>CAVXGK010000002.1:0-3419430 GCA_963761305.1 uncultured Gemmatimonadaceae bacterium | reverse complement strand
CAGAAATGTTGAAGGAACGTCGCGATTCTGCTCTCGGTGAGAAGGGCCCCTTGAACCTGCCTTGGGTTCATTGGCTGCTTGCCGCCATTGACTCTAACATTCAAGGTGCCAGCGGCTTGGCCATCGGCCTGTTTCTTCGAGACGTCTACGTCTATCTCACAAACAGCGCGTTTCGGCAAAGGATCAACGATGGCGTTGCACAGGCATTCTCGGCTGAGCGAGAGAACGTGGTCGTCGCTGATTCGCTCGGCACCGTAGTCGCGTATTGGCTTCTTCGAGACCGCGGCGACGCGGAGAATTGGAGGGCACCGCTTTTTGTAACCGTAGGTTCGCCGTTGGCGGTCGGCGCCGTGCGGATTGCTCTCGGACGAATCCGACATCCGAATTGCGTGGGAAGCTGGTTGAATGCGTTTCGACCCGCTCGATGTCGTCGCATTGCATCCTCTAAACGAGGGGCACTTTCGTGTTGTTCCCGCGATCGAGAATAAGTGCAACGTGCAGAATACTAGCGAAAACCATCACGCCATCGACGGCTACCTGAGCGATACCGATGTTGCATGTCGAATTTACGGTTCATTGACGGGCGGACTATAAGGAAAGCTGCGCTCTGACAGGCCGACTCGAATGGCCTGGCCGAAAAGTCAGGGTGGATCTGGAGTTTGAAGAAATCAAGAACGCTCGCACCAGCTCTGCGACCTTGCGAACGTCCTATGGCGATGTCGACGTTCGCGCAACATTTTGGACGTTGAGTGGCGCGCGCGGAATTAGCCGGCGACTCAAGGACCTCTTAAAGGAATCGCACGGGCGCTCTCGGAATCCTCGCGTTCAGCGCGCTCTCACAGCATTTGCTCGCAACTAGTGTCCTTCGTCCTCGAAACCGCGAAATGATCGCCGACCAGCTGACTACTTCTCACTTGGAGACCGATTCGGATTTTGACATCGGAGCTGATTTCGCAGTCGTGATCGGCTTGAACTATTACCCGAACCTGGGCGATCTCAAGGGCGCCGAACCCGATGCGCTCGCGTTCGCCGAGTGGCTGCGAAGCGAGGCCGAGGTGCCGCCATGCAATATTCAATTGATCACGAGCTCAATGTACGGTCCAGTCTCTGATGCCTTGGAGGCACGGCCCAACTGCGTCGATGTCGATCGTCCGTTTCGGCGCCTGCTAGCACTGGGGCGAGCCATAAGCCCGAAGCGCGTGGGCAGACGATTGTACATTTTTCTTGCCGGGCATGGCTTTTCGCCCGACTGGGACACGGCATCGATGTTCACGGCAGACGCCCTTAACGAGGATCTGGGTTTCAGCTTGCCGGGCCGGCCGGCCGCCAGTGTGTTCTGACGCGATCCGGCCTCTTTGAGGAGGTCGTTTTGATCATGGACTGCTGCCGCGAGGATCTACCGGAGGCTCCAGTTCGGTCGCTTACTTGGTCAGTTATTCCAAAGACTGACCGCGCCGTGCGACGCACGTTCTGCTTTGCTACTCGTTATGGAGTCACAACGGAGGAGGAGTATTTCGAGGATGTCTTGAGTTGCCATGGTCTTTTCAGCCGAGCCGTTCTCCGGGGACTCGACGGCTGGGCGCTCGACGCGCAGCAACGCGTGACATCGAGCAGCCTACGTGACTTTGTTCGATACTATCTGCCCACTATCGGCGGCGTGGTTGGCGAAGATGACCCGCATTTTGAATTCAGCCAGGACATCGTTTTCGCGGAGAACCGCCGACCGCTTGAAGCGTCTGTGTCTATCGAAAGCGGGACGTGGCCTCCGATTGAAGTAACAGACTATAAGGGAAAGCGCCAATCGCGGGTACCACGATCGGCGGGGTATGGCATGCTCGCTTGATACCGGTCTTGTATCGCGCGCGTCAGTCGGACGGCCTCGGCAAGGAGACTCTATTCGAAGTCCTAGGCCCCGATGACTGTCCATTTCGCTGGAGGCATTCGTTCATGCCGACGCGTAGTAGACCGACCAGTGACATCGACGAACGGCGATCCATTGTCGTACGGGTCACCGGTGCAAACGCCGTGACGAATCTCTCAGTATTTGACGGACTTCGACGTCTTGTTGGCCAAGGCACCGGCCGGCTGGAAGTCAGCGTAAGTCCTGGTCTCTACAAGGTCAGATTCAGTATTGGCTCGCATTATCGCGATCGGATCATAGCCGTTGAGAGCGACGACGCGGTGCGCGACATCAGGAGCGCTATAACACCGCTGGATTCCCCAATCCCGAATGTCGACGCTCGAGCAATGCCGAGCACGATCAACGCCTGTAATGCGTTGACCGAAGCGATCGGTAAAAGCGATGCCGTCGGCGTATTCGTGTGGCACCGACGGGGTGGCTACGTGGACCGCGAAAAGGTCAGTGTTTCATTAAACGATCAACAACCGGAGGCGGCTTCGGCTACGAAACACACGACTGCTGAGTTATATCTATGATGCAGATGGCGATGCGCGTCGGGTTTTGAGAATTGCCGATGGCGTTCAACCGCCTTGGACCTTCGAGCTGCCGAAGCCTCGGCGGCAGTTGCCGACTTACGTCTTTATCGCCCTCGACTACAGTCAAAGAGGAAAGAACACAAAGTTCTGTGACATGGCTGTCTCGTTCTCCGCGCCCGATGATGACGCGGTCCTACTTAATCGGCGCGACTTCAATTGGCGTCAGGAGGCGTCAACGATCCCCGGCCGATTTTGGATTTCGTACGTGCGGGAGCGTTTCGATTTGATCCGATGCTGCTCTTATACGCACTCCAGCTTCGGTCGGCAAGAGTGCAGCAGACCGGCGTTCCAAATCCAATCTGGCCGCCGGCGACTTCTTGCACGCTTTGAGCTCCGATCTACCGAACAGTCTAGATGTCCGTCTCGGCCGAGAACTGCTTGACGGCGGAGCCGCAGACAGTGGCCAAACCGTCTCGCATGGACGGGAAGGGGACGAAAGAACGGGTAGCAACCTCGGGTACAACAGCGGGGTTCCCTACACTGCGTTGCCGATGTTCAACGCGTCGTATGAGTACCTCGTTCGACGGTCAATCGTCGATCCCTCCGTTGCGCCAAGCGGAGGTGTGCTTGACCGGGTTGCGCTATCCCGCGTCCCGAAGGGTGTTTGGCTCGGCGTCGATCCCTCACGAGTATCTGAAGCGTCGGAAGATTCGACATTCGACCTTCGCGAGGGCGACCTTGAGGAACTTTGCTAGGCATGGCTACCCCTGTGCTCGACCGAGTTGGCGGGACCGCGCGCGCGCTCGCCGACCCGCAAGAGACTGAGAGCGTTATCGGGAACGTCGCTAAACGGCTCGATCTGAACATGGTCGAGCGCTGGATGTTGGGGTTCGCGGTAATGGTGAGCGTGTCAACCGAAGCCCTAAGCGACAGCGATTTGGCCGAGCTCGGACTGCACCGCCGGGGCGTCGCTTATTGCATGGCCATTCAGTCACGGCTCCCCGTGGCCACGCTGTCGAGAGTCGCATCGTCGCTAAGCCGAAAGCTCGGAGACTACACCAAGGGCGCGTTGCTCAACAGCTAATTGTGACGGTCGGCGCTCATTGTAAGGCGCGCGCTGGATTCTGGACGGCGTTGACCGAATCCTCAGTGGGCAGACTAGCTGACGGGGTTCATATATCAGTTCCTCTCCAAATGGCGAGATCAGTGCTGCGCCGACTCGTCAGCGCAGCAACGCGGGGTCCAGTCCAGAATCTCGTAGGCGCAACCCGAAATCCTTCCGCCGGTCATCCTACGTAGTCTGTCTGGCCAAGAGTAGGTGGTAGAATCTGGCTTGCTACGCAAAAAACACTTAGTCGGCCCGATTCAGGCTCCGGCCCCGAGTATCTCGCCTGCCCATGTGCGCCAAATCCTCCAATCCCGTTACGCCTGTCTACCCGTGGGCGGGAACGCTTGCCGAGTGCTTCGCAACATTCGTCGAGCCCTGGTGGCCCGACCCTGCGAACATTGCCGAATGGACGGAGGCCGCCGTTGCCTGGCACGAACGATCCGACCCTCTCCTCTTCGTCCGTAGCAGTTCGGATAAGGGTTGGTTACATCGTCAGGGAAATCAAAGAGTCGTATTCACCGATAACGCTCCGGGTATCTGGATCCTTCTGCGCGCGCGAGATGGCGCGGCCAGCGCGGCCGATTGGCCGGATCTCGTCGATAGTGGCTCCCTCCCAGTACTGAAAATGCGATCGGGTGGCCGCGCTGATCGGCCTTGGACGCATGCGACGCGCGCGCTCTCCACTCGCGATGCAAATACGCTTTAGTCGAGGGGACTCAAACATTGTCATATCTTCGGCGTACGCGATGAGCCGGGCCGAACGCTCCCGCAGCGTTCTGTCCGAAATCTCTGCCTTCTCAATTATTTTGTGTTTCCTAACGGCGCCAAACATTTTCACACTCTTCGAGACGGCTGGTCAAGTCGCCATTGACACCGTGGATCTTGGAGAGAGCGAAGCAGTATGCGGATACGCATTTCATGAGCTCGTGAGCCGAATGCGTTCCGTGGCGCCGAGTCTCGCCGAACGATTCCTTTCAGCCGCTGGCGCCAGGATGCCTGCGAGAGCGATCGGAAACCTTCGGCTCACCATCGCCCGTCGTGTCCGGTAGGTTAGGGGGTGAATGCGCGACCAATAACAAATGGTAAAGGAGATCATGCGCGAGTATCGACGCCCGTGAGACCATAGCGCATGAGGGTGCGCCGAGTCGGATGGAGTTCGGAGAATTGCGGTGTTTCTGGAGTTCCGAAGGCCTGGTTTGAGGACGAAGGCTTGCCGCTCGGCTCACCCTCCTTGTCGCGGGTAGCGCGAGTACCAGGTGTCAGGAAGGTTCACCATTTTTCGCCGCTCCCTTGGGCAAGACGGGTAGTCGCGGACGTTTCATGCGTTGCCCGGCACTCACCCTTGCCCAGTATCCACGCGGCGGCACTGGCACCAAAAGACGGGTGCAGATCTTCTTCAGGCCGGGCCCAGATAGGCCGAATTCCTTTGCAAGAGCTCGCGACTGGTTTCGACCAGACACGCGCAAAAAGTCCGTCGCGATCAATTTCGATTTCATTCTGAGTCAGCCGCCTGTTAGCACCGGCTGAAAATTGAACACTCCACCGGTCGAAAACGGAACACGTTCCTAGCGTCGCTGCTGTACGAGGCGCCGCTCCGTTTCCGACCTTTGGGCTCGACTTCTCGGCGAGCCCGCTATGCACGGAGTGTTCACGCGTATGATGCTGCATCAGCTACTTGAGGAGGCCGGCGGCGATCGGGCCGAGGCCGCCCGCCGCGCCGGTGTCGGGCGGACGACGCTGTACCGATGGATCAAGGCCGGGCTGTTGGAGCAGCCGCTCGAGACGATCCGCGCTCGCTATGGGCCGCGAGCGCCGGCGGCGACGAAGCTCGAGCGTACACGGCGATCATCGAGGCGCGGCTCGCCGAGTTCCCGCGCTTGAGCGGGACGCGCTTGCTCGCCGAATGCCGCGCGGCCGGCTACACCGGTGGGATCACGCAGCTTCGTGACTTTGTGCGGCGGCTCCGCCCCGCGCCCGAGCCGGTGGTGCGCTTCGAGACGGAGCCCGGGCACCAAGCGCAGGTCGACTTTGCGCATTGTCGCTTGCCGTGGGGCGTGCGCTACGCGTTCGTCGTAGTGCTCGGGTACTCGCGGCTCTTGTGGGTGCAGTTCTATCCGCGGCAGGACCTCGCGACGTTGCTGCTCGGCCTCGAGGCGTGCTTCACCGCGTGGGGCGGCGTGGCCCGCGAGCTCCTCTTCGATCAGATGCGGTCGGTGCTCACCCGCGATGATCGCCTCGCGGGCGGACGGCTCGTGCACAATCTCGAGCTCTCGCGCTTCGCGCGGCACTGTGGCTTTCGGATTCGCGTGTGTCAGCCGTATCGCGCCCAGACCAAGGGCAAGGTGGAGCGACCCATCCGCTACCTGCGGGACAGTTTTCTCTATGGCCGCACGTTCCTGAGCGACGCGGATCTCAACGCGCAGGTGCTGGACTGGCTCGCGACCGTGGCGAATGTGCGGCAGCATGCGACGACGAAGTGGATTCCGGCCGAGCGCTTCGCCCAGGTCGAGCAGCCGCTCCTCCGCCCGCTGCCGTCGCGGCCGTATCGGTCCCTCGTGCTGCCCGCCGCGCGCGCCCCGCGTGCCGGAGCGCGCCACCCTCCCGCACGTCGCCGTGGAGCGGCGCGAGCTGGCGACGTACGCCGCGCTCGCGGCCGGAGGCGAGCCATGAGTCGCACGACGCGGCCCGCGACGAGTGCGTCGCTGCGCGAGCGCCTCCGCACGCAGCTCGCCGATCTCAAGATGCCGGGCGCGCTCGAGGCGCTCGACGACATTCTCCGGCGCTGCGACTCGGGCGCAGGTCAGCCCGGGCGACGCGATCGAGCAACTCCTCGGCGCGCACATCCAGCTGCGCAACGCGCGCCGCCTCCAGACCGCGATGCGCTCGGCGCGGCTGCCCGGCGGTCAAAACGCTCGCCGACTTCGATTTCAGCTTTCAGCCGAGCGTGAAGCGCGAGCAGATTGAGAGTTTACACACGCTGGGCTTCATCGAGCGCAAGGAGAATGTCGTCTTGCTCGGGCCGCCCGGCGTCGGCAAAACGCACCTCGCGCTCAGTTTGGCCGTCGCGGCGGCGCGAGCACGGCCGCCGCGTCTACTTCACGACGCTCGCCGATCTGCTCCACTCGCTCGAAGAGGCGCAGATCGGCGGCCGGCTCACGCCATCGGCTCCGCACCCTGGTCTTCCCGAGCTTGATGATCATCGACGAGATCGGCTATCTCCCCATCACGCGCACCGGGGCGATGCTCTTCTTCCAACTCCTCACCCGGCGGTACGAACACGCCTCGACCATCCTCACGAGCAACAAAGGCTTCGAAGAATGGGGCGAGATCTTCGGCGACGAGGTCATGGCGGCGGCGCTGATCGATCGGCTCGTCCACCACTGCCACATCGTCAACATCCGCGGCAACAGCTACCGCCTTCGACAGCACGCTGAACTCGCCCGTCGACTCCATACCGCTCCACCCCCGGCTACAGAACGCCGGGCACACCGACAGGAGACACCGCAACCGCCTAGGGCTCGGCCCCCGCACAGTGTTCCATTTTCACCCGGTGGCGTGTTCCGTTTTCAACCGGCGTTGACACGCCTGCGCGGTGATGACGGGGTGCGCCGGCAACAGGTCGATGAGAGACCAGGCTGCGGCATCGGCGCGCGGCGCCGAATGGCGTTGCAGCTTCGTGCGCCATCGAGTCGTCAGCGAGTCCACAGCATCGAGGTACTTAGTCAAGGTTAGTACTTATCCTTAACTAGGGAAACCTGCCAGTAAAGGATACGAGGACAGCCCCTGTGCCCTCGCGCGGGGTTCGGCTACGCTGGAACCTCGACGTAGCCCGCGGCGGTCGTGGGGCGAGGAATCGGCAGTCCGGCAAGTCGGAGCTCCTCGAAGTGCCCTTCCACCGCTTCCCGCATATTCGCCTCGACCTCGGCGGCCGTGCGTCCCGTTGACACACAACCGGGAAGATCCGGCAAGTAGGCCGAGAAGCCAGAGTTTGTCGGTTCGATGAGAATCACGTATCGGCTCATGTCGGCTCCTCCTTCTTGATCTCATCGTACATCGCGTCCGGCGCGAGATCGAGGCCGTTCGGCCATGTCACCGCACCGTGAGCAACGCCGACGCGCGCAAACACGGCCGGATCGCGGAGCTGTTCGAACACACCGGCATCGTCACTCGCAACGAGACGCGACAGGTCCGCCTCGCCACGAGTTCCGTCCGCGAATGTCACGAAGAGGCGATAGCCGCCCGCTGGGCGAACATCCGTGACATGCCACGGCACACGGGAACTCAGTCCAGCGGCGGAATCCGCATCAGTGCCTGGGTCTTTGCGCATCGCTCGAAGGGCCTTACAACACGGGTCGGCGCGATTGTAGCCAGTTGTTGAACGAGCCCTTGCTCTCCCCGGACTGCGCCCCGCGAAGGAGATTGTCAACGCTGATGTCCTCGTCGAGATCGGGCCAATGGATGCCCTCACCGCGGCCGATGAATCGCCAATTGTTTCTTTCAGCGGGCGTCGCAGTGGCGAGCCGAGGATACCACCCGAGCGGAACGACAATGCTGCGCCCGTCCGCGAGATCGACGGTCAGACTGGTTGCGGACAGGCGAACTGCCTCGGCAGTGGCCGGCCGAGGTTCAATCGGCGAAGTACTCATCCCAGCGGCTCAGAAGGAGTTGCTCGTGTTCTCGGACTTCCAGAAGGATACGAGCCAGTTCACCGCGGGAGAAGTTACCGCCATCGTGCACGCGAACCGGGTCGCGCCACAGCTTTGCCCGATTGGCGTCTCGCGGGCCTCGACGTCCCTATTTCACCCTCACGCGCTGCAACTCGGCCAACAGTCCGAGCTGCCCGATCCCCAGAACCCGATCGCGCCAGCGCAATGCGTCTTCGACCGACACCGTTCGCGAATGTGCTGCGGGATTCCTGAGTTCCGATAGATCCTTTAGTACCGGCGGAAGGCTGGCCGTAAACCATTCTCCGCCGGTGGCGAAACGTTGCTTTAGCGTGCGATTCAGACGCTCGTCTTGGCCCGACCAAACGCGCAAGGACACCCAGCGGCCAGAGCTCTCCGGCTGCCAGATCCACGCTTCGCCCATCGACGTTGACCCGGCGATCTGCGACCGGCGCATCCCGCAGTGCGTGGCGAAGAAGGATGTTCGTTTGGAGCTCGACTGCCTTCGCCAAGTCAATCACGACCGCCGAGAAGTCGAATCCTGCATCCCGGCGATGCACGCGAAACAAAGATTCGGCGGTGGCAACGAACGTTCGAGCGGCTGGATCGAGCGCGTTCCACGCCTTTTCGCCGACGACGTTCTCGCGCAGATCGCGCTCCAGTTCACCGATGCCTGTTCGATCGGCGTCGAACTCAACCCAGAACCGGCCATCGATCAGCTTGTCCCGAACATCCTGCTCGAAGTAGCGGGCGCCGTCGGCTCTTGTAACGATGAGCGGCAGCTCGACCATTCCGCCGTAGAGCGAAACGGGCCGATCGTTGTAGCGCGTATTGCGGAGCTTCTTCAACTCATCGACGACCGCCACTGTATCGTCTGACACCACGCGCCGAATGTCGAACAGGCGAAACCAGCAATCGCACTTGAACTCCGCCTCATCGTAGAACGCCGGGACGGTATCGGCGCCGTCTTCGCTCTCGCGAGGATCGTCGCTCGTGATCTCGGCGACATGCCCGACGTATAGCGACCGATAGTCGGTGAGATATAGGTGCATCTCCGCCTCGACGCCCTCGTCGGACTGCAGCTCACGGTCCATTGCAAGGATTTCGGGAAGCTGCGGCAGCGGCGACTGCCGATTCGACGACTTGACCTTGCCCCACCAGACGTAGACGTCGTCCTCGTCCAGCTCGTCCTGTCGATAGGCGCGGACTCGCCGAAGGAGCAACGCCACCGTTGAACTCATGGCATCCGCCGCGTACGACGGGTTCCAGACGCCGACAAGGTGGCGCGCGATTTGGCCGTCTGCGGTGGTTTGCGTCATGCGCTGGAGGTTAGGAAAGCCCCGCAGCCAGCTCTCTCACCCTTTCCAGCAGCCTCACCATCGCCCACGTATCTCGCTCGCAGTAGTCGAGCAAGTCTTTCCTGACCCGGTCCCGTTCCTCCGGCGCGATCTTCTGCGCGACGAAGAGTAGCCGAGCGATCTCGACGCTCGCGACCAGCCCGTCCACGATCACCAGGTCGCTGTACGTCAACTCCGGCACCATCGGCGTCAGCACGTACTTCAGGCTGAAGCTCCCGCGAAAGTCGGGATGGTATACGTAGTCCCGGATCAGCGGGTGAAGGTCGATGAGCTTCCCTTCCAATGCTTCCAGTTCGCTCTTGAGCGCCGGAACCGCCCGCTGCAGCGCGCGAATCTGGGTTTTCTCGAATGACGTGTACGTCACGACTTTCTCGGCGCCGGCGGTCGCGTCGATCATAGCGCGCGCAAGCTCGGGCCGTGCATCCTGGGATCCTTCCGCCAAATACCCGACGTGGCTGTAGCCGCCTTGGTGGTTTGACTCGTGGTAGCTGAACTGGGCGGCGGCTTGTTCCCACGGAGCCATCCCCGGCCAAACCGGCACAGCTCGCGCGATCGTTTCGAAATCGAGAAACGCGAGTTTCCCATCGAACGCCTTGAGCGCCTTCGCGAGAGCCGGCTCGACGATGAGTCGATCTTCTTTCATTGCTCGGATCTGTCGCTTGGCGGCGAACGACAGCTTCTTGGTGGCGGGAATGTCCTTGATCGTATGGACCCCGGCCCGCATGTAGGTCGCGGCGGCTTTCGGACCGACGAGATAGAGGTTGGTGATATGATCCGCCGACTGCGGCCAGCACCGTTGCATGAACGGACAATCTCTCGGCTCGGAGCAATGCACTCCGATCGGGACTTCCGGCAACGGGCCGCTCAGCATGTCGAGCTGCGCCTCGATTTCCCCGGGAATCGACGGCAGCATGTCCCGCACCGCGGCGGTCACGTCACTCCGAACGAACAAATCGCCCTGGTCTGGAAAGCGGAACTCTTTGTTGAGGTGCATGATGTCCACGGCGTGGACGTCCATGCCGCTCCGGCTTAGCACGTGCGCCTGAACCGCGGCGTCGGGAATGTGCTCGTCCTTCAGTGAGGACGCGGACTTCACTTCGATCAGGCGCCATTCGTTGTCGGCTCGAGCCAAGACGTCTACGGCAACGAAGGTGTCGTCGGCGAAAAAGCTCGCCTCGAAAATCGCCGGCGCACTGCTGTGGAGCGCCTGTTCCGTCCGCGCGACCCGTTTCGCGAACTCGTGATGCGGGAGATCGACCAGCGTGCCGCCGGCGAACCGCTCCCGAGCTAACTCGCCAACCTGAGAACCCTGATCGAAGCGGGCCTGGAGGACTTTGTCGGGCTGGAGCTCGACGGCGCCCGGCTCGTGCACTTTCCACCAGAGGAGCCTGTGACATTGCCAACCGGCGACGAATCGGGACTTGGACAGGCGCATGATGGACATTACGTCGGAGCCTGCGTGGGCGCATCGGTGGTTGCGATGATGTCCTCGCCGAAAACGAGGCCAGCCCCTACGTTCGGAGTCCGCGTCCGCCAGGGGACAACGGTGTCGATAGAGCTGTCGGGCCTTGACTCGGCCTAGCCGTGCGTGTCTGGTCGGGCTCGCGCCGAGAGACTGAAGGAAGCGCAGCTGACAAACGGCGGACCCGAGAGCGCGACTGCGACACGGCGCGGCCAGACTGCGCGGCCCCTCCGTCCGCCCGCGTTGTTAGGCAGCCGCGCTCTTCGCGCCGTTTGGTAGTCGCGCGGTCCTCGGTCGCGACGTCCTCAGTCGCGCCGTTCGTCAGCTGCGCAGTAGAAGCTCCCCATAGTGGCCCTCTCTCCAACCGTCGCGCACGTTTGCCCTGCCGATGGACCTCCTCTCCCACCTCCAGTCCACCCTCCGCTCCTTCTACACCCTCGAGCGCGAGCTCTCCGGTAGGGGCAGGTCGCGCGTCTTCGTCGCCGAAAACGGGCCATCGGCAGCGCAAGCTTGGAAAGGTTTTGGGACTCTCCCAGCCGCGAATAAGTCGTTTGATTCGAGACAGTCAAATTCATCGTCACATTCGAGAGGCCGGGAAGCGGGAGGCCCTGCGCCTGCCTTTGCAAAGCCGCGCTCCCTTCGATCCCCCTAGGGCAAGGTGGAAAGTTTTGAAATAGGGGCGAAACTGTTCGATGTGCATGTGGCGATGCTGACCTGAGGCTCTAGCTCGACCGCTGCTCGCGGACAGACGCCGACCGCCTCATATTGGATGCGCCTAATCACATTCTAGGAACACCGTCCGGTCGAACCCGATGACCCTCGATCTTGATGCGATAGCCACATTCTTTCATGAGTGGCTCGAGCGCAACGGCGATAGCGGCCCTGTCGGTGAAGTGGCACGGTGGCTGGCTGAGGGCAGCTTCGAGGCGTCGATTTTCGTAGAAATTCTGACGCGCCATGATCTCACGGATAACACTGCGTTCCGAGACTCTCTGCTCGATCTCGTCCTCGAATACGCAGTCAATCGGCTTGAGGCATCCCCGCCGGGACAACTTGATCCCTCAGACGTAAGGCTGCTACGGATGGCGCTGCACATCGAAGAAGACGAATTCGTGCGCCGCCGTCGCGACGAAGTTGTGGACATTGTCCGCCGTGTTCTGGACCGGGTCCTCGACGATGGCGTGATCGAGGAATTTGAGGATCGATACCTGGTCGAGGTTCAAACTGCGTTTGGCCTGAGCTTCGACCAACTGCTTCTGCTCGCGCAGCCGGCTCTCGAACGTACGGTTCGCGCGATTGAGGCACGCACAGGCTCAGCCGATGAGTCAGAACGAGCGGAGGCCATCCAGAGACTTGACGCGATTGATCAGTGGTATCGTCTCCTCGATCGCTACCAGTCGCGCCGGACCAGCGCTGCTTGATTCTGCGCCCGCAACCTAGATTTCTGCCTCTCTTCGCGGGGACATCATGGGATTCCGGTTTCGAAAATCGATCCGACTTTTTCCAGGAATTCGCGTGAACCTGGGAAAGCGCGGAGCGAGCGTTTCCCTTGGGAAGTCGGGCGCTACTGTCAACCTGTCAAAGACCGGCGTGAGAACCACAGTCGGTGTCCCCGGTTCAGGGATGTCGTACTCGACGCACACGGCTTGGCACGCGTCGGCCAACCAGCCCACAGCGGGAGTTCCGACTCCGCACGCAGTTCAGCCGAGTGTCCAAGCCCTGCCAGCACCACCCGGCTCAAAGACCGGCCGGCTTGTTGCTTTGATCGTGATGTGGGTGGCTATTGCGGCTATCGGCCTTGCCGGACTTCAGATCGCTTTCTGGATCGGCGCTCCGGTGCTTGCGTGGCTTACGTGGCGCGCAACGCGCTGATAATCTTCCGCCCCAGATGCCGCGGTTCTCGCCACAGTTTAATGAACACGCATTAGCGTACCGAGGCGGGCAGCGAGGCCTTTCAGAGGAATAGATCGATCGGCTATTAGCCTGTCGACGCCCGTCGTCGCAATTTGTAGCTGTTGCGGCCCCGCAGAGAGTGCCTTGACTAACGCCTCGTGCTGGGGTGAGAAGTCGCGTACGAGACGCGACAAGGTGAGCGGCTCGATTGCGCGTTGAGCATCGAAACGGAATGACGACGCACACACCTGTTGCCAAAGGACAAGCGAGCGCGCACGCTTCGGGCCAATACCGCGGACGACTTGCACGCGGTTGTAGTCGATATCGTCTGCCGAATCGATGCCGTATGATTCCAGAGCTCGGACCAAGGATTGGCCTAGGCCCTGGACATTGGCTGCCCTGACCGAGAACCGTGCGAGATGCGCTCTTAGCTGCACCGCCTTGGACTCGGCACGCAACGATTCAAGCCGCTTTTCGTATTCCCCACGCAATCGAAGGTAGTCGTCCCGCTGCCCAGCTAGCCTTTGCTTGGCCCGCAGGAATTCGACGCGGGATGCACTGACCTCTGAGCGTGCCGTGTTGAGCGCACGTCGTAAATCGCGCGCCGCTTTGCCGCGCGGTCCCCCGAAAACTGGCACCATCGCCGGGAGCAACTTCGACATCAGGCGCAAGACAAACCCGCCGGCGATCGTCGCCATCGCATACGCACCGTCCTGTTGCCTTTGCTCGCCGACGGCGACCATCAATGCGATGATTCCGCCGATGATCACGACTCCGGAAACGCGGGAGATTGCGACGGAGCCGGCCTTGATAACCCCGTCTTGATATTCGGCGAGTTCAGGCGGATCGGGGAAGCAGTCCTGGCCAGTGCGAGGCTCCATTACCGCTGAAATCGCCCCCCAGATTCGCTGAACATCGAAATCCCCAAGTCCCGCGCGGCGATCGCCGGCAGCCGCAGACGTATCCGGCGAAAAGAGCGACACTCCTGCCGAGCTCTCGATCGCACACCAGGGGCAGCTTACGGCCGCTCTTGGATACCAGTGAAGGCTCACAACCTGGCATCGCACCAGCGCGTGCTCTAAACCGGCCAACGCAGCACCCCATTCTGCTGCGGTCGGGCGAGAGGGATTGGAAGAACCCCGAGGTGCAAAAGCCCGTTCGAAGAGCTGGCTTACGGAGTTTGGGATTTGTGTGAGCCGCAGAGCATCTGGCGGCGGCGTCACGTTGTGCCGCGATGCGGCAGCGCCAAATGCGAACTTGTACTGGGCGATCAATTGCTGAATATCGGGCTGGTCTCCGCCACTCGTCTGTCGTCCAGCGAATGGGTGTCTGCCGAGAAACAAGAGCCTGAAGATCAGGACGGCGAGTGAAAATGCATCGTGATCCGCTGTCCGATTCACTCGACTGACATCAATTCCCTGCAACTCAGGCGCACAATACAGAAGGCTGGCCACCGGAGATCTGAACACTCGAGTTCCGTCAGCCACTTGAAACGAGTCACAATCGATGAACCTGACCATTGCGTCCCTTCCGACTCGCACGTTCGTTTCGTTCAAGTCGCCGATGATGACGCGGTTGTTGTGCAGTTCATTGACCGCTTCAGCTAGGTTGCGCGCGGCTCGCACCACGAAACGCCAGTCGGCACCAGGAAAAGTCTGGCGGCGCTGCGACGGCGAGATCAAGCTGTCGAGGGGCTCGGTCTGTTCGACCTTTCGCATCGCGAAGCCCGCTGGACTGGCGAGCCCTCGCCGCCAAAGTAACCACCTCGGCCATGCGCAAACCGCCTCAACGGCCGGCGAGTTTTGGGAAATGAGTGCATGCAGCTTAGCCACATGCTCGCCATCGGGTGCCGCCGCATAGATCTTCGCAACTAGGCCAGACGAACCGGCAATATCGTAGACAGCTCCCTCACCTCCGCGCCCCAGCTCGCGGCCGAGGCTGACGGGGCGCTGACAGTCATCGACAAACAGAGTCATCGTCGTGCGCTACACGCCGCCTGGCTCTCGGGCAGGCGGCTCAACGGCGCCTGTTTGCCGAGTCCCAAGAGCAAGGGTGAGGTCGTCGTCCGTTCGATCGCGAACAGCCGCGGAGCCTAGGAAATCCTCGAGAGCTCCTTCGAGACCTTCCGTGTCTTCACGTGCCCGCATGGCCGCGAACATCGGGCAAAAAAAGGTAGGTGTGGCGCGCGAGTGTCTAGCTGCAGCGCCAGAGTCTCAAGACCGTCTGAAAAGACCGCGATCTCGTCGATGGCCTCGTCAGATACCCGGGTCATTAAGTCGGCCAAATCCGCGGTGTCGGTTAGGAAGCGGGTTGTATTGGCAAACTCTCCATGTTGCGGCCAAAAAACGGCCGATAACGCGCCGTTCCGGCCAACGACGATCGCTCCATCCCCTATTTGGCCAAAGACAGCCCGTTCGTTCGTAACGACCGCGAGTAGGAGCGTGCACGCGAGCTCCCTGACTGGTTCACCTATAGCGGTGGCGCGATTGAGTACGCTTTGCGCACAGCGGTCAAACCAACGATGAACTGTGTCGTCGCTCACCAGTTTGAGAGTTGGATCCTTGCCTACGTAGCGAGTCACGATATCAATGGCCGCGTCGCAGGCGACTCTGCTCCCTTGACCACTCAGACGCGATGAGCCGGCGCCGTCGGACACTACCGCGATTAGAGCTTCGCGGTCGTCACCGAGCGAAACAACGGTGGCCGAATGGCTATCCTGGCAGATTCTGCTGTTTTCTGCGTGCGATGAGCCGGTCACAGATGCGGCGATAGTTCGCCACGCACCTGCGGTGTTTGCCCCCGGCACGTCGCCGACGGGTTCGTTCACGCGAAAACTCGGACGAGCCGCCGGCTAGACGGCCGCCCACCCGCTCGGCGGCGCAAGGGCGACGGCCGTGCCGGGTGTCGACGCAGATACGAGCTTCATCGATGAGGACAGCCACGCGAACAAGTCACGGAACCTCAATCCATCGAGCTTAAGAGGTTCGCGCGTTGATATCTGCCTCAGTATTTCCATATTGGCGGTCTGAACGCCAACCGCGAAAAAAGCAAACTTGTTCGCCGCCTCCGCCTCCCGGACAACCATCGCGGCAGATTGCCAATCGTCGGTTGGAGCGCCGTCTGTGATCAAGAAAATCCAGGGCCGAAAGTAGAGGATCCCGTTGTCCTGGTAGACCTTCTTTCTGTTCTGAACAAGCTGGACCGCCTGAAGAATCGCCGCCCCCATCGGTGTGTCCCCTTGCGGCTGAAGAACTGGCGGCAGGAACGCCTCAGCGCCGACAAAATCCGAGACGACGTTGACCGGCCCGAAGGTGACGATCGCAATCTCGGACCGTCGAGCGGCGAGGCCATCAGAAACCAGCTCGTTACGAAACTGATTGAGCCCATCATTCAGTTGGCGAATCGGCTCTCCGCTCATCGAACCGGATACGTCAAGAAGCAGAACGCATGGGCATCGCGGATCCGGATTGTTGGCGAAACTCTCAGCACCAAACGGAATCTGCATCGGTTACTCCACTCGCGTGTCAGCAGGTCTAAGGTGACGAAACATTAAAGATCGTCTTCAAAGGCAAGGCAGAGAACGTAGGGCTGGCCGCGATCCCGCGCTAGGCGGGCAAGTTGTGCACGGGCGACCCAAACCCCACTCGTTTCGGCGGCCCTCCGGCCGAACTCTAGGCCAAGGAACGAGCGGCCATGAGCCGTTCGCGGAAGTTGTAACGAGCTTCGGCCTTGGTGGCGTCGGCGCCGATGGCCAGCACCAGGGGGAGTCAACACGGCACGCGTGAGCGCCATCGTGGTTGGCTTCTCGCAGGCTCCGACGGATGTCCGCTCTGGCCGCGAGCCAACCGATGCTACACAAATTGAACGGACACGCGATTGGCTCGTCCCGTTTGGCGCGTTCTGCCAGCGCCGGACTAGTCGCCTCGCCCCTTCTCGACGAACATCTGGCGTGGAATAAATCGCTTCGGGTGGTTTCCGTCAGACAGAACCTCATGGCGCCGCAGACGGGTTCCCTGCTTATTCACCAAATCGTGGCCTTCTGATAGGAAGTATCGAATGAGGCCTCGTTCAACGAGGAGCATGCTCTTTTCGAGGCGCTGACCCGGTTTTGTCACGAGACGGCCCGGCAATACGATCCGCGTTCCACTCTTCGCGTTCCGCATGTGCTGCATTAAGCGAAGATTGTTTAGCTGATTCTTCACCCGCCCGCGGATCTTGTTCGCCTTGCCGATATAGAGTGCCTCGAAATCCGCGCCCCAGCGGCGGCCGAATATATAGATCCCGGATGCTTGCGGAAGCTTGGACAGGTCAAGGGCGTAGATCAGATTCTGCTTCGACCCATCTCGAAGCTTTAGCGGGCGGCCCCACTGCACTTGCAGTTTCATGGCGTTGTCTCGTTCCAATATCGTTTTTGGTGAACGCTCCCCCAATCATGACGAAACGGTCGACCTCTGGTGAGAGATGGCGCCGGCGCTACCCTCGTAGGTCCTCCAAGAACTCAGACACTGGCTCAGCCCCGCTCACCATCAACTGGTCCCGCGCTCGCGTGCACGCCACGTATAACAGATTTCGCTCAGTGTTGTAAACCTCCTCGAGCTGCTCGCTGTCGACGAGAAGCGTGTTCGGGCGAGGGAGAGGATTGTCGTATTCGTCGAAGTTGCGGAACAGTGCGAGGCGCCCGTTCTCACGCGTGACCGAGCCGTCGGGATTGGTGCGGTCGAAGCCGGAGATGTAGTCGTAGACGAGCTTCGAGATCGCGGTGTTCTGGCAGACGATGATGAAGCACGGCGGCACGCCGATCTTCCTTTCCTGCCAGAGCTCGAACGTCTTTTCATAGTGGCCGTAAAGCGCTTCGAGCGCGGTCTGGAGCCGCGTGGGGAGCGTGAGCGGATCGAGTCCCTCGCCCTTGCCGCGCCCCTTCTTCGGCATCTCCTTGCGGATGTTCTCCCAGAGATTGCGGAACATCGGCATCTCGTCGCCCGAGATGTTGTCGGCGACCGGCACGCGCGGCAGCTTGACGATCCCGCACTCGATGGCATCCATGAGCGAGAAGTCGCTCATCGTCCAGGGGAATAGCGTGCCCTCGGCATACCCTGAGCCGCGCAGGAAGAACGGCGTGGCCGAGAGGTCGATCACGCGCGCGACGCCGAGCTTGCGGTTGACGGCTTCGAGGCCGGAGATCCAGAGGCGCGCGGCCTCGTTGTTCTTCTCGGCCTCCTTTTTCTCGTCGCCCTTCAGGTCTTCCTCGTCCGTCGTCGGGCTTCTCGCGGTAGCAATGGTGCGCCTCGTCGTTGATGACGAGGATGTTCTTGATGCCCATCAGATCCGGCATGACGCGCTGGATCATCTGGCCTTCGGTCTCGAGCGTGTCGAGCTCGTCGCCGTGCGCCCTTGAAGCAGTGAGCGGCCGCCCTTCGACAGCTCGATGCGCTCGCGGAGCTTGAACGCGTGGTAGTTGGTGATGACGATCTTGGCGCGGTCCACGTCCTCGAGCATGTCGCTCGGGACGAGCTCGCGGGTCGCGTAATAGTTGTCGGGATCGTTCGGTTGGAGAACGCGCAGACGATCCTTGATCGTGAGGCCAGGCGTGCACGACGAGAAAACCGCGCGTGAAGCGCTTGCTCTGCGGACGGCGGACCGCGTTGATCGTCTGCCACGCGATGAGCATCGCCATTACGGTCGTCTTACCGGCGCCGGTCGCGAGCTTGAGCGCGAGCCGCGATCAGCTCCGGGTTCGCGTCGTTGTTCGCGTTCGTCAGGTGGTCGAGGAACCGCTTGCCGCCTTCCCGATTGTGGTGCGACCTCGGTCAGCCAGATGGCCGTTTCGACGGCCTCGATCTGGCAGAAGAACGGGCGAATCCCGGCGAAGTCGTGCTGGCGCCAATGCTGAAGCAGCCGAGCGGTTTCCGGCGTGACGCTGCCAGTGACGTCGGGTTCGGGAATAGCGCGCCAGTGGTCCACGCGGTGACGCAGTTCGTTGATGACCGGCGTTGGGTCGTACTGCTGGCCGGCCGACGAGACTCCGGCGCCTTCGTCGAAGACGAGCTTCGTTTGGTCGACTGCGCCTTTTCTCTTGCGCGGCCGAGGAATCGGAGTGATGAGGCTGACCGAACGACGGGTGTCGAGGACCCTCTGCGTTGGCTGGCCGTCGCGATCGAGCTCCCAGTGACGGGCTGGGTACTCGTAGGGCGAGTTGAGGATGGGATGATCGAAGAACGGATTACCCATCAGCGGCCCTCAGCGAAATCCGGCCATTTCTCAGAGAACCCCACCGTCCCAAGTGCTCGGCGTGATCGCGGACGAGCATTTTGCTGCTCGCGGCCGAATTTATTCTGAAGCGCGAGCCTAGAAGAGGTCTGAGGATCAAGCGGTACGAGCTGCCGATTGTCGCTGCGCCGGTTTTCGGTGGACCCGGACATCGGAGCTGCCAGTCGCGCCGCCGACTTCGAGAAATCACTTAGCGTTCACCCTCTGCCGTTTGCACGGCAACGGGTGCGGATTTGAACAGCGACCCAGGCATCCGGTGCCGAGTGTTGAGTCGTACAAGACGGGCGAACTAAGAATGGTGATGCGATTGCCAACGCCACTATCCGCGCTGGGTCCAACTGCCGAAAGCTCCGCGACAAACGCCGACAATGCGAAAGACGCGATGCCTGCCACGAAGCTCCACTTGCTGATTCGAGCGGCAGATTGCCCGCGTCCGGAGTGCCAAGGAAACTCCGGTTTCAGACGCGACTTCACAATCGCAGAAATGCTGTCGAGCGCGGAGACAATTGAAACGACCAGCAGGACCCAAGACATCATCAAGAGAGCACGATATTCAACGCCGTTCCCACGAAATTTGTCAAGGAACGCCGCACTCAACGCCAAAACGCCAGACGACAAAGTGATAAGCTGTTTCATCAGCTCAAGCGCGGCAACGGCCGCCTCGTCTGGCCGCGATCTGAGCTTATCGTCGTCAAGGTTCACACCCACGTTCCGCTTCCCTTAGCGTACAGAAACACCTGTTCCGAACCCCTTGTCCCCAGCGCAGCGTATTCGCCGGAGGCCACGTGCTTCCATCATCTCGTGCGTCTCATCCGTTGTGAATTCCCGGTAGAATGATGAATCTCACGGTCTGGCCATCTGTAGAATCCATCGTTGATCCGATGCTTGCCATCCTCCGGAGCCACTTGATTGAATCGGGACATATAGAGAAGGTATGATTCCTTCTTAAGTTTTTGGGCGATGTGTTTTAGCACCTGCATTCGCTCTGTCGGCACTGGCATCACCTGGAGAACGTAGCACAGCAGTGCTGCATCAAAGCGGCGTTTGTTCGAGACGAAATCGCCGGGCCAAACGAGCGCCGAGAAATTGGCGTCCTTTCGCGCCTCTTCCATGTACACGCTGCAATGCGGCCGAGCAAAACACTCCTCGAATTCGACTGCGCAGCTTCAAAACCGGCTTCTAGAAGTGGGAAAGCGTGCCTCAAGGATCCGCACCCGAAGTCGAGGATGCTTCGAACGCCCCGGGATTGAAGAAAGGGTATGACTTTCGAGCGCAGCGCCCCATGCGGCGGCAGACCTGGCGACACCGAGCTAGTGACGTCAATTGTCACTTCCT
The DNA here is from genome assembly GCA_963761305.1 of uncultured Gemmatimonadaceae bacterium. Taxonomy (GTDB): domain Bacteria; phylum Gemmatimonadota; class Gemmatimonadetes; order Gemmatimonadales; family Gemmatimonadaceae; genus JAQBQB01. The sequence continues at coordinate 3,398,907 of CAVXGK010000002.1, read as the reverse complement.
TGCCCAACGACGTTTTCACGGTGTACAGCGGCGAATCCCACATTCTGGGCATCTTAGTCGTCCGTCCGAAGGATTCTGGGTGACGTGATGATAGCGGTCCGCATCCCGTGCCGCGAATGTTGCAGGCCAGAGCCCGCGGTCTAGTTGAGGAATCTTGACAACGCCTTTAATGAGTTAGAGGCTAGTGTCGGATTGCTGACCCCTCAGTCACCGCGCCTACTGCGCATTTCGCCTTCCGCTGGCGCGACCGTCCGTTGAACTACAAATTCGAATTGCCATGCTGGGTATCAGGCGCTATCGAGCAGCCATTCCCGCACGACCGGGCTCGTTGCCCAGCCGGCTGCTCTCGCGCGCCCTCGCCCTCGCATGTGCGCTGACCGCCGCCGGCTGCGCGACCCCGATGACCCAAGTCGGATCCGTCACGCACGAGCAGATCGAGAACGAACAGCTCAAACAGGCGCAGCTCGCCATCGCCTACGGCGAAGAACAGCAGCTCCACCTCGACGAGGTCGCCGCCTCACTCCTCCGAGCCGCCGTGCCCCTCTGCCCGGATGCCGTCACCACGCGCGCCGGGTTCCGATTCGCCAACGCCTCCACCTTCAAGGCCGAGTACGTGAACGCCTCGCGCGCACTCGGCTTCACCGATACGCTGCAAGTCACGGGCGTCGTGCGCGGCTCGCCCGCCGACCGCGCGGGTCTCAAGAGCGGCGACCGGATCGTCGCCATCAACGGGAGCCGGCTGCCCCTCGGCGAGAGCGGCGTGCAGAAGGCGCTCGATCAGTCGACGAACACCGACACGCACGTGCTCCTCACCACCCACAACTCGGCCGGCGCCCGGGACGTGGTGGTGGCGAAGGACTCGGTCTGCAACTACAACGTCGTCTTCGTCAGAGACCAGGCGCTGAACGCGTTCTCGGACGGCCACAACGTCTATGTGAACTCCGGCATCATCCGCTTCACCACCAACGACGACGAGCTCGCGACGATCCTCGGCCACGAGATCGCTCACAACGCGATGCACCACGTCGACGCCCAGAAGCAGAACGTCGCGCTCGGATTCCTGTTCGGCGCCGTTCTCGACATCGTCGCGATGAAGGCCGGCGTGAACACCCAGGGCGAATTCGCCAACGATTTCGCCAAGTACGGATCCATGGTGTTCTCGCAGGACTTCGAGCGTGAGGCCGACTACGTGGGCCTCAACCTCGTCGCCGCCGCCGGTCGATCGACTGCTTCGTCACCGAACTTCTGGCGACGCATGGCGCAGGAGGACCCGAAATCGATCATGTTCGCGACGACGCACCCGACGACTGCCGAACGATTCGTCCGGCTGGATCAGCTGCAGGGTGAGCTCGCGCGGAAGCTCGCCGCCGGAACGCCGCTCCGCCTCGCCCTGAAGAACGGCACCGAGAGCCAGCCGCTCCTCATGGCCCACGCGTCCGCCGATCCCCCTCGCACCGTCGTCGCGACGACGGCCCCGACCAATCCGCCTTCCCCCAACGCGGCGAAGCCGCAGGCCAAGCAACAAGGTTCGCCGGCCGCCGTCACGTCGCTCGTCGACGGTGGCACCCGCGACGCTCCGCGCGATCCCGTCCGGAAATCGGACCCGCCCCCGCCCAAGCCCGCTCCCAAACCGCCCTCGGTCCTGCCTCAATCCAACGACCGCGTCGCCGTCGCCGTCGTCGGCGCCCCCTCATCCGATTCCGCGCGCGTCGCCGCCATCACAGTCTTCAAACGCGGTCAGATCTACATGGACCGCCACGAGTGGGACAAAGCCGAGTCGTCCTTCCGCGAAGCCCTGCTTCTCGACGGCTCGCAAGCCCCGTATCACGCCGCGTTCGGCGACATCGAGATGGTGCTGGCCAAGTGGGAAGAGGCCGAAGCCGAGTACACGGCGGCGATGCTGCTGGACGTCATGAACCAGGACTATCGCGTGAAAGTCCTCGAGGCGAGGCGCCGAAAAGCGCAGCCTTGACCTCCGGTCGTCGTGGACGGTGGGGGCTCGGGGTGAGCGCGCGGCGCGCGGTTTCGACTAGGCCGAGCACCGCGCGCACACGGAGGCAGCGCCCGAGACGGCCCGGGGTCTGGAGCGCGAGCCGTTGCAGTATTGCCAGGCAGTATCGGCAATACTGCAAGCGGTCGCGCGGAACGACCCCGGGCGGCTCGGGCGCGTGTCATCCCGCGCAGGCTCGGTCTCGCAGATCGGCTGCGTCTGCAATAGACTCCCGACCGTGCGTGTTCGCTGTTCAACCCGAGACAAGTCGCGAGACGATATGCGAATTGCGGGCACGTCCCTGTCGGTTGTCGGCTGCCTCTGCCTCCTCGCTCGAGTGGCGCCAGGGCAAGACGCGAAGAAACCCCCACCGACAGAAATCAGCGGTGATGTCGGGTTTGTCGTCGTCGGTGGCAATACGTCCACCAGTACGCTGAGTGTGAATGAGCGGTACATCCGGCGCATCGACACGTGGGCGTTCAAAGAGGATTTCGGCGAGATCTACGGCAAGACGGACGGCATAGAGTCGTCCAATCTTCTGCGCGCCGGTCTCCGCGCCGACCATGACGTCGCAAGCCATTTCGCGATCTATGGACTCACGAACTTCGATCGAAATCAGTTCGCGGGCATCCGGTCGCGGTTCGCCGAGGGGGCCGGCGGCGTCTGGAAGATCCTCGCCACGGATGTCGATCAGTTCAACATCGAGACCGGATACCAATACACGGAGCAAACGAACCTGATCGGTCCGGACCACAATTTTTCAGCCCTGCGTGAGGCGTCGAGTTGGAAGCATTCCTTCACGAAGGAAGCCTACGTCTTCCAAAACGTCGAATACATCCCTGATCTTCAGGATTCCAACGACTATCGCGTCAACACGGAAACGGACCTCGTGGCGCCGCTGTCGGCGCATACCGCGATGAAGTTTTCATACGTCGTCCGCTTCGCCAACGCCCCGCCCCTGAATGCAGCTGGAACGGCGCTCCTCCAGAAGACGGACCAGATCCTTTCGGCCGGAATTCAGGTCACGTATTAGCACCGTGAGACGCGTAGCGGGGCTCGGGGTGGGGCTGTCCTCCGCGGACCAGTGCAGTATTGCCGACACTGCCCGGCAATACTGCCTCGGCTCCGCTCCGGACAGCCCCACCCGCTCGCCTCACCGGGTCCGCCGAACTGCGAGAACGTGCGCCCCTGTGCGCTCTCATGGTTGCACTCGCCTTGGCGGGCCGACGTACCGTGTGGAATGTCGCCCTACGAGGACCCGATCCCCGCGCTCAAGCGCGACGCGTGCGCGCACCTCGCTGAGGCCCTGCGCTACGGAAATGGCGACGACCTCGGCGCGCTACTCGGCACCGATCGGTTCCGCATCGCCGATCTGCGCCGCGGGCGTCTAGCGCGCTTTTCACTCGAGGCGCTGCTGCGCTTCCTCGCGCGCGCCGGCATGCGCGTGGATCTCCACGTCACGCGCGCGCCACGACCGCAGCGCACGCGCGATCAGTCGCAGCGCTGAGCCGCACGCGCATTGAGTCGCAGCGCTGAGCCGCACGCGCATTGGGTCGCAGCGCTGAGCCGCACGCGCATTGAGGCAGCGACGAGACGGCCCGGGGTCTGGAGCGCGAGCCGAGGCAATACTGCCGAGCAGTGTCGGCAGTATTGCACTGGTCGCGCGGAAGACCTCGGGCGGCTCGGCGCGTGACCGTCCGCGGCGCCATGCTCGCTTGCTCCCTCGGCGCCGAGTCAGCTATCGTATGCACATGCCCGCGTTCAGACGGCAGTGGACCGTCGACGACCTCCAAGATCTCCCGGACGACGGCCAGCGGTACGAGGTCATCGATGGCGAGTTGTTCGTGACGCCGTCGCCATCCGCTCGGCATCAACGAGCGTTGGGCCTCCTGCATCGGCGCGTCGCGGACTATCTGGATCGCGAACCGGTCGGGTACGTCTTCTTCGCGCCAGCGGAGATCGTCTTCTCGCCGGGCCGAGGCGTTCAGCCTGATCTCTTCGTCGCGCCTGGCGTTGGCGGGCGATCTCCAGAGTCGTTCGCCGATGTCAAGCAGTTGCTGCTCGCCGTGGAAGTGCTATCGCCGAGCACGGCACGCGCCGATCGTGTCGTCAAGCGCGCGCTTTATCGCGACGAGCGCGTCCCCGAATTCTGGATCGTTGATCTTGACTCCAGAACGTTCGAACGCTCCACGCCAGCGGACCCCCGCGTCGAGATGCCCGAGGACCGGATTGAATGGAGGCCGGAGGGTGCGTCCAGCCCGTTGGTTATCGACGTGGCGGCCTACTTCGCCGAAGTCCTGGACGCGTAGGCTCGGGTCGAGCTTCCGGCTGGTTGAGCCTTAGCTCTTGGAGCTGCAGAAGCGGTTGTGACTTTTCGGCGGGGCCTCGGGGTGGGACTATCCTCCGCGGACCAGTGCAGTATTGCCGACACTGCCCGGCAATACTGCCTCGGCTCCGCTCCGGACAGTCCCACCCGCTCGCTCGCTCGTTTGTTCGCAACTGCGTGAACGGCGATGCGAAGATCGCGGCGCGTGAGCTGGCGTGCACACGGAGGCAGCGCCGAGACGGCCCGGGGTCTGGAGCGCGAGCCGAGGCAATATTGCCGGGCAGTGTCGGCAATATTGCACTGGTCGCGCGGAACGACCCCGGGCGGCTCGGCGCGTGACGCGCGGTCTCAGGGTTGTCGAAGCGCGCCGGCCGGGCCGAGACGGCGATGAAACCGAACGTCGAGCACCCGCCCCGCGAAGACCGCGACCGTCCCCTGCCGTTCGCGCCTCGTGTAAACCGACGGTGCCAAGCCCGCCACCGGCCTGGAAATCATCCGTATAAACCGGCCGTAGCTCGAACTCGTCCGCCGGCCGCCGCCGCATCACGAGCTTCCCGTCCTTCACCGCGAGCGTGAGCACGACATCCAGCTCGTCGCTCGTGTACGTCCCGGCGTAATCCTCGATCCTCGGCGAAGCCGCGGGACGAACCTCCTCGTAACGAACCGTATCCCCATCCGCACGAATCAGCCGCAGCGCACGTCCGCCGGCGGCGCCGCTCAACGTGACGTCGCCCAGCGGCGCCCGAAAATGATCCGCCGCCAGCGGCATCCAAGCCCCGCCGCCACGTCCGCCGGTCGATAGCGACCCGTTGGCGACCGACAGCGTGATCGTTTGATCCGTGTGCGATCCCGATACATCCCCGCCCATTTCGACAGCACCTCGGCCGGCAACCGCGTCACGTTCTCCGAGACGGCCTGCTGCTGTGCGACACCCGACGGCTTGACCAGGACGAGATCGACCACCTGATGGAGCAGCGACGTGGGATTCGCGTACGCCGCGTTGCACCAAACGGCCGCCGACACGTGCTGGTCGGGATAGCGCGCAAGAAACGTCCGATAGCCCGCCGTCGATCCGCTGTGCCCAATTTCACGGATGCCCTGGTAGTCCACGACCTCGAGCCCCAGGGCGTACGTGAGCAACCGGCCGTTGTGAGGCGCATCTGCGTCTCGATCGCTTCGACGTACTTGGGCCCACCGACGGTCGGATGATCCAGATTCTCGTTCCACTTCATTAGATCGCCCATCGTGCTGAGCACGCCGCCGTTGCCGATCATGTTCGTGAACGGCATGTCCTGATGAAACCCGGTGGCCTCGGCACCACTGTACGCCGTGGCGCGATTCGGGACCACACGCGTGAAATCGTCGCGCAACTGCGTGTGGGTCATGCCGAGGGGCTTGAAGAGCCGCTCCTGAGTGAACTCCTGGAGCGTCTTGCCGCTGACGCGTTCGACGATCAACGCGGCGAGCGCGTAGCCGGTGTTGCTGTACAGGTAGTCGCTCCCCGGCGGGAAGTTCAGCATCTTCTGGTGGACGACGAGATCGAGCGTCGTGAGCGGCGAATGGACCTGCGTGCCCGGACCTCGTCCCTCGATTCCCAGGAGTCCCCACTGGTCGCGTAGACCGCTCGTGTGCGTCAGCAGGTTGCGGATCGTGATCCTCTGTCCGCCGAACGACGGCACCTCCGGCAGATACTTATGAATGTCGTCGTCGAGCGAGAGCTTGCCGTCCGCGACAAGCATGAGCATCGCGCTCGCCGTGAACTGCTTCGCCACGGAGCCGCTCTCGAACACCGTGTTCTCGCTGTTGGGCACGTCGTACTCGAGATTCGACGAGCCGTAGCCGTGCGTATACAACGTCCGACCGTCCTTCGCGAGCCCGACGCCGCATCCGGGCGTCGTTCGCGTGAAGCGATCGAAGATGTGATCGATCCGGGTCCCGAGGTCGCTTGGGACGGTCTGCTGAGCGCCGAGCGTCGAGGCGATGAAGAGCGGCACGATACACGCGAGGGCACGAATCGCGGGCGAGGAAGTCATGGCGTCATTCTCCGGCCATTGAGGGGCGTGACGGACCGAATATGCCCCCGCCAACGGATTTGGCCACCTCCGTGCATCAGCAGCCGCACTAACCCACGATGAATCCGTTGTAGCCAACGTTGTTGGCTTTTGTTGATTCAGCCACGATGCCCGTCGAATCGAGATAGCAGTACACCCAGTGATCTCCCGCCGGTAGACCGCCGTCGAGTCTCCACCAAATGCTCTGCGCTTCGCCAGGGGACAGACTGGTAACAGCTATGTCTTGGGCCTGCGCTCCATTGTCGAGCTCCAGGCGCGCGGTGAACGCGCCAGTCGCCTTTCCGCCGATATTCTGACACGTGAACCAGACGGTGAAGGTCTCGCCCGCCGCGGGAAACTGCGGGTCCATCCAAGTGTTCAGCGCGACGAGGTCGGCCGGCGTCGCCGGTGCTGGCGGCGCGTTGGGCTTGTTGCCGGTGAGCTGGACGGTCACGGGACCAAAGCCGCAGCCGCTCGGATCGTTTGCTAGAATGCTTATTCCATACTTGAACAGCTTCCCGCTCAGATCGATGGGCATCGGACCGGCCATGGCCTGACTATCGACCGCTGACCCGTCGGGGAGGTAGATCCGGATGCCGCGCCAGCTGCCGGGATAGCCGTACTGCGTCTCGGGCAGGCCCGCGTCAGTGCACTGCCACTCGACTGTGACCTTCTGGTTTGCTCCGATCTTGGTTCCGCTCGCATCAAGCGCGACCGTCGTCGGCGTGACGCTGAAATTCGTCAGCTTGGTCCAGGCAAGTCCGCCGTACTTTTGGCACTGAGGATCGATCCAGAGCCAGGCCCAGTCTGAACTCTCCAGACTGAACAACCTCGGGTCGGCGACATCGCCTTGGGATTCGGGAGGCAAGGGCTGACCTTCAGGATTTACCGCCCAAAGTTCGAGCACAACCTGGTGGTAGCCGAAGAGCGTATTCGGAAACGGCGCGAGCCAGTCGCTCACTTCGAACACGCCGGTTGTGTCTGAAAGCGGAGCTGACAAGGTCACATCCAAATGCGTCGGCGACATCACTCCATCGCCAACCTTCGCAACGAGCACCCCTTCGGTGAACGGAAGTATGCCTTTCCAGATGTGGTAGTTCAGTCGCATCGCGCCTTGCGGCTGCACATAGATGGAGTTGCCGCCGCCGGCGCTGCCCTTGTACGAGGCGTCTTGCGGGACCAAGTTCCCCCACTGCACGCTCTCGATCCAAACAAAATCTGGCTCAATGGTTTCGACGAATCGCAGCTCGCTCGGACTGAGGTGAGGCAGCGCAGGCTGCGAACCAAATCGCTTGCGTAGCTGCTGAGGACGCCGCGGCGGATTGGCGGGAAAGCGGTACTTCGGTGCGGGCGCCTCGTGTTCTGATGTGGGTTTGCCTGCCCGGTCGGTCGTTACAGCAGAGGTGTCGGTCGCGGCCGTCCTCGAAATAATCTGACGCTCGATCTCTGCTGCGCGGTTCGTCGACATGTCGATCTCCTTCGATAGTTGTGAGTGGCCCCCGGCCGGTGCCAGAACAAGGCGCCCGCACCCGCCGAACCTGACAAGACGGCAGCGCGCCTTCTCCGCGCACTAACGATGAACACGACTTTGCGCCTGGAACGCCGACATCGGGACCCACTCGGCCTGGACCGACTCACTGGGTTCGGCGCCAGGGACCCCGTCTACGATCTTCATTGGGCTAAACGCGGCGCGCAGGTCCCCGACCTGTACGCGCGCGCGACGGTCGCGTCGAGATCAGCGGCTGCGTCGTGCGGTGAGTCCGACCATGCCTGAACACGTCGTCGATGTCTCAGTCGCGCCGGCGCTCACCGGTCGAAACCGCCTCACGGTCGCGTTTCGGCCCATTCTCGCGATCCCGCATCTCCTGCTCGTCGGCACACCCCTCACGTTTGGTTTGACGATCGCGTGGCGCTCGTCTAGCCAGCCCACCGCCCAGTGGGGCGCGACGCCCGGAGTGCTCGGCGCCGTCGCGGGAGTCTGCGCACTCATCGCGTGGTTTGCGATCGTGTTCGGCGGAGAGTATCCCGCGGGCCTTCGCAGTCTCGCGCTCTACTATCTACGCTGGCGCGTCCGCGCCGCCGCCTACTTCGCCTTGCTCCGCGACGAGTATCCGCCATTCGGCGACGCCGAGTATCCAGCATCGCTCCAGTTCGAGTCTCCCGCCGGGGCGCGCAATCGGTTGTCCGTGGCGTTTCGAATCATCCTGCTCATACCGCAGTTCATCGCCCTGTGGTTTATCGGCGTCGCGTGGGCGATCACCACGCTCATCGCGTGGGTCATGATCATTCTGACCGGCGAATTCCCGGCATCGCTCTACAACTTCGGCGTCGGCGCGTTGCGCTGGAGCACGCGCGTGGAGGCGTACCTCCTGTTGCTGCACGACGAGTATCCGCCGTTCTCGCTGAGTTGACACCATGGTTTTGGCCAGCTGGGAAGAGGCCGAAGCCGAGTACACGACGGCGATGCTGCTGGACGTCATGAACCAGCCGCCACGCCGATCCGTTCCTCACGCGCGGATCCGCGGGCCCGAGGGCTCGGAGTGGGACTGTCCCACCCGCTCGCCCACTCGAATCGGCGAACGACTGACTGCGAGCGCGCGTCGCTGCGTGTCGCGCTCGTGTCGTGCTCGGGTCAGGCTCACCGCGCACACGCACGCGCACGCACACGGAGGCAGCGCCCGAGACGGCCCGGGGTCTGGAGCGCGAGCCGTTGCAGTATTGCCGGCAGTATCGGCAATACTGCGAGCGGTCGCGCGGAACGACCCCGGGCGGCTCGGGCGCGTGAATGACACCTCGAGCGTGTGAATGACACCTCGAGCGTGTGAATGACACCTCGAGCGTGTGGATGACACCTCGAGCGCGTGCGCCCGAATGGATTCGTTGCGACGGCAAGACGACGATGACATCCCCGTCGCTGCTCCCATGTAGCGTTGGCTCGTGCTCGCTTGCTCACTCGGCGCCGAGTTGCCTATCGTATGCTCATGCCCGCGTTCAGACGGCAATGGACCGTGAACGACCTCCAGGACCTGCCCGACGACGGCCAGCGGTACGAGGTCATCGACGGCGAGCTGTTCGTGACGCCGTCGCCGTCCTACGACCATCAGGCCGCCGTCGCGATCCTGCACCGGCGACTCGCCGAGTACCTGGACCGAGAGCGGGTCGGCTACGCGCTCGTCGGCGCCGGCGGATGTCGTTGTTCTCACCCGAGCGCCTCGTTCAGCCGGACGTGTTCGTCGTGCCCCTCGTCGACGGTCGCCGTCCCCGCTCCTTCGGCGAGGCGAAGCGGCTGCTCCTCGCGGCGGAAGTGTTGTCGCCGAGTACAGCTCGACAAGACCGCGTCGAGAAGCGCGCCTTGTATCGCGAAGAGAGCGTGGCGGAGTTCTGGATCGTCGATCTCGATGCGCGAACGTTCGAGCGATCCACGCCGGCGGATTCACGCATCGACGTGCTCGACCTGCGCGTCGAGTGGACGCCGGAGGGTGCCTCGATGCCGTTCGTGCTGGACGTACCGGCCTATTTTGCCGAGGTGCTTGACCGGTAGACGGGTTCACGAGCGTCGAGAACTAGCACACTAAGCGCCTAGGTCGACAACGGCGCGCATAGGCCGTTCGGCCCATGCGCTGATACGTGGTCCCACATATCCTCGCCTCGAGCGTCCATTCAACGAGGAGGGGCGATGCGTCCACGTCTCACGTTCCTGGCCCTCTGCGCCGTCGCGATCGCGACGACCAGTGCCGCGCGCAAGGGGCAGTCAAACAGACTGGAAAGCCGAATCTTGAGGCGGAAGAGGCAGCAATTCGTGCCGCCGCACGGACGGCGCCGCGTATTCACCCGACTCAATCTTTTGGTCTGGTGCGTACGCTCGACCGATCATTGGGCAAGATCAGTCAGCCACCGCCAAGCCGACAAACCCGACCGCCGTAGCCCAGCGACGCAACTCCAAGCGAACCGAAAACATCGTTCGACTCGAGGTCGCCCGCTCCGGTGACATGGCGTATCGACTTCGCCGATTCACGATCTCGTACGACGTCGGCGATACGGGCGCCCATACGAGCTTCAGCGGTTCCGGCGCTGCGCGTGTGGAAGAAGATCGATGGCCACTGGACGATTGAGGCCACCTTTGCGCGTCCCTACACGACGTCCGACAGCGCAGCGTCCAAGCCGTCGCCGACGAGCCAGCCGTGAGGCCCCAATGCGCCTTGCCTTTCGCCATGCACGTTGGCAGGACGCATCTCACAGCATCGTCAGTTGAAACGCGCTGAGTCTCAACATCCAAGGAGAGCGGACAGGCGCATGAGAATTACCCCGTGGCTCTGGCTGGGCGTGATCGGATGTGCAGCCAAGGCGCCAGAAGCAACACCAACTGACGCAGCCGCGATTCGAGATACCATCGAACGCATGGACGCTCGGCAGATGCAGTGGATCGCCCAAGGCGCCGTCGATTCGATGGTCACGCAGTATTACGCGCCGGACGCCGTATTTCTCAATCTCAATCAACCCGCCGCCGTCGGGACTGACGCGATTCGAAAAACGATCAATGGATTCCTGGCGATGGGAAATTTTCGGTTTCAACTGAAGACCGTATCATTGCAAGCCATGGATTCCTTGGCGAGCGAGTACGGGACGTACACGCTGGAATTGCGACCGAAACCGCCTGCGGATACCACGAAAGTCGTGATGACCGACCACGGCAACTACGTGACGACGTTCGTCCGCCGAAACGGGCAGTGCGCGCGATCTACGACATTTCCGTCAGCGATGTTCCGGCTCCGGCTCCGCCATCGGGGCCCGCGAAGAAAGCGACACGCTCCCCTCTACTTGGGTATTATCGCCGACCCGTGTTTCGGGTACCTCGCACCCTTCGGAAAACATCCGAAATGTCAGCCGATCGTCAGCACGGCGATCAGCTGACGATCGGCTGACGCGGCTTCTCAGTAAACATTCTCGATTGATAGTTTAGAAAAGCGTATCACAACGCCACAGGTACCCGAAATGGCGGTCGGCGATAATACCCAAGTAGGAGGGCTCGAGTCGACGCGAACTACCTCGGCCCCAATCGTTCTCGCAACGCCGCGACGTCGATCCGTTCCTCCGCGCGCTTCCGCGGTTGCGCGTAGCGCACTCGCCGTCGAGCTGTTCGGACGCCGCGGTCAGCGCACCGTTCTCGACCCGATCGGCGGCCGGATCCTGTCGCCGCCGCTCCGTGCGTGTCGATCACCGCAGTTTTCCGTTCGATCCCGCCGTTTCGAATCGTCGGCCGCCGCTATCGACTCGACGACCACCGAACCGCGCGCCGCGAGCATCGCGCCGAATTCGACCGCCACCTGACTCGACCTCGCTGTCACTGGTTTCGTCGTCGCCGCCGAGCGACCGGAACGAAGGAGCGATGAATCGGACGTGGCGGTCAATCGATCACGACGCGCCGCCAACCCATTCGCTTCCCACATCGTCGAATCGGCCGACTGCCTCGAATCGTGCGTTCGCATCGGGTCGTCGAACCGGACTCGCCGCTCAGCGCACCGGTCGCAGTGAGCGGCGTACGTTCAACGACGCCGAGTCGTCAGGCGTCGACGCGCAAGTCGTTGGGCGGCGCGGGCGATCAACCGAGGCGTGCGGATGCCCGAGCCCCGCCGTCGGTTGGACGGGTGCCGCCGCCGAATGACGCATCGCACAGCGCGGAATCACGGGCGTACACGGAGGCAGCACCGAGCCGGCCCGGGGTCTGGAGCGCGAGCCGAGGCAATACTGCCAGGCTGTATCGGCAATATTGCACTGGTCGCGCGGAAGACCTCGGGGGGCTCGGTGCGTGAGACGCCGGTAGACGACGGCCAGCGGTACGAGGTCTCGTCCAGCCGGATGTGTTCATCGTGCCCTTCGTGAACGGCCGGCGTCCCCGTTCCCAGAAGGGGTGATGTGTCGGCCGGATTTCGGCCTGATGCTGACGCCTGTCGCTGACGCCTAGAGTCTCGATTGGTACGGCGATCCCGATCAAGCCACGTAGGAATCGGGCTTTGAGTACACCGCCCCCTACCCTCCAATCGTCGCGGATCTCGTCGGCATCGTCCCCCCTACTTAGGCTTATCCGCCGACGGCATTTTGGCTATGTATCAATATATTCCAGTTCTATAAACCGGCGATCCGACGGCTTAACCGGTGTGCGCCGGTCACGCGAACGTCGGCCATGACGCGCCGATGACGAAAACAACCGTCGCCGGCGGTTACCGGATGTAGCCAAATCGCGGGTCGCGGATAAGCACATGTAGGGGGACTGATGTCGCACGTTCCCTCCCCCGTCGAGACGCCCTTCGGACTGATGCTGTCGCCTGTCGCTGACGCCCAGAGTCTCCATTCGCACGGCGATCCCGATCGAGGCCACGATCGTTTCGCCCGCGATGTCGATCCATTGCGACGAGTCGCGCGCGGAGGCAGCGACACCTCGAGCGCGTGAATGACACCTCCTACACACCGTTCGTGCTCGATGTGCCGGCCTATTTCACCGAGGTGCTGGACCGGTAGTGCCCGTCGCAACTATTCGGTCAGGACGCGGAAGCGCGCCTGCGTGCCTCGGTCCATTGCTCGCCAAGGCCAAGCGTCTTTGTCCACATGTCGATGTACGCGTCGTCGACCAGCTTTCCACGCAGGCGCAGCAGGGCCACGACGTCTTCGAGTTGTCTCGCCGAATCACCGAGTCGCGCCCACTCGAGCTTCGCAATGATGACGTCCTCGACGGATGCGACGGAGAGTTGCGTCCCGTCGACGTTGGCGGGCTGTCGGCGTGTGAACTCCTCGATGCTGAACGGGCGATGCTTCCGGATGATGAGGTCGACCTTCCAACCGGTGCCAAGGTCGATGACGTTGAACTGTCCCTCGTCGCGAAGCGCTTGGAGCGCGGCGTCCTCATCGACGTAGTATTCCTCAGCGGGCAGGGATCGAGCGAACGTCCGCAGGCGATCGGCATCGGCCTCGATCACGAAATCGATGTCGCGAGTCGCTCGAAGGTGCCCGTGGGCCGAGCTCGCGAACGATCCCGTGAGCATGTGAGGAATGTCCGCTCGATCGAGCGCACCGACAATCCGTCGGAGCAAGGTGCCCCCAGTCACCTACAAGCCCGGCGGCAGATCGTCAGGCAGAAAAGCCAATCGGAGCAACTCTCGATCGAGATCGCGCTCGCCCCAATCGGCGTGTTCCTCGCGCAGCCGCGCCCGCGCAAGCGCCCGCGCCATCTGGCTCATCTCGAACGCGAGCTCCAAGCGCTGCTCCACGGTCAGCCGCTCGATGACCCGCGACTGAATCGCAGCCGCGTCGGGCGCCGTATCGCTCCGCCGGATCACACTCGAAACACCGCTCTTGGGCGCATGCCGCCAAGCTACGGTGGACGGCGACTGGGCAGAAGTGTCAACCCCAACTCCTTTCGCCACCGCGGCAGCTGCGCCGCCTCTGCTGACGCCTGTCGCTGACGCCTGAGTCTCTGTTGGTACAACAATCCCGATCAGATTGCCAGCCAAGGCATACACGCTCTCGACGACGCGCCAGGCCCTCTGTTTGCTACGTATAACGGTGGCCGTTATATTCTGACATGTCCCTCCCGGCTCCAACCGCGTGATCCGCTCGTTCGCCGATCGGGGCACGGAGGACGTCTTCAACGGCGTCGATTCGCGCGCGGCTCGGCGCTGTTGTCCGAACACACTTTGGGCCATCGCGCGTCGAAAACTGGATCAGCTCGACGCCACCGTGTCACTCGAGGCGCTGCGGGTGCCACCGGGCAATCAGCTCGAGGCGCTCAAGGGCGATCGGCGAGGCCAATACAGCATTCGAGTCAACGATCAATTTCGGATCTGTTTCGCCTGGTCCGCTGAGGGACCCGGCGACGTCGAGATTATCGACTATCGCTAGAGGGATGGCAGCCACCTATGGTACGCATTCCGACTGATCGGCCGCCCACTCATCCGGGCGAGATGCTGCTCGAGGAATTCCTGAAGCCGCTCGCCCTGTCGCAAACGGCGTTGGCGGAACGCCTCGGGGTCTCCTATCCGCGGGTGAATGAGCTGGTCCACGGCAAGCGGGACATGACGCCCGACACTGCTCTCCGGCTCGAGCGACTGTTCGGGGTCGAAGCGCAGTTCTGGCTCAACCTCCAGCTCGCGTGGGATCTCTATCACGCGTCGCATGGCCCCGCCGCGCGAGAGCATGCGCAGATCAAGCCACTGAAACGCGCGGGCTAACCGCCGTCCCTTCAGCCTCGCCGTTCACGACGCTTTCCGTCCCCATTTCGGTGATCTCTTTGCCGGGTTGCTCCGGCGGCCGCGATCCCTCTTGGCCGGCGCCGCCGTGGATGCGATCCGACCAATGATCCACTCCGGGTGAGCATCCGTGATCTCGAGGAGGCGGAGAGCGGCGCCGTCCGGCTCGCGAGTTCCTTGCTCCCACTTCTTGACTGTTTCGGCGCTCACGTTGAGCGCTGCCGCGAAGACCGGTTGCGAAAGTTGGAGACGCTCCCGCAGCGACGCGATGCTCCGTGGTTCAAACGACGAGGCAGGGATCACCTCGGCGCTTTGCGATGCCAATGTCGCGCGCGTCACTTTGACTGTCTTCCGTTCCCCGCGCTCATAGGCGACCGCCTCTCTCAGTCCGGCAATGATTTCTTCGCCGAGGCTTCGCCCTTTCGCACGCTTCTTCACGGTTCCCTCTCGATTTCCGCCGTCAGAGTCTTCATGGTCGCGCACTCGGCCGCTGTCAGGTCTTCTTTGCGCGCCTTGGGGTACATGAGAATCAAGTAAACGCGGCCTTTGGCTGACCTGTAGTAATAGATCAGCCGCACTCCGCCACGCTTGCCTCGTCCCCGAAAACCGAAACGAAGCTTTCGCACTCCACCCGTACCGGCAATGACCTCACCCGCTTCCGGATCCTGGAGCAATGCTTTTTCGATGGCCCGTTGTCCGTGCTCGTCGAGCAGCTTTGCCGTTGACCGGCGATAGGTGTGGAGGTGGACGAACTCGAGATACCGGTCGTCGACAGGAGATAGTATAGGACCTTGTACCATATGTATTCAAGGAGGAGCCGGCTCGAGTGAGCAGCGCCCGCGGCCCCGGTGCGATAGAGGCCGGTTGACGCACTCGCTTGGTCGCTATCACCGATATGGAACTCAACGAGGAGTGCATCATCGAAAGTGGCCGCCAACGATCGATTCATTGCCGCGGCAGCGCGCGTCGTGGTCACCGATACCGGTTGCGACGATCAGCGCATCGAACGGGTCGCCACCGCAGCGGTCGCAACCCGTCAGCCGACCTTTCGTATGCGTCCTCCGACCCGTTCCGGCACGGACATTCGGTCGGAACGCGCGAGCACCGCCCTCGTCTCATCCGTCGTCGGTTCGGATTAAGACGCTAATTCAGCAGTTGCCTCGCCGCGGCGGACATGCCTGTTCGAGCATCGGACTTGTCTCATCGATCAATCGACCGCCACCAACCCGAATTTCACCGCCACCAGCGAAGAATCGATCGTTCGCAACGACGAGCTGACTTTTCGGCTCGACACACACGACCGCCACCAGCGAAGCGATCATCGCCCACATTGCATGAAGTCATCGGTCGCATCGCCCGAGGCGACTGGCCGACGTGAAGAGTTCATCGGAAACACCGCGCGGATTACCGTACCGCACCGCAGAGTTCAGTGGCATCACCGCCGAGTTCAGTCGCACCACCGCGGAGTTCAGTCGCACCACTGCGGAGTTCAGTCGCACCACTGCGGAGTTCACCGTGTCGCTGGTGCGAACGAATTGGCCACACTGCATAGGCGAGTGCCGACATCGCCGAGCCGACTCTCTCCGCTCGCACAACCGATCGCCACCATCGCGCGGGTCGTCGTCACCAGCGATGAGATCACCGGGCCGGCCGCTGAGTTGACCGGAACCATTGTGGTTCCCGATCGGAGCACGCGCTGGGAGCTTGTGGCTCCGTAACAGCCGACATCGGCCACCATACATCGTGCACCGCCACCGCCGCGCGGATGATCGGAACCACTCGATGTGTCGGATGCCACCGGCCGAGAGATGAGCTGACCGCTCGCGAAGGTCATCGCCACCATCGCCGGCCTTACCGGTCGCGGTGCTGAGATCGATGGGACCGTCGCCCGAACCCATCGCCACCGTCCGGTGACGCATCGCCACCAAGAAATGTTCGATCGCCACCGCTTTCTGATCCCCCGCACTTACTACTGCGACGCGATCACTTCAGCTGGGCGTGAAACGTGGCCGGATCGCCTGGCCCGACCCGACGCCCCGACAACGGCAACGACGCCGACCCGATCTTGAGCGTTGTCGCCGTGCCGCCCTCCACCACGATCGTCACCGCCGCCCCCGCCCCCGCCCCCGGCGCCGAGCGGCGCGCGAAGGTTCCGTCTCGCTGCTTGAGCAGCCGCTCCGGTCCCTCGCCAAGCGTCTGGATCATCAGCCGCCCATTCTCGTCGAACACGCGCACGGTGCGCCGGTATTGCGCGTACGAGTCGTGAAGATCCGATGACACGCGATCGGGCGCGAGCACGAACGTCCCTTCCAACTGCCGCAGCTCGCCCGGCGCCAGCGGAACGTCGTCGAGCGGACGCGATGCCGACGAGAGCGCGACCGCCGGCGCCGGCGGCAGCGCCGGTAGCCCGAGGACCTGACGCGACAGCGCTCGCGTGATCGCGTACGCGTTCTGCCCCTCGGTGTTGCTGAGGACGACGATCGTGAGATGGTCCTCGGGAAACTCGTACAGACTCCCGCTATAGCCGAACAGTGAGCCGTGCTGGCCGTAGCGGCGATGCGCGTCTTCGTGATTGATCGTCAAGGCGAGGCCGTACTGCGCCTGTGGATCGCTCGGACTCATGTGCGCCGCCGCGCCGCTCGCTGTCTGCATCATCGTGAACGACTCGGCGCGGAGCAGCGTGTGGTTGGCCAGCGCGGTCCACAGTTTGTAGAAATCGCCGACGGTGCTGCAGATGCGCAGGTCCGCGTTGTACGCCATGTCGTTCTCGTTCGCCGCCACGAAGCCGTTCCCGACTTCTCCGGTAGGCGTGCGAGAGTCCCTTGACGAGGCTGTAATCGTCGCAGTAGCTCGTGTGCTGGAGGCCGGCCGGCTCGAACAGATTCCGTTGCACGTACTCGGCGAACGACTGCCCCGAAAGGCGCTCGACGATTGTCACGAGCAGTTGGAAGCCGGAGATCGACCAGTCCCATTTGGCGCCGGGCTCGTTCACCCACTTTTTCCCGGCGTAGAGTGCCATCACTTCATCGAGCGCCTTGGGCTGCCGGCTCGTCGCTTCGATCGGGTCGCCGAGGTAGTGGTAGTCGACGATTCCCGACGTGTGGTCGAGAAGCTGGCGCACGGTGACGTGCCGGCCCTGCATCGGGAACTCGGGAATGTATTTCGAGATGTCGTCGTCGAGCGCCAGCTTCTTCCGCTCGACGAGCTGCATCACGGCGACGCCGGTGAACGGCAGCATCGGGCCTACTATATGGTAGACCGTCTCGTCTTTCGTCGGCACGTCGAGGCCGAGGTCGGCGAGGCCGTAGCCCTTGTGCAGGAGGACACGCCCGTCTTTCGCGACAAGCACCGACGCGCCGACGACGTGCTGCTCGGCCATGACGCGCGCGACTGTCGCATCGAGATCAGCGGCCGCCGAGGATCGCTGCGCGCCGAGGAATGCGGCGGTGAGCGGGAGCAGGATGGCGGACGTCGACAGCAGAGTTCGAAGGAATCGTGGGCGCATGTCGCGAAGGTACGACCGCCGGCGCTTGAACAGAAGCGCCCGTTGCACGCATAGTGCGGTAAGTTCTGACGATGCCTGACCATGTCGTCGATGTCTCCGTCGCGCCGGCGCTGACCGGTCGAAACCGCCTCACGGTTGCGTTTCGGCCCATTCTGGCGATCCCGCATCTCCTGCTCGTCGGCACACCCCTCACGTTTGGTTTGACGATCGCGTGGCGCTCGTCTAGCCAGCCGACCGCCCAGTGGGGCGCGACGCCCGGAGTGCTCGGCGCCGTCGCGGGAGTCTGCGCACTCATCGCGTGGTTTGCGATCGTGTTCGGCGGAGAGTATCCCGCGGGCCTTCGCAGTCTCGCGCTCTACTATCTACGCTGGCGCGTCCGCGCCGCCGCCTACTTCGCCTTGCTCCGCGACGAGTATCCGCCATTCGGCGACGCCGAGTATCCGGCATCGCTCCAGTTCGACGTCTCCCGCCGGGGCGCGCAATCGGTTGTCCGTGGCGTTTCGAATCATCCTGCTCATACCGCAGTTCATCGCCCTGTGGTTTATCGGCGTCGCGTGGGCGATCACGACGCTCATCGCGTGGGTCATGATCATTCTGACCGGCGAATTCCCGGCATCGCTCTACAACTTCGGCGTCGGCGCGCTGCGCTGGAGCACGCGCGTGGAGGCGTACCTCCTGTTGCTGCACGACGAGTATCCGCCGTTCTCGCTGAGTTGACACCATGGTTTTGGCCAGCTGGGAAGAGGCCGAAGCCGAGTACACGACGGCGATGCTGCTGGACGTCATGAACCAGCCGCCACGCCGATCCGTTCCTCACGCGCGGATCCGCGGGCCCGAGGGCTCGGAGTGGGACTGTCCCACCCGCTCGCCCACTCGAATCGGCGAACGACTGACTGCGAGCGCGCGTCGCTGCGTGTCGCGCTCGTGTCGTGCTCGGGTCAGGCTCACCGCGCACACGCACGCGCACGCACACGGAGGCAGCGCCCGAGACGGCCCGGGGTCTGGAGCGCGAGCCGTTGCAGTATTGCCGGCAGTATCGGCAATACTGCGAGCGGTCGCGCGGAACGACCCCGGGCGGCTCGGGCGCGTGAATGACACCTCGAGCGTGTGAATGACACCTCGAGCGCGTGCGCCCGAATGGATTGGTTGCGACGGCAAGACGACGATGACGTCCCCGCCGTCGCTCCCATGTAGCGTTGGCTCGTGCTCGCTTGCTCACTCGGCGCCGAGTTGCCTATCGTATGCTCATGCCCGCATTCAGACGGCAATGGACCGTGAACGACCTCCAGGACCTGCCCGACGACGGCCAGCGGTACGAGGTCATCGACGGCGAGCTGTTCGTGACGCCGTCGCCGTCCTACGACCATCAGGCGGCCGTCGCGATCCTGCACCGGCGACTCGCCGAGTACCTGGACCGAGAGCGGATCGGCTACGCGCTCATGGCGCCGGCGGATGTCGTGTTCTCACCCGAGCGCCTCGTTCAGCCGGACGTGTTCGTCGTGCCCCTCGTCGACGGTCGCCGTCCCCGCTCATTCGGCGAGGCGAAGCGGCTGCTCCTCGCGATGGAAGTGTTGTCGCCGAGTACCGCTCGACAAGACCGCGTCGAGAAGCGCGCCTTGTATCGCGAAGAGGGCGTCGCGGAGTTCTGGATCGTCGATCTCGATTCGCGAACGTTCGAGCAATCGACGCCGGCGGATTCCCGCGTCGACGTGCTCGATGCGCAATTCGAGTGGACGCCGGAGGCTGCCTCGACACCGTTCGTGCTCGACGTGCCGGCCTACTTTGCCGAGGTGCTGGACCGGTAGACGGGTTGGCCGAGGGCGAGTCGCTTTGGCGCGGGCCCCGCTGCATTTTAGGCGGCATGACCGCGCCAATGCGGATGAGAAACCTTCCCGGCGCCGACCTGGTCGAGCGGGGCCTGCACGACTTGCGTGCCGGTGTCGAGTCCGTCGAATCATTGCTCGTTTCCATGGCGGCCCCGCGCCTTCGCGCGTTGGGGTTCGACGTGCCGGCACCGCTTGTCGATCCGGAGCTGCGACTGTATCGCCGGCTGGCCCTCGACCACGGCGCCGGCGCACACGATCGGTACAATGCGCTCGTGCGCCGCATCGTGAGCTTTCAGCGAGCGGCCGCGTGCGCGACCTAGCGACTCGAGAGCGCATCGAGGCATTTCTCTTGGGCCTGAGCCGCGCGGCGCCGAGCGACACAGAGGTGTTTCTCGTTGGAGGGACATCGGCCGTCCTTGTCGGCTGGCGGGACGCGACGGTCGACATCGACCTCGTCATGCAACCCGAATCCGACGCGATGTTGCGGGCGATTCCCTTGCTCAAGGAAACGCTGGACGTGAACGTGGAGCTCGCCTCGCCGGAGCATTTCATTCCGGTGCCGGCCGGGTGGGAAGCGCGGAGTCCGATCATCAAGCGCCTTGGCCGCGTCACCTTTCGCCATTACGACTTCGTGGCGCAAGCGCTGGCCAAGATCGAACGTGGTCACGGTCGCGACCTGGACGACGTGCGTCAAATGCTCGCGCACGGCCTGATCACCGGTCCCCAGGTTCGCGATATGTTCGCGCGCATCGAGCCCGAGTTGTACCGGTACCCCGCCATCGATCCTCCATCATTTCGACGAGCGGTCGACGCCGTGTTCCCACTGTAATGTCCTCGGCGCGGACCCGCGGGCTCGGAGTGGGACTGTCCACCGCGGACCGCGCGGAACGACCCCGCGCGGAACGACCCCGCGCGGCTCGGGCGCGTGATTGATCGAAGCAATCCCGATCTTCGCCAAGCCGAAAGTTGACGACTGATCATTCCCCCCTGCGCCACCAAATCAGCGTGCCCGTGGCGACCATGAGCACGAGCGCCACTCCGGCCAACGAGAACGCGATGTGGACGGGGAGACTGAACGCCGTTCCCATGTGCACGGCCTGATCGATCATGTGGGCTCGGTAGGCGCGCGAGGCGCGGCTGAAATCGTCAACACGCAGAACCGCCCCGCTGTACTGATCCAGGAAGACCGTGCTTCGGCCGACGCCATGCGCCCCTTCCTTCTCCACCTGCACCGGCGAGCGCGGTCCGAACGCGAGAACCACTCGGCGCGTCGGCGCGCCGGGGAGCGCGCGGTCGGCGGCGGAGAGGAGGGAGTCCAACGACGGTCGGCTCTGCGACGCACTCGGCTGCGCGCGGGCGTCGTCAGCACCGGCTCGGGGTCGATGCTCGAGGTGGCACTGTCCTCCGCTCACGCGTGGGCTCGGGGTGGGGCTGTCCTCCGCGGACCGCTTGCAGTATTGCCGATACTGCCTGGCAATACTGCAACGGCTCCGCTCCGGACAGCCCCACCCGCTCGCCCACTCGAATCGGCAACGACAGACTGCGAGCGCGAGTCGGTGGGGTCGCGTCGCCGCGCGGATGCACGCGGCCGCAGGACGGCCACGCGCTTGCGCACCAGGCGGAGTTCACGCGCACGCGGCGGCAGCGCCCACGACGGCCCGGGGTCTGGAGCGCGAGCCGTTGCAGTCTTGCCGGGCGCGCCGGCAATACTCATGTCGGTCGCGCGGAACGACCCCGGGCGGCTCGGGCGCGTGAGTGACAGCTCAGGCGCGTGAGTGACAACTCAGGCGCGCAAGTGACAGCTCAGGCGCGTGAATGACTTGGCGGGCGCGCGATCGGTTGCGCCCTCGTTGGCGCGCGATCGTATGCTGCTGGAATGCCGCCCGAATCGACCCGATTCCCGCGCTCAAGCACGAGGCAGCCGCGCACCTCGCCGAGGTTTTGCGCCACGGCGAACGGCAACGACCTCGCCGACCTGCTCGGCACCGATCGGTCTCGGATCGCCGCTCTGCGGCGCGGGCGTCTGACACGATTCACACTCGAGACCCGCTTCGCTTCCTCGTGCGCGCGGCCGCGCGTCAGTACAGCGTCGAACGCCCCCGCCGCCCCCAACGCGAGCCCCAGCGCACCGAGGCAGCGCCCGAGACGGCCCGGGGTCTGGAGCGCGAGCCGTTGCAGTATTGCCGGGCAGTATCGGCAATACTGCGAGCGGTCGCGCGGAATGACCCCGGGCGGCTCGGGCGCGTGAAGGACAGCTCGGTTGCGCAACGACAGCCCGGGCCCGTGAACTGATTGCGGCTCGGGCGCGTGAACTGATTGCGGTCGCGCTGGAATGATGGCGCTCGCGCCGCGGGGCCGGCGTAGCGTGCCGTCATGCTCGCTTGCTCACTCGGCGCCGAGAACCCTATCCTATGCACATGCCCGCGTTCAGACGGCAGTGGACCGTCGACGACTTGCAGGACTTGCCCGACGACGGCCAACGCTACGAGGTCATCGACGGCGAACTGTTCGTGACCCCGTCGCCGTCGTACACCCATCAGCGCGCGCTTGGCGTCCTGTATCGGCTCATTGCCGACTACTTGGATCGAGAGCCCGTCGGTTTTGTGTTCTTTGCGCCGGCGGACGTCACGTTTTCGCCCAAGCGATCCGTGCAGCCCGATCTCTTCGTTGTCCCAGGCGCCGAGGGCCGGCCGCCGAAGTCATTCGCCGACGTGAGGCGGCTACTGCTCGCGGTCGAGGTGGCGTCGCCGAACACGATGCGCGCGGATCGCGTGGTCAAGCGCGCGTTGTATCGCGGCGAAGGCGTCGCCGAGTTCTGGATCGTCGACTTGGATTCCCGAACGTTCGAACGCTCGACTCCGGCGGATTCGCGCATCGACATGCTCGATGAGCGCGTGGAGTGGAAGCCTGATGGAGCGTCGGCTCCACTCGTGATCGACGTGGCGGCGTACTTCGCGGCCGTGCTGGACGCCTGAACATTAGGCAACGATCGTCTCGCCCGCGGAGTTCGCCCCGTCGCTCTCGCGCACACGGAGGCAGCGCCCGAGGCGCGTGAGTCTCGGCTCGGGCGCGTGAGTCTCGGCTCGGGCGGCCGGCGACAGACGAGGTCAGGCACGGATGGTGCGAGCAAGCACGACAGACAAACTCACCGAGACCGAACATGACTCATACGCATGAGTACGATTGCATCGTCTGTGGCGCGCATTTCGACTCACAAGACGATCTGGCCAAGCATGACCGTGAGACGCACGAGCCGCAGCAGCTCGCCGCGTCCGACGCTCCTGCTCAGCCGATCGGGAACGAGGTTGCGCGGGACGACGAGGGCCGGGACCACTCGATGCGCTGAACGTCGCCCGGCGTAGACGCCGGCGACCAACCCGAGGGAGGGCGTCATGGCTGACTTCCCGCCGCGCGTCGATGCCGGCGCTGTGGGCGCTGTCGGTAGGCCGCGCCCGTACGAGCCGCCTCCCGACATCGGACAAGTCGCGAATGCGGGCGAGAAGCCGACCGCCCTCGCGATCAGCGCCGTCGTTCTCGCGGTTCTTGCGACCCTGTACACGATGTATTTCGCGCGCGAGTTCTTCGTGCCGATCGTGTTCGCGGTCCTGTTGAACTTCCTGCTCAGTCCGGTGATCCGCATGTTGCAGCGGATCAAGATCCCGGCGCCAGCCGGGGCGGCGCTCGTCGTCCTGCTGTTGGTTGGCGGTGTAGGCGGCGGCGTGTACTCGCTCGCCGGTCCGGCACAGACCCTCGCCGCCTCGGCGCCCGAAACCCTCGCCCGCGCGAATACAAAGCTGCGAGCGCTCTTTCTGGCGCGTTTCCAAAAGGCCACGAGCCAGGTCGAGCGGGCGGCGAGCACGCTCGGAGATCCCGTGGGCGGCCACCCGCCGCGGCAGGTCGTCGTCAACACGGCGCCCTCGATCGGCTCACGCATTCTTGGGACGACGCAGGTTCTCGTTGCCGCGGTCGTCGAGATCGCGGTTCTACTCTACTTCCTGCTCGCCGGCGGCGACCTCTTTCTTCAAAAATTCATCAAACTCTTGCCGACGCTGGGCGACAAGCGCAAAGCGGTCAACGTCGCCCGCGCGATCGAAGCCGCGGTTTCGGCCTATTTGTCGACGGCATTGTTCGTCAACCTCGGTGAAGGGGTCGTCGTTGCGCTCTGTCTCTGGGCGCTCGGGATGCCCTCTCCGGCTGTGTGGGGAGCGATGATCGTCGTAGTCGAATTCATTCCCTATCTCGGCGCGCTGACAGGCGTCGTCGTTCTTACCTTGGCCGGACTGGCGAACTTCGACAACGTCGGCCACGCGCTCCTCATTCCCGCGAGCTACCTCGCGATCAACTTGATTCAGGCCAACCTGGTGACGCCGATGCTGCTGGGTCACCGGTTGACGCTCAATCCGGTCGCGATCTTCGTGGGCCTGACGTTCTTCTTTTGGATTTGGGGTGTCGCCGGTGCTTTCCTCGCGGTGCCGCTCTTGGCCACGCTCAAGATCGTCTGCGATCACATCGGTTCACTCGCCGCGCTCGGCGAATTTCTCGGTGAGCGCGACCATCGCAACACCCGCGTCACGACGACGTGAGTCCTGTCCTTCGCGTGCCCGGAGTGGGGGCTCGGAGTGGGACTGTCCTCCGCGGACCGCTCGCAGTATTGCCGATACGACCTGGCAATACTGCAACGGCTCCGCTCCAGACAGCCCCACCCGCTCGCTCCCTCGAATCGGCGAACGACAGACTGCGAGCGTGCGTCGGCGCGGGTCGCGCTCACCGGCGCGCGCAGGACACCGCGCCAGCAGGACGTGCGCGCGCGTGACGCCGCGACCGCAGGACGGCGCGCGCGCGTGCGCAAGACGGGGTTTTACGCGCACACGGAGGCAGCGCATTCGGACGCGCGAACGCACTGGGCCGGCTCGGCGCGTGATGACCATGAAGGAGCGTGACGCGTGAGAATCAGTCCGCTCGCCGGGCTTGCCCCACCGCCCGAAACGCTGCTCGACGTCGCGAAGCTCGTGACAGCGTACTACGCCCTCGTGCCGGATCCTAAAGAGCCAGCCGAGCGGATCGCGTTCGGCACGTCGGGCCATCGCGGGTCGGCGTTCGACCGCAGCTTCAACGAAGCGCACGTGATCGCGATCAGCCAAGCAATCGTCGAATATCGACGCCAAGCGCACATCGACGGCCCGCTCTTTCTCGGCATCGACACGCACGCGCTGTCGCAGCCGGCATGCGCCAGCGCCGTGGAAGTGCTCGCGGCGAATGGCGTCGACATCATGCTCGCCGAGCACGACGAGTACACGCCGACACCGGTCGTGTCGCACGCTATCCTCGTCTACAACCGCGGACGGACGACCGGATTGGCCGACGGCATCGTGATCACGCCGTCGCACAATCCGCCGGGTGATGGCGGCTTCAAATACAACACGCCGAACGGTGGACCGGCCGACACCAACGTCACCACGTGGATTGAACGGCTGGCCAATCAGCTTCTGGAGGGCGGCCTCGATGGCGTGAAGCGCATACCATATGAGAGGGCGCTCCGTCGCTGAGACGACGCATCGCCACGACTACCTCGACGCGTACGTGCGCGATCTCGGCAGCGTCGTCGACATGGACGCGATTCGAGGCGCGGGCGTTCGAATCGGCGTCGACCCGCTCGGTGGGGCGGGCGTGCACTACTGGGCACCCATCGCGGATCGCTATCGACTCGACCTCACCGTCGTGAGCGACGTCGTGGATCAGACGTTCCGCTTCATGACGGTGGACTGGGACGGCAAGATCAGGATGGACCCGTCATCGCCCTACGCGATGCGACGACTGATCGGGCTCAAGGACAAGTTCGACGTCGCCTGCGCGTGCGACACCGATCACGATCGACATGGCATCGTCACGGCGAGCGCCGGCCTGCTGCCGCCAAATCACTATTTATCGGTGGCCGTTCAGCACCTCTTCGACCATCGGCCGGCTTGGCCGGGCGACGCCGGCGTCGGCAAGACGGTGGTGAGCACGAGCATGATCGATCGTGTCGCCGCGAAGCTCGGCCGCCGGTTGCACGAAGTGCCGGTCGGCTTCAAGTGGTTTGTCGATGGTCTTGGGAGTGGAACGCTCGGCTTCGGCGGCGAGGAGAGCGCCGGTGCGTCACTCCTGCGTCGCGACGGAACTGTGTGGACGACGGACAAGGACGGCATCGCGCTCGCCCTGCTCGCGGCCGAGATAACGGCCGTCGCCGGCCGCGATCCGGGAGAGCTCTACGCCGATCTGACACGCGAGTTTGGCGAACCAGCCTTCGATCGCGTCGAGGCGCCCGCGACCGCGGAACAGAAGAAACGACTGGCGGCGCTGTCGCCGAAGGACGTGCCCTGCACCGAACTGGCCGGCGAGAAGGTGACGTCCATCATCAGCGAGGCACCCGGCAACCACGCTCCCATCGGCGGCGTGAAGGTCAGCACGTCGTCCGGCTGGTTCGCCGCTCGTCCGTCGGGAACCGAGAACCTCTACCGGATCTACGCCGAAAGTTTTCGCGGCAACGAGGCGCTCGCCGCGATCGTGACCGAGGCGCAGACAATCGTCGACACCGCACTCGCGCACTAGCGCGGCCCGTCCTCGGCGTGCTCGGCGTGCTCGAGGCTGGGGCTCGGAGTGGGACTGTCCTCCGCGGACCGCTCGCAGTATTGCCGATGCAGCCTGGCAATACTGCAACGGCTCCGCTCCAGACAGTCCCACCCGCTCGCCCCCTCGAATCGGCGAACGACCAACTGCGAGCGCGCGTCGCGCTCACCAGCGCGCGCCTGACACCGCGACCGCAGGCAGCGCGCGCGCCTGCGCCCCAGATGGGGTTCACGCGCACACGGAGGCAGCGCCCGAGACGGCCCGGGGTCTGGAGCGCGAGCCGTTGCAGTATTGCCGGCAGTATCGGCAATACTGCGAGCGGTCGCGCGGAACGACCCCGGGCGGCTCGCGCGCGTGAGTCTGAGCGCAGACGGACTCGCGGAGTGCTCGGGCGCTAGAGCATGAGTAGGCCGCGCCTAACTCCCGTGGCCACGGCCTCGGCCCGCGATGACACACCGATCTTGTCGAACAACAGCTCGAGATGCGTCTTCACAGTATTGGTGGAGATCCCAAGGCGCGCCGCGATCTGTTTGTTGCCGAGTCCATCGCCAAGCAGCGCGAGAATCTCGCGCTCGCGGTTGGTGAGCGACGGGACGCTGCGCGCGACGTCGTGAGCGTCGTTGTCCGCACGCCGCCGAGCATCATCGACGTCGCGCGCCACGAGCACGACCTCGGCCGAGTCACCGACGTCCATTGCCGCGGCGCCGACCGCGACGATCTCGAACGTCGGATCAACGGCCAGCGCCGCTGCCAACCGCGTGCGGAGCGCTTCCGACGCGGCGACGATCGCGATGCGGGTCACGGCCGCACGCGCTCCCGCTCACGCCGCGCGCTTGGCGAGCACGCGTTCGACGAAGTCTTGCACCAGTGAGGCCGGCACCGCGGCGCCGAGTCCGTTGACGACCATGCTGTTGATACCGACGAGGCGACCGGCGGCGTCGACCAACGGCCCGCCCGAATTTCCCGGCGCGAGGCGGACGTCGGCGACGATCCAGCGCGGTTGACCCGTGCGACGATCGCGCGCGATGTCGTGCAGGACACCCATCGCCATCGCGTCGCGCACGCCGAGTGGATGCCCGTGCGCGAAGAGCAGCTCGCCGGCACGCAGCGAGTCGGCGTCGCGAATCTCGAGCAGTGGTCCCGCGACCGACGGAGCGGCGAGCAGCGCGAGGTCATGCGGCGGATGGTATCCGATCACCTCCGCCTCGCGCCAGCGGTTCGTCCCCGCGGTGCACACTTCGACACTGGCGCCGCGCGGGACGCAGTGTGCGTTGGTGACGACGAGTCCCGGGCCCCAGATCAGTCCGGCACCGCCGCTCCCTGTGTTCGGCGTGCGCACCTGAACGACCGCGTTCGAGAGCGAATCAGCGAGCGACGTCGCCGCCGATCGAAACTGCGCGGCCGGATCGCGCATGGCAAACGTCGCCGTCATTCGCCCTGCCCTCCGCGCGCTTCTCTGTCAGTCGGAGTCACGGTCGATTTCATGATCGCCGCGCCGCGAAGATGCTCGAGCTCCACCGAAGCGCCGTCGGCGACGGTCGTCAGCGCGTCGAGCAGGTCCGTCGGACGACGCAGTGGCTGCCCGTTCGCCGCGAACACCACGTCGCCGATCAGAATCCCCGCCGACTCGGCCGGCGAACCGTCGGCAACCGAAACGACGACGAGGCCCGCGTCGCGCGAAAGCTTGTGCCGCTCGACGGTGGCCGCGCTGAGCGCAACCTGCTGCACCGCGACGCCGATGAACGGGCGGCGAACGTGGCCGCGTTGCAGCAGCTCGTCGACGACGCGGTCGACGGTCGCGGCGGGGAGAGCGACAGGCGTGCCGCGCGAGAGCGCGGAGTTGTTGATGCCGATCACCGCGCCGGCCGGATCGACGAGAGGGCCACCCGAGAAGCCGTCGTAGATCGACAGATCGAGGCGGAGGACGCGATCGATGCGACCTCCCGTCGTGCCGCGCCAGTCGTCGGCGACAGCGCTGACGATGCCGAAGCTCGCCGAGACTTTGCGACCGGGGCGGCCGACAGCGAGCACGAGCGAGCCGACGCGCCCCGCATCAGCGTCGGCGCGTGGTGCCGCGCTGGGGCCGGCGCCGTTCAGCCGAAGCGCGACGAGATCGGTCGAGGCGTCGCGTCCGACGATCGTGGCGCGTGCAGAGTCGCCACTCGGCAGCGTGACGGCGACGTCGCCGTCGGTGCGGACTGTATGGCTCGCGCTGACGACGATACCGTCGCGCCAGACAACACCGCTCGACGGGATGCGCCGGCGCGCGTGGATGGCGACGATCGACTTCGCGGAAGCCTCGACCGCTTCGGCCAGACTGGTCGAGAGCTCAGCGAGTGGGTTCTTGGATTTGGTTGGTGACATGCGGTCCGAGTTGAATGAGACGAACGCATGTTACCCGTGCGACGGGCGGTCAGGACATCGGATAAATGGGTGAGGCTGCATGCCGGAGCCTGCGTTGCTGCGGCTTGCGCTCGGAGTTAGGGGCTCGGGGTGGGACTGTCCTCCGCGGACCGCTCGCAGTATTGCCGATACAGTCTGGCAATACTGCAACGGCTCCGCTCCGGACAGCCCCACCCGCTCGCCCGCTCGAATCGGCGAACGACAGACTACGAGCGCGCGTGACTGCGCATCCCGCTCGCCGGCGAGCGCATGACACCGCGACCGCAGGACGCTGCGCGCGCAGGACAGCGCGCGCGCTTGCGCACCAGACGGGGTTTGACGCGCCCACGGAGGCAGCGCCCGAGACGGCCGCGTGAACGACTACTCGTGCGCCTGATTTCGCGAAGTTACGCGCGCGACGCCGAGGTCCGGCGAGGAAGCGTGCGCTCGGCGGGTGTCGGGCGCGGCTTACCGTGGCGCGCATCGTACGCCGTGCGTGCGGCGTCCACTTCCACGAGATGCGCGCCGGACCACTCGACGAGCGCTCGCACGAGTTGCCGGAGTGTCGCGCCGAGCGGAGTGAGCGCGTACTCCACGCGCGGCGGCACTTCCGGGTAGACGGTTCGCACGACGAGTCCGTCGCGCTCGAGACCGCGGAGCGTCACGGTCAACATGCGCTGACTGATGCCGTCCACTTGGCCGCGCAGCTCGTTGAAGCGCAGCGTGCGCGCCGCGCCGAGCGCGTGGATGACCGCCACCGACCACTTGTCGCCGATACGGGCGAGGACGTCACGCGCGTGGCAGTTCGCGGGCGTGTACTCCAACTCGGGCGGTTTCTTCAACGGCGGCTTGGCCATTGGTTACTCCGGTGTGTCCGAGGCACTTTTGCGTGCCTGCTTTCAGCCGCGAAAAAGCCCCGTACGTTGCAGATAGTTACCAACGGTAACCTAGGGACGATCCACGTGCAGGGGGAGAACATCATGAATGCGTATAGCGGGGAGTTGCAGCTCGTCGGCATCGGACTGCTGTTCATTCGGCTCGTCGTCGGGCTGGTGATGGCGGGACACGGCGCTCAGAAGTTGTTCGGGTGGTTCGGCGGTTACGGTCTCAACAAGACGGGCGAGTTCTTCGTCCAACTCGGATTCCCGCCTGGCCGCGCATTCGCCGCCGCCGCGTCGGTCACCGAGGTCACGAGCGGACTTCTCGTCGCGTTGGGGTTTCTTGGGCCCATCGGTCCGGCGCTCATGATCTCCGTCATGATCGTCGCCATGATCACGGTGCATTGGAAGAACGGACTCTTCGCCGCGAGTAACGGTGTCGAGGTCCCGCTACTCTACTCGAGTGCCGCGGTCGGGCTCGCGTTGATCGGCTTCGGGCGCTACTCGGTAGACGCGTTGTTGGGGATCGCCGACCGATGGACGCCATCGATCATCCTGCTCGCGCTGGGCGTCGGTGTGGTGGGCGGCTTGGCCAACACGGCCATACGTCGTCGCGCGACAACTGCCGTGCGGGGCTGACCGACTCGAACTGTCGCCGGAGTGAGCGGCCGCACGTTGTGTCTGTATGTTCCGTCCAGCATCGCACGAAGGCCGTTGGTTCACTAGCCGGCGAGGCGACTAAATGCTGCGGCTGGGAGTACAGGAATGAGCAAGGGCGAACTGTTCGCGGTTTACGGTGCGACTGGACACACCGGACGATTCGTCGTCGCCGAGCTCGAGCGGCGCGGGCTGCCATTCCGCGCGATCGGTCGAGACAAGAGCCGCTTGCAGGCTCTCGATATGGATCCCGGTCACGTCGCTTCGCTCGAAGATCCTGCTTCGCTTGCCAATGCCTTCGAAGGCGCGACGGCGGTCATCAACTGCGCCGGCCCGTTTCTCGATACCGCCGCACCGACAATCCAGGCGGCGTTCGGCGCCGGTGCGCACTATCTGGACGTGACGGCGGAGCAGCAATCGGCGCGCGACAGCTTCGACGCGTTCGATAAAGTTGCGCACCAAAATGGATTGGCGCTTTTGCCGGCCGCCGGTTTCTTTGGCGGCCTCGCCAATCTGCTGGTCGGCGCCGCGCTCGAGGACTGGCCGGGCGCGGACAGCGCGACGGTGGCCGTCCATCTCGACAGCTGGCATCCTACCGGCGGCACGCGCGCCACGGGCGCGCGCAATCATTTTCCCAGAGTCGTGCTGAGAAACCACCAGTTGGTTCCAGTCGCCGGCACGACGCCACCGGAGAGTTGGACGTTTCCGTCGCCTTTTGGAACGCAGCCCGTCGCGCCGGTGCCGCTGAGTGAAATCATCACGATCTCTCGCCGCGCGGCAGTCGCGAGTGTCGATAGCCTGATGAACCGATCAGCGCTCGCCGAGTTGGCCGACCCGGCGACCGGCACGCCAAGAGCAACGGACGAACGCCGCCGCTCCGCTCAGCGTTTTCTAATGGACGTGCGCGTCGAGCGCGGCGGACAAGCGCGTCGTGCGACGGCGAGCGGGGTCGACATCTACGCGATATCCGCGTCGTTGGTGGTCGAAGCCGCCCTGCGCGTTGTGACGCACGCGGATGAGACGAAGTTCGGCGGGATTACTCTGGCCGAACTGGGTGCGCCGAGTTCGTTCTTGACCGCGGTTACGACCGTTTATCCCGGCTTCCGATTTTCGGTCGAGGCGTCCTAGGGGTCGAGCGGGACCACGCGCGTCGCGTCTTCGCGTTTGTTTGAGGTGGGGCTCGGGGTGGGACTGTCCTCCGCGGACCGCTCGCAGTATTGCCGATACTGCCGGCAATACTGCAACGGCTCCGCTCCGGACAGCCCCACCCGCTCGCCTCCCTCGATCGGCGAACGACAGACTGCGAGCGTGCGTCGGCGCGGGTCGCGCTCACCGGCGCGCGCATGACACCGCGACCGCACTACGCCGCGCGCGCAGGACAGCGCGCGGTCCTGCGCACCAGCCAGGGTTTCACACGCACACCGAGGCAGCGCCCGAGACGGCCCGGGGTCTGGAGCGCGAGCCGTTGCAGTATTGCCGGCAGTATCGGCAATACTGCGAGCGGTCGCGGAACGACCCCGGGCGGCTCGGGCGCGTGACCAACAACCCGGGCGCGTGAACGCGAGCGACGCGTGCTAGCAGCGCAGTTCCGAAGCGTCCGGCACAAACGCTCGATAGTTCGTCGCCGCGAGCGTCGTCCCGGCCGCGCCGAAGTATCGAACCCAGAAATCTCGAATGGCCGCCTCGCGCTGCGTCTCCGACGCCGCGCCGGCGACGAGAACGCAAACGCCGCGCATATCGGGCAGCCGATTCGCGCCGCGACGAACCTCGATCCACTGCGAAGACGGGATCCCGGTGCGCTCCATGCGCATTTCGTCCGTCGAGTTCTCCATGTCCGACAGCAAGATCAACGTCGGCCGCCGATCGTGCGCGGCCTTGGCGTAGTCAGCCGCCCGGCGGATCGTCGCGAACACGTCGGTGTTGTCGATCCGGCGCACGCGGTTCGGATCGAACATCGCGCCGACGACCTGATGCGCGACGGCCTTGAAGTCGTCGAGTCTCCGCTTGTCGGTCGACGAGACGACGCCCGGCGTGCGCGCGCGTGGAACCGAATCGATCCACTGATGGTCGCCGGTGTCCGAGCTGCCATACATCTCGAGCAGCACGAGTTCGTCGCCGTTGTGCAGTCTCGATTCGACGAGATCGTCGAGCAGCCGCCGCGAGTCTCTCAGCGCCTCGACCGAGCGACTCGCCGAGAGATCGATCCCGACGATGTATTGATTGCTGACCGGTGAAGCGGGCTTTGCGCCGGCCGACCCGCCGCACCCGAGTGCCGACGACGCGAGACCGAACGAGGCGATGGCGATCGCCAGCCGCGTCCACATTCCCGACCCCGCCATCACACGGAGCTCGAGTCGCTCGGGTTGATCGGAATTCGCGCCACGGCTGTCCCAAAGTCGTGGCGAGTAACGCCGAATTCCTCTTTCAGCGTCGCGAAGTCCGTGGGCTCGGGAAAGCCGCGCTCCGCCTCGACGATCGGCAGCGACAGCGGCGGCTTTCCGGCAAACGTGAGAATGCTCGCCGGATCGATGCCGCGCAGTCGCGCGTTCTCGCCGCGGAAGAGCGGGATCACGCCTTCCAACCGATCCACCTTCGCGCTCCACTCGGCCAGCGGGCTCGCCGTGATCAGGTGCTCGACGCGTGAGATGCTCGCTCGCGCCTGTGTCTCCGCCGCGCGGCCCGATTTAATCGCCGAGTGGGCGTCGGTCTGCAAGCGTCGCCGATCGGCGCGAAGCACGGCGATCGCCGGATGCTCTCCCCTGCCTCGTTCTTCGCTCGTGATTTGGCGATATGTCAGGAATCCCAGAACAGCGGCGCCGAAGACGAGCCCCAAATTGAGAAAGAACAGCGGCGTGTTGTTGTTCTGCACCGTGGTGGCGTAGGCGCGATCGTCGCGATGGATCTCGAGCGTTCGCATCTCGTCGCGAATCGCCGCGGCAGACCTCGCCATGCCACCGAGATCTCCGGGCGCAACTTGCAGTGCTTCGCTTTTGAGCCGTTGCAACTCGAGGCTGTCTGCTTTGACGCGCGACGCGGCCACCGACGCGATGCTGCCGCGCGACAGGTACAAGAAGGTCAGCACGGCGGCGACGCCGAGCAGGGAGACGAGCAACGCGGTCAGGTGTTGTCGACGAATGCTCCGAATGGTCGCCGCGGCGAGCGGCTGATCCTTGGGTCTGAGCGTGACGAGGACGCGCCCGGATCCTCCCATCGTCTTGCCGAACAACACGAGAAAGAGGACGGCGATGAGCGCGACGAACAGCGCGTCAGCGTGCAGCACGACTTCCTTCATCTGTAGCGCCAAGCCGGCCCACCAGTCCGCGCTGATGGCGTCCTGCACCGCATCTTCCGCGGCCTTCGCGAGCGCGGGCTTCATCGGCAGCAGCAGGCGAAAGACCGGGAAGTTGGCGAAGAACTCGACGACGGTCAGCGCGACGGCGAAGAACCAGAAGAACGACCAGCTCGGAAAGATCGGCTCGAATCCGACTTGCGCCGCGGCTTCGCTCGATTCGGTCCGAAGTGTCTGGACCCTGCGATCGACTCCAGCGATCTCTGATTCGAGTCGTTCGATGCGCGTCGTCGCCCCCCGCAGCTCGAGGAGCCTGTCGCCGATCGACTCGGCTTCTCGCGCGATCCGGTCGCGCATCGTGACGCGAACGCGGTCGGTCCATTGGCGAAACGTCTCGGCACACCGGCCGGCGAGAAACTGTTCGACCTCGAGCGGTGCCGTTCGCGCGACGTCGTGACGCGGCAGTCCCTTGGCGGCCCAGTCCTCGGCAAGCGACCGGGCGTCGGTCTCGAGCGCGCCGACTTCCCGCTCGAACCACGAGTTCGTCGCCTTCGTCATCTCGTGGATGCCGCCAGCGAGATCGGTGACGGCCTCCAATGATGCAGACGCGGGCTTGACCCAAGGCAAGAGCCTCTTGAGCGCGTCACGCAGCCGCGCCCCCGTTCTGCGGATGCGAAAGGTGAGCGGTGCTACTTCGAAGAACGAGCCGAGCGGAACCTCGCGCCCGACTTTTTTCGTCGCACCTGTCGTGGTCGGTCGACCAAGTGCCCCGTCCGCTGAAATCCGCGGTCGAGCATGGTCGATCTCACGCTGGGAGCCGCCGTTGTTCGTCTCCATAGCCCGCATCGCTTTCAAGAAGCTGAATACAGATGACGGCGCTGTCGCCGCGTTTGTTTCGCTGCCGCTCGGGCTGAGATGCGACACTTTCCGGGCCACGAGTGGCGGCGGTCGTCGAGCCAGCGTCGTCGAAGACCAGGCCGCTCGGAGTCCCACCCGCTCGCCTCACCTTTCGATAAGGAACGACGAAATGGCCTGCGCGGGAACGCCAGGCCGAATCGGAGTCGATGAGACGTGATCGAGATCGCTCCGGGATCGCTCGAAATCTTTTCGGGAACTCGAGAAACGGCCGACGTGTCTTGCCGCGAACGCGCCGAAATCCCAACTCACCCGCAGCCTCGAGATGCGTCAGATGCGATTTGCGAAAACGCTCTTCACCGCGGCCATCGCGCTTGGTGCCATCGCGTGCGCAGCCAGCGACACTGTCGACTCGAGCACCCGGAACGCTATCGGCAAAATCTCCGAAGCCGCGACGCCTCCGTCGCCGGCATCACTCGTGGTGCTCGCGTCGAAGACCTCGCCGGACGGATACATCACGGCGACGATGTCGTCTTCCACTCGACAGGATACGGCGGGCGTCAACAGCACCTACACATGGTCGGCGCACAACAACTCGTCGACCCTCACGATCTCCGGTGTCACGCTGGGCAGCAACTGGGGCGACTACTGCGGGAGCAGCTGCCACCCTCGGACCCCACGCTCATCTCGCTCGGCCCCCGGATGCGCCGGCGAGTTGACGAAATTCCTCCGTCGGCAAATTTGGCGCGTGGTGCACGCCGATCAGGCGTGACGCTCGCGCCGGGTGCGACGGTCAGCGGTACGGTCACGCTCCGCCCGATCAGCGGGGGCCCGGTCAACTACATCACATACTCGTTGTACAACGACCCCTCACCGGGCTGCAGAAGGGCGTTCTCAACGAGACGCTGCTCCACGACTCGAACATTGCCGCCCCCGCGACGACCGACGAGCAGATCTCGGGCTCGGCCAGCACGGACTCGCCCGTTGTGGGCGCCCACTACACGTACAACTACCAGATCAAGAACGCCAGCCCGTGGGGTACGTTCGGCGCCGTCACGTTCACTGATGTCCTACAGCGAACGTGGCGTACGTAGGCTACACGACGTCGTTGGGGACGAACTGCAGCGCGGTCGGCCAGACGGTCACGTGCCAGATCCCCGATCATTCGAACCTGAACGGGCAGAGCTCGACGATCTCGCTCACGGTCACAGCGCCGGGCACGGCGCAACAGATCGTGACCTCGGCCAGCATCGCGTTCACGTCTCCGCAGACGGATTCGAATGCGCAGAACAACGCCCTGACCATCACGGTGGCGTCGCGCTGACGTTCCGGAAGAGCCCCGAACAACGCGAACTCCCTAACTTCGCGCCGTTCGGGAGTTTGCGCATCGTGGCCGCTGTTCAGGGATGGCGCGCCGCGAATTGCGCTTCGAGCTCCTGAAGCCAACCGGTCCACACGACAATCTCGTCGCCGCCCTCCCCGATCTCCCGGCGACGAGGAAGCTGTGTCCGTCCGGCGACACGTCGTACGTTGCGCTCAACGCCGTGGGATCGGCGCCGAAATAGGTTCCCTCACCAACTGAGGTACTTCTACCTATGTACTCCTACGCGCAACTGTTCACCGGTTTCGTTGTCGTGCACGCTGGTTCTCGCCGGCGTGATGAGCTGGGCGTGATCCCGGCTCGGACGTGAACTACGAGGCCTGGCGGGCGGCGACGCTCGCCAGGCCTTTCTTGCCACTCGGCTGGATGGCTGACGGTCGCCGGCCACGGCTGACCGCCAATGGGGACGGACGCAGCCGGCAGATAGTGGGCCGTGGCTCTCTGCCCATCACGGTGCCTGGCGTTGTTGCGCGGCCTGCCGCCGCGCTTCCTATTTGAATCGCTTGCAGCTTCGCCAATTCGTTACACCGCGCGAACTGTCCTAGGGAGGGACTCGCATGGCAGCGGTTATTCGGATCCTTCAATCCATTCTTGGCTTCGCGCTGCCCTTCGTCGGGTTCTATGCCGCGGGTCGACGGCCTGGGCACACCCAAGTGCACCTCGTCGTCGGCGCCACGCTCGGCGGCGGCCTCAGTGGCGCGATCGTCGCGGCCATAGGCACGGGGGGCGGAGCACCGTTCTTCGATGTCCTGCCGTGGGCGCTGATTGGCTTGCTGTGGGGAGCAATCATCGGCCTCGTCGGCGTCGGCGCCTTTGCGCTTGGGCGTTGGCTCAAGCACCATTCGTAGAGTCTCCGTCGCCCGCGACAATGGCCGCCTTACGATTTTGCGAGTGTACCACAAGAATCTCTTAACGATAACGGCCGTACTTGTGAACTCACGCTCCCCGGTGGTAGGCCTGGCGACAAACGCGTCGTGTTTGACACTTCGTTAGCAAGCACATACTCTTTGGGCTTGTAACTCGGCAAGTGTTCCGCTTCGGTTTCGGACTACGTGGTGTTGCGTCGTCCGCCGTCTCGCTCGGCTCCTCTCCCCAGAGACAGCACTCGCGAGTCAACGGCATCGAAGAATGCATAGATTGCTGCGCACCTGCATAAAGTGGAGTACCGACGGCCGATGACGGCCCGGCCCGCCTCGCAGACGACATTCTTCAACAGCCTGGGCGCTGCAATCGATAACATGACCTCGACAAGAGAGTCTCAGGTTGCGACGCGATTCGTCCAGCCCGCCGCCGCTGCGTATCGCGCTGACTTGGCCGACGGACTTGACCCGTTCGCGGGAAGCCCGGCGGAATGGTTGGTCGTTGCCTCCGTTCTCGAGCATGCAATGCTGACGAGGACAAGAACTCGTCGCTCGCTGATCGGTCGTGCGAGGCAGATCTCTCAGCGCTTGGTCGGTGTGGCCGCCGCACGAGCCTTTGTCGCAAGGGAGTGGCATTCCAGAGGCAGCCTGTCATTGGCCGCCGTCATCCTTGTGACGGAAGAGATGGTGCAACACGGCGCCATGCACCTTGCCTCGACGACCCTTGGGGCTCTCGTGGACGCCGATAGCAAGCTTACCCCGCGCGAGACAGCGCGCATCGAGGCACGGCGCGCCCGCGTCGATTGGATGATGGGTCAAGTCGACGAAGCGCACGCCACGTACCGCCGCGTTGGCTTCGATCGGTCGTGAGATCCACGATCCTGAAATTGTACTGAGAGCTCTCATTGGCTTCGTAGCATTGGCGCAAGTCAGAGGCAACTATCCCGAGATGGAACGGCAGGCGTGGCGTG
This sequence comes from uncultured Gemmatimonadaceae bacterium, assembly GCA_963761305.1. Taxonomy (GTDB): domain Bacteria; phylum Gemmatimonadota; class Gemmatimonadetes; order Gemmatimonadales; family Gemmatimonadaceae; genus JAQBQB01. The sequence continues at coordinate 3,361,090 of CAVXGK010000002.1, read as the reverse complement.
CCGTACGACTGGCTGATCGGGCAGGCATGGCGCGCCTCGGGCGCCAGGGCCGGAATGGTTTAATGATCGCTGCCGCCGCGCAGCATCGCTTTGACGACGCGTTGACACATGGATGGACTGTTTACCGCAGGTCTCGCGGAAACGTCATCGATGAGGGTGAGGTTCTCCAGAATCTCGGAGAGGTATGCGCCCGCGCAGGACACGCAGTCGCGGCGCGCGCGGCGTTCGCGACCGTCGTCTCTCGCGAACTTCCCGCGCGCATTGTTCTCCCGGCTCTTGGCGGACTGGCGCGCACTGGCGCGGCCACCGGTCAGGAGACGACCGCCCGCTGGGCGACCCGACAGGTGGCTCGATGCGCTCGCACGTCTGTGCCGAAGTATGCTCTCGCGTCCGCTTTGCTGGAGTGCTCGACGGCCCTCATCTCCCTGGGCGAGCCGCGACAAGCGGAACGATTTCGGCAGGCCGCTCTCGCCCTTGGGTTGAAACATAAGTTTTATGAAATCTCCTATAAGGCCGATGAACTCCGCGATCTGGGCCGAACGGGCGAGTCGCGAGGGCCGGCATCACTGGCGGATCGCGGCGCCAGCATCGCGGAGCAGGTGACGAGCATGGAACCGAGCCGGCTTCCAAGACATGTCATGCTTGCTGCCGGCTCCGAGTAGTCGATGCCATGTCGCTAGCTGCAGACGTACCGGCCGTCTACTACAACGAACCCGGATCGACACTCCGTCGTATCGCCCTGAATGTCGTCGGGCATTGGAGCAGCGGGGCGCGCTGTGGCGCCGACCGTACGAGGTGCGGCAATCGTCTGATCGCAGCCGGCAAGGAGGACGACCGCGACAGTAGCGATGGCGAGGCGATAGCCTGGATTGCGCGAACTCATTGTGCACTCCGTGAATGGGGAGCGCTATTCATATCGTTCGCGAACCAGGCGATGCGTTATGGCAGGTAATGGCGCCTTACTCTCCGTCGCCCGCGTTGCGCCAGCAAGCCGGACTGTCATCGCCTGTGCCCTGCTTCCTCGCGACAGGGCTCGCATCGTTGACGCAATTCGCGGCCGCGCGACGCTGGAGAGCGTCGACAACTTTACTGCACTGAGAGCGTTGTTAAGAGCGCGGCTTCAGCCAGTGGACTGCATCGTGTTGGCAATGCGCGACTCCACCGGGAGCGATGCGCTCGACACGGTGCGCGAGATCGTTGCGCATCGAGCCCGTGTCGCGATCGTGGCCTACTGCAACGCGGGTTCGCAATACTCTGCAGACATCCGAGCGCTTGCGGGTGCCGGAGTTCACCAATTTCTCTTCGCCGGGATCGACGATTCTGGTGTCGCACTGAGAGCGGTGCTGGAGGCTGCTCGGCACCACTGCGCGGCCGAGAACGTGACGCGGGCATTGAGCCCGATCGTCCCGGCGTCGCTACACTCGATGCTTGAGATCTCACTTTATCGGCCCGATCGTGCCGCCACAGTTTCCCAGTTGGCCGATAGCGCGGGAGTGACTCGTGGCACAATCTTTAATCGGTGCAAGCAAGCGTGGTCGATCGGCCCCGAGGAGTTCTTGACGTGGGCCCGCCTGGCACTCGCCGCTCATTTTCTTGAGACCACGGGTTGTACCATCGAGACGATTGCTCGCGAACTTTCCTTCGCCTCGGATGTATCGTTTCGGAATACGATGAAGCGTTATTGCGGTTTACGCGCCAGTGATGTGCGAACGTCCGGCGGCGTGCAGTGCGTCGTGGCCGCCCTGAAACGGCGCCTTGGACTCGCCGCGAACGCAGACTCAAGCCTGCTCGCCTGAACGCAGAGTAAGGCTGGCGGCGCCCGGCGAGGCATAGTTTCGCCGCATGGCGCGCTTTCGAAAGAAGCGAGTAGACATGTCGCGCGGCGCTGCCTTGAGACAGCGCTCTCGCGATGTCGAACGCCGCGGCCGCGTACCCGCTGTCGAGGGCGAGCTGCGCCTGAATAGCCACGTGACTATCGTGGCACAACGCCGCCGTGATGTCACCGCGCTGCTCTTCTCAGTTGACGGCGGTGTGACTCGATGCACCATCTCAACCCCTGATGGATCGCTTGCGATCCGATGCCTCCTCCTAGTAGACGACGCGTCGGCTTCGAAGGTGGACGGCACGCGGACTTGGATCGATTGGGCGCGGGGCGTCGTTTCGGCAGAGCGCCGACTGGAGCTGTCGCAAGTGGAAGTCCGCCTCTTGAGCGCCCTTCTTGCCGGTGACGGAACACCTGTGTCGCCCGCGGAACTGATTGCCCACGCTTGGCCCTGAGACGATATGCCGGCGGCGGACGGCGAGAGGCGCCTTTCAGCCTACATGCGCGGACTACGACGCCGGCTGTGCGCCATCGGCCTTCCGAACGTACTCCTCGCCGTTCGGCGGCGCGGCTATCGGCTGGCTTGGGTCTCACCTGAGGTGGTGCCGATTTCGAGCCGCAAGAGACTAGCTCGGTAGCCACGGCATAAGGTCACTAGACGTCACGTAAGGGCCTCTCCTCTTGCCGCCATCAACTTGCACGCGGCGCTCGACGAGTAACGGCTGCCGGCCCCAGAGATGGATTCCAGCGCGCTACCAGATGCCTTGTGACATCCCTTCTTCGATAAGTCAGATGAGTCTTCCGCATCTCCAGCGTCGGTTGTGCATTCAACCTGCGACAACGCCCACGAAAGTCGCCCTCCTCGGGCACGCATGGGCGAGGCCAGAGAGGTTGCAAGGCAGTTTGACCAGCGACGAATGGGTCGAGCTGGTAACCGTTTTGCGGCTCTCTCCGAGAGAAGCCGAGTATCTCGACTTGGCGGCCGCAGATCCACGGGAGAAGGCCATTGCGGCGCGCATGGGCCTGAGCGTTCACACTGCCCACACTCATCGTCGGCACCTGTTCAAGAAGATCGGCGTTGGTGGCATCGCAGAAGCACTGTCCGCAGTTCTGGTTTGGTCTTGCAAGCAGCGGCGGGCACCGGCCCATCGGCATCGCCTGATTAGATGAGACCCGGTTCGGCGACTCGGCGGTGCACATTTAGAATCACAGATTGCCGATTGTTGATCACTCAATCCAAAACACAATGCCAATAGCTGATGGAAACGTGCGATGGCGTGCGGGGTTCGCCCTTCTATGCTTTGCTTTCCCATTGATGATCGCCGCGGCCTCAGCGACGGACTCACGGGTTCGGGCATGTACTGTCGCGGAGCAATCTCGCCAAGCGCTTTCCCTGACCGAGACTGGACAGGCCATTTACGTCGAGCCACAAGCAGTGTCGCCGGTGCCAGATGGTCGCGTCTTGGTTGTGGGAGAGCCGACTTATGTCTGGTCCAAGTCGCGTGGCAACGGAGCGTGGGTTTCCTCGACAGACAGCCTCTTTGGGGTCGTTCTGAAACCAGGCATGCCGGCGATTGTGATTGCGCCGCCGCCCGGCGTGTCGTCCTATGCGGACGTACGCGCGTTGTCGAACGGGCGTGAGTGGGACGTTGTCTTCTCCGAACTGGCCGCGGGACCGCGGCACCCCGATCCGCCGCCGGTGGTTCGTCTGTGGCATGGAGTCGTCGACCAGTTTGGTTGGCACGCTCTAGAGACGCTGCCCCCTGCGGGCCCTGGCCGGATCCAGTCGAGTGCCACCTCTGAGTTGGTGCGCATCGGAGATGAGCTGTCGTTCGCCGTTCCAGTCTTACGAGATCCATCATCGAGCAATGTCATTGTTTTCCGCGGCCGCACCGGGTCCTGGCAACGCGATTCCGTCCACGCGGCGTCTGTTGCCTATACCAGCGTCGCACCGGGACTCAACGGGACTCTCCGGCTAGCGGTGGTCCGCGCGGCGACGGCGGTAGGCAGCGACAACAACAGTCTCTTTTTGTATGATCGCCCGCCGAGCTGGAACGTGTTTCACCGACTCGTTAAGGGCTCCACGTCGCCGGTGCATCGGCCACACCTGGATCGGTGGGGCGATCAACTTGTCGCTGGCTGGATTTCGCCCGTCTCTACCCAGGGGAGTACACGTTGGGAGGCGCGCGCATTCGTCGGGCGCGATTCCGCTGCGGAGGTTCAGAGTATCGTCATCGACTCCAGCGTCAGTGAGTTGAGTCAGGTCGTCTTGTCGGATTTGGGTCCGATTTGGATAGCGGCCCATGTCTCTCTATCGCCTCCGACGTTCCAGCTACGCATGTATCAACGCGACTCTTCCGGGGTTGAGATGATTGGCGCGACCGCGAACCCGTTTGAAGGACCAGTCATCGCTGCTCGCATCTCCGTCACCGATTTTCTGCTGGCCGGCCCCATCGTCGATCGCACAGGCACAGGGCCGGTCGTTCAGAGTTTGATAGTTCGCTATCACCTCGATTGCACTAGGGCCCCGACTGACTAGCGGTGCCCCAGTGGCCACAACCCTTCAACTCTAGGAGGCGCAATGCGTTCGATTTCTCGCGGTTTCGTGTGTGGTGCGTCAGTTCTGCTCTTGATTGGCTGCGGTGAAGCCACCGCTCCGCCGACAACGGCACCGACCGACCTTCGGGTAACCGTGCCACTGGGCGTGTTCGACCGTAACCCAACGCGATCGGCGACTGTTGTCGCCGCCCAGCACGGGGGGACTGGCGCAAGTGCAGGTCTGAACAGGCCACAACTGCCCTCGAGCGGCGCGCAGGCGAATGATACTCCGCCATCGGAATTCGACGAAGCACCATCGATCAGTTCGTTCTATCTGGATGTCGGTATCGCAACTGGGCCGGGGGCGTATTCGACGACCAGCATGAGCTATTTCGCCAACAACGGGTCAACAACGGCGAACCTCAGCTTGGTGTTCAATAACTCCGCAGTCGGGTCTCAGAGCAATTCGGCCTCGGAGAGTGATTTTTTCCCGTGGTCGAACTCCCTTTCGGCGAGTGCCACTCTCGGCGTTAGCGGAGATTGCGGTACACGGCCAACGGTTCGGGCAGCGGGCACGTGTGGCACAGCTGGGGCAGTACGTCGTGGGGCGATCAGACCACGTCCAGCTCGAACAATTTTTCACAGAACGCATGCACACAGCAGGGAGGATCCGACGGCTACGAGGATGGTGGTGATTGGGTGGAGTGCACGTGGATCGACTACTACGACGACGAGGGCAACTTCGTCGGCTCGGATGACTATTCGTGTCAAGAATTCGCAGAATAACACTTCTACCATTTCACCCGGAGGTATCGACTCATGCTGCACGCGAGAGCCGCAGCCCTGATCGCTGCATTGAGCTTGATGACAATCGGCAACACGCATCGCTTGAGTTCCCAGAGTACCGCTGCGTCCGGCCCCGTAGTGGTCGCAATCGTCGATGCATTTCCATCGTCGGCGGCCGGCGGCCTGGCGATGCGCTCTGGTCACGCGCAACAACCGGATCTCGTGGTGCTTAGTCGGCGAACGGCGACGCCCGAGATGCTTGCGGCGGGCTTGCACTTCTTCGGCATCTGCGAGCAAGGTACCCGACGCTAACCTCCAATCAGGTGGCCAGCATCACCGGAGCCGTCCCGAAGTTCCCCTTGAAGCCAGCCGCGCACGCGGCCTTGGGCGCGCTTCTAGCGAGACTTCAGCAACAGCCGGTTAGTCAGGTTGGCAATCTTGGCACTGGCCGCTGGATCCAGCTCCCCGGCGCGCTGCCTTCACCGTAACCGCGCTGTCCCGTTGACAGGTGAAGGCCAACCAAGTCCGGCGAGATCTCATCTCGCCGGGCTTCGGCGTCGTACTGGCCTAGCCGACGGCGTCAGGCGCGGCGGCGCGTTGGTTGCCAGAACGCGGTGAGACGTTCGAGGTCTTTCTCGCCAACCTCGTCGCCGGGCTGCGACGCTTGTACCTCAAGACGAGGTAAAGTGCGGAGTACCCAGGTTCCGGGGTGGGACAATCCTCCGCGAGTGCAGTATTGTCGATAGGGTCGGCATTACGGCCTCGGCTCTCTGCGAAACAGTCCCAGCCGCTAGCCTTATTCTCTCAATGATCGACGAGCACCCCGAGATGATCTCCTCGCCGCCTTCCCCGATGGCGCGGCCGACGAGGAAATTGTGTCCGTCCGGCGTTACATCGTACGTGGCGCGGAGCGCCGCGGGGTCTGCGCCGTAGTAGCTCCCCTCGAACGGCTTGCGTCGCGCCGTGACAGACAGCGAGTTGCCGGACGCCGCGACATCAGCGGCCATGAACGCCAAGCCATTGCGATAGAAGATTCGTCGCGAATCACCGGACCAGACGGCCTGGTTGCCGCCGTCGGTCGAGATCTGAACGCGCGGACCGTTCGCTGGAAATGGCCGCGTGTACACTTCGGCGCGGCCCGACTCGTCCGACGTATAGGCGAGCCAGTGTCCGACGGGCGAGAAGCGCGCCGCGTACTCGTTCGCCACCGTCGCCACGAGTGGAATGTTCACGGTGGCGCCGCCCATCTTGCGCATCACCACGTTGAACCCGGCCTTCATCGTGGAACGTGAATCGGACATTCTCGGGTGGAATTGCGCAAGGCGTTCGCGGCGGAAGCCCCGACACCCCTAGCCCGGCTCCGCGGGCGAAGCGGCTCGCTGCCGTTTACGCGGCAGCCGTAGCAAACGCCCCATAGTGACGGCGGAAGGCCGAGCGGTTAATGGATGACGCGCGTGAATTGCGCCTCGAGACTCGCGATCGATGCGATAGCGGTCGGCGAGGATGTCAGACGCGTGAGAACGTCGTCGTTCGATCACGGGGACAGGCGAGCGAGGGGGAGCCAAGTGTCCGGCAGCCAAAATGTACGGTCGCCGTGCGGGCGTCGTCAGGCATGGGTTGGCTGGTGCTGCTCTGAGTGGACCCTTCCTCCGAGGGCGGCTCGCCGCGGACCGTCGCGCGCGCTAGAATCCTCGCACCTCACAACCGTTGCCCGGAGCGTCAATGTTTCGCCTCGTGCGCCGTGTCGGACTGCCGGCCGCCGTCGTCACCGTCGCAAGTCATCTCGCGTTTGGGCAGGCCGTCGGGCCCGTCGCGCAACAGTTCGACAAGCTCCACTTCCGGTCCATCGGACCGGCGATCATGTCGGGGCGCATCTCCGACTTCGCCGTGTACGAGAAGAACACATCCATATGGTATGTGGGCACCGCGCACGGCGGCGTTTGGAAGACGACGAGCAACGGCGCCACGTTCACGCCGCTCTTGCAGAACAAGGGTCTGCTCTCCATCGGCGACGTCACCGTGTCGCAGCAGAACCCCAACGTCATTTGGGTCGGCAGCGGCGAAGCGAACAATCGGCAGACGACGTCGTGGGGCGACGGCGTATGGAAGTCCACCGACGGCGGCAAGACGTTCGCGAACGTCGGGCTCAAGGACTCGAAGCACATCAATCGCATCCTGATCGATCCGAGCAACGACGACGTCGTGCTCGTCGCGGCGGTCGGCTCGATCTTCGGACCGGGCGGCGACCGTGGCGTCTACAAGACGACCGATGGCGGTAAGACCTGGAAGCGCGTGCTCTTCGTCGACGACGAGACTGGCGCGAATGACCTCGCGATGTCGTACACCGACCCGAAGACGATCTACGCGTCGACGTACCAGCGGCGCCGCACGGCGTGCTGTGTGAACGGCGGCGGTCCGGGGAGCGGAGTTTGGAAATCGATCGACGGCGGTGACACCTGGACGCGCCTTGCTAATGGATTGCCAGCGGGACCCTTGGGCCGTGTCGGACTCGACATGTATCGCAAGAACGGCAACGTCGTGTACGCATCTATCGAAGCTCCGGCGCCGGCGGCCGGCCGTGGTGGGCGCGGCGGCGTCAATCCGGAGACTGGTGACACGACTGCCGCGGCGGGTGGCCGCGGTGGCCGCGGCGGCGCCGCGGAGGCCGGGGAAAGTGGGCTCTATCGCTCTGACGACGGGGGCGCGACGTGGCACAAGGTGAGCTCGACAAATCCGCGGCCGCTCTACTTCAGCCAGGTGCGCGTCGATCCGAGCAATCCGGACCGCGTCTTCCAGGGCGGCGTGAAGATGTAGCTCACGATCGACGGCGGAAAAACCACGGAAGGCCAGGCATCCCTCGTCGCGCACGACGACATGCACGCGATCTGGCTCGATCCGAATAACTCCGATCACATGATGATCGGCGACGACGGCGGCGTGAGCGTGTCGTACGACGGCGCCAAGACGTGGAACTTCTTCGCCAACCTTCCGGTCGGACTGTTCTACCATGTCGGCTACGACATGGCGTATCCGTTCAACGTCTGCGGCGGCATGCAGGACAACTACGACTGGTGCGGCCCGAGCGCGTCGCGGTTCGCAAACGGCATCATGAGCTCGGACTGGTATCCAGATTCAGGGCGGCGACGGCTTCGTCGCGATTCCCGACAAGAAGGACTCGCACTGGATCTACAGCGAGACGCAGGACGGCAACATCATCCGGCGACACACGGTCACCGGCGAGTCGAAGCAGATCCGTCCGAACGCGCTCAACGTGACGCCGGCACCGAAGCCTGGCGAGGCGTTCCGCTGGGAGTGGGACACGCCGATGATCATCTCGCCGAACGATCCCGGCGAGCTGATCGTCGCGGCGAATCGTGTCTTCGTGTCGCACGACCGTGGCGACTCGTGGACGGTGATCAGTCCTGATCTCACGTCGAACGCGAACCGCGACACGATCGTCACGATGGGGCTCAAGGGCTCCGACATCCACATCTCGCGCGACGACGGCGTGTCGCAGTGGCCGGCGATCGTCACGCTCGCCGAGTCACCGAAGCAGCGGGGCGTCTACTACACGGGGAGCGACGACGGGCTGCTGTACGTGTCGCGCGACGCCGGCAAGAGTTGGCAGAACATCACGAAGAATCTGCCGGGCGCGCCCGTCGGCGGATGGGTCAGCAAAGTCGCCCCGTCCGCGTACGACGCCGGCACGGTTTACGTGACGATCGACAATCACCGGCTCGACGACTTCAAGCCGTACGTGTGGGTGAGCACGGACTTCGGCGCGACGTTCCATTCGCTCTCGGACAACCTCCAGAGCGACGTCGTCAAGACGTTCACCGAGGATCAGCGCAATCGCGACGTGCTCTACCTCGGCACCGAAACCGGAATCCTGATCTCATTCGACCGCGGCAAAAGCTGGGCACGTCTCCAGGCGAATCTGCCCACGGTGCGCGTGGACGAGATCACGCTGCATCCGCGCGACAACGCGATGCTCGTCGCGACGCACGGCCGCGCGCTGTGGATGTTCGACCACCTCGAACCGATTCAGGAATACAATGCGGCGCAGTCGGCCGACGCGAAGCTCTTCACCGTGCCGGCGGCGCTCGAATGGAAGACGAAGGACGACCGGAACGACGAGTTCTGGGGCCACCAATACTTCCTCGGCGAGAACCCGCCCAACGAGGCGGTCGTCCAGTATTTCCTCAAGTCGCCGATGGACGATCTCTCACTGCGCGTGAACGACGCCGCCGGCAAGACCGTGCGCACAGTGAAGATTCCGAGCACGAAGTCACAACCTGGAATTCAAACTGCGTGCTGGGACATGCGCGGCGAGCCGATCACGGCGCCGGTGGACTCGGAAGCAGCCGGTGGCGGTCGTGGTGGACGCGGCGGCGGCGGCGGCGGTGGAGGCAGAGGAGGCCGCGGCGGTCCGGCTGCGCCCGGAGTCCCGCAGCCCGTGCCGAGCGCCGGATACCTGCCGGTGAATCCGTGCTCGACGCCGACTGACAGCTCGGCGGCGGCAGGTCGCGGGGGTGGGGGCGGGGGGGGCGGTTTCGGCGGCGGTGGTGGGCTCGGCGGGCCAGCGCCGTACGTGATGCCTGGCACGTACACTGTCGCGCTGATGTCAGGCGCGAAAATGCTCGACTCGAAGCCGATCAAGCTCGTATTCGACCCGGACGTCCACTTCGCTCCGGGTGAGCACGAGCGTTACAACGCGATCGTCACCGATCTGCACGCGATCCAGCGTCGAGGCGTCGCGATGGCGACGGCGCTCAACTCGCTCTACCCGCAGATGGAGGCCGCCGCGAAATCCGTGGGCGAGAAGAGCGACATACCCGCCAATGTGAAAACGCAGTTCGAGTCCCTGAACAAGGAGTTCGATGCGATCCGCAAGAAGTTCGGCGTGCCGACCAACGCAGGCGCTGGCGGCCGCGGCGGTGGGGGGGCGGTCGCGGTGGCGCTGTGGATCCCGAGAACGTGCTCGCTCGCACGTCGACGCTAAAGACGCAGCTCGCCGGCGTGTGGGAAGCGCCGAGCGCGGCGTCGGTACGTCAGTACAGCGACGTCAAGATCGCGCTGCCAAAGGCGGTCGCGGATGGCAACGCGTTCCTTGGCAAGGCAAGCGCGGTGAGTCAGGCGCTCGCTAAATACGGAGTGACCATCAAAGTTCCGGCCGGCGTGAAGTAAGGCGCGTTCCGCGCGACCGCTAGCGGCTCGAGATCTCGCGACGGTCGGAGATCTCGAACATCTGCGCGGTCGCGCGATTCACGGCGTCGGCTTCGCTGGACGTCGCCGCCACGGCGGACGCGAAGTCGAGCCAGCCGAGTGCTTCGTCGAACGCGAATCGGCGCTCGCACGCCTCGACGGCTTGCATCGCAAAGCGATAGGCCATGCCTCGCTCACCGGCTTGCTCCGCATGCCGCGCGATCTCGCCGTGGTCGGAGAACTCGCGCTGCTGCGAACCCACGAGCTCCATCGCCAGCGCGAGTCCGCGATGGACTTCGCGCTTGCGCGACGTCCCGAGCTCGTCGACCATCACGCGCCCGATCACCGGGTGCGCGCAGCGATAGGCGCCGTTGTCCTCGACGACCAGATGTCGTTCGACCAGTCCATCTCCGATCGCCGCCGCGCGCAGACGTGAGATGCCGTGGACGTGTGAGAGGATGTCCGTGCGGCATCCTCGCGTCGACACGGCGACGGTGATCAGCACGTCCTTGAGGTCATCCGGAAGGCACTCGATCCGCTCGGCGATCGCTTCGTGAACCGATAGCACGAGCGACGGCTCGTCACGCCCGTCGGTCGCGCGCACGATCCACTCTCCGGTTTCCGGGTCGACCGTCAGCCAACCCTGCGCAAAGAGCGTCTTGAGCAGCTCGACGATGTAGAACGGATAGCCGGCGGTCACTTCAAAGATTCGTGACGCGAGACGGCGGGCGTCGGCCGGCGCGCTCACTCGGCCGAGTCCATGCACGAGCTGCCACACTTCGTCGTCGGTCAACGGGCGGAGCGCGATCACCTCGCACGCCGGCGAGCCGCGCAGCGCGCGCACCCATCGCGCGGCCGCCGCGTCGCGCTCGACGGCGCCGGGAGCGAAGGTGACGCACCAGAGCACGGCGGCCTTCTCCAGTTTGCGCACGAGAAAATGGAGCAGCGCGCAACTGTCGGCGTCGCACCATTGCACGTCGTCGATCAGCACGGTGACCGGCGTCTCTTCGGAGATCGCGAGAAGCATCTGCGCGATTCCCTCGAACAAGCGCCAACTGTCGGCCGTCGACGCGGGGGCGATCTCGGGCAGACCCACAAAGCGTTGTTTGAGCTCCGGCACGACGCGCGCTATCTCGGCCAGCCATTGTGGATCGGTGCCGCTCAGTCCCGGCGCATCGATCCCCGAACGCAGCGCTTCGATCATCGCGCCGAACGGAAGGCCGACGCGCACGTCGAATCCGTGCCCGCGCAGCACCGTGCCGCCTTCGGCCGTCACCCACCGCGTGAAGTCGCCGGCAAGCCGGGACTTTCCGACGCCCGACTCACCCTCGATGAGAACGACCCGCGGCTTGCCCTGCAAGACTTGCCGCCACGTCGCACGGAGCCGATCCCATTCGCTCTCGCGTCCGATGAGACTTCCATAGAACGACGGCGACGTCGAGTACCACGCTTCGGTGGCTGGGCGCCGGACTTCGCCGCTCAGCCGCGCGTCCTCGATGCGCTGCGCGAGGTCGGCGAGTCGTTGATCGGGACGATCGCCGCAGGCAAGACGCGACCGATGGTCGGCGAGCGCTTGCAACGCCGCCGCGCGATTGCCCGAGAGGAATTGTGATTCCATCAGCGCGAGCGTGGCGTCGGCGGAGAACGCGTCGATCGAGACCCAACGCTCGGCGGCGCGTACGGCGTCGCGCCACCGGCTGCCGGCGATCGACTCGCGAATCGTCGCGGCCAGCACACTGGTGTACCGGCGAAGCAGCGACTGCCGCTTCTCGTCCGCCCACTCCTCGAATCCCGACGAATGTCTGAGCTGGAGTCCCGCGAGGAAATGCGGGATGTCGACCTCGGCGGCTTCGCGCGGAGAGACATCGGCGGCGGCGAGGAATCTGCGAACGTCGCTGTCCGGCTCGGCCACGAGCGCCAGCGACGTCCGGTCGGTGTGAATGGAGTCGCCGACTATGTCGCGGAGATGGGAGAGCGCCTGTCGGAGTGAGGTGCGGGCCTTCTCGTCCGGGTAGTCACCCCAGAGAAGCGCCGTGACCTCGTCTCGGCTGTGCGGCCCTGGCTCGAGTGTAAGGAAGGCGAGGAGTGCCAGGCTCTTGTTGCTGAGCGCAGCCGCCGGCAGCTGGGTCCCGTCGAGTGCCGCCGCGACGCGACCGCACAACGTGAGTGACAGCGCGGGCAAAGTCGCTCCGGCTAGAAGGTGGTACGGCCCCTGGGGGGAACGAAATTCACGATCGCCACCTGAAGATTCACGCCCCATTCACGGACCGGAAGTACCATCTCATCCGTTGAAAGAAGCAGTCCATCCCCACCGTCTTCTATATGAAGGTGCGACCATGAGCAAAGAGAAAGAGATCGTCCGGATCGACCTGACGAACACCCAGAAGCAGGTCGTGAAGAAGGAGACGGGGAAGGACGCCGAAGCGATCGAACTGACCGTCAGCGAGCTCGAGGAGCGAATCGCCCCGAGAGTGGTGTTTTAAGGCTGCAAAACAGGCTTTAATGCCTCGGAAGTCTCGATTCGTCGTCTGGTCACAGCATTCCAGTCCCCCCCACACTTCCATATGAAGGTGCCTCCATGAGCAAGGAAAAAGACATCGTCCGGATCGACCTCACGAACACCCAGAAGCAGGTCGTGAAGAAGGAGACTGGCAAGGACGTCGAGGCGATCGAGCTGACGGTCAGCGAGCTCGAAGAGCGAATCGCCCCGACGCGGATTCTTTAGAGCCACAGAACCGGCTTTAACGGCAGGCGGCGAGCGGGGGAGCATTCTCCCCCGCTCCGTTTTTTGTTGTCCGGGTCCGCCGATCCATCCGTCGACCGCCATTGCGGCTGAGCACACCTAGAGCCAGCTTAGCCCCTCCCTCCGGCCGTCAGGACCCGATGTTTCGCCCCTCCCTCTGGTGACGCTGACCGATTTGCCGCTGACGGCGACGCCGACGGAACAGCTGGCGATCGGGGCTGACGATCCGATTCACGGTGCGCTGGTCGAGCTCGCGGGCTGCCTCGATGCCGCCGACGTCGAGGCGAAAACCCTGACGTTCGCGCGCGCGATCCTGCATGCGGATCGCGCCATCTTCTCGTCCGAGTTGCAGGCGAGTCCGCTGGATGACGAGGAAGGAATGGCGGTCCTCGTCGCTCCGCTCGGACCGGGTGCGCCGCAAGCGGTGCGGGTCGCGCGCGACCTGGCCGCTCACGGGCCTTTCACTGCCGCCGAGCGCGCGGCGCTCACGCGGTTGGCGGACGTCGCCGGCGTCGCGCTGCGAAATGCGGAATACGTGGCGGCGAACGACCGCACGCGCGATCTCGAGCTCGTGATGGAGATGAGCCGAGCGATCGGCTCGACGCTCGATCTCGACCGCGTGATGCGTGCGGTGGTGAATCTCGCGATGCGCGCGATCGCGTTCGACCGCGGAGCGATCGCTCTCTATGAACGCGGCAAGTGCGACATTCGCGCGCTCGCCGGTGTCGAGAAGTTCGACCCGGCGGATCCCGACCTTCAGGATCTCGCGGTGCGCGGCGCGTGGGCGGCCGGGGTCGGCGAAGCATTCTACCTCTCCGATCGCACCGAGGCGGCGTCCGATGCCGAGCGTCTCTTCTTACAGATCTTTGAAGGGGATCTCGAGGCGGACGGCGTCGCGAGCGGGTTGTACATCCCGCTCAAGGACGACGAAGGAGTGCTCGGCATTCTGCTCTTCGAGGCCGAGCGTCCGGAGTTCGCGACGCAGCGGCAGCGCGAGCTGGCGACGATCCTGGCCAATCAGGCGACGGTCGCGCTCCGCAACGCCCAACTGTACCAGCAGGTCCCGCTGGCCGACACGCTCGGCGCGATTCACGCGAAGAAGGAAGCGTTCCTCGCGCTGCCGGCGCGGCGGCGCGTCACCTGGGCCGTGATCGCCGCGGTGGTGATCGGAGCGCTGACGCTCATTCGGTGGCCGCTGCGCGTCGACGCCAACGCCCCGACGTTTCGGCCGAGTGTTCGCACCGACATTCGTCCGCTCGTGGACGGTGTGGTCGAACGCGTGTTCGTGGGAGAAGGCGCGCGTGTCGCACGCGGCGATCCGCTTGCGAAACTGCGCGACGTCGAGCAGCGCACGGCGCGCGATGCCGCGTTGTCTGACGCCGTGAGCGCCGACCGTGAGGCGACGGCCGCATCGACGCGAGGCGATGCGGCGGAAGAGCGTCTCCAGCGGTTGCGCGCCGACGCGCTGCACCGCGAAGCGAACGTGCTCGACGAACAAGTGCGCGCGGCGCTCGTGCGAAGCCCGGTCACTGGCGTCGTGCTCACGCCGAGGCCGCAGGAGCGACTCGGCTCGTGGGTGGACGCAGGCAGTGAGCTGCTCGTCGTCGGTCGAACGGATTCGCTCGAGCTGGATTTCGCGGTCGACCAGCGCGACATCGGTCGTGTGCGAGTAGGCGACGAGCTTCGACTGCGCGTGGACGCGTTTCCACAGCGAACGTTCGTCGGGCGCGTCACGGCGATCGCGAGCCTTGGCGCCGACAGCGCGGGTGTTGTGCGATTCCCGGTGCGCGCGCTCGTTCCGAACGATGAAGGTCTCATTCGTCCAGGGATGGTCGCCTATGCCCGCGTCCTGACTGATCGGTCGTCGGTGCTCGGCCGCGCGACACGTGAACCGTGGCGGCGGATCAGGCTCATTTGGTGGAGGATGTGGGGATGAAGGCCGGGTGGACAGGTGGACGGGTGCACAGGTGGACGGGTCAAACGGCGCGTTCGCGTCTGATCGCGGCGTTCTTGGTCGGCATCGGTGCGTGTGGGCGGCAGTCGAATGCGGCTGCGAAGCGTCCGGCGGCGACCGCGGCGGCAGGAATTCTCGTCGATACGACCACCGTGCGCGCGCCGTTGCAGTTGCCGGCGCAGCTCTATGTCGAGCACGACGCGTTCGTGGTGGCGCGGTCGGCGGGGAACGTCGATTCAGTGATGGCGGAGTTGAACGATCGGGTGAGCGGTGGGAATCAGTTGGCGCTGTTGGAAAACGCCGACCAGCAAATCGCGCTCGCGCAGGCCGAAGCGTCTTACGACAACCTCGGCAAGGCGGTCGTTCGCGCCCGCGCGGTGACGAAGGCAGGCGGCATCACCCAGGCGGATTCCGAGCAAGCCGAGCTTCAGTACCGACAAGCGGATCTCGTGCGACGGAAGGCGCGGCGAGACATGGAGCTCACCAAGGTCGTGGCGCCGTTCAGCGGCGTGGTCACGGCTCGGTACGCGCGGCCCGGCCACTATGTGAACGTCGGCGACACGCTGTTTCGCGTGACCGAGACGGCGCCACTGCTGGTGCGCGTTCGTGTTCCGGAGTCGAGCGCGGCCAGCGTGCACGTCGGCGATCACGCGGCCGTGGCGGCTGACGACGGAGCGAACGCCGCCGCGGTCGTGACGAGCGCCGCTTCAGTCATCGATGCGGCGAGCGGAACGCGCGAGGTGATACTTCGCATATCGGACGGCACTCGGCTCATTCCCGGCAACAGCGTCACCGTTCGACTCGGTAATCAGCGGCGGCACGTCGTCGCCATTCCGCGCGACGCCGTCGCACCCGATGGATTCGTGCTCGTCGTCGAGAATGGTGGAACGGCACTTCGGCCCGTCACGCTTGGCGCCGACCTCGGCGACGGCCGTGTCGAGATCGTGAATGGCCTTTCACCCGGCGAGCGGATCGCCCGGCGCGACTAGTGGGTGCCGCGCTCACTGGCGACGCGGCGGGATTCCTTCCGCGACTTCGACCCGACCTCGCCATCATCGAGCAGTTGTTCAAGGGCGAGACGAGCTACGTCGTAAAGGATCCCACCACGAGGAAGTATTTCCGTTTTGGTGCGGTGGAAATCGCCGTCATGCGCTGCTTCGACGGCCGACGCACGCCCGACGAGATCGCGGGTTCGCTGGCCGAGCAGGGACTGCGCATTCCCGCGCGCGCGGTAGAGGGGTTCGCGCGCAAGCTCTCGTCGATCGGAGTGCTCGAACGGACGCTCGTCGAGCGCACCACGCTCGAGCTCGAGCGACTGCGCGCGGAGCGGCGGCGGAGACGCCAGCCGAAGTTGTTTCGCGGTGAGCTGCTCCGCATGCGCTGGTCGATGGGCGACCCCGACGCGGCATTCAACCGCGTACTTCCGGCGATTCGCTGGTGTTTCACGCCGGCATTTCTCGCGGTCTCGGTGCTGCTGTACGTCGCGTACTTCGGCGTACTCGCCGCGAGGTGGGACGAGTTTTCGCACACCGTCGTTCAACTGTACTCACTAACCAATCTCACGGTCGGCGCCGCGGTCGTCCTCTGGTTCACCGGCCTGGGTGTCGTCTTCCTCCACGAACTCGGTCACGGGTTCACCTGCAAGTACTTCGGCGGCGAAGTCCACGAGATGGGATTCATGCTCGTGTATTTTCAGCCCGCGTTCTACTGCAACGTGACGGACGCGTGGAGCTTTCCTGAAGTGCGCTCGCGCCTCTGGGTCACGGCGGCCGGAAGTTGGATTCAGTTCGTCATCGCCGGCATCGCGGCGCTCGTCTGGACCGTTGTGCGGCCCGGCACGCTCATTTCGGAGATCGCGATCGCGGCGATGCTGATCGGCGGAGCGACGACGATTCTCACGAACATGAATCCACTCATCCCGCTCGACGGCTACTTCGCGCTGACCGATTGGCTGGAGATCCCGAATCTCCGCCAACGTGCACAGGGGTACCTCGGTTGGTGGATCCGCCGGCACTTGCTGCGCCTCGAGATTCCCGAGCCGTCGGTGAGCGATCGAGAGAAGCGTGTGTTTCTCATCTACGGCAGTCTCGCGGTGTGTTACGTCGCCTTGCTGTTCGCCGTGGTCGGGATGTGGGTCCTCGGCTGGGCGCGCGCGGCACTGGGCGTGATCGGAGTCGTGATTGCGCTCGGGCTGATCGTCGCACTCGCTCGCCATGGAATCGCCGAGTGGGGACGCACGCTCGTGCTCGCCGTGCGAACGCGGCGCGCCAAAGGGAAACGTGGCAACTGGAGACGGAAAGCCATCGTCGCCGCGAGTGCGGTGGTCGTTGCGGGAGTCGTGATGGCGATCATCCCGTGGAATCTCACGGCGTCGGGACAATTCGCGCTCGCGCCGGTGCGAACACTCGACCTTGTCGCGCCCGACAGCGGAGTCGTCGCTGAGGTCTTCGTGCGCGAGGGAACGCGCGTTCCGGCCGGCGCGCCGGTCGCCCGCATCGTGGTGTGGTCGTTGGAGCGCGAGTTGGTATCGACTGCGCGCCAGGTCGATTCGCTGAGCATCGCGGCGTCCCGCGCGCGGGCGACGAACCAGGCGGCAATCGTCGCGCGACTTGATGATGAGCGCGCCGCCGCAAACGCGCGGCTCGACGGATTGCAGGCGCGAATCGATGCGCTCACACTTCGGGCGCGTTGGAGCGGCGTCATCACGACGTCGCGGGTCGAGGAGCAGGCCGGGCGCAGTGTCAACGCCGGCGACCGGATTCTTTCCATCGCGACGGTGGACTCTCTCGAAGCGCGCGTCGCGCTCGACGGGGCCGGAGCAACGCGCGTGCGGGCGGGGCAGACAGTGCGACTCGTGACGCTCGCCGATCCTTGGAATGCAATCGTAGCGTCGATCGGCGGGGTCTCGGCGGCCGGAGGCGTGGTCGGGGGCGCGATCGAGGCGCGGGTGCCGGTTCGGACCGAGGGAGCATGGCGAGCGGCGGCAACCGGCGAGGCAAAGGTCGTAATTCAACGGTCCTCCGTTCTCGGCGCTCTGTGGTGGGCCATGAGACAGCGGATACGCGGCGACATTCTGCTCTGACGCGGCTTCGGGGCGGCGGCTCGCCCGCGCCCGGAAGCAGCGCTCGCTTGCATCCGTCCCGTGGGCTACGTTAGGGCCACATTTGGTCTGGCCCCGCCGCGGCTTTCGTCCTCGGCGCAACCCCCGTCGACGATGACGAGTGCGGCGACAATGGATTCGATCTCGAAGCTGAACACCGCGCTCGGCGGCCACTACGAAGTCGAGCGTGAGATCGGTCGCGGCGGCATGGCAACCGTCTACCGCGCGCACGACACCCGGCACAATCGTCCGGTCGCCATCAAAGTCCTGCACTCGCACCTCGCCGAGAGCCTGGGGCCCGAGCGATTCCTGCGCGAGATCCAGATCGCTGGTCGGCTGCAGCACCCACACATCGTCCCGATGTACGACTCGGGGCGCGCGGACGATTTGTTGTACTACGTGATGCCGTTCGTCGAGGGCGAATCGCTCAGACAGCGCCTCCAGCGTCAACCCCGCCTTTCTATAGAAGACGCCGTGCAAATCGCGCGGGCCGTGGCGGCGGCGCTCGACTACGCGCACCGGCAGCAAGTCATCCATCGCGACATCAAGCCCGAGAACGTGATGATGCACGACGGTGAGGCCGTCGTCACGGATTTCGGGATCGCGAAGGCCATTTCCGCCGCGGCGTCGAACAGCCTCACGCAGACGGGGATGGCGGTGGGCACGCCCTCGTACATGAGCCCCGAGCAAGCGTCCGGCGAGATCGAGATCGACGGACGCGCCGATGTTTACTCGCTCGGCGCGATGCTCTATGAGATGGTGACCGGGTCGGCGCCGTTCACCGGCCCGAACATGCAGGCCATCATGGCCAAACTATTCATGGAGCAGGTGCCGCCTGTGCGCGACGCGCGGCCCGACACCCCGGAGTTTCTCGACCAGGCGATCACCAAGTCGCTCGCCAAGACGCCGGCGGCGCGTTTCGCCACGGCGAGTCAGTTCGCACAGGCGCTCACGTGGCCCAGCGGCACGTCCACGCCGCCGGAAACGAAGGCGAACACGAAGTCGATCGCCGTGCTCGCGTTCTCGGACATGAGCCCGCAGCACGATCAGGATTTCTTCTGCGAGGGAATCGCCGAGGAGATCATCAACGCGCTGAGCAAGGTGCAGGCGCTGCGCGTCGCGTCGCGCACGTCGTCATTCGCGTTCAAGGGAAAGAGCGAGGACATCAGCGAGATCGGGCGAAAGCTCAAGGTCGCGACGGTCCTCGAGGGGAGCGTGCGAAAGGCGGGTGACCGCCTCCGCGTGACGGCGCAGTTGGTGAACGTGGCCGACGGGTATCACCTCTGGTCGGAGCGCTTCGACCGTCAGCTCGAGGACGTGTTCGCGATCCAGGACGAGATCGCCGGCAACATCGTCAAGGCGCTGCGCCTCGTGCTGAGCGAGGACGAGAAGCGCGCGCTCGAGAAATCGCCCATCGTGAACGTGCAGGCGTACGAGTACTATCTCCGCGGGCGCCAGTACTTCCATCAGTGGAGCCGCACGAGCATCCAGTACGCACGGCGGATGTTCGAGCGGGCGATCGAGATTGAGCCGGAGTACGCGCTCGCCTACACCGGCATCGCCGACTGCTGCGCGTTTCTCTACATGTATTGGGACGGCAGCAAGTCCAACCTCGACGGCGCCGACGCCGCCAGCCGGCGTGCGTTGGAGCTCGACCTGAACCTTGCGGCGGCGCACGCGTCGCGCGGCTTCGCATTGTCATTGAGCCGGCGCTACTCCGAAGCGCGCCCGGAATTCGAGCGTGCCCTGCAGCTCGATCCGAAATTGTTCGAGGCGTACTACCTGTTCGCCCGGGCGTGTCTCCAGGAAGGAAAGCTGGACGAGGCCGCGAAAAACTTCGCCAAGGCAGCCGAGGTGAGACCGGAGGACTATCAGGCGATGCTGCTAGCCACCGGCCCGCTCAAGGGGCTGGGGCGAGAGCAGGATGCGACCGACAACATCCACCGCGCCATGCAGCGCCTGGACCGGCACCTCGACCTCCATCCGGACGATCCGCGCGCGCTCTACCTCGGCGCCGGCGCGCTGATGCAGCTGGGCCAACGCGATCGCGCGCTCGACTGGGTGCGCAAGGCGCACGACTCGAATCCATCGGACTCGATGGTGCTCTACAACGTGGCGTGCGTGTACGCGCTCGGCGACATGAAGGACGAAGCGCTGGCGTGCTTGGAAAAGGCAGTGGAGTGCGGCTTCGGGCATCGGGAGTGGCTCGAGCACGACAGCGATTTGACGCTCCTGCGTGGAGAACAGCGGTTCGTCGAGTTACAAAAGCGATTGTAAGAGCGCGGCTCGAGGGTGGCCCTCGGACGCCGAGACGGCCCGGGATCTAGAGCGCGATCCGAATACGCTCGAGCTCGTCCACTACTCCATCCACTGATCTGTCGCCGAGAGCGGACGGTCCACTGCTCTCGTTCAACCCGCCCGGTCATCTAACACGTTGACCCGGAACCTGTTGCCGCAGCTCCACGCAACGGGCGCCAATGATGCCTTCGCGTGCGGTATGATCACGCCCGCACGACTCCCGGTCGGCGCGATCGCCGTCGTATCCCTGCTGCCACTCGCCGGCTGCACGACGACAGCGCTCAACGTCTCGCCCGGAGACATCCTCGCCGCGGTGATCGCGAGCCTTCCCCCGACGCCGACAACGAGCGGCGGACAACCGGCGCGAACCGGGCGACGGATTCCCGACTCTCCTCCGCCGTCAGCCGCCGCCGCGCGAGTGCTGAACACGGCGAGCGAGTACATCGGCACGCGTTACGCGTGGGGAGGCAACACGCCGCGCGAAGGGTTCGACTGCTCGGGGTTCACGAAATACATATTCGCGAAGTACCACATCGCGCTGCCGAGGACGGCGCGCGAGCAGGTTCGTGCGGGAACGGCGGTCGAGGCCGACTTCCGCGCGCTGAGACCGGGAGATCTCATGATGTTCGCCGAGCCTGGCGCGGCGATCTCACACGTCGCGATCTACGCCGGCAACGGGCGCATTCTCCATGCGTCGAGCTCACTCGGCGGGGTTGGCTACACGGATCTCAACTCGGGCGGCGAGTGGTTCGTGACGTACTTCGTGGCGGCGCGGCGGGTGCTTTAGGCGGCCGAGGAAGGCTCGGGCGGGTGCCAGCGGGCCGCTCGAGCTGTACCTTACCCGGATTCGACCCGGCCGACGGAGGCCCGTGTCCGCCGACATCCGCCCCAAGCTCGAGGAAGCACTCGGCTCCGCCTACACGCTCGATCGTGAGCTCGGCGGCGGAGGTATGTCGCGGGTCTTTCTCGGCGTCGAGCGCGCGCTCAACCGCCGCGTCGTCGTGAAGGTGCTGCCGGCCGAGATGGCGGGGCATCTCTCGGTCGAACGGTTCAGGCGTGAGATCACGATCGCCGCGCGGCTCCAGCACGCGCACATCGTCCCGCTTCTCTCCTCGGGCGAATTTCACGGCCTGCCCTACTTCACCATGCCGTTCGTCGACGGCGAATCGTTGCGCGCGCGCATAGTCCGCGACGGGCCACCGCCGCTCAACGAGACGATCCGCATTCTGCGAGAAGTCGCGAGCGCGCTCGCGTACGCCCACGCTCACGACGTCATCCATCGCGACATCAAGCCGGACAACATTCTCATGTCGGGCGGCGCGGCGATGGTCACCGACTTCGGGGTCGCCAAGGCGCTCGACGCCGCCGGCCCTGGGGGGGCGAGGGGCGGCGCGTTTGGAACGACGTCGGCCGGGATCGCGATCGGGACGCCGGCATACATGGCGCCGGAACAAGCAGTCGCCGATCCGTCGGTGGATCATCGAGTGGATCTGTACGCGTGGGGCATTCTCGCCTACGAATTGATCACCGGCGCGCCGCCGTTCACCGGACGCTCGACGCAGGCGTTGATCGCCGCGCAGATCCGCGAGACTCCGAGGCCCGTCGGAACCCTGCGTGCCGGCGTGAGTCCGGCGCTCGCCGACCTGGTGATGCGGTGCCTCGCGAAGTCGCCCGACGATCGTCCGCAGACCGCCGAGGAAATTGTCCGTGCGCTCGACGCGATCGTCACGCCGGGCGCGGCAAGCCCCAATGCGTCGACGGCGACGACGACCAACCGTGGAACGAAGCACGTGTTCGCCGCCGGGCTTACGGTCGCCACGTTGGTCGTTGTCGGCGTCGTCGCGCTTTTTGTCAGACAACCCAGTGGGGCGGCACCCGTCGACAACACGCTCGCCGTGTTACCGATCGAAAACCTTGGCGGCGACTCGACCACACAGTACCTGGCCGACGGCATGACGAGCGAGTTGGCGCACGAGCTCCAGAAGATTCCGGGCATGCAGATCGCGGGCGATCTCTCGACCTTTCGCTTCAAGGGCACGCGCGCCGCACCGGTGGAGATCGCGAGGCAGCTGCACGTCGGCCTGCTGTTGACCGGCAAGCTGCAGCCTGGCATGGGCCGCGTTCGATTGCAGATGCAACTCAATCGTCCCGACGGCAAACTGCTCTGGTCACAGACGTACGATCGCGAGAACAAGGACAACTTCGCGATGCAGGACGACATCACGAGCGCGATCGCGGCCGAGATGCGCATGGTGCTCTCGCCGACGGTCGTCGCCGTCGCGCACGCGGGGCGGACCACGAACGCCGAGGCGCACGACTTGTATCTCCGCGGCGTGTTCGAGAAGAACAAGCTCACTCCCGACGCTTTGCAGAGAGCGCTCGGCTACTTCCAGGACGCCCTCAAGCTCGACCCGAACTACGCGCAGGCGCACGCCGGCGTCGCCTTCGTGTACGACATTCTCTCCGACGTCTACATGCCGTCGCACGAGTACCACTCGCTGGCGCTGGCCGCGGCCGAGCGCGCGGTGGCGGCCGACAGTTTGTTGGCGGAAGCGCGCGTGATTCACGGATACGAAATCGGCGCGGCGACTTGGGACTTCGCCGCCGGGCGCGCGGAGATGGAGCGCGGCCTGGCGCTCGACCCGAACTCGCCGGACGCGTTGTTCATGTACGGGTTGTTCTCATACCTGTCCGGCGACACGACGAAAGCGTTCTCGCTCGCCGCCAGATTGGTCCATGTCGATCCGTTGTCGGCGCTCGCCCAGCGGCTGTCCGCCGAAGCGTTCGCCTGGGGTGGACGCCCGGCGGCAGCGCTTCGAGTCGACTCGATCGCCAAGTCGCTCGATTCGATGGTCGTCGTCTGGGAGGCAACCGACGGGATCGCGTATCTCGACATGGCCCGCTACGACGACGCATTGAAGGCGTTCTCGGCGTTCGAGAAGACGTTCGGACAGCCGTCGACCGGTCTCGCGGTGACCTACGGCAGGATGGGCAACCGCACCAAAGCGCTCGAGCAGATTCGACTCATCGAGGCCCGAGAGCGGCGGCAGTGGGTCGATCCGGATTTCATCGCGATTGCGTATGCCGGCATGGGAGACGCCGATCACACGATGCAGTGGCTGGAGACCGCGTTTCGAAAAAAGACGTTCAGCCTGCGCGCGCTTCTCGGCTGGAACTCGCCCTGGTTTCGCAGCGTCGAGAACGACCCGCGCTTCCTCGATCTGAAGCGGCGAGTTCTCGGGACGACGCTCAAGTCGTAGGAGCTACCGTTTCGCCTCGGTGAACAATTCGACCAGACCGATCGCCAGAGACTCGCTGGTGCCGGCAGGACTCCACGCCAGTGTGTCCGTGAGAATCTGGGGGCGCTCGTCGTCCGGTCTCCACCGCTCGACCAATTCGCTCTCGGGGTCGACGAGCCACAGCTCATCGACGCGGTGTTGCTGGTATGTCGACCGCTTCCGCACCCGATCGTGTCGGGCCGAGCCGAACGACATGACCTCTGCCGCCAGTGAGAGCTCGCGCGCCGCGTCGCGTCGGCCCGAGTGAACGTCGGCCGCGGTCATGACGAGAAGGTCCGGCTGGAACACCGTCTCGTCCGCAAATCGAACGTCGAACGGCGAGATCACGACCTCACCCAAGCCGTTTGCCTCGACGAATGGCCCAATCAGCATCGCGAGACGCAGGACGATTCGCTGATGCACCAAGTTCGGCGACGGCGTCACGAGAACCTCGCCTTCGAGGAACTCGTACCGCGGCCCCGGCTGGGCGGCGTCGCGAAGACGCTCGAACTCTTGCAGCGTATAGCGGCGTTGCGGCCGCGACGACACAGGCATGCCCATAAGCTGCTCGGCGGTTGTCTGAGAACGCAACTCGGCACCGACCGAGCATAGGAGAGGTTGCTCCCAAACGCGCCATCGTTTCGCCGCGACCGCGATCATCGTGCTTCGCGGGCGCTCTGCCGCTGGCGATGGTGGGCTTCGCGCTTGCCGTCGCGGTGATTCTCGACGCGACCGTCGTTCGCCTGGCGCTCGCGCCCGCTGTGCTCTGCCTGGCCGGACGTTGGAACTGGTGGCCGGGCCCTCTGTTCAGAAATCGCTTGACCCACTAACGTGACATCGCCCCCGTGCGCTCCCACCAGCGCCGGCCCTCGCAAGGAGCCGAGCATGCTGATGTCCCGCCGGATCGGAAGGATCGTTTTTATAGTGACGGCCGTGGCAATTGGTGCCGCGACCGATGGCTGTGGCGGGAGCAACGAGCCCCAGACTTTCGTTGTGGTCATCGCGGCGTCGAGCGTCACGTCGCAGAACGGAACGGTGAACCAACTCGTCGCCGTTCCGCCCGCCGTCATCGTGACGAAGAATGGAATCCCCGACCCGGGCGTCCCGGTGACGTTCACCGTCGCGAGTGGCGGCGGCTCTCTGACGGGTGGAACGCTGACGACCGGGGCCGACGGCATTGCACGCCTGGGCTCATGGACGCTCGGCACCGTGGCGGGAGGCCAGTCGCTCAACGCCAATGCAGGGGACTCGGCCACGGGAGGTCCGGTGACGTTCACGGCGACGGCGTCCGCCGGACCACTTGCCGCGATCGTGAAGGCGGTCGCCGATTCGCAGACTAGCGCTGCCGGCGTTCCGGTCGCGCTCGCGTCGAGGCCGACCGTGAGATCCACTGACGCATTCGGGAACTCGGTCGGCGGTGCGACGGTGACGTTCGCCGTGGCGACCGGCGGAGGCACTGTCACCGGACCGATAGCAACTACAGGTGTGGACGGACTCGCGACCGTCGGCGGTTGGACCCTCGCACAGATCGTCGGCACGAACACACTCACGGCGACCGCACCCACCTTGTCCGGCAGCCCGCTGACGTTCACGACGTTTGGCGTGGCCGGCCCCGTCGCGACGCTCGTGAAAGTCGCCGGCGATAGTCAGACCGCCGTGGTTGGAACCGCGCTGCCGATCCTACCGACGGTGCGCGCCGCGGATCAATTCGGCAATCTCGTCGCGAACGCGTCCGTCACATTCGCCGTCTCGGCCGGCGGCGGCAGCGTCACCGGCGCGTCGTCGACTACGGACGCCAACGGCATCGCGACGGTGGGTGGTTGGACGCTCGGCCCGGCGGTTGGCACCAACATGCTCGACGCGACAGCATCGTCGGTCACAGTGACCTTCACGGCCACGGGCACGGCAACCGCGACATTCAACGCGGCGCCGTACGCGGGGACGTACAACGGCAGGTGGACGAACACGACGTTCGGCTCGACCGCGCCGCAGCTCAACTTCACGGTCACGTTCACGTCCGGACCGCCCGCGTCGGGCACGATCTCGCTCACGAAGCCGTAATCGCGCGCGGGCGATTCTTACTGTGCGCCCTTGGTCGTCAGTCGACGAAGCTCGGTCCCCCAATTCGGAATCACCACGAGCTTGAGCCCAGAGCTCTGCGACTCGATCATCAAGAACCGCGTTCCGTCGTGCGAGATGTCGAACTCCGGCCGGTAGCGTCCCTCGAAGAGCTGCTCTCGCGACACGACATGCAGTGAGGGTGCGCGAGCCAGCGTCGCCGATATCAAGCGGCTGGCTTGCCAATAGTAGACGTGATCCCCGTCCGGCGACCACACGGGATGCACGCCGCCGCCGGTCGAGATCTGCACGCGGCCGCCGGAGTCGGCGAACGGTCGAACGTAGACCTCGACTTGCCCCGACTCGTCGGAGTTGTAGGCGATCCACCGCCCGTCGGGAGAAAACCAGCCGCGCCCCTCGGTCGCCGTGGGCGAGGCGGCGAGCTCGCGCGTCGCGTGCGTCGAGTCGAGTGAGATGGCTTCGAGATTGAACGAGCCGTTGTAGAGCGAGTTGTCGATGACGGTGCGTCCGTCAGGCGACAGATCGATGTTCCACGGGTTGTGCGGCGGCTCGGCCGCCAGCACCGGCGGACCGCTGCCGTCCGCCGGCTGCCACCAAAAGGCCGCGCGACCGCCGTGCGTCGAGGCGTACAGCACGCGACGACCGTCGGGCGACCACACCGGGTTTCTCACCCGCCCCGTCGTGGTCAGCGGCGTGAGCGTCCCGGCGGCGAGATCGATCGTCCAGAGGTCCGTCTTCGTTCCGGTGGAAATCGTCGCGGCAACGCGTCGTCCGTCCGGCGACAGGCGCGCGAACTGAAACTCGCGTTGCGCGTCGACCGCCGGTTTCGCTACGCCGCTTCGATCGACCCAAACGAGCCGCCGGTTGGAGGCGCCGTGCAAGAAAACGAGGCTCCCATCGAGGCCGAGGAAGGCGCCGCCCGCGCCAGCGCTCTCGTTGCGGACGGGACCTTCGACGGGAATCGCGCTGCCAGTCGCACGCAACGCGCTCACATCGAACGGTATCGCCATGATGCCACCATCGGCGTTCAGAAACACGAGCTGGCCGTCGACGACGCCGAGCGCTTTCCCGCCGGTGATGCCGAGCCGCGTCACCTTGCCGTCGTCGAGCGACACCGCCGCGAGCTTCGCCTGTTCTGGCGTCCCAAACCAGATCGTGAACAGCACGGTCTTGCCATCCGCGAGAACCTGCGGCCACTGATGGCTCAGCTCCTTTTGCGCAGGATCTACCTTCGTCAGTGGCGCGACCGGGCCGCCCGCCGATTTCACGCGCAAGAGACCTCCGCCGCCTTCCAAAACACCGGGGCCGAACACGATGTCGCCGTCCGGCGCCCAGTCGACGCCGCCATAATCGGCGACGTCGACGAGCGGGGTCGGCGTGCCTCCGTCGATCGGCACCTTCATCAACTTGCGTCGATTCGCAATGAACGCGACCCACTTCGCGTCGGGCGAAAGGGCGGGCGCTCCGAAGGGCACGAGGCCGTCGGTGCCGGAAATCTCTCTCGACTCCAGTTGATCGAGACGGTGAATGAACAGCGCGCGCACATTCGCCGATTGGCCGACGTAGACGAGCATGTGACCGTCGCGCGTGAGCACGCCCTCGCCGACTGGGTTCTGCGCGTCGGACGAGAGCTCGAACCGCACCGGAAACGCGTCGTCGCTCCCTCGTCGCGCGAGCATCGCCGCGCTCACGGCCAGTGAAATGGCCACGAGAGCAAGTCCGACGAACGCGGGCTGTTGCCACCATGCACGCTTCGCGCGGTGGTCGACCGCTGCACCGAACGACGCCGGCGCCCCACGATCGGCGAGCGCCGCGGAAAACTCGGCGGCGCTCGCGTATCGATCGGCCGGAAGTTTCGCGAGACTCTTGAGCACCGCGTACTCCACGCCCGCACCAACTGTGTCGCGCACGACGCTCGGCGGCGTGGGCTTCTCGGTCAACACTTTCGCGACGATCGCCTGCACGCTCGATCCGCTGAACGGCGGATCGCCGGTGAGCATCTCGTACGTCACGGCGCCGAGCGAATAGATGTCGCTCCGCGCGTCGATCGCGCGTTCGCCCATCGCCTGCTCGGGCGACATGTATTGCGGCGTGCCGAGTGAGAGGCCCGTCTGCGTCATGCGCGCGCCGCTGGCCGTCTGCACGGCGAGCGCGATGCCGAAGTCGGCGACGAGCGCGTGTCCGCTCTGCAGCAGGATGTTCTCAGGCTTGATGTCGCGATGCACGATCCCCAGGGCGTGCGCGGCACCGAGCGCGTCAGCGACTTCGCGCGCGATGCGTAGCGCGTCGTCGATCGGAAGCTGCCGCTCGCGTGTGAGACGGTCGTGCAGCGTCTCGCCGCTGGCGAGCGGCATGACGTAGTACAACAGTCCACCGGCGTCGCCCGAGTCGAGCAGCGGCAGAATGTGTGGATGTTGCAGTTTCGCGGTCGTCTTGATCTCGCTCAGGAATCGCTCGGCGCCGAGCGCGGCGCCAAGGTCCGGATGCAGGACTTTGATCGCGACGTCGCGGTCGTGTTTGAGATCGTGGGCCAGGTAGACGGTCGCCATGCCGCCGCTCCCCAGCTCTCGCTCGATGCGATAGCGGTCCGCCAGGGCCGCCGAGAACGGAGCGATGGTCATTTGATCGCCGCCTTCCCCACGTCGATCATTCCGTTGCGCACCAGCACGAGATCGAAGGCTCGCTCGACGTCCTCCGTGACGATGATTCTTCCGTCCGGTGCGACGTCGAACGTGTAGTTCGCGCGGCCACCGCGCGCGCCGACCGGGGTGACGTCGGTTCGAATTTCCCGCATTGCCGTCACCGCCAACGTCGGCCGCGACGCGATCGACGCCACCATCAGCATCCCACGTTGATCGAAGAACCACAGGGCGCGCCCATCGCGGGACCACCGCGCGGGCGAGCCGCCTCCCTTGGAGACGAGCAGCCGCTCGCCGCCGCCCGGAAAGCGCTGCACGTACAGCTCGTCAATGCCGGTTTCGTCGGACAGATAGGCGATGAGCGCTCCATCCGGCGACGGCTCCGCCACGCTCTTGGTCGCCGAGTTGACGACGAACGGCTGGCCGGCGCCGCCTTCGGTGGCCGAGTAGAGGTTCGACAAGCTCGCCGGCGCGGCGCCTCCGCACTTTACACACACGTCGTCGAGATAGGTGCGCACGATGAGTGTCTTGTGATCCGGCAGCCAGCGCCCGTCGCCGACGGAGTGCCCGAACTGTTTCATCGAAAGTACCAGACGCTCGGGGTCGGACGCATCGGCTGGGCGCTCGTAGAGTCCCTGGTTCTCGGGGCCGCCGACGCGCGTGTACAGGACCGACTTGCCATCCGGCGACCAGCTGGGCCGTGGGCTGAACCACTCGCTCGTAAGACGAGTGGTCGCGCCGGTCTTGAGGTCCATGACCCAGGCGTCGCCGGTGCCACGCGCGGCGGCTCGAGGGTCGCGGGTGTCGGCGCGCAGCGTGTACGCGAGCCGCGTGGCGTCCGGCGAGAGCGCGAGGCCCCAGACGTCACCCTCAATGGGCAGGCGACTCACGAGGCGCCCGGCCGGGTCGAGCCACGCGATGCGCTGGCGCTGCAGGTTGCCGGCGAGATAGACGAACGTTCCCTCGTCCGCCACGCTGATCGCCGGGTACGACCGCCCGGCGTTGGCGCCCATCGCGACGTGCGCGAACGGCACCGCGGGTCCAGTGACCTTGAATGACGATTGATCGAACCGCGCGGTGAACATCGTGCCTTCGGCGGATGCGTAGACCAACGTCCCGGATTTGAGGACGCGCGCCCACACCCCCAGACCGACCACCGTGGTCTCTCCGGTTGCGAACGAGACGCCGACGATCTCGCTTCGCGACGCCTCGTCCTGATGCTTCGTCACGCGCGCGAACAGCGCGCCGGTGCCGTTCGGCAACGCGCTAGGATGGCCAAGAATGAAGCCGGTGTCGCCACGGAACAGCGTGTCCACCGCTCCACCGACCGTTCGTCGGACAATGTTGGCGTCCTTCGAGTCCGAGTAGATCCGGCCATCCGGGCCCCAACTCGCGTCCCAGATGTTGGGTAACGAAACGACCGGTCCACCGTTCACGGACACGACGCGGCTGTTGGGTCGCGAGGTCATCACTAGGAGCGACTGCATGTCCGGCGACCACTGCACACCAATGGCGCCCGTCGTACCCGCGACGGCCGTCGCGTCGAGCGCGTCCAACGGACGAATCCAGACTTGGCTCGTTCCCTTCGTCGGTCCCGGACCGACGTAGGCGAGTCGTTTTCCGTCTGGCGAGAGATCGAAGCTGAATCCCCAATACTGCGGCTCGATCGCCTGGCCCGCCGGCAGCGCTACCGCAACGCGCGTGACGGGCGCGGCTTGTGCCGCGGGCCGGAACCAACCCCACGCCGCGAGCGCGACCGCAACGATGAGCGCGGCGGCGAGCGGCGCGACAGCAGGCGACCTTCGCGCCGGCGCCGCACTCGACCACCCCGCGCGCTCGGCCGTCGGCGACGTGAGTGCCGTCGCGAACTCGGCGGCCGTCGCAAACCGATCGGCAGGCAGCTTCGCCAGCGCGGTGAGCACCGCGTGCTCCACGGGCAACGGCACGGTGTCGCGCAGCGTTCGCAGTGACGTCGGCTTCTCGCTGATCACCTTCGCGACGATCGCCTGCACGCTCGAGCCGGTGAACGGTGGATCGCCGGCGAGCATCTCGTAAGTGACGGCACCCAGCGCGTAGATATCGCTCCGCGCGTCGATCGTGCGCTCGCCCATCGCCTGCTCGGGCGACATGTACTGCGGCGTGCCGAGTGAAAGACCCGTCTGCGTCATGCGAGCGCCACCGGCCGTCTGCACGGCGAGCGCGATGCCGAAGTCGGCGACGAGCGCGTGACCACCCTGGAGCAGAATGTTCTCGGGCTTGATGTCGCGATGAATCACGCCGAGTCGATGCGCATACTCGAGGGCGTCGGCGACCTCGCGCGCGATGCGCAGCGCGTCGTCGATCGGAAGCTGACGTTCGCGGTCGAGCCGAGCGCGCAACGTCTCACCGGCGACGTACGGCATGACGTAATACAAGGACGATCCGGCGCCGACGAACGCGGCAAACTCGTCATTTTCTTCAGCGCGCGCCGTGCCCGAGTCGAGCAGCGGGAGAATGTGCGGATGCTGAAGGCGCGCGGTGGTCTTGATCTCGGCCAGAAAACGGTCGCCGCCGAGTGCGGCGGCGAGATCGGGATGCAGCACCTTGATCGCGACGTCGCGATCGTGGCGGATGTCGTGGGCGAGAAACACGCTCGCCATCCCGCCGCGGCCGATCTCGCGATCTATGCGATAGCGATCGGCGAGGCCGGAGCCTGGATCGGACATGAGATTCTGCTGGAAGGCGCCGGCGTCGGCGAAGAGGGGGAAACGCGAATATGAGGGCGCACGGGAATGGCGGCAACGGCGTGCGCGCTAGGTAACCGGGAGCGCGACCCTGAATTCGGTGTTGCCTGGCCGAGACTCGAAATCGAGGCGTCCATTGTTCGACTCGACCAGCCGGCGGGCGATATCGAGCCCCATGCCAGTGCCCTGCCCCACGGGCTTAGTCGTGAAGAACGGATCGAAGATGCGGCGCTTGATGTCGTCGGGGATTCCCGGGCCGTCGTCGGTCACCCGCACGACGACACTCGGACCTTCGGCGCGCGCGCTCACCGTGACGCGGCCGCCGTCGCCCACTGCATCAAGCGCGTTGTCGATCAGGTTCATCCACACCTGATTCAGCTCGCCGCCGATGCCGAGTGCGGGCGCGAGGTCGTCCGGCGCGTCCACGGTCAGCGACGCCGACTTCGTCCGCGCCTTGTGCGCCAATATCGCGGACGTGTCGGCGAGTCCCTGACGCAAGTCCACCGGCTCCGGCGTCGCCGCGCGATCCATGTACGACATCCGCTTCACGGCGCTCACCAATTCGTGCACGCGTCCCGACGCGCGCTCGACGTCGCGG
Organism: uncultured Gemmatimonadaceae bacterium; assembly: GCA_963761305.1. GTDB lineage: Bacteria > Gemmatimonadota > Gemmatimonadetes > Gemmatimonadales > Gemmatimonadaceae > JAQBQB01. Next base: position 3,329,327 of record CAVXGK010000002.1, on the reverse strand, counting down.
GCCAACCCGCGCGCGTAGCAGCCCGTCACCATCAGCCGTACCGCGGCGCCAAGCTTGTCGCTCGAGAGCACCCGCGCCAAGTCGTCGAGCGTCGCGGTGGTCACGGCCGTCTCGGCGAGTGTCCCGGCGCCGCGGTCGTCGATGTCGTGCTGCGCGAGCCAATCGGCGATCGTCTCTTCTCGATCGGCGCGATCGAGCGGCGAGGCGGAGTTCGCCGCGTGAATCTGGACGCAGCTCGCGCGCGCACGCTCGAGAGCCGCCAGCTCGGACTCGGTGAACCGTGCCGTGCCGACGGCGTGGGCCGCGCCCTCGGCGTCGGCAATCGCATCGCCAAAGAGCTTCGCCCCGCGCGTCGCGGCCGACGCCGGATTGTTCAGTTCATGGGCGAGACCGGCGGCGACGCGCCCCAACGAGGCCACCTTCTCGCCCTCGAGATCGCTCGCTTTGAACGTGCGCGCGCGGTCGATCATCAAGTGCACGAGCGCTGCGGTCACGTGCGGACACACCACAGGCATCTGATCCACGTTCGCGCGGTCGATGGACATCACTTCGGTCCGCTCGTCGACCGCGGAGCCTCCCGACGAGATCGAGACCCGGGAGTACGGGTACATTCCCGTGGCGTCGCCGTCACGCCAGTCCATCACCTTGCGCCACGTACCGCCGATGTTGGCCAGAGCGGACAGGCGCCCCGTGAGAACGAAGAAGAGCAAGTTCACGGGCTCGCCCTTGATCACCACTTGGTCGCCGGGCAACCAGTGGCCGAGCGTGCCGCGTTCGATCAACCAATCGAGCTCCGCCTGCGGTGCCGCCGACAGTGTCCGGTGGGCGCGGAGCCGCGCGGCGATCGTGGGATCGTCCTTGGCCGGTCTCGGATCGCGAAGCGGAGCGGTCATCGGCTGGCCGCCATGCGCGACTGCACCACCGCCTTCCAATTCGCGACGACGATCATGCTGCCTTCGCTCGCCGCTTTCAGAAAGATGAAGTGCACGCCGTCCGCCATCACATCGTAATTCGCGTGCGGATTCGCCGCGAACTGGTACGTGTCGGCGAACAGCGTGTCCCGCGCGACAACTGCGAACGCCTCTCCCGGTGCCAGTCGCGCCGCCATCAGATGACCGTCGCCGCGGTAGAACAGGCGTCGACCGTCGCGTGACCACACCGGCTCTGTACCTCCTCCCGCCGACACTTGTACGCGACCGCCTGGCCCGGGAAACGGTTGGACGACGACCTCGTTGCGTCCCGACTCATCGGTGATGAACGCGACCCACCGGCCGTCGGGGGACAGACGCGGCATCGTCTCGATCGCCTTGTCGTTGTTGGAGACGACATGCGGAGCCGTGTCGCCACTCACGGCGCGATAGAAAATGTCCGCGCCGGTCGTATCGAGCTGATAGGCGACGTTGCGCATGTCGGGCGACATCACCGCCTCGAAGATGTCGACCTTGGGGCCGCCGACGAGCTGCGTTGCCTCAGCGCTCAGATCGGCGGGACGGGTCCAGATCGCCGAGCGGTTGCTCCGGTCCGAGCGATACAGCACGCGTTTGCCATCAGACGTCCACTCCGGACGGTCGTTCGACGCGCCCTCGCTCGTCAGCCGCGTCATCGTTTGCGTATTCAGTTCGAACAGCCACACATCTCGACGATCCGACGCACCAACGGCGATCGCCAATCGTCGGCCATCAGGAGAGAGACGAGGAAACGCATACTCGCGCGACTCGGCGAGCAAGGGGCGCGCGCTACCGTCGAGACCTACGGCTATCGCCTGCGACGACTGGGTCCCGCTTTGATACAGAAGCGTCCCGTTCGCCGCGAGAGAGGCCCGTGCGAGCCCGGTCGTGGTATTGATCGCGACGTCGCTCACGAGCTGCACCGGAGCCCCGCTGAGCTTCCTCCGCCGCATGTCGATCGGAACACCCATGATCGTACCACCGGCCGTCACGTACGTAAGCACACCGTTCACGACGCCGAGTGCCTGCGCGCCGACGAGGTCGAAGATGACGCGCTCGCCCGTCTTCAGCGACGCCACCGCGATCTTTGCGCCGCCGATCGACGTGCTCGCGTTCGACGAATAGAGGACAAGGCCCTCGTCGCCCGCCATCACCGGCGCGCTCACAAAAACCTCTCCGGCGGCGTGGTCCGCTTTCATGATCTCGCGGACTTGACCTCCAGCTTCCGGAATCGCATAGAGCGCCACGTTGCCGGAGACGACCAGCTCGCCCGTCGCCAACCAGGTCATCCCGGCGTATGTGGCGGGCGCCGAGGCGAGCAACTGTGGGCGAGTGCCGTCGAGCGCGACCTTGAAGATCCGGTTGCTGCGGATGAACGCGACGGATTTGCCGTCGGGGGAGAAGACCGGATTTGCCCCGTCGCTCGTTTCGGGGAGCGGCCGCGCGACGATGTCGTCGAGGGTGCGCAACATCAACTGCTGCCGCTTGTCGTCCCCGAGCCCCATGTACACGACCGCCCGCCCATCCGGCGAAATCGCGAGCGTGCTGTAACCCAGCGAGTTCGCCTGTTCACTCTGTAGCGCGGGGATCGTGAATCGTACGACGTCCGCGTCGTGGCGCGGTGCATTGGTACGCGCCCAGGCGGCGAACGCCATGCTCGCGACCGCGACGGCGGCGAGCACGAGGACGAGCGGATCGCGCAGCCGCGCGCGCCACGACCTTTCAACACGCGCATCGGCGCGATGCCGCGACGTCGCCAGCACTTGTGCCGCCGACGCCGAAGATCCGCCGTGAAGCGCCGCCGCGAATTCGCGCGCCGAGCCCCAGCGATCGGCCGGTAGTTTTTCCAGTCCGCGCATCACCGCGTATTCCACGTGATCCGGGATCGACTTGCGCTGCACGACGATCGGACGCGGCTCTTCCGTCATCACGCGCGCGAGGATGGCCTGCACGGTCGGTCCCGTGAACGGCGGCTCGCCGACGAGCATCTCGTACGTGACGGCGGCGAGCGCGTAGAGATCGCTGCGCGCGTCGATCGTCCGTTCGCCCATCGCCTGCTCGGGACTCATGTACTGCGGCGTGCCGAGGCTGAGACCCGTCTGCGTCATGCGATGGCCGCCCGCCTGCTGTACGGCGAGCGCGATCCCGAAGTCGGCCACGGTCGCGTGGCCACCTTGCAGCAGAACGTTCTCGGGCTTGATGTCGCGGTGAATCACGCCCAGCTCGTGGGCGTACGCGAGCGCGTCGGCGACCTCGCCGGCGATGCGAATCGCGTCGTCCGCCGGCAGTTGCTTTTCGCGCTCGAGTCGCGCGCGCAACGTCTCCCCGGTGACGAGCGGCATCACGTAGTACAGCAGGCCGTCGGCGCTTCCGGAGTCGAGCAGGGGCAGGATATGCGGATGCTGCAGCCGCGCGGTCGTCCGGATCTCGCTGAGAAATCGCTCGCCACCGAGTGCGGCGCCGAGGTCGGGATGCAGCGCCTTGATCGCGACGTCACGGTCGTGCTTGAGGTCGCGCGCGAGGTAGACCGTCGCCATGCCACCCGCGCCGAGCTCCCGGTCGATGCGGTAGCGATCGGCGAGCGAGGCCGTCAGTCGCGTGAGAACGTCGTCGTTCGACACGGGGACCGGCTTATTGGAGGGGAGCTACGTGGGCGTACTGCTTGGCGCGGAAATGTACGCCCAGTTTCGTGCCGTAGGAACGCCTCGGCGAGTGTGGCGCGTCGCGAGCGTTGGGCTGATGACGTTCCCGCGAATCAGCGACGATCGCGAGACCGTCCCGACTTGAAGCACCGATCCGCGACGACCAGCGCGCCCCAGCCGAAGAACATGATCGGGACAACGAACAAGAGCGACAGGAGGGCTTCGTTCGTGAGATCGGTCAGCCGGTCGGACTGCGCCAACCGCGATCTGACCAGGAATGCCGCCGTCCATGCGGCGACCAGCAGCACGACGCCAGTCTCGTGGCGGTCGACGAGACGCGCGGGACGGGGACGCCGCGTAACGATCGAATCGGGATCGAGTGAACCGGGGGCGCTCATTGAAAGAAGCGGAGGCGGGAGGGAACTACATCATCATATACGCCGGGATTGGGAAAGTCATCGGGAAAAAGCCGAAAGGACGCGACTTGTTCTGATCGCCTTTCCACCCCTCTTTGGAGTCAGCGTTCTGGAAGTCCACGCCGTCGAGGAAGCTCAATGAGAGTGGGTTCGCGCCTCCATATCGCACCGCTGATGCTCGCCGCGTGCCCGCTCGGCGCCCAGCGGCTCATGACGCCGAACGATCTTGGATCGCTCGCTGCCGGACCGCCCACGGCGCGCATCACCTACGGTCCGTCGCCACTCCAGTTTGGAACCTTCGGTTGCCGCACTCCCCGGGGCCGCATCCGGTCATCGTGTTCGTGCATGGTGGCTGTTGGCTTTCGCAGTTCGACATCGCGCACGTCGGAAAGCTCGAGCAGGCGCTCGCCGACAGCGGGTTCGCCGTGTGGAGCATCGAGTATCGACGCGTCGGTGACGACGGGGGCGGGTGGCCGAATACCTTCGCAGACGTCGGACTCGCCACCGACTACCTGCGACAAGTGGCGTCGAAATACGGGTTGGACCTCGATCACGTCATCGCCGCGGGGCACTCGGCGGGCGGTGCGTTCGCACTCTGGCTCGCCGCGCGAAGCAAGATTCCAGCGACGAGTGAGCTCTACGTCAAAGACCCGCTGCGCGTGCGCGCGGTGTTCGCGTTGGGCCCCGGCGCCCGACCTCGAGCAAGTCGAACAGGTCCAAGTCTGCGGCGGCGTCATCGACAGACTGATGGGCGGCGCGCCGTCGGCGCACGCCGATCGATACGCGGCCGCGTCAGCGATGCGACTCGCGCCGGTCGGGGTTCCACAAACACTCGTGATCGGCGCCAAGGACCAAGCGTTCGGTCCGGGCGGCCGAGCATACTTCGCGCGCCCCCAAGCGATCGGCGACACGTCGGCGCGAATCATTAAGCTGTCGGCGTCGGGTCATTTCGAGATGATCGATCCAGGGTCGACGAGCTGGCCGGCGGTCTACCGGGCCTTGCGGGCGCTGGTCGCGACCGCGAGAAAGTAGGTGCGCCGGGGGGCGCTGCGGTTCCGGCGGCGAGGGCTGCGGTCGGCGGAGGCCGCAAGATTGGGGGCCTGGGACGCAGGCTGGCTGTAACCGCCGGCTCGTCCGACCCGTAGACTTAGGAGGCCTCATCAACCCGCGAGTGCCCACGATGCCCACACAGACACCAGCACCTGCCGCCCCGCCAGCCCCGTCAGTCCCGGCGCCGATTCAAACCGGCGACCTCGGGTCGCTCCAAGCACAGGTCGCGGATCTGCGAGTCGAACATGCCGGACTCAAGGCGCAGTGGGATGGCTTGAGGCATCAGCTCGACGAGATGCTGCAGTCCAATCCGGCGCGACCGGGCGTGCAGCAGCAGTGGGCCGACGTCGGCGTGCAGCTCGCCAAGGTGGAAGGAAACATCGCCACCCTCGACGCACGCATCGCGCAGAAGCAGGGACGTCCGGTCGGCGTGCCGAACATTCCCGTGAACTCGCGGTTGTTCAATCCCGACATGGTCCTGCCGGCGGCTGTAACGCTGATGCTGGCGCTTCCGATTTCGATCGCCATGGCGAAGCGAATTCTCGGACGCTCGCCGAGAGCTGCTTCGCCGTCGGTGCCCGCCGATATGACGATGCGGCTGGAGCGAATCGAACACGCGGTGGACGCTGTCGCGATCGAAGTCGAACGAATCTCGGAGGGACAGAGGTTCGTGACCAAGGTCATGGCCGGACGGGCCGCGGCTGAGAGTGAGAGCGCGGCAGACGGCGCGAGACAACCGCTGGCCCTCGGAGCCGGCGCGATGGAGCCGATCGTCGTGGCGGAACGGGAGAAGGTGCGGCAGAGAATAGTCACGCCGCACTAAGAGACCAGAAAGGGAGCGACAGTGAGTCCGACACTCGCGTTCACCGCATTCCTGGTCTCCGCGTCGGGCGCCGTCGCACAGGCGCCACAGCCCGACGGCGCGGGACTCGAGCGCGGCACGCTGCCCGCGAGCTGGGCCGAATCACCGGACGCGTGCGCGACCAGACAGTCCGATTTTCGTCTTCACGAGTACAACCCGGACTTCTACATCCTCCGGCAATCAGGCTGCACGAACTATGAGAAGCCGTTTCTCTACCTGATCTTCGGCGACGGACAAGCACTCCTCGTCGACACGGGAGCCAAGGGTGCGCGAGTGGCCGACGCAATCGCCGCAGCGCTCAAGCGTTGGGCCGACGCGCATGGCAAGCCGATCCCGCGTCTCGTCGCCGCGCATTCGCACGCCCACGGCGACCACGTCGCCGGCGACTCGGCGCTCAGCGCGATGGCCGGCCTCACGGTCGTCGGCACGAGTCCGGAGGCCGTCCGGCGCTTTTTTATGATCAAAGCATGGCCTGACTCGACGGCGACGTTCGACCTCGGCGGACGCGTGCTCGACGTCATTCCGATTCCTGGACACGAGCGCGCGTCGATCGCCATCTACGACCGGCGGACCGGAATTCTCCTGACTGGCGACACGATGTACCCGGGCCGTCTCTACGTCGCCGACGCAGCCGCCTTCACGAAGAGCGTGCGCCGGCTGGTCGACTTCACGCGAGACCTGCGCGTGGCGCACGTGCTCGGGGCGCACGTCGAGGAATCGCGCACGCCGTTTCTCGACTATCCGATCGGCACGAAGTTCCAGCCGGACGAACACGTGCTCGAGCTGTCGCGCGGGCACCTGCTCGAGTTGAACGCCGCGCTCGAGCAGATGGGGCCCACGCTCGTGCGGCGTGCCATGGCCGATTTCACGATCTGGCCGAAATGACGCTCGCGGGCGTGCGCCCGCTGGCCGCTGGCGAACGTCACTGGTACTGGATGTAGAGCGGCCGCGGTCTGAGCCACAGCACCTCGGCGGGCGCGAGCAACGGGTCGTGGTGCTTGACGTCATTGTGATAGAAGATCTTGAATCCCGTGTACTCGACCGGCTCGAGATCGATGTAGTCGCGATACGACTCGAACTTCATCCACGGCGGACCCCAGCCGTCCATGTCCATCACGACCTGCACGCGCGGGTCGACGGTGATCTTGTCGGCGTTCGAGATCATCTGCTTGAGCCAGCGGTGCACGACGAGGACCTTGGGCGGCACCTGCTTTTCCGTCACGAGCGCCTGAAGCTGCTCCGAGACCCAGTTGATGTCCTTCGCGTCGAACTGGCCCACTTTCTTGCCGGGCGGCAGGCCCTCTTTGCTGTAGTGCATCGAGAACTCGGCGTCCATCGCCAGGTGCACGTCGGGGCGTGAGAGAAATGGCATGAGTCTGGGGAGCTCGCGCTGCATGGTGCTCTTGCCGACCTGGATGTCGAGAAAGAGCAGCGCGTTCCTCTGCTTCGCCCAGCCGTACACCTTCTCGATCAGCGCCGAGTCCATGCGAAGGCGATACATGCCGTCTCGGCCGGGAGCGCCTTGCGCGACGACGGCGATCAACTGCAGCGCCGGCTTGACGGGTGTCGCTGGATCGGCACGCTGCCACTCGCGCACCGCGTCGTCGAGCTTGGCGAGCATCTGATCGGTCGGGTATTCGCCCAACACACCCATGCGCTTCGCGAGCGGATTGCCGTAGAACGCCACGATGCGATTGCCGGGGAGAATCGATCCGACGAGTGGCGTTGGCGCCGCGGGCCACGTTTTCATCTGGTGCCGACCGAAGGCAACCGTCGACGCGAACGCGACCGAGTCGTGCTTCTTGCGGCCCGCGTTGAGGTGCGCGCGCGTCGAGTCGCTTTCTCTTTCTATAGAAGGAGACGCGGCTTGCGTTGGAGATTGCGAGGCGGCGGCCGACGTGAGGACCGCGGCCATGAGGCCGGACCAGGCGATATGAGACGGACGATGCATCACGGCATTCTATTCCGTCGCGAACGATTTTGCTTGGCGAGCCCGAGCGGACAGGCGTACCTTGGACCGAGGTAGACGGCGGGACGGGTGGACTGTGAACGGCGGAGACATGGCAAACCTGATCGCGGGACTCGTGCTCGGCGCCGTGATCGGCGGAGCGCTGGCGTCGATGTTCGCGGCGCTCCGGCACGCTCGGCGCTCACGGGACATTCGGCGAGACGCAGTGAGTCAGAGCCGAGCGGTGACGCGCGGACAAGTGTTCGAGCAATTCGCCGCGTACTTTCCGTCGTTCGAGTTCAATCCCAAGGACGCGCAGTTCATCGGCAAGCCCGTGGACTTCGTCGTGTTCGACGGACTGGATGAAGGCGAGCTGCGCCGAATCGTTTTCGTCGAGATCAAGACGGGCGATGCCGCGCTCTCCACTCGCGAACGACGAATCCGCGATGCGATCCGACACGGGCGCGTGGAATGGCGCGAGCTTCGACTCGCCGGCGAGCCAACTGCGAGCCGACGCTGACGGCAACACCCATCGACGACGGCTCGGCGCGTGATCGCCGCAAAAAGAGAACGCCGTGGCGAGCAGACTCGCCACGGCGTTGAATCTCATTCAGCGAGACGAGCTTTTATTGCCCGCCCAGCCGCACTCTCTCGATCCGCTTCGACTTCGCCGGCACGTTGTACACGCTCAGCGTCACGATGCTGCCTGCCTTCATGTTGTTCAACGCCGCCCGCAGTTGCTCGGGCGTCTGAACCGGCGTTCCCTCGACGGAAAGAATGATGTCGGGGCCACCCTCTTCGGGCGTCGCCAGATGGCTCTCGGCCGAACTTCCGTCTTCGACCCCGGTCACGATGACTCCGCGGATGTCGGATGGAAGCCGAAGTTCCTGCGCCGCCTGGGCGTCGACCGCCACGCCGCTCGCTCCGAGCATATGCATGGACGAACCCTTCGTTCTATCGGCGTCGCCATGGTCGTTCGACGGCGTCGACTCTTCACCTGTTGACGCACGCTGGAGCGGAACGCGAACGGTTGCCCGCTGCCCGCCTTTGCGCGCCACGTCGAGCGTGACCATGTCCCCGGGCTTGCGGAACGCGATCATCTCCTGGAGCTGTGCCACGTAGCTGATCGGCTTGCCGTCCACGGCGACGATCACGTCACCAGCCACCAACCCGGCCTTCGCAGCCGCCGAGTTCTTGTCGGCGAAATCCTCGACGAGCACACCGCCGATCTGCTTCGCGCCGACGTAGGCCGCGTCATCGGCACTCGCGTCACGCACTGAGATGCCGAGCGCAACGCGATCGACGTGACCGGACTTGATGATCTGGCTCATGACGGCGCGCGCAAGATTGATCGGCACGGCGAAACCGTAGCCCGTGTTGTAGCCTGTCGGGCTCTCGATCGCGCTGTTGATACCGATTACTTCACCACGAACGTTCACGAGCGGTCCGCCGGAGTTTCCGGGGTTGATCGCCGCGTCGGTCTGAATGAAATCTTGAATGGTCTGCTGGGACTGGCCCGGCATGCCGAGTACGCGACCCTTGGCGCTGATGATGCCCTGGGTCACGGTGAACGTGAGGTTCTCGCCGAGCGGATTGCCGACCGCGAGCACCCACTCGCCGACGCGCGACGCCTCGCTGTCGCCGAGCGGAGCCGGCGTGAGGTCGGTTGCGTCGATCTTGATCACGGCCACGTCGGTGTTCGGATCGCGGCCAACGACCTTGGCCTTGTACTCACGGCGATCGAGCAGGCGTACACGCACGTCACTCGCGCCGTCGACGACGTGGTTGTTGGTGAGGATGTACCCGTCGGCCGAGACGATGAAGCCCGAGCCGGACGCGACGGAGCGACCCTGCGGTGGTGCCTCCTCCGGTCCGCCCCCGCCACCAGGCATCTGGAAGAATTGACGGAACTCAGGCGGGATCTGGTCGAGTCCCGGTGTTTGCTGGGGCCGCTGCCGGCCGCCGCGGTGAGCAACGGGCTCGCCGTTCTGCGTCGCAATGATGTACACGACGCTCGGTTTCACGCGCGCGGCGATCGTCGCAAACGCGTCACTGAGGTCCTCCAACTTTGCTACAGCCGGGGTCGTTGCCGAAGCGCGCTTGACGCTCGAGGTGTCGGACGGCGACGTTGCGCCGTGTGCCGCGCTGGGGCGCTCGGCGACGGCTGCTGCCACCGCGACTCCTATGACCGACAAGGCGACGGTGGAGCGGCGGCCCCATCGATTACGCCACAATGCTGACATCGAAACTCCTCATAACTCTGGTTGTGAGATGGTGGTAAGGCCCAAAGTCCTACACCGCGCGGGGCGGGGCGTGCCGCCCTGGGCCTTTCATTTTCTGTCGCGTCCGCCAAGCCAGTCCCCCCCCTCGGCCATCGGCCGCAAGCCGAGCCGTAGACGGCAGCCGAGTCTGTTAGCGCCGCGGCTGTCCGGCTAGCTTCTCGACGATGTCCGACTCCTCGCCGTCGTTCGAGGGCGCGAGCGTTGCCGCGATCCTCGCTCAGCGAAGCCGAGAGGACCGCGACGCGCTGCTCGACGAGCTCGTGTCGATGCTCTCCGACGTCGTCCCCGGCGTTCAGGTTGAGCGTGCGCTGCTGCGCCGGCGCGTGACGGCCGTTCGACTCCCGCTCGGTGGTTTCGTCTACGCGCTCAGACGAAGCTCGAACGGCTCGTTCGAGGCCGTGCGCCAACAGGAAGTGCGCGGTGTCGTCGTGCGCAACATGTCGCTCGAGATCGAAGACTTTCTCGCCGAGCTGGGCCTCGCGCTCGACGTCGAGCTGAAACGAACCGAGCGCGGACGCGATGCGCTGCGGACCTGGTTGAGCTCCACCAGCTGATCGCCGGTCACTGATGTCCACTTCTAACGATTCACGACAGGGAGCCATCATGCCGGACTACGTCCCGGGGTCGACGGCCAATCTTCCGAGCGGGGCCGCCGAGCGTCTGCGCGCGATGCGCGGCGCCGGCGACCGACCTGCCTTCTTCACGAGCGATCTCACGGTGGACGAGTTTCTGCTCGTCGAGCAAGCCGGCTTCGAAGCGCTCGGACTGGTCATGGGCTCGTCGATCTACCACGTCGGATTTCAGTGGCAGAAGTGGAGCGTGAGTCAGGAGCTCGGCGTGTTGACCAAAGCGATGTTCGACGCGCGCGAGCTTGCGATGACGCGCATGGAAGAGGAGGCCGACCTGCTCGGCGCCGACGGCGTCGTGGGCGTGCGTCTCATCTTCAAGGAATACGCGATGGACGAGGGCGTGCTCGAATTTCAGGCGGTCGGCACGGGCATTCGGCATCGCGAACGAAAGGGCAGCTTTCGCACAAAGGACAACCGCCCGTTCACGTCGGATCTCAGTGGTCAGGATTTGTGGAAGCTCGTGCGCGGCGGGTATCGGCCGGTGAGCCTGGCGATGGGCGCGTGCGTGTACCATATCGCGCATTTGAGTTTCATGCAGGCGCTCAAGCAGGCCGGCCGCAATCAGGAGATGAAGGTCTACACCGACGCGACGTACGCGGCGCGCGAGCTGGCGATCGAGCGGATGCAAGCCGAGGCGATCGAGCGCGGCGGCGTCGGGATCGTCGGGGCGCGAGTCGAAGAGTCGAACTGGGGTTGGGGCGCGAACGCGATCGAGTTCTTCGCCGTGGGAACGGCCGTGGCGCCGATGGGCGACAAGGTGGATCGGCCGCTGGACGCTGTGCAGCAGGTAGTGACGTTCGACGACAAAGGGTGAGCGGGCCGACGGCTGGCGGCTTAGCCGCCGGCCGTCCTCACTCCGCTCGCAGAGCGGTCAGCGGATCCACTCGCGTCGCCCTCCGCGCCGGCACGTACGCCGCCAGACACGCGACGATCAACATCAGCACCGCCACCGCGCCAAACGTCGTGGCGTCGACCGGCTTCACGCCGAACAACAGCGTCGACATCAGCCGGGTCACGGCCGCGGCGCCGAGCACCCCGAGCGCCACGCCGGCGACGCCGAGCGCGAACCCTTGTCGCAGCACCATGCCGAGTACGCGTTCGGCGCTGGCGCCGAGCGCCATACGAATGCCGATCTCGCGCACGCGTTCGGTGATCGAGTAGGCGACGACGCCGTACGTGCCGACGGCTGAGAGCACGAGCGCGACGAGCGCGAACACGGCGAGCAGCTGAGCGAGGAAATGCGGCTGCGCGACGGAGTCGCCGAACACTTCGTCCATACTCCGCAATTGTACGATCGGCAGCGACGGATCTAGACCGCTCACCACTCTACGAATGCTCGGTGCCAGCACCGTCTTGTCGAGCTCCGATCGCACGGCGACGTACATGTTCGGCGGCACGAACCCCGTCTGCCGCGGCAATTGCTCGTAGTCGAGGTACAGCTCGGTGCCGGTCTTCGAGTTTACGCCGCCCTGTTTCACGTCCTTGGCGACGCCGATGATCGTGAACCAGGTCGGATTGCCGTTCGGTCGAATGCGACGGCCCACCGGGCTGACGCTTCCATAGTATCGCTTCGCCGTCGTTTCATTGATGAGCGCGACCGGATTCGACAGCGGCCCGTCCTGCTGCCCGAACCCGCGACCGGCGACGATCGGAATGCGCATCGTCGTGAAGTAGGTCGGCGTGGTGAATTGGTAGAAGTCGAGGTTGGGCATCTTCTGGTCGCCCGGCGGCGGCACGTAGCCCTCGATTTCGGTGTCGTTCGCGTTCACGAAACGCTGTGGCGGAAGGCCGGACATCGCCGCCGTCGCACGCACGCCCGGCACCGCCGCCAACTCGCGCGTCACGTTGTCGAAGAACGCCACCCGTCGAACGGTGTCGCGGTACACGCGCGGCGGGAGCGCAATACGGAAGGTCGTGAGATGCGTTCTGTCGAAGCCCGCATCCACCGCCATGAGGTTCGCGAAGCTCTTGATCAACAGACCGGCGCCGATCACCAGCGTGACGGCGAGCGCCATCTCGCCGATCACGAGCGCGTTGCGCATCCTGCTGCGCGCGCCGACCGTCGTCGTCCGGCTCCCCGCTTCTCGTAGTGTGAGTCCGAGATTGCCGACGCTCAGGTGCAGCGCCGGCGCGAGGCCGAAGATCACACCCGTGCCGACGGCGATGAGCAGCGTGAACGCCAACACGCGCCCGTCGATCCCGACGGCGGCGGCGCGCGGAATGCTCTGCGCTCCGGCGGCCACGAAGATCTTGAGCCCGACTCGCGCCAGCGCCACTCCGGCCGCCGCACCGACGACGGACAGCACGAGGCTCTCGGCGAGGAACTGCCGGACCAATCGTCCACGCCCGGCGCCGAGTGCGGCGCGAAGCGCGAGCTCCTTGTGACGACCCTCGGCACGGATGAGCAGCAGATTGGCGAGATTCGCGCAGGCGATGAGGAGGACGAACCCGACCGCGGCCTGGAGAAGCCACAGCGTCCGTCCGATGCCGCCGACGATGTCCGCCTGCAAGTTGTCGTAGCGCAGGCGATGCTCCTTCGGGTGCGGCGTGTGAACGTAGCCGGGGCTGCAGCACTCGGACGGCGGACGGCCATCGCCGCCGTCGAGGACGTTCCACTGCGCCATCATCGTTTCGAGATCGCTGCGCGCACGGTCGATCGAGACTCCGTCCTTGAGCCGCCCGACGAGGGTGAGGAAGTGGCCGCCGCGGAATTGATTGCGGTTCGCCGGATCGATCACCAACGGCAGCCACACCTGCACGCCCTCGTCGTGCACGTCGAATCCGCTCGGCATGATGCCGATCACGGTGCGGGCGATGCCGTCCACCTGAATCTGCTGGCCGACGACGGGGCGTCCGCCGAACGCGCTCTCCCAGAGGTCGCGCGAGATCACGACGACTGAGGGTCCGTTGGGAAGCGTCTCCTCCTGCCGGAACGTGCGACCGGAGATGGGCGGCACGCCCATCGCGGTGAACAGACTCGCCGACGCGACCGCAGAGGTGACGCGCCGGGGACTTTCGTCCGCGCCGACGTTCGCCGCGCCGACGGAGTACGCGCCTACGTCCTTGAACGAATGATTCCGCTCGCTCAGCTCGATGAACTCCGCTCCGTCGAGCGGGAAGTGGTCGAGGTTCATCTTGGAGAACTGGCTCGTGATGTAGACGAGCTGTTCCGGCTTGGCGAACGGCAGCGGCCGAAGCACCACGCCGTTGATGACGCTGAAGATCGCGGTGTTCGCGCCGATGCCGAGTGCGAGGGTCAGCACCGCGGCGAGCGAGAACACGGGGACGCGCGCGAGGCTGCGCGCCGCCTGCCTGAACTCCTGGGCAATCTGATGGGGCCAGTCGCTGCTCCACATGTCGCTCGTCGACTCGCGCACGGTGGTTTGATCGCCGAACCCGCGTCGCGCGTTTCGCGCCGCGTCGTCCGGCGATTCGCCGCGCGCGATCCGGTCGCGGATCGCCATGTCGAGGTGAGTTTGCATTTCGGCGTTCAGATCGCGCGTGCGCGATGATCGGCTGCGCCAGAACATGTCTCAGCCCTCCTCGGCGGTCGGCGGCACGAACAATTCGGCGATCGCGTTCGACATCTGCTCCCACTTCGAGCGCTCGGCGGCGAGTCGCTTGCGGCCGGCGGCGGTGAGGCGATAGAGGCGGACGCGCTGTTTGTTCTCGGAGACGGTCCACTCGGCGTCAATCAGCCTTTGGCGCTCGAGCCGGTGGAGCGCGGGATAGATCGCGCCGGCGTCGACTTGCAGCACACCGCGGGTCGTGGCGTCGATCATCTGCACGAGACCGTAGCCGTGGCGCGGCCCCCAGCGGAGAGCCTGGAGGACGATGAGGTCGAGCGTTCCCTGGAGGAGCTCGATGCGGGCGAGCGCGGGTTTCTCGTTGCGCTTGATCATGGTGTCCCGAGGGGGGCCGGACCAGCTGAGGATATAACCAGCTTATATCCTGGGGATATAAGCGGTCAATACCCAAGGGACGAGAGGGCACGCGAGCGCCGTGCACAAAGAAGTTTTTCTTCATCGCCGGGCAAGCCGATAGCCGCACTCGCCGGTCACCCTGCAACGATTCTTTGCCAGCGATCTGTGATCCGGCGCATTCAAACAAACGCTCAGGCCGCCAAACTTGTTCTCTGTATATACGTTAACGATTCGGAGAACATGAGAGCCGCCGTCCTGTTGAGCCTCGCTGCCATTCTCGTCACCGCCTGCGATACGGCGTTGACCACGAACCTCGCCGGCATCGGTCCAGGCACCGGCAGCAGCGACAGCTGCGCCGTCGCGTCGGTGATCGTCACACCGTCGCTGGACACGATGCAGGTTGGGCAGAACTTCCAACCCGCCGCGCAGGTCCAATCATGCACCGCGTCGGCGAACGAGGGCGTCTTGTGGTTGTCATCCGACTCGACCATCGCAAGCATCGATGCGACATCGGGCTTCATTCTGGCCCTCAGAACCGGACGCGTGACCATTACCGCGAGCGCCGTGGCCGATTCGACCAAGAAAGGGTCGATGGCGATCGTCGTCACGCAGTAGCGGGTCACTCCGTTCGCGCGTCGGCGAGCAAATAGTCGACGTGAATGTAGTCGCGAATCCGCACGACCCTTCCATCCTGCGACCAGAGGCGGATCGCCGTGTGCGGTTGCCACGCCGATCCGTCGCGTCGCCAGTGGATGATGGCGAGCGTTCCGTCGACCGAGCCGGAGGACAGCTTCCACTCGTGCGATAACGCCGCGTAGTTGGCGGAGTACGTGACGCCGAGGTCGGACATGCGACCCTCGGCCGCGCCGACGATCTCGAGGCGCGCGTCGGCCCTGACCAGATGCTTGAGGCCTTCCCAGTCGCGCCGATTGAAGCACTCGGCGTAGGCGTCGAAGAGCTTTCGTTGCTCGACGTCGAACGCGGCGACCGCCGGAGCGGGCACGGATTTCAGCTGATGGAGCTTGGCACGACCTCGGTGCAGCGCCGCTTTGACGCCGCCGAGCGTCGTGTCGGCGATGTCGGCGACCTCGGCGAGCGAGTAGTCGAGGACATCCTTCAATAGAACCGACGCGCGCTCCTTCGGCGGCAACCCGCCGACCAGCTTCGCCAACGCGTCGTCGATCGGCGCGTCGTCGGGGGTCGTGGCGTCAACCTCGGGTGCGCGGTCGTGGGCCGCGTCGAACGCAACGACGTCGTCGTGGCGTCGCTCGCGTCGCAGGAAGTCGATGCATTTGTTGTAGGCGATTCTGAACATCCACGCCTCGAAGCGAGCCGGGTCCTTCAGCGACGCGAGATTGAAGAACGCTTCGGCGAGGACTTCCTGGACGACGTCCTCGCCGTCGAGCGTCGATCCGCACATGCGAGCGCAGAAGCGATGCAGCCGTGGACGCAGGCCGCTGACCGCCGCGACGAATGCCTTTCGCGGCGCGAGCGACTGTTGGAGCGTAGCCGCGAGCTCCGTCGAGCTCTCACCCAGAGACGTCATTTCCTTGTTCGACGAAAGAGACCCGGCAAAAGGATACGTCGGCTTGGGGAACCGCGAGCTCGCGTATCCTTTTGGCTTCGCAAGGCGACAAACTAGATAGCCCTTCAGGTCAACTCAGCGCGAGGCTCACATGAGACAGATCATGGTTCGTTACACCACACGACCCGACCAGGCCGACGAGAACGCGCGGCTCATCCGCGACGTGTTCTCGGCCCTCTCACGCACGACGCCGCCCGGCTTGAGCTACACGTCATATCGATTGGACGACGGCGTGACGTTCGTTCATCTCGCCGCGGTGGCGGATCCGGATCGGAACCCGCTTCAGCAACTCGCCGAGTTCAAGGCGTTTACGGCCGGCATTCGCGAGCGGTGCGACGTGCCGCCGGTGACGACGGTGCTCGAGGCAGTGGGGACTTACGAGGCGAGGAGTTAGAGTGCCAGCCTGCCGGCGTCGCGGTCGCGGACTCGAGCACCGGGCTCGTGCTCGCCAGGCGCGTGGGCCACACGTACGCCATTGCGGGCGGGTCGCGGATCCGACTGTTCAGGGAGCAATGGAGGTGCTGGTCGCACCCTGATGTCGAGCCCGGCGATTTCGGCATAGCTCTCGCTCGCGGGATCTCGAATGGTCCGACCTCGCGTCGAGGCCGGCCGCCACGCGCCCTCCCGGGAGACGTCAAAATGAAAGCCGCCGACATCATGACGAAGAATCCGTGCTTCTGTTCGTCGAACGACTCTCTCGCCGACGTGGCGAAGGCGATGCGCGATCACGACTGCGGCGCGGTGCCGATCGTGGACAACGGCCGCGCCGTCGGCATCGTCACCGACCGGGACCTCGTGATTCGCGGACTGGCCAGCGGCACGAACTCCGCCGCGATGGTCGGCGAGATCGCGACGAAGAAGCTGTGCAGCGTTCGCGCCGACGACGACGTGAAGGAAGTTCAGCGCGTCATGTCGGACAATCAGGTGCGACGCGTGCTGGTGATGGACGGCGACAACTGCGTCGGCATCGTGGCCCAGGCGGATCTGGCGCGCGCGGTCGACCGCACGAATGGACTCAGCGATCGAGAAGTCGCGATCGTCGTGGAGCGGATATCGGAGAAGCGTGGAAAGGCGGCGAGCAAGGCCGATTCGGGATCGGACGTTCGGTTCTGACGGAAGTACCGACCGAACGTCCAACGGCAGTTGTCAGTCGGTGGTCTCAGTTGGAGGTTCTCAGCCATGGCGACCTCACTGAAGACCGTCGACAACGGCTGCCGTTGTGCGGACTCACATCGTGGGCTTCTGATCCAGGTGCAACGTCTGCATCGGATTCAATTTGACCCCGACCGCGAACCGGAAGCCCGTCATCCAGAAGCTGCGATCCTCTGGCAGCGACGCGTCGATGCGATACGTGGTCATCCGGTTGCGCATCGCCGACAATTCGCTCGTCAGCAGCAGCGATCGTGTAAGAGGAAACTCTACACCGGTGCCGAGTGAAGCGCCGAAGCCCTGAGTGTATCGTCCGACGTCGGTGTAGTCGTTGCCGCCGAAACCACCGTTGAGCGATGGGCTGACCGACGTGAGGAAGGTGTCGTACATGTGCATGTAGCCGAGGCGCCCGACGAGGAAGGGGCGCAGCTCGCGGTCGAGCGACAGCGGCGAGTAACGGGTCCCGATCTCACCCGACTCGGTGATCGTCGGCGAAAACAGGTACGACGCGGTCACGTCGATCGTGGCCGACCAGTGGTCGGTGAAGCGATAGTCGCCGCGCAGGCCGTTGCCGAAACTCGTATATCGCGTGAGCGTGCCGTTGTCGGCCGGCACCTGGCCCAACGTGATCATCGAGAACGCCTCGGCACCCCAGCGCGACCGCCGGTACTGAAGCTGGCGCGCCACCGCGGCGGGCTGCGGCGCAGCCTGTGGCGGACGCGTTGAAGGCGGGGGCGGTGGAGGAGGAACGCGGACCGGCGGGCGAGCTTGCGCGGCCAGACAGAGCGGGAACGCGAAGGATGCGGCGACGACAAGAGATCGAGTGCGCATAGTGGCCTCCGTGATGGCGAGCCGGTACCCGGATCAGACTGCGAGGGTCCGCCGAAAATGGCAAGGCCGGCGGGGTATCGCCGCAACGACGGTCGGCAATCGACGGTATTCAGTCGGAGTAGTCGGTGACTGAACGCTTCAACTGACAACTGTCAACTAACAACTGCCGTTGAAGTTCACTCCGCCCTCAGCACACTCGCCGGATCCACTCGCCCTGCTCTCCGCGCGGGCAGAAATGCCGCCATCGCTCCCACGGCCAGCAGTATCACGGGCGCGGCGATGAAGGTGACCGGATCGCCGGCGCCCACGCCGTACAACAGGGTCCGCAGCACCTGCGCGGCACCGAGGCCGAGGAGCAGGCCGATTCCCGTACCGACCGACACCAGCAGCACGCCTTCGCGCATGAGCAGGCGAACGATCGCCCGCGGCTGGGCGCCGACGGCCAAACGGATGCCGGCTTCGCGCGAGCGGCGCGAGACCGCGTACCCGACGACCCCGTAGACGCCGAGCACGGCAAGCGCGAGCGCCAGTGCGGCGAAGAGCATGAACGCCATCGCGCCGAGTCGCGCCGGAAGCAACATCGCGGCGAGGTGGCGGGACATCGTCTTCACCTGGATCGCCATGAGATTCGGATCGACGGCACGCAACGTGGCGAGCATCTCGGTCGCCGTGCGGTCGGCGTCGCCGCTGGTACGGGCGACGAGCATCGACGTCATCGAGAATTCCTGCAGGATCGACGTGAAGATGAACGGGCGCGGGTCCTCGCCGAGCGTGCGAACCTTCGTGTCGTGCGCGACGCCGACGACCTGGTAGGTCACGGAGTCTGTGCTGAACGTCTGGCCGACGGCCTCCTTGCCGGGCCAGAAGCGGTTGGCCATCGTCTCGTTGATCACGGCGACTCGCGGGGCGCCGAGTGCGTCGGTGGCGGTGATGCCGCGGCCGCGCACGATGGTGATTCCGATCGCTCCGAAGAATCCCGAATCGACGGCCGAGAAGTCGACGTCGAACCGGTCTTGCCCCTTGGGCGGCGTGACGCCGGGAACGCGAATGCGTTTGCCCTGCTGGCTCAGCACGTTGAGCAGCATGTTGTCGATCGCGCCGACGGTGACGACGCCAGGAATTCGCGCCATGCGACGCTCGATGTCGGCGAGCAGGAGGCGCTGTTTCGTCGAGTCGTAGCGGTCGGCGGGAATCGCCATCCACAGCATGCCGGCCGGCGACGCGCCGAAACCGGGGTTCACCGTCGCGCGGGCTTGCAGGCTTCGCAAAAAGAGCGATGCGGTGATGAGCAGTGTGAGTGACACCGCGACCTGACCGACGACGAGCGCGTTGCGAACGGTGAAGCGGCGGGTCGGACCGCCGTCGGCGTTTTCGTGCTTGATTGTCTCGACGACGGTCGCCCGCGTCGCTTGCAGGGCCGGCAATAGTCCGAACAGCACGCCGGCGATCGCCGACGCGGCGATGGCGAATGAGAGCACGCGCCAATCCAGCGAAACGTCGAGCGTGATGGGGAGCGGGAGCGGCAGGTCGGCATGCAGCACGGCGCGGAGCGCGACGCCCGACACGATGACGCCCAACACGCCGCCCGTCGCCGAGAGCAGCAGCGATTCGACGAGGAACTGTCGCACGAGCACGCTGCGCTTGGCGCCGATGGCCAAGCGGATTGCGACTTCCTTGCGACGGTCGCGCGCCTGCGCGAGGAGGAAGCTGGCGAGGTTCGCGCAAGCGACGAGCAGCACGAGTCCGACGACGACCATCAGCGCCGCGGCCGCCGGCACGACGATGGGATCGATCAGCGGATTCACCGCGACCTTGTCCATCGGAATGACGGTGAGCGCCGTCCCCGTCGGCCAGTTCGCCGGATACTTCTTCAGCATGTCGGCCGTGAAGCGAGCGGCGACCTCTTTCGCCTGCACCATCGACGCGCCGGGAGCGAGTCGCGCTTTGATGAACCCTGAGTGGTTGGATCGCTGCACGAGCTGGTCGCGAGTGTCCGGCTGCAGCTGGTTGATCATCTGGACCGGCACGAACACCGCCGGCGCGATGCCGTTCACGATCCCGGTGTAGGACGCCGGCGCAACGCCGACGATCGTGTACTCGCGCCCCGAGAGTCGCATCGTGCGTCCGACCGCCGATGGATCGCTCGCGAATGCGCGCTGCCAATAGTCGTGCGAGAGCACGACGACCGGATGCGCGCCGGGAGTGATGTCATCCTGCGGACCGAGCAGGCGGCCCGCCGCTGGGCGAAGGCCGAGCAGCGGGAAATAGTCGCCGTTCACCATCTCGCCCATCAGCGACTCGACGTGATCGCCCAGGTCGTGCGCAGCGACCGTGAACATCGACATCGAGATCTGTGTGAACGTCCCCGCCGTCGCGCGTCGAAAGTCGACGTAGTCCGGATACGAAAACGGCGCGTAGGCGAAGTCCGTCTGTTTCTGAAAGACCTCAGCGATTTGCTCCGAGTGCGGAATCGGCGCGTGGCGGAGGAGGATCGCGTTCACCAGGCTGAAGACAGCCGTGTTCGCTCCAATGCCGAGCGTGAGCGAGAGGAGCGCGACGATGGTGAACCCCGGGCGCTTGAGTGCGCGGCGGGCGGAGAGACGAAGGTCGCTGGCGATCGAGGGCACAGTCAGGCGCTCGGGAACGGGGGCACGGGATGGTGAGGCATGGTACGGGGCTGGGTTGGCAGGGGTTTCAGCCGCGAACCAAACGCTCCACTCGCTCGACTGAATCCAGTCTCCAGATCCGCTCTATCGCCGCGCGAACCTCGGACTCTGTCGCGGCCGCGCCGAACCGCGCGAGGCGCACGGCTTTCTGCTCGAGCTCTGTGCGCGACAGCGAGTTTCCCGGATCACCTTTCGGCACGTCCACTCGCCCGCGCAGCGTGCGGCCATCCGTCGTTTCTACGTCCACTCGGCCGAGCCACCGGCGCGGGTAGGCGGCATCGACTTCGTCATCGAGCACCATGCGCACGCGATCTCGAAATGCCGACACTCGCGCGTCGTCGAGCGCATGCTCGAAGTCGTCGAGCCCGGCGCTCCGGCGCACGGCGATGAGGCCAAGGACCGTGCCCATCGAGAACTTGGCCTGATGAACGCTCGTCGGCTCGGCGACTTGGCCGAGCACATCGATGGCGCCCTGATGGACGCGCGCGGTGACGCGCGCGATCTGGTCGTGGGACAGACGTTCCTGTTCCATCAGCGACAGCAGCGCGTCGGCGGCGGGATGGGTGTGCCGACACGATGCGTGCAGCTTGTAAGAAGTCTCAATCGTCGCCCAGCGAACGCCGAGTTGGTCGGTCAGCCTGGACGGATCGGCGTCGTGGGACATGCCGGCGGCGAGGCCTTGCGCACCCTCGAGGATTCGCCGCGCGCCGGTCACGCCCGATCGGGCGAGATACGCCGAGAGAAGACCGTCGGCCGCCGCCTTGGCGGTGTGAAGCTGCTTCGAGTCGGCGGCGTCGCGGAGAAACTCCCAGAGACCGGCGGCCTGCGTGCCCGCGGAACCGATCGCGTGTTGCGTTGCGTCGGCGTCGAGGTTGAGGAGGCGAGCGACGGCGGCCGCGGAGGCGATGGTGCCGGCGGTGCCGGTCGTATGAAAGATCTTGTAGTGCGAGCGGCCGAGGAACTCTCCGACGCGAATCCCGACCTCGTAGCCGGCGACCGCGGCGGCGAGCAGCTCGCGCCCGGATGCACGTTCGGATTGCGCGACGGCGAGCACCGCCGGAAACACGACCGTCGCTGGATGGAACACCGCACCGTTGTGAACGTCGTCCTGCTCGGCGACGTGCGACGCAGCGCCGTTGATCAGCGCGGCGAACAACGGGCTCGTGGCGCCGCGGCTCGGGATGATCTCCGACGGCCCGTCGCGCGGGCCCATCTCGACGGCGAACTGTTCGAGTGCGACGACCGGCCGCGCGCCCTTCCCCGCCAGCGCGGATCCCAGCCAATCGACCATGAGATCCTTCGCGCCTTCGATCACGTGCGCGGGGATGTCGTCGTAGCGGAGCTCGGCGGCGAACTCCGCCAGAGCGCGGGTCCCCGTCGCGCCAATCGTTGCCGTTGTCACTGTGGTCATATCGCCCTCGTCGCCCGCATCTGATTTATTGTAGCGGCGTCGTAGCCGAGCTCGGCCAGCACGCCGTCGGTATGTTGGCCCAAGCTCGGCACGCCGCCCATCGCCGCGTCAACGCCGTCGAGCGTCGCCGGAGGAAGCAAGGCGTCGAAATCGCCGGACTCCGTCGCGATGGATCGCCACCGGTTG
Source organism: uncultured Gemmatimonadaceae bacterium (assembly GCA_963761305.1). GTDB lineage: Bacteria > Gemmatimonadota > Gemmatimonadetes > Gemmatimonadales > Gemmatimonadaceae > JAQBQB01. The sequence goes on along the minus strand of CAVXGK010000002.1, from coordinate 3,306,800 downwards.
CGCGCGCGAAGTTGATCGTGGGCGGCGAATTCATGAACGTCGTTGAGTCGGCCGTTCGCGATGCCCGCCGCGTCGAGACGGCGCACCACGTCTTCGCTCGTCATCCCGTCGAACGCCTGCTCGATGACTCGTGTGAGGTCGGCGCGGTTGGCCACCCGACGCGGATTGTCGGCGAAACGGTCGTCGCTTGCCAGCTTGGGTGCGCCGAGGACGTCGGCGCAGAAACGCGTCCACTCGCGATCGTTTTGGATTCCGAATAGGACGTCGTGGCCGTCGCCGGCGCGGTGCGGGCCGTACGGCGCGATGGTCGGATGCGACGCGCCAGTGCGAGCCGGCGCGACGCCGGAGTATTTCCCGAAGTACATCGGCTGGCTCATCCACTCGCCGAGCGCGTCGAGCATCGACACGGCGACGCGCGTGCCGCGTCCGGTCTGGCCGCGCTGGAGCAGCGCCATGAGCGTTCCCGAATACGCATACATGCCGGCGGCGATGTCGGCGATGGAGACGCCGGCGCGTGACGGCGTGTCGTCCGAGCCGGTCACGGAGAGGAGCCCGGTCTCGGCTTGGACGAGCAGATCGTACGCCTTGCGATCGGACATCGGGCCGCCGTCGCCGTAGCCCGAGATGTCGACGAGAATCAATCGCGGGAATCGATCGGCGAGCGACGGCCAGTCGAGACCGAGCCGCCCCGTGGCGCCGGGGCCAAGGTTCTGCACCAGCACGTCCGCGTGCGCGAGCAGGCGATCGAGCACCTCGCGCGCCGCCGGCTGCGACACGTCGAGCGTGACGCTCTCCTTCGATCGATTCAACCACACGAAGTACGACGACTGCCCTTTGACCGCGCGGTCGTACTTCCGCGCGAAGTCGCCCTCGCCGGGACGTTCGATCTTGATGACGCGAGCGCCGTAGTCGGCGAGTTGGCGTGTGCAGAACGGCGCCGACACGGCTTGCTCGAGCGAGACGACGGTGATGCCGTCGAGCGGCCGCATCGTCAGAACGAGCGCGGGAGTCCGAGGACGTGCTCGGCGACGTACGAGAGAATCAGATTCGTCGAGATCGGGGCGACCTGATAGAGGCGCGTCTCGCGGAACTTGCGCTCGACGTCGTACTCGGCGGCGAACCCGAACCCGCCGTGCGTCTGGAGGCACACGTTCGCCGCCTCCCACGAGGCTTTCGCAGCGAGGTACTTGGCGATGTTCGCTTCGGCGCCGCACGGCTCGTGGTTGTCGAACAGCGCGCACGCCTTCCAGCGCATGAGATCGGCCGCCTCGGTCTCCATGTGGCACTCGGCGATCGGAAACTGTACGCCCTGGTTGCGACCGATCGGCCGGTCGAAGACGACGCGCTCGTTGGCGTATTTGGTCGCCTTGTCGACGAACCATCGCGCATCGCCGATGCACTCGGCGGCGATGAGCGTGCGCTCGGCGTTGAGTCCGTCGAGGATGTAACGAAAACCCTTCCCTTCCTCGCCGATGAGATTCGCGGCTGGGATCTCGAGGTCGGTAAAAAACGCCTCGCTCGTCTCGTGATTCACCATGTTGCGGATCGGCCGCAACGTGAGCCCGTTGCCGAGCGACGCCTTGATGTCGACGAGAAAAAGCGACATCCCCTGCGTGCGTGCGGAGGCGGTGTACGGAGACGTGCGCGCGAGGAGGATGAGCAGATCCGAATGGTGCGCTCGGGAGAGCCACACCTTCTGGCCGTTGACGACGTAGCGGTCGCCGCGCTTGACGGCGAAGGTGGCGGTCTTGGTCGTATCGGTGCCGGTCGTCGGTTCGGTGACGGCCATGGATTGCAAACGCACTTCGCCGCGCGCGATGGGCGGGAGGTACTGTTGCTTCTGTTCCTCCGACCCGTGCCGCAACAGCGTGCCCATGTTGTAGAGTTGGCCGTGGCACGCGCCGGAGTTGCCGCCGTTGCGATTGATCTCCTCGAGGATGACGGACGCTTCGGCGAGTCCGAGTCCCGCACCCTCGAACTCCTGCGGGATGAGCGCGGCCATCCAACCCGCGGCGGTCAGCGCCGAAACGAAGTCGTCCGGGTAGCGCTGCTCGGCGTCGAGTTTCTGCCAGTATGAGCCTGGGAAACCCGCGGAGAGGGCCCGGATTGCCTCCCTGATTTCGCTGAAAGATTCGTGCGCCAACGTTGATCCTCGTGCTCGGCTGGTCACGAATATGGCACGCGGTGGGGAGACCCGGGATGCCGGATCGAGGTCGGTCTTGCTGGCGACAGGCTGTCGAACGAGAATCCCGGTGTACCAAGCGATGAGGCCCACGAGTGGCAGGAGGAATCGAATTCGTTCAGGTGGAGCACGATTGGAAGCAGTGGATCGGCCGCACGCAAACTGCGGCTGATTGGATCACGCCTGGCCGTGTGGCGGCGTGGCATGCGATGCTCGATCACGCGGCGGGGTGGCCGAAGGAAGGCGACGCCGCGCCGCTCGGTTTTCATTGGACGTTGGCGCCGCACGTCGCGCGCGAGTCCGACCTCGGGACGGACGGGCACGCGAAACGCGGCGGGTTTCTTCCGCCGGTGCCGTTACCGCGGCGGCTGTGGGCCGGAAGCCGCGTGACGTTTCGGCGGGCGCTGCGCGTCGGCGAGCGCGTCGAGCGCAACTCGGAGATCATCGCGGTCGAAGAGAAGAAGGGACGTGAGTCGGCGTTGGTCTTCGTGACCGTGCGCCACCGATTCGCAACCGATGCCGGCGTGGCGATCGAAGAGGAACAGGATCTCGTGTATCGGGAAGCCACGGCGCCCGCGGCGCGAGTCGCGCCGCGAGACGATGCGGGTGACGTCGCGGCAGCGTGGCGACATACCGTTCGCCCGACTGAGACGCTGCTCTTTCGGTATTCGGCGTTGACGTTCAACACTCATCGCATTCACTACGACCGCCGCTACGCGATGGACGTCGAGGGATACGCCGGACTCGTGGTGCACGGGCCGCTCATCGCCACGTTGTTGCTCGATCTATCGCAGGCGCAGGTGACGGCAGAACGGATCGAGCGGTTTCACTTCAGGGCGATGCGCCCTACGTGCGACACGTCGGATTTCACCGTGTACGGCGCGCCTGCCCCCGACGACGGACACTTCAAGTTGTGGTCGACGGACAACCAGGGTGCGCGTGCCGTCGAGGCCGAGGCGTGGGTGTCGCGATGATTGCGCGCGGTTCTCTGGGTTCGCGGGCTGGAGGGCATCGATGAAACGATCGATTCTGTTGGCGATTGCGGTGGCGTGCGGACTCGGATGCGGCGAGCCGACCGGTCCGAACGCACAAGTGCGGGTGAGCGTGGCGAGCAACTCGATCGTGGGAACGATCGTTCACGCCGGCGACGTCGATTGGCTTCGCTTCCCGCTCGCCGTCACCGTCGAGAATCAAGGAAGGGCGACCGTCGCCTTCACGATTTGCATGTCGTCGATCGAAGGCAACGCGGGGACGGGATGGTCCAACGTCTGGAGTCCCGCCTGTTTCGTGCTCAGCGCCGGCGATGATGACGGTGATAACGTCCCGCCGGGCGATAGCCGGCAGTTCCAGATCGACGTCAGCGCGGCGGTCGCGGGGCCTGGCGGCCCGATGTGGAACAGCCCGCAGGTCGCCGGCACATATCGGTTCCGTGCGGGTGTGTACGCGACCGACGGCAGCGTCATCGATGCGGCGCCGTCGAACGAGTTCATTCTGCGAACCGAATGAACCAACTCAACCACCGGACCGACGCGGCGCCGGCCCGGTCTTGGCTCTTCGTTCCCGCGACACGGCCCGACCGATTCGCCAAAGCGGCGACGAGTGGCGCGGATCGCGTGATACTCGATCTCGAGGACGCGGTCGCGCCGAATGAAAAGGCCGACGCGCGGCGCGGTTTGCTCGGCGCCACGATCCCGCGCGACGTGCCCGTCTACGTGCGCGTGAACAGCGCGCTCACGCCGTGGTTCGAGGACGATCTCGCGGTGGCGTGCACGCTGGCGATTCGCGGCGTGCTGCTGCCGAAAGCGGACGGCGCGGCGCACGTCGAGCGCGCCGTGGCCAAGATCGCGCCGCAGCACACAATCGTTCCGATCATCGAGACGGCCGCGGGACTGTGGAACGTGCTCGAGGTGGCGAAGTCGCCGCGCGTCGAACGAGTGATCTTCGGCGCGCTGGATTTCACACTCGACACAGGGATCCACGACCGCGACGGCGCGTTCGATCCGGTACGAACGCGCATCGTCGTCGCATCGCGCGTCGCCGGGATCGCGCCGCCGGTGGACCTCGTGACGCTGGCGATCGACGATCAGGATCTACTCGCGCGGCACGCCGCGCGGAGTCACGCGTTCGGGTTCGGCGGCAAGCTGTGCATTCATCCGAAACAGATCGCGATCACGAACGACGCATTCCGGCCGAGCGACGAAGAGGTCGCGTGGGCGCGCGCGGTGCTCGCCGAGTTGGAGGCGAGGCAGGGAGACGCGGTGTTTACCCATCGGGGCGAGCTGGTGGATCGACCGGTAGTCGAGCGGGCGAAGCAGATCCTTGGAACTCCTGCGACGCACGTCTGACGGCTGTGCCTACTGTCGGCCAGCGGCTAGCCGGCGCTGTCAGCTCGCCTTGGCGAGCGGAGTTCCGAGCAAGGCGACCGCTTCGGCCAACGCTCCGGCGGTGAACGGCTTCTCCAGCATGCGCGCGCCGGCCGACTTGAGCTCCTCGAGCATCGACGCGTCGTCGGTGTAGCCGGTGATGTACAGAACCGGCAGATGCGGGCGCCGCTTGCGAAGCTGATCGACGAGCGCCCGGCCGCCCATCTCCGGCATCACGACGTCGGTCACGACCACGTCGATCGACGATTCGTATTTTCGCATCAGCTCGAGTGCCTCGGCACCATGACGAGCCGAACGCACGTCGTATCCCGCCTGCGACAGCACCTCGGCGGCGAACGTGCGCACGCCGGCGTTGTCTTCGACGAGCAACACGCCGCGGTGGCCGGGGCGTGATGTCGTATCCGGGAACGAGATCGCGGCCGGGCCATGGTCGGCGTCGACGGCGCGAGCCGAGCGGCGACGTTCCGCCGTTGCGACGGGAAGAACGATCGCGAACGTCGAGCCGGCGCCCGGGGTACTCTCGGCCTGGATGTCGCCGGAAGATTGTTTGACGATTCCGTAGACCGTCGCGAGTCCGAGGCCAGTCCCGCGACCGTGCGGCTTGGTGGTGAAGAACGGCTCGAATGCGCGCGCGAGCGTCGCAGCGTCCATGCCGGTGCCGGTATCGCGCACCGTGAGACGCACGTAATCTCCGGCCGCCAGCCCACCGCCGGACGCGCTCGCGTCGTCGGCGGCCGCTTCGGTTTCGTCGTCGAGCGTCGTGTTCTCCGTCTCGATGGTCAGCGTACCGCCATTTGTCGCCTGCATCGCGTCACGCGCGTTGAGCGCGAGATTCACGAGCACCTGACCCAATTGCCCCGCGTCGGCGTACACGGGCGACAGGCCGCGCTCGAGCCGCGTGATGACCTTGACGCGTTCGCCGAGCGCCGGCCGCATCATATGGAGCGTGTCGTCGACGATCGCGTTCACATCCAGCACCGACGGCGAGAGCAGCTGTTTGCGTCCGAACGCGAGCAGTTGCCGAGTGAGCGACGCGGCGCGATCAGTGGCGCGGGTGATGCCGGCGACATGCTTGGCCGTAGCCGATGCGTCGCCGGATCCGTGTGTGGCGGAACCCAATGCTCGCTCGAGCATGTACACGTGCCCGCCGATGACGGTGAGCAGGTTGTTGAAGTCGTGGGCGACGCCGCCGGCGAGCTGTCCGACGGCTTCCATCTTCTGCGCTTGGCGGAGGCGCTCCTCGAGGAGATGCTCGCTGGTGACGTCGCGAATGGAGCCGATCACGCGCTCGGCGGTGCCGTCCGCCGCGCGTTGAACGATCAGACTTCCCGAGACGTACGCGTAATGTTGGTCGGCGCGTCGGACGCGGTACTGCACGGCGCCGATGGACGTCGCGGGATCGGTCACCGCGGCTTCGACGGCGTGTTGCAGCGTCTCGCGGTCGGCGGGATGAACCCGCTCGAGCCACCACGCGCCGTCGCCGATTTCCTCGGGCGCGTAACCGAAGACGGACTGCATCGACTCGGTCCACACGATCGTGCCGGTCGCGACGTGCCAATCGTACACGACGTCGCGCGTCGCGCGGGCGACCAGCCGATAGCGTTCGTCGCTGCGTGCGAGATCCCGCGCCATCGTCGATTGTCGTTGCGTCGCTTCGACGAAGAGGTGGAGACTCACGGCGATGATCGTGAGTCCGAGCACGGAGATCAGCGAATTCGGCGAGAGCGGACTGTACGTGATGTGTCCATTCGAGTACCACAACGCCGTCGATCCGACGCGAGCGACTGAATACGAAACGATGAGGTACCCGAGCTGTCGCCGCGGCACGAAGAGCGAGCGGAATTGGAGGCCGCCGAAAAAGAGCGCGATCGCGTCCGACGGCATCGGCGACACGGCGGCCACGACCAGCACGAGCGTCATGTCGACCAGCCAGCCGGCGACCGGGAATCGCCCGCGGCGGTATCCGTAGATCCACCACGTGCCGAGCGTCGCCGCCGCCGCGGCTTCCTCCCACCGGAGCGAGCTTGGGAGGTCTTGGTCGATGGTGAACAGGACGGTGTGGAAGAACGCCAGCGTTGCGGCGAAACACACCGACATGAACCGGAACCGGGCAAGCGGTTCCTGAGGCAGTCTCGGGACGGGGAGCCGGATGGACGTACCCATACCTTAGATGACGAGCGGACCTGCCGAGGGTGACGGAACTCGGGGAGCGGGCAACTCGTTCAGCCGGAACACGAGCCAGCCGTCGGGCGTTTTCGCTCGGGCGTTGTGGGCGACCGAGGGACGTCGACAGGTTCTATGACGTCTAAGAAGCCGTCCACACGAACCATTCGCGAATTAAGAGATCTCAATGACCGGTGGCGCAACCGAACAGATTCGTAAGGATTGGGACAGCCAGGCGAAGGCGTGGTTCGATCAGCGCGAGTCGCTGCTGGCATCGTCGCGACCCATTCACGAGTGGCTCGTGAGGAACCTCGAGCCGAAGAGCGGGCAGCGCGTTCTGGAGATCGCCGCCGGTCCGGGCGACACCGGGTTCTTGGCGGCCAAGCACCTCGGCAACGGGCGGCTGGTGTCGACGGACTTGTCGCCAGACATGGTCGAGGCGGCCCGCAAGCGAGGAGCCGAGCTCGGGATCACGAACGCCGACTACCGCGTGCTCGACGCCCAGGCGATGGACGTGAGCGACGCGACGTTCGACAGTGTGATCTGTCGCTGGGGCATCATGCTCATGCCCGACCCCGCGGCGGCCCTGCGCGAGTGTCGCCGTGTGCTCAAGTCAGGCGGGCGCTTCGTGTTCGCCGTGTTCACGGGTCCGGAGGACAATCCGTTCGCGTCCCTCCCGGCGCGCGCGTTGATTGAAGCCGGCCATCTGCCGCGACCGACGGGCGAATGGCAGCCGGGAATCCTCGCGCTCGGCGACCGCGCGCGATTGCAGTCGTTGCTCGACGGCGCCGGCTTCGCGTCGACGCGCCTCGAGCCCGTCGACATGGCGTGGCGGTTCGCCGACGCGAACGCCTATTGGGATTTTCTCATCGAGCTGACGGCGCTCGGCCCGCGCGTCCGCGCGCTGTCCCACGCCGAGCGCGAGGCGTTCCGCGCGACGATCGACGAGCGGTTGGTTCCGTTTACCCGCGCGGACGGCGTCACACTGCCCGCACGCTGCTGGTGCGGCGTCGCGGTTCGCTGAGACGGCGAGCGGCACGAGCACGGTTCTCGCACGCTCGCCGGACGACGACTTTGAGGAGCTAGTTCGATGCCAACGAATCTGGTGGCGGAAGCGGACGTGACGATCGACGCGCGCGCCGGCGACGTGTGGAACGCGCTCGTGTCTCCCGCCGCGATCAAGGCATACATGTTCGGCACGACGGTGACGTCCGATTGGACCGAGGGAAGTCCGATCACCTGGGCGGGGGAAATGAAAGGAACGCGCTACGAGGACCGAGGCGTCATCGTTCAGTCAAAACCGGAGCGCCTGCTCCAGTACACGCATTTCAGCCCGCTCGCCGGCCTTCCCGACGTGCCGGAGAACCACCACACGGTGACGATCGAGCTGTCGCCGGAGGGCGGACGCACACACGTCGTGCTCACGCAGGACAAGAACACCACTGAGAGAGAAAAGGAGCACTCGAAGGCGAATTGGCAGCAGGTGCTCGACGGACTCAAGCGGTTCGTCGAAGCGCGCTGAGCCTCTGGGCACGTAGTTTCTACCGGTATGCGAACTGGCTTCCTCCGCTGCCGGACGAGCGCCGCACTTTGCATCACCTTCTCACTCGGCGGAGGCCATGACGCGGTCGCGCAGGGCTATCCGTTCAGCCAGCGCGGCAGCATCACGCAGTCCGTCGCGTTCACGACGATCGCCGTGACGTACGGACGGCCGGTCGCACGCGGGCGGCCGCTGTTCGGACAGCTCGTGCCGTGGGACAGCGTCTGGCATCCCGGCGCCGACTCGGCGACCCGCGTCACGTTCGATCACGACGTGCTGGTCGAGGGACACGAGCTCAAGGCGGGCGAGTACTCGCTATGGATCGTTCCGCGCGAGCACGGTCCGTGGACGGTGATCTTCAATCGCGCGGCCCACGTGTTTCACAAACCGTATCCGGGTTCGGCGGACGACGTGCTTCGCGTGAATGTCGCGACGGAGACAGCGTCGCACGTGGAGACGTTGGAGATCGAGTTTCCGTTGGTCTTGCGCGATGAAGCGGTGATGCGCGTTCACTGGGGAACGGTCGGCGTGCCGGTTCGCATCAAGGCGACTTACACGCCTCCTTGACGAATCCGAATCTCGCCGAGAAGGCGACGTGGAAGGTCTTGTCGCCGCCTCCGCACCTGCCGCTCGAAAGCGCGGACGCACTCCTCGCGGCCTGGCGTGGCGGGCGCGCGGTGGTCGAAGCGGAGCCACTCGCCGGCGGCATCATGAACTGGAACTATCGCATCCGGCTGTCGGGGTCGGCCGAGCGGTTCGTCCTTCGTTTCTACGATCGAACGCCGGCGTCGTGCGCCAAGGAAGTGCGGGTGCTGGAGCTCGTGCGCGGCGACGTGCCGGTACCAACGGTCGTCTTCGCCGAGACCGGCGGCGCGCCCGGGTATCCGCCGTTTTGCCTGCTCGAGTTCATCGACGGAATCTCGCTCAGAGAGTTGAGACGGCGCGGCAACCTGAATGGTGTCACCGAGGCCACGGCCGACGCGGGACAAATGCTGCCACGACTGGCGCGGCATCGGTTTCAAAGATCTGGACTGCTGTCACCGGAGCTTGCCGTGGACGACGGCCCATTCACGGGCGCCCCGCTCGCGGGCGTCGTCGAACACTTCGTTGCGTCGCCGCTGTTTCGCGAGCGTCTGGATGCTTCACTTCGGCGACGTTTGCACGACTTCCTGCGCGCGACGGAGCCGCTGCACCCCGCGGTGAACGATCCGGTCTGGTTGGTGCACGGCGACTTCAACTCGCCGAACATCCTCGTCGCCGAGCGGGGCGGCCGTTGGGCGGTCGCAGCCATTCTCGATTGGGAGTTCGCGTTCGCCGGGTCGGTGCTCGCCGACGTCGGCAACATGCTTCGCTACGAGCGGCCGGGCCAATCGCGCTACGAACCGTATTTCTCGCGCGGGCTCGCGGCCGGCGGCTGGAGCGCGCCCGACCATTGGTTTCTCCGCGCGCGGCTGGCCGATTTGCCGGCACTCTGCGAGCTGCTGACCCGAGACGACGTTCCGGACGCGATCGTGGCCGAACTTCGCGAGTTGATCGCTGAAACGTTTTTCTCAACGACTTGACTTACGCCCGGATTCTCGGGATGCTCCGTGTTCACAAACTTTTAGGGGTCCTTCGATGCGGAATGGACACACGCGGTCACTCTCTGCCACGGCGTGCGTGACGATTGCCGCACTGGCGACCGCCGCTCCGGCGATTCTCGGTGCGCAAGCGAAGCAACAGGGTTCGACCGTCACGAACGTCCAGGCGATCACCGCGGTGCGAAAGGCGCTCGAGAAGTACAAAGATCCCATCGCCGCGGTGCGCGACGGCTACTACTCGACGGTCGGCTGTGTGGATTTCCCGACCGGCGGCACTGAACACGGCGCCATGGAATACAAGCCGGGCGCAATGGGCGTCCATTTCATCAACATGTCGTACGTGAGCCCCAAACTCGACTCGACCAAGCCGCAGGTTCTTCTCTACGAACCCGTGGGCGACAAGCTCGTGCTCACTGGCGCCGAGTGGTTCGTGCCGACGGAAGTGTCGAAGACGCCGCCGACGATCCTTGGCCACCAGCTCATGGGGCCAATGGAAGGACACGCCCCGATCATGCCGGCCGAGCTGCACCACTGGGACCTGCACGTTTGGCTTTTCAAGGACAATCCGAACGGCATGTTCAGCGCGACGAATTCGGCCGTGAAGTGCCCGAAGACGGGCTACGGTTACACGTTCGCCGACGGCCCGCCCAAGATGGTCAAGCCGTAATCGCGCAGAGCTCGGCTGACGGCGGCGGGTAACAGTCAGCCGTCAGCCGCGGCCGAGCGGGCAGGGCTCACTGCCATCCGAAGATCGACCGGGTCGGAGCGCCCGCTCTCACCGGCGCGAGATCGCCCGGATCGCGCCAGAAAAGGCGCGTCATGTCGACGGCGTACACGCGGATCACGAAGTGCTTGGGGGCATCGCCGGTCACTGGAACGGCGAGGTCCGCGCGAATCATTCGGCGCGACGTCGGTGGGACGGCGGCAAGAAGGCTCACGCCGACGCTCGCCCGTGCCACAGTCGTCTGGCCGAAAGGAACGTCGCCCGCCCACGTCTTGCCGATGTCGGCGAAGAACGCGGTGCCCCACTGCGAGTAGTGTCCCGTGGCAAATCGGTTCTGGCGTTCCTCGAGTCGCACCACGGCGCGACGACCGCCGGCGAGATCAGAGCCGTTGTAGCCGCGAATTCCGTTCACCGGATCACCGAGCGTGAGTTGGAGCGGCAAGCGCTCGCGCCAGCCGCCGGCGAATTCGGCGCTTGCCACGAACGTCGCGCCGTCACTCGGCTTGAAGTACCACGCCGAGCGTCCGCTCAGCACGCCGGCGCTCCACGAGTCCCCGCCGCCGGCGGGCAGCTCTTCGCCCTGCATCGCCAGGCCGATGAACGATTTCGGCGTTCCTGCTCCCGAATACAGGTCCAGCGACACGAGCGACGTCTTATCGGTTGCGCCGGCGAGACCGAGCCCGCGCTCGACGGTGCCCGACAGCTGGAAGCCGCGCGCGACATCCTGTTCGCCCAGCAGCGCGTCGAATCCGCTGACGCGCATGTAGTCGATCCAGCGCAGGCCGGCGGCGAGGCCGCCGCGGAACGTGCGATAGGGTGTGTACCGATTTTTGAACGTCGTCGTGTCGCCAAGCAAGAGTCCGCTGTCCGACGCGACGAACGCCTCGCTGCCGGGTCGAGCGTGCTCGTAGGTGACGACGGGCCCGATCATGAGTCCCGTCGATCGCCACGAATACCGCGCGACGGCGCCGGTCGACCAGACGTCGCGTGCGACCGGGAGCACGAAGCTCGGCGCCGCCGGACGAACGAACGAGCGATACGCGTTCTCGTGCGTGCCGCCCATGTACCAGGCGATGTGTTCGAGATCGCTCAAGAAGGGCCGGGTAACGTCGGCGCTGAAGCTTCCGCCGAGCGGTTCGCGATCTTCGGTCGCCTCGGCGACGACCGGCTGATCGAGGAAGCCGAATTGTCGCATCGTGAACGTCAGGCCGTCGCGATACTCGCCGCCGTTGCGCCACTGCCCGGCGGCGAGCAGCCCGGAGCCGCCGACGTTCGAGTTGCCGTACTTCACGTTCGACAGGCCGCCCTTCGTGATGCCACCGCCGGCGATCACCGGAACTTCGTCCACGGTCTCGACTTTGAGTCGCACGCCGTCGGCGCCGTCGCTTACGGCCGTGACCGTCGCCGAGGCGATGTAGGGTTCGGCGCGGATGACGCGCGAGACCTCGGGGAGCAGATCGTCCGAGCATTTTTCGTCCACGTGCGCGAGCAGGAACGCACGGATGCGTCCCTCGTGCGTGGTCCCGTGCTGAAAGAGCACGTGCTGCATCGCGCGGCGAACGGCCGACGGATCGCGACCGACGATCGCCGGCGGCTGCGACTCGATGTCGATGCCTGTGATCGTCTTGCCGTCGCAGGAAAAGTGGGTCGAGTCGGGCGACTGCGCCTTCAGCGCGGATGGGGATGATGCGACGGTGAGGATCGCGATGCTGGCGATCGATCGCGCGATTCGCGCGCGAAGTGCCCGTTGATGGTTCAGGATGGCCGGCATGTGTCTGGCGAGCTGTGCGGGTTCGAGGTCCTCAACTATCCGACCCCGACGCGGGCAGCGTCAAGGAACGGCGTTGCGCCTTGCGCCGTGCCCGTCAGGCCGCACATTCAGGCGGTCATGAGTGCGTTGATCATCGCGTTGGCGTCCCCTCGTGTCGCGTCCTCGGTCGACGACGGGCTGGCGAGGGTTCGGCGCCTGATGGCCGACGCGTCCGCCCGCGGTGCGCTGCTCGTGTGTTTCCCCGAGGCGTACTTGCCGGGCCTGCGCGGACAGGACTTCGAGGTGCCGCCGTTCGATGCCGGCGAGCACAGACGCGCGCTCGCCGCGGTGTCCCAATGGGCGCGCACCTACGCCATCGCCGTCATCCTCGGCATGGAGCGAATCGTCGACGGCGGACGGCAGATCGCGTCATTCGTGATCGATGCGCAAGGCAAGCTTCAGGGAATTCAAACGAAGAATCAGCTCGATACGACGGAAGATCCGTTCTATGTCCCGGGCAACACGCGACAGGTGTTCGAGGTGAATGGCGTGACATTCGGCGTCGTGATCTGCCACGAAGGGTGGCGCTACCCGGAGACGGTGCGCTGGGCTGCGACGCGCGGGGCGAAGATCGTCTTCCACCCGCAGCTCACGGGCGTGCACACGAACGGTGCGCATCTCACCGAATGGGGTTCAGCCAACGCGCCGTACTACGAGAAAGCGATGATGTGCCGCAGCATCGAGAACGGCATCTACTTCGCCAGCGTGAATTACGCGGTTCCGTTTCAGGAATCGGCGACGGCGCTCATCGATCCGTCGGGGCGCTGCCAGGCATTTCTGCCGTATGGTACCGAGGGAGTGCTCGTACAGTCGATCGACACCGAGCTCGCGACGGGAGCCCTTGCCATGCGGTACGCGCCGGAGCGTTACGGAGACGCTCAGAGCGTGAGCGCCCGCCGCAACGCGCCCTCGAGGTAAACCTCCGTCAGGCCGGTCGCCCAGTACGTGAGGTCCTGACGATTGGGCTGTTCGGTTTCTCGCGGCGTCCGAACGCGATCGGCGCCGTCGGTCGAGGCGAACTCGATCCACCCTTCCCACAAGCCATCATCGGCGACGCCGCCGCACGCGCGCGGAGTCCATCGTCGTCCATCGGGAGCGACGATCCTTGCGTCGAAATCGATGAGCACTTCGGCCACGGCAGCACCTCGCACGTTCCAACTGCGCCGGTGCTAGTGCAACCATGACGCCACGGTGGCCACGACGCGTCGAACCCCGGTCGTCGGGTCGTCGCCATCGGGATCTCAAGAAGGTCTGAGCATCCCGCGGTGGGGCGCTGTTACGCGGGTGTTGCCACCGCGTGACGCGTGCACGCCCATCGATCGCAAGAGTGAGCGACACGCGTTTCGTCCTCATCCCTTCGCATCGATGGTCACGATGACTTCCGTTTTGAGATCTCGCCACATCGCGCTTTCGCTCGCGTCGCTGGCTGTGTTCGCTGGAGCTCTGGCCGGTCAGGTTCCCGCGCCGTCGGACTCCGTCGCTGCACTCGTACCGCCGCGAACGCGGTTCCCTTCCGAAAACGCGACGGCGAGCGTGACGCGCTTCTCGTTCATCATGTATGGTGACACGCGCGGCCGCCACGACGGAACCCAGCTGCAAGCCGAGCATCAGCTGGTCGTCGAATCGATGCTGTCGACGATCAAGAAGGCGGCCGCCGCGTCCGACCCGATTCGTTTCGTCGTGCAGAGCGGCGACGCGATCCAGGACGGGAGCATCGCCGCCCAGACGAATGTCAGCTACGCGCCACTGATCAACCGGCTGATGCAGGACGGCGACGTACCGTATTTCCTCGCCGTTGGAAATCACGACGTCGGCAACGCTGTCGATCTGACGAATGCCCGGCGCGTCGCCGGCCTGCGAAACTATTTCGCGGCGAACGCCAAGCTCATCCCGCCGGAAGGGTCGCCGCGCCGGCTGGCGGGCTATCCGACGTACGCATTCGGATACGGCAATACCTATTTCATCGCCGTCGACTCCGACATTCCGGACGACACGACACAAATCGCCTGGATGCGATCGCAACTTGCCGGTGTCGACCGCCGGCGATACCCGAACGTCGCCGTCTTCTTCCACCATCCGCCGTTTTCGTCCGGACCGCACGGCGGATCGACGCTCGAGCGACAGGCGGCCTCGATCCGCGCGAAATGGATGCCGCTCTTCCACCAATATCACGTCCGGCTGCTGCTCACGGGCCACGAACATCTTTTCGAGCACTGGGTGGAGCGGTATAGCGACGCGAGCGGTGCGTATCGCATCGACGAAATCGTGTCGGGCGGCGGTGGCGCACCGCTCTACACGTATCGCGGCGAACCGGATGTGCGGCCGTACATCGCCGAAAACGCGGCGCTGAAGGTGTCGCTCGAACACCTCGCGCGGCCGTCGAGCGACCCGGGCGCGAACCCGTTCCACTACGTCGTCGTGCACGTGGACGGCGAGCGATTCAACATCGAAGTCGTCGGCGTTGATTGGGGCAAGGGATTCGCGCCCTATCACTCGAGCGGCGTGTCGCTCAACGACCCGAAGCCGGGCAATCCGTGATTCTACGGAGTCACATCGAGACGAGATTGACGCGCGAGCTGTCGCTGCCCTGACAATCCGGTGCCAGTCGTGTATCGCGGCGCGGCGAAGAGGCACGAGTGACCCCAAGCTGTCGGTGCCCTGATAATCGGGTTTCGGTGGCGTATCGCGGCACCGCCAAAGCACCGCACCGTTCGTGACGCCGATACTCCAGCACCGTGACTCGTTGATCGCCGAGTGATGGGGAGACGGCGGGTTATTCGGAGGGCGGCGAAGTGGCCGCACGTATCACTACCCTGCCTCCGAGTCTCCGATGCCACATCAGAATGCTCTCATCGCTCGCGTACGGCCCCCCGGCCGGCACGCACGGCTGGTCATTGCGTCACTCGTCTTGGCGCCGATGTGCTGGCTCGGCGCGCAATCGCCCACGAGAGGCGCTCTCGCCGGACGCCTCACCGACTCGCTCGGCGCGGGTGTCGCCGGAGCCGTCGTCCACCTCAACAACACGCCCTACGGCGGCGTGACGGACGGCGGAGGACGATACCGCGTCGAGTCGATCGCGTCCGGTTCGTACACGGTCAGTGTGCGGCGTCTTGGATTCGCGTCGGACACGTTCTCGGTCACGATCGGATCGAGTGTCGTCACGATGCCCGATCGCGTGATGCGCAGCGCGGCCGCGGTGCTGGCCGGCGTCGTCGTCAAGGAGTCGCCGCGGCTCAACGAGACGCGCGAAGCGGCGCTCGCGAAGCGGGATCAGGCCGACAACATCATGGTCGTCCAGTCGGGAGACGAGATTCGCTCGCTGCCCAACGCGAACGCGGCCGAGGCACTCGCGCGCATGCCCGGCATCTCGACGGAACGCGACGAGGGTGAAGGAAAGTTCGTGCAGATCCGCGGCACCGAGCCGCGCCTCTCCAACGTGACGATCAACGGCGCGCACGTCCCCGGCACCGAGGACACCGATCGCGTTCCGAAACTCGACGACGTTCCGTCCGATTTGCTGGGCGCACTCGAGGTGTCCAAGACGTTGCGAGCCGACATGGACGCCGACGCGATCGGCGGCTCGGTCAACATGGTGACGAAGCTTCCCGAGGGCCCACCGCGTGGGTACGTCGCGCTGCAGGGCGGCCAACAATCGCAGCTCGATGCGCGACAGGGACAGTGGAGCCTGATGTACGGTGGCCGTTTCGGCGAGCAGCAGAAGGTGGGCGCCCTGCTCGGTTTTACGTTCGACCGCAACAATCGTTCGATCGAGGACGTGGAGCCGGCGTGGAGCGTGGACGGCTCGCGGTCGTTCCCCGTCGAATGGGATCAGCGCGACTACGTCTACGGGCGCACGCGCGCCGGCGGCACCGGCGCCTTCGACTACAGGTTCGACGGCGGCAGCACGCTCGCGTTTCGCGGCCTGTACAGCGCGTTCCGCAACTTCGGAACGCGCTACCGATTCGACGCGGCGGGCGGCGGTGACGACTCGCTCCCGACCGGCGCGACGGGATACGCCCCCGGGGCGACGTTCGTGCGCGAGGTATCGCATCGCACGCCGGACGAGCGCATGTACGGCGTGTCGCTCACCGGTCAGTCGCCGACCGTGCCTGTCTCGCTGTCGTACGGCGTCGATTTCGCCGGTACGAGCCAGCTCGAAAAGAACTATCGGACGAATGACTTCGAGTACGACGGCCCGGACGGCAACGGCGTGCCGCTGCACTACGACATGTCCGACCCGAACACGCCGCGTTATCGATTCGTGAATCCTGCGGATTCGGTCGCGGCGCTCAACCCGGCGAACTACGCGCTCACCAAGTACAAACTGAGTGACGGCAGCGCCCTCGGCCACGACATCGGCGCGCACCTCGATGCCACGTCTCGCTATAGCATGGGTACGACGGCGAGCACGCTCCAGTTCGGGCTCAAGCTGCGGTACGAGGAGAAGTCGTTCGTGTCGAATGCCGCAACCTTCAACGCGATCTCGCCGCTCACCATGGACAAGGTGGTCGGGAGCTATAGCGACCCGAGTTTCTACACGACCATCTCGCCGGGCTTCCTGATGGGGCCGCAGGCGAGCTTCGGCGCGATCGAATCGTATGAGAACGCGAATCCCGGGGCGTTCAAGAACAAGACGGACGTCGTCGACAACCAGTTGGCGAGCTACAACGGCGGCGAGACGATCAGCTCCGCCTACGCGATGCAGACCTCTGACTTCGGAGCGATGCACGTCAACGTCGGCATCCGCGCCGAGCTTACGAACTCGACCTACACCGGACACGTCGCGGACACGCCGGACGGCGGCACGACGTCGGTGACGACGACGCCGGGATCGCAGACGTATTTGGACCTCTTCCCGAGCGTGCAGGTCAAGTACTCGCTCGACGACCGGAGCGACATCCGGTTCGCCGTGACGCGCGGCATCGCCCGGCCGAACTACATCGACCTCGCGCCCCACCTCACCGGCACCGTCTGCGCGGCGTGCAAGACCGACTTCGGCAACCTGTCGGCGGGCAATCCGGATCTCAAGCCGCAGCGCGCGTGGAACTTCGACCTGCTTGGCGAGCACTATCTCACCGCGTCTGGCTTGATCTCCGGCGGCATCTTCTACAAGCAGATCAGCGGCTTCATCTACGACCGCGATTTCGTCTACAACGGTCCGGTCACCGATTTCGACGGCTATCTGGGCACGGAGCCCGAGAACGGCGGCAACGCGATGCTGCTCGGCACCGAGGCGAGCTACACGCAGCGGTTGTACATGCTTCCGGGCTACCTGGCGGGTCTCGGATTCGACGTCAACTGGACGCACGCCGACAGCCGGGCGCAATTGCTGTCCGACACCGCCTCGAGCGCGACGACCCTCGGACATCCGACCGTTCGGTACGCGCCGCTGCCGCGGCAGTCCGAGAACATCGCCAACATCGCCGGCACGTACGACCTCGGTCGCGTGTCGGCACGCGTCGCGTGGCAGTACCAGGGACAGAGCATCTACTCGTATGGCGACGGAACGTCGACGGCGAACGGCGATACGTACCTATATTCGCACGCGCAGCTCGATGCGTCAGTGGGGATCAACGTGAGTCGCGGGGCGCAGCTTCAGATTCAGGGACTCGATCTCAACAACGCCGTATTCGGATTTTTCAATGGCACGCCCGGATCCGTGCACGACATTCAGCGCGAGGTGTACGGGCGGAGCTTCATCGTCGGCGTGAAGTTCGGGTTCTAGCCGAAGACTGGCGTTTGTTACACGGGTGCGTCCTCGGGGCCTCGATTTCGCATGGTGCCGACTGACGAGAGAACCCATCCAATGCGTGTCGGGTACCGATCTGGGTTGTCCCGCCCATGGGCGGAGGCCGGGTTGTCCTCACGCATCACGCAGGAGGCAGCATGCACGTTCGCGCACTCATTTCGGGCGCCGCGTTGGTCGCAGTCGTCGCGCCGATTGCCGTATCGCAGGTGACGATCACTCCGATGGCCGGCGGCTACATCGCGGCGAGCGACATCCATCGGGTTTCGAGCGGGGCGCAAACGCTGGCCAGAAATCGCGACGGCATCCTCTCACTCGGCGCCGACGTCGATGTCGGCATGCTTCGCGGGACGCTGGCGTACGCCTCGGGCACGACGATCCAGAACGCGAGCCGCCAGACGATCGGCAAAGGGTCGATGCTGGCGACGACGGCCGATCTCGTTCTGCGGCCGCTGCCGAGGGTGTTCGTGCAGCCGTATGTGATCGCCGGCGCGGGCGAGAAATTCTATCGCTACGACGACGACGCCAGCGTCTTCACCGGCGGCAACACCAACGCCTTCGGTTTGCACGGCGGACTTGGCGCCGACGTGATGCTCGGGTCAGTCGGTGTGGCCGGAGAGCTCACCGATTTCGTCAGCAAGGGCGGGGGCGACAAGTGGAACGTCCACGACGCTTTTCTGATGGTCGGCTTGAAGCTGCGACTCGGCGGCCGGTGACGGCCGACCTCGCGTGGTTGTAAGATTTCCCTTGTGGAGATCCCATCAACCAGCGATCGAAACGGCCAGTGCCACCGACGATCATCTATAAGAAAGCCGCCAATTGGGTCGACCGGGGCGAGTCGCCGATTCCTACGATGCGGCGCGTGCTCGCCCATTTTTTCGAGCGGTTCGACCCGAGCGACGAGCCGTGGCTGGAGGCGCACGCCGGTACGATCGTCGGCATGGTGGAGGCCGACGCGACCGAAGTTCACATCGCGGCCTACCTGCGGAGCCTCATCGGCGAGAGTGGTTCCCCGAGGCGCGAGCCGCTCAACGCCCGTGGGTTCGCCGTCTCGCTCTGGCACATCGCGAAGGCCGCCTTGGTGCGCGACTTCGCCGAGCGTGTACTGCGCGGTGAAGTCCCGCCCAACGAGCCCACTCCGGACACGTTCAGCCATTGGGTGGCGAGCAGGCTGTTGACGCCCGAAGAGCTCACGCGCTTCGAGGATCAGCTCGACGCGGCGCGCGACGAAGCCGAGTGACTCGCGTGGGCTCGGGCCGACGGCTTGGTACGCGCCTAGATTGCCCCAGGCATGGAGATCCGCGACCCGAAGGTCTTCGTCGACTACCACGCGCGAATGCACGAACGGACCGAGCGCGTGATCGCGTGCATCCCGCGGGCCGATCTCGACTGGACGCCGGGCCCGGGACGCTTCTCCTTCGGTGACATGATCCGCCATCTCGCCGGCGTCGAACGGTACATGTACGCGGAAGCGGCGGCGGGGCGGCCGAATCGATATCCCGGACACGAGCGCGAGCTCGCCGACGGTTACGACGCGGTGCTCGACTACTACGCACGACTGCATCGCGAATCGCGCGAGATCTTCGAGTCGTTGAGCGCTGAAGCCTACCAACAGCGCGTCGCGACTCCCGCCGGTACGTCGATCACGCTCTGGAAGTGGCTGCGCGCGATGCTCGAGCACGAGGCACACCACCGCGGCCAGATTTACATGATGCTCGGTCTGCGCGGCGTTCCGACGCCGCCGATCTATGGGCTGACGTCCGAGGAAGTTCGAGATCGTGCCGCGAAGTGACGCGCGGGCCATCGATGCCGACCTCGGCGGCGAGCCCAACTCGGGCATCCACTGAGAGGCAGCCCCCGGCGTTCTGGCAATTCCACCGCTCGCCGCGTAGCGTTTCCCCTACCCAAAAGCCACTCCGACACGGCCGCGGCGACGCGGACCGCGACAGCTTCCATACCATAAGAGACAGACAGGACCCGCCATGAAGAAGGTGCTCATCCTCATCGCCGCCGCCGTTCCCACGCTCGCCGTGTCGAGCGCCGCGCAGCAGCCGACCGCCGCCGAGCTGGCCGCGTGGAAGCACGAAGCGCAGAACGTCACGATCACGCGCGACGATTGGGGCATCGCGCACATCCACGGCAAGACCGACGCGGACGCCGTGTTCGGGCTCGAGTACGCGCAAGCCGAGGACGACTTCAACCGCGTCGAAACCAACTACCTCAACGCGATGGGCCGGCTCGCCGAGGCGGAAGGCGAAACGCAGGTCTATCGCGATCTGCGCATGAAGCTCTTCATCAACGCCGACACACTCAAGGCGCTCTACGGCAAGAGTCCGGAGTGGTTGAAGAAGTTGATGAACGCGTATGCGGACGGACTCAACTACTATCTGGCGACGCATCCCGGCGTCACGCCGCGCGTCATCAAGCATTTTGAGCCGTGGATGGCGCTCTCGTTCACCGAAGGCAGCATCGGCGGCGACGTCGAGAAGGTGAACCTCCAGGAGCTCGAGGCGTTCTACGGTGGTCACGCGTCGGCGAACACGTCGGGGAGCGGCAGCGCCGATGACGACGAGGAGTTGTACAAGGAACCGAGCGGATCGAACGGCATCGCCATTTCGCCGGCGAATACCGTCAACCATCACGCGCTGCTGCTGATCAACCCGCACACGTCATTCTTCTTCCGGTCGGAAGTGCAGGTGTCGAGCGACGAAGGGCTGAACGCCTACGGAGCGGTCACGTGGGGTCAGATCTTCGTCTACCAGGGATTCAATCCGCACGTCGGATGGATGCACACGTCGAGCGGCGTGGACGCGATCGACGATTTCCTCGAGACGGTCACGAAGAAGGGCGACGGCTACGTCTACAAGCACGGCGACCAGGAGCTGCCGGTCGCATCGTGGAAGATCAACGTGCCCTACAAGACGGCGTCGGGGGGGGGCATGGCGAACAAGGAGTTCACCGTCTATCGCACGCAACACGGTCCGGTGGTGCGCGAGTTGAACGGAAAGTGGGTCTCGATCAGCCTGATGAACGAGCCGATAAAAGCGCTCACGCAGTCTTACACCCGCACGAAGGCGACCGACTACAAGTCGTTCCGCCAGTCGCTCGAGCTGCACACGAACTCGTCGAACAACACGATCTTCGCCAGCACGCAGGGTGACATCGCGTACTTCCACGGCAACTACATCCCGAAGCGCGATCCGAAATTCGACTGGACGAAGCCCGTCGACGGCAGCGATCCGGCGACCGATTACAAGGGTCTCCTCTCCGTCGACGAGACGCCGCACCTGCTCAACCCGGCGAGTGGCTGGATCTTCAACAGCAACAACTGGCCGTGGTCCGCGGCGGGACCGTCGAGCCCCAAGCAATCGGACTTCCCGGCCTACGTCGAGATGGGCCGCGCCGAGGCGCCGCGGGGATATCACGCCCTCAAGGTGCTGCCGGGCCGCAAGGATTTCACGATGAACAACCTGCTCACGACGGTCGCGTTCGACAGCTACATGCCGTCGTTCGAGCGAATGATTCCGCCGCTCATCAAGGCGTACGACGCCGCGCCGGCGTCCGATCCGCTCAAGGCGAAGCTGGCCGACCAGATCGCCGTGCTGCGTCCGTGGGACTATCGCTGGGGCGCGAATTCCGTCGCGACGTCGCTCGCCGTCTTCTTCGGTGAGGACGTCACGCGTCGCGTGAGCCGCGGCCGTCGTGGTGGCGGTAGCGGTGGCGGCGGACAGCCCGAGGATCAAGTCGCCGCGGCGCCGGCGGAGACGCTGTTGCTGTCACTCGCCGCGGCGAGCGACAAGCTCGCCTCCGACTTCGGCACGTGGAAGACGCCGTGGGGCGACATCAATCGCTTCCAGCGCATCACCGACGACATCAACCCGCAATTCACCGACGCCGGTCCGAGCATTCCGGTTCCCTTCGCGTCGGCGCGGTGGGGCACACTCGCGTCGTTCGGCGCGCGCGCCTATCCGAACACCAAGAAGTGGTATGGCACGAGCGGCAACAGCTTCGTCGCGGTCATCGAATTCGGCGACAGCATCCGCGCCCGCGCCGTGACGGCCGGCGGTGAGAGCGGCGACACAAAGTCGAAGCATTTCGACGACGAGGCCACGCGTTACGCGAGCGGCGATTTGCGCGAAGTCTACTTCTATTCGTCGCAGCTCAAGGCTCACACCGAGCGCGTCTACCACCCGGGAGAGTGATCGTGCCGCGTGCGATTGGAACGTTCGAGGTCAAGATGGCGGTGGAGCCCCAGGACGACGACGGGAGTGGGAATCCGCTCGGACGCTTTTCGTTCGACAAACAGTTCAGCGGAGATCTCGCGGGCATCAGCCGCGGCCTCATGCTGAGCGCGGGATCTCCGGCGAAGGGCTCAGCGGGCTACGTCGCCATGGAGCGCGTGACCGGCGCGCTTGCGGGCCGCGAGGGTTCGTTCGTGCTTCAGCACACGGCCACGATGCACCGCGGCGTCAACAGCCTCGCGATTCACGTCGTGCCGGAGACGGGCACGGGCGCTCTCTCCGGACTGTCGGGCAAGTTCGCGATCATCATCGAAGGCAAGAAGCACTCGTACGAATTCGATTACGACTTCGCCGCGGGCTGAACGGAATCGCCTTCCGGAGCCGCACGACGCGTTCGTGTGGAGACCGGCGGATCGGCAACGATCGGCGCGGCGACGGCGCGCGGCAAATCGAAGATGAACGTCGAGCCCTCGCCCGGCACGCTCTCGGCCGACAACTCGCCGCCCATGCCGCGGGCGAGATCGCGGCTGATCGCGAGGCTGAGGCCCGTGCCGTCGAGATGATGCGTCGTCGAGCGCGGCTCTTGTCCGAACGGCTCGAAGACATGACGTAGTCGCACCAGCGCGATCCCGAGGCCGGTGTCGCTGACGGTCACGGCGACGTGACTCGGGTTCCTGGGCGATGGTCCGACGCTGACCGTCACACAGCCGCCTGACCGGGTGAACTTGATGGCGTTGGTGAGCAGGTTGATCAGAATCTGCCGCACTTTTTCGCCATCGGCCGAGACGACCAGCGGCGCGACGTCGGCTGACGCAGGCTGCACGTGACAGGTCAGCTCGCTGCGCTCGAAGAGGGGCTGCATCGCACCCACGACCTGTCGCGCCGCCGTCTCAAGATCGAGCTCTTCGACGGCGTATTCCATCTGCCCCGTCTCGATGCGCGCCAGGTTGAGCACATCGTTCACGAGCATGAGGAGATGCCGCTGACTCTTCGCGATGCGCGTCAAGGCGTCGCGCTGCGCCGAGGTCACCGGTCCATGGAGCTCGAGCTCGATGAGCTGCACGTGACCGCCGATCGCGTTGAGGGGCGTGCGCAACTCGTGGCTCATCACCGAGAGGAACTCCGCTTTCGCGCGATTGGCCGATTCCGCTTCGGCGCGCGCTTCGCGCTCTCGCTGAAGGAGCCGTTCGCGTTCGACGGCGGCGCGCTGCAGCTCCTCCTCGGCGACCTTCCGCGCGGCGAGCGCATCTTTGAGCCGTGCCTCGAGTGCCGTACGGTCTTCCAACTGCTTTTCGAGCGCCAGAGTTCGCGCGGTGAGCGAGCGATAGGCCGGAAGCGTCGAATCGGCTACCAACTGCGAGCCGGTGTCGAGGATATGTGTGTGGAGCCGACAGATGCGCTCGCGGTCCTCGTCGCCTGTCGCCGTCAGGAATTCGCCGCCCGCGTAGCTGCAAAGCAGTGAGATCGGAAGAATCGCCGCCAGGTCGTTCCACAGCTCCTCGAGCCGAACGGCGGCGCGCGTGTTCCCGTCCTGCCAGAGAAGGCTGACCATCTCGCCGAACGCGCGAATGGGGCTGCCGGCGTTCGCGGCGCACAGCCTTTCGATGGCGGCGCCGACCGAGTGGCTGAACTTGTGCGCGTCGGGCATGTCGTCGCACATGAAGGTCGCCAGCGTCGCACGCGCGTCGAGGACGGTCAGACGCGACTGTCGCTCGAGATAGTTGACGTCGAGCCCGCGGTCACGAAGACAGTCACGCATCGCTTCGCGACGCGCCGGTGTAGCGAACGCCACCGCCGGCTCTCCAGCCGCGATTCCCTCGGCGAGAAAGCTCGCCGCGGAGGCCGTCAGCGCCCGATCGTCGTCGCAGAACTGCACGACGTGCGTGGGCGGGACCGCGCGCTCACCCGCAGGCCGCGCTGAACCGCTCGAAGTAACCGGTCGCGAATTGCCGGAATTGGTTTCGAATGCTCGCAACTTTACCGCTCCGCGTTCACACGCTCGCAAACCGTCGAATCGAGTCGGACGTGGGGACTCGATTCGCCGAGAACGGGTGTGATATCATTCAATTTCTTCGCGCCATGGTGGTTAGGCGAGTTCGGCCGTGACGCGATTCTAGCGAAGAACCTCCAGAGAGGTCGAATGCCCCGGCACATTGCTCTGTTGCGAGCGATCAACGTCGGCGGCCGCACGGTGAAGATGGACCACCTGCGCTCGCTGTTTGTCGAGCTCGGCTTCAGCAACGTCGCGACGCTCATTGCGAGCGGTAACGTCACGTTCGATGCCACCACGGCCGACGCCGCCAAGTTGGAAGCCAAGATTGAACGACATCTTCACGCGCGACTGGGCTTTGCGACGGATACCTTCACGCGCTCGCGAGCCGATCTCGAGGCGGTGATCGCGCACGACGGGGGCTTTCCGGCCGCCAAGGTCGAGGCCGCCAGAGCGCTCTGGATCGCGTTTCTCAAGCAGAAACCGAGTCGAGCCGCCGCCGACGCGTTGATGGCGGCGCGCTGCGCGACCGACGACTTCCACCTCCACGGACGTGAGGTCTATTGGCTCCGCCACAGCGACATCAACGGGTCGGAATTCAAAGGCACGCTCGACAAACTGCTCGGCATGCCTACGACGGCCCGCAACATCACGACGGTTCGCAAGCTCGCCGCGCTCTGACGGTCGTCACCTCGTGATGTGAAACTCGAACGGCATCTCAGCCAACACGCGCACGTGCTGACCGCCGGATTCGGCCGGCTTGAAACGAAAGCCCGGCAGCGCGTCGCGAACAGCGCGGGTGAAGAGATCGTGCGTGCTCGACACCACCGCCACGCTGCTCATATCGACGCGGCCCGTCGTGTCGACGACGAAGCGAACGAGCACGGTGCCGTCGATCGCCGCCTGTCGCAACGATTCCGGGTAGCGCGGTCTGGCCGAGGTGACGATTCGCGTTTGAAGATCGACACCTCGCCATTCGCTCTGGTTGTTTCCCTCGGCGCCGTCAAAGATGCCGTGCGCCAAGCCGGGGCCCGACGGGCCGCCGCCGATCACGATGCTGTCAGTGCCGTTGCCAACTGAGGGATCGATCGGCGGGAGATCCACTGGGATCGTCGTGGGAGCGTCGACGTGGCGAATCACAATGGACGCGATCGAGACGGGACTCGCCGTCACGGCTTGCGTCGTCGATGTGTGAGAAACGCGTGGCGGCGAAGGAATGTGTCGATCGAAGCGGATCAGGATGGGATCGGGCTTGCTGTTCATCACGGCGCTCCCGCGCACCGTCGTCGCCGTCACGGTGACGATGATTGCCATGTGCACCGCCACGCTCACCGCCGCACCACCGGGCCGGCGACGCCGGCGCGCTCGGGACTCGAGAAGCGTTCCAAACATGACCTGGGCCTCCACCATCGGGTGACCGCAGAGCGACGGACTATCGCTCGGCGCCACGATACCACCCGCCGATTGCGCCCCGATGGTGAGGCCGTGAGAGCGCCGTGAGCCCTCGATGACGATCGCATCACCGCCCGATGAACGGCGGCTCACGCCCGGATTACGATCGGATTACGTCGTCCCTTCCCCCGGTCGGTGCGACTCGCCATCGTCAACCGGCAGTCAACTCTCAGGCGCTCACCAGCCATCCCATCCCAGCGCATGCCCGTCTCAGCCAGCGGAAAACCAGGCTTTCGAATCGCGACCGCTCCACCGCGACTCCCCGATTCGCTCGTCGAACGTTTTCGCGGCACGGCCGCCGCGAACCTCGCCGACGCGATGGGGCGGTTCAATTTCATGGATCCAGGAATTCTCTCGCGCACCGGGTTGTCGCTCGGTGGTCGCGCGGTGACCGTGCGCTGTCGGCCCGGCGACAATCTCATGGTGCACAAGGCGCTTCAGGTTGCCGACCCGGGCGACGTGATCGTCGTCGCCACCTGCGGCAACACGACGAGCGCCGTGTTCGGCGAATTGATGTGTCACACAGCGTCGGCAAAGAAGCTCGGCGGCATCATCGTGGACGGCGCGATTCGCGACGTCGACGGCATCCGCCGGCTCGGCATGCCCGCGTTCAGCCGTTCGGTGAGTCCCGGCGCGTGCGACAAGGACGGACCCGGCGAGATCAATCTGCCGATCGCCTGCGGTGATACGGTCGTCATGCCGGGCGATCTCGTCGTGGGTGACAAGGACGGCGTGGCCGTCGTCCCGCGCGACGATGCTGAATCCGTGCTCGCGGCCGTCGGCGAGTTGATGGCCCGCGAGACGGCGCGAATCGCCGAGATCGGAAAGGGTGTGTTGTATCGCGCGGAGATCGACGAGTCGCTCAGGAAGAAGGGCGTGATCGAGTGACGGAGCCGTTTGCCGGAGAGCCGTTGCTTCTCATGACGCCGGGTCCGACGCGCGTGCCCGAGCGCGTGCTGCGCGCGGGCGCGCGGCCCATGATCCACCATCGCACGCCGGAGTTCTCTCGCGAGCTGGCCGTCGCGCTGGAGCTTCTGCGTCCCGTATTTGGCACGACGCAGACACCGATCCCGATCCACACGACGGGCCGCGGTGCGTTGGAAGCGACGATCTGCAACCTCTTCTCGCCCGGCGACGAGATCGCCGTGTGCTGTAACGGCAAGTTCGGCGAGATGTGGGCGCGCTTGGCCGAATCGTACGGCGTCGTCGCGCATCGCTTGGCGACACAATGGGAGCTGGGCGTCGATGCGCGCGAGCTCGAGTCCGTGCTCGACGAGCATCCACGAACGCGCGCGATCGCGCTCGCGTTCGGTGATTCGTCAACCGGTGTGAGGAACGACGTCGAGGCGGTCGCCCGCATTGCCCGCTCGCGCGACAAGCTCGTGCTGG
The DNA here is from genome assembly GCA_963761305.1 of uncultured Gemmatimonadaceae bacterium. Taxonomy (GTDB): domain Bacteria; phylum Gemmatimonadota; class Gemmatimonadetes; order Gemmatimonadales; family Gemmatimonadaceae; genus JAQBQB01. The sequence goes on along the minus strand of CAVXGK010000002.1, from coordinate 3,279,599 downwards.
TGGACGGCGTGTCGTCCCTCGGCGGAATGCCGTTCGCGTTCGACGAGTGGGGCGCCGACGTCGCGGTCACGGCGACGCAGAAGTGTTTAATGTCGGCGCCGGGGCTTTCGTGGGCGGTGCTGAGCCAGCGTGCGTGGTCCGCCTGCGCGACGTCGACGCTGCCGAGAAACTACTGGGATTTCACCGCCGTGAAGCACGCGGTCGAGAAAGCGCGCCCGGAGACGCCCGGCACGCCGCCCGTGGCGATCGTGCTGCAAGTCGCCGAAGCATTGCGCATGATCCACGAGGAAGCCCTGGACAACGTCTACGCGCGCCACGCGTCGCTCGCTCGACGAGTCCGCGAAGGCGTCGGCGCGCTCGGACTGACGCTGCAATGTCCCCAGCTCCCGCATCTCTCGGCAACGATGACGGCGATCGCGCTGCCGGCAGGAGTCGAGCCGCGCGCGATCCGAGAACGAATCAAGTCGCGCGGCATTCTCACGGCGGGCGGCCTCGGGCCGTACGAGTCGGTCGGCTTTCGCATCGGCCACATGGGCGACATTCGCATGGCTGACGCCGAGCGCACGCTCGACGCCTTGAAGCTCGCGCTCGACGAGGTGCTCTCCGGCCACTATTCGCCGCACGACGCCAACGCGGCGAGAGCGGGCGCGTCGTGAAGCTCGAGCGCAAGATCCTCATAGGATTCGCGTCCGGCGTGGTCGTCGGGCTGGTCGCGCGCGCGCCCGGTTTTGGGTTGTTCGCAGGCGTGGTCGCGAACCTCGAGCCGGTCGGCACCGTGTTCATTCGACTGATCACGATGGTCGTCGTGCCGCTCGTCATCGCCAGCGTGTTCGTCGGCGTCGCATCGCTGGGCGACATCCGATCGCTCGGCAGAGTGGGCGCCAAGACACTACTTTTCTTTTTCGGAACGACGCTCGTCGCCGCGCTCATCGGCCTGCTCGTCGCGACGACATCGAACGTCGGCGCCGGTTTCACCTTTCCGAATGCCGTTGGCGCGGCGAATCAGCCGGGCGGCGCAGGTACCGCGTCCGTGCCAGGCGTCGCGCAGACGCTCATCAACCTCGTGCCGCAGAATCCGTTCGCGGCCGCAGCGCAGGGCGGCGCCGATCTCTTGCCGCTCATCGTCGCGGTGTGCTTCTTCGGCGCCGCCGCGACGGTCATCGAAACCCACCGGCGCGAACCGGTCGTGCGTTTCTTCCGGGGCGTGAACGAGATGGCGATGGTCGTCGTCGGTTGGCTCATGCAGCTCGCGCCATTCGGCGTCTTCGCCCTCATCGCGGCCGCGGTCGCGAAGGCGGGTCTCGGGCTGCTCGACCAGCTTCTCGCGTTCGCGGCCGTCGTCGTCGTGGCGCTGGTCGTGCACGTCGTCGTCACGCTGATCCCGATGCTGCGCTTCGGTGCCGGCCAACCGATTGCCGGTTTCCTCGAGCGCACGTCCGACGCGCTCTTCCTCGCGTTCTCTACGGCGTCGTCCAACGCGACGCTTCCCGTGAGCATGGCCGCGGCCAACGACCGCCTAGGCGTACCCAGCGACATCACGAGCTTCGTCCTGCCGGCGGGCGCTTCGCTCAACAAGAACGGGTCGGCTGCCTATAAAGCGGTGACGGCCGTCTTCATCGCGCATCTGTACGGTTTTCCCGTCACGCCGAGCATGATGCTCACGGTCGTCGCCATGGCGACGATCGCCGCGTTTGCCGGCGCGGGCGTGCCGGGCAGTTCGCTCGTCACGACGCTGATCGTGCTGAACGCGATCGGCCTCGGCTCGCGCGCCGCCGCGGGCATGGCGCTCGTGGCCGCGATCGACCGCCCGCTCGACATGTGCCGGTCGGCGGTGAACACGTTGAGCAACCTCGTTGGAGCAACGTGGATCGCGCGCACGGAGCGCGGCGCCGCCGCCGACACGATGCTCGCCAGCCCGGTGACAATCGATCCGACAGCCGCCGCGGCGTCGAGCGAATGACGGCGGCTCGCGGCAAGACACTGAGCGAGAAGATTCTGTCGGCAAAGTCGGGCGTCGATGCACGCGCGGGCGACGTCGTCGTATGCGACGTGGACCTCGTCATAGGCACCGACGCCTCCACGCCGATGACCATCGGCTACTTCGAGCAGATGGGCGGCGAGCGGTTGTTCGACGCGAATCGCGTGGTGTTCTCGCTCGACCACTACTCGCCGCCGTCCACGCCCAAGACCGCTGCGTTTCACGACCAGGTACGCGCATTCGCGCGACGCCATGGCGCGACGGTGTTCGAGGTCGGCGAAGGAATCAGCCACCAGGTCGCACCAGAACGCGGGCGCATCGTGCCCGGCGATCTCGTCATCGGCGCCGACAGTCACACCGTGACCTGCGGCGCGCTCAATGCGTTCGCGACCGGACTCGGCTCGTCCGACATCGCGGCTGCGCTCATCACCGGCCGGACGTGGTTGCGCGTGCCGGAGACGATCAGGATCGAGCTCACCGGAACGCGTCCGCCCGCGCTCGCCGCGAAGGACGTGGGTCTCGCGATGATCCACGCACTCGGCTCTGAAGGCGCGAACTATCAGGCGCTCGAATTCCACGGTCCGGGCGTCGGCGCGTTCACGCTCGACGAGCGCATGGTGTTGTCGAATCTCTCGGTCGAAGCGGGCGCGAAGGCGGCGATGTGGAGCGTCGATGCGGCGACGGAGGCGTACCTCGCCGAGAGGGTGGACGGGCTGGACGGGTGGACAACGAGAGGCGACGCCTCGGAAGCCGAGGGGTCTGACGTCAGACGTCTCGCTGTCCACCCGTCCACGCCCGTCCACCCCGACTCCACCGCGACCTATTCACTCACCCTCACCCTCGACCTCTCGACACTCTCGCCGCGCGTCGCGATTCCGCACAATCCGACTGACGTGGTCGACGTCAGCGCGGCGGCCGGCGTCCCGGTGCACATGGTCTTCCTCGGCACCTGCACCGGCGGCCGGGTCTCCGATTTTCACGAAGCTGTGCACGTGCTCGAGCGTGCCGGCGGACGCGTGGCGCCAGGCGTGCAGTTGGTCGTGACGCCGGCGTCGCGCGAGGTGCTGCTCACGCTCACCGACGACGGCACGCTCGCCAAGCTCACGACGATGGGCGCGATCGTCACGACGCCTGGCTGCGGCGCGTGCTGCGGAACGAGCGGCGCGATTCCGGGCGACGGCATGAACGTGCTCTCCACGGCGAACCGCAATTTCAAGGCGCGCATGGGCAACGCCACGGCGTCGATCTACCTCGCGTCGCCGGCGACGTGCGCCGCGTCGGCCGCCACGGGCCGCATCACCGACCCGCGCGACATCCGATGACGATGCACATCGCACTCGACGGCCGCGCGCGCGTGCTCGGCGATGATATCAACACCGACTACATCATCGCCTCCACGCGCAAGCGCGACACGCTGGATGAGAGCGTGTTGAGGCGATATCTCCTCGAGGCGGTCGATCCGGCGTTCGCGGCGTCGGTGCAACCGGAAGACCTGATCGTCGCCGGCGCGAACTTCGGCTGCGGATCGGCCATGGAGATCGCCGCCACGGTGATTCTCGCCGCGGGCATCAAGGCGGTCCTCGCCAAGAGCTTTTCGCGAACGTTCTACCGCAACGCCGTCAACAACGCGCTGCTGCCGATCGAGTGCGACACGAGCGCAATTCGCGAAGGAGACAGGCTCCGTGTGTCGATGGACGATCGGACCGCGATCATCACCCTGCTCGACAGGAACGAGACGATCGCCGCGGCGCCGCCCGCACCCTTCATGGCCGGCGTGCTGTCGGCCGGCGGACTAGTACCGTACGTGCGGAACGGCGGCTACGGTGCGCACCGCGGGGCCGACGTAGAGCAGCGGTGAGCGCGCCGACGTCGTGATACCCGCGCGCTCGTCGACGACCGACGGCGTGGCCTGCTCGAGCAGCAACATCATGACGTCATCGGATGTGGCGCCGGGATCGCGCTGGAAGATGAGGCTCGCCGCGCCGCTCACGTAGCCCGCCGCCATCGACGTGCCGCTCCACACGGACGTTGTCGGCCCCTCGCGATCGAAACCCGGCAACAGCACCGAGTCCCCTGGCGCGTAGAGATCGATGCACGGACCCCACGCAGTATTCTTGGCCCGCACGTCCTGCCATTGCTTGTCGGTCGAATGCATCAGCGCGCTCGCACCAACGACGAACGCGCGCGGCGCGTTCGCCGGCGAGACGTGACAGGCGTCGATGTCGAAGTTGCCCGCCGCGACGACGACGAGAATTCCCGCGTCGCGCAGCATCGCGAGCGCGCTGTCCACCTCCGGAACGCCGCGCGTCGTGTCGACGGCGAACGACCAGTTCGCGATCGCGGCCTGCCCGGGATGGCGATGGTGATCCTGCACCGTCCACCGCGCCGCGTCGGCGATGGCACTCACGGATCCGCGCATGTGATCGCAGTTGATGATCTTGACGTCGACGATCTCGGCTTCGGGGGCCACGCCGAGCGTCGCACCGGCCGCGGCGCCGGCGACGGCGGTGCCGTGCGCGTTGCAGACTCGAGGGGAGCTCGGGAACGCGTCGAATCCGACTCGAACGCGCCCCGCCAGCTCCGCGTGCGTATCGCTGACACCGCCGTCGAAGACGTAGATCGCCACGCCGCGGCCCGTGCCGAGTCGACGCATCGTGCTGTCGAGCCGCGGCTCACGCTTGGTGATTCGGTCGAGCGCGGCCGATCTCGTCCGCAGCGTCGTGCCCTCGGTGAGATCGGACAGCGCGGTGCCGGACAGAACGAAGTCGTCCGCGGGATGGAATCCCGTGGAGCCGCGCGAGAACGCACAGGCCGTCGAGGCGATGACAACGGTCGCCGTGATGCTTCGTCCGATATGCGGCAGGACGCCCTCCCGTGGTGCGGCGTCGCGCTTCTCGGAGACCGCAATCGCGGCCCCCTTTCATTGCATATCGGCACGTCTGGCCGTTTCTAAAGGTGGACGGGTGGACGGGTGGACAGGTGGACAGGTGGACAGGGAGGGCCGGACCGCTGAGTCAGTCTTCTGGCATCCAGACGTCGGACATCTCGCCGTCCACCTGTCCACCTGTCCACCTGTCCACCCTCTATTCAGTCCCCCGCCGCCGGCACCGCGTGCTCTGCCGTCATCTGTTTCGGCGTTGAGCCGATGCTGCGCATGAACCACGAGCGCCATTCATCGAGAATCTCGTAGCCGGTCGGAATCACGAGCAGCGTGAGGAAAGTCGACGTGATCACGCCGCCGATGACCGCCACACCGAGCGGAGCGCGGAACTGCGCGCCTTCGCCGCGGCCGAGCGCCACCGGGATCATGCCGGCGATGAGCGCGAACGTCGTCATGAGAATCGGACGCAACCGGATCGCGCCGGCCTGAATCAACGCCTCGCGCAGCGGCACGCCGCGATCCTCGCGCGCCCACTTCGCGAAGTCGATCAGCAGAATCGCGTTCTTCGCCACGATGCCCATGAGCAAGATCACGCCGATCAAGCTCATGATGTTGATCGTCATCTTGGTGATCGCAAGCGATATCATCACGCCAATCAACGACAGCGGCAGCGACATGAGAATCGCGATCGGGTCGATGAACGATCCGAACTGCACCACGAGAATCAGATACATCAACAACACAGCCAGTCCCAGCGCCGAGAAAATCTGGCCGAACACCTCCGCCTGCGATTCGGCGTCGCCGCCGATCGTGTACCGCACGCCAGGTGGCAGGCGCATCTTGCCGAGCATCGTCTGAATGTCCGCCGTCACGTCACCGGCGGCGCGTCCCGACGTGTTGAGCTCGACCGTCACGACCGGTTCACGATTCAAGTGGTCGATGATCGCCGGACCAACGCCCGGTTTGATCGTCGCGATCTGGCCGAGCGGCATCGTCGCCGGAAGCCCGTTCGGTCCCTGCACCACCATCGGCAAGCGCTCGAGATCCGACGCGCGCTGGCGCGATTCGGGCGTCAGTCGCACGGTGACCTTGCGCGATTTGCCGCTCGGATCGATCCAGTAGCCGGCGTCGATACCCGCGAACGCCGGGCGCAGCGACTGCGCGACCTGTCCCACGGTGAGACCCACCGAACCGGCGACACCTCGATTCAGATCGATTTCGAGCTCCGGCTTCTGTCCTTTCGTAGACAGGCCGATGTCGACCGCGCCGGGAATCTTCTCGACGCCGGCCTTCACCATGTCGGCCGCTTCCGCCAGCGCGGCCACGTCCTGCCCGCGCAACTGCAGCTGAATCGCCTTGAATCCGCCGTTGAGATCGTTCGTGAAGATCGAGATCGTCGCGCCGGACATGCGCTTCGTCTCGTGCCGCAGCACCTCGGCGAATTCCTCCGCCGACAGGCTTCGCTTGTCCTTCGGCACGAGCCGCACGTAGATGTGCCCTTCGTCCACGCCGCCCGTCGCCTGGTTGCCGAGCGTCGTGTACGTGTACTTCACCAAATCCGTGTGTGCGCGCGCGATCTGCGCCGCTTCCTCGGCCTTGAGTCGCGTGTACTCGAGGTTGGAGCCCGGCGGTGTTTCGAGGGCCATCGTGAACTCGGCGCGGTCGTCTTCCGGGAAGAAACCCGTGCCGACCGTGCGGATCGGCTGCAAGGCCCGCGGAGCAATGCCGAACGAAGTGACTGCCGCGTACACGTAGCCGATGGATCCAATCGCGATGACCGCGCTCCGCGTGGCACGATTGAGCCCCGCTTTCGTCATCCCGAACACGATGATGGCGATTGCCGCGACGGCCAGGCCGAGACCCGTCAATCCGTACGACGGGAGGAAAAATGACGCGATGAACGTCAGCGCTGCCATCAACACCATCGCGGTGCGATGGTCGAGCGCCCACGCGATGACTTTCTTGTAGTCCTCGGCGCGCGCGTTGAACCAGTGGTTGAACTTGTCCAGCTGCCGCGTGATCCACGCGCGCTCGTGCGGCGCCTTGTGCGGATCCGCCCAGTACGCCGACAGCATCGGGTCGAGCGAGAACGACACGAACAGCGACACCGCCACCGAGCATGCGATGGTCAGCGCGAACGGCTTGAACCACTGACCGCCGATGCCCGGCATGAAGCCGATCGGCACGAACACGGCGAGAATCGAGAAGGTCGTCGCGGCGACGGCCAGGCCGATCTCGTCGGTGCCGTCGTGCGCCGCTGTGAAATGGTCTTTCCCCATCTCGACGTGTCGCACGATGTTCTCTCGAACGACGATCGCGTCGTCGATCAAGATACCGATCGCGAGCGATAGGCCTAGCAGGGACATCGTCTCCAGCTTGAAGCCGAGCGCCCACACGGCGATGAAGCTCGCCAGCACCGAAATCGGCAGCGCCACGCCGGTGATGACCGTCGATCGCCACGAGTTCAGGAACAGGAACACGACCAGCACTGTGAGCGCCGCGCCAAGGATCAACGCCTCTTCGACGTTGCTCACCGCGTGGTCCACGCGTTCGCCGGAGTCCTTCACCAGGTCGAACTTCGTGCCCTTCGGCAGCGTCGGTTCGATCTGGTCCAGTCGCGCGCGAATGCGATCGGCGACGTCCGTCGTGCTGTAACCCTTCGCCTTCTTCACGTCGATGCCGATCGCTTCCTTGCTGTTGTAGAGCGCGAGCGTGCGCGGCTCTTCCGTCGCGTCCTTGATCGTCGCGACCTGTCCGAGCCGCACGAGCTGCCCATTCCGGTCGGCGACGATGAGGTTCTCGAACTCCGCCGGATTGTCGAGACGACCGCGCAAGCGAATCGCGCGCTCGTCGAGATCGCCGTTCACTCGGCCGACCGGTGCCGCGAGGTTCTGCAGTTGGAGCGCCTGCACGACTTCGGCGACGCTGATGTTCGCCGCTTGCAGCTTGTGCGGGTCGACTTCGACCGTGAGCTCGCGCTCCACCTTGCCGAAGATCTGCACGTCAGCGACGCCCGGCAGCGCGCGCAGCTCGCGCGTGATGCCCGGATCGGCCAAGCGTGTGAGCTCCGGCGGCGACAGCACTGTCGACGAGATCGCCAGCGACACGATCGGACGGTCCGTGTCGTTGAACTTCTGCACGATCGGCTCCTTCATCTCGATCGGCAGATCCTCGCGGACGCCGGAGATCGCATCGCGCACTTCCTGCGACGCGACGTTGAGATCCTTGTCGTAGAAGAACTCGATCATGATCATCGAGTAGCCGTCGTACGCCTTGCCCATGATGCGCTTGACGCCGGAGATCGAGCCGATCTGTTCCTCGACCGGCTTCAACACCTCGCTCTCGACGACGTCTGGTGACGCGCCCGGGTACACGATGCCGACCGTGAGAAACGGCGGATCGACGTCCGGGAATTCGTCGGTCTTCAATTTGAGCAACGCGAACAGTCCGAAGATCACCATAGCGACCATCGTCACCACGGTGATGAGCGGCCGCTTGATCGCGAAATCCGAGATGATCATTGCTTGCGCTCCGTGTCAGCCGCCACCGCGCTGACCTTGACCGGCGTCTTCTCCGAGATGCCGCGCGCCGCGCCGAGGAGAATCGTGTCGCCCGCCTGCACGCCGCTCTTGATCTCCACCGTCTCGGTCGCCGCGTCGCGAATGCCGAGCTCCACTTCCGTCTTCGTCACGAGCCCGTTCCTGATCTGCATGACGTACGGCTTCAACCCGCGCTCGTCGACGGCCGCGATCGGCACGACGGGCGCCGAGCGTACTTCACTCGCCACGTGACCGTCGGCGAACAGACCGCCCACGAGCGCGCCGTTTTCATTCGGCAGCGACACGATGATGCGCACCTGGCGCGTCGCCGGGTCGGCCACGGGGTTGATCGCGGTGATGTGTCCGGTGAACGCCCGGTTCGGATAGCCGTTCACCGTGAAATCCACCGGCACGCCGATTCGAATCGACGACAGCTGATCCGCCGGCACCGACGCCTCGAGGCGCATCGTCGCCGGATTCACGATCACGTAGAGCGCGCCACCGGGTTGCAACACGTCGCCCGCGCTCACTTGCCGCGCGCTGACGATGCCCGAGAACGGCGCGACGATCGTCGCCTTGCTGAGCTGCTTCTTCGCGTTGGCGAGCAACGACTGCGCGTTCGCGAGTTGTGCTTGCGCGGCGCTCAACTGGTTCTGCGACATCTCGAGGTCGCGGTCGGCGATCGCGCCGGCTTTGAGGAGCGCGGTGTTGCGGTCGACCTGCTTCTTGTCGAGATCGACCGTGCTTTGCGCCGTCGTCGTCGCCGCCTGCGCGGAAAGCACGGCTTCCTGCAATGTCGCGTCGTCGATGCGCGCCAGCGTTTCCCCGCGCGTCACGTGCTGGCCCGCTTCGGCGTACGTCTGCAACACGGTTCCGGCCACTTCGACGCGGACGTTCGCCTGCTCTTCCGGCTGCAACGTACCCGAAAGCGCGGGGCCCGAGCGCAGTTGCTCGCCCTTCACCACCGCGATGTTCTCCGGACCGACGAGCATCGCCGGCGTGGTCGTCGCAGCCTTCCCCGTGTCGGCGCCCTTGCATCCGGCCAGGGCGACGAGCGCGAACGTCAAGATCGCGGTGGTGGTAGTGCCGCGACGTGCGTCGCTCTTACGCTGGTTCATGGCTGAATGCCCCCTGGTGGTCCGCCCGCGCCCGTGGTGGAGGCCGCGGCCTGACTTGAGTTCGTTTGTTGTTGGGATTGCTGCTGCTGTTGTTGTTGCTGCTGCGCCGTCGCGTTCTGCGCCGACACCGCGCCGGTGCCCGTCTGCTGAATGGGCAAGTCGTGGATGAGCGCCAGACGCACGCGCGCCACTGCCAGATTCCGCGCCGCCTGCGCGCGGTTCGCGAGCGACTGCTCGAGCAGGAGCCGCGACTGCGTGAGGTCCGTCTGCGTCGAAATGCCTTCGCGGAGTCTCACTTCGTCGATGGCGTAGGCCTTCTGCGCCTGTTCGGCCGTGCCCTTGCTCGCTTCCCACGAGGACTGCGCTTCGGCGAGCTGATTCAGTGCGACTCGCGTGTCGAGCGCCGCGAATTGGCGCGTCTGCTCGCGCTGCGCCTTCGCTTGCTGCACCCCTGCCTGCGCGATCAGCTGGTCACCCTTGATCCGCCCGCCGTCGAGAATCGGGAAACTCGTCTGGAGACCGACCGTCCAGTTGTTCACGCCGAAGTTCGCCTGGGGCAGGAATTGCGTCGGGAAGTAGAGACGTTGATACGCCGAGACGACCGACAGCGACGGAATGCGCTCGCTGCGCGTCACGCGCACCTGCGCTTCGGATGCGCGGACGGCTTCATCGAGCTCGCGCACGGGCGCGCGCAACGCCGTAGAGGTGTCGGCGACGTTCGACGCGATGGCCGGGAGCGTCGGACCGTCGGGCGTCTCGATCTGCGTCGTGAGCTGCACAACACGTTCGAGCGGCATGTTGAGCAGTTGTTTGAGCCGCAGGTACGCGACCTCGCGATTGGCGCGGGCCTGAATCGCGACCGGCAGCTCGTTGTCGTGCGTCACCTGCGCGCGCAGCAGATCGTACTCCGCGGCGTTGCCGACTTGTCGAGCGACGCGCGTCTGCTGGAGCACGATCGCGGTTTGCGCGACCGACGAGTCGGCGATGACGACGAGCTGGTCAGCCAGCGCCGCGTCATAGTACGCCGAGGCCACGTCGAGCGCCGCTTGTGCGCGCTGCGCCGACACTTCGATGTCGGCCGAGCGAACCTGGGCGCTCGCGGCGTCGGTCTGCGCGGCAATGCGGCCACCGGTGTAGACGTTCTGGGAGAAATTCAGACCACCCGTCCACTGATTCCTCGCGCCGAAACTCGTCTGACTCAGATTGAACCCCAATGCCGAGGAGCTCGACGACTGGCATGTCGTCGCCTGTGAAAGCGCGGCGAGCCGTTGGTCGGGCGTGGCATCGGCGGGAATGTTCGGCGCGCACACCGCCTGGACCTTCGGCGTCGTCGTGTCAACAGCCGTCGCCGTGCCGCTGAAGCTCGAGAACTGCGATTGGAGCGTGCGACTATAGGCGGCCGTGGCGTTCAGCTGCGGAAAGAGCTGGCTCCGCGCCTGGTACCGCTGGCCGTTCGCGCGAACCACGCTCGAGCGGGCGATTTCCACGTTCTGACTCTGCGCTTCCCCCATCCGCAGCGCGTCGTCGAGTGAGAGCCGAACGGAGGCTCCGACGGCCGCGCTTGCGGCGGGGGTAGTTTGTTGTGCGACAAGTGGACCGGCGCAAGCAAGCGCCGTGGCGAGCGTGACGACCGCTCGCGCGATGCGATGGTGGCCTACGGTCTTCATGTGACTCGGTGGGTAGAGGTCATGCCCGCGCGTCAGTCTCCGGCGACTACTCGCGCGACGTTCGATTTGCGCGCGCCGCGCCCGATGCCGAGCGCCCGCACCATGATGCCTACGTACTTCGCTGCCGCTTCTGATTCAGGCTCGGGGAACACACCCGCCATCACCTCTCGGCAGATCGCGTCGCCGAACATCGCGCTGAGGAGCATCGCGCGAACGGTTTCGACGTCGACAGCCGGGTCCGCCATTCCACGCGTCTGCAGCCGCCGCACGTAGTCGGACAGGATGCGGCCGGCGCAGGTCGGCCCCTCGCACATCGTCGTCGCGGCGCCGGGACGATCCTCTGCCTCGCCGATCGAGGTGCGGATGAGCGAGCGATTTTCGCGCAGGTGGGCCAGCACGCGGCGCACCCAGTCCGTCAGCTCCGCGACGGGATCCACCGGCTCCTCTGGGAGAGGAGGAACCGGAGTTTGCGCGTTGTGCGCCTTCATCAGCGTCTCGAACAGCGCGGCCTTGGAGCCGAATGTTCGAAACAGCGTGACTTCGTTGACGTCTGCTTCAATCGCGATGAGGCGCGTCGTTGCGCCCCGGAAGCCGTGCTGGGCGTACACACGCTTCGCTGCGTCGAGGATTCGGTCGCGGATGTCCATGGGAGCGAACCGTAGACGGTTCGCAACCACGATGCAAGTACCTACTTACTTTCTTTACAACCTGCTGGTGGTCTTGTGGGCCGGTGGACCGGAACGGCCAAGGGCGATGGATCGAACGCGGCTCGCGGCGCGACCCGAGTGAACGGGGCGCGCCGCGAGATCAGAGCTATCTGTAAGTCTTCGCTTCGCTTAGCCCTTCTTCTTGCCCATCGCGTTCGTCCCAGTGTCCGTCGCCGTCGCGGCGAGCTTCGACTGAATGTCCTGCGCCTTGGTGAGATGCGCCTGAACGAGCGGCTGCACTTTGACGATCAGCGCCTTGAGCGACGTGTCCTGCGCCGACGTACCCGCCGTCGTCAGGAGAGCGAGCACCGACTGGTGGGCAGCGACTTCGTTGTCGATGTACGCCTTGTCCCAGTCCTTGCCCTTCGCCATCGCGTCGAGGTTGTCGTGCATCTTGCTCGTCGCGGTCACCAGCGTGTCGTTCGCCGGCGGCTGCGGCGCGAGATTCTCCTTCTTCGCCAACGCCTGTCCCTGCTCGCGCAGCATGTGATGATCGCGCTCCATCTGGCGGCCGAATTCCTTCACCGCGGAACTCGTCCCCTTCGTCGCGGCCAGCTTGCCCATCGTGCTGTCGCCGGCGTTCGCTTCATCGAGCAGCGCGACGATGTTGACGTCAGTCAACGTCGGTACCGCCATGCTCGTGGTGTCGGGCGTCGGCGTCGCAGCGGCCGATTTGGTCGTGTCCATCGTAGTCGCCAGCGTGTCCGTCTTGCTTACGCTTTTCGAGCAGGCCGCCCAAAGCACACCAAGGGCGCACGCGCTCACGATTGCCATGCCTCGAGCAGGGCGTATCGACATGAGTTCCTCCGCACGGTTGAGACGCCCCGGTCATTTCCGAGGCCGCCTCCAGCGTTCGCAAGATCCGTACGCATCCGTGTCCTAGCCGGCTGAGCCGTGTTGCGTGCGCGTCCGTAGGGCCCGCGGCTATTCGACTTAACTAATCGCCAGGCTCGGGCACGACGTGGCCCACGGGCGCCGGCTGTTTCCGCCGGAAGCGCGCCAGGAATCCCTCGCGCCACTCGTCGAGGATCTCGTACACGGTCGGGATCACGACCAGCGTCAGCACTGTCGAGGTGATCACGCCGCCGATCACCGCGCGGCCGAGCGGCGCTCGAAAGTCCGCGCCCTCACCCAGGCCCATCGCCACCGGCACCATGCCGGCGATCAGCGCCAGCGTCGTCATGAGGATCGGACGCAACCGAATGCGCCCGGCCTCGATCAACGCCGCGCGACGGTCGAGTCCGCGTCCCGTGTGCGCCCACTTCGCGAAGTCGATCAGCAGGATGGCGTTCTTCGCCACGATGCCCATCAACAGAATGACGCCAATCAGGCTCATCAGATTGAGCGTGTCGCGCGTCACGATCAACGCCAGCACGACGCCGATCAGCGATAACGGCAGCGACACGAGAATCGCCAGCGGATCCAGGAACGATCCGAACTGCACGACGAGAATCAGATACATCAGCATCACCGCGATGCCCAGCGCGATGAAGATGTTGCCGAACACCTCGTTCTGACTCTGCGTCTCGCCGCCGAGCGAGATGTGATAGCCCGACGGCAGTTGCAGTTTGTTCACCCCCTGAAGCACCGTGCGCGACACGTTGCCGAGCGACGCGCCTTCGACGTTGGCGCCGATCGTCACCACGCGCTCTCGCTGGTAGTGGTCGATCTGCGACGGCCCAGTACTCGGCGTGATGTCGGCGAGCTGCCGCAGCGGCACGAACTGCGGCACTCCCGAACCGCCTGTGCCGGGCGTCGCTCCCGCGCCGGCCGCCGCGGCCTGCGCCGGCGTCACCAGCACGGGCAACTGCCCCAGGTCCGCCGCATTCTCGCGCGCCGACGGCACGAGTCGCACGTGCACGTAGCGCGAGATGCCCGAGGGATCGACCCACGTTCCGGCATCCACGCCGGCGAAGGCGAATCGGAGCGACGCGGCGAGCTGGCTCACACTCACGCCAAGCGTGCCGGCGAGTCCACGGTTCACACGCACGTTGAATTCGGGCTTCTGTCCTTTGGTGGACAGTCCGACGTCCACCGCGCCCGGAACGCTCGACACGATCTTGGCGATGCGCTCGGCGTAGTCGTTGAGCACGGCCTGGTCGGGACCCTGCAGTTGCAGTTGCAACTGCTTTTGCGCACCGCCGAAGCCGGACGCGAACGTGAACGCCGTCGCGCCGCCGACGTGCCGCATTTCCTGGCGCATGACCTGTCCGAGCTCGTCCTGGCTCAGCGAGCGCTCGTTCTTTGGAGCGAGCCTCACGTAAATCGTCGCGTTGTCCGCCTCGGCCGATCCGGTCGTGCTGCCGACGGTCGTGTACGTGTATTTCACTTCCGGCCGCGCGCGAATCATTCGCGCGATCTCTTCCGCCTTGAGCGACGTATAGTCGAGGCTCGAGCCGGGCGGCGTCTCGATGGCGATGTTCAGTTCACTCTGATCGGTCACCGGTACGAACGCGAACCCGCCGATCGTGATCTGCAACACGATCGCGAACACAAACGACGCGGCCGCCAGCGCCACCATCGTCCATCGATGATCGAGCGCCCACGCGATCACCGACTTGTAGCGGTCAGCCTGACGGTCGAACCATTGATTGAATCGCTCGAGCGCGCGTGCGATCGGGTTGCGTCGATCGTGCGCCTCGAGCTGTGGATCCGCCCAGTACGCCGAGAGCATCGGGTCGAGCGAGAACGACACGAAGAGCGAGACGAGCACCGCCGCGGCGATCGTGAGCGCGAACGGTTTGAACCATTGACCCGCGACGCCGGGCATGAAGCCCACCGGCACGAACACCGCGACGATCGAGAACGTCGTCGCGGCCACGGCGAGTCCGATCTCGTCGGTGCCTTCGTGCGCCGCCGTCATGTGGTCGGCACCCATCTCGACGTGCCGCACGATGTTCTCGCGCACGACGATCGCGTCGTCGATGAGAATGCCGATCGCCAGCGACAGGCCGAGCAGCGACATCGTGTTGAGGGTGAACCCGAGCATCAACAGCGGCACGAACGCCGAGAGCACCGACACGGGCAGAGCGAGACCGGTGATCACCGTCGAACGCCACGAATTCAGGAACAGGAACACGACAAGCACCGTGAGCAACGCCCCTTCGATGAGCGCCTCCTGGACGTTGCGCACCGAATTGCGGACGCGCACACCGGCGTCGCGCACGACCTCGATCTGCGTGCCGGGCGGCATTTGCCGCTGCAGGCTGTCGACCCGAGCTCGCACGCGATCGGCCACGGCCGTCGTGCTGGCCTCGCGCGATTTCACGATGTCGAGACCGATCGCCTGTTTGCCGTTGAAAAAGGCGCCCGACAGCGGCTCGGCGGCGCCGGCTTCGACGTCGGCCACCTGACCGAGCGTCACCAGCCCGCCGTTGCGCGACGAGATGACGAGCGCGCTGAAATCCTCCGGATGATCGAGGCGTCCCTCGAGTCGGATCGACCGCTGCTCGAGCGCGCTGTTCACGTTGCCGACCGGCGCTGCGAGATTCTGCGCGCGGAGCGCGTTCACGACCTGATCGATGCCGACGCCGACCGCCGCGAGATCGTTCGGGCGCACGTTGACGTTGAGCTGTGCGCTGTCGCCGCCGACGACGTTCACTTGAGCGACGCCGGCGATCGCGCGCAGGTCGCCGGCGATCGTCTGGTCGGCGATCTGCGTGAGCTGCGGGGGCGTGAGCACGCTCGATGTGAGCGCCAACGAGACGATCGGGAGCTGGTTCGGGTCGAACCGTTGAATGACCGGCTCGATGATCTCGGCGGGAAGTTGAGCGCGCACCGCGGAGATGGCGTCGCGGATGTCCTGCGTCGCCTGATCCACGGGTTTCGAGAAGACGAATTGCACGATGATCTGGGCGAATCCGTCGGTGGCGGTCGCGTTGATCTTGTCCACGCCGCTGATGCCGGAAATCTTGTCTTCGATGCGCGAGATCACCTCGCGCTCGACGACGTCGGGGGCCGCGCCGGGATAGGCGATCGCCACGAACACGATCGGCGCGTCGATGTCCGGGAACTCGTCGGTGTCGAGCTTCGTCAGCGCGGCGATGCCGAAGACGACGAGCGCGATCATCGTCACTACTGTGACGATCGGGCGGCGGATGGCAAAGTCGGAGACGAACATGTCAGCGCGTTCTACAGCAACGAGGGTGCCGGACGCGGCAAGAACTCATTGCTGATGCACCGGCGTCGGCGTCTTCACGAAGACGATGGCGTCGTAGTTCGACGGCAGCTCGATCTGCGTTTCGAACGCATTCGGCAAAATGGGCGAGTACACCTCGGTGATGAGGCGCATGAAGCGCGGTCCGTGCATCCAGCCGCCGGCCTTGTCGCTCGGAAGGTTTCGAACGTCCAGCCAGTACGAATCGCCCGACGACGGCAGTCGATTCAGCACGTCCTCATATGAGTCCTGTTCCGGCCGCGCGACGTGCGTGTCGGCGAATCCCGGCTCGCCGCTGCCGCGCCCGTTGGCCGAGCGGTTAACGGACGGCACGCGCGCCCGCAAATGTCCGGTGCCGATGGCGAAGGCCACGGGCCGATACGCGGCGCCGAGTTTCTGTCCGAGCGGCACGCCGGTCTGCACATTCTTGTCCTGGGTGAGCCGCCCCATTTCGATGTCGCCGCCCCACAGCACGATGCGGCCCTGCGGTCCGAACTGATTCGCCAGGTACGTCACGTGCTCGGCGTTGGCGTCCTGTCGCGCGAGATGGCGCAGGCCGACCGCCACGTGATGGGCAATGAGACGCGCGTTCTCCTCGGCGAACGCCAATTGGGTCGCGACGGAGGGGTTGCTCGCGCGGGCCCGCGCCGCGACGACGCTGTCGAGTGCCGCGCGGGTCGCCGGCGCGCACGCGTTCCAATATGCGCTGTCCGCAGTGCGCCCTTCGAGTCCGAAGTGGGCTGACTCGTTCTCCCTGACACACGCGTACTCGTGCGTCAGCCAACCGCGAAGCGCGGCGCCCATCACCGAGTCCGGAAGCGTCGTCACCGTTCGCACGGCGAGCGCCGCACTCGGAATCTCGAAACCGTAGAAGCCGATCTGTTTGTCCGGGTGCGCATGATTCCACTCGCGCAGTGCGCCGACGAACGCCGCCATCTCCTTCGTCTCGAAGCGCCACGACCCGAGCGCGTGCAGCAGCCGTCGCACGTCGACCGGGCTGCCGCCCCGCACGTATCGATCGATCTCGAGCGCTTCGGCCATCGGCCCTTGAATCGCGACGGCCTTGAATCCCGAATCGGCAAGAATCATCAGCGTGCGGCGGACGACTTCGGGAAATTCGGCGGTGCCCTCGGTAAGCTCGCTCAGTCCGAGAATCCTCGCTCCGCTCGCGATCGAGGCGAGACCGTGCTGCTCTTGGGCCGGCGGCGTCGAGTCGTGGAGGACGATCGGCGACAGATGCGATTGCACCCAGGTGAGCGCTGCCGTCCCCGAATCGCTGAGCGGCGGTGGCGGCGCGGGTGGTAGCGGCGGCGGGTGATGGCACGCTGCGGCAGTGAGCGTCGTGGCCAATGCGACCGCGATCGCGTGGCGCGAGTGAAGGTGCCGAGTGCTGCGCGACAGCGAGCGAATCATCGTGTGTTTCCGTGGCGCGCCGGTGGCGCGGTGTTCCGTGGACCCTTGACGAACTATAGAACCACCGGGTCGCCGTTTCCGCCGCCAGGTATGTGGTCGCCGGCGGGCAGATCGGCGATACCGGTGGCGTCGGACGCGACGTCGTTGGTCGACGCCTCATCCAGAAGCGACTCGAGCTCTCGGCTCGCAGGACTGATACCCCCGAGGCGGCCCCGCAGCTTGAGACGCACGAGCTGGCGGCGAATCACCAGCCCGTCGACGGGCACGATCGCGAGTCGTCCCAGCGCTAAGTGATCCGCGGCGGCCGCTTTCGATATGAATGCCATACCGAGGCCCGCTGCCACCGACTGCTTGACGGCTTCCGTGCCGGTGATGCGCGCAATCCCGCGGAGCTTCACGCGATGCACGTCGAGCGCTCGCTCGACCATTCGGCGTACGGCCGAACCAGGCCTGCCAAGCAGGAACGGCCACTCTTGTAGATCCGCGGGAGCGACTCGGCTTCGATCCACGAGCGGATGATCCGGAGGCGCAATGACCACCAGCTCGTCATCGATCCAGGGAATCATTTCGAGTCGCTCCTGAGGAGCAGGATCGTCCACTATAGCGACATCTACGCGCGACTCTACGAGCAGTTTGGCCACAACGGACGCGCTTCCGAACTTTACGTCGATGCCGACGGTTGGGCGCCGACGATGGAACCGGCCAAGAATCGGCGGCAGCAGATATATCGCTATGGTCGGCGTCGCGGCTACGCGCAGTCTGCCGCGCTTCAGGCCGCGAATCTCCCGCAGCTCTTGCTCGGCCAGGTGCTCGACCCCGAAAATCTCCTTCGCACGTGCATGCAGAGTGCGCCCAGCGTCGGTAAGGGTAGCGGCGCGACCGCTGCGATCGATCAGCCTGACGTGGAGCTGGCGCTCTAACTCAGCCAGCGACTTGGAGATGGCCGGCTGGCTGAGGTTCAACTCCGCAGCCGCCCGGGTGAATCCGCCGTGGTCCACGACGGCGGAAAAGAGGCGGAGGTGGTGGAGATTGATTGCCATTACTTATTCTCATTGATTCGCGAGAACAATGCAATAATTTCATAATCTCCACCACCTCAGCCTGTCCGTCGAGTCGCCAGCCAATCAGCCCGGGCCGCGATTCCCGCCATGATCGTCGTGGCCGTCGTGGTTCTCGTCCTCGAACGCACCGAACGACGCCGCGATTCGGCTGATGAACTGATTGCGCAAGGTCGCGTTCGCGTTCAACTGCGACGGATCGAGCAGCGAGCCGTCGGGGTTCGTCAGCCATGTGGTGATCGGAACCATCACGGTGATCGACGTCTGCGTTCCGGCGGTCACGACGATCGGCGTGCTGAACTCGATCTCGCCGCGCACGGGCGCCGAGACCGTCACGTCGAACGGTGTGCCATCGAACGTGCCCTGCAGGCGAACGAACGCAAGGCGAAGCTCGAGCTGCTGGAACGTACCCGCCGGCAGCGCGTCCGCCGGCACGGTGACGACGCTGCCGTCGAGCGGCAGATCGATCGTCGTCGGACCCACCTTCATCTCGTCGCAGTCGTCGTGATCGTTTGCGTCGTTGTTGCCGTTGCGGCCGCCGGGCCCGCGGTCGTCGTCGGCGCCCTCGTTGTCGTCAGCGCAGACGGCCGTCGCCGCCGGTTTCGCTTCGGCGCGCGACACGGTGAGACTCACGGCGGTGAGATTGAGCGTGTGTCCGCCGACGGTGATCGGCGCGGCGTCGGCGTTCGCGCCGAGCGATGCGCCAGTCGTGAAGCCGAGTTGGCTCGCCGAGTTCTTTGCGCTCGTCGCATCGCTGCACGCCGCCGCGAGACTCGTGAGCGCGACCAGCGATGCAAGCCCGTACGTGTTCCATGTGTGCTGCATACGTCGTGTACCTCGCGAAGCTTGTGGGGAGACCCGCGGAATCACGGCGACGAGCGTCAGCCTTTGTCCTACGCGCCGCCGACTACTATCGCGTGAATCTCCCGCGCACGTGAATGGTTCCTCGGCGCTCTCATGTGAGGATGCTCATGCGTGCCACGTGATGGCGCGCACACGAGGCGCGCGCGATGCAAAGAATCTTGCGGTTGAATGCGGTTGAATTCGGCGCGCGCCTGCGTCGTGTCAGCGCTTTCCCGACACGACGGGCGCGGACAACTCGTTCGCGCCTAGTCGGCGCGCAACGCGTTCGCCGGGTCGATCTGCGTCGCGCGACGCGCCGGGCCGTACGCGGCCAGCAGCACGACGACCAGCAACACGCCGCACGCCGCGGCGAGCGCGATCGGATCGCTCGGGCTCACCTCGAACAGGATCGCCGATAAAACCCGCGACGTCCCGAACGCCGCCACGAGCCCGACGAGCGCGCCGGCGCCCGAGACCGTGAGCGCCTGAATCAACACGTCTCGCCGCAGGCGTTCCGGTGACGCGCCGAGCGCCATGCGGATCCCGATCTCGCGCGTGCGCTCGCGGACGATCGAAGCCATCAGGCCGTAGAGTCCGATGGCCGCCAGCAAAAGCGCGGCGACCGCGAACACCGACATGAGAAGAGCACTCATTCGTGGCTGCGCGAGGGGTGCGTCGAGCAGGTCGTCCATCGGGTGCACGTACCAGAGCTTCATCTGCGGGTCGACCGCGGCGACCGCCTGCCGCATCGCGGGCAGCACGCCCGAGATGTCGCCGCGGGTCCGCATGGCGAAGCTGAACTGCCAGAAGTCCATCTGACGCCACGGCACGTAGATCAGCGGCGCCGTCGTTCGCAGCGCTCGAATGCGTGCGTCGCCGACGACTCCGACCACCGTGCGCCACGCCGTGCTGTCTTGCGACAAATAGTGGATGCGCTTGCCGATCGGATCTTCACCCGGCCACAGCCGCTTTGCCGCCATCTCGCTCACGATCGCGACCAGCGAAGCATTCTCGCGATCGGCGTCGGTGAACGCGCGGCCGCGAAGGATCGGCGACCCGAACGTGCGAAAGTAGTCCTTGTCGCCGCTGAGCTCGGGGAAGAACGGATTCGACGCGTGCTGGCTCGGGGGCTGGCCTTCCTTGTCCACGCGCGCGAGAAAAACGTTCTCGCCGACCAGCGGCGGAATCAGCTCGGGCGTGAGCGCGACGACGCCGGGAATCGCGCGCCATCGCCGAAGAATGTCTTCGCCGACCGGATAGTACTTGTACACCGAGTCGTACTTCTTCGACGGCCACGACGTCGCGAGATGCGTGAGATGATCCGCGTTGTACCCGAGGTCGATCGACTCGAGTCGCGCCAGACTGCGCGCGAGCAGCGCGCCGCCGGCGAGCATGACCAGCGCGAGCATCGTCTGCGCGGCAACGAGCACGTGGCGGAAACGCCGGCGCGCCGCTGAGTCTCGTCCCGAACGCGCGTCGAGACGCAGCGTCGACGCGACGTCGGTGCGCGCGGCGAGCAGCGACGGCACGACGCCGAACAGCAGCACGGCGAGAATCGTCGCGCCGATCGCCATGAACACCGGCGCGCCCGACAGCTGAATCACGTCGAGCCTCGGCAAGCGCGACGGCGCCACGGCGACGAGCAACCGAATCAGAGTCACCGCGCACAACAACCCCAACACGCCGCCGCCCGCGGCGAGCACCGCGCTTTCCAACAGCAGTTGTCGCGTGACATCGGCGTAGGTCGCGCCGAGCGCACGGCGGATCGCCAGCTCACGCGCGCGCGTGCCGGCGCGCAACAGCAGCAACCCGCCGACGTTCACGCACGCGATCACGAGCAGCAGCACGACGGCCGAGGTGAGCGCGATCAGCGCCGGACGCGCGTCGCCCAACATCGCTTGCGTGAACGGGACGACTTTCGCACCGGTGATCCCGTTCTCGGCGGTGCGCCATCCCGCCAGCGGGGTTCGCTTGATGATCGACACCAATTCGCTCGCCGCCGACGACGGCGTCGCGTGCGGCGCGAGGCGCGCGATGGCGATCGTGCTGAAGCCGGTGTTGCCGGTGTCAGGCGACGGCCACGGCAGCCAGTATCCGGCGCCGTTTGGAAAATCGAGGCCGGCCGGCGCAACGCCGACGATGGTGTAGGTGAGCTGCGAGTACGGCTCGTATATATGATGGCCGACGACTTTCGGATCGCCGCCGAACCATCGTTGCCAGTTCTGGTAACTGATCACGAGCGCGGGCGTCGCGCCGACGACGTCGTCCTCGGGCCTCAACAATCGTCCGGCCGCGGGACGCGCACCCAGCACGTCGAAGAAACCCCCGCTCACGACCACGCGGCCGAGGGTCAGGGTGCGGTCGCCGTCGACGAGCGGGCCCTGCGACGTCCCCCAATGCGCGTAGCCGCCGATGCTCCGCATCGTGCGGCTTTGCTGCTTGATGACTTTCAAGTCGCTCTTCACCAGCCCGAATTCGACGCTCGGATCATCCCTGTAGGTCGAGATCTGAACGACGCGATCCGGATCGGGTACGGGAATCCGCTGGTACAGCACCGCGCGGAACACCGTGAACACGGCGACCGCGGTGCCGATCCCCAAGCCGAGAATCGTCACGGCGGCGATCGTGAACGCAGGTGTGCGGCCGAGGCCGCGCAGCGTGATGCGGATCGAGCGGATGAAGTCGGTCATGCGGGAAACGGTCGGTGCATGGCGGGCGCTATCGTCGAACCGTGGGTATCGCCCTTCAGACACTCGACATGCCATCAACCCCGGGCAGCCGCACTCGACGCCGTGCTGGAAGCACGGGCCGCAATCTACTCCGCGCGCAGCGCCTCGACCGGATCCGTGGATGCCGCTCGACGTGCCGGCAAATAGGCAGCCGCGATGGCGACGACCGCGAGAAGCAGCGCCGTTGCGCCGAGAGTCGCCGGATCGCCGGGCTGTACGCCGAACAGCAGGCCGCGCAGCGCCCGCGTGGCCGCCACCGCCCCCGCGCCGCCGACCACGATGCCGATC
This sequence comes from uncultured Gemmatimonadaceae bacterium, assembly GCA_963761305.1. GTDB lineage: Bacteria > Gemmatimonadota > Gemmatimonadetes > Gemmatimonadales > Gemmatimonadaceae > JAQBQB01. The sequence continues at coordinate 3,257,222 of CAVXGK010000002.1, read as the reverse complement.
GCCGAGAGCGACAGCGCTTCGCGAAGCACCATCGTGACAACGTCGGCCGCGTTCGCGCCGAGCGCGATGCGAACTCCCGTTTCGCGCGTGCGTTGGCTTACGCCGTAAGCGATGACTCCGTACAGCCCGATCGCCGCGAGCACGAGCGCGAGCACCGCGAAGCCGCCCAGGAGCGTCAGCACGAATCGGTGCACCGCCATTGAATGTGCGACGTTCGCCTCAGCCGTTCCGGCGTCGTGCCGAAGTTTGAGCGACGGATCGATTTCGTGTGCGACTCGGCGGACGATCGCTGACAGTTCACCTGGAGGCAGGCTGCCGCGCACGATGAGCATCGGATTGGACGGCGCGGTTGGCAGTGCTTCGTAGATTTGCAACCCGCGAATCCCTCGCAAGGAACCCGGCGACTGAATGTCGGGCACTACCCCGACGATCGTCGACCAACCCAACTGCCCGAGTCGAAGTCGGCTGCCAAGCGGGCTCGCGGCGGGCCAGAAGCGCCGCGCGAAGGATTCGCTGATCATCACCTCGTCGGACATGAGCTTGTCGCTCAGCGCCGTGTTCGGCGAGAACACGCGACCCTGCAGCACCTTGATGCCGGCGACTTTGAAGTAGTCCGGCGTCGCGCTCTGAATCCCGACGAACTTGAGCGAGTCCGTGTCGGCCGACGGAATGCCGTCAATGTCGAGGTGAGCCACGCTCACTCCGTAGTCCGGAGGCAGCATGAGGGCGTAGGCGGCACCTTGGACGCCCGCTGTCCGCTTCGTGCGCTCGAGCATCGCCTCGAGGATCGAGCGCCGCGCGACGAGGTCATACCGCTTCGCGAAGATCGGAATCGGAATAGCCTCGAGGCCGTGAGGGTCGAACCCCACGTCGTAGCGGTTCATCGCCACGAGCGAGCGCACGAGCAGTCCGGCCCCCGCGAGCAGCGTCACCGACAACGCGATTTCGAGCACGACGAGCCCGGCACGCAGACTGCTCGCCCGCGCACTGCCGGCGGCGGTTCGGCTGGCGGATTTCAAAGAGCTTGATACGTCGTCGCCCGACGCGAAAAACGCGGGTCCGGCACCAAGCAGGATGCCCGTGACCAGCGCCACACCGAGGCTCCAGAGGAGCACTGACGCATCGAGATGCGCGCCGTTCAGCTCCGTACTCCGCGGCGGCTGCACCGCGACCATGACGCGGAGCGTCGCCCAGGCCACACCGAGTCCCAACGCGCCTCCTGCCACGCCGATCAAGAGACTCTCGGTGAGCATTTGGCGAACGAGCCGGCCGCGCCCGGCGCCGAGGGCGCGACGTACGGCGAATTCACGCTGCCGCGACCATGCGCGCGACAACATGAGGTTGGCGACGTTCGCGCACGCGATGACGAGCACGAAGCCGACGGCGCCGAACAGCATGATGAGGATTCGACGATAGTTGTCTCCGACGAGGTCGATGCCAGTGACGACGCGCGGCATGTCCCCCGCGGTCCGCCGGCCACCGAGTCGCGACGCCTCGTTGTCGAGGCGTGCCGCCGGAAAGAGTGACGCCAGCTCGCGATTGGCGTCGGCGGGCGTGACCCCTGGCTTGAGCATCGCGATCGCCGTGACGGGGCGATCGGCGCCGGCGTGTGGAAGCGCCTCCAGCATATCGACCACGCCGGCCGCGCCGCCGATCAACGGCAGCGCGAAATCCTGCGGTAACACGCCCACCACGAGCTTCGCCTCGCCGTCCACGAGCACCTGCTTCCCGAGCACGTCCGATCGTCCGCCGAAGTCGCGCTGCCAGAGGCCGTAGCCGATCAGGACGATCGGCCGCGCGTCGGCGAGCGTGTCGTCGCCCACGAGATCGCGGCCGAGCACGGGACGCGCTCGAACGAACGCCAGAGCGCCCGGCACCGTGGCGACGCCGTACCCCTTCGTAGGAACGTCCGCAGCCGTGTCGCCAAGCACGACGCCGCGATCGTGCACGGGGACGATGTGGTCGACCGCTCGCGCGCCGGTGATCCATGTGTCTACGATGTGCTGCGTCGGCTCGACGAGAAACGCTCCGCCGTTCGCCGTCGTTTCGAGCATGACCATGCGCTTGCCGTCGGCGAACGGCAGCGGATCCAGGATGAGCCGATGGACGACGCTGAACAACGCGGTGTTCGCGCCGATGCCAAGCGCGCACACCACGATCGCCGTCGCCGCGAAGCTGGGCGCGCGGAACAGTTGCCTGGTGCCGAAGCGCACGTCTTGGGCGACCGAGTGGGCGGTCTCGAGAAAGCGATGCCGTTGCCTACTCGGCAGCACCACGTCGCGAGAATACTCATGAAGCTCCGCCGGGTCGCCGAAGCGGGCGAGCGCCGCGCGCTCGGCCTCTCGCGCATCCAGGCCGCGCTCGCGCAGCGCCTGTCCGCGCATCTCGAGATGAAAGCGGACCTCGTCGTTGATCTCGCGACGCGCCCGATCGGGCGAGAACGGAAGGCGGAAGAGCCGGCGGATGCCGGCCGGAAGGCGAATCGGCACGGTCAGGCCTCCAGGCTGTCGAGCACTGCTCCCACGGCGGCGGCGTAGCGACGCCAAACGGCGGCTTCCGCGGTGAGGGCGCGGCGGCCCTTGGCTGTGAGCGAGTAGTACTTCGCTCGCCGGTTGTTCGCCGAAACCCCCCACTCGGCGTCGACCGCGCCGGCGCTTTCAAGGCGGTGGAGCGCCTTGTAGAGCGCGACGTCGACGATCGCGAGCTCACCCTTGGCTCGATCCTCGATCCACTGGGCGATCGTGTAGCCATGCCGCGGTCCCCAGGCGAGCGCCTTGAGGACCAGCATATCGAGGGAACCGTACAGGAGATCGTTGACGTCGCGAGCCAGAGGGCCTCTCCACGAACCAGGTTTGTGAAGAGTGCGAGACGCCCGCGCGGATGTCAAGCCGCCGCGACGTCGCCGACAGAGGGCGCTCGCCGCCTACGGCCGCGGCGTCGTGTAGTGATCGGTGAGACGGATCGAGGTGTCCTTCGTTCGCTTGAGCACGTTGACGAACACCTGGTGCCTCCGGTCGGCGGATCGCGCCTCGAGCCCCGCGGCCCAGTCCTGAGAACGCGTGTCGCTCGTGATCTTGAATCCGTGGCGTTGGAGCGTGCCGCGGTAGAACGCGGTGATCTCGGCGACCGACGCCGTCGATTCCATCTCGATATTGTACGTGCGCATGTCTTCGAACTTCTGCGGCTTCCAACCAGCCGGCGGAGCGTTCGCGACGACGACCTTGGCGCCGGGATAGAACGGGAGCCACGCGGGAAAATCCGCGTGCGCCGACGGCTCGAGCGGCACCGAGCGCGCGTAGCCCAGTATCGTCGCCATGCCGAGCTCGTACTCTTTTCGGGTCGTCGGATCGCGAAGGCGAAGCGTTTGCGGCCCGTCGTCGTACCACACGGCGACGAGACGCGCGCTTTTCGCGAGCGACACCGGCACGAGGACTCTCGGCCGCCAGTTGACGGTGATATCCGTCGCCCTCGGACCGGGCGACACCGAGACGACCGCCGAGCGCGTGCTGTCGTCGGCGTGAATCGCGCCGCCGCGGCCGGGCTGCCGGTTGATGTAGGTGATCGTCGCGTTGGCCGCGTGAATCGCCGATTCGTAGTGCGCGAAGACGACATCCGGTGTCGCGCCGGTGGTGTACTCCTCGACGCCGAAATCGACCGGGTCGTTGCCGTGGTGCGGTACGAGCCGCGCGGCAGGGTAGGACGGCAGCCAGAACGGAATCGGCCCGGCCCGCGACGGCGCCGACACATCGCGCAGCGCCTTCCGGACCTCCGGCTTGTCGGTGTCGATGTAGAACGTGCGGCCCTGCTCGCGGCTGTCGATCTTCACGATCGGCGAAACCGCCGTTGCGCCTTGGAGCAGCGCGAGCAGGATCGCGGGCGCGAGCATGGTCGTCAGGCGCGCACGAGCTTCTTGAAGGCGACGCGGTGCGGCTGGTCGGCGTCGGCGCCCTTTCGCTTGTGCAGATCTTCGACGTACGACTGGTAGTTCCCCTCGTGCCACACGACCTCGCTGTTGCCCTCGAAGGCGAGGATGTGCGTGGCGATGCGGTCGAGGAACCAGCGGTCGTGCGAGATGACCACGGCGCAGCCGGCAAAATCGATCAGCGCGTCCTCGAGCGCGCGCAGCGTGTCGACGTCGAGATCGTTCGTCGGTTCGTCGAGCAGGAGCAGGTTGCCGCCGCTCATGAGCGTTTTTGCAAGGTGCAGCCGGTTGCGCTCGCCGCCGGACAGGAGCCCGACTTTCTTCTGCTGGTCGGTGCCCCTGAAGTTGAAGCTCGAGAGATACGCCCGGCTGTTCAGCTCTTTCCTGCCGACCATGATCATCTCCTGGCCGCCGGAGATCTCCTGCCATGCCGAGAGATTCGGATCGAGCGTGCGATTCTGGTCGGTGTAGGCGATCTGCACCGTCTCGCCGACCTTCAGCGTTCCCGAATCCGGCTCTTCCTGATCGACGATCATCTTGAACAGCGTCGTCTTGCCGGCGCCGTTCGGGCCGATGATGCCCACGATGCCGCCTCGCGGCAGGGCGAACGTGAGTCCGTCGATCAGCAGCTTGTCGCCGAACGCTTTGCGAAGGTCCTTTGTGTTGACGACGTCATTGCCGAGTCGCGGCGGCGGCGGAATGACGATCTCGTGCTGCATGATCTTTTCGGCCGTCTCCTCGGCGACCATCTCTTCGTACTTCTGCACGCGCGCCTTGTTCTTCGCCTGGCGCGCGCGCGGAGCGAGCCGCACCCAATCCAGCTCGCGCTGCAGCGTTCGCTGCCGCGCCGACTCGGTTTTCTCTTCGGTGGCCAGTCGCGACTTTTTCTGCTCGAGCCACGACGTGTAGTTGCCCTCGTACGGAATGCCGTAGCCGCGATCCAGCTCGAGGATCCAGCCGGCGACGTTGTCGAGGAAGTATCGATCGTGGGTGACGGCGATGACGGTGCCTGGGAAATCGTGCAGATACCGCTCGAGCCACGCCACGCTCTCGGCATCGAGGTGGTTCGTCGGCTCGTCGAGCAGCAGGATGTCCGGCTCCTCGAGCAACACGCGGCACAGCGCCACGCGCCGTCGCTCGCCGCCCGAGAGCTTCGTGACGTCGGCGTCGGCCGGCGGCAGACGCAGCGCGTCCATCGCGATCTCGACCTTGTTGTCGAGATTCCACAGGTCGTGCGCGTCGATCTGTTCCTGCACGCGCGCCTGCCGCGCCAACAGCTTCTCCATCGCCGAGTCCTCCATCGGCTCGGCGAACATCATCGAGATCTCCTCGAACTCTTTGAGGAGTCCGCGCTGCGCCTTCACCGCGAGCTCGACGTTGCCTTTGACGTCGAGCGACGGATCGAGTTGCGGCTCCTGCGGCAGAAACCCGACTCGCGTACCGTCGGCGGCCCAGGCCTCACCCTGAAAGTCGTGATCGACGCCGGCCATGATGCGCAGCAGCGACGATTTCCCCGCGCCGTTCGCGCCGAGGACGCCGATCTTCGCGCCGTAGTAGAACGACAACCAGATCCCGCGCAAAATCTCCCGCGACGGCGGGACGACCTTGCGCAGGTCTTTCATGACATAGATGAAGGACGGGGGTGCCATTAAGCGGGTGGGCGGGTGGACGGGACGGGTGGACCGTGTAAGCGTGCGGAATTTAGCCGCTCGCCAAACACCGCACTCGTCCCAATTCTCCGCACCCCGCGCCCGCACCCCGCACCCCGCACTCTCGACCGCTACAGCTCGAGCTCCCACACCTCGGCGACGGCGGGCGTGCCGAACGAACGATGGGACTCCTCGCGTACGCAGCGAAATCCGGCCGCGGCGTAGATCCGGCGCGCAGCGGTCAGCTCGCTTTGCGTCCACAGAACGACCTTTCGATACCCGGCGGCGCGAGAGAACCGGACGACTTCGTCCACCAACCGCTTGCCGATCCCGAGCCCGCGTGCCGACGGTTCGACGAGTAACAGACGCAGCTTCGCGACGTACTTCGATTTCGCGACGACGAACACCGAGCCAAGCGGCTCGCCGTCGCGATCGGCGATCCAGCACCGCTCGCGCGCCGGATCGAGGTGCTCGACGAAGTCGGCGACGACGCGTGCTACGAGGGCCTCGAAGCGCTCGTCGTAGCCGTATTCCTGATTGTAGAGCACGCCGTGCCGGTGGACGATCCACCCCATGTCGCCCGGTCGGTGCGACCGCAGCGTCAACTCACGAGACATTCGCCCATAGTCCACCGGGCCGGAACGGCTGTCAACTCGCGCCGGGTTGACAAGTGCGTGCGATAAGATAAAATCTTATCTCCATGTGGATCCTTCGAGAACCGATTCGATGGCTGCGGCGGTCGCGCGGGTTCGCGCTCGCGGCCGTGCTGATCCTCGCGCCGGCGATCGGCGCAGCCACGGCGATGTTCAGCATCGTCGACGCGGTCCTCGTGCGCGGACTTCCGTATCGCGATGCCGGCCGGCTCCAGGCCGTGTACGAATCGAGCGACAACGGGAACCTGCGCACGCCGTCCTATCCGACGGTCAGAGATTGGCAAGCGCAGATCGGCACCGCGAATCAGGCGATCGAAGGCGTTTCGTTCATCCGCGGGAATGGCGTGTCGGTTCTCGGACCGGGTGGACCCGAACAACGAATCGCCGCCTACGTCGACCCCGAGTTCTTCGCTGTCACCGGTGCTCGCCCGACGTCGGGACGGATTTTCGTGGCCGACGACTATCGATTCGATGCGCCGCAGGTCGCGATCGCGTCATTCGACTTCTTTCAACACCAGTTCAACGGTGATCGCTCGGCGATCGGCCGAACGGTCGTCATCGACAGCGTTCCGACCACCATCGTCGGCGTGATGCCGCCAGGCTTCGCGTACCCGAACTTCGGGAGCGGCGGATGGCTGCCTCCGGCAGTCTGGGAGCCGATCACCGCGTTTCAGCGGACGAATCAGGCGCTGTCACTCCGCGGGCTCCACGTCGACAGTCGGACGATTCTGCGCATGCGCGCCGGTTCCGATTCAGTACGCGTTACGGCGACGCTGCACACGATCGAACAGCGGCTCGCCGCCGAGTATCCGACCGAGCAGGGACACTGGACATCGGTCGCGCTGTCGAGTTTGTCGAACGAATTGTTCGGCCAGCTCCGGTCGACGCTCATTTTCATTTCCGGAGCGGTCGTCCTCCTGCTGCTTCTCGCCTGCGCGAACGTCGCCAACCTGTTGCTCGTCCGGGTCAGCGGGCGCGATCGAGAGCTGGCGATACGCGCGGCCCTCGGCGCCGGATCGTGGCGGCTGACGCGACTCGTCGTGGCCGACGCGATGGCGATCGCCGCGGCGGGAGGCGCAGTCGGCCTGGTACTCGCGCACGTTGCCCTCTCGTTCGTTCGGTCGCACGCCGCCGCTCGGCTTCCGTTTGCGACTGAATTCGTGATCGACGCTCGCGTTGCATCGTTCGTCGTCGCCGCATCGGCGGGGTCGGCGCTGTTCCTGGCGATCGTCACGCTCTTGCACCGAGATCGCGGCCGTCTCACCGAACGGCTGCGCGGCGGTTCATCGTCGAGCACCGCGGGCTCCGCGGGCAGACGTGTGCGCGGTATTCTCGTCTCGTTGCAGTTGGCTCTCGCGATATCGGTGTTGATCGGTGCGGGCCTGCTCGTGCAGAGCGTGCGCCGGCTCGCGGCCGTCGATCTCGGCTATGACCCTCAAGGGCTGATCTCGTTCACCATCGCGCCGGCGTCGCATCGCTTCGACTCACCCGCCGACGCGGCGGCGCTGTACAAGCGGATCATCGACGCAGTGCGCGCCGTGCCCGGCGTGGATCTCGCCGCCGCTGCCGGCGGCGCACTACTGCCTACGAAAGTTGAAACCGAAGAACAGCGCGGCGCCGCCACGCCGCCCACCGCGGCGTATCACCCGATCTCCGCCGACTTCCTCGCCGTGATGCGGCTGCGCGTCGTCGCCGGCCGCGGGTTCACCGACGACGACATGCGGTCGCCGAACGGCTTTCTCGTCACCGAGAACCTGGCCAAACATCTCTGGCCCGGAACGACGGCGATCGGGAAACGAATCACGGTCTATCGATCGTCGCAGGCGCGCGCCGACTTCGGCCAACCCATCACGCTGCCGGTCGTCGGAGTCGTGGCGGACTACCACGAGTTTGGGGCCGACGCCAAGCCGCCCGAGCAGGTATTTCTGCCGTACACACTCGAGGTCTGGCCCTGGATGAACTTCGTCGTTCGGTCGAGCCGCGCCGCCGAGACGGTTGGCGCGGTGACGAAGGCGGTCGAGTCGGCCGATCCGGCCATCAAGTTTCGTGGCTCACCGAGCGTCGAGCGTACCGGACCGTCATTTGCCGACCCACGCTTTTTCGTGATGACGTTGATGTCGGCGTTCGCGGCCACAGCGCTCGTGCTGTCCGCGATCGGTCTGTATGCGGTGGTGGCGTTCGGCGCATCGCGGCGGACGCGCGAGCTCGGCATTCGGATCGCGGTCGGCGCGACCCAGCGCCGAATTCTCTGGTTCGTCGCGAGCGACGTCGGAACGTTCGTCGTCGTCGGGACGATCGCTGGACTCGTCGTCGCCTCGATGACGACGCGCGTTCTTCGCGCGATGTTGTTCGACACCGCGCCGTCGGACGTCGAGACGTTCGTCGTCGTGCCGGTGTTGTTCGCCGCCGTCGCGGCGATCGCCGCGGTGATTCCTGCTTATCGAGCGTCGCGCGTCGATCCGCTAATTGCCCTTCGCGCGGAGTGATGCTTCACCGGTGATCGTCGGCGAAGATGCTCCCGAGGTCGTGGCCTTCGACGACGTTGGCGTGGATCATCCAACCGAACAGGCTCGGATGAAAATCGCCGCCCACCGCGTCGCACTCGGCCTTGGTCGCGATCGGACTCTCCGGGCCGAACACGGGCGCGCCGTTTTTCCTTTCCAGGTAGCGTGATTCGCTGCCTTTTTTCGGCAGGCACCAGTTCACGTGCTTGTGCCATCGCGCGATGCCGAGTGGAACACGATCGTTGAGCCGATCGAGACGCGTGTTTTTGGGCATCGTGTACATCGCGCCGACGAGCTGGAGCTTGCCGTCGGCGCCGCGTGAATAGAGGATCGACGTCGGCTTGGCAGGATCGAAGCGGAATGCTTCCATGAACGCGCGGCCGTTGTTCGTGAAGTGGTAGACCTTTTGTTGCTTCACGTTGGGCAGGAACATCCTGTAGCCGTCGGCGACGGCTGCGGCCGTGTCGGCGTATTTGAGGATCGCCTGCTTGAGCTCTCCGGCGAGGCGCAAAGCGCGCACCGAATCGGCGTGCGTAGCCACGCGAACGGGGCTGAGCTCCATGTGCTTCATCATGTTCTCGTCCATGGCGCCGCTCATCGCGTGATCGGCCATGCCGGCCATCCGCGCGCTGTCCATGGCCATCGAACCGCCTTGCTGTGCCCCGACGCCTTGCGCGGCCGCGGAATTCGCGTGCGGAGCGGCGATCAGGAATGCCAACGCGCCCAGCGTGATTGTTATCGCAGTTGTCTTGGTCATACCTTACCTCGGGTGGTCAGGTGGTCGGTAGACGGGTGGACAGGTAACTGCCGACGCTCGTTCTTGCCGTTCACCTGTCCACCCGTCCACCTGTCCACCGTTTAACAGGTCGACGCTCCGCTTCTCACTCCGTTAACCCGCGTGGTTTTTCAGACTTTCCTTCCCAACCTCTCGGGCAACCCGTTCAGGGCGATTCCATTCGTCTTCGTGGGCGGCGTGCTGACGAGCCTGACGCCGTGCATCTATCCGATGATCCCCATTACGGCGGCGATCGTCGGGGGGACGTCGGCTTCGGCGTCGGGACGAACGGGTGCATCCAGGTCGCGGCCCATCGCCCTCACCCTTACCTACGTGCTCGGGCTGGCGCTGGTTTACTCGGCGCTGGGGCTGTTCGCCGGGATGACCGGAACGCTTTTTGGCACGGTGAGCACGAACCCGTGGCTCTACCTCGCGATGGCGAACCTGTTGCTGATCGCGGCGTTGGCCATGCTGGACGTGTTCCACGTTCGGTTGCCGACGGCGATCCTGGAACGGGCGAGCAATGTGGGGAGCGCGGGACGGTTGTCGGGCGCGTTCGCGATGGGAGCCATGTCGGGCCTGGTGGCGGCGCCGTGCTCCGCCCCCGTGATGGCGGCGGTGCTCACATGGGTGGCGTCGACGAAGAGCGCGGTGCTCGGGTTCGTCTACTTGCTGGTGTTCTCGCTGGGAATGTGCACCTTGCTGGTAGCGGTGGGTGTCTCGTCGGGCAGCATCGCACGACTCCCGCGCGCCGGCGTATGGATGGTGTGGGTCAAGCGCTTCTTCGCGTTGGTGATGATCATCGCCGCCCAGTACTACCTGGTGAAGATGGGTCAGCTGCTGTTCTGATTCGAACGTCTCCGGAGAGTTGATCTGATGAGATTCGCCCGCATTGCCGCGTTTTTCGCCGTCGCACTGGCGATCACGCTTGCCGCCCCACGCGACGCTTCCGCGCAAGATCTGGGACTCGAGGTCGGCAGCATGGCACCTGGCGCCAAGGTTTCGACGCTCGACGGCAAGGACGCCGATCTGTCGGCGTACATCGGCAAAATGCCGGTGGTGATGGAGTTCTGGGCCGTGTGGTGCCCGAACTGCAAAGAGCTCGAGCCGACGCTGCTCTCGGTGGCGAAGAAGTACGCGGGCCGCGTCAAGTTCATCGGCGTCGCGGTGTCGGTGAACGAGACGCCCAAGGGCGTGAAGGCGTTCGTCGACAAGCACGGGCTGCCGGGCGACCAGTTCTTCGACACGAAGGGCAACGCGACAGGCGCCTACGACGTGCCGGCGACGTCCTACGTGGTCGTCCTCGACAAGACGGGCAAGGTGGTCTACACCGGGCTCGGCGGAAACCAGGACCTGGACGCGCAGATCAAGAAGGCGATGTAGGTCGGGTGGACGGGTGGACTGCTAAAGGGCGCGGCCAACTGCGGCGAGTCCGTCCAGGATCGCGCGAACATCCGACTCGGTCGTGCGCGGATTCATCATCGTCACGCGGAGCACGCGGCGGCCGTTCAGGTTCGTCGCGGTGATCCATCCGTCGCCCGACGCGTTGAACCGTTCGCGAATCCGGCGGTTCAGATCGTCGAGCTCCTCGTCGGAGCGCGAGCCGTCGCCGACGTAGCGGAAGCACAGGATGTTGGACTCGGGCTCGTGCAACGCCTGAAAATCGTCGCGCGCCGAGATCTCGTCGTGGACCAGGCGAGCGAGCGCGCAGAAGTAGTCGTAGAGCTCCGCCATGCCGTTCGCGCCGTAGCGCTCGAGCGCGACCCACACCTTGAGGACGTCGGCGCGGCGCGTGCACATGAAGCTGCGCGTGCCCTGGTCCCACGCGCGCTGACCCCGGGCGTCGTGGAAGAGATACGGCGCGCGCTGGGCGAACGCCGCCTCCAAGTCGCGCTCGTCGCGCACGAGCAGCATGCCCGCCTGACTGGGCATGAGCATCATCTTATGGGTGTCCCACGCTACCGACCGCGCCCGTTCGATGCCGCGAAGGCGGTGACGGTGGCGCGCCGACCAGAGCGCCGATCCGCCGTGCGCCGCGTCGACGTGCAGCCACACGCCGTGCGTGTCGCACAGCGACGCGATCGCATGAACGTCGTCGAACGATCCCGTGGCCGTCGAACCGGCGGTGGCGACGACGGCCATCACGCGACGCCCCTCGCTCGCCAGCTCGGCCAGCGTCCGCTCGAGCGACGACGGATCCATCGCATAGCGGCGCGACGCGATCGTTCGCACGTTCCGCATGCCGAGCCCCAGCTGCGCGGCGGCCCGCGTGACGGCGTAGTGCGCGTGTTCGCCACAGAGGAGCAGCGGTGGATCGGCGCCGACGCCATCGCTCCACGCATTCGGCATCGCGGCGCTGCGGGCGGCGAGGAGGGCGGTGAACGTCGCCTCGGTGCCGCCGCTCGTGAACGTGCCGCCGAATCCCGCCGGAAATCCGATCAGCTCGCACATCCACGAGACGACGCGATGCTCGAGAATCGTCCCGACCGGTGACATCTCGAACACGGCGATCGACTGATTGAGCGCCGCAGTCACCGATTCAGTCCAAATCGCCGCCGGCAGCGGACCCGAATTCTGATGGCCCACGTATCGCGGATGCCACAGGTGGTTCGACTCGGCGACGACGTCGCGATGCAGGCGATCGACGATCGCATCGATCGGGCGGCCGTCGCGCGGCAGCGGTTCGTCGAACCGGGCGGCGATCGCCTCGGGCGTGTGTTTCGTCGAGACGCGCATCTCGCGCTGGCGTGTGCCGGCGAGGTAGTCGGCGATCACGCCGGCGAACGCGCGTCCGACCTCGACGTCGGCGTCCGCTTCGATGGCGTCGAGAATCGCCGGCCGCTCGAGGCCCGCGGCGCGCGCCACCGACTCGGTCATGCGACCGACTCGAGTGGCAAGTCCACGACGCGGATCGAGCGCGTGAGATCGAGCGCGCGGTACGCCTGGATCTTCAGGATCGTGATCGGCTCCTTGATGCGAAACCGCGTCAACTCGCGCAACGCGTCGCGCGAGAGCTCGGGATAGAAGCTCAGCGTGACGTGCGGCGTGAAGGTGAAGCGCGGGCGCTCGTACGACAATCCGCTCGACTTGATGCGCTCGTGCAGCGCGCGGATCGGACCGTTGGGATCGATCGGCAGCACGACGACGGTGCTCTGCATGAATTGCATCGGCGGCTGGAGCTTCACCTCGAACGGCACGCTCGCCGCCGCGACCGGCTGCAGCACCCGGATCACCTGCTCGTCGGTCGTGTCGGGCGAAATCGGTCCCATGCCGGATGACCCGGTGATCGTCACGTGCGGCGGCAGCTCGGCGGCGATTCGCGGATCGAAGCGGCGCTGGACGTCGAGCACGCGCGCGGCGATCTCGCCTTGCAGCTCCGACATCACGATGATTCCAGGCTTCACGAACGAAAGTTACAACGTGATCTCGCGCGATTCTTCGAGATCGGCCAGGAACATTCGCTCGGCCTCTTCGCCCAGCGACGCGTCCTCGATCACGGCATCCAGCTCGTAGTTGACCGTCACGCCGAGCGGGTTGAAGTCGGTGGATCCGACGCGGACCCAGCGACCGTCGACGACGCTCGTCTTGGCGTGCATCATCTCTCCGCACCACTCCCAGATGCGCACGCCGTTCGTGAGGAGCCGCCGGTAGTAGCGCTTGGCGAGCAACGACACCCACGGATGGTCGTTGCGACCCGGCACGAGGATTCGCACGTCGACGCCGTCACTCGCCGCGCCGTTCAGCGCTTCGACCTCTGACGGCGAAGGCGTGAAATACGCCGTCGCGATCCAGATCGATCGGCGAGCGGAGATGGCCTGGATCTGGAGCGCGCGCGACACGCGGAGCCGCAGCGGCTCGCCTTCGATGATGCCGACCAGCGCGCCCTCGTCCGTGGCCGGATCGAGATGCGCGCCGCGCGCCGGACGGTGCAGAAAACGATGCGACCCGCGCCGTTCATGTCCCGCGGCGCGGCGCCACATGCGGTCAAAGGCCTCCTGCATGTCGTTCACCGCCGGTCCGTCGATGCGCACCGACGTGTCGCGCCAGCGCGAGCGGCGAACCTTGTCGACGCCCGTCGTCCATTCGCGGCCGACGCCGACGCCGCCCGTGATGCCGATCGCCCCGTCGACGACGAGGAGCTTGCGGTGGTCGCGCGGTACGAGCCCGAGCCACGCACGGAATCCCGGCGGGTTGAACACGAGCAGCTCGACGCCCGCGGTGCGAAGCTGGCGGAGAAACCGTCGACGCGTGCCGCGCGCCCCGATCCAATCGGTCAGCACGCGCACGGTCACGCCACGTTCGACGGCCGCCGTCAACACGCGGGCGAACCGATCGCCGACGTCGTCGGCGCGGAAGATGTAGCTCTCGAGCGAAACGGAGCCCCGCGCGTTGTCGATGAGTGAGAGCATCGCGTCGAACGTGGCCGGTCCGTCGCGGAGCAACGAGACGCGGTTTCCGCTCGACACGTTGGCGGCCGCGATGCGCCACAGGCCGCGCGCGAACGACGGCCCGCCGTCGGGCGAGCGCGTCGTCTCGCCGGACGATCGCCGGGTTATGGTGTTGCGGGCAGGAGCGGGCAGGGGGCTTGTCACACTGAACCGTGGTTACAGAATGCGTGCCCGGCCGCTCGATCCCGGTGGCCGGGCGGATGGGGTGGACTATTATATCGCATGCTCGAGATCGATCTCACAGGGCGACGAGCCCTCGTTGCGGGTGTGGCGGACGACGCCGGGTTCGGGTTCGCCATCGCGAAGGCGCTGGCAGAAGCCGGCGCCAGCGTCTGCGTGGGAACCTGGCCGCCGGCGCTCACCATTTTTCTGAATTTGCTCGAGCGCGGCAAGATGGACGAGTCGCGCCGGCTGTCGTCGGGGTCTCTATTGACGTTCGAGAAGATCTACGCGCTCGACGCCGTCTACGATACGTATGACGAGATTCCCGAAGATGTTCGCACCAACAAGCGATACAAGGACGTCGGCGATTGTACGATTGGCGGCGTCGCGGCTCGACTCGTTCAGGATTTCGGCGACACGCCGCTCGACATCGTCGTCCACTCGCTCGCGAACGGGCCCGAGGTGAAGAAAGCGCTGATTGACGTGAGCCGCCAAGGATACTTGGCGGCCGTCAGCGCAAGCGCGTATTCAATGATCTCGATGGTGAGCCGTTTCGGCGCGATCATGCGTCCGGGTGGGTCGTTCGTGTCGCTCACGTATCTCGCGAGCGAGCGCGTGATCCCGGGCTACGGCGGCGGGATGTCGTCGGCGAAGGCAGCGCTCGAGAGCGACACGCGAACCTTGGCCTACGAGGCCGGCCGGCGTTTCGGCTGTCGCGTGAACACGATTTCCGCCGGCCCGCTCGCGTCGCGCGCCGCGAGCGCGATCGGCATCATCGAGAAGATGGTCGAATACGTGGCCGCGAACGCGCCGCTCCCTGAAAAACTGACTGCCGAGGAAGTCGGCCGCGTCGCAGCGTTTCTGTCGTCGTCGCTGGCGAGCGGCATTACTGGCAACACCGTGTACGTCGACAAGGGCTATCACGCCATGGGCATGGCAGTTCCGCCCGACTCGGTTCGATGAAATAGGACTGCGATTTCGCGGAATTCGCGGATTTTACTTCAAAGGTTCAATCGTGAAATCCGTTCAATCGTGAAATCCGTCGTTCCTATTCATAATTGCCTGCTCGTTTATGGTCGCTGCTCGCTGGCTCAACCGGACGACTAGGCGACCGGCCCCTTCGATGCGATCTCCTTGAGTCCCGCCGCGCGCAGCATCGCGTTGATCCGCGGCAGGTCCGCACCAATCGTCGAGCGCAACTTCGTGAGATCCTTGTTGAGCTCGACCGTCAGCAGCTTATCGACGTCGTAGCTCTGCTGTGTGGGCCGCCCGTCGGAGCTTTGGATGACGCCGAGCAACGCGCCGACGCGGTTGTTGAGCCGGATCGGGTAGTTGAGCGGGTCCTGGCCGCTGCGGTTCTTGGTTTGGTAGAGCGAGTCCTCGACCTCCGACAGCGCGGCCGCGAACGGCGTCGAGAGGGTGGTGAATTGCGGGAGCTGGCCCGCCGCCAGCTTCTTCTCGCGATCCGCCAGCTCGGACTTGATGCGGCGGATTTCCTTGACCGCATCGTTCGCCTCGGAGAAGCGGTCCCGAACGGCGAGCGCGAGTCGCGACTGCTCCTGCCAATCGGCGAGCGTCGCCTTGATGCGCGGATCGGGCAGCACCTTGAACGTTTCCGTCGCGATCGGCTTGCCGTTCACGCTGAGCCGAGTCTTATACGTGCCTGGCGGCACGAGTGGTCCCGTCACGCCGGCCGCCCAGAGAATCATGCCCGGGAAGCTCGTCGCGTCGGGATAGCGCATGTTCCAGACGAAGGTGTTCACGCCTCGCTGATTCGGCACGCGCGGCGCCGGCGCGGGCCCGAAAAAGCCGTCTTCGGGCGGCTGCGCCGGCTGCGCCGCAGAGTCCGGCTTGCTCGAGTATCCTCGAATGAGCTTTCCCGTAGCGTCGAGGAAGTCGAGCGCAACCGTGTCGTTCGCCGCGCCGAGCCAATATTGCACGACGACGCCGGCTGGCGGATTCTGTCCGGTCGGATGAATGGGGGCGTTCTCGGGCGTCACCTGCGCGGGAGCACCGCCGCCGCGCCCGCCGCCACCGCCGAAGCCGCCGCCCGTCGCCAACCGATACTGATCGCGCGGGCGGAACAGATGGGCGTTCGACGCCTCGATCGCGTCGCTCATCTGCTCCAGCGTCGTGACGTCGTCCATGATGTAGAAGCTGCGTCCGTGCGTGGCGATCACGATATCGCCTTCCTTGAAGACCAGGTCGTGCACGGGGACGATCGGCAGGTTGAGCCGCAGGCTGCCCCAGTGCGCGCCGTCGTCCGTCGAGTACCACACGCCACGCTCGGTGCCGGCTACGAGCAGGCCGCGCTTGGCCGGATCCTCGCGCACGACACGCGTGAACTCGCTCGGCGCGATTCCGCCGTCGATGCGCGTCCAGTGCGCGCCGCAGTCGGCGGTCTTCCATAGATACGGCTTGTCGTCGTCCAGCTGAAACCGGTTCGCCGCGACGTACGCGATGCACTCGCCGAACTTCGACGCGTCGAGGCTCGACACGCGCGTGTACTTCGCCATGTCCTTCGGCGTCACGTCGGTCCATTTCACGCCGCCGTTGCGCGTGAGATAGACCTTCCCGTCGTCGGAGCCCGTCCAAATCGTATTCGCGGTGACCGGCGACTCTTCGATGATGAACACCGTGCCGTAGTACTCGATCGACGTCTGATCCTTGGTCAGCGGACCGCCCGAGTTACCGAGCGTCGCCGGATCGTGGTAGGTGAGATCGGGCGAGATCACCGTCCAGCTCCTGCCGCCGTCCACCGACTTGTGCACGACGTTCGACCCGGCGTACACGACGTTCGGATTGTGCGTCGACACGATGATCGGGAATGTCCACTGAAATCGGTATTTCAAATCCATCGCCGGATGGCCCATCGGATTGTCCGGCCAGGGATTCACGTTCACCGTGATTCCGGTTCGCAGATCCTTCCGCGTGAGCAGGTTGCCGTAGCTGCCCGCGTAGACGACGTCCGGGTCGTCGCCGCGCGACGCGATCCACCCCGACTCGCCCCCACCCGCTTCGAGCCAATCCGAGACGTCCAGGCTGCCCCGGCTGGGACCGCACAGCGTCGAGTTGTCTTGCTGCGCGCCGCAGATGTGATACGGGAAGTGATTCGTCGCGATCACGTGATAGAACTGCGCCGTGGCGAAGTCTTCGTCCGACCACGTCTTCCCGCCGTCGACGCTCACCTCCGCACCGCCGTCGTCGGACTCGATCATGCGCTGGTTGTCCTTGGGGTCGACCCAAAAGTCGTGCGAGTCGCCGTGGTGCATGCCACCGCGCACCGTACGAAACGTCTTCCCGCCGTCGGTCGATTTCATGAACGACACGTTGTTCGCGTAGACGACGTTTGTGTCCTTCGAGTCGGCGTGGATCTTGGTGTAGTACCACGCGCGCTGCCGCAGATTGCGATCGTTGTTCGTGCGCTGCCACGTCGCGCCGCCGTCATCGGAGCGAAAGACGCCACCCGAATCGGCTTCGATGTTGGCCCAGACGCGATTCGAGTTTCCTCCCGACACGGTGATGCCGATGTTGCCCCAGATGCCTTCCGGCAAGCCGGGATTGCGCGTGATCTCCGTCCAATGGTCGCCGCCGTCCGTCGTCTTGAACATGCCGCTGCCCTTTCCGCCCGACGACAGGAGCCACGGCGTGCGTCCGGCCTGCCAAAGCCCGGCGTACAGCACGTTCGGGTCGTGCGGATCCATCACGAGGTCGACGACGCCCGTCGAGTCGTTTCGAAAGAGAATCTTCTCCCACGTCGTGCCGCCGTCCTTCGATCGAAACACGCCGCGTTCCGGATTCGGCGCCCACACGTGCCCCAGCGCGCCGACGTAGACGAGATCGGGATTCGTCGGGTTCACCACGATGTCGGCGATCTGCCGCGTCTCGGCGAGACCCTTGAATGTCCACGTCTTGCCCCCGTCGGTCGTCTTCCACACGCCGTCGCCGTGCGACACGTTGCCGCGGATCGGATACTCGCCGCCGCCCACGTACACGACGTCCGGCGACGACGCGGACACCGCGATCGCGCCGATCGTGCCGCCGAAATAGTTGTCCGTCACCGGCGCCCACGACTGGCCCGCGTTGATCGACTTGAAGACGCCGCCGCCTGTCGTGCCCATCCAGAACTCATTCGGTCGAGACGGGTTGCCCGTGGCGGCGACGGAGCGGCCGCCGCGATACGGCCCGATCTCGCGCCAGTGTACGCCGGCGAGAGCGAGCGAGTCCTGCGCGATCAGCGGCGCGGCGGTCGCGCTCGCGAGCCCGGCGGACACGACGAAAGACGCGACGAGACGAGTGGGAGATTTCATGGCGCAGAGCGGTCGAATGAGATGAGGAGCGGGCCGGGGCGGGATCGGTTGTAGCCTATCGACTCACGCGCGTTCCGGCCACGCGCCCCGGTGTCGGGCGCCGGATGGGCACCGGCCCTGCACCCCTGATGTGACGTGCAGCCCAAGTCTCCGCTCCCGTCTTCGCCGGCCGACGCCAGTCGCTGCATCGTTTGCGGCGAATCGGACAACGATTTGATCGCCGACCACCGAAGCGTCCGCGACGAAATCGAAGCGCTCTGGGCCTATCACGCGCGACGACTTCGGCCCGATACGCCAGCGACCAGACTGCTCGATCGGGTCACCTTCTCCGAGAATCCGCCGCTCCGCGTCGTGAAGTGCCGCGAGTGCGGGCTCGTCTACCGCAGTCCCGCCGAGCCGACGCGAGAGATCGTCGACGCGTATCGTCGTGCCTCGCCGACGGCCGACGTGCTGCGATCGCTTCACACCGCGCAGTACCGTTGCGCGCGCTCACAAGCGAGACGCCTACGGAGGACGTTGGGTCGCCGGTGTGACGGTCTCGAGGTCGGGAGCTACGCCGGAGCGTTTCTGGCCGCGGCTCGACAGGATGGCATGCGCTTCGAGGGGCTCGATGTCAGTCCCGCCGTCAACGCGTTCACGCGGTCGCTCGGCTTCGCCGTGCAGGACGGCGACTTCGCGACGTACCGTGCGCGCCGGCTCTTCGACGCCGTCGCCATCTGGAACACGTTCGATCAGCTCGGCGACCCGCGCGCCGCGGCGGAGGCGGCATGGCGGATCCTTCGCCCGGGCGGCATCCTGGCCTTGCGCGTCCCGAACGGCGGCTTGTACGCGCGGCTCCGCAGCGACCTCACGAACCCGAACCGCCTGCGCCGCGCTTTGGCGCGTTCGACGCTGGCGCAGAACAACCTGTTGTCGTTCCCGTATCGCTTCGGCTTCACTCCTGGCGCGTTGAGCCGACTGGTGCGCGCGAGCGGATTCAGGATCGTGCACGTGGAAGGAGACGTCCTTCCACGACTTGCCGACGAGTGGACGCGCCCATGGGCGCGCGCCGAGGAATTGGCGTTCAAGCATTTGCTGCTCGCCGGCGCGCGTCGGGAGCCCTCCGTCGCTCCCTGGTTCGAGCTGTACGCACGGCGCGTGGGTTAGGGCCACCCGCCCACCCGTCCACCCGTCCACCCGTCCACCAATCAAACCAATTGAACCCTGGCGGCGTCCAACGCCGTACGAGATCTTGCACCAACCTCGTTAGTGGAAGATCCAATGCCCCGCGACGCCAGCGATCTGCTGCACGGCACCCTCGACATCCTCGTTCTCAAAGCCCTGTCCTTGAGCCCGCTCCACGGCTATTCCGTGAGCGAATGGATCGAGGGACACGGCGACGGCGATCTCGTGATCGTCGACGCCGCGTTGTACAAGGCGCTCCACCGGCTCGAGGACGCGGGCGCGATCGAATCGGAGTGGGGCGTCTCCGAGAACAACCGCAAGGCGAAGTACTACTCGCTCACGCCGCGCGGGCGCGCGCAGCTGCGGGCGGAAACTGCAACGTGGCGCCGCTACGCGAGCGCGGTCGGACGGATCCTCGAGGCGACGTAGAGCCATGCGTCGTCCCACCGGCATCCGGCGCGTCTTTCGACTTCCGTCCACGGCTGACCGGCTCGCGCGGGAGCTCGACGACGAAGTCGCATTTCACGTCGAGGCTCGCGTGGCGCGCCTCATCGCCGCGGGCGTGCCGTACGACGAAGCGCGCGCCGAGGCACTGCGACGGTTCGGCGACGTCGACGACCTGCGAACGTACTGTCTCGACATGGAGAAAGCACACATGCAGCGCATCAACACGTCGGAGCGCATTCAGAGCATCGTTCAGGACGTTCGCGTCGGCGTTCGTCAGTTTCGAAAGTCGGCCGGATTTTCGCTCGCGGCGGCGTTCACGCTCGCCCTCGGCATCGGCGCGACGACAGCGCTGTTCAGTGTCGTGAACGGCGTGCTGCTCAAGGCGCTCCCCTTCCCGGCGCCGGACCGACTCGTTCAGGTGACGGGGCTGACCGCCAAGGGCGGCGTGCTGCACAACTTCGCCGACCCAACGTTCGAGGCGATCGCCGTGCGCAATCGATCGCTCTCCGCGGTGGCCGAGATGAATTCGTACGCCGTGACGGTGTCGAACGACGGTGAAGCGTTACGGTTGCCGGCGTCGTGGGTTTCCAAGCAGTACTTCGACGTGCTCGGCGTGAAGCCCGCGGCTGGCCGATTCTTCGTCGCAGAAGAACAGCAGGAAGGCGCACCGAAGGCGGCGGTGATCAGCTACTCGCTCTGGCAGCGCCTCTTCAGTGGAACGAATCGCGCACTCGGCGCGAGGCTGGCGAGCGGCCCGTCGACGATCACGGTCGTCGGTGTGCTGCCCAAAGGCCTGGAGTATCCGGCGCAGACCGACGTGTTCTTCCCGCGTGAGACCGAGAAGAGGCTGCCCAGCTACACCGCGGGAAACTGGAAACTGCTGGCGCGCATCAAGCCGGGCGTCACACTCGATCAGGCGCGTCAGGATCTGTCGACGGTGCTCCGCGGGCTGAAGGCCGAAGTCGGCGACGCCACGATCACGGTCGACGGCGGAGTTGTATCGCTGCAAGAACAGATCGTCGGCGCGATTCGGCCGATCCTCCTGCTGCTCTTCGGCGCGTCCGCGGTGCTGCTGCTGATCGCGTGCACGAACGTCGTGAACCTGCTCGTGGCACGCATGGCGGCGCGCGAGAGCGAGCTCGCCGTACGGGTCGCGCTCGGCGCAGGACGCGCGCGTCTCGTCCAGCAACTCCTCGTCGAGGCGTCGCTGTTGTCGCTGCTCGGATGTATCGGCGGACTCGCGCTGGCGTTCGGCGGGGTGAAGATGCTGCTCGCATTGCGACCGGCGCTGATCCCACGGATCTCCGAGTTGAGCGTCGATTGGCGCGTGATGCTGTTCGCGATCGGCGTGTCGATTCTCGCCGCGATCGCGTTGGGACTCGTCGCGGCCTGGCGCGGCATGCGCGGCGATCTACGCGCAGCGCTCTCGCAGTCGCAACGCTCGCAGGGCGGCGGCGCGGCGAGCTACGGCATGCGCAGCGCGCTCGTCGTCGTGCAACTGTCGATGACGGTCGTGCTGATGGTCGCCACGGGCGTGCTCGGCCGGAGCTTCGTGCGTCTCATGACGACCGACGCGGGGTTCCGAATACACGGCGTCGCGATGGCGACGCTCGTTTCCGAACCGTCCCTGCACGAGGTCGCATCGGACGACGACAGAGTCGCCCGAAACGACCAGCTGATCGACGATGCGATGGCGCTCGCACGAAGCGCACCGGGCGTGACCGCTGTCGGCGGCGTGAGCAACCCGCCGCTCACCGGCGGCGGCGCCGACGGTGCATTCCTCGTATTGGAGAGTGCGGCCGAGAAGCTTCAGGCCTCGGACTTCGAGCGGCTCTACCAGGACAAATCGCGCGTGGGAGAAGCCGACTATCGCACGGCTTCGGGCGACTACTTCAAGGCGATGGGGATTCCCCTCGTGAGCGGCCGCCTTTTCGACGACCGCGATCGCCGCACGACGCCGCACGTCGCGGTCATCAACGCGTCGCTGGCGAAGACGCAGTGGCCGAATCAGAGCGCGATCGGCAAGGTGATCGAGTTCGGGAACATGGACGGCGATCTCACGCCGATGACGATCGTCGGCATCGTCGGCGACGTGCACGACGGCGGGCCGGCGACGGACGCGACACCGATGGTCTACGGCTCGTATCGCCAACGCCCCGGAAACGGGAGTCAGTTCTCCGTCGTGATGGTCACGTCGGCGCCAGCGGCCGCGCTCGCCACGATGCGTCGGGAGCTGCGCCGAGCCCATCCGGACATTCCGGCGCGATTCGCGACGATGGATGACGCGGTGGCCGCCTCAGTCACGACCCAGCGCTTCATGCTGACGCTCGTCGGGGTGTTCGGCGTCGTGGCGCTGCTTCTGGCCGCGCTGGGTGTGTACAGCGTGATCTCGTATCTCGTCGCGCAGCGTGGGCGTGAGATCAGCATCCGGGTTGCTCTGGGCGCGGGGGCGGCCGACATCGTTCGCCTGGTGATCCGGCAGGGCGTCACGTTGGCGATCGTCGGCGCGGCCGTCGGAGTGCTGGGAGCGCTGGCGACCACGCGCCTCCTTACGCACCTGCTCTACGAGATCAGCGCGTCCGACCCGATCGCCTTTGGCGGGGTCGTGGCGCTACTGGCGGTGGTGGCGGTCGTGGCCAGCTATTTCCCGGCGCGCCGCGCGGCGCGGATCGAGCCGATGGACGTCCTTCGCGGCGGCTAGACCGGTAGCTCCTTCCGACGAATCGGGGCGCCCTGGATCCTGGATCAAGTTGATCCAGGGGTCTGGCGTTTCAGCGGTTTGGGGAGCCAGTTCGTTCGTGGTATGAGCAGAACGAATTCGGGGACAGGTACCTCCCCCGGCCTCCTCCAAAATCAGGGCTGTACTATGCGAACGAGCTCGATCCTCGTCTTGGGATCCGCCGCTGCGGCAGTCGTCGCGATCGGCTGCACCACCAAGACACCCGCGCCGGCGCCGACTCCGGCGCCCAGCGCCACCACACGACAAGCGCCTCAACAGACGCCCACCACGATTCCGACCGACTCCGGCGAAACGCCGACCGGCGGCGGAGGCTTCGGGCGCGGCGGACGAGGTGGAGGCGGCAACGCCGCGGCTCAGGCCGGCGCCCCGAATCCGCAGCCGTACAACCGCGTCGTCACGGCGCAGGCACAGACCAAGACCGGCTTCTTCAAGACGATCAAGGTCGGCGATCGCCTGCTGTTCGAGATCCCGCGCAGCCAGATGAACAAGGACATCCTCCTCGTTCAGGAGATCGCGCAGACGGCGCTCGGTGCCGGCTACGACGGACAGGCGGCCGGCAATCGCGTGCTGCAGTTCGAGCGACGCGACAATCGCGTGCTGCTTCGCGGCATCTCGAACGAGATCATGGCGAGCGACACGCTGTCGCCGGTGGCCGGCGCGGTGAACGCGTCGAACGTCCATCCGGTCCTCGCGATCTTCAACGTCGAAGCGTACGGGGCGGACAGCTCGGCCGTGATCGACGTGTCGCGCCTCTTCACGCAGCCGCCGACGGAGCTTTCGCCGGCGCAGCGCATCGGCGCGGGATATACGATCGACGCGACGCGTTCGTGGATCGAGCACTCGTCGGCGTTCCCCGACAACGTGAACGTGTATTCGACGCTGACGCTGCAGTCGGGCGCCGGCGGTCGCGGCGCGGCGGCGGCGGGCGGAGGACGCGGTGCCGGTCGTGGCGGCGCGGGCTTCACTTCGCCCACGGCGACGATCGTGATGGCGTACAGCTTCCATCGCCTGCCCGACGTGCCGATGGAGCCGCGCATCTGCGACAACCGCGTGGGCTACTTCTCGCTCACCGTGACCGACTACGCGGGCGACGACCAGCGCATGGCGAGCAACACGCACTGCTACATCACACGCTACCGTCTTGAGAAGAAGGATCCGAACGCGGCGGTCTCCGATCCCGTGAAGCCGATCGTCTACTATCTCGACGCGAACACGCCGATGAAGTGGCGGCCGTGGCTCAAGAAGGCAATCGAAGATTGGCAGCCGGCGTTCGAGGCGGCGGGCTTCAGCCACGCGATCATCGCCAAGGACGCGCCGACGAACGATCCCGACTGGTCGCCGGAAGATGCGCGCTACTCGGTGGTACGTTGGCTCCCGTCGACGACCGAGAACGCGAGCGGTCCGAACGTTCACGATCCGCGGTCGGGTGAGATTCTCGAAGCGCACATCCAGTTCTACCAGAACGTTCAGAACCTGGCGCGCACCTGGTACTTCACGCAGGCCGCTGCGGCCGATCCGCGCGCGCGCACGTTCCCGTACCCCGATTCCCTGATGGGCCGCCTGCTCGAGTACGTGCTCGCGCACGAGGTCGGACACACGATCGGGTTCCAGCACAACATGAAGTCGAGCTCCGAATATCCGCTCGACAGCATTCGCAATCCGGATTTCCTCCGCCGCATGGGTCACGTCGCGACGCTGATGGACTACTCGCGTTTTAACTACGTAGTCCAACCGGAAGATCACGTTCCGGCCGAGTTGCTCATTCCGCGCATCGGTCCGTACGACATCTGGGCGACGCACTGGGGTTACGCGCCGATCACCACGCCGATGGCGGTCGCGCAGCAGGGCGCCACGTCGCACAATGGCGCCGAGTTGATTCGCGCCGCCGAAGCGAAACGCACGACCCTGGATCAGTGGGCACGCGAGCAGGATTCGAAGCCGTGGCTCCGTTTCTCGACGAGCGGCGCGTTCGGCTCGGATCCGGGTGACGAGACCGAGGCGGTTGGCGACGCCGATCCGGTGCGCGCGACGGACCTCGGCTTCAAGAACCTCAAGCGCAACATGCAGTGGATCGAATCGGCGACGGTGAAGCCGACCGACGACTTCGAAGTCCTGTCCGAGTTGTACAACCGCGAGATCGGGCAGTACCGCACGGAGCTCGGCCACGTGGCCAACCTGGTCGGCGGCGAGAATTCACAGGAGAAGTACGGCGATCAGCCGGGCGTGCGGTTCACGCCAGTGCCGAAGGCGCAGCAGCAGCAGGCGATGAAGTTCCTCGCCGACAATTCGTTCAAGACGCCGACGTGGCTCATCGACACGGACATTCTGCGCAAGATCGAGCCGGACGGTGAAGTCACGCGCATCACCGGCGCGCAGTCGGCGGCGATCAACGCGCTGCTCAACGACGGCAAGCTCACGCGCCTAATCGAAGACGAGGCGCTGGCGAAGAATTCGTCGGACGTCTACACGCTCACCGAGATGTTGAGCGATCTGCGACGCGGTGTGTGGACGGAGCTCTACGGTACGGCGCCGGTGAAGATCGACGTCTATCGACGCGGCGTGCAGCGCGCGTATCTCACGGACGTGGGCAACAAGCTGAATCCGCCCGCTGCCGGCGCGGCTGCCGGTGGTCGTGGCGGCGGTGGAGGCGGTGGTCGTGGCGGCGCCGGGCCCGCGGCGAACACGGGCGAGATCAAGGCGATGCTGCGCGGCGAACTCAAGACGCTCGACGCAGAGCTCGCGTCGGCCGCGAAGCGCGCGACCGACGTGCCGACCAAGCGCCACATCGACGACGCTCGGCAGCAGATCAGTCACATCCTCAAGCCGGCCGCCGCTGCAAGCGCCGGCGAGCCGGATGAAGAAGGGATCACGCCGCCGCTCGGTTGGAAGTGGTAGCGGAACGGCGAACTGCAGATCGCCGCAGAGACGCGGAGAACGCAGAGGAGTGCTGATGGGAGCGCCCCGCGAAACATCGCGGGGCGTTTCTGTTTCTCACGTAAGCCCGCCGGAGCTTTTCGTTTGCATGAAGTCTTTATGCGCGAGGGTTCTTCGAGAATTCCAGACGGCCTCGCGGCGCTTCTCGATCGGCGTGAGATTAACATCGTGAAAATGGCCTTCCGACGCGCCGGCGCGTGAACTGGAAACGCTGGGCGTTCACGATCGCGTCGTTCGCGGCGGTGATCGGCGTCTCCACATTCTTCATCGTGCGCTGGTGGCGCGCCGGCAGCACGATCGCCCTGCCGCGGCAAGCGCACCTGCTGGCCATCGCGGCCGTCCTGTTCGAGATCCTCACGCGGTCGTGGAAGATCCAGTGGAGCGCCAAGGCCGCGCACATCGAGCTGCACTTCATGACCGCGCTGCGCACGACGCTCGCCGGCGATTTCGGCGCGTCGATCACGCCGGCGCGGTCGGGCGCCGAGCCGGCGCGGTTCCTGGTGCTCGCCGAAGCCGGCATCGAGACGTCGAGCGCGCTCGTCGTGCTGTTCGCCGAACTGTTCCTCGAGGCGTTGTCGCTCGCGACGGTCGTGCTCGTCGTGGCGATCGTGTTCCGCAACGCCGGCTTCGTGCTCAAGGCGCTCGTCGGCGTCGTCGGCATGTACGCGGGCTTCGTGATCGGCGTCGGCGTGATCGCCGTGGTTCTCGCGCGCCGCCACGTCGACGACACGCCGCCGCGCTGGGCGATCCGTCTCCGTCTCGGCGGCAAGCGCTGGACGAAGATCCACGGCTGGTTCACACAGGTGCGGTCGACGGTGGACCGCATGCGAAACATCGAGCTGCGTTGGGCCGTTGGCGCGTACTTCATGTCGGTGATGCACGTCGCGATGCGCCTGTGCGTCCTCCCGGCGCTCGTGCTCGGCGCCGGCGCCGACGCCCCGCTGGCGCCCCTCGCGCTCTGGCCGCTCGGCCTGCTCTACGGCGCGGCGATCGTGCCGGCGCCCGGCGGCGGCGGCGCCGTCGAACTCGCGTTTCGCGCCGCGCTGGCAAACGTCATCGGCCCGAGATTGTTCGCCGCCGCGCTTCTCTGGTGGCGCTTTTACACTTTCTACATCTACATCGTGCTCGGCTCGATCGTCGCCGGCAACACGGCGCTGCGTGCGGTCCGCAAGACGCAGGACCTGAGCGAGTTCGAGGCCGCTTGATGGATCTGCCCGCGTGGCCCGATTGATGAAGGAGGGACTCATCAGCATCCGATGAACCTGTTCGCGCCGGCCTCGCGTCGGGCGCGCTGGAGGGCACATGCGCTGGACTCCCGGTGGCGAGAGTGGGAACATCGAAGACCGCCGCGGTTCGGGCGGCATCGGCCCGGTGCACGTGGGCCTCGGCGGCACGGTGATCCTGATCGTGCTCAGCCTGATCTTCGGGCGCGACTTCATCTCGGACAGCGCGAATCCCAACCCGTACGCCGCCGGCGGAAGCGCCGCGGGCTCGGTTGGACCGGCCGGCCCCGGCGGCCCCGGCGGCCCCGGGGCGACGGTGAACGAATCGCCGGCCGAAGCGAAGGAAGTCCAATTCGTCTCTTTCGTGCTCGACACCGCCGAAGCGACCTGGGCGAAGCTGCTTCCGGCGACGACGGGCGTACCCTGGCGCAACGCCAAGCTCGTTCTCTTCCGCGACGCGACCCAAACCGCGTGCGGCGTCGGCCAGACGGCGATGGGACCGTTCTATTGTCCCGTCGATCAAAAGTTGTACATCGACCTCGCCTTCTACGACGAGCTGCGCACACGCTTCGGCGCGCCGGGAGAGTTCGCGCAGGCGTACGTCCTCGCCCATGAGCTCGGGCATCACGTGCAACACCTGCTCGGCATCGACCAGGAAGTACGACGCGCGCAGCAACGCGATCCGTCGGCGGCGAACGAATTGTCCGTTCGCCTCGAGTTACAGGCCGACTGCTTCGCCGGCGTGTGGGGACACGCCACGCAAGGCGAAGGCATTCTGGAGCCGGGGGATCTCGAGTCCGGGTTGAATGCGGCCGCTTCAGTCGGCGACGACCGCATCCAGCGCGAGACGACCGGTCACCTCAACACCGACACGTTCACACACGGCTCGTCGGCGCAGCGCGTCTACTGGTTCAAGCGCGGATTCGCGTCGGGCCAACCGAAGGACTGCGACACGTTCAGCGGCGGGATCTAGCGCGCGGCGTGAACATCCGGCGGGTCGTCCCGACCGACGCCGACGCGCGGCTCCTCGCCGACCTCGGTGCGCGATTGTTCGCCGACGCATTCGGCGCCAGGAACGATCCCGACGATCTCCGCCTCTTCCTGGCCAACACGTACTCGCCCGACCGCCAGCTCGCCGAGCTGCGAGACGCGAGTCGTGCCGTGTGGATCGCCGAGTCGCAAGGCGAGCCGCTCGGATATGCGATGTTGCGCCGTGATTCGCGATCGTCGTGCGTCGACGCGCAACATCCGGCCGAGGTGCAACGGATCTACGCCGACCGGTCGTGGCACGGGCGCGGTGTCGGGAAGGCGCTGCTCGACGCGTGCATCGAGCAAGCGCGCGCGTGGAAGTGCGACGCCGTGTGGCTTGGCGTGTGGGAGCGCAACCCGCGCGCGATCGCGTTCTACGAGAAGTGGGGCTTTCGCCGCGCCGGCGAGCAGCGTTTTCTTGTGGGCACTGATGCGCAGCGCGATCAGGTGATGGCGCTGCGGTTGGCCGATCTCCAAGGGACAGGATGAGCCCCCCTCGACCGCGCTTCGTGTACTACGTCATGCCCGCCGCCGCCGTCTTCGCGGCGGCGTTCGGCGCCATCTACGGATGGATCGGCGTCAGGACCGTGCTCGGCGGCGCTGACTGGTTCGGCGTCCTGTTGCTCGTCTTCGGTATCGGCGGCGTCGCGCTGGGGTTGGGGCTGTGGCGAGCGTGGCGCATGATCACCAAGAGCGCACGCAGCGAGTAGTACGGTTTCAGGGGTTGCCGCTATCGGGCCACTGGATCAGCGACGCAATCTCAGCACAGATGCCGCAGATTCTGAAAAGCATTGCCGCAGATGAACAGCGAGACATCCGCGGCATTGCCGTTCAAATCTGCGGCATCTGCGTTGCAATTTCTTTCTTTGGCAGGGTGGCCTGATCGCCCGTTACGATAGTTGTCGTTGGATCTCCTTGGCCTGCTCCGACGACACGAGCCGGAACCAGAAGAAATTGTGCGGTCCGAGCGTGAGCACATACGGCATGTCGCGAACGGTCGGAAAGCAGGCTTTGCTCCACAATTCGAGCGGTACGCAATTGTTGTAGTCGTGCAGGTCGAGCTCCACGTACTGCGCGAATCGCGAGAGGTTGTTGACGCACAGAATCGTCTCGTCGCGATGGCGCCGCAGGAACACCAGGACGCGGCGATTCGAGCCGTTGATCGCTTCCCACGTGCCGCGGCCGAACGCTTGATACTCCTGACGCACGGCGACGAGGCGGCGCGTCCAGCGCAGCAACGACGTCGGCGTGCGCTCCTGCGCCGCCACGTTCACGGTGTGGAAGCCGTACGGCGGGTCGACGATCAGCGGCGAAAAGAGGGCCGCGGTTTCCGCTTCGCTGAAGCCGGCGTTGCGGTCGGCGCTCCACTGCATCGGCGTGCGCACGCCGTTCCGATCGCCGAGGTAGATGTTGTCGCCCATGCCGATCTCGTCGCCGTAGTAGATGATCGGCGTGCCCGGCATCGACATCAGCAGCGCGTTCATCAACTCGATCTGCCGTCGTCCGCTTTCCATCAGCGGCGCCAAGCGGCGACGAATGCCCGCGTTGATCCGCATGCGCGGATCGCGCGCGTACTCGCGGTACATGTAGTCCCGCTCTTCGTCGGTCACCGTTTCCAGTGTGAGCTCGTCGTGGTTGCGCAGGAACACCGCCCACTGGCAGTCGAACGGAATCTCCGGCGTCTGCCGCATGATCTCGACGATCGGCGTGCGGTCTTCCTTGCGCAGCGCCATGTACATGCGCGGCATGATCGGGAAGTTGAACGCCATGTGGCACTCGTCGCTCTCGCCGAAATACGCCCGCACGTCGCTCGGCCAGAGATTCGCTTCGGCGAGGAACACTCGGTTCGGGAATTCGGCGTCGACCGTGCCGCGCAGCGTCTTGAGGATGGCGTGCGTCTCGGGGAGGTTCTCGCAGCTCGTGCCTTCGCGCTCGACGAGGTAGGGAATCGCGTCGAGCCGCAGCCCGTCGACGCCCATGCGCAACCAGAAGCGCATCACGTTGAGCAGCGCGGTGAGGACGTCGGGGTTGTCGAAGTTGAGATCCGGCTGGTGGCTGAAGAAGCGATGCCAGTAGAACTGCTGCGCCTCCGGATCCCACGACCAGTTCGAGCGCTCGGTATCGCTGAAGATGATCTTCGTCCCGGCGTACTTGTTCGGATCGTCGCTCCACACGTACCAGTCGCGCTCGCGCGATCCCTTCGGCGCGTGGCGCGCGCGCTGGAACCACGGGTGCTGGTCCGACGTGTGGTTGATCACCAGCTCGGTGATGACGCGAATGCCAAGGTCGTGCGCCGCCGCGAGGAACGCGCGGAAGTCCTCGATGGTCCCGTACGCCGGATTGATCTCCTCGTAGGCGGAGATGTCGTATCCGTCGTCCTTGAGCGGCGACGGATAGAATGGCAGCAACCAGATCGTGTTCGCGCCGAGTTGGCGCACGTAATCCAGCTTGTCGATCAGCCCGCGAAAGTCGCCGTACCCGTCGGCGTTGGAGTCGCGAAAGCTCTTGACGTGGAGCTGGTAGACGATCGCGTCTTTGTACCAGAGGGCGTCGTTATCCACGGGGCCGTGGCGGACGCAACAACCGCGCCTCGACGTTCGGGGGTTTGCACCGCGAAACGGCCGCGACTACATCTATCTCGTTGACGGTTCGCTGGATCACCGCTGCCACACCCGTCTCGCAAGACGGAGGGGGCCCAATGTCGAATCGACTCACGCCGCTCCGTCGATCTCCGCTCGTGCTCCTGCTCGCCGCAATTGTCCTGGCGGGTGTCGCGTTGTTCATTCTCACCGTCACGCCGGTTGCGGGCCTCGGCGAGCTTGGCACCATTTTGCCACCGTCGTTCAGCGTTCGCGAGTACCTGCTGCCGCACCAGAACCCGGCCGCGTTCGCGCACGACCCAGCCGTTGCTCCGGACGGGCGCGTTTACTTCGCCGACCAGGCGGCCAGCTACATTGGCCGTCTCGATCCGGAGACCGGCGAGGTGAAGGAGTTCCCAACGACGACCCCGAACTCGGGGCCCCACGGGATCATCGTCGTTCCGGATGGCAGCGTGTGGTACACCGGAAACGCCGCCGGCTTGATCGGGCACTTGGACCCTAAAACCGGCAAGATCACCGAATACAAGACCGAAGGCGCGAAGGACCCGCACACGCCGCTGTGGTTGAACGGTACGCTCTGGTTCACGGCGCAGCAGGCGGACAAATACGGCAAGCTCGATCCCGTCACCGGCGCGGTGACGCTCTACGATGTCGCCACGCCTCGCGCGCTGCCCTACGGACTCCAGCGCGCGCCCGACGGCTCATTGTGGATCGCCCTCTTTGGCACCAACAAGCTCGGGCATCTCGATCCGAAGACCGCGAAACTCAGCGAGATCGACTTGCCCAACGCCGGAACGAGACCTCGTCGCCTCTGCATCACATCCGATGGCCGCATCTGGTACTCGGACTATGCGCGCGGCTACCTCGGCATGTACGATCCCAAGACCAAGACGGCGAAAGAGTGGAAGACGCCGGACGATAGCTCGAACCCCTACGGCATCGGCGTGGCGCCGGACGGTGCAGTCTGGGTGAACGAAGCGCACCAGGGCGCGATGGTTCGCTTCGATCCCAGGACGGAACGCATGGAACTGGTGCCGATCCCTACCAAGAACTCGATCGTTCGCAACATCAGCTTCGATTCGACGCGGAAGCGGCTGTGGATCGCGGAGAGCGGCGTGAGCCGCATCGGCCGCATCGATCTCAAGTAGCGGATCTAGCGCGCGCAGGTCATTCGAACGAACCGAACGCTGTCGGTACGCTCGCCGGAGATGAGCTGTGCTGTCGAACCATTGGTCGCCAAGACCAGCGTGACCGGTTTCTGCTTGGCCACGGCGATGAAGTGCACGCTCACCGCCGTCGGCCCAGCGGGTCGCCAGTCGCCGACCACGAGCGAATCGACGCTCCCGGTCGCGGTCACCGCGTGAACTGCATTGCCAGGAGCGACCATGACGGCGCGCATCGCGGACTGCGCGTTGGCCGCCGGTTCCCGAAACGATCCCGCCCCCCCAATCGCGCCGCCCGGCCGCCCAGCCGAGACTGCCGGTCCCCCGAGCGCGAACGCTGACGGCAGCGCGCGTCGCCATTCGGTCGAATCGATGTCCAGGCGATAACAATTCTGTGATGATGCGTCACTCTTTGACAACGCATCGC
This sequence comes from uncultured Gemmatimonadaceae bacterium, assembly GCA_963761305.1. Taxonomy (GTDB): domain Bacteria; phylum Gemmatimonadota; class Gemmatimonadetes; order Gemmatimonadales; family Gemmatimonadaceae; genus JAQBQB01. Next base: position 3,225,072 of record CAVXGK010000002.1, on the reverse strand, counting down.
GGTCGCTGCTCGCCGTCATCTGCGTGAGCTGATTGGCGCCGGCGCCGCCCGCGGCTTGACGCCGCTCGAGTGCCGCCCGCGTAGCGCGATCCTCCGCGCTCTCGGCGGCCTTCGCCATTTCGTCCTTGGCTCGCACCGAATCGAGTCGAGCTGGTGATGCCGCCATCGCGATTGACGTGGCCACCGAGACAGGCGCCGGCGTGGCAGCTGGAGCAGCCCTTTCTAGCGAGTCTGCGGCGCGTGTCTTCGCCTCTGGCGTCCGTTCCTTATCGGCCAGCCCCGCTCCTGCGCCAACCGTCCGCGCCGCCGTGACGGGACTCAGCGCACCGAGCGCGGCGTTCTGTGTCTTCTGCGCCTGAGCGCCGTGGCTCGGCGGCGCTGGCGCTGCCTTCCGCGCCTCGGGAACTGCCGCCATCGAATCCGTGATGCCCGGCGCCGGAGCGACTGTCGCTGCCGGTGCGGTCGCTGGGGTCGGACTGTCGACCATCCGCGAAGCGTCCACTCCGTCGCGACCGACCCGAGCGCGTTGAACCGTGAGCGTCACGCCAGCCGCGACGAGAATGGTCGCCGCGATCGACATGCGCGCGGGCGTGAGCGCGAAGCGATACCACGAACGACGCTTCGGCTGCGCGCCGTGTTGCGTGCGTGGAATGACGCCGACCGGTCCGGCGTCGAGCGCCGACACGATGCGCGTCGCGCCGGCCATCACACCGCGCGCCTCCACGACCAGCGCGCCGCACTCCGCGCACTCCGCCACGTGCCGCGCCGCGCGCTCGGCGTCGTCCGCCGAGAGCTCGCCGTCGAGCCAGGCGTGAATGGTTCCTTCGTCAAGATGCTGCATGTGTTCCTCCCACCTGTCCCTGCGTCTTGGCTCCCCCTCCCCCTCCCCCTCCCCCTCCGACGCGCACGCCGCGCCAACCTTCGTTCTGCAGCGCCTCGTAGGCTTCGAGCAATCGCTTTCTCGCCCGCGCGAGAGTCGTTCCGACGGATGCCACTGAAAGATCGAGCGCCGCGGCGATCTCCGTGTAGTTCAAACCTTCCTCGCGCATCAGCAACGCCTCGCGATCGCGCTCGCCGAGCGCGTCGACCGCTTTCCTGGCGAGCGCCGCCTCCTGCGCCCGCTCGAGCGTCGTCGGTTCCGGCTCGACGGCTTCTTCGGCGCGGGCCTGCTCGCGCAACAGCTCGAGGTGACGGCGCCGGCGCGCATCCTTGCGCGCTTCGTCGCGCACCAGATTCGTCGCCACGGCAAAGAGCCACGACCGTTCGCTGACGATCGTCTCCTGCCGCGCCGCGCGAACAAACGTCTCCTGCGCCACCTCTTCCGCCCAGTCGCGATCCCCCAGCCGTCGTGCGAGGTAGCGCACGAGCGGCTGGTGGTATTCGCGAAAGAGTCGGTCGATGTCGATCATCGGCGTCTGTGGGTCACCACGCTCGGACGAGCGCGGCCAACGCCGACGGCGTCAGCTCGCTCGCGCCCGAATCGTCGAGTCGAATCGCGCCCGTCTTCCCGACGACGGTGAGATGATCGCCGAGCGCGAAGATGGCTTTGAGCTCCGGGAGTTGCTGCACGATGTCGAAGTATGCCTTCGAGTACGGCTTGATGCTCGTGACCTGGATGCCGGCATGATAGCGCGTGTCGGTCCACGAACCATCGCGCTGCACGAAGCTCCGTCCATCGACCCGACGGTTCGCGGCCGCTTCGTCCTTGTCGCGCAGCCCCGCGAAGCTGACGCGGGCGATCGAATCGGCAACGGCGACACTCGCGACATTCCGCTGTGCCGACGCCACCTTCGCCAACTCGAACGCCGCGGTCTGGCGTGCCATCGGAGCGGGTTGCCCGATCATGGCCGCCGTCGGCATGACTCCACCGTTGCCGCCCATCATCGCCGTGCGCATCGGAACCGCTTGCGGCTCGGTGACGAGATAGGACGTGAATTCCGTTGGAATGCCGTATCGCTCACCGAGCGCGCGAATCTCGTCGTCGATCTCCGACGATCCGCCGCTCTTCCGCTTCTCGGCGCTCAGATATCCCACGCGCTGCGTCGCCCAAAGACGCGCGACGAACGAGTTCTCGCGGTCGCGATCGGGAAAGTCGACGGTGGACGTCCACGTCACGGGCGTCGATCCGCGTCGGCCCTCGACGACGACACGCGCGCGGCCGTGGCCCGAGTATCGCGCGACGAGCGAGAGATCGCGGTCGGCGAAGATGTCCGTCGATTCGCCAGGGAGCATTCTGGACAGCCGCACGTCGCCGCCTTCGACGCGCACGCGAACGTCCGTCAGCATCGGGCCGACGAGGCGATTGGCGACGATGCCCACCATCCGCTCGACCGATTCGTCGGGCCGCACGAATTGCGACGTGCCGCGCCCTTCGAGGGCGAGTTGCTCGAGCAGGCTCACGTTCACGTCCGACCCCAGTCCGAACGTGAAGATCCGGCGAGGCTCCTCGGCGTGTGCGTTGGCGTCGGCGGCCATGGCGGCGAGGTGGTCCGGCCGAGTATCGCCGATCGTCGGCTCGCCGTCGGTGACGAACAAGATCACCGGGAGATGTCCGCGCGTGACGGCCGGACGGAGCGCCTCACGGAGCGCGCCTTCGATGTTGGTGCTGCCCGATGCCTCGAGCGCGTCGAGATAACGCGCCGCCTGTCGAACGTTCTCCGGCGTCGCGGCGACGAAATCGTCGCGGAACGTGCGCACGTCGCTCGAGAAATCGATCAAGCGGAACCGATCGGATTCGCGCAGCGTCGACAGCAGTTGGTGTCCGGCGGCGCGCGCCTGTTCAATCTTGCGTCCGTTCATCGAGCCGGAGACGTCGAGCACCAGCGTGACGTCGCGCGGAATCACGTCGGTCTGTCGGCCGGCGGGCGGCGTCACGCTGAGCAGCGTGAATCCGTCTTCGTTGCCGGGCGCGTAGCTGAGCGCGGTGATCGCCGCTTCGTTTCGCGCGCGCACCGGAACGAGCAGCGTCACGTCGCGCGCGTCGCCGCGCACGTTCACGCTGCGACGCTCGTCACGGTCGCTCACGTCGAGCTGATGCGTGGGCGAGAACGGCGTGCCAAGCTCGGGCGCTTGCCGATAGCTGAGCGTGAACGACGTCTGCCCGCCGTCGTGCACGTTGGTCGTGCCGGGCGCGCCGCCGCGGAAGTAGTCGATGCGCAGCGCATCGCCCTCGCGTGGCGCCACGCTCTGGAAGCGGACGACGACCGTCTTTTCCTGCCCGGGCTCGAGGGGGAAAATGCGCGCGTGGAGCAGTCCGTGTCCCATCCACTCGACCAGGGCCGGGTCGCGCCGCGCGCGCACGATCGACTCGTAGATGCTGCGCGCTTGGCCGGCGTTCATCGTCTCGCCGGCGACGAGCTCTCCGTCGATCGACAGCGCGAGATTCTGAAACGCGGCGTTCGTCGGCAGCGGGAACAGATAATCCGCTTCACCCAGCGTCGAGCCCCGGTTGACGAAGCGCTCCTCCACTTCGTACCGCAGCACGTGATCGGCGAGCTCGACGCGGACGTCGCTGCGCGTGCGGACGATGTTGGTCGAGCAATCCCGCGCGATCGGCGGCGTTCGCCCCTCGATCGGCTGAATTCCCAGCCCGCACGGGCGCGGGACGATCCAACCCTGCGCGCCGAGCGCGGGCGCGGCGAAGGCGGCGAAGAGAATGGTGCGAACGGCTCCAACGATGGCGCGACGCATGGTAGACCCCCTGACCCTTGAGACGGTACGAGGGGGAGACGTCGGTCGCGCTCCAGCTTGCACACCCATTGCACCGATTGGGCCAACGGGCATGCGCCAAATTCTTTTGCGGGAACGCGTTGTGGCATGCGCTTTCCCTAGTCGACGGTCATGCGAAGCACCTTGGTATTGGCCGGTCTTCTCGCCGGCGCGGCCGCGGTCGGTGGCGCGCTGATCAACGGATGCGCGCGACCGCCACGGCCGGATCCGACCACCGCCGCCGGTTCCGTCGACCCGGCGTCGTTGAACGGTTTGGCGTCGAGCGAAGCTCGGCCAACGACGATTCTCGAATCACCCACTGTCTCGGTCGCGCTCGACCGCATCGACCAGCACGATCTGCCCTTGGACCGGACCTTCTCCCACTCGGCGACCGGCAGGGGCGTGACCGTGTACGTGTTCGACGGCGGCATCTCGACGACCCATCCGGAGTTGGCCGGCCGCGTTCGCATCGGATACTCGGGCTTTGCAGACGATCCCAAGATTTGCAACGCCCACGGCACCGCGGTCGCGGGCGCGATCGGCGGAGCCACGCTGGGCGTCGCACCGGACGTTCAGATCGTCGACGTGAAAATGGTGCAGTGCGAGCGCCTGCGCGGCACCATCAAGGCAATCGTCGACGGCGCGCACTGGGTGATCGAAGACCACAAACAGCACCCGGGTCCGGCAGTCGCCAATTGGTCGTTCATCGCCGACACGTCGTCGCGAATACCGTCACTCGATTCGGCAGTTGCGGAACTACGAGCCGCGGGCATTCCCGTCGTCGTGTCGGCGGGCAACCTGGACATCGACGCGTGCCGCGTGTCGCCGGCAAACTCGTTCGGCGTCATCGTCGTCGGTGCGTCGGCGCTGGCGTCGGAGCAAAATTCCGACGGCACGTCGCACACGATCGACCTACGCGCACCGAACACGGCGTTCGGTCCATGCATCGACATCTACGCGCCGGGAGACTCGGTGCTGCTGCCAAGTCTCGACCGCAACAACTCGCCGGTGACGCAGCTGTGGAACGGCACGTCGATGGCAGCCGGGTACGTGAGCGGAGCGCTCGCTCTCTATCTCGAGACGCATCCGAACGCCACTCCGGATCAGACGGCCAGCGCCATCGAACAGTCGGCGACGCTGAACGTCGTCCGTGACGCAAAAGCGCCGGTTTCGAGAATGCTCTACGTCGGCGCGGTCGAGGGGCGTTTCGCGAACCGGGTGGCGAGTCGGGGAACGTCGAAAGAGTAGGTGGACTGGTGGACTGGTGGACTGGTGGACTGGTGGACTGGTGGACCGGTGGACCGGTGGACCGGTGGACCGGTGGACCGGTGGACCGGTGGACCGGTGGACCGGTGGACCGGTGGACCGGTCAGGCCTTGATAGTCATCCGTTGACGCCGCCGTAAGCGTTTTTCGCCACTCTGATCGCGCGCTCCAGCGCCGCCATCTGCAGCAACGACTCGGCGGCGCGCATCTCGATCGAGATCCAACCGGAGTACTCCATCGCCACAAGCGCCGACGACGCACGCGCGTGCGCGGCGCTCGATGACAATTCCGCCAGGTGCGGCTCGCTTGCGTGCACATGTCCGACGAACTCCGCCGCTCGCGAGATCGAGTCCGCCGGATCCTCGTTCGACAGGATCATCCCGCCAAGGTCCGCGTTCACGCGAATGGATGGCTCGTCGACGAGGCGGCAGAGCTCGACGGCGTCGGGCGTTTTGGTGATGAAGTCGCAGCCATAGTCGGGCGGGTTCGCCTCGATGCAGAAAACCACCCCGCGTTCGCGCGCATGCTGCGCGAGGATGCGAAACGTGTCGCGGGCGATCGTCACCGCGTCGTCCATCGAGCGCTGGCCGCGCACGCGGTTCTTGGGTGAACCAAACACCAGCGCCCGCGCGCCGACGGCGGCGGCGAAGTCGGCGACCCTGCGGAGCTGATCGATCAGAGCCGTTCGCTCGTGTTCGCCGGCGAAGAGCTGAAGCCCCGGCTTACCGAACAGCAGTGACTGAAGCGCGACGATCGGCAACCCGCGATCCTCCCAACGGCGCCGAAACGTCGCGACGTCCGCAGCCGGCGCGTCGAACGGCTCGCCTCGCCACTTGGTCGGCGCGATCTCGATTCCGCGCACGCCTTCGCGCACGAGCACCGCGGCAGCCGCGTCGTCCGCGCCGGCGTCCCACGCGATGTTGGAGACGGCGAGCTTCACGGTGCCTTCTTCCGTTCTCGCGCGACAAACTCGGCAATTCCCGCCAGCGTCTGCGCCGCGCTTTCGACGTAGGCCCCGCTGCCGCCGAAGAGCGCCGCGTGTCGAGTTCGTACGTCGTAGCGCGCGGGAGCCACGTTCATATGGTTGTCGAACTCGGCGCCGAAGGCCACGCGGATCACGTCGGCGACGCTCACCGGCTCCGTCGGCAGATGCACGAGCGGAAAGCGATGCCGCATCGCGATCTCGACGTCTCGCCAGAGACGTGTCGTGTCGTAAAACTGGAAGACACCGCGTGAATCGATCTTGCGCACGTCGTTGTCGTGCAGGAAGTCGAAGATGACGTTCTTCTTGAGGCCCGGTCCGTAGAGGCCCGGTAGCCTCACGACGGTCGTGTCGAAGCGCGCCGCGACCAACTCCTCGAGCAAACGGCGGTTTCTGCCGTAGGCGTGCAATCCGTCCGTCGCCACCGGCGAGTCCTCATCGACGGCGATCGGCGAACCGAACACGTCCACCGTCGACAGCAGCACCACGCGCCGAGCGTTCGCCCGCGTGATGGCGCTCGCGAGACGCCGGATGTTGGCCAGGTCGCGCTCGGGGTCGGCGTTCGCTTTCCATTTCTCCGCCGGCGCGCCGGCGCACACGATGAGATCGAACGACTGTCCGACGATCTCGTCGATGTTGGACGAGTTGTACAGCGCGTCGAACGAGTGTTGCGCCAGCAGATTCCCGCCGACGAATCCCGTGTAGCCGATCAGCGCCGCGCCGCGGGTCTCGCTCATGGGTCGAATCGCCCCAGAACCGCCGCCGCCAACGTGCGAAGCACGCGCAGATTGCCCTTCACCGGGCTGATCTTGGTCGGCGTCTTTCCGCTCGCCGGATAGCGGCGCGTGACCGGCGTCTCGGTCACCCTGAAGCCGAGCCGCGCGGCGCGGATCGCGAGATAGTAGTGGAGCTCGTATCCCATGAACACGTCGCGCAGCGGCGCGACGCGGGGATCGGCGAGCAGACGCCGGCTGTATGCGCGAAATCCGTTGGTCGTGTCCGTGTAGCGAGTGCCCGCGGCCAGACTCATCAACGGCGCGTGGATGAGCTTCACCGCAAGCGTTCGACTCGGCGGCGTGTTGATGCCGCGGCCGCCGGGAACGTAGCGCGAACCCTGGACATGATCGTAGCCCGCGTCGAGCAGCTCGATCATTCGCGGCAACGCGTCGAGGTCGTCCTTGCCGTTGCCGTCGATCACGACCATGCCGTCGTAGCCTTCGTCGAGCGCGAAGGCGATCGCCATCCGCATTTGGGCGCTGAGGCGTCCGGGGCCGCGCTTGACGAGGAGCGCGCGAAGACGAAATCCGGCCAGCGAATCCGGCGCGAGCGATCCATCGGTGCTGCCGCCGTCGGCGACGACAATGTCGATGCGGTCGGCGAATGGTGCCATCGCGGCGAGCTGCTTTCGTACGCGCTCGCCCTCGTTGATCACGAAGACGGCGACGCAGTAGCGATGGCGCTTCTCAGCGAGGATCAGGCGTTCGTGCTCTGGCACGCCCGCCTCTCGCACGAGAGTGGCCCCTGCCGTCACTCCGCCGTCTTCCCGACGACGTTTCGACGCTCTTCGCGCAGCAACACGGAGCTCGTGTGCTCCTCGCGCACGTAGTACGCGGGCCGATCGCGAAGCCGCTGCGAGAGGCTGCCGACGTATTCCGCGATCGCGAGCAGCATCAGCGCGATGATCAGAAACGCGAGGGCCTCGTGGAACGCCAGGGCGGCGACGGCGTCGCCGCCGAAGTGCAGCGTGACGAACAGCAGATTCAGCGCGGCCAATCCGACGCCCGTCCACACGACCACGCGCAGCGGATGCGAGGTCGAGTCGATGACGAGCGCGCGCGCCAGGTCGAGCGCGTCGCTGGTGGGCCGCACGGTCGACGCGCCGGAGCGTTTGATCGGCGCGTACGGAAACGGCTCCTTTCGGAAGCCGATGTACGACGTCAGCATTCGCAAATACTGATCGGGTCCGCGGATCTGCGTCAGCGCATTCACCACTTGGCGGCTCATGCATCGGAACTGCGTCGAGTCGCGCGGAATCCCCAACTTCACCACCGAGTTCATGTACCAATAAAAGAGCCGCGCGCCGATGCGGTACCAGATCGGTTCGTTCCTGCGGTGAAGCCGAACGCCGTACACGACGTCCGTGTCGCCTCGCGCCCGCTCGAGGAATTCCGGAATCAGCGCCGGGGGGTCCATGCTCGGCAACATGACGACGATGTAGTCGCCGATCGCCACGTCGAGCCCCGCGGTGATCGCCGTCTCCTCGCCGAAATGCCGCGACAGCCGCAAGAAGCGCAGAAAGTCGTGCCGCTCGAGCAGCGCGCGCACGCGCGCGACCGTTGCATCGGGAACGCCGTCGTCCACGAGAATGATCTCGTGGTGCGACACCAGGCCGCTCAGCACGGCGATCGTCTCCTCGACGAACGCTTCGATCGCGTCGGGGCTATCGCCTTCGAGCGGGGCGACGATCGAAATCAGGGAGTCGGCGGGCATCGGTCGGGGTGGGACGTGGAACTCGGCGCACGGGTCGCTGGGCTAGCTCGGCGAGCAACGCGTCTTCGACGTCGTACACGCTGTCGATCTTCGCGCCGAGTACCGTGATCAGCGACGGGTGCTCGGCGCAGCGGCGCAGCAGGATGGGCCGGCTGTCGTCTTTCTCGCTGCGGGGCATCACCGTCTTGATCTCCCACAGCGAGTCGACGTACCGCGTGCCCCGCATCGCCGGAAGGTAGCGCGTCGCATCCCGCACCATGTGCTCGTACCGCGACGCGCTGCCGGTCGTGAGCACGTCGATCACCGGTTGATTCGGCTTGTCGTGCCAGTTGTAGTGCGGCGTGTAGCGGACGTGGCTCAGCGTGGAGAGACCGCGCGACGGATACGGCATGAGGGAGAAGAACGGACCGTCCATCACCGTCACCGCGGCGCCGCCCAGAGCCTCCGGCGGCTCGACGAGCGCCAGTTCGGTGAGCTCGTGTTTCGCGGGAATGGGCTCGGCGTGCGACGCGCTGAGCACGTGGTTGAGGCGAGAGTACGTGCAGTTGAGCGCGAGCTGTGCGGTCGCGGGAGGACGGATGGACGCCTGGCCGAGTGTTCCGCCCGAATCGCCAAACGCCACCTCGACTCCCGCCCGGGTCGATCTCACCGAGACCGCCTCCGTCGAGAGCGCGACGTCCACGCCGGCGGCGTGCAGTTCGCGCGTCATTCGCGCGCGCAGCGACGCGGCGTCGAACGCGCATTCCTCGACCTCGAACACCGCATCGATCCGCGACGCGTCGAACAGCTTGGCGACGTGAGGCGGCGCCGGAGTGAGCGGCGCCTCGATGCGCCGGCAGAACTCGGCGAACTGGCTCGCCGTGACCTTCGACATGCCGCGCGCCACGGCGTAGTAGTGCGTGAAGCCCGAGTGCACGCAGTCGCGATACTCGTCGATGAAGCGGCGATAGTTGAGACGCGAGCGAAGTGAGGTCAGGATGCTGCGCGGGTAGTGGTATCCGTTATGCACCCGCGCCTGGTTGCGAATCGACGCGCGAGCGAGCAGCGTCGCCTCCCGCTCGACGAGCAGCACGCGAAGGCCGCGCTGGCGCAGCGTCAGCGCGAGGCGCGCGCCGTAAAAGCCGCCGCCGATCACGATCGCGTCGCAGCTCGACGCCGCGCTCGGACCGAGATAGGAGGGAGAGAAGGGGGGCTCGTTCAACGCCATCGTCTGGGAGACGATGCCTGTCGGGCACGGTAACGCCCATTTTTCGCCGCTGCCCTCGGCGAGCTAATTTCAGCACGCCCATTCCATTTACCCACGCCGACCAGCAATGCCCGCGAGCGATCTCGATCTCCTCTGCATCAATACGGTCCGCACGCTGTCGATGGACGCCGTGCAGCAGGCCGATTCCGGCCATCCCGGCACCCCGATGGCGCTCGCGCCACTCGGCTACGTGCTGTTCACGCGCACGATGCGCTTCGACCCGGCCGACCCGGCATGGCCCAACCGAGACCGCTTCATCCTCTCGTGCGGGCACGCCTCCATGCTCCTCTACTCGTGCCTGTTTCTGACCGGGTACGACCTCTCACTCGATGATATCAAGCAGTTCAGGCAGTGGGGCAGCAAGACGCCAGGCCACCCGGAGCACGGACACACACCCGGCGTCGAGACGACCACCGGTCCGCTCGGCCAGGGCATCGGCAACGCCGTCGGCATGGCGGTCGCCGAAGCGCACCTTGCCGCCAGCTTCAACAAGCCGGGACAGGACATCGTCGAGCACTACACGTTCTTCATCTGTAGCGACGGCGATCTCATGGAAGGGATCTCGCACGAGGCGTCGTCGTTCGCGGGGCATTTCAAGCTCGGGAAACTGATCGGCTTCTACGACGACAACCACATCACGATCGACGGGAAGACCGAGCTCACGTTTACCGACGACACCGCCAAACGATTCGAGGGCTATGGCTGGCAGGTGCTGCACATCGCCGACGTGAACGACCTCGACGCCATCGAAGGCGCGATCGCCGAGGCGAAGAACGATCCCGAGCGGCCCACGCTGATCATCACTCGCTCGCACATCGGCTACGGCAGTCCGCGTCAGGATTCCGAAAAAGCGCACGGCGAAGCGCTCGGCAAAGACAACGTCGTGATCACGAAGAAAAACCTCGGCTGGCCGACGCTCGACACGTTCTACGTGCCGCCCGAATCGCTCGCCGAGTGGCGGAAGGCGAAGGATCGCGGCGCGCGATGTCACGCCGAGTGGACCGCGCGGTGGAAGACGTACGCCGACGCGAACCCCGCCGACGCCGCGGAGCTCGAGCGACGCCTCGCCGGCAAACGTCTCCAGAACTGGGCCGCCAAACTTCCGACGTTCACGGCGGAAAACGGCACGATCGCCACTCGCGCCGCGTTCGGCGCCGCGCTCAACGCCACCGCCGACGCGCTTCCCGAATTGGTCGGCGGCTCGGCCGATCTCACGCCGTCGAACAACACGTCGGTGAAGGCGTGGCAGAACTTCACGCCGGAGTCACCCGGCTCGCGCTACATGCACTTCGGAATTCGCGAGCACGCGATGGCGTCGATCATGAACGGCATGGCGCTGCACGGCGGCGTGCTGCCGTACGGCGGCACGTTTCTCATCTTCTCCGACTACATGCGTCCGTCGGTGCGCCTCGCGGCGCTCATGGGCGCGCGCGTCATCTACATCTACACGCACGACTCGATCGGACTGGGTGAAGACGGACCGACACATCAGCCGATCGAGCAGCTTTCGTCGCTGCGCGCGATTCCCGGATTCACCGTCGTGCGACCCGCCGACTCCAACGAGGCCGCCGTCGCGTGGAGGGTCGCCGTGGATCTTCCGGCCGGACCGATCGCACTCGTCCTCACACGCCAGAAGCTTCCGTTCATCGATCGCACCAAGTACGCGCCGGCCGAGGGGCTCACGCGCGGTGCGTACGTGCTCGCCGATCCGGCGAAGGGCGCCAAGCCGCGCGTCGTGCTCATGGCGTCCGGTTCCGAAGTTCAGCTGGTGATGGCCGCGCAAGAGCAGCTCGCGACTCGCGGCGTCGCCGCGCGCGTCGTCTCGATGCCGTCGATGGAGTTGTTCGAACGCCAGCCCGAGGAGTACCAGACGTCGGTGCTGCCGGCCGGCATCCCGCGCGTGGCGATCGAAGCGGCGCAGCCGATGTCGTGGTACCGCTGGGTCGGATTGAACGGCGAAGCGATCGGCCTCCATCGATTCGGCGCCAGCTCGCCCTACGAGCGCATCTACCAGGAGCTCGGCATCACCGCCGAGCGCGTCGTCGAAGCCGCGCTGCGCGTCACGTCCTGAGCCGCGCGCGCGTCAGCGCGCGTGTCGGTACATCATCTCGACCAGCTCGTCGTACATCGACTCGGCCTCCGACGCGCCGGCGCGAATGGCCGACGCGGCGCAGTGGCGCAGATGGTTTCGCATCAGCGCGCGTCCCACGCTGCGCAGCGCTTCGTGCACGGATGAGATCTGCGTCATGACGTCGGCGCAGTAGCGATCGTCTTCGACCATTTTCTGAAGGCCGCGCACCTGCCCTTCGATCCGGCGCAGTCGCTTGAGGTTTCGCGCCTTGATGCCCGGGTCGACGGCGACGGCCTTGCGTCCGCCCGACTCGTGCACCTCGCACGCGCAGTCGGCGAGCGAGCGATCGTTTTTCATGGCGTCCATCTCCTCAGACGAAGACTGTTGCTCACGACGCTCACCGAACTGAGCGCCATCGCCGCGCTGGCCACGACGGGGTTGAGCGCGATGCCGAATCGAGGAAAGAGCACGCCGGCAGCGATCGGAATTCCAATGACGTTGTAGATCATCGCCCAGAACAGATTCTGGCGAATCGTGCGCATCGTTCGGCGCGACAACGAAATCGCGTCGGCGACGCCGCCGAGGTCGGGACGCATCAGCGTGACCTCGCTCGCGTCGATCGCCACGTCGGTGCCGGTGCCGACGGCGATGCCGACGTCGGCCCGCGCCAGCGCCGGCGCGTCGTTGATGCCGTCGCCGACCATGGCGACCACGCGGCCCTCACGCTGGTGGCGCTCGACCTCGGCGATCTTGTCGGCGGGGCGCAGATTCGCCGACACCTTCGCGATGCCCGCGTCGCCCGCGATCGCGTGTGCGGTTCGCTCGTTGTCGCCGGTGAGCATCACGACGTCGAGCCCGAGATTGCGCAGACGCGTGATCGCCGATACCGACGTGGGTCGCATTTCATCCGCCACCGCGATCACGCCGAGCGCGCGTCCGCCACGCGCGACGAACGCCAGCGTCTTCCCCGCCGTCGATAGTCGCGTGGCCGCGGCGGCGATCTCCGCTGGAATCGCTCCCGCCTCACCGACGAAGGACGCGATGCCGACGAGCACCTCCTGCTCCGTCCACGTGGGCGCGTGCCCCGTGTCCCGGTTCCGCGCTGAACCCGATGGCCGCGCGTCGCGCGACGCGCCGCTCGTTGGCGTAGTCCACGATCGCTCGAGCGATCGGATGCTCCGACAATCGCTCGACGCTCGACGCCGTTTCGAGCAGCTCCGCCTCGTCGACGCCGCTCGCTGGAACGATGTCGGTCACAGTGGGCCGGCCGGTCGTCATGGTTCCGGTCTTGTCGAGCAGCACCACGTCGACGCTGCCTGCCCGCTCGAGGGCGCGTCCTCCCTTGATCAGCACACCGCGCTCCGCGCCCTTGCCCGTCGCCACCATGACCGCGGTCGGCACTGCCAACCCCATCGCGCACGGACAGGCGATGATCAACACCGACACGCTCGCCGCGATCGCCTGCGCGGCGTGCGCGCGACCGCCTGCCGCGAGCCAGACGACGAGCGTCGCCAGCGCGATGACGAAGACCACGGGAACGAACACGCCGCTCACGCGATCGGCGAGACTCTGAATCGGCGCGCGAGTCGCCTGGGCCTCGCGCATGAGCTTTACGATTCTCGCCAGCGCGCTGTCTTCGCCGAGCGACGTCGCGCGGGTGACGAGCGCGCCGGAACCGTTGACCGTGCCGCCGAACACGCGATCGCCGATCGTCTTGCTTACCGGCATCGATTCGCCCGTCAACATCGATTCGTCGATCGCGCTGCCGCCGTCGACGACCTCTCCGTCGACCGCCAGGCGCTCGCCCGGCCGCACGACGACGGCATCACCGCGCCGCACATTCTCGATCGGAACGTCGTGTTCGACGCCGTCGCGAATCACGCGCGCGTGTGCCGGCTGCAGGTCGACGAGTCGTCGCAGCGCCGACGTCGTCTGGCCCTTCGCGCGCGCTTCCATGGCGCGACCCGCCAGCACGAACGCGAGTATGAAGACGACCGCTTCGTAGTAGACCTGCGGCTGCACTCCGTTGCGTGCGAGCGTCGCCGGGCTCAGCGTCGCGACGAGTGAGAACACGAACGCCGCGCCGGTGCCGACGCTGATGAGCGTGTTCATGTCCGCCGCGCCGTGTCGCAGCGCCTTCCACGCGCGCACGTAGAAATCCCGCCCCGCCCACACCATCACGACCGACGTGGCGACGAGCATCAGCCACCACGCGAGCGGCGCGGCGCCGGCGCTCGTCGTCATCGCCGACAACGATGACCCTGACCTCGAGGACCCTGACATCGAGGACCCTCGACATCGACGCCGCCATCGTGACGACGCCGACGACGAAAGCGAACGCGGCTTTGTTGCGGAGATCGCGGAATTCATCGCGCCGCGTCGCGTCCTGCTCTGCCTGCTCGCGCGTCGCACTCTTCTCAGCCGCCGGCAGCTCGGCGCCGTAACCGGTCGCCCGAATCGCGTCGACGAGCAGTTCCGGCGACGCGACCGCCGGGTTGTACGTCACGGCCGCGTTGTTCATCATGAGGTTCACCGCGGCCGCATCGACGCCGGGTGTCTTGGCGAGGGCCCGCTGCACGCGCGCCTGACAGGCCGCGCAGGTCATGCCGGTGACCGCAATCGTGATGGAGGGTCGCGAGGCCATAGTGGGAATATACCCCCAGGGCCTATGCGGCTGCCTGCTACTCGCTAGTTGCTTGTTGCTACCTGTCGCCTGCTGCCAGCCGATGCGCTCGAACAAAACAGCCCGCCGCTCGAGCGACGGGCCGTCGAATAGTCAGCAGGCGACGCGTATCAGGTCAGCGTCCACCGTATAGCGGTTCTCATCGCCGTTCCTATTAAGGCCAACTCGGCAGCGAGACGACTTCGAAACAACGCCGCGGCGCGCGAACGCGCGGCGTCGAACCACCGCCGGCGCGCGGCCGGCAACGTCAGTGCATTGGCCAGCTCACGACCGTTCCGCCAACGCAAGTCGCGTTCCTTCGCCAGCGTTCGCTCGATCACGTTGCACAACGCGGGCGGCGCGTTCGGCGCGAGCGCGCGAAGCGGCGCATGCGATTCGCCAAGGTGTTTCGCCGCGAGCGCCTCGAACGTCGGCGCGTCGAACGGAAGCTTCCCCGCCAGCATGTAGTACCCGAGCACGCCGAGCGAATAGAGATCGCTCCGACCGTCCAGCGCGGACTCGCCCACGGCCTGCTCCGGCGACATGTAGTGCGGCGTACCGAACACCCGCGACACCTCCGCTCGCACCGGATCCAGCGAACGCACCAGGGCCACGCCGAAATCGGTGAGCATCGCGCGACCCGTCCCACGCTCGATGAGAATGTTCTCGGCCTTGAGATCGCGATGAATCACGCCGTCGCGGTGCGCCGAGTCGAGCGCTAGCGCGAGGTCGCGGAGCAAACGGCCTGCCTCGTCCGCCGGAACTCGCTGTTCGCGCCGCATGCGCTCGGCGAGCGACTCGCCGTGCACGTACTTCATCACGATGTAGACGAGATCACCGACCTCGCCGAATCCGTACACGGGTACGATGCCCGGATGGCTGAGCCGCGCCGTCAACCGCGCCTCGCGACGAAAACGCTCGCGGTGCTCTTCCGACGACGTGAACTCGTAGCGGAGAACCTTGATGGCGACCAACCGGTGCAGCGCGATGTCGCGTGCCAGGAAGACGACACCCATCCCGCCGCGTCCGAGCTCACGCACGACCTGGAACTGCGCGCCGAGAAAATCAGCGATCTGATCACGCTCCCAGTGCCGCGACGCTGCGAGAGACGCCGACGTGGGCATCTCGAGCGTATCTGCGTAGGGATCGATGAGTAACGACAGGGGGCTCATTGCCACAAAACCGAACCGAGACGATGGAGCGCTGCTTCGCGCCCTCTGCTTTCTGACACTCGAAGCGTTTGACACCCGAGTGGTGGAAAGCGTTTCCCTCACGACGAAGCGTTCGAGCCGCGCCGTGAGAGGCCCTACGGTTGGCTTTCGCGAAAAGTTCCGACCCCAGCGTCCACCCGTCCACCCGTCCACCCGCCTACCTGACCAGCATCCCCGTAAACACATACTGCTGGAGCACTACCAGCAGCCCCACCAGCGACGCCAGCGCCAGGCTGTGGAAGAACACGAACCGGAGAATCCGCCACTCGTGGCCGGTCCAGCCCGTGGCCGTGCTCGCCACGACGATGCTTTGGGCATCGATCATCTTGCCCATGACGCCGCCCGAGCTGTTCGCCGCGGCCATCAGGACAGGATCGAGTGACAGTCGCGTCGCCGTGATCTTCTGTAAGCTGCCGAACAACACGTTCGACGACGTATCGCTCCCCGTGAGCGCGACGCCGAGCCACCCGAGCATCGCCGCGAAGAACGGATACGCCGCGCCGGTGTGCGCGAACGCGAGCCCGAGAATCGCGTCTTGTCCGGAATACCGCGCCGTGTAGCCGAGGGCCAGCATCGCCATGATCGTGAGCAGCGACCGCCACACAACGCGAAGCGTCGTCACATAACGGCGCACGAGATCGGCCGCCGAGTAGCGCAGCGCGATGCCGGCGACGATGGCCGCGAGGAGAATCGCCGTGCCTGTCGCCGACAGCCAGTTGAACGAGAACACCGCGGCTTCGGCAGTCGTCTTCGGCACGACCGGCGGTACGCGCGCGACCATCTTGTCCAGGCCGCCGATCGGAATGTTCGGCGACGAAATGTGATTGAGAAGAGTCTTAACCTGCGGCGTTCCCCACGCGAACACGACGACCACCAGCACGATCCACGGGAGAAGCGCGACGCCCAGCGATGGCGCGGTTCGCTCCCGCTCGGCGTCGACGACAGGCGCCGCATGGTCCGGTCGCTCGAAACGCCCGCCGCGCCAAAAACGGAGAAACACCGCCAGCGCGAGCATCGAGCACGCCGAGGCGACGATGTCGACCAGCCACGGTCCATGGAAGTTGGACACGAGAAACTGCGGCACGGCGAACGCCACACCCGCGACGAGCAGCGCCGGCCACACCTCGAGCATTCCGCGGAAGCCGGCGTAGGCCGCGATCAACCAGAACGGCACGATGAGTGAGAAGAACGGCAACTGGCGTCCGACCATCGCGCTCAGCGAACCGAGATCGAGCCCCGTCACGCCCTGTAGCGCGATGATGGGCGTCCCGAGCGCGCCGAATGCGACCGGCGCGGTGTTGGCGATGAGCGACAGCGCCGACGCTTCCAACGGCGGAAACCCGAGACCGATGAGCATCGCGCCCGTCACGGCGACGGGAGTGCCGAATCCCGCCGCGCCCTCGAAGAACGCGCCGAACGCGAACGCGATGAGCAAAAGCTGAAGCCGGCGATCGCTGGTGATTTCGGCAATCGCGCGCTGCAGCGTGATGAACGAGCCCCGCTCTTCCGCAATCCGATACAAAAAGATCACGTTCAGCACGATCCATCCGATCGGTAGCATGCCGTAGGCCGCGCCGAACAGCGACGCGCGCGCGGCGAGCGGCACCGGCATGCCGATGACGCCGATGGCGACCGCAAGCGCGGCACCCAGACCCGCGAGCGCGGCGACGTACGCGGGAATTCTCCGCGACGACAAGAGCCCGAGCAGCACGAGGAGCGGCACGGCTGCCGCAATGGTCGATAGTGGACCGTGGAGCGGGTCGTAGTTCTGGAGCCAGGGCATGGGGTCGCAGGCGGGGGTAAGGGGCGAGCTGCGCTGGCCAACGAGCCGCAGAGCTTACTCCTTTTCTGATCTACATTCCATGTCTCGGTATCCCGTGTACTCCCGCCCATCCGAATGAAGCCGAGTCGATCTGTCCGCCACGCGTCCCCCCCACGCAGCAGAACCGCCGTCAGAACGCTGGCGTGGGTCCTTGGCCTTTCGTGCACTGTGACGATGGCCGCGTTGGCGCAGAGCTCCGACTCGTCTCGCGGGCGCCGCCCGCCGCCGGTCACTAAGCACACCCCCGCGGCAGCCAACCCGGCCGCCACGCCAACAGCGCCCACTAAGCCCGCACCCAAGCCGGCGCCCCAGCCGCCGAAATGGCCCGTCGATACGCCCGACCCGCTTCCGGGCTCCATCCTCCCCGCCAAGCGCATCGTCGCCTTCTACGGAAATCCGCTCTCCAAGCGAATGGGTGTCCTCGGTGAGCTGCCGACGCCCCAGATGCTCGACAAGCTCGATCACGAGGTGGCGGCGTGGAACGCGGCCGATCCGAGTCACCCGGTGCAGCCCGCGCTCCATATGGTCGTCGTCGTGGCGCAGGGCGACCCCGGGACGGCCGGCAAGTACCGCACGCGCATGGATAGCGCGTTGATCGAGAAGGTCTACGGGTGGGCCAAGTCGAAGAACGCGATCATGTTCCTCGACGTGCAGGTGGGACAAGGGACGCTCCAGGAGGAGTTGCCGCGACTGACCCCGTTCCTCTCCCGTCCCGACGTCCATCTGGCGATCGACCCCGAATTCTCCATGAAGCACCACGACGTCCCGGGCACGCGCATCGGCACCTTCGACGCGACCGACGTCAACTACGCGGCCTCGCTATTGCAGGATCTGGTGACGCGGCTCCACCTGCCGCCGAAGATCCTCATCGTCCATCGATTCACGCGCGACATGCTCACTGGGTACAAGCGCATCACGCTCGATCCACGCGTGCAGATCGTGATCAACATGGACGGCTGGGGGCCGGAGGCGCTCAAGCGCGAGTCGTACCGGGCGTATGTCTATTCGTATCCGGTGGAATACACGGGGTTCAAGCTTTTCTACCACAACGATACGAAAAAGCCGGGCAGCATTCTCATGACGCCGGCGGACGTCTTGGCGCTGAACCCCAAACCGCTGTACATCCAATACCAGTAGTTCACCACACAACACACGATCTCGAGGAAGCGGCCATGGCGTGTGCTCGATCGCGGCGGTCCGTTGCGACCGCAGTTTTGGGCGCGGTACTGTTGGCGGGATGCGGTGGCAGTGGAGGAGACAACGGGGGAACGACGACGCCGACACCGGCGATCGCGATCGCACTTTCCTCATCAACGCTGTCGGTTGTGCAGGGCCAGGCGGGCAACGTGACCGTCAACCTCACGCGCACCGGCGGATTCACCGGCGACGTCGCGCTGGCGGTGACAGGGTTGCCGACCGGCGTCACCGTGTCGGCGGCAACGATTGCGGCCGGGTCGACATCGGCGACGCTGAGCTTCGCCGTCGCGGCGACCGCCGCACCGGGAAATGCGTCGGTCGCCGTCAACGCCTCGGGCAGCGGCGTCACGGCCGCATCGGCGACGCTCGCGCTGACCGTGACCGCGCTGCCGGTGTCGGGGAGCTACACGCTCACGGCGAATCCGTCGGCACCGTCGTTCGCGCAGGGCGGGACATCGACGGTCGTCGTCACCATCACCCGCAGCGGCGGCTTTACCGGAGCGGTTGCGCTCTCCGTCACCGGTGCGGCGAACGGACTCACCGCGGCGTTGACGTCGGCCAGCACCACCGGCACGAGCGACACGCTGACGCTTTCCGCATCGGCCACAGCGACCGTCGGCGCGCAAACGCTGACCGTCAAGGGAACGGTCACCGGACTCGCCGACCAGACCGTGACCGTGCAGCCCACCATCACGGCGCAGACGTCGTCCGGCAACGTCACCTGGCAGTTCTGCGGGACGCTCGGCATTCCCATCTGGGTCGCGTTCCAGGACGGGACGAGCGGCGCGTGGACCCACGTGACCGGCACGAACGACTCGTACACGTTCAACATCACGCAGGCGGTCGGCGGCGTCGCATACGTAGACCAGACTTCCACCGGCTTTGATCTCGAGGTCTTCTATGGATCGAAGGCCGATCTCCAGGGGCGCGCGAACGAGGTGTGCGGCGGCGCATCCGGGGCGGGAAAGACGGTGACCGCTCCCGTCGCCGGCACCAGCACTGGCGACCTCGTCCTCGCGAGTCTCGGCCCGTCGAGCGGCTCGTTCGCCGGTTCGACGCTGACCTTCTCGAACGTGCCGAACGGAAACGTCGACTTGATCGCCGGCCGCACGACGCTGACGATCAACCAGGTGGGCGTGTCGTTCAACCTGGCGAAGATGATCATCCGGCGAAATCTCAATCCGGCCGCCGGCGGCGCGTTGGCGACGGTCGATTTCGGTGCGACCGAAGCGTTCACGCCGGTGACGAAGAACCTGACGATCAACAACCTCGGTACCGACGTGTCGGCGGTCCTCGGCCTCTACTTCACGACCAACAACACGTTCGCATCCTACTTCACGGACTTCTCGGGCGGCGGTTCGACGCGCACGTATCCGGGAGTGCCGTCGGCGAACCAGGCTGCGGGCGACCTGCACATCCTGGCCATCGTCGGCTTGCCCAGCTTGACCGGTTCGACGCCGCAGCGCGAAGCGTTGTTCGCGTTCCACGATGCGGTGGACAAGACCTTTGCGCTCGGCCCGGTGCTCAACACGCCGACCGTGTCGACGCTCACCGCGACAGGGTATGCGCGGTTGCGCGCCGCGATCACCGTGCAACCGGAGTACAACAAGGACTTCTCGTTCAACGGATCGCAGACCGGCGCTGTGCCACGCAGCTTCACCATTCAACAGACGGCCGGCTACTCGAGCGCGTCGTCGCTGAACCTCGACCTGCCGGATCTCTCCGGTGTGTCAGGATTCGACGTGAACTGGGGTCCGAAGGTCGGAACGTCTGTCAGCTGGACACTCCAGTCGATCGGGTTCCCGGGAAGCGTGGGTATAACGCAACCTCCGTTCACGGAAGGGGCGAGCTACATGTTTGCCAGCCGACCGGGGACGATCACTCCGTAGCCGGCGAGTTCGGAAATGCGAAACGGCCGCCCGATTGGGCGGCCGTTTTCGTTGGGTGTCGAGGGAATGGCTAGGGACGGAATCGAACCGCCGACACGCGGATTTTCAGTCCGCTGCTCTACCAACTGAGCTACCTAGCCTCAAGCCATTCAATTTATTCGAGTTATTAAGGGTTAGTCAACGCGCCGCGCCGCGAATGCGGCCATTGGCGCATTCGGACGCGCCGCGGCAGTGGATACACTCGCCACGCGAGCCCGGTGGCCGATTGCGCAAGCGTTCCAACACACCGCGACCGCTCCGACGCAATTCCGTGACGCCGTCTCGACGTTTTTCCTGTGACGTCCGCTCGCAGGTCGGCGGTTATCCACGCGACGCTCGCACCCCGGATGCCCACCTCGCCAAGCCTCTGTACCGCGAATACATTGGCTCGGCTCATCCGCCCAGGTGTTTGCGTTCGGTCGCGCAGGAACCCACCTCAGGTGACGGGATCGTTACCAACCGGTGCGACCAAAGCAGATGCAATCCGCATAAGTCAGCAGGCCCCACGTTGCTCCGCGGTCGGAGCGCGCTGGGACAAGGGCGATGTCGACCACCGACATCTCAATTCCACTTCCACGAGGGAAGCGCATTTATGAAGAGGCTGCGTGTTGTCCACGGCGCTGCGCTGGTCGCGGCGTTCTTAGCAGCTGCGGCTCCGTCGCGCGCGCAAAGCGTATCGACCGGAGCATTTAGCGGGACGATAACGAACGAGCAAGGCGGCGCCATGCCGAGTGTGCAGGTGCAGGCGATCAATCGCAGCACCGGCGCGCGAGCGGGTACGCTCACGAACGAGGCAGGCCGCTTCTACATCTCTGGGCTCGAGACGGGCGGTCCGTACACCCTTTCGGTGCGCCGCATCGGATTCGCGCAGCGTGACTCGAACAACCTGTATCGTCTCGCTCGGCGAGAACCAGCGCGTCGACGTCTCGCTCAAGGCGGCCGTCGCCACGCTCGAAACGGTGAACGTCGTCGCCACCACGTCGGGCGCCGTCTTCTCGGCCTCACACACCGGCGTCGAGACGACGATCACCGACTCGGCGATCGCGCGGCTCCCAACCCTCAACCGCAGCTTCACGGACTTCGTCGCGCTCTCGCCGCAAGTCTCGACGAAGGGCCCTGGCCTTTCGGGCGGCGGTCAGAATAATCGCTTCAACGCGATTCAGATCGACGGCGCCGTCGCGAACGACTTGTTCGGTCTGAGCTCGACGCTGCAGCCGGGCGGTCTCGCCAGCGCCAAGCAGGTGTCCCTCGAGGCGGTGAAGGAGTATCAGATCCTTCTTTCGCCGTTCGACATCCGCGAGGGCAACTTCACCGGGTTCCTCGTGAACGCGGTGACGAAGAGCGGCTCGAACGACTTCCACAGCACGGGCACCTACTCGTTCCGCAATCAGGACTTCGCGCGCGACGTCCCCTTCATCCGGAACGCGCCGTTCAGCCAGGCGCAGGAAGGCTTCTGGTTCGGCGGCCCGATCGTGAAGGACAAGCTGCTCTTCTCGATCGCGCCGGAATTCCAGCAGCAAACCCAGCCGTCAACGGCCCCCTACCTCACCCAGCCGGCGGGGAATACGCCCAAGCCGCCGGCCACGCAGGCCGCGGTGGACAGCTTCGTCAACATTCTCCAGTCGAAGTACGGCATTGCGAATCCCGGCAACGGCGATCTCATCACCAACAAGAATCCGCTGACCAACGTGTTTGCCCGGTTCGACCTGATCAACCTGCCGGCGAACAGCCGCCTGGTCGCCCGCTACAACTTCGCCGGCGCCAATCAGGGCGTGTCCAACCAGCGCAGCGCGACGCGCCTGGCGTTGTCGAACAACGGCTATACGATCAACGACAACACGAACGCCGGCACCGCACAGCTGTTTTCAAACTTCTCGAATGGCAACTCGAACGAGCTGACGGTCGGCTACACCAAGATCAACGACGTCCGCCAGACGCCGATCCAGGCGCCGTTCGTCGTCATCTCGCGCGTCCTGAGCCAGCAGGCCGGCACCGGCCAGCTGTCGGCCGGCACGGAAAACTCGTCGCAGGGCAACGAGTTGAATCAGGCCATCAAGGAGTTCACCGACAACTACACGATTCCGTGGCAGAACCATCGGTTCACGGTCGGCACCCAGAACAAGTGGTACACGGTTCGCAACCTGTTCTCCCAGAACTCGCTCGGCAACTTCACCTTCGGCACGCTCGACTCGCTGATCAACGACACACCGAGCGCCGCGACGCTGGGCCTCAAGCTCGACAACAGCGACGGCGCCGCGCACTTCACGGCACGCTCGCTCGCCTTCTACGGCGAGGACGAATGGCAGGCGGCGACGAACCTCAGCATCGTCGGCGGGGTTCGGCTGGATCTCGTCGGGCTGACGTCGAAGCCGGGCCTCAACACCAACCTCCTGAACAGCCCGCTCGCGAGGAACACGACAAACGTCCCGACCAACATCCCACAGTTCGCACCGCGGGTCGGTTTCAACTGGGACGTCACCGGCGACCAGGTTAACCAGATTCGCGGCGGCACCGGCGAGTTCACCGGCAATCCGGCGTACGTCTGGCTCAGCAACCTGTTCGGCAACTCGGGCGTCAACGGGTTCGCCAGTCTTTCGTGCAACAACATGAGCACCGCGCCGGCGATGCAGGTCGCCGGCGCCCCGCTCCCTGGCAACTGCAAGGGCGCCACCGGCACCGCCGCGCCGCCGGTCACGCTCAACACGGTCGACTCCGAATCTCCACTTCCCCGAGACGTGGCGTAGCTCACTCGGCTACGACCGCCGCCTGCCGTGGAACATGATCGGCACGATCGAGGGGATGTATACGCGCGGCGTCTACAACTTCTACTATCAGGACATCAACCTGTCGGCAAACCCGGTCGGCACCGACGTCAACGGCCGCCAGATGTACGGCGACATCACGACGCTCACCGGAAATCCGGTGCCGAAGAACCGGCCCGCCCCGACCCTCGGCGACGTGTTTGAAATTTCAAACACGAAGACGCACGACTACTCGTACAGCATCACCGAGCAGATCGTGAAGCGCTTTTCGAGCAACTTCGAGGGCCAGGTCGCCTACACCTACGGCCGGTCCTACGACGTCTGGGACGTCACGTCGTCGGTCGCGCAGTCCAACTGGCAGTTCGGCCGTTCCTACTCCGGCCGGCAGGACGCCCAGGATCTGTATCCGTCCAAGTGGGACGCGCCGAATCGCTTCGTCGTGAGCGGCGAGTACACGCTCCCCACCAAGACGGGCGTATCGCTCACCTGGATCGGCGAATCCGGCGTGCCGTACGAGTACGTGTACGGCAGCGACATGAACGGTGACAACTTCACGTCGAACGATCTCATCTACGTGCCGAAGAACGCGCACGACACGACGCAGATCCGATTCACGCAGAACGGCAACCTCACGCCGCGCGATGCAGGCCGATTCGCTCGAGACCTTCATCAACGGGCATTCCTGCTTGAACTCGCAGCGCGGCACGATCATGCAGCGCAACTCCTGCCGCTCGCCGTGGGACAAGGTCGTCAACCTCTCGGCGCGCCAGACGCTGCCCTCAGCTGCAAGGCCACGGCCTCATCCTGCAGCTCGACATCTTCAACTTCCTCAACCTGCTCGACAAGAACTGGGGCTCGCGCGACTTCGGCAGCACGAACAGCCCGTCGCTGCTCACCCGCCGGTCGTACGTCGCGGGTTCGTGCGGTACGTCGATCACCTGCGGCGCAGGCAGCGCTCAACCGGTCTTCATCTACAACTCGGTGAATCAGTTCAACACCCAGAACACGTCGTCGAACTACCAGCTCCAACTGCAGGTCAAGTACTCGTTCTAACCAAGCCTGCCCGTCGCATCCGCGACGGCAGAGCATGAAAGAGGGGCGCCGAATCTCGGCGCCCCTCTGTTTTTGGTGAACGCTTTGCACTTCGTGAGTGCACACTCGACGTCGGACAGCGCGCATTCGATTCCGGCGATCCACTGAACGCCTCGCAGGGTTCAGCGTCCATTACGCGTCGTTCACGGGCCATTACACAGCGTTCAACGCCCACCACACGCCCGTCACCGACCTTTACGCGTCGCTCAGCGCCCACTACGCGTCTTTCACCGGCCATTACGCGCCGTTCAGCATCCATAGCCCGTCGTTCACCGTCCAATACGCGTCGTTCACCGTCCATTACGCGCCGTTCAGCAGCCATTGCCTGTCGCTCAGCATCAATTACGCGTCGCGCCCCGTCCACTACGCGTCGTTCACCGTCCAGTACGCGTCGTTCAGCATCCACCACCCGTCGTGCAGCACCCATTACCCGTGGTGCAGCATGCGTTACCCGTCGTTCAGCGTCCATTACGCGTCGTTCACCGTCCATTACGCGTCGTTCACCGTCCATTACGCGTCGTTCACCGTCCATTACGCGTCGTTCACCGTCCATTACACGTCGTTCACCGTCCACTACGCGTCGTTCACCCTCCATTACGCGACGAGGAGGCGGCTTCTCAGCGCTCCAACTTGAACCCCGGAATCACATCCGGCCGCTGCGCCGCGTTCGCGACGATCCAACCTGTCGCGTACATCCACCGCGTCATCCGCGTGAGCTTCGTGAAATCGATGCGCGACGGCTCGTCGCGCGGCGTGTGATAGTCGGGATGCAGCAGTGTGCTGAACTCGATCGCCGGAATTCCCGCGCGCGCGTACGGCAGGTGATCGCTGCGGAAATACCATCCCTCGGGATGCGTCGGACGATCCCAGATCGTGTCGAGCTTGAAATGCGTGAGCTCCGTGTTGGCGCGGAGCGCCGCGTCCACCAGCGCGATCGAATTGCGGTGCGGCGGCTGGGCGCCGAGCAGCGCCGCGCTGTCGGGATCGTTGCGGCCGATCATGTCGCCGTTCAACACGGCCACGATCTCCGAATGCGGCACGGTCGAGTGATTCACGTACCAGCGCGAGCCGAGCAGCCCGCGCTCTTCGGCGCCGTGCCACACGAAGAGGATCGGACGCGCCGCCGGATGCGCCACGAACGCGCGCGCCGTGGCGAGCATCGCCACGCTCACGCTCGCGTTGTCGTCCGCGCCGTTCCAGATCGAATCGCCGTTCACCGCGTACCGCGTACCGTCGTGGTCCTGGTGCCCGCTGTAGAGCACGTACTCGTGCGCCAAACGCGGATCGGTGCCTTTGACGATGCCGATCACGTTGCCCGACGGGTAGTAGAACGTTTCGCTCACGACGTTCGCCACGAGCTTGGCGTTCGGGGACTGCGCCGCGTCCAAAGCATCGTGTCGTACCCACAGCGTCGCGATCGCCGGCGCGTTTCCCCGTCCTCCACGTCCAGCGCCGCCGCCCGCCCCGACCGCTCCCCCGCGACCATTTCCGCGCTCGCCGCCGCCGGCATTCTGATTGGCGGGTCGCGCGAACGTCCCGGCGGGACCTCCCGTCGAATCAATCGCGTACGTTCCGCGTGACGACACAGTCGCCGTCGCTGCGAACGCCTCGTCGAGCGCGCTCGATCCGTCCGAGATGAGAATCGCCGCCGCGCCGCCCGCTTGGGCGATGCGCGCCGCGCGCTGGCGGATCATTGCCGCCGTCGTCGCCTGGAAGTTTCCGCGGATCGTGAACTGATCGAGCGGCTGCGTCGGAATCGACGCGACCGGCATCGCCACCGCCTTGCCGCGCACGTCCGTATGCTCCAGGGCCGACGTGTCGGCGACGAACACGACCGGCAAATCGGCCGTGACCGGCTGATTCGTCAACGCGACGACGTCGCGCCAGAGTTGAAGCTGCTTTCCGCCGAGCGAGATCTGGCTCGCTTCGCTGAGCCGCGTGCGACGCATCGGCCACCACTGGAAGAACGTTCCGTCGTCCCCCGCCGGCTGGAGGCCTGCAGCCCGCGCCTGCTCGGCCACCCAGCCTGTCGCGCGCATCTCGTCGAGCGTGCCCGCTTCGCGTCCACGCATCGCGTCGCCGGCCATAGCGAACATGTCTCGGCGCAGATCGCTCTCGCGGATCGCGTCGAGTGCCGGAGCGATCGCCCCAGTCGCGCCCGGCGCGCCTCTCGTGCCGGCGCCCGTTGTGACCGGCGCCGGGGCCGAGGCGCCATGCGAACAACCGGCGATGCATGAGACGAGCGTCGCCGCGAGGAGGGACTTACGCATCGGCGCGCGCGCCGACGTGAGCCGTGATGACGGACTTGATTCCGCCGCGAACGTTGAAGTCACCCACCACCTCCATCCACCGTGGTTTAGCGGCCTGTGAGAGGTCGTCCAGGATCCGGTTCACGGCGCGCTCGTAGAAGATGCCGTCGTTGCGAAAGCTCCAGAGGTAGAGCTTGAGGCTCTTGAGCTCGAGACACGCGTCGCGCGGAACATACGTGATGCGGATCGTCCCAAAGTCCGGAGCGCCGCCCTTGAGCGCCTCGAGCTCCGATGCGTCCGTCTCGACTCCGCCGAGCGGGCAGAGCGCGGTGAACTCGGCGCACTCCATGGCGATCTCGTAGTGTCGATCGGGGTACGGATTGGGAAACGTTTCGAGCAGATCGGCGCGTGGCATGGGCAAAGAATGCACGCGACCGGCGTCCCGGTGCAAATCATGCATTGCTTGAGTCACGACATCGACGTGGAAACAATCTTGTCTAGCGCCGCCGAGTAGCGCGGCGCATATTGGCACTGGGCCGGCGCTATGCGCTGGTCATCGCCGCCGCGAGAACGGCGTGGCGGCATCGCCCCCCGGGACATCCCGGGGGGCTCTTTCTTTCAGTAGTGGCGTGTGGTGGCTGGCGTGCGCACTGATGGCGTCTGGTGCGCAGAGCGGAGACTCTAGCCGTCAGCATCAGCATCAAGCAGCAGCATCAGCCCAGGGGCGATTGCTGAAGGTGCTGATGGAGAAAGATCAGAGCTCGCGGCCGCGGAGTCGCTTCGACATCTCTTCGAGCACGTTGCGCTCGTCCGATGTCAGGCTGTCGATGCCCTGCTGGGAAATCTTGTCGAGCACGCGATCGAGTTCGTCGGCACGCGCCTCGGCGCGGCGCGGCGACGGCGGCGACGCCGCGACGACTCGCTTGGCGATCGTCGCCTTGCTCTTCGCCACGACGTCGTCGACTTCGTCGCCGCGCTCACGACGCGGCGGATTGCGTGGAATGGCGCGCGGCGGTTCATCGGCTTCGGGAATGTTGGCCACGCGCTGCCGCACTTGGTCCATGCTCGGCGTCGTGGTCGCCATGCGCATGTACACGTACGCCGCGAACACCCCGCCGAGATGCGCGAAGTACGCGATGTTGGTTCCGGCCGCGGCGGCGGTTCCCGAGTCAGCGCCTGCCACCCCCATCACGACGTTGAACACGAGGAGGCCGACGACCAGGGCTCGCGCACGCACGGGGAAGACGAAGAGGAACATCACTTCGTCGTCCGGCCACTGCATCGCGTACGCCGTCATGATTCCGAAGACGGCTGCGGATGCGCCGGCGAGCGCTCCGCTCCGGAAGAACAGAAGCTGGAATGCGACGCCACCGAGACCGCACAAGAGATAGAATCCGGCAAACCGCCGCGACGCGCTGCTCCACGACGACGGTCGTGAGCTCTCACCCGTGGCCGGCGTTCCCCACTGCCGCTCGACGCGCGGACCGAACAAATAGAGCGCGTATGCGTTCACCAGGAGCGGACTCAGCCCCGAGTGAACGAACATGTACGTGACCGGGGTCCACCAGTGGCCAGGGAACCCGGCCGTGTCGAACGCGAGCCACGCCCGCATGTCCGGATATCCGACGGCCGTCTGCGCCAACATCACCAACAGGTTGAGCGCAATGATCGCCTGGACGGCGGGCGTCAGCCTGAACTGCTCGGATTCCGGTGTTACCGCGGGCGACGACATGTTCGCTTCGAAAGAACGGGGTTGATCTCTATTTTACTAAACGACTAAGGACGGGCTGTTCCGGTCACCTGCAATTGGCTGTGGTTTCGAGCGACGACGGCCTCAACGCATTCCCGTCGGCGGCGGGAGCCTGAGCAGAAGACGAACGTTACCGTGGAGTGCGGCTGCGCGCTCGAACAACGTCGTCCATCGCCGGTCCTTGTCGACCGGGGTCGCGGCGCTCGGATGGATGACGACCGCTGTGGCTCCGCTCGTCTCGTGCGCACGTTCCACGACGCGCAACATGTGGGCGTCGGTCCAGTGCCCATCGGCGTTGAGTACTAACGCATGTTGCATGTCCGAGGCCGCGGCCGCGGCGAGCGATTCGAACGCGCGCTCGTGCGCCGACTCCACCGCGGCGCCATCGAGCGTGACCTGTACCAGACGTATGAACTTCCGCAATTCCCTGATTTCCTCCGGCCGCTGCCCATCGCAATCGAGCATCACGGGCAACGGACTTTCCACTCGGCTGAACGCGTCGCAGAGATATTCCACGTTTGCCAGAGGATCGCGGCCCGTGATGGAGATCGAATGAAACGCCGATCGTGACGTCGAGCGCCGGATCTCCGACGCCAGAGCGTCCGCAGTGTACATCGTCGCCGTCTCGGCTTCCGCGGCGAATCGCACAAAAAGTTGGCGATGGCCGATCCAGACGCCCTGCGCCTGAAGACCGGCCGGCACGCCCGCGAGCGCGGCCGTTGGAATAGAGGGCCGGTTCACGATGGTCCTCCACCCCGCGCCGAGGCCGAGCCGTCGTGCGCCTCGAGTGCGAGGTGCACGATACGCTCGCACAGCGCCGGAAATGTGATTCCCGCCGCCGCGGCTGCCTGCGGTATGAGGCTCGTATTCGTCATTCCGGGGAGCGTGTTCGCCTCGAGACAATAAAACGTGCTGTCGCTCGCCATGCGAAAATCGATGCGCGCGTACCCGCGGAGCTTGAGCGCGGCGAACGCCTCTCGTGCTTGATCCTGAATACGCGCCGTCTCGTCAGCCGTGAGCTCCGCCGGAAATCGCTCCTCGGCCATGCCCGCGGTGTACTTGCACTCGTAGTCGTAAATCTCGTGCCTCGGGATGATTTCTCCAACCGGAAGTGCTTCGCCGCCGAGAATCCCGACCGTGAGCTCTCGGCCGGGAATGAACCTCTCGATCATTACTTCGTCGTCGAAGTCGAACGCCTCGTCGATCGCGGCCTGGAGGCCAGCCGGCTCGTTGACGACGCTCAGGCCTACCGTGGATCCCTGTTTTGAGGGCTTTACGATCGCCGGGTAGCCAATTTTCGACCGGACGTCGGCCGGCGACGCCGGGGCCATGAGCCAGTCCGCGGTCGTCACGCCCGCCTGGCGGAACAGGACCTTGGAAAGATCCTTGTCCATCGCCAATGCGCTGGCCAGGGTGTGGCTTCCCGTGAACGGCACGCCAGTGAGTTCGAGCATCGCCTGGATCGTCCCGTCTTCACCGCTGCCGCCGTGCAGCCCCAGAAAGACGACGTCGGCGTCGCCGCGGCGCGGGAGGTTCGACGCCAGACGCGGCAACGCCTCGCGCGCCATTTGGCGCAGCGATTCCTGCGACGGCGGCGCGACGCGAACGACGGTCCCCGAAGCCAGCGCGCGTTGTTCGTCGCCGCTGATCTCGCCGCGCGCCGGATCGACTGCCGTCACCCGATGCCCCAACGACCGCAGCGCTTCGGCGACGCGAATGCCGCTGGCCAGCGACACGTCACGTTCTGACGACGTGCCGCCCATGAGCACCATGATGTGGAGGCGGTCCCCTTCCCCCTCCCCCCGTCCACCCGTCATCGCGCCATGAGATAGTTGAGCATGTCCGAGCGCGTCACGATGCCTCGAACGGTGCCGTTGGACCTGACGAGCACCGCGGGATTCGACTTGGAGAGAAGCTTGGCCACGTTGTCCACCGGCTGCGCCACGTCCACGACCGGAAACGGCGGGTCCATCACTTCGCTCACTGTGGAATCGAGCAATTTTGTGTTGTCGAGACTCTTCGCCGACAACGACCAATCGCTCACCGACCCGACGCAGTTCGCCCCATCCATCACCGGGAGCTGCGACACGTCGTGCAGGGCCATGAGCTTGAGCGCCTGACGGACGGTCGATCCCGGCGGCACGCTCACGACCACTGGCGTGTCGCCACCCGTCTGCGCCTTCGCCTCGAGGACGAACGCGAGCGTCGTGCGGTCGGCGTCGAGCAGTTGGTTCTCACGCATCCACTCGTCGTTGTACAGCTTGGAGAGATACCGTTCGCCGGTGTCGGGCAGCGGAACGACGATCAGCGCGCTGGGATCGTCAAGGCGTCGCGCGACATGCAGTGCCACCTGCACCACGAGCCCGCTCGACCCGCCGACGAACAGACCTTCTTCCCGCGTGAGCCGTCGCGCCATCGCGAACGACTCCTTGTCGTTCACCGTCATGAAGTCGTCGATCACACCCATATCGAGCGTCCCGGGAACCTTGTCCTGTCCGATTCCCTCGACCTTGTACGGCACGCCCTCCGGCTTGTTCTCGCCTTTTGACCGCCACATGTCGCAGAGAATCGAGCCGACCGGATCGCCGGCGATGACCTGAATCGCCGGATTCTTTTCCTTGAGATAGCGACCCACCCCGGTGATCGTGCCGCCCGTGCCCGCGGCGAACACGAAGTGCGTGA
Source organism: uncultured Gemmatimonadaceae bacterium (assembly GCA_963761305.1). GTDB lineage: Bacteria > Gemmatimonadota > Gemmatimonadetes > Gemmatimonadales > Gemmatimonadaceae > JAQBQB01. Next base: position 3,193,955 of record CAVXGK010000002.1, on the reverse strand, counting down.
TCTTCCCCTGCGTCTGTTCCCAGATCTCCGGGCCCGTCGTGTCGTAGTGTGCCTGCGAGTTCGCGTCGTTGTAGAACTGATTGGCCAGAATCGCGTTCGGCGTTTCGCTGGCGATGCGCTTCGCCATCATCACGTAGTTGTCCGGATGATCCGGCGGCACCGCCGTCGGCGTCACGATCACCTCGGCGCCAAACGCTTTGAGCAGCCGGACCTTCTCCTGCGACATCTTGTCCGGCATCGTGAACACGCACTTGTAGCCCTTGAACGCCGCGGCGAGCGCGAGGCCGATTCCCGTGTTCCCGCTCGTCCCTTCGACGATCGTGCCGCCGGGCTTGAGCTTTCCTTCGCGCTCGGCGCGCTCGATGATCGGCCCTCCGATGCGGTCCTTGAGCGATCCACCCGGATTGAAAAACTCCGCCTTCGCGAAGACCGGCGTCCGGATGCCACGCGTCACACGGCTCAAACGAATCAGCGGTGTCCAGCCGATGAGGCCGAGCACATTGTCGTACGGAGTTGTGTGCCGTGGCGCAGCGGAAGGAGAGATGGACATCGGCGTGGATGTGGCGAGGTCCAATCTATGACCGCCCTGAAGGGCGCGCGACGCGCGCGGTGCGACGTCGCGTTGTACCGCCGCTACCGTCTGGCTTCGTCGGCCAGCTTCGCCAGGAGCGAGAGCGCTTCGATCGGTGTGAGCGTGTTCGCGTCGATTCGGGCGAGCTGATGTACGACCGGATGCGGCGGCGCGGCGAAAAGGCCGAGCTGGTCGGTGGCTGCGACGACGCGCTCCCGTCGCACGTTGACGGACGGATCGAGCCCGCGCACCAGTTGCTCCCCTTCGAGCAGGGCCAGCACGCGTCGCGCGCGCTGGATCACGTCGTTCGGTAACCCGGCGAGCCGCCCGACCTCGATCCCGTACGATCGGTCGGCGCCACCGGGCTCGAGCCGGTGCAAGAACAGGATCTGCTCGCCGGCTTCACGCACCGCGACGTTGAAGTTGCGGAGCGCGTCGAGCTCGTCGGAAAGCTGCGTCAATTCATGGTAGTGCGTCGCGAACACGGTCTTGCAGCGAATCGCGTTGTGCAGGTGCTCCGTGACCGCCCATGCGATCGACACGCCGTCGTACGTCGCCGTGCCGCGCCCGATCTCGTCCAAGAGCACGAGGCTGTGCGCGGTCGCCGTATGCAGGATCGCGCTCGTCTCGCTCATCTCCACCATGAACGTCGACTGCCCGCGCACGAGATTGTCGCTCGCTCCGACACGTGTGAAAATCCGATCCACGACACCGATGCGTGCCGCCGACGCCGGAACGAAGCTTCCCGCCTGCGCCATCAACACGATCAGTCCGATCTGGCGCAGCACGGTCGACTTGCCGGCCATGTTCGGTCCCGTGAGGATGATCACGCGCGCATCCTCGACGAGCCGCAGGTCGTTCGGAATGAACTTGTCGCGTGGCATCATCCGCTCGACCACCGGGTGGCGGCCGGCTGTGATGTCGAGCGTGAAATCGTCGACGATCGTCGGCCGCACATAGCCTTCGCGCGCCGCGACGTCGGCGAGCGTCCCGAGTACGTCGAGCTCCGCGACGCGACGCGCGATCTCCTGCAATCGCGCAATCTCGAGGCCCGCCTCGCCGCGGAGCCGGTCGAAGAGCTCGCGCTCGCGCGACTCGATGCGCTCCGCCGCGGTCAGGACCCGCTCCTCGTGCTCCTTCAGCGCCGGCGTCACGAACCGTTCGCCCGACGTTATCGTCTGCCGGCGCTGATAGTCGGCGGGCACGAGAGACAGGTTGGAATTCGTGACTTCGATGTAGTAACCGAAGACTTTGTTGAATCCGACCTTGAGCGACGGGATGCCGGTCCGCGCGCGCTCGTCCGACTGGATGCGCGCGATCGCGTCGCGGCCGCCGTCGCGCAGCTCGCGCAACGAGTCCAGCTCCGCGTCGACGCCCGGGGCGATGACTGCGTCGTCGCCGATCGCCAGCGGCGGCCGTTCCACGAGCGCCGAGCAGAGACGGCTCGCCAACTCCGCGGCGTCGTCCCATGCCAACGAAATCTCCGCCAGCCGCCCCGAGCTCGCGATACGTCGCAGCGCCGTCGCCACGCCCGGCAGCGCGGTGAGCGAATCGCCGAGTGCGCGAAGCTCGCGTGGCGTGCTACGGTGGGCAGCGGCCTTCGCGGCGAGTCGCTCGACGTCGCGCACGTCGTCCACCGCGTCTCGCATCGCTTCGCGAGCGATTGGATCGCCGACGAATTTCGCGACCCCGTCGAGACGCGACTCGATCGCCGCGCGGTTCGTGAGCGGCGCGAGGATCCATTGCCGGAGAAGACGCGCACCCATCGGTGTGCCGGTGCGGTCGAGCACCGAGAGCAGCGTGCCGTCGGTGCCGCCGCCGCGCAGTGACTCGACCAGCTCGAGATTCCGGCGCGTCATCTCGTCGAGCGGCATCGCCCCACCCGGCCTCTCGACGATCGGACGCGCGAGCTGCGGTAGTCCAGCCGGTTGCAGTTCGCGCAAGTAACGGAAGAGGGCTCCCGCCGCGCCGATCACGAGTGTGTCGGACGAGTCGAGCCCGAATCCGTCGAGCGACAACACGCTGTATTGCCGCGTCAGATCCTCGCGCGCGAGCGGCGCGTCGAACTCCCACGCTTCCCGTTCGGTGACGAGCGCATCGCTCCGCGACGACGGAAGCCGGGCCTTCGACGCCGAAGGCACGAGAATCTCTCGCGGTGTCAGCCGCGCCATCAGCGGGTCGAGATCGGCAAGCGTCGTGTCGATCAGCCGCACCTCGCCGGTCGACACGTCCGCGGCGGCCACGCCGACGGCCGCGTCGCGAGCAGGCGCGTGGCGTTCGTCGGCCACCAGGATCGCGCAGATGAAATTGTTTCTCGTGCCGTCGAGCAGATCGTCCGAAAACGCCACCCCGGGCGTCACCGTTTCGATGACCTCTCGGCGCACGACGCCCTTCGCCTGCTTCGGATCCTCAGTCTGTTCGCAGATCGCGACGCGGAAACCCTGCTGCACGAGACGGCGCACGTAGTCGCCGGCGGCCTTGACCGGCACGCCGGCCAGCGGCACGTCCGACGCGCCGCCGTTGTTCCTCGACGTCAACGTGAGGCCGAGCACGCGCGACGCAGTCTCGGCGTCGTCGTAGAACATCTCATAGAACTCGCCCATCCGAAAAAACAGAATCGCGTTCTCGTGGCGACTCTTGATCTCTCGATACTGCTGCATGAGCGGCGTCTGCGCGGCCGTCGACATCGTCGTCACTTGTCGTCCGGACCGATCTCGGTGATCAACGCGTCGAGCTTCTTGGCCCTGAGCTGTTTCTGCGCGGCCAGCGCCGCCGTGCGCGTGTCGTACCGCCCGACGCGAACGCGATAGAGCTTGGCCGACCCGACGACTCGCGCGGTCACGCCGCGCGCCGCGAGTCTCGTCACGAGATGCGTCGCGTCGGTCTTCGACTGATACGCCGCCACCTGGAGCGTGAAGCGCGCCTTTCCGGTCGATGCCGCCGAATCGCTGTGCGCCGCGCTCGTGTCCTTCGCCGGAACCGGTGGCGTGACTCCCGGCGGATACCCCACCGGCACACGCGACGCTGCGCTCACGTCATTCGCCGTGCAGCGAGCCGAGTAGTAGCTGAGTTGGTTTCGGAGCTCGACGGCGCCCGACGGCACGGCGCTCATCGCCTGCTTCCAGGCGACGCAACCGCGCGGGACGTCATTCTGATCGAAGAGTAGGCGCACGAGCATGAGGCCGTTCCGCGCCCGGTCCGGATGCGACGGCGCCTCGAGCATGTATCGCTCGAGATGCTCCGTCGCCGCGGAACGATCGCCGCGGGCGCTCTCCATCTGCGCGAGCTGCACGAGCGCGTCGCCGAGGTGCGGCGCGTACCAGTATTCGACGACCAGCCGCCGGTAGTCCTTCTCGGCGTCGGCCGGTGACGCCGCGAGCGCGGCGCGCCAATACACCGCTTCCGCGTAAGTGGGCGAGTCTGGAGGCGCCGCGGCGACCATCGAGTCGATGAGCACTCGGCCCGCGGCGCCGTTCCCGCTCGACACGAGCCGCCGCGCCCGCGCGAAGACGGAGTCCACCGCCGGCGTCACGGCCGGCGTTCCCTGGGCCGCGACATTCTGCGCGCCCAACGAGGTTCCGAGAGCGAGAAACAGCGCCGCTTCGATGCACCGCACGATCGATCGCGTCCGCATCGTCATTCGGTCAAGCGGCGCGTCGGCCGGACCGCGTGCCACAAATCAGCAGCACGAGACTCGCGAGCACCTGTTCCTCGGACGACACGCGGCTCTCCTTGAGCGTCATGTCCGCCTCGAGGAGGGCGTCGAGCGCGTCGTCGATCGCCGCGGGAGACCAGCGCTCGGATTCACGAACGCACGTTGCCACGAACTCCCCCCATGAACGGCCGGTGAACACCGATCCCGATTCCTTGAGGAGCGAGAACAAGTCCTGGGTGATCTTGCCGGGATGTGCGCTGCGCTCGCGCGCTGCTTGTGCCCAGGAAATGGTCAGCGTCTGCGCGGCGAGCGCCATCACGGTCGTCACGGCGCTCGACTTCGGCTGTTGCATGACGGTGCCGAGCATCGCCAACGCCGCCACCGCGTCGCGGCGCGCGACGGCGTCGAGAAAATCGCCGAGCGTTTCGCCCGGCCGAATGCCGACCACCGCCGACACGGCCGCATCGTCGATGACCCCGCCGCCGGTGAACGCGATCAGCTTGTCGAGCTCGACGCGCAACTGCGCCAGCTCGGTGCCCGCCGCCTCCTGCAGCAGCGTCACCGCGGAGCTCGTGATCGTCGTACCGAGGTCGTGCTCGACGTAGTACGTGATCCACTTCGGGATGCGGGCGCCGCTCAGCGGCGCGAATTCGATCGCCGACGTCCGCGATGTGAGCGCCTTGTCCGCCTTCACTCCCGCGCCGGCCACGAGCACGAGCAAGACGTCCGCCGCCGGACGCTCGAGGTATTGGTCGAGGACGGCGCGCGCATCCTTTTTGAGCGCATTCACGTCGCGCACGACGAGCGCGCGTCGCTCGGCCATCATCGGCGGCGTCTCGGCGATCGATCCCAGCGTGGTGGCGTCCACTTCCGCGCCGCGCAGGAACTCGAGGTTGAAATCGCGCGTCGCCGGATCGACGGCCGCGTCGATCAGCCGGCGAAGCTCCTCGCTCTTGAGGTAGTCGTCGTCGCCGTAGAAATAGTATGCGGGCGCGAACGCGCGCTCCTTGACCGCGGCGCGAAGCGCTTTTGCGTCGACGACGGGCGACATGCCGAGAATATATGCCGCGACGCGCCGCCCGGACAAAGAAAAAGCCGGCTCGTCGCCGGCTGCCTGGTCGCGCGCATTGCTGTGTTTTGTGTCAGCGTCCGTCGGGCTGCTGGAGCTCCATGGTCGCGAATCGCACCGGAGACTCGCCGATCATGAGCACCGCCGGCCAAATCGGCATCCCCGTCGGCACCGCGGCCACGTACGCGGCGTTCGCCATCGGAGTGCCGTCGGCGCCACTGTTCGCCGACGGCATGGGGGCCGGCGTCAGATCGACGTCCGCGGAGATCGGCGTGTTCGGGATCGGCGCATCCGTAATGTGCGCGTTCGCTTCCTGTACGGGCGCGACATAGTGTGTCGTCCGGAACGACAGCACGGCGATGACACCGATGCCCGCCGCAACCGCCGCGAAAGTCCCCAGCGCCGGCACGGAAAAGAACAGCGAGGTTCTCGCCGGGGCGTAGGTCGGCGCCGGTCCGATCTCGGACAATCGCGCGTTCAACCGGATCATGAAATCCGGCGACGGTTCGATGACGGGAAGGTTTCGCACGAGCAGCAGACTTCGCCGCACCGCGGTGTCCTGATGCGCGCAGTTCGTGCACCACTCCAGGTGGGCCCGCATCGCATCCATGTCGACGGCTGCCAAGAGGTCGTCGACGTACGCCACGTGTTTGCTTCGAAACTCGCGACAGTCCATCAAAAGGGGCTCGCACCGCGGGTGGTTTCGCCAATCGGTACCCGCCGCACCGGAGGCGGTTCCAGAATACGGCGGCCCCAAGGAGGACGCGAGACCCCGCGATGCGAAACGGGCGAGGCCGATTCGGCCCCGCCCGCTTCTCCCCTCATCTATACACTACAGCCGATCGTGAGCCAAAACGTGTCAGTCGATCTTCGGCTCGATGATCGACGCAAACGCATTGCGTGCCCGATTCAGCCGTGACTTCACCGTGCCCAGGTTGCAGTCGGTGATCTCGGCGATCTCTTCGTACGACTTCCCCTCGAGCTCGCGAAGCACGAACACCTGACGGTGATGCTCCGGAAGCTTGGCCACTGTCTCTTCCACCAGCGAGCGAAGATGACGGCGCCGGTACATGTCATCTGGCCGGGCGGTCGTGTCCTCGAACTGCAGCGGACGCTCTTCGTCATCCCAACTTGCCTTGATGGTTTGGAACAAGACCAGCGGGTTTCGCGACCGATTGCGGAGCTCGTTCTTGGCGAGGTTCGACGCGATCGTGTAGACCCACGTCGAGAACTTCTTCGTCCGATCGAAGCGATGTAGATGCCGGTACACCCGGATGAAGACCTCTTGGACGAGATCCTCGGCCCGCTCACGGTCGCCGATCGTTCGGTAGATGAAGTTGAGCAACCGCGTCTGATACCGCTCGACGAGCTCGGTGAACGCCCGCTCCTCCCCGCCGAGAAATGCCCCGACGATCGACGCATCGTCGAGCGCATGAAGCCTTTCTCTCGCCGTCCCCGGCAGCGGCGACCGTTTGATTGCGACTTCAGCCATGGTGCCCGTGCCCCCTTGGCACTGCTTGAAAGGGTACGACTCGACGAACAGAACAGATTCGATCGCGTCCCCCAGAAACCACTACTTCTCGCTGGTACAAAGGGGCAGATGCCATGCCGCACCAAGCGCGGAAACTGTCGCGTTTCAAGCCGTTGTAGATCAACAACTTGAGAGTCGAGTTGCCGTCGGGGGGCGGTTTCGCCCTGTCCACAATTCATGACGAGACCCTATCCCGCGGCGGCTTTCTTTGTCCCTCTTTTGACACAGAGGCGACCGCCCGAGTTGCTCCCGACCCGCGAGGGATCGCTCAGCGACCGGCGCGAAACCCAGCCGCGAAGAGGATCGCGAGCGCCGTCTTGGCGTCGTTGATCCGGCCCTGCCGGATCAAGTCGAGTGCATGCGAGAGCGTCATCGTCTCGACCGTCATGAACTCGTCGGGTTCATGGGCCGTGTTTCCGCGCTGGAGCCCGGCGGCCAGAAACACGTGGATGCGTTCGTCGGTGAATCCGGGCGTCGTGAACATCGTGAACAGGAAATCGAGACGCGACGCCGTGCAGCCGGTCTCTTCCTTGAGCTCGCGGACGGCACAGTCGCGCGGATCCTCGCCTACCTCGAGCCGGCCGGCGGGGACTTCGTAGAGGAAGTCGCCGGCCGCATATCGATACTGGCGTATCAAGAGAATCTGCGGATCCTCGCCCTCGACGTCGCTCACGAACGGCACGATGGCGCTCGCGCCGGGATGCCGAATGATGTCCAGTTCGCCGATCGATCCGTCGGGGAAGCGAACGGTGTCGCGATCGACCGAGATGATCTTTCCGGTATACTTGCGCTCGCTGCCGACTTGACCCGCGCTTTCGAGCGGGGTCATTTGGTTCGCTGTCCCGACGCGTCGTAGAGCGACACCGGTCCGAACTGCATCGCGGCGAGCCGATCGTGGACGACCGCCGGATCTCCCACGGCGACCAGCTGCAGCGCCTCCGGGTGCAGGTGCCGTCGCGCTGCCTCGAGGATTTGGTCGCGTGTGACGCCTCGCACGCGCTCGCGATAACGCTCGTAGTAGTCGTCCGGCAGCCCGTGCACGACCAGCACCGAGAGCGCCGAGGCGATCGCGGCCGTCGTCTCGAAGCGAATCGGGAAGACGCCGTCGAGATAGCTCGTGGCGAGCGAGAGCTCGTCGTCGCCGACGCGGTCGGCGCGAATGCGCTCGATCTCCGTCAGCACCTCGCGCGCGGCCGCGTCGGTAATGTCCGACTTCACCGCGGTCTGCACGAGGAACGGCCCCGCCTGACGTCGCCAGTCGAACACGGAGAACGCGCCGTACGTGTAGCCGTGCACTTCGCGCAGATTCAGGTTGATCCGCGAGTTGAACAGTCCGCCGAGGATCGCGTTCATCACGTTGACGGCGAAGAAATCCGGATGGTTGCGCGGAATTCCGATGTGGCCGATGCGCAGCTCCGACTGCGGCGCGTCCGCCTTGGCGACGATGTGCACCGCACGATCCTGACGCGCGGCCGACGCGTCGGCAAGCACCTTCGCCGGGGCGCTCCCCGACCATCCACCCAGCGCGCCGTGCGCCAACTCCTCCGCGCGCTCCACCGTGACGTCGCCGACGACGATCACCGTCGTCGCGGACGGTGCATATCGCTTCTTGTAGAACGCCTGCACGCCGGCGCGTTCGATTCGCGCGACGCTCACTTCATCGCCGCCGTCCGGCTGCGCATATCGCGACGCAGGCGTGTAGAGAAACCGCGTGAAGAGTTCGTCTGCCAGGCCGCGCGGCTCCGCTCGCAGCTGCAGCAGCTCGGCCTGACGCTCCGCCTTGAGTCGATCGACTTCCCTCTGCGGGAACGCCGGCGTGCGGAGGACTTCACCCAACAATGCGAACGCCGCCGGAAGACGATCGGACATCACCGTCATCGTGACGGCGGCCTCGTCCCAATCGGCCTCCGCGTCGATCGACGCTCCCAGCTGCTCGAATCGTTCGGTGAGCTCGGCGCCGTCGTACTTCTCGGTGCCCTCGAGCATCAGCTTCGCCGCGAGCCGGGCGACGCCTTCTTGTCCGGCGGAATCGCACACAGCACCCGCGTCGACCACCACGGCGACCGTCACGACGGGAAGCTTCGTCACCGGCGCGACGATCAACTCGAGTCCGTTGTCCAGCCGTCGCCGTGTGAACCGGGGAAAGTGATACTCGCGTCGCGGCCCTGGCGATGGCCGTTGCGCCTTCGTGATGGTCGGCGCGCTCATTCGTTCGCCGCCGCGACGCCGGAACCCACCAGCTCCTCAGGCGCTGCCTCGCGCGGCACGTAGATCAGGCTGGCGCGATTGTCTTCGCCCAATCGAGCGCGAATGAAGGCGTTCACCTCGCGCGCGGTGACGTCTCGATAGCGATCGACCTCGTCGTTCAGCTTGGTGGGATCGCCAAGGTACGTCGCAAAGAGCGACATCCGGTCGGCGCGCTCGGCGGCCTGCTGCATCGACGACACGAACATCGTCTGAATCACCGCCACGGCGCGCTCGACGTCCTCGTCGGACACGCCGTCTCGCACGACCACGTCGATCTCGCGCGCGACCTCGTGCTCGAGTTGTTCCGCGGACACACCGGGCCGCGCCGTTGCGTCCACGACGAGCAGATCCGCGCCCTTCGACAGATCGTACGTGAAGGCGGTGACCTCCGCCGCAACCTGTCGTTCGCGCACCAGTCGTCGTCGCAGCAGGCTCGCGTTCCTCAGTCCGAGCACCGCGCCGCACGTGCTTGCCGCGTAGTACTCGTCCGTTCCGAACGCCGGTGACCGGAAGGCGAGGAACAACCTCGGCAGCATGATGTCGTCGGGAACGATCTCGCGCCTCCAGTCGCCGAACTTCGGCGGGAGCGACATGTCCGGCAGCGGCGGCTTGCCCGCACCCCGCGGAATCGCGCCGAAATGCTTGTCGACGAGACGGCGCACGTCGGCGGGATCGAAGTCTCCCGCGATCGACAGGACGGCGTTGTCGGGCGTGTAGTACGTCGCGAAAAACTGGGCGATGTCCTTCAAGCTCGCGGCCGTCAAGTCGTCCATCGAGCCCATGAGGGAGTGATGAAACGGATGCTCCGGCGGAAAGCAGAGCGCCGGCAGCTTTTCCATCCACGTCCCGTACGGCTGGTTGTCCATCGACCAACGGCGCTCGTTCATCACCACGTCGCGTTGGGTGTCCAGCTTCTGCTGCGTCATCGCCGGCAGCAGCTTGCCCATGCGATTCGCCTCCAACCACAGCGCCAGCTCGAGCTGGTTGGACGGGAGCGTCTCGAAGTAGTTCGTGCGCTCGAGCCAGGTCGATCCGTTGAGCGTGCCGCCGGCACGCTGCACGAGCTCGAAGTGTTCGTTGGCCTCGACGTCCGCCGAGCCTTGGAACAGCATGTGCTCGAACAGATGCGCGAACCCGGTGCGGCCCGGCGGCTCGTTTGCCGAGCCGACGTGATACCAGAGGTTCACTGCCACGATCGGCGCCGTGTGATCTTCGGACAGGCAAACAAACAGTCCGTTCGGCAATCGAAAGGTATCGATCGGAATGCGCATGGGTCTAAATTGCACTCCTCTAGTGAGCACTGGAACCCTGACAAGGATTCGTTGGTCGAATCGACGCGATCGCGCGTGCTACGTCTGATCTGTTTCGTCGCCGCCGGGGCGGCGCTCGCGTATGTCGGGCTGTTGCTCATGCTTTGGCACTATCAGGAGCGCGTGCTGTTCCAGCCGCCCCATCGCGTCCACGACGGGCCCGTCCCCGCGGAGCGCGTGACTTACCGAGCCGCTGACGGTGTCGAGCTCTTCGGTTTCCTGGTCGGCGACTGCCGTCCAGGACGCACAGCCGTCGTCGCGTTTCACGGAAACGCCGACCTCTCGCGCTGGTTGGTACCATGGGCGTCGCGTCTCGCCCGAGAAGCCGACGCATGCGTGTTCCTTCCCGAGTATCGCGGGTACGACGGCATTCCCGGCGGGCCGACCTACACGACCTCGTCCCTCGACGCCACGGCCGCCGCGGACTTTCTCTCCGAGCACCTTGGCGTCGCGCACGGCGATCTCGTTCTGTACGGACACTCGCTCGGCAGCGCCGTCGCCGCGGAGCTCGCCGCGCGTGAACCGCCGCGCGCGCTCGTGCTGCAAGCCCCGCTCACCACGGCCCGCGCGATGGCGGCCCGGCTCGGCGTTCCTGGCATAGGCGGGTTCTGGCGGCTCATCTCGAGAATTCATTACGACACGCCGACTCGCGTCCGCTCGCTTCGCGCGCCGGTGTGGGTGTCGCACGGCGACCGGGACGCCGTCGTGCCCGTCCGTATGGGGCGTGAGGTGTTTGCCGCGGCCGCGAACAAAGGCGAGCTGCTCGTCGTGCGCGGGGCCGGCCACAACGACGTTCCCGAGGTTGGCGGGCAGGCGTACTGGTCGTGGCTCGTTCGTGCCGTCCAGAGGGGCGGGTCGCTCGCCGCGCGCGCCCCTATTCGCGGCGCTGTAGCAGAAAGGTGATCGGCACCTTGATCGATTCGCCGAGCGCGTATTTCCAGGACTCGCGCCAGCTCGTCGAGATCGGGCTGGTTTGCGTCGGCGACTCGTAGGCGGTGAGCCCGAACCGCCGGGCGACGATGGTCAACCGAAGCATGTGGAACGGGTCGCTCACCAGGATCACGCTGCGCGACGGTTCGGCATCCATGAGCGCGGCCACGTGCTGAAGTGATTCCGACGTCGACCGGCCGGCGTTCTCGATCAGGATCGCTCGCGCGGGAATGCCGCGATCGATTGCGTACCGCTCGGCGACGGCCGCTTCGCTCGTCGTGTCGCGGTCGCCGGGACCGCCGGTGAAGATCAGTCGCGGCGCGAGTCCGCGGCGCCAGAGGTCGATCGCGTGGTCGATGCGGGCGCGGAACACGGGCGACGGACGGCCGCCGTATTGCGCGGCACCCATCACCACGATCGCCGCCACCGGTCGGGCCGTGTCGCGATGCCCCCAGACGTAGACTCCGAACAGCGACAGCGCCCAGCCGGCGATCATCAAGAGGCTCACCAGCCAACCCAGGCGCCACCAGTTTGCGCGACGCGGCGGAAGCATGGGTGAGCGAGACTAGAGCGCGCTCGACGCCGATGACGGCCGCGCGTGCTCCATGCGATTCGACGGCCGTGACCGGTATTCTGTCATGCGCGCGAAATTAGTAGTTTGCGCGCCATGGACACCACCCCCGGCTTCCCGACGCTTCGTCTCGTTTCGCATCCGTTGGTGCAGCACAAGCTGAGCATCCTTCGCGACCGCGAGACGCCGACGAAGATCTTCAAGGAGCTGGTCGACGAGATCGCCATGCTGCTCGCGTACGAAGCGACGAGCGATCTCGTGCTCGCCGACGCTGTCGTGGAGACGCCGCTGGAGCGAACGGTGGGGCAGCGGATGAGCGGAAAGAAGCTCACGCTCGTCCCGATCCTGCGCGCGGGCCTGGGCATGGTCGAAGGCATCTACCGCCTCGTTCCCGGTGCCCGGGTCGGACACATCGGACTTTATCGCGACCACGACACCCTCGAGCCGGTGGACTACTACTTCAAGGTGCCCGGCGACGCGTCCGAACGCGACTTCTTTCTCCTCGATCCAATGCTCGCGACGGGCGGCAGCGCGGTCGCGGCCGTGACCTCGCTCAAACGCGCGGGCGCGACGCGAATTCGATTCATGTGTCTGGTCGCGGCGCCGGAGGGTGTGCGCCGGCTCGCCCGCGAACATCCCGACGTGGTCGTGTACTGCGCGTCGCTCGACCGTGGGCTCAACGAGCAGGGGTACATCCTGCCCGGCCTTGGCGACGCTGGCGATCGGCTGTTCGGCACGCGCTAAGCGCGTCCACAGCCGTCGCCAGAGCTGACTTCAGAACCCGACGCTCAGGTCTCCGTCAGCTGAACCACTCGCGCGGACACTCGCGTTGCTGGTCAGCCGCCTCGATGATCCACTGCTGGGCTTCCTGATCCACGATCTCCGAGTGGACTCGGTCGAACCAGGTCTCGGCTAGCGTGGCATCGCCTACGCGGCGCCACAACTCGCCGACCAAGTAGTTGATCACCGCCCGCTCGTCCCGCGGCACGCCGTCGAACGCGCTGAGCGCTTCTTCGAACTTCCAAGCCGCCTTGCGCCGGAAGAAGCGCTCCGCCTCGGTGTCGCCTTCGTCCACGCAACACCAAGCCGCGCGGAGCAACAGGTCGGCAACGTGGCGCGGCTCCGCGCCCTGCCATTCGGCCACCTTCGCGGCGGCCTCGTATTTCTCGGAGCCCGTTCGCGTGCCACTGCTGATCGCGGGCGCCAGCTCGGACCAGACTCGTTCTTTGAGAATCGGCGATACGTCGGCGCCATCGGTAAAATCACGATCGGCTCCCGAGTATCCGCAACGACTGCACGTGTGGATCAGGTACGGCAACGGCTGTGTTCCCGCCGCGCGTTCGTGAAAGTCGGTGCGCTTCCCGCCGAAAGAATTGGTTGACACCACCGTCTGCGAGCGAAAGTGCGTCTCGCAGATGGGGCACTGAAGCTCTATCTGCTGCAGCGTGGTCATCGGTTCATCCCCGCCGTCTCGTCGGTCTTTCCAAAAGTGAAAATGGGAAGAACTGTGCCACGCGTCGTCGCGCTCTCGACTCTTGTTCACTTTTCATATCGCCACTATCATTCCGCGTCCGTCGGAAAACGTCGCGCCGCCTTCCCGCGCCCGGTCGAATGCTGATCAACCTGCTACCCGACTTCTTCGCCGTTCTCGATAGTACCGACCGACAAGCCGCGTATCAGCGCTACTTCAACAGCCACCGCAAGATCCTCGAGCCGTACTGGCACAATTATGTGATCGATCCCGACGGTCCGCACTACGTGGACATCGTGCGATCGACGGTGACGGCGGCTCGACCGGACCTCAGAGCGATGCTGGAGCGCACCGATGTGGTGTCGCTTGCACGCAACACCGAACAGCAGTGCCGCGAACTGCTTGCAATGGATTGTGACGTCGACGTCGTCCTGATGGTGGGCGTCGGCGCCGCCAACGCCGGGGAACTCGTCGTCGACGGCCGCGGTATCGCGTTCGTCTGTCTCGAGCACTTCACCGGTCAAACGAACGCGCAAACACAGGGCCTCGGTCTCGACCCCGAGCTCATTCCGCTCTGGCTGGCGCACGAAATCGCGCACGTCGTTCGCTACACGTCTCCCACGAGCCGCAGCGAATTGCGCGACGTGCTCACCGAGTCAGGCGGCTACTACTCGTTTTGGGACAGTGGACGTCGAACGCTGCTCCGTGAGCTCCTCGTCAACGAAGGACTCGCGATTCACGCGTCGCGCCAGGTGAGTCCCGGCCACGCCGCCTGGGAGTACTTCGGATATGGGCGACGCCAGTATACCGAGGTGCGACAGCTCGAATCCGTGCTGACCCGCGCGGTCGCCGGCGACCTGGATCGCTCTGGCCTCGGCCTCCGTCTCCGCTATCTCTCGGGCGGCATGAGCGATGAAGCGCGTACCGTCGACCGATACGTGATTCCGGAGCGCGCGGGCTACTACATCGGCGCGCGGATGTGCGAGCCGGCGATCGCCGCCAACGGACTCTCGTGGGCCGTGCGCGCGCGCGCCGCCGAGATCGCGGCGCTCAGCCACGCGGCGGCACTGACCGCGTAGCGACGCACGCCGGCGTCACTTTCCGACGCAGAAGCGCCGAAAGACCTCGTTCAACACGTCTTCCACGTCGACGGCGCCGATCAGATCTTCGAGCGTCGTCACCGCCTCGCGCAGATGCACGGCGGCGACCGTCGCCGGCAGCGCGCCGTCTCGCCACGCATCCCGGAACGCCCGCACCTCGTCGAGCGCCCGAGACACGGCGTAGCGGTGCCGCTCGCGCGTCAGAATCGGCGCATCGGCGTGCAGCTCGACCGCGCCGTCCGCGACCAAGTGGGCGACGAGCCCGAGAAGCGCATCGAGCCCCGCGCCGGTCTCCGCGCTCACGGCGACGCTGCTCGTCGCGCCCGTCGCGGAGCGCGCATCCGACAGCTCGGCGTCCGACGGCGGTGCGATGTCACTTTTCGTGCGAACCACCACCACCGTCGCGCCGGCGCGCCCGGCCAGCGTCGCGCCGATCTGGCGCAGCGACGCGACCCCGTCGCCGCACGCCAGCACGACCGCCGCGCGCGACACGTACGATGCGCTCACCTCGACACCGAGCCGCTCGACCGGATCGACGGCGTCGCGAATCCCGGCTGTGTCGACGAGGCGAAGCGGGACCGTCGGCGTGTCGACGACCGCCTCGATCGCGTCGCGGGTCGTGCCGGGGATGTCGGTGACTATCGCACGGCTCTCCCCCAGCAGTGCGTTGAACAGGGAAGACTTGCCGACGTTCGGCGCGCCGGCGATCACGACGAGCGCACCCTCGCGGACCAGCTCGCCCGTGCGCGCGGTCGAGAGCAGGCCTCCCAGTGCGTCGATCACCGCGTCGGTTTGCTTTGCGATCCTCGCCGGCGCGATCGGACCATCGTCCTCCTCGGGGAAGTCGATGTCGTAGGCGATCAGCGCCTCGAGCGCGATCAGCTCCGCGCGCAGAGACGCCACACGACGCGTCAGCCCGCCATCGAGCTGGCGCAACGCCACTGCCTGAGCGGCACGCGACCCCGCGTCGATGAGATCCCCCGTCGCCTCCGCCTGGAGGATGTCGAGCTTTCCGTTGAGAACCGCGCGGCGCGTGAACTCGCCCGGGTGTGCCACGCGCGCCCCTCGCGCCACGAACGCGGCCACCACCGTCGCCGACACGACCGCTCCGCCGTGCGTGATCAGTTCGACGGAATCCTCGCCGGTGAACGACGCCGGCGCGTCGTAACGGATCGCCACGACCTGATCGAGTACCGTGCCGGCGAGATCGCGAACCTGCGAAACCGTCGCGCTCCGGGCGACCTCGGGCCACGGATGAAGCGACGCCCTCCCGATCGCGTGGGCGCCAGGCCCCGATAGTCGCACGACCGCCAGCGCGCCGCGGCCCGGAGCGGTTGCCGGGGCGATGATCGTGTCCGACGAATGAATCGGTGAAATGCGCGGCTGCCCTCGCTCGGGGAGCGACGGCGTCACGCGGCCATGTCCCCGTTGACCTCGAGCGACTCTCCGGGTTCGATGATCCGCACGCCGGCGCCTAGCGGGTGACGTTCGATCGCCGCGCGCAATCGGCGAATCGCGTCGTGGGCCGTGGCCGTCACGTGGCGAAACGTGCCCCAGTGGTAGGGGACAAACATTTTCGCCCGCAAACGCTCGAACAACTCCAGGGCGTCGTCGTGCGTGAGGTGTCCTCGGCGAAATCCGGGTTTCCACCACGGCGCGTAGCCGATCGGCAACATCGCGAGGTCGAGTTCCTGTCCGCGCTCCCAAAGCACCCGTTCGACGAGGCCGTGCGTGTCGGTGTCGAGCGCCGTGTCGCCGGCGAAAAAAGCCGTCGTGGCGCCGGCGTCGATCAAATACATGTTCGTCGCGCTGCGCCATCGGTCGAAGCCGTAGCGGTTGCCGCGATGCGTGGCCGTCGCCGCGTGGACGTTGATGGTCGCGATCTCGAATCGCTCGCCGGGCCCGACGGGCACCGATTCACGGTAGCCCAGGCGCCGCAGCCAGTTCGCGACGGCGGGCGGCGCGATGATGGGGATTTCGCGCAGCCGGTCCAGCGAATCGAACGACAAGTGATCCGCGTGCGCGTGCGTGAGGAGGATGGCGTCCAGCTTGGGAAGCTCGTCGAGCGCGATTCCGGGCGGCGCGACGCGCGGCAGGATGCGTCCCAGCCGCGGGTCGAAGTTGGGGTCGGTGAGAATTCGCGTCTCGCCGACCTCGATGAGTAAAGTCGCGTGCCCGATGTACGTGACGTGCATGGCATCGCCCAAACGTGCAACGGCCGTGCGGGTTGCGCACGAAGGGACCGACTACGTCTTCCGGGCCGCACTCCCCAGCGCCGAGCTCGCCGGCGCGACCCCAGAACGCGCCCGCTGTCGTGTCAGGAACCACTGCTGCGGCAACGCCGCGATGTTCTGCACGGCGTAATACAAGTTCAAACCGGACGCGAAGTTCATGAATAGAAACGTGAACATCACTGGCATCATGTAGCTCATCATCTTCGCCTGCGGGTTCGGCGGACTCGAACGCAAGCCGATCCACGACAGCAAGAACATCGAGCCGCCCATGACTAGCGGGATGATGTACAGCGGATCCTTGAGTGCGAGGTCGGGAAGCCAGAGGAACGCCACGCCGCGAAATTCGATCGTGTTTTGAAACACGTAGTAGAGCGCGTAGAGCAACGGCAGCGGCAGCAGCATCGGCAGACAGCCGAGCAACGGGCTCAACGGGCTCATATTGTGATCGCGGTACAGCTTCATCATGAGCTCGCGCTGCTTCTCCGGATCGCTCTTGTACTTCGTCTGGATCGCGGTCAGCTCAGGCTGCAGCCGCTGCATCTGGATGCTCGATCGCATCGCCTTGTTGTTCAGCGGCCAGAGCAGCAACCGAATCACGATGCCGAAGATGACGAGCACCCATCCGTAATTCACCCGGAGCGTCGCCTTCATCCACAGCAGCACCCGCATCATGATCGTCGTGAACGGCTGCACGATCGGGTGCAGCCACCCGGCGTACGGGTTCACGCCCTCCAGTCCGTTGCCGAGCGCGTGCAGATCGGCCCACGACTGCGGTCCGACATAGACGTCGAAGGCGAACGCGCCGTTCTTGAGCGGCAGAGTCGTCGTTGCGTACGCGCTGTTGGCGACTTTTCCCGTACGTGGCGCGCCGCGCAGCAGCATGTCGCGAAAAATCCCCGCGGGGGGAGTCGAGCCGACCGGCTGCATCAGCGCGACCACCCAGTACTTCGTCCGCGCGGCTACCCACTGAAAGGATCCCGTGTCGACGCGCACTGATCCCGGTTCCAGCTTTGCGAACGGAATGCTCGTCACGTCTCGGCGCGGGATCTGATAGCCGAAGGCGAGATGTCGAGAGTCCTCGAGCGTGTCGGCTTCGATGGACTTGAACCCCGACGGGAGATCGATGACGAGCGACGAGCCGGGCGGAGCGTTCGCGGCTTGGCCGTTCACCGCGAGTCGAAACCCGTCGGACGTCGTGCGATACGTCAACGTGATCGGCGCAGACGCAAAGGTGACCTCGTTCGGCGTTTGGGTCACCGTGAATTGCAGCGTGTCGAGCGCGATCGTGTCTCGGCCGGTTGCCAGGCGATAGATCAGGTGGGCCTGCCCCACGGGCGCGATCAAAGCCGGCGAGCCGTGGGCCACGCCCGGCCTCAAGTCGCGAAAACCCGGAAGGGCGACGTCGGCCGGAGACGCGCCGGGATTCATCAGCGCGATCGTCGCGCGCGGCGTGTTGAGTGTCGCCGCGCGCTCGGCCGGATGAGCCGCGCCCTTCGGCGCCGGCGCGGGCAGAGCAGAGTTCGGCAACGGTACCGACGGAGCTTGCGTGGCGGGTCCGGGCGACGTGCTCGCTCCGGTGCTCGGCGATCTCGCGGCACTCGCGGCCGAGGTGTCTGCTGGGGTCGGAGCCGCCGACCTCGACGAGAAGAGTCGCGGCGTCAGAACGATGACGAGCGCCATCAGGGCGGCCGCGAGCAGCGTGCGTTTATCCATGCAAAGTTCTGGAAAGTCGAGTCGCTATGGGACGGGGTCGTAGCCGCCGGGGCGGAACGGATGACACCGCGCGATCCGGCGCGCCGCCATCCAGGCGCCACGCATCGCACCGTAGCGTTCGATCGCCTCGATTGCGTAGGCGGAGCAGCTTGGATAATAGCGGCACGACGCGGGCAGTATCGGTGAGATCGCCACCTGGTAGCCGCGCACGAAGAGGACCAGAACGCGCCGCATCGCGTCTACTCCGCGGGCGCCTGGGTTGCTGAAGGGGACGTAAACCGCGAAACGATCGTGTCGATGTCGGCCGAAATGCCGTCGAGTCGAGCGGCGTACGCCTCGCGTCGAGCTCGAATCGCGACGTCGTGCGCCGGGGCTGTTCGCAACATCGGCAACAGCCGAACGCGCGCCAACTCGCGGAGCCGACGCTTGAGTCGGTTGCGGTCGACCGCGGTGTGGTGGTGTCGTGGCACGATGATCCCAATCCGGGAACGCGACAGAGGGGACGCGAGCACGCGGACGTCGAGGTACGCGGTGCGAATTCGCCTCCCCTCTTGTACAACCCTCTGAATGTCGAGGCGCCGTGTGAGGCGAGCCTCACGCGGAAACCCAAGGCCGTCGTCAGACGCCGGCGTACTTGCTCGGCAGCTTGACGGTGAGACGCTTGCGTCCCTTTTTGCGCCGCCGGCTGAGAACTTCGCGTCCCCATTTCGTTTCCATACGCGTGCGAAACCCGTGGGTTTTGATGCGGCGCTTGTTTCGGGGACGGTACGTCGGCTTACCCATTGGAGCACTCCAAAAGCGGTCGAAGCAGATTTGCGATACAGACCTTTAAGGTTAGTCCCGCTCGGCAGATAGTTCAAGACAGTTTATGCCGGCGTGCACGTGTTCGGTTTGCTTTTTCCACACGGCAGATCTAGCTTCGCTCCCCCGCGCCGCACTTCTTCGTCGCCGACATGACGCTGACCGCCCACGAAGCTTGGAGCCGTCTGCTCGATCGCGCTCGTCAAGAGCTGCCCGAGCAGACCTACCGAACCTGGCTCGAGCCGACTGAGGCGCTGTCGATGAACGAGACCACGGTCTTTGTCGGCTGCCCCGATCAGTTTGCGGCCGACTGGAACGAGTCCAAGCACGCGGACATGCTCGCCAGCCTGGCCCCCATCGCGTTCGGGCATCCGCTGAGCGTGGTGTTCAAGGTGACCGAGGAACGGCGGGCCAGATCGCAGATGGATCTGTTCATTGCGCAGCCCCCGCAGCGGCCCGTTCAGACACAGAATAGCGGCATCAACTCGCCACCATTAAGCGATCGGTACACGTTCGCGCACTTCGTCATCGGGAAATCAAACGAGCTCGCGGCCGCTGCAGCCCACGCCGTCGGCCAAGCCCCCGGAAAAGTCTACAACCCGCTCTTCATCTACGGCGACACAGGCCTCGGCAAAACGCACCTCATGCAGGCCATCGCCCACGAGATCCTGCTCCGAAAGCCCGAAACGCGAATCACGTTCATCGGCACCGAGCAGTTCACCAACGAGCTCGTCGCGGCCATCCAGAACCGAACCACCGCCGATTTCCGTCGCCGCTTCCGCGAGACCGACCTCCTCCTCGTCGACGACGTCCATTTCCTCAAGGGAAAGGAAGCCATGCAGGAGGAGTTCTTTCACACATTCAACGCGCTCTACGAAGGCGGCCGCCAGATCGTCCTCACCAGCGACCGGCCGCCCCTGGAGATCCCCGGCCTCGAAGCTCGCCTGGTGTCTCGCTTCCAGTGGGGAATGGTCGCCGACATCGAGATGCCGGACCTCGAGCATCGCATCGCGATTCTCCGCCAAAAGGCGCAACTCGACCACCTCGAGCTCACCATCCCCGAGGAAGTCGTCCGCTTCATCGCCGAAAACGTGCGATCGAGCGTTCGCGAGCTCGAAGGCTCGATCATCAAGCTGCTCGCATATGCGTCGCTCAAGCACCGCGAGATCACGATCGAGGTGGCGCGCGAGGCCCTGCGCGACAAACTCAAGGCGCTTCCTGGCGAGCCGGCCGGCGGCCCGGCGCTCAACACCTTTGCCATTCAGCAAGCCGTCGCCAAAGAATGGAACGTCACGATCGAGGGGCTTCGCTCGAAGACGCGAACGAAGAATCTCACCGTGCCGCGTCAGGTCGCGATGTACCTCATGCGAGATCTGCTTGGCATGCAGCTCGTCGAAATCGGCGCCGCCTTTGGTGGGCGCGACCACTCGACCGTCATTCACTCCCTCGAGCGCGTTTCCGCGATGAAGAACGAAGATCCGTCGTTCGGGCAGCGTGTTGGGAAGATCCAAGCGGCGTTGGAAAGTCTGCGGAATTGAACAAACGTCCGCCGGCTATCCACAGGATGTCGTTCAGTCGGCTGTTGGCTTCTGGAGTACTCGCGTTCCCCACATGACGTCCACATGAGCCCCCATAGTGGAACTGTTTGATCCGATGTAACTTCCAGCGATTTTCCACTGGTCAACAGGCACTACTACGGCTACTAGGTATTTCATCTCTTAAAGAGAACTAGTAACGCTGAGTTGTTTTGCACAAAGGAGCCCCTCCGCAATGCGGTTCACGATCTCCCGGGAAAAACTGCAGGAAGGTCTTGCCGCGGTAACCGCGAGTATTCCTGCAAAAACGACTCTGCCGGTCCTCGCGAACATTCTCATCGAGGCGACCGACAAAGGCATCCGCCTGTCCGGAACGGATCTCGATATCGCGGTCACCACCGAAGTCGCCGCCGACGTCGAGACCAACGGCGCCACAACCATCCCCGCAAAGAAGCTCAGCGAGATCGCTCGCGAATTGCCGCCGGCCCCTGTGCGCATCGCCGCCGCCGGCGAACAGCGCATCACGCTCGATTGTGGTCGCTCGCATTTCAAGATTCTCGGATTGCCGCGGGACGAGTTTCCCGCGTTTCCGACCGTTCGCTTCAACGAGAGCTGGCGCATTCGTTCGGGCGATCTGCAAAAGCTGATCTCGCACACGTCGTTCGCCGTCTCGACCGAGGAGAGTCGCCCGATCCTCAACGGAGTGCTCTGGGAGCTCAGACCGGAGCTGATGCGCATGGTGGCGACCAACGGCCACCGGCTGGCGAAGATGGAGACGCCAATCAAGTCCGGCGGCGCTCCGTCCAGCGATTTGATCGTGCCGGCGAAGGCGCTCGAGCAGATTCGCCGACTGTTCCCCGAAGACGAGGAGCTCGAGATCGCCAGGGGTGAGAACCATCTCGGCTTCCGCTCCCCGTTCACGGCCGTCTTCACCCGCCTGATCGAAGGTCCCTACCCGCCGTACGACCAGGTGCTGCCGAAGGACAACAACCGCGTCGCCATCGCGGATCGCACCGCCCTCACGAGCGCGCTTCGTCGAATGTCGATCATTGCCTCTGACCAGACGCATCGCATTCGGCTATCGTTCAACGCGGGGATGCTCAAGTTCAGCGTGCAAACCCCCGATCTCGGCGAGGCCACTGACGAGCTCGCGGTGCGATACACGGGCGATCCACTCGACATCGGCTTCAACGCGAACTACCTGCTCGAGATTCTGCGGTTCATTCCGACGGACGAAGTCCGTCTCACGCTCAAAGCCCCGGAACGCGCGGCCACGCTCGAGCCAGAAGGTTGGGCGGATCCGGCGTCCTACCTGTGTCTGGTCATGCCGCTGCGGCTGCTCGACTGAGCGGCGGGGTTCCCCGGCCCCGGGGAAAGGAGTCCGTTCGACGTGTTCAGTCTCATCACGCTGGTCCAGAGTCTCGGACTGGCCTATGCGGCCGGACTCAATCTCTACGCCACCGTGGCCATCACCGGCCTCGCGGTGCGCTACGGGTGGGTGCAGAACGTCCCCACCACGATCGAGAGCTTCGGCAATCTCGCCGTCATTCTCCTCGCTCTCGCGCTCTACAGCATCGAGTTCGTCGCGACCCTGGTGCCGGGCGTCGCGTCGGCGTGGGAAACGCTGCACAGTCTCATCCGGCCGCCGGCCGCCGCGGTGCTCGCGGCCGCGACCGCGTGGCACGCCGACCCGGTGATCGTTCTCGTGGCCGCGTTGCTCGGCGGTGGCCTCGCGATCACCACCCACACCACGAAGCTTGGCCTGCGCTACGCCATCGACGCGTCGCCCGAGCCGATCACCAACAGCCTGGCGAACGGAGCGGAGCTCGTGCTGGTCGCCGCGGTGGCCGTGGGCATCTGGCATCATCCGCTGATCACGCTGGCCCTCGCGCTCGTCGTCCTCGCCGGCCTGATCATGACCGTGCGGTTCATCTGGAAAGCGTTGCGTCAGGTCTTTCGCGGACGATGGATGCCCGCCGCCGGATTGATGCAGGCGCCGCGCATGCGCGAAGAGCGTATCAGCCGCGCGACGACGCGGCCGAACGTGCTCGACGACGAATGAGAGAACGCAAAACGGCGCGCCGTGTGTGCGGCGCGCCGTCGGTCGCGAACCTGTAAGCCGGGTTCTGTGCGCCGGACCGAAGTCCGGCCGGCGGTCATTCCTCTCCGAGCGTGGTCACCCGCGCCCTCTAGCAGCCTACCCGCAGCGTCTTGGGCGGGGTGGGCACCCCTCGCTGCTTATTTGGCCTTGCTCCCGCTGGGGTTTACCCTGCCACGATCGTTGCCGATCGTGCGGTGGGCTCTTACCCCGCCTTTTCACCCTTGCCCGTTCGTTCGAGTTTCCTCAGACGTCGTCGGCGGTGTGTTTTCTGTGGCACTGTCCGTCGTCGATCCGGCCGAAGCCGGCGACGCCCAGATGTTATCTGGCAGCGCGCCCAATGGAGCCCGGACTTTCCTCGAACGGCGATGAAACGATGCCGTTCGCGACCACCCGGTTGGCAACCTGTTTCAAACATAATGATCGCGCCGCGCTGTCGCCCAAACGACCGCGCGCGCGCATGACGAGCGGCTGACAACTAGCGCTTATCGTCATTCCGCAACGAGCCGACGACGGCTCGGTGCGAAGTCCTTCGCAGAATTCCACCCAGTTCGCCGCGCAGGAGCACTCCCATGCATCCGGATCCACGCAGCACCGCGCAGCCGCTCGCGATTGCAACGATGTTGACTCCCACCGAGCGCCTGCGCGTCGATGCCGCCGGTGACGGATGGTACCACACCATCCACCGCGATTCGGTCGCCGAGGTCGTGCAGGACCTCAAGACGCGACGGGCCGCCGCGGTCGTGCTCTCGGTCGCGCGTTGCGATTCGGCCGAGCGATCCGCCGTCGCCGCACTCGTGCGAGAATTCCCACGCGTTCCCACCGTCGCGCTGCTCACGAACGTCGACCGCGTCGCACCGCACACCATGCTGTCGCTCGGGTCCACGGGCGTTCGCCAACTGGTTGACGTCCGCGACGCCGACGGGTGGCGCGAGCTTCGGAACTACCTGCTCACCACGCGCGTCGAAGACATTCAGCGCGAGGCATTGGGGCAGTTGGCGATCGATCTCGCCGGCGTGTCGCACGATTGTTGGCGCTTCTTCGAAGCGCTGTTCCTCGTGCCGGCGCACGTCTGTACGGTGCGCGCGCTGTCACGGAGGCTCGACGTGCTTCCGAGCACGATGATGAGCCGCTTCTTCCGCGCCAAGCTACCGTCGCCGAAACGGTATCTCGCCATGGCGCGTCTCGTTCGCGCCGCGCGGCTCTTCGAGAACCCGGGATTCTCCGTCGCCAACATCGCCAACCACATGGACTACTCGTCGCCGCAGAGCTTCGGTCGGCACGTCCGAATGCTGCTCGACATGACGGCGCTGCAACTGCGAGAGAACTACGACGGCCGCGGCATGTTCGACCATTTCCGGGCGACGCTCGTCTTGCCTCACCTCGAGCAGCTGAGGCGGCTGCGGCCGCTGTCGCTCATGTGGGCCGCACAGCCGCCGCCCCAGGTCCACTAGCGTCCGGTCACCCCGTTCAAGCAGTTGGAATTCTCGGCGTGATCTCGCTCGCCAGCGCTAGCGAGATCACGCGGTGACCCTCGCCCTCGATCGCCTCGCGGCCTCCCTCTTCGCGATCCACGAGCGCGAGCACGCCCAGGATCGTTCCACCGCCGGCGCGGATCCCCTCGATTGCGCGGAGCGCTGAGCCGCCGGTCGTGATCGTGTCTTCGATCACGACGACGGCGTCGCCGGGTTGAAAGGCCCCTTCGATCAGCCGTCCCGTCCCGTGCGCTTTGGGTTCCTTACGCACGGTGAACGCGCGCAACGGAACATCCGTCGACGCGCTGGCGTACGCGATGGCGCAGGCAATTGGGTCGGCGCCGAGTGTCAGACCACCGACCGCTTCCGCCCGCCATTCGGCGTCTCGAATCGCGGCGACCCCGAGTGGGCCGATCAGCGCGAGACCCTCCGGGCTCATTGTGGTGGTCCGCGCGTCGATGTATAACGAAGACTGCCGACCAGACGCCAGCGTAAACGTCCCCCGCTTTGCGGATCGCGTCGCGAGCAGCGTGATTAGTTCATCTCGTTTCGACATGGCGATTGTGAGCTGTGTCGGCGATCAATTAAACACCGTCCGCCAGACCTGACACCCATGGTGCGCGCCACTCTCGCCAGGTTTTCCCTGCGCGAGGTCTCGCTCCTCCTCACGACGGCCCTGCTGTTCATGATTTGCGGGCTGGTCGCCAGCGACAGCGCGCTCACGCGCGCCGCGATCCGTCAGGCGCAGATCGATGCGCGGCAATCCAGCTACGCCATCAGCGCCGTCCTTCGGAATCCGGCCGTGCTCGCGGCGCCCGCGGCGGATCCGGCACTTCGCACGATCGTCCAGCGGGCGCCGCTCGAACGCGTCGCTTCGGCGCTCATTGCGGGCTCCGACACCGTGCTCGTGGCTGGGCGCGTACACGCACTCAACGGCCCGCTCACCGCGTCGGTCCGCGTCGAGGTACCCGACACACTCGTGTGGACGTTCGTCGTCGCGCACGAGACGATGTTCGAACCCCTCCGGGTAGCGCTGTGGGTGTTCAGTCTGCTGACCGTCGCGCTGCTGGGTTACGGCCTCATCCGCGAACGGCGCCAGACTGTTCGCGTCGCCGACAGGTCCGCGGAGCTCGAACGCCTGTACAGCGAGGTCGCGCGGGCGAACACCGCGAAAAGCGAATTCCTGGCGAACATCTCGCACGAGCTGCGCACGCCGCTCAACGCCATCGTCGGGTTCGTCGAGCTGCTCAAGGACGGCGTCTACGGCGATCTCACGCCTCGGCAGGTGCCGCCGGTGGACCGTATCGCCGCCTCCGCCACGCACCTTCGCCATCTCGTCGACCAGGTGCTCGACATCGCGAAGATCGCCGCGGGCCGCCTCGAGGTTCACGCCGAGACGATCGTGTTGCGCCCGTTCGTGCTCAACGTAGCGAGCGAGCTCGAGTCGCTCGTGAACGAACGCGGCCTCAGTTTTTCGATTGCCGTCGGTGCGTCGCTGCCGCGTGTGCGCACCGATCCCACGCACCTGCGGCAGATCCTCGTGAATCTCATCGGCAACGCGATCAAGTACACGCCGGCCGGCGGCGTCGCCGTGCGCGGGCGTCTGGTGGGCGCTGCGCCGGCTCACGTCCGTCTCCCGCGGCGCGCCACGCCCGAAGACCCGGTGTTGGCTTCGCAAGCGCCCGACGCGCGCCGCATCTGGATTGCGCTGCAGGTGGTCGACACCGGCGTCGGCATCGCGCCTGCCGATCAGTTGCGCATCTTTGAAGAATTCGAACAGGTGAACGCCGGTCCGCGCAGCGAATCGATGCAGCGGGGGACCGGCCTGGGTCTGGCGATCTCGCGACGGCTCGCCCAGCTGCTCGGGGGCGATATTCGCGTGGAGAGCCAGCTTGGCAAGGGATCGACGTTCACGCTCTGGCTGCCGGTGAACACGGCGGACCTCGAGGCGGCGGACGGCGAGTCGGTCGAGGCGCCCGCGATGGGCGCGACGCTCAGTCCTTCCGACGAAAGATCGACGCCAGCTTCGCCGTGAAGCCCTGCTTTTCGGCCTGCCCGGGCGTCGCCGTCGCCTGGCAGAACTCGCGCGCGAACTCGACCACGTCCACGTAGCGTTTCGGCGGCTCCTTGCTCAAGCCGCGCATCACCACGCCTTCGACCGGGGCCGAGAACTTGAGTCCGGGCTTCGCCTGATTGAGCGGGATCGGCGGCTGCGACAGGAGCTGCGAGAACATCTCGCGCGGCGTCTTCGCCGGGAACGGCAGTGAACCCGTCAGCAGGAAGTAGGCGATCGTGGCCAGACTGTATTGGTCGGCGAGCGGGCCGACCAGCTCCCCCGAGAGTGCTTCGGGGGCGACGTACATCAGCGTGCCGACGAAGAAGCCGGCGCGCGTGAGGCGCTGTTCGGGTGACTGGTCGGTGTCCGTCGCGATGCCGAAATCCAGCAGCTTCACCTTTCTCGCCGTCGGATCGTACATCACGTTTTCAGGCTTGAGGTCGCGATGCACGATGCCGACCGAATGCGCCGCATGCACGGCGTCGGCGATCTGTCGCACGACCGTGCAGACCTCATCGACCGGCAACGGCCCTTTTTGCTTCGCGTATTTCTCGAGGATGTCGCCGGCCGCCCACTCGATCGCCAGGAAATGCATCCCGGGCTCGGCTTCGCCGATTTCAATCGTGCGGACCACGTTCGGATGCTGCACGCGCTCGCCATAGCGCGCCTCGCGCAGGAAGCGCGCGACGGCGGTTCGGTCCTGCCGCAGTTTTTCGCGGAGCACCTTCACGGCGACGGTGCCGTGCGCGGCGTGGGTTGCGCGGAAGACGGCCGACGTTCCGCCTTCGCCGACTTCGCTTTGCAGCGAATAGCCAGCGATCGTTTGTCCGACGAGGTTTTCCCGGGGCACGGCGCGAACCTAACGTCGGGTGGGAGGCGGGGCAAGAACGCCTGTCCACGTTGCTTGACAAAACCGATAGGCCTCTCCTATATAGGGCCCGCGCAAGCCGTCCGGCTTGCGCGGCACCACGCAGGAGTGATTCATCCTGGCGGAGGCAGCTCGCATGGCCAGAGGGAAGGTGAAGTGGTTCAATGACGCCAAGGGGTACGGCTTCATTGAGCAGGACGGCGGAGAAGATGTCTTCGTCCACTTCTCCGCCATCAGTATGGAAGGGTTCAAGACGCTCGCCGAGGGGCAGGAAGTGGAGTTCGAAATCCGGACCGGCGAGAAGGGGCTCCACGCCGCCAACGTGGTCCGGGTCTGACTCGACCCCGGGAAGAACAACCCTGCAGCCGCCCGCCAGCGATGGCGGGCGGTGCTGTTTTGGGACCCGGCGCGAGGCACCGCGAAACAGTCGCGGGTTGAACCCGCCCCACGACGCTCCGACCTTTCGCCACGATGACCGCTCCAGCCGCCCGCGCCACGATGCCTCCGTCGCCACGACTCTTCCTCGTCGACGGCTACGCGCTCATCTATCGCGCGTTCTTTGCGCTCATCTCGCGGCCGCTCACGACGAGCCGCGGCGAGAACACCTCCGCGGCGTGGGGCGTCGTCAACTTCCTGCAGCGCCTCGTCGAAACGCACCGACCGGACTACCTCGGGTGGGTGCTCGACTCGGGCCTGTCGTTTCGTCACGAGCGATATCCCGCGTACAAGGCCACCCGCGAGAAGCTCACCGAAGAGCTCCAGTCCGACTTCGATCGCGGCATGGAACGGATTCGGGCCGTACTGGACGCCTACCACATACCAGTTCTCTCGTTACATGGCTATGAAGCCGACGACGTCATTGGAACGCTCGCTGTTCAGGGCGTCGACGCCGGCGTCAGCGTGGTCGTCGTTTCCGGCGACAAGGATTTTCAGCAACTCGTTCGTCCGGGCATCTGGCTGCTGAACCCCGGACGCGGCGGGGCCGCCGCGGTCGAAGAGCAATGGGTCAGCGTCGAGAACGGCAGCGAGCGGCTCGGCGTTCCCCCGGAGCGTGTGACCGACTATCTGGCCCTCGTCGGCGACAGCTCGGACAACGTGCCGGGCGTGAAGGGGATCGGCGACAAGACGGCGCAAGAGCTGGTCAACGCGTACGCGTCGCTCGACGACATCCTCGCGCACGCGGCCGAGCTCACCAAGAAGCGTCCGCGCGAAGCACTGCTCGAGCATGGTGGTCTGGCGTTGCTCTCCAAGGAGCTCGTCACCATTCGCGTCGATCTGCCGATCGGGCTGGAGCTCGACAAGCTGCGCCTGCAGACGCCCGACTACGCGAGGCTTCGTGGGCTCTATGTCGAACTCGAGTTCCATTCGCTCGCCCGCAACCTTCCGGCCGGCGATGACGCGCCCGTCGAGCAAGCAACCGCCGTCGCTGCCCCGCCGACCAACTACGCGACGGTCGATACCCTCGACGGTCTCGCCGACGCAATCGACCGCGCGCGGACGGCGCCGTACATCTCCATCGACGTCGAAGGCGTCGTCGACGCGAGCGCGCCGCAGACGAACGACCCGCTTCGAACGACCCTCTCCGGACTCTCGATCGCCGTCGGTCCGGGTGAGGCGTATTACTTCCCGCTCGCGCACCGTCCGCGCAACGTCGGTGGACAGGTCGGCCTCGGTCTCGAGGAGTTGATGGCCGAGGAGCGGCCGGACGACGCCACGGGCGTGAAGCGTCCGCGTGCGCGGAAGGTCGCCGAGCCGACGAGCATCGCGGCACGCGTGTTGGCGCAGGGAGCGCCGCCGCCGGTGTCGCTTCCACCACTCGACAGCCCCGAGCTCGCACCGCTTCGCGCGCTGCTCGAGGATCCGGCGGTCAACAAGTCCGCGCAGGATGCGAAGTACGCCATTCTGCTCCTGCGGCGGTCCGGCGTCACGCTTCGCGGCCTCGACTTCGACACGATGGTTTCGAGCTACGTGCTCGACCCCGGCCGGCGCTCGCACGCGCTCGACCAGCTCGCCCTCGAATTTCTCGATCGCAAGACGACGTCGCTCGACGAGCTGTGTGGCAAAGCGAAGGAGGCCATTCCGTTCGACGAAGTGCCGGTGCCCTGTGCGCGCGACTACGCATGCGAGCGCGCCGACGTCGTGTGGCGCCTCCGCGAGCGCTTCGAGCCGCAGCTCGACGAGCTGCAGCTCGGCCGCCTCTTTCACGACGTCGAGATGCCGCTCGTCGAGGTGCTCGCCGAAATGGAGTGGCAGGGCATCACCATCGACGTCGAATGGTTCGCGTCGCTCAAAGAGCGATTCGAGCGCGAACGCCGGCGCGTCGAGGGCGAGATCTACGCCCTCGCGGGGGAGGAGTTCAACATCAACTCCAACCCCAAACTTCGCGAAATCCTTTTCGACCGGCTTCAGTTGCCGGTGCTGAAAAAGACGGCGACCGGTGCGTCCACCGATGCGAGCGTGCTCCAGCAACTCGCCGAGGAAGGGCACCGGCTCCCGGTGTTGCTGCTCGAGTATCGCGAGATCGCGAAGCTCGAGAGCACGTACATCGACGCGTTGCCGTTGTACGTCCACCCGACGACACGGCGGGTGCACACGTCGTTCAGCCAAACGACGGCCGCCACGGGCCGCCTGTCGTCGAGCGATCCGAACCTGCAGAACATACCGATCCGCCGCGAGCTGGGTCGTGACATCCGGCGCGGATTCATTCCGCGCCGCGGCTGGGTGCTGGTCGCCGCCGACTACTCGCAGATCGAGCTGCGTTTGCTGGCCCACCTGTCCGGCGACCCGGCGTTCGTCGAAGCGTTCCGCGCCGGCGGCGACATCCACCGGCAGACGGCGGCGCTCATTTTCGACGTGCCGATCGACGCGGTGACGAAGGAGATGCGCGCACGCGCGAAGACGATCAATTTCGCGACGATCTACGGTCAAGGACCCCACGCGCTCTCACGCCAATTGGGAATCGCCCACGCCGAAGCGAAGGAATTTATCGAACGCTATTTCGAGAGGTTTCATCGCGTGCGAGAATACCTCGATTCGATGGTCGAGTTCGCGCGGCAGCACGGCTACGTGCAAACCATTTTCAACCGGCGCCGCTACATTCCCGAGCTGCGCGACCGGAACTTCAACATCCGCGCGTTCGGCGAGCGAACCGCCGCGAACTCCCCGATTCAGGGCTCGGCGGCCGACCTCATCAAGGCGGCGATGATTCGCATCCATCGCGCCCTGCCCGCCAATGCCCTCGACGCCAAAATGCTGCTCCAGGTGCACGACGAGCTGGTCTTCGAGACCCCGCCGTCTGAGCTCGTCCGCCTCTCGGCGCTGGTCAGGCACGAAATGGAGCACGCTGCCGACCTGGCGGTCCCTCTGGTCGTCGATGTCGGAGTCGGCGAAAACTGGCTGGCCACCAAGATGGACTAGTGACGTGCGTCACATGGGCGCCATCGCAGCTTGCGAGACCAGCCGCAAATCGAATGGCCGCGAACGGGAAAATACCCGCATTGACTCACGCTGCTATTTGGCTAACCCCTTATGAAAAAGCGACTTGAAGGCAGCAGCCTTACTCAGGCACCTGCTTTGCCTTCAAAGCGGGCACAACCTGACCGGCTTCGTGCCCATGCTCGACAAAAAAACTCAGCCCGCCCCGCGTGTGGTGGAGCTAGCCTCCGCCCATCAGCGGATCATCGGCATTCACACCAGCCGGGTCCGGCCGCGTCGTCGAACGGGCTTTACCCTGATCGAGTTGCTGATCGTGGTCGTCATCATCGGCATCCTGGCCGCGATCGCGATCCCGAAGTTCCAAGCGACCAAAGGCAAAGCCTACTACGCCGGCATGCGGAGCGACCTCCGCAACCTCGCGACGTCGGAAGAAGGGTACTTCTACGACCACGCGGCCTACAGCAACGTGCTCGACTCGGTGCAGCTCACGCCCACGAACGGGAACACCGTGATCATCACCGAGGCGACGCCGACCGGTTGGTCCGCGACATCGCAGAACCCGCAGTCGTATCCGCACTTTTGCGCGCTCTTTCTCGGCGCGGCGGCTCCGGTTGCTCCCGCGACCGCCCAGGGAGTCGTGACCTGCAACTGACGGGAGCGCGCGCGTGACGCGCGTTCCCCCGCGGTACCGCGAATTCGACAAGCGACGTGAAGGGATGATTTTCGCCATGGATGGCGGCCTCTGGCTCCACCGCCACCTGTGGCGAGGTCGTCGCATGGCGCATCTCGTCTCGACGAATCGTGCGCTGCTTCTCGAGTATGGCGCCGCCGTCGGAATCGATGCCGGACGTCTTCAGTTCAAACCGCTCAAGGATCCGCGCACCGGGGTGCGGCGCGACGCGTGGCACTGGGACCTCGGTGGCCCCTACCTTCCGCCGCCAGCTACGCCGGCGCGCTGAGCGCGTCGGACGGCCCATCGATTCCGCCGAGCTCGCGGTCGAGCGTGAGCACGTCCTCGCGCAGCGAGGCCAAGGCGTTCGTCAGCCGATCGCGTAACGCGGGCTCGCGCCGAAAGACCAAAAACGCCGTCGCGCGCCGGCGCGCGCGTGACAGACGCTCGCGAATCGAGAAGTTAATGTCGGCGGCGATCGGGAGACTCGCGAGATACAACAGGGCTACACGCCAGCCCCACACGCGATCGACGAGGAGCGACTGGGCGGCGTACGTGATCAACACGAACACGCTGCCGGCCACCACCGCGCGCATCGCTGGGTCGGCGTTGTCGCCACCGCGCCGGACCGCGATCGAGCGCGCGGCCCAGAACGGCAGCCAATGGTTGACGGCGCCCCACATCGCGACCGGCCCGCCGAGAAGAAGAATCCACCCTTCGCGCACGACGAAGCGCGCGCCTGACAGTCCGTCGACCTTGATGTCGACGTCTTCGATCCGAAGGCCGCGCTCCGACACCTCTCGCTGCAACTCGTCGAGTCGTGCGACGACTCGCTCCGATTGCTCGCGTACCGTCGGCGACGCGTCGGGAAGCCGGGCCGTGAGCACGTCGACGCGCTTCGCAATCGCGGCCTCGACGCCCAGGCGACGTTCACCCGATCCGATCGAGGGCGGTCCATCGAGCACCGCCGCGACGGCAGACGCGAGTCGTACGGCGCGCGCCGCGTCGTCAATCGTCGCGTAGTTGAGCGTCAGCGCGCGCAGGCGCGTTTCGATTTCAGCGGTCAACGCATCCGCGTCGGGCACGCCGGCCGTCGGCCGCCAATCGTCCACGACGATCGGCTCGCCCACCTGTGCGAACACGCGAGTCCTCGGCGACTGTTTGCGCTCGAAGGTCAACCCGATCGGGACGATGGCGAGCCCCGGCACGTCGCCCGACTCGCGCGCCATGAGCGCCATGCGCGCGGCGCCGGTCTTGAGCGGGCCCAGCGAAGGCGCGTCGGTCGAGCGGCCCTCCGGGAAGATCAAGACGGTTCCCCCGCGCTGGAGCGCCGCCTGTACGGCGCGAAACGTCGAGCGATTGCGCGCCGCATCGAGCCCCGGGGCTCCCGACGCGCGCTCGTCGCTTGCGCGTCGGAGCGGCACGACACCGACCCACCGCAACAACGAGTTCGCGAGCGGGTGTTCGAAGATGGTCGCCTTTGCGGTGATCAAGACGCGTCGCGGAACGATCCAGGCGACGATGAGCGCGTCGACCAACGCGTTCGGATGATTCACCACCAGCAGCAACGGCCGCCGCGCCGGAATTCGTTCGACGCCAGCTACGTCGATGCTGCGGTAAAACCAGCGCAGCGCGAGACCGGCGACAGCGCGCATCAACGCATAAATCACTCGGCGAGAACCTCTTGTCCGAAATGGAGGCCGGCGCTGCCGGCCGATTGGACACTACGCGGCGAGGGGTTCGAGGGCGATACGTTGGCTGACGTAGCGATCGCCACCGTTGACGCGGGCTCGAGCGGGTCCAAATTAAGACGAATGAAGTGGTTCCGCCGCTTGTCCGCCGCCGTGTCGGTTTGGGGGATCGTCGCCGTACTCGCCTGTCGGCGCGACAAGCCGATCGCGGGTGGAGATACCACCCACGCGCCGTCCGCGTCGCGCCCCGATTCCGCCGCCGCGAGAGCGGCGTCGACGTGGGATCCCGGTGCAGGCGCCGCGCTGCTCGTCGCGACCGATTCGCCAACGCGGGCGCTCGTCATTTTGCCGACCGAGGGTGACACCGCGGCCCTCGCGACCATCCCGCACCCCGCGTCGGTCACACTCCTGGGCCGCGGTGGCGACGTACAGACTGCGGAACTGCCGAGCGCGCACGACAGCGCCGGCTGCCTCGTCGCGCCGCTCACCGCGGCGCCACCGCCCCACCCATGGAGCGTGGGTTTCATCGGCGGCGTGGTCGCGCCGCTGTCGGTCGACTCCGCGCTGTCCGTCTCGCACGCGGACTCACTGACGCTCGTCGCGTCGCTCACACGCCTTGCCTCCGGTCTCCCCAACGATTCCGCCGGACGATTCGCCGGTCTGCCCTTCGTGGTTCAGACCCTCTGGCGCTTCAACGTCGCCGACGGGCCGGCCGTCGTCGTCGGATCGCTCGTACGCCAGATCAATCAGGAAGCCACGCCGCTGCAGGAACGCACGCTCGTCATCGGCGAGCATCACGCTGCCGACACGACGCTCACCATGGGATACGCGGAGCGTTCGTACGGCCAGGAGGAAACGATCGAGAGTCGCGAGCTGCTCGCCGCGCTCTTGATCGGTGACGCCAGAACTCCGGCCATCGTTCTCTCTCGCGATTTCGGCGACGAGAACGCGTATAGCGTGGTCGAGCGCGGAGCCGACGGGCGTTGGCGCGTGCGCTGGACGAGCAGGCGCCGCCACTGCTGACGGTCGTCCCTCAGCCCTCGTCGATGCGCGCCAGCGCCGCCGGCGCGCCGACGCGACCGGCCACGCCGGCGAGCGCCACCAGCGTCAGCACGTACGGCAACGCGAGCGCGAACTGATAGGGGATCGCGAGGCCGAGCGACTGGACGAGAAACTGCAACGCGCTCGCCGCGCCGAAGACGAGCGACGCCAACGCCACGCCGCCCGGGTGCCATCGGCCGAGCACGACGATGGCGATCGCCACGAATCCGCGTCCGGCTGACATGCCTTCGGCGAACGTGCCGGCCTGCGCCAGCACCAGCGTCGCCCCGGCGAGCCCGCCGGCCGCTCCGCCGAATAGAACGGCCAGCGAACGAACGCGGTCGACCGCGATCCCGGCTGCACGGGCGGCCGCCGGCGACTCGCCGATCGCGCGGAGCGACAACCCCGCCGCACGCCGATACATCCACCACCAGAGAACTGGAATGAGTAGATACACGACATATGTGACGGCGGGCTGGTCGAACAAGCCGGGTCCGAGCGCCGGGATCCGCGAGAGCAACGGAATGGCCACGGGCCCAACCGTCGGAATCGACAACGCCGCGCCCTGCGCCCCGTAGAACGCACGATACAGCGTGCCGGTCGCGCCGAACGCCAGCAGCGTGACCGCCGTTCCCGTGATGATCTGATCGGCGCGCAATCCCACGGCGAACACCGAGAACACCGCCGCCGTCAGAATGCCGCACGCGACGGCGGCCGCGAACCCACCCGCCACGCCGCCGTGCGTCGCTCCCGCCAACGCGCCGAATGCGCCCGCGAGCACGACGCCCTCGAGACTGATGTTGATCACGCCGGCGCGCTCGACGACCAACTCGCCGAGCGCGGCCAACGCCAGGGGCGTCGCCGTGCGGACGGCGGATGCGAGGAATGCGCCGCCGACGGAGATCACGTTGCGGCGGCTCCCGTCGTGGCGCGCGCGATCCGCGCCCGGTCGGCGGCGATGAGGATGAGGATGACGCTCGCCTCGACAACCGAGACCACGACGGATGGGACGCCCGCGTCGCGCTGCATCGCCGTCGCTCCGGCTTCCAGCGCGCCGAACAGAATGCCCGTGCCGAGCACTGCGAGCGCGTCCAGACGCGCCAGCAACGCCACGGCGATCGCCGTGTAGCCGAATCCCGGCGAAATGTTTTCGTAGAGGGCGTACGTGACGCCCGACACTTCGACCGCTCCCGCCAGACCGGCCAACGCGCCGCTCACCACGAACGCACGCGTCGTTACGCCACGGACGTCGATTCGACCTGCCGATCGTGCCGCGTCCGGATTCGCGCCGGCGACTCGCACCCGAAAACCGGCGGCGGTGTATCGCAGGACCCACCAGCAAATCGCGCACGCCGCGCACGCGATCGCAAATCCCGCATGGAGCCGCGTGCTCTGTCCGAAACGCGGCAGTTGCGCGGCAAGCACGAACGTTTCGGTCTGCGGGTAGATGTGCGTCGGCTCCTGCAGCGGACCACGCACCAGGTACGAAACGAGATAGGCCGCGACGAAATTCAGCATGAGCGTGCTGATGACTTCCAAGACCTGAAATCGAGCGCGTAGCTCCGCCGCGATCCACGCCCACGCCGCGCCCGCGGCGCTTCCCGCGAGCAGGAGCGCCGGCAGCAGCACCCATCTCGGTGCTCCCGATGCCGACAGGGCGACCGCGCTCGCAGCCGCCGCGCCGGTCAGGAACTGGCCTTCGGCGCCGATGTTGAACACACCCGCCTGAAACGCGAGCGCGACCGCGAGGCCGGTCAGAATGAGTGGCGTCGCCCGGACGAGCGTTCCCGATCCGAGTGCGTACCACGATCCAAACGATCCGCCGGCCAGCGCGCGCGCCGCTCGTCTCACGTCGAACCCAAGTGCGACGAGTGTGATGGTCGTTCCAGCGACGATCGCCATCACCAACCCGAGCGCGAGCCATCGTGCTCCCGCCGCGTCGCGTCCCCTTGAGCCCATCAGCAGGCTGGCGTCATGAGGCGCGGTGATGCACGCCCGCGAGTCGTCGAATCGCCGCGATACCGGCCGCCGGACCCAGCGCGAGCATCGGAAACGCCCAGCGCCAGCCAACCGCCGCGACGATCGGTGGCACGAGCTGAATGGAGACTATCGTCAGCAAGAAACCGAGCGACGTCTGCACCGTGAGCGCGGTACCGACGGCGTGCGGCGGCACGGCTTCGGTCACGAGAGTGCTGAACTGCGCCGAATCGGCGATTACGAAGAATCCCCATGCGAGAGCGAGCGGCGCCAATACTCCGAGCGAGCGCCCGAATACCACGGGCGTGAGCAGCGCACAGCTTCCGCTCAACGCCATCGCGATCACCACCAATCGCTCGCGACCACGCGCGTCCGCTTCCAGTCCGCCCCACACGCATCCGAGTCCGCCGACGGCGATCGTGCCGAACGCGATCAGCGACGCGAGCTCGGGCGACACCGAGCCGCGCTCCGCGACGATACTCGCGCTGATGAATGCGGGTATCCACGTCCAAAACGAATACAGCTCGAACATGTGGCCCAGGTAGCCGCCGGTCGCCAGCCGCCACTCACGCCGGTCGAACACGGTTCGCACCAAGCTCCACGAGAAGGGACGAGGGGGAAACGGATACGGCCCTTCCGTATACAGAGCGCCCACGAGCGCGGCCGCGACGAGCGCGCACGCCGAGGCGGTGAGGACGACGACCGCCGGTCCGACGTCCGGAATCGCGTGAACCAGATACGGCGTCGCTTTCCCCACGGTGAGCGCGCCGACGACGGTGCCGATGGCCAAACCGCGTCGCGAACGAAACCAGGTCGCCGCCATTTTCATTGCTGGCGGATACACGCCGGCGAGGGCCATCCCCGTGCCGACGCGCATCACCAATGCGACGGCGAAACCGCCGCTCACCACCACACCCGCATTGGCCAGAGCGCCGAGCATCGCGGCGACCGCGAAGTATCGTTTCGACGGGACGACGTCGGCGAGATTGAGCAGCGCCGCGATCGCGGTGCCGCACACGAAGCCAAGCTGCACGCTCGTCGTGAGCCAGGCCGTTTCGTTCGGCGACAAGCTCCACCGGACGGCGAGCTGCGGCGCCACTGCGCTTCCCGCGAACCAGAGCGACATGCCGAGCAACTCGGCACACGCGAGGAGCGTGAGGGCGCGCCATCGGCGCGTGTCGGTGTCTCGCGGAACACCGTCGAGCGCAGTGGTCGTCACGCGACGCCGAGCATCGCGCGACCGACCGCCTCACGATCGCCCGCGACCGCGCGCAGTTCGCCCCGGTGCATGACGACCACTCGATTCGACAGGGCGAGCACTTCGTCCAGATCGCTCGAGTGCACCACAACGGTGGCGCCGGTCGACGCCGCGCGACGAAGGCGCGAATGCACGTGCTGGGTAGCCCGAATGTCCAACCCGCGCGTCGGATTCTCCGCGACGACGAGCGCCGGCGCGTCGGAGAGCTCTCGCGCGAGCACGAGTTTCTGCTGATTGCCGCCCGACAACACGCGCGCGCGTTCGGACGCGTCGCGCGCGCGAACATCGAAGGCGCGGAGTGTCTCGTCAGCGGAGTGCCGCTCCGCATTCCATCGAATTCGTCCGGCCCGTTGGCCCGCTCCGCGCAACGCCAGATTCTCGGTGAGCGAGAAATCCAGGACGAGCCCGTCGCGTTGCCGGTCTTCGGGCACGAACCCGATCGTCGAAGGCAGCTCGACCGCACCGCTCGTCGCGCTAGTCCGCGCGGCCAGCACACGCAGCAACGCGTGCTGGCCAGACCCCTCGACGGCGGCGATGCCGAGTATTTCGCCGGCGTGCACCGCGAGGGTCACCTCGCGCACGACGACCACGCCGCGGTCGTCTTTCACGGAGACCTTCGTCAGCCGCGCGATCGGAGCGCTCGCCACATCCGCCGGAGAGCCCGAATCGCTCTCGATCGTTCGCGCCGCGATCACTTCGGACGGCACTTCTTCGCCGAGCAACGCGCCGGCGAGAGACCGCTCATTGACCGACGTGACGGGCTCGCTGAGTACCACGGATCCGCGGCGCAGCACCGTGACGTCGTCCGCGATCGAAAGTGCTTCGCGCAACCGGTGGGTGATGAGCACGACGCTGCCGCCACTGTTCGCGAAGGTGCGCAGCCACGTCAGCAATTCGGCCGCCTCGGTCGGCGCGAGGACCGCCGTCGGCTCGTCCAGCAGAAGCGTGGTGGCGCTGCGTGCGAGTGCTTTGACGATTTCGAGACGTTGCTGCCCACCGACCGGAAGTGTTCCGGCCGTAGCCCACGGATCGAGCGCGAGGCCTGTGCGCCTTCCGATCTCGAGAACCGTCGCCGCGGCGCGCTCGGCGCGAAATGAGCCCCGCCCGCCGAGGGCGACGTTTTCAGCCACGGTCATCGCCGGAACATTCGTAAAATGCTGATGCACCATTCCGATGCCGGCCGCCATGGCCTCGGCCGGCGATGAGATCGGGCGGCCCGGCGACCCACCAACGACGGTGCCCGAGTCGGCGGCGATAAGCCCGAACGCCGCACCGACCAGCGTCGACTTCCCCGCTCCGTTTTCTCCCAGCAACGCGTGGACGGTTCCCTGGCGCACTCGAATCGAAACGTCTCGCAGCGCCTGCGTCGCGCCGAATCGCTTCGAGACGCCCGTCAGCTCCAACATCACTGCCTTGCCCGGAGCGTGGCCCTCGCCGTCCGTCACAGTCCGCTCGGGACGTCGACGAACGTCGACGACAGCCCGAAGTGCGCTGCCGTCGCGTCGCCCAGCGCGCGCACGCCGAGCGTCTCGGTCGCGTAGTGACCCGCATAGATGACGACGATTCCGAGCTCGGTCGCCTCGATGGCCGTGTGATGCGGCCCTTCGCCGACGATCAGCGTGTCGAGACCGCGGCTCGTGGCCTCGCGCAAGCTCGACGAATCCGCGCCGGAGCCCGTGCAGATCCCCCAACGCCGAGTGACCCTCGCGGAATCGAACGGCGTGGCGACCAGCGAGCCACGGAACTCCCGCGCCATTTCACCGGCGCGATCGGCCAACACCTGGGTTGGAATTTCATCGACGCCGCTCACGCCCACCTCGATCGTCTGGTACCGCGTAAACCCACCGGTCGGTGTGAGGCCCAAACGACTGGCGAGGAGCGCGTTGTTGCCGAATCGCGCATGGACGTCCAGTGGGAGATGCGCCGAGTACACGGCGACGTCGTTCGCGAATAGTGCGCGGAGTCGTTCGTACCGATGCCCCGTGATCGGTTGCGTCCCGCCCCAGAACATTCCGTGGTGGACGACGAGCAGCTTCGCGCCCAGCGCGATGGTCTCGCGAACGGTTGCGGTCGAGAAATCGACGGCCGTCGCAATTCGTTCGATCGGACCGACGTTCGCCAGCTGGATGCCGTTGAGCGCGTTGGGATAGTCGGGAATCGCGGCGATGTCGAGCGTCGAGTCGAGAAACTCGGCGATCGTGCTCAGTGAAACCGCGCGGCTCGCGGTCATGGGTTGGGCGTGTGCGTCGAGTCGGCCGAGATTGTGAGCTTGCCGGCGAGCATCATCGTCTGCAGCGAGTCGATCCGCTGCCGCGTCGCCGGGGGAATTCTCGATTGCAACCCCGGATTGAGCACGAGCTTCACGACCTGGCTCGCCTCGCCGAGCTCGACCACCCGCGGTTTGAACGTCCCCGCCTTGACCTCACGCGCGACGGTGAGAAAAGCGAGCGGCAGATCGATGACCACGCTTCCGAGTGTGATTTCCGGCGCGACGCCGTTCTGGTCCGAGTTGGAGCCGATGACGAAGACGGAGCCGCGCTCCCGGGCCGCCTGAAACACGCCGAGCCCAGCCGCGTCGGCGTTTTGAAAGACGACGTCGACACCGCGCGAGAACTGGGCGAGCGCCTGCTCCTTGCCGGCGCTCACGTCATCCCAGTTGCCGATGTAAGCCGTGACGACGCGGATGCGCGGATTCACGTCGTGCGCGCCGCGCTCGAACGCATGAAAGCTCTCCACGACCGGAGGCAGCGCGGTTCCGCCGATCACACCAACAGCATTCGATCTCGTCATCGCACCGGCGAGGACCCCGGCCAGGTAGGAGGCGTCAGCGAATCCGAAGGTCAGCCCGGCGAGATTGGGCCCGGCCGTGCTGCCCGATGTCGTTACGAAAATCGTATGAGGAAATTCTGGTGCGACTCGACGGGCGGCGTCCTGAAACTCGAAGCCGTGGCCGAAGACGAGGTTGTAGCCCTGGCTCCCGTATTGGCGGAAATTCTCGTCGAACTCCGCCGGCGTCTTCGTTTCGATGTTGCTGATCCGCGCGCCGAGGGAATCGCGAATCTGAAGCAGGCCGCGGTAGGCGCCCGAGTTCCAGGACTGGTCGGAGACTGGGCCCGGCGTCAGGAGCGCGACCCTGAATGGAGCGGCCGATGTATCGTTGCCGGACCGATTCTGGTGGTCGCTGCAGGCGATCACTGCCAGAACTGGCGTAAGCGCGACGAGGGTGGACAACTGGCGAAGTAGAGATTCGCTCAAGCGATCAATCCCTTTTGTTTAATAGACTTACGACGGTGTTCACAAGCGTGGATTCCTGCGCCGGCCTGGTCTCGCTAGGCTCGCTACAGCTCCAGAACAAGTGGCCTTATAGAGATCCTCAAATGGCCTGTTAGTGTCGCGATATTTGGCGTTTAGAAGCGCTCTCCTCTCACAATCATGCCGAGTAGGCGGTCAAGATCCTCGTTCGAGTAAAACGTCACCTCGATCGTGCCCTTCGCCGGGCCGGAAAGCCGGACACGCACGTCGGTTTGGAGATATCGCCTCAGTTCGTCCTCGATACTCCTGGCGGCGGCGTTAGACTGCCCATCGGCCTCGGCGGCCGGCCGTGACTTCGGCGTGTGTCGCTCAGAACCCGCTGTCCGCTCGCGGACCA
Source organism: uncultured Gemmatimonadaceae bacterium (assembly GCA_963761305.1). Taxonomy (GTDB): domain Bacteria; phylum Gemmatimonadota; class Gemmatimonadetes; order Gemmatimonadales; family Gemmatimonadaceae; genus JAQBQB01. The sequence goes on along the minus strand of CAVXGK010000002.1, from coordinate 3,152,999 downwards.
ACGCCTCGATCTCGCGAACGCTGAGCCCACGCCCGGCCGCGAGACTGGCAACCTCCTCCGCCTGGCCTGCGTCCGCCAGCGCCAGAAGCGCTCTCGCGTGGCCACTCGAGAGTCGCCCGTCTTCCACCATTCGCTGCACCGTCTCGGGCAATCCGAGAATCCGCAGCAGATTGGTGATCGTCGTGCGGTCCTTCCCCACCGACTCCGCGACCTGTTGGTGCGTGAGATGAAACTCATCGATCAAGCGACGATATCCCCGCGCCTCTTCTAGCGGATTCAGATTCGTCCGCTGGAGATTCTCAACCAGCGCGAGAACGAGCATGGTCCGATCGTCGAAATCCCGAACAAGCGCGGAAATCTCAGTCCAGCCGAGGTTCGTGGCGGCGCGCACGCGACGCTCGCCGGCAATCAGCTCGAAGGTGTCGCCATGGCGGCGAACGCTGATCGGCTGCAACAGGCCACTGGCCCGTAGCGACGCTTCCAATTCTCCCATTTCCGTCGGATCAAATTCCCGCCTCGGCTGAAACGGATTGGGACGCACCCGCGATAACGGGATTCTCTGCAGTTCACTGGTAGACTGGGCGGAGGATGTCGCCGATGAAATCAACGCCTCGAGGCCGCGGCCCAAACGACGATCCGAACTCATCGAGTCCTCCGCATAAGTTCTTTGGCCACAGCCATATAGGCCTGGGCACCGATAGACGCAATATCGTAAAGCATGATGGGCTTTCCGAAGCTTGGTGCCTCAGCTAGCCGAACGTTGCGCGGGATAACCGTCTCGAAAACCTCAGCGCCGAAGTACTCGCGTGCGTCGGCAGCGACCTGTCGAGAGAGGTTGAGTCTGGCGTCGTACATCGTAAGCAGCACTCCCACGATCGCCAGGTCTTGATTGACGCTTCGCTGCACGAGGTGAACTGTGTTCAGCAACTGGGACAAGCCCTCGAGGGCGTAGTACTCGCACTGCAGAGGAATCAGGAGGGAGTCCGCCGCCGCAAGCATGTTGAGCGTGATGAGTCCCAGCGACGGCGGACAGTCGATGAGCACGAACTCGTACCGATCTCGAACCGCCGACAGCGCGTCGCGCATCATCCGGTCGCGGTTGGGACGGTCCACCAGTTCGACTTCCGCCCCAGCGAGATCCGGCGTCGCCGGCGCTACGTCGAGATGGCCGAAGTTGACGTCGTCGACAATTACCTCGTCGAGCCCCATCGCGCCGAGCACGACGTCGTAGATCGTTCCGTGGATTCGGGCCAGATCCACCCCAACGCCACTCGTGGCGTTTCCCTGTGGATCACCATCGACCAGGAGCGTCTTTGCTTCCGCCGCAGCTAGGCTGGCCGCAAGGTTCACCGCAGTCGTGGTCTTGCCGACCCCGCCTTTCTGGTTGGCTATCGCGATAACACGGGCCACTTTTGTTCGGTTTGAGTCGCTGCTGGCGCTGAACGAAGATTGCTGCCGATGCGTCGGATCCGGTCAGGCCGGCCAATCTAACGGCTGACGGCCAACCCGAACAACGTTCCACGTGAAACGTTCTGGTCGTCTCGGATCGGTCAAGTGTTTCACGTGGCACTTTGTCGGTTCATTCGACCGGTCGGCCAAATGTCAGCGGCCGGAGATAAACGCCCAGCGCCCAGTGACGGTTGCGCTCACGGTCTGCTCCCCTGGCGTGATGGGCGTCGGGTTCGCCGCGCGCATCATCATCGGCTGAATAAGCGGCATCGGACGAATCGGTACAGACGACGTATTCAACTCGAGAAGTGGCCCGAGCGACCCGCCGGCGGCTAGCGCCATTACCTCGGCCTGGGCTTTCGCATCGGCGACCGCGGCCGCCAGTGCGACAGAGCGAGCGGAATCCGCCTTTGACGAGAAGAACTGAAGACTCGAAATCTCATTCGCCCCCTTCGCCAGCGCCGCGTCGATAACCCGACCGACTTCATCCACCGTCTTCAACTTCACGCGCAGGGAGTTCATCACCGTGTACGCCACAACCCGCGGCGACTCCGACGACGTCGTCGAATACGCCATCTCGGGATTCACGCTGTAACTCGCGGTTGTCGCTTGGTCCGCGCCAATTCCCATCGCCCGCAGGGAATCCATCACCGCTCGAACCCGACGGGCGTTATCGGCCGACGCAGACGCCACCGTAGTGGCCCTCGAATGAACGCTGATGTAGATCGTCGCGCGATCTGGAACCGCCGAAGCCTCGCCGACCCCTGTAGTAACCAGCTGCGCTGGCGCTACCAACGAAGTGCTCGACGTCTGAGCTCCTAGGAGCGCGCCAAACAACGAGACGCCGCATGCAGCACCGGCACACACACTTCGCATCGTCTCCTCCCATCTATTGGCGCGCAGCCGAGTCGAGGTGTGCGCCTGGTTGGTCGGTCCAGCCAGTCGCCGTCTCGAGAGCGATATATCGCAACCCGGACGTTCGGCCACTACGTTGCGCCGGCGGAAGCGCGGCGCAGCTTCTCCATCTCGATGACCAGGTTCTGAAGGTCGGTTGGGCTGACGCCGGGAATGCGCGATGCTTGCGCCAAGGTCGTCGGCCGGACCGCCGCCAACTTCTGCCGCGCCTCCAGCGACAACGAACGCATCTCGTCGTACGGCGCATCGGCCTCGAGTGAAAACTCTCCCATCCGCCGCAACTTCGCCGCCTGGTCACGCTCACGCGTGAAGTAGCCGGCGTATTTGATCTCAAGGTCGGCCGTTACGACGGCGTCAGCGAGAAGACCGCCCCCAACGCCGGCGGCCCCGAACAATTCGCCGAGCGAAACGCCTTGCCGCTTCGCCAGGTCCGCGATTCGCGTTGATTGAACCAGAGCCGCGCTGCCGGCTCGAGCGAGCAACGGCGCTGCGTTCACCGGGTTGAGGCTCGTCGTCCCGGCGAGGCTTAGCGCGGCAGATTCGTCGTCGGATCGACGCGCGATCACTTCTCGCTCGCGCGGCGTGTAGAGGCCGATCTCGACCCCGATCGCCGCCAATCGGCGCAGGGCATTGTCCTGCCGAACCGTCAGCCGGAACTCGGAGCGCGACGTGAAGAGGCGATAGGGTTCGTCGACGCCGCGCGTTATGAGATCGTCAACGAGCACGCCTATATAAGAACTCTCTCGGCCCAGGACGACCCCCGCGCGGCCGCGGACGGCGCGGGCGGCGTTGAGGCCGGCGACCGTGCCCTGGCCCGCCGCCTCTTCATAGCCCGTGGTGCCGTTGATCTGGCCGGCGAAATACAGGCCGCGAACCGCCTTGACCTGCAGCGTCGCATCGAGCTGCGTCGGCGGGTAGTAGTCGTACTCGATCGCGTAGCCGGCGCGCGTCATCCGCACGCGCTCCAGGCCGGGAATGGTGCGCAGGATGTCCATCTGCACGGGCGCCGGCAGCGACGTGGAGAGCCCGTTGACGTACAGCTCGGACGTGTCGTGTCCTTCCGGCTCGAGGAACAGCTGATGGCGCTCCGCCGCCGGGAACTTCACGATCTTGTCCTCGACCGACGGGCAGTACCTCGGCCCGCGCGACTCGATCGCGCCGCCGTACATCGCCGAGCGGCCGATGTTGTCCTGGATGATCTGCTTACCGGGTGCGCCGAGGAAGGTGATCCAGCACGGCAGCTGACCCGGATGGCGCGTCGATTGGCCGGTTCGCCGTGGTGCGGGCCAGAAATGCGACCACGAATAGTCGAACTGCTCGATCTCACTTTCTTGCTGCTCGAGACGCTCGAAGTCGACCGAGCGGCCATCGATTCGCGGCGGCGTACCGGTCTTGAAGCGCGCAACCGTCAGCCCGACCGCCTCCAACTGTTCGGCGAGATGGGTTGCCGCCGACTCGCCGGCGCGACCCCCGCCGATCTTCGTCGTAGTCCCGATGTGGATCCGTCCGCGGAGGAACGTGCCCGTCGTGATGACGACGGCTCTGGCACCGAAGCGCCTCCCTTCCAGCGTCTCGACGCCCTGAACGACCGGTTCGGCGGGATCGAACAGAAGCCGCGCCACCGTGCCCTGCACCGTGTGAATCGCGGGCTGCTCTTCGAGCAGTGTACGCACCGCACGGCGATACAGGCCGCGATCGCATTGGGCGCGAGGTGCCCATACGGCTGGACCCTTGCTCCGGTTAAGCATTCGAAACTGAAGCGTCGCGAGATCGGTAGCGCGCCCCATGATCCCGCCAAGCGCGTCGACCTCGCGGACGACCGTGCCTTTCGCGATCCCACCGATCGCCGGATTGCAAGACATCTGGCCGATCGTCTCCAGGGCGCTCGTCACGATCGCGACGCTCGCTCCCGATCGCGCGGCCGCGACGGCGGCCTCGGTGCCCGCGTGTCCGGCGCCAACGACGATGACGTCGAACGACGCTTCCAAGCTGGAATCAGCGTGCATGAGACTGGAACCCATTCGCAAACCTACGGCTGGCGGACGCGCGCAGGGAGCCGGCTCCGGCTGTCCCACCCGTTACGATCTCGGCCATCCGCGAATCGATCGCCATCCGATGACCTACCTATATTCCCGCCCCTCTCCCACCACGCAGCGACCCAGAGCTCGGGACTACCATGGCACTCTCAATTCAAGCCGGCGCTCCCTCCATTCTGATTCGCCGACTCGCTTACGAATCGAGCGGGCTGACTCGCGCGACGATTGACGAGCGATTTGGCTTGACCACCGACGAGTTCCGCGTCGAAGGCGGCCTCGTCGTGATCGGCCCGATCTACGGCGAGGGAGATGCTGTGGCTGACGTCATCGCCGAGCTCGAGCGGCTCGGCCTCAACTATTTCGACGACTTCTTCGAGTTGAGCGGCAACTGGCCGGAGTGGCTCGCGGTGCTGGCGGCGAGCGCTTGACGGTTCAACGCGGGTGGCGCGTCAGTTCGGCTGTCGCGGTCGGCGCTCCGAGCGGCCCGTGTCGCAGAAGGCCGTGCCATCCGCACTCGTAGCACCAACTCGTCCTGAACTTAGGGAAAAAGAAATTCCAGGCGCGCGACTGAATGCGTAAAGTCACCGCGTCGCAATTCGGGCAGTGATCGCCCTGCGGCAGTAGGTAGAAGAAGAAGACAGTAGCGAGCACGGCGCGCAGGACGAAGAAGCCGCCGATGATGAGAATGCACAGGATCGCGTCCCACATCGCCCCTCCCCTCCTCCGCTAACGGCCTACAGTCGCTTCTCGACGTCGGCCCAGGCTTCTACGTACGCGACGTCCGCCTCGACTCGCTCGATGACCACGTCCGTGTCGGCGGCAATGGCTCCCCCGAGAGAACCCCGAGCCCGGAGTCGCTTGCGATCGCCACCCAACTCGAACGCTACTTCACCGTCAACATCCGGACCGATCGATTTCGTCACACGAGCCAGGTGTCCCTGCAATACATAACGCTCGTCGTCGACGTCGTGTTCCGGCACTACACGCCACCATCTCCTGACCAGATTCGCAGCAATGATCGCTCCCGCGGCACCGAGCAGGGCCGCCACCGGTATCGCGATCGACGACGAGGCGCCGCCGCGTGTCAGGAGGTAGCCCGCAGCCCCGAACAGCATCGTGAAGCTCACGATCACGGGCGTCGACAGTCGAAAGGATCGGTCGCCCGTCGGGTGTTCCTCGCGCGGCCGCTCGACGCCGTGGGTCATGATGCGCACGGCCAGAATCAAGCCGCCGATGAAGCTCGCGAGGTAAAGAACCGTCATGCGTCAGTTGTTCGGGTTGCCTGGCGGCCTTCGAGCGCCCGGTCGACGAACGGAATGTGAGGCGATGCGCGTCCTTTTCAAGCTCGGCGAAGCAACGAATTCGCAAGAAACTCGCACGCGCGCCACTCCGCGTAATACGATGCGGCCCACGGCCAACGGCCACTGACGAAACCGACGTGCCCACCGTGCGCCGTGAATTCGAGCGTCAATTCCGGGTTGTCGCGCGCGATGCGGCGAACCTCATCGAGCACTTCAGGCGGCAGAAAGGGATCGTCCACCGCGCTCATGAGGAACGTAGGTCGCCTGATCCGCCCAAGCCACCGCAGCGAGCTCGACTTGGCGTAATAGTCGTGCGCATCGGCGAACCCGTGCACTGGTGCGGTCACCGCGTCGTCGAACTCGTAGATCGAGGTCGCCGCCGCCAGTTGTTTCGGATCGAATAGCTCGGGATAGCGAGCCAGCTTCGCCTCCGCCTTCGTGCGGAGTGTGCGCAGAAAGTGGCGATCGTACACTCGCGCGAATCCGGTCGAGATGTGGCGCGCGCCTCTCTCCAGGTCATAGGGAACCGAGATGGTGGCAGCACCACGCACCCTTGGCGGGAGATAATCGCCCCGTTCGCCGAGGTACTTGAGCAGCACGTTGCCGCCGAGCGAAACGCCGGCGACCACAATCGGTGAGCGAGGGTACTCGGCCAACACGCGGCCGAGTGCGAAGGCGAGGTCCCCGGTTTCGCCGGAATGATAGAAGCGGGGCGCGCGGTTGGGTTCGTCACCGCAGCCACGAAAGATCAGGAGATCGGCACCCCACCCGCGACGACGGGCTTCTCCAAAGAACCCCGATACGTAATGTGACCGGATGGTTCCTTCCAAGCCGTGCAGGAAGAACAGCCGGGGAGCGCCGTCCGGCGCGTCGATGCGGTACAGATCGACAAAATCGCCGTCGGGCGTGTCCCACCGTTCTCGGCGTGCGCCATAGGTGTCTCGCCGGCGAAAGAACTTTCCCCACATTGTCTGCGCGTGCGCGCCGGGTACCCACCACGCCGGGCGGTAGGTATACTCGCTTCGTCGGCGGGACGCAGGCGGCACGAACGGGCCTCTCGTGGGCATCGCTGGGTGACCGCGATCAATAACAGCCAAGCGCGAGCGATGGAAGTTCAGGTCTTCGGAGTGAAGAAAAGCGCGGACACGAGAAAGGCGTTGCGGTTCTTCGCCGAAAGACGGATCAAGACGCACTTCGTCGATCTGGACGAACGTGCGGCGTCGCCGGGCGAGCTCAAGCGTTTCGCGCAAAGGTTCGGACTCGACCGATTGATCGATCGCGAATCGCGTCGATTCGACGAGCTCGGCTTGCGGCACGCTCGGTTTTCCGACGAACGATGGCTCGAGAAGCTCGTCGACGAACCGCACCTGTTGGTGATGCCGCTAGTCCGCAACGGCAACGCGCTCACTGTCGGGCTCGCCGAACAGGACTGGAAGGGCTGGACCGCGAAGTGACGCTCTTCTCGCTGGCGAGGGTCGGCGTCGACTTCGGGGCGACGCAGGTCTTCGACGATATCTCGATCACCGTCGCGGCGGGACAGCGGTGGGGGATCGTCGGACGAAACGGCACCGGCAAGACGACGCTTTTTCGGCTTCTCACGGAAGAGCTCGAGCCCACTCGGGGTGAGATCGCGAAGCAGCCGGGTCTTCGAGTCTCATTGCTCGAGCAGCACCGCGAGTTCGGAGGTGCATTGACCGTATGGGAGGCGGCCGCCGGCCCGTATGCCGATTTGCTCGCGCTCGAGCGCGATCTGATCGAACAGGCGAAACGACTCAGCGAGGGTGGCGAAGCAGAGCTCGCGGCGTACGGACACAACCTCGAGCGATTCGAGCGCGAAGGCGGCTACACGGTCGCGCCGCGCGTCGACGCGGTGCTCCACGGGCTCGGGTTCGAGCCCGCGGCCGCGCGAAGTGCGCTCGTCGCGCACCTAAGCGGCGGTGAGCGTGGCCGTCTCGGCCTGGTGCGCCAACTCGTCGCACCGGCGGACGTGCTGCTGATGGACGAGCCGACCAACCACCTCGATCTGGAGACGACGGCGTGGCTGGAGTCGTACCTCGCCGGCGTGCGAACGACGGTCCTGCTGATCAGCCACGACCGGGCGTTCCTGGCGGCCGTCGCGGATCACGTACTTCACTTCGAGGGCGGCACGGCGACCGCGTACGACGGGGGCTACGCATCGTTCGTAGAGCAACGCTCTCTCCGGCGGCTCACCGCACAGCGCCAATTCGCGCAGCAACAGCGGAAGATCGCGAACGAAGAGGACTACATCGCGCGCAACATCGCGGGACAGAACACTCGTCAAGCCAAAGGGCGCCGCACGCGACTGGCGCGAATGGAGCGTTTGAGTCCGCCGCCGGGCGACGAAGCGGCAATGTCGCTCCGGTTCACGCCCGTCGCGCGCGGCGGTGATCGCGTCGTGGTAGCCGAGCGTGCGAGCGTGAGTGTCGGCTCGCGAGTGCTGGTCGAGGAAGCCACCGGCACACTGATGCGCGGTGAAGTGCTCGGCCTGGTCGGGCCCAACGGATCGGGCAAGACGACTTTACTCCGTACGTTGCTCGACGATCACGGGGAACCGAACCGATCCTTGCGGGTCGGCGCGGGCGTCACCGTCGGGTACTACCGGCAGGATTTGGCGCAGGTGCCGCTCGACAGGACGCTATATGACGTCATCAACGATCTTCGCCCGACATGGGACCGGCGGTTGGTCCAAGGCCATCTTGGCCGGTTCGGTTTCTCTGGCGACGAAGTCTCCCGACGATCCGACTCGCTCTCCGGTGGCGAGCGCGCACGCGTGGGGCTCGCGATGCTGATGCTGAGCGGCGCCAACCTGCTCGTGCTGGACGAGCCGACGAATCATCTCGATGTCGAGTCGATCGAAGCGCTCGAGGATGCGATCGGCGACTACGAAGGAACGGTGCTACTCGTGAGCCACGACCGCGAATTGCTCCGCGGACTCACCACGCAAATATGGTTGCTCTACGATCACCGGATCACGACGTTCGCCGGCGGTTTTGCCGAATGGGAAGTCGTGTCGGCCGAGCGCGCTCGCGCCGCCGCGCTCGTCGCCCAGGAAGACGAACGGATCCGTCGCGTCGACGAACAGAAGAAGACCCATCGACGCGACGAGGCGGCGCGCTCGACCAAGGTGGCCGTGCGAAACGCGCAGCGTCGAATTTCGGAGCTCGAGGCCGAGATCGAGGCGCTCGAACGACGCGTCGCCGACGTGACGCGGGAGTTGGAGGATCCCGGCCTGTACGTCGCGCCGGACGGCGCGAAGCGCGCGAGCGCGCTCGGCCGCGAGCTGGAGGACGCGAAGCGAAACCTCGATCGTTCGCTCGACGAATGGGCGGCCGCCACGGAGATCGCTGACACCCTCGCCGACCGTTCGTCGTAGGCCCAACCGTGTTGGCGAACCTTTTGGCGATCACTCTGCTCGCTCAGGCGGGGCCGGCGAACGCGGATTCGACGTATTCGTCCCCCGCGCTTCGCGCGATGGTTGCGGCGGCGGCCGATTCGAATCGGAATCCGCCGCGCGAACTGCGGGGCTACACGAGTCGCGTCGAGACTGAAGTGGGCCTCATCCTTCGCGACTCGCTCGGCCGAGAGCATGCCGGTGAGATCGAACAGATGACGTCGCGCGCCACTTGGACGCGCGACGGACCATACGATCTGCACGTGATCGGGTATCGATCGCAGACCGTCGGCGTCCCGTATTCGAGCTTGACCATCGTGCGCGGATGGACCGTGCCGACGCTCTATGGAGAACGGCTCTCACTGGGCGCGTACATGACGCGGGTGAACCGTCGCGACACGGTGATCGCCGTTCATCCCTTCGCCGGCGACCGCGATCAATACTACCGGTTCAGCGGCGGCGACACGGTCACGACGCTGCGCGTGGGAACACGGTCGGTGCCGATCGTGCGCATTCGCGTGAGTCCCGATTTCCACGGCGAAACACGTCTCGCCGCATTCGACGGAGAGATCGACCTCGATGCGACGCGCATGGAGATCGTGCGAATGCGCGGCCAAATGGTGGTCCTCGGCGGCCGCGAGACCGTGGGCGAGAAGGTCATCCGCTCGATGGGCGTCGTCGCCGCGGCATACGTGGAATTCGTCAACGGCGAGTACGACGGGCGGTATTGGCTGCCGTCGTTTCAGCGCACCGAGTTTCAAGCCAGCTTCCCACCGATCGGCCAGACCCGTCCCGTATTTCGAATTGTCTCAACCATCGCCGATCTGGTCACGGACACCGGCGCGGTGGTTCCGGACACGACGCCGCATCCTCGCGTGGTCGTGACGTGGGCGCCGAGGGACAGCGTCGACTCGTTCTCCGATTGGCGCAGCGCGATCGGAACCGAGACCAGCGCCGTGCGAGCCGACGATTTCGCCGACCTCGCGCCGCCGATGTGGCGCGCGAACGGCCCGCCGCAGTTGCTGCTGTTCTCAGGCGGATTGGATCGCGTGTTTCGATTCAACCGCGTCGAAGGCCTCTACATGGGCGTCGCTCCGCGAATCGAGTTTCGATCGGCGGCGCCGGGACTGTCGGCCGGCGTGTTCGGTGGCTGGGCGTTCACCGAACAGACCGCGCGCGGAGGCGCGTACGCGTCGTGGAAGCGCGGCTCGCAGACATTCGGGGTGCGCGCGGAACGCACGCTCGCCTCGACGAACGATTTTACGGTGCCGCTCGGCGACGATCCGGGATTCAGCGCCCTCATCTCTTCGGTCGACGACAATGACTATGTCGACCGGCGCCGCGTCGACGCGTCGGTGACGCGAATCGTTCGCGGGATCGACTTCGCCGTCGTGACCGCCGAAGCCGGGTTCGGCGACGATCGTCCAGAGCGCGCCCGGTTGTCGCAAGGTCTGATCTCCACGAACGGCGGGTTCCGGCCAAACCGTGGCGTCGAGGCGGGCGACTACTCGTTCGGTTCGCTCACGGCCGAGTTTCATCCGAGCGTCACGGGCGACTACCTGCGGCCCGGTGTCGGGGCGCGCCTCCACTATGAATACGCGTCGGGCGAACTCGAGTGGCAACGAGCCGAACTCGGACTGTCGGCGCGCGAGTACCTGGGACCGCTCGCGCTCGGTGCGCACGCTGATTTTGGTACGGTGCTCGGCGATGATCCCCCGCCGCAGCAGCTATTCGAACTCGGCGGAAACGAGGCGCTGCCCGGCTATCGATACAAACAGTTCGCCGGCGACCGCGCCGCGCTGTTTCGCACGTTCGCCGGCTATCGATTCGGCGTCTGGCAGAAACCGATTCGCCTGTTCCGCGGCATTCTCATACCCGGCGTGAGTCCCGGGCTCGTCGCGAGCGTTCAGGGCGGGTGGACGGAGATCTCATCGTCCGGCGCGGCGCTCTCCGTCCGACAACTCGGCGTGGACGACACGGGGACTCCGCTCTCGACGGCAACGAACGGAATCCGCGCGACCGCGGGTGCAGGTCTCAGCTTTTTTTCGAATATTCTGCACGTCGGCGTCGCGCGACCGATCGATCACGCCGCTCCCTGGCGTCTCGTGGCCGGATTCGGCACGATCTTCTGAACGCGTTTCAGAATTCGCCGACGAATCCGATCTCGGGCTCGAGGTGAACGCCGCACTGCTCCTCGACCGCGCGCTGCGCGATCGCGATCAACTCGCGAACGTCCTTCGCGGTGGCACCGCCGAGGTTGACCAGAATGTTGGCGTGAATGTGCGAAATCTGCGCGCCGCCCTGTCGGAATCCCTTGAGGCCGCATTGATCGACGAGACGCCCCGCTCCGACGCCTTCGATTTTCTTGAAGATCGATCCCGCGCTCGGATGCCAATCGAGCCATGGATGACGGCTTCCGCGCCAGCTCAGATTCTCCTGGAGAATCCGGTGCAGCGCCGCCTGGTCGCCGCGGCTCAAACGAAAGGTCGCCTCGAGCACGATGTCGCGCCGGTGATGAAAGACGGTGTCGTCGTAGCCGAAGCGGACGTAGTCGGGTCCGACCGTCTTACGCTCACCCTCTTCGGAAAGGATCTCGCACGACTCGAACACTTCGGCGATGAACATCGTGCGCTCGCGTTCCGGGGCGGGCGACAGGAAATGGAGATTCTGCCAGATCGCGCCGCCGACCGTGCTCGGGATGCCGACGTAATGCTCCAGCCCGGACCAGCCTTTGGCGACGGATTCGCGAATCAGGTCTTTCACGATCGCGCCGCTCTCGGACCGGAGCTTGCACTCGTCACCCATTTCGCGGAACTCGTGAGCCCGGGCCGCGTTGCGAATCACGAGTCCGCGAAACCCTCGGTCGCCAACGAGGATGTTGGCGCCGAGCCCCAGCACGAAGTAGGGTACACCGGTTTCGCGAGCGGCAACGACCGCATCGGCCAGCGCGCCGGCCGAAGTCGCGTCGTAGAACAGATCGGCGGGTCCGCCGATTCGGAACGTGGTGTACGGCGCGATCGGTTGGTGGCGTCGGAGAAACGCGCCGTTCAAGCGAGCGGCGAGACGTTCGACAGACGGGAGATCAGAGCCGGCCATGGTCGGGAATAAAGAAAGTCACGAGACGACGCGCGCGCCACGGCGGGCGCGCGGATCCGCAATGGTCCGAACGTGGGGCGCCGTCGCGATCGCATTGGCCATTCTGGCGCCGTCGCTCCTCGCGGCGCAGCGCGCCGAGCTCGAACGCCTCATTCAGCGCCGGACGTTGCCGAACGGCCTCGACGTGATCGTGGTGCGCAATCCCGGTGTGCCGCTGGTGACGATCGAAGCCGACGTGAAGAACGGCTCGTTCACACAGGGCCCGGCATACGAGGGACTGTCGCACCTCTACGAGCACATGTTCTTCAAGGCGAATAAAGCGTATCCGAATCCCGACCAATTCGTGGCGCGCGCCTCGGACTTGGGCGCGTCGTTCAACGGCACGACCAGTGAAGAGCGCGTCAACTACTACCTCACGGTTCCGGCGGACAGCGTCGAAGGCGGGATGAAGTTCTTGGCCGAGGCGCTGATGTACCCCGAGTTCCGCACGGACGAGCTGGAGCGCGAGCGTCAGGTTGTGATCGGCGAATATGACCGAAACGAGTCGAATCCGATGTTCGGATTCTCTCAAGACATGGGTAAGGCGCTCTGGAGTTCGGCGTGGAGCCGCAAGAATCCCCTCGGCGAACGCGCCGTCATCGAGAGCACGACGCCCGACAAGATGCGGACGATCGAAAAGCGGTACTACATCCCCAACAACACCGCGATCATCGTGACCGGCGACATCGCCCCCGACCGCGCGTTCTTTCTCGCGCACTCGGTGTTCGGTGGATGGTCAAAAGGACCGGATCCGTTCACCACCGAGCCGATTCCGCCCATTCCGCCGTTGACTCGCGACACGGCGGTGATCGCCGAGCAGGAGATCGGTGGTGTGATCATCATGCTGCAGTGGCAAGGGCCCGGCGCGACGGCGGACCCGGCGTCCACCTACGCCGCCGACGTCTTTTCCGACGTTCTCAATCAACCCGGTTCCAGATTTCAGCGCCGTTTGGTCGACAGCGGATTGTTCGAGTCCGTCGGCGTGAACTACTACACGCTCAATCACGTCGGCCCGATCACCGTCGAAGGCGAAACCACACCGCAGCACCTCAAACAAGCGCTGGCGTCGTTGCGCGACGAGTTGAGCAAAGTCGGCGACCCGGGCTACTTCGCCGCCGACCAGCTCGACGCCGTCAAACAGCGGCGCACCGTGGACACCGAGCTCCAGCTCGAGCGCGCGTCTGGCTTCGCGCACCAGATCGGCTTTTGGTGGGCCGTTACGGGGCTCGACTACTTCTTCGGGTACGTCGACAACATGGCGAAACAGCGCCCCGCCGATCTCGCGGCGTACGCCGCCAAATACATCGTGGGCAAGCCGCACGTCACGGGCGTTCTCATTTCGCCTGCTGCGCGCCGGTCCCTCAACCTCACGACGGCCGACCTCATCGAGACGGGAACCCGGCAATGAGCGCGAACAGGCTGATCGGTCTCGTCGCGGCAATCGTGTTGGGGATCGGTGGGGCCGGCGCGGCACCGGCGCGCGCCCAGACGGATACGTCGACGACCAGCTTCGACGTGAACGGCCTGAAGGTGATTCTTCGCCGCAACACGGCCAACGACGTCATCGCGGCGAATGTGTATTTGCTCGGCGGCACCCAGCAGCTCACGCCGGCCACACAGGGCATCGAGGTCATGCTCCTTCGTGCGTCGGAGAGCGGGACGAAGCGCTATCCGGGCGAGAGAGTCCGACAGGCCACCGCGAGGTCCGGCTGTGCCATCTCGATCACGGCGTCGGACGACTGGACGGTGTTCGGCACCACGTGCATCCGCACGTCATTCGATTCCGTGTGGAACGTCCTCGCCAACCGGCTGATGGAACCGACGCTCGACTCCGGCGAGGTCGAGCTCGTGCGTGAGCGGATGGTGACGTCGGCACGCGAAGAGGAGAGCGCTCCAGACGCGCTCCTCAACCGCCTCGCCGACAGCCTCGCGTACGTGGGTCAGCCGTATGGCTTCGATCCCGGCGGGACCGACCGGTCGCTGCAATCGATCACGCTCGGGCAGCTGAAGCGCTATCAGGAAACTCAGATGGTGACGTCGCGGATGCTGCTGGTCGTCGTCGGCAACGTCGACCGAGGCCACATCGAAGATCTGGTTCAGCGAACGATCGGCAGACTCCCGCGCGGCTCGTACACGTGGACGGCGCCCGGCGTGTCCCGGTCCGTCGGTCGGGCGCTCGTCGCACGCGCGATGCCGCTTCCGACCAATTATCTCCTCGGCTATTACCCGGGCCCGCCGGCGCGAAGCCCCGACTACCAGGCCTTGCGCGTCGCGTCAGCCGTGTTGTCCGGTCGGTTCTTCACCGAGATCCGGTCTCGGCGAAATCTCTCGTACGAAGTCGATGCGCCGTTCGTCGAGCGGGCGGTCGCCAGCGGAGGCGTGTACGTCACCACCGTCGATCCCAAGGCGACGCTCACGCAAATGCGCGAGGAGATAACCCGAATCCAACGCGAGCTGCTCGACCCCGACGGTCTGGAACGGCTCGTTCAGCAGTTCATCACCGAGTACTTCCTGCGCAACGAGACGAACGGCGACCAAGCCACGTTCCTGGCGCGCGCGCAGATCTACGACGGCGACTATCGCTCGGCGAACAACTTCATCGACGATCTCCGGCGCGTGCGGCCGGAGGACGTTCGTCGTGTGGCGAACACGTACATGCACGATTTCCGATTCGTCTATCTCGGCAAACTCGACGCGCTGCCGCGCGACTTGATGGCGCAGTTCTGAGCTCAGGCTCCGAATTCGCTCGCGACGAAGCGGGCGTCGAGCAGCGTCGCGAGCACCGCGCCCGGCACAACGACTCCGGCGAGCCCGCGATGCTCGAACGCGCGTAGATCGTTCATGGTCGGGCGCGTCTCTTCGACGAAGACGGGCAATCCGCAGGCATCCGCGACGTCCTCGAGAAAGGCGAGCTCGAGACCGTCTCCCGCGGCGCCGTCCAGCGATCTGACCAGCATGCCGGCGAGCGGAACGCCGGCGAGATCGTCGACGAGGTCGAGCAGGTCGACGGGGAGCGTGCGGACCCATCCACGCGTCACCACTCGGCGTTCCCGAACGCTCGTCTCGACGATGAGCGCGCCCGGAAAACAGTCAGCCACCGACCCGAGCCAATCGGGCTCGGCGAGCGCGCGGGGACCCAGCACGACACGACTTGCGCCGGCGTCGAGGCATGCCTCGATCTGGTCGGTGGATTCGGCACCAATGACCAGATCGACGTCAATGCTTCCGTCGCGTCCGATGACCTCGATCAGCGGCATGTTGGACCCCCGGCCGGCCAGCGCATCGCGGTCGACGACCTGCAGTCGCGCGAACCCTTCGGCCGCCCAGGCATGCATCACGGTGAGTGGTTCGTCCGATCCGAACGCGCCCGCGTCGCCAACGCGCGCACAGGCGCCACCGGTGAGCTCGAGTTTGGGGACGACGAGCATGAGACAAGGTACGCTGCCTGGCTAAGACGAGCCCGCGTTGCGCGAACTTGGCCTTGTGAATAAATTCACATTCTCCGCAGTTCTCGTAGTGCTCCAAACCACGACCAGCTAGGCACTCCGGAGGTTCCCAGCAATGCGGTTTAGCGGAATTGCGCTCCTCGCGAGCGCGACTCTCATCGGCGCCTGTGGCGGCGGCGAGAATAAGGCAAAAGACTCAGCGGCCACGGCGCCGGCTGCAGCAGCGGCTCCCGCCGCAACCCCGGCCCCGGCGGCCGGAGCGGTGGCCAAGATCCCGGCGACGGGCGCGACGCATGAAGTCAAGATGATCGGCGATGAGAAGGGATATCGCTTCGAGCCAGCCGATCTCACGATCAAGTCCGGCGACGCCGTGAAGTTCATCATGGTCGGCGGCGGGCCCCACAGCGTGTCGTTCGACCCCTCGACGATCTCCGACCCAACGTCGAAGTCCCAGCTCGACGCGAATATGGACGAAAAGGCCGGCGAGCTGATGAGCCCGAACCTCATGAACCCGAACGACGCCTACACGATCTCGTTTGGCGGCGTGAAGCCCGGCAAGTACGAGTACCACTGCACACCGCACCTCGCGATGAACATGAAGGGGACGATCACCGTTCAGTAACGCGGAACGGTCGAGCACAGTCAAAGCGCGGGGCCAATCGGCCCCGCGCTTTTGACTTCAAGCAAGCTCGGTGGCACCGGCACCCGTGACATGACAGACTTCGAGACATGACGCACCCGCCCAGCCAGTCCTCGGCGTCCCACCATCGCGGAACTTCGCGGAACGCCTGGCTCACGGCTCGCGCGAGGAACGCCGTCAATCGGCCGATTTTCATCGGCGCAGTTGGTGTCGGCGCGTTCGTCGCCGTCCTCGTGTCGCTCGTGATCACGCCGTTCCAGGCGCGGCGATCCGCTTCGCCCCTCTCTGCGTCGCGAGCGGTCCGGCCGGACACCGCGCTCCCCGCCACCGCTGTGGTGCAGGCGCGCGCGCGACTGGCGTCGGTCGAGTCGGCGCTCGCACGGGCGCGGTCCGCGGCGATGGCGCCGTCGCCCGGCGCGTCGACCGTCAGTCTCACTTTGGTTACGCGGGACTCACTCTCGGCGGCGGCGGGGAACCTCGATGCGCTGCTCACGAGAATCGAGACCGCACCTGTCGTGGCGTCATACAGGGCGCTGGCGCAGTCCCCGCCGCTCGCAGCCGCGCCGCGCGTCAGGACACTCCTCGATTCGCTCAACGAGCTCGAACGTGAGCGCGAAGCATTCGGTCTGCCGGGTGGCGGCGATTCCGCCGCCGCGACTCTCTCGGCCCGGGTGACCGCCGTCGGCCAGGCGATCCAAGCGATCGGTCGTGCGACGCGGGACTCGCTTCGTCAATCAGCCGCCGCCATCGGCGTGGCAGGCGAACCACAGCTGACACCGGTCGCGCAAATCACCGATACTGCCGGTTGGGCCGCTGAGCGGGACTCGGCGCAATCATTGGTCGTCGACGCGGACACGGCGCTCGTCGGGGCGCGCCGAAGAGCGGAGGACTACGATCGCGAGAGCGCGCGCGAACGCGCGACGTCCCAGGTGAGCGCGCCGCCAGTCGCCCTGCTCGGCGCGGCGCTCGTCATCGGCGTGGTTCTCGGGTTCGGGACCGCGTTCTTTGGCGAGATGAGCCACCCGCGCATCAGCGATGAACACGAGGTCGAGCGCGTGACCGGCGTCAGAGTGCTCGCTACGGCGTCGCGGCGTCCCCGCGACCCAAACCGCGACCGCCGGCTCGCCGATCGGATTGCACCTCCCTACTTCGACCCGCGTGCGCCGAGTTATCAGCTGACCTACTTGCATGTCGTCCGCCCCGGGGCGACGCGGCTGTCCTTGACCGTCACCGGCGCGGAGACGAGCATCGCGGCCGTGGTCGGCATGAACGTCGCCGCCATCGCGGCGGACGAGGCACGCAGCACCATTCTCATCGACACCGACGCGCAATCGTTGCCGCTCGCCGCGGCGCTTCGCTGTCACGCCGAGCCTGGAGTCGCCGACGTTCTTCGGTCAAACATCGACTGGGCGGAAGTGACAACGCAAACAATGGCTGGTCGCGATCGGACCATCGACGTCATCCCGAGCGGCACATCTCCCACGCCGCTCGACGTGGCGGCGTTGTCGGAACTGTTTCGACAGGAGGCGATTCGCCTCGCGCGTCACTACGAGGCGATCGTGCTGGTTTCGACGCTGGAACAAGCGGCCGCTGGTCTTGCCGGTGCGCTCCCCGTTCCGGATGTCGTCGTCTGCGCGCGCATCGGTCACACGAGGCTCGCTGATCTCAAGCGAGCACTCGACGGCGTGCGCCAGGGCGGCGGCACGCCGCTCGGCGTGGTGCTGTGGGACGGCATTCCGCCGCCGCCGTTGGCGCCGGAGCGAGTGGGAGTCAGTCGGCGCCCGCTGCAGACGGCAGAGATGCGAGCGCTGACGCGAAACCACTGAGCCGAGAGTCGCGCGCTTCCTGCCCGGGAGACGCGCGACTACCATCCGAGGCGTGTGGGCCGACACCATTCTGAACGCCGAGCGGCAGTACGTCGCGCGCACACTCGCCTGGGCTGCGCTGTCGGTCGTTGCCGCGACGGCGATCGCGGCTTCTCTTGCTGTGCGACGGCTCAAATCGCCGATCCTTGCGCAGTTCGCCCTGCAGCTCGGCGGTTGGGGCCTGGTGTTGGGTGTGATTGCAACGCTGAGGTGGCAGGGCCTTCACCTGCGTGACCTGGCGAGCGCGACGCGCTTCGAGCGCGCGACGTGGGCGCGGGCCGGTTTCGACGCCGGCATCGTGGGAATGGGAGTCGTGCTGGCGAGCGCGTCGCGAATCCTCGGGCGCAGTCTGGCGGGGATGGGCGCGGGCGCTGGACTCGCCCTGCAGGGCGCTGCGCTGCTCATCCTCGACCTCCAGCTTGCGGCCGCGATCTCGAGGTGACCAGCGATGAGTGAGACGATGATGGACTTGCGGCGGGAACCTCGCGATCGCGCCTACGGTCTTCTCCATGCGCAGTTGATCGCCGTCCTCACGGGCGTCGACGACGAGGTCACCGCGATGGCGACGCTCGCTTCGCTGCTCCAACACTCGTTCGGCCATCTGTGGACGGGATTCTATCGCGTCGTGGGGCCGCAACTGCTGCGCGTGGGTCCCTATCAGGGCACGCTCGGCTGTCTGGAGATCGCGTTTGGCCGCGGCGTATGCGGAACGGCTGCGGCCGAACGCCGCACCGTGATCGTACCGGACGTTTCACGGTTTCCGGGCCATATCGCGTGCGACGCGCGCGCGAAATCGGAAATCGTCGTCCCGGTGTTCGACCGTTCGGCGTCGCTGATCGCCGTGCTCGACATCGATTCGGAGCGTCGCGCCGCGTTCGACCAAGCCGACGCCGACGGTCTCGAGCGCATCGTCCGGTGGTTCGCGGGAGAAGGTCGTGGTTGACGCACCCGTACACGGTGAGTAGGCTGATCTGGCCATGACCGCACCCGGCTACTCTGATCGCGTGAACCATGCGCTGGCGTTTGCCGCCAAGCACCACGATCAGCAGGTGCGTCGAGGAACGCGTGCGCCGTACTCTACGCACCCCGCGAATGTCGCGATCATCCTGACGCGCTATCAGCGAGACGACACTGACGTCGTCGCCGGGATTCTCTTCGAGGTCGTCGAGGATTCCGTCCAGCAAGGACAGTCACGCGAGACGTTGGACCAGCGTATCGCCGGAAAGTTCGGCGAGCCATCGCTCGCGCTGGCGCTGGAAGTGATCGAGCGTCGTTTCGACGACGACGGGATCGAGCTGGCGCCGGACGAGCGCCGCGAGGACGCGCTGGCGCGACTCGCCGATGCGAGCGAGTCCGCGCGTTGGGTCTCCGCCGCGCACGTGTTGCACAACGCCGGCACGCTGCTCGCCGACCTTCGCCGGACAATCGATCCGGGTACGGTCTGGACGCGCTTTGCCGCTGGCCCGGCGGAGACGGTCCGTGCCTACCGGCGCGCCGTCGACCGGCTACGCGTGGTGGGGTTTCGCGCCGAGATCATGGCCGAGCTCGAGATGGTGGTCGCCGCGCTCGAGGCGGCGGCGCAAAGCGATCAGCCGGTCGCGCCCTGAGCGTCGCCGCTCAGACTGCCGCGGTCTCGCGATAGCGCGCGGCGACGTAGTCGTCGAGAATTTTTAGAAACTCCTGAACAATCGCGTCGCCCTTGAGCGTCGTGAACAGCTGGCCGTCGACGTACACCGGCGCCTTCGGTTCCTCGAACGATCCCGGCAGCGAGATCCCGATGTTCGCGTGCTTCGATTCGCCGGGTCCGTTCACGACGCAGCCCATGACGGCCACGCGCAACTCCTCGACGCCCTTGTGGCGTTCGCGCCACGCCGGCATCTGGTCGCGAATGTACATCTGAATGTCCTCGGCCATCTGCTGAAAGAACGTGGACGTCGTTCGGCCGCAGCCAGGACAAGCCGTCACCTGCGGCGCGAAGCTCCGCAGGCCAAGCGACTGGAGGATCTGCTGCGCGACGAGCACCTCCTCGGTGCGGTCGCCGTTCGGTCGCGGCGTAAGCGACACGCGAATGGTGTCGCCAATGCCTTCCGCCAACAAAATGGACAAGCCCGCCGTGCTGGCGACGACGCCCTTGGTGCCCATCCCGGCTTCGGTGAGCCCGAGATGCAGCGGGTAGTCGCAGCGTGCGGCGAGCCGACGATACACGTCGACGAGCTCCTGCACGCCAGACACCTTGGCCGAAATGATGATGCGGTCATGGCCCAGGCCGACGTCCTCGGCCAATTCGGCCGAGCGCAGCGCGCTCGCGAGCATGGCCTCGATGTAGACGTCGTGCGCATCACGAGGCGAGTCGGCGTGCGCGTTCTCGTCCATCATCGTCGTGAGAAGATCCTGGTCCAGCGACCCCCAGTTGACGCCGATGCGAACCGGTTTCCCGTTGTCGACGGCGATCTTGACGATGGTGCGGAAGTGTTCGTCGCGCCGTTTTCCGCCGACGTTTCCCGGGTTGATGCGATACTTGGCCAGCGTCGACGCGCACTCCGGGTATTTCACGAGCAACAGATGGCCGTTGTAGTGGAAATCCCCGACGATCGGGACCGTCACGCCTTCGCCGGCCACGCGCCGCGCGATCTCCGGCACCGCCGCGGCCGCCGGTTCGTTGTTGACGGTGACTCGAACGAGCTGTGACCCGGCGCCGGCGAGCGCGACGACCTGTGCGGCCGTGGACACGGCGTCGGCTGTGTCCGTGTTGGTCATGGATTGCACTACGATGGGCGAGGCCGATCCGACCTGTACGCCGTCGATCCAGGTGCTGACTGTCCGTCGCCGATTCGGCTGAGCCACGATCGTCGCCTCCGTTCGCGCGAAACGTCGAAAGATACGCCGCGCTCGACTACTAGGGCGCCGGCTGCAAGTTGGATTCTTGACCACGCTTCCCCGGGCTACTACTTTCGCCCGGCCTGAAACCGAAGCGTCCGCGGGTGTCGGATGGCGGGTTTGGGCTCCACGACCCGCGCAACACGGTGTTGTAGCGGACGCACCTCAGGAGTAGATCATGCGCACGACGGGAAAGGTGAAGTGGTTCAACGACGCCAAGGGGTTCGGGTTCATCACGCCGGATGGCGGAGACAAGGACTGCTTCGTCCACTACAGCTCCATCCAGGGAAACGGGTTCAAGACGCTTGCCGAAGGCGAGCCCGTCGAGTTTGACCTCGTGCAGGGCCAGAAGGGACCCGCCGCGGAGAACGTCAGCAAAGTTGTAGCGCGTTAGAAAAATCGAAAGACGATCACGGGGCACTTCTCGAGAGAGGAGTGCCCCGTTGTCGTTCCGGCTGCATCGGCAGCGCACCGCCGCGAAGGCGCCGTGGCGGGCGACGCCGGCCGCTGGGCTAGGCTTGTCGCGGCGGCCTGCCGCGGCGTGGCGGCACGACCGACTCCACCGCTTCACCGATTCGCGCATCCACTGACTCGACGAAGGCCTGTCGATCGAACCGCAACTCGAGCTCTTCGAACACGCCGAGCCGCTCGCCGGTGCCGGCGTCGAGGAGCTTGACCGCCAGCGCGGTGGCCGCCTCGAGGGGGACACCCAAAGTCACTACGAGGCGAGACACCAAAGCGACGTGGTAGATGCCCAGATTCGAGATTCGCCTGGTCGATCCCTGGCCGATGCTCTCGATGCCTGGCAGGGCGAATCTCGCGAGCAGATTGTCTACCCAGCGGGCTTCCGCGGCGGCGACATGTCTAGCCACATCAACGTGATACGACCGAGACACAATACCTACTCTTGGCAGAGGATCTTTTACTGGCCGTCCGTGCCGTATTTAACTCATTTCTGAGTATAAATACAACCGCGACATCAGAGCGAACGCTGCGCCGCCTCGAGCTGGCCGCGAACGGCGGCGGGTCCTGTACCCCCGTCTACTTCGCGCCACTCCACTGAACGCGCGGGCGACAAGGCGTCAAACACGTCGGCGTCGAAGGAGGCATGCGCTTCCAGGAACGCGGACAGCGGCAGCGTGTCCAGCCCGACGCGTTGCTCTTCGGCATGACGAACCAGGCGACCGACCGCGCGGTGCGCGTCGCGGAACGTCACACCTTTGCGCACCAGGTAGTCCGCGAGATCCGTCGCCATCATGGTCGTCGACAGCGCGCCGCGCATGCGTTGCGTGTTGAACTCGCACTCCTCGAGCGCGCCGGCCACCGCCGGCAGGACGAGCAGCAGCGTGTCGACCGCGTCGAACAGCACGCGCTTGTCGTCTTGCAGATCCTTGTTGTAGCTGCTCGGAAGGCCCTTCAATGTGGCGAGCAACGTCGTGAGATCGCCGAGTATGCGCGCCGCCGATCCGCGCGCGAGCTCAAGCGCATCGGGATTCCGCTTCTGCGGCATCATGCTCGATCCAGACGTAAACCGATCGCCGAACTGCACGAAGCCGAATTCGCTCGTCCCGTAAATGATCAGATCTTCGGCGAGGCGAGAGAGGTGCGTCCCGATCATCGTCGTGGCGAACAGCAGCTCGGCGACGAAGTCGCGATCGCTCACCGCGTCGATCGAATTTTGCGAGATGGCGCTGAACCCGAGGCTGCCTTTCAACAGCACGCGCGACACGGGGTATGCGCTGCCGGCCGCCGCACCCGATCCGAGCGGCAACACCGACGCCGCGCGAGCGGCGGCGCGTACGCGGCCCCGATCGCGATGCAGCGGCCAGAAGTGCGACAACATCCAATGTGCAGCCGATACGGGAATGGCGCGTTGCATGTGCGTGTACGACGGCATGAGCGCCGTTTCCAAGCCGTGTGCCTGGTCGATCATCGTTTGCTGAAGACGCTTCACGGCGAGGTCGAGCGCCTTGGCGGCGTCCATCGCCCACAGCCGCGTCGCGGTCGCCACCTGATCGTTGCGGCTTCGACCCGTGTGGAGCTTCGAGGCGGTCTCGCCGATCTCCTGATGCAACAGCCGGTCGATGACCGTGTGGACGTCTTCATCGGTCGGCGCCGGCGCTTCCCCGCCCTGCAATCGCGCGGCGACTCGGTCGAGTCCCTGCTCGATCTCGTTGCTTTCCTCGAGCGACAAGACGGCGGCGTGGTACAGCGCCACCGCCCACGCCTTCGACAGACGCACGTCATGCGGCCACAGCCGGAAATCGACGGCGATCGACGAGTTGAGCGCGTCGAATTCGGTTGCGACGTCCGCGGAAAAGCGGCCGCCCCAGAGCTTGTGAGCGACGCCGGACTCGCCGGCAGGCGACGTGGCGGTCACGCGATCTGCAACTCCGCCTCGGCCGGCGCCTCGACGGGCACTGGGGCCGGCGTGAGGCCCATCTCCTGATCCTTGAGCGCACGGACGCGCGCCGGCAACGCGAACAATCGAATGAATCCTGCCGCGTCACTCTGCTGGTAGACGTCGTCTTCGCCGAAGGTGACGAAGCGCTCGTCGTACAGCGCATGCTCGCTTTCTCGGCCGACGACGGCGGTCGAGCCCTTGTACAGGCGGAGCGTCACTGTTCCGCTGACGCGCTCCTGCGTCACGCCCACGAACGCGTCGTACGCTTCGCGCTCGGTCGTCCACCAACGGCCCTCGTAGACGAGATCCGCGTAGCGCGGGGCGATGAGATCCTTCGCGGCGAGTGTGCGGCGATCGAGCACGAGCTGCTCGAGCTCCGAGTGCGCCGTGTAGAGAAGCGAGCCACCGGGCGTCTCGTAGACGCCGCGCGACTTCATGCCCACGAGGCGATCCTCGACGAGATCGACGACGCCGCATCCGTGCTTGCCGCCGATCGCATTGAGCTCGGCGATGAGATCCACCGCGCCGAGGCATACGCCGTTTACCGAAACGGGCGTGCCGGCATCGAAACCGATCGTCACGGTCTCCGGCGTGTCGGGCGCGTTCATCACGTTCTGTGTGAGCATCAACAGATCGTCAGGCGGCGCGGCGTTCGGGTCCTCGAGCACACCGCCTTCGTGCGAGAGGTGCCAGAGGTTGGCGTCGCGCGAATAGATCTTTTGCCGCGTCGCCGCGACCGGAATGCCGCGTGACTCGGCGTATGCGATGGCGTCTTCGCGGCTCCGGATGTTCCATTCGCGCCAAGGCGCGATCACCGGCAGATCGGGTGCGAACGCCGCGTACGTCAGCTCGAAGCGAACCTGGTCATTGCCCTTCCCTGTGCATCCATGCGCGAGCGCGTCCGCGCCGACCTGACGCGCGACTTCGACCTGACGCCGCGCGATGAGCGGCCGCGCCATCGACGTGCCGAGGAGGTACTTGCGATTGTAGATGGCGCCGGCGCGAAGGGTCGGGAAAATGAAGGACTCCACGAATTCCTCGCGCAGGTCCTCGACGTAGCAAGCGTCGGCGCCCGAGGCGAGCGCCTTGGCGCGTACGCCGGCGAGCTCGTCGCTCCCTTGTCCGATGTCGGCTGCCACACAGATGACCCTGGCGCCGGCGTAGTGCTCCTTGAGCCAGGGAACGATGATGGATGTATCGAGGCCACCCGAGTATGCGAGAACGATTGTCCGGGGCATTGACGCCGCTCCTGTCTGTGCGATGTTATGCAGTCAGACAGCATATTAATTCATTGGTGTCCCGACCGTCAATGGGCGGAACCGCGTTGCGCGCTATTTCCTGCCGGCCAAGGCGACGAGGCGCTGGGTGAGGATCGTCCGGGCGGCAGCGGACCGGCAAACGATGAGGATCGTGTTTTCGCCGGCGAGCGTTCCGATGATCTCGGGCCAGCCCTGCGCATCGACAGCCTCGGCGATCGGCTGGGCGCCGCTCGGGAGTGTGTGAAGGACGATCAACTCCCCCACTCCATCGATCCTCGAGAAGAGCTGCGGTAAGAGACCATCCAGAGAGGGTTTAGCTTCATCCGAGACCATCTCGGGGAGCATGTAGCGAGCACCGTCGTCGCCGGGAGCCCGGACGACACCCAGATCTCGCAGGTCTCGCGATAGTGTCGCCTGTGTGACGTCCCAGCCTTCGGCGACCAGAAGGCGCCTGAGCTCCTCCTGGCTTGCGATCCGATGGCTGCCGATCAGCCGGACCACGGATCCGTGGCGTTCGCGTTTCTTCGTCATACCGCGATGCGCTGGATCGAGGGTCGCGAGCCCCTCCCTTCCCGACATTTGGCCAACGAGTTGACGGGTTGCATTTGCATTATTATGCATTCTGCGTGCACAAGATTCCAGTCGGCGTCCTCGGCGCCAGCGGTTACGCGGGGCGCGAGCTCTGCGCACTCATTGAACGTCACCCAGACCTGGCACTGACGTTCGCGACCGCGAACGAGCAGCGCGGTTCGAGTGTGCGCGTGCGCGGCCGAGAGATCACGTACTGCAGCAACGACGACGCGCCGCTGACCGACACTGAGCTCGTGTTCAGCGCGCTCCCGCACGGCGCCTCGAAGGAAATGGTGGAGCGCGCCCGAAGCGCCGGCGCGCGTGTGGTTGATCTATCGGCGGACCTGCGTCCTGGCAACGGGTGCGAGGGAATCGCCTATGGTCTCACGGAGCTGAATCGCCCGCTCGTCAAGAACGCCGAGTTGGTCGCGAATCCCGGTTGCTATCCGACGTCGATCCTGATCGCGCTCGCGCCGCTGTTCGCGCAAGGCCTCGTCGCCCGCGGCGCGACGGTCATCGCGAATTCGGCGAGCGGCGTGACCGGGGCAGGGAATTCGGCGAAGCGCGAGCTGCTGTTCGCCGAGATTGCCGAGGACTATCGCGCGTACGGCATTGGCAACGAGCACCGTCATACGAAGGAGATGCGCGCCACGCTCGAGTCGTGGAACACCGACGCGGAGCTCGTCTTCACGCCGCATCTGCTTCCGGTGGCCCGTGGCATTCTCTCGACGATCACCGTGCCGCTCACGCGGCGCTTGGACGATCCGCTTTCGCCATGGAAGAGCGCCTACGCGGGCGAGCCGTTCATCGAGATCGCCGCGACGTCGCCGTCCCTGCGCGATGTCCTCCACCGGAACGTCGTTCGGATCTCGGCGACGCACGTCGCGAACACGCGATCGCCGATGCTGCTCGTCACGTCGGCGATCGACAATCTCGTGAAAGGCGCGGCGGGGCAGGCGGTTCAGAACGCGAACCTCATGCTCGGCCTGGCCGAAACCGCGGGGCTCGTCGCGTGACGCGCGTCGTGAAGGTCGGAGGACGGCCGCAATCGGACCCGCGGCTCGCGGGGATCGTTGCGTCGTGCTGGACGCGCGACGCGGGAAACGTGGTACTGGTGCACGGCGGCGGTGACGAAGTGTCGGCGTTGCAGGCCGCGCTCGGATCCACGTCGACGTTCGTCGAGGGGCGTCGGGTGACGACCGCGAAGGACATCGACCTCGTCCGCATGGCGCTGTCGGGCAGCGCCAACAAGCGGCTCGTCGCGACGCTCGTTGAATGCGGCATCGAAGCGGTCGGCCTCTCCGGCGAAGACGCGGGTCTCATCGCCGCCTCGCCGATGGACGCGCAGCGCCTCGGACACGTCGGTGTTCCCCGAACGGTGAACGTGGCGTTCCTGAAGCATCTCTTATCCGGCGGCTACATGCCGGTCATCTCGCCGGTGAGCCGCGATGCGAGCGGAACGCTCGGCGCAGCGCTCAACGTGAACGGCGACGATGCCGCCGCGGCGATCGCCGCCGCGCTCGGGGCCGCGGAGTTGTTGCTCGTCGCCGACGTGCCGGGTGTGATGCGCGATGGTGCGGTGATTACATCGCTGACGCCGGACATGGCCCGGGCGTTGATCGCCGACGGCGTCGCGGCCGGCGGCATGCAAGCCAAGCTGCAGGCGGCGCTCAATGCGCTCGCCGGCGGCGTCCCTCAAGTGCGGATTTCCGATCTCGTCGCAATCGACGATCCGGACCGTGGAACCGTGTTGCGCCGATGTGGAGAGCTCTCATGACGATTTCGATGGAACCGACGACCAGCGCGCTGTTGGCGAACTACAAGCGTGCGCCTGCTCTGTTCGTGGATGGCCAAGGCGTGTACCTGATCGACGCCGACGGAAAGCGATACCTGGACTTCGTGAGCGGGATCGCCGTCAACGCCCTCGGGTACGGCGACCCGGCGCTCCGCCAAGCGATGCTCGAGGCGGCCGACGGACTCATTCACGTCTCGAACCTCTATTCGACCGCGCCCGGCGAACGCTTGGCGGCCGCGTTGGTCGAGAAGTCGTTCGCGGGCAAGGCGTTTCTCTGCAACTCGGGCGCGGAAGCGAACGAAGGCGCGTTCAAGTTCGCGCGACGCTGGGCGCGGAGCAGGGGAGAGGCGAAACACGAGATCCTCGCGCTGCGAGGCGCATTTCATGGACGGCTGTTCGGCACGCTCGCGGCCACCGACCGGCCGAGCTACCGGCTTCCGTTCCGACCGCTCGCGCCCGGCATCTCGATCGTCGAGCGCGACATCGAGGACCTTCGTGTTGCGATCGATTCAGAGACGACGGCGGCGGTGATCCTCGAGCCGATTCAGGGCGAGGGCGGCGTGCGAGTGCTCGATGCCGGGTTCGTGCGCGAGGTGCGCGCGCTCACTCGCGAGCGCGATGTCCTGCTCATCTTCGACGAGATTCAGTGCGGCCTTGCTCGCACGGGGACGCTGTTCGCCTACGAGCAGTTCGGCGTCGAGCCGGATCTTCTCACATTGGCCAAACCGATCGCCGGCGGATTACCGATGGGCGTCGTGCTGATGACCGACGACGTTGCGGCGACGATTCAGCCCGGCGATCACGGCACCACGTTCGGCGGCGGACCGTTCGTGGCGAGCGTCGCCAACCACGTGCTCGATCGTCTGTCCGACCCGGCGATGCTCAAGCACGTCTCGCAGACCGGCGCGTGGTTCGGCAAGCAGCTCAACGACCTTGCCCAACGCAGCGGGCGAATTCGTGCGGTGCGCGGCCTCGGCTACATGTGGGGCCTGGACGTAATGGGCTCCGCGGCGCACGTCGTGAACGAGGCGTTCGAGGCCGGATTGCTCGCGTGCACGGCAGGCGAGTACACCGTGCGCCTCCTGCCGCCGCTCGTCGCGACGCGCGACGACCTCGCCGACGGCCTGCGTATTCTCGAAGAGGTCTTGTGAAACCGCTCGGAGTGGTCGTGCGGCGCGCGCGCCTCGAGGACGTCGAACCGATCGTCCGGTTGATCGGCGCGTTCGCCGCTGACGCGCTCATGCTCCGGCGCACCCCGGAGATGGTCGAATTGACCATCGACGACTACGTCGTCGGCGTCGACGCGTGGGACCGTGTGGTCGCATGCGGCGCGCTCAAGGAGTATTCGCCGTCGGTCGCCGAGATCGCGGCGATCGCCGTGTCGCGCGACGCGCACGGGCGGGGCGTCGGCCGCGCGATCGTCGCCGCGGTTGAGGAGTTGGCGATCAAGCGGGGCACGTACGACGTTTTCGCGCTCACGCTCCAGCCGGCGTTTTTCTCGGCCATCGGCTACCAACGCGTCGATCGCGCCCGCTATCCGGAAAAGATTGGCCGGGATTGTCTGGCCTGCGCGCGGCGTTTCGCCTGCGACGAGCACTGTTTCGCGAAAAACCTGCAGGTCGATGCGCTGGCCGGAGGCCAGGGCCGGCGCGAGGGCGGTCTCGCGCAGCCGGGACCGGGCATCGCGATCGCGCCGCGCGAGCGTATCCGTCGCCAGGTGGCCTAAACACCGCGGCGACCCGCCGGTACATTTGTTTCATCATGAAGGGCTCACCCCGGCGCTTGGGGTTGTCGAATCTGCATCGCGCGTTCGACGAAGCGCGATTCGGCGAACGGCGCACGCTCAACCTTCGCGAGTTGTTGCCGTCGGTCGGCGAGGCGACGTCGCGCGCCGAGGCCTGGCTGCGGCAACAGCAGGTTGACCGGGCCGGCGAGGTGCTCATCATCACGGGCCGCGGCAATCAGAGTGAGGACGGCGTTTCACCGGTCCGCGCCGCGGTGGAGCGCTTGCTGTATGCGCTTCGCCGGCGCGGGGTAGTCGTCACGCACCGCGAGCACAGTCCCGGCTCGTTCGTCGTCGAGATGGCGCCGGTGTCGTCGCTGTGGGAGTCGCCGAAGCGAAACCGCGGTCGGGGCGTCGTGGCTCCGATACGACCGACACCGCCATCGCTCGAGTCGCTCGATCCGGATACCCGCACGTCGCTCCGACACCTCGCCATTCGTGCACTCGAGGCCCTCGGCGTAAAGGACACCGAGGCCTTCGTGCAAGGCGAGATGCTACGGCAGTTTGGCGCGATCGCGGCGAGCGTCGGCGACGCCCCCGGCCGCGACGAACGGCTTCGGCGCGCGGTTCGGGTAGCGCTCGAGCAGTACGAGTGAGATCGTAGAGTCCGTAGAATCTTTCCGGCGCGCGAGGCGCCTGTCCACCCCTGACAATCGCTCACGTGAAAATCTCCATCGCGTTCTTGACCCTGTGTTCCGCGGCGACACTGACCGCACAGCAACCGCTCGTCGGGTACACGGCCGCGGGTGCGGCTCGTGAGCGCGATCTCGAGGCCGATGCGATCAAACGCCCCTCACCGACCACCGCGGCCGCGAACTCGAAGGAGCTCTCGCGTGAAACGCACGTTGCCGGAACGCCGGCGCAGGCGCGCACTCGCGACTATGTCATCGCGCAGATGAAGTCGTGGGGGATCGAGACGGAGGTGCGAGCGTACGACGTGTGGATGCCGCACCCGACGTCTGTCCACGTCGCGCGCGTGTCTCCCGACGCGAAGCAATTCGCGCTGGCCGAGCCGCCCGTGAAAGGCGATCCCACGTCGGCGCTGCCGCAGTATCCCACGGTGAACGGATACAGCGGGCAGGGCGACGCGACCGCGGACGTCGTCTACGTGAACTACGGTCTCATCGAGGACTACGCGCAACTCGATTCGATGGGCGTTTCCGTGAAAGGAAAGATCGCCATCGCGCGCTACGGACGGTCGTATCGCGGCATCAAGGCGCGAGAAGCCGAAAAGCACGGCGCGGTGGCGCTGCTCATCTACAGCGATCCGCAAGACGACGGCTTCGTCGTCGGCGACGTGTATCCCGACGGCCCGATGCGCAACAGCAACGGCGTCCAGCGCGGCAGCATTCTGAATCCCGACGGCGATCCGTCGACGCCCGGATACGGAAGCACGCCGGGCGTTCCGCGCCTCACGCCGGATCGGATGGAGATCTCTCACATTCCTGTCGTTCCGATCAGCTACGGTAACGCGGGAGAATTGTTAAAGTACGTGAAAGGGCCGGGCGTTCCCCGCGGGTGGCAAGGCGGACTGTCGTTCCACTATCACGTTGGTCCCGGGCCGGTGCGCGCGCGCGTTCAGGTGAGCGACGACCGAGCGACCAAACCTCTCAAGCCGATCTTCGACACGTTCGGAGTGATTCGTGGCAGCGAGTTTCCGAACGAGCTCGTGATCATCGGCGGCCATCGCGACGGCTGGGGTCCTGGAACGGCGGACAACGTGAGCGGCACCGTGAGCGTGCTCGAGGCAGCGCGCGCCGTGGCGGAAGAAGTGAAAGCCGGCGCCCGTCCGAAACGCACGATCGTCTTTGCGACATGGGACGCCGAGGAATGGGGACTGCTTGGCTCGACGGAGTTCGTGGAAGATGATTCGCTTCGTCTATCGCGCGAGGCCGTCGCGTACTTCAATCAGGATGTAGCCGCGCAAGGGCCGCGCTTCAGCGGCGGCGGATCGCCGTCGCTCCGTCCGATGCTGCGCGACGTCGCGCGCAGCGTGCCGGACCCGAACGGGAAGGGAAGCGTGTACGCGGAATGGCGGCGAGCGTCGGCTGTTCCCGACACGGCAGAGCCTGCGATGGGTGATCCGGGCGGTGGATCGGACTTCGCGGGCTTCGCCAATCACCTTGGAATTCCGATCGCCGAGTGGGGCTTCGGCGGCCAGGGTGGCGTCTATCACTCACAGTACGATGACTACACGTGGATGACGAAGTTCGGTGATCCCGGTTTTCTGTATCACGCCGCGGCCGGCCGGGTTGCCGCGGCGATGGTGCTGCGCGTGGCGAACGCCGACGTCTTGCCGTACGACTATGTGGAATTCGCGCGGACGATGCGTCGCTATCTCGCGCCGATCGACAAAGCCGTGGCCGATCACCGCTGGAGCGTGCCGACGACGGCGCTGCGGGGAGCGATCGATCACCTCGAGCGGGAAGGGTCGTCGTTCGCGCTCGTGCGCGACTCCGTGCTCGCGACGACGCCGTCGAATGCGATGCTCGAGCGCACGAACCAGGCGCTCATGCGCGTGGAACGAGCGCTCACGCGGCCGGAGGGTCTTCGCACTCGGCCTTGGTTCCGAAGCCTGGTTTACGTGGCCGACGAAAACAACGGCTACGCCAACATGCCGCTTCCATCGGTGAACGAAGCGATCCGCACAAACGACGAACGATTGACGAAATCTGAAGTGGACGATCTCGCCGCGCGGTTCGAGCGCGCGGCGCAGGCCGTCGCCGACGCGAGAGAGTCGCTTCGGCCGCGATCGCCGTGAGGCGAGCCTAGCGACTCAGGGGAGCTGCTCGGTCGGCGCGTTCGGTGTCTGCGCCGACCGCCCCATCACGTACGCAACGCCGGCGACGACCAGGATCACAATGGCGACGGCGATGACGTACATCGCGATACGCGATTGTACGCGCGGTGCCGCAACGGTCGTTGGTGTCGGGTTTGACGGCGTTGGGTTTGATGGCGTTGGGTCTGATGGCCTCGTCGACACCGCGATTGTGGAAGGAGGCGTCGGCGTAAAAATCGGGAGCCGCTCCGGCGGCGGCACCAGTCCTTCGAAGTTCAACTGATTCAGATCCGTATAGGCGTCAGCGGCCGCCGAAGACTCCGGTTCGTCCGTTGCCGCGATCAGTTTCTCACTGTCGGCATCCGTGACGGCGACGACCGAAGACGTTTCGTCGGGTGACGGTCCGACGATTCTCGCTTCGGTTGTCGGCCCTTCGACGCTCGGCGCTTCCGCGCTCGGTGCTTTGGTGCTCGGCACCTCGACCGTCGAAACGTTCGTCGCTTCGACTTGCGGCTCCGCCACGCTCGTCTCCGTCGCGGCCGGCGGCGGCATCTCGATCGACGCTGCGAGCGCGACATCCGCCGTCTCGGGCGCGATCGACGCGCCGGGCGCCTGTTCGTTCGACGCGGGCGGAGGAACTGACGGATTTCCTTTTGGTGCCGAGTGACGGCGACGCGCCACATACGCCCGCGGGAGTGACTTCCCGTCGGCGTGCCTCGCCGTGGGAACCACGCCGCCGGTAATCGGCCGAGCCGGCGGCGGAGGCGGCGTTCGTGAAATGCGTGGTTCGGTGACGGTCGGCGTATTGCGATGCGCCCCTGGCGGGTTCGGCAGTCCGAGCGGAGACGACGGCGTGCGCGACGACCCAAGCACGACGTCCACCGGCGTGCGCGGAACGGCGGGAATCGGCAGATCCAGATTGAGCGGTGTCTGCTCTTCGACCACCGGCGCGCTGGAGCGCGGCGGCTCGAGCGCGACAACGCTCGCGCGCGCTTCGCGCGCCGGAGTGCCGGCGATCGCGCCGCTGCACACGCAGCCGAGTCGCGGTGCGACGTCCATCAACACGTGCTCGCCGGCGAGAAGATGGTCGGCGATCTCGCTCACGAAATCGTCCGACTCGACGTCGACGAGCGCGCGCGCGCCGAGGTCGGTCCACAGTCGCTCCGCGGACGGGACGCCGCCGGGCTGTGAGAAATAGCGGCGCCGGTCAGGCGGAATGATCGACTCGAAAACGCGTGGCTGGTCATCGAGGACGATCTGTCGTTCGGCGAGCATTCCGATCAGTGTTCCCGGCGACATGCGGATGTCGATCGAGTCGTCGACCGCGCCGGGGCAACCACCGACGTAGGTGATGCGCATGCGCGCGGGGTGCGACACCGCGCGAAGATATCGTGCGAGCGCCACCGGCGGCGATACGAGCGGCAACATCACCGGCCGCAAATCGCCGCCCGTCGTGAGCAAACGATGAGCGACGATCGGACAACTGCACTGAATCGCCGGACCGGGACCGAACGTCGGCAATCGTCGAATCACCGCGGCGGCGACCAACTCATCGCCCCAACTCGCGGGAACGACGTTCGCGTATCCCGCTTGCAAGCACGCGTGGGCGAGTTGCACGGCGGTGTAGGGCGCGGCGGCGAGCAACGCATCCGTCCCGAGAACGACCACGGGCACGGTTTGCGAAACGGTGGATTCGGTCTGCTCTGGTGCGGCCGCCGCCAAGTTCATGAAATGCGTTGTTCCGTAGCCGGTTCAGCCGAAAGAAATGGAGGTGCCGACCTCCCTTGAATCAAACTTCAGAACGAAGGTCGAAAAGCGGAGCCTGTCAAGAGCGGCCCAGACATTGCACCCCCCACAAATCGTTGCAAGCTGAGAGGATGGTGGAGTTGTCGGATATGGATTACGGTCGCGCGCGTCTCGAGAAGGAGAATCGCGACGCCCTCAGTGAGTATGCGGCGCATGCGTCGTGGCCAGCGGGATTCGGCATCTATCAGCGCGGTGCGCCGGCGGATGGGCTGTTCGTCGTGGCCCGGGGGCGGGTGGTGTTGCGCAGTCGCGTTCGCGCGTCACGCGGGTTCGTGCCGTGTGTCGCGGGACCCGGCGAGACCTTCGGTTCTGAAGGACTCTCGTCGACTCGTCGATATGCGACGGATGCTCGGGCAGACGAGGAAGCCGAGACGCTCTTTCTGAGCACCGCTCGGTTTCGCGCGTTCGTGCGCGAGCAGCCACAGCATTCACTCGCGCTGATCAGCCAGCTATTGGCGGAACGCGCATCGCTGCTGGATCGACTGCGCGAGCTGACCACGCTCAGCGTCGAGCAGCGTGTGGTAGCGACGCTCGTCCGAATGGCGCGTGACGAAACATTCGAGCGAGAGGAAGGGCGCATCGTTCTGTGCCCGGCGCGCTATCGCCTGCTGTGTGAGCTCGTCGGTGCGACGCGCGAGTCTGTTTCGCTCGTGCTTGGCCGCTTGATTCACGGGGGGCTCGTGGAGCGTCGCGGGCAGATGTTGCTCGTCTCACCGGCGGAGCAGCTCGCCGAGCGGTTGGACAGCGGCATGGACGCGGAACTGCCATTGGCGGCGGTGCCCGAGGAGCAAGAGCAGGCGACGCTGCAGTAGTTCGACGAAGAGTGCCGGGGTAGGTCGGTAGCCGCCGGATGTATATTCGACGCGCTCGCTGTCCCGGCGCACGCGACGCGTGCGCGCACATTCACACTCGCGCATGGTCTACCTTGCCGCGTCGGTCGCCGTCGCTCTCGTCGTCGGGCTCGCCTTTCGCGCGTGGCACCTTCGATCGATCGAGCGACTGTCTACCGACCACCTCCCGCTCGGCGCGGACGGAGTCGTCGTCGGGGCGGAGCCATTCACGCTCACGCGCGCCGACGCCCCGGCCGTGCTGCTGATTCATGGAGCCGGCGACACTCCGCAGACCCTGCGATATCTCGGCGAGGCGCTCTTCACGCGTGGGTTCCACGTGGAAGCTCCGCTGCTGCCAGGACATGGCAGATCGCTCGAAGCGTTCAAGCGAACGAGCGCGACGGGCTGGATGAACGCGGCTCGATCGAGCTATCGCGAGATGCAACAGCAACACGAATGGGTCGCGGTCATTGGGCTGTCGATGGGAGGAGCGATCGCGGTCCGCCTCGCCGCCGAAGCGCCACAGCTCCCCGCGCTCTGCCTGCTTGCGCCATATCTCGCGTTGCGGCCCGGCGCGAACCGAGCCGCGCGACTGTCGCGTTTGTGGGGCCCGATCATCCCGGTGTTCGAATCGAGCGAAGGGTTCTCGGTGCTCGATCCCGTCGAACGTGCGAAGAGTCTGGCCTACGGGGTCTTCACCCCCGCCGCTCTGCGCGCTCTGCGACAGACAGTTCAGCGGGCCAACGAGGCGTTGTCACGCGTCGCGGCGCCGACGCTGATGGTGCAGTCCCGCGAGGACAACCGCATCTCTACGAGCGACGCCGAGCGCGCATTCGCGGCGATCGGCGCGAGAGAAAAACGACTCGAGTGGGTGACCGAGGCCGCGCACATCATCACCGTGGACTACGGCCGAGACCGGGTTTTTGACCTGGTTTCAGACTGGCTGACGGCCCACTTGCCCAGCTCGGCGCCGAAACAAGGGGACCAAACTGGCGCTTCAGGGGTATAACAGTGACGGGTTGGTGCGCGTTGTCCATGGGGGGTCAGGAAACTCCTGCGGCCCTTCGGTGGTATCTAAGAAGCCGCCGCTCCGGATGTGATCCGGCTCCGCGCGCCGACCACGGGGCACGCTATAAATTCCATCTAATTATAGCGTTACAGTTGTAGAGAGTTACCTGCACTCGGCGAACCGGCGCCGCTGTTCCCGGGCTGTTAGCTGTTGAGGAGGGGCGAATGCGTAAGCCGCGTCCAGCGACGTACAATCCCGCGCAAGCTTTGAATTTGATCGCGAACGACCGTACCGGTTCACCGCTCAGCTGCCCGTCATGCTCGGGCCCAATCGAGCGAACTCCGCGCCAGTTCCCGCCGGCACCGCGTTCCCAGGTCACGCTTCGCTGCCAGACGTGCGGCAGGATTGCGCGTTATATCGCGGGCGCGGCCTGATCTCCCTCGCCGCGCACTTCAAGATCCAACTGTAAGCTCGATCACAACCGTTTCGTTTCCGCTCTCGATGCGCCCGCACCAAGCGCAACGGAGACAACGGAGGTTGCGGCGTGCACAAAACTTGCGCGCGTTCCATGGAACGGCCGAGGTCCGCGGCAGCATCGGGCCCTGCCGGTCCGAACGACGCTGTTCGTCTCAGGACGCCCGGGTTCACGACTACCAGTTTTTGAAAGGGGAACGTTGCAATGCCACGTCTGACAGGCACCGTGAAGTGGTTCAACGACGCAAAGGGGTACGGCTTCATCTCGCGCGAAGGCGGGCCGGATGTCTTCGTGCACTTCAGCGCGATCCAGGGCGCCGGTTTCAAGTCGCTCGCGGAAGGAGATCGCGTTGAGTTCGAGATCGTCCAGGGCCAAAAAGGGCCGCAGGCGGCTGACGTTACCAAGGCGTCCTAGCCGAGAACGGCGACAGTCGAAAGTCGAAGCGCCTCGGCGTGCGTCGAGGCGCTTCCTTTTTTGTGCTTTCTTGGTGTCGGATCCGAGGGGGAACCGGCGGCGGTCGCGTCAGGGCGACGTGCGCGCCGAAACTGATCGGTCTTGTCCGGCACCAAACCGCAGTAGCGGCGGAATGCTGATGGGCAGTCGGCCGGTGATCGGTGTGACGCCAAGCAGCGCTCGCGCAGCGGCTGCCTGTGATACCGGGAATCCGCCCCAGCCGACGACGTATGTCGACGACGACGGCACCTGTTGAAGCAGATATGGATTTCCGAAAGCGACGACGATCGTGCGCGGATGGCGTTCGACCATCGCTCGCATGAACTGCGCGATCGGCTCCGGCGCGTTTGGATTTGAAACGTTCGTGCCGGTCGACAGATAGGAGCTCACGATCGTGACGTCCGACGAGTCGGCGGCCGCCAACAGCCGATCGAAATTCGTCGACGGATCGTCGGGATTCACCAACTCGGCGCGGACGTTCAGTGATCGGCGGAGCTCTCCATTGAACGTGGCGCCCGCCGGCAGATCGGTTCGCGCTGCAATCGTGATGGACAAGATCCGACGCGTCGCCGAGTCGCCCGAGCGTGCGAGCGGAACGAGCGACAGCGAATCCTTGGCGAGCGTGATCGAACGCTGAGCCGCGGCCGCCGCGACGGCGAGATGCGCGCTGTCGCCGACGATCGCCCGCACGCTGTCGAGGCTCACGAAGCGCTGCCGCTGGAGCCCCAGCTCTTCTTTGATCTCCAGCACACGTCGCACCGACGAGTCGACGCGCGCCTGCGTGAATCGACCTTCCTTCACGCCGTCGACGACGGCATCGATCGCTCCTGGAACGTCGCTCGGCATGAGCAGGATATCCGCGCCGGCGGCGAGGGCGAGCTTGCACGCTTCGCCGATGCTCAGTGCGTTTCGAAGCGTGCCGCCGTAGTTGCCGCTCGTCGCCTGTCCTGCGGGAGCGCCGGGCACGGTGACGCGCGCGAGCACACCGCTCATGTCCATCGCGTCGGTCACGAGCAGCCCCTTGAAGCCGAGCCGCTTTCGCAGCAGCCCCGTCATGATCGCGGGGTTCAGCGTCGCCGGCACCGACGCGGTGTCGAGCGCCGGGATGATGCCGTGAAACGTCATGATGCCCTGCACGCCGGCCGCGATCGCGCGCTCGAACGGGACGAGCTCCACCGAATCGATCCGGGCGCGGCTCGCGTGAACCGTGGTGATCGTCAGATGCGAATTCTCGTCGGTGTCGCCGTGTCCCGGAAAGTGCTTGCCGGTGGCGAGCATTCCGTGTTCCTGCACGCCGTGAATGAACGACGCGCCCATCGCCGCGACGAGGTGCGGATCCTCACCGAACGAGCGCATCCCGATGACGGGATTCGCCGGATTGTTGTTGACGTCGAGCACGGGCGCGAACGCGATGTGCACACCGAGCGCGCGGCCCTCGAGCGCGGTGATGCGGCCTTCGTCGTACGCGAGCGACGTGTCGCGCGTCGCGCCGATCCCCATCTGGTACGGGAACATGGTCCCGCCGCCGAGATAGATGTCGTTCGGCAGGAAATAGCCGCCGCGCTGTCGGAACGCGACACCCGTCTCGTAGTCCGCGCCGATGACGAGCGGCAGTTGGCTGAGCCGTTGCATGGCGTTGAGCTTGACCGCCGTCTCGATCGGCGAGCCGATCGACATGATGAAACCACCGACGTGTTCGTGTGCGATCAACTGTTCGACGCGCGTCCAGGCGCTGCTCGACGTCGGCGTGTAATCACCGAGGAGCTGCGGCCAGACGAGCTGCGCCGCTTTGTCGCGCGGCGTCATCGTCGAGAGGACCGAGTCCGCCCACGCGGAATGGCTGGCCGGCGTTGCGCCGCTCGCCGGCGCCGGGCCGTTCGCGGCGGACGGAGCGCACGCGATCGCCGCCGCGAGGGCGGCGACAGTCGCGCCGCGTCGCCCGCATCGCACACGGTCGAGCAACCTCACCACTGAATCGTGCCTTTCTTGGACGTATCGACCTCTTCTTCCGCGCCCGATTTGAAGAGGAACGCCTGCATGTTCTGCTTGAGAAAGTTCCGCGCCTGCGGGTCCATGACGTTCAACCCGTAGTGATTGATCAGCATCGTCTGCTGCCGCAGCCACAGTGCCCAACAATCCTGGCAGATGTGTTCGACGATGCGCTGGCCGATCGCACCGGGGAAGGGAGGCCGCTCGAACGCGGTCTTCACCTGTCCGCAGTGCGCACACGTGATTTCGGACATAGGTCTCCTGATTTTCGAAAATCTAAGCGCGCCGTCGTACCAGGCCGCGCGCCAAACACAACGGGCGGCCCGCAAAGGCCGCCCGCAGCTTCACCATCGTCTCTTAGGCCCCAGCTCGAGCGACTGCTCGCGAGCGTCTACTCGCGAGCGTAGTCGACCTTCGCCAGCCGGAAGAACTGCAGAAGCCGGATGTAGACCCAGCCGATGTCGAATTCGAACCAGCGCGCGGCAAAGCGCGCGGACTTGGGATCGGCGTGATGGTTGTTGTGGAGCTCTTCGCCGCCAAGCCAGATCGCGATCGGCGTAATGTTCCGGCTTTCGTCCTTCACCGGGAAGTTGCGATAACCGAGCGCGTGGCCGACGCCGTTCACGATGCCCGCGGCCCAGAACGGAATCCACATCATCTGCACGCCCCAGACGAGCGGTCCGACGAAGAAGCCGAACAGATAGACGTCGAGCACTAGCATGATGACGATGCCGAGCCAGTTCAGGCGGCTGAGGAGAGCCCGCTCGATCCAGTCGTTCGGGGTGCCCTTGCCGTACTTCTCGAGCATGCCGGGCTGGCGGATCGCGCGCCGGTAATAGAAAGCGCCCTTGAAGACGATGTTCCGAAGTCCCTCGAGGAGCGGACTGTGCGGGTCGCCTTCGCGATCGGCAAAAGCGTGGTGCTTACGATGACAGGCGACCCACTCCTTGGTGACGATCGCCGTGGTGAGCCAGAGCCAGAGGCGCATCGGGAGCGCCGCGAAGTAGTGCAGACGCACGCCGCGATGGGTCTGCGACCGATGCAAGAAGAGCGTGACACACACGTTCGTGAGGTGTCCGGCGACGAGGATGAATACCACAGGCATCCACCAACGCGCGGCCCACACGCCGAAACCGGGCATTGCGACTCCGAATTCTGAGAAGGCGGGAACGACCAAGATAGATAATTTAAGCCGTAACCTGGGTCGCTGCCATCAATGACGACCACCTGACGCTCTCGACACTAGCGTCGATCGGGCGGCGGCGGAATAGGGGGCACGATGCCGCCGGCGGTGGACGCGGGCCGGACATCGGCCGGCGGGGCGTCGCCCCAGACGTCGTTCGCCGCGTTGAAATCGGGCACGCTCTGGTCGGGCCACAAGCGCACACCGACGACGGGTCGTTGCACGATGATGCTGGCCATGTAACGGTCGCCGCGCGACCAGATCTCGACCGGCAACCGCACGTCTTGCGTCGTCATGTCGTTGAACTTGAGCCGCATGGTCACGGGAAACGGCACGCTCGTCACGCGGCGCAGATGGATCTCAGCGACGTTCTGCTCATTGGCCTGTCGCATGGTGACGGCATCGACGGCGATGTCGAGCACGTCGGTCGCGTAGAAGAACGAGTTCCAGAACCACGAGAGATCCTGGCCCGACACGTTCTCCACGGTGCGAAAAAAATCGCCGGGCGTCGGATGCTTGAACGCCCAGCGGCGCACGTACTCGCGCATCGCGCGATCCATCGTTTCGCGGCCGATGACGTCGTCGCGCAACGCCAGAAGCACCGCTCCCGGTTTGCGATAGCCGATGGCGCCGAGGCCGTCGATGTCGATGCGGTCGGGCGGTGTCATGAGCGGCACTTGTCGTCCGTTGTCGACCGCCGCGCGCCAACTCGCCATGTAGCCCGGAAACGCGTCGGTGCCCGGCGAGCGCCGCTCGGTGGAGAACGCGTTCTGATAGGTGTTGATGCCTTCGTCCATCCACGCGTAGCGACGCTCGTTCGAACCCACGATCATCGGGAACCACTCGTGGCCCTGTTCGTGATCGACGGTGGGGAAGATCGACGCCGGGTCGGCGGCGCCGTACCCGGCCATGATGAACATCGGATACTCCATGCCATGGACAGGGCCGGCCACCGTCGTCGCCTGTGGATACGGATAGCGCATCCAGAGACCGGAATACGTGCGAATGGACCACTGCGTCTGCTCGGCGGCGGACTCCCAGGCGCGTCCGGCTTTCGGAAACTGATATAGCGCTTGTGTGATGATACCGTTCCAGCCGGCGGCGTCCCAGCGAAAGTCCGGCGCCGCGGCCCAGGCGACGTCGCGCACGTGCTCGGCGTGGAACCACCAGGTTTTCGTTCCCGGCACGGCCTGACGCCGCGCGGCGGCGGCTTCGTCGGCGTTGATGACCTGCACGACCGTCGGCGATCGCGCCGCACGGTCGAGCCGATCGATCTGCGTCGCCGTCAGCACCGCGGTGCGATTCTGCAGCACGCCGCTCCCGGCCACGACGAACCCGGCAGGTACCGTGACCGAATAGTCGATGTTGCCGTACTCCAGGTAGAACTCGCCTTGCCCGAGGTAGGGATCGGTGTTCCAGCCGCGCACGTCGTCGTACACGACCATGCGCGGGTACCACTGGGCGATCTCGTACAGCGCGCTGTCGCGGCCCATGCGATCGGAGCCGAGCACCGGCACCTCGAACGAGTACTGCAAGCCGACGGTCGCGACGCCGCCGCGCGGCATGAGCGGCGACTCGAGCTCGATCTCCATCATCGTATCGTCTTCGCGGCCGACCGCGATGCGGCCGTTCACCTCGACGCCCGTGACTTCGTAGCCGCCTCGAAAACCTCGCGCGGCAACTCGCGAGTCCGGCGGAAAGATCGCGGCGCCTTTGCTCGCCGGACGATAAAGATTCTGGTCGAGCTGGATCCAGACGTAGCGAAGCGTGTCCGGCGAGTTATTGGTGTACTGAATGCTCACCGAGCCCCGGATCCTCTTCGCGGCTGTGTCGAGGGTGGCGACGATCGTGTAATCCGCGCGTTGCTGCCAGTATGCCGGACCCGGCGCGCCGTCGGCGCCGCGATACTCGTTCGGGCCCGGCCAGTCCATCCGGCCCAGCCGACGGAACGGGTCGGCGTCCACGGTGACGATCGGGCGCGTCGGCGTGGCGACCAGTTCGGTCGCCAGCTCGCGCAGCGAATCGATGCGCACCGGTACGAGGACCGGTGCGCCGCGGCCAATACACGATGCCGAACCGACCAGGACGACGAACGCGATCACGCGTTGCACGCGGCTTTCCTCCGTGCGGCGACGAGGGACGGCAATGCGCACCCGGCGGCGACCGACGTAACTTGCGTCGATTCCCGAGCGGGAGTAGCTCTGAGACACCGATGACCAGCAGGACCCCCCGTACGCGCGAGACCGTCGAGCTGACGAGCGACGCCGCTCCGGCGCCGCGCGCGAACGGCGCCGGCACGGCGCGGTATCGGGATCGTCTCGCGCCCCGGTTCGTCTCGGACTATTTCCGAGCGGGACCGCTCGGCGCCAGCGTCTCGTCGATCGGCATCGGGACGTATCTGGGCGAGTCCACGGCGGGCGACGATGCGGCGTACGCTGCTTCGATCGAGCATGCTGCTCGCTCCGGGATCAATCTGATCGACACCGCCCTGAACTATCGCGGGCAGCGGTCGGAGCGCGCCGTGGGCGCGGCCCTGCGCCGCCTGACGACCTCGGGCGACCTGACGCGCGACGAACTAGTGGTGTGCTCGAAGGGCGGATATATCCCGCTGGATGCCCAGCCGCCAGCGTCGCGCGACGAGTACCGCGCGTACGTGAAGCGGGAGTTCATCGACACGGAGATTCTGCAGCAGACCGAGATCGTCGGCGGCGGACACAGCCTGGCTCCCCGATTCATCCGGTTTTGCCTCGCCAAGAGCCGGCAGAACCTCGGCGTGCGGCGCATCGACGTCTACTACTTGCACAATCCGGAACAGCAGGCGAGCGCGGTGGGCCGCGACGAGCTCATGGCACGCATTCGCTCGGCGTTCGTGATCCTCGAAGACGCGGCGTCGCGCGGAGAGATCGGCGTGTACGGTTGCGCGACCTGGAACGGTTTGCGCTCGACACCGGACGCGCCGGATCACCTCGAGATCGAAGGACTGGTCGGACTGGCGCGCGACCTCGCCGGGAAGGACCACCACTTCCGGGCCGTTCAGATGCCGATCAACCTCGCGATGCCCGAAGCGATCCGCACGCCGACGCAAAGCGTGCGCGGGCAACTGCTGCCGGCGGCCGAAGCGGCCGCCGCGCTCGACGTGATGGTGGTCGGCAGCGCGACGCTGATGCAGGGCAAATTGTCGTCCGGACTTCCGCCGGCGCTGGCCGAGGCGTTCCCGTCGTTCGACAACGACGCGCAGCGCGCGATCGCGTTCGCGCGGTCGGCCCCCGGCGTCACGACGGCGCTCGTCGGCATGAAGCGCGTCGAGCACGTCGACGAGAATCTGCGCGCCGCGCTGCGCTAGGGGACCCAGTCGGCGAGGAAGAGGTTCAGCTCTCCCTCGCGCGACGATCGCCCCGACGCCCAGACGAGCTTCGTACCATCCGGACTGAACATCGGAAACCCGTCGAACTCGACGTGGTGCGTCACCTGCTCCAGTCCCGACCCGTCCGGGTTCACAAGATACAATTCGAAATCTCGGCTCTTCGGATTCTTGTAGTTGGACGAGAAGATGATCCGGCGACCGTCCGGCGTGAAATACGGCGCGAAGTTGGCCCCGCCGAGGTTGGTGATCTGGTGCTGGTCCGAGCCGTCGGCGTTCATGACCCAGATCTCCATGCGGTTGGGTCGCACCAGCCGCTGGCGGAGCAGCTCGCGGTACGACACGAGCGCCGTGTCGCTCGGATGCCACGCGCGGTAGACGATCTTCTTCCCGTCGGGCGAGAAAAACGGGCCGCCGTCGTAGCCGGGTTGGAAGGTGAGTCGTTTGAGATTGCTCCCGTCGACCCGCATCGTGTAGATGTCGAGATCGCCGTCCTTGAGCGACGTGAACACGATCGTCTGACCGTCGGGCGAGAGCGTGCCCTCCGCGGTGTAGACGCCATAGTTCGTCAGGCGCCGAAGCGCCGAGCCGTCGGGGTTGGCGACGTAGATGTCGTACGGGTCGAGCCCCCACACATAGCCCTTGGAAGGATCGGGTCTGGGCGGACACGCCGTGTCGGCCGCGTGCGTCGACGCGAAGAAGATCCGCCGGTCGGCGTCGAAGAAATATCCGCAGGTCGTCTTGCCGAATCCGGTGGAGACGCGACGCACGCCGCTGCCGTCGACGTTCATCACGTATTGCTGGTCGCACGTTCGGCCGCCGCGCGTGGACTGGAAGATCAGGCGCTTGCCGTCGCGACTGAAATACGCTTCGGCATTCTCGCCGCCGAACGTGAGCTGACGAATCTTGGCGAAGTGCCGCTCGCCGGGTTCGGGCGACGGACCCGCCGAGTTGCTCGTCGTGCTTGCCGTGGCCGGATTACCGGCCGCGCGATGGGCACAAGAAGAAACCGCCGCCGCGACAATCGCGGCGGCGGTGAGGGTCTCGATTCGCATGCGCGAAACTTACGGCTTTCGCGCGGGCGGGACAGAGTGGGTCGAGGTCAACGGCTCGCCGGCGGCGGCGAACAGCTCGCGTTGCGATCCGCCCTTGTCGAGCAGGTCGATCGCCTTGCGAAGCGGCGCGTCGTACGGGAGATCGCGTCGCTTGGCCGCCGAATCGCCGAGTGCAAAGTGTGCGATGCGCTGATCGAGCATGCGGTTCACGTAGCGGCTCGCGCCGTCGAACGTCTTGCGATCCACCACGACACCCTTCGCCTGGAGCCGGGTGTAGAACTCGTTGTCCCACGTCGGCTGAACCGTGAACGTCGGCGACGCCGTCTTCGCCAACTCCATGCTGTAGTCGGCGAGCACGGTGAGGAAATCCTGTCCCTTGGGCGCGATGGTCTTGGC
Source organism: uncultured Gemmatimonadaceae bacterium (assembly GCA_963761305.1). GTDB lineage: Bacteria > Gemmatimonadota > Gemmatimonadetes > Gemmatimonadales > Gemmatimonadaceae > JAQBQB01. The sequence goes on along the minus strand of CAVXGK010000002.1, from coordinate 3,108,776 downwards.
GAACGTCTGCTCCGCCGTCGTCAGCGTGTCGTCCTGCACGATCACGTCGGGCGTGATGCCGCCGCCGCCATACACCGTGCGACCGGCGTCCGACTTGAATGCCGGGCGGTTCTTCTTCGTCGCGTTCGTCTCGTTCGAATCCGGCGTCTCCTCGACGAACTGGCCGTTCACGAACTTGCGCGGACGCTGAATCGAGCGGCCGCTCGGCGTGAACCATTTGCCGGTGGTCAGCTTGAGGGCGTACCCACCATCGAGGTGATCGTACACACCCTGCACCAGACCCTTGCCAAAGCTCGTCTGGCCGACGACGAGCGCGCGGTCGTGGTCCTGCAACGCGCCGGCGACGATCTCCGACGCCGAGGCGGTGCGGTCATCCGTCATCACGACGAGCGGAACTGTCGGCGCGATCGGAGTGGACTTCGCCGTCTCGACCTGGATCGGGCCCTCGCGTCCTTTCACCGTGGCGAGCAACTGACCTTGCGGCAGGAACGTGTTCGCGACGCGCAGACTCTGATCGAGAATGCCGCCCGGGTCGCCGCGCATGTCGAGAATGATGCCGCGCGCACCCTGGTCCTCGAGCCGCTTGACCGCGGCCTGGATGTTGTCCGCGGCGTTCTCGTTGAACTGCTGGAGCGGGATGTAGCCGATCTTGTTGGCGAACGTGATGACGTAGGGAACCGCCGGCACGTTGATGATCGCGCGTGTGAACGACGCGGTGATCGGCACGGCGACGCCCGGACGCGCGAACGAAACCTTGACCTTCGTTCCCGGCGTGCCGGTCAGAGAATCGGAAACTTGGTTGATCGTCCAGCCGCGCGTCGAGAGCGTGTCGACTCTGATGATCAGGTCGCCCTCCCGCACGCCGCCGGCCTCGGCCGGCGTATTCGGATAGACGGTCACGACGCGAACTGTCTTCGTCTCGTTGTCCGGCTCGATCAGCATGCCGAGTCCGCCGTACCGACCGCCGGTTCGGCTGCTGAACTGTTTGAGATCTTTCGGGGTGAGGAGCTCACTATACGGGTCGTTCAGCTCCTTGACGAGTCCGGTTGCCGCCTTCGCGTAGACGTCGGACAGCGGAAGCGTGTCGACGAAGCGGTCGTTCACCAACTGCATCACTTGATCAAGCAGCTCAGCGCCTTCGCGCTGCGAGCGGGCTTGCAGCAGGAATCCACCTGCGACGACAGGGACCAACAACGCACCAATGAAGGCGGCTTTCCGAATACGAGGCATGCGTCGAGTCCAGCTTAGGGTCTAGGAAGGTATACTGCGACCGGCAACTAGCCGTTGTGCGCAAGTTGCGCGCGAGTGCGCGCGAGTGCGCTACTGCTCGACGGCGGGCTCTTCCGGCTGCTCGGCGGCATTTCCGCCATGACGGGTCCAAACCGTCTTCCAGGATAGTGCCACGCCGGAGCGAAACCGCTTCTTCGTGAGCCGAAATCCGTCGGGCGAAATGGCGACGGTGTATGCCTCGCCGTCGATTTCGATCTCGCGCCGGATCGTCTTGTCGAGCTTGGTGGCCATAGTGCTTTTGGAAATGGTACACGACAAACAACGGATTCGTTCGCTTTCGAGCGTTGCGTGGAGATTAGCCGGACTCGGCCCTCCGGCCGGCCAACATGTAATCCACGAACCAGTCCCTCTGTTGTTGACGAATGACGGCCTCCCGAATCACTCCGGTCTCTCGGAGGAGGTCGTGGGCGGGTTGCAACACTCTCTGGAGATGGGACGGATAGCGCTGGGTGAGGGGGAGTTGGTCGCGCAGACGGTCCAATGAAACCCGCCAGGTGAGGATGTCGCTGGCGCGGGCCAGCTCGATGAGCCGGTAGAGACGTCTCGCCACGGGAGACGCGAGCGCCAAGTATCGGCCGATTGCCAAGGGGATGACGTGCCTCGCGACCAGGTTCTGCCGCACGATGGGGGAGATGACGACGCGGGCCTCACCCGGTTCGGCAGTCGGCGATCCGGGGAACAGAACCAGCTGTTCGCGCTCGCGCGTCCGGCGCCGTTCGACGGCGACCGACGTGAGGAGCGTGAAGCTGACGTCGGTGAGGCCGGGTCCGGTCGCGTCGAAGTAGCTTCGCTCCGACTGGAGCGTGGTTCGTTCGAGACGGGCGAGCGCGCCGCGCAGTTGCTCGTACGTACGGCCGTCCGCCTGACGTCCCATCGAGCGAAGAAACGCGTGGAGCGTAAAGGTGAGCGCACCGTCGGCGGGTTCGCCCGCCTCCTGAAAGCGGTGCATGAGCTCCACGTACACGTCCTGATCGAACGTGCCGGGCAGGCGGTCGCCCGGTGACGCCAGCACGCGCCACCGGCCGCCTTCTTCAGTTGTGTAAGAGAGCGACGGCTCGTCCGGTGTGTCGCTCAGGCGAAAGACCGGAAACTCCTCGAGCGAACGGTCCAGGAGCGCCGTTCGCGCGGGAGTGCGGCGCTTCGCCGGCAGCGTCATGAGGCGCGAGTCGTCACGCGACAGGCACCACGAGGCCGGAGATCGCACTCGCGCGGTGGGAACAAAGAAAGAGAACGACGTCGGCGACCTGCTCGCGCTCGACGTACTTGGCGCCGTCGCCCATGTCGCGAACGTTCGTCGCCGTGCGGATCGCCGACGGCGCGACGGCGTTCGCACGCACGCCGCTGGGTCGCTCTTCGGCGGCGATCGCGCGCATGAGCGCCACGACTCCGGCCTTGGCGACTGAGTACGCGGACATCCGAGCGCCGGTGGACCCCGGGAGCACCGCCTCCGACGCGAAGAACACGATCGAGCCCTTGCCAGCGCGCAGCATGGGCAGGAAGGCGCGCGACGTCGTGAACGCCGTCGTGAGGTTGATTGCGATCTGGCGATTCCACACGTCGTCGGTGCTCTCGGCAACCGGTCCGCTCATGGCGAACCCGCCGGCCATGTGCACCAGTGCGTGAATGGCTGCGCCGTGTGCGTCGCGGATCTGACCGGCGAGCGACTTCACCGCCGAGCCGTCGGTGAGGTCGCAGGCGAACCCGGTCGCGCGGTAGCCGTCGCGGGTCAGCTCGGCGGCGCGCGCGTCGATGTGTTCCTTCGTGCGATCGACGAGGAGAAGCGAGGCGCCCGCTTCGGCGAACGCACGAGCCACGGCCTGCCCGACCTGTCCGTCGGTGCCGACGCCGGTCAATAGAACGGTCGATCCGCTGAACGTCGCGCTGGCGGGGTCGGGCATGGCGCGTCCTCGGAAAAAGACCGTACGGCGCGGCTAGCGGATGTCCTCGCGGCCCAACGCCGCGCGAACAGCCTCGCGCATCGCGACGAGCGCCTCGTCGCGCGACGCCGGGGAGTTGTCTCGAACGTGCAGCTCGACACCGTCGGCGACGGGCATTCGCCGCCAACTGGCGGGAAAGTCTCCTTCGCCAACGGTCTTGCGTGTTTCGACGGTGGCACCAAGCGCCGCGGCGAGCGACGTGGCGACGCGTCGCTCGAGGGCATCGCCCGTGGCGTCTCCCATTTCCTTCTTGATCGCGTCGAGCGTCGCGCCTTCGCGCTGCCGAACCTTGATCGCGACCAATTGGAGAAAGTGCCGGTAGTTGTACGTGGCCGACGTCCCGGCGCCTTCGGGTCGCGACAACAGCCCATTCGCGATGTAGAAGCGAATCGAGCGAGCGCTCGGCGCGGCTCGTGCCGACGCGTTCGTGGGCCGAACGCCGGCCGCATCGACCAGCGCAGTCACGTGCGCCGCAAGCCCGCGTGCATTCCACGGGGCATGGCGTGCGTGCGCGCGCAGAAGCAGGATCGGCGAATCGGCCATGGCGGGAGCGCGGGGATGCAAGAGACGATAACGCGCGACTGACGGTCGAGCGACATCGTACAATAACCGAAGTGGCGGCGGGCGTTGAGGGGACGGCGGCGGGGAGCAAAAAAGCGCGGCAGCAGGGCGTGCATGCCGCCGCCCCGCTGCCGCGCCCCGCGTGATCAGACGCTCAGCGCTTCTTTTTCTTGCCGCCCTTCTTGGCCGGCTTCGCCGTCTTGGCCGCCTTTTTCGCGCTCTTCTTGGCGGCTTTCTTGGCGCTCTTCGTTACAACGGGTTTCTTGGCGGCTGCTTTCTTCGCGACCGTTTTGACCGCTTTTGCGGCGGGCTTCGCGGCCGGCTTCGCGGCCGGCTTCACTGCCGGTTTTGCGACGGCCACTTTCGCGACCGCTTTCACCGCCGGCTTGGCGCCGGCCGCCTTCTTGGCGCCGGCTTTCTCCGCGGCAACGGTCGCGGCGGGCGCGCTCGCGGGAGCGGAGCGCGTGCGCGGCGGTTTCGCGGTGCCGAAGACCTCGATCTCCTCTTCCTCCTCGACCGTCTCGACCGCCGGTTCGTCGTCGTCGTCGTCGACGTCATCGGTGCTGTCCCACAAATCGTCGCTTTCGTCCTTGTGGGTCATCCAGCCGCCGTCTTCCTCTTCGTCGTCGTCGTACGACGCACTGCCGCCGCCACCACCGCCGCCGCCATATCCCAGATCGTCGACGTCGTCATCGCGATCGGAGAACCGGTACTGCCCGCGCACCTCATCATCCAACGGCATGCACGCCTCCTGAGAGGTTGTTGTGATCAGATAATTTGAATGATCGGCCTACAACATCGGCGACGGCCGTGTGGCGCCCGCATCGACTCCGATGCGCGCGATCGCGTGCGCGAATCGGCTCGCTGCAACGCCTCTAGTATACCTGGCCGGCGGTGGCGTCAAGGAGACGGCGCCGCGGCGCGGCGGCGTCTCGGCGAGCTGCGTCGCGCCCGAGGAGCCGGGTTAGTCGACGAATTCGACGGACACCGGCTTCTCGATGATCCCCGCGTCGACCCCGCGGGCGAGAAACTGGCGGACGGCCAGCCGGCCGGCGTCGCCGTAGTCCAGCGTCCAGTCGTTCACGTACATCCCCACGAAGGTGTCGGCCTTGGAGCGCTCGAGGCCGCGAGCGTACTGCATCGAGTGGTCTAGCGCCGCCGCTCGATGCTTCAGTCCATACGCGATGCTGTCGCGAAGATGCCGTGAAATCTTCCGCGTAAGGTCCGGTCCAAGGTCCTTTCTGATGACGTTCCCGCCGAGTGGAAGAGGCAGGCCGGTCTCGCCAAACCACCACTCACCCAAGTCCTGGATGAGGTGAAGCCCCCGGTCGGCGAAGGTGAGCTGCCCTTCATGAATCAACAGGCCAAGGTCCACGTCGCCGTTCACCACCGCGTCCTCGATCTGGTCGAAGGGTGTGACGACGGGCTCGAACACCGGCTCGAACAGGCGGAGCGCGAGGTAGGCGCTGGTCATGAGTCCCGGCACGGCCACGCGTTTGCCGCGGACATCGGCCTTGGTCACCGGCGTGCGAGCGACGAGACGCGGTCCGTAGCGGTCGCCCATCGAGGCGCCGTGCGGCAACAGCGCGTACGAATCGGCGAGATACGCGTACGCGTGAATCGAAACGGCGGTCACCTCGAGCTCGCGACGTAGGGCGCGCTGGTTGAGCGTCTCGATGTCCTGGAGTTGGTGCACGTACGTGAGGCCTTCGGTGTCGATCTTCCCCGACGCGAGGGCGTAGAACATGAACGCGTCGTCGGAATCCGGACTGTGGGCGACGTGGATGGTGGTCGTCATTGCGGGGTCGGGGGGCGTTTGGCGTCGAGCGCGATGGCGATGTCGTTCTCGTGCTCGGTGTACTCGGCGAGCTGTTTTGCGCGTTCGGCGGGCGCAGCGGCGACCAGCTTCTCGTGGTAACCGCGCTCGGCGGCCGTGTCCTGTCTCATGCGGGCGGCGTTGCCGGCGAGGATGAGACCCAGCAGGTGATTCGGATGCTGCGCGAGAATCGTGTCTGCCTGGGCCCGCGCGGTCGCTTGATCGCCGGCGACCGCCGCGATGCGACCCACGTCGTAACGCTGGTCGAGATTGAGAGTGCCGAGCATCTCGTAGGCCTGGATGGCCATCGGAGCGAAGAGGCGAACGCTGTCGGTGACGCCGCGTTCGTGCAGACTCATCAGGCGATCGTAGAGACGAGCCGCCGCGTCGGCCGGGGTCATCGTAGAGAGGTCCGGCGGTTGACCCGGCCGGTCGTCAGCCACCGCGCCGCTTGGCGGGGGCGCCGTCGCGTCGCTCGAAGATTTGCCGAAGCGCTGGCCGGCGACGAGTGCAACGAGCGCGACCAGCGCGATGGCGGCGACACTCCAAGGCAACGCACTGGAAAAGCTTCGCGCGTCTCCGGGGACGGCCGACTGCCCCGCCGGCGTTCCGCAGCGATGACAGAACTTGGCGCCGGCGCTCAGGTCCGCGCCGCATGCGGCGCACGTGACGCCGACAAGTGCCGCGCCGCAGGTCGAACAAAACCGGCCGTTCGCCGCTGCCCCGCAGGCGGGGCACGTCTGCGGGGCTGAGGCGGACGGGGAGGGTTGATCCATAGCGGGTAAAGCTACACGACTGTTCGCCTCGCTCGCGATTCCGGCTTATAATCGCGCCCGAGTTGGCTTAGCGTTGAGCACACCCGCGGTCCGCCAGCCTTTCCCACTGCCGTCGTCGCGAGGACGATCTGCCGCCGCACTCCCGTTCCCTCACTCCGGACACCGCCGGCGCGTCGATCAACGACATTCTGGAGCTGACGGAAAAGCTGGGCGTGCGCTTCATGCGCCTCCAGTTCACGGACATCCTCGGCATCAACAAGAACGTCGAGATTCCGTCGTCGCAGTTCGAGAAGGCGCTGGCGGGCGACATCATGTTCGACGGGTCGTCGATCGAAGGGTTCGTGCGGATCGAGGAGTCGGACATGCTCCTCGCGCCGGACCTCGACACGTTCCTCGTGTACCCGTGGGGCGAAAAGGACAAGCGGATCTGCCGGTTGATCTGCGACATCCACAGCCCGAGCGGCGCGCCGTTCGCCGGCGATCCCCGCGGGCGTCTCAAGGCCGTGCTTCGCAAGGCACAGGCGATGGGATTCACGATGAACGCGGGGATGGAGGCCGAATTTTTTCTCTTCCGGCCGGACGCGTCCGGAGGCGCAACGACGGCGACGCACGACGTGGGCGGCTACTTCGACCTCGCGCCGACCGACCTCGGCGAGGACGCGCGGCGGGCGATGGTGGACACGCTCGAGCAGATGGGATTCGAGGTCGAAGCGGCGCACCACGAGGTGGCGCATGGGCAGCACGAAATCGACTTCCGCTACGCCGACGCGCTCAAGACGGCCGACAGCATCGCGACGTTCCGTTTCGTGGTGAAGCACGTGGCGACGCAATTCGGACTGCTCGCGTCATTCATGCCGAAGCCGATCTTCGGACAGAACGGCAGCGGCATGCACACGCACCAGTCGCTGTTCCGCGGAAACGTCAACGCGTTCTGGGACGAGGACGCGGAATGGGAGCTCTCGAGCACGGCGCTCCAGTACATCGGCGGACTGCTGCGACACGCGCGGGGCATGTGCGCGATCACGAATCCCCTGGTGAATTCGTACAAGCGGCTCGTACCGGGTTACGAAGCGCCGGTGAACGTGGCGTGGTCGATGCGCAACCGATCCCCGTTGATTCGCGTGCCGGAGCGCCGCGAGTCGGGCACGCGGGTCGAGCTGCGGATGCCGGATCCATCCGCCAATCCATATCTGGCGCTCGCCGTGATGTTGGCGGCAGGGCTCGATGGGATCGAGACGCAAGCCGACCATCGCGAGCCGGTGAACGAAAACATCTGGGAGATGAGCTTTCGAGAGAAGCGCCGGCTGCGCATCGACGATCTGCCGCACGATCTCAACGAGGCGCTCGACGAGCTGGAGAAGGACGACGTGATCACGGAAGCGCTGGGCAAGCACATTGCCTCGCACTTCGTGGCAGCGAAGCGGCAGGAGTGGCGCGAGTACATCACCCAGGTGAGCGCGTGGGAACTGGAGAGCTATTTGGCGAAGTATTGAGCCGGGTGGCGGCGGCGTGCAATTCAACTCAGGCGAATGCGGAAGACTGATGCTGTCGGGGCGGGAAAAGTAGAAACGCCTGTGCGCGACGCCCGGCCCGACGACGCCGAGGCGATGTCGCGATTGTGCGCCCAACTCGGCTACCCGCCGGCGGGGGCGACGGCGATGGCGCCGCGGCTGGCGCGCGTGCAGCGGGACCCGAACGCGCGCGTGCTGATCGCCGAATCGGAGAGTGGACCGATCGGCTTGGCCACGGTCCATCTCCGACACACGATGAATCACGAAGCGCCGATCGCGCAGCTCACGCTGCTCGTCGTCGACGAGGCGCAGCGGTCGCGCGGCATCGGGCGCGCGCTCGTCGCCGAGGCGGAGCGCTGGTCGCGCGCGCAGGGCTCCCAGCGCATCGTCGTGACGACGGCGCTGCACCGAGTCGCGGCGCACGCGTTCTACGAGCGAATCGGCTATCATCACACGGGGCGTCGCTACGGCAAAGACTTCGAGTAGGCGGAGGGGGAGGTACTCGTGATCAGCGCGATCTCTCGCATTTCGTTCGTCGCCGCGCTGGCCGCGGTCGGCGGGTTGGGGAACGTCGATCACGCTCCGCCGATGTACGAGGTGTACGCGGTTCGCTACGCGACGGTGCCGGGGTTTCGAGTCTCGGGGTTGCTCGCCGGCGCGGACACGAGCCGACGGATGGACCTCGCGATGATGGTGTGGGTGATCAAGGGCGGCGGTCGCACGATTCTCGTGGACGCCGGCTTTCATCGCGACGATTTCGTCAAGCGATGGCACCCGACGGGATTCGTTCCGCCGAGCGAAGCGATCGGTCGCCTCGGGATCAAGCCCGAGGACGTGACGGACGTGATCATCAGTCACGTGCACTGGGATCACCTCGACGGCATCGACCTCTTCCCGCGCGCGCGCGTCTGGATGCAGCGCGAGGAGTTCGACCACCACCTCGACTCCACCGGTGCCGTGCGCGATCGCGCGATCGACGCCGGCGACGCGAAGCTGCTGGCCGGCATCGCGCGCGAAGGGCGCGTGATGCTCGTGGACGGCGACGCGAAGGAAATCATGCCCGGCATCACGGTGTACACGGGCGGCAAACACACGTTCGCTTCGGAGTTCGCGACCGTGACGACGGCCGCCGGAACCGTCGTCCTCGCGTCGGACAACGCCTACCTCTACGAGAATCTCGAGAAGCACATCCCGATCGCCCAGACGCTCGACTCGGCCTCCAACCTACGCGCGCAAGCGCGCATGCTGAGCCTCGCGTCGAATCCGCGGCTCATCGTGCCGGGTCACGACCCGGAAGTGTTCGTGCGGTTTCCGACGCCGGGCAACGGCGTCGCGTTCATTCACTGACGCCGGATTTCAGGCCGGCGTGGGATGGGTCGCGTGGTTCGGCCGCTGCTCGGCCGGCCGCGGCGCGTGCTGATGCTCGGCGTGGCCAAGGTTGAACGCGGTGCTGAGCAGCGCGATGTGTGAGAACGCTTGCGGGAAGTTGCTCACCTGTCGCCCGAGCCGCGGGTCGTATTCTTCGGAGAGCAGACCGAGGTCGTTGCGGAGCGCGAGCAACCGCTCGAAGAGCCGGGTCGCGTCGTCGCGACGGCCGAGCACCACGTAGGTGTCGGCGAGCCAGAAGCTGCAGGCGAGGAACGCGCCTTCGCCGGCGGGGAGCCCATCGTCGGTGTGCTCGCTGTTGTAGCGCAGCACGAGCCCGTCGACGAGCAGGTGCTTCTCGACGTACGCGACGGTCCCGACCACGCGCGGATCGTCCGCGGGCAGGAACCCGACGAGTGGAATGAGCAGCGTGGCCGCGTCGGCCAATCGGGATTGATACGACTGGACGAATGCGCCGACGGACTCGTCGTAGCCGCGACGACAGACTTCCTCGTGGATGCCGTCGCGCAACGAACGCCATCGGTCGAGCGGCCCGTCGAGGTTGAACTGCTCGGCGCTCTTGATCGCGCGATCGAAGGCGACCCACGCCATGACCTTCGAGTGGGTGAAATCCTGCGGCGCGCCGCGCACTTCCCAGATGCCCTGGTCCGGCTTCTCCCAGATCGTCTCGAGCTGGCCGAGCAGCGCCTTCTCGAAGGCCCATGCTTCGGGGATCTCGGGCAAGCCGCCGCGGCGAGCCTGGTGGAGCGCGTCCATCACCTCGCCGTACACGTCGAGCTGGAGCTGCAGATGCGCGGCGTTCCCGACGCGGACCGGTTTCGAATTCTCATATCCGGGCAGCCACGGGACTTCCCACTCGTGCAGCATCCGCTCGCCGCCGAGCCCGTACATGATCTGCACGCGGTCGGGACTGCCCGCCGCCGCGCGCAGCAGCCAGTCCCGCCAGGCGGCGGCCTCGCGGAAGTAGCCGGCGTCCATCAACGCGAGCAGCGTGAGCGTCGCGTCGCGCAGCCAGCAGAAACGGTAGTCCCAGTTGCGCACGCCGCCGATCTGCTCGGGCAACGACGTCGTCGGCGCGGCGACGATTCCGCCCGTTGGACGATACGTGAGCGCCTTCAGCGTGAGGACGGAGCGTATCACCGCGTCGCGCCACTCGCCGGTGTACTGGCACTGACTGGCCCACGCTCTCCAAAACCGGTCGGTGAATTCGAGCGCGTGGTTCGCATCGATCGGCTTGGGCGGCGCGAGATGCGACGGGCCCCACGTCATGACGAACGAAACGCGGTCGCCCTCCGAGACGGTGAAGTCCGCGACGGTGGTGAGACCCTCGCCTCGCACGGGAACGTCAGCCTTGATCACGATCATGTCGGGGCCGGCGATGGCTCGAAGCGCGTCATCGGCAAGACGACTCACCCACGGCACGATGGATCCGTAGCCGAACCGGAGGATGATCTGGGTCTTCATCGCCACCGAGCCGCGGAGTCCAACCACGGTGCGCACGACGTTCGACTCGCCGTCGCGCGGCGGCATGAAGTCGATCACCGTCACCGCGCCCTCCGCGGTCTCGAACGTCGTCTCGAGAATCATCGTCGAGTCGCGGTATTGGCGACTGACCTTCGCCTTGTCGTCAGCGGGAGCGAGAAGCCAGCGTCCCTGTTCGGGACCTCCGAGGAGCGCCGCGAAGCACGCGTGCGAATCGAAGCGCGGCCAGCACAGCCAATCTATGGAGCCGTCGCGCGCGACGAGCGCGGCGGTCTCACAATCGCCGATGAGCGCGTAATCCTCAATTCGAGCGGACATTCACGGATTCTGTCGTTGCGTAACGTCGAGACTGTAGATCAATTCGTGCCAGGCGCGCCGCGTTCTTCAAAACGAGCCGAGCACTGGTCGCCGACGCTCGCTAATTCGAACACACGGGGCCCCGACCGCCGCGGCCGCCGGTCGTGGGCTGCGAGGGCGGGGCGCCGCGCGGCCAGACGTTGTCGCTCGGATCGCGGTCGGGGAAGCGACAGTGGGGATCGAGCACGATCTTGGTGATCTTGCGAGGGCCGAGGTCGAGCTCGGCGTTGAACGTTTTGCTGCCGTTGAACCACACGTCGACCGGATAGGTCACGACGGCCGTATCGCCGGTCACGACGGCGTTGCTCATCTTGTGAATCGCGCCGGCGCCGGGCGCGAACTCGACTCTGAGAATCACCGGGGCGGGCATCTGCCCGTCTTGTCGAACGGTCACCGCGGTGCGCGAACCATTCGTCGTCACGCGCTGAATCGATTCGTCGACCGACTCGGTGGTGAAGAGCCAGTAGTACCAGAACCAGCCGAGGTCCCGGCGCAGCGCGTTGCTCATGAAGAACGCGTAGTCCCATGGCGACGGATGCTTGAAGCGCCATGTTTTCGCGTATTCGCTGTGCGCGCGCCAGACGGCGCTGTCGCCGACGATCCCGCCGAGCATGGAGAGCATGAGCGGCGTTTTGCTGTACGCCTGGAAGGAGTACATCGGACCGCCGTAGTTGGCGTCCCACATCAGCGGCGCCTCGTGCTCGTCGCCGCTCGTGCGGCCGTACGATTGCCCGTACCCGTCGAGATCAGGCGGACGATGCTGGTTGTCGGCGGCCGAGAGCACGTTCATGTACTGATTGAATCCCTCGTCCATCCAGCCGTACCACGTTTCGTTGCTGCTCACGGTCATCGGCCACCATTGGTGGCCGGTCTCGTGGTCGGCGGGGCCGTCGTTCGACATGACGAGCATGGGGTACTCCATGCCGTTGTCGGGGCCATCGACCATTGTGTGCTGCGGGAAGGGATCCGGCATCCACAACTTCGAATAAAACTCCAGCGCATGGCGCAGGATCGCCCCGGCGTCGGCGTACGAGGCGGCGTGGCCGGGAAGGTAGTAGAAGTTGACGGGAATCGCGTCGCGCCCGGGGATCGTGGCGCGCGTCGCCTGCCAGACGAACTGCTTGGCGGTGGCCCAGGCGAAATCGTTCACCGTGTCGGCGACGAAGTGCCAGGTGAGCCGGTCGCCGGCGGCAGTCGCCTGACCCGGTCCGATCTCGGTCGGCCCGACGATGGTCCGTGTGGAATCGGACTCGAGCACGTGCGACAGCCGCTCGCGCGCCGCCGGGGTGAGCACCTGGTCGGGATTCTTCAGCACGCCTGTAGCGCCGACGATCCAGCCCGCCGGCACGTCGACGGTCACGTCGAAGCGGCCGAAATTGTTATAAAATTCTGACGGACCCAGATAAGGGTCGGTGTCCCAGCCGCGCAAGTCGTCGTAGACGGCGACGCGCGGATACCACTGCGCGACCTGGTAGAGCGTGTCGTCCCAGCGAAACGTCATGCGGTGCCCCTGGCCGGGACCGCCGGCGAGCTTGTAATGCCACTCGACGTCGAGCGTCGCATCGGACTTGGGCGCGATCGGCGAGGGAAGGACGATGCGCGCCGACGTCGTATGAATGCCGATGGCAACCGGCTCGGCGGGCGCCGGCCCGCCACCGCGACCGCCGCGTCCTCCCCGGCCGAAGGCGGGCGCGTTGAGGTCGACGGACTGGCCGTTCACCGCCAGTTTCGTGATGACAAATCCCTCGGTGTTCTCGGCGGGCACGGACGCGCCGCGTGGGACGTCGCCGCGGAAGATGTTCTGGTCGAGACGCATCTGGATCGACGAGAGCGAGGAGTCGCTCGCGTTGTGCAGCTTGATCGTCTCGCGGCCGGAGAGCGTCGACGTCGCCGGGTCGAGGCGTGCCGTGATGGTGTAGTCCATCCACGTCTGCCAATAGTTGCGCCCAGGCCGGCCGGTCGAATCGCGCGTGCCTTCGGCGAAGGCGTGGCGAATCATGTTGGTGAGCGGGATGTCGCGACGGATCGCGCGCTCGGGCGCGCGCGGCGTGCTCTGCGCGCGGAGCGAGAGTGTGGGGCTACAGACGGCCAGCGCCGCGAAGGCGGCGAACGCGCGGGGAATCATCGAGGCTCTTGTTCAGGGCGAAATCGCGCGGCAGGTCCGCGCCTACGGGGCCTCGGGTGTCACGCGCGGGCTTCCGGCCTGTTTCGGTCCCAGCTCGTACTCCTTCGGGGGTTCCGCGCCGAGGAGGTTCTTGACGAAGTAGTCCCAACGGCGGCGCGTCATATAGTTGGATTCGGCGCCGTACCCGTGCGGCTGGTTGGGGAGCATGAGCAGATCGAAATCCTTGTTCGCTTTGATGAGCGCGTCGACGACGAGCAGCGTGTTGTTCGGCGGGACGTTGTTGTCAAGCGTGCCGTGCGCGAGGAGCAGCTTCCCTTTGAGATTCTTGGCGACGGTCTGATTCGCCGCGGCGTCGTAGTTGTGGCCGTCGTCGAGTCCCTCGTACCGCTCGCCCCAGTCGTCCTCGTACACGCGGTTGTCGTGGTTTCCTGATTCCGAGATACCAACTTTGAAAAAGTCGGGATAGCGGAACATCGCGTCGGCAGTGGCGAAGCCGCCGCCCGAGTGGCCGTAGATGCCGGCTTTGTCGATGTCGATCCATCGGTAGCGCTGGGCGAGCTCGCGCATCGCGGCCACCTGATCGGGGAGCGTGTTGTCGCCCATGTTGGCGTAGTACGCGTCGTGAAAGGCCTTGGACCGCCACGGCGTCCCCATGCCATCGATCTCGACGACGACAAACCCGAGGTCGGCGAGTCCTTGCGCGTCGCCGCGCGCGGGATTGAAGGTCCTGCCGCCGACGGAGCCCGTCTGCGGCCCCGGATAGATGTGGTTGATGATCGGGTACTTCTTGCTCGAGTCGAGCGGCGTCGGGACGAACATGAGACCGTAGAGGTCCGTCTTGCCGTCGCGCGCTTTGACGGTGATCGGCGTGGGCGGCTTCCATCCCGTGGCGACCAGGCGCGAGATGTCGGCTTTCTCGACGGTGACGAGCAGCTTGCCGTCGAGATCGCGCACCACGGTCGTCTGCGGCGTCGTTGGTGTGGAGTGCGTGTCGAACAGGTATTTGTTGTTCGGCGAGAGCGATGCGTCGTGGTCGGCGTTCTCGGGCGTGAGGAGCGTGAGCCCCTTGCCGTCCATTCCGATCTTATAGAAGTGGCGGAAGTACGGATCGCGCCCCGCCTCCTTGCCGACGCCGATGAAATAGAGTTCGCGCTTCGGTTGATCGATGTGGACGAGCTGCGTCACGTTGCCGACGCCGCTCGTGATCTGGCGAACGAGCTTGCCCGTCGTGAGATCGTACAGATAGAGCTGGCCCCAGTCGTCGCGCTCGGAGAACCAGATCACTTCGTTCGACGCCGGGAGCACGTGCCAGTTCACGCGGCCGTTGCCGGATTCGAATTGCGTCTTCGACGTCTCCTCGAGCACGTCGCGAATCGCGCCGGTAATGGCGTCGGCGACGCGCAGGACCTCGTGCTTGTGGTCGCGCGACGTCGAGACGAACGCGACGTGTGCGCCGTCCGGGTACCACTCGACGTCGGACCACGAGCCGCGGCAGGCGATGTCGTCGCACAGCGTGGAGCGGTGCTGGTCGGCGGGCATCTGGAGGCGGATCATGCGCGGCGTCGCGCCACTCAGGTCGATGATCACGCGGTGGATCATCGTGACGACGCTGTCGCCGGGCAGCGGATACTTGTAGGTGTGCAGCTCGGGATGACCGACTTTGGTGCTGACCAGGTACAGCTCGCCGACGTTGCGCTGATCCTGCTGGAACGTGGCGATCTTCTTGGAGTCGGGCGACCAGAGGAGAATCGCGCGTTCGCTGTTCTGCCAGCCGGCGTTGTCGGTCGCGTAGCCGAAGTCTTTCACGCCGTCGGTGGTGAGCTGCGTTTCGCGCCCGGTAGCGACGTCGCGAACCCAGAGGTTCCAATCGCGGATGAAGGCGCCCTTGGTTCCGTCGGGCGACATCGTCTCCGGCGCGCGTCCGCCGCCGCGCCCTCCTCGCCCGCCACCGCCGCCGCGTCCTCCGCGGCCGGCGCCACTGTCCGGCGGAAAGTCGATGCCGCAGTGGTTGGGCTCGTTGTCGCAACGCGTGCGCGTGCCCTTGGCGGGGTCGACGAGAATCGTCTCGCTTCCCGTCGGAGTCAGGTCGCGAAACCAGAACCGCTCGTCCGGGAGCCAGGTCGGACGGACCGAGGTTCCGAAGACGAGCGGCGTCACGTTGTAGCTCATGGCCCGTTCCGCTCGCGCGTAGTCGGCGGCGCCGATCTTCGACGAGGCTTGCGCGGTGAGCGTCGCGGCACCAGCGGTCGCGCACAACAGCAACGCCGCGGACGCGGCGAATCGAGAACGAAGTCGCATGCAGTTCCTCTCGGATTACGGCCATTTCGCGTCCGTGCCTCATCATGGGCGGCACCGGGACTCGGGCGGTAATCTGCGCGCCGCGCGCGCTGTTGGCTACGAGCGCATGTGGAGTTGTCTCCGGGGAGGGGGAGCGAGAGAACCCGAACAAACAAAACCGCGACGGAGCTCGAGCTCCGCCGCGGGGGGGGCCGTTCATCGCGCTGGCCGCGCGATCACTGCGTGCACTGGCCTTGCTTCTTGCCGTTGATCGTCGTGTTGCCGCTCGACGTGATTGTCGTGTTGGACTGGCACTGCAGGTTGCCGGTGATGACGTTGCCGACGACCGACACGGTGCCGCGGTTCGCGGTGACCATCATGTTCCCGCCGACAGTGTTGCCGCCGCACTCGGATCCGTCGCCGAGTGTCAACGCGCTCTGGGCGCCGCCGCCCACGAGCTGGAGATCGCCCTGGATTCGCGCGCCGCAGATCGCGCCGGCGCCCGTCAGGTTGGTGATCTGAAAGCCGCCCTTGACCGTCGCGGCGACGGAGATGCTCGTCGCGCCGACCAATTGGAGATTGCCGACGACGCTGGTGCCGGCGTCGAGACTCACTGCGCCGGCGCCCTGCACGTTGCCGCCGATGGTACCACCCTGCGCGACGAGCGTGGCACCCGACCGCAGGTCGAGATTCTTCGACGCCGAGCCGCCGGCGAGCTGGAGCTTTCCGCCCGCGCCGATGGTGACGTTGCCGTTCAACGTGCCCTGCGCGACGACGACGCCACCGGCGTTGATCGTGAGGTCCGTGCCGAGCGTCGCGCCGGACGGGATGACGCAATTGCCGGAGCAGCTGTTCGTGTTGCCGGCGAGCACCTGCTGCACGACGACGGCGCCCGTGTAGCTGCTCGTGCCGCCGTCCTTGTCGGTGATCGTCGCGCCGACGGTGAGCGTGGTGTTGGTGTTCGCGGGACAGCTCACGCTGGTCGCGGTGGACGCGGCGCCGAAGCCGGTGCCGCAGTTGAACCGCACCTGAAGTCCTGCCGCGACGTCGGCGGACGACGGGTCGACGACGTTGGAGAGCGACAGCGTGAACGGCGTGCCCTGCGTCGCGGTCGCAGGCGCGTTGAGCACGGCGGTGGGCGCCGCGTTGGCGACGACGACGGACGCGGTGTATTCGGTCGAGCCGCCGTCCTTGTCGAGCACCTTGCCGCGAACGGTGAAGGTACCGTTGTCGGGCGGCGTGCACGTCGCGGTCGCCGCCGGCGACGCGGTGCCGTAGGTGCCGGTGCCGCAATCGAACGCATAGGTGAGCGTCGCGGCATCGACCGACGACACATCCGTGCCGCCGGTGAACTTGAGCGCGAACGGCGAGCCTTCGACGCCGGTGGTTGGCGCCGTGAACGTGGCGGTCGGAGCAACGTTGGCGACCGCGACCACTTTCGTCGCCACGCCGCTCGCGCCCTGGAGGTCGTACGCCGCGAGCGTGACGGTGAAGTTGCCGTTGTCCGCGAAGACGTGCGTGACGGTGGGCGTCGTGCCGCTCACCGCCGGCGTGCCGTCGCCGAAGTTCCACACATACTTGACCACGGCGTCGCCGGCGTCCGCATCGGTCGACGCGCTCGCGTCAAAGCTCGCCGTGCCCCCTTCGTTCAGCGCCGCGGTGCCGGTGAACGAGACGGTCGGCGGATGGTCCATCGTCTCGACGATGTTGCGAATGCTGTCCGGCAGCGCCGTGAGCAGGCTCAAGCCGGTCGCCTGTTCGATCGCGCGCGCGCTGGTGAGGAACGGCGTATAGTCGAGGCCCGAGAGATTCGCGGCCGACGAGCCGGGCAGACCGGTCGCCGCGTCCGCGGCGCTCAGGTTCGGCATCTTCACGGCGAGCACCTGCAGGTCGTGCGACGAGTGCACGTCGGCGAGGCCCTGACCGCCGTTCAGGATGACGGCGACTTTCCACGTGAAATCGGGAATCTGCACCTTGTTCGGGGACGCACCGCTGCCGTGCAGGGTGTGCACGGTCGGGCCCCACTGCGGGCCGGCTACGGTGTAGATCTCTTTCCCCGACTGGGCCTGCGCATTTAGAAAATTCTCAAACCCTTCCCACGGCCCGGCGTTGTTCGCGTCGAGCTGCGGGAGCACGTTGGTGAGGATGTAGGTCGTCGCGTTTTCCTGATCGGTCGTCGTGCGCTCCTCGGACGTCGTCATGTGGCCGCGGTCGTAGCCGCTGCCGGTGTAGTCGAAGTCGGTGACGTGATAGACGTTCGCCGGGAGATCCGGATCGGGGCTGAAGCAGTTGCAGCGAGGCGCCGGACCGAACTGCGATCCGTTGAGATTCCACGACACCCAGTCCGTGCCGAGGCGGTTGGGGTTGTACGACACGACGTACTGCGTCTTGCTCAACACGATGTCGCTCGGATCGGCGCCGACGGGCGCGCCGAACGCAAGGTGATCGCGGTAGATCGCCGTCGTCGCGGCGGTGTGCGGCTCGATCGTGAGGTGCTCGGTGCCCGACACGTTGTTCGGTGCCGTCGCGGTGATCGTCACCGGACCCGCGCCCACACCGAGGACGCTGCCCTGCTGGTCGACCGTCGCGACGTTGGGGTCGCTCGTCGTCCACGTGAGCGTCGGCGTGACCGTCGAGCCGAGGCCGTTGGTGACGGCGGAGAGCAGTACGTCGACGTAGCCGGCGGGATACGGGATGGCCGACTTGGACGTGAGGGTGATCGTCGCCGGCGCGTTCGGGTCGACGACGCTCATCGCGAGGGTGCCCGTCTTCCCGTTGCTCGCGGCGCTGACGTTCGCCGGGCCGATCGTCACGCCCGTCACACGCCCTGTTTGGTCGACCGTGGCGTTCGGGCTGTCGGACGACCAGGTGAACGTGGTGTGGGTGAGAATGTTGTTGTTCGCCGTATTGTCGAACGCCGTCGCCTTGAGGGTCGTCACACCGCCGACGCCGACCGCGGCCGCGCCGGTCACGGTGATGTGGTCGATCGGACCGAGGGTGCACGAGCGCGCCGGCGTGGCCGCGGTGCGCGGATTCGGCGAGCCGACCACGAAATCGGCATTAGGATTTGCTGAATACTCGCATCCGCCGTTGATGCGGAGGTCGGCGGTCGTGGCGCTGAGCGTCGGCGCGTCGAAGGTCGCGGGACACTGCGTGGTGCCGTACGCGACGAGATCGACGACGCTGGCGGCCGCCGTCGGGCAGGCGCCCTGGCCGGACGTGGTGAGGGCCGTCGTGGTGTTCACGAGGGCGACGCGGGCGTCGCTCTGCGACATCGCGATCGTGCCGATCGTCTGCGGCGTCGGCAAATTCGTCGTGCCTGCGGCGCCGGCCGCCTCCTGCACGAGATAGTAGCTGTTCGGCGGGATCGAACCGCTGAGCGCCGTCACCTGCCACGTGCCGGTCGCGTTCGCCGACATGTACTGCACGCTCCAGCCGTCGACCGAGACGGCCGCGCCGCCGCGATTGAACAATTCGATGAAGTCGTTCTTGAACGTCGCGCCCGAATTGCCGCCGCCGCCGTAGACCTGGCTGATGACCACGCCGTTCGTCGGTGTGATGACGGTGATCTGCACGGTCGCGCTCACGCTGCCCGACGTCGCCGTGACGTTGGCCGTGCCGATGGCGACGCCCGACGCGTTGCCCGTCGTCGGATTTATGTCGACGTTGGTGGGCGTGTCAGACGACCAGGTGATCGTCGGCTGCGGGTTGAGCTGATTGTTCGACGCGTCGAAGCCCGTGGCGGTGAGCTGGATGCTCGAGCCGAGGACGACGGACGTCGGTCCGCCGAGCTTGATGTGATCGAGCGGGCCCGTGGTGCCGCTGCCGCACGCGTGGCTCGGCGTCGTGCTGTTGCGCGGCGCGGGCGCCCCGATCGTGAAGTCGGTCTGCGAGGCCCCCGTCCAGGCGCATCCGCTGTCGTTGCGCGAAGCCGACGTGGTGTTGGTCAGCGCCGCCGTGGTCAACGTTCCCGCGCACGATGTCGAGCCGTACGACACGAGGTCGACCACCGAGGCGACGCCGGTGGGGCACGAGGCGGGATTCGTGACGATCGCGGTCGTCGTGTTCACGAGCGCAACACGCGCCGCCCCCGCGGCCATCGCGATCGCACCGGTTGCGTCAGCGGTGGGCAGCGAGGCCACGGGTGGGCTGTTCGCGCCGATCGCTTCTTCCACCAAGTAGTAGCCGCCCGGCGGAATCGAGCCCGTCAGTGCGGTCACCTGCCACGCGGCGGTACTCGTCGTGGACCCGTACTGAACGCTCCACCCAGCGAGCGACACCGCCGCGATGCCGGGGTTGAACAGCTCGATGAAGTCGTTCGAGACCGGCGCGCCGGAGTTGCCGCCGCCTCCGTAAACCTGGCTGATGACGACGGGCGGACGCGTCGACGTTATGTCCAGCCCCGCCGGCCCGACCTTCTTGGCCGGAGCATCCGGGCTCGTGGTGCCGACGCATGAAAGAACGGTGATGGCAAACAGTAAAGCGCTTGTACGACGTGGGAATCGGCGTCGCATCTTGGCGTCCACCCTCATATGAATTCGGGGAGTTCGCGGCCGCGAGTCGTCGTCGACTCGGCGTGGCCAGTGGCGGTCAACCTATACTGAAAGCCGAGTCCGACACACCGCGGACGGCAACGAGAACGCCTCGACCGGGTAACATTCGACCATGTCCAATTCTCTGACTCGATATGTGAGAGCCGCGCTTCTCTGCCTCGCGGCTCTCACACCGGTCGCGGCGCAGAAAGCGCCGCCCAGCGCCGCGCCGTCGGCCTCGTCCCCGTTGCCGAACGACCCGAAAGTGCGCGTCGGGACGCTGCCGAACGGGCTTCGCTACTACATCCGCGTCAATCACAAGCCGGAGAAGCGCGCCGAGTTGCGGCTGGTCGAAAACGCGGGCTCGGTGCTCGAGAACGAGAACCAGCTCGGACTAGCGCACTTCGTCGAGCACATGGCGTTCAACGGCACGACGCATTTCAATCACAACGATCTCGTCAAGTACTTGCAGTCCATAGGCGTACGATTCGGCGCGGACCTCAACGCCTCCACGGATTTCGACGAGACCATCTACATCCTCCCGATCCCAACCGACACGGCGCGGATCGTCGATCAGGCGTTCACGATCCTCGCGGATTGGGCGCACGGCGAGACGCTCGATTCCGCCGAAGTCGCGAACGAGCGTGGCGTCGTGCGCGAAGAATGGCGGCTCGGGAAAGGCGCGGGCGATCGCATGCTGCATCAGTGGCTGCCGATCGCGCTTCGCGGATCGCTCTATGCCGAGCGGCTGCCGATCGGCAACGAGCAGAGCATCATGACCGCGACGCCGGCGCGCGTGCGGTCCTTCTATAAGACGTGGTATCGGCCGGACCTCCAGGCGGTGATCGCCGTCGGCGACTTCGATCCGGCGGTGATCGAGGCGCAAATCAAGAAGCACTTCGGGGGAATTCCGAAGGCGGTGAATCCCACGAAACGGCCGACGATCACCGTGCCGCCGAACAAGGAGCCGCTCATCGCCGTCGCGTCGGACAAGGAAGCGCAGGGTTCGGACGTGAGCTTGCTCTTCAAGCTGCCGATCGAGAAGACCAAGACGGTCGGCGACTACCGGCGCGACTTGATGGAGCGGCTGTATCTCACGATGCTGAACGCACGCCTCGAAGAGATCGCGCAGAAGCCGGACGCGCCGTTCCTCGGCGCCGACGCGTCGAAGGGGTCGTTCATCGGACGGGAGAGCGACGCGTTCACGCTCGCCGCCAGCGTGAAGAACGGCACGATCGACGCGGGTCTCCAGGCGATTCTGCTCGAGGCGAAGCGCGTAGACCAGTTCGGATTCCTGCAGAGCGAGTTGGATCGCGCGAAGCAGAACATGCTGCGCGGGTATGAGCGCGCGTACGCCGAGCGTGACAAGACGCAATCGGCGTCGTACGTGCAGGAATACGTGGACAACTATCTGAACGGCGAGCCGTTCCCGGGCATCGAGTACGAGTACAGGATCGTGCAGCAGCTCGTGCCGACGATCACGCTGGCGGAAGTGAACAAGATGGCGAGCGCGTGGATCACGGACGAGAACCGCGTGATCATCGCCGAATCGCCGCAGAAGGACAGCGTGAAGGTGCCGACACCGGCCGAGCTCAAGGCGGTGTTCGACCGAACGGCGAAGACGCCGGTGGTGGCCTACACCGAGACGTTGTCGGGCGCCGAGCTGGTGCCGAATGCACCGGCGGCCGGCAAGATCGTCGCGTCGAAGACGATTCCAGCGGTAGGCGTGACCGACTGGACGTTGTCGAACGGCGCGCACGTGATGGTGAAGCCGACCGACTTCAAGGACGACGAAGTGTTGTTCAGCGCGTCGGCGATGGGCGGGTCGTCGCTCGCGCCGGACTCCAACTACATCTCGGCGGGATTCGCCTCGGAAGTCATCAACGTGAGCGGCATCGGCGCGTTCAACGCGATCGATCTCGGAAAGAAGCTGGCCGGCAAGGCCGCCGCGGCGGCTCCGACGATCGGCGAAACGAGCGAAGGGCTCAGCGGACACGCGTCGCCAAAGGATATCGAGACGCTTTTCCAACTTGCGTATCTCGACTTCACGGCGCCGCGGTTCGACTCGGTGGCATTCGGCGCGTGGAAGAATCAGGCGGCGGCGTACTTCGCCGACAAGGGGAACGATCCCGACCAGGTGTTCATCGACACGGTGACGTGGACGATGGCGCAGCACCACTTCCGTGCGCGTCCACTCACCGCCGCGGTGTTCGGCGAACTGAATCCCCAGAAGGCGTTGGCGTTCTACAGGGATCGCTTCGCCGACGCGAGCAACTTCACCTTCCTGTTCGTTGGCAACGTCGACACCGTGACGCTCAAGCCGCTCGTGGAGGAGTACCTGGCATCGCTACCGTCGACGCACAAGGGAGAGACGTTCCGCGACGTCGGTGTGGAGCCGCCGAAGGGCGTGGTGGAGAAGGTGGTCCGCAAGGGTGTCGAGCCGAAGGCCGACACACGCATCGAGTTCACGGGCGCGTGCACGTACTCGCCCGAAACGCGTTTTGCGTTCCGTGCGCTGATGGAGTATTTCCAGATCAAGCTCGACGAAGAGTTGCGCGAGAAGCTCGGCGGGACCTACAGCCCGAGCGTCGGCGGCGGCTGCGGTCGCATTCCGCGTCCGGAGTACGACATCACCGTTCAGTTCAACTCGTCGCCGGAAAACGTCGAGATGTTGTCGAAGACCGTGTTCGCGATGATCGACTCGCTCAAGGCGACCGTGCCGTCTGCGGCGGACGTCGGCAAGGTGAAGGAGCAGCTCACGCGGGCGCGCGAAGTCGAGATCAAACAGAACGGCTACTGGCTGGGGAACATCATGGCGCGCCATCAGGCCGGCGAGGATCTCACGGGCCTGCTCAAGCCGTACGATCAGATGTTGGCCGGGCTCACCGCGGCGCAGATTCAGGACGCGGCTCGGAAGTATTTCGACACGAAGAACTACGCGCGATTCGTGTTGCTGCCGGAGAATGGGAAGGCGAATCCGTAGCGCGGGTGGACCGGTGGACGGCGTGACGGCCAACAACCTGTGATGAGAGGGACGATGACGTTCCGAACGCATTCGTTGGCGATGTTCTCGTTGCTCTCGTTGCTCTCGTTGCTCTCGTTGCTCGTGCTCGGCGCGGCGCCGGTGGCGCGGGCGCAGATCACCGAGCGTGAGTTCGCGGCGCGGCGGGAGGCGTTGGCGAAGAAGATCGACAGCGGCTTCGTGGTCGCGTTCGGGGAACGGACGCCGATCAACGACTTCGGGCCGTTCCATCAACTGCCGGCGTTTCACTACCTCACCAATTTCGACGAAGCCGACGCGGCGATGGTGATGGTCGTGCGCCACGGCGTCGGAACGACGACGCTGTTTCTCACGCCGGCCGATCCGCGCTCGGCGTTCTACTATGGATGGCGGCCCGATTCGGCCGCCGTCGTCCGCACGCAGCAGGTTCGCGCCCGCTCATTCTCGGCGGTCGGCGCGGTGACCGACTCGTTGGCGGCCAGCGGCCTGCCGCTCTTCACGCTGGATGATTTCGAGGACGCCGACTTCTCGCGCGCCGACTCGCTCACGCGAGGGCGGTCGTTCGTGCGCGGACTCGTGTCGCGACATCCCGGACTCGTCGCGAAGGATGCGTCGCCGCTCGTGGATCAGCTGCGCGCCAAGAAGAGCGCGGCGGAGATCGCGCTGCTGAGAAAGGCGGCGGAGATCAGCTCGGAAGGCCATCGCGCGGCCATGACCGCGCCGATGCCGGCGCACGAGTACGAGCTTCAAGCCGCGCTCGAGTACACGTTCATGCGCCTCGGGGGAGCGCGGCCGGCGTACGGATCGATCGTCGGGTCGGGGCTCAACGGAACGCAGTTGCATTACATGAAAGACCGCGGCGAAACGAAACCGGGCGACGTGGTCGTCATCGACGCGGCGACGGAATACGAAGGCTACGCCGCCGACATCACGCGGACGATTCCGGTGAGCGGCACGTACACGGCGGACCAGCGCGCGATGTACCAACTCGTGCGCGACGCGCAGGCGGCGGCGGAACGGAACGCGGTTCCCGGCAAATCGGCCGCAGTGGCGCAGGACTCGTCCGTCGCCGTTCGCTCGCGCGGGCTCGCGAAGCTCGGCTTGATCGAGAGCGAGGACGCGACGTTCGATCCGCCGTGGCAAGCCAACTGCGAGCGTACGCCGGCGATGTGCAGGCAGGGAATGCTGTGGATGATCCATGGCATCAGCCACGGCCTCGGTCTCGCCGTTCACGACCCCGCGCAGTTCTCGTACGGCGATCGGGTTTATCGGCCCGGTGATGTGTTCACCATCGAGCCGGGGATCTACGTGAGCGCGCGCATGCTTGACGCGCTTCCCGATACGCCGAAGAACCGCGCGTTCATCGCGAAGGTGAAGCCGGTGGTCGCGCGCTACGAAGGTACCGGCGTCCGGATCGAAGACGACTACCTGATCACGGACACCGGTCTCGAGCGACTGAGCACCGCACCGCGCGAGATCGCCGAGATCGAGGCGCTGATGAAGAAGCGCGCGCGGACGGTGCCGTAGTCGTAGCTACGGCGCGGCCGGAATCTGGTGTTGGGCCGCGGCCTTCTCGACGAGCCGGCGAAGTTCCTTGATCGGTTCCGGATTGTCGTCGACCTGGAGCCGCAGCACGGTGTCGTTGTGCAGCCAGACGCCGCCGTTCTTCTTCACGATGACCATCGCCGCCGACTCCTGCCCGCGCTTGTCGCCGCCGGCGAGCTGTCCGCCCTCGAGCGCCGCCAGGAGCCGGTACGCGAGATGGCCGGGCGTGCGCTCGAAGAGGGCCACCATGCTGTCGACCACCGCCGAACCGGCGAGGATGTTTCCCTGCGCGGTACAATGCGTATTCGGCGCCGTGCACGCCTTGTTGCCGGCCCACGGGGTCGCCTTGGGTCCGGTGTAGGCGAAGACGTTGCCCTTCGCGTCCACGACAGCGAACTGTCTTCCTTCCTTCGACCAGTCGGTGGGACGCGGATCCGGGTCCTGGCCCCACACCGTCTTCACGACCTGCTCGGCGTCCATGCCTTGTCGGAGCAGCGCGAGCGCCTGCGGACCGTAGCCGACGTCCACGATCGCCTGTGTCGCCACGACGCCGACGTTCGCTTCGGCGGACAAAACGCCGTTGCCTACCGAGAACACGCGCGACTGAACCGCACCCCCGAGCTCGCCGGTCGCCGGGTCGTAGGCGAGAATGGAGAAGGTGCCCGTCGGCCACGGTTGGTCGGACTTAGCGGGCTCGGGCTTTTGCGCGGCGAGGCGAAGCGGTAGCGCGAGACTTGCCAGCATCAGGGTGACTCGTCGAATCGTGCTCATCTGATCTCCACTGGAGGGATGCCGCCGCCTATGCACTTGCTCGTCATTCGTCACGCGATCGCGGAAGACCGTGACTCATTCTCGAAGACCGGCCAGGAAGACGATCTCCGGCCGCTCACCCCCGAAGGGCGGTACAAGATGGTGCAGTGCGCCGAAGGTCTGCGCACGATCGCACCGAAGATCTCGCTGATCGCCACCAGTCCCCTGACGCGGGCCCGCGAGACGGCGGAAATCGTCGCGGAAGAGTATGGGCTTGACATCCATTCGACGACCGACGCGCTCCGACCCAAGGCGCCGTTCGAGGATTTCGTGGGATGGGTCGCCGAGCACGATCATCCGGTCGTGGCTGTGGTCGGCCACGAGCCACAGTTGAGCGCGCTCGTCACGTGGCTGATCAGCGGCATCGATGAGTCGCATCTGGAGCTGAAGAAGGGAGGCGCGTGCTTTCTGTCCTTCAAGGGCGCGCCGAAAAAGTGCAGCGGCACGCTCGAGTGGGCGCTGCACCCGAACCATCTGCGCAAGATCGCCAAGTGCCGATGAGGCACCGTCAGCGGCGATAGTTCACGTCGAGCGCGTCGAGCCGGCGCGATTCAGCGGGGAGTCGCGCTGAGAAGTCGGCGAAATCGCGGCGCGACTTCGGCGTCCAGAGGACTTCCGCAAGTGCGGCTTCGCGCGGGAATGCCATGTACTCGACGTTCTTGGGTCCTTCGATGTACTCGGTCCAGACCTGCCCCTGCGCGCCGAGAATGTGCGAGACGAACTGCGGCTCGAGCTCCGCGGGTACGGGTTCGTAGGCGTAGACCGAATCGAGCGGGAGAAATCCGCCGATCGCCAGCGGTTCGGCCGCCGTGTTTCGCGACTGATAGTGATCGAAGTAGGTGTAGTCGCCCGGCGTCATGATCACGTCGTGACCGGCGCGCGCCGCGGCGAGACCGCCGGCCGTGCCACGCCACGACATGACGACCGCGTTGGGGGCGAGGCCGCCCTCGAGGATCTCATCCCAGCCGACGAGTCGTCGTCCGTGGGTGGTGAGGAAGTGGTCCATCTGCGTCGTGAACCAGCTTTGCAGCGCGTCCTCGGCGTGGAAGTCGCGCGGCTTGCTCGAGTCGTCCGGCGCGATGCCGAGCTCTTTGATCCTGGCTTGCGTGCGAGGGCTCGCCTTCCATTCCGGTTTGATCGCTTCGTCGCCGCCTATGTGAATGAACTCGCCGGGGAAGAGTCCCATCACTTCGGTGAGCACGTCCTGCATGAACGCGATCGTCGTATCCGACGGATTCAGGATGTGCGGCGTGACGCCCCACTTCGTCCACACCGGCACGGTGTCGCCGAAATTGCCGAGGCTCGGATACGCGGCGATGGCGGCCTGCGAGTGGCCGGGCATCTCGATCTCGGGCACGATGCGCACGAAGCGCTCGCGCGCGTATTCGACGATCTCTCGAACGTCGTCATGGGTGTAGAAGCCGCCGTGCGGCTTGTGGTCGTAGACGTCGAGCGTGGAATCGCGCTGCGCCTTGCCGACGAGCGTCTGCGAACGCCACGCACCGACCGACGTGAGCCGGGGATATTTCTTGATCTCGATACGCCAGCCCTGGTCATCGGTGAGATGCCAGTGGAAGGAATTCATTTTGTGGAGCGCCAGGAGGTCGATGTACTTCTTCACGAACTCCTTGGGCATGAAATGGCGCGAGACGTCGAGGTGCATGCCGCGCCACGAGAACCGGGGACGGTCGACGATCGTGACGGCGGGAATCGTCCACTTCACTCCGTCGATCGGCGCGGCGCGGAAGACCTCGGCGGGGAGGAGCTGGCGCAGCGTCTGCTTCGCGTAGAACGCGCCGGCGGGCGCGGACGACGTGACGGTGATCGCCGCGGGCGTCACGACGAGGCGATAACCTTCGGGTCCAAGCGACGTGTCGTTCGCGGCGGCGCGACGAAAGACGATTCGGCTGCCGCGCGTCGCGTCGCCGACGCGAACCGCGAGGTCGAACCCCGTCGCGGGGGCGACGTCCCGCGCGAATCGCCGGGCGACGGCGCTGTCGGCGCGATCCGCCCACAGCATGGTTCGTGCGGTCAAGAGGAACGTCCCGTTTCCGGTGACGACCGACTCGGGACGCGGAATGA
Organism: uncultured Gemmatimonadaceae bacterium; assembly: GCA_963761305.1. Lineage (GTDB taxonomy): Bacteria > Gemmatimonadota > Gemmatimonadetes > Gemmatimonadales > Gemmatimonadaceae > JAQBQB01. Next base: position 3,081,288 of record CAVXGK010000002.1, on the reverse strand, counting down.
TGTCCACGTGATCGGCCGACTGCGCGGGGAGTGACGCCGCGCCGGCGAGCATCAAAAGCAGCGGGAGTGGGGCGAGGGCGCGTCTCATGCGCGTCAAGATAGCTCCGCCAGACGCCACGCGAACGGGCCGCGCGGACCGCGGCACGGCCGCCATTGCCGCCCTCGATGCGCCCGGCCATGTTTGCCGATGTCTCAACCTCTGTCGCCAATCCGGACATGGAGAATCGACGAAGTTTTCTCGCGATGCTCGGCGTCGCGGCGCTGGGAGCATGGGCGCGGCGGGCGCTCGGTCAGCTGACCGTCCCCCTGGTTGGCGAAACGCCGAGCAAGCTCGCCCGCGTCGGCATGGAGCTGTACACGGTTCGAAGCAAGATGGCCACCGACACGGCCGGCACGCTCGAGGCGATCGCGAAGATCGGCTACAAGGAGGTTGAATTCGCAGGCTACTTCAACCATCCGGCGGCCGAGATTCGCGACATGCTCAAGGCGAACGGCCTGACCGCGCCTTCGGTGCACGTGGCCATCGAGGCGATCGAAACGAACGGCGCGCAGACATTCGGCGACGCGAAGACGATCGGCCACGAGTTCGTGACGGTGGCGTCGTTGCCGCGCGGCCCGAAGGCCACGGCCGACGACTGGAAACAGATGGCGGCGCGGTTCAACACGGCGGGCGCCACGTGCAAGCGAGCCGGGTTCCGATTCGCGTTCCACAACCACAACGATATCGTCCGCAAGACGGGCGACGTATTGCCGATCGACATCCTGATGAAGGAGACGGATCCCTCGCTCGTGTCGTACGAGATGGACATTTACTGGGCGGTGAACGGCGGCGCCGATCCGCTGCAACTGCTCGCCGCGTATCCGGGCCGTTTCTCGATGTTCCACGCCAAGGACTCGATGGGGCCGCCGGATCAGAAGATGGCCGACGTCGGCGCTGGGGTGATCGACTTCAAGACGATCTTGGCGCACGGCAAAGGCGTCGAGCACACGTTCGTCGAGTACGACAACCCGCCCGACCCGATGGCGAGCGCGGCGGCGAGCTATAAGTATCTCTCAACGCTGGAATTCTAGTGTTCGATCGTCGCATACCCCGTATCGGGCCGGTCGCGCGCGCGCTGGTCGCCTCGGAGCTGGCGGTGTTACTCGTAGCGCCGCTCGGCGTGCCGCCGCTTGTCGCGGCGCGAGGTTCGATGCGGGCTCGCCATGCCTCGACCGCGCCGGCCGACCTCAAACGAATCGCCGCCGCCTACTATGACTCGGTCAAGGTGAGCTATCCGGTCGCGTCGAGCGGCCAGGGACTGCACACGTGGGACGACCGGCTCACCGACTACCGCCCGGCGGGGATCGAGGCGCGCCGCGCCTACGTGCGACGGCTGCTCGCGCAGGTGCGCGCGATCGATACAACGAAGTGGAGCCGAGACGATCAGGTGGATTGGGTGCTGTTCCGGTCGCAGCTCGAATCGGCGGAGTTCTTCAGCCGGGTGCAGGACGCCGAGCACGTCGACCCGCAGACCTACGTCAACGAGATCACGAACGGCATCTTTTCGCTGCTGACCAAGGAATACGCGCCGACGCGTCAACGCGCGCTGGCGGCGACGGCGCGTCTGCGCGCGACGCCGGCGATGCTGCGCCAGGGCGAAGCGAATCTCACGAAGCCGGTGTCACTCTATGCGACGCTCGCGATCGACGCGGCGCGCGGCGGCGACGACCTCTACACCGCGAGCTTGATGACGCTCGCCAAGGATCTCTCGCCGGCCGAGCGTGGGGCGCTGGTGGCGGCTCGCGACTCGGCGGTGGCAGCGCTTCACTCGTACGCCGACTGGCTGGCCGCGCGGGAGAAGTCGATGCCGCCGTGGCGGGCGATGGGCACGTCGAACTACGAGTACATGCTGCACCACATCTATCTGCTGCCGATGAGCGCCGACCAGCTCAACACGATCGGCCAGACGGAGTTGGCGCGATATCGAGCGCTGGAGGCGATGCTGCCCGACCCGCGGCTCGCCAATCCGGATCCGGCGCGAGCGCCGCGCATCCCTACGGATCAGGCGGATTTTCTCAAGACGTATCAAGCACGCGAGAAGGAAGTCATCGACTTCATCAAGGCCAAGCGGCTCGTCACACTGCCGCCGTACCTCGGGCCGTTCTACATCCGACAACTGCCGGAGGCGTTCAAGCCGACGAGTCCCGGCGGCTTCATGAATCCGCCCGGCCTCTACGACAAGGATCCGTCCGGCTTCTACTTCATCCCGACGTACAATCCGAAGAGCAACAACTTCTACATCAGAGCCGGAATCGAAGACCCGCGGCCGCTCATTGTACACGAAGGATTTCCTGGACACTTCGTGCAGCTCAGCATCGCGAATCACCTGCCGGATGAGATCCGCCGACAGCAGGGAGACGGCGTCTTCACGGAAGGCTGGGCGCTGTATCTCGAAGAAGTGGTGCTCCACGAAGGGTTGATCGCGCAGAACTCGGGTGGCCACGGACAGGTGCTGCGGCTGTCGCGCTATCGCGCCGCGCGCGTCGGCGTCGACGCGAACCTGCACACAGGAAAGTGGACGTTCGATCAGGCCGTTCAGTATTTCATGAACGAAGGCGGTCTCGATCGCGAAGCGGCCGAAGGCGAGGCGGCCGGCGCCGCGTCGCAGCCGACGCAGAAGATGACGTACATCGTCGGGAAGCTGGGCTTCATGCGGCTGCTTGGGCGCTATCGCGACGCGCACCCCAACGACTTCCGGCTCGGCGCGTTCCACGACCAGGTGATCAGCTACGGGAGCCTGCCGCAGTCGGTCATCGAGTGGCTGATGTTCAATGATCCAACAGCCGTCAAACAGGCGACGAGACAGGACACTCCATAGTATGCCACAACGACCCATCTACGACGTCGCGATCATCGGCTCGGGCGCCGGCGGCGGCATGGCCGCGTACGTGCTGACAAAGGCCGGCGCGCGCGTCGTGCTGCTCGAGGCGGGACCGCGATGGTTCGCGTCGAAAGATTCGAAGATGATGGTTCCGAGTTACGCGACGCCGCACCGCGGCGCGTCGATTCACGGACGGCCGTTCGGCGAGTTCGACGCCTGCGACGGCGGGTGGGAGATCGACGGCGAACCGTACACGCGCGCGCCGGGCACGCAGTTCAGCTGGTGGCGTGCTCGGATGCTCGGCGGCCGTACGAATCATTGGGGGCGGATTTCCCTGCGCTTTGGCCCCGACGACTTTCGCCGCAAATCGCTCGACGGACTCGGCGACGACTGGCCGATCAGCTACGACGACGTGAAGCCGTACTACGACAACGTCGACCAGTTCATCGGTCTCTACGGATCGAACGAAGGACTCCGCAACGCGCCGGACGGAATTTTTCAACCGCCGCCGAAGCCGCGCTGCCACGAGCTGCTGGTGAAGAAGGCGTCCGACAAGCTGAACATCACCTGCATTCCGGCCCGCCTCTCGGTGATCACGAAGCCGATCAACGGACGCATGGCCTGCCACTACTGCGGACAGTGCAACCGCGGCTGTCAGGTGAAGGCCAACTTCTCGAGCGGCGACGTGCTGATCGCGCCGGCACTGGCGACGGGGAAGCTCACGCTCATCACGAACGCGATGGCGCGCGAGGTGACGGTCGGCCAGGACGGCCTCGCGAACGGCGTGTCGTACATCGACAAGAACACGAATACCGACGAGCACGTGCGGGCGAAGATCGTCGTGCTGGCGGCGAGCGCGATGGAGAGCGCGCGACTGCTGCTCAATTCCAGGTCGACGAAGTTTCCGAACGGATTAGCCAACACGAGCGGCATCGTCGGCAAGTATCTCACGGACACGACCGGCGCCGGCGTGTCGGGCCATATCCCGGCGCTCGAAGATCACGTGCCGCACAACCACGACGGTGTCGGCGGCATGCACGTCTACATGCCGTGGTGGCTCGACAACGCGAAGCTCGATTTCCCGCGCGGCTACCATATAGAAGTGTACGGCGGAGCCGGGCAGCCGTCGTCGGGATTCGGCGGCGGCATTCAGCGGCAAAACGGCGGCGGCTACGGCACGCAACTCAAGGCCGACTATCGCAAGTACTACGGCGCGTCGATCGGATTCGACGGACGCGGTGAGATGATCCCGAACGAGGGTTCGTATTGCGAGCTCGATCCGACGACCGTCGATCGCTTCGGAATTCCCGTCCTTCGCTTCCACTGGAAGTTCACCGACTACGAGTACAACCAGGCGAAGCACATGCAGGAGACGTTTCGCGCGCTCATCGTCGCGATGGGCGGCACGCCGTCGTCGCCGATGCCGACGCGCGAGCAGAACTACGGCCTCGCCGCCGGCGGAACGATCATCCACGAACTGGGCGGCGTGCGAATGGGCGCGGATCCGACGCGGTCCGTCGTGAACGCGAACTGCCAGGCGCACGACGTGAAAAACCTCTTCGTCGCCGACGGCAGTCCGTTCGTGTCGCAAGCGGACAAGAATCCGACGTGGACGATTCTCGCGCTGTCCTGGCGGACCAGCGACTACATCGCGCAGCAGCGAACGGCGGGGGCGCTATGAGTACCATGAATGACGATCGCGAGCCGAAAGGCGCCGGCGCGACGTCAGCCGACGCGGCGATTTCCCGCCGCCGAATGCTGCAGGTCCTCGGCGCCGTGCCGGTGGCCGCGGCCCTCAGTCCCGCCACCGCGCTCGAACAGGTGGCGACGTCGCAGGCCGTTGCGCCGGTCGCGCAAGCGGGACCGCGCTTCTTCACGGCGCACGAGTGGAAGACCGTCCACGTGCTCGTGGACTATATAATTCCGCGCGACGAAATCTCCGGCAGCGCGACCGATGCGAAAGTCCCCGAGTACATGGACTATCTGCTGGCCGAGAAGGACGCCAATCCTGCGACGCAGGTCGCGATGCGCGGCGGTCTGGCGTGGCTCGACACGGAATCGCTTCGGCGGTTCGACAAGTACTTCGTCGACGCGAGCGACCCGCAGCGCCGTCAGATTCTCGACGACATCGCGTATCCGCAGAAAGCGCCGCCCGGCATGTCGTACGGCGTCTCGTTCTTCAACCGCCTCCGCGACATGACGGCCTCCGGGTTCTACTCGAGCGCCATGGGTTGGAAAGACGTCCAATACATCGGCAACGTGTTCAACCCCAACTACGACGGCTGTCCGCCAGCCGCGCTCGAGAAGCTCGGCGTGAGCTATGACGTCATGACCACCCGTGTGAGTCCGCAAGAGAAATGAGTCCGAAGAAAACCGATCCCAAGCCCGGCAAGCGCCTCGGCGTCGCATTCATCGGCAGTGGATTCAACGCGCGATTTCACATGCAGGCGTTTCGCGCCGTGCGCGATGCGGACGTGCTCGGTGTCTGGAGCCCCAACAAGAAGAACGCCGCGTCGGCCGCGCAGCTCGCGCGCGAGCTCGACGTCGGCCATGCGAAGCCGTATGCGTCGATCGCCGACATGGTCGCCGATCCGGCGATCGACGCGATCTGGCTCACGGGACCGAACCACGCGCGCGTCGAGAACGTCGAAGAGATCGTCGACGCGGTGGAACGCGGCCGCGGTGCCCTGACAGGCATCGCGTGCGAGAAGCCGCTCGCGCGAAACGTCGCCGAGGCGATCGCGGTTCGCGATCTCGTCAAACGCGCGCGCATTCAGCACGGCTATCTCGAGAATCAAGTGTTCGCGCCGCAGGTCGAGGCCGGGCGCGCCCTGCTCTGGGCGCGCGGCGCGGCGACGACCGGTCGTCCGTATCTCGCGCGGGCCGCGGAAGAGCACAGCGGTCCGCACATGCCCTGGTTCTGGCGCGGCGAGCTGCAAGGCGGCGGCGTGTTGAACGACATGATGTGCCACTCGGCGCTCGTCGTGCGACACCTGCTCACCGAGCCTGGCGCGCCGCTGTCGTCGGTCAAACCCATTCGAGTGACCGCGCACATTGCGAGTCTCAAATGGACGCGGCCCGCCTACATCAAACAGCTCTCGAAGACGTTCGGTCGCGACGTGAACTACACGTCGGCGCCCGCCGAGGACTTCGCGAGCACGACGATCGAGTTCGAAACCGACGACGGCTACACGGTGATCGGCGAAGCCTCGACGTCGTGGAGTTTTGTGGGCGCCGGACTTCGGCTGTCCGCGGAGCTGCTCGGCCCCGAGTACTCGATGGCGTGGAACACGCTCGATAGCGGGCTCAAGCTCTTCTTCTCACGCGCCGTGCAGGGCAAAGAGGGTGAGGATCTCGTCGAGAAGCAGAACGCCGAGATCGGGCAGATGCCCGTCGTCGCCAACGAGGCCGCCGCGTACGGCTACGAAGCCGAGGATCGCCACTTCGTGCGAGTCTTCCTCGGCAAGGAAAAGCCGAAGCTGACCTTCGACGACGGGCTTGAGGTCGTGAAGATCCTGATGGCGGCGTACCAGAGCGCAGAGGAACGCAGAACGCTGGCGTTCCCGCCGCTCGGGCTGGACTCGTTCATGCCGGCGGTCGCGCAGGGAATCTGGCGGCCCTGATGCGTGTGTGAAACGGCGCCCGGTTCTTACGAACGGGCGTGTCGCGATGCAATAATGAATGGCTGCGCGGTACCGAGCCGCGCGCGGGCAACCCGAACGCAGGACTACGAATGTCGAATTCCGACAACTCGATCAGCCGCCGAGACTTCGTCGCCGACGCCGGCAAGGCCGTTATTGGCGCCGCCATCACCGCCAAAGCACCGATGATCGTGCCGCGGCACGTGCTCGGAGGCGTCGGATATCGCGCGCCGAGCGACACCGTGAACTTCGCCGTGGTGGGATTCGGCGGCATGGGTTCCGGCAACGCGCAGGAGCTCGCGAAGACCGAGAATCTCTGCGCCGTGTGCGACGTCGACATGAACTTCTCGACGTCGAACGTCACGAGCAAACTGCGTCAGAATCGCGACGGAGTCGTCAACCCGGGGGCGATCAAGCTCCAGGAGCAGTTCGACAAGGCGGCGAAGTACTACGACTTCCGCCAGATGCTGGAGAAAGAAAAGGGCATCGACGGCATCATCGTCGCGACACCCGACCACAACCACGCCGTCGTCGCCAAAGCGGCGATGGACCTCGGCAAGCATGTCTATGTGCAGAAGCCGCTGACGTGGTCGGTGCACGAGGCGCGCGTGCTTCGCCAGACGGCGCTCGCCAATCCCAAGCTCGTCACGCAGATGGGTAATCAGGGACATTCGAGCGAAGGCGCGCGGCTGATCAACGAGTGGATTCAAGCCGGCGTCATTGGTCCGGTGCACGAGGTTCACGTCTGGACGAACCGCCCGCTGGGCTACTGGCCGCAGCCTGTTCCGCGGCCGCTGGCGCCGAGTCAGATCATGCAGGCAGGTTCGACGTCGTTCGGCACGTCGTGGAGCCAGGGGCGAGTGAATCGCACGCTCGCCGAAGGAATGGGCTCGGGCTCGTATCCGATTCCCGAAGGGCTGCACTGGGACATTTACCTCGGACCGGTCGCCGAGGACATTCCGTATCACCCGATCTACCATCCGTTCAACTGGAGAGGGTGGACGGATTTCGGCATGGGTGCGCTCGGCGACATGGGCGCGCATCTCATCGACCATCCGTTCTGGGCGCTCGGGCTGACATATCCGACGAGCATCGAAGCGACGTCGACGCCGTGGGCAACGATGCCGATTCCCCCCGATCCGACCGCGCCGCCGGGATCGCCGGCGTCGCGTGTCCGACAGCGACCGGTGTCGTATCCGGCCGCGACGAACGTGCACTATCAATTCGCGGCGCGCGGGTCGATGCCGCCGGTGAAGTTGTTCTGGTCGGACGGCGGCCTCTATCCGCCGCGTCCCGACGTGCTGCCCGATGACGTGACGCTCATCTCGGAAGGCGGGGTGATCTTCATCGGCGAAAAAGGCATTTTGATCAACGACACGTACGGATCGAATCCGCGCTGCTATCCGGCCGGATTGATGGAAGCGGCGGCGAAGGTTCCGAAGACGATGCCGCGCATCACGTGGAGCCACGAGCTGAATTGGGCGAAGGCCATTCGCGGCGAGTGCAAATCGAGCTCACCGATCGAGTACGCCGCGCAGTTGACGGAGACGATGCTACTCGGCGTCGCCGCGCTGCATGCGGGACAAGGCAAGAAGGTCCTCTATGACGCGGACAAGGCGGAGTTCACGAACGCGCCTGACGCAAACCAATATCTCACGCGCGACTATCGCGCGGGGTGGGCGATTTGACGATGCGAACGAAACCGATTCTGCGGAGCGTTGGCGTGCTGTCGGTGGTGCTCGCGTCGGCGTGCGTGCACCGCGCGATGTCCACGCAGCAACACGTCGAGATGGCCGGACGGGCGGCCGCCGGCGGCTGGCGGCTGCTCGAGTTGCCGTCGTTCCGCGGGTACGAGAGCGACGCGGTGCCGGCCGGCTGGACCGTGGTCGGCAACGAGATCACGAAGTCGCACGGCACCGGCGACATCATGACGAAGGATCAGTACGCGAACTTCGAGCTGGAGCTGGAGTGGAAGATCGGGAAAGCGGGGAACAGCGGCATTTTCTACCGCGCGACGAAGGAGTACGACCACATCTACTGGAGTGGTCCCGAGTATCAGTTGCTCGACGACGCGAACGCGGATGACGGCAAGAATCCGCTCACGTCGGCGGCGTCGGCGTACGGTCTGTACGCGCCGCCGCGCGGCGTGGTGAAGCCGGCCGACGAATGGAACACGACGCGGATCGTCGTGAACGGCGCGCACGTCGAGCACTGGCTCAACGGACAAAAGGTTGTCGAGTACGAGCTGTGGAGTCCTGATTGGACCGCGAAGGTCGCGAAGAGCAAGTTCCACGTCTATCCGAACTACGGGATGGCGAAGCGCGGCTACATCGGCATTCAGGGCGACCACAACGGCACGCTCTCCATCCGCAACGTTCGCATTCGGGAACTGCCATGACAGCGCAGGCCGGCGTCGCGGCGGGCGGCGCGCGCACGAAGCTCGCCCTCATGATGTTCCTGCAGTACTTCGTGTGGGGCGTCTGGTTCGTGACGATGGGCACGTATCTCGGCCAGACGCGCCACTTCACCGATCCGCAGATCGGCGCGGCGTACGGCGCGATGGCGATCGCGGCGATCGTGTCGCCATTCTTCATGGGCATCGTCGCCGACCGGTTCTTCTCGAGCGAGAAGCTGCTCGCGTTTCTGCATATCGGCGGCGGCGTGTTGATGTGGTTCGTGTCGCAACAGACGTCGTGGACGACGTTCTACCCGCTGCTGCTGCTCTACGCGCTCTGCTTCATGCCGACGCTGTCGCTCACGAACTCGATCTCGTTCCACAACGTGAACGATCCGGCGCGCGACTTCCCGATCATTCGCGTGCTGGGCACGATCGGGTGGATCGTCGCCGGGATTCTCGTCGGTAAGGTCCTGCGCGCCGACGCGCTGGCGCTCCCGATGCAAATCGCGGCCGGCGCGTCGGTCGTGCTGGGGCTCTACTCGCTGGTGCTGCCGCACACGCCGCCCAAGGCGACGGGGGCGCCGTTCAGCGTGCGCGACGCGCTCGGACTCGACGCGCTGAGCCTCCTGCGCAGCCGCGACTTCTTCATGTTCGCGTTGGGATCGTTCCTGCTCTGCATTCCGCTCCAGTTCTACTACACGTTCACCAATCTCTTCCTGAACGAGATCAAGGCACCGGAGCCGGCGTTCATCCAGACGTTCGGCCAGATGTCCGAGATCTTCTTCATGTTGATGCTCCCGTTCGCGCTGCGCCGCTTCGGGATCAAGGCGATCATGCTCGTCGGCATGCTGGCCTGGGGGCTGCGCTACTTCTCCTTCGCCAACGGCAACATCGGCGGCGGGATGTGGCTGCTCTACGCCGGCATCCTGCTCCATGGGGTGTGCTACGACTTCTTTTTCGTGAGCGGCCAGATCTACACCGACCAGCGCGCCGGCGAGAAGGTTCGCGCCGCGGCGCAGGGCTTCATCAACTTCGTCACCAACGGCGTCGGCTACTTCGTCGGCGCGTCGGTGTCGGGACGAGTCGTCGCGAGGTACGCGACCCCGAGTCCGTCGTGCAACGGCGCGGCGGCGTGCACGCAGGTCGTTCACGACTGGCACGCGATCTGGATGGTGCCGGCCGTCGGTGCGTTCGCGGTGTTCCTCCTGTTCGGTCTGTTGTTCAAGCCCGCGAGGCAGCCCGAGAGTCCGGAGGTCGTCGAACCGGCGAGCGCGATGGCGTAGGGTCGATGGACAACGTCGCGTGCGACCCCTGATCGCCGACTAGAGTTTCTGAAAGCGCAAGTGCCCAAATAGCGGTTTCCGCGCACGACCGTCGAGACACCGGTTACCGAACCGCCGCCGAAGCGGTAGCATAACTCACGAGACCACGGCCACATCGCGAGCGCTGCAACTTCGCGAGCCAGTGTCTCGTTGTGTTTGACGTCGCACGAAACCCAATCTCCCGAACGATGGACCTCTACATCTCGAGCATGGTGCTGGGCGCGATCGGCTTCACGGCCATGGCGCTTGGTGGCCTCGGGAGTCGAGGCGGACACCAGGGCGCGGTCGCGCGTGGCGGCGGACACGCACACGGCGGCGCGGCCGGGGGTGGCCACGTTCACGGCCTCGTTCACACGCACTCGCACGCGGGAATGGCCGCCCGCGCCTCGCACACGCTCGGTGGCCGCGTCACCGGCCGCGCGTTCTGGCTCGTCACGTCGCCGCGATTCTTGTTCAGCCTCATGTTGGGCTTCGGCGCGACCGGTACGATGCTGCACTCCCTGCTTCCCGGCGTGATTCTGCCGGGAGTGGCGATCGTCGGCGCGGTGGCGTTCGAGCGTTTCCTCGTGTCGCCGATCTGGAACTTCGCGATGCGGTTCGCGTCGCGGCCGGCGCAAACGCTCGAGAGCGCTGTCGCCGACGAAGCCGTCGCCGTCAGCTCGTTCGACGCCAACGGGCAGGGCATCGTGTCATTGGAAGTGGACGGACAGGTGCTGCAGATCCTCGCTACGCTGCAACCGCAGGACCGATTGCTCGGCGCGCGCGTTCGCGCCGGCCAGCGGCTTCGCATCGACGACGTGAACGCGGAACGCCAGACCTGCACGGTATCAGTCCTCTAAACACCCTCTCGTCTCCTTCGCGGAGTCGCTCATGCAATCGCTCATCACAACTCCTGTCATCATCGGGGCGGTCGTCGTCGGGTTCGTGCTCATCGTCATCCCGGCCATCGTCTCCAGCATTCTTCGCAACGTCGAAGCAGGCACCATTCGCCTCGTCAGCTGGCTGACGGGCGGCACGGTCATCTATCGCGGACCGGGCAAGTCCAAGGAAATCCCGCTGCTCACCACGGGCACGACGATCTCGAGCAAGGTCATCAACATCGATCTGGACATCACGGACCAGACGGCCGACATCGACGCGACCGGCACGCCGGCGCCGATCAAGGTGCGCGTGCTGGCGAGCGCCATCGTCTCGGTTGGCGACACCGACGCGTTGATCAGGACCGCGGCGAACCGCTTTTTCTCGAAGAGCGACGCCGACCAACTCAGTACGCTCACCGACCTGCTCTCGAGCTCGGGCCGGCGCGCGATGAACCTGCTCACGCACGACCAGCTATTCTCGGCCAAGGCGGCGCCCGTGCACGCGTTGCCCCCGGGGGAAGCGGCCGCGCTCGTCCCGGTCCGCGCCGTGCCGACGGCGCTCGTCCCCAGCGAAGGCTCCGCGATCGAGGACGAGGACGATCCGCTCGCCGTGATCATCCGGAAAGCGTGTTCGCGCGAACTGACCGACCTTGGGCTCATCTTCAATTCGTTGAACATCAAGGTCGTGCAGTCCGAAGTCGCCGAGTCGCGACGCCGGCAATCCGCGGCGGTGGCACAGGCAAACGCGGACATCGTCGCGGCGACCCAGACCCGGCGCGCCAAGGAAGCGCAGCTCGAGGCCGAGCGCGCCATCTCCGACAAGACTCGTGAGCTCGAGCAGACGAAAGCCAGTAACGCGGCGCTGGTCGCGCAGGCCGAAGCCAAGCGACAGGAAGCCGCCGGTCTGCAGCGCACGGCCGAGCTCGACGCGACGCAGATCGCGCAAGCAAAGGCCGATGCCGCGCGCGTGCGACTCGAAGCCGAGGCCGGCGCCGACGCCGAAGCGATCCGCATTCGCAAGATCGCCGAGGCGCAGGCAGAGGCGATCCAAAAGGTGAATCAGGCGATCGCCGTGGGCGGCGAGTCGTACTTCCGCTATCGCCAGATCGAAATGCTGCCGCAGATCGCGCCTGTCATCGCCGGTGCGCTGTCGGACGCGAAGCTGATCACGATCTCCGGGGGCGAAAACGGCGGTGCCCCCAACGCTACGACGAACAACATCACGAGCGTGATTCAGACCGTCCTCGCCGCGCAGCTGGTGTCGCGCGGCATGCTCGACAGCCAGGAGCCTGCGCCTCCTCCGAGGCCGGTTGGTCCGCCGCCGACCGCTGCGAACCTGCCAGGCAGCGGAGCACTTCCGGGGCCGGGAATCAAGAGGTGAACGACAGTTCTGCTGGGCTGACTCGCCAGTCGGGCTACTGACCGGGGCAAGCGAATTCAACGCAGATGCCGCCGATCGGAACTGCAATTGCCGCAGATGGACAACTCCCGGTCCATCTGCGGCAATTGTTTTTCAGTCTGCGGCATCTGCGTTGAGTCTTGCTGACCGCCCTCGAGACTCGCGCGCGAATGAGCTGACCCTACGGCTCCGGCACCTTCGGAACCACGTACACTTTCTTGAGGTCCTCGAGGTACTCGGCGTGGAGCGCGTGGATGGTGTCGAACTCGCGCTTGACCATCGCGCGATAATCGGATCGCGTCGCGAAATCATACAGCAGCGCGGCCATCGCCTGCGCGTCGGTGACGAAGCCGCGATGTCCAACCGGTGACGTCGCGTCGGCCAACATCTCGTAGGTGTGATTCGGCGCGGTGGAAGTCATGGCGCTGAATTCGCCGCCCGGGACCGCGCTCGACACGCTGCCGGTCTCCTCGTAGCCCTGCGGCTTGCCCGGTTCTGGCTGCACGTTCTGGCCGCCGTATTTCTTGAGATACCCGAACGCGACTTCGTTGATGGAGCCGATGCTCACGCCGTCGCGACTCTCGCCGTAATGGTCGATCTTGACCTTGGTGCCGGTCGCCAACGCCGCGGCGCGCGCCGCGTCATCCACCAGCTGCAGCTCTTGCGCGAGGTACACCTCGTCGGGATAGCGGACGTAGAAATCCGCGGCCGTCTTGTCGGGCACGACATTCGGCGCCGCGCCGCCTTCGGTGATCACGCCTTGGATGCGCGCCTCGGGCCGCATGTTGCTCCGCAGCCCGTCGATGTTGTCGAACAGGTGGATGACCGCCGTGAGCGCGTTGCGGCCGTTCCACGCCGTGAGTTGGTGCGCAGGCGCGCCGCTGAACGTGTACTTCACGCCGTCGATGTTCATGCAGCACGTCCCGAAGCCCGCCGCCGGCCGGCTCGTGACCATCGTCGAATGACTGCGGACGAGAATGTCCACGCCGTCGAAAACGTGCGAGGTGAACATCACCGTCTTCGCGTTCGGCGGCATCATCTCTTCGCCGGGCGTGCCGAACACGGTCACCGTTCCCGGCGTCTTCGTCTTCGAGAGATACTCGGCAATCGCCACGGCGGCCGCGATGCCGATCGGCCCTTGGGTGCTGTGTTGATCGCCGTGGAACGCGCCCTTCGTACCGCGCAGCGCGTCGTACTCGAGGATGACGCCGAGGTTCGGTGAGCCGGTCGATTTCGTGTAGCGGGCGATGAACGCGGTCGGGAGACCGGGCGTTCCCATCTGTACCGTGAAGTCGTGTTTCTTGAGATAGTCGGTCAGGATCTGGACCGACCGTTTCTCCTCGAATCCGATCTCAGGATGCCGCGTGATGTCGTCGCCCATCGCGAGCAGCTCGGTGTCCATCAGCTCCTTGGCGCGCGCGGCGACCTGGTCGCGGGCCGCGTTCGGCCCGGTGAGTTTGGCGACGAGCGCCGGGAGGTTGAGCGCCTTCTCGAGCGAATCGAGCTTGTGGACGACGTCGCGCGCGGCATCACGTTCCGTCGGCGTCTCTTGCGCGACGGCAACCGACCCTGCGCCGGCCAGCAGGAGCGCGGCGCACCATCGCCATCGAATCATTCGGGTATCCTCGGGTGGAGGGATGCGGATCAGACGTAGCGCGCGACGGACATCGCAACGACGGCGATGAGGAGCACCGGCAGCACGACTCTCGCGCCCGAGGTCACCTTCTCGCGCAAGGCCATGAGCTTGGCCATCTGGTCCGGCGAAGGCGGAGCGCCTTGCGCGTCCATCGCGCGCATCAGCGTCGCCATGCCCGAGGCGGCGCGGCCGACCACCGCACCGCCGTAGATCATGCCGACCAGGCCGGCGAGCCCACCGATGCCAAGCGTGATGCCCATGTGCGAGGAGTAGAAGGCGCCGTTCGAGCCGGCCGCGTCTCGCCAATACATGAGGATTCCCGAAAGCATGGTGAGTCCGGCGAGCGACGGGAAATACGGGCCGAACTTCGTGTTCACGAGCAGGAACTTCATGACGCCGCCGCCGGCGGGCCCGGCGCCCTGTACCGACGGAACGACGAACCACGTCGTCATCGCGACGCCGCCCGACCCAGAGCACCCCCGAAAAAATATGAAAAAGACGCAACACAATCATCGTCGGCTGCATGCGCCTGCCTCCTGGCAGAATGTGAGAGAGTCTAGCTCCGATCGAACAACACGATTCCAGAAAACCGCTTGAAGTTCTCACGAACCTTGGCCGAGCGAAGCCGGCCGAGCAGCCGCCACAGCCACATCATGGACATCTCGCGGTGAAGCCGCTGCGCTTCGTCCATCGACGACCGGAATTCGACTTCGCGCCAGCCGAACGGCTCGAAGAACTTCGTGTTCTCCGGCGGGGCGAATTGGAACGGCGCGTTCACGTTGCCCATCGACTTGCCCCAGAACCGCTGCATCATGGCGAGCAGCTCCGGGCGCGCGAGGTCGATCAGCCACGAGTGAAAGCTTGCCGGGCGGTGCAGATCGGCGGCGAGCGCGCCGACCTGCTCGGAGGTGAGATAGATGAGCAGACCTTCCGTCACGACCAGCGTGCGCCGCGACTGCCCGCCGAGCCTGCTGAACAATTCGGCGCGAACCGCCGGTTCGCGCAGGTCCGCGCGCACGGCGTCGTAGTGGCAGACCGGTGTCTCGCCGCGCATCGTCTCGAGCTTGTAGTCGAGAATTCCCGGTAGGTCGACGTCGGTCCAGCGAAGGTCGGCTGGGAGCTTCATCCGCCATGGCCGCGCGTCGAGTCCCGCGGCCAGATTCACGACCTGATCGACGCCGGCGCGGATCTGGGCTTGGATGATCTCGTCGAACACGGCCGTACGGACGATCATCGCCCACGCCATCTGCCGGCCGCGCTTCATCGCGTCGACGATCGCCTCGCCCTTCTCGCCGGCCAGGCGCCCCGCGTACGGATCCCGAAAGATCGCGTCCGGCCGAGCCGTTTCCATGGCGCGGTAGACCGCCACCCAGCGGGCGGTGTCGGAGACGTTCTCGATGTGCGCCATGGTGCCAAAAGTACTGAAAAGGACGGGCTCGCGTGAGAATCCCGCCTCGCTGGCCGCGTTCCTACTCGCGGAAACACTCCTCAACGCGAGATCACCATGGAAACCGCTACCAGAATCATCGCAGCCGGCGCCGTCCTGTTCGGCGCCGTCACCGCGACGATGAGCGAGACCGCGCGAGTCGGCGGCTCAGGAGGGAACCGCACCGTGGAGATGGACTGCGGATCCAACGCCTACATCGTCGGGATCACAGCGACCGGAGGGCGGGACAACCCGTTCGGGTTCAACCTCCTGCGCCGCGTGAAGTTCACGTGCCGCACCTTCAACGGCACGACACCGGGAAACTCAACCTTCCAGACGGCCGAGGCGGTCGCCGGACAGGCGGCACAGGTCAACGTCAGCAATGGCTCCGAGAACTGCCCGAGCTCGCGGGTCGTGACGAGCGTGGAACTGTACGCGGGGACGTTCATCGACCGGCTGAACACCGGCGACTGCCTCGACGCGACGCAAGCCGAAAGCTGGGTGAACATCAACGCGGGAGGCGACGGTGGATCGCGCCAATTCCTCCAGTGTCCAGACGCCCAGGCGCTCTACAAAGTGGAGGCCAAGCTCGGCGACGCCATCGACAGCCTGAAGGGATTCTGCCGGAGCTTCGGCACGCTCGCGGCGCTGTCGGTTCCAACTCAGGCCGAGAACACCGCCAGTTCGAAGCCGTCGTCGTCGGCGCCGCTCGTGATTCCGGTCAAATCCGACAAGACGATTTCATTCATCATTTCGAACTTTCAAGCCAGCACGTTCCCGGTTCTCGTCGGCGTGTCCCCGGTAACAGATCTGCTCGGTGGCGGGGCGACGAATCCGCCGCAATTCAAGGTCGAGCTCATCAATCCGTCGGGCGCGGTCGTCGCATCCAAGTCGTTCAGCAACGTCACCCAGCCGTTCATCTGCGGCGTCAGCTACCAGATCAACGCGAACGGAACCTGGAAACTGCGGGTGACGAACCTCAAACAGACGCTCGGCACCCTTAATGTGATTTCGTTCGACGTTTCGGCCGCGAACTAAGCCGGCCGCAGCCTGATTCGTTGCCAGAGGGACGGGGGTCACCGGGTGGGGCGCAAATGCGTTCCACCCGTTGGCTTTCTTACTCTGGACGCGCCGAGGTACGCAGGCGATGCTTACGTGTCCCTTTCCCCAGACCTATGCGTCGCAACTCCCCGGTTTTTGTGGCCTCGCTGGCGGCATCTGCCGTCTTCGCCTCGGCCGACATCGCCCACGCGCAGACGCGCATGCTCCGCACGCCGACCGTGAGCAAGACTCAGATCGCGTTCGCCTACGCGAACAACATCTGGGTAGTCGACAAGAGCGGCGGCATGGCTCGCCGCATCACGAGCTTCCAAGGCACGACCGAGAACCCGAAGTTCTCGCCCGACGGCAAGTTGATTGCCTTCAGCGCCCAATACGGTGGCAACGTCGACGTCTACGTCGTGGCCGCCGAAGGCGGTGAGCCGAAGCGACTCACCTGGCATCCCGGCGCCGACGAAGTGCAGGGTTGGACGCCCGACGGCAAGTCGATCGTCTTCGCGTCGTCGCGCGCGAGCCAAGCGCCCAGCGCGGTGCCGCGATTCTGGACGATTCCGGTCGAAGGCGGAGTCGAAACCCCGATGCCGCTTCCGCGCGCGTATCAGGGGAAGATCTCGCCCGACGGAAGGTTTCTCGCTTACCGCATGAACAACTCGTGGGACGAAGAGCGCCGCAACTACCGCGGCGGTCAGAATCGCCCGATCTGGATCGTCGACCTCAAGACGTTCGATCTCGATTCGACACCGAACGTGACGACCGATCTCGTCGTCGCCCAGGCGGGATCGCCTCGTGGATCGGCGCACTTCTCGGCGCCATCGGTTCCGGAGTCGAAGAACATGGATCCGGTGTGGGTCAACAACAGCGTGGTGGACTTCGCCTCCGATCGTGACGGCGTCTCCAACGTATGGAGCTTCGATCGCGCCTCGAAGAAGCTCACGCAGGTGACGCACTTCACGGACTACGACGTGAAGACGCTCGATGCGGCCAGCGACGGCAGCGCCGTCGTCTTCGAGCAGGCAGGCAACATTCACCTGCTCGACCCGAAGAGCGGCCAGGAGCACGTCGTCAACATCACAGCGACGGGTGACTTTCCGTGGATGATGGCGCAGTGGAAGGACGTCACCGCCAACATGACGAACATGGCGCTCTCGCCGACGGGCAAGCGGATCGCCGTCGAAGCGCGCGGCGAGATCTTCACCATTCCCGCCGAGAAGGGCGACGTTCGCGACATCACGAACTCGAGCGGCTCGGCCGAGCGTGAGCCGGCCTGGTCGCCGGACGGCAAGCAGCTCTCCTACTTCAGCGACAAGTCGGGCGAGTACGAGCTGTACATCGTCGACCAGGACGGCCTGACGACGCCGCGCGAGATCAAGATTCCCACGACGGGCCACTTCTATACCGCGTCGTGGTCGCCCGACGGAAAACATATCCTGTTCCACGACACGAACCTGCATCTGTGGGTGGTGGACGTGGCGGCGGGCACGGCGAAGATCGTCGGCAACGATCCGTGGATGGTGCCGACGCGCACGATGGATCCGGTGTGGTCGCCGGACGGAAAGTGGATCGCCTATGCCAAGCATCTGAATACTCTGTACAAGGCGATCGAAGTGGTGAACGTCGAGACGGGCGCGTCGAAGCAGGTAACCGATGGACTCGCCGACGTGGAGTCGCCGGCGTGGGACGCGAGCGGCAAGTATCTCTGGTTCATCGCGTCGACCGATTTCGGTCTGCGCTCGCAGTGGCTCGACATGTCGAACGCCGACCACACGGAAACGTTCGGTCTCTACGCCGCGATTCTGCGCAAGAGCGATCCGTCGCCGTTCCTCCCGGAAAGCGATGAGGAGAATGGAACGCCCGCCGCGCCGGCCTTTGGTGGTGGCGGCGGCGGCCGCGGTGGTCGGGGTGGCGGTGGAGGCGCGGCCGGTGCCGACAGCGCCGCAGGTGGCGAGCAGGCGGCGCCACGCGCGCCGCGTGCCGCGATGCCGACCGTGACGATCGATTTCGACGGGCTCTCGCATCGTATCCTCGCCGTCCCGGGAATTCCGGAGCGGCAGTACAGCAACCTGCACGCGGGCGCGGCGGGCACCGTGTTCTACGTCGAAGCCGGCGGCGGTGGTGGTCGCGGTGCGGCGGGCGCGGGCGGCGGCGCGACGCTTCATCGCTACACACTGCGCGACCGGCGCGACGTCCCATTCGCGACCGGCGTCGCGGGCTATGACGTGAGCCTCGACGGCCACAAGCTCGTGTATCGCGCGGGCGGCGGCGGGGGCGGTCGCGGTGGACGTGGCGGAGCGGCAGGAGGCAACGGCCCACAGATCTTCGTCGTCGACGCGGATCGTGCGCCGCCGCAGGCCGGGCAGGGTCGCGTGACCGACGATTTGCGCGCCTACATCGATCCCAAGCTCGAGTTCAAACAGATCTTCGACGAGGCGTGGCGAAACCAGCGCGACTACCTCTACGTCACCAACGAGCACGGCGCCGACTGGCCGAAGATGAAAGAGATGTACGGCGCGCTCCTGCCGTACGTGAACCACCGCGCCGATTTGAATTATCTGATCGACCAGATGGGCGCCGAGATCGCGATCGGCCACTCGTTCGTGCGCGGCGGCGACATGCCGGAGGTGCAGAACGGCGCGCCGGCCGGACTGCTCGGCGCGGACTTCGCGATTGAGAACGGCCGCTACAAGATCACGCGCATCTACGACGACGAGGAGTGGAATCCGGATCTGCGGGCGCCGCTCGCCGCGCCGGGCGTCGACGTGCGCGTCGGCGACTACGTCCTGTCGATCAACGGGCAGGATCTGAAGGCGCCCGACAACATCTACCGGCTGCTCGACGGTACGGCGAATCGACAGACGGCGCTCGTCGTCAACGCCACGCCGACGGTCGACGGCGCGCGGCACGTGACGGTCGTGCCGATCGCCAACGAGCAGACGCTGCGCTCACGCGCGTGGGTCGAAGACAGCCGTCGTCTCGTCGACTCGCTGTCGCACGGCCAGTTGGCGTACGTGTATCTGCCGAGCACCGCGCGGGCCGGGCTATCAGTACTTCAACCGCTACTACTTCTCGCAACAGGATCGCAAGGGCGCGATCATCGACGAGCGGTACAACAGCGGCGGCCAGGCGGCGGACTACATCATCGACGTGCTCCAGCGCGACTTCGACGGCTACTTCAACAACGTCGCCGGCGACCGCATGCCGTTCACGAGTCCCGCGGCCGGGATCTGGGGACCGAAGGTGATGGTGATCAACGAAATGGCCGGCTCGGGCGGCGACCTGATGCCGTACATGTTCCACTATCGCAAGATTGGCACGCTGGTCGGTGAACGGACGTGGGGCGGTCTCGTCCACACGGCCGACACGCCGCCGTTCATCGACGGCGGTTCGGCGATCGCGCCGCGCGGCGGCTTCTTCGCCCGCGACGAGAAGTGGGCGGTCGAGAACGAAGGGACGCCGCCCGACATCGCCGATCGAGAACACGCCCAAGGAAGTGATCGCCGGACACGATCCGCAGCTCGAGCGGGCGGTCGCCGTCGCGCTGCAGCAGCTCAAGGATCATCCGGTGCAACGCGCCACGAAGGAACCGCCGCCGCCGACGTGGGGCGCGCGCGTGAAGCCGCCGGCCTGAGGCCGGCGGCGGGTCCGATGAGCGTCGCCTCGACGACGCGCTCCTGATGCGGCCCGGGGCTTGCCCAAGCGAATGACATCGCTCTGGGCAGCCCCTCGTCTGAGTGTGGCGCCGAACGGGCACAACGACACTCGACGAGGCGATCCGTGCAGGGCTGGATCTTTGCGCTGAACCTGCTCTACGCCGTATGCGGCGTGGTGCTGATGTATGTGAGCTTTCGCATCATCGACAAGCTCTTGCACGAAGTCGATCTCCCGACGGAGCTGAAGAAAGGAAACGTCGCGGCGGCGATCTTCATCGCCGGGCTATGGCTCTCCATCGCGATGATCGTCGGTCACGCGATCGGGTAGTCGACGCTCCCTACGGCGATGCGAACGGGCCGTGCGTTAGCCATCGCGGCCCTCGTCGTGACAACGACGACTTGCGGCACGCAGGTCAAAGTGGCGCCGGTCGCTACGCCGGCGCAGCCGGCGCGCCGCGTCCCCACGTTCGCCGAGGTGGCGGCGGCGCGAGAGTACGGGCGCCTGACCAGCCGCTACGACGACAGCTTCCAGAAATACACCAAACGTTTTTTTGGCCCGGCGTTCGACTGGCGCTGGTTCAAGGCACAGGCGTACGCAGAAAGCGCGCTCAATCCCAACTCGGTGAGCTGGGTCGGCGCGCGCGGACTGATGCAGCTGATGCCGACGACCTACCGCGAAATCCACTCGGAACACCCGGAAATCGGCCCGATCGATCAGCCCGAGTGGAACATCGCCGGTGGCATCTTCTACAACAGCAAGCTGTGGAGCTGGTGGCACTTCGTGCCGGATTCGAACCGATACCACTTCATGTTCGGCAGCTACAACGCCGGTGCCGGAAACATCTACAAGGCGTTCACCGCGGCCAGCGCGAAGTACGGCGACTCGTCATGGGCGAGCATCGAGCGCGTTGCTCCAACCATTCACAGTTGGAAGTACACCGAAACGCTGGCGTACGTGCGACACATCGACACGACGTACTTCTGGCTGACGCATCCGTTTTCGGGTGGGCTGACGCCGCCCCAGTCATCCGTCCAAACGTCGTCCAGCGATTCGTGGCGTCTAGACGGGCCGTTCGATCGACGGGCTCCGCGGCGTGAACATCTGCGGACCGCTGTCGGTGATGTGCAGGCAGTCTTCGAGCCGAATGCCGAATTCGCCATAGATCGCGATCGTCGGCTCGTCGCTGAAGCACATGCCGGGTTGAATCTTCGTGGTGTTCCCCTTCACGAAGTTCGTCCACTCGTGCCCGTCGAGGCCGATGCCGTGCCCGGTGCGATGCGGCAGGCCGGGCACCTTGTACCCCGGACCAAATCCGGCATCGGCAATCACCTTTCGCGCGGCCGCGTCGACTGACTCGCACGGCGCGCCGACTTGCGCCGCCTTGAACGCCTCGTTCTGGGCGCGCTTCTCGATCTCCCACACGTCGCGCTGCCGCTGCGTCGCCTTGCCGAACACCGTCGTGCGCGTGATGTCCGACGTGTAGCCGTCCACCGTGCATCCGGCGTCCACGAGCACGACGTCGCCCTCGCGCAACGTCTGCGGTTGGATGCTGCCGTGCGGGAACGCCGTGTACTTGCCGAAGATCACGAGCGCGCCGTCGCTGTTGCCGCCGAGCCGCTGCGTGACCGACGCGACGTTCGCCGCCACGTCGTGCTGCGTCATTCCAGGCTTGAGCGCCTTCAACGTCGCGCCGATCGCCTGGAGCGTGATGTCGTTGGCGTGCTGCATGAGCGCGATCTCGGCTGGCGACTTGATCATGCGGCAGCCGGCCGTCACCGGCGTGGCGGTCACGTATTGCGCGCTGGACAAGCGCTGACGCACGCCGTCGGCGATGAAAAAGCGCACGCGCTCCTCCATGCCGACCTTCCCATTCGTCACGCCGCGGTCCTTGAGAATGCCGGCGATCACCTGGAACGGACTCTCGTCTTCCTGCCAGGTGCGGACGTCGGTCGAGAACTTGATCAGCTCGCGGGCGCGCTCCTCCTCGAACGCAGGCGTCACCCACGCGAGCTCGCCCTTGGCCGGAATCACGACGCCGAACGTGCGCTCGCTGTTCCCCCAGTGCACGCCGGTGAAATACACCATGCTCGACCCGCCCTCGAGGAACATCGCGTCGATGCCGTTCTCCGCCATCAAGCGACGCGCCTTCTCGATGCGCGCGCGTCGCTCATCGTCGCTGATGGGCGCCGGCTTTGCCTGCAGCGCGATGCCCGCGAGCGACGGGAGGTCGAAGCGGCCGGTGCGCGCCGCCGCGATCGCGCCAAGTGTCGTCGCCGAACGCGAAACGAAAGACCGTCTGTTCATCATAGACCTGGAATCGTAGAGGGTTACTGACTCGCGCGTCCGGCCTGCAGCGCCTGCAACGCGTTCCGCTGCGGCGGTTCGACGCCGAGCAGGTGATGGACGAAGAAGTCGTTGCGCTTGCGAATACCGTACGGGCCGCCGTTCGTGTGATCGGCGCCCGGAATGACGAGCAGATCGAACGTCTTGTTGGCCTTGATCAGCGCGTTGACGACCTGCAGCGTCGACGACGGATCGACGTTCGTGTCGAGCTCACCGACGATGAGCATCAAGTCGCCTTGCAGCTTGGGCGCGTTGTCCACGTTCGACGATGCCCCGTATTGCGGCCCGAGCGGCCAGCCCATCCACTGCTCGTTCCACCAGATCTTGTCCATGCGATTGTCGTGGCAGCCCGCCGCCGACACCGCCGCCTTGTAGAACTCCGGATGAAACAGCATTCCGCCGAGCGAGTTCTGCCCGCCGGCCGACGTGCCGTAGATGCCGACGCGCGTGATGTCGTACCACGGATACTTCGCCGCCACCGCCTTGTGCCAGAGGATGCGATCGGGGAATCCGGCGTCGCCGAGATTCTGCCACGCGACGTCGTGGAAGGCCTTCGAACGATTCGCCGTCCCCATGCCGTCCATCTGCACGACGATGAACCCGAACTCGGCGAGCGTGCGCATGTCGTTCGTGATGCCAAACGTCTTCGGCACGAACGAGCCCTGCGGGCCGGCATAGATGTTCTCGATCACCGGATACTTCTTCTTCGGATCGAAGTTCGTCGGCTTGAAGATCACGCCCCAGATGTCGGTGACGCCGTCGCGCGCCTTGGCGACGAAGACTTCGGGGGCCTTCCATCCTGCGGCGGAGAGCGCCGTGATGTCGCCATCGTCGACGTCCATCGCGACGTGATCGTCGGACGCGCTGTGGATGTCGAGCGTCGGCGCGGCGTCGACTCGCGACCAGACATCCGCGTAATACGTGCTATCGCCCGACCACGAGATCGTGTGCATGCCATTCTCGGGCGTCATCGGCGTGAGGCCGGTGCCGTCGAAGTTGATTCGGTAGTAGTGCAGGAAGTACGGGTCTTCCTTCGGGTCCATGCCGTTCGCGGTGAACCAGATCTGCCGCTTCGCCTCGTCGACGCGCTGCACGTTGTGCACGGCCCAACTGCCCTTGGTGATCTGGATTTCGACACGCCCGGTCGCGCCGTCGATCAGATAGAGATGACTCCAGCCGTCGCGCTCCGACATCCAGACCATCTCTTTGCCGTCGCCGACATCGTAACGGAACTCTCGGCCGGAATCGCTGATCCCGTCTGTCGCCCGGCGGTAATCGACGAACGCCTTCGACTCCTCGGAAACGGCTGAATGCGCGGCACCCGTGTTCGCGTCCACCTCGACGACGCGATAGACCTGATGGCCGCGCGCGTTGTACTCGAACGTGAACGCGCGGCTGTCCTTGCGCCACGTGAGCTGCTGGAGTTGGTACGGATTCGGGAAAAGCGCGGGGTCGACGTGCACTGCGTGTTTCGCCGCCACGTCGATCAGCACCGGATCGCGTTCGTCGAGCACGTCGCCGGGCTTCGCGTAGACGCGTTCCATGTATTTCGGCTGCAACTGATCGGTCGGCGACGACTCGACGTAACGCACAAGTCGGCGATAGCCCGGCGTCACGCGATACACGGCGATCTTTGCCGAGTTGGGCGACCACTGCAGCGATTGCAATGTGTACGCGCCGCCTTCCGAGCCATCGTACGTGAGCGCGGCGCCGGTACGTGCGCCAGCCGCACGCACGTAGACATTGAAGTTCTCGATGAACGCCTCGTGCTGGCCGTCGGGCGAGCGGCGCACGGCGCTGTCGGCGGGCGGACGCGGCGGCCCTTGCTGCTGCGCGAGACGCTGGGCGATTACCTCGTCGCCGAGCGCTTCGATGTCGTCCCACGGTCCCTCGAACGGCACCATGTCGCTCTGCTCGTCGTCGGCAATCGGGCCCGCTCCCCGGCCGCCGCGGCCACCGCGGCCGCCGACGCCCACCGGTCCAACGCGCTGGCACGTGTAGTCGGTGAGAGTGCACTTCCAGTTGTAACCCGTGGCCACGAAGTCGATCGCGTGCTCGTCGTCGGCGAACGTGAAGTCGGCGAACGGCAGATTCGTCGCCGACACGCGTGTCATGGCCGGCGCACTGGTGCCGCCGCGGCCGAGCGACGGCGTCTCGGTGAGTCCCGCTCGTATGATCGCCTCGGCGAGCTTGGCGTGGTCGAAGGCGGGATTCTTGGTTTTCGTCGCGACGTCGACGACCATGAACTCGAAGCCGCCGCCCTTTACCGTGCGACGATACCAGAGCCGCGACGTGCGACCGATCCACGTCGGGCGATCGGGGATGTTGACGGCAAGTCCCTCGTAGCGCGCGTTGAGTTGGTCGGCGCGGGCGTAGTCGGCGGCCGTGCCCTGAGCGTGGAGCGTCTCGGTTGCGAGCAGCACCGGGATCGCGGCTGTGCAAAGGCGGGCGATGGTCGTGCGCATGCCAATCTCCGTCGGGAAGTACACGGCCTAGAACTTCCGTCGCGCAGCGCGACTTCGCCAGTTGCGCTGGCAGCCGCCCCTTCCGCCTCGGTCGTCGACGGCCACACGTTAGTTTCACCGGCGGGTGGCGGGACGCGGAACGTCATCGAACGAGGAACGGGCATGCGAGCGACGTGGGGCTGGGGGCTCTTTCTCACGGTATTGGCGACGGCGGTGGCACGCCATGGCGCTGCATCGACCGCGACCACCGCCGCGCGCCCCGCGCGTTCGGGGCTCGCCCCGACGCCGCCGATGGGCTGGAACAGTTGGAACAAGTTCGGTTGCCACATCGACGAGAATCTCATTCGCGAGACAGCCGACGCGATGGTGTCGTCGGGCATGCGCGACGCCGGCTACAAGTACGTCAACATCGACGACTGTTGGGAAGCGTCGGCGCGAGATGCGCAGGGCAACCTGACGACCGATTCGACGCGGTTTCCGCACGGAATGAAGTGGTTGGCCGACTACGTCCACTCCAAGGGCCTCAAGATCGGCATCTACTCGTCGGCCGGGACTATGACATGCCAAAAGCGACCGGCGAGTATCGACCACGAGGTGGCCGACGCGACGACGTTCGCCGCGTGGGGCATCGACTATCTCAAATACGACAACTGCAACAACCAACTGCGCCCGGCCATCGAGCGCTACCAGGCGATGGGGGACGCGCTCGCCGCGACGGGCCGGCCGATCGTGTTCAGCATTTGCGAGTGGGGTGAAAACAAGCCGTGGGAGTGGGGACGCTTCGTGGGCGGCCAACTGTGGCGCACGACCGGCGACATCCGCGACTCGTGGAAGTCGATGCTCTCGATCCTCGACAAACAGATCGGGCTCGAGAAGCGCTCCGGGCCGAACGCGTGGAACGATCCAGACATGCTCGAGGTCGGCAACGGCAAGATGACGAACACCGAGTACATCGCGCACTTCAGTCTGTGGGCGCTGCTCAACGCGCCGCTCATCGCCGGGAACGATCTTCGGTCGATGAACGACTCGACGCGCGCGATCCTCACGAATCCCGAGGTCATCGCCGTCGATCAGGATTGGGGCGGGTCGCAGGGCTACAAGCTCACGGGCGACAGCGTGACGCAGGTGTGGATCAAGCCGATGTCGAATGGCGACCGGGCCGTCGCGTTGTTGAATCGTGGTGATGCGCCGGCGACGATTTCCGCGACGATGAGGGAGATCGGCCTGTCGGGCGGACGACATGTCGCGCGCGATCTGTGGGCGCATACGGAGCGCACGACCGACGGGGAAGTCGGGGCCTCGCTCGCACCGCATTCGATCGCGATGTACATCGTGCGACACTAGGTCGGCGGCGAAGGGTCGAGCCAGCCGCGGACTGACTCGACCGTTCAATCGGTTGACTACGCTACAACCGGCGCCTCACGACTGACAGCCGGACCGGTCGGCGCCGCCAGTGCCGTCGGGGCGGTCTGGGCCTTCGGCGGAGTGGTCGTCGGAGCCGTCGTCCGTGGCGTCGCCGGCAACGTCACTCCGGCGATCCCCGCGGGTCGCCCGATGTGCCGAATTCGCTTCGCGGATTTCCACGCCGTCAACAACTCGGGGTCATCCTTGAGCGCGTTCGCCACCAGCGAGTCCAGAACGCGGATGATTCGGCGGCCTCGCTGCAGGGTTCCGGCCAGAACGTCCGTCGACCCGGCACGAGATGATCGCGTCAAGGTCTGCTGGTCGCGTGCCGCCTCGAGCGCGTCCGTAGCCGTGGTGAGTTGCGCCACGAAGTCCGCCGGCAAACCCGCGCCGGTGAAGACCGTGGCAAACCGTCCCGCCGCCGCGGCCATACCCCGTGCCGCGCCAATCAGAACAGCGACCGTCGGCCGTCCCGCCGGCATCGTAAGTGGCTGCACCTCGGGCGTGGGTGGCAGATCCGCGCTCGCGATGCGCGCGATGGGTCGCATGTGCTCGTTGACCAGGATGCGCCGCAGCGCACGTTGCTTCCGCGTCGCACCCAGTGCGGCCAGCGAGTGGTCGTTCTGAGACGTGACGTGTCCCGTGAGCTGCGTTACCACCTCATCGAGCTGCTGTCGCACGCCCGTCTTGTTCACGTCCCCGAGTCGATCGGCGTGCGCGTCGAGGAAGTTCTGTACTGCTCGAATTGATTCGAGTACGTCGCCTTGCCTGTTTTCCATATGACTCCTTGAAAAAGATTCCCGGCGCACCGAGTGCGCGCCGGGTACTGCGCGATCGCTCCGCGGCGGCGATCGTCTATGTCAGCCGACATCCTTCGTCGGATGTTCGGTTTCATGTCCCCAAAGTCCGGTATCCGCGTCTTCACGCTCCGCGTCGTCGATCGGCGATCGCACATGGCCGGTCGGACATCGTGCATGGCGAGCCGGACATCGCGCATCGACAGCCGGCGACGACGATTCGTCGTTCGCCAGCTTCGATTTCTCCGCCCGGCGCTCGACTACCGCGTTCTCTCCGTCGCGCAACGCGAACCGGCGATCGCGCACCGCCGGTCGGTTTTCCAGAATGATCAATTGGATACATTGCATCGGCATCCGATCGTCACGCTTCACGAGTCCGAGATCGCACACACTCGATTTGCTGTCGCGTACTCGTTGTTCGTCGATCGAGACTGGTCGTTCGTCGATCGAGACTGATCGCCCGGCGCCGACGAAAAGTCTCCCGGCTCTTTCGATCAGCGATTTGGGGGTAGTGCGTCTGACGCCGTCGGGTCGAGTTGTTAATCCCGGCAGGCGTCGAGCGGACACGGGCTCTCGTTCGGTGATCCGGAGCACTCTTGTGCCAGTTCCGGTTCACTCCCGCGTGGCGTCGCCGATCCAGACCAAAATTTGGATGACGACCCCCCTACTATATAAGTGGGAGCCGATCGCGATTTGCTACTTCGAAAACAACGATTCTCGAAGATTGTTACAGTGTCGGATAAAATTCCCGTCGTCAGGGCCTATTTCATCGACAGGAACTTCGGATCTACGTCGCTGAATCCCCAGTCCTTCAACTGACGCGCCCACTGCCCGAGGTTCTCCTTCGACACGCGCACGAGATCCATCTGCACGTGCGCCGGCACATCCTTGTGCAGATACACGTGGTCGAAGATCGTCTTCACCGAGACGTAGCCCCAGAGGTACGTCGGCTGCGCGAACAGCACGGGCGCGAGTCCCTTGTCCACGTACGGCAACTCCACCGGCAGCGCGTCGACGGACACGATCTTCACCTTCTTTGGATCGAGGTCAGTGAGGAGCGCCGGCGTGAAGAGTGCCCAGCCGCCGATCATCGCCCAGCCCTGAATGTCGGGATATGCGTTCTGGGCGCGCGTCACCTCAGCGGCGGCGTCCTGCGGCGTCTCGGCGTGGTAGAACGTGTTGAGGATCGTGATGCCGGGATGCTTCGCCGCTTCCGTCTTCACCCCCTCGACGCGCTTCTGGAGATTGGGCGCGTTCTGGTTGCCGGCGAGAATCGCGATCTTGCCTTTGTCGCCCATCTGCTTCGCCAGCTCCTGCATCACCTGCGTGCCCATCAACGCGTCGTCCCCACCGTAGAACGAAAAGCGCTTGGAGCCGGCGACGTCGCTGTCGAACGTCATCACCGGCACGCCGCGCGCGACGGCTTCGTCTACCGCACCGACGAGCTTTCCGGCGTCGCTCGCCGAGAGAAGAATCGCGTTCGCGCCGGCGTTCACCGCCTCGCCGATGCGCTGCGCCTGGAGCGTGGGGTCCTCGTCGGGCGGGGTGAGCCAGTCGATCTTCACGTTCACCCCGTTCGCCTTCGTCAGCTCGGCAGCAGCAGCCTCGGCGCCCTGGCGTCCCGATAGAAACACCGGGTTGGTCGAGCTCTTGGCGATCATGGCGATGGTGAACGTCTTGCCGCCGCCCGCGGCCGACGCGCCCCCCCCAGCTTGCGGCGATGCGCTCGACTTGTCGGTCTTCGTCTCGCTGCAGGAGGCGAGCAGCGTGGCCAGCACCAGAACGCCAATTTCGGGACGAAAACGCGGGCGGTTCATTCAGTTCTCTCGGTGAGGGTCAGGTCGGCGCGCGAACAATGCCTTCGGCGCACCGAGGTGTCAACGCGACGGTCTTCCGGCGACCCTGTACGCCCGATATGCTCTAACGACTTACCCGCTCTCTTGAAAACCGTCCCATGCGCATTCATCAACTCGAATCCAACGCTGGCGGAAAGCTCACCGCGAAGCACGTGGTCCAGGCCGAACGGCGCGCCGAACGGCGGCCCCCCGTCGAACGCGTCACGCTCGCCCTGCTCGTCGGCAACCGGGGCTTTTTCCCCGGACACCTGGCTCGTACGGGCCGCGACGAGATGCTGCGCGCCTTCGCCGAGGAAGGCATCGACGCCATCGCCCTGGAGCTCGACGATTCCGTCCACGGCGCAGTAGAGAGCCGCGACGAATCCAAGGCCTGCGCGGCGCTCTTCCGAAAGCACGCGGACGAGATCGCCGGCGTCGTCGTCACGCTCCCGAACTTCGGCGACGAACGCGCCATCGCCGAGACGCTTCGACTCTCCGGTCTGAACGTGCCGGTTCTCATTCACGCCGCCGCCGACGATCCGGCGAAAATGGGAATCGACTTCCGGCGCGACGCATTCTGCGGGAAAATGTCGGTCTGTAACGTTTTGACGCAGTACGGCATACCATATACTCTGACGTCGCTGCACACCCAGCGCCCCGAGTCCGCCAGCTTCCGCGCCGACCTCCGGCGATTCGTGGCGACGTGTCGCGTGGCGCGCGGTCTCAAGACGGCGCGCATCGGCGCCATCGGCGCGCGGCCGGCGGCGTTCAAGACGGTTCGCTACAGCGAAAAGATCCTCGAGGCCTCCGGCATCGCCGTCGAGCCCATCGATCTCTCCGAAGTACTCGGCCGGGTGAACCGCTTGGCGAACGACGACGCGGACGTCCTCTACAAACTCGGCGAGATGCAGGAGTACGTCGCCACCGACGGCATCCCGGGCGACGCGCTGGTGAAGATGGCCAAGCTCGGTCTCGTCATCGACCGCTGGATGCGCGAGACGGACGTCAACGTGAGCGCGGTGCAGTGCTGGACGTCGCTCGAGGAATTCTTCGGCGTCGTGCCGTGCACGATCATGAGCATGATGAGCGACGTGAACATGCCGAGCGCGTGCGAGGTGGACGTGTGCGGCACGATCAGCATGTACGCGCTCACGCTCGCGTCGCAGACGCCGAGCGCGCTGCTCGACTGGAACAACAACTACGGCGAGGACCCCGACAAGGCGGTGTGCTTCCACTGCAGCAATCTGCCCAAGTCGTTCTTCGAAGACGTGAAGATGGACTACCAGGCGATCATCGCCGGCACCGTCGGTCGCGACAACACGTACGGCACCGTCGTCGGCAAGGTGCGATCGAGCCAGATGTCGTTCGCGCGCTTCTCGACCGACGACCGCACCGGGAAAATTCGCGGCTACGTCGGCGAAGGCCGCTTCACCGACGATCCGCTGACGACGTTCGGTGGCGCCGGCGTCGCCGAAATTCCACGGTTGCAGGAGCTGTTGCGTTTCATCTGCACGAACGGCTTCGAGCACCACGTCGCCGCGACGATGGCGACCGTCGCCGACGCCGTTCACGAAGCGACGACGCGGTATCTGGGCTGGGACGTGCTGCGGCACGCCTGAGAGCGAGATCCACGTGGCGGTCGTCGCGGGAGTAGACTTCGGCACGCAGAGCGTGCGCGTCGCGATCGTCGACAGCGAACGCGGGCCGATCGGCGCAGGCACCGCCGAGTATCCGGTGAATCGCGATCGGCGCGACCCGGACTTCGCGACGCAGTCGCACGCGTCGCACATGGAGGCGCTCGCGTCGGCGACTCAGCAGGCGCTCGCCGACGCGAAGGTCGACGGCAAGCACGTCGAAGCGATCGCGCTCGACACCACGGGCTCGACCGTCGTGCCGGTGGACGAACGCCTCATGCCGCTCGACGACTACTATCTGTGGGCCGACCATCGCGCGAAGGGCGAAGCGGCGCTCATCACCGAGGTCGCGAGCCGCGAGCAGTTGCCCGCGATCGAGATGTGCGGCGGTGTGTACTCGTCGGAGTGGGGATTCGCCAAGCTGCTGCACTGGCTGCGCCACAACCCCGACAAGCGCGCGCGGTTCGCGTCGGCGCTCGAGCACTGCGACATGGTCGCGGCGGTGCTCTCCGGTGAGACCAACGTCGAGAACGTTCCGCGCTCCGTGTGCGCGATGGGACACAAGTGGCTGTGGAGCGCCGCGCACGGCGGACTACCGTCGGAGAGCTTTCTCGCGTCGGTCGATCCGCTCTTCGCCGGCGTGCGAGCGAAGCTCGACGGACGCTATCGTACGTCGAACCACGTCGCCGGCCAATTGAGCGGTGAGTGGGCCGCGCGACTTGGGCTTCAAGCCGGGATTCCGATTCCTGTCGGCGCGTTCGACGCGCACTGGGACGCCGTCGGCGCGGGAATTCAGGAAGGCGACGTCGTCAACGTCGTGGGCACCAGCACGTGCATCATTGCGATCGCGAAACAGGCTGACTGCGTGCCAGGCGTGTGCGGCGTCGTCCCTGGTTCGGTACATCCGGATTATGTGGGTGTCGAGGCAGGCCTGTCCGCCGTCGGCGACATCTTCGAGGCGATCGCACGCCGGGCCGGCACGAGCGTACGCGTGCTCTCCAATGGTCTCGACGAATATCGCGCCGGCCAAACCGGATTGCTGCGGCTGACCTGGGACAACGGCGATCGCACCGTGCTGGTCAACCCCAACCTCGGCGGGGTCACGCTGGGCTGGAACCTGAACCACGACGCGCGCGACGATCTGTTCGCGGCGATCGAGGGCACGGCGCTTCATACGCGTGTCGTATTCGACCGAATGGCCGAGCACGGCGTGCCGATCCGTCGGGTGATCAACGCCGGCGGCATTCCCCAGAAGAACGAAGTGCTCAATCGGGTGTACGCGAACGTGTTCGGCGTGCCGGTGCTCGTGCCGGAGCGGCCGATCACGGGACTCGGCTCGGCGATCTTCGCCTTCCTCGCCGCGGGCACGTTCGCGACGATCGAGGACGCGCAGCGCGCGCTCTGCCCGTCGTTCCGCACGATCGAGCCGGATTCGATCCAACGTTCGGTATACGACCGTCTGTACCCGATGTACAAGAACCTCTATTTTGGATTCGGGAACCCCGACGCCGGGGCGACGCAGATCGGCAGGATCCTTCCCGAGCTTCGGCGTATTGCCGCCGAGTCACGGATGTGAGGTTGCGTATGTCGGTTCGGGCAGCGAGAAATTGCCGGACCCTTTCCGCGTTGACGCTGGCCGCGGCGGTCGCCACGAGCCTGACGTCGGTGAGCGGCGCCGCACAGGCGACGGCAACACCCACGATTCCGCCGCTGGTCGTGAGCGTGCGGGTCATCGACAGCGCGGGGATCGCCGTCGACGGCGCGGAGGCGGCGGTTCTCGTCGGCCTGAGTGAGTCGAAAGCGAGCGGCACCACCGATCCGAGCGGCCACGTCTCGCTGACGGTGGAGCAGCCGCAAGGAGACTATCAGCTGGTCGTGCGCAAGATCGGCTACAACCGTTCCGACCAGTTCTTTCGCGGCAAGTCGGGGCGCCTGTCATTCGACGTCGTCATGCATCGCACGACCCAATCGCTCGCGCCGGTGACGGTGACCGCGCAGGAAGATCTCAAGCGCAAGAGCTACTTCATCGATGCCGACGAGATCGCCAAACACGCGGACGAGCTGATCGACGCGTCGGACATTCTGAGAAAGCTCAAGCCGGACATGGTCTGCGGCCGAATTTGCAATCCATGGGGCGGCGTCCCGGCGAGCGTGCGCACCGCGGCCCGCGCCTGCCCGATCTCCAACACGAACGCGGGCGGCTGTCCGCGCACCACGCGATCGTCCGGCGCGCCGTCCGCGTTCTCGCGAACCAGCGCGTGGGTGAACGGACGGCGCATCCTCACCATCACGACCGACCCGGCATGCCAGGCGGGACATCGCGGCGCACTGTCGGGATTGTCGGCGGGGACGCTACAGGTGCTCTGCGAGATTCGGCCCGAGCATATCGAGCAGATCAAGTATCTCGACGATTGGGACAACTCGGTCGGCAAGGTCGGGAGCAACAACGCGCTCTTCATCGTGCTCAAGGAGGGCGTCGTCTACGAGCCGGGGCAAACGTCGTACGTGCGATCGCCTTCCGACGGAGTGCCGGGGATTCGCGCGACGCTTTCCGGCGTTCAGACGACGACGCCCGTCGCCATCGACGCCTCGCCGCGTCACGACTCGACCGTCGCGTTCCACGACTCGGTTGCCGTCGGCCACGACTCGGCGGCGGCGCTTCCCTCGTATCGTTACCGTCTCCTCGGGATTTACGACCAGGACACCGGCGAGCCGGTCGACAGCGCGCGAGTCGCCGACGCCAAGACGGGAACGTACGTCAGCACCACGGCGACGGGCACGGTGAGTCTCGTCTTCCTTCCCGAGGGCGGCTCTCTACTGCACATCACGAAGCAAGGCTACGAAGAGCTGGACATCCCGGTGGACATCGGGCCGACGGCGACCACGCCGCTCACGCTCTTGATGAAGAAGAAATCGTAGACATGAAAGCTCGGCTCGGCTCGTGGCGCTCGCTCGCGACGATCGCGCTCGTCGCGTGCGGACACCCATCGCACCCGCCGGGGCCCGCGCCGGAGCAGAGCGCGTTTCTGTTCTCGTACTTCACGCGCAACGGTGAAGACGGCGTGCATCTCGCGTACAGCCGCGACGGCGTGACGTGGCTTCCACTCAACGGCGGCAAGGCGGTCATCACGCCGGCGATCACCGGCGCTGGCCGCGGCTGGCAGGAGTGGAACACGACCGCCGCGCTGATGCGTGATCCGAGCATTCTGCGCGGGCCGGACGGCATGTTCCACCTCGTGTGGACCGTCGCCTGGACCGATCACGCGATCGGCGTCGCACACTCGCCCGACCTGATCCACTGGTCGGAACAGACGCGCGTGCCGGTGATGGAGCATGAGCCCGATGCGCTGAACACGTGGGCGCCGGATCTCTTCTACGACGACGCGACGAAACAGTTCGTGATCGTGTGGGCGTCGTCGATCCCGGGGCGTTTCCCGACCACGGACTCGATCGCGCAGAAGACGTCGCGCGGCCGAGCGGACCATCGCCTCTACTTCACGACGACGAAGGACTTCAAGACGTACTCGCCCGCCAAACTGCTTTACGACGGCGGCTTCTGCGCCATCGACGGCACGATCGCCAAACGCGGCGACAC
Organism: uncultured Gemmatimonadaceae bacterium; assembly: GCA_963761305.1. GTDB lineage: Bacteria > Gemmatimonadota > Gemmatimonadetes > Gemmatimonadales > Gemmatimonadaceae > JAQBQB01. Next base: position 3,046,965 of record CAVXGK010000002.1, on the reverse strand, counting down.
GTACTACCTCGTCATGAAGGACGAGACGTTCTATCCGCTGCACCGCTACATCCGCATCGCGTCGAGCAAGCACGCGACCGGGCCGTACGGACCGGCATCGCCCGCGATCACCGACCAGGACACGGAAGGTCCGTCGGTGATGCACTCGGGCGACTGGTGGTATGTCTACTACGACGAGTACACGCGCGGTCACTACGGCGCGGTGCGCTCGCACGACTTCGAGCATTGGGAGCAGTTCCGCGACTCGCTCAAGACGCCGCGCGGCATTCGCCACGGCTCCGCGTTTCTCGCCCCGCAGTCTGTGCTGCGCGGTCTGCTCGCGCTGGACTCGACAGCGCGCTAGCGCTGCGACGCCGCTTCTACCGGTGGACTGAAGCGATTCGCGAGTGTCGTCGCCACCAGATCGCCGGTGACGTTGAGGACCGTGGCGAACGTGTCGGGAATCGCATCCACCGCGATGAGAATGCCGATGCCCTCGACCGGCAAGCCGATCGCCAAGAAGAGAGGCGCCAGCATGAGAAACGCGCCGCGAGGAATGCCCGGCGCCGCGAAGGCGAGGAACACCGCGGCGAACGCCACCGTCGCCAGTTGCTGCGCGTGCAGCGGGATGCCATAGAACCATCCGATGAAAAGCGCGCCAACCGTCCACGACGCCGGCGCGGCGATCTTGAACACCGACACCGCGAGCGGCAGCGAGAATCCGGCGACGCGGTTCGATATCCCTAAGCCTTCTTCCGCGCTCTCGACCATCGCCGGCAACGTCGCGATCGACGAGCTCGAGCCGAACGCTATCAGCTGAGACGGAAAGATCGCGCGCGCGAATTGTCGAATCGGAACGCGGCCGACGATCGCCGCGACGGGATAGAGCAGCAACGTCACTGCGATGCACGCCACGCAGTTAGCCGCGATGTACAACCCGATCGCGCCCGCCACGCCGGCGCCGAGGTGCGCGACGAGCGGCAGCACGAGCGCGAAGACGCCAACGGGCGCGAACGCGATCACCCAGCGCACCAGCACGAGCATCGCCGCGCAGAGCGATCTGAAGAAAGCCGTGAGCGGCTCACGCGTCGCCGCGGGAATCCGCACGATCGCCAGCGCGAGCAGAATCGAGAACACGATGAGCGCCACCATGTCGCCGCTTGCCGCGGCCGCGATCGGATTCGACGGAATGAGCGACGTGAGCCACCGGCCAAATGTCTGACCCTGCGCGCCGGTGAGTTGACTCGCCGCCTCGGCCGCGCCCGCGGGCAGCGGCGGATGCCCGCCGACGTTCGACGGGAACGGAAGCAGCGCGAAGAGACTCGGCGCGAGCGGCACGACGACCGCGGCCACGCCGGCCAACAACAATGCGAAGATCAACAGCGTGCGCCCGCCCAGCCGCCCGATCGACGCGACGTCGGCGGTGGACGAAACGCCAGTGATGAGCAGAGAGACGATGAGCGGAATCACCGTCATCCGAATCGCGTTCACCCACAGCGTGCCGAGCGGCGCCACGGCGTCGGCGGCGTTGAGCGCCGTGCCGTTTCCCGACGCGGCGATTGCCGCACCAATGACGACCGCCGCGCCGAGCGCGACGACGATTTGCGTGCCTTCTTTCATGTCGGCCGTGTGTAGATGGCTTTACATCATCAGGTCGCCGCCCGAGATGTCGAGCGACGTGCCGGTCATGTAGCCCGCCTCTTCCGAAGCGATGAAGCAAATGAGGTCCGCCACTTCGCGCGCCGTGCCGAGTCGCGGAACCGGAAACCCCGCGGCAAGTCGCTCCAGCAGATCGTTGTTCGCCGTCTCGCGCGTGAGCTCCGTGTCGATGAGGCCCGGGCAGATCGCGTTGACCGTGATGCCGAACTGTCCGAGCTCCTTTGCCGCCGCGCGCGTCAGCCCGAGCAACCCGGCCTTCGACGCGGTGTAGTGCGCCCCGCCGAGCGTGCTCACGGTTCGTCCGGCCGTCGATGAGATATTGACGACGCGGCCGTAGTGTTGCGCCTTCATCGCGGGCAGCACGGCCTGAATGAACAAAAACGGAATCGTCAGGTTCACCTCGACGGCCTCGCGCCACTCGGCGGCGGAGAGATCCGGAAAGCGCGTCGACCGAGCGTGAGCCGCGTTGTTGACCAGTACGTCGACGCGGCCGAAGTGCGTCATCGTTTGCTGTACGATCTCTTCCGGGACACCCTCGGCCGAGATGTCACCGGGGACCGCCAACAGGTGCTCGCCACCGCCGAGCGACGCGATCACCGACTCGGCGCGCGCGCGATCGCGTACGTTGACCGCCACGCTGGCGCCACGCTCTCGCAGCCGAGCGACAGCCGCCCGTCCGAGACCGCGCGACGCTCCGGTCACGATGGCGACACGGCCGGCGAAATCGTGCACTTCTGTTGGCGAGCGGTCCAAAGCGGTCATGTGTGGGAACCCGGGGCAGCGGAGCGCGCCGAATATGGCCAAGCCGGGTGAGAGCGGGTAGTGTTGTCGCATGAAACGACGGACGTTCGTTCAGGCGATGGGCGCGGCCGTAGCAGGTGGCATCGTCGCGCCGTTTCGCGCGGGCGCCTCGCGGCTCAACGAGGTTGCCAGACTCGATCGCATCGGGTTGGAGCTCTATGCCGTGCGCAAGGCGATGCGCGCGGATCCCGAACGGACGCTCGCTGCGGTGCGCGCGATCGGATATCGCGACGTCGAGCTCTTGTGGTCGTTCGACAATTTTGGTCGAACGCCGCAGCAGGTGCGCGCCACGCTCGACCACGAGGGCCTCGCCGCTCCGTCGGCGCACATGGCGCCGGAGACGATGCTCCGCGACTGGGACAAGAGCCTCGAGAAGGCGCACCTGCTCGGGCACCAGTACTTGATCGTGCCGAGCCTGCCCGACGAAACACAGCATTCGCTCGACGCGTGGCGGCAGTGGGCGGATCGATTCAACACCGCGGGCGCCGCGGCGCGTCGCGCGGGAATCTGGCTCGCGTTCCACAACGAGCCCGATCACATGACGCCGATCGACGGCGCCGTGCCGTACGACGAGTTTGTCGCGCGGCTCGACCCCGCCGCGGTGCGTCTCCAACTCGACGTCGGCAACATGCTCATGGGGCACGGCGATCCGATGCGATATCTGGCGGCTCACCGTGACCGATACTGGAGCTTCCATCTCAAGGACGTCGTCGCCGACGGTTCGCGCGACACGGAGATGGGCACCGGCACGTTCGACTTCGCGCGATTCCTGGCCGTGATTCCGGATCTCGCGCACAAGCCGTGCTATGTGGAGCAGGAGAGTCCGACCGATGAGATGGCGAGCGCGCGTGTCAACTGTGAGTACCTGCGCCGGCTCACGTTTGGCTGATGGGCTTCGTTTTCGGGAGAGAAAATTGAACGCAGATGCCGCAGATTGGAAAAGAGATGCCGGAGATGAACAACAATAACTCGTTGGTCATCTGCGGCATTGTCGTTCGAATCTGCGGCATCTGTGTTGAGTTTTAGTAACCGTCCATAGTGGCCGCCGCTATGACATGAGCGACAACGTCTCGCGTCGTGATGCCCTGAAGCAACTCGGCTCGGCCGGCGCCGTGCTCGCCCTCGGCCGCCCCACCTTCATTCGCGGTAGCGCGAAGGAAATCGTCGTCGCGGGGCAGCCGGTCGAGATCGCGGTGGCCTCGTTGAGTGCATCGACGGCGCGCATCACCATTCAACCGCTGCGAAACGGCGTCGCCGATCCTGTGCCGTTCACCGGTGAGCTCCTCGCGGAAAAACTCGGCAAGCCGCTCACACGGGCGCGAGATTTGGCAGCACTCACCCGTGTTCGCGCCGGCGATCTCACGATCAAGTTCAGCGACGCGCCACCGACCCTCACCGTCGAAACGCGCGCCGGCGCACTGGCGCAGCGACTCGTGCTCGACGCGACGTCGCCCGGCATGTCGTTTCTCCTCGGCGACGGTCCATTGCTCGGACTCGGCGAGGGCGGGCCGCAGTTCGATCGCAAGGGCTCGACCGATCGGATGATCATCGGCCAAGGCGGCTACCGACTGTCGACGCACGGCACGCGCGCGCCGATTCAATGGCTCGTCGGCACGGATGGGTGGGCGATGTTCATCCACCAGCCGACAGGCGAGTTCGATTTCTCGGGACCCTCCGGCAGGTTCACGCCGAAGGATGCGTCGCTGCCGCTCGACATCTTTGTCGTCGCGTCGAAGGATCCCGCGGTGATCATGCGCGAATACGCGCGCATCACGGGATTGCCCGAGATGCCCCCGCGCTGGGCGTTCGGCTATCAGCAATCGCATCGCACGCTCGAAGGACCGGAGCAGATCGCCGGCATCGCGCGCACGATGCGCGAGAAGAAGCTGCCGTGCGACGCGCTCATCTACCTCGGCACCGAGTTCGCGCCGTCGGGCTGGAACACGCGGAACGGCGAATTCACGTGGCACCCGGTCAACTTTCCGGAACCGCGCAAGCAGCTTGCCGCATTGCACGACGAACACTTCAAGGTGATCGTGCACGTCGTCATCGAGGGCAAGCTTCTCACGGGAACGGTCGCGGATGTGTGCACCGCGCCGCCGCTGCCGAGTGGCCGAACGGCGGACAACAAGTGGCCGCCGGATCGCCAGGCGTCGTGCTACTGGCCGTTTCACAAATCCGTGATGGACGACGGCGTCGACGGCTGGTGGCCGGATCAAGGCGATGGCTTCGACGGTCCGTCGGAGCTGAATCGACATCGCATGTACTGGGAAGGCACGCAGCTCTTTCACCCGAATCAGCGACCGTTCGCGCTCCATCGCAACGCGTCGGCCGGCGTGCAGCGCTTCGGCGGATTGATCTGGTCGGGCGACGTGCAGTCGCGCTGGGAGACACTCAAGACGCACGTGCCCGTCGCGATCAATACGGGTCTCACGGGACTTCCGTATTGGGGCACCGACATCGGCGGGTTCATTCCAACCGCGGAGTACACCGGAGAGCTGTACGTACGCTGGTTCCAGTTCGCGGCGTTCTGTCCCGTGTTTCGCTCGCACGGCCGCAACTGGCATCTGCATCTCCCATGGGGATGGGACGGCGGTGACGGTGGTCCTCCAGAGACGCAGAACTTCAAGGCCGATCCAGCCGAGCTGCACAACACGCAGGTCGAGCCGATCTGTCGTCAATACCTCGAGCTCCGCTATCGGCTGATGCCGTACCTGTACACCGCTGTTCGTGAGACGCACGACACGGGCATGCCGATCATGCGCGCGCTCTGGTTGCATCACGCGGATGACGCGTCGGCCGTCGCCCGCGGCGACGAATATCTCTGGGGCCGGGACATCCTCGTCGCACCGGTCGTGGAGAAAGGCGCGACGAGCCGCCGCGTCTATCTACCGCGGGGCAAGTGGTTCGACTTCTGGAAAGAAGAGCCGGTCGAGGGAGGCGCGGAGATCGAGCGCGCGGTGGGTTTGGCTACGCTGCCGCTCTACGTGCGTGCGGGATCGGTGATCCCGATGGATCCTGTCCGGCAGTACACCGACGAACCGGTCGCCGAACCGACGACACTGGTCGTTTACCCCGGCGCTGACGGCGAGTCCACGTGGTACGAGGACGACGGCAACTCGTTCGACTACCGCCGCGGCGACGCGATGCGCGTGATCATGAGTTGGCACGACGCACCGAGACGACTCGCGCTCCGCCTCGCGCCCGGCTTCAGGATGCGCTCGCCGAATCCGCGCCGCGTGAATGTGAGAGTTGTCGGCTCTTCGATCGTGAAGACGATCGACTTCAGCGGTCGTGCCCTCGACGTCGCGCTCTGAGCGGCAAACACTCTTCGCTCGACGCTCTCCCAACTCCGACCTGACAGCTGTCAGCGGTCTCTCTGGCCGTAGTACGCGTCGGGTCCGTGCTTGCGCAAGAAGTGCTTGTCGAGCAACGGAACAGGAATCGGATCCGCCGCGGCGTTCAGGGTGATCGTGTCGTACGCCATGCGAGCGACGTCTTCCAGCAAGCTCGCGACCTCCACCGCTCGCGCCACCGACGCTCCCCAGCAGAAGCTCGCGTGCCCCGCGACGAGACACGCCGGCACGCGTAGCGGGTCCAGCGCGTCGTGCTCGAAGCGCCGCACGATCGCTCGCCCAGTGTTCGCCTCGTAATCCTCCGTGATCTCGAGGCTGTCGAGGTGCGTCGTCACCGGCACCGGGCCGTGAAAATAGTCGGCGTGCGTGGTGCCGAGGCACGGAATCTCGCGCTGCGCCTGCGCCCACACCGTCGCATAGTGAGAATGCGTGTGCACGACGCCGCCGATCGATCCGAACGCGCGATACAGCTCGAGGTGCGTCGCCAAATCGGATGATGGCCGCAGGTCGCCGCCGACGACCTTACCTCCGAGCTCGACGACGACCATCGACTCGGGTGCGAGATCGTCGTACGGCACGCCGCTCGGCTTGATCGCCACCACACCGAGCTCGCGATCGACCGCGCTGGCATTGCCGAACGTGAACCGCGCCAGCCCGCGTCGCGCCAACTCGACGTTCGCTCGACACGCGGTCGTGCGCAGCACGCTGAACTCGCTGGTGTCCGGTCTCACGCGATGCCCGAGCGCTCTTTCGCTTTTTGAATGATCGCCGCCATCACGTCGCGGTGTTTCGCGAACGTGTCATCGACGATCTGCAGAGTCGGAATCGCGTTCGGCGAGAGCGACAGCGTCTCGTTGTTGAATCGCCCGAAGCCCGACTCGTGCACGCCGCTCGAGCCGCGACCCGGCGCCGGGCTGCTCAAGTGTTGGAAGAACTTGCTGTACCTCTGCCAGCGCGGCCCGCCGCCGGCGTGATACATCGGGATGAAGCCGTGCAGCGCGTCGTAGGGCATCTCGCCCACGCAGAGCACGTGCGGGAATCGCGTGCGGAGATTCGTCACGAGTCGCTTTGTACCCTCGTGCATGTCGCCGTTCGTGCTGTTGACGTGCCCGCCGGCGATGTCGAGGAAGTACGCGTCGACTCCGTAGCGGTCGATCATCTCGGCGATGCGCCCCTCGAGATGGTTCCTCCACGAGTCGGCGCCGAGGTTCATGTAGCCGAGCCAGCCGTCCTGGTGGCGATCGTTGTTCCAATCCACCCAATCCAGGTTGTACACGTTCCCATCGACTTTCTGCGTGATCGAATCGGAGATCTTCGGCCAGCTATCCAGTTTCTTGTTTGCCGAATTCATGCCGTACATCGGCATGATCTTGAAGCCGAGCTTGTGTCCTTCGTCGATGAGCTTTCGGAAGCCGGCCTCGCCGCCCATCCGATCCGATACACGGTACGTCGGATAGTCCCAGTAGTACCGGCCGTCCCACGCCGAGATGAACGCCAGGACGCGGTCGCCGGGAATTTGCGTCGACATCCAGCGCAGCGTGTCGAGCATCTTCGCGTAATCGTTGAACATGTAGCCGGTGTAGTGCATGCCGTGGAGCGTCGTCACCATCGCGATGTTGCGCGTCCACGCCGGCACGTCGGCGCGCGTCTCCCACGCGGGAATCGCGTACGCGCGTTCGATGTGCGCCATGTGCAGATTCACCGCTTCGTCCGCCGACGCCACTCGGCCGAGTCGCCACGTCGGGACGGTGACGCGGTTGTCGTTGCGCCACGCGTCGTGCTCGTGGATCGCTTCGACGCGGTAGCTCGCGTCGCCGGGCGCCAGATAGAAGCGCTTGGGCCGAACCCGGTCGTCGAGTGAGGAGAGATAGAAGACGTCCGACGGCGTCTGGATCATGAGCAACGGCGTGCCCATGCTGCCCGACGCGTTGAGGTCGCCGCCGCCGAACGGATAGCCGACCAGGCTCTCGCTGTCGTTCTGTTGATTCTGTTGCTGCGGAAAGCCACCGCCGCCGAACGACAGAGCGCCGCGCGGCACGCCCCGAACGATCGTCGTGACCGTCTTCACCGGCCGATTCATTTCGACCGTCGTGTCCCACTCGATTGTCGAGTCCGTTCGACGGAGCAACGCGACGAGCTTGCCGGGCGCGTGCTCCTGGCCGCCCGCCCACACGAATCGGTCGCAGGTGATGCGCATCGAGTCGCCGTTGCCGTCGGCGCGGAGCGCGGAACGGTCGAGCCCGTACGTGTTCTCGTCAGTGAATACGAGGAATCCGAAGCGATAGTCGCCGAAAACGACCGACGGTTCGGGGAAGTCGTAGCTGAACTTCTGGTAGGACCGCCCGCGCGCCGGGACGAAGATCTCGCTCGTCGATACCAGGTCGACGACCTCGCCCGGCGGACCGGCGGGCACCATCGCCGGCGCGGCGGCCGCGACCGTCGCGGCCTCAGCCGTTTCCGTCAGCACGGCGTCCGACGCGACGATGGCGCCGGCGCCGACGACCCCAACCGTCTTGATCCAGTCGCGTCGCGAAATCGGCTCGGTCATGGGGCGCGCTTTTCGAAATGGTGGAGGAAGAGTTCGAAATTCAAATAGAAACCCACGACGCTGGCATCGCCAGACGCATCACCGCCGCACTCCGCCACCGCCCTCGTCCCAGTTCTCCGCACCCCGCCTCCGCACCCGCCGCCGTTGTGGCGGCCTTTCCCGTCGTGCGACATACTAAGAGCCTGCCTCTACGGAGTCCCACCGTGAAACATTACCGCCCCCAGTTCCTCGCCCTCGTGGCAATCGTCGCGTCGTCGGCATCGGCGCAACGTCCGATGACCTTCCTCGACGCCCAGAACATGCGGCAGGTCGCCGGCCAAGACGTGAGTCCCGACGGCAAGTCGATGCTCTACTCTCTGAGCACTCCCGACTGGAATTCCGCTCGCCGCCAATCCGACATCTACCTCGTGGCGTTCGACGGCGGTCTGCAGACGACGCGGCAGCTCACGTTCACCAAGGACAAGAACGAGACGAGCCCGAAGTGGTCGCGCGATGGCAGCTTCATCGCGTTTCTCTCCGATCGTGACGCGACCACCGCGCCTGCGAACGGTGGCGCCGCCGGAGGCCGTGGCGGCGGCGCAGGCGCGGCGGGTGGTGGCGGCGCCCGCAATCAGATTTTCGTGATGCGCATCGACGGTGGTGAAGCCCGCCGCATCACCGACGCGCGCGAAGGCGTCTCGAATTTCTCATTCAGCAAAGACGGCAAGTCGATCGTCTACACGTCCGGCCGCGCCGGCGACGAACAGATCTACGCACTCGCCACCGGCGACTTCTATCGCCCTTTACTCGAGGGCGATTTTCCAAAAGCATCACAGCTCACTCGACACGCCACCGGCATCACGAGCTGGCAGTGGTCGCCGGACGGGAGGCGCATCTACTTCGTGTCGCCGGACAGCATCGATCGCGACGACCGCGCGCGCACCGACAAGCAGTTCACCGTGAAGCCGAGAAATCCGGCGACATCCGTCGCCAGCTTGTGGGTCTACGACCTCGACGCGCGCCAGGAGCGCCGCCTCACCAACGACACGAGCTACAGCGTCGGTGAATTCACCATCTCACCGGACGGGAAGTGGATCGGTTTCCACGGCATGTCGTCCAACCGCTACGAGCGTGGCAACCTCGAGCAGAACGACTACGCCGATCTGCGACTGCTGAACGTCGCCACGGGCGCCATCGAGCGACTCACCAAGAACACCGACATCGGCGAAGGACCGGTGCTCTTCTCGCCCGACAGCAAGCTCCTCGCGTTCTCCGCGCCGGACGATTTCAAGTACATGCACAACGAGCGGATGTACGTTCGTCACGTCGACCAACCCGGAGAGCCGCTTCGCAAGATCGGCGGCAACGTCGACCTCGACGTTCGCGCCGGCGGCCGAGGCGGCGGGGGCGGAGCCGAAGGGATCGAGAGCTCGTTCTGGTCGGCGAATGGCGACACGATCTACTTCGGCACGGGCGTTCGCGCGACGACGCAACTCTTCTCGCTTGCCGTCTCCACCGGTCAGGCGAAGCAGATCACTGACGTCAAAGGCACGATCTCGGTCGCACGCGACGACGAGACGCGTCGCTTCCTCATCACCTACGCCGATCCGCACACGCCGCCGGCGACCTACACCGTTGCGTCGCTCGGCGACGTCAACAATCGATCGAAGTGGACGCAGCTCACCGATCCAAACGAGTGGGTGAAGCGCGACGTCGCGCTCGGCGACGAAGAAGAGATCACGTGGAAGTCGAACGACGGAACGAGAGTGTCGGGCGTTCTGATCAAGCCCATCGGCTACCAGGCGGGCAAACGCTATCCGCTGATCGTCGCGATTCACGGCGGCCCGGCGGCTGCCGACATGCTGAGCTTCAACGGCGGCTACAACGCGCAGGTCTACGCCGGCGCCGGCTACGCCGTCCTACTGCCGAACTATCGCGCGTCCACGCAGTACGGCGAGAAGTTCAAGATCGAAAGCCAGGGTGACTACTTCACCAAGGGCTTCCAGGACATCATGACGGGCGTCGACTACCTCATCGCGCAGGGCCTCGTCGACAGCACGCAAATGGGCGCGCTCGGGTGGAGCGCCGGCGGCCACTACTCGAACTGGATCGAGACGCACACGACGCGCTTCAAGGCCATCAGCTCCGGCGCCGGCGTGGCGAACTGGATATCGATGTGGTCCGAGAGCGACACGCAGCGACTCCGCCAGTGGTACCTCGGCGACAAGATGTACTGGGAGCCGGGTCAGCTGGAGAACTGGATGCGCCAGTCGCCGATCACGTACATCAAGAACGCGAAGACACCGATCTTCATTCACGTCGTCGATGGCGACCCGCGCGTGCCGCGCCCGCAGAGCGAAGAGATGCACATGGCGCTCTCGAAGCTCGGCGTGCCGAACGAATTCTGGGTGTACCCTGGCACGACGCACGGCATTCCCGACGCGCGCAACCAGTACCTCAAGGCAGTCGCCGAGAAGGAGTGGATGGACTTCTACGTGCGTGGAAGCGGAAAGCAGTTCGCGTGGCGTGACGTGCTTGGCTCGGTCGGCCCCGGCGGACCGCAGCTCGCCGGCGAGTCGGCGACTCCGCAGCCGTAACGGCGGCAAGCGCACTGATGACGATGGTTCGGGCGTTCACGCACTCTAGTCGTCAGCGTCAGGCGGCAGCATCAGTGACGCGAAGGATCGGCGCCTCGCGCCGATCCTTCGCTTTTTCCTGCCGCCTGTCGCCGCCGCCTGACGCTAGAGTGACAGTCGCCAAAGCGATCGCTATCAGCGCGCTCCTCGTGCTTCCCTGGCGGTCGATGGTGGGACAGCAGCCAACGCGCCTTCCGGCGGTGGTCGTCAACGCGGCCCCGGATCGTCCGGGCGCGCGAAAGCTCGGCGGCGTCGTTCGCGACACCTCGGCATTCGCGATCGACAGCGTCGAGGTGTCGATCGCTTCGCTGCAACGCCGCGTATTCAGCAAGGCCGACGGCACGTTTCTGTTCACCGACGTCGGACCCGGCAAGTACGAAGTACGGGCGCGCAAGCTCGGCTACGGTCCGCAGATTCGCGAGATGGTGGTCGACAGCGCCGGCGCCACCGGAATGTTCTCGCTCGTACCGCTGCCGTACGTGCTTCGACCGGTCGTGACGACGGTGGCGCGCGGCGGATTGAGCGGCGTCGTCGGCGACACGGCGTTCAACGCACTCGGCGGCGCGGAGGTGCGGGTGCTCGGCCACGATGGGCGCACCGTGACCGACTCGGCGGGCGCGTTCTACATCCCGATCAAGGCGGGGAGCTACGTCGTCGCGGTGAAGGACCCGGGATTCGCCGATCGTCTGGTGAGTGTGGTGGTCCCTCACGACAGCGGCGAGCGCATTCGCGTGACACTCGCGCCTCCGAAACGGGCGCTCACCGTGCGCGAGGTTCATAACGTCGACGACCTCGGCCAGCGCCTCGCGTGGCGCAACACCCAGCACTCGCGCGTCTTCACGCACGCCGACCTCGTCGACATGAAACTCGAGTGGGTGTACGACGCCGTTCAGATCGGGTACCACCAGGTGCACAGCGGGCCGCCCGGGATGCTCGACAAGGATTGCGCCGCGATGGTGAACGGCGGCCCCGACACGGTTCAGGTGGGAAACCTGACCGTGGACGACGTCGAGACGGTCGAGATCTACGACCTCCGATCGCCTCCCCGGACAACGCGTCGACGACCGATTTCCGCGGTGCCGATGGCGAACACCGACGTCGCCGCTTGGGCGAACGGTACCAAGGACTGCGCCCTCGTCTACGTCTGGCTGCGCTGACCCGCGCGAGATCAGCGCAGACGCGTCCAGTTCGTGACGCCGAACGGCGGGCCGTTGAGTGTCATGCTCGATCGGTCGGCGACCATGTACGTGCCGGTGGCCGTGACGCCGCCGAGCGTACGCGATCGCGTCGTCCACTGTCCGTTGTGTGCGCTGATCGAGCCGTCGTCGACGCTGGTCGAGGTGAGATGGTACTGCCAGTGGCGGTCTTCGACGGTGAACTCCACCTGCCACGTCACGCCGCTCGTCACGGTGGTCGTGCGCCAATCGCCGATCACCGGATAGCGGCTGTTGGTCGGGAAGCCGACGCGCGTCCACGTTTGTGTGCCGAGCGGGCCGGTGAGGACCATGCGCGACGCGTCGATGCCGGAGTCGGTGAGATCGATCGTGCCGCCGTTCTGCGGCAGCATGCGATAGCGCTGCTGGCCCGTCACGAGAAATCGCCCACTGTCGGCGATGACGTTGTCGAGGTGGTACGCGCCGTCGGAATTGATCGCCATTTTCGTCTGCAGCAGCTGGCCGTTGACGTTGGTCGTCGTCTGCCACGTGCCGACGAGTCCATGATCGACGGCGCCCGATTCGCCCTGTTGCGACGGCGCGCCGCCGTTCGGCACTCTGCTGAGCAGCGAATCGATGCCGGGATTCCCGCTCCCTGAGCGCGGCGGCGTGGCGTCGCCGTTCGTCAGCCGATCGCCGAACCGCCCCCACGCCCACGCGCCGACACCGACGATCGCGAGCGCGGCGACGCCGTATGCGGCCAGGCGCGCCTTTCGTTTGACCTCGCCCCACTGTCGCCGTTGCGCGCTTCGCTTGCGGATCTGGTCGGTCGAACCCGGCTTCCTGCCAATGCCGCCGGCGCCTCCGCGGCGCTCGAGGAGGAGCTGCACCGTGTCCGCGAGATACTGAAGATGTTCCTCGAGCGGCGGCGTGAGCGCGTCGAGCCAGTGCGGCGAGCTGATGAAAAACTCGAGCGCCTTGGACAGTGGCACGTCTTCGATGCGGAACGGAATGATCGGAATTCCGCGATGGACCGCTCGCTCGACCTCACGCTTGATCTGCTGCGAGTCGTTCGCGTGCGCCGACAGAACGAGCACCATGACCGCAGAGCGCTCGATCGCCTCGATGATCTCCTCGCTCCAGTCGAGCCCCGGCGTGACGTTGCGCGGGGCGATCCAGCATCGGATGCCGCGTTGTTCGAGCACCGCGACCGCCGCGTCGGCAACGGTGCGATCAAGATTCGAGTAGCTGATGAATACGTCGTGTGCCACGCGCCCGACCTCGGGGCTAGGGACGAAAATCGCCTCGAAAATGGCGCTGGTCGACCTCGAGCGACAGCCCGGTCAGCCGGCTTTGCGGGTGCGAAGAAACAACAACTGAGTGCGCCACTGGTCGAATTTGCGCCCGACTTCGGGCAGCCGAGCCACCTCTCGAAAGCCATAGCGCTCGAAGAGCGCGATGCTCGGCGCGTTGTCGGCGTCGATGCTGGCGACGGTCGCGTGTGTCCGGACACCGGCCGGACTGTCGAACAGCGCGGCGAGCAGTCGTGCGGCAACCCCGCACCGTCGGTCCTCAGCTTCGACGTAGACGCTCGCCTCGGCCGTGAACCGATACCCGCTCGACTTCCGGTACGGCGACAGCGACGCCCAGCCGACGACCGTGCTCGTCTCGTCGGTGGCGATCAGCACCGGCAGGTTCGCCTCACGATGCATTGCCAGCCATCGGCGACGCTCATCGAGCGTCACAGGTTCGTCGGCATACACAAACGACGAGGCGGCGATCTCACGGTTGAGAATCGCCGCCACCTTCTGAAGATCGGCATCGACTGCCTGACGAATGCCAATCTCCCGTCTTTGTCCAGTCACCGCGACCTCACACCGGGAACAGCATCTCCCGGTACTTCGGTAGCGGCCACAGCTCGTCGTTCACCGACAGCTCCAACTCGTCGCAGCAGCGTCGTACCTCGGCCATCGCTTCGGCGCCGTCGCTGGTCAGGAGTTGCGCCTGCTTCTCGATGGCGTCGTGCATCGACTCGGCCTTGTCGATCACCTTGCCGAGTGTCGCGCGGTGCTTCTGCAGGTCGGCGATCGACGCACCGAGCTTGTTGGCTTCCGCAATCTGTGGAATCGACTTGATCCCCGCCGTCTTGGCGCTCGCGGCGGCCGCGACCAGGCTTCCGGAGTACTCGAGCGCCGCCGGCAGCACGATCGTGTCCACCATCTCGCGAATCGTGTGCAGCTCGATCAGCATGTCCTTGACGTAGCGCTCGAGCCGAACGTGATAGCGCGAGTGCAGCTCTTCCGCGCTCAGGATGCCGAGCGACGTGAGCAGCTTTTCCGACTGCTTCGTCACGAGCTGCATGAGCGACTCGGGCGTGCGGCGCAGATTCGGGAGACCGCGCTTCGCGGCGTCCTTCACCCACTCGTCCGAGTAGTTGTTGCCCTCGAAGCGAACGGGCGACGTCTCCTTGAAGATCGGACGCACGACCTTGAGCACCGCGTCGTCCACCTTCTTGGTCTTCTTGAGCTCCGCGCGCAGCGCCGCGGTGATCTCGCTGATCGCCTCGGCGACGGCCGCGTTGAGCAGCACGATCGGAAACGCGATCGACTGCGACGAGCCCACGGCGCGGAACTCGAACTTCGCGCCGGTGAAGGCGAACGGCGACGTGCGGTTGCGGTCCGTGTTGTCCTTTTCGATTTCCGGCAGCCGTGCCACGCCGAGCTTGATCATCTCGTGCTCGGCGCTGGTGGCGTTCTTCCCCGACGCGATCGCGTCGATGACCTTCGTGAGCATGCCGCCCATGAACACCGAGATGATCGCCGGCGGCGCTTCGTTCGCGCCGAGCCGGTGCTCGTTGCCGCTCGTGCCGATGCCCGCGCGCAGCAGCCCGGCGTGCTTGTGCACGGCGCGCAGCACCGCGGCGAGGAAGACGAGGAAGCGAATGTTCTGGTGCGGCGTCTGTCCGGGCATCAGAAGGTTGTAGCCGTCGAGATCGTGGTTGTCGGCCGCGATCGACATCGACCAGTTGCAGTGCTTGCCCGATCCGTTGATCCCTGCGAACGGCTTCTCGTGCAACAACGCCTGCAGTCCGTGGCGAAGCGCGACACGGCGCAACGTCGCCATCACGAGCTGATTGTGATCGACCGCGACGTCGGTCTCCTCGTAGCGCGGAGCCATCTCGAACTGGCTCGGCGCGACTTCGTTGTGACGCGTGATGATCGGCACGCCGAGCTTGTACAGCTCGTGCTCGACCTCGGCGATGCACGCCTGAATGCGCTCCGGGATTCCGCCGAAATAGTGGTCCTCGAGCTGCTGTCCGCGCGGCGGCGGCGCGCCGATGAGCGTGCGACCGGCCATCACGAGATCAGGCCGAAGCGCGAAGTGCGCGCGGTCGATGAGGAAGTACTCCTGCTCGGGGCCGAGGGTCGTGAACACGCGATAGACGCCGCGGTCGCCCAGCAGCTCCAGCAGCTCGATGGCTCTCGCCGAGAGCGCGTCCGAGCTGCGCAACAGCGGCGTCATTTCGTCGAGCGCTTCGCCGTGGTAGCCGACGAACACCGAGGGAATGCACAGCGTCTTCACGCCCGCCCACTCGGCGATGAACACCGGGCTCGCGGGATTCCAGGCCGTGTAGCCGCGCGCCTCCCACGTCGCGCGAAGCCCGCCCGACGGGAAGCTCGACGCGTCCGGCTCGCTCTGGATCAGCTGCGAGGCGCCGAACGATTCCATCGGCTGGCCGTCGTCGAACGACAAGAACGCGTCGTGCTTTTCGGCCGTGAGGCCGGTCTGTGGCTGGAACCAATGCGTGAAGTGCGTCGCGCCGCGGCTGATCGCCCACTCCTTGACCGCCTGCGCCACGCGGGGCGCGATGTCGACATCGAGCTTTTTCCCGTGGCGAACGGCGTCGAGGAGCTTGTTGTACGTGTCGCGCGGCAGCCGGTCGCGCATCTGCCGCACGCCGAACGTGTTCATCCCGAAGTACTCGGAGGTGCGCGGAAGCGCGCCATCGTCGCCGAGCGCGTCGGTTTTCACCTCGCGTTCGGTAATTTCGCGGATGACGGTCTTACGGGCGGACAGGTTGGACGCGGGCATTGCGAACGGTCCCTCGCATTGGAGTGGCGGTCAGGGCTGCGAATGCGGAATGTACTGCAAAACGTGCAGAAAATGCAATTCTCAGCGCGCGGTCGGTCGAAATCGATACAGAAGCAACCGTTTGTGTCGACTTCGATTGCTCAGAACGCTACCAATTGATGATTGGTCGCCAATGGATTCCACTCAAACGATCGCGGTGGCCGGACCGGGACTCGTGGTCAGTTCGTCGATCCGTCCCAGCCGCCGCAGCCTCGGGACCCACCACCCGATCGTGACGACCACGCCGAGCGACGCCAGGCCGCCCAGCACCACCGACGGAACCGGCCCGAGCAATCGGGCCGTCACGCCGGACTCGAACGCGCCCAGCTCGTTCGACGATCCCACAAAGATCGAGTTCACGGCCGACACCCGGCCGAACATCTCGCGAGGCGTGAGCACCTGGAGCAGCGTCGATCGAATGAGCACGCTGACGTTGTCTGCCACGCCACTGATCGCCAGCAGCCCGAGCGAAAGAACGAAGCTGCGCGAGAAGCCGAAGCCGACGATGCATAGCGCGAACGTCGCGACCGCGATGAGCAGCGTGCGTCCGGCGCGCTTGAACGGCGCCCGGTGCGCCAAGTACACCGACGCGACGACGGCGCCCGCGGCCGGCGCCGCGCGCAACAGGCCGAGTCCCTGCGGGCCCACGTGCAGTATCTGGTCGGCGAACACAGGCAGCAGTGCTTCCGCGCCGCCGAGCAACACCGAGAACAGGTCCAGCGTCAGCGCGGAGAGCAGCACCGATTCGCGGAAGACGAATCGCAGCCCGGAACCGAGGCTCTGTCCGATCGACTGCGTGTCCTGGATCGGCCGATGGACATAGTCGATCGTCGAGAACATCGCGAGCGCGACGATCATCATGATCGCATCGGTGACGTACGCGACACGCGGCGATGAAAAACCGTAGATCAGCCCGCCGATGGCCGGACCCACGACCGCCCCGGTTTGCCACGTGGACGATCGCCACGCAACGGCGTTCGCGTAGAGCTTGCGGTCGACGATCTCCGCGCCGAGCGCATTGCGCGCCGGTTGGAGGAAGCTGCGCGCGATGCCACTGGTGAAGATGACGACGTAGAACGGCAGCGCCCCGAACCGCGGCAGGAATCCCGGAATCAGGTTGAACGTGAGAAGGGAAAGCGAGCAGGCCAGGAGCACCGCGAGCGAGGCGATGGAGATGCGGTGCCGGCTGAACTTGTCCGCGACATGGCCCGCGAACAGCGCGACGCCCACGTAAG
The DNA here is from genome assembly GCA_963761305.1 of uncultured Gemmatimonadaceae bacterium. Lineage (GTDB taxonomy): Bacteria > Gemmatimonadota > Gemmatimonadetes > Gemmatimonadales > Gemmatimonadaceae > JAQBQB01. The sequence goes on along the minus strand of CAVXGK010000002.1, from coordinate 3,029,487 downwards.
GCAGCGCCTCGGCTAGGCCCATCAGCCCGAGCGACAGCGGGTCGTGCGTGAGGGCGTAGATCTGCCACGCGACGACGACGCCCTGAATCTGCGACGACAGGGTCATCGTCAGCGTCGAGACGATGAACCGCCGGTAATTCTTTACGCGGAGGGCCGCATACGGATCGTGAGCCACCTGAAACGTAATTTAACGACGGCCCCCCAATGACCCCTCGGATGGCGGCGGCTTGGAGCCGCGGGTACATTCGCGGCGATGAATCCGGCCTCCAAGTCGGAGACGTACCCCTCCACGATGAAGAGCGCGTCCGGCTCTCCCGTGGATGCCACGCGCGATTTCGGCTTGGCCGGCCCTGGCGCGGACGTCGAGCTGGTCAAGCTCATGCGTTCAAAAGACGAGCGCGCGCTGGGCACGTTCTACGACCGGTGGTTCCCAGTCGTCCACGGCGTGGTTTCGCGAATGCTCGAATCGCCGGATGACGTGGAGGACGTCGTGGAGGAAGCGTTCTGGCAAGCGTGGCGACAAGCGGAGCGGTTCGAGCCCGAGCGGGGCTCGGTGCAAACGTGGCTACTCACCATCGCGCGTAGCCGCGCCCTCGACCGCCTTCGCGCGCGACGACGGCTCCGTGAGGATCCGCTGGTCGCCGCCGCCGAAGCCGACACGTCGGCGCCGGCGCCGGCCGCGCCGAGCGATCCACTCGCCGACGCCGAGCACGCTGAGCGCAGTCAGTTGGTGCGCGCCGCGCTGGCCGATCTTCCTACCGAGCAGCGCGAGGCGCTCGAGCTGGGATACTTCGGCGGGTTGAGTCAATCTGAGATCGCCGAGCAAACCGGGCAGCCGCTCGGCACGATCAAGACGCGGATGCGACTCGCGCTGCAAAAGCTGCGGGAGCGATTGAGTCCCCTGCGCGGGGCCCTCACGTGAGCCGCGAGATGACGCACGACGAAGCGTTCGCGGCGCTCGATGCCCTGGCGCTCGATGCCCTCGACGCATCGGAGCGCGAAGCGGTGGTCGCGCACGTGTCGACGTGCATTCCGTGCCGCGAAGAGCTGGCGTCGCTCCACGCGACGGCGGCGCAGCTCGCCTACGCGGCCACGCCGTCGCTGGGAACGGCGGGCGCCAGCCGCCAGCGCATTCGTTCGAGTCTCATGGCGCGCGCCGAGGCGGAAAAGCAGATCATCCGCGACCGGTCGCTCGTCATCAGCTCGTTGGCGTGGCGGCGCGCCGAGTGGGTCGCGGCGGCGGCCAGCGTCATGCTCGTCGCCAGCGTCGCCGTGCTCGCGTTCATTCTGCGCGATCGGCAAGTGCTGCGCGAATCGTTGAGCGGCCAGGCAGCGCGGGTCGCCGCGGCGCAGCGGACCACGGATTCATTGCGCGTCGCGATGCTGGCGCGCGATAACATGCTGGCGGCGATCACCGGTCGCGACGTCGCCGTCATGACGCTCACCAAGAGCGGCGCCAATGCGCCCTTCGCTCGCATGTTCTGGGACAAGACCAAGAACACGTGGACGTTCGTCGCGCACGACATGCCCAACTTGAAGCCTGGACGCACCTACCAGCTGTGGCTCGTGACCGCCGCGGGCGCCAAGATCAGCGCCGGCACGTTCGATCCGCAGGGCGGCGAAGCCGTCGTCCGCGCGACGTACGCGCTCGCCCGCGATTCGCTGAGCGCCGTGGCGGTCACCGAAGAGGCGTCGGGTGGCTCGCCGCAGCCGACGACCGCTCCGATCATCGCCGTGGCGGCGGGCACGAAATAGTCGTCGACGCCCTGGCTTGCGGTCGCGGCGTGCGGGCCACAGACTGATCCGCATGGGCCCTCAAAATCGTCGCGATTTTCTCCAGACCTCCGCGGCAGCCGCGGCCGCGCTCACGCTCGGTCCTCTCACGCACGAATCGCGCGCTGAGACGATCGCGCCAAACAGCTCGGAGGTCGCAGGCCCCGCGAGAGAGATCGAAGACAAACTTCTTCGAGCGCGACCCGTTCCGCTGACCGACGTGCGCGTCACGGGCGGGCCGGCCAAGCTCGCGCAGGACGCCGACGCCAAGTATCTGCTGTCGCTCGAACCCGACCGCATGCTGGCCTTCTATAGGGTGCGCGCCGGTCTCGCGCAGAAGGGTCAACCGTACGCGGGTTGGGACGGCGGCGGACGGAATCTCACCGGTCACATCGCGGGACACCACCTCTCGGCCGTGAGCCTGATGTACGCGGCGACGGGTGATGAGCGGTTCAAGGAACGCGCGACCTACATCGTGCGCGAATTGAAGGAAGTGCAGGACAAGAACGGCGACGGCTACTTGAGCGCGCTGGAAAACGGCCGCGAGTCATTCGCCGCGCTGTCACGCGGCGAGATTCGTTCGGCCGCGTTCGACCTCAATGGTCTTTGGTCGCCGTGGTACACGCTGCACAAGACGTACGCCGGGCTGCGCGACGCGTACCGCTTCACCGGCGACAAGACGGCGCTCGTCGTCGAGACGAAGTTCGCCGCGTGGGCCGAGGGCGTGCTCGCGCCGCTGACCGACGCGCAGATTCAGAAGATGCTCAACACCGAGCACGGCGGCATGAACGAGGTGCTCGCCGATCTCTACGTCGACACCGGCGACAAACGCTGGCTCGACCTCTCGTACCGGTTCGAGCACCGCGCGTTCACCGACGCGCTCAAGCGCGGGCAGGACAACCTCGCCGGCAAGCACGTGAACTGCCAGATCCCGAAGCTCATAGGCTCCGCCGCCCGCTACGGCTACACGGGCGACACGGGCGACATTCTCGCCGCGTCGACGTTCTTCGACCGCGCGGTCGAGCACCACACGTACGCGACGGGTGGGCAGGGCAACGCCGAATACTTCGGGCCCGCCGACCAACTCGGCTCGCGCGTCGACGGCCGCACGTGTGAGTCGTGCAACTGTTACAACATGCTCAAGCTCACGCGCCGGCTGTTCTCGTTCCGGCCCGATCCCTTCTACGCCGACTTTCAGGAGCGCGTGTTGTTCAACCACGTGCTGGCGTCGATGGACCCGGCCAACGCGCGCATGTCGTACATGGTGCCCGTCGGACGCGGCGTGCAGCAGGAATACCAGAACATGGAGCAGAGCTTCACCTGCTGCGTCGGCACCGGCATGGAGAATCACGCGCTGCACGGCTATGGCGTCTACTACGAGTCTGACGACACGCTGTGGGTAAACTTGTTCATGCCGTCGACGGCAAAGTTCAAACTCGCCGGCGCGCGTGTTGCCCAGGAGACGACATTCCCCGACGGCGATTCGGCGAAGCTCGCGCTCACGCTGCCCAAACCGGCGAAGTTCACGCTGACGATTCGCCGACCGGCGTGGGCCGGCGACGGATTCACCGTGAAAGTGAACGGCACGCCGGTCGACGTTCCGCCGCTCGCGAGTCTGCGCGCCGGCGCGGCCGGCGGCCGTTTGATGGGCAACGAGGATTCGCTGCCGCAAGCCGGGTCGTTCGTCGAGATTTCGCGCACGTGGAACGACGGCGACACGGTCGAGCTCACATTGCCCAAGACCGTGCGGCTCGAGCCGACACCGGACGACAAGCGCGTCGCCGCCATCATGTGGGGTCCGCTCGTGCTGGCCGGCGACCTCGGCGCGCGTCGTGAGTCGCGTGGCGAAGGCGCGCCGGGACAACCGGCGCCCTTCCTCGTCGCCGCCGAGCGTTCCACTAGCGAGTGGGTCCTACCCGGAGCGCGCCAGGGCGACTTCCAGGTCAAACAGGTCGCGCGGTCGATCACGCAGCCGGCGCAGGCCGGAGACGTTTCGCTCACGCCGTTCTATCGAACGCACGAGCGCACGTACAGCGTCTATTTCGACGTCGTCACGCCAAGCGACTTCGACGCGCGCGTCGCAGCGCTGGCGGCGGAGCGCGAACGTGTGCGGCGCATGGAGGCCGCGACCGTCGCCTACATTCGCCCCGGCGACCAACAAGCCGAGCCGAACTTCGGCTACAAGAGCGATCCCGCCGATCGGCCGGTCGCGCGCACCAACGGCCGACCCTCGCGCGCCGGCACGGGCTGGTTCTCGTATGACCTCGCCGTGAATCCCGCGTCGCCGACGGCAATCGTCGTCACGTACTTCAACGAAATCGGCCTGCCGCCGGCGCTCGGCAATTTCGAGATCGACGTCGATGGCACGTCGATCGGACGATACGAAGCGAATCGAACGGCGACGGGATTCTTCGACGCGCGCTACGACGTGCCGGCGAATCTCGCGCAGGGAAAATCGAAGATCACCGTGCGCTTCCAGTCGGCGAGCGGCAACGCGCGAATCGTTCCGATCTTCGGCGTTCGAGTGGTGCGCGCCAACGAGCTCTAAACGGGGAATTCGTCGCCTCGATTGAATTGTGGAGGCGGGGCGAGGCAGAATTGAACGCAGATGCCGCAGATCTTGAACGGCAATGCCGCAGGTTGAAAACGGCCCCTGGGTCGTAGTCTGCGGGATCGCCCTTTTCATCTGCGGCATCTGCGTTTCCATCTTCTTGCCCTGCAATCGTGGCCTGTGGCGGCCCCGAGCCCGACCCGGCGGTAACGCCGGATAGCGGGACACTCGGCCACGCGAAATGGCCTGATTGGAAGCTCTTCCGCGCGCCTAGCCGCACAACGGTTAGCGAAGGGAGGCGTCGGTCCTTACGCGTCCAAGGTGGTGCATCACGAACGTCAGTACGAGCGAAGACGCCGCCACGATTCCGATGCGGGAATCATGAAAAATGAACGCGAGGAACGCCGCTAGGGCCGTCATGACGCCGCAAGCCAGCACAATCGCCCACGTGGCCCCGCGTATCCTAAGGGCGCAGAAGAAGGCGATCACAGCGATGATCGCCAAGATGATCAAGAAAACGATCGAGAATGAACCGGCTTCGAGGAGGGAGGACCGCCCAGCGCCCGTCGCCGCGTCGGCAAGCTCACTCACCAGTTCGCTGAAAAAGAATGCGCCGACAATCGCTGAGGCCAGTGAAAAGAAAGTTCGCAATTGCGCCTCTTTCTCTGTTGAAGCATTCACGACGAAGAGTGCAAAACGTAACGGACTGTCGCGGTCCGCAGCGTTTCATTGTGCTCGTCTTTGAACGCCTCGTGGTACGTCGGCAGTGTCTTCCCCTTTCGAGTCGCTGATAATAGATCGACGGCATCTCAAGGCTCGAATGCCGCGTATAGCTCATCACGTCGAGCAGGGGCATACCAGTCCTAATGAGGCGAGTTGTAAACGCCCGTGCGCTTCCAGTCGGCGAGCGGCAACGCGCGAATCGTTCCGATCGTCGGCGTTCGAGTGGTGCGCGCAAACGAGCTCTGAACGCCACTTCATCGCCGCGATCGAGCTTCGATAACGCGCGAGCCAAAATTGGGCTGCGTTTCCATTTTCTCGGCTTCAGTCGTGGCCCGTCGTGCCCGAACCCCGGCCGGGCCGTACCGAGGGTCTAAATCTCCCGCCCGCCCGCCGGAATGCTTACTTTTGAAGGCCCCGAACGGCGCGGTTTGGCCGTAGGTCGGCGCGGTAGCCAAGTGGTAAGGCAGCGGTCTGCAAAACCGCTATTCGCCGGTTCGATTCCGGCCCGCGCCTCTTTAGTGGGTGGACAGGTGGACGGGTGAACAGCGAGAGGTCTTCGATCCGTCCGGTCCACCGGTCCACCGGTCCACCGGCCCACCGGTCCAGCGGCCCACCGGTCCACCGGTCCACCCGCAGTTCAGTGCACGCCGCCCATCAGCTTGCGCACGGGCTTGATGAGCAGGAACGCGATCAGTGACGCGGCGAGACACACGCCGCCGATCACACCGAACAGCAGCGGCATCGGCGCCGACGAGATGAATCCCGCGGCCAGGCCGGCGACCTTGTTCCCCACCGAGTCGGCCAGGAACCACACGCCGAGCATGAAGCCGACGATCCTCACCGGCGACAGCTTGGTGAACACCGACAAGCCGACCGGTGAGATCGACAGCTCGCCGAGCTCCTGAATGAAGTAGCACGCGATGAGCCAGAACGGACTCACGCGAAGTGCCGGCGAATCTTGCAGGTGGAATGCTGGAAGCAGCAAAAAGATGAACGAGAGGCCGACGAAGAAGAGTCCGATGGCGAACTTCGCCGGGGTCGACGGCTCGCGGCTGCCGAGCGTCGTCCACAGCCACGCGAACGCCGGCGCCAGCACGATGACGAGCACCGCTTGCACGCTCACGAACCAGCTCGATGGAAAGTTGAACCCGAGGATCGTCGTGCGAGTGTAGCGATCGCCGAACAGGTTGAGTGTCGAGCCGGCCTGCTCGTAGGCGCCCCAGAAAATGGCCGCAAACACGAAGAACACGGCCATTGCCGCGATGCGTTTCCATTCGACGGAGGTAAAGCCTCCGAAGGTGCTGCCGGTCGGCTCGGCGCCGACGCTCTTCGCCGCCGGCGCGGCGCGGGCGGCGCGGCGTTGTTCGGCCAGGCGGTCGATCGCCGGCTGCAGATGACGGCGCCCGAGGACGTATTGAATGAGTCCGAGCGTCATCCCCACGCCGGCGCACGCGAATCCCACGTGCCAATCCACGCGCTGCGCCAAGTATCCGGCAATGAACGGACCGAGCGCCGCCCCGAGGTTGATCCCCATGTAGAAGATCGAAAATCCCGCGTCGCGACGCGTGTCGTTCGTGTCGTAGAGCGAACCCACGATGCCGCTCACGTTCGGCTTGAGCAGCCCGGTGCCGACGGCGATGAACGCCAACCCGGCGTAGAAAAACGGCAGCGCGTGAAACACCAGCGTGAAGTGGCCGATCGCGATGATGATGCCGCCGATCAACACGCTCTTGTACTGTCCGAGCCACCGGTCGGCGATGATGCCGCCGAAGATCGCCAAGGCCCAGGCGCTCGCTGTGTACGTTCCGTACACGGAACCGGCGTGCTTGTCGTCGAAGTTGAGGGCGTGGACCATGTACAGGATCAGGAACGCGCGCATCCCGTAGTAGCTGAAGCGCTCCCACATCTCGGTGAAGAAGAGTGTGGCGAGCCCGCGCGGGTGCCCGAAGAATCCGCGGGCTTCGGCTGCCGGCGGCGTGTAGTCGCCGATCGGTGCGGCGACTGGTCCCGCGGAGATTCCGTTCGTCGTCATCGAGGCTCCATCGACGCCTATGCTCGCCCGCGGACGCGCAGTCGTCAACCTTCGAGAACGTCAGAGTGTGATGATCGACCCCTATCTTGGCGCGCCGTCGGACCTCGAGTAGTGTGAACGGACCACGCTCATCTGAATCCGCCCAATGACCACGCATCTCGAACTCACCGCCGCCAAGACCGCGCTGGTCGTCATCGACCTCCAGGCCGGAATCCTCGGACGCCCCGCGGCGCCCCACACCAGCGCGGACGTTCTCGAACGTTCGGCAACGATGTGCAAGCGATTTCGCGAAAAGGGAGCACCCGTCGTGCTCGTGCGCGTCTCGTTCGCCGCCGACGGCGCGGACGCGCTCTCGCAGCCCAGCGACGAACAGATGCCGCGCGGCCCACGCCCGGACGGTTGGGACGTGCTGTCGCCGACACTCGGCGCGGGCGAGCGCGACATCCACATCACGAAGCACCAATGGGGTGCGTTCTATGGAACCGAGCTGGATTTGCAGTTGAGACGGCGCGACATCACGACGCTCGTGATGTGCGGCATCTCGACCAACTTCGGCGTGGAATCGACGGCGCGCGACGGCTGGGAACGCGGCTACGCGATCGTCTTTGCCGAAGACGCGATGGCGAGCTTCGACGGCGCCGCGCACACGTTTGCCGTGAAGAACATCTTCGTCCGGCTCGGACGCGTGCGTTCGACGCAAGAGGTCCTCGCCGCGCTGGCGTGACGCCGGCCGTCCGAAATCGTCTTCGGCAGCGGTTCGGCCGATCTTCGCATCGCTCGCCGCACCGCGCCCGAGCGCCATCCATTAATTTGCGAGTCGATGCATAGACAGGTGGTTTCAGCGACGCATGCGTTGCTGGCGGGGGTGCTGGCGCTCACTCCCGCGGTCGTCGTCTCCTGCGGGCGAGAACCAACGCCCAAGGCACCGCCGGGCAAGTACGTTCCCCAACAAGTCGCGCGGGTCGCCGGCGTTTCCGCCGAGATGGTGCAGGCCGCGATCACGGCGCGCGTCGACAGCGAGCCGGCGCCGAGCTGGGTGACGCCGGACCGCTGGCAGAAAGTGCAGGCGCTCTACGCCCACTACTCCGACGCGCCGGTCTGGGTCCAGTCGGGCGGCGTCAAAGAACGCGCAACCGCGCTGCTCGCGGCGCTCGATTCCGCGGCGTCCCACGCGCTCAAGACGGATCGCTACCCGATCGATTCGATCCACCGCGTGGTGGACGCGAAGAAGATCGACAGCGGCGCGACCGCGCGCGACATCGCCAACGCCGACGTGTTGCTCACCGCGGCGTACGTCGGCTATGCGTCGGACATGCTCGTCGGACAGGTGGATCCACGGACGGTGTCGCAGTCGTGGTACATCCCCGCGCGACCGGCGGCCGTGGACTCCGCGCTCGTCAACACGCTCGAGGATTCGTCGATGAGCGTCGGGCTCGAGCAGATGGCGCCGCAGGATTCCGAATACGCCGTGCTGCGACGCGACTACGCGAAATACCGCGATTTCGCCGCGCATGGCGGTTGGGAGGAGGTCGTCGCCGGCGCGAGCCGAGACGCGTTGCGCGCGCGCCTCGAGGCGGAGGGCTTCGCCGTTCACGGCGACTCGGTGGTCTCGGCGCTCAAACAGTGGCAGGAGCGGCACGACCTCGCCCCCGACGGAAAGATCGGCAAGGCGACGTTCGCCGCGCTCAACGTTCCGGTCGAAGAGCGGATCGCGCAGATCGCGACGAACATGGAACGACATCGCTGGCTGCCGCGCGCGCTCGGCCAGCGCTATGTGTACGTCAACGTGCCGTCGTTTCGGCTGGACGCGTACGACTCCGGCCAGCGCGCGCTGTCGATGCGAGTGATCGTCGGCGCCGACTACAAGGAAAAGTCGACGCCGGTGTTCAGCGACGTCATGCGCACCGTCGTGTTTCGACCGTACTGGCGGCCGACGCCGGACATCATCAAGAAAGAGATTCTTCCCAAGCTCAAGACCGACACGACGTACCTCCGCCGCAACGACATGGAGTGGGCGAAGGAAGACGGCTCGCGCGTGCTGCGCCAGCGCCCCGGCCCACGCAATTCGCTCGGGCTCGTGAAGTTCCTCTTCCCGAACGACTACAACATCTACCTGCACGACACGAACGAGAAATCGTTGTTCGGCAAGAACGTGCGCGCCGAGAGCCACGGCTGCATTCGCGTGCAGCATCCCGACTCGCTGGCCGAATTCGTGCTCGGCTGGACGGCCGACAGCGTGACGGCCGCGATGGAGAGCGGCAAAGACAACCGGGCCGTGACGCTGCCGCAGCGGCTGCCGGTGTACATCGTGTACTTCACGGCGTACGCGCGCGACGGCGACCTGCACTTCGCGACCGACGTCTATCAACGCGACACCGTGTTCAAGTCGACGCCGGTTCCGAGCGGACAATAGCGGGACCCTTCCGCGGGCCGTCAGACCAAGGGAGATTGCGGCGACTCTCATCCACCGTTCGCCGCGAGGCTCTCATGCGATTCGTCAACTCCGCCGCTCTCCTGGCCGCGCTCGTCGTGCCTGCGTCGCTGTTCGCGCAGAAGCAATCGGTGACCGCGCCCGGCATGAATGCGACCGCCACGCTCACACCCGGAATCCGGTACGGCAACATCCTGTACGTGTCCGGACAACTCGGCACGTCGCGCGACGCGCCGGACAGCACGATTCAAAGACAGACGAAGCGCGCGCTGGAAAACGTGCAGAAGGTCGTCGAGGCGGCGGGAGCGACGATGGCCGACGTCCTCAAATGCACCGTGTTCCTCGCCGACGTGAAGGATTTCGCCGGCATGAACAGCGCCTACACGCAGGCCTTCCCGAAAGAACCGCCCGCCCGATCGACCGTCGCCGTTGCCGCACTGGTGAGCCCCGCGGCGAAAGTGGAGATCGAGTGCATCGCGGCGGTGCCAGGCAAATAGCTCCAAGCGAAGAATGGTTCCCTGATCGTCGGAACTGCAACTGCTTCAACGCAGAGGCGCAGAGAACGCAGAGAACGCAGAGAGAACGCAGAGGCTCAACCGACCGTTGGTCGCGCCACGAGCCGGGATGTTTTTGTGAAATCCGCTCGGGACGCTTCGCCGCGGCAGTGCAAGCTTGATGTCGTCGCGAAGCTTCCCGAGCGGCCGTTCCCCAAAGATTCCGGCCCGTTGCACAAAGATTTCTGCTGCCTCGGTGGTTTTCTCTCTGCGTCTCTGCGTCGAAGCAGTTGCCGTTAGCAGTTTGCGAGGCCGATAAAGGGCCTCGGATTAGCACCCTAGTTCAGCGCGGCCCGACTCTGATCCGGCAGCGCGAACACAACGATGGCTGCCGCGAGATAGAATGCCGACGTGAGGCTGAGCGCCGAGGCGATGCCGATGTGCGGTACCGTGGCGAGCACGCCGATCACGAAGGGCGACAGGGCCCCGAGGAGACGGCCCGAGTTGTAGCCGAGCCCCTGGCCGCTGGCGCGCACCGCGGTCGGAAACAGCTCGGACATGAGCGGCGCGGCGACGCTCCAATAGGCGTGGCCCGCGCAACCGAGCACGGGACTGAGAAGCAACAGCAGCGTCGGGTGATGAACGAGCTGCCCGTACACCGGCACCAGGACCGCCGCCGCGCACACGAACGTCGCGAACACCCGGCGGCGGCCGAATTTGTCGGCCAGCGGACCGAATGAGAGATATCCAATGAACGCCCCGACCTGGATCGGGATCAACCAGCCGGTCGATTTCACGACGGTCATGCCGGCGCCGCCCTTCTCGATGGGCGACGCGAGCAAGTTCGGGAGCCAGAAGAACAATCCCCAGTACGCGAACTGCAGCAACGACGCCAGGAGACACGCCAACAGCGTGCGCTTCCGGAGCTCGGGGCCGAAGAGGACGCGATACGGATTCGTCGACGCGTGCGGCGAACGGCGCGACGCGCGCCAGATCTCCGGCTCCTCGACGTTCCGCTGGGCCCAGAGCGTGAACAACGCCGGCAAGGCGCCGAGGGCGAACAGCACGCGCCACCCCTGGTCGCCGAACGGGAGCACGTCGAGCACGAGGCCGGCCAGGACCGCGGCGAGAATCGCGCCGAGCGCCCACGTCGACTGCACCGCGCTGGTCGCCTTGTTGCGCAGCTCCGGTCGCAGCGACTCGGCGACCAGCACGGCCCCTGAGGCCCACTCGCCGCCCATGCCAATGCCGAGCAGCGCGCGCCACATCGCGAGCTGCACCACGCTCTGCGACGTCGCCGCGCCGAGCGAACAGATGGAGTATATGAGAATCGTGATGTTGAGCGCCCGCACGCGGCCGATGCGGTCGGCGATCACGCCAAACGACAAACCGCCCACCGCCGCGCTGACCAGCGTCAGCGTGCCCAATAGGCCGGCGGTGGCGTCGCCGAAGCCGAAGTACGATTTGAGCCGCCCGATCGCGAGGACGTAGATCAGGAAGTCCATCGAATCGAACATCCAACCGAGCCCGGCCGCGAGCAGAGCCCGGCGCTCGGCGGTCGTAAGCGTCCGCAACCACGAGCCGCGCGCGACGGCCAATTCGGGGGCGACGGCGAGCGTCGAATCGGTCACGAGCGGGGGGCCGGGACGTTTGGCGAAAAATCGAACAGACGGGCCATAACGGTTGTCCACGTCGCGAGATTTGATCGAGCCCCACACCGGCCACGGCCGGAGAACGCGGGCGCGATGATTGTAGCACGCGGCGGGTCGACGGGCGACCCGCCGCCGCGGCACTGATCCCCAAAATCAACGACGAGATGGCGACATCTGCTGTTGGCAAGAACGAGCGCACGATCGGGGCGCGTGGTGAGGCGCAGGAACACGAGCAAGGTGATCAGTACCGGTGGATCATCCTGCTCGGTCTCATCACTGCCGCGATCATGGAAGTGCTGGACACGACGATCATCAACGTCGCGCTGCCGCAGATGGCGGGAAACCTCGGCGCGACGATCCAGGAGATCGCGTGGGTGAGCACCGGCTACATCCTGTCGAACGTGGTCGTGCTGCCGATGACCGCGTTCTTCACGGCGACGTTCGGGCGCAAGAACTACCTCACTGGATCGATCATCCTGTTCGTGGTCGCGTCGTTCCTCTGCGGCACGTCGCACAGCCTCGGCGAGCTCATATTGTGGCGCGTGGTGCAGGGCGCGGGCGGCGCGGCGCTCTTGTCGACCGCGCAGGCGACGCTCCGTCAGATCTTCCCGCGCGAAGAGCAGGGGATGGTGCAGGCCATCTTCATCCTCGGCATCATCGTCGCGCCGACGCTCGGCCCGACGCTCGGCGGGTGGATCACCGACAACTACAACTGGGGCTGGGTCTTTTTCATCAACGTGCCGATCGGCATCGTGGCCACGTTCCTGGTCACGGGCTTTCTGCACGATCCGCCCGGCATGCGAAAGAAGCCGCAGTCGATCGACTGGGCGGGAATCTCGCTGCTCACGATCGGGCTCGCGTCGCTCCAGTATGTGCTCGAGGAGGGCCGGGAGAAGGACTGGTTCAACGACACGTTGATCATCCGGCTGAGCATCATCGCGGGGGTGTCGCTGGCGGCCATGCTGTGGTGGGAGCTATCACCGCGAAACAAGCATCCAGTCATCGATTTTCACGTACTCAAGAACCGCGACCTCGCGGGTTCGCTCTTCCTGTTCATCGCGCTGGGCTTCGGCCTGTACGGCGGCGTGTTCCTGTTCCCGCTGTTCACTCAGAACCTGCTGCATTTCACGCCCACCCAGACCGGGCTTACGCTCATGCCGGGCGGTATCGCCACGGCAGTGGCGGCGATCGTGTGCGGGCGGTTGCTCACCGGCGCCAAGCCCCTGGTCGACGCGCGAATCCTGATCTACATCGGTGTGTCGCTGTTCGTGGTGGCGATGTGGCGCCTCGGACATCTGACCGTCGACGCCGGCGAGCCCGAAGCCCGGTACGCGCTGATCATCCGCGGACTCGGGCTGGGCTTCCTGTTCACGCCGATCAACAACGTCGCCTACGCGAACCTCAAGCCGAGCCAGGCACAACAGGCGTCGGGGTTGATCAATCTGGCGCGACAGCTCGGCGGGTCGTTCGGCATCGCGATCATCACCACGTACCTCGACAGCCAGGTCGCGATGCACCGCGCGGTGCTGACGGCCAACACGTACATCGAGAACCCCGCGTTCGTCGCGCGCCAGAACGCGACGGTCGCCGGCCTCATGGCGAAGGGCTTTTCCGCCACGCAGGCTAAACAGGGTGCGTTGGCGATCCTCGATGCGTCGCTCATGCGCCAGGCCACGATGCTGAGCTACAACGACGCGTGGATGTTGATCCTGGCGACGTTCGTGTTGATTGCGCCGGCCATTTTGATCCTCCGGCGCCCGAAAGGTCAAGCCCCGGCCGGTGCGGGGCACTAGGCGGAAAGGTGGGCCGGTAGATCGGTGGATCGGGGCCGTTAAGAGGCTCAACATCCCCCCTCTCCCACGCGTACCACCTTATAGATGAACGCGGCGGCGCCTCCGTTCGGGGGGCGCCGTTTCGTTCCAATCCTCTCCCCGGCGCGTAAGTTTTCTCGTGACCCGGAAAGCTCCCCCACCGAAGCCCATGCCAGTTCGACGTATCCCGTTCCTCGCCGCCGCGGCCGCTGTCGTGCTGTTGGCCGCCTGCGAGAGCAAGAAGGCCGAACAGGCCGCGCTGCCGACCACTTCGGTACTGCGCGGCAACATCGCCGTTCGCGTTCAAGCCACCGGTACGGTCGAACCGATCAATCCGGTCGACGTCAAGTCGAGAGCCGAGGGTCAGATCACCGATCTGCCGGTGGAAGTCGGGTCGGTCGTCAAGAAGGAGCAAGAGATCGTCAAAATCGATCCCCGCAACGTCCAGAACGAATTCAATCAGGCTGCTGCCGACGACGTCGTCTCATACACGACGCTTCAGAAGACCATCAAGGATCAGCACCGCGAAGATTCGTTGTTCGCGCGACACGTGATCACGGCCTCGGAGCACGACAGCAGTCAGTCGACGCTCACCTCGGCGCAGGCGGATCTGGTCAACAGCCGAGCCGCTCTCGACTTGGCGCGGCAAGCGCTCGAGGACGCCACGGTCGAGGCGCCGCTCAGCGGGACGATCGTGAGTCTTCCCGTGAGCAAGGGCACGATCATTACGTCGGCCACGGGTGCCAGCGGCGGCACGACCTTGATGACCATCGCCGACCTTGGCCGCGTCCGAATGCGGGTCACGATCGACGAGGTCGAGATGGCGAACGTGCGCGTGAACGAATCGGCGACCGTCGCCGTCGACGCGTTCCCCGACCATGTCTTCGATGGCATCGTCGAGAAGGTCGAGCCCCAGGCTGTCGTGACACAGGGCGTGACGTTCTTCCAGGCGCTGGTGAGCATCAGCAACAAGGAAGGACTGCTCATGCCCGGCATGAACGGCGAGGTGACGATCCGCGCCGCCGACCTTTCGCAGGTGCTTCAGATCCCGATCGACGCGATTCGCCCGACCAACGAGCTCGCGCCCGTCGCCCGCATGTTCGGTCTCTCCGTCGACACGATCACGAGTCAGATGCGGAAAGACCTGCTCGGCACCGAGGGAACGACCGGCGTGCCGGGTCGATACGTCGTCGTCGCCTTGCCCGACGGGTCGTTCGAGATGCGCCTCGTGAAGACCGGCCCCACCGATCTTCGGGTGCAGTCGATCACCGACGGGCTCAAGGAAGGCGACAAAGTCGTGATGCTGGGTGCAATCATCATGGGCAGGCCGGCGATTCCCCCGACCCTTCGGCTCGCGACGAACATCCGCCGTCCCGCGGCGACGGTCGCCGCGCCGCAACAGGTAGGCGCGGCCGGCACGCAAGCGGGTCAACCCAGCGGAACGGTTCAGCCGACGCCGGCGAAGCCGAAACCCGGTGGGGGCGGCGAACCGCCGCAAGCAACGCAAGCAGGACCAGTCAGGAAACCGTGAAGGCCACGACCAGATCCCTATTCGCATTTGCTTATCTTCTGATCGGTACGGCGTGCGTCCATTCCGCGCCGTCGATCGACGGCGCCGCCCCGACACCGGCCAGCGCCGCGTCCTTGTGGGCTCCGTCGTCGAGTGTCGTCGCCGCGGCGGCGCGTGACGCGAAACATCCGCCGCCGCCCGTCATCGGCGTTCCCACCGCGGCCGAGTTGCAACACCTCAGTGTCGCCGAGGTCGTCGACATCGCCCTTCGTAACAGTCCGGTAACGCGGAATACCTGGTTGCAGGCGCGGGCCAGCGCGGACGTCTACGGCTCGAACCAAGGCCGCCTCTTCCCGACGATCGCTGCCGGCGTGGCGGCGAGTCAGCAGCAAGTGATCGGTGCGGTGGGACGTCCACCGACGACGCACGCCCAACTCGGCCCGACGCTCACGCTGACGTACACCGTGCTCGATTTCGGCGGCCGTTCCGGTTCGATCGACGTCGCGCGGCAAACCGCCGTCGCGGCCGACCTCACACACAACTCGACGGTCGAGACCACGATCCTCCAGGTCGAGAGCGCGGCATTCGCGTACCTCTCGGCGCGCGCCCTGCGGGACGCCCAGCAGTCCGCCGTCGATCTCGCGACCGCCGCGCTCGACGCAGCGAGCGAACGACATCGCGTCGGGCTCGCGACGATCGCGGACGTGCTTCAGGCGCAGACCGCCCGGTCGCAAGCCGAACTCGACCTGGAGACCGATGAGGGTCAGCAGCAGGTCGCGCGCGGCGCCCTCGCCGTCGCGATGGGGCTGGCCGCGAACACACCGTTCGAGATCCCCGACGTCCCGGCGACCGACTCGGTGTTCTTCGTGGCGCAGTCGGTGGATTCGCTGATCGACCTCGCGATCCGCAACCGTCCGGAGTTGGCCGGAGCGCGCGCTCAGGCAGCCGCGGCCTCCTCGCAGATCAAGGTGGCGCGATCGGGGTATCTACCGGCACTCGCATTTTCGGCCGTCGGCGGGAACGCCGCATCGAACGTGGCGGGATTCGCCGGCAACTCGTACGCGCTCACCATCGGCGTGCAGATGCCCGTGTTCACCGGGAACTCGAATCAGTACGACATCGCGGCGGCCAACGAGCAGTATCAGGCCGCTGTGGCACGCACGGAAGCCACTCGACAGCAGGTCATTCAGCAGGTGTTCACTTCCTACTACACGATGCGAACGGCCACCGACCGCGTTCGGACGGCGCATGATCTCCTCGCCAGCGCGGTTCAATCCGAGTCCGTGGCGCGAGGCCGGTACAAGGAAGGCGTCGGGAGCATCGTCGATCTCCTCGTCGCGCAATCGGCGCTGGCAACGGCCCGCGCTCAGGACGTCGACACGCGCTGGCAGTGGCGCACGTCGCTCGCACAACTCGCCCACGACGTCGGCGTGTTGAACGCACGCGGCGACACGAGCTTCGACACCTTCACGCCGCTGCCGAACGTGAGGCCGCGGTGATGACGTCCCGACTCACGTCCGCTCGCAACGTGCTCGTCGCGCTCGTCGTCCTGGGGGCAGCGTGCTCCAAGCCGCCCGCGCAGGCGGCGCCGGCGATTCCGGTTCAAGTGGCGTCGGCGAGCAAAATTTCCGCTCCGCTGACAATCGAGGCGAACGGCGTCGTCGAGCCGATGCAGACGGTGTCCGTTCTGTCGCAGATCGGCGGTGCGCTCGACAGCGTCATGTTCAACGAGGGCGACGAAGTTCAGGCCGGCCAGGTCCTGTTCAAGCTCGACGCGCGTCCGTTCGCCGCCAGTTTGCGTCAGGCAGACGCGACATTGGTGCGAGATCAGGCGCAGGCGCAATCGCTCCAGCGAGACGCCGAGCGGTACAAGGCGCTCGTCGAGAAGGATTACGTCACCAAGTCGCAGGCCGATCAGGCCGAGTCGGCAGCAGCGTCGATGCAGGCAACGGTGCTCGCGGACAAGGCGGCGATGGAAAACGCGCGGCTGAATCTCGAGTACGCCACGATCCGGTCGCCGATCACGGGACGTACGGGGAGGCTTCTCGTGCGGCGCGGCAACCTGGTCCGGGCGAACAGCGACGCGCTCGTCGTGATCAATCAGATTCGTCCGATCCTGGTGCGCTTCCCGGTCACGCAGCACGATTTCCCGGCACTGCAGCGACGCATGACTCGCGGGCCCGTGCCGGTTCGCGTGGTCGCGGCCGACAGCGGCGCGATCGACGAGACCGGTACGCTGGCATTTCTCGACAACGCGGTGGATTCCCTCACCGGCAGCGTGAGCGCCAAGGCCCGATTCCAGAATCCGAAGAACGTGTTGTGGCCGGGCGAAGCGCTTCGCGTCAGCGTGGAACTGGAAGTTCAGGCTGGTGTCATCGCCGTACCGACGCGCGCCGTACTCGCCGGGCAGCAAGGCAACTACGTGTTCGTCGTCGGGAACGACCGCATCGCCAAAGTGCGGCAAGTGTCCGTGGGGAGATCCGTGGGCACCGGCGACATGACGACGATCGACAAGGGCCTGGAGCCCGGTGAGCAAGTCGTCATCGACGGGCAATCGCGTTTGACGCCGAACGCGCGGGTCGACATAAAGGCGGCGCCGAGCACATCGGCGTCGGCATCCGCGGTTCAAGCTGGCAGTGGGGCAACGCCATGAATCTCTCCGAACTGTTCATCCGGCGGCCCGTCACCACGGTTCTCGTGATGACGGGCATTCTGTTCTTCGGCATCACGGCGTACAAGCGACTGCCGGTGAGCGACCTCCCGACGGTCGATTACCCGACCATCACGGTCAGCGCCTCGTTGCCCGGTGCGAGCCCGGAGACGATGGCGTCCGCGGTCGCCACTCCGCTGGAGAAGCAGTTCTCGACGATCGCCGGCATCGACAACATGACGTCGACGTCGAGCCTTGGCGCGTGCAACATCACGATTCAGTTCTCGCTCGACCGAAACATCGACGGCGCGGCGCAGGACGTTCAGGCGATGATCGCCAAGACGCTCAAGAATCTGCCGCCGGGCATCATCCCGCCGTCGTACCAGAAGGTGAATCCGGCCGACCAGCCGATCGTGTTCTACGGATTCACGTCGAGCCTGATGCCGATCTCCAAGCTCGACGACTACGCCGAAACGTTCATGGCGCAGCGCATCTCGATGATCCCGGGCGTCGCGCAAGTGAACGTGTACGGATCGGCGCAATACGCGGTCCGCATCCAGCTCGACCCAAACCTGCTCGCGAGCCGGCAGATCGGCATCGACGAAGTCGCCGACGCGGTCAACAATCAGAACGTCAACCTGCCGACGGGCGTGCTCAACGGACCGAACAAGGCGTACACGGTCCAGGCCAACGGCCAGCTCATGAACGCGGCATCGTTCAGCCGGCTGGTCGTCACGTATCGGAACGGCGCGCCGGTGCACCTCGGCGACATCGGTCAGGTGCTCGACGACATTCAGAACAACAAGTCGATCGCGTGGTTCGCCGAGAAGGGCGAGAGCACGCGCGGCGTCATCCTGGCCGTTCAGCGTCAGCCCGGCACCAACACGGTGGCGGTCGCCGACGCCGTGAAAGCCGAGATGACGAAGCTGCAGAAGCAGATCCCGGCAAGCGTCAACATGACGCTGATGTACGACCGCGCGGCGACGATCCGCGAGTCGGTGGCGGACGTAAAGTTCACGCTCGTGCTGACGCTGTGCCTCGTCATCGCCGTGATCTTCGTGTTCCTGCGCAACGTCTCGGCGACGCTGATCCCGAGTCTCGCGCTGCCAATCTCGGTGATCGGCACGTTCGCCGTGATGTATACGCTCGACTACAGTCTGGACAATCTGTCGCTGATGGCGCTCACGCTCGCCGTCGGCTTCGTGGTCGACGACGCGATCGTGATGCTCGAGAACATCGTCCGCCACATGGAAATGGGGAAACCGCCGATGCGCGCCGCGATGGACGGTGCCGCGGAGGTCGGATTTACCATCTTGTCCATGACGATCTCGCTGACCGCCGTTTTTATCCCAATTCTGTTCTTGGGAGGGATCGTCGGGAGACTGTTCCACGAGTTCGCCGTCGTCATCGCCGTGTCGATTCTCGTCTCGGGCTTCGTCTCGCTTACGCTGACGCCGATGCTGTCGAGCCGCTTCCTGCGGCCGCACGAGCACGGGGAAACGCACGGACGCGCGTACCAGGCCACCGAAGCCGGCTACGACTGGCTGCTCGGCAAGTACAAGGGAAGCCTCGAATGGGTGATGAACCACCGCCCGCTCTCGATGGCGTTCTCGTTCGCGATTCTCGTCGGCACCGTCGTTCTCTTCATGCTGATCCCGAAAGGGTTCATTCCCAGCCAGGACATCGGCCAGCTCTTCGTGACAACGGAGACGGCGCAGGGCACGTCGTTCGACGACATGGTCGCGCACCAGCAACAGGTCAATGAGATCTTGCGGGCCGACACGAACATCGCCGGCTTCTATTCGGCGATCGGCGGCAGCTCGACGGTAGCGGGGACCAACCAAGGCCGCCTGCTGATCGGCCTTCGTCCGCGTGATGAACGCGTGAACGTCGACGAGATGATCAAGGAGTTGCGGCCGAAGCTCGCCAGGATCCCCGGCATCGTCGTGTACATGCAGAACCCGCCGCCGATCCAGATTGGCGGGCGCGTCTCGAAGAGCTTGTACCAGTTCACGATGCAGAGCTCGGATATCGCGGCACTGTATCCGGCAGCCGACGCGCTGGTCGCCCAGGCGCGCAAATCACCTCTACTGCAAGACGTCACCACCGACCTCCAGCTCGGGAATCCGCAAGCGAGCGTCGAGATCGACCGCGAGCGCGCCGCGCAACTTGGCGTGTCGGCGAACCAGATCGAAACGGCGCTGTACGATGCGTATGGATCACGCCAGGTGTCCACGATCTACACGCCCAACAACGAATACTGGGTCGTGATGGAGCTCTTGCCGCAATATCAGCTGGACCTGTCGGCGATGAGCATGTTGTACATCCGCTCCAACACCGGCGCGCTCGTACCGCTCAGCGGCGTCGCCCACATCACGCAGACCGCGGGTGCGCTCACCGTCAACCACTCGGGTCAGCTTCCATCGGTAACGCTGTCGTTCAACCTCCGTCCCGGCGTCGCGCTCGGGCAGGCGACCGACGAGGTGCAGAAGATCGCCAACCAGACGCTGCCGGCGTCGATCAGCACTGGCTTCTCCGGCACCGCGCAGGCGTTCCAGTCGACGCAGGCCGGCATGCTCGCGCTGCTTGGCATTGCGATCTTCGTGATCTACGTGGTGCTCGGCGTGCTCTACGAGAGCTTCATCCACCCGATCACGATTCTCTCGGGTCTGCCGTTCGCGGCATTCGGCGCCCTGCTCACGCTGATGATCTTCAAGATCGACTTGAGCGTCTATGCGTTCGTCGGCATCATCCTGCTCGTCGGCCTCGTGAAGAAGAATGCGATCATGATGATCGACTTCGCGCTCGAGGCCGAGCGGTCGGAGGGACGTACTCCGGCCGACGCGATCGTGCACGCGTGCTTGATCCGCTTCCGGCCGATCATGATGACGACGATGGCGGCCCTCATGGGCACGCTGCCCATCGCGGTCTCGACGGGCGCCGGGTCCGAGTCGCGGCGTCCGCTCGGCGTTGCGGTCGTGGGCGGCCTCGCGTTCTCGCAGCTCATCACGCTGTACGTGACGCCGGTGTTCTACACGTACATGGATGCAGCCAGCCACCGCGGTTCGGCGTTCCTCGCGCGCCTCGGAAAGCGGAAACGCAGCGACGAGCTGCTGGTCCCAGTTCCGGCGGCGGCGACCCTGATCGCCGTCGATGGCCAGCTGGCAAAGTCGAGCGGCGACGCGGCGGACTGATTTTCGTTCGGCTGAAACAACAACTGCTCACTGCAACTGATCAGGCAGAACAACTGCGCACTGCAACTGATCAACGCAGAGACGCAGAGACGCAGAGACGCAGAGAACGCAGAGAACGCAGAGAACGCAGAGAACGGCCACAGAGAACCGCCCGGCATCTTCGCACAACGAGCCGTGATTTTTTTGGGAACGGCCGCTCAGGATGCCACGACGTGGACGTGCGCGTCGTCGCGCGAGATGCGTCGCGAGCGGCAATTCCTCCCAAGATCCCGCCCGCGGCGCGACGGACTTCAGTCGACCCTCTACGTTCTCTGCGCTCTCCGCGTCTCTGCGTCGAGCAGTTGGAGAGCGTCCCGATAGAGAGGCCCGCCCGGAACCACGAACTTGCGCTCGTGGGCCGCGCCCGTATCGTCAACTCATGCGAACCACCCTCGGCCTTCTGATACTTGCCCTTGTCTCACCGCTCTCGGCTCAGACGAACACGCTGACCGCCGCCGAGCGGGCAGCGGGGTGGCGGATGCTCTTCGACGGGAAGACGCTGACCGGCTGGCGGGGGCTCGGGTACGACTCGGTCCCGACAGCGCACTGGCGCGTCGTGAACGGCTCGATCGAGAAGCTCGCCAGCGGCAACGTGCCGAAGATCGCCGACGGGCAGCCGCTCAACGGCGGCGACCTGATGACAATCGACGCGTTCAACGACTTCGAGCTGTCATTCCAATGGAAAGTCGCGCCGGGCGCGAACAGCGGCGTGAAATACAACGTCTCCGAGGAATTCTCGCTGGCGCACGCGTCGAACCACGCCGCGCTCGGGTTCGAGTATCAGGTACTCGACGATTCGCTAAGCGACGACAACAAGATCCCGTCGCACTTGGCAGGATCGCTCTACGATCTCATCGCACCGAACGACGCGAAGCTTCTGATGCCGGTCGGACAGTGGAACACCTCGCGCATCGTCTTCCAGGGGCGCCACGGCGAGCATTGGCTCAACGGCAAGAAAATCGTCGAGTTCGAGCTCGGCACGCCGCGCATGGATTCGCTGCTCGCCAAGAGCAAATACCACACGATCCCCGGTTTCGCCGACCGGCGCGACGCGAGCCACATCATCCTGCAGGACCACAACGATGAGACGTATTACCGCGACATCAAGATCCGGGAGCTGAAACCATGACACCGGACGACGGCGTCGACCGCCGAGAGTTTCTCAAGACCGCGTCGGCCACAGGACTGGGACTCGTCATGACGTCGCACGCGCCGGGGTTGTTGCGATCGAGATCGCCGAACGACCATGTGTCGGTCGCTGTGTTCGGACTGAACGGGCGCGGGATGGTGCACGCGCAGAACTTCTCGCGGCTCAAGAACTCCTCCGTCGCCTACATCGCGGACGTCGACTCAGCCGTGCTGGCGAAGGCCGCCGGCGAAATGAAAACGGCGAGCCGGCCGCCCAAGGCGATCGGCGATTTCCGCAAGGCGCTCGAAGATCCGACCGTCGACGCCGTGTCGATCGCCACGCCCGATCACTGGCACGCCCCGATGGCGGTTCTCGCCATGAAGGCGGGCAAGCACGTGTACGTCGAAAAGCCGTGCGGCCACAACCCGCGCGAGGGCGAGGTGCTCGTCGCCACACAGCGGGCGACGCATCGCGTCGTCCAGATGGGCACGCAGCAGCGCTCGTCGCTCCGGACCATCGAGGCGCTCCAACGAATTCGAGAGGGCGCGATCGGGCGTCCGTATCTCGCCCGCGCGTGGTACGCCAACACGCGCGTCGGCATCGGGCGCGGCAAGACGGCGCCGGTTCCGCAGAACCTCGACTACGATCTCTGGCAGGGTCCCGCGCCGCGCACACCGTATCGCGACAACGTGATCCATTACAACTGGCACTGGTTCACGCACTGGGGCACGGGCGAGATCTGCAACAACGGCACGCACGAGATCGACATCGCTCGGCTCGCGCTCGGCGTCGAGCATCCGACGCGTGTGCTGTCGAGCGGCGGGCGCCGGCACTACGCCGACGATTGGCAATTCCCCGACACGCAGGAAGCGACCTTCGAGTTCGACGGCGGCAAGACGATCATCTGGCAGGGCGAGAGCTGCAACGGCTGCAAGACGTTCGACCGGTCGCGAGGCACGGCGGTGTATGGCACGAGCGGCACCGTCGTCGTCGATCGCGACGGGTACGTCGTCTACGATCTCAAAGGAAAAGAGACCGCACGGAACATCGAGCCGAAGGCCGGCGACGGGCTCGAGCTCACGGGTGACGACGCGGCGACGTCGGTGCACATGGACAATTTTCTCGACGGCATTCGCACGGGCGCCACGCTGCGCGCGCCGATCGAGGACGCCGCGCAGACGGTACTTCTTTGTCACCTCGGCAACATCGCGCAGTCCACGGGGCGCGCGTTGCGCACGGATCCTGCAAACGGCCACATCGTCGGGGACGCGGACGCCGCGAAGCTCTGGTCGCGGGAGTACGAGCCGGGGTGGGGGATCTAAGAATGCAGATGGACACGTGGACAGGTGGACAGGTAAAAGCGAGCAACTAAAACAATGCCCTGTCTTCTCGTTTTGATCGCGCTGTTCACGCCGCGGCTCGTCATCGTGCTGCTGTGGTTCTTCACATTCTGGTTCCGCGGACTGTTCAGCACGCCGCTTTGGCCGGTCCTCGGCTTCGTCTTCCTACCGACGACGTTCCTGTGGTACACCGCGGTCATGCACTGGTGGCACGGCGCGTGGTCGGCGCCCATTCCGATCATCGGAATCGTCATCGCCTTGATGATCGACCTCTCGCCGGCGAGTCATCGCGGGTTCCGCCGTCGTCGGATCGTCGGACCCGGGGAATAAATCGCCGGTTTGGCTAGTCTGGGCCAATGATGCCCTCAACAGAGGTCGAACGCTTCGAGCGAGTCGTGCTGCCGCACCTGGACGACGCGTACACGCTCGCCCGCTACCTGCTTCGCGATCAGCATGAGGCCCAGGACGCGGTGCAGGACGCCGTGCTGCGCGCGCTCCGCTATTTCGAGACGTATCGCGACGGCGACGCGCGCGCCTGGCTCCTGGCCATCGTACGCAACTGCTGCCTGACGCGACAGCGCCGCGCGCAGGCCGAGCGTGCGAACATTTCGTTCGTCGAAGACATCGACGTCGCGCACGAGGGCCGCGGGACCGACGCGCGAGCGATCGAGCGGTCGGAGCGGGCGGCGCTGCAGCGGGCGTTGGCGGCGCTGCCAGACGAGTTTCGCGAGGTTATCGTGCTGAGAGAAGTGCAGGGGTTGAGCTATCGTGAGATCAGCGACGTTGTCGGCGTGCCGATCGGAACGGTGATGTCGCGTCTCGCGCGCGGACGTCGGCGGCTGGCCTCGGCGCTTGGATTCGACGCGCAGGAGGCCGGCTGAGATGACATGCGCCCAATGTCGTGAATTGCTCGACGCGTACGTGGATGGCGAGCTGCCGCACGACGACGACGCGGCTGTGCGCGAACA
The DNA here is from genome assembly GCA_963761305.1 of uncultured Gemmatimonadaceae bacterium. Classification (GTDB taxonomy): domain Bacteria; phylum Gemmatimonadota; class Gemmatimonadetes; order Gemmatimonadales; family Gemmatimonadaceae; genus JAQBQB01. The sequence continues at coordinate 3,005,190 of CAVXGK010000002.1, read as the reverse complement.
CATTGCGTCGTGCGCCGACTGCGCGCGGGAGCACGCCCGGATCGTCGGCCTGTCGCGCCGAATCGGAGAATCGCTCGTGAAATACCCCGCACCCGACGTGCTCAAGGCGCGCATTCGAGTCGCGCTCGCACAGTCAGACCCGCTCGCACCCGCCGCCAAAGCGCCCCAACCGATGGTGACGCGCCGCCTCGCCCTCGGCGGACTCGGCGTCGCGGTCGCCAGCAGCATTCTCACGTTCGCGATCATGCGCGGCGTCGCGTCAGGCCATTCGCTCGCCGACGAGGTCGTGTCGAGCCACATCCGCGCGCTCATGCCGGGGCATCTCACCGACGTCGCGTCGACGAACCAGCACAACGTCAAGCCGTGGTTCAATGGACGCGTCGATCTTTCGCCTCCCGTGCCGAATCTCGACTCGCTCGGTTTTCCGCTGATCGGCGGACGGCTCGACTATCTGCGGGATCGCGCGGTGCCGGTGGTCGTGTACGGCCGACGCCAGCATCTGATCGACGTGTACTCGTGGCCCGACACGCACGAGGGCGGCGGTACGGGCTGGTCCGAATCGAACCGCAACGGCTACAACGTGATCGCCTGGCACGCCGGCGGCCTATCGCTCGAGGCGGTGTCGGACCTCAACCGCCCCGAGCTCGAGCAATTTGTGAAAACGTTCAACGCCGCACGATGATCTTTCCCTGCATCTTGGGGTGCAGCGAGCAGAAGTAGTCGTACGTGCCCGGAGCGGTGAGCGTCGCCGAGAATCGGTGATCGGTGTCGAGGATCGGCGACTGCTTCCACGATCGCTGCACGCTCACGATGAGATGCGGCACGTCGTCGTTGTTGATCCACGTGACCTTGGTGCCCGGTTTCACCGTAAGCACGGGCGGCGTGAAGTTGAAGTTGTCGATGCCGATCTCGTTGTCGGCGAGCGTGATGCTGCGACGCTTCGTCTGGCGCTCCATCATTGCCTCGTGGGACGCCTCGTCGAACGCCGCCGGCTGCCCTGAGATTGTCGCGTCGACGATGGCGAGGGAACCGCGCCCCGGAATGAACGTCACGTCGGCGATCCCGAGCACACTCTTGAGCCGCGTCGGATCGACCGTCATCGGTCCGGGAGCCGGCGCGGTTCCGGGCGCGGGCTGTGGGAAGGCGGTCGACATCGCCGTGTGGAACGACACGTGTCCTTCGACCTTCTGCATGATTTGGTGAATGTGGCCGTTGAGCACCGTCACCGAGCCGAATCGCTTGAGCAACGCGAGCGCCTGCTCGGAGTCGTCGGTGCCCCACCCCCATTCCGGATACACGGTCCACAGCGGCACGTGGGCGAACAGCACGATCGGCGTGCTCGCGGCGAGCCGTGAAACGTCTTTCTTCAGCCAATCGAGCTGCTCGGCGCCGAGCGTTCCGAGTCCGCCGGCTTTGAGATTCAGCACGTTGACGAGGCCGACGAAGTGCACTCCGCTGTGCTCGAAGCTGTGCCAGCCGCCGCCGCTTGTGCCTTTCCCGTAGCGTTGCAGATACGACGCGCCGTTGTCGGTCGCGACGTCGTGCTCACCCGGCACGTAGAAGATCCGCTCGGCCTTCACGCCGGCGAGCACCTGCTGCGCTGTGTCGAATTCCTCGGATTTGGCGAGCTGGGTTATGTCGCCGGTGTGCAACACGAACGCGGGGCTCTGCGGCAGCGCGTTCAGCTTGACGACGGCGTCCTGCAACGTCGCCGTGACGTCCTTGTTCGCTTCCTTGCTGAATCCGATGTGGCTGTCGCTGATCTGCGCGAAGAAGATGCTCTTCTTCTGCGGCTCGGTCAGGGAACCGATGCGGCTCAGCGGGATCGAGAGTGGAAGACCGCCCTCGAGCGCCCACACGACGCCTGTGCCCGCCCACGCCATGCAGCGCAGAAAGCCGCGCCTGTCGATGCCGTCGCCGCTCTGATCGTTGGTGATGTAGTTGCTGCCGCTCGGTCTCGTGTTGCCGTGCGCGTCGAATTCCGCCGCATCGCGATCGCGATGTGAAGACATGTTGAAGCCTCCGTGGTTTCACACGGAGACTCGACATTCGGTCGGATTATTCCCGCGTCAATCGACGCGCAGCGTCGTCATCGGGTCGGCGCGGGCGGCGCGGTTGGCGGGGCCGAGACTCGCGACGAGCGTTCCAACGACGAGCAGGCCCGCCGCCACGACGTAGATCATCGGATCGCCGGTGCCGACGCCGTACAGCGTGTGCGACAACCACCGCGCCGCGAGGAACGCACCACCGAGCCCGAGCACGGCGCCGATCACCGCCATCCCAACGCTCGACCCCAGCACCAACCGGAGCAATCGCACCCGATCCGCGCCCAGCGCGACGCGGAGACCCAATTCCTGCGTGCGCTGCGACACGAAGAACGAAGTCACCGCGTACACGCCCATCGTCGCCAACAAGAGCGCGATGACGCCGAACGCGATCATCAACCACTCGACGCTTCGGCGTCCGGCGAATTGATCGTCCACCATGTCGCGCGCCGTGGTGATGTTGTAGATCGGCAGCGTGGGATCGAGGTCGTGCACGATGCGGCGCACGTCGGCCGTGAATCGCGACGGATCGCCGCTCGGCGTGCGAACGACGAACGTGAGGTTGGTGATCGGTTTCTGCGCGAGCGGGCGATAGAACTGCGGGCCCGGCGAGTCGGTCAGCGTGATCTTAACGTCGCGTACGATCCCGACGATCGCCGCGTGATCGTCCCCGTCCTGTACGAGGTGCCCGACGGCTTCACCGTTCGGCCAGAAGCGTTGTGCGAACGACTCGCTCACTACCATGACAGGCGCCCCGCCCGCCGCGTCGGCGAGCGTGAACGCTCGTCCGCGCACCAGCGGAATGCCCATCGCCTGGAAGTAGCCGGGCGTCACCGAGTTGCCGGGCACCATGAGCTTCTGATCCGGAGGCCGTAACTGGCCGTCGATCGCGAGTGCCCACTGCGAGCAGCACCGGAACGGGCCGAGCGACGTCGCACCGGCCGCGCTCACGCCGGGCAACGCGGCCGCCCGTTCCTCGAGCACTTCGGCGAACCGCGCTCGCGCCCCCGCGATGTCGTACTGCGGGGTCTGAAGAGCCGCGGTGAACATGAGCGCGCCACGTTCGTCGAAGCCGAGCGGAAGCTTCTCCACTCGTTGCACGCTTTCCATGGAGAGTCCCGCGGCGACGACGAGCACGATCGAGAGTGCGATCTGCACGACGACGAAGAGCCGTTGCAAGCGCCCGCGCCTCGGACCGAGAGTGCTGCGGCCTCCGCGAAGTGCGTCAGCGGGATCGACGCGCGTCAGGCGGATCGCCGGTGCGACCCCGAACACGATGCCGGTGAGCATCGAGACGGTTGCCGCAAACGCCAACACGCGCAGATCCACCGACGGCGTGAGCCATCCTGGCGACTGGCCGAGCACCGACACTTCGGCGAACTCCGACGAGCGGTACGCCAGCGCGATGCCAAGAACCCCGCCCGCCAGCGCCAGCATCACGCTCTCCGTGAGCAGTTGTCTGAACACGCGGCCGCGGCTCGCCCCGATCGCCGATCGCACGGCGATCTCGCGAATGCGAGACGTCGCGCGCGCGAGCTGAATTCCGGCGACGTTCGCACACGCCACGAGCAGCACGAGAATGGTCGCCGCGATCATCGCGAGAAGCGTAGGTCGCGCGAAGCCGACGTACACATCGCGGATCGACGTGATCTTGGTCGTAAGCCCGGCGTCGATCGACGGATACTCTTGCAGGAGCTCCGCTTCGAGCGACTCGAATTCCGCCCGCGCTTGATCGACCGGGGTTCGGCGCCAGCCAACCGATCACCTGTAGTCCGCGGTTCGAGCGGGTCAGACTCGATTTCCCCGGCAACAGCGCGCGGTCCAAGTCGCGAGGAATCGGCGTCCACAACTCGCCGCCCACCGGAATCGCCCGGCCGTCGGGCACGACGCCGACGACGGTGCGCGGAATCCCGCGAATCGAAACCGTGGATCCCACCGCGTGATCGATTCCGCCCAACTCGCGCTCGGCGAATCCATGCTACACGATGGCGATCGTGGGCCCGTCCGGTTGATCCTCACCGTCGACGAACAAGCGCCCGCGTTCGGGCACGACGCCGAGGGCGCGGAAGAAGTTCGGGCTGACGACAGCGCCGCCGGCTCGAATCGGGTGCGAGAGCGCGACCGCGAAACTCGTTTGCCCGAACGCGGCCAGCTCGGTGAACGAGTGCTGGTGCGCGCGCCAGTCGAGATAGTCGGGGTACGAGGAGACGTCGGCGTCTTTCGCGCGATCGCGCGTCGTCGCGACGAGGTATAGGCGATCGCCGGTCACGAACGGCAGCGGACGAATCAACAACGCGTCGGCGACGCTGAACATCGACGTCGTCGCGCCGATGCCGAGGGCGAGGCAGAGCACGGCGAGCGACGCCGGTGCGGCTTGTCGTCGCAGCAAACGCGCCGCGTACTGAATGTCTTGGCCGAGCGACGCGAGTGACGCGCCGCGGTGGGTGACGCGCGCCGCGGTTTCATCGATCGACACGCATTCGGCGCGGGCCCTCTGCTCGTCGCCGAATCGCCGTTCGGCCAGCCGGCGTGCCTCGTCCGACGCCATTCCTCGCGCCCGGTACTCGGCGGCGCGCATGTCGAGGTGGAATCGGAGCTCGTCGTTCACGTCGCTGTGGATGTTGGATCCCCAGAAGCGCAGGTAACGCCGCCACGCAGGTGTTTTCACGGGCGAGTCCTCAGGCGGGCTGCGGCGGCGCCTCGAGGGCGGCGAACACGGCTTGGGCGAAACGCGTCCACGTAGCGGTCTCGACTCGGAGCTGTGACCGACCCTTGGCGGTCAGGGTATAGAACTTCGCCCGACGGTTGTTTTCCGACGCGCCCCACTCGGCCGAAATCCAGCCACGGGCCTCTAGGCGGTGGAGCGCGGGGTAAAGCGATCCTTCCTCGATCTGGAGCACGTCGGCAGTCGCCTGTTCGATCCACCTAGCCACGGCATAGCCGTGGGTCGGTCGCCAGCTAACCGCTTTGAGGATGAGGAGATCCAGCGTGCCCCGCAGCACCTCGACGTTCGCCTCGGTCATCGCCGCCGTCCCATAGAGATTCTATGCCTGCGAATGTAGGAGCGCTTCCCATAGAAAGTCAATGGGAGTGTCGGGGAGGACGGTCGGCCCTTGTGCTCATGGGAGGCAGAGCGTCCCGGGTGTCTGGAAGTGGAACCAACAAAGGGTTCCGACCGTCAATGGACAGGAGCCTGACCGGTCCGTAAATCCATGTACAAACTGCGCATACCGCCCGCGTGTTAGAACATCCGGGGGCATTTGCGCCACAGCCTTCCGGCGCGCGCGAGGTTCGCCGTCGATTAACGACGCATTCCGCGCCGCCGTCATCCGTCTAAGTCGCGCGATGAAAACCGTTTCGCCTGCCTTCGTGTCCAATTGTCCACCTCGTCCCGACCGCGTTTTCACGAACTGCGGGATCGAGCTCACTGCGACCGCCGACCTTCTCGTCCGATGACCAGCCAGACTCCTCGCCAGCCCCGTCCGACCCGCCGGTCCCGAATCCGCGCCGGATTCACGCTGATCGAAATCCTCGTGGTCATTGTTGTGATCGCGATCCTCGCGACGCTCGTTGCGCCGAACATCTTCCAGCACGTGGGCGCCGCGAAGAGCGCGACGGCCAAGTCGCAGATCGAGATGCTGGGTGCGGCGCTCGACGCATACCGCCTGGACAATGGGGGGTATCCGACCACCGAACAGGGCCTCGCCGCCCTCTGGGAAAAGCCGACGATCGATCCGCCGAACAATTGGCGTTCGCCCTACCTGCGGAAGCCGGTGCCGCTCGACCCGTGGGGTCACGCCTACGTCTACCTCGCGCCCGGGCAGGCGAATCCGACGGGGTACGACCTGATGACGTACGGCGCCGACGGAAAGCCCGGCGGCGAAGGTGAGGACGCAGACATCCTCAGCTGGAAGTAGGGAGTCGCGACGACGACGATGCCGAACTTCGCGTATCAAGCGGTCGACGGAAAGGGGAAGCGGATGCGCGGAAACGCGCAGGCCGTGAGCTCCGGCGCGTTGACGCGCACGCTCGAGGCGCGCGGTCTGTTCGTGCTCGACGTCGCGGAATCGGCGGATGGCGAAGGCGGCGGTCGTCGCGCGTTTCGGCTCGGCCGTCGGCGCGAAGTGCTCGAGGTCACGCGCGCCCTCGCGGCGCTGCTGCCGGTCGGCATGCCGCTGGCGCAGGCGCTCAGGGCGGCATCGGGCGTGGCGAGCGGCGACGTGAAGGACGCGCTGAACGAGGTGAAGGGACGCGTCGAGCGCGGAGAGACGCTCTCGGCGGCGCTGGCGCAGCATCGCTCGCTGTTCTCGCCGTTGTACGTCGGACTCGTGCGCGCGGGTGAAAAGAGCGGCGATCTCGACGCCGCGTTCGCCCGGCTCGCCGACCAGCTCGAGCGCGACGAAGTCTTGCGCGGTCGAGTTCTGTCGGCGTCGATTTATCCGTTGATGCTGGCGACGGCGGGCTCGATCGCCGTCACCGTGCTCTTGTTCTTCGTGCTGCCGCGGTTCGTGACGCTGCTCGAGGGGAGCGGCGCCACGTTGCCGCGGTCGACGGCGACGTTGCTCGCAGTCTCGTCGGCGTTGCATCGCGCCTGGCCGGTGCTGCTGCTCATCCCGTTCGGCATCGCGGCGTTCGCCACATGGGCAACGAACGTGGAAGCCGGACGGCGCGCCTGGTCGGCGACGCTGCTCGCGCTGCCCGGCGTGCGCACGTTGCGGCGGTACGCGCTCGCCGGCCGCTTCGCTCGACTCGTCGGCGTGCTGCTCGGCGGCGGCGCGCCGCTCCTCACGGCGCTCGACGACACCATCGAATCGATCGGCGACCCGCTCGCGCGCGACGACGTGGCGCGAGTGCGAACGCGGGTGCGCGAAGGAAGTTCGCTTCGCGCCGCGTTGGCCGAGGGCACGCTCTTTCCGGATCTTCTGGCGCAGCTCGTGGGCGTCGGTGAAGACGCGGGGCAGTTGCGCGTGTTCCTCATGAAGGCCGCCGACATCTTCGAGGAGCGCACCGAACGCGCCACGCAGCGTCTGGCCACGCTCGCCGAACCGGCGATGATCGTGACGTTCGGCATCATCGTGGCGTTCATCGCCCTTTCGCTGCTGCAAGCGATCTACGGCATCAACGCCAACTCGTTCAAGTGATGGCGGCGATGCGGACGATGACTCGCGACGCGCGGCTCCAGCGGCGCCCCGGCTTCACGCTGTGGGAGCTGACGATGGTGCTGCTCATCATGGGCATCGCGGCGACGTTGGTGGCGCCGGCGTTCGCGCGCTTCGGCAGCGAGCAGCCGCCCGGAGGTGCCGACGCGGTCCTGAGCCTGCTGCGCGACACGCGCAAAGCGGCGATCAGCTACAACGCGACGACGACGCTGAGGCTCGACCCCAAGACGTTGAAGTTCGAGGTGGATACCGCTTCGAGCTTCGGCATGGGACCGCTCGCCACCGGCACGCTCGACCTTGGCATGACGTCCACGATCGTGACGGACCAACCACGATTGCAGTTCGTCTTTGCGCCCACGGGCCTGGCGTTCGCCGACACGGCTGTCGTACACGGCGGACAGGTTCCGTTGATCGTGCGAGTGGACCCCTGGAGCGGAGTGGCGCGTGCGGATTCTCGCTAAGGCGCGCCGCGGGATCACCCTGCTCGAGGCGGTCGCGGCCATCGCGATCGTCGGGACGACGTCCGTGGCGGCCCTCGAGGCCGCGGGCGGCGAGATGCGCACGGCCGAGCGTGCGCGCCGCGCGATCGAAGTCGAAGAGCTGGCGACGTCGCGGCTCGAGTTCATGAATCTTCTGACCAGCACGGAGCTGCAAGCCCTGCCGGACTCCGTGTCGAGCGGAAAATTCCCCGCGCCCTTCGACCAGTACACGTGGATCACGACGTCGACGCCGATCTCGGATCCGAACGGCTTGTACGACATCCGGATCAGCGTCAATTGGTCCGGGGGCTCGTACGCGCTGCGCACGTATCGCTACATCACGCCCGCCCTGGCGACGCGCCAATGATGCTGCGCGCGCGGCGGGGGATGACGTTGATGGAGCTCGTGATCGGATTGGCGATCACGAGCATGATGGCGGCCGCCGGTGCGGGCGCGTTCGAAGCCATCATCAGCCATCGCAAGGTGATCCGCGACGCAGCCGTGTCGACGGAACGCGCCGTCGCGCTGCGCGAGATGATTCGCGCGTGGCTGTCGACCGGCCAGGTGCAGATCCAGCAGGGCGGCGGACCGCGCGGACTCTCGAGTGGGGCGGCGACCACTGCCGCGCCCGGCATGAGCAACAGCACGTCGGCCGTGAGCGCGGCGCAGGCTGCGGGCGACGAGGTCACGTTCACGACGAGCGCGGCCAATCCCGGACTGCTCAGCATCGTCCGCATCCGGCTGTTCGTCGACGCGGACAACAACACGCCGGAAAAAGGTCTCACGATCGAGTATCAACCCAACGCGCAGCAGCCGATCGTACGCAAGATGCTCGACTCGACGATCGACACGCTGTACGTGGAGTTTCTCGACGATCGCACGCACCGCTGGTACCACTCGTCCGAGGCGGCGACGATCACGCCGACCGTCGTTCGCATCACGATGCTCCCCGGCGAGCATCACACCGCGCCGCCGATCCTCTCGGTGCCGATGATCTATCCGATCGCCAACGCGCGCCGGGTGGTGGCGGGGGGGGCCAATGAGATCGCGACGCGGAGTGGCGCTGCTCGCCGCCATGTGGCTGGTCGTCGCCATCGCGACGGTCGCGCTGCAATTCAGCATCGAAGCGCGCGAGCGGCGCGCACTCGGCATTCTCGCCTCCGAGCGCGGACAGCAGCGCGCGCTGGCGCTCGGCGCGCTCGCCTACGTGCAGGCCAAACTCGAGTACGCGATCCGCGTGGCGCCGTCTGGCAGCAACCCGAACATCGCGATCCTCGCGGCGAGCGATCCCTGGTCCAACGTCGATTCGCTCTACACCGGAACCGTGTACGTCGACAGCGTGCCGGTGAAGATCGTCGCGCACGACCTCGGCGAGAGGCTGAACCTCAACACGGCGACCGAAACGGAGCTGCAGCAGTTCTTCAGCTTCCTGCTCGGCGACTATACCAAGTCGACGCAGCTCTCGCAGACGATCCTGGATTGGCGCGACGCCGACAGCATTCCTCGTCCGAGCGGCGCGGAGCGCGACGACTACATCAAGGCTGAGATGCTCGCGTTGCCGGCCAATACGCTGTTTGGAGACGTGAGCGAGCTCCGGAACGTCATGGGGGTGACGCCGGACATCTACGCCCAGGTCGCGCCGTACCTCACGACGCGCGGCGCGGGCGCGATCAACCTCAACGATGCTCCCGTTCCCGTGCTTCGATCGCTCCCCGGGATGACCGACGCGACGCTCAACCTGATTCTGCAGCTCCGGTCGCAAGGCCGGCGCATCTCGGACGTGTCGCAGATCTTCTCGCAGCCGGGGCGCGCGGGCCGGCCGTTGCCCGGTCAGCTCGCCAGCACCGCCGCGGTGAACGCGTTGCGGGGCCGCACGACGGTGAACACGACGCAGGTCGAGCTCACGATCACCGCGCGCGTCGGCCCGCAGGCGCCGCCGACCGTGTTGATCGCCGTCCTCAGGAACTCCGGGTCGACGGCCGACATCAGCAGCGAGAAGTGGTGACGCGCGCATGGTGAGTCAGCCTCGCGCCATGATCGCGATCTCACTCAACGAGCTCACGGTCGTCGACTCGCGTTTGCGCGCGAACGACGGCGTGTGGCGCGTGCCGCTCGAGCCGCCCAGCGAGACGAACGGCTGGACGTCGCTCGCCGTGGCGCTCGCCGAACTGGCGCGTGCGGTCGGCGGTTCGGTGGGCACCGGCGCGGACAACGGAACGCTCATTGTCGCGTTGATGCCGCCGCTCACCGAAGTGCGGCGGCTCGAGCTCCCGCCGCTTCGCGCGGACGAGTTGCAGCGAACGCTCACGCGCGACGCGTCGCGCTATTTCGTGCAGGCGCGCGGCGCGCAGGCGGTCGGCGTGTCGCTGCCTGCTCGCCGTCCACGCCGAGGTCCGGTGCCCGTCGTCGCCACAGCGGCTCCGGCGCGCCTCATGGCCGCCATTCGCGGCGCGGCACAACAAGCGGGATGGATGGTCGACGCGATCGTACCCGCCGAGACGGCGTGGACCGCCGCGGCGTTCGCGCTCTGGCCGGTCCTCGCGAAACAAGGCGGCCACGCGCTCGTCGCGCACGACGATCGCACCGACATGCTCCAGTTCGACGGCGGCCGGCTCGCCGGTGTGCGCCGGTTCCGTCCGGGCGCGGCAGACGCCGCGATGATCGTCGACAGCATCGGACCGTCGGGGCGCATCGGCATCATCGGCGCGCCGGGTCCGGCGCGCGATCTCGCGGCCGCGCTCGCGTCGCTCGGCATCTCGGCCGTGCGCGCGACCGACGGCGCGAGCGGGTCCGAACGCCCCGACGCGCTCGCGGCGCGTCATGCGGCGAGCCGCGTTGGTCCCGTGCTGCGTGGCGACGATTCGATCGCGACGGAGCGCGCGGGCGCGCGGAAAGCCGCGTGGATCGTCGCGGCCGCCGCGATCGTGTTGTTCGCCGCGTCGGCGGCGATCGAATTGTGGGGCGTGCGTCATCAACTGGCCGAGGTGCGTGCCGCGCGCGAGGCGCTGCGCCCACAGCTGGCGGAGACCATGGTCGGCCGCACGACGGTGGATGCGACGTATCGCCACCTCGTCTCGCTCAATCAGATCGAGTCGACGTCGCCGCGCTGGTCCGCGGTGATCACGACGCTCAGCCAGTCGGTGCCGGACGAGGCGTACCTCACCGCGATTCGCGCGCGGCAGGATTCGCTCATCGTCGACGGACTCGCCGGCCACGCGGCGCGGGTGTTCGACGCGCTCGAGCGCACGCGCGGATTCATCGACGTGAAGTCCGCCGCTCCCGTGCGACGCGAGCTGCAGGAAGACGGGCCGGCGCTCGAGCACTTTACGATCGCGGTTCGCGTGGAACCCGTGCGTCCGTCGCAGACGGCGCCGGCGTCGAACGTGACGCACACCGCGCCCGCACGGAGCGGCGAGGTGCCCCGATGAAGTGGAGCACGCTCAGCGCGCGGGAACGGCGCACGGTGACGCTCGGCGCGGTGATCACGATCGTCTCGCTGACGGCGCTCTACGTCGTGCGGCCGTATCGCGCGGCGCTGGCCGACGGACAGGATCAACTGGCCACGGAACGCGCGACGCTGGCTCGCGAGCGGGCGGCCGTGGCCGAATCGCGACGCAACCCCGAGCTGCGGCGGATGGCCGACTCGGCGATGCAGAACACGCGCTCGCGTCTCTTTGAGGGAAAGGACGACGTGATGGCGAGCGCCGAGCTGGCCTCGTACCTCGGCGACGTGGCGAAGCGAACGCGGGTCTTTCTGCAGGATGCCGCCACGCGTCCCGCGCCGCCGTTGCCGAGCGGGGTGCGCACGCTGCGCGTCGAAATTCGCGCCGAGTCGGATCTGCTCGGGATGCTGCTCTTTTTGCAGACCCTGGAGCGCGGCGACAAGCTGCTGCGCGTCGATCGTCTGGACGTCACGCGGTCGTCGCGTGCGGGCGACACGGATATGGAAGTGCTGTCCATCGCCGCGACGATTTCCGGATTCGGCGTGACCGATTCCACGACGGCGGCGACGACGGATGCTCAACCGACCGTCGCCGAGCTGTCGGCGGCGGCAGGAGGCGTGCGTCGATGACGACGGGCGACCTTCGCGTGTGGATCAAGACGCCGGCGATGCGCGTCGCGGGCACGCTGCTCATCGTCGCCGTTGCGACCGTCGGCTGGACGACGGTTCACGCGGTGCGCGCCGATCCGTTGCCGGAGTCCGCGCCGTCGTCGAACAACACCGCGCCGATCAAGAGGGCGGTGTTGCCCGCTCCCGCCGACGTCCAAGCCGCCGTCGAGAACGATCTCTTCGCGTCCGACCGCAGCGCGCCGTCGGCGGCCTATCGATTACCCGGCGAGAAGTCGCCGGAGGTCAAACAGGCGTCCGAACCGCCGAAACCCGTGGTCCTCGGGACCGCGGTGGCCAACGACGGCAAGAGCTTCGCGACACTGCAGTTGGGCGAGGAGCGCCCCACGCTGGTGCATGTCGGCGACAAGATCGGCGAGTGGGTCGTAAAGGCCATCGATCGGGGGAAAGTGACGATAATGAACTCATCGGGCACGCGAGCTGACCTCGTCGTGCCCAAGCCGGGATCCTGACCAATGCATTCTGTCCACAGAGTACTCATCGCGTGTGTAGTGGCCGGCGCCGTCGCCGTGCCGCCCAGCGTCGTGCTCGCCCAGCGAGGCGGTACCGGCGGGAAACCGACCCGCGCACCGACCAAGGCCGACACGGCGAAAGCACCGCCGGCGGTCTCGCTGGATTTCCAGGACCAGGATCTCAAGGTGGTGCTCGACGCGCTGGCCGCGGCGGGTGAAATCAACGTCTCGCTCACCAACATTCCCGCGCAGCGAACGACGGTGCACATGGGTCGTCCCGTCACGCGCGACGGAATGATCGAGCTGCTCAAGACCGTCGCCGAGGCGAATGGGCTCAAGGTGACGGTGGGTCCGTCGCTGGTGCAGATCTCCGGTCCTACGCCGGAGCCCACGCGCCCCACGGTCACGCCGCAGCAACAGTTCGCGCAGCAGTTGGCGCAACAGGTGCAAGCGCAGCAGATGCATCTCTTCACGTATCGCCTGCGGCACGCGAGCGCCGTGCAGCTCGCGCCGGTGCTCGCGAACCTTTTCTCGGGATACTCGTCGACGCTCGCCGGGCGCGGCGGAACGACCGTCATTCCCAATGGCAACGGCGGCTTCACGACCTTCACGACTCCGCCGGGCAACATCGCGACGCCGTTCGCCGCGGGCGGGGGTGGTGGTGGCGGCGGTGGTGCCGGTCGCGGCGGCCGGTTTGGCAACAACGGCGCGGGCGGTGGTGTCGGCGGCAACCCGGCTAACGTCGCCGCCGGAAATCCTCTGGCCAACGCGCTCACCACCGCGTTCCAGGCGGCGCCCGGAGCGCTCTCTTCTCAGGCCGGCGACATTCGGATCATCGCCGAGGAATCGAGCAACTCGCTGCTCGTGCGCGCGACGGATTCGGATTGGCAGCTCGTGCAGCAAGTCATCTCCGGTGTGGATCTGCGGCCGTTGCAGGTGCTGATCGAGGTCACGATCGCCGAGGTGCAGCGCACTCGGTCGCTCGACTTCGGCGTGTCCGGCTCGGTGTCACACAAGGATTCACACGGGAACGTCATCTCGGGGACGGTTCCGTCGCAGGCCAGCGCGCTCGACTTGATCAACGAGCTCGCCGGCGGACATGGCGCGATCAGCTACGACGTCGCGATCGCCGCTCTCGAAGCGCGCGGCGACGTGCGCGTGTTGTCGCTGCCGGTGATCATCGCGCAGAACAATCGCCAGGCGACGCTGAACGTGGGGTCGTCGCGCCCGTTCGTGCAGATCTCGCAGACGGTGCCGAACGACCCGACCGACCGCGTGCAGACCGTCCAGTACATCGACGTCGGCACCACGCTCACGATCACGCCGACGATCAACCCCGACGGCTACGTCAACCTGCAGGTGTCGCAGACCGACAACAGCGCGACGAACGAAGTGCAGTTCGACGCGCCGGTGATCGACAAGCGCGAAGCGACGACGCAGATCTTCATTCGCGACGGGCAGACGACGGTGATCGGCGGGCTCGCCGACAACACGACGATCCGGGAATCAGTCGGGCATTCCGCTGCTCAGCCGGATTCCGTTCATCGGCGCGCTGCTGTTCGGCCAACATCTCGAAGAGCGACGACGACGAACGAGCTGTTTCTCTTCCTCACGCCGCACATCATCTCGAGCGACGAAGACATCGACAAGCTGCGCGACGCCGTGAAGGACGGCAGCGACCTGCTGAAGCAAGTAAATGTCGGTCCGCACATTCAGCCGAAGACGGATACGCTCACCGTGCCGACGAGGCCCATCGTTCCTCCGGGAACGAAGCCGCCGACCGATTCGACGCAACCCGATTCGTTGACGCGACTGCGTCCGCGCCCGCCGGCCGCGCCCGACTCGACGCCGGCCGGGCCGCCACCGGTCGACGCGCTGCCGGCGCCAAAGCCGCCGTCCGCCTCGCGATGGCAATAGCCGACCGTCCCGAGACCGAACATTCGGCGACCGAGCTGCTCGAGGTCGAGCGCCTCACGACCGGGCTGTCCGCCGATTGGCTGGAGCAGTACGGCGTGCTGCCGCTGGGCCTCGAACGCGATGAACTGACCGTCGGTACGTGGCTGGATCGTGTCGAGCCGCTCGCGCTCGACGATCTGCGGCTGTTGTTCGCCGCGCACGTGTCGCTCGTGCGGTTCGCCGAGCACGATCTCCGGACGGCGATTCGACGCGTGTACGCGCCGGAGGCGGCCACCGCGGAAGGCATGATCGCCGGCATGTCGGGCGAAGCGCAGGCGGCGAACGTGGACGACATTCCGCTCGACGACCTGCTCCATCTTGCGAACGAGGCGCCGGTCGTCCGGCTGGTGAACCTGCTCTTGATCGAAGCGCTCGACGCGCGCGCGTCGGACGTGCACCTCGAGGGCGTATCAGGACGGATTGCGCGTGCGCTATCGCGTCGACGGCGTCCTCCAGAACGCGCCGTCGCCGCCGCCGCATCTCACCGCGGCGATCATCAGCCGGTTGAAGATCATGGCCGAGCTGGACATCGCCGAGCGACGCCTGCCGCAGGACGGCCGCATTCGGCTGCGGTTGCAGAATCGCCAGGTCGACGTGCGCGTCTCGACCGTGCCGACGCTGCGCGGCGAGAGCGTCGTGCTGCGTCTCCTCGACAAGGAGCGCGGCCGCATCTCGCTGGCCGAACTGGGCATGGCCGCGGATACGCTCGAGCTGTTCACGCGAGGTCGTGTCGCGCCCGCACGGCATCGTCCTCGTCACGGGGCCGACCGGCTCCGGCAAGACGACCACGCTCTACGGCGCGATCGAGATGATCCGCACCGGCCGTGAGAAAATCCTTACGGTCGAAGATCCGGTGGAATACGAGCTCTCCGGCGTGCCGCAGGTGCCGGTGAACGAGAAGGTCGGCGTGACGTTCGCCGCCGCGCTGCGATCGCTGCTTCGGCAGGACCCGGACATCATCCTGCTCGGCGAAATTCGCGACGCCGAAACGGCGCAGATCGCCACGCAAGCGGCGCTCACCGGGCACCTCGTGCTGTCGACGCTGCACACGAACGACGCCCCGACGGCGCTCACGCGTCTGCTCGACCTCGACGTCGCGGCGTATCTCGTGGCGAGCACGGTCGACGCGGTGCTCGCGCAGCGGCTCGTGCGCATGATCTGTCCGAGCTGCAAGACGGAAACGACGCCGGACAAGGCCGCGGCGCGTCGTCTCGACGTCGTAGCGCTCGGACTCACGCGAGTGTGGAAGGGCGCTGGATGCGATCAGTGCCGGGGGACGGGCTATCGAGGGCGCACGGGCGTGTACGAGCTGCTCGTGATGGACAACGATCTGCGTCTCGAAGTGCAGCGCCGCCGCGGGTCCGAAGAGCTGCGCGGCATGGCGGTCGCGAAGGGCATGCGCACGCTGCTGGACGACGGCGTCCGCGCGGCGCGAGAAGGCGTCACGACGCTCGACGAAGTGCTGCGCGTGGCGAGGGCGTAACGCGGCTCGAGCCACCCGACAACCGAGTGGCTACGGCGCCGTGAGAAGTACGCCGGCCACGCCGTTGCTGAGGTGGATGCGCCTCCATCCGGAGTCCGCGACCGGAAGTGGCCCCGCCGTTCTCACGATGGCACGGATCCCGGCGCTGGCAAGCGTCGCCCGCACCGTGTCCATCTCAGCGTTGGTCATTTCCAATCCGCCGTCGGCATCGAAGATTTCGGCGACGACCCGCAATCCAGCCGCGTGGGCGTACGCCGCTTGGTAGGCGTCGCGCGCTCCGACCACGGCGATTTGCGAGCCGGGCGTCAGGCCGAGTTCGCCGAGCGCCGCGGCGAGCTCGAGGTACGGCGGGGTTTCTGGATTGCGCAACTGCTCAGCAATCGTCCACGCTTGACCCGCGCTCTTCACGGCAACGAATCCGGCAAGCACCGCGGAGACGGCGAACGCTGCTCGCGGGGATGTGCCCAGCGAGAGCCTCCGGGCGAGCAGGGCGGCCAGAAGGAGAAAGGCCGGAGCCGTCAGCCGCGTCTCGACGTGAATGGCGGCATAGAGGGCAAGCCACGCCGCGCCCCAGTAGACCAGGACATAGGCCGCGAAGGTCGAAGCGTCCCGGCGCGGCGCGCGAGAGAAGACCGCGAGGCCGATGAGCGCTGCAAGAACAACCGGATACTCGAACAGCCATTGTCTCGCATACTCGACCGCGTTCTTGGCGAGCGCGCGGACCTGCGGGCCGAGCGCAAATCGCACCGGCGTTCCCTCCGCCCAATACGACTGGTCGAAATGAATGGCGTAGGTCGCCGTGATCGGGGATCCGAACTCGATGATGCGCGGCTGCACGAGCAATACCCGAGGCGGATGTACCAACGCCGGACTATATGGAGTTCCTTCGTCGACGGCGTCTTCGCGCAACACGTGCGACGCATAGTTGACGCGGCCCGTCTCTCCGTAGCTCAGGCGTCCCACCCTGATCGAAACGAGGACGATCAGTGGCGCCGAGAGCGCTAGCCACGCGGCGACGGCCGCGAGAACCTTGGCGCGGGCGCGAGGAATCGGCGGCGGGAAGAGCATCAAAAGAACGAGCAACAACGCGCCAATCGGGAACATCACGGTCTTCATCCAGAATCCCAGCGCGCAGAACGCGCCGAGAAGTAAGGCCGCCGTCCAATCCGCGGACGTGCGGAGCCGCTGGTACCACACCGCGATCAGCACCGTCGTTCCGAGTGCGGCGAGGTCCGGCGTCACCAAACTCAGTGGCGTCGCAGCGAGCGTCATCAATATGAAGATTCCAAAACCAAGCGGAATCAGCGCCTGTCGAGTCCGGCCCCACCGACTATCGCCGTACGAGGGTTCGTTGATCCATGATTGCAACAACGCGCGCCACGCCCAGAGGCTCGCGACGAAGATCATGAAATTGAGAGCGTGCACCACGGGAAACTCCGCCGCTGCGACGGGGCGCGTCATTCGCATGACCGCCGCGATCAGCGCCGGATAGCCGGGACTCCAGTACCCGTTGATCAGTCCGCGAGGTCCGGCGAGCATCGCCGTCCGCGCGATGTCGATGTAGCTGATGCCGTCCGGGTTCATCGCGTGGCGCCCGATGAACGCATCCGCGGCGCCGGCGACAAGGCACGCCGCCAACCACATGGTCTCGGAGCGTATCAGCGCTTCGAGTCCGGTCCCGGCCCGCCGAGCAACGCGGGGGGCGGCCGTGTCTGCGATCAGATCGGTCGTCACCCCCCACAACCTGCGAACCCATTGAAAGGGCTGTCAACAGGATGCGATTCGGCTTCCCTTACCCTGTGTCAGAACGGTGTCAGAGTTACAGGCCGCACACCGTTCACGTTGCCGGGGACCCGAGCAAGGCGGCAGATTGCGACGTGATGGTCTCGAATTCCTTCCGGTTCAACGCACCACGTCGACGCCGTTCGCGCGCGCTGTTGCTCGCGTTGCTGCTGGCATGCACGCTCGTGCTCGCCACGATGCTCGCCTACGAAGCGCACGAGGCGGCTGTCTCGCATCGCGCGACGGCCGAACGGGCGTTGCACGACTACGCCGCCGTTGCGGCCTGGGAGCTGGTCGCGGGCGTCAACGACGAATTGCAGACCACGCTCGGCACCGCGCTCGCGCCGCTTACGCGTGCCCAAGCGACGACGCCCTACGAGCTGCTGCTGCCGCCGGCCGTTCTCGCGTCGACCGCCGACGGGGTGTTGCGTTGCCCGACGACAAACGACTCGTCACGCTTCTATTTCAGCATCGACCTTCGCGACGGGTCGCTCGCGACCGCCGGAGCGGCCGTGTCCCCGGCGATGCGCCAATGGCTGGCCGACACGATCGCCAGTCCCCGCACCGAGTATCGCCCTGACTGGAACTACGCAGTCATACTCGGCACGCTGCCGAACGAACCGCCGATCGCGATCGCGTACGCGGTGAAGTACGCCGAGCATCGCGCGCCCATCGCCGCGTACGGAGTTCGGACGTGCGCCGACGCCGTTGGCCAGGCGATGATCCGCGACGTCGTCGCGCGGCGCGCGCTCCTCCCCGTTTCGGCGACCGGCGGCGCGCCGAACGACTCGATTCTGGCGATCAGCGTCCGTGATCCGAGCGGTCGTCCCGTGTTCCAGACGGCCGCGTCGACGGCGACGTCGCCCTATTCGGCCGACGTATCGATCGAGCAAGTCGGCGGGCTTTTGGTGCACGCGGCGATCCGGCCGCGCGCGGTGGAAGTCCTCGCGCTCGGCGCGCTGCCGGAATCGCGCGTGCCGATTCTCGTCGGCCTGCTCACGCTGACCGCGGCGATGATCGTGCTCACCGTGCTGCAGCTGAGGCGCGAACACGAGCTGTCACGGCTGCGCTCGGATTTCATCTCGAGCGTCTCGCACGAGCTGCGCACACCGCTGTCGCAGATCCTGCTGTTCGCCGAGACACTCAACCTGGGCCGCGTGCGCACCGACGACGAGCGCCACGCGGCGACGGGCGTCATCGTCCAGGAAGGCCGGCGGTTGATGCACCTCGTCGAGAACATCCTCCACTTCTCGCGTGCGGAACGGCAGATGACGCGGCTGGGACCGGAGCCGATCGATCTGAATCGCGCGGTGCAGGAGATCATCGACGACTGGATGCCGCTCGCCGCGTCGGCGGACGTGCGACTGGCAACCGCGTTCACGCCGGACGTGTTCGCGATGGCGGATCGGGCCGCGTTGAGACAGATGGTGCTCAACCTGCTCGACAACGCCGTGAAGTATGGTGCGCATCCGCAAACGGTCACCGTGGGCACCGCCGCGCGAGGCGATCGCGTCCGGTTGTGGATCGACGACGAAGGTGAGGGAGTTCCCGAGCGCGAGCGCGAACGGGTGTGGACGTCGTTTTATCGGCTCGATCGACACGCCGATGCTGCGGTCGCGGGCAGCGGCATCGGGCTCTACGTGGTGCGCGAGTTGGCGCGTCTGCACGGCGGCGACACGTGGATCGAAGACGCGCCGGGGAAGGGAGCGCGCGTCGTGATCGAGTTGAACGCCGCGCCGCGCGCCGCCGGCTTTACGGACGAACACCGGGCCAACCGTCTACCTGTCCACCCGTGACGCGCATTCTCGTCATCGAGGACAACCGCAACTTGGCGACGGGGCTGCGCAACAACCTCGAGATCGAAGGCCACGATGTGTCCGTTGCGGCTGACGGTCCGTCGGGATTGGCGCTCGCGCGATCGTCCGGCCCTGACCTCATCATTCTCGATCTGATGCTGCCGGGGATGGACGGCTACCGCGTGCTGGCGTCGCTGCGTGAAGACGGCGTCGACACGCCGGTGCTGATCCTGAGCGCGCGCGGCGAAGAGGCGGACAAAGTGCTCGGCTTCAGGCTTGGGGCCGACGACTACGTCGCCAAGCCGTTCGGCCTGCTCGAGTTGTTGGCGCGCGTGGACGCGCTGCTGCGTCGCGCGGCGACCGCTGGATCGACGAGCAAGCTGGCCGCACCGGTGACGTTCGGCGACGTGCACGTGGATCCTCGCACGCACACGGTGCAGCGCGCGGGAAGCGCAGTGCAATTGCGGCCGAAGGAGTACGACCTCCTGATCGCGTTGCTCCAAAGACGCGGCCAAGTGGCGTCGCGCACCGAGCTGCTCGAGGAGGTGTGGGGCTACTCGGGCGAGGTGTACAGCCGTACGGTCGACACGCACGTCGCCGAGCTGCGGCGAAAGCTCGAGGAGAACGCCGCCGAGCCGCGGCACATTCTCACGGTACGAAAGACCGGATACCGAATTCAGAACTGACTCGACCCGCGACACTCGCGCTCTCGCGCGAAACAACGCATCGTCTACGCGTGAGAAAACTTCGTCGACTGTCCGGCCTCGGCCTCGCGTTGCGGCTGCTGCTCCCCGTGATGGCGGGCGCACAGCAGCGGGCCGACATTCTGATTCGCGGCGGCACGCTCGTCGACGGGAGCGGAACGGCTCGGCGGCGGGCGGATGTCGGAGTCACGGGCGATCGAATCACGTTCGTGGGCGACGCGGCGGCGAGCCACGTGAACGCGACTCACACGATCGACGCGACGGGTCTCATCGTCGCGCCGGGATTCATCGATCCGCACACGCACACACAGGCCGATCTCTCGTCGCCGGCCCGGCGCGCGAATCTCGCCTACCTCATGCAGGGCGTCACGACGGTCATAACCAACAACGATGGCGGTGGGTCGATCGACATCGGCCGGACGCTCGACTCGTGGCGAAAGGGCGGCATCGGCACGAACGCGGCCGTCTACATCGGAGAAGGCTCCGTTCGCGGCGCGGTGCTCGGGATGTCGTCGGGCGCCCCGACCCCGGCGCAACTCGATTCGATGCGCGCGATCGTGGGCCGCGGGATGGATCAGGGCGCGCTCGGCATGTCGACTGGACTCTACTACGCGCCGGGGAGCTACGCGTCGACCGAAGAGGTCATCGAGCTCGCGAAAGTCGCCGGGGCCAAGGGCGGCTTGTACGACTCGCACCTGCGCGACGAGAGCTCGTACACGATCGGCCTCATTGGCGCCGTGAACGAAGCGATCCGCATCGGGCGCGAGGCCCACATCCCGATTCACATCTCGCACATCAAGGCGCTCGGCACGGACGTCTGGGGCGAGAGCGACAGCGTCATCGCCATCATCAAGAAGGCGCGCGCGGCGGGCCTCGTCGTCACCGCCGACCAATATCCGTACGACGCGTCGGGCACGAGCCTCGGCGCGTCGCTGTTGCCGAGGTGGGCGGAGGCCGGTGGCCGCGATTCGCTGCGAGCCCGCGCGAACGATCCGGCGACGCGCGCGCGGCTCGTCGCCGAGATGGAGACGAATCTCAAGCGCCGCAACGGCGCGCACGCGCTGCTCATCTCGTCGACGCGCGACACGAGCCTCCTCGGCAAGCGCCTCGACGAGATCGCGCAGCGGCGACACACCACGCCCGTCGACGCGGCGCTCGCCATCATCCTCGCCGGCGCCGATCCCGGCGTCGCGTCGTTCAACATGACGGAGAAGGACATCGAGAATTTCATGACGCCGGACTTCGTCGTCACCGGATCGGACGGCAGCGACGGGCACCCGCGCAAGTACGGCACGTTTCCGAAACTCTTCCACGAGTACGTCGAGCAGAAGCACGTGCTGACGCTCGAGCGCGCCGTGCAGCGTAGCAGCGCGGAGACCGCCGAAATCCTCGGGCTCGAGGGCCGCGGACGAATCGCCACCGGCGCGTTTGCCGACGTCGTGGTGTTCGACGAAGCGACGTTCGCCGACCGCTCGACGTACGAGCAGCCCACGCTGCTGGCGACCGGTGTGCGCTACCTGCTCGTGAACGGAACGGTGACGGTCGACGGCGGACGATTCGCCAACGCGTTCGCGGGCCGGGTGCTCACGCGTCGTTAGCGGTCCGGTCTCCGCACCCGACCGCGTATAGTTTTGGGCATGGCAGAGTACCGTTCCGAGTTCGGGACGTTCTTCGTTCCCGGCCCTACCGAGATTCGTCCGGAGATCCTCGCCGAGCTCACGCGCCCGATGATCGTGCACCGCGGTCGCGAGTTCGAGGCGATGTTCGCGCGTATCGAGGCGGGGCTTCGCGACGTGCTGCTCACGGCGCGGCCGGTGTACGTCGGCGCGACGTCGGCGACCGGATTCATGGAGATGGCGATCCGCAACGTGCGCGCGGGCGCGATCCTCTCGCTCGTCAACGGCGGGTTCTCCGAGCGATTCGCCGCCGTGGCCGAGTCGTGCGAGCGCGTCGTCGAGCGCGTCGAGGTGCCGTGGGGCGCCACGTTCGACCTGAACGCCGTCGAGGACGCCCTCAGGCGCCGTGAGTTGTCCGCGGTGACCGTCGCGCACTCCGAGACGTCGACCGGTGTGCTGACCGACGTGCGCGCCGTGGCCGAGCTGGCGCATCGCTACGGCGCCATGGCGATCGTCGACAGCGTCTCCGGCGCCGGCGGCGCGGAGCTGATGGTGGATGCCTGGCAGCTCGACTTCGTGCTCACCGGGTCGCAGAAGGCGCTCGCGCTGCCCGCGGGACTCGCCTTCGCCGTCGCATCGAAGGAGTACGTGGAACGAGCCGCGTCGGTGCGCGATCGCGGCTTCTACTTCGACGTGTTGCAGTACGAGAAGTTCGCCAACATGAACCAGACGCCGAGCACGCCGGCGACGTCGCTGCTCTACGCGCTCGAAACGCAGATGGGCGACATCGGGCGCGAAGGAATCGAGCAACGGTGGGATCGACACCTCGCCATGCGCGACGCCACGATCGACTGGGTCGCCGGGGTCGCGCGCCGCCGCGGATTCGATCTCGGTGTCGTCGCGCCTGAGGGAGCGCGTTCGCCGACCGTGTCGGTGATCGTGCTGCCGACGGGCATGCGCGGCCCCGAGATGATCGAGGCTGTGCAGGCGCGCGGTTTCACGATCGGCAGCGGCTACGGTCAGCTCCGCGAGTCGACGGTGCGCATCGGCCACATGGGTGACCACTCGGTCGCGCGCGTCGAGGCGTGCTTGAACGAGTGCGAAGACGCGATCGTGGAATTGGCCGAACGGCGTCGGTTCGCGCGCGTCTAACAGGATTCAACCGGCGCAGTCTTGCCCGGCGCCGAATTCGGTGCCACGATAGGTCATGCGCCGAACCCCCACCCCGGTCGCATTGGCACTCGTCGTTCTCGCCAACGTCGCGACCGCACAGAACGTACGAATCCGTCTTCAGGCATGGACCGAGCCCGTTCTGCTCGACACCATGCAAGTCCAGCGTGAATTCCGCGCGGAACCGGCCAAGATTTACGACGCCGTGTTGCACGCGTATCCCGCGCTCGACATCCCCGTCGGCCAGACGGCCAACACGCAAGGCGTCATCGGCAGCGAACGATTCCAGCGCTCGCGCAACTTGGCGGGCGCGCTCTTGTCGAAATCGTACGACTGCGGTGAGGGCCCCACCGGCCCGTACGCCGACTCGTACCAACTCGACATCGTCGTCGTCGCGTACGTCGTGCCGCTGCCGGGGAAGGGAACGCGGCTCGGCGTGTCGACGGTCGCCAGCGGCCGCGATCTGACAGGGCCCATCCGGATGGCAAAGGCCTGTTACTCGACGGGTCGCCTCGAGAAGCTCGTCTTCGACGAGGTCACGAAGCACACGGGCGGTTGATGTCGCGGCGCTGACCCAACGTCGCGGCTCCTTACCGGATCTCTTCCATGCGCGCGATGACGTCGCCTTCGAGTATGCCGTCGACCACGTCGATCCCCTCGACCACCTCGCCGAACACGGTGTAGTCGCGGCCGAGCCGCAGATTGTCGCGAAGGTTGATGAACCACTGCCCGTCGCCGCTGTCGTGTCCGCGCGTGCTCATGCCAACGGTACCGCGGGCGTGGGGCAGCGTGCTCAACTCGTCGCGGAAGTAGCGCGAGTAGCCGACGTACTCGTTGTCGCCCGCACTCGGACCTTGAATCACGAAATCGGGCTCGACGCGGTGCCAACCGTACCCGTTGTAGTAGCCCGACTTCACGAGCCCGAGGACGCGCGCCACCATGATCGGCGCGACGTCGCCGCGCATCCACACGACGAACGAACCGCCTCCGTTCTCACGCGCCATCGTCACGCGCACGCGGGCTTCGGCGCCGAGTGCCAACGGTACCACGCGGGCGGGAAGATCGACCTGCGTCGTCGGCGGCCGGTCCTCGCTCGCCGGACGTCCGGCGGCTTCGAGCAGCGCGACGCGCGCGTCTCGCGCCGACGCGTTGTCGCGCGCCACCCACCGGGCGAACGCCGCGTTCTCGGCGGCGTGCGCGGCGGGATCTGGCGATCCGAGCAGCGCCCGCGCCGCGGCGCGAACGGCTTGCGCGCCCGCGGTCGGCGAATTGAGCACCGCGATGAACAGGCGATCGTCCATGTGTCGGGTCAACGCGCTCAGCGCGTCGATCGCTTGCTCTTTCACGTTGTCGTTGGCGTCGCGCGCGAGCGTTCGCAGGTGCGCGGTGTCCGACAGCACGCGGGCCGCGCGAGCGGCGTACGCCCGGATCTGCCATTGACGGTGGGCCGCTAGCGAAGCGAGTCGACGCTGCGCCTGGTCGGGCGCCACGCGGGAGAGCCCGACGATCGCGTGCGCCGCCGCTTGCCACGACACGCCTCCCGGCGCGCGCTGCGACGCGACGACCGGCACAACGTCGACCCACCGCTCGAGCGTCGCGACGACGGCGGAATCGCCCGAGCACGACGCGCTCGCGAGATCGGCGGCATGCAGGCGCACAGGCCACGCGCTGTCGGCCAACGCCGTTCGAATCACGCCGCAGTCCGACTGCGCGGTCAGCGCGCGGTAGCGAAGACGCCACGCCGGCTCGGGCCACGCCATTGGTGCCCGCGGCGCCGGCAACGAATCGCGCGCCGCGAACCGCGGATCGCGGATGCGGCCGAGCGCGCGCCGTGCGAGCAGCCGGATTCGCTGATCGGCGGACTGTTCACCTTGAGCGAGCGACGCGTCCGCCGTATCACGCCGGTCCTCGGCCGTCAGAATGCGGAAGACGAGGGCGGAATCAGCCCGTGAGATCGTCTGGTGCTGTGCGAGCGACGTGGCTGGGAGCGAGGTCAGCGCCAAAAACAGCAGCGCTGCCGTCGCGCCCGTCCGCTCGCCGTTCGTTTGTCGGGGCGCGAAGGGCATTTGCTGAATCGACGCCAAAGCGCTTTGCCTCGCAAGGCGACGGCGTCAGTTGTAAAGCCTCGGTGGAAACAGCCTCAGAGCGGCGCGCGCTCGGCGTTCAATCCGAAAACGAGGTGCGAGAGTCCGGCGAATTCGGTCTCGCCGATGACTGACATGCCGAGACGGCGCGCGACTGCCTGGGACGGCTCGTTGACCGGACGAATGAGCGAAATGACTTGATCGTAGGCGCGAACGTGAAACGCGTAGTCGCGCACGCCGACTGCGGCCTCGGTGGCGAATCCGCGATGCCAGAAGGGTCGGTGCAACAGGTAGCCGATTTCCGGATAGCGCGGCCGAGGCAGGCCCTTCAACTCGTGCATGACGAGCCCGACCTGCCCGACGGGTTCGTCCGTTTCGCGATTCACGAGCAGCCAGAGGCCGTGTCCGTCGCGCGCGTACCGCATTTGCTGGCGTTCAATCCAGGCCAGCGACCCGTCGCGGTCGAGGCGGTTCGGGTAGTAGCGCATGACGTCGGCGTCGCTGAGCATCGCGGCGACGAAATCGAGATCGCTCGCCGCTAGCTCGCGCAGTCGGAGACGCGGAGTTTCGAGAATGACGTTGGACATGTCCGAGGCACCCGTCCAAAGTTACCTTCCAGCCGGTCCATCCTCTCCAATACGCCACGTGCTTGCGTACCTCGACGGTCACTTCCTTCCTCGCTCCGCCGCCTCCATTCCGGTCGACGATCGTGGCTTCGTCTTCGGCGACGGCGTCTACGAGGTGTGGCGCGCGGTCGGCGGTTCGCTGTTCGAGAGCGATCGCCACATCGCACGACTCCATCGCGGCCTGGACGAGCTGAGAATCGCGCGCCCCGACGTGTCGACGCGCGACCGACTTCACGAGATCGCCCGCCGGCTCCTGACCGACTCCGATCTGCTCGACGGCGACGCGACGTTCTATCTGGAAATCACGCGCGGCGTGGCGCCGCGAACGCACCAGTTCCCGGCGGCGCGCGTGTCGCCGACGGTCTACGCCACGGCGAATCGTCTCGTCACCCCGGAAGACGTCCGCGAGCACGGCGCCGAATGCATCACCGTGCCCGACGTTCGGTGGCTGCGCTGCGACATCAAATCCATCCAGCTGCTGCCCAACGTCCTGGCCAAACAAGCCGCCGAGGAACGTCACGCGATCGAAGCGATCATGATACGCGACGGCGTCGTGACCGAAGGGTCGCACACCAACGTTTTCGTTGTGCTCGACGGCGCACTGTGCACACACCAGGCGAATCACTTGATCCTTCCGGGTGTCACACGAGCCGTCATCCTCGAGATCGCGCGATCGCTTGGCGTGCCCGTACGAGAAGCGGCGTTCGGCGAGCGCGACCTCGCCCGGGTTGAGGAATTGTTTCTCGTCGGCACCACGACCGACGTAATGCCCGTGGTTCGGCTCGACGGCAAAGTCGTCGGCGAGGGGAAACCGGGCCCAATTGCCCGCCGTCTGCAGACCGAGTTGCGCGCGCGCTTGGACGCGCTTCGGCCAGCGGATCCGCCCGTGGTCGCGTCCATCGCGCCCTGAATCGCCCCTTCACAACGGCTCGAGGGCGACGACGATTCTCGCGCTTCTGCAGATCGCGACGCGGCATCCGCAGGCCATGGCCGCGCTCCACCGCTTGTGGGCATACATCACGCTCGGCGCGACCGGGATCGTCACCGAAGAGGCGACGCCGCTCATCGGCGGCCTCATGGCCCACGACCGCTATTTGCGTCTCACGACGGTGTTCCTTGCCATCGCCGTCGGAACGTGGCTCGCCGACCTGGGGTTGTATTATGTGGGACGTTGGCAGGGCCGCTGGGCTCGGCAGCGCTGGCCACGGTTGCGCGACTGGATGGTCCGCACGTTCAAGGTCGTTCGACGCCACCCGTGGCGTGCATCCGTCGCGGTTCGGTGGGCGTACGGATTACGGTTGACGTTGCCGATCGCCTGTGGGGCCGCGCGCGTGCCGCTCCCGGTGTATTTGGTCGGAAGCGCGATCAGCGCCGCCAGCTGGGCTCTCGTCTTCACCGGAATCGGATGGGCCTTCGGCGAGACGACCTTGATCATTCTCGGGCACGTTCGCCGTTACGAGAACTTCTTGGTGGCGTTATTCGTTCTGTTGTTGGGGCTCGGTTTCTGGATCGTGCGGGCCCGGCACGTTCCGGAGGAAGTGGTCGAAGTGCTGGCGTCGGGCGACACAAAGGAAATGCCGACTCCTGGAAACGCCGACAGCGAGGATTGAAGTTGGATGTGATCGGCGCGATCGACGGATCCCGAAAGTGAACGACTCTTAAGGAACGGAGGGTGGGACCATGATGCGTGTATTGACTCGGGGAATCATCGCTGCCGGCCTCGTCGCGGCGACCTCGGCGATGGTGCGGCCGAACGCGGCGTCGCCCAAGACCGAGACGGTCGTGTTCGCCGGCGGCTGCTTCTGGGGAATTCAATCGGTTTTCCAGCACGTCAAAGGCGTGGTCAGCGCGACCTCCGGCTATGCCGGCGGGACGAAGGATCACCCGGATTACGAGGAAGTCAGCTCCGGGTCCACGGGGCACGCGGAGTCGGTGCGCGTCGCGTTCGATCCGGCGCAGGTCTCGTTCGCCGACCTGATGCGCGTGTTCTTCAGCGTGGCGCACGACCCGACGCAGCTCAACCGCCAAGGCCCGGACGTCGGCACGCAGTATCGCTCGGCGATCTTCTACATGACCGACGAGCAGCGGGACATGGCCGAGGCGTACATCGCCCAACTCAACGGGTCACACCTGTACTCGAAGCCGATCGTCACCCAGGTGCAGAAGCTCAAGGCGTTCTATCGCGCCGAAGACTATCACCAGAACTACGCCGAGCTGCACCCGGATCAGCCGTACATCGCGATCAACGACGCGCCGAAGGTGGTGAACTTGAAGAAGAGTTTTCCGCAGTTCTTCACCGACAAGCTCGCTGCGCACGAATAGCGAAACTAACAAACAGCGAAGGTAACGAACTCCGAAGGTAACGAACTGCGAAGGTAACAAAGGGCGAGAAGGGCGAGACGGCGAATCTGATTCGCCCTTCTCGCCCTTCTCGGCGTTCGTCACCCTCGTCGTTCGTTAGTCTCGCCGTTCGTCACCTTCGGAGTTTGTCACCTTCGCCTTTCAGTTTCGCCCACGCCTTCGCGACGTGCTTCTCTTCCGTTCTGATATTCCCGATCGCGAACCGGAGGACGAGTCGTCCGTTGAGCCGAGTGTGCGAGAGATAGGCCTCCCCACTCGCGTTCACCGCCTGCATGATCTCCTCGTTCATCGCGTCCGGTCGCTCCTCGCTCGTTCCCGACGGCGCGAAGCGGAAGCAGACGAGTGAAAAGTCGACGGGTGCGACGACTTCCCACCCCGGCGTCTCGCGCACCCACCCCGCGAACGTGCGCGCGAGCGCACAGTGCGCCCGCATCCGCTCGGCCAACCCGTCGACGCCGAACGCGCGGATGATCATCCACAGCTTGAGCGCGCGAAATCGCCGCCCGAGCTGCACGCCGTAGTCCATGTAGTTCACCACCTCGTCCTGCTCGCGAGTGACGAGGAACTCGGGCACGAGCGAGAATGCGCGCTTGAGCACGTCGGGCCGCTTGAGAAACAGCACCG
The DNA here is from genome assembly GCA_963761305.1 of uncultured Gemmatimonadaceae bacterium. Classification (GTDB taxonomy): domain Bacteria; phylum Gemmatimonadota; class Gemmatimonadetes; order Gemmatimonadales; family Gemmatimonadaceae; genus JAQBQB01. The sequence goes on along the minus strand of CAVXGK010000002.1, from coordinate 2,976,724 downwards.
AACAATCGAACGGCGTGAACATCCACTTGTGCGGATTCACGACGAACGAGTCCGCACCCTCCAGGCCGTCGAGCACCGAGCGAAACTCCGGCGCGATGGCGAGCACCCCGCCGTACGCCCCGTCGACGTGCAACCAGACGTCTTCACGCCGGCAGATCTCCGCGATCGCGGGGAGCGGGTCGATGCTTGCCGTACTCGTCGTTCCTACGGTCGCGACACACGCGAGCGGGATGAACCCGCGCGCGCGATCGTCGGCGATCGCCGCGCCGAGCACGTCGGGGCGCATTCGAAATGCCGCGTCGCTCGGCACGTGCACGAGATTCTCGAGCCCCAGGCCCAGCGCGATCGCCGCCTTGTCGATCGCCGAGTGCGCGTGCTCGGACGCATACACCCGGAGCACCGGCAGATCCGAGCGTCCCGCCAAGCCGCGCTCTCGAATCGCGAGCTCCGGCTTCGCTTCGCGCGCCGCCGCGACCGCGAGCATGGTGGAGATCGACGCCGTATCCGTCGTCAGTCCGAACCAACCCTCGTCGAGGCCGAGCATCTGCCGCAACCAATCGGTCACGACTTGTTCGAGCTCTGTCGCCGCGGGTGACGTCTTCCACAGCATCGCCTTCACGTCGAGCGTCGCGGTCAGCATCTCGGCGAGAATGCCGGGCGCTGCCGCCGACGTCGCGAAGTAGGCGAAGAACGATGGGTGATTCCAGTGCGTGATGCCGGGAACGATCGTCGTCTCGAAATCGCGCAGGATGTCCGCCATCGGTTCGCCGGAGGCCGGCGGCGATTTCGGAAGTTGAGCGCGAATTTCACCGGGGCGCGCGCGCGACACCACCGGATAGCGCTCTGGCGTGTCGAGGTAATTCGCGATCCAGTCGAGTACTGCGCGTCCCTGGGCGAGCAGCTCCTCGCGCGGCAAGTCGCCGGTCATCGCCACCGGAAGACTCGCAACGCGATGGTGAAGCAAACGATCATCCATGCGAGCAAGACGGCGAACTCGGGCCACAGCGAGTGGAGCGGCGCGCCGCGCAGCATGCTGGCGCGCAACGCGTCGTTGGTCGCCGTCAGCGGCAGCGCCTTGATGAACGGCTGCACGACACGCGGAAAATTCTCCGACGAAAAAAAGACGCCGGAGAGCACCCACATCGGCAGCATGGTGAGATTCATCAGCCCCGACACGCCTTCGATCGTCGACGGACGCGCCGCGATCAACAGTCCAAGTCCTCCGAACGCCATCGCCGCCACGACGACGATCACCGCCACCGGACCCAGTCCGCCGCGCAGCGGCACACCGAACAGCGCGAGCGTCGCGCCCAGCAGCACGATGCCTTCGATCGCCAGCAGCACCAGACGCGAGATCAGATACGACGCCAGATACTGGGCCCGCGACATCGGCGTCGCCACGAGTCGCTTGAGCAGATTGCGCCGCCGCTGATCCACGATCGAGAAGCCGAGTCCCCAAATGCCGCCGCCCATGATCGTCATGCCGAGCAGGCCCGGCACCACGAAGTCGATGTAGCGCGACCCAGCTTCGCGGACGTGCTTCTCGCTCGCCGGCAACAGGTCGGCGCGTCCCGCGCCGCGCTGGATGTCGTCGTCCACGATGAGCCGCGCGGTCCGCGCGTCGGGACGCGTGTCGTCGTACTCGTATGCGACGCCGCGATCGCCCGTCGGTTCGATGACGACGGCGACGCGTCCGCTGCGCAGCGCGAGACGCGCGCTGTCGAGCGACATCGCTTCGACCGCCAGCGACGAATCGCGGCGCAGCGAAGCAGTAAGCGTCGTCGACTGCGGCGTGCCCTCGGCGACGGCGACGTGAACGACGTCGGGCGGTTTCGCGCGAAAGGCGATGCCGAGCCCGATCGCCAGCAGGATCGGAAAGCCGAACGACCAGAAGAGCGCCTCCGGTTCGCGCGTGTATTCCTTGAACCGGACGGTGATGAGCTGCAGGAGAGGGTTGTCGCGCTCCGCCATGCTCAATCCTCCCGGAGTTGGCGGCCGGTCAACGACACGAAGACGTCCTCGAGCGTGGCCGAGTGCGTGGTGAGCTGCGCGAGCTCGAGATGTCGCTCGGCCAGAAAGCCGAGCAGCGCGGGCACCGTTTGGTGGAGGGCCGCGACGTTGAGCTCGTAGCCGCCCGCCCGCGGTCGCGCAGCGCGCACGCCGGTGATCGACCGCAGCGTCGGTTCATCGAGGCTCGCCCCGTCGTTGCCGAGCGCGAAGTCGACGACGTGTTCCGCGCCGAGCGAACGAATCAAATCGCTCGGCGTGCCGAGCGCGATCACCTTGCCATGGTCGACGATCGCCACGCGGTCGCACAGGATCTCGGCCTCGTCCATGTAGTGCGTAGTCAGCATGATCGTGCGGCCGCGCGCTTTGAAATCGGTGATCAAGTCCCAGAGCTGGCGCCGCGACTGCGGGTCGAGGCCCGTCGTCGGCTCGTCGAGAAACAGGAGATCGGGATCGCCGACGATCGCGCAGGCGAGCGCGAGTCGCTGCTTCTGACCGCCCGATAGTTTCCCGACGCGTCCGTCTCGCTTTTCGTCGAGCTGCACGAGCCGGATGACGTCGTCCACGGCTCGCCCGCGATCGTAGAAGCTGCGGAAGAGGCGCACGACCTCGGCGACGGTGAGCTTGTCGGCGAGCTGTGTTTCTTGAAGTTGAATGCCGAGTCGTTGACGCAGCTCGTTTTCGTCACGGTCCCAGCGAAGGCCGAGGATCTCCACCCGGCCCGAATCCGGCGTGAGCAGGCCTTCACAGATCTCGATCGTCGTCGTCTTGCCGGCGCCGTTCGGGCCCAGCAGCCCGAAGCATTCACCGGCGCCGACGTCCAGGTCGAGTCCGTCCACCGCACGCACGTCGCCGTAGTGCTTGTGAAGATCCTGAACAAAAAGCGCGGACGACGGGTTCGCTGGGGGGGACATACGGGGCTGTAACCTACAGCCTCTGTTCGTCACGCGAGACGACGTCGAGAAACGGCGCTCCGCATCCGTCAGCGAGCTGCTTCGATGCGTCCCTGGTGTGACCGTCTCGCCACGGGCGGCCGGCGAGCCGCAGCCGGTGCACACGCGGCGCTCGTCCAACTCCACGAACGAGGCGACCTGTGCCGTTCTTCTGCACGTGGACGCCAGTCCCCACCCGAATGGGAGCGACGATTTCCCACCGGGATCGCTCGAGGGATCGAGGTGTACCGTAGCGCGTCCGAAACCCCCGCCGAGTCCAGAACCCGCGGCACGATACGCGGGTTGATCGCACTCTGGACCCGTGATCCCGAGACGGCGCGACGGCGGCCATGAGGCCGGCGCCACGCAGGGGCAGGCGAAACCTGGGCTGGTCCGCACCCGTATCGCGTTGAGCCGCACGTTCCCCGAGGCACTGTGATTCTCCTCGTTTTCGGCGTTGTCGCCGCGCTGAACTTTCAGGGTTCGCCCCCCGCTCAGCCCCCAAAGACGCCGCCGGCTCCCCCGACCCCGGCGTCGGCTCCGGCGCAGCAGGCCAGGCGCGGACGAACGCCCGTCGTTCGCGACAGCACGACCGACGAGCCGCGTGATTCGGCGAGTGGGCGGCGGCACCAGGGCGTGCGCCGCGCGGTCACCGCGGAGCTTCAGGCAACGGCGTTCAAGGACGCGACGGCCAAGATAACGCTGCTAGCCGCACGCGCCGCGCGCCTCAAACAGGATTCGGCGTTGGTTGCCTACGACGCGACGACGTACGAGCGCATCTCCGTGGGCTTCGGATTCGGGAGCATCGGCCGCGACCGGCTTCTGTTTCGACACGAGGCGGCGACGCACGTGCGGTGGCGCCAAGGCGTCGGCGCATACGTCGACGTGAAGGGCGCGCGCAACGCCGCCCCCATGCTGGGAACCAAGGCTGACGTCGAGATCAACAACGACACGAACGATCCCGACCTGATGGGGGAGATCCCCTACTATCCGGGATACGAGCCGTTGTGGGTCGGCGGCGGTGACATCGCCCGCGCCCAGGTCGACGAAACCGAGATCGTCCATCCGATCGCCGATGGGGCCGAGGCGTACTACACGTACGAGACCGGCGATTCCGTGAGCTTCAAGCTGCCGGACGGAAAAGTCATTCAGCTGCGCGAGCTGCGCGTTCGGCCGCGGCAGCCGAAATGGAATCTGGGCGTCGGCTCGCTGTGGTTCGATACGCATTCAGGACAGCTCGTCCGCGCGGCGTACCGGTTGTCGGTCCCGATGGACATCTGGGCCGTGGCGACCGAGGACGATCCCAAGTCGATGGACGACGTCCCGGTGTGGGTCAAGCCGTTCATCACGCCGATGAAGGCGGAAGTCTCCGCGATCGCGGTCGAGTACAGCCTGCACGAGGGTCGTTTCTGGTTGCCGCGTCTTCGACTCGCCGAGGCCTACGCGCAGGTCAGCTTCATGCGCGTGCCGGTGAAGATCGAAGAGAGCTTCAAGTATGCGAGCGTGAACGGCACCGACACGCTGCCGATGATTCATCTTCAACCGGGTCGGGGGCAACCGCCCGACTCGTTGAGTGAAGAAGCGAGAATCGCGTGGCGCGATTCCGTGCGCACGGCCAGCCGCGTGCATTCGCGAGCGGTGCGCGACTCGATCCGACAAGGACTCAAGAAGGCGGAGCCGCGCTCGACGCAGTGCGACACGTCCGACGTGCGCGTGACGACCACTCGCCGCTACGACGTCTCGATGCCGGTGGCGCTGCGCGTGCCGTGCGACACGGCGAAGCTCTCCCACTCGCCCGATCTGCCGCCGTCGATCTATGACGCCGGCGAAGAGCTCTTCGCCGCCAAGGATCTCGCCGATCTCAAGGCGGAGGCGCTCTCGCTCGACGCGCAGGCGCCGCTGCAATTCCGGTTGTCGATGCTGCCTCCGCCGACGATCTCGTATGGGCCGGCGCTCATGCGCTATAATCGCGTCGAAGGCTTCTCGGTCGGCGCGTCGGTCGAGCAGCAACTTGGCGGCGGCTACAGCGGAATGGCGGTGGGGCGCCTCGGGTTCGCCGACCTCGAGCCCAACGTGGAGCTCTCGGTGGCGCGTTCGAACCTCACGAAGACGATTCGATTCACGGCGTACAACCGTCTCGTGAGCGCCAGCGACTGGGGACATCCGCTCAGCTTCGGAAGCTCGTTCTCGGCGCTGATGTTCGGGCGCGACGAAGGATTCTACTATCGCGCGTCGGGCGTTGACCTCACGCGTTCGCTCGACGGCGCGTTCGGCGGCGGCGCGCAGCTCGGGTGGCGTGTGTTCGCCGAACAGGAGCGCACCGCGGCGGTAAAGACGAACTTCGCCGTCGACGGCTCCGATTTTCCGGCGAACCTCGTCGCGCAACGCGGCGGGTACCTGGGTTTCTCGGCCCACATCGATGACGTGTCGGGACTCGACCCGCAGGGGCTGCGCATCTTCTCGAGCCTGCGTCTCGAGAGCGCGATCGGGACCGGCGATTCCGCGTATGGACGGGCCGCATTCGACGTGACCGCGTCGCACGGACTTGGTCGCGTGGCCGCGTCGCTGACGGCGTCAGCGGGTGCATCGGTCGGGGAACTGCCGCCGCAGCGCCGATGGTATCTCGGTGGTTCGCAGACGGTGCGCGGACAGAGCCCTGATACCGCACAAAGCGGGAACGCGTTTTGGTTGACGCGGGCCGAGCTCGGCACGAATGACGCGGGAATCCGCCCAGCGCTGTTCGCCGATCTCGGGTGGGTCGGCGATCGCACACAGCTCAGTCAAATTGGCCGACCGATGAGCGGCGTCGGCACGGGCGTGTCGTTCCTCGATGGCCTATTTCGTTTCGACGTCGCTCGCGGCCTGTATCCGCGAAAGCAGTTCCGTGTCGATCTGTACCTCGAATCGAAGTTCTGATGAAAGGGTTCGTCAAGATTGTGTGACGAGCCTTGACGCGCTTCCACCCAGCCTTACCTTCTGTGCCATGAGCCGCGCCCAAACCATGTGTTGTATGTGCATGTGTCCCATGTGTCAACCGACATGTGAGGCTCTGGGCGTTCGCATCTAGCACTTCTTAGCAGCGACTCGCGCTCCGGTTCCCCACCAAGGGATCGGGGCGTTTTTGTTCTCCTGAAGTCGCCGCCGGTCCCGAGTGAAAACCCCGCGAACCGCACGACCCGCGACCCACACTCAGGACTGCCATGCAACCGATCGCCGTTTTCCACGAACATCCCGACTGGTTCAAGCCGCTCTTCCTCGAGCTCGAGCGGCGCGGACTTCCGTACGAACGCGTCGACGCCGCGTTGCACGTGTTCGATCCGTCCGAGGACGACGTGCCGTACTCGCTCGTGTTCAATCGGGCGAGCCCGTCGGCGTATCTCCGCAATCATCGCCAGACCACGTTTCACACGCTGCACTGGCTGAGGCATCTCGAGCGCATCGGCGTACCGGTCGTGAACGGCGCGCATGTGTACGCGTTCGAGCTCTCCAAGGCGTCGCAGCTCGATCTCCTCGAGGAGCTCGGACTTCCATTTCCGCGCGCACGGGCGATCAACAATCCTGCCGTGGCGTTGAAGGCGGCGAAGGGTCTGCGCTATCCGGTGCTCGTGAAGGCGAACATCGGGGGGAGCGGCGCGGGCATCGTGCGGTACGAGTCGGAGACCGCGCTCGCTGGCGCGATCGAGCGCGGCGAAGTGGAGCTGGGAGTCGACGGCGTGGCGCTCGTGCAGGAATCGGCGCCGCTTCGCGACGGCCACATCGTGCGCGTCGAAACACTCGGCGGGAAATATCTGTATGCGATCAAGGTGTTCCCGGCGGTGGGATCGTTCGATCTCTGTCCCGCGGATGCCTGCCAGACTGCCGACGGGGTCGAGCTCGTGCGCGGCGCGTGCGCGGTCGATGCGCCCAAGACCGGTCTTCGCGTCGAACGCTACGACGCGCCGCTGGAGATCATCGCGCAGGTCGAGGCGATCTCGCGCCGCGCCGGACTCGACGTCGGCGGCATCGAGTACCTGATCGACGACCGCGACGGAAAACACTACTTCTACGACGTCAACGCGCTGTCCAACTTCGTGGCCGATCCGGTGAACGTGATCGGATTCGATCCGTGGGCGAAGCTCGTCGACTACCTCGTCTCGCGCGGCGCGCCGGCGCGCCGCACCGTCGAGCGCACCCGGGAGCGCTCGACGTTCCAGGCGAGCTTGCCATGAGATACGGCTACTGGTTGCCGGTCTTCGGCGGGTGGCTGCGCAACGTCGACGACGAAGGGATGGCCGCGTCGTGGGACTACGTGCGCCGTCTGGCGCAGCGCAGCGAGGAGATCGGCTACGATCTGACGCTGATCGCCGAGCTGTTGCTCAACGACATCAAGGGGATCAACGCGCCGTCGCTGGATGCCTGGTCCACGGCCGCCGCGCTCGCGGCGGTGACGGAGCGGCTCGAGCTGATGGTCGCCGTGCGGCCGTCGTTCCATCCGCCGGCCATTCTCGCCAAGCAGGCGGCGAACATCGATCAGATCTCAGGCGGACGCCTCGCGCTCAACGTCGTCTCGGCGTGGTGGAAGGACGAAGCGCGCCGATTCGGCGCGGCGTTCGACGAGCACGACGACCGTTACGCGCGCACCCGTGAGTGGCTCGACGTCGTGGACGGCGCGTGGCGGGAGCCGGCGTTCACGTACCACGGCAAGTTCTACAATCACGACGACATCGTGCTCGAGCCCAAGCCGGTGCCGAAGCTGGGCCGTCCGCGCCCGACGATCTACGCGGGCGGGGAATCCGACGCGGCGAAGACGCTGATCGCGCGCCAGTGCGATGCGTACGTCATGCACGGCGATCCGCCGGAGCGGATCGCGCCCAAGATCGCCGACATGCGCGGGCGCCGGGAGCAGGCGTCCGAGGCGCTTGGCGTGGACCTCGCGCCGATGCAGTTCGGCGTCGCGGCGTACACGATCGTCCGCGATTCCGAGGCAGAGGTCAAGAGGGAGATCGAGCGGATCACGAACGTGGCGATCGGGTCGCCGGGTTACGGGAACTACCGCGACTGGATCGCCAACACGAAGCTCGAGCAGCAGGTGACCCTGCAGGACTACTCGGTGTCGAATCGTGGACTGCGCGCTGGGCTCGTGGGTACGCCAGACCAGGTGGCGGAACGGACGGCGCAATTCGCCGAAGCGGGAGTCGACCTGCTGCTGCTTCAATGCAGCCCGCAGCTGGAGGAAATGGAGCGCTTCGCCGAAGAGGTGATTTCGGCTCGGGTCTAGCAGAGGCGGACTGGGACCGACCTCAAAAGTCGATCGGAGCCCGAAGGACGAGCCGAACACAAGCCGAAATGAAGCCAGACCCGGCGACCCCCGTTGCGGGGGTGCGCCGGGTCGTTCATTTGTAATGCTGGCGACTGCGGCGAGGCGCTGAGTCCCGCGCGGACGGCCGCGATAGGCTGCGGCGAAGGACTTGACAACGGATGTCCGCTAAACAGGGGTTGCGGACGTACTTAAATCAATCCGTTGCAAAGAGTTGGACAGGCAGGCTCAGTTGTCGCCAGTGGGGTCGAAACTTACGAATGGGCAAGGAATTCCGGCGCGGAAATGCGCCAGCGAACGCACATTCTCCCGGTTCATTCTCAAGCGTGAAACAGGATACAGTTGATCCCGCCCGCGCCAACGCGGACGTGTTGCTTTGGCAGGCTCCAGGCCGCATCGCGATCGCGATGTTCCTCGGGCTGTTCGAGTTGCTCTTTCAACAACTCGACATCCTCGGGGGGAGCGACCTGTGGGTGGCGGCCGCGCTCGTCGGCTACGTCATCGCCGTCCGGCTGCTCAGCCATCGCATGCGCGAGACCGGGACGGCAGGCAACCTGCTCATTTCGACGACGATCTTCGCCGATCTGGCGTTCATCTTCATATCGACGATCGCGTCGTCGCCCGTCGGGTACTATGACAGGATCCTCATCCTGTCGTTCTTCGTCATTCATTCGGTCGAGTCGTACTTCGGGCGCACGCCCGCGACGCTGACGCTGTTGGCCGTGGTGGTCGGATATCTCGTCACGGTGCGTGTGGGGGCGATCACGCACGGGGCGGCGCAGGACCCTATCCAGGAGCTGTGGTCGATCGCGCTGTTCGCGACGGCAGGCCTGCTCTTTATCGCGCAGTTCGGCAACATCCAACGCCGCCTCGAACACATCGTCGAGCTGTTCGAATGGGCGGAGGACGGCGATTTCAGCCGGGCGTACGACGTCAACACGACGACGAACCCCGAGTCGATCACACGCGTGGGCCGTGCCTACAACCGGGTGCGGTTGCAGCTCGCGAGCATGGTGCTGACCGATCCGCTCACAGCGTGTCTCAACCGCCGAGGGTTGGATCAGGTGCTGGCCCGCGAGATCGCGCGCGCGGGACGCACCGGCCAGCAGATCTCACTCATCGCCGTCGACCTCGATCATTTCAAGAAGGTCAACGACACCTATGGCCACATCACCGGCGACGTCGTGCTGCGCGAGCTCGGGATGCTGCTTGGCCAGGCGGCTCGTTCCGGTGACATGGTGGCGCGAACCGGTGGTGAAGAATTCTCGATTCTGCTGCCACAGACGGGACCCGAGGGCGCGTATCGCATGGCCGTCCGTACTTGGGAGACCGTGCGCAATCACTCGTTCATGGTGAACGGGACGCGCCTCAAGCTGACGGTGAGCGTCGGGGTGGTGACGTCGCCCGGCGTCGGCGGCGACGCGGTCGCGTCGAGCCTCAAGGAGCGCGCGGACGTCACGCTCTACGCCGCGAAACGTGGCGGGCGCGACCAGGTGCGAGAATGGGACGACGCGTTCGCGACGTCGCTCACACCGGCTCACGACATCCCGCTCGTTTCGAACTCCAGCACCTAATTTCGTAGGAACCGCGGCTCGTCGAGCCGCGGCGCCCCTCGCGCCATGGCGCGAGGGGCGTCCACGCCGCCGTTAGCGGCGGGTGACGGTGACCTTACCCGTCTTGCCCTTGGCGGGGCGAATCACGATATCGATGTCGCGGCCGAGCCGAGCTAGCATGCGAATGAGGCGCTCGGTGGAAAAACCGCGCAATTTCCCCGTAACTACCAGGGAGATCTGCGACGGTGCGTCTCGCATGATGTAAGCGGCTTCGGTTTGCGTGAGCTGTTGATCGTCGAGAATGCTCGCGATTTCCTTCGCGAGGACATTCTTCGGGATCACGGATTCGGGGACCGCCCGAGGGCGGCGCAGCGCATGGGATCTAGCCACGGTCCGTTGGGTCAGAGGAGGATGTCCTGAAACATTAGAGCGCTTTAATCTTAGCGCAACCGGCCCCGAACGAAAGGGTCGAATGTGATTTTTGGCGAGTCGATTTGTCTTTTCTTTGTGTCCAATTCACGACCTCCCACGCACCATCCGATTCACCCGTAGTACGAATCGGAATATCAGAACGCTGGCGATGAACGCGCAAATCATTGCGCGATGATCTTTGTGAGACCTTGATGACTGACTTCGCTGAACAACTTCAGGCCGCGCTCGGCACCGGGTATCAACTCGAGTCCGAGCTCGCCGGCGGAGGCATGAGCCGCGTCTTCGTCGCCGTCGACCGCTCGCTCGGCCGGAAGGTCGTCGTCAAAGTCCTGCCGCCAGACCTCGCTGCCGGCGTCAATCGCGAGCGCTTCCGACGGGAGATCCAGGTCGCCGCCCAGCTGCAGCATCCCCACATCGTCCCGCTGCTTTCGGCGGGCGAGCAGGGCGACCTGCTGTGGTACACCATGCCGTTCATCGACGGCGAATCGCTCCGCACCGTGCTCGAACGCAAGAAGCCGTTCGGAGTTCGCGAAGTTACACGCATCATGCACGACGTCGTCGACGCGCTCGCGTTCGCCCACGCGCGCGGCGTGATCCACCGCGACATCAAACCCGGCAACATCCTCCGCCAAGGATCGCACGCGCTCGTTACCGACTTCGGCGTCGCCAAGGCGCTCAGCGCGGCGCTGCCGATCAGCGGTGTCACCTCGGCCGGCATCGCGATCGGAACGCCGGCGTACATGGCCCCGGAACAGCTCGCCGGCGACTCGGCGGCCGATCATCGCATCGACATCTACGCCATCGGGTTGCTCGCCTACGAGTTGTTGACGGGCGCATCGCCGTTCACCGGCCCGTCGCCTCGAGAAACGCTCGCCGCCCAGCTCACGCGCGACCCGAAGCCGCTGCACGAGGTGTTGCCCGAAGTCCCGCGAGGGCTGTCGGCAGTGGTGATGAGATGCCTCGCGAAAGACCCGGCCGGGCGTCCGCAGCGCGCCGAAGAGATCCTGAAAGAACTCGATGCCATGACGATGCCGCTCGGCGTCACGCCTCAAAACGGGGGCATCGACGCGAAGCCTCGCGGCCGATCGTGGATGGCGCCGGGCATTGCGGCGGCTACTCTCATCGTCGCTGCGCTGGCGGCATATGGCGTCTCCCGACGATATGTCGTTCCGACCGCGCGACCGGACTCGAGCACACGGGTGGCGCGGCCGGCCCAGGCTGCCCCGTCGGCACCCGCCGCCTCGCCCGCCGCGACTCCGACGCCCGCCGGCGCGCCCGCGGCGACGGTGATGAAACCGCCGCCGACGCCCAAGCCGGTCATCACGCACGACGATTCCCTACGCATCGCCGAAGCGGTGAGAAAGCGACTCGCCGCGGCGAAGACGCGCGACTCGATCACCAAGGCACGGCTGCAGGAAGAAACCGAGCGCAAGATGATGGACTCCATCATTGCCGCGAATGGCGGCGGCGCGCCGACCGCCATCGGACCGCGGCGTCTGGTCATCACCGAACCACCATCGGTCCGCAACTGGCCCGAGGCACAGCTTCTCGGGCATGCCGTCGCCGACAGCCTGCGACGCATGCTGCGCTCACGCGCCAGGCAGTACACCATCGTCGACCCGGACTCGGTCAAGCTGGCGCTGGGGACGACGCGCGATCTCGCCGAGTTGACGCACAGCCTGTCGAGCGATCTGTCGGTCGCCATTCGCATCACCGCGCTGCCGCACGACTCGGCGTTTCTCTACTTCCAGGTGAATGACCTGGGCGCCGTGCAGTCCTATCGAATGCGGGTAGCGACCATGCGTGCCGTCCCGAAAACCGAAGTGCTCGCCGGGCTCGACCAGATGCTGCTCAGTGTGATCACGTACCTCGACGAAGTCAGCCGCGCCCCGCGACGGAGCTGACGGTGACGCGCGCTCAGCGAATGCTGAGAATCGGAATCACGTGGCGGTGCCCGTCGTTGTCGGAGATGTTGAGGAGTCCGATCTGTGCGCCGTGGAGCTCGCGCGCGTAGTTGAACAGACCGATCGTCAGGCCGTGCTGGGCACCCTGGATGTATGAGATCGCGCTGACCGCGCCGCCGTCGAATCGGCCGGCGTCTTCGATCTTGAAATAGAGTCCGCTCACGACGATCGCGTGAACGTTGAGGCCGCCGGCCGCGACGGGCGACAGCACGACGCCGCTGATCGCCGGCGCGCCGACGCCGATGCCGCCGATCGTCAGCCCCTTCAACTTTCCGCCGGCGCCGACGCCAATGCCGCCGATCATGATCCCGGTTGCGTCGCCGCCCACGCCGAGGCCGACTCCGCCGACGGCCACTCCCTTGAAATCACCGCCGCCGCCGACCCCGACACCTCCGATGGCGAGACCGGTCAGATTTCCGCCCGCGCCGACACCGACGCCGCCAAGACTGATTCCGCTCACGTTGCCGCCGGAGCCGACGCCGATTCCGCCGGCCTGAAATCCGCGCAGTCGGCCGCCGGCTCCCACGCCGATTCCTCCCAGCGTGATGCCCTCGACGCTGCCGCCGGAGCCGACGCCGATGCCGCCCAGCATGATGCCGTGCAGATCGCCGCCCGACCCAAGACCGAGGCCGGCAACGCCCAGCCCCGTGATCGAGTTGTCGGCGCTCAGGCCGAGCAACCCGACGCCGAAACCGTCGATTCGGTTCGCGCCGGTGACCGGGATGCCAAGCGCGAGTCCCTGCACCACGCCGTGCACCGGTTTGTACGGCCCCCAGATGGTGACGTTCGCGCCGGTGATCCGCTCGAGTTGACCGTCGCGGAAATTGAGCCGTAGCCCGGTCATCGTCGGCTTGTCGCCGATGGCCAGGCCCACGTCGTGGACCGTGAGATCGAGAACCTGCGCCGACAGCGAGTGGGCGGCGACCAGGGCAAATGAGGAAATGGCGGCTCGGAGGCTTCTCATGACCAGGGAGGAGGCGGGACGTCCGGCGGCGGGTCAACAACGAAGCGTGCGCCGCCGATTCGTACGCCGAAATATCTGTAAGGTTTCGCGCGGTCTGACTACAGAGCTTGCCCGCGGCTTCACGCAAACGCGATCTTGCGCACATGCACCCCAATCAAGCGTTGACGCGAATCACCGCCGTCGCCGGAACGGCGCTCGTGCTCGCGATGCCCTCAGCGTGCGCGCATCCGGCCAACGCGCCCGTGACAAGTCCAACGCCGGCGGCGCCGATGCCGTCGGCGTCCATGTATGCGACGTCGGCCGCGATCACGGCACACGATCTCGAAGTGCGCCTCACCGCGTTCGCCCACGACACGATGATGGGCCGCGAAGCGGGAACGATCTGGAACGTGAAGGCGACCGATTGGGTCGCGGCGCAGTTTCAGGCGCTCGGGTTGCAGCCCGCTGGTGAAGACGGCGGCTACTTCCAGACCGTCCCCAACATCCGCGTGCGCGACGCGCAGGCACCGCGCGGACCGGCCAGAAACGTCATCGCCGTCATTCCGGGAAGCGACCCGGCGCTGCGCGGCGAGTACGTGTCGATCAGCGGACACAACGATCACGTCGGATTCAACCACGCGCCGGTGGATCACGACTCGATCCGCGCCTTCGATCAGGTCATCCGTCCGCTCGGCGCCGACAGTCGCGTGCATGCGCCGTCGCCAGAGGAAGCCGCGCAGATCCGCACGATTCTCGATTCGCTGCGGCGTCTGCACACACCGCGGCTCGACTCGATCTACAATGGCGCCGACGACGACGGGAGCGGCACGATCGGTCTCATCGAGATCGCCGAGGCGTTCGCGAAGAGCGGTGTCCATCCGCGGCGCTCGATTCTCCTCGTCTCGCACACGGCGGAAGAGAAGGGACTGCTCGGCTCGGCGTGGTACACCGATCACGCGACGGTACCGATCGATTCGATCGTCGCCGAGTTCGACATCGACATGATCGGGCGCGGCGCGGCGTCGGACATCGCGGGCGGTGGTCCGACGTATCTCGAGGTCGTCGGCCTGCGCCGGTTGTCGAAGGAGTTCGGCGACTGGGTGGAATCGGTGAACGCGAAAGAGCCGCAGCCGTTCGTGTTCGACTACGAGTTCGACGTGCCCGGCCATCCGCTGCAGTACTACTGTCGCGCCGACCACTACAGCTACGCGCGCTACGGCATTCCAAGCGTGTCGCTCTCGCGCGGCGAGCATCGCGACTATCACCAAGTGACGGACGAGTCGCAGTATATCGACTATCCGGACTACACTCGGCTCGTGCAGATGGTGTTCGACGCGGCGCTGTTCGTGGCGAACGCGGATCACGCGCCTCGGCTCGACGCGCCGCGGCCGACGAATCCGCACGTGAATTGCCGCCAATAGGTGGCGGCGTTCGTCGCGCTCGCCACGTACGCCGGCGCGCCCGAGCTCGCGGCCGATGACCGGCTTCTCGCCGCCGCGCTCGCTCGCGCCGGCGTCCGCACGACGCCCGCGGTGTGGTCGGATGCGTCCGTGAATTGGAAGACGTTCGACGCCGTAGTGATTCGATCGTGCTGGGACTATCACCGGCGTCACGCCGAGTTCATGGCGTGGCTCGATCATCTCGACGCGGCCGGCTGCCGAGTGTGGAGCCCGACGTCGGTCGTGCGTTGGAATTCGGACAAGCGGTATCTGGTGGATCTGGCGAGTCGCGGCGTGGCAACCGTGCCGACGCGAATCGTCGAGCGGGGATCTCGTCATGTCATCGACGTGCCTCGCGCCGAGGGTTGGGCGCGGTTCGTCGTGAAGCCGGCCGTTTCGGCCAGCGCATACGAGACGCACGCGCTCAGTCTGCCGCTCGCCGACGGCGATCAGGCGGCGATCGATCGCGTCGTCGCGCAAGGCGACGTGCTGGTGCAGCCGTTTCTCGACGAAGTGCCCACCGACGGAGAGCTGTCGCTCATCTTCTTCGACGGCGTGTTCAGCCATGCGGCGATCAAGCGCACGCGTCACGGCGACTTTCGCGTGCAGACCGAGCACGGTGGAACCGTCGCGCCGGTCGATGTCCTGCCGGCGATCGTCGCCCGGGCGAAGGCCTCGCTGGATGTGCTCGACGAGGTGCCGCTCTACGCGCGCGTCGACGGCGTCGGTGACGAGCGGTCGTTCCGTTTGATGGAGCTCGAGCTCATCGAGCCGAACGTCTTTCTCGCGGCGGCTCAGGGATCGGCCGATCGTTTTGCGCGCGCGATCGTGCGGCGGCTGGCGTAGCTTTTCACGCGCTTCAACCCCAACCCAACCATGTCGAGTCGATCCAACGAGCCGACGCACCGGCGCGAATTCCTCGGTCAGATCGCGGCCTCGGCGATCGTTCTGGCCGGCACGGCCTGCGCGACGCCGGCGGCTGCGCCCCAAACGGCTCCCGCCCCGACTCCGGGACCAGCACCCAGTGGATCAGGGGAACCGCCGGCGCGGACGACGCACTGGGATGATTCATGGTTCGCGCGTCTCACGGCCAAGCACAAGGCGGTGTTCGACATGCCGGAGGTGGACGACGGCCTGGCGATCGAGCACGCGGTGCTTTGGCTGCGAGGCACATACGACGCGCTCGGCGCGGCGCCGAGCGACGCGCAGGCGGTGGTCGTCATTCGCCACGCGGCTGTCATACTCGCATTCAACGACGCGATGTGGGCGAAATACGAACTCGGTAAGGAGCGCAAGGTGAAAGACGACCTCACGGGCAAATGGGCCGTGCGAAATCCGTACGGATCGCCTCAGCGCGTGAGCCCGACCGACTCGACCGTGCGGCCGAATTCGCCCGACCGGCCGGCGAGCAACCTGGCGTGGTTCGCGCAGAACGGTCACGTCCTTCTCGCGTGCGACCTCGCCACGCGCGGCATGTCGCAGATCATCGCCCAGAAGACGAAGCGCGAGGATCGCGCGGTCTACGAGGAGCTCAAAGCGAACTTGATCCCGGGCGTCATTCTGCAACCGTCGGGGATCTACGCGGTGCACCGCGCGCAGGAAGCGGGGTGCACGTACTCCGGCTGATTCTGCGAATCAGATCGGCCGCAGGGCCGCACCGGTGTGCGCCGCACCGCGCTGGCCGTCGCGCAGCGCGATCGCGCCGTTCACGATCACCGCGTCGATCCCGACCGGGTACTGGAACGGATCCTCGTACGTCGCCTTGTCGATGACGGTCGCCGCGTCGAACACGACGACGTCCGCCGCCATGCGCGGGGCGAGCCGGCCGCGATCTCGCAGGTGCACGCGCGAGGCCGGCAGCGCACTCATCTTGTTGATCGCCTGTTCGAGCGTGAGCGCCTTTCGCTCGCGTACATAACGCCCGAGCACTCGCGGGAACGTGCCGAGTCCGCGCGGATGCGGATGTCCGCGTCGCGACGGCCCGTCGATGGCGAAAGCGCCACCGTCGCTGCACACCATGCCGTGCGGATGGGCGAGAATCCGCGCGAGGTTGTCTTCGCTCATCGCGAATCCCACCATGCCCACGTTCGCGCGGTTGCGCTGGAGCAGCGCGACGGCGGTCGCGTACGGCTCGGCGTGTTGGCTCGCTGCGTACGCGTCGAGCCGTTGTCCCTCGGCGGCACGATCAGCGACGTTCGCGACGCTGGCGATCAGCACGTTGTTCCAGCCGCCGATGAGCTCGACCTTGGCCAGCGTCTCGGCTCGAATGCGATCGGCCGTGGCCAGGTCGCCGAGCCGCGCGAGAAACGCGTCGTTGCTGCCGTCGCGGCTCCAGACCGGAAAGAGATTCGTCAGGCCGGTCTGATAGGCGATGTAAGGATACCGGTCGAACGCCGCGTCGCAGCCGGCGGACCGTGCGGCGGCGACGCGCGCGAACGCTTCGTCGAGCTTGCCCCAGTTGCGCGGACCCTGCGTCTTGAGGTGCGAGATCTGGAGCGCGCAGTTCGCGCCGCGCGCCACGGCGATCGCTTCGTCGATGGCCTCGAGGACGTGATCGTCCTCGTTGCGCATGTGTGTCGCATAGGGAAGCCCCGTTCCGGCGAGCGGTTTGCACAGCGCGATCAGCTCGTCGCGCAGCGCGAAGGCGCCCGGCGTGTACTCGAGTCCAGTCGACACCCCGCATGCGCCGTCGGCCAACGCGGCGCGAACGAACTGCTCCATGCGCGCCAGCTCGCTCGCCGTCGCCGGCCGATTGTCGCCTCCGACGACGACATCGCGAATCGTGCCGAGACCCACCATCGACGCGACGTTGACCGATGGTTGCACGCGAGCGAGGGCCGACCAGAGATCGCGAAACGCGTCGAACTGATGGCGCGCGTCGTCCTCGGCGCCGCCGCCGTGCGCGCGAGGAGCGCGCGACGAGCCGTCCTGTCCGACGACGATCGTCGTCACGCCTTGGCGGATCAACGATTCCGAGCGCGCGTCTTCCCAGAGCGATCCGTCGCCGTGCGAGTGGATGTCGATGAATCCCGGCGCCACGGCGCGTCCGCGCGCGTCGATCTCGACCGCTCCTCGTTCGCCGGCGCGACGACTCAGCGCGCTGATCTTGCCGCCGGCGATCACGACGTCGAGCTCTTGTCCCGCGGCACCAGAGCCATCGAAGACCGTTCCGCCGCGGACGACGACGTCCGCCGCGGCATGCGAGCGAAGATGCAGCGCCGGCGCGGCGGCGAACGCGGCGGCGGCGCCGCTCGCGGTTTTCAGAAAATCGCGTCGTGTCGTCATGAAGGTTGCGGGAGACAGCCGGACGTTGCCGCCGGGGCCGTCATCCCGCAACCGTGCATGCAGCGATCGCTACTCGTCGCGCAGCGCGACGACCGGATCGACGCGCGTAGCGCGCAGCGCCGGAATCAGCGTCGCCAGCAGCGCGACCGCGACCAGCACCGCCGAGACGAGTAGGAACGTGCCCGGATCCGTGGCGCCGACCGAGAACAGCAGGTTGGAGAGGAACCGAGTGAGCGCGAACGCGGCGACGAGGCCGATCACGATGCCGACGGCGGCGAGCGTCATTCCCTGGCCGACGACGAGCCCCAGGACGCGCGAGCGCGCCGCGCCGAGCGCCATGCGAATTCCGAGCTCGCGGGACCGCTGAGTCACCGAGTAGCTCATCACGCCGTAGATGCCGATCGACGCGAGCACGACGGCGATCAGCGAGAACAATCCGAGCAACATCATCGACAGCTTGCGCTGGCCGACGGACGATTCGACGAGCTTGTCCATCGTGTTCACCGCGGACAGCGGCAAGTTGCGGTCGATCGAGTGCACCGCCTCGCGCGCCGCGGAGAGCAGCGCGGTGGGATTCCCGCTGGTGGCGCGCACGGCCACGGTCATGCCCCCGATGCCGGACTGACTCGTGGGGAAGTAGTACTGAAGCCTCGGTTCCGCGTCGAGTCCCTCATGCGCCGCGTGTCCCACGACGCCGACGATCGTGATCCAGGTCGAATCCGATGCCCCGCGCTTGGTCGGGCCGAACGTGATGCGCTTGCCGATCGGATCGGTGTGCGGGAAATACTTCTTCACGAACTGCTCGTCGATCATCGCGACCTGCGGTCCGCCTTGCCGGTCGTTGTCGTCGAAGACGCGTCCCTTCTTGAGCGGGATGCGCATGGCGTCGAAGAAACGCGGCGAGACGACGCGCAGGTCGCCCCAGGGACCGTTCTGCCCCGGCGGGACGGTCAGTCCCTCGATGCTGAAGCTGG
Source organism: uncultured Gemmatimonadaceae bacterium (assembly GCA_963761305.1). Lineage (GTDB taxonomy): Bacteria > Gemmatimonadota > Gemmatimonadetes > Gemmatimonadales > Gemmatimonadaceae > JAQBQB01. The sequence goes on along the minus strand of CAVXGK010000002.1, from coordinate 2,957,899 downwards.
CCGTGGACCATCCGCCGCCGAACGGGATGACCGACGTCGCTCCGGCCGCCCTCACGCCGGAGATCGCGTTGAGGCGCGGCATGAGCTGTTGCATGAACAGGATCTGCGCCGTGTCGGTGCCGTACTTCACGCGCGGCAAATTGAGATTGAAGACGAGCACGTTGTGCGGGTCGAAGCCCGGATCGACGCCTTCGAGGCGCGCCACGCTCTTGATCAAGAGGCCGGCGCCGGCGAGCAACGTGAGCGAGAGCGCCACCTCGGCGACGACCAGCCCGCGCCGCACGCTGCGCCCCGCGAAATCGGCTGCTCCGCTGCGGCTCCCGTCCTTGAGCGTTTCGTGAAGATTCGTGCGCGACGTCTGCAACGCCGGCGCCAGTCCGAACAAGAGTCCCGTGGCGATCGACAGGCCGAGCGTGAACAGCATGACGTGCCAATCGACGCCGACCTCGTTGGCGCGCGGCAGAGTCGGATTGAGCGCGACGAGCGACGCCACGCTCCACCGCGCGAGCGCGAGTCCGAGCACGCCGCCGCCCAACGCCAGCATCATGCTCTCGGTGAGGAGCTGCCGAACCAACGACGCGCGGTCGGCGCCGAGCGCAGCGCGAATCGCGATCTCCTTGATGCGGATCGCCGCGCGGGCGAGCAACAGGTTGGCGACGTTGGCGCAGGCGATGAGCAGCACGAAGCCGACGGCGCCGAGCAGCACGAGCAGCACCGGACGAATGCGTCCCGTCGACAGGTCGTCGAGGCTGCGCACCTTGAGCGTCCAGGTCGGCGCAAAGTTGTTCGGATTCGCCTTTTTCAAGTTTTCGGCGAAGATCTTCATCTCCGCCTGTCCGCGCTCGAGTGGCACGCCGCTCTTGAGGCGCGCGACCGAGTTGAGGTACTCGTTGGTGTAGCCCGAGTTGAACGCGGCGGGCGCGAGCGCGAGCGGCACGTAGAGATCCGCCAAGCGAGAGTAGAAGGCGCGGAACTCCGGCGGCATCACGCCGATGATCTGGTAGGACTCGCCGTTCAGCTCGATGGTCGAACCGACTGCCGATGGTTTACGTGCCAACAGCCGGGTCCACAGTCCGTCGGATATGACCACGACGTGCTCGTGTCCCGGCTGGTCGTCATCGCGCTGAATCACGCGGCCCGCCTGCGGCGCCACACCCAACACGTGGAACCAATCGCCGGAAACCCGCTCACCCGGCACGCGCTCGGCATCGCCGCCCGCCGCCGTGAGGTTCGCGCCAAAATTCGTCTCGACCGCGACCGACTCGAAGCTGCTCGTCTTGTCGCGATAGTCGCGGAAGCCGGCGGCAGAAACCGGAGCTTCCATACTGTTGAGCGACGGATAGAAATGCTCGATCGAGACGAGCGCGCCCGGGTCGCGATAGGGAAGCGCCCGAAGAAGGACCGTGTTGACGACGCTGAAAATCGCCGTGTTCGCGCCGATGCCGAGCGCCAAGGTGACGAGGACGATCGCCGTGAAAACCGGGCTCTTTCTGAGTCGCCGAAAGCTGTAGCCGATATCGCGAAGCAGGGCGTCCATCAGGGACCTCGGGGGGAGGGAAGGGCGTTCGGATTCGACAGTTGGCGGCGGGAAAGGGTTCGAGCACTTGGCGAAACGCAGACAAGTACGCAGTCAGCGTCAGCGACCGGGAGAACGAACGGCATCAAAAACGAAGGGGCCCCCTCTCGGGAGCCCCGTTTGCCACACCAGAACTACCGCCCGCCTAGAACCGCCGGCCTCCGCCAAAGATCGGCGAACGGCCAATCCCCGTCGGGATGTCGCCTCCGATGGGCCTGCCGGTGCGTGGCGCGCGGCGCGGATCGCAGTGATCGTCGTCGATGACTCCGCCGCGAATCACCGCACCAAAGATTCCGCCCAGCACCGCGCCTACTCCGCCCGGTCCGTTGTCGCCGATCGGGGCGGCGGCCGGATAACTCGGCGCCGGGAGGGGCGATGGGCGTGCGAGCGGCGGTGCGTCATTCGAGGGCGCCGGCGACGGGGCGGCCGTCGCCGTGGACGCCATCACCTGGGCCGGCGGGAGCTCTGTCTTGATGTTGGCTTCCTGGACCGGTGTCACCGACGCCTTTCGGGTCGGGTGGTCGCTGCGGATGGTGCGCGGCCCGCTGGGCGCCGCCTTCGGCTTGAGCGCCATCTCCTGATGGCTGCGCGGCGAGATCTCGTCCGGACTGATCTGGATCGCCTGCGACTGCGTGGCCATCTGCAGGTCGCGCTTGAGGTCGTCGTTCAACGCGGTCGCGTTCGATTTCGACTTTCCGCACGCGAGCGCCACGATCGCGGTCGATCCGAGCGCCAATGACACGAGTTTTCGCATCGTAGCCCCCCAGGGCGGGACGACTCGCGCGTCGCGCGCGCGATGGTCGAACTCTGACAATGGCACACCACGCGCCAATTGTAAACGGTCGAAAGAGAAACTTACGTGCCGAGCTCCGTCTCTCTCGCAGGACGCACCCCGTCCCAGTCCGAGGACACGCGGGGCACAGCTGTCCCCTACGACTCGAGTCCGATATGTTCGCGCCGGCTCCGCGTTCTCATCGGTGTTTCGTGGGTGTTTCGCCGGATTCCGGTGTCGGTTGAGCGTGGCCGTCGCCACCTCAGGCGGGTACTCAACCACATGCGACGCACAACTTCGTTCCGAATCCTCGCGGCGGCTTGCCTATCGGCGGCGATCACGGCGTGCGACTCGTCGACGCTCTCGTCGGGCGACCGCCGAGCCATCGCCGACTCGCTCGCCCGCCAGGTGAGGGCGGCGTACGACCTGTCCAAACCCGACGTCGCCCAGCGGATGCTGAGTCTCTATCCGCCGGCCGGCCCCATCGTTTCCGCGTCGGCGGGGCGAATGATCACTTCTCGAGACACGCTTGCGATGGGCATCAAGGCGTTCTGGGACAATGTCGGCGTGAACATGCGCCAACCGCAGTGGGTCTGGGACGAAATGGTCGTGGACGTTCTCGCTCCCAACGCGGCGGTCATGACGGCGACGTACCACATTCCGCATCTCACGCCGCGGAACCAGCCGCATGTGATCGCCGGCGCGTGGACGGCCGCGTTCGAGAAGCGCGGCTCACGCTGGTACGTCGTGCAGGAGCATCTGTCCGACGTGCCGACGTTGCCTGATTCCGCGCAGGCCGCGATGCCGCCGGGCGCGACGATGCCCGGCATGTCGCCCTCGACCGCGACGCCGCCTTCCAATACGAAGCCGGCGCCGCAGCGCGGAGCGAAGAAGCCGGACTAGCTCGCCGCTACGGAATCGCGCCGGCGGCGCCCGCTCGGCGAGGATCGGCGCCGGCGGTCACGCGTCCGCCATCGATGCGCAACGCGGCGCCGTAGCCTTCGCGCAGCTCGCCAGGCAGCGACACGAGCTGCGTGCGGTATCCGAGCTCCCCGAGCCGCTTCATCACCTCGGGCGAGAATCCGTCCTCGAGCTCGATCGTCGCCCCGCTCGGCGCCGGTTGGGCGGCGGCTCCGCCTCGCCCGCCGCCGCGGCCTCCTCCTCCGCCGAATCCGCCGCCGACGAGGAACCGCGGCAGCTCGAGCGCGGCTTGCGGACCGAGGTGTTGATCCATCATGCCGATGAGCGTTTCGTACACGGCCGACGTGATCCACGCGTTGCCCGCGGCGCCGACGGCCATCACCGTGTGGCGCGACTTGCCGCTGCCCTCGAACACGATCGTCGGCGCGATCGTGCTGCCGTGGCGCGCGTACGGAACCCGCGACCCGTAACCGCCCGGGTCGGTTCCGTACGACGCCAGTTTGTCGTTATATAAGAATCCCAATCCGGGTGACACGTAGAACCCGCCGCCCCAGGTGCCGAGCGTTTGCGTCGCCGCGACGACGTTGCCCGCCGCGTCGGCGACGACGAACGCCGTCGTTCCCGCTGAACGGCACGACGCGGCCTGGTTGGCGTCGTATCCGTGCGCGATGCACTCCGGCGGACGCGCCAGCTCGACGCTCGCCGTCTTGGCGGCGTCGCCGCAGCGAAGCGTGTCGCCGCGCAACGTCGCGAGACTGATCGCCTTGTCGCGCTCGAAGCAGCGCCAGCGCGCGCGTGCCGTGTCCTTGTCGGTGAACGGCTCGACGTTCGTCGACCAGATGCCGGGGTCGGCGATGCGGTTGCGCGTGGACGGCACGAGCTGCCACGCCGCGATCATGGCGTGCAGGGAAGTCGCGTCGTCGGGATACGGCTGCAGCGCTCCGAATGCTTCGAGCGAGTTGAGCTTCGCGGCGAGCTCCGCTCCGCCGGCGACCGGCGGAGCAGTGGAGAACAGCGTGTAGCCGCGATACGTGCTCGAGACCGGATCGCGCTCGGCGGCGAAGTAGCGCGCGAGATCGCTCGCCTTCATCGCGTTGCCGTGCGCGCGAAGGTCGGCGACCATCTTCATCGCGACGTCGCCCTTGTAGAACGCGTCGGCGCCGCCGCGCGCGATCTGATCGAGCGTCCACGCGAGATCGGGATTCTTGATCGTGTCGCCCGCGTGCACCGGCTCGCCGTCGCGGAAGAACAACGCGCGGCTCGCGTCATACTTGAGGAACTGGTCGCGTTCGGTCGCCAGCGTCGTCGCGAGACCTTCGCTCACGACGTAGCCGTCGCGCGCGGCGCGGATCGCCGGCTGAAGCAGGTCGGACCACGGAAGCTTCTTGCTGCCGAACTTCTGCCACGCGAGATACATCGCAGCGACGGTTCCCGGCACGTTCGCCAACACCGGTCCGCCGTCCGGCAATCGGCCGTTCGTGAGCAGCGACGTGTTGTTGAGCCCAGCGTCCTCCGGCACACGCGACATGAATTCGATCAGCTGCGGACGGTCGAGCCCTTGCGTGAAGACGAGCAGCTGTCCGTATCCGCCCGGACCGCTCGCGTCGGGTTCGACGACGCCGAGCGCGAACGACACCGCGACGGCGGCGTCGACCACGTTGCCGCCTTTGGCGAGCATCTCGAGTCCGGCGGCGGTGGCGACGGGATGCGCGCTCGACACCGCGGCGCGTCCGGTCGCCGACTGACGATACGGCGGATGCTCGCGAACGAGGTCGTGCAGCACCAACGCGAGCTCGTCATCGTTCTTGGCGGCGATCGCGCGCGGACGGTATTTGGATTTCAGCGATTCCCACTGGGCGCGGCGCGGCGCCGCGTCGGCAGACGAGTAGTACAACGCCGCCGTGCGATCCCACAGCTGGTCGAACGCGTCGGCGTTGCGCGCGGCGCGATCGAGCGCCGGTGAACCCTGCTGCTGCACCAGCTCGACGTCCGGTGGAACCGGCGCCGACACGGTCCACATACGTCCGCCGGCCGACGCCAGCAGGTTCGCTTCGCGATCGCCGGTGCGGTCGGGGTCTCCGTTGTAGGCGACCGGCGCGATCGGCTCCGAAGGAGGCAGATCGGCGAGCGTGATCGTCTTTCCGTCGGGATTCCACGCCGACTCGGCGTGGCGCGCGCTCGCGACGTTCACGTAGCGCCCGTCGAGCGGCGACACGTACACGGCGCCGCGCGCGCCGGTCGCCGTCCACGTGAGACGATCGCCGGACGGCGACCACGCCGGGTGCTCGACGCGCGCGTCGGTCAGCACGGTGCTGTCCTGTCCGTTGTCGGCGTTGCGGACTTGCAGTTTTCTCGATCCGGACGCGATCGACACGTAGGCGATGCGCGAACCGTCCGGCGACGCCACCGGCCATTCTTCGGACGCGTCGTCCTTCGTGAGACGCGACTCGGCACCGGCCGTCGAGCGAATCCAAAGGCGAGCCGCGCCCAACCGTCCGCGCACGAACACGACCCGGCCGTCGCGCAACACGGTCGGCTCGGCGTCGGGCAGCGATGACGACGTCAGGCGCTCCGGTGCGGGCTCGGTGGCGCCTTGCTCCCCGCGCACCTCGACACGCCACAGACTGAACGTGCCCGATCGATCGGATGAAAACACGATGGCCGCGCCGTCAGGCGTCCACGCCGGCTCGCGGTCCCACGCCGGCCCCGACGTCACACGCGACCATGCGCCCGACTTCGACACGATCCAGATGTCACCGGCCACGCTCACGGCGAGGCGGCCGTCGCGCGCGTACGTGGGATTGCGGATCCCGCTCGAATCGGGCGTGCTCGCGGCCTGCAGCAGAGCCGCGGTGAGAATCACGGACAACATCGACTGCTCTCCATTGCGTGTTGACGAGGCTCGATGAAGCTCCGCGGCGTGCGACGCAGCGTCAATGGCCGGCAAGCGAATCGCCGCGTTGCGACGCGGGCGGCACGACGCGTGCGACGTCAGGACAATCGATCACCGCTCGCCAATTTTCGGACGGAATCAGGAGGACACGATGGCACGAAGCAGCAAGAGTTCAGACACGAGCAAGCAGAAACGCCATGCCGAGCACGCCCCGCGCGGCGACGAAGGACGCGGCGCCTCATCGAGAGAGTCCGCGCGTCGCGCGTCAGGGAGCGTGAACATCGTGCCGAGCGCCAAGAAGTCGGGCACGGCCCGCGGACGCGCCGAGATCTCGGAGCCGTCGCGCCGCGGCGGGCTCAAAGCCAGCTCGAACGCGTCGAGCGCCGAGCGCAGCCGCTCCGCGAAGAAGGGTTGGGAAGCGCGCCGCTAGGCGACGGACGGCGTCGAGAGCGGGCGCTCAGTCCGCTCTCAACGCCTCGTTCGGATCGACGCGCGCCGCGCGCCGCGCCGGCAACCAGCTGGCGGCGATCGCCACCGCGAGCAAGATCGTCACGACGCCGACCAGCACGGGTGGATCTTTCGGCGACACTTGAAACAGCAGCGGCGCGATCCACTTCCCGGCGACGAGCGCGATGACCGCGCCGAGGGCCACCCCCGGCACAACGATTCGCAATCCCTCGCTGACGATCAGCTGGATCACGTCTCGCGCTTGCGCGCCGAGCGCGACGCGGACGCCCATCTCGTGCGTCCGCTGCGTCACGTTGTACGCGATGACGCTGTAGAGCCCGATCGCCGCGAGCACCAACGCGAGCGCGCCGAAGATCGAGAACATCAGTGCGCCGAGCTTCCACGATCGGATCTCCGGGGCGATGATCGTCGTCATCGGCGTCACGGTCACGTACGATCCGCCTTCCATGAGCGGCTGGAGCGCACGACGGATCGCCTCCGATTTTCCGGCCGCGATGCCGCGCGTGCGAATGAACAGTCCACCGTTCGCCGGCTGGAACTGGTCGATCGGCATGTAATAGTGCATCTCCGTTTCAGCGATGCTCCCGCGGCGCACGTCCTCGGCGATACCGATGACCGTTGTACACGGCACGGTGTCGGCGTTGATGCGAACGCACTTGCCGAGCGCACTCTCGCCGGGCCAGAGCTTCTTCGCCATCGACTGTCCGACGACCATCACGTGTGGCGCGTTCGCACCGTCCGCGTCGGTGAACGCGCGGCCTTGCAGCAGGCGCGTACCCATGGTGGCGAAGAACCCGGGTGTGGCCCCTTGCATCGTGAAGTCGCCGAGCCGGGAAACCGAGTCGATGCCTTGAACGAATAGCTCGTACTCCCACGTCGACCAGAACGGCACCGTGAGCGCGCGCGATGCGCGCTCGACGTCGGGCAGCGACTGCGCACGCGCCAGCAGCTCGCGACGCAGCGCGAGGTTCTGCGCCGAATCGCGCGTCACGCCGCGAGCGCGCAGGTCCACCCACAGCAGACGGTCGGCGTCGTAACCCATGCGAACGTTCTCGACGTTCGAGAGGCTGCGCAGGAACAGTCCGGCGCCGATCAACAACACCACGGAAATCGCCGCCTGCGCGATGAGCAGCGCCGCGCGCAGGCGCGACCGATGCACGACGCCCTCTCGCGCACCCGCCTTGAGTGCCGCCGCCACGTCACCGCGTCCCGTCTGGAAGGCAGGCGCCAGCCCGGTCAGGAGCCCGGCGAGAATCGCCAGTGCGGCGGCGAGGCCGATCAGCCTCGGATCGGTGAACGCCGTCGCCCCGGAATCCGCTTCGTTGAGCAGGAGACGCCGCATCGCGGCGCCGCCCCACTGCGCGATCGCAAGGCCGGTCACGCCGCCGAGTGCCGCGAGCAACAGACTCTCGGTGAGCAGCTGCATCAACAGCCGGCTTCGGCTCACGCCGAGGGCGATCCGGACCGCGATCTCTCGTCGGCGCCTGAGCGCGCGGGCGAGCAAGAGGTTCGCGACGTTCGCGCACGCGATGAGCAGCACCATCGCCGCCACGCCGATCAGCCAGCTGGCAACCTTTGCGTCGCTGCCCTCGTTTGGTCCGCGGTCACGCAGCAGGGGGCCGACGATCGCGTATGGCTTGGCGATGTCGAACGCCGTCGTCCCGGGATTCACCGCGAGCTGCTTCTTGTAGCTCTGCTGGTACGCGCGCGTCAGATCCGTCGTGGCCGCCTGCGCGCTGACCGCTGGCTTGCGGCGTGCGAACACCTCGAACCACGTCATGTTGTAGGTGCTGTACCACGGATTCTTCGTATTCCCGCGCGACGCCGCCCCGTTCTCGGCCGCCATCGGAAGGAATGCGACGACCGGATCGGTCTCGAATCCGTTGAAGCCCTCGGGCGCCACGCCGATGATCGTGTACCGTGCCGGTCCGATGTCCATCGGCGAACCGAGCACGTCACTGCGTCCTGCGTATTGTGTTTGCCAGTACGCGAATGACAGCACGGCGACGCGCGTCCCGACCGGTGGCACGTCCTCGGCATCCGAGAAGAAGCGGCCGAGCACCGGCTTGATGTCGAACATCTTCCAGAAGTCGGCGCCGCTCACCGCGACTCGCATTTCCTTGGTCGCGTCGCCCATTCCGACGGCGAGATCGTTTGTGTAGTACGGCGTCATCGCGTCGAACGACGTCGTGCCCTCGCGCAGGTCGAGATAGCGACGATATCCGGTGTAGCTGCCGAAGTTCTCGACGCCGCGAAACGAGCGAGCCAGATAGAAGCGCGCCGTGCGATCGGGCGCGTTGAGGAAGGCCGGCGGCCGGAACAGCAGGCGATCGACGATGCCGAACATCGCCGCGTTGGCGCCGATGCCGAGTCCGAGCGTGAGGATCACGGCGACGGCGAACCACGGTTTGAGTCGCAGCCCGCGCAGCGCGTATCGGAAATCCTGCGCGAATCCGCTCCACCACTCGGCGCGCCGCTCCTGTTCGACGCGGCCGCGGTCGATCGTCGCCAGGCGTTTGCGCGTGCGCTGCAAGTCGCCAAAGCGCCGCTCCGTTTCGCGGCGCGCGTCGTCCGGTGTCATGCCGCTGGCCATGAGCTCCGTCATCGTCATCTCGAAGTGGAATCGCAGCTCGTCGTCGACGGCGCGATCGACCGTCGCGCGTCCGCGATCGATGCGCAGCAGCCGTTTCAATCCGGGGAATCGGCGAGTCATGGAGCGTCAGACCGTTCGAAGGACCTGAAAGACCGCGGTCGCGTACTCCGTCCAGACCGCGGTCTTGCTGCGCAGCTGTCGCCGGCCCTGCGTCGTGAGCTGGTAGTACTTCGCTTTGCGGTTGTTGTCGGAGACACCCCACTCGGCTTCGATCCACCGGCGCTTCTCCATGCGATGGAGCGCGGTGTAGAGCGCGCCGTCTTCGATCTGCAGCCGCTGGTGCGTGGTCTCGCGGATCCACCAGGCGATCGAGTATCCGTGCCTCGCGCCCCACGTGAGGGCTTTGAGGATCAACAGGTCGAGCGTGCCTTGAAGCAGATCGAGATCGGTGGTCGCCACGTGGGTCCCGGAGAGTGGTTGTCGGAATCCTGCGCGACGAACCGCGCTCGCGCTACTCCCCTCAGGCGTTCAGGGGGAGCAATCCTTCAGACACGGCTGCCGGGGAAACGGTTGCCCGCAGTGCGCGTCCCGCCGATCGCGGTGAGACCGACCGCCGTCTCACCGTAGATTTCGCCCATGCCCGAGCTGCCCGACATCACGGTCTACATCGAAGCGATCCGGGCGCGCGTCGTCGGCAAGCCGCTCGAGACGATTCTCATCCAGACGCCGTTCTTGCTGCGCACCGTCGAGCCGCGGCTCGACGCGTTCATTGGCAAGTCCGTGAAGAGCGTGGACCGGCTCGGCAAGCGCATCGTGTTCGCGTTCGACGGCGAGCTGTTCATGGTCCTGCATCTCATGATCGCGGGCCGGCTGCACTGGCAACCGGTGGGACCGAAAGCCCACAAGAAGACCGACCTCGCGGCATTCGGATTCCCCAAGGGTTGGCTCACGCTCACCGAAGCGGGCTCGAAACGACGAGCATCACTCTCGCTCGTGCGCGGACGCGACGCGATGGCGCAGATCGATCGCGGCGGGCTCGAGGTGCTCGACGCCACGCTCGATTCGTTCGCGGCGCGGCTGCGATCGGAGAATCACACCGTCAAGCGCGCGCTCACCGATCCGCGACTCTTCAGCGGCATCGGCAACGCGTACTCGGACGAGATGCTGCACCGCGCGCGGATGTCGCCGGTGAAATTGACGAGCCGGTTGTCCGACGACGAAATCGCGGTGCTCTTCTCGGCGACGCTTTCGACGCTGCGCGAGTGGACCGAGCGCCTGCGCGCCGAGTCGGGCGGCGAGTTTCCCGAAAAGGTGACTGCGTTTCGCCCGGAGATGGCGGTGCACGGCAAGTATCGCGAGCCGTGTCCAGTGTGCGGTTCGCCGGTTCAGCGCATTCGCTACGCCGACAACGAGACGAACTACTGCGCGATTTGTCAGACCGACGGCAAATTGCTCGCGGATCGCGGCCTGTCCCGACTACTCAAGGAGGATTGGCCCCGCAGTCTCGACGAGATGGAAGAACGCCTCAACGCCTGACCGCACGCACCGCCGCTAGGCGGCGAGTGTGAGCACCTCGGCACGGCCCTGGCGAATCACGATCGTGTGCTCGTGGTGCGCGGCGAGGCAGCCGTTGGCGGTGCGAATGGTCCAGCCATCCTCGGCTTCGACGAGAGCGGTCGGCCGCTCGCTGATGATCGGCTCGAGCGCGATCACCATGCCTTCTTCGAGGCGCCCGGGGATGAACGGACTATAGAAGTTCGGGACCGCCGGCTCTTCGTGCAGCGCGCGCCCGACGCCGTGACCGGTCATGTCACGAACGACCGAGAGACCCCAGCGATGCACTTCGTTCTCGACCGTTCTGCCCAATTCGGAGATGCGCAGGTTCGCGGCGGCCCGGGCGAGCGCGAGATCGAAGGCCGACTTGGCGCAATGAGCGAGCTTCCGTCCACGCGACGCGACCGGCGGCACCAACACGGTGATCGCCGAATCCGCGATCAAGCCATCGAGCTCGGCGGTCACGTCGATCTTCACGACGTCGCCCGCGAGGATTTTCCGTCGGCCGGGAACGCCGTGCACGATCTCGTCGTTCACGCTGATGCAGTTGAAGCCGGGGAAGTCGTAGGTGAGCTGCGGCGCCGATCGCGCACCGTGGCGGCGAAGAAACGCCGCGCCGACATCATCGAGCTGGGCGGTCGTCATTCCGGGCCGAACCGCGTTCTTCATCTCCAGCAGCGCGAGTCCGACCAGCCGGCCCACGGCGCGCATCCCGGTCAGGTCGCCGTTCGATTCGATCGTCACAGCTGCATCTCTCCTTCGCACACGACGACAGTCTGGCCGCCGACGCGTGCGGCGGTCGTGCGGCCGGCCTTCTTGTCGGCCTCGACCTCGAGAATACTCGGCCGCCCCATCTCGAAGCCCTGCTCGACGACCCAGCGAAGCGTGCCGTCCGTCCGGGGATCTCTTGCGGCAAGATACCCGCCGAGCGCGACGCAGGCGCTGCCGGTGGCCGGATCTTCGGGGACGCCGATGCCGGGTGCGAACATCCGCGCGCGGACGTGGTGCCCGACGTGCTCCGGATCCATCGCGAACACGAAGACCTTGTCGGTCACGTAGCCGGTGAGCGCGGACTCCCAGAGATCGCTTCGGACGCGGGCCCGGCCCACGGTGCGGCGGTCGCGCAGCGGAACGAAGAGAAACGGCGTACCGCAAGAGACCGATTCGGGGAGCGTGGTCCCGTCGAGCAGATCGCCCGCGGCCAACGAGAGCATGTCCGCGAGTGTTTCCCTTGACGGAGGGGGTGGGCCGACTTCCGGCAGCTTGGCCGCCGAGAGCTGTGCAAACTCCGGCCGCCCGTTCGTCGCCCGTATGGTGACCGGAACGGGCCCGACGCCTTCCTCGAGCACGATTCGGGTCTCGGACCCCGTCAATCGGACTGCGCCGATCGTGGCGAGCACGTGCGCGGTCCCGATTGTGGGGTGGCCGGCAAACTGCAGCTCGCCCCCGGGAGTGAAGATGCGCACCTTGGCGGTATGGCTCGGGTCGTCAGGGGGGAGAACGAACGTCGTTTCCGAGTAGTTGAACTCCCGCGCGATCTTTGGCATGAGGCCCGGTTCGATCTCCCGGGCGTCGGGGAAGACCGCGAGCTGGTTGCCGCCAAAGAGGTGGTCGGTAAAGACGTCGGCGGTGAGATAGCGGGCGCGCATGTAGGGAAAATGTAGTTGCTCAGGTGAAGGAACTGGCGGTTGTCTGCGCGTGTCTCAACCTTGTTTGCAACACTGATTGGTCACATTGCTCGCCTCTCTCTTTCAGTTCCTTTTCAAGTACCGTCCGAACGAGTTCGCGAACGGCAATCTGGCGTTCGGCGTCCCGTTTTCGGTCATGCTGCTGCTGCTCGCGGCGGCCGCCATCGGCGTGCCCGCTGTGTTGAGCTACGCCGGCGTGCGAGCGAAGAGCACGCGCCGCGACCGGTGGGTGCTTGGCGCGCTGCGCGTGTCGGCGCTCGTCGTGCTGCTCGCGTGTCTCATGCGCCCGATGCTCCTGCTGTCGGCCGCGGTGCCGCAACGGAACTACGTGGGCGTGCTGATCGACGATTCACGCAGCATGCGCATCGCCGATCGCAACGGCCAGCCGCGCAGCGCGTGGGCCGAACATGCGTTCGGCGGTCCCGACAGCGTGCTGCTCGCGTCGCTGCGCAAGAAATTCCAGGTGCGCGTGTTCCGCTTTTCGTCCGGCGCGCAGCGGATCGACAGCGCGTCGGCGCTGACCTTCAACGCCGGCGAGACGCACGTCGCCGACGCGATCGAGCAGGCGCGGCAAGAGCTCGACGCGGTGCCGTTGTCCGGGCTCGTCGTGCTGAGCGACGGCGCCGACAATTCGCGCGCGCCGATCGGCGACGAGCTGCTCGCGCTGCGCGCCAAGTCGGTGCCGATCTTCACGATCGGACTCGGCGCCGAGCGATTCGACAAGGACATCGAAATCCAGCGCGTCGAGACGTCGCCGTCGGTGCTGCGCGGCGGGACGCTCGTCGCGGACATCATGATTCGCCAGCGCGGCTACGCGGGGCAGCGAGTGCCGCTGGTCGTCGAGGACGGCGGGCGCATCGTGTCGCGCGACTCGATCACCCTGCCGCCGGACGGCGACGTGGCGCCCGTGCGCGTGAGCGTCGCGGCGAACGATCCCGGTGCGCGCGCCCTCAATTTCCGCATTCCGCCCCAGCCGGGCGAGCAAGTCACGCAGAACAATTCGCAGCAGGCGCTCGTCGACGTGCGCAACGATCGCGAGCGCGTGCTGTACTTCGAGGGCACGCCGCGTCCCGAGATGCGCTTCATCCGCGCGGCCGTCGAAGCGGATTCCAACCTGCAGCTCGTCGTGTTGCAGCGGACGGCGGACAACAAGTTCCTTCGCCTGAACGTCGACAGCGCGAACGATCTGGCGACGGGCTTTCCGAAGACGCGCGCCGATCTGTTCCGCTATCGCGCGATCATCATCGGCGACGTGGAAGCGAGCTTCTTCACGCATGACCAGCTCGCGATGCTTTCGGATTTCGTGAACGTGCGGGGCGGCGGACTCCTGTTGCTCGGCGGGCGCCGGGCGTTCGCCGAAGGCGGATACGCCGGAACGCCGCTCGCCGACGTGATGCCCGTGGTGCTCACGGGGGACGCGGTTCCCGATTCGCTCACCTTCTTCGCGAATCTGAAAGTGTCGCTCACGCCGGCGGGAGAGAGCCACGCGGTCGCGCAGGTCGCGGCGACGCCGTCGCTGTCGGCGCAGCGGTGGAAGTCGCTCCCGACTCTCACCACGGTGAATCGCATTCGCGAGGTGAAACCCGGCGCGGTCACGCTGGTGACCGGCTCGGTTCCGTCGGACGGACGCGCGGGAGTGCCCGGCGCGCCGGTGCGCAGCTACGACCAGCCGGTGCTCGTGTACCAGCGCTATGGACGCGGAATGTCGGTCGCGTTTCCCGTGCAGGACTCGTGGACCTGGCAGATGGATCCCAACACGCCGGCGGACGACGAGACCTATTCGCGGTTCTGGCGCCAGATGCTCCGGTGGCTCACGAGCGACTCGCCCGGGCGCGTGGTCGTATCGCTGCCGACGGACAAGGCGAATCCGCGTTCGCCGATCGCGATTCGCGCGACGGTGATGGACAGCATCTACATCGCGCGCAACGACGCCAAGGTCACCGCGCACATCTCGAGCGACAGCGGCGTGTCGCGCGACCTGCCGCTCGACTGGGCGATCGACCGCGACGGCGAGTATCGCGGCACGTTCACCCCCGATCAGAACGGTGTGTATTCGATTCACGTCACCGCGACGCTGCCGAACGGCGCGATCGCTGCCGACACGGGCTACGTGCGCGTCGCCGACTTGAACACGGAGTACTTCGACGCCGAAATGCGCGCGCCGCTGCTCAAACGCATCGCCTCGGAGACGGGCGGACGGTTCTACACGCCGGAGACGGCGTCCACGCTTGCCGAAGACGTCGCGATGAGCAAGCGCGGCGTGACGGTCGTGAATCAGATGGATCTGTGGGACATGCCGGCGACGTTCTTGTTGCTCGTGATTCTCGTGAGTGCAGAGTGGGCGTACCGGAAATCGAGGGGACTCGCGTGATCGCGGGTGGACAGGTGGACAGGTGGACGGGTGGACGGCGGCTTCGTCGCCGCGTCGCGAGCGTGGTCGTGGCCTGCGCACTCCCGCTCGGCGCGGTATTCGCGCAAACGCATCTCGTGATCGTGAGCGGCCTCGGTGGAGAGGCGAAGTATCGGGCGTCGTTCGCCAATCTCTCGCAGACGCTCGCCGACGCGGCGAGCAAGAAGCTCGGGATTCCGGCGGCGGACATTCTCTGGTTCGGCGAAGACAGCGTCTCGAAGAATCCGTACTTCCGCGGCCAGTCGACGAAAACGAACGTCGAGCGGGCGATGGGGCAGCTCGCCGCGCGCGCCGGAGCGGGCGATCAAGTCGTGCTCGTGCTCATCGGCCACGGCAGCGGCGACGGCGCCGACTCGAAGATCAGCATTCCCGGTCCCGACCTCAGCGCGACGGACTTCGCGCACCTTCTTTCCAAGTTCCCGACGCAGCGCGTCGCGTTCGTCGACCTGACGAGTGCCAGCGGCGACATGCTGCCCATTGTCGCGGCGCGCAATCGTGTGGTGATCACGGCGACCAAGAGCAGCTTCGAGCGGAACGAATCGCACTTCGCCGAATTCTTCGTCGCCGCGTTCAGCAAGGACGTCGCTGACACGGACAAGGACGGACGCGTGTCGCTGCTCGAAGCATTCCGTTATGCGGTGACCGAGACCAAGCGGGTGTACGACAACGACACGCGCCTCCAGACCGAACACGCGCAACTGGACGACATGGGCGCCAAGGCCGGCGTAGCGGATCCGGACGGAAACTCGGCGGAAGGCGTGCTGGCGCGGCGCTTCTTTCTGGACGCCGGTCTCAGCTCGACGGCGGCCAACGATCCGCAGCTGGCGACGCTCTACAAGGACAAGTTCGCGCTCGAGGATCAGATCGGTCAGCTTCGCCTCAAGAAGTCGGCGATGACGCCCGACGCCTACGACGACGCGCTCGAGGCGCTGCTCGTACAGCTCGCGCGAAAAGCGAAAACGATCCGCGAGATGGAAGGAACCGCCGCGGGGAGGAAGTCATGACGCGCTTCGTTCGGGCCGCATCGCTCGCCACCGTCGTCGCGCTGTGCGCGCCGCGCGTGCTCGCGGCCCAGGACGACGGTCACGACCTGTTCCAAAGCGGCAAGTATCAGGCGGCGATCGCCGCGCTGAGCAAGGTGCCGCCGAGCGACAGCGATTGGGCGGCGGCGCAGCGCGACCTCGTGCGCGCGTACGCGACGATCGGCAAATACGACGCAGCTGAAGCGACGGCTCGCAAAGCGATCGCGTCACCGAAAGGCGCGATTCTATGGAATCCTCTCGGCGAGGTGCTGGTCACGCGCGGCAGGCTCGCTTCCGCCGAGAGCGCGTTCGTGCGCGCGCAGGCGACGCCGGACAGTCTGATCGCGTCGCTCAACCTCGCCGTCTTGCATTACGATCGCGGCGAGCGCGACCGCGCGATGAAAGAGTTCGACCGGTTCATCGACGTCTACAACCGCTCGCTCGGCAACGATCTCACGAGCGACGACTTGATGGCCGTCGCCGTCGCGTGCGAGTACCTCGGCGAGAACGATCCGCAGCTGTTCCACGACGCGCAGAAGGCGTACGACCGGTCGACGAGCGTCGACCCGACGAACGACGCGGCGAAGGTGCGGCTCGGCGAGCTGTTCCTGCAGAAGTACGACTTCGACGACGCGCAGAAGACGTTCGAGGAAGTTCTGCAGGCCAATCCCAACGACCCACGCGCGCTCGTCGGCGCTGCGCGGCGGCTCCAAGCCGATGGTCAGGCGGGCGGCGATTCGCTGCTGCGCGCGGCGCTCGCAATCAATCCGGACGATCCCCAGGCGCGCGTCCTCCACGCTGAAGCGCTGCTCGGGCTCGAGGACTACGCGGGCGCGCAGATCGATATCGATCGCGCGCTCAAGACCAATCCGGTCGGCGAGCGGGCGCTCGCCGTCGCGGCGGCGATCAAGTATCTCACGCACGACCAAGCGGGATTCGAAACGATCAAGCAGCGCGCGCTCGCCGCCGATTCGCACGACGCCGAGCTGTACGCGACGCTCGCCGAGTTGTCGGCCGACGTTCGTCTGTACAAGCAGGCGGCCGACTTCGCAGGGCAGGGCGTGGCGCTCGACGCCAAGGACTGGCACGCGTGGAGCGTGCTCGGCATGAACCAGCTGCGGCTCGGGCAGATCGACACCGGTCGCGTGAGCCTCGAAAAGTCGTTCAAGGGCGACCCGTACAACGTGTGGGTCAAGAACACGCTCGACCTGCTCGACACGTACAAGAACTACGATCTCACGACGAGCACGCACTTCCAGTTCATGATCGAGAAGGACGAGTCGGCGATCTTGTCCGTCTACCTGCGTGATCTGGCCGAGCAGGCGTACACGACGTTCCAGAAGAGGTACGCGTACACACCGCCGCCGCCGGTGCGGATCGAAGTCTTCAGAAGCCACGCCGACTTTTCGGTGCGCACCGTGGGGCTCGCCGGGCTCGGCGCGCTGGGCGTGAGCTTCGGAACGACGCTGGCGTTCGATTCGCCGGCGGCGAAGGACGCCGGTCCGTTCAATTGGGGCTCGACGGTCTGGCACGAGCTGGCGCACACGTTCACGCTCGGCAGCACCGACAACCGAATTCCGCGGTGGTTGAGCGAAGGGCTGTCGGTGTACGAGGAGCACCACGCGAAGCCCGGCTGGGGTTTCGGCGTGACGCCGGATTTCCTCGCCGCGTACAAGGCGGGGAAGCTCGTGCCGGTGAGCCGGATGAACGACGGCTTCATGCATCCGGCGTATCCGGAGCAGGTGCAGTTCTCGTACTACCAGGCGTCGCTCGTGTGCGAGCTGATCGCGCGCGACTTCGGCGAGCCGGCGATCCTGCGCATGCTTCAGGCGTACAAGGACGGCGCGACGACGGATCAGGTGTTTCAGAAAGTGCTCAACACCGATCTCCCGTCGTTCGACAAGCGGTTCGACACGTATCTGAACACGCGCTTCGCCGCGGTGCTGCCGGGGCTCACCAAGCAGCCGCCCAAAATCACGGGCGAAACGCCCATTGAGGCGGTGATCGCCCTGGCCGCCAAATCGCCGAACGATTTCGGCACGCAGCTCTTCGCCGGCGAAGCGTTGATCGCGCACAACGAACTGGACAAGGCGCTTCCATATATCGAGCGGGCGCGCGACATCTTTCCCGAGTACGGCGGTGACGACAGCCCGTACGCGTTGCTCGCGGTCCTGTACGAGAAGAAGGGCGATCAGCGCAAGGAGGCCGACGCGCTCGCCAAGTGGACGTCGCTCACCGAGACCAACATCAAGGCGCTCCAGAAGCTCGCGACGCTGCTCGAGCAGCTCGGTGACGCGAAGGGTGCCGCGGACGCGCTCGACCGCGCGATGTTCGTGAATCCGTTCGACGTCGGCATGCATCAGAAGCTGGCCGAGTTGTCACATGCAGCGGGCGACAAGGAGCGCACGGTGCGCGAGCGCGCGGCGATCGTCGCGCTCGGGCCGGTGGACAAAGCGGCCGCCGAGTATGATCTGGCGGTCGCTCAACACGAGGCCGGCGACGACGTGCATGCGCGGACGAGCGTGCTGCGCTCGCTCGAGGAAGCGCCGAATTTCGAGAAGGCGCAGACGTTGCTGCTGACGCTCTACGATCTGCGAACGAAGCAGGCGGGGGAGAAGCGGCCGTGAACCGATGCAGGATCGCCGTCGTCGCGTGCGCGCTGAGCGCCGTCGCCTTCGGCGCGGTGCACGGTCAGACGCGCCCAAAGCGCGGCGGCAGCGGTTTCAACAACTACTTCGGTGGTGCGGAAGACATGTACGAGCCGCCTGCCTTTGTCGGGAACGTTCCGTACGACGGCCGGTTCACCTTCGCGCGCGTGCGATACAAGGGCTTCGAGCACTGGGCCGGGCGAGAAGGTCCGGGATGGGCGCACGACTATCCGGACGCCGAAGAGAATTTTGCGAAGATCCTCCGCGACGTCACCAATATCCGGCCGTTCATCGAACAGGGGCCGATGGTGGGTAGCGTGCTCGTCGCGGTGGACGACCCGCTTCTATTCAAGTATCCGGTGAGCTACCTGTCCGAGCCCGGGGGCTGGCATCCGTCGGGGAAGGAGGTCGCCGCGCTTCGCTCGTATCTGTTGAAGGGCGGCTTCATGATCTTCGACGATTTCCGCGAGGACTGGCGCGGCGACTACGACTGGTCGCATCTGCGCGAGATCATGGCGGCGGCGATCCCGAACGCGAAGTGGGTCCAGCTCAACGGCGACGAGGCGATCTTTCATTCGTTCTTCGACATCGACATGAAGTCGGCCGTCGTCTGGCCGTCGACGTCGGCGTACGGGACGCGCCCGCCGACGTACTGGACGATCTATCAGGACAACGACCCGAAGAAGCGAATGATGGTGCTCGCCAACGTCGATGACGACATCGGCGAGTCGTGGCAGTGGTCCGCCGCCGGCTTCGTGCCCGTGTCACAGGCGAACGAGATCTACAAGCTGGGCATCAATTACGTGGTCTACGCGCTGACGCACTAACACTTCAACCGAGATTTCTCTTGGCCTCGACGATCTCGCCTTCGATTAAGGCACCGGCACTCGAATCACACGACGACATCGCGCTCGCCGACCGGCTCAAGACCGGACACGATCAGATCATCGCCGAGCTGCACAAGCTGATCGTCGGCCAGGAAGACGTGATCGAGCTCGTGCTGCTGTCGCTGTTCACGGGCGGCAACAGCCTGATCGTCGGCGTGCCGGGCTTGGCCAAGACGCTGCTGATCAACACCGTGTCGCAGGTGCTCGACCTCAAGTTCTCGCGCATTCAGTTCACGCCGGACTTGATGCCGAGCGACATCACCGGCACGGACATCATCCAGGACGACCCGGAGACGGGCGGACGGCGGCTCGTGTTCACGCCGGGACCGATCTTCGCCAACATCGTCCTCGCCGACGAAATCAACCGCACGCCGCCCAAGACGCAGGCCGCGCTACTCGAGGCGATGCAGGAGCACCGCGTCACGGTGCAAGGGAAGACGTACACACTCAAGGAGCCGTTCCACGTCTTCGCCACGCAGAACCCGATCGAGCTCGAAGGCACGTATCCGCTGCCCGAAGCGCAGCTCGATCGATTCATGTTCCACATCGTGATGGACTATCTGCCGGAAGACGATGAGGTCCGCGTTGCGACGCAGACGACGGCGGTGCAGAACCCTCGCTTCCAGCACGCCGTGACCGGCGACGACATCGTCGAGTTCCAGCAACTCATCCGTCGCGTGCCGATCGCGGAACCCGTCGCTCGCTACGCCGTCAGCCTCGCGCGCACGAGCCGGCCCGGTCCCAACGCGCCGGACTTCATCAAGCAGTGGGTGTCGTACGGCGCCAGCACGCGCGCGCCGCAGCATCTCATCCTCGGCGGCAAGGCGCGCGCGCTGATGGACGCCCGCTACAACGTGAGCTTCGACGACATCCGCGCACTGGCGAAGCCGGTGCTTCGTCACCGCGTGCTCACGAATTTCCACGCGCAGTCGGAGCACGTGACGTCGGATCAGATCATCGAGAAGCTGCTGCGCGCGGTGCCGCTCCCCAAATCGGGCATGTAGGACGATCGCAGACATGGCAACCGCAGTCACGACCCAGCCCACCAGTTTTCTCGATCCCGCGGTCCTCGCGCGGATCGGGAATCTCGAGCTGCTGGCGAAGGTCGTCGTCGAAGGTTTCATCAACGGCCTGCATCGTTCGCCGCACCTTGGATCGTCGACGGACTTCGCCGAGCATCGCGCGTACATGCCGGGCGACGACATCAGGCGCATCGATTGGCGGCTCTACGCGCGCACCGACCGGCACTTCGTGAAGGAGTACGAGGCCGACACGAATACCAATTTCCTCGTCCTGCTCGACGTGTCGCCGTCGATGCGGTACGGCGGCAGCACCGGAATGGGCGAGTCGGGTCGAGTGTCGAAGCTGACCTACGGATGTTATCTGGCGGCGTGCCTCACGTATTTCTCGAGTCTGCAGCGAGACCGCGTGGGCTTTGCCGCGTTCGATCGCGACATCGTGGACTACGTGCCGCCGTCGGCCAAGCATCTGCAGCTCG
Source organism: uncultured Gemmatimonadaceae bacterium (assembly GCA_963761305.1). GTDB lineage: Bacteria > Gemmatimonadota > Gemmatimonadetes > Gemmatimonadales > Gemmatimonadaceae > JAQBQB01. Next base: position 2,936,969 of record CAVXGK010000002.1, on the reverse strand, counting down.
TGTTGCAGTCGCTGGAGCGCATCGAGAGCGGCTCGCGCGACGCGAAGCCCGCGCCGGGCCAGACATTGCTTCAGCCGCCGCTCAAGAAGCTGTCCGAATCGCTGCGCCGGCGGAGTCTCGTCGTGTTGATCTCGGATCTCTACGAGGATCCGGACGAGGTGCTGCGCGCGCTGGCGAATCTGCGCGGGCGCGGCAACGACTTGATCGTGTTCCAACTCCTCGACCCGCGCGAGATCGACTTCTCGTTCTCCGACGCGAGCAACTTCATCGACATGGAAACCGGGGTGAAGATGCCGATCATCCCCGAATACCTGCGCAAGCAGTATCGCCAGATCGTCGCGCAGCACACCGACGCGTTGTCGAAGCGGATCGGTGAATCGCGCGCCGACTACGCGCTGTTCGACACGTCGAAGCCGCTCGACCGCGCGCTGTTCTCGTTCCTCGCGTCGCGGCAGAACTTCAACCGGGTGCGATAGGACTCCAGGTGAATTTCCTCGCCCCCGCGTTCCTCGCCGGTCTCGCCGCGATCGCCGTGCCGGTGATCATTCATTTGATCCACCGCGAGCGCCGCGTCGTCGTCGAGTTTCCGTCGCTGATGTTCCTGCAGCGCATTCCGTACCGATCAGTGCGCCGCCAGAAGCTGCGACATCTGTTGCTGCTCGCCCTGCGCTGCGCGGCGCTCGCCCTGCTCGTCGCCGCATTCGCCCGGCCGTTCTTCGCGCGACACCAAGCCGCGATCGGCACCAGCGGCGCCAAGGAAGTCGTCGTACTGCTCGACCGCTCGGCGAGCATGGCGTACGGAGATCGCTGGTCGCGCGCGCAGGCGGCCGCCCGCAAGGCCGTGCGCTCGCTCGCCGGTACCGACCGGGCGACGCTTGTGCTGTTCGACGACGACGCATCCGTCGCCAGCGAACCGATGGCGACGCCGGATCGCGTCGCCGCGGCGATCGGCGCCGCGAAGCTGGGCGACGAGGGCACCAAGTTCGCGCCGGCGCTCAAGCTCGCAGCGCAGATTGTCTCGGCGTCGACGCTGCCGCAGCGCGAAGTCGTCGTCGTCTCCGATTTCCAGAAGAACGCCTGGGCGAATCACAACGAGATCGTCTTCCCGCAGGGTACGGTCGTCACGCCGATCGACGTCGGCGGCGCGTCGGCGTCGGACGTCGCCGTGACGCAGCCGGTGACCGACCGCGACAGCAATGGCGTACGCGATCACGTTACCGTCGCCACGCGGCTCATCAACACCGGCAGGACCGCGCGCCCCATCGCCGCGACGCTTTCGGTGGGCGGCCGCGCGGTGCAGACGCAGCACGTCAACGTGCCGGCCAGCGGCGCCCTTCAGGTGGCATTCACGTCCATCCCGGTGCCGAACGGTCCGACGAAAGCGTCGGTGAGCATCACGCCGGATTCACTGACGCTCGACGACGTGAGCAACTTCACAATTGCACCCGACGCGGCCGTTCCCGTGCTGATCGTCGAGCCGGCGACGGCGCGCCCGAACCAAAGCCTGTACGTGAGCCGAGCGTTGTCGATCGGCGACCGGCCGAGCTTCCGCGTCGACGTGAAGTCCATCACCGAGATCACGCCACGCGATCTGGACGGACGCTCGCTGGTCGTGCTCGACGAAGTCGCGCCGCCCGCGCCGGCCAGTCCGCTCGGCGAACACTTGAAGGCGATCGTGAACGATGGCGGCGGCATCGTGTTCGTGCCGGGCACTGAACGCACGGAGACTTGGCCGCAGGCGTGGCGTGCGCTACTGCCCGCGACGATCGGCCAAGTCGTCGATCGCACGGCGGACGCCGGCGGCACGCTGTCGTCGATCGACTACGCGAGCCCGGTGTTCGAGTTGTTCAGTGCGCCGCGCAGCGGCGATTTCACGACGGCGCGCTTTTATAGGTATCGGGCTTTGACGGCGGCGCCGGGCGCGTCGGTCTCGGCGCGATTCGACGACGGATCCCCGGCGCTCGTCGAACGGCCGGTCGGCATCGGCCGAGTCGTCGTGTGGGCGTCGAGTCTCGATTCCTACTGGACGAACTTGCCGCTCCAGCCCGTGTTTCTGCCGTTCGTGCATCAACTCGGCAAACATGCCGGCCGGTACATCGATCCGCGTCCGTCGTTCGTGACGGGCGAAGTGTTGGATCTTTCGCGGCACGGCGAGCTCACGGCGCCGTTCCTCGGCGGACGCGCCGCGGACACGCTCACCGAACTGACGATCGAGTCGCCGTCGGGCGTGAAACGGCGCGTGACGGCAACGGGACCGAATCATCTGGTCACGTTGCACGAGCGCGGATTCTACGAATTGCGCGGCCGCGACACACCGGTCGGGAGCGGACGGCCGATCGCGGTAAACGTGGATGCGTCGGAGTCGGATCTCTCGCATCTCGATCCGCAAGACGTCGTCGCCGCGGTGACGTCGGCGAAGGCTCAAGAGCAGGCAGGGAGTGACTTCAACGTCGCGACGCCGCAAGATCAGGAGCGGCGCCAGCGGCTGTGGTGGTATCTCTTGCTCGTCGCGGTGCTGGTTTTGGCCGGCGAGACGGCGGTGTCGAATCGCCTGTCCCGCGCGACGAGCTGACGCAGGTCGGTAAGGGGGCAAGAAATGGAAAGCGTTCACGGAACCGGTCGCGAGCAGTCGCAGCTTCTCGACGTCGTGCGCGGCGTACGCACACGCTACCGCGCCAAGCTCGCGCTGCGCGGCGCCACGATCACCCTGGCCGCGGGATGGGCGCTGGTGGCCCTCGGCGGCATCGTGATGAACGCCTTCCACTACAACGACGCCGTCGTGCTCGGCGTCCGCATCGTCGCGATCGCGGCGATTCTGGGAATGCTGGTGTGGTTCGTCATTCGCCCGCTGCTGCCCAGGCTGCACGACGAGCAGGTCGCACTGTATCTCGAAGAGCACGAGCGTTCGCTCAAGGCGAGCGTCATCACCGCGGTCGAGATGCAGAACAGCGAACGCGCGTCGACTCTGCCGGTGCGCTCGCCGGCGTTGATCGACCGGCTGACCACCACGGCGCTCGAGCGCGTGCGACTCGCCGGCGACGGCAAGGCGATCGACGCCGGAGAGCTCAAGGCCAACGGCGGCATTCTGGCCGCCGTGATCGGCGCCGCGCTGCTGCTCACCATCTTCGGGCCGCCGGCGCTGAGGAACGGACTCAAGCTGGTCGCTCTTCCGTGGCGCGGTGACGCTGCGTCGACGTTGTTCAGCATCGCCGTCGAACCCGGCAACGCGACAGTCGCCAAGGGCGGCGACGAGATGATTTCGGCGAATCTGCGCGGGTTCCAGTCGGATCGCGTCGAGCTATTGGTGCGTCCGGCTGACTCGACGACGTGGACGCGGTTGCCGATGACGCCCGACTCGAACGGCGTGTTCGCGTTTCGTCTGTTCGACATCGGATCGAAGACGCAGTACTCGGTCGAAGCGAACGGCGTGCGGTCGAACACGTACACGCTCGACGTCTCGAATCTGCCGTTCGTCAAGCAGATCGATCTTCAGTATCGATATCCGGCGTACACGCAGCTGCCGCCGAGCGACGTCGACAGCACGGGCGACATCGCGGCGCTCAAGGGCACCATTGTCCGCGTGCGCGTCGCGCCCACGGTGCCGTCCAACGGCGGCCGCATCATCGTCGAGGGCGGCGACACGCTCAAGCTCGTGCCGACCGATGACGGCAAGCTGATGGCGATGCTTCGCGTCGACAAACCCGGTTTCTACAAGGTCGAGCTCCAAGGGCCCGACGGCCGCATGGTCACCGGCTCGCTCAACTACACGATCGACGTGTTGCCCGATCGACCGCCGACGATTCAGTTCACGAAACCGGGACGCGACACGAAGGTGCTCTCCGTCGACGAGGTGTACACCGAAGTCCGCGCGCAGGACGACTACGGCGTCGCGAAAGTCGATCTGCACTTCTCGGTGAACGGCGGCGCGGATCAAACGATGTCGCTGCACGACGGCGCGAAGGCGATCAAGGACATCTCCGCCGGCTACACCTTCATGCTCGAAGGAATGAAGCTCGAGCCGGGCGACGTCGTGTCGTACTACGCCCACGCCACCGACAACAACGCCGTGGCCGGTGCGCAGGGCGCGTCGACCGACATCTACTTCCTGCAGGTTCGGCCGTTCGAGAACGACTACCGCCAGCAACAGGGCGGTGGTGGCGGCGGGGGCGGTGGTGGTCAGCAGAACGATGCCAACCAGCTCTCGCAGACGGAGCGCGAGATCATCGCCGCGACGTTCAAGACGGCGCGCGACAGCTTGCAGACCGACAAGAAATCGCTCGACGAGAATCTCGCGACGCTGCGTCTCTCGCAGCAGCGGCTCCGCGAGCAAACGAGCCAGCTGGCGAGCCGTCTCGTCGAGCGTGGCATCGCGCAGGGCGACAGCAACTGGAGCAAGATCGCGCAGATCCTGCCGAAGGCCGCCGCCGAGATGGACACCGCGGAGAAGAATCTGACCAAAGGTGCGCCGACGTCGGCGTTGCAGCCCGAGCAGCGCGCGCTCGCGCAGTTGCAGCGCGCGGAGGCTGTGTTCCATGACATCCAGGTGTCCATGGGAGGAGGTGGCGGAGGCGGTGGAGGTGGCAACAAGACGGACGCGCAGGACCTCGCCGACATCTTCGAACTGCAAAAAGACAAGGTCCGAAACCAGTACGAGACCGTGCAGCGTGGCCAGCAGGAGCAGCAACAGCAGCAAGCCGACAATCAGGTCGACGAGACGGCCGAGAAGCTCCGGCAGCTCGCGGCGCGGCAGCAGCAGGAGAACGAGCGCGCACGCGCCAAGGCCGACAGCTTGAGCCGTATGGGCCAGTCGGGCGCGTCGGGCGGACAGGGTCAGCGCGATCTGGCGCAGCAGACGGAAGACGAGGCGCACAAGCTCGAGCGGCTCTCGCGCGAGCAACAGAATCAGTCATTGGCCGACGCCGCGCGCCGTTTGCAGGATGCGGCCGACGCGATGCGCCGCGCCGCCGCCAACGGCAATCGCGGACAGGGCGACGCCGCGCAGGCCGAGAAGGCGATCAACGACGCTCGCCGGCTACTCGATCAGGAGCGCGATGGCCGTTCGTCGCGCGATCTCAACGACGCGATGAAGAAGGCGCAGCAGCTCGCCGATCAGGAGAAGAAGGTTCAGTCCGACGAACAGAAGCTCACGCAAGGTCAGGCCGGCGGCGGCGCGTCGGGCGCGGGGCAGCAGCAGCAGCGCGAGCTTCAGCAGTCGATCTCCGATCAGAAGAGCGCGATGGCCGACGGCGTGAAGGACCTCAAGTCGCAGCTCGATCGCATGTCGAACGACTCGCGCCGCGATCAGAAGGATCTTTCACGCGCGCTGGGTGGCGCCGCGGACACGTTGCGCGGACGAAAGACCGAAGAGAAGCTGCGCTATTCAGCGGGCGCCGCGCGCACCGCGCCGGCGGAATGGCTCAACTCGACCGAGCCGCAGATCGCGTCGGACATCGCCGACCTCGGACAGCGGTTGCAGCAGGCGCAGACGGCCGGGCAGAACGGCAACGGACAGCGCCAGCAATCACAGGCGGCCGACAAGACGCGCGACCTCGTGCGCGGCCTCGAGTCGATGGACGAGCGGATGCGTCAACGTGCGGAACAAGGCGGCGCTGCGGGACAGGGTGCCGATCAAGGTCGTCGTTTGCAGCAAGGCCAGTCCGGACAGCAGGGCCAAGGTCAATCCGAGCAGGGCCAGCGCGGTCAGGGACAGGCGCAAGGACAACAAGGACAACAGGGCCAAGGACAAGGGCAGGGCCAGCGCGGGCAGCAAGGCCAGGGACAGGCACAGGGAGCGCAAGGACAGCAAGGGCAGGGTCAGGCCCAAGGCAATCAGGGCCAGCAAGGTCAGGGTCAGGGCAAGGGCCAGCAAGGACAGCAGGGGCAAGGTCAGGGTCAGGGCCAACAAGGGCAGCAAGGTCAGGGTCAAGGTCAGGGTTCGGGACAGGGCAATGGTCGCCCCGGCTCACAGCAGGCCCAACCTGGTAATGGCGCGCTGAATCCCAACGGGATGCCGGGCGGCGGTGTGCCGAACGGTCGTCTCTCGCCCGGCGACGCGCAGCAATTCAGCAAAGAGGCGCAGCAGCGTCTCGCCGACGCTCAGGCGCTGCGCACCGAGCTGCAGCGCCAAGGCCTCGCGACCAAGGAGCTCGATCAGGCGATCGACAACCTGCGCCAGCTCACCAACGCGCACACGCTCGAGGATACGCGCATCTCGACCGACTTGCGCGCCAAGACAATCGAGGGCTTCAAGGATTTCGAATTCGGACTCCGTCGCAAGCTGGGCGAATCCGATTCGACGCGCGTGCTGCTCGAGCGGTCGGGCGACGTTCCGCCGGCGTACAAGCAGAACGTCGAGGAGTACTACCGCGCGATCGGCAAGGGCAAGAAGCCGTAGCGGTTGCCGGGCATCCGGCGTGGTCGTCTTCGTCCGGAGGCGGCGCCTCGTGGCGCGCCTCCTCAGACGACCCACCCACGCCGATGCCCCCCGCCTCGTCGCTCAACTGCCCCAACTGCGGCGCCCCAGCAGCCACTGACGCGACTCGCTGCGACTACTGCGGCTCACGCCTCGCGGTCGTCGCGTGCCCGTCGTGTTTCGGCTCGATGTTCGTCGGCGCGCAGTTCTGCCCGCACTGCGGCACCAAGATCGAAGCGCCCGACGCCGCGGACGGCAAGTCGCTCAAATGTCCCGGCTGTTCCGGCGAGATGCATCCCGTCAAGCTGGGACCGGCGCCGCTCCATCAATGCGACCAATGCGGGAGTGCGTGGCTCGCGCCGGGCGACTTCGCGTCACTATGCAGCGATCGCGAGGCGCGCGGCACCGTCCTCACTTCGCTCGGCGCGGGAGCGGCGGCGGCACAGGCGCCAGGCGCCGCCAGAATACGCTACGTCCATTGCGCGGTCTGCGACAAAGTCATGAACCGCGTGAATTTCGGAAAGATGTCGGGGATCATCATCGACGTCTGCAAGAACCACGGTGTGTGGTTCGAGCGCGACGAGCTTCGCGGCGTGTTGCAGTTCGTGGCAAACGGCGGACTCGATCGCATGCGCGCGTCCGACGCCGAGCGAAAGGCGTCGCAGCTCTCGGCGATCGGACTGGATCCGAGCGTGTCGGTCGCGACGTCGGCGTTTTCGGCGGGCTTCACGCTCCCCCTGACAGCCGGGTCGAACGGCGGCGCGCATTCGGACGACCTGGCCACCGCGACGCTTCACTTCGTCCTGAAAACTCTCTTCTCCTAACGAGAACCGCCCATGACGCTGCGCGATTTCCTCTCCGGCGAACTGATCGACATCATCGAATGGGTCGACGACACCGATGACACCATGGCGTGGCGCTTTTCTCGGCCCGGCAACGAGATCAAGAACGGCGCGCAGCTCATCGTGCGTCAGTCGCAGGTCGCGATCCTCGTCGACCAGGGGCGCATCGCCGACGTGTTCCAGCCGGGGCGTCACGTGCTCGCCACGTCGAACATACCGGTCCTCTCCAGCTTGCGGGGCTGGAAGTACGGTTTCGACAGTCCGTTCAAGGCCGACGTGGTCTACCTCAACACGCGCCAGTTCATTGGGCAGAAGTGGGGGACGTCGAATCCGGTGATCGTGCGCGACACGGAGCTGGGTCCCGTGCGACTGCGCGCCTTCGGCACGTACGCGGTGCGCATCACCGATTCACGGCGCTTCGTCGAAGAGCTCGTCGGAACGAACGCGACCTTCCGCGTCGATCAAACGGCCGATCAACTCCGCGATCTCGTCGTCGCCAAGGTGAGCACCGTGCTCGCGAGCGGGAGCGCGTCGATCTACGAGCTGTCGTCGAAGTACGCCGAGATCAGCTCGCACGTGCAAGAGCAGGTGGCGCCGCAGTTCCAGCTGTACGGATTGCAGATTACGCAGCTCGTCATCGAGAACGTGTCGTTGCCGCCCGAAGTCGAAGCGACGCTCGACCAGAAGACGCGCATGAGCATGTTGGGGAACCTGGACCAGTACACGCGTCTCCAGAGCGCCGATGCGATTCGCGACGCGGCGCGCAATCCGAACGGCGCCGCGGGTGCCGGCATAGCGATCGGCGTCGGAGCGGCGGTCGGACAGCAAGTCGCCGCGGCAAGTGCCCGCAATGGCGCCGAGCCGCCGCCCCTTCCCGTCGTCGCGTGGTACTATGCCGTCGGCGGCGAGCGCCGGGGCCCGGTCGACGAAGCCGGTCTCCGCGCGTCGGGCGCGATCACCGGTGACACGCTCGTCTGGAAAGCCGGCATGGCCAACTGGGCGGCAGCGCGAACCGTTCCGGAGCTGGCACCGCTCCTTCCGCAGTCCTGAGCGAGCGACTTTCCGGGACGTGCGAACGAGTTGTCCGCGGCTGAATCCGACTTTCCGCCGTCGCGCGGACACTTGTTGTCCCGGGTGACTGACTTGCCGCGCCGCCCACAGGAGTTGCCCGGCGCCGTGACGCACTTGCCCCGGGCGATGACACATTTTGCCTCGATGCAAGGCGACTTTGCGACACGGGCTTCTCGCTTGACGGCGGTTGCATCGGAGATGCGTCACTGGATGCACCACCTTCCGCTGCTCGCCATTCATATTCGCGTCGGCGCATGTTCCATGCTCCTCGACCCACTTCTCTTCGCCGGCGATGCCGTCCGACTATCGAGTCACGCCGGGCGACATCCGTGGAGAGAGAGCGATGTTACCATATGATGGACTCTCACATTTCATCGTCCGCGACAGACTTGCCTCTGACTGCGAGGAACTTGCGCGGGAGCGTGTGAGACTTGCCTCGCGAGCGTGGTACATCGCCGGGCGAAAGGCCGAGTTGCACGTACGGTCCGGAGAATAGAACGCGGTGCGCGGTCCGGCGTACGCACTGTGCGCTCCCTGTGCATGATGGTCAGATGTGGCGCACGCGCTACCACTTGCCGAGCACGCACCGCCATTTCGAGCGCCTTCGGTCGCGTCGGCTCGCGAATCACATCCGTCGCGTTCGCACTCGCGGGCAGTTTTCTCTTGTCGTGAGCGTCGCCGGCGTAACGCCAATCCTCGGCAGGACGCCGCGATGTAATCGTCGAGCGGACCCGCAGGCAGAATTGGCTGCGGGCCTGCGTGCTCTTCATGCATGACGTGCAACCAGATCGCCACTGAGTCCAACACAGGTAGCACCGCCGCGCAGGTGTGTCGCACGCGCGTTCGGGCGAACGCGCGCTGGTCCGTGTAGGGGTTGCCTGAGTTGTCGTCGACGAGGTACGGGCTCGAGTCGCCGAGGAACGCATTGCTCGTCGCGTCACGTGCGCTGCACGACAGAGCGCACGACGCACGACTGGTCTCCCGACGCCTGCCACGACAAAGTCACGTCTTCCGCACCCGCCGTTACGTCGGTCGCGGGGGGGGCGCGCACGCACCGCCGCTATGCGGCTGAATCGGCCAGAATGCCGGCGAGAGTGTCGGTATCGATGTTCCCGCCAGAAACGATGCAGACGATCCGCCCTTGTCCGGCGCGCCCGGCTACCGCGGCCGCGACTGGCACTGCGCCCGCCCCTTCGGCGACCACGCGCGCACGCTCGACGAGCAGCCGAATCGCCGCGCGCGTCTCGGCGATCGTCGCGACCAGCGCCTGATCGACCAGCTTCGAGACGATCGGCCACATTTCGTCGAGCACCCCACGTCCGCCGATGCCGTCGACGAAGCTCGGCGTTCGCTCGACGACGACCGGATGCCCCGCGGCCAGCGCCGCCGAAAGCGGCATCGACGTCTCGACCTCGCAGCCGTAAATCCGTGCGCGCGGCTGTAGCGCGCGCACCGCGGTGGCGATGCCCGACACGAGCCCGCCGCCACCGAACGGCACGAGCACCGCGTCGACGTCCGGCAAATCCTCGACGATCTCGAGACCGATCGTCCCGTTGCCCGCCATCACGTCGCGGTCGGCGACGGGATGGATGAATCGCCCGGGCATGCCCTCTCGCCCGTGGTCGCGCAACGTCTGCCACCAGTCGTCGTAGGGAAGCGGGACGATCGTCGCGCCGAGTCGCTTGACCGCGTTCACCTTCGTCGTCGGCGCGCTGTCGGGCATCACGACGGTGCACGGCACGCCGAGGTCGCGCGCGCCCCACGCGACGCCCTGCGCCATGTTGCCGGCGCTCGCAGTGTACACGCCGCCTGACACGACGCTGAGCGGCAGCGACCGGATCGCGTTCGTGGCGCCGCGCAGCTTGAACGAGCCGATCGGCTGGAGGTTCTCGAGCTTGAGGTAGATCTCGGCGGGGCCGTCTACCTCGAGGCGAACCAGCGGCGTGCGTCCCACGGTCGACGCGATGCGTTTTCGCGCCGCGCGCACATCGTCGATCGTGATCGGTTCAATCTGCCTCACGGCGCACTCCGCCAACGTCCACGTCGACGCCTTTACCGGCGCGTTTCGCCGCGCTGTAGACGTACGACGCGGCCGCGATGTCCTCGATGGCCAGCCCGAGCGATTTGAAGAGCGTGATCTCCTTCTCGTCCCGTCGTCCGACGCCACGGCCGATCGCAAGCTCGCCGATTTCGGCGACGATGTGGTCGGGCGTGATCGCGCCTTCCTCGAGCGGAACGAGCGTGTCGCCTGGCTCCTTGAGCGCCGACTCGCGCCGATCCACGTAGAGCCGCGACCGCACGACGCATTGCGTGTCCAGCTCGCGCGCCGTGCGCTGTGACGCGCCGATGGCGTTTATGTGCGTCCCGGGCGTGAGCCACTCGCCGAACAGCACCGGCGCGCGCGCCGACGTCGTCGTGCACACGATGTCGGCGCCGCTCACTGCGTCTTCGCCCGACGACGCCACCGACGCGTCGAGCTTGAACTTTCTGCGCGCGACCTCGGCGAGTCGCTCGGCGTTCGCGGCGGTACGGCTCCATACGCGCAGTGTCTTGATCGGACGCACGGCGCACATCGCCTCGAGATGCGCGTGCGCCTGCACGCCCGCGCCGATCATCACCAGCGACGACGCGTTTTCGCGCGCGAGAAGCCACGTCGCGACGGCGGACACCGCCGCCGTGCGAATCGTCGTAACCGCGGTCGCGTCGAGCAGCGCGGCGAGGCTGCCGTTGTCGGGATCGAAGAGCAGCACCGCGCCTTGATGCGAGTCGTACTTCGTGCCGTGGTTGCCGGGATACACCGTGATGATCTTCGCGCCCATCGTCTTGGGCAATCCGATGTACGCGGGCATCACGGCGAACGCGTCATTGGTGTCGGGAATGAGAACGACGGTGCGCAGCGGCAGAATCGTCTCGCCCCGCGCCAGGGCCGAGAGCGTCGAGACCATGAGGTCGATGCACTCGCGCATCGGCAGGAGCTCGGTGACCGCTTGTTGGTCGAGAATCAGCATGGGGGAGAAGAATACGGGCTCAGCAACGACCAGGCACTCTGCTTGCTTTGTTATGGTCGAGCCAGGGACCGGCGAACGGTCTCGACAACAGCGAGGACACGACCATGGACGAGAAACGCGACGACAAGCGGGACAATATCCGCGACGACAAGGATCTGAAACGACAGGGCTTCAAGGATTCCGCGAGCGGCAAGGCCGACCAGATCAAAGGCCACGTCAAGGACGCCGCGGGCGACCTGACCGGCAACAAGAAGCTCCAAGCCGAGGGCAAGATCGACCAGGCGAAGGGGAAGATCAAAGACGCGTTCGGCAAAATCGAGCGCAAGGTCGGCGAGTCGGACGAAGACGACGATCTCTAGCCGCGCGATCTACGTCGCGCAGCTCCGCGTCCGATAGAACCGCCGAGGTGCGGGCTCGGGGTGGGACTGTCCTCCGCGGACCAGAGCAGTATTGCGATACAGCCTGGCAATACTGGCTCGGCTCCGCTGCGGACAGTCCCACCCGCTCGTCCACTCAACCGTCTGACAACAGACTGCGGGCGCTCGGCAGCGTGCGTCGCGGCGCGCGAACGCGTGAGCGCTACTTGTCCGCCATGAACGGATACGTGTAGTCGAGCGGCGGCGAGAACGTTTCCTTGATCGCCCGCGCGCTCACCCAGCGCATGAGGTTGAGCTTCGACCCCGCCTTGTCGTTCGTGCCCGACGCGCGCGCGCCACCGAACGGCTGTTGGCCGACCACCGCGCCCGTCGGCTTGTCGTTCACGTAGAAGTTGCCGGCCGCGTTGCGCAGCGCCATCGCCGCTTCGCGCACCGCCGCGCGATCGGTCGCGAACACCGCGCCGGTGAGCGCATAAGGCGACGTGCGGTCGATGACCTCGAGCGTCTCGTTCCACTTGGTGTCGTCGTACACGTACGCCGTCACCACGGGCCCGAAGATCTCCTCGCACATCAGCCGGTATTCCGGCGACTTCGCCTGCACGAGCGTCGGCGAGATGAAGTAGCCGTCGCTGCCGTTCGTCTTTCCGCCGGCGATGATCGTCGCGTTGGCCCGCGCGTCCTCCACGTAGTCGCTGATCTTCTTGAACGCTCTCTCGTCGATCACCGCGCCGACGAAGTTGCGGAAATCGGCGATGTCGCCCATCCGCATGTCGTCCATCATCCCGACGACACGGTCGCGCACCTCCTTCCACATCGAGCGCGGGATGTAGACGCGGCTCGCCGCCGAACATTTCTGGCCCTGGAACTCGAACCCGCCGCGCGCGATGGCCACGGCCAGCGCCTGCGGATCGGCCGACGGATGCGCGAGGATGAAGTCCTTGCCGCCCGTCTCGCCGACGATGCGTGGATACGTCGCGTACTGCGACATGTTCGCGCCGATCGTGCGCCACATGCTGTTGAAGACGCTCGTGCTACCCGTGAAGTGCACGCCCGCGAGATCGCGGTGCGAGAGCAGCACGTTCGAGACTTCGGCCGCGTCGCCAGGCACGAAGTTGATCACGCCCGGCGGCAATCCGGCCGCCTCGAGAAGCCGCATCAGGTAGTACGCCGAGAGCATGGCGCTCGACGCGGGCTTCCAGATCACCGTGTTGCCCATGAGCGCCGGCGCCGTCGGCAGGTTGCCGCCGATCGACGTGAAGTTGAACGGCGTCACCGCGTAGACGAATCCCTCGAGCGGGCGATAGTCGAGCTGGTTCCACATCGCCGGCGTCGACAGCGGCTGTTCGTCGTAGAGCTCCTGCGCGTACGCGGGGTTGAAGCGCCAGAAGTCGATCAGCTCGCATGCCGCGTCGATCTCCGCCTGGAAAACGGTCTTGGACTGGCCGAGCATCGTCGACGCGTTCGCTGTTTGGCGCCACGTCGTGGCCAGCAACTCGGCGGCGCGGAGGAAGACGGCGGCGCGGTCCTCCCACGCCCAGTTCGCCCACTCGCGGCGCGCTTCGCGGGCAGCGTCGATCGCGGCGCGCACGTTCGTCGCCGATGCCTTGTGATAGTCCGCGAGGACGTGGCGATGGTCGTGCGGCATGACCGACGTCGCCGTCTCGCCGGTGCGGACTTCACGCCCGCCGATGATGATCGGGATCTCGATCCGCTCGCCGGCCATCTCGTCGAGGCGCTTCTTGATCGCGGCGCGCTCGGGCGTGCCGGGCGCATACGTCTTTACCGGCTCGTTGACCGGATGCGGGACGCGCCGCGTGCCGTTGAAACCGGCGACGGCGGGAGCGTGCGGATGGATCGTCTCGACGGCCTGCGAGGATTCGGCGGCGGCGCGGACGGCGGGAGTCGGAGCGGCGGTGGACGACATCGTTTGAGAGGGAAAGAATGCGGAAAAGTTAGCGCCCTTCTGCCCTCTTCGCGTCGGCGCTAACGTCCCCTCACCTCACATGCGCTCACATCACGGTGTTCGACTGCTCTGCGCGGCCGCGCTCGCTGTATCGGTCGCGGCGTGCGATCAGGCGCCGATCGAATGGAACGATCCGGCTGAAATGCGCGGACCCGATACGCTCGGCCGTCTGGTCGTCGATTCCAAGGGTCGAACGTCGGTGATGCCGCCGGGGGTCGCGCCAGGCTCCGTTCCGAACACGGGCGACGCCACCGTGTGCGCAACGTCGGTGCGAAGCGCGAAGGGGACGACTCATCACTACCTGGCGTGGTGGGGGATGCGGCGCGACAGCGGCGCGACCCTGTTCGTCTCGAGTGGCGCGGGAGAGCCGGCGGTGTGGACGAAACCGCTCTCCGTCGACACGACCGACGTGAGCGCGGCGGGATGCGACCGGCCGCCGCCTTCCGTGACGACCGTCGGCGACGACGTCTTCGTCGCGTATTCGCTGTCTGCACCGGAGGGACGCGGCGTGTTTTTCGCGCACACAATGGGCGGCATGGTCCACGAGCCGGTGCCGGTCGTCTACGGGGAACGCGTCGTTGCGACGGCGATCGCCGCGCACGACGAGCGCGTCGTCGTCGCGTACGAGGAGCCGAACGGAACGCGACACCGCATCGACGTCGCGATCTCGGAGACGCAGGGACACAACTTCGACTGGCACGTACCGGCGTCGCGATCCGTCGACGCGGCGCGCGCGCCCGACGTCGCGCTCGCCGGGAGCGAGCTCGCTGTTTCATGGATGCCGGTCGGCCGCTCCGACTCGGGGACCGGCCGCGTCGTCCGCGTGGGGCGAATCAAATGACCCATCTCTTCGGCGCTCACACGAGCAACAACGGCGGCTTGCACATGGCCATTCGCCGCGCCGGCGCCGGCCACATGCACGCCATGCAGCTGTTCACCACGCTGCCGATGTACTACGGCGACAAGGCGTCGATCAAGCCGGATCGCGTCGAGCGCGCGAAGGCCGCGTTCACCGAGACGAAAATCGATCCGGTCAACGTGATCGCGCACGCGGCCTACGTGCTCAACACGGCCACGCACGAAGAGGAGAAGTACGTACGTGCCCGCGCCGGTCTCGCCAAGGAGCTGGAGCGATCGACGGCACTCGGCCTGGGTGTCGTCTGCTTCCACCCAGGCGCCGCGCTCGACGACGATCGCGAGGTTGCCGCGGAGCGTGTCGCAGGCGCGATCCTGCACGCGCTGGAGGCCGTGCCACAGAGCAAGACGCGCGTCCTCGTCGAGAACACCGCCGGTGCGGGACGTACGTTCGCCAAGACCGCCGCCGAGGTGGGCTCGATCCTCCGCCACGTTCCCAAGGCGCTCCGCGCTCGCACGGGCTACGGTCTCGACACGTGTCATCTGCTCGCGTCGGGCTACGAGATCACCGCGCCCGACGGCGTCAAACGCGCGCTCGATGAATTCGAGGCCGCGACGGGCGAGCCGCCCGGCTTTTTCCATTTGAACGACAGCGCCAACCCACTCGGCTCGAACAAGGATCGTCACGCGCTGATCGGCGACGGCCACATTGGGGTCGAACCGTTTCGCGCCCTGCTGAAGGACAAGCGGTCGCGCGGCATTCCGCTCGTGCTCGAGACGCCGCAGCAGAACGAGGAGATCGACGGCGAGGACCCGTCGCCCGATCCCTACGACGTGAAGATGATGGCGCTGCTCGAGGAGCTTGCCGGATAGAGTCTGTCTCGGCGAGCGAGGGCCCGAGCGCGGGAGCCGGGCATCTACGACTCGGTACTGCACCGATTTCGCGGAACGAGCGGATTTCGCGGATAGAGCACAGCAACTCTTGGGTTTTTGAATTCTGTTGCTTTCTCTGCGTGAGTCCGCCATCTCCGCGAAATCGTTGCAGTCCCAATTCGTAAAGGCCTGATCGGCGACCGAATCCCACCCGCCGAAAAACTGTCACCGCGACAGGCGAAACCTGCGGCCCGATACTTACGTACTTGGCTAATTATGCAACCAATGCCTGCCGATGAATGACGCTTTCAGAGCGCTGGCCGACCCCACGCGCCGCGAGATCTTGCGGCTCCTGCGTGACGGCCCGCGCACGTCGGGCGAAATCGCCGAGCATTTTCCGACGGCGTGGCCGACCGTGTCGCGACATCTCGCGCAGTTGCGCGACGCCAAGCTCGTGCTCTCGGAGCGCCAGGGGCAGCAGATCGTCTATGAGCTCAACACCACCGTGTTCGACGACCTGGTCGAACACATTCTCGATTGGGTGAGGCCGCCCGCCCGCGGCAAAGCCGGAGGAAAGCGCAATGCGTAAGTGGTACCCGGTCCTGCTCGTCGCGATCGCCACGATCGCGTCGATCATCGTCTACCCAAAACTCCCCGACCGCGTGCCGACCCATTTCGACCTCCGCGGCAACCCCAACGCCTACGGACCGAAGTGGGTGCCGACGGTCATCTTTCCCGTGATGATTCTCGCGCTGTGGGGACTCATGCGCGGACTGCCGAAGATCGACCCGCGTCGCGCGAACTACGCCAGAATGCAGGACACGTACGATCTCGTCGTGAACGTCGTTCTCACGATGTTGGCAGCGCTGCACCTCTTGATTCTCGCCGGCGCGATGGGCAGCCCCGTGCCGTTCGTGCGCCTCATGCCGGCGGTGATCGGCGTGGCGTTCATCGCCATCGGCAATCTGCTCCCGCGGGCGAGGTCGAACTGGTGGTTCGGCATTCGCACGCCGTGGACGCTCAGCAACGATCGCGTGTGGGAGCGCACACATCGGGTCGGCGGCTACGTGATGAGCGCCACCGGCGTGCTGGCGATCATCTCCGCGTTCTTCACCAGCCCGATCGCGCTCATCGCGTTCATCGTCGTCGCCCTGGCCATGTCGGTCGGCTTGCTCGCCTACTCCTACTTCGCCTGGAAACAGGAGACCGCCAAGTGAAACTCACCCGATGCGTTCCCGCCGTGCTCGCCCTCGTGGCTTCGGCCGCGACGACGCACGCCGTACGATCACAGGAGCCGGACCAGTCGTCGTTCTACCTGCTGCTGCGCGGCGACACGATCTTCGACGAACGGGCCACCCGCACGGCGGGGCGGCTCACCGGCGAATTCCGCGACCGGCTGCGGAACGTGCGCGTCACCTACGACGCGACGCTCAACAACCTCGCGCTCGTCACGCACGTCGACCTGCGGACCTATCGCTCGGTCGGCGACACGGCGGGCGACCCGGCGAGCTTCACGTTCGACGGCGACTCGATCGTCGCCAAGATCGGCGCCGGCGGTCCGGCGAAGATTCCCAGCATCGCCGGCGCTCTGGCGATCGTGAATCCGTCGGTCGGATTCATCGAGCAGATCGTCATGCGCGCTCGAGCCATCGGGACGGATCCGGCGTCCGTGATGATCTTCGTCATCGGTGGACCGCAACCGTTCGCCGGCACCGTGCACCGCCTCGACGCCGATTCGGTCCGCGTGCAGTACGCGAGCGTGATGATGGACCTCGCGGTCTCGCCTACCGGGCGTGTGCTCGGCGGCGTCATTCCCGCGCAGGGCATCCGTATCACGCGTGGACCGGCGCTCGGCTCACTGCGCGTCGAACGCCCCGACTACGCGGCGCCCGCCAACGCGCCGTATCTGGCCGAGGACGTCGTCGTCACGACGCCGGCCGGTCTGCACCTCGCCGGGACGCTGACGATTCCACGCGTGCGTCCCTCGGGCAAGGCGCCGGCGATCATCACCATCACGGGCTCCGGGCCGGAGGATCGCGACGAGCAATCGGGAGCGATTCCCGGCTATCGCCCGTTCCGCGAGCTGGCCGACACGCTCGGCCGGCGAGGCATCGCGGTGCTGCGGCTGGACGATCGCGGCGTCGGTGGTTCGGATGCCGGTTCGTCAAATTCGACGAGCGCCGATTTCGCCGACGACATTCGGGCCGGCATCGCGTACCTCCGCAGCCGTCCTGAGATCGACGCGAGCCGCATCGGCATCGTGGGGCACAGCGAGGGGGGAATCATCGCGCCGATGATCGCCGTGGGCGATCCCAAGCTCCGGGCGATCGTGTTGATGGCCGGAACGGCGTCGCGCGGCCGCGCGATCGTCATGGAGCAGAACCGCTACGCGATCGACAGCGTGGCGCACGTGCGCGGGCCGATGCGAGACACGGCGCTCGCTCGGGCGGGCCGCTCGTTGGACTCGATCGCCGCCCTCGGTGGATGGCTGGGGTTTTTCCTCGCGTATGACCCGGTCACGGCGGCGCGTCGAGTGAAGACGCCCGTGCTGATCGTACAGGGAGAAACCGACCGCCAGGTGCCTCCCGCCGAGGCGAAAACGCTCGCCGATGCGATTCGTGCCGGAGGGAACACCGACGTCACGGTGCGCATGTTTCCGGCGACGAACCACCTCTTCCTGGCCGACTCGAACGGTGCGTTCGCCGACGCCAACGGCGCGTTGCGCTACACCAAACTTCCCTCGCTGCACGTGCGTCCCGAGGTGCTCGGCGCCATCGCCGACTGGCTGAGCGACCGTCTCAAGTGACGCGGAAGTGACGTCGTTCCCTCTGAAAAATGCCGATTCTCAGAGGGGAACCGAGTGATTTCCCTATTGCGTCCTGCGCCGATGCTTATACTTTTCGCCCGCGGAGGCGGGCGATTTTCATAGGAGAATCGCCCGTCCTCGCGAAGACGATCCCACCATTCCATCTACCGGGAGTGAGAATGGCTGCAAAGAAGAAGGCGAAAAAGAGCACCAAGAAAGTCGCCAAGAAAGCCGCCAAAAAGCCGGCGAAGCGCGCGGTGAAGAAGGTCGCGAAGAAGCGCACACCGAACGCCGCGTTCATGAAGCCGGTGCAGCCGGATGCGACGCTCTCGGCGGTGGTCGGCAGCAACGGGATGCCCCGCACCGAGATCACGAAGAATCTCTGGAAGTACATCAAGAAGAACGGGCTCCAGGACTCGAAGAACCGTCGAATGATCAACGCCGACGACAAGCTCAAGGCGGTGTTCGGCGGGAAGGGTCAGGTCTCGATGTTCGAGATGACCAAGCTCGTCAGCAGACACGTCAAGTAGGATCTGACGGGCCTCAGCCAGGGGGACGAACTCGCTCGCGAGTTCGTCCCCCTGCTGCTTTCCTCGAGAAACGGCCGAGCCGCGCGCGCCGTACGAATCACTAGATTCGTGGTCCCGCAACCACCGCTCGACGCCTCATGGCCAAACCGTCACCGTCGCCCGATCCGTCTCGCAAACCGTCGTCAGCGACGGGCAACAAACCCAAGAACGTCGTCTCGCAGGCGCGCGACGGCGGGAAGAAACCCGCCCGCCCCGCGGGGCGCGTGTTCTGGGAAAACGTCAAGTCGATCGCCGGCGCCGTGGTGATCTACTTGTTCATCAAGACGCTGTTCGTCGAGGCCTTTCGGATTCCGTCGGGGAGCATGATCCCCACGCTCCTCGTGGGCGATTGGCTCTTCGTCAACAAGCTGGCGTACGGCCCGACGATCCCGTTCACGAACTCGCATCTCCCCGGCTACACGAGTCCCAAGCACGGCGACGTCATGGTATTCGTGTCGCCGTACCAGGCGGACAACGCTCCGGATTTCACCCCGACGCTCGTCAAGCGGCTCATCGGCATGCCGGGCGACACGCTCTTCATGCGCGACGGTCTGCTGAACGTGAACGGCGTTCCGCAGCGTCAGTCGTTCGCGTCGTCGAACCCCGGTGGCGACAACAACTCGGTCGCCGCGAACTTCGAATGGCAGCACACGATCGAGGCGAAGAACACCCGTTTCGGCCCGCCGCCGGCGCAGCCCACGCTCGGCAATTGGGGTCCACTCATCATTCCGGCCAACCGGTATTTCATGATGGGCGACAACCGCTACTGCTCGAAGGACAGCCGCTACTGGGGCGTCGTGCCGCGGGACAACATCAGGGGACGGCCGCTGTTCGTGTACTACTCGTACGTCCCGGGGCCCGACGACTCGAACGACCCATGCTCCGGCCAGGTGAGCGACCGCCCGGTTTCGTTCATCACCGACATTCGCTGGACGCGCCTCGGCCACTGGGTGCGGTGACCCTGTCGGAGGCGACGGGCCGCCGCGCACATTTGCCCGCATGACGGGCATCTCGCGCCGACGCTTTCTCGCCTCGCTCGCCGCGGCGGTTCCACTCACGATCATCGTTCGGCGCGCCCACGCCGCCGCCGTTCGGCATCTCGCCTCTGACCCCGCTACACTCGACGCGCTCGGTGAAGCCGTGCTTCCGTCGCCGCTCGGCCGCGCGGGAATCACGCGCGCCGTCGCGGCGTTTCGCGACTGGGGAACCGGCTATCACGAAGACGCCGAGCTGCTGCACGGCTACGGCACGTCGCGCCTTCGTACGACGGGCCCGACGCCCGTCACGCGCTGGACGTCGCAGCTCGATGCGCTCGACGCGGCGGCACGGTCGAAGTTCGCGCGGCCGTTCAAAACGTTGAAAGTCGCCGACCGCGCCGATCTGGTGCGCGATGCGCTCAAGGGCGAACGCCTCGACCGCATGCCGAGCGTCGTGGACGCCGATCACGTTGCCGTCGCGCTGCTGGCGCATTTCTACGAGAGCTCCTCCGCGACGGACCTGTGCTATCAGTCGCGCATTGGCAAACAGACGTGCCGCCCGCTGGCGCAGCAGGCGCGCAAACCGCTGCTCCTGCTCGGAGCGCCGGACCGATGACACGGCGAGTCGTCGAGAGCGACGTATGCATCATCGGCTCGGGGATCAGCGCCGCGATGGTCGCCGACCGTCTCGCGCGAACGACGACGGCGCGAATCGTCGTCGTCGAAGCGGGGGACAACACGGTGCCGCCGACGGCGCGCCCGGCGGCGCGCGACCGGTTCCTTCGTTACGGCGAGAATCCGTGGGGCCGCGATCACTTGGAGGGATACGAGATCGAAGGTCCGCTGCAGTCGCGCTCGATGCAGGTCGGCGGCCTGGCGATGCACTGGGGCGCGGTGACGCCGCGTTTTTCGCCCGAGGATTTCAAGCAACGCACGCTCTACGACGTCGGGACGGATTGGCCGATCGACTACGACGCACTCGATCCGTTCTACCAGGAAGCCGAAGAGGTCATGGGCGTCGCGGGCGAGCAGGGGCCCGCGGATCTCGATCCGCGCAAGAAGCCGTTCCCGATGCCGCCGATTCCGCTCACGTACAATCTCGAGCTGCTCAAGGCGTGGGCGGCGAAGTCCGGTATTCCGATGTGGAGCCAGCCGTCGGCCAAGAATTCGACGGCGTACCGCGGCCGGCCGGAGTGTTGCCGCAACGACACCTGCGCACCGATCTGCCCGATCGGCGCCAAGTACTCGCCGGACTTCACGTGGAGCGCGCTGCTCCGCACCAGGCGAATCGAGCTGATTCCAAGAACGCTCGTTCGCAAGCTCGTGCTCGACGAGGGCGGGAAGTCGGTGTCATACGCCATCGCCGCCAGCTTCGATCAGCCGGACACGCCGGTCGAACTTCACGCCAAGATATTCGTCGTCGCCGCGGGCTACACCTGGAGCTCGCATCTGCTCCTCCTCTCGGCGCAGAAGGACGCGCCCGACGGCGTGGCCAATCGGTCGAAGCTCGTCGGCAAATACCTGACCGGGCATCGCAACGTCGGCGGATACGTCGACCTGCCGATCAAGCTGTACCCCGGGATGAACGAGCAGCACAGTCTCGTCACCAAGCAGTTCATGCGCACGCGCCCCGGCACGCGATTCATTCGCCACGACCTGCGCGTCTGGGAATCGTCCGTCGGCAAGACGGCGCGTCTGGTCGACGACTCGGGCGCGCTCATGCTCGGCGACGCCATCCTCGACGACTGGCGCGCACGAACGGCGACGGGCGCGGCACGCGTCCGTGCCTACTACGAGGTGATTCCGGACCGCTCGAGCGAGCTGACGCTGGATGCGAGCCGCAAGAATCGCTGGGGCGACCCGTTGCCGAAGCTTTCCTTCCAGGACGCGCCGGAGTCCGTCGCCGAGCGCGGCCCGACGGAGGAGTCGATTCGCACGCTGTTCAACGAGATGGCGCGCGCGGGGAAGGGGAAGGTGCTGCGCACGAACGTCGACAACTTCCAGGATCACCCGGCGGGCGGCTGTCGCATGGGCACGGATCCGGCCCAGAGCGTCGTCGACTCGTGGGGACGAACGCACGATCACGAAAACCTGTTCGTGGTCGGCGCGCCGACGGCGGTCAGCGGCGGCTGTGCAAACGCGACGCTTACATTCTGTGCGCTGTCGCTCCGGTCGGCGCGCGAAATCGAGCGCGGTCTGCCCAAGCGCTGACGCGCGATGCACAATTAGGGCGATCCACTTCGACGGTCTTCCATGAGACTCGCCGCACCGCTCGCATTGCTGGCCGTTCTCGCCGCGACAGAAGTGCCGCTAGCGACGGCGCGCGCGCAGATCGTCGAGTGGCCGACGTTCGGCGGCGATCTCGCGTCGACCAAATTCTCGAAACTGACCGACATCGATCGCTCGAACGTCGCGCGTCTCGCGAAAGCGTGGGAGTGGGCGACCGGCGAGACGCCGAAGCCCGAATTCCGAACGCGTCCCGGAAATTTTCAAGCGACGCCGCTCATGCTCGGCGACACGCTGTTTCTGAGCACGTCGTACAACCGAGTCGTCGCGCTCGACGCGTCGACGGGGAAGGAATTCTGGGAGTACGATCCCAAGCCGTACACTGCGGGGCAGCCGTCGAACGGCACCGGCTTCGTGCATCGCGGTGTGGCGACGTGGACCGACGGCAAGCAGCGGCGCGTCTTCATCAACAGCCGCTGGAACCTGATCGCGATCGACGCGTCGACGGGGCAGCCGATTCGCTCGTTCGGCGACACGGGCGTCGTGGATCTCACGGCGAAGCTCGACCGCAACGGCAAGAAGGTGAACAAGCTCCACTACACGGAAACGTCGGCGCCGGTGGTGTGGCGCGACCTCGTGATCGTGGGCAACGGCGTCGCCGATCGCATCATCTACCCGAACGATCCGCCCGGCGACGTGCAGGCGTTCGACGTTCGCTCGGGCAAACGCGCCTGGAGTTGGAGTCCGGTTCCACGAGACGCGAAGGACACCGCCGCCGCGACGTGGGAAAACGAATCGTGGAAGACCACCGGCCACACGAACGTGTGGGCGCCGTTCAGCGTCGACGCCGAGCGGGGACTCGTCTACCTGCCGGTGAGCACGCCGAGCAACGACTGGTACGGCGGCGCACGGCTCGGCAACGATCTCTACGCCGAATCGATCGTGTGTCTCGAGGCGAAATCGGGGAAGTTCAAGTGGGCATTTCAAACCGTGCATCACGGTCTTTGGGATTACGATCTCCCCGCCGCTCCCGTGCTCGCCACCGTGCTCGTGGACGGCAAGTCGCGCGACATCGTCGCCGTGCCGGCGAAGACCGGATTTCTCTTCGTATTCGATCGCGTGACCGGCGCGCCCATCTGGCCGATCGAGGAACGATCCGTACCGCCGAGCGACGTTCCGGGCGAGAAGGCGTCGCAGTCCCAGCCGTTTCCGACGAAACCCAAACCATTCGCCAAGCAAGGTTTTGGTTTCGCGGACCTGATCGACTTCACGCCCGAGATCAGAGCGCGCGCGCTCGAGGAAGCCAAGGACTTTCGGTTCGGGCCGATCTTCACGCCGCCTTCGCCGTCGGGGACGATCGTGATGCCGGGCGCGATCGGCGGCGCGGGGTGGGGCGGCGGCGCGCTCGATCCGACGACGGGGACGATCTTCATCAAGGCGACCAACTCGCCCGCGATGTACAAGATCGTCCAGCCGGCGCACTCGGACACGGTCGACGCCGACTATTCCGCCGACCTCGCCGCGTCGGGACTGCGCGTGACGATGCCGGCGCGCGACAGCGGCCAGCGACTGCCGTCGCTGCCGATCAACCGGCCGCCGTACGGCACGCTGACGGCCATCGATCTCAACACGGGCGACACGAAGTGGAGCGTTCCGTTCGGCGACACGCCGGGCGTGCGCAACCATCCGTTGCTCAAAGATCTCAAATTGCCGCCGCTCGGCGTCGCGGGCTCGCCGGGTCCGATGGTGACGGCGTCGGGGCTCATCTTCGCGACCGGCGGCGGGTCGACGCTCTACGCCGTCGACTCGCGTGACGGGTCGACCCTCTGGTCGGCCGACCTCGGGCAGACCGGCTACGCGGTGCCGATGACGTATCGCACGAAGGCCGGAAAGCAGTTCGTGGTCATCGCCACCGGAGCGGCGACGGGCGCCAAGCTCCAGGCGTTCGCGCTGCCGTAGCCGATTCTCACATGCCGCTCGTCTTTCCGTTCGATCCGGACATCCGTCGCGCGTCGACGATCCCCGCGCGACTGTACGTCGATCCCGTCTACCTGGAGCTCGAGCGCGAGCGCGTGTTCGCGCATACGTGGCAGCTCGTCGGCAGGCTCGATCAGGTGGCCGAGCACGGGGCGTTCTTCACGGCGGAGATCGGCAACGACTCGATCGTCGTGCTCCGCGACGGCGACACGCTGCGCGGATTTCACAACGTGTGTTTGCATCGCGCCGGTCCCGTGGCGCACGGCTGCGGCAAGCGGCAGACGCTCCAGTGTCGCTACCACGGTTGGACGTACACGCTCAAAGGCGAGCTGCTGCGCGCGCCGGAGATGGAAGACGCGGAGTTCTTCAATCGCGAGGAGATGCGGCTGCGCTCGGTCGCCATCGACACGTGGGGCCCCCTCGTGTTCGCGAATCTCGACGGCAAGGCGCCGCCCCTCGGCGAGATGCTCGAATCGATTCCGGGGCGCGTGGCGGCGTTCGGTTGCGAATCGATGCGCTACGTGATGCGCAAGGAGTACGAGCTCGCGTGCAACTGGAAGGTGTACGTCGACAACTACCTCGAGGGATACCACATCCCCATCGTGCACCCGACGCTGAACAAAGAGATCGACTACGACAGCTACCGCGTGGAGCCGCAGCGCTACAGCTCGATCCAGCACGCGCCGCTCAAGCCCGTGAGCCCGGGCAGTCCGCGCTTTTACGACCCGTCGCTCGCCAAGGTGCCTGAGGCGGTCTACGGTTGGGTCTTCCCGAACATCATGCTCAACGTCTACCTCGGGCAGATGCAGACGAACGTCGTGGTGCCGGTCTCGCACGACAGGACGGTCGTCGTCTTCGAGTGGTTCGCGTCGAACCCGCCCGAGGATCCGGCGACCGACCCGTCGTGGTCGCGGCTGGTGGAATTCAGCGACGAGATTCAGGACGAGGACGTCGAGATCTGCGAGCGGGTTCAGCGAAATCTTCGGTCGCGGGTCTACGATCGAGGTCGCTACTCAGCCAAGCGAGAGAACGGCGTGCATCATTTTCACTCGCTGCTGCACGAGTTTCTGACTTAGGTGGACGGGTGGACGGGGAAAGCTCGCGGCGGAGCAACTAGACGTCCGACGTCCGACCTCTCCGGTTCTTTCCACCGCGACCCCCTCAAACGGCCCTCCCCGACCTCGGCAGTTGCCACGGTTTGGCCCGTTCGTTTGTCTAAGTACGGGCCACCATGCCGCAATTCTTCCCTCGAAAGACCACCGAAATCCGAATCCACGAGCCGCGAGCTTTTCGCCGGCTCTCGTATTCGCTGGTCCAGATGGCGCTGGTCACCGGCGTCGTCATTCGCGCGTACCGCCTCCTGATGCTCACCCACGGAGCCAATAACTGGCTCTACCTGGGTGCGAGCTTCGCGGTCGGCGCGATCTTCCTGTTCGGCATGGTGACGGCGCACCTCGCCAATTTCCCGCTCCACCAGTACCTGTGGCGCGCGCCGGCGTTCGCCGGGATCGAAGTCGCGGCGGAGATGGTCACCAGTGCGCTGTTCATTTCGCTCGGCCACGAGGCGAACGGAACGGTCCGCGCGCATTGGGACGACTGGCTCGGCATGAGCCTCAACGCGCTGCTCATTCGCGGGACCGCGATCCTCGTGTGGTCGGCGGTCCTCGCCGCCTCCGTCCAGCTCGTGCGGCGAACGATGGTGCACGACGACGACGACGTGAGCAGCGCACCCGCACCCCTCGGGCGCGGCGCGCGGTCTCACTAGGTCCTAGCTCGCTACGGTCGTTTGGCGCCCGCTGCCCAGTGTGGCGCGGTCGTCCATGTGGCGACGTCGAAGAGTCCCGGCGGCAGATCGACGTTGACCTTCCAGTCGCGGTACTCCTCCATTTGCCGCGGAACGCCGCCCTGCGTCATCGTGATCTTCGTGGCGAGCCACGCGCGCTCGATCGGCACGTAGCCGTCGAGATGGATGTCCAGCACCGGGACGTTGGGCGCCGGGCTGAGAATCGCCCGCACCGCCACATTGCGCTCCGCGTCAATCCAGATCTGCGGCGTCGTCGTGTCCGCCGCCGATGACGTCCCGATGATCCACACCCGGCGATCCATGTAGCGACCCTCGGCGACGCGCGACATGTCGATCTTCGTCGACGCCAGCTCGCGAATCGTCTGCGCGACCGGGTTGAAGTACACGCCTTCGATCAACGGCAGAAACTCGTTCCCGCCGGCGCTGGCGGCCGCGAGCTTGCCGTCTCGCACGCGCCACGACGAATCCGCCGTGTAGAGCACCCCGGTCCCGGCCGCGGGGTCCCCGATGTCGATGCGCAGCTGCGTCGCGGTGCCGTTCTGTCGCAGAGTCTCGTACCACGTGCTGACCGCGTCTGTCCCGTCGGCACGACGCTGCGTGGTCGTCTGCACGAACGTGAGCGAGCGGTACCACTTCCCGGCATACGCGTCCTGCATCCGCTGAAACACCTCGGCACCGGTCTTGGGAACGCCCTGCGCACGGGCCGTGACGCCGGTGATCGCGATCGTCGTGACCGCACGGGCAATCGAACCGAATCGAATCACTGTAGCCCTCGATGGCGGTGAGTGAGACTCACGACAAGATCTCGCGCGCGCGAGCACGGTCAACGCGTTTAGATGTAAGTGTTGTGTTCGGGTGGGCTGACTGAACGGCAACCGCAACTGCGAACAGCAACGACTCGACGCAGAGACGCAGAGGTGAAAGAGAGACGCAGAGAACTGCACACCAGCTTGCGTCGGCCCGCGACGAGCGGATTTTTTGTTAAAGCCGCTCGGGACGTCACCGATGCCGGGACCGCGCTACGAAGCGTCCCGAGCGGCCGTTCCCAAAGCATTCTCGGCTCGTTGCGCACAAATCGCAGCGCAGTCCGAGAACCTCTGCGTCTCTGCGTCGAGCAGTTGCAGTTTTGGCAGTTGTTGCAGTTCCCCCCGGGGGCCCTGCTCCCCGGGACTAGGTCGGAAAGCCGAGATTCTTCCCCCGCAGACTTGGATCCGGCCACCGCGCCGTCACGACTTTCCCGCGCGTGTAGAACTTCACGCCTTCCATGCCGTGCACGTGCGCGTCGCCGAACAACGACGCTTTCCATCCGCCGAACGAGTAGTAGGCCATCGGCACGGGAATCGGCACGTTGATGCCGACCATCCCTACCTGCACTTCGTTCTGGAATCGTCGCGCCGCGCCGCCGTCGTTCGTGAAGATCGCCACGCCGTTCGCGTATGGATTCGCGTTCACCAGCGCCACGGCGTCGTCGTACGAGCGTGCGCGCACCACCGACAACACCGGGCCGAAGATCTCGTCGCGATAGATCGACATCTCCGTGCCCACGTGATCGAACAGGCACGGCCCGAGGAAGAACCCATCGCCGTCGTGCGGCGTCGTGCCGCGTCCGTCGGCGACCAATGATGCGCCGGCCGCGACGCCTTCGTCCACGTAGCGACGCACGCGGTCGAGGTGCTGCTTCGTCACCAGCGGGCCCATGTCGTTCTTCGGATCGAGGCCGTCGCCTACCCTGATCGCGCGCATTCGCTGCGCGACGAGCGGTACCAACCGATCAGCCGCGTCTCCCACCGCGACCGTCACCGAGATCGCCATGCATCGTTCGCCGGCCGAGCCGAACGCCGCGTTCACCGCGGAATCCGCCGCGAGCTCCATGTCCGCGTCGGGCAGCACGATCATGTGATTCTTCGCGCCGCCGAGCGCCTGCACTCGCTTGCCGTGAGAGGTCGCGGTCTCGTAAATGTGGCGCGCGATCGGCGTCGATCCGACAAAGCTCACCGCCGCGATGCCCGGATGCTCGAGGATTCGCTCGACCGCCGCCTGATCGCCGTTCACGACGTTGAACACACCCGCCGGCAAACCAGCCTCGCGCCAGAGCTCGGCCATCAGCATCGATGCCGAGGGATCCTTCTCCGACGGCTTGAGGATGAACGCGTTCCCCGCGGCGATGGCGACGGGGTACATCCACATCGGCACCATCACCGGGAAGTTGAACGGCGTGATCCCGGCGACGACGCCGAGTGGCTGTCGAATGGAGTAGCTGTCGACGTTCGAAGACACGTTCTCGGAGAATTCGCCCTTGGCGAGATGCGGGATGCCGCACGCGAACTCCACCACCTCGAGTCCGCGCTGCACCTCGCCGCGCGCGTCGGCGAGCACTTTGCCGTGCTCGCGCACGATGCACCGCGTCAGCTCCTCGGCGTGCCGCTCGACGAGTTCACGGAACTTGAACAGCACGGTCGCACGCTTTCCGAGGCCCGCGCGGCTCCACGTCGCGAAGGCCGCCGTCGCGGCGTCGACCGCGCGATCCACGTCCGCCGCCGCCGCGAAGCGCACGCGCGCACTGGGCGCGCCGCGCGCGGGATTGTAGACGAGACCGAATCGGTCCGACGTGCCGGCACTCGTCGCGCCGTCGATCCAGTGATCGATTGTGGGAAGCGCGGTCTCGGGAGACGCGTCCGCGTTCGTCCTCGTCGCGGTGGCGGTCATCATGTCCTCGTGGAATCTCACGAGGCTAGAAGTTAACGCGAACTCCCGTCATGATCGTCCGGCCGGGGATGATCGTGATGTTGTCCGGCTCGCCGCGCTGGTAGTTCAGCAGATTGTCGCCCGACATCTCGACGGCGAAGTCGCGCCGGATGTCGTGCGAGACGCTCGCGCGGAGGTGGAGTCCACCCGTGTATTGGCGCCAGTAGCTACGCAGCGAGGGGCCGACCAGGCCCTGAACGGGCTGGGTTCCCGACATCCCGGCCTGCGCGAGCGCCACCTCGTCGTAGTTGATCCAGTCGAAGGCGCGCGTTCCGCCGATGGACGTCGACCACGTCTCGCCCGTCCACGCGGCGCCGAAGCTCGCCGTGATCGCCGGGACCTGCAGCATTCGATCGCCGGTCGCGAGATCGCCGGTGTAGCCGTCAGCCAACCGGCGCACGCGGCTGTCTACGGAGGCGAACGACGCGTTCATCGTCAGCCGCGACCACGAGCTCGTGGCGCCGAGCTCCCATCCCTGATTCGAGATCTCGCCGACGTTCTGCGCGACGTACTCCATCCGCCGGCCGGTGACCGCGCTGTCCGACGCGAACGGGACCTGCTGGATGAGCCCGGACGCGCGCTGATCGAACCGCGTGAGCTGCAGCGTCAGCGCTCGATGGAACGTCAAGTCGAGGCCGACCTCGGTGCCCGACTGCACTTCCGGTCCCAACGCCGCCTGTGAGGCCGTCTGCGGCTGCCACAGTTGCCAGCGCTCCGCGGTGCTCGGCGGACGAATGCCGCGGCCGTACGCGGCGCGCAGTTTCATCGTGAACGGACCGAAGTCGTTCACGCCCGACACTCCTACCATCGGCAGCTTGACGACGCGATCGCCGGCAGCGAGGCGGCTGTCTTCCTCGAGCCTTACGCCCGTCGTGAAGAACAGCGCGTTGTCGAGCGCGGCGTTGGCCTGCGCCGTGACACCAGTGCTGTTCTGCCAGCTGACCATCGGCTCGAGCAGCTGCTGCTGGCCGGTTTGGCCGTTCGGGCCGCCGGGGCTACCCTGACTGCCTACGCCGCGGCTGCCGACGATGAAGGCCGACGAAGCCACCGTTGACGCGCGCAGCGTGGCGTGTTCGGCGGAGAGCGTGAGCGAACCGCGCGTCGGATCGTCGCCGCGGAAATGAATCACGCGGGTCGCGCGCAGCGTCGCGCGGTCAGCGCCGCCCTGCGCCGCGCGCAACGCCGAGTCGACGATGCTCGGCACCGGCGTGTAGTTCGTCTGGACGTTGGCGAGACGGTACCCGTCGACGCCGATGATGAACGAATCGACAGTGTTCTGATCGGACGCGCGCATCGCGGTCGTGCCGAGCGTGTATTCGGTGACCGTCTGCGGCGAGGTGTTGGTGGCCGGCATCATCGACGAGGAACCGCCCGGCGATGAGTTGGACACCGGCGCTTGCACCAGCGGGCTCGATGGAACTCCCGCCTGCTCGAAGAAAAGACGCGCCGTCGTCGTGAGCGTGCCGGAGCTGCCGACGATCCGCCCGCCGCCGGACGCCATGATGTCGCGGCTGTATCCGTTGGGCACGAAGGCGCCGAGCGTCGACCCGCTCACGTGCAGATCGGCCGACCGCGTGCTCGTGCCGGTGACGAACGAGAGCGCGTGATCCTGCGCCACGACGTCGCGCGCGTAGGAGCTCTGCGACACGCCGGCCGTCGAGCGGATCGCGGCCTGCGGGCCGTCGCCGTCGGAGCCGTCGTGACGCGTCACGATGTTCACCACGCCGCTGATCGCGTCCGCGCCGTAGAGCGCGGCACCTTGCGGGCCGCGAACCACTTCGATGCGATCGATCGCGCCCGGATTGAAGCGGCTGAGCAGCAGCGGGTTCGCGACCTCGATCCCGTCGATGTAGATCTTTGGATAGCTCAATCCAAACGAGCTGGCGCCGCGGATGCTCGCGTACGAGCTCAACATGCTCGACGGCGACTGAGCCCACGACCACATGCCGGGCACGTACGAGTCGAGCGCGTCGGAGATCGTAGTCGTGTTGTCGCGCGACAGCGCGCGGCCGTTCACGACGCCGAGTCCGACGGACAGTTCCTTCGCCGGCGCGCCGGTCGCGGTTCCCGTGACGACGACGCGGTCGAGCACGCCGAGCGTCGGCGCCATCGGCGGCGCCTCGGATCGGGCCGACCGCAGCCGCGGCGCGAGAACGACCTGATCGCTGCCGACGACGACCGGCGAGACGTTCGTTCCGTTCAGCAGATCGGACAGCACACGACCAGCCTGAGACCCCTCTGCCGAAACGCACACTACGCGGTCGAGGGGCAATTGCTCGGCGCTGTACGACAGGCGGATGCGTGCCGTCGTCGCGACTCGATCGAGCGCGTCGCGCAGCGAAAGATTGATCGCTCGAAGGCTGATCGATCGGTCCAGCGGGGGCGCCCACGTGGGGGCGGCGGCGGCCGAAGAATCGACGGGCGTCGCCTGACACGCGCGCGTTTGAGCGTCCATTGAACGCGCGAACGCGAGCACCATTACGGTGCTCGCGCTGAGATAGCATACCCGCGAACGCGTGGCGATCACCGGGGCGGGGACACGGAGCTCCGTCCGTTCATGACCACCGCCGAGTCGCCTTGACGCTCGATTCGCACGCCGAGCTCGAGCTCGAGAATGTGAAGCACCTCATCCGCCGATTGATTCGTGAGCAGAGTCGTCGTGACATGGTGCGACAAGAGCGATGGGTCATCCACGTGCAATCGAACTCCGTACCAGCGATGAACCTCGGCCGCCACGCGCGACAAGAGTGCGTCGCGGAACACGAGCTTGCCCGTCGTCCAGGCAACGTCATCGTCGGGCGAGGGCGAGCGCTCCATGCTGGTACGCCCCGCGTCGTCGATTGATCCACGCTCCCCCGCAGCAAGAACGACGCCCGCACTGGCCGCGGATTGCATGGTCCGCAGCCGCACACTCCCAGTTACAACGGTCACCACGGTCGCGTTGGCGTCGTCGCTCTCGACGGTGAACGTCGTGCCGACGTCCTGAATGAGGGCCGAACCAACCCGCACGGCGAAGGGATTCGCTGAGTCATGGCGCACGTCAAAATACGCGTCTCCACGCAACTCGACGGACCGCGACTTGGTTCCGAAGCCGCCGGAAACGGTCAGGCGGCTGTCGGGTCCGAGCACCACGCGCGAGCCATCGCCCAGATCGATCGAGTCGCGCTGGCCATAGCTCGTCATGTACGTGCGCGACGCGACCGTCGTGGCCGCCTTGTCACGGAACGATCCGGCCTTCCGCTTCGATACGACGAGAAACCCGATCGCCGCGGCCGCGGCGAGCAGGGCAATCGAAGCCATCGGCCGCCAGGATCGCCGCGTCGGCCTCTCGGCGATCGACAGCGTCGCGGCCTGACCCATCCGTGCGTGGACCCGTTCCAACGCGGCCTCGACGTCGACATCCGGCGCGGAGGTTGCCGCGGTGACTTCGGTCAAGCGCTCCAGCAACGCCCGCTCGGCGGGATTCGCGTCCAGCCATTGGGTGACGTGCGAGATTTCGTCGACCGAGCTTTCACCGGCGACGAAACGTGCGAGCATGTCCCAATCCGGGACGAAATCGGACGTACCGGACTGGTGATGAGCGTCGTCGGTCATGGCCTATCGACACGTCGGAAAACGTATACCCTTATGCGAATCATGGCCCCGATCACGGTCCACCCGCGGAGACGGGAGTATACGGAAACCACGCTGCCGCGGACAGTTGGCCGGCGATTGAGCTCGTCCTGGAGCGCTTGTCCTGCCCCACGATACGGGCATGGATGACCGAGCGCTTCTCGACCGCCTGAAAGGAGACGACCAGGCGGCCTTCGACACGATCTTCCGAACGCACTACCCCGCCCTCGTCATCCTGGCCCAGAGCCTGTTGCATGATCGAAGCGCGAGCGAGGACGTCGTACAGGAAGTGATGCTGGAGCTCTGGCGGCGCCGGCAAACCGTGATGATCCAGGAGTCGTTGCGCGCCTACCTGGTGCGGTCCACGCGCAATCGCGCGTTGAACCAGATTCGCCACGCCAATGTACAGAAGCGCGCCGAACCCCATCTCATCGGCGAAGAAAGCGTCGCCGCGGCCGGAACCTCGGGCCTCGTCGCCGCGGAGCTGCGCGACGCCATCACGACCGCGGTCGCCGAGCTGCCGCCCGCCTGCCGCGAAGTATTTCGGCTGAGCCGGGAACAGGGATTGCGCTACGCCGAAATCGCCGAGACGCTCGGCATCTCGATCAAGACGGTCGAATCGCAGATGGGGAAGGCGCTGAAGCACTTACGCAACCGCCTCGCCGCGTGGTTGCCTGAGACGACAGCGATCTAAGTCACAGTCCGAGAACGTGTCGGGACCGAATTTCGTTTTTTTTGTTAACGCTGGGCCGGTCCAAACGACAAACTGAGGGTAGCAGACGCAGGCCGTGTCTGCATTCGGACTCGACAAAGGACGTGAGCCATGAAACGAATTGTGACCGTGACCTGCCTCGCCGCCGCCGCCGTGACCGTCGCGTGCAGCAGCGATTCCAGCAGCGCGCCGAATAGCGGCAGCGCGGCGTTGTTGGACGCGTCGTCCGCGTTCTCCACCGTGCCGCCCGGCTTTTCCGATCTGAGTACCAGCTTCGATGCCTCGGACACCGATAACCCGTTCTCGCCGCTGTTCGAAGGGCGCGGGCCGCTGTCGCGTTTCCTGTTCGGTCACGGCGCCGGCTTCGGCATCGGATTCATGGGCGGTCTGGGCCAGCCGTTCCTCGGCTTCGGCCTCGGGGTGGTCATGCGAGGCAACGCGTGTACGTCCGCTAGCACGGGTGTCGTGACGTGCGCGAAAGAGGCGCACAACGGCCTCACGGTCACTCGCACCTACTTGCTCACCGACGCGAGCGGCGCTCCGCAGTCGAAATTCGACAGCACGACGAACACCCTCGTCTCCACTTTCAGCGTCACGGGCACAGTGACGCGCCACGACGGCGACACGACGCACGTGAACGAATCGAGCAGTCAGACGATCAGTGGTCTCGCGCGGGGCAGCACGCAACGAAAGGTCGACGGCGTATCGGCCGGATCGGAAAACACGACGGGCACCTCGTCGATGGGAGCGTTCACCGCGCAGCGCATGGCCGGCGACACCATCACCGGCATCGTGATCCCTGTCGGCACCGCGGCGTTGAGCCATCCGCCGTATCCGACCGCGGGCACGATCATCCGCTCGATGTCGGTGACGATGA
The DNA here is from genome assembly GCA_963761305.1 of uncultured Gemmatimonadaceae bacterium. GTDB lineage: Bacteria > Gemmatimonadota > Gemmatimonadetes > Gemmatimonadales > Gemmatimonadaceae > JAQBQB01. Next base: position 2,903,263 of record CAVXGK010000002.1, on the reverse strand, counting down.
CGCTCTCGGGCCAGTCGCCGGCCACGTCTTCGCGACGCGAAGTCATCACGTACGACGGTTCGGCGACGGCGAAGGTCGTGATCACCGAAGACGGCAATACGCAGAACTGCACGCTGCCCCTACCGTTTGGACATCTTAATTGCCAGTAACGAGAAAAACGTCAGGGTTCGCCCCAACGTCCTTGTCTAGAAGCGTGTACTGATCGTCGGTGGACAACAGAAGGTCGCTTTCGTTGAGGTTGCGTTGACTCGGGTGGGGGTCGGCCTGATCTCCGAAAGCACAATCAGCGGGGTGTGCCGGTTGGATACGGTCCATCCCGCTGATTTTTTGTGGTCGACTTCGTCCACCGGTCCGGCTTCTAGCCGTCACGCCGTCCGAGAGCGATCGTTTGCGTGGTGACCGAGCCCAGCCGATCCAAGCAATCCCTCGTCCAGATGCTCGGCCTAACCTTCGGCCTGGCTGTGACGATCGGCAATACGATCGGTGCGGGAATCCTGCGCACGCCGGGCGAGATCGCGGGCTATCTACCGAACGCGCTCGGCTTCATCGGCATCTGGGTCATCGGCGGGCTCTACGCGCTGCTCGGCGCCAACGCGCTGGCCGAGCTCGGGACGATGATGCCGAGGAGCGGAGGACAATACGTCTTCGCGCACGACATCTTCGGCGATTACGTCGGGTTCGTCGCCGGGTGGATGGACTGGGTCTCGACGTGCGCCTCGACAGCGGCAATTGCCACGGTCATCGGAGAGTCGGTCGTCGGTTTCATTGGAGTGACATCGGGCGTCGCGCCGATCGCGATGGTTGTCACCGCGGCGTTCACGCTGCTTTTGTTGGGCGGAACACGTCGCGGCGATCGCGCACAGCAGTTGACCAGCCTCCTCAAGGCCGTGGCGCTCGTCGCGCTCGTCGTCGCGTGCTTCGCGTTCGACGCACGTGGCGCCGCGCCGCCGGCCGCCGCTGCATCGTCTGCGCCGAGCGGGTTTCATTTCGCCGCGTTTCTCCTGGCCGCGCAGTCAGTGATCTACGCGTACGACGGCTGGACCGGACCGATCTACTTCTCGGAAGAGCTGAACGACCCGGCGCACCAGATTCCTCGCTCGATGTTCTACGGCTTGGCGGGCGTGGCAGCGATCTATCTGCTCATCAACATCGCCTTTCTTCATGTCCTTCCGCTCTCCACGCTCGCCGGCTCGAAGCTGGCGGCGGGAACGGTCGCCAACGCCATCCTCGGCGCAGGCGGCGAGCGCATCGTGCAGCTCCTCGTGATCGTGTCGCTGCCGAGCGCCGTGAACGCGTGCATTCTGATGGCCTCGCGCACGCTGTTCTCGATGAGTCGCGACGGCCTGGGGATCCCGGTCGCGGCACGGGTGAACCCGAAAGGGACGCCCGTCGTCTCGCTGGTCGCGACGGGAATCATCACGATTGGATTTCTGGCGACCGGCACCTTCGAGACGATGATTGCGATCGCGGCGTTCTTTTTCGTCGCGAACTACAGCATGTCCTTCCTCGGCCTGATTCGCTTGCGCATTCGCGAGCCGCAACGCGCACGGCCGTATCGGACGGTCGGCTATCCGTGGACGACGGGGCTCGTGTTGCTGGGATCGCTGGGGTTCCTGGTCAGCGCCGTCGTCGAGGACCGCCGAAACAGCCTTTTCGCCCTGGGAATTCTCGTGGTGAGCTACCCTGTGTTCCGGCTCGCCCGGCCCAACCCGACCACCCCTATTCCCGCAGAGTAACTTTTGACGGATCCGCCAAAGCACCTGAGTCAGGAGCGACCCATGATCAAGCGAGACAAAGAGCTCATCGTCGTCGGCGACCGCGTGCTGGTGCGCGTGGAGGAAGGCGAGGAACGTACGACCGTCGGGTTGTACCTTCCTCCGACGGCGATCGACAACCAGGCGGTGCAGGGCGGCAAGATCGTGGCGACCGGCCCGGGTCTTCCGATGCCGAGCCTCGATTCGTTCTCCGACGAACCGTGGCAGACCGGCGCGGGCGAACGGGCAACACGGTTCGTTCCGATGCAGGCCAAGACCGGCGACTACGCGCTCTTTTTCCGCAAGGCGGCGGTCGAGATCACTTTCGAAGGCGACCGCTATCTCGTCGTGCCCCAAGCGGCGATCCTGGCGCTCGTGCGTGACGAGTGACCTCGTGGCGTGACCCCGTGATCGCTCGACTGTCAACCATGTGAATCTTCCTCAGTGACCCATATGCGGCTTCCTCAACAGATGTACGACGAACGGCTCGTGACCCCGATGCGCCAGGACCTCACCCGCCTCGGGGTGCAGGAACTGCGAACGGTCGAAGACGTCGACCGCGAGCTCCAGAACGCCGACGGCACGACGCTGGTCGTCGTGAACTCGGTGTGCGGCTGCTCGGCACGCATGGCGCGCCCCGCCGTCGCGATCGCGCTCGAGAACCCGATCAAGCCGAGCAAGCTGACCACGGTGTTCGCCGGGCAGGACGCCGACGCCACGAATCGCGCGCGCGAGTATTTCACCGGCTATGCGCCGAGCTCGCCGCAGATCGCGCTGTTCAAGGACGGCGATCTGGTGTTCATGCTCGAGCGCTGGCAGATCGAAGGCCGCCACGCCGAGGAGATCGCGCACGATCTGGTGAACGCGTTCAATCGCTACTGCGCGGTCTAGCGATCTGCTGGCGTTCGAGCGCTGAAGCTGCAACTGCTTAACGCTTACCTCTGAAACTGCAACTGCTTGACGCAGAGACGCAGAGGAGGCAGAGACGCAGAGAGCAGCCGCGGAGGACAGGCTCCGTCGCGCGACGAGCCGGGATGTTTTTGTTAAAGCCGCTCGGGAACCATCGATCCGCGGCGAAGCCTCCACGGCGTCGGAAGCTTCCCGGGCGGCTGTTCCCCCAAAAATCCCGGCTCGTCGCGCGACGGAGCCTCGAGTGTCCCTCTGCGGCAGTTCTCCGCGCCTCTGCGTCAAAGCAGTTCAGCAGGCCGCCCCGATAGAGGCCAGGCCGCCACGCCTATTTGCCGGGCGCCCGTTCGAGATTTCTAATCCAGATATTCCGAAACCGCACCGGATTCCCGTGATCCTGTAGTCCGAGCGGCAGCGCGTCGGGATGCGCGTGGTACGGCGGCCGGTGCTGGTGCGCCGTCGGGCCGGTGAGGATGACATTGTCCTGCGCCAGCAGCCCGTTGAAGAACACCGTGATTCGCGCCGGCCGTTCGAGTCTGCCCTGCGCATCGAAACGGGGGCGGTGCCAGACGATGTCGTACGACTGCCACTCACCAGGCGGACGACTCGCGTTCACGAGCGGCGGATACTGGCCGTACACCGCGGCAGCCTGTCCGTCGGCGTAGGTGACGTTGTCGTACGAGTCGAGCACCTGGACTTCGTACATCCCCATCAGAAACACACCGCTGTTGCCGCGTTCCTGACTTTCGCCCTTGGGCGGCGTCGGCGCGCGCCATTCGATGTGCAGCTGGCAGTCGCCGAATGCGTCGCGGGTTTCGATCGCGCCGCTCCCGGCCACGACCTCCATGTATCCGTCGGCGACTTTCCATTTCGCCGGTCCGTGCGTGCTGTCCGACGATCGCCAGTTGGCGAGCGACTTTCCGTCGAAGAGTACGGTTGCGTCCGCGGGTGGCGGCGCCGGCTCGAAGACCCCCGGCTTCACGATCGGGGGCCTCGGCCTATTCATCGAGTGCTGCGGCCATTGCTGTGGCACTTGCGCGCCGGCGACGCTTGCCGCCACGCCGAGCAGAATGACCGCGGCTCTCGTCATGGCATCACGACTTGTGGCTCAGGGAATAGACGTACGCGGCGACCGCTTTGACCTGATCGTCGGTGAGGGGGGTCTGGCCGCCACCACGCGGCCGCATCACGATCTGGTGCGACTTGTCCTTGATCGAGTCAGCCGGTACGCCGCTCATGATGACGTTCAGGAAGTCGCTGTATGTCCCAGTGCCCTTGATGTGCAGGAACGTCGGCCCGAGGAGGCTCGGCCCGTTCCGGGCGCCCTTTGCGTCCGCGCCATGGCAGCGCTGGCAGCTCGCGGCATGGAAGATCGAGTCTCCGAGCGTGATCATCGCCGGCGTCACGGCGGAAGCGGCTGCTGCCGGAGCCGCGGCGGCTGTCGTCGCGGGACGTGAACTCGGCGCCGCGGACGGTGTCGGAGCCGACGTCGTCGTAGTGGTCCCGCCGCCTGAACTGCACGCCGCAATCACTGCCGCGGCCACGATGAACAGCGTCGGTCGAATGAAAAAGCTGCGATTCATGGCTCTATCGGGGGAGAGGGGTAGAGGGTCGACTGTCGCCCACTGGCATCAACGTACGACGCGCCTCGGACGCTGTCCACGAACGAACTCCGCCCGCGCCGGGATCGTTTCCCCCTTCACCCTCGTCGGCGCGTCAGTGCGGCGTGATGACCCGTTCGCCGACCCGTTTCGCCCCGGCGCGCTCCGCCAGCGCCAACGCGGTGAAGCGCTGGGCCTCGGAGATCCGCTCGACTTCGATGGCGATCGCGTCCACCGCGTGAACGACATGCGTGAGCTCTTCACTCAGTGCGTCGGGGCGGCGCTGAGACACCTGCGAACGCAGTGCGCGTTCACGCGCGCGGACCCACAAGACAGCGAACAGCACTGTCGTGGCAAGCAAGCCGGGCGCCGCGACGAGCAGGAACTCGAGAAGGTCGTGGTCGTTGAACATGGAATCCGTCCGTGGCCCTGGTGGCGTGTCGAACGCTGTGCATCCGAACGCAATACGGAGCGCGCCCGCCGCGGGTTGCGACGGGCGACACAGCCAGACCGGGCCGGCGGGACTCACACCCACTACGCGGCGACGTTGGCCCGCACGGTCCCGGCTTTCGGCCCATGGGATGATCGTGCGGCGGCGCCGTGCTCCTTGTATTTCACGAGCTCGACCCGGACGGCGCGCGGCTAAGGCCCATACGCGCCGGTCATCGGACTTTTCTTCACCTGTTAAACGAAGGCTCGGCCAGGCAGCGGACGCGTACCGGATAGGGGAGTCGCGTGTCCAGCTATCCGAGCGTCATGCCTGGTCGGCCATTCGTTGCATTGTTCCCATCAGGACGTTCCTCCCCGTGAAGAGTTTTCCAACCCCCTCCCCAAAAACAAAACCGCCCCGCCGCGCGCTCTGCGCAGGCGGGGCGGTGGTTTGCCCGTGTCGGCTCGGAGTGCGCTATCGCGCCGGTGCTCCGGTCCAACTGCCTGCGTCAGTTGTGCTTCGCTGCGATTCGAGCATGGAACTCCGATCGTCGATTTGCGCCTGACTGCCCACGACGCTCACCGGCGCGCGCCAGCTGTCGGCCGAGACGGCAAAGGCCGGCTGGCGCGTGACGGCGAGGACATGAGTCGCGGATCGAATCATCGAGTCGAAAGTGTGAGTCGAACTGCCGGAAAACGAAAAGTCGCGCCGCCGATGTTCAGGTCGATGCACTTGGCATCGATCAGGCCGCTCCACGCCGAGGCATGAGGAACGACGAACTACCATCGGGACGCGACTCCCTGTAAAGCCATTCTAATACGTGAATGGCGGGGTTGTCAAGGAACGACGCGACTATCGGTCGTCGTCGCTGACGATTCCGTTTGGCCGCAAGCGACTCCTGTGACAGGGATCACGTCGAACACCCCAGTCGTCGCATTGGCTCGCCACGCTTGGCGCACGGGCGGGAACTGCGCGACACCCGGCCCGATGACCACGATCGCCACGACACGTGGATCCACGTGTCCATCCACGTCGCACGTCGACATCATGAGCCGTTCGTCCGCGGCGAGCGGCGGCACCTTGAGCTCGGCGCGCACCACGAGGCTCGGACGTCCGCGCGGAGACACGGCGACGATCGAATCCAACCAAAGCATGTTGCCGCGAGGCGTGCGCACCAGATCGAGGTCGAACCCGGCTGCGCCCGCGCCAGACGATCCGGGCAGCAACGCGCCCGCCACGAACGTGAACGCCGGCGGCAGCGAGTCGTAGCGAATCCCCAGGTACTTCGTGGCCGAGCTGAACTCGGCCGCGCTCATCACGGTCCCCGCGGCGCTCGCTCCGGCTTCGTGCGAGTCACCGCGCGTCTCGTCGCCCGAACAGCCCGCGATCACGGCGCAGGTCAGGACCACTACACTCGCGATTTTCATGTAGCGCTTCGCGTCTCCCATCAGTTTCGCGTCTTCGCGTACAGATGCTGGTCCATGATGCGGCCGTCCTTGATCGCGCTGCGCCGCATCGTCCCTTCGCGTTGGTATCCCGCCTTCTCGAGGACCCGGCATGACGCGACGTTCGTCACGAACGGAACGGCGAATACGCGCTCGAGCCGGCGCCGAGTGAACCCGTAGTCGGTCACCAGACGGATCGCCGACGTCGCAACGCCGCGTCCCCACACCGACTCGCCGAGCCAGTAGCCGATCTCGGCGCTGACGCGCTCGACGTCGATGCCCGGCTGGAGGCTGATGCCGCCAACCGCTTCACCATCGACTTCGATGGCGAAGCTCGGCTCGTCGTCGTGGCTGCTCAACAAGTGCGCGATGTAGCCGGAGGCATGTGCCTCGGTGTACGGATGCGGGAAGCGATCGCGCAAGTTCTCCCAGATGCGCCGGTTGTTGCCGTGGCGCGCCAGGCTCGCCGCGTCCTCGGGCCGAAACGTCCGAACGACGCACTCGCGCGATCGCAGCTCGATCATCGCGTCACCCGCGGAGGCCCGGCGGATCGGCCGTGCAGCAGCCGAACGCACAGCCGAACCAGATCGGCGGACCGATGTCGCCCTGAAGCATCGACCCGAATGATGCCGGCCGCACTTGGGCGGCCTGTTCGCACGTCTTGAAGTCCGCTCGCGGTCCGCGTTGGAACGAATGGCCGGGGCCCGTGCATTCGCGCAGCGTGCCCTTGGCGATCGTCTGGTGCGTGCGGGAGCCGTCGGTCGTCGTGAGCTCTTCGAGCACCCACGACGCGCTGGCGCTGTTCGGCGTCGGCAGGACGATGAGATAATTCTCATACGCGGCGCCCGGACGCATGTTGTACAACGAGTCCGCGAACCGGCCGTGGTTCAACGCGCGGACGGCGATCGCGCCGTTTGCCGGGAGGTTCGTCGCGCTGAGCGAGTCGTCGCCGGCGACGCCGTCCACCTGGATGCGCGTGAATTCACGCGCGTTGGCGCCGCGGCATCCGGCCCGCCCGCGGCACGGCCGCTGATGTTCGCCGCCGCCGCCGAACTGCAATTGACGAGTGAGCGCGTAGAACTCGTCCCCGCTGTATTGGCCGATGGGCTTCGCGAGCGCGCCGGGCAGCGACGCGACCGCGGCGGCAGGCGGCGCCGCCGCGGCGCTCGATCCCGCCTTCGGCGATTTCTCGCTTCCGCTGCACGCGACGACAACAAAGACCACAAGTCCGGCTGCTATTGCCCGCGAGCCCATCCACGTGGATCGCAGCGTCACTCGTTCTCCTGCGTGAAGGTTCGGCGCCGCGACGCCGCGCAATAGGCGATGTCCCGGCTCTCGGATGTGAATGCCCGACGAAATTCGGACGCGGGCCGCCGCGTCCGCTTCTGCGAATTATCGCACCCCAGAGGCGAGGACGCGCAAGCGCTCGATCGTCGGCGCGAACGAGGCGTCGGCGTGCTGCCACACGACCAGCGCCTGGCGCGCTCTGAACTGCTGCTCGGCGGCGTCTCCGGTCGCACGCGCCAACTCGGCGCGCAGCAGAAACGCGCGGCCGAAGGCCGCGGCCTGCGCCTCCTCGCGAATCGCGAACGGCGACAGCGTCGGCAGAGCACGGAGTACGCGGTCGAGCTGCCGGATCGCGCTCGCCGTGTCGCCGATCGACGCTCGCACTCTCGCTTCCTGAACCACGGCGTCGAGCGGAATCTCCCCGGGAAGAGAGACGCGGCGCACGGCTTCGAGCGAGTCGAGGGTCCCGGCGGCGCGGCGGCGGTCGCCGCGCAAGGCGGCACGCTCCGCGATGTCGAGCGACACGTACGGCGGCAAACCGTCGAACGCCTTGGCGCCGAAGCACGGATACGCGAGCGACATCGGTCGCGTGATCAACGTCCGAATGAACTGCGTGCGGCGAATCGGTTGGCTGTAACTCTCGAGAGCGGTCTCGAGGTCCCGGCGCAACACGAGCAGCGAATCGTCGCAGATGCCCGAGGCGGCGCGCGCGAACAACCGACTCGCCGGCGCCGTGAGTTGCGGTGCGATTCCCCCATCGGCGTTGCGCGATGCGAACGCGATCGTGCTCAATTCGCTCTGTCGCGCAACGCGGCCGGTCAGCGCGGCGAGTCCGACGAGCCTCGCCGCCTGATCCCGGGACGGCGGAGCGGCTGAGGGACTCGCGGTGAGCAGCGAGTCGGCGAGGCCTATCGCCGACTCGAGCTCTCCTCGTTTGATGCGCAGCCGGACCTCGCTGGTCGCGAGTCGCACGCGCGCGTCCGGGGCCTGCGCGAGCGAACGCGCCTTCCGCAGTGCGCCGCCGGCGCCGTCGTCGCCCGCGCCGATCTCCCCACGCGCCTCGAGTCCCGCGGCCAACGCCTCGAACGCATCCGGATTGTCGGGAAACGCGGCGCTCCAGCGGCGCGCGGCGTTCACGAACAGGTCGCGATTGAGTCGCAACGCCTCCGGAAGGGACGGTGAGATCGCGGCCGATTTCGCCGCCACGATGTCGGCGAGCGGGAACGGTACGAACGCGACCGAGTCGCCCTCGGACGACGGATGCGCCGCGAAGATCTGGGGAGTGCCTTCGACGGAACGCCCGAGCCGCATCTGGACCGGAGAGATCGGCAGCAGACTGGCGAGCATCACGTAAGTCAGCGCGCGATTCGACGGTTGTGACAGCGTAGCGGCACGGATGTAGTCGCGCGCGGCCGCCGACCAGCTCGTGCGGAATCGCCATCCCGAGGCGCTCTTCGCGTCGCGCACCACCGCCGAGTCGAGCGCCTGGCAGTCGCCGAGCGCGTACCACGCCATCGCGTCGAGCGAGTCGGACGCGCGCATTCGCTCGAATGCCCCGCAGGCGGTTTGGTACGCGCCGTTCCCGAGCGCGATCAATCCTTCGGCGTAGACTGAATCTCGCCCTCGCAAGCGCGAACGCGCGCGAACGAGGCGCGACACGGCCATGCCAAAATCCTGCGTGCCGACGCGATGCGTGAGTTGGAGCTGCTCCGCCGCACGCACCTGCGCCACGGCGGCCGAGCGCGCGCTCGCCTCGGCACGGTTGTTCGCCACGGCCGTTCGAATCGGCGGCGTCATGAGCGCGGTGAGGGCCAGCGCGAGAACCGTCGCGCCGGCCCAGATCAACGGACGCCGCAGCGGACGCAGCGCACGCACGCGCTTTCGCGTCGCCGCCCGTCCGGTCGAGATCTCGAAGCGCGCGTCCTCGATCGCCGCGGCCAGCTCATGAGCATTCTGGAAACGGTCGTCGCGTGAGCGCGCCAACGCGCGCTGCAGGAGCGCGTCCACCGATGCCGGCACGTCCGAGCGCAGGTCGCGGATCGGAGCGGGTGGTTCGCGCAGCCGCTGGCGAAGCAATTCCCTTGGCGTGGTTCCCGAAAACGCGTGCTTCCCGGCGAGCATCTCGTACAACACGCAGGCCAACGAGTACACGTCGCTGCGGCCGTCGAACTCGCCGTCGCTGAGCTGCTCGGGACTCATGTAGGCCGGTGTGCCCACCACCATGCCGTGCGCGGTGACGCGAACGTCGATCTCCTCCATCGCGCGCGCCAACCCGAAGTCGGCGAGGCACGCGTGGTCGTGATAGAAGAGAATGTTCTCCGGCTTGACGTCCCGATGCACGATCCCGCGGTCGTGCGCGAACGCGATGGCGACCGCGACTTCGTGCGCGTAGCGAAGCGCCTCCTCCAGCGGAAGCTTCGGCTCCTTGTCGAGCCGCTGCCGCAGCGATCCGCCCTCGACGAACGGCATGACGAAGTACAGCCGTCCGACCGCGATTCCGGAATCGTACGTCGGCAGGATGTGCGGATGCTGCATGCCCGCCGACACTTCGATCTCGCGGAGAAAACGCTCCCCGGCGACGGCGCTCACGTCGGGGTTCAGCGCTTTGAGCGCGACGGCGCGATGGTGTCTCAGGTCGCGCGCGAAATACACGATCGCCGACGCGCCCCGTCCGGCTTCGCGCACGATCTCGTAGCGGTCGCGCAGCGCCTCGACGAGATCCGGCGACGCAGCAGGGCCCGTGGGGGCACTCGAATCAGAGGACGACGCGGACACAGCAGGCCTGGGTGGACCCACAAGCTTGCCTCGGCCTCATCCGGTTGTCCAGCGAGCACGACCGCTGGAGAGATCTCTCAATCGGGTCGCGCGGCGGCGCGATCGATCGCCGCTTGTCGTTCCATCGCCACGTTCCAATCCACGGCCGGCGCCACCTCTTCGTCGGCCAGCTCGAGGCTGAGCTTCGCGCGTTCGACGACGGGCGCTCCCAACTGCGGCGGCAGCCCCAGCCCGAACTCGAGCTCGGCCTGCCGGCAGATGCGCTCTTCGCGCGCCGGATCCTTCGACTCCGGCCGCACACCCATCCCGTGGACGCGCGCGTGAATTCCCTCGTGGAGAATCGACGCCGCGACTGGCGCCGCCGAGATGTCGCGCCGGGCGAGGAACGTGAGCTCCGTCATGCACTCCCGCGTGTGCGGGAAGAACGCGCCGCGACACGGATACCGGATGATGAGAAACCGCGAGAGGTCGCGTCGCATGTGGGCGAGCCGCCACGGCTGCGCCCGCTCGATCAACGCCAACGCCTCGTCGAATCGTTCGAGCACCGCTCGCGTCTCGATGTCGGGGCGCGTGTTGTCGACGAAAACGGTGAAGCCCCGAATGGCGTAGGCCTCGCCACCGGACGAATTCGCCGGAGCCCGAGTCTCGCCGAGCGCATCGCGCAACCGTCGCAAGAAGTTCATCGCGCCACCACTCCCAATCCACGCGCCGGCGATCGCCCCTCCGGCCCGTCGGCGCGATTCAGGCGAACTTCACGAAGCGCAGTGCCACGGAGTCGATGCAATATCGAAGCCCCGTCGGTTTCGGCCCGTCGTCGAAGAGATCACCGAGGTGCGCGTCGCAGCGCCGGCAAGTGACTTCGCTTTCGGTGTAGCCGTGGCTCGGCGTGCCGTGGTGCACGTTCTCCTCGGCGATCGGTTGCCAGAAGCTCGGCCATCCGGTGCCGGAATCGAATTTCGCCGCCGACGCGAACAACGCGTTGCCGCAGCAGACGCAGCGGAAGATCCCGTGGTCGTGCAGATCCCAATATGGTCCGGTGAACGCGCGCTCGGTGCCGTGCTGGCGGGTGATCTGGTACGAGATCGGCGACAGTTGGCTCCGCCACTCGCCGTCTGATTTCACGACTTTCGCCACGTGAACCTTCCCTTGGCGCACGCCGGCGTCGGTGAACTCGACGATCTCGACCTCGTCGGTGGCGCGGCTGCGCAACGCGGCCAGCGCGGGGAGCGTGACGATCGCCGCCACGAAATCGCGCCGGGTGAAGTTGGATTCGTTCATCGTTGACGATCCTCGAACGGAAATCAGTCGAAGCCGACCTGCTTGGCCGCGCTGTCGGCGGCGGCGAGCATGGCGGTCGCGTTCACGAAGCGATCGGACGGATGCAACGCGATCGACCGGCGCAGCAGACCGATCACTTCGTCGGGAAGATTCGGTGGCAGCGGCGCGAGATCGATCGGCAAGGTCGGCGCGTGCTTCTTCATCGCGTCGCGCAGGCCGTGCGGAAACGGCGGCCGCCCGGAGAGCATTTCGTAGAACACGCACCCGAGCGAAAACAGATCCGATCGCGCGTCCTCCACGACGCGGGCCGTGAGACGCTCCGGGCTCGTGTACTCCGGCGTGCCCATGATGTACCTGGGCTTTTCGAAACCGGCGTCGGCCTGGTTGAAGGCCGGCGCTCTGGCGATGCCGAAGTCGAGCAGCCAGACGCCGGTCGGCGACAACATCAGGTTGTCCGGCTTGACGTCGCGATGGATGATGCCGTTCTCGTGCACGTGCGCCAACGCGTCGGCGACGTCGCGCGTGAAGAGCAGCGCATCGCGCACGGAGATGTCGTCCTTGCGCTTGAGTCGCGAGCGCAGCGATTCGCCCTCGACGAACGGCATGGTGTAGTACAGCGCGCCGCCGACGTCGCCCGACGAGAGCACCGCCGGAATGCGCGGGTGGTTGAGCTTCTGGAGCACCTGCATCTCCAGAAGAAACCGTTCCTCGAGCTCGAGCCGCTCCGGTCCCGACGCGCCGCTGAGACGGTCGACCATCACCTTGATGGCGATGCGATCTCGCGTATCCGATCGCCTGGCGGAGTAGATCCGCGACATACCGCCCTTGGCGACCTCGCCCTCGATGGCATAGCCATTTCCCAGGCGAAGCTCGAGGGATGCGACCAGACTGAGGATTGAGGCGGGTGAAGACATGTCGGCGTTGACGAATCTGTTCGCAAGTCGGTCGAACTTACAATAGCGCCGCGCACCAACAGCGACGACCCCGGCGTGAACGCTTGGCGAGGTGGCATGATTCATCCCGGTGGGATCGGGAGTCACGCAATGATCTTGCGGTCCGTCGAGATGCCGTGTATACAATATCGACCGCACCCCACCCGGGCGGAACTCTGCTCGTGAAGACGTTCCTCGTTTTGCGCGCCGCTTTCCTGGGCGTCATCGTGGCAACGCGCAGCGCTCCCGCGCAAGGAACTCCGCGCGCCTCCCCGTCGCCTGCCCCGCCGCAGGCGGTCCCGAAGACCATGCCGGTGCACGGCGTCGCCTACGACAGCATCCGCCGCGAGCCGCTCCGCGACGCCTTCGTGAGCATTCTCGGCAGCCAGTCCGGTGCCAGAAACACCACTACCGACTCACACGGCCGCTTCCAGTTCGACAGCGTCGCGCCGGGCGACTACACCTTCGCGATCCAGCACGCCGTGCTCGATTCGCTCGGCCTCACCGGCATCTCGCGCAAGGCGACGGTGGTCAGCGAAGGCGACGAGATTCGCCTCGGCGTTCCGTCGTTCGGCACACTCTGGCGAATCGAATGCGCCGGGCTCCACGTGCCCAAAGACAGCGGCTTCGTCTTCGGCACGGTCCGCGACGCCACGACGATGCGTCCGTTGGCGCACGCGCACATCCTGATCAGCTGGACGGAGTTCGAGGCGAAAGGCGGTCGCGTGCGCGGCCGAATTTGGCGCGCCGAGGGTGTCGCGGACGACAGCGGCAACTACAGCGTTTGCGACATCCCCACCTGGGAAGAGATGTCCATCCGCGCTGGCGGCGCGGGGCGGCGGGATTCGGTGGCGAGCGGCGACATCGATCTCGCCCCGCGTCCCGGACGGATCGAACGGCGCGATCTCCTGGTCGGCCCGACCGACTCCACGTCGTCGCGCGTCGGGGTGGTGAGCGGCATCGTCAGCAAGATGGACGGCTCGCCGTTCGGCGAGGCGCGGGTCGCCATCCCGGGCATGCGCGAGGTCCGGACGGACCAAGACGGCCATTTCGTGCTGCACCACGTTCCGCTCGGCACTCAGCAGATGGACGTCCTCTCCGTTGGCGTGGCGCCGATCTCGACGACGGTCGACGTCGTTCCCAACGACACGACGCGGATGGCGGTGCAATTCGGGCGGCCGATCGTGCTCAGCGGCATGCGAACTGTGGCGACGCCGGGCGTCCACGTGATGGCCCAGGAGTTCGACGTCCGGCGCCACGCCGGAAACGGCTACGTGCTCGACTCGATGTCGATTGCGCGGTATCCGGACTTCATCAACGTGTTCAACGACGTCCCGGGCATTCGCATGCTGCGGCGCTTCGGCAGCGTCTCGTTGACGACGATGAACGACCGGGGAGTCGCCTGCCAGCCGACGATTCTGCTCGACGGAGTCGAGGTGTCGGCGAACGCGCTGTCCGACCTGCAATCGCATGAAGTCGCCGGGATCGAGGTCTACGCGCGCCCGCTGATGGTTCCCGCGCAGCTCTTGCCGCCAGGGCGGGCGCCGGAGTGCGGGATGGTCGTCGTCTGGACGAAGTACACGTTCAGAAATCGCTAAGGGCCGGGCCGCGCTCCGCCGCGCGGCTCTAACCCCACCGTTCGTCCGCCGTCGGTCCGTAGATCGACGGAATCGGCACGTCGAGCAATCTCAAATAGACGGTGAGTTGGCCGCGGTGGTGCACGAGATGGTTGATGTGCGTCCGCACCACCACGCCGCGCGGGAGCGTGGAGAGCACTCGATCGCCCATGCGGAGGGACCACGGTTCGGCGAACGCCTCGTCGCGCACGCCGGACAGCGCGGTGCGTGCTTCGCCGACGTGCGTGTCGAATTGCGCCAGCAGTTCGCCGGTCGGCTGAAACGAATATCCGCCGCCGCCGGCGAGGTCCAGGTCGGGGCGCGCGATGGTCATCGTGATCCAGCCCGGCATGCGTGCCACGAGCTGCGCAAGATGTCCGAGCGCGAACGATTTGGGATGCGGCTTCCACTCGGCCTTTTCCGACGGGACGCGCTCGAGCAGCCGTCGCGTGGTCGTCATTTCCTGGTCGAACTCGGGCACCATCGATGAACCGATGCTCATTAGAATATCCTCCTGGCCGCCGGCTTCGCCGTCCCTCGCTGATCGTCGTCGTCCCTCGGAGAGGCGAAGCCTACCGGGACTCGGTCCGCCCTGAAAGCGCCCGCCGGAGGCGACACCCGGTGTCCCTGCCGCGGGACACACGGGACCAGTCACGGGAGCGAGCCTGCGAGGCAACCGCCGTCCCGGTAATGAGTTGCGGATTTGGAACCTCCTGGCAACCGACGTGCACTCTCTCCCCGCCGACACATCCCTTTCCGGAGTCGCCCGTGAATCGATCCATCACTTTCCGGCTGCCGCAGCTTCTCCTGGCCGGCATCGCCGCCCCGGTCGTCGCGGCGTCTGCGCAGCAATCCAACCTCGCCATCTCGCCGTTCGTGTCGTTCCTGCCGTCGACGGGCGCCAGCCCGCTCGCCGGTCTCGCGCTGACGCTCGGCGGAAACAGCGGATTGGCGTTCCGTGCCAGCGGTAACCTCGCTCTTCAGAACCTGAACGCCTCGGCGGCCTACTCGACCGACATGCGCCCGTGGGGCGCGGACGCGGACGCCATGTTTCTGTTCGGCGGGTCCCGCTCGATCACCCCGTTCGTGTTCACGGGCGTGGGCGTCGAGGGGGTCCAGAACGTCGTGAACACCACGACGCGCACCGACTGGAGCTACGGCTTCGGCGCCAACCTGCCGATCACCCGCGCGGTCGAGCTGTTCGGTGAAGCGCGCTGGCGCATGACGGAGTACGTGCTGCCCACGGCCCAGGACGCGCCGCCGCGAACGAACGAGCTTCGCGTCGGCCTGTCCTTTCAGGTCGGCGGGAACGACGACGGGCCGCAGCGTGGCCGTCGTCGCTAAGCACTACTTGCACGCTGTAGCGAGGGTGCTCATGATCCGGCGTCCAATCCGCCGAGACCATGAGCACCCTCGTTCGCACTCAGAGTAAACGGACCGCGATCCTCGCGGTCGCCGCCGCGTCCTTCGCTCTCGCCCCGACGCGCGCACACGCGCAACAGCCCGGCGCCAACCAGGCGCCTCCCGACACGCTGAACGATCCAGTTCGGCTGATGGTGGCGCGGCTCGACCTCCAGAAGTACAAGGCGACGGTCAAAGGCCTGACCCAGTTCGGCGATCGCCGCCAAGGCACCGAGCGCAATCGCCAGGCAGTCGATTGGATCCAGGCGCAGCTCAAGAGCTACGGCTGCACGCCGACCGAGCGAATCACCTACACGTACGTCGCTCCGCCGGCCCGCGGGCGCAGTGGCGCGCCTGGCGACACCACCGGCGGCCGAGGACGCGCGGGTGGTGGAGGCGGCCGCGGCCGCGGCAACACGGCGCAAGGCGGGGGGCGCCTGCGTGGCATTCGCCTGCCGACAGGTGTCAACACCGACTCTCTCAAGCAGCCGGATCCCAAGCTCCGCGCGCTCGACACGCCGCAGTCGGTCGACGGCGAGCGGCAGGAAGTCTTCTGCACCAAGGTCGGCACGACGCATCCGAACGAGATGTACATCGTCGGCGGCCACATGGACGGCATCGGCTGGGGTGAAGCGGCGAACGACGACGGCTCCGGCACCGCGCTCGTGATGGAAGTGGCGCGCGTGTTCAGCAGCCCGGACGTGAAGACGGATCGCAGCATCCGCTTCATCTTGTGGAACAACGAGGAGACGGGCACGAACGGCGCGCGCGCCTACGTCGCCCAGCGCGATTCGCTGCAGGGCAAGGAGAATCCGCCGGGCTCCGGCAAATACCCCGAGCCGAAATGGCTCGGCATGATTCAGCACGACATGCTGATGTTCGACCACGGCATGCCGCGCGCCGACGGCACGATGAGTCCGGAGCAGCGTCCCGAGGCCGACGTCAACGTCGAATTCCAAGTGACGTCGAAGCAGGCCGAGGGGGCGCAGAAGCTCGCGTGGTTCTTCCAGACGGCGAACGAGAAGTACGCCACGGATTATCCGGCACGCGTCGGCCAGCACATGACCAACACGGACTCGGGGCCGTTTCAGGATCTCGTCCCGGCGATCTCGCTGCGCGAGAACGAGCGCGGCGAACAAATCGGCGCGGGGTGGGATCCGCAGTGGCACCAGCCGACGGATCTCTTCGCGACGTACAACGACAAGGACTTTCGGCTCGGATTGAACGCGGCGCAGACGACGCTGGCGGCGATCGCGATGCTGACAGGAGCCACGCTCGTCAAATAGTGCTCACGAGTGGCCGGGGACTCACGAAAAAAAACCGCGCCGTCGCAAGACGGCGCCGCTTTTCTGATCGCACTTCCCGACGTCACCCGCCGAAGAATCCGCCTCTTCCTCCACCTGCCCTGCCGGGCCGAACCTGGCGAATCGCCTGGTTGTCGAGGAACAGCGCGATGAAGGGCGGAAGCTTGCGAACTTGCTCCGGGGTCAACAACTGTTTGGCGGCCGGGCCGTAGATCGCCATCTGGTCGAGCGACTTGTTCTCTGCCTCGCTCACCTTCGAGTACGCGGCGTTGAGGTCGTACTTGTCCTCCAGGCCGGCGAGGTACGTCGAGACCGGTGTCCAGATCGAGTCGATCACCCTGCCGTAGGCCTTGTTGAGCGTCGCGATGCTGTCAGCGATCTCGTTGCTCAAGCCGAGCGAGTCCTGCTGGCGAAGCATCTGCTCGAACGGGTTCGGGTAGGTGCGCTCGTACTGTACCTTGATCTGATCGGCCGTGAGCCTGTTGCCCTTACCCGAGCGTCCCGGGCGCAGGCGGAGGAACAGATCCTGTTCCTCGCGCTCCGGTCCGACGTCGACCTTGACGTCGAGTGTGAGCTGCGTCGGCGCCAGCAGGGCCGCCGTCGCCTGCCGGTTGGCGCCGAAGCGCGGATTGACCGTGTATTCGTACTGATTGGTCGTCGGGTCGAAGCCGCGGACGAACAGCAAGTTCGGGTCGGCCAACGACGGCGCGCCCCATCCGTGAAGGTTGTTGGAGCCGTGAACCAGCGCGTCGATTCCGGTCAGCGGATTCGCGATGCCGAGCGAGATCGTGGCGCGATCGGGAATCTTCATCGCCTGTGAGACGAGCGAGATGCGCAGGCTCAGCGTCGTGTACCACGGCGCCGAGCAGCTGTTGCGGCCGGCGATGGAGTTGATCTGGCTCTCGAGGCACGAGCGCACCGAGGCGGGCGCCGTCGCCAACAGGTTCTTCATGCCGGTCGCGAGCGCCGAGTCGGCGACCTTCGACGGATCGTAGATGAACGCGCGATCGTTCGCATAGCCGTCGCCGTTGATGTCGGTCGCGACCATCGGCGTGAACGGATTGCCCGACTGGACGCGTCCGAGCGCGACGACGCTGACCGCCTGGTGGAACGTGTAGCCGATGTTGTACGTGATCTGGTGACGCGCATCCATGTTGCCGCGCGCCCACTGCACGAGATCCGGGTCGCCCCCCGTATTGCCACCGGCGAAGCCGCGCTGTTCATCGACGATCTTTTGCCAGACGTAGGTCACGCTCCACTGGAACGCCGAGTTGAACGCGACCGGCGAGAGGCCGACGCTGAACTGCGTCGTGTGCGAGCGGAGGTCCGACAAGTAGTCCGTCACGTTCGCGAACTCGGGCGACACGCGAGAGGTGGTCTGGATCGGCGTGCCCGTGGTCGGGAAGATGCTGGCCGGATCGACGTAGATCGGACGGCCTCCCTCGGCCGCCAGCGTGAAGACAGGGGCCTGGTCGAAGTTGACGTCGACCTGGCTCTGCTGATTCAGGTTGAGCGAGTACGTGGCCGCGCTGGTGAGCCGGAACGTGTTGTCGAGAATCGGCGCGTTCCAGTTGAGGTTCGCGCGCCAGCTGCGCTGCGGGATGTAGTCCTTCGAGAAGAGCGCGACGTTTGGTACCGTGCTCGAGAACGTCGAAAGGTCGCCCGCGCACGTGCTCGGAATCATGCCCGTGTTCCCGAGATACTGAAGCCAATCCGGCGTCGGCACGGCGCCGCCGATGCAACTCAGCTGCTGCGCCGCCGCCGGAAGCCCGGTCTGATCGACGGCAGCAGCGATCAGCGGAGAGCTCGGCAAATTTTGGAACTGGCCGATGCCGCCGCTGATCTGCCCGCGCGATCCGCGCTGCGCGCCCTGGAAGCCGCCGATCTGCGGGTTGGTCCCGTAAGTCCAGCTGAAACCGAGGCGCGGACTGACGTACACGCCGCGCGGTACCGCGTCGTTCCGGAGCTTGAATGCCGAATCGATCGCCGGGTTGAAGTCGGGATTGCCCTGGAAGTGCGACGCGTCGACGCGCACGCCATACGTCACCTGGAATCGCTGCGCGGGACGCCATGCGTCGCCGAGCCACGACGAGGCCCCGAGGTCGTCACCGAGCCGCT
Organism: uncultured Gemmatimonadaceae bacterium; assembly: GCA_963761305.1. Lineage (GTDB taxonomy): Bacteria > Gemmatimonadota > Gemmatimonadetes > Gemmatimonadales > Gemmatimonadaceae > JAQBQB01. The sequence continues at coordinate 2,884,416 of CAVXGK010000002.1, read as the reverse complement.
CGTTCACCTGGAGCCGCCGGCTGAAGCTCGCCGGCACGCCATCCTCGAAATCCTCAATCGAGTTGTACGTGTACGTGCCGAACCGATTCGCCGTGTTGTCCTGCGAGTAGCGATTGTATCGGAGATCGAGACCGAACTTGTAGCGGTGCTTGTTGTCGAGGCTGATCCACGACAATTCGTTCTGCAACTCGGTGTTCAACTGGTGCGAATCGGTCGGCAAACTCGTGCTGCCACCGAACAGCAGGTTCGACACCCCGGCGGTTCCGTCCGAGAAATCCGAGTTGACGCGCACTGTCGCCGATGGCAGCTCGATGTACGGATTGCCCTGGGTCACGCTCTCCTGAATCGAGGCGCTGGTGTTGTCGAGGAAGTTGTCGAGGAAATACGTCGAGTGCCGCCCCTGGAGCGTGCCTCCATAGGTGCGCCTGTCACCGCCGTGATCGGGGACGGCGGTGTTGGTGACGCTGGCACCGTCCTGGCCCTGCCAACGGCCGTTCGCCGTGATGTTGAAGAAATGCCCACCGCTCGGTGCGAAGTCGAGGCTGGTCAGGAAGGACCCGTTCCGCGTCAGCTTCGAGCTGGGGATCCCGTTCGTCGTCAGCGGAATGTTGGCCTGGTTCAGCAGACCGATCAGACGCTGCACCGAGTCTCCTGACACGCCGAGGCGTTCGAGGGCGAGTTGGTCGCCGCTCAGATTCAGCAAGTCCTCGAGGGTGCTGGTCCGTTGCCCGACCTGCCAGGACATCGAATAGAAGGACTTGTCGAGTTGAAATGGACCCGCGGCGTTGCCGCTGAACTGCAGATTCGTGAACTGCGTTCCGAGCGCTCGCCCGACGGCGTCGGTGTACTGCAGACTCGGCGCGTCGACCGTTTGATGGAGCGATCGCGTGACGTAATTGGTGCCGCTGTTCGTTCGCAGGGAGATCTGCGCGCCGGAGAATCCGCCGCGCGAGGGGTCGAAGCTGGACGTCGTGACGCGCTGCTGCGTCGTCGCGTCGCGCGGCAGGTCGGTGCCGGCGAAGTTCAGGCCGTTCAGGGTGATGTTGTTCTGGTCGGCACCGAGGCCGAGCACGGAGAACCCGTTGGCAGCGCCGTCGGCGCCGGGGATGAGCGTGACGCCGGGCAGCGTCGCCGCCATCGCGGACAGGTCGCCGAGAATGTCGATCGGTACGTTGTTCGTGTTGACGGCCTGGTCGCGGCCGCCGACGTCGAGGGAATTGCCGTTGCGGTCGGGGCGCTCGCGCCCGGCGTTGACCCGCACGGCCTCCAGCGACACGGCCGTCTTGCTGACTGACGCGTCGGCGATGAGAATATCCTCATCGACCTCGCGCTTGACCTCGAATCGCGTCGGCGCGAAGCCGATGGCGATGTACGCCATCATGTAGTCGCCGCCGCCGCCGTTGAAGATGATCGAGAAGCGGCCGTCGGCGTTGGTCTTGGCGGTGCGCGACGTCTGGTTTACAAGCGACGTCGCCGTGACGGTGACGTTCTCGACGGGCTTCTTATCCGGGCCCGTGACGCGGCCACGAATGATGTCGGCGTCGCCCTGAGCGTGCAGTCGAGTCGGAGCAAATGCGCCGAGGAGGAGAACGAGAAACAGTGATATGGAGCTGCGAGGTGACACGGGACGCCCTCGGGGTGTTCGCAGATTGATTGGACATCCTCTCTACGCGCGGCCGGCGTCCGGGGTTGGGAACTTCCTCCGGTGTGAGGGACCGCATAGATCGCGTTTAGATGTCTTAACGCGGCCGCGCGCGCCGAATTCGCCGACGCCGCCCTGGTCAATCCCTATTGATCGTGCCCGACGTGACGCAGTCGAAGGCTGATCGATCCGAACTTGAGGCTCGTGTTCAGTTGCAGAACGGTTCGGGTCGAATCGTCGGCGAGCCACAGTTCGGCGTGCCCGTTCTCCGAGAAGATTCCCGTCGTCTTGATCTCGGGACGCAACAGAATCGCCGGGAAGCGGCCGGCGGGGACGTTCACGGTGTCGCGACGGACGACGTGAATCACGACCGGGTTGCTCTCCGTTTTGAAATACCGGCTGAGCACGTAGCATTGTCCCGGCTCGAGCGGCAGCGTGCGCACGAGGTACACGAGCGACATGTCGTCGAGCGGATCGGCCGCCGACGGATGCGTCACGCCATCCTTCGTTCGATAGATCTTCTCGTCGGGGAAGATCTGCGTGTCGCGATTCGCGTGATATCCGGGATCGTGCACGTTCTGCACGAATCGCAACGAGCTGAATGTGACCGAGTCGAACCAACTCATCGTCGTGTCGTGAACGTGCGCGCCGGGGATGCCGCCGTCGGTGGTGAACACCGACTTCCACGCCAGATGCCCGCGGACGGTGTCGCGCGCGATCAACCGCATCTCACCGAGCCCGGGGACGCGCAGTCGGCCGAAGTAGGGCGTGTATTGCAGCTGCTCGCCGACGGCGAACGGGAGACGCCGGCCGTCGGCGAGCGTCGCGGCGCTGATCTCGATGCGCTGCTCGCCGGGGGCACAGTGGAGGCTGTCCTCCGGCGCCGCGCGAAATGCGCCGGCGTTCGGCGTCGTCAGAATTACGAATACGGAAGACAGCAGTGGCAACAGCATGTGGACGTGTGTGGGTGGGAACTCGACAATCTACGGCCACGCGCCGGACGCTACATCTTGCGCACGACGTCTTTCCCGGCGACGGAGAGGAAGTCTTCGCCGGGATTGATGTACTCGTCCTTTTCCGCGCCGTACTGCCGCTCATAGAGCGAGCGATAGCGACCGCCGAGCGCGAGAAGTTGGCGGTGCGAGCCGCGCTCGACGATCTCACCGTTTTCGATCACGAGGATCTGGTCGGCGCTCTCGATCGTCGACAGCCGGTGTGCGATGACGAACGTCGTGCGGCCGCGCCGAAGCGAGCGGAGGCCGTCGCGGATCATCGCTTCGCTCTCGCTGTCCAGGCTCGACGTGGCCTCGTCGAGGATGAGAATTCTCGGATCGGCGAGGACGGCGCGCGCGATGGCGACGCGCTGACGTTGTCCGCCCGAGAGCTTCACGCCGCGTTCGCCGACGATGGTGTCGTATCCCTTTTCGAAGCGATCCACGAACTCGTCGCAGTGGGCGATGTGGGCGGCGGTCCGAACCTCCTCGTCGGTCGCACCCGGCTTGCTGAACGCGATGTTTTCGCGGACGGTGCCATCGAAGAGGAAGTTGTCCTGCATCACGACGCCCACATGCGAGCGATAGTCGCGCAGCTTGACGTTGGCGATGTCCTTGCCGTCGACCAGCACGCGACCGCTCTTAGGATGGTTGAACGCCATGATCAAGCCAATGAGCGTGCTCTTGCCCGAGCCGCTCGAGCCCACCAGCGCCGTGGTGGAGCCGGCTTCCGCGGAGAACGACACGTGCTTCAGCACCGGTACGTCGGGCACGTACTCGAACGAGACGTCTTGGAACTCGACGTTGCCGTCGATGTCGTTCACCGTCTCCTTGTCGGCGTCGGCTTCGTCCTCCGTCGTCATCGCGCGGATCTCGGCGATGCGATCGAGACCGGCGAACGCTTCGCTCACCTGCGTGCCGATAGACGCCATCTGCACGAGCGGGGCGGCGAGGAGTCCGATGAAAAACACGTACATGAACATTTCACCGAGCGTCATCGATCCGTTGAGCACCGACGGACCGCCGATGACGATGAGCAGGACGCCGATCAATCCGGTGAGGACGGCCGTCCCGGCGCCCACGACCGACGTGCCGGTGATCGTCTTGGCGACGTTACGAAACAGCTTGTGCACGCCGCGAGCGAACACGAGACGCTCCCGCGGTTCCGCGACGTAGATCTTCACGAGTCGCACGCCGCCGATCGTCTCGGTGAGGCGGCCCGTCACTTCGGCGTTGATCGCGCCGCGCTCGCGGAAGAGCGGGCGCAGGCGGTTGAACGCCACCGTCATCATGACGCCGAAAATGGCGAGTAGAACGAGCGTGGCGCTGGTGAGCTTCCAGTTCACGTAGAACAGCACGGCGAGCGACATGACGGCGGTCAGCACGCTCCCCACGAGCTGGATGAGTCCGGTACCGACCAGATTGCGCACGCCTTCGGCGTCGGTCATTACGCGCGAGATGAGAACGCCGGTCTTGGTCGAATCGAAGTACGAGATCGGCAGCCGCAGCACGTGGGCTTGCACGCGCTTGCGCATCTCGGTGATCGCCCGTTGTGCCGCGATGCTGACGACCTGGGACAGGGCGAACGACGTGCCGCCTTGAATGACTGTCATGACGACGGCGAAGGCGGCGAGCGGCATCAGCAGGTCGGTTTGCTTCTTCGTGATCACGTCGTCGACGAGGAACTTCGACGTGAACGGGAGCACCAATCCGGCGACGCGGTTTATCAGCATCAGCCCGAAGCCGATCGCCAGCGACATCTTGTGCTCGGCAACCAGCTCTTTGGCTTCTTTCCATGCGCGGGTCTTGTCGTACTTGGCCATGCGTATCAATATAGCCGCGTGACGGTTACGGCTTTCGTGGGGTTAGACGGGTTATGAAAACATTCATGGCGTTCGGGTGCGCCGCCCTTCTTGCGGCCATCGCGGCTCCGCTAGTCGCGGCGCAGAAGCCTCCCGCCGACACGGGGGCCGCCAAGAAACCCGTGGATTACAGGTACCGGTACCGGTTCCTCGGCGTGTACGACGCGGCGTCGGGCGACCCGATCGAGGGCGTCGAGGTAATCGACGCGTTCACCGGCACCAAGGCCCTGACCACGAAAACGGGGACCGTGAGCCTCATGTTCCTGCCGGACGGCGGGAGCCTGGTGCGTGTTCGCAAGGTGGGTTACGAGATGCAGACGCTCACGGTGGCGATCTCACCCGCGGATACGGCGCCGGTCACAGTGGTCCTGGCGCATGCGACGACCCTCGCGCCTGTCATCGTGAACGATACGGCGAGCAAGTACATCGGCGGTGGGCTCCGGACCTTCGAGGAGCACATGAAAATGGGCTTCGGCCATTTCGTGACCGAGGACCAGTTCCGCAAAGACGACGGGAAGACGTTGGCCAACATCCTGGTCTCGCACATTCCGGGTATTCTGCGAAGCAACGGACCGCATGGCGAGGAGTATCTGGTTTCGTCCCGAAAGCCGTGCGCCGGCGCTGCGCTCGCGGGTTGCAGGCAGCCCAATTGCTTCGTGCAAGTCGTGGAAGATGGCGTGACGATTTACGACATTACGACGCGCATGCAGCCGCTGGACTTCTCCAAGATGGATGGACTCGATCTCGCGGCGGCAGAGTACTACGCCGGCGGCGCGGCGGCGCCCCCCGAGTACAACGAGACCAAGCAAGGGTGCGGCACGCTCGTCCTCTGGACGCGAGAACGCTGAGCTTCGAGTAGCAGCGCTCGAGCGCATAGCTTGCAGTATGCGCTCGATTTTTTTTGTGTGCGTCACCGTGGCGCTGAGTGGCGTGCTGAGCTCGGCCGCCGCGGCCGCCGCGGCACAGGAACCGCCGCCGGTGCCGCGCGAGTTTCGCGCCGTGTGGGTCACCACGGTCGGGAACATGGATTGGCCGTCCAAACCGGGCCTGTCCACCTGGGATCAGCAGCGCGAGCTGTTGACGATTCTCGATCGGGCGACGAGCCTCGGGCTGAACGCGATCATTCTTCACGTGCGGCCGGGCGGCGACGCGTTCTATGCGTCGCCCTACGAGCCATGGTCGCAGTTCCTCACCGGGCGACAGGGACGCGCGCCGGAGCCGCCGTGGGATCCGCTCGCGTTCGCCGTCGACGCGGCGCACAAACGCGGCCTCGAGTTGCACGCGTGGTTCAATCCGTATCGGGCGGCCTACGTGCGCGACACGGCAATCGCCGCAACGCACATCGTGCGCACGCGTCCCGATCTCGTTCGCCCATACGGCCGCTTCCTCTGGATGGATCCGGGGAGCCCCGAGGTACAACGGCGAACCATTCGCGCGATCGTGGACGTGGTGAAGCGCTACGACATCGACGGCGTCCATCTCGACGACTACTTCTATCCGTATCCGGAAACCGACGCGGCCGGACGCACGCTGGATTTTCCCGACGCCACTACCTTCGCCGTCTATAAGAAAGCCGGCGGCACGCTGGCGAAGCCGGATTGGCGGCGTGCAAACGTCGATTCGATGGTCGTCACGCTCTACCGCGCCGTGCACGCGGCCAAGCCGTGGGTCAGAGTCGGGATCAGCCCGTTCGGCATCTGGCGCCCCGGCAACCCGCCGCAGATTCGCGGGCTCGACGCGTACGCGCAGATCTACGGCGACTCGAAGCTGTGGCTCGAGAAAGGGTGGGTCGACTACCTCGCGCCACAGCTCTATTGGCCGATTCGTCAAACCGAACAGAGCTTTCCGGTGCTGCTCGACTGGTGGTTGTCACAGAACACTCAACATCGCCACGTGTGGCCGGGGCTCGCCGACTATCGCGTGACCGATCCCGGTGCGGCCCACATACCGGCACAAGAGATCGCCGACCAGATCGACACGCTGCGCTCGCGCGATCGCGACGAAGGCCACATCCACTTCAACATGACGGCGCTCATGAAGGACCCGGACAGCCTCGATGAGAAGCTGGCCGCGCGCTACCGCGAACCGGCGCTCGTCCCGGCGTCGCCGTGGCTCGGCGGCGTCACGCCCGCTCGGCCGACGGCGCGCGTGGCGCGCGACTCGGCCACCGGCGATCTGCTGGTGCGCCTGACCGTGGCACCGGACCAGCGAGTGTGGCTGTGGACCGTCCGTTCGCTCGGCGCAGCGAGCTGGACGACAGAAGTGTTACCCGGGTCGCTCAGGCAGCATCGCCTGACGGATCCGGCAACGAAACGAGTCGTCGTGACGGCGGTGAGTCGCACCGGCGTGGAAAGTCCTGCAACAACTCTCGATGTCGGAGTCGGGCCGCCCTCTCGAGGCCGCCGTTCGGGGAGTTGAGGGCGAAAGGCCCGCGCGTAGATTCGTCGGGCCGACGACGAGTCGTCGTCGGGCACCAGTCGCCAGTCAACAGCTTGGCCGAGGGTCGCATGAGACGTCTCGTTCTTGTCGCACTCATCGCCGCGCCGCTCGTCGCGCGGCCGCTCGCCGCCCAGGACACGTCGGGGGTCCGCCAACAAGGACGCGGCGGAGGACGCGCCGCGCGGGACCCGCATCGTGCCGGCCCGGCGTCGCCGTGGCGCGGCACCCTCGACTCGACGCGCGAGCGGGATCTCTACGTGAGCAAGGACCCGAAGGATCTTCGCGGGTGCTCGCCGCAGATCTGCGAGCGCGACATCCAGAACAAGCACCTCACGGACAGCGTCTACGCGGCGAAGGCGGCCGGCAACTACGAATTTCAGAAGATCAAGTACAAGAGCCGCGCCGACGGGCTCGAGATTCCGGCGTACCTCTTCTCGCCGATCAACCACGGGACGGCGAAGCACGTCGCACTGGTGTGGGTCCACGGCGGCGTGCACGGCGATTGGGACACGGCGCTCTATCCGTTCATCGTCGAGGCGGTCAAGCGCGGCTACGTGATCCTCACGCCCGACTACCGCGGCAGCACCGGCTACGGCGACGAGTGGATGAAGAAGATCGACTACGGCGGTAAGGAGGTCGACGACGTGCTGTCGTCGGTCGACTATCTCGCGACGCTGCCGTACGTGGACAACACCAAGCTGGGGATCATGGGCTGGAGCCACGGCGGCTTCATCACGTCACACATTCTCTTCCGCGACGACAATCCGTTCAAGGCGGGTGCGGCGATCGTGCCGGTGACGAACCTCGTCTTCCGCCTGATGGACCACGGGCCCGGCTACGCTCGCGACTACGCGGCGGAGACGGGAATTCAGGGGCTTCCCTGGGAACAGAACTGCGGACCGAATCACGATCACGATTGCATCGACGAGTATCTCAAACGGTCGCCGGTCTTCCACGCCGACAACCTCAAAGTCCCGATGCTCGTCCACGTCGCGACGAACGACTGCGACGTGTTCTTCCGCGAAGACCAGCAGATGGTCTATACGCTGCGTGCGCTCAAGCCCGATCTCGCCGAGACGAAGATCTACGTGAATCCTCCGGAAGGTCCGCACGGCTGCGGGCACACGTTCAGCCGGCGCGTGAACGAGCAGACGCTCGAGCGCGATGATTCACCGGAGCAGATCGATTCGTGGAATCGCACGTGGGCGTTCTTCGCCAAGCACCTGGCCGGCAAATAGCGCCCGCTCTCGGGAACTGCAACAGCTCGACGCAGAGGCGCAGAGGGCGCAAGACACGCAGAGAACTGCCGCTGAAGCCGGCTCTGTCGCGCAACGAGCCGGGATGTTTTTGTGAACAGCCGCTCGGGATGCTTCGACGCATCGGCGAAGGTACCACGCATCGCGATGCATCCCGAGCGGCTGTTCCCCCAAAAATCCCGGCTCGTTGCGCGACGGACTCGGCATGTCCTCAGCGGTTTCTCCGCGTCTCTGCGTCGAGCAGTTTCACGAATCGCCCCGAAAGAGGGAGCTACCGGGCGTTCCGTCCGCCGGTGGTGCCGGCGCGATCGTCGAGCACGAAATGGGCGCGCGCCGGCATCTGCACGGCCGGAAGTGATTTCGCGTCGACGACGGTGCCGGGCGCGATGATTCCTTCGCGCTCGAGGAGGTACGCGGTGACGGCGTAGTACTGATCGTCGGTCAATGAGCGCGGCGCGCCGAACGGCATCGCGCGCCGGACGTAGTCGAAGACGGTCGTCGCGTACGGCCAGTAGTTGCCGATGGTGCGCGTCATCTTCGGGTCGTTCGCGAAATTGAACGACCCGCGCGGACCGCCGAGTATTTGCGGGTAGAGCGGTGGCCGGCCTTCACCGTCGTTGCCGTGGCACGTCGCGCAGTTCATAAGGAACACGGCTCTGCCCTGCTCCGGCGTTCCAGACCCGGCGGGGAGACCCGCGCCATCGGGGCCGATCTCGACGTTACGCGCGGCAATCTCGGCGGGGGTCGCGGTGCGTCCGAGACCGAGGTTGGCGGGCAAACCGTCGGCGATGGATGGGTCGCGCGATCGTTGCGACTGTGGCGCGCACGCGACGACGGCCATCGCAGTCACCGCGCAGATGAGGCCGCGGTTCACGTGTTGGCCTCGAACGTCACCGAGCCGTCGCGCGCGACGCGCCAGCCGCGAATGCAGTTGAAGTGGTACTCGGTCGCCGGCCCGCGCGCCGATCGAAGCTCGGCGAACGTCGGCTGCACGTAGCCCGTGTCGTCGACGGCGCGGCTCATGAGAAAACTCGGATCGCCGGTCCAGTGCCACGGCAGCTCGAACCGCACGTGCGCTTTCACGAGCGACGGCGTACGGAGCGACGCCGCGTGCCATGTTCCTCCGCCGTCGGTGCTCACGTCGACGCGGGTGATGCGGCCGCGACCGCTCCAGGCGAGCCCGCGAATGGGCCACCACCCGGGCGACGCGAGTCGTTCGGGATACGTGGGGCTCGTGATGATCGACTTCGCGTCCATCTCGAGGCTGAACTGGCGTGCTTTGCCGCCGGGGAGCGGATCGGTGTACTTCGACGTCTCCCACCGCGTCATGAATGGCTCGGTGCCGAATTTGAGGCGGCGCAGCCACTTCACGTTCGTGTTGCCCTCGAAGCCGGGGAGCAGCAGCCGGATCGGGAAGCCTTGCTCGGGTCGCAGCGGTTCGCCGTTCTGCGCCCACGCGATGAGCGCGTCGTCGAACGCCTTGGCGACCGGAATGCTGCGCGCGAGGAGACACGAATCGCCTCCCTCGGCGAGGAACCATTTGGCGTCGCGCTGCACGCCGGTCTCGCGCAAGAGAAGCGACAGCGGAACGCCGGTCCATTCGCTCTGGCTGGTCATGCCATCGACTTGCTGCGGCGTCATGTCGGGACGTGGCGCTCGGTACGCGGCGCGTCCGTTGCCCGAGCACTCGATGAAATGAATCTGCGTGACCGCCGGAAAACGCTTGATATCCTCGACGGTGAAGGTCATCGGACGATCGACGAGGCCGTGGATGAGGAGCGTGTGCGTTGCCGGGTCGATCGTGGGGATGCCGGAATGGATGCGCGCGAAGTGCAGGTCGGCCGGCGTGATGGTGCCGGCGAAATCCTGCAGCGGCGTGAGCGTCGTGCCGGCGATGTCGCCCACCGGAGCGCGTTTGGGCTGAACGAACGGCGAGCGCCCGCCGACGGCCGTGGTCGGCGCACCGGGTGCCTTGGTGGGATCGCCGACCGCGGGAGGAATCGGCGGCGCCGGCGCCGCGGCGGCCTGCTGCGCCTCGGCCGCCGGGACAGGGAGCTTGGCCACCAACGCGCTGCCGGCCGCGGCGGCGGTGCCCGCGATCATCGACCGACGGCTGATCGGGCGTTGGGGAGGGCTCATTTCACTCCTGGAATGACTACTTGTGAATGACCGACGACGGCACGCCGACGACGGCCAGCGCCGGGTTCGCGCGCGGGAGCACTTTGGGCGGGTGGAAGGCCTTGTGTCCTCTCGTGTCGTAGGGGACGTCGGGCGGCGCGCCGCCGGTCGGCCAGTCGGCTTCCTTCCCCGGCTGGTCGGGGCGGGGCATCGACGTGACGTACGCGGCGATGTCGAACGACTGCTGGTTGGTGAGCGAGCCGGGTTTGTCGAACGGCATGTTGTGCCGGATGAAAGACGCGGCCCGCTCGGTGCGCGCCATCGACGCGCCGATGCTGAACGACTTCGGCCCCCACAGCGCCGGAACGGGGCCGATGCCCGCGCCGTCGTTTCCATGACAGCGGGCGCAGTTGTCGGTGTAGAGCTTTTTCCCAGGGCCGGCGTCGCCGATGAGCTTGGGCATCGTCGCGAAGCCTTCGCCGCGTACATGCTCGCCCGTTGGCACGCCTTTGGAGATGTACGCCAGATAGGCGACGATGTCCTGCATCTCGCGGCTGTCGGACGGGAGCTTGGATCCCGAGAGGCTCCGCGTGAAGCAATAGTTGATGCGGTCCTCGATCGGCACGACGGCGCCGGCGCGGTCGATGAATCGCGGGAACCGCGCCATGACGCCCACGAGCGGCGCCGCGTTGGGGCGTCGCCCTTCGTCGAGGTGACAGCTCGTGCAGACGAGATTCCCGCCGACGAACGCGCGCAGGCTGTCGCGCGTGTGGGTGACGAGTGCCAACCCGCGGTACACCGACGCCGCGAGCGCATCGTCGGGCGTGCTGTCGACGACCGGCGGCTGCCAGGTCTCGGGATTGTAGGCACGCGTCGCCGTGCGCTGCGCGGCGGTGGCCGTCGAGTCGGGACGTCCAGCTTCCTGAATCGTGCACGCGGCGAGAGCGCCGCTCGCGACCGCCGCCACGGCGATCGCGAGCAGTCGCGAGACGACCGGCCCCTCCGCGAAACGCATGCGTGTCGTCAGGCGACTGAGCGAAGCGCCGTGCGCACTGTGTCGATCATCTGCGCAACCTGACCCGGCTCGACGATGAGCGGCGGCGACAGCGCGATCGTGTCGCCGGTCGACCGAACGAGCACGCCGGCCTCGAAGCACTTGAGGAACGTCTCGAATCCTCGCGCGCCCGGTGCGCCGGGACGCGGCTCGAGCTCGATGCCGCCCACTACGCCGATGCTGCGGAGATCGATCACGTGCGGCGAGCCACGAAGCGAATGCACCGCGTCGGCCACCACCGGCTCCAGCGACTCCGCGCGATCGAACAACCCTTCCGACGCGTAGAGATCGAGCGTCGCCAAGCCCGCGGCGGCGGCCAGCGGATGGCCAGAGTACGTGTATCCGTGAAACAGCTCGATGCCCGCCGGGGCGTTCTCGACGATCGCGTCATAGATGCCGCGCCGCAGACACACGGCGCCCATCGGTACCGCGGCGTTGGTGATGCCTTTCGCGAGCGTCATCATGTCGGGCGTCACGCCGAACTTGGTGGCGCCGAACGCCGAGCCGAGTCGGCCGAAGCCCGTGATCACCTCGTCGAAGATGAGTAAGATCCCATGCGCGTCGCAGATCTCGCGCAGACGCTCGAGATAGCCGACCGGCGGAACGAGCACACCGGTCGAACCGGCGACGGGTTCCACGATCACGGCGGCGATGGTGTGCGCACCGCGCGTGCGCACGAGGTCCTCGAGCGCGTCGGCCAGTTGGGCGCCGCTGCGCGGCTGTCCCCGCGTGAACGCGTTGGCGGCGAGATCGTGCGTGTGCGGAAGATGATCGACGGCGGCGGGCAACTGCGCGGCGAACTGGCGGCGATTCGGCTCGATGCCGCCGACGGCCGTACCGCCGAAACCCACGCCATGGTAGCCGCGCGCACGACCGACGAAGCGCACGCGCTCGGGTTCACCCTTGGCCTGCCAATAGGCGAGCGCGATCTTGAGTGCCGTGTCGACCGCTTCCGAGCCCGAGTTGGTGAAAAACACGTGATCGAGATCGCCGGGGAGCATGTGCGCCAACTGCTGCGCGAGCTCGAAGGCGAGCGGGTGGGCCATCTGGAACGGCGGAGCGTAGTCCATCACCCCCGCTTGTTCGCGAATGGCCGCCGTGATGGACTCGCGGCAATGGCCGGCGTTCACGCACCAGAGGCCGGCGGTGCCATCGAGAATTTGCCGACCATCGGCCGCGGTGTAGTACATACCGTTCGCGGCGACGAGCATACGAGGCGCGCGCTTGAAGGTGCGGTTCGCGGTGAAGGGAAGCCAGAGCTCGTCGAGCGACGGCGGGGCGGAAACCAGCGGAGAGGCGAGAGTCATAACACCGGACGGCGAAAGTGACGAACTGCGAAGGTGACGACGGGCGAGGGTAACGAAGTGCGAAAGTGACGAACGCCGAAAGACGGCGAGTGGAATATGCGGGTATGGGAAGAGAACGGGGAGGATTCAATGGCGAGTGAGCCGGACGACATCGAAGAAGTCGAGAAGCGGCTGCGAGAGATCAGGAGCGAGAAGCGAGGACGCGTGCGGTGGACGGCGTCTCGGCATACGGCCGAGCTCGCGCTCGACGCCGTGATCGGCGCGGATCGACCCAAGCGGCCGTCGTCGAAAGGGCGGAGAAGAAAGAAACGAAAACGGCTCCTCTGACAGGTCAGAGAAGCCGCCTTCGACGCGCTCGAAATCGCCGGCCGCGAGAAGTCAGACGTGACGGCGCTTCCAGGTTCCACGCTTGAACGCCCAACTTCCGGCCACCGCGTACGTCGAGAACGCGATCGCCAGCGCGAGAAAGACGCCGAATGGCCCCATGCGGAGCGGCACCGCCAGCACGTAGGCCAACGGAATCTCCCAGCACCAGAACACCGCCAGGTTCAGCAACGTCGGCGTGCGCGTGTCGCCGGCGCCGTTGAACGACTGCGAGTACACCATGCCCCACCCATAGAACGGGAAGCCGCACGCGACGAGTCGCAGCAGATTCGTCGCCACCGACGCGACGTTCGGGTCGGACGAGAACAGCCGAGCGATCAGTGGAGCCCCGAACGCGAGCAGGACGCCGATCGCCGTGAGCACGATCATGTTGTACTTCCCCGCGATCTTCACCGCGGCCTCGGCCCGCTCGGGCTTCCGCGCGCCGAGTGCCTGCCCGACCATCGTCGCGGCGGCGTTGGCGACGCCGGACGACGGAAGCAGCGTGAACATGATGACGCGAATGCCGATCGTGTATCCGGCCAGCGTGTCGCTGCCGAAGCTCGACAGGATTCGCACCAACGCGATCCAACTGCCCATCCCGATCAGAAACTGCAGCGCCGCCGACCACGCGAGCTGGAGCAGCTTGCCGATCAATGCCGGTTCGATCTTGAGATGGCGCGCGTGGATGTCGACGCGCGATCCAGGCTTCAAGAGACTCCACAGCGCGAACAGCGCGCCGGTGCCTCGGCCGATGTTCGTGGCGACAGCCGCCCCGGTCACGCCAAGCCGGGGAAACGGGCCGAGGCCGAAGATCAAACAAGGTCCCAGCACGATGTTGATCGCATTGGCGAGCCACAGCACGCGCATCGCGATCGCCGCGTCTCCCGCACCGCGGAAGACGGCGTTGATGAGAAAGAGCATGACGATCGTCGCGTTGCCGCCGAGCATGACGCGGGCGTAACCCGTGCCCTGTGCGACGACGTCGGGCGACGCGCCCATCACGCGCAGCGCCTGCGGCGCGAAAATGCCGCCGAACACGCCGAGCACGAGCGACAGTGCGAGTGCCAGGAGAATTCCCTGCGTCGCGGCGCGCGCTGCGCCCTCGCGATCGCGCTCTCCCGTTCGACGCGCGACCGTCGCCGAGGTCGCGATCGCCAGACCCATGGCGAGCGCGAACACGATCGCGATCCAGGATTCGGTGAGACCGACGGTCGCGATGGCACTTGCCCCGAGCTTGGAGACGAAGAACACGTCGCAGACCGCGAACACGCTCTCCATGATCATCTCCAGCACCATCGGAATGGCGAGGATGAGGATCGCCTGGGCGACGGCGCCTTCGGTGTAGTCGCGATGCGTGCCGCGCAGGGCTTCGCGAACGGCCGCCCGTAGCGACAGCGGCGCGGCTGGCCCATCCGCCGCCGCGGAAGGGATCGCCATGGATTCGGTTGAATCAGACATCGACGTACTCAAGGGAACTCCGGGTTCGAAGCGATCGTGGCGTGGCGGCGAACGCCGAGCGATCGAGTGTGATGAAAATCGAAAGGGCGGCACCGATCGCGGCGCCGCCCTCGTGACTACTCGAGCCTTGATGCGCGATCAGTGATTGAGAGCGGGGCCGGGGACGATGCCATAGCCCGTCGGGACGCCTCGGAGGGCGGCCAGACCGGCAACGGTCATCGGGCTGAACTGAGTGCTCATTGAATCACCAATCTCCGTGTGTGTTCAACGCGGGACGGGCAAGCTAAACGGGGCCTGATGCCCGACGCAACCCACGCTGTTCATCCGTCCATCCGTCCATCCGTCCACCCGTCCACCCGTCCACCCGTCCTCCCGCGTCACGGCAGCGGGTTCCCGTCCAGATCGAGGTGCACGATCGGCGCGATGCTTGTTGCGGCGAGCGGGGCTTCGATCTTCGAGCGATCGCCGACGATCACGATCGCCAGGTGGTCCGGGTCGATGTACTGCTTGGCCACGCGAACGACGTCGTCCTTCGTCACCGCGTTCACGGCATGCGCGAACTGCTGGAAATAGTTCTCCGGCAGGCCCTGCACGTAGAGGGACCCGATGCTGCCGTTGATTCCGCCGACCGACGAGAAACTCTCCGGCAGGCTCTGCACCAAGCTCGCCTTCGCCTGCGCGAGCTCATCGTCCGTCGGTGGACGCGGACCGCGGATGTCGCGCAGCTCTTTCATGAACTCGATGAGTGCGCTGTCCGATTTCGCCGTGACGATCTCGCCGCCGGCGCGGAACGCACCGGGGCCCTTGCCGAACGCGTAGCTCGAGAACACGCCGTAGCTGTAGCCCTTCACCTCGCGAATGTTGTGATTGAGCCGCGACTGGAAGAGCACGCCGAGCATCTCGTTCATCACCCGGAGCGCGTAGTAGTCGGGCGTGTCGCGCGCCGGGCCCGGCGCACCGATGGCGAACGTCGATTGCGCGGCGCCCGGCTTGTCGACGAGGTAGATCGTCGTCGGCTTCGCCGCCGCTACCGCCGGATACGCGAACGTCGGCATCGATCCGCCGGCGTGCCAACCCGCGAGCTCGCGCTCGATGGTCTGCTTCGCCGCCGCGGGCGTGATGTCGCCCACGACGGTGATGACCGCGCGGCCCGGTTGGAAGTACGATTTGTAGAACGACACGACGTCGTCGCGGGTGATCGACGCGAGCGTCGCCGGCGTGAGCGACGTGCCGTACGGATGACTCGTCGTGTAGAGCACCTTGGTGAACACGACGCTGGCGATTCCCGAGGTGCGGTCGCGGTTCTGGAGCAACGACACGTTGAGCCGCCCCTTGAGGCGGTCGAGCGCTTCCTGCGGGAACGTCGGGTTCTCGAGCAGGTCGGCGGCGATCGCGAGCGCTTTGTCGAACTTGTCGGTGGTCGACGTGAAGCCGAGGCGGCCCGACTCGCTCCCCACGCCGGCGTTGAGGAACGTGCCGAGCAACTGGAGATCGTTCGAGATCTGATCGCCGGTGCGGTGCGTGGTGCCTTCGGTGAGCATCGACGCCACGATCGACGCGAGTCCCGTCTTGTCCGCCGGCTCGAACTGCGCCGCGCCGCCGACGAAGTTGATCGTGAACGACACGAGCGGCAGGTCGTGCTTTTCGGAGACGATCAGTTCCGCGCCGTCGCCGAGCGTCGTCTTCGTCCACGTCGGCACGCGCAAATCGGCGGGCTTGGCGGGGGCCGGAATCCTGGTCCGATCGAGCGTCGTCTTCGACGCGTTGCCCGCCTGAACGGCCTTCTGTTGCGCCGCGAGCGGCGCGGCGAGCGAAACGAACGCGCCGGCGGCGACGATCGCCGCGGCGTGGCGCACGAAGGCGCGATGCATGGTCCGCGTCATGGTTTGATCCCCGTGGTCATCTCGGTGAGCGGATCGGTGACGACGGTGCTCTTGTCGGAGTGCGACGCGAGGTCGGTCTTGCCGAGCGGCACGTTGCTGAGCACGACGCGTTTGTCGCCGAGGTACTTGTTGGCGACGCGCTTGATGTCGGCCGGCGTCACCGCCTGAATTCGCGGATACTCGGTGCGGAACGTGTAACTGGGGTCGTTATAGAAAGTCTGATCCTCGGCGAGCTCGAACGCCTTGCCGAGGTTCGACTGGAGTCCGCTGAGAAACGCGAATTCCTGCCCGGCCTTCGCGCGCTCGAGCTCTTCGGCCGTCGGGCCGTCCTTCTTGAGACGTGTGAGAATCGAGTCGACTTGCGTCTCGAGCTCGGTGAGCGTATGCCCCGGTCGCGGCGTGGCGACGACCGTGAACTCGCCGTCGCCCTCGAACCCTGATTGAAACGCGTTCACGTTCGCCGCGGACTGCGCGTCGTAGACGAGCGGCTTGGTGAGGCGCGCGGTGCGCGAACCGGCGAGCACGCGGCCGAGCATCTGAAGCGCCGGCGCATCGACGCTCGCCTGGTCGGCGGAAGGCCAGCGAATGTTCAAACGCGGAACCTGCACGCGATCCTCGAACGTCAGTCGCTTTTCGCCGGTGAGCGCCGTCGGTCCGAGATGCGGCCGCACGATCGGCTTGCCGCGCGGGAGGTCGCCGAAGTACTTGGCGATCCACGCCTTGGTCTGTGCTTTGTCGATGTCGCCGACGATGGAGAGCGTGGCGTTGTTCGGCGCGTAGTACAAGCGGAAGAAGCGCTTCACATCGTCGACGCCGGCGCCCGTGAGATCGCTCATGGCGCCGATGACGGGCCACGAGTGCGGATGGCCATTCGGGTACATCGCGAGGCTGATCACTTCGCCGTCGCGCCCGTTCGGTTGGTTGTCGTAGCTCTGGCGCCGCTCGTTCTTCACGATGTCGCGCTGGGCCTTGAACTTCGCCTCGTCGAGCGAATCGAGGAGAAACCCCATGCGATCGGCCTCGAGCCAGAGCGTCGTCTCGAGATAGTTCGAGGGATCGGTCTCCCAATACCGCGTCCAGTCGTAGAACGTCTGGCCATTGTTGCTGCCGCCGACGCCTTCGGTGAAGCGGTCGTGCGTGCCGTACGGCACGTGGCCCGAGCCGGTGAACATCACGTGCTCGAACATGTGCGCGAACCCGGTGTGCCCCGGGATCTCGTTCTTCGAGCCGACGTGGTAGATCACCTCGACGGCGACCGTGGGCGTGGTGTGATCCTCTGACAGGACCACGGTGAGCCCGTTGGGGAGGGTGTACTTCTCGAAGGGAATGTTGATCGCCGATTTGCTCGCGCTCTTCGAGCCTTGCGCGGCGATCGTGGTCGCGGGCAGGAGCGCCGCGACCACTACAACGAACCGAATGCGTGACATGACGCCACCCGTGGGAGAAGGAGGCCGGGCCCTCGTCGACGCCCGGCGGCGGGCGTGTCGAGGCGATTCTCAGAAGTATGAAGACGGGAAGGGAAAACTCAATGTGCGAGTGACAAGACGGCCAGACGGGCTCATAGATTCCTTACATGCGGCTGCGGCGTCTCGAGCTTTGGTGGAGGGGTCTGTGGATCAAGTCGCTTGTGCGGCTGATGCGCAGGGCGCCGTCGTCGCCCCGCTGGAGCGAGCGCCCGTTCCGGGTGCTCTTTCTGCGCCACGACCGCGCCGGCGACATGGTCCTCTCGACCGGCGTGCTGCGCGCCATCGCCAAGTCACATCCGACGATCACGCTCGACGTGCTCGCGTCGCCGATGAACGCTCCGATTCTCGAAGGCGCCGATTACGTGTGCGACGTGATTTCGTTCGACAAGCACTCGCTCGCGTCCTACGTGCCGACGGCGCTTCGGCTGCGACGCGCGCGATACGACGCGGTCGTGGATTGCATGGTCACCGCACCGTCGGTGACGACGTTGCTCCTGGTGCTGGCGAGCGGCGCGCATCATCGAATCGGGATCGCCGGGCGCGGGAACGACGCGGCGTTCACGATCACCGTGCCGCCGGATCCGCGCCCCGACGGCCACATGGTGGATCGCCTCTCGGCCCTGGCGCGCGCGTTCGACGTGGATCCCGAGACGATGGCGCGCGGTCCGTCGCTCGCGCTCAGTGAAACCGAACGCGCCAGAGCGAATCAAATGTGGGGCGCGGGGCCGGCCGACCGCGGCGGCATTCGCGTGCTCATGAACATCTCGGCCGGAACCGCCGAGCGCACGTGGCCCGACGGTCGCTACGCGGAGGTGATGCTGCACATCCGCGAGCGGCACCCCGACGTCGTGTTGCGCGTGATCGCCTCGCCGGCGGAGTTGGAGCGAGCGGCGCGAATCGCGCGGGAGACGGACGCGCGCGTCGTGTCGACGGGAACGATTCGCGACGCGTTTTCACTCGTCGCCACCGCCGATCTCGTGATCACGCCGGACACGAGCATCGCGCACGCCGCGTCAGCGTTCCGAGTTCCCGCCGTCGCGATGTACACGAGCGGGAAGAGCGAGCGGTGGGGCCTCTACGACAATCCCGGACGGATGGTCATACATCCGGCATCGTCGCTCGAGGATCTGCCGGCGGATCGTGTGATCGATGCCGTCGACGCGGTGTGGGAGTCCGCCGTCAGCCGCCGCGGCTGACGAGCGCGGCGACGACCGACTCGACGGCGCTCGCGTCGGGAACGCTCCCCTGCGCGAGGCGCGGCGAACCGCCGCCACGTCCGCCGACGGCGGCCAGTCGCTCCTTCAACAGCTTGCCCGCATCGACGCCGGAATCTTCCGACGACGCGAGCAGCACGGACGGCGGCGAGGCCAACGACCCGACGACGACGGCGCGCGGCAGCGCGAACGCCGCCTGCGCGAGCGCGCGCAACTCGTCGATCGACGCCGCGTCGCGCACGACGATGGTGCGCACGCCGGCCGCATCGGGCGTCGTCGCGTCGTAACGCTCGCGCACGCGATACGCGCTCAACTCGCGGTCGAGCTTCTTGCGCACGTTGTCCGCGTCGCGCAGGCGCTCGCTTTGCGTGGCGACGACGGCCGGCGCGTCGTCGAGCGACGACGACAGCGACCCGGCTATGGCGGACAGCGCCTCGAGGTCGCGGCGTGCGCGACGCAGCGCGCGGCGGCCGCAGACGAATTCGACGCGGGTCGTCTTGCGAACCTTCTCCGACGACCGGACCAGCACAGCCCCGATCTCGGCCGTCGTGCGAACGTGGGTTCCGCCGCAGGCGCTCCGATCCACGCCTTCGATCGACACGATGCGCAGCGTGCCCGCCCGCTCGGACGCCTTGCGGAGTCCCTGCGCGGTCGCGGCATCTTCGAACGTCACCAACACGGGCCTCGCTTCGCCGACCACGTCGTTCGCCCGCGACTCGGCCGTGACGATCTGCTCGCGCGTGAGGCCTTCGACGTCGAGGTCGAGCGTCGACGACTCGGGGCCGAAGTGCACGCTCACTGTCCTGGCGCCGAACAGGTCCTCGAATACCGCCGAGAGCAGGTGCTGCCCCGTGTGCTGCTGCATATGGTCGTAGCGCCGCGTCCAGTCGATGCGCCCGACGAGCCGTGGCTCGACCGCGTCGATCGGGCGGGACACGACGTGGGCGATTCGCGAATCCTCGTCCACGACATCGACCACGTCGACGCCGCCGAGTGTCCCGAGGTCGTGGGGCTGGCCGCCGGAGGTCGGATAGAAGGCGGTTTCGTCGAGGTAGAGCCGGGTCCCGTCGGCGCTACGCTCGAGGACGGTCGCGGTGAATTCGCGCCGGTACGCGTCGGTGTAGTAGTGGCGGTGGGTCATCGCGCGGAGGGCGTCACCCGCTTTCCGGCCGCGCCGCGTCCGTTGTCGGCGAGCGTCCGAAACGCGGCCAATGTTCGCGCGGAACGCCCCGAATGCCGATGGCGAGCACGACCCAGGCGACGAGCGCTACCGCGGCCAGCTCGATGAGCAGGTCGCGCGTCGCGACGATGGCCGCGCTGCGCTTGGCCTCGACGTCGAGGGCCACCTGGAGAATCCCAACGGCCTGCTGTCGGTCGAGCGGCTTCTCGCCGCGGACCACCGCGTCAACGAAGCTTTTTCGCCCGGCGATGGTCTCGTTGGATTGGACGAGAACCTGAAGCTCGGTCGCGGTGTAGACCATTCCGGCGACGACGAGGGCCAGCACGAAGGCCGGCGCGATGAGCAGCAGTTTTCGATCGAGGCGCACTCATATAATTAAACACGAGGCGGCCTCGATGGGTGCTGTGATAGCGGATCTCCCTACGGGTTGCCGAAGGGCGTCACGACGATCGTTGCGAAGCCGCGGGTGAGCGGGTCGAACGAAAAGTGGGCGGTGATGGTTGCTGTTCCGGGGAGCAGGGTCGTTACGAGGCCGGTTTGCGACACCGATGCGACGGACGGTCGGTCCGATTCCCAAATGAGGTCCGGGGCGAACGTGCCCGCTGGCGTCGAGAGCTGCACGATGCTCCCGGCGTCGACTTGAACGAACGAAGGCGTGATGATCAACGCCCCGTTCGAGACCACCGTATCGATCACAGGTGGGCCGACCAGAGCGATCTGATTTCGCGGGTTCGTGTCGCAGGCGACAGCGGCGAGAGCCGCGCTCGCCGCAATTGAAAAAAGGAGCTGCCGAGTCATGCACCGACCAGGAACAGAATCCGTGCCCACGACCGTCTCGCAAACGGGCCGTTCCGCGGCGCCTCGCGTTGCGCTAAGAAATGCCAACAGTCGTGCCGGCCAGCGAACGATGAGCCACTTTTTCGCTATGACCGCGGAAACCGACGCCCCGCCGTTCAGGTCGTCCGCCGTACCGGATGCCGATCTCGTGCTGATCATCGACGACGAGCCGCAGATTCGCCGCGCGGTGCGCGACGCGCTGCGCGACGTCACGGTGAAAGTCGACGAAGCGGCGAACGGTGCCGAAGGCGTGGACGCGGCGACGTCGGCGCACCCCGATCTGGTCGTGCTCGACCTCGGACTGCCGGACATGGCCGGCGTGGACGTGTGCCGCGAGATCCGCCGGCGCTCCGCGGTCCCGATCATCGTGCTGTCGGCACGTCACTCCGAGCACGAGAAGGTCGACCTGCTCAACGCGGGCGCGGACGACTACGTGACGAAGCCGTTCAGCGTACTCGAGCTGGCGGCGCGCGCCAAAGCGCAAATTCGCCGCGCGAAGACATTCGCCGCCGGCGCGAGCACCGCGCCCGTGGTCATCGGGTCGTTGATCGTGGACACGATCAACCGCCGCGTGTCACGCGACGAAGTGCCGATCCACCTCACGCCCATCGAATGGCAGATCCTGGCGACGCTGCTCAGCACCGCCGGACGCACGTTGACCCACCAGCAGATCTTCGACGCCGTGTGGGACCGCGAATTCGGAAGTCCTCAACAGTACCTGCGCGTTCACATCACCAATCTGCGGCGAAAGATCGAAGTCGACCCGGCGACGCCGCAGATCATCATCACCGAGCCCGGCGTGGGGTACCGCGTCGAGCAACCGCGCTGAGCGTGTCGAAGCTCGCCCGTCGCCAGGCCCTGACATGGGGACTGGCGATCACCGTCACGACGGCGGTGACCGTGGTCATGATCCAGTTTCGCGGCGATTTCGACCAGGTGCATGTCGTGCTCATGTACCTGCTGATCGTGCTGTTCGCGAGCGCGAGCTCGGGGCGCGCGCTCGGAATCACGCTGGCGTGTGCCGGCTTCGTTCTCATCGACTACTACTTTCAGCCGCCGTACGGCGAAGTGGCGATCGGGAAGCCGCTCGATTGGCTGGCGCTGATCGCGTTCCTGGTCACCGCGCTGGTCTCGACGAACCTCTTGGCGCGCGCGCGCAGCGAGGCTGAGGAAGCGCGGCGCCGAACCGTCGAGGTCGAGTCGCTGGCGCGACTCGGATCGGAGACCTTGAGCGCCGGACGCGCCGAAGACGCGCCGTCGCGAATCGCCGACATCATCAAGACCGCGCTCGGGATGTCGGAGTGCTCGATCACCGCCAACACCGGGCGCGTGGAAGCTCTCTGGAACGCCACCGCCGACGGCCGGGTGCGCGAGGTCGTGATCCCGCTGACGGTGCAGGACCGCTCCGTCGGCGCGCTGCGCCTCGCCAACGCGGCTCCGGTCGCGCTCGACGCGGCGCACAAACGATTTCTCGACGCCATCGCGTACTACGCCGCGCTCGCGCTCGATCGCGTGCGGCTCGTCGCCGAAGCGGAGCGCGCCGAAGCCCTTCGCGAAGCGGACCGATTGAAGGACATCGTACTGGCGTCGGTGTCGCACGACTTGCGCACGCCGCTCACCACGATCAAGGCGCTCGCGCAGAGCGAAGCGCTGCAAGGCAGCGAGGGCGCGGCGGCGATCGAAGAACAGGCCGACCGCCTCACGCGGCTCGTCAGTGACCTGCTCGACCTGTCGCGCTTGAAGAGCGGCGGCTTTTCGGCGATACCGGAGCTCAACACCGCGGAGGATCTCATCGGCGCGGCGGTCCGGCAGACCCGTGGGTTGTTCAACGGCCGACCCGTGCGCGCCGTGATCGATCTCGACAGCCCGGCTCTCGTCGGCTTTTTCGATTTCGCGCAATCACTGCGCGTGCTCGGAAACTTCCTCGAGAACGCGGCGCGATATTCGCCGCCGTTGGAAGCCGTCGAGCTGGCGGCGCGGCGCGACGGAGACGAGATCGTCTTCTCGGTATCGGATCGCGGCCCGGGAGTTCCGGACGCGGATCGCGGTCGGATCTTCGAGCCGTTTTACCGAGCCGCCGGCTCGGCGCCCGATGCGGCGGCACGGGCGGGACTCGGTCTGTCGATCGCCCGCACACTGGCGCAGATCCAAGGTGGGTCGGTGAGCTACACGTCGCGCAAAGGCGGCGGCGCCGTGTTCGAGCTGCGCCTGCCCGCGAGCGAGCTCCGCGCCGACGCGCTCGAACCCATCGCGCAGCCGGTCTGACGCTGTAATGAGCGTGTCGGCGCGTCGGTGGCGAAACGCGCTCCGACTGGCCGGGCCTCTGCGTCTTTCCTAGCTTAAGGGCGCTTTCCCGGCCTCGGGCAGGTTCGCCGACGGTCTTCCCCCTGTGAGGTTTCGAGCGCCGCTGAATGGAGCTTCGCGAACAACTCCAGACGCTGCTGGGCGGCGCATACCAGATCGATCGCGAGCTGGGCGGCGGCGGCATGTCGCGCGTGTTTGCGGCGACGGAAACCGCGTTCGGCCGCAAGGTCGTGATCAAGGTGCTGCCGGCGGAGCTCGGCGCGGGCGTCAACGTCGACCGGTTCAATCGCGAGATCCAGGTCGCGGCGAACCTGCAGCATCCGCACATCGTGCCCGTGCTCACGGCCGGCGAGATGGACGGCGTGCCGTTCTACACGATGCCGTTCATCGACGGCCAGTCGCTTCGCGCGCGGCTGGCCGCCGGCCCGATCCCGATCGCCGAGTGCGTGAGCTATTTGCGCGACGTGTCGCGCGCGTTGGCCTACGCGCACGAGCGCGGGGTCGTCCATCGCGACATCAAGCCCGACAACGTGCTGATCAGCGGCGCGTCGGCGACGGTCACCGATTTTGGAATCGCGAAAGCCATCACCGCGGCCCGCGCGCCGGACACGCTCGCCGGATCTCCCGCCGGCGCGCTGACGCAGCTCGGCATGTCGATTGGAACGCCGGCGTACATGGCGCCCGAGCAGGCCGCGGCGGATCCGAGCACGGACCATCGCGCCGACATCTACTCGTTCGGCTGCATGGCGTACGAGATGCTGACCGGTCGGCCGCCGTTCAACGAGCCATCGCCGCACAAGCTGCTCGCGGCGCACATGGGCACGAAGCCGCAGCCCGTTCTCGATCCGCGTCCCGACACGCCGGCGGTGCTCGCCGACGTCGTCATGCAGTGTCTGGAAAAGGATCCGGACGCGAGGCCCCAGAGCGCCGCCGACATCGCGCGCGTGCTCGACGCCGTGTCGACGGGTTCGACGGCGTCGCTGTCGGGCGCGAGCCGTCCGGGAGGTCTTCGGCGTGCGTCGATCAGCTACGTCGTCGCGTTCGCCGCGGCGGTCATTCTTGCGAAGGCGGCGGAAGTCGCGTTCGGCGTTCCGGATTGGGTCGTGCCGGCGACGATCGGGATCATGGCGTTCGGCATTCCGGTCATCCTCGCGACGGCCTACGTGCAGCGTGTGACGCGTCGGGCTACCGCGTCGACGCCTCGAACGGCGACGGCATCCGCCTCCGCGCCGGCGACGATGTCGACGATCGCGGTCCGGGCGAGTCCGTACCTCTCCTGGCGGCACGCCGGCGGATTCATGGCGAGCGCGATCGGCAGCTTCGCGCTGCTCGTCGTCGTGCTCATGCTGCTACGGCCGCTCGGACTCGGCCCGCTCAAGTCGCTCATGGCGAGCGGCCAGCTGCACGACCGCGACAAGATTCTCATCGGCGATTTCGCATCGACCGGATCCGACACCACGCTCGGGAGCGTCATTGCCGAGGCGGTTCGGGCGGACCTCGGGCAGTCGCCGGTCATTTCGATCATCACGCCGCAGGCGGTGGCCGCGGATCTCCAGCTCATGCAGCGGGCGGCGAACACACCGATCGACACGGCGGTGGCGCGCGTCGTGGCGCGGCGCGAGGGCGCGAAGGCGATCGTCACCGGCGAAGTCCATTCGCTGGCGAGCGGCGGCTTCGTCGTCACGATGCGCCTGGTCGGCGCGGACTCCGGCCAGAATCTCGCGTTGCTCACCGGCAGCGCGAATGGCGCGAGGGATCTCATCCCGACGATCGGCGGTCTCACGCGGTCGCTGCGGCGGCAAATGGGCGAGTCGCTCAAACACGTGCAGGCGTCGGCCGAACTCGCTCAGGTCACGACCGCGTCGATCGATGCCCTGGAGAAGTACACTGCGGCGCAGCGCGCGATGACTCAGGGTGACCCCGACAAGGCGATTCCGTTGTTCAAGGAAGCCGTGAAGATCGACACGGGATTCGCGTCGGCCTATCGCGCCCTCGCCGTCGCGCTCTCGAATCGCGGGTTGGACCGTGAGGGTCAAATCGCGGCGATGGAGCGGGCGTACGCGGACACCGCGCGCTTGCCGGAAGTGGAGCGCTGGCTCGCGGTGGCGACGTACTGGACGCAGGGGCCGCATCCCAACGAGACGAAGGCGGCCGATGCCTACAAGAAGCTGCTGTCGATCCGGCCGACGCAGGCTGCGGCGCTCAACAACCTCGCCTTGCTCTACGCGAATCAGCGACAGTTCGATTCGGCCGCGGCGTTGTTGCGGCGGGCGGTCGCGTCGAATCCCGCGGCGGTCACGAGCTACAACAACTTGATCACCAACGAAGCGGAGCTCGGAAAGTGGTCGGCGGTGGACTCGACGGCAGCTACTGTATTGAAGGTCTCCGCCAACAATCCGCGCGTCGCGATGGGCCGGGCGACGTACTTGTTCGCGCGCGGGCAGTACGACAGCACGATCGCATTCATGGATTCCCTGTCCGTGGCGAATCCGACGGATGAGTTCCTCAAGGCCCAACGCAATGGGGTCGCCGGCATCGTCGCGACGACGCGCGGCCAAATCGCCGAAGGGATGCGACTGGCCGCGCTGAACACCGCGTACAACATTGCGCAAGGCAATGTGCAATCCGCGCTCGGGTCCGCGGTCGACTCGGCGCTGGTTGCCGTTTGGTTCCTCAATGACACGGCGAAGGCGCTCGCGATGGTGCAGAATGCGCTGAGGCGCGTGCCTCTGACGAGTTTTCAGCCGCTCGATCGACCGTACGGCGGCCTGGCGCAAGCGTACGCCTTGATGGGCAAGCCGGATCTCGCGCGGTCCATGCTCACGGAGTTCGATCGGATTTCGCCGGCCTACACGCAGGAGGCGGCGTCTCGGACGCGCCACGCCATCGAGAGTATGATTGCGATGGCGGAACACCGATATCTGGATTCGGCGCACGAGTCGGAGGCTGCGGATATCGGGAATTGCACGGTCTGCCGCCTGCCCGCGACGGGCTTGGCGTTCGACCTCGCGCAAATGCCCGATTCGGCGATCGAGGCGTTCACGCGATATGTGAATTCGACGTCGATTCTCCAACGCTACCAGCAGGACCGATTTTTTCTCGCCGGCTCGTACAAACGGCTCGGCGAGTTGTTTGAAGCGAAGGGCGACCGCGCGAAGGCTGCGCACTACTATGCGAAATTCCTCGACCTGTGGAAGAACGCCGATCCCGCGCTGCAGCCGCAGGTGACGGACGTTCGTAAACGTTTGGCTCGTCTGAGCGACGTCGAGGCGCGCTAAAAAACGTTGATACACAGCGCGTTACGGCGATCGGGGGGCGTCTTTGTGGAATCTTTACCAACAGCCGCGCAGCGCAATTCGTAATTTCATTGCGCGCCGCAGATTGCCCCCCAAACGTCATTCGGCGGCGTGTGTAGAAGGCGACAGGAGCTCTGGCGTTCGCGCGCTGAACGGGTGGGTGGGAAATTCACGCGCGGCGCCAGACTCCTGTTCGTCATTTCTGCCACCGAGCATTCAAACTGCTCACCGCCGAGACGCAGAGGACGCAGAGAAACGGCCGCACAGGCCAAGCGTCGTCCCGCAACGAGCCGGGATCTTTGGGGAACCGCCGCTCCGGGACGCTTCCATCGGGTGGAAATCCTCGTGCTGCATCGCCGCATCCCGAGCGGCAGTTCCCAAAAAAATCACGGCTCGTGGCGCGAAAATGCTTGGCGGTCCTCGGCGGCCGTTCTCTGCGTCTCCGCGTCTCTGCGGTAAAGCAGTTCTGTTGCCTGCGGCGCGACCGTCACCTGCTCAATGCACGAGAACGGGTTGCTCGCGCGCGGCTCGCGTGTTCCCGAGGATCATGATGAGGATCGCGAACCCGAGATACGCCGCGGCCCAGTGATACGGCAATGCCGATCCCGCGCGCCACGGCAGATAGATGCCGCCGGCCGGCGTAACGGAATGAATGAATCCGAAAAACGCGAGCACGGCGCACGCCGCGAAGGTCGTCGCGGCGGCGGTGATGCGCCGGTCTATCAAGAACGCCAGCCCGCCGCCCCAGAGCATGGCCGTGAGAATGAACCCGTGCGCGAGCATCACCATCACGGCGACGGTTGAAATGAAGTCCGGGTTGGTGAGGCCGGTCGCCTTCATCGTACCGACGGGATCGATCGCGGCCGACATCAGCGCGCCGTTATACGTCTGCGACAAGAAGATCTGTACCAGCTGCGCGACGCTCGGAAATACGGCGAGCGTGACCGCCGCGGCGTGGCGCCTGGGCGTCGCGATGTAGCTCTGCTCCGTGATGTCGAGCGCGACGAATACGAGAATCGGCGCCAGCGCGGGTTTGGGCAACGCGTCGGCCATGAACGCGATGTAGCCGAAGATGCCGCCCAGTCCGATGAACAGTCCGGTGGCCAACGTGTATCCGGCCCGTCCGCCCATCGCCTTGTACGCCGGATGCCCGATGTACGGCGTCGACTGGCTCACGCCGCCGCACACGCCGGCGATCAGCGTCGCGATCGCTTCGGTGAGCAGGATGTCGCGCGTGTTGTAGTCGTCGCCCGCGATGCGCGCGCTCTCGGTGACGTTGATGCCGCCGATCACGGTGAGGATCGCGAAGGGAAGCGCGAGCGGCAGGTAGTCGTGCACCGCGACCGGCATGCCTTTCAAGAACCCTAACGACGGCAGCGGCGCGCCCATCGGAAAGTTCGCCGCCGGCACCGCGACCGGGTGCACCAGCAATCCGGCGGCACCGAGTCCGTAGTAGAGCGCGGCCCCGACGACGACGCTCGCCAGCACCTGCGGCGCGCGCATCGGAAGGCGCAGCTTCGCGACCAGCGCGTAGAGAATGATCCCGAGCGCCATCATGCCGACGATCGGCTCGCCGTAGATCTCGCCCAGCTGCAACGTGCCGAGGAGTGCGATCCCCACGCCGCCGATGGAGCCGAGCAATCCGGCTTCGGGAATCGCGCGCCGCACGCGGTCGCCGATGAACGACATGACGAGCTTGAACACACCCATCAGCACCATCGTCGCCATGCCGACCTGCCACGCGGCGATGGCCGCGTCGGCCGCCGGCATCTTCGTCTTCGCGACGAGAAACGCCGGACCAAGTACGGTGAGCGCCATGCCGATCGTGGACGGCGCGTCGAGACCGAGCGGCATCGCCGTCACGTCGTCGCGGCCGGTCCGCTGCGCGAGCCGAATGGCCATCACCGTGTACACGACGTCGCCGAACAACACGCCGAGCGCGGTGCCCGGAAACATTCGCGTGTAGACGAGCGTCGCCGGAAATCCGAAGCCGGCGACGAGAATGCCCGCGAGCACGGCGAGATTCACGACGTTGTCGAGCATCAGCCCGAAGAACGCGTTGATGTCACCCGTCGTCGCCCACGCGTAGCGCGGGCGGGGCGCGTCGACCGCCGTCGCTGTCGTCATGGGCGACGAAGATAGGATGGCGGACCCGTCAGGGCCACCGTAGGTTCAACGCCCCGGACCATCCGAGGGGAGCGATGAGACGTCGTCGTGGTGCCGTTGGACTTTTCCGTGTGCTGGCGTCGCTGATCGTCGCGTGCGTCATGACGGCCTCGACCCCGCGTTCGGTCGAGGCGCAGGCGCGCCAAACGGAATCCGACGAATACACGCGCTACGAACTGCTCGAGCCCGGCTCGGCCAAGTTTCGAATCATCTACGAAGTCACCGCGACCACCGCGGGCGCGACGTATTTCTTCAATCCGATTCGCAAGGGAAGCGTCGCCAGCAACGAAAGCGTGAGCGATCGCGCAACCGGCAAGCCGCTCCAGTTCGACGTCGTCGGCGCGGCGGCGGCGCGCGACGGCGGCGTGCGCAGCCAGGACACGACGCAGACCTACATCCGCGTCAAGCTCACGCATCCGGTGCCCGCGGATGGAGGCGAAGCGCGGCTGCTCATCGACAAGACGTACGAGGACGCGTCGAGCTATCTCCTGCGCGGCGACACGATCGTGTTCAGCCGGCCGCTCGGCATCAAACGCAACGCCGTCGTGCTGCCCAAAGGATATGAGCTGGTGTCGTGCAACTTCCCGTCGCAGGTGCTGCAGGAGAACGACGGTCGGATCGGCATCACGTTCTGGAACAACACCCCGGCTGAAGCGCCGCTGATGATGCGCGCGGTGCGCGTCGGCCCGAAAGTGTCCGGCGCGACGACGTCCAGTGTCGCGTCACGCCTCGGCGATCGCGCCCGCCAGAATCGCGAGATCGTGTACTTCCTCCAGCAGCCCGAGACCCACGCGTTCGACTTGTATCACGATTACACGGAATCGCGGCCCGGAACTGGCACATACATCAACGAGGTGCGCGCGGGGAGCGCGGTATCGGGCCCGCGCGCGATGAACCTCGACACGGGCGAGCCGCTCAAGTTCGAGATCCTCAAGGGCGAAGCCATCTCGCGCGCCAACCTCGGCGTCAGCAACGTCACTCCCGAATTGGAGATCGTAGTGTTCCGTTTCGCGGCGGTGAAGCCTGGCGAATCGATCCGGCTCCGAATGTTCGAGACCTACACCGACACGGCGCGTTATAAGCTCGTCGGCGACGAGCTCGTGTGGGATCGCAGTTTCGGCCGGCCGTCGAATGCGGTTGTGCTCCCCGCCGGTTGGGTGCTCACCAACAGCGCGATCCCCGCGACCGTGACCACGCTGCCCGACGGCCGAGTCCGTCTCGATTTCATCAACCCGAGACCGGACGAAGTAGCCACGTTGATCACAGCGCGCCGCCGATGAATCTGGAACTTTGAGGCGGCCGTATCGGTTTTGACGGGTTCGGGGGCTGCACAGAACGGTTTTGGGGGTTTGGATGGTATGACCATTCTCGACGTACGCGCCGCCACGCCGGCTTTGCTCGATCGCTGCATCGAGGTGCGCGCGCAGACCGAAGCGCTGTGTGCCCCGCTCGAGACGGAAGACTACGTCGTGAGCACGATGGCCGACGTGAGTCCTACGAAGTGGCACCTCGCGCACACCAGCTGGTTCTTCGAGACGTTCGTGCTGGCGCAATTCGATCCGACGTACGTCACGCCGAATCCGAAGTACGCGTTCCTGTTCAACTCGTACTACGTGCAGGCCGGCGAGCGCCACTGTCGTGCGCAGCGTGGCCTGGTCACTCGCCCGACAGTGGCCGAGGTGTTCGCGTATCGCGCCCACGTGGACGCGGCGTTGCGCGCGCTGGTCGAGCGCATCGGCGACGACTCGCATCATCCGGCGGTTCCAGTGATCGAGCTCGGGCTGCACCACGAGCAGCAGCACCAGGAGCTGATGCTCACCGACATCAAGCACGTGTTCTGGACGAATCCTTTGCGGCCGGCGTACATCACGCGTCGCGCCACGTCGCACGCAAGCGACGCCGCGAACTGGGTCGGCGTGACGGCGGGCATTCATCGCATCGGCCACGAGATCGACGGATTTTCGTTCGACAACGAGTCGCCGGCGCATCGCGTGTACGTCGAAGCGTTCAGCGTCGCGGATCGACTCGTGACGAACGGCGAATGGCTCGAGTTCATGAACGACCGCGGATATCATCGCCCCGAGCTGTGGCTGTCGAACGGCTGGGCGACGGTGCGCACGTCGAACTGGGAAGCGCCGTTTTACTGGGAGCGTACGCCGGACGGCTGGACAGAGTTCACGTTGGCCGGCACGCACGCGGTGGATCCCGGCGCGCCGGTGTGTCACGTGAGCTACTACGAGGCCGACGCCTTCGCGCGCTGGGCCGGCGCTCGCCTGCCGACGGAAGCCGAGTGGGAGATCGCGGCGAAGAGTCAGAGAGTGGACGGCGAGTTCGTCGACGCGCGCCACTTTCATCCGACGCCGGCGCGGCCGGCGCGCGCTGGGGGCGACTCGTTGCGCCAGCTGTACGGCGACGTGTGGCAATGGACGCAGAGCGCGTACACGGCGTATCCCGGCTACGCGCCGTCGGCCGGAGCACTCGGCGAGTACAACGGCAAATGGATGTGCGACCAGTGGGTGTTGCGCGGCGCGTCGTGCGCGACTCCACGGTCGCATGCACGCATCAGCTATCGAAACTTTTTCCCGTCTGACGCGCGCTGGCAGTTCATGGGCGTGCGTCTGGCCAAGAACACATGAGCGCGTCGATGAATCCGCAGCGCGCGACACACGTCGCGCCGCAGTTCGACACGAGCGAGATCCTCGCCGACGTGCTCGCGGGACTGGGCGCGACGCGAAAGACGCTCCCGCCGAAGCTCTTCTACGACGAGGTGGGCGCTCGGCTCTTCGAGCGCATCTGCAAGCTCGACGAGTACTATCTCACGCGCAGCGAGCTCTCGATTCTGCGCGCGCGTGCGGGCGAGATCGCGGATTTCATCGGACCGCGCGCCGCGTTGATCGAGTACGGCAGCGGCGCGGCCACGAAGGTGCGCTTCCTGCTCGACGCGTTGCGCGATCCGGCGGCGTACGTTCCGATCGACATCTCGCGCGAGCAATTGTCGCGTGTGGCGGCCGATCTCGAAGCGGACTATCCGGCGCTCGCCGTGCGTCCGATCTGCGGCGACTATACGCGACTCCTCCCGCTGCCGAGCCTCCCGCCGCACGCGCGCCGCGTGGCGTTTTTCCCGGGATCGACGATCGGCAATTTCCATCCGGCCGAGGCGGCGGCGTTTCTCACCCGCGTTCGGCGCACGGTGGGAACGGGCGGCGCGTTGGTGATCGGTGTCGACCGCCGGAAGGATGCCGCCGTGCTGCACGCCGCGTACGACGATCCGCAGGGCGTGACGGCCGCGTTCAACCGCAACGTACTGCGCCGCATCAACCGCGAGCTCGGCGCCGACTTCGATCTGGCGAGTTTCCGGCACGTCGCGTT
The DNA here is from genome assembly GCA_963761305.1 of uncultured Gemmatimonadaceae bacterium. Taxonomy (GTDB): domain Bacteria; phylum Gemmatimonadota; class Gemmatimonadetes; order Gemmatimonadales; family Gemmatimonadaceae; genus JAQBQB01. The sequence continues at coordinate 2,852,207 of CAVXGK010000002.1, read as the reverse complement.
CTTCAACGACGACGCGAGCCGCATCGAGATGCATCTCGAGAGCACGCGCGACCAGTCGGTGCACGTCGCGGGGAGCACGTTCGATTTCGCGCGGGGCGAGACGATCTGGACCGAATCGTCGTACAAGTACGACGAAGAGCAGCTCGCGACGGTGGCCAGCGCGGCCGGCTTCCGCCTCGACCGCCTGTGGACCGACGCGAACGAACTCTTCTGGGTTGGTGCGATGACGGCCGCGTCGTGAGCGAGCCGACGGGGGGCGGGGAAGAATCGTCGCCCGCGAATCGGGACTGGATCGACGTCGGCGCGACGGCGGATCTCGCGAAACGTCCCCTCACCGCGGTGACGGTGAACAATCTGAAAGTCGCCGTCACGCACGTCGGTGAGGCGTTCGGCGCGCTGTCGGGCGTGTGCAATCATGCAGGCGGTCCGCTCGCCGACGGCCGCATCGACGGCGAGTACGTCACCTGCCCGTGGCACAATTGGAAATACCATTTCCAGACCGGACTCGGCGAGCCCGGGTTCGAGATCGACGCGGTTCCGTCGTACAACGTGAAGGTCGCCGACGGACGGCTGTTCGTGTCGTCGTCTGCGGTGACGAAGCGGACGCGCGGGTCGCATCCGCCGCATCCCGTCGCCCGCCGCATCGAGCGCTCGCCGGGTCGAGTGCGCGTGCTCGGCATCTCGACGACGAACATGGACATGAAGAATCCGCGCTACTCCACGTCGGATGATCTGCTCGCCGAATCGATTCATCACGCGGCGACGCAGCTCGACGTCGACACGCAGACGATTCATCTGGCGGGGCTGCGTTTTCGTCCGTGCGAGGGCTACTACTCGAAGAGCGCGCACGCCTGCACGTGGCCGTGCTCCATCACGCAGATGGATCCGAAGGATCAGATGGAGGTCGTGTACGAGGCGATCGTTCACTGGGCGGACGTGGTGCTCGTTGCCACGCCGATCCGCTGGGGCAACGCCAGCTCGCTCTACTATCGCATGGTCGAGCGAATGAACTGCGTTCAGAACCAGGTGACGATCGCGAACCGCGTCCTCCTTCGAAACAAGGTCGCGTCGTTCATCATCACGGGCGGACAGGACAACGTGCAGGCGGTGGCGGGACAAATGCTGGGCTTCTTCGCCGAGATCGGATGCCACTTTCCGCAGTTTCCGTACATCGCCCACTCGCGCGGCTGGACGGCAGAAGACATGGAGAACAACACTCGCGCGGTTCAGATGAGTCCGGAATTGCGCGAAGGCGCGCGCAGTCTCGTGGCGCGCGCGGTGGACACGGCGCAGCTGCTACTCGATCACGAGGAAGCGCCCCACACAACGGCGCGCGGCGGGCGCAAGGCGCACCGGATGGTGGCTGAGGAGCTGGGCGTGGACGAGGGCGCGCCCGCGATCGCCGAGCATTCCGGCTGAGTGCACGGGCACGACGTGGCGTAGAAGAGAATTCAACACAGATGCCGCAGATTTGGACGGCAATTCCGCAGATGACATCCCAACGGGTTTATCTGCGGAATTGTTGTTTTTGTCTGCGGCATCTGTGTCAACATTTGCTCGTCCGTCGTAGGTGCGAGTCGCGCACGCCGGACGGCGTCAGGCCACAGCGTCTTGCAGTTCCCGACACGCCACGATTGCCGAATCGAGAAACGCATGAACCTGGTCTTTCGCCGAATCGGCATCCGCGATTCGTGAACCGGGCAGTACCGCGCCGACCCACTCCTTGGTGTGCCAGGTGCCGCCGCCGGAGAGCGACGCCGTGGCGGCCGCCGGTTTCGGCGACGGAGACATGTTCACGTAGAAATACGGTTCGTCGTAGTACTGATCGCCCGGCTCCATGCCGACGCCGATGCTCCGACCCTTACCGACGTCGATCAGCGTGGCGATGTCGAAGTGGTGCGGCCAGCAGCGAATCTCGCTTGCGCCAGGCGTGGACCCGCGGACGTACTCCAGCGCGCGGTTCGCGGCGAAGTACCACGCATCGAGTTGCGCGAACGCGGCGGCATTTTTCGTCTCGAACGTCGCGCCGTCGTCCACGGCATGCGCGGGAATCTCGTAGTGGCGCTCGAGCGTGAGATGATCGCCGTCGGCGCCGCGTTCGGCGATCCGCGCGCGAAGCCAATCGGCCGCGTCGTTCATCGTCTGACCGTTGAGCAGCTTCGACGTGACGATCTGTCCGTCCTCGCCGACGATCGAGAGCGAGAGGTCGGCCGGTTGCACGACGGCGCGAAACGGCTGAGGTGCGGGAATCACGTGCCCGGCGAGCGCGCGCAGGGCCTCGATCCATTCCAGGTTGGTATGGCTGTCGTCGGGCTGCGCGGGGAGATACGAGATGCCGGTGGCCGTGGCGAGCTGCGCCGCATGGTGCAGCTGCAGGCGAGCGTCGCTGAGCGTCTGCGCCAGGCCAGGATCGATCGTGACTGCCACGGCTAGCTCCGCTTAGGGGTGAGCCCACGACGCCCGAGATCCGCTGGACGTTCCACGGGCGTACTATAACCGGATACAGCCGGATACCGCCCCTCGCCGGTCGGCGTAACTTATTCAAAGTGGAACCAAACGCTGCGCCGACCAGTTTTGATATCGAGGATTTAGACGCGTTCCACCGAGGAATCGATATGCTCGAACGTATGCGTGTTTCGCGGCTCGCCGGAGTCGTTGCTACTGCGGCCATGGCCGCGCTGCCGATGATCGCGAGCGGTCTCTCCGCCCAGACCACCAAGCTGGCCCAATCGGGTAGCCATTCCATGAACAACTACAAGAAGCCGTCCGACGACAGTCTGAAGAAGGAGCTCACGCCGCTCCAGTACGAGGTCACGCAGCACGAAGCGACCGAGCGTCCTTTCCAGAACGCGTATTGGGACAACCACGAGCCGGGCATCTACGTCGACGTCGTGTCGGGCGAGGCGCTCTTCAGCTCGACCGACAAATTCGAATCCGGCACCGGTTGGCCGAGCTTCACCAAACCGCTCGTTCCCGAGAACGTCACCACCAAGAGCGACCGCACGCTCGGCATGGTGCGCACCGAAGTGCGTTCCGCTCACGCCGACTCGCACCTCGGCCACCTGTTCGACGACGGCCCGCGTCCCACCGGCATGCGCTACTGCATGAACTCGGCGTCGATGCGTTTCATTCCGGCGTCGAAGCTCGTCGAGGAAGGGTACGGGCAGTACGCGTACCTCTTCACCGCGCCGGCGAAGAAGTAACGGCGCGCACCGCGTGGACATCGGCGTCGTCGGCGCGGGCGGGATCGGCAGCTACTACGCGGGAACGTTGTGTCGCGCGGGTCATCAGGTTCGCCTGGTGGCCCGCGGCGAGCATCTGACCGCGATGCGACAGCGCGGTCTCGAGGTGCGGACCCTCGACGGTTCGTTCGTCGTACGGCCCGAGGTGTCGGACGACGGCAGCATCGTCGCCAAATGCGACTACGTAATCGTGTCGGTCAAGAGCTACTCGCTGAACGAGGTCGGCCCGGCGCTCGTCGGCGCGGCGAAGAACGGCGCGACGATCGTACCGTTGCTCAACGGCGCCGACGTCGCGGAACGGCTCGCGGGGCTCGGTGTTCCAAGCCCGGCGATCGTCGGCGGAATCATTCACGCGAGTCTCGTCCGCCCCGAGCCGGGCGTCGTGCAGCGGAAGAGTCCGGGCGATCGTGTCACGATCGGTGAATTCGACCGACCGACGAGCGAGCGGACGTCGCGCATCGTCGACGCATTCGCCGGCGCCGGTTCGACCGCGACGCTGAGCCCGGACATCACGCGCGACATCTGGCGGAAATTTTCGTTCATCGTCTCGATGGGAATCGCGTGCGGTCTGTCGCGTCAGCCGATGGGCCCCGTGCTCGCGACGGATTCGGGGCGCAAGCTGCTCACCGGTTCGCTCCACGAAGTCGTGATGGTCGCGCGAGCGGTCGCCGGCACGCTCGACGACGCCGACGAAGCGAAGGTGCGCGACGATCTCTTCGCCATCGGCCCGACGATCAAGCCGAGTTTTCTGTTGGATCTCGAGCGAGGCGGACCGACCGAGCTGGATCTGCTCGCCGGCACGGTGCGACGCTTGGGTCGCCAGCACGGCGTTCCGACGCCAATCGCGGATCTGGCGAACGCGGCGTTCGAGGTGGCGACAGCGGGTGAACCGGTGGACCGGAAGGCTAACGGCGTGAATCGAGAAATCTGACGTCAGATGTCAGACGTCTGACGTCGACGTCTCCGGCTCAGCCGTCCACTCGCAACGGAACTCTCTGCAAGCCCACACCGTTCTGCTCACGATGCCACCACCAGCGCCTCCAACGACTTCTGATCGCGACCGAGAGTTCGCGGAGACGGCGCTACCGCTGCTTCCGACGATCGCGCGCGTCGCGGCGGCGCTGGCGCAGGATCCGGCCGACGCCGACGATCTCGTGCAGGAGACCTTTCTGCGCGCGTATCGGCACTGGCACACGTTCCTGCCCGGTTCGGATTGCAAGGCCTGGCTCTCCACCATCTGCCGCCACGTGTTCGCCGAGAAGAAGCGCCGCGACGCCAAATCAATCGTGGCCGATGATCAGGAGCTCGAGAACCTCGCGGCGACGCGTCAACACGACCGCGCCAAAGCCAGCGATCTGGACGGCATGTTCAGCCGTCTCGACCTCGGGCCGGCGATCGCCGACGCCATCGCCGCGCTCGAGCCGCACTACCGCGACGTCGTGACGTTGGTGGACGTGGACGACTTCACGTACGAGCAGGTCGCCGTCGCGCTCGACATCCCGATTGGCACCGTGCGATCCCGCCTCTACCGCGCGCGGCGACAACTTCAGGAATCCCTCATCGACTACGCGATCGACGCGGGATTCAAGACATCGACCGCCTTGACATGGCCGACACCAATGCCTTTTCGTCCGATTCCGGAGCGCCGCCATGGCTAGTCGCTCAGAATGTGAATTCGTCGTCATGCGGCTGTGGCCGTACCTCGATAGCGCGCTCTCCGAGGAGGAGCGTGAGCGAATCGTTCGTCACCTCGAGATCTGCGGCAATTGCCACTCGCACTTTGATTTCGCGAACGCGTTCCTCGACGCCGTCGCCGCCGCTCGCCCTCACCTGCAGATCAGCACCGATCTCCGCTCTCGCGTGATGAGCGCGCTCACCGCCGAAGGCTTCCGCGCGGCGAACTGACGCGCTCCGCCCTACCGTCCACCGGCGATTCACTCTCCAATTCGTTTTCCCATCCACGCCAAGCTCTCGCGCACGTGCGTGCTCCAGTAGCGCCACGTGTGCGCGCCGGGCCACTCGGCGTACTCGTGCCGCACGCCGAGACGCGACAGCTCGGCGTGTAGCGCTCGGTTCTGATCGACGAGCGCGTCCTCGGTCCCGCAGTCGATGAACAGCGCCGGCATTCGCGCGCCGTGCTTCTGCACGAGCTCCGCCTCGTGCGCGGGATCGGCGGCGCGCCAGCGCTCGAGGTCAGTGCCCCAGTACAGTTGATAGCGTGCCAAGTATGTCGCGGCCGCGGGGCGTGCGATCTCCCCGTCGGTCGCGTACTTGACCGGTTCGGCGAACGGATGCGGGCCGACGTACATCGGCGACACGACGCCCGAATGACTCGCCGCCGCGCTGAATACGTCGGGGAAGCGCAGCGCGATGCTGAGCGCTCCGTAGCCGCCCATGCTCAGACCGCCGATCCCGCGGTGCTGGCGGTCCGCCTGCGTGCGGTAGCGGTCGTCGACGTACCGCACGACGTCGTGCGCGATGTAGTCGTCGTAGCGTTGGTGCTTGACGCAATACGACTGGGGCGCCTCTCCGTGCAGCGTGTCGGCGCACGTGCGGTACGCCAGCTGGTTCACCCACGTCGTGTACCAGCCGTCGTCGCCGTCGGGCATGACGATGATCATCTCCGGCGTGCCGCGCGTGAACAGCGAGTCGGCCGCGGCGTCGATGCCGCCTTTCGCCACCCAATCCGATTCCGAACCCGACAGGCCGTGGAGATAGTACGCGACGGGATATCGCCGCGTCGTGTCGTGCGCGTACGATGGCGGCAGATATATGACGACATGCTTCGCGACGCCGAGCGACGGTGCGACGAACAAGTCCTGGCGGATCGTGCCGTTGGGGATGGTGGTCGCTCGCGGAAGCGACGAGGGCGGCACCCACGCCCAGCGTCCGCACGCACTGACCAGCAGCAACCCCACGAGGCCGATCCAACGCATCGTTGCTGTGCTCCGTCGGTGACGACGACAGACTGAGGGAAAACGGGACATCTCGCCATTCGGTCAAAGGCGGTGCCTCGACCGAGCGGCGATGCCGGCTCGGCTATCTTGTTCGCATGCCCGACTCGAGCACAGGCGCGCCGCGACAGGCGTGGTACCCGTGGTACGTCGTCGCCGTGTTGACGCTGTTCAGCGTCAGCGGAAACATCGATCAGCAGATCCTGAGCCTGCTCGTCCGGCCGATGGAGCGCGACCTCGGGATCACCGATTCGCAAGTGAGCTATCTCAGCGGCTTCGCGTTCGCGTTGTTTTTCGCCGTGCTCGGTTTGCCGATCGCGCGCTTGGCGGATCGGACCAGCCGTCGCAACGTGCTCGTCGGCGGCGCGACGTTGTGGAGCGTATTCACGTCGCTGTGCGCGGCCGCGAAGACGTTTCCGCAGCTCTTCCTCATGCGGATGGGCGTCGGGGTCGGCGAGGCCACACTCAGCGCTCCCGCCGCGTCGCTGCTCTCCGACTATTTTCCGCGCGACAAGTTCGCCGGGGCGATGAGCGTTCTCAGCTTAGGTATCTTCATCGGCTCCGGCGCGGGGTACGCCATCGGCGGGTACATGGTCGGCGCGGCGGGCAACGCCGCGACCAGGGAAGTCCCGATTCTCGGCGTGATACATCCGTGGCAGCTGGTGTTTCTCGCCGTCGGACTCCCGGGACTGCTCGTCGCCCTGCTCCTGCTCACCGTGAAGGAACCGCGGCGAACGCGCGACGCGTCGGCATCGGCGCCGCCATTCAGCGCGCTCATGGCGCACGTCGCCAGGCATCGACGCACCTTCGCGACGCAAGGTCTCGGGTTCGCCATGTCGTCGAGCGTGAACTTTTCGCTCGTGCTCTGGATCCCGGCCGTGTTCCTGCGGCGGTTCGATTGGAACGAAGTGCAGGCCGGACGTCTTCAGGGTTTACTCACGATGACGATCGGACCGATCGGCGTGCTCGTTGGGGGATGGATCGCGAATCGACTCGTCCGGGCCGGGAAGACCGACGCACCGTTGCGCGTCGGGATCGCCGGCGCCGCCGGCATGCTGATCGCGGCGACGGCCTTTCCCCTCGCGCCCACGGCGACGGTCGCCGGATGGTGGCTTGCCGTCGTCAATCTGTTCGCGGCCATGCCGTGGGGCGCCGCGTCGGCGTCGGCGGCCGAGATCGTCCCACCGCGGCTTCGAGCGCAGGGCGTCGCGCTCTACGTGCTCGTCGTCAGCCTGATCTCGCGCTCGCTCGGGCCGAGCTCCGTCGGCTGGCTGAACGACTACGTCTTCCACGACCCGATGGCGATCGGACGATCGCTCGCCATCGTGAACGTCGTCGGTATGACGACGGCGATCATTCTGTTCGCGCTCGGGCTGGCGCCGTTTCGCCGAACGATCGCCGAGCTCGACGCAGCCGAGCGGTCGTGATCAGCCGAATTCGGCGCGCGGCGCGGGCTGCTCGAGCGTGACGCGACCGACCGCGATCTGCGCCTTCGAGTAGTTCTCGCCTCGCACCGGCGAGCTGGCGATCCGCCGCAGCATGTTGATCTGCCCCACGTGCGTCAGTGAATCGGCGATCGCACCCTGAAAGATCGTCTGCGCGCCAAAGTGCACGTCGGCATTCGACGCGAGATACTCGTCGAGCGCGCCGACCGAGCGAAAGAAGCGGTCGACGTCGGCGTTCCAATCCCCGGGCGGCGTGTCGTTCCACTTCTGCTGTCCCTGCGCCTGTGACAGCGCCCAGTCCATCAAGTCGCCGAGGTGCGCGAGGATCTGCCCCGGCCTGCGAGAGCCCTCGGCGACGAGGAAAGTCGAGAACGACGGCGGCGCGCCGCGCACGGCCTTCGACGCGCGATATGCGAGCGTGGCCAGCGTGTGCCGAAGCAGCTGGCGGCCATCGGGCACGGGCGGAACGGGGTGTGTCATGGAATCGTCGATGAGTGTTGAGCGGCTTGCCCTGTTCGAGCGGCAGTCCCAGTGTTCGGCATGAAAAAGGGGAGACTCGAGGCGTTCAGCGACGGCGTGATCGCCATTCTGATCACGATCATGGTCCTGGAGCTCAAGGTCCCGCAAGGCGCGACGCTGTCCGCACTGCGTGAAGCCGTCCCGTCACTGCTGGCGTACGTGTTGAGCTTCGTGCTCCTCGGCATCTACTGGAGCAACCACCACCACCTGATGCACCTGGTCGATCGCGTCACTGGCGGCGTGCTCTGGGCCAACCTGCATCTCCTCTTCTGGCTTTCGCTCGTTCCATTCGTCACCGCGTGGATGGGAGCGAATCACTACTCGGCCGGGCCGACCGCGCTGTACGGAGTCGTGATGGTCCTCGCGTCGATCGCTTATACCATTCTTGAATACACCATCATCGCCGCGCAGGGCCCCGACTCGAAGCTCGCTCGAGCCATCGGGGCCAATCGCAAAGGCGTGACCTCGCTCATCCTTTATGTGCTCGCGATCCCCATCGCCTTCGTACAGCCACTGATGTCGGACGCGCTGTTCGTCGTCGTCGCCCTCGTGTGGCTGGTCCCCGACCGCCGCATCGAACGGGTCGTCACCGACTGATTCGTCCACCCGTCCACCCAAATCACGCGTACCGAATCCAGCGGGCCACTTCCGCGAAGCTCGGTTTCTTCCCGTACATCAGCATGCCGACGCGGTAAATGCGCGCCGAGAGCCACACAGCGCCGACGCAGCCGAGGATCGCGACGACGATCGAGCCGGCGATAGTGAACGGTGAAACGGTCGTCAATCCCATCCGCAGCGGCACGATGATCGGCGACGACCAGGGCAGCCACGAAAGGACGATCGCGAGCTTGCTGTTCGGATTCACGATGATCGTCTGGACGAGCAGCCACGTGCTCATGAGCAGGATCAGCACCGGCGTCGCTGCTTGCTGCGCTTCCTGCTCGCTGTTCACCATCGAGCCGGCGGCGGCGTACAGGCTCGCGTAGAACACGAAGCCGATGACGAAATAGACGAGCACCAGCCCGATCGTCCCCATGCTGATCGTCGCGAAGCCGCCGCCGAATTGATCCGCCGCCGCGGCCGCCGCGGGACCACTCAGTCCTTTCGTGATGATCGGCGTCACGAAGTTCATGAGGTACGCGGCAATGCCGAGCCACGCCGCCTGTTGCGTCAACCCGACGGCACCGACGCCGAGCACCTTGCCGGCCAGCAGCACCTCCGGTTTGACGCTCGAGATCACGACCTCGGCGACGCGCGTCGATTTCTCCTCGAGTACGCCGCGCAACACGTTCTGACCGTGGAAGACGATCGACATGAACAGCAGCACGCCGACGATGATGCCGGCGAAGAGGCCGCCGGTGCCGGATCCCGACCGTCCGCGCTCGGTGATGCGCTCCGATTTCAGCCGGAAGGTCGTCGTCGCGATATCCTTCACGACGTCCGCGCGCACGCCCTCGTGCTGCAGGCGCGCGATCATCACCTCCTGCCGTACGAGCGACCGCAGTTTGTCGACGTCGTTGATCGTCGACGCGTTGCGCCCGGCGTAGCTCGCGGAATTGCCGGCGAGCGTGCTGTCGGTCAGCACTAGATAGCCGATCAAGCCGTTCGGCTGCTGGACTTGCGCCTGCAGCTCGCGCTCGTGCGCGGGCACGTCCGCCGGCGACGACACGATCACCCGCGGCGCGATCGTGTCGTTCGCGCGGCCGAGCGTGCTGTCCGTCTTGAGCGTCGTGGCGATCTGCTCGCCGAGTCCCGCGCCCGTGGCGTCGATGATGGCGATGTTGCGCAGCGCACTGCCCGATGCGCCGCCCCGCGCCGCCATGTAGACGGGGAAGAGCATCGCGCCGGAGAAGATCGCCGGAACGAGCAGCGTCATCACGATGAACCAGCGCGAGCGGATGCGCTCCATGTACTCGCGTTTCGCGACGACGAAGAGCTTGCCGAAGTTACCCATGACCGGACATCCCCGTTTCAACGCCGGCCGCGCCGACGCGCTGAAGGAAGATCTGATGCAGCGACGGCTGCATCAGCTCGAATCGTTCGATCGACGCGCCGGCGTCGATGAGCCGCCGCAGCAATACCTGCGTGTCGGCGTTCGGCGCCAGCTCGAGCTCGAAGTAGTTGTTGGTGTCGTCGTACTTGGTGACGAGGCGTGAATCGCGCAGCACCTCCGTCACGCCGTTGTGCGCGCCCCCGCCGCTCGCCAGTGCGAGCGCCACGTTGCGCGTGCCGGCGGTGCGCTTCACGTCCGCCATGCTGCCGTCGAGCACCTTCTCGCCGTGCGCGATGATGCACACCGAATCGCACATGCGTTCGGCGTTGTCCATGACGTGCGTGCTGAAGATGACCGTCTTGCCGCGCCGCTTGAGCTCGAGGACGGCATCCTTGAGCGCCTGCGCGTTGATCGGATCGAGTCCGCTGAACGGCTCGTCGAGGATCACGAGGTCGGGGTCGTGCAACAGCGTGGCGATGAACTGGACCTTCTGCTGCATGCCGCGCGACAGCTCGTCGACCTTCGACTCGCCCCAGTTCTTCTCGGGCGTCACGAGGCTGAATCGGCGAAGCCATTCATCGATTCGCGGCGCCGCCTCGGCGGCGCGCATGCCTTTCAACTCGGCGAGGAAGAGCAGCACACGCCTCACCTGCATCTTCTTGTAGAGGCCGCGCTCCTCCGGCAGATACCCGACCTTGTCGAGCACACCGTAGTCGGTGTTCGGACGCCCGAAGATCGAGATCGATCCGGAGTCGGGAAGCAGCACGTCGAGAATCATGCGAATGGTCGTCGTCTTCCCGGCGCCGTTTGGGCCGAGGAGACCGTAGACCGAACCGCGTGGAACCTGAAGCGACAGCTCGCGCACGGCGACGTGCTCGTCGAAGCGCTTCACGATCTTGCGGATGTCGATTGCCAGATCAGACATGAGCTGAGTGTTCGGAGAGGGCCGGGCGCCGGTTGGGCCGGGTCGGGACGGGGAGAGAGTCGATTCTACCGGGCGCGTTTCGGCTTGCGCAATGACCCCGGCTGACCACGACGGAGAAAGATGGCGAAAGTTTCTCTCCGTGGCGCGCCCCCCTCGGCGGGGCTTTCTTTAGGCCATGATTGGGGTCCTGGCGGCGGCCGATGAGGGTGCGATCGCGGTTCCCCCGGGCCGCCCGGTCGGGTCGCGGGCTGTCGCGTCGGTCGTCGTCGCCGTCGTCGCTTCGTTGTTTCTGCTGTTCATCCTCGGCCCGGTGGCCGGTCTCGTCGCGTCGGGCGGCGTCCGCGGCATCGGGGCCCTGGGCACCGACGCGGAGTTGCGGCAGTCGCTCTTGCTCACCGCCTTCGCGGCGACGACGGCGACGCTGCTCGGCATCATCGGCGGGACGCCGGTCGCGTACTTGCTGGCGCGCCGGACCTTTCGCGGCAAGGCGCTGCTGGCGGCCATCATGGATCTGCCGCTCGTGATTCCGCATCCGGTGGCCGGCATCGCGCTGCTCCTCGTGCTCGGGCGAGGGAGCCCGCTCGGCTCGGCGCTTTACGCGGCGGGAGTGCGCGTCGCCGGGTCGCCGACGGGCATCATCTGCGCGATGCTGTTCGTCTCGGCGCCGCTTTACGTGAGCGCGGCGCGCGAGTCGTTCGCCCGCGTGGACGCGCGGTTCGAGGCGGTCGCGCGCACGCTCGGGGACGACGCGTGGCGCGCGTTTCGGCGCGTCACGCTGCCGCTCGCGGCGCGTGGCATCACTGCCGCCGCGATCGTGATGTGGGCGCGTGCGGTGAGCGAGTTCGGCGCGATCGTCATTCTCACGTACAATCCGAAGGTCGCGAGCGTGTTGAGCTACGACCGCTTCACGGCGTTCGGCTTGCGTGAAGCGCTGCCGGTGGCGGCGGTGCTGGTGCTCCTCGCGCTCATTCCGTTGGCGGCGTTGCGCGCGCTGCGGGGAAGCCGCGGCGACGCGCCGGCGGGAGCGCGTTGACCGAATGATCTCCCTTCGCCTCGTCAATGCGCGCGCCGGCGACTTTCGATTGGCCGACGTCACGTTCGACGTCGCCGACGGGGGTTATGGCGTGGTCATCGGCCCGGCGGGGGCGGGCAAGACGACGCTGCTCGAGACGATCGCCGGTGTCACGCGCGCGACCTCGGGGCGGATCTTTCTCCGCGGCGCCGACGTGACGACGCTTGCGCCCGAGCGGCGGCGGTTGGGGATCGTCTATCAACACGCATACTTGTTTCCTCATCTGAGCGTACGCCAGAACGTGCAGTATGGCGCGGCGAGTGCCGCCGACGCCGCCGACGCGGCCGACCGGTTCGGCGTGGACGACCTGTACGATCGCCCGGTCGCCTCGCTGAGCGGCGGCGAACGGCAGCTCGTCGCGATCGTGCGCGCGCTCGCGGCACGCCCCGAGGTCCTGCTGCTCGACGAACCGTTCAGCGCGCTCGACCCTCGCACGCGCGCCGCCACCAGGCGCCAACTGCGCGCGACCTACTTCGAGCGCGGATTTACAGTCTTGCAAGTCACGCACGATTTCGCCGAAGCCGGCGTGCTCGGCGACGTGGCGATCGTGCTCGATCGCGGGCGCGTGGTTCAGAAGGGCGATCCGGCCGACGTGTTTCACCGGCCCATCACGCCCTACATCGCCGACTTCCTCGGCGTGGAGAACGTGTTCGCGGGAACGGCGCGCCCGATTCGCGCCGAGGCGCCCGACTGGCGCGACGCGGCCAAGAACCAATTCGCCGAGCTGCCGGTGGCATTCACGACGGGCGGGCTCACGTTCTACGCGCTGGGCGACGTCGTCCCCGGGCCGGCGCACGCGGTGATTCGGGCCGAAGAGGTGTCGCTCTCCGTCGAACCGTCGATGTCCTCGATGCAGAATCAGTTCCGTGGGCGCATCGTGGAGATCGTGCCGGCTGGTGCGTTGAGCAAGGTGACGGTGGAAGCGAGCGGCACGCCGATCGTGGCGGCGGTGACGGCGCGGTCCGTTCGCGAGTTGTCGCTGGAGGTGGGGCGGGAGATCGTGGCGGGGTTCAAGGCCACGGCCGTGCATCTTTGTTAATCAGAGTCCGCACGGATCCAGCCGCGAATTGAGGGTGTAGCATAAGCCCGATCGTCTAGCGCGCGGCCGGTGCGCGACGTATCGTAGGCACGCAGTCCAGCCCGTCGACGGGACCCCACCCCCATGGACTCGCAGACACAACCGTCCGGTATGTTCGCGAATCGCTACACGATCGAGCGCGAGCTCGGTCGCGGTGGTACGGCAACCGTGTATCTCGCGACCGACAGCGAGACATCGAAGCCCGTCGCGCTCAAGGTCCTGCACCGTGAGCTCGCGGAGAGCGTCGCCGCCGACCGATTCCTGCGCGAGTTCCGACTGAACGCGGCGCTGCGGCATCCGCACGTCACGCCGATTCTCGATTCAGGGCAGTTCGATCGGGATCTGTACCTCGTGATGCCTCATATGGAAGGCGGCTCGCTGCGTCTTCGTCTGGAGAAGGAGCGGCAGCTCTCGGTCGACGCGGTCGTCGAGGTCGTACGGTCGATCGGCTCGGCGCTGCAGCACGCGCACGAGCGCGGGCTGATCCACCGAGACGTGAAACCGGAAAACATTCTCTTCTCTGGCGATCGCGCCTACCTGTCGGACTTCGGCATCGCGCGCGGGATGGAGCGATCGACGGGCGATTCGACGACGTCGTCGGGCATCGTGCGCGGCACGCCGGCCTACATGAGTCCGGAGCAGGCGAGCGGCGACCACCATCTCGACGGCCGAACGGATCAATACTCGTTCGGGTGCGTCGTGTACGAGATGTTGGCGGGGCTGCCGCCGTTTCACGGCCCGACGCAAGAATCGACGATCGCGCTGCGGTTCCGGCATGCGCCGAGAGCGATCAACGTGTATCGGCCGAGCGTGCCGCGCGGGCTGGAGCGAGTGATCGAGAAGGCGATGTCGCTCGCGCCGGCGGATCGGTATGCGAACATGGGGGAGTTCGTGAAGGCGTTCGAGGCGGCGGTGGCGGAGCCGCCGGGTTCAGTCGGCCCTGAGCGCAGCACGTCGCATGCGGATCGGCGCCGAGCGTTGCTAAAGTTTGCGGTGGGCGTGGTCGTCTTGGCGGCCGTGAGCGCGTACGGGGTGACGCGCTTTTGGTTAGGGCGAACTGGCCTCCCGACCGATTCGACACAGATCGTCGTCTTTCCCGCCGAAACGGGCGCGATCGTTGCGAACGGCGGGTCACCGCAGGAGTTGTTTCACACCGCTCTCAGACGGTGGCAAGGGCTCCACGTCGTCGCGATTGACCGAACACTCGACGCGTTCGCCCGACGGCGCGCCGGTCGACTCACGCTCGATGACATGAACGCAATCGCCACGTCGCTTGGCGCACGTCGATTCATCGTCGTCAAATCGGTTCAGACGCCTACTGGTCCGGCGCTTTTCGCTGAGTATCGCGACGTGCAGGACGGCTCCCTGTATTCCGCGCAAATGGAGTTGCCTGTCGAGCCCTCGCACATCGCTACGACCTACGCCACCCTCGCGGACTCGATGGTCCTTCGCGGTCAGAGCGACGGTGGTCCTTCGGGCGGCCTTGGGCCTCGCCATTTGTTTGCGACGCAGGCCTTCATACGCGCCGCGGACGCGCGCCAAGAATGGAGTTTGGCTCGTGCGGACTCCGAAATCGAACTCGCGTTGTCGCTCGATGCGCGCTTTTCACGTGCTTATCTGTGGCAAGCGCAGCAAGGATCGTGGCGCGGGTTTCCGGCGCAGCGATGGATTGTCTCGGCGGAACGCGCTCTAAGGGACACCGCGGCACTCACCTCACAAGAACGCTCGATGGCGTACGCACTCGCGTACCTGGGGCACGGTCAATATCCGGAGGCGTGCGCGACCTATCGGTCGCTCGTGCGAGCGGACTCGATGAACTTCGTCGGTTGGTATGGCCTCGGTGAATGCAATCGAAACGACCATATCGTGGTCGCAGATCGGCGTTCGCCGTCGGGGGTGCGGTTTCGGGCAAGTCTTCAAGAGGCGATAACGTCCTACCGGCGCTCATTTCAGCTGATTCCTTCGACATATCGAGGATTCCAGCAAGATGGTTATGGCAGGCTGCGGCGGTTGCTATTCATAGACGGCAATGCGTGGAGCCCGGGATCGTTCTTGGGCGACCCGAGTCGCACGTTTTGGGGGATCGGTGCCGTTGCCGGTGACTCGATCGTTTTTGTGCCCTGGCCCCGCGGCGACGTGACCAGTCAGCGCGTCTCGAACACGAGCCCACCCGCCGTGGTCATGCGGCTTCGGACCATCTTCGACACGGTCGTAACTAGATGGGCGAACACCTTCCCTCGAAGCGCAGGTACAAAGGAAGCGCTAGCGATCTCGATGGAGCTTCGCGGCGATCCGACCGCTCTCGACACGATGCAGGCGGCGGAGCGACTCGCCACGGATCCGGCGGAACGGCTGCGCCTGGCGGTCAGTCGGCTTTCCATGTGGTTCAAGCTGAGCGCTTCTGGATCCGGGGCCGGTCTGTCGCGCGTGGCGACGTCCGCCGATTCCCTGCTCGCGAACACACCGCCTCGAACGCCGCAGATCGCGGGCCTCCTCGCCCCAATCGCCGCGATGACGGGTCGGTGCGCTCTGACCGAGCGTTTGCTTCGTCAGAGCGCGCCGTCCTTGGCCAGCGAAGACGCTCAGCTGCCGCGCGACGTCTTGGCGGACATCGTCGGGCTAGAAGGAGTTGTCTACGCGGGATGCCGTCCCAAAGACGTTTGGCGTCGGCTGGATGATATCTCCGGCCGGCTCCCTTCGGCAGTCAGCGACCTGTCGCAACAACGCGATTACATGCAGCTGAACGTCATTGTTCGATCGATCGTCCCGCCCGATTCGGCTTGGGTTGAGCGACTCGCGAACGCGGGTCGCACGCTCGTTGCCGAGCGCCAGCTTGCGGAGCGGAAACCCGATTCGGCGCGCATTCAGCTCACGAGCGTGGCCCGCGCGCGTCGCGGCGCCCTGCCCGGTCAAGTCACCGCAGACGCGGTCGTTGCGGAGGCGGAGGTCTGGCTGGTGATGAGCGATACCGCCCATGCGATCGCTTCGCTCGAATCCGCGCTCGGTACCGCACGGCAAGCCACTTCACTCATTACGGACGATCCGCGCTACAACACAGGCCGTCTCGGTTTTCTAATTCAAGCGTACGCTCTTCACGCCTTGCTCCTCGCCGGTCGCAACCCCGCCAGGGCGCTTCGGAGCGCGACGGTCGCGGCGACCATGTGGCGCAATGCCGATGAAGGTCTTCGGCCGCAGACGGCCCGCCTGGGCCAAATCATCCGTTGACGGCTGCACGCGCTCCTGACGCGAACCCCCCAAGTCACCATCGCCGTGCCTCGACTGATGGCAATCCGGAAGCACATGTGAGCCCACCACCCCAAGGAGTGACCGTGAGACCCACCCTGAACAGGTACATCCGAGTTGCTGCCGCGGTTGCAATTGGCGGAATGACGTTCTCCTGTGGTGGTAATCAGCCAAACCAGACCGTTGTTCTTCTGCCGCAGGATGCGCTGTGCAACGCCGGTGATACGGCGCTGGCGCGTGACAGAGGGTTGGACGCAACCGCCGTCCAGTTTGCGAGAGCAAACGGCTACAGCAATTGGTGTATTCCAGAATTCGATGACGATCAACGTTGGCACGACGGCAAGCTCAAACCCGATGGCACACCCGAACGAGAATATGGCCCCATCGCGCACGTACTTGCCGCTCCAAGACTTGGAGCTCTGACCAGCCCAACGCAGTTCGATGCGCAGTTCGTTCAGGTGGCCATCGTGGAGATTGAACAAGAGTCGGCTCCTCCACCGCCCCCGTATCAACGCATGGGCCTCATCAACCAACTCAATTGTGTCTATCTTCACCACGTTGGCTCGTCGGGGCGTTTCGAAGCCGCAATCCTACCCCCATCCGCCGACCTTCAATGCCCCGGCACGGTGACGCCGGTCCCGGGCGGTCCGCCGCTCGATGTGGCGGTCGACCAACCGGCTTCAAACAACAGTGATGACTATCCTCCTACAGCGCGCTTCATCGAAGGACCCAAGGGACACACGCTAATCGGCGTGAAGTGCGCCAATCGCTGGTGCGCCATCGGGCCACGCGGCTTTACCGAGATTCCCAAGAGTGCGCACGACACCGTTCCTGGTTTGGTCAGTGCCGTCCAAGGGAGGGTAAAGGGCTGGTTCGACGATCAAGTCCTGGGAGTTCCCGACGGCCAGCCCAACCACAGGATTCACCGTCAGTTCCGCGCTTCGGCGATTCCCGATCGGAATCTCGCCCTGCTGCACATTCAAGACTTCATGGTGCCCGCGGGACAGGAGACCTACAAAACAGTTGGCGTTGTGTACTTCCCTCAGGACCCTGACGTGGGCTCGAAGTACGTCCAGGTCTTCGGGTTTAGTCGAGGAATCAACGTCGTGTCCATGCGCGCGGAAAAGTCGAAGGACGCCAACGGAAACCCCGACACGACGTGGTACACGCAAGTCAAGAACGCTCGCGGTGAGGTGAAGCCAGATATCCATACCCACCGTACCGACCACAGCAAGTTCTATCAACTGGTCTATGGTATTAACGCGAAGATTCCGGCGACCATGCGTTGGCGCTGGAAAGATGATGACGAAGATCTATGGGCGGAGTGCGACATGGGTTGCTGTCGCGCTGGGGACAGCAAATAGAATCCTGAACGACGAGGGGCCGGCGCGGGCCGGCCCTTCGCTCGCTCCAACCGGCGAGGCAGCATCCCGCGCATCGCCAGACCAACCAGTGCTCTTCACCAGCGCCGCCCACGACGATACGTTCGTCGCATGCCAATCCCAGCCCGACTCTCCCTCGCCGCGCTCCTCTTCACATCGACGACCGCTCTCGCCCAACTCCCCATCCCGTCGTCGAACGCCAAGATCCGCGCCGCTCTCGACATCCTCAAATCCGACAACGCCTGGACCGTCCAGCAACAAGTCGAGCTGACCGCGATCCCGGCGCCGCCGTTCAAAGAATCCGCACGCGGCGCCGAGTTCAGAAAACGCCTCGAAGCCCTCGGCCTCACCAACGTTCGCACTGACACCGCCGGCAACGTCATCGCCGAGCGACGCGGTGCCGGCAGCGGGCCGACCGTCGTCATCGCCGGACACCTCGATACAGTCTTCCCCGAAGGCACCGACGTCACCGTCAAACACGACGGCACCAAGCTCCGTGCGCCGGGAATCGGTGATGACGATCGCGGGCTCGCCGTCGTCCTCGCCGTCGTGCGCGCATTCGAGAAAGCCGGTGTGCAGACCAACGGCACCGTCTACTTCGTCGGCGACGTCGGCGAGGAAGGCCCGGGCAATCTTCGCGGCATGCGGAATCTGTTCGGCAAAGAGCTGAAGGGAAAAGTCGACTACTTCATCTCGGTCGACGACGCGGGACTCGGCATCGCGAGCCGCGCCGTCGGCAGCTATCGCTACCGCGTCACGTACAAGGGACCGGGCGGCCACAGCTACGGCGCATTCGGAATTCCCAATCCCATCCATGCGCTCGGCCGCGCGATTTCCGCGATCTCGGACATTCAGGTGCCGTTGACCCCCAAGACGACATTCAACGTCGGCGTGATTCAGGGCGGCACATCAGTAAACTCGATCGCCGGCGAGGCCTCGATGGAAGTCGACATGCGATCCGAAGACGCTGCGTCGCTGGCAACGGTCGGCGCGAAGATGCAGCGCATCTTCCACGACGCGCTCGTCGCCGAGAACGCGCGATGGACCGGGCCGCGCGCCGCGGCGGCGAAGCTCTCGCTCGTCGTCGACACGATCGGCATTCGCCCGACCGGCGGTCAGTCCGACGCCGCGCCAATGGTGCAAACCGCGCTGGCGGCCGCCAAAGCGCTGGGCTTCACCTCGTCGACGACGGCATCCAGTACCGACGCGAACATTCCGATCTCGCTCGGCATTCCCGCCATTCGCATCGAAGGCGGAGGCAACGAAGAAGGTGCGCACTCGCTCGGCGAATCGTATGAGGATACGCCGAACGCGTATCTCGGTCCGCAATGGGCGGCCTTGCTCGTCGCGGCACTCGCCGGAGTTCATCAATGACATCGACACGGTTTGCGTCCCTCGCGGTCGCGGTTGCCTTCGCGGCGACGCCGGTCGTCGCGCAGCAGCCGCCGTCGTCCAACTTCCATCAGCTCGGCCACGCAATCCTGCGCGAGCTGATCGAGACAAACACCACCGCGTCGGCCGGCAACACGACGACGGCGGCCGAACAGCTCCAGGTGCGCTTCAAGGACGCCGGCTTCGCGCCGGAAGACGATCAGGTGATCGGGCCGACGGTGAAGAACCGCAACCTCGTCGTGCGCTACCGCGGCAGCGGCGCGCACAAACCCGTCCTTCTCATCGCCCATCTCGACGTCGTCGAAGCGAAGCGCGAGGACTGGACGATCGATCCGTTCGTGCTCACCGAGCGCGACGGCTATTTCTATGGACGCGGCACGCAGGACCAGAAGGGCGGCGCCGCGATGCTCGTCTCGGCGCTCCTGCGGCTCAAGCAGGAGAAGTTCGTTCCCGACCGCGACCTCATCCTCGCGCTAACGGCCGGCGAAGAGGGCGGCATGCCGTACAACGGCGTGCAATGGTTGATCGCGAATAAAAAATCGCTCATCGACGCCGAGTACGTGATCAATGTCGACGCGGGCGGCGGCGAGCTGGAGAACGGCAAGCACACGCTGTTCGACGTCCAGGCCGCGGAGAAGGTCTACCACTCGGTGTCGCTCACGGCGAAGAATCCGGGCGGCCACAGCTCGTTGCCGCGCAAGGACAACGCCATCTACGCGCTGGCGCGCGCGCTCGATCACGTCTCGGCCTACGAGTTCCCCGCCAAGCCCAACGACGTCGTGAAGAAGTACTTCGCGCAGGCCGCGTCGACCGTCGCGCCGCAGGTCGGCGCCGACATGCGCGCCGTCGCCGCCGGCACCGCGACGCCGGCCGCGATCGCGCGACTCAGCGCCACGCCGCTCTACAATGCGCTGCTGCGAACCACGTGCGTCGCTACGATGCTGAACGGTGGACACGCGCCCAACGCGCTCCCGCAATCCGCCACCGCGACCGTGAACTGTCGCATGCTCCCCGGCGACGATCCATCCGCCGTCGAGCACGCGCTGGTCCGCGCCATCGCCGACACGAGTGTGCACCTTGCGCCGATCGACACGGCCGTCCCGAGTCCCGCGTCGCCGCTCAGGCCCGACGTCTTCTCGGCGGTCGAGGCGTCCGTGAAGGCGGTGTGGGGAAACGTGCCGGTCGTGCCGATCATGGAGACCGGCGCGACGGACGGGCTCTTTCTGCGAAACGCCGGTGTGCCAGTCTACGGATTCAGTGGTCTGTTCATCGCCACGAACGACGTCCGCGCGCACGGTAAGGACGAACGCATCCTCGTCACGGCGTTCGACGACGGGCTCGATTTCACGTACGATTTCCTCAAACGAATCGCCCGGTAGGTCTCAGATAACAACAACAAGAAAAGCTCACCGCGGAGTCGCAGAGACGCAGAGAACGGCCGCAGAGGGACAATCGAGTCTCGTCGCTCAACGGGCCGGGATTCTTTGGAACAGCCGCTCGGGAAGCCTCGTGGTCGTGGATGCTTTCGCGGCGAATCGAAGCGTCCCGAGCGGCTATCACAAAAACATCTCGGCTCGTTGTGCGATGATGCTGGGTCGTCCTCTGCGGCCGTTCTCTGCGTCTCCGCGTCTCTGCGGTGAGGTTTTCTTGATTAGCCCGATCAGCGCTGGTGAACGGCGACGTGGGCCTGCCCCGTCGCTTCGGCGCGCACGATCAACCCGGTCTTCGTCACGAAGAGGCCGCGCACGGCGACTGAATCCACCGTCGCGCCGAGCGTCAACGCGTCGCCGATCGTGCGGTTGAGGCCCATCAAGAGCAGGCTCTTGCCGCGATCGATCGCGTCGCCGACTGAAAACCGCGCGCGCTGCCGGAACGTCAAACGAAGATCGTCCGCCTTGAGCCACGCGTAGGTGTTGATGAGCTTGTCGTCAGTCTGGAGGTCGTAGTCGAGATCCGGAACGAGCACTTCGCGCTTTTTCGCGTTGTAAACCGGTGTGCCGAGGAAGTGGAGGCGTCCGTGCGCGTCGCCGCTGAACGCGACGGTGAGCATCAGCCGGCCGCGCGACGCCGGTGTCACGATCGTCGTGTCGATCTGCACCGTGCGGCCGCTCTCGGTCAGCTTGCGCCCTTGAAGCGCGGCGGCCACGGCCTTGGTCGCCGCGTCGTAGCCGACGATGCCATCCATCGCGATGCGAAAACCGTTCGCCGTCGTGTCGCGGCCCAGCGGCGGCAGCGCGGTCGTGTCGACGCGCGGCGTGCCCACCGATGTGAGAATCCTCGGCGACGCGGCGAGCGTCACCGGCACGCGCAGCGTGTGACCCGCTCCGCGCACTTTGCCCATCGCAAGCTTGTCGGGGCCGAGCAGGAGCCACACGCCGTCCGTCAAC
This sequence comes from uncultured Gemmatimonadaceae bacterium, assembly GCA_963761305.1. Taxonomy (GTDB): domain Bacteria; phylum Gemmatimonadota; class Gemmatimonadetes; order Gemmatimonadales; family Gemmatimonadaceae; genus JAQBQB01. The sequence continues at coordinate 2,830,575 of CAVXGK010000002.1, read as the reverse complement.
CGAATCGGTTGCGTCAGCAGCCCCCACCACTCGATGAACCGCTTCTTGAGATCCACCTCGGCGACTTTCTTGTCGATGTCGGGCAGGTGCTCGATGATGCCGAGCCGCGCCGCCTCGACGACCTGCGGCGTGATGTCTTTGTGCAGAAGGCTGACGTCGCAGTGGTCCTGCGGCAGCGTCGACGCCGGCTCCACGCGCACGATCTGCGCGTGCGAGGCGAGATGCCAGTTGTCGGTGAGATTGAGCGGCGTCGCCATCTCGATGATGAGGCGCGGGCGGATGTTCGCGTCCTTCCCGCACCCGGCGCTGATCGTGGGGCCGATAAAAGGCTTGAACCAGCCGCGCACCGAGTACTCGAGCGTGGCCTGCAGGTGCACGAGGCGGCCGTCGGCGAACGCGGTGAAGGGTCCGCGCGTGGCCTCGAACGCGTAGTGCCGATGCGTGTCGTCGCCCGCTTGGCGAACGCTGTCCATTGACCCGAACGTCTTCGGCACCGCGTGCTCGACGACGCGCAGGATCGCGCTGAAATCGTAGTCGAGCGGCACACTGAAGCGCGACGTCTCCGGCGGAGCCGGCGGCGGAAGCTCGAACTCCGACTCGATTCGGCTCGAATCAGCCACACCCGGCGCGTGGGTGCACGTTGCGAGAGCCGCGGCGCCGACAAGGGCGAGGAGAAGCGCGAAACCAACCGGCCGCGGCGGCATCGTACGGCGCATACGACCATACAATAGATGGCCGCGGCGGGTGAGCGCTACTTCTTCGGCCCGAAGTTGACCGAAAACGCGAACGAATAGATCGGTCTGGGGCCACTCAGTCCGGCGGGAAGGGAAATCGCCGGTTGCAAGGTGATCGTCCGATCGATGACCAATCCGACGCCAAACGCAACGTTGTAGTAGTTCTGCGAGGCCGACAGGTCCGCGCCCGGACTGCTCTGAGAAATGTGTCTCGCCTCGCGCGTGACCGCGGTGAATGGAGCGAGCGTGAAGGCCGAGGACGTGGTGAAGGCTGATCCCAACGACGCGCCGAACACGAACGCGTGGGAAGACGAAGAGAACGAACCCAGGACGTTGCGGTAGTCGGGTCCTGACTGATAGGCAAAGCCGACGGTCGGGCAGACTTGGAGGGCCCCTCCGGCGACGAGATTGAGCGCGTAGCCGGCCTGAGTCGTGAGTCCGGTCGCGTTTCCATCGACGGCGTCGAAACTGGCCCGTGAAATGTCGCCGCTGGCGAACAGGCCGCTCGGTGCGCCCACGGCGAGTCCGCCTCCGTACGCGTCTTGTCCCGCGCTGAATTGGATGCCGCCGTCAACTCTGACGATTCCAGACGCGTACGAAGCCGTCCCGAGGCACGTCTGCCCCCGGGCGATGTGGGTCAGACCAAGGACGAGGGCCGCAACTCCCAAGCAATGTGTTCGCATGACTGGTCCGTGGGTGGGTGGGGTTGGGTGGGGTGGGGGCGGGACCGGCTGTCCTGATAGCTAAACCACGCGGTTCCCCCCACCCAGGGTTCACCACCGGCCGAAACATTCGTAGTCGCAGCCGGTTGGCCCTCGATGACGCCCAGATGAAACGCGCGTGATTCTCGCATGAGGCCCGGCGCCGAAATTCCCGCCGATGTTAGCGCTCGACGGTCGCGGCGTTGCGCACGCCGATCGATCGTCGGCAGCCCAGGAGCCCTCTTCGGTCAGGTTCTCATGCGACACAACGGATTCGTAGGCTTGCTGCTCGGCGGATTTCTGCTCGGCGGCTGTTCCGCCGACTCGACCTTACTGGGCGGCACGACGAGCGACGGCAATCACGCGAGCGGCCGGATCTCCCTCGCGGTCTCGATCGACGCGTCGGCCACGCAAACACTCGTCGGCACCACCTACACCAAGCGCGAGCTGGCCCAATCGGACCTCGCGTTCGACCTGCCCGACGTGACAGGCAAGGGCGGCGCGTTCTTCGAGTGGAGCGACGCCCAGTACGGCGGAACGGCGAGCTGGTACGAGGAATTCACGAAGCCGAGCAGCGTTCAGATACCCGGCACCAAGAATTTCATGGCCTGCGCCGAGGTGGACTCGACGACTTGGTCCTTCTCGAGCGCCGCAGCCGGGGGCCAGCCGGGCAGCGTCTCCCTGGAAGTGTTTCCGAACGGCACCTACCAGATCTCCATCTCCAGCAGTGTCACGGGCACGCCGACCAGCGACACCGAGGTCATCAACACCAACTGCAGCGGCGACGGACACAACGTGCGATCGACGATGCCGGTCGCGCACTACTCGCTCGTGCCTTACAGCAGCTATTTCAGCTCCTACACCAACGGCGCGGACGGGTACCGGGCATACGTGACCGGAACCATCCCCAAGGGATCGAGCCGTGTGAACAACGTGCTGCAATGGGTCGACACGACGAGCATGGAGGTGTTCTCGAACGGAACGTCACGCACGACCGTGCCGGTCAACGTGCGACTGACGTGGGACCTCACGATCAAATAGGCGCGGCGCTCGCGTCGACCACGCCGAACACCTCGCGAGCTCGCTGGACGCCGGCCACGAGCGCGTCGACGTCCGCCTCGTCGTTGTAGAGGTAGAACGACGCGCGCGCCGTCGCCGGGACTTCGAGCCGGCGCATGAGCGGTTGGGCGCAGTGGTGCCCCGCGCGAATGCAGACTCCATCCTCGTCCAGAATTGTCGCCAGGTCGTGGGGATGGATCCCGCCGACGGCAAAGCTCACAACGCCGCTCCGCTGCTCGGGCGACGGTCCGAAGATTCGAACGTCGGGCACGTTGCTGAGCTTCGACGACGCGAGCGCCGTCAGGGCGCGCTCGTGCTTCCGAATTTCGTCCATGCCGATCGCGGCGAGATAGTCGCATGCCGCCGCGAGCCCCACCGCGTCGCCGACGTTCGGCGTTCCCGCCTCGAACTTGTGCGGCAGCACGTTCCACGTCGTCCGCTCGTCGCCCACGTACTCGATCATGTCGCCGCCGGTTTGATACGGCGGCATCGCCTCGAGTAGCTCTCGTCGCCCGACCAAGACCCCACATCCCATAGGCCCGAGCATCTTGTGGCCGCTGAACGCGTAGAAGTCCACGTCGAGCTGATCGATCGAGAGCCGGAAGTGCGGCGCGGCTTGCGCGCCGTCACACACGACGACCGCGCCGACTTTCCGCGCGATCGCGCTCAACTGCGCGACGTCGTTGATCGTGCCCAGCGCGTTCGAGACGTGCGGGAACGCGACGACCTTCGTGCGCGGCCCGACGAGCGACGCGAAGTGGTCGACGTCGATGCGTCCGTCGCTCGTGATTTGCGCGATGCGCAGCATCGCGCCCCTCTCGATGGCCAGCTGCTGCCACGGGACGAAGTTGGCGTGGTGCTCGAGCCCCGTGACGACGATCTCGTCGCCGGCACGCACGTTCGCGCGTCCCCACGCCGCCGCCACGAGGTTCAGCGACTCCGTCGTGCCGCGCGTGAAGATGACGCGATCGGCGTCCTTGACGCCGATGAACCGCGCGACGCGAATTCGCGCGTCGTGATACCGCTCGGTGGCGCGCGCCGAGAGCGCGTACGCGCCCCGGTGCGGGTTGGCGTTGTCGCGCGTGTAATACTCGAGCATCGCGTCGAGCACGGCACGCGGCTTCTGCGACGTGGCCGCCGAATCGAGGTAGTGCAGATCGGGATTCGCCGCGAGGAGCGGGAAGTCCTTCCGGCCGCCGATCATGCGCCTTCTCCCGGACCTTCGGCGTCGGTCGACACGACCGGCACCTCGTCGGCCTTGGACTCGAGCGCGGCGTGCAGCGCGTGCCAAGCGAGGCTCGCGCATTTCACCCGCAGCGGGAATTTCGCCACGCCGCCGAGGGCGCGCAGCGAGCCGAGCGACTCGCGCTCGTTCTCGGGAAGCGTTCCCGTGACCAAACGATGAAAGCGATCGAAGATCGCTTCGGCTTCTTCGCGGCTCTTGCCCTTCACGGCGCCGGTCATGAGCGACGCCGAGGCTTTCGAGATCGCGCAGCCGGTGCCCATGAAGCTCACGTCGGCGATGCGGTCGTGGTCGAGCTTGACCCATAACGTGAGCGAGTCGCCGCAGAGGGGATTGCGTCCCTCCACGGTGCGATCGGCGTCCGGAATCTCGCGAAAGTTCCGCGGCTTCCGGTTGTGCTCGAGGATCAGCTCCTGATACAGCGCCTCGGTGGACACTGTCGCTCCGGTGTCAGACGAACCGCTCGAGCGTAGCGCGTTCGAGTCCTTCTCGGACGGCATCGACTTCGATCGTCTCGATCACGTCCGCCGCGAACGCGTACGTGAGCAGCCGCCGCGCCAGCGCGTTGGTGATGCCGCGGCTCTTGAGATAAAAGAGCGCCGACTTGTCGATCTGTCCCACGGTCGCGCCGTGGGTGCATTTCACGTCGTCGGCGAAGATCTCGAGCTGGGGCTTTGTATCGATGTGCGCCGTGTCGCTCAGCAGCAGCGTGTTGTTCGTCTGCTTGCCGTCGGTTTTCTGCGCGATCGGCCGCACGTACACCTTGCCGTTGAACACGCCGTGCGATCGCCCGTCGAGAATCCCCTTGTACAGCTCTCGGCTGAACGTGTTCGGCTGCGCGTGGATGATCTGCGTCTGGTGGTCGCAGTGCTGCTCGCCGTCGAGCATGTAGAGCCCGTTGAGCGTGGCGCCGCTGCCCTCGCCGTCGAGCGTCGTGTAGACGTTCGTGCGCGACAACTCGGCGCCGGTGGCGAGCGAGAACGAGACGTAGTGGCTGTCGCGGCCCTGCGTCACTTCGATCGACCCGACGTGATACGCCCGTGCCGCCTCGCGCTGCATCTTGTAGTGGCGTAGCGTCGCGCCGTCGCCGAGCGTGACTTCGGTGACGGCGTTGGTGAAGTAGATCGAGTCCGTCGCCGATCCGTAGGTCTCGATCACCGTCGCCGTCGCGTTGCGTTCGACGACGACGAGGTTGCGCGGATGGGTCATCGCGCGAGCGGCCGCCGCGTCCGTCACGAAGAGCAGATGGATCGGCCGCGCCACCTCGACGTCGCGCGCGATCCGCAGCACGGCGCCGTCCTGGGCGAACGCGGCGTTGAGCGCGGTGAACGCGTCCGTCTCGTGGCTCGCGACCGATCCGATGCGGTCGGCGAGATCCGGCGACTTGATGAACGCCGTCGCGAGGTCCGTGACCTCGACTCCGGCGGGAAGCTTCCTGAGATCCGACAGCTCGGGCGCGAACCGGCCGTTCACGAACGCGATGGTGTGCCAGTCGCTCGCGCCGAAATCGAACGGCGCGAGGTCGTCGCGACCGACGTCGCCCGTCTTCGACGCGAGGACGGCGAAGTCCTGGTCGACGATCGGCGCGACGCTCGTGTAGTGCCAGTCCTCGTTCTTCGGCGTCGGGAATCCGAGCGCGACGAACCGGTCGAAGGCCGCGCGGCGCAGCGCGCGCACAGCCGCCGGCGTGCTCGGGTCGCTGTCGATGACGTCGAACGCCGTCGCGTACGCGTCGATGGTATTCCCAGCCATGACCGGAGCGCTCACGTCGCGCTCGCTCCCGCGAGCTCGGTCACCCAGTCGTAGCCCTTCTCCTCGAGCTCGAACGCCAGCTCCTTGCCGCCCGACTTCGCGATGCGGCCGCTCACCAGCACGTGCACGAAATCCGGCACGATGTAGTTGAGCAGTCGCTGATAGTGCGTCACGACGATCGTCGCATTGCTCGGCTTCTTGAGCTTGTTCACGCCGTCGGCGACGATGCGCAGCGCGTCGATGTCGAGTCCCGAATCCGTCTCGTCGAGAATGCCGAGCTTGGGCTCGAGCACCGCCATCTGGAGAATCTCGTTGCGCTTCTTCTCGCCGCCCGAGAACCCCGTGTTGACGGAGCGGTTCAACATCGACGAGTCCATGTCAACCAACTCCAACTTCTCGTCCATGAGATCAGCGAACTCGAGCGGATCGACCTCGTCCTCGCCGCGCGCCTTGCGCACTTCGTTGTACGCCGCGCGCAGGAAGTAGGCGTTCGATACGCCGGGGATCTCCACCGGATACTGGAACGCCAGGAAGATTCCCGCCTGCGCCCGCTCCTCGGGCTGCATCGCCAGCAGATCCTTGCCGTCGTAGGTGACCGACCCGCCGGTGACGTCGTACGCCGGATTCCCGGCCAGCACCTGAGCGAGCGTGCTCTTGCCGGAGCCGTTCGGACCCATGATCGCGTGAACGGACCCTGTTTCGACGGTGAGGTCGACACCCTTGAGAATGGGCTTGTCGCCGACGTTGGCTTCTAACGCTTTGATTACGAGAAGTGACATGTCCTATTCTGTAGCATCAGCGTCAGCATCTGCTGTCAGCGATTTCTTGATGCTGTCGCTGATGCTGTCGCCTAGAGTCTTCGGTGAACAGTGATCGGTATCAGTGTGCAGAACGCACTTAGCCGACGGAGCCTTCGAGTGTAATACCAAGGAGGGCCTGCGCCTCGAGCGCGAACTCCATGGGCAGCTCCTTGAACACTTCCTTGCAGAACCCGCTCACGATCATCGACACCGCCTGCTCCGCCGAGAGACCGCGCGCTTTCAGGTAGAAGATCTGGTCCTCGCCGATCTTCGACGTGCTCGCCTCGTGCTCGACGATCGCGCTGTTGTTGCCGACTTCGATGTACGGGAACGTGTGCGCGCCGCAGCGGTTGCCGACGAGCATCGAATCGCACTGCGTATAGTTCCGCGCGCCCACCGCCTTCGGCAGCACCTGCACTCGGCCGCGATACGAGTTGTTTCCCTCGCCCGCCGAGATACCCTTGGACACGATCGTCGACCTCGTGTTGCGGCCGATGTGAATCATCTTCGTGCCCGTGTCGGCTTGCTGCTTGTTGTTCACGACGGCGACGCTGTAAAACTCGCCGACCGCATTGTCGCCCTGAAGAATCACGCTCGGGTATTTCCACGTGATCGCCGAGCCGGTCTCGACCTGCGTCCACGAAATCTTGGCGTTCTTCTGCGCCTTGCCGCGCTTCGTCACGAAGTTGTAGATGCCGCCGCGGCCTTCCTTGTCGCCGGCGTACCAGTTCTGGACGGTCGAGTACTTCGCCGTCGCGCCCTCGAGCGCGCAGATCTCGACCACCGCCGCGTGCAGCTGATTCGTGCTCCGCTTGGGCGCCGTGCATCCCTCGAGGTAGCTCACGTACGAGCCCTCGTCGGCCACGATCAGCGTCCGCTCGAACTGCCCCGTGCCCTCCGAGTTGATACGGAAGTACGTCGACAGCTCCACCGGACAGCGCACGCCCTTCGGCACGTAGACGAACGAGCCGTCGGAGAAGACGGCGCTGTTCAACGCGGCGAAGAAGTTGTCGCTGTATGGCACCACGGAGCCGAGGTACTTCTCGACGAGTGCCGAGTGCTCGCGGATCGCTTCGCCCAATGAGCAGAAGATGATTCCGTGCTTCGCCAGCTCGGTGCGCATCGTCGTGCCGACCGATACCGAATCGAAGATCGCGTCCACGGCGACGCCGGCAAGCACCTTCTGCTCCTGCAGCGGAATGCCGAGTCGCTGATACGTCTTCAACAGCTCCGGATCGACTTCATCGAGACTGCCGAGCGGCTTCGTGGTCTTTGGGGCTGAGTAATAACTGACCGCTTGATAGTCGATCGGCGTGTAACGGACGTTCGGCCAGTGCGGCTCCTTCATCGTGAGCCAGCGGCGGTACGCCTTGAGTCGCCAATCGAGCATGAAGGCCGGTTCGTTCTTCCGGGCCGAGATCGCGCGAACGACGTCCTCGCTCAACCCGGGCGGGAACGTGTCCGACTCGATGTCGGTGACGAACCCGGCCTGGTATTCGCGACTGATCAGTGATTCGATCGAGCTACTCATCTATGCTCCACAAGAGCTTGTGCCTGCGCTTTTGAGCGACGTCCCAACTCGCTACCGGCGCATACCTTAGGCGCTCCGCGCGAGGAATTGGGCTGGGATCGGTCAGCCGAAAAAAGGCGCGATCCGCTATCTCGATAAAATTAGTCGGGTTTGTGGCTAAGGGTAAGATTGCCGCCTCGATCTGACGGTTCTCGCTCCCTCGCTGCGCATTGCGGAGTGCTAGTCCGCCATCGCCCCCCCCCGCGACCCAGCCGGCCCCCCCCGCCACTCGCCGCCGAGTAGGAGCCCACCGGTGACCCCAATCAGAACGCTCGAACGCCTCACCCGGGCCACAGGGGGCCGCGCGGTTGTCGTCGCGCTCGGTCTGGTCGTGCTCGGCTGCGGTGGTGACTCCGCCACCACGGGTCCAGGCTCCGGGAATGCCCGGTATTTCATGACCGCCAGCGTCGATGGCGTGCCGTGGGCGGAAGACGCCGCGAGCGCCGCCGCCGTCGGGGCGGTGTGGGCCGCGCCAGGACTCTACACAATCACGGGATTTTCAACCCCGGCGACAACGACGATCGCCATCACCCTGAATACGATTCGCGGCCCCGCGACGTACCCGCTAGGGGTGAACGTCGGGGTCCCCGGCGGCAGCGCCCAGATCAGCAATACGTCGCAGGGATGGACGACGCGACTCTCGGGCGCGTCCGGCGCGATCGTCATCACGCTGCTCACGAATACCGAGATCGCCGGAACCTTCACGTTCGTGGCCAACGGCATTCTCAACGCGCCATCGACAAGCACGAAAAACGTGACGACCGGGGAGTTCGATTTGCCGATCAGGGCCATCCAGACGATCGGCGCGATTCCGGACAACGCGGGCAGGACGATCTCGGGGTCGATCGCCGGACAGTCGTTCAACATGGCGACCGTCGCGGTCACGACGTCTCAAACGCGCAACGTCATGGGACAGGTCATCGGGACGACGTTGATCTTCGGCGGTCGACCGACACGCAGGGAATGGGCGGCACGGTCTCCGGGATCACGGGGCCGGGCACCTTTACCCTCACGAACACCACTCCCTCGACGACGCTCAACGCGAGCCTGACGAACGGCTCCGTCATACAAGCCTGGAATTCGGCGATCACCGGAAGCGCGGGCAGCGTGACCATCACGAGTTGGTCCACCACTCGCGCGAAAGGAACGTTCACCGGCACACTTGGCGGGGCGATCGGCACGTCGACGTCGATCGCGCTCACCGGATCGTTCGACGTCGGATTGCCGTAGCGCGCTAGCAGCTCGGCGGCCTTTGCGACGACGGCGGTCGGCTGGGTGGGGGTGATCCGGCCGGCACGACCGCCACCATGACGGACACCGTCTGATGCGAGTCGACGATCTGCCGCACCTTTTTCCCTTCTCGCAACGCGGGCTCGTATCCCCACGCCGACAACGTCTGGAGCTCTGCCAGCCCGAATCGTTCGTCGTTCGACCGAAGCACGCGGGCGGTCTCCGTTTCCGGCCGCCCGACTGTGTCCACGACGAATTCGAGATCCGCGAAGTAGCAGGAGATGTGAGCAGCATCCGGCCGGAAGTTTGGATGCGCGTCGATGCTGATCAGTCGCGCCGCCTGCTGAACGTCGCAATCGCGGTACACGGGGCGCGGGCCGATGAATACGGAGTCGCGGACCGAGAGACCGCAGGACGCCTGGCCGGCGACCTTGTTTCCCGAGCTCGCGCATCCGAGCGCGACGGTTGCGGCCAGCACGAGGAGAATCGCGCGTACATGCATGGTTTCGGTTCGAGCGGGTGAGGGAGGCGAATTGCTAGACGCCGGACCGAAAGACCGCGCGTGTCTGGATCACCATCGCGCCTCTAGCCGATCTCGGAAATGACTTGCCGCAGCAGCGACGCCGCGAGCTCCACCTTGTAAGCGTTCTTCGACAACGGCGCCGCGTCGAGAAGCGCCCGTTCGGCCAACGTCGCGATCGCGTCCTCGTCCAGCCCGCCCGACGCCACGTCCTCCTCGACCGACGAATTCACGCGCCATGGCCTCGGCGCGACTCCGCCGAGCACGATGCGAACGCCGCTGTCCATGCGCTTGCACGCGGCGACGCTCACGAGCGCGAAATCCCACGCGTCGCGCTGCATCAGTTTGTAATAGCGCTGCGTGCCGCCGCCCGAATCGGCCGGGATCGTGATCGCCGAGATGAATTCGCCGGGTTCGAGCGTCGTCTCGCGGTCGGCGCGCTGCGTCGGCAACACGTACAGTTGGTTGATCTCGATCTTCCGGCTGCCGCGCGACGACGACACGACAACTGTCGCCTCGAGCGCCGTCAGCGCCACCGCCGGATCCGACGGGTGCACCGCGAAGCACGGCCCCGCGTCGAGAATGGCGAGGTACTGATTCTCTCCATCCTTGGCGGGGCACGACGATCCACCATTCTTGAAACACGAGATGTTGCGCCGGAAGTACCAGCAGCGCGGCCGTTGGCACAGATTGCCGCCGAGTGTTCCCATGTGACGCAGCGCGGGCGTTCCGACGACGCCACACGCTTGCGCGAGGGCGGGGAACGAAGCCGACACTCGCTGGTCCTTCGCGATGTCGGCGATTCTCGCCGCGGCACCGATCGTAACGCTTCCGTCGCGGTGCACCATGATGTCGGCGCTGCCCGGAATCGTTCGCAGATCGACGAGAGTCGTCGGCGACGTGAGTCGCTCCTCGATCGCGACGAGGAGATCGGTGCCGCCGCCGAGCGGCACAGCGCCGGGATCGGCGAGCTGCTGAACGGCGTGTTCGAGCGATGTTGCCGGCTGGTATTCGAATGGCTGCGTCACGCCACAAAACAAAAGCGGGACCCGTAGGTCCCGCCATATGCGTCTCGCTCGTTGTTCGATCCATCGGTCCGCGGTCCAGCACGTAACCCGATCTGATGTCCACCCGAGCGGACACCGCGTAGCAAAAGGGGCCGCGTAGCGATTCATCTATAGGGAGATGGAGCCTCGCATCGGTCACCGGTGATCGCCGAGCACCCGGTTCATCCACCGCCACTCCCCAATCCATCGCCATGCACGCCGTCACGATCGCCCTGCTCGTCATCTTCTTCGTCGCCGACACCGCCCCGGTCGCGACGTCGGTCACTCCAACGCGAAGTGACCGCCACCCACCGACAACACCGCCGCGCGCCAGGAACTCGGCGCCCCGTCGGTCGGCCGCACCTCGTTCCAAGACCGTCGGCCCGGGGTCTGACGACGACGATCCACCGCGCCGAACGCTCGATCATCGAGGTCGCGCCCGCTCGGCGCCGCGTCCGTGCCGAATCGCGAGTGTTCATCCGACGTCGCCACGCGTCGAGAGCGCTCCGCATCGCGCACGCATCGCCGCGGATCGCGTTCCGGTCGCAACGCACCGACGCCTGCGACAACGCGCCTCAGCACGATCGCAACGCATCGCAGTAAGACTGCGCCCCGTCGAAGCGCGACGGCACGCGATCGAAGTACGCCTGCAACGGATCGAAGTACGCCTGCAACGGATCGAAGTACGCCTGCAACGGATCGAAGTACGCCGGCACCGGATCGAAGCACGCCGGCAACGGATCGAAGCACGCCGGCAACGGATGGACGTACGCCGGCAGCGGATCGAAGTGCGACAGCAACGGACCGCAGTACGCGCGCGAAATGCCACGCGCCGTCCCTCTTGCCGCGCGCTAACTCCGCCGCGCGCTTCGGCACGAGCGCTCGAGCCACTCACACGCCGATCCGGTCGGTTGCTCAGCCACCAACGCCCGCCGCGTCGGTCGCCGCTTCTCGGGCTCCGCAGGAAGGAACTCGAGAAAACCTTCGTATTCCGCAGCCCTCATCGCTCACACCCGCGGGCAACGCCACCTCGACCCGAACGGAGATCTATTCGGCACCATCAACCGGTCGATATGCCGCGCCCGCCTCGACGACCCCGCGTCGATGCTCAGCAGCCTCCCGGTCAACCGGACCATGTGCAAACGCGTCGCGCCGTTGAAACGGCCAAGGAAAGCGTCCACCGCAATGCGCTCAACCTCGACCACGTGCGACGCTCGCGCGGTCGCAGCGGCGCAGCTCAGTCACGTCCCGGATTTCCTCGCGCTCTCGACGTCACCAAGACACGCAATTCGCGCGCACTCGTGGCGCGGGCCGGAGCGATGCGCAGCTCAGCGTCCTCTGACGTCTCGACGTTCGTCGCCGCCGGGTTATCATCGCCGGATTCTGTCATCACCACGCGATGTCGCCGCCCTGCTGCCCGCCGCAGTCGCCTCACGAGGCGCCACTAAGACCTCGCGAGCGGTCCACCCGTCCACCGTCCACCCGTCCACCGTCCACCCGTCCACCCCGTCCACCCGTCCACCCGTCCACCCGTCCACCCGTCCACCCGTCCACCCGTCCACCCGTCCACCCGTCCACCCGTCCACCCGTCCACCCGTCCACCCGTCCACCTACTGGCCGTCCGGCGGCGCCAAGTCCCCAGATCCCTTCCCGTGCCACGTCACGTCAGTCGGATGCCGGTAGGTCTGTTTATGGATGTAGGTCGCCGTCGCGATCAAAGCGAGCGCGAGCGCCACAATGCACGCGGCGAAGCCTTTGCCGCCGTTCGTGACCGCCGGAACGTACCGATCAACGTGGGGTGCCATGGGGCCGGAATGTAACCGCCAGGTTCGGATGGCGAAACCGCGATGCCGCGGGCGATTGTTGGTTCGAGTTCGGTAAGAACCGGGCACTTTCCGCAACCTTTCCCGCTCGGCCGGGTGTCTTACGTGTTGAGTGGGGCGCTAATCGGGACGTCCTGCGGCTCCGGCGTACACGACGTGACCGTTCTTCGAGACGAGCTCCAGCGCACTTTAGGCGATAACCACACCCTCGAGCGAGAGCTTGGCGGTGGAGGCATGTCGAGCGTTTTCGTAGCGCGCGACAACGCGCTTGGACGAAGCGTCGTCGTGAAGGTCCTGCCTTACGAGCTCGCGGCGGCAGTCTCGGTCGACCGGTTCAAACGCGAGATAATGCTGTCGGCGGCCCTCCAGCACCCCCACATCGTGCCGGTGCTGAGCGCGGGCGAGGTCCCGCCGGACGGGTCCATCTCGCCGCCGACACCGCTGCCGTACTTCATCATGCCCTTCGTCGAGGGCGAATCGCTGCGCACGCGTCTGGCGCGCGGGCCGCTCTCGATTCGCGAGACGGTGAGCATCCTGAAAGACGTCGCGCGTGCCCTCGTCTACGCGCACGGCCGCGGCGTGATCCACCGCGACATCAAGCCCGACAACATCCTGCTCACGACCGGCTCGGCCACCGTCACCGACTTCGGCGTTGCCAAGGCACTGACCGCGTCGCGCGAACTTCGGCGTCCGCTGTCGCAGGGGAACCGCAGCGGCACGATCACGATCGTCGGCACGTCGATCGGAACGCCCGCGTACATGGCGCCTGAGCAGGCCGCCGGCGATCCGTCCACCGACCATCGCGCCGACCTCTACGCGCTCGGCGTCGTCGGCTACGAGATGCTCGTCGGCACCCCGCCGTTCCATGGACGGCCGCCGCAGCAACTCCTGGCAGCGCATCTCACGGAGAAGCCGTCGCCGATCGGTTCGCGTCGCTACGACGTGCCCACCGCGCTGAACGCGCTATTGATGCAGTTGCTCGAGAAGGATCCGGGAAAGCGACCCAAGACGGCCGCCGACGTCGTGCGAGCGCTCGAAGACCCTGCCGTCGTCAGCGGCACGTTCACGCCGCCCGCACTGCCCAGCGCGCAGCGGCCGAGGCGAGTGTTGTGGGCGCTCGCGGGCGCCGGAATTCTCGCGTCCGTCGCCGCCGGGGGCGCGTGGTTTTCGAACCATCGGGCGAGCGCCGCGACGGGAGCAGCGCCGGCGCCGGCCCTGTCGGCTCCGGCCGGCAAGTCGATCGTCGTGATTCCACTCGTCAACATCAGCGGTGACACGAGCGACGCGTACTTCGCGGCGGGAATGACGAGCGATCTGGCGAACGCGATCAGCCGGATTCCCGGCGTGCGCGTGGCGGGCACGCCCAACGACGCGCACGATCAGTCAGCGACGCCGATCGAGTTGGGCAAGTCGCTTGGCGTCAACATGGTGCTTACCGGCACCGTGCAGCGCGCCAAGGATCGTTTGCGCGTGACCGCCCGCCTCGTGAATACGGCGGATGGATTCACTGTGTGGTCCGACATGTTCGAGCGCGACGCGCGCGACGTGTTCAAGGTGCAGGACGAGATCTCGAACGCCATCGTCGCGGCGATCTCGCCGGAGCTGTCGAGCGGCGGGGGACCGACCGCCGCGCCGGCACCGGCCACGCCGCAAGGCACGCCCTCGCCCGCCGCGGCGACCGCGCCACACGGCACGTCGGACCTTGTCGCCTACGATCTGTACCTCCGCGGCCGCTTCTTCTTCGACAAGCGCGGCGAGGGCAGTCTCCGCCGCGCGCTCGACTACTTCCAGCAGGCGACGCAGCGCGATTCGAACTTCGCCCGCGCCTACGCCGGCATGGCCAACGCGTACGCGCTGCTTCCGCTCTACGCGAACGTGCGCATCGACTCGATCATGCCGCTCGCGATGTCGTCGATCGACCGTGCAGTGAAGCTCGACAGCACACTCGCCGAGTCGTTCGCGTCGCGCGCGTCGTTGCTGCAGGCGGCGTGGCGATGGAGCGACGCCGAGCGCGACTACAAGCGCGCGCTGGCGCTCGACCCGAACGCGGCGCAGCCACATCAGTGGTACGGCGAGCTGTTGCTCATCCTCGGTCGCACGCCAGAAGCTCGGGCGCAACTCGCGCGCGCCGTGCAGCTCGATCCGCTGGCGCCGGTGACGCTCGGATCTTACGCGCTGGCGTTGGCCGTCGCCCGCCAGCCCGACTCCGCGATCGCCGCGGCGCGACGCGGGGTCGAGCTCGATTCGACGCTCGTCGTCACCCGATTCATGCTCGGCGCGGTGTACCTTCAGGCGAACCGCGTGAGCGACGCCGTGCCGCAGTTGGAAACTGCCGCACAGATCGACACGTCGTCGACGCCGGCGCTCGGGTTGCTGGGGTACGCGTACGCGAAATCCGGCAAGACTCGCCAAGCGACCGACATCGCGAAGACGCTCGAGAATCAGGTCGGCCGCTCCGCCGGTGCAGCTGCCGCGGCGGCGCGAGTGTATATCGGGCTCGGCGATCGTGCGCGAGCGTTGACGCTGCTGGAGCGGGCAGCGACAGACCGAGATTCGTTTTACTCGAGCGAGTCGCTGGCGGAGAGTTTCTTCGATCCGCTGCGAGGAGATCCGCGGTTCGCCGCGCTCGTGAGCCGGGTTGGGCTAGGATCGCGGCTGGCCAAGTGAAAGCGACAGACGGATCGGGCCACTCTGAGGTCTGTCTAGGCCTGGGTGGTACGGCTCTGGGCTCGAACTCTGACGTCAGAGGTCGGACATCAGAAATCAGATAGGGCGTGACGCGGAAGAATCAAGCGTCACCCCGAGTCGCCGCTCAACGCAGGGTCTGACGTCTGTTGTCTGACGTCTGTTGTCTGACGTCCGTCGTCGAGCGCGCAGCCGCTACATCGAACGGGCGATCGAACTAAGAGCGGCCGAGCACTCGACGCCGTCATCGCCGGGCTCAGATCAATCGCCTCGTCAACACCTCGATCCGTTTTTCCCCTCCGCCCCGCCGCACCACGAACGCCACGCGTTCTCCCGGCCGCCGCAGCCGTTCACGCAGCTCGCCAAGCAGCCGCTGAGATCCCGGGACTCCGTCGACCGACACGACTACGTCGCCGCGCAACAACCCCGCCTCCGACGCTGGTGAGTCGGGCGCCACGACGTCGGCGACGATCGTCGTCAACGAATCGTCCAATCGAAACACGGCTCCGCTCATGTCGACCTCGAACGGATCGTGCGTCGTCGCGTTCGGTTCGAAGATCATGCGCTTGGCGTGATAGTCGAGGTACAGCGTGAACCGTCGAAGGATCGCGCCGCCGATGTTTCCCTCCCACGAGCTCGATCGCGACATCACGCCGGCCGAATCGCCGAAGAGGCCGACGATCGGTCGCGACAGCTCGACGCCGCCGATCGTCAGCGCGGCCACGCGGCCGATGTCCGACGTCGTCGAGCCGCCGACTCCGCCGCCGCCGGTTCGGCGAATCGTCGGACCCACGCGCTCGTGCAGGTGGTGATCGTCGACGAAGGCCTTCGTCAACGACAGCGACGCGTTCGAACCGACGTCGATGACCATGCGTCCGCGCACCGTCTGGCCGTCGGCGAGTTTGACGTCGGCGTCGACGTGAGGAAACGCGTTGACGAGCGTCAGCGGCACCGACGCGCCGGGGCCGTCGTAGCGGAACGAGTCGCGGTCGTAGACCCGCAATTCCTGCCGCGCGTAGTCGATCGCCACCACGTAGCGCGCGATGAAGTCGTCGCCGAGGATGCCGTCCATGCGGTGACCTTCGATTGGAGGCAGTCGCGCGAGATCGACGGCGGCCTGCACCGGCTGCACGAGCGACGTGCCGGCGATCGTCGCTGACGCGCCTTCCACGCGCGCTCCGGCCACTCGCGATGGCCCGGCGCCGCCGACGCTGAACGTCTGGCCGAGTTGAACGCCGAGTCGCTTGGCCGTCTCGAGGTCGAGCGACGTGGCGCCCGCACCGGTGTCGAGGATGAAATCCAGCTCGTGGCCGTCGACGCACGCCTTCACGAAAACGTGATTGCCCCATAGCTCGATCGGGATCGTCGCTGGCAGCGTCGTCGTCTGGACGGGCGCGGCGGCGCACGATGGAGAGGCACGAGCGACGGCCGGCGGTGGCGCGAAACTCAGCGTCGTGAAGGCAAGCAGAGTCAGCATGGGCGTTCGACACCTCTCTCCATCGGCAGGGTTGACGTTCTTCCGGGACGAAACGGCACGGTGGTTGCCCCTAAGGCCAATTGGCGGACCGTTACCTCACCCCGATCCCGCGGCCGCCCCACCCAAACGGCCGCGGCCGGGAGAAAGCAACATGCGACGTTCTCACATCGTTCAGATCGCCAGCACGGTTCTCGTGGCCTCGGCCGCGGTTGCCGGGGTCGCGCGAGCGCAGGGAGACCAGGGCCGCGGACGCGGTCACGACGACAAGCATCAGTCGTCCCCCGAGGACCAGCGCAAGCGAGTCGCCGACGAGCAGCGCCGGACAGACGAATATCGCAAGCATCTCGACCAACAGGTGCAGGTTGCCCAGCAAAGGGCCACCCAGCTCCAGCAGGCCCATCGCATGGCGCAGTATCACGCGCAGCAAGAGTACGCCGCACAACTCGCCAAGCAGCGCGAACAGCTCGAGGCCGAACGACGGTACGAGACCGAACCGTACGTCGTCGCGGCGCCGACGTTTCGCTACCAGTTCGGTGGAACGTCTCACGAGACGAATCAGTACGGCGCGGACCTGCTCCGCGAAGCGGTGAACACGGGATATCGGCGCGGCTATAGCGCCGGCGCCGCCGATCGGGCGGATCACTGGCGATCGGATTACGCGAACTCCCCCGCATACCAGGAAGCGAGCTTCGGCTACACCGGCAGCTACGTGGATCTCGCCGATTACAGCTACTACTTCCGGGAAGGCTTTCGCCGCGGATACGGAGACGGCTACTCCGCCCATTTCCGGTACGGCAGCGGATCCAACGGCACCTATTCGATTCTCGGCAGCGTGTTGGCGGGGATCCTCAATCTGAGACCGATTCGGTAAGTACGCCTGCGGGAGGTCCGGCACGCCACTCGTCGGGGAACCATTGCGGTTCCAATCCCGGCGTCGCCGGCCTCCCGTACGGTCTCGAGTCTCATCCCGCGCGCTTCGTCATGTGCGCGTCAGGAGCGTTGAGGGATCTTAGCGTCGAGAAGTCTCGCCAAGCCGAGGCGGCCGCGGCGGCGGAGCATATCTTGAGCGAACATGACGACCCTCAGTGCCATCACCGAACTGGCATCGAAACAGTTCGGTCGCGACGCCGCGGACATCGACGCCGACGCCCCATTCGACAAGATGGGCGCTGACTCGCTCGGTATGCTCGAGTTCCTCTTCGAGCTCGAAGACCACTTCGGCATCAGCATTCCGCAGGAAGATGCGGTGAAGGCGAGCACCATTCGATCACTTGCCGCGTTGGTCGATCAGCTGCTCGTGGCGGCGCCGACGCCCCCCGTGGGTTAGAGGGCCGTGGGGCGCGTCCTCGTCACGGGGATTGGCGTCATCGCGCCATGCGGCCGCACCGCGGACGAGCTATTCTGCAATCTCGGAAGCGCTCGGTCCGCCGTGGCGCCCGTGTCGTGTCCCCCCCCCGGATCGACGACGCCGAGCTCCCTCGTCGCCGCCCAGGTCGCCCTCGATCCGACGGCCCACTGGCCCGCCAGCGAAGCGTCGCAGTACGATCGCGTGACGCAGTTCGCGCTGGTCGCGGCAGCGCAAGCGATCGCCGATGCCGGTCTCTCGCTGACCGAAGAGGAGCTCCTCGACGCCGGCGTCTATTGGGGCACTGGACTCGGCGGCGCGGCATCGATCGAGGATTCGTATAAGAGATACTTCGAGTCGGCCGGACGACGCGTGCGGCCGACGGCCGTCGTGCTCGGCATGAACAACGCCGCGGCCGCGCACGTCTCGATGGCTCACGGATTCCGCGGCCCGATGCTCAACATCTCGACCGCGTGCTCGTCGTCCGCCGCGAGCATCGGCGAGGCGCAGCGGCTGATCCGCAACGGCGACGCCGACGTCATGCTCGCCGGCGGATCCGAAGCGCTGATCACGCCGGGCAACCTGGCCGCGTGGGATGCCATGCGCGCACTCGCGCACGCCGACCCCGTCGATCCGTCGCGCAGCTGCAAGCCATTCTCGGCCGACCGCACGGGCCTCGTACTCGGCGAAGGATCGGCCGCCCTTGTCCTCGAATCCGCCGAGCGCGCCGAGCGCCGTGGCGCGCGAGTGTACGCCGAGTTGGCCGGCTATGGCAACGCGTCGGACGCGTCGAACATTTCGCGACCGGACGCGCAAGGGCAGGTTCGAGCGATGCGGCGGGCGCTTGCCGACGCGAGGCTCGACGCCGAGAACGTCGGGTACCTCAACGCACACGGCACGGCGACGCAAGTCGGCGACCTCGTCGAGACGAACGCGATCAAGGAGGCGTTCGGTGGTCACGCGCGGCGCCTCTGCGTCTCGTCGACCAAGGCGCTGCACGGACATCTGCTCGGCGGAGCCGGAGCGCTCGAGATGGTCGTCGCGATCATGGCGCTGGCCAGGAACGTCGTGCCGCCGACGGCCCACCTCGATCGTCCCGATCCGGCCTGCGATCTCGACTACGTGCCCAATGAAGCTCGCCAGGTGCGGCTCGACGCCGTGATGTCCAACTCGTTCGGGTTCGGGGGAATGAACTCCGTCCTCATCGCCAAGCGATACTGATGCGCGACCTTCGCGAGCTCGCGGCCTGGTTCGACGAACGCCCCAACCCACACGACGATATCGTTCCGTCTTCGCTGCCGGACCCGGCGTTCGTGTGGAACGGCCGGACGATCGTGTCGTTCAGCACGAACAACTATCTCGCGCTGGCGACGAGTCCGCGGCTCAAGGCGGCCGCGCGAAAGGCTCTCGAGTCCTACGGCGTCGGCAACTGCGAATCCAGGCTGCTCGGGGGCAACCTCGACCTGTACGATCGACTCGAGGCTCGTCTCGCGCGGCTCAAGCTGAAGGAAGCGTCGATGCTGTTCGCTACGGGTTTCCTCACGAACCTGGGCGTCCTGCCGATGTTGGTGCGTTCGACGCAATTGGCCCGCGCGATCGGCTACGTGCCGAGCTCCACTTGGAAGCACGCGTTCTTCACGGACGAGTTCAACCACTTGAGCCTGCGGGAAGGGATCCGCGCGTCGGGCGCTCCGTCGATCGCGTACAAGCACCTCGACATGAACGACCTCGAGAGAAAGCTGGCGACGTCGACGGCGAACATCCGCATCATCGTCACCGACGGCGTCTTCAGCCAGCACGGCGACGTCGTGCCGCTGCCCGATATGATGGCCCTCGCCGAGCGTTACGA
Organism: uncultured Gemmatimonadaceae bacterium; assembly: GCA_963761305.1. GTDB lineage: Bacteria > Gemmatimonadota > Gemmatimonadetes > Gemmatimonadales > Gemmatimonadaceae > JAQBQB01. Next base: position 2,810,741 of record CAVXGK010000002.1, on the reverse strand, counting down.
TTCCGTCGTCTACATCGACGACGCGCATGGGACCGGCGTGCTCGGCCCGACGGGTGCCGGGACGACGGAGTACTTCGGCATCGACAGCGACCGCGTCATCACCATGGGCACACTGAGCAAGGCCTACGGTTGCATCGGTGGCTTCGTGGCGACGGACTCGTATCTCAGAACGCTGCTCCAGGCCGGCTGCGCCGCGTATGGATTCACGTCGACGCTGCCGCCCGATCAGGCCGCTGCCGTGCTCGAGGCGATCGACATGGTGGAAGACGAGCCCGAACGACGTGAGAACCTGTGGAAGAATCAGAAGCACTTCGTGTCGAGCATGCTCGCCGCCGGGTTCGACCTGCCCGCTACCGCGACGGCAATCGTGCCGCTCGTGCTGGGTGATGAACTCGACTGTACGCGCGTCGCCCGTGACCTGCGCGACGCTGGATTCCACGTCGACGCCGTGCTCTATCCGGCCGTGGGGTTCGGTCAGGCGCGGCTCCGTTTCATCATGAACGCGCGTCACACGGTGGACGACATCGACCGGCTCGTAGGCGCCGTCTCCGAATCGGTGCGCGCAACGACGCGGGCGTGACCGCCGGCGACGAGCACCAGCACGAGAAACACGACTCCGAACACCACGTTCGAGAGTGCGTCGACAGCGAGCATTCCGCGCACGCCGAATCGCGCGTGCCCCCAACCGTCGAGGCGAAGCATGTATACGACGGGCACGTTCACCGCAGCCATGAACAACGTGAACCGCGTGCCGCTGGCCGGTGAACTCGCGCCGATGAGCTGAAAGGCCAGCGCCATGAACGCGGCGTAGCAGATTCCGATCGTCAGGGCATACGACGCGGCGCCGGCCAGAAACGCCGTCGGCGAGAGGGGTGCGATCGTCATCGCACCCGCGCTCAGGCCGGCAGTGAGTCCGGCGATCGGGTAGATGAGCCAGCGGTCGAACCGGTCGCAAACCGCGCCGCCAATCAGTGCTCCGATCGGCGTGAGCACGCCGCCGAGCACCACTGTCCACACGACAACGGTCCCCGACGCGTGGAATTCCGAGGCGATCGCCGAAAAGAGATTCATCAGAGCTCCGGCGCCGATCGGACTCAGAAAGAACAAGAGTCCGAGCCACGCGTCTTTATGCCTGAACGACGCTCGGACGTCGTCGAGCACGCTGCGAAAGTGGCGCGCCGCACCGGCGATCTCGGGGCGCGGTTCCTCGATCGTGAGCGCGGCCAGGCTCGGAGCGGCGATGAGCAGACCGCTAAGGAGCGCGACGATGCTCGGCGAAACGCGCCCACTGCTCCACACCACAATGGCGCCGGTGATCACGCCCGCCACGAAGATTCCGGCCTGCGACCAACCCGCCGTTCGGCCGCGCCTCTCGTTCGGTACGACGGTCGCCACGAGGCCGCCGATGGCGCTCGACACCGGTTGGGCGAAGACCGAGGCGATGACCAACAACGTGGTCAGCGATCGAATCGAGCCGTCCACGCCGCCGAGTGCCACCGCGGCGCACACGGCGCTGGCGGTGCTCAATATGACGATCCAGGTTCGCCGTCGCAGTCCGAGGTCCACCACCGGGCCCCAGAGGAAGAACCAGATGGCCGGCGCCTGAACGAGGGCTTCGATGATCGCGATTCGCTCGACGGCGACGCCACGCTGCCGCAGCACGTAGGGGAGACCGACCGCGACCAACCCGTTGAAACTTCCGTATGGCGCCGACGCGAGCGCGAATCGCCAGCCCTTCACTCCTGGTGGCGCACCCACGTCTGCGAACGGCCGAACATCGGAATGCCGATGTACCCGCGCACGACCAGTTTCTGGCCGTCGTCGGAAAGCTTCATCGATGCCCGATACGTCTTGCCGTCTTCCGGGTCGAGGATCTCGCCGCCGTTCCACTCGTCGCCGTTCCATTTCATGTGGCGGATGATCTCCATGCCCAGGATCGGCTGACCGTGCCGGTCGTCGGAGCATTTGTCGCACACGCTGTCCTCGGGACCCGTGTCGATGAGGATTCGGCGCACGACACCCACGAGCTCGCCGTTCACCTCGCGGATCTCGACGACGCCCATCGGCTTTCCGTCGCGATCGCTGATGGTACTCCACAGGCCCGCGGGACTGCTGGTCCACACACGGCCGGCCGAACTGTCCTGCGCGAACGCGGCACGATCGGCCACCAACATGCAAAACGCTGCCGCGAGGAAAAGCATTCGATTCGTCATACGACTGCCGCCCATCGCACCAAGGAACTTCGGATGACTCCATAGCCCTTACTATCAAGGAGCTTGCCGGGGTGGCGGGCTCGTCGGAAAATCTCACGCCAACTGGACCATGAGAATCTTCGTTACCGGCGGCAACGGCTTCATCGGATCGGCGGTCGTGCGCCAGCTGATCGCAAAGGGTCATCGCGTCGTGTGCTTGCTGCGCGCGACGAGCAACACGGAGCGCATCGACGGGCTGACGTTCGAGCGCGCGGACGGCGACGTGCGCGATGCCGCCTCGGTGCGAGCGGGGATGCGCGGCTGCGACGGCACCATTCATCTCGCGGCGCCCGGGAGCTGGCACGCCGACGATGCGGCAGGTCTCGAAGACGTGATCGTCAACGGGGCGCGCAACGTGTTGGACGCGGCCTCCGGATTGCCCGGGCATCGCGTCGTGCTCACATCGAGCACCGCGGCAATCGGCGCGTCGGACGAACCGATCGTCTTCGACGAGCACGCCGAGTTCAACGTCCGCAATCCGGAACTGCACTACGCGCACGCCAAGCATCGCGCCGAGTTGCTCGCCAAGGAAGCGGCGGCGAAGGGTGTGGCGGTGGTCATCGTGAATCCGAGCGAGGTGTACGGACCGGGCGATCCCGGCACCGGCACGGCGGCGAATCTCATCGATTTCGCCAAGGCGATTCCGGTGCTCGTCTGTGACGGTGGAACGGGTGTGGTTCACGTCGACGACGTCGCGGGAGGCATGATCGCCGCGCTCGAGCGCGGCCGGCCAGGAGAGCGATACATCCTCGGCGGAGAGAATCTCACGGTGCGCCAGCTGGCCGAGCTCACGCTCGAGCTGACCGGCCGCCACGTGCCGGTCGTGCACGTACCGAACGGTCTGTCGCGGTTCATCGCGAAGACCGTGATTCAATTGCACATCCCGGTGCCGTTCAATCCGCACGTCGTGCCGTACGCGTCCCTCTACTGGTTCGCCGACAGTCGAAAGGCGGAGCGCGAGCTTGGCGTGACGTTTCGCAACGGACGCGAGACGATTTCGTCGACGATCGACTGGCTGCGAACGCGAGGCGTGCTACCGCCGTCGCGCAACGGCCGGTAAGGGCCGCTCGAGGAGCGTGCGATCGCCCGTGTGGTGCGCTCCTTGGTAGCCATGAATCGTCAGGCGGCGCCGTGCGACTCCGTCGACGGCGGCCGTGTCGACGTCGAAGGTGAGGCACGTGGGGCCGTCGCGCCCGAGCCGTTTCGCGAAGCAGAGGGCGCGATGCGCGGTGTCGGCGAAGGTCCCGGCGAAATACCACGACCCGTAGCGATGCTCGCTGGTCACGGACCTCGTGGCTCCGTTGGCCAGCGTCGTCGCGGCGATGTGCCTCGAGCCGTCATATCCATCGGTACGAAGAACCCACAGCGAGGTGTCTCCGGGCGACGTGTGGCGAACGTCGATCCACTCGCCGGCGAGCTGCGAGGGCCGTTCGAACTGCGCGATGTGCGGCATGTGCCCCGCGCAGGCCGCCGCCGAAAAGAGCAGCGAAGTCGCGACCCAAGTCGTCCGACGAATTCCGCGCCGCGTCATTGGTTCGCCTGGTTGGAATGCGATGGGGCCGCCGCGGGCACGAGCCCGTCGATCGGCGGTGCGCCGAACGCAGCCACCGGCGCGCGAGACTCACGTCTGGCGAGCACGAGATAGAGGGCGGGGAGCACGACGAGCACGAGCAACGTCGCCGTCGTCAGCCCGCCGATGATCACGATCGCCAACGGCTTCTGCGTCTCCGATCCGATGCCGTGCGAGAGCGCCATCGGCAACAGACCGAGCGTGGCGAGCAGCGCCGTCATCAGCACCGTCCGCATGCGCATCAACGATCCCTGCAACACCGCATCTTCGGCGCCGATGCCCTGGCTCCGCAGATGGTTGAACACGCTGATCATCACGACGCCGTTCAACACGGATTGGCCGAACAGCGCGATGAATCCGATGGCGGCCGACACGCTGACCGGAAATCCCGTGACGAGCAGCGCGAAGATGCCGCCGATCATCGCGAACGGCACGTTGAGCAGCACGAGCGCCGTGTAGCGCACAGAGTTGAACGTGTGAAAGAGGAGCAGGAAAATCAGGAAAACGCTCACCGGCACGATCACGGTCAGCCGCCGCATGGCGCGCTCCTGATTCTCGAACTCACCGCTCCAGGTCACGTTGTACCCCGCCGGCATCGACAAGCGGCTCACGCGCTCCTGCATGTCCTTCACCACGCTGCCCATGTCTCGGCCGTGGATGAACACACCGACCGCCATCACGCGTCGTCCGTCCTCCCGCGCGATGTTCATCGCGCCCGCGGTCTCGGTCAAGTGCGCGACGTCGCCGAGTGGGATGCGCACGCCGTCGCCCGCGTCGATCGGGATTCGCTCGAGCGCCGGCAGCGCGCGATCCGCCGGCGCGAGCCTCGGCACGACGGCGAAGTGCTTTTCCCCTTCCCAGAGATCCGTCGCCGAGCGTCCGCCGAGCGCGATCTCGAGCTGGTCCTCGAGGTCGGCGACGTTGAGCCCGTAGCGCGCCGCGCGCGCGCGGTCGATGTCGATACGCGCCTGCGGAACCTGTCCATCGCGATCGATGAACGCGCGCTCGACACCGGAAACGCTGCTCACCTGCTCGAGCACCTGGTGGGTCGTCTTGCTCAGCTGTGCGGGATCGTCGCCGAACACCTTCACCACGATCTGCCCATCGATCTGCGAGATGCTCTCGAGGACGTTGTCGCGGATCGGCTGCGAGAAGCTCACCTCGATCCCGGGAATCGGCGCCAGTGCGCTGTCCATCTCGGCGATGACCTGGTCCTTGCTGACGTGCCGCTTCCATTGTCCGGGCGGCAGCAGGCCGACGAACATCTCGACCATGTTGATCGGCTTAGGATCGGTGCCGTCCTCCGGGCGCCCGGCTTTCGAGACGACCGTGGTCACCTCGGGAATCGTCGACAGGGCCGCGCGCGCCTTCGCGACCTGCGCCATCGTTTCGGGCACCGAGATTCCCGGCGGCAGGTTGAAGTTGACCCAGATCTGCCCTTCGTTGAGCTCGGGGAGGAACTCGGTGCCGAGCCGCGGCGCGACGGCCAGGCTCGCGGCGAGCGCGACGAACGCCGTGGCGACGACGCGGCCGGGTGCGCGCATCGCCGATCGCAGCACCGGCTCGTAGATCCGCTTGCAGGCCCGCACGAGCCAGTTCTCTTCGTGCGGCAAGCGCGAGCGGAGCAGCAGATAGCAGAGCAGCGGCACCAGCGTCAGCGACAGCAGCAGCGAGCCGATGAGCGCCGACGTGATCGTCCACGCCATCGGCGCGAAGATGCGCCCCTCGTGTCGCTGCAGCGTGAAGATCGGGATGTTCGCCGCGATGATGATGAGCATCGAGAAGAACGTCGGCCGGCCGACTTCGGCCGTCGCGTCGATGGATCGTCTCGCGGAGCGCGTTCACGTCGCGCGCCTTGCCGTCGGACAGCCGCCGAAACATGTTCTCGACGACGATCACCGCGCCGTCGACGATGATGCCGAAGTCCATCGCGCCGAGCGACAGCAGGTTCGCGGGAATTCCGCGCCAGGTGAGTCCGATGAACGTCGCGAGGAGCGAGAGCGGAATCACGACGGCGACGATCGCCGCCGCGCGCAGATTGCCGAGGAAGAGCAGCAGCACGACGGCCACGAGCAGCGCGCCCTCGGCCAAATTGTGAAACACCGTGTGCAGCGTCGTGTCGATCAGCCACGTGCGATCGTAGAACGCGTCGACCTTGACGCCCTTGGGCAGGATGGACGCGTTGAGCTCGTTCACGCGTTGCTTCAGCGCGGCCAGCACGACGGACGGGTTCTCGCCTTTTCGCATCAGCACGATGCCGGTGACGACGTCGTCGTCCTTGTCCTGCCCGTCGATCCCCTGGCGCGGTACGGCGCCCACCGTCACGTGCGCCACGTCCCTGACGAGGATCGGCGTTCCGCCGCGCGAGGCCACGACGACGTTGCCGATGTCCTCGGCAGATCGAAGCAAGCCGATGCCCCGCACGAGATACTGCTGCGCTCCCTGCTCCGACGTAGCTCCCGCCGGCGTTCGCGTTGCCGCGGCCGAGCGCGTTGGAGATCTGGAGCAGCGACACGTCGTAGTAGCGAAGCTTTTCCAGATCGGGCACGACCTCGTACTGCTTGATCAAGCCGCCCATCGTCACGATGTCGGCGACGCCGGGCGTCAACTTGAGATACCGCGTGACGGTCCAGTCCTGTATGGTGCGAAGATCGGTCGGGCTCATCCCGTCGCCCCGCAGGCGATAGCGATAGATCTCGCCGATCGGCGTGGAGAGAGGCGCGAGCTGCGGCGTGACCCCGTTCGGCAGGTCGGCGGTCTGCAGGCGCTCGAGCACCTGCTGGCGCGCGAAGTAGTCGTTCACCTTGTCGTCGAACGTGAGCACGATATACGACAGGCCGAACTGCGTGTGCGAGAACATCCGCACGTTGTGCGGCAGGCCGGCGAGACTCAGCTCGATCGGGATTGTGATTTGTTTCTCGACCTCCTCGGCGGCGCGCCCTGCGTACAGCGTGATGACGTTGACCTGGATGTCGGAGACGTCGGGGAACGCTTCGATCGGCAGCGATTCGAACGCGAAAATGCCGCCGGCGATGAAGAGCAGCGTCATCAGCAGCATGAACAACGGCTGATGCAGCGCGAACGAAACGACGCGTCGAATCATGCGACCGGCCCGGTCACGAATGCGCGGTGGTCTGGAACAATTGCTCGAGCAAGAGCGCACTGCCGACCACCACCCGTTCGCCCGGACTCAGCCCGGAGATCACCGGAACCAGGCCGTCGTGCGCCGCGCCGACGACCACCGCGCGTCGCTCATACCGGCCGCGCGCCCGCTCGACGAACACGACGTGCGAATCGCCGTTGAGGAGAACCGCAGCCTCGGGCACGGCCGTGCGCGCCGCCGCGGGTCGCGCGAGATCGACGGTCACGAGCATCTCGCCCTTGAGCGATCCGTCCTCGTTGTCGACGATGCCGCGCACCTTGAGCGTTCGTGTGTTCGGATCCAACGCGCTCGCCACCAATGCGACGCGTCCGCGAAACGCGCGACCCGGATAGCCTTGCGCGTGTAGCGCAACGGCCGCGCCTTCGTGCACGAAGCGCAGATCCTCCTCGGGTACGTCGAGCATGACCCAGAGGCGCGACGGATTCGTGATGACGAAGAGCGGCGCGAAGAGCTGCGGCGCGTTGGCGAGCATCTGATCGGGCCGCACCTCCTGCCCCGGTGTGATGTTCCGCTCCACGACCTGACCGGCGAGCGGCGCGCGCAACGAGAACATCTGATCGACGCTCGTCGTCTCACTGCTGTACGACGACAGGCGCGCGACCGCGCGCTCGTGCTCGGCGCGCGATCGCGTTACGTCGGCCTCGGCCGCTTCGACGTCCTTCTGCGCCACCACGCCGTGCGCCAGCAAATCGCGCTGCCTGGCGAGCGTCCGCTGCGCGAGATCCAAGTCCGCCGACGCGCGCCGCACGTCGGCCTGCGCCTGCCCGAAATCCGGCGCGGCGATCAGCGCCAGCGCATCTCCGGTTGCGACTCGCTGTCCCTGATCCATCAACACGCGTGTGACGCGGCCGGCGAACGGCGAGAAGACGCGAACGGTGACGTCCTCGTCCCACGTAAGACGCCCGTTGAGCGAGATCGCCGACGCAGAATCGGCGACCGCCGCGGCCGTCGTCAGCGCCGAGAGATGCGGACTGTTCGCTGCCAACTCGAGCTGCGCGCCGGCGACGCGAGCCTCAGGCCCGCCATTCTCGCCGGCCGACGCCCGGCCGCAACTGATGCCGGGGATCGTCGTGGCCGCCGCCGCAAAGAGAAAACCCATGGTCGCCAACCTGTGGCGCCTTCTTTCGTCGCATCGCACCCAACGCACCAGCGAGCTCCCAATCGAGTCAGGCGAAGGATCGCCAGGCCGCTCGGTCGTGAGGCTAAGACATCGTTAAGCGCGCGCTAAAAACGCGCTAAAAAGGACGCACGTTCGGCGCGTCTCGTGCGCGGGTACCATGTATTCCTGTCATGACGCTCGCGGTCTCTCGCTCGATCGTAATCTGCTCCGCACTCAGCCTTCTCTCGGCGGCCGGGAGTGCGCGCGCGCAAGGCGCCGCCGAGAACCGAACCGTGGGGATCACCCTGCCCGAAGCAATCCGGCGCGCGTTGCGAGAAAACCCCGACGTGCTCGTCAGTCGCGCGACGGTTGATTCGGCGGCTGCCGAGCGCCACATCGCCGCCGCGCTGCCGAATCCGGTACTCGCCGCCGCGCCGAATTCTCCCTACCAGTACTCGGCGACGATTGCGCTCGACGTCACGCCGCAGCGCCACTATCGAACGAGGACGGCGTCGTTTGGCGCGGAGGCGGTCTCGTTCGACCGGCGCGACGTGGATCGCCAAGTCACGCTCAACGTCGCGCGCAGCTTCTTCGACGCACTGCTCGGCCAGGAACAGCTCCAACTGGCCGCTGCCAACCGCGACGCGATCGCGCAGATCCTTCGCGCTGATTCCGCCCGCTTCGAAGCGGGGGACGTTCCCGCACTGAGCCTGGCGCGCAGCGAGGTCGAGCTGGTGAGAACCGAGGCTGACCTCGAGCGCCAGCGCGGTGCGGTCCGGGCGGAGCGGCTCGCGCTGCAGAGCGCGATCGGCAGCGCGCACACCGACACCGCGTTCGCCGCGGTCGGATCGTTGGAGTACCGGGAGTCGCGAGTGAACGGCGATTCGGTGCTCGCCGCCGCGCGCGTGCATCGTCCGGATGCTCTCGCGGCGCAGCAGCGCGTGATGCAGAGCGAATCGGCACGACGCGCGGCGGCGTCGCTGCTCGTCCCCACGCCACAATTGTCGTACGTGAGACAGACGACCGGTCCGTTCGACAACGGTCACTTCTACTCGTTCGGCCTATCGTTCGAGCTGCCGAGTCTCAACGTGTACCGCGGCGAGCGCGAGCGCGCGGCGGCGGGAGCCAACGCCGCATCGGTGAACGCGCGTCGCGCCGACGCGCAGGTCGAGCGCGACGTCGTGGCGGCGCTCGCCGAGTACACGGCGCAACGAGAGCTGGTCGAGCGATACCGGTCGGGGCTGTTGGCGAAGATCGACGCAGGAGTCGCGGCCGTGCAGTACGCGTATTCGCGAGGCGCCGCCTCGCTGCTCGACGTGCTCGATGCGGTGCGCGCGCAGCGCGACGTTCGGTCCGACTACCTCACCGCGTTGCACGATTATTGGGTCGGCGTCTACGCGCTCAACGCCGCGGCAGCGAGCGACGTCGTGTCCGTGGCGCCGTGACGCTCCCAGCCTCCATCCCGCCTGCCTTCATGCGCTCGGCAAAGGCGCCCGTGATCCTGATCGTCGACGACGAGACCCAGGTCCGGCGCGCGTTGAGCGACAGTCTCATGGCGCTGCCGGCGCGCGTTCTCGAAGCGCGAACGGGCGCCGAAGCGGTGGCCACCGCGTTGTCCGAATCACCCGACCTCGTGGTGCTCGATCTGGGATTGCCGGACCGGCAAGGGCTCGAGGTGTGTCGGCAAATACGACGCTGGTCGTCGGCCCCCATCGTCGTGCTGTCGGCGCGCCACGCCGAAGCGGAAAAGATTCGGCTGTTGAACGCCGGCGCCGACGACTACGTGAGCAAACCGTTCGGGCTCGGCGAGCTCGTGGCACGCGTGCAGGCACAGTTGCGACGCACTCGGACGCCTCGCAGTGACGAGGCTGCCGGGGTCGAGGTCGACGGATTGGCGATCGATCTCGCGCAGCGCGAGGTGCGTCGCGATTCGATGAAGATCAAGCTCACGCCGACCGAGTGGAACATTTTGCGGAGTCTGGTGGTCCACGGCGGGCGCCCCGTGAGTCACCAGCAGATCTTCGACGCGGTCTGGGGCCGCGAGTACGGGAACCCGCAACAGTACCTTCGGGTGTACGTCACACATCTGCGTCGCAAGATCGAGCGCGACCCCGCGCAACCTCGCATCATTCTCACCGAACCGGGCTATGGATATCGGTTGGCCAGCGACGAGGACTGACCGCGGCCTCGCGGCTCGATGGGCCTTCTGGCTCGGAATGCTCGTCGCCGCCGCGTCGGTCATGCTATGGGTTCGCGGCGAGATCGATCAGTCGCACGTGTCGCTCACGCTGCTGCTCGTCGTCCTCGGCGGGAGCGCCGGTGGGGGCCGAGCCCTCGGGTTCACGCTCGCCGTGCTCGGCTTCGTCATCATCGATTACTTCTTTCAGCCTCCATACGGGCTGATCTCCGTCGACAAGCCGCTCGACTGGGTCGTCTTGGGGGCGTTCCTCGCCGCGGCCTTCGTCGCCACCGAGCTGCTGACGCGCGCGCGCGAGGAATCGGCGGCGGCGCGCCAGCGCGGCGACGAAATCGCGTCGCTCTCGTTGATCGGCTCGCAGACACTTCGGTACGCGCGACCCGAGGAGGCGCTCCTCGCCATCACCAACCTCGTGCAGGACGCGCTCTACTCGCGTCGAACGGCGATCTGGCTCTTTGATGAGACCGGGAATCTGGCAGCGGATGCCGTGGCCGCGAGCGGCCTCGAGCCGCTCGATGGCGAAGCGAAGCGATTGGAAATCATCGCGGTCGACGCGGCCGAGGAACGTGCCACTCACGCCGCCGCCGAGCTGCCCGACGGATCGATGCTGCGCGGGCCACTCGACAACGTGGCGGAGTCGCATGTGATCGTCTCGCTCATCGTGCCGCTGGTTGTGGAATCGCGACGCGTCGGGCTCATGTACATCCAGCGACACGGCGAGCCGCGCGACTTGGATGCGCCGGCCCGTCGCTTTCTGTCGGCGATCGGCTACTATGCCGCGCTCGGCGCCGAGCGACTGCGTTTGGCGCGTGAGATGGAGCGTGCCAACGCGCTGCGCGAAGAGAGCCGCGCTAAAGACGAAGTGCTGGCCACCGTGTCGCACGACCTGCGCACGCCACTCACTACCATCAAGTTGCTCGCGCAGCGAGCCACCGCGCGCGGCGAGGCGAGTGGAGAGTCCATCGAGGCGGAGGTCGACCGCCTGGCGGACCTCGTGACGAATGTGCTCGATCTGTCGCGAATCCGCGCCGGCGGAATCGCCCTCGATCTCGAGCTGAATACCGCTGAGGACCTGGTCGGCGCGGCCATTCGACGGGCCGCGGGGATCGCGCAGGATCGATCGATCATCCCGCACCTGGATTTCGATTCGCCGGCGCTCGCCGGCTATTTCGATTTCGTGCAGTCGTTGCGGATCGTCGGCAACCTGATCGACAATGCGATTCGCTACACCCGTCCCGGAGGGGCGGTCGAGGTGCACGCAACGCGCGAAGGATCCTGGCTGGCGATCCGCGTCGCGGATCGCGGCCCGGGCGTCGCCGCCGCGGAACGCGAGCGGATTTTCGAACCGTTCTATCGTCCGAAGTCGGAATCGCCCGACGTTGGACACGCAGGACTCGGGTTGTCGATCGCGCGGCGGTTGGCCGAATTGCAGGGTGGGCGTCTCGCCTACGCGCCGCGATTCGGCGGGGGAAGCGTCTTCGAGCTACTGTTGCCGGCCGCGGATGCTATCGAGCCATCGCCGCCGATGGGCGACCCGCGAGCGTTGGAGCTGGCCTAGCCGCCTAGCGGCCGTCTCTACGGATCCCGCGCGCCGAATCTGCCAATTGCCGTCGGTCCGCCGATCTAGTGCTTGATCGCGAAGAGCCACGCCGCGAGCTGCGGTCCGCGCGGCCCTCGACCGCGGCCGGCCGCCGGCGGCGGTGAACCCGGCGCGGGCGCCGGAGCCGGACCGTACTCCGGCGTGAAGACGTACGCGGTGTGCGTCTTGGTATCGATGGCGATCGTTCTCGCGCCGCGCATGGTCGGAACGGTCTCCACCGTGGTGTACTTGTCGGGCGAGTCCTCGTGCACGACGGTCACGTTACCGTCCGCACCGCTGGGAATGTAGAGCAGCTTCTGCGACTGATCCCACGCGATGCCATCCACGCCGCCGCCGTTCGTGATCTGCGCAACGACCTTTCCGCTCGACGCATCGAGCACCATCGACGTGTTGCTGCAGCCGACGAAGATGCGGTTGGACGCGCGGTCCATCGCGATTCCCGTCGGACCTTTGCACGGCGCGACGGGCCACGTGGCGACGACCTTCCACGTCTTCGTGTCGATCACGTCCGTCGCGTCGGTGTCTTCGAGATTGATGAAGATCCGTCCCTTGCCGTCGCTCACGCCGCCCTCCGGCGCGGAACCCGACGTCGTCACCGTTCCGACCACGTCGCCGCTGTTCGGATCGATCACCACCGCGGTGCCGCCCGCCGGCGCTCGGCTGTGGTCGATCGTGAGCACCTTGTTCGTCGCGTCGTCGTACATGAAGCCGTCGAGACCGGACTGGCCGGCGTGGATCTGCTTGACGATGGCGAGCGACGCCAGGTCGAACATCGTCGACGTCGAGTCGCGTCCGTTCGTGGTGAAGCCGCGCTTCGCGGAATTCACGATGAGCGCGCCGTGCGTGCCGGGCGTGTTTGGTATTTCGCCCGCCGCTTTGCCGGTCGCGCCGTCGACGACTTGGATGCGCGTGCCGCGCGACACGAACACGCGTCCCGTCGCGGTGTCGACCGAGAGATAATCGAAGGCGCCCTCACCGCCGATGTCGACCTTGGTCGCCGTGAACTTCTGCGCGCGCGACGCGGCGGGAATGGCGAGGAGAGCAGCCGCGACGGCGAGCGTCGCGCGAGTGGGCAATCGGCGCATGTGAGTCTCTTGGAAGAGGAGGGAGCTGCTTCTATTGTATGCGCTGCCGCCTGACACCAGGATGACAGCTCACGGTCACGCCGGCCACGCTCGTCTCGCTACTTGAACGACGGCCAGACCGGACGCGCCAATCCGCCCGCGTCTTCGTAGAAACCAACGGCACCCGGCGAATGCATCTTGGCGATCAGCACGATCTGCCCGACGTGGCCGGAGAAATGTTCGACGACGTGGTAGACGGCCTCCAGCACCTCTACGTCGCGACCCTGAATTGTGCGCGTCGTCGCCAGATCTGCCTCGGTGAGTCTGGCGAGCACGGCGTCGGCGTCGTCCAATACGGCGTCGAGGGCGGCGAGGAGCGTCGCCGCGTCGGCACCATCTCGCGCCGAGAATTCGCTCGCGCGGTTGCGAGTGTCGCTCGCTCCGCCGACGCCCGACACGATCCACTGCCGCACGTTGCCGGCGAGATGCAGGAGCAGGTTGCCGACGCTGTTCGATTCCTCGTTCGGCCGACTCCACAACGTGCCGTCTGGAAGTGTCTCGACCGCCGCGCGGATCTTGATGCGGTACTCGGTCGCGAGATAGTAACGGGAACGCGCGAGGAAAGAGTTTGTGAAATCCATGGGGAGTCGGATGGAGCGCTGACGATGCCGAGTGTCAAGATTCTGTAAATCGCGGCCAATATCGCTGTCAACGCTGCCACGCTCGCGACCGTTGCGCAAATCGCCTTGCGTATCCACTATCACAGTCTTGACCCTGCCACCTTCATGGGAGCACGTATGAAGATTTCGCGTTCCGCCATTCTCGCCGTCTTTCTGCCGCTGAGTCTCGCCGCGCAGCAGCCGGCGCCGGCGACAGCCAATCCAATCACCACCGCATTCCGCGGCCGCATCGGCGGCCTTCATCGCAACATCGCTCAGGCGTTCGATTCGATCCCCGAATCGAAGTTCAGTTACAAGCCCACGCCGGCGCAGCTCACCATTGGCTACATCGCGCAGCACGTGGCGAGCGACAATTATCTCTTTTGCACCAAGTTCGGCCCGCTGCAGCCGACGATGGCCGCGTCCGACACGACAACGCCCGACTCCGTGAAAGCGAAATGGCCGAAGGACTCGCTCGTGGCCAAGCTCAAAGCATCGATCAAGTATTGCGACGACGCGCTCGCGCAGGTCACCGACGCGAACCTGGGCGACGCGATCTCGTTCACGATGGGCGGTCAGCCGAGACAAACCACCCGCGCGGCGATGGTGCTCGGCCACGCGCTCGACATGGCGGATCACTACAGCCAGTTGGCGAACTACATGCGCCTCAACGGCATCTTGCCGCCGTCGGCGCTCCCGCGCACCGGGCGCGGTGGCAATTAAGCATCGCACGACGCGCGAGACCGACGCCCGCCACCAACGGTGCTCCGGTCTCGCGCGTCAGCGTTTCGCCGCGACGGCCTTCAGCCGATCGCGAAGTTGGTCGACGTCGGCCTGTGACCAATACCTGCCATCGGCGACCACGCCGGCGATCGACCGCGTGTTCGCGACGTCGTCGAGCGGATTTGCCCGCAGGATGACGAGATCCGCGAAGCGTCCGGGCTCGACGCTTCCATAGTCGGACGTCTTTCCGTAAAAGCGTGCGGGATTGATCGTCGCCGTCTGCAGCGCTTCGAGCGGCGTGAATCCGGCGGCGACGAAGCGCTGCAGCTCGAGGTGCAGGCTGATGCCCGGCGTCACGTCCACTCCCGCCGGAGTGTCGGTGCCCGCCAGAAACGGCACGCCCGCCGCGTGCAGCTTGCGCACGATGTCGAGCTCGTGCTGCACGAATCGCCGGCGCACGGCGAGCGGATCGGTGTCCATGCTTCCGACGATCGACTTTCGCATCGACGGATACTTCTTGTCGATCCACGTGCGCGGCGTGAACGCGAGGTCCGGATCTTTCGCGTAGTCCACCGTGTCGACGAGCCACTGTCCGCGCTCCCAGAACAACGTGGGGCATTGCCACACATTGTTCTTCGCGATCAGCTGGATGATGCTCGCCTCGCGCGCCGAGTCGTAGCGATCGAGAAACGCGGCGAGGCTCTTGTTGGCTGACGAGTCCTTCCCGGCGCCGTAGCGTCGCTTGATGAAGGACGCCTCGTCCGGCGTGCTCGCCTCGAAGATGCCGATGAGATGCTCGAACGTTCGCTGGCCCGCGGCGATCGCTTCCGACGCGCGAATCGCGTCCGGCACGTGTCCCTCGAACACGATGCCGTCCTTCTTGGCCTCGCTCGCGATCGCGAAGTAGGCGTCGCGCGGCACGCCCGACTGGACCTTGATGAAGTCGACGCCTCTCGCCTTGAGCATGTCGACGGCCTTGCGACCGTCGTCCGGCGTGGCGATCGCGATCGACGCCGCGAACGCGACCTTCGGCCCGTCGAGCATCGGGCCGGAGACGACCATCCGCGGACCCACGAGCCGATGTGCCGCGACTTCGCTGCGCGCGCGGAGCACGGCGTCGAGATCGCTCCCCATGTCGCGAATGCCGGTGATCCCGTTGGCGATGAACATCGGCAGCACGTAGTCGTCGCCGAAATCGCGCGGCCAGCCGAAGTAGGCGTGGGTGTGCATGTCCCACAGTCCGGGAATCAGGTACATGCCCTTGGCGTCGACGACTCTCCCCCGCGCACGCGTCGTCGCCGATGGGCCGACGCTGGCGATGCGATTGCCGTCGACGACGACGGTCGTTCCGCGATGCATCGTGCCGGTCGAGACGTCGATGACCGTGGCGTTCCCGATCGTCAGCGTCTGCGCTCTCGCGAACGTCAATGCGCACGACAGTCCGAGCAGGGCGCCGGCGACACGCGATGCCAACGCGAACCGAATTGCTGAATGCCGCACAGACACGTTTCCTGAAGGGTGCCGACCTAACCTACTCTCACGGGCCTCGCCGGGATGCCTCCCCTCGCCGAATTGACAGCCGCGGGGAAACAGACGCCAATGGATTGAACTGAACCCGACGGATGACAACCATGTTGTTGTCTCAGTCGTCGTCCATTCAATCGGTTTGTGTCAGTTCATCCCGCGGCTCGTCGCCGCGCAGACCGATGCATCCCGGTCGACCACGTTTGGACGAGTGGGTGTAAAGCGCGCGGCGTCAGCGTCTACCGCGACGCCAGTCCGTTCGCTCGGGCCGAGCTCCGTAACGCCGCGAATGACGAACGCCGCAGATCCACCCACCCGACGATGTCGCGCGATCGAAGCCGGCGCCACGAGCCCTGCGATTCGCCCAGCATGACCCGCGACGCGGGCCCCACCGAGGCGACGATGCGCGAATCCTGTCGCGCGTCGCTTCGAACGATGACCCAGCTCCGCGCGACCGACGGAACCCATCGCGACGCCGATCGCGATTTCGACGACGAAACCTTCGGCGTTCCCGCCGGCATTCCAGAATATGAATTGTTGAACGGAACCGGCGCCGCGCTCGCGCGTGGTGCCGCTCGCGTTGCGGCCCCTTGTGGCACGACGACGTCGGGTGCGGTCACGACCGGTACGTTCGAGGTGGCCACGACGGGCACGACCACGGCCCCTCCAGTCCCCCCCCCAGCCATCACGGGATCATTCGACGGCGCCGAGTCCACCGGGACCCACTCGCCGATGGCGATGACGCTGTCGGCCGGCGTGCTCGTCCCGGGCCGCGATTGAGCCGTCGCGCGCGCGCGCGTCGCCGTCTTGTGCTTCGGTTCGCGCAGCATGAAGAATCCGCCGAGCCACGCCGCGGCGATGAGTCCTCCGATGGCCGCGCCTTTCCAGATCAGCGGCGCCTTGGGCGCCGCCTCGGGCGTCGTCCCGCACCACTTGCAAGATCCCAAATGCGCGGGATAGTACGACTCGCAGCTCGAGCAGTAAGCGAGCGGGAGCAGCTCGCCGAACCCGTCTCGCACCTCGAACAAGTGCCCGCACTTCGGACACTGAGATGCAGCCATGAGCGCCTTGGCGCCGCAGGCATCGCATCGCACGGAGCGCATTCGAACCGCCTTCGTTTGAGAGGTGCGATCCAGAACGCCACGCCCTCCGTCGAGCGTAGCGCGCAACCCATCGGTTTAGACACCGTTATCGTGCGCGGGGGACCGTAATACCGCCATCCCGGAAAGAAGTGCCCAACTCCGGAACGAGCGGTTTGCGACGCGCCATTTCCGTGCCTTACCTAATCTTCAGCCCCCTAACGCTTGGCGGGCTCGGCATTCAGAATCAGCTCATACACCACTGCCTACGATGCGAACCAATCCCGCGATCCTCCTCTCGTTCCTCGTGGCACCACTCGGCGCTCAAGTCGTCCCTGTTCCGGCACCGGCGCCGCCTGGACCGGTCGTCATCCTGACCGATCATGCCCTCGACGGACGCGGCGGCGTGTTGAACAACGCCCGCATCGGCGTCTCCCAAGGAAAGATCACGTCGCTCGCGTCGCCGGCCGGTGGCGCGGCGACGATCGATCTCCGCGGCTACACAGTGCTCCCGGGTTGGATCGACACGCACGTCCACCTGGACTCGCACTTCGACCGCACGGGTCGCATCGCGACGCGCAACGAGCCGGCCGCCGAGGCGGCACTCGGCATCGCCGACAACGCATGGGTCACGCTCATGGCCGGCTTCACTACGGTGCAGTCCGTCGGGGCGCCGTCGGAAGCGCCGCTCCGCGACATGATTCGCGATCACGGATTCCCCGGCCCGCGGGTGCTGACGTCGCTCTCGCCGATCGTGCCCGACTCGTCGGTGTCGGCCGACTCGCTCCGCGCGATGGTGCGCCGTCGCAAGGCGCAGGGCGCGGACCTCATCAAGATCTTCGCATCAAAGAGTGAACGCGTCGGCGCCGGACCCACGATCACGGAAGAACAGCTCAAAGTGCTGTGCGACGAAGCGGCCGCGGTCGGACTGCGGAGCATGGTGCACGCGTACCGCTCGCAAGCGGGCGCCGCGGCGCGCGCGGGGTGCCGCGAGATCGAGCACGCCACGTACTCGACGCAGGAAGACATCGACGCCGCCGTGAAGGCCGGCGCGTACATCAGTCCGCAGGTCGGGCTCGTCGTGCAGAACTATCTCGAGAACCGCGCGCGATACGTCGGCTCGGGCGGCTTCACCGACGAAGGCATGAACATCATGGAGCGCGACCTGCCGCGCGATTTCGAGATATGCACCATCGCCGTCCACACGCCCGGCGCGAAGGTCGTCTTCTCCACCGACGCCACCGCCGGCGCGCACGGACGCAACGCCGAGGAGTTCCTCGGGCGCGTCGAGCACTGCGGCGAAACGCCGATGAAGACGCTCGTCTCGGCGAACTCGCTCGCCGCCGAGGCGATCGGCATGGGCGATCGACTCGGATCGCTCGCGCCGGGTTACGAGGCGGACATCATCGCGCTCGACGGCGATCCGCTGAAGGACCTCACCGCCGTGCGGCGCGTGGTGTTCGTGATGCGCGGCGGCGTGGTCTACAAGTGGGCGGGCGCGAAGCGGTGAGTTCAGACGACGCCGTTGTCCTTCAGAAAGTCAATCACAATCTGTCGGCACGGCGCAAATGCCGTCCACACCGCGGCGCACCACGCGTCGATCGTTGCGTCGCGCGGCGGACCTGCGGGCGCGGCGAGAACGTCCTCGACCGTCATCGTTCCGCGAAGTGTCGGCGGCTCGACGAGAGGCCACGCGGGGCGGCGTCGGGCGAGCGCCGCATGCACCTGCCGGACCTGTCGCCCCGTGTAGCCGAGTTCAACCTTCAAGTACAGTCCCGCAAGCGCGAACGTGAGCTGCATCGGTGTGGTACGCGCGTTCGCGGTTTGCGCACCGAGTGCGTCGACGGCGTGTTGGTGTACGAAAGCGCCGTCGCCTCTGGACAGCGTGTAGGCAAAGAGCGCCGACCGCAAATCGTCTGCCGAGAACGTCAAGGTTGGCGACACATGGGGTTCACGAAAGGCGGGCCGTTTCACAACGGAGACGGGCGATGGCTCGTCGTCGCGGCTATTGGAATTTATACTCCAGCGGATGAGTGAACACGGCATCGTCTCGCGGCGCAGCGCGCGTTCGGTCGACGACACCGTCGCCCGCATCAAGGCGCTCCTCGACGCCAAGCAGATCTCGCTGTTCGCGCTGATCGATCACAGCGGCGAGGCGGCGGCGGTCGGCATGACGATGCGTCCTACGAAGCTTGTCGTGTTCGGCAGTCCGCGCGCCGGCACACCGGCGATGCTCGCCGCGCCGAGCATCGCGATCGACCTTCCTCTCAAACTTCTCGTGTGGGAGGATGAGCACGGAGCCGCGTGGGTCTCCTACAATTCGCTCGCCTATCTCATCGAGCGACACGGGGTGCCCACCGATGTCGCCGCGCCGCTCGCCGCGGTCGAAGCCCTCGCCACTGCTGCCACCGCGGAAGCATGACCGCGCCAACGGCCACGGCGCCGACGCAGCGCCTGTTTCGCGGTCTGCTCGTCAGCATGGTCTTGAACGCGCTCGTGCCCGTGTTGTTGTATCAATTCGCGAAGCGTTACTTCGCGGCGTCGGAGCTCGCGGCGCTCAGTGCGGCGGCCGTGTTCCCGCTCGGATGGAGCGTCGTCGATCTGCTCCGTGTCGGATCGCTCGATCCGGTGGCGCTGCTCTCGCTCGTCAGCATCGTCGTGAGCATGATCGCGGTGTTGCTGGGCGGCAGTCCGAAGCTGCTGTTGATTCGCGAGTCGTTCTTCACCGGCGCGTTCGGGTTGGCATGCTTCGCCTCGCTCGCGGCGCCGCGTCCGATCATGTTCTACGTCTCGCGCTACTTCACCGCGGGCCGCGATCCGGCGCGCATCGCCGACTTCGACCGCGGCTGGCAGCGGCCCGGGTTTCGACGCACGATGCGCCTCATCACAGTCGTGTGGGGCGTGACGTCGCTCGGGGAGTTCGTCGTGCGCATCGTGCTCGTATATACGCTTCCCGTGGCGACGGTGCTGGTCGTGTCGCCGATCGTTCTGGGCGGGCTGTTGCTCGCCACGATTTCGTGGACCTTCGCCTACGGCAAACGCATGCCTGCCCGCGCCGGGGCGCAATCGCAACCGGCGGGACCGGCGACGGCCCCTGCGCCCCTGACGTGACTCGTTTCGTGACGTCGTTTTCTTGTCTACGTTGGTTGTCGTATTGTCGGGTGACCGGGCTCGAAGCATCGTTCAGGTGACCATTTACATGGATTTGGCGACGCGTGACGTCTGAACCGACGAGAGTCATTCCGCGACGGGCGGTGGTCAGCTGGATCGTCTACGATCTGGCCAACGTCATCTTCTCCATGGGGGTGACGTCGCTCTACTTCTCGCTCTTCGTGCGGGCGGCCGTCGGCTCCGAGCGTGCCGATAGTCTGCTCGGGCGCATCAGCGCGGTGTCGATGGGCATCATGTTCTGCCTCTCGCCGCTGCTCGGCGCGATGACCGACCGCGCGCGTCGCCGAATGCCGTTCCTCGTGTGGGCGACGCTCCTCTGCTGCGCCGCCACGGCCCTCATCGGCCGCGGACCGTTCGCCGTGAGTGCGCTGCTATTCGTGATCGCGAATGGATGCTACCAGGCGGGCGTGCAGTTCTACGACTCGCTGCTGCCCGAAGTGACGACGGAAGAAAACCGCGGGCGCATCAATGGCATCGCCATCGGTATCGGGTACACCGGCTCGTATATCGCCGTCGGCGCCGGGCTCCTGATGGCCTCGAAGACGCACGAGTTCCCGTTCGCCAACTACTTCCTGTTCGTTGCCCTCGCGTTTCTGGCGCTGGCCATCCCCTGCTTTCTGTTCGTGCGCGAGCGCGGCAACGCGAACCCGCGTTCCATCTTTACTTTCGACGCGGTCGCCGAGTCGTTGCGGCAAACCGTCCAAACGCTCAAGTCGGGACATCGCTTTCCGGGACTGCTGCGCTTTTTGATCGGCCGCGCCTTCTATACGGATGCGATCAACACCGTGATCCTGTTCATGTCGC
Organism: uncultured Gemmatimonadaceae bacterium; assembly: GCA_963761305.1. Lineage (GTDB taxonomy): Bacteria > Gemmatimonadota > Gemmatimonadetes > Gemmatimonadales > Gemmatimonadaceae > JAQBQB01. The sequence continues at coordinate 2,789,836 of CAVXGK010000002.1, read as the reverse complement.
TCTACACGGTCAACGTTGCGATCTCGACGGGCCTCACGAAGGAGAATGGCGAGCAAAAGGCGCAGCTCGTCCTCATGTCGGCCATCACCGCGGCGATTCTCGGCGGCATTCTGTGGGGCTTCATCGTGGACAAGATCGGCCCAAAGCGCACGTTGAACATCGTCCTCGTCGGATGGATGCTGACGTTTGTCACGGCCGCGTCGATCGGTTTCTTGCACCTGCACATCGTCTGGCTGTTCGTCGTGGCGTGCGCGGCAGGCATCTGTCTCGGCGGCACGTGGGCGTCGGACCGTCCGTTCATGCTGCGGCTCACGCCGCCCGACCGCGTCGGCGAGTTTTACGGACTATATGGAATGGTCGGCCGTTTCTCGGCGGTGACGGGTCCACTCATCTGGGGCGCGACGACGTGGATCACGGTCGAGAAGAGCGGCATGCCCGTGCTCACCGGCGAAGCGTTCGCGATCCTCTCGCTGCTCGCCATGGTGATCGTGTCGTTCTCGATTCTGCGCCGCGTCACCGATACGCCGCGCGATTGGCACGCGCTCGGCAGCGCCAGCGCCGCTAGCGCGTCGCTTCAGCCGGCCGGCGCGACCAGCGGACCGTTGCTGGAGTAGCCTCTAGCGATTCCCGTGCGGCGCCTTGAGGACCGCTTCGCCCGACTGAGTCAGCACCCACGAAATGGCACTCACGGGGTCGGGTCCCGGAGTGATGAGCCCACGAAACTGCAGGTTGAGGATCGCGGTTTCGAGGTCGCCCGGAAGCGATGGGCCGCCGCCGTACAGGACGTTCGAGCGGAGAACGTCGTCGGGCATCAGCGCGCCGGCACGCGCCCCCATTTGCCGAAACACGCTGAGCACGGCCGACTCGGTAGCCGAAAGGGTCTCCGCCATGTTGGGCTCCGTCACTGGGTCGGCGCGGCTGCGCTGACGTCGCGGCCGCAGAATCGACAGACCTTTGCCTTGGCGAGAATTCGCTCCGCGCAGTAGGGACACTCTCGTTCCTGGCGGTCCGCGGGAGCGTAGCCGCCCTCGGGCGCCGCGATTCCCGCACGAGCATCGTCGCCGGCGGCGATCGCCGCCTGTACCTGCCGGCGAAACTCGAGCGGGTCGGCGATGCGGTCGAACTCTTCCTTCGTTCCACCGGTGCCCGTCACCACGATGGTGCCGAATCCGGAGAGTCGGCCGGTCAGACTCTGATCGACGCCGATTCCCTCGACTTTCGCGAGCATCGTTTCGACCGTACGGCGGCGAATCCAGCCGACCTTGATGACGACGCGCTTGTTGGTGACGGCGAACTCCGACGTCGTGTACTTCACCCACGCCGCGGCAAACGTAATCGCGCCGAGGACCGCCAGCGCGAGCACGAGCCACCAGAACGGATGCCGCGCGAGCGCGAAGACCATCGTGCCGGCGGCAAGGAGGCCGAAGACGCACGGGAGAATGAACAAGCTGCGGTGAAGACGCGCGCGATACACGACGACTTCGTTCGGCAGCAGCTGCGAATCGACGTAGGACATGCTGGATGCTCCGGTCGGCTTCTCAGAACGTTGAGCGGCGAGTCGAGCTCATGCCAGGCCGAGTTGGCGCCCGGCCGTGAGTCGATCGACGACTTGTCGATGGCCGGTGATCCGGCCGGCGGTGAAGTAGTAGATGGTCATTCCTTTCACTTCGATGCTGCGGCCGGTCGGCGGACGACCGGCGAACGATCCGGTCTGCCGGCCGCGCATCGTCCAGGCGATCGCGACCCGGTCGCCGTCTGCGATCGTGTCGCTCACGTCGAAGCGCAAATCGGGGAACGGGCCGCGAGACGTCAGCAAACGTTGTTTGAAAGTTTCGCGCGACAGCGTCTGTCCGTCCCAGGGGTCGCCGGGATCGCTGTGAATCACGTAGCTGTCGGCGAGAAATCGATCGGCCGCCGACGCGTCGCCCTGATTCCATACCACTTCCATGAACTCGGCGAGAATGCGGGAGTTGCTCATGGGTCGGTCGCGACCGGCGGTCTGCGCAAACGCCGATACGCTCCGTACAGAAATCCGCCGACAACACCGACGAGCGCACTCGCCGCGAGTCCTTCGAGAGCCCCGAGCAGTCCTTGCGCCGACGCTCGGGCGATCGCCGGTAGGGTCAAGACGAGCCTGAACAGTCCGTACGCGAGACCGATCAGCGCGCCGACCGCCGGCGGTTGCGCCCAACGGGGCAACGCCTGAACTCGCCGTACGATCGGGACGACGAGCGCCAGCCAGCCTGTGACCGGCGGGTCAGGCATCGGCGGAAACCGCTCCTCGATGAACGTCTCTCGTGCCGTGCACACGTCGCAGCTCCGCATGTGGGCGAGCAGCCGATCCACGTTCTCATTCTGCTTCTCTAGTCCCTTCCGGGGCGGCTCCTTCTCGAATGCGGCTATCCAACTACAGGTCGCGAGCCCGCTCGCCGCGAGGGCATCAAGTCGCTCCTTGCGTGCAACGCGCCACCGGAGCTCGGCCGCGACGCGACGCGGAACCTTGATCTGCCCGCGCTCCCAGCCGGCGACGACGGCGGGCGTCACGTTCGAGTCGGCCGCCAGCACTTCCGGCGTCAGGCGGAGCGTCTCGCGCGCGAGCTGCGCGTCGGCGGGGAGCATGTCGTTCATCGCGCTGCAACATTGCGTCGCCCGTCGTGCGAGGGCAAGCGGATGTTGCTCCCCCGATGGCTAGTCTCGCACGATAGCCGCGACGGCCTCGCCGAGCTGGCGATGACCGTTCGCATCCGGATGCACGCCGTCGATCGGGCCCGGCGGGACGACCTTGGCCGCGTCCAGGAACTTCGCACCGCACGTTTCGGCTACCGTCGCGAACGCGCCCGCCAACCCACGGACCGTATGGTCCGCGCCGTGAAAGAAGAGTTCCATGAACGGCGAGAGTTTGCCCAGGAGCGGCGGCGAGATCAGGACCACTCGCGGCGCCGCGCCCCTCGGTCCGGCCGCCGATTTCTGAATCGCCCAGAGCATCGTCGTCATGCCGATCGCGATCTCACCGACGCTCAGGTCAAACGTCGGCCCGCAGTCGTTCGTGCCGAGCATGATGATCACCCAGTCGAGCGGCGCGTGTGATTCGAGGAGCGGGCCGAGCATCGCGCGACCGTCGCGGTGCGGCACCACCCACGACTCGGCGGCGACGAGTCGCTGGCCCAGTCCCTCTTCGATGACGCGATAGTCGGCGCCGAGTCGCGCCTGCAAGACGCCGGGCCATCGCTGATCGAAAGGGAATCGCGTTCCGTTGGCGGGGTTGCGTCCCCACGTGATCGAATCGCCGTAGCACAACACGCTTTTCATGAGATCGCTCGGCCGCTCCTGGCGCGTGCTCTTTTCTCAAGATGCGCGCCGAGTTCCGTCCGAAAGCCCCGGCCTTGGCCGAACGACGCCCCAGCCGCTATTTACATGAGGGCGGTCCGATGACCGCCGATCGCATGTCGAGCAACGATTCGGGCGAGGGCATGACACAGAACCTCGGGGACGCTGACCGGACTATACGAATGCTCCTCGGCGCCATCGTCGGCGTCGTGTTTTTCGAGCTGCCGCGGGGTACGCTCAGCCTCGTGTTCGGCGTGGCCGACGTCATTCTCCTCGTGTCGAGCCTCACCGGCTGGTCGCTGCTGTATTTCGTGCTTCGCATCTCGACCCGCAGCGACAAGGACGCCAAGCCGCTCCAGCAGTCGTGAGTCTACGGTTTCGTCGCCGCGCCGACGTATAGGTATCCCGAAAACTCCGACGGTCGCGTCGCCGTGATCGCCGCGTCGCGCAGTCCGGCTGCCGCCGCGAGTAATGGCCAGTGCGACGCCGGAATCGGGTACGGCACCCAGCGACTTCTCTCTCGACGATCGTACTCGACGACGATCACACGACCGCCGCCGCGCACAGTGTGCACGAGTTGCGTGAGCACGGCGGTCGCGTCGCGTATGAAGTGCAGGGAGTTCGCCAATAGGACGCCGTCGAGTCGCTTCGCGCCGTCCAGTCCAGGCAGATCGAGGGGACGCGTGAAGTCCGCGTCGACCGCAACGATGCGCGTCTCGTCCGCTGGCATCGAAAGTTCACGGAGCGCGCGGACGACGTTCGCGTCGTCGTCGACGGCGTAAATCGTGCTGCCGGCGCCCAGCATGCGCGCCAAGGCGAGCGTGAAGGTTCCCGCGCCGGCGCCGAGGTCGGCCCAAACGCCGCTCGTGTCGCCGCTGTCTCCGACGGCGTCGCGCAGCAGCGCGATTGCCTCGTCAATCTCCACGGTTCACGACAGGTCCTCGTCTTCCGTCGGCGCCCATTCGCGCACGCGAAGACGCCCGACATCCAACTCCTTGATCGAGAGTCGATCGACCGAGCCGCTGCCGAGCGCCATGCGTCGAATGGCGAGCCGACCGATGGCGATGGCACCGAAGGCGATGGCTCCAACCGCGACCACGCCGAGCGCAGCGCCAATCCCGGCGAAGTGATGCTGAGGTTCCGCGGTGACGCGGCGAATTCTGACGTGTCTCATCGAAGGATTCGGCGACGAGTTTCGAGCGACGCGAAACGAGTTCGAAGCGCGTCGAGCTTCAACGTAGCGTAGTCGATTCGAGGCAGAACGGCGATGGTTGACGCACGATTCGGCGTCGCCGAGGATTCAAGCACAATCACCGACATCGGATGCCCACTCGATACTCTATCCTCGCGATGGCGCTCGCGTCGTTCACCGCCATGCCACACGCGCCGGCGAACGCCCAGAAGTCGAACGAAGGGTACATCACCTCGACGGATTCCGTCCGCCTCTTCTATAGAGTGGTGGGCCGCGGACGTGACACGATCATCGCGATCCACGGTGGCCCGGGCGTCGATCTCGAGAGCATCTACGGCGACTTCACGCCGCTCACCGACGAGCACGTCGTCATCTTTTACGACCAGCGCGGCGCCGGCCGATCGACGCTGCCGACCGACATGAAGGTGTTGACCGCCGCCGCGCAGATCGCCGATCTCGATGCCGTGCGCCGCCATTTCAACATCGACCGCGTGATTCTCGTCGCGCACTCGTATGGGCCACTCCTCGCCGCGACGTACGCAATCGCGCATCCCGAGCACGTGCGGGCGATGGTGCTCTTGGGAGCGGTGCCGCCGCATCGGGGCGATTTCTGGCAGCGCTTTGGTCGGACGATGAACGGCCGGATGGACAGCGCGCAGCGCGCGAAGTCGGCCGACGCCAATCGGCGGCTCGTCGCGGGTGAGAACGTTCGCCAGGCGTGCCGCGAGTACTGGGCGATCGCGCTCCGTCCGCGCGTCGCGGACGCCGCGTCACTGTCGCGCATTCACTCCGATCTGTGCGCGTCGGATCCCGCCGGGATTCGCTATGGCCTGACCAAGACCAACGGCGCGGTCATGAATTCGTACGGGGATTGGGATCTCCGGCCGTCGCTCGCGACACTCGAGATCCCGACGCTGATCATGCACGGCGAGGAGGACGCCATTCCGATGGACATGGTCCAGGAGTGGACGCTGATCCCCAAGAGCCGATTCGTCCGCGTGCCCCACGCGGCGCACATGCTGTACGCGGAGCAGCCGGACGTCGTCTGGCCCGAGGTCCTGCGATTCTTGAACGCGCTGCGATAGGGCGCCGTTTGCCGACAGCGGAAGCCCTCGGTTGACTCATCTAGCGACTGTCAATCGCGAAAGGATGTCTCGGTACGCGGAGTCGATCAACGCCTCGAGCAACGACTCGTCGATGACAACGCCGGGTTTGACTTTCACATGCCGCATGTACCGGCCGGTTCCTTGCAACAGCCCCGCCGGATCGGGTAGCGCGTCGCCGTGAAAGAACCCGACGTTGACGTGACCCTTGAAGACCCCGATGTAGGCAAACGGTGCGTCTTCGACGCACGCCGTGGCGTAACCGTCATGCAAGAGTTCTCGTACGTCGGCGCCGCAGCGGCGCATGCGCGCGAACCATGTCCGCGCAATCGAGCCGAGCTCGCTCGGCTGCGCGTCGAGCCACGGACCGATGGCCGGATGCCGTTTGGCTGCTCCGGTAAACCGGAGAAGTCCAGGCATGACGGGGCGATCGCTATTGCGCAGGCGCTTCGGCGCGCGTCGGGTCCACGCGGATTCGAGCGCGTGCTTGACGACAACTCGTGGGGCGACGGCTAACCGGACGGATGTACTGCCGGCGCGACCCCAGGCACCCGACGCCGGTGCAAATGCCGCCGGGTGCTGACGGACCAGCAGATCCTGCTCGTGCGGCGGGACATTCACCATGCCAAACTTGGAATCGGGATAACCAAGCGTGGCGAAGATCTTTCCTCTGACTCGGAAGTCGGCATGCCCCATGTGCGCCCCCTCGAGGGCTTCGGGGAGCGCCAGGGCGAGCTTGCGGAAATCGGCAGCCTTCATTGATCCCTCTCGTGGTCTCCGTCCAGCCCGTTCACAAGGCCGCCAAGCATTCTCATAAGAATGCGACCGGAAGGCCGCACGTTCAATGGCGGCGCTTTGTCCGACCGCTTGCGCCGGGTTGTTCAACGCCGTCGTCGCCGCCGCATGCTTGCTTCCCGACGCACAGCGAGCATCTTCGAGTCCTATGCGCCAACTACTCATAGCGGTCGCGATCTCCCTCGCTTTGCCTTTCATGGGCGACGCCCAGACGTCACCCGTGGTCTGGGCGACCGACTCGACGGCACCCTGCGTCGGGATAACGGTTCCCATCCGCGCCGACGCCACGAAGATGCAGGCGCTCATCGGCCCGCGATGGCGGGTCGCCGCGTCGAAGGATGGGACGGCGTCCGCGTCGCTGTTCATCACAAAGTGTCCGAACAGCACCGTGGGAACTCGGCGCATCGGCCCGACGACGATCGCCGCCCTCATCCTCGCCGTTGAGGCGCGAGCCGACACCGCGGGCGGCGCGCGCTCGCCGATCGTCCCGCTGACGTTCGGCCAATCGGGCACGCCGGTCATCGACCTGTTCCGCGCGCATGCTTTCACCGTCCGCGCGGGCTCAGTCACGCTCAACGTCGATTCCGGTTCGGCACCGCGCCGCGTGACTTTCGCCATCGCCACGCAGGCGGGACGCATCGAGGGGACGGCCATTCCGAGCGACAGCTCGTCGGGACGATCGGTCGACAGCCGGCTCTTCGGCACCGACCCCACTCGACCATCGGAGTTCAGCGGGCCGGAATGGATGCGCCGATCTTCGGCGTCCGCGACCGTTCGCGCGACGGGAACGACGCTCTTCTCGGAACTCGGAGTGACGGCGATGCCGACCACCGCGCTCTACGACGCTGAGTTCGGCTGGCGGTTTGCTTTCACGCTGAACAAGTGAATGCCGTCTACGGACTCCTCGATTCACTCGGCCGCGGTCGATATTCCCATCGATCACTTGGTGTTCGCGACTCCCGACCTGGATCGCGGCATTGATGAGATCGAGGACCTACTCGGCGTCCGCCCCACCTTTGGCGGACGGCATCCGGGTCGAGGAACGCGCAACGCGCTGCTCGCCCTGGGCAGCGATGTCTACCTCGAGATCGTTGCACCCGACCCCGAGCAACCCGACCCACCGGGGACTCGCGCGTTCGGTCTCGATGGCCTGAGGGAAGCGAAGCTCATCGCGTGGGCAGCAAAGACCGGTGACGTCGATAGCATTCGCGCGCGCGCCTCGTCGAATGGCATCGTGCTCGGCGAGGCGCAAGACGGCCGGCGACAGCGTCCGGATGGAATCGTTCTCTCATGGCGATTCACTGATCCGGCGACAGTGTCGGCGGACGGACTCATTCCCTTCTTCATCGACTGGGGTCGGTCGCCGCATCCGGCGGCCGGTGCCCCGCAGGGTGGAAGATTGGCCGCGTTGCGCGCCGAGCATCCGGATCCCGATGTGGTTCAGAATCGACTGCAGGTCCTCGGAATTCAGATGCCAGTGACGCGTGCACCGCGAGCCGCCTTGATCGCCATCATCGACGGACCGCGCGGCAGCGTGTCATTGCGCTGATGGGAGTGGCTGCGTGAACCGGAGCGTGTTGCCGTCCGGATTTTCACTGGCCTCAACTCCCCCGCTTTCGAAACGAGATGAGCTCCACGGGTGCCCCGTCGACGACGATCATGGCGGCACGCACACCATCTGATGGCGAGCCGGGTGGAGAGATCACGTCCTGACCCGTCAGCGCGGAGTCGAGATCGTCTACCTCGAATGCGACATGTGGCACTGACTTGATGAGAGGATGAAGCGGCGAGCTGGCCTCGAAACGCATCCACTCTATTCCGTACGGGCTTGTCGGGAAGCCGGAGACATACAGGCCGTACCGCTCGAGATAGGTCTCGTTTTCCCGAGGGACGTTCGTCGGGATGCCGAGATGGTGATACCGCCAGCCGCGCCGAGCGACGACGTCGGGTGGTTCGTGGCTTTGACGGAGGCGGCCGGCTGCCTCAGCGCGGTCTGGGACTGATTTCACGGTTGCGGAGGTCGAACCGAACGGCGGCGGCTGCGCTCAGCATCAGCAATGCGGCGAACGTCATCGGAAAAAAGCCCCACGCCGGTTGCACGACTCGTCGGAGGACTGGATCGAAGAAGCCCCCCGTCGGCGCCGAGCGCAGTCGCATGTATATGACGGCGAGCAAGGCGAGCGAAACCACGCCTGGGCCCCATCGCCACCAACCGCGCGGCCGAAGCGCCGTGACGCTGGCGAGCAGGCCAAGCACAACGAAGGCAGCGCCGGCGGATGGTAGGCCGACGAATGAGACATTGCCGAGGATCCGCACGTGCCCCGCCGGCGTGAACGTGGCGGCGACTTGGGCGAGGCCGGCGACCAAGAGGAAACGGTTGAAGGCGGAGGCCGGCGGCGGCGGGTTTGTTACGCCAGATGTCTGATCCATGTGCTGTGATGATGCGTCTGCAGCGGCGCGATTGGTAGCCCTATCGTAACGTCTAGTCCGCCCGGAAGCGATAGGCGTCAATCACCGAATAGCAGTTCCAGGCGAACGCAAAGAACATGGCATGACGGAGCCCAAGCTCCGAGCCGATCACCACGTAAGCGACGACCGTCGTGAACTGAATAGCCGCGGCGAAACGGCGGCCTTGCAACAGTTGGCCGACGCCGGGGACGAAACCGCTCGCAAGCGCTTCAGTGCCGGCATTGCGGCGCGCGGAACCAGACGGCTCTTCGATTATCATGGGAGCGACAGTGCTTAACGGAATCTGTAGCTCCGTCGCGTCGCCCCCGCAACGATCGCCTCCGACGCGGACCTCGGTGCGCCTCAGGCCGTCGGAAGCGACTGAGCGGCTTCAGCCGCGCGGTCGAACGCCGAGCTCCGCGTCGAGCTCGCGCACGGCCGCATCGTAGTACGGATCCGTGAGCGGCGCGGACACCTCACGAATGGGTGCCGGCGGGACGTTGCGTGACGGCGCGAGCATCGCGCGCGCCAGCCGGAACAGTCCGTACCCGATGGCGCCGACGATCGCAAGCTTGAGGGCGATGACGGCGAGGGCGACGAGAGTGCCGACGAGGCCGGCGGTCAGCGCCATCGCCAGGAACGCGACCGGGATCGCGATCGCGAGACCGATGATGACCTTGAGCAGTGTCCACAGTACGCGCATCGAACGCCTCCGATAGGCCACACTACGGAAGCAAGGCGCGCAAGGTTCCAGGGACCCGTCTTGCGCGCGATCACCACTGCCATCAATGTGTTACGAATGGCGACTTCCAAGGGACGCGCATGAGCAAGTACACTCTCAGCGTCAACGGGCAATCCCGATCGGTCGACGTAGCGCCGGACACCCCGATGCTGTGGGTGCTGCGGGATTCGCTGGGCCTCGTGGGCACGAAGTTCGGCTGCGGCATCGGCGAATGCGGCGCCTGCACGATCCACCTGAACGGGTCGCCGATGCGCGCGTGCCAGACGCCCGTCTCGAGCGTGGGCCGCTCGGTGATCACGACGATCGAGGGCCTCGATGCTGCCGGCAAGCATCCGCTGCAACAAGCGTGGTGCGAGCTCGACGTCCCGCAATGCGGCTATTGCCAGGCCGGCCAGCTCATGACCGCGGCCGCGTTGCTCAAACAGAATCCACACCCGACCGACGCCGACATCGACAAGATGATGGCCGGCAACCTCTGTCGGTGCGCGACCTACACCCGCATGCGCGCGGGCATCAAGCGCGCCGCCGAACTCGCTTCCGCCGGCGTGTCCGATAAAGGAGGCCGTTCATGACGACGCGCGAGGTTCCGCCGCCGGCCGTCGACCGGCGCCAGTTCATCAGGGTCAGCGCGCTCGCCGGCGGCGGCCTGTTGATCGGCACGTACCTTCGTTTCGGAGAATCGCTCGCCTACGCGGACACCGCGTCCGCCACCGCTGAGAATTTCGCGCCGAACGCGTTCATCTCGATCGCGCCCAGCGGAGCGGTGTCGATCATCGCGCCGAACTCCGAGATGGGGCAGGGCATCAAGACCGGCCTCCCGATGATCGTCGCCGAGGAGCTCGATGTCGCGTGGGAGAACGTGACGATCGTGCAGGGGGATTTGAACCCGGCGTACGGCCGCCAGTTTTCGGTCGGCAGCGGTTCGACGGTCGGCAACTTCACTCCGCTTCGTATCGCCGGCGCCACGGCCCGCGCGATGCTCGTCACCGCCGCTGCGCAGACATGGGGCGTGCCTGAAAACGAATGCACGACCGAGCGAAGCTCGGTGATTCACGCCGCGTCGAAACGGCGTGCGACCTATGGCCAGCTTGTCTCGAAGGCTGCGACGCTCACGCCGCCGACAAACCCCCGGTTGAAGAATCCGGGCGATTTCAAGCTGCTCGGCACGCGCGTGGCCGGCGTCGACAATCAGAAAATCGTCACGGGCACGCCGCTGTTCGGGATCGACGTCAAGCTGCCCGGGATGGTGTTCGCGACGTACACCAAGTGCCGGACGTTCGGCGGCAAGGTCAAGAGCGCCAACCTCGACGACGTGAAGAAGCGGCTCGGTGTACGCGATGCCTTCGTGCTCGACGGCATCGACGGACTGACGCCCGGCGTCGCCATCCTAGCCGACACGACGTGGAACGCGTTCAGTGCGACCGACGCGCTGCACGTCGAGTGGGACGAGGGTCCGGTCGCGAGCCAGAGCAGCGCGGAGATGGCGAGGCAGGCGGATCAGCTCGCGAAATCGACGCCGCCGGGACCGCTGCCGGAGGGAGCGAGGGCTATCGAAGCCGTCTACCACTATCCATTCCTCGCTCACGCCACGCTCGAACCGCAGAACTGCACCGCGGTCTTCAAGAGCGGCGTCATGGAGATGTGGACGCCTACGCAGATCCCGGCAAGCGGCCAGGGTCTCGTCACGCACGGGCTCGGTCTCGCACCGAAGGACGTCATCGTTCACATCACGCGACTTGGCGGCGGCTTCGGCCGACGCGGCAGCAACGAGTTTTCGCTCGAAGCAGCGGCGATCGCCAAGCGGCTCGAAGGCACGCCGGTGAAACTGATGTGGACCCGTGAGCACGACTTCGCGCACGACAACTATCGCTCGAACGGCTGGCACTATTTCACGGCGGCCCTCGACGGGTCGGGCAAGGTCGTCGCGCTTCACGACGCGTTCGTGAAGATGCAAGGCGGTCCCGGTGATATGAGCGCCGGCGGTTTTCCGTTCATCGCCGTCCCCGGTTCGGACGTGAAGTCGAGCAAGCTTCCGCCGGGCATCCCGACGGGATATTGGCGCGCGCCAGGCGACAACGGGAACATCTGGGCGACGCAGTGCTTCGTCGACGAGCTTGCGCACGCCGCGGGCCGCGACCCGCTCGCGTTCACGCTCGACCTTGTGGGGTCAGTTCCCACTCCGAGCGCCGCCGGCCGCGGGTTCGATCCGGCGAAAATGATCACGGTCGTCAAGCTCGCGACGGAGAAGGCGGGATGGGGCGCGTCGCGTTCGCGCGGCGAGGGAATGGGCCTCGCGATCACGCACACGAACAACGCCTACATCGCGATCGTCGCCGACGTCGCGGTGAGCCGCGAAGGCGTGCTCACGCTCAAGAAGCTCACGGCCGCCGTCGACGCCGGGACGATCATCAACCTGAGCGCGGCGGAGGCTCAGATTCAGGGCGCGATGCTCGACGGCATCAGCGCCGCGTGGTTCCAGAAGATCACGATCGAGCACGGGGCGGCCGCGCAGACGAATTTCGATGAGTATCCGATGATGCGCATGAACAACGCACCACCGCTCGTCGAGGTTCATTTCATCAAGTCGGTCGCTGAACCGACGGGCTTGGGCGAGCCCGGTCTGCCGGCCGCCGCGCCTGCCGTCTGCAACGCCATCTTCGCCGCGACGGGCAAGCGCGTGCGCACGCTGCCCATCATCGGCGAAGATTTGAAGTGGTCGTGACGCTCGATCTATAGTTTCTCGGCGAAGCAGCAGTGGACGGTGGACGAAAGCTAGGTGGACACCTTCGCGAGAACGTGCAGCTGCTCGTCGAGGACATAATACGTAAGAAAGATCGCGGGCCGAGCTCCTGGCGGTTCGACGAGGTCCCACGCGAGGTATCGCGTAGGTCCGAAGCGCAAGACAGAGACGGGCCAGACCGCCGTGTCTCCTCGAGCCTTAGCCAGCCGGATTGCGACTGAACGGCAGGTTGGCTCATCGGTGATCGTTCGAATCGCTTTTTCGGGCAGCTTCGGCAGATCGGCGAAGAAGCTAGGGTCCTTGCCGATAGTATCCGCAGGACTATCCGGCAACGAGAGCCAATACCGCGCGCTGAGAACGAGTCCGTCCTCGGGCCTGCACATTCGACCGGCCTGGGGCAAATCTCGCGGAGTCCTGCTCGAAGCAGCGCAGGCCAGGCCGATGAGGGCAGCAATTGGAACTGCAAGACGTCGTCGATGCATCAACAGCCAGACGAGTTAGAGAGGCGTCTGTTCCGCCCGACGCGTTCAGCTTCTGCGTTCGTAAGGCCGACGGCAGTGGGAGGCGGAACTAGCGCTGCGTGCGGATGAACTCAGACAGTCCGCGAGGCGTCACTTGCCGACGAGGATGCTTGGGTTCGGACTAACGCCGACTATACAGCGAGTCCGTCGCGTCAAGGGTCACGCTATGCTGCGAACCTTTTCCCGGTCGCATCCGTGCTACGACGGCACGCCCCCGCCGCGAACTGAGGAAAAAAATAGAAGAGGGCGCATAAGCCGCAGAATTGCGCTGAGGCCGAGTGCCCCGGTCACTCGCCGGCAGGCGGTTGCCAAAGTTCTACCTTGTTTCCCTCCGGATCGATGACCCAGCCAAACTTCCCGTACTCGGAATCGTCGATCTTCTCGAGAACGTTGCAGCCTTCTTCGCGTAAGGCTTCGACCAGAGCGTGGAGATCCTCCACGCGGTAGTTGACCATGAACGTCGAAGTGCTGGGCGCAAACTGGCCACTCTGCTCGGGAGCGATGGACCAGGCCGTGGTTCCGGCGACCGGCTTGCCATCACCGTCGGCCCAGGTGAAAGCCGCGCCGCCCCAGTCTTGGACATCGATTCCCAGGTGCCGCTTGTACCAAGCCTGCAGCGCCTTCGCGTCTTTGGCTTTGAAGAAGATGCCGCCAATGCCAGTGACTCGCTTCATACGATCTCCGAAGACCAGTGGTGGTGAAAGAGCGTGTGTTTCCGCGGCTTAACGCCAGAGCCAAGTCGCAAGCGGATTGCAATAAGAGCTTGCGGCACAGCCGCAAACAATTCAATAGCTCCTTGTCACGTCAGCGTTCGTCAGACAGCGAGTTTCCGGAGCTTGACCGTCCACGCCGTGCGACGACGCGGACCGCTCGGACATCGCACCCGAGGACCGTTAGAAACAGTGCCGCACTCGCAAACTCCATCCAGATCGTCGCGTTCATTCCAGGCGTGTGGGACGCAAACGGCGCCAGCGCATAGTGGCTGATTCCGTCGAATCCCAATATCCCGTAGAGGCCCAGCACGCACAGCCCCGCAAAGAGAAATCGCGATCGCACGAGACGGTACCCCACCGCGCCGAAGATGGTCAGGGCGATCCACGCGGAATAGATCTGCGCCCGAGTCAGCCATCGCGGCATGTTCGGGTAGTGCTCCAGCAACTCGGCGTTGTGAGCGTAATGCAGAAGGCTGGCGACGGCGTACACGGCAAACGCGATGAGGAGTCCGCGGCGGCGCATGGCAGCACCTCTCCATTCAGAGACAACGTCTCGTCGCTATCTCGCGTCGGCGGCAGCTTCGGTTCGCAGCGCTCCAGCGTGTCGATACGTGTTCACGAGCACGTGCGAGGAGACGACCTTCGTGCTGACGAGAGCGAGTTCGCGCGGGTCGGCACCGTCCGAGAAAAAGCGCTTGCCCCGGCCGAGCAAGACCGGGTAGACGAGCAGCACGACCTCGTCGACCAATCCGCGCTCGAGCAACATGGACGTCAGCGTCGAGCTTCCCCAGACGATCAGGTCGGGGCCGTCCTTCGACTTGACGCGGCGAACGCCCTCCACGACATCCGCGCCCAAGTCCTCGACCGGACCCCATCCGAGGCTGTCCGGCCGGTGGGTCGCGACGTATTTCGTCGCGGCGTTGAGAGCGTTCGCTAACGGACCGTTCCCCGCGTTCGGCCAGTGGCCGGCGAAAATATCGTAGGTGCGGCGGCCAAGCAGCAGATCGAAGCTGGTGCCCTGTGCCTCGGCGACCGCCTCTGCCCCGGCCGCGCTTCGATACGGCGCCGACCAACCGCCGTGCGGATACTCGTCGCCGCCCTCGTTCCGCCCGCCGGGCGCCTGGATCACACCGTCCAGCGAGATATGTTCAATGATTCTGATCTTTCTCATTGCAGTCTCATACGACGCGTACCTTAGGCAGGCCGTGCGTAGAACTCGACGTAGCCGCAGGCCGGGCAGCGATAGGCGCTCAATGGAATCAGCTCATCCGCGTGATACTTGATCCCGCCCAGGAAGCGGCGACCCTCCGGTTCTCCCGGCGCCCAGCTTGATTCCAGAACCCGCCCGTGCGCCGCGTCCGGAACATGGCCGCGGTCCATCGGCTTGTCGCACTTTGGGCAACGCGGATGAAAGTCTGCCATGTGGGTCGGGACGTCACCAGAAGGTCGTGCTCCGCCTGACGCTCGAGGAGTGTTTTGTCGTACCGCGCGAGGTACATTCGATGGTCGATGCCCGACCCGCCAGTATAACGCGCACAGACTTCGGCCGCCGCCAAGGCGCGCGACCGATCCTCGAAAAGACCGATCCGAATCCACAGATTTCACGCAACGACAGCCGGCTCTCCCTACCATGCGCCCTCGTCTACTCCCCCTCGTCGTACTCGCCACGCTCTGGCCTATCGGCGCGCGACCGCCGATCAACCCCGATCTCTACGCCGGCCTCGTATGGCGCAACATCGGCCCGTTCCGCGGCGGGCGCGTCTCCGCAGTCACGGGCGTCGTCGGACAGCCCGGCGTCTTCTATATCGGCCTCCCCCTCGGCGGCGTCTGGAAGACCACCAGCGCCGGCACCACGTGGTTTCCGATCATGGACGACGTCAAAGAGGCGTCGTCCGTCGGCAGCGTTCAAGTCGCGCCCTCCGATCCGAACGTCATCTATGTCGGCATGGGCGACTTGATCACCGGCGGCGGGATCAACGAAGGGAACGGCGTCTACAAATCCTCCGACGCCGGCAAGACGTGGGAGCATCTGGGACTCGACGACACGAAGCAGATCCCCTCGATCCTCGTCGATCCCAAGGACCCGAACCTCGTGCTGCTCGCGGCGCAGGGGAACATCCACACGTTCACGCACACGCGTGGCGTGTTTCGCAGCACCGACGGCGGACGCAACTGGAAGCAGACGCTCTACGTGGACTCGACGACGGGCGCGCAGGAAATCGCCTGGGCGTTTGATCATCCGAGCGTGATGCTCGCCACGACCGTGCGCCACTACAACGCGCCCGGCGCCGGTCGCGGCGGTGGTGGCGGCGGCGGGGGAGGCGGGGGAGGCGCGCCGCAGGGCCCCACCGGCACGTACTTGTTCAAGTCTACTGATGAAGGCCAGACCTGGAAGGAGATCAGCGGTCACGGGCTCCCCGCGGCGATGACCGGACGCACCTCCATCGCTGTCGCGATGAATACGAACGCCCAGCGGATGTTCCTCATCGGCAACTTCGGATTCTTCCGCTCCGACGACGGCGGCGACACGTGGCGCCAAATGGCGGCCAACGATACGCAGAATTCGCAACGGTCAGAACGGCTACAACTGCGGCGTCTACGTCGATCCCCAGAATCCGGATCTCGTCTACACGATCAACACGTCGAGCTTCATCTCGCACGACGGCGGCAACACGTTCACCGGGTTCAAGGGCGCGCCAGGCGGCGACGATCCACAGCAGATGTGGATCGATCCCACCGACGGCAAGCGCATGCTCCTCGGCGTCGATCAGGGCGCGACCATCTCGCTCGACGGCGGCCTCACCTGGAGCTCGTGGTACAACCAGGCCACCGACCAGGTCTATCACATCTCGGCCGACAACTCGTATCCATACTGGGTCTACGCCACGCAGCAGGACGCCGGCTCGATCGCCACGCGCAGCCGCGGAGATCTCGGCGCGATCACGCCGCTCGACTGGTATCCGACCGCCGGCTACGAGTTCGGTTCGATCGTCGCCGACCCGCTCAATCCCAAGATCGTCTACGCCGGCGGTCCCGCCGGTGGCATCGTCAAGATCACGTATCCGAGCGGCCAGTGGATCAACGTGAGCCCGAACGTCGACCGCCGCCGCGTCGCTGCGCAAAGTCGGCAATCAACCCATTCTCTGGTCGCAAACGAACCCGCACGAGCTGCTCGTGGGATTCCAGTATTTGATGTCGACGACCGACGGCGGCATGCACTGGAAGAAACTGAGCCCGGACTTGACGGCGCACGACGGAGCGCCGCCGCCACCCACGCCACCGCCGGGTGGCGCGGGCGGCGGGTTTGGCGGTCCGCCCGCCGGTTCGATCGAATCATTCGCGACGTCGTCGATGTCGCCGGGAATCATCTGGGCCGGCACGAACAACGGCATCATCAAGCTCACGCGCGATCACGGCGTGACGTGGCACGAGGTCACCATCGCCGACCTCCCCAACCCGACGCGCGCCGACATCTCGGCCGTCGATGCGTCGCATACTGACTCGGCGACTGCCTATGTCGCCGTCGACTATCACACGACCGGCGACTACGCCCCGTATTTCTATCGGACCCACGACTTTGGAAAGTCGTGGACCAAGATCATCAGCGGCGTGCGCACCGATCAGCCGAGTGGGAGCTTCGCGCGCGTGATTCGCGCGGACACGAAGAGGGCGGGGCTGCTCTTTGCCGGCACCGAGAGCTCGATGTACGTGTCGTTCGACGACGGCGACGATTGGCAGTCGCTTCAGCTCAATCTGCCGAACACGTCGTACCGCGACATCGTGATCAAGGACAACGATCTGGTGGTGGGCACGTACGGCCGCAGCATCTGGATCCTCGACGACTACTCGCCGCTCCGGCAGATGACGGCGGCGATCGCGTCCGAGCCGGCGCATTTGTTCAAGCCGGGCGACGCGATCCGCGTGCGCCGCAACGTGAACGGCGACACGCCGTTCCCGCCCGAGGTGCCGCACGCCCTCAACCCGCCGCCCGGTGCGCTCGTCTACTACTATCTGAATGCCAAGCCGTCGAGCGACATCACTCTCGAGGTGCGCGACGCGGCCGGCACCGTCGTGCGTCACTACTCGAGCGCACCGATTCCGTCGCTCCACGAGGCACCGCTGCCCGTTCCCGACCATTGGATCGAGATTCCCAAACCGATGCCGACGGCGACGGGCACCAATCGGATCAACTGGGACATTCGCTACGACGCGCCGCCGGCGTTCAATCACAGCTACGAGATCAACGCCAACGAGGGCGAGACACCGGCGTCACCCGAGGGGCCGCTCGCGCTTCCCGGCACGTACACCCTCAAGCTCACCGTGGATGGAAAGGCTTATTCACAAACCGTGACGGTAAAGAACGACCCGCGCTCTCCTGCGACGGCGGCCGATCTGGCCGCGCAGCACGAGCTGCAGATGAAGCTGTACGCGGGGATCAAGTCGGCGTACGCCGGCTACGAGCAGGTCGCGGCCACCCGCTCCGCGCTGGCGACGATTCAGAAGTCGACGCCGCCCCCGCCGCCCGACGTCGCGCAGGCCATCGCCAACTTCGACGCGAAGCTGCTAATCGCAGGCGGTACGACACAGGGTGGGCGAGGCCGCGGTGCCGGCGCCGGCAATCCCGGTCCCCAGCGCGAGCCACCCGCGTTCGCGACGCTCAACGGAACGCTCGTCCGCCAGCTCGAGACGTTGGACTCGGGCGACATGGCGCCAAACGACCCACAGAAGGCGGCGTTTCTGGTGGCCTGCACCGACCTGCGAGGCCGCATCGCCGGATGGGCGTCGCTCAACGGCAACGAGCTTGGGTCGCTCAATGCGCTTCTCTCGAAGAACAACCTTCAGCCGGTCGCGGCGGCGAAGGTCTCGGAGCTCGAAGTGCCCGTGTGCGTCGGAGGCAAGCGATAGCGGAGGCCTGACTTCGTCCTAACGCCCGGCTCGGCTACGGTCGAGATAGTCGGGCCTTGTCTCTGTCCCTGCTCATCCGCGATAGATCAGGCTGATCGTCATCCCGACGGCCAACCATTCTATCGAATATGCGATCGCCTGGAGCACGGTCAGGCGACTACCGATGTTCAGATTGACGTGATTGTGCAGAACGAACGACCCAAGCGCATAGAGGCCGATCAGGAGCCCGAACTTGGCACCCGCCGCCAAGCCGGCACCCTGGGGATGAATCATCGCGAAGAGGATCGCGAGCGCGAGCATCGAGAGCAGCATGCCGAGCATCCCGAACGGCATGACGCTCTTGATGGCTTGCTGAGAGCGATAAACTGCGGAGTACTTCGCGAACTCCCCCCGCATCATGGGACGCGTGAAGAACAGGGCGCCGAGCGCGAAATAGACGACGAAGGCACCCAAAGTTGCCATCACAATCCGTGCAACGTTCATGACGTATCCATGCTTGAACGGTGGGAATCGCGGGGCGCCGTAGAGCGCGTTAGCTAACCTACACGCGCCGCTTCGCTACGTAGAGCGTATGCATCGGGCCCGCGGTGTCGTGTGCCCGAACGTGCAGCGTCCGGACCGCGAGCCCAGAACGGCGCAACGCGCCGGCGAACCCCGGGTCGTCACCCACGGACCAGTACACGATCGAGCCGCCGGCGTGCAGGGCGGCCACCGTGACCGCGATGCCATTCGAAGCGTAGAGTGGCGCGTTCTCGGACATGAGCATTCCATCGGGGCCGTTGTCGGTGTCGAGCATGATCGCATCGAAGGCGGCGGGGTTCGCCCGGAGCACGTCAACCACGTCACCGTGCAGCACGCGGACGCGTGGATCGCGCATCGCGTCGACGGACAGCCCGTACCGCGGGTCTTCGTTCCACGCGATGACTTCGGCGAGGAGCTCCGCCACCACGATCTCGGCGTCCTCGCGAAGGTGCCGCAGTGCGGCGCGGAGCGTGAACCCCAGCCCTAGGCCACCGATGAGCACTCGGGCCCCGGGGACTTCGCGGAGCGGAGCGCAGGCGACTTCGGCGAGCCGATCTTCCGAGAGGTGTCGGCGAGTCGACATGAGCTCGACGCCATCGGCGCGAATGAGATAGGCGCCGTCGTGCCGATACAGCGCGATCAGCGTCCCGTTCGGAGTCCGCGCCTCCCCGAGTCGCTCGAAAGGCTTCATCGGCTACAGATATATATCAACGACCCGCAGGCTTGCGGCAAGACCCTCGCGCGAGGTGATACTCCGCGTCTCGTTCTGACCAGGAGTTGCGATGACTAATCACTCGGTCGTGATCGCGGGCGGCGGCCCCACGGGTCTCATGCTCGCAGGCGAATTGGCGCTGGCGGGAGTGGACGTCGCCGTCGTCGAGCGCCGGCCCAACCAGGAGCTCTCCGGCGCGCGGGCCCTCGGAATCTCCTCGCGCACCATCGAAGTGCTCGACCAGCGCGGCATTGCGGACCGATTTCTCTCGGCGGGACAAACGGCGCAGGCCACCGGCTTCGCCGTCACCCGCTTGGGACTAAGCGACTTCCCGACGCGCCACAACTACGTATTGGCGCTGCGGCAGAAGTACATCGAGCGCATCCTCGCCGGCTGGGTCAACGAGCTCGAGGTGCCAATCCTCTACGGCCGCGACATCACGGGATTCATACAGCACGACGCCGGCGTCGACGTCACCCTCGCCGACGGCGAGTCACTGCACGCGCAATATCTCGTCGGGTGCGATGGCGGACGCAGTCTCGTACGCAAGACCGCGGGCATCGAGTTCCCGGGTTGGGATCCGACGACGAGCAACATCCTTGCGGAAGTGGAGATGACGGAGAAGCCGCCGTACGGAGTGCATCGTTCGGCCGCCGGCATGTATGCGTTCGGCCGGTCGGAGTTCGAGATCAAAGGCAGCGAAATCATATATAAGGATGTGGGTCCCATCGGCGTCATGGTCACCGAACCACACCCGGATTCAACCGCCGAGCCGACGCTGCGCGATCTCAAGGAGCTGCTCGTCGCCGTGTGCGGCACCGACTACGGCGTACACAGCCCGACCTGGATCTCCAGATTCACCGACATGACGCGGCAGGCCGCGACCTATCGCAGCGGGCGCGTGTTGCTCGCCGGCGACGCCGCGCACGTTCACTCGCCGATCGGCGGGCAGGGACTCGGCGTAGGCGTGCAGGATGCGGTGAATCTCGGATGGAAGCTGGCCCAGGTGACCAAGGGCACGTCGCCGGAGAGCCTGCTCGACACGTATCACGCCGAGCGACACCCCGTCGGCGCGCGCGTGCTCAAGAACACGATGGCGCAGGTGGCGCTGCACCGTGAGGACGCGCGCACACTCGCCGTGCGCGACATCGTCGGCGACCTCCTCACGATGGAGGAGCCGCGCAAACGCATCGCGGGAATGATGTCCGGCTTGGACATTCGGTACGATCTGGGAGAGGGGCATCCGCTGCTGGGCCGTCGCATGCCCGATCTCGATGTTGTCACCGTAAGCGGCCCGCGGCGCGTCTTCGGTTTCCTTCACACGGCTCGGCCGCTGCTTCTGAACTTCGGCGCGCCGCGCGCCATCGATATAGCGCCGTGGTCGGACCGCGTTCAGTACGTCGACGCGAAATACGCCGGCAAATGGGAACTGCCGGTTATCGGCGACGTCGCTGCGCCCGTGGCGGTGTTGATCCGTCCCGACGGCTACGTCGCCTGGGTCGGCGACGGAACGTTGCAAGGGCTGACGGAAGCGATGACGACTTGGTTCGGGTCGCCGGTGAAACGCTAAGGCACTATCGGTTGACGGCGAGATAGAGGACGCCCGCGGCGAGCACACCGCACAGGGGCGTGTAGATGCGACTGTCGCGCGCGGCGAATCGTGTGCGCCGCTCCCGTTTGAACATTCCGACGTACCGGAAGTCACCCACCGTGCGCAGCACGAGAACCGCTCCGAGCAGCCAGATGCCGAGCCGGTACGCGACCGCTCGGCCAGGCAGTGTCAGAATCCCGCCCTGTTGGAGCACGAGCAGGCTGGCGATGATGAGCAACAGCGCGACGCCGAGCGTGGCGGCGCGCCCTGGCTCGAAGAGCGGCGTTCCATCCAAGCGCGTCGGGACCGCGACGCCGACAGGGCTGGAGCTCGTGCGACCTGGTGCCAATGCCCAACGGATGTGGAGCGCCGCGATCGAGATGAAGACGCCGGCCAGCACCAGTGCGACCGATGCGGCCATGACCTATGGATTGGAGAGCAGCTTCACCACGTGCTCGGCGATCGCCTCCATCTGTCGCGTGCGCTCACGGGCCCAACGCGGCGAGCGAAACAGGTTCGCTCCGAACGTGCCCAGCGCCATTGCGCCGAACACGCCGAACACCACCAGCGCCTTTTCCGGCTTGCCAGCGGCAGCGGCCAACGCGCCGGTGAGCACCGACACTCCGCCCGTCAGGACTCCAAGCGCGTTGAGGCCCACGGCGGCCTCGTTACGTGCGGTGAGTCGGAGCTGTTCGCCATGCTCGGTGGGCTCGACGGAGATGTGCATGTCGCCCCGTGACCATTCGCGGAGCCCGCCCGAAGTCGTCATGCGGCCAGGCGTCCCAAACGTGGTCCTGAATTGAGATATCAATTGCTCCCACTCCCGATCCGTCGGGGCGCGCGGAAGATCGACCACCCGCGACACTCCCATCGGGAGTCCGAAAGATCGCCGGACGGGCGTCGGCCTCCCGCGGGCGTCGAGCTTCTCAGCGGCTTGCGCGACTCGCGCCGGTTCGATGCCCGCCTCCTCGCCGATGCGCTGGAGCTCATCCAGGGTCAGCCCGCCGGATTCGGCAGGCAGTGACCGGTCGGACGTGCCGCCCGCAGTCGCGAGACTGAAAATCTCGCGGACCTCCTCATCCCCGTATCGACGCTTGGTCATTGCTATCGATTGTACGGCGGGCGTCATCGAGTTGGCAAATCGATCCGCACGATATCCGAGTGCTCCTGCACCTGCTCGATGACCAGATCGCGGCCGTCGGGAGAAACGTCGAAGTCGCGCACGACGATGTCGCGTCCGAAATTCGTCAGCGGCCGCTCGCTCCCCGTTTTCAGATCGATCAGCGAAACCTCCCTCCGTCCCATCTCGCCCTTGAGGACGATTAGCGCGAGGCCGTCCGGCAGGAATGCGACGTGCCGCGCTCCGCGCGCGAGGGCGACATTCGGGAGGTGGTACGGCCTGCCCTCAGGCGTCGCGGCCCTCACCTGGAATGTCGTCCCGATGTCCGGGCCTGAATAGACGAAGAACGAACCGTCCGGCGCCCAGGCCGGATCGACCGAATATTCCGACAGGACACGAGTCGGAGCACTCCCGTCCAGCGACACTCGATGCACGCACGGTGTGCCGGTCTCGTCGGCCGCCGTCACCAGCAGCGATCGTCCGTCCGGCGCCCAGACGGGTGCCCCGCGCAGCGCGAGCGAGTCAGCGACGATGCGCGAGTGCGTTCCGTCGACGTTCATCACATACAGTCGCGACTGCCCCCGCTCGCTCACCGAGATGGCGACACGCCCTCCATCGGCTGTGACCGCAGCGCCGCCGACGATCTGCGCGCCGGCCGGCGCACTCCACAATTCAGCGGCCGCGTCGTCCACGAGTCTCCACAGGCTGTCGCTTGTCCCTGTCGAAGACACGTACATCAGATACCCGGGTCCGTATCGCGGCGAGCGCCCGGAGCCAGTCGGCAAACGCAAGCGAGTCGCGCTCGAGATCGAGGCCGGCGTCTCGCAAAGAGCGGCGCGCCACAGCTCAGCTTTGGGATTCGATCTCGTCGCCACGAGTCGCCGCCGGTCGCCGCTGACCGCGAGCGACGTGTAACGGTCGATGCCGGTTCCGATCCGACGCGCGATGCGCCGGTCGACGTCCAGGGCATGCAGCCACGGTCCCAAGCCGTCGGCGCCGGTCGCGAGATACAACAGCGTCCGGCGATTCACGAAGACCGGATATGCCACGCGCGAGTCGTGAAAGGTGAGGCGTTCGGCGGAGCCACCGACGGGTCTGATCCGCCAGAGATCCAATTCCTTCGGCACGATTCCGCCGACAAAGTAGATGAAGGCCTCGTCGGGCGACCACACGGGGAAGTGGGCATGGCGTCCCGGCGACTCGGCGAAGATCCGATCGCCGGGTGGAGGTTGGTTGGGACCGGTGACGAATATCGGATCTCCGTGCGCCGCCGTATGGTAGACGAGCCGCCCGCTCTCGCTCCAATCGAGCTCCGGCACATCGTCGAGGTATGGCCGCGGCTCGCCGCCAAGCGTGGGCACGGACCAGATTCCGACGCTGCGGCCGGTCGATCCTCCTCCCCCCGAAGTGCGCGCCCAAAACAAGACGAGCGCCCCGTCGGGTGAAAACGACAGCGTGCGAATGTCGTGATTCACGAGATCGAGCGCTGCGCCGCGGGTCAGGTTGTAGAATCGTCCGGCGCCGACTTGAGTGATCCAGACGTCCGTTCGTCCGTCGAGATTCGCGAGGAACGCGACGAACTTCCCGTCGCGCGAGATCGTCGCCGCGTGTGGCGAGCCGTCGAAATCCGCGACGGGCGCGAATTCCGCATTCTCGAGTGGATTCCGCGGGAACGCGTCCGCATCCGGCGGCCCGGCCGGTTCTTCCTTCGCCCCGTCGGGGACGACCCGAACCCTCCGGCTCTGTGACCACGCGTCAAGCTCGGTCCGGACGGCGGACACGGACCCCTGCTTTGCGTGAAGATGGCGATGGACGGGCATCCCCTCGCGCTTTTCCCAGCGCTGGACGGTGCTCACGTCGCGGCGGAGATAGGCCGCGATCTCCTTCCAGGAATCGAGCCGAGACTCGCGCGGGCTCGCCGCGATGGGGGGCGCCGGTGTTTTTAATGGGAGTTCGCTCATTGCGCAGTCCAGGCTCCCGTGGCGGAACCCGATTCTAGCTCGCGCCTCATGACGCGGCAATCGACGGCATTCGACCGCATTCGACGTCAGACCGTCCCGGCATCGTGCAACGCCGCACCTTGCCGCTTTGTCGGTGGAGACCGGCGGCCTATGTTCGCCGTCCCGTAACCGTCGGCACAGGGAGGTAGGTCATGGTCAAACAGTTCCACTGGATCCCGCTCGTCGGGGTTCTCGCGTTCGCCGCAGTCAGCGTTCCCGCCCAGGGTCAAAAAGGGGGGAATGATCATTTCAACGGTCTCCATTTGACCGGATCGATCCACGACTTGACGACGCCGACGTCTGGCAGCTGGGCGATTCACGGCGACTGGTCCCTGGATGTGACAGGAGGACCGGACGCGGCTGTGTTCACCGCGGAATTGTCGATGGAGCGATCCGATCTGTTTTTCAGCTTCAACCCGCTTGCGCCCGCAGCACCCGATGCTAACAGCCTCACGACGCGCAACCCCCATACGCATCACATCTCGGTAGTCGGGACAGTGACGCCGATTCCGGGCGGTTTTCGCGTCAGCAGCCAGGCGGATGAGACGACGATTACGGGGAACGGGGCCCCCCCGACTTTTGAAAAAACCACTCCGCCGACGTCCACGCTGCAGATCGATGTCACCGGGGGCAGCCTTGTCGCCTTCTCGAACATTGCGCTGACGTTTGGGGGTGCCGCGGCCACGCATTTCGGATCGAATCCGATCGCCGGCGTCGTGAGCATCACGAAGTAACGGTCGAACCGTAGTCGCATTGGCGACACTCGAGACACAAAGAAACCCACACCGCGCAGGTGTGGGTTTCTTCGTTCCTATTCCTTCCGCGGCCACCATCGCCGGCCACGAGCTGGCTGGATCTACTTCGACACCGCCGCCAACCGCTTGATCTCGGCCGACAACGCCTTCGCGCGGGGCTGGTCCTTCGCGCCGGCGACTTCACCATCCACCTGCTTCGCGAGCTTCGTCAACGATGCACCGCGCGCGGCACCCGATTCCTTCTCGGCCGCGTCCAGCGCCTTCGCGATCGACGTCGTCTGCTCGGACGTCAGGCCGTTGTCGCGCACGAGCTGGTCGAGGTACGAGCGCACCACCGGGAACGCCGCCGGCCACACGAGGTGCGGCTGGCTCTGCGGGTTGTACTCCACGAACCGCACCAGCTTCGCGGCCGCGAGCTCGTTGGCCGAGAGCTTGTCGCTCGGCAGCAGCTCGAGAATGTCGAAGCCGCGGGCGAGCTCGGACGAATAGATGTAGCCGTTCCAGTAGTACGCGCCCCACGATCCGCCGATGGTGCTGCGGAATGCGCGGCCGCCGCCGGCGGGTGGCGCACCCGCGGCTGGCGCACCTGCGGCGCTGCCGGCCACGGTCACCGGCATCGTATCGGACGGCAGATCGACCGGACCGCGGTCGAAGAACGCGACCTCGTACGGATGATCAGGATCCGTGAAATCGCTCACGTCGATGCCGCCCTGATACCAACCCTGCACCATCAGGTCGCGACCCGGCACCGGAATGAGGCCGCCGTTGTGCGACACGCAGTTCTCCTGGGCGCTCTGCGCCGTCGGAATCTTGAAGTACGCGTGCTGCGTGTACTTGTGGTCCTTGCTGATCGTGAGGATCGCGTTGCCGCCCATCTCCATCATGCTCGTGATCTGGCAGTTGGGCGACGTGCCACCGCCCCACTCGTCGGTGAACACGACCTTCGAGGCGTCGTTGCTGAACACGGCGGTGTGCCAGAGCGAGAAGTTCGTGTCGGCCTTCTCGGAAATGCGCACGGGCTTGAGCGGATTCGAGATGTCGACGAGCAACCCGTAGCTCGCGCACGCGCCGGCGAGCAAATGCATGTCGGGATACGCCGTCACGTCGTGGCAGTTCCAGGGACCGTTCGACGGATCCGGCCGAAAACCGAAACCCCTTGCCGGGGCTTGCGCGGCGTTTGCTTGCCGGTTGTCACCGGGCGCGTTTCCGCCCCGGCCGCCCCGCGCGCCGCGGTTCGCCTGAGCGTCGCGTCGCGCGGTGCTCTGCGCCGCCTGACCGAGTCCGGTGAAGATGCGCGCGCCGCCGACCACCGTGGCGTTCTCCGGATGCGCGAGCGGCACCTTGATGATGTCGAGGCGATACAGCGAGTTCGTCGTGTCCGCCGGGTCGGTGCTGTTGTTGCATCCCGCGAGCTCCACCGACGGACGCGCGCTCTGGCTCCCCGACACATAGAGATAGACCGTGCCCTTGTCCTTCGGGTCGGGGATCAATGTGTGCGTGTGCGATCCTTTGCACGTCTCGACGTTCTTGATGAGCTTCGGGTGCGCCGGATCGGCAACGTCGTAGATGCGGACGCCCGTCATGTGAGACGTGTGATCGGACGTATCCCTGATGCCGGTGTTCGCGCAGTCCTTGCGGTTTCCACCGCCTTCGGCCGAGATGAAGAGCAGATGGCCGACGATCGACGGATCGCCCTGCGCGGTGATGCACGGGACCGTCGCGACGAGCAACGGCTTGGCGGGATTCTTGACGTCCCACACCATGAATCCGGCGAAGTTGCCCTGGTAGACGTAGTGGTCGCGGAACGCGAGGTCCGAGTTGATGAACCTCAACCCCGCGGTCGAGTCGAACTCGGCCGGCTTCTTCGAGAATGACAACAACTTCATGCCGCTCGCCGCCTGGCCCGCGTCATATCGTCCCGGCTTGAGCCCGTTGCGCGGGTCGTTGCCGGTCGGATACGTCTGCGCGAAAAGCGCAGGCGCGGAGGCGAAGAGCATGGCGGCGGCGAGGGCGAACGTCCTGCGAGCGGTACCCATCAGACGAGCTCCGGAGGGTGAGGGAGTAAGGGTTCAGCGACCGACTATTTGAAAGACCTCAATTGCCCAGATGGTCGAGCATGCCGTGCATCGTGTTGATCTCGGCGGTTTGCACGGTTTCGACGTCGTTTGCAAACACCGAGACGTCGACGTCCTGCCCCGCCAGCGGCGACGCGAAAAGATCCGAGACCATTTGGAGCGCGCCTTCATGATGCTGGATCATCAGGTTCAAAAACTCGCGGTCGAAATCGACACCCTTCGAGCCGGCGAGGTCCTTGAGTTGCTGCGCCGTGAGCATCCCCGGCATCTGCATCGTGTGCCACGACGATGTGTCCGGCGCGGATTGCCCGTTTCGACGCAGCCAATCTTGCATCAGCCGGATCTCGGCGGTCTGTGATTGGGCGATTTTTGCCGCGAACTTGAGAAGATGCGGATTCCCCTCGTGGGCCCCGGCCATGTTCGACATATAGATGGCCTGCGCGTGGTGCGCGATCATGCCCTGCATGAAGTGGACGTCGGCTTCGGTGAAGATCGCCCCTGCGGGGATTTTCACCGGCGCGGACATGCCGGCCATCGCTTGCTGTTGAACGGTCGCCGCGGGTTTTTCCCCCGACGAACAGGCGAGCATCAACGGGAACGCGAGCAGGACCGCGAACTTGTGAGGCGTGAACATGGCACTGAAGGGGTAGGGACCAACGGGATACGATACCGTTCGGACCGGCCCTCCGCCACGGAACGGCGGCTGGCACATGGGCTACGCCCGGATCGCCGATTCCGTTCGGGTCCGGACGGGCCAAATAGGAAGCTCAGCCGCAGTTGCCGCAACACGCCCGACGCGAGCGCTTCCACGCGCCGGCAGATTTCAGCATGTCGAATTCACGACCCCGGCGCCGTCGCGGCGGTTCGCCTGCGGTGATCGCGGCGCGGGTCGTCGTCTACTTCGGTGCCGCGTGGGGGACGATCGCCGCGCTCGCCGCCGGGCTGTTCCCCGGAGCGCTGCCCCTGACCCTGGCCGTGGCCGCGTACTTCACGCTCCCACTCGTCGTATTCCTTCGATGGCGGGGCTGGCCATTTTATCCGAACGCCGCGTTTCGACTGCTGGTGGTGCGGCCGTTTCTCTACGCGAACCTGCTGCTTCCGCTCATCGCGGGGGCCGGACTCATCGGCCTGATCGGCGGTGCGCCGTTCGGCCATGCGCTGGTCGTAGGACGCGCGTTCGCGCTGGTAGTCGTCGTCGTGATGGCGATCGTTCTTCTCGCCGGCTACGTCGGCTCGAACTGGCTCGTCGTGCGACACGTGGACGCGTTCGTTCCGGGTCTGCCGCCGAGTTTCGATGGTCTCAAGATCGGCCAACTGTCGGACCTGCACATCGGCCCGCACACGTCGAAGCGATTCGTCAACCGCGTTGTGCGTGCGACGCAAGGGCTGTCGCCGGACATCATCGCCATCACCGGCGACCTGATCGACGATCGCGCCGAGGACGTGGCCGTCTACGCCAACCTACTTGGCTCGCTCTCGGCGCCGTCCGGCGTGTTCATGATTCCCGGCAATCACGACGTCTACGCGGGGTGGGACGACGTCGAGGGTGCGCTGCGGCGCGCCAATCTGGGAACTGTGCTGGTGAACGAAGCGCGCGTGATTCGTCGCGGCGGCGAGGCGATCGTCGTCGTCGGCACGGGCGATCCGGCCGGCGGACGGCGCGGCACGTCGCGCGCGGCGCCGGACATCGACCTCGCGCTGGCCGACGTGCCGCGCGATGCGACGGTCGTCGCATTCGCGCACAATCCGGCGCTTTGGCCGTCGCTAGCGTCACGAGGCGTGGCGCTCACGTTGAGCGGACACACGCACTGGGGACAGTTCGCGCTGCCGAGGCTCGGCTGGAGCCTCGCGTCGCCATTCCTCGCGCACGCGATGGGCGCGCACACGAGCGATGACTCGGTGCTCTACATCAGCCCCGGGACGGGCTACTGGGGAATTCCATTCCGGATCGGCGCACGGCCTGAAGTCACGCTCGTGACGTTACGGCGCGCTGAGACGGCGTCGGCGGAGGTGCACCAGGCAAAGACGGCACGCCACCGCGGGCGCGCTACTTCTTCGCCTCCAGCGCGCTCGCCAGCAGCGGCTCCCACACCCGATCGACTGCCTCGATTGCGTCCGTCGCTACCGCCGCGCCCTCGCGCCGGTTGGTAAGCCGATGATGGTTCTTCTGGTAGTACTCGCGATAGCGCGCCGTCGCGATGTCGGTCGCGAGATTCTTCGCGTACCATGACGCCACTGTCTTCACTGTCTCCACGTTCCATTGGGCCGCGGGGATCGAGCCGTCTTCGAATTTCAGCACGAGCTCCCACTCCGAGGAGCGGAACTCGGCGGTCAGCGTCATCGGGTCATCCACGTGTCTTCCTCGCAGCCAAGGTTGGGTGGGGCGCCGAGAAGATCGGGCACGCCGCCGCCGGCGGCTAGTGCCCTGTGTCTCAACCGCGGCCGTTGTAGAAACTGGGCCGTCCGCGGAGCTGCAGCGCCGCCTGCGCGACGAGCTCCACCACGATGAACCCGACTCCGCCGATCCACATCGCCGGCCAAGGCACCGGTCGGACCCCACCCATCGCGAGAGCGGTGAGCGTCATGCCGGTGGCGAGCACGATTCCGCCCACGAACCACACGGCGAGGCGCGCCGTTACCTGCACGCTGCGCGCGGCCGGCAGGCGAGGGCGGAGCCAGTTCAAGAACCAGAGCTCCACCCAGTGACCACCGAACGACGGCCAGAGCATGATGAGCACGACGACCGGCCAGCGGGACCAACCCAGCCATCGCGAGGCGATCGTTGCCACGACGAGCGCGATCGTGATCGTGCGCACCAGCGTCGTGCGGACCGGTTCGCGATACGGCTGCCACGCGGTGGTCACTCGGACAGCTCGGCCGTCATCTCGATCATCGTCCGCCGGAAACCGACGCTCTCGAACAGATGCTGCGCCGCGTCGTTGCGCGTAGCGGTCGACAGGACGACGCGTGGAGCGCCGAGGTCTTTCAAGAACGCCAACGCGGCGTCGATCAGCAGGCGTCCGACGCCGCGGCGGCGCTTGGCCGGATCGACCACGATGTCGTACAGCGCGCCGGCCGGACCGCGCAGCGCCATGTAGTCGCGTCCCTCGAGACCGGCGTACGTGTAGCCGACGACGTCGCCATTCTCCTCGGCGACCATCACCGCGACGTTGGTCACCTCGAGCTGCGTGCCAAGGTACCACGCGTACCCCGCCTCAGTCTCCGACGTCGCCGGGATGAAGCGCTTGGGGTCGAAGTCGTGGTGCTCGCGTACGAGCAAAGCGCCGAGCCGGCCGAGCGCCGGCAGGTCGGCGGGTGTGGCGCGTCGGACGGTGATCGGCATCAGCGCGGCCGCGGTCTCAACTCTTTTCGCTCGGCGTGCTGTCTTTCTTCGGCATCGCGGTGGCGCTGTAGAGCGCGACGTCCCACGCGTTGTGAATGCCGGCGAACAGGAGCGCCAGGCTCACCGACCCGACGCCATAGAGCGCGAAGTCCGTGGCGCTCCTCAGCATGATCGCGTCGACGAGCAGCAGCGCGTAGGCGACGCCGGGGATGAGGCCATGCCAAATCCAATCTTCGGCGACGGCCGAGTAGGCGTCGAACTGGTGTATGTGGACGACGGCGAGCACCGTGATCACGGCGCCGATGACGGCGACGATCGCCAGCAAAATGGCGAGGCTGGCGAGGCCTTTTCTCGGCATCGCGACCAGCGCCGCGATCGCCATCACGTTGATGAAATGGAACATCGACGGTGTGGTGAACGCGCTGAGCCCGCGCGACGTCGCCGCCTGCGTTCGGTCGGCGACGAGGGCGACGACGACGAACAAGAGGCCCGTCAGCGCGCCGCCTGCCGAGCCGACGATGACGTAGAACGTCTCCCATTGCTCGAGCGGCAGCGGCTCTCCGGAAACGAAGGCGATCATGGACGCCTCGGCGACAGCTGGTAATCGGCGCGCGCCGGCGAGCTCGTGCGAGCCGACGACGTCATGAACACGAGCAGCGGGGGTACTGCGGCGTTCCATCGGATCGGCATGGAGGCGGATGGCGGGGATGGGTTTTCGTCGTTGAGAATCGGAGCCAACCGCGCGTGGCGCAAGGATCAGCCGCAAGACCGGTCTGCCTCGTTCATCGACGAGCAAATCGCTAGTCGTGGCGATTCAATAGGTAGACGGGCCCGTCTAACCAATTCGCGTTCCGTCCTAATTCGGCCGGTCAAATCGTCCACTGCGGGCCGTTTCCGCTCCATTCCACCGCCGAAACATCGAATCAATCATCCTCAACATCGCATTCACGCGTCGCGCTGTGGAATCTCTCACTCTTCCCCTGGCATGTACGATCGTTCCCGTGAAACCAACCAGCGCTCCGCTCGCACCTCGCACGTCGCCCGCGAGATCTCTCGCCGTTCCCGCGGAATTAATCGTCGCTCCCGTGGGACTACCCGCTGTTCCCGTCGAATCTCACGCCGCGGACATGACACTTCACCCCGTTCCCCTCGCTTCTCACGACATTTCCACGCCATCACAAGGAGGTACCGCACCATTTCCACACGACTCGCTCGCATCACAGCTCGTGACGCTGCCTTCAATCAAGCCGAACGTCGCTTCAACAGGTCCGACGATCACTGCACGCGATTCGACGCGCATCGCTACGGACGCGAACGGGACTTCTCACCTTCGAACGCTCACTCCAACAGGTTTGGATGCTCCGTCAAAAACACTTTTCCACAGATCAACGCTCTTCAGCCGCTCATTTCATTCCGCGGAGTACATTTGAGAAATACGCAGGACCAGGTCTAAGACACGGGTCGTCGCGTCCAGGCCTTCGTCGACGCCAACGACTCGCTCTTCCGCAGCATCAACGGCTTGTTCGACGAGGTCCACATGACGCTCGGCCTTCGCGCTCTCTTCGCCTCGGCGCTCTTGGCGCTCGCCTGCTCCGAAAACGCCCCCGCCGGTGACGGCAACGCGCCGAAGCCTCCCGACGGCCAGCCTCCCAACCCGTCGAGCTCCCACGACTGGACCCGCTTCGGCTACGACGCCGCGCGCTCGAGCGCGTCGCCGGACCCCACTCGCCTCGACTCCACCAACGTCGGCACCCTCAAGGTGCAACAGATCGCGCTCGACGGAACCGTCGACGCGTCGCCGATCTATCTCCATGCCGTCCAGGTCAACGGCGCCGCCCACGATGTCTTCGTCGTCACCACGACCTACGGCAAGACGATCACCATCGACGCCAACGACGGTTCGATACTCTGGGAGTTCACGCCGAGCGCGTACTCGACCTTCAGCGGCTCGTACCAGATCACGACCGCGACGCCCGTCGCCGATCCGGACCGCCAATCCGTTTATGCCGCGTCGCCCGAGGGAGACATCCGCAAGCTGGCGCTCTCCGACGGACACGCCGTCTGGACCACTTCGATCACACTCTTGCCGGCGCGCGAAAAGATCGCCTCGGCGCTGAACTACGATCGTGGGCACGTGATCGCGACCACCGGCGGCTACATCGGCGACGCGCCGCCGTACCAGGGGCACGTGGCCGTGATCGACGGCTCGAGCGGCAAGCTCCTCAATGTCTGGAACGCGCTGTGCAGCGACCGCGCGGGGTTGATCGCGCCGGCGTCGTGCGGCGAGAGCGATGCGGCCATCTGGGGACGGGCGGGCGCCGTCGTCGACACGGCGACCGGCGACATCTTCGTCGCCACCGGAAACGGCAAGTGGGACGGGATCACCAACTGGGGCGACGCGACGCTCGAGCTGGACGCCAACGCGACCCATCTCGTCGGCAACTATACACCCTCTAATACAGAAGCGCTCAACGCCGGCGACGTGGACGTCGGATCGACGTCACCCGTGCTGCTCGGCGGCGGCCTCGTGGCCCAGAGCGGCAAGGACGGATCGATTCGCGTGCTGGGCCTCGCGGCGACGCGGCAGGCTGGGTCGCATCGCGGCGGCGAACAGCAGATGGTTCCCGCGCCGGCCAGCGCCGGCCTCTTTTCGGCGCCCGCTGTGTGGCACGCGTCCACCGGGACGACGTGGATGTTCGCCGCCAACGGCAGCGGAACCGCCGCGTGGACGGTGAGCGGCGGACAGCTTCACTCGGCGTGGAGCAACGGAAATCCCGGCACGAGCCCCGTGGTCGCCGGCGGACTGCTCTACGTCTACGATCCGGGCGGCGGGCTGCGCGTCTACGTCCCCGAGACCGGCCACCAGGTCGCGCGTCTCGACTGCGGCGGCGGACACTGGAACAGCCCGATCGTCGTCGACGGGATGGTCGCGGTCCCAGAGGGAAACGCCAACAACCACAGCAAGAGCGGCGTGCTGGACGTCTTTCGTTTGCCTTAGAGCGACCGGCTCCGTCGGGCCTCAGGCGTGCGAGCCGAACGCCGCGCTCGCACCCGCGCTGAGCAAATAGCCGAGCCAGTAGTAGATCGTCGCCCAGATCACCGACGCGACCGCTGTTCCGAGCATGAAGACGTCCCGCCGCATTCGAAGCGCGCCCGCGGCCACGGTCAACACGATCCGCAGCCCCGGCGTGAGGCGTCCCAGGATGATCGCGTACGCTCCGCGGCGATCCAGCCACTTCTCGACGCGAACGGCGCGATCCTCGTTGAACCCGAACCGCCGGCCGATTTTTATCATCATCGGCTGGCCGAGGCGCCGCGACATCTCGAACAAGATCGCCGATCCTCCCACCGTCGCGACGACGACGACGAGCGTCGTCATCGCGAAGCTCGAGGCCCTCGCATGCCCCACGGCCCCGAGCGCCGCGATGAACAAATCGCCGGGCACGGGCAACGGTACCCCGGCCTCCTCGATGAAAATCGCCGCGAACACACCCACGTAACCCCAGTGGGCGACGAACGCCGCCGCCGTTTCTCGACTCACAACTCGGACACGTCGAGCCGTGAAGCCTCCGCGCCGCGCCGACCGATCGCGATGAACTCGAGCCGCTGGTCGGTGAGATGACCGGCGTTCGCGTACTGGTCGCCGGCCACCAGATACTGCCGGTGAATGTGCCCGAACACGCCGAATGCGCCGGCACTCCGCCGCACGATGTCGCGGCAGCGCTGGCTGAAGATGCGCTCGATGCGATGGGCGGTGAGCGACGCGCTCTGTTCGGCGAGGCGCGCGGCGAGGCGCACGGCCGGGATCCATCCGAACCGCCGCGAGATGAAGTCGCCGAGCCTGCCGATCGGCGACGTGCGAAGCTGGTCCGCGACGTGGCCGTGCATCACGAGAACGGGGCCGAGCGTCTCGTGGTCGAGCACGATCGTCGCCGCACCGGCGCCGGGATCGTGGTTTCCTTCCGTTCGGCGCAGCTGACCGGTGCGACTCATCGCGGTCATCAACGCCACGATGTGCGGATGCGCCTCTTCCGACAGCGCGACGGGCTCGAAAAGTCCCTCGAAGATGTCGCCGTTGAGAATCACCCGGTCGCCGGCGTCGCGCGCCCGCTCGAGAAACGCGAACGCCAGCGTCGACGCGGCGGTCGAGCTGTATCGGCTGAGATGCCAGTCGCTGGCGATGAGCGTGCGCTCGGCGCTCATGCGCGCGGAGGCGCGAGCGCGACCTTTCCTCGGCGCTCGGCGATGATCTCGTCGTAGAGGGACTGCGTGGCCTGCCATGCGCGCTCGTGCAGCCGTCGCACCGCGCCGGCGTCGGGATGTTGCGAGGGCGAAACGGCGATCGGTGCGCCGAGTGCGACGTCGAGACGCACGGGGAGAGGGAAGGGCGACCAGAACGACGCTTTCCCTCGCGACCATCCGGGATAGGCCTCGAATCCGCCGACCACCGCGAGCGGAAAAATCGGCACGCCGGTGCGGAGCGCCACACGCGCGAAACCGAACCGATCGGCCCACTTCAGCCGATAGTCGCGCGCTTCCGGGCGCGCCTCGCGCCGGCCGCCCGGCGTGATCAACAATTGTTCACCGCGCTCGAGCACTTCAACGCAGGCGTCCTCCGACGGGTCGATGATGCCGACGTGTCGTTTGGCCGTACGGAGCCCGGGCACGACACGTTCCATCGTATGGTCGCGCGACGCGACGATTCGCGTCGGGGAGGCCGCGCCGCGCCGTTCCAGCCACGCTCGCCAGCCGAGCTGGTAGCAGGCGACGACGAGGTCGAGCGTGAAGTAGCCGGCGCCGTGGTGCGCGACGTAGATGCACGGCCCGGTTGGAGGAACGAACTCGCCCTCGCGGCTCCGCACGCGCGTGCGATGATAGGCCGACAGAAGGCGCGTCGCTCCTACGTAGCCGAATCGGTAGTACCAGCGGCTCGTGTCCAGCACCGGAGCTGATCGCAACGTCGCGCCTCATCGTCGGTTGCGCGCGGCCAGCCCGTCGTCGATGAGCGCCTGCGTCACCCGCTCGACGTGCGCGGCATGGTCGCGCGCCACTCGTCGTTCCTCTTCTCCGGTCCACCGGTCCACCGGTCCACCTGTCCACCCGCTCGGCGCTTCGATCGGCTCACCAAAGTGGTAGTCCAACCGCACCGGCAGCGGAAAGGGCGGAAGCCAGACACTCGACTTGCCGACGGGCAGCCGAACCGGATGCTGCCGGTCGGCGCCGATGATCGCGAACGGCACGATGGGAACCTGGGCCTCGATCGACAGCCGAGCGAATCCGTCGCGGCCGTTCCAGCGCAGGCGATTCGGCTCACCGTAGAGCTCGCGCGCTCCGCCGGGGAAGATGAGGATCGACTCGCCGCTGCTCAGCGCCTGAAGCGCGTGCGCCGCCGTCGCGGCCAGCGCGTTGACGTGCCGCCGCATCCAGCCGATGATGGGCGCGCGGTGCAGCGACGTCGCGCGACTCTCGAGCACCCGGATCGGCGGTCCGTCTCTGTCCCACCACGCGTACGTCCCCAGAATCAACGTCTCGATGTAGAGAAAACTTCGCGGGTGCTTTCCGACGAAGATCACCGGCGTGTCTCGCGGGATCCGCTCCGTCCCGAACGTGCGCGCCCGAAAGTACGCCGCCATCGCGTGCGCGAACGGGATGAGCACCTTCGTCAGCGACCAATTGGCGACGAACGGTGCGTACGTTTCCTCGGCGGGCGCCGTCACGCCGTCTCCCGCACCGCGGCGACCGCCTCGCCGTCGGTTTGAGCGCCCCCCTCGCCGGCCATCGCGGATTCGTACACGCCAACCACTTCCGAGGCGAGCGAGGTCCACGACAGCTCCTGTGCACGCCGGGCTCCGTGTCCGATCGCCTGCAGGCGAACGAAATGGTCGTCCGCCATCCGTCGCAGCGCGTGCGCCAACGCCCTCGGGTCGGCCGGCGGCGCCAGCATCGCCGCACCGTTCGCCGCCTCTCGATAACCGCCGATGTCGCTGGCGACGACCGGGCATCCGCAGGCCATGGCTTCGACGAGTACGAGCCCAAAGCTCTCGCCGTGCGTGGCCGGCGCGCAAAAGACGTCGGCGGTTCGATACTCGTTGGCGAGCGCGTGGTCATTCAGCCTGCCGAGGAACACGGCGCCGGCGCGCTGGGACAGCCCGGCGAACGAGTCGCGATTGCCCTGCCCGGCGATTCGTACCTCGATCGCGCGCCCAGATTCTCGGATCAGACACGCCGCCGCCAACAGGTGCCGCAGGCCCTTTCGGGGCTCGTCGTAGCGCCCGACGAAAAGAACGCGTAACGATTGATTCGTCCGCTCGACTTCCTTGTGCCCAGCCGGCCGGGCGCGCGACGTCGTGCCGAACGTGGCCAGGTCGATGCCGTTCGGAATGAGCTGAATCGACCCGGCGAAGACGCGTCGCGCGAACGCCTCGGCCACGCGCGACACGGCGATTCCGTGGTCGACGTCGCGCAGCGGGCGAGCGAGCGCGCGTCGCAGCAACCGCACGGCGCTGCACTCCCGCTCCGCGTACGTATGGAACGTGACGACGCGCGGCACGAAGTCGCTCGCGGCCGCGTGTCGCGCGATGCCGGGGATGCACGGCTCGTGGACGTGTACGACGTCGAACGCTCCCCGGTAGAGATAGCGTTGCACGGCGCGTCGCGTCACGAGGAGTCCGATGCGCGCTTTCGATCCGTTCGCCGAGAGCGACACGATGCCGGGAAGCGCGTCGCAGTCGGACGGCGCGGGCCCGCTCGTCGGTCCGAGCACGGACGCTTCGTGCCCCAGCACGCGTAGCGCGTCGGCCAGCGCGCGCACGTGACGGTTCACTCCGCCATCGCGGGACAAATCGTACGGTGTTACGAGACACACGCGCATCAGGTTGCTCGGCGCGAAGGGTTCAGACGCGCGTAGCCGATGAAGCGGTCTCAATGTAACGATTCCCGGCCCCAAGCATATGACGCCCCGGTGACAGGCGCCGGCCGGGTGCCCGGCCGTGATCTGCGGGTGGCAAAGTCGTGACAGATCTGTAATACCCGGCGCCGGATCGTCGCCAAGTTCTCCCGGGAGGCGTTTACACCCGCTGGGACATGGCTGCCAAGACCCGAATACCGACCTCGCCAACCCCCGACCTCGACCCCGACCCCCACCCCGACCCACGGGCGACCCCGGCGTCGCGGGAGTGGGGGCGGCTAAGCGTGCTCGTGCTTGGCTACGTTGGCATTTATTTGTGCCGAAAAAATTTCGCGGTGGCGAACCCGCTCATCGGCGAGGCTTTTCGGCTGAACAAGGCCCAGATCGGCGCGATCGCCAGCTACAGCACGGCCGCTTACATGGTCGGAAAGTTCATCTTCGGGCCGCTCATCGACCGCGCCGGCGGGCGGGTCGCATTCCTTCTCTCG
Source organism: uncultured Gemmatimonadaceae bacterium (assembly GCA_963761305.1). Lineage (GTDB taxonomy): Bacteria > Gemmatimonadota > Gemmatimonadetes > Gemmatimonadales > Gemmatimonadaceae > JAQBQB01. The sequence goes on along the minus strand of CAVXGK010000002.1, from coordinate 2,751,837 downwards.
CTCGGCGCCGTGGGCCTGTTTGGCGCGCTCGGTGGAATGGCGGGCTCGTTGGGCACGCTCACGTTGTTCTACAGCCTGAATCGCCTCGCCGGCTCGGCCGGTTGGGGAGCGATGGTCAAGCAAGTCCCCGACTGGTTTTCGTCGCGGTCGATCGCGCTGGCGATGGGGATTCTGTCGCTGAGCTTCGTGTTCGGCGGCGTGCTCGCCACGATCCTCGCCGGCTTCATCGCGCGCTGGAGCGGCAACGACTGGCGATGGGTGATGAGCGGACCGTCGATCGTCGTGGTGCTCATCCTGGCGATCTGCTGGATCGCTCTCCCGCGCGGGCGCGCCCCGGAGAAGCGAGAGCGCCGATCGCTGCGCGACGCGCTTCGCATCGACTGGCGAGGCGTCGTTGCCGTGTCGACGGCGCGACGATTCTGGATCGTCTGCGCGCTCAGCTTCACGCTCACTCTGTTGCGCGAGACGTTCAACACGTGGACCGTCGACTTCTTCAAGACGGCGGGCCCGACCATGTCGAGCGGCATGGCCGCGTTCCTCTCGACGCCGTTCGACGCGTGCGGTGCGATCGGCATCGTCACGCTGGGCTGGCTATTCGGACGGATCGGTGAGCGCCGGCGGATGTCGGTGCTGTTCACGCTCCTGTCGTTGCTCGCCGTCGCGATCGTGGTCCTTCCGTCGCTCGCCGCGCGCAACGTCGTGCTCGCCACGTCGGTCGTCGGCGCGATCGGATTTCTCGCCTACGGTCCGTACAGTCTGCTCGCCGGGGTGTTCGCCGTGGAGATCAAGGGCAAAGAGCACGTCGCGACCGTGGCCGGGATCCTGGACGGAGTTGGGTACTTCGCCGCCATCTTGTCCGGCCAGGCGTTTGGTCGCATGCTCGACATCGGCGGGTATCAGCTCGGCTTCGATTCACTGGCGTTGCTTGCGGGGCTGTCGGCGGTCCTCTGTCTTTTCCTGTACGACCGCACGACATCCTCAGCCAGCTTACTCAAGAACGAGGGCCTATGGACTCCAGCGACGTGAGAATCGAATTGGTTGTGTTCGACGTTGCGGGCACGACCGTCCGCGACGACGACGCGGTGAACGACTGCTTGCGCCAAGCGCTCGCCGGCGCCGGCGTGGCGGTGACGCGCGACGAAGTGAACCAGGTGATGGGAATCGCCAAGCCGGTGGCGATCGGTAAGCTACTCGACCGCTACGGTGGACCGACGCGAGCGACCACGAGCCAGGTCCACGAAATCCACGCCGATTTTCTTCAGCGCATGATCACGCATTACCGGCAAGGCGCGGGAGTCGAGCCGATGCCGCACGCCGAGGAGACGCTCACCGAGCTGCGTCGCGCGGGTGTTCGCGTGGCGCTCGATACCGGGTTCAGCCGGGTGATCCTCGATACGATTCTCGATCGCCTGCGTTGGAAAAACGCTTCGCTTCTCGACGCGACCGTGGCGAGCGACGAGGTCGCGCGCGGTCGCCCGCACCCCGATCTCGTTCTCAAGGCGATGGAGCTCACGGGGGTCACGAATCCCGCCGCCGTCGCCAAGGTTGGCGATACGCCGGCCGATCTCGAGGAAGGTGCAGCGGCTCGTTGCGGACTCGTCGTCGGCGTGATGAACGGCTCGCACACCGGTGAAGAGTTGCGACGCCATCCCCACACACACCTCATCTCGCACCTCGGGCTCCTCCCGAAGGTGGTGTTGACGCAGGGACTGACTCCGGCGCGATGACCGAGCGGCGAGGGGCGGGCTCGGCCCGGGACAAGCTGCTGTTCACGCCAGGCCCGCTCACCACGAGCGCCACGGTCAAGACGGCAATGCTGCACGACGCCGGCTCGTGGCACTTCGAGTTCAACGAAGTCGTTCGGCGCATCCGCGACCGGCTGCTCGACGTCGCGGGTGTGTCGCGCGCGACGGGGTGGGAGGCGGTTCTACTTCAGGGAAGCGGCACGTTCGGCGTCGACGCCGTGTTCCAGACGTGCGTTCCGCCGTCGGGCAAGGTGCTCGTGCTGGCGAACGGCGCCTACGGCGAGCGCACGGTGCAGATGCTGGTTCACGCCAGAATTCCGCATCTCGTGCTGCGCTGGGCCGAGGACGTGCCCGTCGACGCCGCGACGGTCGACGCGTGCCTGGCCGAAAACGGCGACGTCACTCACGTCGTCGTGATACACTGCGAGACCACGACGGGCATTCTCAATCCGATTGACGAGATCGGACATGTCGTCAAACGACGCAACGCGGTGTACATCGTCGACGCGATGAGCAGCTTCGGCGGCATGCCGATCGACTTCGAAGCGTGCGGCATCGACTTCCTGGTCTCGTCGTCCAACAAGTGCATCGAGGGAGTGCCGGGCTTCTCGTTCGTGATCTGCCGCCGTGACGTGTTGTTGGCCTGCGAAGGAATCGCGCGAAGCTTGAGCCTCGACCTGCTGGCGCAGCTCAAAGGATTCGAGAAGAACGGACAGTTCCGATTCACGCCGCCGACGCACGTCCTGTTGGCGTTCGACCAGGCCTTGGACGAACTGCGCGCGGAGGGCGGCGTGCGCGGACGTCACGACCGGTATGCCGCCAACCACGCCGCGCTCGTCGCCGGCATGGCGCGACTCGGCTTCGAGCCGTTCCTCAGCCCCGCCGTTCAGAGTTGCATCATCACCGCATTCGGGTATCCAGCGGTCGATGGGTTCGACTTCACCCGCTTCTACAACGAGCTGAGCGACCGCGGATTCATCATCTATCCGGGAAAGCTCACCGAGGTGAACACGTTCCGGATCGGCAACATCGGCCGGCTGTTTCCCGAGGACATCGAGCAACTCGTACTGGCGATCGGCGCCGCGTGCCGCAGCATGGGCGTCTCGCCGGAATTCGCCGACTGGTCCGAACGGGGCTGACCTTCAGGGTTGATCGTCGCTCTCGCAGGTGACCATCCACGGAATGCCGAAGCGATCGACGATCATCCCGAACCGTTCCGCCCAGAACGTCTTCTCGAGCGGCAGCAGCACTCGGCCGCCGCTCGAAAACTCCTGAAAGACGCGGTCGGCCTCGTCCCCGCTCGCCAGCGTGAGGCACAGCGAGAACCCCTTCGGGGCTTCGTACCGGTCCGGGCCGACGTCGCCTCCCATCAGCACCTGATCGCCGATCGACACGCTGCCGTGCATCACTTTGTCCGACCAGTCCGGGGGCACCGTGTCGGCGAGCGGCGTTCCCGTATACCGGAAGATCGCGCCGATGCGCGCGCCGAGCGACTGTTCATAGAACGTAAATGCCGCCTCGCAGTCACCCTGGAAATTCAGGTACGGGCTGACCTGTGTCGTTGTCATGCTGGCCTCCCGACCGGAAACCTACTTCCTCGGCGCGGTTTTCTCGCGGAGCTCGCGCCCCCAGTTGTGCACGACGATCGGTTGCGATTCGGCGCCAATGCGCTCGAGCATGAGAAAACGTCCATCGGGCGATACGTCGTAGTCCGGGTGCGATGAGTCGGTGAGATAGTCGCCGGTCAGCACCACTTTACGCTCGCCGATCGAGAACGACGCTCCCGTCGTCACCGCGACCTCGACGACCTCGCCATTGGGACCGCGATAGTACAACGATCGCCCGGAGCGTCCCCACAGCGGTTCAGTGCCGCCGTTGTCGCTCACCGGCACACGCGCGCCGTTGCCCGGGAACGGTTTGACGTAGATCTCGAAGCGGCCGGTCTCGTTCGACATGTACACGATCCATTTTCCGTCCGGCGACAGATGCGGCATGCTCTCGGTCGTCGTCGCGCCGGTCGCGATCGGCACGATGGTCTTGGGATCGCCGAGCCGCACCGCGAGAATGTCGCGCGAGTGCTCCGCGCCCGGCGCCGTACGGAACACGAGCCACTTCATGTCCGGCGACATGATCGCCTCGAACGTTTCGTACGGCGGGTCGTACAGGACCTCGGCATGTCCGCTTCCGTCGGCCGGTGCGTGCCAGATTGCGGTCTTGTTCGCCCGCGTCGAGACGAAGATCAGATCCTTGCCGTCCGAGGTCCACTCGGGTCGGAGATTGACCCCTTCGGTCGTCAGTCGGTTGAACGTGTTCCGGGCGATGTCGTAGACGTAGATATCGGTCGCGGTTGTATTGAATACCGTGATGGCGATCTTTTTGCCGTCAGGCGAGAAGCGTGGCGACGAATACACGCCCGTCTCGCGAATCATCGGCGTCGGCGCGGTGCTGCCCGCGCTCACGAGGACCGGTTGGAACTGAGCGCGCCCGCGTAGATAGACGAGTGTGCCGGACGCGGACAGCGACGCTTTCGCTCCCGCGGTGAAGTCGACAAGCACGCCGTCGTCGAGCTGGACCGGGTCACCACGGGGCTTGCCCGTGCTTGCGTCGATGCGCAGCGCCATCAGGCCACCGGAGGGCGACACGTACGCGAGCTGGTCGCCCAAGATTCCGAGGGGCATGGCGACGGACTGCTCGTAGTCGACGGTTTTTCCCGACGCGATCGTGAGAACGGACAGCCGCGGTGATGACGTTGAGGTGTTCCCGCTGACGTAGACAACTGCCTTGGCGCCGGGCAACACGAGCGGCCAGCGTCGGCCCATCTGTTTCACAGTGGAGTCCGCGGTGGCGACTTGTATCGCGGCGCCGCCGGTCACGGGAACTTTCCACATGCCGCTGAACGATCCGACGTACACCGTGTCAGCGGGCCCCCAGCTGATTCCGTATGGAAGCGCGCTGCCGGTCGACGCGACCGTCTCGGTCGGCCCGCCGTCGACCGAAACCTTCTTGAGCACGTTGCCCTCGGTGAACGCGAGCCACTTGCCATCGGGCGAGAAGGTGAGGTTTCGCCCCGCCGCGTCCGACACCTCGCGCGCCCCGAGCTCGCTCACCCGCCGCACATAAATGTGAAAGCTGGACACGCCAAAGCTCGTGAACGCGATCATGTCGCCTTTGGGCGACACGGCGATCGTCGTGCCCGTGATCGCGTCGTTGATGTGCATGCCTGCCGGCAGATCGAAGTTGACGCGAATCACCGGCGTTTCGATCGGCGCATGCGGCGCGAGTTGTCGCCATGCGAATGCACCGGCGAGGACGGCGGCGAACGACCATGCGGCTAACTCACTCACGCGAACGCGTCGACCCACCCGCGCCGACGCCGGCACCGGCGTCTCTTCGGCGGCGACAACGGCACCGCGTCCCTCGATCGCGTCGGCGAACTCTTTGGCGGTCGCGAACCGATCGGCGGCGAGCTTCTCCAGCGCGCGCGCCACAGCGCGATCCACGTTCGGCGGCGCGCTCGGCCGGCTCACGCGCACGTGCTGCGGCGTTTCCGTGAGCACCTTCGCGATGATCGCTTGCGCCGTGCTCGCCGCGTGCGGCGGATCGCCGACGAGCATCTCGTAGGTCATCGCGCCGAGCGAATAGATATCAGTGCGGCCGTCGACGATGCGGTCACCGGTCGCTTGCTCGGGCGACATGTACTGTGGTGTGCCGAGCGAGAGCCCGGTCTGCGTGATGCGGCTGCCGCCGGCGTTCGACACGGCCAGCGCGATGCCGAAGTCGGCGATCAGCGGCTGGCCTTCATGCATGAGAATGTTCTCGGGCTTGAGATCCCGATGAATCACCTTGTGTCGGTGCGCGTAGTCGAGCGCGCCGGCGATGGCCGACGCGATGCGCACTGCTTCATCGACCGGGAGTTGTTTCTCGCGATCGAGGCGCGCTCGGAGCGTCTCGCCTTCGACGTACGGCATGACGTAAAACAGCAGCCCATTCACCTCGCCCGAGTCGAACAGGGGCAGCAGGTTCGGGTGCTGGAGGTTGGCCGTGACCTCGATCTCGGCGAGGAAACGCTCGGCGCCCAGCACCGCGCCGAGCTCGGGGCTCAGCACCTTGAGCGCGACTTTGCGGTTGTGGCGGACGTCGCGCGCCAGGTAGACGGTGGCCATTCCGCCGCGGCCGATTTCACGGTCGACGACGTAACGGCCCTCGAGGGCGTTCGCCAGAAGCGGGTTCATCAGTGCGACGAACATACGTCGCGACGTGAGGAACAGCTACAGCGAAGACGCTGTTTTCCGTCTCGTTGCCGGGGGCGAACCGTGGGAGTACCTTGGCGTTCCTCGAACGAACGATCGCTATGATGGCGCCGCAGGTCTACGAGCAGGCCCGCGCGAACGCGCCGATCCACGTTCAGCTGTGGCAGTTTCGCGGCACGGACCAAGCTCGCGACGAGGGGTCGGTCCTCGCCACTACGCGCGTCGTGCGAATCTTTCGCGATCGCGACCATGCGCTGTACCTCGGAAAGCGCATCAAATTCCGCGTGCCGGTCATTCACCGGAGCGGGCCGGGCGGACCGGAGCTCGGCGGAACGATCTACCACGACTGGGACCGCATGGGCCGCGCCCATTGGCTGGAAGCCTTCATGCAATCGGTCGATGGAGAGATAGAATTGGTGCGCTCGCAGATCGCGGCGATCCGTCATCCCACGCGGTACCCCGTATGCGGGCCGGACCAAAAGGGCTTCCTCTGCACGGGCAACCTCCCATGACCGCACCAACGTTGATCGACCCCCCGTCGACGAGCGACAGGCTCAAGGCATCCGTCGTTGAATACACGAACGCTCGAGTCGCGCTGGCGACCGCGATACTCGGCAGCGGCGGGGCATCGCTCGCGTGGCTCATCTATGTGGCGATCAAGGCGCATGACCCGTGGCTACTCGTCACCGTCGCGGTAGGCGTGACGATCGGCTTCGCCGTGCATTGGCTCCAGCACTATGTCCGCGTGGCAATTCGCGAGCGGAACGGCGAAACCATGGGGCATCGCGGCGCGCGTCGTGGCCTCATCGCGCTCAGCTGGGCGGGAAGCGTCGGGCTCATTGCGCTCGCAGCCGAGCACCTCGTCATAGAAACGGTCGGCCGCTACTTCAGCCTGCTCCTCGCGTCGCTGGCGTCGCTCGTGCCCGCAGGCGCGATCTTCGGTTGGACGATGAGCCGGGGCCGCAGCCAGGACGAGAATCTCTTTCAGTTCTTCGCCAAAGGGCTGTCGATCGGTCTCGCGATCGCCGTCGTGACGGGGATCATCTGGATGATTGGGCCCGACAACACGCCATGGCCCGGTCTCCTGGCGTGGTGGGGATTGATCGGACTCGGCATCCACTTCGCGACACCTCACGAGCGCAATGCGGTGAGCATTGGACGTCCCATCGCCGCGGTCGTGATCGTGTTCGTGGGGACGTTTCTCGTCAACTTGCTGCCGATCGATCAGGCGACCTACACCAAACTCGGTGCGTTCGGAGTGATTCCCGCGATCGTCAGGACGATGGCGGCGGAGGTTCCGGCGGCGCCGGGGCTTCCGGGCCCGTTCTCGATCCAACAGGAGATGGAGCTCACCGCCAAACGCGCGCAGGCGGCGAGAATTCGCTCGGATTCGATCGCGGCCGCTCGTGCGTCCGGGCACGCGGCGCGGGGCACGACGGGAATGGGTCCGGAAATGGACAGCCTGCTCGCGACGCCCCCCAAGATCTCACCGATAAGCCGTTCGCTCGCGATCTGGAGATCCGACCAACGGTCGGAGTACATCTTCTCCTGGCTCATCGTCCTGTGCTTCGCGCTCGGCGCCGGTTGGGCGCCGAGCGTTGAACGCGCGCTCCGGCCGGTCGACTACCCGAACAGCGAAACGTTCGGGAACGACATCGTGCTGGCCGGAGTCACGGGCCTGCTGATCGTCGCAGCGTGCGTGGTGGGGCGATTCTTCAAGTGACGCGCTACTGCTCGACGTCGTGGTCCTCATCGTCCCGGGCCTGATCGTCGCCGTCGTCGTCCGCGTCGGAGTAGTCTCTGAGGAACGCGGCTGCATCGCTGGCAAATTTCCACGCCGGTGAACTCCGCAGCGCGGCGGCGTAGGCGCTGATTTGCGGTTGAACGACGAGGCCGTCGCTCCGCACCAGCACCGCGTCGGCCGCTCGAACGAACTGGAGCAGCGCGGCGCCAAACTTGGAATCGAGTCGCCGAACGTCGACGCGCGCCATGATCGTGCTCGGGCGACCGTCCTTGGACCGGACGGCGATGCGATTGGCGTCCCGGGATCCCCAGGTCTCGAATTCCGCGTTCGACGACGGCGCGAGCGGCGCGACCGCGTTGAGCCGCTTCTGATAGTCAGTCGGCAAAGCGTGTGTTGCCCACCAGGCCCCGGCATTCAGCGCTGAGGAGTCCAACACTCCATGTGACGACAGTGCGCGCCGTGGAATGATATAAAAGTCGACCTGCCAGGCTGCCATTCCTATTCCTTAGCGCGTGAGCAGCGCGCAGCTGGTCGGCGAACTACTGCTGACAGCGCGCGAACGGGCTGTCCGGCTTGGTCTTGTCGACCACGACGCGGTGCTCGAGGTTCCCGACCTTCAGCGCGATGTCGTACACCAGCTGGTCGACGCGAGCCATGTGATCGTACTGGATGTATTCCGGCTCGTCCGTGACCTGGTGGTAGTCCGCGTGTCCGCCCGTAGTGAAGAAGACGACAGGAATGCCGTATCGCGCATAGTTGGCGTGATCGCTGCGGCAGTAGATGTTCTGCGGATGCCCGTTCGCGTCCATCGAGTAGTCGAACTTGAACGGCGTCTTCTCCGTCGTGTTCACCTGCTCCACGATGTCACCGAGCTCCGTCGAGAGACGCCGTGAACCGACGAGCTGCAGATAGTTGTCGGCACCGAACAACTCCTGTTCGTCCTTGCTCCTGCCAGTGACGTCGGTCGCCGCGCCGCGACCGACCATGTCCAGGTTGAGGTCCGCGACGATCGAGTCGCGCGGCACGGTGGGATGGTTCGTGAACCACTGTGAGCCCCACAGCCCTTTCTCCTCGCCGGTCTGCCAGATGAAGATCAACGAGCGCTTCGGCTTGACCGGTCCCTTGGCGAACGCCTCGGCGATTTCCAGTATGGAGACGGAGCCCGAACCATCGTCGTCGGCGCCGTTGCTGATCGAATCGAGCCGCGCGGGATAGACGCGGCGCAGTGAATCCTTGATGGCGTTGATGCGCGTCCACTGGTCGGCAGTCGGCGTGACGGGGCGCGAATCCGCGCCTTCCACGCGTGCGACCATGTTGTACGCCTTGATCGAATCGTGCTCGACGACGGCGTTCGCCACGCCGATGTGATCGGAGTGCGCGCCGATCACGATATACTCATTCTTGAGCTTTGGATCGCTCCCGTCGAGGATGGCGACGACGCTGCGCGTGGGCTCCGGCGTGTTCTCCACCTTCACGTCGATCGTGGCGGATCCGCCCTTGTCGCCCGGCTGCGCGTTTTCGGCCGGCTTGCCGAGCATCGCCGCGGCGGTCGACGAAGACACCGTCAACGTGAGCGGGCCGCCGCCTTGACCACCGCGTCCACCGCCGCGGCCACCACGTCCGCCTCCGGCGGCCGGGTTGGCCGCCGCATAAGCCGCACGCCCTTCGTTCTGCACCGTGTCATTTAGAACGTATTGCAGCCGCGGCCGAGTTATCGGACTGACGAGCGCGATCGCTTGCGCTTCGCCGAGGCCCGCGGGAAAACCGCGAAAGCCGCGTCCGCCCCCCGTCGGCGCCATGAGGATGACGATCTTGCCGCGCGCATCGTCAGGCCTGAGCATGCTGGCGGTATCGGTCAGTGAGCCGCCGAAGACGACGTCGCCCGTGATCTTCCGGTCGGCGACAGCACCACCAGCAGAGAAGTCCACGTTCACGTGGAAGGTCTGCCCACCGCTTACGATCGTCGACGCGTTGGACACGACGCGCGCCGAAACGGGCATGTTCTGGAAGTAGGTGCCGTTGTCGCCGGCGGGCCGCAGTCCGAGGCGGCGAACCTCGCTCTCGATCCAGGCCGTGGCGCGAATGGCATCGGGCGTCCCGGCTTCTCGGCCGCGCATGGAATCGGCCGCATATATGTAGAGGCGCGTCATGAGATCGCACGCCGTGATGGCGGCGACGGTCGGACCACCGTGGTACGTGAGCGGCAACGTCGCGCCCGGTGTCGTGGCGGGGCAGGTCTGCTGGGCAAACAGTCGCGGCGAAGTCGCGACCAAGGCAAGCGTCGCCGGCAGCGCGGCGCGCAGGAAAGAACGGTGGATCACAGAGAATCTCGTTGTCAGAGTGAACTGATCGGCGGAAGCCGAAGTCGTAGCCGTTAGAATGTGTCCGGGCCTCAGGGCTGGCCGGAAGGCGAGCCGACAAAGTACGCCGTGACGTACATGTCGTGCGCCAGCACGTCAGTCCCCTGAAATCCGTTGTCGAACCAGAAGCTCCATTGGAATCCCGGCGCCGGAGAACCGTCGCACGGGTCGTGAATCGTGTTCCCCTGACACGTCCAATAGAGATAGGGGCGGATGTTGGTGAACGAACCGACAGTGATGTTGGGCGCGGTCACTACCGGTTTTCCCGGGGTCAGGCCCAACTGGTTGTAGAACAGGCTTTGAAATGGCGCCGTTGTCACAGAGCAGAGATACCCCGCGGCGCAGTTGCCGTCCGTCGGCGGCATTTGCCAGTTCGACTGCCCCAGATAGGCGGCAGCATTCATGTCCGTGACGAACTGGGCGGCCGAATTGAAGTTCAGCGCGCCGTCCTGGCTGACGCATTTCTGCGGGCTCGGCGTCGCACACCGCGCCATGCCAAAGGTGTTGCTGGCCGGCAGATTCGCGTCCGCCAACCAGGTCACGTTGGCAATCGGATCGTACACTGTCTGGCCCCCGGGGTTCACCTGCAGGCCGGTGCCCGACGAAGCTGGCGTTCCCGGAATCTTGCCCGGGATCATCGGGATCAGGAACAGGAAATTCGACGTGATGTTGGATCCCTGCCAGCCGCTGTTGAAGGAGAACGTGCCGCAGCAGGCTGTGTCACCGGTCGGCTGCAACAACGACGTGCCCGACCAGTAGAGCGCCGGCTGGAAGTTGCTGAACGGGCCGACCGGCATGTTCGGGACGGGAACGGCCGTCGCTGGTGCGCTCAATCCCAGCGCGTTGTACAGCGAACCGAACGCACTGGCCGAGCAGCCCCACCCGAACGAATTGTCTTGCGGGCCGATGAATCCACAGGTGGAATCGCGGATGGGGCTCGTGGGAATCTGCCACGCGCTGCGTCCCAGATAGTCGGCGGCATTCATCGCCGCCACCCATGCCGCCGCTGCCTGGTAGCTCATCGAGCCGCTCGAGTTGACGCACGTCTTGGTATTGACGGTACCGTCGCACAGCGGCAATCCGAATCTGTTGCTCGCCGGCAAATCGAAATCAGCGAGCCAACTGATGTTGTTGATCTTGTCGTAGACGACGTTTCCGTTCGCGGTGACGATGACATCCCCGATCGCGGCGGACGTACCGCCTCCGGGCGTCGGCGTGAAGACGGTCAATTGCGCCGCGCCCGCGGTGGCGATGTCGGTGGCGGCGATCTGCGCGGTCTCCATGGTGCTGCTCACGAACGTCGTGGGGCGCGCCTGGCCATTCCACCGAATCACCGAGCTCGCGATGAAGTTTGTTCCGTTCACCGTCAGCGTGAACGCTGGTCCTCCCGCGAGGACCGTGGCTGGTATGGCGCTCGTCACCGACGGCAGCGGATTGTTGTCGGGCGGCGGCGGCTGTGTCGTGCCGCTGCTGTTGTCCGACGACGAGCAGGCGGCGAGAACGGCAATGACGAGAGGCGTAGACCGCGTCACGGTATTCCCCACTCGATTCGACGTTCGAAGATCGGAAACGGCGTGGCGACGACGAGGACGAGCGGCGTGCTCGTGCAAATCGCCGATGAAAGAGGCCGGGATCGGAGTGGGACGCCCCTCGGCGCGGAAACGTTAGCCCAAGAGGCGGTCCTGGCGCGAACCGTTGGAACGCAGCCGCTGTCGGCGAAGGGGCCTACCGCCGGGTTCCGTGAGCCACCACAATTGCTCGTTCGCCACCGCGGAATCCACCAATGGGTACTGTGCTCGCGATATGTGGTCTGGGCTGGGCGCTGATTGGCGCCGCACACCTGGTCAGGATTTCACTACTGACCGGTGCAAACGCTCCGTCCGACGGCATGGCGGCGTTCGGGCTGCTGCTCGACGTAGTAGTCTTCATCGTCCCGGGCCTGATCCTCGCCGTGATCGGGGCGGTGCTTCGTCACCGTGCCAGGCGAGCCAAGAGCCGCGCATGAAGCGACGTCAGAGTGTGTCGCGCAAGTGCATGGCGAGTGTGGACCGGCAACCGCGCCACCGGTGAGGAGCGTTCGCGTCTTCATTCTTCGAGCGCCCGGGCGAGTTTGTCGAGCGAACCGTTCCATCCCTTGATCGCGAGCTCCTCCCACATCGCGTTGTGCGTTCTGGTGAACGTGTAGACCATGCGCGTGCCGCCGGGGACCGTGTGGAATTCAACGCGGTCGATACGCTCGTACGGCGCGGTGTCAGGGATGAAGTCGATCATCGCGCGGCTACCGAGGAGCCGGTTCTCCACCACCTCGGTGTAGACGCCGCGCGATGTGTGCGGCAGGCCGACGCCGGCGATTTTCGTAGCTGCCGCCGGGACGGACGTCCAGGTGAATCACTTTGGCGACGAGCGGCGCGGGCCAGTACCACGCTTCGAGTCCCTCCTTGGTCGTCCACATCGCCCAGACACGTTCCACCGGCCCGCGGAAGGTCCGTTCGATGGTTGCGGTCGGCGGGGAGTCGTCATGCAACGCGATGCTCACGATCACTCTACAAGCGCGAGCAATTCTTGCTGTTTCATTGCGCGGCCGATATCGCGAAAGCGTTTGGCGTGTGGTAATCTCTGCGGCGAGATCAAATCGTCGTTCCCCCTCAGAGCCTCGATGAATGCCACAACGCCGATCCGCTCGAACGCTCGCTGCACTTGCCCTCGTACCGCTCGCAGCCGCGCTGCTCTCGGCGCAGGGACCGGGAGGGACGCGCGATTCCGCGATGATCAACCGCTCGCCGAACTCCGTCCTCGCGTCATTCCGGTTTCGATCGATCGGGCCGGCGAGCATGGGCGGTCGCGTCGACGACATCGAGGTCGCGCCGAGCGATCCGAACGTGATCTATGTTGGCTACGCGACAGGCGGCGTGTTCAAGTCCGACAACAACGGCACGACGTTCACGCCGGTGTTCGAGACGTACGGCAGCGCGTCGATCGGCGACATCGCGATCCATCCGACGAACGCGAACGTCGTCTACGTCGGTACCGGTGAAGCAAACAATCGCCAAACCTCGAGCTTCGGCGACGGGATCTACAAAACCGATGATGGCGGCAAGACATTCTCGAACGTCGGACTGAAGGAGACACAAACGATCGCGCGCATCGTGATCGATCCGAAGAGTCCGGACGTCGTCTACGTCGCCTCGCCCGGCCACCTGTTCGGACCGAGCCCCGACGGCGGCATCTACAAGACGACGGACGGCGGCAAGACGTGGGCGAAGATCAAGTACATCGACGAGAACACGGGATTCACGGACGTCGTGATGGATCCGTCCAACTCGCGCGTGTTGTACGCGGCGAGCTATCAGCGGCGGCGCAGCGGATGCTGCTACAACGGCGGCGGTCCCGGGAGCGCGCTGTGGAAGTCGGACAACGCTGGCGAATCATGGGCCCGCCTGAGCGCAAATGGTCTGCCGAGTGGTGTGCTGGGCCGCATCGGCCTCTCGGTGTCGAAATCGAATCCGAACATCGTGTACGCGCAGATCGAAGCCGGCGCGGCCGCCGATGCGGGTGAAGGAGCGGCCGCGGCGCCTGGTGGAGGCGGAGGTGGAGGTGGAGGTGGAGGTGGAGGCGGCGGCGGAGGAGGAGCGGGCGGAGGTCGGGCCGGTGCGTATGATTGGTGCGACAACGCCGGTCCGGGACACGGATTCGGCGGCGGACGTGGTGGGCGTGGTGGCGCTCCGGATACGACGAATCGCACGCCGCCCGTGGTCGACGCCAATCGCTCGGGCATTTTCAGATCCGACAACAAAGGAAAATCGTGGACGGTCGTCAGCAACTGCGACGCTCGGCCGCTCTACTTCAGCCAGATCCGCATCGATCCGAGCAACGATCAGAACGTCTATGTCGCCGGCGTGCACATGGCCAAGTCGCTGGACGGCGGCAAGACGTTTCTGCTGCTCGACAACGCGGGCGGCTTCTTCAACATGGGTGAGGACCAGCACGCGATCTGGATCGATCCGAAGAACGGCAACCACATCCTGCGCGGCAATGACGCCGGCTTCATGGTCACGTGGGACCAGGGCAAGACGTGGGAGTACGCGCGCACGATGGCGACTGGGCTGGCGTACTGGGTGACGGCTGACATGGGCCATCCGTACTACGTGTACTCCGGCCTGCAGGACAACGACAGTTGGGCCGGCGCGAGCGCGACGCGTGGCAGGATTGGCCTCACGGGACAAGACTGGTTCCATCTCACCGGCGGCGACGGGTTCCAGACCGCGGTCGATCCGACGGACTTTCACATCATCTATTCGTCGTCGCAGGACGGCTCCGTGTCGCGCGTGGATCTGAGAACCGGTCGCGCGACGAGCATTCGTCCGGTGCCGCCGCCGACGGCGGGCGCCGTACAAGCCGGCGCTCGGCCGTGCGTCGACGGCCGAGTCGGAGGGGGCGGTGGAGCGGGCCGCGGTGGCGGCGGCGGCGGCGGTGGCGGAGGGGTAGGCCGCGGCGGCGCAGCGACGTCGAACGTCCTCAACGCGCAGCCGGGCGAAACCTATCGCTTCAACTGGAACACGCCCGTGCTGATGTCGCCGCACAATCCCAGCAAGATCTGGATCGGCGGCAACCGGTTGTTCAAGTCCGTGAATCGCGGCGACAAGTGGGTCGAGAGCGAGGACCTCACGAAGCACGTCGACCGGTGCGACGTGACGCTGATGGGCGTGCCGGGCACGCAGCCGCAGCTCTCGAAGAACGACGGCGTGACGGCGTACGGCACGATCACGGCACTCTCGGAATCGCCGGTGATGCCCGGCGTGGTATGGGCGGGCACGGACGACGGCAACTTGGAGGTGAGCCGAGATGACGGAGCGACGTTCACGAACGTCGCGGCGAATCTGCCCGGCCTGCCGATATCGTCCCTCAGTGGAGCGACGGCGTATTGGTCATCGCGCATCGACGCATCGCACTTCGACGCGGCCACCGCGTACGTCGCGGTGGACGGACACCGCTCCGACGATCTCGCGCCGTACATCTTCGTCACGCACGACTACGGCAAGACCTTCCAGAACATCGCGGGCACGCTGCCGCAGTATGGGAACGTGCAGGTCGTGCGCGAGGATCCGAAGAAACAAGAATCTCCTCTACGCCGGCACCGAGTTCGGGATGTTCGTCTCGCTCGATGCGGGCGCGCACTGGGAGAAGTTCATGAACAACTATCCCACGGTGCGCACGGACGACATTCTGATTCATCCGCGCGACGGCGACGTGATCGTCGCGACGCACGGGCGGAGTCTGTGGATCGCGGACGACGTCACGCCGCTGCAGCAGTTCACGCCGGCGGTCGCGTCGGAGGACGTGCACTTGTTCGACGTGCGGAGCGCGATCGCGTATCTGTTCGACTACCGGACGGACGCTGACGTCGGTGGCGATCATCGGTTCGAGGGCGAGAACGCTCCGCGCGGGACGGCGATCGGCTACTACTTGAAGTCGGCCGCTTCCGGGCCGGTGACAGTGTCGATCGTGAATGCGGTCGGGCAGGTCGTGTGCACGTCGACTGGGGCGTCGACGGCGGGGATTCATCGTGTGCAATGGACGCTGGTGACGCCTGGCACTGCGCCGGCTGGTGGGCGGGGCGGGGGCGGTGGCGGAGCTGGTGGTGGTCCGGGTGGGGGTGGGCCGCCGGATCTGTCGTGCTCGGGTGGTGGCGGGCGTGGTGGAAACAACGTCGCTCAGGCGCCGCCGGGGACGTACAATGTGAAGCTCACAGTGAACGGGCGTGAGTACAGCAAGCCAGTCGTCGTGCTCGAGGACGTGTGGCTGCACGAGCGGTGAGTCCATCCTATATGTCTGCTGTTCTTCTCATCGCCGCCCTTCTCCAAGTCCCTGCGCAGACCCCGGCGCGCGAGATCCGCGACCCAGGCGTCATCGCCACCGGACAACGCATCACGCCCGCCGGCGTGCAAAGCGTTTTCAACGGAAAAGTCGGTGGCGTGCGATTCGGCGCATCGTCGCAAGACATCGTCGTCGCCGTGCCAGGATCCATCCAGCACGTCGCGTGGCGCGACAATCGAGTTATCTCACGCGCACGCGTCGACGGCCGCCCCGGCGTTTACGCGCTCGCGGTCGATCCCGTCACGCATCGCGTCCTCTCGTCCTCCGTCGGGCGGCTCGTCATAACCGGAGCAAACGCGCGACGGCAGTCCGTCGGTCGCACAGCTCCAGATCTTCGATGGCGATGCCAGCGGCGACTCGGTCGTCGCCGCCACGAACTCGGGTGCGCTCGGCGACTTCATGGCCGGTGCGCCTGCCGTCGCGCTCCGCGCCGGACCGAACGGCAAACGTCTCGCCGTGCTTCCGCTCCCGGCCAACGATTCGCTGGCCGTCATCGATGCCGATTCCGGATCGCTCATTCGCAAGATCTCGCTCGGCGTCGAACCCATCGCCGCCGTCATCTCGGCGGATTCGCGCGTCGCCTATGCCTCGATTCTCGGCGGCGCCAAGCCGAAACCGGGCCAGCGCGCCTCGACCCAATGCTGCGATCCGCGCGCCGAGGCGATTCGCGTCGACGAGCGCGGCATCGCGGCGCCGGGGAGCGTGGCGCGCGTGGACCTCACGACGGATTCGGTCATCGACATTCCCGTCGGGCGCCACCCGACGGCGCTCGCGTGGGACGAAACCGGCGCGCGACTCTACGTGGCCGCGGGCAACTCCGACTCGATCGCCGTGATCGACACGCGCGAGAATCGCGTCGTCACGAACATCGAGATCGCCCCGTTCCGCGACCGCAAGATCGGACTTGCTCCCACCGCGCTCGCGCTCTCGCCCGATCGCACCACGCTGTACGTCGCACTCGGCGGCATCAACGCGGTCGCGGTGTACGACGTGCGCAACACGCCGACACTCCGCGGGCTGATCCCGACGTCGTGGTATCCGTCCAGCCTGGACGTGAGCGGCGACGGTCGCTACATCGCCGTCGGATCGCTGTTCGGACCGGGCGCCGGCACCGGGACGCTGCACGGGAAGACGGCTCGCTACGTATTCGCGACGCGCGGCGCGGTGAACGTGATTCCCACGCCGACCGACGCCGAGCTGCTCGCCTACACCACGGCGGTGGCCGAGAACGACAAGCTGGCACTCTCGGCGACGCAAGCGCCGCCGGCGAACATCGGAGTCGCCGCGGCGCGCGCGGTGCCTGAGCGGCCCGGCGACTCGTCGCTCGTGAGCCACGTGGTGTTCATCGTGCGCGAGAACCGCACATACGACCAGGTCCTTGGCGACCACGAGATGGGCTCGCACGACAGCTCGCTCGTGATGTACGGCAAGGACGTCACGCCCAACGCGCACGCACTGTCGCGCGAGTTCGTCACGCTCGACCACTTCTTCGCCAACGGCGGCAACTCGGCGGACGGGCATCAGTGGCTGACGCAGGCGAACGAGACCGAGTATCCGATGTGGCCGCTCTACTTTGGAAGGAGCTATCCGTCGGAGGGGATCGACGCGATGGCGTATTCGTCGGGCGGATTCCTGTGGGAGGCGGCGCAGAACAAGAACCAATCGGTCTCCGTGTTCGGCGAATACGCGCCGTCGATCCCCGACTCGAAGGACTCGGTGCGGCGCGCGATGTTCGCGCAGTACAACGCGCATCCGGACGACGTCGCGGCGCATCGCGACATGCTCAAGGCCCACTACGACACGCACTCCGAGATTCCGTCGCTCGACCGCGCGCTGGTGCGCGAGTATCCGGGTTGGACGCAGGAAGTCCCCGACGTCGTGAAAGCGGGCGACATCCTGGCGCATCTCGGCGATTGGGAATCGGCGCACACGATGCCGAATCTCGTGATGATCATCCTGCCGAACGATCACACGGAGGGAACGGCAGCCGGCTGGTGCACGCCGCGCGCGTGCGTCGCCGACAACGACTACGCGCTCGGCAAAATCGTCGAAGGGTTGAGCCGGTCGTCGTTCTGGAAGGACATGGCGATCTTCGTCGTCGAAGACGACGCGCAGGACGGCGTCGACCACGTCGACGGACACCGCACGGTGGCGCTCGCGATCTCGCCCTACATCAAGCGCGGCACCGTCGACTCGACGATGTACACGCAACCGAGCATGGTGAAGACGATCGAGCTGATGCTCGGACTGCCGTCGATGTCGATCTTCGATCTCGTGGCGACCGACATGCGGGCGAGCTTCATCGCGCCGGGGGAGTCGCCGAATCTCGGAGCATATACGGCGATCGCTCCGACGATCTCACTGCTCGACGAGAATCCGAAGCCGGCGTCCATTCAGGGCAAGAATGCGCGCGAACGTCGCACCGCGGCGCTGGCGTCGGCGCGCATGAACCTCGACAGTCCGGACGAGGCGCCGACGGAGCTGCTCAATCGGATTCTCTGGCACGACGCGCGCGGGTGGAGCACGGCGTATCCCGCGGTGAAGCACGCGATGGTGTTCCCGTCTCAGTGTGGACGTGGCGGATGAGGATCGGCGGGAGAAGCCGGCTCCGCGAAAGAAATAGGACTCGGCGTGGCGCGCTACCCTTTGCCGTTCCGGGCAGCCGAGCATCAACGAGTGGTGACACGGACACGAACGGATTCAACGGACACAAACGGAGACAACAACCTGGTTCTTGTTGTCTCTGTTTGTGTCCGTCCCATCCGTTCGTGTCCGTGTTCCCCCCGTTGATGTCGGATTGCAATTGGAGGCCCGGGCACCAAGAGGACTTTGGGGCTTTCTACTTGGCGAGACTGAACGTGAAAGGCATCTGGACGAGCTGCTTCACCGGTCGGCCGCCGACTTGCGCGGGGTAGAACCGGAACGACGAGAGCGAGGCGCGAACGGTGTTCGTGAACTGCTCGTTGGTGGAACGCACCACGAGAAACGACGCTGAATCGGCGCGGCCCGCTTCGTCAACGATGAACTGGGCCAGCACCTCACCCTCGACGTTCGCGGCCCGCAACTCGGTGGGATACCGCGGTCCGACGTTGTCCGGCCGCGGCGTGACCGCCTTCTCGACCTGATACTCGAGGTAGACGCCGTTCGGGACCGTCGCGGGTTTCACGCCGCGGCCATTCGACGATCCACGCGGCTGCAGCGGCGTCTGACCGAACTTCACCGAGCCGCTGGAACCACCGGCGGCGTCCTTCGACACGCTGAAGTTGAACGGCATTTGCACGAGCTGCTTGACCTTCTTTCCACCGACATCTGCCGGCGAGAAGCGCAACGCCGGGATCGCCGCGCGTACGGCTGCCGTAAAGCCGATGTCGGTGCTTTCGAGTACTCGGAACGTCTCGATCATCGGTTGGCCGCTCGTGTCGACGACGAATTGCGTCAACACGGTTCCTTCCGTGTTCGTGCTCCGTAGCTGACCGGGATATGCGGGAGCCGGATTATTCGGCAGGAGCTGCGCCTGCTTCTCGATCTGGAACTCATGGAATATCTGATTGTCGGTGACCCGCTGGGGCGCCGGCTTGGGGCCCGTCGTGTCGGATTGCAGCGAGCATGCAAACGCGAATGCCGCGACGGCCAGCGCGCTGCCGCCGTACACAGTCACTCGCGCCAACCGTCGTGTCGTGGGGCGCATGGCGAGAATTCTCCGTTCGAGTAGGGACGTTGGTTCGGTGAGCATCGGCGAGAACAGCGTCGGACCGACCGAGCGGCGTTGCGCGATCGTCAACATCAGCATGCCGTACCGCTCGGTGGACGGATGCGTCCGCAGCACGCGCGCGTCGCAATCGAGCTCGATGGCCAAGCGCAGTCGCCTGGCCTGAAACCAGAGGGCCGGATTCCACGGCATCAGGGCGACAGCGAGCGCCGCGCCGAATAGCAGATACGGGTCGCGCGCGCTTCGGTGTTCCTCCTCGTGCCGGAGCACGATCGCGCGCAGCGGCGTGTCGAGCGACAGAATCCACTCCGGAAGCACCACGTCCATCGTGCGCAATCCGATCACCGCCGGACCGACGTTCTTGGAAAGTCGAACGGGCGTGCCGTCGAGCTGCGCCGATTGCCACGTGTCGCGCGTCCGCCGCAGCGTCAACACGGCGCGCGCCAAACGAAACAGGAGCATCGCGCTCAATCCGCACCAGACGAACACGAGCGCCCGGTCGACTGTCTCGCGATTCAACCCGTTGTCGCGCGTGATGATGGCCGGAGATTGAACCGTGACGGTGAACGGGACGAGACGCGCCGCAGCGGTCGGATTCGGCGCGAGTCGCGCGGCCGCGCGGCCCACGGGCCAAAGGACCGACAGCAGCACGGCCGCGAACCAGATGATGCGCGTCGGTCGGCGGCGGGCGACGGCGACGCGATCGCCGGCGACCGCCGCCACCGTGAGCAGGGTGCCGACAAGCGCTGCGTACAGCATCCACGAGGCGATCATGATTTGCTCCCTCCGCGCTTCTTCCCGCGCGGCTTGAGCAGGGCACGAAGCCTCTTGAGATCCGCGGCCGACAGCGTCTCGTCTTCGACGAGCTGTGCAACGAGCTGCTCAGGAGAGCCATGGAACAGCTTGTCGAGGACTCGACTGAGCGCGTTTTTCCGAGCGACCGTTCGCGCCACCCGCGGCACGTACCGATGCGCCTTGCCCTCGGCGGTGTGCGTCACGAGTTCCTTCGCCTCGAGATTGCGAAGGATCGTCAGCACCGTCGTGTACGCGAGGTCGACGGGCAGTTTGCCGCGCACCTCCGAGACCGTCCCCGATCCCAGGTCCCAGAGAACGCCCATCACATCCAACTCGCGGTCGCCGAGCACGAAGTCATCCATGGGTTCCTCTACTATGTGCGTAGTAGATAATACGACAACACAGGTGCGTTGTCAACTATGGGCTTAGTAGGAGGGCGCGCTCGAGTTCCGGCGAGGCACGTCGCCAGCGGCGCGGGGTTTGGCCGTCACGGCGTGTCGGTTGCCCGTCTTGTCAGATCAAAAACGGTTGATATATTCTCGACATGACCGCCACCGCCGCTCTCCAGCGCACGGCGCAGCTCTTTCACGCGCTGTCCGACAACACCCGGCTCGAGATCGTGGACATGCTCCGCGACGGCGAACGGTGTGTCTGCGAATTGCAGGACGAGCTGCGCGCGGCCCAGTCGCGACTGTCGTTCCATCTGAGAGTTCTCAAGGACGCCGGACTCGTCAACGATCGGAAAGAGGGCCGATGGGTCTATTACTCCCTAGATCCGGACGCCCTCGCCGAGATCGCTGACGCCGTCGCCGGATTCAAGCCGTCACGCCGGGCGCTCGCGGTTCGGAGCGCCTCGGCGTGCTGTGACTGAGCGGTTTTTGTTGGCCGACATATCAACGATTCTTGATCAACGTGAGAGAAACCCGATGAGCGATGCAGACAGGTCTGGCGGAGTCGTCTCTCCGCTCGAGGAAATCCGTGGAACCGTGCGCGAGCGCTACGGCGCAATCGCGCAACGGATCGCCGACGGAAACGCGACTGTCTCGTGCTGCGGCGGCGAATCAAGCGGCTGCTGTGGCTCGACGACCGAGACGTGGGATCCGATCACCGCCGACCTCTACGAGACAGGTGAAATCGCCGGACTTCCCACCGCGGCCCTGCTGGCGTCGCTCGGATGCGGCAACCCGACGGCGCTCGCGGAACTGCACGAAGGGGAAACAGTCCTCGACCTCGGCTCAGGCGGTGGCATCGACGTTCTCCTCTCGGCGAAGCGCGTTGGCCCGACGGGCAAGGCGTATGGACTCGACATGACCGACGAAATGCTCGCATTGGCGCTCGACAACAAAGCGAAAGCCGGCGCGACGAACGTCGAGTTTCTCAAAGGACACATCGAAGCGATCCCGCTGCCATCGAACACGGTGGACGTCATCATCTCGAATTGCGTCGTCAACCTGTCCGGCGACAAACGGCGCGTGCTCGCTGAGGCGTTTCGCGTTCTCAAGCCGGGCGGCCGCTTCGCCGTGAGCGACGTCGTCGTTCGCGGAAACCTGCCCGACGCCGTCAAGGCGAGCATGCCACTCTGGACAGGTTGCGTCGCCGGCGCGCTCGAAGAAAACGAATTCGTCGAACTGCTCGGCGCGGTCGGATTCGAACGCGCGAGCGTTGAGCCGACACGCGTCTATTCTCGCGACGACGCAGTTGCGCTGCTCACGGGCACGGGAGTGGACGTCGGGCTGGCGGAGCAGGTGGAGGGAAAGATCATGAGCGGATTCATTCGCGCCACCAAACCCGGTATTCCGCGCGCGGCGAAGCCCCGGCTCCAACTGGCCGAGTTGGGCACAAGCACCACGTCGAATAAGAGGGAATGTGGATGCGATCCCGACTGCTGCACTTGAGCGAGGAAGGATCAGTGACGATGTCCAGCAAATCCGCCGTTGCTTCGATTCGCCGCTCGACAATTGCCGACCGGCACGCGATCGAGGCACTGCTCGTCGACGCCGGTCTTCCAACCGCGGGAATCGGCGAGTTGCTCACGGCGAATGCGTCAAGCTTTCTCGTGGCGGAAACAAGTAGTGGCGCGCGGGAACTCGTCGGAGTGGCAGGCCTCGAGGTTCGGGGCGACAACGCCCTGCTGCGCTCGGTCGCGGTTCGACCCGAGTGGCGAAGCCACGGCGTGGGCCAAGAGCTGGTTTCACGGATCGTGTCAGAGACCGAGTCGCGTGGCATCCACGCCCTGTACCTGCTGACGCTCACCGCCGAGCGCTACTTCCCCCGCTTCGGCTTTGTCCGAGTCGAGAGAGATACGGTCCCGCCGGAGATTGGCGAGACGGTCGAGTTCAAATCGGCGTGTCCGTCGACAGCAACGGTGATGATGCGCCTGCTCGACTAGCCCCGTTTCCCTAGAAGCCTCTACACTTTGGAGGCGAGGAACCCATGGTTCGACCTGAAGATGCACGGCTTCGCGTGCTGTTTCTCTGCACGCGAAATTCGGCCCGGAGTCAGATTGCGGAGGCCGTGATGACGAGCCGACTAGCCAAGGATCGAGCGCCGAGATTCGAGGTCGCCAGCGCGGGATCGTCTCCGGGGGACAGCGTCCATCCCTTGGCGGTCGAGGCACTCGGGCTGTTCGGCATCGATTGGACCAAACGGCACCCGAAAGGAATCGATGCCGTCCAAGACCATAACTGGGACCTGATCATCACCGTCTGTGATCGCGCGAAGGAAACCTGCCCGGTGTTTCCTGGTCAGCCCGCGTTCGCGCATTGGGGAATGGACGATCCTGCAGATGTGTTCGGCGATGACGATGCACGACGACGCGCATTCCGCGAGACGATAACGCATCTGTCGCGGCGAATCGATCTGTTGCTATCCCTGCGTTTCGAGGCGCTCGAACGCGCCGCATTGGCGGCGCGCGTCCAGCGCATCGCAAATGTGGAGGCACCCATCCCTGGGCGGACCGAAATCCAGTCAACACAGACATAAGTGCGATACGCCCTTCTTTCAGACATTCACGCGAACCTACCGGCGCTCGATGCGGTCCTCGCGGATATCCAAAGGCGAACCGATGTCGACGCGATCTGTCACCTCGGCGATCTCGTCGGATACGCGCCGTGGCCGAACGAGGTCGTGCAGCGACTGCGCGACGATCACATCGAGGGTGTCTCGGGCAACTACGACTCCACGGTTGCGACAGACTACAAGCATTGCGGGTGTCGGTACGAGGATCCGAAACAGGAAGAGCTGTCGCACGTGAGCTACGCTTGGACGCGAGCGCACGTGTCTGCGGAAACAAAAGCGGCTCTCGGAACGCTGCCGTTTCGGTTGGACGTTCGGCCGCTGGGTGGTCACGTCGCGGGTCCGACGCTCACACTCGTCCACGGCACGCCGCTCAACAACGTGACGTATTGGACCGAGGATCGCCCCGACACGTTCTGCACGAAGATGGCGGAGGTGGTCGGCGCCGGGGCGGGCGATCTGATCGCGTTCGGCCACACCCATCTTCCGTGGCATCGCTCGGTTGGCGGCGTGCACTTCGTGAACACCGGCAGCGTGGGGCGCCCGAAGGACGGCGATTGGCGCGCCGGCTACGTCGTCGTCTCGACCACCCGAGAGGGTTCGATCGACGTGGAGTTCGTCCGCGTCGCGTATGACATAGAGGCGGCCGTCGACGCGATTCGTCGAAGTGATCTGCCGGACGACTTCGCGGAGTACCTGCGACTCGGCGGCAAGGTCCCTGCTTCGGCATGAGGCTCCGCCCGGCCGCACGCCGATACGCCGCGGAATTCATCGGCACGTTCGTTCTGGTTGCCATTGGGCCAGGCGCGGTGATGGTGTCCGCGTCCACGCACGCGTTCGGAGCGCCCGCGGTCGCACTCGCCTTCGGTCTCGCCGTGACGCTCGTCGTCGCGTCGACAGGCCACATAGGCGGTGCACACATCAACCCGGCCGTGACTATCGGACTTTGGTCAGTTCGCCGATTCGAGGGGCGCGACGTGTTTCCGTATGTCGTGGCGCAGTGCGCCGGCGCGATCGTGGCGTCGCTGGTACTGGCCTGGATCGTCGGTCCGGTCGGCAACTATGGCGCGACCATCCCCGCGATTTCGACGATCCGAGCATTCGCCGTCGAAGCGGGCTACACGGCCATCCTCGGCTTCGTGATCATGGGAGTAGCAAGCGACCCGCGGACGCCGCCGAGCGTGGCACCGTTCGCCATCGGCGCGACAATCTTCGCGGGCGCGCTCATCACTGGTCCGCTCACCGGCGGCAGCTTCAATCCCGCCCGCACATTGGGCCCAGCGGTTGTCGGTGGCATCTGGACGGCGCACTGGCTGTACTGGGTTGCGCCGGTATTGGGAGCGATGGCCGGCATGCGCGCCTACGAACTCCTACGGAGCGACCGCGACTCGCTCGCGTCGTCGTCTCTGGGAACCGAAGGCCCGATCACCGAGTCGTAGTCCGCACCGTTTCGCTCACGCAATCATCAAACCAATGATCGCCGCCGCCAGCGCGATGGCCGCGACGCACAGCATCACGACCCGATAGGCGGACACGAACGAACCGTCGACCGCCCAGCGCACCAGCGCGCGCTCGTCGGGCCGAAGCGACGGGATCGAATCAAGTTTGATCCCGGCCATCTTCGGCAGCTCGCGCTGCACCGACGCTCGCGCGGATGACGAGATGGCCATGTGTTCGAGACGCGGCTCGACGCGTGACGCGAACGAACGAGCGAGTACGACGCCGAACACCGCGATCGCCATCAGTCCGCCAATTCGCGCGACCGCGTTGTTCACCCCCGACGCGACGCCCGCGTGCTCTCGGCCGGCGGCGGTCATGACCGTCGTCGTGAGCGGCGCGACGGTGATTCCCATGCCGATGGCGAGGACGACGATCGGAATGAAGAACGACGTCCAGTAGGACGCACCGGTGGCGGTCGATCGCAACGCGAACGCCGCGAGGCCAAGCGCCGCGACCGCTGGACCGATCGTCAACGGCGGCCGATGTCCGACGCGTGCGACCAGGCCGCCGGCCCACCGTGACATGACGAAGAGAATGACGGTAAACGGCAGCAGCGACGCGCCGGCGACCGTCGCCGAGTAGCCGTCGACTTGAATCATTACGAGCGGCACGACGAAGAGCATCGTCGACAGCGCGCCGTAGAGCAGGAACGTGAGGACGTTCGTGAGGGAAAAGGTTGGCGACGAGAAGAGGCCGAGCGGGAGCATCGGGTTCACCACGGCTCGCTCGACGAGAACAAAGGCGACGAGCGCGAATACCCCGATCGCGATCATCCCCGACGTGAGAAAGCGTCCGCCGCCGAGCGCCGGCCAGGACAGAAAGCCGTAGGTGAGCGCGCTCAGGCCGACGACGGTGAGCGCGGCGCCGAGCCAATCGATGGCGCCGTGGCGCGACGGGTCGCTCGATTCATCCACGTGGCGCAGCGAGAGAAACACGACGATCGCCGCCAGCGGAATGTTGACGAAGAAGATGGCACGCCAGCCCACGTGCTCGATCAGCCAACCGCCGCCCACGGGTCCGATCGCCGTCGTCATCGCGCTGAACGCCGACCACGTGCCGATCGCGAGGCCACGCTCTTTGTCGTCGTACGCGGCGCTCACGAGTGCGAGACTGCCCGGCGCGAGCAATGCCGCGCCGACTCCCTGAAACGCGCGTGCGGCGATGAGCAGCGTGGGAGTTGGCGCGATGCCGCACAGCACCGACGCGATCGCGAAGACATACACGCCGACGAGGAAGACTCGCTTTCGCCCGAGCTGATCGCCGAGCGATCCGCCCACGAGAATGAGCGATCCGTAAAGCAGCGTGTACGCCTCGAGCACCCACTGCACGTCGGTGACCGTGGCGCCGAGGCTCGACTGGAGCGCCGGCAGTGCGACGTTGACCGCGGTGCCGTCGATGAACGTCAGGCTCGACGCGAGGATCGACGCGACGAGCGTCCACTGCTTGGACGAGAGCAAGAGGGGCGGGTGGGAGAGACGGGCGTCGAAGAGCCGACGCCCGTAATCCTACCGCGCTACTTCACGAAACGCGATTTCGAGGCGTCGAGCTGATCGAGCGTCTTGTGAATGTCGTTGCCGACCGCCTGCACGCGTGTGATCGAATGCGGATTGAAGGCGGGGTCGAACGGACTGCGCGTCGGACCGCCCGCCACCTCGAGCACCGCGTCGAACTTGTACGGGTGCGCCTGCTTCGTCTTGGGATCGGTCCACGTGCCTTCCCACGCGAGCTGTTTGTTCTTCGGCCAGATTCCGTACGGCAGCGCCATCGTGCGCACTTTGTAACCGGGCGCCGCCGAGTCGATCGCCAGCGCGTTTCCGGCGATCTGCTGCTGCACGATCGCGTCGGAGAACTTGTCGAGCCGGGCGTGCCAGATCGTGTGATCGCAGAGTTCGAACCCCTGGTCGGCCAGCCATTTCACTTTTTGAAAGCGCCACTCCTTTTTCTGCCCTTCGAACTTCGGGCTGTCGCCGAAGAAGTTATGGCCGGCCGACGCGCCGTTCAGAATGCAGAACGTCCCGCGATTCTTCCACCCGGGGTGCGTCTTGGCGAAATCGAGCCAGATCCCCACGCCGCTCGTCGGGTCGATCGTCAACTTGCCGTCGGCTCCCTGGGTATAGCGAAACTGCGACGGCGATGCGTCGTCGAATACGAAGACGACCGGCGACATTCCCGCCGGAACATCCGAGAAGTCCTTGTCGAGAAGTTGGGCGATCGTGATCGGACGGTAGCCGCGCTTGTATACATCTTCTAAATCGGCCTTGAAGCTATCGGCGGTGCGCGTATACAACGAATTTTTTGTGCCCTCGATCACATGATACTCGAGGACCGGGATGCGCCCCGCGTGATTGGCGGGCAGTTTGACGCTGTCAGCCGCCGCGCCGCTCGCCGCGACTGCCCCGCCGACCGAATCGGGGCGATTCGTCTGGGCCGCGTGACCATCGCGGGCGCCTCGGTCGATGCAGGCCAGGACGGCGAGTGCAACCAACATCACGGATACACGTGCCAACGGCGACATAACTTGGTGTTTGCTCGGTTGGAAGTGCGTTTTTCGGGCGCCGACGCTCAGGCCGGAAACATGCGTTAGGGATAGGCGTACCATATCTATAGTAGCATGTCCAGGTTCATTCTCCTGTCCCCGCAATGGCAACGACTCGACTGACGCGATTGGCGCAACGCCTGCGCCGCGATCCGACAAATCGAGCGAAAGGCTCGCGCGTCCACTGGCCGTGGCTGAGCCTGCTCGTCCTCGCCTGCGCCGGTGTGATCGCGTTCGACGCCTGGCTGGCGACCTGTGGTTTTTACGGCTGCCCCAGCCGCGCCGACATCCGCGCATTTCACCCGAGCGAAGGCGGCAATGTCTACGACCGGGACGGCAAGCTCCTCGGTCATCTCGAGAACGTGCGCCGCGTGAATGTGCCGTTGTCGGCAGTGCCGGCGAACGTTCGCAACGCGTTCGTCGCCACCGAAGATCGACGCTTCTATCAACACAACGGTCTCGATTGGCACGGCGTGGTCCGCGCCGTCGCCCGGAACTTCAGCGCCGGCGGAATCCGCCAGGGCTTCAGCACGATCACGATGCAGGTGGCGCACAACAGCTTCCTGCAAGACCGCTATCACGGACGCTCTCTACGCCGCAAGCTGATCGAGCTGCGCATCTCGCGACTGCTCGAGTCGGAGCTCACGAAGGACCAGATCCTCGAGCATTATCTCAACGTCATCTACCTCGGCAACGGCGTGAACGGCATCGAGGCGGCGAGCCTCGACCTGTTCAGCAAGGACGCGAGCAAGCTCACGCTGCCGGAAGGCGCGTTGCTCGCCGGATTGCCCAAGGCGCCGTCGACGTACACGCCGCGCCGCAATCCGAGTCGCTCCGTGCAGCGGCGCAACGTCGTGCTCACGCTGATGGCGGAGCAGGGCTACATCACGAAACCGCAAGCGGCGATTGCCGAGAGAGCCCCGCTGCAAATCGCGGAGAACGAATGGCACCCGTCGATCACCCAGGAGCCGAGCGCGCTCGACGCCGTTCGCGCCCTGGTGGACTCGGTGCTGCCCGACGTGCTGAAGGAAGGCGACGTCAACGTCTACACGACGGTCGACTTCACACTCCAGCGCTCGGCCGATCGCACCATGCTCAAACACTTCACGGCGATCACCGCGGAGACGCGCGAGACGTTCGGCCACGTACCGGACGACGTGCAAGGCGCGCTCGTGGCGATCGATCCGACGAACGGCGACATTCGCGCGCTCGTGCCGGGGCGCCGCACGCAGCGGGGCGGATTCAATCGCGCATTCTACGCGAAGCGGCAACCGGGGTCTGCGTTCAAGCCGTTCGTCTACGCGGCGGCGCTGGGCGCGGGATACAAGACTTCTGAAGACGTCGACGACGACCCGGTACAGGTACAGATCGGACGCACCATCTGGCAGCCGGCGAACTACAATCTGGAATACAACGGACGCATCACGTTCGCGCGGGCGCTGATGCTCTCGGCGAACGCGGCGACGGTGCGGGTGAGCCGCGCGGTCGGCGAGAGCGCGGTGATCGCGGCGGCGCGGCGAAACGGCATCGTGAGTCCGCTCACGCCGGTGCCGGCGATCGCGCTCGGCGCCGAAGGCGTGACGCCACTCGAGCTGGTGACGTCGTACGCGCCGTTCGCCAACGGCGGAAATCGCGTGACGCCGAGGTTGGTGACGCGCATCGAAGCGCCGGACGGCACGCTGCTCTGGACCCAGGAAACGGCGCAGACGATTCCGGCGATGGACGCGCGCGACGCGTATGAGTTGACGGAGATGCTCGAAGGCGTCGTGAACTACGGCACGGGGAAGGGGATCCGCGACTACGGCATCACCGGCCCGATCGCCGGCAAGACCGGCACGACAAACGACGGCAATGACGTGTGGTTCGTCGGCTACACACCGACGCTCGTCGCCGGCGTGTGGTTCGGCTACGACATGCCGCAGCAGATCGCGGTGAACGCGAGCGGTGGACGCCTCGCCGCGCCGGCGTGGGCGGAATTCTATCAGGCGGGTTGGAAGGAGCCGCACGGCGGAGATTTCGCGATCCCGCCGGGGATGATCTCGAAGGTCGTCGATCCGTCGACGGGTCAGCTGGCCACGCCGTGGTGCCCGGTGCGCACGACGCAGTGGTTCAAGATCGGCGCGGAGCCGGCGGAATCGTGCACGGTGCACACAGGTCCGCCGCCGGGACAAATCGCGATCGACGCGAACGGCAACATCATCAATCCGCCCGACAACAACCCGATTGCTCAGGCTGGGCGAAGCCTCGCGAATCTGTTGAAACGCATCATTCGCTGGTAGTCCAAGCTTACTGCTTGATTACCTCGAACGCGCTCGACGGAACGCGCGACAGCGTTGCGAGATCGTCGTCGCTCCAGCGCGAGTCGGGCGCGCCGCTCACGTACCATCCCGAGCCGTTGTCGGCGACCAGCATCCCGTAACGCATCATCGCGCGCAGGATCGCGCGGACCGTCGGCGAGAACGACGTCGTGTCGAAGTTCGCCTTGAGGCGCACCCGCATGCCCATCGCCGGAAGCGCGCTGCTCGTGTCGCTGCTCGCGTAGTGCCGCGCCGGTGAGACGTAGGCTTTCCGCGTGCTCGGGCAGGTGAAGCGCAGCGCGTGGTCGATGTGTCCCTGCGTGACCGCCTCGTCGTAGCGCACGAGACCGGGAAAAATCGGAAGCCCGGCGGCGTCGGCCGATGTCCGGCCGGCGGGACGCAGCGCGTCGGAGCCGAGATCGAAGATCGCGCCCGATCCGGCTGTCCAGCTCTTGCCGCCGTTCACTGGATGCGCGTCGAAGAGCTCGTACAGCTTCCACGCGTCGACATCGACGACCAGCACGTGACGGTCGCCGTCAGACGACGCGCCGCCTTCGATCGGCGCGTCGGGCGGAATCGGGTACGGACCCGGGTCGCTCTCGTCGTCGTAGTCGAACGAGACGGGGACCTTCGCCTGTCCCGAGTGGACGACGATGTACGGAATTCCGTTCGGGGCGCCGTCCCAGACGGTTCCAAAATCCGGATGGAGATTCCGCACGCCGCACGACGCGATCAACGTCGACGAGTTCGGATCCACCTGTGCGCCCGTGATCACCGTGTTCCACGGATTGTCATCGGGGAACGGACGTCGCCCGCCGAGTGACTCGCCCCCGCTCGCCGGTGGCGACTGCGTACCGCCGGGCTGCGACTGCGAGCCTCCCGGATCGGTGGAACTCGTGGTCGCCGCGGTATCAGAGGCGCTGCACGCGACGACGAGAAGCGCGGCCACGAAGCGTGACTTGCGGAGGAGGCGCGCCATGCAGAACGCTCGCAGATTCCGGCGGTTTGGTCCGTGCCCCCCATCACCGTTTGGCTGGCAAAGATTGCGCGCGACCCCCGCACGGATACGTTAGTTGACGTATTCGCCCGCCCGCCGTCCCGGCCTATCCTGAGCCGTGACGCGCGCCGCCGGAACCTGCAGCAGAAGCGCCTCATCCACCCGTTGGATCCGACGCGGGAATCCCGCACGCCGGAGGCCGCTGTGCAGCAAACCCCAGCCACAACTGCTGACGCATCACCACCACCGCTCCCGCCCAAGCCGAGCGAGCTGGCGCACTTGCGGCCGTCCAACGTCGCCGGCGCGCTGTGCGTCGCCGAATGCGCCGGGGTCACCGGGGCCGGCTTCTGGTTGTCGCGAAACGCGTCCGTGTGGATCTGGTTCGCGGGTCAGGTCGTGCTCGCGCTGGCGTTCGTGCAGTGGTTCGCCGTGCTGCACGAGTGCGGGCACGAGACGATGTTCCGCACCAAGCGACTGCACGCGCTGTTCGGCCAGGTCGCGGGGTTCTTCTCGATCATCCCGTTCTACAACTGGAAACGCATCCACGGCCGTCACCACAAGTGGACCGGCTGGCAGGACGTGGATCCGACCACGGCGGCGCTGGTGCCGCGCGAGTTGGGCACGCTCGAACGCGTGCTGGTCAACGTCTGCTGGCGTCTCTGGATTCCGTTGTTCTCGGTGCTGTATCGCGTGAACAATTTCTGGAATTGGCCGCGCTTGCTCGAGCTGTTTCCAAAGCGCGACGATCGGCGAAGGCTCGCCGTCAGCTCGCTCGCGCTGCTGCTCGCCTATGTCGCGATCATCGTCGTGATCGGGCCGATGACGACGCTCCGTCTCGTCGGCGTCGCGCTCCTCCTCACGCTCGTCGCCGAGGATTTGCTGCTCCTCAGCCAGCACACGCACATCCCGCAACGCCTCAGCCACGGCGAACCCGTCCGGCCGTTCCCGACGATCGAGCAGGAGGTGTTCACGCGGTCGTTGGTGCTCCCGCGCTGGCTGTCGGCGATGCTGCTCCACATAGACGCGCACGAACTGCATCACATGTACCCCTACGTGCCCGGCTATCGACTCGGCGAGGTGCGGTACGAAACCGAAAACGAGATCGGATTGTGGGCGTGGATTCGGGGCGCACGCGGGCTCCGAGGCGAGCTGTTTCTCTTTCACAACCGCCTCGAGACCGGCGCGGACATCTGAGCCGCGACATGACTCTCGATCCGCTCGCGTGCGCGCTGTTTCTCACGGTCGCGTTCATCCTCGCCGGGCTCGCGCACTCCGCGTGGCTTCGCATGCCGGCATCGCGACGTCTGCTCGTGCCGCTCGACGGCGGCGCGCACGTTCGCGGCAAGCGACTTTTCGGCGAGAACAAGACGGTGCGGGGGTTTGTCGTGATGGTTCCCGCGGCGGCGGCGGCGTTCGCGGCGCTTCACGCGATCGTCTCACGCGTTTCGCCATCGATCGCCGGTGAGCTCTGGCGACTCGACGCATCGGGCTACGCGATCCTCGGCGCGGTCGCCGGGCTTGGGTTCATGCTCGGTGAGTTGCCGAATTCGTTCGTCAAACGGCAGTTCGACGTCGCGCCCGGGATGGCGGCGCCAGGCCGCGTAGGCGCGGCGGTGACGTTCATCGTCGATCGCGTCGATTCCATCCTCGGAATGCTCATCGCGATGTCACTGGTCGTGCCGACGCCATGGATGCTGTGGCTGTACGTGCTGGTGATCGGACCGGGAATTCACTTGGCGTTCAGCGTGCTGCTGTACCGGATCGGCGTGAAGGCGCGACCGGCATGACGACCGTCGAAGTCTCGCTCACTCCGCCGGACGCATCGCCGATCGTCGCTGATCCGGCGACCGTGTTGGCCGAGTCCACGAACATTTTCTGCGCTCCGCTCGTAGCGGCGGCCGATCCGAGTCTCGTCGGTGGCAAAGCGTACGCACTCGGCCGAATGCTGCGTGCGGGATTGCCGGTGCCGGAGGGCTTCGTGCTCACCGTGCACGCGCTCGACGCTCACGTTGCGTCGGCCGGCGCCGTCACATCCGACTGGCCGTCGTTCGTGCGAACCGCGGCCTTGCCCCGAACGCTGCGAGAACAGCTGGCGATCTATGCGGCGCCGTTCCTCGCCCGTGGCCCCGTGGTCGTGCGAAGCTCGGCGGTGGGGGAAGATGGAGCGGCCGAGTCGTTTGCCGGCCAACTCGACTCGATTCTGCACGTGACCGACCAGGCGATGCTCGAGCAAGCCGTGCGCGACGTGTGGGCCTCGCTGTGGTCGGAGCGCGCGGCCTTCTATAGGAGGGCGCGCGGCGCGCCGATGCGTGGCATGGGCGTGGTGATTCAGCGGCAGGTCGACGCGCGGGCAGCAGGCGTGTCGTTCACGACGACGTCGAGCGGGGAGATCCTCGTCGAGTACGGACCGGGTCTCGCCGACAAGCTCGTCGCCGGCGCTGTGGATCCCGGCCGCCTGGCGCTCGATCGCCGGAGTGGCACGGCTCGTCATCTCGATCGACACGTTGCGTGTTCGCTGAGTGATCGCGAGACCGAGCAGCTCAGAGCCGCCGGCCTTGCACTCGAAGGGGAGTTCGGCGCGCCGCAGGACGTCGAATGGGCGATCGATCAGAGCGGCGCGCTCTACGTCGTGCAGTCGCGGCCGATCACCGCGCCGGTGTCGATGCCGCCGGCGAGCGTCGCGTCACCGCGACGACTCATCACGTGGTCGAACGCGAACGTCAACGAGAATTTTCCGCGGCCGATTTCGCCGCTGCTGTACTCGATCGCCGCGGCGGGATACACGCACTACTTCCGCAACCTCGCCGTCGCCTGCGGCGTCTCGGCCGCCCGAGTGCGCGCGATGGAGTCAGAGTTCCAGCGCATCATCGGCGTGCACGGCGCCCGGATATACTACAATCTCTCGGCGATTCATTCGGTGCTTCGCCTCGCACCTTTCGGC
The DNA here is from genome assembly GCA_963761305.1 of uncultured Gemmatimonadaceae bacterium. Lineage (GTDB taxonomy): Bacteria > Gemmatimonadota > Gemmatimonadetes > Gemmatimonadales > Gemmatimonadaceae > JAQBQB01. The sequence goes on along the minus strand of CAVXGK010000002.1, from coordinate 2,718,074 downwards.
AGCGCGCTGACGCGGAGCTTCGACACGTTCGTCGGCGCCGACGGTAACGAGGTCGAGCCGAATCCGGTTGCTCGCCGCAGCAAGGTCCGGCAGATCGCCGAAGTGTCCGTGATCCTGGCGAAAGCGACGGCGCTTCTCGTCCAGCTCGAGCGTCGCGTGGCGCGGTTCGAGCGCTCGGTGGACGAGTTCGCGGCGCGCACACAACCCTCACTTCTGGACACGATGTCGCTTGCCGAGCTACGCGACACGCTGGCCGGCTTCATCGACATTCGGTGCCACAAATGGCTCGATGCCTCACTCGCCGACGGCGCGGCGATGATCAGCTATGGCGCGCTCGAGCGCCTGCTGCGCGGCGCCGGACTCGGCGAAGCGACGCACACGTCGCTGCTCAAGGCGATTCCGAACGTGGTGAGCGGTGAGCCGGTGCTGCGACTGTGGGATCTCTCTCGACTGGTGCGTCGCGACGGCGCGTTGAACGCGTTGTTCGAGAACGCGGACCCGAACGCGGTGTTGAACGCAATTCGCGTCGACGCGCTCTACGCCGAGTTCCGCGTGGCGTTTCAGCGGTACCTGGATGATTGGGGCTTTCGGTGCTCCGAAGAGCTGATGCTCACGACGCCGAGCTTCCAGGAGGATCCGGCGCCGCTGATCGACGTGCTCCGCGCCTATGCCAGGCTCGACGCAGACTCGCCGCGCGATGCGTTGCGTGCGCAGGCTGCTGCGCGAGAGGAGGAGACGGGGCGCGTCGGCGAGCGTCTCACGACGGCCCGCGCCATGCTGCTCGAGCTTCTCGTGCCGCGCGTGCACGCCGCGATTCGATATCGCGAACGCGCGCGGCTCAAACAGGCGCTGCTCTACAGCCGGTGCCGGCGAATCGCTCTTGCGATCGGCACCGAGCTGACGCGCCGCGGAACGATCGCCGAGCGTGACGACGTGTTCTTCCTGACGTGGCAGGAGCTGCTCGAGCTGACTGGCGGCAGCGCGATGTTCCCCGGCGCGACTCGCACGTTGATCGCTACGCGCAAGACCGATCACGCGCGACTCTCGGCGACGAATCCGCCCGATTCGTTCACGCTGCCTGAAGGCGAGTACTTGGAAATGCCGGCGGACCGGCGGACCGATGGACCGGTGGACTGGCAAACATCGGCGGCGGCGACTTCGAGCGGTGTGTTGACGGGGACGAGCGCGTGCGGCGGACGTGTCACCGGACGTGCGACGGTGCTCGACAGTGTGACGCAGACGGCGCTCCTCGCGCGCGGTGACGTGCTCGTCACCAAGCAGACGGATCCCGGATGGGGGCCGGCGTTCTTCCTCATTTCCGGACTGGTCATCGAGCGCGGTGGGATGTTGTCGCACGGCGCGATCATCGCCCGGGAGTTCGGCATTCCGTGCGTGGTGGGCGTGAAGAACGCCATGGTGCGCATTCCATCCGGCACGACGGTCACGGTGGACGGCGATCGCGGAGAGGTGCATGTCGTCGCGTGAGCTGATCGTACGATACCTCGCCGAGCGCGCGCGGCTGCGCGTGTTCGTGCCGCTGGCGCTGGTTGTGGCGGCGGTGGACGGGTGGACGGGTGGACAGGTGAACGGGTGGAACGGCGGCCGCTCGGTGAGCGAGTTCGCGCGCGCGACCGTGACGGGACTCGTTTTGATGCTCGCGTTCCGCGTCTGGGACGACATCGAGGATCGCTCGAGAGATGCGCGCGAGCATCCGAACCGGGTTACGGTCGTCGCGGAGTCGATCGCGCCGCTGATTGCGGTGGCGATCGCCCTCGCCGTGGCAGGGTTGGCGCTCATCGCGCTTGGACCGCGCGCCGCGGCACGGCTCGGGGTGGTCGGTGGGGCCGTCGCCGTTCTCGGCGCGTGGTACCGGCTTCGACCCGTCGTCACACGCGGCGTGATCAATGGCCACATCGTGCTGCTCAAGTACCCGGCGCTGGCCTTCGCCGTATCGCCGGCGGCGCCGCCGCTCGCCGCGCTCGCGGCGCTGTACCTCGTTCTCTGCGTCTACGAGGTCGTCGACGATCCTTCGCTCCGTGCGTCTCTGGTCGCGCGCCGGATCGCGATCTCGGAATGCGCGCTCGTGTCCATGCTCATCGCTACCGCAACCCTTCTCGGAGGGAAGCTCCCATGACCGCGATTGCCATTCCGCCCGACACGTCGCGCGCGCTCGAGGCGCCCGTCGCCAGCCAGTTCGAGACCGTGTGCTGTTATCTGTGCGGCGGCTCCGAGTCCTCACCCTTCATCACCGCCCAAGACGATCTCAGCGGCAAACCGGGACGATTCACCTTCGTCACGTGCGCGCGCTGCGGCCTGCGCTACCAGAACCCGCGGCTCACCGTCGAGCACATCAAGTCATACTACGACGACGAGTACATCGCGCACCGCAAGAAGAAGGATTGGGGCGTGCTCACCGGTTTCTTCAATTGGGCGATGGACCGGCACGACCGGCAGAAGGACAAGATCGTCAGCCGGTACGTCGCGCTCGACTCGCACAGCGACGTCCTCGACGTCGGCTGCGCGGTCGGCACGTTCCTCCAGAAGATGCGCTCGCGCTACGGCGCGCGCGCGACCGGGGTGGACTTCAAGGATCTGAGCGCGAGCCCGTCGCTCGACGGCGTCGATTTTCGTTGTGGACTCTTCTACGAGCAGGAGTTCGGCGAGAAGCCCTTCGACCTCGTGACGATGTGGCACTTCCTCGAGCACGATTACGATCCGATGCGCACGCTGGCCACGGCGCGCCGTCTGTTGAAGCCCGACGGCCGCCTGATCATTGAGGTGCCGAGGCTCGATAGCACCACGTTCCGCCTTTACGGCGATCGGTGGCCCGGACTACAGGCGCCGCAGCACACGGTACTCTACGACCGCACGACATTCCTGTTGGCGATGGACAAGGCGGGCCTCGAGGTGGTGGATTATCTGCCGTACGGCGCGTTCCCGGCCTTTTTCTACATCTTTGCCGGCGCGGCTTTCAAGCTGCTCCGCGGCAAAGGGCTCAACCTCTCGCGCGCGATCTACCCGTACTTCCTGGGCCAGATCCTGTTCTCGCCCGTGCTGGCGTTCGAGAAGCAGCTCAACTTCGCGATGCAGACCGTGATCTGCCGGAGACGCGTATGAGCTCCGGCATGCGTGTTCGTCTCGCGGCGACGTTCATCTTCCTCACGTTCGGCGCGATCGCCATGCTGATCGTCGCGATCCCGACGTGTTCTCTGGCGCGCCGATTCTACTCCGAGGTCATGGCGCGCTGGTTGGGCGAAGCCGCGCTTCGCATCTGGGGCGTGCGCTATCGCGTGCACGGCGCCCCGCAGCCCGCGAACATCCAGACGATCTACGTCTCGAACCACACGTCGACGCTCGATCTCTTCGTCCTGATCGCGCTGGGACTGCCGCGCACGCGGTTCTTCCTCAGCGGCTTCCTCAAGTGGATGCCGCCGACGGGAATCATCGGCACGCTCATCCGGATCTTCTGGACCGTGCCGCAGGAATATCCGACGAAGCGTGTCGAGATCTTCAAGCGCGCCGACCGCATTCTTCGCGAGACGGGTGACTCGGTGTATCTGAGTCCCGAGGGCATGCGCATCACCACCGGCGAGATCGGGCACTTCAACAAAGGCTCGTTCCATCTCGCCACGAGTCTCCACGCGCGGATCGTGCCCATCTACTTCGCGATCCCGAACGAGATGAACCCCGGTATGGGATACGACGCCAAACCTGGTATGATCGACGTCTACTTTCTCCCGCCGATCGATACGAGCTACTGGGTCGTCGCCGACCTGGAACGCAACCGCGACGCCGTGCACGACCTGTTCGTTCGCGTCCACGAGTCGATGCGATCCACCGGCCGACTGCCGGACTCGCTCACCATCGACGTGCTCCCTTCGTCCGCTCCCGTCGAGGTGCTCGTATGAGCGCGCCGCATTCGACGCTCGTCGATCTGCTCGCATCCCGCGCGGCGGAGCAGGGAGGCGACACCGCTTTCACGTTCCTCATCGACGGCGAGCGCGAAGGTCCGCGTCTCACGTACGCCGAGTTGGACGAGCGCGCACGAAGCGTGGCCCGCGCGCTGCGCGAGCGCGGCGTCAGCCCGGGCGATCGAGCCCTGCTGCTGTATCCGCCCGGGCTCGACTTCATCCCCGCGTTCTTCGGCTGCCTGTACGCGGGCGTGATCGCCGTGCCGGCGTATCCGCCGCAACCGTCACAGGCGTCGCGCACGCTGCCGCGCTTGCTGAGCATCGTCGCCGACGCCGACGTCGCGATCGTTCTCGCCAACGCGAGCGTCGCCGACGCCGCGACGCGCATGTCGATCGACGCGCCGGCGCTCGCCTCGATTCCGTGGCTCGCCACCGACACGCTGTTCGAGCATGACACGGGCGAGTGGCACGACGTGCCGATCGACACGCACGATCTCGCGTTTCTTCAGTACACGTCCGGCTCGACGGCGTCGCCGCGCGGCGTCATGGTGTCGCACGCGAACCTGCTCCACAACCTCGCCTACGCCAGCAGCGCCGCGGACCGCGACCGCTCGACGCGATCCGTGTCGTGGCTCCCGGTGATTCATGACATGGGACTCATCGAGGGCGTGCTCGGTCCGATCTTCGGCGGCTATCCGGCATTTCTCATGGCGCCGGCGTCGTTCCTCCACCGGCCGATTCGGTGGCTGCGCGCGATCACGCGTTATCGCGCTTCGACGAGCGGCGGGCCGAACTTCGCCTACGATCTCTGCGTTCGCAAAGTCACCGACGCGCAACGCGACGCGCTGGATCTCAGCTCGTGGCGCACCGCGTACAACGGCGCCGAACCGATCCGCGCCGAGACGCTCGAAGCGTTTCACGCGCGATTCCAAGGCGTTGGCTTCGAATGGCGCTCGTTCTATCCCGTGTACGGCCTCGCCGAGTCCACGCTGCTCGTCTCCACCGGCGGGCGCCACTACGAGCCAGTGATTCACGACGTCTCCACCGATGCCCTGACGCGCGGCCGGCTCCGCATCGCGCGCGCGTCGAACTCGGGCACGCGTCCGCTCGTGTCGAGCGGTCCGGTGTCGTTCGGGACACGAGCGCTGATCGTCGATCCGCACACGCGTCTCCGATGCGCCGACGGGCGCATCGGAGAGATCTGGGTCGAGTCGCCGAGCGTGGCGCGCGGCTACTGGCGTCGTGACGACGAGACGCGAGAGACGTTCCAGGCGCGCCTCGCCGGCGGTGAAGGTCCGTTCCTGCGTACGGGCGACTTGGGCGCGCTGCACGACGGAGAGCTGTTCATCGCGGGGCGCTTGAAAGACGTGCTCATCGTGCGCGGCTTCAAGCACTACCCGCAGGACGTCGAGCGCACCGCCGAGCGACAGCACGCGGCGATCAGGCCCGGATGCTCGGCTGCGTTTTCGATCGACGGCGAAGGCGGCGAAGCAGTGGCCCTTGCCGTGGAAGTCGACCGCCGGCACGCACCGGAGCTCGACGATACCGCCATCTGCGACGCGTTCCTGGCTGAACTGATCCAACGTGTGCGCGAGGCGGTCGTCGATCACCACGGCATCGTGCTCTCGGCCGTGAGCGTGCTCCGTCACGGCACGATGCCGAAGACGTCGAGCGGGAAGCTGCGCCGCCGTGCGTGTCGCGACGCATTCGGTGACCGCTCGCTCGACGAAGTGGCGCGCTGGGTGGCGGATCCCGAATTCGCCGTCGCACTCGGCACCGGCACGTGACGAGCGTCGCGACTCGCGAGGGGCTTCGCGATCGCCTGGCGGCGGTCGTCGGCGCGACACTCCGCGTGAGTGTCGCCCGCGTCGGACCGTTCGACACGTTCGCCTCGCTCGGAATGGATTCGTTGGCCGCGGTCGAGCTCACCGCGGCGATCGAGGACGACCTGGGAATCGAGCTGCCGCTCACCGCCGTGCACGAACATCCGGATATCGATTCGCTGTGCCGCTTCATCGAGGACGGAAACACCGACGGTGCTCGCGAGCGACAAATCAGACAGATGCGCGTCGATGCCGCGCTGCCGCCCGAGATCGCGCCTCGCGGCATCGCGCCCCCCACTCGCGCCGCACGCCGCGTGCTGCTCACCGGGGCGACGGGTTTCCTCGGCGCGTATCTCTTGCGCACGTTGCTCGACGAAACGACGGCAACGGTGCATTGTCTGGTTCGAGCGGGGCGCGGCGATGGATTCGCGCGCGTGCGTCGCAACCTGACCGCGTACGGGCTCTGGCACGACGCGGACGTGGACCGCATTCGCGTCGTGGACGGCGATCTTTCCCGGCCGCGCTTGGGTCGCGACGCGGGCGCGTTTTCGGCGTTGGCCGCCGAGATCGAAGCCATCTACCATGCGGCGGCCGACGTCAATTGGGTGCACTCGTACGAACGCCTGCGCGACGCGAACGTGCTCGGCACGCGCGAGTTGCTGCGGCTCGCGTGCGTGGGCACGCCCAAGCCGCTGCACTTCGTGTCGAGCACCAGCGTCTGCCACTCCACGTCGAACCGGCGGAGCGTCGACGAGCGCACCGACGTCTTCGACAGCGTACACGGACTGTGGCTCGGTTACGCCCAGAGTAAATGCGTGGCCGAAGCGCTGGTGCGCGAAGCTGGCGCGCGCGGGCTTCCGGTGACGATCGTGCGGCCGTCGCTCATCAGTGGCGACGCGCGCGGACGGTCGAACGTGGACGACCTCACGTCGCGGTTCATCGCCGGATGCATTGGCATGCGCGCCGCTCCCGATCTCGATTGGCGAATGGACTGCGTGCCGGTGGACGACGCGGCGCGGGCGATCGTGCGGCTTGCACTCGCGCACGACGTGGGCTCGAGCGTTCATCACGTGATCGCCGCGCGGCCGCGGCACTGGCGCGAGTGCGCGCTCTGGATGCGCCTGCGCGGCTACGACGTCGCATTACTGCCGTACGCCGAGTGGGCGGAGCGGCTGAAAGCGACGGCCGACGCGAACAATCCGTTGTTCCCGCTGCGATCGTTCTTTCTCCGACGCATTGCGGCGGAGAACGCGCTCACGCTGCCCGAGCTGCTCGAAGAGTCGCGGCGGTCGAGCGTGAACGGCGCCGTGTCACTGCGTGCGCTCGACGCGCTCGGCGTGCGCGTCGGCGACGTAGACTCGCACCTTCTATCACGGTACTTCGACGATTTCGTTCGTCAGGGCATCGTGCCGGATATTGGCGCCGCGGTGGCTTGTCCCGCTCGAAAGGAACGACGTCCGCTCCTCGAGCCGAGCGATGCGCTGGCCGCCGGGCTGAGTGATTGGCTCGGTGCCGGTCCGCTGTACCTCGACCGAGTGGACTTGACGCCGATCGCCAGCGACGAGAGCATCGTCGCCGAGTTGACGGCGTGGCGGGCGGGGGAGGGAACGCAGGCCGGCTTGTTCGACGCCGTGGTCTCCGTCCATGACGAGCATGGTGCGAGTCGCGATGCGCGCCTGTTCGTGAAATCCAAGGCGGCCGACACGCACTCGGTCGACGTGGCGGTAGCGCTCGCGGGCCTCGTCTCGCCTGCATTGGGCGAGTCCGTCACGAAATTCAGAGACGACCTCGGCATCACGCGCTCGCAGGTGCGCGAGCTGGCGGTCTACGCGCTTCGCGATCCGCGCCTTCGTTCGCACACGCCGCGTCCGATACTCATCGAGCGCGACGACGCCCGACGTCGATGGCTGATTGCCCTCGAGCGGATCGACGACGCCGTGCTGATCAACGCCAACGATCCGGCGCGCTGGAACGCCGCCGCGATCGACGCGGCGCTCACCGGCCTGGCAGACATTCACGCGGTCGGACTCGGCGACGAATCGCTGGCGACCACATCGTGGCTGCCGCCGCGCCGCGATTCGGTGAAGTACGTCGCGATGGCGCCTCTCTGGCGCGCGCTGGCCGAGCACGCCCACGAGCGGTCGACGGCATTCCGCGATCCGGCGCTCCGACGCATCCACGCGCGATTGGTGAGCGACATCGCCTCGTGGGCGAACGTGCTCGACGCGTCGCCGCGCACGCTGCTTCACAACGATTTCAATCCGCGCAACGTGGCGCTTCGGCGTGGCGCGACCGGACTCCATCTGTGCGCGTTCGATTGGGAGCTGGCGACGATCGGCGCGCCGCAGCGCGACCTCGCCGAGTTCCTCGTGTTCGTGCTGCCGCCGAACGCGTCCGGCGAAACGATCGCGTCGTGGGTGGAGCGCTACCGATCGCTGCTCGCGTCGGCCGGCAGCGTCGACCTCTACCAAGAGGAGTGGGACGCCGGATTCAGGGCCGCGCTCTGTGAGCTCCTCGTGGATCGCATCTCGTTCTACGCGATGATCGATCGCGTGCGGCCACAGCGCTTTTTGCCACGCGTTGTGCGCAGCTGGATGAACGTATTCACCGGGTGGAAGCCGCAGAGCTGAAAGAGAAATCGGACGTCTGATGTCAGATATCAGACGTCCGATTTTTCGAGCACCACTAGGCTTCTGCGGCTAGAGCACGCCGACCCACTTCGACTCGTCGCCGTGGAAACCCGGGAACACGGCGTCCATCTTGGCGGCGCCGAGATGCTTGAACGCCACTTCCGAGAAGACTGACCGGAAGTCGGTCGTCAGCGCGAGGTCGCGGCCTTCGTTCAACTGCTCGGGTTCGAGGCCCGGCCACTTGCCGTGGACCTTCTTGCCCTTCACGTCGCCGCCGATCACGAACATCGACGTCGCGTGGCCGTGGTCGGTGCCACCGTTGCCGTTCTGGCGCGCCGTACGGCCAAACTCGGACATCGTGAGGATCGTGACGTCGGCCACGCGGTTGCCGAGGTCCTGCACCATCGCCCCGATCGACTTGGAGAAATCGTCGAGGCGCTGCGCGAGCTGACCAGTCGCGCCGCCCTGATTCACGTGCGTGTCCCAGCCGCCGACGTCGGCGAACGCGATCTCGAGACCCACGTCCGCCTTGATGAGCTGCGCGATCTGCTTCAGATGCTGGCCGAACGGTGTCCGCGGGTAGTCGGCGGCATTCTCCGGGGTGTATTGCTGCGGGTTCGCCGCCTTGAGGATCTTCATCGCCTCGAACATCTCGCCGCCGGCGGCGTGCACGACGTCGGCGTTGCCCGTGCGATAGAGCGCCTCGATGCGTTCCGCTTGCGTACCGTTGGTTCGGATGGTGAACTCGTCGATGCTGTTCATCGCCACCGTCGGCGAGTCGCCCTCGAGAATGCGCGGCGTCTGCGGCGTCATCGACACGGCTTGGAACGGCGCCGCCTTCGCGCCGGTCGCCGTCGCACCGCTCGCGTCGTGCAACTTGCATTCGTCGCAGGTGCCCTTCACGGCGAGATAGCGATTCAACCAACCGTCGCGCGTGCCCTTGTTGTCGGGCGTGCCGCTTTCCATGTAGTCCTGCGCGTCGAAGTGCGACCGCGAATTGCTCGGCGATCCGACGGCGTGAACCGGCGCGAGGATCCCGTCGTCCCACAGCTTCTTGAACGGCGAGAGCGACGGGTGAAGCCCGAAGAATCCGTCGAGATCGATCGCCGTGTTCGCCGTGCCGGAGACCGGCCGCGGAATCGCGATCGACGGACGCATCGCGTAGTAGTTCCGCTCACCGTGCGGCACGACGACGTTCAGGGCGTCGGCCGCGCCGCGCTGGAAGAGGACGACGAGCACCTTGCCGCGTCCGTTCCCCTTGAGCGCCGCTCCTTTGAGCAGATCCTGCGCGAACACAGTGCGGCGGAGGAAGGTGGGGTTGAGCCCCATCGTGGCCAGCGCCATCGCGCCCGACTTCATGAATACTCGACGATTCATATCGCTATCCCTTTGTCCTATTTACGGCCGGGCTCACCGTCGTTGAAATTCGGGAGCGCCCAGCGCCAGACCCACTACCTGCGGAAGTCCCTGAAGGTTCACCGGCCGTCCAAAGCCCGGGATCTGCGCCGCCGGTCCGCGCGGGAATCCCTTGCCGTCCGGTTTCTGCTGCTGCTGAGCGCCGCGGCCGCCACGGCGTCCGCCGCCTGGATCCATGGACGAGCTGTCGACCATGCCGTTCGCGTCGTTGGCCGCGAGCATCGGATTCTCACCGCTCATCAGCACCTGACGCGTCTCGGGCGACACCTGTCCGCCCAACATCGACTTCACGACCGCATCCACCTGCTGCGTGCGCGGCTCGCTACGAAGCGTCGAGAAGTCAGTCCAGTTCGCGAGCTGCGCACCCGGAACCTGACCCGCCGCGAGACTCAGACCGAAGTTGATACGGTTGAGGATCGCCCCGGTGTTCATCCACGCGTCGCCGCGATCGGGCCAACCGTCCGGCGTCTGCCGGCCGAAGATCGGCTGGCCGAGCCGCGCGACGATCTGCGCCGAGCGAGGCGATGCATCCGGACTCGCATTGACCGCGCGCAGCGCGCTGGCCACGACCTCGAACGGCGTCTTCACCTTGGCGCGATAGGCCGCGCGGCTGAAGAACTCGGGGCTCGTGACGACGCAGCGCAGCGTCTCGCGGATGTCGCCGTCAGTCTTGGTGAACGTACTCGCGCAGCGGTCGACGAGGGGTTTCGGCGGATCGTCGCTCACGAAGTGACGCGCGAGCTTGGTGACGATGAAATGGGCCGTGGAAGGATGGCGCGCCACCATGTCCAGCACGCGCTCGCCTTCGTCCTCGCCGTGGCCGGCGGGGAAGCGCTGGCCGAGAATCAGCTTCTCGCCGGCGTCGTGAATGTTCGGGTTGAAGACGAACTCGCCATTCTGGCGGTTGAACGTCCATCCCGTGAGCGCCCGCGCGACTTCCTGTACGTCCTTCTGTGAGTAGCCGCCGTCGACGCCGAGCGTGTGCAGCTCCATGAGCTCACGCGCGTAGTTCTCGTTCAAGCCGCGCTTGGCGCGCTGCTGCTGTTGCGGTCCGGGCCGAATCGGGATGAGCGTGCCGAACGCCCCGCGGCGAAACGCCGGCCGGCGCGCCTGCGCGAGCGTGGGATGAACGCTGTCGGCGGCGCTTTCCCAGTTGTCGAGGAAGAAGAGCATCGCCGGGCTGTGCGCCACCGCGCCGAGCAGATCGCGGAATTTTCCCATCGCGTGCGGACGGATCACGTCGCGATCGTACTGCGCGAGATACAAACGCGTCTGCCCCTTGCCAGCGAACACGCTGAAATGGTTTTCCCAGAAGTCGACCATCACTTCGTTGAGCTGCCGCTCGCTCGTCACCGCGCGGGCGAGCTGCGCCGATTGGACCTGGCCGACCATCTGCTGATTGCGCTGCGCGGCCTGCGCGAGCTGCGGATTCCGAGCAAGGACTTCCTGCCGCTCTTCCGGCTTCGACATCGTCGTGTCGCTCGCGTTGCGCTTGGCCTGCCGCTGCAAACGCTGCAACTCCTCGAACTGCCCCACGATGTCGCCGGTGGGCGTCGAGAAGACGGAGTAGTTCTTGATGATGTCGTCGCCCGCGGGATCCGAAATGCGATCCGGATTCAGCTGGAGATCGATCCACTTGTCGATGCCCATCGCGCGGACCTTCTCGGCGTCGCCGGGGCGGGCGCCGAACGTGAGGCGATTGAGAACTTGCTGAACTTGTTCGTCGGGCAGCAGCTCGCCGGGCATCACCGGGGCGGCGGCAGAAGCCGACGGCTGAAGCGGCGTTTGCGACGCCGGCGCGACGGGCGTCGCCTGCGGGCGCGGGGCCTGGGCGCTGCACGCGGCGGAGACGAGCGCGGACGTCAGGAAAGCGAGTTGGCGCATGGAAGGGTTCCGATGACCGAAGGTGCCGTCTAGGTAGACGCCCGCCGGCCTGCCTCGTTAACCATACCCGTGAGCCCCGGGAGGGCCGCAAATGTCGTCGTAAAAAGATCTTGCGGGGTTCGCGGTCGTTTCCTACGGTAGTGAACCCGCATATCGGTCCTCCCAACGGCGAAGTAAAGGAATGTCGCACCTCTTTTTGGACGCAAACGAGCTCGACGCTGCCGCGAGGGCGGCGGTGGCCGAGGCTGGCCGGAAGGGACACGGGCCGATCGCGGTCGTCGTGGCCGAGGTCGACGGCCGGGCCTCGACCCCGCCGGGAACCGCTGACTGGCAACCCGCGGAAGAGGCCGAGTACGCCGACGTACTCAACACGGCCGTCGCCAAGATGATCGGAGCCTCGCTCCGCGGCGGCGACCTGGTCGGGCGCGTCGGCGGGCGAGTCGTGATGGTCCTGGCGAACACGACCGCCGACGATGGCCGTGCGGTCGGCGACCGTCTGTGTGCCGCCATTCGGGTGCATCGGTTCGCCAACGGATTCGGGGCGAGGACGCTCTCGGTAGGCGCGGCCGCGGCGCCGGATCACGGCCAGTCGTACGAAGCGGTGCTCGACGCGGCCGTCGACGCGCTCGCCAGAATTCAGGCGCAGGGCCGCGACGGCGCCGCCGCGATGCCGCTCGCGCATCACGACGCGCTGCGCCGTCCGCTGTCGATCGACCGATTCGCCGGGCGCGGACAGGAGTTCGCGTCGCTCACGCAATGGCTCGACGAAGCGAATGGCGGTCAACCGCGGGTCGTGAGCGTGTCGGGCGCGGCGGGGACTGGAACCGCGACGCTCCTCCAGCAGCTCGAATCGGAAGCGCGTCTCCGCGGTGGCTTGTTCGCCGTCGTTGCGTCTCCCAAGCGTCAGCTGCCCAAGCCGTACGGCGTGTGGCGCGCGCTCCTTCGCGCGACGCACGTGTTCCAGCCGTCTCCCGAGCGCGAGTGGGCCGAGCTGCAACACCTCGAGCCGGCGCTCGGGGAGTCGCTCGCCGTGCCGCGCACCGGAAGCCAGTTCCGGCTGTTGGGGGAGCTGACGGACTACGTGCGATCGCTCGCGTCGGGGCGGCCGCTCGTTCTCGTGCTCGACGAGATGCAGTGGGCCGACTCCACGTCGTGGGACGCGCTCGAGCACTTGATCGGACAGCTGGATCGCGACCGCATCATGATTTGCATGACGTACCGCACGGACGGCCCGAACGACGCCGGGTGGATGCGTCGCGTGACGTCGCGTCCGGAGCTCACGCGCCAGATCACGATCGCGAACCTGACGCGCGACGAGGTGAAGCAGTGGCTCGAGGCCGCGTTTCACCGGCAGCAAGTGGGACGCGAGCTGCTCGCGTTCATCTATCGTCACACGGAGGGAAATCCGCTCTTCATCGGGCACCTGCTTCGCGCATTGGTGGAAGACGGCTCCATCTGGCACAACGGGACGCGGTGGGAATGGACGCCCGTCTCCGAGCTGCGCATTTCCGCCGGGCGGACGGCGCTCATCGCGCACCGGCTCGAACGTTTTTCGGCCAGCACACACGCCGTGCTGTGGACGGCGGCAGTCGTCGGTCGCGAATTCGACGTGCACCTTCTCGTCGGCGCGGGCGCGGGCAGCGAGCTCGCCGTGCGTCTGGCGTTGTCGGAGGCGGCCAGCGCCGGACTGCTGCGTCCGACGCGTGAGCGCAAACGCGGCAGCTTCGCGTTCACGCACGACGACGTCGCCGAGGTGTTGATCGACGGCCTGCCCAAGCAGCAACAAAGGCAGCTGCATCTGCGCGTGGCGCAGGCGCTCGAAAAACTGCGTCCCGATTCCGCCGACGACATCGCGCTGCACTACGACGCCGCGGGCGAATCAGCCGACGCGTACCGCTGGGGGCAGCTCGCGGCGAAAGCGGCCGAGCGCGTGCACGCGTTCGGCGCGGCGAGCGCGTATCTGCAACTCGCCGCTCGAAACGCGACGAGTCCCGGCGAGCTGGCGGAGATTCGCGTCGCGCTCGCGCACGTGTCCGAGACGGGCGGACGCTTCGACGAAGTCGAAGAGCTCTGCGATCTCGCCATCGAGTGGTTCGACGGCCAGGGCGACGAGCGGCGTTCCCTCACGCTGCGCCGCTTGCGCGAGCGAGCCCGGATGGAGCTCGGCCAGCCGGCGCTCGTCACGCTCGAGGCGCTCAAGGTCCTCGAGGCCGAGGCCAAGCGGCTCGGCTTCGACCACGAGAGCGTCGCCGTGTTGCTCATGATGTCCCAGACGTATGGCCGGCTCGGCGATCGCCGAACCTCGGAGCGCATCGCCGCGGAAGGCGTGGCGATGGCGGAACAAGTCGGCGACACGCTGCTCCTGGCCGACGCGGTCACGCGACTCGGCGGCGCGATGTTCAGCGAGGCGCCGAATCGCGCGTACTCGATTCTCGAGCGCGCGCTGTCGCTGTACGAGAGCGTCGGCGACGCGCGCGGACAGGCGAGGACGTACAGCAACATGGGCATCATGGCGCAATTCGAGTCGCGGCTCGACGCGGCCTTCGAGGCGTACACGCGCGGCATGACGGTGGGGCGCGCCGGCGGGATGCCCGACATGTGGGGACTCGCGGCGCTCAACCTCGGCGTACTGTCGCAGCGGTGCGGCGACTATGACAGGGCGCGCGATCTGTTCGGCGAGGCGCTGGGTCTCTTCGTCGCCGTGAAGCACAGCGAATATCAGCTCGCGGCGCTGTTCAACATGGCGCACGTCGAGCGCGAAGTCGGGCGCTGGGAATCGGCGACGCAGCTGTACGAGACAACCATCTCCCTGGCGCAGCGCATCGGGCAAGCGGACATCGAGGCGGGCGCCATGGCCGGCGCGGGGTTGTGCGCACTCGAGTTGGGGCACGCCGACGCCGCGTTGGCGGCGATCCAGTCGCTGGAGAGCCGGACCAAGGATCGCACTGACTGGTATCTTGGCCGAGAGGTGGTCGAAGCGCTGCAGATTCGGACCGACGCCGGTGATGGCGAAAGGCGCCAACATGCGGTTCAACGGTTAGCCCGCTCGGTTGAGCTGGCCGAATCAACGGATGTCTATTGCGCCGCCTGGCTCATCTCTGCGTGCGCGGAAACGGTCGGCCGAATCGACCGACCGCGTGTCACCGAACTGGTACGTGCGTACGCCGTACGAGTCAAAAAGCTCGGCTATCCAGAGATGACAAGACGATTTGACGCATTGGAGTCTTCGAGAGAGCGACCACAGCCGTAGAGTTGACGCTAGCACAACCGTGGGAGCGAGCTTAGCTTCGATCTACGCTCCGCCGACGGACGTGTTTGCTGGTTGTTCTTTAGAAATGGCTGGTGAATCATGCGGCGCTTTTCGAGTGCCCTCCCTGTTGTCGGAGCGGCGATGTTGGCAGTCTTGTCGATGAGCTGCGGCGAATCGACTCTTGCGCCGAGCGGAACAGAAGTCCGGCGCGCCCCGGCGAACGGTACGCCCTCGCTCGATTGGAATTCTGGCGCGCTCTTCAGCGGCCTTCGATCGACCTCGTTCACCGTGACGCCCGCTGGCGGTTCGTTCGCCGTCGGCGCTTTGTATTCTCTAAATTTCCCGGCGAACTCGATCTGCGATCCGGCCGCGAGCAGCTACGGCCCCGGCACGTGGGATGATCCGTGTGCGACGCTCGCCGACGGTCAGTCGGTGACGATCACCGCGACCTACGGATTCACGAGCTCCGGTTTTTCGGTGGATTTTTCGCCGGCTCTGCGATTCAATCCGAACACGAACGTCACGATCTCGACGAGCGCGTACGCGCTGTCGCTCACGACGTTCTCGAACTTCTTCGCGGCGAACCCCGGGGCGTTGCACTTCCTCGGCATTTACTACGAGCCGTCGCTCGGCGGCGCGGGACAGACGGACGCCGGCCGCGATCCGAGTCTCGTGACGCACGTGAATCTGTCGACCGGGCTCGTGTGGCGCCGCATCAAGCACTTCAGCGGCTACAACGTCTACAGCGGACTTCCCTGCGATCCATCGCCCGATGATCCCGATTGCGTCGACGACGGCGGTCCGGTTGTCGACGGCGGCGGCGGACATTGATCTGACCGACGGTTGACGACACAAGACGACGGCCCCGGCATCTCGCCGGGGCCGTCGTCTTTTCGAACGTCCTCGCAGCGAGTCGTATCGACGATCGTCAGTCTTCGGACGGAGCGCGCAGCATGTAGCCCACGCCGCGCAGCGTGTGCAGCATCGGCGTCTCCTCTTCGGCGTCGAGCTTTCGGCGAAGGTAGGCGACGTACACGTCGACGATGTTGCTGTCGCCGCCGTCGACGATCTCGTGCCACACGTAGCGTGCGATCGCGTTGCGTCCGAGCGCTTCGCCCGGATGCCGCATGAAGCATTCGAGCAAGTCGAACTCACGCTGCGTCAGCGCCAGCTGGCGGTCGCCGCGGCGAGCCGTGCGGGCCACGGGGTCGAGAACGAGGTCGCCGACGCCGAGAATCGGAGAGCGCTCCGGCGTCGCCGCGCGGCGCAGCAGGGCTCGTACGCGTGCGACCAGCTCGTCCACGTCGAACGGTTTGACGAGGTAGTCGTCGGCCCCCGCCTCGAGGCCGGTCACGCGGTCAGCGACCTCGCGCCTCGCGGTGAGCATGAGTGTCGGGGTGCGAAGTCCGCCGCGGCGGAGCTCGCGGACCACGTCAAAGCCGTTTCGCCGCGGAAGACCGACGTCGAGGATGACGAGGTCGGGTTCGTTGTCGAGAGCGCTGACCAGGCCTGCGTCGCCGTCGCGCGCCGAGCGCACGCCGTAACCCTGCTCGCGCAGGGCGCGGTCGAGCATGGCGACGAGGCGTGAGTTGTCCTCGATGATCAGAATCGATTGGCGCGGAGCCGAGCCCGGCATCGTTCGGCTAAGATCAGCGCGGTGCTTGGCGGGAGCAAGCGTTTCGCGGGCACTTGAGTCGGCGAGGGGGCATCATTTGCTTTGGGTGTGACCGACCCGCACGCGATGCCGAAATCCGTGTCCCGCCGTGGCGTCGCGCCCGTGGTCGTAGCGGGTGGCATCGTCGCGTCGGCGTCGACCGGCGCGCTCATCGCCATGGGGCGTCGCCTCGGGAGCATCCGTCTACCGTTTGCCGCCATCGGCGCGACGCTTGCTCATGCTACTAGTTCAAGCGAGACGACGGCGTTGGTGTTGGTCGGTTTCGTTTGCCACGTCTTGCTGAGCTTCATGTGGGCCGTGGCTTTTGTGTTCTTGGTCACACGTGGTTGGCGGTTGGCGAGCGCCGGCCTCGCCGTAGGCATTGCCGAGTTTGCGCTGTCGTGGGTGGTCGCGACGTCGACGGGCCACGGACTCGCCTCGGTGTTGGCGTTGGGCGATCGAATCGTGCTGGCGGTGGTGATCGCGGCGTCGTGCGCGGTGGGAGTTTGGCTGTCTGTCGCGCCGTCGCAGAACGTTCCGGATTCAGGCGCAATGCACGAATCGTCGCATGGCGAAACGCGAATGTGACCACCAGTGGTACGAGGCAGTTGTAGAAGGAACATTGGATCGTGAATCGGGTTGGATTTCGTGAAGCGCCCGATGGCCTCGTTTGAAACTCGGCAACGTTTCGAGCCATAGGGAGAAGGGAGGAGAGCGCGGTGGAAGGGCAGGACAGCGGGGCAGTTGCGCAGTATCCGAAGTACCAATACCAGGAGGGGGAAATGGACATCCTCGTAATGCTCGAGGAGAACCCCGATCACTCGCCGGTATTGGCGCACGTGAATTCCGTTCCGTCGCCGTTGCATTCGTCTGAACGGCCGTCCCGGGACATCGTGACGCTGTACGGGGAACCAAATCCGGAGTCGCTTGCGCTGGCTCTCGCGGCAGCAGTCGAGTCGCACCGAACGAGCGATGGACAGGTCGACGCAGTCCGCCATCTCGGCGTGTGGCCTGAGCGGGGAGCAGTAGGAGATGCGGCGTGGAGGGACCCTTCGGGGAGACTCGTGACGAGCGATCTCGAGATTCCACTGGAGACGCTCCACTCGACAGCAAGGCAGTTGTTGGCGGAATGCGGTCAGTTGATCCGGCGGTTGGTGGCAGGGTTGTCGATGCCGGATTGGCCGGAAGGCGCCCGACGGGCGATCAGTATCTCGATCGGGCCGATCGTTGGAGTCACAGGACCGGTGTTCACGCCGCTCGAGTCCATGATTGAACGCCTGCGATTGGCAGACGCGCTGGCGTTCGAGACCGAAGGAGATTGAGATAGAGAACCCTACCTTGTCAGAATGAAGCGGGGGCGGCCCAATGGGCCGCCCCCGTTTCGCATTTCGGACTCGGAATCCGCCGGAGACATCTGACGTCAGATATCTGACTTCAGACGTCAGACCTCTCGGCTTTCATCTGAACCAGGTCCCACAGGTTGCCGTACAGGTCCTGAAAGACGGCCACCGTTCCATAGCTCTCTTCCTTCGGCGACCTGACGAATATCACGCCGTTCGCCTCGTACGCGTGAAAGTCGCGCCAGAAATCGTCGGTGCGGAGGAAGAGAAAGACCCGTCCGCCTGTCTGGTTGCCGATGCGCGACGATTGCTCCGGGCCGACGGCGCGGGCCAACAGCAGGCGCGATTCCGTCGCGCCCGGCGGAGCGACCACGACCCACCGCTTGTTCTGTTCGGGGACCGGCCGGTCTTCGACCACGGAGAAGCCGAGCACCCCTACATAGAAGGCGATCGCCTCGTCGTAGTCTCGGACAACCAGCGCGACCAACCCGATCGATCGGTGCATTGCGGGGTACCCAAAGTATGAACGGTGGGGGTGACCGCGGAATCTCGGCGGTTCATGCCCGACTCGGCAGGCCAGAAGTTGACAGTTGAGTGCGCCGTTGGGGGACCGCCCCCTTGACGCGCCCGGTCTCCGAGAGACAGTCTCTCGGAAACAGGTGCGTCACGAATGACCAGGCTGTCCGCCAAGAGCGCCGCCCAGGGCCCGAGTACCAACGTCCGCGTGTTCGCCGACGCGATTGGAAGACTGTGGAGCGCTGCCGCGAGCGGCGGAGTCCTCGTCTTCAACTGCGCCACCGAGATGCGGCAGGCGGCTCGAGCAATCGCGGTTGAGCTCACGACGCTCGACGACTCGGTCAGCGACGACGCCCTGCGAGCGTGGCTGGAGGAAGCCCCGCGCATCGGAACATTGTTGTAGCCCGCCGCGCTGCGGCGGGCAGGAGACTCGACGCGTATGAGGGAATACAAAGGGTCGGAGATCCGCAACATCGCGGTGGTGGGACACGGGGCGAGCGGCAAGACCAGTCTGGTCGATGCGCTCGCCTTCGTATCAGGAAGCTCCAAGCGGCACGGATCGGTGAAGGACGGCACCGCCCTCACCGATCACGCCGCGGAAGAGATCGAGCGCGGGTACTCGATCAACCTGGGTCCGGCCTTCGCCGAATGGCAGGACAACAAGATCAACCTCATCGACACGCCAGGATATCTCGACTTCCACGGCGATGCGGTCGCGGGGCTCGCCGCCGCCGACGGCGCGCTGGTCGTCGTCTCCGCGACGGCGGGCGTCGAGGTCGGCACCGAAAAGATGTTCCGCGAAGCGGTCGCGCGGCGCGACCCGGTGCTGTTCGTCGTCTCGATGATGGACAAGGAGCACGCGGACTTCGATCGCATCTATCAACAGATCAAGACGCGCCTCTCGAACAAAGTCATTCCGGTCGAGGTGCCCGTCGGCCAGGCGCACAGCTTCCACGGCGTCGTCAACCTCTTCACCAAGAAGGCGCACCAGTACAAGAAGGGCGTCAAGACCGGGGAGTACGAAGAGACCGAGATTCCCGACGAATCCAAGGAGTTGTTCGATCGCTACTACGCGGAGCTGATCGAATCCATCTCCGCCACCGACGACACGCTCCTCGAGCACTACCTCGAGGGGGCCGAGATCTCGCGTGACGAAGCGATCGCCGCGATGAAGGAAGCGATGAAGAAGATGGAGCTCTTTCCCCTTTTCGTCGTCTCCAGCGAGTTGAACTACGGCATGCAGGCCATCCTCTCGACGATCGTCGAGCTGATGCCGAACGCGTTCGAGATGGAAGAGCTGCACGCGTTCACGGGCGCCGAGGGCGACGCGACGGTGGAGATCCACGCGACGGACACGGCGTCGCCGGTCGCGCACGTGTTCAAGACGATGTCCGAACCGCACGTCGGCGACGTGACGTTCTTCCGGCTCTTCGCCGGCACGATCCACAACGGCGACGAGCTGTACAACGCCACGCGCAGCGGTCTGGAAAAGCTCAACCACCTGTCCGTCGCGCAGGGGAAGGAGCGCATCGAGATCCAGTCGCTCCACGCCGGCGACATCGGCTGCGTGGCGAAGCTGCGCAACACGCACACGAACGACACGCTGTCGACGCGCCAGCATCCGGTGCGTCTGCCGCTCATCGCGTTTCCCGAAGGCGCCATCCAGATGGCCGTGCATGCCGCGAACCGCGCCGACGAGGAAAAGCTCCAAGCCGGTGTCCATCGGCTGCACGACGAAGACCCGACGTTCGAGGTGCACTACAACGCCGAGACGCACGAGACGATCGTGTCGGGCCTCGGCGAGCGGCATCTCGAGGTCGGGATGTCGAAGCTCAAGCGGAAATTCGGCGTGACGGCGGAGCTGTCCAAGCCGCGCATCGCCTATCGCGAAACGCTCAAAGGCAAAGCCGAGGGGCAGGGCCGTCACAAGAAACAGTCCGGCGGCCGTGGCCAGTTCGGCGACTGCTGGGTGAGGTTCGCGCCGCTCCCGCGTGGCGCCGGCTATCAGTTCGTTGACGAGATCGTCGGCGGCTCGATTCCGCGGCAGTACATCCCGGCCGTGGACCGTGGAATTCAGGAAGCCGCGGTGCGCGGTATCCTCGCAGGATACCCGCTGGTCGACTTCCAGGCCGAGGTGTTCGATGGTTCGTACCACACCGTCGACTCGAACGAAATGTCGTTCAAGATGGCGGGCATCCAGGCGTTCAAGGCGGTCGCCGTCAAATGCAAACCGACGTTGCTCGAGCCACTCGACGAGTTGGAGATCGAGACGCCAGACGACTACATGGGGGATGTGCTCGGCGACCTGTCGTCGCGACGCGGACACATTCTCGGCACGGAGCCGGCCGACGGCGCCACGAGGATTCGCGCGATCGTCCCCCAGGCCGAGCTGTTCGGCTATTCGAGTGCGGTCTCGTCGATGACGCAGGGGCGCGCCTCGTTCAAGCGGCGCTTCAAGGGATACGAGGAAGCGCCGCACGAGACGCAGCAGAAGATCATCGAGGAGTCGGCGAAGGAGAAGGACGAGGAGTTGGCGACCGCGCACTAGCGGGTGGTCGGGTGACGAAGAGACAGCGGGTCGGCGATGAGCCGGCCCGTTGTCTTTGTGGGCCTCGTTGTCGGATTCTCCGGGGCGCCACCGCGTTCGACGACTCGCCCGAACGTCATCGCGCCCGCCATCACCGCCCACGCGACTGTCGCTGAGCCATCGACGACTTGGGAAGAAGCTGGTCGGAGATGAGATCGCAGTCGCGTGACTTCCGAACGCGCGTAGCTCAGTAACGACGGAAGACGGGTCTGAATTCCTCGAGTTCAACACGGTTGAACCGGCGCTCATCGGAATTCCGTGTTCGGACGCCGGACTTCGGTTGGAAGTCCGTTTGGTTACGACGGGCAGCGGCGAACCTTCGCCTCGAGACACGCGACTTCGGACTGCGGGCGCTGTATCTCTCCGCGGCGCCATCGAGCTTTCGCCGGCGTTCACCCGCCAATCCCTCGAGATCGTTCGATTTGGGACGGCGGACGTTCGATTTGGGAAGGCGGACGTCCGACTTTCCAGCGCGGACACCTGAGTTTCCCGGGAGCGCCGGCGACTTTGCACGACCGGCGGGACACATTGCCTCGCGAGGGGTGACTGACCCACGCCGCCCGCTCACTTGCGTCGGGTGTTCGAGTGATTCGTCGATGTGCGAGACGTCGCGAACGTCATTACAAAGGAGCATGCGCGGCGTCCGTCCGAGCACGGCGCGCTCCCACGTCGCAGTGCCTCTCCTATGAAGAGGCGCGCACTGGCCGCCTGCTATCCGCCCTCACCCGCCTCTGTTTCCAGCACGACGGCGCGTTTGCGATTGCTCCCTGCCTTCGTCGCCGTCCGGCCTTCTCGACGGACAGCACCGGCGCCCCTTTGTCTCGACCGCACTCCGCTCCGGCCGCCACGCGAATCACCGAGCGACGCCTCGACTGCGCCCCCGCGTGCTTCGACTTCCTCGGGGCGCCTCTGCCGAACGGGCGTCTGTGCACCCACATCCAATGTAGGCGCACGTGCTCCCACATAGGACGCACGCATTTCCGTTTCAGTCGGCTTCGTCGCTACCCCGGAGTAACTGTGAACGCCCGTCAGATGTCCGGCCTTAAAGAAAAACGGACCGGCGATCGCCGGTCCGTTCGTCTCTCTGAGGATCGAGATCAGGTCCCCGTTCTTCGTTTTCTCGCGATCTTGCCGACGCGCTTGACCGCGTGCTTCCGCTTCTTCGTTCCGGTCGCGATCGACACGATGTCCGACTGCGCCGCCGCGGCGTCGCCACACGCCGACGCCGCGATCGCCGGCTGGCGCGGTTGCTTGTAGACGTACCGCTCGCCGGCGTAGTTGCGGAAAATCACCTCGTCGTCGTTGATCTCCTCGACGTACTCCGGCAGGAGCGGCACCTTGCCGCCGCCACCCGGCGCGTCGATCACGAAGTGCGGCACGGCGAGGCCCGACGTCCACCCGCGCAGCGCCTTCACGATCTCCAGACCCTTCTCGACCGTCGTGCGGAAGTGCTCGCCGCCGGCCACCTGGTCGGCCATGTAGATGTAGTACGGCCGGACCCGCGCCTTGAGAAGCTTCTGCATCAGCTCCTTCATGATCTGCGGATCGTCGTTCACGCCGCGGAGCAGCACCGTCTGGCAGCCAAGCGGAACGCCGGCGTCCGCCAACCGCGCGAGCGCGGCGATGGTCTCGGGCGTCAGCTCGGCCGGATGATTGAAGTGCGTGTTCATGTACACGGGATGGTACTTCTTCACCATCTCGCAGAACTCGGGCGTGATGCGCTGCGGCAGGTGTGACGTGATCCGGCTGCCGATGCGGATGATCTCGACGTGCGGGATCTCGCGCAGCTTCTGGAACAGGTACTCGAGCCGCCGATCGGACAACATCATCGGGTCGCCGCCCGACATGATCACGTCTCGGATCTCGGGGTGCGCGCGGATGTATTCGAACGCTGACTCGTACTGGTTGAGCGGGATCTTCTCGGGGTCGCCGACCTTTCGCCGCCGCGTGCAGAACCGGCAGTAGGTCGCGCAGACCGGGCTCACCAGGAACAGCACGCGGTCCGGATAGCGGTGCGTGATGTTGGGAACCGGCGAATCCCCGTCTTCATCCAGGGAGTCGATGACGCCGTCGACGACGTCGAGCTCCGCCACCGTGGGCACGTACTGTTGCCACATCGGGTCGCCGACTTCCTGGATCGACGCCAGCGAGTTCGGCGTGATCCGCATCTGGAAGTTGTCGAAGGCGGGCTTCAGGGCTTCGACGTCGATGACGTCGCTCCCG
The DNA here is from genome assembly GCA_963761305.1 of uncultured Gemmatimonadaceae bacterium. Taxonomy (GTDB): domain Bacteria; phylum Gemmatimonadota; class Gemmatimonadetes; order Gemmatimonadales; family Gemmatimonadaceae; genus JAQBQB01. The sequence continues at coordinate 2,694,840 of CAVXGK010000002.1, read as the reverse complement.
AATCGCTCGGCGAGTGCGTCGAGCGAATCCACGCCTGCGTGAAGAACTTTTTGCCAGTCACTCATTGCGGGACGACTCCAAGGCTCGGTCGTGAAAGTGCACTGCTCCTTCTCCTTCGTGCTGCCGTTGAGCGAGACGCTTCGTGTAGATCACGCGCGAATCGCCCGGTGCGTAGAAGTCGGTGATCGCCGCGACCACCGTGTAACCGTGCACCTCATAAAAGCGGCGAGTAGGCGCATAGTCGTCGCGGGACGACGTCTCGACGACCAACAATCGCGCTTCCCGTTGACGAAGACGGCGTTCCACTTCGTCGAGTAACTGAGATCCGGCGCCCGTTCCCTGAAAATCCGGGTGCATCGCGATCCAATAGAGGTCGTACGTGCGATCCGTTCCCGGCGTCGATCCGTAGCACACATAGCCGATGAGCTGTCCATCCGGCGCGAACGATCCGACGAATTCGTAGTCGGCGACGCCGTCGCCCGGATCGTACGGAGCGCGCCCCGCTCCCGCAGCGAACGTTTCGTCGAACAACTCCAGCGCCACGGCGACTTCGTCCTCACGAAACACCGACGTCGCGTCGAGAATCTCCCGAATACGAGTGCGATGTCCCCGTTGCAGGGCCCCAAGTCTGACTTGCATGCGTCAAGTCGGCTCGGGCGCGACGAATGCCGAGCCGACGTCGCCGAAGAGATCCAACTCGGTCGGTTCCGGCTCGAGCCCCGACAACTGGTTGACCAGCGCCCAATTTTCCTGCGCGACCTTCGCCCGTGAACGCTCTAGCCCCAACTCGCAGATGTTTCGGATGAGCGCGGCGTATTCCATGCCAGCGACCTGCGCCATCGTCGCGAACCCGGCGTTGTGCATGATGTCGGGGTTCGCGTTCACCTCGAGGATCCACGGGCGCCCCTCGCCGTCGATGCGCATGTCGACGCGTCCATACCCGAACCCGCCCACCAGCTTCCACGCTGCGCCCGCCACTCGCCGAATCTCGTTCGCGACCTTGGCCGGCAACTTCGCCGGGCACCGCGGGATGGCCGACAGGTCGTCCTCGCTCCCCGTGACCCACTTCGATTTGTACGTCACGATGCGCCAGCGGCCGGCCGGCGTCTTCTTGAAGTCGATCTCCGAGATCGGCAGCACCGTATCGCCAAGAATGCCGACGTTCACCTCGCGCCCGTCGACGTATCGCTGGACGATGACCTCGCTCCACAGCTCGAGCATCGCTTCGACGCGCTCGGCGAGCTGCCGGTTGTTTCGCACGACCGACCGCTGTTCGACGCCGAGCGACGCGTCTTCGGCCGCCGGCTTGACGATGGCCGGGAATCCGACGCTGACGAGCGGATCGCCGCGCTGAAGCGTGGCAAACCTGGGAATCGGCAGCCCCGCCTTCTCCAGAATCGCGTTGATGACCGGTTTGCGGAGGCAGATCGACGTCGTGTAGCTCGACGCGCCGGTGAACGGCACCTTGAACAGCTCGAGCACCGAGATCACCGACGACTCGAGCGTCGCGATCCCGTCGATCCCTTCGCACATGTTGAAGGCGAGGTCGAACTTGCCGCGCCGCACCTTGTCGATCCACTTGCCGTCCTGGTAGACCGGAATCCAGGTGACGGTGTTGCCCTCGGCCACGAGCGATCGCTCGATGTCCTCGGCGGTGCCGATGATCAGCCGGTCAGGATTGGCCGCGTACGCCGATGCACCGTCGAGGAGGAGGGCGACTTTCATGCGACCAGGGTTGCGGTTCGCATCGTCGTCCGGACCAACGACGCTGCGTCGAGGTGGACGCCGGTCCGGCCTGCCGCGGCGAGCAGCGCGCTTTGAATGAGCGCGTCATAGCTCATCCCCGCCGCGCGCGCCGCCTTGGGCAGGCACGAGTTGTCGGCGGGATTGGGCAGGATGCCGGGGAGCGGATTCACTTCGACGATGTTCGGAGCGCCGTGCTCGTCGAGTCGGACGTCGATGCGCGACCAATCGCGGCAGCCGAGGACCCGGTAGGCGTGCAGCACGACCTCGTCGATGGCGTGCTGCAGGCGCAGGTCGACCCGCGCCGGACACTCGAAGATGTCCAGCGGACGCTCGATCGAGTCCCACACCCACTTCGCCTCGTATCCATAGATGGGGAGCGCCCCGGAGGGCAGGGAGGCGAAGTTCATCCCGACCAGCGGCAGCACGCGCGCCGATCGGCCGTTGCCGAGAACGCCGCACGTGAATTCAGCGCCGGGCAGAAATGCCTCGGCGATGACCGGTTGCTGGTAGGTCGCGAGGAGGAATCGCACCGTCGCTTCGAGCTCGGCGCGCGACCGGACGAAGTTCCGTTCGGTGATTCCTTTCGACGAACCCTCCTGGACCGGTTTGACGAAGATCGGCGCGCTGAAGGTGGGTCTAGGTGCCAACGCCGACTCATTGGAAAGCAGGGATGCGATGTCGCTTTCCGATTCGACGAGGACGAAGGGCGCCGTGGGGACGCCGTGCGCGCGGAGCAGATCCTTCGTCCGCGCCTTGTGCAGGCAGAGCGACAGCGTGAACGGATCGCTGCCCGAGTAGGGAATGCCGTAGAACTCGCAGATCGCGGGGACGTGCGCTTCGCGGTTGGGACCGTAGAGTCCCTCCGCGATGTTGAAGACGATGTCGGGGCGTTCGGTGCGAAGGCGGAGAGGGAGGTCGTCGTTCGCCTCGATGCGGATCACGTCGCCAAATGGAGAGAGGGCGGCGGCGACGGCGTCGATGGTCTCTGCGGAGTCCCATTCCGCATAGACGTCATCGTGTGCGGAAATGGGACTGGGAGGGTCGTCGCCCGAGCGCGACTCGTGACGAGCCGTGCCGGCGATCCTTCCTCCCACAGTTGCCTTCTCAGGTTTTTGGTTGTACGCGAACCCGATGCGCGTCATCCCGTCCCTGGTTGTCGTCCTCTGGCGTCCCGCTACCAGACTCTCGACCGGCGAGAAGTGCGTCGTGTGTGTTCAGTTCATCGACCGACGCGAGGGCGCAAAACGAATGCCGACGATTCCTCGACAATGAAAATAGGAACACATTTTTTTTCGCGCAATGATTTTCTTCGAGATCAGACCTTGTGATACCCGATTCGCGCCGCTTCTCGCCGATCGTCGGCGACGTAGATCTCGAAATCGGAGAAGAATCCGGGCGCTTCGGTCCGCAGCAATCGCAGCAGGGTGACGGCGCACCGGCGAATCTCCAACTCGGCGCCTTCACTCGACCGCAGCTCGAGCATCGTGCGCCACGCGCGTGCGTTTCCGGTGACGACGATCTTCGTTTCCGTCGCGTTGGGCAGCACCGAGCGCGCCGCTTCACGCGCCATTTTGCGACGGTGCACCTTGTCGGCGACCCAGCCGTATCGCTCCATCAGATCGGCGACGAGCGCGACGTATTGCTTCTGCGCGCCATCCATCTGCGCCCGCCACGCGCCCTCCAGCGCCTCGTCCCCGATGATCGCCGGCGGCAACACGAAGTTCGCTTCCGACTCGTCCACGTACCGCTGCGAGAGCTGCGAGTAGGCGAATCCGGCGCGATGGCGCACCAGCTCGTGGGTGAGCGAACGGCTCACGCCCTCGAGGAGAATCGAGTAGTTCGCGTGCTCGAGGACGCTCCCGTGTCCCTGCTTCTTGATGTTCTCGAGGTACTCGCGCGTCTCTCGCTTGGCCGGATTGTGTTGGCTCATGTAACAGAGCCGCCCGGCGAACTCGGCGAGCTGTTCTCCGCCCGTACTGTCGCCGATCCAGTTCACGGGAAGATGCGCCGGCGTGGTGAAGGCCGGACGCGCGAGGAGCGTGACTACGGGCTCGACGTAGTAGCGAGTCGACATGATGAGCCGGAAATCAACGGGCTCGCGTCGCTCGAAACAAGCCGCGACTTCGCCGCGTGAGTCCTACGCGCCGTCCAGAAGATCGAGACGCGATCGCGCGTACGCCCGCCGCCCTTCGACCTGATCGAGCGCGGCGCGCGCGCGCCGAGTGAGCGGTGCGAGGCCGCGATCGTACTTGATGTCGCCGAGCGGCGACTCACCGGCGACAGCCACCTTCACGCCCGGGTTCAGCATGTTCGTGGGATCGAACGCGTGCTTGACCTCGGCGAAGTGCTCGCGCGCCGACTCCGACCAGACTCGCGGAAGCAATGGCGTCCGCAGCCGGCCGTCGCCGTGTTCTCCGGTGAGCGTTCCCCCGAGCGACGCGGTCAATGCGGTGACTTCATCGAGAATTCGCGTCACCCGCGCTCGCCAATCGGCCCGTCGCACGTCCACGAGCGGATTCACGTGCACGTGCGCGTCGCCGGCGTGCCCGAAGATCACCACGCGCGTGTCGTTCGCGGCGAGGATTCGACGCACGCCGCGCACATAAGCAGGAAGCGCGTCGGGCGGCACGGCGCAATCCTCGATGAACTGCATCGACTTCAGATCGGGATCGAGTCGGTTGAGAATCGGGCTCGCGGCGTGCCGCAACTCCCACAATTCGGTTTCGGTCGGACGGTCGAGCGCGACTCGTACGACGGTCGCACCCGATTCTCGGAACAGTCGCTCGACGTCTCGCGCCGCGTTTCCCGCCGTTTCGGCATTGTCGCCTTCGACTTCCGCCAAGAGGGCGGCTTCCGTGCCGGCTGGAACGTCGCTCGACCCGCCGCCGGACGCGACGACGTCGAGAAACGTGCGGTCGAGCAGCTCGCACGCGACGGCGCCGGCCTCACGCGCGCGCACGGCGGCGGTGACGGCATCGTCGAGAGACGCGAACGTGCCGAGCACACTGCTGGTCGCACCGGCGATCGGCGTGAGCGACAACTCGACGCGAGCGAAGAAGGCGAGCGTCCCTTCGCTGCCGACGAGCAGATCGACCAGATCACCCGTTTCGGCGAAACGCGCGATGCCGTATCCCGACGAATCCTTCGCCACGCCACTGTGAATCGATGGCGCGGCGCGCTCAGCCGACCCGAGTCGATCGGCGATGGTGGCGAAGCGCGCGATTGCTGGAACGTCCGTCGGCCACGGTGCTCCGCGCCGCACTTCGGCACGCGAACCGTCGTCGAACACGCAGTCGAGCGCACGAACCCAGGGTCGCATCGAGCCGAAATGCATCGAGTGCGGTCCGGCCGCGTTCGTCGCCGTCATGCCGCCGATTGTACAAAAAGCGCCGCTCGACGGATCGACCGGGAATCGCAAACTCTGAGATCGTGCCGCGGCGTCGACTTCGCCGCGCAGCACGCCCGGCTCGACGTTGATCGTTCGCGCATCCGCATTCACCGCCGACATCGAACGCCATCGACTGACGTCGACGACGACGCCGCTTCCGATCGCGCCGCCCGGCATGCTGCTCCCGGAACCGCGCGCGATCAGCGGTACCGCGTGTTCGCGCGCCCAACGCACGAGCAGCGAGAGATCGTCGGCGTCACGCGGTACGGCGACGGCCAACGGCACGCTGCGGGCGATGCCGGCGGCCTCGGCGTAGACTCCTCGCGCGTCGTCGTCGCTTCGGAAGACGCCGCGGAAGCCGTTCGGTGGTTGCATGGCTGCCGGTACCGTGCCCGGCGCGGAAATCAGATCCTGCGGTTCGGCAGTGCCGTCGCCGCGGCGACGATCGCACCGAACAGCGCATCCGCGCCGCGTCGTCCGGGTTCGCCCCGCTCGAGCCGGTCGAGCAGTTGCTCGAGCGCGAGCTGCGCGCGCGGCAACACCCGGTTGTGCGCGGACCGCGCGCCGGCCACGCCCATCACCGGCGCGACGACGACCGGCACGATCGCGAGCGGCGGGAACACGTGCATCACCAACAGCGACGCCGTGGCCGCGACGCCGAAGAACGAGCTCGCGCCGATCTGTCCGACGGCTACTGAACGGTGCGTGCGAAAATCGGCGTCGAGCGCGACGTGCGTTCTGGCTTCGTCGACGGCAATCGCCGTGGCCGCCACCTCGAACGCGCGCGACAACGCGTAGTCGCGACCGCCCGCCTTGAGCGCGCGCTTCAAGCCGACGAAGAAGTCGCGGCGCGGTTCCCAGACGATGCGATCACCGTGATGCCGCTTCACGATCAGGAGCTCTTCGCGCTGCATCCACGCGTCGATGTTGCGGAGCACGTCAGCCGGCTTTCCATCCACCGTCCGCGACGCCGCCACACGCGACGCGCCGACGATCCGCGCGATGAGTCCATGCTCCTCTTCGGGGAGCACCGACCGAGTACGCTCCTCGGCGAGCGCCTGCCGCAGATTCTGCGCATTGAGCCCGACCTCTTTGCCGAGGTCGATCAACTGCTCTTCGGTGAATTCCTCGCTCGGGTCGCTGTCCGCCGAGCGTCCCTGAAGCTCAGCCGCGCGCGCGAGCACGCGCTCGAGCGCGCCGCGGTCGATGCGTTGCTGAGGGGCAGGGGGGCGGGGTGCCGGTGCGTCTGGCATGCCGAAAGTTACCGATGTTTCAGAGTCATGATCCAGCTCTACCGGCCAACCCGCTCGACTGTTTCAGATACCACAACAGGCGGTCGGCGCCGAAGGTTCCTCCCGCCGCGGGCGGGATAACCAGGGGGAACAGGACACAGACGGATCGAACTGACAAGAACGGAGAAGTCAAAAGGGAACTGCGCAACCAAGCGAGTCGCGCAGTTCCCCGAGTTGTTGATCAGTTTGTTTCCGTTCAATCCGTTGTGTCTTGTACCCCCGCGGCTCTCGGATTGCCGACTACGACGCTCGGCGAAGCGGGGGAAGAAGCCCACGACTCAGATGCCGCCGAGCACGACGTCGATCTGCCGGGAGATGCCGTCGAGGACCGATTGTGGCAGCGGGAAGGTGTTGGCGAACGTCGTCGCGGGGTCGCCGGCGATGCCGGCCAGACCCGCGGTGGCGAGATAGTATCGCATGTAGGCCGGCACCAACTCGGGCGCGATGTGTTGCAGCAGCAAGGCTCCGCCGCGGACGGCGCCGTTCCCCACGTAGCCCGACGTCACGCCGGAACGCTGCTCGGCCGGCGTCGTGTTGTCGCGAATCACGCCGTCGACGATCGTCGCCACGGCCTCGTGAACGAACGCGAACAGCGCGTTGGGCGCGTCGGCTGCCGTCTTCGGGAATTCGACGGCCACGGTGTTCGACTGCTTCCCGTTGTTCACCGTGCGCCCTTCGCCGCCCAACGGCAGCGAGAGGATGATTTCGCCGGACGCTTGCTGTGTGTTGTTCAGGAAACGCGAAAGCTTCGGGTAGTACGTGTTGGTCCACTGCTGCACGACCTGGGCGAGCGCCGCGCCGCGTGTCTGCTGCTCGCCCATCCAGTAGTCGTGATAGAACTTCTTGCTCTCATCATCCAGGCTCTGCACGAACAGTCGAAGCCACTTGCGGTCGGCGTCGGTGCGAAAGTTCGCGGCGAGGAGAGCGATCTCCTGCTGAATTCTCGGATCGGCGGCCGAGCGCGGGTTGCCGCCGGAGCGAATGAAGTAGTCCGTCGCGCTCACGATCTCCGGAAAGGTCGTGAAGTACATCGCCAGGAACTGCGCGTTGGCGAGCTCGGGATTCGTCGCGAAGCGAGCCGACAGCTCCGGTTGGTTGGCGTCGAGCAGCGAATACGCGTTCTTCTGTCGCTTGATCGCCGTGATCTCTTGCTTGTACCCGCGCGCGAAGAACGGTACGCGCCCCGTGTCGCTCGTCAGCAGCGCGAAGCCGTGCAGCCACAAATCGATGTGTTCGCCGGTCGAGACGCGCCAACCGCGCTGCTGAAGCTGCGCCGGCTGCGTCGAGGCGCGACTTCGGTTTCTCGGCGACACCCGGCGCGCACCCGAAGTGCGTCCGGCGGGAGTCATGCACGCCGTCGCGACGAGGATGAACGCCGCGAGCGAACCTGCGACGCGCAACGCGGCGCGCCGGCGGACAACCTTCTTCCGTTGTGGCGGCGCTACCGCGTCGCGGCCGGCCGCCCGCACGATGGACAGAACTTCCATCCTAGTTCCAACTCCGAGCCACACGCTGGACAGTTCAACGTCGTCACGTTCGAGCCGCAGTGTGGGCAGAACGTGATCGGACGCCCGGCGGGCAACGGTTCACTGCACGATCGACATCGATCGCCCGCCTGAGGGACAACGACTCGTACACCGCCGCTGGTTTTTGTTGTCGTCGTGGGGGTCGGCATCGCTGGAGCGGGTGAAGTCGCCGGGGTCGTGGGTGCTTTGGGTGCCTTTGGCGCCGCTGCCGGCGCAGGGGCGGAGGGTGCAGGCCGAGCGGCGCCTCGAGCCGGGGCTGCCGGCGCGGCTGCCGCGGCGACTCCCGCGGCAGCCGCGGTCGTCGCCGGCGACATTGCGGCGGAACGCACACCCGGCAGGATGGACGAGCCCGCCCCTTCGTCCAGACCGACGTCCAGACTGCGCAGCGCGCTTGGCGAGAGCGCGACCATCGACGACGCGAACTTCTTGAACGCCGACGGGTCCGGATTCACCTCGGCGAGTGCCGCGCCGAGTGTGTCGCGCATCGTGTCGTCGACGATGAGATAGTCCCGCGTCCCGGAGACCAGCTCGGTGAGCGTGAGCTCGTAGTCGTCGTTCGTGTCGAGGCCGAGCTCTCGCCGGTGCAGACGATATGGAAGGATCGTCTGGTTGAGGTCGGAGACGCTGAACGGTTGAACGAGATGCTGCGGGAACCGCGAACGCACCACCCTCACCAGATGGCGGTACATCCGATCGAGGTTGTCCATGTCTTCGGTGCCGACTGTCGGAAAAGGGGAGAGCCTTCGCACCAACCTAGCGCGCAAGGTCGTTCATCGACTACCGGGCCGACTCCGGGTCAAGGCTTGCTGGCTTCCTCGACGCGCTTGTCCTGGGCCTCCTGGGCGTTCCTGAGCTTCGACGCGCCGAACTTGTCGAGCACGCGAAGCGCGATCGACGGCTTGCCGTCGCTCCCTTCGTCGTATCCCCAGTGATACCCCATCGCCAGCCCGAGGATCAGTGCCACCAATAGCTTCTTCATTTGATTCGTCCCTTTTCTCTCTCCGCCGCCAGCCACTCATCGAAGTGCGAGTCGACGATACCCTTCGACGACGACTGCTCCTTCGCGGCGCGCACGGCGAGGTCGTTCGCGTATTCGTTCTGCGGATGTCCTTCGTGGCCGCGCACCCACCGCCAACTCACGACGTGCCCGCGCGTCGCTTCGACCAGATCCTGCCACAACTCCAGATTCAGTATCGGGCCGTCCTTCTTGCGCCACCCACGCGCGATCCAGCCGTGCACCCACTCACTCATTCCTTTGATCAGATACTGCGAGTCGCTCGTGAACTCGACGCGGAACCGCGCGCCTTTCCGCGCGATGCCGTTCAGCGCCTCGATCGCGCTGCGCAGCGCCATGCGGTTGTTCGTCGTGGCCGGTTCCGACACCCAGTAGTCGTGCCGCGAGAGCCGGCCCGACGGGCTCACATACTCGATGACGCCCGCCGCCCCGCCCGGGTTACTCCCCTCGCGACCGTTGCCCAGGCACGACTCGTCGGCGAAGATCGCGATCCGCCGCAGCGCGGTTTCCGCCCCCTGCGCCGGTTGCTGCACCTCGGGAGTCGGTCTCGGCACCCCATCTCCACTCCCGTCCCTCGCGCGGCTCACGTCACTGCCTCAATTCGTTCCACTTCGTCGAGGAAGATGGTCAGCTCGTGGCCGGTCGTCGGGTTGCGTGCGGTGATCACCTCGCGCCCGTCGTCCAACTTGAGCGTCAACGGCACGAGCACGAGCTCACGGCGGCCCGGGCGGCTGATCGCGACGCGCGCTCCTCTCGAGACTGCGCTCTCGAGGGTGTCGTAGTCGCGATGACTCAGCGGACTCACGAGATGCGGACGGAGCACCAACGCTTGGCGAGCGACGCGAGAATCGTCGTCGCTCGTTCGATCTCGAACACCGGCACGTACTCCTCCGCCGAATGGGCGAGCGCGATGTCGCCCGGCCCGAAACAGACGGCTGGAATCCCGGCCGCGTTGAGAATCGCGGCGTCGGTCCACGCCGACATGCCGGCGATGCGCGGATCGTCGTCGTCTTCGCAGATCGCCGTCGAGAGCGCGCGCACGATCGGCGCTTCCACCGCTACGTCCGACGGCTCTTGCGCGAACGTGATTCGCACAGTGGCGCTGAAGCCCGGCCGGTACGCGGCCACACGGTCGCACGCGTCGCGAAGCTCGCGCTCGACGTCGGCAGGTTTCTCGCCGGGAATCGTGCGTCGTTCGATGCGAACGCAGCAGCGATCGGGATAGGTCGACATCCCCGATCCGCCTTCGATCAGCGACGCGTGCACCGACGGCCTGCCAAGCAGCGGATGCGATTTCTGCGGCAAATCCTCGGCATCGATCCGATCCAACTCGGTGAGGAAGTAGCCGGCGTGTCGAATGGCGTCGACGCCGATCTCCCATCGGCTGCCGTGCGCCGCGCGTCCGTGCATGGTGACGTCTGCCCAGACGAATCCGAGATGCGCCGGCATGATCGCGAGCCCTGTGGGCTCAGTGACGACCGCCGCGTCGGCTCGAACGCCGGCCGCGACCAGCGCTCGCGTCCCGATGCTCTCGTACTCTTCGTCGACGACCGCCGTGATCACCACTTCTCCCTCGAGCTCGTCGGCCGCGCGCGCCGCCGCGGCGCACATCGCCGCGACGCCCGCCTTCATGTCCGCCGACCCGCGCCCGTAGATGCGCCCTTCACGCTGAAAGGCGTCCCACGGCGCGTGCGTCATGCCGTCCACGCCGACTACGTCGAGGTGTCCGTTGAACATCAACGTGCGTCCGCCGGCGCGGCCCGCTCGCGCGATGACGTTCGGGCGCTGCGGTGCGGCGTGCTGAAGGTCGACGCGCAGTCCCCACTCCTGAAGCACCGCGGCGAGCGTCTTGGCGACGGCGTTCTCTCCCGGCCCGCCCGGAACGAGCGAGGGATTGCGCGAATCGACGCGCACCAATTCGCGCGTCAACGCCGCCGCGTCGCCGCGCGCTATCGACAACGCTGGACTCCGTGTTCATCCACCGCGAACGACAGCAGCTCGCCGAGCGGCGCGATCGCGGTGCGCACTTCGTCGACCCGCTCCGGGCGCGCGATGAGCAGCACGCATCCGCCGCCCGACGCGCCGAGCGCTTTTGCGCCCGCTGCTCCTGCGTTGGTGCCTCGTTCGATGATCTCGTCGATCAGCGGCGTCGGAATCGCCGGATGGAGCGAGCGCTGGTGCATCCACTGTTCGGCAACCAACGCCGCGAGGGCGTCGAGGTCGCCCGCCTCGAGCGCAGTCGCCATCCGCTCGGCTGTCTCGCGCATGCCTTCGAGCGCCGCCAGCACGCGCGGCTCGCGTCGGGCGTACGCGCCGAGCACCGCATCGATCGTCTCGCCGGAAATGCGGCTCTGTCCCGTGTAGATCACGATGCATCGCCGCTCGAGCTCGGAGCGCAGCGCGTCGCTCAGTGGGATGGGTCGCACGTCCACGCGCCCGCGCGAAAACCGAAGACCGAGCGCGCCACCGTACGCCGCGGCGTAGTGATCTTGCCGCCCACCCGGAACGCCCAGGTCGCCGATCTCGACTGCTCGGCTCAGTTCGGCGAGCCAAGTGCGATCGTCGTTGGACTCGGTCGAACCGTCGCTCACCGCGCTGAGCGCGGCAACGATAGCGACGCCCACCGCCGACGACCCGCCCAATCCGGCACCCGCCGGGAAATCGCTGTGTACGTCGATGTGAGCGCCGGACAAATGGAAGCGCCGCGCGGCGGCGAGCGCGATGGACTGATCGCCGGCCGATGACGACGCGGTCACCGGCGCGACGATCGAGTGCACCGAACGCGTCACCGTCGCTGTTGCGTACCGATTGATGGCCACGTTGCACACGAAGCCGCCGACTTCGTCCGAGTAGGGCGGCACGTCGGTCCATCCGCCGCCGAAGTCGATGCGCGTTGGTGCGCGCGTGATGATCGTGTCGCTCACGGGGGACAAATGATCGTGCTGCCCGCCGCCGCGCGCCAGTTCCGATGCGTTGCGCAGTGCGCTCGGACACAATCCGTAGCGGGCACGCCAGTTGCACCTCTTTCGCCCCTAATGCTCGATTTCACGCACTACCTCGGCGACAGCAAGTTCATTCTTGTCTCCAATCGGGAGCCGTACGAGCATTTCCATGGCGTCGACGGCACGCCTGAAGTAAAGCAGCCGGCCGGTGGTTTGGTGAGCGCGCTCGATCCCACGATGCGCCGAACGCACGGGACATGGGTGGCGTGGGGATCGGGTTCGGCGGACCGCGAGGTCGCCGACGAGATGGGCCGCGTGGCGGTGCCGGAAGGCGAGCAGTCCTACACGCTGCGACGCGTCTGGCTCGACGAAGCCGACGTGAACGGCTACTACCATGGGTTCGCGAACCGCGCGCTCTGGCCGCTCTGCCACATGCTCATCCAGCACTTCGAGTATCGCACGGAGTACTGGAACCGGTATCGCGACGTCAACCTGCGATTCGCCCACGCGGTGGCCGACGAGGCGGAACGCTCGTCGGGAAAGGCGACCGTCTGGATACAGGATTATCACTTCGCGCTCGTCCCGGCGATGCTGCGGGCGATGCGTCCGCCGCAGTTCATCCATCAGTTCTGGCACATCCCCTTTCCGCCGCCGGACATTCTCCAGCTCCTGCCGTCGCGAACGAACGAGGCCGTGCTGCTCGGAATCCTCGGCAACGACCTCATCGAATTTCAGATCGAACGCTACGCGACCAACTTCGTCGACTGTGTCGAGCGATTCGTTCCCGAAGCGAAGATCGACCGGGCGAATCAAGTCGTTCAGTTCCGCGGCCGCACCGTCCACGTCGGCGCGTTTCCGATCAGCATCGACGTCGCCAAGTTCGAGGAAATGGCCGGGTCGCGCGCTTCGCGGACGCTCGCCCGGACCTTGCGCAAACGCCACGCGCCCACGCGTCAGCTCGGCGTCTGTGTCGACCGGATCGATTACACGAAGGGGATTCTCGAGCGCATTCGCGCGCTCGACACACTGTGGACCGAGTCGAGCGAGCTTCGCGAGCAGTTCACATTTATCTTCGTGTGCACGCCGTCGCGCAGCGAAGTCCCCGCGTACACGACGCTCGAGCGCGACGTCGTCGACGCGGTGATCTCGATCAACGCCCGTTTCGGCAACAGCCACTGGACTCCCATCGTGCTGATCAGCGAGAACGTCGACGCCGATCTGCTCGCCGCGGTCTACCGGGCCGGCGACATGTGCATCGTGTCGTCGCTGCAGGACGGAATGAATCTCGTCGCCAAGGAATTCGTCGCTTGCCAACTGGACGAGCGCGGCGTGTTGCTGTTGAGCCGATTCACCGGATCGGCCGAAGAGATCGACGGCGCCATGCTGATCAATCCGTTCAACATCGACGGGTTCGTCGCGGCGATTCATGCCGCACTGTCGATGTCCCCGGAAGAACGCCGGAGGCGTATGCATCGCATGCGGCGGCAGCTGCACAATTCGACCATCTTCGATTGGCTCGAGTCGATTCTCGAACGCTCTGCCGAGATCATGGGACTTCTGCCACAGCCCGAACCGGCATAGAACGATGACCATCCCCGCGCTGCCCGTTCCGACGGACCTCGCGGCGCGCCTCGTTGGAACTCCGCTCCTGCTTCTGCTCGACATCGACGGCACGCTGACGCCGATCGCGCCGACTCCGGCGGAGGCCGTCGTGTCGCCGCGCGCGCGCCATCTGCTCGACGAGCTGACGCGCACCGACGGCGTCCACGTCGCCGTCGTCACCGGTCGGTCGGTTGGCGACGCGCGTCGCCTGGTCGGCGTCGAGGGCTCGTGGTACGTCGGGAATCACGGGTTGGAGGTCGCGGCGCCCGGCGAACCGCCCACGGTCCCGGATGCCGTTGCGCAGTTCGCGCATCCGGTGGACGTCGCGGCAGCGAGGCTGGCGCAAATGGTTCGCTCCGTTCCGGGAACGATCCTCGAGAACAAGCGGTGGACGCTCAGCGTTCACTATCGCCTCGCCGAACGCGATTCCGTCCCGGAGCTCGGCCTCAGAGTCCGCCGCGTGGCTCGCGAGCTCGGCCTCGACGTCACCGGCGGGAAAGAAGTGCTCGAACTGCGACCTCCGGTTCGCATCAACAAAGGCACCGCGGCGATCGACCTCGCCCATCGACTCGGCGCGCTCGATCACGGCGCGTCGATCCTGTGTGCCGGCGACGACGAAACGGATGAGGACATGCTCCGCGCCGTGCGGGAACGGGCGCGCGCGTCGGTCACGGTGGCCGTGGAGCCGGTGCTTCACGCGCGACCGACGTCGGCCGAGTTTTTCGTCGGCTCGCCTGCGGCGATGCTGGAGTTGTTGGAAGCGGTGGTGTTGTTGCGCGCCCGACCGGTTCGCGCCGGTTGATTACTTCCGCTTCTTGGCCGGTTTGCTGGCCTTGGCGGGCTTGACCGGCTTTGCGTTCTCGACCTTGGCGGGCGCCGCCGGCTTCGCAGCAGCGGTCTTCGCAGCCGCCGGCTTCGCAGCCGCCGGCTTCGCAGCCGACGGCTTCGCCGGACGAGTCTTGCTCGCCGGAACCGCCTTCGTGCTGCTCGGAGTTGGAACCGCCGGCTGTTTCGCGATCGGTCTCGAGTAGGCTGTGACCTGGGCTGCCGCCCGCGCGGCCGCTTCAGCCTTGGCGGCAGCCGCACGCTCGGCGATCTTCGAAGCGGTCGCCCGGGCTTTGTCTCCCGGCGACCGTTTGTCATGCGCCGCCTCGGCTTCGCGGATCAGCCGCTCGCCCTCTTCGGGCGTCATCTGACCTCGCCGTACCATGTATTGAACAAGATCCCGCGCGCTCTCGATCGCGAACCCCGCGATGCCGGCCGCCGCGCTGACGACGTCTTTCATCGCCGAGGCAACCTTGGTCCCCGCTTCCTGGCTGATGACCTGGGCCCGTTCGGCCAGCTCGGCGACTGCATCGCGCATGTCCACACGATGGCCAGGTGATCGACGAACCGCCGGGTTCGCCGGGTCACTCGAGTCGCTTGGAACCGGGGAAGGAGGCTGCGGTTTTTCCGCCATAGATGGTGATGGGTCGCGTGAGAAAACGAGCGGAAGGGGAGGTCGCGGCTGGGACTGCTCGTTGTCGTGCGCTGGCGGGTGCGCTAAGTTCGGCGGCCAGGGCGTCGAACGGCGGAAGTATATGATTCTCCGTTAGCTACGCAAGACAGGTTCGACTGTACTAACAAGCGAGTCGTCTTTGGCGATTTTTGGCGTCCACTGCGTTCATCTTCATACACGCAACGAGACACTTTCGCGACAGTAGATGCTATCCGGCGTGAAAGTGCTCGACCTGACGCGGGTGCTGGCCGGTCCACTGTGCACCATGCTGCTTGGCGACCTGGGCGCCGATGTCATCAAGGTCGAACGACCGGGAACTGGGGACGAGTCGCGAACCTGGGGGCCGCCTTTCGACGCCAAGGGCCGAAGCGCCTACTACCTCAGTATCAATAGAAACAAGCTCGGGATGGCCGCCGACCTCGACGGGGAAGGGGATCGCCGATATGTCGAACGACTGTTGGGCGAGGCCGACGTCGTGGTCGACAACTTCCGTCCCGGCGTCCTCGATCGCCGCGGTCTGTCGCCGGCGGAGTGGTGCGCGCGACGGCCGGATCTCGTGTGGTGCACGGTCACCGGTTTTGGGCTCGGCAACGACCGTCCGGGCTACGATTTCGTCGCGCAAGCCGAGGGCGGGTGGATGGCCGTCACCGGCGAACCGGATGGTGATCCAATGAAAGTCGGCGTGGCGCTGGCCGACGTCTTGGCCGGGAAGGACGCGGCGATCGCCATCCTGGCGGCTCTCGTCCAGCGGGCCCGAACTGGTCGCGGGGCGAGGCTTTCGATTTCGCTCATCGACTCGGCGAGGGCGGCACTTGTCAACGTCGCCCAGAACGCACTCGTCACGGGGCACGACGCCCGGCGCTGGGGCAACGCGCACCCGAATCTCGTTCCGTATCAGCTGTTCCGCGCGGCCGACCGTCCGATCGTGGTCGCCGTGGGGAGCGACGCCCAGTGGGTGGCTTGTGCTCGCGCGCTAGAACTCGACTCGCTTGCCGATGACCAAACGCTTTCCACGAACCCCGGGCGGCTCGCCCAACGCGACCGAATCGTCTCGGCATTTTCCGAGCGACTCGGTACCCAACCGGCGCGGCACTGGAGCGAACGGCTGGCGCTGGCCGGCGTCCCGAGCGGCGTCGTTCGCACGGTGCTCGAGGCGTTGCGGGATGCCGGCGCCTCGCCGCTCACGGGTGTCGCCCCGAGTGTTCCCGGATTCGTGCGTTTTGCACCTCCCACACTTGGTGAGCATTCCGATATGATTCGCCAGCATGGGTGGGGGGTGTTCAAAATTGTTACACCCTTGAGGGCCAAGAACGGGTAGGCGGGGCAAGGCCGAACCTTGATTTACGGGCCTCGCGACTTTACCCGCGAGATTCTGTTGCAACCCTTTGTTACCTCAGCCGAGGAATCTCGTCTTGATCACGTGGCGACCCTTCTGGAGCAGCGAAGCGGAGCTCGCGCACTGTCCGAAGCGCAGCAACCGAATTACTCTGTTGTCGTGAAGACGACGGAGGCAGTTCTGCGGGCTGATGAAACCGTCGTTGATCAGGAAAACACTGATCAACTCGTGATCCAGCGTGTTCTGGGAGGCAACCGGGACGCGTTCAAAATCTTGATCACGCGTTACAGCGATCCGCTGTATCGACATGCGCTATGCATGACGGGCAGCCCAGACGTTGCTGAAGACATTCTGCAACTCAGCTTCATCAAAGCGTACCAACACCTCGCGGAAGTCCGCGGACGCTTCGATGCTTGGGTATTCAGGATAGTCGCGAACGGCTGCAAGGATTGGCTCAAGAACATTCGTCGATCTCACCTGAGCTACGACGAAGACGACCAGCCATCCGCCTACGCGACGCCCGATGAAGAGCTGGATCGGACGGAGTTGCGCAGTGATCTGGACCGCGCGTTGACGACGCTCCCCGCGTCGTTGCGCGAGGCATTCGTAATGAAGCACGTCGAAGGCCGCTCTTATGAAGAGATGGCCGACCTACTCGGTACCACGGTTGGAGCGCTGAAGATGCGCGTACATCGCGCGCGAGAGGCGCTCCAGGCACTCTTAGAGGAGAAGTACGCCTAAATGATTGACGATCTCCGCTCCGACGACGGCCTCAGCGGGTTCGACGGACACTTTCACGATCGCGCGCGCAAACGTCCCGAACAGGAACGTCCGCTCGCCGATAGAGAGGTCCCGCTGGGTCACCAGGAACAGGATGCCCGCGTGTTGGCGCCGGCCGTACACGCGTGGTTGGATGGAGAACTTCCGGAAGCCAGTGTCCGGAAGGGCGAAACGGGTCGCGACGTCGAGTTCTGGAAACAGATCAACGTCGAAGTCGACCGCCGCCGCCGCATGCGCACTCCGGCCTACGTCGAAACGCGCATCATGGAAGCTCTGCCGCAAACGGTCCCAGTGGTGATCACGCCCTGGTACCGACGGGAATTCGTCGTGACGCCGAAGTTCGCCGTCGCGACCGCCACTGCCCTCGTGGTGGCTGCCGCCGCCGTGACGATCACCGTGATGGTGTTCGCCCGGTAAGGGCCCGAAACGGCAACCTGGTTCTTGATCGACAAAAGGCCGGCCCGCTCGTGGGCCGGCCTTTTCGTTCGCCACCAAGCGGCCTCGGGCTTCCAAAGTGGTCGCCGCACGTGCACTTTGGTCGGCGAGCTCATCGTCGCGCCACATGTCACAAGAAGAACGATTCGACCAGCTGCTTCGCGAATTCGAACGCGTCGGAGTCGATCCGAATGCGCTCAGCGCGGGCCTCGCCATCCGCGAGGACGACGTGCGCCGAGTTCTTGCCGCTCTGCCCGATGGGGCCGGTCCGGAGGCGTTTCTCTCCCGCCTCCGCGCCGTCATGACGCATCCGGCAAAGCAGTAAATTCTCGGGTGTGACCGCCATCACTCGTCGCGCCACGCCACGCGCGTGGCTTGCCGCGGGCGCGCTGGCTCAGGCGCTCGTCCTGGCGCAGCCCGCGATTATGTCGGCCCGTGCGCAACGGCCGGCGGATTCATCGTTCGCGGCGCTCGTCGCGCGACTTTCGGAGAACGCGGGCTATTTCGACTCCGACAACATCATCTCCAATGAGGAATCATACCTCCAGGTCACGACACAGCTGACCAAGACCGGCACGCACGGCGGCGTGTACGTCGGCGTCGGGCCGGATCAGAATTTCTCGTACATCGCGCTCATCCGCCCGTCGATCGCGTTCATGCTCGACATCCGGCGCGATAATCTGCTCGAGCATCTCTTCTACAAATCGTTGTTCGAGCTGTCGCGGAACCGGACTGAATTTCTCTGCCGCCTGTTCGGCAAGCCGGTGCCGGCGGACATCGACAAGTGGACGGGACGGCAACTCGGTCTGGTCCTCGCCTATCTCGAGCGAACCCCGACCGACTCGGCGGCCGTCGCCGAAACCCGGCGGCTGAGCAACGAGCGCATTGCGAGCTTCGGCGTTCCGCTCGACGCGCGCGACCGCACGATGATCGATCGCTATCGGTCCGAATTCATCGGCGACGGGCTCGACACCCGCTACTCGAGCATCGGCCGAAACAATCGCATGGACTATCCGACGTTCCGCCAACTCATGCTCGCCCCGGATCGCGGCGGCCGCGCGGCGAGCTACCTGGCTGAAGAAGACCGATACCTGTTCGTGCGATCGATGGAAGTGCGCGACCTCATCGTGCCGGTCGTCGGCAATGTCGCCGGCGAGAAAGCGGTGAAGGCCGTCGGCCAGTACGCGACCGACCACCATCAGGTGATCTCGGCGTTCTATTTGTCGAACGTCGAGCAGTATCTGCTCGGCCGCGACGGCGGGTTCGAGGAGTACGCGCGCAACGTCATCGCGTTGCCGCGCGACAGCACGAGCGTCATCATCCGCAGCTATTTCGGACGGTTGGGCATGGTGCATCCGCTCTATGTGCCGGCGGCGGGCAACATCAGCACCTCGATGATCGAGACGATGGACTCGTTCGCCAAGCGCTACGCTGGCGGCGAGTTGCGCGGATACGCCGACCTGGTGTTCGGCGGCTACGTGAAGCCATGACGCACGCGGCGCCGAACCGAAGCCGGAGTGACTCGCTCGCGCGGTTGCGGATGTTGTCGTTGGGAGATTCCTATACGATCGGCGAATCGGTCTCGTCGGACGATCGTTGGCCGGTGGGGCTCGCCGGCATGCTTCGCTCGAGCGGCATCGACGTCGACGACCCGGTGATCATCGCGCGCACCGGATGGACAACGCGCGAGCTGAGCGTGGCGATCGACGACGCGCGGCCGCGCGGCCCGTTCGACCTGGTCACGCTGCTCATCGGCGTGAACGACCAATATCGTGGCCGGTCCACCGGCGAATACAGGTCGCAGTTCCATCTTGCGCTGAATCGCGCGTTGACGCACGCCGGGAAGCGGCCGAGGTCGGTTATCGTGATCTCGATTCCCGACTGGGGGGTCACGCCGCACGCGCAGGGGCGCGATCGCCACAAGATTGCCGCCGACGTCGACGCGTTCAATACGGTGAATCGCGACGAGGCGACCGCCGCCGGCGCGCACTACGTGGACATCACCGGTCTCTCGCGCCTCGCCGGCGGCGACCGCACTTTGGTGGCTGGAGACGGTCTGCATCCGTCGGCGGCGATGTACCTTCAGTGGGCCCGCGCTATCCTCCCCATCGCCACGGGCATCCTGAGCTCCCGGCGCTGACCTTTTCAGGCGTTGCGCGGTACGACAAGTTGTTTGTTCACACCTCGAACCTGGCGAGGATCCTCATGCGTCGTGTCGCATTACTCCTGCTCCTGGCTGGCTGTGCGAGCGGAAATTCCGGCGAGACCTATACGCCGAAGCAGGCGACCATCTATGCGGGCGACGCCTCCACCGCGCGACTCGACGCCGACAAGCCGCGCGCGTCGATGATGAACATCGCGGCCCCGGTCACCGTCGTGTGGGCCGCCGCCAAGCAGGCCTACGCGTCGCTCGGCATTCCGGTCACGTTCGAGAATCCGAGCGGCCACCAGATGGGCAATCAGAATTTCTACAAATCCCGTGAGCTGGGCGGTGAGTCGATGACGTTGTTCGTCGACTGCGGATCCGGGATGATCGGCGCGAAGGCGGCGAGCTACCGCATCTACATGTCGCTTCTCACCGACATCAGGGCCGACGACAAGGGTGGAACCCTCGTGCAGATGACGTTCTCCGCGTTGGGCCAGGACCTGAGCGGCGACAGCTCGGACCGGATCCCGTGCGGCACCACGGGCCATCTCGAGCAGACGTTGCTCGACCGCACGAAGGCGGCGGTGGCCCTCCGCTAGCGCGCCGTCCGGTAGCCCGGGCCGCGCAACGCGCGCCCGGGCGTGGCGCCTGTGTGCTTTCCATCGCGCAATACCTGGACGCCGTTCACCCATACGTCGCGCACGCCGACCGAAAGCTGCTTCGGCTGTTCGTACGTGGCGCGATCGGCGATCGTCGCCGGATCGAACACGACGACGTCGGCGTACATCCCGGGCTTCAGCAAACCGCGATCGGGGATCGAGAGCCGCGTCGCCACCGCGGACGTCATTTTGCGAATCGCGTCCTCGAGCGGGATCACTTTCTCGTCACGCACGTAGAGGCCGAGGATGCGCGGATAGTTGCCGAACGTGCGCGGATGGACGAGCGCGCGCACGCTGTCGGGATCCGGTCCGCCGGCGTCCGTGCCGAACTTCATCCACGGCTGCCGCAGCTGCAGCTTGACGTTGTCCTCGCTCATGAGGAAGTACGTCGTCTCGACGCGATTGTGCTCGCTCAGGATCAAATCCATCGCGGCGTCGAGATAGGTCTCGTTCTTCATCCGCGCGATCTCCGCCAGCCGCTTGCCGATGTACGGCTGATTCTCAGGCTTTCTGAGATTCGTGATCAGAACGTTCTCAGGCGTCGCGAGCTCGCACAGGTTCTCCCAATCGCTCGTCGGGTGGGCGACCTCTTCGCGGATCTTCACGCGAATGTCCTGGCTGGCGAGGTTCTCGTAGAGCTTGCCCTCGGCGGAGAACGGGGGCGGAAGACACGATGTGAGTCCGGTGGCGCCGGCGGTGTAGGGATACATGTCCGCCTGCACGTCGACGCCGGCGGCGCGCGCCGAGTCGATCTTGGCGATCATCGGCGCTTCCTTGCTCCAATTCCGCGTGCCGGCCGCTTTGAGGTGGTAGATCTCGCCGGGGACACCGCCCTCGCGCGAGATGCGAACGACCTCGTCGACTGCTTCGAGCAGATGATCCGCTTCCGACCGCATGTGCGTGATGTAGACGCCGCCGTACGGCGCCATCGCTTTCGACTCTTCGACCAGCTCTTCGGTCGACGCGTACGTGTTGGGCGGATAGATCAGCGCGCTGGCGAGACCGAACGCGCCGTCCTCCATGCCGCGACGCACGGCGGCGCGCATCGAATCGAGCGCGGCGCCGGTCGCGGCGCCCATGCGCTCGGCCATGCCGTACTGGCGAATCGTGCCGGCGCCGATGAACGACCCGACGTTCTGCGAGATGCCGTGCGCCTGCATCGCGCTGAGCCACGCGTCGAAGCCGTGCGGCTGCGCGAAGCGGCGCAACAGCTCGCTCGCGTCGGGAGGCAGGTTCGCCGGATTGAGCGGCGCGGGCGTCGAACCTTCGCCGAGGATTCCCGTCGTCACGCCCTGCGTGATCTTGCCGAGCTGCCGCCCGTCTCCGAGCAATAATTGTCCGCCCGATTGATCCTGGATGTCGATGAAGCCCGGGGCGACGACCATGTTGCGCGCGTCGACGCGCGCCGTGGCCGGTGCGCCGTGCAGAAGCCCGCGCGGCGTCACGGCGGCGATGCGGTCGCCGCGAATCCCGACGTCGCCGTAGAACCACGCGGCACCCGTGCCGTCGACGATTCGTCCGTTCTCGATGACGACGTCGAATCGTTCGACGGATGCCGGAGCGGGATTCGTGGTCGGATGGGTGCACGCCGACAGGGTCGCCATCGCGGCGACGGAGATTATGATCGATCTCATTTTCGTTTGGAGAGTCACAGCGCCAGGCGGGACAACGTCAGCGCGACGCCGTCGCGATAGAAATCGGGGATGCGTGCTTCCTGCTTGAAGCCGTGGTGCTTGAGCAGCGACACGACGGTTCCGAGCGCGGGATCGTCGGGGAGCTCGGCGAGCAAGTACGTCGCACCGTCGGCGCGTGCCGCGTCGGCGACGGCGCTCAACAGCCGGTCGCCCACGTCCTCGGCGTCCACGCCGGGCGCCAGTACGGCGACGTGCAACCGCATTCCGTGCGCGGTGCCGGCGATCGGACCGAAGAGCGCGAGTCCGGCGACCGTTCCGTCGCGAGCGATGACGAGCGCCTTGTGCTCCGGGTCGTGTCCGCGCTCGGCGAGCGCGAGAACCTCGATGGCCCGGTCGATGTACGGCGTGACGCCGAGCGCCCCCATGAGCAGGTTCCGAGTGCCCTGCGAGTCCTCGGGTTGCAGCGGGCGCGGAGCGAGCGCGAAGTAGCCGGTCACAACCTCAGATCTGCAACGCGCGCCCCAGCGTCGCAAGCGCCGCTTCCTTCGTGACCTCGGAAAGGGTTGGATGGGCGTGCATCGTGACGCCGATGTCTTCCGACGACGCCCGGTACTCGAAGCCCAGAACCACCTCGCCGATGAGCTCGGAGACGTTTGGTCCCACCATGTGCGCGCCGAGCAGCTCGTCGGTCTTGGCGTCAGCCACGAACTTTACAAATCCGTTAGACTCGCCCATCGACCGCGCTCGGCCGTTGGCGGAGAAGGGGAACTTGCCGGTGCGGTACTCACGGCCGCTCTCTTTGACCTGGCGTTCGGTGAGGCCGACGGCGGCGATCTCGGGCCACGTGTAGACCACGTTGGGAATCGCCTTGTAGTGCATGTGAGACGGCTGTCCGGCGATGACTTCCGCCGCGACGACGCCCTCGTGCTCGGCCTTGTGGGCGAGCATCAGCCCCGGCACGCAGTCGCCGATCGCGTAAACGTTGGGCAGGTTTGTTCGCATCTGATCGTCGACGAGAATCTCGCCGCGTTTGCCGATCTCGAGGCCCAGCGCCTTGGCGTCGATTCCGTTCGTCGACGGTCGGCGGCCGACGGAGACGAGCACGTGATCGCCCTCGATGCGCTCGCGCGCTCCGTCGCGCTCAATCTCGATGAACACACCGGCGTCGGTGAGGCCGCCGTTCACGACCTTCGTGTTCGTGCGGATGTCGAGGCCCTGTTTGCGCAGGACGCGGTCGGCTTCCTTGATCACGTCGTCGTCCATGCCGGGCAGAATCGTCGGCATGAGCTCGACGACGGTGACCTTTGCGCCGAGCCGGCGCCAGACGGAGCCGAGCTCGAGTCCGATCACGCCGCCGCCGACGACGATGAGGTGCTCGGGGACCTTGGGGATGATGAGGGCGCCGACGTTCGAGAGGATCCGCGTCTCGTCGAATTTCAGGAACGGGAGCTCGATTGGTACGGAGCCGGTCGCAATGATGACGCTCTTCGCCTGATACTCGGCGATTTTTTCAGCGGGGGGGCCCCCCGCTCCGCCGACCGCTTCGACCTCCACCAGATTCCCCGGCCGCAGCACGCCGCGCCCTTTCGCCCAGGTGATCTTGTTCTTCCGGAACAGGAATTCGATGCCGCGCGTGTTCTGCCGCACGACCTCGTCCTTGCGGCCGAGCATCGTCGGGAGATCGAGCGTCAGGTCACCGACGCCGATCCCATGCGCCGCCGCGGCGTGCTTCATGAAATCGTAGTGCTCCGTCGACGTGAGCAGCGCCTTCGACGGAATGCACCCGACGTTCACGCACGTTCCGCCGAGCGTCTTGTCCATCTCGACGCAGACGGTGGAGAGCCCAAGCTGGGCGGCGCGAATCGCGGCGGTGTAGCCGCCGGGACCGCCACCGATGATGACGACATCCGCGGGCGTCGTGCCGGCCGCAGTCATGTTCGATGACGCTCCCATTGTGCTCAGCCCACGAGCATCGAAGCCGGATCTTCCATCAGCTCCTTCACGCGCACGAGGAACAGCACCGCGTGCTGTCCGTCGATGATCCGGTGGTCGTACGAGAGCGCGACGTACATCATCGGCCGGATCTCGACCTTGCCGGCGATCGCCACGGGGCGATCCTGCGTTTTGTGGAGACCGAGAATCGCCACCTGCGGATAGTTGATGATCGGCGTCGAGACGAGCGAGCCGAACACGCCGCCATTGGTGATCGTGAACGTGCCGCCGGTGAGGTCGTCCATCGTGAGCTTCGTGTCGCGCGCGCGCTTCGCCAGCTCGCCGATCTCGCGCGATACCTCGATCATGGTTCTGCGATCGGCGTCCTTGATGTTCGGCACGACGAGCCCCGAGTCGACCGCGACGGCGATCCCCATGTTCACGTAGTGGCGATAGACGATCGTGTCGCCGTCCACCAGCGCGTTCACGGTCGGGAACTGTTCGAGCGCGATGCACGCTGCCTTCACGAAGAACGGCATGAACGAGAGCTTGACGCCGTGCTCCTTCTCGACGCGCTCCTTGAGCCGCTCGCGCACGCCGATCACGGCCGACATGTCGATCTCGTTGAACGTCGTCAGGTGCGCCGTCGCGTGTTGCGACTCGAGCAGATTCTCGGCGATGCGCTTGCGGCGCGTCGTCATCTTCTCGCGCGTCTCACGCTGACCGGCCGCGCGCCCGTCGGTCGGCGTGACAGCGCTCGGCGCCATCGGCCGAATGACGTTTACCTGCGGCTGCTGCACCGGCTGCTGTCGCGGCGTGGCCGGCGGCGGTTGCTCGGCGCGGGCGATCACGTCCGGCTTGCTGACCACGCCACCGCGCCCCGTGCCCTGAACCGTCCCGACGTCGATCCCGCGCTCCGCGGCAACGCGTTGCGCCGCTGGCGAAACGCGGACGTCCTCGGCACGCGGAGGCGGCGGCGGTGACGCCGGACTCGGTGGCGCCGCCTTTTGGGCGGGAGCGCTTGGAGCCGGAGCGGGCGGCGGGGTGGGCGCTTTCGTCGGCGAAGCGGCAGTTGGCGCTGCTCCCGCGGTCGGAGCGGCGTTCTCATCCACCTCGGCGAGGAGGTCGTCCACCTTCACGACGTCGCCTTCGGCGTGGGCTCGCTTCGTCAGCACGCCGGCCATCATCGCTGGAACTTCGACCGTAATCTTGTCCGTGTCGAGTTCGACGAGCGTCTCCCCGACCGCGACCGAATCGCCCTCGTTTTTCAACCAGCGCGATACAGTCGCTTCGGTGATCGATTCACCAAGCGGGGGAACTTTGATGGCGGTCATGCAGTGCGCACGGGACGGTGGACTAACTTGACGGACGGCTTGAATATAACGCCGTCCAACAAACCACTATGCGCGCACTCACGATCTCGGC
The DNA here is from genome assembly GCA_963761305.1 of uncultured Gemmatimonadaceae bacterium. Taxonomy (GTDB): domain Bacteria; phylum Gemmatimonadota; class Gemmatimonadetes; order Gemmatimonadales; family Gemmatimonadaceae; genus JAQBQB01. The sequence continues at coordinate 2,669,484 of CAVXGK010000002.1, read as the reverse complement.
ACACGGTGGGCTCGATCGACTCGAGGTGCGCGACGACGTCGCCGCGCCCGAGATTCGAACGCCGACCGACGTGCGGATTCGCGTGCGCACGGCCGCGCTCAACCATCTCGATCTCTTCGTGGTCGCCGGGCTGCCCGGTGTGACGATCAAGCCGCCATGGATCCTGGGCGCCGACGCGTACGGCGTCGTCGAGTCGGTCGGCGACGAGGTCAAGTCGGTCATTCCGGGCGATCACGTGGTCGTGAACGCGGGGTTGAGCGATCGCACATGCGAGTACTGTCGCGAAGGCGAGCAGCCGCTCTGCCCGCGGTTCGGCTTGCTTGGCGAACATCATCCCGGCACGCTCGCCGAACTCGTCGTCGTTCCCGAGGCCAACGTCCGAACCGTGCCACCGACGATCTCGCCGCCGCACGCCGGCGCGTTCGTCCTGGCGGCGCTCACGGCGTGGCGCATGGTCGTGACGCGCGCACGCGTGCAGTCGGGCGAGAACGTGTTGATCTGGGGCATCAGCGGCGGCGTCGCGCTCGCGGCCCTGCAGCTCTGCAAGCAGATCGGGGCTCGGGTGTGGGCCGTGTCGTCGAGCGACGACAAGCTGGAGCGCGCGGCGGGCCTCGGCGCCGACGAGCTGCTCAACCACGAACGCCTCGACGTCGGCAAAGTGGTCCGCGACCGCACGGCGAAGCGCGGCGTGGAGGTCGTGATCGACAACGTCGGCAAGGCGTCGTGGAGCTCGTCGCTCGTCGCGCTCGGACGGCGGGGCCGCCTCGTCACGTGCGGCGCGACATCCGGCCCGATCGTCGAGACCGACGTCCGCCGATTGTTCTGGAATCAGTGGTCGATTCTCGGATCGACGATGGGGAACGACGCCGAGTTCGACGCGGTCGTCGGCGAGTTGCGCGCCGGGCGGCTGCTGCCGGTGATCGACAGCGAGTTTCCGCTCGAGCAGGGACGCGCCGCGTTCGAGCGGCAGGCCGATCCGGCGCGCTTCGGCAAGGTCGTGGTCCGCGTCTCGTGACCGACGCGTCGGCGCGGTACGACCCCGACGAGGAACGCGGACTCCGCGCGCGCTTTGCCGCCGGCGAACCGCTCGTCTGTCCTCGAGACGGCGCTACCATGACGACGCGCAAGATCGGCGGCGGGTCCTTCGGCCTGGGGTACGCCCGAAACCGCGAGTGGCTGATCTGCCCGGAATGCCGGCGCAGCGTGCTATTCGACGTGAAGCGCGGAACGCGAAACTGAGCGCTGCCGTCGACAGGCGGTCGTCGTATTCTATGCAGCCGCCTAGCCGCCCAGCTGTCTCCCCGATTGCGTGACGCCCGAGTCCGGTCCCGGTAGATTGGAGGCGGCCCTACATGCAACAGCCAGACACCTCGAACCTCGGCGACCGTCTCCACGGCGCCGTGACCGACCTTCTCGGGCGGACGTTGCCCGCGATGCTCGGCGCGTTGGTCATTCTGTTCGCCGGCTATTTGCTGGCGAAGCTGTTGGAGAAGGCCGTCGAGAAGGGCCTGCGCAAGATTCGTCTCAACCAAATGCTCGTGCGCGGCGGCGTGATCCAGGCCGTCGAGCGGTCGGGTACGCACGTGAATCCCGTGCGCGTGCTAGCGAATCTCGTGTTCTGGCTCGTGATGTTCACGGTGATCCTGCTCGCCGCGAACGCGCTCGGACTCGATTCGCTGGCGAACGTGGTGTCGACGCTCGTGAGCTACATCCCGAGCGTGATCGCCGCGATCGTGATCATCCTCGTCGGCATCGTGCTCGGCGGATTCGTCGGCGGCTTGATCGCGGCGTCGGCAGGCGCGGTGCACGGCGGGCGAGCGCTCGCCCGACTGGGCCGCGGCGGCGTGATCGTGCTCGCGATCTTCATGGCGCTGCAGCAGCTCGGCATCGCCACGGACATCGTCACCACGGCATTCGCGATTTTGTTCGGCGCGATCGCATTCGCGCTCGCTCTCGCATTCGGACTCGGCAATCGCGACCTCGCCGCGGAGATCACGCGCGAGTGGTACAACCGATATCGTCGCGAGCGTGCGGAAGCGATCGAGCGCGAGCGCGAAGAGAACGCCGAAGGCGAAGCCGAGATTCGCGCCGAGGAAGCGGCCGAGCGCGCCCGGAAAACGCCGCAGGTGAACCAGGCAGTTCCGCCGAGCGAACCGAAGGGCTGACTCGATAGCGCCGGAGTGCGCGGAAGACCTCGGGTGGCTCGGCGCGTGATGCTGTAACCCGTTGTGAGTTAAGGCGTTACCAGACAGGCCGCGCGTTGATTTTCGCTGGGTGTTCGGGTACCTTTCAGGGTCTCGCAAAACGCCCCTGAAAACACGCCGTCGCCGCTCGGTGCGACGGTCGAAACCGCCTATCGGCCACCCGGTTTTCCATGACCGCTCCGAACAATCGCGAACGCATTCTTCCGCGCCTGATCGACGACGAAATCAAAGAGTCGTTCATCAACTACTCGATGAGCGTCATCGTGTCGCGCGCGCTGCCCGACGTGCGCGACGGATTGAAACCGGTGCATCGGCGCGTGCTGTACTCGATGTTCGACACGGGGCTCGTGCCGGGACGTCCGTACAAGAAATCCGCGACCGTCGTCGGCGACGTGCTGGGCAAGTATCACCCGCACGGCGACAGCTCGGTGTACGACGCGCTCGTGCGCATGGTGCAGGATTTCTCGCTGCGCTATCCGCTCATCGACGGGCAGGGAAACTTCGGATCGGTCGACGGCGATCCGCCGGCGGCGTACCGGTACACCGAAGCGCGGCTCATGCCGATCGCGTTGGAGATGGTCGCCGACATCGACAAGGCGACGGTCAACTTCACGCCGAACTTTGACGACCACGATGAAGAGCCGACCGTTCTCCCCGCGGGCGTGCCGAACCTCATCGTCAACGGATCGTCGGGCATCGCCGTCGGCATGGCGACGAACATTCCTCCGCACAATCTGCGCGAGGTCATCAACGCGATCACGCTGCTGATCGACGATCCCGACGCGTCGTTCGCCGACATCAGAAAGCTCATCAAGGGTCCGGACTTCCCGACCGGCGCGTACATCTACGGCCGCGCGGGAATCAAGGATTATCAGGAGACGGGACGCGGGCGCATCGTGATGCGCGCGCGCGCGGTGATCGAAGAGAAGGAATCGTCGAACAAGGCGCAGATCGTCATCACCGAAGTGCCGTATCAGGTCAACCCGGACCGCCTCGTCGCCAACATTGCCGACCTGATTCGCGACAAGAAGCTGGAGGGCATCAGCGATCTGAGAAACGAATCGGATCGTGACGGCGTGCGGTTGGTGATCGAGCTCAAGCGCGATGCCATCCCGCGAGTGGTGCTCAATCAGCTCTACAAGCACACCGCGATGCAGGCGACGTTCGGCGTGATCATGCTCGCGCTGGTGCCCGACGCGACGACGGGCAGCCTCGTGCCGAAGGTGATGTCGCTCAAGGAATGCCTCGAGCACTACATCGCGCACCGCCACGAAGTCATCGTCCGACGCACGCAGTTCGATCTCGACAAGGCGCTCGAGCGCGAGCACATCCTCGACGGCCTCAAGATCGCGGTCGACAACATCGACGCGGTCATCAAGGTCATTCGCGCCGCGTCGGACACGCCGGCCGCCAGCACGCAGCTCCAGAAACGCTTCAAGCTCACGGAGCGGCAGGCCGAGGCGATCCTCAACATGCGCCTCGCCAAGCTCACCGGCCTCGAGATCGAAAAGCTCGAAGAGGAGCTCAAGGAAGTGCGCGCCCTCATCAAGGACCTGCGCGCGCTCCTCGACTCGAAGGACAAACGCATGAAGGTGCTCAAGGACGAGCTCACCGACGTCGCGAAGAAGTTCGGCGACGAGCGTCGCACCGAGATCACCAGCGACGAGGGCGAGTTCACCATCGAAGACCTCATCGCCGAAGAGGAGATGGTCGTCACCATCTCGCACTCGGGCTACATCAAGCGCACGTCGGCGTCGACGTACAAGCGGCAGCGACGCGGCGGACGCGGCAACAATGGCGCGACGCTCAAGGACGAGGATTTCATCGAGCACCTGTTCGTGGCGTCGACGCACGACTATGTGCTGATCTTCACCGACGACGGCCGCTGCTTCTGGCTCAAGGTGCACGAGATCCCGCAGGCCGGACGCGCCGCTAAGGGCAAGCCGATCGTCAACATGATCAACGTGTCACCTGATACGAAGGTCTCGGCACTCGTCACCACGCGCGACTTCCCCGAGGATCAGTTCCTCCTCTTCGCCACCAAGCTCGGCACAGTGAAGAAGACGTCGCTCTCGCAGTACTCGAACCCGCGCACGGTGGGCATCAAGGCGATCAAGATCGAGGCCGGGGACGAGCTGATCGACGTGCAGGTGACAAGCGGGACGAACGACATCGTGCTTGCCACGCAGCACGGGCTGTCGATCCGCTTCCACGAGCAGGACGCGCGCGAGATGGGGCGCGACACGACCGGCGTGAAGGGCATCGAGTTGAGCAAGGACGACCGCCTCATCGGGATGGTCGTGATCAAGCGCGAGGCGAACCTGCTGGTCGTCACCGAAAAGGGCATGGGCAAGTGTTCGCCCATCGATGAATACCGAGTCCAGAAACGGGGTGGAAAGGGAATTATCACCGTCCACCGCACCGACAAGACCGGCGACGCCGTCTCGATCAAAGAAGTTTTGCCGGACGACGAGCTGATGCTCATCACGAAGCAGGGCGTCGCCATCCGGATGCCGGTGAAGGGCATCCGCGTCGCCGGGCGCAACACGCAAGGCGTTCGCCTCGTCAACCTCGAGGAGAACGACTTGGTCATGGACGTCGCCCGCGTCGTTCCGGACGACGACGAGGAGCCGGGCGAGGGCTCCGAGCACCCGGCCGTGGTTGGCGGTTCGGACGAAGAGTAGACGCCGCCCGGTGGTACGCGTCTCCAAGACTCGCGAAGGCGTGGAACGACATGTTCCACGCCTTCGTGCTTTCCGGGGTACAACTCCATCCATAGCTTACACGACCCCATTCTTCAAAACGTGATCACGACGACGCAGCAGTTGGTGACGCTCGAAGAGATCCGCGACGCCGCGCGGGTCATCGCGCCCGTGGCGGTGCGGACGCCCGTACTCGCCGCCGAAGCCGTCGCCGAGAAGGCCGGCGCCCCCGTGTGGATCAAACCGGAGACGCTCCAGCGCGGCGGCGCGTTCAAGTTCCGCGGCGCGTACAACTTTCTCTCGCGCCTCGAGCCCGAGGCTCGCCAACGCGGCGTCGTCGCGCCGTCGTCTGGAAATCACGCGCAAGCGGTCGCGCTCGCGGCGAAGCTCTACGGCGTACCGGCGACCGTCGTCATGCCGGTGACGGTGACGCCCGCCAAACGTTCCGGCGCCGAGCGGCTGGGCGCGCGGGTCGTATTGGCCGGACGCACGACCCAGGATCGCCTCGAGCGGGCCGAGGAGCTCGTCGCCCAAGAGGGGCTCACGCTCGTGCCGCCGTACGACCATCCGTGGATCATCGCGGGGCAGGGCACCGTCGGTCTCGAAATCGCGGCCGACATGCCGGACGTCGACACGGTCCTCGTGCCGGTCGGCGGCGGCGGATTCAGCGCCGGCGTTTCAGCCGCTATCAAGCTCTCGCTACCCAATGCGCGCGTCGTCGGCGTTGAACCGACTGGCGCCGCGAAGCTGTCGCGCGCCCGCGAGGCGGGAAAGCCGGTGCGCATCGAGCACAGCGGCGGCCTCGCCGACGGTTTGCTCTCCGTCCAAATCGGTTCGCTCACCTTCGCGCACCATGAGCGCTTTCTCGACGACGTCGTCACGGTGGACGACTCGTCGCTGCCCGGCGCGATGCGTCTTCTTCTCGACCGCATGAAGCTGGTCGTCGAGCCGAGCGGTGCGATCACCGTCGCCGCGCTCCTCGATGGCAAAGTCCGGCCGCGCGGAAACGGCGCGACGGTCGCCGTCTTGAGCGGCGGCAACATCGAATGGGACGGGCTGCGTGAGCTCCTCGGGTGAGATCCGTCTCGCCACGCCTACGTCCACCCCGGCCACGGGGACTCGTGTCGTAGTCGCCGAACGCGATCCGGTGGTCGCGGGAACAATCTCCTGGCTGCTGCGCGAGCACGGCTTCACCGTCTCGACGGCGAGCGACCGCGTCGAGCTGTTCAAGCTGATCGAGAGCGACGCGCCCGATCTCATCGTCCTCGACGGCAGCGTCGCGCAGCGCGACCTCGGCGTACTCTCGGACCTGCGTGCCGACGAGCGCTGTCACGACGTGCGCGTCGTCGTCACCACGCCCTGGCCGGCCGGCAATGCGGACGAGGGTCTCCCAACAGGTGCCGACGACTGGGTGAGCAAGCCGCTGCGCGTCGCCGAGCTGCTCGGCCGGGTTCGCACGCAGCTTCGCGCCAGCGACCAGCTTCGCGCCGCGCGATCCGCGCTGCACGACACGACGGTGGAGCTCGAGCGCGTCCGCGAAGACGCGGCCAGCAATCGTCGTCTCGTCGAGATTCTGCACGAGATCACGGGGGAGCTCGCGGCGTCGGAGATCTATCGCGTGCTCGCGCGGCGAATCGCCCGCGCGCTCGGCCTGCCGCGATCGGTGATCCTGCTGGCGCGTCCGGGCGAAACGACGGGCATGCTCGCCGCGGCGCAGGGCGAGTCGGTGCACGGTCCGGAGATTCGCCTCGAGGCCTATCCCGAAGTCGCGACCGCGATCGCGTCGGGACGATCGCTGTTGATCGAGGATGCGCGAGGACATCCGCTGTACGCGAAGCTCGCCGACGTTCCCGGAGCGGGGCGCGAAGGAACGCGCGCCGAGATTCGGTCGTCGGCGGCGATTCCGTTCGCGATCGACCGCTGGCGGTCCGGCGCGTTGCTGCTGCGTACGCTGCGCGAAGAGCGCGCACTCACCGCCGAAGACGTGTCGTTCGTCGACGCCGTGTTGCGCGCCGCTGTCGCCGTGGTTCGCCGTGCGCAGGCGCTGGAGACGACCCGCGCCGAGAACCGCCGCCTCGAGGCGCTCGCGACGACGGACCCGCTCACACGCGTCCTCAACAGGCGGGCGCTGCTGGACCGTCTCACCGCCGAGTGCGACCGCGCGCGTCGATATGATTCGTCGCTCGCGCTGCTCCTGTTCGACATCGACCACTTCAAGGAAATCAACGACACCGCCGGACACCTCGCGGGCGACAGCGTGCTCCGCCAGCTCGGCGCGCTCCTGTCCGACGCGATGCGAAAGGTCGACGTCCTCGCGCGCTACGGCGGCGAAGAGTTCGTCGCGATGCTTCCCGAAACGCTGATGGACGGTGCCGCCGTGTTCGCCGAACGTCTGCGCGAGCGGATCGCGGCGCAGGTCTTCGACATCGGCGGCCAGCGGTCGGTGCGACTCACGGTCAGCATAGGCCTGGCTACGTTTCCTTCGTCCGGAGTGGCGTCGACCGACGACCTGTTCGCGCGGGCCGACGAGGCGCTGTATCGCGCGAAGTCAGGCGGGAGGAACCAGGTCAGAACGTGAACAAACGTTGTCCGAACTGCGGCCGAGAATACGGCGACGAAGCCAATTTCTGCACGCGCGACGGAACCCGGCTGGTCGTTCCGACGCCACCGACGGCCGAACTGGTCGGCCAGACGCTCGACGATCGCTACGAGATCCAGCGCAAGCTGGGCGAAGGCGGGATGAGCCTCGTGTATCTCGCGTCGGACAAGACGACGGACGAGATCGTCGCCATCAAAGTGCTGACTCGCGGCCTCGGCCGCGATCCCAAGGCGATGGTGCGTCTGCGGCGAGAGGCCGCGTACGGCATGCGGCTCGCCCACCCGAACATCTGCCACATCATCCGCCTCGGGCAGACGGCCGACGGCGCGACGTACATGGTCATGCCCTACGTCGAAGGCGAGGTACTTGTCGAGCGGACGAACCGCCTCGGCCAAATTCCGCTCGACGAGGTGGTTCGCCTGGTGAGCGACATTGCCGCCGGTTTGCACGCCGCTCACGAGAATGGAATCGTGCATCGCGATCTCAAGCCGGAGAACGTCATCATCCGGACGGACGCCGGCGGCGTGCACGCGGTCGTGATGGATTTCGGTTTGGCCAAAGCACACAACGCCGGCAAAGAGCTCGAAAAGCTCACCGCCACCGGCATCGTGCTGGGTACGCCGGAGTTCATGAGTCCCGAGCAACTGCGCGGCAGATCGCTCGATCGCCGGTCCGATGTGTACGCGCTCGGACTCGTCACCTTCGAGATGCTCACGGGCAAGCTGCCGTTCGGCGGACGCACGCAGCAGGCGCTCATGATCGCGCGGCTCAAAGAAGATCCGATTACCCTGCACGAGGCGCGTCCCGACCTGCGGTTTCCGCGCCAGGTTGACGTCGTTCTCGAGAAAGCCATGCGGCGCGAGCCGAACGACCGATATCAGACGGCGGTCGATTTCGCAAAAGCGTTCGCGGCGGCCGCGCAGGACGGACGAAGCGCGGTGTAACCCTGTGAGGGACGACGCATGACCATGCGAACCCGGCTGGCCGTCGCGGCAATTCTGACATTCGGGACGACGATCGCGCCGCGATCCGGCGCGCAGACCGCCGCCTATCGCCCGGGGTTTCGCGTTCGACACTACGACATCGCGATCGACGTTCCCGACTCGGGCGCGACGATCCATGCCGACGCGACGCTCACCGTGGAACGCACCGCTCCGCGCGACACGCTGATGCTCGACCTGCTCGACCTCACGGTCGCTCGCGTGGCCGTGAACGGAAAGGCCGCCGTGTTTCGGCAGACGCCCGCCGGTATCTCCGTCGTTCTCCCCGCGGCACGCGTCGGCGACAGGACGCAAGTCGAAGTCGAGTATGGCGGCGCGGTCACCGACGGACTGATCGCGCGCCGCGATAGTGCCGGCCGCTGGACGTACTTCGGCGACAACTGGCCGGACCGCGCGCGACACTGGATTCCGAGTCTCGACCATCCGAGCGACAAGGCGACCGTCACGTGGCGCGTGCGCGCGTCGCCGGCCAAGACCGTCGTGGCGAATGGAGCGTTGGTCTCGACCCGCCCGGTCGCCGACGGGCAGGCCGGACCGCGTACCGAGTGGGTCTGGCGCGAGTCCCGTCCGATCCCGACGTATCTCATGGTCATCGCCGCGGCGCCGCTCGTACGGTACGACCTGGGCGAAACAGCATGTGGCCTGGCCGACGGTCAGCGGTGCGTGCCGCAGTTCGTCTACACCGCGCCCGAACAGGCGAAGACGATGCCCGGCCCGTTCGCGCGCGCCGGCGACATCGTCGCGCTCTTCTCGCGCCTCGTCGCGCCGTTCCCGTATGAGAAGCTCGCGCATCTGCAATCGTCGACGCGCTACGGTGGGATGGAGAACGCGAGCGAGATCTTCTACTCCGACGGCGCGTTCCGCCGCGGCACGATGAACGACGACCTCATCGCCCACGAGACCGCACATCAGTGGTTCGGCGACGCCGTCACCGAGCGTGCATGGCCGCACGTTTGGCTCTCCGAAGGCTTCGCCACGTACTTCGCGGCGCTGTGGGACCGCGAGGCGCGCGGCGACTCGGCCTTCCGCACGCGAATGCGTGCCATCCGCACGACCGTGCTGCGCGACACCGTATCGGTCACCAAGCGGCCGGTCATCGACACGATCGAAACCACTCTGATCCAGCTGCTCAATCGCAACAGTTACGAGAAGGGCGGTTTCGTGCTCCAGATGCTCCGCACGGAGGTCGGAGATTCGGCCTTCTTCCACGCGCTACGCTCGTACTATGCCGCGCATCGAGACGGCAACGCGGTCACCGACGATCTCCAGTCGGCGATGGAGAGCGCAGCCAACAAAAAGCTGGACTGGTTCTTCGACCAGTGGCTGCGGCGCCCCGGCTATCCCGAAGTGGACGCGCGGTGGCGCTACGATCACGAGACGCACGAGGCCGTGATCGACGTCCGCCAGTCGTCGCGATTCGGCACGTTCCGGTTCCCGCTCCTCATCGACGTCGTCGACTCGCTAGGCGGAGTGCACCGCGCGATGCTGCCGATTCCAGCCGACACCGAGTTGCACTCCATCCGAATCGGATCGCCGACGTCGCCATCGGAAGTCGACCTCGATCCAAAGGTCACGTTGCTGGCGGCCATGCGGCTTACGCCGGCCAAGTGACCGCCGTCGTGAAGCGCATCGGCACTACGGCGGCGGCGCTGTGTGTCGCGCTCGTCGCGCCGACGCCGGCGCTCGGCCAGGCATCCGCGCAGGCGGACTCGTTGCTCGCCGCCGGCGATCTAGTCCGCGCCGAGTCGGCGTACTATGCCGGCGCGCGCAATCGGCCGCGAGATCCGCCGGCCCGCGCGGCGCTGGGGCGATTTCTCATCGCACGAGGAGCGACGCGCGTTGGCGCGACGCTGCTCGAGGAAGCGCTGCAGTTCGGAGGCGATCCGGTCGTCGTCGGGCGCGAGCTGGTCGGGGCGTATCTCCAGATGGCCGACTTCGCGCCGCTCGCCGCGTCGCCGGCCGCGTCGCCCGCTCAGCGCGAGCGCGCGAAGTGGCTCACGACGCACGACCCGCGCGTCGTCGCGCCGGATTCGGTGATCACGCTGGCGATCGCGCCGAACGACGACGCGGCCTCGCTCGGCAACGTCGCGATTCGGGTCAACGGCGTGACGCTCGTCGCATCGGTGAGTGCGGGCGCGCGCGGCATCGCCGTCTCGCGGTCGGCGCTCGGGAACCGCCCGCTTCCTTTGTTCGCCGCCGGGGCGGATACTACAGGCGACAGCGACTTTCTCGCGGTAGCCGACAGCGTGAGCATCGGCAGCTTGACGATGCTGAACCAGCCGGTGACCGCGGCACGCCTGCCGTCCGGAGCTCAGGCGCGGATCGGCCTCTCCGACCTCGGGCGCTTCGCGCCGAGTGGCGACGCGAGCTCAGCGACGCTGACGCTGCACCTCGACGGGTCCGTCCACGAGCAGGTGCCCGGCGATCGGCTTCCAACGCTCGACCGGCCGACCGGAATCTCGGTGCTGCGCTCGGGTGTCTGGCTCGCGACGCCGGCAGACGTCGCGACGCTGCTGCGGAGCGGGCGTTGGACCTTCGACGCACGCCGGGGAACGCTGATCGTCGAGCGGTAGGGTCGCGTTAGGTTTCTCTGCCCGACCCCTCGATTTCAGCCACCGGAGCTTCTCCCCAAGATGCGAATGCTCGTGTTGGGCGCAGGGCTGCAGGGTTCCGCCTGCGCGTATGACCTGCTTCACGACAAAGACGTAGAAGAAGTCCGCCTCGCCGACGTCCACGGCGGCCATCTGGCTGAGTTTCTGGCTCCCTACTCCGGGCCGCGGCTTCTCCCCACGGTCCTCGACGTGCGCGATCACGCGGCTGTCCTGGGCGCGATGCGCCAGTGCGACGCCGTCATGAGCGCGATCCCATACTACCTCAACTACGACATGGCCCGCCTGGCGGTCGAAGCCGGCGTGCACTTCTGCGATCTGGGCGGCAACACCGAAATCGTCTTCAAGCAGAAGGGGCTCGATACCTACGCGAAGGAAAAGCGCGTCACCGTCGTTCCCGACTGCGGCCTCGCGCCGGGCATGGTGAACATCCTCGCGCAGTACGGCATCGAGCAGTTCGATCGCGTCGACTCGGTGAAGATCTTCGTCGGCGGCTTGCCGCAGCACCCCGAGCCGCCGCTCAACTACATGCTGGTCTATTCGCTCGAGGGCGCGCTCGACTACTACACGACGCTGTCGTGGGTGCTGCGCGACGGGAAGCGAACGCAGGTGACGGCCCTCTCCGAGCGGGAGCCGGTGACGTTCTCGCAGCTCGGCGAGCTCGAGGCGTTTCACACGGCCGGCGGCCTGTCGACGATGGCGTTCCGCTACGAGGGGAAGATTCCGGCGATGGAGTACAAGACCCTTCGCTATCCCGGACACGCCCAGATCATGGAGGACATCCGCTCGCTCGGCCTGCTCGACACCGCCCCGGTGGACGTGAAGGGCGTGAAGGTCGCGCCGCGCGACGCCTTCATCGCCGTCGTGCAGCCCAAGCTCACCAAGCCCAAGGGGCGCGATCTCGTCGCGCTGCGCGTCGTCGTGACGGGTTCCAACAACGGGACGAAAGCGAGCAGGTCGTTCGAGCTCGTCGACCGCTACGACGAGAAGCACGGTGTGAGCGCGATGATGCGCACGACGGGCTACTCGCTCTCGATCACGGGGCTGATGCAGGTGCGCGGGCAGATCGCGCCGCCCGGCGTGTGCACGCCGGACGAATGCGTGCCGGCGACCACCTACATCAGCGAGCTGCGGAAGCGCGGAATCGACATCAAAGAATCCTGATTCCGCGCGGCCGGGCTATTGGCGGACGAACTCCGCCATCGTGGCGCCGATCTGGTCCATCGCCGTCTTGGCGTTCCAGCGGTCGCCGCCGTTGTACAGCAGCGAGAACGCGAGCACCTCGCCGTTCTTAGCGGTGACGAAACCGCCGAGGGCGGCGACCGTGTTCGTCGTGCCGGTCTTGGCGTGCAGGTTTCCACGCGCCGGTGTGCCGCGGGCGCGACGCTTGAGCGTGCCCGACTCGCCCTCCACCGGGAGCGCCGCGTGGAAGACCGGACCCCATTCCGCGCGATGCACGTACGACAGGAGGTCGACCATGGAGCGCGGCGTCACCCGGTCGAGCAGCGAAAGCCCGCTGCCGTCCGAGACTTGGACGACCGAACCGTCGATGCCGACCTTCTTCGTCATGAAGTCGCGCAGGTTGGTGAGTCCGGTCTCGGCGGAACCCGGCTGACTCGTCGCCGCGTGGGCGGCGGCGCGGAACAACAGCTCGGCCACGACGTTGATGCTCTCCCGGTCCATTTCGCCGATGATCTGGCCGAGCGGCTGGCGACGCGATCGCTGCGACCTCTGTGGCGCCGTCGGGTGTGGCGCCGAGCCGAGTCTGGCCGTCGACCGTGATGCCCTGCTTGCGCAACGCGGCGCGTAGCGCGCCCACGGTGAATAGTGGCGGGTTGTCGACGACGAGCGAATACTTGAGCGGTCCCGATCGCGATCCGATCGTCCCGCGCACGCTGATCGATCCGTCGTTCTGGCGGACGGCACTGATGCGGCCGCTGCCGCCGCTGACCACGCGCACGCTGTTCTCGACGGGAATCGTCGTCGTCGCCGGCTCGAGCGTCACGACCGCCCGGCCGCCGCCAGGCTCCACGGACACCCATACGAGGTTCTCGTTGAGCGACAGCGCCGACACGCGAGCCGCGTACGAGGCGCCGAGGTAGCTCGTCTTCCAGCCTTCCGGAACGAGCTTGTCGTCAAAAGCGGTCGCGTCGCCGACGAGGTCGCCGCGAACGTGCTTGATGCCGGTGGATGCGATCTCGGATGCGAGCGCGTCCATCGGATTCTGGTCGTGCCAGAAGCGCGCGCTGAGCGACGGATCGCCGACGCCCCGCAGGTAGAGGCCGCCGGCGACCGAGCCGTCAGCTTCGATCGGCGCGTCGCGCAGGACGGACGTCTTGAATCGATAGTCGGGACCGAAGCGGTCGAGCGCGACCGCCGAGGTGTACATCTTGAGCGTCGAGGCCGGTTGCAGCATGGCGTCGGCGTTCTGGGAGAACAGCGTGTCGCCCCGCGTGAGCGAGACGATGATCGCGCCCCAGGTGCCGCCGTGCGTGCGGTGGCTCAGCGCGTCGGCCACCGCCGTGGCGAGCGCGTCGCTGCCGACCGTCGCCGACCACGCCGGTTTGGCCGGTTTCTTCGCCGTCGTGGTCGATCGCTTCGGCTTCCTGGTCGTCGTCGGCGCAGTCGTGATCGCCGCGAGCGACGACGAGGACACGCCGCCGGCCTGCATCGCCGTGGCGGGCGCCGTGCTCGCAACGAGCACACCGGCCGCGAGCGCCAGTCGTCTCACGACGATCAGCGGCCCGCCCGCCCTCTCCATCCTGCCAACGCGAGAATCGAACATCAGACTTTGAAGAAGATTTGCTTGCGATAGAGTGCGTAGAGGATGCCAAACCAGAACAAGACGAACGTGATCGCGAAAGCCAACGAGGCGTTGACCGGGTCGAGCCATGAGGCGAACAGTGCCTGATAGATCCCCGTCTCGAGCGGAATCGTCTGGCCGTGATAGTTAACCGTGAAGATGGAATAGATGCACCGGGCCATCACGCCGGACCCGACGAATGCCACCATCGGGTTCATCCCGTAGATGACGAACGGCTTCGTCCATCGCTTCCAACCCTGCACGTCCACGATCCACATGATCGTGGCGAGCGAAACGCAGGCCATGCCCGCGCTGAACACGACGTACGAGCTCGTCCAGATGCTCTTATTGATCGGGAATACCCAGTTCCAGACGAGCCCGGCCATCATCCCCAGCGCGCCGACCGCGAACAGTCCGTTGAGCCGGTCGACGAGCTGGCGTTTGGTACCGATCCACTGTCCGGCCAGGTTGCCTAGCATCGCGGTTCCGATCGCCGGGATCGTCGAGAAAATCCCCTCCGGATCCCAGGTCAGACTGTTCACCCAAGTGTGGTTGCCGAGGCCGAAGCGCGTCCAGTCGAGGAGATAGCGATCCCACCAGGCGGCCATCGTCTTCGGCGCGTCGTTGAGCGTCAGGTACCCCATCACGCCGCTGTCCGGGACCGGCAGCAGCGTCATCAACCCCCAGTAGCCGAACAGCAGCGCGCAGACCGTGATGATCTGCCGCTTCAGGCTGCGCCCCTGCGTGAGCAGCGCCGCGAACAAATACGCGAGACCGATGCGTTGCAGGACACCCATGATCCGCCAGTGGTACAGGCGGTCCACGACGCGCTGGACGAACGTCGGGTCGGCGATGCCGTCCACGTGCCCCCACGTGAAGAACGGGAATCCGTTGACGAGGAAGCCGAACAGGAAAATCAGCAGTCCGCGACGAATGATCTGGCGCCGGATCGCCGACTCGTCGTCGCCGCGCGCGCGCCGCGACGTGAGCGAGAGGTGCGTCGTGACGCCCGCGATGAACAGAAAGAACGGGAAGACGAGATCGGTCGGCGTCCAGCCGTTCCACGCCGCGTGCTCGAGCGGCGGGTAGATGGAGCTCCAGGTTCCCGGGTCGTTGACGAGCAGCATCCCCGCGATCGTGAGACCGCGGAAAACGTCGAGCGAAAGAAGGCGCTCCTTGGGGGCCTTTGCCGTTTGCTGTTTTTCGGGGACGCGCGCGGACTGCCCGCCGGGCGGTTCGTTCGATCCCGGGCGGACGTCGCGCTCTGAGCTGGAACCCGGGCCGGGTGGAGCGGAGGGAGGCTGAACGGTCGTAGCCACGTTAACCGTCCTGATTGGGAATTCGGGCCTGGGCCGAGGGGCGCAACCGCGCACAGGGCCCATTCTTACAGACTAGTATGCTACCACCGAGGTATCGCGAAAGAGCCCTTCCCGAAGGGCCAAATTGATGGCGAGTCAGACCGCGTGCCAATCCACCTGCGCCCCCGCTCGGCTCTCTACGCCGTCCCTCTGCTGCCAGCGGAAGAACACGACTGAGACGATGGCGTAGAAGAACAGCCCGCCGGGGATCCACATGATGAGCCCTCCGATCATCTGGTCGCTCATCGGCGTGATGCCCCAGACGCGCGGCGCGGAGGCGTACAGCGGATAGAGGACCTCGTCGGCGTAGGCGATGTAGACCGCGACGATCGCCATGGGGATGCTCATCAGGAAGACGTAGAGCATCTGCCCCGGGAAGCTGAGCCTCGGCAGCTCCGGCAGCGGGCTCAGAACCGGCCACCACATGATCACCGACGCCACGAGGAACATGAGGTGCTGGGCGATGTGCACCGGGTGGTGCGCCAGCGCGTAGTTGTAGAGCGGCGGGAGGTGCCATGCCGCCAGCACGACATTGAAGATCGCGAAACAATGCGTCGGCTTGGTGAGCCAGCGCGCCACGGGGGCCACGCCCCGGAGCGATAGCGCCGGCCGCAGCATCTCGCCGGTCACGCCCATGAGCAGCAGTGGTGCGACGACCAGCGCCAGCATCAGGTGCTGGACCATGTGGGCGCTGAAGAGATACGCGTCGCTCAGGTCGTGGAGCCACCCGTTGAGCGAGAAGAACATGATCACCAGCGCGCCGTGAAAGACGAGCCGGCGCGGCTGGTGCTCGGAGTCGGCAGGGACGAACCTCCGCGCGGCCCACTCGTAGAGGAACGCCAGCGCGATGATGCCGATGACGGTGCTCGGGTGCACCGAGAAACTCCTCAAGCTCATGCGCGCGCCGACGTGCAGCAGCGCGACGATCGGCATGGTCATCCGTCCATCATCCTGCTCCGGAGGCTAGCGTCCCGCGAACTTCCCGAAGAGGAAGAGGAGGGCGATGAGCGTGGACATCGCGATCGTCAACGGGCCGGTGAACAACGCACGGAACAACTTGTGGTCGTACTTGAGGTGCATGTAGAACATCACGACGATCGTGAACTTGATGATCGACATGATGAGCAATACCGGGACGAAGAGCGGCGTCTTCGAGAATGGCGTGTAGTAGACCCACACCTCGACGACCGTGATGAGCGTGAGGATGAGCGCCACCCACTTGTACTCTTTCCACGTCGGGTGCTCGTGCACCTCGCCCATCGCGTGGACGTCGACGTCGGGGTTGGTATGCTGGAAGATGTCGTCGTTGGCCATGAGATGAGTCGCTCCGGCGCCGCTTACTTGATGAGATAGACGAGAGTGAAGATCGCGATCCACACGACGTCGACGAAATGCCAGTACAACGCCGAGATGTCGACGAGGAGCGCGTCCTTCGGACCGAGCCCGCGCTTGACGTCGATCGCGAACAACGTGAGCAGCCAGAGGACGCCCGCCGTGACGTGCGCGCCGTGGAACCCCGTGAGCGTGAAGAACGACGAGCCGAACAGGTTGGTGCGGATCGTGAGTCCTTCGTGCACGAACGACGTGAACTCGAACGCCTGGTAGCCGAGGAACGTGGCGCCGGCGATCGCCGTCGCCATCAGCCAGAACTTGGACGACCCACGGATGCCGGTGTATCCCGGCTTGCCTTTGTTCTCGACCGCTTCGAGCGCGAGCACCATGAACAGCGACGACATCAGCAGCACGAACGTCGACTGCGACGTGACCGGGATGTTGAGGATCGCATTCAGATGGGTCGCGCACTGCGGCGGGTCGCACGCCTCGTGGGGGAACGGGCCGACGATGCTCCGTCCCTTGTAGATCAGGTACGTCGAGATGAGCGACGCGAACAGCATGCACTCGGACCCGATGAACGCCCAGATGGCGATCTTCCGGTGATCGAGCCCGGTGCTGGTCGGCGGATGGGCGTGAGTTGCGACGGCAGTGGCCATGTGGTTTTCAGTTCGAAACGCTGACGCTGGGCGTCATGCGTGATGGGGTTCGAGAGGAGACGTGAGCCAGGCGTAGAGGAACGTCGTCATCGTCGCCGCGCACAGGATGATTCCCGTGATGGCGACCTTCAGCATGTTCTCGTGGATGAACAGCAGGCTGGCGAACATGAGCGTCATGAACAGCGCGACGAAGAGCGGCTTGATCGTCGGGTAGGGAATCGGAATCCCGAGCTCTTCGGCCGTCTTGAGCGAGACCTTGGTCGACGACTGCTTGGCGTGCGGATTCACACCGCCTTCCGGGGTGCCCGCGCTCATGTGGTCGTGCATCGAGCCGACGTGGCGTCCGCCGACGGTGATGTCGCTCCGTTCGTCGCCGTGGCGGCTGTGCGGCACGTCGGCCGCCAGTCCCGGCGCCTTGACGTCCCACAGGGGATAGCGCGACGTCACGGTCGGGATGACGGCGAAGTTGTACTCCGGCGGCGGCGACGGGATGGACCACTCGAGCGTGCCGCCACCCCACGGGTCGTTGCCCGCCACTTCGCCGCTCTTGCGGCTCTTGAGGATGTTGTAAAGCCCGATGAGGGCCGCGATCAGCTGGATGCCGGCGCCGATCGAGCTCAACAGGTTGAAGATCTCCCAACCCTGGCCCGAGTCGTAGCGGTAGACGCGGCGCGGCATGCCGTACAACCCGGCCCAGTGCATCGGCATGAACGTCAGGTTGACGCCGATGAAGGTGAGCCAGAACTGCCAGTTGCCGATCTTCTCGTCCAGCAGGCGGCCGGTGATCTTCGGGAAGTAGTAGTAGATGCCTCCCGAGAGACCCATCATCGAGCCGGCGACGAGCACGTAGTGGAAGTGCGCGACGATGAAGTAGGTGTCGGTCTGCTGGAGGTCGGCCGGCGGCGACGCGTGCATGACGCCCGAGATGCCGCCGATCACGAACAGGCCGACGAGCGAGATGGCGTACTTCATCGCGACGGTGAACCGCAGGTTCCCGCCCCACATCGTGAAGATCCAGTTGAAGATCTTCACGCCGGTCGGGATGGCGATGAGCATCGTCGTGATCGCGAACACCGAATCGGGGATCGCGCCCATGCCGACGGCGAACATGTGGTGCGCCCACACGCCGAAGCCGAGGAACGCGATGAGGATTCCCGAGTACACCATGACCGGATAGCCGAAGATCGGCTTGCGCGAGAACGTCGGGAGGATCTCCGAGACGAGCCCGAACGCCGGCAGGATGAGGATGTAGACCTCCGGGTGCCCGAAGATCCAGAACAGGTGCTGCCAGAGCAGCGGATCGGCGCCGGCCGTCATCGTGTAGAAGTTCGTCCCGAAGAACCGGTCGAACTGCAGGAACACGAGGGCGATCGTGATCACCGGGAACGCCAGCACCAGCAGGAACTGCACGACGAACGCCATCCAGGTGAACATCGGCATGCGCATCAGGTTCATCCCCGGCGCGCGCA
This sequence comes from uncultured Gemmatimonadaceae bacterium, assembly GCA_963761305.1. Lineage (GTDB taxonomy): Bacteria > Gemmatimonadota > Gemmatimonadetes > Gemmatimonadales > Gemmatimonadaceae > JAQBQB01. The sequence goes on along the minus strand of CAVXGK010000002.1, from coordinate 2,650,748 downwards.
TGTTGATGATCGTGGTTATGAAGTTGAACGCCGCCGCGAGCGACGACACGCCGAGGATCTGCAGGCCGAGCATCCAGAAGTCGATGTTCAGCCCCGGCGAATACGGGATCGTCGTGAGCGGCGCGTAGCCGAACCAGCCGCCGTTCGGCGCCATGCCGAACAGCCACGACGAGTTCATGAACAGCGAACCGAAGAGATAGACCCAGTAACTGAACGCGTTGAGCCGCGGGAACGCGACATCGCGTGCGCCGATCTGGAGCGGAATCAGAAAATTGAAAAACGCTGCCGAGAGCGGCATGACGACGAGGAAGATCATCGTCGTGCCGTGCATCGTGAACAGCTGATTGAACATCTCGGCCGATACCGACGTGCCGTTGGGTCCTTTCAACTGCCAGCGCATGAGCATCGCTTCGATGCCGCCGATGCCGAACCAGGCGAGTGCGGTGTACATGTACAGCGCGCCGATCCGCTTGTGATCGACGGTGGTGAGCCAGCTCCAGACTCCGTTCTTGTACGCCTCGTCGGCGTGCGCGTAGCCGGGGCTGACAGCAGCGGTTGCCATTCCTCTATGCCTCCAGTTCCGCGTTTCGTTATTTCAGAGTCTGTAGATACGCCACGATGTCGGCGATCTGCTTATCGCTCAAATTCACGAACGACTTCGTGTGCATCCTCGGGTCGTACTCGCCCGCGCCGATCGTCGGCATGACGACGCCCGGCTTCATCTCCTCAGCGTTCTTGATCCAGCGCGCAAGGTGCGGCGGGTCGTTCGGGTAGAGCCCCGCGGCGATCGTCGTGCGGCTTGCGACGTGGGTGAGATTCGGACCGATGACGCCGATCATGCCGGGCACGCCGTTGATCATGTGGCAGCCGAGACACGTGCCGGCGCCGACCATCAGCTTCGCGCCGCTCGCCGGGTCACCCGTCGCCAGCAGGTTGTCGTCGAAGTTGAGGCCCGCCGGATACGGCGTCTGTGGAATCACGTTCGGCGGCAGTTTCTCTCGCGGGAACGAGATGAAACCCGCTTGCGCCACCGGGAGCGTGGCCGGCGCGGGCGCCGCGGCCGGAGCTTGTGCGGTGGTTGCCGCGACAGCCGGTCTTGTCGTGGCCGCGCCGGACGTCGGCGGAGTCGCGGTCGGGGCGCCAGGCGTCGTCGCTGCGGGCGCGGCGGCTTGCGCTCCGACGGCCAGCTCGGCCTGATGCGCCGCCCAACTCTCAAAATCGTCCGGGCTTACCGTGAATGCCCTGAAGCGCATGTTGGCATGGCTCGCGCCGCAGTACTCGGCACAGGCGCCGTTCCACGCCGCGCTGCCCGACGAATCGGGCGTGTACCAGAGGAAGTTCGTGTGGTTCGTGACGACGTCACGCTTGCCGGACAACGCCGGGACCCAGAACGAGTGGATCACGTCGGCGCTGTGGAGCGTGAAATTCACGGTGCGGCCGATCGGGAGATACAACTCGTTCGCCGTGACGATCTTGTACTGCGGGTAGCGGAACTCCCACCACCACTGGTGTCCGATCACTTCCACCTGGAGGGCGTCGGACCGCGCCGCCGCCTGAGTCCTGGCGATCGTCGTGAGCGTCGGGATCGCGATGATCACGAGGATCAGCAGCGGAACCACCGTCCAGGTGATCTCGAGGGCGGTGTTGCCGTGCACATGCTCTGGTTCGGCCTGGCCGGGCCGTTTGCGGTATTTGACCAGGGTGTAGACCAAGATGCCTTCGACGAACACGAAGACGACGGCCCCGGCCCAGATCAGAATCTTGAAAAGGAAAGTGACGTCCCGATTGACGTCCGTCCGCTGGTGAAAGATCGAATCGGGATGATCCTGGCCACACGCAGCAAGCAACAACGCGAGGCCTACCGTCAGCGCGGCCGCACCCGCTTTGCGGATGCCCGGCCGGCGCAGGCGGGCAAGAAAAGGCATGTCGTTTCCTTGTACCGGCGTTCTGAGCACGCTGCCCGTACGCCGGCAACGCGCTCGATCGAATTTGTGTGGGGCGAGCATGCGGAACCTATCGGCTCAGGGGAGGCAGATCAAGCGAGTAAATACCCAACTAGACGCTGACCGCACAGCAGCTTACGGGGGCGATCACGCGCGCTCGCCGGACCCGTCGGCGCTCTCGCCGGACGCCTCTTTCACTGCGTGCCTCTCCTTCGTCTGCGTGACGGCAATCTCGAGCGCCTGCTTCACCTGCGCCACGCCTTCTCGCAGGCCACGCACCCGCTGGGCGTCACTCGCCCCGCGCGTCGTCGCCAAGTTGACCGCCGTGATCTGCTCGGCGACCATGCCGAACTGCGCCTTCAGATTCGCGGCGAGCGACGGAAGCTGGCGGCGAAGATTCATCGTGAAGGTCGACGCCGGCTGGTTGCGCTTCACCGCCATCGCGTACTGCTCGACGACGCCATGAATGCGCTGGAGATGCAGCAGCGCATCGTCGAGCGTCTTCATCTTGTTGACTCCGGCGGAATCGAGGCGTAGACCGGCCATGCACACTCCTTAGGGTCGAGCTCGTCCTCGGCTTACGCTTTCCGACCGTCCCCGTTGCCCCCGCCCCCGCCCGTCATCGAGTCGGGGTCGAGCGCCTTGTCGAGTTGCTCGCGCGTGAGCAGGCCGCGCGACATGACCACGTCGTACACGCCGCGACCGGACTCGAGCGCTTCCTTGGCGACCGACGTCGCCTGCTCGTAACCAAGTTGCGGAAGCAGCGCCGTGACGATGCCGATCGAGTGCTCCACGAACTGCCGCATGCGAAACGGGTTCGCGGTGATCCCGGTGACGCATCGCTCCCGCAGCACCGTGCAGGCATTCTTCATCGTCTCGATGCCCCGCAGCAATCGGTACGCGATGATCGGCTCGAACACGTTGAGCTGGAGCTGACCCGCTTCGGCCGCGATGGTCACCGTGACATCGCCGCCGATGACGTCGAAGCACACCTGGTTCACCACTTCCGGAATCACCGGGTTCACCTTGCCCGGCATGATCGACGATCCCGGCTGCATCGGCGGCAGGTTGATCTCGCCGAGGCCGGCGCGTGGTCCGGAGCTCAACAACCGAAGATCGTTGCAGATCTTTGAAAGCTTCACCGCGCACCGCTTGAGCACGCCCGACAGCTGCACGAACGCGCCCGTGTCGGCCGTCGCTTCGACGAGGTCGGGCGCGGTGATGAGCGTGAGTCCCGTGATTCGTGACAGCTCGCGGCAGATCGTCTCCGCGTACCGCGCCGGCGCGGTGATCCCCGTGCCGATCGCCGTCGCGCCCATGTTGATCTCGCGGATCAACGCCTGCGCTTCGCCGAGTCGGTCCACGTCTTCCTGGATCGTGTGGCCGAACGCGGCGAACTCCTGCCCGAGCGTCATCGGCACCGCGTCCTGCAGCTGCGTGCGTCCCATCTTCACGAACGCGGAAAACTCGGCGCCCTTGACGAGGAACGCGTCCGCGAGCTTGCGCATCGCGTCGCGCAGCTCTTCGATCGCGTGGTGCAGCGCCAGCTTCACCGCCGTCGGATACACGTCGTTGGTCGACTGGCTGAGGTTCACGTGCGTGTTGGGATGCACGGCCGCGTAGTTGCCGCGCTCCTTGCCGAGCAGCTCGAGCGCGCGATTCGCGATGACCTCGTTGGCGTTCATGTTCGTCGACGTGCCGGCGCCGCCCTGGATCATGTCGACGACGAAGTGCTCGTGATGGCGGCCGCCGCGGATTTCCTGCGCCGCGCGCTTGATCGGCTCGGCGATCGCGGGGTCGAGGAGCCCGAGCTCGCCGTTGGCCGCCGCCGCCGCTTCCTTCACCGAGGCAAGCGCCTCGATGAGCGCCGGAAATTCGCGCAGCGCGATGCCGGTGATCGGAAAATTCTCCAGCGCGCGCAGCGTCTGCACGCCGTAGAGCGCATCCTCAGGCACGTCGCGCTCGCCGAGGAGGTCGTGCTCCTTTCGCGTGCGCGATCCGGTGAATCCGAGCGTGCGCTTGTGTCCGACGAGCGTCGCGTCGGTCGCGGCGAGCCGCTGCGAGATGGATCGCGCCGCGCGACCGACCAACGCCGCGTAGAGCGCGGGCTGTTCCTTCACCAGCTCGTGCACTTGTGCGATGGTCAGCTGGTACGCCTCGGTGCGCTGGAGGGCGCGCGCGCTCGTTCCGTGCGGCAGCTCGTCGAGCAGCAGCCCTTCGCCGAGCGCTTGCCCGGCGCCCAGCGTCACCAGGCGCACGGGCTTTCCGTTCAGTCCTTTTTCGATCGCCACGGCGCCGGAGACGAGGATCGACATGAAGTCGCGCGGCGATCCTTCGTGAAACAGCACCGAATCGGCTTCGTACATGACCGGCGCGACGACCTTGGCGAGCTGGTGGATCGCCGAGTCGGTGAGTCCCTCGAGGAACTGCGTCTGGCGCAGCCGGTCGCGAACGGTGGCGGACATCGCCGGACAAGATAACGCCGAGTGCGGTGAACGGGGTGCGGAGACCGCGCGGTGAACGGTCACGGTGTGCGGAGACGGTGTGTGGTGACCCGCGGTGTTTGGCGACCTCGCGGCGGGCGGCGATGGCCCGCGAGGCGCCGCGCACGTATCATTGAGGCGCCTGTCACTGCCTCTTCGTCGGAGACCGATGATGACCGTCTCGCGCCGTGATTTCCTCGGTGCCGGTGCCGCTGCCGCAGCCGGCCTCGCTCTTCCGAACGTCGCCGCGGCGATGCCGCGAATCGTCGTTCGCGATCGATCCGAACCGGCCGCCGCGTCGTTCGCAGGACGTCCGGTGATCATTTCGGCGGCCAACGGACACGATCGAGATCCGAGTGGCAAGCAGGGAATCAAGGTCGCGTGGGACATGATGACGGGCGGCGCCGATCCGCTGGACGCCATCGTCGCCGGCGTGCAGATCGTCGAGCTCAACCCGAACGATCAGTCCGTGGGACTCGGCGGGCTGCCGAACGAAGAAGGCGTGGTGCAGCTCGACGCGAGCTGCATGCACGGTCCGACGAAGCGGGCCGGCGCGGTCGGCTGCCTCGAGGACGTGGCGACCGCCGCTGCCGTCGCCAAGGCCGTCATGGACAACACCGACCACATTTTCCTGGTCGGCGCGGGCGCGAAGAAGTTCGCCCTCGAACTGGGATTCAAGGAGCAGAATCTTCTCACCGAGCAGAGCCGGCAGGATTGGCTGCGGTGGAAGTCGCGCGTCAATCCGAACGACGCCTGGCTCGATCAACCGTCGAAACCGCCGGAGCCGGTCCGCCCGACGCGCGACGAGAACGAGCAAGCGAGCAACGTGCACATTTGGTACGACCGCTCCGGCGTGCCGTACACGTATGGCACGATCAACATGAATGCCGTCACGTCGAGCGGCGACATCGCGTCGGTGACGACGACGAGCGGTCTGTCCTGGAAGATTCCCGGCCGCGTCGGCGATTCGCCGATCATCGGAGCAGGACAGTACTGCGACAACGAGGTCGGCGCGGCGGGATCCACCGGCCGCGGCGAAGCGAACATCAAGGTCTGCGGCGCCTTCCTCGCCGTGGAGTTCATGCGCCAGGGGATGCCGCCGCAGCAGGCGCTCATGAAAGTCATGGAGCGCGTGATCGCGATGACCGAGAAGCGCCTCCTCGCCGACAATGGGCGGCCGTTCTTCCAGCTCCAGTACTACGCGGTGAACAAGAAGGGCGAGTACGCCGGCGCGTGCTGCTACGAGGGCTCCAAGTTCGCCGTCGCCGACGCGAACGGCGCGCGTCTCGAGGACTGCGCCTACATGTACAAGAAATCTGAACAACCGACCCCGCAGCTCAGCGGCGTCATGATCAAGCCATAGCGCCGCCGAGTGACGCGCGGGATTCGCGGTCTCGCGTGGGTGCTCGTCGTCGCGCTCGCCGGATTTCAGGCGTACGCGCAGCGGTACGCCGTCGGGCCCGACGGCGTCGCGTATCTGGATCTCAGCGACGCGGTGGTCGCCGGCCATTGGGGCGGCCTGGTGAATCTCTACTGGAGCCCGCTCTATCCGCTGCTGATCGGCGCGGCGCGGCTCGTCGCGCGCCCGACGCCCGCCGCCGAAGTGCCGCTGGTTCACGTCGTCAACGCCCTCGCGTTCATCGCGACATTCTCGGCGTATGAGTATTTCCTCACGCCAGTTCTGAGAATCGCGTCCGACACGCGACACGCGGTGCTGGGCGGGCCGTGGGGACGGGCCGCGGCGTACGCGCTCTTCGTCTGCGTCGCGTTCACGCTGACGCCGATCGAGCTCACCACGCCCGACTTGCTCGCGGCGGCGGCGACCTTCGCGGCGCTGGGCGCGCTCCTCCGGCTTCAGCGGTCGGCGGGCAACGCGGGGTCCGCGGCGCTGGTTCTCGGCGTGAGCTTGGGATTGGGCGGTCTCGCCAAGTCGTTCATGATTCCGTGGGCGATCGTCTGTTTCGCCGTGGCGGCGATCGCGCTCCGCAAGCATGGCCTCGGCCGCGTCGCGACCGCGATGGTCCTGTTTCTGGTCTTCGTCGGACCGTGGACGGCGGCGCTCACGCGCGCGGTCCGGCGCCTCACCTTCGGCGACACCGGCCGCATGACCTACGCCTGGTACGTGAACCATGAGGACGCGCCGTCGCTCGGCGGGGTACCGATGGGCGCCCGCACCGCGCGAACGGAAGCGATCCTTCCCGGCAGCGGCGTCACCGGCGACGCGCCGGGAACGGATCCGATGTGGTTCGATCCCGATCGGTGGAAGGGACCGGTCGCGCCGCATTTCAACGTGCACGATCAGTTCGTGTCGCTGACGATTTCCGGCCGGTTCTACGTCGAGAATCTGGCGCCGTTCCTGTTTCTGATTTTGCTCATCGCCGTGGCTCCCGCGGCGTCGCGCCGTGATGCGTGGCGACGAACGTGGGTCGTGCTCGTGCCGGTGTCGGCCGGAATGCTCGGCTATGCCATGGTGCTCGTGACCGCCCGCTATTTCATGGCGTTCGCGCTCGCCGGAACGCTCGTGCTCCTGGCAACTCTGCCCGTGCCGCGCCGCGTACACCCCCTCGCGATGCTCGTCGGCGTGGCGATTCCGATCGGTCTCGAATCGATCGACGACCGCAGCGCGGTGGCGTTGGCGCTGGTCGTGTCGATCGTCGGCGCGATGCTGGCTGGTAGCGCGCTGGGAACGGGTGGACGAGTGGACGGGTGGACGGGTGGACGGCGTTTTCTTTGGGCGATCGGCGTCCTCGCGGCCGCCGCGATAACGCACGTAATCCTGCCTGCCGCGTTTCCCGGGATTCTTCTCCTCGGTGGTGCGGTGCTCGCGGTGATTCTCTGGGCGATGTCGCGCGCGGCGATTCGCGCGTGGCATCCCGTGCGGTTTGCCCACGACTTCAGCGGCGCGCTGGCGCTGGTGGTCGCGACGCTGCTCGTCCTTCGCCTCGGCGCGCGCCTGGGCGACGATCGCGCCGCGCTCGACCGGGCCGGCTCACCCACGTGGGGAAATCTGCAGGCCAATGTCGCCGCCGACTTGCTGACACATGGAATCGGCCCCGGAACGCCCATCGCCGTGATCGGTCCACACGCCGACTCATACTGGGCTCGCACCGGCCGCCTCAAGATCGTGGCGAGCGTGCCGACGCCAGTCGTGCCGGCGTTCTGGCGCCTCTCGCACGCCGGCCGGGACTCACTGCTCGGCGAATTCGCGGCTGCCGGCGCTCGCGTGGCGATCGCGTCAGTCGGGCCGAACGCCGGCGCGCCGCCGCCGGACAGCGGCTGGACGCCCGTCCGCTATCGCGGATGGATTCGCTTTCTCGAGAAGGGAGTTAAGTGATTCGGTAAGACGCCGACTGCGGACTAGGCCCGGAGCGGCTTGCCGACGCGAACGGCGGGCATGCTGCGCGGCTGGCTCGCGCGACGCAGCACTGCCGCGAGCGGTGTCTCGCCGGGCGGCCCGTTGAAGTCGTCGTTGTTGCTCTTCGGCGCCGGTGCCTGCGGCTGTTCGAGGCGCAGGTTCGACACGAGCACGGTGAGTCGCTCGGCCGCACCGGACAGCGTGCCCGCGGCGGCCGCAATCTCTTCGGTGCTCGCGCTCTGCTCTTCGCTCGAGGCGGCGACTTCCTGCATCGCGGCGGCGAACGAGTCGGTCCCAACGGCCAACGAGTCGAGCTTGGCGCGCATCTCGCGCACGAGGCTGCTCGCCGCGTGAACCGCATTCTCGATCGACCCGGTCCACGTGTCGGCCTCGGCCACCGCGTGCTCGATCTGGCCGAACGACTGCGAGCCCTGTTCGGTCGCGTCTCGCACCGTACGGACCGTCCCCACCGTCCGATCGCTCGACGCGCGCGACTGGGCGACGCCTCGGAGCACGTCGCCGACGACGCGTTCCGTCCGTTCGGCGGCGTCCGACGACATCGCCGCCAAGCGGCGAACCTCTTCGGCGACGACCGCAAAGCCGTGTCCGTGCTCGCCCGCGCGAGCGGCTTCCATCGCCGCGTTGAGCGCGAGCAGCTTCGACTGGCGCGCGAGCTTTTGTACGAGAGTGACGAACGTTCGAACCTCTTCCGACGCTGACGCGAGCTGCTCGACCGCCGCGGCGTTCGCCTCGACGTCGGCGCTCAGCGTCGACAGCGAGCGCGAGCTGTCGTCGAGACGCGCGCGATTCTCCAGGGCGAGCGCGCGAAGTCGCGCGTTGCGCTCGACGCCTTCGTGCGCGCCGGCGTCCAGACTCGCTGCCAAGCCGACGAGGTCTTCCGACGACGCGGCCAACGCCTGAATCGTCTCGGCCATCACGCTCGACTGCTGTGAGAGATCGGACGCCGTGTGGGCGATCTGCCCGGCCGACGCCGCCATCTCCTCGGAGCTCGACGTGATCTCGACCGTCATGCTGCCGGTTTCCGCGGCGGACTCGTTCAGCGCGGTCGCCAGACGTCGCAGCTCGGAGATCATCGCGGCGATCGCCTTGGCGAGGCGTCCGATCTCGTCCTCGTCGCCCGTCTGCGAAATCTGCTTCGACAGGTCGCCGGCGGCGACCGCCTCAGCGGCGACCGCGAGCTCGCGTGCCGGGCCGGTGATGCGTCGCTCGATGAACCGTCCGACCACCGAGAGGGACGTGAGGATCAAGGCGAGCATCAGCAACAGCCCGATGAGCAGTCCCCAGCGCGCCTCGTTGTACGCGCGGCTCGCGTCGGCGACGCTCATGTGCGCCACGACGCGCCAGCGGCCGGCGTTCGTCGCGAACACCGAACCTCGTTGCCGGATGGAGTCGGCCGAGAAGTTGAAGACCGACCCCGCGTCTTGCGTGGCGACGGTCGAGAAGCCCGACAGGTTCCTGAAGCGCGCGGCGTGGCCGGAGCTGGCGATGATCTTGCCCGCTGAGTCCACGAGGTCCACGCGAAGGCTCGAGCCGCTGCCGCTGCCCTGTGCGAGGACCGAGTCGACCAGCGACAGACCGAACTTCACCTTCAAGACGCCGACGCGCGTGTTGCCGTCGCGCACGACACCCGCGAGCTCGACGACCGTGCGTCCAATGACCGGATCGATCGTCGCCTGCGCGGTCGTCAGTCCGTTACCCCATGCCGCCTGCCACCACGCCTCATCACTCTGTACGAAGTCCGACGACAAGGACGTCGTGACCGCGTTGTAGCCGAATTCATCGGTGAGCATGACTTCGGCGATGTCGAGCTTGGGGAGCAGCGCGTTCAGGTAACGGAGAGCGTTGTCGTCCACCTGCTGGGAGCGCGCGACCTTGAACATCTGCTCGAGGTCAGCGATCGAGTGGTTCTCAAGGCCTTTCGCGCGCGACACCTCCGTGCCCTTCTTGACCGCGGCGATCACCGTCGGCTCGGACGCGATGAGCTGGACCTGTCGCGCGCGCTCCGCGAGGAGGCGCTGCACGAGCTGCTGGGAGAGCGACGCCGAGCTGACGATGCGTGCGTCTTCGTCGCCGGCGATCGACTTCTGCAGCATGAGGAGTCCCGCGTAGCCCACGATGCCGAGCACGAGGAGCGCCCCGCCTCCCGCCAGGCTCAGGATCCGCCAGCGCAGAGAACGCGCCGACTGACGGCCACCCGGGGAATGCGAGATTGCGAACATGCTCGTACTGGGACGTGGGTTCATCGACGGCTAGATTCCGCTGTAACTCCGCACATCATGACTGAACCACTCGAACGAACCTCGGCCACCGAGCCGGGGGGCTACGACCCCGGCGCCATCGAACGAAAATGGCAGGAACGCTGGGAGGCTCACGGGACGAACACGACCGACATCGACCAGGGCATAAGGCCGTTCTACGCCCTCATGATGTTCCCGTACCCGTCCGCCGAAGGACTTCACGTCGGCAACCTCTTCGCGTTCACCGGTAGCGACATCTATGGACGATTCCAGCGTTTACAGGGCCACACGGTCCTGGAGCCGCTGGGTTATGACGCGTTTGGCATACACTCCGAGAATTTCGCGCTCAAGGTCGGAACCCATCCCGCGACACTGATCCCTAGAAACATCGACAACTTCCGCCGCCAGCTTAAGCGTGCCGGACTGATGATCGACTGGGACCGCGAGCTCTCGACCACAGACCCGCGGTACTACAAGTGGACGCAATGGCTGTTTTTACAGCTTTATAAGCGCGGCCTGGCGTACAAGAAGGGCGCGGCCGTCAACTGGTGCCCCAACGACAAGACCGTCCTCGCCAACGAACAGGTCATCGCCGGCGAGTGCGAACGGTGCGGGGCCCGGGTCGAACAGCGGTTCCTGGAGCAGTGGTTCTTCCGCATCACCGACTACGCCGGACGACTGCTCGACAACCTGGATCGCCTGGACTGGTCGGACTCGACCAAGCAGGCACAGCGCAACTGGATCGGCCGGTCCGACGGGGCCGAGATCGTCTTTCGCGTCCAGGATCTCGAAGAGCTCACCGGGACGGCGACCACCGAGATCGGGCTGAGCGGGGAGTACACGCTCCAGCCGATCGACATCAAGGTCTTCACGACCCGGCCGGATACGATCTTCGGCGCGACCTATCTCGTTCTCGCGCCGGAGCATCCGCTGCTCGACAGGCTGACGACCGACGAGCAGCGCGATGCCGTCCTGGGGTACGTCGCGCGCGCCGCAAAGCAAGACATCGTCTCCCGGAAAGTCAGCAAGGAGAAGACGGGCGTCTTCACCGGCTCGTATGCGATCAACCCCGCGACGCAGCGGCCGATCCCGGTGTGGGTCGCCGACTACGTGCTGATGGAGTACGGGACCGGCGCGATCATGGCCGTTCCGGGCCACGACGAACGCGATTTCGAGTTCGCGAATGAGTTCGATCTGCCGATCGTGCGCGTCGTCGCCGGCCCGGGGCCGCACGCCGCGCACGCGCGCCTCGACGAAGCGTACACGGACATCGACGGCGCGCGGCTTGTGAATTCCGGCGAGTTCTCCGGGTCGAGCATCGAGGACGGAAAGCGTGAGATCACCAACTGGCTCAACGTCAAAGGACACGGGCGCGCGATCGTGAACTATCGGCTGCACGATTGGTGCATCTCTCGGCAGCGCTATTGGGGTCCGCCGATCCCGATCATCTATTGCGACAAGTGCGGCACCGTGCCGGTGCCGGAGAAAGACCTGCCGGTCGAGCTGCCGTTCGTCGAGGACTTCAAGCCCGACGACACCGGCGTCTCGCCGCTGGCGCGCGTCGAGTCGTGGTATCGCGTGAAGTGTCCGTCGTGCGGCGGACCGGCGCGGCGCGAGACCGACGTGTCCGACACGTTCCTCGACAGCGCGTGGTACTTCCTGCGCTACCCGAGCACCGAGCGCGACGACGTCGCGTTCGACGCCGCGCGCACGGAGAAATGGCTTCCCGTCGAGTCGTACATCGGCGGCAACGAGCACGCCGTTCTTCATCTGCTGTACTCGCGCTTCACGACCATGGTGCTGCACGACGCCGGGATGCTCCGCTTCGAGGAGCCGTTCACGCGCTTCCGCGCGCACGGCACGATCGTGCGCGACGGCGCCAAGATGTCGAAGAGCCGCGGCAACGTCGTGATTCCCGACGAGTACGTCGAGCGCTGGGGCGCCGACACGTTCCGCACGTACCTCATGTTCCTCGGCCCGTACGAGGAAGGCGGCGACTTCCGCGATCAGAGCATCGCCGGCGTTCGCCGATTCATCGAGCGACTGTGGGCGTCGGTCGACGGCGCGGGCTCCACCGGCACGCCGGATCCGCTCGTCATGCGCAAGCTCCACCAGACGATCAAGAAGGTGTCGTCCGACATTCCCGCGCTGAGCTACAACACGGCCATCGCGGCGATGATGGAGTACATCAATGTCGTGCGCCGCGAGGAACGCACCGCGCACCGCGCCGAAGTCGAGCCGCTGGTGCAGCTCGTGTCGCCCTTCGCGCCGCACGTCGCCGAGGAGCTGTGGGAACGAATGGGCCACGACCAGAGCGTGTTCGACTCGGGGTGGCCGTCATTCGATCCGGCCATCGCGGCCGAGGATCTGGTGACGATCGCGGTGCAGGTGAACGGAAAGACACGCGGCACCGTGCAGATCCCGACCGGCGCCGGCCAGGACGCCGCGCAAGCCGCCGCGCTCGCCGATCAGGCCATCGCGAAGTTCGTCACCGGCACGCCGAAGAAAGTCATCTTCGTTCCGGGGCGACTGCTCAACGTCGTCGTCTGAGCATCTGCGCCAACACCAACAGCAACAGCAACAGCAACGGCAACTGCTTCGACTCAGAGGCGCAGAGAACCCAGAGAACTGCACATCAGCCAGGGTTCGGCCTGCAAGGGACGTGTTTTTTTGGGAACAGCCGCTCGGGACGTCATGGGCACCGTGCGCTCAGGGGCTTCCCGAGCGGCTGTAACAAAAAGGCACTTCTCCCGGCCCGCTGCGATTTCACCACCCGGGCGGAGAACCCTCTGCGTCTCTGCGACCTCTGCGTCTTGAGTTGAGCAGTTCAGGGCGCAGGTGCAGTTGTCGGAGCGAAAAGGACTACGCGATGAGCCGAGCGATCCATTCGCCAACGAAATAGGCGACGACGGCCACGCCGAGTCCCACGACGAACATGTCGAGGCCGGACCGGAACACGCTGCGGCCCGTGAACACCGACCTCGCCGCGCCGACGATCCAGTGCGACGCCATCGAGACGGTGAACGACAACACCACGGCCGTCGTGCCGGACCATATGAGAAATGGAAAGACCGGGATGAACGCGCCGATCGCCGTCGCCCCGCCCGTCACCCAGCCCTCGCGCAGCGGCGACATGTGGGGATCGCCGATGCCGAGCTCCTGCTGCACCTGTTCGTGCAGCATCCGCTGCGGATCGCCCATCACCTCCGTCGCCAGCGCGAGCGCGGAATCCGCCGACATGCCCTTCGTCTCGTAGATCAGGGCCAGCTCGTCGCGCTCGACCTCGGGCATCAACGCGATCTCGTCGCGCTCCATCGCGATCTCGTTGGCGTAGACCTCCTGCTCGCTCTTTGCCGCCAGATAGCCGCTCGACCCCATGGACAGCGCGTCGGCGATGAGACCGGCCACGCCGGCCACGATCACCGTGTGATGCGCCGCCTGGGCTGACGCGCCGATCACGCCCGCGACGAGACCGAAGTTCGCCGTCAGCCCGTCGTTGAATCCGTAGACGACGTTGCGCAGGAACCCGCCCGACTCGGCGCGGTGCCATGGCTCGCCGCTCCGCCCGGAAATCTCGGTGAGCGTCGTCGCGTGCTCGGCCGACTCACGCGCCAGGAGCAGCGATTCCGAAGCCCCCGGCGCGCCGCGCGTCGTCCGCCGGTGCATGTCGAGATAGCTTCTGACCTCGCGCCCTTCCTCGGCGAGCAGCATCGGGAGCAGAAATCCAGGACCCAGCACCTTGCCGAGATTCGCGAGAAGCTTCGTCCGCGCGCTGGGCCGGAACGTCCCGGGGTCGCCGCCGTGCTCGCGCAGCAGCGTCGCCCAGATCTCGACGTGTCGGTCCTCGACATCGGCGAGCCGGCGATACAGGTCGCTTTTTTTCGCATCCTTCTCGGCGCCGGCCAACAGCCGATACAGATACGCCGCGTCGGCCTCGTCCTGCCAGTGATGGTGGAAGGTGTGAAGGTCGACGGTCGGGCGGGTGGGTGCTTCCTGAGTCATGCCACAAGGTAGGCCACGCGGGACCCGGGGGAAGGCGGCCAGTAAACCCTCCTCGGTCGACGGCGTGACTCACAGGTCGCACATCCACGATTTCACGAGGTCTTATGCGACTGATTGCTCTGAGCCCCGCCCTGCTCGCCGCGAGCGCGCTCGCCGCACAGAACCCCGCGCGGGCGCGGGTCGAGGCCGGACCGTACCGGCTGTCCCTGACGGGCCAGCCCCAAGCCGTCATCGGCATCACGACGTCGAGCGCCGTGTCGAGCCGCGACACGCTCGGCGTACTCGTCACCTCGATCCGGACGGGAAGCCCCGCCGACAAGGCGGGCCTCGAGGAAGGGAACCGGATCGCGTCGATCGACGGCGTGAACCTCAAGCTCAACGCTGCCGACGTCGGCGACGACGACATGGCCGGCGTCATGACGCGGCGTTTGACGCGCGAGCTCGACAAGCTCAAGCCGGGCGACGAGGTCGACCTCCACGTCTACACCAGCGGACAGACGAAGGCGGTGAAGGTGAAGACGATCTCCTCCGATTCGCTCTATGAGTCGCTCTCGCGGCGGACGCTCGACGACCGCGCGTCGCTCGGTCTCCAGCTCGCCAGCACCGGCAGCCGCCGCGACTCGCTCGGCGTGTTCGTGCTCGGCGTCGACGAAAACGGACCGGCCGCGAAAGCGGGCATCGAAGAAGGAAGCCGCATCGCGTCGATCAACACCGTCGACGTCCGCGCCAGCCACTCGACCGACGAAGACGACATGATGTTCCGGACGTCGACGGTGTCACGGCTCGAGCGCGAGATCTCGCGGCTCAAGCCCGGCGACGACGCCACGCTCCGCGTCTACTTCAACGGGCAGTACAAGAACGTCACGTTGAAGGCGGCGCGTGCCTCGGACTTCTCACGTCGAAATCGCTCGGTCACCATCATGGGCGGCGACAACTTCGATTTTCCGCGGATCGTCGGTCCGATGGCCATCGGCGGCCAGGACATCGGCGACCAGGTTCGGCGCGCGATCGACGGCGCGCGCATCGCCAGCACCGCGGTGGGTGGAGCGCTGGCCGGTGTCGGACGCGGCTTCGCGTTCGGCAATCGCGTCTCGTGGTGAGCTGAAACGCCGGGGGGCAGTGCACGACGCCGGGCGATGTGTCTTTCGCCCGGCGTCGTTTTTTCGTCAGAACTCGACTTGTGCCCCGAGCTCGACGACGCGGTTCGGCGGAATGCCGAAGAACTCGGTCGCCGAGCGCGCGTTGCGCGACATGATGATGAAGAGCTTCTTCCGCCACCGCGACATCGTGGGCAGCGGAACGCCTTCAGGTGGCCGCCGCGCTTCGCTGCGCTGCTTGCCGTCGGCGACGATCACGCGCTCGCGTCCCAAGTAAAAGGTCGTCTCGTTGCGTTTGGCCTTGATGCCGAAATCGCGCGCGCGCTGCAGAACCTCGGGCACGTTCGGCGACTCCATGAACCCGTAGCCCGCCGTCACTCGATAGAAGCCTTGTTCGAGCTTCTCGACCGACACGCGATCCTCGGCCGGGACTTCGGGCACTTCGTGGGTGACCACCGACATGAGAATCACCTGCTCGTGCAGCACCTTGTTGTGCTTGAGGTGGTGCAGCAACACGACCGGCACGGCCTCGTTGGACGACGTCATGAAGACGGCCGTTCCCGGAACGCGCGGCGGCTTCCGTCGCGCCACGTCGCCCAGGAAGAGGTCGAGTGGCAGCGCGCCGGCGTTGAGCGTCTTGGTGAGGAGATAGCGGCCCGTCTTCCACGTGCTCATCAGCGTGAACACGCCGATGGCGATCGCGATCGGCACCCAACCGCCGTACCAGATCTTGATCACATTGGCCGCGAAGAGCGACACGTCGATCGTCAAGAACGCGATCATGATCGGGAGCACGTGCCCCAGCGACCAATTCCATCGCGAATGTGCGACGACGGCGAACAGCAGCGACGTGATGGCCATCGTGCCGGTGACCGCGATGCCGTAGGCCGCACCGATCGCCTGGGTAGATCCGAACGCGATGACGAGCACCAGGCATCCGATCATCAGGATGTTGTTGATCTCCGGCACATAGATCTGCCCGGCCACGCTGCGCGATGTGTGCAGGATCGTCACGCGTGGCGAGTAGCCGAGCTGCACGGCTTGCCGCGTGAGCGAGAACGCGCCCGAGATCAGCGCCTGAGACGCGATCACGGCGGCCATCGTCGCCAGAACCACGAGCGGCACCAGGAGCGAACGCGGCGCGAGAAAATAGAACGGATTCGCCACCGCGGCCGGATTGCGCAGCAGGATCGCGCCCTGGCCAAAATAGTTGAGCAGGAGCGCCGGCATGACGAGCGCGAACCAGGCCAGTCGAATGGGCCGCTTGCCGAAGTGTCCCATGTCCGCGTAGAGCGCCTCGGCCCCCGTCACCGCGAGCACGACCGCGCCGAGCGTGAGAAATCCGACGCGGCCGTTGTCGGCGAAGAACTGCAGACCGTGCAACGGATTCAGCGCGGCGAGAATGCGGGGTTCTTTCGCGATTTCCCACAAGCCCAGCCCGCCGATCGCCACGAACCAGACGCACATGATCGGCCCGAACGCCGTGCCGACTCGTCCCGTGCCAAAGCGCTGTACCGCGAACAGCATGAACAGGATCACCACCGACACCGGCACGATCATACTCTGGAACGCCGGCGTGACGACGTTCAAGCCTTCGATCGCGCCGAGCACGGAGATCACCGGTGTGATCATACCGTCGCCGTAGAGCAGCGCGGCGCCGAACAGTCCGAGTCCGACGAGGACGATACGCCGCCGCGACCGCGACCGGCGCTCCTGTTGGAGGAGCAACGCCAGCAGCGCGAGAATGCCGCCCTCGCCGCGGTTGTCGGCGCGCATGATGAACACGAGGTACTTCACGGCGACGACGAGCACGAGGAGCCACACGATCAACGACAGCACGCCGTACACGTTGGCCGTGGTCGGCGGAATCGTGTGCTCCTTCGACGTGAAACACTGCTGCAGCGCGTAGAGCGGGCTCGTCCCGATGTCACCGTAGACGATGCCGAGCGCGGTCAGCGAGAGAAGGCCGAGCCGCTTGCCCCGAGGGTTCGCCTCGACGGGGTGACGCTGCGGAACCGCCGCCGCGTGAAATCCAGTCGTCGTACCGGTCGTCTGCGGCGCGCTGCCTGGAAGCGGCAGCGGCGTCGTCGTCGACTCGGCGGGCTGAGGGCTGGTGGGGGTGGCGGGCGAACCGGAGACCGAGCCCGCGGGCGGAGGATCGCTCGCGTCACTGCCAGCGGGTCTAGGGCGAGAGGTCATGAACGGTGCTTCAGCAACGGGCGCGTCGCTCCTTTGTCGCACGGGAGACGACCCGTCGGAGACTACGCAAAAACGGGTCGCGGAACGGCATCCGCGACCCAGTCTTGAAATCTAGCGCTCGCCTGAGAGGGGTCCAAGCAGGCCGCCGCGCCGGTTCGCGGCAACTTACTCGGGCGGCGGGTCGGCTGCCGCGCCCGGCGACGGCGATCCCTTGGTCGCGGCCTCGACTTCGTCGCCTGCGCGACGAATGATGTCACGGAGACGCTCCAGCATCTCCTTCTCCCCAATGTGGGCCGTAGCCGTCTTGTACGTGCTCCGCGCGAGGCGCTGGAATGCCTGATTGAGCTCCATCATCGGCGTGTCGGTGAACCCTTCGACGAACCGCGCGATCCGCTCGAAGATGTCGTCGACCGTAGTGCTGTGCTCGGCCAGGTACCTCCGGCCTTCGTCCGTGATCTCGTAGACCTTCTTGCCACCTTCTTCGGGAACGGCCCGGGCGTAGCCCAGGTCTTCGAGCATGGTCAGGGTGGGGTAGACGGTGCCCGGACTGGGCACATACGAGCCCCCAAAGCGGCCTTCCAGCTCCTTGATGATCTCGTACCCGTGGCGGGGCTTCTCCTCGAGCAGCCTGAGGATGACGTACTTGAGGTCTCCCTGCTCGAACAGGCGGCCTGCACGGCCCTTCCAGTGCCGTCCGCGGGGCCCGCCAGTGCCCCAGCCGCCGAAGGCGTCCCAGCCCCAGCGGAAACGGCGCTCGCCACAGGTGTTAGAGTCGATTCCGAGAGCGAATGGTCCCCACATGGTGCCTCCTAGTTCGATATATCGTTGTGCAAGTACGATATAACGGGGAGATATATCGTGTCAAGCGGAGTGCGGAGTGCGGAGTGCGGGGTGCGGGGTGCGGGGTGCGGGGTGCGGGGTGCGGAGACGGGCACGGCAAGCAATGTCCGTCGCTCAGGCAATCCCGCAAAACGCTCAACCGCGCAGGAGACCAAGTCCCCTGCGCGGTTGAGCTCAACTCGTGATTGCCGAAACGGCGCGTCGTCTACTCGTACCGCAGCGCCACGATCGGATCGAGCACCGCGGCCCGCCGGGCCGGCCACACGCCGAACGAAAGGCCGACCAGTGCCGAGAACGCGAACGCCATGGTGACCGCGCCGAGTGATACCTGCGTCGACCATCCCGCCGTATGGCTCATCACCGTCGCTCCGCCCGCTCCGAGGGCGATGCCGATCATGCCGCCGAGGAGACAGAGCACAACGGCCTCGATGAGGAATTGCAGCAGGATGTTTGCGCGTGTCGCGCCGAGCGCCTTTCGAATTCCGATCTCTCGAGTGCGTTCGGTGACCGACACGAGCATGATGTTCATGATGCCGATGCCGCCGACCAGCAGCGATACGGCCGCGATGCCGGAGAGCAGGTAGGTCATGACCTGCGTCGTTTCCTGCGTCGTCTGCAGAATGTCGGCCTGATTACGGATCTGAAAATCGTCCGGGAGGCCTTGGCGAATCTTGTGCTGGCGGCGCAGCACGCGCTGAATCTCCGCCATCGCGTCCGGGATCTCATCCTCCGACTCGGCGAGCGCGCTGATCGACGCGAGACGATCGGATCCGTTCACGCGGAAGCGCGCGGTCTCGATCGGAACGAGGATTTCGTCGTCCGGATCCTGAAACGCGTTGGCTTGCCCCTTGGGGGCCATCACGCCGACGACGGTGAACTGCGTTCCGCGAATTCTCACCGTCTCGCCGACGAGCGCTTCGGGGGTCGTGATACCGAGGTTGTTGACGACCGTGTTGCCGACCACCGCGACGCGCTGACGGCCCTCGTCGTCCGCCGCGGTGAACATCTGCCCCGCCTGCAGCGAGTACTTGCGAACCTCGAGGTAGTTCGGCGTGGTCCCGATGATCTGCGTGTTCGCGTTCTTGTTGCCGACCACGATTTGCTGCATCGAGCGCATTTCGGGCTGCACCGCCAGGAGATGCATCGCGTGTTCGTCCACCGCCTTCGCATCCTCGATCGTGAGGCGCTGCACGGCGCCCGCGATCGCCACGCCCTGGCCGCGCTGCTGGCCCGGGCTCACGGTGAGGAGGGTCGTGCCGAGTGCCGCGATGCGATCCTTCACCGCCTGCTGCGCCCCGGTGCCCAGCGCGACGACCGCGATCACCGCGCCGACGCCGATCACGATGCCGAGCATCGTAAGGAGCGAACGCAGCTTGTTGGCACGCAGCGCGCCGAGCGCGACGCTGATGATTTCGCCGATCAGCATTTAATCAGCCTCCACGCCCGCCGCCGCCACCCCCACCACGTGCACCGCCGGCGCCGGGACCGGGGCCAGGCTGCTGGCCGCCGCCAAGCGGACTGGCGGTGGCGCGCACGCGATCCTGCTGCGCTTGACGCTGCGCTTGCAGCGCGAGCGCGCCCAGCATCACGACCCGCTCACCTTCCTTGAGACCGCTCTGCACTTCGGTGTAGTCGAGGTTGCCCTCGCCGAGTTGCACGATGCGCGGAGCGAAGTGCGTCTTGGTGCTGTCCGAGACGAACACCAGGCCGGTGCGTGCGCGAGTCGGTCGCGCCGCGTACTCCGGGGACGGCGTGAGCGCGCCCTGTCCAGCCTGCGCACCCTTCGTCCGCGAAGCGCCGCCGCTCGCCTGTTGCCCCGCTGGGCCAGCCTGACGGCGAGCACACGCGCCGGCCGTACGAGCGTCGATCTTGAGCGTTGTGTAAATCGTGCGCATCTGGTCGTTGATCGCCTGCATCTCGGGCGAGCCGCGGAAGCCGCCACCATTGCCGCCTCCGCCGTTGGCGCCACCACCATTACCACCATTGCCGCCACGACGGCGCTGGCCGGATGAATCGGCACCGCCGCCGCCACCGTTGCCGCGCGGACGTGACCCGCCGGCCGAGTCGCCGCGGGTGCGGCCGCCGAAGCCGCGATTTCCGTTCGCTCCGTTGTTGCCGAAGTTGGCCGGACGGAGCGCCTGCATCTTGGTCCGCAGATCGTCGAGCTGCTTCTTCTCTTTCGGATGCGCCTTGAGGACGTCGTCGATCTTCTTGCAGTCGGTATCCGATACCTGCATGCCGAACTGGCCGCCGCCTTGGGAGGCGCCGTTGCCGGGTCCCTGCGCGGGCTCGCCGGCCAGCGCAACGTCACCGAACGCGGTGCCGGTGGGCGTCGCAGCGCCGTTGGTCGCGCCGTTCGTAGCCGGAGCGCCACCCGGCGCACCTCCACCACCCGGCGCGCCGCTGTTACGACCGCCGCCGGCGCCGTTCCCGCCCCGTCCGCCAAAACCACCGCGATTGCCGCCGCCGGTGAATCCCTGCGCGCGCAGCGAGGCCTGCACCGAGTCGGCGTTCAGGCCGAGCATCGCGCCGGTCGCCACGGCCTCGCGCGGATTCTTGATCGCGTCGTTGGGCACGGCGACGACGTTGTCGACTTCATCGATCAGCACCGACACTTCGCCGTTCATGCCGGGGCGAAGAAGCCCGTCGTGATTCTCGAGGTTCACCAGCACCGGGAACATCGTGACGTTCTGCTGTACGACGGCCTGCGGCTCGATCTTCTGTACGACGCCGCTGAAGCGCCGATCGGGATACGCGTCGACGGTGACGTTGGCCGGCTCGCCCGGGTGCACGTTGCCGATGTCGGACTCGTTGAAGAACGCGCGGATTCTGACGATGCTCAAGTCGGCCATCTGCACGATCGTCGTGCCGCCGCTCACGGAGTTCGTCGCGCCGGCGATGACCGTTCCCTCCGACACGTTCTTCGTGATGATCGTGCCTTCGCTCGGCGCCTTGACCGTGGCGTCTTCGAGGCTCTGCTTGGCGAGGTCGAGGTTCGCCTGCCCGTTCACGACGCCGGATTTCGCGTTCTCGTAATCGACGGCGACCTGCTCGAACTCCTGCGGCGTGATGACGCGCGCCTTGAACATCGCTTCGTTGCGCGTCTTGTTCGCTTCGGAGACCTGGAGCTTGGCCTGCGCGGCATCGAGCATGGCCTTGGCCTGGTCGTACCGGTTCTGCACGTCGCGCGTGTTGATCTGAACGATCAGATCACCGGGCTTGACGTTCGTTCCCGTCTCGACGGTCATCTTGTCGATGACGCCGGAGGCCTTGGACTTCACGTCGATGATGGCGATCGGTTCCATCGTGCCGTTTGCCTGCGCGTCGACGATGATGTCGCGGCGCGTGGCAAGAGCGGTCTGGACCGTCGGCGTCTGCGACTTGCGGGCACAAGCCGCGGCGACGGCGAGCAGCGCCGCTCCCAAAATTCTTTTCACTTGAATATCTCCTATCGGCCGGGCGGTCTGGCCGCGAGCTGTTCAATCTGCCTGCTGGAAGTACGCGTGGAAAGGCGAGATCGCTGAATGCGCGGCCGGGTAAAAACTGGGGCGGGGGCTTTCGGCCCCCGCCCAGCCCAGCTCGTACTCGGCTGCTACCTCGTTACGGGAGGTCGCGGCCGATGTAGGACTCGATCTGCGCCCGCGCGTTGCGGTAGTTGAGTCGTGCCTGGATCAGTTGCTGCCGCGCCGTCACGAGCTCGAGCTGCGAGTTGAGGACGTCGAGCAGAACCGAGGCGCCGAGGTTGTAACGCTGCTGCTGGACGCGGAGATCTTCCTGGCTCGCCTCGACGTTGATCTGCTGCACGCGCATCGTCTCTTCGGCGTTCCGCATCGTGGCGATCGCCGTGAGGATGTTCTGCTGCGCGGCCAACTGGTCGTCCTTGAGCGTGGCCTGCGTGTTCTCGAGATTGATCTGCGCCGCGGCGATGTTGTTCTCGCGCGTGAAGCGGTTGAAGAGCGGATAGTTCAGGCTGACGTTGATCGTGCGCGTATACGGGAACGGATTGCTGTTGAATCCGTAAATGGCCGATGTCCCGCTTCCGCCCAAGTTGAATCCGGCTGTCACGGTGGGTAGATACGCCGTCCTGGCCGAGCGAATGGCGGCCTCGTTGGCGACGATCGTCGCCTGCTCCTGGCGGATGCCCGGACCATCCAGCGCGAGCTGGAGCACCTGCGCGCTGTCGATCGCCTGCGGCGGACGCTCGACGGTGTCCTGCAGTTGCGCGGTCACAAAGTACGGCGTGCCGACGAGGCGCGTGAGCGCTGCCGCCGCCGTGCGCGACGCGTTCTGCGCCGTCAACAGCGCGAGCTGCGCGGTGCCGACCTGCACGATGCCGCGGAGCGAGTCGGACACGTTGGCCGCGCCGGCGTTGACCTTGGCGATGGAGGTCTGAAGCTGCACGTTCGCGGCCTCGAGCTGGGCCTGAGCGGCGGCTTCGGATTCCTTGTTCGCGAGGATCAAGTTGTACGCCAGCTTCACCTGCAGCGAGACGCTGAACTCGGTGTTCACCACGCCGGCTTCGGCGGCAATGACGTTCGCATTTGCCGTCTTGATGTCGGCGAACATCTTGCCGGCATCGAAAATGGTCATCGAGGACTGGACCCCGGTGTTGTAGCTCCAGGCGGGGACGAACGAGACGATCTGGTTGCTCTGTCCGACGCGATCGCCGTAGCTCTTGCTCTGGCCCGCGCTCGCGATCACCTGCGGAATCAGCTGCGCTCGCGCCGAGCGCACGCTATTGGTGGCGGAGCGCACTCCGTTCGATGCGATGATGTTCGAAACGTTTCTGTCGTTCGCCAGGCGAATCGCCTCGGCGAGCGAAATCGAGTGCATCGAGGTGTCGCCCATCTGCTGCGTTTGCGGCGTCTGCTGTGGCGTCTGCGCTGTCAGCGACAGCGGCACGGCCACCAGCAACGTCAATTGGCGGAACATGTTCTCTTCGGCTCCTTCTGCGTCTCCGCGTCTCGGCGGGCTTTGAATTCGGCGTCTCGCTCGTCGTACTTCTGCAGCTGTTCAGGCGTGAACACGCGGCGGACCTGCGCCTTGAAGGTGGCGCGGATCGAGTCGAGCTGGGGTTTCTCCGGCTTGAGCAGCGCGCGAATCGCGCAGTCCTGGGAGAAGGCGAGCGAGTCGAGCGTGTTGCGCTGCACCTCGGAGAGTCCGATCGCGTCGTAGAACTTGGTCCGCGGACCGTACGACGCGGCGAACCTTTCATGGCCCAGGTAACGGTCGGCCGAGAAGCCGAGCGCGCCGCCCACGAGGACGGCCCCGAGCAGGAACATCAGCGCCTGCTGTTTTGAGCGCTGCATGGTGAACTCCGAGTCTAGCGGCCGAACAGGAAGCGCAGCCGCGCGCCCTGATCGTCCTGGTATGCCGGCCGGATCGCACTCGATACCGGCACGGCTGGTGAAGACAACATCGCATCGGCGGCGATGTCCGCCTCGGACTGGTGAGCGCGGAACATGGCGACGCCCGCCGAGAGCAGCAGGACGGCCGCAGCCGCGAGCGCGGGACGCGCCCAGCGATCGAGTTCGGTCCACCAGCCCAACTCCACGTCGGCGACACGCGACATGACGCGCGCCTGCAGTTCGCTCCAGTAGGCCTCACCCGCCGGCGCGGCGTAGATCGCGCGCAAGCCGCGCACTACGTCGTCATCATCTGGAAGAAGCCGAATGTCGCTCATAGATCGCTCCGAACGTCCCCGAGAATGCGGCGCAGTGCCGCGCGTGCGTGATGCAGGTCCGATCGTGCCGTACCTTCGGGAATCCCCAACATCGCGCCAATCTCGCCGTGCGTGAAACCTTCTACATCATGTAAAACGATTACCGACCGTTGCCGGTCAGTGAGCTTCGTCAACGCCTCGTTGAGACGCCGCCGCAGCTCGTCCGACTCACCCGGATCCCGGAACGGCATGGGAACCGTTTCCGGCAGCTCGTCCGCGTCGCGGACTTTCCGCCGCCGCACCAGGTCCAGCGACGCGTTGGCCATGATGCGGTAGAGCCACGCGCCGAACGGCTGATCGGGAAGAAATCGGTCCAGTGCCTTGAAGGCGTGAAGAAATCCTTCCTGAACCGCGTCCTCCGCGTCCTCGTGCGTGAGCACGATCGCGCGACACACGGCATACGCCCGACGCTGATGCAACCGGACGAGCTGAGCGAACGCTTCGCTCGACCCCCGTTGCGCCGCGACGACGAGCGCTCGCTCGTCCGGCTTGGCGTCAGTGGTCGGCGACATGCCGAACGGCAACTCGATTGTGGTCGCAGCGGTCATCGGGACGTGGCCGGTGTCCACTCTCATAAACGGCCCGTGGCGGGTGAACGTTGATCGCGCAATCGACGAGTTCCCAAGGGTCTGCGGACCGGCTCAGCGGGCCGGCTCCTCGGCGGGTGACGCCGTAGGTGCAGCGGGAGTCGCGGGCGTTCCAGCGAGGCCGAGCGGCCCGGCGACGCCGCGCATCGCGCCGATCACGAACTGCGTGTGCTGTTCGAGATCGACGCCCAACTCCTGCGCGCCCACCGTGACGTCCTCGCGGCTCACGCCCTTGGCGAACGTTTTGTCCTTCATCTTTTTCATGACCGACCGGGCGTCCACATCGTGCACGCTCTTCGTCGGTTTGACGAGTGCGGTCGCGGTGATCAGTCCCGTCAGCTCGTCGACGGCGAACAGCGCCCTTGCCATCCGCGTCTCCCGCGCGACGCCGGTGTACGCCGCGTGTCCCATCACCGCGTCGAGGATGTCGCTTGGCCAGCCGCGCTCGCGGAGGATGGCGACACCTGACGACGGATGCTCGTTGCCCGGCGAGCGCGACGCGTTCGGAAATCTTTCATAGTCGAAGTCGTGAATCAGCCCGGCCAGCCCCCAACGCTGGGGGTCCTCGCCGTACTGGCCGGCGTAGGCCCGCATGGCAGCCTCGACGGCCAGCATGTGCTTTCGCAGGGATTCACTGGCCGTGTATTCGTGCACCAGCGCCAAGGCTTCGTCCCGGGACGGCAGAGTAGGGGACGAACCGGCGTTTTCGGTGGGGGTCATCCTTCAATATTACCACGCGGAAAGGCTCCTTGGGCTCCAACCCCATCGCTCCGGACCATATCCCGCCTTTACGGCGGGTCGATCAGCGGGGAGGGGGAGTTCCGGAACTGGAGCTTGGAGCCATCGGCCGCGCGGGAGTAGCATTCCCGGATGGCCCCCGCCCACCACCTTCGGTCGGTCGAGCTTCGCAGGATCCCCGAAGCGGCGGCCGACCGGTTCCCCTACACCGTACCGGTCATTCGGACCCTGCCGGTTCTCCGGGTCGACCGGCCGGTCACGTTCCTGGTCGGCGAAAACGGATCCGGCAAATCCACCTTGCTCGAAGGGATCGCGGTCGCGGCGGGCCTGCCGGCCGTCGGCAGCATGAGCGTGGAGCGCGACGAGACGCTCGCGGCGCAGCGGTTCCTGGGCAAATCGCTCAAGCTGACGTGGGACCGCCGGGCGTTTCGCGGCTTTTTCCTGCGCGCCGAAGATTTTTTCGGATTCACCAAGGCGCTGTCGCGCGAGCGCGCGGAACTGCAGGCCCGGCTCGCCGAGATCGACGTCGAGTTCGCGGAGCGCTCGGAAAAAGCGAAGGGGCTGGCCAGGGGACCGGTCGCATCGTCGTTGGCGGACATGCAACGGCGCTACGGCATCGATCTCGACGCCAACTCACACGGTCAGAGCTTTCTCAAACTCTTCCAGTCGCGCTTCGTGCCGGGCGGACTCTATTTGCTCGACGAGCCCGAGGCGCCGCTGTCGCCGCAGAGCCAACTCGCGCTGATCGCGATGATCCGCGACATGGTCGCGCAGGACTCGCAGTTCATCATCGCGACGCACTCGCCGATTCTGCTCGGCTTTCCCGGGGCGCTGATCTATTCGTGCGACCGCGCACCGGTCGAAGCGGTGCCGTTCGACGAATTGGAGCACGTGGTGATCACGCGCGATTTCCTGAATGGGCCGGAGCGGTTTCTAAGACACCTGTAGGGCGGCGCGAGGCCGGTTTCGGGGCGCTGGCCCAGAACTGCTTTACCGCAGAGGCGCAGAGACGCAGAGAACGGCCGCAGAGGATCGAGTCCGTCGCGCAACGAGCCGGGATGTTTTTTGTTGAAGCCGCTCGGGGTGCCACGTTGCGGCGGAACGTCGCTCCCCAGCACCAGTGCTTCCCGAGCGTCAGTTCCAAAAAATCCCGGCTCGTGGCGCATCGACGCCCTCGGCGGCCGTTCTCTGCGCCTCTGTGGCCGTTCTCCGCGCCTCTGCGGCAAACCAGTTTCGAAACGCTCGCTTTACTTCGTTGCTTCGGGCGCGGGTCGTTCGTTCGCGTACTTGGCGTTCGTCAACGCGATGATCGTGCGCACGAGACCGAAGAGGACGATCGCGCCGATGAACAGGCCAAGGAACGCGGCTCGGGTGTCCGAGCCGAACGTGTGATCTTCGTGCGCGTGATCGTGGTGGTCGTGGGGGTCGTGTGCCATGGCGATGGTTGAGGCGCGCGCCGTCAGGCGACGCGCACGGAGTTCATGACGTCGTTCGGCTTGATCTGCTTCATCACGTCGAGACCGCTCGAGATCTTGCCGAACACTGTGTGGACGCCGTTCAGGTGCCGCGTGTTCTCCTCGCTGAGCACCATGAAGAACTGGCTGCCGCCGGTGTCCTTGCCTGCGTGCGCCATCGAGAGCGCACCGACTTCGTGCTTGTGCGGATTGCCCGCGGTTTCGCACTTGATCTTGTAGCCCGGTCCGCCCGTGCCGATGCGGCGGTCGCCGGCCGGGAGGTCGCGCGAGAGCGGATCGCCGCCCTGCACGACGAAGTCCGCGATCACGCGGTGGAACTTCACGCCGTCATAGAAGCCGTCGTTGGCGAGCTTCTCGAAGTTGGCGACCGTGTTCGGAGCGTCCTTCTCGAACAGCTCGGCGACGATTTTGCCTTTGTTGGTTTCGAAGGTGGCGGTTTTCGACATGGGTAGAAGCTAGTCAGTCCCCGGATTTTGTGCGCGGCGGCGCGGACGCGTAAAAATGGTAGACGCGAGGGACTTTGCACCCGGCGAGCTGCGCCGGCGTGAACGTCCATTTCGCGATGACGCTCTTCACGTTGGTGGCGAGCCACGGGCTCGACGTGGCCACGACCTTGAAGGTCTTCATGTCCGCTTTGCCGAGCGTGTCGATGACGACGTCGATCTTGACCTCGGCGCTGCCATCCTTGCGGAGGGCGGTGCGCGGCGGGTGTTGGAGCGGCGCGGGCTTCGCCGTGACGAGCGTCGGGAGCTCGTCGACGACGAGGTCCGGTTTGTCGACGGCGCGTCGAAGCGCCTCGGCGCAGTCGCCGGCAGCGACCGGCAGCGAGCCGGGCCGCGCCGTGTCCTTCACGACCACGGGTGTGATGTCGGCCTCCGGGGGCGGAGACGACGAGCACGCGGCCAACGCGCCGGCCGCGACAAGGAGGAGCAGAAGCCGCATCGTCATGGGTGCAGGTATGTGAATTCGAGTTCCTAGACGGTCGAAGACGGACAGATGTCGGAGAGAAAGCACGCCTCGCATTTGGGACGTCGCGCTTCGCAAATGCGCCGGCCGTGCTCGATCAGCAGGTGGGACAGCATCGTCCACCGGTCGTTCGGAAAGAGCTTCATCAAATCCCGCTCGACCTTCACCGGATCCGTCTGCTTCGTGAGCCCGAGCCGCTTGCTCACGCGTCCCACGTGCGTGTCGACGACCACGCCTTCATTCTTGTCAAACGCATTTCCGAGGATGACGTTCGCCGTCTTTCGGCCCACGCCCGGCAGCTTCACCAACTCGTCCATCGAATCGGGCACCCTTCCACGGTGCTGCTCATCGACGGCGTTGGACATACCGAGCAGACTCTTGGTCTTGTTCCGGAAGAATCCGGTGGACTTGATGATCTCCTCGAGCTCTTCGGGGTTGGCCGCGGCGAGTGCCGCCGGCGTGCGGTAGCGCTTGAAGAGGGCGGGCGTGACCATGTTGACGCGCTTGTCCGTGCACTGCGCGCTCAAGATCGTGGCGATGAGCAGTTGGAACGGCGACTTGAAATCGAGGGCGCAATGCGCGTCCGGATAGTGCTCGATGAGACGCTCGTAGATCTCACGGGCTCGTTCCGGAGTCGCACTCCGTGCACGTCGCCGCTTGGCGGCGGTCGCGGGCACGCGTCTCACTCTTCCAGGCCCGCGTCGTCGCGGAGGCGCTGAATGCACTCGTGGAGCTGGTGCTCGGTGAGATCGATCTCCTGGTTGGCGCCGTCCTCGTCGAGCAGGCCGTTGCGCACCGACGTCGCGATCTGGTTGAGGTAGCGGATCTTCGTCAGGATCTCGTCGGTGTCCCGGCGAAGCTTGAGATACCGGCGCTTGTCGGACAGGGCACGGCGATAGCGCAGGAGGAGCTGCTCATCGGAAAACTCGCGGGCCTGCGCAAGAACGTCTTCGCGGCTCTTGCCGGGAATCATTCCGCGATCGGGGAGACCGGCGTCGTCCCAGTCCTCTTCGGAAAACCACAAGCGGCCGACGTATTCCACGCCGTCGAAAGCGACGCGACAGGTCACCTGGTATCGGCGGCCCGCTGTCTCGATCGTTCCGATGAACGGCTGAGTATTCGGATCGTGCGGCATGCGGGGCGACGCGGGTGGCGGGGGCAGGGCTCGCCGCTCAGGTGGGCTTCGAGGGGGAAGACAGGAAAGACCGAATGGCGGCGAACATTTCGGCGGGCTGTTCAACATATGGAACGTGTCCAGCCCCGTCGATGACGACCAGGGGGGCATGGAGGGCTCGCGCGACCAGCTCCGACGACTCGAGCGGAATCGGGTCTTGCCGGCCGTGGACGACCAGCGCGGGCACATGGACCGTTTCCAACTGCTTGCGGCGCGTGAGGTCGTAGTCCCGCAGGCTTTCCCAGACGGAGTCCTGAATCCGCGCCATGACGCGAAACGGCGTCAGGTCGTGCGCCGCCGTCGGGTCGGCGAAATATCCGGCGACGCTCAGCTCGAACGCCCGTTGGCGATGCGCGTCGGGGTCGCTCTTCCGCAGCCCGCTCGCCGCCAGCTCCTCGCGAAGCCGCGTCACCGTATCGGTGTTCTGCCGGCGCGCGAACTCGGCTTCGAATTCCCGGCGCAGTTCAGCGTTCACCGGCGCCGGGTCGAGCAAGACGAGCTTCGCGACACGACTCTTCGTTCGGCCGGCCGCCGACTCGATCGCGAACAGCATCGCGAGCAGCCCACCCCACGAGTAGCCGACGATCGTCGCCGGGTCGAGCGAGAACTCTTGAATCACCGCGTCGACGTCGGCGACCTGCGTCCGCCAGGTGACCGGCGACCGGTCGGTGGCCTTCGACTGCCCGCCGCCGCGCTGATCATAGAAGATCAGGCGATAGTCCCCGGCGAGGTCGAGCATTTGGGGCAGTAAGTAGTCGTGACTCGCGCCGGGACCGCCGTGCAGCACGAGCAGCGGCGGCGCGTCGGCCGGACCATACTCGACCCAATAGAGCGGCACCGGCGTCGTCGTCGTGAAACCGGATGCGCGCGGCGGAGGGATGGGCGCCATGCGTCGCGTCGCCGGTGGACTATGCCGTGCGCGCGGGCGACCGCGCGTTGGCGTACGACGCGGCGATGCGCGCGGTCGTCGCGTGGATCGTCACTGTGTCGTCGATCGGCTCGCCGTAGCCGCCGGCGATCGTGACGACGACGGGCAGGCCGACCTCGCGGCACTGCTCGAGCACGAACGTGTCGCGGCGCGCCAGTCCGTCGAACGACAGCGAGAGCCGGCCGAGTCGATCGCCGGCGTACGGGTCGGCGCCGGCGAGATAGACGACGAGATCGGGACCGGCGCGGTCGAGCGCGCGGGGCAGAGCGTCGGCGAGGAGCGACAGGTATTCGTCGTCGCCCGTGTGGTCCTCGAGCTCGACGTCGAGCGAGCCGGCGACTTTGTGAAACGGATAGTTCCGCCGGCCGTGCATGCTGAACGTGAACACGCGATCGTCGCCGGCGAAGATCGCGTGGGTGCCGTTGCCCTGGTGCACGTCGAGATCGACGATCGCGGCGCGTGCGATGCGCCCGTCGCGCTGGAGCGCGCGGACCGCGACGGCGACGTCGTTCAAGACGCAGAACCCTTCGCCGTGCGACGGAAACGCGTGGTGCGTGCCACCGGCGAGATTCATCGCGACACCGTCGTCGAGAGCGCAGGCGGCGGCCGCGAGCGTTCCGCCGGCGGCGCGATACGATCGTTCGACGAGCGCCGTCGACCACGGGAAGCCAAGCCGCCGCTCCTCGTCGCGGGTGAGCGCGCCGGTGGTGAAGCGGTCGACGTAGTCCGGCGTGTGCACGAGCAGCAGGTCGTCGCGCGACGCCGGCGGCGGATCGTGCACGTGTTCGGCCGAGACGATTCCGTCGTCGATCACGCGCTGCCGGAGCAGCGCGTATTTGGAGATCGGAAACCGATGGCCGCTCGGCAGCGGAAACGTGTACTTCGCGCTCGACCAGACGTGCACGCCGACTGCTCTCGGATCCTGGGTCGCGTCAGCGAGCGGTGAAGTCGGTCTTGCCGCTCACTTCGCGGCATGTTTCGGCGATGAGGCTCGCCGTCTTGTCGACGTCCTCGAGGCTCACCAGCTCGTTCGGCGAGTGCATGTAGCGATTCGGCACCGAGACGAGCGCGGTCGCGACACCCTCGCGCGCGATGTGGATCGCGTCGGCGTTGGTTGACGTTTCGCGTCCGGCCGCGTGCACCGTGTATTTGATCTGGTGGCGCTCCGCCGTCGTGCGGAGCAGGTCGAAGAGGACGGGAGAGACGATCGAGCCGCGCGAAATTACAGGACCGCCGCCGATGCGGTGGTCGCCGATCTCCTTTTTCTCGATGTTGGGATGATCGGTGGCGAACGTGACGTCGACGACGATCGCGAGCTGCGGCTTGATGACGTTGGTGCAGACCAGCGCGCCGCCGCCGTGAAAGGCGATCTCCTCCTGCGTGGTCGCCGCGGCGACCACGCGTGCGCCGCCCGGCCGCTGCGCGTAGCGGCGCAGCGCCTCGAGCACGACGAAGGCGCCGATGCGGTCGTCGATCGAGCGCGACACGATTCGGTTATTCGGGAAGTCGACCGCCTTCGAGTCGATCACGCCCGGGTCGCCGACGCTCAAGCGTCCTTCGGCTTCGGCGCGGCTCGACGCGCCGATGTCGATCCAGAGATCGGTCAACTTCGCGGCATGCTCGCGGTCCGCGACCTTGATGAGGTGAATCGGCTTTCGTCCGATCACGCCGAGGACGTCGCCGCCGCGCCCGAGGAATCGGATGCGCTGGCCGACGAGGACCTGCGGATCCCAACCGCCGATCGACGACGGATAGACGAAGCCGTCGTCGTCGATGTACTGCACGATGACGCCGATTTCGTCGATGTGGCCATCGAGGAGAATCGTCGGCGAGCCATCGGGATTCACCTCGGCCATGCTGTTGCCGGTGACGTCGGAGGTCACCTTGTCGGCGAACGCGCTCGCCTCTTCGCGCCACACGCGCGCGGCGGGACCTTCGAAGCCCGAGGGCGCGGGCGTGTCGAGCAGCCGCTTGAGAAACGCGAGCGAGGACGTGCTGAGCATTTTGTGGGGCTGGAGGCTGGTCGGAGGGCTCGAGCGCCCTACATCGAGCGCCGTCGAATCGGAAACGCGAAAAAGCTGAGACCGAGAATGACCAGACCGGCGACGTACCAGCGGACGTCTTCCGTGAGGCCGTAATAGAGAATGCCGAACCAGGCGAGCATCTGCCCGAGCAGCCAGCCGTGCAAGCTGTCGGGGATGCCCGAGGCCGCACGACGGCGCTGCGCCCAGCGACTGTTATAGAATCGCAAATCAATCATCTGAAACAGCGCGTACAACCACGTCAGCACGCCGAGACCACGCAGCTTCCTGATCAGCGTCGGCTGTGCGAGGTGCGCCGCGCCAATCGTGTGAAACACGTAGACCGCGAGACCGAAAAACAGCGTCAAGCCGAACAACACCGCGCGCACGCGCGGGAGCCTGTCCGGCGTCAACCATGAAAACCGTTCGCTGACCGCCTCGGCCGATGGACCGAGCTCGGCGATGGGTCGAACCATGTCTCAGCGCCCTGGAAAATCGGCGGTGAATCCTAGCGACCGCGTTCGTAAACCGCCCTTCCTCCAATATACGTGGCGAGCACCTGAGTTCCGAGTATTTCGGACGCCGGCACCACCATAATATCGCGGTCCAGGACGTCGAAGTCGGCGAGCTTGCCCGGCGTCAGCGACCCCATGAGTTGTTCCTGAAAGGCCGCGAAGGCCGGCCAAATCGTCATGGACTTGAGCGCTTCGTCGCGCGTCATGCGCTGCTCGGGATACCAGCCGCCCGGCGGCCAGTCGTGCTCGTCCTGCCGGGAGACGGCGGCGTGAAAGGAGTAGAGCGGATTCACCCGCTCCACCGGGAAGTCGCTGCCGTTCGGAACGATCACACCGGTCTCGAGCAGCGACCGCCACGCGTAGGCGCCGAGCACACGTGAAGGTCCGAGTCTGGTCGCGGCCCAGTACATGTCGCTCGTCTGGTGGACCGACTGCATGGACGGGATGACGCCAAGCTGCGCGAAACGCGGGATGTCGGCGTGGTCGAGCACCTGGACGTGCTCGATGCGAAATCGGTGGTCGACGGTCGGCACTTTCTCGAGGGCGGCCTGGTACGCGTCGAGCGCCACGCGATTGCCGCGGTCGCCGATGGCGTGCGTCGCCACCTGGAAGCCATGCTGCAGCGCGCGGATCGACACGTCGCGCAGGTGCTCGGGTGTGGACTTGAGCAGACCGTTGTTCTTCGGATCGTCGGCGTACGGATCCAGCAGGGCTGCGCCGCGCGAACCGAGCGCTCCGTCGGCGTAGAGCTTGATGGCCCGAATCCAAAGGTGGTTGTCGTAGAGCGAGCTCCGCGGGCCGATCTGGAAGTAGTGCTCGATCGCCGCGCTGTCGTCGGAGATCATCGCGTAGACGCGCAGGTTGAACTTGTTCTCCTTGGCGAGCTCCTCGAACACGTCGAGCACCTCGCGCGGCTCACCCGGGTCGTGGAGGCCGACGAGACCCCAGCGGTTCGACTCGGAGATCGCGGCGAGCGAGGCCGATCGCATCTCGTCGTGTGAAAGCGGCGGCACGACCTTCTCGACGAGTGACATCGCGTTGTCTACGAACACGCCCGTCGGTTCACCGGCGGCGGTTCGCTCGATGCGCCCGCCGGCGGGATCGCGCGTCGCGGCCGTGACGCCGGCGGCCTTCATCGCCGCCGCGTTCGCGAGGATTGCATGTCCGTCGATACGCCCGAGGACGACGGGATTGTTCGGCGTGACACGCGAGAGTGCGTCGTGCGTCGGGAATCGCGTGTCGCCCCACTTGTTCTGATCCCACCCTCGCCCGATCACCCAGCGCCCAGCCGGGACGCCTTTCACTCGCTCGCCGACCCGCGCGACGATCGCCTCGAACGAACGCGTGTCGGTGAGGTCGATGTCGCGCAGGAAGGTGCCGAGCTCGAACAGGTGCGCGTGCGCGTCGACCATGCCGGGGATCACCGTGCGTCCCGCGAGGTCGAGCACCTGGGTCGACGGTCCGCGCAACAGCAGCGCCTCGTGCGTCGATCCGACGAACGCCACCCGCCCGCCGCGTACTGCCATCGCCTCGGCGAACGGATGCGAATCGTCGACGGTGTAGATCTTCGTGTTGACGAGAATGAGGTCAGCTGGTGCAGGAGCCAGTCGCTGAGCCGGCGCGTTCGTGGCGCCGATCGCGACCAGCGCGGCCGCGCCGGCGGCGAGAAGTCGCAACGAGGTCATGTCTTTTTGGGGGAGGGAGTAGAGCAGGCCGAAGCGTGCGAGGAGTCTGAGCGAGAACGGCCGCCGATCAGCTCGCGCCGGATTTGTTGCCGGGAAGTCGAGTCCAGATGACGACCGTTCCGCACACCGAAGTGCTGCCGAGGAAGAACTGATTGTATTCGGGTGGAAGACCCGCCGAGCCGGAGTATAGCTCGATCCCCTCGATGTCGACCGGCGAGATGTCGTCGATGTTCAGCGCGCGGACGCGCATGCCATCCATGTAGTAGGCCGGCGTGCAGTTCGAGCTGTGCGGCGCTCCGGCGAAATGCAGCGTGGGGAGTCCGTTCGCGTCGACGTCGACGGACGTGCCCGGGATCGAGCGAAGCAGGTCCGTGAGCCTGTGTGGCGCGCGCTGCTCGACGTCCGACCGGGTGATGAAGTGCCCGGCTCCCGCTCGCCTGTGCGCCTCGAACGCGTCGAGCCGCCGCTGATGTTCGACGGGCGCGTCTACGACGGTCGCCGGCAGCGCTTGCACGGAACCGCCGAGCGTCACCTGGGCCTCGATCGTATCGTCCTCGGCGATTGGAAAGCTGAGAACGACCGGTGCGAACGAGATGCGGCGGAAACTGATGTCCGTCGAGCCGACGGGCACGCCGGCGATGACGAACTTGCCGTGAGAGTCGCTGCGCACGGTAACACCGGTCTTGATGACGACGACCTCGACGCTCGGAATGGCGACGCCGGCGCTGTCCTTGACGATGCCGGAGATGGCGCCGGTGCCCTTTTGGGCGACGGCCCGCGCAGGAACGACGAAAGCGGCGATGGCCGCGCCAAGGGCGGCGATCGCCGTCGTACGCGCGGCGCCGATCGACCAATGAGGAACGGCGAACCGCCCTCTACCTCGACTCGAGCTGCCCCCCAGAAAGCCCACGAGTCTCTCCCGCTTCACATCGGAGCTGCACTGCGCGTCCAACGCGAGCAGCCCCGAGGGTCCCACGGAATGCAACTGTCGACCACCCAATGTACGTCACCGGCGCGATGCGTGCCCACAGACCGGACCTGCCGCGGGGACCGGCGCGCCGAGCCTCGAAGTCCGGGCCTGGCGAAGGGACGTGGCAAGCCCCGCGCCTGTCGCTGCGCAACCCGCCGTCAAGCTTCGGGGTGTAGCGGAAATGTCGGGAGAGTGTACGACGTTCGGCGCCGCCAAAACTTAGCCGTGACAGCCCGATGAGGATGGGCGAATTTTAAATCACAACATGACCGCCTCACCCCGATGAAACCGTTCTGGGCCCTCCTGGTTCCTTGCGTGCTGACCGCGCAAGCCACGCACAACGACAGCACCTCGTCGCCCATCCACGACGTCCACTATGACGTCACGTTCCTGCGCTCCAATGCCGAGCAACGCATGGTCGACGTGGCGATGACGTTCGGGACGTCGGGCGCCGGGCCCGTCGTGCTCTCGCTTCCCGCGTGGACGCCCGGCGCGTACGAGATCAGCAATTTTTCCCGGTGGGTCATCGGGTTCGACGCGACCGGCGACGGCAAGCCACTCATCTGGGACAAGCTCGATTTCGAGAAATGGCGCATCCGTCCCGCCGGCGCGAAGTCAGTCCGCGTGACGTTTCGCTATCGCGCCGACACCCTCGACAACGCGATGTCGTGGACGAAGCCGGATTTCCTGCTCTTCAACGGCACGAACCTCTTTCTCTATCCCGAAGGACAGCCGCTCGACTTCGCGGCCACGGTGACGGTTCACACCGAGAGCGACTGGCGGGTCACGAGTGCCATGACCGCCGCCACCGGACCGGCGCGCGACACGTTCGCGGCCGGCAACTACCACGACCTGGTGGACATGCCGTTCTTCGTCGGCCGGTTCGATCTGGACAGCAATCGAATCGTGGATCGGTGGGTGCGATTCGCCAGCTATCCGGCCGGTGTCGTCGCCGGGGCGCAGCGGGTCGCGGTGTGGGACCAACTCAAGCACGTGATCCCACCCGAGTCGGCCGTGTTCGGGGAGACGCCGTGGCAGAGCTACACGGTCATGCAGATCGTCGATTCGACGTTCGGCGGCGCGAGCGGGCTCGAGCATCAGAGCTCCCACGTCGACGTGCTCTCCCCGGCATACGTCGGCGGCGATTTCCAGCCGTCGCTCTACGCGCACGAAATCTTTCATTCCTGGAACGTGAAGCGGCTGCGGCCCGCCGACATGTGGCCATACGAGTACGGTCACCCGCAGCCGACGCCGTGGTTGTGGGTCTCCGAGGGCATCACCGACTACTACGCCGACCTCGCCGAGGTTCGGAGCGGCGTTGTGGACGAAAAGGGGTTCTACAGTCTCACGGCCGAAAAGGTGAATGAGGTCGCGGCGAGCACGCCCGTCTCGGTCGAGGACGCGTCGCTCAACACCTGGGTGCATCCGGTGGACGGCACCGAGTACATCTACTACCCGAAGGGATCGCTCGCCGGACTGTTGCTCGACATCATGATCCGCGACGCGAGCGACAACGCGCACTCACTCGACGACGTGATGCGTGGACTCTATCAGTCGACCTACAAGCACGGCCATGGGTTCACGTCGGCAGACTGGTGGAATGCGGTGAGCGCGGCGGCCGCCGGCAAATCGTTCGCCGCGTTCAGCGCCAGGTACATCGACGGGCGGGCGCCGTTTCCGATCGACAGCATCTTCTCACTGGCGGGCATCCGCGCGCACGCCGCGATGGTGCCGCGACTCGGCGTGATGACGCAGATCGATTCGAACGGAGTGGTGGTGGTGCAGGTCCTGGACGGCGGCGCGGCCGCGGCAGCCGGCGTGCGGGCCGGCGACTATCTGCTCACGGTCGGCGACGTGGCGGTTCAGGACCAGCAGTTCGGAGCTCGATTGCGGGCCAAGTTCGGTGCGTCGGTCGAGGGCTCGGCATTTCCGATCAAGGTACGGCGAGGGTCGGAGACGGTCACGCTGCCCGGGAAACTGCGCTTCGGGCCGGGGGACATCGTGGTCGATGCGGATCCGTCGGCGGGCGCGAAGGCGGTGAGGATTCGGAATGGAATCCTCAAGGGGACGACCGGCTGAGATAGGCGAAAAAATCGGCGCGGTTCATCGCCGCGCCGAGCTTGTCCCGTCATCAGGCGTCAGCCACGACGTTCGACTGATCGATCACCGCGGATATTCCGACGCTGATGCCGCCCACGGCCCCGTCGTCTGCGTCACCGACCGAATCAGCTTCTGCACGGTGTTCAGCGCATCGTCGTCGTCGATCGGGATCGACAACCCGACCACGCGCGTCGACAGCAGCGAATAGTTGAGCGGCTGCTGCGACGCGTAGATCAGCAGGTAGCCGCGCTGATTGAACCCGATCCCCATCGCCGAGTCGCGCGAGAAGCCGGTCGTCCGGTTCCCGTTGCGGTTTTGTCCGCGCTGGCCCTGTTGCGGCTGCGTGGTGTTGGGCAGACG
Source organism: uncultured Gemmatimonadaceae bacterium (assembly GCA_963761305.1). Lineage (GTDB taxonomy): Bacteria > Gemmatimonadota > Gemmatimonadetes > Gemmatimonadales > Gemmatimonadaceae > JAQBQB01. Next base: position 2,613,330 of record CAVXGK010000002.1, on the reverse strand, counting down.
CGCGAGGCGAGAGCTATCGCTGGTCGTCGTCCTGGTGGCGCTCGTTTCGACGAGGTGCGACCCGGCTTCGACGTACTGGTTCTGGAGCGAATCCGCCGGGAACAGGAGCGTGCTGCCGCGGCCCGGCACGACGAGGAACACCGCGACATTCGCGGGTTTCGCGAGTTGGACGGTCAGATGTCGAGGCGTCCGCTCGCCAACCGTCGGTGCCACCTTCGGCGCCAGGTCGTTGTACTGACCGTAGAGGTGCGGCGCGCTGTGCATGCACGCTGACACGGTGACGAGAAGGATTCCGCACCGTATTCTATCCCAGCGCACGAGACGTCGGGCCACTTTTTCCATCCTCATTTCTTTCATGACTTTCTCGTACACCACTGTCGTCACCGCGATCGGTTCACTGTTCGCTGCCGCGTACCCGCAGACGCCCGTGACGGCGCAGATTCCCACCGCTCCCGGGACGAGCATCGCCGCACGCACGGCCGGCATGGAACGTCTCGACGGGTTCCTTCCAATCTATCTTGACCAGCGCCAAGGCCGCATCCTGCTCGAGATTCCCCGCGACTCGACGCGTGCGCTCCTGCTCGTCTCGCAAGCGACGGGACTCGGCTCGAACCCGATCGGCATCGACCGTGGCGCCAACGGAGAGACACACGTCGCCCGGTTCGACCATGACGGCGACCGAGTCCTTCTTGTTCTCGAGAACTGGGCGTACCGCGGGTCTGCCACCAATCCCGACCACGCGAGATCGGTTGCCGAGGCATTCCCGCCCAGCACGGTCGCCGCCATGCAGCTTTTGGCGGAGGAGAACGGCAGGCTCCTGGTGGACGCCACCGACGTGGCGCTGCGAGACTGGAACGACGTCGCGCGGACCCTCGCCCAGACTCAGCAGGGTACGTACGCCGTGGCTCGCGACCGCTCGAGTGTGTACCGGCCGGACACGAAGGCGTTCCCCGACAACACCGAGATCGACGCGTCGCTGACGTTCGCGGTGACGGGACGGCCCGGTCCGGTCATTGGATCGATCGTGCCCGACGCGACGGCGTTCACGCTCCGCCAGCACCTGAGCTTCGTGAAACTTCCCGACGCCGGATTCCGAACCCGCGAGCGCGATCCGCGCGTCGGCTTCTTCGGCGTGACGTTCAAGGACTATTCTCGACCGATCCAGCAGTCGTTGTCGGTGACGCTCGCGTCGCGCCACCGATTGCAGCGCGTCGACCCCAACGATCCGCGCTCGCCGATCAAGGATCCGATCAGGTACTACGTGGATCGCGGCATCCCCGAGCCGATTCGATCGGCGACGCTGGAAGGCGTGAAGTGGTGGGAGCAGGCATTCGACAAGGCCGGTCTCGTCGGTGGATTCAAGGTGGAGCTGCTGCCCGAGGGCGTGGATCCGATGGATTCGCGATACAACGTCGTGCAGTGGGAGAATCGCAACGAGCGCGGGTGGTCCGTCGGCGGCGCGCTCACCGATCCTCGCACCGGCGAAATGATCAAAGGCATGGCGCGGCTCGATTCGCACCGCGCGCGCACCGACTACAACCTGTACGCGGCACTGATGGGCGCCGACGCGTCGCCGGCGGACACGGCGTTCGTTCTCGCGCGCGTGCGGCAGGTGAGCGCGCACGAGGTCGGCCACACGCTCGGCCTGGAGCACAACTACATCGCGTCGACGTACGAGCGCGCCTCGGTGATGGACTATCCGCCGCCGCGCGTGCGACTCGACGCCGGCGGCCACATCGATCTCTCACAGGCGTACGCCGTGGGACCCGGCGCGTACGACATCTGGGCGATTCACTGGGGCTACGGAATCTTTCCCGCGGCGAACGAGCGCGATTCGCTGCACGCCATCGTCACCGACGGTCTCCGCCGCGGCTACCTGTTCCTGTCCGACGCCGACGCCCGCCCCGAGTACGGCTCGGATCCGCGCGTGAACCTCTGGGACGACGCCGCGTCGCCGTTCGACTTCCTGAACGCCGAGACGTCGGTGCGGCACGTGGCCGTGTCGAAGTTCGGCGAGCGCAACATCCGCGTCGGCGAGCCCATCACGCTGCTGCAGGAGCGGTTCGCGGCGCTGTACTTCATGCACCGCTTCGCATTGAACGCACTGTCGAAAACGATCGGTGGACTGGAGTACGCGAATGCGGTGCGCGGCGACGGGCAGCAAGCGACGCGCCCGATTGCCTATCAGCAACAGGCGAACGCGCTCCGCGACATGCTCGCCGCGCTCCACCCGGAAGAGCTGGCCATTCCGGACACGGTGCTGTCGCTCATGTCGCCCAACGCGAATGAGGTGACCCCGTTCGTCGAGTTGTTCGGCAGTCGCACCCGACCGGTTTTCGACGAGCTGGGCGCGGCGCAGACGCTGGCGCAAATGGTCGTGGACATGATTCTGCAGCGCGACCGCGCGGCGCGTCTCGTCCAGTTCGCGACGCGCGGCCCGGGACAGCACCTTACCCTCGGCACGACGATCGACGCGCTCGTCTCGGCGACGTGGAACGGGAACGCGCCGACGCCGAAGCTCGCCGCGCTCCAACGCGTCACGCAGCGTGTGGTGACGGAAAAGCTGCTCTATCTCGCCGCCGATTCGGACGCCGCGCCGGAGGTTCGCGCGATGGCCGCGCTCAAGGTCGGCGACCTGCGCAATCGCGCGCGTGCGAGGCTCGCCGCCGCGAAGGACGACGACGAGCGGGCACACTGGTTGTCGATCGTGAACGACTGTACGCGGTGGATCGAGAAGGGTGAGTTGCCGAAGCTCACGCGCTCGCTCGTCGCGCCGCCGGGGGATCCGTTCGGGATCGACCCCGGCTGAGCGCGCCGACCGCTACCAGGCAGCGAGATTGTCGATCCAACTGTTCGGCAATGCCGAGTACTTTCTGAGCTTCGAGGTCGCATTGGACACGTTGCACGAATCGTACGTGTAGGACTTCGTGCCGTTCGCCGTTGCGTCGACCGTCGACATCGCCGGCTGGGTGGGGGAGACCAACCAGTTGAGGCCACTGAGCGTGGCGCCGGCGGTCACGTTGTTTCCGTTCGACGTCAACACGCCGCCCACCATGATGATGCCTTTCCACATGTTGGAACCGGAAATCGTAAAGTCGCTGTCGGCGATGATGGTTCCCTGGCCGGCGGTCGGGAGCGAATACCCATTCGAGTGAATGCGGATGACCGGCCAATAGGTGGTGTCGGCGAACTGCGATGAACTGGGGAAGGACTGTCCAGGGACCGTGACATCGGCCGGAATTGCGCCGGCCATGATGCTTGCCCAGTCGAGAGTGGACCCGACTTTGGCCTTGAGTGCCGTGTAGTCGTTCGTCGTGTCGAGCGGTGGACTGCCTTCCGGAGTGAAGTTCCCGCTAACACTGTACATGCCGGAGTCGACCATGATACCCGCGACGGACGGTTGCTTTCCGCACTGGTCGATGCCGCTGATGGTGCCAGCGGATCCATGCTTTTGGAGGCCGGCCAGGCTGAGCCACGCCGCTTGAACCTGGATCGTCGCGGTGTTCCACGTGGCGTAGAGACCGACCGTGCGCTGGGCGTAGGTGGTGGTCCCCGCGCCGCTGAGCCTGACCGAAGTGTCGGTGCCCGTGGACCGAATGAAGTACATCGCATCGTTGGCGCCGATCACGGGCCGCACCTTCACCGCGACGACATCGGCGTAGCCGCTCGGCAGCGCAATGTGCGTCCACTCCGAGTCGACGACCGTCGGATCGCCGCAGTGCTGGCAGAACCCGGTCGTGCTGCGCAGCGTCAAAAACTGCTCGAGACCCGTCTCCGCGTTGTGATACGCGCGGTTCTGGCTCCGTTCGGCGGTGTTGGTCGTGATTTCTGATCCGGCCCCCGCGAAGCCGGCGGCAAGCGCCGCCGCGAGCGCCGTCATCACCAGGATGGTGATCGGCAGCGTGAGGCCTTTTCGATTGGCGAGAGAGAATCGCATGCGTTGCTCCGTGGTCAAAATGCGCGAACGTTCTTGAAGAACACCGACGTAACGAGTTTGGCTTTCAGGTGGGAGGTATCCGCAGCCGAGGCGTGTGGACTGATTCCCGTCAGAACCAGGTCCAGTCCACGGATGTTCGACAGGGCCGGCGGCGTGGTGCGGGACGTGTCCTCGCCGGAGACGTAGAACTTGAACCGGGCCGACGTGTCGAACGGCGCCATGAGCTCCTCGCTCGTCCCGTTTTCTACCGTGCGCCAAAGCCCGATGCGCCCCGAATAGCTCGACGAGGTGGCGAACGAGTACGTGATGTGCTGCCAGAAGAGCACGGCTTCGGCTGCCCGGGCACCTGACGCTGACTCGTTGGGCAAGTCGAGCAAGGAGCCCGTTCTTCCGCTCACCGAAACGGTTCGAATCTGTGCCTGCCCCGACCCGCTGCCCGTGCAGGTCGACGGCGAGCTGGCGGACGTAGGAGCGTCCGACGAGGTCGGAGCACTCGGCGAAATGTAGGTATATCGGCCGCTCGTCGAGTCACGGAAGGCGAACCCGCGGTACACCGACAACGCGACCATCGCGGAGTCCGACGGGAGCATGCTCACTGTCGTGACATTTCCGGTCGTCCCGCACACGAGGCCGAAGCGGTAGGGAACGCGCAGGCGAATCGTTTTCCCATTTGAAGCTGCCGAATCGATGCCGCCGGAATCCTGAACCATCCGGAGGTCGGCGAGCATGACGTTGGTCGCGGCCCGCGCGGCGCTGCGCGCGGCTCGCGCATTCGTCTCGTGGTCGAAGTACCGGCTCTGCCAAACGGACAGTTTTGTGAACGACGTGGCGATGATTGCGGCAATCACCAACGAGAGGACCACTTCAGCCAGCGTGAACCCTGATCGGCGTGACGACATCTCAGCACCCCACGCAAAGCGCCGACGAGGGCGGTTTTGTGCGGTCGAGTATGACCGAATCCGGTTTCGTGGTGTTCAAGGACGGCACCACGATGATCTTGATCGTGTAGCGGTTGGTCGCCGACTGTGTGATCGTCAGCTTCCGGGTATATGTGAAGTTTCCGAGCGTAATGGTCTTGTTGGCCGTCGACCACCCCGAAAGGCTGGCATACGGAACGCCGCCAAACTTGTTGGCTTCGAGTTGCAGCGCAGCGTTTCGCTTCGCCACGAGGTCGTTCGTCTGGCCGCGAACCGCGAGTCCGGTGATGACCTTCGCGAGACTCAACATGACGAGCGAAAAAACGCTCATCGCGACCATGATCTCGATCAGCGAAAAACCGCCGCGGAGGCGTTTCCGAGGACGTACGCGTGGGCATGTCATTGGATGAGCACCATGCCGGTGCGAGTCATGCGGACGTGTCTCGTGATGCTCGTGTGGCTGATCGTGATCGTGAGTGTGTCATTCGCCAGACCATCCGGATAAACCTCGAGCGGCGATCTGGAGAAGCTCACGTCAGCCGACCGGAGACCGTAGGCACCCATGCCCAGATTCGTGTGCCGAAAGGCCGTCGTACCCGCGCGATTCGTCACGGCCATCTGCATCGTCGAGGAGTTCCATGAGATGCGAATGGGAGTGTGGTCGCGCACCGCGATGGCGAACGCAGCCTCCATGTCGTTCTGCACCGAGGTGGCGGCCCGCTGGATGCGGTTCTGGACCATGAGCTGCTGAATCTTTCCCACCGTGATCGACGACGTAATGCCGACGATCACAAGCACGACCATCGTTTCGATGAGCGAGAAGCCCGGTCGAGCGCGCGGAAGAGCCGGCGTGCCGCCAGTCGGGCACTCCGTCAAACGACTTCGCCGTTCGCGCACACGTACGCAGGATGCGAGGGATCTCATTCGGGGACTTGGGTGCGAGTTCGAACCGGCCGCTATGCAGCCCGATCAAACACAGGACTGGATTCGCAAACGGCGCGGTTACTCAAAAGGATCGGCACGATCGGTTTGTGCCAAACCGACATGTCGCCGGTGTAAACATTCGCCGCGCAACATGTTAAGGACGGTCGCCTGGGCTCGATCGTCACGCATTTTTGCACCCCCGTATTGTTCTAAAATGTGACAGTTCGAGGGGAGAACTGAGCCATGGGCATTCGTTCGTTGGGCGTGATCGGAGCCGGCACCATGGGCGGCGGCATTGCCGCACTGGCCGCGTCGGCCGGCATTCCCGTAATCCTGCTCGATGTCCCCGGCCAGAGCGCGGGCGCCGACCGCAACTCGGTCGCCAGGGGCGGCGTCGAGCGCGCGAAGAAGGCCAAGCCGGCGGCGTTCATGGCTCCTGACCGCGCGGGGCTCATCGAGATCGGAAACACCGAGGACGATCTCGAGCGTCTGGCGCGCTGCGACCTCGTCGTCGAAGCGATTATCGAACAGCTCGAGCCGAAGCAGGCGCTGTTCGCGCGGCTGGAGAAGCTGCTTCCCGCGCACACGATCGTGGCGTCGAACACGTCGAGCATTCCGATGCGGATGCTCGTCGATCGAATCGGCGCGGATTTCCGATCGCGCTTCGTCGGCATGCACTTCTTCAACCCGCCGCGATATCTGCATCTGCTCGAGATCATTCCCGGCCCGGACACATCGAGCGAGACGATCGATACGGTTCGCCAGTTCAGCGACCGCATCCTCGGAAAGGGCATCGTCGTCGCCAACGACGTCCCCGGCTTCGTCGCCAACCGGCTCGGCGTGTTCGGCATGGTGCTCGCGATCCGCCAGATGGAAAAGCACGGTCTCACGATCGACGAGGCCGACGTGCTCACGGGCGTGCTCACCGGCCGCTCGAAGTCGGCGACCTTTCGCACGGCCGATCTCTCCGGCATCGACGTCATCGCGCACGTCACGGACGAGCTGAGCGGCGCGACCGGCGAGGACTTTGCGCTGTCACCGTGGGTGCTCGATCTGGTGAAGGCGGGGCGTTTCGGCGAAAAAAGCGGCGCCGGCTTCTACCGGCGCGTCGGCAAGGAAATTCAAACGCTCGACTGGAAGACCGGCGAATACGGCCCGCAGTCCAAGCCCGAAAGCGCCGAGCTGTCGCGCATCGGCTCTTTGCCGCTGGCGCGACCGATTCGCCGCGATTCGAGACTGGGCCGGGAACAAGGACGATCGCTACGGCGCGTTCGTTCGCGAGTACCTGCTGCGCTTCTCGCACTACGTGCTGTGTACCGGGCCGGTCGTCGCGCGAGACATTCAGTCGATCGACGACGCGATGGTCTGGGGCTACGCGTGGGAGGCCGGCCCGTTCGCGCAAATGGATCTCCTCGGCGTCGATTTTCTGGCCAAGGGATTCGAGCAGCTGTCGATCGACGTGCCCGAGCTTCTGCGCCGTGCGAGAGGCGGGACGGGATTCTTCAGTGAGAATGGCGCGAAAGCGCTGGCGTTCAAGGATGGCTACGAGCCGATCGCACGTCCGGCGGGTTTGATCCGTCTCGCCGATTTCCATCGGCCGCCAAATGACTCTCGCATTCTCGAAGACTCGCGCGATGCGTCGCTCATCGACGTCGGCGACGGTGTGGCCGTGCTGGAGTTCCACAGCAAGCTGAACACGCTGGGCGCCGGCGTGGTGGAGATGATCCATCGGTCGCTCGATCGCGTCGAGCGCGACGGGCTGGCGGGCCTGGTGATCGGCAACGACGATCCGCGCACGTTCACGGCGGGCGCGGATCTGATGTACATGCTGTCGCTCGTCGATGCCCAGGATTGGTCGCGCGCCGACGCGGCCGTTCGTCAATTTCAGAACACCTCGGTGCGGATCAGGCAGTCGCCGTTCCCGGTCGTCACCGCGCCGTTCGGTCTGACGCTCGGCGGCGGCTGCGAGTTTTCGCTGTACGCGGACCGGGTGCAGGCGCACGCCGAGTTGTACATGGGGCTCGTCGAGGTCGGCGTCGGCATCATTCCGGCGGGCGGCGGGACGACGGAGCTGCTGTTCAGGTTCGCCAGCGAGCTCGTTCCATATGTAGAAGCGGATCCGTTCGAGGCCGTTCGTCGGGCGTTCCAGACGATCGCCATGGCGACGACGAGCACGAGCGCGCTCGAAGCGCGATCGATCGGCTATCTGCGGCCGACCGATCGCATCACGATGAATCGCGACCGGCTGCTCGCCGACGCGGCGGCGCGCGTGACGGACCTCGCTCCGGACTACGTGCCGCCCACGCCGCGCCGAATCACGGCGATGGGAAAAGACGCGCTGGGCAACCTTCACTACGCCGCGTGGTCGATGAAGGAAGCCGGCCAGATCTCCGACCACGACGTGCGCATCGCCCACGAGCTCGCGTACGTGCTCACCGGCGGCGACGGTCCGCCGCGACAGGTGACGGAGCAGGATCTGCTCGATCTCGAGCGCGAGGCGTTTCTGCGTCTGCTCGGCACGCGCGAGACGCAAGATCGGATCAAGTACATGCTGAAGACAGGAAAGCCACTGAGGAACTGATCGGGTGGACCGTGCCAGGGTCGCAATACCGACGAAGTCTGACGTCAGATGTCTGACATCAGACGTCAGATATCTCGGAGTCATGGAGTCGTAACATGAGAGAAGTCGTAGTAGTCTCCGCCGTCCGCAGCGCGGTCGGGCGCGGCAAGAAGGACGGAGGGCTTGCCGACGTGCACGCGGTCGATCTGTCGGCGGCGATGATGCGCGCGGTGGTCGATCGGGTCGGCATCGATCCCGAGACGATCGACGACGTGTACTGGGGCTGCGCGATGCCGGAAGCGACGCAGGGGCTCAACGTCGCCCGGCTGTCGTGGCTGCGCGCCGGATTCCCGGTGAGCGTCCCGGCGGCGACGGTGAACCGCTTCTGCTCGTCCGGTTTGCAGACGGTCGCCCTGGCCGCGCAGGAGATCATGAGCGACATGGCCGACGTGGCGCTCGCCGGCGGCGTCGAGATGATGAGTCAGGTGCCGATGTCCGGATACCACACGCGCCTCGATCCCGAGATCACCGAGTCGTACATCGGGATGGGCTACACCGCCGAGCGAGTCGCCGAGCGTTGGAAGGTCACGCGCGAGGATCAGGACCGCTGGGCCCTCGGCAGTCAGCAGAAGGCGGCGCGCGCGTTGAGCAACAACGCGTTCGACGGACAGATCGTGCCGGTGGACGTCGAGCGCGCGACGTGGAAGGGCGCCGAAAAGACCGCGAGCACGGCCAAGTTTTCGCGCGACGAGTTGCCGCGTCCCGACACGACGATCGAGGGACTGGCCAAGCTGCGGCCGGCGTTCAAGGTGAACGGCACGGTGACGGCGGGGAACGCGAGCCCGTACTCCGACGGCGCGGCGGCGGTGCTGTTGATGACGGCGGAGCGCGCGAAACAGCTCGGTCTCGAGCCGCTCGCGCGATTCATCACCTTCGCCGCGGCCGGCGTCGAGCCCGACATCATGGGCGTCGGGCCGCTCAAGGCGGTGCCGAAGGCGCTCAAACGCGCCGGCGTCAAACTCGACGACGTGAAGCTGATCGAGTTCAACGAAGCGTTCGCGGCGCAGGTCGTCGCCGTCGTCCGCGACCTCGGCTTCGACGAGTCGAAGGTCAACGTGAACGGCGGCGCGATCGCGCTCGGTCATCCGCTCGGCGCGACGGGCGCCAAGCTCACGACGCAGCTCATCCACGAGCTGGGCAAGCGCGGGGGCGGAATCGGTCTGGTGACGATGTGCATCGGCGGCGGAATGGGCGCGGCGGGGTTGTTCGAGGTGTACGCCGCCGCGTGAGGTTGGCGCATGCGTCGGGAGAAGCGTCGACTCGGCTGAAGCATCCGTGAGATGGGACGCGTCGGCCACGAAGTCGGGGCAAGCTGGCGCGCCGAACGCCGCTCGGGACTGAAGGAGATCTGGAGGCCCGTTGAGGACGGATAGAGCGGACGGCGGACGCGCTGGACGCTCCTCGACGGCCGGAGCGCCTGCGTGAGCCTTGTCTGCAGCGGGCCACCCGTGGTCTTGAGCGCGCGATCGGTCGTCTGAAGCGCGCTACCGGTGGTCTTGAGCGCGCGATCGGTCGTCTAGAGCGCGCTACAGGTCGTCTCGTCGAGCGTCGATGCGCTCCCGAGGCACGTCGATGTCGTACGGAGTAACCGGCGCCCGCTCCGAAGGCAAGTTGATTCGGTCTGTGACGGGCGAAGTCCGGTCCGCGACTGGCGAGATCTGGTCTGCGACTGGGTAGAACTCGTCTGGTTCGAGCTGAGACGCGGACGGTGAGGCCTTATCCTCGGGCGAAGCTGAGTGAATCTCGGCAAAGGATCGTGCGTCGCGCACTTCGTTCGACGTGCGGTCGGCCGACGCAGTCGCGAGGCGGGATCGGACGACGTTTCGCCGTGCTGCGGACTGCTGGAACCGGGGGGTCATCGACTGACGGCGTTCTGAACTCGAATCAACTCCGGGCATTCCCAATTGAAAGAGGGTCGCGGGCGATTTCGTGCCGGTCGGCGGCAAGAGAAACAAGGCTGCGACGAATGCGCACATTTCGCGAACGAACTGATGCGCGCTGAAGGCGAGTGCATGTCGGCCAGCGCGAACACCCGCCGTGCAGGCACGGCGCATCCCGCGCTCGCGCTGCCCTCTACTTATACATCGCCACGGGCGGCGATTTGCTACCAATCGTCCGCATTTGGTGACGATGGCGACGCCTGGATAAGGCCTAACGACTAGTAAACTCCGCTAACGAGAGGTTAGTCGCCTGTAACGTTTTGTTACGGTAGTAATTCCTGATCCGTGGCGATGTACTAATAGGGGGCGCGTTGTCGAAGCGTCCCTAAGAGCGCCCTCGGAAGCGCCTAAACGAGATCGACGCCAGCCCTCTCGCCTGCAGAGCGACGGCGGCTGGAAAGAGAACGAGTGCGACAGTATTGTCTGTCGGCCTCACCCCAGAGACACCAATGCGTTCGCTGCTCGCGCTGTCCGTTGCGGCTGTCCCCGCGTTCGCGTCTGCCCAAGGTCCCTCGGTGACCTTCCCGAACCCATTTGCGGGCACACGTGTGACGTACGGAAAACCTGTCCAGCCTGCCCCGATCGTCATCCGCGCCGACCGGATCGTCGACGGCCGCGGCAACGTGATCGAGGGTGGCGACGTCGTCGTCGAGAACGGCAAGATCACGCGTGTCGACAAGACTGCGACCGGAACGCCGACGTACGACTTGCGCGGCTACACGCTGATGCCCGGTCTCATCGACGCGCACGCGCATCTGTCGTGGTACTTCAATCGGCAGGGTCGCTATCACACGCGCGGCGACGGCGATACGCCAGTGGAGTCGATGCTGTCGATGGCCGCCAATGCGTACGCGACGCTCATGGCCGGCTTCACGACGATTCAGAGTCCCGGCGATCCGGAGGACAAGGATCTCCGCGACTGGATCGCCGACGGCGGCATCCCCGGTCCGCGCGTGCTCACGTCGTTGAGCCCGTTCAGCAACACACGCATCGACGTCGACTCGCTGCGCACCCTCGTGCGCCAGCGAAAGGCGCAGGGCGCCGATGTCATCAAGATCTTCGCGTCGGCGAGCATTCGCGAAGGCGGCGCACAGACGATGAGCGACGCACAGCTGGCGGCGATCTGCGGTGAAGCGAAAGCCCAGGGCATGCGCACGATGGTCCACGCGCACAGCGTGGAGAGCATTCGTGCGTCGGTGAACGCCGGGTGCAACCAGATCGAGCACGGCGTGTTCGCCAACGACGAAGTGCTCAAGCTCATGGCCGACCGCGGCGTCTACTTCGATCCGCAGGTGTGCCTCGTCTTCCGCAACTATCTCGACAATCGCGCGAAGTACGAAGGCATCGGCAACTACAACGAAGCCGGCTTCGCCGCGATGGAGAAAGCGCTGCCGCTGGCCGCCGCGATGTACCGGCGCGCGATCCACACGCCGGGACTCAAGGTCATCTTCGGGACCGACGCCGTCGCCGGCGCGCACGGCCGCAACGCCGAGGAGCTCGTGTGCCGGGTGAAAGACGGCGGACAGTCGCCGCTCGACGCCATCACCTCGGCGACGTCACTCACCGCCGAGTCGATGCACCTCGGCGATCAGATCGGCTCGATCGCGCCGGGCTTGCAGGCCGACATCATCGCGGTGCCCGGCGATCCGACCAAGGACATCACCACGCTGCGCAACGTGCGGTTCGTCATGAAGGGCGGAAAGGTCTACAAGAACGACCGCTGAGGTTCGCGCTCAGCCGCGCATCGCGGCGGCGTCGATTCCCATGGCCGCGCACCAGCGCGCGTAGGCGGCGGGCGAGATCTCGGACGGCTTGATCTCGCTCCGCCCGCCCCAGAAGACGTTCGTGTACGACACCGGCATGCCGATCGATTCCAGGTGCGCGTCGATCGCCGCCTTGTGCGCCAGCACACTCGGTTTCTCGGTGCCGTGCGCGACGGCCATGATGTTCACGTTGGCGAAATCGGAACCGCCCTCGCGCCAGTACGCGTGCGTGAGGATGTGATGACGGCCGATCTCGCGGCCGGCTTCGATCTCGCGTCCGGGCGGCACGCGCCAGTGAAAGAGCGCGTTGTACCGTGTGACGCGCGTTCCCGCGGTGGACGGCTTTACGTGCTCGAGAAACGTCGAGAAGCGGCCGATCACGCCTCGCTCGTTGAGCGATCGCGCGACGGATGCGAACATGTGAACGGGCAGCCCGGCCTCGTCCGCGCGCGCGACCCAGGGATCGTCGGTGATTTCGTCGACCGTGAACTCACGCTTGAGCGGCTCGAGCACGCGCCATTCGAGATCGGTCAACTCGACGATGTTCGTGTCGATGACCGCTCCGAGCTCGTCGGTCTTGCTCCCCGGCTCCATGCCGCGCCGCCGCACGTGGCCGACGCCGAGCGCGAAGAGCCGCTTCGCGGGCATGACGCGATACGTCTCGGCCCCGACGCGGGCGGCGAGCATGTCGCAATGCCGCGCCATCGAGAAGCCCTGCGGCACCTTGAGCGTCGTCCACAGACGGAACGCCGACCCGGTCGTCTCGGCGTCGGTCGACCGGATGACGATGTGGCCGGAGAACGGATCGTCCTTCCACATGAAGTCGAACGCGGCGTCGAGCTGGTCGGCCGGCACCCGCCACGCGACGAGCGCGCCGGGCGCGAGGTTCGTCGCCATGAGCGTCTGGCGAATGCGGCGGATCGTTTTCGCGGCCAGCATCGCGCGCAGCCGCTCGTGCACGGTGGCGACGTCGAGCTCGGCCAGTCGCGCGATCTCGACGAATGGATCGATCAAGAAACCCGCGATGCGGTCCTCGGAGACGGCAAGGATCCGCGCGTTGATCGGGTCGGTGATTTCGGTGGGAACGGCTGCGACGCTCATCCTCCAAAGTTAGCCGGAGGAACGATCGACTACGCGGCCGTCGACGCCGGCGTGGGAAGCCAGACGGTGAACCGAGAGCCTTCGCCGAGCACGCTCTCGACGGTGATGTCGCCGCCCATCATCTGCGCGAGATTCCGGCTGATCGTGAGGCCGAGTCCCGTGCCGCCGTGCGAGCGGGTGTAGCCGCCGTCCACCTGCACGAACGGCTGGAAGATGCGCTCGAGATCGTTCGGGGAGATGCCGACGCCGTTGTCCTGCACGGTGATCGTCGCCCAGGGCGCGACGCGCTCTTCGGCGGCCGGCTCGGAGGCGCTCCCGCAGCAGACCGACACGCTGCCGCCGGCCGGCGTGAACTTCACCGCGTTGCCGAGCAGGTTCGTGAGAATTTGCTGAACGCGCTGGGGGTCGCCGACGTAGGTGGTCCGCGGCGCGCCGCGGAGCCGCGCATCGAGATCGACGCCCTTCGTGGTCGCCGCGGGGCGAATGAGTCCGAGCGCGGCCTCGGCGACGTCGCCGACGATACCGACCGCCGGCTCCACGCCCATCCGGCCCGCCTCGATCTTCGAGAGATCGAGAATTTCGCCGATCATCGCTGTCAGATGCTCGCCGCTGGCGCGGATGCGCGACAACTGCGTCGCTTGCGCGGCCGTCACCGGTCCGCCGATGCCCATCTGCAGCAGCTCGGCGTAGCCCATCATCGCGTTGATCGGCGTGCGGATCTCGTGGCTCATCTTCGCCAGGAAGTCCGACTTGGCGTTGCTCGCCGACTCCGCCTCCAGCCGCAGATCGAGTGACCGGCGATAGATGAGCGTGTTGTCGATCGCCACCGCGGTGCGGCGCGCGACTTCGGTCGCGATCTCGAGGTCCTCTTCGCTGAAGCGGCGGCCCGACGTCGTCATCGTGAAGGACATCGCGCCGAACGCGCGGCCGCGCGCGACGAGCGGAATACACATGAATGAATTCGGCGCGATCTGCTGGAACAGGCGCTTCATGTCGTCCGAGTCGATCGACGCGCGCACGGCGTTGCGATCGATGAATGGAACGATGATCGGACGCTGCGTGCGAATGACCTCGGAGACTTCGCCCGGTCCGTCCACTCGATACGCGAACCGCCGCACGAGATCGACGACCGCTTCCTGCTTCAAGCGGTCGCGGTGCACGGTCGTGATGCGGCGGATGGTGCCGTCGTCCTCGGCGACGTGAATCGTGCAGAAATCGGCGAGGCGCGGAACGCAGTGCCGCGCGAGGTCCGACAGGAGACGCTCGTCGGACAGCGAGCCGGCGACGATCCGGCTGGCTTCGGCGAGAAACTCCTGCGTCTCGACCGACTTGGTCAGGCGCGCGACCGCGCCGGCCGACGCGGTGGCCGAATCTTCGACGCGTTGCACCATCCGGTTGAACGCGGTGCTGAGGCGGCCGATCTCGTCGGTGCGGTCGACGTCGACGCGCCACGCCACTTCGCCGTTGGCGATCGACTCGGCGGCGTTCGTCAACTCGGCGAGCGGGCGCACGATGCGGCGCGTCGCGATCCACGAGAGAAACGCGCCGGCGGCGGCGAAGAGAAAAGCGAGCGTACCGAGCACTCGGAGCGACGCGGTCTGTCGCGAGAGAATCGCCGCGAGCGGCTGTTCGATCGTCACCAGCAGCGGCGCACCGCGGACGGGCGCCGAGGCGCTCAGCAGCGTGCCCAGCCCGGGACGTTCGACGAGACCGAGGCTGTCGATCAACTCGCGGTGACGCAGCGGCGCTGCCACGGGCTCGCCGGTGAACGACACCCAGGTCGGATCGCTCGCGTTGTGAACGTAGAGGCTTCCCTGTCCGCCGACGACGTCGCGCAGCGTGCGCGTGATGGCCGGCGTCGCCCCGAAGTGGCGCTGCTGCACGACGTATCCCAAGCGCCCGCCGCCGGCGTCGCGAACGACCACGCCGATCCAGACGGCCGATAGGCGTCCGAGCGCGTGGATCTGCCCAATGAGCAGCGAATCGCGATTCCCCGGCCGCAACGCTCTGAGAAGATCTTTTCGAAACGCCCGCGCTTCGGTGGGAAGATCGAGCTCCAGCTTTCCGGCGACGCGGCCGTCGATCGTCCAGAGCTCGGCGGGCGCCATCGCCGCGCCGTTGGGCGCGAACAGCGTCGCGAGCGACTTCTGCGCGGCCGACGTGAGCGGCCGGTCCGGCGATCGCAGGGCGGCCTGCACCGCTGTATCGCGCGCCACCGTGCTGAGCGCGCCAACGCGCATGTTGTTGAGTTGCTCGACGGCTGCTCCGACGATCCGCGCGAGCGTCGAGAGCCGCTCCGCGGCCGCGACTTCGGCGGCGCGACGCGTTTCGTAGTACGACGCGGCAGCCCACGCGCCGAGGATGACGCTGAACAGCGCGAGCACGAGCAACGGCAGCTTCCGCTCGAGCGGAAGCTGTGCCGGGGACACGCGCTCGGCGAAACTGGGGCCCGAGACAGGCGTGGCGGTCACGTGGTTCCGTGCCGCCGGGTCAGGTCGCGCCTTGGCCATCCCCATTCTCGAGCGATCGCCATAGATACCAACACGCGACGGTGCTATGCGGACTCCATTTCGCGCCGATTGCGAGGACTTGTCGGGGACTCGGTCGTTTGCGCTTGCCATACGCGCGGCGGATCGCGTTTTGGATTCCGAGGTCGAGCTCCGGCAGTACGTTGCGTCTTCCGAGCCGGAACATCAAGAACATTTGCGCGGTCCAGCGGCCGATTCCTTTGACTTGGATGAGGTGATCGATGAGCTCGTCATCGTCCATCCGATGGACGGCGTCCAACGGAAGGCCACCGGACACGACCTTATCGGCGAGATCGCGCAGGTATCCGATCTTCTGGCGCGAGAGCCCCACGCCGCGGAGTTGAGCGTCCGTAAATGTGAGGAGTAGCGCGGGCTCGGGTCCGCCGTCCGGAAAGAGGGCCACGAACCGCGCGTGGATCGTCCCGGCCGCTTTCCCTGAGAGTTGTTGAAACACGATCGAGCGGACGAGCGCCTGGAAATGCGTGCCGCCGTCGCGAAGCTGGATTCGGCACGGACCGACGCGCTCGATGACGCGCGCCATCACGGGATCGACTCGCTTGAGGTGGCGGACGGAAGCACGGTAGTCTGGCATCGCGAAAATTTACGTGTCTTCATCGGCGGTCGCAGGAACCGCGCAGCTCGTCGCCGGATAGGCTGGGCGACATGCCGATCATTGGGCCGCCGACCGATTGAGATTCTCGCGAATGCTCGCGCTCGCCATGGTGTCGGCGGCGCTCGAGCCCTTCTTGGCCCCGCTTCGGGCGCAGCACGACATGAGTCGCATGGAGGAGACGCGCGGCATCCCGCTGCCGTTGGGCCTTCCGTCCACTCGAACGGGATCGGGCACGTCGTGGCTGCCCGACTCGTCGGTCGTGCCGATGTACCACGCGTCGATCGGCGGGTGGCGCACGATGGTGCACGGCTCGATGTTCGTGCAACTCGACACGCAGACCACGATTCACGGCGGTCGCCAGCTGGGCATCTCGGACTGGGAGATGGCCACGGCGATGCACCGGCTGGGAACCGGCGTCTTTGCCACGACGATCGGAACGAGCCTCGAGTCGCTGGTCGATGGCCCGCGCGGGTATCCCGAGATCCTGCAAACGGGCGGCGCGTACCAGGACGCACGGATCGCCAATCGCGAGCATCCGCACCCGGCGCTGATGCAGCTCGCCGCATCGTATGGCCAAACGCTCATGTCAGGACTCGCGCTCTCGACCTACGCCGCGGCGGTGGGCGAGCCGGCGATCGGGCCGGTCACGTTCAATCATCGTCCGTCTGACGCCGACGATCCGTTCGCGCCGCTCGCGCATCACTGGGAAGACGCGACGCACGGCGAGAACGGCGTCGTCACAGCGGGCCTCTACACGACCCGGGTGAAAGTCGAAGGCTCGGCGTTCAACGCGCGCGAGTCGGACGACGGCAGCAACCTCCCCGAATACTCCGACGCGCGGCTCGATTCGTATTCGGGCCGCGTGTCCGTCGCGGCGAGCGGCCGCGTGATGCTGTCGGCCTGGATGGGCTACCTGTTCGATCATGATCCGCTCGATCCCGGCACCGGCATGCAGCGCTACGGCGCGTCGGTGCTCACGGCGATGAACGGCGTCGGGGGCGGAAGTTGGTCGAGCGCGTTCGTCTGGGGACTGGACGTGCACCACCACGGCGCGCGCGAACACGTCCACGATCCGACAGCGCCGGTCCCGCCGCACCACCTCGGAGCGAGCGCGTTGCTGGAAACGACGCTCGACCTGGGACACAAGACATCCGTCTTCGGGCGCGCCGAGCAAGTGCAGAAGACGGCGGACGATCTCGGGTTCCTCGGCGGCGACCTCGGACAGTCGTTCACGATTCGCGAGCTGTCGTTCGGCATTTCCCGTGACGTCGTGACGGGCAACCGCGGGCGGCTCGGCCTCGGCGTCCGCGGACTGGTGACTCGCTTGCCCGAGACGCTACGCCTCGCGTATGGAACGCTCACGCCGCTCGGCGGCGCCGTATTTCTCAGCCTTCAGCCGCCGCGCTAGACGCGCCTCGTTCCCGGGCGCGTGTATATTGGCGTCGGCATGTCGCGCCTCTTCAAATATTTCCTCCGTGGTCTGGTCGTGGTCGCGCCGCTCGCGATCACCGTCTACGTCTGCGCGGTGGTCTTCCGGACGATCGACGGCTGGCTGGGGCTCCCGATTCCGGGCGTCGGCTTCCTCATCACTGTTCTGTTGATCCTCGGCGTCGGGTTTCTCGCGTCGGGGCTCGTCACGCGCGGCCTTGTCGGCGCGCTCGACGAAGTGCTCGACAGGCTGCCTTTCGTGCGGCTGCTGTACTCGTCGGCCAAGGACATGCTGAACGCGTTCGTGGGCGAGAAGCGACGGTTCGACAAGCCGGTGCTCGTATCGCTTTCGGCCGACGGTTCGCTCAAAGTGCTGGCGTTCCTGACGTCCGACTCGCTGGCGTCGCTCGGCGTGTCGGGCCACGTGTCCGTGTACATGCCGCAGTCATACGGATTGGCAGGGCACATCCTGGTCGTGCCCGCAGACCGCGTGCAGCGCATCGAAGCCGATGCCTCGGCCGTGATGGCGTTCATCATTTCGGGCGGCGTCACGCACGTTCAGTCCCGGCACACGCCCACGTGAGGCGGTCGCGCTCACGCGCGCCGCGGGCGGCGGGAAGCACGCGCGAGAAGTCCGCATCGGAGCTGCCGTTCGAGATTCGCGCGTCGTCGATTCAGGGACTCGGGGCATTCGCGACCCGTCGCATCCGCAAAGGCACGCGTCTCATCGAGTACACGGGCGAGCGCGTGACGAGCGAAGAGGCCGACGCGCGCTATCCCGACGACGAAACGCAGGCGCGACACCACACCTTTCTGTTCGCGATCGACGACGACATCGTGATCGACGCCGCCGTCGATGGGAACGAAGCGCGATTCATCAATCACTCGTGCGCGCCCAACTGCGACGCGGTGATCGACGACGAGCGGATCTGGATCGAGGCGATCCGCGACATCGCGCCGGGCGAGGAACTGGCCTACGACTACGCGTTCGTGCTCGAGGAACGTCACACGCCGGCGGCCAAGCGACGCTATCCGTGCCACTGCGGCGCGGCGACCTGCCGCGGGACGATCCTGGCGAAAAAACGGTGAGCGGCCGCGCGAGCGCGCGAGCGAATCAGACGCGTCGCACGATCAGGTGTGTTGCCCGCTCACCCGCGATTGATTCGACGACCGAGTAGCCAAGCCGCCGCAGGTCCACGCCCCGGAACAGGTTCTCGCCTTCGCCGAGGAGCACCGGACGCAGCGCGAGGTGCAGCTCGTCGATGAGACCGGCCTGGAGAAACTGCCGGATCGTCGCCACGCCGCCGCCGATCCGCACGTCCTTGTCGCCCGCGGCCTGTTTGGCCTGACGCAGCGCCGACTCGATTCCGTCGGTGACGAAGTGAAAGTCTGTGCCGCCGGCCATCGGGAGCGTCGCGCGCGAATGGTGCGTGAGCACGAACACCGGCGTGTGATACGGCGGCTCGTCGCCCCACCAGCCCTTCCATGAGTCGTCGGGCCAGGGACCACGCACCGGGCCGAACATGTTCCGGCCGAGAATCCAGGCGCCGATGTTCTCGAATCCGCGCGCCGCAAATGACTCGTCGACGCCGGTCTCACCGTCGGGCTCGCGCTCGTGCATGCGGCGCCAGGTCCGGGTAGCGAAGAACCACTCCATCAGCTCCGGTCCGCGAACGCCGAGCGGATGATCCAGGCTCTGATCCGGTCCGGCGCCGAAGCCGTCGACGGACACCGCGAAGCAGCGAACGACGAGTCGCGACATGGGGCAATTCTAAGGTCCAACCAGCCACTGGTCGAGCTGTCGAAACAATTATCAGTCCGACGTTGCTCCGCGCTATCTCGGCCAGACGTTGTTCGTCCGGTCGATGTCGACGATCCGCTTGTCGGGGTCGAGCTCGACCTTGGTGAGCTTCTTTCCCTTGAAGTCGTAGATGCGGTCGTAGCTCATCTCGTCCGTGCTCCACACCTCGGCCGGGTAGTCGAATTCCTGCGTGGAGCCGTCGCTGAACGTGAATCGCGCGCGAATCGGCAGCACGCCGCGCGCGCGATTTCCGTAAAAGACCTGCACGGAGTCGACGTCGCCAACCTGCTTCTGCACGACCGAGTCGATCGCGATGTCGAAATGCGGATTCTCGAGGAACCACTGGCGAAAGAACCAGTCGAGCCGGCGTCCGCTCACGTTCTCCATCGTCTTGAAGAAATCGGCCGGGCTCGGGTGCTTGAACGCCCAACGGCGCGTGTACTCGCGGAAGCCCTCGTCGAACGCCGCGGGGCCGAGGACTTCGTCGCGCAACTGCGCCAGACCGACCGCCGTCTTCACGTACGCGTTCTCGCCGAGGAGCCGCGGGTCGATGCGATCGGGCTGCACCTCGAGCGGGATGTCGACGTTGTGCTGCATGTACGCTTCGACGACCCGGCGGTCGTTGGCCACGCGTTGCTCGTACGAGCCCTTCTCCGGATAGCGACGAGCCTCGGAGAAGTAGTTGATGAACGTGTTGAACCCTTCGTCCTGCCACATGTGCATGCGCTCGTTCGAGCCGACGATCATCGGATACCACTGATGCCCGATCTCGTGCGTGACGACGTTGTAGAGCGCGTACTTGTCGGGATTCCTGTCTTCCATGGCGAGCATCGGGTATTCCATGCCGCTGATCGGACCCTCGACGGCGCTGATCTGCGGGTACGGATACGGGAACCAGCGCTCCGAGTATTCCATGATCGACATGCGCGCCATGTCGGCCGCGTCTTTCCACGGCTCGATGGCGCTCGGGCGATAGTAGGCGTACGCCATGTGTCCCTGCCAACTCGAGGCGTCCCACATGTAGTCGGGGGCGGCGGCCCACACCGCGTCACGCACGTTGTGCGCGACGAATCGCCACGTGAGCATGCCCTCCTTCTTCGGGCGCGCCGCGCCGCTCTTGATCTCGTCCTGCGTCACGATGTGCACCGGCGTTTCCGACTTCGCCGCCTGGGCGAGGCGCGAGATCTGGGTCGGCGTCAACACCTCGGACGCGTTCTGCAGCACACCGGTCGCCGCGACGAGGTAGCCCGCGGGAACCGTGACGGACAGGTTGTAGTCGCCGTACTCGAGATAGAACTCGCCCTGGCCGAGATACGGCTCGGTGTTCCAGCCGCGCAGGTCGTCGAACACGCAGACGCGGGGATACCACTGCGCCAGCTCGAAGAGCGAACCGTCGCGACCCATGCGGTCGGCGCCGTGTTCGGGAATGTTGAAGTGCCACGCGGCGTCGAACGTCACCGTCTGTCCCGGCGCCAGCGGTGCGGCGAGATCGACCTTCATCACGGTGCCTTCGACGCGCATCTTGAGCGGCGTGCCGGGACCCTTGGTGCCTTTCGCGCCGTTCACCTGGGTGAAGCGGTCGATGAAATCTCCGCCCTCGAAGTTCCGCGCCCCGAATCGCGATTCGGCAGGGAAGACGTAGGAGTTCAGCGAGCCGCCCTTGAACGCATTCTGCTCGACCTGAAACCAGACGAACCGCAACGTGTCGGGCGAGTTGTTGGTGTAGCGCAGCGTCATCTCGCCGCGCAGCGCTTTCGCCGCCGTGTCGAGCGTGCCGTGCAGGTCGTAGTCGGCGCGCTGCTCCCAATATTTCGGTCCCGGCGAGCCGTCGCCGCTGCGATAGATGTTGCCCGGGGGCAGATTGAGCGGCGCGAAGATCGAGGTGTCCGCCGCGCCCGTCGCGTCGAAGCGCGTGACCGGATTCGGTGTCGTGGGACGCTGTCCCTGAGCGCCGTTCTGCGCTCCGAGTGGGGCGGACATGGCGACCAACACGGCAACGACCGACGCGACGTGTGAGCTGGAGATTTTCATGTTCATGGTGCGAATGTGGAGTCCCGCGGCGCTGGCCTTCCGGAGTCTGTACACCATCGTTTCGGCAGTGAGCCGGACTCGAGGTGACGTAACCTAGCGGCGCCAGCCGTTTTGACGCTCCGGACCATTCTGCCTCTTACAACAGCCGTACCACGACATTAGGACGCACCCAATGCGCTGGCCGGCGCGCTGGCGAAGCACGCAGCGGGCTGGTTTGTTTCCCCGCACATGCACGCCACTCGGCCGGCAGACACCGCCAAAGGCGAACGCCTGGCGCTAAGAATTCTGCAGGCCGGCGCGGTCGCCGTCGTGCTGGCCGCGACGCCATACAAAGCTTTCGATCTCGACCGCTACTTCGTGCCGAAGGAGCTCGTTCTCATCGTCGCGGCGGCGGTCGCCGCGCTCGCCGTCGCGTCGCGTCTGGTTCGCATTTCGTTGACCGTGGTGGATCTGGCGATGGTGCTGTTCCTCGCCGCGGGATTCGTGTCGGCGCTGGGCGCGACGAACCCTTGGGCCGCGGAGCGAGCGCTGGCAATTTCGGCGGCCGGCGCCGCTCTCTTCTGGTGTGCGTCGGCGCTGCGTCGATCCGGTCTGGCCCGACCGCTGCTCATCAGCCTCGCGACCGCTGTCGTGGTCGGCGCACTGACCGCAATCGCCCAGGCCTACGGTCTCCGCACCGAATACTTCAGCCTGAATCGCGCGCCCGGCGGCACGTTCGGCAATCGCAACTTCGTCGCGCACCTCTGCGCGATCGGCATTCCGGTGCTCGTGTACGTGACCGTCACCGCGCGACGCGGCTATGGCGTCGCGCTCGGTGTCTTTGGCACGGTCGCGGTCGCGGGCGTTCTCGCCATGTCTCGCACGCGCGCGGCGTGGCTCGCCGTGATCCTCTCGGCGTTGGCGGTGATCCTCGCCGCCGCGTTGAGCCGAGGGCAGTGGCGAACCCCACGAACACTTCCGCGGCTGACGCGGCTTGCCGCGGGCGCGGCGGTCGGGGTGATCGCGGCGATCCTTCTCCCCAATCGCCTCGAGTGGAAGAGCGACACGCCGTACATCGATTCAGCGGTTGGGTTAGTGAACTACAGAGAGGGAAGTGGACACGGCCGGCTGATCCAATACACGAACTCGCTGCACATGATGGAGTCGCGGCCGTTGCTGGGCGTCGGACCGGGGAACTGGCCGGTCGTCTACCCCAAGTACGCCTCGCGCGGCGACCCCTCGCTCTCGTCGGACGAGGGCACGACCGCCAACCCGTGGCCGAGCAGCGATTGGGTCGCGTACGCGTCGGAGCGCGGGTTGCTGGGGCTCGGCGCGATCGCCGTGGTGCTGCTCGGGCTTCTGCGGCGCGCGTACGTCGACGTGCGGTCGACGGAGCCGCGCGGCGAGATACCCGACGAGGAACACGTGATGATGTCGATGGCGCTCATCGGGACGCTCGTCGCGGCGATCGTCGTCGGCTCGTTCGACGCGGCGCTCATCGTGGCGATTCCGGCCTACTTCGTGTGGGCGCTCGCCGGTGCGCTGGCGCCGCCGTCGGATCGGACGATCGTCGCGCAGACGTGGCTGCGATTTGCCGCGCTGCTCACGACGGTGGCGTTCGGACTGGTCGCCGTGACGCGCAGCATCGGTCAGATGGCGGCGATCGCATCGTTCAGCGCGAACACACACATCGCGACGATCGAGCGGGCGGCGCGGCTCGATCCGGGATCGTACCGCATCCACGTGAAGCTCGCCGAAGCGTACGTCGCCCGCGGCGAATGCGCGCGCGCGCGCGCCGAGGCTCGCGCGGCGCGTGCGCTGTTGCCCAACGCCGCCGAGCCGAAGCGGGTGCTCGCGGAGTGCGGCTCGCGCTAGATGCCGGGCGGCCGCGCGGCCGGCGGCGGACCCGATTGGCCACGCGGCGGCAGGATGGGCAGTCCACCGGGTTTGCCGCGCTCGGGAAGCAAGTATTCGGGCGGCGGCGGCTCGTTGTAGCCGCGGTGGCACGTCGCGCAGGTCACCTTCGGTGTGTCTTTCGGGTAGAGCTTGGGCAGCTGGACGAGGTTGATGTCGTTCGTCATCTGCTGCATGAAGCGCGCGCGGCGTTTGTCGTTCGACGTGTCGCTGGCCCAGTTCCCCTGCGGAGCGAGACGGTGGCAGTTGGTGCAGTTCCAGCTGAGCGGCGTCGCGTATTCCTTTTCCATCTTCGTGACGAGCTCACGAGCTGTGATGCCCTTGAGCACTTGAATATTCTTGAACACTTGCTCGGCCGGGTCGTTCTCCCGGCCGGCGATCTGGCTCATGATCTGCGCGACGTACACCGCGCGCAGCTTCTCGAGGCTGTCGCGCGACGGCGGCGGCCGGCGCGGGGCCAACGTCACCACTTCCTGCGCGGGCGTCGCCTGATTCGACGCAGGTTGCGACGGGCGGGGAGCCGGCGATGCCGGAGCCGGCGAGGAGCTCGCCGCTCCGTGACTACATGACAACACGGCGCATGCCGCAACGGCGACGAGCAGAATTCGTCCAGCAGCCATGATCGCCCTCGTCTGGGGGGGGTGATGCGAGAATCGAGATCCGAGAAGCTCGTCCGACGCGAGTCTTACGGCTTCCTCGACGCCGGCGCTGGGGACCACTTGGCGATCCGCCCGCGCGGACCCGCGGCCCAGCCGTCGCCGTTCGGAGCGAACGTTATCGAGTTATACGCGACGGTGTCCACCATCGTCCAACTCTCGCCGGCGTCGTCCGAGCGAGCCGTGCCGGCCAAACCCACCGCGACGAGTTGGCGGCCGCCGGAGCGGGGCACGTACGCCACGGCCGACATGTAGCCTGGCGGCAACGGTCCGCGTGCGCGGCGCCACGTCGCTCCTCCGTCCTCGGTAACCGCGACGTTGTCGAACGCTTCCTTCGGCTTCGAGTACTCGCCGCCGACAGCAACGCCGTGCCGCTCGTCGCTGAACGCGACCGAGAAGATGCCCGACGCCGAGTTGCCGCCGTGCAGCGGCGTGTCAGCTACGTGAAAGGTTCGTCCGCGATCGGTCGAGCGAAAAACGCGCGCGCGAGCGCCGCCGCCGGTTCCGATCCACACGTTCGACGAGCCCTGAACGATCAGGCACGTTCCGCTGGCGGCAAATGCCGCTTCACCCGGAAGCACCGGCGGCGCCGCGTCGGTCGGCAACTGATTCCACGTTTCTCCGCCGTCGTCCGTCGCGATGAGGAACAGTGTCCCACCGACCGGATCGCTCATCGCGATGCCGTGGCGGTCGTCCCAGAACGCGATGGCGTCGAGGAAGACACCGGTCTGCGACGTCGAATACTGCTTCGTCCAACTCTTGCCGTCGGTCGTGCGGAAAATCTGCGCCTGCCCGCTCTCGGCGGGACCGGCGCTCATCACCCAGGCGAGACGTTCGCTGCGCGGCGCGATCGCGCGAAAATCGAGCGTCGACGCCCCCGGCAGCGAGTCGATCGTCCACGTCGCACCGCCGTCCGTGGTTCGCGCGACGCGGCCGCGCGTGCCGCTCGCCCACACCACCGACGCGCTGGCCGCGACGAGGCCGCGGAACTCGGCGTTCGTTCCGCTCTGTTGCGGAGCCCACTGCGCATTCGCGCGCGTCGCGAAAGCCAGCAGGAAGGCGGTCATCGTGATTCGCGTCATGAGTCGGGGGGACGGGTGGACGGGTGGACGGGTGGACGGGTGGACGGGTGGACGGGTGGACGGGTGGACGGGTGGACGGGTGGACGGGTGGACACGGTGCTCATCCCCACCAAAATGCGGCGGCGAAAATGCCGTACAAGCCCATGAGCGCGACTCCTTCGATCCACGTCGCCTCACCGTCGTAGACGATGAGCGCCGAGGTGAGCGTCGTGAGCAGCAGCGCGGCGATGAGGAGGGGCGGTAGCACGAGCGTCAACCCGCCGCCGCCGAACGCGAACGAGAACAGCACCAGAACGGGGATCACGACGAGCGCGATGAGCAGAGAGCTGTTGAGGATGACGCTCATTGCGTAGTCGGGGCGGTTCTTCGAGGCGAGTCGAACGCCGGCGACGTTCTCCACGGCGTTGCCCGCGATCGCCACCACGACGATGCCGGCGAACGCTTGAGAGATGTGCAATGCGTTGATCGCCGGCTCGAGCGCTTCGACGAACCACTCGGACACCACCGCGGCGCCGATCGAGGCGCAGGCGAGAACCACGATGGCGAGAGTGGGCGACCACTCGGCGACCGGCGATCCGCGGTCGACGCGCCGCGCGGAGCGCTCGGGGTCGGAGCCGAGCGAGAAGGGCAGGCTCGCCACGAATACGACGAGGAGCAGGACGGAACACGCGACGCTGAGCGACCGTTCGTGGCCCGCGGCCGGCGTGTGGAGCTCCGAGGCCAGCGTCGGAATCGTCAACGCCGCGACGGCGAGCATCATCAGCGAGACGATGAGGCGCGGCGACTCGGCGTCGTAGTGCATGCGGCCGTGTTTGAGGCCGCCGACGAAAATCGCGAGCCCCAGTACGAGAAGCGAGTTCGCGAGGATCGACCCGATCAGCGCACCCTGCACCACGGACACCAGTCCCGCGCGCAGAGCGAAAATGCAGACGAGGAGCTCGGGCAGATTCCCAAGGGCCGCCTGGAGAATTCCCGTGCCCGCCGGACCGAGGTGCGCGCCAAGCTGTTCCGTGCCGCGCGATACGTTGACGGCGAGCAGCGACAGCGCGGCGGCGGCCGCGATGAACCGGAGCACGTCGTTCGCGCCGACGATGCGGAAGCTCGCCGTTGCGACGATGGCCACGACCGTGGCGAAAATGACGACGGAGTCGTGTCGCTTGAGCACGCGCCAATGTAACCTGCGGTCCAACTCGTCGCGGGTGGTTGGCCGACCGTGTGAGTCTCATATTTCAGCGATGATCGGTCTGAATGAGATCCGCGACGCTCGCCAACGCATTGCCGGCCGCGTCCACGTCACTCCGACGATGTCGGCAAGCCGCATCGGCGCGCGCGTCGGCGTCCGACTGGTTCTCAAATGCGAGAATCTGCAAAAGACCGGTTCGTTCAAAGTCCGCGGTGTGCTCAACAAGCTGAGCCGGCTCAGCGCGTCGGAGCGCACGCGCGGCGTCGTCACCGTCTCGGCGGGGAATCACGCCCAGGCGCTCGCATGGGGAGCCCACTCGGCGGGCATTCACGCGGTGGTCGTGATGCCCGAAGCGGCGTCGCCGGCCAAGATCGACGCCAGCCGCGGCTACGGCGCGGAGGTCGTCCTGCACGGCGCGACGAGCATTCAGGCGATCGAACGCGCGCGGGAGCTGGAGAAGGAACGCAACCTCGTCTTCGTCCACCCGTTCGACGACGAGGTCGTGTGTGCCGGCGCCGGGACGACGGGCATGGAGCTCATCGAGCAGGCCGAAGAGCTCGACGCGGTCGTGATTCCGATTGGCGGCGGCGGCTTGATCTCCGGAATGGCGGTCGCGATCAAGGAGATGAATCCGGGCATCCGCGTGTTCGGCGTCGAGCCGCGCGGCGCGCCGTCGACGCGCCTCAGCCTCGACGCGGGGCGCGCCGTGACGCTCGAGTCGGTGAACACCATCGCCGACGGCCTCGCCGCGCCGATGACGGGGCAGGTGAACTACGAGATCATCCGCCGCTACGTGGACGACGTCGTGTTGATCGACGACGACGTGATCCAGAGCGCGCTCGGCGAATTGCTGTTGAGCGCCAAGCTCCTCGCCGAACCCGCGGGCGCCGCCGCGACGGCTGCCGTGTTGTCTCGCGCGGTGCCGTTTCGCGACGGCGAGCGCATCGCCGCCGTCGTCAGCGGCGGCAACATCGCGATCGACAAGCTGCGCACGCTGCTCGCCTGACGCGGCGAGTCAGTCGGAGAGACCGCGGTCGCGCACGGTCATCATCGTACCGACCATCGTCGCGACGAGGCGCGTGCCTTCCCCGGAATGCGCGACGACGTCGCCGCGGCACACGGTAATGTTTCTGCCCGCGCGAAGCACGCTGCCGTGCGCCACCACGCGGTCGCCCTTGGCCGGCGCGAGCATGTTGATCTTGAATTCGATGCTCAACACAGCGGCCCCTGCCGGCATGAGCGAGAGGGCCGCGTAGCCGCACGCACTGTCGGCGACGGTAGCGAGCGCGCCGGCGTGCAGGAATCCGTGCTGCTGCAAGAGGTCGTCGCGCACCGCGAGCTCGATGTCCACTCCACCCGGCGCGACCCGCGCGAGCCGCGCGCCGATCGTGGTCATGAACCGCTGCCGCCCGAAGCTCTCGCGAACTCGCCGCTCGAAGTCGGGATCCTGCGGCTCGAAATTCGTCACGCCGCGTGGCGGCAGGCGACGCACACGGAGGCCGCGCCGAGATCCACCGCGAGCCGCCGGAGCCACGACCCGTAGAGATGTCGCGCGCAGAAGACGCGCCGGCACTTCACGCACGCGCCGCCCGACGTGATGTGAAACCGCACGCCGCACGCGTCGCACTCGGTCGCGATCTCGCTGTGGGCGAAGACGCGGACGCGAGAGCTCACGTGCGGCGGTTCCGTTCGGTCACGTCAGGGATTCTTGCTGTTCGTCGGGGTTCCGACGCGGGCGACCGTCCACGCGACCACCGTCGCGCAGCTCGACATGCCGGGCGCGGTGTACTGCGCCGGCGTCTCAGACCCGTGATAGATCTCCACCGCAACCAGTTCGCTGGGGTTGACGAAGGTGCTCACGTCGCCCGGCGACATCTCCGTCCACCGCGTTCCGTCGACATAGAAGTTCACGCAGCCGTTGCCGGCCGGATTGCGCGAATCCGTGATGACGTACGTGCGGCCGTCTCCCAACGGAACGACCTTCAACCCGGGGGCGACGCGCATGACGTCGGCGAACGAGAGCGCTTCGTGATTGATCTGGTCGCCGTCCATGAAGTAGCCCATGCCCGTCTGCTTGCGTTCCAGATAGCCGACCTTCGACAGTCCTTTGTCCTTCGTCGCCTCGACGCGCATGGTCGCCAACAGCGGCACGGCGTCGCTCATCGTCACGTTCGCCACGGCGGGCGCGTTCGCCGACAGCTCGACCGGTATCTCGGTCACGGTGTATCCGAGCTTGCGAATCTGGAGTGCCTGCGTCCCAGACGGCAGGCTGTCGAGCGCGAACGTTCCGTTCGCTTTCGTCAGCGCCACGTCGCCGCCGCCCTGGAGCATGACGCGGGCGTCACGCAGCGGTTGTCCTTTCTTGTCCAGCACGCGGCCCGTCACGCGGGCGCTGCCCCGGGCGACCATCTTGGTCTTCCCGCTGTCTCCCTGCATGGCGACCATCGCCTCGTGTTTTCCGACGATGCTGAAGCCGCGCAGCGCCAGAAACCCGTTGGTCACCTCGGCGGGAACCTCACCCGAGCTCACGCCATTGCGGAACACCTGCACCTTGCCGGTCATGTCGCCGGGCAATCCGCAGATCTTGTACAAGCCGGAGGAATCGACGGTGGCCTCGCGCGTGCGCAATTGCTTTCGCCCGATCAAGTCCGCGACGTAGAACACGAGCTGCACCTTCGAGCCCATCGCCGGCTCTTTGGTGTCCGGGTCTCGGACGAAGCCGACCATCACGGCCGGTCCGAGGTTGCGCTGGGCCGACGAGCAAATCGCGTTGGCGATGCGGTTCGGGCTGGGAATGCTGAGGTCGAGCTCGTCCGTCTTGTCCACCGTGAACGTGTGCGGCGGCGTGCGCATCGAGAGACCGAGCGTGTCGAGAACCGCGGACAGCACCTGGACGCGGTGTTGGCCCGGCGGGATGCTGTCGAGCTCGAAGCGACCGTCCGCGTCGGTCATCGTTTGGCGCGATGCGCCCTCAACGAGCACCACCGCGTTCGACAGCGGCCCATTATGGACGCTGTCGATGACGAAGCCTTGGACTTTGGCAAAACCGGCCGCCGGCGGGGTAGCCTGCGCAGAGAGTATGGCGGGCGTCGCCGCGACAATGGCGAGCACAACAGAAAGATGCTTCATAGACGTGGACTGGTGAGGGAGCCGACTCGGCAAAAGCTACGAGTGGATCGCGGCCGCTTCTACCCCTATAACCCGCGTTCGGTCGCGCCGGTCAAATCGGCGCCGTAACGTATGCCGGCCCAACGCGTTCGGGTGCTCTGTCGATTCCGCGCCGCCTCGTTCGACCAGTTGTCGGGTGCAGCGAACGACAACTCACTTCAACAGGAGAAGGCCCGATGCAGTACCTCTTGCTCATCTACCAGAACGAATCAGATCGAGTCATGTCCGACGGGGCGGTGCGGGAGATGTCGAAGGAGTACCGCGACTACACGGAGACCATCGTCGCCAGCGGCAACTACAAGGGCGGGCACGGTCTGCAATCGACGAAGACGGCCACCACGGTCCGCGTGCGCAACGGCAAACGCCAGACGACCGACGGACCGTTCGCCGAGACGCGCGAGCAGCTCGCCGGCTACTATCTGGTCGACGCGCCGGATCTCGACGCGGCGATCTCGCTCGCCGAGCGCATCCCCGGAGCGCGCACCGGCGCCATCGAGGTGCGTCCGATTCAGGAAATGACGGCCCCAGTTCCTGCGTGACCGCTACCGCGCCGGCCCACGACCGAATCGCGACGCTCTATCGCGACGAATCCGGGCGCGTGCGCGCCACGCTCATCCGCCTCCTCGGCGATTTCGACACCGCCGAGGAGGCGACGCAGGACGCGTTTGCGGCGGCGGTGGAGCAGTGGCCCGCAATGGGCTGGCCCGAGAATCCACGCGCGTGGCTCGTGAGCGCGGGGCGCCATCGCGCGATCGATCGCATGCGCAGGGACGCGCGCTTCGCCGAACGCGCTCCCCAACTCGCGGCGTCCATGTCGGAGACCGAGCTCGACGCTGATTCCGGCGGCGACGACCACGAGGTCGACGACGACTACCTGCGGCTGATGTTCACCTGCTGTCACCCGGCGCTGGCGCGCGAGGCGCAGGTCGCGCTCACACTGCGCACGGTGTGCGGCATCACGACGGACGAAATCGCCCGCGCGTTTCTCGTCCAACCGCCGACCATGGCGCAGCGATTGGTCCGTGCGACGGCGAAGATCCGCCACGCGCGCATTCCGTACCGCGTGCCGCCGGCTCGCGAGCTTCCCGATCGGGTGGAATCGGTGCTGTCGGTGATCTACCTCGTCTTCACCGAAGGCTACGCCGCGACGGCGGGCGACGCGCTCGTGCGTCGCGAGCTGTGCGCGGAAGCGATTCGGCTGGCGCGTGTGCTGGTGGCGCTGATGCCCGACGAGCGCGAGGCGTCGGCGCTTCTGGCGCTGATGCTTCTGCACGACGCGCGTCGAGAGGCGCGA
Source organism: uncultured Gemmatimonadaceae bacterium (assembly GCA_963761305.1). Lineage (GTDB taxonomy): Bacteria > Gemmatimonadota > Gemmatimonadetes > Gemmatimonadales > Gemmatimonadaceae > JAQBQB01. The sequence goes on along the minus strand of CAVXGK010000002.1, from coordinate 2,582,451 downwards.
AGCTCGCCCGACGGTGAGCTCGTGTTGCTCGAGCAGCAGGATCGGTCGCGATGGAATCGTCGGCAGATCGACGAAGGGCTGGTGCTCGTGGAGAAGACGCTCAGGCGCGGGCGTGCCGGGCCGTACGCCATTCAAGCGGCGATCGCGGCGCTGCACGCGCGGGCGTCGTCACCCGCCGAGACGGATTGGCGGCAGATCGCCGGCCTGTACGCGCTGCTCCTGTCGCAGACGTCGAGCGCGGTGGTCGAGCTCAATCACGCCGTGGCCGTCGCCATGGTCGACGGACCGTCGGCGGCGCTCCTGCTCGTCGACGCGATTCACGCGCGGGGCGAGCTGCGCGAGTATCACCTGCTCTACGCCGTTCGGGCGGATCTGCGCCGTCGCGTGGGAAAGCTCGACGCTGCGGCGCGTGACTATCGCAAGGCGCTGGCGCTCGCGACGCTCGAACCGGAGCGCCGATTCATCGAGAAACGATTGGCCGAGCTGACAGCCGTCGTTACCGATGAACGTTCGCTTGACTCCCCACCAGACCTTCTTGAACCGTGAAGTCGATCTGGTCGCCTTTGCCCGCGGCCAGCGGCCCGACCACGATGCGTTGTCCGCCCGCCTGCGCGTACGCCGCGATGAACAGGCTCGCCGTCGGGAAGAGGAGCGGATCGAGCTGAATGCTCGTCGTGTCCTGAGCGCCGACCGAAGCGATGAATCTCGAGCGTCCGTCCTGAATCGCCCGCAGCTCGACGCTTCTCATGCCCAGGTTCTGGACGTGCAGCACTACCGTGGCATCTAGGTCGCCGGGTTTGGTGACTTCACCGCCGGCCGATGTTTCGTGATATCGCGCACATCCGACGCCGAGCGCGACGACGAGCAACGAGCGCGCGCGTCGCATTCGCGTTCTTTGCATACCCTTTCTCCCTTTCTACCGGTCTCGCGCGTACCGCGAACCGGTCGCTCCGAAAAGGGCAGGATCAATGCCGCAGCGGACGCCAGGCGGCGACATTCGCCGAAGGGCGCACGCGTCCGTCCACTGAGACCTGGGCTGCGCAGATCATCCAGCCCGCCTACTGGTCCCGCCGGGTGTACTGAATGAAATCCGTGTATGGCGGCTGGCGTCCCGCCGCGCGCAGCTGACGCGCGATCTGACCGCGGTGGTAGCTGCCGTGCATCGCGACGTGCGTGACGATGTCGGATACGCGGCTCTGGAAGTCGCGCCCCGCGCTGTTGCGATACGCCACCATGCGCGCCAGCTCGCTCGTGCTCGCGGCGCGCACGAGCCGCTCGTACAAATCCGCGTGCTCCGCCGCGACCGCGGCGGCCTGTGAAGGAGTCATTGCGTCGGGCCACACGGGGTAGTCCGGCGCTCGTGACTCGATCCGAGCGAACCAGAGATGCTCGGCGGCCGCGATATGCGCAAAGAGGCGAGCCGCCTCGGAGTCGGCGTCGCGCTGCAGCGACTCGGCGACGATCGCATCGGCCCAACGCATGTGGCCGACGAGGGAAAGCAGAAGTTCGGTCATGGAGGAAATGTCTTGCCGCCGCCAACCTCCGGTGCCAGAATCCGACGCGGCGCGCCATTTCGGCGCGCGGCCTTCCTTCTCACGCTCAGGTCTCAGTGCGTCTCTCGCGCTTGGCGTTCGTCTTGCTGGCCGGCTGCCCCATAGTGCTCGCCGCGCAACACATCGACCCGTCGATGTACTCCGAGATGCGCTGGCGGATGGTCGGCCCATTCCGCGCCAGCCGCACGAAGGCGGCGGCCGGCATCCCGAATCAGCCGAACGTGTTCTACGTCGGTGTCGTGAACGGCGGCGTGTGGAAGACCACCGACTTCGGTCGGACGTGGAATCCGATCTTCGACGAGGCCACGACCGGCTCGATTGGCGCGATCGCCGTCGCACCGTCGAATCCGAGCGTCATCTACGTGGGCAGCGGCGAAGGACTCCAGCGCCCCGACCTTTCGGTCGGCGACGGCATCTACAAGTCGACTGACGCCGGCGCCACGTGGACGCACCTCGGCCTTCGCGACGGGCAGCAGATCCCGCAGATCGCCGTCGACCCGCGCGATCCCGACAAGCTTTTCGTCGCCGTGCTCGGCCACCCGTACGGGCCGAACGCCGAGCGCGGCCTGTTCAAGTCCACCGACGGCGGCCGCACGTTTCAGAAAGTCCTATACAAGGACGAGAATACCGGGGCGGTGGACGTTGTCCTCGATCCGGCAAACCCGGACGTCGTCTACGCCGTGCTGTGGGAGGCGCGGCAGGGGCCGTGGGAGAACGGCCAGTTCTCCGGGCCGGGCAGCGGCCTCTTCAAGTCGACCGACGGCGGCGGGACGTGGAAGCGTGTCGGCTCCGGGCTGCCGACGTACGAGCAGGATGGCCTGGGCCGCATCGGCATCACCGTCGCGCCGAGCATGCCGAGCCGCATGTTCGCGACGATCGATGCGCGCCGCGGCGCGGGTCTGTACCGCTCCGACGACGCCGGGGAAACGTTCCATCCCGCGACGACTGACGATCGTGTAGCGAGCCGCGCGTCGGACTTCGCCGAAGTGAAAGTCGATCCGAAGAATCCGGAAGTCGTGTACACGGCGAGCGTGGTGTCGTGGAAGTCGACCGATGGCGGCAAGACGTGGAAGGCGCTTCGCGGCGCTCCGGGCGGCGACGACTACCAACGGCTGTGGATCAACCCGATCGATCCGAACATCATCCTGCTGGTGGGCGATCAGGGTGCGATCGTCACCGTCAACGGCGGCGCGACGTGGAGCTCGTGGCTCAACCAACCGACGGCGGCGTTCTATCACGTGGCGACGGACAACGCGTTTCCGTACCGCGTGTGCAGCGGCCAGCAGGAGTCGGGCTCGGCGTGCGTGCGCAGCCGCGGCGACGACGGACGGATTCTCGCCTGGGACTGGCATCCGGTCGGGACCGAAGAGTACGGCTACGTCGCGCCGGATCCGCTCGACCCGGATCTGGTTTACGGCGGAAAAGTCACGCGCTACGATCGGCGCACCGGTTTGATCGAGGAAGTCGGGCCGCGCATCGGGCGCGGCGGCGGTCCGCCGCCCGGCGGCGTGACCGACTATCGCACGCTGCGTACGGCGCCGCTCGTCTTCTCGACCGTGGATCCGCACGCGCTGTTCTTCGCGTCGAACGTCGTCTGGAAAACGATCAACGGCGGCAAGACGTGGGCGGCGATCAGTCCGGATCTCACCCGCACCGACTCGGTCGTGCCGCCGAGCGTCGGCGTGTACTCCACCTCGGCGGTGGCGCGCGCGCGACATCCGGGGGTGGTGTACACCGTCGCGCCGTCGTACGTCGACATCAACCGCATCTGGGCGGGAAGCGACGATGGTCTGATTCACACGACTAGCGACGGCGGAGCGCACTGGACCGACGTCACGCCGCCCGAGTTGCGCGATCATCCGTGGAGCAAAGTCTCGATCATCGACGCCGGGCGCTTCGACGCGAGAACGGCGTACGCGGCGGTCAACACGATCCGCCTCGACGACTTGCGGCCGCACATCTTCCGCACGCACGACGGCGGCAAGACGTGGACGCAGATCACGAACGGAATTCCCGATGGCGCGACGGTGAACGTGGTCCGCGAGGATTCCAAACGGCGCGGCCTGCTGTTCGCCGGAACCGAGACGCAGGTCTGGGTGTCATTCGACGACGGCGACCACTGGTCGTCGCTCCGCCTCAACATGCCGGCGACGTCGATTCGCGACCTGGTGGTCAAGGACGACGACATCGCCGTCGGCACGCACGGGCGATCGTTCTGGATTCTCGATGATGTCGAGCCGCTGCGTGAGATCGCGCCGAGTGCGTCCTCGTCGTCGCTCACGCTCTTCAAGCCGGCGACAGCGATTCGTTTTCGATCGGCCAAGTACCCCGACACGCCGATTCCGCCCGACGAACCGGGCGCGCAGAATCCGCCCGACGGCGCGATCATCGATTATTACGTCGGCGCGGGAACGAGCGGCGACGCCACGCTCGAGATTCTCGACGCGGGCGGCGGCCGTGTGATTCGTCGTTACTCGAGCCGAGACACTTCGATGGCTCCGACGGACCTCGGCAATACTCCCTCGTACTGGATTCGTCCGACGAAGGTGTTGTCCGCCGCGCCTGGCTTTCATCGCTTCGTCTGGGATCTGCGGTACTTCCCGCCCGCGGGAACGAGCACGCAGCCGGGTCAGTATCCGATCTCGGCTGTTCCGTTCGACACGCCGCGCGAACCGCGTGGACCGCTCGCCATCGCCGGTACGTACCGAGTACGTCTCACCGTCGGCGACAAAAGCCAGACGCAGCCGCTCACGATTCGCATGGATCCGCGCGTGAAGACGCCGCCGGCGATTCTCGCGCGCCAGCATACGCTGGCCGTCGCGCTGTGGCAGGACATCGCGGACGATTCGGCGACGACGGCAAAGATTCGCGACCTTCGCGCCAAGATTGCCGACGTCCGCGCCCGCGCCGACGCGTCGCTGGCGCCAACGCTGACGACGTACGACGAGAAGCTCAACGAGCTCGCCGGTCAAGGCGGTGGCGGACGTCGTGGCGGAGGAGGTGGCGGAGGCCGCGGGCGCGGTGGACGAGGCGCGGCTGGTCAGCCGAGCATCGCCTCGACCAACGGTGAACTGCAGGCCGCGATGTCGCTCGTCGATGACACCGACGCCGAATTGACCGACCAGGGTCTCGTCACGGCGGTCGACGCGCATCGCGCCGCGGAGTCGCTGAACAAACGTTGGACGGCGCTCCGCACGACGGAGCTCGCCGCCGTCAACGCAAAGCTGCGAGCCGCTGGCTTGCCGTCACTGGCCGTCGCCCCGTAACGACGGCGACGGCGAGGGCCGGTGGCAGTCCGAGGGCGATGATCGCAAGGTTGGTCTGCGCCGACAGCCCGACTAGATGGATGAGGAGCGCGATCACCGCGAGCGCGCCGATCGTCCGCGCCACCGCGCGCGTTGCCCCGCCGGCGCGGCCGGAAATGATGTAGACGGGGGCGAGCACGACGAGCAGCAGCCAGAGCGGATTGAAGATCAGCAAGTTCTCATTCTGGTGCGCGAACACGTGGTCCGTGACGCCCCAGAGCAGCACGAGGATCGTGCCAAGAAATCCTGCCGCCAGCGACCAGAGCGCGAATGCGGCGCCCGCGACGAACCTCGTCCAATCGCCCCGACTCGTCGCGGCGACGCCGAGCCAGGTGAGCAGCGCGGCGATGGCGATCCCGCCGAGCAGCGCCCAGTTGCCGAACTTGGGCGGCGCGTCGGGTTCCGGCGGGCGGTTCGACTGAAACAGCACCGTTTCCCGCTTCACGAGGCGGTGCGCAGTCCCGGTGCTGTCGACGACGCGAATGCTGGCCACAAAATCGTGCAGCTGTCGCGGCAGAAACATCGCCTGCCATTTCGAGATCTCCACGTCTCCCGGCCGCCCCATGCCGATGTCCGCGCCGAGCATGATGGCGGGTTGGGGCTGCATGAGCCGGAGCGCGTGCCAGCGGTACGTCGTGCCGGTGAGCGCGGCCGCCTCTTTGCGCAACGCCCCGCCGAGCGCGTTGTCCAGAATGTCGCGGACGCGGGTCGAGCAGTTGTTGCGGAAATAGTCGTAGCGGTAGTCGATGTTTTCCGGCTGCGCGTTGAGCCGGATCGCCGCGAGGATCGAGTCCTTCTGCGCCGCCGTCAGGTCCAACTCCTGCGCCAGCACGGTGCGATTCCAGACCCGGTACTCGTACAAGATGTTCTCCATGGAATCGCCGCCCATGGAGTAGAGCATCGTGCCCTTGAGAAAACGCTGAAGGAACCGGGGCTGGCGGAAGTTGAACACGCCCCAGTTGAACACCGTATCGCGATTCGTGACGAGGTCGTGGATCCAGATCGCGTCGTGGCCGAACAGCTCCCAGACCTGGGTGCCGTTGCCCATCGTCAGGAGAGAGATGGTGACGTCGCGCCCGGCCTGGTGCAGCGGGTCGGTGCGCGTGTCGACCGGGGCAGCCCGTTGCGCCGGACGGGCCTGGGCCCCGGCCGCCGGCGACACGGTTGTCGAGAAAACGACGAGGAGGGTACCGAGCGTGGTTCGAATCATTGATCGTCGAATCCTAACGGCGGCCTCGGCGCGGGCACAGACCGCGCGTCATTCGCCGCCGTTGGCGATTCCTTCGGCGACGCAGGTCGCCATCGCCATCACGGTGATCATGGGGTTCACGCCGCTCGACGCCGGGAACAGGCTCGCGTCGGCGACGTAGAGCCCGGTGACGCCGAAGACCTGCCCGCGCTGGTCGCACACGGCGGTTTGGGCGTCGCGACCCATGCGGCACGTGCCCATCTGATGAGCGCTGAACAGCATCGACCAGTTGCGGTCGACCGGCTCCGTCTCGAGGCGTCGGTAGAAGGCGTCTGCCTCGGAGGTGGACGCCGACTTCGACAACGTCATTCCCCGCGTGAAGAGCGTGTGAACTTCGTCGGCGCCGGCGGCGAGGTGCAGGCGCGCTGCCGCGGCGATACCCTGAGCGACGAGCGCGCGTTCCGGCTTGCCGAGCTTGTAGTCGATGCGGACGGTGCCGTCGCCTCGCGGGCGAACGCGGCCGGCCGTCGCGTCGCGGACGAGCGCGATCGTCGCGCTGACGTGCGCGCTCCGCTGCATCAACCGCCGATGCGCGCAAGGCGACGTCCATGGCGCGGCGAGCGCGAGCAGTCCCGGATGCACCGGCGCCGCCTCGAGCCGAAACCCGTAGTTCCCGTCGACGCGCTCGAATTGGTTCGAAATGATCGACTGCGGCGGACCACGCCACGGCTCGACGCGATCGCCGTAGACGCCGGCGACCGCCGTCGTCGGGTGAATGAACAGGTTGCGTCCGAGCTGCGGGAGCATGACTCCGGATCGCTCCAGCAGCGCAGGCGTTCCGATGCCGCCCGCGCACACGACGACGACGTTCGCGCGAATCTCCGCCGTGATCTCGGCACCCGAGCCATCGACGGTTTTCGCGATGACACCTTCGACGCGATTCCGCTCGATGATCAGGCGATCCGCGCGGCAGTCGGTGACGATTTTCGACTTTCGGCTGCGTCCCACCGTGTGCAGATACGTGACGACGGTCGACTGCTTGCCACCGGCGCGGCAGCCGTAAACGCAGTAGCCGCACTGCGCCGTGTCGCATCCGCGCGCGTTTCGCTCGCAGACCGACCACGCGTAGCCGAGCGATTCGCAGCCGCGGCGGATCACCGCGTTGTTGGCGTTCACCTCGCTCTCGTCCGGCGAAACGCCGAGGCGCATCGTCACCATGTCGAGCGCGCGCGTGAACTGATCGCTGGTGAAGAGTCCGCAGCCCGACCGCTCGGCCCATTCGTCGCGGATGTAGTCTGGCGTGCGAAGACACGTCTGCCAGTTCACCGTGGTGCCGCCGCCGAGACACGCGCCGGCGAGGATCGACACGCCGAGATCGTGCGACGCAGTGAGGCCGCTGTCGAGATACAGCCGGCGCGTTCCGGCCAACTCGTCCTGCGAGAAATTCGGGGCCTGGTCGCCCGGTCCGCTTTCGATGACGACGACCCTGAAGCCGCGCGCCACGAGCTCGCCGGCCACGATGCCGCCGCCGGCGCCCGATCCGATCACGCACACGTCGCAATCGACGGTCGCGTCGGTGTCGTAGCGCATCGTGCGAATCGTGCTGGCGCCCACCATGCTTTTCGGCGACGGCGTGTAGCCGATGCGCGGCCAGGTCGCGTTGCAGCCCGTCTCGTCTGTCGTGCTGTAGAAGAGGAAACTCGAAAGCCGCCTGAGCGCTTGAAATCCGCTCCGCAAGAACGGCAAGCGGCTCGTCGACATCGCGCGAAGCAGCCGTTCCCGATCCGCGCTCTTCAACTTCGAGATTCGCCGCGGCTTGCCGATCAGGAGCGGAAGGATCGGACTTTCGAGCAGTCGGAGCAGTCGTTTGAGCGCCGAACGGTCGGCGGGCGCCAGGATGCCGATCGCTTCTTCCGCCGCTGCGGGGACGCCAAGACTTGTCGCGCTGGCGACGAACAGCGACGGATCATCCGTGCCCTCGGCAGCGAGAGTCGGATGAAACGCGTCGCATGCCGCGACGAGCGCGGCACGTTCGCGGTCGGTGAGCACGCGCGGCGGGCGGGGTGGGGGGCTTCCCGTCATCGTGACAAACCTTTCGACGGGCGACCCGGAACGGAAGCGGAGAGGCCAACGTCGACTCTCCGCCGTGCCTGAGAATCCCGGGCGACGGGCTGCGTCTGTCCCTCATATGGCTCCGCTAGCGCGCCACATCCGCGCGGCCGCTGTCGTCGCGCTCGTCGGCGGTGCTCCCGCGCTCGCGCTGGCGCAGCGGAGCGGCGGGCAACCGCCCGTGCTCACCGCGTTCTCCATCAACGGTGGGAGCGACACGGTCGCGGCGTCGTCGACCGCGATCGCTCTCGTGCACACAACCGTCGGCGCCCGCCCGTCCGAGTACCGGGTCAGCCATCGCGCCGACTTCCTCGGCGCGCGGTGGGAGCCGTATGCCGACACGCCGATGTTGCGCGATTGGTACGAGGCAAGCGGCGACCCATGCGACGCTGCGCGTCCGTCGCATCGCGTGACGTTGTATCTCCAGGTGCGCGCGACGCTCGGCGAAGAGGTCCGCATCGTGGACGGACAGCGTCAGCTCCAGCCCGCCCGAGTCGAGAGCAACGTGCTCAAGGCGTCGATCTGCGCGCGAACGGACCGGCCGCGTTGATGCTTCGTCAGCGGACGATCATGAGCAACCTTGACGGACCGCGCCGAGTGCTGCCTACTGGGGTCAGCGGCGGGCGCACCTCCCACTCCGTTCGCCGCCGGAGCGGTCCATGACTTCACTCGTGTTCGCGATCGCCGCCTTTGTCGGCGCCGGCGCCGCGCAGGGCAAGCTGCCGGAGGCCGGCGATGCGTGGCGCATCGTCCGCGCGGCGCAAACGGCCGTCGAGACCGCGACGGAATCCAAATTTCAGAAGGAATGGACCGCCGCCGCGCTGCGCGATCCGAACGATCCACGCGCGTTGCTCGCGCTGGGCGCGTTGGCGCAGCAACGCTACCAATACGAACGCGCTGATTCGCTCTACGACCGCATCATTCGCCTGACTCCGACCGCCTCGCAATACACCGCGGCGGCCCATGTCTCGATGGCGCTCTGGCGCGCGATCGGGTCCGACGTCGTGCGCGCCGATTCGCTGTTCATGTTGGCCCGCGCCGAGGATCTCGCGGCCGGCGATTGGCACGTCGCTTTTCAGGCGCTGGTGAACGTTGGAAAACTCAGAAGCCGCCGCGCCGGTCCCAAGGCGGGGCTCGAGCTGGTGCGCGAGGCGCGGGCGATCGCGAAGAGTCCGATCGCCGAGGAGCGGGCCGAGTTGCTCTGCACCGAAGGCATGTTCCTGGAGATGGCCGGCGACACGACGGGACGCGCGCATCTCGCCGACGGGATCCGCGTCGCGCGGAGCAGCAGGTCGCTTCGCGAGCTTGGCGTCTGCGATGTCGGCTTCGCGACGATCGTGGAGCGCTCGCAATCGTTCTTCGAGGCCGAGCGCGCCGCCGCCGAGGCGGTTCGGATCTTCGAGCAGATCCATTTTGCGTACGGCGCCGCGTCGGCGAACCAATGGCTTGGTTACGGGCGACTCACGCGCGGCTACTTCGTCCGTGCGCGCATCGATCTCGAGCACGCGGTGCGCGACGCGCAGCTCGCGCGCTTCACGCAGACCGAGGCTTGGGCGCGCACGGATCTCGCCGACCTCTATTTCGCGTTGGGCGACGCGGAATCGGCGCGAAAGCAAGCCGAGCGAGCGGCGGCGATGCACGCGTCGTACGGCGACCTGTGGGGCCTCGCCGTGGATCTGCAGTTCGAGGGGCTCGTCGCCGAGGCGCGCGGGGCGTTCGACGACGCGTGCGCGAAGTACGCGCAGTCGGTCGCCGCCTTCGGCCGCGCTGGGCTGAGCTTCAACGCCGTGAGTTCGCTGCGGCTGCTCGCCTCCGCGCAGATGCGCGCCGGCCGCCTCGACAGCGCGCAGCGCGCGCTCGACGAGGGAACGCGCCTGGCGCGCGCGTCGGCGAACACGGGTTGGCAGATCGAACTGCCGGTGTATCTGGCGCGGTTGGCGATGCTGCGCGGTGATCTGCAAACGGCGGACTCGCTGGTCGCCGTGGCGCGGCCGCATTTCCTGTGGCGCAACGGCGACCAGCACAACGTTCAGGCAATGCCGTTCGCGGCGCTCGAGGCGCAGCTCGCGTTGCGCGCACATCGCGTCGCGACCGCCGACAGCGCGATCGCGTACCTCTCGTCGGCGATCGCGCTGCGCCGGCGCGTCATGAGCAACGACGATCTGCGCGCGGGCTTGGCGCAACTGCGCGGCGAATGGGGCGGGTTGAGTGACGCGTATCCGGAGCTCGTCGCCGGACTCGTCGCCGGCGGACGGCTCCCGTCGGCGTTCCGGTTCATCGAAAGCGTTCGCGCGCGCGAAGTCGCCGACGCCTCGCTGCGCACCGTCGGACGCATGGCGGATTCGTCGACGGCGCTCGCCGGTTTTCGACGCATCTCGGCGTCGGATGCCGCACTGAGCGTCGACGACGTTCGGCGACAACTGTCCGCCGACGAAGCGCTCGTGGAATTCACCCTCGGCGAGGCCGGCGCCCCGACGACGGCCATCGTAATCACGAACGACACGGCGTTCGCGGTCTCGCTCGGTGACCGCGCGGCCGTCGCGCCGCTCATCGACCACTACCTTCGAGTCGCGGCGACCGGCGTCGAGCCGATCGCGTTGAGCCGCCAGCTCGGCGCCGCGCTGCTGCAGCCGATCGTCCGCGCGCTGCCGGCGCGTGTCACGCGTCTCTCGATCTCGCCGGACGGCGACCTATATCGAATTCCGTTCGACGGGCTGCGTCTGGCGGACGATCATTTCGCGGTCGAGCGCTACGCGATCTCCATCGTGCCGTCGGCGACGGTCGGACTCGCGCTCCGCAGCGTGCGCGCGCCGGCAACGGCGACACGCCTGCTCGCGATAGGAGATCCGGCCTTCGCGCGCGAGCGCGATGGACGGCGAATCGAGCTGCGCACCGACCCGACCGCGTCTGATTCGGCGGCGCCATTCCGCGAGGTATCGCTGGCGCGTCTTCCCCGCTCGGCCGACGAAGCGACGCGTGTCGCTCGCTACGCGGCCAAGAGCGTCGTGCTCACTCGCAACAACGCGAGCGAGGCGGCGTTGCGCGCGGTGAATTGGCGCGAAGTCGCCGTCGCTCACTTCGCGACGCACGCGCTGATCGACGGCGAAGGACAAGCGCGCACTGCGCTCGCGCTGGCGCCGAGTCCCGGCGACGACGGGTTTCTCTCGACGTCGGAAGTAGCTGCGCTGCATCTCAACGGTTCGCTTGTCGTTCTGTCCGCGTGCGAGACGCTCGGCGGTCAGATTCTGGGCGGCGAAGGGTTGCGCGGTCTGGTCGGTCCGTTGTTCGAGGCGGGCGCGCGCACGGTGGTTGTGACTCACTGGTCGATCGGCGACCGCAGCGTGCTGCCGTTCGTCGATCGGTTCTACGCGGCGATGGCGGCAGGACTTTCCGTCGGCGACGCGCTGCGGCAGACGAAGCTGGCGGCGATTCGCGAGGGCGCGCGCATCTCCGATTGGGCGGCATTCACCGTGATCGGCGATGCGTCGATGCGGCCGCCGCTGCGTCCGGCCAACCTCGCGCCGCTCCCGTGGCTGCGCGACGCCGCACAGCCCACGCGCGATACGAGCGCGAAGCGCTGACCGCTTCGCCGAGGAGATGCTTCGAACTACTTCGGCGTGACCACCAGGCGTTGCGTCACGGCGGTGACGGTCGATTGATCGTTGAGGCGGGCCTGCACCCACCACAGATACGCGCGCCCGGGGACGAGCCGGACGCTGTCCGGAAGCGACACCGCGGTGTCGCGCGTCTCACCGGCGTACAACTCGGTTCCCGTCGTGTCGACCACGACGATCTGGTATCGCTCGGCGTTGCCGACGGCGCGCCACAAGAAACGCGTCGCGTGGTCCGCGCGCACCGCGCCCACGGGCGCGATCAGTGTGACCGGCGACTCCGATCCACGCAGCACCGTGCCGGTCGGCGCGTTCCGTTCCCGCAGCCACATCGCTGACGCGCCGACGACGACGACGATCGACGCTGCCGTCGCGAATCGCTGCCACGACCGGCGCGGTGGACGCGCCGCCTTGGCCGCGGCCCACGCGATCTCCAGCTCGCGCCGTCCCTCCGCCGTCGACAGCGCGACGTCGAGCGTTCGCAAACGCTCGCTCTCCGGTCCCTCGCCTTCGACGAGGCGGCGAAGACGTTCCGCCGTGACGTCGTCCAGAGCCGGCGAGCCGTCGCTGCGCGGCAGTCCGCGCTCGTATGCGTCTCGAAGTTTTTCGTCGTTCATGGCGATCTCTCCGCGCTCGCCGGTCCGATGCCCCACGATTCCAGAATCTGCCGGAGATCGGCGAGGCCTCGATACAGCAGGTTGCGTGTCTTCGCTTCCGTCCAGCCGAGCAGGTCGGCGATCTCTTGTCGTTCGTACCCCGCAAGGTGCATTCGCACCACCGCGCGCCGCGACTCGGCAAGCAGCCCGATCGCGCGATGCACGGCGTCGGCGAGCTCGCGCTCGTCGAGGCGCGAATCGGCGCGGCGGCGCGGGTCGGGCGAAACGTCCGCGACCGCGTCGTCGGTCGCCGTCTCGAACCGGCGCGCGCGCCGGCGCCGAATGATGTCGATCGACGCGGAGATCGCCGCCCGGTAGATGTACGACGCCTTCGCGCGACGAATGAGCTCCGCCGTTCCGAGCGACTTCCACATGCGAAGCCGCAACTCTTGTACGACTTCGTCGACGTCGGCGCCCGACAAACCGTGTCGTCGTGCCGATCGTCGAATAAAACCGTCGAATCGATTCACGACGTGCTCTAACGCGCGCGACGCGTCGTTGTCCGGCGCAGCGACCACCGACCCGTCGTCCGCCGGCGTTGGATCGGTCGTCGACGACGCGGCGTCCTGACCCACCGGCAGCTGGCCGTTCTCGACCAACCGGAGGTGCGGGACGTTCGAGGAGGAGGGCGTCATGGCTCGTTGCGGCGCGTAGTCGCCTGCGCGCTCGGCGACGTGAGTGTGGCGCCATTCTTCACTCGCCGCCAGGCGCTCGAGCGCAACACCGTTCCCGACGCGCCGAGCGCGCTCACGCGCCAGCGAATCGGCGTTCCGGCGCCCTTGGCGATTGCCCATGCGGGAACGTCGTAACGGCGCGCGGCGCGCGGCAGCAGCGCCGAGAAGAGCGCGTCCCCGCGGTCCGTCGCGAGTTCGACGCGATAGAATTCGACGCCGCGTTCTTCCGGCGGAATCCAGAGCGCCGTGACGCCACCGTCGGCCGTCAACGAATCGCCGTCGCGCGCGCCGAGCAACCTGAATGTCAATGCGGAGGCATCGGGAGTTCGCGCACCATCGCCCGCGACGACGTAGCGGAGCACCGGCAGCGGGAAACCGGCGACGGCGCCGCTGTGAATGATGCCCGTTCCCGCGCCGGCCTCGGAGAGATTCGAATCGCCCTCGCGATCGTCGGTCGCTTCGACGCGGAGCAGAACCTGGTACGTCCCATCGATCGCCGACGGCAAGCGGCTCGGATCCGGGCCGGGCAACGTCACGCGGCCGTCCGGCGGAAGAAAAACGCTGAAGCGTTCGAGCTGCGTGAATCGTCGCTGCGCACCTCGTTGGTCGAGCGGCAGCGATGCCTCGGTGAGCAGATCGCGCGCCGACGGCGGGTCCTCGCCCGGCAACACGATCTCCCAGCGTCCGGTGAGACGGCCGGTGCCCGTGTACGAGATTCGCGCCGCGACTTGCGGCGGCGCGCCGCCGGCCGCGATGAAGGGAATCGCGTCCTGGCCGTCGAATTGGAGGTGGACATCGGTGAGCGAGAAGGGCGAGCGCGCACCGCCGCCCGTCAACCGACAGGTGACCGCGACATACTCGTCCGGTCCGCCGGTGACGCTCTGGAATCGACGGACGTAGAAGAACGTCGACGTCGCGCCGCGAACCGCCGCTTGATACGCCGCGCGCGCAACGGACGGGGGAATCGACATGACGTCGGTGAAGACGCCGCCCACGGTGCTCAGTTGCGACAGGTCGTAGCGCGCCGGCAAACGTCCGTAGAGCGTGCTCGGATCGCAGCGCGTGCCGACACCGGGTGACGCCGCGATCAATTCGCCGCACCAATACGCGTCCGCCGGCCGCTCATTGCGCAGTCCGCCGAAGGTGAGAAACACGGTCGTGGCGGACATCGAGCTCACGCTCACGCCCGTCGGACTCACGCGGACCTGAGCCTCGAGTAGCGTCGACAGCGCGAGTGCGAACAGCGCGAGCCGGCCCGAGCGAGTCATCATCAGAAAAGCCTCACGTTGACGCCGGTCGCCACCGTCCACTGCGCGCGATCGGAGGCCGCCTGGGCTACGACGCCCGTCGCGGCGATGTTCGGCACCAGCGAACCGGTGCGCGCGAATCGCAGAAACAGCTGGCCGCGCTGCGGCTCGCCCGCGGGCGCGGGCCACAGGTTGAATCCCTGCGACAGCTCGAGATGCTGTTCGGTGTTGACCGTCGTCGTGCCGGCAGGCGCGCGGACGTCGATCACCGAAAAGGCGGCGATCACGTTGAACGTCGTGCGCGGGCGGTACGAGCCGTTCATCGTCACGCGTTTGGTGCGCGTCGTCTCGTCGCGCTCTCGCGCCGTCTGATACTCGTTCCCCACGTCGAGCGAAACGTCGCCGCGCGTGCCGAGCGCGCGCCCCACCGACACGCCGAGCACGCCGGAATCGAAGTCGGCGTTCTCGCGCGTGGGTTGGCGATTGTCCTGCGTCGCGGCGTTCGCGTGAAACGAGAGTCGAGTCGTTCCCGCCTGCCACGTCGCCGTCGCATCGCCGACCGAATTGACCTGGTCGGGAAGGTCGGTCGGCCGAAACGCGCCGTTCACCGGCGTGCCGTCGCCAACTTGCCGCGTCTGATTGAAGGTGAACGCCAACATCGGAAACAGCGCGGCGTGCTGCTGCAGGCGAGCGCCGCCGAGCGCCGCGACCGGCACCGCGAGACTCGCCGTCGTCGATGCGCCGCGCGTCGTGAGCACCGACTGCACGTTGCCAAGGTTGTCGCGCGTCCAGCTCTGCGACAGCTGTCCCGAGATCGCACCCAGCGAGACTGTCGCATCCGCGCCGTCTTGCTGGTGGTCCGCGTTCGGCTGCGCCCCGACGCTCCCGAACAGCGGGTCGACGCGCTCGTCGTGAAAGCCGATCGTGACGTTGGCCGGCCCGCCGAGCGGCGTCGCGAGATCTTGCAGGGCGACGACGCTTCCTTCGACGAATCGCGCGCCGCGCGTCGCCGGTTGCGGGCGCTTGAGCGTCGTATCGCCGAGCAATTGCGGGTCGTTCGACGGATTCTCGAAGCGGCTGCGCGTGTAGCCCGTCGTGAGCCTCGCGCGCTGGTTGGGAAGCGCCGCCGTCAGTTGCACGCTTCCCCCCGCGCTCTGCTCGGCGTCGACGACCGCGCTTTGCGTGAACGATGGCCGCGGCTGCTTCGACCCGTCGAGGATCGTCACGTCGACGCGAAGCGAGCCCGGATGCGACGCGACCATCTCCTGGCCGAGCGTCGCGCCGAAAACGCGGTCGGTCGGCCGGTCGAGCCCCGTGAAGTCGGACCAGCCGACCTGCGACGAGCCGCTCATCGCGCCGACCACGAGCGACGTTCCACCCTCGACGACGTTGAGTGTGCCGCCGCGCGCCGCGAATCCGCTCGCGAGGTGGCGGCTCGCGCCGAACGTCACGCTGCCGACGGACAACGTCGCGTTCGACGAGCGCAGTCCGACCGAGTAGTCCGACAGGTCGAGCAGCGGGGCAGCGTTGCCGCGCGTCGAGAAACCGAGCGCTTCCTGCCGGCGTGTCACGCCGACGTAGTTCGACTGCGTCGTGAACGTCCAGCCGCCGTTCTCGCTCGACGAGTGAAGTCCGCCGTTGAGCACGAAATCCTGAAACACGCGACGATCGGGCGCCGGCACGCCCGCCGACCGTCCTTCGGCGACCTGGCCCTTGTTGCCGACCGTCGCGCTTTCACTGAACGGGCCGTGTTGTCCGGTGACGGCCTGTGCGACGCGAACGGAGACGCGGCGAATCTCCGCCCATCGCGTTCCGCTGCGGCGATAGAGCACGAGCTCGGTCCTGCCCTCGGGGAGCGGAAGGGCCGTCGGTCGATACGCGATCGACGAGTCGGTCCGATCCGACACCGCCGTCACGTCCATTCCACCGACCACGAGCGCGAGCTCCCCTTCGTCGCCGGCGAGCGGACGACTCAGCGTCATCTCGACAGGCGCCCGCGTCCCGATCGTGGCGACGCGGTCGACGTTCGATGTCGCACGGATCGCTGACGTCGGCTGGGCACCGGCGACGCGTACCGCTACGAGGATGAGGATGGCCGGCCGGAAGAAATGGCTCACGCCCGAATGAACGCACCACGGGGCGCGTCATTCTCAGTTTCCGGCTGTTGCTACCTCGCTGCTCGCGAGGTCGGGCGTTCACGCCCGAATGTTGACGGGCGGCCGGCGGCGGGCGATCCACCCGTCGAGGCTCCACGGACCCGGGCCGGCGAACACGAGCAGCAGGAAGATGAAGCACAACAGGACAGGTGTCTCACCCATGTTGCTGATGGGAAAGAACGATCGCGGGAAATGCGCCTTGAAGTACGCGACCGCCATCTCGCCGCACGTAATGAACGCGATCGGCCGCGTGAGCAGCCCGACGACGAGCAGGATTCCGGCGACCGTCTCGATGACCCCGGCGACGCCGAGCAGCGAGTCGAGGACGAACGGCATCGGATGCGCCGACGGCGGGATGTTGAAGATCTTTTGCAGTCCGTGTTGCCAGTACAGCAGCGCGGCGACGATGCGCAGAACACTCAGCGCCTCCGGTGCCCCGCGAGACGCGAGTCCGGTTTCAGCGCCCGGCGCTCGAGTCGTGGGCGGTTCGATGGTCGGCGGATACAGGAACGCGCGAGATGCCATACCCGCGGCCGTCGCAAATCGTCTGCCACGCTCGCCAATTCATCGCGGTCGAGTCCACTTGTTGTTCGAGCGATCGATGTCGGGAAACGCTTGTTCCGGGTCGATCTCGATCGCGGTGACGGTCTCAGGCGAGTTGAGCGTCAGCGAATATTTCTTTGCGCCGCTGAGCCAGACGTCCACGGGAATTTCTCGACGCTCGACGTGCCCGTCGCGGCGCGTGATGGCGAGTCGAACCGGCATCGGCGCGAGCCCGCGATCCTCGATCGTCACGACAAGCTTTCCGTTCACCGTCTGCACCGCGCCGACGGCCTGGTCGAGGGTCCACGTCTCGTACCACCACGTACGCCAGAACCACGACAAATCTCGGCCGCTCAGCGAATTGAACGTATTGAAGAAGTCATACGGCGTCGGATGCTTGTATTGCCAGCGCAGCCCGTACGTCCGGTATGCACCGAGAAAGACCGAATCGCCGAGCAGCGCGCGGAGCGCGTGCATGTTGGTCGCCATCTTCTCGTACGACGCGACGCTGTACGCTCGCAAGTCGTGCGGGTACTGGTCACCGGGGCGCATGAGCGGGACTTCGCCGTCGGTACGCGCATAGTCGAGATAACTCTCGCGCGTCGGCCCTTCGCGGTCGTACCCCTTGAAGAACGCCTGCATTCCTTGCGCTTGGTTGAAGCGCGTGACTCCTTCGTCCTGCCACGCGTAGCGGCGCTCGTCGGATCCCACCTGCATCGGGAACCACATGTGTCCCGTCTCGTGTACTTGCACGGAGTAGAGCAGCAGCGTGTCGCGCGCGCCGCCGATGCAGGTGAGCATCGGGTACTCCATGCCGGAGCAGGACACCGGCCCCTCGAGCGCGGTCATCTGCGGCCACGGATACGGCCACAAATAGTTGGACAGGAATTCGACTGCGCTTCGTTCGTACGCGGCGGAGAGATCCCAAGCCCACTTTCGCGCCGAAGGACGGTAGAATGTGTTGATTCGCGTCGTGTCGGGCGCGTTGTCGCCGTCACGATCGCCGACGACGGCGACCGTCGCGTCCCACAGATAGTTCGGCGACGCGCCCCAGTCGAAGTCGCGCACGTTGTGGGCGCGGAACCGCCAGGTGAGCGCTTTGTCGAATCCCGTCATCGTCGCCTTCGTCGCGCCGACGCCGCGATCCTGCTCGCGCACGACGTGCACGACGTCCGTCGATCGGCGTGCTTCGGCGAGACGGTCGCGGGTCTGCTTCGACAACACGTCGTTCGGATTCGTCAGCTCGCCCGTCGCCGCGACCAGCCAACCCTGCGGCACCGTCAGATTCACATCGTAGTCCGCGTACCCCATGTAGAACTCGGCGGCGCCGAGGTACGGGTCGTTCTGCCAACCCGTGACGTCGTCGTAGACCGCGAGCCGCGGATACCAGTACGCGACCATGAACACGTCGCCGGTCGTGCCCTCGCGCGGCGCGCCGTCGGGCGGAAGCTGAAACGCCCAGGCTATGTCGAGGTCCACCGAGTCGTGAGGCACGAGCGCGCGCGGAAGCCGAACTTCCATGTTCGTGGCCGAGACCGAGTAGCCGGCACCGGTGTCGCGACTCGCCAGCGCTTGTCCAAACGCGGCGACGCGCAGGATCTCCGTTCCCCCGGTCACCGGTACCGCGACGACGCGCGGCGACGACGGCGCGAAGAGATTCTGATCGAGCTCGATCCACAGCGTGCGGAGCGTGTCTGGCGACCGATTGTAGTAGCGCACCGATTCGCGCCCGTTGATGCGGCTCGTCGCGGGGACGAGCTCCGCGTCGATCGTGTAGTGGGCGAATTGCTGCCAGTAGTTCGGTCCCGTCTCCCCCACGCGCGTGCGCGTGCCGTTGGCGACCGCTTTCGCGAAGGCGTGGGTCTCGAACACCGGATAGGGAATCGGGCGCGTCTCCTTCGGCGCTGCGGGAGGGGGCGGTGCGGCGGGATGGCGTTGGCGCAGGTTGGCGAGCGTGGAACAGCCCACGGCGCCCAGGGCGACAACGAGGACCGAGATGCGCATCCATGAACATGACGGGCGCGGCGGGTTTGGCGTAGGGCGTCAAGGCGAGCGTTCGCCGGCCGCTGGGCGTATACTGGTCATCCAGCCCCCGTCCCGTCGGAGACCGTATGCGTCGTCTGCCCATCGTTCGCCGCGTGCTCGCCTGCGCGCTGCTGCTGTCACCCGCGGTCCTCGCCGCCCAGTCGAACGCCGAGGGTGGCGCGACGCAGCTAGGCACCAAGGTCGATCCCGGCGTCAAGAAGGTCCTCGGCCTGGCCGACATCGGACGGTGGAAACGCATCGACAACGCCGCGCTGTCCGCCGATGGGGCGTGGATGAGCTACGTCTACGCGCCGAACGAGGGCGACGACACGCTGTTCGTCCGCCAGCTCGGCGGCGCCAAGGTGTACTCGATTCCCGTCGGTTCGGCGCCACAGTTCTCCGACGACTCGCGCTTCGTCGGCTACTTCGTCAGTCCGCCGAGTGAAGGACGCGGCGGGGGTCGCGGCGGACGAGGCGGCGGTGGTCGCGGCGGCGCCGCGGTTCCGTTCGCCGGCGCGGCGGCGCGCCGTTTCGAGGTGCTCGACCTCACGACGGGCGACAAGTACCCGGTTCCCGACGCCGCGTCGTTCAAGTTCTCGAAAGGCTCGAAGTTCGTCGCCGTTCGCACCAACAAGGCGAACGCGGCGGCCAAACAGAATGGCGCCGACGTCGTGTTGCGCGAGCTCTCCACCGGACTCACGCAGAACATCGGCAACGTCAACCTCTACGACTTCGATCAATCCGGCCGATTCCTCGGCTACACGGTCGACGCGGCGGAGCGTGTCGGCAACGGCGTCTACGTCATCGACCTCGGTACCCATCAGTCGCGGGTGTTGAGCTCCGCGACGGCGGACTTCGACCTGCTCACGTGGGACGAGAAGTCGGCGTCGCTCGCCGTGCTGCGCGGCGACAAGAAGAAGGAGAACGTGCTGCGCGACAACGTGCTGCTCGTGTGGCGCGACGTCGGTTCGGCCGAGTCGCACGCCGTCGAGTACGATCCGACCAAGGACCCGTCGTTCCCGAAGTCGTACGTGGTGAGCGAGATGTCGCCGCTCCGCTGGACGCGCGACGGGTCGCGGGTCTATGTCGGCATCAAGGAGCAGGAAGCCGAACGGCCGACGACCAGCGAACCGCAGGCGAACGTCGACGTCTGGCACTGGAAGGACGCCGAGGTGCAGTCGGTGCAGATCGTGCGCGTCGCGCAGGAGCGGCGTGCCACGCTGCCCGCGGTGTTCAACGTCGCCACGGGCAAGCTCGTGCGAGTGTCCGACGAAACCATGCGCAACGTGACGCCGACGCCCGATCCGCGGTGGGCCATCGGCCGGATCGACACGGCGTACCGGAATGAAGTGCAATGGGGCGGCACCAAGTCCGACTACTACCGCGTGAACACCGAGACCGGCGAGCGATCGCCGATCGCCAGCGGTTTGGCCCGCACCATGGGCAGCTCGCCGGACGGCAAGTGGTTCCTCTATCTGAAATCCGGAAAGGTGGTCGCGTACAGCACAGAGACCGGTCGTTCGACGACGCTCGGCGCGAGCGACAACCTCAGCTTCGTCGACGCGCAGGACGATCATCCCTACGAGAAGCCCGTCTATGGGGTCGCAGGCTGGTCAAAAGATGGAAGGTCGGTGCTGTTGAACCACCGCTTCGACATCTACTCCGTGCCGCTCGACGGCGGCAAGATCACCAATCTCACCGCCGGGTTGGGCGACTCGCAGCAGATCGTTTTCCGGCTCGTGCGACTCGACCGCGCGGGCGGTGGCGGTCGCGGTGGCCGCGGTGGCGGAGGGTTCGGCGCGCCGGCTGGGGACGACGAGGATGCCGGCGTCGATCTCTCGAAGCCGCTGCTGCTCTCGGCGTATGGCGAATGGACGAAGAAGTCCGGCTACTACACGCTCGCGCCGGGCGGCAAACCCGCGCCGCTCCTCTACGACGACGAACAGATCGGGCAGGCGCAGAAGGCCGAGAAGTCGGATCGCGTGATCTTCACGCGGCAGGATTTCGCCGAGTCGCCCGACTACTGGGTGACGAACACGTCGTTCGCGTCGCCGACCAAGGTGACGGACGCCAATCCGTTCATCGGCGAGTACAAGTGGGGCAAGCGCATCCTGGTCGACTTCAAGAACGGCAAGGGTCAGCGTCTCCAGGGCACCCTCACGCTGCCCGCCGACTATCAGCCGGGCAAGAAGTACCCGATGCTCGTGTACTTCTACGAGCTATTGTCGAACACGCATCACGGTTTCCCGATGCCGGTGTTCGACGACCGGCCGCACTTCGCCGAGTACGCCAGCGACGGCTATCTCGTGTTCGAGCCGGACATCGTCTACGAGATCGGCAAGCCGGGCAGCTCGGCGCTCGACTGCGTGACGAGCGGCGTGAAGAAGGTGATCGACCTCGGCTACGCCGATCCCAAGCACGTCGGCATTCAGGGACATAGCTGGGGCGGATACGAGACGTCGTACATCCTCTCGCGCAGCGGTGACACGTTCGCCGCCGTGGTCACCGGCGCGCCACCGACGAATCTCGTGAGCTTCTACGACGAGACGTATCCGGGCACGGGCACGCTGCAGCAAGGCATCGTGGAAGTCGGACAGGTGCGCATGGGCACGAACCCGTTCGACAACCTGCAACTGTTCGAAGATCAGTCGGCGCTCTACCACGTGCGCGACATCAAAGCGCCGTTCATGATTCTTCATGGGACGGCCGACAACGCGGTCGACTGGCACCAGGGCCTCGAGCTCTACGGCGCGGCGCGGCGGTGGGGCAAGCAGGTGATTCTCCTCTCATATCCGGGCGAGCCGCATCACCTGGCACGCAAGGAGAATCAGAAGGACTTCCAAGAGCGTATGAAGCAGTTCTTCGACCACTACTTGAAGGGAACGCCGGCGCCGAAGTGGATGACCGACGGCGTGCCACAAACGCAGAAGGGCGGACCGATTCAGTAGCGGGTGGACGGATGAGCGGCCGTTTGCGAGATCGAGCGCGCGAACCGGGTCACGTCCTCGTAGCGGGGATACTCGAGACTGCGGTCGACCGGCCGTTCGCCCTGCGCATTCAGCTCGGCCGTGTATACGCGACTCACCGACGCCGGATCGATCAGGTACCGCGGCGCGCGGAACATCAGCCGGTCGATCACGTCGAACATCGCCGCGTTCACGCCGACGCCCAGTCCCAGCGTCGCGATGACCACGGCGGTGAACGCGGGACGGGAGCGAATGCCTCGCAGCGCGTACTTCACGTCCTGCCCGACGTGCTCCACGAACGTCACGCCGCGGGCGTCGCGCGACTCCTCCTTGATGCGGTCCACGCCGCCGAACGCGATCGTCGCCGCACGTATCGCCGCGGCATGCGACAGCCCGCGCCGCTCGAGCTGCTCGGCTTCGCGCTCGATGTGAAATCGTACTTCGTCGTTCAGCTCGCCCTCGACGTCCGCGCGCCGAAACAGCGCGCGCAGGCGAAAGCGCAGGTCGTTCCAGAATTCAATGAGCATGCGTACTCCAGACGAGGCGGAGGATCAGTCCATGCGCAGCACGAGCGCGACGGCGGCGGTGAGGCGCGCCCAATCGTCGGCTTCGGTGGCGAGCTGTTTGCGGCCCACCTTGGTGAGCTCGTAGTACTTCGCCTTGCGGTTGTTGTCGGACGCGCCCCACTCGGCGCGGATCCGGCCACGGCGCTCGAGGCGGTGCAGCGCGGGGTAGAGCGATCCTTGCGGGATCTGCAGCGTCGCGCGCGACACGTCGTGGATGCGCTCGGAGATCGCCCAGCCGTGCATCGCCCCGAGCGAGAGCGCTTTGAGGATCAAGAGATCGAGCGTCCCCTGCGGAAGATCGAGTCGGTCGTCGGCCAACGAGGCTCCCTGTGCGCTTCTACAAGAGACTAGGGTCTGTCTTGTAGAAGGGCAAGGGGTGAGACTGGGTGGACGGGTGGACGGGTGGACGGGTGGACGGGTGGAGACGCGCGACATCTGACGTCAGATGTCTGATGTCTCGTTTCACGCCGTTAGCCTTTCCGGTCCACCGGTCCACCGCCCCACGCGCGCTCACGCTCCGCGCCTCGTATCCCCGATCGCCACCGTCTCCGCGAACGTCGGCTTCTTTCGCGCCGGAGCCGCCTGCTCGAACGCGTACGCGAGCTTGAGCAGCGTCGCCTCGCTCCACGCGCGGCCGACGAACGACAGCCCGACAGGTAGCCCGTGCACCTGCCCCATCGGCACGGTCACGTGCGGATAGCCGGCGACCGCCGCCGGCGCTGTGAACGATCCGCCGCCGCCCGCGTCGCCGTTGACGAGATCGATCAGCCACGCCGGTCCCTGCGTCGGCGCGACGATGGCGTCGAGCTTGTGCTTCGCGATCGTCGCGTCGATGCCCTGCGCGCCCATCAAGCGGCGGTTGTTGGCGAGATCGTCGAGATACTTCTTCTCGGTGAGCGGACCCTTCTTGTCCGCCTGCTCCATGATCTCCTGGCCGAAGTAGCGTAGCTCGCGCGACGCGTTCTTCGTGTTGAAGGCCATCACGTCGGCCAGCGACTTGATCCCGACAGTCGGTTCGACCCCGGCGAGATACGCGTTGAGATCGGCCTTGAACTCGTAGAGCAGAAGCTCGAACTCGGAGTCGTCGGTCTTGCCGGCGGTCTCGATGTCGGCCGGATCGACGATCGTCGCGCCTTGCTGGCGGATCAGGTCGAGCGCGGCGGCGAACACCTTGTCGGTCTCCGGCGAGTACCCGGTGTAGTGCTTGCGAGCGACGCCGATGCGTGCGCCGCGCAGGCCGTCCTTGTTCAGCGCCGTCGTATAGTCCGTCTGTGAATGACCGGCGCTCGCGCGCGTCGCGGCGTCGCGCGGATCCACGCCGGTGAGCGCGCCGAGGAGAATCGCGGCGTCGCGAACCGTGCGAGCCATCGGGCCGGCCGTGTCCTGGCTGTGCGCGATCGGAACGATGCCCGAGCGCCCGATCAATCCGACGGTCGGTTTGATGCCGACCAGCGCCGACGCGGCCGACGGCGACGTCACCGAACCGTCGGTTTCCGTGCCGATGGCGATGGCACAGCAGTTCGAGGCGGCGGCCGCACCGGAGCCGGAGCTCGACCCCGACGGCGTTCGGTCCAGTACGTACGGGTTGTGCGTCTGTCCACCGCGGCCGCTCCACCCGCTCGACGAATGCGTCGACCGAAAGTTGGCCCACTCGCTCAAGTTGGTCTTGCCGATGATCACCGCGCCGGCCGCGCGCAACCGCTCGGCGACCCACGAATCCTTCGCCGCGATGTGCGACGCCAACGCCAGCGAGCCGGCGCTGGTGTGCATCCGGTCGGCCGTGTCGATGTTGTCCTTGATCAGCACCGGGATGCCGTGGAGCGGACCGCGCGTCTTGCCGGCTTTGCGCTCGTCGTCGCGCAGTTGCGCGATCGAGAACGCTTCGGGATTGAGCTCGATCACGGCGTTGATCGCCGGGCCGCGCTGATCGATCTGGTCGATTCGCGTGAGGTACTGGCGCAGGAGCGCTTGCGCCGTGTCCTGACCCGACTTCATTCGCGCTTGCAGGTCGTCGATCGTCAGCTCGTCGAGCGCGAACGCCGGGACCTGCGGTGGAACGCCGGCTGCGTTGGCGACGCCGATCTGCGCGTCGGCCGCCGCATCGACCTTGCCGCATCCGAGCGCCGCCGCGGCGGCGATGGTCGAGCCGACGAAACCGCGACGGCTGATGGTTGACTGGTCGTCGCGGTCGTCGATCACGGATTCACCGGCGCGTCAGCGCTAATTGGTTTTCTTGTCGCTCCCCGAGTCGATTACGAAACTACCGACGTCCTGGACGTACGCCACACCCGGCTTGAGCGTGACGAACAGCGCGTTCACGCTTCCCACCGCCGCCATCGACGAGTCGAAGCAGTCGTGGTACGTCATCTCCTGGATGTGCTCCGGCGGAATGTCGGAGAGCACCGACACCGGGACGTAGCTGAAGCGCGCCCTCGCCGGAACGCCGATGCGCTCTCTGGCCTTCGCCATCCCGATCGGCAGCAACGGCAGCACGATTCGCTTGCCGTTGATCCACACCTCCTGTACGCCCGTCGCGCAGCCACCGCGGCTCGTCAGGATGTCCGGCCGAAGCCGCTTTACGACGTCCCACCCGTCGCTCAACGGCATGCCGGCGTTGGCGATGTCGTCGGCGTCGAGGTGATAGCTCTTCCATTTGAGATCGGTCGACGCGTTCACCTCCATCGCGGCCAGCTTGGCCGGGACGGGCCCGACGACGATCTTGAGCGCGACGCTGTCGTGCGGCAACGCCGTGAAGAAGCGGTCGCCGCGCTGATAGCCGATCTTGCGCATCACGACCTGCAGATCGGTCGAGTCTCGCAAATCGTCGACGGTCAGCGTGCCATGCCCGGTCGAATCCGTGTTGGCGTGAGCAAGCACGTCGTGCAGCCCGCGCATCACCGCCAGCTCGGCGTTCGCGATCGGGGCCCCGCTCGAATCGCGCGCCGTCACCTGGACGATCGTGTGAGACGACTGCGCGGAAACGCGGGCGGGCGATGCCGCGATCGCCGCGGCGGCTGCGAACCCTGCAACTGATCCAACAATGAGGCGGACGCGCACGATTCCTTCCCCCCCCGAACGGCCCGACGAGAAGACCACTACATCACTGTTCGCACATACCCCAACCGCGAACGGATGGTTTCGCGGCGCGAATCAGTCCGGCAAGAGCAATACCTTGCCCGTCGTTTTTCGCCCTTCGAGCGCCGCGTGCGCGTCGGCGGCGCGCGACAGCGGAAACTCCGCGCCGACGTGCACGTGGAGCAAGCCGCGGTTGACCCAATCGAACAGGTCCTTGGCGCGCTGCTCGAGCTCGTCGCGCGTCGCGACGTAGTGGCCGAGTGTGGGCCGAGTGAGGAAGAGCGACCCCTTCCGGTTGAGGATCTGCGGATCGAACGGCGGCACTCGGCCGCTCGATTGTCCGAACAGCGCCATCATGCCGCGCGGCATCAGGCAGTCGAGCGATTTGTCGAACGTCGTCAGCCCCACCGAATCGTAGACGACGTGCACGCCCGCGCCGTCGGTGATGCGGCGCGTCTCCACCACGAAATCCTGCGTCGTGTAGTCGATGACTTCGTCCGCACCGGCGTCCGTCGCCAGCGCGCGCTTTTCCGGTGTCGACGCCGTTCCGATCACGATCGCGCCGCGCCGTTTCGCCATCTGGCACAAGAGCAAGCCAACTCCACCGGCCGCCGCGTGCACGAGCGCGCGATGTCCCCGCGCCAGCGGAAAGAGAGACGTCGACAAGTAGTGCGCGGTCAGGCCTTGGAGCCACATCGCGGCGGCAACCTTCGACGGGAACCCATCGGGAAGGACCACGGCCGTCGCCGCGGGAACGACAGCGCTCTCGGCGTACGATCCGCGAACACCCTGCGATACGATTCGGTCGCCGACCTTGAAGCCGTTCACGCCGGCGCCGATCGTCCGGACCACACCGGCCGCCTCCGAGCCGAGCGTGAACGGATGCGTGACCGAGTACCAGCCTTCCCGATTGTAGACGTCGATGAAATTGATTCCGGTCGCTTCGACGTCGATCAGAAGCTCGCCCGGTCCCGGCACCGGCACGTCGACGTTCTCGAGATGCAGGACCTCGCGTCCGCCCTTCTCGTGGACGCGGATCGCTTTCATCAGCGCAGCATCGCTTTCGCGATGGTCTGCAGCTGCATGTTGCTCGTGCCCTCGTAAATGGCGCCGATCTTCGCGTCGCGGTAGAACTTCTCGGCCGGGTAGTCCTTTGTATATCCGTATCCACCGAACAGCTCGAGCGACACGGATGTCACGCGCTCGGCCACCTGCGACGCGAAGAGCTTGGCCATCGCGCCTTCCATCGCGATGTCGTGGCCGGCGTCCTTGAGCCGCGCGGCGTTGTAGACCATGAGTCGCGCCGCCTCCAGCTCGGTGCGGGCCTGCGCGAGCTGGAACTGGATTCCCTGGAAGTCGCAGAGCTTTTTTCCGAACTGCATCCGCTCCTTCACGTACTCGGTCGCCGCATTCAGCGCGCCGGCCGAGACGCCGATCATCTGCGCGCCGATGCCGATGCGTCCTTCGTTCAGCGTCTCGATGGCGATCTTGTAGCCCTGGCCCACCGGACCGAGCACGTTCTGTTCGGGCACTTCGACGTCGTCGAGAATGAGCTCCGTGGTGCTCGACGCGCGAATGCCGAGTTTGTCCTCTTTCTTGCCGACGCTGAATCCCTTGAAATCGCGCTCGACGATGAACGCGGTGATGCCCTTGTAGCCGGCCGACGGATTCGCGTTGGCGAAGACGACGTAAACTTCCGCCTCGGCGCCGTTCGTGATCCACATCTTGCGACCGGTGAGCACCCAGCAGGAGCCGCGCTTCTCAGCGCGCGTCTGCATCCCGAACGCGTCGGAACCCGACGACGGCTCCGAGAGCGCGTACGCGCCGACGCTCTCCGACGTGAGGCGCGGCAGATACGTCGACTTGAGGTAGTCGCTGCCGTACGAGCGGATGGGGTAGTTGACCAGTGTATTCTGAACGTCCATCAGAATCGCCGCCGCGGGGTCGACCTTGCTGATCTCTTCGACGCCGATCGCCACCATCGCGAGCGAGCCGGCCGCGCCGCCGAATTCCTCGGGGACTTCGATCCCCATCAGCCCCATCTCGAAGAACTTTCTGATCAGCGCGCTGTCGAGTTTTCCGTCGCGTTCCATCTGCTGCACCCGCGGCCGAACCTCGTCGTTCGCGAATCCGGCGACGGCGTCGCGAAACGCCGCTTCGTCGTCGGAGAGGATCGTCAGCGGTGCGTGGGCGGTGGCGAGCGTCATGGCGGGTAGAATCTTCTACGCCGAGCGCTCGAGCGGAACACTCGGCGTGGCACGCGCGGCGCAGGCGGCCCCGCACGAGCCAACCTGACCGTTCGGCTCCCAGCAGCGGCACGCTTCGGCTGCTTCGATGTTGTGGGCGACGTCGATTCCGGCGCGCAGGGCGATCAGTTCGGCGAGCTTTTCGTGCACGCCGAACGCATCCGTCACCCGGTGGGAGACGCTCGGAAACTCGCGAGCGGCCTCGGCGACCAGCCTCGGGACGTCGCGGGTGACGTGCTTCCCCGGCGACAGCATATATGGAAACGCGATCACTTCGGTCGCGCCGGCGCGGACGCATTCCGCGAATCCGGCGGCGATGGACGGCTCGGCGAGCTCCATGTGGGCGTGTCGGACAACCACGCTGTCGCCGACGACGTTCTGGACCAGGTTGGCCATGCACGAGACCATGTGGTTGGCCTCGGGCTTCACGGAGCCGTGGTCGATGAGCAGAATCGCTCGCATGGGCGGAAATATATGCGAATCGCTCCGTCCCTCGACCGCACTAGGCTAAGATTCCCATCTAATGACTGGTAGTGTCGCGCGTCACTGCGCGGACGTGGGCGAGGGCACCATAGACGGATGTGATTGTCAGACGGATGTGATTGTCGACGGGTTTGATCGTTCCCCGGCAGTGCGGCGACGACGGTTACGGCCGAGATGCGAGTGCGACGGACGCACCGCCGGCCACCAGTTTGAATCGGGCGGTGGAGGACCTTACCGTGCACGTCTCGGTTGTGATCTGTACCTGGAATCGAGCGAAGATCCTGGATAGAACCCTCGAAGGATTGTGCCAGATCCACGTTCCGCCGGGGTTCGAGTGGGAGCTGTTGATCGTTGAGAACAACTGCACTGATGAGACCCCGGCGATCATCCGGTCGTACGAAGATCGGTTGCCGATCGTTCGGCTCTCTCAACCGCTCCAGGGTGTCTCACATGCGAGGAACCGCGCGCTGCGGGCCGCGCTCGGCGACCTGCTCATCTTCACCGACGACGACGTCCTCGTCGACCCGGACTGGCTGGCGGCTTTCGCCGCCGCCGCGGATCGTTGGCCGGACGCGAGCTTCTTCGGCGGCGTCATAGAGCCGCTCTACGAGAGCGAACCGCCGGCGTGGTTTCGAGCGAACGACAGGTTCCTCCACACATTCGTGGGCGAGGCCCACGACCTTGGTGGGCCGGAGCGGGTCATGCAACCTGGCGAGTGGCCGTGGGGTGGTTGCATGGCGGTCCGCCGCAGCGCGCTGGAGGGCGCCAGCTTCCGGGCCGACATCGGGCGCAACGGAAAGGAACGCACCGACCGCTCGGACGAGGTGTTCTGTGAGACGCTGGAGAAGGCTGGACGCCACGGGGTATGGGTTCCCACCGCGCAAGTGCAGCACGTAGTCGGCCCGGAAAACCTTACGCTCGACCTGGTTCGACGGAACTACATCGGTCAGGGTGTCACCCGCGTGCGCCTGGCCGGGAAGAGTGAGGGAGTCAACTTCATCTTTGGAGTGTCGCGCTGGCTGCTACTAAGCACGGTGCTTCTGCACGCGCGATATGTCTGGCAGCGCGCAACGCGGAATCCGGGCTGGTTCGCGACTTTCGCGGAAGCGTCTCGCTCATGGGGCGCGCTTTCGGAGCAATGGCGCCGCCGCAAAAATCGCCCGGATCACACAACCGCACCTGTGCCGACCACACACCCGCAGTAGCGCGGCGGCGCCTCGTTCTGTAGCGACCAGGCAACACTTCCGGGAACTGAAGCGTCAACACGACGACGTCACACGGTCGCCAAACCTGCCAAGCTCATGATTCACGGTGCTTACACGGCAGCCGTGAATTGTGGTACGCCAGAGTCCGTCTATTGCAAGAAGAACAGAACTAGCGGAACATTAGTGCGACACGCCAGCTCGCACGGGCCGCCCTGAAGCGGTGCGGCAATAACTCGAAAGCGCGGGCGAGGACCACCCCATGTACGTCTCGGTCGCGATCTGTACCTGGAATCGAGCGAAGATCCTGGACAGGACGCTCAAGCAGTTGTGCCGAGTCCGTGTTCCGGCGGGGCTCGAGTGGGAGCTGCTGGTCGTGGAGAACAACTGCACGGATGAGACGCCCGCAATCATCCGGTCGTATGAGGATCGGTTGCCAATCGCGCGACTGGTAGAACCGGTTCAAGGTCTCTCGCATGCGAGAAACCGCGCTCTGCGAGCCGCGCGCGGCGACCTCGTGATCTTTACCGACGACGACGTCCTCGTCGACGAGGATTGGTTGGTGGCCTTCGCCGCTGCTGCAGAGCGGTGGCCGGAGGCGAGCTATTTCGGCGGCGTGGTAACGCCGCTGTACGAGAAGGAGCCGCCGCCCTGGTTCCGCGCCCATGAGCAGTTTCTAAGGACCTTCGTGGGAGAGGGTCACGACCTTGGCGGTCCGGAGCGCGTCCTCCAACGGGGCGAATGGCCGTGGGGTCCATCCATGGCGTATCGGCGCAGCGCCTTTGAGAGCGCACGATTCCGCGTCGACATCGGACGCAGCGGGAAGAGCCGCGCCGACCGCGAGGACGAGGTGTTCTGCGAGGCGCTGGAAAAGGCCGGACACCAAGGGGTGTGGGTTCCCAGCGCGAAAGTGCAGCATGTGGTTGGTCCGGAGCACCTTACGCTCGACCTGGTTCGACGGAACTATGTGGGCCAGGGCGTCACCCGCGTGCGCCTAGCCGACAAGAGCGACGGGGTGCACTTCATCTTTGGGGTGTCGCGCTGGTTGGTCCTCAACACCGCGCGCCTGCACGTGCGATACGTCTGGCAACGACTGACGAGGAATCCCGGCTGGTTCCTCACCTTCACCGACGCATCTCGCTCATGGGGCACGCTTTCTGAGCAGTGGCGTCGCCGCAAGCAACGCAATGATCATGGACCGACAGCAGGTGCGGAGATCACGCCCCTCGGGTGACGCAGCAGCCCCCGGAGTTTGTAGCGACCACGCAACACCTCCAGAAATCATGGTGCCGACACGAAGAATTCCACACGGCGGTCCAACGTGCCAAGCTCATGATTCACTGTAGCTTATAAGGATAGCCACGAATCGTGTTAGGTCAGATTCTGTCTATTGCAGAAAAAACGGCAGTTATGGAGAATTAGTGCGACACTCCAGCCCGGCGCCCGCCGAACTGTGATACAGAACACTCTCTGGTCTGTGCACATGAACTCGACCCGATCGCCTCTCGTCAGCGTCGTCATCCCGGTCTACAACGGCGGGGATGTCATAGCGAATGCCATTCGCAGCGTGCTGGCGCAGACCTACGACAACTTCGAGCTCACGATCGCCAACAACTGCAGCACTGACGGAACACAGGCGATCGCCGAAGAGTTCGCGCGCAAAGATTCACGGGTCCGCGTCTACAACGCCACGGAGTTCGTGTCGGTCGTGGACAGCCACAATCGCGCCTTCACGCTGGTCTCCGACGACGCGAAGTACTGTAAGATCCTCGACTCGGACGACACGCTCTTCCCGCACTGTCTCTCCGAGATGGTGCCCGTCGCCGAGGCGTATCCGACGATCGGCATGGTGTCGTCGTTGGTGCTGCGCGATTCGCGCGTCGTGTTCGACGGTCTGCCGCTCGGCGGGCCGATGTGGAACGGGCGTGATGTCGTTCGCCGATATTTTCTCGACGGAGTCCACGTCTTCGGCGGCCCGTCGACCTCGTTGATTCGCGCGTCCGTCCTGCGCGAGCAGAGGCCGTTCTACAATCCGCACGTCTATCACGGCGACACCGAGGCCTACCTCGGCCTCCTCCAACGACACGACTTCGGCTACGTGCACCAGGTGTTGTCGTTCCAGCGCCGGGCGCAGCAAGCCGCGACGACGCCCTATCTCGCTCGCATGCGGGCCTATCCGGCCGCGGTGCTCGACCTATTGACCCGGTACGGCCCGCTCTACCTCACGCCGGACGAGTTCGAGCGATGCTTGCGCAACGCCGAGCACGACTACTACTCGATGCTGTCGCGGAGTTGGTACGACGGATTGGGCAAGGACTTCTGGGAATTCCATCGACACTCGGCGACCGATCTCGAGAACCCGATCGACAACGCGAAGCTCGCGAAATACGTGGCCATGCGCTTCATTGACGGCGCGTTGAATCCGCTCAACACCGGCGTCAAGTTCGCGCACTACGTCGCGTCGCGCTTCGCACCCAAGCACGACTCCACCCACGTCGCGCCCGCCCCGGTCAAAGCGGTCACGCGATAGACACGCCGGATGCACTTTACCGAACTGCCCATTCCTGGAGCCTGGACCATCGATCCGTCCGCACACGCCGACCATCGCGGACGATTCTTCAGGGCGTGGTGCACGAACGAGTTCAAGGAGCACGGGATCGATTTTCTGCCGCTTCAAGCCAACGTCGGCAGTAGCCACACGGCGGGAACGTTGCGCGGACTGCACTACCAATCGGCGCCGCACGAGGAAGCGAAGTTGGTCCGTTGCACGCGCGGCGCCGTGTTCGACGTGATCGTCGACCTGCGTCACGACTCTCCGGCGTTCGGACGGTGGTTCGGCACTGAGTTGAGCGCCGAAAATGCGCGGATGCTGTTCGTCCCGCGCGGTTGCGCGACGGGATATCAGACACTCCAGGACGACTCGGACGTCTACTACATGACGTCGGCGGTATACGAGCCGAGCGCGGTGCGTGGACTCAAGTACGACGACGAGACCGTTGCAATTCAGTGGCCGCTGCCTCCCGGTGCGATGTCCGACCAGGACAAGCGATGGCCCTCCTTGCAGGATCATCTTCAGGCGGTGTCACGCTGATGCTCGATACGGCTCTGCAACGACGAGAGAACGAGGGTCGGCCGATCCGCGTCGGAATGATCGGTGCCGGCGCGACTGGCCGCGCCATCGCCCTCCAACTCGGTACTCCCGTGCCGGGAATCCGGCTGGCCGGAATCGCCAATCGCACGCCGGCGAACGCGGAGCGCGCGTTTCGCGAGGCCGGCATCACGCAGTGGACCAACGCTGACCAAGCCGCGGCGGCGTCCGAGAGCATTCGGCGCGGCGTGCCGGTCCTCACCGACGACGCCGAGCTGCTTGTTCGCTCGCCGGAAATCGATCTGATCGTCGAGGCCACCGGTTCCATCGACTACGCCGCGGGCCTCGTGCTCGACGCGATCGATCACAAGAAGCACACGGTCATCGTGAATGCCGAGCTCGATTCGCTCATCGGACCGATTCTCAAGACCAAAGCGGACGCCGCCGGCGTGGTGCTCACCAACACCGACGGCGACGAACCGGGCGTGGCGATGACGCTCGTGCGCTACCTGCGCGGACTGGGTCTGAGCGTCGTCGCGGCGGGCAACATCAAGGGCATGGTCGATCACTACCGCACGCCGGAAACACAGCGGGAATTCGCCGCGCGCTACGATCAGAACGTGTGGAAGGTGACGTCGTTCGCCGACGCCACCAAGCTGTCGATGGAAACGACCGTCCTCGCGAACGCCACTGGCTTCCACGTCGGGCGCCGCGGCATGTACGGGCCGGCGTGCAAGGATGTGCGAGAGCTCGCGTCGCTGCTGCCCGCCGAAGCGATGCTCGACGGCGGCATCGTCGACTATTCACTCGGCGCCGAGCCGCGCACCGGCGGATTCGCGATCGTGCACGAGACGAACCCGCTGAAATCGGCGCAGCTCACGTACTATCGCATGGGCGACGGTCCGTTCCACGTGTTCTTCACGCCGTTTCATTTGCCGCATCTGCAGATCGCTTCGACGATCGGCCGCGCCGCGGTGTTCGGCGACCCGACGGTCACGCCGCTCGACGGACCGCGTTGCGAGGTGTTGGCGATGGCGAAACGTGATCTCAAGAGCGGCGAGCGGCTGGATGCGATCGGGGGGTTCTGCACCTACGGGCTGATCGACAACGCTTCGACGGCTCGCTCGATCAACGCGCTCCCGATCGGCCTCGCCGAGGGATGTACCCTCGTTCGAGACGTCGCCAAGGATTCCGCGCTCACGTTCGCCGACGTTCGTCTACCGGCGGAACGGCTCTCCGACAAGCTCTGGAAAGAGCAGCAGGAGCGATGGCCGGCCAAGACGGTCGGTGCGGGCCGGACGCCGCCGGCCCGCGAACTGGCGGCTCGATGAAGGTCGTGCTGTTCTGCGGCGGCTTGGGGATGCGGCTTCGGGACTACGACGCGAGCCTCCCGAAGCCGATGGTCACGATTGGGTACCGCCCGATCATGTGGCATCTGATGAAATACTACGCCCGTTTCGGCCACACCGAATTCGTGCTCTGTCTCGGGTACAAGGGCGACGTCATCAAGCAGTATTTCTTGAACTACAACGAAGCGCTGTCGAACGACTTCATCCTCGCCGACGGCGGCCGAAAGGTCGAGCTCCTCCACACCGACATTCAGGACTGGCGCATCACCTTTGCCGACACCGGTCCGACGACCGCCATCGGCGAGCGCCTGCGGCAGGTGCGCGCTTACGTCGGCGACGACGAGATCTTCTTCGCCAACTACACCGACTGCCTCACCGACATGGACCTCACGGCCTATGCCGACCGGTTCCGCAAGAGTGGCGTGATCGCCGCCATGGTCACGGTGTCGCCGAACGTCAGCTACCACTACGTCGCGACCTCGAATGGGCTCGTCACCGCGCTCACCGACGTGCGCGCTGCCAGGGTTCGCGTGAACGGAGGATTCTTCATTTTCCGGCGCGAGATCTTCGACTACCTGCGCGAAGGCGAGGACCTCGTGGACGGCGCGCTCACGCGGCTCATCGCCGACCGGCAGCTCATGTCGTACGAGTACGACGGCTTCTGGAAGGCCATGGACACCTTCAAGGACAAGCAACAGCTCGACGAGTTGTACGCCCGCGGCGGACCGCCGTGGGAGAACGGCCGCAAGTAGACGACGAGATGCTGCCGTTTACGTTCGGTCTCCCTCCGCGTGGCCCTCTCGCGGTGCTTTGTTTGGGCGCGCACTCGGACGACATCGAGATCGGATGCGGCGGCACGCTGCTCCGGCTCATCGCCGAACGGCGGCGCGTGATGCTCCACTGGGTCGTCCTCAGCGGCGACCGCCGGCGCGCACAGGAGGCGCGCAGGAGCGCCACCCGCCTGGCGCGTGGAGCGGCGGGGTTGGACATCGAGGTCGCCGAGTTCCGCGACGGCTTCTTTCCCTTTCAGGGCGCCGAGCTCAAAGATCGCTTCGAGCAGATCAAGCAACGCGCGGATCCGGATCTCGTGTTCACGCACCGCGGCGACGACGCGCACCAGGATCATCGGATGGTCTCGGAGCTCACCTGGAACACGTTCCGCGACTATTGTATCCTCGAATATGAAATCCCGAAGTACGACGGGGACCTCGGTCGTCCGAGCGTCTTCGTGCCGCTGAGTCCGGCGATCCGACGGCGCAAAGTGCGTCACCTGATGACGTCCTTCCCCAGCCAGCGGCGAAAGCACTGGTATTCCGCGTCCACCTTCGACGGACTCATGCGCATTCGCGGCGTCGAATGCGCCGCCCCCGAGGGATACGCCGAGGCATTTCACGCCCGCAAGATCTTGATCGCCCCTGGCTCGGCCAAGTAAGCGCGCGCGCTCCGCGCGTGTGCCGAAAACAGGCGCCGGGCGTCTAATAGGCAGTCCCGCACCCCCTCCGATTCAGTCTTCTCGTCGATGAGCGCTCACCACTCCCGCACAGTACAATTCCGTCGTCAGTTGCCCCCCCGCGAGGTGCAGACGTGCGAGTGTTGATGACGGGTCACGATGGATATATCGGCGCGGTCCTGGGGCCGTTTCTCCAGAACGAAGGACACGAGGTCGTAGGCCTCGACACGCGATACTACCGGGACTGCGCGTTCGGAGATGACACGCCGCGTGTTTCGGTCATCGATCGCGACCTGCGGGACATCCGCGCCGAGGATCTGGCCGGCTTCGACGCGGTCGTGCATCTGGCGGCGCTGTCCAACGACCCGGTCGGCGATCTCAATCCCGAGTGTACGTACGGGATCAATCACCGCGCGTCGATTCACCTTGCCCGCCTCGCGAAGGCGGCCGGCGTCCAGCGGTTCCTGTTTTCCTCGTCGTGCAGCGTCTACGGGGCGTCGAGTCCCGACGACATTCTCGACGAGCAGGCGACGTTCGCGCCGATCACTCCCTACGCCGAATCGAAGGTGTCGGTCGAGCACGAGCTGCTCGGCCTGGCCGATGAGTCCTTCAGCCCGACGTTCCTTCGCAATGCCACCTGCTACGGCGTGTCGCCTCGTCTGCGCGGGGACGTGGTGGTGAACAACCTGGTCGGCTGGGCGGTGACCACGGGAAAGGTCGTGCTCAAGAGCGACGGATCGCCGTGGCGACCGCTCGTGCACGTCGAAGACGTGTGCCGCGCGTTCGCGGCGATCCTCGTCGCGCCGCGCGAGTCGATCCATTCGCAGGCATTCAACGTCGGACGCCAGGGCGAGAACTATCGCATTCGCACCGTGGCCGAGATGGTGCAGCGCGCGGTCGCGGGAAGCGAAGTGAGCTTCGCCGAAGGCGCCGGCGCGGATCCTCGCTGCTACCGCGTCGATTTTTCCAAGATCACGCGGATGGTTCCCGGGTTCCGGCCCACCTGGAACGTCGAGCGCGGCATCAATCAGTTGCGCGACGCGTTCATGGCCATCGGCCTCACGCGAGACGATCTCGAGGGGGCCCGCTACTCGCGCGTCAAATCGCTGCTTCGCCTGCTCGAGCAGGGACGCGTGGATTCCGACCTGCGCTGGAGAAAAGCTTCGTGACTCGCTTCGCCGTCTTGGGGACGGGCATGGCCGGCTTCGGTGCCGGGCACGCCCTCGAAGCCGCCGGGATGCCGTTCGTCATGTACGATCGCAATCCCTATTACGGCGGGCACACGCACTCGCTTCGCTACGAGAGCGGCTTCGTCTACGACGAAGGCGGCCACGTGTCGTTCACCAAACACGCCCACGTGCGAGACATTCTCGCCGAGAACGTGAAGGGTGAGTTCGAGGAGCGGCGGCTGGGCGCGGACAACTATTGGAAGGGTCGGCGCATCCCGCATCCCGTGCAGTGCAATCTCGCCAAGCTTCCGCCCGACCTCGCCGTCACGATCATGACCGAGTACGTGTCGCAGGGCGGGAAGGAGTCGACGCCGGGCGCCAGCTACGCCGAATGGCTGGTCGATGCGTACGGAAAGACCTTCGCGAGCATGTTCCCGATGGTCTACGGCCACAAGTATCACACGACGACGATGGACCGGTTGACGACCGACTGGATCGGTCCGCGAATGTATCGGCCGAGCATCGAGGAGGTGTTCCGCGGCGCGATCCCCGGCGCGTCGCAGGGCAACGCCGCGCACTACGTCGACATGTTCCGCTATCCGAAGGTCGGCGGATTCAAGACCTATCTCGCCGCCTTCGCCGAGCGATACGACCTGAAGCTCGACCACGGCGTGGCCGAGATCGATCCGAAGGCGAGACGGATACGGTTCACGAACGGCAAAGAGGCGACGTACGACCAGGTGATCTCGTCGATTCCGCTTCCGGATCTCGTGCCGCTCATCGCGCGCGCTCCGGACGACGTTCGGCTAGCCGCCAAGCAGCTCGCGTTCACGACGGCCGTGTTGTTCAACTTCGGCATCGATCGCGCGGATCTGTCGGAGGGCGGCATCACGTATTTCTACGACGAGGACATCATCTTTTCGCGGGTCAACCTCCCGCACATGTTCTCGCCGCGCAACGCGCCGCCGGGCTGCGGAACGATTCAGGCCGAGGTGTACTTTTCCGACAAGTACCGTCCGGTGCCGGCCAACCCGGCCGACCTCATGGAGCGCGTGATCACGGATCTGCGTCGCACCGATTTCATCCGAGACACGGACAAGATTCTGCACCAGGACGTCGCGATCAACCGCTACGCCAACGTGATCTACGATCTCGACCGCGCGGCGGCCGTGAAGACGATTCACGGTTTTCTGAGCGACGTCGGGATTCACTACTGCGGCCGCTACGGCGACTGGAACCACGCCTGGACGGACCAGGCGTTCATCAGCGGCGAAGAAGCGGCGAAGAAGGCGCTGGGTCGCGCTTAGGCGCGACTCTCGAGGACCTGGAGCGCCAGCTCCACCTTGCCGAACGGCGCCGAGACCTGAATCCCCTGCACGAGCGGCCGGATCCGCTCGAACATCTCACGCGCGATCGCGATCCCCTCGGCCACCGCGTGTTCCTTTGACTTCTCGTTCGCGCGACGCATGCGCGCGATCACGGCCTCCGGCACCGACACGCCCGGCACCTCGTTGGCGAGAAACTCGGCGTTCCGCACCGACACGAGCGGCCAGATGCCGGCCACTACCGGAATGTGCTTGCCGCCGATCCGCTCGAAGAACTTCTCCAGCTGAGCCGCGTCGAACACCGGCTGGGTGATCGCGAACTCAGCTCCGGCGTCCACTTTCCAGGTGAACCTGCGAATCTCCTGCTCGACGTCGATCGCCACCGGGTTCACGCCGACGCCGATCGCGAAACGGGTCGGTTGGCCGATCGCGTTGCCGCCGGGATCGAGCCCCCGATTGAGGTGGCTCACCAGGTTGGTGAGGCCGATCGAGTCCACGTCGAAGACGGCCGTCGCGTCGGGATAGGGACCCATCTTCGGCGGATCCCCGGTGACGATGAGCAAATTGCGAAGGCCTACAGCCGAGGCACCCAACAGGTCGCTCAGCATGCCGAGCAGGTTGCGGTCGCGGCAAGCGTAGTGCGTGACCGTCTCGATGCCGACTTGCTGCTCGATCAACACGCTCGTCAGGAGCGCGCCCATCCGGCTCTGCGCGCGCGGTCCGTCCGGCACGTTCACGGCGTCGACACCGGCATCCTTGAGCTTCTTCACGTCGGCGAGCATGCGCGACGCGTCGACGCCGCGCGGCGGCACGATCTCCACCGACGACACGAACTCCCGCGTCGCCAATTTCTTCGCCCAATGGGAACGCTCGGCGAGCGGCACCGTCTCCACGGCGGCCGGCGGCCGCCGCTCGGCAGGAGCGCCGTTGCCCGCCGGCACGGGGTCATGAATCACGGCGGTTCCGGCGAGGCGAGGCGCGAGAGGACGAATCCCTTCGACGATCGCGTGGATGTGCTCAGGGGTCGTACCGCAGCATCCGCCCACGATCTTCGCGCCCGCTTGCACGAGATGACGCGCGTAGGTCGCCATGTATTCGGGGCTCGCCATGTACATGCTGCGGCCGCCGACGTCGCGCGGCATGCCCGCGTTCGGCTGGGCGCTCAACTTGCGCCGCGTAGCCGGTGCCATCTTCTCGACACACTCGAGAATCGTTTGCGGACCGACGGAGCAGTTCAATCCGATGATGTCGGCACCCCACGCGTCGAGCTTGCGCGCGACGACGTCGGTCTCGGCGCCATAGGGCGTGCGGCCGTCGGCGCCGATCGTCATCTGCGCGATGATCGGCTTGTTCGCGTCGACCTCGCGCGCGGCGAGAATGGCCTGCTCGATCTCGTCGAGATCGGAGAAGGTCTCGAGGATGAACAGATCGACGCCACCCTCGGCGAGCCCCTCGAGCTGTTCCCTGAAGGTCGCGCACGCTTCGGCCTTGCTCGTCGGGCCGTACGGCTCGAGGCGAACGCCGAGCGGACCGACCGCGCCCGCGACCAGTGCGCGGCCGTCGGCGGCGTCGCGCGCCACCTTCGCCGCGGCGCGGTTCAACTCCTTCACCTGATCTTGCAGTCCGTGCTGCACGAGCTTGAGGCGATTGGCCCCGAAACTGTTCGTCTCGATGACATCCGCCCCTGC
The DNA here is from genome assembly GCA_963761305.1 of uncultured Gemmatimonadaceae bacterium. Lineage (GTDB taxonomy): Bacteria > Gemmatimonadota > Gemmatimonadetes > Gemmatimonadales > Gemmatimonadaceae > JAQBQB01. Next base: position 2,542,776 of record CAVXGK010000002.1, on the reverse strand, counting down.
TTTGACATACTGCATATGGATGTCGCGTACGAGCTCCGGCGCGCGGACGTTCAGCTCGTCGTAGCACTGGTTGATGAACACGCCCTTGCTGTACAGCATCGTGCCCATCGCGCCGTCGAACACGATGATGGCATTCGGGTCGAGCAGACGTTCGATGGTCGCCGTCATCGGGGAGGGGCGGCGCTCGCGCCCTCGGCGCGCACAGCGTAGTACTTCGCCTGCGGGTGATGCACGATGATCGCCGCCGTGCTCTGCTCGGGAATCAGCTGGAACGCGCTCGTGAGTTGCATGCCGAGTGACTGCTCGGCCGGCAGAATCGTGAAGAGCTGCGCGTGGTCCTCGAGGTCGGGACAGGCGCCGTAGCCCCACGAGTATCGTTTGCCCTGTCCGCCGGGCACGCCCAGCTCGTGCCGGATCCGTCGATGCATCCACTCGGCGACCGCCTCCGCCGTCTCGACGGCGAGGCCGTGCACGTAAAACGCCTCGGTGTATTCGCCGGCCGTTTGCAGCGACTGGAATCGCTCGCTGGCCGCGTCGCCGACGGTCACGATCTGGAAGCCCACGACGTCTACGTCGCTCGAGGTGACAGAACGGAAGTAGTCGGCGATGCAGAGGCGTTCGCGGCCGTCCTGGCGGGGGAAATGGAAGCGCGAGATCTCGCGCGTCGTGCCGTCTTTCGCGTACGCCGCGGGATCGTAGATGACGAGATGGTTGCCCGTCGATTGAGCGGGGAAGAGTCCGTAGACGGCTCGCGGCCGCAGCCAACCGTCGCATTTCGCGGATTCCTGCAGACGCGCGCGCGTCGGCTCGAACTCGCGCACCGTCGCTTCGTAGGCTTCGCCCGATCCGCGAGCGCCCCATTGCAGGCGATACAGCTCGTCGAGATCGAGCAGCGAGAACACTTCGTCGAGCGGAATGTCGTCGAGCGTCCGCACGCCGAAGAACGGCGCCGCCGGAACGGGGTTGTCGGCGTTGACGTCGCTCCGCGCGCCGGCGGCAACGCCCGCCGCGACGTCCTTGCCGACCGTCGTCGTGAGAAACTTGTCGTTGCGCGCGTCGTCGAGCAGGCGGGCGACGAAGGCATCGCGAGAGCCGCCGTCCTGCAGGCGGTCCATCGTCTCGAGTCCTTCGAAGGCGTCCTTGCAATAGAAGACGCCCGAGTCGTACGCGCGCTCACCCTCCACGAACATCGCGCGGCGGCCGAACCGCCGGTTGATGGCCGCGCCGCCGATCAGCACGGGAATCTTGAGTCCGCGCCGATCCAGCTCCTGCACGCACAGCGGCATTTGTTTCGACGTCGACACGAGGAGCGCCGAGAGTCCGATCGCGTCGGCGTTCACCTCGAGCGCCTTCTCAATAATAGTATTTACAGGAACCTGTTTGCCGAGGTCGAACACCGTGTAGCCGTTGTTCGAGAGAATGGTGTTGACGAGCGATTTTCCGATGTCGTGCACGTCGCCATAGACCGTCGCCAGCACCACGCGGCCCTTGGTGTAACCCTCCGCGCGCTCGAGAAACTGCTCGAGATGCTTGACCGCCTTTTTCATCACCTCGGCCGACTGCAAGACGAACGGCAGAATCAGCTCGCCGGCGCCGAACTTGTCGCCGACTTCCTTCATCGCCGGCAGCAGCACCTCGTTGAGCACGCGCACCGGTTGCTCGCGCACGCCGGCCGCGTCGAGCGCCGCTTCGATGCCTTCCTTTTTCCGGTGAACCACCATCCAGTGGACGCGCTCGTCCAGCGTCATCGAGGCGGTGGGATCTTCGACCTCCGACGCGCGTGCGTTGCCGCCGCCCTTGCGCGCCTCGAAATGCTCGATGAACCGCTGGAGCGCGTCCGCCCGGCGATTGAACACCAGGTCGTCGGCCAGCGCGCGCTCGTCGGCGGGAATCTCGGCGTACGGCTGCACGTGAGCCGGATTCACGATCGCCATGTCGAGCCCCGCCTCGACACAGTGATGCAGGAACACGGAATTCAGAACCGCCCGCGCTTCCGGCGCGAGGCCGAAGCTCACGTTCGACACGCCGAGGCTGGTGAACACGCCCGGCAGCTCGCGCTTGATGAGTCGAATGCCCTCGATCGTCTCGACGGCGGACTCGATCCACTCCGGGTCGCCCGTCGCCAGCGTGAACGTGAGGTCGTCGTAGATCAGGTCCTGCGCCGTGAGCCCGTACTCGCCGACGACGATCTCGTAGATCTTCTTCGCGACCTCGAGCTTCCGATCGCGCGTCTTGGCCATCCCGATCTCGTCGATCGTGAGCGCGACGAGTGCCGCGCCGTAGCGCTTGGCGAGCGGCACGACCTGGTCGATGCGCTTGCGGCCGTTCTCCATGTTGATGGAGTTGATGATGCCGCGTCCCGGAATCGCTTCCAGCGCGCGCTGCACGACCGCCGGCTCCGTCGAGTCGATCATGATCGGCGTCTCGACGGTCATCGACAGCAGCTTCACCACCTTCGCCATCTGCTCGGCTTCGTCGGCGCGCTCGGTGAGCGCGACGCACACGTCGAGCACGTGCGCGCCCGACTCGACCTGCTCGCGCGCGACGGTGCCGATGCCCTCGTAGTCGTCGGCGAGAAGCAAGCGCTTCACTTTGCGCGAGCCCTGCGAGTTCACCCGCTCGCCGATGAGTAGCGGCTTGGGATTCTGGTCGAAGTCGGTCGCGCGCATCGCCGACGCCGCGCGTGGCACGCGCGATCCGCGCACCGAGCCGGCCTCCGGCGCGGCGTGGGTTTCCGGCGGCTTCGCTGTCGTTCCCGCTCGCACGCGTTCGACGATCGCCGCCAGATGCTCGGGGCGCGTGCCGCAACATCCGCCGACGATCCGCACGCCGAACTGCTCGACGAATTCGCCGAGCATGGCGGCCATCGGTTCCGGCTCGAGCGGATAGACCGCGTCGCCGGTGCCCGTGTTGAGCGGAAGTCCGGCGTTCGGAATGCACGACACCGGCCGCGACGCGTTGCCCGCGAGAAAGCGGATCGGCTCGCGCATGTGCTCGGGGCCCGTCGAACAGTTGAGCCCAATCACATCGATGGGCAGCGCCTCCAACGTCGTCATCGCGCTGGCGATGTCGGTGCCGAGCAGCATGCGGCCGCTCGTGTCTAGCGTGACCTGAGCCTGGACCGCCACGCGCCGGCCGATCTCGTCGAACAACCGCTCGAAGCCGGCGATCGCCGCCTTCACCTCGAGGATGTCCTGCGCCGTCTCGATGAGGAGGACGTCGACGCCCCCTTCTACGAGATACTTCGCTTGCGTGTAGTAGTTCTCCTCGAGCGCCGCGAACGTCGTGTTCGAGAGAACCGGATCGCTGCTCGAGAGGAGCAAACCCGTCGGTCCGATCGACCCGGCGACGAACCGCGGACGGTCGGGCGTGGCGTACTTGTCGCACGCCGCCCTTGCGAGCCTGGCCGCCGCGACGTTCAACTCGCGCGTCTTTTCCTCGATCCCCCATTCGCGCAAGCGGTGCGGTGTCGACTGGAAGGTGCACGTCTCGACGACGTCGCACCCCACCTGGAGAAACGACTCGTGGATCGACTGGATGATGTCGGGCCGGGTGAGCACCAGGTGGTCGTTGCACCCCTCGAGCGACTTGCCGCCAAAGTCTTCGGGCGTGGGGTGAAACCGCTGGATGTTCGTCCCCATGGCGCCGTCGAACACGACCACGCCGCGCGCGATGGCCGCCAGGTACGCGGACTCGTTCGTGCGATGGGCGGGCGTAGTCGTTCGAGGGGAGAACGTCGGGTCAGCCATCGAGGGTGCCGTGCGACAAAGAAAAATGCCCGCAACGCTAGCGCTCGGGCCGGCGCTTTAGCGGAATGTTTAACGTGGCCGCAAGTTGCCAAAAATCGCCACGGACTGTTGTTCTATAGTGTAAACCCCTCAGACGGACGATGGCTAGCCCGTTTTCGTTCCACCGGTCGCCGCGGCCGTTCGAATGCGCGCATCCCGGGGCGGCTGCACCGGTTGCGGAGCACTCTTGAGATAGGCGATCATCGCGTCGAGGTCCGTGATGTCGGCCGATTGCGAGGAGATGGGCTGGCCGGGGAATCCGAGTCCGCTGCCGCCGGTGAGCATGAAATCGTTGATCACGATCGCGTAGGTCGCCGCGTCGTCGAACGGCCGCCCGTCCGCCAGAGTGATCGACGTGATCCGTGATCCCGCCGGGCGTGTCGGCTCGAACGTGAGCTGAACTCCGCTGAGCCATGCATTGGGCCGCCGGCCACCGACGACCTTCTCGAAGTAGCGCCGCATGTCGGCGCCCTTGGCGGTGAGCTTGTAGAGCGTGTTGCCGAACGGCTGGACCTCGAAGACGTCCGAGTAGGTCGCGAGCCCTTTGTGCAGCGCCGCCCGAATGCCGCCGTGATTCATCGCGCCGAAGTCCGCGTGACCGGCGGCGCGCATCGCGTCGGCGACGAGATCGCCGAGCGGCGATTCATCGGTGCCCGGCATGTCCTCGGCGATCGTCGCAATGTGCTCGGCGGCGCGAGACGCGACGGCGCCCACGGCGGCGTCGACGTCCTTGGCAATCGTGGGATCGGGGCGGATCGAGTCCGGATAGACGCTTCGAACCTCGTGGCGTATCGCACCGTTCGTGCGGTCGAGAAGCGGAATGTCCACCACATCGATCGCCGAACCGTGCGAGTACGCCTGGACGATCGGCACGCCGTTGATGACCGTGTTGATGAGCGAATGCGAATGGCCGGCGACGACCAGGTCGATGTGTTCCTTGAGGGAACGCACCATGTCGAAGATCTCGCCGCTGCAGGCGCCGGATCCGTTCGCGTCGCAGAAGCCGCCGGAATGGGCGACGACGATCACCGTGTTGGCGCCGCGTCTGCGCAGGTCGGCCGACAGGCTGTCGACGATCGGCGCCGGGTCGTCGAACCGGAGTCCGGCGATCACGCTCGCCTTCGCCGCCGTTTTGGTGCTGCGGGTGACGAGACCGATGATCCCGATCTTGAACGGGCCCCGCGTGACGAGCGTGTCGTCGCGAATCCAAGGAACGTCGCGACCGTCCTCGTAGCGCACGTTCGCCGCGAGCACGTCGTAGTGCTCCTCGCGCATCCGCGCGCGAAGCGTGTCCTGTCCCCAGTCGAACTCGTGATTCCCGAGCGCGGCCGCGGTGTAGTGCAGCTCGTTGAAGATCCCCGACACCGGGTGTCCGAACGCCAGGTTCGACGCCAGCGTGCCTTGGAATTCGTCGCCGCCGTCGACCAGAATCCATTGGCAGTCAGGCGCCGCGCACTCGCCTTCGGCGCGCTCGATCGTCGCCGCCAGCGCGGCCGCGCCACCGCGCAACACGCCGCGCGTATCGGGACGCGGCTCGAGCGCACCGTGGAAGTCGTTCGTGCCGATGACGCGGAGTCGCGGCGGCCCCGAATGGCGCGCCGCCGCCACCGATGCGCCGAGCGAACCCAGCGCTAGCGCGAACAGACCAATCCGCCAGGTCGTCATCGACGATTCACACGCCTCGGATTTGGTAGAGACGCGTCAGGCGCGTCAGGCGCGCGTCGGACGCTCGCGATTCGAATCGTCGAAACCACGGCCCGTCGTCTTCGCGCGTTCGCCGACGTGCTGCACGAGCGCGATGAGGCGGTTTCGTTCCAGCGGCAAAGCCAGATCCGCGAGCACGGCGCGTTGGAGCGTCGGAGACAGAGCCGCGGTGCCGGTCGTGCCCGCTCGGTAGAGCACGAGCGCGCCGCCGGGAGCCAGCGGAATGTTCAGCGTCTCTCCAGTCGACTCGGCCGCGAGAGCGTGGCTCACGAGGGCGATCAGGGGAGCCTGCTGCGCCGCGACCTCTCGCGCCTCGTGGAGCGTCGGAATCACCGATGTCCCGAGTCCGAGCGCCGCGAACGATTGGGCGAGACCCTCGAGGAGAGGCGTCTCCGTGCCGATCAGAAGAATTTGCGCCATGGTTTCCGCGGCAGAACCCGTCATTGAGCCCCACCCCCGCCTTCGACGACGGCGCGAATGGCGCCGTCCGTGACTCCATCGATCTCGACGATCTTCGATCGCGAGTGCTCGCCGGCGAGAATTCTAACCGATCGCCGCGCCACTGCGAAGGTACGTGAAAACAATTGAACCAACTCTTCATTCGCCGCGCCATCCACCGGCGGCGCGGCGAGTCGCACCTTGAGCGCGTCGCCGTGAACGCCGACGATCTCGCTGCGCGCCGCTCGCGGCTGAACGCGAACCGACAACCGGACTCGACCCTTCGATACGTTCACGCGGAGCGGACTCACGGAACGCCGAGCACGCTCTGCAACAAACTGAGCAAGAGCCAGGCGACGATCGGCGTGATGTCGATCGGTCCGAGGTTCGGAATCAGCCGCCGCAGCGGCGCGACCATCCACTCCGTGAGCACGTACGACCAGCGAATCCATCCCGAATACGGCGAAATCGGCAGCCACGACGAGATCACGCGCACCAGAAGCGCCAGCCGGAGCAGCGAGAACGCCCACGAGGCGAGCAGGATCGGGATCGCCGCCGGCGTTCGGACGCCGTAGGCTACCTCGGCGAGCACGCCGCCGAGTAGCTGAAGCAGCGTCACGAGCAGGATGCCGAACAGCGCGTAGCCGACGATCATCCACAGCGGCGCCGACGACGGCACCCCACCGGTGCGCACGATGACCCGCTCGATCGGCGACATCAGCGGATCGACGCGCGCGCGAACGAAGCGCGCCGCTCTGCTGAACGGATTGATTCGACGCGTCCGCACTGCCCAGTCGAGGACGCAGGCGAGCGCGACGAGGCCTCCAATGGCGAGCAAAGCCGACTTCACGCCGAGGACGATCGCTCCGAAACCGCTTGCGATGTTCACGCGCGAAAACTAGGCTGTTGTCGGTCCCACCGCGCTCATCCGATGCCCAAAGCAACTCCCCCCCGAAGCGCACCAAGAGTCGCAAGTCGTCCGCTCCCGCCAAGCGAGCTCCAGCGAAGCGCGGCGCGAAACGCTCTCGCCCGCGACCCGCGGCCGCCGAAAGCGGCGGCTACTGGCTCGTCAAATCGGAGCCAAACACGTTCTCGTTCGGCGATCTGCTGGGGCTCCCGGATCGAACCACGTTCTGGGACGGCGTCCGGAATTTCGCCGCGCGTGGCCATTTGCGGGCGATGAAGAAGGGCGACCGGGTCTTCTTCTACCACTCGAACGCCGATCCGTCGGCCATCGTCGGCATCGCCGAGGTCGCGCGCGAGGCATATCCGGACCATTCGGCGCTCGACCCCAACGACCCGCACTTCGATCCCAAGAGCAACGCCGACGCGCCGACGTGGTTCATGGTCGACATCCGCGGCATCGAACCGTTGCCGCGCCCCGTCTCGCTGGACGAGATCAAAAAGACGAAGGCGCTCGCGTCGATGGCCCTCGTCCGGCTTGGCCGGCTGTCGGTGCAGCCGGTCACGCCGAAAGAGTGGGACACGGTCTTGAAGCTGTCGCGCGGCAAGCCTGTCTGACTTCCCGCGGACTTACACTTTCATCGGGTCGCGCTTCGCGGGCGGAAACCGGTTCGACAGCCGGGACTTGAACGGCCGTTCGCCATAGCCGGTGTAGATCTGCCGCGGGCGCGCGATCTTCTGCTCCTTGTCGTTGAGCATCTCTTCCCACTGCGCGAGCCAACCGGCGGTGCGCGCGACGGCAAAGAGCACGGTGAAGAAGTCGGTCGGGAACGCCATCGACCGATAGATCAGCCCCGTGTAGAAGTCGACGTTCGGATAGAGCTTGCGCGAGATGAAGTAGTCGTCGTGCAGCGCCGCTTCCTCGAGCTTGAGCGCGATCTCGAGATCCTTGTCCACGCCGACCTGTTTGAACACCTCGTCGGCCAGCTTCTTCACGATCTTGGCGCGCGGATCGTAGCTCTTGTACACGCGGTGGCCGAAGCCCATGAGGCGGCTCCCCTTTCCGCCCTTCACGTCGTCGATAAAGCCGGCGACGTTCTTCGGGTGGCCGATCTCGCTGATCATGCGGAGCACCTGCTCGTTCGCGCCGCCGTGCAGTGGGCCGTACAGTGCCGCGACGCCGGCCGCGATCGCCGAGAACGGGTCGACGTACGATGACCCGACGGCGCGCACCGCGCTGGTCGAGCAATTCTGTTCGTGGTCCGCGTGGAGAATGAACAAAATCTCCAGCGCGTTCACGAAAACAGGATTCGCCTCGTACTTCGGCTCCGACATCCGCGCCACCATCGACAGGAAATTCTCGACGTAGCTCAGGTCGTTGTCGGGATAGATGAAGGGCAGACCCTTGATGTGCCGGTAGCAGAACGCGGCGAGCGTCGGCAGCTTGGCGAGCAAGCGGATGATCGAAATGTTCCGCTGCTCCGGCTCGTGGATGTTCTTCGCTTCCGGATAGAACGACGACAGCGCCGCGACGGTCGAGCAGAGCATCGACATCGGATGCGCGTCGTAGCGGAAGCCCTGCAGGAACGTCTTGATGTTCTCGTGCACGTACGTGTGGTACGTGATGTCGTGCACCCACGAGTCGTACTCGCTCTGCGTGGGCAGCTCGCCGTTGCGGAGCAGCCACGCCACTTCGAGAAATGTCGATTTCTCGGCGAGCTGTTCGATGGGATAGCCGCGGTAGCGGAGGATTCCCTTGTCGCCGTCAATAAAGGTGATCGCGCTCTTGCACGACGCCGTATTCATGAAAGCGGGATCGTACGTCATCAGACCGAATTCGTCGGGCGACGTCTTGATCTGCCGGAGATCCATCGCGCGCGAGGCCGTGTCGCCTTCGACGCCGCCCTGCACGATTTGAACGGAGTAGGACTTGTCGGTGCGAGAGTCCTTGATGTCCAGCGTGCCGGTGGCTCGGAGCTCGCCCGATGGAGAGGCCCCCCCCCCAGTCGGCGCGGCCAATGTGGTGCTCATGCTCACGAATCTCCAAAAGTGACCGAGACGGAGCGCGCTGGCTCCGTCTCACGTGAGCTAAAATCTAGTTGGCCTAGTGGCGGGGGGTCGACCCGCCGGCTCGCACGCCATCAGGCAGAGCAGCCGCCGTGCCGCGCTCGGCGAACAGCTTCGTCACGAAGCGCTGGCCTTCCGAAATCCGCTCGACCTCCACCGACATCGAATCGACGGCATTGTCGAGCTTCGCCAGGCGATCGGCGATCTCACCCAGCCGCGCGTTGACGTCGGCGTTCACCACGCGCTTCGCGCGGTACTTGATCCACGTGGTAAGCACGCCCGTGAAGCATCCGATGGCCACGACGCCGATCACGAAGGCGAAAATATCTCGCAGGATCATCGCGTCCTCGCTCACCGGGCTTCCTCCGCGCTGTGTATCGGGCTGGTCACACTCGAACTACGCCGGCGCCCTCGGCCGGGTTTCGCCGCTGAGGCACACATTGCGCGGACCGGGCACCGGCCGCAATGGGCCACGCGGGCTGTGCATACGAGCGCGCCAAGCTCCATCAGCGCCTGATTGTGCGTCCAGGTGGCGCGGCCCGTGCGCGGCAGCAGCGATTCGGCGATCGCCCACACCTTGCGTTGCCCGCGCGACGACTTCGCGTCGACCGACGGCACGAAGGCTCGCTTGATGACCCGCGACACGTTCGTGTCGACCAGCGCGGCTCTCCGCTCGTAGGCGAACGATGACACGGCCCCAGCCGTGTACGCACCGATTCCCGGAAGCCCGCGGAGCTCGCCGGGATCAGCCGGGAGTCGTGCCTCGCGCGAGCGGCCGTGATTCGTCACCTCGCGCGCGAGTTTATGGAGATTGCGCGCTCGCGCGTAGTAGCCGAGTCCCTCCCACGCTTCCATGACTCGAGCCGGCGTGGCGCGCGCAACATCGTGAAGAGTGGGGAACCGTTCGAGGAACTCGGCGTACCGGGTCACCACGCGCGACACCTGCGTCTGCTGCAGCATGAGCTCCGAGACGAGTACCTCGTACGGGTCTCTGGTGCGCCGCCACGGGAGATCGCGTGCGTTTCGAGCGTACCAGCGTCGCAGCCGCCGGCTGAATTCCCCCCGCCGGCGCGCGACCGCGGTCACTGCGGCGTCCAGTGCGGTACGGCGTCGAACAGGCCTTGTGATACGCCGCGTTGCACCAGCACCACGCCAAACACGAGACTCGCCAGTCCGCTCGCGACGCGAAGATATCCCTGAACGCGCACGAATCGACGTGCCGTCACCGCCGACGGGAGCGCGACCACCGCGGTGATGAGCGCCATGCCGCCGATCGTCCCGGTCGCGAAGAGCGCCAGGTACAGAAGTTGGAGTACCGCCCCCGGCACCGCCGCCAGCACGAGCAGCGCGACGAACGCCGATCCCGCCAGCCCGTGCACGATTCCAACGACGAGCGGCCGAGCCATGTTGTTCGGCGACCCGAGCCGCCGGCCGCTCAGCGTGAGCATGCCGAGCGCGATCAGCATGAGTGCAACGCAGAACTCGAGCATCAAGCCGAGTCGCGGCGGAATGACGAGACGGAACAGCACGATCGCGCCGCCGACGGCGAGAATCGTGATGCTGTGGCCCACGCCCCACACCGCCCCCACCATGCTCGCACGCCAGAGGGATTTTTCGTCGCTCACTATGGTCGTGACGGCGACCACGTGATCCGGATCGGTCGCGTGTCGCATGCCGAGCACGAATCCGAGCAGCAGAATCGAAGTGAACGAAAGCATCGCCGGACTTGGGTGGGCGTTTCGAGTGGCGCGAAATGTATGTGGTTCCGCCCCTGGCGCACGACGGGCCGGCGAACGGAGCGCGACGGGTGCGTTTGCGCGCGACGCCTCTGGTCTCGATCTTAGGGCGTGCGAATCCCCCGAGCTCTCCGTCATCCGATCGCCGTCGCGCTGTCCGCGATCGCCGTGTTGGCCACGCCCGCGATTCTCTTCGCGCATGCGCGGCTCGTCAAGAGCACGCCCGCCGCGAACGCCGTGCTCGACACGGCGCCGACCACGATCTCGCTTTGGTTCTCCGAGCAACCCGAGCTGCGCTTCACGACCGTTCAGTTGCTCGACTCCGCCGGCGCTCAGATCCCGCTCGGACCGCCGACGGCCCTCCCGCAGAATGGGCTGTCGCTCGCGATAAATGGCTCGCTGTCGCGGGGGGCCTACTCCATCGTATGGCGTACGGCCGCGTCCGACGGACACGCGACGAACGGCAAATTCTCGTTTCGCGTGAACGGCGTGGCGGCGCCCGCTGCTCCTCCCGCGCAGAAGCCCAGCGTGACGGTCACTCCGGTCGCGCCGACGTCGATGCCCATGCCCCAAGGTGCGGCGACCCCGGCCCCGGTGCGGTGGGCTGAGCTGGCCGCTCTTTTGTTGGTGATTGGCGCCGTCGTCTTCAGGCTCGGCGTGCTCGCGCAGGCGGGCTGGCCCGACGATGCCGTTCGCGACGCGGCGACCCGATCGCGGCGGTGGGCGGTCGCCGCGATCATGGTGTTCATCGCCGCGACGATCGCGCGCGTCGTGTTGCAATCGCAACTTCTGGCGGGGGCCAGTTCATCCCTCGGAGCGGTCGTCGACGTCGCACGCGACACGCGATGGGGCCACGGTTGGTTCACGGGGGCCGTCGGCGCCGTGACCGTGCTGCTCGGTCTCATGATCGCCGCGCGTTCGACGGCAGGGTGGTTTCTGGCCGCTCTGGGCGCGGTGCTCATCTGCGTGAGCGAAGCGCTGACCGGCCACGCCGCGGCGCTTCGACACCCGGCGCTCTCGATCTCCGCCGACGTGACCCACGTGCTGGGCGCCGGTGCCTGGATGGGCGCGCTGGCGATGATGGTCCTCGTCGGACTGCCGGCGCTCGGACGCATGAGCTCCGCCGAATCGCCGCGAGCCGGCTCATCGTTGACCCGCTCGTACCATACGGCCGCGGTCGACGGCGTCGTGCTCGTGGTGGCGAGCGGCGTCATCGCAGCGTTCCTGCGCTTGCCGACGTTGAGCACGCTCTGGACGACCGATTACGGCAGCTGGCTCTTTCGCAAACTCATATTCGTGGTCGTCGCGTTGGCGTTCGGCGTCTATCATTGGCGGCGATTCGTCACGTCCGAGTGGACCAACGACACCGGACGGCGCTTCGCCCGCAGCGCGCTGGGTGAGCTGATCATTGGCGTCATCATCGTGGCGCTCACGTCGATGCTCATCTCGACAGAACTGCCTCGATGACCGCGACCCCCGACGCGACCAGGACGGCCTGGCCGATCACGTTCGACGACGTGCGGGCCGCCGGCGAACGAATCGCGCCTTTTCTCGCGCCGACTCCGTTTCGCCGATACCCGCGTCTCGCCCAGTTGGCGGGCCACGACATCGACGTCTACGTCAAGCACGAGAACCACCAGCCGACAAACTCGTTCAAGATCCGGAACGGCCTCTCGTTCATGACGGCGCTTGGGCCCGACGAACGCCGGCGCGGTGTCGTCGCGGCCTCCACGGGAAACCACGGGCAAGGGATCGCGTTCGGCGGTCAACTGCTCGGCGTGAGCGTCACCGTGTGCGTGCCGGCGGGCAACAATCCCGGCAAGAACACCGCGATGCGCGCCCTCGGCGCCACCGTCGTCGAAGAAGGCAACGACTACGACGAGGCCGTCGGCGTGATGCTGCGCATCGCCGAGAGGGAAGGGCGCACGATCGCGCACTCGACGAACGATCCGCGCATCGTGGCCGGCGCGGGTACGATGACGCTCGAGATTCTTTCGCAGGAGCCGGCGATCGACGCGCTGGTGATCGCCGTCGGCGGCGGCTCGCAGGCGGTCGGCGCGATGACGGTGGCGCGCGAGTTGTCACCCGCGCTCGAGGTGTACGGCGTGCAGGCCGCCGGCGCGAGCGCGATTCACGATTCGTGGCACGCGCACACGCGTCTCACGACGCCGCGCTCGGACACGTTCGCCGAAGGCGTCGCGACGCGGACGACCTACGACCTCACGTTTCCCGCGTTGCAAGACGGTCTCGCCGGATTCGTGACCGTGACCGACGCCGAGATCGCCGAATCGCTGCGTACGATCGTCGCCGAGACGCACAATCTGGTGGAAGGCGCGGGCGCGATGGGTTTCGCCGCGCTGCCCAAGCTCGCCGACCGCCTCGCCGGCAAGCGCGTCGGCATCATCTTCTGTGGCGGCAACATCGACACGTCGATGCTGCGCCGCATTCTCAGTCGCGAGCTCTGAGCTAGGTCCACATCGCGAGCGCGGCCGCCGCGATGGTCCACCCCAGAACCACCATGCCGAGCAGGTTCCGTTTGCTCGGCCGTCTGAAGCGCCACGCAGCCAGCGCCACCGACGCCACGCCCCCGATCAGGCTGACGAGACGCCAGCCGAGCCTCGCGTGCGACGCGAACAGCGCCATCGCCGCCAGCGAGCTGCCGCCGATGATACCTGTTGCCGACGCCAAGCGTACCACCGCGCGGCGATGATCGCTTTCGAGCGGGCGGACGAGCAGCTCGCGCGGCGGACCGAGATTCGGTCTCACGCGCTCGATGGCCCCCGCCCGGCCGCACCTCGGCCGAACTTCGCCGCGCGCATCGCCTCGAATCGGCCATACGCTGTATCGACTTCCTCTTTGCTCACCGCTCGCTCGGCGTTCGGCGCCTGCCAGGCCGCGAATAGTTTGGCGTGCGCGGCGCGCAACCACGGCTCGGTCCGCAGAATGTCCGTCACCTCGCCCGCGATCGCCGGTGGCAGCTCGCCGGCCAGATAGGCCGTCACGATGCTCAATGACCGCTCGGCGATTCGCTCGACTGCCATCGCCGCGTCGAGTGTCAGTCGCCAGTCTGCCACCAGATCCTTGAGTCGGGCCAGCCCGGCAGCCATGGCCGCGTCGGCGTCCGTCGCCGTCACCGGCGCCGCCTCCCCATCAAGGTTGCTCATCCTTCCTCCCTCCGCCGTCGCGCACGTCTTCGTAGTAGTCGAGATACGACCAATCGGGCTCCGGGATCGCGTACTCCGCCAGTTCCGCGCGGAGCCGCGCGTTCGCCTTCACCAAGTGCTGATGAACGGTTCGTGGTGAGATACCCAGAATTTCCCCTGCCTCCTCGTACGACTTCTCGTCGAACTTCACGAGCGCGAAGACCTCGCGCTGGCGCGTTGGCAACCGGTCGAGGGCCCGCGCCACGGCCTCCGACAACTCCAACTCGGCCGGCCGCCGCTCCGGCGCCGCCGCGTTGCGCATCGTGTCGACGACCGCGGCGCGGATCTGGTCGGCCTTCCGCAGCAACGTTTTCGCGTGTCGGCGCGCCATCCCCAACTCGTTGCGCACCGACGCCAGGATGGCCGCCTGCGTGCGCGCTGCATCCGGTCGGAACACCAGCGCCGGCGTTTGCGTGTAGCCCTCCCAGTATTTCATGAATACGGACTGCACCACGTCTTCAGCCGTCGCATCGTCCACATAGCGCCGCGCGAATCGCAGCGCGACCGGGAACTCGCGGCGGTAAATCGCCTCGAATTCGCGCTCGAGCTCCGGGCCCGGTTCGCGTGTCTCGCGGGCCCCCTGATCGCCCCGGCCGTCGGAAGAATCCGCCGGCGGAGCGCCCACAACCTGCAGGATTGTGGATTGATCGGTCATCCGGTCTCGTAAAGGTGCGTCACGCAGCCGCTGTGCGGCCGCTCACCGTTGGTCCGCCGCTCGGCGGTCCCCACTTAGAACATGCACGAACCCGAAAAACGGTCTAGACCGTTTTGCGAGTTCGTGCATGTACAGGGTATACGACGGTCCAGCGTATTCGTGGGGCACATTCGACTTCGGCGCGAGCACCTGAGACTCCCACGGCGCCACTTTGCGCTCTCGTGGGGACACCTCACGCCTGAGCTTCGCCACCTGTCGCGCAAGCCGGGGCCCCCGCCGTTTGCATCGGGGAACGTCGCAATGAGTTCCACGACCCGTCGCAATGAGTTCGCGACCCGTCGCAATGAGTTCGCGGCACGTCGCAATGACTTCGCGACACGTCGCAATGAGTTCGCGACACGTCGCAATGACTTCGCGACACGTCGCAATGACTTCGCGACACGTCGCAATGACTTCGCGACACGTTCCGACGAGTACGCGTCACGTCGCGATGAGTTCCCGACACTTCGCGGTGAACCGGGGACACATAGCAGTGAGCTTCGCAGCCACCATTCCGCCGGCGGCACATCGGTCCGCCGGTCGCACGCTGCCGCGCGGGCGCCCGCGTCGCGTGCATACATTGCCGGCGCTCGAGGGAGGTACTAATGAAGCAGAAGCAGAGTTACGTCCGGGACACGCTGGTGAATGTCCAGCGGTTCCTCGACGCCAACGCGGCGGCGTTGGCATCGGTGAACAGCTCCGGAGCGCGTAAAGCGTTGGACGACGCCATCGCGTCGCTCGACGGGCACGCGGTCGCGCAGGCCGAGCACCGGATCGGCTCGACCGGCGAGACCAGCAAGCAACGGAGTCTCCGGCTCGCGTTGCGCCGGCAATTCTTGCGGCCGATCGCCAAGGTGGCGGCGGCCACGCTCGGAGACGTTCCGGAGCTGGCCGCCCTGCGGCTTCCGCCGGTCCGCCTCGTCGGCGCGCCGCTCGTCGACGCTGCCAACGCGATGGCCAACGCAGCGGCGCCGTACACGGCGACATTCGTCGCCGCGGGCCTCAGGCCGAGTTTTCTCGATGATCTGAGGGCGATGTTGCAGCAGATCGGATCATCGCTCGACGGACGCAGCGATCACAGCGCCAAGCGCCGGGGTTCCACCATCGCGCTCGGATCGGGAACCGCCGGCGGGCGCCGAGCGCTGCACCTGCTCGATGCGGCGATTCAGCAGGCCGTGACCGACGAGCAGTTGCTCGCCGAGTGGAATGCGGTTCGGCGCATTCCCGCCAAGCCCGGGCCCGTGCGGACAGCGGTGACGCCAGTGAAGGTGGTGACGCCGGTGAAGGTGGTGACGCCGGTGAAGGCGCCACCGGTGGCTGCGGCACCGCCGCAACCAGCCGCGCCCAGTGTGACAGGGTAGAGGACGATCGGACGCCGTGAAAACGGCGGATGCCGGCGGTCAGGACGTCGGCATCCGCCCACGTTGCCGCCGAAATCATCACTGATCGTCGGCCGACCGTTGGTGGAGACGTGCGTGACGCGACATTTTTTTGCAGTTAAGCCATGGGGGACGGTTAGATGCCACCTGTCGTTCGTTCGACTGTCGTGCTGGCCGCTCTGACGTTTGCCGTCACGTCCAGCACCGTAGCTTGCGGCGACAACCTCGTCGCTCGGGTAATCCCGCAGGACAGCACTGTGCATTCTGTGACGGTGATCCCGTCGGGACCCCTCTCCATAAACCTCGGCACGAAGCTCACTTTCTCCGCGTCCGTAGTGGGCGGGCCAGGGCTTACCGACGACAGGGTTACGTGGTCCTCGTCGAATACCCGCATCGCAACCGTAGATCAGACCGGCATGATGACGGCTGATTCGCTCGGCACGACGACGATCATTGCGACCTCGCAGGCGGACACCGCGATCTCTGGCACCGTCGTCGTCACGGTTGCGGTCCTAGTGACTGGTGCCCGAGGCATGCCGTAGGGCCGGGCTGCTCTGATCGTGACGGCGCGCAAAACGCCGGGGTCCTGATTGCAGAGCCCGTCCCCGGCCCTAATCGCGGCGCTGGGCGCAGTGCTTGCGGCCACTTTGATCTCCGAACCTTCGATGGAGGCTGGCATGCGGAAGGTCAGTTTGGCCGCGGCGTTGATGATTGCGACGACGACGCACGTCGTGAGAGCGCAGAACATACCCATGACCGTTCGAGAGGCCGAAGCCCAAGGGGCCGATTTCGCGCACGACGCGCCGCAGGTGGCCCAGCAACCCTACTTCAGCGACCCGTTCGGCGGAACCGCTGAAAGGCGCTGCGTGGTGGCGTCGGCGTACGTCGCGTACACCTCGGCCCCGAACGGCTCCTTGCGCTCAGGTGACTTTATCGTCCGCGGAGGGTTTCTCAACGCATCATGGGGTGGGTTTCACGCGGTAAAGGGATACAAGGTCGTCTGGCTCCCGTTACACGGCTCTTCGTTGCAGAAACCTCTCGTCGTTCGGGCGGCTCGCATTGGGAACGGGGCTGATTCGGTCCGATTCCGCGTCGAAGGCTTGGCCTACAGTCCGGGACCGTCTGGACGCTTGTACGGCTATCCGAGTGAGGTGTCCCTTCCGAGCGCGGGCCAATGGGTCATCGTCGCCACAGCGGGAAGCGACTGGGGGTGCTTTGTACTCGACGTAGCCCCCACGAGCAGATGGTAACTAGCTGATCCGAAGCCCGACGAAGCCGAGCACGCTGAGCTTGACGACGTGCAGCGAAGGTTTCCACGATTGTCAGCCGAAGGCGCTGCGATGGTGCCGCAACTGCTGCGGTTACTCCTCCCTGAGCGCCGCCACCGGATCGAGCGATGCCGCTCTCCACGCAGGAAGGGCCACGGCCACGAGAGCGATCGCGCCGAGGAGCGCCGCCGATCCGACGAGTGTGCGACTGTCGTCCGGCGCGATGCCGTAGAGGAACCCGACGACGAGTTTCCGAGCGCTGAACGAGAGCGCCAGCCCGATCACCACGCCGATCGTGACGATGCGTCCGACATCACCGAGCACCATCCGCACGATTCGCGACCGGCCGGCGCCGAGCGCGATTCGCACGCCTATCTCGTTGCGCCGCCGCGCGACGCTGTACGCCATCAATCCGTAGAGTCCGATCGCCGCGAGCACCACCGCGAGCCCGCCGAAGATTCCGGACAACGCACCGATCGCGCGCGGCAAGCCGAGCGATTCGCTCAACTGGCGTTCGAGCGGGACGATGTCGAACATCACGTTCGAATTGATCTCGCCGATCGCCGCCTTCACTCCGGGAATGGCATCGACGGCGGGACCCTTCGTTCGAATGACGAACGCAAGTCGCTGCGCGCCAGCCGGCTGCTGGGCGACCGGATAGTAGATGATCGGTTGCGCGGAATCGCGGAGCGACTTGTACTTCGTGTCGGCGACGACGCCGATCACTTCGATGAGCGGTCCGCCGTCTCCCCTGCCGACCCGAAACCGCTTACCGACGGCATTGGGCGTACGAAAGTACTTCTTCGCCATCGACTCGTCGACGATGGCGACACGCGCCGAGTGTGGTGTATCGGTCGCGTCGAAGTCGCGCCCGGCGATCCGTCGCACGCCGAGCGCGTCGAAATAGCCGTCGGTAACCGCGTTCGCCCACGACATCGCTTCCTTGTCGGACGCCGGCACATAACCGTCGGTCGTCACGCGGTCGTTCCAACCTGATCCGCTCACCGGCGTGATCAGAGCCCCGCCCGCCCCAAGAACGGCGGGAGTGGCGCGCAAACGCTCGAGCGCCTGCGCGAACAGCGCGGACCGGAGATCGCTGGGCGTCTGCGTGTTCGCAAGGTCGGCATTGACGAGCAGCACGTGATCTCGGCGGAAGCCCGTGTCGATCGTCGCCAGGTTGCGCCAGCTCGCGAGGAGCAGCCCCGCGCACGCGATGAGCACGAGCGACAGCGCGACCTGCCCCACGACGAGCGACTTCGTCGCGACGAGGCGTCCGTCGGCGACACCGCGCCCCTGCGCTTTCATCGCCAGCTGCGGATCGACGCGTCCGGCGCGCCACGCCGGCGCGAGACCGAACAGCAGTCCGGTCACGGCGCACACCGCGATCGTGAAGGCGAGCACTCGACCATCGAGCCCCAAGTCGAGCGAGATGACGTGGTTGCTTCGCGAGAGCAGCGCGACGAGTGAGCGACTGCCCCACACAGCGAACACACCGCCGATCAGCGTGCCCGCGCTCGAGAGCAGCAAGCTCTCGGTGAGCATTTGTCGCGCGAGGCGCCCGCGACCCGCGCCGAGGGCAAGCCGCACCGCCATCTCGCGCTGACGGACCGCTGCGCGGGCGAGCAGCAGGTTGATGACGTTCGCGCAGGCGACGAACAGCACCAGCCCCACGATCATCATGAGGATGTACAGGCCTTTCTTGTAGGTCGTGCGCAGCTCGGAGAAGCCCCTCGCCGCCGGCTCCGCGGAGATCTTCACGGTGAGATAAGCGCTGACCATCTTGGCCATACCACCGACCGGGGCGGTCTCGCTGTCGATCGCCGGCGAGAGCGCGGCGAGGCGCGCGTTGACCTGTGCCAGCATCACGCCCGCTTTCGGCCGGCCGACGACCTGGAGGAACCAGGTGCTGCGGTCGTCGAGCGAGCTGTTGGCACCGTAAACGAGCGCTTCGGAGCAAAGCGGCACGTAGACTTGCGGACGCTGCCCCACGCTCACGCCGAAGAATCCAGGCTTCGTCACGCCGATGATAGTGAACGGGTGCGCGTCGAGGGGAATCGTATGGCCGATGACGTTCGGATCGGCATTGTACGTGTCGTTCCAATAGCCGTAGCTCAATACGGCGACGCCGGGGCAGCCCCGTTCGTCATCGCCCCTCACGATTGGCCTGCCGAGGAGCGTCGTCACGCCGAGCGTCGAGAAGAAGTCGCCGCTCACATAGGCTCCGCTGATTCGTCGCGCCTCGCCGCCGTTGGTGAGACTGAACTTGTCGTCGCCGAAGGCGAATGCGCCGCTGAACACGTCCTGATGGTTGCGGACGGATTCCCAGAGTGGATTGGTGAACGAGTCGCCGCGTTCCGCGCGCGTCAGGGAGACGAGTTCGTCGGGGTGGCTCACCGGGAGCGACTTGAGCAGCACGGCGTCGAGGACGCTGAAGATCGCGGTGTTCGCGCCGATCCCTAATGCCAGCGAGAGGACGGCAACGAGCGTGAACGCGGGGGTCGAGCGGAGCGATCGCAGCGCATAGCGCACATCGCCGATGACCGTATCGAGCCAGGCCAACAGGTCACGCTCGCGGGTGCGCTCCTTCTGATATGTCCGGTTGCCGAATCGTCGTCGCGCTTCGCGCTCGGCGTCCTCCCGGGCCATGCCACGCGCGACGAGCTCGTCCACGCGTTCACCGACGTGAAACGCCATCTCGCGATCGATCTCTTGTGAGACGGCATTGGAACGCACGTGGTTCCTGAGACGGGAGAACCAGGACATGAAGGGAGCTCCAGCAGTTGGTCGAGCGATCAGGCGTACCGGAGGACGCGCGCGACGCCCTGTCGCAGTCGGTTCCAGCTCTCCTGCTCGAGCGCGAGCTGTTTTCGACCTGCGGCGGTGATGCCATAAAACTTGGCCTCGCGCTTTTTCTCGGTGACCCCCCACTCGGCGCGAAGCCATCCGTCCTGTGCCATGCGATGGAGGGCCGGGTAGAGCGACCCTTCTTCCACGCGCAGGAGATCCGCCGAGACGCGCTGGATGTGGGACGTGATCGCGTACCCATGCAGCGGTCCCTGCGTGTCGAGCGTGCGGAGGACGATCAGGGCGAGCGTGCCCTGGAGGATGTCGTTTTTGCCTCGTGGCATGACATATAGTTAGCTAGGCATAACTAGCTATGTCAATGGGCCGCAAGGGTGGGCGTTCACCCAACAAGCCCTCGAACGCGGTCTCCTAGCTGACCTTTCGCGTCTTCCGCTTGAGGAAGTCCATAAGGATGAACTGCCCCAGCGTCATCGTCGAGGTGAAGTAGGCTTTGCCTTTGCTGATTTCCGACACCCGCTTCACGAACTCGACGAGCATGCGGTCGCGGGCGAGCATGAACGTGTTGATCATGATCCCCGACCGCCGGCAGTTGGCCACTTCACGAATCGTCTGCGCGATCACCGTGGTGTCCAGGCCGAACGAATTCTTATAGATCTGCCCGTTGGGCAGCGTCAGCGCGCTCGGCTTCCCGTCGGTGATCATGATGATCTGCCGCATGTCCTTCTTCTGGGCGAGCAGCAGGCGCCGCGCGAGCTTCAGCCCTTCGGCGGTGTTCGTGTGGTACGGTCCCACCTGAGCCGTCGCCAGCGTCGCCAGCGGAATTTCTTCCGCCGAGTCGTGGAAGAGCACCACCTTGAGCGTGTCGCCGGGGAATTGCGTGCGGATCAGGTGGGTGAGCGCCAGCGCGACTTTCTTGGCCGGCGTGAACCGGTCCTCTCCGTACAGGATCATCGAGTGCGAGCAGTCGAGCATCAGCACCGTCGCGCACGACGACCGGTACTCGGCCTGACGCACCATGAGATCCGAGTAGTCGAGGTCCATCGGGACTTCGATCTTGCCCGTGCGCGCCAGCGAATTCTTGAGCGTCTCGTTGACGTCGATGTTGAGCACGTCGCCGAATTCGTACGGCTTGCTCCACCCGTCGGCCTCGATACCCGTGGCAAGGTACGCGGTATCGTGCGAGCCGAAACTAGACCTCCCTAAAGACCCAAGAAGATTGCGTAAAGTCTTATAGCCGAGGAAGTCGATGCCCTTGTCGGTGAGATTGAAGTTCACGTCGCGGGCGGCGGCCTTGGCGAGACCGCCGGGGCCGGTGACGGCCTGGTGCCCGGCGGGCATCTGCGGCGCGTTCTCGACGTTGAGGTAGCCCTCTTCGATCAGGCGTTGGACGAGCTGGTCGAGGAGCTGGGCGAGCTTGGTCTGTCCCTCTTCGTCGTCGCCGCCGCGGAGCGCGTCGAGCATCTCCGGCGTGAACTGTCCGCTCTCCATGAGCGCGTCGAGGATCGCCTGCTTGAGCGCGTCGAGCGAGCGATTCTGTTCGTCGCCGGTGTCCCAGCCGTAGTACGACTGGTTGTCGCCGCCGGCGAAGCCCGATTGCAACAGGAAATCGGCGAGCTTGTCGAGCAGCGATTGCAGGTCGATCGCGTCGGCGAGCTCGGGGCTGAACTTGGTGTAGGTATGGAACCGCATACCTCAGGATACCTCTCGAACCGCCGCCGTGCCAAGGGACGGTGCTGGGCCGCTGCTGGGACGGGTGCGGGAACCCGGGACGGGTGCGGAGACGGAGTGCGGAGACCCGGGACGGGTGCCGAGACGGCGTGCGGAGACCTAACTCCCCGCACTCCGTCCCCGCACTCCGTCCCCGCACTCGTTCCAGTTCTCCGCACCCCGCCTCCGAACTCGTTCCAGTTCTCCGCACCCCGCCTCCGCACTCCTCTCCGCCCACCGTTCCCAGCATCGTCCCAACCATTTGATCCGCCTCGGTGTCCGACGTATACCTAGACGTGACAACCATAGCCCTGACCATCATGGACGATCCGCGCTCACAGGTCCTCGCCGGTACGCTCGACCTTCTCGTCCTCAAGACGCTGTCCGCGAGCACGTTCCACGGATACGGTCTCGCGCAGCACATCAAGCGACTCTCACGCGACGCGCTACGGGTAGAGGAAGGCTCGCTTTATCCGGCGCTCCAGCGGATGCAGGCCAAAGGCTGGATCACCTCGGAGCTCAAGAAGTCGCCGACCGGAAGAACCGCGCGCTACTATCGCCTCACCGCGGCGGGTCGCCGTCAGCTCGGCCAGGAAGAATCCGACTTCCAGCGCGCAGTGGCCGCGACCATGCGCGTGCTCAAAGGAGCGGAGTCGTGACGCTCGGCGAGCTCTGGCGGCGTGCCACGGCGTGGGTCCGCCGCCGCGACCTCGAGCGCGAGCTGGCGAGCGAATTGGACGCGCACGCCGAGTTGCTCGCGCGCGATCTGGAGCACGAGGGCATGAGCGCCGCCGAGGCTCGCGCCGAAGCGCGGCGACAGGTCGGCAGCACGCTGCGTGCTCGCGAGGCGAGTCGCGACGCGTGGGGTTTTCCCGCGCTCGACGCATTGATCCACGACGTTCGCTACGCGATACGTGGGCTCCGCCGGTCGCCGGGATTCACCGCCACCGTCGTCATCACGCTCGCGCTCGGCATTGGTGCCAACGCGACGATGTTCGCCGTCATCGATCGGCTGATGTTCCGGCCATTCGCGTACATGCGCGCGCCGAATGACGTACACGGCGTCTACATGCGCACGACGCTGCGTGGACGCACGAACACCTACGCGACGACATCGTACACGCGCTATCTCGACTTCGCGCGCGCGTCGCGGTCCTTCTCTCAGATCGCGCCCGTCTCTCATTGGCGCCTCGCCGTCGGCACCGGACAGAACACACGCGTGCAGCACGTCGACGGGGTCGGCGCGGCGTTGTTCGATTTCTTCGACGCGAAGCCGGTGTTGGGCCGCTACTTCACCGCCGTCGAGGACGCAGCGCCGGACGGAACACGCGTCGCGGTGCTCAGCTATGCGTATTGGCGATCCCAGTTCGCCGGACGAAACGTCCTCGGCGAACCGATGCAGATCGGGCTCGGGAAGTACACCATCGTCGGCGTCGCGCCCGAGGGCTTTGT
This sequence comes from uncultured Gemmatimonadaceae bacterium, assembly GCA_963761305.1. Lineage (GTDB taxonomy): Bacteria > Gemmatimonadota > Gemmatimonadetes > Gemmatimonadales > Gemmatimonadaceae > JAQBQB01. The sequence continues at coordinate 2,519,632 of CAVXGK010000002.1, read as the reverse complement.
TGGAACGGCGAACAGCGGCTCGGAGCCGGATCTGTTCATTCCGATCGCGACGGTGCCGGCGAACGTCAATCCTGGCGACCGTGGCGCCTATCGCACCGCCTACATCTGGGATTGGACCGAGATCGTCGTTCGCCGGCGCGCCGGCGTCTCGGACCAGGCGGCGAGCACCGACCTCACCAATGCGTTCGTTCAGAGCCGACGGGTCCAGCGTTCGATCAATCCGGTTCTGACGCCCGACTCGATCGCCCGACCGCGGGCGTTCGAGGGATCCCTTCGCGCGTGGGCGGCGCCTGACGCCGGATTGGAATCGCGAGTGTTGCTGTGGGTGGCCGGCGTCGCCGGCATCGTGTTGCTCATCGCGTGCGCCAATGTGGCCAACCTGCTTTTCGCTCGCGTGCTGCGGCGGCGTCGCGAGATCGCGGTGCGACTTGCGCTCGGCGTCAGCCGGCGGCGTCTCGTGAGCCAGTTCATCGTCGAGGGCGCGCTGCTGGCGCTCCTCGGGTGCGCCGCCGGATTGTTTGCCGCGCAGTGGGGCGGCGTCGCGGTGCAACGATTCCTCCTCGCTCAAGTCACGACCTCGGGGTTCGTCCTGGATTGGCGAACCATGGGCGCGGCGGCCGTTTGCGCGTTCGCTTCGGCGCTCCTCGTCGCCGTCGGTCCGGCGATTCTCGCGACGCGGTCGGATCTCACTGGCGCGCTCAAGGCGGGGGCGCGCGGTGGTGTCGTTCAGCAGTCGCGAATTCGCTCCGCGCTATTGGTCGCGCAGGGCGCGCTCTCCGTCATGCTGCTCATCGGAGCGGCGCTCTTCGTTCGCAGCCTGCGCAACGTCATGTCGATCCCGCTCGGGTACGACGCGACCAACGTCGTCGAGGCGCATCTCGACTTTCGCGGTTTCGAGACGGACAGCGCGACCTCGGTCGCCATTCGCCGTAGGCTCGTCGAGGCGGCAAGATCGATTCCCGGCGCCGAGTCGGCCACTCGCGTGAACAGCCTGCTGTTCAGCACCAACACGGCGTACCTCACGGTGCCGGGAATCGATTCGGTCGGGCGGCTGGGGCGCTTCAACTTTCAGATGACGACGCCCGAGTACTTCGCCGTCATGAAGACGAGGATCCTGCGCGGCCGCGCGTTCGACGCGTCGGATCGGGCCGGCGCTCCGCTCGTGACCGTCGTGAGCCAGGCGATGGGGCGCGTTCTCTGGCCGAACAAGGATCCGATCGGGCAGTGCATTCACGTTGGCTGGAATTCGCTTCGCCCCGACGCCCGGCCGCCGTGCACGACGGTCGTCGGGATCGCGGAAGACGCCGCGATGCAAACCATCACCGACGAGCAGCGGTTCGCGTACTACATCCCGGTCGACCAAGCGAACCCCGCTTGGGCGTCGACGATTCTCGTGCGACTCGCGCCGCAGGTGACCGACGGACCGGAGCGCGTGCGACGAGCGCTTCAGGCGGCGATGCCGGGCGATGGGTTCGTCGTCGTGCGGCCGATGGCCGAGCTGCTCGACGGTTCGCGTCGCTCGTGGAGTCTTGGCGCAATTCTGTTCACGACGTTCGGTGTGCTGGCGCTGATCGTCGCGGCGGTCGGTCTCTATGGCGTCGTCGCGTACGACGTCGCGCAGCGGCGGCACGAGATCGGCGTGCGGATTGCCCTCGGCGCGAGCTCGCGAAACGTGCTGGCGATCGTCGCGCGCCAGGGGCTCGCGTTCGTCGCCGCGGCCGTCGGACTCGGCGTTCTCGTCGCGCTGGGTGCGTCGCGCTGGATTCAGCCGCTGCTATACGGAGAATCGGCGAAGGATCCGCTGACGTACGCGACCGTTGCCGCGATCATGTTGCTCGTCGCGATCGCCGCCAGCGTGGTGCCGGCCGCGCGCGCGGCGAGGGTCGATCCCAACATCGCGTTGCGAGCCGACTGACGATCAGCGCAGCACGGTCACCGCGACGTACGACGGTTGTTCCGGCGAGTGATACACGCGGTGCGTCTCGGCCTTGAAGTCGCTCGCCTTCGCCTGAAAGATGTTCGGCACCCAGGTTTGCGGATTGCGATCGTAGAGCGGAAACCAGCTGCTCTGCACTTGCACCATCATGCGGTGGCCCTTGGCGAACGTGTACGTCTGCTGGTGGAGATCGACGGTGAAGGGAAGCGGCATGTTGGACGGAATGGGCCTGGGCGTCGAGAAGCCTTCGCGGTACCGGCCGCGCATGATCTCGTGCGCGACCATGAGCTGGTAGCCGCCCCAGTCCCAGTGGTCGGGCAGGCTGTCGGGGAAGACGTCGATCAGCTTCACCACCCAATCGGCGTCCTGTCCTGTCGTCGACGCCATGAGGTGTGCGATCACGTCACCGGCGATCGTCACGTCGCTGGTCAGCGGCGGCGATTCCCACGTGAGGACGTCGGGCCGGCCCTGCACGAAGCGTTGGTCCTGCGTTTCCCAGGTGCGCCAGCGCGAGCCGCGGGGATCGTACGTCTGCTCGACGGGACGCGGCCGATACGGAACCGGATGCGCCGGATCGGCGACGAACTGATCGTACGGCATCGATTCCGACTTCGGCGCGTCGAACGAGAGAAGTCCACCGGAGTGCAGATAGATCTTCTCATCGGACGCACTCGATTTCGGCGGCCACGTTTCGAATGAGCGCCAGCGCTTGGCGCCCGCGTCGTAGAGATACGCGGTGGGTTCGCTCATGCTTCCCTTGTCGTGCAGCCAATACGCGAACCACGGCGCCTCGACGTCGCGCATGAAGGCGTCGGCTGTGCCCGGGTCGACGACCGCCATCGCGCGTGCCTGGTTGCGCCAGCCGCCGTGATTCCACGGACCCATGACCAGGAAGTTCCAGTGCTTGGTATCGCCCGGCTCGAGCGCCTTGTACGTGGCGAGCGGACCCCAGCGGTCTTCCTGATCCCACCAGCCGCCGACGGTCAGCGTCGGCACGGCCGGAGCCGTGAGATCGCGTTCGACGGCGCGCGCTTGCCAGTACGCGTCGTAGCTCGGATGCTGCGTGAATGCCTGCCAGGTCGGGACGCGGCCGTGGAAGTATTTCGAATCGGCGTTCGACAGCGGCCCGAGCTCGAGATACCAGTCGTACGTGTCCCAGTGCGAGATGGGTGACGGAACCGACTGATCCTTGCTGAGCTCGAGATCGCTCGCGTACTCGAAGCCGTACGACAGGCGGAACGCGCCCTGATGGAAGAAGTCGTCGCCCATCCAGGTGTCCGTCATCGGCGCTTGTGGCGAGATGGCCTTGACCGCCGGATGCGGATTGATGCCGGCCATCGTGGCGAGGAAACCGGGATACGACACGCCGAACACGCCGACGCGGCCGTTGTTGTTCGGCACGTTCTTGATCAGCCAGTCGACGGTGTCGTACGTGTCGGTGCTCTCGTCCGTGCCTTTCGGGTCGTGCGGATCGTGGAGCGGCCGGTTCATGAAGAACTGACCTTCGCTGCGATAGCGCCCGCGAATGTCCTGCGTGACGAAGATGTAGCCGTCGGCGGCGAGGAAGCGGTCGGCGACCGACACGACGCTGTCGCCCGCGATTCCGTACGGCGTGCGCGTCATGAGGATCGGCAACGCCGGATGGGCCGCGCGCGGCTCGCAGATGCTCGTGTTGAGATGCACGCCGTCGCGCGCCGGGATCATGACGAACCGGCACGCGAACGCCGGCATCGTGGATTCCTGCGCCCTTACCGCGGCCGGAGACGCCATTCCAGCGCCGAGGCTCGCCGCGACAAGACCCAACAAAGGAATCTCCCTCCTTCCCGATTTCGTCATCGCTGACCTCGTTAGCGTCGTTTGCAATCTCCGTTTGTGTCCGTCGGATCCGTTTGTGTCCGTGCAACAATCGTTAGAGCTCGCGTTGGCGCGACAGAGTCGAGCGCCCGCTTGAGCTTCGACGATTGGGACACGGACACAGACGGTGAAAAAACGGACACAAACGGAGCTACCCCTGTGATTGCGCTCAGCGCCAATCTGCGGACCATCGGCTGTATTTTTCAATCGTGACCGAACCGACGACCGCACCGCCCCGCCGCCCCGCACGGCACTCCGCCGCCGTGCTCACCCCGGCGGCGAGCAACGTGGTCCAGTCGCTCAATCCGTTCAAGACCCTCCAGCGGCACCGGAACTTCCGGCTCTTCTGGATCGGGCAGACGGTGTCGTTGATCGGCACCTGGATGCAGACGATGGCGCAGGGGTGGCTCGCTTTAGAGCTCTCGAATAGCGCCTTCCTCGTCGGCCTGGTGGCGTCGGCCGGGTCGCTCCCCGTGCTCCTGCTCTCCCTGCATGCCGGCGTCGTCGCCGACCGGACGGAGAAGCTCCGTCTCGTGAAGCTGGGACAGATGGCGTTCTGCATACAAGCGGCCGTGCTCTGGTGGTTCACCTGGAGCCGCCACATCAACGTCGCGTGGCTGCTGATTCTGGCGACGGTCAACGGCATCATCAACGCGTTCGAGATCCCGGCACGCCAGTCGTTCGTCGTCGAGCTGGTCGGACGCGAAGACCTGCCGGGTGCCATCGCGCTCAACTCGAGCGGCTTCAACATCGCGCGGGTCGTCGGCCCCAGCATCGGCGGGGCGATCATCGCCAGCCTCGGTCTCTCGTGGTGCTTCGGCGTGAACGCGTTGAGCTACATCGCGGTGATGGGCGGCTTGATGCTGATCCGCCTTCCCGCGTGGACGCCGCCCGAGCATCTCGCGTCCCCGATCGACGGCATCCGCGAAGGCGTCCGCTTCATGCGCGACACGCCGTCCATCGCCGCGCTGATGCGTTTCGTGACCGTCTACTCGATCCTCGGCGTTCCGTACCTCACGCTGATGCCGGTCGTCGCGCGCAACCACCTCGGGCTCGACGCCGGCGGCTACGGAGCGCTGCTGGCGTGCGTGGGCGTGGGCGGCGTCTCCGGCGCGCTCTGGCTCGCCGCCATCGGCGACCGGTTCAACCGGATGCGCCTGCTCGCGTACACGTCGTACGCGTTCGCCGGGTTGCTCATCGCATTCGCGCTCGTGCCGACGGCATACGCCGCCTACCCGATCCTGCTCGGCGTCGGTTTCACGATGATCGTCACCAGCGCCGTCTGCAATTCGACGTTGCAGCACATCGTCCCCAACGAGCTGCGCGGCCGGCTCATGGCGGCGTACTCGTTCGTCGTCGTCGGACTGTCGTCGGTGATCGGGTCGTTCATCGCCGGGAGCGTCGCTCACGTGATCGGCACGTCGTGGGCGATCGGCGGCGGCGCCGCGATTCTCCTCGTCTACTCGTACTTCGCCTTCGAGCGCCGGACCACGCTGCGCGACGTCTGAGCCGCCGAATTCAGGCGGCGGAGCGTCAGCGAGCCGCGGCGCCGAACTGCCGTCGCGCGATCTCCACCACGAGCGACGCCGCTCCGTCGAGTCCGAGCCACGCCGTGTTCAGGCACACGTGGTAGTTCTCGTGGGCGAGCCAGTTGCGATTCCAGTGTCGCCGCACGTATTGCTCGCGTTGCTTGTTCTGATCGGCCACGATCTTGTCCGCTTCGTCGGCGCCGACCTTGAACGTCTCCATCGCGTATCGGCGCAGCGCCGCGCGGGGCGCGTAGCAGAACACGTGCAGCGTGTCCTCGCGCTCGGCGAGCAGGCACTGGGCGCCGCGTCCCACGAAGACCGCCGGACCGGCTTGCAGTGCCTCTTCGATCACGCGCTGCGTCACGGCGACGACGCGCTCTTCGGTGGTTTCCATCGGACCCGTGGGGACGGGCGGCAGCATCTCGGGCGATCCGAGCGACAGCGCCGACGCGAGTCGCTCGACGAGCGACGGCACGCGTTCGTCCTGCGCGCTCACCTCGGCGCGCGTGAGTCCGGAGCGTTCGGCGATCGCGTCGACGATGTCGTTGTCGAGCAATGACCAGCCGAGTGCCGAGGCGACGCGCTGCGCCACCTCGGAGCCGCCCGACCCGTACACGCGCGAGATCGTGATGACCGGCATTCAGCGCGCGACGTCGGCGACGTGTGCGGCAACCTCGGCGTCGGCGACGTGTGCGGCAATCTCGGCGTTTTCGTGCGACTCGGCCTGTCCGTGGATCGTGCGCCGTCGCACCTGTTCCACGACCGCGAACCCCAATGCGCCCCACGCCGCGGCCGCAACGCGAGACGACTCTGCATTGTGCAATCGCATTTCGCCGAGCCCGCGCTCGTCGCACCACGCCTCGGCGGCGTGCACGAGCGCCCGCATCACGCCGCGCCGGCGCGCCGACGGCACGACGTAGACCGACGACACGTAGCAGTAGCGCTCCGGACGGACGAGCGGCGAACCGCGGACGTCGGCGGCGCGCAGGATCCCGACGGCCTCGCCCCCGGCCTCGGCGATGAATACGCGCTCGTCGGCGGCGAGAATCTGCGCGTGATAGAGATCGAATGCGCGATCGATGACGTCGGGCGCGAGCTCGGCGTAGAGCGGATGGTCGCCGTACTCGCGGAGCAACGCGAGACGGAGCGAGACTACCGTCGCCAGATCGCCCGAGTCGGCGCGGCGAACGGAGACCCGGAACGCCGCGTCAGGTCGCGCCGCCACCGAACAGATCCTGATTCGGCCGCCGGCGCGGCTCCGGCGCGGCGCGCCCGTACTGGCCGACCTCCGACCGGGAAATCTTCTTGCGCGCCACGAGCGCCTCGAGCACGAGCTCGCACGCCGCGACGCTCGTCCCGGGATCGTCTTCCATCGCGAGTCCGACGTGCCGCACGATGCGGATCAAGTCGGGAACGATCTCGAATCCGCCGAGGGCGATTTCGGCCCGCGCGTCGTCGGCCACCTGGAGGGCGCCGCCCTCGTCGAACCACATGATGATGTCGTCGACGTTCACGCCGCCCGCGCGCTCGTGGAACGTCGCGTCGGCGGCGCGGCGAATGAGCTCGCGCGCGATTGTCGGACCGCCGACCAGCTCGCCTTCGTACTCGAGCTCGATCTTGCCGGTGATCGCCGGCAGCGCGGCGTAGATGTCCGACACGCGCGGCACGATGTCGGCGTCGCCCGAGACGATTGCGCGGCGCTCGGCGTTCGAGACCACGTTCTCGGTCACGGTGATCGGCATGCGCTGCGACACGCCGGACCGCTTGTCGATGCGGCGGTCGGTGCGCGCCTCGAACGCGACGCGCTCGATCATCTCGGAGATGAACTCGGGCACGCGCACGGTGCGGCTGTCACGCTTGGTCCACGCTTCCTGGCGCGTGATGTCCATTCCGAGCTCGACCGTCGCGGGGTAGTGCGTGACGATCTCGCTGCCGATGCGATCCTTGAGCGGCGTGATGATCTTGCCGCGCGCCGTGTAATCTTCCGGGTTCGCCGTAAAACAGAGTTGAACGTCGAGCGGAAGGCGGATCGGGTAGCCTTTGATCTGCACGTCGCCTTCCTGCATCACGTTGAACAAGCCGACCTGCACCTTGCCGGCGAGGTCCGGCAACTCGTTCAGCGCGAAGATGCCGCGGTTGGCGCGCGGCAGCATGCCGTAGTGAATCGTGAGCTCGTCGGACAAGAGATGCCCGCCGCGCGCGGCGCGAATCGGGTCGAGGTCGCCGATGAGGTCGGCGATCGTGACGTCGGGCGTGGCGAGCTTTTCGACGTAACGATTGTCGCGGCCGACCCAGGCGATCGGCGTATCGTCGCCCGCTTCGGCGATGAGGTTCCGCGCGAACTTCGAGATCGGCACGAACGGGTTGTCGTTGACCTCGCTGCCGGCGATGATCGGCATCGCGTCGTCGAGGAGAGTCACGAGCGCGCGCAGGATGCGCGACTTCGCCTGACCGCGCAGACCGAGCAGGATGAAGTTGTGACGCGAGAGCACGGCGTTCACCAGCTGCGGCATCACGGTGTCTTCGTAGCCGATCACGCCGGCGAAGAGCGGTCCGCGTTGGCAGAGTCGCTCGAGCAGGTTGTGCCGCATCTCGTCCTTGACCGAGCGAAACGCCCGCTCTGGGACGCCATAGGGTGAGCGCTTGAGCGCGCCGAATGTTTCCGGGTGTGCCTGCACGTGGTTCTCCGATTCGCAGCTGAAGGGCGTCGCGTCCATCGCGGGCCCTCGTGCAATGAACGCGACTACACTGAGAGCGCGCAAGAGCGGCGAACCGGCCGCCGGGGGGGCTTGCGCGCATGCTCGCCGAGTCTAGTCGGCCAATCCGACCTCGACGAGGTTGTCGTAGAAGACGGGGCCGTGCCCGAGGTCGGTTTCGCGCTGCGACGTCGTCTGGTTCGCGTTCGCGCCGTCGGCGGCCAGTTTTCCCCACCAGATCGACGGCGCCCACACGACTCCGGGGCGGATCGTGTCCTCGACCCGCGCCACGGCGGTGAACGCGCCACGGTCGTTGTGCACGACGACGCGCGCCCCGGCGCCGATGCCGCGCCGTTCGGCGTCGGCCGAGTGCAGCAGACACTCCGGCTCGCGGGCGCCGCGTCGCAGCGCGCCGATGTTCACGAAGGTCGAATTCAGGAACTGATGTGCCGGCGACGAGATCAGCGTGAGCGGAAACCGCTCGGCCAACTCCGGCACGGCGTCGGGGAACTCGTAGGGCGGGGTGAACGTCGGGACGGGATCCAGCCCCATGTCCCGCAGGCGCGGGGAGAAGAACTCGCATTTCCCCGACGGCGTGAGGAAGCCGCCGTTCGGCGAACGGCAGATACGGCGTCGGCACGTTGAGCCGCATCCAGCCGCGCTCGAGCAGCGCCTCGAGTGACACGCCCGCCAGCTTCTCGCTCGTCGAATCGAGCGCGTGGCGAATCACGGTCAGATCGTCGTCGCGCAACGACGGGTGGTCCAGACCCATCCGCGCGGCAAGGCGGCGGAAGATCTCGGAGTTGGGCAGCGCCTCGCCCAACGGTTCGATCGACGGCCGGTTGAGGTTGACGTAGTGATGACCGTACGAGAGATGCAGGTCCCAGTGCTCGAGCTGCGTGGTCGCCGGCAGCAGGATGTCCGCGTAGTCGGCGGTGTCGGTCTGGAAGTGCTCGAGCACGACGGTGAACAGATCGTCGCGCCGCAAGCCTTCGAGCACGACGTTGCGATCCGGCGCAACGGCCGCGGGATTCGAGTTGTACACGATCATCGCGCGCACCGGCGGGCCGCCGACGCCGGCGTCTTTCGTCGTCAACGCTTCGCCCAGGCGAATCATGTTGATCGTGCGCACCGGCGGCGACAGATCGGGGCGTTGCACCGCCGCCGTATTGAACGCGAAGTTCGCGCTCGACGACAGTTGCACTCCGCCGCCGGTCCGGCGCCAATGCCCGGTCAGCGCGGGCAGGCAGGCGATGGTGCGCACGGCCATCCCGCCGCCGGCGTGCCGCTGCAGTCCGTAGTTCACGCGAATGAACGCCGCCTTCGCGCGTCCGTATCGCTCGCCGAGCGAGATGATGACTTCCGGCGCGATGCCGGTGATGCGCGAGACTCGCTCCGGCGGATACTCGCGCGCGCGCTCGCGCAGCGCGTCGAATCCCACGGTGTGGCGCGCGATGTAGTCGTCGTCCTGCAGTCCGCGCTCGAGGACGACGTGCATCATCCCCAACGCCAGCGCCGCGTCGGTGCCGGGCTGAATGCCGATCCATTCGTCGCACTGCGCCGCGGTGCGCGTTTGAATCGGGTCGATGGCGACGATCGTCGCGCCGCGCGACTTCGCCTCGAGCACGAACGGCCACAGGTGGGGATTCGACGTGAGCGTGTTCGTGCCCCACAGCAGCACGAGGTCGCTCTCGGGGATCCCCTCGGGGTCCGCCCCGATGTTCGCGCCCAACGTCATGCGCATGCCGACGGTGCCGGCCATGGAGCAGATCGTTCGGTCGAGCATCGACGCGCCGATGGAATGGAAGAACCGGCGGTCGATCGACGATCCCTGCACGATCCCCATCGTGCCGGCGTACGAATACGGAAGGATCGCCTGCGGGCCGTCGCTCGAACGTCGAATGTCGTTCAGGCGCGTCGCGATCTCGTCGAGCGCCTCGTCCCACGAAATCCGCGCAAATTTTCCTGAACCTTTAGGGCCGACCCGGCGCATCGGGTGCAGCAGCCGGTCCTCGTGATACGTGCGCTCGACGTATCGATTGACCTTGGCGCACAGGAATCCGCGCGTGAACGGATGTTCCGGATCACCCGCGACGCGGACGGCGCGCCCCGACTCGACGGTGACGAGCATCGAGCATGTATCGGGGCAATCGTGCGGGCACGCGCCGCGAACGACGTGCGTCGAACCCGCGCCGATGCCGTCTGGAGTCCCGTCGTCCCGCATCCCGGCAACCTAGGACGCACGTTCCGCGCGAACCAGCCCCGGCCTTCTTCGGTCGCCGGCCGCAACGAGGAACTCGTTGCCCTGTGGTGACTTGGCTCACCGTCAGCCACGCCTTGACACGCCCCCTGAGGCCCATAAGTTACACCCGCTCACCCGAGCCTCCGTCGCGTGCACGAACCACGCGGATTTTACTCTCTCGTCCTACTCTTCAGGAGAATGTCATGAAGCGCCTGGCTTTCGCTGCCGCTGTGCTCGCGGTTGTAGCTGCTTGCTCGAAGTCCGAGAGCGCCGCCAAGGATACCACCCCGCCCGCGATGGCGCCCGCCCCCGCGGCCGCGCCTGCGACTGATACCGGCATGAAGATGGACAGCAGCAAGATGAACATGGACACCACGAAGAAGGACACGACGAAGATGAAGAAGAAGCCGTAAGCTTCCGCCTTCGGCGTAACATGGGCGCGACCACCACCGGTCGCGCCTTTTTGTTTTCTCTAATGACGGTGTTCGCGCCACCAGCGGAAGGCGTCGGGAATGCCGATCTCCGGACGCACCGACGGCGCCCAGCCCAGCTCGACTCGCGCGCGCTCCGACGTGAACGGATTGTCGCGCGTGAGGAGTGAGAGCGAGGCGCTCGACACCACGCTCGTCGTGCCGCCCGTGACCACGCGCATGACCGCCTTCACGCCGCGCAACGCGCCGCGGGCGACCGGCAGCGGGAGTCTGACGAACCGGATCCGCCGGCCCAGCCCTTCTCCGGCCAGCTCGAAGAACCGCCGCACCGTGACGTCGAAGTCGTTGGCGAGATTGTACGCCTGTCCGCCGGCCGCGGCGCTCGTCGCCGCGCGCACGACGCCGTCCGCGACGTTGGCCGCGTTGACGATCGCGAACTTGGACGCGCCGGGGCCGATGAGCGGCGCGAATCCGCGCGACACGAACCGCGCCATGCGCGGCACGAACTGCCGATCGCGTCTTCCATAGATCACAGGCGGACGGAGCGCTGTCGCCCAGATCTCGCCGGCCGCGTGCGCGCGCATCACCAGCTCCTCCGAGTCACGTTTCGACCGCGCGTAGTACGCGCCCTCGGGGAGCGGCGAGAACGGCGTCGCTTCATCGGTTGCCAGCCCGTCGGCGCGAAAGCGCGATCTCGGGCCGTACACCGCCACGCTGCTCAGGTGCACGAGCCGCGCGCCGCTCGCGCGCGCCGCGGCGACCGCGTGCGTCGTGCCGTCGAGGTTGAGCCGGCGGAACGACTCCCAGCCGCCGCGCGGCGTGATCGCGGCCGCGTTGTGAAAGATGGCGTCACATCCCGCGGCGGCGCGCGAGAATTCGTCGCCGTTCAGCACGTCGCCGATCACGCACTCGGCGCCGAGCGTCTCGACCATGCGCGACGGCGACCGCACGAGCGCGCGCACGATCCAGCCGTCGCGCACGAGACGCTCGATGACGTGCGATCCGACGAGACCCGTGCCGCCCGTGACGAGCGCGCGCGGCACGCGTTCGCTATGCCGAGAAGGGAAGCGCCGCCACGTCTACTCGCTGCTCGCTTTGCTCCGTGCGCGCCGTCAGCGCGGTGCCCGGCGCGACTTCGCGCCGCACCATTCCGATCGCAATGCCGCCGAGCCGCGGCGATTGCACCGCGCTGCGCACGTCTCCCACGTGGTTGCCCGCGTCGTCGATGAGTTGGGCGCCGGTCGGCGGCGGAGGCCCCGCGGCACGAAGGCCGCGCAGATGCCGGTTCACGTGTCCGCGGAAGTGCACCCGCGCCACGACCTCCTGCCCGATGTAGCAGCCCTTCGTGTACGAGATCGCGTTCAGCTCGTCGAAGTTGGCTTCCTGGGGAATCGTGTTCTCGTCCATGTCGATGCCCCACTCGGGGCGCCCCGCCTCGACGCGCGCGATCTCCCACGCCGAGAGACCGGCCGGAACCGCGCCGGCGGCGCGCGCGTCGCGCCAGACGGCATCAAAGATCTCGAATGGCACGAACAGCTCGTATCCCTCGAGCCCCAGGTCCGGCACGCGGGCGACGAGCGCCTCGGCGCCGTGAATCGTCGCCGTCACGTTGTCGAACGGTTCGAGCGCGACGAGCGCCTCGGCGGAGACGCCGGACAACTTCGCGACGATGCGTCGCGCGTCGGCGCCGAAGATCCCGACGTCGCGAATCGCGTGCGAGTCGTCGCGATAGCCGGACACTCGCGGATTCACGTACTTCTTCACCATCGCCAGGAAGCCCGGCCAGGCGCGCGGCGGCGTATCGACGAGATACGACGACGCGACCGGCATGGCGAAGATCCGCAGGTCGGCGACGATGCGTCCCTTCGCCGACAGCGCCGCGGCGTAGTGTCCGTGCCCGGGCACGGCGCCGACGACGTCGCTGGTGACGAGTCCGGTGAGCGCCTCGCCCGACGTCTCGCCGAAGAAGCGCATGCGACCGCGGAAGCTGCGATCCACGACGATCGCGCCGCTGCGCAACGCGTCGAACTCCGCCGCCACGTCGGAGTAGGACACGACGACGTCACGCCCGCCGAGCTCCAGCACCGGTGGTGTCGCGGTTGCCGTGCGCGAACCCACATCCGGTTGAAAATGCGGACTGCTCATCTCGTCATCCCTCGTTCGTCCGTCGCGGCCGCGTAGCTCTCGTCGAGCAACTCGATCGGGTGCACGACCGTGACCTTCGATCCGGCGCGCAGAAGGCCCGCGCCGATTTGCATCATGCAGCCGGGATTGCCCGTCGCGATCACGTCGGCTCCGGCCGCCTCAATGTTCTTCAGCTTTCGTTGCAATACCAGATCCGACGTTTCCGGCTCCACGAGATTGTAGATCCCGGCGCTGCCGCAGCACATCTCGCTCTCGGCGAGCGGAACGAGCTCGACGCCGGGAACGGCGCGCAGCACGGCGAGCGGCGGATTGGCGATGCGTTGTGCGTGGAGCAAGTGACAGGGAGCGTCGTAGGCGACCTTCATATGAACCGTCCCGCCCGGACGCGGACCGGCGACCGCCAGCAGCTCCGACACGTCGCGCACTTTGGAGGCGAAGCGGTCGGCCCGCTCGCGCCACGCCGGATCGTCGGCCAGCAGCTGGGCGTACTCCTTCATCGCGGCTCCGCACCCCGCCGCGTTCACGCAAATGTAGTCCACGCCGGCCTGCTCGAACGCGGCGATGTTCAGCCGCGCCAAGCGACGCGCGCCCTCGGCGTCACCCGCGTGCGCGTGCAGCGCGCCGCAACAACCCTGGCCCGGCGCGGCGATCACGGCGTAGCCGTTGGCCGCAAGGGCTCGGTCGGTGGCGCGATTCGTGTCGGCGAACAATCCCTCCATCACGCAGCCGGTGAGCGGAGCGACGCGCCCGCGATCGCCGGTGTTGGCGCGTTCGGATTCGTCGCCGGAGGCGCCGCGACGCGGAGAACGACGCGTCGAGGCGAGCATCGCCATCGAAAAACCGAACCGTCCCGGAAGGCGCGACAGCAGACGCGCGACGCCGGTCGCGCGAAGCACGCGGCCGCCGAACATCGCGAATGCGAGCAGCGTGGGCCGCTCGAACGTCGAGAGAATCACGCGCGCGATGCGCGGGAGCCGTTTGTGCTCGGCGAGCGTGGCGCGCGTGGCTTCGAGCAAGAATCCATACGGCACGCCGGACGGACACGCCGTTTCGCACGCGCGACAGCCGAGGCACCGCTCGATGTGCGTCTCCACGCTCTCGCTCGTTGGCGCGAGCGTGCCGTCGTAGACGGAACGCATGAGAACGATGCGCCCGCGCGGGCTGTCGTTCTCGTCCTCGAGCGTGACGTACGTCGGACAGGCTTGCAGGCAGAATCCGCAGTGGACGCATTTGTCCAAACCGGCGCGCTGGCCGGCGAGCGGCGTCCCTGGAATCGCGCAGTCGGACGCCGTCGCCGGTAGTGTCACGTTCCGGCGCCGAGAATGCCGCGATTGAGCATGCGCTGCGGATCGAAGGCGTCGCGAATGCGGGACTGAAGCTGATCGGCGTCGCGCGCGAGCGGTGGAGTGCTCCACAGCTCCTCCGGCGCGCGCTCGGCGATGACGCGCGAACCGACTCCACTCAGAACCGACGCCAGTTGCCGCATTGGTGCGACGGCGGACGGAATCACGCACCGCGCGATGCCGCGCACCGGCGAGGCGCTCGTCCACGCACCCGGGGCCGCGGCGATGGCCAGCGAATCATTCCACGTCGCGGCGACGTCCGCCGGCGCGCGCGAGAGGCGGAGCACGATCGACGCGTCGCGCTCGGCGGCGCGAAGCGCGCCCCAAACATCCGGTTCCACGTCGCGAGTGTCGCCGAGCTCGGCGACGGCGCGCTTCTGCGCCGCGACCGCCTCGGCGTTCCCGCCGACTCGGAAGAGCGCGACCGCGCCGCCGACGCCGATCTGTCGTCCGAGGCTCTCGCTCACGACTTCACAGGCGAACGGAACGAACGGCCAGCGTTTGAGCGCGGCGCGAACTCTCGCGATGTCGTCGCTCGTCGACGCCGCGCGCACGCTCAACGTGATCTCGGCTTCGGGCCGCGCGTGCAGCCGGACGCTGACTTCCGTGATGACGCCGAGCGTTCCCCACGAGCCGGTGAGCAGGCGCGTGAGGTCGAAACCGGCGACGTTTTTCACCACGCGGCCGCCACCACGGACAGTCGTGCCGCGGCCGCTGATGAACTCGAGGCCGAGCGTGAGGTCGCGCGGCCCGCCGAAGCGAGTCGCCAGCGGGCCGGCCGACGCGGTCGCGATCGTCGCGCCGATGGTGCCATCGTCGGAACCGAACGGGTCGAGCGCGAGCCATTGTCCGTGCGGCGCGACCGCGTCGTGAATTTCGCGAAGCGTGGTGCCCGCGCGGGCGGTGAGCGTGAGGTCGCCCGGGGTGTATTCGACGATGCCGGTCTCAGCCGCGAGAGAAAGCTGCTCCGACGAATCCACCGGCCGTCCCGCGTCGAGCCACGTTCCCGCGCCGACGATGCGCACGCGCGCGCCGCGCCGGGCGGCGTCACGCACGCGTGCGCCGATCGCTTCCGTGGACTCGGAGACGGCGATCGTCACGCGGCACTCGTTCGAGAAGCGCCGGATCTGGTCGAGCGTATGCCGTGCCACTCGCGGCACGAGTGCATCGGAACGACCTTGCCGGGATTCGAGCGACGATCCGGATCGAACACGTCGCGCAGGCTGCACATCGCCGCGAGCGAGTCGGGCGAGAAGATCATGTCCATGTACGGCAGCTTGTCGATGCCGATGCCGTGCTCGCCGGTGATCGTGCCGCCGGCGTCGACGCAGGCGCGCATGATCGCGTTCATGGCGACGTGCACGCGCGCCGATTCATCGGGGTCGTTGGCGTCGTAGGCGATGTTCGGGTGCAGGTTGCCGTCGCCGGCGTGGAACACGTTGGCCACCCGCAGCCGCTGCTCCTCGGCGATGCGCCGCACCTGCGCGAGGACCTCGGGCAGCTTGGTGCGCGGAACGACGGCGTCCTGCACGACGAGATGCGACGAGATGCGTCCCATCGCGCCGAACGCCTTTTTGCGTCCCTGCCAGAGGCGCGCCCGCTCGGCCTCGTCGCGCGCGACGCGCACGGTGCGCGCGCCGCTCGACTTGCAGATCGATTCGATGGTGTCGACGTCGCGCTCGAGACCGGCGATCGCGCCGTCGACTTCGATGAGCAGCGCCGCGGCGGCGTCGGTCGGATAGCCGGCGGCGTAAATGGAGGCCTCGACGGCGCGGATGGTCGCCTGGTCGATCATCTCGAGCGCCGCCGGAATGATTCCGGTGGCGACGATCGACGTCACGGCGCGCGCCGCGGCGTCGATCGACATGAAGTCGGCGAGGATCGTGCGAATGGCCTCGGGATTTCGCGTCAATCGGACGGTGATGTCGAGCGCAATGCCGAAGCAGCCTTCGGATCCGACGAACGCGCCGACCAGATCGTAGCCGTCCGTTTCGCCGGCCGCGCTGCCCAGCGACACGATCTCTCCGCTCGGCAACAGCGCCGTGATGGCGAGGATGTGATTCGTCGTGACGCCGTACTTGAGGCAGTGCGGACCGCCGGCGTTCTCGGCGACGTTGCCACCGATCGTGCACGCGGCCTGGCTCGACGGATCGGGCGCGTAGTGCAGCGCGTGCGGTGCGACGGCGCGGCTCAACGCGGCGTTGACGACGCCCGGCTCGACGGTCGCCGTCGCGTTGTCGGCGTCGATCGAGAGGATGCGCGTCAGTCGGTTGAGTCCAACGAGCACGACGCCCTCGGCGAGCGCGCCGCCGGAGAGACCGGTGCCGGCGCCGCGCGGAACGAAGGGGACGTTGGCGCGCGCGAGCTCTCGCACGACGGCCACGACTTCGTCGCGCGTGCCGGGAAAGACGGCGAGCGCGGGCTGCCTGTGATAGGAAGGCAGCGCGTCGGACGAATACGTGAGCAGCTCGCTCGGCCGGAACAACACGCGCTTTTCGCCGACGATCGCGGCCAGCCGATCGGCGAGCGCGCGGTCGATCGGCGGCGTCCCGATGGAGGGCGCCGTCGTCGAGGCGGTCGAGGCGGTCGAGGCGGTTGTGGCGGGGGAGACGGTCACCCTGAAAAAGCTACGCCCCGGCGCGCTGGTGGCATAGCGCGCCGGGGCGTGGTCGACTGTGGGCCCAGCGAGCGAACGCTACGCGGCCCAGAATCCGGAGAGAGCTCGGCCGTCGGGCGACTCGCGGAGTTTCTCGAACGCGCGCTCGCGGATCTGGCGGATGCGCTCGCGGGTCACGCCCATGAGGGCGCCGATCTTCTCGAGCGTCATCGCCTCGGAGCCTTCCTCGAGCCCGTAGTAGAGATAGAGGATCTTTCGCTCGCGCGGCGTGAGATACTTCTTGAATACGCGATCGATGAACTCGCGCATCAGCTTGTAGTCGGTGACTTCCTCGATCTCGGTGCCGTCGACGCCGGCGAAACGCTCGCCGAGGGTGGACGCTTCGCGATCCGACCTGTCGATGGGGGCGTCGAGCGAGACTTCGGTCGCCGACATCTGGCGCGCGGAGCGGACGTTCTCGGGAGTCTCGTCGAGGAGCTGGCTGACTTCGCCTTCCGTTGGGTCGCGCTTGAGAACCTGGGCGAGAATCGTCTCGGCGCGGGCCAGGCGAATGAGCTGCGAGTTCTGGTTGAGCGGGATGCGGACGGAGCGGGTCTGTTCGGCCAGCGCCTTGAGAACGGCTTGTCGAACCCACCACACGGCGTACGAGATGAACTTGACGCCCTGGTCCGGATCGAATTTGCGAACTGCTTTTAGCAAACCCTCATTACCGATGGCGACGAGCTCACTCAGATCGAGTCCGTGGCCCTGGTATTTCTTCACGTACGAGATGACGAACCGCAGGTTGGCCGTGACCAATCGCTCGGCCGCCTTCTCATCCCCC
The DNA here is from genome assembly GCA_963761305.1 of uncultured Gemmatimonadaceae bacterium. Taxonomy (GTDB): domain Bacteria; phylum Gemmatimonadota; class Gemmatimonadetes; order Gemmatimonadales; family Gemmatimonadaceae; genus JAQBQB01. Next base: position 2,502,016 of record CAVXGK010000002.1, on the reverse strand, counting down.
TTTTGCGCCCGACGCGCCAATCGCCGCTCTTCCTCGGGCTCGCTGATCAACGGCAGTTTTTGAATATCCTGCAGGTATTGATCGAACGCGGTGGACGGAGACGATCGGAAGTAACCCTTCGACGATCTGGTCTCGGTCACTTGCTCCATACACACTCCTTCCCGATTGGCGCCGGTGAGGGGAGCGAGCACGACTGCGCCCGCGCGATGCAGAGCCTGGAGAGCCGTAGCAGGGGACGGCAGGATAATGTTGGGTTGTAGGGGCGTCAACAGAGATTTCGACTCGCCTCCCCGCAGGGTGGGGTCGAACGATTCTATGTCGTTGGCCTGACAGGAATTTGGAGGTTACTCGATGCGTAGCGCTCGAGCTCGCTCGTTCGGTCAGCGTGACCGAAATCACATTCTGCGAGCGCAACGAAGTGCTTCGATTGTACGCACTCGCAGCAGCCTGTGGCGTGGGCCCATCGGACAAGCCGTCTCGTCACACCGCTGTCGCGCCTCGAACCTCAGTCGTCCTGCGGCGACCCTTTCTGGCGCTTGGAGGCCTCTGTCTGGCGATCGACGCGCGTCGTGGCCTGCGACCGTGAATCGTCCGCCTGCGGCACGCGTGTGGTGGGTTGGCTGCGCGAGTCCTCGACCTGCGGAATTCGCGTGGTCGGCTCATTCCGCGCTGCATCAGGACGTTGCATCAGCGAGGTCTTGAGCTCCATCAACACCGTGCGATCGAGCGCCGGCGAATTCGGCGTCGTGCCCGTGAATTTTGACGGCCGCGCGCGAGGACGCCGCGTCGCCCACGCGAGCATCGCCAACACCGCCAGCACGACGGCGACGATGATGGCGGTCGTCGGCACGTTGAGCAGATACGCCGCGACCGCCAAACCGCCGATGAGAACGAGAAGTCCGAGGAGATAACCCGCGAAGGGTGACATAGGGCACACGAGAGAGCGACTACATCACGACTCAGGCAAGCACCGAGCCGTGCTCAGGCAAGTGCTTCTCGAACGATCGCATCCGGAACGGCAACCGTCCAACCATCGCTTTCACCGGCCATCGCACCGATCCGAGCGGGAAGCGCGTACTCGGCCCGGCCTGCTCGAGCTTTCTTGTCGCCGTGCGTCGCCGTGATGATCTGTCCGGCGGACAGGCGCGCCGGCAGCGAATCCGGGAGACCCGCTTCGCGCACCAACGCTTGAACGCGCGACGCCGTGCCCGATTCGGCGACGCCGAGACGCTCGGCGATGCGGCTCTCGACGACCATGCCGATCGCGACCGCTTCGCCGTGTAATACCGCGTAGTTGCTCAGGTGTTCGACGGCGTGCCCGATTGTATGACCGAAGTTGAGAGTCTTGCGGAGTCCCGCTTCGCGCTCGTCGCGACGCACGACGTCGGCCTTGATCTCGATGCTTCGCGCGACGAGGTCCAGCATCTCGGCGCCGCCGACGTCGATCTCGCCCAGTCGCGCCGCGACCGCGGAAATGCCGTCGAAGTACCCGGCGTCGGCGATCACGCCGTGCTTGATCGCCTCGGCCATGCCGGCGCGGAGCTGCGCGGCCGGCAGCGTGGCGAGCGATCGCAAGTCGGCCACGACCGCCGCCGGCTGATGAAACGCGCCGACGAGATTCTTCCCCGACGGCGTGTCCACGCCGGTTTTCCCGCCGACCGACGCGTCGATCATCGCCAGGAGTGTCGTGGGCACCTGCACGAACGGAATGCCGCGCATGAACGTGGCCGCCACGAAACCGGCGAGATCTCCGATCACGCCCCCGCCGAGCGCGATGATCGTGCTGTCGCGGCCGAAGTGCGCGGCGAACAAGTCGTCGGTGACGCGGGTCCAGGTGTCGCGCGTCTTGTGCGACTCGCCCGCCGGCACGTTGAACACCGATACGCGCTCGGGCGGTGCGCCGAGCGAGTCGCGAACGCGCGCGGCATACGTGGGGCCGACGTTGCTGTCGGTGACGATCGCGTAGCGATGCGCCGGCGCGACGTCGCGCACGATTTCGCCGAGTCGTTCGAGAATTCCCGCGCCGACGGTGACGTCGTAGCCCGGCAGCGCGATCCGGCGTGTGCCGCTCGCGGCCGACGTCACCACGTGGTCTCGTCGGTCGACGTGCGCTTGTTGGCGAGACGCGCGAGCGTGAACAACACGTCGGACAGCCGATTGAGATAGACGATGACGAGCGTCGGGATCTCCATCTCCTCGGCGATGTCGACGACGCGACGCTCGGCGCGCCGGCACACGGTGCGCGCGACATGGAGCGCCGCGGCCTTCGGCGATCCGCCGGGCAGGATGAACGCGCGCAGCGGATCGAGCTCCGTGTCGGCGGCGTCGATGGCGCGCTCCAACTCGGCGATGCGCTCCTGGTCGACCTTGGCTTTGTCGAGATGCATCCGCATCCGCTCGCGATCGGGCGTCGCGAGGAGGGCGCCGATCGCGAACAGGTCCTGCTGGACGCGAAGGAGCAGCGCGTCGATCTCCGCGTCGTCTCCGGTGGCGCGCGCGACGCCGATCGTCGCGTTCAATTCGTCGACGTCGCCGTACGCTTCGACGCGCGGATGGCTCTTGGGCACACGCCCGCCGCCGAACAATCCGGTGTCGCCGGCGTCGCCCGTTTTCGTGTAGATCTTCATCGCGCTCTAATGTATGGCCGGAGCTCGCCGACCGCCCGCCGGGGCGAGTCCTCGCTATTCTTTTGTACGTCATGGTTCACGAAACTCGCGACATCACGATCATCGGTGGCGGGCCGACGGGGCTGTTCGCGCTCTTCTACGCCGGCATGCGTCGCGCGTCGGCGCAAATCGTCGACGCGCTGCCGGAGCTCGGCGGCCAACTGACGGCGCTGTATCCGGAAAAGCTCATCTTCGACGTCGGTGGCTATCCCGTGGTGCCGGCGAAGCAGCTCGTCAAATCGCTCGCCGAGCAAGCGGCGCGATTCGGTGAGCCGGTGCATCTCGGGCATCGAGTGGACGGTCTCGAGGAGGTCGACGGTCATTTCGAGCTGGTGACGGACAAAGCGCGGTTCCCGACGAAGGCGATCGTCATCGCCGCCGGCATCGGCGCGTTTTCGCCGCGCCGTCTTCCGCAGGAATGCGCGCAGCCGTGGTACGGCCGCGGGATTCATGAAGTGGTGACGGATCCGGAGGCGTTCCGCGGCAAGCGCGTCCTGATCATCGGCGGGGGCGATTCGGCGTTCGACTGGGCGACGCAGCTTCTCGATCGCGCGACGCACGTCACGCTGGTACATCGCAGCGATTCGTTCCGCGCCCACGCCGCGACGGTGGCGGAGTATATGGCGGCGGTGGAGGCGGGACGCGCCGATCTGTTCACCTTCCACGAGCTGCACGACATCAAATGTGTCGAGATATCCGACACCTTCACGCACGTGGAGATCCGCGACGTCAAATCGAAGGCGACGCGCATGGTGCACGCCGACGCGATCATTCCGATGCTCGGCTTCGTGAGCGACCTCGGCGCGCTCGCTTCGTGGGGACTGACGCTGGAGAAAAAGCGCGAGATCGTCGTCAACAGCATGATGGAAACCGGTCGCAGCGGGGTCTACGCGGCCGGCGACGTGACGACCTATCCGGGAAAGTTGAAGCTCATCGCCACCGGATTCGCCGAAGCCGCAACCGCCGTGAACCAGGCGGTGCACTGGATCTACCCGGATCGGAAGGTCGCTCCCGGCCACTCGTCGAACATGGAGTTGTTCGGCCAGAAGGACGACTGAACGCGGGTGGACGGCTGGACGGGTGGACGGGTGCACCGGCGGACGGGCGATCACACCAGCTTCGGACCGTAGCCTCCCGGGTCGTAGCCCGTACTGAATCCCTTCGGATGACGCTCGGCGAGCTTGGACAGGTTCGCGGCCGCGACGTTCGAGAGTGAGATGCCGAGCGAATCCGCGGCGACGGCGAGACACCACAGCGTGTCGCCGAGCTCCTCGACGAGCCGCGCCTCGTCGACGTTGCGCTGCTGAAAGACGCGTTTGCGAATGAGGCCGAGGAGCTCAGCCGATTCCTCGGCGAGTCCGGCGCCGGCGTCGAGCAAACGATCGCGGTCACTGAGCGCCGGGTTGATCGTTCGCAGCGCGGCGCGTTGGTAGTCGTCGAGATTCACGGGTGGACGGGTGGACGGGTGGACGGGTGGACGGGTCGGCAACTCGATTCCGAGCCGCGGCAGAGCAGAAAACAACGGCTTGAACGACAACGATTACGCGGAGAACGGCACGAATTTCACGGAGAAGGCAACAACAAAAAAAACACATCAACCAATGATGGTGGCCACAGGATGAGGGCAACAAACGTCATCCGCGTAATCCGCCGCTTCCGCGAAATCGTTGCCGTTCAGCTGTTGTCGTGATCAGTACTTGTGCACTCTATTGATAGCTGACCCGTGGGTCGGCCTTCGCATACGCGAGATCGGTGAGCAGGTTGACGACGACGAACACGGTGCTGAGGAAAAGCACGGAGCCTTGAATCGCGGGGAGGTCGCGGCGTGAGATCGCGTTCACGACGTAGCGGCCGATGCCGGGCCACGAGAAGATCGTTTCAGTCAGAATGCTGCCGGTGAGATACGAGCCGAAGTCGAGGCCGATCACGGTGATCACCGGAATGAGCGCGTTGCGCAGCGCGTGGCGCAGCGTCACGAGCCATTCGCCGAGTCCTTTGGCGCGCGCGGTACGGACGAAATCGGCGTTGAGCGCGTCGAGCATCGAAGACCGAGTCATGCGCGCCTGGAAGGCGATGGAACGCATGCCGAGCGTGATGGCGGGGAGCACCAGAAAGCGCAGACCGCCGTAGCCGGACGGCGGCAGCCACTTGAGCGTGACGGCGAAGAGCAGAATGAGAAGCAAGCCCACCCAGTACACCGGGAACGAGATCCCGAGATAGGCGAGGCCGAGCGCGAAACGGTCGACGAGACCGCCGGGGTTGCGCGCGCTGAGCACGCCGAGGCTGATGCCGAGGCACGCGGCCAGGAGCATCGCGGCGCCGGCGAGCTGCAGCGTCTTGGGGAAACGCTCGCGAATGTCCTGCGCGATCGGGCGGTCGGTGATGTACGACCGACCGAGGTCGCCGACGACGACGCGGCTCACGTAGTGAGCGAATCGCTGCGGCAGCGGGTCGTCGACGTGCAGCTCGGCGCGAAGGCGCGCGATCGTCGCGCTGTCGGCGCGTTCGCCGATCATCGCCTCGACCGGATCGCCGGGCGCCACGTACAACAACAGGAACGCGACGACGAGCACGCCGAGCAGCGTCGGCACGGCGAGCAGCAACCGTCGCGCGATGAACCGGGTCATTGCTTGGCGCGATCGATCGTCACGTCGATCCACCGCTGGCCGTTGAAGATGACCGGCGGCACGAAGTGGTGGATCCACGGCTGGACGGCGTAGAGCTCATCGTAGAAATAGAGAAAGACCATCGGCGCGTCGGCAAACGCGAGCGAATCGGCCCGACGGTAGAGCGCGTTTCGCTTCGCTTCGTCGCCTTCGCGGCGCGATGCCGTGACGAGTGAATCGAACAGCGGATTCGAGTAGAACGAGACGTTCCCACCCGCGCCTCGATTCGCCGTGTGCAGCAGCGGATAGAGAAAATCCTCGGCGTCCGGATAGTCGGCGTACCAATCCTTGAGGATCATGTCCGTCTCGCCTTTGCGGGCCGCGGCGCGCGACGCGGCGGCTTCGCGCTGGACGATCTTGGCGCGAACGCCGACCACGTCGAGGTATGCCTGGATCGTTTCGGCGATCCGCAGGTAGATCGGGGTGGTGGACACCCAGAGGTCGATGTCGATCCCGTTCGGATGCCCGGCGGCGGCGAGCAACTGTCGCGCTTTCGCGGGGTCATACGGGTATGGGACGCGAGCGCTGTCATGTCCACCGAGTGCGATCGGAATCACGCCGTTGGCGCGCGTTCCACGTCCGCCGACGAGCCGCTCGATGATGCGCGGGACGTCGATGGCGTAGTTGATCGCCTGGCGCACCCGCGCGTCGGCCAACGGACCGCGCGTGGTGTTGATACCTATGTACACCAGCTCGAGCGCCGGCGTCGACATCAGCATGGGCTTCCGGCTCTCGTCCTCGACCCATTCGGTCGCTTCGGAGGCAGGGATCTGCAGCACGTCGACGTTTCCGCTCTCGTATTCGGCGACGGCCGTACTCGGTTCGGCGATGATGCGCGCGCGCAGCGTGTCGGTCTTAGGCGCGCCGCCGAAGTAGCCCGGATTCCTGGCGAAGAGCAGGAAGTCGTCGTGCTTCCAGGTGACGAGCGTCCACGGACCGGTGCCGATCGGGTGTTGTCCGAAGTCCGGCGGGACGCGGAGCGGGACCATCGCCGCGACCGGCATCGCCAGCATCTTGGTGAAGATGGCGAGCGGCTCGTCGAGCGTGACGACGACGGTCGAGTCGTTCGGCGCGGCGAGTCCGGCGATGGACTTGGCCGAACCGCCGTTGTACGCGCGCGCGCCGGCGATGGGGAAGAGGAACTGCGCGGCGCCGCTCTTGGTGGCCGGCGCGAGCGCGCGCTCCCAGCTGGCGACGACGTTGCGCGCGGTGAAGCGCGAGCCGTCGTGGAAGGAAACGTCGGTTCGAAGATGGAATGTGTAGCGTCGCCCGTCGGGGGAGATTTCCCAGCGCGTGGCGAGCGACGGTTCGACGCGGGCGTCGGGGGTGAAGCGCGTGAGTCCGTCGAACAGGTAGCCGACGGCGCGGCCGGTGGGGACGTCGGTCGAGAGCGCGGGGTCGAGTGATCGTGGATCGTACTGGTCGCGCGAATCGACGATTTCGTCTCGCGACGGCGCGCCGGGCGCTCCACATGCCGCGAATATCGCGAGCAGGAACGCCGAGAGGCGCGCGAGGGCAGCCGCGGCGACGCGCGGTCGTGCGTCTTCCATTGACACTGGCAGAGCCGCGCGAGAACTTACCCCGTCCCGCCGTCAAGCGTCAATCAGATGCGCCCGCCGGAGGCAGTCCGCGCGGGCGCGTCGTGTGTCAGCACCGCCGAAGCGTCGGGTGGTGTCCATGATGATCGCTTCCCCGGCCGGCCGCGGCCGGACTTCACGAGGGGCAGTGACCGGCAACTCCGCACAGAGCGCCTCCAGCGTCGTATGGGCGACCCGCGTTTGTGTCGCCGCCGCTCTCGTGTCCCTCGCGATGTTGCTTCCGGCGCGCGCCGGCGCGCAGGAGTGCGTGGAGGGCGATCGCATGGTGCGCGATCTCCATTTCGTCGGCAACACGGCATTCGGCAGCGACCAGCTGTCGGCAGTCGTCGTGACCACGCCGTCGTCATTTGCCCGACGACACTTCCGGTTTCTAGGCACCGAGCGATGCTATCCGCCGGACGGCGTCGGCCCCGACACCCTCGGCCTCAAGAACTTTTATAAGAACAACGGCTTCTACGACACCCACGTCGACACGCTCGTCCAGACGGTCGGCAAGGCCGTCGTCGACGTCACGTTCCGGATCAACGAAGGGAAGCCGTTGCTGCTCGACTCGCTCGAGATCACCGGTCTTGAAACAGTTGCCGATTCGGCGAAGGTCACGAAGGATCTCCAGCTGAAGCTGGGCGAACGCGCCGGCAAGCTGCAGATGGCGTCGGACATCGCGGTGATCACCCAGCGGCTGCACGACGACGGCTACCCGAGCGCGACAATCTTTCCGCAATTCTCGACGCACCTCGACGCCCATCTCGTGGCGGTGCGCCTCGAGGTCGAAACGGGACTACGCACGCGCATCGGCGCGATTCGCGTCAACAGCGCGTCGCAGGCCGGCGGCCCCCCGCAGATCGATACCGCCGTGGTGCGGCGGCTGCTTGGGTTTTCGTCGGGCGACCGGTACAGCGACGACGCGCTGACCAACGGCCAGCGCAACCTGTACAACCTCGGCGCATTCAAGCACGTCGACGTCGGCATCGACTCGTCGGCGCGCGCGGATACTGGGGCGACGACCGGGGCGCGCTCGGCAAAGGACAGTCTCGCTGACACGCTGACGGACGTCCGCGTGGATCTGCGCGAAGACTTCATGCGCCAATACGACCAAGACGAGGCGTGGGCGACGCTGGATTGCTTTCGGGTGAGCGGGCAGTACACGGATAAGAACTTCCTCAACGACGCCCGGCGGTTCGATCTCACGGCGCGCCTGTCGAAGATCGGGTATGGCAGCCCGCTCGCGACGCCGGCGACGCGCAACCTCTGCTATCGGCCCTCGCTCGACCAGGACAGCATCGCCAGCTCGAAGCTGAACTACTACCTCGGCGCCTCGATGCGGCAGCCGACGTTGTTCGGCACGCACTGGATTCCGGCGTATACGGCGTACACCGAGCGGCGCGGCGAGTACCGGGCCTACCTGCGCACCACCTACGTCGGCGGTGACGTGTCGGCGACTCGCTACGTCGGCGAAGGGATGCCGTTGCGGGTCGGGTACACGCTCGAATACGGAAAGACGGAAGCGCAGCCGGCGGTGCTCTGCGCCCTGTTCTTTCGCTGCACGTTGGACGAGCAGTCCGAGTTCCAGCGGAATCTGCGGCTCGCGGTGGCCAGCGTGTCGTTACAGCGCATTCGCGTGGACGATCGCGTCGAGCCGACGCGCGGCTACAGCATCGCCGGCGAGCTGCGCGGCGCCGCGCCGGCGATCGGATCCGACCCGTCGCAGCAGTTCGGGAAGGGCACGCTCGAGATTTCCGGCTACAAGTCTCTCAACAAACGGGTCGTGTTCGCCGCGCGCGTGAGCGGCGGCGCGATCACGGCGCCGAGTGATTCGACGGGCGCCAAGCTGCCGCCGTATCAGGAGCGGCTGTTCGCGGGCGGCCCGAACAGCGTGCGGGGGTTCGGGCAGAATCTGCTCGGTCCGGTCGTGTACCTCGTTGACACGACCAAGTTCAACATCGTGAATGTCGAAACAACACCAAAGTCCGTTACGGAGGCGTACGTTCTCAGGAATCCGAACTCCGGCGTGTTCAGAACCCAGCCGGTCGGCGGCAACGCGGTCTTCGTGTTCAACCTGGAGATGCGGATCCGCGACCCATTCTTCCCCAACGTCTTGCAATACGTGCCATTCGTCGACGGGGGCCAGGTGTGGAGCCAGATTTCGAACGTCAGCAACGTCCATCTGCAGCCCATCCTGGTCACTCCGGGGCTGGGGTTCCGGATCACGTCGCCGATCGGGCCAATTCAGATCAGTCTGGGGTACAACGCTCACCCGAACCAACCGGGGCCGGTGTACTTCGCGTCCCCGGTCACGGCCTCGGGAGCGGCGCCTCTCATCTGTGTGACGCCGCCGGGGGCACCGACCGTCCCTGTGACGATAGGCACCGACGGCTCGGTGACGCAGGCGAAGTGCCCCGCGACGTTCGCACCTCCGACTGCCAAGGGATTCTTCAACCGGCTGACCAAAATCCTCTCGATCGGAACGACCTTCTGATTCTCGCATGAAGCGCCGCAGTCTCGTCGCCCTGGTCGCGGCTGGCGTGCTGGTCTTCCTCGGACTCCTCGTGGTGTCCGGGGTCTTCTTCGTGATACGCACCTACCGTGGGCGCGAGTGGGTGCGGACATCGGTTGCCCAGCCGTTCATTGCGCGGGCGCTCAAGGGCCGCGGCTCGATCTACCTCGGACACATCGGCGGCAACTTCCTCAGCCAACTCACGATCGACAGCGTCGCGATCCGGGACGGGCGCGGCGAACTGGTCATGAGCTCGGGTCCGATCACGCTCGAATACAACCCGCGCGACCTCATCGATTACCGGATTCTCATCCGGCGGGCGACCCTCGAGCACCCGTACGTGCACTTCGTCCAGTACGCCGACTACTCCTGGAATTTCAAGAAGCTGTTCGCCACCAGCCCGACGCCGAAGACGCCCGAAGTCAGCACGCGCGGGTGGGGCAACTACTTTGTCGTCGACTCGACACACGTCCACGACGCCACGTTCCTGCTCACGATGCCGTGGCACCCCGACGATTCGCTCAAGGGCCCGCGCCGTGACAGTGTGATCCGCGTCACGCTGGCGAATCCGGCTCGCGCGGTGACGCAGACCTTCGACGGGTTCGGAAGGCTGTACGCGTGGAAGGACATCAACGGTCTCATCGCGCACGCCCGTCTCGCCGACCCCGACAGCGACGTTTCGTACGGCCGAGAGTTCAAGATCGCGACGCTGTCGGCGGACGGGTTCGAGCCGACGTTCAAGTACCGCAACGTCATGGCCGACGTACGCCTGCAAGGCGACTCGGTCTGGTTTCAGTCGCCGCACTTCGAGCTGCCGGCGTCGAATGGACGAGGCGCGGGAAAGGTCTGGTGGGGAAGCGACCTGCCGACGCGCTACGACATCATCATCCACGGCAACTCGGTGTCGCTCGACGACGTGAACTGGGCGTATCCGCCGCTGCCGAGGACCGGCGGAGGATCGCTCGACCTCGCCATTCGCAACGACGTCGATCCGAAGAAACTCCAGATCGTCGACTTCCGGTTGATGAACATGGACGTGAAGACCACCGGGTCGCACGTCACCGGAACGATGTGGTTCGGCATCGGCGCTCCGGTTCTGCTCGTGCGCAACGTCGATCTGCGCGCCGATCCGGTGGATTTCGAGTTCCTGCGCACAATCAACCAGAAACCGTTCCCGGTCGATTGGCGCGGGCAACTCTATGGAACCGTGAAGGGTCGCGGCGGACCGCTCACGCACTTCATCGTCGACGAATCGAACGTCACGTTTCGCGACGCGCACGTGCCCGGCGCCGTTACCAAGGCCACGGGCAAGGGCGAGCTCGACATCCTGTACCCGGGACTCACCGCGTTTCACAACTTCAACGTGAACGCGACGTCGGTCGATCTGCGATCGATCGAGTATCTGTATCCGTCGTTCCCTCGGCTCGGCGGTACCATCTACGGCACGGCGACGCTCGATTCGTCGTGGATGGACGTCCGCTTCTCGAACGCCAACGTCTTCCACCAGGACGGTCCGGGCGATCCGTCGCACATCACGGGCAGCGGCCGCATCACCTACGGCGAACCGCTGATGACCTACGACGTCACGCTCGACGCGCGGCCGTTGTCGTTGACGATGCTGTCGCGTTCGTATCCGAGTCCGCTGCGCGGTTTGGTGAGCGGGCCCCTCAAGGCAGTGGGCCAATCGCCCGACCTCGCGCTGACGACGACGCTCACGGGCGACGCGGGAACGTTCAGCTTCGACGGACGCGTCGACCTCGACACAGTCGGGGGCTATGGCGCGCGGGGGCACGGCCAGTTCAGCGGGTTCAGTCCGGCGAAGCTACTCGCGAAGAACGAGTTCCCGAGCGGCGCACTCAGCGGGCACTATGACGTCGACGTCGCGGGCGCCACGGCGAGCTCGCTGCACGGCAGCGCCGGCGCGGTGATCGAGCGGACGAATTTCGGCGGCGTCACGGTCTATCCGTCCCGCGCGCGGGCGACATTCGCCAACGGGCGGATGCACGTCGACACGCTGCTGGTGGAAACGGCGGCCGGCACTGTTCGCGCGAGCGGCGGCATCGGCCTGCCGAAAGGCAGCTTTGATTCGCTCACCTTCACGTACGATCTCGATTCACTTGGCGGCCTGCGACGGGTTCTGTCGAGCCGAGACTCGACTGCGGAGGCCGATTCGCTGTCGGGCGAAATCAGGGTCACCGGGTTCGCTCAAGGCCGTCTCGACTCGTTGCGGCTGGCCGGCACGCTGACGGGTTCGCAGCTGTACTTCGCGAAGGACAAGACCCATTCGCTCACCGTGGACTTCGACATCGCCGATGCCCTGAATTCGGCGTCGGGGCGGCTCACGGTGAGCGCGGACACGGCGACGGTGGGCGGCATCGTACTCGACACGCTCGGCGGCACGCTCATCGCCAGCGACGCGTCGCACGCGCAGTTCCAGCTCGGCGCGCAGAGCCACAACGGCCCGATCGCGGTCGCGGGCGGAACGTGGAGCCTGCTCAATTCCGCGTGGGCGGTGGGACTCACGTCGCTCGATCTGGTGGTCGGCAAGGACGAGTGGAAGCTCGCCGGGCAGACGCATCTCCAGCGCGACAGTCTGGGCACGCGACTCGACTCGCTCGTGCTCAAGAACCGGGACAGCGCGGTCGTTGCCTTGAGCGGAAACGTGCCGAACACCGGTCGCGTCGCGGGCCGAGTGCGTGCGACGAACCTTCCGCTCGGCGACGTCGGCGTGCTCGAGCAATTCGCCGACAGCATCGCCGGCCTCGGCCGAGTGGACGCAACGCTGAGCGGCACGCGCGACCATCCGATCCTGGACGGGTCGGTGTCGATCGCGGGTTTGAAGCGGTTCGGCGTGATGTTGGACAGCGTGACGCTCACCGGTCAGCTGCAAGACCGCAGCGCCCGAGTGGGTCTGGCGCTTCAGCGCAGCGGACTGACGGCGCTGATCGCCGACGCGACGATCCCGGTCGACTTCCGGCTCTTCAGCCTCAAGACTCGGAACGACCCGATGGACGGAAGAATCTCGATTCCGTCGACCGATCTCTCGATCGTTCAGCTCATGTCGCGCTCGTTCAGCCAGGTGACGGGCACACTGCGGGGAGACATCACCATCGCGGGAACGCCGAGCGCGCCGGTGTTCAGAACTGGTGATGACGTGCGGTGTATTTCGGCGATCGCCGGCTGTTCGCAAGGCGTGCAGATCGTGAATGGCAGCGCGACGCTTCCGCAGATCGGCATCGTGCTCAGCGACGTTCAGTGCACCGTGTCTGGCGCGGGCGATCTGGCCGGCGGCGATAGCGTGAGCATCTCGAAGTGCCAAGCCACCTCGCTTGGCACGCAGCGCGGGGCCGAGCGCGGCTCGATCACGGTAAACGGCTGGGTGAAGAATCTCGCCCGATTCCTTCTCACCAAACCCGATCCGGTCAGACCCGTCCCGGTCCCGTCGTTTCGTGTTGCTGTCATCCTCAACAACTACCACGCGCTCAACAAGCGGGGCGTCGCGGACATCTACGCCACTACCAGCGAGCCGATTCAGATCGTCGGCGATCTGAACGCCGCACGCCTCACGGGCGCGGTGCAAGTCGATCACAGCGCGATCTTCCTGGCCGACCGCGACCTCGCCCGAAAACAGTTGGACCAAACGTCGATCGATCTGGGAAGTGAGACAATCGTGGGCGGCCGGGCTCCACTGGCGCAGCTGCAATCGGGCCTCACGATCCCAAGCTTTACGGTCACGCTCGGCAGCGACGTCCGACTCAAGTCGAAGGAAGCCGATGTGCGATTGGGCGGATCATTGAACGCGGTGACGTCCGCGGCGAGGGCCAATCGGCTGCTGGCGTCGACCAACGAGCTGATCCCGCGGCTGGGTCTCGAGGGCACGCTGCGCACGATCGGCGGAACGTACGTGCTCGATCTCGGGCTCGCGCGGCGTCAGTTCGACGTCCTCCCTGACGGAAGCGTGACGTTCACCGGCGACGCATCCAACCCGACGCTCGACATCAGCGCACAGTACAACGTGAAGCAGTACCGCGACCGCGACCTCGGCGTGATCGTGAACCTGCGCGGTCCGCTGATTCCGTATCCGGGGATCACCTTCTCGAGCAACGCGGACTACGCCATCTCGCAGTCGGATCTCGTGAGTTACCTCGTCACGGGCGCGCCGGGCTTCGAGCTGAACAACCAGACGCGTGAGGCGCTCGCCCAGTTCATCGGGCCGACGGTGAGCGCCGCGGCAGCCAGCAGCCTGCGAAGCCTCGTCGGCCCGTTTTTCGACGCGTTTCGGTTCGAGCTCGGCACCGGTCAACAGCCCGGTCAAACGTCGACGACCAGCAATCTCCAGCAGTACCTGTACGGCGCGACGTTCGGCGTCGAGAAGCAGTTCGCCGACAAGATGTATCTGAGCTTGAACACGGGGCTCTGCCAGTTCGAGAACAACGCCCAGAGCTCGAACCTGCTCTCGGGCGTCGGTGCCAAGGTGGAATACCGATTCGACCCGAAGCTGTCGACGCAGCTCGCCTACGATCCGGCGACCGCGACGCGGACGTGCTCACCCGGGCAGAGCATCATCGGGATCGTGCCGACGCCCAATCAGTTCAGCGTGTCGCTGCATCACACGTTCCGATTCTGAGCAAGATCAACAGCGCGATCGTCATTGCGAACCCGGCCTCGCGCCGGGGGCGTCGGCTTGCCGGCCGTGCACGACACGAGCTGGCGAGCCGTTCGGTCGTCTGTGATCTCGTGTTCACCGAGCGCCCCGGCCACGCCGCGGAGCTCGCGGCGAGCCACGCCCACGCGTACGACGCGGTGTTCGTCGTCGGCGGCGACGGAACCGTCATGGAGGTCGCGGCCGCGCTGGCCTCGCATGAGGCTGAAACGCCGATCGGCGTCCTCGCCGGAGGCACGGGGAATCTCGTCGCCCGTGCGTTCGGAATTCCCCTCTCGGTGAAGCGCGCTGTGCCGGCCCTCCTCGACGGTGAAGAGCGTCGAATCGATCTCGGGCGGCTGGATTCGGGTGGCGGATTCTCGGTGGCCGCCGGTGTGGGGATCGACGCGGCCATGATCGCTGAAACGCCTGGCTGGCTGAAGCGTCGATTGGGGGTACTCGCCTACATGATCGTGGGTGCGCGCGCCGCGCTGCGCACCGTCGTTCGCCGGGATTTTTTCACGGTCCGGGTCACGGTGGACGGTGTGGTTCACGAGCGGCGCGCCGCGATGGTCATGATCGCCAACGTCGGTGCGGTGCTCGGCGAGCGCCTGGTGCTCGGACCGGAGATACGCCCCGATGATGGAATGCTCGACGCCTGCGTCTTTTCGCCGAATTCGATGCGCGATGCGCTGCGCATCGTGCGACGCATGGCGTTCCGGAACTTCGACACCGACCCCAGCGTGTTGTACGTGGCAGGCCGCCACATTCACGTCGAGACGGACCCCCCGCGCTTGTGGCAGGCGGATGGAGACGTGATGGGCACGACGCCCTTCGACGCCACGATCGAACCGCTGGCAGTTCGGCTTCTCGTGCCGCGCCGCGGCTGACCTTCGGCCACCCGTGACTTCGCTTCCGACACCCACGCACCGCCTGCGGGCCGTGGAACAGGCGCCGCTCACCACGGTCGCGCGCCTGCTGCGCGAGCGAAACCAGCTCTTTTTGCTGCACGAAGCGTTGGCCGAGATCGAGGGCGCGAGGACGTTGGCGGATCGATTGGCGATTCTCGAGACGGCCATCAAGCGCATCGGGTATGGCCGCGTCGAGACGCACGACGACTTCGTGATGCCGCCGGCCGACCACGTCGCGCGGCGCATCAGCAACTCGATCGTCCTCGCGTCCAACGACCTGATCGTTCCGCTGCGCGCCGTCGGCGGCGCGGCGCTCGGCACGTTGGTGCTCGGCGATCCGCTGGAGAGCACGGCGCCGACGGCAGACCGTGTGCGCACCGTCGAACTGTTCGCCCAGCAGGTCGCATCGATCATCGAGAACGCGCGGCTGTACGAGGAAAGCGAGCGCCAACGTGGACGCGGGGAGGCGTTCTCGGACATCGCGCGCGCCGTGAGCGGCTCGCTGCGGCTGGACGAAGTGATGACGCTGAGCCTCGGCCATGCGATGGGACTGCTGCACGCGCAGGGCGCGACGCTGAGTCTCGTCCGCGATACTCAGCTCGTCGTCGTTGCGGGCCTCGGTGTCGGCGAGTGTCTGGTCGGAGCGCCGTTGCCGATCGACTCGAGCCTGAGCGGACGCGCGATCGCCGAACGCCGCGCGCTCATCTGCAACGACACGAACGTGCCCGAGGTGTACACGCCGTCGCGCATCGCCGCACAGGTCGACCGGGCGCTGATCGCGCCGCTCTTCTCGAGCAGCGGTCCGATCGGCGCGCTCGCGGTGATCAATCGCGAAAAGCAATTCACCGAAGACGACGCAGGCGTTCTCGAGCGGCTGGCGGACCAGGTGGCCATCGCCGTGGCGAACGCGCGGTTGTACGAGGACGCCAAGGCTGCCGCCGAGGGATACCGTCAGGCCGTGGACGACGAACGTCGCGCCCGCGACGCGGTCGGCCAGTCGGAAGCGCGGTACCGGAACCTGTTCGAGACGGCAACCGACTCGATCTACACGGTCGACCCGCAGGGCATCTTCACGTCGGTGAACGAGGCGACCTGCGAGCTCGTGGGGCGGGAGCACGCCGAGCTGCTGGGGCGAAGTCCGCTGCCGTTCGTCTCGGCGAGTGACAAAGCGATGGTGAAGGAGCAATTCAAGGCCGCGCTGCTCGGTCAGGCGCGACGGTACTACTGCCGGTTCATTCGACCGGACGGCGTGGCGCGTCTCGCGTCGGTGACCAACACGCCGATTCGCCACGCGTCGCACGTCATCGGCATCCTCGGTGTCGCACGCGACATCACCGAAGAACGCGAGCGCGATCTGGCGCTCGAGCGCTCGGAGATTCGCTACACGCAGCTCGTGGAGTCGGCGTCGGACGCGATCTTCACGGCCGATACGTCGGGGAATCTGACGGCGGTGAATCGCTCGCTCGAGGTGGCCACGGGTCTGAGCCGCGACCAGCTGATCGGGCACCCCGTGTTCTCGCTGATCGATCCGCGCGACCAGGCCGCGGCCAAGGAAGTGCTCCGTGCGGGCTTGGCCGGAGATTTTCCGCGCGGCCAGTTGCGCTACCCGGATGGAAACGGCGAGCTGCGCTATTGCTCGCTCACCGTCACACCGCTCACCGAAGACGGCGTCGTGACGGGCTTGCTCGGCATCGTCCGCGACGTCACCGACGAGCGACGCCTCACCGAGCAGTTGATGCAACAGGAAAAGCTCGCGGCGGTCGGCGAGCTGGTGAGCGGTGTGGCGCACGAGCTGAACAACCCATTGGCGAGCGTCATGGCGTTCGCGCAACTGCTGCTCGCGGCGCCGGCCGACGTACCGTCCGATCGCGAGGCGATCGACGCGATCAACCAGGAAGCGCGGCGGGCGGCGAAGATCGTCGCCAACCTGTTGACGTTCGCGCGGCAGCATCAGCCGGAGCGCACGATCGCCGATTTGAATCGCGTCGTGCTCGATACGCTGGAGTTGCGCCGTTATGCGTTGCGCACGGCGCAGGTCGAGATCGACACGGATCTCGATCCCGATCTCCCGCTCACGTGGGCCGACGCGTTCCAGCTCCAGCAAGTCGTGCTCAATCTGCTGACGAACGCCGAGCATGCGCTGTCGAGCTGGGACGGCGAAAAGCGCATCGCCATCCGGACCGGGCGTCGCGGCGACCAACTCTTCATCTCGGTGGCCGACACCGGCCCGGGCGTACCGGCCGAGAATCTGTTGCGGGTCTTCAATCCGTTCTTCACCACCAAGCCGGTGGGCGAAGGCACGGGCCTCGGACTGTCCATCTCGGACGGCATCGTTCGGGAACATGGCGGGCGAATTCGCGTCGACTCGCGGCCGGGGCATGGCGCGACGTTCGAGATCGAATTGCCGCACGCGAACCCGCCGGCGTCCACGCCGTCGGACGACGACGAGCCGGTCGCCGTCGCACCAGGCACGAAGCGGCTGCTGGTGGTGGACGACGAAGGGGCGATTCGGCACGCCGTATCGATATTCTTTCGTTCGCTCGGGCACGTCGTCGACGTGGCGTCGAGCGGTGCCGAAGCGCTCACCCGCGCGCGTGCCACGACGTACGACGCAATGCTGCTCGACCTTCGCCTTCCCGACACCACGGGCGACGCGATGCTTCGCGCGCTGCAAAAGGAAGGTTGCGTCCCCGCCCGCGTCGTCTTCGTCACCGGCGACACGCAGAGCGAGGCGGCGCGCGCCGTCCTCGACGCGACGGGCTGCGAAGTGGTGGCCAAGCCGTTCCTGTTCGACGAGTTGGCTGCGGTGGTCCTAGCCGCCGAGCCGTCGTAGACGCGCTATCTTTCACCTATGAGCGTTCAGGAACACGACGCGATGTATTGCCGCGGCTGCGGCAACGAAGAGCGCGCGTCGGAGGGATATCCGTGCATCGACTGCGGAACATTCCTCTGCTTGCTCTGCGATTTGCGCGGCGTCAGGCGCTGCAAGACGTGTGAGGCCAAATTCCAAGAGGCCGCCGCACAGCCGCCGCCTCCTCCTCCTCACCCTCCGACGCTTCCTCCTCTTCCGCCCCTCGTGCGGTGAGCAGCACGCTCGACTTCGGTCGCCTCGGCATCGCCATCGGGCACGCGAGCGACGAACGGGGAGCGACGGGACTCACGGTCATTCGAGGAGCGAAGGGTCCGCTTCGCGCGGGCGTGTGTGTCGTGGGCCGGGCGACGGGCAGTCGCGAGATCGCCGCGGCGTCGGCCGATCACCACGTCGATGGCCGCGTGGACGCCATCATGTTCACCGGCGGCTCGGCGTACGGCCTCGATGCGGCGAGTGGCGTGATGCGCTGGATGGAAGAGCGCGGACGTGGTCATCCGGTGGGGCCGGGCGTCGTGCCGATCGTTCCCGCCGCCGTCGTGTTCGATCTCGCGCCGCTCGGCCGATTCGACGCGCGCCCGACGCCGGAGATGGCCTACGCGGCGGCGGACACGGCGCGCAGCGAGAATGTCGCCGAAGGATCGATCGGCGCGGGCACGGGCACGACGGTCGGCAAGGTCGGCGGGCCGACGTGGTGCATGAAGGGCGGATTCGGCTGCTCGATCGAATCGACCGTGTCGAACGACCTCACCGTCGGCGCCATGGTCGTGGTGAACGCGTTCGGCGACGTGCGTGATTCACGTGGCGAGATCATCGCCGGTGCGCGGCGGCCGAGCGGCGGATTCGCTGACGCGCCGCGAGTGCTCGCGTCGGGCGACATTCGTTCGCTGAGCAAGTTCGACGATCTTGCCGCGCGCAATACGACACTTGCCGCGGTCGCCGCGAACGTGCCGCTCTCGGCGAACACGCTCACGCAGCTGGCGCGCGCGGCGAGCGCGGCGCTGTTCCGTCGGATCACGCCGAGCGGCTCGTCGTTCGACGGCGACATCGTGTTCGCGCTGTCGCCGATGGCCGACGAGGTGGCGCGGGTCGAACCGCTGGTGATCGAGTCGCTGGCGGTGGCCGCGCTGGAGAACGCGATCGAGCGCGCGGTGCGCTGTGCGCGCGGCCGCGACGGGATTCCCGGTCTCGCCGACGCGCATGGCTGAGTCGTCCGCGCGCGGCAACGCGGTTCTTTACGGGGCGCTCGTCCGCGCGCCGGTTGCACCGATGCACGCCGAGCCGCGCATCTCGAGCGCGATGGTCTCGCAGCAGCTCGCCGGCCACCGTGTGGACGCACTCGCCGAAGACGGCGAGTGGGTTCGGGTTCGCGGCGCGGACGAGTACGAGGGCTGGATGCACGCCGGCTTTCTTTCAAAAGCACCGGCGACGACCGCGCGGCAGAGCCGCCGCACGACGCGCATCTCACTGGGTTGCACGACCCGCACGGCGGCGGGCGCGAGCCGCGTGCTGCCATTGCGCGCCTTCCTCGCGCCGGATGAAACCGTCACGTCGGGCGAGGTGATAGAGTCGACGCGACGCGCGGCGCGTTTTCCGCTCGAGCCGGACGCGATCGTGGCCAGCGCGCAGGCGTACTTCGCCGGAGCGAGCTACCTGTGGGGCGGTGTGACGCCCTGGGGCGCCGACTGCTCGGGCTTCGTCCAGAGCGTGTTCGCGCTGCACGGCAAGCAGCTGCCGCGCGACGCATCGCAGCAAGCGAAGGTCGGCGGCGACGCGGGAACCGACGCGACATCTCTCGAGGCGGCCGATCTGCTGTTTTTTTCCGACCGCGACGACAAGAGCGTCACCCACGTCGGCATCGCCACCGGCGACAAGCGGATGGTGCACCTCGGACTCGGCCGCGGCGGCTATTCGATCGAGCGGCTCACCGACCGGCGCGACGCGTACGTCGCGCAACTACGCAAGCGGTTTCTGTTCGCGCGACGCGTCGTCTAGCTCACCAGGCCGTTCGTGGCCAGCGGGGTCGCCGAGCGAACCTGCACGCCGACGTCGATCGTCGGCTCGTCGTCGACGGCGATCGCCATCGTGTAGCCACCCGGCGAATCCATCGGCAAGTCGAACTGCGCGATAAGCGGCAGATCCATCTCGATCACGCCGGGCGGCGGCGGCCCGACGTTGAGATCACCCTGGCTGCGCCAGAGCTCCTGACCGCTCGGGCTCAGCCAACGGAACGAAACCGTGTGCGCGCCGACGTCCGAGCCGCTTCCCTTCATGTGGACGACGAGATTCGCGCGCGGATGAACGGCGGGCAACGCCCCCACCTGCAGCGCGTCGAAAACGCCGAGGACGTTGAGCTTTCCTTCCTGCGAGAGATTCGCCGCATCGGCGAAAAGAGCAAATGAGACGCGCATTCAGCAACATAGACAGGCCAAAGCCCGTACGCCTAGTTTTCTCAGCATGGGTTTGACCGCCGGCGACGCCGCGACAGAATCGATCCTGCCCGGCCGCGCCGACGCGGCGCGACCGGGCGGAAGTGTTTGGCTTACCGATGCATCGCTCGTGCTCGTGGCGATCATCTGGGGCGTCAACTTCTCGATCGTCAAATTCGGGACGACGCTGATCGACCCGCTCGCCTACAACGGCGTGCGCGTGATGCTCGCGGGCCTGCTCCTCCTCACCATCGCCGCCGGCAGCCGCACGCGGCTTCCTTCCCCGCGCGAAATCGCCGTTCTGCTCGCGCTCGGCGTCCTCGGGAACGGCGTCTATCAGTGGTTTTTCATCGAAGGTGTCGCACGCACGCGCGCGAGCGACGCCGGGCTCGTCATCGCGGCCTCGCCGGCGTTCATCGCCATCGTGGGCCGAATGCTCGGTGTCGAGCGCGTGAGCAGGCGCGGCGTCATGGGCATTCTGCTGTCGGTGGGCGGCATCGCATTCGTCGTCCTCGGAACGACCAACGCCACGGCCGGCGACGCGTCGCTGCGGGGCGACCTTCTCGTGCTCGCCGGGTCGCTGTGTTGGGCGTTCTACACGGTGCTGCTCAAGCCGTACACCGAGCACCTGTCGGGTTTGCACGTGTCGGCGTTCACGATGCTTGGCGGCGCGATTCCGCTGTTCCTCGTCGCGCTGCCGAGCATCGCCGCGACGCCGTGGGCCAAGGTCCCGCTCGACGGCTGGCTGGCGATCGTCTACAGCGGTCTGTTCGCGCTGGTGATCGCATATCTGTTCTGGTATCGCGGCGTGCGCGTCATCGGACCGACCCGCACGGCGATGTACTCGAATCTTCAGCCGGTCGTCGCGGTCCTCATGGCGTGGTGGATGCTCGGCGAGACGCCCACGTGGTCGCAGGGCGTCGGCACCGCGTGCATCCTCGGCGGACTGCTCCTCACGCGCACATGAAGCTCGTTCTCTTCGACATCGACGGGACGATTCTGCTGACGAGCGGAGCCGGCAAGCGCGCGGTGCATCGCGCGCTCACCGAAGTGTTCGGCGCCCCCGGACGAATCGAACATCGCTTCGACGGCAAGACGGATCCGCAGATCGTCCGCGAGCTGATGCGCATGGAAGGACACGCCGACGACCACATCGACGCGCGCATGTCCCGCCTGTTCGACCGCTACGTCGACTACCTCCACGAGGAGCTCGACCATCCCTCGACCGACGTGCGATTGATGCCCGGCGTCGCCGACCTGCTCGACACGCTCGAGTCGCGCTCCGATGTCGTGCTCGGACTCGTGACGGGAAATCTGGCGGCCGGTGCCGCGGCGAAGCTCCGCGCGGGTGGGATCGATCCTCAGCGATTTCGCGTCGGGGCGTACGGCTCGGATCACGAGTTGCGAGTCGAGCTGCCGGCCGTGGCGCAGCGCCGGGCGCGAGACGAGCTGGGCGTGCGCGTCGACGGGCACGACCTCGTCGTCATCGGAGACACTCCGGCGGACGTCGACTGCGGTCGGGCGATCGGCGCGCTCACCATCGGCGTCGGCACCGGGTACTACACGGCCGACGCGCTCCGCGAACACGGTGCGGACGAGGCGTTCGACGATCTCGCCGACACGGCGGCCGTCGTGCGGGCCATCATGGATGTCAGATCGAACGGCGGGTGGAACGGATCGGGTGGCTGAATTGGCGACGCCCGCGAGTACATTTTCCGATATGGCGGAGACGCCGAGGGGAACGATCGCCGTCAGCGCGGCGCGAGTCGGTCGAACGGAGCTGGGCGAAGGCACGGCGACGGTCGACGACGACGCGCTCACGCTCGTCGCCCGGGCGAGCGCCGCCGAGCGCGTGCTCCGAATTCCGCTGGCCGCGATCGACGCCGTCGCGACGGAAGCGAACGAGCTGCTCGTCTCCGTGCGCGATGGCCGTCAGGTCGCGATCGTGAGCCGCGACGCGGCACGGCTGCAGGCCGACATCATGGCGCGCTGCTTCGCGCTCCCCGAGCTCACGCGCACGCTGCGCACGTTCGGCTCACGACGCGGGCAGCGCGGACGTCGCTCGAGCGCCGCGGCGGAGCAGCAGCGCTTTTTCGCGCCGCTCGTCGACGCCCGGCGCACCGCGTCGAAGAGCGCGTCGCCGAGCGAGACGATCGCCGCGTTCGAGAGCGTCGCGCTGGCGCGTGCGCTGGAAGACGCGCTGCGACGACTGGCGATCGAACGGTTCGGCCAGAACGGGCCGGCGCGGCGCGCGCTCGAAGCCGAGTTGGTCGACTCGAGCGAGCCGTTGCAGGTGGCGCTCCGCGCGCTCGGCGAACGGGCGAACGAAGCGCGCGAGCGCGCCGAGGAGATTCGCGCGTGGCGCGCGTGGGCGCTCTCGTTGCGCGACGTGTTCGAGGCGGCCGACCGCGTGTGGATCGCGCTCGACGTCGCGCTCGACGCGGTCCACGTGTCGGCGAGCCGCACGCCGTGATCGTCGGCGTGGGCATCGACGCCGTCGACATTTCCCGCGCCGAGCGAATGTTCGCCGACAAACCGGAGCGGATGCTCGAGCGTCTGTTCGGCGAAACGGAGCGCGCCTATCTCGCTACAAAGCCGCAGCCCGCGCAGCACATGGCCGTTCGCCTCGCGGCGAAAGAGGCGGCCTACAAGGCGCTCTCCGGCAACGAGCTCGCGCGCGGCATCGGCTGGCGCGACGTGGAAGTCGTGAGCCGCGACGACGGATCGCCCGAGCTCCGCTTCTATAGGCGCGCGGCCGAGCGCCTCTCCCAACTGGGAGCCGAACGGGTCCACGTGTCGCTGACCCACAGCGCGGCGACCGCCGTCGCGGTGGTGATCCTCGAGCGGTAGGGAAGTGCGGGACCATTCGACCACTCGTCCGCGCGGTCGGCCACTACGAATTGGGAACGCGGATTTCGCGGACGAGGCGGACTTCGCGGAGACTGCAAAAACCAAAATCTTTTCTTGGTTTGCCGCGTAAGTCCGTTCAATCCGCGAAATCCGTTTTCAAAATCATCGAACTCGAACCAGGCGTCCGATTAGGCGGCAACCGGTAGCTCGGTGATCCCCGGCCGCCCGACTCCGGTTCTGCTTCGCGCGCCCATGATCAGCACGCCGGCGAGCACGATCGCGAGCGCGATGAGTTGCGCCATGCTCAAACCCAACGCCCACGAGAAGCGGTCGTCCTTGGCGCGCAGGAACTCGACGATGAATCGTTCGAGGCCGGCCAGCACGCAGTAGACGCCGAACAGCCAGCCCTCGGCGTGCTTGTGATCGCGCAGGCGCCACAGAATGCCGAACATCAGCATGCCGAGCGCGACCTCGAGCAATTGCGTCGGATACACCGAGACGACGGCCGACGGATCGGTGCCTGGCGGGAACTTCACGCCGAACACGCGCTCCATCTCGAACACGGTCGACGGCGGCGAGCCCTGAGGGAACGCGACCGCGAGTGGGCCGGTGTAGGGGCGGCCGTAGTCGTCGCCGACGGCCCAGCATCCGGTGCGTCCGACGGCGTAGCCGGCCGCGATCGCGATGCCGCCGACGTCGGCGAAGCGGACGAACGACAGCTTCTTGTGGCGAATCGTCAACGCGCACAATACCACGGAGCCGATGAAGCCGCCCCAGAAGACGAATCCGCCGCGGCCGAGCAGGTCGTGCCAGTCGTGCGTCACGATGAGCACGTAGTAGAGCTTCGCGCCGAGGAGCGTGCCGAGGAGCGCGGCAAAGAGCACGTCGCTCACCGCGGCGGCCTCGCGATCTCGTCCGCGGCGCGCAAGCTCGCGTTCGGAGATGATCTGGGCGATGAGGAACGCCAGCAGCACCGCGATGCCGAAGCCGGTCAACGAAAATCCGAACACGCTGAACGTGAACGGATGATGGATGAACGGCGTGGCGGCGGCGAGCAGGAGAGCGTGGGGGAGGGGCATCATGCGGCGACGAGTCCCGGAATTGGCGAGGCAGCGAACGCGTTGAGGTCGAGTCCCGAGCGCTCTCCGCGCTCGAGATGGAACAGTCCGGCGCGCGCGATCATCGCGGCGTTGTCGGTGGCCAGACGCGGCGTGGGCGCGAAGACATCGACCCCGTGGCGCGCGAAACGTTCCCGCATGGCCGCCACGAGCGACTGGTTGCATGCCACGCCGCCGCCCAGCACCACTCGGCGACGTCCGTACGCGCGCGCGGCGCGAGCGGTCTTCTCGACGAGGGTGTCGATCACGGCGTCCTGAAAGGCCCGCGCGATCGGCGCGCGGTCGGCGTCCGGCGGCGACGACTTCACCGCGTTGAGCACGGCGGTTTTGAGTCCGCTGAACGAGAGGTCATAGTACTCGGAGTCCTCGGGGCGCTGATCGCGTCGCAGCATCGGCCGCGCGAACCGCGGCGCCTTTTCCCCATCGTCGCCGCGCCGCGCGGTCGCCGCAACGCGCTCGACGTGAGGTCCACCAGGATACGGAAGCCCGAGGAGCTTGGCAACTTTGTCGAACGCTTCGCCGGCCGCGTCGTCGCGCGTGCGGCCGAGCAGCCGGTAGTGGCCCCATGCCTCGACGTCGATCAGCAGCGTGTGTCCGCCGGAGACGAGAAGCGCGGTGAAGGGCGGCACCGCGTCGGCTTGTTCGAGCGCCGTCGCGAAAAGATGTCCTTCCATGTGATGCACGCCGATCACCGGCACGCCGCGCGCGAACGCGAACGCCTTGCCGAACGCCACGCCCACGAGCAGCGCGCCGACGAGCCCCGGCGCATTCGTCACCGCGACGGCGTCGACGTCGTTCGAACCCGAATCGGCGAGCGCTTGCTCGACCACCGGCACGATCGCGGTGAGGTGCGCGCGCGACGCGATCTCCGGGACGACGCCGCCGAACACGCGATGTACGTCCTGCGAAAGGATGACGAGCGAGGACACGCGTGTGTCGTCGCCTGCCCCCGTTCCCTCGAGGACGGCCGCCGACGTCTCGTCGCACGACGTCTCGATACCGAGGATTCGCATTACCTGTGCGGCGTCGGAAGGGGCGGTGTCGGCTGCGTCACCAGAATCACCTTCACTTGCGACGGCTTCAGGCGCAGCGTGCCGAGCCCCGTTGTATCGACGTCGACCAGATGCGGGAGCGAATCGGGAAAGGAGATGACCGCGCGGATCGTCCGAACGGATCTGACTTGGGCGACGCGCAGCCTCGGTCCCGACACCTGAACGCTTTCCGGATCGAAGCGCGTCGCCACGGGACCCGACATGCCGGTCGTCATGACAGCGAGCGCGGAAACGATCGGCACCTTGCGGCTCGCCGTCGACTCGAAGCGCAGCGTGACGCTGCGCGGCTGGACGTCGCGCACGACGGCGTCCACGCCTTCCGGCAACGTCACGTCGTCCGGGCGCAGGTCGACGACGACGGTGTCCGGTGAATTCGCGCCGACCGGCCGGCGGACCGACGGCGGATTGGACGCCAGCTTGATGAGCTCATTCGGCGAGCCGGCGACGGTCGCGCGCAGCTCGGGCAGCGGATCGCGCAGGACGAGCGAGCTGTCGAGCACCAGTGAAAAGCGCACCGACACCAGCTCGACCTGCGGCTCCTTCGCGTTCACGACGAACCAGAGCACGACGGCCACGAGCACGGCCATGCCCTTGAGTCCGAGCTGCTGTGTGAACGCGGTGGTGACGCGTCGCTGAAAGGAGCCGGTCGGCCCGGAAGGCACGACGTCGGACATCGGAACGCGCTCCGCTCAGCGGTCGCCGCTATTCGCGACGCTCTTGGGCTTTTCCAAGCCGAGCAGCTGCGCGATGAGCGCGCGGTTGCCGGGCGAGCTCCAGTCGTCGGGGCCGATCCACTTGCGGCGGATCGAGCCTTCCTTTCCGATGATGAACGTCTCGGGGTAGCCCGTCGCCTGATACTCGCGCTCGATCGAGTGCGTAGAGTCGTGCAACACCTCGAACGTCACGCCGAAATGTTTGGCGAACGCGCGAATCGAATCTTCACCCACGTAGTCGTCGATGCTCACGGCGACGAGCTTGAGTCCACTGTCGCCGTACGCCTTGTACAGCCGCTCGAGGCTCGGGATCTCGACCTGGCAGGGTCCGCACCACGTCGCCCAGATGTTGAGCAGCACGACCTGGCCCTTGTAGTCGGCCAGCGTCTTGTAGCGATTCTCGCCGAGCACCTTCGCGCGGAAGTTCGGCGCGTCGGAGCCTTCGGTGACGGGGAAGAGCTGGTCTTTCAAGAAGTGTGACGCAGCCGCCATCCCGCCGCCGAGCACGGCGACGATGATCGCCACGATCGTCCACTGCTTTCGCGCCGTCATACGGTCACTCCACATAGCGACCGCAGCGCGGCGATTTCGGCCTTGGGGTCGGGCGCGCAGAAGACCGCGTTGCCGGCGACGAACGTGTCCGCGCCGGCGGCCCACACGTCGTGGACCGTGTCGCGACCGATCCCGCCGTCCACCTCGAGTGCCGCCCGGCTCTTCGCCTCGCTCAGCATCGCGCGCGCGCGTCGCACCTTGTCGATCGAGTACGGAATGAACTTCTGCGCGCCGAAGCCCGGGTTCACCGTCATCACCAGCAGCAAATCGAGCTCGGGAATCACTTCGCGCACCGCACTGAGCGGCGTCGACGGGTTGATCGCCGCGCCGGCGCGACAGCCGAGCTCACGAATGCGATCGAGCTGCCGGTGGAGATGCGGCGAGACTTCGGTGTGCACGGTCATCCCGTTCGCGCCGGCCGACGCGAAATCGTCGAAGAAGTTTTCCGGCTCGACGACCATCAGATGCACGTCGAGCGGCAGCGTCGTCAGCTTGCGCACCGTCTCGATGACTTTCGCGCCGTAGGTGATGTTCGGAACGAAGCGGCCGTCCATGACGTCGATATGAATCCAGTCTGCCCCGCCCGCAACCACCGTCGCAATTTGTTCGCCCAGCCGCGCGAAATCGGCGCTGAGGATGGAGGGGACGATCCGAACGCTCACTCGCCGCGCCCCGTCCCCGCTACAGGTTCCGCGCTGCCGACGTTGCGCAACCGCGCGGCGAACGCGCCGTCCGTTCCGTGCACGTGCGGCAACACACGCAATCGTCCGCGATCGAGCACCGCGGCGGGCACGACGCCTTCCGGCGGCGGCTCGAGACGCCACCCCGGATGTTCGGCGAGGAACTGATCGATCTGCTCGTCGTTCTCTTCCGGCTCGATCGAGCACGTGCTGTACACGAGCAGTCCGCCGATGCGCACGGCAGTCGCCGCGGAGCGCAGGATGGCGCGCTGCAGCGACGCCATCACGGCGATGTCGGAGATCTTGAGACGCCAACGCGCGTCGGGATGACGGCGGAACGTGCCCGTGCCGGTGCATGGCGCGTCGACGAGCACGAGATCCACGGGCTTGATCGCGGGATGGCGCGCGTCGGCCACGTACGGCGCGAGCGACGCGATTTCCAACCGGTGCGCGTTCTCGACGACGCGCTGCAATCGGGGCAGCGACGAATCACTCGACAGCACGAGCGACGCGGTCCGTGACAGCTCGATCGACTTTCCACCTGGAGCGGCGCAGATGTCGGCGACGACGGCGCCGGTCGGCGCGCACGCGTACTGCGCGACCAGCGTGGACGCCGGATCCTGAATGTGGAACAGCCCCTGACGAAACGCGCCAAGCTCGGTGAGCGACGAGACCGGGCTCGACAGAAGAATGCTGTCGCGCACGAGCGGCGCGTCGTCCACGTGAATGCCCGCCGTCTCGAGCATCGCCTCGAGCTGCTCGCGCACGACGTGATACGGCCGCGCCACGAGCGGCGCCTCGCGGTTGTTGGCGTCGAGCAGACGTCGGGTGTCGTCGGCGCCATAGCGCTCGAGCCACCGAACGACGAGCCAGCGCGGATGCGATCCGGCGAGCGCCAGCGCGCTCGGCATGTCCGTCAGCACCGGGAGCGAGAGCGATTCATGCTCGCGGTCGAGGCGCCGCAGCACCGCGTTGGCGAGCTTGCTCGCCCCCATGCCGTGCCGCTGCTTGGCCAGCTCGACCGTCTGCGCGATCGCCGCGTAGGCCGGCACGCTCTCCATGTACAGAAGCTGCGCGGCGCCGAGTCGGAGGAGGTCGAGGAGATCGGGATCGAGCCGCGCGAGGCCGCCGCGCACTCGCGCGTCCAGATGCGCGTCGATCCACGCGCGGCGACGCAGCATGCCGTACAGCAGCTCGCGCGCCCAGCGACGATCGCGTCCATCCAGGCGGCTCGTGCGCCGGTCGAACGTGAAGTCCAGCAGGTCGCCGGAGCGCAGGTCCGTGCACACGTCGGCCACGGCGCGTCGCGCGTCGGTCACGCTCGGCGACGCCGGCTTGCGCAGCGCGTTGGGCGTGATTGCTCCCATCCGGGTGTCGTCCGCGTGGACGGCAAGTCCACCGTCACCAACGACGCCGGGTTCACCACCGCTGGAGGGAGCGGCGGGCGATCGGTGCGGATCTGCGCCAGGCATGGTGCTTAAGATAGCCGCTCGCCCACGGCGATGCCCCTGCCGCTGGCCCACTCGCGCGGCGACATGGGTCGCTTTCCGGCAGGTTGAACGCTTGCGATTTGCACGGCCGCCCGTTGGCCCCGATTCGCCGCCGGTCCGCAGGAGACCGTCATCCCCTCGTCATCGATGGCCAGGATCTCACCCGGCAGCCGGTCGGTCTCGCGCGCGGACAGGCGCGCGCCGAAGAGCTTGACCTCGCTGTTGGCGTCGCCTGTCGAACGGACGGCGTAGGCACCCGGGCGCGGGTCGTAGGCGCGCACGATGCGCGACACGGCCGCCGCATCGGCATTCCAGTCGATGCGCGTCATCGTGCGATCGATCTTCGGCGCGTACGTGGCTCGCGAATCGTCTTGCGGCACTTCCTCGGCGCGCTCCAGCTCGATCAGCGCCAGCGCTTCGATGAGTGCCAACGCGCCGAGCTCCGACAGGCGCAGCCGCAGCTCGCCGCAGGTTTCGTCATCGGCGATCGGCGTCGGCACCTGGAGGATCGATGGTCCGGCGTCGAGCGCTTTCACCATGCGCATGATCGTCACACCGGCCTCGGCGTGGCCTTCGCGGATCGCCGCCTCGATGGGCGCCGCTCCGCGAAGGAGCGGCAGCAACGACGCGTGGATGTTGATCGTGCCGCGCGACGGCAGATCGATGAGCGCCTGCGACAGGATGTGTCCGTAGGCGACGACGACGGAGATGTCCGGATTCAGCTCGCGCAGTTGGGCCATGAACTCGTCGCCGCGCGGACGGTCCGGCTGGAGCACCGGAATCGCTTCCGCCGCCGCGACGCGTTTCACCGGCGGCGGCTCGAGCGTCGAACGCGATCGTCCTACGGGGCGGTCCGGCTGCGTGACGACGCCGACGACGTCGAATCCTTCACCGAGCAGCGCGCGCAGCGGCGGCAGCGCGAAGTCGGGCGTGCCCCAGAAGAGCACGCGCACTCACAGCTCCTCGTCGGGGTGCTCGTGATTCTTCGACGGGTCGGTTTCGAGTTTTCTGATGAACCCCGGATACTTGTCCTTCTCCTTCGCCCACTTCGCCATCGCCGAGCGCCGTTTCAAGATGCTGAGGTAGTCGACGAAGAGCTTGCCGTGCAGGTGGTCGATCTCGTGCTGCAGGCAGCGCGCGAGCAGCTCGCCCGCCTCGACCTCGAACGTGCGGCCTTCGAGATCCGTGGCGCGGACCCTCACGCGCGCCGGACGCTCCACGTCGCCGTACACGTCGGGGATCGAAAGACAGCCCTCCTCGGCTTTGGCGCGCTTGGGATCGGCGTCTACGATCTCGGGGTTGATGATCACGAAGCGAGCGTCGTCGACGCCGATCACGGCGACGCGCTCGGTGCGCCCGACCTGCGGCGCGGCGAGCCCGATCCCTTTGGCGAGGTCCATCGTCTCGAACATGTTCTTCACCAGCTCGCGCAACTCGTCGGTGACGGCGGCAACGGGCTTTGTTTCTTCGCGCAGCACCGGGTCGCCGAGGACCCGAATGTCGAGCACGCTCACGTAGAGGACTGCGCGCCGCCGGAGGTGGCCGTGCCGAGGATGCGCGCGATGCGGCCGCGTTCGACGATGAGGCGCGATTCGCCGGACTTGATCGTGACGCGATCGTCCATGCGATTCGCGCCGCCGTCCTTGGCGGTTTCGCGGATGTGGATGACTTCGCCCACGATGCCGCCGGCCGTCACGATCTCGTCGCCCTTCTTGAGCGACTTGAGCGACGTCTCGTGGTCCTTTCGCTGCTTCTGCTGCGGCCGCATCACGATGAAGTAGAAGATGGCCGCGAAGGCCGCGATCTCGAACAAGAGCGGCGTGAAGGAACCACCACCGCTGGGCGCGGCTTGAAGCGCGGCAAGCGCCAACGGCAGATCGAGCGTGCTCATTCCGAAGTCACCGGTCGGGATTGGTATCGCGCGAGCCATGCCTGGCTCCACGCCTCGCTCGTCCCGGTGCGAATCGCGTCGCGCGCGTCGCGCATGAGACGAACCAGGAAATGTACATTGTGCAGGGAAAGCAGGCGAAGACCGAGAATCTCGTCCGCCGTGAACAGGTGGCGGATGTAGGCGCGCGAGAAGCGGCGGCACGCCGAGCAGTCGCACGCTTCGTCGAGCGGCCTCTTGTCGACGCGGAATTCCGCCCGCTTGATGTTGAGCCGGCCGTCGCGGGTGAACGCCGCCCCGTTCCGGCCCATCCGCGTCGGCGCCACGCAATCGAAGAGATCGACGCCGCGGCGCACGCCTTCCACGAGGTCCTCTGGGAATCCGACGCCCATGAGATAGCGGGGTCGGTCGCGCGGAAGCTCGCCGTCCACTACCTCGAGGATGCGATACATGTCGGGCTTCGCTTCGCCGACCGATAGGCCGCCGATGCCGTAGCCGATCCAATCGCCTGAATCGCGAATCGAGCGGGCTGCGGCGCGGCGCAGCGACTCGTGGATGCCGCCCTGCACGATCGGAAAGAGCGCCTGGTCCTGGCGAGAGTCGTCGGGCTCCCTCCCCCATCGCGCGACCTCGGCGGCGCAGCGCGCCAGCCATCGCAGACTGCGCTCGCTCGCGTCGCGCGCGGTGGCCTCGTCGCTCTGGCCGGGAATGACGTGGTCGAACTGCATGATCACGTCGGCGCCGAGGTTGCGCTCGATCCGCATCACGGATTCCGGCGTGAACGCGCGCAGCGATCCGTCGATGTGGCTGCGGAACTCGACGCCGTCCTCCGAGACCGTGCGCAGCCCCTCCAATGAGAAAACTTGAAAGCCGCCCGAGTCGGTGAGGATCGGACCATCCCAGCCCATGAATGCGTGCAGTCCGCCCAGCTCGCGCACGACGTCGTCGCCGGGGCGAAGGTGCAGATGGTACGCGTTGCCGAGGATCATCTGCGCACCGAGCGCGCGGAGATCGTCGGGGTCGAGCGCCTTGACGGTGGCGAGCGTGCCGACGGCCATGAACGCCGGCGTGTCCACGCGGCCGTGCGGCGTGGTGAAGACGCCGGCCCGCGAGGCGCCGTCCTGGTGCTCGACCGTGAAGTTGAAGGCGGACAAGGTGGTGACAGTGGGTGGAGCGATCGGCTGGATCGACGCTAGATGATCGCCATCGCGTCGCCGTAGGAATAGAACCGGTACCGCTGGGCGACCGCTTCCTCGTAGGCGCGCATCGTCAGCTCGTACCCCGCGAACGCCGCCACGAGCATGATCAGCGTCGAGCGCGGAAGATGAAAGTTGGTGACCATTCGGTCCACGCCGCGAAAGCGATGGCCTGGCCGAATGAAGATCCGCGTCTCACCCTCGCCGGACTGAACGCGGCCGTCGTCGGTCGCCAAGGTCTCCAGCGTCCGCACCGTCGTCGTGCCGACGGCCCACACGCGCCCGCCGGCCGCGCGCCGGTCGTTGATCGTCCGCGCCGTCTCGGACGACACGCGATACCACTCCTCGTGCATCACGTGCGACGACGGATCGTCGACCTCGACCGGCTTGAACGTTCCCGCGCCCACGTGCAGCAGGACCTCGGCGGTCGCGACGCCGCGCTGGTTCAAAGCTGTCAGGAGCTCCGGCGTGAAATGCAGTCCGGCGGTCGGCGCCGCGACGGAGCCTTTCTCACGCGCGAAGACGGTCTGGTATCGCTCGGCGTCATCGGAGGCGTCGGGGCGTTCGATGTACGGCGGCAGCGGAATGTGCCCGTGCCGCTCGATCGCCTCGTCGACCGGAAGCTCGCTCTCCAGCCGCACGATGCGCGTGCGTCGCTCGGTGATCTCGAGAATCTCGGCGACGAATCCCGGCGCGATCGTTACGCGGCGACCCGGCTTGAGCTTTCCTCCCGGCGACACCAACGCCTCGAACCGCGCGTCGCCGAGAGGTTTGAGCAGGAGAATCTCGGCGGGCGCGCCGGACGCGCGAGTGCCGAGCAGTCGCGCGCGAATGACGCGGGACCTGTTGACCACGACGACGTCACTCGGCGCTATCAGATCGGCGATGTCGGTGAACGTCTGGTGACGGATCTCGCCTGTCGAGCGCTCGACGACCATGAGCCGGCTCGCATCGCGGCGCGAGAGAGGGCGCTGGGCGATGAGGTCATGGGGAAGGGCGAAATCGTAGTCGGAGGTGCGATCGCCGGCGGTCATTTGGGCGAGCTTGACGTTCGGGTGTCGAGGGTTTGAACAGACATCTCGGCCGTTGGCGCGAGCCGAGCCGCGAGCATGAGCTTAAGCATGAGCTTTGAGCCGGCCACCGTCACTCGAGTTTGACGCGTCGCTTCCGGCTCTATTGCTCACTGCTCCTGCTCGAGCTCCCTGCTCGAGGCTAGGCTCGCTTCCCGATCCGCGACGCTCGCCAGCCGCGAGAAGCCAGCCCGAGGCCGTTCGGGGCTACTAAAAGAGCGTAGCTTGCCCCGTCGCCCCGGGGGCGACGATTCCGAAGTGTTCGTATGCCGCCCGCGTAGCCGTTCGGCCGCGCGGCGTCCGCTGCAGGAATCCGTGCTGCACCAGGAACGGCTCGTACACCTCTTCGATCGTGTTCGCGTCCTCGCCGATGGCGACGGCGATCGTGTTGAGTCCGACCGGGCCGCCGTCGAACTTCTCGATGATCGTGCGCAGGATGCGCGAGTCCATGTCGTCGAGCCCGAACGCGTCGACGTCGAGCATCGACAGCGCCTGATCGGCGATCGCTTTGGTGACGACACCGTTGCCGCGCACCTGCGCGAAGTCCCGCACTCGGCGCAGCAGGCGGTTGGCGACGCGAGGCGTTCCGCGTGCACGTCGCGCGATCTCATTCGCGCCGGCCGGATGCACGTCCACCTTGAGCACGTCGGCGGTGCGTTGGACGATCAGCTCGAGATCGTCCGCCGGATAGAAGTTGAGCCGCTGCTCGATGCCGAAGCGCGCGCGCATCGGCGCGGTGAGCATGCCGAGCCGAGTCGTCGCGCCGACGAGTGTGAACTCCTCGATCTCCATCGTCACCGTGTTCGCCTTCGGTCCGTCGCCGAGCCGGATCTCGATCTTGTAGTCCTCCATCGCCGGATAGAGAAATTCTTCGATGATCGGCCGCAGTCGATGGATCTCGTCGATGAACAGGATGTCGCCGCGCCGAAGGTTGGTGAGCGTCGACACGAGGTCGCCCGGTTTCTCGAGCGCGGGCCCCGAGCTCGTATGGATGTTCACGCCCAGCTCGCGCGCGATCAGCTCGGCGAGCGTCGTCTTGCCGAGTCCGGGCGGCCCGAAGAAGAGCGTGTGGTCGAGCGGCTCGCGGCGCTGGAGCGCGGCGTCGATGTAGATCCGCAGCGCGTCCTTCACCTTGTCCTGGCCGATGAACTCCGACAGCCGCTGCGGTCGCAGCGACAGCTCGACGACGGATTCGTCGACGAGCACCTCGGGCGTGGTGATCTCGGCGCGCGACATTGGCTTCTAATATACCCGAAGAGTTGCCGTAAGCGCCTCGCGGGCCACTCTATTGGGCCAGCTCTCGAACTGCTTCACCGCAGAGGCGCAGAGCCGCAGAGAGGGGCCGCAGAGGCTACCTTCGTCGCGCAACGAGCCGGGACTCTTTGGGGAACAGCCGCTCGGGAAGCTACGAATTCCGTGGAGGCTTGAGGCGTCGCGCCGAGGCTTCCCGAGCGGCTTTCAACAAAAACATCCCGGCTCGTTGCGCGAAGAAGCTGGCCTCCGCGGCCGTCCTCTGCGTCTCTGCGCCTCTGCGTTGAAGCAGTTGCAGTTACCGGCCCTACACGGTTGCCCGCAATCGCGAGAGCCGTTCGGCCGCATCGTCGAGCGTCGATTGCTTTTTACAGAACGCGAAGCGGGTGAAGCTCCGTCCGTCTTCCTTGTTCGAGTAGAAGCTCGACCCGGGCACGGTGGCGACGCCGATCTCCGCGGTCATCCACTTGGCGAACGTGACGTCATCGAGATCGCTGATCTTGGAGAAGTCGGCGAGCACGAAGTACGCTCCCTCGGGGGTCGCGAACTCGAATCCTTGTTCGCGCAGCACGTTGCACAGGAAGTCACGGCGGTGCTTGTAGTTCGCGGAGAACTCGTTGTAGTAGTCGGGCCCGAACGCGAAGCCGACGGCGGCAGCGGTTTGGAGAGGCGCCGGCGCGCCGACGGTGAGAAAGTCGTGGACCTTGCGAATCGGCCCCGTCTGCGCGGGCGGCGCGATGATCCAGCCGATGCGCCAGCCGGTGCAGCTGTACGTCTTCGAGAGCGACGAGATCGTGATCGTCCGCTCGCGCATGCCGGGCCACGTCGCGATCTCGTGGTGATGGCCCTTGTAGATCATGTGCTCGTACGGCGCGTCGGTGATCGCCCATGCGTTGTGTTCGACGCACAGGTTCGCGATCATCGACATCTCTTCGCGCGTCAGCACGCGGCCCGTCGGGTTGTGCGGCGTGTTGACGATGATCGCCTTCGTGCGCGAGGTGAACGCCTTGCGCAGACGGTCGGGATCGAACGTCCAGTCGGGACGCTCCATCGGCACGAACACCGGCTTCGCGCCCGCCAGAATCGCGTCCGGACCATAGTTCTCGTAAAACGGCTCGGGGATGATCACTTCATCGCCCGGGTCCATCAGCGCCATGAACACCGACGCCATCGCCTCCGTCGCTCCGCACGTCACCGTCACGTCGCGATCGGGATCGACTTCCATGTCATAGAAGCGGCGGTACTTCTCGGCGATCGCTTGCCGCAGCACCGGCGCGCCCCACGTGACCGCGTACTGGTTGATGTCGCCGTTGATCGCCGCGCAGGCAGCGGCTTTCATGGCGTCGGGCATCGGGAAGTCGGGAAATCCCTGCGCCAGGTTCACGGCGTTGTGCATGGCGGCGATCCGCGTCATTTCGCGGATCACGGATTCGGTGAACGTCGAGGTTCGTCGAGCTGCGAGCACGTGTCGTCTCCGTCCTGCGGTTAGCCTCGAATCTTGCCGAGCGCGCGCCGGATGAGATCCGCCGCGTCGCCGGGTCGCGCCCCGTCGTCGAGCGCCGCTTTGACCGCGCGTTCGGCGTCGGGGGTCGAGTAGCCCAACGACACGAGCGCGCGAATGCCATCCTCCGCGCCGGGTACTCCGCCTGACGGTCGCCCGCCGGGAGCGGAAACATGCAGGTCGTCGAGCTTGTCGGCGAGATCCAGAATGAGTTGTTCGGCCTTCTTCCTTCCTACGCGCGGCACACTCTGCAACGTTGCCAAGTCCTTGTCGCGCAACGCGCGAACGAGGCGGTCGGCGGTGAGCGTCGACAGCAGGCCCAGCGCGAGAGAAGGGCCCACACCCTTGGCGTCGAGCACGCGCTGAAACACGCGCCGCTCGTGCGACGTCGAGAATCCGTACAGTTGCCAGCCGTCGTCCTTCACGACGAGATACGTGTGCAGCGACGCGGGTTCGCCGGCGCGCGGCAACGACTCGTAGACGTTGAGCGGAATCGACAGTTCGTAGGCCACGCCGCCCGCCGTCATGATCTCGACGCGATCCAGCTCTTTGGCGACCAGCGTCCCACTTACATGAGAGATCATGTGGCGAGACCGCGGGCGAGACCGGGCGCGACTCGCGCCAGCGTGCGGAGGCGGTGTGCGGAGACCAGTCCCGCGATCGCCGCCGCGACGCCGTCCGACGCGTCGGTCGGCTGCGGCGCGGATTTCAACCGCAGCAGGCGCGTGAGCATGAACTGCACTTGCTCCTTCGTCGCCGCGCCCGTGCCGACGATCGCCTTCTTGATCTCAGCCGGTGGAAGCTCGAGGATCTCGAGACCGGCGCTACACCCGGCGAGCAGCACGACGCCGCGCGCGTGTCCGAGCACCACGGTCGTTCGCACGTTCTTCGCGTAGAAGACGTCTTCCACGCACAACGCGTTCGGCTTGTGCCGCTCGATCAGCTCGACGACGCCTTCGTGGATGTCGCGCAGCCGGCTCGCGAGCTCGTGGCGGGGGTTCGTTCGGATGACACCACATTCGACAAGGGAGACGGAACCCATGTCGGGGCCGTCTCCCCCCCCTTCACGACACCGTAGCCGGTGTTCGCCGTGCCCGGATCGATCCCGAGGACGATCACCGGGCCGAGTCGCGTCTCACTCGTGTCACCCGTTGCTCCGCGCCATCTCGGTCACGTCCATGTCGAAGTTGGCCCAGACTTTCTGCACATCGTCGAGCTCTTCGATCGTCTCGAGCAGCTTGAGCAACGCGTCGCCGTCCTTGCCGCCCACGTTCACCGTGTTCTTGGGCACCATCGCCAGCTCGGCTTCGGCGATCTTGATCCCCGCTTTCACGAGTCGCTCTTGCACTAAATGAAGGTCGGGCGGAGCCGTCGACACGAGGAATCGCTCGTCTTCGCGCGCCACGTCTTCGGCGCCGGCGTCGAGCGCCGCTTCCATCAGTGCGTCTTCGCCGATCGTCGACGCCTCGACGTAGATCTGGCCCTTCTTCTCGAACATCCACGCCACCGAATTCGGCGCGCCGAGGTTGCCGCCGAGCCGAGTCATCTTGCTGCGGACTTCGGCGACGGTGCGCGTGGGATTGTCGGTCACCGCGTCGATCAGCAGGGCGACGCCGCCCGGACCGAAACCTTCGTACGTGACCTCGCGGTAGTCGACGCCTTCCAGTTCGCCTGTCCCCTTCTTGACCGCGCGCTCGATGTTCTCCTTCGGCATCGAGTTGGACCGCGCTGTGTCGATGGCGAGGCGAAGGCGCGGATTACCGCCCGGATCCCCGCCGCCGATCTTGGCGGCCATCGTGATCTCGCGGATCAGCTTGGTGAACAGCGCGCCGCGCTTGGCGTCCGTGGCCGCCTTGTAGTGCTTGATTTGCTTCCATTTGCTGTGGCCAGCCATAGCGCAAACCGGGCAGAAGGTTCGGCCTGAAATATAGGTCGCGACGGGGACGGGGTGCGGTGGCGGAGTACGGAGACCAACGTCAGATAGCGGCGCTTCTCCGCACACCGCCTCCGCACCCCTCACCTCTCCGGATCCAGCATATCCTCGAACCGCATCCACTGAGCGTAGAAATAGAGGTCGATGTAGCCCGTCGGACCGTTGCGGTTCTTCCGCACCAGCAGCTCCGTCGCGCCTTCGATGTCGCGCGCCGGTTGATACATGTGCTCGCGGAAGAGCGCCATCACCACGTCGGCGTGTTCCTTGATCGCGCCGCGGGCGCCGAAGTCGTCGAGCAGCGGCCGGCGGTCCGATCGCGCACCGGCGCTCGCGATCGTCGTCGTGGTCACGATGACGACCTGGCGCTCGAGCGCCAGCGTTTTGAGATCTTTCACGGCGCGCGCCAAATCGTCGTCCCACACCGCCTGCCCCGACACTGTCGCGCTCAGGCTGTCGACAACGATTACCTCGGTCATCGGCAAGCCGTCGAGCACCGCGGCGATCGCCGCGACGCCGCCGAATGGGAGACGGTCCACCACCGGAAGCGTCTCGCGCAGCTTGAGCGCGACCGTTCCGGCGTTCGCGCGCGCCATGTCGTCGAGCGTGCCCTGGCGAAGGTCGTCGATCCGTGTGCGCGCTTCCATCGCGATGATGCGCTCCAACACACGCTCGGCCGACATCTCGGCGCTCAGGAACAGCACCCGCGACTGCGCGAGCGACATGCGGATCGCGAACGCCAGCGCGAGCGCCGACTTTCCGCTCGCCGTGTCGCCGCCGATGACGACCAGATCGCCGCGGCGCAGGCCGCCGCCGAGCATCTTGTCGACGCTGGCGAAACCGGTGGCGACAGTCGAGGGCGGCGGGGCGCCGTCACTGACGGCGTCGACGCGCGAGAGCAGGACTGAGAGTGGCGAGATGTCTGTCGTGCGCGTCATGAGGTCCCAATACTCACGATTGCACAGCCGAGAGCAAGGACGACGACAAAACGGCGAGAATCAAGCGCCGGCCAAAGACGCGGTCAAATGATCCAATTCGGCTCGGGAACTCGTGTCGAGATGGCTGCCGGTCGCCGAGATGACCGCTGGAAGCGCCGTTGCCGCCGCGACGGGTCCCGCTGCCGTCGCCTCGATCAACCGAGCCAGCGCGGATCGGACCGGCACCGCCAGCGCCATCGACGACAGCCAGCTCTTCGCATGCGTCGCGCGCTCCGTTCTCGCCTGGGGAGACACTCCGCGCTCGGGCAGCGTGTCGTCGGCCAGCCGAGCCGCGAGGTACACGGCGAGCGCCACCTCACGCCGGCCGCCGAGCGGCGCCTTGCCGGCGAGCGTCGCGAGCGCGGCGAAGCGGAAGCTGGTGGCGGGAACCGCGTACGGCGGGTTCGGCATCGCTGACAATGTGCCTTTTGCAAACGCACTTCGATAGCTTGGCCGCTCACGCGGCCGATATATTTGGGCCATGGCGCATCCGGCGAAGTCCGTCCTCTGGATCGACGACGAGGCGGAGATGCTCGAACCCCACCGCATCTTCTTGCGAGACAAAGGGTTCGAGGTCGAGACAGTGACCAACGCCGAGGACGCGCTGGAGCTCGTCCGACGCAGGCCGTTCAGCCTGGTGCTGCTCGACGAGCAGATGCCCGGCCGGCGCGGTCTCGACGCGCTCCGCGAGCTGCGCGAGATCGATCCGAATCTCGCCATCGTCATGGTCACGAAGAGCGAAGAAGACTCGACGATGACCGAAGCGCTCGGCGCGGCGCTCGAGGGCTACCTCGTGAAGCCTGTCTCGCCGCGACAGGTCTACGCGGCCGTCACGCGACTGCTCGAGGGCGCGCGCATTCGCCAGCAGGCCGTCGCGCGCGAGTTCGTGACGCGGTTTCGCGAGATGCAGACCGAATCGTTCCGCGGACTCACCTGGCGACAGTGGATCGACCGCTACGCCGAGCTCACACGCTGGGACCTCGAGCTCACCACCGCCAACGAGATGGGGCTCTACGAATCGCTGCAGGGCCTCTATCCCGATCTGCGACGCGAATTCGCCGGCTTCATGAAGCGGGCGTACCCGGAGTGGCTCAAGAACCTCGAGGGCGACCGGCCGCCGATGTCGATCGACATCGTGCCGGAGTTCCTCATGCCCATGTTCGACGGGGCGAAGCAGGCGGTGTTCATTGTGATCGACTGCCTGCGACTCGATCAGTGGCGCACGCTCGAACCGTTCATCGCGCCGCTATTCGACGTCGAGACGACGCACTACTTCAGCATCTTGCCGACGGCGACGCCGTTCTCGCGCAACGCGCTGTTCAGCGGGCTCTTTCCCGGCGAGATCGCCGCCCGCTTCCCCGACTGGTGGGGCGAACGTGAAGACGAGACGCTCAACGCGCACGAACGCCAGCTCCTCGAGGCGCAGCTCGTCGAGCTGAATCGCAAGCTGCCCGTTCGCTACGAAAAGATCTCCACCGCCGCCGAGGGCGACGACCTCGCCCGCCGCCTGGCGCGCGCGATCGCTCCCGAAGGCATCTCGGCGTTCGTATTCAACTTTGTGGATCTGCTCACCCACGGGCGCTCCGAATCGGCGATTCTATACGAAGTCGCCCGGGACGAGATCGCCCTCCGCCAGCTCACGCAGCAATGGTTCCGGCGCTCGGCGCTGTTCGCGCTGCTGCAGGAGGCGTCGCGCAAACGCGTGCGCGTCTTGATCACCACCGACCACGGCTCGATCCACTGCCGCACGCCGGCCACCGTCTTCGCCAAACGCGACGCGACGCAGAACCTGCGCTACAAATTCGGCGAGGACCTGCGCGCCGAGAACCCGGAGCAGGCGCTGCTGTTCACCAACGAAGATTCGCTGCGCCTGCCGCGCCGCGGCATGGGCGCAAACTCATTGCTCGCCACCGGTGACTCATTCTTCGTGTATCCCACGAAGCTGCGAGAATATCAGAGTCGGTATCGCGGCTCGTTCCTGCACGGCGGGGTCACGCCCGAGGAGTGCATTCTGCCGGTCGCTCTTTTGACGCCACGACGGTGACCTACACCGCCGGCACCGAGCCTGTGCGCCCTCCGCGATTCACCGAGTATCGGCGGCTGCTCGTCTTCCTGCGGCCGCACTGGTGGCGCATGGCGGGCAACGTCGTGTGCAACGTGATCGGTGCCGCACTGGGTGCGTTTTCCTATACGCTGCTCGTCCCGTTCCTCGACACGCTGTTCCGCCAACCGAGCTCCTTCGGCAGCGCGGGGAACTGGATTCAATCGACGCAACGATGGGTGATCGGCGCCTTCGTCGACCAGGCCAACCCACGACGCTCGTTGGCTGCGGTGATCATCGTCATCATGATCGTCGTCGCGGTCAAGAACGTGTTCGTCTGGCTCGCCGGCCAGTTTGGCGCGTCGCTCCAGGAGTACGTGACGCGCGACATGCGCGACGCCGTCTTCGCGCACATGCAACGCCTGCCGCTCCGCTATTTCCAGCGGACGAAGGTCGGCCAGGTCATATCGAAGATTCTGTCCGACACCGACCAGACGAAGGCGCTCGTCACCGAGTTGGTGACGCGCACTGTACAGAACGCGGCGACCATCATCGCGACCATCGCCGTCCTGACCGCGATGAGTGTCAAGCTGACGCTGCTGTCGCTCATCATCGCTCCGTTGCTCACGCTGGCGCTCCAGCCCGTGCTCAAGCGCTTGCGGCGCGGGTATCGGCGGAGTCGTGCGGACTTCGGCGAGGCGACGAGCGTGTTGCAGGAAGTCGTCAGCGGCGTACGGTTGGTGAAGTCGTTCCGCGGCGAGCGCTACGAAGACGGTCGGTTCGGCGGCGCGAGCCATCGCTACTCGGAAGGCATGGTCCGCATCAACCGCGTGTCGGCGCTGTCGCAGCCGCTCACCGAGGTGATCGGGATGGCGATCGCCGTGCTGATCCTCTGGATCGGCGCGGTCGACGTGCTGACGAACCGCGGCATGGACGCGGCATCACTCATCGTGTTCATGACGATGGTGATGACGCTGCTGCCGCCGCTCAAGCAGCTCTCGCAGGCGCCGACCACCGCGCAACAGTCGCTCGCCGCGGCCGAGCGGTTGTTCGACGTCCTGGACGAGCCGACCGAGGACATCCGCGATCGCGGCACGCGCACGGTGAAGACGTTCGAACATTCGGTCGAGTTCGACGACGTGTCCTTCGCGTACGAGACCGAGCCCGTGCTCACCGACGTCGCGTTCGAAGCGCCGAAGGGATCGATCGTCGCGCTCGTCGGCGCCAGCGGCGCGGGGAAGAGCACGCTCGTCGACCTCATTCCGAGGTTCTACGAACCCACGGCGGGGGCGATTCGCATAGACGGTGTCGACACGCGCGAGATCACGCTCGCGTCGCTCCGCTCGCTCACCGGCATCGTCAGCCAGGACACGGTGCTGTTCAACGACTCCGTGCGCAACAACATCGCCTACGCGTCCGCCGAGCGATTCTCGCAGGAGCAGATCGAGCGGGCCGCGCGGGCCGCCAACGCGCACGACTTCATCATGGCGCTTCCGCAGCAGTACGACACGATGCTCGGCGAGCGCGGCACACGGCTCTCCGGCGGGCAGCGCCAGCGTCTCGCCATCGCCCGCGCCCTGCTCGTCGATCCGCCGATTCTCATTCTCGACGAAGCGACGTCCGCGCTCGACACCGAATCCGAGCGCCTCGTGCAGGAAGCGGTCGACCGGCTGCTCGCCGGACGCACCGTCTTCGTGATCGCGCACCGGCTCTCGACGATCACGCACGCGAACCTGATCCTCGTGCTCGACCACGGCCAAATCGTCGAGCGCGGCACGCACGCCCAACTGATCGCCGAGCGAGGCGCGTACTATCGCCTGCACGCGCTCCAGTTCCGCGACGAGCGCGTGACCGCGGACGTCTGACGATGCGCATCCTCTTCTACGTCAGCAGCGCCACGTGGTCGGGCTCGACCCGCGTGGTGATGGCCGCCGCGAAAGGACTCGCCGCGCGCGGCCACGAAGTCGCCGTCGCCTGCGCCGAAGGAAGTCGCCTTGCGGCGCGCACGTCCGACGCGCGCATCGACGCGGTGACGATGGGGAAGTCCGCCT
Source organism: uncultured Gemmatimonadaceae bacterium (assembly GCA_963761305.1). GTDB lineage: Bacteria > Gemmatimonadota > Gemmatimonadetes > Gemmatimonadales > Gemmatimonadaceae > JAQBQB01. The sequence continues at coordinate 2,459,381 of CAVXGK010000002.1, read as the reverse complement.
CCGCCGCCGGCGATTCGTGGGATCTGCGCCGCGCCATGGAGCACCGACAGATCGAAGTCGCGATCGTCACCAGCGAGCGCGATCATCTGGTCGTCGCGTCGGCGCGCCTGCTCTCGAGTCGCGGCGCCATCTTGCGACACGTGCGGCCGCTCGAGCGCGTCGAGCTCAGACGCGGCGGACGACTCGCCCTCAAACTCGCCAAGTCTGGTCTCATTTTCTCGTCGGAGAAGGACGCGACGGAGTCCGCGCTCAAGGGCTGGGCCGTTCCGCCGAGCGTCGCTCCGCTCGGCGTCGACCCGGCGTCGTTCGATTCGGTCGAGCCGGCGCCGCGTGCCGACATCGGGCTTCCCGCCGACGCGCTGCTCATCGCGTGTCCGTACGAACCGACGGGCCGTGCGCGCATCGCCAACGTGCTGCGCGCGCTCGCGCTCCTGACGCCGCGCCATCCCGAATTGCACGCCGTCGTGTTCGGGCCCGGCTCGCTCGACGAAGCGCTTCGCATGCACGCGTCGGCGCTCGCCGTCAACGCCTCGGTGACCTTTCTCGGCGACGTCGACGATCCGCGCGCCGTGGTGCGCGGCTCGAACATCGGCTGGGTCGCTGCCGAGGGCGACGCCGGCGCGTTTGGTTGTCTCGACGCCATGGCGTGCCGGCTGCCCGTCATCGCCGAGCGTTCGATGCTCACGCAGCAATACGTGGCCGACGGCATCACGGGCCTCTTGCTCGCGCAGGGAGATCCGCCGAACACCGCGTCGGACGTCGCGGAGTTCATCGCCGACCGCGCGCGCTGCGCGGCGATGGGGAACGCGGGACGCGCGCGCGTGCAGCGCGACTTTGCCGAGACCGCGATGGTCGACGGCTTCGAGCACGCGGTGAACGCCGCGGCCGACCGCGTGAAACAGGCCAGTTGAGCACCGCAAGCGCGATGAGTCCGTCGCTCGCCCACCGCGCGGAATACGCCGCGCTCCGCAGCGCTGTCGCCGCGGCGGGAACGCTCAGCTTCGCGCGCGCCGGTTCGATCGGCGAAGCGATCGGCCACCTGGGTTACGCGCCGCTCGGCATTCGCCGCCTCGTCGTCGAGCGGCAGGTCGAAGCGGCGCTGGGCGAGCACGACAAGGCGGAGATCGAGCGCATCTCGCGCGCGGCCTACGGAAACCTCGGCCGCACGAGCTTCGAGACGGCGCTTCTTCCGTCGCGATCGAAACAGCAGATCATCGAGCTGTTCGAGGAAGTGCACGGCTGGAGCATCGTCGAAGAGCGGCTCGCGCGCGGCAAAGGACTCATCGTCGCCACCGGACATCTCGGAAACTGGGAGCTCGGCGGCGCGTACGTCGCCGCGCGCGGCATCCCGATCGATGCCGTCGCACGACACATGGCGAATCCGCTCTTCGACCGCTACCTGACGCGCACCCGCGAGCGCATCGGCATGTCGATCATCCACGATGACGAAGCGGTGAAGCGCGTGCCGCGTTCGCTGCGCGCCGGCCGTGTCGTCGCGTTTCTCGTCGATCAGGGCGCGGTCGGTCTCGCGTCCACGTGGGTGCCGTTCTTCGGACGATTCGCCAAGACGCCGCGTGGTCCGGCGGTCTTCGCGCTGCGGCTGGGCGCGCCGGTCGTGTTCGGCGCCGTGGTGCGGCGTCCGTCCGGCCGCTACATGATCACGTTCGAGGCGATCAATACGGTGGAGACGGGAGATCGCGAGATCGACGTAGATCGCATCGTCGCCGATTACACGCAGGCGCTCGAGCGCCACGTGCGCAGTGCGCCGGAGCAGTATTTCTGGCATCATCGCCGTTGGAAGCACCAGCGGCCGGGCACGCCGGCCGAGTTTGGAGATCCATTGTGAGCCGCGCGACCGATCGTCTCCGCACCGATCGTCGCGCGTGGTTCGGAGCGGGTGTGATCGTTCTGCTGGTGCTGCTCGCCATCCTGGCGCCGCTCGTCGCTCGTCACAGTCCGTACGGCATCGATCTCGTCAACTCACTGGAGCCACCGTCGACCGCGCACTGGTTCGGGACGGACGTGCAGGGACGCGACGTGTGGGCGCGGCTCGTCTATGGTTCGCGCATCTCGCTCACCGTCGGCATCGTCTCGCAGGGAATCGCGCTTTCGCTCGGCGTGCTGCTCGGTCTCGTCGCTGGCTACTACGGCCGGTGGGTGGACGAGCTGGTGATGCGCCTCGCCGACGTCACGCTCGCGTTTCCGACGCTGCTGCTGCTCATCGCGCTCGTCGCCGCCTTGCAGCCGAGTCTCACCGTCGTCTTCGTGACGATCGGCGTCGTCGGGTGGGCGGGCATGGCGCGCATCGTCCGCGGCCAGGTGCTCGTCGTGCGAGAACTGGAATTCGTGCAAGCTGAGCGCGCCTTGGGCGCGCGCGACGCTCGCGTCATCCTGCTGCACGTATTGCCGAGTGTCGTCGCGCCGGTCGTCATCGCCGCGACCTTGGGCGTGGCCGGCGCGATCATCGCCGAGTCGTCACTGTCGTTCCTCGGACTCGGCGTGCAGCCGCCGACGCCAAGTTGGGGCGCGATGATCGCCGACGGACGCGATCTGTATCAGCTGCGCCACGCGCCGTGGACGTCGGTCTTCCCCGGACTGGCGATCGGTGCCGCGGTGCTCGGCTTCAACCTCCTCGGCGACGCGTTGCGCGACGCGCTCGACCCGCGCACGCTCAAGACGAGAATGCCCAGCGCGTTGACCAACCCGGCGACTTAGTGAGGCGAGATTCGTGAGCTCACTCGTAGAAGCGGACGCATCGTTCGATCTCGACGCATTGCGTCGCGAGGAATTTCCCGCCGTCACGACCGGCAAGACGATTTTTCTGAATCACGCGTCCACCGGACCGTATCCGCAGCGCACGATCGCCGTGCTCGACGAGTGGAACCGGTTCCGCGCGAACCCGACGCTGGTGTCGCAGGAGCTGCAATTCGGTACGCTCGCCAAGTCGCGCGAGATCGTCGCGTCGATGATCGGCGCCAGCCCCGCCGAGATCGCGCTGGCGACGAACACGACGTTCGGCATCAACCTCGCCGCGTTCTCGCTTCCGTTGAAACATGGCGACGTCGTCCTGTCCCCGGATCTCGAATTTCCTGCGAACGTGTATCCATGGATGCATCTCGCCGAGCGTCGCGGGATCGAGTATCGCCGCCTCGAGTGCGACGACGGCGTGCTGCACCGCGACCGTCTCGAGCGCGAGCTGGAGGACGAGCGCGTGAAAGTCGTGACCGTGTCGTGGGTGCAGTTCGCGTCCGGCGCCCGCGTCGATCTCGCTGCGCTCGGCGGCTTGTGTCGCGAGCGCGGCGTGTACTTCGTCGTCGACGCGATTCAGGGACTCGGGCCGCTCACGCTCGACCTCTCGACGACGCACGTCGACATTCTCGCCTGCGGCGCGCAGAAATGGCTCCTCTCGCCATGGGGCGCCGCGTTCGTGTACGTGCGCCAGCCACTCATAGAAAAGCTCGAGCCGCACGACGTGAGCTGGATGTCGGTCGAAGGCTCGGACGACTTCACGCGCCTCACGAACTACGATCTCAAGTGGCGGCAGGACGCGCGACGCTTCGAGTTCGTGACGCTGCCGTATCAGGACTACGCGGGGATGAACGCGAGCCTCGACCTGTTCGCCGAGGTCGGCTTCGCGAATGTGGCGCGCTGCGCGCAGCGGCTCGGCGAGCGGATCGTGAACTGGGCGGTGGCGCGCGACGACGTCGAGCTGGTGACGCCGGCCGATCCTCGCTATCGCGCGGCGTCGATCGCCGTCCGCCCGATCGAGGCGCTCGCGGCGAGTCGGCGGCTGTCAGCGGCTGGCGTTGTGCATTCGTTCCGCGAGGGCGCGATCCGATTCTCGCCGCACTTCTACAACAGCGACGACGAGATCGATCGCGCGCTGGCGCTCATCGCGTCGTAGCGCCACGCGTCGTCAGCGTTCAGGCGGTTTCGTCGAGGCCAACGTCGTGTCGGTCGGGTGATAGCGGATCGTGTGGATGACCAGCACGCCGCACTGGGAATTGAGAGTGCTGTACTTCGTCGGCGTCTCGGCGGCGCTCGCGTAGTACTCGATGGCCTCGATCTCGGCGACCGGGATGCTATTGATGTCGAAAAGTGGTTCCACCACCCCCGAGTGGATCTGATTGCGGAACACGAGGTGATCGTCGACGTAGACCAGAGCGTAGCAGTCCCAGCGCGGCGCCCGCTTCGCCACGTCTGACTGGTCCAATTGCCCTTGAGCATTGCCGCCGAACGACGTCGCGTTGTGACGCCCTGATCCCACCCACGCGTACGATCCGATCGCAAAAACCTTGATTCCTGGCATCGTTGTCAACACCGCACCGGTTGATCGCCCCTCTTGCGGCGACAGTTCGGCACGCGTGAGGAAGTGGCCGAGGCCGAGCTTCTTGTTGACCTCGAAGTCGTCGAGCTGGTGATCGACGACCTTCTCGGTCACGACAACGGAGTCGAGGCGCGCCGCGCGAACCATCCGGATGTGCCGCTCGACAGTGCGACCCGCTTCGATCGCGACCTGCGCCTCGACCGGCCCGTATCCAACGCGTCGAACCAACACGCGCTGTGCGCCAGGTGGAACGTCACGCAACGCGAACGCGCCTTGTTCGTTCGTCAACGTCGTCTTCGAAAGATCGGGCAAGCCCACCTCGACGCCCCCGATCGGCACGTTCGCGGAATCGGTGACGAGGCCGGCCAGGATCCCGGTCGTCGCGACCTCTTTGCGGAGCACGATCTCCGTTCGCGCGAATCGCGCTGATGCCGGCACGCGCAGATTGCCCGACTGGCCGCTCGCGCGATCCGTCAGGGCTTTGAGCGTGACCACGGTGTCGAGCGGAATGCCACAGAGCGCGAATCGTCCGCGCGCGTCAGCCGTCGCGGAGACCCAACGCGAATCGCCGGGCGCGCGCACCCCCGTCGCATCCGTTCCGGAGGGACGCGCCCCCCACTCCGCGCTCACCGTGCCCGAGAGCGGAGCCGTCGAGTCTCCGTCGATCCGAAGCTTGCCCAACAGAATTCCGCCGGTGCCGTAGCCGCTTCCGCACGCCGTCGCCGCGATCTGCAACGCGCTCGGCACGCGCACGGCGACGTTCGTCGTTCCGCTTCCTACGGTCACCGGCGCCGAGTACCCCGCGTTCAGCGAATCGAGCGACGCCGTGTGAATGGCCAACATCTGCTCGCCGCCCGGGGCGCCTGCAATCGTGAATCGCCCGAGCGAATCCGTTGTCGCCTGGAGTGCCGCGCCGCTTACGCTCACGCGCGCACGCGCAACGCCTTTGCCGGACGCTGAATCGACGATGGTTCCGCGAATCGTTTGCGCGTCTACCGCGTGCACGGCCATCGACGCGACGATTGCCGCGGTACAGCATCGCTTTAGTGTCATCGCGGCGGCTTGCCTCCGGCCGACGTCGCGTCGGTCGGGTGAAATCGAAGCGTGTGGATGACGAGAACGCCGCATTGGGAATTGAGCGTGCTGTACTTTGTCGGGGTTTCAGCGGAACTCGCGTAGTACTCGATTGCCTCGATTTCCGAGACCGGAATGCTGTTGATGTCGAACAGTGGCTCCCACACGTAGGGGGCCGACGCGTGCTCAGCGCCTCCAGCCAAGCGCTTCTGTCCACGAAAGACGAGGTGATCGTCGACGTAGACCAGGGCATAACAGTCCCAGAGCGGCGCTCGCTTCAGCTTGTCCGCGACATCCAAATCGACTTCTGGCCGCAGCGACGTCGCGTTGTGACGTCCCGACCCGACCCATGCATACGATCCGATCGCAAAGACCTTGACTCCCGGCATCGTTGTCAACACCCCACCTGTCGATCGCCCCTCCTGCGGCGCCAACTCGGCCCGCGTCAGGAAGTGACCGAGGCCGAGCTTCTTGTTGACCTCGAAGTCGTCGAGCTGGTGATCGACCGACTTCGCCTGGACGACGACTGAGTCCAGCGTCGTGCTCCGCACCATGGTGATGTGCCGCTGGATCATCTGTCCGCTGGCGAACGTCAGCTGCGCTTCGACGGGACCGTAGCCGACGTGGCGCACGAGCACGCGCTGCGAGCCGGCGGGAATGTCACGGAGCACGAACGCGCCCTGCTCGTTGGTCGCGGTGCCTTTGCCGAGATCCGGCAGCGTCACCTCGGCGTTGGCGATCGGCTGGTTCGTCGAATCCGTCACCACGCCGGCGAACGTCGTCGCCGACTGCGCATTCGCAAGCGCCGGCGCCATCGAGGCGATGATTGCCGCAACGAAAAATCGTCGCATCGCCATCCGGGCCTCCGTCCGCTTGCGGTCCACGGCATACCGGTCCACCCGTCCACCCGTCCTGCATACAATTACGGCCCAGCCCTATCGCGTCAAGACCGCCTCACCCGAACGAGAGCATACGTCTTTGCGCCTTTTCGAATCAACAGATACTCGCCGCCGAGGAGCTCGCCGAATCCGATCGGCTCGCGCTCGGGACCGAGTCGCCGGCCGTTCAGGTAAACGCCGCCTTGCTGGACCATGCGCCGCATGTCCCCCTTGCTCTTGAACAGCGCGTCCGGCCCGGCGCACACCGCGTCGAGCACGTCGAAGGTGGTGAGCTGGTCCGTGAACGACACGGTGAACACGGGGATCTCGACGGCGAGCGCCGCCAGTGCGTCGCGTGAGAGCGCGCGCGGATCGCCCCCGCCGAAGAGCAGGTCCGACACCTCGCGCGCCGTCGCGGCCGCGCGTTCGCCGTGCACCCGCGTCGTGACTTCAGCGGCGAGCGCATGCTGCGCCCCGCGCTTCTCCGGCGCCGACTCGACCGACTGTTCGTGCGCCTCGATCGCCTCGCGCGTCAGCATCGTGAAGTAGCGCAGGTAGCGGCCGGCGTCGCGGTCGTCGACGTTCACCAGGAATTGATAGAACTTGTACGGCGACGTCAGCGACGCGTCGAGCCACACGGCGCCGGCTTCCGTCTTGCCGAACTTCGTGCCGGCCGACGTCGTGACCAGCGGCGACGTGATCGCGTGCGCGTCCTGTCCCGTGCTCCGGCGAATCAGCTCGATGCCCGCCGTGATGTTTCCCCACTGATCGCTGCCACCCATCTGCAATCGCACGTCGTGGCGGCGGCGCAACTCGAGAAAATCGTACGCCTGAAGCAGCATGTACGAGAACTCGGTGTACGAGATGCCCGCTTCCATGCGGCCTTGCACCGAGTCTTTCTGCAGCATGTAGTTCACGGTGAAGTGCTTGCCGACGTCGCGCATGAACTCCACCGCCTTGAGCGACACGAGCCACTCGGCGTTGTCGAGCAGTCGCGCGGCGTTCGAGCCCGTGAAATCGAGAAAACGCTCGAGCTGCTTGCCGATCGCCGCCGTGTTCGTGGCGATCGTCGCCGCGTCGGCGAGCGGTCGCTCCGATCCCTTGCCCGACGGATCGCCGATCAGCCCCGTGCCTCCGCCCGCCAGCGCGACGGGCTTGTGCCCATGCTCCTGCAGCCGCACGAGCAGCATGATCACGAGCAACGTGCCGATGTGCAGGCTCGGTGCGGTCGGGTCGAAGCCTATGTACCCCGACACCGGACCGGATGCGAGCGCGTCGGCGACTGAATCCGTGTGCTGGTATAGGAGACCGCGCCACTTCAGCTCATCGAGCAATCCCGGCTTTGGCATGGGACAAACTTAGGTCCACAGCCCCGCCCCAGAAACTCATATCTTTCTCGCGTGATCAGATATCGCGCGCGTTGGGTCGTGCCGATCGTCTCCGAGCCGCTGCCCGACGGTGTCGTCGCCGTCGACGGCGATCGCATCGCGTTCGTCGGACCCAGTGGCGAAGGTCCGCCGGGAGACGAGCGCGACCTCGGCGACGTGTTACTCCTGCCCGGGCTCGTCAACGCGCACACGCACCTCGAGCTCACCGCGATGCGCGGCTTCCTCGAGGACCTCGACTTCCGCCGCTGGATCCTCCGCCTCACCAGCGCCCGCCGAGACGTGCTCGACGCCGATGCGCTGCTCGACTCAGCCCGCTACGGAATCGAAGAAGGCTTGCGCGCCGGCATCACGACCTACGCCGACACGAGCGAATCCGGCGTCGTCGTGCGGGCGATGCGCGAATCCGGCGTGCGCGGCATCGTCTACCAGGAAGTGTTCGGTCCCGACCCGGCGGTGTGCGACGCGTCGATCGGCGGACTGCGAGAGAAAGTCGCGAACCTGCGCTACCTCGAGACGCCGCTCGTCAAAGTCGGCGTGTCGCCGCACGCGCCGTACACGGTTTCCGATCAACTCTTTCGCGCGACGACCGACTTCGCGCGGCAACACGGCCTGCCGATGGCCATCCACGTCGCCGAGAGCACCGAGGAAGAGCGGCTCGTCGCCGGTGGTGCCGGCCCGTTTGCCGATAGTCTGCGTGGACGCGGCATCCACGTCGGCATCCGCGGCCGCTCGCCCGTCGACATGCTCGACCGGCTCGGCGTGCTCGCCGTGCAACCGCTATTGATCCACTGCGTGCGCGTCGATGCCGCCGACATCGACGCGATCGCGAGGAGCGGCTGCGCCGTCGCGCATTGTCCGGTCTCGAATGCCAAGCTGGGCCACGGCGTCGCGCCGCTGGTCGAGATGCTGTCGGCGGGGATCACGGTTGGTCTTGGCTCCGACTCCGTTGCCAGCAACAACCGCATGGACCTGCTCGATGAGGCGCGTATCGCGCTCCTGTCACAGCGGGCGAGACTCGGGTCGTTCGAGACGCCGGCGGCGGCAGACGTCCTCGAGCTGGCGACGCTCGGCAGCGCGGCGGCGCTCGGTTTGGCGGACGTGGTCGGATCGCTCGAGGAAGGGAAGCAAGCCGACCTCGCTGCCTTTCCCCTCGACGGCGTCGCCCCGACGACGGACCCGACCACGGCGGCGGTGCTTTCACTCGGGATGTCGCGGGCGAGTTTCGTGGCGGTCGCCGGTAAACCGCTTGTTTCCGGCGGTCAGCTCACGAACGGGCGCCCGGAACTTGCCGCGAGAATACAGGAGTTGGGCGATTCGTTGGCGGATTGGTTGGACGCCGGGGGCGAAACGAGGCGGTAGCGAAGATGGAGCGATTGAGACACGAGCTTGTCGCGTCGCTGGCGCCAGCATAGCTTGCTATATCGTAGAGCCTTCCGGCACATGCAGTTGCGCCCGTAGATGGGTGGGTGCAGCCGTCGATCGCCTCCTCGCCCTCCCGTCGGCTGTATCGCGGGAGGTGGTGTGCCGATCCTCGATTGAAGGAGGGTACGTCTTCGTGGTGCTTGGCTGCCTGGCACTGAACGCATCGTACGAGCCGCTGACAATGGTTCCGATGCGGCGCGCGCTTCGACTCGTGATTGACGGCAAGGCCGAGATCATCGAGTCGGACTCCGATCGCGTCGTGCGGTCCGAGCGACTGACCATGCCGAGGCCAGCCGTAATCCGGCTCACGAAGTTCATCCACGTCCCGCGGCGTTTCCGCCGGCAAGTGACGAACACGTTCCTCTTCGCGCGCGACCGGTACATGTGCCAGTACTGCGGCCGGCACATGACGGAGTTCAAGCCGCGCGAAGCGCTCACGCGTGACCACCTGATTCCGCTCTCGCGCGGCGGCACGAACGACTGGACGAACGTCGTCGCCGCCTGCAGCGCCTGCAACACGCGCAAAGGCAACCGGCTTCCCGAGGAAATCGGGATGCACCCGCTCTCGCATCCGGTGGAGCCGCACTTCGTGCACCTGAGCTGGGCCGTTCGGCGACTGACGCCGACGCAGGCGCGCTACATCAAGACGTTCTACGGTAGCGAAGTCCTGCACCACCTCGAACAGCTCGAGCACCGCGGACTCCGGGCGACGCACTAGCGTCTCGCGAACCAGTCCCGGAACTGCAACTGCGACTGCGTCAAGCAGTTGGGGTTGTTCTCAACCCGATCACAACGCGTCGAACACGTCGGAGCGCTGCTCGTACTTGCGCTTGTCGCCGCCCAGGATGCGCGACACGAGCGTGCCGAGGCCGCTCCAGATACCGTGGAAGACGTTTGTGTGCTGCGGCGCCGAGGAACCGCGCAGCCATTGTTCGAGCGCGTCGAGGTCGCTCACGGTGAGCGTCTGCACGTCCACGCTGAGATTGTAATAGAAGTGTCCTGATCGCTCGGGATGCAGCGCCGCGCGATAGGGCCGCCCGAACTGCGTCTCGGCAGCGGCGAGCGACGAGAAGCTGCCGAAGTTCTCGTTCACGCCCCCGGCCGTGGTCATCGTGTGCCGTTGGACGGTGAACAGTTGGCTCGTCGGGTCGAACGTCACCAGCACGTCCCACTCGGTGAAGCCGGTCCGGTCGTCGCCGCCGAAGCCGCCCTTTTCCCAGAGCTCGAGCCTGTAATGAACGCGCGCCGGAAATCCGTTGCGCAGCAGCTCGCGCGTCTTGGAGTCGCCGAGCAGGTTGGCGCTGGTGATCGACGGACCTTCCTTGGTCGCCGTCGCCGGCGTGACGGCCACGCCGAGTCGCACGCCGCCCTCCTGAGCGGAAAGCGCGACGACTGGTGCGGCCAGCCCGCCCACGACGAGCGTGAGCATGGCAAGCAGCAACCTCGCCATGGTGCGGCGCGGCCGACGGCTCAAAACCGATGCCTCAGCCGGAAAAAGAAATTCAGATTCTGCGCCGGCGTCGACAGCGACTTCGCCGCGTACACGCCGATGCCGCCGACGTCCAAACCGAAACCGATGTCCGTCCGGAACGTCGACAGCGGCGGAATGGTCGACGCGTTGTACTCGTTCGGCGACGAACCGACGAGCCAACCGCGTCCCGCGTCGGCGAACACGACATACGCGACGTCGCCGTGTTCGCTGTGATAGTTCTGCGGCCAGTCCGGCCAGCGTCCGGTGAAATCGAATCTGAGATCGCCGCGGTACTCCACCTGCGCCAGCGCGATGCGTTCGCACGCCGCCGGCTGTCCGGCGACGAACGATCCCGTGTACGTGCACGTGGCCACGTTCGGCGTGAGCACCGAACGAAAATCGTAGCCCGCGATCGCCCCCGGACCGTCGACCGACAGCCGCCGCTCGAGCGGAAGCTCGTCGCCGCCCATCCAACCGCCGAGCACGACGCGCAAGTTCAGCTGGTCGTTCGGCCCGAGCCGATTGTAGCGCCGCAGGTCGAGAAAGCCGCGCGTGTACTCGACGTGGTCACCGGCCGTCGTTTCGCGCCGGACTGACGTCGGCCCGACGGCCGTCGGCGTTCCGGCGCCGTGCTCGACGTTCGCCAGCGCCAGCCACCCGGACCACGGATCGTCCTGATCGGTACGCGTGTCGAGCGTCAGCGACAGCGTCCCCACGTGAAACACGCCCGCGTCCATCTCCGGGTTCGGACGCCAGTCCTCCGCGTCGTTGAACAGCGTGAAGGGGTTCTTGAGCGTTCTCGAATCCCAGTGCTCCTGGCCGAAGGTGCCGGTGAGCTTGACGTTCCCGGTGCCGTACAGCGTGGCGATCGCCGTCGCGCCGTGGCGTTGGAAGTAGTCGCGGTAGTCGCGTCGCACGAGAAACGCCGCCAGCGCCGTCTCCACGCTGCTCAGCTGCCAGTCTTCCACCGGATCGACGACGCTGAACACGCGGCCGCCGATCCCGATGCCGCGCTCGCGCCCGAACCGCACTTCGCCGCGCAGGTCGTGGCCGACGTCGCCGTTCTGCGACTCGAAGCTTCCGGTCCGCACGATCGCCGAGGCGCCGGCGTCGACGCTTCCCCATGGCGTGAGCCGGTGCATGACCGGTCCGATGCTGAACGGCCATCCCTCGACGCGGTTGTACGCGCCCGCCTGCACGATGCGCACGGCCTTCGCCCAGTTTTCGTCGTGCTCGCGCTCGAGCCGGTGCCACCACGAATCCTCGTCGGGCTCGCCGGTCGTGATCGCCACGATGCGGTCGCCGTCCTGCCGGTACACGAGCGAATCGGCGTACGTGCGGGTGCCGCCGTCCACCCGCGCCGAATCGGCGTTCTCGGCGTGTCCGCCGATCACCAGCAGCATGCCGTCGACGTGAGCGGTCGATCGCAGCACGACGCTCGAGTTCAGCGCGAGCACGTTGCCGGTGACGTGTCCCGCGATGAGCAGCGGGCCGTGCTGCACCGCGACGTTGCCGCTCACTTCCTGGCCGGCCGCGATCTCCGTCTGCTCCGTCGCGCGGAGCGCGTTCTGGCCGTTCCACCGGTCGATGGCTTCGTGCCGCACGTCGCGCGGCAACGACGACCGCGTCGCCGGCGCGGTCTCCTGCGCCACGGCGGGAGCGGCGCGCGACGTCGCGGCGACGCACGCCGCGCCGATGAGTGTCAGGGTTCGCCTACACATGAAAGCTCCAGTCAAAGACCGCGGGAATGCACGACGTCTCCGCCCGCGCTACTCGGCGCCGACGGCGATGCCCAACCGCCGCATCCTCCGGTACAAGTTGGGCCGGTCGGTACGCAGCCGTCGGGCCGCCTCGGCCACGTTGCCGTTCGCCATCGACAGTGCGCGCGAGATCAACGTTCGCTCGTAGTCGTCGAGTGTGTCGGTGAGCGACGATTCCAGCTCGTTGGGATCGGGGAGGGGAAGCGACGTCGGCGGCGTCGGCGTTCGCGGCGCGCGCTCGAGCGGCAGCACGGCTGCGATGTCGCTCTCCGTTACGCGACGGCCGGCGTGCAAGATCGCCAGACGCTCGATGATGTTCGCCAGCTCGCGCACGTTGCCCGGCCAACGGTGACGCGAGAGCGCGGAGACGGCTTCGTCGCTCCACTCCGTCACCGATTGTCCGGTGCGCAGCCGGTGCAGCGCGGCGAAATGCCGCACGAGCGGCGGAATGTCGCCCGGCCGGTCGCGCAGCGGCGGCAGCGGAATCGGAATCACGTTGAGCCGAAAGAGGAGATCTTCGCGAAACGCGCCGTCGAGCACGCCGCGCGCGAGATCCTTGTTCGTCGCCGACACGATGCGCACGTCGGCGCGAATCGGCTTGCCGCCGCCGACGCGCTCGATCTCCTTCGCTTCGATCGCCCGCAGCAGCTTGGCCTGCGCTTCGGCGCCGAGGTCGCCGACTTCGTCGAGAAACAGCGTGCCGCGGTGCGCCAGCTCGAACCGTCCGATGCGCCTGTCGGTCGCGCCCGTGAACGCGCCGCGCTCGTGCCCGAACATCTCGCTCTCCACGAGATCGCGCGGGATCGCGGCGCAGTTCACGCGCACGAACGGCTTGTCGCGCCGTCCGCTGCCCGAGTGAATCGCCGCCGCGACGAGCTCTTTGCCCGTGCCCGACTCGCCGGTGATCATCACGCGCGAATCGCTCGGCGCCACGCGATCGATGAGCGCGCGCACCTGCTTCATGCCCGGGCTCTCGCCGATCATCTCGCCGCTGAGCCCGAGATCGGCGCGCAGCGTCCGCGCCTCGCGCTTCGCCTGTCGCAGCTCCATGGCCGAGGACAGCGCGAGCAGCACGCTCTCGGGGCTGAGCGGCTTTTCAAGAAAGTTGAACGCGCCGAGCTTGGTCGCTTTCACCGCGTCGCTGAGTCCTGCCCGTCCGCTCATCATGATGACCGGGACGTCCGGCAGCGACTCCCGCACTCGCGCCAGCGTCGCCATGCCGTCCAGCTCGCCAGGGATCATCAGGTCGAGCAGCAGCGCGTCGGGTTCGGCCTCGAGTGCGCGCGACAACCCGCCGGCGCCGTCGTGCGCGTCGCGGACTTCGTAGCCCTCCGCGGCCAACAGCGCGCCGACCATCCGGCGGATGTTCGACTCGTCGTCGATGATCAGCACGCTGGGCATTCGACTTCTCTTATTGTGTGGTCGAGTCGGCGTGCGGCAGCGCGCGCTTCTGCTGCTCGGCCATGATCTTGGCCGAGAAGCGCTGCGCCTCGGCGATGCGCTCCACCTCGACGGCGATCGCTTCCACGCCCTGCTCGATCCGCTCCAGGCGCGTCAGCACTTCGGGCGACGCCTGCTGCGCCAGCTCCGCCGCCGACGGGCCGCGCTCCAACCGCCGGGTGATGGCGCGGATGATCGGAATCCCCAGCGCGATGATCGCGACCGTGGCGAAGAACGCTTCGCTGATCTCGATCGCGCCGGGCGGAATGACGTCGGGACCCTGCACGATCGTCGCGAGAATCATCATGTGGACTTTCCGCTCGCCTGGGTCGACGCCGCGCCGCTGGCGGCGCCGTTGTTCCGCTCCGCCAGCAGCTTCGTGGTGAAGCGCTGTCCTTCGGAGATGCGCTCGACCTCGATGGCGATGGAATCGATCGCGTGTTCCATGCGTTCGATCTGCGCTGCGAGCTCCGGAGAAATCGCCGGAGACATCGGGTCGCGGTCCATACGACGCGCGAACGCCCGCGCGATCGGAACGAGGATCGCCGTCGCCGCAACCGACATGAACAACACGATCGGTACCCACACTCCATTAGGATGCATCGCCCGCCTCCACTCCATTCTGGTGGCCGTCGACGGGCAGCACGAATCGAATCTCCGTGCCGCTGCCCACGCGGCTGTCGGCGCTCACGGCGCCCTGATGCGCGAGCACCGCCTGTCGCGCAATGGCGAGGCCGAGTCCCGTGCCGCCGGGCTTCGACGTGACGTACGGATCCCAGATGCGCGAGAGCCGGTCGGGGGCGATGCCGCAGCCCGTGTCCGCCACGGCGATCTCGACCGCGTCGCGCCCGGCGTGCGCCGTGCGACGCACGCGAACACCGACGGCGCCGCCGTCCTTGCACGCGTCGACCGCGTTCAGCATGACGTTCGACAGCGCGCGCGCGAGCGCGTCGTGGTGCGCCTGGATCATCGGCACGTCGGCGGCGACGTCCACGCGCACGTCGACGGTCGGCGGAATCGTCGCCCGCGCCGTGTAGCGCGCCAGCTCACCCACGTCCACCTCGGCGCGCGGACCTTCGGGCAAGCGTCCGAACTGGGCGAAGCTTCGCGCCAACGCCTCGAGCCGCTGTGATTCTGTCGCCAGCACTTCCACCGTCTCGGCGAGCTGCGGCGGCGCCTCGCGCTGCAGCCGCTCGACGGCGAAGCGAATCGGCGTGAGCGGATTCTTGAGCTCGTGTGCGACTTGTCGCGCGCTCTCGCGCAGCACGGCTGATCGTTCGGCTTCGACCGCTTGCGCCCGCCCGATTTCCAACTCGCCGGCCATCTCGCGCATGCTGCGGCGCAGCACCTCGAACTCGGGTGCGCCGCGGCGCGGCGGCGTCGTCGGCAACGGCTCTCCATGCCCGATGCGCTCTGTCCATCCGACAAGCTCTCGCAACGGCCGGCTCAGATTGCGGCTCAGATGCCCCGCCACGCGCGACGCGACGACGGCGATCACCAGCACGCCGATGAGCGTCGTGAAGGCGATCATCTTGGCCCCCTGCCGAAAGACGAAATCCGCCTGTCGCGAGTGCACAACGCTGTTTCGGAGCACGCGCTCGTGCGCGTCGAGCGCGCGTTTCTGCGCGTCCGACAGGTTCGCTCCGCGCAACGCCGTCACCGCTCGCTCGCCCGTGGCCGCCACGCTGTCCCACGCCGCAGTCCCCGAAACGAGCGGAAGCACGAACGACCCGGTGGCGTTCCACGCGACGGCAATGAGGATCGACGGAACGAGGGCAAAAGCCAGCAGAATGGCGAAGAGGCGGCCGCGAAATCCGACGCGCTTCACAAGGGGCTCCTACGGGGTGCGCATGACGACGGTTTCGGGGTCTAACATACAGGTGGTGCAGGTGACCAACCACCCTGACGACACCCAGATGAAGAGCCACACCGACTATCTCACGTTCGAGACGAAACGCCGTCAGGAGATCATCGACATCACCGATGCGGTGGAGCGCTGCCGCGCAGCGGCGAAGATCACCGAGGGCATGGTGCTCGCCTCGGCGATGCACATCTCGGCGTCGGTGTTCGTGAACGACCACGAACCCGGGCTCTGGCAGGACATTCTCGATTGGCTCGAGGAATCCGTCGCGCCGTGGGAACCGGAGCGCTATCGCCACAACAGCGGCACGGGCGAGGACAACGCGGCCGCGCACCTCCGCTCGATCACGATCGGGCACGAGGTGATCGTGCCGGTCACGGCCGGAAGGCTCGATCTCGGGCCTTGGCAGAGGATCTTCTACGGCGAATGGGACGGCCAGCGCCCGAAGCGGGTCATCCTCAAGGCGATGGGAGATTGAGCCGCGACATGGCTTTACGAGGTGTGGCGCCCTACATTTCTGGTTTGACTAGCAAAGCCGATGCATGAATTCTAGACATCCGCGCTCGCCCACCAGGGCCTCGAGCGCTCTCATTCACCGCGGGCCGCAGGCGATGTCCGCGATCTCGAGCGTGTTGCCGCCGATTCACGCGCCCAACGCCGCGCTCCTCATCGACTTCGACAACGTCACGATGGGGATTCGCTCCGACCTCGGAAAGGAGCTTCGCAGCCTCCTCTCGTCGGAGATCATCAAGGGCAAGGTCGCCGTGCAGCGCGCCTACGCAGACTGGCGCCGCTACCCGATGTACATCGTGCCGCTGGCGGAAGCGTCGATCGACCTGATCTTCGCGCCGGCGTACGGGTCGTCGAAGAAGAACGCCACCGACATCCGCCTCGCCATCGACGCGCTCGAACTCGTGTTCACGCGTCCGGAAATCGGCACCTTCATTCTCCTCTCCGGCGACTCCGACTTCTCGAGCTTGGTGATCAAGCTCAAGGAGTACGGCAAGTACGTCATCGGCGTCGGCATCCGCGAATCGTCGAGCGATCTGCTCGTCCAGAACTGCGACGAGTACTACAGCTACAACGCGCTCGCCGGGTTGGTGAAGGCGAGCGAAGACGAGCCGGGGCGAAAGTACGATCCGTGGGAGCTCGTCACCGAAGCGCTCCAGCGCATGAAGCGGGCGAACGACGTCATGCGCTCCGACCGCCTCAAGCAGGTGATGCAGGAGATCGACCCGACGTTCGACGAGAAGAATCTGGGAATTTCAAAATTCTCACGGTTCTGCCAGGAAGCCGCGCAGAAGGGTCTCGTCGTGGTCACCAAGCTCGACAACGGGCAGTTGGAAGTCGACGTGCCCGAAGGGACGCCCGCCCCCGCCGCCACACCTCGTGTGGTGACTGGCGAAGCGTCCGCCGCCGAGCCCGCCGCGTCGGCTCCAGCCACGGCTGAAGAGCGCCCCAACGGACGCCGCCGAGGACGTCGCGGCGGTCGAGGTCGCGGTCCGGAGCGCGAGGGTCGTGAGCCGCGTGCCGCCCGCGAGATGACGACGACGGCCGAGACGCCCGTTCCGGTGGCGCCAGTTCCCGCGCCGACCGTTTCGACGCCGGTTGTCGATCGGCACGCCGTGACGCCGCCGATGAGCCGCCCCGCGGTCGCCGACCTGCAGCTCGAGCTTGCGGGGGAGACGAAGGCAGCGACCGATGCGTCTGCCGGAGCCGGCGGTGATCGCCTCACTCGCGCCGAAGCGTTCGATCTGCTGCGGCGCACCGTAGAAGATCTCGTTCGCGACGACGAGTCGGTGCGTGCCAGCGCCGTCCGCACGCGCGCGCGCCAGCTCCTCGGGCGCGATTCGGAAAGCCTCAGCGATCGCATGTTCGTGCGCATTCTCAAAGACGCGCACGACGACGGCATCATCGACCTTCGACGCCACGGCAACGACTTCGAGGTCGCGCGAGCGGTGCCGGCGGGTTCGGTCGCCGATCAACTCGCGACGCACGAACAAGCCGCGATCAAGAAGACGCAGCCACCCACGACCTCTCTTCCCGGACCTCGGTTGGGCATGGGCCCACGCGGCGCCGGCGCAGGACGTCGCGGCAGCGCACGCCCGCGCCCCGGCGCGCCGCCGCCGGAATTGCTCGCCGTCGGCGTCGTCGACGAGCCGGCCCCGGCAGCGGTCGCCGTTCTCGCCGAAAGCGAGACGAACGGTCGTCCGCCCGAGCCGCGCGGCAAGCGCACGCGTGGCAGTCGCGCCGCCACCAAGACCGCCGCGAAGCGAGTGGTGTCGAAGGCCCCGGCCAAACCGCGTCCGCGCGCGAAAAAGGGAACGTCGTCGCCCGACGAATGACGTCGGGCGCATGACGAGGTTCGCATGACGAGGTTCGTATGACGAGGTTCAGATGATCACGAGCGCCGCGCCCACAGCGCGGCGTTTTCGTCTCGGCCCGCCGCTCCCGACGTCGTTCTACGATCGCCCCACCGAACGAGTCGCGCGCGACCTGCTCGGCGCCACACTCGTGTGCCGCACTCGCGAGGGCGTCGCCGCGGGTCGGATCGTCGAGACCGAGGCGTACCTCGGCGAGCACGATCTCGCCTGTCACGCTGCCGCGGGCCTCACCGAGCGCACGGCGCCGCTCTACGAGCGGCCGGGCATCGCGTACGTGTATTTCATCTACGGGATGCATTGGTGCTTTAACGCCGTGACGCGCGCCAAGGGTGAGCCGAGCGCGGTGCTCGTGCGCGCGCTCGAGCCGGTGGTGGGAATCGAGTTGATGCGCGCGCGGCGCGGCGTGCGTCGCGACGTGGACCTCACGAACGGTCCGGCGAAGTTGTGCGACGCGCTCGGAATCGATGGGAGCTTCAACCGCGCCGGGCTTCAGCGTGGGGCGTTGACGATTCGCGAAGGGTCGCCGGTGCGCGATGCGGATGTGGCGATCACGCCGCGCATCGGGATCTCGCGCTGCGCCGACTGGCCGCTGCGTTGGATCGTGCGGGATAGTCCCTACGTCTCGCAGCGATCGCGGACCGACGGCTAGCGCAAGTTCGGCGGCGTGCGATCCACGCATTCATCGAGCGCCGCCGGCCGTTCAACTCATTCCGTCCTGCACTCAGTCCGCCGCGACCCGCGGTGATGTGGAAAATCTCGCGATGCCGGCCGCGCGCGCGCAAACGCCACCATCCAACGACCAACAGACGCTTTCACTGTCCTCGCGTTCAACCGCGTCGACCCGACGCCAACTCGTCGATCCCCGATTTCAACTCGCGACTGACCGCTGTCAGTTCGGCGTCGCTCGAATATCGGCGACCACGGCGCGAGTTCAGTTCGCATCGCCGTGGCGTGCGCGCCACATCGCACGAATTTAGTTCGCATCAGTCAGCACTCAGTCGTCGACGGATCGCGTTCCGACGGCAACTCCCCGGCATCAGTCGGCGTGCGATCGCCCGGCGTGCGCGCCTCCGCGCCGTGCGGTGACGACGGACCCTGCGGACTTCGCGCCGGATCGTGCGAACACCGTTCACTTCCGCCGGAAATCCACATTTCAACATCGGAACGCGCGACGACCAAAGGCCTGGCAACCAACATCCGCCGCGACGTCGGCCGACTCCAACTCTCAGGCCTCGACGCCTCGCCGATCGCTCGCACCGAAACGCCGCACGGCGCCTCACGACTGTGCACCGCGATCGCCAGCCGGCGTAAAGGCAGCGCCGACCCGCTGCACGTCGCCGGCGGAACGAAGTAAGAGCCACAAGTGTTGCGGAGACGCAGCAAAGGAACGAACTCCGCGAGCGAACGACCGAACTCCGCGAGCGAACGACCGAACTCCGTGAGCGAACGACCGAACTCCGTGAGCTAATCGACCGAGCTCACGGCACCCGGTAAGCGAACAGCGAGTTGCCGATGATCCGATCGGGCGCCCGCTCCCGAAGCGTGCGGAACGGATCACCGTTCTCGTACAGCCCTTGAAGCAACGTCGCCGAGATCACCGCCCAGTGCGGCGCGGCCGGTAACGGCGGCTGCTGCGGAAGCGGGCTCCAACTGGGAAGCGGCGAGTAGCGAATGCCGTAACCTTCCGGCAACGCCGAGCCGAAGTACGCCAAGTACACGCCGTCCACGTGCTCGTCGCGCATGAAATCCCGCAGGGCCAACAGCCCCTGCCCCCAATCGAGATTCGAGTCCACCATCGCCGTGTGACTCGTCCGCGGTGGCACCCACTCGGTGATGTACGACAGGAACCATGGATACCGCACCAACGGCGACGCGACGCTCGCCACGGTGAACGCGATGATCGTCGCGCGCGCGGCCAAGCGCGTTCTCTCCCAGACTCGCGCCAGCCCAACCGCGACCAGAATCACGATTGACGGCATCACCGCCAACGCGTACCGAACCCCGATGTCGAGATTCGACCGCATCAACACCGCGAGATACACGAGGATTCCCACGACGAGAAATCGCAAAGGGCTCGTCAGCACCGAACCGCCGCCCTTTCGCGTCGCGACATATCCGTACAACGCGATCAACGCGAGAACGTGGAACGCGATCGGCGTCTTGAGCACGAGCGCGACGGGAAAGAAGTACCACATCCCGTCGTCGCTCGTGTGGCCGAACAAGTACGCCGGCACGCCGTGCCCGCTCGCCGAGTGTCGGAGCTGTTCGCGCACACCCTCGCGGAACTGCGTCAACGTGAAATCGCCGCCGTAGACGACGAACAACACGACCAGCCTCACGCCGAACGCGACTAGCGCCGCCGCCGCCATCTTTCGCATCCACTCGGCGTCACGCCGGCGCGACATCCATTCGGCGGCGCAGAGAATGATCGCGATCGGACCGAGCGTGAGCGCGCTGAACTTGACGCCCAACGCGAGCCCCGTCGCCGCGCCGGCCAGCACCGCGCTGCGTGGAAGCGGGCCGGCGAATGCAATTGTCGATCGCCCACGCCGCGATGAAGAAACAGAACGCCAGCGCTACGTCGTTGTACGCGATGCCGCCTTGCGCCAGCTCGTCCGGCAAGAAAACGAAGAGCGACGTCGCGAGAACGGATGCCAACGGCCCGGCCCTTCGCCACGTGAACACCGCGACCATCAACCCGAGCAGCGACGCGATGACGATCGTCGCCAATCGTGCCGTAAACGCCAGCCGCTCCGGGTCGTTGCCGGACTTGAAGAAGAGCTCGCGCGCGTAGTCGTATCGACTGTACAGCCCCCACCGCGGCACAAGTCCGCTTCCGGATGCGTGAACGCTCGGCGGCAACTGCGCGGCAAGCTCCGGCGGAAGCACGATCGTCCCGTCTTCGGACGGATACCGCACGCCGGTGCCGCCGCGTGCCTTCGACAATAAGTCGTACAAGCGCACCGCGACGCCGTACACGTACGGAACGCCCGGCGGCTGATCCCACGTCATGGTGAAATCGCCCGTCACCATGCCGCGCGCGCCCGACGCGATCATCACCGGCTCGTCCCAGGTGAGCGAATTCCGCCGAGACGCGAGCGCGGTCACGCACGCCGCGACGAGGATGATCAGAACGATCGACGCTTTGGTGAGACGATCGCGCAATTTGGAAGGGTCGGTGGCCGGCGGAGTAACCGCGCGGCCATAACCTATTCCGCTGTACTGCTCAGTGCGAATGCGGCGCGTTGATTGAATCGAGCGCGTGTCGCACCGCGTCCAGCGACGAGTCGAGAGCGAGTGCGTGCAGCAGATATGTTCGCGCCTCACCGATCTTACGCGCTTCGACCATCGCGCGTCCGGCGAGCACGAATACAGTCGCTGTGTCTCCGGCGCTCGCCGTCGCCACGGCGGCCGCCTTCTCGGCGTCGTCGACGCGCCCGCTCTGCGCGTACGCTTCGCTCAGCTCCGCCAGGTTCTCGGCCGACGGCACCTCGCTGTTGGCCGCGACCTCGAGATAGCGCACCGCATCTTGCCCGCGATGCTCGTCGACGAGCTCCTTGCCGAGCGACCAGAGGAGCCCGAGATCGGCGCTGCCCATCCGTTCCACGTACGGCGTCGCCGCCGCGGCGTCTCCCTGGGCGAGAAAGGCGCGCGCGATTCCGTCCGTCGCCCCGGCGTCCGTCGAGTCGACGTGCAGCACGTGACCGTACGCCGCGACCGCGTCAGGCCATTCCTGCGTCAGCCCGTCGATCAGCGCGAGGCTCCGCCACGCCAACGTCGAGCTGGAATCGACGGCGAGCGCCCGCTTGAACAAGTCGGTCGCGGTGTCGAACGACGCCGGTCCGCGCTCGAGATACACAAGGCCGACGCCGACGTATCCGCGAGGGTTGTACGGAGCCTTGGCGATCACGTCGCGGTAGAGCGTCTCCTGGCTGCGAAACGTGAGGCCACGCATCGCACTGGCGACGACGAGTGCCGCCGCGACGAGCCCGAACGCCGCCCGCTGGACGACCACTCCTTTCGCAAACCGCCTCGCCAACCGCTCCGCCCCGATGGCGACGAGCACGAAGACCGCCGCGCTCGCGAGATAGATGCGCCGCTCGGCGGCGATCTCGGTTTTGATCGGCACCACACTCGACGACGGCGCCAGAATCAGGAAGAACCACGCGCCGAGGAATCCGAGCCACATCCAGCGGCGTCGCACGAACGCGACGACGGTGCCGATGAAACACCCTCCCAGCAGCAGGAGGCCCGGGATGCTCTGCGCGAAAGAAACCGGCCGTTCTCCATAGTCGAACGTCAGCGCGTTCGGCCACGCCACGAAGTCGCACGTACCGCGCGATCGCCCAGGCCTGTGTGTAGAAATACTCATACCACGGCACGCCGAGGCCGAAGCCGACGCTCTGGCTGCGGGCACCGGCGAGTATGGTGAGCAGCACGATGACGCCCGTCGCCGACAGCGCGACGTATAGCCGCCGCCGTTGCGCGTTTCGCCATGGCTCCGCCCACGAATCGGCGCGGAACGCCCGGTCGTAGAGCATGACGACGATCGGCGCCGTGATCATGACCTCTTTGCTGGCCATCCCGAGCGCACAAGCGACCACCGAGGCGACGCACCACCGCGTCGAGCGGTTCTTGGAGTCCCAGGCCCGGATCGCTGCGTAGAGCGTCGCGGCGTAGAACAACGAGACGATCAGTTCCGAGCGCTGGATGACGTAATCCACCGCCTCGGTCTGAATCGGGTGGACGAGCCACAGCAGGACGGCGAACCCGGCGACTCGCTCCGCGTCGAGATTCTCGGCCGCCTCATCGTCGTGGGCGATCGTGCGCCGGATGATGCCGAACAACAGGAGTCCGCACAGCAGATGAAACAGCACGTTGGCGATATGGTACCCGATCGTCTTGTTCGGCCCGTCGGGATCTCCCTGCTGGTCGACGCCGAGGGCGTCATTGATGGCGTAATTGACGGCGAGCGTGACGTTTACGACCGGTCGTCCGGCGACCGAGCTCCGCGCGGGGGGAAGCAGCACGGCGGGCGACAGCGAGCGGATCGTCTCGTTCTGCTGAATGCCCGGGAGGTCGTCGAAGACGAACGGGGCCCGGACGGCCGACGAATAGGCCGCGACGGCTGCCACAGCGAAAGCCGCGAACCAACCGACCCGTCGTCGATCTCGAGTGCGCACGACGCAGCTAACCGCGGGCGCGGCCAGACGTTGGGCCTTTGGGCGTTTCCGTCGGCCCCAAAGCAAATGGCCGGCCCCTAGGGGCCGGCCATTGGTTCTCTAAGCCGTTGGTCCCTAGTTGTTCTTGTCGATTGACGATCCGACGTTGTATCGGACCCCGATCTCGAACGAGAAATTGACCGGCTGTCCGTTGTAGAGCAGGAAGGTGTGCTGGGTCGCGTTGACCGTGCCCTGCCCGAACACCGAAATCTCGGGGAACCGATATTGGACCCCGGCGATGCCGAGCGGGGAGAAGCTCACCTTGTCCTGCTGGATCATCGCCTGCGTGAACGCCAGCTGGTCGACGCTGCCGAACGGCGCTTGTCCCTGCGCGTCGGCGATGATGTTCAGCGTGAACCCGATGCCGGCGTAGGGATGCCAGCGATTGTGCTCACCCGGGAACGCCATGACCGCCGCATCGAACCGGCGCATGTTCGTCAGGTTGATGACGCGGAGCCCGCTGTCCGCAGGCGCGTTGGGATCGCGAATCGCCAACGTCTGCTGATTGAAGAATGCTTGGCTCGCCGACAGATACAATCCGCCGTGCGTTCGCGTGATCAGCCACTCGAAGCCCAGCAACGGGGCTTGCGTGTAGTGGCCGCCGCTGTCGGCGAGGGTGAGGCTGCCGGCCTTGAAGCCCCAGAACCACGCGTCCTTGAACTGTCGCCCTTCCTGGGCGCCCGAGATGGCGGGCAGCGCGACGACAGCGGAAGCGAGCGCCAGCGCACGGAGAATTCGCATACGGATCCTCGACAAAGAGAAAGCTATCAGTTGGTCTCTATGTCGGACGAGGCGAAAACGGCCGCGTCACGGGAACGCCGGGGGGCGAAACTGCCAAACGGCGAAGGTGACAAGAAACGATACTAACGAAGAGCGAAGCTAACGAACGGCGAAGGGCCGGATTCGACGTTTGTGCAGCAAGTCTGGAGCCGCGTGGACGGGTGGACCGGACAACGGCGGAGGTCGTCGTCGTTCTCGCCGTTCGTCACCTTCGCCCTTTGTTAGCTTCGCCGTTTGTTGTCTTCGCCCTTTGTTAGTTTCGCCCTTTGTTAGTTTCGCCGTTCGTTATCTTCGCCCTTCGTTATTTTCGCCCTTCGCCCCTATCAGTCGGAGTTTTGCTCCCACTTTCTTGAACACCCGAACCGCCTCGTCGAGATCGTCGCGCGAATGCCCCGCCGAGATCTGGCATCTGACCCTCGCCGTTCCCTGCGGCACAACGGGGAATCCAAACCCCGTCACGAACACGCCCTCGTCGAGCAGCATGTCGCTCATCTGAATCGCCGCCGCCGTCTCGCCGACGATGATCGGCACGATCGGCGTCTCGCCGGGAATTGGTTTGAATCCGGCTTCGGTGATTTGCTCTCGGAAATACTTCGTGTTCTGGCGCAGCGTTTCGACGCGACCCGGATTCGCTTCGACCAGTCGCACCGCAGCAAGCGCACTCGCTGCCACGGTCGGCGGCAGCGCGTTCGAGAAGAGCTGCGGCCGTGAGCGCTGCGTGAGATAATCGGTGAGGGCTTCAGGTCCGGCGACGAATCCTCCCGCCGCTCCGCCGAGCGCTTTGCCGAGCGTCGACGTGATGATGTCGACCTCGCCGAGCACGCCGAAGTGCTCCGCGGTTCCTCGTCCCGTCTTGCCGAGCACGCCGGTCGAGTGCGAATCGTCCACGGCGACGATCGAGTTCGTCTCGCGCGCGATCTGCAAGATGTCGGGCAGCTTCGCGATCGCGCCCTCCATCGAAAAGATCCCGTCGGTCCAGATCATTCGTCGCTTGAATCCCTTTGCCTCGGCGAGTTTGGCGCGCAGGTCGTCCATGTCGGCGTGCTTGAACACGGCCGTCGTGCATTTGCTGATCGCTTTGGCGAGCCGCATCGAGTCGATGATCGACGCGTGGTTGAGCGCGTCGGACACGATGTAGTCGCCTTCCTGCGCGACCGTGGCCGTCAGTCCTTCGTTCGCGTTCCAGGCCGACACGAAGCTGAGCGACGATTCGCACCCGACGAACTTCGCCAGCGCCGCCTCGAGCTCACGGTGAATCGCGAACGTGCCGCAAATGAAGCGTACGCTCGCCGTGCCCGCGCCGAGCTCCTTGAGGCCGTCGATCCCCGCCTGCACCACCGACGGCTCGTCGCACAGACCGAGGTAGTTGTTCGACGACAGGATCAGCACGTCGCCGCGGCCTTCCATCTTCACGCGCGACGATTGCGGCGACGCGAGATAGTTGAGTCGTTTGTAGACGCGATCCCGCTTAAGCTGCTCGATCGTGTCCTCGAGCCCTTTGGTGAATTCTTTGTTGAGCGACATATGACGAGAGGGGAGTGCGGGGTGCGGGGGGCGGAGTGCGGAGTACAGCGCGAATCGGATCAGGCGATCTCGAAGATCACTTTGCCGGCTTGCCCGGACTTGATCGCGCGGATCGCGTCGTCGTACGCCTCGAGCGGAAAGCGATGTGTGATCACCGGCGTCGGATCGAACTGGCCGGATCGCAGGAAGCGCGTCATGAGGAGCCACGTGTCGTACATCCGTCGTCCGACGACGCCGTACACGGTGAGCCCCTTGAAGATGATCTCGTTCGGCAGATCGAGATCCACCTTCTGCGACGGAATGCCGAGGAGCTGGACTCGTCCGCCCACGCGCACCAGCGAGAACGCCTGGTGAATCGCCGCCGGAATGCCGGACATCTCGAGCACCACGTCCACCCCGAGGCCTTCCGTGTGCTGCTTCACCACCGCC
The DNA here is from genome assembly GCA_963761305.1 of uncultured Gemmatimonadaceae bacterium. Lineage (GTDB taxonomy): Bacteria > Gemmatimonadota > Gemmatimonadetes > Gemmatimonadales > Gemmatimonadaceae > JAQBQB01. The sequence goes on along the minus strand of CAVXGK010000002.1, from coordinate 2,433,421 downwards.
TCGGCTTCCGCCGGATGCACCACGTCGTGCGCGCCCATCTGCTTGGCGAGCGCGAGCCGCGCTTCGATCACGTCGCTGGCGATGATGCGCGACGCGCCGGCCGCCCGGCAAATCCCGACCGCGAAGATGCCGATCGGACCGCAGCCCGTGATGAGCACCGTCGAGCCGGGGATCGGCGCCGTGAGCGCCGTGTGAAACGCGTTGCCCATCGGATCGTGAATGCCGCCGACGTCGAACGAGATGTTGTCGTCGAGATGCCACACGTTCGTCGCCGGCATCGCGATGTACTCGGCGAAGCAGCCGTCGCGGTCCACGCCGATGATCTTCGTGTAGGGACACACGTGCGAGTTGCCGGTGCGGCAAAGCAGGCAGCGTCCGTCCACGATGTGCCCTTCGGCCGTCACGCGATCGCCCTCGTGGACGTCGGTCACCAGGCGACCCACGCGTACGACGTCACCCGCGAACTCGTGGCCGACGATGGTCGGCGGCTTGACGCGCCCCTGTGCCCAGTTGTCCCAGTCGTAGATGTGAACGTCGGTGCCGCACACGCCGGCACGCCTCACACGAATCAAGACCTCATCGTCGCGGATCGTCGGTTCGGGAACGTCCCTCAGTTCGAACCCCGGGCGAGCCGCGGCTTTCACCAGCGCTTTCACGCGTACTGAGCTCCGTCAAAGTTGGAGGGAAAAACGTGCGCCGCGCGCGCTGTGAACAGCGCTGCATGCGACGCGCACGAAACGTCGCACCCCCGGCCAGATGACGGAAGCTCACTGCCTCGGAACGCCGAGGCGAATGCTGCCCGGCGGCGCATTCACCTTCATCGCGCTGTCGGCGATGTGGCTCATCTGCACCATGAGCGGTGGCCCGTTTTCGGCGACGATGATGCTGTCCGCCAATCGCTTCGCGTCCGCGTACAGCCCGGCGCCGATCAGCGCCGGCGGCAGCGCAGCGAGCGTTTGAATCTGTCGCGGATCGTCGGCGAGGCTCGCGCGCAGCAGCATCACCGCGTCCTTGTCGTCACCGATCGCCCGCAACTTCCCGGCGAGCAGGTTTCTCGGCCGCCACGGTTCCGGCGCGAGATCGATCGCCCGGCGAAACGCCGCGATCCCCTCCGCGCGGTGTCCCTGATTGAACAGCATGTCGCCGTAGACCTGCTGTACGCGCCAACTGAGCGGCGCATCCTCGATGCTCGCCAGCGTCAGCGCCATCGGATCTCGCCATACACGCTGCCGCTCAACGCTCCGAGTCACACCGAGTAGCGCGAGGATCGCCACGGCCGCGGCGGCGAACGTCCCGGCGTGCCGCGCGACATCCGGCCGCCGACTCGCCACGAACGACATCGCGCCGCCGACGGCCAACACGAATCCCATGCTCGGCAAGAACAACGTGCGCTCGGCGAGGAGAATTCCCGTCGGGATCACCACGTTGCTCACGGGAAACAGCGCGACGCACATCCATGAGAGGCCGAACGCCACCGTCGGTGCGCTGCGCCGAGTCGTCCAGATGACGAGTGCGACGAATGCGACGATCGCGAGTCCCGACGCTTCCGCTCCGCCGAACGACGTCGACGCGACGAATTCGCGCGGCGAATACTCGGCGCGCAAATGCGCCGGCCACACGAACAGGCGCGCCCACTCCGGAACGATCTTCAGCATCGTGAGCAATCGACCGCCCATCGTCTGACCGCGCAGCGCTTCGGCGATCATCGTCGGACCGACGACGCCGCTCAATACAGCAGTTCGAATCGCGATCATCGCGGCGGCGATCACCGCGAGCGCGGCGAATCCACGCCACAACGCGCCTACGCGCGCACTCAACGGTCGATCAGGTGAAAGGAAGATCTCGGCGAGAACCAAAAACGCCGGCAGCAACAGTCCCTGCTCCTTGGAGAAACCGGCGATCGCGTAGCACGCGCCAAGAATCGCCCAATCGCGCGCCGAGAGAATGCCGTCACCCGCACGTCGCCGGTCGACGTACAACGTCACCATCACCGTCGCGAGCGCGCCGACGAGGAGCTCGTTCTGCGTGACGGCCAGCGCCACGGCTTCCACGTGCACGGCATGCGCCGCGAACAAAACGCCGACCGCCAGCGCGATCCGCGGAGCCACGAGTCGCAGCGCCAGCCGATACAATCCGACGCTCGCCGCCGCGTAGAACGCGTAGCTCACGATTCGGAACACGATCGGCGCGCCATCGCCGATTGCGTATTGCATCGCCAACAGAATCGACGCGAACGGACGATAGAGGTCCGGCGCCGCCGGCGGCGGCCAATACGGAAGCGTGAGGATGTCTCTCAGCGCCGCAAATCCGTGCAGTCGCGCGGACTCGACGAGGATCGAGAGATCGTCCTGCGTGAATTCGTTCAGGATCCCCGCGACGCTCGCCGCGATCGCCACCGCGCACACCAGCGCCGCGCCGGCGCGGTGCGAAACAGGATTCCCGCTCGCCGGCGGTGCCGTGCGAGCCTTGGGATTCGAATTCTTTTTTGGAGAGTCCTTCAGCGAATTCTTCTTTCGCATCTCGGCGGGGCTTGGCCGAGAGTAACCAGCCGCCGAGGAACGTGCCAGCAGTTAACCGTTCCGCTTTTCCTGGTCTTTCTCGTCCGGCGGCGGCGCCCACATGTAGGCGAACCTCGCCGGCGCGATCTCTTGCGACGCTCCTGGCGAGATGATGATGCCGATCGGTTCCTGCGAGGCGGTGCTGCGCGCTGCCTTCATATAGGTAGGATCCCGCTTCTGCAACGTGAGGCTGATCATGCTGGCCCGGCGGCGAGAACGGTTCGCCGCAACGGGCCCCGCGATGGCCTCGGCGGATTCGCCGGGCTCACCCGCCCCCCTTTGCACTCCCGGTGCCGAACTCGGCCCGATGGAGTAAATGACAGCGGCTCAAACGGTTACGAAAAATCAGCCGCCTCCAGAACCGGCCCCAGGTGTCGCTCAGACACAAGGCAATCTGACACAGCAGCGTCAGATCGAGACGCGCCCGCTTACCGGGTCAGGCCGCGCCTTTTCTGGCGAAGAACGTCTTCGCGCGCCCCTCGGAGCGCTCGACAGTCACTTGCCAGCCCTTGTACCGGCTGCGCAGTTCCTCGAGCGAGACTGCGTTGCCGCTGTCGTTCCCGCCGCGCGATGCCGGAGAAATCGTCCGCACGAGGTGCACGCCGCCTTCCAGCGTGGCGCGTTGCAGGTCGGCGATCACCCGCGCGCGTTCGTCGGCCGACAACCGATCGAGCGCCGCCGGATTCACGATCACCGCGTTGAGCAAGCGCTCCTGCGGCGGTATCCACGACGACAAATCGGCCAGCTCCGCGTGCACGCGCCCCGCGAGCCCGGCTCCGATCGCCGCCTGCATCACACGCTCGACGGCGTCGATCTCTTCGCCGAGCGTCGTCACGTCGCAGCCGTGCGCGGCGAAGTAGAGCGTGGAGCTTTCATCCGCCGCCCCGGCGACGAGCACGCGGCCGTCGCTCGACGGCTGCAGCGCGCGAACGAGGACGTCGTCAGGCGGAAGTCCCCAGTGCTCCGGCCGGCGCAGCTCTTCGATGAGCCTCACCCGGCGGCGGCGCCACGTGTCGTACGCCGGAAGCCGCAGGCGTCGAACGATGATCCGGTCGACTTCCTCGCAGAGGAGCAGCTCGGTCAGCGCGAACTGGGGAGCCGCGGCGAGGACCGACACCGCTTCGTCGCCGATGGCGAGCAGCACGCTGCGCGCGACCGACTCCTTGTAGTTCTCGATCTCCTGCTCGACGTACAGGTGATACTCGTGCCTGAGCGAGCGCGTAGGTCGATGGGGCCGGGGAAAACTGGGGCGACCGCCGGTAAAGCTAGACATCACATCGTCGATCGCAAGTGCTCATGCCGGCTCGACGTGCACGGTCACCTCCGACGTGCCGAACGCCCGCTCGATCGCCTCTTCGACCGCGTCGGCCAGCCTGTGCGCGTCGTCCACCGACGTTCGGCCGCCGACGACGATCGTCACCTCGGCGAAGAGTTGGCCCGACGCCGTCGAGCGCGATCGCGCCTTCCGGATGTCGCGAATGCCCGGAACGCCCAGCACAACGGCCCGCAGCGCGTTGCTCTCGATCGCCCGCTGGTCGACGAGAATCGGGATCGACCGGCGCAGAATCCCGACGCCGCTCCACGCGATCACAAGCGCCACGGTGATGGCCAGCGGTGCGTCGAGCCACGACCAGCCGAGGTGCGCCAACACCAAGGTCGCCAGCGCGAGCAGCGTGACCATGACGTCGCCCGCCGTGTGCGACGCGTCGGCGAGCAGGAACGCGCTTCCCAGCGCGCGGCCCCGCGCCCGCTCGAACCACACGACGAATCCGTTCACGAGGAGCGTCGCGGCCATCACGCCGATGTCGCCAACTTCGATGGACATGGGCGCGCGGTGCTGCACGACGAGCTCGGTGACGCCTTCGCGCAGCAGCTCGAAGCACGAGATAGAGAGAAACCCGACGATGGCGAGCGCACCGAGCGTCTCGAACTTGTCGTGGCCGTAGGGATGGTCTTCGTCGGGCGCACGTCCGGCGACGCCGACGACCGCCACGCCGATGATGTTGTTGAGCATGTCGAGCGCCGACTCGAGCGCGGCGCCCAGCACGGTCAGTGAGCCGGTGCGGATGCCGACGACGACCTTCACTCCCGCGAGCACGCCGTTGAGCAGGAGCACCACGACCAGCGCGTGCCGCACCCCGGCCCAGTCGGCGGGCGCACGCACGGCGCGGGTGGGGGAGGGGGAAGGCGTGGCCGGCGGCGTCATCCTGGGTGCACTCACCCGTGCAACTTGCGCCGCTGTCGAACTTCCGGTCAACCGCGATCCCCCCCATGCCAGAGCTTCCCGAAGTCGAGAGCGCCGTCCGGCGGCTTCGCCGCGCCATTCAAGGCAAGCGCATCGAGCGCGTCGACGTGCGGCACCGCTCGCTGATGCGACGGCTGACGCCGGCACAGCGCCGATCGCTGCGCGGCGCGCTGGTTCGCGCCGTCGAGCGTCGAGGAAAGCACCAACTGATCTCGCTCGCCGACGGCCGAGTGCTGCACGCGCACTTCCGTATGACGGGCGATTGGACGATCGACAGCTCGGGCGATCCGTTGCCGCGCTTCGCGCGCGCGGCGATCGATTTTCACGACGGCACGCGCGTCGTCCTCGACGATCCGCGCGCGCTGAGCGTGCTCGACCTCCACGCCGCCGGTGAATCACCCGCGCTCGACCTCGGCCCCGATCCGACCGATCGTTCGCTCACCGCGAAATCATTCGCCGCCGCGCTGGCGAAGCGCCGCGCGCCGATCAAGCCGGTGCTGCTCGATCAACGCGTGATCGCCGGGATCGGAAACATCTACGCCGCCGAGTCACTCTGGCACGCGCGCATCTCGCCGACGGCACGCGCATCCTCGCTCTCCACGCGCCAGGCCACCGCACTGCTCTCGGCCATTCGTCTCGTGATTCGCCGCGCGACTGGCGCGCGCTACACCGACGACTCGACGGTGCGCCTCGCGGTGTACGATCGCGAAGGCAAACCTTGCCGTCGATGCCGAACACCGATCGAGCGAATGGTTCAGGCGGGAAGGTCGACATACTTCTGCCCGTCCTGCCAGGCGTAGACGTCGGTCGCCGGCCTACCGGTCTACCGGTCCTTTCAGTCCAGCGCTTCCAGTAGAGCGCCTTTCAAGTATCCAGTTTCAGGTATCGTCAATACCTCCGGGTGATCCAGCGGTTGCCCGGTGAGTGCCCGAACCGCCACCCGTCTCCCTGAATCTGCCGCAGCGGCGCGGAGCATATCGTTGAACTCGGCGCGGCCGACGTGGAAGCTGCAGCTCGCCGTGAAGAGCAGCCCGCCCGGAGCGAGCACGCGCATCGCGCGAAGATTTACATCTTTGTAACCGCGGAGCGCCGCCGGCACCGAGGCGCGCGTCTTCGCGAACGCCGGCGGGTCGACGACGATGGTGTCGAAACGCTCGCGCGAACGCTCGAGCTCTCGCAGGTAGTCGAACACGTCGGCCTCGACGAACGAGATGTTACCCAGTGAATTCCGCGCCGCGTTCTCCTCGGCGCGGCGTAGCGCGTCGGCGGAGACGTCCACCGCCACGACGGACTGCGCGCGCCGCGCCAGGTGCAGCGCGAACGAGCCGTGGTAGCTGAAGCAATCCAGGGCGCGTCCGCGCGCCCGGTCGCCGATGAGGACGCGGTTCTCGCGCTGGTCGAGGAAGGCCCCGGTTTTCTGTCCTGTCCACGGTGCGGCGAGGTAGCGCACGCCGTGCTCGTTCACCTCGATCTCACGCGGAACGTCGCCGGCGAGCAGCTCGACGTCCACGGCGAGTCCTTCCTTCTTTCTCACCGGGACGTCGTTGCGGGCGAGAATGCCGGCGGGCGAGAGCACGCTCGCGAGCGCGTCGACGATCGGCGCGCGAAACGCCTCGAGGCCTGCACTCAATAGTTGGACGACGAGCCATCTATCGTAGCGGTCGCACACGAACGACGGGCAGGCGTCCGCTTCGCCGTGGACGACGCGGTAGGCATTGGCGACACCGTCGAGGGGAGCGCGCCGGGCGGCCGCGGCCCGAATGCGTGCGAGCCACCAGGCGGCGTCGAGGGCCGCGTTGGGATTCGCGTCGACCATGCGGAGCGCGATCTCCGACGCCGGACTCCAGAGCGCAACGCCGATCTTCTTGCCGCGGTGGTCGAGGACCACCACCCCTCCCGCCGGCCGGTCGGGACGAACCGTCACATCGCTCCGAAAAATCCACGGATGGCCGAGGGACCAACGGTGTGCTGCGCGGGCCGAAACGTGCGCCGCTTCGTTCATTGGATGCAGTGATCGTGGCGGGGCATGTAAAGGACCGTGGAACGGACTTGAATGTATTCGAGTTGATCTTGCGGCACTTTAGACCGGGCCTTACGTTCTCGCCCGCTTGATCCAACCCCGGGCGGCCCGCAGCACCACGCGGCCCCCCGGCGCACTCAATGTGACGCTTTGTCATACCCTCCGAGTTATTACGACCGGTTGACATCACACGCCCAGAATCCACGTCGTACGCGCTGATTGAGCGCCGCCGCGATTGCGGCGGCTTTGCTGGTTTTCGTTGCGGTGTCCGCGGGAGTTCGCGACACCATCGCGGTTGAAGAACGCTGGTGAAGATCGCGGTTGCAGGGAAATACCTCGCACGACAGCAGGCGAACCGACCGTAGGTGCAGAGTGGCAGTCCCCCTTTTCCCCACGAGGGAGTGAGATGACGACCAGGACCACGTTGCATCGTGCTCGAGTGGTCGCCGCGTCATTGCTGAGCCTTTGGCTCGCAGTGCCGGCAGCCAACGCACAAGCCCAGGCCGCCGCGGTCATCACCGGTAAGGTGATGAGCGAGTTTGGTCAGCCAGTCGACCAAGCCAACGTCTACATCAATGATCTATCGATCTCGGTGGGGACGAACGCGCAGGGCGTGTTCACGATCACGATTCCAGCGGCTCGTGTGCAGGGTCAGGCCGTGAACCTTCGCGTCCGCGCGATCGGCTTCCAGCCAGGCATCCTTCCGGTTCGCGTCACGGCCGGAACGCAAACACAGAACTTCACGCTCAAACAAGACGTGAACCGCCTCAACGAGGTGGTCGTCACGGGATCGATCGAGGCGACTGAGCGCGCGAAAGTGCCGTTCGCCATCGGCCGAGTGACGTCGGAAGAGCTTCCGGTTCCGTCGCTCGATCCGATGACGTCGCTCGAGGGCAAAGTCGCCGGCGTACGCATCGCGTCGACGAGCGGCCAGCCCGGATCGACCCCGGACATCATGCTCCGCGGCCCGACGTCGCTCAACCTCACGGGACGCAGCCGGCAGCCCGCTGATCGTCGTCGACGGCGTCGTCATGAACGTCGGCAACCTCGGTGAGCTCGGCGGACTCGACATCGAGTCGATCGAAGTCATCAAGGGCGCGGCCGGCGCGTCACTCTATGGAACGACGGCGGCCAACGGCGTCATCACGATCAAGACGAAGCGCGGCGCCAACAGCGACGGCATCCAGTTCAACGTCCGCGAAGAGTACGGCGTGGGCGACTTGAACAGCGCCCGCTACGGCGAGCCCGTGAACGTCCACCTCCAGCTCGACGAGACGGGCAAGCGGTTCTGCATCTCGGGCACCTCGACGTCGGCTCCGTGCTCCAAGACGGTCGACTGGATGACGGAAATCCTCCGCATCAACAACGTCAACGCCGACACGAACCGCACGCCGCAGAGCTTCCAGTGGAACGCGTTGAACAACACCGACGGGTCGCTGGAAAACGTCTTTCAGTCGAACATCTGGCCGAACCAGTACTACAACACGCTCGCCCAGGTCTCCACCTCCGCCCCGACGCAGCTCAGCTCCGTCGACGCGACCGGCAAGATCGGCACGGTGCGCTTCTTCGCCAGCGGCCAGTACACGAACAACGGCGGCGCGCTTAAGCAGCTCCAGGGCGACATCCAGTCGCGCGCCCGCGTGAACCTCGACTACGACGTCCGCAGCAATTTCCTCGTCTCCCTCAGCACCGTGTACGACAAGGAGACGACCGATGAGCGCGCGCTGGACTTCGGCCTCTTTGGTTCGCTGCTCCGCGGTGCGCCCGCCGGCACGAACTACCTCGCCAACGACACGCTGGGCCGGCCGATCCTCCAGGGCGGCGGCGCGGGCATCCGCGGCACGGGCAACGGCGCGGACGCGTTCCTCTATCCGTTCTCGGCGTCGACCGACCAGTTGATCGCCGGCCGCTACATCGGATCCCTCACCGCCACGTACTTCCCGGCGGACTGGGTCACGTTCGACGGCACGTTCGCGTACGACAAGCGCTCGCGCTACGACAACTTCAACGAAGCGAAAGACTTCCGGACGGCTGTCGGCCGACGGCTCAACGCGAACACGAACCTCGGCAACATGAACCTGACTAACAGCAACATCGAAGCGATGAACGGCAGCTACGGTGCGCTGTTCCGCAAGAACGTCACGAGCGATCTGACCGCCCGCGTGACCCTCCGCGGCCAGTTCGATCAGACGCAACAACTCCTCAGCGGCGGGTCGGGCCAACAGTTCGTCGTGAAGGACGTCTTCACGCTCAGCAACACGAGCCAGAACCTGAACGCGACCTCGAGCAGCCAGCTGATCAAGGACGTCGGATTCGTGTCCGGCGGCCAGCTCGACTACAAGGGCAAGTACATCGTCGACGGAACGTACCGCTACGACGGCAGCTCGCTGTTCGGAGCCGGCAACCGCTGGGCGCCGTTCGGCCGAGTGTCCGGTGTGTGGCGCGTGTCCGAAGAGTCGTTCTGGAAGGTCCCGCACATCACCGATTTCCGTCTCCGCGGGTCGCACGGCACAGCCGGCAACACGCCGTCGTTCGCGGCGCAGTACGAGACGTACAACTGCAGCACCAGCGGTTGCTCGCTGGCGCAGGCAGGTAACCGCGACCTCAAGCCGGAGACGACGTCGGAGACCGAACTGGGCACCGACTTCACGCTGTTCAACCGTCTCGGCATCGAGCTCACCAAGGCCGACTCGCGCACCAAGAACGAGATCCTCAACGTTCCGACGCCGTCGGACCTCGGCTTCACCAACCAGTGGCAGAACGCCGGCACGCTCGACAACCACACGTGGGAGTTGGCGGCCAACCTGCCGGTCATCACCAAGCGTGATTTCAGCTGGAACATGAAGGGCACGTGGGACCGCACCCGCAGCTACATCACGCAGCTCTTCGTTCCCGAGTACTTCGAGAGCGGTGGCACGGGGCAAGGCACCGGCAGCTTCTTCTTCATCTCCGCGCGGGGAGACAAGGAGCCTGTTTCCGGCGTGCCGCTCAACCTGTACGGCAGCATCTGGGGCCGAACGTTCTACAAGACCTGCAGCGACCTTCCGGCCTCGGTGCAGTCCCAGTGCGGTGCCGGCAAGGCGTATCAAGTCAACGACCAGGGCTGGGTCGTTTGGACCGGCGGGAACGGAAACAACTGGCAGGACGGCATCACCAAGAACCTCTGGGACACGAAGCTCCCGGCTTCGCAGTCGCCGTGGAACTATCCGCTCTACTTCGGTCACCCGATCGTCAATCGTCCGCTCCGTGGCCAGCCGGGTGAAGGCATCGGCACCATGAGCATTATCGGCAACGCGTTCCCGAGCTACCGCTTCACGTGGAACAACACGCTCACCTACAAGCGCCTGACGTTCTACGGGCTGCTCGACGGCACCGTCGGCAACCACATCAACAACCAGGGTGAAGGCTGGGGACTCCTCGACTTCGCGTCGAACTACTTCGACCAGGGCAGCAAGTCGGTCGAGACCGCGAAGCCGGTAGGCTACGGCTGGCGCGCCGGTGCGCCCGAAGGCGCGGGCGACGGCGGCTTCTACGACCTGCTCGGTCCGAACAACTACAACACCGAAGACGGCTCGTACGCCAAGGTTCGCGAGTTGAGCGTGAGCTACAGGGTCGGACGCGTGCGCGGCGTCGGCGGCGATTGGACACTCTCGTTGATCGGCCGCAACGTGTTCACGTTCACGCATTACTCGGGCTACGACCCCGAAGTCGGCGTCGACGGCGGCAACGCCGGCTCCGGCCTGATCAACCAGGTTGACGCCTTCGGCTATCCGACGCTCCGCACGTACACGGTTTCCCTGTCCTCGCGGTTCTAGGAGCCAGCACACATGATTCGCAACCTGATCCGGTTCGGAGTCCTGGCCTCGGCCCTCGCCGTCGGCGCGTGTAGTGACAACTCGCTGGCGGTGCAGAACCCGAACGCTGGCGACACCAAGCGCGTTCTCGGCTCGCCGACGGACGCCGAGAACCTGCTGGGCACGTACTTCAAGCGGTGGGTCGTCGGCATGTACGGCAGCACCACCGACATCGAGGGCATGGCCAACACGTTCGTCCCTCATGAACATGTCGAGCCTGGCGAACAACTGTCAGAACTCACACTATCCATTCTCCACCTCCACGAACTTCAATTCGCCGGGCAACACGTGTCTGGGCGAGCAGCAGCGCCTGTACGCGATCATGGGCGAAGTCAATCGCGTGGCGTCGAGCTTCCTCACCGCCGAGGCGGGCGGGCTGACGCTCGGTTCGGCCAACTCGTGACAACCGCGACAAGGCGTTCGCCGAGTTCCTGAACGGCATCTCGATCGGCTACGTCGCGCTCTTGTACGATTCGCTCGGCGTGGTCTCGACCGACCAGAGCACGCAGGATCGCCGGAACGCTGATCAGCTACAAGGCTGCGGGTGACTCGGCGCTGGCGCATCTCCAGGCGGCGATCGACCTTGCCAACAGCGTCGCCGCCCGCGCAGCCGACGGGTTCCCGATCCCGGCGACCTGGATCCCTTCGCCGACGAGCTACACGCAGGCCGAATTCGTCAAGCTCGTTCGCAGTTATCGGGCGAGAATTCGCGCGAACCTCGCGCGGACTCCAACCGAGCGTGCGGCCGTCGACTGGGCGTCGGTCGTTGCCGACGCGCAGAACGGCATCACGTCGGACGAGAACGTCACGTCGAACACGACGTCCGGTCCGAGCATGTCCGGCTGGCGCTCGCAGTACGACGCGTTCAGCACATGGCACCAGATGCCGCCCTTCATCATCGGCATGGGCCGACACGTCGGGCAGCTACGCGGCGTGGATCGCACACGACCTTGGGCGCCCGCGGCGCTGGCAACAACGAACTTCTTCATGGCGACGCCGGACCTGCGGTTCCCGCAGGGCGACAACCGAACGGCGCAGCAGACGGACTTCACGGTCAAGCAGTGCGAGATACCGCAGGCCGCGGGTGTGAACTACGGCGGCGGACTCGTTCGCGATTACAGCTGCAAGCGCTACTTCGTGAACCGCCCGACCGGCAACGACCAGTTCGCCGGTCCCGGGCTGGGGCTTCTCGCAGTACGACTTCGCGCGGTTCCACGGCTGGGCGCACAACGGCGACGCCGGCAGCGGCACGCAACGGCACGACGCCGATCTTCGTGAAGCCCGAGATCGACATGCTCCAGGCGGAAGGTCTGTATCGCCAGGGCAACTACGCCGCGGCGGCGGCGCTCGTGAACATCACGCGCGTGAAGAACGGATTGCCCCCGATCACCGCGTTCGACGCGACGTCGCCGGTTCCCGGCTCGGCCGCGAACTGCATTCCGAAGGTGCCGGCGGGGAACTTCAAGACCGTCGCGTGCGGCAAACTGCTCGACGCGATCAAGTACGAGAAGTACATCGAGACCGCGTACACGTCCTTCTCGCCATGGTTCTTGGACGAGCGCGGCTGGGGTGATATGCCGGCCAACTCGCCGCTGTACTGGGCGACGCCGTACCAGGATCTCCAGGCACGCGGCAAGTCGCTCGGCGCGATTTACGGAACGGGTCCCGGTGCCGGCAATGCGCCGAATTCGATCGCAGTCGGTCCGACAACCTACGGCTGGTAGAGATTCCTCGAGTGTTTCGCAGTCAAACGTTTCGCAGATTTGCTGGTGTGCTGGCGGCGGTCCTGACGGTGGGCTGCTACGAGTACGAGCCCGTCCAGGGACCGACGCCGGCGGTAGGAACCGAAATCGCCTTCGACATCAACGACGCCGGGCGCGTTGCGCTCGGCGGCTCGATGGGCCCCGAGATCGCGCAGATCGAGGGTCGGTTGGTGGAGAAAGGAGCCGCGGACTATCTGGTCGCGGTGTCGTCAGTGCACATGCTGCGGGGCGGTGAGCAGGTGTGGGCGAAAGAGCCGGTCCGCATCAAGTCAGAGTACGTATCGTCGGTCTACGAGAAAAAGTTCTCGGCAATAAAGTCGGTTGCTCTCGGTGCCGTCGGCGTGGGGATCGTGGCAGCGCTTGCTGGCCGCTCTCTCGTCGGCGGTGGGTCGACCGATCAAGGTGGGAAGCAGCCTGGAGACACCGCTCAATCCACTCGTCGCAGGCCCTGAACGCGGGCAACGTCGCCAACCTTCACGGAGTACGTCATGCGTCGCATCTACCAACTCTCGGTGCTTGGCCTCGCCGCAGGCGTCGTGAGTGCGTGCTATCCCGACTCGACCGTCCCCACGAACACCCCGCCGGCAGCGGGCGTTCGATTCATCAACGCCGTGCCGGACAGCTCGGGAGCCTTTGGCTTCGACTTTCGCTTCGTCGACATCGTCGAGTCGAACGCCCAGTTCCGCATCACCTTCCGTAACTCCCCGAGTCAGTCCGTCACGACCGGAACGACGGATACGCTGGTGGTCGGCACGGCGATCCAGTTCAAGGATGCGGCGGCGGGATCACGGCACTTCCGCATCTTCCTGAGCGACACGCTCCAGTCGATCGCCTCGACGGTCGTCGTCGACTCGACGGTCACCCTCGTCGCGACCCACAACTATACGTTCATCCTCTGGGGCAACGGCCGCTCGGCAAAGGGCGCCGCGGACGCGATGCACCTGAGCGTCATCGATGAAGCGCCGCAGGATCCGGGCACGCAGGTCGGTCTTCGCCTGATCAACGCGACCAGCGCCCCGATCGACGGGAGCGCCTACGCTCGCGGCAGCGCAGTTCCCGCGAGCGCCGACTTGGGCGAGCGTGGCGCCGTTTAGCGCCACGACGTGGGTGACTCAAGCGCCGGGTATGATCGACTACAACGTTCGCGCGGCCGGCGGGACGACGGCGATGTTCGCCGACCGTCAGGCGCTGCCAGGTGCGCCGGCATTCTCCAGCGCCGGCGCCGGCGGCAAGATCGACATCGTCGCCGTGCCCGGAACGTTGGTGGCCGGATCCGCTGTCTCGGTAATCGTGTTCCCGCGTTCGGTGGCTGGTGCCAGAACGCCCGCAGACGGCCGCGTTCTCGATTCCGAACGTCGTGACGATGTGGGATCGCCGTCCGCCCAATCCGCCGGGCACCTGACGACTCGCGTCACGGCTCGGTAGGATGCGAGATTGGCCGTCGGGCGCTTGCCCGGCGGCCTTCTCACTTTGACGGCCCGATTCGCCACCACGAACGGGAAGGGGGGAGACCATGGCTCGTTGGATGACGGGCGCGGCAGCGGCTTTGATGCTGGCCGCGTCGGGCTGCGGCCAGCCGCCGCCAGGTGCACTCACACCGCGCGACCGCGATCTGCTCACGCACGCCGAGATCGTGAGCAATGCCAAGGATGGCTTGGACCTGTTCGAGGTGCTTCAGGCCCTTCGGCCGCATTTCCTCGAGGCGCCGCTGGGGATTCAGCGCGGCAGCGCGCCCCAAGGCATCACCGTCTACATCGATCAGCGGCGAATCGGTGGCGTCGAGACGTTGCGCAACCTGACCGCGGGGAATGTCGACGAGGTGCGGTATCTCGGTCCCACGGAGTCTCAAAACCAGTTCGGCCAGATGGCGACCCTGGTCACGCTGATCATCCGGCTCCGCCGGCTCAACGCGGACACTACGTTTGAGGCGGGTGGACGGGTGGACGGGTGGACGTGGACCGGTGGACCGGTGGACCGGTGGACCGGTAGACCGGTAGACCGGTAGACCGGCAAGGCCAACGGCACAACTCGAGAAATCTGACGTCAGATGTCTGACGTCAGACGTCAGACGTCTCGCTGTTCACCCGTCCACCCGTCCACCTGTCCACCCGTCCACCCGTCCACCCGTCCACCCGTCCACCCGTCCACCCGTCCACCCGCAGTTCAGTGAGCTCTCCAGTCGCAGCGCCCCCGCCCCAAACTCAGTCGGCATCGGCAGTCGCAACGACGACTGCCGGCGCGCGCTCGATCTTGTCGCCGCTGGTCGACCTGCTGCTGGTCGGTGGATTGTCGTTGATCGTCTTCGTTCCACTGCTGCTGAGCGGACGAACGGATCTGGTGCTCGTCGGCGCGGGTGCGCAAGCATGGATCGGGACGGCGATCAACATGCCGCACTTCATGGCCTCGTACCGGCTCGTCTATCGCGACCGCGCGACGATCCTCAAGCACAAGTGGGCGTCGATCTACGTGCCGTTGATCTTGATCGCCTACATCGTGCTGGCGGTGATCGAGGTTCAGTACTTCCTGCCCCAAGGCTGCACGGCGGCGCTTCAGTCGCACCTCGCCGGACCCGAGTGCCGCTCCCTCCTCGTAACCCTGCTCATCGCCGTGGCCAGCGGGTACCTCGCCTGGCACTACACGGGGCAGGTGTGGGGGATGATGGCGTCGTACGCCTTCCTCGCCGGCACCAAGTTCGAGAAGTCCGAGCGGCTGCTGATTCGAACCGGGCTTCGGATCCTTCTCGTGTGGCAGGTTTGCTGGTTTGTCTACACGCAGTTGGCCGAACCATTCCGTCCGGCGGTGCGCCCGGTCTACCTGATCGTGAGCGCGGGGATTGGCCTCGCGTTCCTGCTCGGGGCGGTAGGCCTGTTCCGTATGTGGCGCCGCACTGGCATGATGCCGCCTACGAAAACGCTTGTCGCCTGGTTCGCGCTGTTCGTCTGGTACGCGATGATGGCGCGCGATCCCAAGGCGATCTTCTGGATTCAGATCGCCCACGCGCTCCAGTACATGGCGTTTCCGGTGCGAGTCGAGATCAACCGCACCCTCGCCGACCGCGCCCGCGGCGCGACTCGGCTGGCCCGCCACATGGTGCTCTACGGGCTCGCCCTGCTCGTGGTGAGCGTCGTGGTCACGCAGTTGGTGCCCGGCGGCGCGATGAGCGTCATCGGCAACGTCTTCGGCGAGCAGCCGGCCAACGCCGCCCCGATCCTGCTCCTGATGTTCATCAACATCCACCACTACTTCACCGACGGCGTGATCTGGAAGATCAGCAACCCCGAGGTGCGGAAGGACCTGTTCGCCCACGTCGTGCCCGCTGAGAAGCCCGGCAAGAAGTCAGCGAAATCGGCCTAGGGGGGGACCGGTCAGCGGGGGCGCGGCGCGTCGCGTATGAAGAAAGACCCCGTTCCCCCCCATCCGAAGAGACAGTCGATGAGCGGTCGTGCAGCTAAAGCAGCTATATATGCGGTTGCGTTGTGCCTCGTGTGCGTCACGGCGCTCTCGGCGCCGGCCGCCGGACAGGCCCGACGCCCCGTCCCGACGCCGTCGAAACAGACGGGTGCCACCAACGAACTGCACTTCATAGTCGCGCCCACCGGCAACGAGGCGCGCTACCGCGTCCGCGAACAGCTCGTCGGGTTCGATCTCCCCAACGACGCCGTCGGCGTCACCAAGGACATCACCGGCAGACTCGTCGTCGCCAAGGACGGCAAGGTCCTGCGCGACAGCTCGCGCATCATCATCCAGGTGACGAGCCTCAAGAGCGACAAGACCCGCCGAGATGGGTACGTGCAGCACAACACGCTGGAGACGGTGAAGTATCCTCAGGTGGAGTTCGTCCCGTCGGCCTTTCAGGGACTCAGCGAGCCCATTCCGGCCGGAACGACCAAGACCTTC
This sequence comes from uncultured Gemmatimonadaceae bacterium, assembly GCA_963761305.1. Classification (GTDB taxonomy): domain Bacteria; phylum Gemmatimonadota; class Gemmatimonadetes; order Gemmatimonadales; family Gemmatimonadaceae; genus JAQBQB01. The sequence continues at coordinate 2,417,084 of CAVXGK010000002.1, read as the reverse complement.
TCGGTCATCGGCGACCTCACGGTTCACGGCACGACACACCCGACGACGTGGCAAGTCACCGCCCACGCCGACGGCGCCGACGTCGTCGGCTCAGCGGCGACGATCTTCACGTTCAAGGACTTCGGGCTCGATCAACCGAAAGTGCCGGTTCTCCTGAGCGTGGCGGATTCGATCAAGTTGGAGTACGACTTCCGGTTTTCGCCCGAAGCCTCGAACCCCTAACGGCGGGGGATCGCGGCCAGTCGCGTGGCGCTGTGGCCTGGCTGGGCACGTGGTTCGCTCGAAGTCTGACGTCTGACTTCAGATATCTGACGTCAGACAGGCACTCGCCAGGCCCGCACTCGACAGCGGGCCACCCCGTTCCCTCGATTCTCCCTTGTCACGCATGGTCTGACATCTGACGTCAGACGTCTGACCTCAGATTTCGAGCGCGAAGCCGAACCAACTACCGCGCCGGACCTCAGAGTGGCCGGCACTTAATGAGCCGTTGCCCTCACCCGTCCACCCGTCCACCCGTCAACTGCAGGATTGACGAACGCCGCTCCATCGCACAGCGTTTCCCACCGTCTGCATCTCGCCAATTCCGGTCGATCCCCACCCGTCGGCTGCCCAGTCCCTTCCAGAGGACTTTCCCCTATGTACAAACGATCCCTCTCTATCGCTCTCATGATCTCGCTCCCCGCTCTCGCGCTGGCGCAGCGCGGTGGCGGCAGCAGGGGTATGCGCAGCGACACAAGTAGTCCCTTCAACAACTCGGGCAGCACGATCAAGCTGTCGAACAAGGACCTCGAAAACGTCAGTCCTCTCAAGCTCCTCATCGACAAACGCAAGGACCTCAAGCTCACCGACGACCAGTTGGCGAAGCTCAAGGACCGCGAAGACAAACTCAAGGAGTCGATGAAGCCCTCGTTCGGCGCCCTCGACTCGCTGCGCCGCGTCGCCGCGCCTGCCGGCCGCACAGCGGATGAAGGCGACAGGGCGCGAATGATGGATACGCGCCGCCAGTTCGCCCTCGTCCTCGCCGGAGTTCGTTCGCAGTACGACGACGCGGCCAACGAAGCGATCGCGACGCTCGATCCGACCCAACAGAAGCAGGCGACTGATCTCGTCCAAAAGCAGAAGACCGAGGCCGACGACATGATCCGGGACAAATTCGGCAGCGGCCCCGGAACCGGTGGTGGGTCGGGACATTAAAACCCGGATCGATTCGCTGATCGTCGGAAACGCGGCCATGACGCGGCGTCGAGCCGCGGCGTTCGTGCTGTGCGCGGCCGCGTTCACCTGGGCCGGCGCGTGCAATGCACCGTCGCCGCCGCCGCCGTGGCACCAGGAGACGGGCTACCGTTGGCGCGATCTCGTCGTGCCGAGCGGCGAGCCCGGTTTCACCGAGATGCCCGCGAGCAAGACGGGCATCCATTTCGAGAACGACGTCAGCGATTCGCTGCTGCTCGGCAATCGCATCCTCGGCCAGGGCGCCGGCGTCGCCATGGGCGACGTGGACGGCGACGGGCTGCCTGACATCTTCCTCGCCAAGACGCAGGGCTGCAGCGCGCTCTACAAGAATCTTGGCAACTGGAAGTTCGAGGACATCACCAAATCGGCGGGTGTCGGCGCGTGCGGTCGGAACTCGACCGCCGCCGCGTTCGCCGACGTCGACGGCAACGGCACGCTCGACCTGATCCTGCTGTCGACGCGCGGGCCGAATTCGATTTTCCTCAACGACGGCCACGGGCACTTCACCGAGCACAAGGACCTCGGCCTCGACACGACCGGCAACGGCGGCACGACGATCGCCATGGCCGACGTCGACGGCGACGGACACCTCGACATGTACGTCGCCAACTACAAGGCGTACAACATCGACGACAGCATCCCGCCGCAGCGCCGCCAGTTCAACCAGATGGTGCGCCAGGTCGGACCGAACAAGTTCGAGGTCGTGCCGGATTTCAAGAACGATTACAAGATCGTGTCGCGGCCGGACATGGGCGGCACGCGGATGACGCAGCGCGCCGCGCCCAACGAATTCTATCTCAACGACGGCCACGGTCATTTCACCAGGGTTCCATTCACCGGCGGCCGCTTTCTCGATCCGCAGGGCAAGCCGATCACCGAGGCGGCGGAGTCGTTCACGCTCGACGCGAAGCTCGTCGACCTGAACGGCGACGGCGCGCCGGACCTCTACGTCGGCAACGACTTCGAGGATCTCGACGAGCTGTGGTGGAACGACGGCCACGGCCACTTCAAGCGCGCCGACTGGACCGCGCAGCGCCAGACGAGCAACTCGGCGATGGGCGCCGACGTCGCCGACATCAACGGCGACGGCCTGCCCGACTTGTTCGAAGTCGACATGCTTGAGCAACGACACGCATCGGCTGCGCACGCAGATCCCCACGCACACCGCGCTGCCCAAGAAGCCGGGCGACATCGAGACCGAGCTCCAGCAGCAGCGCAACACGCTCTTTCTCAACCGCGGCGACGGCACGTTCGCCGAAGTCGGCATGTACGCCGGGGTGCAGGCGAGCGGTTGGTCGTGGGGCACGCTGTTCATGGACGTCGACCTCGACGGCCGGCCGGACATTCTCATCGCCAACGGCCACCTCTGGGACATCATGGACGCCGACGTTCAGGAGGCGCTCCAGAATCGCCTGTTGAGCTTTCCTTGGCAGCGGCTCGCGTTGGCAATTTCCGCCGCTCGCTCTCAAGAACGTCGCCTTGCGCAACCGCGGCGACCTGACGTTCGAGGACGCGAGCGCGAAGTGGAACTTCGGCACCGACGGCCGACTACTCGAACGCCATCGCCGTCGCGGATCTGGACGGCGACGGCGATCTCGACGTCGTCATCAATCGCCTCCGCGCGCCCGCCGCTGATCCTGCGCAACAACGCATCGGCCCCGCGTGTCGCGGTCCGTCTCCTCGGCGACGCGCCGAACACGCAGGCCGTCGGCGCCAAGATCCGCCTCCTCGGCGGCGCGGTCCCGAGGCAAGAGCGCGAGGTCGTGGTCGGCGGACTGTACATGTCGCACAGCGACTACGAAGCGACGTTCGCCATGGGCACCTCCGACACCGCGACGCTCGAAGTGGATTGGCGCGACGGTCGGCGAACCACGCTGCACGGAGTCAAGCCAAACCGCCTATACGAAATCTCTCAAGCAACCGCCTCTCCGCAGTTACCGGTCGACCGGTCCACCGGTCCACCGGTCCACCGGTCCACCGATGATTCCACTTTGTTTACGGACGCCACGCCCGAACTCGGCGGACACAGCCACGTCGATCCGTGGTTCGATGACTGGGAGCGGCAATTCCTGCTTCCCAACTCGCTATCGCAGCTCGGTCCCGGCGTGGCGTGGTTCGACTACGATCGCGATGGCTATGAGGACTTGCTAGTCGGCGCCGGGAGCGGCGGACGGCTTGGCGTGTTCCATAACGAGCACGGGCGACTCGTTCCCAAGCCGTCGCAGGGGCCCGTCGCGCCGGCGGATTTCACCGGCGTGGTCGGGGTCGCGGGGAACGGCACGAGCAACATCCTGCTCGGCGTGTCGAGCTGGGAAGGGAAGGACGTGCCCTCCGCGATCGCTGTGTCGGCTGGTGCGCAGGGCGTGTCCGCCGGTGCCACGTCGATCGTGCCGTCGCTCGGCTCGGCCACCGGACCGATCGCCGTCGCGGACTACGACGGCGACGGCACGCTCGACTTGTTCGTCGGCGGCCGGGCGATTCCCGGGCAGTATCCGCTGCCGGCGTCTTCCGCGCTCTATCGCAACATCCGCGGTAAATATGTGCTCGACACGGCGAATACGCAGACGCTCAAGGACGTCGGCATGGTGTCGGCGGCGATGTTCGCCGACATGGACGGCGACGGCCACCCCGATCTCGTGCTGGCGCGCGAGTGGGGATCGATCCTCGTGCTGCTCAACAAGAACGGCAAGTTCGTCCCGGCCCCCGACTCGTGGGGATTTGGTCGCTGGACGAGCCGCTGGATCGGCATCGCGGCCGGCGATCTCGACGGCGACGGACGGCTCGACCTCGTCGCCACGAGTTGGGGCCGCAACGTGCCGGCGAAAGCCGACAGCGCCGATCCGCTGGTGATGGTCTACGGCAAGTTCGCCCCCGGCGCCGCCGAGGAGATGCTGCTGGCGAAGCAGGACCCGCGGCTCAAGGGACTGGCGCCGCTCAACAGCTACGCGCGTGTGAGAAGCGTCATGCCCGATCTCGCGACGCGCATCACCACGTTCAGCGCGTACGCCGACGCAACGCTCGACCAGGTGCTCGGCCCGCACCTCGAGGAAGTGCAGCGCCGGTCGGCGGTCACGCTGGACAACATGGTGTTCCTGAATCGCGGCGACCACTTCGAGGCGCACGCGTTGCCGATGGAGGCGCAGCTCGCGCCGGCCTCGTACGCCGGCATCGCCGACTTCGACGGCGACGGCAACGAGGACGTGTTCCTCACGCAGAATTTCTTCCCCACGGCCGTCGGTCTGCCGCGCTACGACAACGGCCGAGGCCTGCTGCTGATCGGCGACGGCAAGGGCGGCCTCACGCCGATGTCCGGCGCGCGATCGGGGATCGAGGTGTACGGCGACCAGCGCGGCGCGGCGTACGCCGACTACGATCACGACGGCCGGCTCGATCTCGTCGTCTCGCAGAACGGTTCGACGACGCGCCTCTTTCACAACCGCGGCGCGAAGCCGGGACTGCGAGTGCGCGTGATAGGTCCGGCGTCGAATCCGGATGCGGTCGGCGCGCAGGTGCGCATCGTCTACGGCGACAAGATGGGGCCCGTGCGCGAGATTCAGGCCGGATCGGGCTACTGGTCGCAGAACGGCGCGACGCAGGTGTTAGGCCTATCCGGTACGCCGACCGCCGTGTGGGTGCGCTGGCCGGGCGGTGGCGAGACGCGTACGCCGGTGCCCGCCGGCGCGAATGAGATCGTCGTCAGGCGCTGACTTGGCGTCAGCTAGCCATCAGGGGCTGGACGTGCAAGTTCTCATTCAATGACGAAAAAGCGCGCCGAACCGACCGTCGGCCGGCCCAAGTCGGGTCGCCAACCATCGCGCGCTCTGGAAGGCGAAACTCCCGAGCCGGCCAGCCGCGCGCCGGCCACCTACAGCCACAAGGCTGCGCTCGCGGTGATCGCCCTCGCCGCTTGCGTGGTTGGCCTCGCGAACGACTTCGTCTACGACGACATCCCGCTGATCCTGCACGACAACCGATTTACGAACTTCGAAAACTGGGGCGCATTCTTCACTTCGTCGTACTGGCAACCGCCAAACGTACCCGACCTCTATCGCCCAATCGCATCGATGACGATGGCGGTCGAGTTCGTTGTCGGCGGAGGGTCGCCACTGGTTTTCCGAGTGGTGAGCTACCTGCTGTATTGCGCGGCCACACTGGCGGTGTTCGGCCTGGCGAGGCGTGTATTGGAACCGCGTCTCGCGTTCGCCACCGCCGCCCTATTCGCCGCTCATCCGGTGCACGTGGAAGCCGTCGCGCTGGGCGCCAATCAGGGCGAATTGCTCGTCGCCATCCTCAGTTGCTACGCGGCCAGCTTCTACATCGACCGTCGCAGGACGACCGGACGGTTGAGCAAGCGGGATTGGGCGGTGCTCGCCTCACTCTACGTGGTAGCCAGCCTCACGAAAGAAAACGGATTCGTGCTTCCGGGTCTCTTGTTGGCCTGCGAGCTGGTCATCGCCGACGACAAATCAACGCTCGGCGATCGCCTCCGAAACACGTGGGGCGGCTTTGCGATTCTCGCCGTGGTCGGGCTGATGCTCGTTGCAATCCGAAGTCTGGTGCTCGGCAATGTCGTCGGCGCGTTCACTGCCAACGCTCTCCAAGGACTCGGCTTGGGGGGGCGGCTGCTCACGATGTTGAAGGTCGTGCCGATTTGGGCCCGCCTCCTCGTGTGGCCCGCGCATTTGAAGATGGACTACTCCCCCGACGAGGTGATTGCGTCGACCTCATTCGGCCCCGCGGAGGCCGCGGGCCTCGTCTTGTTGGTGATGGTGGTGGTGATCGCTGTGCGATCGAGACGAGTCGCGCCGACAGTCGCGTTTGGCCTCGCGTGGTGCGGCGTCGCTCTCTTCCCGGTCAGCAACATCGTTCCGACGAGCATCACCGTCGCCGAGCGTACCCTGTTTCTCCCGAGCGTTGGCTTCCTGATCGCTTGCGTCGGGCTCGTCGGCCTCGTTCTGCGATGGCCCGCCCTTCGTCGGTTCCGGCCCCCCCCCGAAACGGTTGCGGCATACGGCTGTTGCCTGCTCGTCGTTCTCGGCGTGGCGCGAAGCGCGCAGCGTGAGACCACGTGGCGCAATAGCGCCAGCTTTTGGCGAACCGCGGCCGTCGATGCTCCGAAGAGCAAACGAGTCCGCAGCGCGAGGGGCCGAGCCGTGCTGGAACTGACACAAGAGTTCGAGCCAGCCATCGCATCCGCCGCAAACCCCGCCGGCGTGCGCGATACGCTAGCCTATTTGCTTCTGGCGATGAACGCGGACTCGGCCGCCGTCGTCCAACTTCGCACCAGCCTCGCGCTGGATTCGACCCAGGACGAAGTGAGGGTGGAGTTGATCTCCGCCTTGTTGGCCATGGGAGACTACGACTCGGCCGCGAAGTGGGCCGCGTACGAGTCTCCCGCCGGCGCCCCTGGGGAACGACGGTCCATGTTGCAGATTCTTCGACAGCTCACGGACAGCGCGCGCCGCGCCGGCGCGAGGCCCGGTTCCATTCGAGTGAGCACGCCGTATCGCCAGCGATAGCCGGCGATGCTGTCCACCGGTCCACCCGTCCACCCGTCCACCTACTTCCTCAGCCAGACGTACACCCGCACTCCCTTGCACGGCGCCTGCGCCTGCGCGCTGTTCGAGCCCTGCGTGGAGATGGGTCGATTGCGTCCGATGCTCGTGACCGCGCCGGTTTTCGGTTTCGGCGCATAGGTCTCCATCGCCTCGATGTCGGCGGCGTCGATCGCCCAGAGAGGGAGAGTCGTCGGCCCGCCGTCGATGATGGCGGGGCATTGGTCGTCCGGCGGTCCGAACTGCGAGTTCGATCCCAACTTCGCTAGTTGCGAGCCGTCCTCGATGCCGAGTCGGTTGATGTCCTCTCGGGTGAAGATCGTCGAGAAGACAGGGTTTCGATTCTCGAGCCGCAGCGCGAGCGCGTCGTAGGCGAACCCGTCGCGCGCGCTCTGTCCGCGATTCGACGGCGTGAGCCACACGGTCATGCGCCGGCCGCTGTCGTTCGGAATCGTCACGCTCACGAGGCGCGACCGGTAGCCCGGGCGCGTGACGTTCACCATGTACTTGCCCGGGTTGAGGTCGAGGAAGAAACGGCCCATTGAATCGCTCAGCGCTCGATGGTCGCTGGCGATCACGGCGATCTGCGCCCCTTCGACGATGTTGTACGACGTGTCGCCGATGACGCCGCTCAATCCGCCGCGCGCGGCCGACGTCACCACCGGCGGCAGCGCCCGGATTCCCTGAATGATCGAGAACGAGACCACACCGCCCTTGTCGCCGACGGTCACCGACTGAACCGTCGGAATGAAGCCGAGCCGCCGAGCGACGATTTGGTACGGCCCGGGCTTGAGGTCGTCGAAGCGGAACGTGCCGTCGGCGCCGGTCATCGCGTGTCGTTTGATCGCCGCGATGAGCAGTTCGACGCTGTCGACCGGGTTGCCGATCGTGTCGGTCACCAAACCCACCAGCGTCTTGGGTCCTGCAGGCTTGGGAGGCGCCGGTTGTTGCGACGACGCGCTCCGGCCCATGAGGGCCGAAAGACCGAGGCACAATCCCACCAGGCATGATCGTTTCATCGACGCGAGCCCTCCTACTTGTGTCTTATCCGCGGAAGCGATGTTGGCTATATAACAAAGTGTTACACTTTTCTTAACCGCGCCTTCATCGACTTAACAATCGCTCTGGCGTCATGGAGTCGTCAAGAACGCCTGGATCCGCGTCGGGCTGACGCCTGCATGACGATTGTAACCGTCTAAGCTGCCGCCCGATGTAGTCAAAATCGCGTCGGCGGATAAGATACTAGTAGAGGGGCTCGCATTCGCGTTCTCTCGGCCGGACTCCTCGGGATCCATCGGATCCCCCAGCGTATCGAAATGCGATTTCGGGCTTCCGCGCTGCCAGCGGACCGGAAACAACAGTCAGCGGTCCGTTCCACGCGGGATTCGCTGGCCGCCGGGCCGACGCGCGTATTTTCCTCCTCGCCACCGTTCCAGTCGCGCCGATCTCGCCGGGTTTTCCATCTGATTCACCGCATTGGACCTCGCGGGCGGGTCTTCGGTCGCGGCGACCAGCGGACTGGTCGCGCCGGTCAAGTCACTGTTTGCTTCGATCACGCCATCGGCGCGCGCCGTCCATCGATTGGGTCCGAGCGTTCAAGCCACTCGACCGCGCGGGCAGGCGGTTGAATCGAAAGCGCGGGCCAACGATTCAGTTCGTCTACCGGACCTTCTCGCGAGTCCCGGGGTGTTTGTTCACCGAACGGGGGACTTGTCGCCGATGGCAGAGGTTCGCAACCCGTCGTCGGGTCTCCATTCGGACGCCGCCGGCTCAACGGTCACGGTTGTCAGCGCACTGGAATTCTTCGCCAGCCGAGTGAAACGGAGAATATTCGATCGCCGCCAGCGGCGAGGCGACCGTCGCAAAGGGGCGCCTCTGGTCCGTCGGTTTTCGCCCGTCTCCCGCCCAAGAAAGTCTTAGGCGCCCATCGTCGGCCTGTTCAAGACTGAGCTGATTCATTGCCGCGGCGCCGGGCGCGGCGATGAGGAAGTCGAGTTTGCGAGGCTCGAATTTTCCGCGACGGACAGTACTCACGTCGTTGAGGCACCACTCACGTAACGAGCTTTCCGACGAACCCCGGGGCGGTTCACTCACGAGTTGGAGCCTCCGACAATCCCGGGGCGATTCACCCGCTACGTCGCCCGGTCGCCTCTACGGCGCACGCGGCCTCGGCGGCAACTTCGTGTCCAAGCGGGTCTCGCCGATCGTGAGCGGAGCCGCCGGTGGATACGGGCCGCAAACGCTCCGGCCGCCTTCGACGTGTCCTTCGGCTGGCGCGCGAGCGGCGAAATACGCAAAACCGTCCCGGATCCCTCGGTCCTGAAAAACGGTGTCGAGCATAGCGTGGATTGCCCGATTGGACGGCACCCAACCGTGCCGGATCTCCAAGCGATGCTCCTCACAAAAAACGGCCTGTACTAAGGCAGCGCTCACGCCCGTCGGCTCGACTGCGTGTCGGTAGAGTCGGTAGAGTGAGTCGGTTTGCACCAGTCCCGTCATGGAATCGAGAACGATCGAGTCACGGAGCCATCTGGCAAGTCTGACGCGGTAAAGTGAGTCCGCGCCAGATCTAGCCGAAGCGCCGGACGAACTGCCAGAACCGCCGGCCCCGGCGGACCGGCAGTTCTGCGCGAACGCTGAAACGGCGACACATAGCGCGATCGCCAGAATGCTACAGCTCACTGGTTTTGAAGGCTCATACACCTCGAGTAAAGCTGCTGGAAGAATGAGGCACCCGTTCCGACAGAATTCCTTGAATGTATTTGTCGTCCTGACGTCGATCTTCACCCCCCGGCTGATAGCCAGGGACACCTTGTCAATCGAGTCGGGGGCAACTCCGCGTTCGGCGTCAGCCTGACTGCGATCATCATCGATGTAGGACGCTCAGTGCGCGATCGACCAATGGTGGGGAGAGTGCAACGATGAGCGACCCATAAGAGCTGGGCCGTCGAACCACGGCGGATCGGCAGCGGCGGCTCTCATCGCTCGGCTACGATTCACCCGTGCAGTTCGAAGCAGAGATGAGCAAAGTCAGCTAGCCAAGGTGTCTACTAAACCGGGTGAACTCCACTTCCGCAAATCTGACGACGACGTAGCCGCCTAACTGGAGCCGCCGCGTGCGTTGATAGTCGCGGAGCATCGCCTGTTGCGAGCTGTAGAACTCGAAGCCATCCACCTCGAGCGCGACGCGAATTTCCTCGTACCGTAACGTGAAGTCGACCCGATACGCGCTGGTCGAGGCTTGAGCGCAACGAGCGCGCCAATGAAAGATGACACGGTCGCCGTTTCGCTAGCGGCTGGGACTCAACCGCGGCGGACTCGGCTCACGGCTCAATGACGTTCCATCGATTTCATCAGGATGAGGGCTCTGTTCTCGCATACAGTTTTCCGAATCCAGCCGCCCGCGGCTCGGGGCGCGACTCCAGTAATAGTCAACTGCATTCGTAATGCCCCGATCTCGAAAGACCGTGTCTCGCAACTGCTTGACGACGCGATCTGATGCCGCAATTCCGTAGCGGATGGCCAGCGCGGTCTCGAGGCAACTCAGGATGTTAACGTCGGCGACAGTTACACCCTGCGGCCGAAGCGCCCACCGGTAGACTCTGTAAAGCGAGTCATTCCGTAGAATAGGGTCCTGCCTCGCTACACGCGTGATCGAGTCGACTATCGCCTCATCGTGACGGTATCTCGCCAATTGCGCTTGATAGCCCTGGTCCGTCGCCGCCGCAGCGGAGTCGCGCGCAATCTCGACGGAGTCCTGCGCTCTCGTTGGCGGCGGCTGGGGAGTGGAGCACATCGCCAAACCCATAGCGGCCGCGCCAAGGCACCAGCGATTCCTGGGCGACTCGCTCGGCGGCAGTCGCGGGCGAGCTGCGCTTGAATGACCCCATGGTATTCGAAGACACGGATTCGATCGCAAGCGTCGTCTCCTCGTGCTCGACGACGACGTCAACGCGACACGGACCCGCCGGCATCTGAAGCGAATGGCGGCGCCGTGGTAGTTCACACGATCACCGCCATCACACGCAGGAATGCGGAACTCAGTTCCGTCAGTTTTCGCCCGTCTCCCATCGCAGACAGGCTCAGGCGCCCGGCGGAGTGGCGCGCATCAACCCCGTCGCGCGCTCGAGGTACCCCGCCGCCTCCCGATTCTCCGGCTCGATCGCGAGCACCGCGCGAAATTGCTCGACGGCGTCGGCGTACTTGCCTTCGGTCGCCAGTGCGACACCCCAGTTGAGATGGGCGTCGGCATTCGCCGGTTGCACCGACAACGCGCGCTCGTAGTGAGGGATGGCCTCGGCGGGCCGGTTGCCGCGCACCAATGCGTTGCCCCAGTTGATCTCCGCGCCGGCGAGATCCGGGTTGATCGCCAACGCTCGACGATAGTGCGCGATCGCGCTGTCCAACGCGCCGCTGCTCGCCAGCGCGATCCCAAGATTGTTCTCCGCCTCGTCGTATTCCGGTTTGAGCTCGATCGCCCGCCTATACTCGGCGATTGCGTCGGGGCCACGATTGGTGCGCGCGTAGCCGACGCCGAGCGTGTTATGCGCCTCGGACGAGCCGGGCGCCAACGCGACAGCGCGCTCGCTGAGCGCGACTCCTTCGGCGACACGATCCTGTGTGAACCGAATGTTGGCCATCGCGGCCAGCGCGATCGACGACGTGCTGTCTTCTTCGATCACACGCGCCCAGAGTGATTCCGACGTTCGCCACACTCTGGTCTGCGCCCACGTCAACGTGCCGAGGATCACGAGCACGGCCGAGAGTCCAACGATCGATACCAGCGCGCGCGGATGCGGTAGCGACAGGTACGCCATCGCACCCAGCATCGCGAGCGCCGGCGCCGCGTGATAGGTGTATCGATCGGCGGCGATCTGCGGTCCGTTCTGTACCACGCCGAGCATCGGCAGCGTGATCACCACGAAAACCACCAGCGCCGCCGTGACCGCGGGCGCCCGTCGTCGCGCCAGCCAGGCGACGAGAGCCAACCCGGCGATCGCCAGGTAGCTCACGAGAAACCAAAGCTCCGCCGGGTCGACGTGCTGCGGCATCTGGTATAGCGGCGAGAGCCCGATCGGCACGATCGTCTTCCATACATAGAACGCGAGACTGAACGCCGACACGGCCAGCTTCTGCGCGGGACCCAGCTGTCCGGGCGGGTGCAGCGCGACGATCGACAGTACGGCGGCGCCGGCCGACAGGATCGCGAAGGGGATCAGCTCAGCGTAAACGCGACGCGCGCCGTCGCTCCACCATCCTTTGTCGCCGCCCAGTCGCTTGAGCGGATACACATTCAAGATGGCCAACACGGCGGGAACGGTCATCGTCGTCGCCTTGGACAGCAGCGCGCAGACGAACAGTGCGACCGCCGCCCAGTAGCGCCGGCCGGCGCTTGGCCGCGCCTCTTCGACGGCGCGCAGGTAGACGAGAATGGTCGCCAGCGCGAAGAACGCCGAGAGAACGTCTCGCCGTTCGGTGGCCCACGCCACCGACTCCACGCGCAGCGGATGGAGGGAGAACAACAGCGCTGCCGCGGCTGCGCCGAGCGTCACCAGATCCTCTCGGCCTCGAAGCCGCGTCCATTCGCTTCGCTGCAACAGGTGGCGCGCAATGGCGTAGACCAACACGGCGTTCGCCGCGTGCAGGAGGAGGCTCGTCAGGTGGTAGCCGAGCGGGTTCATCCCCCACAGCGTGTAGTCGAGGCCCAACGTCATCCACGACAGCGGCACGTAGTGGCCCATGTGGAACGTGGTCCACATCCAGTGCAGCTGCGCCGGACCGAGGCCGCGGAAGTGCGGGTTGTTGACGAAATTCTTTTCGTCGTCCCAGCTCACGAACCCGTTGTCCAGCGCGGGCAGGAACGCGACGAACGTCGCCGCCGCGACCGCGAGTGGAACGAGCCAGGCGCGGCGCTTCGTCGCTTGGCGTGCCGTCACGTGCCGGGGAGACGACTCCAAACGACGATCGTGCCGCACAACGTGGAGTTCGAGTTGCCTTGCCAGAACTGCGCCGGCGTCGTCGATGCGCCGCGGTACAACTCGATGCCTTCGATGTCCTGCGCCGGGATCTGGTCCAGCTCCATGTTCGGCACGCGCTCACCGTCGAGCCAGAGCGTCGGCGCGCAGTCGCGGTGGTTGATCGACGTCGTGCCGGTGAACCGCACCGTATTCTCGCCGTTGCGCGAGCGGCGGAGTTGTATCCCCGGGACCATGCGCAGGGCGTCCGTGGGCTGCGTGCTGCGCAGATCTTCCAACTGCTGGCGCGTGATGAACGTGCCGATGCCCTGCGCGCGGCGCACGTAGAAGTCTTCGATGCCCTGGCGGTGGTGGCGCTCCGACTCGTCGACCGCGACCGCCTGCAATACCTCGGGCTGCGCGACGAGCACGACCTTCACCGAATCGTTGACGCCGCCGGAGAGCACGATCGTTTGACGCTGCGGCTTGTACCCGAGGCGGCGAATCGACAGCTCGACTTCGCCCGCCGGCATCTGGGTGAGCGTGAACCGGCCTTTGGAATCGGTGCGCGCGACCTTGCGCAGCGCCTCGGACAGGATGCCGACGTTCTCGAGCAGTGAACCGTCGGCGGAGTCGACCACGACGCCGCGCAACACACCGGATTGGGCCGCGCTCGGCCGTGTCGCCGACGTGAGCAGGCATGCGCACGCTGCGAGCAGGCGAACCTCGCGTATTGCCAACCGTCGCGGCACAGCGGTGACCCACCGCATCGTGCGTCCTTCGTTCGAGTGAAGACCCGCGGCCAAGATAGGAGCCGCCTCACGGGCGCGCCACTGTCCCAAAGGGGGGTACGCTGCCGCTACTCGGGACGCTACTTGGGACGAATCGTGTCGCCGCGGTGCGTCGCGTCGGCCGAGTCCCACGCTCGGCGCGCTTCGGCCACGGCGCGCTCGTGCGCGGCGAGGTCGTTTCGGAACTCGTGGTGCCCGTCGGGGAACGCGACGAAGTACTTGTAGGGCACGTTGGCGGGGTAGAGCGCCGCCTCGAGACTGGGCTTTCCCGGCGACGCGATCGGGCCGGGCGGAAGTCCCTTGTGTTTATACGTGTTATAAGGCGAATCGACTTCGAGATCCTTGAAATACACGCGCGCCACGTGCTTGCCGAGCGCGTACTGGACGGTGGGATCGGCCTGCAACAGCTCACCCGCGCGAAACCGGTTGAGGTAGACAGCGGCGATCACCGGCCGCTCCTCCGGCATGCGCGCTTCTTTCTCGACGAGCGACGCCAGCGTTACCACCTCGTTTCGAGAAAGGTGAATCGTGTCGAGCCGTGCGGTCCACTCGGGTTTCCAGACTTGCTCGAAACGGTGCACCATGAGCGCGACGGCGCCACGCGCCGTCGTGCCTTCGGGGAAGATGTACGTGTCGGGAAAGAGGTAGCCCTCGAGCGTCGGCGTCGGCACGTCGAGCGCCCGAAGGAGCGTCGTGTCACCCGCCGCCGCGGCGACCGAATCGTCGGTCGCCCCGAGCTTGCTTTGCAGCGCCGTCTCGATCTGGGAGAGCGAAAAGCCCTCGGGAATCGTGACGATGTGCACCAGTCCCTTGCCGGCGCGCAACGCGTCGAGCACGTAACTCCAACTGGCGTTGCGGTGGAGCATGTAGGTGCCGGCGCGAATGCCCCGGTCGTCGTGGCGCAGCGACGCGTAGAGCCTGAAGCCGCTCGGCAACGAGATCACGTGCGCCCGCGACAACGACTCGGCCGCCACACGCATCGAGGCGCCCTGAGGAATCGTGACGCGAACCTCCGGCCCGGTGCCGCCGCCGCACGCGACGATGCTCGCCGCGGCCGCGATCAACGCGACCCCGCGCATGGAGGTTCGCCGGAAAGCCGTTGCTCGCCGTTTCACCCGTCCACCCGTCCACCTGTCGACCTGTCCACCTCTGTTTGTCGATCCAGCACCCGTTGCAGTAACACGGCGGCGGCCAGCGCGTCGACATCGCTTTTGCGCCCACGCGTCGAGCCCCCCATATCGTGGATCGCGCGCAACGCCGTGGCCGTCGTGTACCGCTCATCCACGAGCTCGACCGATTTTCCCGAGCGCTTTTCGATGGCCTCGGCGACGAGCCGCACCTCGCGCGAGCGCGGCGTCTCGTCGCCGTTGCCGTCGAGCGGCAAGCCGACGACGAACCCTCTCGCCTCGAGCGCTTCCGCTCGTCGCAGGATCTCGGCCACCGGCGGCCGCTTGCCGGCGCGACGCACGATCGCTCCCGCCGGCGACGCGATCGTTCCCGTCGGATCGCTGATCGCCAGCCCGACGCGGCGCTCTCCATAGTCGATCGCCATCAGCCGTCCGCGCGCTTCATTCGGCACGTCGCCGCCCCCACCGAGAGGCAGCAGTTCCCCGCACCCCGCACACCGTACGCCGCACTCGTCCTACCCTTGCGCCATTTGCTGGAAGAACTCCTTGTTGTTCTTCGAGCGGCCCATCTGCTTGAGCAGGAACTCCATCGCTTCCGCCTCGGGCATGTCGGCGAGGAAATTCCTGAGCAGGTACACGCGGTTGAGCTCCTCCTGGCTGAACAGCAGCTCCTCCTTTCGCGTGCCGGATTTGCCGATGTCGATCGCCGGATACACGCGCCGCTCGGCGATCTTGCGGCTGAGCACGAGCTCCATGTTGCCCGTGCCCTTGAACTCCTCGAAGATCACCTCGTCCATGCGCGAGCCGGTCTCGATGAGCGCGGTGGCGATGATGGTGAGCGACCCTCCGCCCTCGATGTTGCGCGCCGCGCCGAAGAATTTTTTCGGCTTCTCGAGTCCCTTCGCGTCGACGCCGCCCGAAAGAATCTTGCCGGACTGCGGCGTCACCGTGTTGTGCGCCCGCGCGAGACGCGTGATGGAGTCGAGCAGGATGACGACGTCCTTCTTGCTTTCGACGAGCCGCTTCGCCCGCTCGATGACCATGTCCGACACCTGCGCGTGGCGCGTCGCCTCTTCGTCGAACGTCGACGCGATCACTTCGGCGTCGACGTTGGCGAGCGTGTCGGTCACCTCTTCGGGCCGCTCGTCGATCAGGAGCATGATGAGCGTGACCTCCGGGTGATTCTCGACGATCGCGTTGGCGATCTTCTGGAGGAGAATCGTCTTTCCGGCGCGCGGCGGCGAGACGATCAGGCCGCGCTGCCCTTTCCCGATCGGCGCGATCAGATCCATGATGCGCATGCTGACGTCGCCGTCTTTCGTCTCGAGGCGCAGCCGGCCTTCGGGATAGACGCACCCGCAGATTGTCGAACGTGACGCGCCCTTTGGCGACCTCGGGCGGATCGTCGTTGACCGTCTCCACTTTGAGCAGCGCGAGGTAGCGCTCCCATTCCTTGGGAGGGCGCACCTGTCCCGACACCATGTCGCCGGTCTTGAGATCGAAGCGCTTGATCTGCGACGGCGATACATAGATGTCGTCGGGGCCGTACAGGTAGTTCCAGTCGGGGCTGCGGAGAAAACCGTAGCCCTCGGGCAGAATCTCGAGCACGCCCTCGCCCGTGAGCGCGACGTTCACGTCGAGCAGCTTCTGCTCGATGCGGAAGATGAGATCCTGTTTACCCAGACCGTCGACGCCATCCACGAGATAGGACGTGGCTAGCTCCTGAAGCTCGGGGACGGACTTCCGCTTCAGTTCCGCGATGTTCAAGGACGTTTGTGCGACAGGGAGGCCCATCGCCTGCTCGGAGCGGAGTGTGGGGGGGAATGACCCGATGGCCCTAGAACTCCGTTGCGAGTTCAGCGCCAGCGTGGAGCGGGGTGGACAGCTAGACGGGTAAACGGGGAGGGCGGTTTGAGCAGTAGCTCAGGCGTGCCCGACGGCGGGGTAGGGGGAGGGAGGGGGAGGGGAGACGCGCGCGACAGGATTCGAACCTGTGACCTTCGGCTCCGGAGGCCGACGCTCTATCCAGCTGAGCTACGCGCGCAAACGGTGCGACTGCGCTTCTTGGCCCGCCGCACGCACTGCCAACATTAACGAAACATGCCGGCTTCGGCGACTCGACTCAAGCTTTTGACTATAAGCTGAGTCGGTCGCCGAGCCGTTGGCGGCCGTCGGCGGCCGTCGTCAGGGCTTCGCCGTCCAGAACCCGGCCGCGCCCTTTGCCTGATCGGCGACTTCGTGCCCAAAGAACGCCGCGTTGAACACGGCGCGGAACGTCCCCGTCGGCTGGCCACGCCACTCCGGCTGGAAGGCGAACAGAATGGCGTGACCCTTCTCGTGCTTCACGTCGAGCGCCGCCGCGTATCCCTGCATGTGGGACGGCCCGTTCAGGAATCCCGACCGCAATGGCGACACGTCGCTCGGGTATTTGGCGATCACCGCGCCCTCGAATCCGTCGAGCGTCGTGAACACGGGACTATTGAAGACCATCACGTCCGCGTGCTCGGGCATTCCCGACATCACCGGATGCGTCGGATCGGTGATGACCTGCATGATCGATCCGCCGGTGAAGAAGTCCTTTCGACTGAGGCCGGCGACCACGTTTCGCACTGGAAGCCGCAGCGTGTTGACGAGCGATGAGGCGCCCTGATTCCACGCCACCACGGTTCCACCCGCCTTCACGAATTCATCGAGCGCGCGCTGCTCTTCCACCGCCGAACTGTCCGGCGCGGCGCCGCCGCGCCCCCCGCGTCCACCGCCGCCTCCTCCACCTCCACCGCCGCGGCCGCCGCGACCACCCACGTTCTGCGATCCGACGACGATCGCGTCGAACCGGCTGGCCAAGTTTCCGCTGTGAAGATCGGTGGGCGTGATGAGCGTGTACTTCGCGCCGTACGTGTCGAAGAGCCACTCCGTCCACCCTTCGTCCATCACGCCGGGCTGCGACTTGAACAGCGCGATGCGAGTTGCCGTGTTCACCGACGCCGGCGGCGACGACGTTCGCTCGGCGGTGACCCAGAGTTCCTTCGCCCACGCGTCCGCCTTCGAGGCGTCGAGCCCGGTCACGACGTAACGCGCCGGCTGTCCACCGGCTGCCGCCGAGAAGTGCAGCGACGCGCCGGCCGCGAGCGCGCGGTTGATCAGCTTGAACGAGTTGTTCTGCGCCGGATCGAGCAACAGCGCGTCGCCTGATCCCGTGATACCGCCCGGTGCCGGGACGATGCCCGCCGCCTCGGCGTTTGTCGTGAGCGGCTCGTTGGGATCGGTGTGCCAGTCGACCGGCGTCCCATGCAGCGGCGCGAGTGCGGCGCGGATGTCGTCGGTGAGCGGCGATTTCCCCTCGACGACGTTGACGTCCATCTGGAAGGGAAGCGTCCATCCGGCAGCGTCGTACGGCGTCGGGTCAGAGCCCGACTCGGGATACTTCTGCGGCTCGAACAGCTCTCGAACGAGCTGCGCGTACTCCTGGTCCATCGGGATGACCCAGGTTCCCTTGGGGTACGACGCCCCTCCATAGGAAACGTCTTTGCTCAGCTGTCGCACGTGGACGCCCATGAACGCCAGGCGCCGCAGCAGCTCGACGGGCGCCA
The DNA here is from genome assembly GCA_963761305.1 of uncultured Gemmatimonadaceae bacterium. Lineage (GTDB taxonomy): Bacteria > Gemmatimonadota > Gemmatimonadetes > Gemmatimonadales > Gemmatimonadaceae > JAQBQB01. Next base: position 2,398,834 of record CAVXGK010000002.1, on the reverse strand, counting down.
CGCGGTCGTGCTGGTCCTGCGAGATGAAGTAGGCGTACGGCGCGCTCGTCTTGAATTGCTGAATCGTGTTTCGCGCCGCCTGATAGCGGTTGTAGAGCAGCTCCGACTTGAACCGCGCCGCGTAGTCGAGCGTGGTGAGGTCAGCGCTTACCATATAGTTCACCGCGTCGCGCAGACCCCATTTGCCCTCGGCCCACGGGCTCGAGTAGAGCGACGTCGGGCGCAGGTCGGCGTAGTCGGCCGGCAGGTCGGCGACCGTCGACGTGCGCGGCCTGGCGCAGTCGCCGCCCTGTGTCTCCGTCCACCACGCCGGGATGTTCTGGTACATCGGCATGTAGTCGATGTAGCCCGGGTACCACGCGTCGTACGTCTCGAGCTGCGACACGGCGCCCGGCATTCCGTTGGCGTCGAGCTGCTCGGCGATGCGCGTGCCGATCGCGTTCACCTCGCGCGCCATGATCGGCGGCACGCGGAATCCGACCGGATCGGCGAACGGCGGAATCCAGATGCGCGTCGGAAACGGCGACGATTGGTGCTGCACGTAGATCACGTCCGGCTCCCACTCGCGCCACGTGCGCTGAATGACGCGCGACTCGATGACGTTCAGCATGTATGAATCGCGGTTGTTGTCGTGGCCGACGTATTTCTCGTACAGCTCCATCGGCACGCCGCGGGTGTTGTGCTCTGGATCCGGCTCGTTGGCACGGCACCAGTTCACGACGATGTCCTGTCCGTCGGGATTGATCGACGGCCAGAGGAAGAACACGACGCTGTCGAGGATCGTCTTCATCTCCGGCTCGCCGGCGCGCGACAGCAGTTCGTAGGCGACCTGCGGCGTGTGCTGCGACCCGGCGATCTCCGACGCGTGCAGCCCGCCGCTTATGTCGACGATCGCGCGTCCCTGGCGCGCGAGGTCGCGCGCTTGCGCGTCGGTGAGATTCGCCGGGATGCGCGAGGCGCATGTTGTTCTCGCGGATCTTGTCGAGCCGAGCGAGGTTGGCCGGCGAGGAGATGATCGCCGCCGTCCAGGTCTTTCCATATGCTGTTTTGCCGACGGTGATCAGACGAATCCGGTTGCTCGCCGCGGCGAGCTTATGGAAGTAGTCGATCGATTGGTCGTATGTGAAAAGCTTGTAGTCGGCGCCGACGGAAAACCCGAACACCGACTCGGGTGTCGGGAGCGACGACGCTGCGCCGGCGGGCGCGTGTTGCGCCGCGGCCGAGGCGGCGGCGAACAGAGCGATGGGCAGAGCCATCGGTAGACCATCGGTAGAAACAGCATTCGGGTGCGACGCGCGATCCGCTGGGGGGACATCGTGGTCTCCTCGAAAGGAAAATTCGTATGTGCGACGATGCGAAAATGCGGCGTGATGAGCCAACACACCAGCACCACGCGAGACGGGAACCGAACCACCGCAGATGGCTTACATCTGCCATGTGACGGATTTGCTCTCCTTGGTGGTTCTTGACGTTGATTCGTCGAGCCGGTACCGTCTCCGCCATCCGAAGCCCGCGAAACGACCCGGTTCGGACCTGTTGGTGCCGTGGCAGTCCACCCCCGCAGTCCACCGCAGTCCCACCTGAACGCCACCGCCGTCCTCGCAGTCCCCCGGCAACACAACAATCAGAGCTGCAGTTCACCATCGACCTGCCCCACCGCCATCGGAACCGGGGCCGGTTTTGTTGGCCGCCTTGCGTTGTTCAGGTCGTTCCCCCCGCTCGACCTCCTCACAGGAGTGACAATGACTTTGGGACGCTGGAAGCTCGCCGTCGCAGGAGCAGCGCTCGCCCTCACTTCCCTCGGTGGCCGCTTGGCCGCGCAGGGAGCCACCGTTACGGGACACGTCACCTCGAAGGACGGTGAACGGCCTCTCGTCGACGCCCGCATCATCGTGATCGGCGGCACTTTGTCCGCCAATACCGGCGAAGACGGTAAATACACTCTGCGCAACGTGCCGCTGGGCAGCCTGCAGATTCAGGTGCTGCGCGTCGGCTATCGGTCGGTCAAACGGACGGTCGAGGTTACGGCCGGCGGTACGACGACGAGCGACTTCGCACTCGAAGTCGCAGTCACACAGCTCGAGGACGTCGTGACCACGGCGACCGGCCAGCAGCGAAAGGTGGAGCTCGGAAACGCGCTCTCCACGCTCGGCGACGTCGGAACTAAAGTCGAGCAGACCGAGATCTCGAACATCACCGACCTGATGGTCGCGAAGGCGCCTGGCGTCAGCGTCCTCCCGAGCCCCGTGCTCGGCGGCGCGCCGGTGATTCGCGTGCGCGGAATCTCGTCGATCTCGCTTGAGCAATTCGCCGATATTCTACGTCGATGGCGTTCGCTACAACGTATCGAACCCGAACGGTTCCGCCCCGAATACATCCGCTGGCCAGACGCCGATCTCACTGCTCAACAACCTCGACCCGAACGAGATCGAGGACGTCGAGATCGTGAAAGGTCCGTCGGCCGCGACGCTATATGGAACGAACGCGGCAAACGGCATCATCGTCATCACGACGAAAAAGGGCCGCGCCGGCGCGACCCACTGGAACTGGACGGCAGAGACGCGGACGATCGACGACCGCACCCACTACCAGGCCCAGTACGCCAACTTCGGCCATACGCCGACGAACCCCTCGAAGGAGATTCGCTGCCAGCTACCGCAGATGCAGACGTCGGCCTTCTCCATCGCGCAGGGCGCCACGTGCATCTCCGACAGCCTCACGCACTACGATCCGTTCAGCGATCCCACCAACACGATGATCGGGTTGGGTCGCGGAAGCCTGTTCGGCATGAACGTCAGTGGCGGCAACGATCTAATTCGCTACTTCACGAGCGCGGATGTCGACAACGAGTTCGGCCCGATCCAGATGCCGGCGCAGGACATCCGGTTCTTCCAGGATTCGCTGCACACGCCCGTGACGTCGGACATGCTGCACCCGCGGAACCAGCAGCGGCTGAACTTCCGCACCAACCTGTCGGCGGCGCTGAGCCCCAAGTTTGACCTTACGGCGAACGCCGGCTTCGGCAAGTCGGACAACTCGATCGAGCCTGACAACTCGCTGCTGATATCGACCCTCTATCTCGGCCAGGCGAACTACGGCTACAAGGGATGTCCGGCGGGAACCCAGAACACCGGGTTGCGGCCTCGACAAGCCCTACACCGATCCGACCGGTTTCCCACTCCATGACTACAACTCGTTCGCGCCGGGCTCGGTCATGCAGTACCGACACGCCCGTCGACGTGCAGCGAACGACCGGAAGCCTGGACGCGAACTGGCGGCCCTTCTCGTGGATGCAGAACGAAGGCACGGTCGGCGTCGACCTCGCGATCAACGACACGTACCACATCTGCCGCTTGAACGAGTGCCCGAACTCGGGCGCTACGTCCACCGCCGGCAACGTGTTCGACGACAAACAACAACTTCCGAACCCTCAGCGCAAAGTTCGCCAGCACGGCGATCATGGCAGGCCAAACCATGGGCCAACCTCAAGACGTCGGTTGGCGGCGACTATACCAACGCTGAGATCGGACTGTGAAAGCGCCCAGGGTCGCGGCCTCGCGCCTGGCGCGTCGAGCCTCGGCGCAACGGCCACGGTTCGTCAGTTTCAGCGCGCAGGAGCCGACGGCGGTCAAGACACTCGGCTTCTACGTGCAGGAGCAGGCTGCTCTTCGCGATCGGTTGTTCCTCACCGGCGCGGTTCGCACGGACCAGAACAGCGCGTTCGGCTCGAACTTCCAGCACGTCGTCTATCCGAAGGTCAGCGTCTCCTGGCTCATGTCCGACGAGTCGTTCTTCCCGAAATTGGACTGGCTGAACTCCTTCCGCCTCCGCAGCGCGTATGGCGCAGAATGGCGTGCAGCCGGGCGCCACGGCGGCGCTGCAGACGTTCTCGGCCGCCACGACGAGCTTGTCGAAAGTCGGAACGACGACGGCGACTCGGACCAATCGGGGCTGGTCGCCATCGAACCCGGGCAACGCGAACCTCAAGCCGGAAACCTCGGCGGAATTCGAGGGCGGTTTCGAGACCGACCTGCTCAACCGCCGGCTGCACCTCGATTACACGTACTATGACAAGAAGACCTCGAATGCCCTGATCAGCGTGCCGATCGCGGCGTCGGTCGCGTCGCCAGTCACGAGCCTTCTCCAGAACGTTGGCTCCACGCGCAATTGGGGTCACGAGTTCCAGGCCAACGCGCAGCTCGTGGACGCGCCGGCGTTCGGCTACGACGTCACGCTCAGCGCGTCGCACAACAGCAACAAGTGGCTCGAGCTGGGCATCGATCCGACGACGGGCGTCAGAGCGTATCATCGGCGCCGGCCTCACGACCGAGCAACGCCAGGGCTTCCGCCCTGAACGCGCAGTGGTATCAAGGCCTATCACTGGGCCGATGCGAACCACGACGGCGTGATCCAGCGGTCCGAAATCACGGTCGATCCGGCGCGGTTCAACACCGGGCTACAATTTCCCGCGCGACGTCGTCTCGATCCAGAACGGCATCGATCTCTTCCATCGCAAGACTCCGCATCTCGGCGCTGTTCGACTACCGCAGCGGCGGCAACACTGTCGACGGAACGAACGGATTCGATTGCACGTCGGCGCCGCAGGGATGCCAGGAAGACATGGATCCCGACGGCTCCGCTGTGGATGCAGGCGCGCGCCGTGGCCGCAACGCTCGGCTCCCTCATACAACGGCACCACGCACGAAGACGACGCTCGGCTACTACGTGAGCGATCAGTTCTGGCGCTGGCGTGAGTTGTCGATCACGTACACGCTCCCGCCGCAGCTCCTGCACATGGTGCGCGGCGGTCCGGGATCGACGATCGTGCTCGGCGCGCGGAACCTGCACCTGTGGACGAAGTTCACCGGGTCTCGATCCCGAGTCGAACTACGGCGTGAACGCGGCCGAAGCGTCAGAACGAGTTCAACACCGCACCGCAGCCGACGTACCTCACCGCTCGACTCAACCTGAAGTACTGACCCTTTCGAGGACGAAACCATGGTGAACAAGACGCACGCCGCTCTGTGCGCGGTCGCCGGGCTCGCCTTCGTGGCGCTCACCGGCTGTAATGTGAAGGACCAGCTGCTGCAGCCGCAGAACCCCGGCATCATCGACCCGTCGGCGGTAGGCACGCCGACGGCGGCGCTGGCACTTCGTGTCGGCGCGCTCAGCCGCTACAAGCAGCTCACGAACGCCGACGGCACCGAGGCGGTTTGGGAATACGGCGGAACGCTCGCCGACGAGTACAAGAACTCCGATTTCTTGACCGATCGCGTGGACGTCGATCAACGCACCATCGATCCGGCCAACGGCATCACCAGCGGCCTGTACCCGGCGATCACGCAGTCCCGAGGATTCGTTCGCGACGCGATCACCGCGATGAAGACGTTCCTGCCCGACAGCACCGGCCTCCGCGGCGAACTGTGGGCGGAGCTGGGATACCTCGAGATGACCTTGGCCGACAACTTCTGCAACGGCATTCCGCTCGGCCACACCATCAGCGGTGTGCAGACCTTCGGCGCTCCGCTGACGACCCAGCAGGTGTACGACAGCGCTTCGGCTCACCTCGATTCAGCGCTCGCTCTCACGACTGCGACCGACGCCGGAACGGTCGGCATCCACAACTTCGCGGCGATCATGAAGGCGAGAATCCTGGTGGACAAGGGGAATTTCGGCGCCGTCGCCGCGGTCACCGCGAACGTCCCGACGACCGTTCCAGTACACGATGACGTTCTCCGCCACGGGCGGTGGAACAACGGCATCTGGAGCCTCGTCAACTCCATCGCGCGCGTCACGGTTGGCGACAGCGTCGACATCGTGAACGGGTCGCCGACGGTCATCAAGAACGCGCTTCCGTTCGTCTCGGCGAACGACCCGCGCGTGCCGACGATCAGCGGCAAGCTATCCAGCCCGGTCATTGGCGCGGAGGATCAGTCCACGCCAATCGTTCCTCAACCTCCTCATCAAAAACCAGTTCGACCCGGTCGTGCTCGGTTCGGGAATCGACGCCAGACTGTACGAGGCCGAAGCCAGGCTGCAGGCGAATGACATTCCGGGGATGATGACGATCCTCAACGCCCTGCGCGCGGCCAAGCCGACGCATCGGCAACATCGCGATCCCGGCGCTGCCGGCGCTGCGCGACCCCCGCCGACCAGAACAGCGCTACCAATCTCCTGTTCCGGGAGAAGGCGTTCTGGACGTTCGGACGTGGCGAACGGCTTCCCGACCTGCGCCGCTTGATCTACCAGTACAAGCGGACGCAGGACAACGTCTTCCCGACGGGCGGCTACTTCAAGGGCGGTTCATTCGGAACCGACGTGAACTTGCCGGTGCCGAACAGCGAGCAGGTGAATCCGCTGTTCCACGGATGCCTCGATCGCAACGCGTAGCATCCGCTCGACCCTAGTTTCGATCAACCCGCGGCGGTCGCCGCGGGTTGATTGTTTTTCAGCCACCCGTCCGGCGCGAGTCCATTTGTCAACGCGTCGCCCGGGACGTATGATCCGAACGAATCCATCGCCCCCGCCCCCCGTCGCCCGAGCCATTCTCACTGAGGCGTTCCATGTCGAGCGCACTTCGCTTCTCCACCATCGCCGCCGCCGCGATCCTCGCGGCACCCCTCGCCGCGCAACAGCCCCCCCAACACGCTCCGGCGAAGCCGACCCTCACCAGCGCCGACTACGCGAAATGGGAGACACTCGGCGCCGGCGCGTTGTCGCCCGACGGAAAGTGGCTCGCCTTCGATCTGCGGCGCGGCAACGGATCGACCGAGCTTCACTACCGCGCGGTCGGTACCGACAAGGAAACGACGGCGCGCTCGGCGACGAATCCGCAGTTCACCGGCAATAGCCGCTGGCTGCTCTACACGATCACGCCCGACACCGCGGGCGGTCGCGGCGGGCGCGGACGCGCCGGCGGCGGCGGTGGTCGCGGCGGTCGCGGCGGCGGTGAACCGGCAGCCGAAGGCGGCACCGCTCCGAATCGAAACAAGGTCGGCGTGGTCGATCTGCGCACGGGAACGCTCACCACGCTCGACGACATCCAGTCGTACACGCTGAGCAGCGACGGCTCGCACGTGGCGCTGCGCCGCTATCCGGCGGCCGGCCGACGCGCCGCCGACGTGATCGTGCGCGACCTCGACGCGGGCACCGAGCTGGCGTTCGGCAACGTGTCCGAGAGCGCGTGGAACGACGACGGGTCGATGCTCGCCATGACGATCGACGTCGACGGCCACACGGGGAACGGCGTCCAGGTGCTCGAGACAAAGACTGGTGTCGTCCGTTCGCTCGACGCCAGCGACGCGCTCTACACGGGCCTCACGTGGCGGTCGCATTCCGCCGACCTCGTCGCCCTGCGCAGCAAGACGGACAGCGCGTTTCGCCGACACGGCCTACGCCGTTCTGGCCTGGCACGGCGTCGGCGCCTCCGCCGCGAAACAGACATATGATTTCTCGAACGATCACTCGTTCCCGGCCGGACTCCGCGTCGCCGCGTATCGCGCGCCGAGCTGGTCGGACGATGGCGCCACGCTGTTCTTCGGTGTCGCACCGCGGGAAGCGAAGGCGCCTCCCGCCGAGCGCCGCGCACCGGGTGAGCTGCCGCCGGCACGCGTGCAGGTGTGGCACTGGAAGGACGTCCGCGAGTTCCACCAGCAGGAAGTGAGCGCCGGCCAGGATCGCTCGCGCACCACGCTCGTCGCCTGGCACGTCGGCGGCCCGTCGGTCGTGCGGCTGAGCGACGATCCGCTCGAGACGGTGCAGCTCTCCGAGAACGGCGCCGTGGCTCTGGCGAGCGACGAAGGCCCGTACGCCAAGGAGTTCATGTCCGGCCGCCAGGTTCGCGACGTCTATTCGGTCGACGTCGGCACCGGCAAGCGCACGAAGATCCTCACCAAGTCGCCTTACGGCGCCACGCTCAGCCCGAGCGGCCGCTACGCCACGTACCAGCAGGACGGCCAGTGGATGGTGCTCGACCTTCAGAGCGGTACGCGCACGAATCTCACCGGCAAGCTCAAGGTCGGTTTCGTGAACGCCGAGGACGACCATCCGGTGCCGGAGCGCCGCGCGTACGGGCTCGCCGGATTCACCACCGGTGAGAAGTCGGTGCTGGTGAACGACCGCTTCGACCTCTGGCAGATCGCGATCGATGGATCGTCGGCCACGCGTCTGACGCACGGCCGAGAGGATTCGACGGTCTTTCGATGCGTGAACGAAGGTGGTGGATTCGGCGGCGGTGGCGGCGGCCGCGGAGGACGAGGCGGGGCCGGGGCCCGCTCGACGCCGTGTCAACTCGACGGAGAAGGAAGAACAATCGACGCGTCGAAGCCGCTCGTTCTCTCGGCGACCGGCGAGTACAACAAGAAGAGCGGATACTCGCGGCTCACGATCGGCCAGCCTGCGCAACCGCTCGTGTGGCTCGACAAGAGCGTGACCGGCCTCCGGCGTGCCGAAAACGCCGACGTCTTCCTGCTCGAGGAACAGACGGCCGAGGAGGCGCCGAACTACTACGTCGCCGGTGCGTCATTGGCCGACGGGAAGCGCGTGTCGGCGACGAACGCCTTCCAGAGCGACTACGCGTGGGGCAAGCAGGTCCTGATGAACTACGCCAACAAGCGCGGCGACAAGCTCCAGATGATGCTGACGTATCCGGCCAACTACGAGCCGGGCAAGAAGTATCCGATGGTCGTCTACTACTATGAGAAGCTGTCGCAGGGATTCCATCAGTATCTGATGCCCAACGAGCGGAATCCCTATAACACAGAAGTGTTCAGCCAGAACGGCTACTTCGTGCTGCGGCCGGACATCGTGTTTCAGGCGCGCAATCCGGGATATTCCGGGCTCGATTGCGTGACGTCGGCCGTCGCCGCCGTCGAAGCGAAGGTCGCCGACATCGACCCGAAGCACGTCGGCAACATGGGACACTCGTGGGGCGGCTATCAGTCGGCGTTTTATGCGGTGCACAACCACGGCACGTTCGCCGCGTCGATCGCCGGCGCGCCGCTCACCGACTTGATCAGCATGTACGGCTACACGTCGGGCAACAGCGGGCTTCCCGAGACGGGCCACTACGAGACGAGTCAGGAGCGCATGCAGGTCCCGCTGTGGGAAGATCCGCAGGCGTACATCCGCAACTCGACCGTCTACGCGGTGGATTCGCTCCACACGCCGCTGCTGCTCGAGGAAGGCGACGCCGACGGCAACGTGAACCACTTCCAGAGCGAAGAGCTCTACAACTTCGGCCGGCGGCTCGGCAAGCAGGTGGTGTATCTCGTGTACGAGGGCGAGAACCACAACGTCGCGCGTCCGGAGAGCCAAGCCGACTATCTGCACCGCCAGCTCGAGTGGTTCGGCTACTTCCTCAAGGGCGATCCGCCGGCGTCGTGGATCACCGACGGCGAGTCCTACCTGGCGCGTCAGAAGATTCTAAAGGATGGAACGAACGCGCCCGGCGCGGCGTGCGGTGCAGGCGGGGAGCCCGGTGGGGCGCGGCGGGAGACCGTAAGCGGGTGGACGGGTGGACGGGTGGACGGGTGGACCGGTGGACCGATAAAGCGGTGAATCGCACGATGAGGGTGCTTGCTCTCTGTTTTCTCGCCATTCTCCCGGCGCGGGCGTTTGGGCAGGCGGTGCCGACGGTCGTCATCGCCGTTCGCGTCGCTGACTCGGCGAACGCGCCGGTGGCCGACGCGGACGTTTCGGTGGTGCGGGGCATTTCTGGCGTTGTCGCGCACACGGCGACCAACGCCGCCGGTCGTGCGCGGCTCACCGTGCCGGCCGGCGAAGCGAACCTTCAGCTCGTGGCGCGGAAGATCGGCTACCAGCCGTTCTACCGCTTCTTCAACTCGCCGAGCGCCGACAGCACGACCATGACGGTGACGCTGTCACGCACCGTCACCGCGCTGGCCGCGGTGAACGTCACGGCGCAAGAGGATCTCAAGCGCAAGAGCTACCACCTCGACGCCGAAGACATCGAGAACAGCAGTCGCACGATTCTCGACGCATCGGATGTCTTCAAGCTCCGGCCCGACATGATGACGAGCCGCGGCGGCGCGCAAGCCTGCGCCATACCGTGGACCGATCACAACGGCTGGATCGAGAACGTGTGGGTGAACGGGCGGCGCGTGGTGCTTCCCGTGGTGGACTCGCAGTACGTCGCGGGCCGCAAGCCCGCGCTCGGCATCTCGACCCCGCCGACTCGTCCCAATCCGCGGCTTTCTCGCTCGGGCGCGCCGCCGCCGCTGCGCCCGGCCTTCCCGCAGTTCAGCCACATCGACACCGTGCTGTCGATTCTCCACTCGATCAAACCCGAGCACATCGCCGAGATCACCTACCACGACTGCTTCGACATGTCGGTCGGGAAGGCGCACGACTCCATGGCGATGTTCATCGTGTTGAAGGATGGGATCGGCTACGACGACGGCGTCGGATCCTATGTGATCGCCGACCGTCCGCGCCGCAGCATTGCATCGGATCTCGACTCGCTGCCGCGCTATCGCTTTCGCGTGGTCGGCGTGTTCGACGGCGGGACTGGTGATCCGCTCCCCAACGTCGACGTCATCGACACGCTCACGCGCACGAGCGCCAAGACCACGGGCACCGGAACCGTCTCGCTCTTTTTTGTTCCGGTTGGCGCGCGCCCGCTTCGCCTGCACCTCGACGGCTACCGCGACACGACGCTCACCGTGACGATCTCGCCGGCCGACACAGTGCCGCTCACGCTCGTCCTCAGCCGGCCGCCGAACCACAACTAGCGACAACTAGCGTCGGTCCGGGGCATCTCACTAACGTCCCGTCCATGAGAACAATTCTGGCTGTCTCACTCGTCGCATGCGTTGCAAGAGCGGCGATGCCCGCGCGCGCGTTGGCGCAGGACAATCCTACCGGCGACCCGATCGTCCAAAAGATCTACGAGGAGGGCATGCGACGCTCGCATGCGCCGCAGCTCGCCCAGGTGTTGATGGACTCGATCGGGCCGAGGCTCACCGGCTCGCCGGCCAACCGCTTCGCGAATGACTGGCTGCTGCGGACCTACAAGGCGTGGGGAATCGACGCCAAGAACGAGCAGTACGGCACGTGGCGCGACTGGACGCGCGGCCCGAGCGGTCTCGAGCTCGTTTCGCCGCGGGAACGTGTGCTCGAGGCGACGATGCACGCGTGGAGCGCCACCACGCCTTCCGGAGGCGTGACCGCCGACGTGGTGATCGTTCCGCCCGCCCGCGAGATCGGCGACAGCGCGGGGTTCGTGCGGTGGCTCGGCGGCGTGAAAGGGAAGCTGGTGCTGGTGAGCATGCCGCAGCCTTCGTGTCGTCCCGACTCCGACATTCGATTCTGGGCCGACTCAGCGGTCTATCATCACGCCGTCGCACAGCGCGACAGCGTGCAGGCCGATTGGAACGCGCGACTCGTCGCGGCGCACCTCAACGCGCGGGTGTTGGGTCCGATCCTCGAGCGCGCCGGCGCGGCCGGGCTTCTGTCCAACACGTGGTCGCACGGCTGGGGCGTGGACAAGATCCAATCCGCGCGCGCGTCGCTCATACCGTCGTTCGACGTGTCGTGCGAGGACTACAGCCTGCTCGCGCGCCTCGCCTCCAACGGGCAGCACCCGCGCGTGCACGCTCTCGCCGAGGCGTCGCTCGCAGGGAATGAGTCGCCGGTATTCAACACCGTCGCGCGCATGAATGGCTCGGAGAAGCCCAACGAGTACGTGATGCTCTCGGCCCACCTCGATTCGTGGGACGCCGGGAGCGGGGCGACGGACAACGGCACCGGCACGATCACCATGCTCGAGGCGATGCGCATCCTGAAGACGGCGTACCCGAATCCCAAGCGCACCATTCTGGTCGGGCATTGGAGCGGCGAAGAGGAGGGCGACATCGGGTCGACCGCGTTCGCCGCCGACCATCCGGAGGTCATCAAGGGATTGCAGGCGCTGTTCAACCAGGACAACGGCACCGGCGAGATCGACTCGGTGCAGACCAACGGCTTCGTCGACGCCACGCCGGCGCTCGCCCGCTGGATGTCGCGCATGCCGGCGGATCTGACGAAGAACGTCACGCTCATGTTCCCCGGCATCGCGCATGACGAGAGCACCGACAGCGACGCGTTCGACTGCCGCGACGCGCCGGCGTTCTTCCTGTCGTCGTCGGACTGGTCGTACACCGACTACACGTGGCACACGAACCGCGACACCTACGACAAGATCAACTTCGACGAGGTGAAGCGGAACGCGACGCTGGTGGCGATGTTCGCGTACCAGGCGTCGGAGGATCCGACGTTCGTCTCACGTGTGCGGCGAGTGCCACCGACGGATGCGCGAACCGGCCAGCCGATGCGCGTTCCGGGGTGCGATCAGGCGCCGAGAAGCTGGAAGGCGGCGCAGCGCCCGTAGGCGGGGCGGTTATCGGGTCAGCGTGTCGACCCGGACTCCCTTCAGCACTCGGCGTTGGGTCTCGATCTTGGAGACGGCCTGCCGATCGATGACGAGGTGCGCCAGGTAGCTGTGGTCGATCGCGTCGTACACGCGGCCGTCGAAGGTGATTTTGCCCGAGCCATCCTTTCCGCCCCAGGCGTCGGCCAGCAGGGTGAACGAGTAGCCGGTGAAGCGCAGCTTGGTGCCCGACTCGAAGCTGACGTCGATCGTGTTGCCGTCGTCGTTGACGTTCACCGCAACGCCGGGCGTCCCGTCGACGACGTCGACTTCCTCGATTTGCTTGCCGTCCTTGGTGACCAGCTTTCCGTGGCTCACCTGACGCTCTCCTGACGACAGCTCGCGCTGCAGCGTGATGGGCTTGGAGAGGTAGAATTGGAGCGACCGGATTTCCGCCGGCGTGAGCGAGAGCTGCTCCCGCAGTTGCCGCGTGAAATCGATCCGGTCCTCTTTCGAGATGGGCGCTGGAGCTGACGTCGTTACGCCGCCTTGCTGAGACGGGGCTGATCCGCCGGCGCACGCGGCCAGTGAGGCGGCGACGCCAAGCGTCGCGATTCGGGCCATGCTCATGGTCACGCTCGGTTTTCGTCGGTGGTGAGGGGGCTTTGTGTCGGCACGTGATCGAGTTCGGTGTGTCAGCAATTCGTACCGGCGTCTGGCGCTACGGTTCCGCCGGGTTGAAGCGCCCGCCGGGAGATACGGGGTTGGTTGCCTCGAGGATCGTCGGGGGGGCCGCGCTACGAAAAATGGCTCGGCGATTTTCAGCCGAGCCACTCTCGCCGTTCGAACCGCGACTTCTGTCTTTCAGTCTCTCTGTACTTCTTTATGGAATGGTCGGGGCGACTGGATTCGAACCAGCGACCTCCTGCTCCCGAAGCAGGCGCTCTACCGGGCTAAGCTACGCCCCGCCGACTTTTCCAAACTGCCGGCGAGCCAACCGCCGTAAGCGCGCCCAGAAGGACTCGAACCTCCAACCTTCTGATCCGTAGTCAGATGCTCTATCCAATTGAGCTATGGGCGCATGGGCGGTACAAGACTCGAACTTGTGACCTCCACGATGTCAACGTGGCGCTCTAACCAACTGAGCTAACCGCCCGAAAGCCGCGGAGACCGAAGCCGACCATTGCTCAGACGACTCGAGTCCCCGCCGACGTGGAGAGCGGGAAACGGGACTCGAACCCGCGACCCCAACCTTGGCAAGGTTGTGCTCTACCAACTGAGCTATTCCCGCAATGCCGAATCACGTCAACTACAGTTCGCCAACCACTCGTCCCACACCTCGTCCCAACTTATCAGCTCGATCCCAAGCGAGGCGTAAAGCCTTCTCGATTCGCCTCGCCATGGAGGCGAGGGGAATCGAACCCCTGACCTCTTGAATGCCATTCAAGCGCTCTCCCAACTGAGCTACGCCCCCGACTTGGGTGGACGGGTGGACGGCTCGACGGGTGAACGGCTACTGCTGACGACGCGTAGACACAAACGATCACTTGCTCGCTGTCCACCCGTCCACCTGTCATCCTGTCCACCAGCCTTTCAACAGGAACCACCAAGTATAGCCGTGGGTATACGCGAGTGTCAACGAATTGGGACTGGCGCAAATTTGAAAGGCCGGTATTTTGCAGCGCCTTTCGTAACTCGCTTCGAAGGGTGCGCGTAGTGTCAATGCAGTGGGTCTGGTCGGTCTGGTCGATAGGATCAGACGCCGCGCGCGTGCTGTGTACCGCAGCACAGCGGAACAGCAGAGCAGTGCAGCATAGTAGACCGTAGCGCGGTATCGTAGGTTTGGGCCGCCGCTCCTTCAACGACCGATACGACTCCAATCGCGCCCCAGGGCGCGAGGGCAATCCGCAATCATGACCGAACTCAAGCGTCGACGCCGCCGCACGGCCCCCGCTGGGATCGCTCCGAACGAACCCGAACGCGACATCCTCGACCAGTATCTCTACGAGGTGTCGACGTATCCGCTGCTCAAGGGAACCGAGGAGATCGACCTCGCGAAGAAAATCCGCGCCGGCGACCAGGACGCGCTCCAGGAGCTGGTCAAGCGCAACCTGCGCTTCGTCATCTCCGTCGCCAAGAAGTACCAGAACCGGGGACTGCCCCTCATCGATCTCATCGGTGAAGGCAACGTCGGGCTGCTCACGGCCGCCCGTAAGTTCGATCCCGACCAGGGCGTCAAGTTCATCTCGTACGCCGTGTGGTGGATCCGTCAGGCGATCCTCTCGGCCCTGGCCCGCCAGGGGCGAACGGTTCGCGTGCCGCTCAACCGCACCGCCGACCTTTCGAGAATCATCAAGGCGTCGGAGATCCTCCGGCAGAAGCTGAACCGCGAGCCGAGCCCCGAGGAGCTGTCCCAGCTCACCGGCCTCTCGGTGGACGTCGTCCAGTCGCTGGCGGCGCTCAACACGAGCGACGTCCGCCTCGACGCGCCCATGGATCCGGAAGGCGACCGGTCGCTCATCGAGCGCTTCGTCGCCGACGAGATGCCCGACACCGAGGAGGAAGCCATGAACCGCTTCCTCACCGACGAGATCGAGCAGGCGCTCGGCACCCTGCCGCCGCGCGACGCGAAGGTCCTCCGGCTGTACTTCGGCCTCGAGGGCGGACGCGAGCACACCCTCGAAGAGATCGGCTCGATGCTCGGCGTCACGCGCGAGCGCGTTCGCCAGTTGCGCGACCGCGCGCTCAAGCGCCTGCGCGAAGGCGACGTCGGCCGCGCGCTCGGCAGCTTCGCGGCGTAGTTTCGCGTAAGCGATTCGAATACAATAACAAAGAAAGGGCCGGCCTCGCGCCGGTCCTTTCCGTTTTCCGCGGCGCTGCACTAGCCGCGCGACGACGTCGGGATCACATTTCTGCGCCGCGCATGGCGACCCACGCGAAATGATCCGTCTCGTCGACGTCTATAAATCGTTCGGACCCAAGCACGTCCTGCAAGGCTTCACGCTCGACATCGTCGAGGGTGAAACGATGGTCATCATCGGCTATTCCGGCACCGGAAAGTCCGTCGCCATCAAGCACATCGTCGGCCTGCTCGAGCCCGATTCGGGCGAGGTCATCGTCGACGACTCACGATGTGCCACACCTCAGCCGGCGTGATCTCTACGCGCTCCGGGCGCGCATCGGCTACGTCTTTCAGTTCGCCGCGCTCTTTGACTCGTTCACTGTCGGCGAGAACGTGGCGATGGGCCTGCGTAAACAGCAGGAGCTTTCGGAGGACGAGATCCAGCAACGGGTCATGGAAGCGCTCGAGCTGGTGGATCTTCCGGCGGTCGTCGATCGCTACCCAGCCGAGCTGTCGGGCGGCATGCGCAAACGCGTGGGTATCGCGCGCGCGATCGCTTTGCGGCCCAAGTACCTCCTCTATGACGAGCCGACGACAGGACTGGATCCGGTCACCAGCGCGGTGATCGACCAGCTCATCATCCGCATGCGCGAGAAACTCGGCGTCACAGGCATCGTCATCACGCACGACATGCGGAGCGCCTACACGGTGGGCAGCCGCATCGCCATGCTCTACGAAGGCCGAGTTCGCCAGGTCGGCACGGTGGCCGAGGTCAGGAACACCGCTGATCCGATCGTGCGTCAGTTCATCGAAGGCAGGCCGAATCTCGACAGTGACGAGGGGCCGGACCGCGACACGACCGAGCGTTTCCGGGAAGAGGCTCAGGCGGTGTTCGACCGCCGAGCCGGCACCGACCGGCGAAACTGAGCCCCGGACAGATGCACATGCATGCGGACCACTCGACGCAGAGCGGACTGCCGCTTTCGGCGATCGTCGTGTATGCGCAACGCGACCGAACGCGGAACTTGATGAAGGCGGCGTTCCCACGACGTCGCGCGCGCGTCCTGCTCACGCGCACCGCCGCCGACTTTCAAGCCGTGTTCAAGTCCGAGCTCGTCGACGCCGCGGTCGTCGACATCGGGAGCGCGCACGAGGACACGTGGCGCGTAGCGTCGCTCGCGCGCGAGTATCCGAGCATTCCGTTCTTCGGGTTGGCGGCGCTGCGAACTGCCGACGGTCCGGCGGTCGCGCAGTGCGCGGCGTATGAATTTGCCGACGTGCTCGTCGATGGCGTGGACGAAGCCGCCGCGCGTGAAATGGTGCAGCCACTCGCCTTTTCGTCGCGGTTCGCGCGCGCGCTCGAGCGCCCCCCTCGGCCGCTCGCACTCGACTCGCCGCTTCAGTCGTCGGCGTGGCGCTTCGTCGTGTCGCACGCCGGGCGGCCGGTGCGCACGTCGTCGCTCGCCAAAGTCCTGCAGGTGACGCGAGAGCATCTCTCCCGTTCTTTCGCCGCCGGCGGCGCCCCGAACTTGAAGCGCATCATCGACCTCGTGCGCATCATCGCGGCGGCAGAGCTGGCGAAGAACCCCGGGTATGATCTGCGAGATGTGGCGAACGTACTGGGGTTCGCCTCGTCGTCCCACCTGGCGAGCACGGCCTCGCGAGTCGTGGGAACGCGCGCGGCATCGCTGACGCGACTGCGGACGGTGGATCTGGTGGACAGGTTCGTGAAAGGACACGGGCGGAGTCGGGGTTAAAGCGGCGCCGAGGCTGAGGAGCGGCAAGTGCCGGAGTCGTCGGGTTCAGGCAAATCGGACATCTACTGTTGTGGGTGCTGGGCCGGCGACTCACGCGCTTGGTTGGCGGCCTCCAGTTGGCGCTCGAGGTACACGAGGTAGCCGCCGAGCAGGCGGTTCACTCCTTGGATGCGCGCCGAGAGATCCGCGTGTGTGTGAGCCGAGACGAGGTCCGCTTGGCGCGCGATGGCGAGTTGCGTCTCGAGCTTGAGCAGCTCGCGTTTGGCGGTGCGATAGAGTTGTCGCTGTTCGGGCGCTGTGTAGCGGCCGTAGCCGTCGGCGATGGCGCCCGCGGCGGACAACGCGGACAACATGATGTGGTCCGTGACCACTTTGGTTTCGCGTTTGGCCGATTGTCGGGCCGAGCGAACGGTTTCCGCGGCAAGCGCGACGGCTTCTTGCCAGACTTTGAGGTCGCGAACTGTGCCGGCCATAGGGGTGGGTGGACAGGTGGACGGGTGGACGGGTGAACAGCGGGCGCTTGACGGCTTGACGGCTTTGACGGCGGCGCGCCAGCGCGGGCGACGAGTGAGCGTGTAGTTTGGGGCCGCTCCGAGTAATTGCGTCATCGTTTGAGTGCGAGGGCAGGCAAACGAGTGCGTGGATGGTCGGCTTAGTCGCGGTCTACCGATCTGCCCGGGGACCGGGATCGTTCCATTGCGCCCCGTCGGCTACGATTGCCGGGCAAGAAGAGTTCAACGCAGATGCCGCAGATCAGAACGACAATTCCCACGGATGACCCAATGGGTTTGATCTGCGGCATTGCAGTCATGATCCGCGGCATCTGCGTTGAATTTTGCTCCGACGCCGATCGAAGCCGGCCTCGGTCTGGCCCCGATCCGCCGGTCCGCCCGTAATTCATGGGGGAACAGCGATTTAGCACCCGCGTTCCGCCTCGGCCGAGAACTCGTGCTTGCTCGAATCGGCTGCTTGTGATATTTTTCACAAGCCCCCAGGCCACCCACCCACGCCCCTCGATTACCATCCCTCCGTATGGCAACCGACACGACGCTCCGACCTGGCGAGATCAAAGACATTCTGCTTCGGCAAATCGAAGCCGCCGATCTCCATGACCTCGACGTCGAAGAGGTCGGGACTCTCCTCGAGGTCAAGGACGGTATCGCGCGCATCTACGGCCTGCAGAAAGCGATGGCCGGCGAGATGCTCGACATCACGTCCTCCGAGACCGGCAATCGCGTCACGGCCCTCGCGCTGAACCTCGAGGAAGACAACATCGGCGCGGTCGTACTCGGCGACTACCTCCAGCTGAAAGAGGGCGACGAGGTCCGTCGCACGTCGCGCGTGCTCGAGGTGCCGGTTGGTCCCGAGCTCGTGGGACGAGTGGTCGACGCGCTGGGACGACCGCTCGACGGAATGGGTGACATTCACGCGACGATGTCGCGCAAGGTCGAGTCGCCGGCGCCGGGCATCATCGTGCGCCAGCCGGTGAAAGAGCCGCTCCAGACGGGGCTCAAGGCCATCGACTCGATGATCCCGATCGGCCGCGGACAGCGCGAGCTGATCATCGGCGACCGCGCCATCGGCAAGACCGCCGTCGCGATCGACACGATCATCAATCAGAAGGGCCAGGGCGTCATCTGCGTCTACGTCGCGATCGGGCAGAAAGCGTCGACCGTCGCCTCCGTCGTCGAGCGCCTCAAGCAAGCCGGCGCGATGGAATACACGATCGTCGTCATCGCCTCTGCGTCCGACCCCGCGCCGATGCAGTACATCGCGCCCTACTCGGGCTGCGCGATGGCCGAGTACTTCATGTATCACGAAGGCAAGCCGACGCTGTGCGTGTACGACGACTTGTCGAAGCAGGCCGCGGCGTATCGCCAGCTGTCGCTCGTGCTGCGCCGCCCGCCGGGCCGTGAGGCGTTCCCGGGCGACGTCTTCTATCTCCATTCGCGTCTCCTCGAGCGCGCGGCGAAGATCAGCGAAGATCCGTCGGTCGTCGACGGCAAGTTCATCTTCAAGCCGGGCGGCTCGCTCACCGCGCTTCCGATGATCGAGACGCAGGCGGGCGACGTATCGGCCTACATCCCGACGAACGTCATCTCGATCACCGACGGGCAGATCTTCCTCGAGTCCGACCTCTTCTTCGCGGGCGTTCGGCCCGCGATCAACGTCGGCATCTCGGTGTCCCGCGTCGGCGGTTCGGCGCAGGTGAAGGCGATGCGCTCGGTGGCGGGACGTCTTCGTCTCGACCTGGCGCAGTACCGCGAGCTCGAAGCGTTCGCCGCGTTCGCGTCGGACCTCGATGCCGCGACGCGCCGTCAGCTCGACCGCGGCGCGCGCACGGTGGAGGTGCTCAAGCAGCCGCAGTACGCGCCGATGCCGGTCGAGCAACAGGTGATGATCATCTACGCCGTGACGAACGGCTTCATCGACGACGTGCCGGTCGCTGGTGTACGCGAATGGGAGAAGGGTTTCCACGCGTACATGGCGGCGAACTATCCGCAGGTCGGCGACGGCATTCGCACGGGCAAGGTTCTCACGAAGGAGATCGAAGCGGATCTTCGCCGGGGAATCGAGGCGTACAAGAAGACCGCGGTGACGCCGAAGCCGGCGGGCATCACGAAAGCGGATCTGTAGTGAAGACGTTCGCCACGACACACTCGGCCGGACGGGTCCATGGCTAAGGGTCGCGAGCTCAAGGGTCGCATCAAGTCCGTCGAGAACACGCGGAAGATCACGCGGACGCTCGAGATGGTGGCGACGTCCAAGCTCAAGCGGACGCAGGATCGCGTCGCCGCAGCGCGTCCGTATGCGCAGGCGTTGCGCGACGTGATCGCGAGCCTCTACTCGCCGGATCTCGCCGAACAGTTTCCACTGCTGCGCCAGCCCACAAAGGTGAAGCGCGCGGCGGTGATGGTGCTGACCGCAAACCGCGGACTGGCCGGAGCATTCAACGCGAACCTGATCAAGGAAGCGCGCGCGACGATCGCGCGTCTCGAGCGCGACGGCGTCGAGGTCGACATTCACGCCGTCGGCCGCAAGGGACTCGGCTACTTCCGCTACGTGGGCCGCAAGGTCGCGAGCAGCCGCACGGACCTCGGCGATCGCCCGACGGCCCAGAATGCCGCCGAGCTGGTGAACGATCTCACCGACGCGTTCGCGCGTGGCGAGATCGACGCTGTTTATGTGGTTTATCCCAATTTCAAGTCAGTCCTGTCTTCGCCGCCGGCCACCGTTCAAGTGTTGCCGGTGACGCCGCCGGCGACCGATGCCAAGCGCCGCGATTACATCCTCGCCCCGAACGCGCAGGCGATTCTGGGCGAGCTGCTTCCGCTCTACGTGCGCAACTCGGTGTATCGCGCGCTGGTCGAGATGACCGCCGCGTTCTACGCCGCCCAACGCACGGCGATGAAAAATGCGACGGACAACGCCAGCGACATGCTCAAGATCCTGGGCCGCACGTACAACCGAGCACGCCAAGCCAACATCACGCAGGAAATCGCCGAGATCGTCGGCGGGGCCGCGGCCCTCCAAGGGTGAGGCAGTTCCTGCCTCCTGTTGCTGACGCTGACGACTAGAGTGCACGGTTTGTAGTACAAACGCTATTAGGAAACTTCTCAATGGCCACCACAGCGATTCACAACATCGGAAGGGTCGTCCAGGTCATCGGTCCGGTACTCGACGTCGAGTTCGAAGCCGAGCACCTGCCTGAGCTCTACAACGCCCTCGACATCACCGCCAAGGCGGAAGACGGCAGCGACATTCGCGTCGTCTCCGAGGTGCAGCAGCACATCGGCCGCAACCAGGTGCGTGCCGTCGCCATGTCGTCGACCGACGCGATCGTGCGCGGGATGGAGGTGGTCGACACAGGCGGCCCTATCTCCGTCCCTGTCGGCGCGCCCGCGCTCGGACGCATCCTCAACGTGCTCGGCGAGCCGGTGGACAACGGCGCGCCGATCCCGAAGGACGCGCTGCGCTGGCCGATTCACCGCAAGCGTCCCGACTTCGTGAACCTCGAGCCGAAGACCGAGATCTTCGAGACCGGCATCAAGGTCATCGACCTGATCGCCCCGTTCGTGAAGGGCGGAAAGATCGGTCTGTTCGGCGGCGCGGGCGTCGGCAAGACAGTCGTCATCATGGAGCTCATCAACAACGTCGCCAAGGGACACGGCGGCAAGTCGGTGTTCTGTGGCGTGGGTGAGCGAACGCGCGAAGGGAACGACCTCTATCTCGAGATGAAGGAGTCCAACGTTCTTCCGAACGTGGCGCTCATCTACGGACAGATGAACGAGCCGCCGGGTGCGCGTCTGCGCGTCGGCCTCTCGGGCATCACCGTCGCCGAATACTTCCGCGATCAGGAAAACGCGGACGTGCTCGTGTTCATCGACAACATCTTCCGCTTCACGCAGGCGGGTTCGGAAGTGTCGGCGCTGCTCGGACGCATGCCGAGCGCCGTCGGTTATCAGCCGACGCTGGCGACGGAGATGGGCGATCTGCAGGAGCGCATCACGTCGACGCGCAACGGGTCGATCACGTCGGTGCAGGCCATTTACGTTCCGGCCGACGACATCACGGATCCGGCGCCGGCCACGGCGTTCGCCCACCTCGACGCGACGGTCGTGCTTTCGCGCGCGATCACGGAGCTGGGCATCTATCCCGCGGTCGATCCGCTCTCGTCGTCATCGCGAATTCTCGACGCGCAGTTCGTCGGGGCGCGGCACTACAAGGCGGCGACCGACGTCCAGAGGATCCTGCAGCGCTACAAGGAGCTTCAGGACATCATCGCGATCCTCGGCATGGACGAGCTCTCGGAAGACGACAAGAAGATCGTCGGCCGGGCGCGCCGCATTCAGCGCTTCATGTCGCAGCCGTTCGCGGTCGCCGAGCAGTTCACGGGCATCCCGGGCAAGTACGTGAAGCTCGAGGAGACCATCTCGTCGGTCGAGCGGCTCGTCGCCGGCGAGTTCGACAGTCTGCCCGAGCAGGCGTTCTTCATGGCCGGCGGCATCGACGACGTCGTCGAGAACGCGAAGAAGCTGCAACAGTAGAGCTGAGAACGATGCTGAACGTTTCAGTGATCTCGCCGGAGGCCGTGCTGTACGAGGGCACGACGGATTCCGTCGTCGCCCCGGCGTTCGACGGCGAGGTCGGCATCCTCACCGGCCACGCCCCAATGATGGCGCTCCTCGGCAAAGGCGTGCTGCGCCTCGGCGGCGACAGCGGTCGCCGGTTCAACGTCGACGGCGGGTTTTTGCAGGTCGTCGACAACGTCGTGCGTGTCGTGACGGAGCGCGCCTCGGCGCTGTAGTTGGGCCGCTTACCGCCGCGTGGGCCACGCCGTAGGGCGTTCAACTTTAGCCGTTACGCGATCGTGGCTCGCACGGCGGTTAGGAGCTTACCGCAGGGAGCCGGTCGACCAACGCATCTGCGTTCAACTTTAGCCGCTGTGCGATGGTGGCTCGCGCGGCGGTAGGGCCTTACCGCAGGAGCCGATCGACCAACGCGAAGGATCGTTCGGCGGCGCCGACACCACTGCGGACCAGGGCGCGCGCAAAGTCACCGGCCTCGCGGCGCCCGCCGGGATCCGTGAGCCAGAAGCGCAACCGCCGCTCCGCTTCAGCTGTATCGCCGATCGCCGCGCCGCCGTGGCGCTGCGCGAGAAGCGCCGCGTCGCGGCTGTTCTGAAAGCGCGGACCGAACAACACCGGCGCGCCGAAAGCCGCCGGCTCCAGCACCGAGTGCAAACCGGCCGCGTGAAAGCCGCCGCCCACGAATGCGACGTCGGCGACGGCGTAGAGATCGCCGAGCACTCCGACGCGATCCACCACGACGACGTCCGAGTCGCTCGTCGCGTCGTCGAGCCGAGCGCCGCGTAGCGAGCCACGCTCGGCCCACGCGATCAGCTCCGCCACGTGCTGTGCGGACGGCTCGTGTGGTGCGATGACGAGACGGACGTCGATTCCGGAGCGGCGCAGCGATTCGAACGCGGGAAGCAGCACCGCTTCGTCGGGTGGCCACGTCGAGCCGGCGACGAGCGTCGGTCGCGCGTCTCTGAGCCGCGCCAGCATCGGCGCCTCCCGATCCACGCGCTGCGCACGACTCCAGACCTGGTCGTAGCGCGTGTCGCCGGTGACGACGATCGTCTGCGGGCGGACGCCGAGCTGCACGAGTCGATCCGCGTCGGCTTCGTCGATCGCGCCGACGACGTCGAGCGCCGCGTAGGCGTCGTGCAGCAACGCGCTTGCGCCGAGCGAACGGCGGGACGATCCGCGGGCGAGCGTGGCGCTGACGAGGCCCAGATGAACGCCTCGCGCGCGTGCCTCGCGCGTGATCATCGGCCAGACGTCGAGCTTGGAAAAGACGAGCGCCGTGGGCCGGAGCGCGTCGAGCGCGGCGCGGGCGTCGCCGGGCGTGTCGAACGGCAAATAGTCGGCGAAGTCCACGTCGAGCGAGCGGGCGAATGCCGCCGCGCTCGGCGAGAAGTGCGTGTAGGCGATCTGAACGTCCGGACGGCGCGAGCGCGCCAGCTCGAGGATCGGACGCGCCTGCAATCCTTCGCCGACGGACGGGGCGTGCATCCAGAGCAGCGGACGATTTGCGTCGCGGTGCGCGTCAGCCCATCGCCGGTAACGCGCGCGAATACCGCGTCGCGCGCGCAGCGAGCGGAGCACCTTCGAGTTGCTGTTCGGCGTGACGAGCGCCGCGCCGCGGGCGATCTGCGCCAGCGCGCGATATCCGAGCTGGACCGGAAAGCGCACGCAGTGGTGACGGTCGACTACGGTTTGACTTTCGCGAGCGCCGAGTCGAGCGCACCGGCGACGTCGGCATCGGCGCTGGCGAGCTTCGTCGCGCCGATGATGAACGTCGGGGTCGAGATGACGCCGGCGTTGTGCGCGCGTTCGTAGTCGGCGTCGATGAGCGGCATCGTGAGATGCTGCGTCACGCACGTCCGCCAGCTCGCCATGTCGACGTGGTTGTGGCTCGCCAACGTGTCGAAGAACGAGCTGGGGCTCTGTAGCGTCTCCCAGATTCGCTGCGTCGCGAAGAGCGAGTCGTGCATCGGCCAGAACTTGCTCTGCGCCGACGCGCACATCGCCGCCTCGGCGGCCGGCTTGGCGAACGGGTGGATGCTGAGCGGCATGTTGAGGTAGGCCATGCGCACGCGTCCGGTCTTCACGTATTTCTGGACGACGTTGGCGAACGACGCGTCGTGCCATTGCTTGCAGAAGGGACACTGAAAGTCGCTGGCCATGACGAGCCAGACCTTCGCCGCCGAGTCGCCGAGTATCCGGCCGCGATCTGCTTTCACGGCGACCGAATCCTGGGCGGGATTCGCGGCAGGGGCGGCCGAGGCCACCGTCGTGGCAGGTGCAGCGGCGGACTTGCCACCGCCGCCGGCGGCGTCGCCGCGAGAACAGCCAAGGGCCAGAAAGGCGGTCGCGGCAAGCGCGACGGCAGTGCGTTTCGGTCTTCCCAGTGAGCGGTATGACATTGTCATCTATGAATCTACGCGCGTACAGGGGACCCGCCAATTCCTTGGTTGCCGTGCTGGGTCGCTGCGCGGGCTGCCCCTGCGTTCGCCGCAAGGCCGCTTCCACGAAGGGAACGAGTGGGGTAGCCTTCGACCGTGCACATCCGCTCGCTCGCGCTCTGGATTCTCGCCTCGCTGACCGCGGTGGTGCATGGGAGCGCCCAGGCGCAGGCGCTCCAGCTTCCCGCGCCGGTCGGCTACGTCAACGACTTCGCGCACGTCATTCCTCCGGACAAAGTCGCCGCCATCTCGGCAATCATCGACGATGTGAAGGCCAAGTCGGGCGGTGAGATCGTCGTCGTCACGCTGCCGGATCTCAAAGGGCGGCCGGTCGAAGAGGTGGGACTCGAGATCGGCCGGCAGTGGGCCGTGGGCAAGAAGGGCAATCCCGGCCAGCCGGCGAAGAACACCGGCGTCATTCTGCTCGTGGTGCCGAAGGAAACGAGCGCCGATGGGCAAGGCCACATTCGCACCGAGGTCGGCTTCGGCGCCGAAGGATTCCTCACCGACGCGACGACGGGCGAGTTCCGCGACCTCGCGATTCCTTATTTCAAAAATCGTGATTACGGCTCCGGCATTCTGTTGATGGTCGACAGCATCGCCGCCCATTTCGCGAACGAATTCAACTTCCAGGTCAATCCGAACGTCCAGCCGCAAATCGACGTTCAGCCGGTGCAGCGACGCAGCAACTCAGGTGGTGGCATTCCGCCGATCGTCTGGTTCTTCCTGCTCTTTTTCATCATATCGTTGGTGACCAGAGGCCGTCGTGGCGGAGGGTGCTTGCCGATCTTCCTGCCCTTAGGCGGTGGCGGCTGGAGGGGAGGCGGTGGCGGCGGTGGCTGGGGGGGCGGCGGGTTCGGCGGCGGTGGTGGTGGCGGATTCGGAGGTTTCGGTGGTGGCGGTGGTTTCGGCGGTGGCGGCTCCAGCGGATCTTGGTGACCCATGGCGCGAATGACATTGGACGAACTGGTGAAGCAACTGCGCGCGGCGTACGGCACCGCGCTTCGATCGATCGTGCTGTATGGCTCGTCGGCGGGGGGTGAGGCGGGCGCCAAGAAGCAGGATCACAACGTGCTCGTCATCGTCGACTCGCTCGACGCGTCGCGATTGCGCGCGGCGTCGGCGGCGTCGCGCGCGTGGGTGGACGCCGGCAACCACGCGCCGCTCACTCTCACGCGGGAAGAGTGGCTCGGCTCGGCCGACATCTTCCCGATGGAGTACGCCGACATTCTCGACCGGCATCGCGTGCTGCACGGCGAGCCGCCGTTCGACGGAATCCGCGTCGACCCGCGGGATCTGCGTCTCCAGGTCGAGCAGGAGACGATGGGCAAGCTGCTCCGTCTTCGTCAGGGACTGCTCGGCGCGGGCAACGATCAGGATCGCGAGCTCGAGCTGTTGTCGGAGAGCCTGAGTCCGATACTCGTCCTCTTCCGCGCGTTTCTCCGGCTGCATGCTTCGCAGCCGCCGAAGGACAACGTTCAACTCGTCGAAGCGGTGGGGCAGCGCGCCGGATTCGACGCGGCGCCGTTCGTTCGCGTGGTGAAGCACATCCGAAACGAACCGGCGCTCCGGGCGGCCGAGGCCGGCGATGTGTTGGCCGGCTATCTGCGGGGCATGGAGCGCTTGGTGTCGTATCTCGATCATTTCCAGCCGGTTGGGTGATGTTGGCACCCGGCTCGAGCGTGTTACGTAGTGTGAGCGCAGGCTTCCACCCACAGTTCGTCTCTCGGAGCACGACCATGAAACGCTGGCTCGCCCTTTTGCTGCTGCCCCTGCTGGCTTCGTGCGGGTACAACACCATTCAGCGGCTCGACGAGCAGGCCAATTCGGCGCAGGGACAGATCGAGGTGCAGCTGCAGCGCCGCGCCGATCTGATTCCGAATCTCGTCAGCACGGTGAAGGGCTACGCGACGCACGAGCAGGAAACGCTCGAGGAGGTCACGCGGGCGCGCGCCGGGCTGGTGAGCGCGCTGCAAACGCACGACGCCGGTACGATGGCCGACGCGGACGCGAAGCTCACGTCGTCGCTCAGCCGGCTGATGATCAACGTCGAAGCGTATCCGAACTTGAAGGCCGACCAGAGCTTCATCCGGTTGCAGGACGAGCTCACTGGCACGGAGAATCGGATCGCGGTCTCGCGCAACGACTACAACAACGCCGTGAACCAGTACAACGCGTACATCCGGCAATTCCCGGCCGTCTTCACCGCGAAGGTGACCGGAGCCAAGCCGCGCACGTACTTCACGGCGACCGCGAACGCTCAGCAAGGGCCGCCGACGGTTGATTTCTCGAAACCGGCGACGACGCCTCCGCCGGCAAAGCCATAGGGTAGGTCTGTATCGTCCTTCGTGCCAGTCGTGGGATCTGGCATCAACGATTGATACACGGACACCAACGGATTGAACTGCTGACACACGCGGAGACTGCAACAACAAAGTTTTTTCGGCTTTTGACCAGGCGCCGTTTCCGTCTGTGTCCGTCTAATCCGTTTGTGTCCGTTTACTAATCGTTGTTGCCAGCCCGAGCGGCGGTTCCCGGTGATTCGGGTCGCGGGAACAAGGCAGGTCCCTTGGCGACGTGCCAACCGGTAACGTCGAGCGCGGCGACGGAATCGAAACGCTGATCTTCGACGCGGCCCGGGCCGCCGAGCTGCATCCACAGCTCCTGCGTCTTGTTCGGCATGAACGGCGCGAGGTGGATGGCGTGACGCGCCAGCTGTCGGACGATCGCGGCGAGGGCTCGATCGAGATCGGGGCGCGACTCGGGTTTTTTCGCGAGCGCCCACGGTTGCTGCGCCTGGACGAACTCGTTGCCCCGCGCCACGGATGACATCACGCGCTTGAGTCCATCGTGCAGCATGTAGCCGCGGCTGCCGTCGAGCGCCGCGTGATACTCGGCGAGATCGGCGGCGTCGGCACGGTCGATCTCCATCGCCGAGCCCTGTGGGACGACGCCTTCGCAATACTTCTCGACCATCGAGATCGCGCGGCTCGCCAGGTTGCCGAGTGAGTTGGCGAGGTCGGACGTGTAGCGCTCGTCGTAGCGCTCGAAGGAGAAGCTGCCGTCGGTGTCGAAGGCGACTTCGCGGAGCAGGAAATAGCGGAGCGCGTCGGCACCGTATCGGTTGATCGCTTCGTCGACGTCGAGGCGAACGCCGGCGGACTTGCTGAACCGCTCGCCGCCGAGCAACACGAATCCGTGCGCCCACACGCGCTCCGGGAGCGGCAGCTCGGCGGCCTGCAGCATCGCCGGCCAGACGACCGCGTGCAGCCGCGTGATGTCCTTGCCGATGACGTGCAACTGCGCGGGCCAGCGGTCGTGGTAGCGCTTCTCCGGAAATCCGGTGGCCGTGAGATAGTTCGGCAGCGCGTCGAACCAGACCCACGTGCCTTGCTCTTCGCCGTTCGAGAGTTGGAGCGGGAAGGGAATCGCCCACGACAATCGCGATCGCGTGATCGAGATGTCCTCGAGTCCCTGCTCGATCAGCGACAGGATCTCGTTGCGCCGCGTCTCGGGTTCGAGAAACTGCGGGCGCTCGGCGAACAACCGTCGCAGGAACGGTTCGTAGCGCGTGAGTCGAAAGAACCAGTTGCGCTCCGTGGTCCACTGCAGCTCGCGCGTCGGGTGCAGGACGCAGTGGCCGTTCTCGATCTCGTCGTCGCGCTTGAACAGCTCGCAGCCTACGCAGTACCAGCCTTCATACGACTTCTCATAAAAGTCGTCGGGCGAGGCATCGTGGATGCGCTTGATGAGCGCGCGGACCCCGCGCTTGTGGTCCTCGCCCGTCGTGCGCATGAAGCGGTCGTACGAAATGGACAGCCGGTGCCACATGTCCTCGAAGCGCCCGGCGATCGAGTCGACGAACTGCTGCGGCGACACGCCGCGCTCGGCTGCCGCCTGCGCGACTTTCTGGCCGTGCTCGTCGAGTCCGGTGAGGAAATAGACGTCGTCGCCGCGCATGCGGTGATACCGCGCGATCGTGTCGGCGCCGATCTTCTCGTACGCATGGCCGATGTGCGGTTCGCCGTTCGCGTAGTCGATCGCGGTCGTGAGGTAGAACTTGGCCATCAATCGCTGTTGGCCGGTGGCGTGCCGTCCGACGGACCGCGATTTCCGCCCGGGCGGTTGCGTCGTCCGCCGCGACGACCGCGTCGGCGGCGGGGACGTTTGATGTGGTCGGTCCCGGGCGGTGTGTGTTCGCCCGGCTGGCCGACCTCACGGGTGGACGTCTTGACGGCTGGACCACGGGAAGGTTCGAACGGTTCAGCGGTTTCCTCGGGTTCACCGTCTTCTTCTTCTTCCGCGGTTTCCCCCGGCTCACCGGTCCACACGTCCACCGGTCCACCTTCTTCGGCCGGTTCCACCACGACCACCCTGTCCGCTACGACGGCTTCCTCGAAGACAATATCCTCCTCGTGCTCGTCGAGCGTCACGATCGCCGGCGCGGGCGCGAAGGGGAGCGGCGCGCCGACTGACTCGGCCTCTTCGCGCAAATCGAGCAAGGCAATCGTGCGTTGCTCGCCGTCGTCGCCGCGCAGCGTGACGCGTTCGCGAAAGATGTCGTTGGCGACGACCTTCTCCTCGCCGACTTTCGTCTTCACGATTCTGCCTTCCTTCGGGAAACGCTTGCGGCTCTGCACGTAGAACTCGTGTTCGTACCGCAGACAGCACATCAGCCGCCCGCATGCCCCGGAGATCTGCGACGGGTTGAGCGACAAGCGCTGATCCTTCGCCACGCCGAGGTTCACCGGACGGAGCTCGGGGAGCCACGACGCCGAGCAATATTGGCGGCCGCAGCGGCCGACGCCATCGAGACGCTTGGCTTCGTCGCGCACGCCGATCTGCTTCAGCTCGATGCGCGTGCGGAACATCGACGCCAGCTCGCGCACGAGCGCGCGGAAGTCGATTCGCTTTTCGGCGGTGAAATACAACGTGAGCTTCTTGCGGTCCCACTGCCATTCGGCGTCGGACAGCTTCATCGCCAGCTTGTTGGCGTTCACGCGCTCCATGGCGCGTCGCCGCGCGTCGTCGTCCTGCACCCGTAGGTCGCTCGCGCGACGCTCGTCGTCCTTGCTCGCCAGGCGACGCGCCTTCTTGGTCGTGCCCATGTTGCCGTAGCCGTGCGGCGTTCCGGCGTTTCGCTTGGCGGCGAGCTCGCCCAACGCGTGCACGCGGCCGAGGTCCTCACCCCGGTCGGCGTCGACGATCACCGCGGCTTTGAGCGGCGGCGGATCCTCGGACTCCCAGAGGAAGAAATCTTTTCGGTTGCCCTTGAAGGCGACTTCGATCAGGTGAGACATGAATGCGGGTGGACGGGTCCACCTGTCACTCCAGATATTGTCCGATGCGCATGAACTTCTGACGCCGCCGTCGGACGAGCTTGTCCGGCTTGTGCCGGCGCAGGTCCTCGAGCTGTCGGACGAGCGTGTCGTGCACGTTCGCCGCGGCGGCCTCGTGGTTGGCGTGCGCACCGCCGGGCGGCTCAGGAATAATCTCGTCGATGACGCGCAATTCCTGGAGGTCCTGTGCCGTGATTCGGAGCGCCGACGCCGCCTTTTCGCGTAGCTCCTGGCTCTTGCCGTCCTTCCATAGAATGGACGCGCAGCCTTCCACCGTGATGACCGAGTAGACGGCGTTCTCGAGCATGTTCGTCCGGTCGGAGACGCCGAGCGCGAGCGCGCCGCCCGAGCCGCCTTCGCCGATGACCGTGGCGATGATCGGCACTTCGAGCCGGCTCATCTCGAACAGATTGCGCGCGATCGCTTCCGACTGCCCGCGTTCTTCGGCGCCGAGCCCGGCCCACGCGCCCATCGTGTCGATGAACGTGATCACAGGGACCGAGAACTTCTCGGCGAGCTTCATGAGCCGCAGCGCCTTGCGATACCCCTCGGGATGCGGCATCCCGAAGTTGCGCTTGAGAATCTCTTTCGTATCGCGGCCGCGCTGGTGGCCGATGACCATCACCGTCTCGCCGTCGAGGCGCGCCCAGCCGCCGACGATGGCCGCATCCTCTCGAAATGCCCTGTCACCGTGCAACTCGATGAAGTCGGTGAACGCGTGTTGGATGTAGTCGAGCGTGAATGGCCGCTTCGCGCTCCGCGCGACCTGCACGCGCTGCCACGGCGTGAGGTTCTTGTAAATCTCACCGCGCAAATCGGCGAGCTTGCGCTCGAGCGGCGCGATCTCGTCGTTGACGTCGAGTTGCTGGCCGCCGGCGAGCCGCTTCAGCTCGTCGATCTGCTTTTCCAACTCGACGATCGGTTTTTCGAAGTCCAGTGTTGCAGAAGTTCCCACGTCAGTTCCTCTCGGCGTTCCCCGCTCGTACCACCCGCACTCGATCTTCGCCGAGCAACTGACGCAGATCGCGCAACGCGGCTTGCGACGCCGCCAACTTCAACGAGCGCGACTTGAGCCGCGCGCGTGAACCGCTTCCGTCAACCCATTGCACTTCGAGCGGCGGCGATGAGGCGTTCGCCGTCGCGTGCGTCTCGACCACCACCCGCACGTCTCGCATCACGTCCGGCGTCAGTGTGTCCCCCAGCTGGAGATCGATCGCCACCGCCACCTCGCCATTCAGCCGCTTCTCCACCAAAGGCGTGAGCGATTCGACGATGAACGTCGGGTTGTCCGCGTCCTGGTCGCGCCGCGAGTAACTGCCTTTGAGCAGAACAGGTATGTCGGTCTTCACCCGGTCGGCCAGAAGACTCCACGCTTCCGGAAAGACCAGAACTTCCGAAGATCCCGAAAAATCCTCGACTGTCAACCGCGCAAACTCAGATCCCGATTTTCTGCTGATTTGCCTCTTGACAGCGGTCACAACCACGCCCAGCGCCAACGGCTGGTCCGTCCACTTGCCGAGCTCCGAGACCGTGTGCGTGGCGAACAGCTCGCACTCGACGCGGAACGGCTCCAACGGATGCCCCGAGATATAGAAACCGAGGATCTCCTTCTCTTTCGTGAGGCGCTCGGATTCGCTGAGTGGGCGCGATGTTGGGCAACACGCGAGGCTTGGCCGCTGTCCCGGCCGACTCGTCGACGCCGCCGAGCAGCGAGAACTGTCCCACCGCCGCTTCCTGCTGCTTGAGCGACGCCTCGGCCAGCGCGCTGTCGAGCACCGCCGCGAACTGCGCGCGGTGGCCACCGAGATTGTCGAGCGCGCCCGAGGCGATCATCGCTTCGATCACGCGCTTGTTGCAGAGGCGGAGGTCCACACGCTCGCAGAAGTCGTAGAACGAGCTGAAAGGTTTCTCGGCCCGCGCGGCGAGCATCGAATCGATCGCCGATCGTCCCACGTTTCGAATGGCGCCCAGCCCGAAACGGATTCGCTTGTCGCCGATGACCGTGAACTTGTAGCCCGACTCGTTCACGTCCGGCGCGAGCACCTCGATTCCCAGCTCGCGCGCCTCGTTGATGAACTTCACGACGCTGTCCGTGTCGCCGATCGACGACGACAGTAGCGCCGCCATGAACTCGGCCGGGTAGTGCGCCTTGAGCCATGCGGTTTGGTAGGAGATCACCGAATACGCGACCGAGTGCGACTTGTTGAAGCCGTAGCGGCCGAACGTCTCGATCTGTCCCGCCAGCTCTTCGATGATCCGCCGGTCGTAGCCGCGCGCGACCGACTTCTCGACGAACTTGCCGAGCTCCACGCGGATGAGCTCCGCGTCCTTCTTGCCGACCGCTTTGCGCAGCACGTCGGCTTCGGCGAGCGAGATGCCGGCCAACAACTGCGCGATTCGCATCACCTGCTCCTGATAGGTGATGACGCCGTACGTCGGCTCGAGGATCTGCTGGAGCTCCGGGAGCGCGTAGGTCACCGGCTCCTCGCCGCGCTTGCGCCGCTGATAGACGCGGTGCATCCCGGCGTCGAGCGGGCCGGGTCGCATGAGCGCGTTCGACGCGACGAGATCGTCGAACCGGTCGCAGCGCATTCCTCGGAGGAGGTCGGTTGCGAGTGGGGATTCGAATTGAAACACGCCGACTGTGCGTCCTGCGCGCAACATCTGATAAACCGGCGGGTCGTCCATCGGAATCGTGTTCAAGTCGGGCGCCGAGCCGTGGCGCTGTTCGATCGCGACGAGCGCATCGTGCAAGACGGTGAGCGTGGTGAGCCCGAGGAAATCCATCTTGAGCATTCCGGCATGCTCGAGACAGTTCATGTCGTACTGGCTCACGATGACTTGCTCTTCGTCGATCGAACCGGAGCCCTTGGTGGACTGCGTGCAGATCGGCACGTAGTCGTCCACCGGTCCCGGCGCGATGACGACGCCCGCGGCGTGGACGCCCGTATGTCGCGACAGTCCTTCCAGCGCCGAGGCGTAGTCGAGGAGCTGGCGGTAGCGCTCGTCGGTGCGGTAGAGGCGGCCGACGTCGTCGAGCTTCTCGATCGCTTCTTTGACGGTGAGCGAGAAGTTCGGCTGGTTGGGAATCAGCTTGGCGAGCGAATCGGTTTCCGCGGGCGTGAAGCCGAGCGTGCGGCCGACGTCCTTGATCGCGGCGCGCGACTTCATCGTCCCGAACGTCACGATCTGGCAGACCGACTCCCGGCCGTACTTCTGGCGGACGTACTCGATCACCTCGCCGCGGCGCTCGAAGCAGAAGTCGACGTCGACGTCGGGCATCGAGATGCGTTCGGGATTGAGAAAACGCTCGAACAGCAGATCGTAGAAGAGCGGATCGACGTCGGTGATGCGCAGCGAGTAGGCGACGAGCGACCCGGCGGCCGAACCGCGGCCCGGTCCGACGGGAATTCCGCGATCGCGCGCCGCCTTGATGAAGTCGGCGACGATGAGGAAGTAGCCGGCGTAGCCGGTCTTGGTAATGACGCCTAGCTCGTAGTCGAGGCGTTCGCTTACGTTGGCGGGGAGCGGGTCGCCGTAGCGCTCCTTCGCGCCGTCGACGGCGAGCGTCATCAGCAGGTCGTTCTCAGTCGCGACGCCGGCCGGCAGCGGGAAGGCGGGCAGGTGGTACTTCTTCCCGAACTCGACGTTGATCTGATCGGCGATGCGCAGCGTGTTCTCGATGACGTCGGGCCGATCGGCGAACTGCTTCGCCATCTCGGGCCCGCTCTTGAAGTAGAGCCCGCGATCGTAGCGCATCCGGTCGGGATCGCTGCGATCCTTGCCGAGCCCGATGCAGAGCAGGACGTCGTGCGCGTCGTGGTCGTCGCTCTTGAGGAAGTGCGCGTCGTTGGTGGCGACGACGGGCAGGCCGAGCTCCGTGGCCAGCGCGAAAACGCGTGGGTTGAGGATCGCCTGCCCCTCGCTGTCGTGCGCCTGCACCTCGAGGTAGTAGCGATCCTTGAACAGCTCGGCGTACCAGCTCGCCGCCTCGCGGGCCGCGCCGTAGTCCTCGGCCATGAGATGCTGGGCGACCTCACCGGCCAGACAGGCCGACGAGACGATCAACCCCTCGCTGTATTTGGCCAGCAGCTCGCGGTCGACGCGCGGTCGGGAGTAGAAGCCTTCCGTGTACGCGAGCGACGAGAGCTTGACGAGGTTCTTGTAGCCGACGGCGTCCCGCGCGAGCAGGATCAAATGGTAGTAGGGCTTGGCTGTCGGGGTCGTCCGGCCGCGGGTGCGCCGGTCTCCGGGCGCGACGTAGGCCTCCATCCCGATGATCGGCTTGATTCCCGCGGCGCGGGCGTGCTCCTGGAACTCCCAGGCCGCGTGGAGGTTGCCGTGATCGGTGATGGCGACCGCCGGCTGCTCGAACTCCTGAGCCCGACGGATCAGGTCATCGATCCGATTGGCGCCGTCGAGGAGGGAGAATTCGGAGTGGCAGTGCAGGTGGACGAATGACATAGCGAAAAATAGCGGTGGACGGGTGGACCGGTGGATCGCCCGCGAACGGCGTCGAAACCGCGTTCATCGCCGTTTGCAGTCCCGGTCTACCGGTCCACCGGTCCACCGGTCCACCTAAAGTTCATCAATGCGTCGAATCCGTCGCGTACTTGCGGTTCTCGTTCTCCTGTTGATTGCTTGGCTCGCCCTTTCGCCGACCGGGCGGTATCTCGTCCGCGCGGCGTGGGCGGAGGGCGGGATTCTGGCTCGGCGCCGCTCGATCGAGGCCATCGTGGCCGATGCGGCGACGCCGGCGGAAACGGCAGCCAAGCTGCGCCTCGTGCTGGCGGCGCGCGCGTTTGCGGCCGACTCGATCCATCTCCGCACGCGCCAGAGTTTCACGACCTATAGCCATCTCGACCGAGACACGCTCGTCCTCGTGCTGTCGGGCGCGTACCCCGACCGGCTCACGCCGTACACGTGGTGGTTTCCGATCGTCGGACGCGTGCCGTACAAGGGGTTCTTCGATTTTGGCGCGGCGCAGTCGGCGGAACACGACTTGGCGAGCAAGGGTTTCGACGTCTACCTGCGTCCCTCGCCGGCGTTCAGCACGCTCGGCTGGTTCAACGATCCACTGTTGTCCACGTCGTTGCGCGCCGACACCATCGACCTCGCGAACACGGTCATTCACGAGCTGACGCACAACACGTTTTACGCGTCGGGGCAAGCGGTGTTCAACGAATCGTTCGCCAGCTTCGTCGGTGCGCGCGGGTCGGCGTGGTTCTTCCGCTCGCGCGGCGAACCGGCGGCGGCCGATCAAGCCGACGCGCGGTGGGCGGACGACAAGCTGCTGGCGCAGTTCTGGGCGACGCTCTACGCGCGCGTCGACTCGGCGTTCCGCGCGCACCCGTCCGACTCGCTGGCCCGCATTGCGGCGCGCGACTCACTCTATGCGCGCGCGCGACACGATCTGGTGACGACGCTCGGCCCGCAGCTCCGCACCATTCCCGCGGCGGCCCTGCCTCGCGTGCGGCTCGACAACGCCGCACTCCTCGCGCACCGAATCTACAACACGGATCTGGACCTGTTCGATCGCATCTGGGTGCACGAAGACGGCGACCTCCGTCGCGCGATTTCCCGCATCATCGACCTCGCCAAATCCAAGCCCGACGACCCCTTCGGTTCCATTCGAACCTGGCTCGGCCCCGAGCCAGGCAATCTGCCGGTTCGATGAAACAGGTTTGTCTGCGCGGCGATCCAGCCACTACTTAAGTCAAGAAAATTGAAACGCAGATGCCGCAGATGTGAACTGCAATTGCCGCAGATCTGCGGAATCGCTGTTCAGATCTGCGGCATCTGCGTTGCATTTTCTTGAACACAGTCCGTGGCTAGATCGGCGCCTGACGCCTCGGCGGTTCGAAGCGTCCGGGCAACATCTGAACTAACAGACTTGGAAAATTGTCGACGCGACGATCCAGCCACCGCGTTCGCCAAGAGAATTGAACACAGATGCCGCAGATTTCAAAGACAATGCCGCAGATCTGCGGCAATTGCAGTTCAAATCTGCGGCATCTGTGTTGAAATCTCTCTAACGGAGGTAGTGGCTAGGCTGGCGCCCGACCGCTCGGCGGTTCGAAGCGTCCACGGAGCAGCGCACGGAGATCGATCGGCGGCGCGGCGGTGCGTTCGGGCGGCATCTCGGCGGCGGGCGACGAATCTTGCGGCACGACGCGGCGCATCTTGTCGCGGACGCCGCGGTCGATGAAGCGGGAGAGTTGGTCGATCGAATAGTCGGACCCGCGGCGCGTGGCGTAAACGTGGAGTGGGTACGTCACCGCGAGGTGATTCTTGGCGCGCGTCATCGCGACGTACATCAATCGGCGTTCCTCCTCCAGCTGGTCTTCGTCGTCGAGCGAGCGCGACGACGGGAACCAGCCGTCCACCGCCCAGATCACGAACACCGCGTCCCACTCTTTGCCCTTGGCGCTGTGGACGGTGCTGATGACGAGCGCGTCGTCCTCGGATTGGCTGCCCGTCGGTAGATCCTGCGTGCTCTGCGGCGGCTCGAGGGCGAGCGCGGCCAGGAATGCGGCGCGGCTCGGGTAGCCGGCGGCGATTACGCGCAGTTGGTCGAGATCAGCCAGTCGAGGTTCCGAGCGATCATAACGCTCCGCCAGAACCCCATCATATAGTTGTCGGATCTCGTCAATGTCTTCGCCGACCCCGCCTTCGCCGCGCTTCGCCCCACGCAGCGTGCGGAGCAGCGCCGCGAGATCGCGATGTGCGTCGCGCGCGCGCGGCGGCGGGTCGAACCGCCCGAAGGCATCCGGGTCCCACGACCGCTCGGCCAGTGTTTGCATGATCGCGCGGGCCGTGGCGTCGCCGATGCCGGGCATCAGCATGAGAATGCGGTACCAACTCACCTCGTCGCGCGGATTGTCTAGCACGCGCAGGAACGCGAGGACGTCCTTCACGTGCGCGGCCTCGAGGAACTTGAGACCGCCCCACTTCTCGAACGGGATGTTCCGGTTGGTGAGCTCGATCTCGAGGTCGGCCGACATGTACGCTGCGCGCACGAGCACCGCCATCTCGTGGAGCGGCGTGCCTTCCTCGTGCAATTCGAGAATCCGATCGACGACGAAGCGCGTTTGCAGCTGTTCGTCGCGCGCGGTGACGAGCCACGCCGGCTCCGAACCGGCGCGCGTCGTCCACAGCGCCTTGGTGAATCGCTCGAGCGCGCGTGAGATCAACGTGTTCGTCGTATCGAGGATCGGCTGCGTCGAGCGATAGTTCTGCTCGAGCGCCACGACCTCCGTGCCCGCGAACTGCTTCGGAAAATCCAGGATGTTCCGGAAGTTGGCGCCGCGGAACGAGTAGATGCTCTGCGCGTCGTCGCCGACGACGGAGATATTCGTATGAGTACGGCACATCCCGCGGAGGATGCGCGCCTGGAGCAGGTTCGTGTCCTGATACTCGTCGACGAGAATGTGATCGTATTGCCCCGCGATGCGGTCGGCGAGCGCCGGCGACTGCTCGAGCATCAAGGCCCAGAAGAGCAGCAGGTCGTCGTAGTCGACCAGGTTGCGCTCAGATTTCCGGCTCACGTACTCGGCGTAGACGCGCACCATGTCGGGCATCTGCTCGAGGAACTGCGGGAACTCGCGCTCGATCAGCGCCTCGATCGGGATCTCGGCGTTGATGTGCCGAGAGTAGACGTAGTGCAGCGTTTCCTTCTTGGGGAATCGCTTTTCGGATTTGCCGAATCCGAGGCTGCCGCGGGCGAGCTGCATGAGGTCTTCGGCGTCGCCCTGGTCCATGATCGAGAAGTCGCGGGCGAGTCCCGCCTCGGGACCGAACTTGCGGAGCAACCGATGCCCCGTGGCGTGGAACGTTCCGCCTTGCACCCGGGTTGATGCCGACCCGACCAGCCGCTCGGCGCGGGAGAGCATCTCGTGCGCGGCGCGACGGGTGAAGGTGAGGAGGAGAATCCTCTCGGGAGCAACCCCCCGTTCTATAAGGTGTGCGACCCGGTACACCAGGGTCCTGGTTTTTCCGGTCCCGGCCCCGGCGATGATGAGGAGGGGCCCCGAGCCATGAGTGGCCGCAGCGGCCTGTTCGCGGTTCAGCTCCGCGGTAAAGTCCCGTGGGGTTGCGTCGACGCTTCGTTCTCGAGAGGGATAGACGAGTGGACTGGGGGTGGGGGCGACGTCGCTCGGCTGCATGGCGGCAAGTTATCGCTTCGGGTTGGTTTCGGTAGCGGCGCCGTGCGGGAAGTCACGCTGTAGCAAATAATTGGTTGCGAAGTCCGGAATGCGTGACGGTCGGCGTTACCTGCGGCGAGGGTCCGCGTCCTAATCCGACACCAGGGCCAATTTCGGCCTCGGGGTTCGCGTGGCTTTGTGTCAATTTTGTTGGCTGGTTTCTGGGCCGCGCGCAAGGCTGTGCAGGCGACAGTTCGAGAAAACAGAGCGGTAAGCCGGGTAAGTCGTCGAGAACCGCGTTCTTGACCGACTTGACGGTCGCCCATATCTTGGGTCGTTTGGCGAACTGACTCTTTTTGTGCCAGTGTTGTGTTTTGCGAATTTTCCAGGGGGAAGAGCCACGATTCCCCGACGTGTCGCGGACGAACGCGGTCGTCTCACCGAAGGCGTGGCGCGCTGTGAGGATGTAAGAAGTCGAAGGGTAGCGAAGTCGAAGTTCTTGGTTTTCACATCGCATCACTTACCAAGGGGGTAAGATGCCATCCGTAGTTCGTTCTCTTTTAGTGGCGGGCGTCTTTGCGTACGCGGGCCTGACAGTGGCTTGCGGCGACAAAGTGACGGTCCCGCCGAACCCGATTGACAGCACGGTGCACTCGGTTACGGTGTCACCCGCTGGCCCGATCCCGATGAAGATCGGGGACAAGGTTACGCTTGCGGCGTCGGTTGATGCCGGCGCGGGCGTGACCGATCGCACCGTGACGTGGACGTCCTCGTCCTCCACGATTGCGACCGTCGACCAGACCGGCGTCGTGACCGCAGTTGCCGGTGGTACGGCGACGATCATCGCCGCCTCGAAGGCGAATCCGTCGGTGACGGGCGCCGCAGTCGTTACGGTCGGCGCGACGGTCAATGCGACGGTTACCGTCGCGAGCGTCAACCAGACCACGTGCTCGGTCCTCGGCAACTGTAATTCGGTGCCGGCGAACCTTGCCGCGATCATGGGCCAGATCGACGTGACGATGAACGTTGATCCCGGCACGCAGACGCTCACGGGCATCGACCTGATCCTGAATTGCACGGGCCCGGGCAACTCGGGCACGGACACGGTCGTCGCGAGCCAGAACCTCGGTTCGTCCGACAAGGTCCCGCTGGCCGCCGAGGCGGCCGCCGCGCCGGTTCAGCTCAGCTACAACACGGCGAACTTCAATTCGACCACGGGCGTGCCGTCGTTCAAGAACGGCAACTGCACGATCAAGGGTCGCGCTCGCACGGCGCAGGGTACGCCGGCTGGTTCGAACACGGAGACCTTGGTCCTCGTGAACCCTGACGTGATCGTCGGGACCATGGCGTCGACGAAGCAAGCGACCAACCCGCTGACGGGCCTCGCCTGGCACGGCGGCGACGTGACGATCTCCGAATTGCCTGTTTTCTTCACCCCGAATCGCTCGTCGGTTTCGGCGACGATTTCGTATGAGGGGAAGAACGGCTCGGTGGGCTCCGCGGCGCAGTCGTTGACCTTCCTCGACACCAACAACCCGGCGTCGACGAACCCGCTGAACATCGACAGCAAGACCGACGCGAACTCCGACGCCACGGTGGGCGTCGTCGCGGTCGACAACTCCGGCAACACGTTCCAGAATCCGAACGGGTTCGGCATCGTGACGGCTTCGTCGTACTTGGCGAACCCCGGCGCCGGTGGCGTTCCGCAGTTCTGCGGAGCCTTCTGCGGTGGCACGAATCCGTTCCGGCTCGACACGCAGAAGCCAACCTCCGGTGGGCTCACGCTGGCGAGCAACACGGATCAGAACACCGGCCCGAACGGCTTCCTCAACGCTTCGTTCCGCTTCGCGGGCGACTCGGCCGCCGGCTATCGCGGCGCCGACCGTCTGGGCTTTGATGCGGCTGGCGTGCCGCCGTTCATGAGCTGCGTTCCGGTTGGTGGTGTGACGACGACGAGCAACTGCGATTTCTCGGGCGTCGACTCGGTCACGGTGTTCTTCCAGACCGGCACGTCCAACACCGGCACGTTCACGACCGTTGCCAACCCGGCGAACCTGGCCGAGACGGCGACGGGTACCGCGAACCTGCTCCGCCAGATCACGACCGACCGGCTCGGCAACGCGGATACGTCGTGGGTCTGCCCGACCGGTGCTTGCCCGCAGTGGTCGGCTGGTGCGGCTCCGGCTTCGGCGAAGTTCGGCGTCGACCTGACGCCGCCGACACTCACGTTCGTGAGCGGCGAAGCCCAGGGCAACGTGTACAACAACCCGGCGACCCCGGGCAACTACGTCTTCAACGTGATCGACAACGGCACGATCGGTTCCTCGGGCATCGGCACGTACGCTGGTCCGGGTACGGTCCTCGTCGCCCAGGTTCGTGAGTGGAACGGCTTCACCACGAGCACGAGCGTGACGGGCTTCGAGAACGTCGTTTCGAGCAACATTGCCGCTGCGGCTCGCGCCGGCTTGGGCGAAATCTTCAGCGCCACGCCGAACAGCACGCTCAACCCGTGCGTCATCGGCCGCTTCAACGCCACGTCGGCTAAGGCTGCCACGAACGCATTGCCGGTTTTCGCGGCCAACGGCACGCAGGTCGGCTTCTGCTCGCCGGTTCCTTACACGCCGGGCGGTGTGCCAACCGCTTCGACGTTCCCCTCGAGCGGCAACGTTCCGCAGGTGAACGGTTACTTCACGACCGAGATCATCGCCTCTGACCAGGCCAACAACGTGTCGTCCGCGTTCAAGGCCACCATCCTTGGCGACAACTCGATCCCGACCGTCGTCAACGTTGACGTTCCGCCGACGATCACGGGTAACGCCACGACCGCCCTCCCGGCGAACGTGACGGACAACGCGGCTACGGGCGTGGGTGACTTCGTCGCCTCGTGGCCGGCAGTTGCCTACCCGAGCGGTATCTATCAGTACGCCATCACCACGGGACCGGGCGTTGCGTTCGACAACGTTCTGACGAACTCGACCCCGATCAGCCCGACACTGCCGA
Organism: uncultured Gemmatimonadaceae bacterium; assembly: GCA_963761305.1. Lineage (GTDB taxonomy): Bacteria > Gemmatimonadota > Gemmatimonadetes > Gemmatimonadales > Gemmatimonadaceae > JAQBQB01. Next base: position 2,357,854 of record CAVXGK010000002.1, on the reverse strand, counting down.
ACTTCATCAAGAACCTCCAGGTGAACAACGGCGTGGCGGCTCCGACGGCGACGGTTGCCAACACCACGAACGCGACGGACTTCTTCGTCAGCGCTCAGGATCCGTCGGCCAACGTCGGCTTCAAGGACATCGTCCTTGCGAGCCAGCCCACCAACTTCGTTGGCGGCGCTACGGCTTGGACGAACTTCTCTGGCGGCTTCGCCATCAGCGCCAGCGCCGCGAACGTCTCGAACGGCCCGTCGTCGGTGACGGCGGCCAACCCGACGTCGACGGTACTCACGGCGGTTGCGACTGGTGCAACGGGCATCTTCACGAACCCGTTCGTCGCCACGCAGCTCTGGTATCGCCCGACGACGACGGCGGTGTGGTTCCTTGCCCCGTCGACGGATGCAGTCGCATCCGCTCCGAGCACGTCGGACAACGGTATCAACCGCACGTGGAACTTTGCCTTCACCTGGAACCCGCCGGCTGCGACACCTGCGAGCCACCTCGGTGGTCCGCAGAACCTGACGCCGCCGAACCCGGGTACGATCGTGCTTGATGTCGTGATCATTGGCATCAACGCGAACGGCGACGCGATCCAGACGCCGATCCAGACCATCACCCTCACCACCCCGTAATTCTGGGGTGCAAGCAGTACGAAAGGGCTCCGTCGAAAGACGGGGCCCTTTCGATTTAGTGGACCGGTGGACGCAAAAAACGGCGCCGAGGCAAATGCCTCGGCGCCGTGTGCTCTGCAGGACTTCGCGCTAGTGCTTCTTCACCGGGATCTTGTTGGCGGTCGACATGCTGTCCCAGTACGCCCATCCTCGGCCAGCCAGCCGATTGTCGATGAACACGATCGGCGTGAGTCTGTTGTATGGGATGGAGTCCCTGACCTTCAGCGCTTCCTGACCGGTGGCGGCCACGCGGGCCTTGTCGTTCTCCGGGGTGAAGTAGAGCACTTCCACGCTCTTTCCGCCGAGGAGAAACCGCTCACGCGTGTACACGTTCGGGAACGAGTCCGACGTCGCGCCGGGCTTGAGGTCGTGCGCCATCACGGTGACGGCCGAGTCGCGGGTGATGCCGGCGTTGAGCTCCTTGACTCGCTTGTCCTCGCACGCGGCGATGAGCGCGGCCGAAGCCAACGCCGCGCCGACGAAAACGGTCCTGCGGCTGACGGAAGAATGGATCATTGGACGGGTGGACGGGTGGACGGGTGGACGGGTGGACGGCCTTCCCAAAAACCTAGCGGACGTCCGCGACCCGAGCGACGGCGCGCGGAGTCAGGCCAAAGGCCGCGGCGAGCGCGGTGACGACCGCGGATTCTACACGCGTCATGTCCACCGTGTTTCCCGCCGTTTCCCGGGCGATCGACGTCATGGTCACGGCGTCGATGCCACAGGGGACGATCGTGTCGAAGTAGGTGAGGTCAGTCGACACGTTGAGGGCGAAGCCGTGCCATGTCACCCAGTCGCGCGCGTGCACGCCGATCGAGGCGATTTTGCGCCCCTGGGTCCAGACGCCGGTGAATCCGACGTTTCGCTCGGCCGGGATCCCGAACTCGCCGAGCGCCTCGATGAGCGCCGACTCGAGCGTGCGCAGATACCAGTGCAGGTCGCGGCGATGCTGCTTGAGATCGATGATCGGGTAGCCGACAAGCTGCCCCGGCCCGTGAAACGTCACGTCGCCGCCGCGCTCCACCTCGAACAGCTCGATGCCGCGCGCCGCCAGCTGCGCGGGCGACGCGAGCAGATGCCGCTCCTTCGACGTGCGGCCAAGCGTCACGACCGGCGGATGCTCGACGAGGAGCAGGACGTCGTCCGGGATCTCGCCGCTGATGCGCGCCTTGGCGACGGCGCGCTGATACTCGAGCGCATCGGCGTAGGGGGTGAGGCCGAGATGCTCGACTAAGAGGCGGTGGACCGGTTGACCGGTTGACCGGTGGACCGGGACCGCGGGCGGAAACGCAGCTCCAGGCTCCTGGCTCCCGGCTTCCGGCTCCAAGCCGAAGGCCGAGAATTGCGCGGCCGGGGTTGGAACCCCGACGCTCTCAGGCTCTAGCGGTCCACCGGTCCACCGGTCCACCGGTCCACCGGTAGTCACGCCTGAATCATCTTCCCCAGCGAATCCAAACACGCCTCGGCGACCGCCTCTGACAGCGTGGGATGCGCGTGGATCGCGAGGTCCACTTCTTCGACGGTGAACTCGTTCGCGCGGGCGACGACGAGCTCGTGGATCAATTCGGTGGCGTGCGCGCCGACGATGTGCGCGCCGAGGATCTCGCCGTACTTGGCGTCGCGAATGACCTTCACGAAGCCTTCCGTGTCGCCCGATGTGCGCGCGCGGCCGCTGGCCATGAAGGGGAACTTGCCCACTTTGTAATCGAGCTTCTTGTCCTTGCACTGCTGCTCGGTGAGCCCGACCGACGCGACTTCGGGGTGGCAATAGGTCGCGTTGGGGATGTTGCCGTAGTCCATGCCGTGCGTGCCCTTGCCGGCGAGCAGCTCAGCCAGCACGATGCCCTCGCGCTCGCCCTTGTGGGCGAGCATCGGCGGACCGGCGACGTCGCCGACGGCGTAGATGCCCTTGGCCGTCGTCTCCATCTTGTCGTTGATCTTGATGAAGCCGCGGTCGGTGAGCTGGACGCCGGCCTCCTTGAGCCCGAGTCCATCGACGACCGGCGCGCGGCCGGCGGCGACGAGCACGACGTCGGTCGTGATCTCTTTCTTCTCGCCGCCCGACTCAACTGTCATCGAGACGGACGTCTTATTGGCCTTCACATTCGAGATCTTGGCACCGGTGAGCACGGCGATGCCGCGCTTCTTGAAGGCGCGCTCGACTTCCTTGGACGAATCGGCGTCCTCGAGCGGGAGGATGGCCGGCATGACGTCCAATAGGGTCACTTCAGATCCGAAGGCGTTGAACACGTCGGCGAACTCGCAGCCCACGGCGCCGGCCCCGACGATCAGAATGGACTTGGGCGCCTTCTCGAGAATGAGCGCTTCGTCGGACGAGATGACGGTCGTCTTGTTGACCTCGAGCCCGATTTGGGCCAGTCCGCGCACGCGGGAACCGGTCGAGAGGATGACGGCTTTTTTTGCGTCGTGCTTTTCATCCTTGCCGTCGGCCGTCTTGACCGCGACGACGTTCTTGCCCGTCAATGTGCCCGTCCCTTTGATCCACGTGATTTTGTTCTTCTTGAAGAGGAACTCGACGCCCTTGGAGTTCTGGAGGCTCACGGCGCGCGACCGCTTCATGGCGACGCCGAAGTCCAGCTTGATCTCGCCGGGAGAGACACCGAACTCGGCGCCCTTTTTCACGTGGTTGGCGAGGGAGGCCGACTCGAGAAGCGCTTTGGCCGGAATGCACCCCCAGATCACGCAGGTGCCGCCAAGCGCCTCCCGCTCGACGACGGCGGTGGAGAGTCCCAGTTGGGCGCATCGGATGGCGCCGGTGTATCCGGCCGGGCCGCCGCCGATGAAAATGACGTCAAAAGTGGACATTGTTGGGGAGGTAGACAGGTAGAACCGTGACGCCGACCAAAGATACCGGGGTTCTAAAAGGTGGCGCTACCAGCGCCGCGCGGGGGCAGCGGTACGATACGTGATGCTTGCCTGCAGTCTCACCGAGGCGTAAGGTGTACGACCATGGCGATCCCAAAGCTGGGTTTGGGCAGCGGATGGAGCATCGTCAACGCTCTCGTCGCGACCGTCATCATGGCGGGCGCGCCGGTGCTTGCGCAGACGCCGCTCGCCGATTCGACGAGGCGTGATTCCGTTCCGGCGACGTTGATCGGGCACGTCATCGACAGCACCGGCACCGGCGTAGCCGGCGCCGAGATCACGCTCAACAAATCCGACAAGGTGCACGCGATCACCGGCGACAGCGGTGAGTTCCGCATCGCGGGACTCCCGCCGGGCACGTCGGTCTTCAACGTGCGTCGCATCGGCTTCGAGTCGGCGAGCTTCACCGCCGTGCTCAAGCCGGGCAAGGTGCAGCGCGCGAAGTTCGCGCTCACACCGACCGCGCAATCGTTGCCGACGGTGGCCGTGTCGGACACGATGAACAAGACGCACTGGCTCGACGACTTTGCGCGCCGCCAAGGAGTGAATCGCGGGACGTTCATCAGCCGCGCCGAGATCGAGCGACGGGGCGCCCGCTCGGGCACGGATATCGTTCGTCAGGTCCCCGGGGTTCGACTCGTACCGCGCCGCGGCGGGATCGGCAATCAGGTTTTGATGACGCGCGGCGACGGAGCGCGCCCGTGCGTGCCCCAGATGTTCGTGCACAACATGGCCTACAGCGGCACGCTCGACGACTTCTCCGCCGAGGACATCGAGGCGGTCGAGGTCTACGTGGGCACGTCGGAAGTGCCGGCGGAGCTGGACAAGAACGGCAAGGGCGTGTGCGGGGCGATCGTCGTGTGGACGAGGGATCCGAGGAAGCCCCCCGAATGAGCGTGAAGGGTAGGATCAGCGGAGAAATCTGACGTCAGATTTCTGACATCAGACGTCAGACTTCTCGTCAGCGTTCAGAACACCAGCATCAACGGGTTCTCGATCAGCCGCCTCAGCGTCTGCAGGAACGTGGCGCCGACGGCGCCGTCGACGGCGCGGTGGTCGCAGCTCATCGTAAGACGCAGGCGTTTCTGAACGGCGAACGCGCTGTCCCGTCCACCCGTCGTCGGGACGACAACGTCGTGCGCGGTGCCGATCGCGAGAATGCCGACCTCCGGCGGATTGATGATCGCCGTGAACTGGTCGATGCCGAACATGCCGAGGTTCGAGATCGAGAAGGTGGAGCCCGTGTACTCCTCGGGCTTGAGCTTCCGTTCGCGCGCGCGCTTGGCGAGCTCGCGTGCTTCGGCGGAGATCTCGCTCATGCGCTTGCGGTCGGCGTCGAAGATCACCGGCACGATCAGCCCGTCGTTCGTGGCGACGGCCATGCCGAGGTGGACGCGGTGATGATACCGGATGCGGTCGCCGAGCCAGTGCGCGTTCACTTCCGGATGCTGCGCGAGGGCGGTGGCGACGGCCTTCATGAGGACGTCGTTGACCGAGACCTTGAACTCGTCGCCCATCTCGAGCATCGCGGCGCGCAGCTCGGTGACGCGCGTGAGGTCGATGTCGGCGGTGAGATAGAACGTCGGGATCGGCCCGATCGATTCCGCGAGACGCTTGGCGATCGTCTTTCGGATCTGCGTCAGCCCAATGTCCTCGAAGTCCGATTCGGGTGGACGGGTGGACGGGTGGACGGGTGGACGGCCGGCTGACGGCGCTGCGGCGGCGGCTTCGATGTCGCGCTTGATGATGCGGCCGCCGGGGCCCGAGCCCTGGACGGCGGAGATGTCGAGGCCGCGGTCAGACGCGAGACGTCGAGCGAGGGGCGAGGACCTGACTTGCCCACCATTGGTAGGCTGCGGCGGTTGACCGGTGGAGCGGTTGACCGGTGGACCGGAACTAACGGGGGGCAGTGGCGGCGGAGGGGCAGCCGGAGGCGGAGCGGGGGCGGGGGGCGGGGCAGGAGCTGCAGGAGCTGGCGCTTGCTGTGGGGCCGTGGCGGCCGGCGCAGCCGCCGTGGCGGGCGCCGGTTGGGAACCGGCCTCCGCGACCACCGCGTCGATGTTTTCGTCGGGAGCCGCGATAACCGCCACCATCTGCCCGACCGGCCTGGCGTCGCCCTCGTTCACGAGACGCTTACGGAGCACGCCGTCGCCGCGCGCGACCAGTTCCATGACCGCCTTATCCGTCTCCACTTCGGCGAGCACGTCGCCGCTCTTCACGGCGTCGCCTTCGTTCTTCATCCATTTGACGAGGCGCCCTTCTTCCATCGTGGGCGAGAGCGCCTCCATGAAGACTTTGGTGGCCATCTTACGGGTGGACCGGTGGACGGGTGGACGGGTGGACGGGATGCATGTGCCTACTCCAGGTACATGACTTTGCGAACCGCCGCGACCGTCTTGGCGGCGTCGGGTTTGGCGGCGCGTTCGAGATTCTTGGCGTAGGGCATCGGCACGTCGGCCTGGTGCACGCGGAGCACCGGCGCATCGAGCGAATCGAAACAGTCGCGCTGGATGTAGTCCACGACCTGCGCGCCGATGCCGGCGATCTCCCACCCTTCCTCGAGCACGACGGCGCGATTGGTTTTTTGCACCGACGCCTTGATCGCCTCGACGTCCATCGGACGCACGGTGCGCAGATCGAGGACGTCCACGTTGATGCCGTCCTTCGCCAACTGGTCGGCGGCCTGCATCGCGACGAGCGCCATCTTGCCGGCCGCGACGATCGTCGCGTGGTCGCCTTCGCGCTTGAGATCCGCTTTGCCGATCGGAATCAGATACTCCTCGTCGGGCACTTCGCCCTTGATGTTGTAGAGCATCTCGCCTTCGAGAAAGCACACCGGGTTGTCGTCCCGAATCGCCGACTTGAGCAACCCCTTGGCATCGTAGGGCGTGCTGGGCGAGATGACCTTGATGCCCGGGATGTGCGAGAGCCAGGACTCGAACGCCTGCGAGTGCTGCGCCGACAGTTGCAGCGCGGCGCCGTTGGGACCGCGGAAGACGATCGGGATGTTGAACTGGCCGCCCGACATATAGAGCATCTTCGCCGCGGAATTGAGCACCTGGTCGAGCGCGAGCACGGCGAAGTTCCACGTCATGAACTCGATGATCGGACGCAGGCCGACCATCGCCGCGCCGACGCCCACGCCGGCGAATCCGAGCTCGGTGATCGGCGTGTCGACGACGCGCATCTCACCGAATTCCTGGAGCAATCCCTTCGAGACCTTGTACGCGCCCTGGTAGACGGCGACTTCCTCTCCCATGAGGAAGACCCGGTCGTCGCGCTGCATCTCTTCACGAAGCGCCGCGTTCAGTGCGTCTCTGTATGTGATGACTGGCATTGTGTGAGACTCAGGCGACGGCGTCGGCGTTGGCGTTGGAGTCGCTGGTCGTGTCGCTCGTCGTGTCGACGTAGACGTCTTCGTAGAGCGCCTCGAGCGGCGGCTCGGGACTCTTGTCGGCGAAATCCCACGCGTCCTGCACGACAGCCTTGAGCTCGTCGTCCAACTTGTGAAGGTCCTCGTCGGTCAGCTCGCCGTTGTCCATCATGTACGAGCGGAGCAGCACGATCGGATCGCGCTTCATGTGCTCCTCGAGCTCGGCCTTGGTGCGGTACGTACCGCTCACGGCGTCGGACATCGAGTGGCCCATGAACCGATAGGTGCGCACCTCGAGCAGCGTCGGCGTGGACTCCGTGCGCGCGCGATCGATCGCCTTCTGCACGGCGGCCCGCACCTCGAACACGTCCTGCCCGTCGCACACTGCTCTGGACATGTTGTACGAGGCACCACGTTCATAGATGTCATGAATTGCCGACGCGCGCTCCAACGCCGTGCCCATGCCGTAGCGGTTGTTCTCGATGATGTATACGACGGGCAGCTTCCACAGCCCCGCCATGTTGAGCGCCTCGTGAAACGCGCCGGTGTTCACCACCGACTCGCCGATGAAGCAGGCGCACACCTGGTCGCCGCCGCGATACTTGATCGCGAACGCGACGCCGGTCGCCAACGGCACGTTCGCGCCGACGATGCCGTGCCCGCCAAGGAAGTTGAGGCTCTTGTCGAACATGTGCATCGAGCCGCCCTTCCCGCGCGCGCATCCGTCGATGCGGCCGAACAACTCCGACATCACGGTGCGCGGAGCCATCCCGCGCGCGAGCGCCTGGCCGTGGTCGCGGTACGTCGTGATCACGTAGTCGTCGGGTCGCAGCGACGAGAGCACGCCGGTGCTCACCGCCTCTTGCCCGATGTACAGGTGACAGAACCCACCGATCTTGCCGAGTGCGTACGCCTCGGCGCAGCGCTCCTCGAAGCGGCGTTGAAGCAGCATCGAGTGCAGAAGCTCGTGGTTCAGCTCGGCGCTCGAGGCCGGTGCGTTGCCGTTCGTGGAAGGTTCGGGGGGAGACTTCTTCTTGGGCATTGTGGAAGACTCAAAGTCGGAAACGTCGCTGCCGGGCATGACGGGACCTCACACTCCTGCCGCCTGTACCTGCTCCCAGGCGTGATAGCTGGATCGAACGAGCGGGCCGGACTCGACGTGCTTGAATCCCATGCCCATGCCGATCTCCCGTAGGTGGCGGAACTCGTCCGGCGTCACGTAGCGGTCGATCGGAATGTGCGAGGCTGATGGGCGGAGATACTGGCCTAGTGTCAGAATGTCGACGTCGACGGCGCGCAGGTCGCGCATCACGACTTCGACTTCCTCGAGCGCCTCACCCATGCCGAGGATGATTCCGGTCTTGGTCGGGATGTCGGGCGCGAGACGCTTGGAGGTGCGAAAGATCTGCATCACGCGTTCGTAGCGTCCGCCGGGCCGGCACTTCTTGTAGAGACGCGGCACCGTCTCGGTGTTGTGATTGTAGATGTCGGGACCCGCCTCGAGCACGGTGCGAATCGAGTCCTCGTTGCCTTGAAAATCAGGCACGAGCACTTCGACCGAGCAGTCGGGGAGCCGCCGTTTGATCTGCCGAATCGTCTCGGCGAAGATGTACGCGCCGAAATCGGGAAGGTCGTCGCGATCGACCGAGGTGATGACGGCGTGTCGCAGCTGCATCTCGCCGATAGCGTCGGCGACGCGCGCGGGCTCGTCGATGTCGTACTTGGGCGGCCGGCCGTGGGCGACGGCGCAATAGGCGCAGTTCCGCGTGCAGACGTCGCCGAGGATCATGAACGTCGCGGTGCCGTGCTCCCAGCACTCGCCGACGTTCGGGCAATGCGCCTCTTCGCAGACCGTGTGCAGGTTCAGCTCGCGCATCAGGTGCTTGAGGCGGAGATACTGCGGACCGCCCGGGGCGCGAACCTTCAGCCAACCGGGCTTACGCTCGGGGAGCGGTTCGGCGCGGTGGCGGCCAATGATCTGGTACAGTGGTTCGGACAAGAGAGCGGGTGGCCTGGTTGGCGGGTGGACGGGTGGACGGTAGCGGAGGTCGAGCTAGGTCTGGAGCCTTGAGCTGGAGCCTTGAGCTGGAGCCTTGAGCTGGAGCCTTGAGCTGGAGCCTTGAGCTGGAGCCTTGAGCTGGAGCCCGGAAACAGTTGGGCGGGAATAATCTATGGGTTCAGGTTAGGGTCTGGAAGAATGAGGTAACTGGTCAAGATGGTATTGAAAGTTATGTGGACGACGGTGGACGGTGGACGGGATGGGCAATGGGCTTCGTGCCGCCGCGGGGGGCGACGGCGGCGGCCGGTAAGGCGGCTGAGTCGCGACGCATGGTGAGAGAATCCGGCGACAGGTCGGCGGCGACGAACGTCGAGACGTGCGATCACGCGTCGCCGCCCGTTCCGCCGCCCCGCGCGACGAGTGCGCGCGGGTTGCTCGTCTTGGTGCCCCTGTGCGCGCGAAGAAATCCGGGCCCTGACGGAGCTGCGCTGCGAGGACCGCGCGGTCGGTCGCACGTGGTCGAGCTCGAGCACTTTGCGGAGGACGCGATTCTCGGCCGGCGCGAGGGCGCGACGCGCTTGGACGTGGTCTGGCTGATGGCGCCGCAGCTGAACATCGACGCGACGTTGTCGAGAATGGCGCGGTATGGCGACCGGTTGAGGGCGCCCCATGGATCGCCGTTCCGGTCGAGGACGCGTTGCCCTTGGCTGATGGGGCCGAGCACCGGGGAATGCGAAGGTTTGCTCGAGCGCCTGTCCGCGGAGCGGGAGACGCGGTGATGGACGCGCGGGGCGTCGTTCGCCGAGCAAAGGCGCGGGTCGGTGTGCGAGTGGCTCGAGCGTCAGTGGCGAAGCGCGTCGTGGAGTCGGTGCGCGAGAAGAGGACGGGACGCGTGGGGTTCGCGCGCGTATTGCGGTCGGTCGGAGTCGGACTTCCATCCGGTGCTGTCGGACTTTGATCCGTTGCTGTCAGACTTCGATCCGGTGCTGGCGGACTTCGATCCGGTGCCGGCGGACTTCGATCCGGTGCCGGCGGACTTCGATCCGGTGCCGGCGAACGTCGATCCCGTGCGGGCGTTCTTCGATCCGTGGCGATCGTGCTGAGGCGCGGTGTCGTGTGGCGTCAGTGCGTTGCGACCGGAACGCGATCCGCGGCGATGCGTGCGCGCTGCGGAGCGCTCTCGACGCGTGGCGACGTCGGACGAACACTCGCGATTTGGAACGGACGTGGGCGCCGAGCGCACGCGACCTCGATGATCGAGAGTTCGGCGCGGTGGATCGTCGTCGTCAGACCCCGGGCCGACGGTCTTGGAACGAGGCGCGGCCGACCGACGGGGCGCCGAGTTCCTGGCGCGCGACGGTGTTGTCGGTGGGTGGCGGTCACTTCGCGTTGGAGTGACCGATGTCGCGACCGGACCGGCGTCGGCGACGAAGGAAATGACGAGCAGGGCGATCGTGACGGCGTGCAGAGCGATGGATCGGGGAGTGGCGGCTGACGCACCGGGTGGTGCTCGCCGCTAAAGCGTGAGCGATCCGAGTCTCTTTGCCTACCCGGCGCTCTGTTTAGCGCCGACGAAGCGTGTGATGGAGAGGCCGGCCACCGTCGGATGCAGCGTCCCCGACTCCTCGCAGATCGAGCGCACCGCTTCGGCTGTCGCGGGGGCGAGAAGGATTCCGTTTCTGGAGTGTCCGCACGCGTAAATCAGCGACGGGTACTCGGGGTCGCGGCCGAGGATGGGGAGTAGATCCGCCGTCGCCGGGCGGAGGCCGGACCAGCGGCGCGCGATGCGAGCGTCTGCGAGTGAAGGGCAGATCGCGATCGCCGCGGCGTACAGCGAGTGCGCGGCCTCGTCGGTGGTGCTGGTGTCGAATCCCGCGTCTTCGCTCGTCGCGCCGACGACGAGCTCACTTCCGCGCGGCACGAGATAGACGTGATCGCTCATCACCGGATGGTAAATGACATCGCGAGCGTCGAGGGCGATCATCTGGCCTTTGACCGGAAAGACGGGCACGGCCCGCGGCAACCCGCCGATCTGGGGCGACCATGCGCCGGCGGCGAGCACGACGGCGTTGGCGGAAATCGGGGCGCCGTCGCGCAGGAGAACGCGCGCGGGGGAACGCTCGACGTCGATGCCGGCTGCGCCGATGCCCGCGACGAGCGTGATCCGCGGGTGTCGCACCGCCGCCTGTCGCAGAGCCGTCATGAGGCGCGTGCTGTCGACGGCGCCGTCGCGGGGATGTAGCATCGCGCCGAACGGTGCGTTCAACGCGGGTTCGCTGCGACGGACATCGGCCTCACTCAGGAGGCGCGACCCGTCGCCCAGATCTGGGTGCTGCCAGCGAGACGAGACGACCTCGAGCAAGCCCTCCAGAATTGCGAGGCCCGGGTCGATCTCGCGCAGAGGCGCGAGGAACGCGGGGAAGAGGTCGAGGCTGTGGCGGAAAAAAGCACGCGTCCCGGCATCGCGCTGGCCGGCCGATGGTGCCAGAATACCTGCGGCCGCGCCCGATCCCGCGCCCTGTTCTGAACGGCCGATCAGCGCGCAGGAGGCTCCGCCGTGCGCGAGCTCGAGCGCGGTGGAGAGGCCGATGACGCCGTTTCCGACGATGGCGACGTCAAACACGGGTGGACGGGTGGACGGGTGGACGGGTAGAAAAACTCGGTCTGAAACAGTTAGGCGAGGAAGATCGTACGGTAGAGAGCAGGACCTGTTGGTTCTTCGTTCTTCTGGAGATTCCGCAATGCTCCGCACAATCTTTTCGATCGGGCTGTTCGCCGTACTGGGCCTGATCGCCCTCAGATTCATCCTCGGGATTTTCGGCCTCGCCGTAGGCCTGTTCGTAGCGCTGTTGTTCATAGCGCTCAAGGTGGGTTTGGTTCTCTTAGCGATCTACTTCGTGATCCGTATCGTCAGTCCGGACACGGCGAGAAATCTCAGAGAACGGTGGTCGGGTCGACCGTAAGGGGCGGTGGACCGCGCCGCGGACTGCGACCGTCGAAAGTGATTGAAGCTCCCAGCGCTCGCCTCGAGCAACGCGAACGGCGGCTCAGAGGCTGAAAGCTGGGAGCTTTCAGCTTGAGCTTTCAGCTTGAGCTTTCAGCTTGAGCTTTCAGCTTGAGCCTTCCGGCTGACTTACTCGCGTGGACTCCGTTGGTCTTATCGGGTCCACCGGTCCACCGGTCCACCGGTCCACCGGTCCACCGGTCCACCGGTCCACCCGCCTTACCCCAGGCGACCTACCACGGCCCACACCAACAGCGGAATCATGATCTCGTGGTGGCCGGTAATCTCGTAGCCTTTCCCGCTGTCCAGCGTCGGGCGCTGTACGACGTTTACGCGGGGACGATAATGGCGCTGCATGTCGAAGTCCGCGGACACGAAGCTGCGCGGGCGGCCATCGTTCAGGTTGCGTGCGATGGTGAGCGCCTTGAGAAACACCTCGGGCATGATCACCGCGCTGCCGAGGTTGAGCACCACGCCGCCGTCGTCGATGTCGATGAGCGACGCGGCAAGACGGCGAAAGTCGCGGTGGCTCGTGTCGCCGATCGCGGCGCCACTCGCGGCCGGGTGTTGATGGATGATCTCGGCGCCGAGCGCGGCGTGCACCGTCGCGGGAACACCGAGCTCGGTCGCGGCGCGCAGTATCGACATCTCCGGGTGCGCGAGATCCGTTCGCGCGACGAGGGCGCGGCCGAGCGCTTCGCCCATCCCCTGCTGCGCGCGCATGCCGTCGACGAAAGCGCCGTTCATCTCGCGCCCGGTTTCTTCGGCCATGCCGAACGTGCCGTCGCGCAATCCGGCGGCGACGTCTTCCGACGTGGCGCCGAATCGCGCGACCTCGTAGTCGTGAATCGCCGCCGAGCCGTTCATCGCGATGTGTGTGATGACGCGTCGTCGCATCAGGTCGATGAGGAGCGGCGAGATGCCGGTCTTCACGATGTGGCCGCCGAGCATGGCGACGACGCCGCGCTGGCGGCACGCGGCCTCGACGATCGCGTCGACGACGGCGATGAAATCGCGCGCGACGAGCACGTCGGGCAGCGAAGCGAGGAAGGCGTTGAACGACCGATCGTCGCGCGGGATCTGCGCGAACTCGTCGGCGTTCACCTTGTTCGCACGCCGCGCGACCGGGATGGTGCGGATGGCGGAGAGATCCGCCTCGCGCGTCAGTCCTGCGCGGGGGGCGCCGGTAGTGGCGGGTTGTCCGGCGGCTTGTTCGCGGCGGGCTGAGGCGCCGGCGTCGTCTGAGACGGGCGGTACGATTTGAGGTAGAGGCTGAGGGAACCGAATCGCACGTTCGACTTCATCTGCAGCATGATGTGGTTCGTGTCGTCGGAAAGCCAGACCTCGGCGTGACCGCCGTCGGAGAAGAGGTTCTTCGATTGGAAGATCGGCTGCACGACGAGCGCCGGGAATCGGCCGGCCGGCACGTCGATCGTGTCCCTGCGCAGCACCTTGAAGCGGATCGGATTCTTCTCGGCCTTGAAGTAGTCGTTGAGCGTCGTGTCCATCCCCACGCGGAGTGGAACCGTGCGGAGATAGTAGAGGAACGATCCGTCGTCGAGCGGGTGCTCCACGCTCGCCGCGGGCTCCTTGTTGTTCTCGACGTACTGCCGCCTTTCCGGGAAAATCTCGTAGTGCCGCTTCGGCTCGTACGAGCCCTCATCGATATCCTGCCAGTAGCGAAGCGACGCCAGCGTACGGGCGTCGAGCCACGAATCGTACTTGTCGTTGACCTTGTAGAAGAGAAAGCCGCCGCTCATTCGAAAGATCGTATGCCACACGTCGAGACCGCGCACCGTGTCCATCGGCAGCACTTCCATGTCGCCGGTGCCGACGTGGATGCCCTTGTACCTGATGTCGTACTCCATGCGCTCGCCAACGCCGAACGGCACGTGCGCCGCCTCGGCGGGACGCGCCGCGACGAGCGGCGCACCGGATTCCTGCGCGCTCGCCGGGAGCACGGCCAGCACCGCGCTGATGAGCAGCGAGCGGAGCGCGGGGCCGTGCGGCAGGCGAATCACGAGGCCGGCCGCTCCACGCGCATGCCGCGTCCGGCGCGCAACAGGGCGAGCCCGTCGGTCCAGGGACGAACGCGGGTCTCGCGCGCGCGAACGTCGTAGCGCGGTTCCACCTCGACCGTCTCGACACGCCGCGCTCGTGGCGCGGCCTGATGCAGCAGGGACAAGTTGGCGGCCCACCCTTGCCCCTGGACGAGCGGTGCGTCGCCGGCGTCCTTCAACAGATCTCGAATGAGCGAGATTCGATAGAGTCGCAGGGCTCCGAACGGATCGTTGACGCCGGCCACCTTGCCGGCGCGCCGCGCGGCCCACGACGCGATCCAGCCGAGACGGCGCACGGCTTTGGGCGCCGTCCCGGGTAGCTTCCGTTCGGCCACGACGAGGTCGGCGCCGCCCTCGAACCGTTTGATCAGCTCCGGGAGATGCTCGGGTTGGTCGGTGAAATCGGCCTGCATGGTGATCAGTCCGTCACGCCGCGGATAGCGCGTGCGGTTGGCCGCGGCCCGACACAGCGCGTCGAGCGCGCGGTCATACCCGAGGTGCTCGGATCCGCCCAGCACCGTGAGCGGGAGCACGTCGGCATAGCCACGGAGGACTTCGGCCGTCGAATCCGTGCTGCCGTCGTCGAAGACGAGGATCTCGTAGTCGCGCGGGTACTCCTGGAACACCTTACGGATGCGCCAGAGGAGCACACCGACCGTTTGCGCTTCGTCGTACGCGGGAATGCAGATGTACAGCACGAGGGCAGGTGGACAGGTGGACGGGTGGACAGGTGGACGGGAACCACGAGCCCAAGGACTTAATCCAATCTACCAAGTGCAATACACGCGCGGGGCGCAGGCGTTTCAGGGGGTAACCGGTGTCCGACCCGCGCGTCCTTGAAAGGGGGATGGAACGAGACTGGCTAGTTGAACGGTTTGAGGGATTAGAGGGGTAGAAGGGCTAGAGGGGGCTCGGCTGTTCCTGTCCACCCGTCCACCTGTCCACCTGTCCACCAGGCATCAATGATTCTCGCCGACACACGACACCGACTCACCCGCGACGACGCTCAGCTCGCGGCGCGGCTCCTGGCCAGCGAGTCCGGACAGGACCTCGCGACGCTCGAGGCGCGCCTGGCGGACGAGGGAATCGACGTGATCCTCGACGATCCCCGCCTGTCGGCCGCGCTGAGGCGTGATCCCCGCGGCGCGCACGCGTCCCTCACGCTCTTCGCCTACGTGATGATCCGCGCATCGCTGCGGCAGGCTGGAGAATCGGACCGCGCGCTCGCCGACTACGTCACCGCCGTCGTGCTCAGTTTCGGCGTGCGCGACCGCGCGCACCGGATCTCGGAGTCGGATGACGAGGTGTACGACGCGATCGTCGCGCTCTGGGAAGATCTGAATGATCCGGACACGCGCCGCAGCTTCCTCGTGCGAACGCACCTCGGCAACTACGCGCTCTGGTTGAGCGGAATCTTCCCCGACTTCATCGAGCAGCGCCACTCGACGCGCGGCGGCCCCGATCTCGATTACTACGAGGCGATGGGGCGCCGCGGGTTCGAGCTCGCTGCCGACCATCGGTTGGCTGAAGAACACGGACTCTCCGCGCTCTTTGCCAATGCGGCGGCGCGGTTCGGTCTGCTGCGGACGGCGCTCAACTCGGTGAGCGACACGCTCTTCTTTCCCGCCGTGCATTCGCCCGAGCGGTTGATGCGGCAGGTGAGAGACGAGTTCCGCTGGAAGCGACTGGCGTAGCGCGCTTCGTCAGTCTCGCTCTCAGTCCCCGGCTCGAACCGCCTCGGCGAACGCCGAGAAAAGGCGACGGTCCCACGGCTCGGGCGTCGCGGTCAACTCTTCGGGGTGCCACTGCACGGCGATCATCCACCAATCGCCGCTCGCCGGCTCGATCGCTTCGATCACGCCGTCGGGACTGGTTGCGGATACGCGGAGCGACGGCGCGATTTTGTCGACGGCCTGATGGTGCGACGAATTCACGGTGATCGTCGTGTCGCCCACGACCTTGGCGAGCGACGTGCCGGGTTCGATCGCCGCTTCGTGGACTCGCTCGGATCGGCGAGTCGAGAGATCGTGATTGGCGGCCGCCGGGCGCAGCGATGGAATGTCCTGAAGCAGCGTGCCGCCGAGCGCGACGTTCATCACCTGAGCGCCGCGGCAGATCGCCAGCGTGGGCAAACGGTGGTCGCGTGCGCCGTGGGCGAGAGCGAGCTCGTATTCGTCGCGCGCCGGATGAGGCGTGCCCATCGCCGGATGTGGCGTCTGGCCGAAGTGCTCGGCGCCCACGTCCTCGCCGCCGGTCAGGACCAGACCGGCGACGCCGTCGAGCGCGGCGACGGCCATCGCCGCGTCGACCGGCGGCAGGATGAGCGGAATCAGTCCAACCGACGTGAGCGCGTCGGTGTACGCCTCATTGACGCGAACGCGGGCGCGTCCACGTAGAGATTCCGTGGTGGCGGTAACGATGACGAATGGCGGCATATGAACCCGTCCAGTATCGTACACGAACCGGCCCGAGGAGCAACACCGCGATGGTATTTGACGGTTTTCGGCGTTCGTTCGACGAGCTGCTCGCACGCGCGACGCGTCCCGAGGAGCGGCGCGCCGTTGCGTCGCGCATGAAAGAGACCCTCGTGCAGGCGCGGGTCGGCCTCGACGATTTGCGCGACGGGCTCGCCAAGGCGCGCGAGCGTTTGTCGCGCGAAGAGCGAGAGCTCGAGACGGTGCGTCGGCGCAAGCAGCTGGCCGAGGGCATCGGCGACCGCGAGACGTCGGAGCTCGGCGCGAAATACGAACAAATGCACAGCCAGCGAGTGGACATGCTTCGGCGCAAAGTCGCGGCGCAGGAATCAGAGGTGGCGCTGGCCGAGCGAGAGGTTTCGGAGATGTCCGCCGAGCTGAAGTCGATTCTGGCCGGCGGCCCCGCGGGCGCCCCTGATGGAGTTGCCGGCGGTCCGATCAGCGACGCTGAGCTGGGCCTCGATGACACCGCGGGTGCGTCGGTTCGCTCGGAGATCGACGCGCTCGGACGCGACCGCGACCGCGCCGACCGCGAAGCGGATGCCGCGCGCCGGCTGGATGAGCTCAAGCGAAAAATGGGGAAGTAGGCAATTCGACTCCTGAGCGTTCGGCACCTGCTCGGCTGCGTCGGCGTCGCGCTGCTCAGCAGTGCCGCGAGTGCGGGGGCGCAAACGCCCACGACGGACACGGTGTTCGTGCACTGTTTCGGCCAGCGCATCGACGGCATCGTGGTTCGAAGCTCGGCGCCGACGGCCGCGGTTCTCCGGCACGTGCCGCTGATCCACAGCTTCCTCTCGGCAATTCATGTCACGACGAACCCGGAGGTCATCGCGCGATTTCTGCTCCTCTCGCGCGGTGATGCATGCGACGAACTGCGTCGCGCCGACTCGGAGCGCATCCTGCGTGCGCAGCCGTTCATCGCCGATGCCTCGGTGCGCGCGATCTCGGACGATCAGGGCGGCGTCACGCTGCTCGTCGAGACGAGCGACGAAATCTCGCTCGTGCTGGATGCGGCGATCGGGCCAGGACACCCGTTCGTCCGTTTCTTTCGATTCGGCGACGCCAATCTCGATGGTGAAGGCATCTACCTCGCGGGCGATTGGCGGGACGGCGGCGCGTTCCGCGACGCGTTCGGAGGGCGACTCATCGACAACCAGATGTTCGGACGGCCCTACACGCTCAGCGTGCAGGCGTTTCGCAACCCGCTCGGGACCGATTGGGTCGGGCGCGGATTTCACCCGTTCTACACCGACATCCAACGTTTCGCGTGGATCGTTCAGCTCGGAACGCTCGACGACTACGTGCAGTTCGAGAACGACATCAACTCGAACCACGCGATTCGGCTGGTGCGGAGCTTCTTCGAGGTGGGTGGCGTGATGCGCATCGGGCCGCCGGGACGGCTCAGTCTCTTCGGCATCTCGCTGTCGGGCGACGACGAGCGCCCCGGCGATACGCAGGTGCTCGTGACCAACCACGGGTTCGCGCCCGACACGAGCACGGCGCTGCTCAATCGATACGTCGACCATCGCATCGCTCGCGTCAACATGCTGTGGGGTGTGCGCGACATCGGCTTCACCCAGGTGAGAGGGCTCGACGCGTTGACGGCGACGGAAGACTTTCCGGTCGGATTTCAGGTTGGTACGCTCTTCGGCCGAAGCGTCACGGCGCTCGGCGCGCGCGACGACGACATCTTCGCGTCGAGCGATCTGTACGTGGGCGCGATCGGGCGCAACAACGCGCTCCGTCTCCAGGCGGAGGGCGAAGGCCGCCACGACAATTCGGCGAACGTGTGGGACGGCCTGCTCGCCGACGCGCTCGCCATTCAGTATTTCAAGCCCACGGTGAACAACACGACGACGCTCTCGCTCGGCTTCAGCGGCGGCTGGCAGCAGCGCATCCCGTACAACTTCACGCTGAGCGATCCCGTGGGTGGAGTGCGCGGGTTTTCGGGGTCGAGCACACCCGGCGCCCGGCGATTCGTCGCGCGGCTCGACACGCGATCGTTTCTCGGACGGCCGAACGGATTGTTCGACTTCGGCGTCGGCGCTTTCGCCGACGCCGGCCGGCTGTGGGCCGGTGACATTCCCTACGGCGTGAACACGCCAACGCGTGGGTCGGTCGGCGTGAGTCTGCTCGGTTCCGCGCCGCCCCGCTCGCCGCGGATCTGGCGACTCGACCTCGCATATGTGCTGAACCCCGAGATCGGCGGACACCGATTCGAGGTTCGTGTTTCAAGCTCGGATTTCACGACGTTCTTTCTGCCCGAGCCGTTCGACGTCCAAGCGACGCGAGAACAGACCGTCCCGTCGAGCGTGTTCAGATGGCCGTGAGACCGATCACGCAGCCACGCTGCTCGTCAGGCGTTTGAGGAGCGGTACGAACAGCAGCATCAGCGCGGCGGCCGCGAACCCCGCGACGACGAAGATCATGTAGAAACCGTGATTCGTCGCGCTCACCGACTGGATGAATCCCGCCAGTCCACCGGCGATCGCTTGCGGCTTCTCGCCGGGCGTCGGGGTGAACGCGGCGACGGCGCCGGCGATCTTGTTCGCGGCGGCATTGGCCAGGAACCACACGCCCATGAGGAGCGATGCGAATCGCACGGGCGCGACCTTCGTCACGTACGACAGGCCGACCGGTGAGAGACAGAGCTCGCCCCACGTGTGGAACGTGTATGCGGCGACGAGCCAGAACGGGCTGACGAGAATGCCGGTGTCGGCGCGCTCGCCGCCGATGACCATGAAGAGGAATCCCGTTGCCAGCAGCGCGAGGCCGAGCACCATCTTGAGCGCCGTCGACGGTTCGCGGCGGCGCTTGCCGAGCACCGTCCACATCCACGCGAACAGCGGCGCGAAGATGATGATGTCGAACGGATTCACCGACTGAAACCAGCTCGACGGAATGTTGAATGAGCCGGCCTTGAGGTTGGTGTTCTTGTCGGCGAAGAGATTCATCGAGCTGCCGGTCTGCTCGTAGGCCGCCCAGAAGAAGATCACGAAAAACACGACGATGAAAAGTGCGACGACGCGTTTTCGTTCTTCGCCGTGCGAGCCGAGCAAGCTGATCGTGAGCGCGGGGCCGATCACGACGCCCATCAGAATGCCGAGCACGCTCGCGTCGCCGAGGAACCAACCGAGCACGCCGCCGAGGACGACGCCGATCGCGCCGTGGAGAGTCGTGTTCGCTTTTGGGCCCGCGTCCGCCGAGACAGCCGTGACCCTGGTACGCGTCGGCGACGTGCCGATGCCGGGCAAGTACTTGTCGCGGCCCCACAGGTAGGTGACGAGTCCGAGCAGCATGCCGACGCCGGAGCAGGCGAACCCCCAATGCCAGCCAAAGCGCGGGTTCTGCGCGAAGCCTCCGCAGAAGAGCGGGCCGAGCGCCGCGCCGACATTGATGCCGACATAGAAGATCGTGAAACCGGAATCGCGACGCCGATCGCCCTCGGGATAGATCTGTCCGACCATCGTCGACACGTTCGACTTGAAGAAGCCGGTGCCGACGATGATGAGCCCGAGCCCGACGTAGAACGTGGTCATCCCGGGGAAGGCCAGCGTGAAGTGGCCGAGCGCGATGACCAGGCTGCCGATGACGAGCGAGCGTCGTGTGCCGATGAGCCGATCGGCGAGAAATCCGCCGATGACCGGCGTGAGGTACACGAGCATCGTGTACGTGCCGTACAGATTCGCCGCGCGCGGCGTGTCCCACTTGAGCGCGTTGACCAGGTAGAGCACGAGGATCGCGCGCATGCCGTAGTACGAGAACCGCTCCCACATCTCCGTGAAAAACAGGAGACCGAGGCCGCGCGGATGCCCGAAGAGCGCGCGATCGTCGAGCGCGGACGGGCGCGCGCCCAGCGCCGCAGGTACGTCTGGTTCGCGGACGTCGATGATTGTCATTGGGAGAGGTTGACAGGTGGACCGGTAGACCGGTAGACCGGAACGGCGAAAGGCGACGGGCTACGCGGTCGACCGGTCCACCGGTCCACCGGTCCACCGGAAAGGCTGCTTCGTTCCTCCCGCCGCCTGTTGCACTCGCCAGTCTACCCCGGTGGGAGGCTGTTTGATGCACGCCGCCCAGTGCTGCGGCGCCTTTTCCTCGAGGGGCGGAACGATCTCGCTGCACGCGGCATCCTTGGCCGGATGCTGGCAGCGAGGATGGAACACGCATCCGGTTGGCGGGTTCGCGGGCGACGGGACATCGCCGGTCAGCACGACGCGCGACTTCTTGGCGCTGGGGTCGGGAACCGGAACGGCCGAGAGCAGCGCCTGGGTGTACGGCATCACCGGGTCGCGATAGAGATCGGCCGCGCTCGCCAGCTCGACGATCTTGCCGAGGTACATCACGGCGACGCGGTCGGCGATGTGTTCGACGACCGACAGATCGTGGGCGATGAACAGGTAGGCGAGGCCGCGATCGCGCTGCAGGTCCTGCATCAGGTTGATGACCTGCGCCTGCACCGATACGTCCAGCGCCGAGACCGGTTCGTCGCAGACGATGAAGTTCGGCTCGACGGCGAGCGCGCGGGCAATGCCGATGCGCTGTCGCTGGCCGCCGGAAAACTCATGCGGATAGCGCGACACGTACTCGGGACGAAGCCCGACTTCGTCGAGCAGTTGCCGCACGCGCGTGTCGGCCGCGGCGCCCTCGGCGATCTTGTGGATCGTGAGCCCCTCGCGCACGATCGCGCCGACGGTCATGCGCGGATTGAGGGACGAAAAGGGATCCTGGAAGATGACCTGAATTCGTCGCCGGATCGTTCGCATCGCGCGCGCGTCGAGCGCGGTGAGGTCGATGCCGTCGAACTCCACGCGGCCGGCGGTGGGTTCGATGAGACGAAGAATCATGCGTCCCGTGGTCGACTTTCCGCATCCCGATTCGCCGACGAGCCCGAGCGTTTCGCCGGGCATCACGTCGAACGAGACGTCGTTCACCGCGCGAACGACGCCGGCAGCCTTGCCGAATGCGCCTTTCTTGATGGGGAAATTCTTGACGAGGTTGCGGACGGACAACAGCGGGTGGACAGGTGGACGGGTGGACGGGTGGACAGCGGGCGAGGCGGTCACGACTTGATCGCCGCGGCGGGTTCGTGGCGCTGTGAGCGACGGGCGGGTTCTTCCGCGAGGTGACAGCGAGAAACGTGATGCTCGCTTATCTGATAGAGCGGCGGATGCTCGGTGGAGCATCTCTCCCAGGCATATGCGCAGCGATCGTGGAAGCGACATCCCGTCGGCCACGCGCTCGGCGGTGGAACAGTGCCCGGGATCGTCGCCAATCGCTCGCGCTCCTGTCCGACGCGCGGCATCGCGGCCAACAAGCCTTCGGTGTACGGATGGTGAGCGTGGGCGAACAGCTCGCCGACCGGCGATTCCTCGACGATCTCGCCGGCGTACATCACGATCACGCGCGACGCCGTTTCGGCGACGACCCCCAGGTCGTGCGTGATGAGCAGGATCGACGTGCCGAACTTCCGTTGCAGGTCGCCGAGCAGCTCGAGAATCTGCGCCTGGATGGTGACGTCGAGCGCGGTGGTGGGCTCGTCGGCGACGACGAGCGCCGGATTCATCACGAGCGCCATGGCGATGACGACGCGTTGGCGCATTCCGCCGGAGAGCTGGTGCGGATAGTCGCGCGCGCGCATCGCGGCGTCGGGAATGCCGACCGTCTCGAGCATCTTCACGGCGCGGTCCCACGCTTCCCGCTTGGTTCCGGCGTGATGAATGCGCACGACCTCGGCGATCTGATCGCCGACGGAAAAGACCGGATTGAGCGCGGTCATCGGCTCCTGAAAGACCATGGCGATGCGGGCGCCGCGGATCGCGCGCATCGACTTCTCGTCGAGCGTGACGAGGTCCTTGTCGTCGAATCGGATCACGCTGCCCGGCTCGATGCGCCCCGGAGGCCGGACCAGGCGAAGGATCGACAGCGCGGTGACCGACTTGCCGCACCCGGATTCGCCGACGAGCCCGACCGTCTCGCCCGCTCCGATCTCGAACGTGATTCCGTCGACGGCCCGTGCGACGCCGCCGTCGGCGTAGAAAAACGTGCGCAGGTTCTCGATCCGGAGGAGCGGAGACGAATCAGCCATTCTGCGCGAGTTGGTCCATGGACGCCGGTGAGACCGGCGAGAGTCCGATCGCCGGGTCGGTCGCGAACGGACGATCGAGGTGAAGCTGCCGGGGATCGAGCACGTCGCGCAAGGCGTCGCCGAGCATGTTGAACGCGAGCACGGTGATGACGATGGCGAGTCCGGGGAACAGCACGACCCACCACGCGGTGGTGAACGTGTCGATGCCGTCGAGGAAGATCGACCCCCAGCTTGCCGTCGGCGGTTGTGCGCCGATGCCAAGGTACGAGAGGCCGGCCTCGAGAGCGATGACGTTGCCCACGGCGAGCGTGGAGCTGACGATGATTGGCGCGGCAACGTTCGGCAGGAGATGTCGCAACACGATTCGTACGTCGGACGCGCCCAGGGCGCGCGCCGACGCGACGTAGTCGGCGGTCTTCGCCAGCCGCGTCTCCGCGCGAACGAGGCGAGAGACGGTGAACCAGCCGGTGAGGCCGATGACGAGGATCAATCCCGCGAGCGGTACCGGGGCGCGCCAGATCGTGAGCACGGCGATGAGGATCAGCACGCGCGGGATGGACATGAATGCGTCGAGCAAACGCATCATCACGTCGTCCACGCGGCCGCCCGCGTAGCCGGCGACGAGACCGTACGCGGCGCCGAGCGTCGTCGAGACGACAACGGCGAGCACGCCGATGGCGAGTGAGATGCGGGCGCCGCAGAGCACACGCGCGAGCACGTCGCGGCTGTACGCGTCGGTTCCGAACGGGTGGGCGAAGGACGGCCGGGCGTTCTTGAGGTGCTCGATGTCGGGTTGGGCGATGCAACTCTGCGACCTGAGCAACGGACCGACAATGGCCGCGACCACGAGCGCGCCGATCACGATGAGCGCCCAACGCGCCGAGCGATTGGCGAACAGCCTCGCCCACAGGGAGCCTGCGCTATTCACGGACGCGTGGATCGAGAGCCACTTGCAGCACGTCGGCGACCAAATTGCCGACGACGACGAGCACGGCGCCGACGATGACGGTGGCGGTTACGAGATCGTAGTCGCGAAACACGACGGCATCGGCGGCCATCATCCCCATGCCCGGCCACGAGAAGACGCGCTCGATGAACAAACTTCCGCCGATCAACGCCGGAAACATGACGCCGAGCAACGTGATCATGGGAGCGAGCGCGGTTCGGAAGGCGTGCCGCCACACGACGCCGTGCTCGGAGACGCCCTTCGCCCGCGCGGATCGCACGTGGTCCGCCGGAAGCGCCTCGAGTATCGCGGCCCGTTGATAGCGCGTAATGCCCGCCATCGTGAGGACGACGAGACACGACAGCGGGAGAATGAAATGCTTCAACCGATCGACGATCGCCTGCCGCGGGCTCATGTAGTCGTGCATCGGGTCGTACATGCCGCCGGCCGGGAGGATCTGCCACCAGTACGCGAACAGCAGGAGGACCATGAGCGCTCCCCAGAAATCGGGAAGCGAGTAGATGAAGAGCAGCACGGCGGAGCTGATGCGATCGAACCAACCACCACGACGCGCTGCTTGCAGCGTGCCGATCACCACGCCCAAGGCGAGGCTGAGCAACAGTCCCAGTCCCGCCAAGGCGAGTGTACGCGGCAATGCTTCAGCGATAACGACGGAGACCGGTTCGCTTCGGAACGTGGAATAGCCGAGCTGCCCGTGCGCGACGCTCCAGAGATACTTCCCGTACTGAACGGCGAGCGGCCGGTCGTAACCGAACTCCGCGCGCCAGCGGGCTCGAATCGCCGGCGTGAGGCGCCCCGAATCGTACGAAAACGGATCGCCGGGCGCGGAGTGGATCAAGAAAAACGCGATCGTCGTGACGATGAAGACGACGATGACCGACTGTCCGAGGCGCGCCAGCAGGCGCCGTCGCACGACTAGCGCGCGGTCGGGGGAGGTGTCAATCCGAACCGGTCGCGATCGATACGCTTGTTCGGGGCGATCGACCAAGTCGGCAGCGTGTACCACCATCCGTCGGCCCGTATCGGCCCAACCGTGAGTCGCCGATTCACCGCGTCCACGTAGTTCTGGTCGTACAGCCAAACGGCGGGCACGTCGTCGACGACCAACTGGAGCGCACGCGACGTGTACGCCTTTACCTGGGCGGGGTCGAACGACGTAGAGAGACTGTCGAGCAGAGCGTCGACCTTGGGATTCGAGTAGAGCAGGAGGTTCAGCCCCTGGGGGCTGATGCCAGCGGTCCCCCAGATCTGTCGCAGCCCGCTCGGGCTTGGATCTCCGTTGAAGGCGTGAATCGCCGCTTCGAAATTGCCGGCGTGGTCGCCGGCAACCGTTCTGTCTTGGTAGGTGTTGTTATCGACCGGGACGATGACCACCTCCGCGCCGATGTGCTGGAGCGCATCCTGGATCAGGATGCCATAGCGGTTGCGGGCGCCGCTCGTCGCCGGGATGAGCAGCTCGAAGCGCAACGGCTTGCCCGCCTTCGCGCGCATTCCATTCGATCCGCGGCGCCACCCCGCCGAATCGAGCAGCGCGTTCGCGGCTGTCGTGTCGTACGGAGGAAGCTTGAGCGTGCTGTCGGCGGCAGCGAGTCTCATGGGAGCCGGGCCGTAAGCGATTCGCCCCGCGGCGCCGAACACGTTCTGGAGCATGGCCGCGCGGTTGAGCGCCATCGAGATCGCGCGCCGAACCCGGATGTCGCCGAACACCGGGTGAGGGACGCGCTTGGACTTCGGTACGTACCGGTTCATCACCATGAACACGGTCGTCAAAAGGGGCACAGCGATGGGCCGCGCGACCGAGCTGCTGTCCAGCTTTCCGGATTGATCGGGCGGGAAGGCGTGCATGTAGTCCGCCTGACCCGTGAGCACCTGCGTTTGTCGAACAGCCTGATTGATGACAGGGTTTATGATCACGCGATCGAGCGGTGGCCGGCCGTGATAGTTCGCCGTGTCGGCGTCGAGCTCGATGCGCACGCCCGGTTCCCAACGCACGAAGCGGAACGGGCCGCTGCCGATCGGCGACCGGATCGCGGCGGACGTCCGGAGCTTGGCCATCGGAATCGATCCGTACACGTGCTCTGGAAGAATCCACAGTTGATAGGCGACGTCGTAGAACTGCTCGGGCGTGTGCTTTTTGAACCAAAAGACCGGGGTCGACGGGTCGCGCACCGAAACGGAGTCGACGTTCGCGAGCAGCGGCCCTGCGGGAGCCGCCACGGCCGAATCGGTGAAGACTTTGAAGCTGTAGCGAACATCCGCCGCGGTGACCGGCTTGCCGTCGTGCCATCGCGCGCGCGGATCGATTGAGAACGCGATCGAGAGTGAGTCAGGTGCCCACGCCCAACTCTTGGCGAGGCGCGGAGTGAACGTCTTGTCTCCCGCCGTCTCGAGTTTGTCCGAGATATCTGCCAAACGGTCGAAGACCAAGCCGACCACCATCGCGCCATTCTCCTCTCCGACAAACGGAGGAAATACGGCCGCGGCGTCGCCAGGTGCTACGAAGATGAACGTGCCCCCGGTTGGCCCCGCGGCCGGTTTCGTACCTTCGCCCGAACACGCGGCGAGTAGCGCCAGTGACACAAACGCCAGGATCGGTATGCGCATGTTCAATCGGGTGACGGAGGGTGGGACAGCCCGAAGAGCATCACTTCGCGGAGCACGATGGAGGGGGCATTCGCTCATCGCCTCCACGTCCATGAATCATCCGAATACTGGACGATGAGTGACGTCACGCGGGCACGCAAATCATCGTCGACTTCCAGGGGGGCCACGTGCGGATCCTCGAGCTCCCTCACGGCGGCGGCGAAGCTTGCTGCCGCTTCGTCCAGCGACGGCGTCCGCCCCATCGCCTGAGCCAACGTCGCGGGCTCGGGGAGGTCGGGCTGTGCCGCCAACGCGAACTCGGAGAGCCGCCCCTGGTCGTCGCCGACGAGAATCGAGCCATGCTGGAGGAGTGCACCGTCGGAGCGCCATTGTGCGCTTCCGGCCAGCTTCCGCCCCTCGAAGGTCAACTCACCTTCGCCCGGCCGCTCGAAGCATGGAGTCGCGTCGGGGGCGCGCGCCCGCTCCTTGCGCGGCGCCACGGCTGCCCGAACACCGAGGCTCTCCAATGCCCGGACGAGCAAACGTGTGATTCGCCCGTACGACTCTCGCTCCGACCCGGCGTGCAACGCCGGTCCGGTCACGCTGTAGGTGATCTCGCGATGGTGGAGGATGGCGCGACCGCCGGTGGGGCGCCGGACTACGGCGAGCCCCTGTCGCCGGATGCGCTCTCGGTCATAGTGTCGCATTGCGGACTGATTTCGACCGAGCGATATCGTCGGCGCCGACCAGGCGTAGACGCGCAGGGCCCACTCGCCGGACTGGCGCGCGCGCGTCATGAGGGCCTCGTCGAGCGCCATGTTCTCGGCTCCCGGTGCGGCGGGGGTGACCAGAAGACGCCAGCGCTGGCCGGGCATCAGGCGTAGCGAAAAGGAAGTCGGGGCGGAGGGTTTGATCCTAACATAAATTCAAGGCGCTGTTGTCGCTCCCTCCAGAACTCATCGGGCCTGTCCCCGCCCGCGATCGAGGATTTGCATGACGACTCACGCCCGCGAACTCACCGCCTCCTCCGCTGATGCATCGAGCTTCGTCCCACGCCACATCGGTCCGTCACAGGCCGAGGTGCGCGCGATGCTCGATCTGCTCGGCTACGACTCGCTGGACGCTTTGATCGACGCGACGGTTCCGTCGCGCATCCGATTGAATCGTCCCCTGGCGATTCATGCGCCGATGTCCGAGCACGAAGCGCTCTCGTCGCTACGGACCATCGCCCGCCGCAACCAGATCTCTCGATCGTATCTGGGGCTTGGCTACGCCGACTGCATCACGCCGCCGGTCATCCAGCGCAACGTGCTGGAGAATCCGGGATGGTACACGGCGTACACGCCGTATCAGGCGGAGATCGCCCAGGGCCGACTCGAGGCGCTGCTCACCTATCAGACGATGGTGATCGATCTCACGGGCCTCGAGATCGCGAACGCGTCGCTGCTCGACGAAGGCACCGCGGCGGCCGAAGCGATGGCCATGTCGTACGGCGTGCACGGCAAGCCGGGCAAGGAGACCTTCTTCATCTCGAACGAGTGCCATCCGCAGACGATCGAGGTGGTGAAGACCCGCGCTCACGCCCGCGGCGTGCACGTCGTCGTCGGCGATTGGCGAAAAGCGGCGATCGGCGAAGAGGTGTTCGGCGTTCTGCTTCAGTATCCGGCGACGAACGGTGCGGTGTACGACTACCGGCAATTCTGCGAGCGGGCCCACGCCGTGAACGCGCTGGTCACCGTCGCGACGGACGTGATGAGCCTCCTGCTGCTCACGCCGCCGGGCGAGTGGGGCGCCGACATCTGTGTCGGCAACAGCCAGCGCTTCGGGGTGCCGCTCGGCTACGGCGGTCCGCACGCGGCGTTTTTCTCGACGCGCGAGGAGTTCAAGCGGCATCTGCCCGGACGGATCATCGGCGTGTCGCGCGACACGGACGGGAAGCCGGCACTGCGCATGGCGCTTCAGACGCGCGAGCAACACATCCGCCGCGACAAGGCGACGAGCAACATCTGCACGGCGCAGGTCCTGCTAGCGGTGATCGCCGGCATGTACGCGGTCTATCACGGACCCGAACGGCTCACGGAGATCGCGTCGCGCATCCACGAATTGGCGGCGACGCTGGCCGAGGGCGTCGAGTCACTCGGCTACACGCTCGCGTGCGATGATTTCTTCGATACGATCTGCGTCGAGATGGGCGCGCAGCCGGCGACCGACGTGATCGGCGCGGCGCGGGCGAAGGGAATCAACCTTCGGGCGCTCGGCGACTCGCGCGTGGTCATCGCGCTCGACGAGACGACGACGCCGGCCGACGTGGACGAGCTGCTACAGGTCTTCGCGACGGGCCACGGGGGGGGGCGGCGCCGACGTTCGATGGACTACGCCCCGACGTCGACTCGAGGTACGACGAACGGTTCGCGCGCACGACCGCGTTCCTCACGCATCCGGTCTTCCACGGCTACCACTCCGAGACCGAGATGCTGCGCTACCTCAAGCGGCTCGAGACGCGCGACCTCTCGCTCACGACGTCGATGATTCCGCTCGGCTCGTGCACGATGAAGCTGAACGCGACGGCCGAGATGTATCCGGTGACGTGGCCGGAGTTCGGCAAGCTGCATCCGTTCGCGCCGGTGGAGCAGGCGAAGGGCTATCGCGAGATGTTCGACCGGCTCGAGCAGGCGTTGGCCGAGATCACGGGATTCGCCGCCGTGTCGCTGCAGCCGAACGCCGGTTCGCAAGGCGAGTACGCCGGATTGCTCGTGATCCGCGCGTACCACGAGTCGCGCAACGACTCGAAACGGAACGTGTGTCTCATTCCGCAGTCGGCGCACGGGACGAATCCGGCGAGCGCGGTGATGGCCGGGATGAAGGTCGTCGTCGTGAAGAACACGGACGCCGGCGACGTGGACATGGCCGATCTCGAGGAGAAAGCGAAGGCAAACGCGGACTCCCTCGCCGCGCTGATGATCACCTATCCGTCGACGTACGGCGTGTTCGACGAGACGATCGCCGACGTCTGCACGGTCGTCCACACGTACGGCGGGCAGGTCTACCTCGACGGCGCGAACATGAACGCGATGGTCGGGCTGGCGCGTCCGGGCGACATCGGCGCGGACGTGTGTCACCTGAATCTTCATAAGACTTTCTGTATTCCGCACGGCGGCGGCGGCCCAGGCATGGGCCCGATCGGCGTCGCGAAGCACCTGGTCGACTTCCTGCCGGGCAATCCGGTCGTGAAGGTCGGCGGATCGCACAGCGCCGGCTCCGTCTCGGCAGCGCCGTGGGGCAGCGCCAGCATTCTGCCGATTTCGATGATGTACATCGACATGATGGGCGGCACGGGACTGACCGAGGCGAGCAAGATCGCGATCCTGAGCGCGAACTACATCGCCAAGCGCCTCGACGCGCACTATCCGGTGCTGTACCGCGGCAAGCACGGCACCGTCGCCCACGAGTGCATCGTCGATCCGCGGGCGTTCAAGGCGTCGGCGGGCGTCGAGGTCGAGGACATCGCCAAGCGCCTGATGGACTACGGCTTCCACGCGCCGACGGTCTCGTTCCCGGTCGCCGGCACGTTGATGATCGAGCCGACGGAGAGCGAGTCGAAGGCGGAGCTCGATCGCTTTTGCGACGCGCTCATCGCGATTCGCCAAGAGATCAAAGAGATCGAGCTGGGCGTCGCCGATCGCAACGACAACGTGCTCAAGAACGCGCCGCATCCGCTGGCGCGGGTGTTGAGCGATACGTGGACCCACCCCTACGGCCGCGAGCGCGCGGCGCTGCCGGCACCGTGGAGTCGCGAGCACAAGTTCTGGCCGTCGGTCGGCCGGGTGGACAGCGCCTACGGGGACCGCAATCTCGTCTGCGCGTGTGTGCCGACGGAGGAGTACGCGTCGGACTAGAGGTGCGGTGGGCGGTGGCGGGGTGCGGCGACCTGCCGCCACCGTCCGTCGGGCGGAGCGGTCGTTTCGCTATCCGAGGTGTGCCGAGTAGGCGCCGGCGTCGAGGAGCGCTTTGCGCTCGTTCGGATCTTTGAGCCGGACCTTGATCATCCAGCCGTCGCCGTAGGGCGAGCTGTTGACGAGCGCCGGCTCTTTGTCCAGGCGGTCGTTGACGGCGACGACGTCGCCGGAGACCGGCGAGTAGAGCTCGGACACCGCCTTCACCGCTTCCACCGTTCCGAACACGTCGTGTTTCGAGAACGAGGCGCCGACCTTCGGGAGCTCGATGAAGACGACGTCGCCGAGCTCACCCTGCGCGTAGTCGGTGATGCCGATCGCGACGACGTTCGCGTCGTCGGTGGGCTTCAGGTATTCGTGGTCTTCGGTGTACAGCAGGTCCTTCGGGATATCGGACACGTAGTGCTCCAGTCGGCGGTGATGGCGAACGCGCGCGGAGTCTATCGGCCGTGGGAAGGGGCGTCAATTGCGGGGGACCGGAGGACCGGCCGATCGGGCAGTGGCGCTACGAGCGCGCGGCCGAACGCGCCGACGTGGGCTCGCGCGAGAGCGAGACCCAGAGATCCTGTACGCGACGCTCGAGTTGGGTCAGCGTGCCGTTGTTCTCGATGATGAAATCGGCGCGGGCGCGCTTGAGCTCAGCGGGCATCTGGGCGGCGATCATCTCCATCGCTTCGGTCGTCTGAAGCCCGCGGTCCTGGAGCAAGCGCTCGAGTCGCACCGGTCGCGGCGCGTCGACGAGAACGATGCGGTCGAACAGATCGGCCATTCCCTTCTCGAGCAGCAGCGGGATGTCGCAGATGACCACGCGCTCGCCGCGCGCGCGGGCCTGTTCGACGAGGCGCTCGCGCAGCCGCTCGACTTCGGGATGGACGATCTCGTTAAGTTCTTCGAGTTGCGCGTGGTCCGCGAAGACGACCCGACGCAGTGCCGCGCGGTCGAGGTGCCCGTCGGGCGACAGCACGGAGCTTCCCCACCGCGACACGATTCTGTCGTAGGCAGGCGTTCCGAGTTCGACGGCGCGGCGGGCCAGAACGTCCGCGTCGATGACCGTCGCCCCGCGCTCGGAGAGCATGCGGGCGACCGTGGACTTGCCGCTGCCGATGTTACCGGTGAGACCAACGAGTAGCATGTAAGGTGCTCGGGCAGCTTTTGAGGGTTACGCCCGGACGCCAAGGTATGTACGGGCCGGGAACCCGTCAACGAAAAACCTGCTATCTGGAGTCGATATGCAAGACGGGGCGCACCTTTCACTGGATTCCCGGCAACGCCAGCCGGGCTCAACCGAGCCAGACGACGGCGAGGGGGCGAACGACGAGTTCGCGCAACTCGTCCGCCGACAGCTCGAGTTGATCGGGGAAGATCCAGACCGGCAAGGACTTAGGCGAACGCCAGAGCGCGTGGCCACGGCCCTTGCCTGGCTGACGCGCGGCTACGAGATGGACGTTCAGCAGGTCGTGAACGGCGCGCTGTTCGACGCCGAGGGCGCGTCGAACATGGTCATGGTGCGCGACATCGAGCTCTATAGCCTGTGCGAGCACCACATGCTGCCGTTTTACGGGCGGGCGCACATCGCCTACATCCCCGACGGCAAGATCGTCGGGTTGAGCAAGGTGGCACGGCTCGTCGAGGTGTTCTCGCGCCGGCTCCAGGTGCAAGAGCGTCTCACCGAACAAATCGCCACCGCCCTCGACGACGTGCTCCGGCCGATCGGCGTCGGCGTTGTGATCGAGGCGTACCATCTGTGCATGATGATGCGCGGCGTCGAGAAGCAGAATTCCAAGACGATCACCAGCGCGATCCGCGGCTCGTTCCGTTCCGACCAGCGCACACGCGAGGAATTCCTGACGCTCGCGTACTCGAACCGGTCTACATAGCCGCGTCGACCTTGCCGACCTCCGGTGCCGGAACCGGCCGAGGGTCGGCGAATAGTTCGAGCACCTTGATCGGAGCGCCGATCTCGAGCAGCACGGTCTCGAGCGCGTAGCCCGCGCCGCCCCGTTCCCGAATCTCAGTGGGCGTCGCGCCGAGATAGCGCTGGCAGAGGTTGCGAAACGCGCTCGCCGACGGAAAGTCGAGTGCGGTGGCGACCTGGCCAGCGCTGCGCTGCCGGTCCTCGAGGAGGTGGGCGGCGACGATCAACCGACCCCACGATAGCAATCGCTGCGGGGACGGAAACCCGGCCCGCGCGAGCCGTTGGGACACCGTGCGCTTCGGCAGCGAGAGCAGTCGGGCCAGCCCTTCAGGCGAGAGGCGTTGGTGTGCGCGGGTCACCGACATCAGTAGCGCGTCCCGCGCTGTCGGGTCGATGCCGTCAAGCGCCAGACGAACGAGCGAACCGAGGCTCCGTGACTCAGCCTGTTCGATCGTGGCGAGCAGCGTGCGAGGCGCATCGTCCTTGTCGGCGATGACCAGTGCGTCCATGCCCAGCCGGCCGGCATCGAAGAGGTCGTGCGCCCGCGACGCGACGACGTCCACGTAGGCGATCAGGGTAAGCCTCGGAATCCGGCGCTTCATCTGTCGGATCGCGGCGAGGTTAGTCGTTCCGCCGGCGAACAGGTCCACCAGCGCAACCCTCGCCGCTTGGCGTTCGCACGCGTGGATCAGCGAGGGCCAGTCCTCGCAGGCGATGATCTCATGGCGGTCGCGGATGGCCGTGCGCACGCGCAGCAAGTGGGCGGCGGTCGGGAGGAAGGTGGCAATGACGCCCATGGTTGGATTGGCGGTCGACGGGCGACTCGCTTACTGCAACGACGATCGGGCATTTCGGCAGTCACGCGGGAGGCCAATAACGCCCCAATGTGACTGTTCTTGCCGCCCAGATGACTACCCTCGGCCGCGTCTTCGTTAGCGTCTGTGCACTCCCCCGACGCCTTTGGGGGTGGGCAGGAACTCAGAAGGGGGCCAATATGTACGAGCCCGCACGAGAGGCTCCAAGGTTTCTCCGCCCGGCTTTCACGCTCGCCGAGCTGATGTTGGTCGTCGTCGTGTCTGGAATCACGATGACGCTCGCCCTGCCGCGGATCGACACGACGAAGATCAAGGCCGACGCCGTGGCGGGCATCGTCCGAACCACGCTGCAGTACGCGCAACGTCAGGCCATCACGCGGCAGCACGACATCTTGGTCAGCTTCGACACGACGGGCGAGCGCATTCGCACAATCTGGGACGCGAATGGCGATGGAGTCGCCGACAGTTCGGAACACGTCTTCTGGCGTGGCCTCGACAACGGCGTGCTCTTCACCGACGTGGGGACCCTGGGGGTCTCCGGGGACGTCATTCACCAGGCCGTGAGCGGGCCGACGATGTCGCTCCTCAACGGCTACCCGACGATCACGTTCCACCGGGACGGCTCCGCCAGCAGCGACGCGGAGATCTACATCAAGGTGGCTGCCCACGGTCCCCCGTGGTACCGAGCAGTCACTGTGACGCAGGCCACCGGCCGCGTCTCGTGGTACCGACTGAATGCCGAGGCCTTGAAATGGGTTCAGGTCAGTCAATGAGCCGCCACGCACATTGTTCGAGTCCCGTGCGCGGTGCTCGCCGGCCGCGACGAGGTCTGTCGCTGGTCGAGGTCATCGTCGCGCTCGTGATTCTGGCCGGCGTGATCCTCGGGCTGGCGATGTTCTCCGTCCGACTCGCGCAGGCGACGTCGACGTCGCGCCTTCGCATCACCGCCGCGCAGCTCGCCGCGGACCGCCTCGAAACGATCAAGGGTGCGCCGCGCTACACGGCGATCGAGAGCCTGTACGTGGCAACCGAGAACGCGATCCCGGGCTATCCGCAGTACACCCGGCAAACGTGGGTTCATCGCGTCGGCGGGTCATTCGCCGACACGATCGACTACAAGATCGTGACGGTGCAGGTCACGCACCGCCAGATCACCGGGTCGGTTCGCAAGACGACCACCATCGCCCCCTACTAAGGCAGGAGGCCACGATGAACGCTCCAATACTCAGAAGCCGTCGCGGCTTCACGCTGCTCGAAATGATCCTGGCAATGTCGCTGATGTTGGCGATGATCGGCATGACCGCTCAGCTCTTCCGCAAACAATCGGCGTCGGTCTCGACGGAGTCGGGCTACCTCGACGCCCAGCAGAACTCGCGGTTCGCCGTCTCAATGCTCGAGCGCGAGCTTCGGGTGGCGGGCGTCGGCGTCGTCGACCAGCAGCCGCTCCTCGTCATGGCCGACACGCTGAGCTTGACGTTCAATGCCGACTTGGTCGCGCTCGACACGGGCGACATGGGGTCCGTGTACATCAACCCCAATACGGATTCCGCGAGCGTCGACGTGCTCCGAACGAATGAAGCGATCACGTTGCCCAGGACGTCGACGACCTATCCCGAAACGACGTACACGTCGAGCCCGGGCGTACCCAGCAACGCGGAGACGATTTCGTATTGGTTGTCGCACGACTCGACGAGCTCGTACAGCTACGACTACGTCCTGTTCCGTCGTGTGAACGCGAAACCGGCTCGCGTCGTCGCTCGTGGCATCGTCTACAATCCGGGCGACACGATCTTCCATTACTTCAAGAGCGACACGCTCGGGAATCTCACCGAGATTCCCCCGTCAGCGCTCCCGATCATCCACACGGCGGCGATCCACGGCTCGACGGCCGACACCGCGCACTCTGCGCTGACCGACAGCATCCGCGAAGTGCGCCTGCAGTTCACCACCGTTTTCCATGATCCGCGCTCCGGCCAAGCGAAGCTCCGCCAGCAGCGCGCGATAATCCACCTGATGAATGCCGGCCTCTTGCACCACTTCACGTGTGGCAACCCGCCGCTGGCGCCGGGGTCCGTGACGGCCTCGGTGACCGCGGCGAACGGCACCACCGTGCCGCAGACCTACGTCACGGTCGCGTGGACCAAGTCGGTCGATGACGGCGCGGGTGAGAAGGATGTCATCCGCTACGCCGTGTACCGTCGCCTGTCGAGCGTCGCCACGTTCGACGAACCGTTCGCGGGCGTCCCCGCAGGGGCCGGCAGCTACAGCTTCAACGACATCGATGTGCAGAGCGGCCAGACCTGGGTGTACGCAGTCGCCGCCGTGGATTGCAGCCCGGCGACGTCGCCGACCGCGCAGTCGTCGTCCGTCGTCATCCCGTAGAGGTTCATTTATGAGGCTCTTCTCTCGTTCACAGCGCAAATCCCCCCGAGCGCGCCGCGGCGCGGCGCTCTTCGTGTCGATTTTCTTCGTCATCGCGGTCGGCGCGCTCGCGCTGTCGTCGATCTATCTCTCCACCAATGCCACGCTGCTCGGCAAGGCGTATGAGAAGGAAGACGACCTCAAGTACACCTCGGAGGCCGCGCTCCAGATCGGCAAAGCGGAGCTCAACTTCAA
Organism: uncultured Gemmatimonadaceae bacterium; assembly: GCA_963761305.1. GTDB lineage: Bacteria > Gemmatimonadota > Gemmatimonadetes > Gemmatimonadales > Gemmatimonadaceae > JAQBQB01. Next base: position 2,322,462 of record CAVXGK010000002.1, on the reverse strand, counting down.
TCCCGCGGCACTGCCGAGCAGCAGCTACGTGACCATGATGAACAAGGCTCCGATCGCCACAGCCGATGGCCAGACGGTCCCCGGCCTCGTGGTGAACCTCTACGCCGGGCCGACCGGTTCGACGAGCGGGCAGTTCGGGCGCTTCGCGAGCGTCGTTGCCGAAGCGCGCGACCTTCGGAATGGCACGGGCTTCGTGCGCCGCCTCGAGCTGTCGCAGGAGAGCTTCGCGAAGTTCGCCTACTGGACCAATAGCGAAAACAGCGCGTCCGGCGGCGCAATCGTATTCGCCAACGGCGACGCGCTGTGGGGCCCCGTCTGGTCGAATGACACGATCACCATCGGAACCGGCGGCGCCAACTTCCACAACGACGTCGGCACGGCCGCGCCGCTCATCGTGAATGCGACCGCGGCGACGTTTGCCAACGGGTATGAGGTGAGCCAGAAGCCGATCCCACTTCCGACGCTGACGACGCTTGCGTCGCTCAGCGGCCTCGCCACAGTGAGCGGGTTCAATTTCTCGCCGCCGAACACCGGTGCCTCCACCGGTGTGCTGATGCGGCTCGAGTTCCTTGCGACGGATCTCAACGGCGCCGGTGACTCGACGGCCGCCAACGACGGCTTCTTCCGGGTCTACACGGCGAAGGCGGGAAACAGCGCGTGGCTGCGCGCCGATTGGCCGAGCGGCTCACTGCCGTCAGCGACGTCGCTCACGAACTGCGGGGACTGGCACAAGGTCAAGACGAGTGGCGACACGACCCTCAAGTTCTTCCCGTTCGCCGTGCACTACCATTCGAGCTCGAGCAACACCTGGTTCGACACGGTGACCGCCGGCGGGCGGCCGGGCGGAGTGACGGCGGCGAACGTCGCGGCGTCGCGAGCGGAAGCGGACTCGGTGAAGACGAACAACGCGACGTTCAGTGGCGTGCTCCAGCACCCCAACGTCCGGTGTTACCTGGGCGGCGATCCGCACCTCGTCGCGGTAGCGCGCACGACGGCGCTGGGTTACTCGAATGCCGCGATTCACAAGGGTGGTGAGGACTCGACATTCACGCCAAGTGATCAATACGGCGCGTGGACGCTGTACTCGAACACGCCCCCTGCCGCGGTCTCCGCCGTTCGCACGTGGGACGCGAAATACCTTTTCCCGTTATATCGCGGATACAACACGAACACCAAGGGCGTGATCTACGCCGGCGGCACGATCGGCATCAGCGGCGTGGTCGGCGGCGACGTGACCCTGTACACGCCCAACACGCTGGTCATTCTCGACGACGTGCGGTATGCAAACGATCCCGCCAAAGGCCTGTGCATCGACATTCTGGGCACGATCTCGGGGCAGGACACGTACGTGGCCGACAACAGCATCAACACGCCCCAGGTCATCAACACGGGGAGCCCTACGGTCTATCGCAGCCTTGACGATACCCCAGACCTCAACTTGGACGCGGTGATCATGGCGCTCGGAACGTCGTTCACCGTGGAGAACTACAATAGCGGTCCGACCAACGCGCTAACCTGTGGGACGTCGACGGACGGGCACGGGTGCCTTTACCTCACCGGTGGCCTGATTCAGAACAATCGCGGACCGGTTGGCCTCACGAGCGGTCAAGGCTACGTCAAGCGATACAGCTACGACCGGTGCGCGGTGGTCAATCCGCCGCCGTACTTCCCGACGACAGGCCGGTTCCTCGACAATCGCTACTACGAGCTCGATCCGGTGCGCGTCAAGTCGTCGACGATCGGCGCCCTGTACAGGAGCCTGACGCCGGGTGGGCCGTAAGCACCGACCGCGACGAGCGTAGCATGCAGGACGATGGTGATCAGGGGCGGCTGTTATAGCAGCCGCCCCTGATCTTCGTCGCGTCGCGGCACCGAATGACACGCGCGGCAGCGCGCCTCGTACGACTCCGTGCTACCGACCATGATGGTCGGCGAATCGTAGCGCGCGGGCGTCCCGGCGATGAGGCGTTGATTGCGGCTCGCGGGATTGCCGCACACCACGCAGATCGCGTGCAGCTTGTCCACCACCTCGGCGACGGAGAGCAGCTGCGGCATGGCGCCGAACGGCTCGCCCCGGAAGTCAGTGTCCGTGCCGGCGACGATCACGCGTATTCCGCGATTGGCGAGCGAAGTCACGAGGTCGACGATCCCGGCATCGAGAAACTGCGCCTCGTCGATCGCCACGACCTGCGTGTCCGGCAGCACCATGCGTGCGATCTGCTCGGTGGTGTCCACCGGCTCGGCGTTCACGGTGCGGCCATCGTGGCTCGACACCTGATAGATGCCGGAGTATCGCTCGTCGAGGTGCGACTTGAAGACCTGGATTCTCTTCCTGGCGATGATCGCGCGCCGCACGCGGCGGATGAGCTCCTCGCTCTTGCCGCTGAACATGACGCCGCAGATTACTTCGATCCATCCGGCGCGGCCGCTGGCGAACGACCCGTCGGAGATCACGCGCGAGGTGAGGAGCGCGGGCCGCGCGGGCCGCGGGGGCGATCGTCAGCCGGTCGGTCGCCCGACCGATGGCGCGGCGGCCCGGCTGGCCGGCCTTCTCGGCGGGCTCCATCGCGCCGAGGCGGACGGTCGTCCCGTGACCCGCGCCCGAACGGGCGGTCGTCTCCCGATCCGCGCCTGAACGGGCGCTCCTCTCGTGGTCCGCGATGGCCAGGTCTCTCGTCGCGCGAATCGCGCCGCGCGGGTTTTTCGTCGCGCTTGAGCAGCGCGCGGCGTCCTTTCACGATCGTGCCCGACGCGCGGTCGATGATCTGATCGGCGAGCCCGCTCGCGACCTCGATCGTGGAGTGCGACTCGCGGATGTCGACGCGACCCACGTCGCTGCCGGCCACGCCCGCCTTGCTCGTGATCATGCCGACGAGATCCGCCGGCCGCACGCCCTCGCGCGCGCCGACGCTCGCGAACAGGCTGACCATGGGCCCGGAGGACTCGCGCGGCGCGGCGGGCGATCGCTCGGCGTATGTGCCCTCGCGGCTCGCGACCTTCTCCTGTTCCACAGCGCGCGCCTGTTGTGCGGCTCGCTCCTGCTCGAGCAGCTTGAGCGCCGCCGCCGCCACTTCGGCACCATCGAAATCCTCGAGCAGAGGCTCGATCGACAGCAGCTCGCGCGACGCGGCCCCGCTATCGAGGATCCGACGCAGTTGAGCGAGAATGCTCGCGTCGCGAGCGCGCGACGCCGCAACCGCTTCAGGCAAGACGTGCGGTTTGAGCGCGCCGCCGAGTGCCAGCGCACGAAGGCTCTCGAGTTGGCGCGGGCGAACGAGCGCGATCGCTCGGCGTGCACCGGACACCGCCTCGCGCAACTCCTCGTGGGTCGCTGGTAGGTCGTACAAGACGGTGAGGGCCGTCTCGGGCGGCGCGGCCACGCCGCAACGCACGTCGCCCTCGTCGCCGTAGCCGAGCACGCGGAGCTGATCGCGCACACTCACCCGGCTATCGGCCTCGCGCGCGAAGACCAGCGCTGACGACGGGTCGATTTCGTCCAGCAGGCGCCGCAGCGTGGTGGGGCGAGCGGTCATCGACGAGAGCACGTACTCCAGACCGATGGGTTCGCGCCCCTCCAGCGCGCGCGCGACTTCCCGACGCGCGCGCCGCGCGTATCGTTCGACCAACTCATCCACGGCGGGAGTGGCGACGGATGTCACGATCATGCGCGGCGCGTCCTTCGGGACCTCGGCCATCAGCGTTTCCAACGACGCGGATTCATCGCGCGCGAGGAGCTCGTCGGCCCACGCGATGCACATCGCGCGGACAGCGTCGAGCTTGATCGCGCTGGCGCGCAGGAGACCAACGAGCGTGCTCGGTGTGCCGGCTACGATGTGCGGCGGCCGGATTTTGACGAGTCGCGCCGCGCGTGCGGACGACGTCGCAGCCAGCACGCCGATCGGACGATCGCCGACGAGCCGGGCGCTTGCCGCGATGACCGCTGCGGCGACCTCGGCGTCGGCGGTTGCGATGACGACCTGGACGTCCGGAGATTCGGGATCGACGCGTTCGATCAATGGCGCCAGAAACTCGGCGATCGACGCCCAGTCGTGGGGCAGGACGAGGAGCGCGTTTTGGCCGCGGGAAACTGGTGGAAGCTCGTGTTCGTCGGACGACATTTCGACTCGAGTTGGGGACGGCCGGCGGCGGAACGTGCAGGGGGGAAGAATGATAGCTCAATGGGCTGACGCGTGACGAACTACACCCCGTCGTCCAACATCGACCGGCTTCGCGAGTCCGCCACGATCGCGGCGTCGGCGCGCGCCAAGCGACTTCGGGCGGAGGGCCGGCCGATCATCGACCTCGGCGCCGGAGAGCCGGACTTCCCGACGCCCGCGTTCGTGATCGAGGCGGCGCACCGGGCGCTCGACGAGGGCGCGACGCGGTACACGCCCGTGGCCGGGATCGAGCCGCTGCGGGCGGTCATCGCGGAGCAGGCGTGCCGCGAGCACGGCGCCACGCCGTGGGATTCGAGCAATGTCGTCGTTTCGGCGGGAACGAAGCAGGCGCTGTTCAACACCTGTTTTGCGCTGTTCGGCGAAGGCGACGAAGTGCTGGTGCCGACGCCGGGCTGGACCAGCTATTACGAAATGCTCACGATCGCGCGCGCCAAGGCGGTGCCGCTGAGCGGCTCGCGCGAGCGGAGCTTCAAGATCTCGGCGTCGGACCTGGCGCGCGCCGGAACGGCGAAGACGCGCGGCCTCGTGCTGAACTCGCCGAGCAATCCCACGGGCGCGGTCTACTCGCGCGCTGAGCTGGAAGAGATCTCGGCGTTCGCGAGCGAGGCCGGGTGGTGGATTCTGAGCGACGAGATCTACCGTGGCATCTGCTACGACGGCGAGGCGGCGTCGTTGTTGTCAGCCGCGCCGGCGTCGGGACGGCTCGTCGTGGTGGACGGGTTAGCGAAGTCGATGGCGATGCCGGGCTGGCGCATCGGATGGTCGATCGGTCCGGCAGAGCTCGCGCGTTCGGTGGCGGCACTGCAATCGCACACGACGTCGAACGCGACGACGATCTCGCAACACGCCGCGCTCTCGGCACTCTCGAATGTCGACGCATATCGCTCCGCTTTGAGCGAGATGGTTGCCGAGTTGAGACGCCGCCGCGATGGTGCACTCAATATCCTTCGGAAGGGTGGCCTCGAAGTGCTCGAACCGGAGGGGGCGTTCTATCTGTTCGTCCGGGCGGGTCAGGCTTCACCCGACAATCCCGAACCGGGAACGCGCGCGGCTGAGCGGTTGCTCGACGCGCACGACGTAGCGGTCGTTGCAGGAGCGGCGTTCCGCGCGCCGGAATGGATTCGTGTTTCGTTCGCGGCTCCGGCCGCTGACGTGCTCGAGGGGGTTCGTCGAATCGTTGCCGCGGGTATATCTTAGCCGCGAGGGACGGGCCGTCCGAGACACCGGGCGGGGCAGGGCGGGAGACGCTGCAAGGCCGTGATCGCGTGCGCGCGAATTCGGACCTGCTCTACGCCGCGCGGGATGCGAGATTCGCACTCGACCCACATGGAGGAGAAGGACGTGAAGGTTGACGTACACATTCAGCCTGCCGACGCGTTGCCGGCGGACGTGGAATACACCTGGGATCCCGACACCGACATTCTGTCGGCGCAGTTGACGCCGCGCGCGTCGGGCGACGGGTTGTCCGGATCGGTAGGGCTCGAAGGAACCGACGGCTCGTGGGTCATCCTCGACGTCGCCGCGGGTCGCATTGCGGGTGTCGAGGTGGCCGTGTGGCCGGACGTGCGAAGGCTGCCGGCGCTGGCGTTGCCGTCGCACATCGAGGACGTGCAGGTCATGGTGCCGGTGAGCAAGACGAAGGCCGACGTCGCGTCGGTGGAAGTCGATACGCACCTGATCGCGGAAGCCGACCCCAGTCAGACGAATTTCCACTTCCGGCTCGGCGCGCCGCGTGGCGCGCGCACGGTTCGCGTCGCGCGAGATCTCTTGTTCGACGTGGACGACAAGAATCGCATCTCCGGTCTCTGGCTGCTCAACGTACCTCCCTGTCCTCCGCCGGCCGTCGAACCGTGATCACAACGATCGTCCTGATTCGCGTCGACCCGACGCTCATTCCGACGGCGGCGAACATGCTCGCCGGCGTCGACGGTGTGACCGAGGTGTACTCGGTGTCGGGCGACTGGGATCTCGTGGCGATCGTGCGCGTGCCGCAATACGACCAGATCGCGCACGTCGTGACGGAGGTGTTCCCAACCGTCCCGGGAATTCAACGCACGCAGACGCTCACGGCGTTTCGCGCGTACTCGCGAAAGGATTTGCAGCAAGCCTGGGATATCGGCGTCGAATAGACGACGACTCACTATCGCTACGATGTCAGATCGCGCCGGAGACTACATCGCTGGGTTGTTCAGCGCCGAGGACGAGCTTCTCGCCGCGCTGCGTGAGGAGGCCGACCGCACCGGCCTTCCACCGATCGCGATCTCGGCCGACGAAGGACGTCTGCTGCAAGTTCTGCTGACGTCGATCGGCGCGCGACGTGTACTCGAGGTCGGAACGCTCGGCGGCTACTCGGCCATCTGCATGGCGCGGTCGCTGCCACCGGGGGGACGTTTGCTCACGATCGAGATCGAGAGCAAGCACGCCGAGTTCGCGCGCCGATACATCGAACGCGCGGGAATGTCGGATCGCATCGAAGTGAAGGTCGGCCGCGCGCTCGACGTGCTGCCGTCGCTCGACGGCGAGCGGTACGACGCGATTTTCCTCGACGCCGACAAGGAGCCGCTGCCGACGTATCTCGACTGGGCGCTGCGACTCGTGCGGCCGGGCGGGTTGATCATCGCCGACAACGCCCTGTGGGGCGGTCGCGTGTACGAGCAGGACGAGACCGACGACCGGACGCGTGCCGTGCGCGAGTTCAATCGCCGCCTGGCGAGCGATCCGCGCGTGCTCGGCATCATCGTCCCGACGCACGACGGCGTCGCGGTCGCGGTCGTGCGGTGAGCGGCGCGAGCCCTCCGGCCGACCACTTCTCGTCAGTTTCCGCAGCGTACTCCGCGTTTCGCCCGCGCTACCCGGCCGCGCTCGTGGAGTTCTTCGCGTCCGTCGCGCCGCGTCGGCGAGTGGCGTGGGACTGCGGCGCCGGATCCGGCCAGGCGACGAGCGACATCGCGCGCCATTTCGAGTTCGTGGTCGGCACCGATCTCAGCGCCGAACAGATTGCCCGGGCGCCGAAGGAGTCGCGAACCGGTTGGGCTGCCTGCTCCGCCGAGCGAACGGCGATCCGCTCGAGGTCGATCGACGCGGTGGCCGTCGCGCAAGCGCTGCACTGGTTCGCGAACGACGCCTTTTTCTCGGAGGTCCGGCGCGTCGCAAGCGGACCGGACGCGCCGATCGTCGCGTGGACGTACGCGGCGCCGAGCATGGACGGCGACGTCGGCGCGGTGCTGCACAGGTACATGTACGGCGACGTGGGTCCATACTGGCCGCCGGAGCGGAAGTACGTCGACACCGAGTACCGCACCATTCCGTTTCCCTTCGAGCGAATCGCCGCGCCGCCGTTTTCGTTGGAGAACGACTGGACGCTGCCGCAGATCGTGGGCTACATGCGGAGCATGTCGGCGACCGCGCGTTACATCAAAGCAGTTGGAACCGATCCGGTGCTCGGTGCCGAAGCGGAGCTGCGCGCGCTGTGGCCCGAGGAGACGCCGCGGCGGATCGTGTGGCCGGTGATCGTGCTCGCGGGTCGGGTGGGTTCGTGACGAGCACCGGCGTGACCACGGAGCCGCCCTCCGTGCGTCCGGACCACACGATCGGCCGGTGGCTGGCGACGATCTTTCCCGATGGCGAACCCGTCGAAGGTGAAGCGCCGCTCGAGTTCACGGCCGAGGCGTCGGACCCGCCCAGGCTCGCGCAGGCGACGGTGATCGAGGGGCGCGAGGTGCGCGCGATCGCGGTAACGGGCTCGCCGGAGGTAGCGTTTGCCGCGTTTCTCGACGGGCGTCAAGAGAGCGCGGTGAAGATGTACCGTGCGGGCGGCGTGCCGATCGTGGCGGGGATCATCGGGGCAGTCATTCGCGAGCGCCGAGATCGGCGGATGTTCACGTGGAAGCACGCCGTCGATCAGCGCATCTACGTTCCCACGCGATTCCTGAGCGCATCGGACCGGCGGGCGCTCGACGCGAGCGGCGTCCGCGCGCGCGACACGACGGATGGCGTGGCCGACGCGACCGAGCATCCCATCGCCCTGCGCGAGCTGGCGCGGAACCTTGTGCGAAACGACCGCGAGTCGCTCGAGCATGCGCTGGCGAAGGAATGGTGCGCGTCTGAAACGCGGCCGCTGCTGATCGACGGCGGCATCAGCGCGGCGCAGCCGATCGCCCGGTCGGCCTGCGCGATCGGCGTCGTGAAGAGCCATCGCACGTTGTACGTGCAGGGCGACGCGCTCAGAGTCGCGCTCGGCCTCGAGGCAGGTGAGCGCACGAGCGTCTTTTCCATCTCGCCGGAGAAACGCGCGCCCGTGGCGAGCTGGTATCTTCGGCTCCGGGACCGCGCCGGCCACGATCCGATGTGGGGTCTGGTTCGCGTGGAGGTGTCGCCGCGCGACAAAGCGCGTGAGGATGACATCGGTGCGCGCGCCGACGAAGTTTCCCGGTGGATTCTCGCCGAGGCGTCGCCGGTCGCGCTGCCGGACGCGCGCTGGGACAAGATGGTCTACGGAGTTCGCGACTGTGAAGAGTTTCTGCGAGCGGTGACGTGACGGCCAACGAATCAACGTCTTCCCCACTCGGTCGCGTGGTCGCGACTGAACGCAAGCCGAACACGCCGCACGAATTCCATTTCTGGACGGCGCTCGATTCGCCGGTCGGCATCGGGACGATCGTGCGCGTCGAAGGCGACGCGCCAGTGAACGGCCAGATTCCGCAGATCTACGGCGTCGTCGTCGAAGGGCTGAGCTACACCGATCTCGCCACGCCGCTGCACGACGTCCTCGGCCACGACGGCGCGCCGACGTCGGCATCGCTCGCCGCCACACGCCGAGCGGAGATCCGGTTGTACACGGCGGCGGTGCTCCGACAGGTCCCCGAAGAACCGTTGCAACCGGTGGGGATGGGGCAGGTGTTTCTCGCCGGCGACGACGATGTCGAAGTGGCGCTGCGCATGGACGCGTATCTCCGCGACGGCGCGCGCACCGGCATTCCGATCGGTGTGTACCACGCCGGCGGCACGGACGCACCGATCTATCTCGACGCCGATTTTCTGATCGGGCCGGAGGCGGCGCATCTCAACATCACCGGCGTGTCCGGTCTCGCGACGAAGACGAGCGCGATCGAGTGGATCATGGGCTCGATCTTCACGCATTTCCCCGAGCAGAAGGGCTCGATCGCGGCCGTGTGCTTCAACGTGAAAGGGCCGGACCTGTGCTTTCTCGACCAGCCGGGTCCGATCGACGAGCGCGACGCTGCCCTGTACGAGAAATGCGGCGTGCCGGCGACGCCGTTCGAGAACGTCCAGTATTTCGCGCCGTTCAAGTCCGACGGCTTCTCGCTCAACACGCTGCGGTCCAACGACGAGCTGACGCACAATGTGACGCCGCTCACATGGGGACTGCGCGAGGTGCTGCAATACGCCGAAGTGCTGCTCAACAAGGACGACGTCGACGCCAAGGCCGACGCGCTGATCGATTTCATTCGCGAGCGGATCGTCGATCGCGATTTCGCCGATCCGCTGCTCGGCAACAAGCGCTACCTCGTCCGCTCGTTCGCCGATCTCGAGATGTGGTTCCGCGACCTGCTGTCGGCGATGGAGAACAAGGGCAACGAGGGGTGGCGAACGCACCATGTGGCGACGATTCGCAAGGTTCGGAACCGGCTTACCAATATTTCGACCCGGTGCGCCGGACTAGTCACCGATGCCGGAACGGTCAGCGACTTGCCGTTCGGGAGCTTTCAGGACCGCACGGTGTACGTGATCGACGTCGCCTCCCTCGAGGAAGACGCGCAGGACTTGATCTTCGCGCGCGTCGTGACTCGCCTTCGGGAGCACCTCGAGAAGCGCGACCTCGGCGTGAACCACGTCATCGTGTTCGTCGACGAGCTGAACAAGTACGCGCCGAACGATGGACAAGACACCTATGTACGGAAGATGCTGCTCGATCTCGCGGAACGCGGCCGGTACCTCGGCCTCGTGCTGTTCGGCGCGCAACAGTTCCGTTCGCAAGTGCACCGTCGCGTCGTGGGGAATTCCGGGACGGCGCTGTTCGGCCGCATGGACGCCGACGAGCTGGCGACGCCTGGCTACGCCGTGCTGAGTCAAGCCGTGAAGACGAAGCTCGCCACGTTGGAGAAGGGGCAGCTGATGGTGCGGCATCCGCATTTCACGCAGCCGATTTTCGTGCGGTTCCCGCGGCCGGCGATCATGCGCGGGCGCGACGGAATCGAGAAGTATCCCCAGTCGGTCGACGTGGATCTCGACGCCGCCGTGCTGCGCAACCTGCGTTCGCTCGATCCGTCGATCACGCTGAACTGGGTCCGCGACGCGATCGGCATTCGCGACGACGAGGAAGTGATTCGGGCGAAGAACGCCACGATGCGCGAACGGCCCGCCGACGTGAAGAAGTTCTTCCAGTCGCAGCTCAAGCCCATCGTGTCGGCACAGCCCGCATCCCCGGACCGACAACCGGCCGCGGCGATTCGCTCGGCGCCGGCCGACGACCCGTACGGCTTCTGAGTCTTCGAATGTTTCCGCGGCAGGTCCGGATCGGCGCAAGCGTCGGGCTCTTCGCGGTCGCGTCGGTCCATCACAGTGCGATGGCGCAGGATCTGTTGCTCCAGATCCGGCCGCGCGCCGGCGACACGCTTCGCATGCGTCTCGACCAGGAGACCGACTACAGCGGCGGTGCGGTGACGCGAACGGGCGTCGGCCCGGGCAGCCTCGTCACGACGATGGCCATGTTCTCGCGCGCCATCATCGAGGGCGAGTCGAACGAAGAGACGGCCATCCTCGCGGTCACCGACTCGGTGCGGCTGTGGACCACGGATCAGCGCGGACTCGGCGCGGCCCACCAGATGGAGGCGCAGCTTCGCGGGCAGCGGGCACGATTTCGCGTCACGCCGGAGGGGTTGCTGGCGATGGCGCCGGGGTCGGGCGCGCCTCGTGAGGTCGCGCACGTCGTGTCGTTGATGCCGGCGACGTTCCCCAAAGGTCCCATCAAAGTGGGCGATAGCTGGATGCGCGAGATGCCGCTGCCGGCGGGTACGCAGTTGGGCGCGCAGCTCTCGGGCATGTTGCACGTGACGCTCAAACTCGATTCGGTCACGCACGGCGGCGACCTCGCATACGTCTCGATGCGCGGCGAGATGCAGCCGGCCATCGGACCGGGGTCGGCGTCGCAAGCAATTCTCGAAAAGGGAACGGTGCGCGGCACCATGGTGCTCGACCGCCGGCGGGGTTGGCTGAGCGAATCCTGGTTCAACGTCGTCGTCATGACGTCGGTGAGCACGCCGCCGGCGGCTGCCGCGCAGCAAATGCAGATGCGGATCACCCAACACATGCGCACGGCGGATCGCCGGGAGCGTTAGATTCCCTCAACGCTCCCCGCCGCATGCGCCTGGTTCACCTCTCCGATCTTCACCTCGGTTACCGGCAGTATCAGCGGCTGACGCCAACCGGGGTCAACCAGCGCGAAGCCGATGTGGCCGCCACGTTCCGCGTGGCTGTCGACCATGTCATCGAGCTGAGGCCCGAGCTGGTGGTGGTAGCGGGCGACGTCTTTCACAACGTCCGCCCCTCGAATCAGGCGATCGTCCACGCCTTCCTCCAGTTCAGCCGCCTCGTCACGGCGCTGCCCGAATCGGCGATCGTCCTCGTCGCCGGCAACCACGACACACCTCGCACGAGCGAGACGGGCGGCATCCTCCAGCTCTTTGCGCAACTCGGTCTGGACGTCGTGGATCGCGAGCCCAGGCGGCTGTCGTTTCCGACTCACGACTTGTCGGTGCTGGCGGTGCCGGGCGTTCCCGGACTCGTGAAGCCGTCGTTCACGCCCGATGCGAACGCCCGTTTCAACGTTCTCGCGATGCATTGCGGGATCGAGGGCGTGACAGACGAAATGGCCTGGAACAGGCCGCCTGTCGAAGTGTCACGCTCCGAGCTGACGGTTCCCGGTTGGGACTATATCGCGCTTGGCGACTGTCACGTCTACCGCGAAATCCTGCCGAACGCCTTCTACAGCGGTTCGATCGACTACACCAGCCTGGACACGTGGGGCGAGCAACGCGAGGAACACGACGGCGGCGTCCACGGCAAGGGATTCGTCGAGCGAAATCTCATCACCGGCGAGCAGACGTTCCATCCGCTTCTGCCGTCGCGGCCGCTGATCAACTTGCCGCAGATCAACGCGCGCAATCTCGTCGCCGCCGACATCGACCACCGTATTCGCGCGATCGTCGACGCGTGCGTGGGCGGGATCGACGACAAGATCGTGCGGCTCACGTTGTGGGACATTCCGAGACACGTCGCGCGTGAGCTGGATCACAAAGCAATCCGCGAGTACAAGCGCCGGGCGCTCAGCTTCCAGCTCGACCTGCGTCGCCCCGAGTTGAGCCGCGTGACCGCGTCGGGTGCGCCGGTTCGTCGTCCGTCGCTCAACGAGCTGGTGCGCGAACAACTCTCGGCGCGTCCGATCGACGCCGACATCGATCGCGAGGCGCTCATCGAGCGCGCGATCGCGTACCTCGACGAAGCACAGATCGCGGCCGTCGTGTCGACGCCGCCGGCACCGATCGAGGCGTGAGATGCGACTGAACAGTCTGCACCTCACGAATTTCCGGCAGCACATCGACACGCATCTCGACTTCACGTCGGGAATCACCGGGATCATCGGACCGAACGGCTCCGGCAAGTCGACGATCCTCGAGGCGATCGCCTGGGCGCTCTACGGCACGCCCGCGGCGCGCGGCACGCGCGATTCCATCCGATCGTACCGCGCGGGACCGCGCGCCGTGGTCAAAGTCGACCTCGAATTCGAGCTCGGCGCACATCGATACCTCGTTTCGCGCGGGCTGACCAACGCCGAGTTGTATCTCGACGGCGCCAGCTCGCCGATCGCGACGTCGATCTCCGCCGTGACGGACGTGCTCCGCCGCCGGCTCGGTATGAGCCACGAGGAGTTCTTCCACACGTACTTCACGGGGCAGAAGGAACTGAGCGTGATGGCCGCGATGGGCCCGAACGAGCGCGGCCAATTCCTTTCGCGCGTGCTCGGCTACGAGCGGCTTCGCACGGCGCAGGGCTTCGCGCGTGACCGACGCAAGACGCTCGTCGCCGAAGCGACCGGTCTCAAAACGGGAATGGCTGATCCCGAGGTCGTCCAGCGCTCGCTCGCCGACGCCAAGACGCGCATCGCCGACAGCAAGCGCAAGGCGAACGCGGCGGGACTCCGGCGCACCGCGGCGCGTCGCACCATGGAAGAAATGACGCCGCGCTGGGACGCGATGAAGCGCGATCGCGAGCGCTCGCAGGCACTCGCTGCCGAGTCGCGCGTCGCCGACGGCGAGCTTTCGTCGACCGAGCGCGACATCGCTCGGATCGATAAAGAACTCGGCGACGCGGCCACCGCGCGCGCCGAGTTGGATCGCGCGAAGCGAGAACTCGCGCCGTTGCCCGCGTTGGAAGCCGAGCTAAAGGAGCTCGACCGCAGCGCGGCCGAGGCGGGTCGCAAGCGGACGCTCACCGAGACGGAATCGACGCTGGCGAAGGACATCGCGCAGCTTCGCGAGCGCGCGGCGAAGATCGACGTCACGTCGGCGCTCGGGACGGAAGTCGCCGCCTTGCTCACTCAGACACGCGAGACGCTCGAAACGACTCAGCGCGCGCTCGAGTCGGCGCAAACCGACTGGGTCCGCGACAAGCAGGAAGCGGAAACGAAGCGGCAAGCGCTCATCGAACAGATCAAGGACGTGCGCGCGCAGCGCGACCAGATCGTCGAGCTGGGCGAAGGCGGAATCTGCCCAATCTGTGCTCGGCCGCTCGGCACGCACTTCCGTTCGGTGCTCGACGTGCTCGACAACCAGATCGAGACGATCACCGTCGACGGCAAATACTTTCGCGCGCGCATCGACCAACTCGCCACGACGCCGCCGGAGATCACCGCGCTCGGTGAGGGCCGGCGCGAGCTGATGGAAGAAGCGGGCAAGCTCGAGCGGCGCGTCGCCGAAATTCAGGGCGGACTGCGCGTGTTGTCGACGATCAGCGTCGATCTGACCGCGAAGGCGGAGCGACACGTTGCCGTCTCGCGCGAGCTCGCCGGATTGGCCGTCAGCTACGACCAGGCGCGTCACACCGAGGTCCGCGCGACGGCGGAACGACTCGCGCCGCTCGCGGCGCGCGCGGCCAAGCTGGCCGCGCAGCTCGAGCGCGAGCCGCTGCTCGTCGAAGAGCGGACGACCGTTCGTACGCGGCTGGATCAGGCGCAGAAGAGGCGCGCCGAAGTCGCGCGTCAGATCGCGACGCTCGGATTCTCCGAGGATTCGTTCGCCGCGCTTCGCGAGCGATTCGAGACGGCCGAGGCCGAGCTTCGCGCGGCCGAGCTGGCCGCGGTGGGGGCGGAGACGGAGTTTTCGGCGGCGAGCGCGGCCCTCACGGCGGCGGAGCACGCGCGCGCCGAGCTGGCGCGCAGCGAGGAGCGGCTCGTCGTGCTCGGACGCGACCGCCGATTGCACGAGGAGCTCGATCGCGCGTTCTCCGACATCCGCACCGAGCTCAACGTGGCGATGCGTCCGGAGATCTCGGATCTCGCGAGCCGCTACATTCGCGAGTTGACGGACGGTCGGTACACTGAATTCGAGCTCGACGACGCGTACGGCATCGTTCTGCTCGAGGACGGAATCCCCAAACCCGTCATCTCCGGTGGCGAAGAGGACCTCGCCAATCTCGTACTCCGCCTGGCAATTTCAGAGATGATCGCCGAACGCGCCGGTCAGACGTTTTCACTGCTCGTCCTCGACGAGGTCTTCGGCTCGCTCGACGAGACGCGACGCCAGAACGTCGTGGGCCTGCTCCAACGGCTGCACGACAGATTCGAGCAGATCATTCTCATCACGCACGTCGAATCGGTTCGCGAGGCGCCGGTCGATCGCGTGATCACGGTGAGCTACGACGACGAAGCCGGCACGTCGCGAATCGGTGCGGAATCGCCGCACGAAGGCGATCCGGTACTCGCCCTGCACGCAGGAGC
This sequence comes from uncultured Gemmatimonadaceae bacterium, assembly GCA_963761305.1. Classification (GTDB taxonomy): domain Bacteria; phylum Gemmatimonadota; class Gemmatimonadetes; order Gemmatimonadales; family Gemmatimonadaceae; genus JAQBQB01. The sequence continues at coordinate 2,307,270 of CAVXGK010000002.1, read as the reverse complement.
GGCCGACTGATGGCGACCTCACGCGCGTGGCGCCCGCAGGCGTTCGACGGCCCGACCCGTGCGACGCTCGACGACGTCGCCGAGCTGAATCAGGTGTTCAGCGAGTCGTTCACCGAGCGATATCGGCGCGACGGCATGGTCGGCGTGCGAGTACCGTTCCTCAATCCGTCCATCTGGCGCTACGCGCTCGAGGACGCGGACGAAGGCGCGATGATCTGGCGCGACGAGCGTGATCACATCGCCGCCTTCAACATGGTGCACCGTTCGGGGACGGAAGGCTGGATGGGACCGCTCGCCGTGCGCACGGAGTATCAGGGCAGCGGAGTGGGGAAAGAGATCGTGCAGCGGGGCGTCGAGTGGCTCAAGACGCAGCGCGCGTCGGTCATCGGGCTGGAGACGATGCCGCGCACGATGGACAACATCGGCTTCTACTCGCGGCTCGGGTTCTTGCCAGGACGTCTCACCATCACCATGACGCTCGACGCGCAGCAGTCGATCGACGGCGCGCGGCTGTTCGGCCGGCTGTCGACCCGCGCCCGCGACGACGCGCTCACCGAATGCCGGGACCTGGTACAACGGCTGATTCCGGGGTACGACTATTCACGGGAGATCACGTTGACCAGCGATTTGTCGGTGGGCGACACGGTGTTGCTCTACGACGGCGATCGGCTGGTCGGCTTCGCGCTCGCGCATACGGCTCCATTGGTCGAGGGACGCGCACGAGAGGAGTTGCGCGTGTTGAAGCTCGCGCTGGACGATGAATCGCGGCTCGAGGACCTGCTTCGCGCGGTGAGCGATCTCGCACGGCGCAGCGGCACCCGTCGGGTTTCGCTTCGCGTGCAGGGAGAGTTCGGTTCGGCGTACCGGCGCGTGATCGCGCTCGGCGCGCACGTGCGCTGGACGGATCTGCGCATGTCGCTCAATTCGTTCGAGGAACGACGCCCCGAGCGGGGGCTCGTGCTGTCCAACTGGGAGATCTGACCTACCGCTCGGCGTCTTCGTCTCCGACCCACCCGGATGACCTGTGACATCATATCAATTTCGGACTCGCACGACCGCTTTCGCGCTGTTGCTGTTGACGACGCTTGCGTCAGCCTGCGTGCGACACCCGGAAACGGAAGACGACCAGGAGCCGCAGCAGAAGGCCGATCCGATCGCCGTTCACGTGCGGAACGAGAACTTCCTCGACATGAACGTGTTCGTCGTCGTCAGCGGCTTGAACCGACGGCTGGGCACGGTGACCGGCAACAGCTCGGGCGACTTCTCGATCGACTGGGGGATCAGCGTCGGCCAGTCGATCTCGCTGCGCGCCATTCCCATCGGCGGCCGCGGCTCGGCGTCGACGGGATCGCTGAGCATCGGGGTCGGACAAATGATCGACTTCGTGGTCGCCCCCGTGCTGAACCAGAGCACCGTGAGCGTGCACGAGCCCCCGTGAGACGATTGATGGCTCTGCTCGTCCTATTTGGGCGGGTGCTTCGCGCTCGGAGTTCCACGCACGACGATGCGTGCGATGATCACGAAGACGCCCACTGATAGCAGGAGATGTACCCAACCGGGTGGTTCGAACGCGAAAAACGCGACGCCCCACACGACGACCAACGCGATACCGCCGAGAATTCCGAGATCCATCGTTGTTCCAGGTTTGACCGGGTGTGTGCTCGCCTGTAAATTGCTTCTGGCACTCGACGAAAGGAAATATTCGGGACGGAGAACTCCGTTTTTGAGCCAACAAGTCCTTCGAGTGGGTTCGACAATCTATCACCGACGTCATGCCCCCAGTGCGGGGGAAGGCGGAAGGTTGGTGGTGAGGACCTCATAATTCGACTGGGCTTCACAAAACCCTCTCCGGACCGAATTCTTTCGAGCCCCGCGGTTCATCCCGCGGGGCTCGTTCTTTGTCGCCCGACGCGAGAGATTCTGGCATGCCCAACGTGACCGTGGTTCGCAGGCTGCAGTTCAACGCGGCGCATCGCGTCCACAATCCCGCACTTTCCGACGCCGAGAACAAGGCGCTGTTCGGGAAATGCAACAACCCGAACTGGCACGGCCACAACTACACGCTCGACGTTGCCGTCACCGGCCCGGTCGACGAGCGCACCGGGTACGTGATCGACCTCGCCGTCGTCAAGCGGATCGTGACGCAGGAAGTCATCGACAAGGTGGACCACCGGAACCTCAACCTCGAAGTCGATTTTCTGCGCGACGTCATTCCCACGACGGAGAACTTCGTCGTCGGGATCTGGCGCGTGCTCGAGCCCGCGCTCGCTCCGGCGCGACTCACGCGGCTCGTGCTGTGGGAGACGCCGAACAACTACGTCGAGTACGACGGTCGATGACGCCGGTCGGAACCGCGGTCGTGTCCGGCGCGTCGCGCGGCATTGGTCTCGCGACGTCGAAAGCGCTCGCCGCCGCGGGGTTTCGCGTCGCCATGCTGGCGCGCAGCGCCGACGTCCTCGCCGAACAGGCGCGCTCGATCGGCGACCGGGCGCTCGCGCTCGCCTGTGACGTGACCGACGATCGCGCGCTCGACGCGGCGATCTCGCGCGTGAGCGACGCGTTCGGCGGTGCACCCGACGTGCTCGTCAACAACGCCGGGTTCTTTTCGCTCGCCGCGGTGGAGGACACCGCCGTCGCCGACTTTCGCGCGGCGATCGGCGTCAACCTCGTCGCGCCGTTTCGCCTCGTGCGCGCCTTTCTGCCCGCGATGCGCGCGCGTCGGTCGGGACTCATCGTGACGATCGGCTCGATCGCCGACCACGTCGCGTTTCCCGAGAACGCGGGATACGCCGCGAGCAAGTTCGGCGTGCGCGCGTTGCACGAAGTGGTGCGCGCCGAGGTCAAAGGAAGCGGCGTGCGGGCGACGCTCGTCTCGCCGTCCGCGGTCGACACCTCGCTCTGGGATCCGGTCAACCCGGACGAGCGACCCGGATTCACCGCGCGGCGCCAGATGCTGCGCGCCGATGCGGTCGCATCCGCCGTGATGTTCGCCGTCGCGCAACCGGCGGACGTGAACGTGGACGAGCTACGGCTGTCGGGGGCGTGAATCGTGTTTCTCCCGCTCATCGACCGGCTCCGCTGCCTGAATGGCCACGAAGACACGTGGCTCGTCGCATCGATCGACCGCGCCGAGGAGCGTGACGTGCTCGAGGGCACGCTGGGTTGTCCGGTATGCTCGGCGGAATACCGTATTCGGGACGGCGTGGTGGTGTTCGGCGACGCGCAGAGTCCCGTCGACCGAACGCCGAGCTCGGCCGACGCCCTGCGCCTCGCGGCAGCGCTCGATTTGACCGACGGGCGAATGACGGCGATTCTGCAGGGTTCGTGGGGCACGCACGCGGCGATTCTCCGCGGCCTCTCGCCCGCTCAAATGCTTCTCGTCAATCCTCCACCCGGTGTGACAAGCGGTGACGGCATTTCCATCGTGCGCGCTCCCGTGGCCCCCGTCGCGCCGGGCTGGGCCGACGCGGTCGCGATCGACGACGGCGCGAGTGACGCGATGGCGGACTCGCTGCGGGCGAGCCTGCGCGGCGGCGGACGGCTGCTCGCCGGGGCGGACACCGACATTCCGCCGGGATTCGTCGAGCTCGCGCGCGACGGCGACGTGTGGGTCGCGGAGCTGGACCCGTCGGCGGCCGCGAGCCCGCCCGTCACGCTGTTCCGCCGTGCGGCGCACTGACGCAACGTGAGTCTTCTCTAAACCAACGACCCTCCCCATGCTTCGCGTCTTCATTGCCGGCGGAACGGGCGTCATCGGACGGCGGGTCGTGTCCGCGTTGGCGAGCGCGGGCCACGAGGTCGTCGCCGCGTCGCGCAGCGAGACGGGACTCGCGCGACTGCGCGAGCTCGGGGCGAACGCGGTGACGATGGATTTGATGGATGCGGCCAACGTCCGCCGCGCCATGGGAAAACCGGACGTCGTGGTCAATTTGGCCACGCACATTCCTACCGGCGCCGCGGCGAAACGGCTTCCCTGGTCGTGGCGCGAAAACGACCGCGTGCGCCGCGTGGGTTCGGCGAATCTCGCCACGGCGGCGCGCCTCGCCGGCGCGGACTGCGTGATCCAGGAATCGTTCGCGCCGGTCTACGAGGATCGCGGCGAAGAGTGGATCGACGAACGGTGGCACTTGAATCCGTCGCGCTTCAACAAGACCGTGCTCGACGCCGAGGCGGCGATCGCACAGTTCACGAAGTTCGGCGGCCGCGGGATCGTGCTGCGCTTCGCGTACTTCTATGGGTCGGACTCGCTGGCCACGCGCGAGATGGTCGAGAGCGTGCGCCGCGGCGTGAGTCCGCTCGTCGGTTCACTCGACGCGTACTATCCGACCGTGTCGCACGACGACGCGGCGGCGGCGGTCGTCGAGGCGCTCCACTTGCCGGCCGGCACGTACAATGTCTCCGACGACCAACCGCTCACGCGCGGCGAGTGGCTCGAGTCGCTCGCCAACGCGCTCGGCGTGGGAGCGCCGCGACCTCGCGGTGCCTGGTTTCCCGCGCTCGACGGCGGCGCTACGGAGCTCCGCTCACGCTCGCAGCGCGTGTCGAACCGGAAGCTGCGCGAGCTGACCGATTGGCGCCCGACCGCACCCAGCGTGCGCGACGCATGGGCCGCGGTGCTCCACGAGACGTCCGCGCTCGTCTAGGCGCGCTAGGTCGGACAACTCGAGCGGAAACGGCACGACTTCGGTACGGCAACGATTTCGCGGAGAGATCGGATTCCGCGGACACCGCCGCACGGCGTGGCTGTGTACCGAACGAAATGGAAGGGTGACGGTGCGTTCGGCGCGCGGCACGAACTTGGCCGCATGGTCTTGATCGAAGAGGCGCTTACACACTCGGTGATCGGTGCGTTCTTCGCAGTGCATCGAAACCTCGGCTTCGGATTTCTGGAGCATGTGCACGCGAAGGCGCTCGAGTTCGAACTACATCAGCGCGGACACCGCGTCGATCGAGAGCTCGAAGTCACTGTCCAACATGCTGGTGTCGCCGTCGCCCGCCAGCGAGTCGACATGGTCATCGACGACAAACTGGTTGTCGAGATCAAATCGACCGAACGCCTCCATCGCGACGCCAAGCGGCAACTGTACAACTACCTTCGAGCGACGAGGTTCGACGTCGGCCTGCTCCTGCACTTCGGACGCTCGGCGAACTTCCATCGGGTGATTTGCTGCCAGCCGAACAAGCAACCGAGCGCCGTTGGAAAACTCGCCGCCGGGCCAAACGACCACGGCTAGGTCGTTGGGCCCTTCGCTAAATGGCTTCTCCGCGTCATCCGGCCGTTTCCGCGAAATCGTTGCCGTACCACGCAGTTTTCAGCGCCGAAATGCATCGACGCCAGAACCCCGCGAAGTCTCGAGGCCGATGGAGAGGCTATCTCGCGAGCACCGGCTCCTGCTCGCCGGTTCCCTCGTACAGCGAATCGATCACCGATTTGTACGTCTTGTCTATCACGCGACGCTTGACCTTGAGCGTCGGTGTGAGCTCGCCGCGCTCGACCGAGAAGTCGTGCTCGAGCAGGCCGATGCGTTTCGGCATCTCGAAGTGGGCGAGACCCTTCACCTCGCCCATCACCTCGCGCTCCATCTTCTCGCGAATCGCCGGTGAATCGAGCAGTTCGTTGTACGGCCCCCACGCCACGCCTTCGGCCTTGGCCCACTTCTCGAGGCTTTCCCAGTTGGGGACGATGAGCATGACGGGGTATTTTCGCTTGTCGCCGATCATCACCGCCTGCGCGACGAACTTGTTCGTGCGAATCCTGTTCTCGATCGGCTGCGGCGAGATGTTCTTGCCGCCTGCCGTGACGATGATGTCCTTCTTGCGATCGGTGATCGCGACGAATCCGTCGCGGAGCTCGCCGATGTCGCCGGTGTGGAACCAGCCGGCCGTGTCGATCGCTTCGGCGGTGGCCGCCGGCTTGTTGAAGTAGCCCTTCATGATCTGCGGGCCGCGCACGAGGATCTCGCCGTCGGGCGCGATCGTCGCTTCGGTACCGGGCAGCGGCTTGCCCACCGTGCCGATGCGATAGTTCGCCGGCGTGTTCACCGCGATCACGGGCGACGTCTCGGTGAGTCCGTAGCCCTCGAGGATGACGAGTCCCGCGGCGTAGAAGAACTTGATGATCTCGGGGGCGAGCGGCGCGCCGCCGGAGACGAAATACTTGAGCCGTCCGCCGGTGCGCGCCTGGAGCTTCGAGAACACGAGGCGATGCGCGATCGCGTACTGCAACCCGAGCAGTCCGCCTGGCGTTCCACCGGCCAGCTTCACGTCGGCCCACCGCTCGCCGACGTTCCGCGCCCAGTAGAAGATCCGCTTCTTGAGCGCGCCGCCCGAGAGCGCGTTCTCGAGCACACGGGCGTACATCTTCTCGTACAGACGCGGCACGGAGAGAACGAGCGTCGGTCGAACCTCGACCAGATTCTTCGGCACCGTGTCCATCGATTCGGCGTACGCGATGCTCGCGCCGAAGTTGAGCATCACGTAATAGCCGCCGGTGCGCTCGAAGCTGTGCGACAGCGGCAAAAAGCTGAGACAGGTGTCGTCGCCCGAATTCGGGATCGCCGCGCACGCCGCCATCGTGTCGGAGTAGAGATTGTCGTGCGTCAGCATCACGCCCTTCGGGTCGCCCGTCGTCCCGGACGTGTAGATGATCGTCGCGAGATCGTCGGGGCGAACCGCGTCCGCTCGCGCGCGATACGCCGCGCGCGACGCGTCGTTGTCCACACTCGAACCCTTGGCCTCGAGTGCGGCGAGCGTCATGTCGCCGCCGACGCCTTCGTCGAACGTGATCACGTGCCGCAACGCCGGACATTCGCCGCGGATCGACGTGACCTTCGACGTCTGTTCCGTATCCGACGTGAAGATCGCGACCGCTCCCGAGTCGCGAACGATGTACGCCGTCTGATCCGGGGGCAGGTTCGGGTAGATCGGCACGTCGGCCGCGCCCATCGAGAGACAGGCGAGGTCGGCAATCACCCAGTCGGGCCGGTTCGTCGACAGAATCGCGACGCGATCCCCGGGACGCACGCCGAGCGCGTCGAGTCCGAGCGACGCGCGACGCACGCGATCCTTGAGCGTGTCGTGCGAGATCGGCTGGTAGCGCCCGTCGCGCTTCACCTGGAGCGCGTCGGGCTTTCGCCGTTCACACGCCTTGAAGAAGAGTTGGTTGAGAGTACCCGGCGTGGAGTTGCGCGGACCGCCCGTGGAGATCATCAACGTCCTCTGCTGGAGCGCGAGTCATCAGTATACGTAGCCGCGGCGCCTCGCGAAACCGGATGCGACAAGCGTGCTATGGAGAAGTGAGCGACCCCACGACGTGGAACACGAACGTCACGGGCGATCCTGCCAGCGGCATACCCTTGTACGTCGCCGTCGCCTGGACGATGACGCTGTCCACCTTCTGTCCTGTCGCGACCGCCGCGTCGGCGAGCAAATTCGCCTTCACGTTGATCTGATTGATGGTGGTGGCGCCGGAAGAGCCGGTGGTGTCCACGTTCGAGAGCGCGGTCGCGTTCGTGATGTAGACGGCCTGACGCGAGGGACTGCTCGACGCCAGCGTCCGGACGAGCGTGTAGTGAACCACGACGCCCTGTACGCCCGTGTCGCCGACTCCGCTCACGATGACGGGCAACTTCGAAGCGCCAGCGTTCACGGACAGGACGAGCGTCGTGTCGGTGTTCAACGGCGCCTTGATCGTGTCCAGCGCCCCCGTCCCCTCATCGATCACCTGGGGTTCGACGGTCACGAACGCCTGCGTGGTCGGCGTTTGCAGACCGGTGACCTGCCCGATGAAGTTGACGGTGCCGAGCCGATCCCCCACGAGAACGCCAGTCGTCGGATCGAAATGCGCGACCGGCGCGCTGTCGAGGATGAAGAACTGCGCCAGGGCCGCGCCCGTTTGCTGCCCGTTCGCGTTGAATTCGAAGATGAGCGGCGGGGCCGGCGTTCCGGCGCTGTCGCGCATGACGTCGCCACGAACGACGAACTGGGCCGGCAAATGGATGAGCGAGATCGCCGCCGGGCCCTTCGGCGCGGACAGGTCGACGCACGCGAGGCCGAGCGTCGCGAGCGAGAGCGCAAGGATTGTCGCGTGCCGACGGGTCACTGATCTACTCGAGACGTCCCAGAATGAGCGCGGCGAGCGCGCGGTAGGCCTGCGCCGCCGGATCTTCCGGCGAGCGAAGCACGACCGGCTGCCCGGCGGCGAAGGCTTCGACCGAGGCCGGCGTTCGCGGCACGGTCAAATCCAATACCAACCCGCCGGGAAGCTGTTCCCGCACGTACGCCTCGACACGCTCCGAGGCCGGATTTCCGACCTCCACCATGGTGAGGAGGATGCCGTCCAGGATCAGCGCGGGGTTGGACGTCAGCGACGCCCGAATGCCCCGCAGGATCTGTGTAGTCGTCTGCAGCGCCAGCGGCTCGCATTGGAGCGGCACCAACACTCGCTGGCTGCACGCCAGCACTCGATTCACCACCGGACCCAGCCCCGGCGGCGTGTCCACGATGACCGTGTATCCGCGTTCACGCGCGCGCTCGAACAGCTCGACCGTCCGCGGCGATTGCGCCATCTGGTGCTGATACTCGTCGTGCGATGCCGTGTCGGTCACGCTGCCGGCCGACACAACGCGCAGCCAGGGAAGCGTTGTCGTCCGCACGACCTGATGCAGCTCGTGCGTGCCGGCGATGAAATCGGAGAGCCCGAGACGGGTCGTCGCCGCGTTGAGCCCGAGTCCGTATCGCACCGAGCCCTGCGGATCGGAGTCGACGAGCAGGGTCTTGACCCCGCGACGCGCCAGCGCAGTCGCGAGGTTGACCGCCGTGGTGGTCTTGCCGACTCCTCCTTTTTGGCTGACGACTGCGAGGACTTGACCCACGTTACGTCTCGGCGTCCTCGGCCGCGGAGTCTTCGGCCGCGGTGCCTCCGCCCCCCCCGCGCAGCGTGTCGAGCGTCTCGCGCGCGTGCTTGATCCAGCGCTCCGCTTCCGCGCCGTTCGGCGGCGACGCGAGAAACGCGTCGAGATGTTTCTCGGCGCCGTCCGGATCGCCGCGCTTGAGAAGCAGAAAGGCCAAGCCGTAGTGCGCGCCGGACAACTGCGGAGCCACCTCGAGCGCGCTGCGATAGCAGCGGATCGCCTCGTCCGGCCGATTCGTCTTTGTGAATGCGATGGCCATGTTCTGAAGAATCTTGGTGTCGTTTGGCCGGTCGCGAAGCGCGAGCCGATACGACGTCAACGCGGCGTCGTAGTCGCCTTGCCGCTCGAGCGCCATCGCCTCGCTCAAATAGTCGAGGCGCTGCGGTCGTACCTCAGCTTTGGATCCCGCGCCAAGAATGCGGCTCCACCAGGACATACGGCTCGGACGTGTTGGAGACGGAACGGCGGGAGGGGAGACGGCCGCGCGAGAACGCACCGACAACCCGTCCCGAGACGAAATCAGAGGGATGTCTTGGCTCGCGGCAAAGCTACGCGTTCGAGAGTGCCGGAGCAACGGTCGCGCACGAGACGGCCGCACTCGCTCTTATTCTTCCACGGCTCTCCATGCTCCGATAGGTTACGATCATGTCGCCGCGCCGCACTATCGTCGAGCATTCGAAGGGGATCTTCGAGGTCGAATGGCCGCTCTTTGGTGAGCTGTCACGAGGCCTCGCGCTCAAAGTCGCCCGGGCCTACGACCCCGAGATCGTCATCGGCATTGCGACAGCCGGCGTCGTGCCAGCGGCGGTGATCGCGGCGATCCTCGGCCGCGAGTTCCACTCGATGATCGTCAGCCGCCGTTTCGGCACGGACTCGGTGCGCGAGACACCGGCCGTCCTCAGCGCCGCGCCGCCGTCGGTCCGGAACCGTCGCGTGCTGGTCGTCGACGAAACCTGCGACACCGGGGACACGATCCGACTCGCTGTCGCCGCCATGGTGAACGCCGGGGCCGCGGAAGTCCGCACGGCCGTTGCGTTTCAGACCGGCACTTACACGCCGGATTTCCACGCGCTTGCCACCGAGAGCACCATCGTGCTGCCGTGGGACCGCGAGGTGTTGATCGACGGCGACTTGCTGCCGAACCCTCTCTACGCCGACGCGCTGAAAAGCGACGTCTGAGCGCGGTCAGGCGTCGGCGGTGACCGCCTGATCGTAGGCGACCCCTTCGCCCATGGCGTCGTACACGCGCTGCATCGTCTCTGTGCCGCCCACCAAAAAGCGACACCGCTCCGCACCCATCGACCGGCACTCGACCTCCATCACGGCCACGGGTTCTCCGGCCACCCGCCCGAAGAACTCGGCGAACGCGCCGGCGGTGTAATAGCAGCCGGGAAAGTCGAGCGGATGTTCCGGGTCACCCTCGGCCCAGTTCTCCGAGTCGATCGTCATCACCGACGCCAGCTCGCCGATCGCCACCGACCCCCATCCCGCGTCGTGGAAGAATTCCGACGCTCGCGTCGCGAACTCGTCGGCCGCCAACGACTCGGGCGCCGGCAGCCGTCGCGACGACAACCACCGGCCGAAGGCCGCGTAGAGCGCCGGACCGCCGGCGAATCCCGCTTCCTGCAACAGCGCTGCGGCGTTCGGACCAACCTCGCGAAACAACGCGGCGCGCAGCGCCGAGAAAGAGTCGCGTGTGATCGCGACCAGGCCGTTGCCGTTCAAGTCCATCGAATCTGCCATGTAACTCTCCCCCCCCCCGAGCTTCCATAGTTCAGCCTTCGCCGACTCGGCGTTTGAGCTCGTCCTCGTCGATCGTTTCGACGCCGAGTTGGCGCGCCTTCTCCAACTTGCTCCCGGCGTCGGCGCCGACGACCACGAACGCCGTCTTCTTCGACACGCTTCCGGACACGCGGCCGCCATTGGCTTCGATCAGCGCCGCCGCCTGTTCCCGCGAGAGCGTCGGCAGCGTCCCGGTAATGACGATCGTGAGGCCCTTCAGGGTTCCGCCCGACCGCGTCACGGGCTCGTCGAACCTAAGTCCCCGCTCGCCGAGCCGCTCGATCAACCGCCGGGCCCGCTTGTCGGCGAACCATCCGACGACCGACTCCGCGATCTTCTCGCCGATGCCGTGCACGCCGAGGATGTCGTCAGGCTTGGCCTCGAGAATCGCGTCCATCGAGCCGAAATGGCGGGCGATTTCACGCGCCGCGGTTTCGCCCACGTGCTCGATGCCCAGCGCGAAGAGAAGCCTCGACAACGGCTGCTTCTTCGTCTCATCAATCGCTTGCACGAGCGTGGCGGCGCTCTTCTCGGCGAGTCGTTCGATGGTCTCGAGCTGGTCGGCGGTGAGGTCGTAGAGATCCGCCGCGTCCGACACCAGCTTGGCGTCGACCAGTTGTTTGATGCGCGCGTACGAGAGTCCTCGAATGTCCATCGCGTTTCGCGACGCGAAATGCACCAGGCCCTCGAGCTGCCGGCCGGGACACGCGAAGTTCGGACAGTAAAGCATCCCGAGCTCGTCGCCGGGGATGAGTTTCGTGTTGCACGACGGGCAATGCGTCGGCGGTTCGTACGGCTTCGGCGGGTGTTTCGGGTCGCGCTTGTCGGGGACCGGACCGATGATCTGCGGAATCACTTCGCCGGCGCGCTTCACCTGCACGACGTCGCCGACGCGGAGATCCTTTCGTGCGACGAGGTCGAAGTTGTGCAGCGTGGCGAGCCGCACCTGGGCGCCGCCGATCTCCACCGGTTGGAGCACCGCGTACGGATTGATCGTGCCCGTACGCCCGACGTTCACCTGGATCGCCAGCAGCGTGGTCTCGGCGATGTCGGGTGCGAACTTGCGGGCGATCGCGTAGCGCGGCTCGCGTCCGCCCACGACGCCGAGGTCCGGCCACAATCCCAGCTCGTTCACTTTGACGACGCCGCCGTCAATCGCGAAGTCGATCGCGGCGCGCACCGACTGTTCGACGCCGCTGGCCCACTCGTGCACGTCGGCGAGCGTCTCGCAACGCTTGTGGTGCGGCGCCACGGGAACGCCCCACGAGTCGAGGCGCTCGAGCAACTCGTCCTGCGTTGACGCGGGCAGCTTCGTTCCGTCGGGCAGGGCGATGGCGTAGCCGAAGAAGTGGAGCGGGCGGGCCGCCGTGGCCTTGGGATCGAGCTGGCGCAGCGCGCCGGCGGCTGAGTTGCGCGGATTCGCGAACACGGGCTGTCCCGCCGCGATGCGCTGCTCGTTCATCCGCTCGAAGCCGCTGAACGTCATGTAGACTTCGCCCCGGATTTCCATCACGCTTGGATGTTTCGAGCCCTTCAGTTTGAGCGGGACGTCGCGGATCGTGCGCAGGTTGGCGGTGACCGCTTCGCCGAGGATGCCGTTGCCGCGCGTCGTGCCTTCCACGAACACGCCGTCGTTGTAGGTGAGACTCACGGCCGCGCCGTCGATCTTGAGCTCGCAGTTGTATCCGGAGCGACGCACCTCCTCGCCCGCCATGCGGATGATGCGCTCCTCCCACGCCGCGAGCTCTTCCTCGTTGAATGCGTTGGCGAGCGACAGCATCGGCACGAGGTGCGTGTGCTTGGCGAGCTGGCTGACCGGCTCGGCGCCGACGCGCTGAGTCGGCGAGTCGGGCGTGCGGAGGGTCGGGTGCGCCTCCTCGAGTTCTACGAGTTGGCGATATAGACGATCGTACTGAGCGTCGGAGATCGTCGGCTGGTCGAGGGCGTGGTACTCGTACGACGCGCGCTCGATCTGTCGTCGGAGATCCTCGGCGCGAGCCGCCAGCTCGCTCAGGTCGTCGTCGCCTTCGTCACCCTTTGGATTCTTCATCGATGACTTGCATCGCGACGCCTACGAGCCGGTCCAGCTCTTCGCCCGAGGCTTTGGGCAGCAGGCTCTCGGCCCACGCCTGGTCGTAGCTCGACGCGTAGCGGTCGAGCAGTCGGCGGAAGAACGACACGAGCGCGATGCGCTGAAGGTCGCCGCGTTTCTGCGCGGCGAGCGTGTCCTTCTGGTCGCGCATCACGGCCTCGAGCCGGTGCGCGTTGAGCAGTGCCTTGGCCGTGAGCGACGCGACGACCTGGCAGAAACGGATGTCCGACTCGGAGAACGGCTGAGAATCGCGGTCGGTACGCAGGAAGATCGCGCCGATCGTGGACGACTGCCATCGAATCGGCAGGACGATGATCGAACGGACGTTGCGCGAGTCGAGCTTTTCGCGGATCGCCTTAAGGTCGGGGTCGGCGGTGGCGTCGGGAATGAACACCGTGTCGCCCGAATCGAACGCCCGCTTCAACTCGGGATAGCGATTGAGGTCGACGACGAGGTTCCGGATGGCCGGATCCTCGTAGCTGGCGACGAGGCGGACTTCGTCTTTTTCGCCGGACAGGAAGATCGACGCGCGGTCGAGGCCGAACGCGTCGCCCAGCTTGCGAGCGATTGCCTGCAAAATGTCGACGAAATGGAGCGAGGACGAGATTTCCTGGAGGATGTCGACGATCGCGACGAGATGGTCGCGCTCGCGCTGGAGTTCGGCTACGCGCGCGTGTAGCCGAACGAGCTCGTCATCTCTCCCATCGGATCCCGGTGTCTGCGGCTGGCGCGACGTGGGTCGCTGGGTGGGCAGCGCGAGCGTCGGATCCTGGCTGGTCTCGTCCATCGTCCCCCGAGATGTGCGCATTGAACGCGTCGCTGTCGAATTGTACGACGCGGTTGCGGCCGGTTTCCTTGGCGACATACAACGCTTCATCGGCCGTCCGCACGAGCACCTCGGTCGTGCTGATGTGCGTATGTGGCCACGCGGAAACCCCGAAACTCGCCGTGCGGCGGATCGAGGTCCCGTTGAAGGTGAATGTATTCGCCTCGACCTGTTTACGCACCCGCTCGGCAAAGCGCCCGGCGGCCTCCATTCCCGCCCCGGGCAAGAGGAACATGAACTCTTCGCCACCGTACCGCCCCACACGGTCGATCGACCGCGCTTCGCGGAGAAGAATCGCCGCGAGCTGTTTGAGGACTTCGTCGCCGGCCTGGTGCCCGTGCGTGTCGTTCACCGTCTTGAACCGATCGAGGTCGCAGATGACGCAGGCCACGGGCTCCTTGAAGCGCCGGGCATGGCCGAACAACTCGTCGAGGCGCCGCTCGAGCTGGCGTCGGTTGTCGAGTCCCGTCAACGCGTCGGTCTGACTCATGTGGAGCAACTGCTCGTTGGCGCTGATCAGCTCCCGCTCGCGGTCTTCGAGCTCCGCCTGCAGCCTCTTGATGCGCAGCATCGAGTTGACGCGCGCTTTGAGCTCCTGGAAGTCGATCGGCTTGGTGATGTAGTCGTCGGCGCCGGAGTCGAGCCCCTCGACCTTGGATTCGGTCGTCGCGAGCGCGGTCTCCATGATGATCGGAATGAAGGGCAGGGCCGCGTTGCCCTTCACGCGGCGCGCGACCTCCATGCCGTCGATCCGCGGCATCATGATGTCGAGCAGAATGAGGTCCGGTGGTGCGGCCTCGATCTGGTTCAGCGCATCCTCGCCGTCGTTCGCGGTATCGATCCGATAGCCCCACGACTCCAGCCGTGCGCGCAGAATCTCGAGGCTGTCAGGGTTGTCATCGACGATCAGAATGCGGGAATGATCACTCTCACGCCGGGCGTCCATCCGTTTTCCCCAGAAAGCGCTGCACCTCGGCCACCACGGCGCGAGGCTCGCATGGTTTGGCCAGGTAGCCGTCGCACCCCACTTCCATCGCTTTCTCGCGGTCGGAGGCGAGCGCGTGGGCCGTGAGCGCGATGATCGGAATGTTTCGCGTGTCCGGATCGTGCTTGAGCACCTGCGTCGCCTCCCATCCGTCGATCACGGGGATCGAGATGTCCATCAGGATGAGATCGGGGCGTTCGGTGCGCGCTTTCGCGATCCCCTCTTCCCCGTTCAGCGCCTCGGTGACCGAGAAGCCGAAGTGGCGGAGGATCGTGGAATAAACGATGCGGTTGTCTTCGTTGTCTTCGACCAGAAGAACGGTTTTGCCGTTAGCGGTCATGCGTTCCCTCGGGCCGTCGACGCCGCGTCGCGAAGTTTCGTTTCAGGCGCGAAAAAGAAGATCGTTGTGAACTGCTCAAGCCGCAATTTCCTTACCACTTCGAACCGTGGAGTGTGCGACCATGTCATTCGCCGGCCCAGTGCTCCGCCGCGCACGCATCCGAGCCAACGGCTCCCTGTTGACGGAACCCTCTGACAGTGGCTC
Organism: uncultured Gemmatimonadaceae bacterium; assembly: GCA_963761305.1. GTDB lineage: Bacteria > Gemmatimonadota > Gemmatimonadetes > Gemmatimonadales > Gemmatimonadaceae > JAQBQB01. Next base: position 2,292,129 of record CAVXGK010000002.1, on the reverse strand, counting down.
ACTTGCGTCCCCTTCCTACCGCTCGCCGATCGAACGCGAACGGCCGAGTGGCACGCTCATTCTGATCGCCGGGATCGCCGTTGGCGCTCTGCTCGGCGTCGCCGCCACCCTCCTCGTCGCGCCACAGAGCGGGGAAGAGACGCGACGCCTGCTCTCCCGCCATTCGCGGCGGCTCGCTCGCCGCGGCCGTGAGATGTGGGGCGACCTGGGCGACGAGGCCCGCCGTCAGCGCAAGTCCGTGAGGCGCCGCTTCGCCTCGTTCTTGTAGTTCGGGTCGTTGTAGTCGACGACCGGCGCGCGAGCGATCCACTCGTACTGCTCGATCGCTTTCGCGCGCTGATCGCGATCGGCATACACCGCGGCTAGGTCCAGGCGGTGTACGATTCGCGTCGAATCGTACGCCACCGCCTGCTCCAGGTACTTCTGCGCGTCGTCCCAATTCGCGGCGTCGAAGATCTGCCCGCCGAGGAAATGGCGCGCGAAGGCGCGTGACAGGCCGTTCACGCGCATGATCTCGGCGTTCCACACGCCCATCACGTGCAGCGCCCCGGGGTGCTTCGGGTCGATCGCCAACGCGGCCAGCGCTTCGCTTCTGATCTCGCCCGCCAGCTTGACGCGGTCTCGCACGCCCATCGAGAGCGCGTTCCGACCCAACGCCTCGGCGAGTTGAAAGTGTCCTTCGGCGTCGCGCGGATTTGCCGCCACCGCGCGACGCGCGTACTGTTCTGCGCTTCGGTACAGCGCGGTGCGACGGTCGGCGTTCGGCTCGAATTCGCCGAGAGCCACGGCCTCGTATGAGGACTTGGTCAACGCGAGATAGTCGTTGGGGTCGACGGCAAGCGCCGCCTCGTAGTCTTTGAGCGCGGCTGTCGCGTTGCGGGCGTCGTGGTCCTTGTTGCCCTGGGCGACGAGCGCCTCGGCGGATTGACCGTGGGCGACGCGGCCCGCGCCCAACAGCACGCCCATCACCAGAATTCGAGAACTGAAACCATACATGACGTCAGGCCTCTCGGTGGATCACGTCCCGCCCCGTCGGCGTCCAGCTGAATGCTCGCGCGCGAGCTGATCGAACGGAAGCGAGACGGCGGCCGCATCGCCCCCGCCGAGTGGCGGTCGCTCGCCGCCGACTACGCGCGCGGCGACGTGCCCGACTACCAGATGTCGGCGTTGCTCATGGCGTGTTTTCTCAACGGCCTGGATCGCGCCGAAACGGCCGCGCTCACCGACGCCATGATCGCCAGCGGCGAGCGTCTCGACCTCGCGTACCTCGGCCGTCCGCGCGCCGACAAACACTCGACCGGCGGCGTCGGCGACAAAGTGTCGATCGTTCTCGCGCCGCTCGTCGCGTCGGCGGGCGTCGTCGTGCCGATGATGTCGGGGCGCTCGCTCGGTCACACAGGCGGTACGCTCGACAAACTCGAATCGATTCCCGGGTTCCGGACCAACCTCACGTTGGCCGAAACGCGCAAACAGCTCGCCGACATCGGCTGCGCGATGATCGGACAGACGGCGGAGATCGCGCCGGCCGATCGCCGTATGTACGCTCTGCGCGACGCGACGGCCACCGTCGAGTCGATCCCGCTCATGGCCTCGAGCATCATGAGCAAGAAGCTCGCGGAGGATCTCACGGGCCTCGTGCTCGACCTCAAGCGCGGCAGCGGAGCGTTCCTCCCCGACATCGACGACGTCCTCGAGCTGGCCGACGTCATGATCAAGCTCGCCGAGGACCGGAATTGCGAGTGCGTCGCGCTCGTCACGGCGATGGACCGGCCTCTGGGCCGGGCCTGCGGGAACGCGCTCGAGATCGAAGAAGCGATCGCGGCGCTCAAAGGCGAAGGGCCGCCCGATCTCATGTCGCTCACGTACGCGCTGGGTGCCGAGATGCTCGTGCTCGCCGGCGTCGCGACCGACCTGGATGCCGCGCGTCGCGAGTTGGAGAAGGCCATCGGCACCGGGCGCGCGGCGGAGATGTTTCAGCGGATCATCGAGGCGCAGGGCGGAAACCCGTCGGTGGTGGACGACCCCGCGGTGCTGCCGCAGGCGGTCGAATGCGAGATCTTCACGGCGCGGCGGCGCGGACTCGTGGCCAACGTCGAGCCGCGCGCGATCGGACGGGGACTCACGCGACTCGGCGGCGGACGCACGCGCGTCGACGACGGAATCGATCCTACGGTTGGGTTCGTCATCACCGCCCGGCCAGGCGATTGGGTCGAGGCCGGCGACCCGCTGGCCACCATCTTTGCCCGCGATCGTGCCGGCATCGACTCCGGGCGAGAGACGCTCGGCGGCGCGATCGTCATCGCCGACGAGGCCGAGCCGCCTCTGCCGCTCATCTCGCACCGCGTGACGACGGCGGGAGTCGAACTGTACCGCTCAGGCTGAGCCGGTTACGGCCGAGTTGCGTCGCGCCGACGTGTCGGAGATGTTTCGAATCCTTCAACCAGATGCCTTGATGCCGACGAAATTCGCGAGGCTCGCCGGACTCGGCGCTTTTGGCGCCTGTGCGGGCTTTGTCGCGCTCTATGCGTTCATCGTGTACATCACCCGTCACACGCCGACCGGCGGGATGACGCAGGCCCTGTCCGCGGTCGCCTGGATCTCGGTGGGTCTGGTGGTGATCTCGCTCATCGCGGTGCACGTCGCGATCGGCAAGGAACTTCTCTCTCTCAGTCGTGGCGAGCCGCGCGGCGTCTGAGCCGCGCCTGGACGAGAGAGAGCGCGGTGAGCAGTCGGCCGCGGACTCTCCTCCGTCGCCGGCGCCGCCATCACGGACCCATCGAGAACGCTTCTCGGACGCCAATCCGTTCGCGACGCCGAGCCCGCTGCCGTTCGGCGCGCCGCGTTTCGATCTGATTCGCGACGAGGACTACGCACCGGCGATCGAAGAGGGCATGTATCGTCACCTGTGCGAGGTCAGACAGATCACCGCGCAGAACGAGGCGCCGACGTTCGACAACACGCTGGCGGCGCTCGAACGGTCGGGCCAGCTGTTGACCCGCGTGCTGCGAGTGTTTTCCGCCATCACGGCGGCCAACACGAACGACGAGCTGCAGGCGATCCAGACAGAGCAAGCCCCAAAGCTCGCCGCGCACTCCGACGCGATCTATCTCGACGACGCGCTCTTCGCCCGCGTGCGCGACGTGCATGAGCGGCGCGACGCGCTCGACCTCACGCCGGAGCAACATCGCCTCGTCGAGCGTTACCATCTCGACTTCGTGCGAGCCGGCGCGCGGCTCGGCGCCGCCGACAAGACGCGCCTGCGCGAGTTGAACCGCGAGGAGGCGACGCTCGCCACCGAATTCCAGAATCGGCTGCTCGAAGCGAACAAGGCGGCATCGATCACGGTCGACGACGTCGCGCGGCTCGACGGCCTGAGCGACGAAGACGTCGCATCGGCGGCCGAGCTCGCGGCGGAACGCGGCACGCCCGGCCAATGGGTGCTGGGGATTCAGAACACGACGCAGCAGCCGGCGCTCGCGTTCCTGAAGGATCGTGCGCTTCGCTGCCGGCTGTTCGAGGCGTCGGTTCATCGTTCGGATCGCGACGGTCCGTTCGATACGCGCGCCATCGTGCTGCGGCTCGCCGAGCTGAGAGCGGAGCGCGCGTCGCTGCTGGGCTACGCGACGGTGGCGGACTACGTGCTCGACGATCAGATGGCCAAGACACCGGACGCCGCGACTCGTCTTCTGCACCAGGTCGGCGCGCCCGCCGCCGCCAAGGCCCGCCGCGACGCCGCGCGGCTGCAGTCGATCGTCGATACTTCGGAGGAGCGGTTCGTGCTCGCGCCGTGGGACTGGCAACTGTACGCTGAACGTCTTCGCAAGGCCGAGTACGATCTCGACGAGTCGGAGATCAAGCCGTACTTCGAGCTCGACCGTGTGCTGCGCGACGGCGTGTTCTTCGCCGCGAGCCAGTTGTACGGAATCCAGCTCGTCGAGCGGAGCGGGATTCCGGTGTACCATCCCGAGGTGCGCGTCTTCGAGGTGCTCGACGCCGACGGGTCGTCGATCGCGCTCTTCTATGGAGACTTCTTCAAGCGCGACAACAAAATCGGCGGCGCGTGGATGGATCAGTTCGCGGACCAATCTCGGCTGCTCGGTTCGCACGCGATCGTGTACAACGTCACCAACTTCGCCAAGCCGGCGCCCGGACAGCCCGCGCTGCTCAGCTTCGACGAAGTCGGCACGCTGTTCCACGAGTTCGGCCATGCGCTGCACGGCATGCTCTCGGACGTCGAATATCCGATGCTCTCGGGCGCGAACGTTCCGCGCGATTTCGTCGAGTTCCCGTCGCAGTTCAACGAGCACTGGGCGCTCGACGAGACCGTGTTCGCGCGCTACGCGCGCCACCATCGCACGGGCGAGCCGATGCCGGCGGCGCTCGTCGATCGCATCAAGCGGTCGCGCACGTTCAACCAGGGATTCGCGCTCACCGAGTACGTATCGGCGGCGCTGCTCGACATGGAATGGCACACGCGCCGGCCCGGAGAACGCGTCGCCGACATCGACGCGTTCGAGTCCGACGTGCTGCGAAAGCACGGCCTGTCGGTCGCCGAGATTCCGCCGCGCTACCACTCGACGTATTTCGCCCACGCGTGGAACGGCGGCTACGGGGCCGGTTACTACGCGTATCTGTGGGCCGAGGTGCTCGATCACGACGCGTACGCCTGGTTCCGCGAGCACGGCGGCTTCTCACGCGAGGCGGGACAGCGGTTTCGCGAGATGGTGCTCTCGCGCGGCAATACGGCCGACCCGGCCGAGCTGTATCGCGCCTTCCTGGGCCGCGAGCCGCGCGTGGAGCCGCTGCTGGCGTACCGCGGGCTCACCGACGACGGGATGTAGGATGTCTTATGAGTGATCGGATATGAAAGCGTTGATGGCCGCCGGCGTGGTGCTCGGAGCGCTCGTCGTCGGGGCGACCGGCTTCGAGATGCTGCGCAATCCGGAGCGGCACACGATCGACGAGGCCGCGCGGCGGACGGCGCCCGGAAAGTTCATCCGGCTCTCGGACGGGGTCACGCACTACGACGTGTCCGGACCGGACTCGGGGCGTACGATCGTTCTCGTCCACGGCTTCTCGGTGCCGTACTACATCTGGGATTCAACGGCCGCGGCGCTCTCCGCGGCGGGCAACCGGGTCATTCGGTACGACGAGTATGGCCGCGGCTGGTCCGACCGGCCGTCGCTTCCGTACACCGCCGATCTTTACGAGCGACAGCTTCGTGAATTGCTCGACTCGCTCCACGCGCCGCGCGCCGACGTCGCCGGCGTGTCGATGGGCGGTTGGGTCACAGCGACGTTCGTCAGCCGTCACCCCGAGCGGGTCCGCACGCTGACCCTCGTCGATCCCGTCACCGGGAACGGCACTGGGCCCGGCGGCTTGCTGTCCATTCCGCTCGTCGGCGACTACGTGTGGCAGACCATGGCCGTGCCTCACATGGCCGAGGGGCAGTTCGGTGACCTCCTGCACCCCGACCGATTCCCCGATTGGGCGAATCGGTATCGCGTCCAGATGCAGTTCCGCGGTTTTGGTCGCGCGCTGCTCTCGACGCGGCGCAGCATCGCGGGAACGAGCATGGATTCGGTCTACCGCGCCGTCGGCGCCACCGGCGTGCCGACGCTGCTTCTCTGGGGCGTGGCCGACCGCACCGTGCCGTTCGAGGCGAACGTCTCGGTGCGACGCGCCATTCCAAGGGCCGAGTTCCACGCCATCGAGGGCGCGGCGCACCTGCCGATTCTCGAGCAGGCGCCGCGAACCGACTCGCTCATTCTCGCCTTCCTCGCGGCCCATCCGTGAGCGACGCGCCGCCGGACTACGGGCTCGCCCCCAAGGACTATCGGCTTCCTCCAGCGACGCACGTCGGGCGCGTCCGTATCCAGGTCTCGGACCTCGATCGCTCGATCGCATATTACGAGACCGTCATTGGATTTCGCGTCCTCGACCGAGAGGCGAACGTCGCGCGACTCGGACCGCACGGCGACGACACGGTCCTGCTGGAGCTCCACGAGAAACCCGGCGTGCACTCGGTGGAACGTCGCGGGCGCATCGGACTGTATCATTTCGCCATCCTGCTCCCGAACCGCCCGGCGCTCGGGCGATTCCTGAAGCATCTCTCCGACCTCGGCGCGCGGGCCGGCATGTCGGATCACTTCGTGAGCGAAGCGATCTACCTCAGCGACCCCGACGGCATCGGCATCGAGGTCTACGCCGACCGTCCTCGCAGCGCGTGGCGGCACGAAGCGCGACAGCTCACGATGACCACCATCCCGCTCGACGCCGACGATCTCGTCGCCGCCGGCGGAAGCGAGCCGTGGACCGGCGCGCCGGCCGGGACGGTCATCGGCCACATCCATCTCTATGTGCGCGACATCGACCAGGCCGCCGCGTTCTATCACGACGCGCTTGGCTTCGACAAAGTCGTGTGGAACTACCCCGGCGCGCTCTTCATGTCGGCCGGCGGCTACCATCATCACCTCGGCACGAACACGTGGGCGGCGTCGTCTCCCATCGCGAGCGACGACGACGCCAAGCTCCTCGAGTGGGAGGTCGTCGTGCCGACGGCGCGCGACGTCTCCGACGCGGCGGCGAGTCTCGAGCGCGCCGGCTTCAGCGTCGAACGAAACGGCGTGACCGCGGCCGTGCGTGACCCGTGGGGCACGCAACTGCGCCTGGTCAGCGAAACGCGCTGATCGCCGCGCAGCGACCAATCCGCTCGGCCGCGGGTTCAGTCACGTTCCTTCGAACACGAAATCCCGCTTCGAGGTGAGCGGCGGCGTCGTGCTGCCGTGTTTTCCGACGAGCACTTGCACGGTGTAGTGTCCCGGTTCGATGCGCGACAGGTCGAGGCGAATGCTGCGCGCCTGAATCGGCACGACGCCCGGCACGGTCCACGAGCTGTGACCCGGCGTGGGCTCGCCCCAGCGAACGGCCACCTGGCCATTGAGGTCGTGGGCGACGTGCAGCAGCATCCCCAGCCGCCGCACTTTGCTGATCGGTTCGTGCCGCGAGATGACGACCGCCACGTCCACCGAGTCGCCGGCCGCGTAGCCGTACGTCTCCCAGTACACGCCGACCTTGGCGCCGCGCACGCTCGTCGAGCCGAGCATGTACCGCAGCGCCTCGTCGGGGCCCGGCGGCGGAGCGTCGCTCGTCTCGATCAACACCGGATCCGAGATCGCGGCTTCGCCGGGGCGAAGCGTCACGAGCGGGAGCGGCGGCGTGATCCCGAAGCGCGTCCGCGCCGAGACGCCACCTTTCCCCGCGCCCGGCAGCTCGGTACCGACGATCGCCGGTTTCGACGGAACGTTGGCCGTCACGACGATGGCATTGGCGTTTGTGAATGTCTGATGCGTCCAGCGTTGGATGTCGTGCGGCCCGGTCGTCCGAATGAGCACCGCCGACGCCGTGTCGGCGTGAATCTCGGTGCGTGGCGTGTGGAGCGCCGACGCCGTGGCGAGAATCACCGTGGTGTCGCGGCGCAGCAGAACCGTCTGATCGGTGAGCTGGATGATCGGGCCAGCGGCTCGCGCGTAGTGCTCGGCGGGCCACCATTGCGCCGCCGGCTCGTCGTCGCCGTTCAACGCGGGCATGTTGATCTGCCACGCGTCGGCCGTCGCGTGGAAGGGATCGGCCACCGCCGCCCACTGCGGAACGAGGTGCAGACGGTCCATCGGGTATTCGAGGGTCGCCGTACGCGTGCTGTCGTAGAATCCCATCCAGCTCGCGTGGCTCGCTTCCTCCTGGTTGCCGCTGAATACGGAGTACGCCGGCCACCCGTAACGAACGAGCATCTCGCCCACTGCTTCGCCGCCGAATCGATCGCGCCAGTCGAAGCGTTCGTCCCAGGGAAGGGCGGAGTGGAGTTGAATCAGCACCTTGCGAGTGAAGTCGGCGCTCCGCCGGTCGGCCGATGCCTCGGAGAAGAGCGGGGTCGTGAGCCACCAGAACTTCTGATTGGCGGCCGCGCGCTCGTCGCAGTTCATGTGGTCGTAGGCCGACTGCCCCTTGTCGTCGAGCAGGAGCTGAACGCTGACCCATTTGCATCGCTTGTCGGGTGTCATCGCCGCACCCGCCGCGTCGTACGCCGAGTCGGCGCGCGTGTATTCGCCGCCGGCGTCGAGCGCGTAGCCCTCGAGCTCCAGGCACCAGTCGCGCTCGGCCGTGCAGTTGCGCGCCACCTCGAGTGCGTGGCGGACCTCGCCTTGGTCGACGAGAAAACGCACGCGCTCGCCGGTGATCCAGGCATCGCCCGGCTTGAGCGAGGCCAACCTGGCCATTGAATCGAGGAGCGAGGCGCGCTGTTCGTGAACGCGGTCGCGCCATTCGGGTGAGAGCGGCGTGTCGCGCCCAACACCTTCGTCGCCGTCGGGCGCGTGCTCGTCGGCCGGGAACCAGTCGGGGCACATCGAGCGCCGGCTGGAGCGATGGATGAGGTTGGGCGGGCGCCAATAGCCGCGCGAGTGGGTCGGGCTGTAGCTCCCGTCCCAATGGCAGTGGTCGTCGCGCAAGCGAATGTCGGTGCTGTTCAATCCGCGCCAGTCGACGCTCCCCAGCCAGGCGGTGCGCCAGTTGCCGAGGAAGTCGAGCACGGCGAATCCGGCGGCGTCGGTGATCGCGTTGGATGCGACGGGCACGCCCTCCAACCGCGGTTGGAGCGAAGGATCAGCCTGCATTTGCAGGGCGAGCGCAAGATAGACCAGCATAGGTGGCGGCGGTTTTGGACCCGCGCAGAGTCGCCCCGCAACGGCATTCGCATGCAGTGGACGAAGGGCCACACATCGGCCCGGAGCGGTTGCGGCCAGCGGGCTGCCCCAAACGAAAAAACGGGCCCGTCGTGTCGACGGGCCCGGTCTCTTCGTGCTCTTTAGAAAACCCCGATCGTTAGATGTCGAGGTTCTTCACGAACTGCGCGTTGTTCTCGATGAAAATGCGCCGCGGCTCGACTTCGTCGCCCATGAGCGTCTCGAACAGCTGCGACGCGATCGTCGCCTCGTCGACCGATACCTTGAGCAGCGTGCGCCGCTCCGGATCCATCGTCGTGTTCCAGAGCTGGTCCGGGTTCATTTCGCCGAGCCCCTTGTAGCGCTGGATGTTCACGCTCGCCTTGCCGTCGCCGTTGCCGAGCCGGGTCGAGATCTCCACGCGCTCCTGCTCGTCGTAGGCGTAGTACTCTTCGCGCCCCTTCGCCACGCGGTAGAGGGGCGGCTGCGCGATGTAGACGTAGCCCGCTTCGATGAGCTCGGGCATCTGCCGGAAGAAGAACGTCAACAGCAGCGTTCGGATGTGCGCGCCGTCGACGTCGGCGTCGGTCATGATGATGATCTTGTGGTAGCGCGTCTTGTCGAGCTCGAACTCTTCCTTGATGCCGCTGCCGATCGCGGTGATGATCGTGCGGATCTCCTCGTTCGACAGCACCTTGTCGATGCGCGCCTTCTCGACGTTGATGATCTTGCCGCGGAGCGGCAGGATCGCCTGGAACTCGCGCTTGCGCCCTTGCTTCGCCGAGCCGCCGGCCGAGTCGCCTTCGACGAGATAGAGCTCGCACATCGCCGGATCGGTGAGCGAACAGTCGGCGAGCTTGCCGGGCAGATTGCCGACGTCGAGCGCCGACTTGCGGCGGGTGAGATCGCGCGCCTTGCGCGCCGCTTCTCTCGCGCGCGCCGCCGACACCGCCTTTTCGACGACGATGTTGGACGTGCGCGGATGCTCGTCGAGGTACGCGGCGAGCCACTCGTTGACGAGCGTCTTGACCGCCGACTCGACTTCCGAGTTGCCGAGCTTGGTCTTGGTCTGGCCTTCGAACTGCGGTTCGCGAACTTTGACCGACAGCACGGCGGTGAGGCCTTCGCGCACGTCGTCGCCGGAGAGCGTGAAGTCCGCCTTCTTCAGGAAGTTGCCCTTCGACGCGTAGTTGTTGATCACGCGCGTGAGCGCGGCCTTGAACCCCGTGAGATGCGTGCCGCCCTCGTGCGTGTTGATGTTGTTGACGAAGGAAAAGACGTTCTCGTTGTAGCCGTCGTTGTACTGCATCGCCAGCTCGACGCCGACGTCGTCGCGCGTCGTCTCGATGTACATCACCTCGGGGTGCAGCGCCTTGCGCGTCGCGTTGAGGTGCTGCACGAACTCCTTGAGGCCGCCCTTGGCGTGGAACGTGTCGGCCTTCTCCTGGCCCACCCGCTCGTCGGTGAGCGTGATCATCACGCCCTTGTTGAGGAACGAGAGCTCGCGCAGGCGCATGGCCAGCGTGTCGTACCGGTAGACGAGATCGGTGAAGATCTGCGCGTCGGGCTTGAACCAGACCTTCGTCCCCGACTCGTTCTTGGGCACGTCGCGCAGCGTCTTGAGCTTCGTCAGGGTCTTGCCGCGCGCGAAATCCATGAAGTACTCCTTGCCGTCGCGCTTGACCCAGACCTTGAGATTTTCCGAAAGAGCGTTCACCACCGAGACACCGACGCCGTGGAGACCGCCGGACACCTTGTACGTGTTCTTGTCGAACTTCCCGCCGGCATGCAGCACCGTCATCGCCAGCTCGACGCCCGGCATCTTCTCCGTCGGATGGATGTCGACCGGGATGCCGCGCCCGTTGTCGTCGACCGTGATCGAGTTGTCGGGATGGATCGTGACGCGAATGTCGTCCGCGTAGCCGACGAGCGCTTCGTCGATCGAGTTGTCGACGACCTCGTAGACGAGATGATGCAGTCCTCGCTCCGACGTCGAACCGATGTACATGCCGGGGCGCTTGCGCACCGCGTCGAGACCTTTGAGGACCTGGATCTGGCCAGCGTCGTACTTCGAGCCGGTCGAATCGATCTCGCCTTTCGTCGCCATGATTCCCCTAGTGAAAGCGCACCGTACAGATACCGAAAACACACCCGACTCCAACCTGTAAAAAATAGCCGCAGGCGGCGTCAAAAGCAACGGGTGACCGATCGGTCAACCTTTTGACTGACAACGTCTTACCGAGGCTTTTCCGCCGGCCCGAGCATCCACCGAATCTTCCGCACCGGCGACCGTTCGGGATTCGCGTTCAGGGACCGCAGCAACTCCGGCTCGAGCAACGACAATTCGTTCATCCACGCGTTCGTCGTCACCCGCACGAACAGCGTCCCGTTCGCCGTGATCGATTCCGGCGACGTCACCCTCGCGATCTGCGGGCCGACCAGCGCCGCCCACTCCGGAATGATCGCCGCCTGCTTCACGCGATCGGTCAGTCCGCGCTGGCCGAGGACGCCCGCGATGATCGAGCCGACGGTTTCGGGGCGCTTCTTTTTGCGTTCGCTCATGTGATGCTCACGCGTCGGCGGCCGTCACCACGCCGCCCGCGATGCGATAGCGCGCGAGCGGTGTGAGCGCGCTCGGAATGTCGCCCTCGCGCGGCACGACGAGCACGGTCTGGCCCATCCCTTCGCGTTCCAGCAGCGACAGGATGCGCGTCGATCGTCGCGCATCCAGCTCGGCGAACGGATCGTCGAGCAGGAACATCGGCGCCAGGCCGCGGCGCTCGGTCACGGTCGCCGCCTCGAGCATGCGCAGCGCGATCGCCGCCGTCCGCTGTTGTCCGGCCGATCCGAACACGCGCAGATCGCGGCCGTCCAGCGTGACGACCAGATCGTCGCGGTGCGGACCGACGTGCGTGAGTCCTCGGCGCAGATCCGAGCCGCGCTTCTCCTCGAGCGCGCGTGCGAGCGCCGTGCGTGGATCGTCCGAGGCGGAGAGGCTGCTCGCGTACCGCATCCGCACGCGTGCGTCCTCGCCGATCTCCCGGCAGAGCGCCTCGAGTCGCTCTTCCATCGACGCGACCCACGCGCGCCGCTCGCGCCAGAGGGCGGCGCCGAACTCGGCGAGCGCGGGTTCCCACACCGCGACGGCGTCCGACGCGCTCGCGTCGGCGAAGTGCGTGCGCGCGCCGCTCGCCGCCGCCGATCGCAGCGCCGCGTTTCGACGCAGCAGGGCCGCGCGATACTGCTGCAGCGCGACCAAGTACGCGTGATTCGTCACGGCGAGCATCACGTCGAGGTAGCGTCGCCGCTCGGCGGGCGAACCGGTGATCAGCGCGACGTCGTCGGGGGAGAACATCACCGACGGCAGCGCGCCGAGCGCGTCGCTCAATCGCTCCGGCACCGCGCCGTCGAGCCGCGCGCGCTTGCGATGGCCGGCGCGCTCGAAGCCGACCGACACCTCGTGGCATTTCCCCGTGTCGACCTGCGCGGCGATGTGAAACGCCTCGGCGCCGAAGCGCACCACGTCGGCGTCGCGCGCGCCGCGGGACGAACGGAACAACTGCAAATAGTGAATCGCCTCGAGGAGATTCGTCTTCCCTTGGCCGTTCTCGCCCACGACGACCCACCCCGCACTCGGCGGCGACAGCTCCACGTGCTCGAGGTTGCGGAAATCGCGGACGACGAGGCGCGCCAGTCGGGCCGCACCAGGGGCGGCGCTCACGCGCCGGTGAAGTTCGCGGCCCGTTTCTCGAGGAACGCGCGCGTTCCTTCTTGCTTGTCGGCGGTGGCGCCGAGCCGTCCGAACGCCGACGCTTCGAGCGACAGCGCCGTGTCGAGCGCGGAGTCGGCGCCCTGATTGACCGCCGCCACGCAGGCGGCGAGGGCGAGCGGCGCGTTGGCGAGCATCGCGCGCATCGTCACGGTCGCGGCGGGAATCAGTTCGGCCGAGGCGACGACGCAGTTCACGAGGCCGATGCGCAACGCCTCCTGCGCGTCGATCATCTCGCCGGTCAACAACAGTTGCAGCGCGCGACCCTTGCCCACGAGCCGCGGAAGCCGCTGCGTGCCGCCATATCCGGGAATGAGCCCGAGTTTCACTTCCGGCTGGCCGAATTTCGCGTTCTCTGATGCGATGCGGACGTGACACGCCATCGCCAGCTCGCAGCCGCCGCCGAGCGCGAAGCCGTTCACGGCGGCGATGACCGGCTTGGGCGACGTCTCGAATCGGCTGAAGACCGCCTGGCCGCGCTTGGCGAGCGCTTCGGCAGACTCGCCGGCCACCTGCTCGAGCTCGGAGATGTCGGCGCCGGCGACGAACGCGCGTCCCGCGCCGGTGAGAATGATGCCGCCCACGTCGCGGTCCGCCCGCAGCGAGTCGATCGCTTCGCCCAGCTCGGCGATCACGCCGTTGTTCAACGCGTTGAGCTTGTCCGGCCGGTTGACGGTGAGGGTCGCGATGCGGTCCGTGACACTGAGCGTGATCGTCTCGTAGGCCATGCGGCGGAATCTAAGGGAAACCCGTTACGCGGGCCGCGCGACGAACCTACGTTTTGGGCCATGCAACCGATCCAGGCCGTGGCGTGGTCCGAGGATGGCGACGGCGTGCGCATCCTCGACCAGCGTCTGCTTCCGGAGCGCGAGGTGTATCTGGACTTGCGCTCGGTGGACGAGGTCTGTGAGGCGATCAAGACGCTCGCGGTCCGCGGCGCGCCGGCGATCGGCATCGCGGCGGCGATGGGGTTGGCCCTGTTCGTAAAGTCGGGGACGACTGAGAATCCGGTCGCCGCGCTCGGCCTCGCTCACGGGCGGTTGCGCGGCACGCGCCCGACGGCGGTGAACCTGGCTCGCGCGCTAGACCGGATGATGAAGGTCGGACTCGCCCACCGAGGCGACGCGGACGGATTGCGACGCGAACTCCGCGACGAAGCCACCAGAATCCTCGAGGAAGATCGGGCGATGTGCCGGCGCATCGGCGAAGTCGGCGCGACGCTCATCGCCGACGGGGCGCGCGTGCTTACGCATTGCAACACCGGCGCGCTCGCGACGGGCGGCATCGGCACCGCGCTCGCCGCGGTGTACGTGGCCGTGGAATCGGGAAAGCGCGTCGAGGTCTATGCCGACGAGACGCGCCCGCTGCTGCAGGGCAGCCGTCTCACGGCGTGGGAGCTGCAGCGCGCCGGCATCCGCGTCACCGTGCTCGCCGACGGCGCGGCGGCGTCGCTGCTCCGCGACGGCGACGTCGACCTCTGCATCGTCGGTGCGGACCGCATCGCCGCCAACGGCGACGTCGCCAACAAGGTCGGGACGTATCCGCTTGCCATCGCCGCGTGCCGGCATTCGGTGCCGTTCTACGTCGCGGCGCCGACGAGCACGTTCGACCCGGCCACCGCGCGCGGCGACGACATCCTCATCGAGCAGCGTTCGCCCGACGAGCTTCGACGCGTGCTCGGGGGCGGGACGCAAACCGCGCCGGCCAACGTTCCCGTGTACAATCCTGCGTTCGACGTCACGCCGGCGGAGCTCATCTCGGCGATCGTGAGCGATCGCGGCGTGCATCGGCCGCCGTACGACTTCTCGGAGCGCGAGTCATGAAGCACGTGCTCGCGATCGACGCCGGCACCACGGGCGTCACGTGCCTGATGATCAGCGCCGACGGCAAGGTCGCGGGGCGCGGCTACCGCGAGGTGCCGCAGTATTTCCCGGCCGCGGGACACGTCGAGCACGACGCACTCGAGATTCTCGAATGCGTGAAGGCGTCGGCACGCGACGCCGTCGACGCGGCGTCGGTCCAGCCGGATGCAATCGGCATCACGAACCAGCGAGAGACCGTCGTCATCTGGGAGCGCGGCACTGGGCGCCCGGTGCATCGGGCAATCGTCTGGCAGGATCGGCGCACGGCGGCGCGCTGTCGCGAGCTCGCTCCGCGCGCCGAATGGCTCGCGCAGCACACGGGGCTGGTGCCCGATCCGTACTTCTCGGCGACGAAGATCGAGTGGCTGCTCGAGCACGAGAAGCTGCTCGACCGCTACCATCTCGGCGATCTCGCCGTCGGCACGATCGACGCGTGGCTCGTCTCGCGCCTCACCGGCGGGAAGGTCCACGCCACCGATCCGACGAACGCGTCGCGCACGATGCTCTTCGACATCGACACGCGGTCGTGGAGCGACGAACTGTGTTCGCTCTTCGGCGTGCCGATGGACATGCTGCCGCAGGTGCGGCCGTCGTCGGGCGACTTCGGTATGACGACGCGCGGCGAGCTCGGCGTCGAAGCGCCGATTCTCGGTGTCGCCGGCGACCAGCAGGCGGCGCTCTTCGGGCAGGGCTGCACCGAGCGCGGAAGCAGCAAGAATACGTACGGAACGGGCGCGTTCCTGCTGCTCAACGCCGGCGCCGACCGCCCGGAGTCGGGACGCGGCGGATTGTTGACGACGATCGCGTGCGACGCGCGCGGCGGTCCGACGTTCGCGCTCGAGGCGGCGATCTTCATCGCCGGCGCCGCCGTCCAGTGGTTGCGTGATCTCGGTTTGATCCGCGACGCCGGCGAAACGGAAGGTCTCGCCCGATCCGTCGAGTCCAACGACGGCGTGTACTTCGTTCCGGCACTCACCGGACTGGGCGCGCCGCACTGGGAGGCCGATGCGCGCGGCACGATCGTCGGACTCACTCGCGGCACGACGCGCGCGCACCTCGTTCGCGCCGCCCTCGAGGCCATGGCGTATGGAACCGCCGAGGTGTTGGCGGAGATGCAGCACGCGAGCGGCGCGTCGTTCTCGCGGCTGCGCGTCGACGGCGGCGCGACGATGAACGACTGGCTGATGCAGTTCCAGGCCGACGTGCTCGGCGTTGCCGTCGAGCGGCCGGACATGGTGGAGACGACGGCGCTCGGTGCGGCGGGTTTGGCGGGCATCGCCGCCGGCGTCTGGAACAACGTCGGTGAGTTCTTGGCGACGCGACGATTCACGACGTTCACGCCGCGCGTGTCGCGCGCCGAAGCTGACCGCGCGATGCGCGGATGGGAGCGCGCCGTGCGTTCCGCGGTGCATTGGGCGCAGGACGACGCCAAGAGCATGTGATGCGCGGATTTCTTCTCGTCTTCACGCTGCACGGCGTCAACTTCGCCGGCGGCGACCGGTGGTTCGGGGCGGACAAGGCGAAACACTTTTTCATGTCCGCTTTCGTGGAATGCGGTGCGTTCAGTGCGTTGCGCCTCACCGGGATGCGTCCCCATCCGGCGCTCAACACCGCGATCGGCGTCGCCGCCGGCTTCGGTGTGGGAAAGGAGGCGTACGACGGGTTCTCCGGAGGCGACCCCAGCTTCAAGGACCTGGCGTGGGACGGCGCCGGCATTGCGGCGGCTGGCGCTTTGCTGCATCAGACCAAGCCATGATCCCTCGGGTATATTGAAGGCCTCGGCAGAGACGCACTCACGATGAAGCCACGCACGAAATTCCTGTTCGGCGCCGCGATCGTTCTTGGCACGGCCGCCTATCTGATGGCCAGCTCGATTCGCTCGACCGGCGTGTATTACCTGACGCCGACCGAGCTATTCGCCAAGCTGAAGATGGATCCCAGCTTCACGGATGTCGGCGTGAAGGTGGGCGCGCGCGTCGTACCGGGCTCGGTGCAGCGCGCTCCGGGCGGGAAGGAATACGCGTTCCGCGTGACCGACGGCAGCGCGACGATTCCCGTCGTCTACCGCGGTATCGCGCCCGACACGTTCACCGACAGCGTGGACGTCGTCGTCGGCGGTCGCATGGGAACGGACGGCACCTTCCACGCGACCGAGCTACTCGCCAAGTGCGCGTCTCGCTACGAGAACGCACCGCAGAAGTACCGTGAGACGCCCGGCTACAAGGCGGCCGAGAAAACGGCTGGTCGCGCGTGATCCTGATCGGCGAATTGTCGTTGTGGGTCGCGCTGCTCATGGCGGCGTGGTCGACGACCGTGTCGTACGCCGGCGGGGCGACGCGTCGCGCCGATCTCACCGACAGCGGCGTGCGCGGTCTCTACGCGACGTTCGCGATGATCGTGCTCGCGTCGGTCGGTCTCTGGACGGCGCTTCTCACCAAGGACTTCTCGCTCGAGTACGTCGCCGGCCACATCAGCTCGACGATGCCGAGCGTGTACATCTTCACGTCGTTCTGGAGCGGGCAAGCGGGCTCGATGCTCTTCTGGGCGCTGATCCTGTCGATGTACGGCACGGTCGCGATCGCGACGAGCCGCCGCGGCAACGCCGAGCTGATTCCGTGGGCGACGGGCACGATCTCGGCCGTGCTCCTCTTCTTCATCGCGACGACGTGCTTCAAGGCGAATCCGTTCACGCGGCTCGACTTCATTCCGCTCGACGGACGCGGGATGAATCCGCAGCTGCAGAATCCCGGAATGGCGATCCATCCGCCGAATCTCTATCTCGGCTACGTCGCGACGGCGATTCCGTTCGCGTTCGCCATCGCGGCGCTGTTCACGCGCCGGCTCGACGCGCAGTGGCTCGGCATCGTGCGACGGTGGACGCTCTTGTCGTGGTTCTTCCTCACGATCGGCATCGTGCTCGGCATGTGGTGGGCGTACGTCGAGTTGGGATGGGGCGGATATTGGGCGTGGGATCCGGTCGAGAACTCGTCGTTCCTCCCCTGGCTCACGAACACCGCGTTCCTCCACTCGATCATGGTCCAGGAAAAGCGCGGCATGCTGCGCAAATGGAACGTCGTCCTGGTCGTGATGAGCTTCTTGCTCGCCATCTTCGGCACGACCCTCACGCGGAGCGGCGTGATCGAGAGCGTGCACTCGTTCGCCCAATCGCCGGTCGGACCCTGGTTCCTGACGTTCTTCGGCGTGGCGACCGGTGTCACGATCTACCTGGTCGCGACGCGTCTTCGCGATCTCGAGGCGAAGGCGGAGCTGGAGAGCATGGTGAGCCGCGAGGCAGCGTTCCTTTACAACAACCTGCTGCTGATCGGCATCGCGTTCGCGATATTCTGGGGAACGGTGTTCCCCGTGTTGTCGGAGTGGGTGACGCAGAACAAGATCACCGTCGGGCCGCCGTTCTTTAACTCGGTGAACGTTCCGCTCGGCCTGCTGCTGTTGGCGCTGACGGGCATCGGGCCGCTCATCGCGTGGCGGCGGGCGTCGCTGTCGAACCTCAGGCGACAATTCGCGTCGCCGGTCGCCGCCGGCCTCGTCGTCGGCGCGCTGTTGTTCGCGCTGGGCATGCGGGCGCCGTACGTGCTCGTCGCGTACACCCTCTGCGGGTTCGTCCTCGGGACGATCTTGCAGGAGTTCTACAAGGGGATGCGCGCCCGCCAGAGCATTCACGGCGAGTCGGTCGTGGCGGCGTTCACGCACCTCGTGGGGCGCAATCGTCGTCGCTACGGCGGCTACATCGTGCACGCCGGAATCGTGATGCTCTTCGCGGCGTTCGCCGGCCTGGCGTTCAAACGCGAGAACGACGTCACCCTCAAGACGGGTGAGGCGTTCGAGACGACCGATCCGTACGGACACAAGTGGCGCTTCGTGAGCCAGGGCGTTTCCACGTCCGACGCGCGCGACCGCACCGTGGTCGGACTCGGCCTCGATGCGTATCGCGACGGACAGCGCGTCGGGATCATCAAAAGCGAGAAAATCAGCTATCGCGACTCGCAGAACAATCCGCTCTTCCAGCCGATCACCGCAGTCGGCATCCGCTCGACGCTGGCCCAAGACACATACATCGTGCTCGCCGGGTTGCGGAACGCCGAGACGGCCGAACTGCGAATCACCTTCAACCCGCTGGTGGTGTGGGTGTGGATCGGCGGGTTCGTGATGATGATCGGCGGCTTGATCGTGATGTGGCCGCAAGCCGAACGGCGTCGCGCGCAAGCGGGATACGTCGCGGTGATGCCACCTGCCGGGGCGGCGACGGGGACCGACACCGTAAGCATTTCGGTCGGCGGATGAGCGACGAGATGAAATCAGTTTCGCGCCGTGCGTTTTTCGCCGGCGCGGCAGGCGGCGTCGGATCGATGCTTGTCGCCGCGCGAGCCGCCGCCCAGCAGCAGCCGAATCCGCGCGCCGGAATGACGCACGACTCGTCGCTCGTGCGCGACACGACGAACTTCGGCGTGATGGACATGGCGGTGAAGCCGGTGCGGCTGCCGCCCAAACCGAATGCCACACCGCAGCTGAACACGGCGCAACGAGACGCGCTCGAGCATCAACTCCACTGCCAGTGCGGCGGCTGTACGCTCGACGTCTTCACCTGCCGCACGACGGACTTCTCATGTCAGGTGTCGCCGGCGATGCATCGCGACGTGATGGCGCTCGTCGAAGGCGGGCATAGCGCGCAGGAAATCATCGACGCGTTCGTCGGCACGTATGGCCAGCGCGTGTTGATGGCGCCGCCGCGTTCGGGATTCAACATCCTCGCATGGGTCTCGCCGGGAATCGCCGTACTCGTCGCCGGCGCGTTCATCCTCGCGTTCTTGCGCCGCTCGCAGGCGCCGGCCCCTGCGCCGCTCGGCCCGAGGGCGCATGGCGTGGACGCGACGGACGACGAGCTCGCGCGTCTCGAGGCCGCGATCCGGCGAGACGATCGCTGATGGCCGCGCTCGTCGTCGGCACATTGTTGGCGCTTGGCGCGTTGGCCTTCGTGCTGTATCCGGTCTTTTTTGGATCGGGGAGAAGACTCCCGTCCCCGCCGCGCGCCAAGCCGGTCGAGAGCGACGACGCGTCCGCTGTCGCGGCGCTTCGTGAGCTGGAGTTCGATCGGGCGACGGGCAAGTTGTCGGACTCCGATTACACGGAGCTCAAGGCGCGCTACACGAAGTCAGCCGTCGCCGAGATGCGGCGACAATCGGCCTCGGCCGACCCATCGATTCGGCCGACGGACGACGAGCTCGAGGCGCAGGTGCGGGCGCAGCGCCAGCGACTCGGCGGCTGCCCGACCTGCGGTCCGCGTCCGGAATCAGACGCTGTTTATTGCTCGAACTGTGGCAGGTACCTAAACGACAGGTGCGCCACGTGTGGCGCACCTGTCGTCGCGCCCGAGGCGCGATACTGCAATAGCTGCGGAAACCGCCTGGCAGCCTGAGTTACGGCTTCTTGGCGGTCGTGTCCTTCTTGGCAGCCGGCTTCTTGGACGTCGTCGCCGCGGCACCCGCCGCCTTCGTCGTGTCCTTGGCCGCAGTCTTGTGCGCGGTGGAACGCTTCTTCTTCGGCTTGGTGGTATCGGCCGGCGTCTGAGCCTTGACCGCTGCCGGCGCGCCGGCCGGCTTCACCGACGTCGTAACCGTGGACTTCGTCTTCTTGGTGGTGTCCTGCTTCTGACCGCCCTGCGCGGCCTGGGCATGCAGCTGCGTGCCGGCAACCAAAAGGGCAGCGACTGCCGCGAATGCAAAACGCTTCATTTCGAACTTCCTCCGAAGGGTGGGATTGACCCAGGGATTGCCCACTCCGCCGTTCGGCGAGCGAGCCTCTGTGACGAGCAAGCGGACTCCCGAACGATGCTTCGGGCATCCGGCATGATTGACCCGCGCTTCTCGCAGGTCGTCACAACGCATTCGCGATTGGCGAATCAGCGCTCGAGGCGCTCGAGGCGTCGCAACGCGACGGTGACGGGAATCACAGTCGCAGCCGCACACACCGCCGCGGCGAGCCCGAACCCGGCGATCATCTCCACCAGATCACCCGCCGTTCCAAAGGCTCTCGAGCTGAGATACGTGTACACCGGCTTCGCCTCGAGCACCACGACGACGCCGATGAGCGCGATGGCGCTCATCATGAACACCAAGCCGCCGAACGACGTCGGAATCTGCGCCGCGTTCTCGGTCTCGAAGCGCGGAAACAGGGTCCCCATGCCGAGCGCCAGCCCGGCGATGGCCAGCGTCATGAACGCGATGGTGAGCGTCGATACCACGAACATGAATACCGAGACCTGCATGAGATAGTCGGTCACGCCGACGATCAGCAGGGCGAGCGCCAGCAGCGGCACCGTGCCGACCCAGAACTTCGACCAGAGCAGGTCGCGCATCGACAAGGGGCTGGACCGCAGCAGCCAATACGTCCGCCCCTCGAGGCTCACCCCGGGGAAGATGAACCGCGCGGCGACCGACGCGAGCACGAACCCCGCCAACACCAGGTTCAGGAACGGCACCACGTTCGCCAGAAAGAACGACACGCCTTCGCCGCCGATCGGCAGGAACTTGATGTTGAACACGTAGACCAGCACGAGCACGGCGAGCAGAATCAACTGCGACCACTGGGTCGTGTCGCGGAAGAACAGCTTCACTTCCTTGAGCACCAGCTCGCGCCGTACGACGCCGAACGGCGCGAGGAGCCTGTGGCCGAGCCGGCTCACCGGTCCGCTGGGCGCCCACCGCTGCGCGCTCTCCTGTGCCTTGCTGAAGCCGATCGCATAGAGCCATCGGTGGATCAGCGCGCCGATCACCACGGCGGCTGCGGCCGTCGACCAGAGGAGATAATAAGGAAGGACCTGCGGCCGTCCGCTGAGCCACGACATCACGGCGCGCTGCACCCACTCACTCGGCAGGAACGGCGACGTCGGTCCGCGCAGCAGCGTGACGAATTCGACCAGCGACTTGAAGCCTTCGGGGCGCGCGAGCCGTTCGGGGCGGAGGAGTCGGAAGAGCACGACGAGGCCGCCCGCCGCCAACACCGCGATCACGCTCAGGATGTCGCGCGCGCGTCGCGCCGGGAACACCGTGACGAGAAGCAGCGTCACCGCGCTGCCGATCACCGTCGGCACGACGAGAAACGGAATGAACGTCGCGAGCACGATGAGCGGAAAGAGCGGTCCGCCCGAGTAGACGACGCCGTACGCCGCGAACATCGGGATCGCCAGCAGCAGCACCATCCAGCTCGAGTTCACCAGCGTCTCGGTGATCTTGGCCACGTACAGCGTGAGCCAATCCACCGGCGCCGACGCAAGAAGATCAAGGTCCCGTGCGAGAAAGAAGCTCGACAGCGCCGTGATCACGTTCGACAACAGCAGGATCGAAAAGAATCCCGCCAGAACGAGCCCGAGCACCTTGCCGGCGATGAGCGATCCGATCTCCGGCGTCTTCTGCAGATAGCTCAGCAAACGGTAGAGCATCATGTAGATGAACGCCCAGAACAGGAGCCCGAACACGAGCAGAAACACAGTGCGCGCGCGACGCCCCGACTCGCGATGCGCGCGCGCGGTGAGCCACTTGGGGCTCAGCAGGTGCAGCGTGGACGGATCGGGCAGCGGCGCCGCTGCCCCGCCGTCAAGCGTCGAGGACATCGACCAGCGCGCGGGCGGCGTTCTCGCCGGTGAGCCGCAGGAAAATCTGCTCGAGGCCGTCCATGCCCGATTCGGCGTGCGCGCGCAAGTCGTCCATCGTGCCGCAGGCGCGAATCACGCCGCCCTGGATGATGCCGATGCGGTCGCACATCGCTTCGGCGACTTCGAGCGTATGCGTGGACATCATGATCGTGTGGCCGCGGCGTGTGTATTCCTTGAAGAGATCCTTGAGAATGCGCGCCGCTTTCGGGTCGAGCCCGACCATCGGCTCGTCGACGACGATCACTTCCGGACGGTGCACGAACGCGCTGGCGATGATGAGCTTCTGCCGCATGCCGTGGCTATAGCTCTCGACCATCTCATCGCGCCACGCCTCGAGATCGAACAGCGCCAGCAGCTCGCGGCCGCGGTGCTCGATGTCCGGTCCGTGCTGGTCGTACAGGCCGGCGACGAATCGCAGAAACTCCGCGCCGGTCAGCTTCTCGTAGATGAACGGGCGGTCGGGAATGAATCCGAGCTTCGATTTGGCGGCGACGGGATCGGCGACGACGTCCACGCCGCCGACTTCCACCTTGCCGCCCGTCGGCCGAAGAATGCCGGCGATCATGCGCAGCGTCGTCGTCTTGCCGGCGCCGTTGGGCCCGAGAAATCCGAACAGCTCGCCGCGAGGGACCTCGAGGTCGATGCCGTTCACCGCGGTGAAGGCCCCGTACCGCTTCGTGAGATTCGTCAGCTTGATCATCGGTGGCTCGTCTCACTCGGCTTGCGGGGAGTTTGTTTCGCCGACACGACGTTGACGTCCATGCCGGTCCAGCGGCGAACGAGATCGGTTCGGAGCGTGAGGCCCTGCATCAGCCGCACGTGCGCGGCGTCGGCGGGGATCTGGCCGAACATCGGATCCACCGGCACCCAGTCCTTCAACAACACCTCGGCCCACGCGTGGTAGTAGAACTTGCCGTCGATGTACAACAGCCCCGTCACCGGTCGAGCCGCGACGCCACGCGCGTGCGCTAGAGCGACGAAAACCTCGACGAGTTCGTTACAATCCCCGGCCCGCGTGGCGAGCGCTTGCATCGCCGTCGGCGAACCGAGAGTCACGCGGGCATGAATCGAGTCGTGCACCCAGGCGATCAAGCGTCTGGCGACGACCGGCCGCTCGAGACTCCCGCCCGCGATCGTCGAGGCGAGGATCGCGATTGCCGATTTCGTCGGTGGACCGAGCGGCGTCGTCGAGGCGAGCAGGCTGTCCGGCGTCGTGGCGACGACGACCGTGTCGCGCGACGAGCGCTGCCCCGTTCCGGCGAGCCGCAGCCTGAGCTTGGGGTCGACGTTGTCGACGCGGACAACCAACGAATCGAGACGGGCCTTGGGCGTCTTGCCGGCGGCCAGCGCCGTCGAGCCCACGACGAAGGTCGCGTCCGACGCGTGCGCGCTCGGATCGTTCTGCCAGTTTCTGAATGCCAGCTCGTACGGCTGCCGGCGCAGCGTGAAGCCGAGCTGCGACGTCGCGACGATGCGGCCCTGTTCGTCGACCCAGCCGGAAAATCCGATCGCCACGCCGGAATCCGGCGCGACTTCCCACGCGCGCACCGTGTCCGGGCGCGTGGCGCGCCAGACGGGCGGCGCGACCGCCGTGTCGAGTACCGCGCTGTCGCTCAACACGAACAGCGACTCGGCGCGAATCGTGTAGCCGACGTTGGTGGACGATTTCGTCGTCGGATCGAACACCGGCAGCACGTACCGCTTGCCGACGGTCGGCTTCTCCGACAGGCCGACGACGAGCGGAACCAGTGTCGGGAGCAGAAGCGGTCCCCTGAGCGAAACGCGCGTCGTGTCCGACTTGGGCGACGCCGACGAATGAACGAGCAGCACGGAGTCGCCGACCACGCGGCCGGTCATCTCGGTTCGCGCGCTGTCCGCGTCGAGCGAAAGATTGAACTGCGAGAGATGAAGCGCCCGCGACAGCGTCACGCCCGTGCGCGCCGTCGCGCGGCGCATCGACGTGCCGGACGGCACCTCGACGACGAAGTAGTCGTTCTCGGTGACGGTCGTGTTGGCGGTGTCGATGGTGGACGACGCGAATCCCACCTGCCGGTCCCCCTGCATCGCGGCGTAGTACATCGTCGCCGGCGCGACGCGCGTCGCCGCCTCAGCGAGACGTTCCAGTCGCGGGCGGAAATATTCGTGCTGGACGAGAACGCCCATGCCGCCGCCCCACGCGGAGACGATCGCGATCCCGGCCACCGCGCGGCGTTTCACCGCGTGCTCCAGGTGCGCGCGGACTGCATCACGTCAGGGCGAGCGTGGTCTCGCCGTTGATCCACTCGAGGTATTTGTCGAGCCCGGCCTCGACGGGGATCGCGAGCAGCTCGGGGACCTTGTACGGGTGCAGCTCGATGAAGGCCTCGCGCACCGACTCGAATCGCGCCGAGCGGGTTTTGAGCATGACGACGACCTCGTGCTCGTCCGCGATCTTGCCCTGCCAGCGGTAGAGCGACCGCGAACCGGGGAACATCGTGCCGCAGGCGATCAGGCGGCGCTCGAGGAGGGTCCGAACGAAACGAACGGCCTCCTCGTCGGAGGCCATCGTGGTCAGAACGACAATCGCGTCTGTGTGCACGGTTTGAGACGGCAAAAAGGGCGAAAACGTAACGGCAAAGGGCAGTTGCGAGGCCTGATGCTGATGCTGATGCTGATGCTGCTGCTGTCGCTTAGACTCTTCCCCCTCCGAGCTCCGAATCAGGCCACCCACCGGCCCCGAATTAGACCACACCAGGCGGCTTGTATCCGGGCTGTTCCGACCGCAGCTTTCGCGGGCTATGGCAGAGGATTCGCTGATCGTGCGCGGCGCGCGGGAGCACAACCTGCGCAACATCGACGTGACGATCCCGCGCGACCGCCTGACGGTCGTGACCGGCTTGTCGGGCTCGGGGAAATCCTCGCTTGCGTTCGACACGATCTACGCCGAGGGGCAACGGCGGTACGTCGAGTCGCTGTCGGCGTACGCGAGACAGTTCCTCGGGCTGATGGAGAAGCCCGACGTCGATTCGATCGAAGGGCTGTCGCCCGCGATCTCGATCGAGCAGAAGACGGCGGGGCACAACCCGCGCTCGACCGTCGGAACGGTCACCGAGATCTACGACTATCTGCGCCTGTTGTGGGCGCGCGCGGGTACGCCGCACTGTCCCAACTGCGGCCGGCCGGTGCAACGGCAAAGCGCCGTGCAGATCGCCGACATCGTGCTCGCGTGGCCGCCGGGTTCGCGGCTCGAGATCCGGGCGCCGCTCGTGCAGCAACGCAAAGGCGAATTTCGCGAGCTGTTCGAGAACGTGCGCCGCCAGGGATTCATCCGCGCGTACGTCGACGGCGAGCTGATCGAAGTCGCGTCGCCGCCCAAGCTCAATCGGCGGCAGAACCACTCGATCTCGGTCGTCGTCGACCGGCTCACCGTGAAGCCCGAGGACCGGAGCCGTCTCGCCGATTCGCTCGAGACCGCGCTCAAGTTGGCGCAGGGGGTCGTCGAAGTCGGCAACGTCGACGCGAAGACCGTCGAGCTGTTCTCCGAACGCTACGGCTGTCCGACGTGCGGCATCTCGCTGCCCGAGCTCGAGCCGCGGTATTTCTCGTTCAACTCGCCGTTCGGCGCGTGCACCGCGTGCGGCGGATTGGGAACGCGGAGACGCGTGAGCGAAGCGCTCATCCTCGGCGGGCCGCGCATCTCGATTCTCGAGGGCGTGATCCTCCCGTGGGGCGAGCCAAGCGGGTATTTGCGCAAGATCGTGCTGCCGGCGCTCGCGCGTCAGCTCAAGTTCGATCTCAACACGCCGTGGGGCGATCTGCCGAAATCGGTGCGCGACGCGATCCTCTACGGCGACAAGCGCGACGCCAAGACGGTCACCAAGGGCGCGCCGTCGTCGATCGAATGGGAAGGCGTCCTCCGCAACATCGAGCGTCGCTACGACGAATCCGATTCCGACTCCGTTCGCCTGGAGTTGCAGGAGTACATGATCGAGGTGCCGTGCCCCGAGTGCGGCGGACGCCGGCTCAAGCCGGAGGCGCTCTCGGTCACGATCGACTCGAAGAACATCGGCGAGGTCGTCGAGCTGCCGATCACCGACACGCTCACCTTCTTCGAGAAGGTGCCGGTGCGGCGCGACGGCGTTCCAGGGCTCGACCCGGAAGTCGCCGGCCCGATTCTCAAGGAAGTTCGCGAGCGTCTCAAGTTCCTCGTCGACGTCGGGCTCGACTATCTCACGCTCGGCCGCGCGGCGGAGTCGCTGTCCGGCGGCGAAGCGCAGCGAATTCGACTCGCGACGCAGATCGGCTCTCGGCTGGTCGGCGTGCTGTACATCCTGGACGAGCCGTCGATCGGGCTGCATCAGCGCGACAACGCGCGGCTGCTCGCGACGCTCGAACAGCTGCGCGACTTGGGCAACACGGTGATCGTCGTCGAGCACGACGAAGAAACGATCCGCGCCGCCGACCACGTGATCGATCTCGGCCCGGGCGCCGGCAAACACGGCGGTGAAGTCATCGCCGCCGGAACGATCGACGAGATCGCGCGCAATCCTGCGTCGATCACGGGCCGCTACCTCTCCGGCGAGATGTCGATTCCAACGCCGGCGACTCGCCGCATGTTCGACGCGCGCCGAGTCATTCGCATCGAGGGCGCGCGCGAGCACAACCTCCGCAACCTCGACGTCGAGATTCCGCTCGGGTTGTTCGTCGCCGTCACCGGCGTCTCCGGTTCAGGCAAGTCGACGCTGATCGAAGACATTCTGCATCGCGCGCTGGCGCGGCATTTCTATCGCGCGCGGGTGATTCCCGGCGAGCATCGCCGCATCACCGGCTTCGAGCACATCGACAAGGTGATCGACATCGACCAGAGTCCGATCGGCCGCACGCCGCGCTCGAACCCGGCGACGTACACGGGCGTCTTCACGCCGGTGCGCGAGTTGTTCGCCGAGTTGCCGGAAGCAAAGATCCGCGGCTACGGACCGGGGCGATTCTCGTTCAACGTGAAGGGTGGGCGGTGCGAGGCGTGCCAGGGCGACGGCCTCGTGAAGATCGAGATGCACTTTCTGCCCGACGTCTACGTGCCGTGCGACGTCTGCAAGGGGCGCCGCTACAATCGCGAGACGCTCGAGGTGCGCTTCCGCGGGCAGACGATCTCCGATGTGCTCGAGATGACCGTCGACGACGCACTCGATTTCTTCCAGAACCAGCCGCGCATCTCGCAGAAGTTGCAAACGCTGGTCGACGTCGGACTCGGCTACATCCACCTCGGCCAGAGCGCGACCACGCTCTCAGGCGGTGAAGCGCAGCGCGTGAAGCTCGCCACCGAGCTGTCGAAGCGAGACACCGGCCGGACGTTCTACATCCTCGACGAGCCGACGACGGGGCTCCATTTCGAGGACGTGCGCGTGCTGCTCGACGTGCTGCATCGTCTCGTCGATCGGGGGAATACGGTGCTCGTGATCGAGCACAATCTCGACGTGATCAAGACGGCGGATTGGATCATCGATCTCGGGCCCGACGGCGGAAATCGCGGCGGGACGATCGTCGCGGCGGGATCGCCGGAAGATGTCGCGCAGGTGGAGGCGTCGTACACCGGCCACTACATGCGCTCACTCGTGCAAACGAAACAGCGCAAGAAAGTGAGCTGACGCGAATCAGGCCGCCGGCATCGGCCACGGTGGAACGAAGTCGAAGGACCGAACCGCCGCGATCCGGGTGAAGTCGGCGACATTCTTCGTCACCAGTACGATGCCCGATTCGCGGCACGACATCGCCAAGAGCACGTCATTCACGAAGCTGCGCGACACCGAGTCCCATCCGTTGGCTGGGACCAACTCGGCGAGCACGCGCCCGGTCTCTTTCCACGCGTCATAGGTCGGCGTCACGAGTCGCCCGCGGCGCTCGAAGGGCGCGAGGATCGCATTCTCCAACTTCGCTCCCGCGGCTCCGCGCATACCGGCGCGCAACTCTTGCGCGACGACCGCGCTCATATGCTCGAACGGGGCGTACGCGGCGTGAAACGCGTTGAGGGCGGTTTTTCCTTCCTCCGTCGTCAGCGCGTCGACGTACAGGTTGGTGTCGACGGCGAACCGCCGTTCGCGAGCCAGCGCGATCACGTGCTGGCTGCGTCGTCCGGGAATACGTCGCGGATCGGCAAGCCGAACGCCCGCTTTGTGCCTTCCATCAGCTCGCTACGGAAGATGACCAAGTCGAGCGCCTCTTCGATGGTCGCGGTTGCGGTGGGCGTGCCAAGGATTGCCTGGGCGCGCGCGATCTTGCCGGGGGAGAGGCGATAGCTCATCGGCGTCTTGGTCTCGCTTACGCGGCGCGCTGGTTTTCGTCCCGCCGGATTCTTCTTCGCCATAGCACCTCCATGTATGTACAGAGGCAATGTATCGTCCATACGCCCTCGACGTCAAGACGCGACCGTCGAGTCCCGAGTCGTGGATGTTGCCGTGGTAGGTTCCATATATGGTCTCTCTGCTCGACATCATCGGCCCGATCATGGTCGGCCCCTCGTCATCGCACACCGCGGGCGCGTGCCGGATCGGACTGCTCGCGCGCGGACTCGTCGGCGGCACGCCGGACCGCGCGACGATCGAGCTGCACGGCTCGTTCGCGCGCACCGGCGAAGGGCACGGCACCGACAAGGCGATCGTCGCCGGTCTGATGGGATTTCGCCCTGATGACGAGCGCATCCGAACGGCGCTCGAGATCGCCGAGCGTGAAGGGCTGCGCTACACGTTCGACAAGACGACGCTCGACGAAGAGGCGCATCCGAACTCGGTCCGGATCTCGTTGGAGCGCGTCGACCGAAAAGCGGTGATGATCGCCGCCTCGCTCGGCGCCGGCCGCGTGCTCGTCAGCGAGGTCGACGGCTATCCGGTCGAAGTCTCGGGCAACTATCACACGATCGTGCTCGTCGCCGAAGACGTGAAAGGTTCGATCGCCAAGATCGCCACGCTCCTCGCCGACGATGGGCTCAACATCGCGACGCTGCGCCTCACGCGTCAGCGCAAAGGCGGTGACGCCTTCATGGTGATCGAGTTGGACGAATACCCGGCCGAAAACGTGCGCGATCACATTCGCGCGCTTCCGTGGGTCCGCTGGGCGTACCGCCTCGACAAGGTCTCGGCGTAGCGCGACGCAAACGCCGCTGCGGTAGAGCAGTTCCAGGACCTCGCCGCGTAGATTTAGCGCATGTACAAATCACTCGCCGCCGCGGTGCGCGACGCGGAGGCACGCGGCATCCGTCTCTCGCAGCTCGCACTCGAGACCGAAGCCTCGGACCAGGGGCGCGCCATCGGCGAAATTCGCGACGTGCTGGGCCGCGCGCTGTTGGTGATGCGCGGCGCGATCGAACAGGGGTTCGCCGGCGATCTTCGCTCGCCGTCGGGGCTCGTCGGCGGCGACGCGGCGAAGCTCGTCAACGGTCCGCCGGGGCCGCTGGCGGGAACGCCGTTCCGCGACGTGCTTGCGCGCGCTCTCGCCGTGCAGGAAGTGAACGCCGCGATGGGCGTGATCGTCGCGGCGCCGACGGCGGGCGGCGCGGGCGTGCTGCCCGCGGTTCTCACCGGACTCGCCGCGGCGCGCGGTCTCTCGGATGATGCCGTCGTCGATGCACTGGCGACGGCGGGACTCATCGGCGCCGTAGTCGCCGAGCGCGCGTCGCTGTCCGGCGCGGAGGGCGGCTGTCAGGCGGAGACCGGCGCCGCCGCCGGAATGGCCGCAGGTGCGGCGACAGAAATGCTCGGCGGTTCGCCGACGCAGGTCGCGAACGCGGTCGCACTCGCGCAGCAGGGAACTCTTGGACTCGTCTGCGATCCGCTCGGCGGCCTGGTCGAGCTGCCGTGCGTCTTCAGAAACGCGACCGGTGCGGCGATCGCGCTGGCGGCGGTCGAGATGGCGCTGGCCGGAATCACATTCGCGATTCCGGCCGACGAGGTGATCGACACGATGGGCGACATCGGCCGCGAGATGGACGTGCGATATCGTGAGACAGCCGGCGGCGGCCTCGCCGCGACGCCGACGGGGCGCCGTTTGGCGAGGGAGCGGCTCGTGCAAATCAAACGTGGCTGAAGCGCGTTACGTACCCTCGCCGCCCGCCGCCCCGCTTCGTAGCTTTCGGCCTACCGGTCGATCGGTTGACCGATTTGGCGGCGTGAAACGCGCATCGATTCCCGTTCGTAGGTCCTTTCAGTATTCATCGACAACAGGACTCACGATGGTCACGAAAGACGAGATCGAAGGCTTCCTCGATCGACTGGGGGCTGAAGGCGCGAGCCACTCCGAGATCGAGCCTGGCCTATGGGTCGTGCGGCCGAGCGGCGAGCTGGATTTCAACGTGGTGGTGCATTTCTCGCCGCCCGTCGTGCTGCTGCGCGTGAAGGTCATGACGCTGCCCACGAAGCCCGAGTCGCTCGCCACCCTCAGCCGCCGCCTGCTCGAGCTGAACGCGTCCGATCTGTTGCACGGATCGTACGGCATCGAGAACGATTCGATCGTCATGACGGAAGCATTGGAGTTGGCGCATCTCGACTACGACGAGTTCCTCGCCGCGTACGAGAGCATCACCGTGTCGCTCGCGTCGCATCTGCGCGAGATCGGCACGTATCGCGAGGCACACTGACCATGGGTCTCTTCGATCGTCTTTCGGCCCTGCTGCGGTCGAACATCAACGACTTGATCTCTCGGGCCGAAGATCCCGAGAAGATGTTGAATCAGATCATCACGGACATGCGGTCGCAGCTCGCCAAGGCGAAGCAGCAAGTCGCCACGGCGATCGCCGACGAGAAACGGCTTCGCGACCAGGCCGACGGCGAGTTCAAGCAGGGCTCCGACTGGGAAACGAAAGCGCGGCTCGCGATCACCGAGAACCGCGACGATCTCGCCAAGCAGGCGCTAATGCGCCAGTCCGAGCACAACTCGCACGGCCAGCAGCTCGCGCAGACGTGGGAGCAGCACCGGCTCGAGACCGAGAAGCTCAAGAACGCGTTACGCGACCTGAACGACAAGATCGAGGAAGCCAAGCGCAAGAAGAACCTGCTCATCGCCCGCCAGCGGCGCGCGCAGGCGCAGAAGCGCATCCACGATACGATGTCGTCGCTCTCCGAGAAATCGGCGTTCGAGGCGTTCGCTCGCATGGAAGAGCGCATCGAGACCAACGAGCGCCAGCTCAAGGCGTCGGTCGAGATCGAAGAGGAATTCACGGGCGATCGTCTGGCGCAGGACTTCAAGCAGCTCGAGCGATCCGCGACGACGAATAGCGTCGACGTGCAGCTGCTCGCGCTGAAACAGAAGATGGGCATGCTGCCCGCGGGCTCGACCGAGGCCAAGAAGCTCGGCGCCGGCAACAACGACGAAGAAACGGTCCACGCCGAGATCGAAGACATCACGAGCGAGAAACAGCGGCCTTGATGGCCCCCGCCGAATCGCCACGCACGACCGGCTCGATCACGATCGGGCCGGGGAAGTTCAAGTTCGCGCCGATCCTCGCGGCGACGGTCATCACGTTCCTGTTGTTGTGGCTGTTCAAGACCGTCGCCCACGTGTTCGTGCTGCTCATGCTCAGCGTCCTCGTGTCGCTGTACCTGGGCGCGGTCGCGGACTGGCTCGACCATCGCACGCGGCTCTCGAAACGCACGGCGCTCGGCGTGGCGATCGTCGGATCGCTCGGGGGGCTCGTTCTGCTCGCGTGGATCCTCGTCCCGCCGATTGTCGAGCAGACGCGCCAACTGATTCTCGCGCTGCCCGATTTCATGAATGCGTGGGAGGTCGGCATCGACCGCGTCGCGGCGACGCTCCCGGGCGTGGGTGACCTCGTCGGCAAACCCACCGAGCATAAAGCGCTGCTCGCGGCGTACGATCAGCTCAGCGGTTTGTTCGCCGGCATTCCGACGAAACTGTTCGAGGTGCTCGAGGCGGCGATCAACATCTTCGCCATCCTCGTGATGAGCATCTATCTCGCGGTCCATCCGGCGTTGTACCGCGAGTGGCTCATCGCGCTCTTCCCGCCGATCCACCGCGACCTGGTGCGCGACGTGCTGGCCGAGTTGGCGGATTCGCTGCGAGCCTACATCGTCGGACAGCTCCTGACCATGACGTTCCTCGGCATGATCACCGGGCTGGGACTGTGGCTGCTCGGCGTGCCGTTCGCATTTCTGTTCGGCATCTTCACAGGGCTCGTCGCCATCGTTCCGTTCTTCGGCACGCTGCTGTCGACGACGCTGCCGGCGCTGTTCGTGCTCAACGGCAAGGGCTACTTCGGATTTAGCCCCGGCGGCCACGCGATGCTCGTGGTTGGTCTAGGCGTCGTCGTGCACCTGATCGAAGGCAATCTGGTCTCGCCGCTCATCATGTCGAAGAAGGTCGACCTGCCCCCCGTGATGACGATCATGGCGGTGCTCATCATGGGATCGCTGCTCGGCGGACTCGGTCTCGTCGTGGCGCTTCCCACGCTTGCCGCGCTCATGGTGATCGTGCGGCGCATCGTGATCAGCCGCATCTACGAGGGACAGGGCTTCCGCCGCACCACGCGCGAACGTCCCATGCTGCTGCGCGTGCCCGGGCCCGGCGGAGGCGTGCTCGCTCCCGCCGGACCCGCGCCGGACATCATCACGTTCGCCGAGAGCGAGGGCCGCCGGCAGAGCGCGTGAGACCGGTGGACCGGTGGACCGCGGTTGGTTGCGCGGCCATGATGATGTCTGAAAGGCCTGGATGATGGTCGATGGCGCTCGGTGCGCTATCGATCGGCGTGCGGACTGCGCTCGAAGTCACTCGGCTCTCCAAGCGATTCGTTGCCGGCTGCGGTTCATGCCTGGCGAGCGCGCAGGCGATCGTCGACGTGGACCTGGTGGTCGCCGCCGGGGAATCGGTCGCCGTCGTTGGTCCGAGCGGGTCAGGCAAGACGACCCTGCTGCTCTGCGCCGCTGGCCTCCTCACTCCCGACGCCGGTGTGGTGCGATGGTTCGGCGACTGCGCGCGCGGCGCCGGTCTCGAGCACGCGCGCCTGCACTATCACAAATCGTCGCTCGACGAGCCGTGCCTCGGCGACGAGTCGTTGATCCATCTCGTCGACGTCGGCGACGCGGAGGCGGCGCGCATCGGACCGTGGATCGACGCGCGTTGCGACGCGGGCGATGCCGTCGTGATCGGGCTGCGCGACGCGTCCCTCGCTCGCACGTTGGCCGGCCGCTCGGTCACGCTGTGCAACGGCCGCGCGGTTTCGCACGGCGCGTCCCACGCTCGCGTCGCCGAGCGCGTTTTCGTTGACCGCCCTGTTCGACACGTCTAGCATTCACGCACCTGCTCGTTCAGCGAGTCGATGCGTCCGTCAGACACCCAGTCCACCGACAGTCCGAGATCATCGCCGGCGGCGTCGTCCCCCCCCCAAGCCGGGACAGCGCCGCGCGAGTTTCGGCTGTTCAATACGATGACCCGCACGACCGAGCCGTTCGCGCCGGCCGACGGCGAGACGGTGCGCATCTATAGTTGCGGGCCGACGGTGTACAACCCGGCGCACCTCGGAAATTTTCGAACCTTCCTGTTCGGCGATCTGCTTCGGCGCACGTTGAGGCTGCGCGGGTGGAAGGTCCGCCAGGTCATGAACCTCACGGACGTCGACGACAAGATCATCCGTCGCGCGCACGAGCAGCGAAAAACGATTGGCGAGGTGACGGAGCCGGTGACGGCGATCTTCCACAAGGATCGCGAGTACCTGCGCATTCAGCCCGCGGAGGTGTATCCGAAGGCGACGGACTACATCCCGCAGATGATCAAGCTCGTCGAGGAGCTCGTCGCGCGCGGAGTCGCCTATCAGGCGGACGACCGCTCGGTCTACTTCGCGATCGATCGCTTTCCGGAGTACGGCCGTCTGTCGCGCCTCGACAAGCGCGAGCTGAAAACCGGCGCGCGTGTCGCGCAGGACGACTACTCGAAGGAGAACGCGCAGGACTTCGCGCTCTGGAAGGCCGCGACGCCCAACGACGAAGTCACCGGCGCCGCGTGGGACTCACCGTGGGGACGCGGCCGTCCCGGCTGGCACCTCGAGTGCTCGGCGATGGCGATCGAACTGTTGGGTGAGACGCTCGACATTCACTGCGGCGGAATCGACCTCGTGTTCCCGCACCACGAAGACGAAATCGCGCAGTCGGAGGCGGCGACGGGAAAGACCTTCTCGCGCTTCTGGTGCCACGGGGCATTTCTTCTAACCGACGGCGCGAAGATGGCCAAGCGACTCGGCAACGTGACCACGGTGCAGGGGATGCGCGAGGCGGACGTGTCGGCCGCGGCCCTCCGGCATTTCGTGTTCAACACGCACTATCGGAAGGAGCTGAACCTTTCGGACGAGGCGCTCGAGGCATCGATCAATGCCGTGCGCCGGGTGGGTGATTTCGCGGATCGGCTCGCGACGGCAACCGGCGGTACGCCCGAGCTGGGGGCCGCGGCGGACACAGCCGTGGCCGAGGTCGAGGCGGCGCTGTTCGAGGATCTGAACGCCCCGAATGCGCTGGCCGGGCTGTTCACGTTCATCCATCGGGCGAACGCGCAGCTGGACAAGCGGGGGTCGGACGTCGACGCTCTCGCCAAGGCTCGGGCCGCGTTCGAGCGGATCAACAGCGTGCTCGACATTCTTCCCGACCGGGAGATTCACGATCAGGCGCTCATTTCGTGGGTCGCGGAGCGGCTGGCGGCGCGTCGCGCGGCTCGCGAGCAGCGTGATTTTGCGGAGGCGGATCGGATCCGGGCGGAGCTGGTGGGGCGAGGGATTGCGATCGAGGACGCCGGGGGTCGGACGACCTGGAAGAAGGTCCGGTAGAGGCAGGTTTCGGACCCGAGGCGTAAGCATCGGTCGGAGCGCGGCTTGACACTGTTTTCCCGCTGGCTTATCCTACAAGTCTCGCAAAAAAATGGCCGTCTGCTGACGTAGCTCAATTGGCAGAGCACCTGATTTGTAATCAGGCGGTTGCGAGTTCGATTCTCGCCGTCAGCTCTGCCGAGCAGGGCTCGCAGGCGATTTTTCGTGTGAGCGGCAGCGAGCAGCAGATGGTTGATGGAGCGCGAAGAACTCCGGTGGGGTGGCCGAGTGGCTAATGGCAGCAGACTGTAAATCTGCCGGGTTTACGCCCTACGAAGGTTCGAATCCTTCCCCCACCATTCGGTGGCAATCAATGGTTCGGCCGGAGTAGGCGAGGAAGGGAGAGAGCGGGACGCAGGACAGCCGGCGGGAGTAGCTCAGTTGGTAGAGCGCAAGCCTTCCAAGCTTGATGTCGCGGGTTCGAGCCCCGTCTCCCGCTCTGAACTCTGTGAACCAGGTGAGACGCGCGGTGGTGGGGCGGGAGCGAGGAACAGCGGAACGCGAACGACGTAAGATGTTGCTTAAGACGTTGCTGACGTAGCTCAGTCGGTAGAGCACACCCTTGGTAAGGGTGAGGTCACCGGTTCAATCCCGGTCGTCAGCTCTCGGAGCGCTGGAAGGTCTGGAGTTCTTGGGTAGCACCGTAACACGACGCGACGTACGACGCACCACGTTTTTCTAAGGTCTTTGGCAGATGCCTAGAGAGAAGATCATCCTCGCCTGCGGCGAGTGTAAGAATCGCAACTACTTCACGATGAAGAACAAGCGGCTCCATCCGGAGCGCGTGGAGTGGAAGAAGTACTGCCCGCGCTGCAACAAGCATCAAGTCCACAAGGAAACCAAGTAATGGCGGACGCTGTTGCGCGCACGGGTGGCTCGGGCACGCCGTCGGCTCCCGAGCCGGGGTGGGGTACGCGTGTGGTCACCTTCTATCACGGCGTGGTCGCCGAGATGAAGAAGGTCACGTGGCCGGACCGCGGCCAGGTCCGTCAGGCGACCATTCAGATCATCGTCTTCGTGCTGCTCATCGGCGCGATGATCTCGGTGCTCGACCTGGTGCTTCAGGGACTTCTCATCAAAGGAATTCCATCGTTGTTCGCGGGGCGCTGACCGGCTATGGCGGAACATCGCTGGTACGCGATCCAAACGACGGCGGGGCACGAGAACAAGGTGCGCTCGCTGATCCAACGAAAGATCGACGGGGACGCCCGCGCGGCCGAGACGCGATCGATCCGGCAGGCGCTCGTCCCGACGCAGGAAGTGGTCGAGATCAAGAACGGCAAGAAGGTCAACGTCGAACGAAAGCTCTATCCCGGCTACGTGTTGGTCGAGATGGACATGAATCAGGAAACGGCGCACGTGGTGAACGGCATTCAAGGCGTGATCAAGTTCGTGGGTCACGACCAGCGATTCCCGCAGCCGCTGCGCGCCGATGAAGTGAACCGCCTCCTCGGCATCGCCATCGAACACGAGGAGGAGGAGCCGAAGGAGGAGATTCCGTTCCTCGTCGGCCAGGCGGTGGCCATCACCGAAGGACCGTTCACCGATTTCAACGGCACGGTGGAAGAAGTGATGGTCGACAAAGGCAAGGTGCGGGTGTCGGTCTCGCTGTTCGGGCGGCCGACCTCGGTGGAACTGGATTACCTGCAGTTGAGGGCGTACTAGGACATCGCTGGGAGTCGGCCACCACTCCGACGTATCAGTCCAGTGGGAGATTGTCGCCGGGACATCGGCGAGTCGTCATCAGGAGTTCTATGGCAAAGAAAGTCACGGGGTTCGTGAAGCTGCAGATCCCCGCGGGCAAGGCCAATCCTGCCCCTCCGGTAGGGACGGCCCTCGGTCCGCAGGGGATCAACATCATGGCCTTCTGCAAGGAGTTCAATTCTCGAACGCAGGGCCAGGATACGATTCTCCCGGTCGAGATCACGATCTTCTCGGACAAGTCCTTCACCTTCATCACCAAGACGCCGCCCGCGGCGGTCTTACTGAAGAAGGAGGCGGGCATCGACAAGGGATCGGGGCAGCCGAACCGGAACAAGGTCGGACGCGTCACGCGCGCCCAGGTGCGCAAGATCGCCGAGATCAAGATGCCCGATCTCAACTGCGACACGATCGAATCGGCGATGCACATGGTCGCCGGCGCGGCACGGTCGATGGGCCTGGAGGTCGTCGACTGATGCACGCACACGGAAAGCAGTACACGACGGCCGCCAAGAATCGCGACATCGCCTCGACGTACCAGCCCCGCCAGGCGCTGGAGATCGTCAAGAAATCGGCATTCGCGAAGTTTGACGAGACCGTCGAAGTCGCCGTTCGACTGGGTGTCGACCCGCGCCACGCCGATCAGGTCGTGCGCGGCACGGTCGTGCTCCCGGCCGGAACCGGCAAGTCGGTCCGCGTGCTCGTCATCGCCGCCGGCGACAAGGCCAAGGAGGCCGAGACCGCCGGCGCCGACTACGTGGGCGCGGAGTATATCCAGAAGATCAAAGACGGCTGGCTCGACTTCGACGTGCTGATCGCCACCCCCGACCAGATGGGCCAGCTCGGCCAACTCGGTCGCGTGCTCGGTCCGCGCGGGCTCATGCCCAACCCGAAGGCCGGCACGGTCACGTTCAACATCACGAACGCGGTCCGTGAGACGAAGGCCGGGAAGATCGAGTTCCGCGTCGACAAGGCGGGGAACGTCCACGCTCCCATCGGCAAGGTGTCGTTCGGGATCGACGCGCTCGAGACGAACTACACGGCGTTCATGGATCAGATCGTCCGCGCCAAGCCGCCGGCGTCCAAGGGCGTCTACGTCAAGAACGTCTCGGTGTCCAGCACGATGGGCCCCGGGGTCACGATCGACAACACGCTCTACCGGATGACAGGGAGCGCCCAGTGAACCGCACCGAGAAAGAGCAGCTGGTCTCCGACCTCAAGTCGAAACTCGAGGGCGCTACGGCGCTCTACTATACCGACTTCACCGGACTCAACGTGAAGCGGATGACCGACCTCCGCCGCAAGCTCCGTAAGGCGAACGTGGAGTACGTGGTCATCAAGAACACCCTCGCGCTCCGCGCCGTAAACGAGAGTGGTCTCGTCGGCGAGCGCCTGCGCGGGCCGACGGGACTCGTCGTCGCCCGGGATCCGATCGCCGCGGCCAAGGTCATCACCGACTTCGCCAAGGAGAACGATCAGAAGCCGGCGGTCAAAGGTGGGGTGTTCGAAGGCACGAAGATCGACAAGGCCCAGGTGACGAAGCTGGCCTCGATGCCGTCGCGCGAGCAGATGCTCGCCCAACTCGGCGCCGGACTGCAGTCGCCGCTCGCGGGCTTCGTCGGTGCGCTCAGCGGCATCCTGTACATGTTCGCGGGAGCGCTCGAGGGCTTGCGCCAGCAGCGCGAAAGCTCCGGCGCGAGTGCTGGATAAGTCGGTCAGTCGACCGACCGTGAAATCGCAGTGACTGACCGAAGCAACGATTGACCGACTTGCAAAACACATAGGGAGAACGACGAGATGCCAACGACCATGACGAACGACGAGATCCTCGAAGCGATCGGCAACAAGTCCGTCTTCGAGCTCGCCGAGCTGATCGACGCTTTCAAGAGCAAGTTCAACGTGACGATCGCCGCGGCTCCGGTGGGTGGCGCGGCGGCCGGCGGTGGTGGCGGCGCGGCCGCGGCTCCGGCCGTGGAAGAGAAGACCGAGTTCGACGTCCTGCTGAAGGACGCCGGTGGCAAGAAGATCCAGGTCATCAAGGTGGTTCGTGAGATCACCGGCCTGGGCCTGAAGGAAGCCAAGGATCTCGTCGACGGCGCGCCGCAGACGGTCAAGGCCGGCGTGTCGAAGGACGAAGCCGCCTCGGTGAAGGCCAAACTGGAAGAGCAGGGCGCGACGGTGGAAGTGAAGTAACCTCGGGCACGTCCCGCGGTTTCTTCCTCCAGCCAAGCGCCTTTAGTGAATACGAATACATCGCGCACCAACAACTCTGTGCAGTCTACGGTCCTCCGAAC
This sequence comes from uncultured Gemmatimonadaceae bacterium, assembly GCA_963761305.1. GTDB lineage: Bacteria > Gemmatimonadota > Gemmatimonadetes > Gemmatimonadales > Gemmatimonadaceae > JAQBQB01. Next base: position 2,253,282 of record CAVXGK010000002.1, on the reverse strand, counting down.
GGACGCGCTGTCGCGCGCCCGGGCGGGGGATCTGTCCGTCGCCAGGTCTCCGGTGAATCATGTCTGACATCAAGCAAATTTCCTTCGCGAAGCTCGACCAGGGGATGGAAATGCCCCACCTCCTGGACATCCAGACGCGCGCCTTCGAGGCGCTGCTCCAGCTGGATGCCGCATCTCACGACCGTGAAGACATCGGTCTCGAGCGGGTCTTCAAGGACCTGTTCCCGATCACCGACGTCCACGAAAACTTCTCTCTCGAGTTCGTACGCTACTCGCTCGGCGAGCCCAAATACTCGGTCGAGGAGTGCATCGAACGCGACATGACCTACTCGGCGCCGCTCAAAGCGACGCTGCAGCTGGTCATCAACGAAGTCGTGAACGAGCAGAAACGCCCGCGCAACATCATCGAGAAAGAGGTCTATCTCGGCGAGCTGCCCCTGCTCACGCCGCTCGGCACGTTCGTCATCAACGGTGCCGAACGCGTCATCGTCAGCCAGCTTCACCGGTCGCCGGGTGTCGTCTTCGAGGAATCGACCCACCCGAACGGGCAGCGCCTGATCTCGGCGCGCATCATCCCGTTCCGCGGCTCGTGGGTCGAGTTCACCGTCGACATCCACGACGTCGTCTACGTCCACATCGACAAGAAGAAGAAGTTCCCCGCCACCGCGCTGCTTCGCGCGTTCGGCTACGGGAGCAACTCGGACATTCTCCGCCTCTTCTTCGCCGTTCGCGAGCTCGACCTGACCAAGAAGCGCGAGAGCCGCACCGACCAGCGCGAGCTGCTCGGCGCGATCATCGCCGAGGACATCGCGCTGCCGGGCGAGGCCACCGCCGAGGACGCGCCGAAGGCGCGCACCAAGAAGGCGAAGGCCGAGCGTGAGCGCGCCGAGAACGTGCTGCTCGTCAAGGAAGGCGACGAGCTGACGGAAGAGGTGTTCAACCGCCTCCGCCGGCAGAGCATCGACACCATCAAGGTGTTCTCGTCGCACATGCGGATCGACATCCGCGACGAGCAGGACGCGATCGAGCGCGGGGAGCGCGACGTGCGCCGCCGTCTGGCGCTCGACGTCGTCGACGCCGACGGCGAGGTGATCGCCGAGGCGGGGCAGCAGCTCACCGACACGATCATCAAGCGGATCCGCAAGGCCGAGATCACGAGAGTGAACGTGTTCGTGCCGTCGGGCCGCGCCGAGTCGACGCTCATCAAGAACACGCTGGCCAAGGATCCGACGCACAGCGAGAAGGAGTCGCTGTCGCAGATCTACGCGCTGCTCCGTCCGGGCGACGCGCCCGACGCGCAGACCGCCAAGCAGGCGCTCGAGCGGCTCTTCTTCTCGCCGAAGCGCTACGACCTCGGCCGCGTGGGCCGCTACAAGATCAACCAGCGGCTGGGCATGAACATGCCGGCCGACTACACGGTGCTCTCGAAGGAAGACTTCGTCGAGATCATCCGGTATCTCGTCGAGCTGCACGAAGGCCGCGGCCACGTCGATGACATCGATCACCTTGGCAACCGCCGTATTCGCTCGGTCGGCGAGCTGATCGCGAACCAGTTCTCCGTCGGCCTGTCGCGCATGGCGCGCCTGGTCAAGGAGCGCATGTCGATCAACACCGATCCGGAAAAGATCTCGCTCGACGACCTCGTGAACGCGCGAACGGTGTCGGCCGTGATCCAGGCGTTCTTCGGATCGAGCCAGTTGTCGCAGTTCATGGATCAGACCAACCCGCTCGCCGAGTTGACGCACAAGCGCCGTCTCTCGGCGCTCGGCCCAGGTGGTCTGACGCGCGAGCGCGCCGGCTTCGAAGTGCGCGACGTGCACTATTCGCAGTACGGCCGCATGTGCCCGATCGAGACGCCGGAAGGTCCGAACATCGGACTCATCACGTCGCTCGCCTGCTACGCGCAGGTGAACGATCTCGGGTTCGTGGAGACGCCGTATCGCGTCGTGAAAAACGGAAAGGTCTTGAATGAGATCGCGTGGCTCGACGCCAACCGCGAGGAAGGTGCTCTGATCGCGCAGGCCAGCGCGCGCGTCGACGAGCACGGAAACTTCCTCGAGGATCTGGTGCTCTGCCGTCAGCAGGGCGACGCGCCGCTCACGCCGAAGGATCGCATCGACTACATGGACGTCGCGCCCGAGCAGCTCGTCTCGATCGCCGCGGCGCTCATTCCGTTCCTCGAGCACGACGACGCGAACCGCGCGTTGATGGGCTCGAACATGCAACGCCAGGCGGTGCCGCTTCTCAATCCGCGTACGCCGCTCGTCGGCACCGGACTGGAAGACAAGGTCGCCAAGGACTCGGGCGCGGTGGTCATCGCGCGCCGAGCCGGTGTCGTCGCGCGCGTCACGGCCGACGAGATAATCATCGACGCCGCCGCGGTGGAACGGAAAAAGGGCACCGAGGAGGGCGATCGCCCGCTCGCGCGCCTCACGCAACACGACCGGTATCGCTTGAAGAAGTACTGGAGAACGAACCAGGACACGGCGATCAACCAGCGTCCGCTGGTGCATCAGGGACAAAAGGTGAAGGCCGGCGACGTCCTGGCCGACGGCGCGGCGACCGAGGCGGGGCAGCTCGCTCTCGGCTCGAACGTCACCGTCGCGTTCATGCCGTGGTACGGTCACAACTTCGAAGACGCCATCGTGCTCTCGGAGCGGCTGGTGAAAGACGACGTCTATTCGTCGATCCACATCCAGGAGCTCGAGCTGCACGTCCGCGATACAAAGCGCGGCCAGGAAGAGATCACGCGTGAAATTCCGAACGTTTCGGAAGAAGCGCTCTTGGATCTCGACGAGCGCGGCATCGTTCGCATTGGAGCACACGTCAAACCCGGCGATATCCTGGTTGGAAAGATCACGCCGAAGGGTGAGACGGAATTGTCACCGGAAGAGAAGCTCCTCACGGCGATCTTCGGCGAGAAGGCGAAGGACGTGAAGGACTCGTCGCTCAAGGTTCCGCCGGGCATGGAAGGCGTCGTCATCGACGTCAAGATCTTCTCGCGCATCGAAGACCAGGTCGTCGAGAAAGACCGCGGCGAGCGGATCGGCGAAGTCCGCCGGCTCGAGGGCGAAGAGAAGGTTCGCGTGAACGAGGTGCGCGACTCCGAGCTCATCGAGGTGCTCGACGGTCAGGTGATCGCGCTCGCCCTCAAGGCGGGGACGGTCGAAGAGTCGATCGCGGCCGGGACGAAAGTCACGTCGGCGAGCCTGCGCGAAATGCGTTTGTCGACGATCGACCTCAAGACGCTGCGCGTCGAGAACAAGCGCGTGAACGAGCGTCTGCGTCAGATCATCGACGCGTCGAACGAAGAGAAAGCCAAGATCGAGGAGAAGGCGGAAGAGCGCATCGACCGCATTCTCCAGCCGGACGAGTTGCCGCCGGGCGTGATCCAGCTCGTGAAGGTCTACCTGGCCGAGAAGCGAAAGGTCTCGGTCGGCGACAAGATGGCCGGACGCCACGGCAACAAGGGTATCGTCGCACGCGTCGTGCCCGAGGAGGACATGCCGTTCCTCCCCGACGGCCGGCCCGTCGACATCGTGCTCAATCCGCTCGGCGTGCCGAGCCGAATGAACGTCGGTCAGATTCTCGAGACCCATTTGGGATGGGTCGCGCGGATTCTCGGCTTTTACGCCAAGACGCCGGTGTTCCAGGGCACGAACGAGCGTGAGATCGGCCTGCTGTTGAAGATGGCCGGCGTGATCTGGGGCGCTCGGGCGCTCGGCCTGCGCACCCCCGCACCGACGATCACGGACGCCGACGTTCGCGCGCTACTGGTCGACATCAAGCCCGACGTTTCCGCGGACGACGAAGTGTTCATTCGCTTGCAGGAAGCGACGCTCAACGATCTCGGCGGACGCGGCATGTCGCAGGCGACGCGCGACATGCATCACGCCATTCGCGACTTCCTCGCCAACGCGGCGAAGGAGCTGGCCGAGCGTGAGCAGACGGCGACGGACAACCAAGCCGCGTTCCATGCGGCGTGGGTCGACGACGAGTCGCACTCGGCGTCGAAGCGCACCGAGTACAAGGCGGCGCTCAAGCAGCTCGAGAAGCGCAAGTCGCTCGAGTTGAGCGCGCTGTTGAACGATCAGGAGCTGCCGGCGCTGGCCGGCATGCTCGGCAAGAAGTCGGAATCGGACGTGGACGCCGCGGCGTCGGAGCTGATGCGCCTCGCCGGATTGAATCCGTACGGCAAGGTGCGGCTGCGCGACGGCCGCAGCGGCGAGTTGTTCGTGTCGCCGGTGACGGTGGGCGAAATTTATATGTTGAAATTGTCTCACCTCGTAGATGACAAGATCCACGCGCGGAGCATCGGCCCGTACTCGCTCGTCACGCAGCAGCCGCTGGCGGGCAAGGCGCAGTTCGGCGGCCAGCGCTTCGGAGAGATGGAAGTGTGGGCGCTCGAAGCGTACGGCGCCGCGCACGTGTTGCAGGAGATTCTGACGGTGAAGTCGGACGACGTGAACGGCCGCAGCCGGGTCTATGAAGCGATCGTGAAGGGGCAGAACCTTCCCGAGCCCGGCATCCCCGAGTCGTTCAACGTGTTGGTGAAGGAACTACAGGCTCTCGGCATCAAGGTCACGATGGGACAGAGCGTCGACGGGTATTGGGGAACCGGCGTCGACACTGGCACGTCGTCCAACGGCACAGGGAGCGGGGGGGAGGAGTAAACGATGATTGACTTCAGAAGCGTGCGCGAACAGCGCGCCAGCTCGTTCGACTTCATACAGGTTCGCATCGCGAGCCCGGAAGAGATCCGCGGACCCAAGGACCCCAAGGAGCGCGAGCGACTCGAGCTCCAGGGACTCCGCAGCTGGTGGTCATGGGGCGAGGTCACGAAGCCCGAGACCATCAACTATCGCTCGTTCAAGCCGGAGAAAGACGGCTTGTTCTGCGAGCGCATTTTCGGTCCGGTCAAGGACTGGGAATGCCACTGCGGCAAATACAAGAGAATCCGCTATCGCGGCGTGATCTGCGACCGTTGCGGCGTCGAAGTGACCCTGAGCAAGGTGCGCCGCGAGCGCATGGGCCACATCGAGCTCGCCGTTCCCGTCGCGCACATCTGGTTCTTCAAGACCCTGCCGAGTCCGATGGGCAACCTGCTCGACATCACGCTGCGTGATCTCGAGAAGGTCATCTACTACTCGAGCTACGTCGTCATCGAGCCGGGCAACCAGGACGTTCAGGTCAACCAGCTCCTCGACGAGGACGAATACCTCACGCTGCGCACCAAGGCGAAAGAGGAGAACGACGGCGCGTTCCTCGCCGACATCGGCGCGCCGGCCGTGCGCGAGCTGCTCCGCCGCCTCGACGTCGACAGTCTCACCGAAACGCTTCGCGCGTCGGTGACGACCGAGACGTCGCAGCACCGCAAGAAGATGCTGCTCAAGCGGCTCAAGATCGTCGACGCGTTCCGCAACTCGGGTGACTCGGGCGACGTGCGCAACCGGCCGGAGTGGATGATTCTCGACGTCGTGCCGGTGATCCCGCCCGACCTGCGGCCGCTCGTGCCGCTCGACGGCGGCCGCTTCGCCACGTCCGACCTCAACGATCTCTATCGCCGCGTCATCAACCGCAACAACCGCCTGCAGAAGCTCATCATGCATCGCGCGCCGGAGGTCATCCTCCGGAACGAGAAGCGCATGTTGCAGGAAGCGGTCGACGCGCTGTTCGACAACGGGCGTCGCTCGAAGGCGATTCGCGGCCGCGGCAAGCGTCCGCTCAAGTCGCTGTCCGACATGCTCAAGGGCAAGCAGGGCCGGTTCCGTCAAAACCTGTTGGGTAAGCGCGTCGACTACTCGGGCCGAAGCGTGATTGTCGTCGGTCCCGAGCTCCAGCTGCATCAGTGCGGACTTCCCAAGCTGATGGCGCTCGAGCTGTTCAAGCCGTTCATCATCCACAAGCTCGTCGAGAAGGGCATCGCCGAGACGGTCAAGCGCGCCAAGAAAATCGTGGAGCGCGAGTCGCCGGAGGTCTACGAGATCCTCGAAGAGATCATCCGCGACCATCCGGTGCTCTTGAACCGCGCGCCGACGCTTCACCGGCTTGGCATCCAGGCGTTCGAGCCCGTGCTCGTCGAAGGCAAGGCCATTCGTATCCACCCGCTCGTCTGCGCGGCGTTCAACGCCGACTTCGACGGCGACCAGATGGCCGTGCACGTACCGCTGTCGTTCGAAGCACAGCTCGAGGCGCGCCTGCTCATGCTGTCGAGCAACAACATCCTCAAGCCGTCGGACGGACGTCCGGTCGCGGAGCCGTCACAGGACATCGTGCTCGGCTGCTATTTCGCGACCAAGGCGCCGGCCAACTTCAACACGGTCGACATCAAGACGCTGCGCCGGTTCATCGACGTGGCCGAGATCGAGATGGAGCTCACGCTCGGGCGGCTCACGCGACACAGCGCGCTGCTCTACTGGGTGAAAGACGACGCCGGCGAGCGGTGGGAGAAGACGACCGCGGGTCGCGTGCTGTTCAACGCGATCATTCCGACGGAGCTCGGCTACAAGAACCACGACATGAAGAAAAAGGCGCTGTCGGAGCTCGTGTTCGAGTCGTATCGAGCCGCGGGCCTCGCCGGCACCGTGCAGTTCCTCGACCGCCTCAAGGAATTCGGTTTCGCCAACGCCACGCGCGGCGGCGTGTCGATCGGTATCGAGGATCTCGAGATTCCGGTCGCGAAGGCGCAACTCCTCACCGAAGCGGAGGAGCGCGTCGAGCGGTTCCAGCGCGCCTACCAGACGGGCAACATCACGAACGGTGAGCGCTACAACAAAGTCATCGACACGTGGACGCACGCCAACTCCGACATCGCCGACGAGATGGTCAAGTCGATGCGCGAGTCGAAGGATGGGTTCAATCCGGTGTTCATGATGTTCGATTCGGGTTCACGCGGCAGCCGCGACCAGATCCGGCAGCTCGCGGGAATGCGCGGACTCATGGCCAAGCCCCAGAAGAAGCTCACCGGCGGCATCGGCGAAATCATTGAAAGCCCGATCAAGTCGAACTTCCGCGAGGGTTTGTCGCCGCTCGAGTACTTCACGTCGACGCACGGCGCCCGTAAGGGTCTCGCCGACACGGCGCTCAAGACGGCCGACGCCGGGTACCTCACGCGTCGTCTCGTCGACGTCGCGCAGGACGTCACGATCAGCGAGGAGGACTGCGGTACGATCCAGGGACTCGAGATCGCCGCGCTGAAAGAAGGTGAGGACGTCATCGAGCCGCTCTCGGAGCGCATCGTCGGCAACTTCGCCGCCGAGGACGTCGAGGATCCGCACGAACTCGACGAGTCGGGTCGCCGCACGCTGCTGGTCGAAGCCGGTGAGCTGATCGACGAGGAGAAGGCGCGCGACATCGAAGAGTCGGGCATCGAGACGGTCAAGATCCGCTCCGTCCTGACGTGTGAAGCGAAGCGCGGTCTCTGCCGCATGTGCTACGGCCGCAACCTGGCGACGATGAACGTCGTCGACCTGGGAGAAGCCGTCGGAATCATCGCGGCACAATCGATCGGCGAACCGGGCACGCAGCTCACTTTGCGCACGTTCCACATCGGCGGGACGGCAGCTCGTATCGCCGAGCAGACGGCGCGCAAGTCGAAGGTCGCCGGTACGGTCGAGTACTCCGACCGGTTGGTCGTCGTCACGAATCCCGAGAAGCAGCAGATCGTCACGTCGTACGAAGGCGAGATCCTCATCAAGTCGAGCGGCGAGCGCAATGCGAACATCGCGGCGCGCTTGCAAGTGCCGCTCGGTGCCATCCTCATGGTCGCGGACGGCGCGGACGTGAAGCGGGACCAGGTGATCTTCACCTGGGACCCGTACACGAACCCGATTCTCGCCGACGTCGACGGAACCGTCCGGTTCGTCGACATCGTCGAGGACGAGTCGGTGTCCGAGGAGCTCGACGAGCTCACCGGTCTCCGGCAGCGGGTCATCATCGAAGATCGCGAAAAGAAGCTCCACCCACACATCGAGATCATTCAGGAGAAGGGCGGCAAGGAGAAGCGCGTGCGCGACTTCATCATCCCGGCGGGCGCGCAGCTCACCGTGCAAGATGGACAGCGCATCTTCCCCGGAACCATCATCGCCAAGGTCGGCCGCGAAGCGTACAAAACGCGCGACATCACGGGCGGTCTGCCGCGAGTCGCCGAGTTGTTCGAGGCGCGGCGTCCGAAAGATCCCGCCACGATTTCCGAGATCGACGGCGTCGTGCGGTTCGGCGAGATCAAGCGAGGCAAGCGCGAGGTGTACGTCGCGCCGATCAACCCGGATGGTTCGCTCGACGAGTCGCGCGAGGCGCAGGTCTATGAAGTGCCCGCCGGCAAGCACCTTCGCGTGCACGAGGGCGATCGCGTGCGCGCAGGCGACCGCATCTCCGAGGGTCCGGTCAACCCGCACGACATTTTGCGGATCAAGGGCCCGCGCGCGGTGCAGGAGTATCTGCTCAACGAAGTGCAGGAGGTCTACCGCCTGCAGGGCGTGAAGATCAACGACAAGCACATCGGCGTGATCGTGAAGCAGATGTTGCAGAAGGTTCGCGTCATGGAGCCGGGCGAGACCGAGTTCCTCGAAGGGGAACACGTCGATCGTCAGGTCTTCCGCGACGAGAACGATCGGGCCAAGAAGAAGAAGGAAACGCCGGCGACGGCGGAGCCTCTCCTGCTCGGCATCACGAAGGCGAGTCTCACGACGCAGTCCTTTATCTCGGCTGCGAGCTTCCAGGAGACCACGCGCGTGCTCACCGACGCGTCGATCCGTGGCGCGAAGGACGATCTGCTCGGGTTGAAGGAGAACATCATCATCGGTCACCTCATCCCGGCCGGCACAGGCATGTACCGGTACCAGGACGTGGAGATCGCGCTGTCGGTGCCGGAGGGCTTCGAGCCGCTCCCGCCGATGGCGGCCGAGCTACCGAACGTGTTCTCGATGGCGGACGACGACGAGTCGCCGTTCCCACCGCTGCCGCGTCCGGCGATCAAGGGCGCCGAGTAGGGCCAGCAGTCAGCACGGCAAAAAGCGAGAGAAGGCGAGCCTCCGGGCTCGCCTTTTTTTTTGAAGCCCGAATCCGGATGGTTGAAGGACGGTCTCCGCTTCTATTATTGAAGAGGCTGGCAGCTCGTCGAGGCGACATGGACACCCTCACGGACATGAACGCGGCACTCTCCGACCGCTACGTCATCGAGCGCGAGCTCGGTCACGGCGGCATGGCGACCGTCTATCTGGCCGAGGACGTCCGCCACCATCGGAAGGTGGCGATCAAAGTGCTCCGTCCCGAGCTCGCAGCCGTCATCGGCGCCGACCGGTTCGTGCGCGAGATCCAAACGATCGCGACCCTGCAGCATCCTCATATTCTCGGGCTCATCGACAGCGGGGAACTAGAGGGGACGGCGTACTACGTCATGCCGTTCGTCGAGGGCGAGAGCCTGCGGGACCGGCTCTCGCGAGAGCAGCAGCTGCCGGTCGACGACGCGGTGCGCATCGCCGGCGAGGTCGCGAGCGCGCTCGACTACGCGCATCGACACGGCGTGATCCATCGGGACATCAAGCCCGAGAACATCATGCTGCACGACGGCAGCGCGCTCGTGACCGACTTCGGGATCGCCCTCGCCGTGAGCAGTGCCGGCGCGCGGATGACCGAAACCGGCATGTCGCTCGGCACACCGCACTACATGAGCCCCGAGCAGGCGATGGGGAGCCGCGAGCTCGGGCCTCGTTCGGATGTCTACGCGCTCGGCTGCGTGTTGTACGAGATGCTGATCGGTGAGCCGCCGTTCACGGGACCGACCGCGCAGGCGATCGTGGCGCGCGTCGTGACGGAGTCGCCGCGGGCGATCGCTGTGCAACGGAAGTCGGTGCCGCCGCACGTCGAGGCGGCGACGATGAAGGCGCTCGAGAAACTTCCGGCGGATCGATTCGGGACCGCTCGGGAGTTCGCCGATGCGTTGAGCGGACGCGCAATGCTCCCGGCGATCGGCGCCGGCGCGGTGGCAGCTCCCAGCGCCTCGATCGCGAACACGTCCCGCCGAGCTGTCGCAATTGCAGTGGGAGGCGCCGTCGTCATCGGAACGCTGGCGTATTTCGCCGGATCGCGGTTCGGCGGAGCGCCGGACGCGACTCCTCAATGGACCGGCGAGCTACTCGGCGGACCGCAAACCGCTCTCGGCGCGCGCCTATCGCCGGACGGGCAAACCCTCGCGTTCCAGGCGATGGTCGACGGACAAACGCAGATCGGAGTGCTGAAGCCGGCGTCCGGCGATTGGACCGTGCTCACGCACGACCGCTCGCAAGGCATCGGTCACGAGATCGCGTGGGCACGCGACGGATCGCGAATCTACTATTCGCGTTTCTTCGAGGTGCCGCGCGGCATCTGGAGCATCTCGCCCGTCGGCGGCGACGAACGGCTCGTTCTCGAGAACGCCGGCAATCCAGAGCCGCTCCCCGACGGTTCGCTCCTCGTTTCGCGATTGAACGCGCAGCGCCGGCTCCAACTATTCCATTTCTTCCCTGAGAACGGCCGACTCGATACGCTCGACGCGTCGAGCGGGTTCAATTGGAACGGTCTCTCCTTTCGCGCGGCTCCCGATGGCAAGCGGGTCGTCTACTGGGGTCGCGGCGCGCGAGACACCGTGGACGCGCTTCGGATCATGAACATTGCGGACCAAACAGTTCGCGTTGTCGCCCGCAACTCGGCGTTCTACGGTCACCCGTCGGACTCGTATCGGGCGCTCCTGTTCGGTGCCGCGTTTTCTCCTGATGGGCGTTGGGTCGTCGTCCCTCAGATCGTCGGAAACCTGCTTCAATACTTGGCGCTCGCCGCCGACGGGTCCGGTCGTCAGCGAGTGCTCTTTAACGCGACCAGCGGCGAGCAGGCGGGCTTCGACGTCGGCCCCGATGGAAGTCTGTATGTCGAGGAGACCCATCGTCCCACCGAGGCACACCGCTTCGCCGTCGCGGGGGGACAGATCTCGCGTGTCGAGATTGACAATGGCGAAAGCACGATTCTTCCGCTCCCGGATGGACGGTTCCTCTTCGCGGTGGCGGCGACTGGGTCCGGACACGTGATGGTGTACGCCAGCCAAAAAGAACCGACGCGCTTCGTCCAGACGGACGAGCCAACCAGCTCCCCGATGGCTCGCCTGGGCCGGGACAAGGTGGTGCTCTTCGTCTTGGGGGCCGATCGGAAGGTGGTGATGGCGACCGCATCGATCGCGACGGGCCGAGTCGTCAAACGGTTTCCTGCTGCGCCAGCAAGCGCCGGCGCTCTTCCGAAAGTCGCCGGGTCGCCCGACGGCCGAACGATCTTCTTCAGCCGAGATGATGGCTATGTCTGGGCGCGAGATGTGGCGACGGGAACCGATCGGCGCATCTCGCGAGGCGCCGACGTCGCGTCCTCGCCGGACGGCAAATACATCGTCGTCGAGCGAGTCGACAGCTCCGTGCGCCTCGTGCGAGTTCCGCTCGATGGGTCGCCGGAGCAGGAGGTTCCAGTTCGTGGCGACATCCGGCCGGCGCCGGGAGGACTGGGGCCGAGCGCCATCAGCCCCGACGGTCACATTGCGATCGAGGTGATTTCACCCGCGTCCTGGTTCTGGCCGGCGGCGGTTCTCGATCCGACGACCGGAAAGGTAGAGTTCACGGCGTCGGGGCTCTCGTACGACATGGCCCCGAGTTGGGCCGATGACGGAACGCTCGTGAGTTCCGCGTTCCCTCTTCTTTCCCGTCTGTGGCGGCTCGAGCCGGTTGGTCCGACCAAGTGGTGGCAATGACGCCGCCCGGCATTGCGTCGCGGAATGCCGAGCCGTTTCTTCGAAACCATATGCGCCGTGCCATATCCGCCTCGTCGTTCATTCTGCTGGTGGTCGCCGCGTCGGTTCATGCGCAATCGCTCCGCGTAGCGCTCGACAAGCAGCCCTTCTCGCCCACAGGGACGTCGACCGGCCCGGCGACGATGGCGAGCGGCGGAATCATGGACTCGCTCGCGAAGATGGGCGCGACGCTCCGCGTCGGCGAATCAAAGCTCACCGCGGTGCAGGATACCGAATACGGCACCTGGAAACGTCTCGGCTGGGCGCTGGGCGATTTCGCGCAGATCGTCGCGCGCGATCAACGCGACGGGTACTTCACGGTCGGACTCTACGCGACCTGTCCGTCGATGCCGGGAATGGTCGCGGGCCTGGAACATTCCGGAGCGAACGGCAGGCCGCTCCGCGTCGGCATGCTCTGGCTCGACGCGCATCCCGACTTCAACACGCCCGAGACGACGCGCAGCGGCAACATGGGCGGCATGCCGGTCGCGATCGCGACCGGACGCGCGCTGAAGAATCTGCGGCTCGACGCGACGCTCGATCCTCCGCTGCGCGACGAGGACGTGGTCATGGGTGCCGTGCGTCTCGTCGATCCACTCGAGCAGGGTCTGCTCGACCATTCGAGAATTCAGCAGCTGTCGGTGAACGACGTCCGGCACATCACACCGGCAGTGTGGGCGCAGCTCGATCGCCTGAACGCGCAGGTCGACAAGCTCTACGTCCACGTCGACATGGACGTGCTCGACCCGCGCGAGGTGTCGATGCACGTGAACCCGGTACCGGGCGGTCCGTCGAGCGACGAATTGGCCAAGTTGCTCGAGCAGATCTTCGCGCGCTATCCGAAGGCGGCGGCGATCGGGTTCGCGACGATTCCGTCGAGCGATCCCGGCGGTCTCTCGATCGCGGCGCTCAATCGGATGATCGTCGGCGCGGTCCGCGGCGTGCAGGCTCGCGCCGCCGGTCGATGACCGTTCGGCTTTCACAATGAGGATTGTCCAACTTCTGGCGCCGGCGCGCATCGGCGGGTTGGAGCGTGTCGTGCAAGGCCTCGCGATCGGGCAATCCAAACGGGGCCACGACGTCGTCGTGGTCGCCGTCGGCGAAGAGCCGATGTCGCCCGATCATCCGTTCCGCGGGCCGCTCGACCTGGCACGTGTTCCGATTCGTGAAGTGATCGTCGCCCCCCGCCGCTATCGCGACGAGCGGCGCGGGATCGCGCAATTGTGCACGGAGTTTTCGCCGGATGTCGTCCACAGCCACGGGAGCCGCACCGACGTCGTCGACGGCGAGGCGATTCGCACGCTTGGCGTGCCGACGGTCTCGACGCTGCATGGATGGACCCGCGGCTCGTTCAAGAACCGCGTGTACGAGTACCTGCACGCGCGCAGCCTGCGGCGATTCGACGCGGTGATCGCCGTCTCCGAGCCGATCGCGAAACTGCTGGCGTCGGACGGCGTGCCGGCGAGTCGAGTGCATTTGCTCCGCAACGCGTTCGCGTTGGTCGCGGATCCGATGCCGCGCGCCGACGCCCGCCGTTTGCTCGAGCTTTCGCCCGACGAGCGCGTCGTCGGATGGGTCGGACGCCTCTCACACGAAAAGGGAATCGACGTCTTCGTGGACGCCATCGCGCGTCTCCGAGGCGAACGAGTACTGGGCTGCGTGTTGGGCGACGGTCCTGAGCGTGGGCGTGAAACGTCGCACGCCGAACGCGTCGGGGCGCGGGTGGCCTGGCAGGGAATGGTTCCGACGGCGGGCCGCCTCTGCGCGGCGTTCGACGTCTTCGTGCAAAGCTCGCGCACCGAAGGAACGCCAATCGCGTTGCTCGAGGCGATCGCCGCGGGGACGCCGGTCGTGGCAACGTGTGTCGGCGGCGTGCCCGATGTGGTATCCGAGAACGAAGCGACGCTCGTTCCATCCGAGAACCCGGCAGCGCTGGCGGACGCGATCGCGTCGGTATTCGCCGATCCCGAAGCCGCCGCCGCGCGAGCGCGCCGCGCGACGGAACGACTCGCGACCGCGTTCGGGGCAGAGGCGTGGCTGGACCGCCATGAGGAGATCTACGCGCTCGCGGCCTCCGAACGTCGGCGCACTCAGCAGTCGTAGATGTGGTCGACCGGGAGCTCTTCAATGAACCGTCGGGCGGTTCGTGAGCGTTTGCTGAACGATCCGGCGGTCGCGTCGGCGATTCGCGCCCACTCCGCGGCGAATGGGCTGTCGGAGGCGGGGACGAGAGCAATCGTCGCCGGCTATGCCCGCGAGATCGTTCCATTTTTCGGCGGCGCGGCGTTTCATCGCGCGGGCTACGTCGTGGCCGGACGGTTGCTCGATCTCTTCTACAAAGTCACTGTCGACTACGAGCGCGACGAGCCGCTGCCGAGCGACGCAGTCGTCGTGTACCTGATCAATCACCGGTCGAACGCCGACTATGTGCTCGTGAGCTACGCTCTCGCCGGCAAGGTCGCGCTCTCGTACGCCGTCGGAGAGTGGGCGCGCGCGTTTCCGCTCGAGCACATCTTCAAGGCGTTCGGCTCGTATTTCGTACGCCGCCGCTACCGCGAACCGCTCTATCACGCGGTGCTCGAGCGCTACGTTCAGATCACCGCCTCCGATGGGATCACGCAGGGCATTTTTCTCGAGGGCGGCCTCACGCGCGACGGGACGCTCAAGTCGCCGAAGATCGGGCTCCTCGACTACGTGCTCGGCATCGCGCGCGATCCGTCGTTCGTGCCTCGACTCCACATCGTGCCGGTCGCGGTCAATTATGACCGCGTGCTCGAGGATCGCTCGCTGCTGCGAGAGTTGGCGTCCACCGAGGGACGCGAGCTCCCGTCGCGGGTCGCGCAGCTCGGCGAAGTCTCACGCTACGTCGGCTGGAGCGTGACGCGACTCGCGCTCCGCCGATGGAAACGCTACGGGCGAGCGGCCGTCACGATCGGTCGCGCGATTCCGCTCGAGCCGTGGTTCGCGGAGAACCGCGATTTGTTCGAGCTGCCGAAACACGAGCGTCGGGCGCGCGTGCAGGCGTTGTGCGATTCGGTGATGTCGCGTATCGGCGAATTGATTCCCGTCACGCCGGTGCCGCTTGCCTGCGCCGCGATCCAAAGCCTCGACCGCGACTTCCTGCCGCGCGCCGCTTTGCTCGAGCGCATCGGCGATCTCAGCGACGTGCTGCTGGAGCTGAACGCCCGAGTCATTCGCCACGACCGCGGCATCGACGAGACGTTCGAGCGCGCGTGGCGCATGCTCCAGATGCGGCGCGTGCTCGCCGAATCGGGCGACGGATTCGCCGTGCTGCCGCGCGGCCGCGAGCTGATCAGCTACTACGCGAACAGCATCGCCCACTTGCTCGGGCCCTTTACCTCGGCCGTGCGGGCGCGGGACGCGCTGCCGGTGGCTCATTCCCTCAACACTTGATTGAATGAGGACGCCGGCGTACACTGAGGCATGCCGACTCCCGCCTGGCGCCGATACCTGCGGTTCTGGCGCGCCGACGTCCGCGCCGACATCGACGACGAACTGCGGTTTCATCTCGGTGAACGCGTCGCGGAGCTGACCGCGGCCGGAGTTCCACCCGACGAGGCGAAGCGCCAAGCGATGGCCGAGCTCGGCGACGTGAGCACGGTCGCCGCGATGCTGCGCGAGATCGACGAGCGTGTCCAGCGCTCACGCGGCACGTCCGAGTGGTTCGACCGGATTGTGCGAGACGTTCGCTACGCGCTCCGCGGATTCAGGCGCGCGCCGGTCGTGACGGCGACGATCGTCGTGACGCTCGCGCTCGGCGTCGGCGCGAACGTAGCCGTATTGTCGCTCGCCGACCGCCTGTTCGTGCGGCCGCCCGCCGGCATCGCGCGTCCTGACGAGCTTCGCCGAGTCTACACGCGCTCCACCTGGTCGGCCGGGCAGGTGCTGGAGATCCACTCGGCGATCGGGTACCCGCAGTTCGGTGCCGTCGCTGCGTCGGCGCAAGGTCGCGCGAAATTCACGGCGTACACCACTCCGGATTCGGTGGTCGTCGGCCGCGCCGACGATCGCTCCGTGGTACTCGGCTCCTACGTCGACGCCTCGTTCTTTCCCTTGCTCGGCGTCGCCATCGAGCGCGGGCGGGCGTTTGCGCCGAACGAGGTGAAGTTCGGCAGCCCGGTCTTCGTCGCCGTGATCAGCGACGCGTATTGGCGCGACCACTTCGCCGGCGACGACGACATCATCGGACGCCAGGCGTGGTTCGACCGGCAGCGGTACACGGTCATCGGCGTCGCCGCTCGCGGATTCCGCGGCACAGATCTCGACGCGACCGACGTCTGGCTTCCGATCTCCAACGTGGCCGAGACGTCTCCGGAGAATCCGTGGTACACGGGGTGGCGGCGCTCGCCGCGAGTCCGGGTCGTGGCACGCGTCGCAGCGGGAGCCGCGGACGGGCCCCTTGCCGCGGCGGCGACAGCGGCGTTTCGACACGGTGAGCTCGAGCACGTGGCGCGGGGCGCCGATACAGCGACCGTCATCCTCGGGCCGATTCTCGAATCGCTCGGCCCGAGCATTCAGCCCAGGACCGAGGTCGCGATCGTGTCGCGACTGCTCGGCGTGGCGCTCGTGCTACTGCTCGTGGCGTGCGCCAACGTTGCGAACCTGCTGCTCGCGCGCGCCGTGTCGCGCCGGCGCGAGGTAGCGGTTCGTCTGGTGCTGGGTGTGTCGCGCGGGCGATTGCTCATGCAGTTGCTGGTGGAAAGCGTGACGCTCTCGCTCGTCGCCGGCGCGATCGCCGCCGCGTTCGCGCTCTGGTGCGGGCCGGCTCTGGCGCGACTCATACTTCCCGACAAACAGCTCGGCGGCGCGGCGCTGGATTGGCGGACGGCCGTCGCCACGTTCGCGATCTCTATCGTGACCGGAATCCTCACCGGCCTCGCGCCCGCGCTCCACGCGCGCCGGTCGGACCTCGCGAGCGCGCTCAAGACCGGCGTGCGCGATCGGGCGGCGGCGGCTTCGCGTCTTCGTCCGGTATTCGTCATCGCGCAGACGGCGTTGTCGCTCGTGCTGATCGTCGGCGCCGGACTGTTCGCGAAGAGTCTCGAGGACGTGAAAGGCATCGATGTCGGGTACGACGTGGACCGGCTCGCCTTCGGTGCCGTGTTCTTCGTGAACGACAGCACCAACACGATCGACTACTTCGGCGAGACGCATCGCGCCGAGACCGCCGCCGGACTGCGCGCGGCGCTCGCCGAGATGGCGCACGCGCCGGGCGTGGAAGGCGCCGCGCTCACGACGCATCCGCCGCTCGGCGGATACGCGATGGTGAGCCTGTTCACCGATTCGGGTGCGGTCCCGGACGTCAGTAATCGCGACGCAACGGTGCGGGCGACGACGCCGTCGTTCTTCGCGACGAGCGGCCTCGAGGTCCGCCGCGGCCGATTGTACGGCGACGCGGACGACGCGAGCGCCGCGCCGGTCGCCGTCGTGAACGAGACCGCCGCGAGAGCCTACTGGCCCGGGCGCGACGCGCTCGGGCAGTGTTTGCATCTCGTCAAGGCGACAGCACCGTGCATGCGCGTCATCGGTGTGACCAAGGACTCTCATCTCGCGCAGTTGGTCGAGGGCCCGCGCGCTGAGACGTTCGTGGCGGTCGCGCAGCAGACGGGGTTCTTCGGGCGGCCGGCGTATCTCCTCGTGCGCGCCGCCCCGGGTCAACTCGCGCGCGTCACGACGACGCTGCGCGCGGTGCTTCGCACGATCTTTCCGACCGCGGAGCCGCCGTACGTAAAGACGGTCTCGTCGTTGGTCGAGCCGGAGCTGCGTCCGTGGCGCCTGGGCGCGACGCTGTTCGGTGTCTTCGGCGCGCTGGCGCTGCTGGTCGCGGCGATCGGCGTGTACAGCGCGATGGCGTATTCGGTCAGCGAGCGCATCGGCGAGCTCGGGATTCGCGCCGCACTCGGTGCGTCGGGCGCGAACATCGTCGGCCTGATCGTGGGCGATGCGGCGCGCTTGGTCATCGCCGGGATCGTCTGCGGTCTCGCGCTCTCGCTGGTCGGAGGCCGGGTGGTGGCGGCGTTGCTCTACGCGACGTCGCCGCGCGATCCTGTCGTGTTGGGGCTCGGCGCGGCGGTGCTTGGGATTCTGGCGATCGGTTCGAGTGCGATCCCGGCGTGGCGTGCGGCGAGGGCCGACCCGATGTCGGCGCTGAGGGCAGACTGAGCCGACCGTATCCGTCGCTGGAACAACGGATTACGACTGGACATCGGCTCACGTCCAACCTACGTTTACCAGTCTCCCCCGGTCCACTCCTGGCTCGGCGGGAAGCGCAGCCACGGGGTTATCCCGTTTCGAATTAGGGAATTCATGCCGACGATCAACCAGCTCGTACGCCGCAGCCGCAGCGACGTCGCGAAGAAAGAGAAGTCGCCCGCGCTCAAGTCCAATCCGTTTCGTCGTGGCGTGTGCACGCGCGTGTACACGACGACGCCCAAGAAGCCGAACTCCGCGCTCCGAAAGGTCGCCAAGGTTCGCCTGACGAACGGCTTCGAAATCATCGCCTACATCCCCGGTGAAGGCCACAACCTGCAGGAGCACTCGATCGTGCTCGTGCGCGGCGGTCGTGTGAAGGATCTCCCGGGCGTGCGCTATCACATCGTGCGCGGTTCGCTCGACGCGTCGGGTGTGAACGGCCGCAATCAGAGCCGCTCGAAGTACGGCACGAAGAAGCCGAAGGCCGGAGGTAAGAAGTGAGCCGCCGCAAAGGATCGGTGAAGCGTCCTATCCTCGCGGACGCTCGCTACGACAGCCAGACGGTTTCGAAGTTCATCAACGCGATGATGCTGCAGGGCAAGAAGTCCACGGCCGAGCGCATTTTCTACGGCGCGATGGACCTCGTGGAATCGCGGACGAGCCAGCCGGGCGTCAACGTCTTCAAGCAGGCGCTGTCGAACATCAAGCCGGTCGTCGAGGTGAAGAGCCGCCGCGTCGGCGGCGCCACGTACCAGGTGCCGGTCGAAGTGCGTCCCGAGCGCCGCACCGCGCTCGCCATGCGCTGGCTGATCTCGTATTCGCGCGAGCGCAACGAGAAGTCGATGTCGGAGAAGCTCGCCGCCGAGATCATCGCCGCGTCCAAGGGCGAAGGCAACGCGATCAAGAAGAAGGAAGACACGCACCGCATGGCCGACGCGAACAAGGCGTTCGCGCACTATCGCTGGTAGCGTTCTTTATAGACCTCACAACGACGACGCCCTCCGCCGATGTGCTGGCGGAGGGCGTCGTGTTTCGGATCCTTCAGGTGCTAGTTGCCTATTCGATCCGCTGAGTCGGCGAAGTTACTGGTACTTCTTCGCTGATTTCGCGTTGTGCACCTTCTTGTGGTGCTTCATGCTGGCGTTGCTCGATTTCAGATGGTGCTTCGATGAGCGGCGAACGGCGAGGCCGTTCGATTTCACCGATCGGCTGGACTTACCCATCAGCGACCGGCTCACCGTGCCCGGGGCGCTTCGCGTCCGGGCGCCGTCCTTCGTGATGGCGAGGTGCTTTTCAGAGGTGCGGTGCTTCCTGATGTGCTTGTGGCCAACGCTGGCCAGCTTCATCGTGTGCACCGGTGCGCCCGCTTCCAGGGCGCGCGCCGAGCCGGCCGTTGCCATCAGACCAGCGAGCGCGCCCGCTATGAGTAGGGTATGAATACGCATGGTAACTCCTGCGTTTCTTCCGGTTCCTTCGCGTCGCGGCTTTGTCCGCGCCGCGAGCCTTGCACCTGCTCAAAGTGCAAGACGCGGGCACAGTCCAAACCGCGCGCCGGCCACAGTGTCGCAAGCGGCTGTGCGAGCGACGATTGCGCGTTTCCTTAGGCGATCGTGAGGACGGCCTGGACGCACAAAGACCCCGCGAATCGCGGGCGTTGGACCGCGGGCCAATGCGAAGCGCTCGCCGATCGCGCTTGATCGAGCCCGATCCTACTGGAACTTTTCGACGGCGATGCGGTGGCCGGCGTACATCCCGATGCCGGTGCCGACCATGCTCAGCGTGAACGCCGTGAACATTCCCACGAAGTCGCCGAGCCACCAGCCGATCCCGCTGCCCACGGTCGCGCCGACGAAGATGATCAGCTTTGTCATACTTGTCAGATGGACGGACGGGGCCGCAGGTAACGCCAAGATCCGGCAGACTGAGGCAACCTTGCGTTCAGCCACTTCGCCGCCGCCGTCGCCGCGCGCCGAGAAACTCGGTTTCGAGCGGCTCTTCGACGACGGTGCGCCCGGATTTCGCGACGCGATATGCCTTCGCGTTCGGGCGTGAGCTCACGACCCGGTGCAAGCGCCGGCCGACGAAGTGCAACGCGGCGCCGTCGTCCGCGGCGTAGCCGGCGGGCAGCGTTCCTCGGCGCACGAACTTGTGGTACGACGGACGGCGCTCCGCTTCGCCGTCGTAGTGCGGGCAGTGACTACCGGCGAGCCAGCCGAGCGCGAAGACGGGCGCGAGTCGCGGACCGAACGAGTCGCTGACGCCGGACTCGAACCAGCAGAGCGATCCGGCGCTCAATCCCGCGAACACTTTGCCGCGCCGCCACTCGCGGGCGAGCAGGCGATCCAATCCCCATTCGCGCCAGACGAGGAGAAGATTTCGCGTGTTGCCGCCGCCGACATAGAAGATGTCTTGTCGCGGAACGATGCCGGCGATGTCCGGAGGCGGCGTCTGAAACATCGGGATGTGTGTCGGCTCGCAGCGTCGCCGGCGAAAGGCGGTATAGAACCTCTCGATGTAGCCCGCGGCGTCGCCGCTCGCGCAACTCAGGAAACAGATGCGCGGTTTCGCTCGGCGCGATTGCGCCAGAACGTAGTCGTCGAGGAGGGGATTCTCCGGTTCCATGGAGAATCCGCCTCCGCCCATGGCGATGATCTGGCCTTTCACGGGTGGACGGGCGGACAGGTGGACAGGTGGACAGGTGGACAGGTGGACAGGTGGACAGGTGGACAGGTGGACAGGTGGACAGGTGGACAGGTGGACAGGTGGACAGGCCGTTCAGGTCGGCGGACGCTTGGGCGTCCAAGTTGAGCGCAACGGATTGATGTCGGAAGCCCGCGCCGAGCTCGGTCTCTTCCGTCCACAGGTTCACCGGTCCACCGGTCCACCGGTCCACCGGTCCACCAAATACTCCGCCATACGACGGAACCCTCCGCGATGCTCTGCGGAGGGTTCGGTTCACCGAGCGGATTGCTTCGTTACTCCGGCTTCTTGATGGCCGCCTTGGTCGAATCACCAGCCGTCTGCAGGCCGTGGTGGACGCCGGCCTTGGTCGACTTCAAGTCGTGCTTGGCCGTCCGGCCGACCGACTTGCCCGTTCGGCTGACTGACTGCGCCGCATTGCCGACGGTTCCACCGACCTTGTGGATGCCAGTTACCTCCCCACCCACAGTCTTCACCTTGTTGCCGCTCTTTTTCAGGACCTGGTGCGTCGCGCTACCGACTTTTTTCACGTCCCGTTTGGTCGCATTGCCCGTCTTCTTGAGCGTGTGGTGCACCGCCGCGCCCACTTTCTTGGGGGTGCTTGGGTGGTCCGGCTCCTGGGCGCGCGCCGAGCCCGCTGTGACTGCGATGGCAGCGATCGCGCCTGCTATGACCAATGTATGTATTCGCATCGGGTTGCTCCGAATGTTCAGTTGTTCATGAGGTCGCGTCGCGACCATGGAGCGCCGCGCCACGAGGCTCGAGAGAGCCAGTGCGGCGACCAAAAGTGCAAGACGCGGGCGCGCAAGTTGGTCCAAAGGCCTAGGCGGGGGGCAAACGGACTATCTTTTGCCGGGCTCGACTGCCGTCGAGTTGGCCCCGAGAACCCTGGAAAACGCCTGGTGGATCGTGGTCGCCGCTGGCTCGGGCGGCGCGATCGCCCGCGGGGCTTCTCAACGCGAGCCCACTCACTCCGTTGACACGCGACGAACCCTCGATAACTTAAAAGGGCTCCGGGTCTTGGGCGCTTAGGCCCCAACCCCGCGAGTTGCATCGGCGAGCTGCGCGCCGACTCTTATGGGCCTGCATGACGCAGGGGTCTGCTCCGGTCGACGTACTCGAGTGAGTGCGCCGGCTCCCGAAAAGCGACGCAGGAAAATCTGACGTTCATCCCGAGTTTGCGACCCGCTGGGTCTGACGGCGTCGCGGCGGATAGTCGGGACGGGCGCGCCTTGGGTCCCCACTCGCGCAGCAGCGGCGAGTGTACCCGGCGACTGCGGATGGATACCGCCCTCTCGAGGGGACCGGTCCACCCGCGTTTTTGCTGGTGGATATCGCACGACCGTTTTCCGCAGTACCAACTGACTCGACTTCGAATTCGCTGAACTGACTTCATATGGCCCGCGAAACACCGCTCGAACATTATCGGAATATCGGCATCATGGCCCACATTGATGCCGGTAAGACGACTACGACCGAGCGCATCCTCTACTATACCGGAAAGGCGCACAAGATCGGCGAGGTGCATGAAGGCACCGCGACGATGGATTGGATGGAGCAGGAGCAGGAGCGCGGCATCACGATCACGTCTGCCGCGACGACCGCGTTCTGGACGCGCAACGGTATCGAGTACCGCATCAACATCATCGACACGCCCGGCCACGTCGACTTCACCGTCGAGGTCGAGCGTTCGCTCCGCGTGCTCGACGGCGCCGTGACGCTGCTCGATTCCGTCGCCGGCGTCGAGCCGCAGACGGAGACCGTGTGGCGACAGGCCGACCGCTACGGCGTACCGCGCCTGATCTTCGCCAACAAGATGGACCGCGTCGGCGCCGACTTCGATCGGTGCATGACGATGATCCGCGACCGGCTTTCGAAGGACGCGTTTCCGTTGCAGCTCCCGGTCGGATCCGGTGAGCTGTTCACGGGCCACATCGACGTCATCGAACGCAAACAGTACATCTTCGACGACGAGTCGCTTGGCAAAAAGTTCGACGTCGTCGAGGTGCCGGCCGAGTATCGCGAGCGCGTCGAACGCGCGCGTCACGATCTGATCGACCACGCCGTCGCCAACGACGACAGCGTGATGGAGAAGTACTTGAACGGCGAAGAGCTGAGCTGCGAGGAGATCCGCAGCGCGATTCGCAAGGCGACGGTCGCCGGCAAGATGGTTCCCGTGCTCTGCGGCGCCTCGTTCAAGAACAAGGGCGTCCAGGCGCTGCTCGACGCGGTGATTGACTATCTCCCCGCGCCGGTGGACGTGAAGGCGATCGAAGGCCATCTCCCGCACCACGACGAGCATCGCGCCGAGCGTCCGGTCTCGGACGAGACGCCGTTCGCGGCGCTGGCGTTCAAGATCGCCACCGATCCGTTCGTCGGAAAACTGACGTTCTTCCGCGTCTACTCCGGCGTGTTGGAGTCGGGCTCGTACGTCTACAACTCGACGAAGGACAAGCGCGAGCGCGTCGGTCGTCTCTTGCAGATGCACGCCAACAAGCGCGAGGAGATCGAGGAAGTGCGCGCCGGCGACATCGCCGCCGCGATCGGCCTCCGCGACACGCGCACGGGCGACACGCTGTGCGACGATGATCATCCGATCATCCTCGAGGCGATGAAGTTCCCGAATCCCGTCATCGACGTCGCCATCGAGCCGAAGACGAAGGCGGATCAGGACAAGCTCGGCATCGCGCTGGCGAAGTTGTCGGAAGAAGACCCGACGTTCCGCGTTCACACGGACGAGGAGACGGCTCAGACGATCATCTCGGGGATGGGCGAGTTGCACCTGGAGATCATCGTCGACCGCATGCAGCGCGAGTTCAAGGTCGACGCGAACATCGGTCGCCCGCAGGTCGCGTTCCGCGAGACGATCCGGAAGCGCGTCGAGAAGGTCGAAGGGAAGTTCATCCGGCAGTCGGGCGGCAAGGGCCAGTACGGCCATGTCGTCATCAACATGGAGCCGTCGGAGCCTGGCGCCGGCTTCCTCTTCGAGGACAAGATCGTCGGCGGCGTGATCCCGCGCGAATACATCGCGCCGGTCGAGCAGGGCATCAAGGAAGCGCTCGAGAACGGCGTGTTGGCGGGCTATCCGATGGTCGACGTGAAGGTCGAGCTCGTGTACGGGTCGTACCACGACGTCGATTCGAGCGAAATGGCGTTCAAGATCGCGGGCTCGATGGCGTACAAGGAGGCGGCGAAGCGCGCCCATCCGGTGCTGCTGGAGCCGCTGATGAACGTCGAAGTGGTGACGCCCGATGCGTTCATGGGCGACGTGCTGGGCGATCTCTCGGCGCGTCGCGGCAAGATCGGCGGGATGACACAGCGGGGCGAAGCGCAGGTGATCGCCGCGACGGTGCCTCTCGAGGAGATGTTCGGGTACTCCACACGGTTGCGCTCGATGTCGCAGGGCCGCGCAGTGTACTCGATGGAATTCGCGCACTATGATGAGGTGCCGAAGAGCAAGGCCGAAGAAATCGTCGCGAAAGTGAAAGCGTAGCAGGCGAGAGAACTCTTAATCCAATAGGGATCAGTTCAATGGCAAAGGCAAAGTTCGAGCGGACCAAGCCGCACGTGAACGTCGGCACCATCGGCCACGTTGACCACGGCAAGACGACCCTGACCGCGGCGCTCACGAAAGTGTCGGCCGACAAGGGCTACGGGACGAAGTACATCTCGTACGACCAGGTGGCGAAGGCGTCGGAGTCGCAGGGGCGACGCGACGCGACGAAGATTCTGACCATCGCGACGTCGCACGTCGAATACGAGACGCCGAAACGCCACTACGCCCACGTCGACTGCCCGGGCCACGCCGACTACGTGAAGAACATGATCACGGGTGCGGCGCAGATGGACGGCGCCATCCTCGTGGTGAGCGCGGTCGACGGCCCCATGCCGCAGACGCGCGAGCACATCCTGCTCGCCCGCCAGGTCAACGTGCCGCAGATCGTGGTCTTCCTCAACAAGTGCGACCTCGTCGACGACGCCGAGCTGCTCGACCTGGTCGAGCTCGAGGTGCGCGAGCTGCTGAGCAAGTACGACTACGCCGGCGACGAAGCCCCGGTCATCCGCGGCTCGGCCAGCGGCGCCATCAGCGGCGACGCCAACTGGGTCGGCAAGATCGAAGAGCTCTACAGCGCGCTCGACAGCTACATCCCGCAGCCGGTGCGCGAAGTCGACAAGCCGTTCCTGCTCCCGGTCGAGGACGTGTTCTCGATCACGGGCCGCGGCACGGTGGCGACGGGCCGCATCGAGCGCGGCAAGGTCAAGGTCGGCGAGGAAATCGCGCTCGTCGGTTTCAATTCCACGAAGAAGTCGGTCGTCACCGGCGTCGAGATGTTCCGCAAGCTGCTCGACGACGGCCAGGCGGGCGACAACGTCGGTCTCCTGCTCCGCGGCGTCGACAAGAAGGAAATCGAGCGCGGCATGGTGCTCGCCAAGCCCGGCTCGATCACGCCGCACACGAAGTTCGAGGCCGAGGTCTACGTGCTGACCAAGGATGAGGGCGGCCGTCACACGCCGTTCTTCAAGGGCTATCGCCCGCAGTTCTACTTCCGCACGACGGACGTGACGGGATCGGTCGAGTTGCCCAGCGGCACCGAGATGGTGATGCCGGGCGACAACATCCAGATGACGATCGAGCTGATCACGCCGATCGCCATGGAAGAGCAGGTCCGGTTCGCGATCCGCGAAGGCGGCAGGACCGTCGGCGCGGGCGTAGTCACCAAGATTTTGGCGTAAATACGATCGTCGCTGACGGCTGGGACTCCAGTCGTCAGCGACAATCGTTAGCGACAGTCACTCAGCGAGAAACCCAATGGCTGGCAGAATTCGCATTCGTCTCAAGGCGTTCGATCACGCGGTGATCGATCAAGCGTCGGCGGACATCGTGCGGACGGCGGAGAAGACGGGCGCGCAGGTGTCGGGCCCGATTCCGCTGCCCACCAAGACGCAGCGATGGACTGTGCTGCGGTCGCCGCACGTCGACAAGAAGTCGCGAGAGCAGTTCGAGCTCAAGACGCACAAGCGCGTAATCGACATCCTCGACTCGCGCGCCCAGACGGTCGACGCGCTGACGAAGCTGGACCTGCCGGCCGGCGTGGACGTCGAAATCAAGGTGGAGTAGGCAGGCGAAAGCGCACCAATGGGGATTGGTTGACTGAGAGTCACTCTAGTCGGCAGCGGCGGCAACAGGCGGCGGGCACTGACGACAGCCGCTGCCGCTGACAACTACAGCAGCCTATTCCACAGTCCAACTGCTTCAGGCCAAGCGGCCCGCAGCGACTAACTCAGGAATGATCGAGATATGATTGGTATTGTCGGAAAAAAGCTGGGCATGACCCAGATCTTCAACGAGGCGGGCCAGCAGATCCCGGTGACGGTGATCGAAGCGCCGCCGAACCCGGTCGTCGCGGTCACGGACCCGGCGAAGTCCGGCTACGCCTCGGTGCAGCTCGGGCTCGGATCGTCGCGCCTGCGTCGTGCGTCGAAGCGGGGTGAGGGCGCGCCGAAGGGACACCGCGCGACGCTCGCCGCCGTCGGCCACGCCAAGAAGGCCGGCCTCGAGGCGCCGCCGCGCGTGCTGCGGTCGGTGCGGCTCGACGAGCCGGGCAACGCCAAGGCGCAGATCCCGTCGTACACCATCGGCGACGTCGTGAAGGTCGACGTGTTCGTCGTCGGCGACACGGTGAAGGTCACCGGCACGTCCGTGGGACACGGCTTTCAGGGCGTCGTGAAGCGCCACGGCATCGGTGGCGGCCCGAACACCCACGGCAACACGAAGCATCGTCGTCCGGGCTCGATCGGCCCCGGCACGGATCCGTCGCGCGTCATCAAAGGCAAGAAGATGCCGGGCCATTACGGCGACGCGCGCCATACGCAAACAGACCTTCGCGTCGAGAAGATCGACGCCGAGCGCAACCTGATCTACGTCCGCGGGTCCGTGGCCGGAAAGGCCGGCGGTATCGTGGTCGTGCGCAAGCTGAGCTAAGGCACTCGAGAACTCTCATGGCTGATACCACGACCGAAACCTCATTCCGGGCCGCCGCCTACACGGCGCGCGGGACGGCGCGCGATACCGTCGCGCTCCCCGGCGCGCTGTTCGACGGCACCGTGAACATGCCGGTGATGCACCAGGCGGTGAAGGCGTTCCTCGCCAACCAGCGTCAGGGCAACGCGGCGACGAAGATTCGCAAGTACGTCATCGGCGGCAACCAGAAGCCGTGGAAGCAGAAGGGCACGGGCCGCGCCCGACAGGGCTCGACGCGCGCGCCGCACTGGGTCGGCGGCGGCACGGTCTTCGGACCGACGCCGCGCAGCTACGCGCAGTACGTGCCGCGCCAGGTGCGTGCGCTCGCCCGCAAGAGCGCGCTCAACGCGCGGGCGCGCGAGAACGCGATCTTCGTCATCGACCGCTTCGAGTACGATTCGCCGAAGACGTCGCGCCTCAAGGCGCTCGTCGAACGCCTCGGCGTGGGCGAGCAGAAGGTGCTCATCCTCACCGACGGCTCGAAGCAGAACGTGTTCCTGAGCGGCCGCAATCTGCCGTCGGTGCACGTGATGCCGTACGCGGACGTCTCGACGTACCATCTGCTCTGGTCCGACGTGGTGCTCATCGAGTCCGGCGCCATCGGTGAAGCGATGACGCCCATGGCCGAGCGCGAAGAAGCCGACGCGAAGCACGCCGCGCCGTCGCGCGCCACCAAGGGCAAGTCGACGGCGAAGAAGACGGCGGCGAAGGCCGCCGGCGCACCGAAAGCCAAGGCCGTCGCGAAGAAGAAGTCCACGGCCAAGGCGGCGGCGAAGAAGTCGGCGAGCGGCGCGCGATCCAAGCCGCGCACCTCAAAGAAGAAGGGGAAGTAACCGATGCCCACCCTCCATCGCACCATCGTGCGGCCGCTGATCACCGAGAAGACCTCGGCCGCTTATCAGCATCGCGGTGAGTACGCGTTCGAAGTGCATCGCGACGCGACCAAGACGCAGATTCGCGCGGCCATCGAGCAGCTGTTCGGCGTGAAGGTCACCGGCATCTGGACGATGAACGTCCGCGGTAAGGACAAGCGCCTGGGCGCGACCCGTGTCGTGGGACGCCGCCCCGACTGGAAGAAAGCGATCGTGACGCTCCGCGAGGGCGATTCGATCGAGCACGTCTTCGAAGCCTGAGCAGCGAGCACACCAACCAATGCCGATTCGTCAATTCAAACCGGTCACCAAGGGCACGCGATTCCGCTCGGTCTCGGATTTCTCCGAGCTGAGCGCGGTCGAGCCGGAGAAGTCGCTGCTCGAGCCGATCAAGAAGAGCGGCGGCCGCGACAACCACGGCCACATCTCGATGCGCCGTCGTGGCGGCGGGCACAAGCGCCAGTACCGCGTCATCGATTTCAAGCGCAACAAGCACGGCGTTCCGGGCACGATCTCGACGATCGAATACGATCCGAATCGCTCGGCGCGCATCGCGCTCGTCGTGTATGGCGACGGCGAGAAGCGCTACATCCTGCATCCCAAGGGGCTCGCCGTCGGCGATTCGATCATGTCCGGCCCGGGCTCGGACATCCGCACCGGCAACACGCTCCCGCTGTCGGAGATGCCGCTCGGCACGTCCGTTCACAACATCGAATTGAAGATCGGGAAGGGCGGCCAGCTCTGCCGGTCGGCGGGCATGTCGGCGCAAGTCGTCGCGAAGGAAGGCGAGTACGTCACGCTCCGCATGCCGTCGTCGGAGATGCGGCTCGTGCACGCGCGCTGCCTGGCGACGATCGGCGTCGTCGGCAACGAGGAGCACGAGCTCGTGTCGTGGGGCAAGGCGGGCAAGACGCGGTGGCTCGGCCGCCGTCCGAAGGTCCGCGGCGAAGTCATGAACCCGGTCGACCATCCGCACGGCGGACGCACGCGCGGCGGGCGCAACGTGGTGAGCCCGTGGGGCAAGAAGGAAGGCGTCAAGACGCGGAACAAGAAGAAGTCGTCACAGCGCCTCATCGTCCGCGGCCGCAAGCGCGGCAAAGCGACTCAATAAGGTATCGATCCTATGGGACGTAGCGTAAAGAAGGGACCGTTCGTTCAAGAGGCGCTGGCCAAGAAGGTCGAGGCCATGGCCGCCAAGAACGAGAAGCGCGTGATCAAGACCTGGTCGCGGGCGAGCACCGTGCTGCCGGAGTTCGTCGGCCACACGTTCGCCGTGCACAACGGGAACAAGTTCATCCCGGTGTACGTGACCGAGAACATGGTCGGCCACAAGCTCGGCGAGTTCGCGCCGACGCGCCTGTTCCGCGGACACACGGGACAGAAGGCCGTCGACAAGAAGGCGCCGACGCCGGCCGCCGGCACCGCCGCCGCGCCGGCCGCCACGGCTCCGGCCGCGTCGTCGCCCTCGCCGCGCGGAGGGAGATAGCCGATGGCCACCGAAGCCCGCGCGACGCAACGCTCCGCGCGACAGTCGCCCTACAAGATGCGGCTCGTCATCGACGAGATCCGCGGCAAGAGCGTCAACGACGCGCTCGCCTATTTGCAGTTCTCGAAGAAGCACGCGGCGAAACAGATCGCCAAGACGTTGCGGTCGGCCGTCGCC
Source organism: uncultured Gemmatimonadaceae bacterium (assembly GCA_963761305.1). Lineage (GTDB taxonomy): Bacteria > Gemmatimonadota > Gemmatimonadetes > Gemmatimonadales > Gemmatimonadaceae > JAQBQB01. The sequence goes on along the minus strand of CAVXGK010000002.1, from coordinate 2,224,009 downwards.
AACGCGGAGCACGCGGCGCGTGAAGGCAACACGTCGATCGACGTCGACGACCTGTACATCAAGCGGGCGGTCGTGAACGAAGGACAGAAGCTCAAGCGGTTCATGCCGGCCGCGATGGGACGTGCCACTCCAATCCAGAAACGGACGAGCCACGTGGAAATCGTGGTCGCCGAGCGGGAGAGTCGGTAATGGGACAGAAGACACATCCGATCGGGTTCCGCCTCGGCATCTCGAAGGACTGGAAGTCGCGCTACTACGCCGGGCGTGAGCTGCCCGCGTTGCTGCGCGAGGACGAATTGCTGCGCAAGTATCTCAAGGCGCGCCTCGGGCACGCGGCGATCGCGGACATCGTGATCGACCGCAAGCCGGGCAAGGTCGTCGTCACGCTGCACACCGGGCGCCCGGGCGTCGTCATCGGAAAGAAAGGCGCCGAGGTGGACAAGCTGCGCGACGAACTGGCGCACCTGACGGGCAAGGAAGTCGGCATCAACGTCGAAGAGATCAAGCGCCCGGAGCTCGACGCGCAGCTGGTGGCGGACAACATCGCGAGCCAGCTGGCGCAGCGCATCTCGTTCCGTCGCGCGATGAAGCGCGCGGTGCAGAGCGCGATGCGCATGGGCGCGCAGGGCATCAAGGTGAAGGCGGGCGGCCGGCTCGGCGGCGCGGAGATCGCGCGCGTCGAAGGCTACCACGAGGGCAGAGTTCCCCTGCACACACTGAGGGCGGACATCGACTACGCGACGTCGACCGCGAAGACGACCTTCGGCGCCATCGGCGTGAAGGTGTGGATCTTCAAGGGCGAGAAGGTCGAGGATCGCCGCGGGACTACCTACTCCTCCGGCATGTAAGACGGCTTGATGGAGAAGTCCGAGCGGAGGCGCGAAGCGTCGAAGCGAGGAACGATCACGAAGACGGCTGGATGGAGAATTCCGAGCGGAGGTGCGGAAGCGCCGAAGCGAGGAACGATCACAAGGAGACGAGCGAGCAATGCTGGCACCGAAGCGAGTGAAATTCCGCAAGCGATTCAAGGGCCGCACGCGCGGTCTGGCGAGTCGCGGCGGTGAAGTGTCGTTCGGCACGTACGGGCTGCAGACGATGGAGCCGGGTTGGATCACCGCGCGCCAGATCGAAGCGGCGCGCGTGGCGCTCACGCGTCACATCAAGCGCGGCGGCAAGGTGTGGATCCGCCTGTTCCCCGACAAACCGATCACGAAGAAACCGGCCGAAACGCGCATGGGCAAAGGCAAGGGATCGCCGGAGATGTGGGTGGCGGTCGTGCGTCCGGGGCGCGTGCTGTTCGAGCTCGAGGGCGTGACGCGCGAGATCGCCGAGAAGGCGATGGCGCTGGCGGCGGCCAAGATGCCGGTGCGCACGAAGTTCGTCACGCGCGAAGGCGCGGAAGGAGGAGCCTGAGCGATGCGAGCTGAAGAGATTCGCGAGATGGGAAAGGACGACATCGTGGCTCGCGTCCGCGAGCTCGAAGAGGAGCAGTTCCGCCTCAAGTTCCGCAGCGGGACGGAGCCGCTCGAGGATCCGTTGCGGCTGCGCGTCATCCGGCGCGACATCGCGCGCCTGAAGACGGTGATGCGCGAGGGCGGCGGGACGGAAGCGAAGCCGGCGTCGTCGGCGGCGAGAACGCGGAAGACGAAGGCAAAGCGGGGAGCCAATGGTTAATCGAACATCGTTGAATAGCGCGGCCGAAAACAGCGCGACGGCGGCGACCGAGCGCGGATCGCGAAAGGTCCGCACGGGAACGGTGGTGAGCGACAAGATGCAGAAGACCGTGGTCGTGGCGATTCAACGCCGCGTCGCGCACCCCGTGTACGGCAAGATGGTGACGCGGACGACGAAGGTGAAAGCGCACGACGAAGAGAACGCGGCCAAGACCGGCGACACCGTCCGCATCGCGGAGACGCGCCCGCTGTCGAAGGACAAGCGGTGGCGCGTCGTCGAGATCGTCGAACGGGCGCGGTGAACCGGGAGATGATCCAATGATTCAACAGGAATCCATCGTCAGGGTTGCGGACAACTCGGGCGCGAAGCGCGCGCTCGTCATCCGCGTCCTCGGCGGAACGCGCCGGCGCTACGCCGGCCTGGGCGACGTCGTGATCGTCGCCGTGAAGGACGCGCTGCCGAACGGCACCGTGAAGAAATCCGACGTGGCGCGTGCCGTCGTGGTGCGCACCGCCAAGGAGACACGGCGGAAGGACGGGAGCTACATCCGGTTCGACGAGAACGCCGTCGTCATCATCAACGAAGAAGGGGAGCCCCGGGCGACCCGCATCTTCGGTCCGGTCGCGCGCGAGCTGCGCGAGAAGCGGTACATGAAGATCGTGTCGTTGGCGCCCGAGGTGATCTGACATGCGAATTCTCAAACATCGCAAGACCGATCGGCCGCGCGCCGTCAACCGCCAGCGGCACGCCGGCAACAAGGCGGTCGTCAAGATTCACGTGACCAGGGGCGACACCGTGCGCGTGATGCGGGGCGACGACAAGGGCAAAGAGGGCAAGATCCTCCGCGTGTTACACAAGACGGGCCGTGTGACGATCGAGGGCGTGAACATCGTGAAGCGGCATCGCCGCGCGCGGACGGCGGACGAGCAGAGCGGCATCGTCGATTTCCCGGCGCCGATTCACGCTTCGAACGTGATGCTGCTCGACCCGAAGAAAGGCGAGCCGACGCGCACGCGCCGGCAGATCGACGAAGACGGAACCAAGGAACGCATCGCCGTCAAGAGCGGCGAAGCGATTCCGCGAGTGCTGAAGTAGCACGAGAGACTGAGACCCATGGCCAACAAAGAGACGAAGCCCGGTAAGGGCAAAGGAAAGAAGGGCGGCGGCGAAGCGCGCACGCGTGGACCGCACGCCGGCGCGAAGCTGCCCGTTCCCGCGCCGCGGCTGCGCGACTTCTATTTGGCGACCGTTCGCCCGAAGCTGACGCAGCAGTTCTCGTACGCGAATCCGCATCAGGTCCCGCGGCTCGAAAAGATCGTGCTCAACGTCGGCGTCGGCGAAGCGATCAAGCAGCCGAAGGCGCTCGATTCGGTCGTCGACGAGCTGGCGATCATCACCGGCCAGCAGCCGGTGCGGAAGAAGGCGAAGAAGTCGATCTCCAATTTCGGCCTTCGCCAGGGACAGGAAATCGGTGCGGCGGTCACGCTGCGCGGCGCGCGGATGTGGGAGTTCCTCGATCGTTTCATCAGCGTCGCGATTCCACGGATCCGCGACTTCAGAGGTCTGGGGACCCGGTCGTTCGATGGCCGCGGAAATTATTCGCTCGGCCTCAAGGAGCAGATGATCTTTCCCGAGATCAACTACGACTCGATCGACTCGATCCACGGCATGGACATCACGTTCGTGACGAGCACCAACCGCGACGACCACGCGATGGCGTTGCTGCGCGAGCTCGGCATGCCGTTCCGCACCGACGAGAAAAAGACCCGCGGCGCCGCCTGACGCCGACTTCACCTAGTACAGAGAGATCCAGATGGCTCGTAAGGCGATGATCGAGAAGAGCAAGCGGAAGCCGAAGTTCAAGGTCCGCGTCCACAACCGGTGCGGCCGCTGCGGCCGCTCGCGCGCCTTTTTGCGCCGGTTCGGCTTGTGCCGGATTTGCTTCCGTGAGCTGTCGTTGCAGGGGATGATTCCCGGAGTCCGAAAGGCGTCCTGGTAGCGGGTACCGGTAGACCGGTAGACCGGTAGACCGGTAGACCGGTAGACCGGAAACACGTCAGACCAGAGATCGAGAGCAGTCAGATGTCACTTCACCTTATTCCTCCACGTCCGACCCCGGATACGAGAGGAGCGCAGATTCCACTATGTCAATGACCGACCCGATCGCCGACATGCTGACGCGCATCCGCAATGCTTGCGGATCGAAGCATCGCCGCGTCGACATTCCGGTGTCACGGATGAAAGTCGAGATCGCCAGAATCCTGAAAGAGAACAATTACATTCAGGATTATTCCACGCTCGAGACGGACGAAGGCCGTCAGGTGCTGCGGGTGCGGCTCAAGTACGCCGGCGGCCAGGCGGTGATCCGCCAGCTGCAGCGCGTGTCGACGCCCGGCCTCCGCCGCTACGTCGGCGCGGGCGAGATCCCGCGCGTCCGCAACGGACTCGGCCTGGCGATCCTCAGCACGAACAAGGGCTTGATGTCCGACCGCGAGGCGCGGCAGTCGCGCACCGGCGGCGAGCTCGTCGCCATGGTGTGGTAGGAGAATCGACATGTCGCGTATCGGCAAACTTCCCGTCTCGATCCCCAGCGGCGTCACCGTCGCGGTGGACGGCAACACCGTGAAGGTGAAGGGCCCCAAGGGCGAGCTCACGCATCGGCTTCCGGCCGGCATCTCCGTCGACAAGACGGACGCCGCGCTCAACGTGAAGCGCGAGTCGGACGAGACGCACCACAAGTCGCTGCACGGTCTCACGCGGTCGCTCATCAACAACATGATGGACGGCGTGACGAAGGGATATCGCAAGCAGCTCGAGATCACGGGCGTCGGCTACAAGGCGGAGCAGCGGCCGTACGGGCTGCAGCTCGCCCTCGGCTTCTCGCACCAGATCGAGTACAAGGCGCCCGCTGGCATCAAGCTGACCGCGCCGCAGCCGACGCAGATCATCATCGACGGCGCCGACAAGGCGCTCGTCGGACAGGTCGCGGCCGAGTTGCGCGGTCTGCGTCCGCCCGAGCCGTACAAAGGCAAGGGGATTCGCTATTCCGACGAAATCGTTCGTCGCAAGGCCGGTAAGACGGGAGCCAAGTAATCATGCCAACGTTCGGAAAGTCGCGTGAGCAGAAGCGGCATCGCCGCCACCTCCGCGTTCGGAAAAAAGTCACCGGCACGCCGGAGCGCCCGCGCCTCGTCGTGTTCCGTTCGCTCAAGCACATCACCGCCCAGCTGGTCGACGACGTGTCGCGCCGCACGCTGATGACGGTGTCGAGCACGGATCTGGAGACCGGCAAGAAGACGGAGAAGTCGCTCGAAGTCGGCAAGCGCGTCGCCGCGAAGGCGAAAGACGCCGGTATCAAGAGAGTCGTGTTCGATCGCGCGGGTTACAAGTTCCACGGCCGAGTGAAAGCCGTGGCTGACGGCGCCCGTGAGGGCGGTTTGGAGTTCTAATAATGGAAGACACTCAGAATACATCCGGAGCGAGCGGCGCATCCCAGTCCCCGCCCGCGCAAGGCCGTAGCAGCGGCGGCGGTGGCGCGGGCGCCGGCGGCAGCGCGCGCAGCGGTCGCGGCGGCGGTGGCCGTGGCGGCGGCGGTCGTGGCGGCGGGGGTCGTGGCGGTGGCGGCCGTGGGCCGGGCGGGGGTGGTGGTCCGGGCGGTCGCGGTCGCGGCGGTCCCGGTGGCGGCGGTGGTCCGGGCGGCGGCGGTGACCGCGGCGGCGATCGCGGCGGACGCGGTGGTGGTGGCGGACGCGAAGGCGGCGGCCGTCACGGCGACCAGCGCGAGCGCGGTGAAGGCAGCGATCTCGTCGAGAACGTGATCGCCATCAACCGCGTGGCCAAGGTCGTGAAGGGCGGCCGGCGCTTCTCGTTCAACGCGCTGGTGGCCGTCGGCGACGGACAGGGGCGGGTCGGCTTCGCATCGGGCAAGGCGAACGAAGTCTCGGAGGCCGTCCGCAAGGCGGTCGACGCGGCGCGCCGCAAGATGGTGAACATCCCGCTCACCGGCAGCACGATTCCCCACGAGATCGTTGGATCACACGGCGCCGGCCGGGTACTAATGAAACCGGCCGCCCCGGGCGCCGGCGTGATCGCCGGCGGTGCCGTGCGCGCCATCATGGAATGCGCCGGCATCTCGGACATCCTCACCAAGAGCCTCGGCTCGACCAACCCGCACAACATGGTTCGCGCGGCGATGCAGGGACTGCAGAAGCTCACGACCGTCGAACAGATCGCGCGCGAGCGCGGTGTGGAGACGTCGTCGCTGCAGTATCGCTCGCGCGCCAAGTCGCGTGACGGCACGCATCGCGCCGCGGCGAAGGAGACGACGGTCTAATGGCGCGCACGTTCGTGTGGCACCCGCGACGCGGGCCGGCGAAAACCGAAAAACAAAACCTGCCCGAGTCGGGCAGCGTACGCATCAAACAGGTCCGCAGCGGCATCGGGCACTCGTGGCGCATGCGTGCGACGCTCGAAGCGATCGGTCTCAAGCACCACCAGGCCGTGGTCGAGAAACCGATCACCGACGGACTGCGCGGACAGCTCAAGCAAGTTCGTCATCTCGTCCAGGTCACGGTGATCGACGGGCAGGCCAAGGCCAAGCCCAAAGCGAAAGCCAGGGCGAAGGCCGAGACGGCGGAGGAGACCAAGTAATGGCGAAGAAAGCGAAGGCCGAGGCCAAGGTCGAAAAGATCGGCCTCTACAACCTCGTGCCCGCGCCGGGCGCGACGCGCAACCGCAAACGTCTGGGTCGCGGTCCGGGCTCCGGCACCGGTAAGACGTCGGGCAAAGGCACCAAGGGTATCAAGGCGCGCGCGGGCCACCACGGTCCGGGCGGCGGCAAGCCACATTTCGAGGGTGGCCAGATGCCGCTCACGCGTCGCTTGCCGAAGCGCGGCTTCACCAATCCGTTCCGCGTGGAATCGCAGATCGTGCGGCTGAACGATCTCGAGACGCTCGACGGCGAGATCACGCGCGAGTCACTTGCCGAGGCGGGTATGATCCGCGCCGCGAAGGGACCGGTGAAGGTGTTGGCGAACGGCGAGATTACGAAGGCGATCGCCGTGCGCGGGCTCAAGGTGAGCGCTGGCGCCCGCGAGAAGATTGTTGCGGCCGGTGGCCGCGTCGAGGAGTAACCGAGGGAACATCATGGCTCAGTCGAATGCGGCGACGAACGCGGTCCAGAATCTGTTTCGCACGCCGGAGCTGAAAGACAAGATCCTGTTCACGCTGCTCTGCCTGCTGGTGTATCGCATCGGCGCGCACGTCACGGCGCCGGGCATCAACCCGCAGGCGATCTCGGATTTCATCGATTCGCAGAAGAACGGCGGCGGTCTGCTCGGGTTGTACAATCTGTTCACCGGCGGCCAGCTCGCCCGCGCGACGGTCTTCGCGCTGGGGATCATGCCGTACATCTCGGCCAGCATCTTCCAGCAGATCGCGCAGGCCGTGGTGCCGCAGGTCGACAAGATGTCGAAGGACGAGGAAGGCAGAAAGCGCCTGAACCAGTGGTCGCGCTACGCGACCGTGGCGCTCGCCGCCGTGCAGGCGTGGGGCTTCGCGATTTTCGCCGAAGGCATCACCGGCGCCGTCGTGAATCCCGGTTTCAGATTCCGCTTGCTGATGACGTTCTTCCTCACCGTCGGCGCGGTGTTCGTGATGTGGCTCGGCGAACAGATCACCGAGCGCGGGATCGGCAACGGCGCGAGCTTGATGATCTTCTTCTCGATCGTCGAGCGCATCTGGCCGAGCATTTTCTCGGCGTTCGGCTACGTGAGCACGGGCGTCATCGGCGCCTTCTCGCTCGTCGTGCTGATCCTCATCATGGCGGGCGTCGTCGCGGCCGTGGTCACGGTGACGATGGCGGCGCGCAAGGTGCTGATCCAGATACCGCAGCGGACGATGGCGAAAGGCCGGATGCGCGAAGCGAGCCGCAGCTTCATCCCGCTTCGCGTCAACGCGTCGGGCGTGATGCCGATCGTCTTCGCGCAGTCGGTGATCGTCGTGCCAGGCGCCATCGCGCAGTTCATGGGCAGCCCGCGTCTTCGCGATTTCGCGGACTATCTCGCTCCAGGGTCGACGATGTACTACATCCTGTCGGCGATCCTCATCCTGTTCTTCACGTACTTCTACACGTCGATCATCTTCAACCCGATCGATGTCGCCGAGAATCTGAAGAAGCAGGGCGGGTTCGTGCCGGGCGTGAAGCCCGGCGCCAAGACGGCCGAGTACATCGACGACGTCGTCTCCAAGATCACGCTGCCCGGCGCGCTCTTCCTGACGGCCGTCGCGCTCCTGCCGATCTGGATTTCGACGGCGATGAACGTGCCGTTCAACTTCGGTGGTACGTCGCTGCTGATCGTTGTCGGCGTCGCGCTGGATACGATCACGCAGATGGAACAGCACCTGCTGCTGCGGAAGTATGACGGCTTCATGAAGAAAGGGCGGATCAAGTTCCGTGGGCGGCAGGGAGCGCCCGGCGGGTACTAGCGAGGTCGCGGAGTCGTTCGGGGCCCGGCTGTCAAAGGCCGGGCCTCCTCTTTTGTGGCGCGTCGTGAACAGCTTTACCGCGGAGACGCGGAGTCGCAGAGAAACATTAGAATTTGTTTACGAGGCGCTTGATGCCGTCTCGCATCGGCGGAACATGGAAGTTGAGGAGCAGGCCCAGTCGACGATCGCTCATCTTGAGGTATGTGAGAAGTTGGCCTTCATGGACCGGTAGGATGTTTGGGACGGTTTTGAGCTCCGCCATGACGGCGTCATCGACGAGAAGATCAACTCTGTAGCCGACTGACAGTTCGATGCCTCGGTACACGACTGGGAGTGGCACCTGCGTGCGAACGAACAGCCCGCGCTCTCGAAGCTCGTACGCAAGGCATGTCTGGTAGGCGCTCTCGAGCAATCCGGGGCCGAGTGCCGAATGAACCCGCACGGACCCGTCGACGATCTCACCACTGATGTCGTTCAATTCCCTCATGGTCGTTCTCCGCGCCTCCGCGCCTCTGCGTTGAGTAGTTCCGAGAGCCGACCGATAGGGTGGCTCGCCGGCGCGGAACGACCGTCATCCTTTCATTCCCGGATGCACCGGAATCCCCATACATTTCCGCCACCATGATCATCGTCCTCTTCGGAAAACCGGGCGCGGGGAAGGGAACGCAGGCGCCGCTGCTGTCGGCGAAGCTCGGCGTGCCGACGCTGGCGACGGGCGATGTGCTGCGCGGCGCGGTGCGCGCCGGCACCAAGCTCGGACTCGAGGCCAAGGCGTTCATGGATCGCGGGGACCTCGTGCCGGACTCGGTCATCCTCGGCATCGTGGGCGAGGAGTTGAAGCACCCCGAGTACGAACGCGGCGTGCTGCTCGACGGCGTCGTCCGCACCGTGCCGCAGGCCGAGGGGCTGGCCATGATGCTCACGCTGCTCATGCGGCGGGTGGACGCGGTGCTCGTCTTCGACATCGACAACGACGAGATCGTGAACCGCTTGAGCACGCGCACGGTGTGTGAGAAATGCCAGACGCCGTACGCCGGACGGCTGCCGGGCTCGGCGTGCGACAAAAAGGACGGCGGAAAGCTCGTGCGGCGAAAGGACGACGAACCCGAGGCCATTCGCACGAGGCTGCGCGTCTACGACGAACAGACGGCGCCAGTGCTCGACTGGTACGCGAAGAACGGCGGCAAAGTGATCGTCATCAACGCGGTGGGAACGGTCGACGAGATCACCGCGCGCGCGCTGAAGGCGCTCGACGTGTGATTCAGCTCAAGTCGGCCCGCGAGCTCGATCTCATGACGCAAGGCGGGAAAATTCTCGCCGCGACCGTCGAAACATTGCGCGGCGCGGTGCGCCCCGGCATCTCGACGGGCGAGCTCGACACGATCGCCGAGCAGTTCATCCGGAGCCACGAGGGCGCGGTGCCGGCGTTCAAAGGGCTGTACGGATTTCCGGGCAGCATCTGCGCGTCGGTGAACAACGAGATCGTGCACGGCATTCCGTCGCCGAAGCGCGTCGTCAAAGAGGGCGACATCATCTCGCTCGACGTCGGCGTCGGCTATAAGGGCTACTTCACCGACAGCGCGACGACGGTACCCGTCGGCACGATTTCGACCGAAGCGCAACGGTTGCTCGACGTCACGCAGAAGGCACTGGCGGCGGGGATCGACGCGGCGGTCGTCGGCAATCACATCGGCGACATCGGCGCGGCGGTGCAGGGCGTCGTCGAGGAGTCGGGATTCACCGTGGTGCGTGATCTGGTGGGCCACGGCATCGGCGTCGAATTCCACGAGGAGCCGCAGGTACCGAACTATGGCAAGCCCAAGCGGCGCGAGCGCCTCTCGGCGGGCCTCACGCTGGCGATCGAGCCGATGGTGAACGTCGGCGGACCGGCGACGAAGACGCTCGCGGATCGGTGGACGATCGTGACGCTCGACGGATCGCTGTCGGCGCATTTCGAGCACACGGTCGCGATCACCGAGGACGGACCGAGAGTACTGACGCGGCTGGACGGCTGAACCGGTGGACCGGTTCAGCTTGGCTTTCTCTCGGGCTCCGAGCCGTCGCGGGTCCAGAGCATGATCGCGCCGCAGCCAGTGTGCGACATGCCGCGGTCGGCAGGAAGCCAGATCGGAGTCGTCGCGGCTCCGGCGTAAATCTCGATGCGCATGAGTTCCTTCGGCGACGGGAGCGACATGATGTCCACGGGGCCGCCCTTGGGACCGTCGAGCGGAACGCCGTCGACATAAACCTGCATGTAGCAGTCGTACCCGAAATTCCGGCGGCTCAACGCCACGGCACCTAGCCCGGTTTGCTTGAGGCGGATCGTCTTCGATTCCCAAAGCAGGTCGATCACTGCCTGGACGTTCCGCGCCTCGATTTGCTGCTGAGTGAAGAATTCGCCGACGCCCTTGGCGCGCCGCGATTCGAATTCTTTCAAACGTGCGGATCCGGCGCGCTCGGTGACGACGACCGGCTTCAGTTCGGCCGCTGCGGGCTGGAGGAGAAACGCGAGGCGCAGCGTGTCGCCTGGCCGCACTTCGGCGACGTTGACGCTCGGCTGAAAACTCACGCGCCGTGCGATGACGATGTACGAGCCCGGCGGCAGGCTCGTGACGAGGAAGCGGCCGGTCGCATCGGATTTGACCTGAATCGCCGTGCCGACGAATTCAATGTCGGCGCCGGCGATCGGCGCGAGCGCTGTGTCGGTGACCGCACCGAAGATTGCGCCACGCGGCTTGTCCGCCGTCGAGCGTTCTTGCGCCGGCATCGGGTGAACCGCCAGCCCAATGCACAGTGCGCTCGGAAGCGCGCGCCTCATTGCTGCCCCAGCACGCGCGCGGAACGATTACCGGGACTCAGCCGGCCGTTCGAATCGAGCCGTCATGGAATCGAACAACCTCATCGTCTTCTCGGAGAACGGCGGCGGGTTGCCGCGCTTCCGTTCGGCGGACGCATATGTACGCGCGAACGCCATCGGGTCGTACAGGCCCGGGAAGAGCGAGTCAACGCCAAAGGTCTCGACGATCTCGCGCGCCATGTAGGCTCCATTCGGATGGCCGTTCGACCAGAACAATTTCTGAGCCGTCGGGGCGAGGGCGCGCACGCTCTCCGGGTGGTCGGCGGCGATCGTGAGCAGCGAATCGAACGAACGAAGGAGGGCCGGCGTCCGCGGATAGGCTTCGTTGTAACCCTTCGCATACCACTCGAGTCCGGCCTGGGTCGGGAGAGGATAGGTCTTGTCGACCTGATCGGCCACTCCTTCGTTGCGCAAATGCACGAGCACGAAGAACAGCGCGATGTCGGTCGGCGGCGGCCGCAGCGCCATGAGCTCGGGGCGCGACAGCGTGCGATCCAACGCGCTGGTGAAGCAGTGGTGGAACTCGTGCGCGAGCAGATCCACGAGACCCTGTTTCTCGACGTAGAGCGGATCGAGCAGCACGCCGGGATCCTCGGCAAACCCGTCGTCGGCGAAAACCGCGAACGCCATGAAAGGAGTGCCGATGCGCTCGACGGTGCCCGCCGGAAGAAATCGCGCGCTGCGGACGCTTGCCCGAGCAATGGAATCGGCGATGGAATGCGCGAGGACTCGACGCGTCTCGAGGACGCGCTGGCGGTTGGCGGCGGCTTCGATCAGGTGAGCCACGGCCCGAGACGCGTCGCCGTCCGTCTTGAGCACACTGTCTCGCTCCGCGCGACGCGATGGCTTGAGCGCCAAATCGATTCGGCCGCGGATTCCGCGGTTGTCGATTTGGACCATGCGGTAGCCGGGCGTCGCGAGCATCGCCGCCCACTCTCCTTCGGTGGGCTCCGCGTCCTTGGCCAGGATGTCGGCGATTCGATAGAACGCGTCGATGCCGCTGTAGTCGACGCCCGTCTTGGGGTACGGCGCCACGGCCACTGATTGCCCGCGGCCCGGTCCTCCGGCCGCGGCGATGAACAAACCGGCGAGCACAACTGCCTGAACGGCGCGCATGTAGGCCAATCCGGGCGAGGGTGGGGGTTCCGGCGTCGAGGCCCAACGCCTCGACGCTACCGCCCTTCGGGCGCTCTGTCGAGGGGTTTCGGCACCAGCGCTAGGCCCTTCCGACGCGTAGTCCCAGAGGCCAATCTATCCTGCGTCCCAGGCGAGACTTGCACCCGGTTTCGTCGGCTCCCTGGCACTTGAAACGCCGCCCTTTTCCCACCAGTTCAGAGGCTCTCGATGAAGATGCGGATGCTTCGCTCGTGGCGCCTGGCGCTCGCGCCCATCGCCTTCGCCGCCGTCACCGCCGGCGCGCAGGGTCATGTGACGTCGCCGAAGGAGTTCTTCGGCCACAACATCGGCGACGACTACTGGCTGCCCAACTACGACCAGTTCTTGGCGTACTGGAAGAAGATCGACCAGGAGTCCGATCGCATGCAGTCGGTCGAGATCGGGAAGTCTTCCGAGGGTCGCCCGCAGATGGCGGCGATCATCACGGCGCCGGAAAACTTCAAGCTCCTCGCGAAATACAAAGACATCTCGATGAAGCTCGCGAAAGGTGAGGGCCTCACCGACGCGCAGGCGCACGAGCTGGCAAAGGAAGGCAAGGCGGTCGTCTGGTTCGACGGCGGCCTCCACGCCACCGAAGTCCTCGGCGCGAACCAGCTGATCGAGACGACGTACCAGCTCATCAGCCGCAACGACGACGAGACGAAGCGCATCCTGCACGACGACATCATCCTCGCCGTGCACGCCAATCCCGACGGCATGCAACTCGTCGCCGACTGGTATATGAAGGACAAGGATTCGCTCGCGCGGACGATGAACATTCCGCGTCTGTACAACAAATACGCGGGCCACGACGACAACCGCGATTCGTTCATGTCGAACCTGGCCGAGACCAAGAACGTGAACCACTTCATGTTCTGGGAATGGCATCCGGTGATCATGTACAACCATCACCAGACCGGACCCGCGGGCACGGTGATGTTTTCGCCGCCGTTCCGCGATCCGTTCAACTACAACTTCGATCCCATGATCGTGATGGGGCTCGACATGGTCGGCGCGGCGATTCACCAGCGTTTGCTCGAGCACAACATGCCGGGCTTCACGATGCGCTCGGGGTCGAGCTACTCGACGTGGTGGAACGGCGGATTCCGAACGATCGGCTATTTCCAGGGCATCATCGGCATTCTCACGGAGACGATCGGCAACCCGACGCCCGAGCGAATCCCGTTCATTCCCGATCAGCAGCTGCCGCGCGGCGACCTGCCGGCGCCGGTGACGCCGGGCATCTTCCACTTCCGCACGGCGATCGACTACTCGGTGGAAGCGAACTACGCGATCTTCGACCTCGCGTCGCGCTACCGTGAGACGTTCCTGTACGACAAGTACCTGATGGCGAAGCACTCGATCGACGAAGGCAACCGCGACAACTGGACGATCTCCGGCAAGCGCATCGCCGAAGCCGAGGCGGCGCTCAACGCGTCGAGCGGCGCGGTTCAGGCGGGCGCGCCGGCCGGTGGCCGAGGCGGTCGTGGTGGTCGCGGTGGTGCCGCGGCGCCGGTTCCAGCCGGGGATCAACCCGGTGGAGCGATCGGGAATCCCGGCGCGCCCTTCGGCCGAGGCAACGGAAGCGTCGAAGCGCAGATGCATGCGTACAACGACGTGCTCCACGCCAAAGACAAGCGCGATCCGCGCGGCTACATCATTCCGTCGGACCAGCCGGACTTCCTCACGGCGGTCAAGTTCGTGAATACGCTGCGCCACGTCGGCGTCTACGTCGACCAGGCGACGGCGCCGTTCTCAGTGGCCGGCAACAACTATCCGGCCGGCTCGTTCGTGATCAAGACCGCCCAGGCGGCGCGCGGGCAGGTCCTCGACATGATGGAGCCACAGGATCACCCGAACGACTTCGCATATCCGGGCGGTCCGCCGCGTCGCCCATACGACAACGCCGGTTGGACGCTCGCCTACGAGATGGGTGTGAAGTTCGACCGCGTGCTCGACGGTTTCGACGTTCCGAACCTCAAGCAGATTCGCGGCACCGAGCTGGCGAAGCCGATGGTGGGCGCGTTGGCGAATGCATCGAGTGCGGCGGGCTACCTGATGTCGCACGCGGAGAACGACGCCGTCACGGTGCTCAACCGCGTGTTCAAGGCGAACGGCGAGGTGGATTGGCTGCGCTCGCCGATTCAGGCGAATGGCAAGACGTATCCGGCCGGCACGTTCTTCATCCCGGCCGCGAGTGCGGCCGTGCTGCAAAAGTCGGCCGCGGACCTCGGCGTGGACTTCGTCGGCGTCTCGTCGCGGCCGGCGGACGCGATCAAGCTGTCGTCCAAGCGCATCGCGCTGTTCGACCAGTACGGCGGCTCGATGCCGTCCGGCTGGACGCGATACGAGTTCGAGCAATTCGAGATTCCTTATCAGGTGGTCTACCCGCAGGATCTCGACGCCGGCAATCTCAAGAGCAAGTTCGACGTGCTGATTCTCCCGTCGGGCGCGCAAATTCGCGGCGCCGGCGGTGCGGGCTTCGGTGGTCGCGGCGGCGGCGGTGGTGGTGGCCGCGGTGCCAGCATCCCGCCCGAGTATCAACACATGATCGGCCAGATGACGCCGGAGACCACGCTCCCGCAGCTCAAGCAGTTCCTGAATGACGGCGGCGTGATCGTGGCCGTCGGCACGGCGACCACGCTTGGGTATGCGCTGGAGCTGCCGATCGAGAATCACCTCGTCGTCCGCGGACCGGGGCAGGCGGATCGCGCGCTTACCGGCGAGGAGTACTACGTGCCGGGCTCGATCCTGAATGTCGCCGTCGACAACAACGATCCGGTGGCGGCCGGATTCGACAAGCGCCTGGACGTGTTCTTCGACAACAGCCCTGTGTTCCGGCTCGATCCGGACGCGGCGCTCAAGGGTACGAAGGCGGTGGCATGGTTCGACAGCGAGACGCCACTGCGCAGCGGTTGGGCGTGGGGGCAGAACTACCTCGAGGGCGGCGCCGCCGTCGTCGAGTCGAACTACGGCAAGGGCAAGGTCTATCTGTTCGGTCCCGAGATCACGTTCCGCGGTCAGCCGCACGGGACCTTCAAGTTCCTGTTCAACGGCATCTACGCGCCCACGAACACGACGCAGTCCATCGTTCCGTAGCACGTCGTTCAGCCGATCCGTGATACTCCGGCGTACGCGTGAGCTCGCTTGCGCGTACGCCGGCTTCGTTCCGTCAGCTCTTGGTCTGGCGGCCCCGAGTGTGCAGAAGAGCGGTCCTGACCCGCTCACGCCTTCCGAAGCCGGAGGTGGCCGCTTGACCAGATACCGATTTTCCGCGGCTCAGACGCTGTCGCTCGCCAGCACGGCGATCGTCGCAGCGGTGCTCGGCGTGGCCGTCATCGGCGTGTGGGTGACGATGACGCGTTCGACGCTGCGCGATGCGCGTACCGGATTGAACCGCAGCGTGCGTCAGATCGTGACGGTGAGCGGCAACTCGATCCGCACGGGCGAGATGCGGTTCGCGCGCGTCGCCGAAGACGCGGCCGTTCGCGCCGCACTGTCATCGCCGGACCCGGCGAACGTCGCGGCGGCGACGGCGTCGATACGAAAGCTCGGAATTCTGTCGGACTCCGGCCTTCCGATGGAGCTGTGGAACGCCGAGGGTCACCGGCTCGCCTCGGTCGGCGCCGACACCGGCGCGACCCTGCAACTCGTTCTCCCCGCCGAGGCGCCGCCGCCTGCTTCGATTCGCGATCGCGGCCTCGGCGCGCTTCGCATCGTCGATTCCGCGCAGATCGGTGAGCTGCAGCGCGTCGGCGACCGTGCGTTGTTCTGGTTGGTGATGCCGGTGCGCACCAACGGCAAGCTTCTCGGTTTCGTCGCGTCGCTTCACCACATCTCCGCATCGCCGCAAACCGAAACGACGCTCCGCGAGCTGAGTGGCAACTCGACGACCGGCTACTATCGAAACGTCGACGGCTCGACGTGGACGACGTTCGGCGGGCTTCCGGACTCCCCGGCCGACTCGACGCTCTCTCGGCGCGGAGCCGAGGGCGAGCGCGTTCGCCGAGGTGTCGGCCGGGTCCTGTTCGCCGAAGGGCGCGTGGCGGGGACGCCGCTCGTCATCGGCATGGAAGCCCCGCGCACGGCGATCCTTGCCGTTGCGAACGCGACGGCGCGGCAGCTCGCGTTGTTCGGCGCCGTGTTGACGCTCGTCGCCGCGGCGCTGGCGTGGTTCGTCGGACGAACCGTGATGCGACCGCTCACCGAGCTGACGAATGCCGCCGACTCGGTCGCGGGCGGCGACTATTCGACGCGCGTGCCAACGGCCGGCTCGGAGGAAGTCGGGCGATTGGCGTCGAGCTTCAACCGGATGGCGCAGCAGATCGGCGACGATCGCAAGCTGCTCGAGACCGCGAATCGCGCGAAGTCCGACTTTCTCGCGTCGATGAGCCACGAGCTGCGCACGCCGCTCAACGCCATCGGCGGATACGCCGAGTTGATGGAGATGGGCGTACGCGGGCCGATCACGGACGAACAGCGCCGCGACCTGGCGCGCATTCGTGCCAGCCAATCGCACCTGCTCGGATTGATCAGCAGCTTGCTCGACTTGAGCCGGATCGAGAGCGGGCAGGTCGAGTACGCCCTGGCCAACGTGCAGCTCGAACCATTGCTCGGCGGTCTCGAGGCGCTCGTCCTGCCGCAGACGACGTCGAAGCAGCAGACGCTCGTCCACGAAGCTGGCGACGCGCAACTCGTGGCGTACGCGGATCGTGAGAAGCTGCGACAGGTGCTGCTCAACCTGTTGTCGAACGCGGTTCGCTATTCGCCGGGCGGCGCGACGATCACGATGCGCACGCGACGGAAAGACGATCAAACCGTCGCGATCGAAGTGAGCGACACCGGTCCCGGAATTCCGCTCGACCGCCAGCGCGCGATCTTCGAGCCGTTCGTGCAGCTCGACCGCTCGCTGACGCGGGGCACGAACGAAGGCGTGGGTCTCGGGCTTTCTATCAGTCGCGATCTGGCGCACGGCATGGGAGGCGAACTCGCGGTGACGAGCGCTCCGGGCGAAGGGTCTTGCTTCGAGCTCACCTTGCCTCTGGGGCGTGTCGGCGAAACGACGTCGACGGTCCGTACGGGCGCGTACTCAATGCCGGCGGTCGCCGGAGAACCGACGGGCGACTAGCTGGACACTCTTCCAGGAATTGAATTTGTCGCACAAAGGAATTTTTGCGGCCGCGTTCGCGCTGGTCGCGCTGGTCGCGCTGGTGGCGAGTTGTTCGGACTCGACGTCTTCCACCTCGGACTCGCCGCCCGGCTCCGACCCGGCGACGACGACGTTCGCGTCGTCGCTCGGCGTCGACCTCTCGGCGATGACCAAGCTTTCGAGTTCGCTCTACATCCAGGATCTCGTCGTCGGCAGCGGCGGGGTCGCGGCATCGGGAGACAGTCTTAACGTGACCTACATCGGCTGGCTCGCCAACGGAACGCAATTCGACAGCAACGTCGGCAAGACGCCGTTCCCGTTAAGACTTGGCGAAGGGCAAGTCATCAAGGGCTGGGACGAGGGACTCGTCGGCATGCGCGTCGGCAGCACGCGACGACTGGTGATCGGCTCGTCGCTGGGCTACGGCACGACCGGAAACCAGCCGTCGATTCCCAGCAACGCGACGCTCGTCTTCACCGTTCAACTCCTGTCGTCGCAGCAGTAGCGCGATCCGCGCTACTGCACTTCGCTCGCGCGGCTCAGAGTCTCAGACGCCGGCGACCGCTTCGGCGGTTGCCGGCGCGCCGTGCGACGCGTAGGCGAGCCAGTCGCGATACCGGTCCGACCGGCCGTACACCGCGTCGAAGAACATCTGCTGCACCCGCTTGGTGACCATCCCTGGGCGCCCGTCGCCTATCGTGCGTCCGTCGACTTCGGTGATCGGCATGATCTCGACCGCCGTGCCCGAGAAGAACAGCTCGTCGGCGAGCGCGATGTCGCTCGTGCTGATCGGACGCACGGTGACGGGAATCTCGAGTCCGCGCGCGATGGTGAGGACGCTGTCGCGGGTGATGCCCATGACGATCGACGCGTCGACGTCGTTCGTGATCAACGTGCCGTCGCGCACGACGAACAGGTTGGCACCCGACCCCTCGGCGACGTCCCCCTTGGAGTTGAGCAGAATCGCGTCGTCATAGCCGCGGCGAATGGCCTCCTGCACGGCGCGGACCGAGTTCGTGTAGTGGCCGCACGCCTTGACGAACGGCGGCAGCGTCGACGCATCGATGCGGCTGACCGACGACAGAGTGGTCCGCACCCCGCGGTTCGATTCACCCTGGAAATACGGCTTCCCGGGCACGGCGATGATCGCCACGCTCACGGGACAGTCCTTCGGCCAGACGGCGAAGCTGTACGAGTCGAAGAATGCCAGCGGACGGAGATACGCGTTGGTGAGGCCGTTGGCACGAACGACGTCGAGCGACGCGGCGCACAGTTGATCGAAGCTGAACGGAATGCCGATCTCGTAGAACGACGCCGACATGAACAGCCGCCGGATGTGCGCGTCGAGACGGAAGATCGCCGGCCCGTCGGGCGTTTCGTAGCTGCGCATCCCCTCGAACACGCCGGTGCCGTACTGGAGCGCGTGCGCGCTGACGTTGATCGTGGCGTCGGCCCAGCGAACGAGCTCGCCGTTGAGCCAGATAAAATCGGATTTGATGAAGGGAGCCATGATCAGGTGGACAGGTGGACAGGTGGACAGGTGGACAGGTGGACAGGTGGACAGGTGGACAGGTGGACAGGTGGACAGGTGGACAGGTGGACAGGTGGACAGGTGGACAGGTGGACAGGTGGACCGCGTGAACCTCTCGTTTGAAGATGCCTGTCGCCGCGCCGGGCGGCAAGCGAATCGCGCGCGGGCCTCCAGCCGCTTGACCGGGCTCGAGGCAGTGGAAGAAGAGGTGACGCAGATGCCGCAGATTTCAACGACAATGCCGCAGATGAAAACGAAGGTTGCCTCCTCCTTCGTTCGCCGTTCATCTGCGGCAATCGCTTTTCAAATCTGCTGCATGTGCGTTCAATTTGGTCGCTGCCAACAGTGACTCGCTCGGCGCGATCCGCCCTCGATGGCGGCATCGCGGTTCACACGTCACAGATCTCGTACGCTTGCTTGAGCGACGCGACGGGGTCGCGCTTGGGGACGAACTCCTGTCCCACGTAGCCGGTGAAGCCCACGTCGGCGATGGCTTGCATCACCCGACGGTAATTCAGTTCCTGCGTGTCATCGATTTCGGCACGTCCGGGAACCCCGCCGGTGTGATAGTGCGCGATGTGCGGCGCGTTGTTGCGGATCGTCCGGATGACGTCGCCTTCCATGATCTGCATGTGGTAGATGTCGTACAGCAGCTTGAGGCGCGGCGACCCGACGCCCTGCACGACCTGGACGGCCCACGCGGTGTGGTCGGCCTGGTAGTCCTTGTGATCGACCTTGCTGTTCAACATCTCGAGACACAGCGTCACGCCGTGCTGCTCGGCGAGCGGCGTCACGCGCTTGAGGCCGGCGACGCAGTTGGTGATGCCCTCGCCGTCGGAGAGCCCGGCGCGGTTGCCGCTGAACACGACGATGTTCGGAATTCCCGCCGCGGCCACGAGCGGCAGCATGCGCGTCGCGTCGGCGACGAGTTTGTCATGGTTGTCCGGGCGATTGAAGCCGACGGGAATCTGCCCGAACCCGTTCGCCATCGCGCAGTCGAGACCGTGGCGCTTCACCACCGGCCAATCCGGCTCGCTCAACAGCTCGACCGACTTGTAGCCGATCGATTTTGCCGACTCGCAGAGATCGTCGAGCGCGATGCCCGAGTAGCACCAGCGCGAGACGGACTGCTTGAGCCGCGATGCACGCGATTCGCTTCGCGATTCGCCGAACGCGGCGCGCGGTCCGAGGGCGACGCCCGCGCTCAACGCACCGAGCGCGGCGAGGGCTTCGCGTCGAGAGAGATCGCGCGTCACAGCGCGTTCTGCTTCATCATGGTGACGGCGTGCGACACGGCGCGAGCGGTGAGCGCCATGTACGTGATGCTCGGATTCTGACAGCCGTTGCTCGCCATGCACGCGCCGTCGGTGATGAAGAGGTTCTTCACGTCCCACGACTGGTTCCAGCGATTGAGCACGCCTTCGCTCGGCGTCTTGCTCATGCGCGCGCCGCCCATCTCGTGAATGCAGTGGCCGGGCGGATTGTTCGATCCGTGCGTGCGGATGTCCGTGCATCCGGCCGCGTCGAGCATCTCGGCCATCGCGGTCTTCATGTCTTCGTCCATCACGCGCTCGTTGTCGCGCCACCGCACCTCGATGTGCGCGGCGGGAATGCCCCATTTGTCGTTCACGTTAGAGTCGATCGTCACGCGATTGTCCGGGTTGGGAAGCGTCTCGCCCCAACCCGACGCCGAGAGCGACCACGGCCCGAGCTCGTCGATCAACGACTGCTTGAACGCTCCGCCGTAGCCCGGGATGCTCGACCCGCGTCCCCAACCGCCGCGCCCGGACCCGCCTTGCATGCCGTAGCCGCGCAGGAAATTCGGGTGCTGCGTCTTCACGTTGCGGAACCGCACGATGTAGATGCCATTCGGCCGATGGCCGATCGTGCGCTTGTCGGTGAAGCCCGGCACCGTGCCCGACGCGCCCGATCCGTAGTGATGGTCCATCACGTAGCGGCCGAGCACGCCGCTCGAGTTCCCGAACCCGTCGGGGAAGCGCGCGCTCTTCGAATTGAGCAGCAGCCGAGTCGACTCGATCGCCGATGCGCAGAGGAAGACGATCCGTGCTGTGTACTCGCGCGTCTCCAGCGTCTGCGCGTCGACGATGCGCACGCCGGTCGCGCGGCCTTTCTTCGCGTCGTACGTCACTTCGGCGACGACGCTGTTCGGCCGCAGCGTGAGGTTGCCTGTCTTCTGTGCCGCGGGCAGCGTCGAGCCGAGGCTGTTGAAGTACGACTGCGTGATGCAGCCGCGCTCGCACGGACCGCAGTAGTGACAGGCGAGACGGCCATTGTGATCCTGCGTGAGAATCGCCGCGCGGCCGATCGTCATCACGCGCTCGCCGCCGAACGCCTTGAGAATCTTCGGCCGAGCGTCCTGCTCGACGCACGTCATCTGCATCGGCGGCAGGAACTCGCCGTCAGGCAGTTGCGACAAGCCTTCGTGCGCGCCGGTGATGCCGATGAACCGCTCGACGTGCGAATACCACGGCGCGATGTCGGCGTAGCGGATCGGCCAGTCGTTGCCGTGGCCGTCCTTGGCGTTCGCCGTGAAATCGAGATCGCTCCAGCGATAGACCTGGCGGCCCCACGTGATCGAGCGTCCGCCGACGTGCCGGCCGCGGAACCACTTGAACGGCGCGTCCTGCGGATTCGTGTACGGATTCTCCGCGTCCTTCACGAAGAACTTGTGGCCCATCTCATCGCACGCGTAGCAGTCGCGCTGAATTGGATAGTCGGCCTCGAGCAGCTTGCGGTCGCCAAGTCCGCGGAAGTGCATCTGCCACGGCTGCACGTGCTCGACGAAGTCGTGATTCGGATCGACAGGGCCGCCCGCCTCGAGCACGAGCGTCTTGAGTCCGTGCTCGGTGAGCTCCTTCGCCGCCCAGCCGCCGGAGATGCCGGAGCCGACGACGATCGCGTCGAAATGCATCGTTTCACGCATCGTGCATCTCGTGCGACGAGGAGCTCGCCCCTTTCGTCGCGAGCGGCGCCGAGCCCTCGAAGCGGCCCGGCATTACTTCGACGTGCAGGACGTCCTTCGACACGCGCTCGCTCGTGAAGTAGCCGTGGATCACGAGCCCCTTGAGCCGCCAGTACGTCCGCATCGGTTCGCCGCGCCGACTCGGCGCTCGTTCGATCGCGTCGAGAATCTGCGCGCGACCCTCGGCGGAGACGCTGGCGAACGGCACCGGGCGCGTCACGTGCACGATCGTCGAATCGGCGCCTTGCTGCGTCGCCGAAACCGGCGTCCACGAATCGAGCACGTCGAGCCCCGCGACGAACGCCGTGCGCTCGGTGTCGGTGTAGTTCTCGCTCAGGATGACGTCGATGAACGCCGGCACGTTCACGTCGGTCGCGCTCGGCGAGTCGGTGCGCGGAAGAATCGTATCCGCGACCGCGCCGACGAGCGCGAGGTGCGCGTCGCTTAAGCCCGCGGCGGGACGAATCCCGCTGGCGACGCGCTCCCACGCCGCGAATGCGTCGCGCGGAATGATCGCGAGCGCCGTCGCGGCGCCGAACGCCCGGAGCAGATCACGACGTTGCATGGCGGGTGGACAGGTGAACAGGTGGACGGCTGGACAGAAAACCCGTCAGAGCGATGGATGCTTCGTGTGCCAGTCCGTGTGAATCTGATACTGGTGCGCGACCGAGAGAATCTTGTCGTCGTTGTACAGATTCCCCGCGAGCACGGTGCAGATCGGCTGTGGGTTGTAGGTCACGGGTGGCGTCGTCGAATCGATCGGCGTGCCGCCGCCGCCACCACGACCACCGCGACCGGCCGGCTGCGGCTCGAACTTGTACGGCACGACCGCGCACGGATGCCCCGTCTGCGCGTGCAGGCCGACGTCGTACCCGTTCGCGCTCGGCACGTACATGTCGAAGTCCTGGAGCAGTGCCGCCATCTGGGTGATGAGGATCTGACGGCGACGCTGCTGTTGCACGAAGTCGAACGCGCGCGGGAATCGGCCGCCCGTCCAGCGGGTGAGCGCCGCCATCCCGGTCGGATTCCCCGCGTCGCCGCGTCCGGCCCCGCCACCGCCGCCTCCTCCACCTCCACCTGCCGGAGCACCCGCGACGCGAACCGCGCCGCTGTCCGCGCCAGCTCGCCCCGCGCCGCCGCCGGCAAAACCTCGGCCGCCACCGCGACCCTGCGGCTCGGGAATCGTCGCCAGGTCGATGCCGAGCTCCTTGGCCTTCCACTGCACGTAGGAATCGAACGCCGCCGCCGATTCCACGCCGAGTCCTCCACCGCCGCCGCCACCGCCGAGTTGGGGACGCGCGGCGATTTCCTTGGGCGTCGCGCCGAGCTCACGCAGCTTG
Source organism: uncultured Gemmatimonadaceae bacterium (assembly GCA_963761305.1). Taxonomy (GTDB): domain Bacteria; phylum Gemmatimonadota; class Gemmatimonadetes; order Gemmatimonadales; family Gemmatimonadaceae; genus JAQBQB01. The sequence continues at coordinate 2,200,834 of CAVXGK010000002.1, read as the reverse complement.
TCGACGAATTCCTTCGGCGCGTTCGCGTCGACGCCGATGCGCAGCGACGCGAGCTTGATGTTTCGATCGAAGTGGAACGGCACCGTGATCGTGCCCGGATCCTTCGGATCGACGCCGTGAATCGTGTTGAACACCATCGCGGCGTCTTCGATCGTGCGGCAGAGCGGACCGACGCGATCCTGCGACCACGCCAGCACCATCCCGCCATGGCGGGTGACGCGCCCGAACGTCGGGCGCAGCGAGCTCAATCCGCACTCCCGTGACGGCGACACGATAGAACCCGACGTTTCCGTCCCGATGCCGAACGCGACGCATCCCGACGCCGTCGCCGACGCGGGGCCGGCCGACGACCCGCTCGACCCGCGGCGAATGTCCCACGGGTTGTTCGTGCGTCCGCGATACCACTGATCGCCCTGCGCGAAGAGTCCCGTCGCCAGCTTGGCGATGAGCACGGCGCCAGCGTTGCGCAGCCGCACGACGATCTCGGCGTCTTCGTCGATGATGCGATTCTCGAAGTCCTTCGAGCCCCACGTCGTGCGCACGCCTTTCACCGAGAAGAGATCCTTCACGCCGTAGGGAATGCCGTGCAGCGGGCCGTGATACTTGCCGGCCTTGAGGTCGGTGTCGGCCTTGGCCGCCTCGGCCATCGCCTGGTCTTCCATGATCGTGACCGCGCACAGCAGCGTCGGGTCGAGCCGCTTGATGCGGTCGAGATAGATGCGCGTGAGCTGCGTCGACGTGATGTGACGGGCCTTGATGAGCGCGGAGAGCCGGTGCGCGGGGAGAAACGCGATTTCGGTGGGATCAGTCGGCACTTTCCCGGTCCACGGCTCGACGACGAACGTGGCGCGCTGGAACGCCGCCGCGCCGCGCTCGTGGATGAGCTTTTCCATGAGCGCGCCGGTGCCCTCGTGATAGGGCTGGAACGTCCATGCCACGGGCTCGCCGTTGCCAAGCTCCGGGAGCGGCGCTTGCTGCGGCGCGTTCGCCGCCGCGGCTGTCGCCGGCGCCTGCGCGAGGGCGCGCGAACCGAACCCGAACGTGGTCGCGGCCGCCGTCGCGAGCGACCAGAACACGAAATCGCGTCGGTCGATGCCTTGTGTCTCTTCGAGCTCCTCGCCGAGGAACTCCAATTCGTGTTGGGTCTGGTCGAGGAACTCGATATCTTCGCGAATGCTCATCGTCGCTCGCCGGTCGTGGAGGGGTAGAGGGGAAGTTCGACAAGTATGTTCGCCGAGCCCGGGCGGCGACAGGGCTCCGTCTCGTCCCAGTTGGCGCGAGCTTCGCGGTCAGGTGGGGGGTTGGTTGGCGCGGTCACCTACGAGACCCTTAGCTTCCGAATATGCGCTTCCCCGTCGCTTCGCTGGTCTTTTCGCTGACCCTGCTTCCGGCGCTAGCTGCCGCCCAGGGCGGCACTCTGCGGGGCGTCGTTCGCGATTCGGCGAATCGCCCGCTCGGCAACGCCGAGGTCGTCGCCACGCCCGGCCCGCACCATGCGCGCACCGACTCGCTCGGCCGTTTCACGATGACAGGCGTCGGCGGTGGGCAGTATGTGCTGCATGCGCGCAAGCTCGGTTATTCGCCCGGTGAAGCGACGGCCGATCTTCACGACAACGGGTCCTTGGACGTGACGCTGACGCTCGAGCACCGTGAGGCCAACCTCGACACGGTCGTCGTCAACGCCGACGGCAGTTGCCCGGAGCGTTCGCTCGATGGATTCGTGTGTCGGCAAAAACGCGGTGACAAGGGCGTGTTCATGGACTACATGGACATCGACGACAAGGACCCTCTCTCCACGGCTGATCTCTTTCGCGACATCCCGGGATTTCGCGTCGACGTGCGGCCCACGCGCAATGGCAACCGGAGAATTCCAGTTGCGTCCGGGCTCAAGTGCATGGTGTCGCTGGTTGACGGGCGTCCGGCGACGGCGGCGAACTTCGTTCCCGACCTGCCGGGGGATTTGATGGCGCTCGAGGTGTACGTCACGCCCGACGAAGTGCCGAAGGAGTACCAGCGCTACATGTGGGATTCGCGCGCCGGGCAGCGGTGCGGGGTCGCCGTGTACTGGGACATGTACGCGAAGCTGTCGAGCAAGTAGAACAGGTGGACGGGTGGACAGGCGGACGGGTGAGGCGTAGATAGTCGGACGCGGGCTTCGCCCTCCTCCGCCGGCTCCTTCCGCCCCACCATGATCCGATCGATACCCCGAAGTGCGCCGTGCATTGTCGCGGCGATGTTGCTCGGCGCGGCGATCGCCGGCGCGCAGACCGGCGAAGATTCGACCGTCGCACTGCTTCGCGAGTTGATTCGCGCGAATACATCGAACCCGCCCGGACACACGCAGCTCGTCGACGACGTGCTCGCGCCGCGGTTTCGCGCACTCGGCTTCGACGTCAAGATCGTCTCGACGCCGGACTCGGCGAAGACGCACATCATCGCGCGGCTGCGCGGCGACGGGTCGAAGCGGCCGGTGTTGATCGCGGCGCACGCGGACGTCGTCGGTGTGGAGCGCGACAAGTGGTCGGTCGATCCGTTCGCCGGCGTCGTGAAGGACGGCTACGTCTACGGACGCGGCGCGATCGACGTCAAAGGCGGTATGGCGGTCTTCGTGCGCGCCGTGATGATGCTCGCCGAGCGCAAGGTTCCGCTCGCCCGCGACGTGATCTTCTTGTCGGAAGCCGACGAAGAGAGCGGCGGTCCGTACAGCACGGAGTGGCTGGCCAAGGAGCGCTGGTCCGACATCGACGCCGAGTTCGCGCTGAACGAGGGCGGTTGGATCATGAAGGCGGACGACGGGCACGTGCGCTACGTGAGCATCTCGACGGCGGACAAGCTGTCGGTTCCGCTCACGATCACGGCGCGCGGCACGTCGACGCACAGCTCGATGCCGCGCCCCGACAACGCGATCTTCGCTCTGTCACGAGCGATGGCGAAGATCTCGGCGTACGAGACGCCGCTCACCATCTCGCCGTCGACCAGACGATTCTTCCTGGCCCTCGCGAAGACGAGCACGCCGCCGATGTCCGGCTACTATCGAGACGTCGTGGGCAGCGATCCGGTGAAGGCGCGCCACGCGGATTCGATCGTCAGCCGGGACCCGCTGCTGCATTCGCTGATTCGCAACACGATTGCACCGGTCATCATCAACGGCGGATTTCGAAACAACGTCATTCCCGGATCGGCGCAAGCAATGATCAATATCCGTATGGTCCCGGGGAGCGATCCGGCGGCGCTCGTCGAGACGTTGAAGAAGATCGCCGGCGATCCGGGGCTCGAGTTTTCGATCGGCGATCGCGTGTACTCGGCCGCGCCCGAATCTCCCGACACGACGGCGCTCTACCGCGCGCTCGAAAAGGAAGCGCACATCGCGTTCCCCGGTGCCGAGGTGACGCCCTATCTGTTTCAGGCGAGCACCGACGCCGCGGCGTGGCGGTCGCGCGGCGTGCCGGTGTACGGCATCTATCCCTATCCGATCGACGCCGACGAGCTGACGCGCATGCACGGCAACGACGAGAAGGTAAGCATCAAGTCGCTCCAGCAAGGCACGGAGATGATCTATCGCACGCTGGTCGACGTCGCCGGCAAGAAGTAGCCATCGCTCTCTGGCTGTCCACCCGTCCACCTGTCCACCCCTCCACCCGACAAATGCAATACATGATGAAGCAGAAGCTCCTCGCGTGGGGCGACGACTACTACATCAAGGACAACGACGGCAAGGACGTCTACTTCGTGGACGGCAAGGCGTTCACGATCGGCGATCAGTTGTCGTTTCAGGATCTTGCGGGCAACGAGTTGGCGTTCATCAAACAGCGCGTCCTCTCGTGGGGAAAGACGTACGAGATCTCACACGGCGGCAACGTCGTGGCGACGGTTAAGAACGATCCGCTGGTCCTCATTCAGCATCAGATGACGATCGAATTTCCCGGAACGGACGCCGATCTCGACGTTCAGGGGAGCCTGGGCGACCACGAGTATCTGGTTCGCCGTCGAGGGGACATCATTGCCACGGTGTCGAAGAAGTGGTTCACCCTGGCCGACACGTACGGCATCGACGTCCGAAACGCCGAGGACCAGGTGCTCCTTCTCGCGGTCGCCGTCGTGATCGATGAGACGTATCACCCGGACGGCGGCCGCAGACGCTAGCCTGCTTCAGCCGATCGCTTGGTCCACCGCCGAGGTGGCTTGCTCGACGTACGTCCGCGTCTTGGTGAGCAGGTCGCTCGCCTCGGAGAGGAGCTCCGCACCGCGTGATTTGTCGTCCATCGACGACACGTTGATTCGAATGTTGTAAACCGCCCCTCGGCACGCCGCTTCGGCGAGCAGCGCCGACACGCCGGCATCCGAGACGGCGTTCGTGTTGCCCTTCGTCGCGCACGTCGCCGCCAGCTCGGCGACCCGCGCGCAGGCGCGCGCCGTCTCCAGCGGAACTTCCGCCGCGCCGATCAGGGCATCGTCGATGGCGCGCTTGCGTTTGACGAGCGCGTCGTCGGGCTCGGACGGGAGCTTGTACGCGGCCGACACGGCGTTGAACGACGCCGCGTCCTTCACGACAAGCGCCGAGAGCGTGTTGACGAGCCCCGCCGCCTCAAGACCCAGTGCGCGCATCTCGGCGTCTACCGCGACGTACTTCTTTCGGCCCGCCGTGAGTCCGGCGACCATCTGCGCGAGCGCGGCGGCGAGCGCACCGGCGTGCGCGGCGACGCTTCCGCCGCCAGGCGTCGGCGCCGACGACGCGACCGACGCGACGAAGCCCGACACGGACTCGCCGCCTTGCACGGCGGCGCGCACCTTGTGCTCGAGCACGATCTCCGGCTTGAAATCGCGCAGCTGGATGTGCCGTGCCGCGGTCTCGAACAGCGCGCGCTCGGGCACGACGCCCACGATCTCACTCCACGTGGGCGACACGCCCTGCGCCTCGGCCTCCATCTTCACCGTTTCGTAGGCGCGATAGAGCGGCGTCTTTTCCGTGTCGACGAGGTTCATCGACACCTGCGCCTGACCGTCGACCTCGAGGCCGAGGCCCTTCACGTAACGGAGACCGCCGGAGGACCCGCGCACCGCCTTCGCCACGTTCCTCGCGACTTGCAAGTTCGACGCGGGGCCCAAGTACACGTTGTACGCGACGAGAAACGGCCGTGCGCCGATCGCGACGGCGCCCGCCGTGGGATGAATCGTCGACGGGCCGAAGTCGGGCGCGCGATTCGCCGCGCCGGCTTTCATCTCGTCGCGAATGCCCTCGAACTCGCCGCGGCGAATGTCGGCAAGGTTCTCGCGATCGGGTCGCGTGGCGGCGCGCTCATATAGGAAGACGGGGATCTCGAGTTCTTTGCCAACGCGCTCGCCGAGCTGCCGCGCGAGAACGATGCAGTCCTCCATCGTCGAGCCTTCGAGCGGCACGAACGGCACGACGTCGGTGGCGCCCATGCGCGGATGTTCGCCGCTGTGCGAGTTGAGGTCGATCCGCTCGCGGGCCGCGCGAATGCCGGCGAACGCCGCGTCCACCGCGTGCTCCACGGCGACGACGAACGTGACCACCGTGCGGTTGTGCGACGCGTCGGACGAGGCGTCGAGGATCGCGACGCTCTCGACGCCCGCGATCGCGTCACGGATGGCGGCGACGACCTCGGGCCGGCGGCCCTCGGAAAAATTCGGAACGCACTCGACGAGCTTCATTGCGGTGGGAAGGACGTGGGCAACCGGGGCGCGATCGCTCGCGCAAAGTTGCCTGAATATATGGAGGCCGACGACGGAGGCCCGAGTCTATTCGGGCAGGGGCTGCAGCGTCCACTGCAGCCAGGTGCAGCTCGAGACAGCGCCGGCTGTATCGGTGAACGCGGATAGGCCGGTGACGTTCCCATTCACGAACTGGCCGATCTGTTCGCCCGCGCCGTCGATCGACTCCGGCGACAGCGAGTCGAAGACGATTCGAACCTTGCTCGGCGGAGCGACCGGCGTTGGAATGACGCTGATCGCGCTGCCGCTGATCGTGCCGGCGACGGTGTGCGCTCCGAAGGCCGGACCAACCGAATGAAGCGTCAGTACCACGTTTCCATCCGACGCCGCGATCGAACGGCCAATCCAGTCCGAGCCCTGAGCCTCGAGATCGATGCGCGTGGACACGAGTTTCCCGCCGGCGGGCGGACCGAGTGGAGCGCAGGGATGGAGATGCGCCGAATCGCCGGAGAAGTCCCCGCCCGAGATCGTGAGAAGTTTCGGCCCCGAGGTGAGATCAAAGAGCGAGTTCTGCGTCGTCAGTGTCTCACCAGGGGGCGAGAGACAGGACACCGCCGCGACACCGACCAGCAGCTCGCGCAGACGTGTGAGGGTGCTCATGAGAGAAGTCGCCTCGACCGCTCCATCGCCACAATTTCTTTCTCGGTACCGGCGTTGACAAGCTCGTCCGTTCAATCCGTTACATTCGCACGCGCTCGAGCACCCACGCGTGCATCGCCGGGTTGCCGGCGACGATCGACGTGTGACTCACGGTCGCCGGCGCGCCGGCAACGTCGGTGACGACGCCGCCCGCCTCCCGCACCAACAGAATGCCCGCGGCGACGTCCCACGGAGCGAGCGTCAGCTCCCAGAACGCGTCGAATCGTCCGCACGCGACGTCAGACAGATCGAGCGCGGCCGATCCGGCCCGGCGAATGCCGGCGACCTCGCGCATCACAACGGGCAGCGACTGCATGTACGCGTCGACGAGGTGCGGCGTCTTGAATGGAAAGCCGGTGCCGATGATCGAGCGCGCCGGCTCGTCGATCGTCGAGACGCTGATCGGCTGGCCGCTCCTCCGCGCGCCGCCGCCGGCCGTCGCCGAAAACAACTCGCCCGTCGCCGCATTGAGAATGACGGCGGCGACGGGCTCGCCCTCTACCAGTGCCGCGATCGACACCGCGTACCACGGGTAGCCGTGGAGAAAATTCGTCGTGCCGTCGAGCGGGTCGGCCACGAACACCAATCCCGAACGGTTGTCCGTGGACGGCGTGAGCTCTTCGCCGAGGACCCGGGCTTCCGGGTGGCGCGAGGCGACGACGTCGTTGATCGCTCGCTCGGAGCTCCGGTCCACGTCGCTCACGAAGTCCGTCGTGGACTTGTTCTCCCAGGTGAGCGAGTCGCGCGTCTCGGCCCCGCGGCGAATGATCTCGGCGGCGCGAGCCGCGGCCGCCACGCACGTCGCCAGCAGCTCCCGAGGGTGGGCGCTGTTATTTTGAGCGGATGTCACGGATTTTCAGTGGGATTCAGCCGTCCGGGGAACTCCACATCGGAAACTACCTCGGCGCGGTCAAGAATTGGGCGCGGCTGCAGCACGAGCACGAGTCCATCTTCTGCATCGTCGACTACCACGCCATCACGGGCCCGTACGACCCCGACATGCTCCGTGAGCGGCGGCAGGCGATGGCGCTGTCGCTGCTCGCCGCCGGCATCGATCCGAACACGTGCACGCTGTTCGTGCAGTCGCAGGTGCCGGAACACACCGAGCTGGCGTGGATCTTCAACACCATCACGCCGCTCGGAGAGCTCGAGCGTCAAACGCAGTTCAAGGAAAAGTCGCAGCGGCAGGAGAGCATCATGGCCGGAGTGCTCAACTATCCGGTGCTCCAGGCGGCGGACATTCTCCTGTATCGCGCCGACATGGTGCCCGTGGGCGAGGATCAGATCCAGCACCTCGAGCTGTCGCGCGTCGTGGCGCGCAAATGGAATTCGACATTCGCGCGATTGACCGGACGCCGCACGGAGGACGGTGGGGAAGAGCGCGAACAATTCTTCCCGGAGCCGAAACCGCTGCTCACGCCGACGCGGCGCATCATGGGGCTCGACGGGCAGTCGAAGATGTCCAAGTCGATGGGCAACACGGTGCCGTTGCTCGACACGCCCGACGGTATCTGGGCGAAATTGCGTCCGGCGGTCACCGATCCAAAGCGCATCAAGCGCACGGACCCCGGCACGCCGGAGGTCTGCAACATCTATCATCTCCACAAAGCGTTCAGCACGACGGCGACCGTGGAGCACGTCGCCGCTCAGTGCACGACGGCCGGGTGGGGATGCCTCGATTGCAAGAAGGTGCTGGCCGAGTCGATGGAGACGGAGCTCGCGCCGATTCGGGCCCGAGCCACCGAGCTCGAGGCGAAGCCGAAGCTCCTGGAGGACGCGCTCGACGCGGGGGCGACTCGCTGCCGTCGACTTGCGCGCGAGACGATGGACGTGGTGCGCGACCGGATGGGATTTTGAGCGTGGAACACGCCGGGGCCGCGTTCGCCTTCGTGCCCCCGATTCAAAGCATCCTGCTCCGTGCGGTCATCCTCGCCGGTCTCGTCGCGCCATGGGTCTGGCTCGTCGCGATCGACCGCTTACTGAACCGTAAGCGCTGAGCGATCCGGATGTACGCGGGACACGCCGCCTTCGCGACGTTGGTGAAAGGGAAGCGCCCGCAGTTGTCGATGGCGCTGCTCGTGCCCGTCGCCTATGGACCGGACTGGGTGGACATGCTGACGCACGTCGTGCACCGGCCGAATCCCGACGTGTCGCACTCGCTCGCGTCGGTGGTTTTCTGCTCCGTGATGTTGTCCCTCTGTCTGATACCGTTTCTCGACTCGGCGGTCGACGCGTTGATTGTGGGCGGGACCTATCTGTCGCACTGGGGGCTCGACTACGTGACCGGGCTCAAATCGATCTGGCCGGGCGGGCCGGAAGTCGGAATGCATTTCTACTCGCACATGTACCGCGACTTCGCGTTGGAGTCGGCGATCGTCGTGGCGTGTTGGCTCGTGTACCGCTCGTCGCTGCGCCAAGACGTGCGGAACGCCCTGGCGACGTACGCGATGCCGTTGGGCCTCATCGCCATGCAGGCGGCGTTCACGTTCGTGCGCGCGCCGACGTTCACGTGAACGAACCGCTGGCGCGCCCGAGGGCGCCTCGGCAGTTTCAATCTCGATGAAGCTCGAGCTCGCTCCGCTCGTCGGTTCACGACTCCTGGTCGTCGATCTCGCGGCGACGTCGAAAAACTGGGCGCTGACGCCGGAAGGCGCGCGACGAATCGCCGACGAGGCGCCACGCGGCTGGACCATCCACCTCGTCCAGGCGGCGACGAGCTCGGACGGCGACGGGCCGCCGCGCCCGAGCGACGAGGTGGTGGACGCCATCCGCAGCGCCGAGATCTACTTCGGGTTCGGGATTCCCAAGGCGCTCCTCGTCAACGCGCCGGGACTGCGGTGGGTCCACTCCGCGGCGGCCGGCGTAGGGACGGCACTCTATCCCGAGATGCTCGCCAGCGATGTGGCATTCACGAACTCCGCTGGCGTTCACGCCGTGCCGATCGCCGAATACGTGGTGGCGGGCGTGCTGCACTTCCTGCGAGGCCTGGACTACGCCGTGACCCAGCAGCACCGCACGGAATGGAACAAGACGCCGTTCGTGCGCCTCGACTCCGAGCTGCGGGAGATGGACACCGTCAGGGCGTTGATCGTCGGGACGGGGGGCATCGGACAGGCCGTCGGCGAACGGCTCACGGCCCTCGGCGCGCGGTGCACGGGGGTCAGACGGCGCCCGGAGCTCGGTCCGCCGCCCGGATTCGAGCGCGTCGTGTCCCTGACCGCGTTCGACGAAGAGCTTCCACGGCACGACGTGGTCGTGCTCGGCGCCCCGCTCACGCCGGAGACCAACGGCCTTCTGGACGGCCGGCGGCTCGACCTCCTGCCGCGCTCTGCCATCGTCGTGAACGTCGCCCGAGGTGCGTTGCTGGATGAGGAGGCGCTCGTCGTTCGTCTGCGGGATGGACGGCTCCGTGGCGCCGTGCTCGACGTGTTTCGGGAGGAGCCACTGGCGACGTTCAGCCCGCTGTGGCAGCTTCGGCAGGTGCTGCTCACACCGCACGTGTCTCCGGTTTCTCCGGGGCGTTTCTGGCCCCGGCAACTCGATCTCTTCCTCGACAACTGGCGGCGTTACGTGAGCGGCATGCCTCTCAACAATCTGGTCAACAAGCGGGCGGGCTATTGATGGAGAAGATCATCAAGGCGGCCGTCGATCGCGGAGCCTCGGATCTGCACATCAAGGCCGGCGACGTCTTTCGGGCGCGCATCCACGGCGAGTTGGTGCCGCTGACCAAGCAGGCGCTCACGCCGGAGCAGACGCGCTCGATCGCCCTGCACCTGATGCACAACGAGGACGACAAGGCGCGGATCGACAAGATCCTCGACTACGACTGCTCATGGGCCGCGTCGGGCATCGGCCGATTCCGCGTCAACATCATGCGCCAGCGCGGATCGTTCGCCATCGTCATGCGCGTGATTCCGTGGGAGGTGCCGACGTTCGAGGGGCTCCGCCTGCCCGCCGTGTTGGCGCAGATCGCCAGCGCCGAGCGCGGCATGGTGCTCGTGACCGGCGTGACCGGCTCGGGCAAGTCGAGCACGATGGCCGCGCTCATCAACTACATCAACGCGCGCGAGAGCCGTCACATCCTCACGCTCGAGAACCCGATCGAATTCCTGCACCGCGACAACAAGTCGTCGGTCACGCAGCGTGAAATCGGCTCGGACACGGTGGATTTCAAGATGGGTCTGCGTGCCGCGCTGCGTCAGGATCCCGACGTCATCATGATCGGCGAGATGCGTGACGCCGAGACGGTGGACACGGCGATCAAGGCCGCCGAGACGGGCCACCTCCTGATGTCCACGCTGCACACGCCCGACGCGCAGAGCACCATCCTGCGCATCATGGCCATGTTTCCGCCCGAAGAGCAGGAGATCATCCGCATTCGGCTCGCCGAGTCGCTGCATTCCGTCATCTCGCAGCGGCTGTTGCCCAAGAAAACGGGCAAGGGGCGCGCGGTCGCGGCGGAAATCATGATCAACACGCCCTCGATCCGCGATTTGATGATGGACGGCCAGCGCATCGGCGAGATTCGCGATTTCATCGCCGGCGGCCGCGACCAGTACGGAATGCAGACGTTCGACCAATGCCTGGCCGATCTCGTCGCGCAGGGCGTGGTCACGTTCGAGACGGCCAAGGCCGCGGCGTCGAATCCGTCGGACTTCGAATTGCAGATGAAAATGTTTTCGCGGAGTGTCGTCGACGAGCCGGCGGAGGAGGCGGAAGTGGAAGTCGAGGAACCGGCGCCGGCGCTCGAGGCACCGGCGCTCGATGGACTGCAAACCGGCGGTTTGGACTTTCTGGGCTAATGAGCAAACATCTCGACGGTGTCTTCGCGCCGGTCGTGACGACGTTCTCCCCGCAGACGGGCGGACTCGACACGGCGGGCTTTTCGGCGAACGTGCGCGCGCATCTCGACGCCGGCATGCACGGCATCGTCGTCACGGGCTCGACAGGCGAGGCGCCGCTGCTCGACGCGGCCGAGCGACTCGCGCTCGTCGACGCGACGCGTGCGCTCGTTCCGAGCGACAAATGGCTGATCGTCGGCACGGGCGCGGAGTCCACGCGCACGTGTCTCAAACAGACCCACGACGCCGCGGCCCATGGCGCCGACGCTGTGCTCGTCGTCGCGCCGCACTACTACGGCAACGCGATGAGCGAGCGCGCGCTGTGGCAGCACTATCACCGCGTGGCCGACGAGTCGCCGGTGCCGGTGGTGCTCTACAGCATTCCGAAGTACATGCACTTCGCGCTGTCCGCGACGCTCGTCGCCGAGCTCGCGCAGCACCAGAACGTCATCGGCATCAAGGACAGCTCGGGCAACCGGGAGCTGTTCGCGTCGTACATGCCGGCGCAGTCCGATTCGTTTTCGGTGCTCACCGGCAACGCGCCGATGTTCCTCGACGCGCTCGAGATGGGATCGCGCGGCGGCATTCTTGCCGTGGCGCTCTTCGCCGCCGCGTTGTCGATGGACGTCTACGATTCGTTCCGGCGCGGCGAGCGCGAGTCGGCGCGGGCGGGCCAGGCGCGCATGACGCCTCTCGGGAGCAAGATCGTCGGCGAAATGGGCATCGCCGGCGTGAAGGCGGCGATGGACGCCGTCGGCGGAGGACTCGTCGGCGGGCCGTTGCGCGCGCCGCTCCTTCCGCTCGAACCGAATCAAGTCGCGAGCGTTGGCGAGCTGCTGCGAAGCGCGGAGCTCGTGACGGCGTAAGTGACCACCGCGGGCGGGTCACCGCACCTCGCCCGGCTCGCCGCCAGTCCGCGTCCGACCGGCGGCGCCGCCATTGCCGACGCGCGCGACTACTGCGCCGCGGAGTTGCGCCGGCTCCGATTTGCCGTGCGCGAAGAGTCATTCGAGTACTCGTCATTCGCCGGACGATTCGGCGCTCCGTCATTCGGGTTGCTGCTTCCGCTGGCCGCGACGCTGGCCGTCGCGGCGAGGGCACAAGGCGCCGGCTCGCCGACATGGTGGGCGATCGGCGCGATTGGCGTCGCCATCGCGGTGGCGATCGGCTTGGCGCGCGGCGTGGCGGACGCACCAGTGATGCGGCGCGCTGGCGTCAACCTCGAGGCGACGCGCGGCCCAGCGCCGACGCGGCTCTGGCTCGTCGCGCACCTCGATTCGAAGTCGCAACCGGTGCCGATGCTCATGCGCGTCGCAGGTGTCGTCGTGATGACGGCCGGCTTGATTGGCGTTGGTCTCGCGCTGCTCGCGAAATCGAGCCTCGACGTTCCCGCGCTCGTCATCGCGTGGATCGGCGGCGTGCCGCTCATGCTGTCGATCGTCGGCGCGCGCAGCGCGGGGGCGCTCGACAACGCGAGCGGCGTGGCCGCCGTGCTGGAGGCGGCAGCGTCGCTCTCGCCGGCGCTGCCCGTCGGCGTCCTGATCTCGGACGCTGAAGAACTATCGCTCGCCGGCGCGCGTGTGTGGGCCCGATCGCGCCCGCCGGGTGTCGCGCTCAACTGCGACAGCGTCGACGACGGCGGCCCGCTCGTCGCCATGTTCACGCGCCGTCGCCCGTCGCGGCTGCTGGACGCACTCGCCGAGGCATCGAGCGCGAGCGGCGAATCGGTTCAGGCTCTCCGGCTGCTGCCGGGGATCCTCACGGACAGCGTCGCGCTGGCCGACGCCGGCTGGGAGACGCTGACACTGAGCCGCGGCTCGCTGCGTACGCTTCTCAGGATCCACACGCCGCGCGACAGCCTCGACGCGATGCGCGGCACGGGGATAGCGGGTGCGGCGCGCGTGCTCGCCCGAACAGCTGCGAGGTTGCTCTGAATGGAAGTTCTGCTGCTCATTGCCGCGATCGTGATCGGCCTGGTGATGATCCCGTTCGGCCTGCCGGGCACGCTCGTGCTGTTCGCCGCGGCGCTCTGCTATCACCTGCTCGTGCCGGCGGGCGGCATCGGGCTCACCACGGTGATCGGCGTCGGAGTTTTGATGGTGGTCGCTGAGGGGCTCGAGTGGGTGCTCACCGGTCGCTTCACGAAACGCTACGGCGGTTCGCGACGCGCGGCGTGGGGCGCGATCCTCGGCGGAATGGTCGGCGCGTTCATCGGCGTACCGGTGCCGATCGTCGGCTCGATCGTCGGCGCCTTTGCCGGCGCGTTCATCGGCGCGTTCGTCGCCGAGTGGAGCGGTGGAAGCGGGCACGGCGCGGCGGCCCGCGTGGCGTGGGGCGCGTTCCTCGGACGCGTTGCGGCCGCGGCGACCAAGATCGCCATCGGACTGGTGATGGCGATCTGGATGGTCGCGGTGGCGATTGTCTGAGCCGGCTAGGCGTTTTCCGTGTACAGCCAGGCGCCGACGAGCGTCGACACGATCGCGTTGACCAGTTCGACGGCGCCCGTCGCGACGAACACGTTCGTGCCGAATATGCCCAGCATCCAGAAGAACCCGGCGACGCTGGTGCCCACGACCCAGGAAACGATCGCCGCATAGACGGCCGTCTTGGGGCCCGGGCCGAATCGCGGACGGATGGCCGCGTAGATCCAAACGGTCGCGATGATCCAGACGATGTCGAAGATCGCGAACCCGGCGATCTGTCCACCCGACGGGTTCACCGACAGCGCGGGATTGAGCTTGGCCATGTCAGCCCGGTGCATGTTGCCGAGAATGAGCGAGTTTCCCGCGAAGTCGATCACGTTCGCAACGATGCCGCCGACAATGCCGCCGACGAGGACCTTCGAAGTGTTGATGGCCATGACTGCCTCCGGCGAGGTAGGGGTCGTGAGTACGACGGTTGAATCCGCTGCGCGGGATACGTCGCCCGGGTGAGGGCGGACTCAACCATAGGTCCCGACCGACATCGACGGAAGGAGACCGCCCATGGCGGAAAATTGACTCCGACCCCAGCCACAATAGATTGACACAACGCCCCGGGCCTCGCCGGGGCGTATTTTTTTGCCCGCGACTTCCCCTCAAGGCCTCCCCGCAATGTTCAGCTCGTCCCAGCGAACGGTCGTCGTCGTCGGCGCACAGTGGGGCGACGAGGGCAAGGGGAAGCTGGTGGATGTCCTCGCCGAGCGGGCCGATTGGGTGGTCCGCTACCAGGGCGGGGCGAACGCGGGGCACACGGTCGACCTGGGCGACTTGTCGTTCGTGCTCCATCAGATCCCGAGCGGCATCCTGCACCGCGGCGTGCGCTGCGCGATCGGGAACGGCGTGGTGCTGGACCCGGAAAAGCTGTTCACCGAGATCGAACAGCTCGTCAGCGACGGCATAGACGTCGAGGGTCGGCTCTACGTGAGCGACCGCGCGCATCTCGTGCAGCCGTATCACAAGCTCATCGACGCCGAGAGCATGCACTCCAAGTCGATCGGCACGACGGGGCGCGGCATCGGGCCGGCCTACGAGGACAAGGTCGCGCGTCGCGGCATTCGCGTGCTCGATCTGCGGCATCCGGCGCGAATGCGTGAGCTGGTCGAGGCCGGCGTCGCCCACGCGAACGCGCAGCTTTCATCATTCGGAAGCTCGAAGCGCGCCGACGTGAACGAGACGGTCGACATCCTGGCCGGCGTGAGCGAACGTCTCCTCGCACTGTCCGAAGACGTGGGGCTCGTGGTGCACCGTGCGATCAAGAACGGCGCGGCGGTGCTCCTCGAGGGCGCGCAAGGTTCGCTGCTCGACGTGGACCACGGCACGTATCCGTTCGTGACGTCGAGCAGCACGACGTCGGGAGGGGCGGCGACCGGCGCCGGCATCTCGCCGCGCTCGATAGATGCCGTGCTCGGTGTCGTGAAAGCGTACACGACGCGCGTCGGCGCGGGCCCACTGCCGACCGAGATGGACACCGCGATGTCGGAGCGCGTGCGCACGCTCGGCGGCGAGTACGGCGCGACGACCGGCCGGCCGCGTCGCTGCGGTTGGTTCGACGCCGTCGTCGTGCGGTATGCGACGCGCATAAACGGCCTCACCGACGTCGCCGTGACCAAGCTCGACGTCCTCGATACGCTCGACCGCATCGCGGTCTGCACCGGCTACGAGTACGACGGCGATCTGCACACCGAATTCCCCGGCGACGTGGCGGCGCTCGACAGAATCACGCCGCGATACGAGTGGCTCGACGGTTGGAACAGCCCGACGGGCGATTGTCGCCGACTCGAGGAGTTGCCGGCGTGTGCGCGCGCGTACCTCGACCGCCTGCAGGAGTTGATCGAGACGCGCATCACCTACGTGAGCGTGGGCACGCGTCGCGACCAGATCATCGGTTTCTAGATGGCCGACGCGGTCGACCTCCTGATCGTCGGCGGCGGCCCGTGCGGGTTGGCCGCGGCGATCTCCGCGCAGCGCGCGCGGCTCAGCACCGTGGTGATCGAGGCGGCCGCCGTCGTGAGCACGATCGCGCACTATCCGACGTACGTGCAGTTTTTTTCGACGGCCGAAAAGTTGGCGCTCGGCGATCTGCCGTTCGTGATCGCGACCGAGAAGCCGACGCGTCGCGACGGGCTGGCGTACTACCGCGCGGTGGTCCGCCACTTCGATGTGCCGCTGCGGCAATACGAGCGCGTGGTCGCCATCGAACGGGCGGCCGGCGGATTCGTCGTGCGCTCCGAGTCGCGCGCTCACGGGCCGCGCGCAACGCGCGCCGGCGCGGTCGTCGTCGCGACCGGCTACTTCGGGTCACCGAACTATCTTCGCGTGCCGGGCGAGGATCTGCCGAACGTGACGCACGTCTATCGCGAAGGCCACGAGGCCTTCGACCAGACGGTCGTCGTCGTCGGCGGCGGCAACTCGGCGGCCGAGGGAGCGCTCGACCTGTGGAGATGCGGCGCGCGAGTCACCCTCGTGCACTTCGGTCCGACGTTCGACAAGAAGATCAAACCGTGGGTGCTGCCCGACTTTCTGAATCGCGAGAAGGAAGGGAGCATCGCGACGCGATGGGACTCGCGCGTCGTGCGCATCGAGCGGGACGGCGTGACGATCGCCTCCGCCCGCGGCGAAGAGCGTCTCCCGGCGGATTTGGTTTTCGTGATGACCGGGTTCGCGCCCAACATGGATCTGCTGCGCCAGCTCGGCGTGCCGATCGACGCGACGACGGGAATTCCGTCGCACGACCCTGAAACGCTCGAGACGACGATCCCGAATCTGTTCGTCGCCGGCGTGGTGGTCGCCGGGTTCGACGCCAACAAGGTGTTCATCGAGAACGGCCGCTATCACGGCGACAAGATCGTCGCGCGGCTGACCGGCGCACGCGCGCCGAGCGAGCCCAAGCTGAGCGCGGAGCTGGACACCTAGATCGTTCGCTCGCCGGCTCGGGCCACGCTGTGGGGGTAGAAAGTCGGACGCAGATAACGCAGATCTGAACAGCAATGCCGCAGATACGGCCTCGGAGGTCGTGGCTCCCCCCATTGCATCTGCGGAAATCTCTTTTCAAATCTGCGTCATCTGCGTTGACATTTTCTTCAATAGCGATAGAACGTCATTCCACAGCGATAGAACGTCATTCCACGAGAGCGAAGCCCGCGGTCTCGAAGTGTTTGTCGAACGCGAACGCGTGGGTGATGCGCTCGCGTCGCATGATCTCGAAGCTCACCGCGTCGGCGAGCGAAAAGCGCTGATCGGGAAAGCGCGCGAGCCAGCGCGCCGTCGCGTGTTGCACGAGGTCGGCGTCCACCCCGACCCACTCGTGAGTCGGATCGGCGGTGAGCCGCGTGATCGCCTCGCGCGCCTCGACCGGACCACGCAGGTAGAGGAGGTGTGCGTGGAACTCGCCGAGGACGAAGGTGGTGCCGACGTAGCGCACGCCCGACGACGCGTTCGCGCGTGCGGCGCGGGTCGCTCGCGCGTGCCACTGGTCTCGCGCGTAGGCGAGCGCGAGGAGCGCACTCGTGTCAACGAGGACGCGCACGCTTGGCCGCCTTTCGTTTTCGCGGCGCGGGCCTGGCGTCTTGCGCTTCCGTCTCGCCTTCGTGCACGACCCGCGCGTCGTAGCCGCCGCCGTAGAGATAGTCGTCGGCGCGCTCGGAAAGGTCCGGCGGCACCTGGGCATCGCTGGCGTTGGTGATGAGGTACTCCAGCGCCGACGACTGCCTGCCGCCGAACGTCTGTGCGGCGAGTGCCCAGAGCCCTCGGCGGAAGAGTTCGGTCCGGGAGAGGCCGGTCTCTTTGGCCAGATTCTCGAGCAGGGCGCGATCCCGCTGGCCGAGGTAGACGACCGCCTGTTCGCGGACCCGTTTAGACGATGATGACATGCGTTGCTCACTGACGCGTACACGTATAATGTACATGTATGCCATACAAGTGTCAAGACAATCGATCAGACCGCCGGGGGTTCTCCTCGGCGAGCGCGGCCTCGCCTCCCGAATCAGCGCCCCCCGTCAGGCCTCGCTAATTTCGGTTTCTGGTCTTCGCGCCCGATCCCGCTCACCACACAATGCCCAGCCAGCCCGACGTTCTCGAGAAACTCGTTTCGCTCTGCAAGCGCCGTGGGTTCATTTTCCAGTCGTCGGAGATCTACGGCGGCGCGGGATCGGTGTGGGACTACGGCCCGCTCGGCGTCGAGCTCAAGAGGAACGTCAAAGATCGGTGGTGGCACGCGATGGTTCGCGCCCGCGACGACATCGAGGGGCTCGACGCGGCGATCCTGATGCATCCGAGGGTGTGGGAAGCGAGCGGACACGTGGCCGGCTTCTCCGATCCGCTCGTCGACTGCCGCAACTGCAAGAAGCGCTTTCGGGCCGACGACCCCAAGATCAAAGGCACGCCGGGCACCCCCGACGCGCAGTGCCCGGCGTGCGGCATGAAGGGCACGCTCTCCGAGCCGCGCATGTTCAACCTGATGTTCAAGACGTTCATCGGGCCGGTCGAGGACAGCGCGTCCGTCGCCTATCTTCGCCCCGAAACGGCGCAGGGCATCTATGTCAATTTTCTGAACGTCCAGCAGTCGACGCGTCAGAAGGTGCCGTTCGGCATCGCGCAGATCGGCAAGGCGTTTCGCAACGAGATCACGCCCGGCAACTTCATCTTTCGGACGCGCGAATTCGAGCAGATGGAGATGCAGTTCTTCGTCGAGCCCGGCACCGACATGCACTGGTTCGAGTACTGGAAAGAGCAGCGCATGGAGTGGCACAAGTCGCTGGGCCTCGACCCCAAACGGCTGCTGTTCCATCAGCATGCCAAAGACGAGCTGGCGCACTACGCGCGCGCCGCGTTCGACATCCAGTTCGACTTCGGCGGCACGCTCGATTTCCAGGAGATCGAGGGCGTGCACAACCGCGGCGACTTCGACCTTTCGCGCCACCAGGAGTTCTCGGGCAAGAAGCTCGAGTACTTCGACCAGCCGAACAATCGCCGCTTCGTGCCGTTCGTCGTCGAGACGTCGGTCGGCGCCGACCGCACGACGCTCGCCGTGCTCGTGAACGGCTACCGCGAAGAGAAGGTCGAGGGCGAGGACGAAGGACGCACCGTGCTCGGCATCCATCCCTCGCTGGCTCCGATCAAGGCAGGCGTCTTTCCGCTAGTGAAGAAGGACGGCATGCCGGAATTCGCCGAGAAGCTCGCAGCCGAGTTGCGAAAGCGCTTCCCGGTCTTCTACGACGAGTCCGGCGCCATCGGGCGGCGGTATCGCCGGCAGGACGAAGTCGGAACGCCGTTCTGCGTGACGGTGGACGGTCAGACTGCCGAAGACGGCACCGTCACCGTGCGCGACCGCGACACGCTGCTCCAGGACCGCATCGCCGCCGAGCGCGTCGGCGCGATCGTCGAGGAGCGTCTGTCAGTGGGCGCGGGGGGCGCGGGCGTCCCGTGACGATGTCGCTCGATCGGCTTCGCCGCGACGGCGAGGTCTTCATGGAGGAAATCTCGCGCGAATACTATCTGGCCTATTCCGGCCAGAAGCAGTCGCCCGAGCTGCAGCCCGTCTACGCGAAGCACGCGGCGATTCTCGGCGACGAGGCGTTTCAACTCACGCGCGAGGCGTTCCTCGCAGCGCCCGAGGCCAGCGAAGACCGACGCGCGACGCGCCTGCTGCTCGACTGGCAGGCCGAATCGCAAAGCTCACGACAGCTCGCCGCGCAGGACGAGCGTGAGATCAACTGGGAAGGCACGGCGGTCGTGAACGTCAGCGACACGCGCCAGTTGCAGTTCCAGGCGGTGGCGATCGAGCTGGGGAACGAGCGCGACGCGAAGACTCGCCACGCGATCGAAGCGGCGCGCAACACGTTGGTGAGCGCCGAGCTGGCGCCGATGCGCCTCGAGCGTTTTCAGCACGAGCGCGACATCGTCGAAGGACTCGGTCTCGGCGACTACGTCGAGACGTTCGAGCTGTTGAGCGGCGTGTCGCTCGTCGACCTGGCCGCGGCGTGCCAGGGTTTTCTGCGCGACACCGACGACATGTGGCGCGAAGTGCTGCCCGAGTTCTCGCGCCGCGTGCTCGGCATGTCGCCGAGCGAGCTGACGCGGGCCGACGCCGCGGCGATGCTCCGCGCGAAGTCGTTCGACGCGTCGTTCCCGGCGGCGCGCATGGAAGAATCGATTCGGCGCCAGGTGAAGGAGATGGGCGTCGATCCGCTCGCCGCGGGACGCATCACGCTCGACACCGGCGAGCGGGAAGGGAAACGGTCCCGCGCGTTCTGCTCGGCCGTGCGCGTGCCCAACGAGGTGTATCTGGTGATGCGGCCGCACGGCGGCCAGAGCGACTGGATGACCTTTCTCCACGAGCTCGGCCACGCGCTGCACTTCGCGTACATGCAGCCCGACCTGCCGTTCGAGTACCGGTGGCTCGGCGACAACTCGATCACCGAAGGCTACGCCATGTTGTTCGACCACCGCATGCAGGACAGCGGATGGCTGGCGCGATACACGGAGCTGAGCGCGAAGGACCTTCCCGCCTTCATGCGGTCGATCGGATTCGAGGAGCTGCACTTCCTCCGGCGCTACAGCGCGAAGCTCGTCTACGAGCTGGAGTTGTACGGCGGCACGACGAGCTGGGAGTCGCTGCCCGACGTCTACGTCGACCGGCTCACGGCGGCCACGACGTTCCGCTACGGGCGCGCCGACGCGTTCGTCGACGTCGACCCGCGCTTCTACTCGGCGCGCTACCTGCGCGCCTGGCAGCTGCAGGCGTTGCTCAACGAGACGCTCGTCGAGCGCTACGACGTGGACTGGTGGCGGAATCCGCGCGCCGGCCCGTGGATCTGCTCAGCGATGTTCGGCGAAGGCCAGCGCGAGTTGGCGCACGAGCAGGCGGAGCGCGTCGCGGGCAAGGGACTCTCATTCGGTCCGCTGCTGCGCTCCATCGAGCGAATGTTGAGTTAGCTTCAACCGGGCCGGGAGAGAAAACCCTCAACGCCGGAGCCGCTCATGTTCGGGATCGCGTCGATGTGGCTGCCGATTCTTGTCTCTGCCGTCGCCGTCTTCGTGGTGAGCTCGATCGTTCACATGCTGCTGCCCTGGCACAAGAACGACTACCCGCGCCTGGCGAACGAGGACGCCGTGATGGATGCGCTGCGTCCGCTGGGAATTCCGACCGGGGAGTACTTCGTTCCGCGCCCGGCGAGCCGAGCGGCGCTGCGGTCACCCGAGTTTCTCGAGCGCGCCAATCGCGGGCCGGTGTTCATCCTCAACATGATGCCGAACGGCATGATGCCGATGGGGAAGACCCTCGGGCTATGGTTCGTGTACTCGATCGTCGTCTCGTACTTCGCCGGACACATCGCGTTTCGGGCGATCACGCCGCCGGCTGAGCATCACACGATCTTCCACACTGTCGGCCTGACCGCGTTCATGGGCTACGCGTTCGCGCTCTGGCAGATGTCGATCTGGTATCGCCGGCCGTGGATGACCACGTTGAAAGCGACCATCGATGGTTTCATCTACGCGGCGATCACCGCCGAGACGTTTGTGCTCCTCTGGCCGAAGTAGTACCTGGTCGCGTTGGCCGTAGATTCTTCACATGCCCAAACCGATCGCGGTCGTCACGGGAGCATCTCGCGGCATCGGCCGAGCGGTCGCCAAACGGCTGGCCACGGAGTATGACATCGTCGCCGTGGCGCGGTCGGCGGATCAGCTGGATTCGCTCGGCAAGGAAATCGAGGCGGCCGGCGGTTCGTGCCGGCCCATCCCGATCGACATCACGGACAATCGCGCGGTCGAGTCGTCCCTGACCGGAATCGACGCCCAGGTTCTCGTCAACAACGCCGGGATGGGCGTCCTGAAGCCGCTGCTCGAGCTGACGCGCGAGCAATGGATGCAAATGGTCGACCTCAACTTCAACGCGCTGTTCGACGTCACGCGCGCGGTCGTGCCGGCCATGGTCGAGCGGCGATCCGGCCATGTCGTGGTGATCGGATCGATCACCGGGCGAAGTCCATTTGCCGGTGGCACGGCCTACGCCGCGACCAAGGCCGCCGCCAACAGCTTCGCCGAATCGCTGATGCTGGAGCTGCGCGACTACGGGGTGAAGGTGTCGGTGGTGAACCCGGGCTCCGTGTCGACGTCGTTCTCGGAACGTGACAATTCGAGCTGGGCCCTCGCCGCGCACGACGTCGCCGACGCCGTGGCGTCGATCATCGCAACCCCACCGTCCGTGCTCGTGCATCGCGTTGAGATTCGAACGTTGACGGTGCCGAAAAAGTAGGTGGACGGGTGTCCGCCCGCCCACCTGTCGTCTAGTTTCCTCTAACGTGACGACGCCAGTGTCGACGACGTCCGAGCGCTTCCGCGGTCAAACACCCGATGGTGACGTCGGGTTGCGCGAGCTGATGGCCGCTCGCGAGATCGTCCACGCGTTCATCACCGCCGAGCGCCCGGAAGAGGTCTTTCAATTCGCGCTCGATCGCGTGTGCCCGCTGATCGGCGCGTCGTTCGGCTGCGTCTACGTCATCGACGAAGGCACGGACCTGATGCGGCTCGCCGCGGTCCACAACTGGCCCGGCCGATACGCGAAGTTTCTCAACCAGATGCGCGTGCGGCTCGGTCACGGTCCGAGCGGCCTCGCGGCCACCGAGCGGCGCACGATCGAAGTGCTCGACGTGTTCCAGGATCCGGCGCTCGCCGACTGGCGAGAGGTCGCCAAAGAGCTCGGCTTCCGCTCGTTCGTCGCGCTGCCGCTGCAGACGCCGCGCGCGGTGCTCGGCACGGTCACGTTCTACTTCTCGTCGCCCAACGCCGTGGGTCGCGACACGCGGCATCTCGTCCGAATGGTGGCAGATCAAATGGCGGCGACGGCCGAAAAGTCGCGCCTCATTCAAGATCTCAAACGAGCCAACGCCGCGCTTACCGCGACCAACGTGCAGCTCGAGCAGCAGTACGCCGACGCGCTCGAGGCTCGCCGCGTGAGAGACCAGTTCCTCCAGAACATCTCGCACGAGTTGCGCACGCCGCTCACCGCGGTGATGGGCTACACGGCCCTGCTCGAGGAAGGCGTCGCCGGCCCCGTCAACGACGAGCAGATCCACACGCTCCAGCAGGTGAACGCGGCGAGCGAGCATCTGCTCACGCTCATCGGCGACCTGCTCGAGCTCACGGCGCTGAAACGCGGCGCGCTCGACCTGGAGCTCGCCGAATTGGATCCGCGCACGCCGTTGCGCGACGCGATCAAGGCGGCGAAGGGGAAACGCGATGACGTCACGCTGGACGTCTCCGAGCCCGACATCGTGCCGCCGATGATCGGCGACGGCCGCATGTTGTCGAAGGTGATCCGCATTCTCGTCGCCAACGCGTTCAAGTTCACCCGGGCCGGTCACGTGCGCGTGTCGCTCGAGATCTCGAACGGGCGCGTGGTCTATCTCGTGACCGACACCGGCATCGGCATTCCCGCCGAGGCGATCACCACGATCTTCGACGAATTCCACCAGGTCGACGGCGGGCTCACCCGTGAGTACGGCGGTTCCGGTCTCGGTCTCGCGCTCGGCCGGCGGCTTGCTCGGCTCCTGCACGGCGACATCACGGTGACGTCGATGGTTGGACAGGGCTCTACCTTCCGGCTCGACGTTCCGCTGCGCGCCCCACGCATGACGCCGGCCCACTGATCCTTCGCATCCAATGCCGACTCTTCAGGAAACCACGACCACGGCGAGCCCCGACGAGGTGCTCGCCCGCGCCAAGGTGTTCTTCGCCAATCGCCCGTCCCTGTACCCGGCGTTCATCGACGAGGAAGGCCCGGGGTTCTGCACCTTTCGCGGCCAAGGCGGGGAGGAGATCGTCATCGGCGTCGCCGCCTCCACGAACGGCGGCACGCGCGTGACCGGATCGAGCTACCTGTTCGACATGCAGGTGTCGCGATTCTTCTCGACGCTCAATCCCGCCGCCGAGGACGCGTCGTGAGCGAGCCAACGTCCGCTCCGTTCGTGACGACACTGCGCACACGCGGCTCGACGATCAACCTGGCCCCGCAAGGCGCGGCCGCGATCACGATTCGCGTCGAGATGCCGGAAGTGTGGGACGTGGTCCGCGTCGTCGCGTCGTCGTCGCAGCCGGTGATCGAGGTCAAGAACGCCGCGCTGCACGCGCTCCATCCCGAGTCGGCGCCGGACGAGATGGTGGTCAAGCTCCACGGTTGGGAAATCCTCGACGAAATGGCGTCGCTGGGCGATTGCGGCGTCGTCGACGGATCGATTTTGCTGATGATGTTTCGGCGGAGGCGGCCGGTTCGGTAGGCCCACCCGTGGCCATCGCGCTCATCTCGAATTCCGATTGCGGGCGGCACGACACCGGTTGGGGTCATCCCGAACACGCGGGCCGGCTTCGGGCGATTCCCAAAGCGCTGCGCGACGATCCCGAGCTGTTCCACCGCATTCAGCACGTCGAGTCGCGCCACGCATCGGTCGATGAGCTCGTGCTCGCACACGATCGCGCCTACATCGAGAAGGTGAAATCGTACGCCGCGGCAGGCGGCGGCCGTCTCGATCCTGACACCGTCGTGAGCGACGGCTCGTGGGACGCGGCCACCGCGGCGGCCGGTGCGGTGCTCGACGGTGTCGACTTCGCGTTTGGCGACGGTCCGCGACGAAGCTTCTGCGCCGTGCGTCCACCGGGGCATCACGCGGTGCGCTCGCGCGCGATGGGTTTCTGTCTCTTCGGCAACGTGGCGGTCGGCGCGCACTACGCACGACAAAGACACGGAGCCGAGCGCGTGTTGATCGTCGACTGGGACGTGCACCACGGCAACGGCACGCAAGCGCTCGTCGAGGAGGAGCGCGACATTCGCTTCGTCTCGATGCACCAATGGCCGTGGTACCCGGGCACCGGCGCCGCCGAGGATCGCGGGCCTCACCGCACGATCTGGAACGTCCCGATGAGCGCGGGACTTGCCCCGCGCGTCTACGTCGACGCCTTTCAGCGAGCGATCGACGCGGCGACAGCCGATTTCGTCCCCGACGTCGTGTTCGTCTCCGCCGGTTTCGACTCGCTCGCCGGAGACCCACTCGGCGGATTCACGCTCGAGCTCGAGCACGTCGCCGAGCTGACGCGGTTCGTGGTCGAGCGAGCAGACCGGTGGTGTGCTGGACGCGTGGTGAGCGCGCTCGAGGGGGGCTACGCGCCGGAACGTTTGGCGGCGGCGTGCGTCGTGCACATGCGGGCTCTAGAATAAACTCCATGCCGCCATCCCAGACGCCGCTTCTGCTCCACGGAATTGTCCTGTCCGACGGACACGCCCTGCCCGAAGTGCCCGGCGCGACGGTCGGAAGCCGACTCGTCTCGTATCGCGACGTCGGGGCGGTCGTCTCTGACCAGAAGAGTTTTGCGCTGGACGACGTCGACAAGGACCGGATCGAAGACCACCGCGCCATCGTCGACGCCGTTTTTCACACCGCGCCGATTCTACCCGCACCGGTCGGCGTCGTCTTTCGGTCGGCCGACGCAATCACCCGCTGGATGGAGTTGCACTACGTGTCCCTGACGGGAGCGCTGGAGTTTGTCGAGGATCGCGCCGCCGCTCGCGTGCACATTACGCACGATGGCGCCGGCGCCAGCCGTGCGGCGGACGCCGACGTCGCCAACGCCGCGAACGAAGCGGTGCGCGCGCTTCGGCGCAACGCCGTCATGGCGATTCCACTCATGTTCGACGCGTCCACCGGGCGCGTGTCGAGCGCCGCGTTTCTCGTCGAGCGCGACCACTGGAAGGACTTCATGCGCGCCGTGGCCGAACAGCACGAGGCTCACCACGCGCTCAAGTTCGACGTCACAGGGCCGTGGGCGCCGTACGACTTCGTGCAAATGCAGTTCGGGGGCTGACCGAGTGTTCTGTCCTCAGTGCGGCACCTGGAATCGCGCGTCGTCGGCGGTATGTGACCGCTGCGGCGAGCAGCTGCCGGAGCTCAAGCGCGGCGCGTTCGAGCGCCCGGACGACGAGCTGACGCGACTTCGCC
Organism: uncultured Gemmatimonadaceae bacterium; assembly: GCA_963761305.1. GTDB lineage: Bacteria > Gemmatimonadota > Gemmatimonadetes > Gemmatimonadales > Gemmatimonadaceae > JAQBQB01. The sequence goes on along the minus strand of CAVXGK010000002.1, from coordinate 2,175,154 downwards.
GCGCGACGGGCAGCCGGTATCGCGTGCTCCGCCGCCACGGCGGCGGTGGCATGGCCGAGGTCTACATCGCCGAGCAGGCGCAGCTCGAGCGGCAGGTCGTGATCAAGGTGCTGCATCCGCATCTGGCGCGCGACGCCGAAGTCGCCGAGCGATTCCGGCGCGAAGCGGAGGCGGCGGCCAAGCTGGTGCATCCGCACATCTGCCCGATCCTGGACTACGGCGCGACGGACGACGTCGTGTACACGGTCATGCCGTTCCTCGAAGGCGGCGCGCTGGCGGACCTCATTCAGAACAACCGGCGGGTCGAGCCCCTCACGGCGGCGGCGGTCGCCGCGCAGGTGGCGTGCGCGCTCGACTACGCGCATCGACGCGGCGTCGTGCATCGCGACGTCAAGCCCGACAACGTCCTGTTCGACGAAGACGGGAACGCCATCATCACCGACTTCGGGATCGCCACGGCGCGTTTTCACGGCCGGCTCACGGCGACCGGCCGCGCGATGGGCACGCCGCACTACATGTCGCCCGAACAGGCGATGGGCAAGCTCGTGGACGGTCGCAGCGACATCTACGCCATCGGCATTCTGTTGTACGAGTCGCTCATCGGCATCCCGCCGTTCGACGCTGCCGACGCGTTTTCGGTGAGCTACAAGCAGGTGCACGACAACGCCGTCGCACCGTCGACGGCGAACCCGCTCGTGCCGCCGTCACTTTCGGAAATCGTCATGAAGTGCCTCGCCAAGGCGCCGTCGGCGCGCTATGCGCGAGGCAACGACCTTGCCGACGCGCTGATCGGTTTCCTGCGATCGACGGCCGACGGCTCGCAGCAGTATCGCATGGCGGCGGTCGTGCGTCGCGCGGGATTGCTCTCGGGGCGATGAGGCTCGAGCACGACACCTCGACGGTTCACACGACGCACCCGTTCGTCATCGCGCGCGGTGGCGCGAGCGAACATCGCCTCGTTCGCGTTCGGCTGATCGACGACGACGGCTGTGAAGGTTGGGGCGAGGCCGCGCCGAATCGCTTCTACGGCGAGACCGTCGACACGGCCGTCGCCGCGCTGGAGCGTCTGGCGCCGGTCGTCACCGCGGCCGATCCGTGGCACCTCGAGGACATCGAAGCCGACTTGGGGCGCGCGCTCCGGTTCAACGGCTCGGCCAAGTCGGCGATCAGCGCGGCGTTGCATGATCTCGCCGGCAAGAGGCTCGGAGTCCCCGTCTACAAAATGTGGGGCCTCGATCCCGCGCGCGCGCCGCTCTCGAGCTTCACGATCGCGATTGCGGCCAACGATGACGAGCTGCGCAAGCGCATCGCCGACGCGGCGCCGTATCCGGTTCTCAAGGTGAAGCTGGGCACGGATCGCGACGAGCGGATCATTCAGTCGGTGCGACAGGCGGCGCCGGACAAGGTGCTTCGAGTGGACGCCAACGCGGCGTGGACGCCCAAGCACGCGCTGCGTATGATCGACGTGTTGGTGGAGTGCGGCGTCGAGTACGTCGAGCAGCCCGTCGCGGCGCACGATCTCGAGGGGCTCAGGTTCGTACGCGAGCGGTCGCGTCTGCCGGTGATCGCCGACGAGTCCTGCATCGGGCCCACCGATGTGGCGCGACTGGCCGGCATCGTCGACGGGATCAACATCAAGCTCTCGAAGTGCGGCGGATTGCGTGAAGCGCTCAAGATGATCGCGACCGCCCGGGCACACGGCATGCTCGTCATGGCCGGCTGCATGATCGAGACGAGCCTCGGAATCACCGCCGCGGCGCACTTCGCGCCGCTCTTGGACTACGCCGACTTTGATGGGGCTGCGTTGCTTTCTGACGATCCGTACCGCGGCGCGACGATCGAGCGGGGGCGCATCGCCATTCCCGACGCTCCCGGGCTCGGAGTCGCTCGCCGGTGACGAGCGACGACGCGTTCGCCGACCTGGCGGCCGCTGTCCGTGGCGATGATGTCGAGCGCGCCAAGGCGATCCTCGCGTCCGATCCGTCGCTTTCATCGCGGCTGAACGACAACGCGCCCGGCGAATCGTTCGGCGGGACGATTCTGCGGCGTCCCGTCGAGCACAACCGGCGCGAGATGATCGACGTCCTCGTTCGCGCCGGCGCCGACGTCAACGCGCGCAGTCATTGGTGGGCCGGGAGCTTCGGTCCAATCGACTCGGCCGACGCGTCGCTGGTGCCGTTTCTTCGCGAGCGAGGTGCGGTGCTGACGCTGCACGCGGCGGCGCGCCTCGGATGGCTCGACGAAGTCGAGAGCATTCTGCGCGCCGATCCCGCCGCCGTTCATGCGCGCGGCGGCGACGGGCAGTTCCCGCTTCATTACGCGGCGAACGTCGAAGTGGCGAGCCTCCTCCTCGACGCCGGCGCCGACATCGACGCCATCGATGTGGATCACGAATCGACCGCTGCCCAATGGGCAATTCGAGAGCGACAGGACGTCTCGCGCTTTCTCGTCTCGCGCGGCGGCAAGACCGACATCCTGATGGCCGCCGCCCTCGGCGACGTGGATCTGGTGCGGAAATTCCTCGACGACGCGCCGGCGAGCGTGCGAACTGTCGTCAACGAGCGGTATTTCCCCAAACGAGATCCACGCGCCGGCGGCACGATCTACACCTGGACGCTCGGCGGCCAAAAGACCGCGCACGAGATCGCGCGCGACTTCAAGCACGAGGACGTGTTTGCGCTCCTGATGTCGCGCACGCGGGCCGCATTCGCGCTCGCGGTGCTGCTCGAGCTGGGCCAGGAGCGTGACGCGAAGGCGTTGCTCGCGAAGCACGCGGGAATCGTCGAGACGTTGGGAGAAGATGAGCTCGCGCGCTTGCCGATCGCGGCGGAGGCGTCCAACGCGAACGCGGTGCGGTTATTCCTCGATGCGGGCTGGCCTTCCGGCGCTGCGATGCCGAGGCGGGTAACGGCGCTCCATTGGGCCGGCTTCCACGGCGACGTCGAGATCGCGACCCTGCTCATCAGTCGCGGCGCGCCGACCGGGACCCGGGACGCGGATCACGACGGGACCCCCCTCGATTGGGCGTTCTACGGATCGCTCCACGGGTGGGGACGACCAACCGCCGACTACGCGGGCGTCGTCGACACGCTGCTCGACGGCGGCGCGTTGATCCCGGCAAAGCTCGATGGCATACAGGCAAGCGAGGAGGTTCTCGCGCTCCTGCGGCGCCGCGGCGTGCCGGTCTGAACGTTGCGCGATTTTGGTAACCATCTCGTTCAAATTCTTTCGCGCGCTCGCCGGGCTAGGCGGCAGTCTCACGGACGAATCCGACTATCCCAGTATGTCCCGAGCCGCGCCAGCACGCAGGCGTACACATCGATCCCGTCGAACAGATTCTGGAGCCGCACGTTCTCGTTCGCCGCGTGCTGGTTGTTGTCGTGGTTCACGATCGGCAGCACGATGAGCGGCACGTGCAGGACCTTCTCGAACGTGTACATCGGCAAGCTCCCTCCCAGCGTCGGGAGCGCGACCACCGGGCCGCCGACGGCTTCCTGCGTCGCGCGCAGCACGGCTTGCGACAACGGCGCGTCCATCGGCACACGCGTCGGCGGATAGCCGGCTTCCCACGTCACCTTGGCGATGCGCGGGTGGTGCATCCGTTCGTCGGCCGTCGGCGTGTGCTGGACGATCGTGTAGCCGCGCTCGCGAATGTGCGTTTCGACCAGGCGCCGTACGTGCTCAGGCGTCTGCCGCGGCACGAGGCGGAAGTCGATCGATGCCGTGGCCTCGGTCGGAATCGCGTTCGACGCCGTGGCTCCGACCGCTCCGCCGCGAATTCCGCGCAGATTGAGCGCCGGGAGCATGATGCGTTCGACGAGCGCCGCGTCGCTCGCCTCGGTCGCGCCGAGCTGAGTCTCGGCGCGCAGCGCCGAATCCACCGGCGGAATGCTCGCCAGCGCGCGCCGCTCGGCCGGCGAGACCGGCACGACGTCGTCGTAGAAGTGTGAGATCAGAATCCGGCCGTCGTCGTTCCGCATGCTGGCGATGAGATTCGCCAGCATCGTGACCGGATTGGGCGCCCAGTTGCCGTAGTGTCCGCTGTGGAGCGCGTGCGACGGGCCATACAGCGTGATCTCGGCGCCGGTCACGCCGCGGACGCCGAACACCACCTGCTGCCGCCGGGACTGGTGAACCGGGCCGTCGCCGAAGAGCCATGCGTCGGCCCGCAGAAGGTTCGCGTTTCGGACGAGCATCGGCTCGAGGTGGCCGGACCCGGCCTCCTCCTCCCCCTCGAAGAACAGCTTGAGATTCACCGACGGTTGCACCCCCGCCGCCTTGAGTGCGTCGATGGCCGTGAGCATCGCGACGATCGGCGCCTTGTCGTCGCTCGACGACCGGCCGTAGAGCCGCCACTCGCCCTGCATCGCGCCGAGCGTGGTCGGCGCGGGAACCGGCCGGCCGCCGGACTCGAGGGTCTTGTCGAGGAGGACGGGGCTCCACGGCGGCGACGTCCATTGCGACGGGTCGACCGGCTGGCCGTCGTAGTGCGCGTAGAAGACGACGGTCTTCGTCGCGCCGGGAGACGGCAGCTCGCCGTAGACCACCGGTGACCCGCCTTCCGGCGACTCGAGAATCCTCGCCGCGATGCCCCGCGTCGCCATCATCTCTCGAAGGCGCAAAGCGTTGCGTCGAATGTTGGCGGTGTCAGATGCGACGTTCGGGATGGCGACGAAGTCCCGCAACTCGCGCACGATTGACGTGTCGTGCGCGGTCCGATAGGCGCGCACGCGGGTACGGAGAGCGTCCGGCGAATTCGACTGCGCGCGCGCGGGCCCAACGATTGCTAGCGTGAGCGAGGTCACAAACGCCAAGCGGACACAACGGGCGCGCGATCGCCAGTCAACGAGCCCTGTTCGGCGTCGATGCTCGCCGGGCAGGTCCGGAAGCGATGGAGGGCTATAAACTTGGCGGCCGTGACTAGCGCTCGGCCTATCCGCGTGCAAAGCTTCCACAGTTCCGTGCGGCAGAGTCGGCTTTTCCAAACAGAGGACAGGCATGCCTGAGCCCCAGATCGTAGAAGCGGCGCCGGTGTTGGCGGCGGGCGGGGTAGAGGGTGGAAAATACGTGTATTGCATCGTCCGCAGCGAGCGCCAGCGTGACTTTGGCGCTATCGGCATCGGCGGCGGACAGCGCGTGTTTACCGTGGCGTTCCAGGATCTCGCCGCGGTGGTGAGTGACACGCCGATCGTCATCTACGACCCCACGCGCGAGAACGTTCTGGCGCACGAGTTCGTGAACGAAACGGTGATGAAGGAATTCACGGTCATCCCGATGTCGTTCGGCACCGTCTTCCGCTCCGAGGAAGACGTGACGGAGCTCCTTCGTTCGACGTATCAGGCGTTCAGTGACGTGCTCGACAAGATGCAGGACAAGATCGAGTTCGGACTGAAAGTCCTCTGGGACCGCGAGAAGGTCATCGCCAATCTCGAGCGACAGAACGACGAGATCAGCAGACTCAAGGACGAAATCAGCCGACACACGACGACGTCCACGTACTTTGCCCGCATGCAGTTGGGCCGTCTCGTCGACTCGGCGCTCGAGGAGATGAGCTCGCAATACGTCGCCGACGTGCACGACGCGCTCAAGCAGGTCGCGGTGGCGAGCCGGTCGAACAAGCCGATCGGCGATCGCATGATTCTCAACGCCGCGTTCCTCGTCGAACGCGCGCAGGAACAAGCGTTCGACGACCGGGTGAAGGAGACGAGCCGAAGGTACGAAGACGTGCTTTCGTTCAAGTACTCCGGCCCATGGCCGCCCTACAACTTCGTCAACATCAAGCTGAAGCTGGAGAAGGCGGACTAGCGGACGCTGGTTGGCGCAGGAAAGATTGTCGTGGTCATGACGGTGGAATCGATGTCCGTTGGCCGCGCCCGTCCGGCGAGCGATCGGACTCAGCTCGCGTTGCTGGCCGCGCTGGCCGAGGCGCCCGACCTCGACGCGGCCGCCGGATTCCTGCTGGGTCACGTGCTGTCGGCGACGGGCGCGCGTCGCGCGTGTCTGTTCGGATTCGACGCGGCGGACCACCAACTTGTGCTCGTGTCGCACTCGGGGCTCGACGACGCGCCGATCGAACTCGTGATCGCCGAGCGCGCGCATCCCTGGATGGCGGCGACGATTGCGCAGCGGCCGGTCGTCGCCGACGCGGCGCCGCCCTCGCCGAGCCCCATCCGCTTCGACGAATGGACGGCGTTGCCGATGCCGCGCTTCGCCGGCGCGCCGGGCGGCGTCGTGATCGTGGACGTCGCGCTGTCGCCTCCCGTCGTCGACGACGCGGCAGCGATCGTGATCTACGCCGGGCCGGTCATCGCGCGCGTCGCCGCGCACCTGCACGTCGAACGCGGCCACGAGCGCACGATTCAGGAGCGCGGCCGCTTCCAGCAAATGGTCGATTCGCTGCCCGACCCGGTCGTGATCACCGACGCGTGGAACAACATCGTCGTCCAGAACAAGCGCGCCGAAAATCTGCTCTTCGCGAACGACGTCGATTCGCAGGGACGCCGGCGCGCCGTCGAGGTCAACAACCTGCTCTTCAACTCCTTTCTTTCGCGCACGACGAGCAGCGGTTCGAACGCCGGCGGATCGCGCGAGCTCAATCTCGTCGACCCCGACGAAGGCCACGACCTGCTGTTCGAAGTACTGACCCATCCGCTCGCCGAGCGCATGGGTCCCGACGACGCGATGCTCTCGGTGCTGCGCGACGTGACCGACCTGCGCCGCGCGTCGAACGAGTTGGAGCGGCAGGTACAGCGCGTGCGCCAAGCGGAGATCGAAGCGACCGATGAGCGCGACCGGCTCAATCTCATTCTCGAGAACGTCGCCGACCCGATCCTCGTCACCGACCGCGCCGCCAACATCATCCTCATGAACGACGAGGCGGAGCAGCTCTTTCACGGCCCGCGCGGCGGGTCGCGCAGCTATCGCGTGTCGCAAGCGGTGCGGCAGAACGACACGATGTTCACGTCGTTCATTTCGGACTTCGCGCTCACCGACCAGCGGCTCAAGCGAGAGCGCATGTCGCTGGTGCATCCGATGAACGGCGCGTCGCTCCCCGTGGAAGTCGTATCGGGCAAGATCCGCAACGATCGCGGCGAAGCGATCGCCATCGTCTCCGTGTTGCACGACCTCACGCAACAGGTCGAGAACGAGCGCCTCTACGACGCGCTCAAACAGCTCAACGGCGAGCTGGAAGGACGCATCGTCGCCGCGACCTCGGACCTCGCCCAACAGAACGAACGACTGCTCTGGCAATCCGAGGAGCTGGCGAAGGCCAACAAGCTCAAGACCGACTTCCTCGCCAGCGTGTCGCACGAGCTGCGCACGCCACTCAACGCCGTCATCGGCTACTCGGCGCTGCTTCTCGATGGAATCGCCGGCGAGCTCAGTGAAGCGCAGCGCGACTACGTCACGCGCAGCCGCGCCGCGGCGCATCATCTCCTCTCGCTCATCAACGACATCCTCGACCTGTCGCGCATCGAGGCGGGGAAGATGCCCGTCCACGTCGAGCGCGTCATCCTCGAGGATCTCATCAACGAGGTGGCGGAGCAGGTCGAGCCGATGATGACGTCCAAGCGGCTCGCGTTCCGCAAGGTGATCGCCGCGCACTGCCCGCCGCTCCAGACGGACAAGACGAAGCTCAAGCAGATCCTCCTCAACCTGCTGTCGAACGCCGTGAAGTTCACGAATCGCGGCGCCATCCGGCTGCAAGTCGAGCGCGAGAGCGACGCCGTCATCGTGCGCGTGTCCGACACGGGCGTCGGCATTCGCCCCGACGAGATCGAGGCGATCTGGGAAGACTTCCGCCAACTCGACCAGTCGCGCACTCGCTCCTACGGCGGCACCGGCCTTGGACTCAGCATCGCGCGCCGGCTCACCGAGCAACTCGGCGGCAAGGTCCGCGTCGAGAGCACGCTCGGCGTCGGAACGACGTTCATCGTCCGGCTGCCGCTCAGCATCTCGACGATCGAGGGGCTATGGGCCAATTAGCGGGTGGACAGGTGGACAGGTGGACGGGTGGACAGGTACGGCGCTCGGTACCTTTCGTCTCGTGCTCGTCTCCGTCGCGCTCCCAGTTCCCCTCTTCAACACGTTCACGTACGAGGTCCCGCCGGAGCTAGCCGACCGCGCGCGGCCGGGCATGCGCGTCGTCGTCCCGTTTCGCAATCGACGCGCGATGGGAGTGATCGTCGAGGCGAACGTCGCGCCAGGCACCGTCGCGCCCAAGCGCGTCGAGTCGATCCCCGACGCCGCGCCCGTGATGAGCGTGGAGATGCTCGCTCTCTGCGCCTGGATCGCCGAGTACTACGTCGCGCCGGTCGGCGTCGTGATCCGAAGCGCGCTGCCGGCAGTGTTGTCGTCGCTCGCCGTGCCGGAGCCGGTGAGACGCACGCGTCGCGTCGTCGCCGTGCGTGACGAGATGCCGTCGCTCATCGAACGGGACGAGAAGTTCAGACGCGCGCCGCAGCAGCGCGCGCTGTTCGAGCTGATCGAATCCATGGGCGGACCGGTGCCGGTGGAGCATCTCACGGAGCGGCACAAGTTCTCTCCCGCCGTGCTGCGAACGCTGGTCAAGCGCGAACTCGTGTCGCTCGCCACCGAAACGGTCTCGCGCGATCCGTTCATCAATCGGCCCGCGCCGTCCGCGAGGGGCCACGAACCGTCGCTCGCGCAACGCGACGCGCTCGCCACGCTCGGCGCCGGCAAGCCGGGCGACGTCTTTCTCCTCCACGGCATCACCGGCAGCGGCAAGACGCTCGTCTACCTCGAGCTGCTCAAGCGTCTGGTGTTGCAAGAGGGAAAGACGGCGATCGTGCTCGTGCCCGAGATCGCGCTCACCCCGCAGACCGTGGACCGTTTTCGCGCCGAATTCGGCGACGCGATCGCGGTGTTGCACAGCGCTTTGGGCGACGGCGAACGCTACGACGAGTGGCTCGCGCTCCGCGAAGGCCGCAAGCGCATCGCCGTCGGCGCGCGGTCGGCGATCTTCGCGCCGCTCGCCAACCTCGGCGCCGTCGTCGTCGACGAAGAGCACGAGTCGAGCTACAAGCAGGGCGAGATGCCGCGGTATCACGCGCGCGAGGTCGCCATGGTTCGCGCGCGCCGCGAGGGAGCGATGGTCGTCCTCGGCAGCGCGACGCCGAGTCTCGAGAGCTGGTCGAACGCGCAGCGCGGCGCGTACACGTTGATCTCGCTGCCGGAACGCGTCGGCGGCGGACGGCTGCCCGTCGTGAAGGTGGTGGATCGCCGCGAGGCGGCGCGCGCCGCCGCGGTGCGTCGCCCCGCCGAGCGCGACGCGGCCGACTGGCTGCGGCTGGTGCTGAGCGAAGAGCTCGAGCAAGCACTGTCGGACCGTCTCACGAAACAAGAACAGAGCATTCTGTTGTTGAATCGCCGAGGCTACGCCGCGTTCGTTCAATGCGAGACTTGCGGCTTCGTGTCGACGTGTCCGAATTGCTCGATCAGCCTCACGTATCATCGCACGCCCGAAGGGCTCGTCTGTCACTACTGCCGCCACACCGAGCCGCGGCCCGCGACGTGCCCGCGCTGCTCGGGCAGCGTGCTTCGACAGCGCGGGCTTGGCACACAGCAAGTCGAGCGATTGCTCGCCGACCGGTTTCCGTCGGCGCGGATCGCGCGCATGGACGTCGACACGACGAGCGGCAAATGGGCCCACGCCGAGATCCTCGATCGCGTCGGCCGCGGCGAAGTCGATGTGTTGCTCGGCACGCAGATGATCGCGAAAGGTTTGGACTTTCCCAACGTCACCCTCGTCGGCGTGGTGGACGCCGATGTCGGCATCAACCTGCCCGACTTCCGCGCCTCGGAGCGATGTTTTCAACTATTGAGTCAGGTCGCTGGGCGAGCGGGGCGAGGGCCGCGCGGCGGCGACGTGTTGATCCAGACGCGCGTGCCGACGCATCATGCCGTTGTGTGCGCGGTGAAGCACGACTACGCGACGTTCGTACGGCAGGAGCTCGAGGCGCGCGTTTCGCCGCCATATCCGCCGACGATTCGGTTGGCGAACATCGTGTTCAGCGGCACGACCGAGAGCGACACCGCGCTCGTCGCCGCATCCGCGGTCTCGTGGCTCAACGCGCTCACCAGCAAGCGTTCGATCGAAGGACTCACCATCATCGGACCGGCGCCGTGTCCGATCGAGCGAATCAAGAATCGCTGGCGATGGCACGCGCTGCTCAAGTCCGAACGCCCGGCTGATCTCACACAGGTGGGGCGGTACTTCATGGAACGCTTCAAGGTGCCGAAGCGCGCGGACTTGCGCGTCACGCTCGACCGGGACCCCGTCGCGCTGCTGTGAGATCGGGCCGCTGGACGCGAAACTTTCCGCACTGAGCCATGGTACGGATTGTCGAAGTCGGTAGCATTCTCGGAAACCCACCCTTTTCAGGAATCTGCTATGCGACGCACCGCGGCTTCGTTGGCGATTGCTCTGATCGCGCCGTCAGTTCTTCTCGCGCAGCGATCCGACGACACGTTGAGCCTCGCCGGCAAGAACATCATTTCACTTGGCATCGGTCTCACCGGCGCGCGCGACGCGACGGCGTCGGCCCCCGGCGTGGCAGCGAGCACGCATTCGACTGGCGAGCTCGGATACATGGGCTACGCCCGATACGTCCACCCGCAGGCCGCGGTCGAGATCAACATCGGCGTGTTGAATACCGACACGTTCGCGGAAGCCGGACGGAGCTATGCGAACATGATCACGCCAGTTCTGTTTGGCGTTCGCTATTCACCGGAACCGATTGCGCTCACGCGCACGCTGCGGCCGTTCCTGTCGCTCTCCGCCGGTCCCTACATCCACTCGGTGGCCGATGCCTCGGCGTTCGGCTCGGTGTCGACGACGACCGAGACGGCCGCCGGCGCGCGCTTCGGCGCCGGCGCCGACTGGTACGTCGCGCGCCATTTCATGCTGCGCGCCGAGGGCGACTACCACGCCGTCAGCTCGTTCGACCACCCCGACGCGCTCACCGAGCACGCGACCGGCTTCGGCTTCGGGATCGGCATGGGCTTCGTCTGGGGCGGGCGTTGATAGGGTGGACGGGTGGACGGGTGGACAGGTGGACAGGTGGACAGGTGACAGCCTGAACGGCGAAACGGCGGGGCGGTCGCTGTTCACCCGTCCACCCGTCCACCTGCAATCCCAGCCCCCGACCCGCGACATTCCAGTGCGTGCCGAGCTTCCCGCCTCCTGACTTCACCCAGCCGCCGTTCACGAGCTATTCCGACGCCAAGTTCGCCCCGGCTCCGGCGGACGGCGTTCTGCCCGACGGGTTCTTCTCCACAACGAACCTCCCGACATTCATTCGGGTGAAGGGCCAGTGGATCGCGCCACGCGAGCCCCGCATGGACGGCGGGCTCGTCCTCGACCGCGACGGCGCCATCTGGGTCCGCGAAGGACGCCGTCTCGAGAAGGGTGATCTGGTCGCCGTCGGCGACAAGGAAGACGGCTCGCAGGGCATCTTCGTGCAGACGCACATGGTGCCGCACGGCGCGGATCCCGACGCGTTCACCTTCATGTCGAGCGAGGTGTCGCGCGAAAAGCCGATCGACTACGCACACATGGCGCGCGTGCTGATCGACGAGAAGGATCGCGGCGGCTATCCGGTGTGGATCACGGGACCCGCGCTCGTCCATTCCCGCGCGCGGTCCGACATGAGCTGGTTCATCGCCAACGGATTCGTTGGCGCGCTGCTCGCCGGAAACGCCGTCGCCGTGCACGACATCGAGGCGTCCATCTACGGCACGACCCTCGGCATGAGCGCCACCGGTGAGATCACGCAGGGCGGGCACGGCCTCCACATGCGCGCCATCAATCGCGTGCGGGCGGCCGGATCGATCGCCAAAGCGGTGGAGCAGGGGATCATCACCGACGGGATCATGTACTCGTGCGTGAAGAACAACGTCCCGTTCGTCCTCACGGGTTCGATCCGCGACGACGGCCCGCTGCCCGACGTGATCACCGACATGCTCGTCGCGCAGGACGTGATGCGCCGGCACACGATCAAGGCGACGATGGCGATCATGATCGCCACGGCACTGCACGCCATCGCCACGGGAAACATGTTGCCGGCATTCGTCCAGAACGACGACGCGGGGGGCTCGATGCGCGAGCTGCCGACCATCTGCGTCGACTCGTCCGAGTTCGTCGTGAGCAAGCTCAAGGACCGCGGGACGCACCAGGCGTTCGGCGTCGTCACCAACGCACAGGACTTCATGCACATCCTTCGCCTCTACGTCGAAAAGGAAATCCAGACGCGAGCGACGCCGGCACGTGGCGTCGCACAAGCGGCGTCGCGATGACCGTCGTGCAGCCTCTCGACACGCGCGAGCGTTTCCTCGGCGCCATCGTCGCGCAGATCGCCGCCCACCGCATCGCCGAGGTGCACCTGTTCGCGCCGATGCGTCAGGCCGGAATCGAGAGCGGCGTCGCCGTCGTGGCGGCGATCCCGTTCGAAGGCCAGGACGCGACCGATCCCGAGCCGCGATTCGTCGTCTACACGGCGCTCTATCGGCTCGTGCTCAAGGGTCCCGATCGCGGCAAATGGGAGACGAGCGTCGTCGCCGAGGCGGATGCGCCACTCGTCACGGTGGACGCGGTCGTGCGCGGCGTGCAGCGGCGGTCGGGTGATCTCGAAGATCCCACGCGCCTGGACGGCGACGAGGTTCGCGCGCTCGTCACTGTTTGACGAACGTCACCGTCGTGCCGGGGTGACCGCGGTACTCTCCTCTCAGCACGCCGCTGTTCAACTGGCCGACGAACACGTCGACGGTGTCGCTCGCCAACTGATTCGCCAGGAACGCGAGAACTACCTCGCTCCCGTTGATCGTCCCGATCAGGCCGTCGGCGCGAAGATTCGGGCCCGGCGAATTGTATCGGCCGCTCAGCGCCGACGGCGCGTCCGATCGTATGGCGGGTGATTCGATGTAGAGGTTGATCGAAGACGCGAGCGACGTCGAGTCCACCGGCGGCTGCGCACGATATCGTCCTTCGACCGGCTGCGTCTGATCGGCGATTACCGTCAGCGTGCCGTTCGTCAATGTGACGAGCGATCCGAACAACCCGAGCCCACCGTTGATCCGGCTGATGATCCCCGCGCCGGTGAACGGATCGTCGTTCGTGCGATAGTAGTCGAAGAAGTTCGAGTCCACTGCGGCGACGAGAATGTCCTGATGGAAGCCGGGGATGAGCACGTGCTGAAGCTCGCCGGCGAAGATGTTGCGCAGGTCGCCGGTGAGTCGCACGTGCAGGCTGTCGGTGAACAGGAAGAACGGCCCGAACGGACTCTCCACGCGCATCGCGTACGCACGAGTCCTGAGCGCCGCGGCCCAACTGATCGACAGCGTGTCGTGGTCGCGGTTGAGCGTCTGTGTGAGCCCCTGCGTCGACGATACTTCGGGCAGCGGAATCCGTGTGAACGCCGTGAGATCCTCGCCCTCCTGCGTGTGCACGTGAAGCTCGTAGCGCTGTCCGAGCCGTATCAGGCTGGCCGGCACTGGTACGAAATAGACGCCGCGCCCCTGGCCGTTTCCCTGAATCAACGTCTCGACCCCCGGGGTCCGGGTGCCACTCGAGTCGATGATTTCCACGAGGGCGCCGGAGATCGGAATTCCGCCGGCGCTCGCGATCGGGTCGTTGGGATCAAACGCAGGCTCGGGGAGAGGCGCCGCGCCCGTGAGCGTGCGCTCGAGGTACACGACTTGCGCGCCCGCGCTCGGGTTCATCACCGCGTGCACCACCACGCCAGGCGTCGAGGAGGGAATGGAGACCTTCTCCAACTCGCAGCCCGCGACGACGACCAGCGCACCCAGCGCGACCGCGGCGACTCTAGAAGTGAATCGAAACACCGGCGGACGGCAGCAGCGGGAATTGCGAGATCGCCTGCTTGGTCGGCGGGCTCGCGGCGTAGTCGAACACATACAGGAACACGTTCTTCGCGTCGTACGCGTTCACCACGCTCAAATACGGCGCGATCGACGTGCCGCGCACCGAATACGTCCGCGTCACGCTCAGATCGAGTCGTTGCGTCGGCGGCAGACGCGCCCCGTCGCGCGGACCGCCGATGAATTCGTTCTGCGGACCACCGCCGCGCGTGCCGAACGCGTTGAGACCCGGATCGTAGATCCGCCGCACGATCTCGCCGACGATGTCGGTGTACGGCGTTCCCGTCGCGTATCCGAAGCGCAGCCCGATCAGATACCTCTTCGCCCGCCAGTTGGCGACGAAGTTGAAATCGTGCCGTCGGTCCTGCCCCGGGAAGTAGCTGATCGAATCGACCTGCCGCGTCGAAACGGTGTACGTGTACGAGATCCAGCCGCTGAACGGCCCGCGCTCGAACTCGCGCAACAGCACGTCCGCGCCGTACGACTCGCCGGTCTCCGAGAAAAAATTCGTCGACGGATTGTCGGGATCCGGCGACGGGTTTGCGTCGAGGAGGCTTCCGTACTTCTTGTAAAATCCCTCGACCCGCACGTAGCGCGACGTGCCGAACCACTTCTCGCCGCCCGTCACGAAATGCCACGCGCTCGACACCGGCGTCACCGAGTCGCTTGCCACCCAGAAGTCGAACAGGCGCACCGGAATGTCCTCGCGCGCCAGCGAGTGCATGCCCTGCGTGAACTTTCCGACCGCCGCCGTGAACGCGAGCTCCGGCGTCACGAAATACTTGGCCGACACGCGCGGCGAGAGCCCGAGCCAGGTGAGGCCGGCGCCGGCGTACGCTTCACCCCGCAGCCCGGTCTCGACCAGCCACGAGGACGACGGCCGCCAGAGATCGTCGAGAAACAACGCGCCCGATGTCGGGCGCTGGTGTAAGCCGTAGAGTTGCGTCTCCGTCTGCGGCGACGACGCTCCATAGTCGATCGTGTACGTCGCCGCGTCGTAGCCGAGCGTGCGGTCGTTGGACGCGCTGTGCGCCGTGATCGATCCCCCGAGACGCGTGTCGTTGACCGCATTCGTGAGGATGAGCGAACCGGCGCCAAGATTCAGCGCCGTCGAGAACCGCGAGCGCGACGCGTGCTGCTCGGCTGTCGCGCTGTCGCCGAACAGCCACTGAGCGTTCGGGCGCCGGAACGACGTCGCGAGCGTCGCGCCGACGACCGTGTTTCCCCAGTCGAATAGAAACGACCCGCCGCTCGCGTTCGTGCCGGTCGAGTCGCTGAACGAGGCGATGTCGGCATTCAGTATGTCGCGTCCGTCGTACGCGGTGACGGTCAGTCTTGTCGACGGCGAGAACGCGTACGAGAAGTGCGCCTGCTCGTCGCGAAAGTGATACGGCAGTTGGTCGCTGCTGATCAGCTTCACGAATTCGTCGGCGTACGTGCGACGTCCGGCGATCATCCACGTCGCCTTCCCACTGTCGAACGAACCGCCCAACTCGCCCGTCGACGACAGCAACGACAGCTCGGCCGTCCCGTGCAGACCGGCCCGCGTCTCCTCGGCGGAGCTTACGTCGAGCACGCTCGACAGCCGGCTGCCGTAGCGCGCGGGAAAGCCGCCCGTCATGAGCGTGATGTCGCCCACCGTCGGATCGATGAACGTGCTGAACAATCCGCCGAGGTGAAACGGGTTGTAGATCGGATAGCCGTCGAGGAGAATGAGATTTTGATCCGCCTCGCCGCCGCGCACGTTGAACCCGGTCGAGAAATCGTTGCGCGCTTCGACGCCCGGCAGCAGTTGCACGATCCGCATTACGTCGGGATCACCGAGCCTTGGCACGCCCTCGGCCGCGCGCGCCGTGAGCTGCACCGTACCGACGGCCGGCCTGGAATCGAACAGCTCGCGGTCTATGGGTTTTGCTTCCGTCTTTACCGCGCTCAGCACCTGCGCTTCCGGCTCGAGCCGCAGCTCGACGCGCGTCGTGTCTCCGGCGCGCACGACCACCGCGCGGTCGAGCGTCGCGTAGCCGAGTATGTGCGCGCGAATCGTCCGGTCACCCGGCGCCACGGCGCTGATCACGAAGCGGCCGTCGGCGTCGGCCAAGGTGCCCCGCGTCGTCCCGACGATCGAGATCGTCGTACCCGCGCGCGGCTCCGCTTTCTCCGCGTCGATCACCCGGCCGGCGATGACGCCGGTCGTGTCCCGTCGGGTCGCCTGTTGTGCGTGAAGCGACGCACGCGCTCCACCCAGTCCGACGCACGCGAACGCGAGCGCCGCGCCCGCCATGTACTTCGCGAGAATCACCCGGTGGATGTCGCGCGGGTCGTCGATCGTCTCGTGCTCCAACTGGAGCTCCGGCGGACCGATCAGGAACGGATGCAACTGGTTTCCCCCGGCCGCCCCATGCGCGCCGATTTGATCGTCGAACGAGACGATCTCATAGCCGTCGTACGCCCCGAAGATCGTGAGATCGCCGGTGTTCGGTTGCCAGACGAGCCGTTCGAGGGCGCGGATCACGAGAGAAGAAGTCCCGTAGGGCTCGAGAGGGTTCGCGCCTTCGAGCACACGCACGGCCCCGTCGGCCAGAATCGCGCGTCCGGTGCTACTCTCGACGTGAACCGAGGTTCCGCTCCGAGCTGCCAGGAGACCTACACCGGGGTGGTCGAGCAACGCGTCGTAGAGCGCCGCACGCCGGTTGTCTCCCGCGATCTGGTCGAGGTCGAGCGGATTCCGGTCGTCGGCGAAATACAGGAGCGCCAGATCGGAGCTGTAGGTCACGACCACGTCTTGCCCCGCCTCGACGCGGTATTTCTCGGGCAGGATCAGTTCGCGAAGCCCGTATCTGCTCCGCACCCAATCGCGGGCCCTCAACAGGATTCCGCGCACGGTGCGATGCCGCTCAGGCGTCGCCTCGGCCACCGCGTCGACGACGCGCGCGCTCATGTCGGCGTACTCGCCGTCTTGCGCGAAGCTCGTGCTCGCGCTCAGGGGCCGCTCGCCCGTGCGCGCGGCGTCGCGTTGCAACACGTGCTCGATCGTCGTGCCCAGCGTTTCGCCGAACCGCACGCGATAGCTCACCGACGGCGTCATGCCGTGGTCCGAGAGAATCACCAGGTCGTACTCGCGCCCGCCCGCGTTGGCGATCATGCGGCGGATTTCGCGAATGCGTGCGTCGGTGCGGCGCAGATCGCGCAGCGCCTGGAAGCTGGCCGGCCCGAAGTGATGTCCGAGCTCGTCGTATTGCATGAAAGTGCTGTAGATGACGGGCACGCCCGAGTACACGTCGAGCAGGATCGCCATCGTCTGCAGCTCGCGCACGACGACGCTCGTCAACACGCGAATGAACGGGAACAACCCTTCGCTGTGCGTCCGCCGTCCCGTCAACTCCGAGATGCTGCGCTCGTAGTCTTCGCGGAGCCACTCGAGCGCCGCCTGCGCGCCCATGCGCAGCACGCGAATCGGGTGGATGAGCATGAGCATCGCCATGCGCCACCCGCCGAGTCGTTTGAACACTGAGGCCTGGTCGCGCGTCGCGACGGTGAACGCGACGTTCTGCGCGTCACCGTCGAGCAGATTCACGTAGCTCGATCCGCCCGCCAGCGCGCCCGGCGCAGTGATGCGGTCGCGAATGTATTGCACGCCCGCCGGCGTGTTGCACGTGATGACGCGCTGCTCCGACTTGTCGTAGAACCGGAACGCCGGAATGCCGTCGTTCTCGCCGTGAAAGAATCCCGCCTGGCAGTACGGTGTGGCCGACGGAAGCCCGCAGAACCAGCGGCGCAGCGTGTAGCCCTGCTCGCGCACCATTTGCTCGATCGTCGGGCAGTAGCCCAACTCGATCGCGCGACGCAACTCGGCGTATGCCAGCGCGTCGATCTGCAGCATCACGAGACCGCGCCGTCCGTCGCGCGGTCGCCGCTCCCGGCGGAAGACGCGATATTTGAGCGCGAAGTACCACTTCAAAAGTCGAGACGCGCGCCCTCGGACGACGGGTGGCTCGTCGATATGCGCAGGGGGGAGATCGTTGGCGGGCACCGTCGGTGTGGCGATCGCGTTCGGCGCGGGGCTCGCGAGCTTTCTCTCGCCGTGTGTACTGCCGCTCATCCCGAGCTACATCACCTTCATCACGGGGCTCTCGCTCGACGACGCCAGCCGCGCGCGCCGCACGACGCTCGTCCACGCGTTGCTGTTCGTAGCCGGCTTTTCGCTCATCTTTCTCGCCCTCGGCGCATCGGCTACGCTCATCGGTCGCCTGCTCGTCACGTACCGCGTCTGGATCAGCCGCGTTGGCGGTGTGCTCGTTCTCATCTTCGGGCTCTACCTGCTCGGCGTCTTCAACCTAGGCATCTTCACCCGCGAGCGCCGGATCCATCTCACCGACAAGCCGCTCGGCTTTCTTGGCACGGTGCTCGTCGGCATCGCGTTCGGAGCGGGATGGACGCCCTGCATCGGCCCGATCCTGGGCAGCATTCTGACGTACGCGGCGACCCAGGCGCAGGTGTCGCGAGGCGTCGCCTTACTCGGCGCCTATTCGCTAGGCCTCGCGGTACCGTTCGTGCTCTCGGCCGTCGCCGTCGAGCGCTTCCTCGCCGCGTTCGCCGTGATCCGGCGTCATCTCGGTTGGGTCACCAAGGTCGCCGGCGCGGTGCTCGTCGTCGTGGCGATACTCATGATCACGGACTACATGTCCGTGCTCACCGGCGTCCTGCAAGGCTGGACGCCCAACGCGCTCAAACAGCTACTGTAGCTCGACCAGCCAGGTGCGGCTCAGGTCCATGAGATCGCGCACCGACACCGGTTTGATCAGCACGTCCGCGCACCCGGCGTCGAGACACCGCTGACGCGTGGCGAAATCGTCGTGGCCGGTCAGCACCACGATCCTGCGCGCGCCGGACGCGTGCAACGGCGCGACGAGAAGAAGCCCGTCGCCATCCGGCAGCGTGAGGTCGAGCAGCGCGACGACCGGCGGGTCATTCCGCGAAATTGCCAGCGCCGCGCCGATCGATCCGGCCACCGAAACCCGCCACGGCACCGTCTCCAGCATGATCTGGAGCGCGCTCGTGACGTGCTCGTTGTCCTCGACAATGAGAATGTGCGGCGACACGGTCAAATCACCTGGCGATCGCGTGATACCCACCCACAACTCCCAAACGACAACTGCAACGACAACTTCAACTGCAACCGATCGACGCAGAGGCGCAGAGGACGGAGAGACGCAGGGACGCGGGTACTCGGACGCACGAGATCCCTACCGCCACGAGCCGGGACTTTCTTGGGAACGGCCGCTCGGGATGCTTCTAGTGGCTTCCCGAGCGGCAGTCACAAAAAGGAATTCAACTCCGCCGCCACCGAGAGTTCGTTTCGGCGCGCCCACCCTCTCTGCGTCTCCGCATCCTCTGCGTCTCTGCGTCGAAGCAGTTGCTGTGGAAGCAGTTGCTGTGCCGTTGCGGTTGCTTTTGGGTGCCTCAATCGGCTCGCACTGGCGCGATGGGAACCGTGAAGAAGAAACGGCTACCCGCGCCGAGCCGGCTCTCGACCCAGATCCGACCGCCGTGCATCTCGACCAGCTTGCGCGCGATCGTGAGTCCGAGCCCGGTGCCGTGGTGCGGCCGCGACGGCGTCGCGTCGACCTGCGCGAACTCGCGGAAGATGAGGTCGTGGTGCTCCGGCGCGATGCCGACCCCCGTGTCGCCCACCTCCACCATCACCGACTGAGTCGTCTCCGCGCTCGCGACGCATGCCTTGAGCCACACGCGTCCGCCCGCCGGCGTGAACTCGATCGCGTTGCCGAGCAGATTGCCGACCACGTGCGCGATCTTCTCACGGTCGGCGGTCACCGTCGGCACGCCGGCGTCGGCTTCGACGAACAGCGTGAGTCGCTTCTTCTTGAGCAGCGACTCGTTCAGCGCGCTCGCCTGCTCGAGCACATCGTGCAGCGCGAACCGCGTCGGCGTGAGCGTGAGTTGGTCGGCCGCGCCGCGCGCGTAGGTGAGGATCTCGCCGACCTGCTCGAGAAGCTGCCGCCCGCCGTGAATGATCCCGTTCACGCTCTCGAGCTGCCGCGGCGACAGGTCGCCCAGGATCCCGTCGCGCAGAATCTCGGCGTGCGTGATCACCGCCGTGAGCGGCGTCCGCAGGTCGTGCGAGATGTTGGCGAGGAATTGCGTCTTGAGCTTATCGCGCGCGCGGAGCTCGCCGATCTGCAGCATCGCCTCTTCGAAACGTGCTTGAAGGGCGGCGAGGCGCGGTTCGGGGCTCGTCGATGCGTTCATTGGCACTCGGATGTCTGCCGCGGATTCAACCCGACTCATGTGTTGAGTGTACCTCCCGGAAACGCGTCTGCCAACTCGGATGACCCCTCTCCGTCCGCCCCAGCTGTCCCGGCTGCCGCCTGCCCTGACTCCTCCTCGATCGACTCCTCCAACTGCTGCCGGCTGAGCAAGGACCAGTAGCGGCCGCCGGCCGCGATGAGGTCGGCGTGCTTGCCTTGTTCCACGACCCGCCCCTCGTCGAGCACGATGATCCAGGTCGCGTCGCGGATCGCGCTCACCCGGTGCGACGCAATGACCGCCGTCCGCCCAGCCAGCGCCTCGCGGAGCGCGCGCAGAATCTCGGCTTCGGTGTGCGTGTCCACCGCCGACAGTGCGTCGTCGAGCAGCACGATCGCCGGCTTTCGCGCCAGCGCGCGCGCCAGCGCGGCCCGCTGCTTCTGCCCGCCCGACAGGTTGATCCCGCGTTCGCCGAGCACCGTGTCGTACCCGCCAGGGAAGTGATCGATCGTCTCGGCGAGCTGGGCGATTCCAGCCGCCCAGCGGCCGTCCGCGTCGGTCGTGTCGGCGTACGACAAGTTGCTGCCGATCGTGTCGGAAAAGAGAAAGCTCTCCTGCGGGACGTAGCCGATCTCGCGGCGCAGCGTGGCGAGCTCGAGTTCGCGAATCGGAACGCCGTCGATCCGGATCTCTCCTTCCTGTGGATCGAACAGGCGGGGTACGAGATCCATCAGCGCGCTCTTGCCGCTCGCGGTCGCCCCGACAACGCCCACCGTCGCACCAGCGGGAACGATGAAGTTCACGTTACGAAGTACCCATCGAGGCTCCCCACCCGTTTGTGACGGATAGTGGAATCCGACGTTAAGGAATTCGATGCTTCGTCCGCTTCGCGTTGCCGGCAGCGCGCGTGGTTGCGCCGGTTCAGCGAGCGACGGCTTGGCATCCAGCACCTCGAGCAGCCGCGTCATCGACGCCGCGCCGCGCTGAAAGAGGTTGATCACCCAGCCCAGCGCGATCAGTGGCCACGTCAGCATGCCGAGGTACAGCCCGAACGCCACGAAGCTGCCGACGGTGATCGAACCGCCTAGCACCAGCGAGCCGCCGACGCCGACCACGGCGACCATGCCGAGTCCCGCGAAAATCGCGAAGCCGGGCTGCATCGCACCGTAGAGTTGCGCGAGCGCCATGTTCTTCACGAGGTAGCCCTCGTTGAGCGCGGCGAATCGCGCGACCTCGGCGCGCTCCTGCCGGAACGCGCGCACGATGCGCACTCCGGCAAGATTCTCCTGCGCCAGCGTCGTCAAATCAGAGAAGTGTGCCTGCACCGCTTCGAATCGTGCATGAATGCGTCGTCCGATGAGAATGCCCAACAGCGGGAGCAGCGCCATCGGAAGCGCCGCGGCTACTGTCAATCCTGGCGATATGTACACCATGAACGCCAGAGCAAATGCGCCGCCAGCGATCGTGTTGGTGAGGTACATCACCGCCGGACCGGCAGCCATCCGAACGGCGCTCAAATCGTTCGTCAAGCGCGCCATCAGGTCGCCAGTGCGCACACGGGAGTAGTAACTCGCGTCCAATCGTTCTAAATTTCTGAACAGATCGTTACGAAGGTCGTATTCGATCCAACGGCTCATGCCGTTGAGCAGCTCCCGCATCCAGAAGCGTCCGACACCTCCCACGAGCGACACGCCGATCATGGCGGCGCCGAGGAGCCAGATGGATCGCAGGGGAGCGCCGGCGTGGATACCGTCGAGCGCTCGGCGCAGGAGCCACGGTACCGCGCTCGCGAGCGCCGCTGATATGACGATGAGCACGACCCCGATCACCACCGACGCGCGGTACGGTCGGTAGTACGGAACAAGTCGCCGAAGCGATGTTAGCGACGGCACTGACTTTGCCACTGTTCAGCTTACTCCAGGAGGTTTTCTCATGATCCCACCCATGAAAGATACCCGCCGTTTTGGAGCCTCGATCTTGCTCGTCGCCGCAGTGATTGTCGCGGCGTGCAAACCTGAGGCGAAGAAGGGACCGGACAGCACCGCGCTCGGTGCTGACAGCTCGTTGAATCGCGATCTGGCAATGGCCAATCAAGACACCGCGGCGAAGCCGCAGCTCAAGGACGCTCCGGTCACTGCCGAGAAGGCCCCGGAACCGGAGCACAGGCGTCGAGAGGCGCCGCCGCGAGCGCACGACGCGAGACCGTCGACGCCCGCGCCCGGCGCGGCGGCGACGACTCCCGCGGAGCGTGAAAGGGTCGGAACGATCGCCGCCGGCACGACGCTCAACCTGCACGCGAGTGACAGAGTGTGCACGAACACAAACGCCGTCGGCGACCACGTGACCGCGACGCTCGAGGGCGCTGTCGCCGGCACCAACGGCGCGACGATCCCCTCGGGCGCGGCGGTGAACATGACCGTCACGCGGCTCAAGCGCGCGGAGAACACGGGCGATTCCGTCGTCATCGGCTTCGCGGTGAACTCAGTGACGTACGGCGGACGCACGTTTCCGCTCGACGGCACCGTGACCTCAGCGTCGATCGACCGAATCCGCGACGAGCCGAGGAGCAAGGACGCGCAGAAAGTCGGCGTCGGGGCCGTCGCCGGCGCGATCGCCGGGAAGCTGATCGGCAAGAGCACCAAAGGCGCGGTCATCGGCGGAGTCGTGGGTGCCGGAGCCGGCGCCGCCGCCGCGGCCGAGACGGCGAACTATCAAGGTTGCATACCGTCCGGCGGTTCGATCGTCGTCAAGCTCAACTCAGCGGCGACGGTCAAGGCGTAAGGTTCGCGTGTTAGAGATGTCGAACGGGGCGCCGGTTTCTGCGGCGCCCCGTTTCCTATTCAAGCTCACAGCTACTGCTTCAGGCTTATGGCTCGCAGCCCGGCTCGCTCGCCCGCCCGCAATGCCGGCAGCCAAACGCGATCAGTACCCGACCGGCCGTCCGCTCGACCGCGGATCCGACATCCCTTCGTATCCGCCCTTCACTCGCATGATCGCGTTGATCAACCCGACGCCGGTCGTCGGGGCGACGCCGTAACCCATTCGGCGCAGCGAATCGACCACCGCGTCCGACAAGCCGTTTCGCTCGAACGACAGCGTGTCCGGCAGCGCCTGATGATGAATCCGCGGCGCGCTCACGGCGTCGGACAACGTCATGTGCTGGTCGAGCACGTTGAGAATCACCTGCGACGTGCTCGTGATGATCCGCGGACCGCCGCGGCTCCCGACGACGAGCAGCAGCGAGCCGTCCTTGTCCAGCACGATCGTCGGCGACATCGCGCTCAGCATCCGCTTGCCGGGCTGGATCGCGTTCGCCTCGCCTTGCACCAGGCCGAACATGTTCGGTTTCCCCGGCGCCGCGGCGAAGTCGTCCATCTCGTCGTTCATGAAGAATCCGCCGTCGCGGATGTAGACGCCGGATCCGTACAGCGCGTTGAGCGTCGTCGTGGTCGCGACGGCATTGCCGTGCGAGTCGGCCACCGAGAAGTGCGTCGTCTGCGCTCCTTCGCGCATCTCCTTCGCCACGGCCGGCGTCGGCGTCGCGCGATCGTTGCCGATCGTCGCCCGCAGCTTCGACGCGTACTTCTTGTCGGTGAGCTGATTGAGCGGCACCTGCGCGAACGCCGGGTCGGCGAGCTTCTCGTTCCGGTCCACAAACGCGCGCTGATAGGCCGAGCCGAGGATGTGGGCGTACTCCGCGCTGCCGAATGGCGCCGGCTTCGGGAATCCCTCGAGAATATTCAGCGTCTCCGTCACCGTCACGCCGCCCGACGACGACGGCGGCATCGTGATCAGCGTGTAGCCCCGATACGTCGACGCGATCGGCGTGCGCCACACCGGCTTGTACCGCGCCAAATCCGCGAGCGTGATGATCCCGCCGTCGCGTTTCTCCTGTGTCGCGATATACTCGGCGGTCTGCCCCGCGTAGAAACCTTCCGCGCCCTCGCGCGCGATGAGGCGCAGCGTGCGCCCGAGTTGCGGCTGCCTGATCCGCAACCCGATTCCCTTGTTCGGGTTTCCGGGTGTCGAGTGAAATGGCCCGAACAAATCACCGCCGCTGAACTGCGAGATCAACCGCCAGTTGCTGTCGATCGAATGCTGCATCGCGGCGTCGACGATGAACCCGTCTTCGGCATACCTGATCGCCGGCGCCATCACGTCGGCGAGCGACATCGTCCCGTATTTCGCCAGCGCCTCGGTCAAGCCGGCCACCGATCCCGGCACGCCGCTCGCCAACGGACCGACGACGCTGTTCCGCGTGAGATTCCCGTGCTCGTCGAGATACATGTCGCGCGACGCGGCGGCCGGCGCGACCTCGCGAAAGTCGAGCGCCGCCGAGCGACCGTCGGCCATGCGGATCAACATGTATCCGCCGCCGCCGATGTTGCCCGCCTCGGGAAAGACGACCGCCATCGCGAACGCCGTCGCCACAGCCGCGTCCACCGCGTTCCCGCCCGCTTCGAGGATTTTGGCGCCGGCTTCGCTCGCCAACGGCGCGTCGCTCGACACCATCGCGTGTTGGCCGAACACCGCCGCACGCCCCGCCTTGTACGGCCACGCCTCGGGGAACGACGGCTTCCGGAACTCGCCGGTATAGTTCGCCGCCCCACGCGCATCGGTCGTCGGCAGGCCGACGTCCGTCGCTCCCGACGCCGGTCCCCCCGCATGCCGGCACGCACCGAGCAGGAAACAGGCGCCCACGGGCAACAATAGTCTTCTCATATTGGCCCCAACGAGGAGTTTTGTGCCAACGGCTGTCGTCGTTTCCGTTGTGTCCGTCCAATCCGTTTGTGTCTGTTTCCCTCGTAGATGCCAGTATTGGCGCGCGAGTCTCGAACCGCGCGGCGGCCGAGCATCGACGACTGTGACACGGACACAAACGGGTGAAACGGAAACAAACGGATTGAACCCTTGGGGAACAGCCTCGGGGGGCTGGGCGCCGTCCCGATGGGTGTGCCGTTCCCCAAGGGTCTTTGCCGTTTCCGTTCCTTCCAGTTCAATCCGTTGGTGTCAGTGTTCCCCGCGGCTCTCGAGCGCCACGACAAGTCCCCGTACGGCGTCTCCCCGCCACCGCGCTAGAACCCGGCTCGGAACCCGACTCGGAACGTGAAGAACCGCGGTGCGTCGTCCGTCACGTTCGCCCCCTGCGAATGCAGCACGAGGTCGAAGTTCTCGGCGATGTACCCGTCGATCGTCGGCGTGAACCCGTAGCCCGCACCGCCGCCGAGCCCGAACGAGAAGTCGTTCGCCGAGCTGCTCGGGGGCAGCGCGTCGCCGGTGGATTCCTCGCGGAAATTCCCGAACTGCGTGATCCCGGCCTCGAGGTTGTACACGCCGTGGAATCCCAGGCCGCTTCCGTAGTGGAGGAAGGCCAGCCACTGCGTCACGTCGACCTTCGCCGTGCAGCCGACGTTGCACGTGAAGCTGTTGCCGGTGCCGTCAATGCCGGGGAGGTAGTTCAGGGTCGGTGTCGAGAAGGCCGCGGCCACACCGATCGAGACTTGGTGTGCGATCGTCTTCGCAACGGTCGCCCGCAGTTGCGACGTGTAGCCGATCTGCCACTGGGCGCCGCTCGCGTCGTTCACCGTCATGCCGCCCTGATAGCCGTACTCGAGGCCGACCCAGTAGTCGGGGTCGGAGGCGATGCCGCCGCTCCCTCGGTGGGGGAACTGCGCCGCACCCGTCGCCGCGCAGAGGGCGGCGCACCCACAGAAAGTCGTGATCGCGATACCATAACGCATGACCCCTGACCCCTCCGCTCTATTGTGTTGCGGGCCGCGCACGACTCCGCGTAAGTTAGGCGGCGACATGACGTTCCTCGACTCGCGGCTCACCGAGCGCCGCAACGTGCGCACGGCCGCGATCGATCTCGCAACGCCGCTCGAAATCGTCGACCTTATAAACGCCGAAGACGAGACCGTTCCCGCCATCGTCGGCGCACAAAGAGAACAAATTGCCCGCGCCATCGAGACGGCCGAAGCGACCTTCCGCCGCGGCGGACGCCTCTTCTACGTCGGCGCGGGAACGTCCGGACGGCTCGGCGTGCTCGACGCCTCCGAGTGTCCACCGACCTATGGCACCGACCCGGAGATGGTGCAGGGCATCATCGCCGGCGGACCGCCCGCGCTCACCCGCTCGCAGGAAGGCGCCGAAGATCGGATCGAGAGCGCCGACGAGGATCTCGCCCGCCACGGCGTGCGGGAAGGCGATTTCGTCATCGGCATCGCCGCGTCCGGAACGACCCCCTACGTGCGACGCGCGCTCGAACATGCCCGTGTCGTCAGCGCGGCGACAGCCCTCGTCGCGTGCTCCCCTCCTCCTCAAGAGACACTCGACCTCGTCGACATCCTGATCCTGCCGCTCACCGGCCCGGAGGTCGTCACCGGCTCGACGCGCATGAAGGCCGGCACCGCCACCAAGCTCGTGCTCAACATGATCACGACCGGCGCCATGATCCGGCTGGGCAAGACGTACGGCAACCTGATGGTCGACCTGCGCGCCACTAACAAGAAGCTCGAGGACCGCAGTGAGAGAATTCTCATGGAAGTCTGCGAGGTCGACCGCGCCGGCGCGCGCCGGCTGCTGAACGACGCGGGCGGCGTCGTGAAGACGGCCATCGTCATGCACTTCCTGAAGGCCTCACGCGCCGACGCCGAGCGCGCGCTCGTCGCCGCCGGCGGCGTGACCCGGCGCGCCGTGAATCGCCCGCCGCCGCCTGTCCCGACGCCAGACGCGTCCGCGTGAGCGTTTATATCGGATTGATGTCGGGCACGTCGCTCGACGGAATCTCCGCCGCTGTCGTGCGCTTCAATCCCGATGCGGCGAACGACCATCGTCTCGAGCCGCAGTTGCTCGCCTTTCGCGGCGTGCCGTACACAGCGGAGCAACGCGCGCGGCTCGAAGCGGCGCTCGACCGCGGAACCGCCCGCGACTACTGCAACCTCGCGTTCGACCTCGGTGGCTGGCTCGCCGATGCGGCGATCGGTGCGCTCGCCGACGCCGGTATTTCTCGCGGCGAGGTGCGCGCCATCGGCTCACACGGCCAAACGCTCTGGCACGACCCGCCGCACTCAACGTGGCAAATCGGCGAATCGGCCGTGATCGCCGAGCGAACGGGCATTTCCGTCGTGAGCGATTTCCGCGTGAGAGACGTCGCCGCCGGAGGGCAGGGCGCACCGCTCGTCCCCATCGCCGACGCGATCCTCTTCTCGGGCGACGACTGGCGCGCGCTCCAGAACATCGGCGGCATCGGCAACGTCACTGTCGTGCCGCCGGGCGGCGACGTCGCCGGCGTGCGCGCGTTCGACACCGGCCCCGGTGTCACCGTGATCGACGCCGTCACGAGAATGCTCAACCCATCGCAAACGTTCGACCAAGACGGCGCCCTCGCCGGCGCCGGTTCGCCGATCGACGCCGTGATCGACGCACGCCTCGCGCACCCCTACTTCGCCGCCGAGCCGCCGAAGTCGACCGGCCGCGAGCTGTACGACCGCGCGTACGCCGAGGCGCTCATCGCCGATTGTCGCAAGGCGAAATCGAATGCCACGACGCCGGACATCGTCGCCACCGCGACGTCGCTCACCGCGCGCAGCATCGCCGAGTCGTATCGCCGATTCCTGCCGGAGCCCGTCACCGAGGTGCTCCTCTCCGGCGGCGGCGCCAAGAACGCGACCCTCGTCCGCATGATCGCGCAGGCCGTCGCGCCGATCACGGTGCGCCAATTCGCCGAGCGCTATTTCGACGGCGAAGCCAAGGAAGCCGTCGCCTTCGCACTCCTCGCGCATCTCCATCTCGAATCGCGCCCGGCCAACGTTCCGCGAGCCACCGGCGCGCGCGGTCTCCGCATGCTTGGCAAGCTCACGCCGGCGTGAGTCCGGCGAGGTCTTGGGGACGGGAACCCTGGTTCACGCGGGCGAGCAGTCGCGGGATAAACCGACACAAACGGATCAAACGGAAACCAACGGAGACAGCAAATTCTTTTGTCTTTTGGAACCGCGAGTCGACACCCCCGTCGCAGTTCCCAAAGACCTTTCCGTTTGTTTCAGTTCAATCCGTTTGTGTCTTGTGTCACCGTTGATCTCAGCCCCGCGACTAGCCTAAGACGGCCAGGAGTAGCCATCACTTGCCAGGCGGAGCACCGGTCACGGTCGTAATCGTGTGATATAGAAACCACAGCGCGCCGAGGATCAGCGCGATGAGCAGCGCGAGCGAGATCGTTCGTCCCGCGCTGCGCCGCGCGTCCGACACGACCGGCACTTCGGGCGGCGTCGCGGCTCTCGCCGGCGTGTATTTCCGCAGATCGCTCGGCGCCGCTGAAATCGAGCGCGATCCGGGCGGCGTCGACCGGCGATCTCCCATCTCGTCGGCGGTTTCGCCCGGGACGCCGGGGGCTTCCATCTCTTCGGTCGGGAACACACGCGGGTCGAGGTCGAGCGCGCTGATCGCCTCCACCGGTGTCGTGTTCTTGTTGAGCGGGAACACCTGGTGCCCGACTTCGTCCGTGTCGTTCGGCGGCAGCAGGCCTCGCCCGTCGAACCGCGCGATGATGACCGTGATGTTGTCCGGTCCGCCCCTCGCGTTCGCCAGATCAATCAGCTCGCGGCACGCGGCGGCGATGTCGTCCTGTTCCGTCACCACGTCGGCAATCGTGTTCTTGCCGATCTGGCTCGAAAGGCCGTCGCTGCACAACACGAGCACGTCGCCCTGGCGAACCGTCTGGTGCGTGAGATCGACCCGGATCGTCTGCTCGGGCCCGAGGGCCTGCAAGATGATGTTGCGCCGCTCGCTGTGCTCCGCTTCTTCCTCGGTAAGCTCGCCCGCCTCGACCAGCTTCTGCATCAGCGACTGATCCTTCGTGATCTGCCGCGCGATGCCCCGCCGCACGAGATACGCGCGCGAGTCGCCGACCTGAGCCAGGTACAGCGTGTCGCCGAGCAGCCCCGCGATCGTCGCCGTGGTGCCCATCCCGCGGTACTCGGCGTGTTGCGACGCGTAGGTGTGAATCCGTTCGTTGGCGTTCTTGGTCGCGCTCTTGAGTGCGCGGACGAACGACTCCGCGTCGGTGGCCGGCGACGTGATCCAGTTCGAACGGATCTCGCCGAGGATTACGTCGACGGCCATCGCGCTGGCG
This sequence comes from uncultured Gemmatimonadaceae bacterium, assembly GCA_963761305.1. Classification (GTDB taxonomy): domain Bacteria; phylum Gemmatimonadota; class Gemmatimonadetes; order Gemmatimonadales; family Gemmatimonadaceae; genus JAQBQB01. The sequence continues at coordinate 2,145,861 of CAVXGK010000002.1, read as the reverse complement.
ATCTCGCCCGCGGCGGCGCCGCCCATGCCGTCGGCTACCATGAACAGCGATCCCTTGGGGCTCGCCGACTGCTTGCGTATCGTCGCCGGCAGCGTCGCGTCGTTGGCCGTCAGGTCGGCGATGACGAACGCGTCCTCGTTGTGCTCTCGCGTCCGCCCTACGTCTGTCCTGCCGAACACATGCACGACGATGCCGTCGCCAGTCGCGTCGGGGTTCGGCGTCACGGGCCTGCTGGTCAGGGAGGAGATACGGGGAAGGCCGAGGAAATGCCGGGGCTCGAAACGAGCAAGGCCCGCGAATATAGACCGACCGGCATGGCGTGGTCAATCAATTGCACCGTCGAGCGTTGCGCAACGTCCCGGGGACGATGCGAAGCGTCCTACCGTCGCCCTATCAGATCGGAATACCTTTCCCCTCGCATGCGAACCGCGCGCGTCGTCTCGATCGCGTCGACCCTCTGTTTCGCCGCGGCGTGCAGTTCGCCTCCGCGGCCACAGCCGCCGGCCCCAGCCACCCCCACCCCCGCGCCGGCGCCCAAGCCCGCCGCCGCGAATCCGCCCGCACCGGCGCCGGTCGCGCCGGCCGGTGACCGCAACGCCGCGCCGCGGCCGCTCCCGCCGATTCCGCTCGTCGACGGGCCGGTCTCGATCAAAGTCGAGTTTCCCTCCTCGAACGAAGCGATCAGCGTTCGCGACTCGAACTTCATCTTCGGATCGGTCGGCAATGGACACGCCGACCTCACGATCAATGGAACGCCGGTGCCAGTCGCGCCGAACGGTGCGTTCCTCGCCTATCTGCCGGTGCCGCCGCCGAATGCACCGCGCTACGAGCTCGTCGCGCGGACCGGGACCGACAGTGTGGAATCGGTCATCCGCGTCCGCGTGCCGCCTGCGCGGCCCGACCTCTCGACAACCGGCCGCCTCGTCGTCGATTCGTCGAGCGTTCAGCCGCGCGGCAGCTACCGTGCGTTGCGCGACGACGAGCTCGTTCGCGTGAGTGTGCGGGCGCCGGCCAACGCCGACGCCGCCGTCGTCACCAAGACCATGAATCAACCGCTCGTCTTCCTGGGCGGGAACACGTTCGCCACCGACGTGCGCGCGGCGGATCTGCGCGCCGGCGGCCAGCTCGTCGTCACGCGCGGCGACGAAACGGTCCGCCTCGAGCTGTCCCGTATCTATGAGCCGCGGCCGCCACAACCTGTCATGCTGGGCGATCCCATTGCCGATCGTGACACCGACGAGACGGTCATCGGCCGTGCGACGCCCGGCGGGACGTACAAATGGATGTTCGTCCCCGGCACGATCGTCGTCGAGACGGGACGCATCGGTGACAACGTGCGCGTGCGACTCGACTCGCAGCTCGAGGTGTGGGTCGATTCGGCGAACGTGAAGTCGCTCGCCACCGGCTATCCGACGCCGCGCCGCACGGTCGGGGCGATGTCGGTCATTCCCGCGCCGGAGTGGGTGGATCTCGTGCTGCCGCTCTCTTCGCCGCCGCCGTTCCTCGTCGAGCAGGACACTCGGCACGTGTCGCTCACGCTTTATGGAACGCAGGCGTCGCCCGAGACGATCAAGTATTTCCAGAACGACCCGTTCATCACCGTGGTCAACTGGGTTCCGGTGGGCTCGGACCGCACGCGTCTCGACATCGAGCTGGCGCGTGCCCCGTTCGGCTACCTCGTGCTGTTCGACGCGCGCGGATTCGTGCTGCGACTGCGGCGCCCGCCGCGCGTGACCGCCGAGCGCCCGCTCGAGGGACTCACGATCACCGTCGATCCGGGGCATCCACCCGGCGGCGCGATCGGCCCGACCGGCCTCACCGAAGCGGCGGGCGTGTTGCCGGTCGCGTTCAAGCTGCGCGACCTCCTCGAGCAGCGCGGCGCGCACGTCGTGATGACGCGCACGACCATGGACGCCGTCGATCTCCATCTGCGCTCGGTCATCGCCCGGCGCGCGAACTCCGACGCGCTCGTCTCGATTCATCTGAACGCGTTCGGCGACGGCGTCGATCCATTCCCGAACGTCGGCACCAGCACGCTGTTCTTCCATCCACAATCCGAGCCGCTCGCGCGCCTGGTGCAGTCCGGCATGGAGCGCGAGATGGGTCTCCGCGACCTCGGCATCCACTACCAGAACATCGCCATCGGCCGCACGACGTGGATGCCGGCGCTCATCTGCGAGGGCGCGTTCTTGATGATTCCTGAACAGGAGAACGCTCTCAGAACGGCGGAGTTCCAGGAACGCTACGCGCGCGGCGTGGCCGACGGCATCGAGGCGTACTTTCGGTCGCTGGCGCAGTGAAGGGGGGCCACCTCCTACGGGCCGCGCTGTTCCTCGCAGCGATCGCCCTTCCCGCGCGCGCCCCGGCCCAGGCCCCGTATCTCGAGTGGCGCACCATCACCACCAAGCACTTCCGCATCAACTTCAACCCGCCGCTCGAGCCGCTCGCCCGCCGGCTCGCCGGCGACGCCGAGCGTGCGTACGCGCAGTTGTCGAACGAGATGCATCCGCCGCGGGGGATGATCGACGTCACCCTCACCGACGACGCGGACTTCTCCAACGGAAACGCGACGCCTTTCCCGACGAACCGCATCCTCGTCTACGCCAATCCGCCGATCAACGAGACGGCGCTTCGCTACACGAACGATTGGACGCAGATGGTGATCACGCACGAGCTCACGCACATCTTCCACCTCGATCGCACGCGCGGCGTCTGGGCGCTCGCCCAACACATCTTCGGCCGCGCGCCGCCGGTGTTCCCCAACCTCTACGCGCCGTCGTGGCTCACCGAGGGACTCGCCGTCCACGAGGAGTCGCACCTCGCCGGCGCCGGACGCATCGAAGGCTCCGAGCACCGCATGATCGCGCGCTCGTCCACCATCGACGGCGCCTTTCCGCGCATCGGCGCGTGGAGCCTCGGACAGGGGCGCTTTCCCTTCGGCGAATCGGCGTACGCGTACGGCTCTCTCTTCGTCGACTACCTCGCCAACTCGGGCGGGCAAGGGGACATCCGCAAGTTCGTCGAGAGCGAGAGCAACTTTCTCATCCCATGGTGGCTGAATCCATCCGCCAAGAAAGCCTTCGGCGTCTCGTTCAGCAGGGCGTGGGGTGAGTTCCGCGACTCCATCGCCAAGACGATTCGCGAACCCGGCGCGCGCCCGCTCGAGGCGTGGCGGCAACTCACCCGCGACGGTCCGTTCGCCGCCGATCCGCGCTGGCTCGGCGACTCGGCCATCATCTATAGTGGCGGGCCCGGCCGCCAGACCTTCGGCGCCTACCGCGTCGACACAGCAGGCGCGCGACATCGCGTGGGGCGGCGCAACAACTCCTCGCCGAATCTGGAACTGGCCGACGGCGCGTTGTTGTTCTCTCAAATAGACTTCATCAATCCGTATCAGGAGCGCGCCGATCTCGTGGTGCAGCGCGGCCGCTCGGAGCATCGGATCACGCACGGCGAGCGTCTCATCACCCCCGACCTGCGGAGCGACGGCGCGATAGTCGCCGCGCAGATAACGCCGGGCGCTACGCATCTCGTGCGCGTGTCGCCCGACGGCAAGACGATCACGCCGCTCACCGTGGGCAGCTTCGACGAGTGGTGGACCGAGCCCGAATGGTCCCACTCCGGCGACCGCATCGTCGCCGCGCGCTGGCTCCGCGGCAACGTGGCGCAGATCGTCGTCCTCGACACGCTCGGCCACATCCTGCACATCGTCTCCAGCGGCCGCTCGATCGAAGCCACGCCGAGCTGGCTGCCGGGCGACGCGGGAGTGATGTACAACTCCGATCGCGACGGCGCCACGCAGATCTACGTCGAGCGCTTTTCCAATACCCGCACGTTCGACGGCGCCTCGACGCGACGCTTGAGCGACGTCACCACTGGCACGTTCGACGCCATCCCCGCACCGGACGGCGTCCACGCGGCCGCCACCGATTTCCGGATCGACGGCTATCACTTGGGCTTCGGGCGCTACGCCACGACGGCCGGCACCGCGGTGCCCGACTATCTCGACACGCTCCCGCACGCGGGCGTCGCGCCGGTCGTCGTCGACAGCAGCCCGGTCGGGCGCTACCACGCGTGGCGCACGTTTTATCCGCGCTACTGGCTGCCCGTCCTCGACCCCGGCATCGACAACGGCTACCGCTTCGGTCTCACCACGACCGGGCAAGACGTCGTCGGCCAGCACGCCATGCAGGCGACGCTCGAGTTCCCGACCAACAACACAGGCATCGTCGGATCCTTCTTCTACCAATATGCTGGACTCGGTCTTCCGGTGATCGGGGTCGACCTGTCGCAAGACTGGCAGAGCCTCGGCGGCGTCTTCGCGCGCACGCCAGGCCGTCCGATCATCGGTGAAGTCTTTCAGCGAACGCTCGACGCCGAGGTGCTCGGCACCTGGCTGCGCCAGCGTGTGCGGACGTCGCTGTCGCTCACCGGCGGGTTCGGCGTCGAAGCCCTTTCGCACACGACGAACGCACCCGTGGCGCTGACCAGTCTCGACACCGCCGGCGAGCTGGGCAGTCCGACCTTCCCGATGCTCATCGGCGCGCTCGGGTACGCCAACTACCAACGGCCGGCGTTCAGCATCTCCCCCGAAGACGGCCTCCAGTTCAACACGACGCTGCGCGATCGATTCCGCAGCGGGCCGGCGGCGCAGGGCGGTGCCAGCCTCAGCACAGTGGCCACGTTGCAACTGTACAAGTCGCTCGACCTGCCCGGATTCTCGCATCACGTGATCGCGCTGCGCGGCGCCGTCGGTTGGGCCGACGTGAACACCGACGGTTACTACGACGTCGGCGGCATCAACGGCGGTACGTTCCAGGTGGTTCCCGGCTACACGATTGGCGAAGGACGCGAAACGTTTCCGGTCCGCGGATTTCCGTCGAGCACTCTCTTTGGCACACGCGCGTTTTCCGGCACGGCTGAGTATCGCATGCCGCTCTGGCTGGTCGGCGAATCGCCCGGCATCTTGCCGTTCTTCCTCGACCGCACGTTCATCTCGTTCTTCACCGACGTCGGCTCGGCGTGGTGTCCGAGCGTCGCCGCCGGGCGCGAGGTCTGCAATATTTTCGACCCGCTCCTCACCCGCCGCGTCGAGATCGCGTCGGCCGGCGCGGAGCTCAACGTCAACCTCGGCATCCTCTCGTGGGACTCGGCGTACCGATTTCGTTTAGGTGTCGTCGCGCCAACCTACAACCGCACGCTGTTCGGACAGAATGCGGTGCAGGTTTACGTCGTGTCGGGAGTGAATTTCTGAGCTACCGGTCTACCCTCTTCTTGTTTCTCACCGCTGCCTGCGCGCACAAGCCCGTTTCCGCTCCCGATTGCGACGCGAGCATCAAGCTGCCTCCGAAGTTTTGCGCGCTCATCTTCGCCGACACGGTTGGTCCGGCGCGTGAGATCGCGGTGCGGTCGAACGGCGACGTGTTCGTCGGCGTCGTCGACCAACGGCACGTGCCGGGCGGAGTGGTCGCGCTGCGCGACCGGAAGCACGACGGACACGCCGACACTCTGGAGCGGTTCGGCGAGACGGGAGTCCACGGCGTCGTGCTACAGAGCGACTCGACGCTCATCGCGTCGACGTCGGACCAGATTCTCCGCTATCACCTCACCGGAACGCTCGGCTTGCGCGGGCATGTCGACACGATCATCTCCGGGCTCGCCGAGCGGCCGATCCCGTCGCACACGCTGGCGATCGACTTTCGAGGCAATCTGCTCGTCAACGTCGGCGCGGCCTCGAACGGTTGCGCGAAGGACACCGCCGTGGCCGCGACGGGCCAGAGTCCATGCCCCGAGCTCGACGCGAGCGGCGGCATCTGGAGCTTCAAGCTCGACCACACGCATCAGACCATCGCCAGCGGCACCCGCATCGCGACGGGTCTGCACAACGCCGTCGCGCTCGGCGTCCGCCCGTCGGACTCGTCGGTCATCGCCGTGTCGCACGGACGCGACGGTCTGCACGAAGGCTGGCCGGCCTTCTACACCGAGGCCGACGCCGCCGAAGCCGCCAGCGAAGAGTTGGTGCGCGTGGCCTCGTCGCACGCCGACTTCGGCTGGCCCTACTGCTATTACGATTATCTAAAGGACGAGCGCAAGCTGGCGCCCGAGTACGGCGGCGACGGCCGTATCACGACGCGTTGCGACCACCTGATCCAGCCGTTGCTCGTGTTCCCGGCGCATTGGTCGCCGATGTCGATTCTTTTCTATACGGGAACGATGTTCCCCGCCGACTATCGTGGCGGCGCCTTCATCGCCTTCCACGGCTCCGCGTATCGGCGTCCGATGCCGGAAGAGGGCTATCAAGTCGTCTTCCTGCATTTCAAAGACGGCCAAGCCACATCCTACTCGACCTTCGCCTCCGGCTTCGCCGGCGACGTCCCAACTCCGACGGGCGCCACCCACCGCCCCGTCGGTCTCGCCCAAGGCCCCGACGGCGCCGTGTATCTCACCGACGACAAGGGCGGCCGAATCTGGAAGATCGTCTACCGGCCGTAGACCGGTGGACCGGTGGACCGGTGGACCGGTGGACCGGTGGACCGGTGGACCGGTGGACCGCGACTTTTCCCGGCCGAACGAAAGTCAAAATCGTTCCCTCCGTTTGTGTCCGTTCATTCCGTCTGTTTCAGTGTCCTATCGTTCCCGCTCGACGTGGCGCCCAAGCCGCCACCACAGCCGAGCATCAACGAGAACTGCCGAAACCAACGGAGAACAAACTGAAACAAACGGCCCAAGAGCCCTTGTTGTCTCCATTTGAGTCGGCTGGGACCCTCTGCGTCTCTAAGTCCCCCTCCGCGTCTCTGCGTCGAGCTGTTGCTGTTGCTGTTGCTGTCGTTGTTGCTGATGCTGTTGCTGTTGACGTGTGCAAGTATCGAAACCCCGCGCGTCTCCTACAGAACGATGTGGCCCAACCGGCCATTCGTGAAGTTGTCTGAGTAGATACTGGAGACGAGGCCCTCATGCGCGCGCACTTGCACTTTGCAATGGCGGGGTGGTTGACCGCGGTCAGTCTGGCCGGAGCACAGTCAGTCCCGGTCACGAAAGTCATGCTGTTTTCGTCGGGCGTCGGGTACTTCGAGCACGCCGGCACGGTGCGCGGCAACGCGACCACCCAACTGCGCTTCAAGACGAACCAGATCAACGACATCCTGAAATCGATCGTCCTCCAGGACGAAGACGGCGGCCACGTCGGCGCCATCACCTATCCGTCGCTGGATCCGCTCGACAAGACGCTCAGGAGCTTTCAGGTCGACATAACGCGCAACCCGAGCCTCGCCGATCTTCTCGAGCAGCTGCGCGGCGCGCGCGTCACCATCAACGAACAAGCCGAGCACATCACCGGCACGATCCTTGGCGTCGAGCGACGGCAGAAGATCGCCGATCGCGGCGAGCTGCCGATCGAGGTGCCAGTGCTCAACCTCATGACCGGCGCCGCCATCCGCTCCATCGAGCTGCCGTCGATCTCCAGCCTCACGCTCGACGATCCGCAGCTGCAAGACGAACTGACCAAAGCGCTCACCGCGCTCGTGCAGGCGCGCGACCAGGACAAGAAGCCCGTCACGATCAACTTCAACGGCGCCGGGGATCGCCGAGTGCGGATCGGGTACGTCGTCGAGACGCCGGTCTGGAAGACGAGCTATCGTCTGCTACTCGGCGACAAGACGTCGGCATATCTGCAGGGCTGGGCGATGGTCGAGAACCAGACCGAGAGCGACTGGAACAACGTCTCGCTCTCGCTGGTGAGCGGACGTCCGGTGTCGTTCATCATGGATCTCTATCGCCCGCTGTACGCGACGCGTCCCGTCGTGCGCCCCGAGCTGTGGGCCGGTTTGACGCCGCAGCGCTACGACGACGCGATGTCCGCGGTCGATTCCGTCGCTTTCGCGCCAGCGGCGTCACCCGCCGCCGCGAAAAGCGCTGCCCGCGACGTTCTGTATGGCTCGCGCGCCGCCAACGGCCCGATCATGATCCGAGGCCCGATGGCGCTGAGCGAGGTCGTCGTGGCGGGAATGGACAAAGAGCTCGACGCTGGGGCGTCGATTCAGCCGCTCGGCACGTCGGGGCAGATGGGTGAGCTCTTTCAGTACGCCGTCGGCAACGTCACGCTCGCGCGTCAGAAGTCGGCCATGCTGCCGATCGTGAACGACAGCGTCCAGGTCGAGCGCCTGTCGATCTACAACGACGCCGTGCTCGGCAGCCACCCGCTCAACGGCGTCCGCATGAAAAACACGAGCGGCAAGCATCTGCTGCAAGGTCCGCTCACCGTGATGGACGTCGGCTACGCCGGCGACGCGCGCATCGACGACGTCCCGCCTGGGCAGGACCGTCTCTTGAGCTACGGCGTCGATCTCGAAACCATTGCCACCACGAAATGGACGTCGAGCAACGCCGTCGTCACCACCGCGCGCATCGTCAAAGGCATGCTCTGGGTCGACCGGCACATGGAGTCGACCAAGTCGTACACGCTCGAGAACAAGAGCGCCAAAGACAAGACGATCATCATCGAACACCCCGTTCGCGGGGGATGGACGCTCGTCGACACGCAGAAGCCGCTCGAGACGACGGCATCCGTCTACCGCTTCAAGGGCGACGCGCCCGCGCACAAGGCGGCGACGTTCGCCGTGAAGGAGCAGTCGACGCAGACCGAGCAGTTGGCGATCATGCCGATGGATGTGACGCAGCTCCTCGTCTACCAGCGCACCGGCTCGATCCCGTCCAACGTCCGCGACGCGATCGCCAAGGCCATCTCGCTCAAGAACGCGATGTCAGACCTCGACCGCCAAATCGCGGCGCGCACCGCCGACATAAATGGGATTACTACGGAGCAGGGTCGGATTCGCGAGAACATGAAGACCGTGTCGAACAACACGCAGTACTACCAGCGCCTGCTCGCCAAACTCAACGAACAGGAATCGACACTCGAGTCACTGCACGCCGATCGCGATACGCTCACCGCCAAGCGCGACGCCGCGCGTAAGGAGCTCGAGGACTACCTCTCGAATCTCACGATCCCCTGAGAGTGGCCAGACCGCGGCGCGAGAATGTCAACGGTTATTTCTGACGCGATTTGATCACGAATCCGTTCGCGTTTGTCAAGAAATTGCGAACGCGCGCGGCGTCGCTATCGTTCGCTTCCACCGTGATCGATCCCACCGCGTACATCCATCCGGCCGCCATCGTCACCGGCAACGTGACACTCGGTGCGCGCGTCTCGGTGTGGCCCACCGCCGTCCTTCGCGGCGACTCCGACACGATCGAGATCGGCGACGACAGCAACGTGCAGGACGGAACCATCATTCATGTGGATGATGGCATCCCGACGCACATAGGAAAGCGCGTGGCGATCGGACATCGCGCCATCGTCCACGGCGCCACGATCGAAGACGATTGCTTGATCGCGATGGGCGCGATCCTCCTCAACGGCGTGCACGTCGGCACCGGCTCGATCGTCGGCGCCGGCGCCGTGTGCCGCGAAGGCATGCGCATTCCACCCAACTCCCTCGTACTCGGCGTGCCGGGCAAAGTCGTTCGTGAAACGACCGACGCCGATCGCGTTCGCATACAAAAGACAGTCGAGTCCTACGTCGAGCTGCAGAAGCGGTACAGGCCGGCGTAATGGTCGCCGTGTTTCGAAGCAAATCATCACGACAGCGTCGCGGCAGCATAACAGAGGTGGACCGGTGGACCGGTAGACCGGTGGACCGGTCGAACTGCGTGACAACTCGTTAATCGATGGTGCCTTGGCGCCTTTCTCGCTGTTTTTCCGGTCCACCGGTCCACCGGTCTACCGGTCCACCCTTGCAGTTGACCCCGCTTATCAACCCGGCCTTACGTCACCGCGCACAATCGTGATGTTCATTTCGTAACTCGTGCTTCTGTCTGTCCTTACATTACTACTGGCGTGGAATCACGAACATGGATAGAATGCCGCCCCGCGGTTCCTTCCTGCGGTAAACCCCTAGACAAGTCCCTCTGTTACAATCGATTCCACGATCGATTGTTCTTTCGCCTCCGCCCGGAGTCCCGTCAACATGCCGCTTCCCGTCAACCCGCCCTCGGGCCCCGTCTCGCTCTCCGCCAACGCGCGTACCGTTCTCGAAAAGCGCTACCTGGTGAAGAACGAAAAGGGCAAGCCCGTCGAGCAGCCAGAAGATCTCTTCTGGCGCGTGGCGTCGGTTGTCGCGGAAGCCGATCGCCGATACGGCGCGACCGACCCGCAGGTCCTCAAGGTCGCGAACGAGTTCTATCAGTTGATGACCCAGCGTCGCTTCGAGCCCAACTCGCCGACGCTCATGAACGCCGGTCGTCCACTCGGTCAGCTCAGCGCGTGCTTCGTGCTTCCCGTCGAAGACGCTCTCGCCAACGGCAAGAACGGCATCTACGACACGCTGAGCGCCATGGCGCTCATCCATCAGTCGGGCGGCGGCACCGGTTTCTCCTTCTCGCGCCTCCGTCCCAAGGGATCGATGGTCCGCTCGACGACCGGCGTCGCGTCGGGACCCGTCTCCTTCATGAAGCTCTATGACGCGTCCACCGACGCGGTGAAGCAGGGCGGCACGCGTCGCGGCGCCAACATGGGCATCCTCCGCGTCGATCACCCGGACATCCTGGAATTCATCACCTGCAAGGAAGACCTCACGCAGGTGACGAACTTCAACATCAGCGTCGCCGTGACCAGCAAGTTCATGGAAGCGGTGAAGGCCGGGACGTCGTACGATCTCATCGACCCATCGTCTGTCAGCAGTTCCGGTCAACCGGTCAACCGGTCCACCGGTCAACCCGCCGTCGTCGGACAATTAGACGCGCGCACCGTCTGGGACCGCATGATCCTCGGCGCGTGGCGCACCGGCGAGCCGGGTGTCTTCTTCGTCGACGAAGCCAACCGATACAACCCGGTCCCGAGCCTCGGCCGTTACGAAGCGACGAACCCCTGCGGCGAGCAGCCGCTCCTCGCCTACGACGTCTGCAACCTCGGCTCCATTAACGTCGGCTTTTATGTAAGAGACGGGAAAATGGATTGGGACGGCTTCAAGGCCGACATCCATCTCTCCACGCACTTCCTCGACAACATCATCGACGTCAACAAGTACCCGCTCGAGGCGATCGACGCGCTCTCCAAGCGCATCCGCCGCATCGGGCTCGGCGTGATGGGCTTCGCCGACGCGTGCGTTCGACTCGGCATCGCCTACGACACGGCCGAGGGTGTGGATTTCGGCCGCACGGTGATGGAGTTTGTCGACGTCGAAGGCAAGCGCGAATCCGAGCGTCTCGCCGGCGACCGCGGACCCTTCGCCGAGTGGGCCAAGAGCATCTGGGGCCCCGACGAAACGTGCGCGCGGGATGAGAACGGAAAGCGCATCCGTCCCATGCAGCTCCTGCGCAACTGCAATGTCACCACTGTCGCGCCCACCGGCACGATCTCGATCATCGCCGGCTGCTCTTCGGGACTCGAGCCGCTGTTCGCCGTTGCCTTCATGCGCAACCAGGCCGGCGTGATGATGCCCGACGTGAACGAAGACTTCGTCGCCATCGCCAAGTCCGAGGGCTGGTACACCGACGAGCTGATGGAGCGCATCGCCAAGACCGGTTCGGTCGAACATCCCGAAGTGCCCAAGAAGTGGCAGCGCGTCTTCGTCACCGCCAACGCGATCGCCCCCGAATGGCACATCAAGATGCAGGCCGCTTTCCAGGACCACTGCGACTCGGCGATTTCAAAGACTACTAATTTCGCCCACACCGCGACCGTCGAAGACGTGCGCAAGATCTACGAGCTCGCGTATGACATGAAGTGCAAGGGTGTCACGGTCTACCGCGACGGCAGCCGAGACAACCAGGTGTTGAGCACCGGCGCGACCGCCGGGGCCAAGGAAGCGCGCGAGAACGCGGCACCGCGCCGAGAAGAGGACCGCTCCCTCGTGGCGGATCTCAAGAGCACGATCGCAGAGCGCGACGCCGATATTGATCGACTCAAGCGTCAGCTGTACGACGTAGAAGCCGAGAACCTCCAGCGTCGCGCCAAGCGCAGCCGCCCCGACAAGCTCCGCGGCACTACCATAAGGAAGGAGACCCCACTCGGCGTGATGTTCGTGAACATCACCGAAGACGAGAAGGGTCAGCCGTTCGAGGTCTTCATCAACCTCGGCAAGGCCGGCGGCTCGGCGATGGCCGACACCGAAGCGATGGGCCGCCTCATCTCGCTCGCGCTGCGATCCGGCATTCCGATTACCGAGGTCCACCGCCAGTTGCGCGGCATTTCTAGCGATCGCGCGGTGGGCCTTGGTCCAAACAAGGTGCTCTCCGTCCCCGACGCGATCGGCATCGCGATCGAGGAGTGGCACCGCGACCGCGTGAGCGGTGTGCAGCAGGAGCTCATGCCGCCCACGCCTGCTCCGGGTACGCCGAGTCAGGCGCCGGGCGCGGGTGAGATGACGACGAGCATGACGCACCAGGTTCCGGCGGCGCTGCGTCCGCAGGGGAATGCGGCGGCGGAAGCGGAGTTGGCGTTCGGGCTACACCGGTCGAGCGAGGCGTTCATCGGGACGTGCCCGGATTGCGGGTCGCAGATGGAGTATGCTGAAGGATGTGTGAAGTGTCATGTGTGCGGGTTTAGCGAATGCGGGTAAGAACACCTGGCTGTTTAAGGCTGGGGCTCAGGGCGCCGTGGGTTGGCGCCCTTTTCCATCTTCGCCCTCTTCACAGTAGTTTGAGGCAGCATGACTCCACGCCAAGGTACGGCCGCTATTGCTCGAAGCGTTGAATCGAAAGGCATTTACTCGCTATCAGCTGCTTCGGCTCTGTTAGGCGAGGAGGCGCCGACGATTCGTCGTTGGGCGTTCGGATACGCGCGGCGCGGGAGTGATTACGCTGCTGCTATCCGTACCGAGGCGCCGGTCGTCGACGGGACGCGGGTGCTGACCTTTCTGGAGCTCGTCGAATTGATGTTCGTTCAAGGCCTGCTTCGCTCGGGCCTTTCGTGGCCAAAAGTCCGCGAGGCGACTCGAACGGCGGCTCGCCTCCTTCGCGACGAGCCTCACCCGTTTGCAACACGTCGCTGGTTCGTGGACGCGGCCGCTCTCTATCTGCAGCTAGGGAGTGAGCACGACGAGCAATCGCTGATTGAAGTCGCTGGGGCTGGCCAGGTCTCGATGGAGCCTGTGCTTCGGCAGTACTTGACGCAGTTGGACTTCGACGCGCACGGCGTGGCCCAACGCTGGTACCCGAAAGGACAGGGTACCCCGGTCGTTCTAGACCCGCGACGCTCGTTCGGGATGCCGATAGTCACACGTGGCGGGATTCCAACTGACGTACTCTCCAGTCTTCACCGAGCTGGCGATTCCGTTGCCTCTATTGCCGCGTGGTATCGTATCGACGAGGTGGAGGTTGATGCTGCGGTCTCCTTCGAAGCGAGCCTCCGCAAGGTAGCGTGACCTATCTTTTCGATAACAACCTACCTGCGCCACTCGCGGAGGCGCTGAGGCTTTTCAGTAAGCCGACCTCCCACGTTCGAGAGATCACCGAATTGGGTCAGGCGGCGCCGGACGACTTGATTCTTGATTACGCAGCGCGATGGCAGCGCGTGCTTATCACGCGTGATCGCGCGATGCGAAAGTCGCCGCACTTTCAGGCCCTGCTTCGGGCACGCCGTCTGGGTGTCGTTTTTGTGAGAGCAGGGAACGCCCCGTCAGCTTGATGCATAGGGCATCGCCAAGCTGCTAGTTAGATCCTGGGACTCGATTGAGGCATTCTCCGAAGGTCATCAACGCCCATTTCTCGCGGTGTGCTAACGGACCGCGACGTTGATAGGAAGAGCAAGTTTAGATCATCCATTGTTTAAACGTCCGACAAACACGAACCAATGACAGAACGAACCGCCTCTCACCGCCGCGCGATCGAGCGCATCGAGGCGCAGTGGGCTTCATTCCTCGCCAGGCGTCGCGAGCGTTTGGCGCATCAGGATCGTCTCGGTGGGGCCGCTGAGAAAGTCGCCGAGGACATCCTGGCCGACCTGTTCACCGACGTCCTCGATTGGCCTCGCCGATCTCAATCATCAAGTCGATTTCGCCGACTTGCTCCTCGCGCCTTGCCGTGAAATACCTCCTCGTCGAAGCGAAGCGGCCGGGCTCACTCGCTCGCAACGCTGCCGGCGCCCGCGCCGCACTCGACCAAGCCTGTCGATACGCCGCCGAGCAACGTGTTCGTGTCGTCGCGATCAGCGACGGCGAGATGCTGTACGCCGCGGTCGTCGTCGGTGTGGCTTGACCGAGCGTCTTCGTGCAACTCGTGCGGCGAGCCCCAAATCCTATTGGCTGTCCGTTCAGGGCATCTACAGACCGCGTCCCGACCGCGACGACGCCAAGCTCCGTGTCATCTCTCCGCCCGGCACCCAATCATCGAGCTCGGCGGAGCCGTCCGACGGAGAAGCGCAGCTCCTTCATCACAAGTACCATTTGCCCTGCAGCTGCTTCGCCTTCGTCGGGAATGCGTCCGATCCGGCGACGTGGAAGCTTCCATTCCGCTGCGCCGACGGCTCGCCCGATCACGCGAGACTTCCCAAGGCAATTCAGGCGATCCTCACCAACTATCGCGGCGAAAAAGTCGGCGCCATTCCAGACACCGCGATTCGAGCGGTGCTCGAGCGGCTCTCAGTCGCGGCCAGTGAGCTGGGTCGCCTCCCCAAACAGGCGCCCGACACGGCCCCGGTGTACCGCGAGCTCACCGAGGCACTTGAGCAATGGGACAAGACGTGAGCCCGGGCGATCAGCTCAGGAACACCGGGGCTCGCGCCGCGAAGCGCGCACCGAGTAGCGTCTTCGTGAGGCTCGCGATGAGCTTGGCCGCCGCGGTCAGCGCGCTAGGGCACCGCGTACGTGCTCGTCGCTCAGCACTACCCGCCGATACGGCACACGGTAAGCCCGTGAACTACGCCTACCGGTACCGTTTCCTTGGCGTGTATGACGCCGAGACGGGGAATCCAATCGAAAACGCAGAGGTCCGTGACGTGCTGTCGGGCACCACTGCGATGACGACGAGAACGGGCACCGTGAGCCTGATGTTCCTGCCCGAAGGCGGAGGGCTCGTGCGCGTGCGAAAGCTCGGCTTCGAGCCGCAGACGTTCATGGTGCCGATCTCCCCGGCCGACACGGCGCCGGTCACCGTTGTCCTCGTGCGGACTGAAGCCGCGCAGCAACTACCGACGGTCGTGGTTAGAGACTCGGCAGTCAAATATCTCTCTCCTGCGCTTCGGGGCTTCGAGGAGAGGCGGCGGATGGGCCTCGGGCATTTCATTCCCGAAGCTGAGATGCGGAAGAACGACAATCACACGATGGCGGACGTGTTGATCTCTCACATGCCCGGATTGATGATTGGGCCCGCGCCGCTGGGCGCCGAGTTCATCGTATCTACTCGCAAGATGTGCCAAGGAGGCGCGCTTGCGGGGTGCAAATTTCCTAATTGTTATCCGGCCGTTCGTGGTGGACGGAATAAAGGCGAACATGGGGATGACTCCCCGCTTGCCGCCGGACTGGAGCAAGATCCTACCGACGGACTACGCGGCGGTTGAGTTCTACGCAGGCCCGGCGGAGGCACCGATTGAGTTCGGCGGCTCAGCCAACGAATGCGGCCTTCTGCTTTTGTGGACGCGCGAGCGTTGAATCAACGCCGGATCCGGACGCCGCTCCGATGGGACCGAGCGTGGCAGCACCCTCCGCCGAGACAACAGAGGGGAGAATCGTGGGAGAACGACTCGTTGCCGGATGACGCGTCGAGCCATGGGGGCGCCACGTGTTGCCCGGTGCGCACGCTAGCAGCCGACTCGATCACCGGCGAGCGCCATGCGAGAGAATGCCGCTCCCCAGAATTTCTGCTTCGGATCGCGCCGAACCCGCACCGTGTCGGTCCATCCGAACCCAGTCGTGCGAGTCGTGCCAGGACAGCGCCGAGTTTCCTGCATGTGAACTCCAACCAAAGCCGTATCGTTTACGATTCGGAGCGCGCCGATTTCCAGTCGGTGAGTGACCGAGTCGGCAGCCGTGATGGAGCGGGCGCGGAGAATGATTCGGAGCTGCCTCGCCAGAAGCTGACGCTGCGGCTCGGCAGGAGGTAGCTGCAAATCCCACGGCTGCGCCGCCGTATCTGCCGCGGCGCGTACCAGCTCCGGGCTCAGGGCTCGAATCACGTAGTCGATGACGCGATGCCAGGCGACTGAATCCGATCGCAACGCGGCGAAGGCGTCTCGGGCTGGGGTCTGCCCCCACGACTGCCGACTCCCTGCCAGAAGCAACACTAGCGCAGCGGTACAACCGACTCGGCGTCCGCGCATCAATCGTCGCATGCGTCGTAGCGTGGCACTGCGCCCTCTACTCCGGGGGTCCGCGCCGTCCGCGGCGCCACCACACGGTCGCCACGATCCCGGGGGCAAACGCGAGAGCGAGCTGTGACACGACGACCCACGTCGGGACCAGCTGCAGCTCGCACGGTGAGGCGCTACAGTGCGGAGTCAGCGTGACCGTACACACGATGGCGAGGACGATGCCGACAGGCCACGCGAGTATCGCAACGATGCCGCGACTCATCGGAAGTTGTTGTCGTGAGGAAGATGTGGCTGTCTGATGCTAATCATGCCACGGGATCGCCGTGTGAGACATGACGACCGGACTTCTCATGGTACCGTCAGCGATTTGAGGACGAAGTATTCGCGGGATCGCTCGACGACCTGTCCGGATACGAACTCGGTACCGGTCCTGTCCGTCAGGCGCGCGACGACGCCGACGCCGGGCGCCACAAGGACGCTGTCGCCGGCCTCGGCGTACAGCACGCAATGAAAGGTGCCCGCGGGTACCGTGACGACCGTGTCTGTTTTGAGCACGACCGTGATCCCGAAGTTCTCGCTCGTGCCGACTTTCGTCGGGTAGGGGAACTCCAGAGACAACAGGGATATCGGGTAAGGGACAAAGGACCATAACCCGCCGCTTCGATTGGCCACATAGGTGTGACCCCCAATCGGCCCGCCGTCGATGATGTCGTATGAGCTATCCAAGACGGCCCAAGTGGAACCATCTGCGGCAACAGTGTCCGCGATCACCGCGAACGATTGCCTCTCGTGGATCGACTGATCGCGACTCGTGTCGGTCGTAAACAGGACTGAGTCGATCGAGTCGTACGTCCACCGCGTGCCGATCGCGAGGGGAATTAGCGGGCCCAACGGCGTCGAGCCCGACGTATCTGAAGGGGCGATGCTCGTTTCCGCTGGCCCCGAACAACCCGACGCGGCAGTCAGAACCGCGGCGATTGGGGCCAACGATGCCATCGCCAGTTTGCGACAGGAGGTCACCGTGCGCGGCAGCGAAACTCCAGAATCCTCGTCAGGGAATTAACGCTACCATGAGCCTATGCTGCGAAAGAGCGCGGGTAGTGCCGGGCGCGGCGCGGACATGGGACGCAGCGGCGGAAGACCCTCCGCCGAGGCAATGCGGAGCGCAGAATCGCGAGAGAGGACTCGCTGCCGGACGCAGAGACGCCTAACGTCTCTCGTCGGCAGGTGCCCGGTTGGTAACCATTCCCCGCGTCACGTCGACGACGATCGAATCCTGCACCCGTGCGCCATTCGCATCAGCTGTCGCTCGGACCGTCGTGGAGCCAAACTGGCGCGCCATGAGCAGGCCCGTTTGATCGACTTGTGCGGCACTGGTATCGGCGCTTTGCCAGATGATTTGAACCTGCGCGTTGATCAGCACGCCTGCCGAATCAAACACATTCGCTGTGAGGAGCCGCGTATCTGTTGCGTCAATGAGAAAGGGGTTTGGCTCGAGAATCCTGATGCTCGCGGGTGTCGGGCGCGGGCTGGTGGCAGACGCGCACCCCAGGGCCACGCCAACCGCTACGACGATCAAAGATGAACACAACTTGGACATACAATCACCTCACGAGGTTTCGCGCCTCGTCGACGTAGAACCTGCCCGAAGCCAGGAACGTGATTCGCGATCGAGTCGTTTAGTCATCAGGCGCGTCCCGTCGCCCGGCGGCGGCTTCGGGTGTTCGCCGCCACCCGTCCGCGTCCAGATCATGATCAGGCCGCATGAACCACCAACCGCGACACCGGTGATGTATTCCGGAGGTAGAGTGGCCGCGCCATCATAGATCTCGATGCCGTAAATCTTCAACGGCTCGATCTCGTCGATTGGAAAGTCCACCCCGTACACGGCACCGTCCACGCCGATTCGCGGATGACACGGTACCGAACCTTGCAGCTCCGTGCCGAGCATACCCATGGCGCCTGGGCTCGTCTTGCCCCGGGTCGACTCGATGAGCGGGTCGCCCCCGTTCGACGGCCGCACGACGCGAAACCCGGGTATTAGGCGCAAGAGATCGGCCGTCTCGATCGGCCGTTGTGAATCAATCTGTTCCCGCGTGATGAAGCGGCCGCCCGAGTTGCGCAGTCGGCGCGCTTCAAATGCGCTGAATTGCGAAGCCATGCTGCGCGCGGTGACACTCACGGTGTCCAGCGCTGCAGATGCCGCGCTCATCACGACGTGCACTTTCACCGTGTCGTGAGCCGGCACGTCGAGCGTGGTGGTAATGGGACGGTAGCCGAGCCTCCGAATGGTGAATACGTTCGGACCGGAATGGGCGACCGCGACGACGATCACGCCTGCGTCGTCAGCGCGGAGCGACTTGCCGTCGTTGAGCACACTGATGACAGCATTCGGGATTGGAGCGTCGTCCACGTCATCCGTGACGCGGATTCGGACATGCTGCGCAGCGGCACTGGCGGCGACGAACACGAGGAGCGCCAGCGCCCCAGGCGCGGCCCCATGCCCCATCAGCGAGTAGCGAACACTCTTTGAGTGAGCATCAAGACGGTCGACGACACGGGCGAGTAAAGCCCCGAGGGCGGTCAACGTTGGTACCAGAACCAAGCGACAATACCTCCACCACGCCTCCGGCTACTCCGCAGGCGATTGGTAACGGCAGTCCAAGGAGGTGTGGTATGCAATCATTTTCGCGTGCACACCCTGAATCGCCCCGGGATTGTCGGAGGCTCCAACTCTTGAGAGGTTCGAGTCACTCGCGGCTATCGGCTGTCCGGTTTTGCGGCGGTGAACGCTCCAATGTGCAGCAGAACCGCCCGATACGCGCCGACGCCTGCGACGGTGCGTCTCGGAGCCTGTTTCAACCTGTCGAGAATCCATTGGTCCATGTTGCGCCCGGCGGCGTTGCTTCCCGTCGGGAGTTCCTGACCGCGAATCTGCAACACTTGCGTGGTCGAGGGCGCTTCGACTCCGCCGCCCCGTGTGACTTCGTTCGAGAGCGCAAACAGGGCGGACTCGAACGCGCCGACTGAGAGGCTGTCCTCTTGGAGCATGATCACGCTGGCGGGCCACAAACTCGGACGCCGAAGCACGACGGCTGCCGCGTCGGGGACAGGCAGCCTGGGCATCAGGACCACGGCGGTCGCCACATCAACCGACTTGGGGAGCGGGAGCGGGTGCGCGCGCGCTTCCTGAATGTCACTCTCGGTAGCGGGAATGGGCGAAACGTGCCTTGCCGCGTAAATCGCGGAGATGTCCTCGTTCGCGAGCGGTGGTGCTGCCTGAGCCGTCGGTCCCGTCCCTGGCTGCACCAGATGCTCTCGTTGACATCCAGCCACCAGCGCCACGGTCGCGACGACAGCGATGAGTCCTCGCCAATCGCGCATGCCTGCCTCCGCCCGTTCTCTTCAATTGCCCGACCGTCGCGACGTTCGGTATCCTCGTTCTCGTCGCCCGCGTAAAATGCCGTCCGGGAGTCGAACCCGGCTTGCGGTTCCGGAGCCCAGGATGGTTCGTGGGAATCGAACCCACCGCTCCGACCTTCCACAGGGCAACCACGCCACGGCGATCTCAAGTTAGCGCCGGGTGCGCTCACGTTCAAAAACTGAAGCAGGTGGCCACGCGGATGATCGTCAGTCTTATTTCTCCCTCGTCCACGATCGCGAGTACGCCGCAGGGGCTCGCTGTGAACTGGACAGGCGTTGAGGCCTCGGAGGCGTAGAATTCAACTCCGGCAATAGTTGCGACGTTGAGCTGCGCCAGGTCAGGCGGTACCACCGACGTCATTTTCGCTGCGTCGTAAATCAGAACGCCGTCCACGTACACGTTCGAGTAGCACAGATCGCGGAACTCGTTCGAATGGTGAACGGGCGTACCGTCCGGCCTCGTGCACCTCAAAAGGACGCCGCACTCTTGACCGCGGGGCGCTCGTGTGCCGACGGCCCACATCGCGTCAGGACCAGCTATCGGTGGATGGAAGAAACGAATCCCGTTGAGCCGACTCTCAAGAACCTCTGGGAGCCGCCTGCTCCGCGCGTGTGACCATAGAGTCGAGTCGCACGACGCGCTGATCCAGCACGAAATCCAGGCGCGCGTCGCTGGAGGCGCTGACCGTCACGGAGTCACTCAGGGCTCGGAAGCCGGGCAGTCGGGCCGTGACGACATAGCGGCCCGGCGGAAGCTGGATCCGGTATTCCCCCATCGAGCTCGTTCGCACCGAAACGCTGATCTGGGGAATTGCGATCTCAGCGCTTTCGACTCCATGAGCGCCGGCGGAATCGCTTGTCACTCTACCCACAACCGTGCCACGTATCGCGGCGGACTGGGCACCGAGTACGCCGCCGGGAAGTACTTGCAACGAAAAGGCGAGCTCAACCACCAACAGGCGACGATCGGTCATCCCATCCCGGCACTGGATCCTCGATACCGGCCTCGCCGTTCATCGCTCGTCGCCGTAAGAGCGGACTGACCACGCACGACCACGGTTCGCGATCCGACGTGCCGCCTCACAACGACTCCCTCGTCGCCCGCAGCGCGGCGGTCATGCCGGCTATGACGTCGTGCCACCGGTTCTTCCCATCGGTCAATTCCTTCCGTCCCGCCGCCGTAAGCGAGTAGAACTTCGCGCGCCGGTTGTTCTCCGACTCCCCCCACTCGGATTTGAGCAGCCCACGATCCTCGAGCCGATAGAGGGCAGGGTAGACCGTCCCCTGTTTGAGCGCGAAGCATCCCTTCGAGATCGTCTCGATCCGAAGAAGAATGCCGTACCCGTGCAGCGGCCCGAGCGAGACGGCTTTGAGGACCAGCACGTCGAGGGTGCCGGGGAGCAGTTCGGCGACCTGCACAGGGTCTCTCCTGGGTGGGTGAAAAAAGAGAGACTACCGCGACAGTTCTAGATCGGGAAGAGAGAAGCGCGCGGGGGATCCACCGTCGTGATCGCCCCCTCCACACCCTCCGACTTCGGTGACTCGAGCCTCTCTACTTATTACTTATCCGCCGACCGCGGTTTCGGGGTATCCCCTAACCGTCGTAAACGGTTATACGCGTCAGGCGAGCGTCATGGCTGCGTATAAAGTCGTTCAATTGAACGTTTAGAAGATCAGGGGCCCGCGAGAATGACGCCTCGGTTGCCAGCGGCGGCTCGGCGATGCGGGCAGTTAAGTCCGTCTGGCGACGGATAACGTCGGGCAGAAAAAAAGCTCTCCTAGATCGACTAGGCAAAGATCCGCAGCACACGATGTTGCCTAAACCGTCTAGGAGAGAGCGCCCGCGAATCGCCGAACTTCGCCGTCGTGTCGGCTCGGCTGCCAGCCAATGTGAGTCAATATGACCGGGCTCGGCGTGGTAAAGTTCTTCAATGAGGCTTTTACAGCCGGCAAAATTTGCCTTGACCCGAAACGCGGTCCGGCGATAAGACATAAGTAGAGGGGCGCGTGTCGCGAAGTTCTCGCCCCCTCTCGGCGCCGAAGCGCGAACGGCCATTCCTCGCCGTTCAGATCCTAGACCACTACGTAGGGCGACGCGCGCCGCCGGCTCCGCCGACCAGGCGTGGACGTACCGGGCACCACTCGCCGCTCCGCGACCATTCGCGAGCGGTGACGCGGCGTTCTCGAGGTCGACGCACTCGTTCGACCGTCGCACGCATTCACTCAACCGTGTTCACCGTTCACTCGACGGCGTTCATCGTTCGCTCGACGGTCTTCCGTCGTTCACTCGACGGTCGTTCGTCGTTCACTCGACGGAGTCCGCCGTTCACTCGGCGCGGAACCGTCTCGCATCGCGCCGATCTCAACACCCATCACACGGAGGTGCCACACCATCGCCACATGAACCGCTCACGTTGGAGCTCGTGAAGACGACGTCGACGCGTCTCGAGCGAGCATCAACTCGCCGAAACGACAACCAAGGAGGCCAGGCGACGGCATCAATTGCTCGGAACCGCACGTTCAGCAGGGCTGCAAGACAGCTCGACGCCAGTTCATCCAATCACTCATCTGTCGGAGGACATTTGAACAGTTTACAAGAACGGATCTACAACACGGGACGCCGCATCCAGGCGTTCTTGATCACCAACGACGCTCTGTTGGGCACCATCAACAAGTCGGGAATGCGCGCCGACCTCGACGCGATCGTCGATGCACTCGGCGACAGCGGCGGCCAACAAGTCGCGGGGCGCGTCAACGCGATCGGAGAGACCGCGAGGCAGCGCACGTTGCGTCTCGCGCTGCGGTTGAATCACATGCAGCCGATCGCATCGGTCGCACGG
Organism: uncultured Gemmatimonadaceae bacterium; assembly: GCA_963761305.1. Lineage (GTDB taxonomy): Bacteria > Gemmatimonadota > Gemmatimonadetes > Gemmatimonadales > Gemmatimonadaceae > JAQBQB01. The sequence continues at coordinate 2,123,295 of CAVXGK010000002.1, read as the reverse complement.
GCGAAGTTGAGGACCGTCCCCAACTTCCAAGCGATGACGATGCCGAGTCCGAACACCCGCATCGTCAGTCTGCTCGCCCACGCGCATGGGATGGCCGAGGCGGCGCAGCCGTACGCGCAGGTGTTCATCGACGCGGGGCTCTCGCAGGACTTCATCGCGAACCTCACCGCCGCGGCCGACGCGGTGAAAACGTCGATCGACACGCGGGCCGCGGCGCGCGGTCAGCGGTCCAGCGCCACCGGAACGCTCAAGGACCTCGAGAATCGCGCGCGCCTGGCGTTCAAGGCGCTCAACGACTTCGTCGTCCCGATTCTCTCGGCGGACGTCGCGCACAGCGGGTTGCTGGCCGAGTGGAGGAAGGCGCGGCGGGTCGACTCGAGAGGCGGGCCGGTCGCCGGGGTAGAGCAGGCGGTGCGGGCGCTCAGTCCGGCACCGGCTCCGACGCCACCGCCATCGGTGAACGCTCCGGCGCCGGTGACGACTACGCCCGTCGTAGCTGCCGCACCGCCGGCGGCGTAGCACACATCACGAGGTAGACGAACGATTCCGTGCGGGCGGTTGGGTGCACACAGCCGCCCGCACGACGAGCGCCAAAACACGCCGCAGCGTAACGACCGATCCGATGTTGCGTTCGTCGCCGCGAAGCGACCTAGCGGCGACTCTCGACCAATTTGGCCAGGTCGACGGCGCGGTCGCGCGTTCCACCCGGGCCAAGTATGCTGACTCCGAACCCGCCCTTCGCATCGAGGACGCTCACGATGTAGCCGCCACCGAACGCCGGAGCGCCTTTCGTGCCGACCGCCTTGGTCCCGATCCCGGTGACGGCATCGCCGCCGCTCTTCTCCGTCGCGTGCACGGTAATGTCCATGTGCTTCGCGTCGGCAAGAGTGACGATGACTCGCGTGGAGTTGGTCCCCTCCCAGGTGCACCGGGCCAAGACCCCGGGGATTGGCTTGCCGGGCGTGGGGTCACCGACCGTGAGACTCGTCGCCTTGGCGATCAGCGCTGGTGTGAGCAGCGCGCAGGCGTCGTCGGCATGCGTCGGAACTCGCGGTGACGCCGCAGTGTAGGCCGCGCCGCCGAGAACGAGGAGCAGAATGCGATGCATTGATCGGCCTCCGCCATTTCGCTGAGTGGGTATGCGCTCGGTCCGAACGTGCCAGGCAGTTGCTCGGTCCATCCCGACGTTACCGCCGGATGAGGGTCGCTGCCAGACCTCGTCTGCCCAACGCAGCACACTACGGACTTATTGCAACGACATTCTCTGCCATAGATTTTGGGGACCACGCGGTCGCTTTCCGCCGCTCGAGGCCGCCTTCTTAGGAGCTCCTCATGAAAGTCTCACGCTCGATTCTCGCCGTCCTCGCGTCCGTCACGCTATCGTCCGTTGCCGCGGCGCAAACGACTGTCTCGATGGGCGTCGGACAGGGCGGAAGTCCGCACGAGAAAACCACGTGGATGGTGAACGGCGCGACCGTCTCGATCCAGTACGGTCGTCCGTTCTTGAAGAAGCGCCCGGAATCTCAAATGATGCCGGTTGGCCAACCGTGGCGCACGGGTGCCGACGAGGCGACGGTCATCACGACCGACAAGCCGCTCACCTTTGGAGCGGTGCATCTCCAGCCCGGCAGCTACACGATCAGCACCGAGCCGGGGGAGAAGACCTGGCAGTTGCTCATCGGCAAACTCGACACGCCAGACCAATGGGGCATACCGTACCTGCCGAAGCTCGAGATCGGCCGAGCGCCGATGACGGTCTCCAAGGCGAGCGCGCCGGTGGAACAGGTGACACTCTCAATCGACGCCAAGAAGCCTGAGCTCCACGTGGCCTGGGGCACCATCGTGGCCACGATTCCGTTCAAGGTCGGCTCTTAAGTCTTCTTCCGCGGTGTACGCCACGCCACCGGACTGCCCGCCAACGAACACGCCGTCGCGCGCCAATACCGCGAGGGCTGGGCTTAGGGGCGACGTTGGGTTCTGTCAACGAACCAACTCGGGCTCAGCGCTCATGCCAGATGTGGCATGAGCGCCGATGCCAGTCCGTCAGACGCGTGTTCGCCCGGCGCTGCGCACCAGTCGGAGAATGAACAACAGCACCACCGCTCCGATGAACGCCACGATTATCACGCCAGGGAGTCCACCGACTGGGACCCCGGTCCCCAACACCCGGAGAAGCCAGCCGCCGATGAACGCGCCGACGATCCCGATGATGATGTCGCCCACGAGACCGTAGCCCGTTCCACCCATCACCAGCGACGCCAGCACGCCGGCGACCAGTCCAACGATCAACCAGGTCAATAGATCCATAGACAGGAGCTCCGCAAAGAGTCGCTTCCATCTGAAGGCAATGCACGTGCCTGCCTGCCCCGACGGTTGCGCTCGCTACGCCGCGGCCGGTGTGAGGGTAACGCGGCGGCCCCTCCGTCTACGTCAACTGACGCATGGGCGCGGCCTCTTCCCGCTACAACCTTTCCGGCGAATCCGCGGACCACCGGTTCGCCAGGAACGGCCGCGAAAGCGCCCAAAGGGGAAGGGGGAGGACACATGAATTCGATCACGCGCGCCATGCTCGTTACGGGGTGGAGCGGCATGCTCGCCGGCGTAGTCTCGGGAGCGGTCCTTGGGCTGTTCTTCCATAGAGAGAACTGGATGGGTGGCTACGCGAGCTTCCGCCGCCGCCTCGCGCGGCTTGGGCACATCTCGTTCTTCGGACTCGGTTTCCTCAACCTCCTCCTCGCCTTCACCAATCAGCTGATGCCGCTGCCGGACCGGGCGGCGTCGCTCGCCGCAGGTGCGCTGATCGTGGCGGCCGTGGCCATGCCCACCTGCTGCTTCCTCGCCGCCTGGCGACCCTCGTTCCGACACCTCTTTGCCCTCCCTGTGGTCGGCGTGTTCACCGGCATCGTGGCGACGCTTGCGGGCGTCGTCACCAACTGACCCGCGGCGAGGAACGCACCATGAAGATCGGATTTATCGCCATGAGCGGTGTCCGGGTCCACAGCGAGGAGTTGCTGAAGTTGGGACTCAACCTGCCCGGATTCGTCGAGCGCAGCAAAGTGATCGCGTCATTGCCCAGTCTCGGGCTTCTCACGCTCGCGGGCATGACGCTGCCGGACATCGAAGTCGAATACATCGAGGTGGCGGACCTGGACCTGGCCGCGCCGCTACACGGCGGCTTCGACGCGGTGGCAATCTCCAGCTTCACCGCGATGATCAAGGATGCCTACGCGCTCGCGGACCGCTATCGCGCGGCGGGTGTGACGGTCATCCTTGGCGGTCTCCATGTGACGCTCGTGCCCGACGAAGCTGCTCACCACGCCGACGGAATCGTCATCGGTGAGGCGGAGCCGGTCTGGCCGGAGGTCATCCGGGATCTCCGCGCCGGTCAGGTGAAGCCGCGCTACCAGGCGCGCCCCGGCGCGTTCGATCTGTCCTTGGCGCCAATGCCGCGCTTCGACCTTCTGGACCCATCTCGCTACAACCGCCTCACCGTGCAGACGCAGCGAGGCTGCCCGTTCAACTGCGAGTTCTGCGCGGCATCCATCCGATTGCGCCCAGGCTACCGTGCGAAGCCCGTGTCGAAGATTCTCGCCGAGATCGAGGCGATCCGCGGCATCTGGCCCGAGCCGTTCCTCGAGTTCGCCGACGACAACACGTTCGCCGACAAGCGCCACGGTCGCGCGCTCGTGGAGGCGCTCCGTCCACTCGGCCTCAAATGGTTCACGGAGTCCGACGTTTCCGTCGCTCGCGACCCCGAACTGCTTCGGGCCATGAAGGCGAGCGGGTGCGCGCAGATTCTCGTCGGCTTCGAGAGCCCGCAAGCGTCCGCGCTCGACGGACTGGAGCATCGCTCGAACTGGAAGCGCAAACGGCTGGATGAATATCGGAGGGCCGTCGACGCGATCCAAGGAGCCGGGATCACGCTCAACGGGTGCTTCGTCCTGGGACTCGACGGCACCGACGCCGGATCGTTCGATGCCGTGTACGAGTTCGTTAAAGAAACCGGGTTGTGCGAAGTGCAGATCACGGTCATGACGCCGTTCCCCGGTACGCCGCTCTACCACCGTCTCCTCGCGCAGGGGCGGATCATCGAACCGGGCGCGTGGGAGCGATGCACGCTGTTCGACGTGAACTTCGTTCCCGAACGGATGACGGTGGACGAATTGGAACGCGGCTTTCGAGACCTGATGGTCAGAATCTACGAACGCTCGTTCGTCTCGAGCCGTCGCCGGGATTTTTTTCGGAACCTTCGGGCCGTCCGGCGCCATCCTCGACGTTGCGCGTCATGCCGCGGCCGCAGCGGGCGCGGGTCCGGCGTCCACTAGACGCTTCGTCGCTGGCTCTACGCGCAGGTTCAATCCCTCGAGCGACCTCGCTCCAAGCAATACGAGATCCCGCGCCTCGCCGAATACGACTTCGTCGACAGTCCAAACGCCTGCGACACCCAGACGGACAGCACCCGTCCATCGAGCCAGGACCGTTCCGTCGGCCTGCCTGAAGTGCCAGAGCTTGAGTCGCTCGACACCGAGCTCCTCGAGAACCGTGCGAGGAAACCACGACAGCTCCGCACCCGTGTCGACGAGCGCGTTGGCGATGGTTCGGCGTGCTCCGGGTTTGGCGGGATTCTCGATTTCGACATCGGTTCTGAACGTTCCCATGTCGTCCATAGTAGGATCTCCCTCCCGGAGGACGTCATCTGGGCATTGCACGCCCGATGAATCTACCGCCGGCGGCCAAATACCTGACGCATTCATTGCAGTCGTTGAGCGCGCGCTGTTGCCAGCCGCTTCAGCAGCCCCGCACCGTGAAGAAACGAGGAGGAACGGTATTGGGGGCGGGCGCCCCGAGCACCACGGTCGAGTTCTGACCCTGCGGGAACGTCAGCAACCCGGCGTCGAGGACGACCGACGATTGGTTCGAGAACGTGATCGACCCGGAATCGGTCGGCACGCTCACGAAACCGCTCGCCGCGCCGAACGAGACCAACGGTGTCAGAGCGGCGCCATTGCGCGCCATGTTGAGCGGGCCCGTGGTCGCCACACCGTTGAAGAAACGCAATCCGGCCGTGTTCGCGATCGTCACGAAAGAATTGCTCAGTGCCGCGAACTGAACGTTGCCGGACGTATCGGCGAAGGCGACGACTGTCAGGTTCGCTCCAGGTACGAGGGTCGGCGTGAAGACGATCGTCGCCCCGGTCGTGGCGTTCGTAACGGCTAGCGCCGGCACGTTGGACAGATCGATGAGCAAGCAGCCGGTTGCGTCACCGAACGCGAGCCGCGCATTCGCCGGGGGAACGATGGCACCGCTCAAGACCGAGAGCGGCGTGTCCGTGTCGTTCACGAGGCGAACGGTGACGACGTCGAGCGTATGTACGACGTTGTCGGCGTCACCACAGGCGGCGGCCATCAGTACCAGCACGCCGACGGCGACATGAGACGGGCGGAACATCATGACCTCCTACCGGACGCTGACACCGCTTGGTACCGACGAGCCGGGCGCGGCGGGTGGCCATGCGGCTACCGAAGAAGGAGCGACGGCAATTCGCGGTCCGAGGCCAATGGAGCGCGACGTGCAGAAGCCAAGAACTACCTCATCGGCGTTGCGGAGAAGTCGTGAACAAGCAGCAAGGTATCTCTCTTTACAGGCGGTGGCTTGTGCCGGCCCTGGGCGGCGCGCTCGTGCTGAGCGCCGCAGCCTGCAGCGACGACCACAACGACCTGCTGACCAACGTGGTGGTGGTTCCGGTCGCGACGAGCATCACCGTGAACTCGGGCAACGGACAGGTCGGTCTGGTCGGCCAGCCGCTCGCTCTGCCGATCGTCGTCCACGTCTCGGATCAGAGTGGTACATCGCTCACGAATGCCGTGGTCGATTGGACGGTGTTGACCGGGGGTGGATCAGTCAGCGCAGTGACCAGCCGGACCGATGACAACGGAAACGCATCAGTCATTTGGACGATGGGCCCGACGGTCGGCGCGGTTTCCTTACGGGCGGAGATCGTGAACGGTGCTTCGGTCACGATTACGGCGACCGTGAACAGCGGATAGATCGTGAGTGCAACGCGCTCGCATTGTCGGCTGTCGAAGCGCGACTAGGATGTCTCCGGCCACCAATACCTGACGCATTCATTACACGCGTTGAGCGCGATCCGTCTTGCGCGGCGCGGGCTGTCGGTGAAACGTGGGATCATGAGACGATTCCTCTTCGCCTGCTGCGCCCTCGCCGCCTGCTCGAGCCAGCCCGCCGAACGCTACGGATTCATCACCCGACTCGGCGACGACACGATTTCCGTCGAGAACGTCCTGCGCCGCGGGAACACGCTGACCATCGACGCCGTCGACCGATTCCCGCGCGTGCGCGAGCGGCACGCCGACGTCACACTCGCGCCCGACGGCGGCATTCGCCGACTCGTCATGGACATCACCACGCCGAGTGAGGCGCCGAAGCAGCGCGAGCGTCATGTCGTCATCGACGTGACGCGCGATTCGGTGCTCATGACCAAGCAGGATTCGACGGCCAACACGCGCTGGGCGTTCGCGCACGGACCCGAACCCGTCGTCGCACACGTGCCACAGATGTACAGCATGTACGAGCGTTACTTCGCGGCGGCGCTGGCGCAGCCGTCGACATCGCCGACGCCGGCGGGCGACACGGTGCGGCTGCGCCAGTTCTACATCGACCGCGAGTTCGACCGGTTCCCCTTGGCGCACGCCACCGTGCGACGCTTGCCGGGCAACAAGGCCGAAGTGTGGCACGACTGGCTCTCCGGCGTCGGACAGGCGACGCTCGACTCGAGCCACCGGCTGCTCGCGTACTCCGGCGCTCGAACGACGTACAAGGTCGACGTGACGCGCTCGAGCGAACAGGCAAATGTTCAGGAGATCGCCACGCGATTCGCAGCGCTCGAGTCGAAGAACGGCGGCGCGAAGCAGTTGAGCGTGCGCGATACTGCGCGCGCGACCATCGGCTCGGCGACCTTCGCCGTCGACTACGGCCGGCCGCTTGCCCGCGGGCGCAAACTGCTCGGCGACGTCGTGCCGTTCGACTACGTGTGGCGCACGGGTGCGAACGCGGCGACGCAGTTCACGACGTCGGTGCCGATCACGCTCGGTGGACTCGCCGTTCCGGCCGGGACGTACACGCTCTGGACGGTGCCGCGTGCGAACGGGACCGCGGATCTCATCGTCAACAAGCAGAGCGGCCAGTGGGGCACGGAGTACGACGGCGCGCGCGACCTCGGGACCGTGCATCTGCGGACCGAGACGACGGAGGCGCCGGTCGAGGAGTTCACGATCGCGATCGCCGGGCTCGACGACAGGCGCGGAACGCTCTCCATCGAGTGGGGACCGTTTCGGTGGACGGCACCCCTCGTGGTGACCCAGGCGAAATAGCATACTCAGCTCGCTCCCGTCGCCTCGGTGACGGGAGCGATTGGCCTTGTTACGGCTTCTTCATCTCACCGGCCGATTCGGTTCGGTGATGGACGCCGATCACACCGCCGGTCAGCCCGTTGATCCGCACCTCGTCCAACCCGCTCTTTCCGTCCGTCCGCACGGTGTAGAGGTAGACCGGTCGTCCTTTTTCGTTCTGGAGCACCACGGCGTCGATGTGCCCCTTGGGCAGGCGCTTGTGCGCCCTTACGGCCGCGGTCGGTTCGTCGATCTTCGCGCGCTTGGCCAGATCATCGGGGATGTCTCTCTTGTAGCCAGGCTCTTGGGCAGCCGCCGTAGCGCCGACGAAGGCGAGCGCCGTGACCAACAATGACAGATTCTTCATGGTAGAACTCCCTGTTCAAATGGTGTGCGGCGGGTGTGCCCGCCTATGAGACCTTCTAGCAACTCCCCTGCCTTCGCGGCCGTCCTCCGCGTCCTCTGCGTCTCTGCGCTGAAGCAGTTCAGAAACCCAGCCCCAAGCGGAGCTGTATTTGATGACCCGGTTCTGTCGTTCGCAGCAGAGTAAGTGTCTGCGATCCATACGTGCGGCCGACCCAAATGCCCTCCGCGGTCGCCGAATGCCAGCCGTCCGGTGACTGTCCGCCGAAGTAAACGCGACCCGCCTCGGCGTCGCCCGCGATTCCGGCCTGTGCCGGGATCAAGAACTTGAAATGGGCCAGCGGAATCAGCAGCTCCGAGGTTCCATAGAGCGACGCGTCGCCCGCGTAGCGCTGCGTGTCCATGAAGCGCAGGGTCTCCATTCCGCCGAGCGTCGCCGCTTCGAAATACGGGAAATCACCCCAAAGCTTCTTCGCACCCGCTCGCGCGTTCAGGATCGGATGCGTCGGGATGGGGAGGGTGACCGCTGCACCCAGCGCGAACGACGCTTCGCTGAACGTCGAGCGCACGTCCATCGCCGCGGGGAAGTACTCCCCCTTCGCTTCGGCGAGGAAGCGATTGGTGGCGACGGTCGGCTGCGAGCGATCGACCTGCCGGTCGTAACGCGCGTCGAGCAACAGCCCGGCTTCGCTGAAATTTCCAAAACCGTACGGATGCTGTTGCGTCACGAACGGACTGCGCGTGCTGTCGGTCGCGGTGTACTGGAGAACCGGACCGAGCGTGACGTCGGTCCACGAACCAAACGCGAGCCCGACCGACGGATTCATCATCCATTGGCGTTGGTGCGTCTCGAAGTACGTATCGGGAAAAGTCGAATCAGACGTCGCGTTCCCGAATCCGTGAAAGTTCGCGGACTGCAAGTCGGACATCCGTCCGTAGAACATCGTATGGAACGGCGACGACTCGAAGCGGCGGTCCGCGGTGAACGCGACCTGCTCTCCTTTCCAAAACGGCGCGTATTGAACGTCGAGTCTGAGCATCGACGCGTAGGGCCGGTCCATGAATCCGTAGTCGTATCGAGCGATGCCGACGCGCGGCGCGAGGCCGATCGTGCGGTCGTCGCTGAGGCCGACGAATCCGCCGACCCCGCCGCCGTAGTTCGGCACCGGCTGGACGAGCAGTCCGTTATGTCGCTCCAACGGCAAGCGCTCGAAGAGCGTGTCGTCCTCGAAGCCGCTCGTCGGGCCGGCGTCGTAGAATCGCGTGGGGTGCCTCGAACTACCGACAGTCGAAGAATCGACGAACGTATTGTCGCCGTTCCCGCCGATCACGCGCACGAGGATGCTGCTGGCCGAGTGGCCGGTGACGACCGCGGTGTCGTTGCCCCCGTGCAGATACACCAAAATCTCATGCGTCTCGGCGGGATAGAACGTGCGCGAGAAGTACTGCTTTCCGCCGGACTCGAGCCGCACGCTCACGGGTCCGTCAGACGTGCGCCGGATGGTCGCCAAGTCGGGGGCGTCGGTGCCGTGGACTTCGACCCGCGCCGCGAGCCTTCTGTAATACTCGTCGGCGGCGGCGGGAATGGCGTCGCGCCGCTGTTTGAGCACCGCGATCGTGTGTGGCGCGATCGATCGATACTCGGGCGGCAGGTTGAGCGTCGCGGCGACGATCACCGAATCCGTGACGCGTGCCTTCAGCTCGCGGGCCACAGAGTCCCACACCGGTTTCTCGAGACCGGCGAACAGCCGCTCGTCCATGTAGTTCGGCTGCGTCAGCCCGGCGACGTTGATCTTGGCGTCGAAATGGACGAGGCTAGCGCGGACCACTCGGCCGACGTCGGTCTCGAAGCCGTCATACGAGACGAATGCATGATCCCGGTCGCGCGCGATCGGCTCCCACTCATTCTTCGGTCCTGACGGGAGTCGTGCCCACTTCCATTGATCGACCGTGCCGCGATCGTTGTCGTTGATCAGGAAATCCGAGAGCCGCGCCATCAGAAACGCCGGTACGTCCGCGCGCTCCTTGGAGTCCGCATTGAGCATCGTCAAAAGTTCGGGGGTGTCGATGATCTTCGACGCTCCCGCAAAGCCCAACCGCTCCACGGTGTCGGCCGCCGCTCCCGATGTACCCGTCACGAGGTTTCCGGCCGCTTCTTTCGGCTTTTTCTCTTCTTCCTTCTTTCCAGGCTTTTCTGTCTTGTCACTTTTCTCGCTCTTGACGGCCACCTCACTCGTGGCTGCGCGCTCGAGCGCGTCCGCGACTTCGCGCGGGCCCTTCGGGACGTTGGGGAACTCCTCGATCATTCCGAGCTTGTTCGCAAAGTCGCCCCGGAATTTTCCCAAGGTCGGATCGTCGGGCATCCACATCAACACCGGCGTCGGATGCAACACGCCCGTGGCGGTGAGAATCGGCGCCGTCAGCTCGGCTGCTCCCGGATTCATGGCGCTCACGCCGTCCTGAAACGGCCAGTTGACCGGCGTGCTCTTCAGCTCGGGCGGAGCGCCGGTTGCGCCCTTGTCGACCAAACGAAATACAAACTCCTCTCCGGTGCTCGTCTCCAGGTGGAGGTTCTTCGTCTGCGCCCCGCCCCCTTCTTTGGTGGGGTGAACGCCGCCGGAGAACGTGTGTAAGTCCAACACGGGCACGCGAACGCTCGTCGCCCAGAGATCGCGATACCCATCGCCGGCGAACCATCGATGAAACGCCCCCGCCCCGTACTTCGTGCTCGCAACCGCGGAAACGGTCTCCGCGCGCGCCACCGCGGCGCGTTCACTGTCCATTTGGGCGTTTGGAATTTGCCGAACCACCGGCTGCTGCCCGATCGCCGCGCGCGGGCCGGCGAGAGTGACCCACGATACGCCAACGATCGCGCTCGAGACAAAAGCCCGTGTGAATGAATTCATGCCGCCGCTATTGGGCAGGATCGATACCAGAACGGCCACAGCAGACTTGTGACCCTGGCACGGCCATCGATTCTTAAGGCGCGGAGGCGCGTCTCGTGACTGTCGTCACCAGGGACACACTCGTCCTATGTGTGCCTCTCGAGAGCCAGCTCGACCATTGCGATTTCGTGCAAGAGCGGTTCTGCGGTCGATGGCGCGATATCGCGATGTCGCCGAGGAGACAGGAGACGCAGTGTTCTCCAGCGCCGCCACGCTTGCCAAACGTTCCCGGCGAGAAGGCCCGCGAGCAGGAAATAGGCGGCACCGACCGCCTCGAAGGCTGCGAAACTCATCACGCCCACGATCACTCCGTACACCATCTGGTCGCGGTTTTTCGGCGGCGAAGTCGGCGGATCGCTCACCATGAAGAAAGCGAAGAACAGCGCCATCTGCAGGTCCGGCGCGCGATAGATCTCCGCGACGTGGAGCGGGTTGCCCGCAAACGCGGCCACGGTGAACAACGCGTAGTACGTGCCGAGAAACGCGATCACCACCGGCAGCTTGTTCACACGCTGCGCGATGAAGACGCCGATGGCGAAGAGCACGACCAGCCCTGCCCGTTGATCCGGCATCGCGCCCCACCAGTTCTGCGCGGTGTCATACATATAGAACGTCGCGACGAGCCCCAGCGCCGCCGGATTGAAGACGTTCGCTTTGCCGACGCGAACGATGTATTTCGCGACGACGCCAACGATCGTCGAGATCGCCGGAACCCACCACCGCTCGCGCGGGCTCAGAACCATCGCCACCAGCATCCCGGTGAGAATTGCTCCGTCGGGAAAGACCCATCGCCGTCGCCGCACTCGGAGAATCACCGCGTCGAGCCCCGCACCCGCGATGATCGCGGCGGTGAGCCCAGACATCACCTGCGCCACGCCCTCGTGCAGGGTGGCGACGACCATGATTACCGTCAGCGCGACGAGCAGAAGTCCCTTCGGCGTTCGGAAGAACCGGCCCACCCTCATCGCGCAGCTATCCCGTCGGCCGCGATCGTGCGCGCCACGAGCGCGCGGAACCCCGGCGTCTCCATCCGCTCCAGCGCCGGCGTCACGATGAGCCCCTGCGCTCCATTCGCTTCGAGGAGCGAAAGCCCGTCGCGCGGACCGAGCACGAACGCTGCCGTCGATAGGCCGTCGGCCACCATCGCCGTCGGCGCGATCACGGTCACGCTCGCGCACGCGTCGGCGGACGCGCCGGTTCGCGGGTCGAGCATGTGGTGGAGGCCCGCGGCGTTGCGCCGCTCATAGTCGCCCGACGTGCACACGGCCGCATCTGTCACCGCGAGCGTCTCGATGAGCTGCGTTGCATCTCGCGGGTGCCGTATGCCGACTCTCCACGACGCGTCTTCACGTGTGCCGCCGCGCACGTACACGTCGCCGCCGGCGTCGATCGCGAAGTGGTCGAACTCACCGAGCTCGCGCGCCGCCAAATCCACCGCCAATCCCTTGGCTACCGCGCCGAGGTCGAGCAGCAACGGCTGCATCAGCGTGATCGTGCGGGTCGCCGGGTCGATGCGGATGTGGCGATAGCCGGGTGGACTGCTGGACGGCTGGACGGGTGGACGGTCATCGAACGTCCGGCGCTGTTGGCCGGTGCGGTACTCGACGTTGAAACCCTCCGCCTCCATCCGATGCCCAACCGTCGGATCGAAGGCGCCGCGGGTTTCCTCGGCGAGGGCGAGCGCGAAACGCGTCGCTTCCAACAGCAATACGCTAACCGTGACCGGGGTACCGACTCGCTCTGGGGCGCAGAGATGTGAGAGTTCGCTGTCGGCGTCGAACCGCGAGCAGGTTGCTTCAACCTGACGAAACCAATCGAGCGCGCGTTCGACGGCTGGCTGTTCCACCCCCTTTGGCGGCTCGGCGTCGCTCGTCCGCACGACGATGATCGTGACGACCGTGCCCATGAGGGACGTGCGCTGCACGTACGCGTCGCGGTCGACGACTTGGAGCCCGGCACCGGCCTCGATCACTTCGCCTTGCTCAGCGCCTCGACCACAGCGGAGTAAAACGCGTCCGTGCTCTGCGTGGCACCGGATACGAGATCGACCTCGGGGCTCTGCCGTTTCACCACCTGTCGCGGCAAATCCGAAATCCACGAACACGGGTACCGCGTGAGGCACTGCGCGATCGTGGCCGAAACGATACGTCCGTCCTTGATCTCGACCGAAGCCTGAATGTCGCCGTGCCGCGAGGTTCCCCAACCTGAATACACGCCGTCTCGAAGCACGACGCGGTTAGTGTCCGCCGGCGTTGGTGCTTCCGGCGAGGGCACGGCAGCAGCTGTCGTCGGCGCCGGCGCCGGCGCGGGCGTCGGCGGGGGCGTTACCGCCGCGGGCGCGGGAACAGCGGTCGTCGGTGCTGGAACAGGGGTCGCCGCTGCGGGCGTGGGAACGGGCGTCACTGGCGCGGTCGCGCTCGGCGCTGCGGGTTGCGCTACAGCCGTCGAATCGGCGTGAACCGGCGTCGCGGATGGCTCGGTCTTTCGCTTGGCGCGCGTGCCCTCAGCCGGGGCTCGGCGCTTCGGCGTCGCGCTGGATTCCGGAGCCGACGGCACCGAGGCTACTGAGGTTTGTGGACGCGGCGCGACCACGTCTGTCGACGCCGTCCGAGGAGGACGCGCCGAACGCCGCGCCTCCCCCTCCGCGATTCGCTCCGCCGCGCCCCGCGTTCGCGCAAAGCCGGCTGCGTAAACCGCGATGACCGCGGCCGAGCCGAGTGCGATGAGGTTCTGCTTCGGGTTGATCGGCTTCTCCGTCAGATCTCGCGATTCAGAATGCCGGGAACCAGCCTCGTGTCACCACGCATACTGGTCCGCTCGCGAATGCACGGTCGAGAGTCTATTGAGCGCTCCGCAGCGCGGCAAGACGAATGCGGACAGGGGAGCGCGAACCGCTACGTCCGCCACAATCGAATCGCGGCGGCGAGAAGACATGGAGCGTTGGCGAGGAAAGCCCTTGGTTTGCCGCGCCCAAGGCATTCATTTCTTCGCGTGGCTATCCAGGGGAGCGGGCGCAGGCGCCGGCGACCCATCCGACCAGCGTCGCACCGGGACCAACAGCGTCGTGGACTCGATGTCGCTGCCGTCGCGGCCGATGATCGGCGAGCCGTCCAAGCCCGCGCCCCAAGCCGCCGCTTGCCCGTGCGGAACGAAGAACATGAGGTGTGGGAGCCATGGCCCGGCCGCATCGTCACCCAGGTAGCCGCGCTTGGACAGCATGTACGTCAACGCGCCCGGCTCGGGAGTCTTGAACGTATGGTTGGCGAACGCGGCCCGCGTTCGTTCCATCAACTCTTGCCTGGTGGCTCCCGACAGCACCCATTCGGTGCGCTTCATCTCCTGCGGCAACTCGGTCCGCGCCGCGGCCGCGTTGAAGCAGTTCGGGCCGCGCGTTTTCGGATTCCAGAATTGGGGATCGTCGAAGCCGGCGGTCCATGAACGCTGCACGAAGCAGACGAACCCGTTCGTTCCCTTGACGGCCGTCTGGTACCCGTGATCGCCGAGCACGAGCACCTCGGCGTTCGCCGAGATCGATGGTGGCGCCGCGCTTCGTGCCAGCGCGATCTCTTCCGCCGCGTCTTTCGACCGATATTGATCGATCGGTGCGGCAACCGGATAGCGAGGATGCTCGGTCTGCGCGCGCGCGCTATTGGTTTGCCCGATTGCAGATAAAAGGACAATCACCGCCGCGGCGATCGCCTTCGTCTGCCCGGCCGTCGTGCGCCGGAGCAACCAGTGCCGTCTCGAGTGCATCATCATGTCAGTCCTCCGAAATGAGGTTGGCCGATACGCCGGGGAGTTCCATGAATCGAACGAGCTTGTCCAACGCGCCGCCCCAGCCGCCGGCGTGGCTCCTTTCCGACGTCTCGCTCGTGAGATCGGCGTGGCTGAGCGTGAGGTCCGTTCCGCCGGCAAACGGCACCAGATCGATCTCCACGCGCGAGGTTCGACCGAACTCGTCGGGCTCGCCGCCGAATGTGTAGAGATACGTCATGACGATTCGGCGCGGGGCGATGATCTCGAGGAACGTGCCGCAGACCTCGTGTTCGCGGCCGTCGAGCGTGCGAAAGCGCACGCGGTAGGTGCCGCCAACTCGTGCGTCGACGTCCGCGCGCACAACTGGCAGCTCGTCAGGTCCCCACCACGCGGCGACGCCTTCGGCCGTCGTCAGCGCGTCGAAGACGATCGACGGACGTGCCACGATGCGTCGCCAGAGAGTCACGCTGTTCATCGGGACCTTCGCCGAGCTTCGACGGCGCGCGTCTCCGTCTCTTTGCGTTCGGCATATGCGGCGAGGCGGTCGAGGGCCGGCGCCCAAAACCGCTCGTACGCGCGCAGCCACTCGCTGGGTCCACGAAGTGGGCGGGCCGACAGACGCACGTCGACGGTGCGTCCGCGTTTGGTGCGTGTGATCAAACCGGCGTCGCCGAGCACGTCGAGGTGCTTCATGACGGCGGGCAGCTTGATGGGGAACGGCTCGGCGAGGGCACTGACCGACAAGCTCTCCACTCCGGCGAGGCGCGCGATGATCGCGCGACGGGTCGGGTCGGCGAGGGTGGCGAAGACGCGGTCGAGGTTGTGTTGTTGTTGCGGATAGTTCACCATGTGGTGAACTATTCACCGGTCGGGCGCCGCCGTCAAGGTAGAGCGGCGTCCTTACCAACCGAGCGCACGTGACTGCGACGCTACGGCACGTAGAGCTTCGTCTTGATCAAAATCACGTGACCCCGGCGCGTGGCAGCCGGAGGGCGGCGGATGGTGCGCGTTGTCGCTCACTCCTGACGCGCCCTCCGTCCCGACCATCCCCGCCATGTCGTGCGGTTGCGTCATCTCAGCGGCCGGCGCCATGAGGTCCGCATAGTCCTGTTGAAAGAGCGGATCGGTCGGGTCGACCGCGGGCCAGCGCCGAACGTTATCGGGCGTGAACGGGCCGATCATGAACGCCATGCCGCCCCGTGGGATCGGCGCGCAGGTCGGGTTGTCGTAGAGGCCCACGACCCGATAGCGCCGGTTCGCGTCGAGGTGCAAACCGCCCCGGGTGAACACGAACCGATCGGTGGTGATGCTGATGATATGGCCGGCCGTATCGCGCTTTGTAGTGAGCCGCACCAGCACCTTGTTCGTTGCGGCGTCCTCGAGTCGAAGCTCGACGGCATAGTCGTGAGCGTGTCCGCCAAGGGCGCGGACACGTCCGCCAACCGGAAGCGAGAATTCTGCCGTCGTCGTCGATACGCCGGGCGGAAGCTCATATCGTCCGATCGCCGGGTTGGCGTCGAGATAGAGAGGGAACACCTCCCGCGGGCCCCTCCCGTCGCCGCGGTCGGGCGTCCACGCGATCGAGATTCGCAGCGTGACCCCGTCCATCGCATGGGCCGTGGGATTCACGAGCATATAGTAAAGCACCATGTGCTGATCCGGCTCGAGTGGAACGCCCATCGAACCGGGGAGCATGACGAACGGCGTTTCGTGCGCGGCCGCAAGCAGGCGTTCCGCCATCGGGTAGGCGAGTTGGCGGCGGCTGAGGTTCACGATGCCCGCGTGGTGCAGCACCTTTCGCGGAAGCACGCCTCCCGCCGAGTCGACGACGTCGATGCGATAGCCGCGCGCCCAGCCGCGGAACGGCCAGACGAACGCGATATTCGTTTGCGCGTGCGCCTGGCCGTAGGCCATCGCTGCCTCGAGGCGCAGCCCGCTCACGCTCAGCACGACCTCCTTGTTCGTTGAGTCGAGCTGGATCTGGACGCCGCCGGTCGACTCACGGCGCAACACGGCGTCGGCCTGCGGCGGCGCCTGCCCAAGCGGAAAGGGTCTCGCGCAGGCGGAGGCGATCAGACAGCTGATGAAAAGGCGCGTCCTGGCGCTCACTCGGAGGCTACGCAACATCGTCGCCGTCGTGATGCGGCTCATGGTCACCTCGCGAAGGTCGACTGACTCGATTCCTGCCACTGCGAACGAGCGTTCGCTCTCGAGCACAATATGCCGCGCATATCCGGAATCCGAAACGATTCTCCACCGATCATCGTACTGTCGATGACCGGCCATGGCCCGGGGCACCATCGTCTCCCTTCGGAGTTCCATGCTTCGCAACCGCGTGGCGTTCGCCGTATCGTGTGCCTGTGCAGCATTACTCGGTGCGACCGACTGCTCACGCGGCGAGCGCATGCCCGACGCCTCCGCGACCGCGCGCATCGCCCTCGCAACGCCGCACTTCACAATTTCGTCATACGGCTTGGACTCGGCAGCGGTGAAGGCGCTCGCGCGATATCTCGAGGACCATCAAGCGCGCGTCGTGAGCGATCTGGGCTCGTCGCCACTCGGCGTCACACACGTGGCGATCCAATCGCGAGCGGAGTTCGACCAGCAATGGGCCGCCCTCATCAAGGCGTCCGGCATCGGCTTCCAACCACAGGCGCTCACGGGGCCGGACGGAACGATCTACGTGTACGGACCGTGGGCTCGGGCGCACCCCGGCCGCCCCCTCGGACAGGACGCGGTGCACGAGCTCGCGCACGCCGCCACGCGGCGCACGGCGCTCGATTTCGTCGCCAACGCCGGCGGCGATACGATCGGCTTCCTCGCCAATGACAGTCTTGGAAAGCACGGCCGATGGCTCCTGGAGTCGATCGCCACGTACGAAGCCGGCCAAGCCACCGACCTCAATCGGCTCGGCTACCTCCTCCGCGGACGATATCCGTCCGTCGCCACGCTCAACAATCCGGCGAATGGCCAGATCTACGACATCGGCTATCGTCTCACGGAGTTCATCGTCAAGACGTGGGGACGCGCCGGACTCGTTCGCCTCATCCAACAGGACGCGAACGTGCAGGCGGCTCTGGGCATCAGCGACGATGAGTTGATGCGCCGCTGGTTCGCATATGTCGAGGACCGGTATCTCATCATCAAGCCGCGTTGGTTCGGATGGGGATGAGCGACATCACAACCCGGCTTCAGAACGGCTCGTCCTCCTCGTACATGAGCCGGATCTCGACCACCCCTTCCCATTCCGGCCAGTGAAGTCGGTGCAGTTCCATGAATTTCATGGCCTCCTCGAGAGCCTCTTCCCTCGAGGCGTAGTTGATGATCGAGAATCCGCCGATGACTTCCTTGGCTTCGGTGAACGGCCCGTCGGTCAGCACGATCTTGCCCTTGCTGCTGCGGACTCGCGCGCCCTCGGATGTCGGCTTGAGGCCGCCGAACGACACCATCTTTCCGGACTTCGTGCCCTCCGACGTAAACTTGTCGATGGCTTCGATGAGGGCGGCCGGCGGCGGCCCGATCTCGGCGAAGTTCTCGGGGCCACTCACGATCGTCATGTAGCGCATTTGTCGGGTTTCCTGAACGGTTGAGCGTGGTGAAGGTCGACGGCTTCCGGTCACCTTCTTACCCTTACGTCGAACGAACGCCGCCGAAATCGACATTCCGGAAATGGAAGCCTCCATGCCCGAGGCCGCCGGCGAGCTTGCCGACTCTGCCCGCCGTCGGACGCTCCTCGCCGAAGCACGCCGAGCACTCGCCGAGGTCTGAGAGGCACGGCCGGCTAGAGCTAGGGCGCTGGCGTCACCGTCAAATTCCGAAAATAGGCAATCGTTCCCGGACCGATCCACAGCCCGACGGCGCCCTTCGCCGTTGCGCCGGTCTTCAAGTCGTTGACGACCAGCGTCGGTTGCGCCTGGTCGTGCACGAAGAGCCGAGCCTGCGTGCCATGCACCTCGATTCGAATCTTGGTCCACGCGTTGGGCACGAGATCCACATACGACTCGTACTTGGACGGCGTCTCGCGACGCAAACGAAACCACGGCCAGTCCGGGTGTGAGATGTACTGCGCCGCGTGATTGCGTCGTTCCTGATCGGCGGCGCGCCCGTTCGTCGGCCGCAAATAGAACGCGTCGTATGTCTTCCGATCATCCTGCAGGCGAAACGCGATGCCGACGAAGCCGCGCGCCGAGGTGTCCGCCCCGGGCGCCGGCGCGGCTGCCAGCTCCGCCTCGATGATGCCGTTCCCGAACGGGAGTCCGTCGATCCATGCGAGGAGATCGGGCGCTCGTTGACCGGCGTGCATCGGGAGACGAGCGATCGCCTCGGAGTCCTCGACCACCCGAACGCCGCGCTTCCCCTCGTGCGCCGCCGGCTGCGCAACGACGTTGAGCACGTGCAGCGCCGCGGTGGATTCGAGATCGTATTGCTTCGCCTGTGCGACGGCGATCGTCGGCCAGGCGAGGACGCCGATGCCGGCGCCGAGGGTCAGTGTGCCGACGGTCAGTATATAGCGGATCATGTTCGTTCCTCGCGTGTGCTCGCAGCGCGGCGGCGCGCGGTGGCCGCCTTTGCTCAATACGGCGCGCGGTTTCGCGCGCCGGTTCATTGTTTGTAAAGGTTCTTCCGCCGCATTTCCCAGATGCGCGAGCCAACCTTTCTAGCCCCTACCCGACCCGACGGATAGCTTCACCCACCTACCCCCGCCAACCGCCCCGATCGACGACCGTTGACGACCTCGCATGGGTGATCCCCAGCCAGACCTCACCGCCGCCCTCAGCGGCCGGTACCGCATCGAGCGCGAACTCGGCGCCGGCGGCATGGCGACCGTGTACCTCGCCGAGGATGTCCGTCACGCCCGGCGAGTCGCGATCAAGGTGCTTCGCCCGGACCTCGCCGCGGCGTTGGGCGCCGAGCGGTTCTTGCGTGAGATCACAACGACGGCGAGCCTCCGTCACCCGCACATCGTACCCTTGTACGACTCGGGTGCCGGCGACGAGACCCTCTACTACGTCATGCCGTTCGTCGAAGGCGAGTCGCTGCGCGACCGGCTTCGCCGCGAAAAACAGCTCCCAGTGCAGGACGCGCTGCGGATCGCCCGTGAAGTAGCCGACGCGCTGAGCTATGCGCACGGGCGTGGCATCGTTCACCGCGACATCAAACCGGAAAACATTCTTCTCGAGAACGGTCACGCCGTGGTGGCCGACTTCGGAATCGCTCACGCGATCGACGTTGCCGGCGGCGAGCGGCTGACCGAGACCGGCGTGGCCATCGGCACGCCGATGTACATGAGCCCAGAACAGGTCGCGGGCGAGAGGGAGCTCGACGCCCGCTCCGACATCTATGCCCTCGCGTGCGTCGTCTACGAGATGCTGGCCGGCCAAGCGCCATTCACCGGGCCGACCGCGGAGAGCGTGATCCATCAACACATGCTCGCCGCGCCGCCAATGGTCACGCAGTTGCGTCCGGCGGCGCCGGCGGGTGTTGCGTTGGCGCTCCAACGCGCGTTGAGCAAGACACCGGCGGACCGCTTTCCTTCGGTGTCGGAATTCGCCGCGGCACTCGCGCCCGAGGAATCGGGCGTCGACAAGCCCGCCGACTTGCCGGCGCCTGCTACGCGCTCGCGTTGGCCGTTACTCGCCGGCGCACTCGGTGTCGCGGCGGTTCTCGCTGCCGTCGTCGTGCTAGTCCTGCGAAAAACTCCGCCGCCCATCCGCCTTGGCCGACGGACTCCCGTGACCGTGGATCCGGGGCTCGAGCTCGACCCCGCGCTCTCTCCGGATGGAAAGCTCGTGGCCTACGCGGCTGCGCGCGGTGTGCTCACCGTGCGTCAGGTGGAGGGCGGTTCGCCGGTGCCGGTGGTCCGCGCGACGGACGCGCGAGGACGTTGGCCAGTGTGGCTTCCCGATGGCCAGCGACTCGTGTTCGTGTCGCCGCGCGGCGTCGAGGTCGTGTCGGCGCTTGGCGGAGTGCCGCGGCTTCTCGCTGCTGGAGCTCAACTCGGGCGCGGTGTGGCGGTCGCGCCGGACGGCCGAACCTTCGCGTTCATCTCGCACGACTCGTTGTTCGCCCAGCCGCTCGACGGCGGGACGCCGCGACTCGTCGCTCGGACGTACGAGGCGCACTCACCGGCGTGGTCTCCCGACGGGCGGTGGATCGCGTTCATCGAGGGCGATCGGCAGTACATCAACGAGATCGACCTCGGAAATCTCGCGCACAGCTCGATCTGGCTGGCGCCGGCGAGCGGCGGCGAGCCGCACCGCGTCAGTGACGAGCGATCGCTCCACGCCAGCCCGGCGTGGGCGTCGGCGCGGTCGCTACTGTTCGTATCCGATCAGGACGGCGGGCGCGACGTCTATGAGATGTCTCTAACGAGCGGCGGATCGCCGCGCGCCGCGCCCGTCCGCATCACGACGGGTCTCGGTGCGTATGCGATCGCCGTGTCGGGGGACGGGAGGCGGATCGCGTATGCCCCGTTGACCGAGACCTCGAACGCATGGTCGGTGCCCATCCCCGCGACTGGGAGCGTCTCGGTCTCGACGGCTGTGCCGGAGACCGACGGGAATCAGCTGATCGAGAACCTTGGCGTCTCGAATGACGGCCGATGGCTTGGTTACTCCGGCGATCGCGGCGGGACGAGCCAAGTCTACATCGTGCGCCTCGGCGCAAAGGGCGCGGAAACGCAGCAGGTCACGTCGGACAGCGCGGGATCGTACTGGGCCGCCTGGTCGCCCGATGCGAAGGAGATTGCGTTCCACCGATTCCGCGGCGATCGGCGTCAGGTCTTCGTATCACCCATCGAGGGTGGCAGCGCTGTACCAGTGACGGACGGGACCGAAGACGAGCGGTCGCCCGAGTGGTCGCCGGATGGGCGAGCGCTGTTGCTGCTCGACAACTGGGGCACGAAGCCCGCGGTTCACGTCGTGAAGCGGGGCGCCGACGGCCGCTGGTCCAAGCCGCGAGCGATTCCGATCGTCATCGGCGGCGAAACGGTCGCGTCGGGTTTGTCCGATTGGTCACCGGACGGGCGGTTCATCGCCTGCGGCTGCGGCGAAGGCGGGATCGTGATCGCGCCAGTCGACGGCGGTCCGGCGCGGCGGTTGTCGTCATCCTTCTCCACCGCGGGCTGGGCGTTTCCACAGTGGTCGGCCGACGGACGGACGGTGTTTTACGTGTCGGAGGATTCGGGCCGCGTCGTGGCGATCGTCGGCGTTCCGGTGGCTGGTGGACCGGACCGCGCGGTGGTGCGCTTCGACGATCCGACGCGGCCGTGGCATCGCTACGGCTTTCGCGTTCGCGCGGGGCGGATCTTCTTCACCTTGGGCAATCGCGAGAGCGACATCTGGGTCGCGGACATCGAGCGGAAGTGATCCCGCGCATGAGCGAGGACGACCTCCGCTCGATTTATCGTTATCTCAAGAGCGTGCCGCCGGTGAAGCGCGACAACGGGCCGGTCATGGTCAGCACCGGCAAGAGCTGAACGGTCGTGCCAGCCCGCGTGGCCGCGCGTCGCGAGAGGAGGCAATATGAAGAAGACGTCTAAGCGGGCAAGCGAACGGACGAGAGCCCGCACGGAGAGCCGTCGCGCCATTGCGCGCGCACTACGACTTCAGTGGCGGCGTGCGCGGCAAATATGCCAAGCGAATACCGCCGGGAACGTATCTCGTCCTGCTCGACCCGGATCTCGCGAAGGCGTTTCGGAGCGAGAGCGCCGTGAATCGCGCGCTCCGCCAATACCTGCGCGATCGATCGAAGTAGAGACACGCCGCTCGACCCTCTCCGCTTGACTCGGCGCTCGCGCCGAGCGTATGCTCGGCCGAGCGGAACGCGTCGGCAGCCGAATGATCGTGCCGGCGTCGATTCGATGACGATTCCGACGCACGCGCAGTGCAGCTTCGGCCATGCGCGTGACGGCACCGCGGCCGAGGAAGGACGGCACATGGAAATGGCAACGAAGCTCAAGCGATGGACGCTCGACGAAGTCCATCGGCTCCCGGACGACGGGAACAAGTACGAGCTCGTTCGCGGCGATCTGTTCGTGACGCCGCCGCCGACGGACGATCACGAGACGATCGCGGCGAGACTCGCGACGGCGCTGACTCCATACGTAAAGGCTCAGCGGCTTGGCCTCGTGTATCGTCCGCGGGCGGTTCTGCGCTTCGAGAAATCCGAGGTCGAGCCGGACCTCATGGTCCGACAACCGTCGCCGCGCAAACACACGGCGTGGGAACGTGCGCCACGTCCCATCTTGATCGTCGAAGTCTTCTCTGATTCGACTCGCCGAAGAGACCTGACGGACAAGCGACAACTCTACGCCGACGCGCACGTCGCCGAGTACTGGATGGTGGATGCCGAAGAGCGGGTCGTGACCGTCGTCCGTGCCGGCCACGCGGATCAGGTGGTGTCGGAACTATTGACGTGGACACCGGTCGGAGCAGACGGACCATTGGAAATCGGGCTTGCCGAGCTGTTCGCGTAAAGGGATGGTCGCGTAGCCGGCTACTGCCCGACGTGCATCACCGCCATCATCCCCGCCCCGAGATGCTCGGCGATGTGACAGTGTAGCATCCAGTCACCCGGATTCGACGCGTCGATCAGCAGGTCGACGGTCGATCCGACCGGAATGATGGCCGTGTCCTTCCACACCAAGTCCCTCGTCGGCACGGCGTCGCGCGCGATGACGAGCATCCGCTGGCCGTGGAGATGGATCGGGTGCTGCATTGGGTGGAACGACTTCGGATCGTTGAAGATTCGTAGCTTCACCACCGACCCGCGCGGCACGCGCCAGTCGATGTCCATGTTCTCTTGGCCCGTCGCTTCGTCGCGCAGGATCCATCGGACCTGCTTGCTCGTCGACAGCCAGTTCATGTCCGGCATGCCGTCCACCCACTCGACGGGGGCGTAATACGCCGTGTCGACGTTCATGAACTGCACCGTCGCCAACGGGAGCGAGTTGACGTCGACCGTGAGACGGAACGTCTTGTCGGGCGCTTTGTCGAAATACTTGCGGTAGGCGTCGATGTCTCGTGCCACCGCCGTGTTCGACCGCATCACGTTGAACTGCGCGCGATAGCTTGGCGACGCCGGCTTGGCGCCGACGGAGACGACGCCGAGCGTGTCGACCTCGGGCGAGAATTCGCCCGCGTAGTGGTTGATGGCCTGCACCGCGTTCACCATCGCGACGCGTCCCGGCCTGTCAAACATCACCTCGACCACGTAGCGCTCGGCCGGCGCGATCACGACGCCAGGCACGCGCTCCTCGTGCTCGAATTTGCTCACGTCCGACGCGATGACTTTGATCGGCGCCCCGCCGAACGACACGTTGTACGTGCGCGAGCTCGAGACGTTAGTGAGAAAGAAGCGCACGACGTCGCCGTGGTTCACCGAAAGCGAGTAGCCCGTCTCGCCGTTCACCGTGATCACGTTGCCCACGCGTCCCATGAGCGCGAAGTCCGGCGCCTCCTTTCCGAACGGGATCAGCGTGTCGGCGTTGACGAGCAGGTCGTCGAGCACGAGCGTCTGCTCGCGGTTGACCGGCGAGTAGTAGTCGCGATCGGGCGAGTCGACGCGCACGTTTCCGAACAACCCCATCGCCTGCTCGATGTCCTCGCGCACGTGCGGGTGATACCAATAGATGCCGGCGTCGGGGAAGTGCACCGTATATATGAAGTCGCCGCCCGCCGGGACTGAGTCTTGAGTAAGCCCGGGCACCCCGTCATATCGATTGTCGAGCCGCACGCCATGCCAGTGGATCGTGCTCGGCAGGTCGATGCGGTTGTGGAATCGCACGTGGATCGTCGCGTTCTGCGGCACGCGAATCAGCGGCCCGGGCACCTCGCCGTTGAATCCATACATCACGAACGAGCGTCCTTTGATCGTCCGTCGCACCAGCATCGCGGTGAGGTCGAGCGTGTCGCCGTCGGCCAAGCGCTTCACCTCGGTCGGTTTCGCCGCGGGGAGCCGCTTGGGATCGACGCCGGCGCCCGGCAGAAACGACGTCACCGGTGGAATCAGGCCGACGAGTCCGGGGATCATCGGCATCCCCTTGGGCATGGGGATTGGCATGGGTGCCGACATGCTCATCCCGGGCATGTCCTTGGCGGACGTGTCGCGCTTCGGCGACTGCATGCCGGGCATGCCGGCCATTCCGGATTGGCTCGGTTTCTTCGGCGGTTTGGCCGGCGGCTGTTGCGCGCCAACGGCGCTCGTGGACGCGCAGACGGCGAGCGCCGCGATGACGCGTGACAAAGTGCTCACGGCGGAATTCCGCGGAAAAGCGGGTGACTGAGGAAACTCTGAAGCCATCCGCTCGGCGAGTTTCCGTGCAACACAGTCGGTCCGGCGTGCGCCGACGTCGCCGACGACTCGGCCGCGATCACCAGCAGAAACTTGTCGAGCTCCGCCCGGCCCACCGTGTTCTTGCCGTTGGTGATGGCGCCGAGCCGAATCCACTTCGAAAGATCCGTGGTGGCGACCCAGGCGACATACGTCGTGTACGGTCCGAGAGAATCAGCCGGCGGCAGGCCGGACGCGTCGATCTGCACGTCGTAGCTCGCGTGGCCGTCGGTCGTCACCGTGACCCCGAACGGCGACTGGGCGAACACCAACCGCGCGCTGCCCTGCGCCGAGGGTGCCTTTGTCGTGCTGAAGAGCGCGATGTCGTACGGTCCGTCCGTCGTCGCGTCGGTGAGCACCGTCGCGACGACGACGCTCACCGCCGCCCCCCACTGCCCGAGCGTCACTGCTTGTGCGTGCCGTCGTCGTGCGGGACGACTCGCTTGCCGGCCCCTTCCGGACCGTGGTCGTAATCCTGAACGCTCGAGATGTTCGGCATTCCGTAGTCGTGGCCGTTCCAGCCGTTGAAGCCGTCGAGCTTGAACAGCCAAAGCCCGCTGCGCATGTCGGAGAGAACGATCAATCCGTCATAATTGCGCACGTCGACGCCGAACGCGCCTTGCTCGACGCTCGTCGTGCTCTGCCAGCCGTTGTCGGGCGTGCCGCCGAAGCCGTGCTCGTGCTCGCATTCGCACGTGTACCAGTAGCCGTCGGTCTTGGGATTCTTCGGGTCCTTGAGGTCGAACACCTGGAGCCCGTCCTCGTACGCCGACACGAACACGTACGGCCAGCGTACCTCGTGATTGTGCGAGAGGTCGCGCCAGTCGGCGGTCCACGCGCCGATCGGAATGTCGATGTTCTGCGTCTTGCCCGACTGGCCGGCGCTCAGGTCCCAGATGCGGAGGGGCGTGTACTGATATTCGGTCTCCGTGACGGCGTAGTGCCCGTCGGGCGACGGCGTGAACGTGTGGGCGATGTCCATGCCGAGACTCGTGATCGTGAACAACTGTTTCGGCGTCGCGGTGCTCGTGACGTCCCACACGGAGTATCCGCCGAGTCCCGCGCCGTAGAACTTGTCCTGGTGCGTGGCCGGGTCGTAGCCGACGTAGAAGTCGTGGTATCCGCCGCCGCCGATCTGGCGGAACGGCGTCGGATTCGGGACCTCGCCGACGAGCCACGTGTTCTCGGGCGCACCGCTCACGACCTTCGCCAAATCGTAGATGAGTGCTTTCGACTGGTTGATCGTCGCGAAGTACAGGACGCGGCCGTCGGAATGTTTGTACGCGAAGGTGTTGTGGAATCCACCCGGCGACTGCGGATAGCGAATGCGCGCGACGACTTTGACCTTCGTGGGATCGGGCAGCCCGGTCACGTCGAAGATGACGGCGCCGAGGTCGGTATCGGGGCTCCCCTGCATGAACTGGTACGACTGCGCGTAGTAGTACCTGCTTCCGATCTTGAAATACTTGCCGTCCATCGCGCCGATGCCGCGGTGCAACTCGGGGTTCTCGATGGTCCAGGTATAGACGAGCTTCGGCGCCGACGTGTTGCGGATGTCGTAGATCTGGACGTCGAAGTTGGTGAATCCGCAGAGATAGACGTACGGCCGGTCAGGGTCTTGCTCGAGTTCGATGTCCGACGCCTTCCACGCACCCGGGTGTCCGGGGACGTGCGCGACCATGTGCATTTTGTCGTTCCCGGCGTGCTTCTGGTCGAACGGCTTGGGAGCGACGCCGGGGTCCTGGGCTCGAGCCAGCGTGGCGGTAAGGGCAATGAGAGCGGCAGGGACGAACCGGCGCATGTCTGCTCCTGGGAACGAGATACGGTAGCCAGTGATGACGGTGCTGCCGGAACATGAACACGTGACCAGAGGGCGGCAAGGTAGCGGGTGGCGCGGTCACGGCACGAGATGGTCGCCGGCCGCGGCGATCACGACGTCGTCGCGACGGTTGAGATTCCAGCACGGCTCCTCGTGCGTGGCGCACATCGGCCGCTCGCGACCGTTCGACGCCATGGACATGCGGCTGGTCAGAATGCCGTGTTCCTCGATGAAGCGCTCAACGGCGGCAGCGCGCCGCATCCCGAGCGCGAGGTTGTACTCGTCCGACCCCCGCTCGTCGGCGTTTCCTTCGATGCGAATCTGAACCCTCGGGTTGTCGCGGAGAATCGCGACTTTGCGCTCCAGCAACGGCGTCTCGCTCGGGCGGATCTCGTCGCGATCGAAGTCGAAGTGGACCGGCTGGAGCAGCGCCCGTCGGGCGTCCTCGGCGGCAAGCGCCGCCGCCGCCGCTCGCCGGAGACTGTCGGCGCGCGCGATCGAATCGCGCCGTGCGGCGTCGAGCGCCGCGCGGTCACGGGCCGCGCGATCGTCGCCTGTGGCGCGGCTGGTGGTGAATGCCGGTGTCGTCGCCGGTGTCGGCGCCGCATGGTGACAGGCCGTGACGCCGATGAGGGTGAGGGCAGCGACCCGCGAGAGTGTTCCGATTTGCGACGGCATGGTGGCCTCCGTTCAAGACCATGGAGAGCGGTACGCCCCGCCCTCTTGCGCGATCCGTTGACTTACGGGGTATACCCCATGTTACGATCACCGGCCTCGAGTGGCAACGGATCGCTGGCGAGCGGGGCGTGACCGCACGAGAACACCGGCGCTTCGCGCGTCCGTGCCCCTTCCTTGCCATTTGGCGGTGTGAACGTGAAGGGGGGAGAGGGAATGAAACGAGTCTTGATGCTGCGACTTTGTGCCGGCCTCGTCGCCACCGGCGCGCTCGGCGGCTGCGCCTTTTATGGTTGGCCCCACTGGGGCTCACCCGGATACGACGCGTTTCCGCACTGGAGCGAGTGGCAGTACGGGAAAGTCGCGTATGCCGGGCGCGAGCCACCGTCGTCGACACCCATCGAAGTGATCCCGGATGCACCGGACGCCAGCTACGTGTGGGTCAGCGGGCACTGGCGCTGGCAGAACGACGACTTCGAGTGGGTCAACGGCAGCTGGGAGAAACCGAAGCCCAAGACTCACGACTGGATTCCGGGACAGTGGGAGTTCGATCGTCACGGCTGGTACTACGTCGACGGCCGTTGGCAATGACACGCTGAGCCCGACGTCAGCGGCGGTGCAGCGCGGCGTACGTCCCACCGAATATGATCGCGGTCAACAACGCCGACTTGGAACTCCGCGTGAGGTCGGCCTGTCGCCGCTCCTCGATCTCCTTCCGGAATCCGTCGTTGTAGCTGGTCCACAGTCGTGGATCGGTCAGTCCGTACCGCGCCCGCATGGAGTCAGGCGGCGCGGGAATTGGCTGCTGGGTCTCTCGGTAGTCCCAAAGGGCGCCGCCGGCCGCTACCGCCACGATGCTGGCGGGGGTGACCCAAGAGTTGGTGCCCGGGCGCCGGACGAATAGGCCAAGCGTCAGCGCGACGGGAACGATGAACGAAGTGGCCCCGGCCGCGGTGCGTCGGCGCTGGAGCAGACCGTCTCGGCGGCCCGTCTCATACGCGAGAGCCGCCGAGTCCCGCGGCGCGATGAGTTGACCGTCGCCGGGAGCCCACGGCCGAGGAGAAGCCAGGCACGCGGACAGAAGGCTGAGGGTTGCGACCAAGCTTGCCGTCCGGAGCCGTCGGCGTGCGAGATCTTGAATTGCCGTCGTGCGAAAACGTGGCGTCGTGCGCATAGCCCTTCCGCTGATGGTGGCAGCGTGAAGCGTGCGCTCGTGCTCCGAATGTTGGTATACGTGGTGTTACGTAGTCGCGGCGCCGTGCTCGGCGCGTTCTGACGCCGTAGAGCGTTCACGGTCCGCGGCGCAGAACCGTCAAAGCGGAATCAATATGGATCCACAGTGGCCACGCGCCGTCGTCGATGGCTTCGCGCGTCCGCGCCGTCGCGGCGTCGCGTCGGCCCAGGAGCGCCGCCACCCTGGCCCGGTACACGGCCGCGCTCCAGGCGACGCGGCTGCGCGGCTGTGCGGCGAGCCACCGGTCCAGCGAATCGGCGAGCGCGGTGTCGCCGCGTTCAGCCGCCAGTCCAGCAAGTTCACCGCGATAATCGACGTTGGCAGAATCCTCAGCGGCCAGTTGCGCGGCCAGTTCCTCGGCATCGCGATAGTTGCCGAGGATCTCGAGCGACCAGGTGGCAACGAGGCGTTCCTCGATCGTGCCTCGCTCTTCGAGCGGGCGGCCGCGGTACCAGGTGATCGCGCGCATCGCGGCCTGGCGCGCCGCGACGGTGTCGCCATGTACCGCGAGCTCGTCCGCGGTCCAATTGGCGACCCACGCCGGCGTCGCCGAGTACTGCGGTCGGCCGTTCGTGAATGGAGCCAGACCGATGAAGTTGGCCGTCTCGACTGGTAGCAGCATGGCGCTGTCCAAGAGCGCGAGCACCGCAGTGGGGCGGGAGAGTGCGGCGAGCGCGCGGGCTCGCATCCAGGCGCGGTTGAGCGGCGCGCCGAGCGGCGCGCGGTCGGCGACGGCGAGCTCGTCGCGATGGCGACCGAGGAGATGGTATGCCTCGGTCAGGCTGCTCCAATAGTCGAAGTGCGTCGTGTCGGTGCTCCAGGCGAGATCGACCGCGGGGTTGAGGCGTAGCAGCAGTTTCACGGTCAACTGAGGGCGGTTTGCCCAGAGCGCGGCAGCGGCGACCGAAATCACATCGGATGACGTGTTCGATTCGAGGTCCGCACGCTCGAGCGCCAAGCGAAGCGTCTCGTCGTTCCGACCGTGGCAATGCGCCGTCGCGATCTGCAGCGAGAGGCGATCGACCCGATCGATCAGCTGCGGCCGGCCATTGAGCGCGCCGACGATCGAATCCACCAGCGGGCAGTCGTTGGAGTTGGCTGCCGCCACTGAAGCGGCGATCGACGCGGCGGCAAACGCCGTGTCTTGGCGAGCCGCGCGAAGGAAAAGCGATTTTGCGCGGCGGGGGTCGTTGTGCCAATAGGCATCCCAACCTTCGACGTACGCCTGATACGCGTCGAAGGTTGGAATCTCCCCGGCGTCCTTGAGGCTCTGGGTCGCTCGCACGTCGATGACCGAGCTGAGGGCCGTCATGACTCGTGATCGCAGCTCATCGAGTCCGGCGACCGGAGTCTCGGCGCTCGACAGAATCGGTCCTATGACGCGCAGGATCCGCCCGGCATGCACATCCATCACCGACGCCTGCAGCAGCAGCGTGTCGCCGGTGCGATAGTAGCTGCCGGAGATCACCATCGTGGCACCGGTGCGGCGTGCCAACGTGACAGGATCGACCGCAGCGCCGGCGGCGGAGCGACTTTGCACGAAGACCGCTCGAGGATCGACGAGGTCGACGAGGTGCATTCGCAGGATTCCCTGCGCGATCCAGTCCTGGGTCATCCGCCCCAGAGATTGCAGCGTGGTGTCGCCGGTTCGGTTATCGAACACTGTGACGAGCACCCGCTTCCTCCCGGCGACCACACCCTCCGCTCGTGCGTCGATCCGCCGCGCCACAGCGATGCCGATCGCGATGATCGCGATGAGCATGCCGCCCCCGCCCCAGATCGCGATGCGCCGCCGGTATCGCGGGCCCGGCACCGAAACGCTGGGCGCGGGTGCGATCATCGCCGCCGCCGGCGGTGCGCGTTGCGTCACGTCTTCGCTTACCGCCGTAGTCGCCGGCAGAACTGCGGGCTGGCTCGGGATCGGCTTATGTGTGCCGTCGCGAACGCGTGCCGCGAGAGCTTGGGTCTCGGCGCTGGGCGTCGCCTCGAAGTCCGCGGCGAGCCGCCGCGCGTACGCTTCATATGTATGAAGGGCGCCGCCGGTGTCGCTCCCCCGGTCGAGCAGGGTCATCGCGCGACGCAGCCAATGTTCGTCACCGGGCGTCAGGCTGCACGCCCGCTGCGCCCAATACGCCGCGCCAGCGAAGTTGCCCGCTTGTTCGTCTCGCTGGACCAGCGCCTCGACCGCGCGCACCGCCAGCTCGGTAACGCGCCGTCGCTCGCCGGTGAGCCACTCCTCAAAGGCCTCGCCGGCGTTCGCGAAATGGATCCCGGCTAGCAATTCGCCCCGGTATGCTGCGACTGCATCCTCGTGACGGCCGGCGTCGACGGCCTCGCCGAGCCGGGTGACGTCGGTGGTAAGCACGGCGCCGTTGATCGACACCGCGTCGTCCCCGCGAGTGATGATCACGTCGTCACCGACCGCTTCACGCAAATGATAAAGCGTATTCCTTAGGGCGCGACGGGCGGCGAACTGGTCCAGGTCGGGCCAGAACATGGCGGCGAGCGTGTCGCGACGGCGGTAGCCGCCGCTACCGAGCGCTAGATACGCGAGCAGCGCGAACCGCTTCGGTTGCGCCGGCAACGACGTGATCTCCCGTCCGTCCGAGGCGCGGATGACGTGAGGCCCCAGCAGGCTAAGCTCGATCATGCACGTGCGAATGTACGGGTTCGCATCGTCGCCCACCAACAAACGTTGAAGCGACGGCGGCGCGACACGCGCCCGGTACGTTGGCGGAAGTCATTGACCGCGCCATCAACCGGAGAGGATCATGTCGCTCGCTCGCGCCAGAAGGATGTTCGGGTCTGTGCTCGCCGTCGGGAGCTTCGCCGGGCTGGCCGCCTGTTCGAGCGCCCAGGCCCAAGATCCATGCGCATTGCTGTCGGCGAACGAGGCCGTGCCGTACGTCGGACCGTTGGCCACGCCCCCGTACCGCGCGAGCGACGGCGCGGCCGACGTCCGCGGCGATCAGTGTATGTACCGTGGCAAGGACGGGCGCCAGATCACGGTCGTGCCAGACTGGAGCGGCGGTGGAACCACCGCGGGCTCATCCGTGCAGGGCGCGGCCGGCATTGTGGGCGGCGCACTGAACAAGGCCAGCGGCGGCACCGGTGGCGACACGATGGCTCACCGCGTGGTGAAGGCCGAAGCCGCCGGTCCGTGGGACAAGGCCACGTGGATTCCCGGTGGTTCACTGTTCGCCTCAAAGGGCGCGCGGTCGGCGCAGGTCGACGTGAGTGGCGCGAGCGGCAAGGAGGACGATGCGATCGCGCTGGCGAGAATCATCATGCCGCGCTTCGACCATCCGCTTTCATATGATGGCGCCAAGGCCGTGGCTCTCGTTCCGAAGCCGCGCCCACATCCCGCCAAGGCGTGCGACCTCATTCCGCGCGCGGACATCGAAGCGGCGATCGGGCCGCTTGCCGGCGCACCCACCTCCGACGCGCCAGAAACCTCGTGCACCTATCGGGTGGCGACGGCGCAAGGCGAACGCGACTACGCCGTGGAGTTCGTTTGGCAGGGCGGCCAGAAGAACTACACAATGCTCAAGCACCAGATGGCAACCGTGTCCGAAGCGATGGGCACGCCGTCGAGCTCTCCGTTGGACACCATGAAGCCGCCGCCGCAGATGCAGGGGATGATCGGTGGTTTGATGAAGATGGTCGGCGGCTCCGCGGCCAAGGGGAAGGCGTCGGGTGCCGCATCGACAGTCGGCTTCCGGACCGATACCACACTCGCCGGCCCGTGGGACAACGCGTCGCTCCTCCACGGCACGCAACTCATCGCGGTGCGGCACGACGTGTTCGTCGGCATGGGACTCCAGTCGGCGGACTACGAAAAGGCGAAGGCGCTGCTGGCCGCGATCTGCTCGCGGCTGTGACCTCGCCAATCATTCAACAACCTTGATCAAAGACGGAGCGTTCCCATGCGATATAAAGCATTCTGTCTGGCCGCGGCGGCGTTGGTCGTCGGCGCCGCGAGCCTCAGCGGCCAGACGCCGAACTTCGCCGGCACGTGGACTCCAATCGTCGACCCGAATGCCCCGGCGACGGCAGGCGGTCGTGGCGCGACGCGGCTTTCGATGACGATCGCGCAAGACTCCAAGGCGATGACGATGGTGGACACGGGCGGGGACGGTGCGAAGTTCGTCTTCAACATCGACGGCACCGACAGCCAGGCGATGACGACGGACGGCGACGGAAACCCGTCTGAGGTCGTCACGCGCGGCAAATGGGATGGCTCGACGTTCGTCGCAACGATGATCCGCCAGTCAAACGGCATGAGCGTCCCCGCGACATATGCATGTTCGCTCGACGCCTCGGGACACCTCGTGGTCGTGGTCAACCTGCAGCCACCGGGCGGCGGCAATCCCGTAACAATGACCTCATCCTACAAGAAGAGCTGATCGAGGCGTCCGTAGACAATGCTCTACAACCGTGCGCTGTGCTGAGGAGGAGTCGATGCGAATTTCGTTCGGTTATCGGCCAGTGACACATCGATCGCGGTCGGCCATTCCGCGCGGTCGTTGGTCAGTCATTCCGTTCGTGCTGGCACTCGGCCTCGGCGTCCCGAGTGTACGGGCGCAGGACTCCGCTCGCCTGCGTCCACCGCCGATGGCAGCCGTCCGGCCAGTGACGGACGCCTACTTCGGTACGAAGGTCGTCGACAATTATCGCTACTTCGAGGATTTGAAGAACCCTGAAGTCCAGCAATGGATGAAAGCCCAGGCCGACTATACACACGCCGTCTTGAGCGCGCTTCCTGGCCGCGACGCTCTACTCGCCCGACTGCGACAGCTCGACTCGGCACAGCGCGCCGTGGTCGTCAATTTTTGGCGACGGCCGGGCGACAGATATTTCTACCTCAAGCGACTCGCGGGGGAAAACGTCACCAAGCTGTATGAACGTGACGGTCTCGATGGCCGTGAGCGATTGCTCGTCGATCCGACCACGATCTCCCTCGCTCCCTCGAACCGGGGCAGGGGCCCGACCACCATTGAAGTCGTCACGATCTCGGACGACAGTCGATACGTCGCGCTCGGCATCACGCCGGGGGGCGCGGAGCAGAATAACGAGATTGCACGTCATCGCGACCGCGACCGGATCCGAAACAGGTGACGTGCTCCTGCACGGCGACGGCTGGGTGAGCTGGCTGCCGGGGAGCCGTTCATTCTTCTATACCAGACATCAGGATCTTCCCGCCAACGCGCCGCGGACTGCACGCGAACAGAAGGAGCGCAGCTATTGGCACGTGATGGGAACTGACGAGCGGCAAGACCACGCGGTCTTCGGCTACGGCGTGATCCCGTCCATCACCGTGGACTCGACGTACTCCGCCGATGTGGAAGTCGTGTCGCGGTACGCCGTGGCGTCGCTCCGCAACGGAACGTCGCCCGGCCACGAGTTCTACGTTGCGCCGATTGACGCAATCGGCACGCCCGACGTTCAGTGGCGCAAGGTGGTCGGCTTCGCCGACCAGGTCGCGGATGCGACGGTACACGGCGACGACCTCTACCTGCTCAGCTTCAAGAATGCATCGCACTATCAAGTCCTTCGCACCGACGCGCGCCATCCCGATCTCGCCGCGGCGGAGGTAGTCGTTCCCGCGAGTGAAGCGGTCATTCAAAACCTCGACCCAGCCGCGGACGCGCTGTACTTGGGCGTGCTGGACGGGGGCATCAATCGAGTGCTCCGGGTGCCATTCGGTTCGCATCCGCGGGCCGAATACCTGACGGTCTTTGCGACCGCCCAAACGTTCGCGACCGCCGACGCAACCGTAGACGGTGCCCTGGTGGAGCTCGCTACACCCACGGCGGAATCCGGCATCTACGCTTACGATCCCCAAACGCGCCGGCTAATAGACACGAAGCTGCAGCCGGAGGGCCCGAACGACCGTCCGTCGAACATCGAGTCGGTCGAGGTCACGGTCCGAAGCTACGACGGCACGATGGTGCCGCTCACAATCGTCTATCCGAAAGGACTCGAGCGAGACGGATCGCATCCGACCCTGCTCGCCGGCTATGGCGCCTACGGGAATCCGTTCATCGTCGGATTCTCTCCGACACAACTGGCCGAGTACGAACTCGGCGTGGTGCGGGCGACATGCCACGTGCGCGGCGGCGGCGAGTTTGGTGAGGAGTGGCATCTGGCCGGTAAGGGAGCGACGAAACCGAATACGTGGCGCGACTTCATCGCGTGCGCTGAGTACCTGATCGCGCAGGGATTCACGTCGCCTGCACATCTGGCCGGCGAGGCGGGGAGTGCCGGCGGCATTCTGATCGGGCGAGCGATCGAGGAACGCCCCGATCTCTTCGCCGCCGCGGTCGCCGACGTGCCGGCCGCCGACATGGTCCGTTCGGAGACCACAGCGAACGGCGGCCCGAACATCCAGGAGTTCGGGAGCGCGAAGACCGAGGCAGGCTTCCGCGCACTCTATGCGATGAGTCCTTTCGCCAACGTCATGGACGGCGTGAAGTATCCCGCCGTGCTGGTGACGACCGGAATCAACGATCCGCGCGTCGACCCGTGGGAGCCGGCCAAGTTCGCGGCGCGTCTACAAGCGGCGACGGCGAGTGGAAAGCCGGTGTTGCTGCGAGTGGACTACACCGCCGGCCACGGGATTGCTTCGAGCCACGAACAGGCGCTGGCGCGAGCGGTCGACACGTGGAGCTTCGTGCTCTGGCAGACCGGACACCCGGCGTTTCAGCCCCTCAAGCCATGACGAGCGCTCTGCGGTTACTGCGCATCGCTGCAGCGATGTTCGCAGTGGGCATCAGTGTTGTCGGGGATACTGCGTTCGCGCAGAACACCGACAGCGTGTACGAAGCCAAGATGCACGCTCCCGGAGTGCGAATGATTCCGGTCGAGGGCGGGAAGTACAAGCTCTGGAGCCAGCGGATCGGCGAGGGCAAGATCAAGCTCCTGCTGCTCCACGGCGGACCAGGCACCTCGCCCGAATACTTCGAGAATTTTCCCGAGCATCTGGGCCCGGGCTACGAGATCTACGTTTTCTCACAACTTGGCACGTACCTGTCCGATCAGCCTAGGGACACCTCGCTCCAGACCGTGGCACGGATGGTCGAAGAGGTCGAAGAGGTGCGAAAGGGACTTGGACTCGACCAATTCTACCTGCTCGGTCACTCGTGGGGTACGCTGCTGGCGACGGCCTACGCGGCGAAGTACCGGCAGCACCTGAAGGGGTTGATCCTGTCGAACGCATCCATCTTCGCGACCGGGCAAAACCAGCAGTACCAGAGCCTCTTGATCGCCGATATCGCGGAATCTCTAACGGACGGCCGGCAGTATGCGGACTCGATCCGGTTTGGCATGATGAACAACAGCACGGGGAATAGCCAAGCCTTCAGGGCGCTCATGGCCAAGGTGATGCCGGTCTTTGTTCAGCGCCACTACATCCGGCTCGACCCGATGCCCGATCCGGTCAAACGCTCGAAGGACCACGCGAGAGCCGGCGCGATGCGCTGGCTCACTCGGGACATGAACTCGACAAACTACGAGACCGCAATGGCAGCTCTCACCGTGCCGACGCTTTTCATCGGTTCGACGTACGACTACACGCCGCCCTACGACTACCAGCGCATGAAAGACCTGATGACGAACGATCGGGACGTCACCATCGCCATCTGTCCCAACGGTTCGCACTTCGACATGTGGGATGACGCGGAGAACTACTTCGCGGCGATCAAGCGGTTCGTCGGCAGACTCGAAGGGAAGTGAGACAAAGGAAAAGGGCATGCAAACAAGGTCGCGACGATTCGCGGCCTGTCGCTCACGAGGTACCTGCCAAACGCCGGCGGTCAGCCACCGGCCTCATACCGGAGCGTTTCCCATGCGACGTACAGTATTTTTTCTGACCGCGGCGGCGTTGGTTGTTGGCGCCGCGAACCTCGCCGCCCAGACGCCGAACTTCGCCGGCACCTGGACCCGGATCGTCGACCCCAACGCCCCGGCGATGGGCATGGCGGCGCGCCGGATGCGATGACGATCGTGCAAGACGCGAAGGCAGTGATGA
The DNA here is from genome assembly GCA_963761305.1 of uncultured Gemmatimonadaceae bacterium. Lineage (GTDB taxonomy): Bacteria > Gemmatimonadota > Gemmatimonadetes > Gemmatimonadales > Gemmatimonadaceae > JAQBQB01. The sequence goes on along the minus strand of CAVXGK010000002.1, from coordinate 2,086,733 downwards.
TGACCGTGCCGTCGATGGGCCGCAATGATTCGAAGTCCGTCTACAATCTCGACGGCACCGACAGCAAGAAGATGATGACGGATGGCAACGGCAACGAGTTCGAACTCGTGACGCGCGCCAAGTGGGAAGGCTCGACGCTCGTCACGACGATGACGCGATGACCGCGCCCGCCACAGCCACATTTGCCTATTCGCTCGACGCCTCGGGACACCTCGTGCTCGTAGCCACCCTGCCGGCACCCGGCGGCGGCAAGCCGGTGATCCACACCGTGTCATACAAGAAGAGCTGATCCGACATGCAGACTCGGCTCGGTGTACTCATGGCAGCGACCGCTCTCACCGCCATTGCGGTCCCCCGAACAACGTTTCCGCGCAGGGCTGCCCTTCATGCCGTGGCGAACGATCAGCGCACTCCCGCAGGCCGGATAGTAGACGGAGAGCTTCGGGTCGAGCTCGACGTCGTCGACCTCACCTGGTCGCCCCGTGGGCCGCGAGGTCCGCTCGTTCCCGCGATCGGATTCGCCGAGCGCGGACACGCGCCGCAGGTGCCCGGGCCGCTGCTGCGAATGCGCGCGGGTACTCCGGTACGCGTTTCCGTTCGCAACACGCTCACTCGCGCCGTGCGGGTTCGTGGGCTGAGCGATCGGGTGCCAGGTGATACGGCTGTGAACGGCCTGCCAGGCTTTGTGCGACAGCCTGCACTGCGACTCGCTCCCGGCGAGGAGCGCGAGGTGCGTTTCACCCCGACTCGAGCCGTGACGTCGTTCTACTTTGCTCGCCGGCTGCCAAACAGCACGGACACGCTGGCGGAAAACCAGTTCACAATACCCGCCGCGGGGAGCATCGAAGGACCTTTGGTTGGCGCATTCATCGTCGATCCTGCCGACACGCCTCCACCTGCGAATGAACGAATCTTCGTCATCACGAGCTACGCCTCACCGTTGGAGCCGGCGGACGTGACGTTTCGCCTGAGTTTCAACGGACTCTCTTGGCCGCACACCGAGCGGCTTACCTACGATCAAGGCGACACCGTTCACTGGCGCGTGATCAACGTCAGCCGTGTGTATCACCCGCTGCATCTGCACGGATTTTATTTCACCGTGAACTCGCGTGGCGACGGGCAGGCGGACACGATCGTCAACAGCCCAAGGCCGCTCGAAGTGACCGAGGGCATGCGCGACATCTCGACGATGCAGCTCTCATGGATCGCGGATCGCCCCGGCAACTGGCTGTTCCACTGCCACCTCATTCGGCACTCGAGCGACGTCCAAAAATACTCGGCCGAATCACTCGCCGTCGCGTCGACGAGCGACATGCCGGGCGATCGCGGGATGGGCGGACTGATTCTCGGTATCACCATCCGCCCGCGCACGGCGGTCGCGACGACGCCTCCGGCGAACGCTCGCCGACTGGACCTCTGGACCGGGCTGCGGCCGCACGTCTTCGATGACTCGGCAGGCTACGGGTTCGTCCTTCAGCGCGGCAATCGGCCTCCGGCACCTGATTCCATAGAAGTGCCGGGAAGCCCGCTCATTCTCGAGCAGGGTGAGCCGACACGTATCGTGGTGCACAATCGCCTGCCGTTTCCGCTCGGCGTGCATTGGCACGGCCTCGAGCTCGAGAGCTACTACGACGGGGTCGCGCATTGGAGCGGTGAACCGGGCCAGACGCGCGGAATGATTCCGCCAGCGGATACGATGAGCGTCTACATCACTCCGCCGCGAGCGGGCACGTTCATGTACCACACGCATGGTGAGCTCGGGGCGAGGCTGGCGCAGGGGCTGTACGGGACGTTGATCGTGCTCGATCGCGGCCACGCGCTGAACACCGACACCGACCGGCTGTTCGTGCTCGCCTCGCGCGGAGCGACGTTGGACGCCGACGCCGCGATCAACGGTCGGGGCCTTCAGCCGAGCCAGCATTTCAGTGTTGGAAAGACGTACCGGCTGAGGTTCACGCAAATCAGCCTGGACGACGTGAAGAGCATTCGCCTCCTGCTGAACGACAAGCCGGCGATGTGGCGCCCGTTCGCGAGGGACGGTGCCACGCTGCCAGCGGCGAATCGCGTCGAGACAGAAGCGAAGCAGCGGATGGACGTCGGCGAGACGTACGATTTCGAGTGGACGCCCGCGGCACCCGGCGTGTATGTACTCGAAGTGGCGACGGATTACTATCCGGCGCGAGGCCCGTTGTCGGCTCTGCAGCGAATTGCGTTCGGAGTGGGACCCGTCACCGAAGCCGCGATGCGCGTGGCGGCAACCGGCACATCGCTCGCGATTGACGAGCCCTCGAACGCGGCGCTGGTCAAGCTGGTCGGCGCGTACGTGTCATCGACGACCGCGGCGTCACCCGACGTGGTGAGTGTGTGGTCGGATTCGGCGGGGCTCGCCATGAGTCGAACGGTTGCCGGCGTCGAGTCGCCGGCGCACTGCCTGATTCCGTTAGCCGACGGTTCGTTCGTGCCGGGTACCTGCAAGAACGCTCTCGTGAAGGAAGAAGTCCCGGTCGAGCACTTTCGGTTCGACAATTCCGGCGTCGCGACCGGGACCGGCGCGAGTGCGCGTTCGTTCCAGCGCGTTGCGGGGTTGAAGCTGTCGGACACCGCACTGGCGCGGTTTGTCGGGCACTATGAGTACGGGTTCGCGACGGAGTTGCGCGGCGGCGTGCTCACGCTGATAAACTCCGGCCGGCCGGGCGAACCATCGGGGCGGGACCTCGCAGTGGGGACTCCGCTCACCGCGTTGTCGCCCAGCCGGTTCGTCGGAACTGCCAGACCATTCGATGGCATGTGGGAGTTCACGTTCAAAGGCGATAAAGTCGCGGCGCTGTCGCTGCTCGACCCCACCTACGGCTTTACGGCAAAGCGCGTGGATCGCGAGCCGTGACCAGCGTTGGGTCTGCCTACACCTTCGTCGCCGGGACCACGGTGACGACGGGGAACGCGGCGTTGAACCCGTCGTTCGACACGACGATTACGTGGCGTCGCTCGCCCTTTTGCTCGCTTCCGACGCCGGGTTCGAGGTCCGGCCAGAAAATGCCCCACCGACGCACTGCGCCGGTGTGCGCCATCTCGTCTTTGTCGCGGCGGTTCAGGACAACCCACCTAGCTGCCCAGCGACCCAAAGGCTAGCTTCGCCTCCCCGCCGTCACGGAAGCCCTACATATGAAGACGCCCCGCCTCTCGCTCGCCGCGATCTGCCTGCTTTCCTCGTCGCTCCTCGCGCAGCAGCCGACGCCGGTCCGACAGCTCACGCCGAAGCCGCGCAGCGAAACGCCGCCACCGCCGACACCGGCCGCCGCCACGCGCGGCGTGCACGACCGCGCCGAGCTCGAGGCGTTCGTCGACGGAATCATGGACGCCAACCTCCGCGACAAGCACGTCGCCGGTGCGACCGTCGCGGTCGTGAAAGACGGCGCGCTCTTTTTCGCCAAGGGCTACGGTTACGCCGACGTCGACAAACGCAAGCCGGTCGACGCCGAGCATTCGCTCTTTCGCATCGGGTCGACGAGCAAGCTGTTCACCTGGACGGCCGTGATGCAACTGGTGGAACAGGGGAAGCTCGATCTCGACACCGACGTCAATCGCTACCTCGACTTCAAGATCCCGGCGACCTTCCCGCAGCCGATCACGCTGCGGCACATCATGACCCACACGCCGGGGTTTGAAGAAGACTCACGGGACCTCATCAGCGCCGATTCGACGACGCTCATCCCGCTTGGGCGTTGGCTCGCCACGCACATTCCGGGGCGTGTGCGACCGCCGGGTACCTACGCGTCGTACTCGAACTACGCCACTGCGCTCGCCGGGTATGTCGTGCAGCGCGTGTCCGGCGTGCCGTGGGACGACTATATAGAACAGCACGTCCTCACGCCCCTCGGCATGACGCAGACGACGACACGCCAGCCCGTGCCGTCGCGTATACGCGCCGACATGTCCGACGGCTACGGATGGGCCGGTGGCTCGTTCATGCCGCAGAAGTACGAGATCGTCGAACCGATGCCGGCGGGGTCGATCGCCGCCAGCGCGACCGACATGGCGAAGTTCATGATCGCGCACTTGAACGACGGCGTGCTCAATGGCCAGCGCATCCTCGCCGACTCCACCGCCAAGCGGATGCACGCGCGCGCCTTCGGTCACGATCCTCGGCTCCCCGGCTTCGCGCTCGGTTTCTACGAGAAGTCCAGTCACGGTTTGCGAGTCATCGGGCACGGCGGCGACACGCAGTGGTTCCACACCGACCTGGAGCTCATCCCGGACGAAAAGCTGGGCGTGTTCGTCTCCTACAACACGAACACGGGCGGTGAGCTCAGCTTCGACCAGTTCCAGACGCAGTTCCTCGATCACTACTATCCAATCACCCCGTCCGTTGTCGCGATGCCGGCCGACGCGACGAAAGAGGCGCAGCTCGTCCAGGGCGAGTACGAGTTCAATCGCCATTCCTTCACCACCTTTCAGAAGGCGATCGGCCTCGCCGGCGACATTCGCATCAGGGCCGACAGCGGACGCCTGGTCATGCACTCGGCGCTCGGCGATTCGCGGCTCCTGCCGGTCGGCCCACTCCTCTATCGCGAGGAGCTCGGCGACGCGCTGGTCGCGTTTCAGGCGGACAGCGGCGGTCACATAGTGCGCGGGTTCTTCGGCCCCGCGCCGATGATGACGATGGAGCGCGTCCCGGCCAGCCAATCGGTGACGCTCCACTGGTTCATTCTCGGACTCGGCGTTGTCGTCTTCGTTGGAGTGGTGCTGGCCGCGATCGGGCGAGTGTTCAGACGCTGGTTCGGCGAACCGCGGCGGGAGGATGCCTTGCAGGGTCGTTGGCTTCTCGTCACCGCGGCGGCGCTGCAGATCGTGTTCGTGATCGCGATCGTGGCGATCGCCAGCGCGTCAGGCGGCGGGCTGCTCAATGGACCGCTCACGTCGGTGAAGATCGCGCTTGCCCTGCCGGTCATCGGAACGATTTGCGTGCTCGGCGCGGTGATCTTCGCGTTCCGCCAGTGGCTGGTCGGCGCGGGGACGCGCGCGGCGCGGCTCCGCTTCAGTGCGGCGACGGTCGTCGCGCTGTTGTTCGCGTGGTCGCTGATGCAGTGGAATTTGTTGGGGTGGAAGATGTAGGCCGTGCGAGGGCGGAGTTCGGGGGCGGGGTGCGGAGAACTGGACCGAGTGTGGGGGCGGGGTGCGGAGAACTGGAACGAGTGCGGGGGCGGGGTGCGGAGAGCGCACGGCCGCTTGACTCGGCGCTTTCGCCGAGCGTATGCTCGGCCGGCGTCCTCGCGCAATCATGATCCTGCCCGCGTTGGCGCGATGACGGTGCTTCGGGCGCGAGCTCGCATCTTCGGCGCATGCTCGGGGCCAAATCTTCGCCGAGGAAGGACGGATCATGCAGGTGGCGATCGAGACCAAGCGCTGGACGCTCGACGAATTGCACAGCCTTCCCGACGACGGGAACAAGTACGAGCTAGTCCGAGGCGAACTGTTCGTGACGCCCGCGCCGAGCGGCCAACACGAATCCATCCTCGCCGCCCTGTCGGGGCGACTCACGCCATACGTGGTCGCGAACGGGCTCGGGCTCGTCTACCATCCGCGCGCCGTGCTCAGGTTCGAGGACTCGGAGGTCGAGCCCGATCTCATGGTTCGACAGCCGTGGGGTCACGCCGAGACGGATTGGGCAACGGCGCCGCTTCCGTCGCTGATCGTCGAGGTCTTGTCGCCTTCCACGCGCAAACGTGACCGGATGCAGAAACGAACGTTCTACGCGGACGCTCGGGTCCCGGAATATTGGATCGTCGACCCCGAGCGAAAGACCGTCACCGTGATCGCACGGAACGAGTTGGAGCGCACTGTCCGCGACGTCTTGACGTGGAGTCCTCCGGACGTGGACGAGTCGCTCGAGATTCGGCTCGTCGACATTTTCATCGACTCCAACTGAGCTCGGGCGCCGTCATCGACTCCGATCGACTCCTCATCGCGGCCTAAGGTCGCGCGTGGGACGAGTGCGGAAGCGGCGTGCGGAGAACTGGGACGAGTGCGGAGGCGGTGCGCGGAGAACTAGCCCTTGGCCCTCTGCTCCCCCTCGGCGCGCAAGTCTTCCTCGGTGAGCGGGCCGACGGCGACACCAAGACCCTGCACGATGACTTTGGCTTCATCCACCGCCGTCCACGCGACGCGGCCCTGCTCAGTTCCTCGATCGATGTTCAAGAGAGCGCGATCCATGCGCGCGCGAAGACGCACCAGTTGCCGGCGGACGAGGGACAGTGTTTGATCGGCGGCGCTCACAGGCTGACAACATAAGCTCAACGTGTGCCCGGCCGGCCCACACTTTCTTCTCTTTATGGAACTGTCGTGACGCTGACAAAATGCGCAACGCCGCCTTGCGTCTATCCGTCCGGCTCGCTAAGGCCGATGCCGCCGAGCCCGCCATTGGGGATCTACCGACACCGGTAGCGTGTAGTAAACGATGACCCGCCCGGACGCGTTTGCACGGCGGCTGAGCGGGAAATCGGATGGTTCCGCGGACAGGCGCGCAATTCCTCAGCCTGCTCCGGCCACCCGTGCGGCGGCCTCGTGTGTTCGGCTCCGCTCCCGCCTTGGCTCTCGACTGCAGGAGTTCTGCCGTGATAAAACTCAAACACGCAGCCCGCTTCCTTCCTGCGAGCCTGCTTCTGCTCACGCAGTGCAAGCCGGCTATGCACGTGACTCCGGTGCCCGCGGCCGACCCCCAAGTGCGCCAGACCGGCGGACCGCAGGCGGTGAAGCCGGGTGGCCCCCTCCTCGCCGGCGTTACCGCGAGCGAGCCTTTGGCGGCGACGGCGGACCTCACCGGTCAAGTGATGGTCGGCGTCGGCGACATAGCGAGCTGCACCCAGAAACTCGGGCTCGCGACGGCGATGCTCGTCGACAGCGTTATCAAGTCGGACAGCGTTGCCAACATCCCGACGACGACGTTCACGCTGGGCGACAACGTCTACTCGAGCGGAAGCGAGGCACAGTTCGCGAACTGCTTCACGCCGTCGTGGGGAAATCCGAAGTTCGAGATCATGGAAAACATGCATCCGACTCCGGGCAACCACGATTACGCGACGGCCAAGGCTGCGCCGTACTTCAAGTACTTCGGCAAGGCCGCCGGCGTCGACGGAACGGGCAACTACAGCTATGACGTCGGGAAATGGCACGTCATCGCGCTCAACAGCGAGACAGTCGTCGGCTCGGAGTTCTCGGACGCGGACCGCGACGCTCAGATGAAGTGGCTCGAGCAGGATCTAAAAAATCACGAGGCTGCGTGCACGATCGCGTATTGGCACAATCCGCGTTTCAGCTCTGGCTGGCACGGCAACGACGCCAAGTTCACTCCGATCTGGCAGACGTTGTACGACAATGGCGTCGATCTCGTTCTCAACGGTCACGACCACGACTATGAGCGGTTTCGTCCCATGACACCCGCGGGCGTGCTCGATACGACGAAAGGCATCACCGAAATCGTCGCCGGCACGGGCGGCGAGGAGCTTCGCGGATTCAACGCCCTCGACGCGAACTCGGCCTATCACATCGAAGGTCGCGCGGGCGTTCTGAAGCTCACGCTGGGCGACAACGCGTGGCGGTCGGAGTTCGTCGAAGCCGGCGGCCGCGTCTGGGATCGGAGCGGCGGGACGTGCCACTGAGGTGAACCGCTCGCACCAGTGACGGTCAGACGCCGGCGCGAGCCAACCGCTCGCGCCGGCGGTGCTTATAGGGCGAACGCTCTTGGGCGGTGACGCACGACGACAATTCGCGGTTGTGCCAACGTGAGACGATACCTGTTCGTCGCGGCCCTGGCCTGGCTGCCCGCGATAGCGACTGTTGGGTGCGGTAGCGATGCTGTCGCACCGTTGCCGTCGAACCTGAACGGCACTTGGATCACCGCAAGCGAGGTCCCGGGGTCGAGCAACATCTGGACGCTCACGGTGGCGGGGAGCACGGTCACAGGAACCGGCACGTGGTCAGGAGAGGCATGTTGTGGTGGGACGATCGCGATCGCCGGAGCGATCGCAAACGGACGTGTCCATCTCGATCTCACGCTTCTCACGACTGTCGGCAGCCCGCGCCCGCCCGTGCACGAACAGTTCGATGGCTCGTTGACGGCGCCGGACATGCTGGAAGGCGTGACTACGATCGACAACGGCACCGCGTCCACGCGACTGATTCGCGAGGTCGAGGTCCCCACTCCCCCAGCACTCCGACAGTAAGGGCGCTGTTTGCGGCGGCGACGCTATCGTCCGAACGGCGTGTGCACCGACAAGCCGAGGTCGAAAGCGAAGTAGTTCACGGCTTGGCCCGTGGGATTGGGTGCAATCACGCCCGGAATCTTTGCCTTGAGATTCTGTCCCACGTATCGCAGCTGCGGGCAGAAGCTGAGGATCCCCAACATCGACACGTCCAAGCCGCCACCGACCTCGTAGCCGGGGGCATAGTTCGTCGTGAGCGCGTTGGATGACTGGCCGCCGTACCCACCCTCCAAATCGTTGAACGTGACTCCGCCCTTGATGTACGGGCGAGCGATCGACACGCTCGGGAGGAAGAGCTTCACGCCAGCCGTCACGCCCTGCAGCGTGTACTTGCCATCGGTTTGGCACGTCGCCGTCTGGCAATCGAACTGGATGTGGTCAAAGCTGGCGTAGACTCCGATGAAGGCGACCGAGAGTCCCGCGTCGAGCCCATACCCGAATCCCGACTTCGCTCCCTGGAGCGTCGCATCGGCCGACGGTGCCGCAGTTTGAGTCTGCGAGAACGCACCAGTCGGGAGAGTGCCGGAACCGCGCAGTCCGATGGAGATCGATTGCGCAGTCAGCGCGGACGCGAGGCTCATGAAGCCGACGGCGAGACTGATCGTCTTGTGGGTGTTTCTCATGGGGGAGCTCCGGTGGGGAGGGGGACCGGGTAGTTCGAGTCGTTCGCGGCGATTGCCAACATGGTCGACAAGGCCCAGACCGACAAGTCCGACAACAGAAGGGGTACAATCGACGCCAGCCGCCGGCCGATGCGCTTTGACGGTTCTCGAATTGACGTGCAGTCTTCCGGCTTGAAACCGCTCCGGTAAACGGCTAGCCGTTGGCTGTGAGTTGACCTACCTTCGCTGGGTCCGCCCCCACCCGGATCCGTGCCCGTCATCGCCGCGGGCGTGTAGGCAGAGGCACTCTACGGCAGTTCCTCCCGTGAACGCGAGGTGACGGATGCAGACGCGGCTTGGTGTCCTCATGGCGGCGACCGTTCTCACCGCCATTGCGGTCCCAACCGCAACGCTTCCGCACCGGGCCGCCCTTCACGCCGACGCGAACGATCAGCGCACTCCCGCAGGCCGGCTGGTCGACGGCGAGCTTCGCGTCGAGCTCGATGTGGTCGACATCACGTGGTCGCCGCGCGGGCCCCACGGTCCTCTCGTGCCGGCGTTCGGATTCGCCGAGGGCGGTCACGCACCGCAGTTGCCTGGACCGCTGCTGCGCGTGCGCGCCGGTACTCCGGTGCGCGTTTCCATTCGCAACAGACTCGCGCGAGCCGTGCGGGTTCGTGGGTTGAGCGATCGCGTGCCGGGAGATACAGCGGTCGATGGCGTGCTGGGCTTTACGCAGCAGCCCCCGCTGAGACTCGCGCCGGGCGAGGAGCGCGAAGTGCGTTTCACGCCGACCCGGGCAGTGACGTCGTTCTATTTTGCGCGCCTGCTGCCAAACGCCACGGATACGTTACCCGAGGGCTCGTTCTCATCACCCGCCGGAGGGAGCACACAAGGAGGTTTGGTCGGCGCGTTCATCGTCGACCCTGCCGAAGCGGCTCCGCCCGCGAACGAGCGCGTCTTCGTCATCACGGGCTACTCCTCACCGTTGGAGCCGGCCGACGTGACGCGGCGGATGAGCCTCAACGGACTTTCCTGGCCACACACCGAGCGTCTCGTCTACGATCAAGGCGACACCGTTCACTGGCGCGTCATCAACGTGAGCGGTGTGTATCACCCATTGCATCTCCACGGATTTTACTTCACGGTGGGCTCGCGGGGCGACGGGCAGGTGGACACGATCGTCAACAGCCCGAGACCGCTCGAAGTGACCGAGGGCATGCGCGACATCTCGACGATGCAGCTGTCGTGGGTGGCGGATCGCCCCGGCAACTGGCTGTTCCACTGCCACCTCATTCGACATTCGAGCGGGATCCAGAAATACTCGGCCGAATCACTCGCCGTCACGTCGACGAGCGACATGTCGGGCGATCACGGGATGGGTGGCTTTATCGTCGGCATCATCGTCCGCCCGCGCGCTGCGGTCGCGACGACGCGCCCGGCGAACGCTCGCAGGCTGGACCTGTGGACCGGACTGCGGCCGCAGGTCTTCGGTGACTCGGCCGGCTACGGGTTTGTCGTGCAGCGCGGCAGTCGGCCCCCGGCGCGCGATTCTATCGTAGTACCGGGAAGCCCACTCATTCTGGAGCGGGGCGAGCCGACGCGGATCGTGGTGCACAACCGGCTGCCGTTTCCGCTCGGTGTGCATTGGCACGGCCTCGAGCTCGAGAGCTACTATGACGGCGTCGGGAACTGGAGCGGTCAACCCGGCAACACGCGGGGAATGATTCCGCCATCGGACACGATGAGCGTGTACATCACTCCGCCGCGAGCGGGAACGTTCATGTACCACACGCACGGCGAGCTCGGGGCAGAGTTGGCGCGGGGGCTCTACGGAACGTTGATCGTGCTGGATGCCAGCCACGAGCTCAACCCCGAGAACGACCGGCTTTTCGTGCTCGGTTCACGCGGAGCGACGTTGGACGCAGACGCGGCGATCAACGGCCGTGGCATGGCGCCAGCCCAGCGTTTCAGCGTGGGCAAGACATACCGTCTCCGGTTCACGCACATCAGCCTGGACGACGTGAAAAACGTTCGGCTGCTGCTGAATGGCAAGCCGGTGACATGGCGGCCCTTCGCGAAGGACGGCGCAACGCTGCCCGCCGCGAATCGCGTCGAAAAGGACGCGAAGCAGCGCATGGACGTCGGCGAGACGTACGATTTCGAGTGGACGCCGGCGACACCTGGCGTGTACGTGCTCGAAGTTTCGACGGACTATTATCCAGCGCGTGACGCTTCGGTTCCACAGCGAATTGCGTTCGGAGTGGGTCCCGTCGTCGAGGCCGATTTGCGCGTGGCGGCAACTGGCACATCGCTCACGGTTGGCGACCCTTTGAGCGCGGAGCTGCCCAAGCTGGTCGGCGCGTACGTTTCGTCGACGAGCGCGCCGTCGCCTGACGTCGTGAGTGTATGGTCGGGCTCGACGGGTCTCGTCGTGAGTCGAACGGTTGCCGGCGTGGAGTCTCCGGCGCACTGCCTGATTCCGTTGGCCGATGGTTCGTTCGTGCCGGGAACGTGCCAGAACGGGCTTGTGAAAGAGGCGATTCCGGTCGAGCACTTTCGCTTCGACGGATCCCGCGTCGCGACGGGGACCGGGGCGAGCGCGCGTTCGCTCCAGCGCGTTGCGGGGTTGAAGCTGTCGGACACCGCACTGGCGCGTTTTGTGGGGCGCTATGAATTCGGATTCGCCGTCGAGATCCACGATGGCGTGCTCACGATGATGAACTCGGGCCGGCCGGGGGAATCGCCGGGGCGGGACCTCACGGTGGGGACGCCCTTCGCTGTGCTGTCGCCGAGTCGGCTCATCGGGACGGTCGGACCGTTTCCGGGAATGGTCGAATTCATATTCAAGGATGGCAAAGCCACGGCGTTCAGGGTTCCCGCGGACGGTTTTACCGCGAACCGCGTCGATCGCGAGCCGTGACGGTGGATTCGTCGTCGCGACGTGACATCGTGACATCAGCCAGGCCAGACCGGTCGCGCGTTCCTTTCATGTCGTTCACGACGTGGTCGCTGCTCGGTTTTGCCGGCGGCCTGGCGCTTGGCATCGTCGGACACGCGTCGCCGGCAGCTCCGTTTGCGTTGCTCGGCACCATCGCGAACGCCGTTGGAGATCTCTGGATCTCCGCGCTTCAATTGATCGCGCTGCCGTTGGCGCTCGCGGTGACGCTTACGGCCATGGCCAACGCCAGCGCGGAGTCGGCCGGCTCTCTCGGCGTGCGTGCTGTTCTCGTGTTCGTGCTCGCCCTTACCGTTGCGGCGTTTTTTGGGGCGTTCGCAATGCGGGAAGGGTTGTCCGTCGTGCGTCTACCCTCGGGCGCAGTCGCGTCGTTGCCGGCCGTCCCGCTGTCCGCCGCCGCGGTGAGCGCCTCCACCCAAGCACCCACGCAGTCATGGTGGGTGGGGCTCGTTCCCAGCAACATTTTCGCGGCCGCGGCGCGGGGCGACATTTTTCCGCTGTTGCTGGCGGCGATCGTATTCGGCGTCGCCGTCGCCAAGCTTCCCACCGAGCACCGCGTGCCCATGACCCGCGCATTCTCGGCGACGTCGCAGGCCATGCTCATCGTGGTGCGATGGCTGTTGCTGGCGACGCCGATCGGCGTGTTCGCGCTCAGTTTCCTGATCGCGTTGCAGGCCGGCACGTCGTGGGCGGGCGCGTTGGGCGTATATCTCCTGCTGCGTATCGGCATCACGATTCTGTGTACGGGATTGCTGTATCCGATCAGCGCCGTGTCGGGGCGTACGAGCGTTCGCGCGTTCGCACGGGCCGTACTGCCGGCTCAAATGGTGGCGGCCAGCACGCGCTCCTCGCTGGCGGCATTGCCGGCGCTTGTCGCCGGTGGCAGCGCCCACATGGGCTTCACCGCCAACGCCACGGATTTCATCCTGCCGTTGGGCGTCGCGCTGTTTCGGATCGGCACGGTCATGGCGAATCCGATCAAGCTGCTGTTCCTGGCCCACGTGTATGGCATCGTACTTCGGCCGGAGATCGTCGTCGTGTTCATCGTGACGGAAGTCGTCTTCACGTTGAGCGCAGCCGGCATTCCAAATGGCGGCGGCGCAGGCGGCGGTTTGCGCATGATCCCCCTGTTCGTGGCGGCGGGCGTTCCCGTCGAAGGCGTCGTCATGCTCGAGGCAGTGGAAACCATTCCGGACATCTTCGAGACGGTGGCGAACGTCACGGGTCAGATGAGCGTCGCGACGATTCTCACGCGCGGCCTGGAACGAGTGGGCGTCGTTCGCGAGCCGCGGATCGAGTCCGTCGAGATCGCTTCGTGATTTGCTATGTGCTGCCGGCCGCCAGCCGTTTCACGATGGACGAGTTCTTTTCGTGGGAGCAGCCGGCGTTCGTCGAGCGGTTTCGCGTCATCGATTTCGAGCAACTGCCGGCGATGCGCCGCTTCGACCGCGCAACCTACGTCATCGCGGGGATCGATCAGGCGGGGCCTGAGATGCGAGCACTCGTCGCAAGCTTGTGTGACCAGCTCGACGCCGCGGGCGGATCTCGCATTCTCAATTGGCCCAGACGCACGCTGGGTCGTTTCGAAATGCTCAGGCAACTGCACGCGGCGGGGCGCAACGATTTCCGCGTGGCGAGACCGGGCGAGGACTTGGCGAGCCTGCGCTATCCGGTGTTCGTGCGCAGCGAGCGCCAACACATCGGCAATCTGTCTCCGCTGCTCAACACGCCGGGGCAGGTTCACGACGCGGTGGGCGCGGCGCTGTTGCGCGGTGAATCGCTGAACGACCTGATGGTGGTCGAGTTCCATTCGACGGCCGACGCACGAGGCATTTTTCGGAAATACGCGGCCTACAACCTTGGCGGGCAGATTCACGGCCGCAGCTTGAACGCTGGGCGAGAGTGGATGCTCAAGTTGGAAACGTCGGACCTGACACGTGAGTTGGTGATGGAGGACAAGCAGTACGTGCTGGACAATCCGCACCGGGAACAGCTGGCCGAGATCTTCGCGTTCGCGAAGATCGATTTCGGCCAGATGGACTATTCCGTGACGGACGGGCGCATTCAGACCTGGGAGATCAACGTCAGTCCCACGATTGGCCGTGGCGTCAAGCCAGGGCAGGAAGTAGGGCCGCCCGAGCTCGCGCCCATTCGGAGCGAAACCCGCGAGTTCTTCTTCGACAAGTTTCGAGAGGCGTGGGTGGCGCTCGACTCAGTCGCGGAAGGCGCACCGCCGGTCGACGTCGTGTTCGACCCCGCCGTCGCGGCGGCCGCGATGCGAGATCGTCCCGTGGCGAGTCGCGTCAGCCGAATTGCGCGAACGCTGCTCCGGCCGGTGAAGCCGCTGCTCGAACCGGTTGCTTCGAAGCTCCTGGCGCGACTGGCCATTCGCCGACGCGCGTAGGCCGTTCCAGACCCGGGCACGCCTCTCGGCGCGGCCGTCTGATCCCGAACCCCTTGCGAGTGCTTGGGGCGGCTCCTACACTCCCATCTGACATAGAGGGGAAGGGCATCGCGTGCGCCGAGTGTTCCGAATTCCGTTCAGCCGGTTTCGCCTCGTTCGCGAAGTCGACGACGAGATCCTGTTTCATCTCCAAACGCGCATCGACGCGCTCGTCGCCGGCGGCATGTCGCCGGAGGACGCGCGCGCGGCGGCGCTGAGACAGTTCGGCGACGTGCACGGCGTTCGCGGCGACATGCTCCTGCTCGATCGAGAACGAGAGACAGCGGGCCGCCGCCGGCGTATCGCCGGCGAGATTCGGCAGGATGTCGCCTACGGCATCCGGACACTTCGACGGAACGCCGCCCTCGCCGGACTCGTGATCGGCGGACTCGCGCTCGGCATCGGCGCCAACGCGGCGATCTACTCGCTCGTCGACGCCGTGCTGGTGCGCACGCTGCCCGTCAGGAATCCTGAAGGGCTGGTCGTCGTCGGCGACCCCCACTACGTCGATTCACGCGGCCACGGCACGCCCGATGGTCTCATGTACTCGTATCCGCTGTACCTCGACGTGCGCAAAAACGCGGGTTCCTTCGACGGGCTCGCTGCCGTCGGAGTGTCGGACCGCGTCGATGCATACTTCGCCGAGTCGGCGACGGGGCCGGAGCATCCTCACGGCCGGCTGGTGTCGGGCAACTACTTCGCCGTTCTCGGCGTAAGCGCCGCGGCCGGGCGCACGCTCGACGCGCAGGCTGACGACGCGAGTGCACCGGCGGAGGCGACGATCAGCCACGAGTATTGGACGCGTCGCTTCCATCAGGATCGGTCCATCGTCGGGCGCGACGTGCGCATCGACGGCATTCGGGTGACCATCACCGGCGTGGCGCAGGCCGGGTTCACCGGCGAAGTCGTCGGCGAACGGACGGACATCTGGCTGCCCGTGGGACTCCGCGACCGTTTCCATCCGAACAACGCGATCCTCGCCGACCGCCGAATGATGTGGCTCATGCTCATCGGGCGCGCCAAGCCTGGCCTGACGCTGGCGCAGGTGCGCGCGGCGACGTCGCCCGTCATCGAAGCGGCGATTCGTGCGGCGGCACCGCCGGACGAGCTGAGCGAGATCAAGGAGCGCGGCTTCACACTCGCGTTCGCGTCCGGCGCGCGTGGGCTCTCCAGCGTCCGAGACACGTTCGGGAATCCACTCGTCGCGCTCATGCTCGGCGTGGCGCTGCTGCTCGCGATCGTCTGCGTGAACGTGGCCAACCTTCTGCTCGCGCGCGGCGTCGCGCGGCGGCGAGAGATGTCGCTGCGCATCGCGATCGGCGCCAACCGCGCGCGGATCGTGCGACAATTGCTCACCGAGAGTCTGCTGCTCGCTCTCGTCAGCGGCGCGGCGGCACTGCTCGTCGCGTGGTGGGGAAGTCGCGCGCTCGTGGCGATGGCGTCGGAGGGCAGTCCCATCTCGGTATCGCTCGGCCCGACGCCACGCACGCTGGCGTTCACGTTCGGCCTGTCTATAGTATCGGTGCTGTTCTTTGGGCTGGCGCCGGCCCTGCGCGCGTCGCGCGTCGATCTGGCGGCGACGCTGCGTTCCACCGGGCGCTCGGTGACGCACGGCGCGCGGTTCGGCACAGTGCTGATCGCCGCGCAGGCGGCGCTGTCGCTCGTGCTGCTGGCGGGCGCGACTATCCTCACCGGGAGTCTGCGACGGACCGAGTCGATCCCGCTTGGATTCGACCGCGATCATCTGATCGTCGGAGAGCTCGACGTAGCGACGCCGGGCTACGCCGACGCGCGGCTCGCCAACGCTGTACACGCGCTCCGTGACCGGCTCGTGGCGATTCCCGGCGTGAGCGCCGTGTCGTATTCGGTGAACGGAATCTTCAGCGGCACCGAATGGCACACCGACATTCACGTCGCCGGTCACGCGGTGAGCACACCGAAAGACACAGTCACCGCGGCGGACCAGGTAGGGGCCGGCTACGCGGCGGCGCTCGGCGCGCGCGTCGTCGCGGGACGGGATCTCGGCGCGGTCGATGAGAGCGTCGCGCCGCACACCGCGCTCGTCAACGCGTCGTTCGCGCGATTCTTTTTCGCCGGCGGCAATGCCGTCGGCGGGCTCGTTCGCTTCGACGACTCGAGCGCCGTCCAGATCGTCGGCGTGATCGCCGACGTGCGGGGGCAGTCGCTCGACACGACCGGCGCCCCCGGCGCGGCGCGCCGCATCTACATCCCGTATCTCCATCAAAGCGGCACGACGAAGTTCGGCCAGCCGAAGCAGCTGCGGCTGCTCGTCCGCACGACGGGCGATCCGTCGGCGCTCGTGCAACTCGTGCGGCGCGCGATCACTGAAACCGATCGCTCGATCGCGATCGACGACTTGGAGCCCGTGACGGAGCTCATTCGCCTGTCGATTCGGGACGAGCGTCTCGTGGCGCGCTTGGCCACGGGGCTTGGTGCGTTGGCGCTGCTGCTCGCGGCGATCGGACTGTTCGGCGTGACGAGCTACAGCATCGCACGTCGCACCAGCGAGATCGGCGTCCGCATCGCGCTCGGCGCACGGCGAGCGGACATCGCGCGACTGGTGATGCGGGACGGGTTGCGACCGGTGGCGGCCGGCGTGGTGGTCGGGCTGCCGCTCTCGATGGGCGCGGCTCGGATTCTGGAGCACCATCTGAACGACATCTCGAGCGATCCGGCGTCGCTGGCGGTTGCAGTGGCGGTGTTGGTCGCGAGCGCGGTCGCGGCGGTGTTCGTTCCGGCGCGGCGGGCGATGCGCATCGATCCGATCGGGGCGCTGCGGGAGGAGTAGGCCGGAGGGCGAAACTAACGAAGGGCGAAACTAACGAAGGGCGAAACTAACGAAGGGCGAAACTAACAAACGGCGAAACTAACAAACCGCGAAACTAACAAACCGCGAAACTAACAAACCGCGAAACTAACAAACCGCGAAACTAACAAACCGCGAAACTAACAAACCGCGAAACTAACAAACCGCGAAACTAACAAACCGCGAAACTAACAAACGGCGAAGGTGACGAACTCCGAGAAGAGCGAGACGGCGAACGGCGCGGCTCGCCGGTTCGCCGTTATCGGCGTTCGTCACCTTCGCTCTTCGTTAGTCTCGCCGTTTGTCACCTTCGCCGTTTGTCACCTTCGCCGTTCGCGTTAGAGCCTTCGCCAATCCTCGTCGAGAATTGTCCGGTAGACCTGACTCTCCGTCATGATCTCCACCAGGTCGCGGTCGAGCAGGCCGGCGTCCGCTTCCGCGCGGAGGATCGCGAGCGCGCGCTCGGCGTCCATCGCGGGCTTGTAGGGGCGGTCGTTCGCCGTGAGGGCATCGAACATGTCGGCGAGGGTGATCATGCGCGTTTGCACCGGGATCTCGTCGCTCCTCAAATGGTTCGGATAGCCGGTGCCGTTCAACTTCTCGTGATGACCCGACGCGTAGACGACGAGATCCTTGAGATCATTCGTCCACGGAATCTGCTCGAGAAACATGGCCGTCTTCTCGACGTGCGACTCGACCTCGGCGCGCTCCTTCTCGTCGAGCGTTCCCTGGGCCAGCTGCAGATAGCGTAGCTCGTCCGGCGTGAGATACGGCGCGCAACGGCCGTCGTCAGCCTGAAAGGTTCGCTTGGCGATTTCGATCAACGCGGTGTTCTGCGGCGCGGCGAGCATCGACGGCTCGTTGGCGGCGCGCACGAGCTCCAACTGGCGGTCCACGTCGCGCAGCTGCTCCGCGAGCTCCGCCGGCGAACGCGTCGAGTCCGGGAGTTCGCCGGCGCCGCGGCCACACTCACCCGCACGACGCTTGAAGTAGTCGCGCTCCAGCGTGAGGTGGATCAGTCGAAAACGCGACTCGACGCGTTCCCAGAGCACGGGCGGAAGCTTCTTCGCCTTGGTCAACACATCCTCGCGCACCGCGACCTTTCCAAAATCGTGAAGCAGCGCGGCGAACCGCAGCTCGCGCATCTGTTCGTGCGAAAACCGCAGGTCGCGGTACGCGCCGCGACCCGCGCGCTGGACCGCCTCGGCGAGGCCGGTGGTGAGCGTCGCCACCCGAACGGAGTGGCCGGCGGTGGTTGGGTCACGCGCGTCGATCGCGGAGACGGCCGCCTTGACGAGACTTTCGAGGATGTGCTCGATCTCGACGTATAGTCGTGCGTTCTCGATCGCGACCGCCGCCATGCTCGCGAGCGAGCGCGCCAGCCGAAGATGCCGATCCGAAAACGGAACGATGTACCGGTCTGCGTCCTCGTGCGCCATGATCGAGACGCGGGGATCCGTCTTGCGGTTGATGAAGAAGACGACGCCGAGGACCTCGTCTCGCTGCGTGAGCATGGGCACGGCCATCATCGACCGCGCCGGATAGCCGTAACGGCGCTCGAAGTCCGCGTTCGCTTCGAACGCGGCGTCGGGCGGTAGCGCCTCGGCGTCGGCGACGACGACGGGTTCCCGGGAAAAGGCCGCGTACCCCACCATGCTCTTGTTGCCGACCGGAAAGCTCACGGTCGGAAGGCGCAGGCCCGGCAGGGAGTCGAGCTCGAAGACGAATGGGCGAAGGCGTGCGCCCGCCTGCGCGTCGTTCTCGAGCAGCAGCACGCCACCACCGTCGCTCTCGACGATCGACTTTCCGAAGCGCACGATGAGGGTCAACAACGCCGTGCGATCGCGTTCGTGCATCAGCGCCGTGACGACGCGGCACAGCTCGCGAAACTCGTCGTCGCCGCGGACGAGCTTGTGCTCCAGGGCAGCCGCCTCGAGTCGCGAGGCGGCGAGCCGGCATGCGGCTTCGATCAGCGAGGCCCTGGCCGGATCGTCGCGCACGCCGGCGATCACGACGTCGGCTCGTCGACCGAGCGTCGTTGCCGCAGCGGCGTCCGCCGCCACGATCACCACATGCTGGGACAACGCGCGCAACTCATCGTGTTCCCGGAGGAGGGCGCTGTCCGCGATAAGGACGGCAGGCGCATCCGCGGTCGGCGTCTTGGCCAACAGTTCGCTCGCCGGACGCCAACGGATTTTCGCGCGCTGCTCGGCGGTGAGAGCGGCTCCCAACTCGTCAGGCGCGCGCTGTGTTCCATGGTAGATGAGGCACACAGCGGACATAAGCGTGCCCAGCGCAGCGATCATGCCGCGCTTGACTAACAAAGAGCGAAGCTAACAAAGAGCGAAGCCAACAAGGAGCGAAGCCAACAAGGAGCGAAGCTAAAGACACGCGAGAACGGCGGCACGGCGAGGAGCGCGTTCGCATTCGTCGTGGTCGATCTTCGTTACCTTCGATCTTCGTTACCTTCGATCTTCGTTACCTTCGATCTTTTCTCCTGTTACTCTCGCTCTTCGTTACTTTCGCTTTTCCCCTTGTCTGAGAACCGCGCCCAACTGATCGATCTCGCGACCATACGTCGCCCAATCGCCGGCGCGTTGTGCCGCGAGCGCGCGATCGTAGTGCTGCTGCGCCTGACGTAAAATGTCGGCGGGAATTGCGGTCACGCTCGTCGTCGTCGCCGTGCCGGCGGTCGAATCTCCGGCGAGCGTCGGCCGTGGCGGGGCACCGCCCGGCGCCGAGCCGAACAGAAGACCCAGGCCCTCTTCCAGCGTCTCGCCCATCGCCACGCGATCCTCGTGGGCGACGACTACGCGCTTGAGCTCCGGAATCGATCCGCCTTCGGCGCGGAGATACAGCGGCTGCACGTAGATCAGTGAGCCTCGGATCGGAATGACGAGCAGCTCGCCGCGGATGACCTGCGAACCCTTCTGGTCCCACAGCGTGAGCTGCTGCGAGATGCTCGTCTCCTGATTGATGCGGTTGACGATCTGCTTCGGGCCGTAGACGAGGCTCTGTTTCGGAAACTGATATACGACGAGCTTGCCATAATTGTCGCCGTCCATGCGCGCCGCCATCCAGGCCGCGAGGTTGTCCTTCCCCTGCGGCGTGAACGGCGTCATGTAGATGAATTCCGGATTCGCCTCGCCGGGCAATCGCAGAATGATGTGGCGCATGAACGGGCTCGCGTTCGCCGCGCTCTGCTCGACGGTCGGGTACTGCCACTGGTCTTCGCGATGGTAGAACGCATCCGGTTCCACCATGTGATACCGCGCGTAGAGCGTCGTCTGGAGCCGGAAGAGGTCGCCCGGGTAGCGCAGGTGCGCGCGGAGGTCGGCCGGCATCGCGGTGAGCGGCTTGAAGATCTTGCCGAAGATCGCGGCGTAGGTGCGAATGACCGGATCGCCCGGATCCGCGAGGTAGGCGTCGACGGTTCCATCGTACGCGTCGATCACGACCTTCACGCTGTTGCGCAGATAGTTGGTGCCGTTCTCCGTCGGTTGCGAGTAGGGCCAATTCTGGCTCGACGTATACGCATCGAGGATCCACTTCAGCGTCCCCGAGTCGCTGACCACGAGATACGGCTCGGCGTCGAAATCGAGAAACGGCAGCGCGGTCTTCGCGCGCTCGACGATGTTGCGGCGATACAGGACGCGCGCGTCGGACGAGAGATACGACGAGAGCAGGAGGTCCGTCGACCCGAACTGCCAGGCGAAAAGCGCTCGCCGCACGAACGAGCCGACGCGGACACCGCCGCTGCCGGTGTAGTTCGTGTAGACGTTCTTCTCGCCGGCAGGGTAGTCGAACTCCTTCTGCCCGGTGCCGACGAAGACGTAGCTGTTGGTGAGCTCGCCGTAGTAGATCTGCGGCCGCGTGACCTTGATCGATATGGTCGACACGGGCGGCAGGTCCTTGATGAACAGCACCGGCAGTCCCTCGGCGGTGACCTGATTCACCGGCGCCATGGCGATGCCCATGCCATGCGTGAAGGTCAGACGGTCGTTGATGAAGTTGCGCGTAGGCAGCGAGGCCGTGTTGAGCTCGCGCGCCGAGATGTGGACCTGGCGATAGCGACCGTCGATCATGTATCGGTCGTCGCTCACTGACGCGAAGTCGTAGTACGTGCGGATTTCCTGAAGCTGGCCGAACGTCTGCTTCAAGAGATCGCGCTCCCAGAGGCGCACGTTGTCGATGGTCGGTCCGTTGGCGCGCACGTCGGCCATGCTGAGCTGGACGTCGCCCTCGAGATCGCGCGTGACGACGCTGTCGAGCCGCCACGCGCGGCGCGTCGCCGCGATATGGCGTTGAAGGTATGGACGCTCGCGCGACAGCTCGTTCGGTGCGACCGCGAACCGCTGCGCCGCCGCTGGCAAGAGACCGCGCGACACGACGCCGACGACCGCATACCCGACGATGCCCAGGAAGCCGTACCAGAGCAGCTTGTCGCGAACCACTCCGTACACGACGAGTCCGGCGGCGACGAGGGCGGCAATCGCCGAGACGCGAATACCAGGGAGCAGGATGTGGACGTCGGAGAAGCTGGCGCCGGCAAACGGGCCGGTGGTCGAGCCGAGAATGCCTGCCGCGTCGACGACCCAGAGCTGCACCGCGACAACGATGAACAGCAGGGCGACGAGTGCACCGACGTGACGCGACGGACCCCGGTCGATCGACGCGCGCCGCGGCCCTTGGTCAAACGAGAGCGCCCCATCGGCGAAATACACCAGCGAGACGCCGACGATGGCGAGCACGGTGAGCACCGCGAGAGCGGTGAGCGCGCCGGAGAGCGCGGGCAATTGGAACAGGTAGAAGCCGATGTCGCGTCCGAACACCGGATCGACGTCGCCCACGCTCGCGCCGTGAATCGCCGCAAGAATGGTCATCCACTGCGCCGACGCGACGACACCGGCGATGAAGGCGACGACGAGCGCAACGCCGGTGAGGAGCTTGGGGACGAGCCTCGCGAGCTCGACCTGGAGCCCGCTGGGATGCACGAAGGCCGACGTGCCGACCCAGCCGCGCCGCGCCCACGAGATGTTCGCGTACAAAAACGCGAATGCGACCACAGCTCCGGCGACGAACAGCACCGCATGCGCCTCGAACGACGTCAGGAACACCGACTCGAAATGGATTTCGCGGAACCACAGCCAGTCAGTCGCGACGCTGGCCAGCCATGGGGCGACGAGGACGTCGAACAGGATCGCGGCGACGAGACCGAGCACGACCCAGCGCAGTCGGCCGAGGCGCGGTCCGGTGCGAAAGCGGAGGGGGATGGGCGAATTGGGTGAAGTCATCAGCGTTCAACATGGCACGCTGGCAAGCTCACCACCACCGTCTGGGTCGGACGCCCGTTGCAAGCGAAACGGGCGCCGACCGACGGCCGCCTTACGGCATCTTGTTGCCTTCGATTCGCAGCTTGAGCACCGAGTCGGCCCCGGCGTTGGTGTAGTGCGCCGTCGTTTCGCCGACGAACTTGCCGCCTTGCATTCTCGCCGCGCCCTCGGTCCACACCTTGACCTTCTTGCGCCGCTGGCTCGAGAATTGGCCGGACTTCACCATGACGCTGTCGCCCGACAGCGAGACTTGGAGCGGCACCTTCACGCCGGTCGGGAATTCCATCACCCATCCAGTCGTGTCGGCCGTGGCGGTCATCGTGTACTTGGTGACCGACGTGTCCGTTCCTGATTCGGGCGTCGCGACCACGGCCCACTTGCCGGCGAAATCGGCGAGCGTCACTGCCGGAGCTGGAGCCGGCGCGGGAGCGGCGGCGGCAGCGGTCTTCGTCGTATCCGCCGCTTGTTCACTCTTGCTGCACGCGGCAAGGACCAGGAGGGCGGAGCAGAGCATCGTGCAGCGTCGCATCGTTTGCATGGGGGCCTCGGGAACCAGGATGGGTTGTGCGGATCTCCTCGACGATACCGGCTCCGGTCGCTGTGTCAAGCAAGCGGCTTTGGTGGTGC
Organism: uncultured Gemmatimonadaceae bacterium; assembly: GCA_963761305.1. Classification (GTDB taxonomy): domain Bacteria; phylum Gemmatimonadota; class Gemmatimonadetes; order Gemmatimonadales; family Gemmatimonadaceae; genus JAQBQB01. The sequence goes on along the minus strand of CAVXGK010000002.1, from coordinate 2,063,684 downwards.
GCGAGTTGCGCGATCGGTTTCGCTTTGAAGACGAAATCCGGAAGAGTCTGCCTTCGATCGTGCGCGCTGCTCGGCGCGCTTGCGGTTGCGCCGCGTCCGGCAGCGGCGCAACAGCTCGGGTACAAACTGCTCGGCAGCGCGGGAATCGACGCCGGCGCTCAACCACCGCCGGGCTTGGCGTTGATCGTCCAAGCGCTCCACTTCGGCTCGAGTGAGATTCGCGATCGTCAAGGCAACGTCGTTCCGATCGACGGACTGACGATCAGCGCGACGGGCTCGGCGCTCGGCGCGTCGTTCACCACGAACACGTCGAAGACGAAGTTCGCGCCGTATCTCACGTTCGCCGTCGGCGTGCCGGTCGCGAGCATTCGCGTGAACAGCGACAATCCGGCGACGTCACTGAACGGATATGGATTCGCCGATCTGTTCGTGCAGCCGCTGAAGGTCGGTTGGCGCGAGCGACACTTCGACGTCGTCACGGCGTACGCGCTCAATGTGCCGACTGGCCACTTCGAACCGCGCGGCGTGAGCGCCGGCAGCGGCTACTGGACACACCAATTTTCGATTGGCGGCGCGGCGTACGCCGACTCGGCCAGGACGTATCGCGCGTCGGCGCTCGCGAGCTACGACATGAATACGCGAAAGCGCGGCATCGACATTCGCCGAGGCAGTGAGATGCAGGTGCAGGGCGGCGCGGGTGCGACTGTGCGGAGGTTGTTCGTTGTCGGTCTCGCCGGCTACGCGCTCTGGCAGGTGACCCCCGATCGCGGCGCCGACATCCCGGTGCCGCTTCGCAACGAGTGGTCGCGAACCTTCGGACTTGGCCCTGAGGTGGACGCGACGATTCCGCGCTGGCGAGCTCAGGTCTCGTTGCGCGTCGAGCGCGACCTCGGCGTCGAGTCGCGACCGCAGGGGCAGGTGATTGCGCTCGCGGCGTCGTGGGCCGTGCACTGAGGCGGACCGGTGGACCGGGTGGACCGGTGGACCGGTGGCGGCCGGCCGGGAAGGGCGGGGCGGCGAGGGCATGCGGCCTTCGTCCATCTCGTCCGACGTCTCGTGCTGCCCCGTCCTTGCCTCTTTGGCGTTGTGAGCGGCGCGACGGGGAAAGGCGATTCGGCGTGACGTGATCGCTCGCGTTACAGGCCGAATCACCTGGTGGTCGAACTCAACCGCCCGATGCCCGCTCGTGGGAACGTTGGAAGGCAGGAACCTGAGGGAGGAAGAAATGAAACGCGTCCTAATTCTGCGGCTTGTGGCCGCCCTTGGCGCCGGCGGCGCGCTCGCATCGTGTTCGATGTATGGGCAGCCTCAGCCGGGTGTCGCATACGTCTATAGTCAACCACCGGTGGACCAGGTCGAAGTGATTCCGACTTCGCCCGGATTCAATTACGTCTGGGTAGGTGGTCACTGGGGCTACTACAACAGCAACTATCGCTGGGTCCGTGGCAACTGGGTCGTCCCGGCAGCCGGTTTCCGCACGTGGAGCCCGGGTCGGTGGGACCGTGACGGGCACGGCTGGTACTTCATCAACGGTCACTGGCGCTAAGCGCGAGTCATGCTCGGGCGGTTCCGCTGCAAGGGAGCCGTCCGGGTAGACCGGTGGACGGACGGCGCATCAAGTCGGATGCCGCGGTAGACCGAGCCGTTCACGCTGGTGATCGCGCGACCGGCATACGAAAGCCGCCGAGGGTCCGGCGCTGGCGTATCGATTCGAGAAGCGCGACGAACTGGAATGATGGAAACGCCGTGTTCGTCGCGCGCCCAGAGCGCGGGTCCTAAGAGACGCGCCTGAAGCCGATCATGTCGTCGATCACCGCGCCCGGCCCGACCGGGACCTTTTTCGGATTCGTCAGAGGCAAATTCACGAACTCGATCTTGTCCTTCGCGACCTTGTGCAGGAAATCCTCGAAGACCTGAATCGTGAGCTGCTCCCCGGGACACCGCCGATAGCCGAAACCGAATGGCGCGAACCCGGCGTAGTCGCAAACCGGCATGGCTTTCCCGTCCGCCTCGCCGAACACGGTGCCGAACGCGCTGTTCGTCAGCGCGGCGTTGCGGCCGTCGGCGACCTTCATCGTCGTGATGTCGAAGGGGCACCGGGCAAACCCCATCTGCATGCTCTTCGTTTCGTCCATCTGCGCGCTCGTCGGCACGGACTTGTAGCGGTCGGGATCGAACTTCTTCGGATCGATCCAGTGCTCCGCCGCCATGCTCGTCTCGAGATGCGGCGTCGCGGCGTACAGATGGCGCCGGAAGTGCGCGCGCACCGTCATGTAGGGAGACTCGCCGTGCTGCGACCGCCGCGCGTCGGTCACGGCGGAGATACTGCCGCCGTTGGGCGAGATCGTGCGGAACAGCTCCATCACGTACAGCTCGAGCGGTGAATAGGCCGACCCGTCGGCGGCAGCGGCGGGCGGATCGCCCATCGCCGTGTCGAAGGCGGCGCGCACCACCGGATCGCCGCCCTCGGTCCGCAAACGCTGGGTGATCCCGAACATCGTGTTTCCCCACTGGCTGAGGGCCACGAAGTTGTGGAACACCTCGAACACGACGTCCTTGCGGCTGAAGTGCTGTCCGTCGCCGGCGTTCTTGAGCCAGTAGTACACGAACGTCTTTTCGGGATGGCCGACTTTGCCCGTCGCGACGTCGTTCACGCGGTCGGCGATCCAGCTCTTCAATGAATCGAGCTTGGCGCGGACCTTCATGTAGTGCTCGTACACGATCGGGTCGCGCGGATTGCGATAGGCGAGCACGGTGTTGAAACTCTCGCCCAACTGCCGCACGTCGGCGGGGACGGCGTCGCCCTGCACGCCGACGTGAAGATTCCAATAGAGGTCGAAGTAGTAGTCGAGGTAATGGCGCATCAGCGGCTGGCCCGCGAACCTCGGGTCGAACAGGTGGTCGAAGAACGCGACCACTTTCTCCCGGTACATCGCGTCGTATAGATCGGGCGTGACCGCCGACATGTAGATGCGCTTGCGGAGATTGTTTTCGCCGCGGTGCTCGAGCCCCGTGAGGAACACGGTGGTGCCCTCCTCGGGCGTCGGTCTCCACTGCTTGTAGATCAATCCCCAGAGGTCGTACGGCAGCGCGTCCTGTTTGGTGAGGACGACGTCGATCATCGGCACGGCCGGCCGTTCCGCCTCGAACACCGTCGAAAGAAAGAACGGGACGACGGCGTGCTCGACATACTCATGGTCGAAGTGGGTCGGAATCGACTTTCGAAACTCGGCGAGCGCATGAGCGACGTCGTCCGGCAGCTCACCTTGCTGAGGCAGCGCGAACCGGGGGAACATCATGCCGACGGGGGCCGCCGCGGCTCCGAGCAGGAAGGATCGACGTTTCATCGGTGTCTCCGTCGCTTCGAGATGCGCACGGGGACGGCAATTGACATACCGATACCAGTGCGGCGCAGCGGTTGCAACATCAGCCCGCATGGCGACGCGCCGGTTGAATTTGGCTCGACTGCTTCGACCGTACGCGTCGCTGCTCACCGTCGCGTTCGTGGCAATGGTCGTCGAGACCGGGATGGGACTGCTCGAGCCGTGGCCGCTGAAGCTGATCTTCGACTACGTGCTCGGCACGAAGCGCATTCCCGACTGGCTCGCTGGACACCTTGGCAGTCCGTCCAACCGAATGGGCGTGCTCGCCTTCGCCGCGATCGCGGTCATCGTCATCGCGGTGGTCGGCGCCATCGCCGCGTATTTCGACGACTTCCTTGCCACGACGGTCGCCAAACGCGTCGGCTTCGATTTGCGACACATGCTCTACCATCACGTACAGGGACTGTCGCTTTCGTTCTACGACAAGCGGCAGACCGGCGACATGCTGGTGCGCCTGACGAGCGACATCGACGCCGTCGAAAGCTTCATCGCATCGGCGCTGCTCGGAATCCTGTTCGACGGGCTGACGATCGTCGGGATGATCGTCGTGATGTTCTACCTCAACGCGCGGTTCGCGTTGATCGGCCTCTCGGTGGCACCCTTTCTGTTCGTGATGATCTACGGCTTCACGCTGCGCATCAAGCGCGCGTCGCGCGCCGTGAAGCGAAAGCAGAGCGATCTCGCATCGGTGGCGCAGGAATCGATCTCCTCGGCCCGCGTCGTGAAGGCCTTCGCGGCGGAAACCGTGGAGGAGGATCGTCTCGATCGGGAATCGCAGCAGATCGTCGACTTGAGCCTCCGCGCGCGAAGCCTCAAGGCGAGACTCGGACCGCAGGTCGACGTGCTCGTCGCGATCGGCACGTGCATCGTCCTCTGGTTCGGCGTGCGGCTGGTGCTCGACAATCAACTGACCGCCGGCGCGCTCCTCGTCTTCGTGCTGTACCTCGACAAGATGTACAAGCCGATGAAGGATCTCTCGAAGATGAGCGACACGCTGTCGATGGCCGCGGTGAGCTTCGAGCGCGTCGGCGAGCTGCTGTCGATCGAGAGCGAAGTGCGCGAGCGGCCCGACGCGCGGCCGGCGCCCCGGTTTCGCGGCCGAGTCGAGTTCTCACACGTAGCGTTCGGCTACCAGGAGGACCGGCTCGTCCTCGAGGACATCAATCTCGTGATCGAGGCCGGTCAGCGCGCGGCGCTCGTCGGACACACGGGCGCAGGAAAGTCGACGTTGATCGGCCTCCTCCCACGTTTGTACGACGCGTCGCAAGGTACGATCACGATCGACCGGAAGGACATTCGCCAGTTCACGCTGGACTCCTTACGGAGTCAAATCAGCTTCGTGCTTCAGGACGCCCTGCTGTTTCGCGCGTCGGTCGCGCAGAACATCGCGTATGGGCGGCCGGGCGCGACGCATCGCGAGATCACGCGCGCCGCGACGATGGCCAACGCCGACGAGTTCATTCGGCGCATGCCTCAGGGCTACGAATCGGTGCTCGGCGAGCGAGGGCAGACGCTCTCGACGGGCCAGCGCCAGCGAATCGCCATCGCCCGCGCGATCATTCGCGACGCACCGATTCTGCTCCTCGACGAACCGTCGGCCGCGCTCGACGCCGAATCGGAGGCGCTGGTCCTGGAAGGATTGTCGCGGCTGATGGCGGAGCGGACGTCGATCACGATCGCGCACTCTCGCGCCACGGTGGAGCACGCGGACGTGATCTTCGTGCTGGAGGACGGCGTGATCGCCGAGCGCGGGACGCACGACAAGCTCATCGCGGAGCACGGGCTGTACGCGCGGCTGTTCGATACGCAACTGCGCACGTGAGAAACCGGCGAGTGTGCTCGCCGCGATTACGACTGCGCCGCCGATTCCCGAGGGACGGCGATCTCGTCGAGCTGGTAGCGAAGGAGGCTGGCCAGGAACAGGAAGTGGATGGCTCTCGTCTCGTCGATCTCGGCGGTCCAACGCGGGATGGGCGTCCCGTCGGCATAGCGGACGTGTGACAGTGCGACGTCGACCGCTTCGGCGTAGCGCTTGGCCTCGAGTCGTCCGCGCGCGACGTCGCGGATCTCCGGATGGATCAGCGACCACACCTCGGCGAGGCGCGACGAATTCTGCGTCGGCGAGAGCCCATCGTGGTGCCCGATCTCGCGGGCGATGAGTCGCAGCCAGAGCCGGAAGTCGAACAGCACCTCGTCCCATGTCCGCGCGCGCATCGTTTCCGTCGGACCTTGAACACCGGGCGAGCGAAAACAGCGAAACTCCGACGGCCCGCCCGCGCCGTATTCGTCCTGCCACGCCGGGTGATACTCGATCGAAAAGAGAAACCCGGTCTCGAGGTGCAGGATCGCCGGCAGCTCGAGCCGCTCGGTTGAATCGGCCCACCAGCTGTCGACCATGCGCCACTCGAATTGCTCGTGGGCGAGCGGACTGCTCGCGACGGCCGCGTCGAGCCCGCGGACGTGCGACGGAAGCAGATCGCCGTGCAAGGAACTAGGCATCGTGATCAGAGTTGAGGGGAGGAGGACCGCGCAACTCATCTACGATGTTTAGCCGGGTACCGGCCTACGGGTCGTTCGGGTTTGTATCAATCGGGAAACGTATGCCCGCGTGTGCGCCACTCCTCACTGCGCCATCACGGCCAGAATCAGCTTCGCCGTCTGCCCGGTTCCCTCATAGTAGAAGACGTACACCTTGTGCGTCTTCTCGTCGACCGCGCACGTTCGCGCGCCCCCGCCGGTCGAGACTTTGGGCAGCACGTGGAACTCGGTCGCCGACGCCTCGTGGACGATCGTCATCGTGCTGTCGGCGCGGTTCGGATTGAACGCGTAGTGCGTGCCCGGGTCGTAGCAGTTCTGGTCGGCGCGGCTGGCGACGCGGACGCGCTTGACGATGGCGCCGTTGTCGGCGTTGAGGATCACCATCTCGGTATCGCACGCCATGAAGAGCGTGCGGAAGTCGACGTCCATCGACAGGCCCTGCGCGTGGCCGCACTTGGGGACCTTGTAGGTCGCCTCGATCTTGAGCGACTTGGTATCGACCTTCTGGACGAATCCCGAATCCTCGACGTTCAGAAACATCTTGCCCTTGCCGTCGGCGACGCCGGATTCGAGTCCGTCGCCGATCGTGGACTTCGCGATCAGCTTGCCGGTCGTCATGTCGACGATCCACGCGTCCTTGTCGCGCCACGTGAACGCGCGATGGGTGACCGGGTCGTAGCGGATGCCGTCGCCCTTGGCGTCGACGTGACCGGTCACGGCGAGCGTATTCAGATCGAAGAGGACGCCGTTGCGCACAAGACCGCGGTGCTGATCGGCGGCGATCGCGTAGCCACCGCCGCCGCCGGCGACCGTGCCGACGATCGTGTCGTGGTCGACGTCGATCACTTTGTCGGCCAAGCCATACAGGCGTCGGCCAATCGGGTCGATGACGATGTAGTCGGCGCGCGCGACGCCGAGGTCGAGCTTCTTGACGACGTGGTACTGCGCTTGGGCCGCGCCGGCGGCGAGCGTCGCGAACGCAAGAGTGGCGACGAGATGAACACGATGGCGAAGCATGCTGGCTCCAGGGGGGGTGATCGACGCGCAAGCTAAGGGCGGCGACCTGTTAGCGCGATGACAGTCAGCGGAGTTTCTTGATCCACTCCACGGCCCGCGGGCCGATCGCCTTCCGGACAGTCTCTCGCGCGAGGCTCTTTGCACGGACGCCGGTGATCGAGCGCGAATCGCCGACCGCGACCTCGAGCAGCGTCGGTCCGTCGGCCGCGAGCGCTTCGCGCAGCGCCTGCGATACGTCTCCCGAAACCGCTCGATACCGGACGCCCACTGACTCGGCGAATCGGGCGAGGTCGGGAACGAGCAGATCGACGCCGCTCGCCCGACCAAACTCCTTCAGCTGCTGCAAACGAATGAGGTTCAACTGGCCGTCGTTGAAGACGACGACCACCACGGGAATTCCCTCGCGCGCGGCGGTGACGAGGTCGAGTCCGGTCATGAGGAAACCGCCGTCGCCCATCACCACGACGACCGCGCGCTCGGGCGCGGCCAGCTTCGCGCCGATTCCCGCCGGGAGGCCGAACCCCATCGACTGAAGGTCGCTCGGAAAGAGAAATCCGCGCGGCGCGAGGACGGAATAGTGGCGGCGGGCCATCACCTGATGCAGCCCCGAATCGGTAACGAGAATCGCGTCGCGCGGGAGCGCCGTGCGGAGCGCGTCGAAGAATGCGGCGGGGGCGCCGCCGTCGACGTCGGGCTCTGGTGGATCGCTCGGCTTGTCGTTGGCGAAACGCTGCTGCAACCGCGTCACGTCGCGGGCGGTCCACGTGGACGCCGAACGCGACGCGGCGTCGGCGACCCTCGAGAGAAGTACACTCGGCGCGCACGCAGCGAGTGCCCGCGCGGAATACCCGTGCGGCAGCGCACCGCCCGTGTCGGAGACGCAGACGACGCGTTCAGGAGCGAGCGCGAGGCGGAAGCCCGCCGTCGCCACGTGCGACAGTCGCGTCCCGAGCACGACCACGAGATCCGCGCCGGCCACGACATCCTGAATCTGCGCGAACGACGTGCGCTGGTCGTCGCAACAGAGCATCCACGGGTGATCCTCGGGCATGACGCCGCGATACGGTGCCGGAACGAGGATTGGAATTCGCGCGCTCGTGGCGACGCTCGCCAGCGCGGCCGCGTCGCCGCTCACGTCGCACGCGACGTAGAGCACGGGGCGCTTGGCCGACGACAGCAGCTCGACGATCGCGGCGAGCGAACGTTCGTCGGCGTTCGGCGCTGCGCCCGATGCGTGCGACGGCTCGGCGTCGGTGCCGCGCTGGCGCAGCGCGCGCGACGAGAATTCGACGAAGACCGGTCCCGGTTCGCGCGCCGTCGCCAGGGCGAACGCCTCGTGCACGACGCCGCGCACCTGCGCGCGATCGTCGGCACGCAACGTGGCTTTCACGACCGGCCGCGCGAACGCCGCTTGATCGAACGCCTGAAACGACGGCTCGCCCGTCGGCCCCGACGCCGGCGCAATCGTGATATGCACCAGCGGGACGCCGTCGAGCTTTGCCTCGGCGAGACCGGCGGGTGCGAACGCGACGCCCGGGCCGGAGATCGTGAGCAATACGCCGGGCTTTCCCGACGCGCGCGCGTAGCCGTTCGCCATGAACGACGCGGCGAGTTCGTGTGTCGGCACGATCGAGCGAATGCGACTCGAGCGCAGCGCTTCGTAGATCTCGACTGTCTGCGTGCCCGGCAACCCGAAGACACACTCGACACCCTCGCGCTCGAGCGCGTCGCAGAGCGACTCGGCGCCGGTGCGCGGTCCCGTCACTCGCCCGATCCGTTGCGCCGAATGATGCGACGCGCGAGATCGCCGGCGCGCGTTCGCGCGCGCGCGATCGCCGCCTCGCGCCGTGCGTTCCAGTCGAAGCGGCGCGTGCGGGGACTCTGCAACACGAGCGACAGCTCCAGCGAACCGCCGAGCTGACTCTTGAAGTGCGTGACGGGGTTGAGCGACGCATCGGTGAGGTCGTTGCCCTTGAAGCCCGCCTCGGCCAGGGTCTCGAACGCGCTCCATCGTAGAAACGCCGACGCGCCGAGTTTGTTCGATTCGGGATCGGCGCCGGCGCACGCGGTGTGACTCACCGGATGCGGCCCGAGGAGGGTGAGCTGCGCGGCAGCCGGCGCTCCATCCTTCGTGCGTACCTGAAACAGCTGGCCGAGCCCATTGCGCTTGAGCGCCGCGCAGAACTCGCGGAACGGGTCGCGCGGGAGGTAGACGCCGGCGCCGTGGCGGTCGAGCGTCGCGGAATGAAGTCGAAAAAAGGAGTCGAAGTCGTCGTCCGTGGCGCTCGCGCTCATCCCGGCGTTTCGCGCACGATCGATGAGCCGGCGGAGGTTCTGCTCGACGCGTCCCCACGCGGCCGGGAGATCGAGGGGCACCACGTAGCTGTAGCTCGGCGCGACCGTCCAGCCGTTCGCGACGAAAGGACGCACGTCGTGCAACGCGCGCGAGCGCAGGTTGATGCTGCCGAGTCCCATGCCGCCGAGCGCGGCCTCGAGCGCCGTGAGGATTTTCACATGGCGCGCCGTCGCCTCGGAGGGATATTGCGTCTCGTATCGCCGCACGACGACGCCGTTGTAATACAATAGGAGGCGCGGTGAGACGAAGATGCCGCCGCGCGACGGCCGCTCGTAGAGCGCCACGCCGCCGACGATCTCCTCGCCGCGCATCACGCCGACGATTCGAAAGCTTCCGCCGCCCGCCGTGCAAAGGGCATCGAGGTACGACGGGAGGCTATAGACGCTCCCGCCGGGGGACGCGGCGACGAATTTCTCCCACGCGGGCCAGGCAACTTGTTCGAGGGTGCGGGCCTCGACATCCCACCCCATCAGCCGGCGCGGCGAAGGTACGACGACGCGCGTCGCTTCACCAACGACGTCGTGTCACTGAGCGCCGGAATCGGATCGCTCCATCGGAGCACGGGCTGCGTGGCGCGCATCCAGGAGGCCAGCCACCCGGCGACAGACAGTCCGCCCACGGCCCGAAGCTCGCGGCAGGCGTAGTAGTCGTAGTACGGATACACGCACGATTTCCCAATTTCGTAGTGATCGACGTCGGACACCGTTTCGCCGAGCGCATCGCGCACGGCCATAGCGCACAGGTTGATGCCGCACTGGCCGGCGAACTCCACGTACCACCACGGACGCGCGTTGACTTCGATGAGCCGGCAGATGCCGTCGCGCGCGTCGCGCTTGAACTCCGCGCTGAAGATGCCGCGGTACTGAACGTGAGAGAGCAACCGCCAGATCGATACGACGGCGTCGGGAACGACCGAGGCCTCGACGCTCTCGAACAGGGTGCTGTTCCCGAAGTCGAGCGGGTACATGCGGAGCCGTTGGCGCACGAACAGCGCGCGACGGGCACCGTCACGGTCGATGAATCCTTCTACGTAGAAGTGGTTCGACGGCGGACCGGGCACGTATTCCTGGAGCTGGACGGACAGGTTGAACCGCCGGGTGTCGGCCAGGCGTGTGGCCAGCTCGGCGCGTGAAGAGACTCGAAACGCCTTCACCCCGAACTGGCGATGGAAGGCCGCCGAATCCCGCGGCTTGAGGAAGACGTGCTCGAGGACCGAGTCCGGCAACGACTCGGGGTCGGTTCCGGGGTCGATCTGAATGGTTCGCGGATGCGGGAGCTCCAACTCGTCGAGCAGACACGCCAATCCGCCTTTGTCGATCAACTCCTGAAGGCTCGCGTAGCTCGACAGGCTCGATGGGAATCGGTTGCCAACCTCGGTCGCGCACTGCGAGACGCGGAGCGCCCAGTCGTCCTCGCACGGGAGGAGAACGGCCCGTTCGAGCGGCAGCCCATCCAGCCACGCGGCGAGATCGGTGCGTGGGTTTGCCGTCGACCGAGAGGCAGGCGCCGGGCGATACCAGCGCGATCTCTTGGCGATGCCCGGGCGGTCACTCACGACGAGCGGCGTAAACCCCGCGCGCCCAAGGAGACGGATTGCTCCGAGGATGGTCAGACCCGATCCAAGAACGAGAACGGGAGGCGTCGGGGAGCTCACGATTGGGGATCTTAGTGCCAGCACCGGAGAAACGCGAAACACCGAAGGCGAAGCTAACGAACCGCGCAGATGACGAACAGCGATGCTAACCAGGTTCCAACCCTTTTTCACCCTAGAACGTCTAAGTGAGCATGACGGCCTCTCGCTCGATCGAGCTCCTTCAGGGCACACTCGACCTGATCGTCCTGAAGTCCCTCTCCTGGGGACCGATGCACGGATTTGGGCTCGCGCGGTGGATTCAGCAGACGACCGAGGACCTGCTGCGCGTGGAAGAGGGCTCGCTCTATCCGGCGCTCTATCGAATGGAAAACCGGGGCTGGATCAAGGCGCAGTGGGCGCTCACCGAGAATGGACGACGCGCCAAGTACTATCGTCTCACGGCGAACGGCAAACGGCAGCTGGACGCCGAGTCCGAGTCGTGGGCGCGGATGACGGGCGCGATCGGAAGGATCATGACGGCGCGGCGGGAATCCGTGTGATCCCGAACGACGATCATGTGCCGACGTGGCGGCGATACGCGCGATTCCTGCGCGGGAATCCCGCGCGCGACGTGGACGAGGAACTCGAGTTCCATCTGCAATCCACGATCGACGAGCTCGTCGCGGGAGGAATGACGCCGGCCGCGGCGCGGGAGGCGGCGCGAGCGAAGTTCGGGGACGTCGGTCGCATTGGCGAAACCCTCTACACCCTGAGCCGACAGCGGGAGCGGAGAATGGCACTGAGCGAACGGCTAGAGACGATCAGACAGGACGTTGTATTCGGCCTTCGCCAACTGCGGAAGGCTCCCGGTTTCACGGCCACCGTGCTCGTCACGCTGGCACTGGGCATCGGCGCGAACAGCGCGATCTTCAGCGTCGTTTACGCCGTGATGCTGAAGCCGTTGCCGTTCGCCAACAGCGACCGCGTGATCACGGTCGGCGAGCGCGTCGGGGCGAACGTCAACGCGGTGACGTTCGGCAACTATGCGACGTGGCGCGACAACACGCACTCGCTCGCGGTCATCGGCGCCTTCTGGGGCGGTGGTCCTCGCACGATGACCGGTCGGGGCGACCCCGCGCCGATCACGACGCTGTCGACGACCGGCAGCTTCTGGAACGTCGAGTTCATTCCGCCCGTCATCGGCCGCTACTACACGCCGGACGACGAGCGCGCGAGCGCCACGCCGGTCGCGGTGCTCTCGGAAGCGGTCTGGCGCACGCGGCTCAACGCCGACACGTCGATTGTCGGCAAACAGATCACGCTCAGCGGAACCGATTTCACCGTCGTCGGCGTCGCACCGCAGGACCACACGATCGGCTGGCCGGCGGAGCTCATCTGGGTACCGATGAAGGTCGAGGCGTCGCGCTGGAACGACCATAGCGACCACGAGCTCACGGTCCACGCTCTCGTGAAACCGGGCGTGTCGATCGACCAGGCGCGAAGCGAGCTGTCGACGATCGAGCGGCGCTTGGCGCAGGACTATCCCAACTCCGGATTCGACGACGTCGCCGTGCGCCGCTATGCGGACGACATGGTCGGACCGATCGACCGCACGCTTCTGCTCACCCTCCTCGGCGCGGTGACGCTCGTGCTGCTGATCGCGTGCGCCAACGTCTCCAACTTGCTCATCGCGCGAGCGAAGGCGCGTCGCGCGGAGATCGCGATTCGCGGCGCGTTGGGCGCCTCGCGCGGGCGCATCGTCGGACAGCTGCTCGTCGAAAGCCTGATCCTGGCAGTCGCCGGGGGGCTGCTCGGGCTGCTGGTGTCGTGGGCCGGCGTGCGATTTCTCGTGACGAGTCCGGCCGCGCTGGCGCGGCTGCGCGATTCGACGCTCAATGCGCCGGTCGTCGTCTTCACGTTCGGCGTGGCGGTTGTGTGCTCGCTGCTCTTCGGACTTCTGCCGGCGATTCGCGTGGCGAGAACGGATTTGCAGCAAACGCTGCGGGACGGCGGGCGTGAAGCGTCGGTCTCGGCGCGCGACCGGCTGCGCGGACTACTCGTGATCGGCGAATTGTGTCTGGTGCAAGTGCTGCTCGTCGGCGCGGCTCTCCTCATTCGGAGTTGGGCGCTTCTCCAGGCCGTGCAGCCCGGGTTTTCGACCGACAACCTGCTGATCACCAACATCCTGCTGCCACCGCGGCGTTACGCCTCGGTGCCCGGCGCGCTCGAGGCCGGGTTCCTGAGACTGGATCAAGCGATCGCCGCCATTCCCGGCGTGAAGGCGGTTGGACGAACGTCATTGGCGCCGGTGCAGCACGGCGGTCAATGGAACTGCAACGCCATGCGTCCTGGAAGCAACGGCCACGATGACCGCGCGTTTCACGCCAACATGCGCAGCGCCAATGCGCGCTACTTCGGCGCGATCGACCAGCCGGTCGTTCGAGGACGCGCGTTCAACAGTTCGGATGTGGCCGACGGTTCGCCTGTCGCCGTCATCACGCGCGGGCTCGCGCACGATCTGTACGGCGACGCCGATCCGGTGGGCCAGTTGATCACCAGCTGTGCGTCGGCGACGAACGCCGGCCCGGTGTGGCGCACGGTGGTCGGTGTCGTCGGCGACACGCGCGCGAAGGGGAAGGCCGAGGATCCCCCGCGCGAGATGTACATGCCGGCCGCGCAGTGGCCGCAGAACTTCTCGATGGCGTATCTCGTTCGCGGGTCCGTTCCGGTTTCGACGCTGCTTCCGTCCATCCGCCGGGCGGTGGGCACGGTGGATCCCGATCTCGCGCTCTCCGGCACGACGACGATGGACGCCGCGTTCGCCGATCTGCAAGCGACTCCGCGCTTCACGATGTGGCTGCTCATCCTGCTCGGGGGAACCGGGCTCGCGCTGGCAATCGTCGGCGTCTACGGGGTCATCGCGTACCTCGTGGCGCAGCGGACCCACGAGTTCGGAGTTCGCATGGCGCTCGGCGCTCAGGGAAGCACGTTGCAGTGGATGGTGGTCCGCGAGGGACTCGTGCTCGGCCTTGCCGGCGTCGTCGTAGGAACCGCGGTCGCGAGCGCACTCGCGAGGTTCCTGGCGGCGCTGATGTACGGGATCACGACGCACGATGCGACGACGTACGCGGTCGTCGCGGCGGGACTCGCGGTCGTCGCGGGAGTGGCGAGCTATGTGCCGGCGAGGAGAGCGACGAGGATCGATCCGCTCGAGGCGCTGAGAACCTGACGGCGAAGATAACAGACGGCGAAACTAACAAACGGCGAAACTAACAAACGGCGAAACTAACAAACGGCGAAACTAACAAACGGCGAAACTAACAAACGGCGAAACTAACAAACGGCGAAACTAACAAACGGCGAAACTAACAAACGGCGAAACTAACAAACGGCGAAACTAACAAACGGCGAGGGTAACGAGAGGCGAGATCGTTGATATCCGTTTCGTGAGTCGTCAGAGGTCAGGCGTCCGTTCGCAGTTCTCGCCCTCTCGCAGTTCTCGCCCTCTCGCAGTTCGTTAGCCTCGCTCTTCGTTAGGTTCGCCCTTCGTCCCCTTCGGGGTTTGTCACCCTCGTTCCTCGTCCTCACCCCTCGCCACTCGGGTTCCCGCCGTCCGTATTTTCAGAGTATGCTGCAGCTACTCAGAGACAATACGGTTCCGGCCTCAGCCGTTACGTCGGATCCGTCGCGGGACGATAGTTCGGAACTGCTGGATGCTTACTCGACGGCGGTCGTGGGCGCGGTGGATCGCGTCGCGCCGTCGGTCGCCCACCTCGAAGTAACGCTCGAGTCTTCACCCACGCGCCGTGGGCGCGGCCGGCGCGCGGCCGACGCTGAGCGTTCCGGCGCCGGCTCGGGGTTCGTGTTCACGCCCGACGGGTTCTTGCTCACGAACAGCCACGTCGTCGAAGGCGCGACGCGGATTCGTGCGACGTTCGCCGACGGTGAGAGCCACGCGGCCGAGCTGGTGGGGGTCGATCCGGATACAGACCTGGCGGTCGTGCGCGTGGACGTTCCTTCGCTCGTCACCGCGTCGCTCGGCGATTCGTCGCGCTTGCGCGCGGGGCAGGTGGTCATCGCGATCGGCAACCCGCTGGGCTTTGCCTCGACCGTGACGACGGGCGTGGTGAGCGCGCTCGGCCGAACGATGCGCTCGCAGTCGGGCCGATTGATCGACGGCGTGATTCAGACCGACGCGGCGTTGAATCCGGGCAACTCGGGTGGGCCGCTCGTCGACTCGCGCGGCGAAGTCGTGGGGATCAACACGGCAGTGATCGCGGGGGCGCAGGGTATCTGCTTTGCCGTTCCGGTGAACACGGCACGGTTCGTCATTCCGCAACTCATTCGCGACGGACGCGTGCGACGCGGGTGGATCGGCGTGAGTGGCCAGACGATCACGCTGTCGCGGCGGCGCATGCACATCAGCCACCTCGATGGAGCCGGCGGAGTGTTACTCACGGCGGTGATGCCGAACAGTCCCGCGGAATCGGCGGGCCTTCGGCCCCGCGACATCGTCGTCGAGCTCGCGGGTTCGAGAGTGGGAAGCGTCGACGACCTGCAGCGCTTGCTGGTGAGCGAGGCGATCGGACGCACGGCGCCGATTACTGTCGTGCGCGACGGCGCGCGACGCACCTTCCCGATCATTCCGAGCGAAAGCCCGTCGCGCTAGTTTCGCGCGAGATCAGCGGAGGTCCGAGGCATGTCGCGCGCGTTCGTCAACGAGGACGCCGGATCAGGCGAGCCGGGAAAACGGTACGTGCTTCCCGCGCGCGACGATGCGTCGTTCGACGCCGTGGCGGCCGAGGTGCTGCTCGAGGCGGCGCGTGAGGGAGAGACGGCGAGCGCGGAGCAGGCGACGGGCTACTACTGGGGCGAGCGCAAACTCTATGAGCACGTGCGCCGAATTCTCGCGCGAGCGCAAGCGTCCGGTGATGACCGACTCGAATCGCTGGCGAGGCGATTTCTCCGATGACCGGTGGAGCGGCGGATCGGTGGACCCGTGGACCGATCCACCGGTGTCACGGCATCATCGAAAAATCGAAAGGCATCTGGACCAACTGTTTCACCTTCCGCCCGTCAAGCTCGGCCGGCCGGAACGAATACCGAGCCACGGCGGCCTTGACGGCTTGCGTGAACAAGTCGTGCGTGGATTTGAGTACGTGAAAGGTGCTCGTGTCGACGCGTCCGAGTGTGTCGACGACGAATATCGCGAGAACCTCGCCTTCGACTTTCGCGGAGTGGAACAGCGGTGGGTAGGTCGGCGGCCGATTGCCAGGGCGCGCGGACGCCGGCCGGTCCACTTGAGACTCCGAGTACGTGTCGAACCCCGCCGCCGGCGCGGGCGGGTAGGGGTGGCGCGGATTCACGGCGATGCGATGTTGCTCGACCGCCCAGAACGCCGCGCCCCGAAGGATCCCGACGATGCGCAGCGCATCTGGAAGCGTCGGCTCGACGTCGAGGCCGATGTTGCCGTCGAGGCGAAAACGAATGACCGCTCCGCCATTTCCCACGCCGTATGTGAGCCGCATCTTCGGTCCGTCGAGAGCGTACGACGCGCCGCTGATCGGTTGAGGCGCGCGCGTGAAGATGACGACGGCCGAATCGCCGAAGCGCTTGACGTCTTCCCCGCGTGCGGAGATCTCGGCGATCCGGGAGCCGACGCGGAGCGTGACGCGGACGACGTCGGCGTCGTTGCCAGACACGCCGAACAAAAAGACCGGCGTGCTGACGCTGTCCATCCACGGACCGGCGGTTCGGCTCTGCGCGCCGGTCGACGCGAGACCGGACATCATGAGCGTTGCCGTCAGCACGAAGCGCATACCAGCCAGACGCGCGGTAGACAGGTCGATCAAGATCCCCGTTTGCTCATCTCGGACGCTCTCCCTTCACCGTGACTCGATTTCCTTTGCGCTCGTTCGGCCAGTAGTCCCAGATGGCCATGTGCTGTGTGCAGCGATTGTCCCACATCGCCACGTCGTTCTCCCGCCACGTGAATCGTGTCTGATACCACGGACTCTCGGCGTGATCGAACAAGAATCGCAGCATGGCCTTGCTCTCTTCTTCGGGCAGCCCTTCGATCCGCGTGGTGAAGGTGCGGTTGACGAAGAGCGACTTCTTTCCCGTGTCCGCGTGGGTGCGGATGATCGGATGGACGGCGGTCGGGTAGACCTTGCCGGCGTCGCTCACGCCACGGTCGGAGTAGCGGCCGCGGTAGATGTGCTCGGACTCGTGCACCGCGTTGAGTCCCTCGAGATACACCTTCATGCGCGGCGAGAGATCGTCGTACGCCGCGTACATGCTCGCGAAGAGCGTATCGCCGCCGGCCGGCGGCAGCAGATGAATCTGAAGAATCGAGCCGAGCGGCGGCTCGACGTCGCACGAGACGTCGGAGTGCCAGAACTCGCCGTTGGCGATCTTCGAGTCCTTGTGCGCGTGGATGACGAACACCTCCGGGTGCCCCTCCATGTGCGGCGCGGCGGGGTGGAAGTGCAGCGGACCGAACCGCTTGCCGAACGCCACCTGCTGCTCGGGCGTCATCGGCTTCTGATCGCGGAAGAAGATGACCGAATGCCGGTGAAACGCGTCGAGCACTTCGGTCCACTGGTCGTCGGACAGGGGGCGCGTGAGGTCGGCGCCGCGGATCTCGGCGCCGAGCACGGGAGTGCTCGGCCGCACGTCGATGGTTTTGTAGTCCATGGCGGCTAGTATGTGGCGGCGTCTCAAACGGCGGAAGGTCGCGTTCGGTGACGACCGGGGCCGGTTCACTGGCGAAACCCTCCGTCGAATGGTTTCGTAGAGGCGGTCAGCCACGCGCGTCGGCACGCACTCCAAGGGAGGCATCGTGATCAAGGACGTTGTCCTTATGCTCGGCTTGGCCTTCGGGCCGGTTTCGATCCTGCTGGGAACCCTCTGGGTCGTCGCGCTGCGGCGCGCTCAGCGCGCCGAGACGATGCTCGATCGCATGATGCTCACGCAGCAGATTCGCGGCGAGGTGAAGGAGCCGGCGTCACGGGTGATGGAGGCGCTGGACTCGCTCGCGATCGAGGTCGAGCGAATCTCGGAGGCGCAGCGCTTCACGGCGCGAATTCTGGCCGACCGCCACGATCCGACGCGCGCGTCGTCGATGCCGGCGCGGATCATCACGCCGCACTAGGCGTCGACCTTCGGGTTCGTTACCGTCGCTGTTCGACCGCCGCGGCCCCTTTCGGCAACGAATATTTTCCGTCGTCGCGGCCGGACATCATCTCGATCGCCGTCTGATACAAGCGCGCGCGCAGCTCGTCGCGGCCGGACGACGACGTGATGTAGCGAGCGACGATTTCGACGCCGGCCGCCGTCGGCCGGAGGCCGATCGACGGCGCGCCCTCGATCGTCGATGCATGCGGTGACCGTCGCGCCTCCTTCCACTCCAGCTCCGCCTGTTGGGCGGTTTCCGCCGTGGCGGCTTGAATCTGCTTCTCCAGCGCCTCGACGATCGCGCGCGGGTCGTGGCCCTGGGGCACCTCGATGTGCACCTCGTCCCACATCCAGCGGCCGGACGTCGAGAAGTTGAAGTAGTGTCCTTCGATGGCGAAGCCGTTCGTGAACGTCACGCGGCGGCCGGTCGGGTGTGATTCGCTCCACGCCCCGGTCTCGAGCAGCACCGTGTAGAACATGCCGATCTCGACGACTTCGCCGGTGACGTCGTTTATCTCCACCTGATCGCCGACCCGGATCCCGTTCTTGCCCATCAGCACGAACCAGCCGAGGAACCCGATGATGAAGTCCTTGAGCGCGAAGGTGAGCCCCGCGCCGAGCAACCCGAGCACGGTCCCCAGGTCGCTCGGAGGACCGAAGACGACGAGCAGGATCAACAGCACCCCGCCCACCTGGAACGTCGCCCGCGAGATCATCATCAGCGTTTGCGCGCGGCGATGATCCGCCACGTGCGTGCCGAACAGGTACTCGATCCAACGCGTCAGCAGCATCCCGACGAGGACGATCGTGAGAATGATCGCCGTACTCCGCAGTAACTCGTTCGACAGCACGCGGGCCTGCGACGCGACCACGCCGCTCCACGCGGCGTAGGTGTCGGAGAGGCGGCGCTGGTCATCGATTCGCTCGTCGTACAGCGAGCGGGATTTTTCGCTGCGCGCGCGCGCCCGCGTGAGCGCGAGCAAGGCCGCCGCCGAATCGTGCGTCACCTGCGCGGTGGCGCTGTCGATCATGTGCGCGATCCGCGCCTCGATGCGATCGTGGCGCTGCTTGAAGAGCGTCGCCAGCGAATCGGCGGTGCGCTTGGCCTTGTCGAGCTGGCGCACCTTGTCGCGGAGCGTGAGCAGCGCGTCGCCGCGCTGGAGCATGCCGCGCCGCTCCGGCGCGGGCGTGATCACGATGTGCGTGCTGTCGGATGCGTGAGACGCGGCGTCGTGCTCGGCGATGATGGCCTGAATTCGTCCCTGCGGATCGCCGCCGGCGCGCTGCAGGTCGCCGCGCGCGTCGTCGACTTCGTCCTGGTCGAGCGCGGCCTGCGCCTTGGCCAGCTCGAGGCGATCGCTGATCGCTTGCACCGTCGACGGACCTGCCTTCGCCAGCCCCGTGGTCAGCTCGGCGACGCGCCCCTGGTCACCCACTGAATCGCGAAGCGATTGCTGCAGCTTGTCGCTGAGCTGCTTGACCTCGGGCGACTTCGATGGCGGCTGGTTGGACGCGGTCTGCACCTGTTGGGCAAACGCGAGGTCCAGCTCCTGATCGGCCAATCGCAGCGCGTCGTACGCGTACGATCGCTCTTCGGGGGTGGTCGGGAGGCGCAGGATCTGTTGCGCCGTGACGAGCGAGCTCTGGTCGACCACGAAGTTGCGATCGAGCGACGAGCGCCGCGTGCCGCGGGATTGGGCGGACGGACCCTGGTTCGTGCGCAGAATCCCGATCGTGACGCCCGCGAGGGCGACGAAGAGCAGGACGATGACGCCGTTTTGCCTGAAACGCATGCGGGTGGGGAGCGGGACGAAGGAGCTTGTCCCGGAATATCAGCCCCTGCGCGGGGTGAGTCCAACCCCGCGCTCCCGATCAACGGCTCGCGTGGCCCTCGGCGGAGTCGTCGACGACCTCAGTCCGATCGCAGCGCTTCCGTCGGATCCACCATCGACGCTCGGCGTGCGGGAATCCAACTCGCGAGCAGCGCGAACGCGGCGAGGAGCGCCGTCGCGCCGGCGATCGTGATTGGATCCATCGGCGCGACCTCGAAGAGGAACGAGCGCACGAACCGGCCGACGATCGAGAGCAACGCAATGCCCACGATGATGCCCGCGCCGCTCAGCACCAGGCCCTGTCGAGCGACCATCACCGCGACCGAGCTCGGCTGAGCGCCGAGCGCGATGCGCAAGCCGAGCTCGCGCGTCCGAAGCGTCACGATGTACGCGATGACGCCGTAGAGTCCGACCACGCCGAGAGCGAGCGTCACCGCCGCCGCCACGCCGAGCATGATCATCGTGAACGACAGCCGCGCGAGCGACTCGCTCACCGTGGCCGGCATCGACTTCGCGTCGAACGTCGGCAGCGCGGGATCCATCTCGTGCACGATCTGCTGCAACGAACGGGTCGTGGCGACGACGTCGCCCGCCGTGCGTGCGACCAACGCCAACGTGCGTGCCGGACCGTAGAGCGAATCCGGCGAGAGCGACTCAGGCAGGTAGATGGCGGGCGTCGGCTGCGCGAACAGCGACGTATCGCGCGCCGATCGCACGACGCCGATGATCGTGTGCCACGGGCCGCTGGGGAGAATCTGAAACCGCTTGCCGATCGCCGACGCGCCGGTGGAATCGCCGAGCATCTGTCTCGCGGTCTCCGTGCTGATGAGCGTTTCGTCGCCCCGCTGCACGTCCATGCGGTCGAACATGCGACCGGCGACGAGCGAGATCCCCATCGCCTTGAAGTAGCCCGCGTCGGCGCTGCTGTAGAGCTGCAGCTGTCCGATCTTCTTCGACGGATCCCACTTGCCTTCGATGAGCATCGGATCGGAGTCCGTGCCCCCGGGCTGAAGCGGCACGCGCGACGTCACGCCGAACGCGGTGACGCCCGGCAGCTGTTTCGCGCGGTCCGCGAGGTTCGCGAAGAAACGCACGACGGACGTGTCGCTCTTGTAGCGGACCTGCGGGAGCGCGACCCATACCGTCGCGACACCGTCAGGGTTGAACCCGGGACGCACGGCGTGCAATCGCTCGAAGCTCCGCAGGAGAAGCCCGGACGCGACGAGCGCGACGAGCGCGAACGCCATCTGAGCCGCGACCAGCACGCCTCGGGCCCGCTGACGCGACGTGCCCGCCGTGCCGGCGCGTCCGCCTTCGCGAAGACCCGCGAGCGTGTCGGCGCGGAGAAAACGGAACGCCGGAATCGCGCTGCACGCCACGGCGACGAGCAGCGTCACGACGACGGTGAACACGACCGTTCGCCAATCCATGCCAACTTCCGAAAGTCTCGGCAGCTGCGCCGCCCCGGCGGCGACGAGCATCCGCAGGGCGAACGTCGCGGCGACGAGTCCGAGCGCGGCCGAGATTCCGGCGAGGACGCCGGCTTCGGTCAGAAAGTGCGCGACGACGCGCCCCCGTCCGGCGCCGAGCGCGGCCCGCACCGAGAGCTCGCGGTGCCGGCCGTCGGCGCGAACGAGCAACAGGTTGGCGACGTTGGCGCACGTCACGAGCAGCACGAGCAGCGCCGCGGCGGCCACCATCCACAGCGCCTTCGATGCGTCGCCGATGACGTCGTCGCGCAGCGGATAGAGACGCGGGCGCGGCTTCGCCTGGTCGACGAGCAGTTGCGTCGTCACGCCCGGCGCGACGTTGGTGAACATCTCGACCATGCGCGGAAGAACGGACGCGAAGTCGCGTTCGGCGTCCGCCACGCTGACGCCGGGCTTGAGTCGCGCGATGGCGTCGCGATTGAACCCACCCGGAAACGGATCGTTCGGATCGAGCCGACGCGGGATCCAGATCTTCGTGGTCGCGTTCGGAAAAGCGAAGCTCGCCGGCATCACACCGACGATCTCCGTCGGATGCTCCGCCAGCGACAGCTTCTTGCCGAGGATGTGCGGGTCGGCGCCGAATCGCGTGCGCCAGAGTCCTTCGCTGATCATCGCGACGAGCGGTCCGTCCTTCACGTCCTCCGAATCCGTGAACGCGCGCCCGAGCATCGGCGTGACCTCGAGCACCGGAAAGAGATTCGCCGTCACGTACGCGACGCTCAGCCGTTCTGGCTGCGCGCGCCCGTCCGGGTCGGTCACGTTCACCGAGCCGTCGTTGTACGCCGCGATGCCGGAGATCGTGTGGGCGAGTCGCTTGTACGTGTAGAACGTGCCGACCGTCTGATTGGCCTTCACCATTCCGACGCCCGGCAGATCGTGCCACGCCGCGACGAGTTGCTCCGCGTGACCGTAGGGAAGCGGCCGCAGAAGCACGGCGTCGACAACGGCGAAGATCGCGGCGGCCGAACCGAGCCCGATGGTCAACGTCGCGACGACTGCCAGGCTGAAGCCCGGCGCACGGCGCAGCGAGCGAAACGCGTACGACATCGCGGACCACGGACTCACGGCGCCACTCCGGGAGAAAGGCTGCTCGCCCTACGGGTCGGGCGAACGCAAGTTTCGCCGCGCGTCCGCCCGACCGCCCGCTGTACGACGACTCGACCTACGCGCCGGCGCCGGCCGTCGCGCGGTCCCGGGCCCGCTGCCGTTCTTCGCGCTGTTTCGTGAGGTGCGGTACGACGCCGACCATTCGCTGAATGAGCATGAGCTGCCCGCGATGGTGCATCTCGTGCTCCTTGATCGACATCAGGTTCTCGAGACGCGTCTTGGGATTCTGGCCCATCGGATCGGTGAACGTCTCGTTGAGAAAATCATCGGAGAGCGACTCGAGCCACGTGGCGATGCGCTCGCCCTGGGACTCGAGCACTGCGATGGTGGCCGCCTTGTCGCGTGGCTGTCGTTCCTTCGACACGGCCGCCTGCGAGATGGCGCCGAAGTCGTAGCCCTGGAGCGTGGTGATGGCGCGAACGCGATGAATGTCCTCGTAGAATGTCGACGCGAACGCGATGTGACGGAGCAGCTCGCTGGCCGATCGCGCGCCGGGTGCCGGCACGAAATCGTAGCTGCTCTCGGGAATGTCGTTCGCGACCTGAATGGTGTTGCGGCGGACGGTTCGGAAGCCATTGGCCAACTCTGCTGCGCCGTAGTCGGTCATCGATTCGATTTCGGTTGAAGAGGAGTGAAGAGCCGCGACGTCGTCGTGACGCATGGAAACTTGTCGTCGAGACGCGTCTTTCGGAATTGCTCAGGAATCGCTGGAATTGCTCCGCCGAGCCGCGCCTGGGTACATTGTCACTTGCCCATCACATTGCGCGCACCCGTCAAGAATCCGTGGGCCGGCCTTCGCGGCCTGCCGCGCACGGTGTGGATCATCTTCGCCACATCGCTCGTCAATCGCGCGGGGATGATGGCGCTGCCGTTCCTCGTGCTGTACCTGACGAGGCACTTGGGCACCTCGCCCGCGCTCGCCGGGCTCGCCGTGAGCGCGTACGGACTCGGCGGCATCGTCACGGGGCCGATCGCCGGACGCCTGTGCGACCGCGTGGGACCGTTCACCGTCATGCGCGCGTCGCTCGCGCTCACCGGCGTGATTCTGGTGCTGATTCCGTTCGCGCACCAGTTCAGCGTCGTCGTGCTGCTGGTGTTCGTGTGGGCGTTGGTCGCCGACGCGACGCGGCCGGCGACGATAACGGCGCTCACGAGTGCCGCCGCCCCCGAGCAACGCAAGGCGGCGATCGCCCTCAATCGACTCGGCGTGAACCTGGGCATGAGCGTCGGGCCGGCGGTCGGCGGGTTTCTCGCCCTCGTGTCGTTTCCGATGCTGTTTGTCGTGGACGGATTGACGTCGCTTGCCGCGGCCGGAGTGCTCTCGCTCCTCCTGAGACCCGAAGACATTCGCTTGGTCGAGCGCGCCTCGCGCCCGAAGACGGGCGAGCTGCCGGTCGTGCCGAGCGACGGTGGCTCGTCGCGGGCCGCCGGCGTCTGGCGTGACAAGAGCGCGCTCACGTTTCTCGTCGCGATGGTGCTCGTGAGTCTCGTGTTCATGCAGACGCAGGGCGCGATGGCGGTGTACCTCGTGCGCGACTTGCACTATCGCGAGTCGTTTTTCGGCGCGCTGTTCACGGTGAACACGCTGATGATCGTCGCGCTCGAGGTGCCGCTCAACCTGGCGATGGCGCGCTGGCCGCATCGTCGCGCGCTCGTGCTTGGCATGGTGTTGACGGCCGTCGGTTTCGGCGCGATGGGCGTTGCCAAGACCGTGGGGCCGCTCGTCGTGACGGTAGCGATCTGGACGTTCGGCGAGATGATCACGTTCCCCGTCGGCACGGCGTACATGGCCGATCTCGCGCCGCGCGGACGCATGGGCGAGTACATGGGTGCGTACTCGAGCACGTTCAGCCTGTCGGTGATCATCGGGCCCTGGGCCGGCACGGCCGCGCTCGATCGGTTCGGCAGCGTGGCGACGTGGACGGGAGTGCTCGTCTGTGGGTTGGTGGCCGCGGGCGTCACCGCGATGACTCATCCGCAGTCCGCCGAGGAATCGTCGCTCGATCTCGCCGCGCCGTAGCGCGTCGGCGCTGCGGAATGGTTCGTGATCTTCTGGGGCGTGGCGGCCCCGCGAATCGATCGGGACGGCACGAAAAGCGCAAAGTTCAGCTCGGGGCTGCCAACGTGTCGCGAGAATCGCGGGAGCCGCTTCCACATCTCAGGAAACGATAGGACGAGGCCGCCACTGTGAGTCCAAGCGCCGATTCGCCCGACGACAAACCCAAAGGCTCAGCGGGCAAGGACGCCGAGCGACCGGCAGACGAGCGCGCTGAACAATCGGGCGACCAACCCGACGGGCAATCGGCAGAGCAACCCGACGAGCAGCCGGCAGAGCAAACCGCCGGGCAGTCGGCGAAGCAACCTGAAGCGAAATCGGCAGAACAAACCGCCGAACAATCGGCCGAACAATCGGCGAAGCAGCCCGCCGAGAAATCGGCGCCGAGGCGCGCCAAGAAGAACTCGGACAAGCGCGCCGAGAAGCCGGCCGATGCGCCGACCATCGGCGCCCTGGCCGAACAGTTTCGCGTGATCGGCGAGCTGCGCGGCGGGAGCGGCATGCGGCGCTACGTCGCTATGCGCAACGACGACCACGGCGAGGTCGTGATCGACGTCTACAAATCGTCGGCCGACGGCACGAACGACTTGGCGCACCTCGCCTCCGATGTGCAATTGCGCAACACGATGCGGCACCCGCGCGTCCCGATCGTGCTCGAGGGCAGTTGGATCGACAAGAACACGTACGCGTTCGTCTCGGAGCGAGTCAAAGGCGACACGCTGCAGGAACGCCTCGACCGCGGCGATCGTCCCGGAACCGCCGAGGTCGCGACGATCCTCAACGACGTCAAAGCCGTGCTGGATTGGGCGCGCGCGGGCAACATCGTCCATCGCGGTGTGACGCCGGATTCGATCGTGGTCGAACATGACACGAATCGGATGCTCGTGTCGCTCGGACTCACGACGATTCCGCTCGCCGGACTACCCGGCGAAGTCGCCGACACGCGCACGCTTGGAGCGCTCGCCTGGTCGCTGTTCACCGGCAAGCGTTTCGTGAACGACGACAGTCGTCCGCCGCTCTCCGAGCTGTGCCCGAATCTGGCGACGCGGGTCGTCGACGCGATCGACCGAGTGCTTCGCGCGAAACCCGGCGACCGCACGCCCGACGCGTCGGCGTTCATCGGGATCGTGGCGGTGGGCGACGTGCTCAAACAGGCGGAGGTCGAGTTCGCGGCGTTGGACGAGGAATTCGCGTCGCACTTCACGGGCGACCCGGCGCGCCCAGGCGCGGCGGCCTCGCCCGAACGTCTCTTGCGTACGCCGGGCACGCGTGAGTCGGTCATCGCGCTCGGCACGGTCGCGGCGATGGTCTTGCTGATCGCGCTGGCGGTCGGACTCGCCGGACGCGTTCATCGGGCGAATGCGCCGATCGTCGCGCAACAAATGCCGACGGTGCCGGCGGCGGGTGTCGTCGATTCGAGCGTGTACGTGCGGCGCAACGACAGCATGTTGACGAACCCGGCGCGCGCGGCGAGCGGCATCGTCGCCGACTCCCTGGCAAGATCGCAAGACAGCACTCTCAGAGACAACGCGCTGCGGGACAGCGTGCTCCGCGACAGTCTCACGCAGCAACGGCTCGCCGCCGCACGCCGCACGCGCGACATCGCCGAGCGTGACAGCCTGGATCACGTCAACTCCCGTCGCGACAGTCTCGACGAGAACGCCTATCGTGGCGACAGCGTTCGCAACGCGATCCGCGCCGAGGCGCAACGCGACAGCGTCCGGCGCGACAGCATCCGCCAGGCGCTCGTGCGCTCCGACAGCGCGCGCATCGATAGTCTGCGGAACGACGCCCTTCGGCAGGACAGCGTTCGACGCGAGATGGCGCGGCGCGACAGCATACGGCGCGACAGTGTTCGGCGCGATACTATTAGGCCGCCCCCGGCCTCCGCTCGCCCGGACTCCATCCGCCCCGACACGATTGGCAACACTCACGATCCGCGACGCACGGGCGGATGAGCTCACAGCAATCCGCGAGCTGACGCGTCGCGCGTACGCCCAGTACGCGACGATCATGGACGCGACGTCGTGGGCTGCGCTGAGCGACGCGATCGACGCCGGACTGGCGAGTGGTCAGGACATGCAGCGCATCGTCGCGGTCGACGGCGAGACGATCGTCGGCAGCGCGCTGCTCTTTCCGCCGTCGGACGACGCGTACAAGGGGCTCGGCGTTCGCGTCACGGCGCCCGAGGTCAGGCTCGTCGCTGTCGATCCACCGGCGCGCGGCCGCGGCATCGCCCGCGCGCTGATGGACGAGTGCCTTCGGCGCGCGCGTGCGTCGGGCGCGACCGAGATCGGGCTGCACACGTCGCGCAGCATGCAGGCGGCGATTCGTATGTACGAGGGCATGGGGTTCGAGCGCGCCCCCGAAAACGATTTTCAGCCGCCCGGCACCGAGCGCGTCGTCGGCTACCGGCTGCGTCTTATCTAGGCGCGGCTACTCGTAGCGCAGCGCCTGCATCGGGTCGATGCGGCTGGCGCGCAGGGCGGGAATGAAGCCCGCGCCGAACGCGACGAGTCCAAGCGTCACCGCCGACACCACGATGACGACGGGATCGTGCCCGTCGAGCTGGTAGAGCAGAGACTGCGCCGCCTTGCCGATGCCGAGCGCGCCGAGAATGCCGATCACGCCGCCGACGAGCGCCATGCGACCGACCTGCATCAGCACC
The DNA here is from genome assembly GCA_963761305.1 of uncultured Gemmatimonadaceae bacterium. Taxonomy (GTDB): domain Bacteria; phylum Gemmatimonadota; class Gemmatimonadetes; order Gemmatimonadales; family Gemmatimonadaceae; genus JAQBQB01. The sequence goes on along the minus strand of CAVXGK010000002.1, from coordinate 2,036,488 downwards.
ATGCTCCGCACGCGGACCCCGTTCGCGCCGAGCGCCATTCGCACGCCGATCTCGCGCGTGCGCTGCGCGACGGAGTACGCGAGCACGCCGTAGAGTCCCACCGCGGCGAGCAGCGTGGCGAGTACGGCGAACGACGCGGACAAAGTGGTGATCATTCGATCGAGGAAAACGTTGTCCGCCGCCTGCTGCGGCATGAGCTGAAGATCCTCGACCGGCAGGTTCGGGTCGACCTGCTTCATTGCCGCGGGAATGGCGCGCAGGATCTGAACCGGCGACGCCGACGCGCGCAGGTAAAACGTGATCGTGCTGACGCGGCCTGACTGGCGATATGGGCGCACGAACACCGGCGGAATCTCGCCCTTCACCTCGGAGTACTTCGAGTCCTTCACCAGCCCGACGATCGTCAGGTCGAGCGAATCGTTGTCCATCGACATCTTCTTGCCGACCGCGTTGTGGCCGAGGCCGAACTTCTTGGCGAACGCTTCGTTCACGATCGCTACCTTCATCGAGCCGTCTTCGTCGAACGGCGTGAAGTCACGCCCGGCGAGCACCGGCACGCCGAGCACGTGAAAGTAGTTCGGGCCGACGGCGTTGAAGCGCGAGCCGGCATCGGTATCGGGCTCCTTGTGGAAGCCCTCGACGGCCACGCCTTCGCCCCAATTGTTGCCCGCGAGCAGCGGAATGGCGGACGCCGTCACGGCCGTCACGCCGGGGAGCGCACCGAGCACTTGCTCGAGCCGGCCGTACAGCGCCAGCGCGCGCGTCGAATCGTAACCGCTGCGTCCGGGCGCGATGCCGAACGTGACCAGGTTGTCGATGTTCACGCCGAGGTCGACGCGGCTCACGTTGCGCAGGCTCTTCACGAAGAGCCCGGCGGCGATGAGGAGCGCCATCGAGAGCGCGATCTGCGCCGTGACCAGGGTCGCGCGGAAGCGCGCGGCGCTCCGGCTGCCGGACAGCTTGCCCGAGTTGTTGCGCAGCTCCGTCACGAGATCGGGGCGCGTACTCTGCAGCGCCGGCGCGATGCCGAACACGAGGCCAGTGGCCAGTGACACGACCGCAGTGAACAGCAGGACCTGGCCGTCGAGCGAGAAGGTGATAGACGCCGCTTCCTGCGCCGGCAGCATGGCGGTGATTCCGACGAGCGTCCAATGCGCGACGACGAGACCGAGAATGCCGCCGAGCGTCGCCAGCAGCACCGACTCGGTGAGCACCTGCGCGATGAGTTGGCGGCGAGTCGCGCCGAGCGAGAGGCGCACCGCCATCTCCATGGTCCGATTCGCGGCGCGCGCCAGCAGCAGATTGGCGATGTTCGCGCAGGCGATGAGGAGGACGATGCCGGTGATCGAGAACAGCAGCGTGACCGGCGTCCGCGATTCCTTGATCGTGCTGCTCTGTCCTTTGCGCCCGTCGACGAGCACGAGCTTCTTCGCGCGGAACTCGTCCATCATCTTCGTGGTGAGGCCCTTGAGCCGCGGCGCGTCGGCGTCGTTGATCAGTGTGTGATAGACCGTGTTCATCGAGCTCTGGGCCTGATCGATCGTCGCACCGGGCTTGAGGCGCCCGAAGAGGTAGACCCAGTAGCTGTCTCGTCGCTCGTAACCGGTCCAACCCTGCGTGAGCACTCCGCGCATGGTGAGCGGAACGAACACGTAGGGGCGCTCGCCGAGCGTCGTGCCGTTGAACCCCTTCGGCGCCACGCCGGCGATTGTCATCTGCTGGCCGTTGACCGTGATCTGCTTGCCGACGACGTTCGCGTCGGAGCCGAGCTGATTCTCCCAGTAGGAGTGGCTCAGCACGGCGACGTAGTTGCTGCCGATCGTCGCATCGTCCTGGGCTGAGAACAGCCGGCCGAGCGCCGGCCGGAGTCCGAGGACGGAGAAGTAATTGCCGGAGACGTAGACTCCCCGCCCGCTGACCGGCGTCTGTCCCGCCATCGCGACGTTGACGCCGAACAGGAAATGTCCGGCGATCCCGCTCACGGCCGTGTTGGCCTTTTGCAGATCGCGGAACATCGGATAGCTGAAGATTTCGTCGCAACCGCCGGCGGAGTTGCACGAGTTGCTGCCGTACTGTGGACCGGGCGCCTTGAAGTTCACCAGCCGCGTCGGGTCGGACACGGGCAGCGGCCGAAGCAAAATCTCGTTGAACAGCGAGTAGATCCCGGCGTTCGCCCCGATGCCCAGCGCCAGCGACAGCACCGCGACGACCGTGACGAAGGGCGTCTTGAACAGCGTCCGAAAAGCCAACTTCAGATTGCGCATCCAATACTCGGCGACAGGGTTGGGGCGTCCTCGTTCGACACCCCAACCCCCCAAAAAAGTTTGGTCGATCGGTCCTAGAACACGACCGGCTGCTTGTTGATCACGATCGGGTCGAGTCCCAGCCGCTTGGCCTCGGCGTTGAACGCCTGGACATCGTTCTTGAAGACGATCTGCAGGCGGTCCGTTTGCGTCTTGAGCTCGCCCTTGAGGTCGCCGAAGATCGTGTAGGCGCTCGCGATCGGCTTGTCGTCACCGCGCGACACGACGCCGAGCAGCGCAGCGAGCCGGTTGTTGACCTTGATCGGGAAGTTGAGCGGATCCTGGCCGCTCTGATTCCTTACTTGGTAGATCTCTTCTTCGACCGCGTTCAGGTCCTTCGAGAGCTTGTCGCCGGCGGCCTTCAGCTTGTCGTCCTGCGATTTCTTGAGGCGGTCGTCGACCTGGCCTTTCACGTCGCGCGACTGAACGACCGCTCCGTTCGCCTCGCTGACCCTGTCGCGCAACTGGATCGCGAGCGCGAACTGCGCCTGAAGATCGGCGTCGGTGGCCTGGTGCATCGGATTGCGCTTGACGACGAGCGGCTGCGTGAGCGTTTTGCCATCGGCGGTGAGTCGCACCGCGTACTTACCCGGCGGCGCGGACGGACCGTTGGTCGACCCGCCCCAGAGAACCATGCCCGGGAATGTCGTGGCGCCGGCGTATTGAAGATCCCAAACGAACGAATTGAGGCCGGGGTTGCGGCCCGGATTCGCCGCGCCGCCGCCGAATCCGCCGCGTCCCCCTCGACCGCCGCGGCCGGCAGCATCAGCGCCCGCAGCGGAATCCGCGCCTGCGCCGGGCACGCCGGCGTTGGCGGCAATCAGCGCCGCACCCCCGCCGCCGCGTCCGCCTCGGCCGCCACCGTTCGTCGTGTCGGGATACGCGCGAATCACTTGCCCCTTCGCGTCCAGAATCTCGATCCGAACGCTCCGCGCCGGCCCCTTGAGAACGTACTGAATCGTCGCCTGCGTGCCGGAGCGATACGCCGGCGCGGGTTTGAAGAGTACCGGATCGGCGCTCGCCATCGCCGCGGCGTTGTACTGCCGGAGCGGTTCGACGTTGTCGAGGATGTAGAACCCTCGGCCGTGCGACGAGACGGCGATGTCGCGCTCGGTGACGATGAGATCCCACATCGGGATGTCGGCCAGGTTCAGGTTGAGCGACTCCCAGTGATCGCCGTCGTCGAATGAGACGTAGACGCCGTGCTGCGTCGCCGCGTAGAGCAGTCCTTTTCGGGTCGGATCCTCGCGCACGGCGTGCACGAAGTCGTCGCCAGGAATTCCGGTGACGATCTTCGTCCACGTTTTGCCCATGTCGTGCGTGCGATAGATGTACGGCGCCTTGTCGTCGTTGAGGAAACGCTTGACCGCCACGTACGCGGTCGCCGAATCAAAGGCCGACGCGTCGATCAGACTGACGCGCCCGAAGTCCGGCATGTCCTTCGGCGTGACGGTGCTCCAGGTCTTGCCGCCGTCCTTCGTGACGCTCACGACGCCGTCGTCGGAGCCCGTCCAGACGACGTTCGTCGTGCGCTTGGATGGCGCGATCGAGAAGATCACCGCGTAGACCTCGGGTCCGTTCATGTCGCGCGTGATCGGACCGCCGGACGGACCCATCGTCTTGGGATCGTGACGCGTGAGGTCGGGGCTGATCCGCTCCCAGCTGTCGCCGCCGTTGGTCGTCTTCCAGAGATGCTGCGAGCCGGTGTAGAGCGTTTTCTTATCGACCGGCGAAAAGATGATCGGGTACGTCCACTGCCAGCGTTCCTTGATGACCGCCGACTCTTCGCCCGAGAACATGCGCGGGTACGGGCTCACCTCTCGGACCTCGCCCGTTCGGCGATTGAGTTTCGTGAGAAAGCCGCCGCCGTTTGCGTTGGTGCCGGAGTAAAAAATGTCCGGGTCGCGCGGATCGGGCGCGATGTAGCCGTCTTCCGAGCCGCCGGGGCTGAACTGCGCCGGTCCACCGCCGCGCCCGCCGCCTCCGCCGCCACGACCGCCGAACGCGGGCGGCGGTGCCGTCGGAACGCACATCTCGCTCTCGTCCTGCTGCGATCCGCACACGAAGTACGGCTCGCCCGGCGTGGCGACGACATGATAAAACTGACCGGTCGGATAGTCGACCGAGCTCCACGTGGGCGTCTCCGCCGTCGCATTGAACGTGATGTCACCGCCCGGGTCGGCGGCGTGCAACACGTGGTTGTCGTCGTCCGGATCGACCCACATGTCGTGCGAATCGCCCCGGGCGAACTGCTGCTGCGCGAACGTCTTTCCGCCGTCGCGCGAACGGAATGTGCCGACGTTTTCGACGTAGACGAGATCCTTGTTCTTTGTGTCGGCGAAGACGTGTGTGTAGTAGAACGCGCGCTGGCGAAACCGCCGCTCGTTGTTGACCATCGACCACGTCGCGCCGGCGTCGTCGGTCCGGAACAGGCCGCCGTTCTCGTTCTCGATCAGTGCGAACACGCGATTCGGGTCGACGGGCGAGATGGAGAGGCCGATTTTGCCGTCTATACCCGCCGGGAGGCCGCTCACATGGGTGATGTCGGTCCAGGTCTCGCCGCCATCGGTGGACTTGTAGATCGCGCTCCCCGGACCGCCGCTCGACATCATCCACTCTTTGCGATACGCCTCCCACAGCGACGCGTACATGACGTTCGGGTTCGTGCGGTCGATCTCGACGTCCGCCGCGCCGACGTTCGGACTGGTGAACAACACGCGCTTCCACGTCGCGCCGCCGTCGGTGCTCTTGTAGACACCGCGCTCCTCGCTCGGCACGCCGTATTTCCCGAAGTCGGCGACGAACACGATGTTCGGATTCGTCGGATGAACGCGGATGCGCGAGATCGCGTCGGATTTCGAGAATCCGATGTGCGTCCACGTCTTGCCCGCGTCGGTCGACTTGTAGACGCCGTCGCCCGGCTGGACGTCGCCGCGAATGCACGACTCACCCATCCCGATGAAGACGATGTTCGGGTCAGTCTCCGAGACGGCCACCGCGCCGACCGACGAGCTGTTGATCTGGCCGTCGGTCACGTTCGTCCAGTGCTCGCCCCCGTCGGTCGTCTTCCAGAGACCGCCGCCGGTCGCGCCGAAGTAGCCGACCTTCGGCTGGCCCTTCACGCCGGAGATGGCGATGGATCGTCCGCCGCGATCGGGCCCGATGCTGCGCCACCGCATTCCGCGCAGGATCACGGAATCGGTAACTGGAGAGCGAACGGGATACGCAGGACGTTCCGCGCCGCCGGTCAGTCCAACCGCGGCGGCGACACCGCCGATCGCCAGGAACGCCGACGCACCGGCTCGAACAAGCCGTCGAGTCATGCCGAATTGCTCCAACGAAGAGATGGGAGGGAGAGATAGAACTTTGTTGGGGCGCCCAACCGGGCGCCTGGTAAACTTGCCAAGGAGCGCATGACGTCGCCATCCTCTCGGCCGAGTTCGTCTGCATTCTCGTCGCTGTGATGCTCGTGCAGTACCGATCCACCTGTCCACCCGTCCACCCGTCCACCCGTCCACCGGGAGCCCTCACATGCCGCCGGTCAACTATCTCGCCGTGCTGGTGTCGGCCATCGTGCTGTTCGTGCTCGGCGGTCTGTGGTTCTCGCTGCTCTTCGCGAACCCGTGGCGCCGAATGCAAGGCGTGACCGGTCCGATGGGGTCACCCGGAGCCGTGCTGTTCGCCCAACTGTTCGTGTGCGCGCTCCTCACGTCGTGGGGGATGGCCATGATTCTCAACCACGCCGGACCGATGGAGGCGGGTCGCGCATTTGGTTTCGCGATTCTGTGTTGGCTAGGGTTCGCCGGCGCGACGAGTTACGCGACGGCGGCGGCGGGCGGAAAACAACACGCGCAATGGGCCATCGAGTCGGGATACAATCTGGTGTCGTTCATCATCGCGGCGGTCATTCTTTCCGCTTGGCGGTGAGGTGACCGGCGGCAAGCCGCCCGCCGCACGGTTGAGCGCGAGCTTTAGCGTGTGGCAAAATGCGAATCAGCTTTTCGCTTGTCCGTGACGCGCGGTTTCTATAGTATGTTCGATCCCCTGCCATCCCCCGACCGGAGAGTTCCGATGGCCGAATCGAGTCTCACGGTGCGCGTCGCCACGATCGTCTCGTGCGCTGCCACCTTCGCCCTCGCCGCGTGTTCGTCTGACAGTGTCATTCCGACCGCGGCCCCGAGCGCGAGTCCCTCGCGCGATGCCGGCGGAATTCCCAACGGTGGGAACGGCAGCAACGGAAACAACGGCAACGCGTACGGCCACACGAAAGTCTGCCCGATTCCATCGGACGGCGAAGCGCAGTGCCACTCCTGGATCACCGTCGATAAGGGTGGCCAACCGGTCGCGAACCCCACTCCGGCGGGGTACGGTCCTGCCGATCTGGTGAGCGCCTACAAACTTCCGGCCGGCGGCGTTGGGCAAACCGTCGCAATCGTCGACGCGTATGACGATCCCAATGCGGAAGCGGATCTCGGCGTTTACCGAAAGCAGTTCGGGTTGTCGGCGTGCACGACAGCCAACGGATGCTTCAGGAAGGTCAGCCAGAAGGGGACCACCACCGGCCTGCCGCGCGGCAACACGGGCTGGGCGGAAGAGATTTCGCTCGACCTGGACATGGTCAGCGCCGTCTGTCCGAACTGCAAGATCATTCTCGTCGAGGCGACTTCGAACTCGTTCAGCGATCTCGCAACCGCTGAGAACGAGGCCGCGAACCTCGGCGCCAACGTGATCTCCAACTCGTACGGCGGAAGCGAGTTCAATGGCGAAACCAGCTGGGACTCGTTCTACAACCACCCCGGAGTCACGATTACGGTCAGCTCGGGCGACGCCGGCTACGGCGCCGAATACCCGGCTGCGTCGCAATACGTGACCGCAGTCGGCGGAACGAGCCTCACGCGAAGCGGCTCGTCGTTCAACGAAACGGTCTGGTCCGGCGCGGGCAGCGGTTGCAGCGCATACGAAACGAAGCCGGCGTGGCAGCACGACGCCGGTTGCCCGGCGAACCGGACAGTCGCCGACGTGTCGGCCGTCGCCGATCCCAACACCGGCGTCGCGGTCTACGACACGTACGGGCTCGGCCGGCGGGGCGGATGGCTGGTCTTCGGCGGGACGAGCGTCGCCGCTCCGTTGATCGGCGCGGTCTACGCGCTCGCTGGGAACGCGTCGACGGCCAACTCGGCTTCGTTCTCCTATTCCGCCGCCGCGACCTCGCTGTTCGACGTGATCTCAGGCAGCAACGGAAGTTGCGGAGGTTCTTATCTCTGCACGGCCGGCCCGAAGTACGACGGTCCGACCGGCAACGGAACCCCGCGCGGCACCGGCGCGTTCTAGCCTCGATTCTTCCTGAAGACAAGACGGGCTCGGCGACTCGCCGAGCCCGTCTTTCTTTTCGGGCGATCGTTAGAACAATCCGACCTTCCCGCGCACCGACGCGATCAGTTTCGCCGGGTCGTAGCCGACCCCTTGCTTGAACACGACTGAGACTTTGCGAATGTCCTCGATCCGCGCCGACGGATCGCCGTCGATCACCACCAAGTCCGCCTGTTTGCCGGCGGCGATCGATCCGATCTTGTCGGCTCGGCCGAGGTAGGTCGCACCGTTCATCGTCCCGACTTTGATCGCCTCGAGCGGCGTGAGTCCGCCCTCGACGAGCAGCTCGAGCTGTCGCTGATCCGAGTATCCGGGAATCACGCCGCCGCCGCCGGTGGGATCGGTGCCGGCGATGAGCAAGCCGCCGGCGCGCATGTAGCCGATCTCCATCGCGCGCTCCTTGGGGAAAAGCGCGGCGTACGTCGAGCGCGCGTTCGCCTGCGCCGCCTTGTAGCGCTGCTCGAACTGGTCGCGCAGTTCCGGGATGAGGACGTCGAGCCCCGGCGGCTCGGGACGCCCCGGCGTGAACGTCTCGAACACCGTGAGCGTCGACGTGAGCGCGACGTGCCGCTTCACGAGATCCTCGACGAGAGACTTGAATGGCGCACCCGCCGTGTCGAGCGCGGCGATCGATGCCTGTCCCACGTTCTGACCCGGACAGACGTCCGGTTTCTTGTCGGCGACGAAATCGGTCGACGCGAAGAACCCGTGCTCGAGATTGTCGATCCCCAGCTCCGCCGCTTCGCGATAGGTGACCGAGCAGAGATGGCCGGTCGTCTTGATGCCGCGCTTGTGCCCTTCGTCGATCGCCGCCTTGAGCTCGTCGCGCGTGATGTGCATGTACGCCTTGAGCGACGACGCGCCCATGTCGGTCCAGTAGTCGACTTGGCGGCGCGCGTCGGCGGCGTCGGTCAGCTCGTGCACCTGCGGCAAGCCAAGCCCGGGACCCTCGAGGTACGGCGCGGTGGCGTCGATCCACGGACCCGCGCGCTCGCCGCGGTCGATCGAACGCTTGACGTTGATCTCGCCGAAGCCGTTCATGTTCCCGCCGCTGCGCATCGACGTCACGCCGCCGGCGAGATAGAGTCGCGTGAAGCTCTCGGCCAAGTACGCGTACACGCCGGGTCCGGTCGGATAGAAGAGATGCTCGTGCACCATGACGAGCCCGGGGATCACCGACTTGCCCGAGAGATCCATCACCAGCGCGCCCGGCGGCGCGGCGGTGGACGACGACGGACCGACCGTCGCGATGCGGCCGTCGCGAATCACGACCGTCTGATCGGCGCGCGCCGGCGCACCGGTGCCGTCGATCACGCGCACGTGCGTCAGTGCGACGACCGACGTGTCGACCTGCACGAATTGGCGAACCGCGGGCGCGAGCGTCGGTCGCTGCGCGACGAGCGCGGAGGTCGCCGCCGCGAGGACGACGCAGGAGAGCATGGATGATCGCATGGCGACGAGGATACCGCGCTCGGGAGAAAGAGTCGAGACGGCGTCGCGCGTTTGTGCGTTCGCCCGGGTGGACCTTGCGAACATCTCGTCCCTGTGCGTGCGTTTACTCCGTTCCCCCCCTCACCCGAGGATCTCGCGTGTTCCCGAGCATCCGCCACGTCCGCTCCGCAACGTTGGCCGCGGCCACGGTTTCAGCGCTCTTCATTTGCCCGCCGCCGGCCTCCGCGCAACGCGGCGCGAATCCGGCGATGGCCGAGGCGGTGAAGGCCGGCTATCGGAAGCTCGAAGTGCGGATTCCGATGCGCGATGGCGTCACGCTGTTCACGTCGATCTACATTCCGCGCGACAGCTCGCGGTCGTATCCGTTCCTCATGGACCGCACGCCGTACGGCGTCGCGCCCTACGGTGCGGACGCGTATCGGCCGTCGCTCGGCCCGAGCGGGAATCCCAAGTTCGCCGAGTCGGGATTCATTTTCGTCTATCAGGACGCGCGCGGGCGGTACTACTCGGAAGGGAATTACACCGAGATGACGCCGCACAAGGACGTGAAGACGTCCAGGACCGACGTCGACGAGTCGACGGACACGTACGACACCATCGATTGGCTGGTGAAGAACGTGCCGCACAACAACGCGCGAGTCGGCATTTACGGAACGTCGTATCCCGGCTTCTACACGACCGCGAGCTGCATCGACCCGCACCCGGCGCTCAAGGCCTGCGAGCCCGGCGCGCCGATGACCGATCTGTGGATGGGCGACGACCTGTTCCACAACGGCGCGTTCATGCTCGCGGCGAACTTCGATTTCTATCAAGGCTACGGCCGGACGCCGCGCGCCAATCCGCCCGGCCCCGATCCGCGCTATCCGCGCCCGCAAGAAGGCGACGACGCCTACGCGTTCTATCTCTCGCTGGGCGCCGTCGGCCCCGGGTCGCGCAAATGGCTGCCGCCCGAGACGGCGCCGCTGTGGGACATCGTCATGCACCACCCGAGCTACGACGACTACTGGCAATCGCGCGACATCAGCCGCCATGTGAAGCGCGTGCCGGCGATGCTGCAAGTCGGCGGCTACTACGACGCCGAGGATCTCGCGGGACCATGGCGCACGTTTCGAGGCATCGAACGGCTCGCGCCGGGCTCGGACAATCACATAGCGATCGGGCCGTGGGCCCACGGCGGCTGGTCGCGCGGTGACGGCAACTCGCACGGCACGCTGCGTTGGGCGACGAAGACCGGTCCGTGGTTCCGCGACTCAGTCGAGCTGCCGTTCTTCCTGCAGTACCTGAAGGGCGACGTCATGGCGCCGTTGCCGAAAGTGCTCGTGTATCGCACCGGCGGCGAACGGTGGGATCGGTTCGACGCCATGCCGCCGAAATCGGCGGTGAAGAAGTCGCTCTATTTTCTTTCAGGCAAGAAGCTGGGTTGGGCAGGATCGAGCACGCCCGATCGCCCGGGCGCAGGCGCGGAGGCCTGGCAACTGCTGGCGACAGACCAGTACACGAGCGATCCGACAAAGCCGGTGCCTGTCGTCGGCCGCAAGGATTCGAACGGCATGCCGCGCGACTACATGAGCGGCGACCAGCGATTCGCCTCGGCGCGCGCCGACGTGCTCACGTATGAAACCGAGCCACTCACCGAGGACGTGACCATCGTCGGCCCGGTCGCGCCCACGCTCTACGTGTCGACGACCGGCACCGACGCCGACTTCGACGTCAAGCTGATCGATGTCTTTCCCGACGACGCGCCGAACTGGCCGGGCGACACGACGGGGTTCAAAGTGGCGGGCTACCAGCAGCTCGTGCGCGGCGAACCGTTCCGCGCGCGCTACCGCCACGATCCGTCGAAGCCGGAGGCATTCTTCCCGAATCGCGCCGACTCGCTGCACTTCGCGATGCCCGACATCGACCACACGTTCAAGAAAGGGCACCGCATCATGGTGCAGGTACAGAGCTCGTGGTTCCCGCTCAACGACCGGAATCCGCAGACGTTCGTGCCGAACATCTTCGAGGCGAAGCCGGAAGACTACACGAGCGCGACGATGTCGCTGTACCACACGCAGAAGATGACGTCGCGGATCGACGTGCACGTCCTGCCGACGAACGGTACCTCGACGCGTTGATGTCGCTGAGCGTCGGTCCGCGCTGAACGGAACGGAGTCTTCGGTCCGGGAGAGGGCGGATGTGACAGGAGTCAGTCGGGCCGAAGGCGACTCGAAGCGGGACTCAGCGATCAAAGCTTCGTTTGAAGCGTCCTACGAGTCGTCGCGTCGCGACTCAGCGGCGGCCGTCGTTGAGTGCGCGTCGGCTCGAGCGAGCTTCGCGCGGGCCTTACGCGATTTCATACGGCCCGGCCGCGACTTGATGCGGTCCGGACGCGACTTCATCTGGTCCGGAGGCGACTTCATTTGGTCCGGAAGCGATTTGATGTGGTCCGGACAGGATTTCATCGGGTCCGGAGGCGACTTCATCTGTTCCGGGCGCGACTTCATCCGGTCCGCGGCTTTCGTGACGCGGTCCGGCGGAGGCTGAGCGCGGGATCGTGCGAGGCGATCGCGGGATCATGCCAACTAACTCTCGGCAGAAGCAGAGAGACTATTGGACGGAGGCGAGTGAATCTCGGCCGCAGCCGAGTTAATCCCGGCGGAGCTGAGCGAAATCTCGGACGGAGCTGGGTGAATCTTGGACGGAGCTGAGTGAATCTCGGACGGAGCTGAGTGAAATCTCGGACGGAGCTGAGTGAGTCTCGGACAGAGCTGAGTGAATCTCGGACGGAGCTGAGTGAATCTGGGACCGAGCGTGAGTGATCCGCGACGCTTCACGCGAAAAGGCGGCTGCACGCGAGTTGCTCTCGGCTGCGCCGAACTTGAATCGCGCTGAGCGCGACTTCATGCCCGGAGGGAGCGACTTCGCGTGCATCGTTCGCGGATGAATGGGCATGTGGGCGAACGGGTTCAGGGATCGCTGCAACGCCACCGCGTTCCTCGCGCCCCCTACTTAGTAAGTGGGAGCCAACCGCGATTTACTACCACATGTCCTCTCCAGGCGACGCCGCCCCGGCGTGCGCATGACGCTCGCATGACGCTCGTCGGCTATTATGCCGCGCAAATGAGCGTTTTCACGCGCTGCAACGTTTCGTTGCGGTAGTAAAATCGCGTCGGCCCCCACTTCTATTAGTAGGGGGCGAAGTCCGCCGAAGCCGGCCGGCGTTGCCCACACACCCCACCTTCACCTGGAGTCGCTAATCTGACGGAATCGCCGGACGACGACGGAAGGAAGAATGGTCGCGATACTCACGGCACCGCGGCTAGCGCTGCGGTTGCCCGCACCGGACGCGTGAACCACACCAGCGGCGGTCCGACGCCGATCATGTGCCACGCCAACATTCCCCAGAATCGCCACGTCGCGGGCGATGACTGGTGCGCCTGAGAGAGCGGTACGACAGCAAAGTTCATGAACAGCCAAATGAAGGCGCCGAACGCCACGCCCACGAGGACGCGGCCACGCGGAGTCTTGACGAGCCGTTCGACGATCGCGATCCGCTGGACGACGAACGTGTAGATGAGGGTCCAGATCAGCGCGACGAGCAAGTGCGTCGCCAACCCGAGCGACACCGTCGCCGCCCCGCCATCAAACGACGCCTTCCCCATCCACCCCGACGCAACACTCTGCCACACTCGGCGAAACGCTGCTGCGCCGAGGACGTTGACGTAGTACAGGACGGCAAAGGCGCCGTCGAGGACGGCGACGAGGAGGGCGACACCGAGGATTGGCATGGCGTTGAGCTTGGCGCGAGTCGCGGCACCGGTAAAGCGCGCGGGGGCGAGCCGTTTCCACGCGGGGGCGAAGGGCTCAGTCAGCCAGCTGGCGGGTCACCGATCCGCCCACGCCAAAAACCTCTCTGTGTAGTACAAACTCAACTGCGAGCTCACCCCGCTGAACACCTCGTCGAACGCATGCTCCGCCCACGGAATCTCCAGGTAGCCCGCCGACGTCCCGGACTCGTTCAGCCTTTCCGCGAACAGCCGCGCGTACTTCGGCTCGACCACATTGTCGCGCCCACCGTAGATCAACAGCGTCGGCGGCAGGGAGCGTCCGCGGTCGGCCGTCGCGTACGACATCGGTGAGGCATCGGCGTAGGCCTGCGGGAATTTGTTCGGCGGTCCGCCGATGAATCCTTCCTCGATCGGGCGAATGTGGAGCGGATCGGGGCGCGGCGGATTTCGATACGCTTCGGCCAGATCGATCGGTCCGTAGAGGCTGATCACGCCGCGAATGCCCGGGCGCGGTTTCTCGTAGGCCGCCATCATCGCCAGGTGCGCGCCGGCCGAGCGGCCTAATAGAACGATGCGGTTTGTGTCGGCCTCGTATTCGTTGGCGTGCGCGTTGATCCAGGCGAGCGCCGAATCGATGTCGTCGAGCTGGAGGGGCCAGCGGTATTGCGGCGCGTGGCGGTAGTCGATCGCGAAGACGACGTATCCGGCCCCGGCCAGCCATTCCGCGAAGTCCGAATGCTCGCCGGGCTCGCCGCTCCGCCAGGATCCGCCGTACAGCTGCACCACGACGGGGAACCGACCCGGCGTCTGCGGACGGTAGACGTCGACCGTGAGTGGGTGACCGTCGGGCGCGCCGAACACCAGCCCGCGCGTGATCCGCGCGTCAGGAACGTCGATGCCGCGGAAGAGATCGACGACGCTCACCGGCACGGTGCGCAGTGGATTCGCCGGCTCGCGAAGCATCACGCCGCCCTGGGCGTTCAGATCGCGGATCGTCGCGCCCAGCCGGAAGAACACGCTCTCCGCCATGGCGAGTGCGACGAGTCCGACGACGATGGCGACCTTCGACGTCCTCGATCGCGTCGAATTCCGCATCGCCAGCCCGATGGCGACGATTGCCAGCACGCCGATCCATCCGCACAGCTCCGGCGCGCCGACCGCGAAGCGAAGAAAGAAGTAGTTCGGCGGCGGAAGGAAGATCCACGCCGACGTAAACAGGGCGACGATTCCGAGGGTGAGGCCCGTCCATCCACTCACGCCAGCGCCGGTGGGCACCGGCGTGTCGGTCTCCTCCTCCCGCTCCCAGCGGCTGTGCCACCGGGACGCGACGGCGTCAGCGATTTGGTTCACTCTTGCTCGTTCGATCGGCCTTCGTTCCGCGCTCCGCCCGAGCCTTGGCGACCATCTGCTTCACCTCGGCCATGAGCGTCGGTCCATGGTAGGGAATGCCGTCCTTGATCGTCCACTCGACGCCGCCGGTGTGCACCGGTTTGCCGTTCTTGATGTCGTCGACGCCCGTCGGGTAGAGCACTTTCAGGTTCTCCAACGGATTGCCGTTCACCACGATCAGGTCCGCCTTGAATCCCTGGCGCACCCGGCCGATTTCGGTCTCTTTGCCGAGGATGCGGGCGTTGTTGAAGGTGGCGTGCTGGATGACTTTGATCGTATTGAACCCGGCCTCCTGGTGCAGCTCGAGCTCCCTAAGCAACCCGAAGCCATACATCTGATAGATGAAGCCCGCGTCGTCACCGGCGCCCACGAGGCCGCCTTTCCGCTCGAAGTCGCGTACGGCGCTCATCCAGATTCGATAATTCTCTTTCCAGAACGTCTCGTCGGTGGACGTCCACCCGAAGAAATAGGATCCGTGATTCGCGGGATCGGGCTTGAAGTAGTCGGCGAGCGTCGGGTGCAGATAGTCGGCGAACCAGGGCTGCGTCTGCGCTCGCTGCAGGTCCCTCGACGCTTCATAGATGTCGAGCGTCGGCACCCACGCCACGTGGTGCGCGATCATCGAGTCGAGCACCATCTGTAGGCGCGCCGGATCGGCTTCGCGCCAGAGGTGGCCCGCCCAGCGGAAGCGGTCCGTCTCGTTGTTGTAGTTGTAGTACGACGGGAAATTCTGCACGCCGTCGGGAATCGCGGCGTCCGGGATGCCGTACCAGTGCTCGATGCTCGTCGTGCCGAAGTGAATGTCGTCCCAGGCGTTCGTCTCCTCGACGCCCACGTGGTGCGCGATGCGCAGTCCTTCCTTGTGCGCCTCCTCTTCCATCACCTGCATGATGTCGCGGTCGATGCCGAGGATCTTGATGCCGTCCGCACCCATTGCCTTGAGCGCGCGCACGCGGGCGCGCGCCGAGTCAGGGTTGGTGGGCCGGCCGAATTGCGGATAGACGAAGATGCGTGGCGCCTCGAGCGTGCCTTTGGCGCTGGCGTCGCGCCAGGCGAGCGCCTTGCGGGTATCGCTGCCGACGTCGCGGATGGCCGTGATCCCGCAGGCGAGCCAGATCTTGAATTCGTATTCGATGGGCTGGGGCGTGCCGCCGCGCTCGTCCTGCATGTGCGCGTGCACGTTGATCAGCCCGGGCAGAACGTACTTGCCCGTCGCGTCGATCTCCGCCGTGCCGGCCTCGGCGCGCGGGCGACGTCCCGCGCCGCCGCGCCCGAGCGACACCGCGTCGAGGGCGACGACTTGGGTGATCGTGTTGCCTTCGACGACGATGTCGAACGGACCCTTGGCGGGAGTGCCGTTGCCGTCGACGACGGTGGCGTTGCGGATGATGAGGCGCGCCGGACGCGTACCGCTGACGACCGTGGTCTGCGCGACCGCCGATGTCGCGAGGAAAGCGAGCGCGAACAGGCTGAGAAGCGAGCGCATCAGCTTATCATCCGCCTTCGAGGAGAGGACCGCAAGCCCGCGCACGGCTGCCGAGCTGTCAGGCCGTCAAGCCGTCAAGCCGACGTCGCCCCTCCGTCCGCCGCCATGGTATAGCACCACGCCTCGCCCTCGAGCACCGTCTCGCCGGTTTGCCGCGTGATCTGGCACCGCAGCTGTGTCACCGGCTTGGTCGCGTGGACGCTCAACACTTCGGCGTGCGCGGTGATCGTATCCCCAATGAACACCGGCGCGGTGAACTTCCAGTTCTGGCTCAGAAACACCGACCCGGGCCCGGGCAGATCCATCGCCACGAGCGCGTGCAGCAGCCCCGTGGTGAGCCCGCCCTGCACCACGAGCGCGCCGAAGCGCGTTCGCTCGGCGAAGCCGGGATCGAAGTGGAGCGGATTGTAATCGCCGGTCAGTTCGGCGAAGATCTCGACGTGCTTGCCGGAGAGTGTCAGCGAGCGGCTCGCGCGCTGACCAACCGTTGGGGGCGTCATCGGTGGGACTCGGCGCCCGCTACATCTTGGGCGTGAGCATGATGTGCGCCTTCGGCGTGCCGGGGTACATGATCCACATCCCGTTGTCCGACGGCTTCTCCGGGAGGCCCGTCGAGGCGCCGGTCGCGCCGGAGATGTAGACGACGATCAGCGCCTTGGAGCCGGGCGCCGCGTTCGTCGCCGGATCGAAGGCGCCGCCGAAGAGCTGGTACATCGTCGCCGGCTGCTTCGGCATCGCGAGCTTGCCGGACTTCACCTCGGCGAAGCGAACGGTGTCGACCTTGTCGTCCTTCACGCCGCTCGCGCGCAACTCGCGCCCGCGGGCCATGAAGGGCTCGAGCGACTGATGGTAGCACGCGGCGTGAAAGCTCTTGCCGGCCGCCTCGGGGAGAAAGCACGTGAACGTCTTTCCTTCACGCAACGTGACGAGCTTCGGGCTTCCGTTCTTGTAGCCCATCACCTTCGCCTCACCGCGCGCCTCGGCGGGAAGCGGGAGCACCGCGGCGGCGATCTGCTGCGCTTCGGTCATCGCGACGGCGGTCAACGCCGGCGAACCTGACTGCGCGGGCGCGCTTTGGGCGAGCATCGCGCCCAGTGGGGCGCCGAGGAGGATCAACGAAGTGAATCGCACGGGATGTCCTGATGTGGGTGGGTGGAGGATGCGGTTATCGCTTCGGCCAGACGACGCCCTGATTCGTGTCGACGGCCGCCATTCCTTTATATACGAACTTCTGAATGCGCTTGCCCTCGTACGTCTCGGTCGTGTAGATGTTGCCCTTGGAATCGGTGGCGATGCTGTGCACGGCGAAGAACTCGCCGGGCTGCCGGCCGCCATCGCCGAACTGGGTGATGATCTCCAGCGACTGGCGGTCCATCACGTACACGCGCTCGTTCTTGCCGTCGGCGAGGAAGATGTATTTCTGCTGCGGGTCGCGCGAGAACGCGATGTCCCACACCGAGCCGTCGCCCTTCGTCTGCGGCTTGATGATTTTCTCCTTGACGAACTCGCCGTTCTTCTTGAACACCTGAATGCGGTCGTTCACGCGGTCGCACACGTACACCAGACCGTCCGGCGTCGGCTCGGCGCAGTGCACGGGATTTCTGAACTGCTGCGCGAGCGGCGCGTCGGGGTCGTAGGGTCCGAGATTCGAGTCCGATGGCACGTGGCCGTACGCGCCCCAGAACCGCTTGATCGCGCCGTTGTCCATGTCGAGCACGGCGACGCGTTTGTTGCCGTAGCCGTCGGCGACGAACGCTTCGTTGGCCTTCAGGTCGAAGGAGATCTTGGCGACGCGGCCGAAGTGCTCCGTTGCTGTTGCTGTTCACCGTCTCGTGCGGCTTGCCGATCTCCATCAGGAACTTGCCGTCGTGCGTGAACTTGAGGATGAACGAATCGATCGTGCCTTGGGGGCAGTCGGCCGATCCCGGACCCGCGCACGTGCCGTTGCCGCCGATCCACACGTTGTTCTTGTTGTCGATCGAGATGCCGTGGTTCGACTCGGGCCAGTCGTGTCCCGGCTCGGGACCGCCCCACGCCTTCACGAGATTGCCGGCCGGATCGAACTCCAGCACCGGCGGCGCCGGCACGCAGCACTCGCTGAGCGGCGGCTTCTGCGCCGCGCCGATCTCGTTGCGCGCGTCGAACGTGTCGTTGCGGTGCACGATGAACACGTGATCGTGCGCGTCCACGCCCACGCCGATGACGTTGCCGAGCACCCAGTGGTTGGGCAGCGGCTTGGGCCAGAGCGGATCGACCTCGAAGCGCGGCGCTTGCACCATCGACGCACGCGCCGACGCGTCGAGCGCGCGTTGTCCGACGCCGAACGCGGCGAACGCCGCGACGAGCAGCGCGCCGGCGGCGACCTTCGTGCGCGGCTTCACTTCTTGCTCCCGGCCGACGGCCAGAGCACGCCTTCGCTCGTCGATTTCACGGCTTGGAGTCCGTGGTATGTTGAACTTTTGGATGCGTTTGCCCTCGTACGTCTCGACGGTGTAGAGGTTGCCCTTGGAGTCGGTCGCGACGCTGTGCACGGCGTAGAACTGGCCGGGCTGCCTGCCGCCGTCGCCGAACGCTCGTCAGCTCGTCGAGCGACTCACGGTCGAGGATGTGGACCTTCATGTTCGAGCCGTCGGCGACGTAGAGGAATCGCTGCCTCGGGTCGCGCGAGAACGCGACGTCCCACACGGAACCGTCGCCTCGAGTGTTCGGTGCGATGACTTTCTCCTTCACGAACGATCCGTCCTTCTTGAACACCTGGATGCGATCGTTCTGCGTGTCGCACACGTAGACGAGGCCGTCGTTCGAGAGCTTGGCGCAGAGCACCGGGCTGCCGAACTGCTTCGGCGCCGGGCCGCCGGGCTCGTACTTCGCCGAGTCGGCGTCGTTCGGCGGCTTGCCGTACGCGCCCCAGAAGCGCTTGATCGCGCCCGTCGTCATGTCGATCACGGCCACGCGATGATTGCGGGCGCCGTCGGCGACGAAGGCTTCGTTGGCCTTTGTGTCGAACGAGAAGCCCACCGGCGCCGCCGAAGCTGTCCATGCTCGTGCTGTTGGCGGGCAGCGGCGGCGGCCCACCGCCGCGTCCCCCGCGCCCACCTCGGCCGCCAGCGGCGCCCCGACCCGCCGCGCCGCGACCCGGCGACACACCGGCGTACGCCGTATCCGGACCGCGGCCGGCACCGCCCGCGGGAGGGGCGGCCGCGGCGACGGCGGGCGCCTTGCCGAATTGCGCGATGAACTTGCCGTCGCGCGAGAACTTGAGAATTCTCGAATCCTGTCCGCCCGCGCCGCCGATCCAGACGTTGCCGCTGTCGTCCACGGCGAGCCCGGTGTTCTGCGCCGGCCAGTCGTAGCCGGCGCCCGGGCCGCCCCAATGGTTGACGAGGTTTCCGGCCGCGTCGTATTCGAGCACGTTGGGCGCCGGCGCGCAGCACTCACCGGTCGGCGGGTTCGTTGCTAAGCCGATCTCCGTGCGCGGCGTGAACGTGTCGGTCATGTGGACCATGTACACGTGGTCGCGCGCGTCGACCGCGACGCCGGTCGAGGATCCGAGGATCCACCGGTTCGCGAGCGGTTTTGGCCACATCGGATCGACCTCGAACTTCGGCGCCTGGTTGGCCGCCGGTTTGGCCGCCGCCTGGCGAGACGTCGTTTGCGCCGCGAGCACTCCGCTCGACAACAACAGCGAGGCGCCGAACAGCGTAATACCTCGGTTCATGCCATCTCCTCGACTCGACTCGGACCGGACCGCCGTTCCAACGTCCATGCACGCGCTATATACTCGTGCGTCCATGGAGCGAGTTGCGTGATTCTACGGGGTCGGAGTCCTGTACGTCCAGGTGCGCGCGCGGTTTTAGCCGCGGTTTTCGCGTCGACGCTCCTGATCGCGCTGCCGAGTGAGGACTTCGCCCACGACATCCCGTCGAGCGTGCGGGTGTTCGTGTTCATCAAGCCGGCCGGGCGGAATCTTCGCGTCGTGATCCGCGCGCCGCTCGAGGCGATGCGCGACGTCAACTTTCCGCTGGTTGGACCGGGCTACCTCGACATCGGTCGGTCGACGCCGCTGCTCAAGGACGCCGCGCGCGTCTGGCTGGCGGGCGACCTGCATCTCTACGAGAACGACGCACCGCTGGGCGACGCGAAGGTCGTCGCGGCGCGCGTGTCACTGCCCTCGGACCGTTCGTTCACGAGCTTCGACAGCGCCGTTGCCCACGCCAGCTCGGCGCCGATGGACACCGCGACCCAACTGCCGTGGAAGCAAGCGATGCTCGACGTCGTGCTCGACTATCCCATCGCGTCCGACAGCTCGCGGTTCTCGATCGACCCCGGGCTCGCCCGGCTCGCCGTGCGCACGACGACCGTGCTGCGATTTCTGCCGATTAGCGGCGGCGAGCGGGATTTTGAGTATCTGGGCGATCCTGGCTTGGTGCACCTCGACCCGCGTTGGGGCCAGGCGGCGCTGAGCTTCGTGAAGCTCGGCTTCGAGCACATTCTGACCGGCATCGACCACCTGCTGTTCCTGCTGTGCCTCGTGATTCCGTTCCGTCGCATTCGGCCGCTCGATCGCGATCGTGACGGCTTTCACCGTGGCGCACTCGATCACCCTC
Source organism: uncultured Gemmatimonadaceae bacterium (assembly GCA_963761305.1). Taxonomy (GTDB): domain Bacteria; phylum Gemmatimonadota; class Gemmatimonadetes; order Gemmatimonadales; family Gemmatimonadaceae; genus JAQBQB01. The sequence goes on along the minus strand of CAVXGK010000002.1, from coordinate 2,016,111 downwards.
ATCGCGTCGGCGGCGGGGTTCGCGCCCGACGCGCTCTGGTTCCCGCCGCTCATCGAGGTGCTGATCGCGGCGTCGATCGTCTACATGGCGCTCGAGAACATTGTGGGTGCGAAGCTCGAGCGACGCTGGATCGTGGCGTTCGGGTTCGGGCTCGTGCACGGCTTCGGCTTCTCGTTCGCGCTGCGCGAGTCGCTGCAGTTCGCCGGGTCACACTTGGCGACGTCGCTCGTGTCATTCAACCTGGGCGTGGAGCTCGGCCAATTGGCGGTGCTCGCGGTCGCGGTGCCGGCGCTCAACTGGATCTTCTCGCACGTCGTCCAGGAGCGCATGGGGACGATCATCCTGTCGGCGTTCGTCGCGCACACGGCCTGGCACTGGATGCTCGACCGCGGGGCCGTGCTCGCCAGCTACCACATCGAGATGCCGGACCTCGACGCCCGCGTTCGCCGCCAGCGCGCTGCGCGGCTTGATGTTCGTCGTGTTCATCGTCGCGGCCGCCTGGGGCGTATTCGAGCTCTACGGTCGGCTGACCCGCGGGTCGCGCCTGGCGGCGGGCGACGCGAAATGACGGGCAGGGACCAAAGCCGGCGATGGGCGTGCGCGCTGGTCGTCGTCTCGGCTGCTGCGGCCGCCGGAGCCGGTGCGCAGACCAAGCAGCCGGCGGCGACCCATTCGGCGGCGTCAGCCACCCATCCGGCGGCGGCCGACACCGCCAAGGTAAAGGGCCCCTCGACGCTCGACGGCGTGTACACCGACGAGCAGGCGTCGCGCGGCAAGGACGTGTACCTCGAACAGTTGCCGGTCCTGCCACACGCCGGCCTCGCACACGGGCGCGACCTTCAACAAATTGTGGCGCGGAAGGCATCTGTCTGATCTATTTGCCTACGTCAGCACGCGGATGCCCAAGAACGATCCGGGGAGCCTGGCGCCGGAAGACGTCGCCGACGTGATGGCGTACCTGCTCAAGATGAACGCGATGCCGGTCGGGCCGAACGAGTTGCCCGCCGACGTCGATTCGCTCAAGCAATATCGAATCGAAGCCAAGCCGACTCCACCACCAAAGAGGAAAAAGCCATGACGCGACGCTGGATGACGCGGCGCTTCATCGGAACGGCGGTTCCGGTGACTCTGCTGATCCTTGGCACCGCCTTCTTCGGCGCGACGCGATTGAGCGCGCGACAAGGAGCGCAGCTCGTGCGCGGCAACAAGCCGGGCGAATGGCGCTACTGGGGCGCGGACGCGTGGAGCACGCGCTACTCGGCGCTCGACCAGATCAACGCCACGAACTTCGACTCGCTGCAGGTCGCGTGGCAGTGGAACGCGGGCACGTACGGCGAGGACGAGTACTATCGCACGACGCCGCTCTACGCCGAACGGCAAGCTGCTCACCGTGGCGACGACGCGGCGCAAACGCGTTCGCGATCGATCCCACGACGGGCCAGACGATCTGGCAGTGGGGCATCGACGAGGGCATTCGCTGGCAGAAGGCGCCGCGCCAATTCGCCGGCCGCGGACTCGCGTATTGGACGGACGGCACGCAGGAGCGCGCGATCGTCATCACGCCGGGCTATCATCTCGCGTCGATCGACGCGAAGACGGGGAAGGGCGACCCGAACTTCGGCAAGGACGGCGTCGTCGACCTCATGGAAGGACTCGGCTATCCGCTCGTGCCGCTCGCGGTCGACGACTCGGGTCCGCTCGATCATCAGCGAAGCCGCGCCGGCGCGAAAGGCGAAGCCCGGCGAGAAGTGGAATCCGGTGACGAAGACCGGCGCCGACGGCACGATGGGCATCGATCCGGCGCAGGGACAGATCGCGCAACAGCTCGCCGGCGATCGTCGTCGGCGACGTGATCGTCGTCGGCAACTCGTCGATGCACGGCTACTACCCGCTGCACGACTGCACAACATCCCTGGTTTCATCCGCGGCTTCGACGTGCACACGGGCAAGCAGCTCTGGAAATTCAACCTCATTCCGCAGCCGGGCGAGTTCGGCGCCGAGACGTGGAAGAACGGCTCGAAGATCGGGACGATCGGCGTCGGCAAGAACGACGCGTGGGCGACGTACAGCGCCGATCCCGAACTGGGTCTCGTCTACATCCCCGTCGGCGAAGGTTTGAGCGACGAGTACGGCGGCTATCGTCCAGGCAACAACCTGTTCGCGAACAGCGTCGTCGCGATCGACGCGAAGACCGGAAAACGGAAGTGGCATTTCCAGTTCGTGCACCACGACATCTGGGACTACGACACGCCGATGGCGCCGAATCTCCTCGACGTCACGATCAACGGCCAGCCGCGCAAGATCATCGCCGCGACGACGAAGCAGGGCTGGGTCTACGTCCTCGATCGCGTGACGGGCCAGCCGATCTGGCCGATGCCGGAGACGCCGGTGCTGCAGAGCGAAGTGCCGGGCGAGCAGACGTCGCCGACGCAACCGATTCCGACACGCCCGGAGCCGTACGCGCAGCAGGGCCTCATGCGCGACCGATCTCATCGACTACACGCCGGCGATCAAAGATTCCGCATTGAAGCTCGCTCAGAAGTGCCGCATGGGTCCGTACTTCATTCCGGCCTCGCCCGCCGACGGCAAGGGCGCCAACGGTCCCTCGAAGTACCGCTGCTCCTGGTACGCGCCCGGCGCGGCCGGCGGCGTGAACATCGACGGCGGCACGGCGGCCGATCCCGAAACCGGCATGATCTACGTCGGCGGCCAGAGCGGCCTCGGCACGATCGAAGTGGAGCACGATCCGTGTTCGGAGCACCGCTACAGCCAACCGCACGACAGCTGCGGTCTGCTCGGCGCGCTGCCGCGGCCGAAAGCCTACGTCACAGCGGACACCGGCGCGGGTGCGTTCGCAGCCGCGCGCGTCGACGACGATCGGCGGCATCCCGATTCTCAAAGCGAAGGAGATGGGCGGCGTCACGGCGTACGATCTCAACAGTGGCGAGAAGAAGTGGTGGGTGCCGAACGGCAACGCGTGGCGCCAGCTCGCGACGAACGATCCGCTCTTCGCCGGCGTGAATCTGCCGAAGATCCCCGCGCTCGGCGGTCAGGCTGAAGTGATCACGACCAAGACGCTGCGTCATCCACGGCACCGGCCGCAGCGGCGCGCCGGGCGGCGGACGCGCCGGCGCGCGAGGCGGCAGAGGCGCCGGCGGTGGTCGTGGCGGCGCTGGTGCCGGTGCGCCCGCAATTCAGCCGCAGCTGTTCGCTTTCGACAAGGCGACGGGCAAGCAGGTCGGCGCGGTGCCGGTGCCGAGCGTGAATTCAGCGGTGCCGATGACGTTCCTGCACCAGGGCCGCCAGTACATCGTGTTCGCCACGGGCGTCGGCGATCACACGGGTCTCATCGCGCTCGCGTTGCCGAGGAAGGCGGTGGACAGCAACAAGTAGGGTGGACAGGTGGACAGGTGGACAGGTGGACGGACGGTCGGGACGGGTGGACGGGTGGACGGGTGGACGGGTGGACGGGTGGACGGCGCGAATCGAGATATCTGACGTCAGACATCTGACATCAGACGTCTGACTTCTTGCGGTCTACCGGTCCACCTACTGTTTCGTATACCGCTTCAAGTGCGCGGTCGCCGCGTCACCGTACACCTGCGGCCCGACCTCGGCGCCGTAGATGTGCCCCGCCGCGTCCGCAGCCACGCCTTCCGCTGAACTGGTGTTCGTCGCATTCGAGACGGGATCCGGGATGAAGTACTTCACCGAGCCGTCCTTCGCATTGCCGATGCGGATTCCGCGCTTCCACTCGCGAGTGCGCCCGCTCCCGACGGACTGCGACTCCGAATCCGCGACGTAGATGTTGTCCTGGGCGTCGATGACGATGCCGCTCGGGCGGCTGAACTGGTACCACGTGTCGAGCAGCTTGCCGTCCTGGTCGAAGATCTTGATCCGGTTGTTGCCGCGGTCGCCGACGAACAGACGACCCTTCGAATCCATCGCCAGCGCGTGCGGCTGATCGAAATCGTCGGGACCGTTGCCGAGCTGGCCCCACGCTTTGATGAGCGTGCCGTCTTTGGAAAATTTGTATAGACGCGCGGCGCTGCCAGGCGCCGACGAATGGCCTTCGGAGACGAACATGTCGCCGTTGGGCGCGATCAGGATGGCGTTCGGCTGGAAGAAGTAGTCCGGGTCGCGCGCGCCGCCCGGCTTGCCGAGCGTGCGGAGCAGCTTGCCGTCGGGGCTGAACTCGAAGATCTGATGTCCCTTGGGCGGAGCGGTCGAATCGGCGCCGCGGCCTGCGCCTGCCGCGCCCGCGGGTGGCGCGCCGCCGCCGCCGCGACGTCCGCCGCCGCCGGTGCACGCGCAGTCGACGACCCAGACGTTATCGTCCTTGTCGACGAAGATGCCGTGCGGCGCGACGATCAGTCCCGCGCCGAAGTGCGCGACGGCGTTGCCGTTCGCGTCGAACTTGATCACCGGATCGAGGGTCGAGGTGGCGCAGCTGTTCGAGCCGCAGCGCTCGGCCATCCACACGCTCTTGCCGTCGCGATCGATCGCCACCGCGCTCGTGGATCCCCACGTGCGGCCCGGGGGCAGCTTGGCCCACGTCGTATCGACGCGGAACGGGTTGGGTAGGTCGTTGATCGGCGGCATCGTCGCCGACGACGGCGTCTGCGCGGCGAGCGGCGCCGCCAGCGGCGCGGCTACCGATGAAATCACGGCCAGCGAGCGCGCAATACAGCGCGCGAGGGAGCGCGAGTGAGCGGCCATCGGCGTCCTCGTCGAAGAAGACCTACGGAAAGTGAACGGCGATCTTGTGTGCGCGAAGCGCAACAGTGTCGACGGCCAGCGAGTCGGTCCCGGCGGGGGCGTGATTCGCCTTGAGCAAGTACGCGATCACGTCGAGGTATTCCTGGTCCTTGAGGCCGCCGGGATTGTCCAGCGGCATCGTGCCGCGCACGAGCGCGTAGAAGTCGTAAACGCGGCGGTCGCTCCACGATTCGACGAACTCCTGGCCGACGAGCGACCCGGGTTGATGGCACGCGCCGCACGTGTTGCCGTACACCGCTTCGCCCCGCGCGGCCTGCGCTGCCGAGTACGACGCGGGCGGAAGATTGGCCGCCGTGGACCTGATGACCTTGGCGTTCGGGTCGAAGCGCAGCGGCACTGGCGCGCCGGTGAGGGCGCCGCGCGCGAGGTTCGCGCCGAGCGGCGGGCGCACGTTGGGCGCCGCGGTCGCGCAGCCGACGATCAGTGTGGCCCACACCATGAATCTCAGACGGCGGTTCCGCATCCAGGTCTCTCCCAAGGCTCGCACGCCGGCGAATCATCCGGGCGTGCAACTCGTGGCGAACACGCCAATAATATCGCGCGCGCGCTGTTTCGCGACCGTCTCACGTTTGATTTGGGCCGGTCCGCACGACATCTTGTGCAGCGTTCCTCACCCGTCCGGAATGCCGACCGATCCGACCTCGCCTGCCTCCGAATCCGCCGCGTCTCCGACCACCAACGACGCTGATCTCCCGCCCGTCGCCGGGGAGAATCCGGACTTCACATACAATCCGCTCGCCCGCCGCGACTTCCTGAAAGTGGCAGGCGCGAGCGCCGGCGCCCTGATCGTCGGACGCGCGAACCTCGGCAAATCGACCGTCAAGCCGGCACCGCGCGTTCCGTTCGTTCGCTCGGGCGCGTCGCCGGACATCGTCGTCGTGGGCGCCGGTGCGTGGGGCGGTTGGACCGCGCTCAACCTGCGCAAGATGGGCGCGAAGGTCACCATCGTCGACGCGTACGGCGCGGGCAACGCGCGATCGACGTCGGGCGACGAGACACGCGGCGTTCGCTCGTCCTACGGCGACCGGCCCGGTGAACTCGGCGAAGTCTGGATGCTGTGGGCGCGCGAGGCGATGAAGAAATGGATCGCGTTCGACGACGAGTGGGGACGCGACCTGCGGCTCAACCTCTTCCACGTCACCGGCGATCTGATCATGCGCTCGGAGTGGGACAACTTCCAGCTCCGTTGCAAGGTCTGGTGGGACAAGAACAAGATCCCGTATCAGGTCCTCAATCCGGACGACGTCCGAAAGTCGTTCCCGATCATCTCGATGGACGACATCACGGCCGTGTTGTATGAACCGGACGCCGGCGTCGTGCGCGCGCGTCGCGCCTGCCAGTCGGTCGCCGCTGCGTTCGAGCATCTGGGCGGCAAGATCGTCATCGGACGCGCCTCGCCGGGAAAGAGCGTCAATGGGCGGCTCACTGAGCTCAAGCTCGACACCGGCGCCACGGTGCGCGCCGACACCTTCGTCTACGCGGTCGGCCCGTGGCTCGGCAAAACGTTCCCCGAGCTCTTCGCGAAGAAGACGCGCGTGCCGATGGGGTACGTGTGCTACTACGCGACGCCGATCGGCGACTACCGGTTTACGTATCCGAACCTTCCGAGCTACAACTTCCCGGGCGTGACGGGTTGGGCCGCGTTGCCGGTCGACAACCGCGGCTTCCGCGTTCGCGGTGGGGAGCGCGCGCCGGATCAAGTCGTCGCCGCGGACGGGCGCGGCGCCGGACGGGGCGGCCCTGGGGCGGACGGCGCTCCCGCGTTGCCGCAGGGAGCGCAGACGTCGTCAGCCGGGGTGCCGGGGGCCGAGGGTCGCGGAGGTCGCGGAGGTCGCGGCGGTCGCGGCGGTGGAGGGGGGGGACGTGGCGGCGCGAACGCTGGCGGCGGTGGACGGGGCGCAGCCGGTGCCGGCGCGTTCCAACAGCAGGACGTCCCGCCGCAGCAGCAGGATCCCGACACGAGCGACCGCTGGGTGGATCAAACCCGGCTGGACAGCACACGCCGCTTCGTCGCGCATCGCTTTCCAATTCTCAAGGACGCGCCGATCTCCCAGACTCACTCGTGCCACTACGAGTCGACGTCGAGCGGCAACTTCATCTTCGATCATCACCCCGGCTGGAACAACGTCTGGATCGCCGGGGGCGGCAACGCCGAGGGGTTCAAGATGGGCCCCAAGGTCGGCGACTACATGTCGAAGCGCGTGATGGGCGTCGAGGATCCGCAGGACAAGCTGTTCAAGATTCCTGAAAAGGATTACGAGCCGCCGCCGGCGCCCGCCGACAGCACCAAGAAAACGGCCGCGGACAGTGCCGCGGCCAAGGTGCCCTCTCCAGCCAAGCCGCCCGCTCTTCGCTAGGGGCGGCTCGACGTGATCTTGATGTCCTTGAGCTGATCGACGCTGTCGGTCAGCGTCTTCGCGCCGGCGGGAAACTGATTTTGCGCGAGGAGGTAGGCGAGAAGATCGGCGACGTCGCGCGTGGCGATCGTCTTCGGATTGTCGGGTGGCATCGTCGTGCGGATCTTGTCGTACAACTGGTCGAGCGTCAGGTCGCGCCAGTTGTCGAGGAACGCCATGCCGACGAGTGGTGAGCCCTGGTCACCGCCGCCGAGGGTCGCGCCGTGGCACTTCACGCACGTGGCATGGTAGAGCGAGTCGCCGTGCGAGGCCTGCGCCGCCGTGTACACGCTGTCCCATACCGTGTGCGTCGGCTCGGGCACCGGCGCGCGGCGGGCAAACGCCGTCAGCGCCGACGCCCCAGCCAACGCGGCCACGACCCACGCGATTCGATTCGCCATCCCGCGAATTTAGCGCGGCGGGCGTGAGGTCGGCGAGGTTGGCGAGGTCGGCGAGGTCGGCGAGGTCGGCGAGGTTGGCGAGGTTGGCGAGGTTGGCGAGGTTGGCGAGGTTGGCGAGGTTGGCGAGGTTGGCGCCGAGGACGGCGATTCCTGCGTTTCGGCGCCGGACATGTCCGGCACGTCGACCTGTTTCGGATCGACGTCGGCGGGCTGAATGTTCGTGAGCTGCGTCTGCTGCACGATCGTGAGCTTGTCGACCGTCGGATCGTCCGTCACGAAACTCTGAAAGCCGACGATGTCGCGAATGTTGGCGAGCGTCGTCGTCGTCACGACTTTGACGAGCGTGCCTTCGATCTGGGCGCGCGCGGAGCGGAGCTTGAGCGCGTATTCGATCAGCGGGCCGTCGGTCGACTGATCGGCGACGATGAGCGGCTCGAATGGATTCGGGATGAGCGTCGGCAACGCGACGGTCCAGACGTCGGTGACGGCGTGCGCGGGGAACCCCTGGTCGCTCCAGACGACGCGATAGTCGCTGGTGATGCGATAGTGCTGCGTCGGCCGGCCCTCGATCGCCGAATCGGCGCCGAGCTTTTCGACCTTGAAGCTCACGTCGAGCAGATTGATCTGCGTCAAGAAACCTTGACTGACGCTCCCACGTCCTCGGCCACGGCCGCGACCGGGGTTTCCGCCGCCACCACCGCCACCGCCCCCGCCGCCGCGGCCTGGAAAACCTCCGCGTCCGGCGCGTCCGGCCCCGCCGCCACCACCCGCGGCGTTCGGATCACCGTTCGCGCCCGCCGCACCGCCGCGCCCTCCGCGTGCGCCACCGCCGAGCACTCGGCCGATCGCGACGACGGCCGGGCCGCCGAACGTGTCGTTGGCCGGCGCGAAGGTCTGACTGCCGGTGTGATAGAGGAACACCTTGCCCGAGTCCACGGAGACGAGATAGTCGTCGGATGTGACGTTCGAGGGCATGGGGGTGTAGGCGAGGAATTCGATGCGCGAGCGGTTGTTTACCGCGATGCCGCGACCGCGCATCACCTCGTCGTCCTGATTGCGCGGCGTGTCGCCGGGGTAGATGCGCACGGCCGATGAGATTCGGAACGACAACCCTGGGGCGACGCGCGCGAACGATCTGAAGCCGACGAGAGCGGCGAACAGCGCGACGCAGCCGGCCGCGGCGAGGGCCGCGCGCGACGCGCGCCGTGAAAACGAACGATTTGTGCCGAGGCCCACGTGAGCTCCAATCGGATGAAGTGACCACCCTTAGTACGCGGGGCCGGGCGCCATCGTTCGTCGGCGCTGGTGGGTCCGGTCTTTGTGCGAGAAGGCGTACTATCCCTTGCCCGGCGCGTCGATCGGGCCCAGCATTCTGGCGGCGCCGCCGCCATCGCTCGCCCCTCGAGCCTGCCCGATGGCCCCCCCAACACCCACGCCCGACAAACGATTCGATCCGACCGTCCTCGACAGGACGGTCATCGCGCGTCCGCTTCTCGAACTGCTCGACCAACGCGGCGACAACGCCGTCTTCGACGTCGTCATCGACGTCAACATGTTATATGCGGGCGGGCGTGAGCGAGCGCGCCAGCGCGTCGCCGATTTGATCGCCGTCGCGCTCGCTGCCAGCTCCGACGCGCGCGTCGACAGCACCGGCATCGGTGTCAATCATCGCAAGACCGACTTGAGCGACCAGTACGTTTTCGCGCGGCTCGACGGCCGCGCGATTCGCGCGCTCGTGAAGCTCGACGCGCAATCGGCCGGTGGAGCGTCGAACTCGCCGGCGCGCGTGATCTTTCACATCTGGCCGGACTTCGAGGTCAAGGCGCTGCTCACGCATTCGGTGAGCACCGTGAAGGCCGACGCGGCGCTCACCGCGTTCACGGCGAGCGGCGCGAAGGTCGTGTGGGCAGTGCTCGACTCCGGCGTGCAAGGCGACCATCCGCACTTTCGAAAACACAAGACGCTGTTGTTGGATGCGCCGCTCGCGCACGTGGACTTCACGGCGCCGCCCGGCACCGCCGGAACGCCGCTCGTCGACGACTTCGGGCACGGGACGCACGTCGCGGGCATCATCGCCGGCGAGTTGGCGCTGGCCGATCTGCCGCCGGGGCAGACGATCTCCGCGGTCTCGCGGCATCGAGACGAGATGGGCGCCGTGACGCGGGAGGTCGTGCCGCTCAGGGCGATCCGCGGCATCGCGCCGCAGGCGACGCTGGTCAGCCTCAAGGTGCTCGGCCCCGACGGACGCGGACCCGTGAGCAACGTGATCGTCGCGCTGGAGTCGGTGGATCGTGTGAACGGATACGGAAAGGACATCAAGATCCACGGCGTGAACCTCAGCGTCGGCTACGACTTCGATCCGGAGTGGTTCGCCTGCGGACAGAGTCCGCTATGCAACGTCGTGGATCGGCTGGTACGGTCGGGCGTCGTGGTCGTCGTCGCGGCGGGCAACACCGGCTACGGCTACGACGAGACGGTCGATCGCGGCAGCGTCGCGGCCGGGTTGTCGCTCAGCATCAACGATCCGGGCAACGCAGACCGCGCCATCACGGTCGGGTCGACGCACCGCGACATGCCCCACGTGTACGGCGTGTCCTATTTCTCGTCCAAGGGCCCGACGGGCGACGGACGTCCCAAGCCGGACGTCGTGGCGCCGGGCGAGAAGATCATCTCGTGCGGCGCCGGCGCGGCGCTCGACGCCGCCCGCACCGCCACGCAGAGCGACGCGTTGTATGTCGAAGACAGCGGCACGAGCATGGCCGCGCCGCACGTGTCCGGCGCGATCGCCGCGTTTCTCTCCATCCGCCGCGAGTACATCGGTCAATCCGAAGAGGTGAAACGGATCTTCATGCGCGCCGCGACCGATCTCAATCGCGAGCGCTATTTCCAGGGCGCGGGGTTGATCGACCTGATGCGCGCCATTCAATCGGTCTAGCTCGCACTCCCCCCCATGGCGTCGCCCACGACGATCGGCCCGTTCCCGTATTTCCCGCTCGAGTTCACGAAGGACGGCGCGATCAACAAGCCGGACCAGTTCGCGACACTCGTCGACGCGCTGACCAAGCCGACGGGCCGGCAGGTCGTCACCGACCTGCTGGTGCTCTCGCACGGCTGGAACGACAACATCCCCGACGCCGAAGCGCTCTACACGCTGATCGGCGATCACATCACAGCGGTGCTGCCCAAGCCGGCCGCCGCGTGCGTGGCGGTACGCGCGCGACAGGTCATTGTGTGCGGGATTCTCTGGCCGTCCAAGAAGTTCGACGACAGCTCGCTGATCCCCGGCGGCGCGGCGTCGATGAGCGACGCGGCCGGCGCGGACGCCGCGTCGGCCGCGATCGACCTGTTGGCCAGCTTCATCGACACGCCGGAGGCCAAGAAGGCGCTCGCGCGAGCCAAGTCGCTCATTCCATCGCTCGCCGGTTCGCTCGACGCACGCGACGAGTTCGTGGGGATCGTGCGCGCGTTCATGCCGCACGGCGCGAACGACGAAGAGCCGGTCATCTCCGACGACTTCTACACGCTGGGCGGCGACGAGCTGCTGCAGCGACTCAGCCGTCCCGCGGTGGCGACGCCTTCGGCCGGCGACATGGGCGGAGCGGCGGGCCTCGGCGACTGGATCGGCAGGGCGGTGGACGGCGCGAAGAGTCTCGCCAACCTGGTGACGTTCTACCAGATGAAGACCCGCGCCGGCGACATCGGCCAGGGGGGCGTCCACGACGCGCTGCAACGAGTTCGCGAGCAGCGCGCGGCCGACGGCGCACAAGCACTGCGCATTCACCTTGCCGGACACAGCTTTGGTTGTCGGTTGGTGACCGCGGCCGCCGCCGGCGCGCCGGATTCCGCGCCGCTCCCCGTCGACTCGCTGACGCTCATGCAGGGCGCGTTTTCGCATTTTGCGTTCGCCGTTTCGTACGACGGAATGCACGACGGCTTCTATCGGCGCGTGGAGACCGACCCGGTGCGTGTGCGCGGTGTGACCGCGATCACCTTCACCGCGAAAGACAAAGCGGTTGGTCTTGCGTATCCGCTCGCGTCGCGCATCGCGCGCCAGATCGCCGCAGCGTTGGGCGACGCGAACGACCCGTACGGAGGGCTCGGCCGCAACGGAGCGCAGAAAACGCCGGGCACGCAGGTGGTCACGCTGAAAGCGGTCGACGATTCTTACAGTTTTGCAGCGAGGGGCATCTACAACCTCGACTCGAACGCGGTGATCGGCGGTCATTCTGACCTTGGGCACGACGAAGTCGCGTACGCCTTGCTGAGCGCCATGGCCGCGAGCTAGCAACGAGCGAGAAAGCCGTGGCGCAACCGAGCGCTCCAACGACATATTACCGTTGTGTCGGGCTAGCTGGGCCTGCCGCCTCCAAAAAATCCTCGAGGAGTTCCTTGGCCAAGCTCACCGAGACCGAATGGATCTGGCACGACGGTGAGTTCATTCGGTGGCGGGACGCGACGATTCACGTCCTCGCTCATTCGCTTCAATTCGGATCCTCCGTCTTCGAGGGGATCCGCTGCTACGCGACGCCGCGCGGGCCGGCGATCTTCCGTCTCGAAGATCATCTTCAGCGTATGATCGATTCATGCAAGATCTATCGCATGGATCTTCAGTATTCGATCGACGAGCTGGTGTCGGCGTGCTGCGAGCTCGTCGAGCGCAACAATGTCGACTCGTGCTATCTGCGTCCCATGGTCGTGCGCGGGTACGGCGCCGCCGGCATGGTGCCGTTCGACAGTCCGGTCGAGGTCTATCTCCCATGCTGGCCGTGGGGCACGTACCTCGGACACGGCGCGCTCGACAACGGCATCGACGCGTGCGTCGCGACGTGGCATCGCGTCGCGCCCAACACAATTCCCGCGATGGCCAAGGTTGCCGGCAACTACCTCGGCAGCCAGCTCGTGAAGATGGAGGCGCTCCGCAACGGATACGCCGAGGGCGTCGCGCTCACGACCGGCGGCATGATCAGCGAAGGCTCGGGGCAGAATCTCTTCCTCGTGCACCGCGGCATCCTCTACACGCCGACGATCAACGGCACGCTGCTGCACGGCGTGACGCGCTATAGCATTCTCGAATTGGCGCGTGACTTGGGGCTGGACGCTCGCGAGCAGGAGATGCCGCGCGAGATGCTCTACACGGCCGACGAAATCTTTTTGTGCGGAACGGCGTCGGAAGTGACGCCGGTGCGCAGCATCGATCGCGTCGAAATCGGCAACGGCCGGCGCGGGCCGATCACGACTCAACTTCAGCAACGCTTTCTCGACATCGCGCGCGGGGCGGTCGACGATCCACACGGCTGGCTCACGCATGTCCGCGCCGAGCGTGAGAGCGGACGGGCGGTGGAAACCTGAGCGACGAGACGCAAGGCACGCCTCCTCGCCTGGATTGGCGGCGCTTCCTGGCGTCGCGGGAATCACCCGCGCCGTTTCCGGAACCCGACCCGTTTCTCCCCGACCTCTCCGATCTCGAGTCGCGCTACGAGATTCTGTCGGAGACGCGGCGCACGAACGACTCCATTTCGTATCTCGCCCGACATCGGACGATCAATCGCGAGGTCACGATCGACGTCGTGCGCGCGCCGTGGGGACAGGCCGCCAACCTGATCATGCAGTTGCAGGCCGACGCGCGTCGCGAATCGGCCATGCGGCATCCGAACGTCGTGCCGGTGCTCGAAGGGCGGCAGATCGCTCGCGATTCATTCGCGACGGTGCGTCCGCGCGTGCGCGGCTCGACGCTCGAGGATCTGCTGTCGTCGGAGGAATTGGCCGAGACGATCTCACCCGATCGCCTGGCGGCGATCTTCGAGCAGCTCAACGCGGCGCTCGACTGGGCGTGGGCGAACGGCATCGTCCATCGCAAGGTCACGCCGGCCGGTCTCGTGTTCCAGCAGGGCAGCGGGCGCGCCTTGTTCACGTTCGAGCCGCAGCTCGACGCGATCGACGTGCCGACGAACCTGGCCGACGACGCGCGCACGATCGGGCGCCTCGCCTGGACCATGCTCGCCGGATTCCCGTTCGGGTCCGCCGGCATGACGCTCCTCGCCGAAGTGCGCCCCGACTTGCCGCGACGCGTCACCGCGGCGGTGGACGCGCTCGCCCAATACGCACACGACGAGGACACGCCCGACATCGACGGCTTCATCGCGATGTTGCGCGCGCTCGCCGGCCCCACGACTCCCGTGCGCGCGCGCATCACGCCGCCGATGTCTCCCGAGCCCGATACGCCGGAGGCCAGCGTCGAGTACGTCGTCATGCCGCGACAGTCCGTTTTCGGACGGCGCTTCGTCGCGACGGTAGCGATCGCGGCCGCGGCGGTCACCGCGGCGTTCATCATCCTGCGCGGTCACACCAGCGACGCGAACGTCGTCGCCACGGCGGCAACCGACAGCGCCGGACTCGCGTCGGGCGATCTCGCGCTCAAGCCCAAGCCCGACACGGCGGCGACAAGCGAGTCCACGTCGAAGGTCGGCCCCGCGGCGACGCCGCAGCCGCAGCGCGGCGCGCGGATTCCCGCGGCGCCGATTCGTCCGCTCAACTCGACCGTCACCGACGTCACCAAGACGGGCGGCGCCGATGACCTGTGCGGCTCGCCCGAACCCGCCGATCAACGCGCGTGCCTGCGCGCCGCCCTCGAGCAGCCGGACAACGAAGTCAACGACGCCTACCGACTCGTAATCGCCGGACTGCGCAAGCAATCGAACATCTCCGACGACGCGGCCGATCCGCCGTCGGTCGAGCACGTGCGGTCGGCCCAGCGACGCTGGCTCGAGCTGCGCGACGCGACGTGCCACCTCGTCGGGATGACGACCGCCCGCTACGCCCGCCAACGCGCGGCGTGCTACAACAGTCAATCGGCGCGTCGCCTCGAGGAACTCCACTCGATGCTCGACAGCTTGCCGGCGGCGACCGTGCCCAAGCCGGCTCCGCGCTAGGCGGCGACTACGAGGCGATCACGGCGTCTTCACGTCGACGCCGGCGTCCTTGAGCGCCTTGAGCAACGCAGGCAGCTGATCCGCCGACACCTTCTTCACGCGCGCTCCCTGCTTTTCGAGATCCAACGGGATCGCCTGCAGCAGCCGCTTCTGTTCCGGACTCGGGGTGAAGTTGGCGTTGAGTAGCTCGGTGGTGGTAGCGAGTTGCGCCTGAATGGTTTCCGCGGCCACGGGGCCCGTCGGATTCTGATCCTGATCGGTCGCCGCTCCGCCTCCCGCGCCGCCAGTTGCCGCACCTGCTTGTGCGATCGGTGCGCCGCCGGCACCACGGCCTCCCGCCCCCCCACCGCGTCCTCCTCGGCCGCCGGCACCGCCCACGGCTCCCGCGCCGCCGGCGGCGAGCGCCGCGCCGCCCGCTCCACCGAATCCACCGCGACCGGCACCGCCCCCCCCTCTTCCGCCGCCCGCGGCGCCCATCTCACGCGTCACGTCGGACAACTCCTTCCCGACCGACGCGATTTGTGCCTTCAGCTCCGGCGAGACCTTGGTGCCCGCTGAGTCGGCGGCGCGCTTCGCCGCGGCGAACGTGCGTTCGGCCGTGTCGAGCTGCGCCTGCTTGTCGCGCAGATCGCGCTGCAGCTTCACCACGCCGAGTCGGAACGCGTAGAGTTGCTTGAGATCGTTGTCGCTCAGAATCACCATCGGGTCCTTGGTGAGCAGGAACGACTGATCGAGCACCGTCGGCGGCGCGTCGGCCGACGTCACCGTCAGCCGCGCGATGTAGCGTCCGGGCGTCGCGGGAAATGTTCCGTCCGCCCCGCCCCGCCCGCCGCCAAATCCACCACCACCGCCGCCGCCGCCGCCGCCGCCGCCCCCACCTGCGCCGCCGCGACCTGTCGAGTCAGCGGCACCGCCTGCGCCTCGACCGCCGCGGCCCGCGGAGTCCGTTTCGCCTCCAGGCGGCGCGCCTCTGCCGCCGCCAAACCCGCCGCGTCCGCCGCGACCACCGCCGACTCCTCGTCCACCGTTGGCCAACGCGGCGGTGTCCACCGGACCAGTGAGCGGCGGACCGACGCGCATGTCCCACGAGATGCGATAGAGTCCCGGCTGTTTGTTCACAGGCAGCGCGCGCACCTCGGCGCCGCTTCCGTCGAGCACCGAGAGCGTGATCTTCGTGCTCGGCTGCACGTTGTTGAGCGTGTACGCGATGTGCGGTCCGGGCTCCGGATTCTGCCCCGTGAAGCCGCGCGTGCCCATGCCAGAGCTGCGACTCGCGTTCGGTTGGAAGAGCAGGGCGTCCTGCACGGGGAAGAGATACGCGACGTTCGCCTGCTTGGCCTGCGCGAGGTTCTCGAGCGGCGAGAGGTCGTCGAGAATGAAGATTCCGCGTCCGTGCGTGCCGACGACGAGATCGTTCGCGCGCGACTGGATTTGCAGGTCGGCGACGGGCACGCCGGGAATGCCGTTCTTGAGCTGCGTCCACCGCGCGCCGCCGTCCGTGGTGCAGTAGACGCCGAACTCGGTGCCGACGAACAGAAGATTGGATTGGCGCGGATGTTCGCGAACCACCTGCACCGGTCCGCCGTTCGGCAGATCTCCGGCGATCGACGTCCACGTCACGCCGTAGTCCGTGCTCTTCACGACGTACGGCTTGAAGTCGTTGCTGCGATGCCCGTCGAGCGTGGCGTAGATCGTTCCTTCCGCCGCGGCGGACCAGACGACGCGGCTCACGAACGTCGTCTCGGGCACACTCGGGAACTTCTCGGTCTTCGTCCACGTCTTGCCGCCGTCACGCGTGATTTGAATGAGACCGTCGTCCGTGCCGACGGCGAGCAAGTCCTTCTTGAGCGGCGACTGGTCGATCGTCGTGATGTTGCTGAACTCCGCCGTCCCTTCATTGCGGCCGAGCGCGGTGGAGTCGGGGACGGCGCCGCGCATCGGCAGCTTGTTGCGATCGATGCCGCGCGTGAGGTCGGGGCTGATCTTTTCCCACGAGTCGCCGCGATCGGTGCTCTTGAAGACGAACTGCGCCGCCATGAACACGCTCTTCACGTCGTGACGGCTCGGAAGGATCGGCGCGCTCCAGTTGAAGCGGAAGCGCTCACCGGGCTTCGGCGCTGGACGGATGTTCTTCGTCTGCCCGGTGCGCGCGTCGTAGCGCACGACGCCCCCCGTCTGCGACTCGGCGTACACGAGATTGTTGTCCAGTGGATCGGGCACCGCGTAAAAGCCGTCGCCGCCCGCCATGCGGAACCAGTCGGCGTTGGTCGGGCCGAACGAGTTGCGTGTGCGGCTCGGGCCGCCCCATGTCTGATTGTCCTGCAGACCGCCGTACACGTTGTAGAACGGCTGCGCATCGTCGACGGCGATCGCGTAGAACTGGCCGGCGACGATGCTCTCGTTGTGATCCCAGGTGCGGCCGGCGTCGTACGTCGTGTAGATGCCGCCGTCGCCGCCCAGAATCATGTGGTCGGGATCGTCGTCGCCGATCCACAGCGCGTGGTGGTCGCTGTGCACGCCGCCCGCGGCGAAGGGCGTGAGCGTCTTGCCGGCGTCGTGCGATTCGCGCGACTGCGCGTTGAGTTGAACGATGTGATCAGGATTCGTCGGATCGCAGCGCACCTGGCTGTAGTACCACGCCGTGCCGTCCTGGTCGTTCATCTGCTTCCACGTCGCGCCGGCGTCTTCACTGCGGTAGAGACCCCCGGCCGGTGGCTTCGCGTGGATCGTGGCGTACACGATGGACGGCTTCGATTTGCAAACGCTCAATCCGATTCGGCCGAGGTCTCCCGCCGGCAGGCCTTCGGTGAGCCTGTTCCACGTGCCGCCGGCGTCGGTCGTCTTGTAAATCGCCGTCTCCGGGCCGGCCGGAAGGAATCCGTACTCGCGACGCTCGCGCTCCAGCGACGCCGCGTAGAGCACGTCGGGGTTCGACGGATCCATCGCGATCTCGGTGAATCCCGTGTACTGGCTGATCCCCTTGAGATTCGTCCATGTCTTGCCGCCGTCGGTGGTCTTGAAGAGGCCGCGTTCGCCGCCCGGCGCCCAGAGTGGACCGACCGCCGCGACGTAGACGACGTTCGCATCGCGCGGGTCGATAACGATCTTGCCGATGTGTTGCGACGCCGGAAGCATCGCGCTCGACCAGGTCTTGCCGGCGTCGGTCGACTTGTAGACGCCCGTGCCCCACGACGAGCTGCGCATGTTGTTCGCTTCGCCCGTGCCGACCCACACGACGTTCGGATCCGACGGTGCGACGGCGATAGCACCGACGGAGCCGGTGCGTACGGAATCGAAGACCGTCGTCCAATTCACGCCGGCGTTCGTCGTCTTCCAGACACCGCCCGTCGCGGCCGCGACGTACATCACCGTACCGATCCGCGCGCGCGGCGCCTTGGGGTCGACGACGACGGCGATGTCGGAAATCCGACCCGACATGACCGCCGGGCCGATGGAGCGAAACATGAGCGCTCGCACCAGCACGGAGTCCGGCGGGAGGGCGTTGTCGTTGTGCACCGCGGTCAGCGGGATGGCGCGACCGGGTTGATTGACGGTCGGGCGCCCTTGCGCGGAAACGACCGAAACTGCGGCCGCCAGGAGGCTTACCGCGCAGAGCGTGGACTGGAGTTGGCGCATCGGTTTGTGCGGGGGAAGGGACGTCTAATTCTACGGCCCGGAGCATGGGGACGCTGGTACCTCCGCGTCCGGTAGTCCTCCGGAAGGCTCAACCCCATTTCGCGCGCTCTCGGGGCGCGATCAGGCGGCGGTCTGGCCGCATCGCGGAGGCGACCCGCAGTTCGTAGAATTGGCCATGCCCCCGCCCTCCGTGCCTGGTCCTCGCTCCGACTCCGAATGACCGCACCCGCCACCCTCCGCACCTACGACGTCGCCGCCCGCTCGACCGACGTCTTTGGCCGCGTGCTCTGCAGCGCGCGCGACCACCACTTCATCGTCGACGGTCCCGTGCAGAACGGCTGTCCCGGCGAAGCGATCACGCCCATCGAGCAATTTCTCTCCTCGATCGCCGCGTGCGGCGTGGAGCTCGTCCACGTCATCGCGCGCGACACCAACGTGCCGCTCGCACGCGTCGCCGTGCGGATTCACGGCGAAGTCGATCGCGCCAAACAGTCGCGCACCGACGTCACGACGATGAATTCCGTTCGCCTGGACTTCACGCTGTGGGGCACCGACGGCGCGCAAGCGGCCGCGCTGGTCGAGGGCTTCAAGCGGCGGTGACCCCTCTACGGAACGGTCGCGGTCGCGATCGTGGATGTTCGCGTGGCGTTCGAAGTCGGGAAAACCGCCGCCGACGGCTGACGGATCAATCGACTAACAGGTATTCAACTTTCGTCATGCCCAAACCGGCCGTCGGTTATCCGAACGCGTGGGTGGTGACTGCGACGGCGATCTTCGCCGTCTTGCCCGGCGCCGTGTGGATCGTGTCGCTGCTCGGACTCCTACTCGTTCGGGCCCGCCCGGGCTCGGATTCCGGCTGGCATGTGATCCTCAGGAATCCGAAGGGAGTCGCCGCCGGCACCATGACCGCGGTGGTCTATTTCATCGCGGCGTGGCTGCTCGAAAGGGAGGAGTGGCCCGGCGCGGTCCTGGCGGCAGGGCTGTTCGCGTACAGCGCGCTCGCGGCCGCGGCGCAACACCAGTGGCGCCCGTCCACCCAACTCCTGGTCTCGCTCGTCGCCCTAGGCTTCGCTGTCTCGGCATTCCGCCTGCTCCGCCGGTACAGAGGTGCCGTCCCCGCTGAACGCAGCTCGCCGGCCGCCAGCAGCATCCGTCAGCCGTAGCCGACGGACCGCCAGCCGGAAGCCGAGTCAGTTACCGAAGCTCCCACACGCCCGGATCTTCGGTGCCGAGCACCCACACCGAGTATCCCCGCAGTTTGTACTTTCGCACCAACTCGAGCTTCGCTGCGAACGCGCGCGCGTCCTCGATCCACACGTGCTCGAACACGCCGGCATTGCTCCAGAACGCGTATGACGCTTTCTCGCGGTCGTCCCACACGAGCGTCGCGTGAAAGGTCTTCACCAGCGAATCGACCTTCCCGAACTCTGAATCGCCGGCCTTCGATCGCGCGCCCTCGGCCGCGTCGTACGACGCGTACCAGTGGTCCGAGTACGACGGAATCCCCAGCGAGATCTTGGACGGCGGCACACCGAGTGAGAGCACGTACTGGAGACACTCCTCCATCCACGGATAGCCGGCGACCGGTCCCGGTGGCGTGCCGCCCGTGTGCTCGGCGTACGTCATGTACGACAGAAAATCGAGCGACTCGGCGAGCGCCTTGTAGTCGTACGCGCCGCGCCAGTTCTCGAAGATCCATTTGTGGTACGCGCTCGGTCCCGGGTTCTCGCCTGTGCGCGGCACGACGGCGGCCGAAACGGAGCAGTTCGCCGCGTGGAGTCGGGCCGCAGCGTCGCGGACGAAGCTCGTGAACGCGTTCTTGTCGACGATGTTCACGTTCTCGACGTCGAACTGAATGCCGTCGAGGTGTTGGTCGCGACAGAGGGCAACGAGACTCTCGATCGCCCGCTGCCGCACCGTCGCGACGTTGAGGATTCGGTGAATCAACGGCTGGTCGAATCCTGGATTCACCACGAGCGGCACGAGCTTCACGCCCTTCGCGCGCGCGGTGTCCACGAGGCGGCGATCCAGATGCCCATGGATCGCCCCCTCCTTGTCGAACGCAAAGACCTGCGGCGAGACGATAGAGATATGACTCGCGTTGGCGAGGAAGCTCCCGGTGCTCCGCTCGCTCCCGGTCGAATACCACAGCGCCTCGAGCTGCTGCGCTTGCGTGCGATGCCCAACGACGGCAAGCACGGCGAGAAGACCCATGAGTTTTCGCACGACTCAGAATACGGTCTACCGGTCCACCGGTCTACCGGGCCACCGTCAATGCACGAAGACCGTGAACCCGAATCGCATGCCGTAGTGAGTCGACCCGCCGGACGCGACGCCTGTCCCCGGCTGTCCGGTAGTCCCATCAACAAACGGCGTGGTCTGGCGGAAATCGAAATGAGTCACGTACACCTCGCCGGTGAGCCCGGCTTTTGACGTCAACATGAAGGTCGATCCGAACGAACCATCCAGTGTGAGAATTCGCTCGTCGAAATCGATCGGACGCTGAAATTGGTGACTCCACTCGGGAAGGACCGTCGCGGAGAAGAACGGCAGGACGCGGCTCGAGACATCGCCAAGGAACAGTCGAGCTGTCGGCCCGATCCCCCACAACGCCGTGTGACCGTTGTCGCTCGAGGCGAGGCCCAGAGCACCCTCTGCACCAACCGCGAGGCGGTTGTTGACCAGCACGAGGCCCAGCGGGTTGAGCGAAAGATTGCTCTGGGAACTCGGACTGTTTGCCAGATCGAGAGATCCTGTTCCGCCGACAATCCAGGCACCAGGGTGAATCGCTGTTTCCGTGCGCAGTGTTTGCGCCGCCAGTCCGGTTCCCACGAGACCAATTGCGGCGGCGATCTGTGCGAAGTACCGCAGTGCCAGCGTTGAGCGCATGTCGAGCTCCATCGAGAAGGTGAGAGTGAAACAGTGCCAACTCGGGACCCATCATTCGGCAACGGCGAGGCGGAACGTCATATGACGCTCCGCTTCATTGGTTCCATACAGGGATTCAGAAGCTGTAAAGAGCCGGGTTGTCCTCATTTCGATTGACAGGACTCTGGGCGAGTCGCAGCTTGCGAGCGGCAGCGCATTTCCTGCTCACTCTCGACTCCTCCCTCTATGCGTTCCTACGTACTTGGTGCCGTGGCCACTGGTGCCGCCTGCGCCGTCGCCATGTCCGCCACTCCCGCCTCGCTCAGCGCGCAGATCGACGCCCGCATGCTCCGCCAGCCGACCGTCTCCGCGACGCAGATCGCGTTCATCTACGGCGGCGACATCTGGATCATGCCCAAGACGGGCGGCACCGCCGAGCGTCTCACGACGGCGCGCGGCGAAGAGAGCTTTCCAAGGTTCTCGCCCGACGGGAAGACGATTGCCTTCACCGCCGACTACGACGGCAACGACGAGGTCTACACGATCCCGGCGGCCGGCGGCGAAGCGACGCGCCTGACGTACCATCCCGGCAGCGATCGTGTGGTCGCCTGGTATCCGGACGGCCAATCGCTCCTCATCGCGTCGAATCGGACGAGCGAGACCAACCGCTACAACAAGTTGTTCAAGATCTCGAAGACCGGCGGCGTGCCCGTCGCGCTCCCCGTGCCGTACGGCGAGTTCGCGTCGTTCTCGCCGGACGCGAAAACGATCGCCTATCTCCCCGAGGCGGTCGACGCACGCACGTGGAAGCGCTACCGCGGCGGCTGGGCGCCCGACATCTGGACCTTCGACCTCGACACGCACGCGTCCAAGAACATCACGCACGACGAGGCCAACGACGGGCAGCCGATGTGGTCCGGCTCGACGCTCTTCTTTCTCTCCGATCGCGGCAAGAACGAGCGCGGCAACATCTGGGCGTACGACACCAAGACGACGCGCTTCCATCAGGTCACCGACTTCGGCGACTTCGACGTGAAGTATCCGTCGCTCGGCCCGTCCGACATCGTCTTCCAGGCGGGAAGCCGCATGTATCTCCTCGACCTCGCCACCGAGAAGATGCACGAGGTCCCGGTGCACGTCGTGACCGATCGTGCGTCGCTTCGCCCGCATCCGCAGGACGTGGGCACCGAGATCGCGTCGGCGTCGCTTTCGCCGACGGGCAAGCGCGCGCTCTTCGAGGCGCACGGCGATCTGTTCACCGTACCCGCCGAGAACGGCCCGGTCCGCGATCTCACCGAGACGTCCGCGTCGGCCGAGCGCACGCCGGCTTGGTCTCCCGACGGCAAGCTCATCGCGTACTGGAGCGACAAGACCGGCGAGTACGAGCTCACACTGCGCAACGCCGACGGTTCCGGCGAAGAGCGCACGGTCACCAAGCTCGGCCCCGGCTTCCGGTATCAACCGTACTGGTCGCCCGACAGCAAGAAGATCGCGTTCATCGACCAGGCGATGCGCATCCACGTCGTCGACGTCACGTCGGGCCAGGTGACGAACGTCGACAAGGCGCTCAACTGGCTGCACGGAAACCTCGCCGGCTTCCACGTGAGTTGGTCCGGCGACAGCCGATGGCTGGCGTATTCGCGCGATCTCCCCAACGCGCAGAACGCGATCTTCATCTACGACGCCCGCACCGGCGGCGCGCCGCACCAGGTGACGACCGGCTACTACAACGACCGCTCGCCGTCGTTCGACCCCGACGGCAAGTACCTCTACTTCCTGTCGAGCCGCACGTTCGCGCCGTCGTACAGCGATCTCGACAACTCGTGGGCGTACGTCAACAGCACGAACGTCGTCGTCGTGCCGCTGCGTGCCGACGTCGCGTCGCCGCTCGCGCCGCGCAGCGACGAGGAAGGCGCGCCGCCCGAAGCGACCGCCCCCGTCAAGGGCGGAGACGTGAACATCGATTTCACGGATTTCGAACGACGCGTCGACGTGCTGCCGGCGGCGCCGGGCAACTACTCGGGGCTCACGGCGCTCTCGGGCCGCGTCCTCTACCGGCGGGGCATTCGCACCGGCGCCGCGCAGGGGCCGACGCCGATCATCTCGTTCGAGCTGAGCGACCGCGAAGAGAAAACGATCGTCGACAACGCGCTGGGCTTCGTCACGTCAGACGACGGCAAGAAGATCCTCGTCCGCAACGCGCAGGACTGGTTCATCGTCGACCCCAAGCCCGCGCAGAAGCTCGACAAGAAGCTCGCCACGGCGACGATGACGATGACCGTCGATCCATCGGCCGAGTGGCACCAGATGTTCAACGACGCGTGGCGCATCGAGCGCGATTACTTCTACGACCCGGGCATGCACGGCGTCGACTGGAACACGATGCGCTCGCGCTACGGCAAGCTGATCGACGACGCCGTCTCGCGATGGGACGTGTCGTTCG
Source organism: uncultured Gemmatimonadaceae bacterium (assembly GCA_963761305.1). GTDB lineage: Bacteria > Gemmatimonadota > Gemmatimonadetes > Gemmatimonadales > Gemmatimonadaceae > JAQBQB01. The sequence continues at coordinate 1,992,659 of CAVXGK010000002.1, read as the reverse complement.
TGCTCGGCGAATTGATCGGCGAGCTGAACTCGTCGCACACGTACGTGCAGGGCGGCCAGTACGAGAACGGCCCGCGCCGCAACATCGGTCTCCTCGGCGCCGACTTCGCGCTCGAGGGCGGCTACCTCTGCATCACCAAGATCTACGACGGCGGCGAGTGGGACAGCGAAGTGCGGTCGCCGCTCAAGCGCCCGGGCATCAAGGTGAGTGAAGGCGATTACCTGCTCGCCGTGAACGGCAAGCCGCTCGATCCGACGAAGGACGTCGGCGCATCGTTCGAGGGCCTGGCGAACGCCGTCGTGTCGATCACGGTCAACGACAAACCGACGCTCACCGGCGCACGCACGGTGCTCGTCAAGCCGCTCGCCGACGAATCGCGCTTGCGCAACCTCGCGTGGATCGAGTCGAACCGAAAGCGCGTCGATCAGGCGACGCACGGACGCGTCGGATACGTCTACGTCCCGAACACCGGCATCGACGGCCAGACGGAGCTCGTGCGGCAGTACCGCGCCCAGACCGACAAGGACGGCATGATCATCGACGAACGGTTCAACAGCGGCGGACAGATTCCCGATCGCTTCGTCGAGCTGCTCGACCGTCCGATCGAGAGCTATTGGAAGACGCGCGACGGCGTGCCGCAGCAGACGCCACCGATCGCCAACGCCGGGCCGAAGGCGATGCTCGTCAACGGCTGGAGCGGCTCGGGCGGTGACGCGTTCCCGTACTACTTCAAGCAACGCGGACTTGGGCCCCTGATCGGCCGACGCACGTGGGGTGGACTCATCGGCATCAGTGGCACGCCGTCCTTCGTCGACGGTGGCAACGTCACCGCGCCGACATTCGCCGTCTATGGGACCGACGGCAAATGGATCATCGAAGGCCACGGTGTGGAGCCCGACATCGACGTCGTCGACGACCCGACGCAGCTCGCGAAGGGCGTCGATCCGCAGCTCGAAGCGGCGATCAAGGAAGTGATGACCGCGGTTGAAAAACAGCCCAAGCGTCCGACGGCGCCGGACTACACCAAGCGAATCGCTCCCTAACCGCCGCCTGCCGTCGGCTCGAGCTTCTTCGTCAACACGTAGAAGTTCGGGTCGACGGCGAGCGTGTCGGCGTGCGGCATCGTCTTCCAGGCTTCCGTCGGGCGCAGCAGCGTGCCGTTGGCGCGCACCGGCATCGCGAAACCGGGCACCACGTCCGCCCAGCGGTACTCCGTTCCGGCGCCGGTTTGTTTGTACTCGAGAGTTGGAATCTTGGTCGTCGTCAGATACTGCTGGAAGATCGGCGCGAGGTTCAGCCCCGACGCCTTGATCATGTAGTCCTCGATCTGCTGGCCCGTCACCGTCTTGTGCCGGAAGGTGGACTGGATGCCGCGCAGGATCGAACGCCATTTTTCGTCGTCGTTCACCAGTTGGCGGATCATGTGCAGCATGCTGCCGCCCTTGTAGTACATGTCGCCCGAACCTTCCGAGTTCACGCCGTACGTGCCGATGATCGGGGCGTCGTTCCGGATGTTGCGGCGGCTCCCGATGATGTACTGTGCGCCCGCCTCCTTGCCGTCCTGGCACTCGGCGTAGAGCCCCTCGGCGTAGTTGGCGAAACCTTCGTGGATCCACATGTCGGCGGCGTCTTTGACCGTGATGCTGTTCCCCCACCACTCGTGCGCGCTCTCGTGCACGATGATGAAATCCCATTTCATCCCCTCGCCCGTGCCCGAGAGATCGCGGCCGCTGTAGCCGTTCTTGAACTTGTTGCCGTACGCGACGCCGCTCTGGTGCTCCATGCCCAGGTGCGGCGCTTCGATCAGCTTGTAGCCGTCCTTGTACCACGGGTATGGTCCGAACCAGTGCTCGAAGCACGCGAGCATCGACTTCGCCTGCTGGAATTGCACCTTCGCCGTGTCGGCATGGTAGGAGATCACCCAGAAGTCGAGCGACAACGGGCCGCTTTCGCCGTTGAACGTGTCGCTCCAATGCGCGTACTGCCCGGCGTTCACTTCGACGTCGTAGTTGTTGATCGGGTCGGCGACGAACCACTCGTAGGTGGTCGTGCCATCGGCGTTGTGGGTCGTGTTGCGCAGACGTCCGTTCGAGACGTCGACCATCGAGTCGGGCACCGTGATCGCGATCCGCTGGCTGTCCGGCTCGTCGGCCAGATAGTCCTTGTTCGGCCACCACACGCTCGCGCCGAGTCCTTCGTTGGCCGTCGCGATCCAGCGGCGTCCAAGGCTGTCCTGCTGCCAGATGTAGCCCCCGTCCCAAGGCGGCCGCATCGCGACGCGCGGCTTGCCATGATAGAAGACGGTGACCGTTCCCGTCGCCGCGGCGCGCGCCGTCGGCACGTTCACGAAGAACGCGTTCCCGTCGCGTCGATAGGTCAGCCGCTTGCCGTCCTGCAGCATGCTATCCACCTCGAGCGGCGTCTGTAGATCGATCTGCATCTCGCGCGGCGCGCTGAGCACGCGGTACGTGATCGCGTTCCAGCCGCGGATGCTGCTGTCGGCCGGGTTCACCGCCACGTGGAGATCGTAGAACGTCGCGTCCCACCACGCACGCCCCGGACCGTTGCTGCCCCGCAGCGTGTCGGCGTGCGTGAACGCTCGCGGCGCGCGCTGGGCCGCCCCCGGGGGAACGGCGACAGGAATCAGCGCGAGAGCGGCGAGCGAGCGTACGAGTGTCCGCATGGGTGGCGAGCGAAGTGTGTTGGAGTTGTAAACCAAGGGCGGAGGCGCGGCTCGCGTTGACCGTCCTCGAGTGCGGGACTACGTTCGACGACAATCCTCGACCTCACGAACGATGAATCCGAATCCTCTCCGGCGCCACGTCCGTTCCCTGATCCTCGCCTCGCTCGCGCTCTCGGCCGCCTCGGCCCCGGCCGTCGCGCAGAAGGCGCTCCCGCCGCTCAAGGTCATCGACCCGTCGTACATGGACAAGTCGGTGAGCGCGTGCGTGGACTTCTTCTCCTTCGCCAACGGAACGTGGTTCAAGCACGACACGATTCCGGCCGCGTACTCGTCGTCGGGGGTCGGCCGCGACATGAGCGACCGCAACGAGCTCGCCGTGCGCTCGGTGCTCGACGACGCCATGGCGAAGCGCGGCTCCACGCCCGCGCAGAGCACCGAGCACAAGCTCGGCACCTTCTACGCCACGTGCATGGACTCGTCGGCGGCCGAGCGCGACGGTCTCTCGCCGGTGAAGCCGCTGCTCGCGTCGATCGACTCGATCAAGACGCGCCCGGCGCTCGTCGCGGCGATCGCGCACCTCCAGGTGGCCGGTGCCGACGTCGGCTTCTCGTACGGCGCGCAGGTCGACGTCCACGACGCCACGCACTACATCGGCGGATTCGACGCCGGCGGACTCGGCCTTCCCGACCGGGACTACTACACCAAGACCGACAAGGAATCCGATTCGACGCGAACGTTGTACGTCGCTCACATCGCCAGAACGCTGACGCTCGGCGGTGAAGACGTCGCGAAGGCGCGCGCCGACGCCGCCAAGATCCTCGCCCTCGAGACGGAAATGGCGAAGTCGCAGCTCACGCGCGTCGCGCGTCGCGACCCGGCGGCGACCGACCACGTGATGACGATGGCCAAGTTCCACGAGACTGCGCCGAACGTCGATTGGGCAACCTATCTGCGCGACGTCGCGGTCACGGTTCCAGTGAACAAGGTCAACGTCGCCGAACCGGCGTTCTTCAAGCGCGTCGACGCGCTGATCGCCAACACGCCGCTCGACGATTGGAAAGCGTATCTGCGCTACCATGCGCTCTCCGCGGCGTCGCCGTATCTCAACAAGGCGTTCGTCGACGAGAACTTCAAGTTCAATTCGCATTTCAGCGGCGCCAAGGAGTTGCTGCCTCGGTGGAAGCGCTGCCTGCGCACGACCGACGGGCTGATCGGCGAAGCGCTCGGCCAGGCGTACATCGCCAAGACCTTCTCGCCGCAAGCGCGCACGCGGGCAAGAGCCGTGATCGACGACATCCGCGCCTCGTTCGGCGAGCGCGTGAAGAAGCTCGACTGGATGTCCGACGCGACAAAGAAGCAGGCGCTCGACAAGCTGGCCAAGATGCACGAGAAAGTCGGCTACCCGGACAAGTGGCGCGACTACTCGGCCCTCGTGACGACCGACGGCCCGTTTGTCGGCAACGTGGCGAGCGCGAACGCGTTCGAGTGGAAGCGCACCGCGAATCGTCCGGGCGCGCCCGTCGACACGACGGAGTGGGGCATCACCGTTCCCACGGTGAACGCGTTCTACGATCCCACCAAGAACGAGATGGTCTTCCCGGCCGGCGCGCTCGTCCCGCAGACGTTCGACCCGAGCGCCGACGATGCGGCGAACTATGGAGCACTCGGCGGCAGTTGGGCCGGGCACGAGTTGACGCACGGCTTCGACGACGAAGGCCGCCACTACGACGCACAGGGCAACCTCCGCGATTGGTGGACGCCGACCGATTCCCTCAAGTTCACCAAGGAAGCGCAGAAGGTCGTCGACCAGTTCAACGGCTACATCCAGGTGGACACGCTCCACGTGAACGGCAAGCTCACGCTCGGCGAGAACATCGCCGACTTTGGCGGCATTCTCACCGGCTATGACGCGCTCCAGCGCGCACTCCAGCGGAACGGCCGTCCCAAGCAGCTCGTCGACGGCTTCACGCCCGAGCAGCGGTTCTTCATCGCCTACGCGCAGAGTTGGCGCACGCACAACCGTCCCGAGACGATGCGCACGCGCGTCGTCGTCGACCCGCACGCCCCGGAGAAGTGGCGAGACAACGGGCCGCTCTCCAATTTTCCGGCGTTCGCGGCCGCGTTCGGCTGTAAGCCCGGCGATCCGATGGTGAGGCCGGCGAATCTCGTTCCCCATCTCTGGTGACGATGAGAAACGGCGGCGGGCTCTCCCGTCGCGCGTTCGTCAAAGTCGCCGCGACGGCGGCGGCCGCCGCGTGCATCCGGACCCGCGAGGAATCTGGCCCGATCGCCAACAGTCGTCCGCGACCGACCTCGCCGCAGCTCGAGTGGCAGCGCGACGAGCTGGCGATGTTCCTGCACTTCGGCGTCAACACGTTCAGCGATCGCGAATGGGGCGACGGGCACGAGGATCCACGTTCGTTCGCGCCGGCGTCGTTGGACGCGCGGCAATGGGCGACCGGCGCGCGCGCCGCCGGCTTCCGCGCGATGATCCTCACCGCGAAGCACCACGACGGCTTCTGCCTCTGGCCGACGCGCACGACCACGCACTCGGTCGCTTCGAGCCCGTTCCGAGACGGCCATGGCGATGTCGTGCGCGAGTTCGTCGACGCGTGCCGGGCCGAAGACCTCAAGTGCGGTCTCTACCTCTCGCCGTGGGATCGCAACAACCCGGCGTACGGCGACTCGGCGCGTTACAACGATCTGTACATCGAACAGCTCACCGAGCTGCTGACGCACTACGGGCCCATCGCCGAAGTCTGGTTCGACGGCGCGAACGGTGAGGGGCCGAACGGCAAGAAGCAGGTCTACGACTGGCCGCGCGTCTTCTCCACCGTGCGACGTCTCCAACCGAGCGCCGTGATGTTCTCCGACGCGGGCCCCGACGTGCGCTGGTGCGGCAACGAGCGCGGCGTCGCCGGCGATCCGAACTGGTCGACGGTGAATCCGTCGATCGTCACGTACCCAGGCGCCGACGGCCCCGGCATCATCGACGCGCTGCAGCACGGCGATCCACTCGGTGCGGTGTGGCGCCCGGCGGAAATGGACGTCTCGATTCGCCCCGGATGGTTCTATCACCCGAGCGAAGACGCGCGCGTTCGATCGGTCGACGACTTGATGAATCTCTATTTCACGTCGGTCGGCCGGAACGGCAAGCTGCTGCTCAACGTTCCGCCGACACGCGACGGCCTCGTCCACGCGACCGACGTCGCCCGGCTGCGCGAGTTCCGCGAGCGTCGCGACGCTCTGTTCGCCGAGGATCTCGTTCGCGCGCATCGTCATGATTGGCGCACGACCGGCGACCGAACCGCGCGTCTCGAGATCGACCTCGCCGAGCCGGTCACGGTGGGCATCGCGCGTCTCTCCGAGAACACCGCGCGCGGCCAACGCGTGGCGCGCTACACGCTGGAGGGCGCCGAGCGGGAAGGGGAAGACACGTGGCGCCCACTGTCGAACGGTACGACGATCGGCTACGCGAAGCTCGACCGCTTCGTCCCGCTGCGCGTCCAGCGTCTGCGTCTCACGATCGACGCCGCCGTCGCGACGCCTGACGCGGTGGCGATCAAGCTCTTCGCGTAGCTAGCCAGCGCGCGAGGCGAGCTCCGGAGGATTCGGCGTGGAGACCGCGCGCCCGGCACCGGCGACACTCTCGATGGCGCGCATCGCGATCGTCTCCGCCTGATCGACCCATCGGCGAAAATCGGCCGTGACACCGGGTCGCACCGGGTCGAGCAATCGTGAGAGTTTGAACGTCGTGTCCGCGAGCCCGATGCCGGTTCGCTCGGCGTCGCGTGCGTTCAGGTATTGCTCGAAATGATTCTCGACCGGAATCATGAGCACCTGTTTGCCGAGGTACGCCGCTTCGCTCACCGACTCGAAGCCGGCGGTGCACGCGACGCCTCGCGACGACGCCATGAGGCGCAGGAATTTCTCGCCGTGGAGCTTGTGGAACGTGAGATGGGCGTCGACCCGCTCTTCGTCCGGAGCGCCCGGTTTGTCGTAGAAACAGTGAATCGGCACCTGAGGATGCTCGCGGTGCCAGCGCACGACGTCGTCCGCGTAGCCGTGGTTGAGCAGGTAGACCAGCAGGTGTCCGTCGAACGAGTCGGTTTGCTGCTCGAAGACCTGACGTCGGAGAATGGGCGGACAGACGAACAGTCGGCGGTTCGGCATGTCGTCCGCGCGGTAGAACGAGAGCGCGAGCCGCGCCGACCGCGCGCCGGTCAGCGCGACGTACGCGCCCATGCCGAGGCGGTCGAGCGACCATTGTCGGTCTTGCACGAACGCGGGATGGTCGAGCATGAACTGATGCCCGACGGCGAGCACCGGCACGTGATGCCGGCGGATCGTGTTGTACACGCCGAGCAGCGGCTCGAGGAAGTTGACGATCAGATCGGGCTGAACCGACGTGACCGTCTCGTGAATCGCGGCGAGGCTCTTCCGGAAGCTCGGCGCTTTCGCCAGCGCGCCCGCCGCCGAGCCGATGAGAGAGATGCCGCGCCCGCCGGCGACGGCAAAGCCGGGGCTGGCGATCGGGCGGACGCGTCCGGCGAACGCCTCCTCAAAGAACGCCGGCAGGCTCCGGTTCTGATTGGACCCGACGAGGACGGCGTCGACGCGATGACCGTGTCGCCGCAGCATCTCCTGCATCGCGATCGCCTGGGTCATGTGCCCCCGGCCCTCGCCCTGCACCGTGAACATCACTCTCATGGAATCGAATGAGGCTGAAGTTGCCGTCGAAATCCTCGACCAGCGCCGTGCAGTTCTCGACCCAATCCCCGCAGTTCATGTAGGTCATGTCGCCGACTTGTCGAATCTCGGGGCGATGGATGTGTCCGCAGATCACGCCCGCCATCCCGCTCTTGCGGCCGAACTGGAGCATCGTGTCTTCGTAGTCGGTCACGTACTTCACCGCGCTCTTCGCCCGCAGCTTGATGTACGACGCGAACGACCAGTAGCCGAAGCCGAAGCTGCGGCGGATCCGGTTGATCATGACATTCATGTCGAGGATCTTGTCGTACAGCACCGTGCCGACCCGCTCCAGCAGCCGGTTGAAGTGCACGAGTCCGTCGAACTGGTGGCCGTGGATGACGAGATACTGTTTCCCGTCGGCGCCCGTGTGTACCGCGCGCTCGGCCAGCTGTACCGTCCCGAACGGGATCCCGAAGAACTTCTCCAGGAACTCGTCGTGGTTGCCGGTGATGAACGTCACCCGGGTGTGCTTGCGGTTTTTCCGCAGGAGTTTCTGGATCAGCGTGTTGTAATCGTCGTCCCAGAACCACTTGCGGCGCAACTGCCACCCATCAATGAAATCGCCCACGATATAGAGGTGGGCGGATTCGGTGTCGCGGAGGAATTCGAGGAGTTTGCCGACCTGGGCGTGTTTGGTACCCAGGTGCACGTCGGAGATCCAGATAGCGCGATAGTGCATAGGCGGTTGTCACAGGTCGCAGGATGAGCCCTACGATATTATGACACTTGGATTCCCGTCCGGGCACTGACGTCGGCCAATTGTCACGGGATTGACGCACAACCGTCACAAACGCCGGCGCGGCCAGCTCGAGCGGGAAACACTGTTGCGCCCGGCGTGCAGCCGCGAATGAAACAGACACTAACGGAGTGAACCGACAACAACGGAGAAGGTCAAATAATACCCTATCCGTTGTGTTCACTCAGTTTGTGTTCTGTTCCCGCGGCAGCCGATTCGGCGCGCGGAGGTTTCCCGACCGACAGCCTCAACGCACCACCAAGTCCCCGCGAAGACGGATGTCGCGTGACGACCCACCGATGAGCACGCGGAACGTGCCGGGCTCGACGACCCAATGCAGGTTGCGGTCGAGCATCTGCAGCTGTTCGCGCCCGAGCGAAAAACTCACGTCCTGCGACTCGCCCGGCTTCAGGGTCACGCGTTGGAAACCGGCCAGTTGCATCACCGGACGAGCCACCGACGCAAGGATGTCCCGAACGTAGAGCTGGACGACCTCATCGCCGGCACGCTGGCCGGTGTTCTTCACCCGGCATCTCACGACCGTCGATCCGCCGGGCGGAATCTCCGGCGACTGGATCGACAGATCAGAATACTCGAATGTCGCGTAGCTCAGCCCGTAGCCGAACGGAAAGAGCGGCTGGCCGGTGAGATCGAGATAGTCGTCGCCGCGCCCGGTGGGCTTGTGGTTGTAATACAGGGGCAGCTGTCCCTCGAAAACGGGCCACGTCGTCGCCAGGCGACCCGCCGGGTCGTAGTCGCCGAACAGCACGTCGGCCACCGCTCGGCCGCCCATCTCGCCCGAGTACCACGCGTCGAGCACCGCGGGCACGCGATCCAGCCAGCGGCTCATCGTGATCGCGCCGCCGCCCACCAGCACGACGATCGTCGGGCGACCCGTCGCGGCGACCCGCTCGATGAGTTCTTCCTGATGCCCCGGAAGCGAAAGCATGGCCCGATCGCGAAACTCGCCCTCCTCGAGTCCCGCGACGACGACCGCGATCTGCGAGCGACGCGCGATCGTGACCGCCGAGTCGATCGTCGAGCGCCAATCGTCCTTCACGCCGGCGTCCCAGATCAGCTTCACACGCGCGTTGCCCGTGCTCTCGAAGTACTCGAGCCGCAGGTCGTGCGTGGTGCCGGGCTTGAGCGTCACATTGGCCAGCCGCGACCCGTACGACCGCTTCTCCCAGTCGTCGATCAACAACTTCCCGTCGAGGAACAACCGATACCCGTCGTTTGCCTCGACGCCGATGCGTTTCACGCCGCTCGCCGGCACCGTGACGCGACCCGTCCATCGCACCGAGTACCAGTCGAAGGGAATTCCGCGCCCCGGTGAATTGAGCGTCCATCCGAAGTCGACGCGAGCATCGGTCCGCGTCATTCTCGGCGCGCCGTCGAGACGATTGTTGTCGAAATAATCGGCGTGCAGGCCGCGCACCGCGCGGCCGCTGTCCGTCGACGACAGCGCCTCCGCCGCCACGACGACGTATTCGCGTGAGATGCGCCCGGGTCCCGCCGCGTAGCGCACGACTCCGTCCGATGCGTGCGCGTGCAGCGCGGCGGTAATCCCGTCGAGAATCGAGATCTTCTGGTTTCCCGGCCCACTGTATCCGCCGAGTCGCGCCTCGACCGCGTCGGTGCCGATCACGGCGATCGTCCGCACCGACTTCGCGAGGGGCAGCGCGCCGCCGTCATTCTTCAAGAGTACGATCGACTCGCGCGCCGCCTCGACCGCGAGCGCACGATGCTCGGCGCTGCCGTTCAACGTCTTCGCGCTGTCCACGTCCACGTACGGATGCTCGAACAGGCCGAGCTCGAACTTGGCGCGAAGCACGCGCGCGACGGCGGCGTCGATCACGGAGTCGGGAATCAGGCCGCGCTTGAATGCGTCGAGATACGGCCGATGCTGCGGCCACGAGCTTTGGAAGATCACGTCGAGTCCGGCGTTCAACGCATCTGTCGTCGCGGTGGCGGTGCTCGCTTCGGTGTGATGCAGCACGGTCGCGCCGCCGGTGGCCGCCGCGTCGGAGATGACGAATCCTTGTAAGCCCCACTCACGGCGCAGCTTGTCGGTGAGCAGCGCGCGATTCTGCGTCGCCGGCGAGCCGTCGACCGAGTTGTACGCGCTCATCACCGACCGCGCGTGTCCCTCCTTGATCGCGGCGAGAAACGGCGGGAAGTACATCTCGTCCAGCAGCCGTGCGTCGAAGTCGATCGGATAGCTGTCACGGCCGCCGTCTCCGAAGTTGGCGACGAAGTGTTTCGGCGTCGCGACGACCCCGGCTCGCTCGAACGCGCTCACGAACGACACCGCCATGCGCGAAGAGAGCAGGGGATCCTCACCGTACGTCTCCTCGACGCGTCCCCACCGCGGATCGTTGGCGATGTTCACCACCGGCGACAGCACCTGGCGGATTCCGCGGCTTCGCGTCTCGCTCGCGATCGCCGTCGCCACGCGCGTCATGAGCGCCGTGTCCCACGTGGCGGCGAGGCCGATCGCCTGCGGAAACGCCGTCGCGCCGGGTCGTACGAGTCCGTGCACCGCTTCCTCGAACGGGATGATGGGAATGCCGAGCCGAGTCCGTTCGACGAAGTAGCGCTGGATGTCGTTGATGCGCTTGGCGTGCGCGCGAGCGGGATCGGTCGTGTCGCGCGCCGGCGAGATCTGCAGCCCGAAGACGCCGTGCGAGTAGTCGTTCGACGGATCGTCGAGATCGCCGGGGATCATGAACAGCTGCCAGAACTTCTCTTCCAGCGTCATCCGTCCGAGGAGATCCCGCACTCGCTCAGCGACCGGCTTCGACGCGTCACGATAGGGTGTGGCCTCACCGGCTTGCGCGAACGCCGAGTTCGACAGCGCGAGCTGCCAGGCGAGCGCGAGAATGGCTGACACCGACCACCACCACCGCCGCGCGTTTTCGCGGTCCACCGGTCCACCGGTCCACCGGTCCACCCGTCCACCCTCTACTTTATAGAAGGACCTATGGGCGCCAATTCGCATCGTCATCAACCTAACCGGAGCATCACGTGCAACTCGGCTTGGGACTGCTCCCCATCGTCCCGATTCTCCTTCTGCCATTCATCATCATCATCTTCGTCATCGTCTTTCCGCTCTGGCTCGTGGCTCTCGGCGTGGTTGGGCTGTTCTACGTGATCGTGGTCGGCGCCGACAAGCTCGCGCTCGCGATGAACATTCGCTTCCTCTCGCCCGCCGCGCGAGCGATTCGCGTCGCATTCCGCTGGGTGCTCACCTTCGGCGGCATCGCCCGGTCTCAGGCCGAGCGCGAGGCGCGCGCCACGAACGTCACGCGCCAATGACGAGGCGCCCACTGTTTCCGACTGTCGCTCGGCCCATTGGCTCCAGAGAAACCTGATCACAAAGAAATAGCAAAGGACCATCGCGGATCGAAGCTACTTCGATGGCTGAATCGTTTCCGCCGCTTGACGCTGGCTTCGGGCTGTCATTGCGTTAACGCGTCAGGTTTGCGTCGACAGTGCAGCCAATGCCTCACCATATCCCCGCTTCACGCGGGAAGGAGAGCAGCATGCGGCACGCTTCCACCATCGCGGTCCTCTTCGGCCTCGCGGCGCCCGCCACCGCACACGCGCAGAAAAAGGCTGATCCGCCCTCACCCGCCACGTCAGCGAAGATCGCGAGCGCACGTTCGGCCGCGCCCGCGGCGATCTCCGCCAATGCGACCATCGCTGACATGACGCCAGACGGGAAGATGACGACGCTCGCCAAAGGGACGAACGGCTGGCTGTGTTTGCCTGACGATCCGTCGACGCCCGCTCCCGATCCAATGTGCGTCGACAAGGTTTGGCAGCAGTGGTTCCAAGGGTACATGTCGCAGAAACCTCCCGCGATAACACAGATCGGCGTCGCCTACATGCTCCTTGGCGGGTCCGACGCGAGCAACACAGATCCCTACGCCAAGAAACCCGCGGCTGGACAGAACTGGGTCATGACACCGCCACACACGATGGTCGTGCTCCCCGACACGAAGCTGCTCGACTCGTATTCCGCGACGCCGAGCGCGAGTACCCCGTATGTCATGTGGAAGGGCACTCCGTACGCGCACCTCATGGTGCCGGTGAAGCCGTAGCCCCGCCGGACGGAGCTCAGAAGACCGGCAGTCGAAACACGTAGCTCGCCTTCACGAAGAAGGCGTCGTCGGTGCGGCGGAGTGCGCGGAAGGCCAGCGGGTCGGTCTCCTCGAGATCTCCGCCGTAGCCGACGAAGAACACCGTCCCCGGCGCCGGCCGGTACGAAACGAGCCAGTCGGTGCGCAACGTATTCGACGACGACGCCGCCGACGGCGTGAATCCGGTGGTGCCGCTCACCAGCAGCACCTGTCCCGTGATCGGATCGACGAGCGGTTCGCGATTCATCGCCGTGTACTGCGACACGACGCGCACGAAGAGCGGGCGTGCGAGCTGATACTCGACCTTCACGCGCGGGATGCGCGCGTCCATGGACCGCTTGGCGTCGATCCGCCGCGTGAACGCGCTGCCGGTGTACGTGAGCGCCGCGCGGAGCCGTTCGTTCGGCCGCCAGTCGAGCTCACCGTTCAAGTCGGTTCGCCGAACGCGCGACGTCTCGAGAAAATCCACGTCGTTGCCGAGCGTCGTGCCGAGCGACGCGGCCCAGGTGCGAAACTGCGGCGTCGCGATGCTGAAGCCGCTCACCAGCGTCTCGATGCGATCCGACGGGACGAACGGCGTCGGCGCGCCATCCACGACGGACGGCACGTACAGACCAACATACGGCCCGCGATCGAAGGCGTAGCTCGACAGCCTCGGCGACACGTTCACGCTCCAACCGCCGCGCAGCGTCCAGCCCATCATCGCGCTGAAGTGGTCCTCGAGGAGACGCTTGGCGCTGAAGAAGTCGTCGTAGTCCCAGAGGGCGGTTTCCGAGAGAAAGACGTTGAAACGCTCGACCAGCGCGCCCGGTTTGCCATAGAGCGTGATGCGGTTCGACGCGTTGGGCTGGACGAATCCCGTGCGCGGCACGAAGCCGTTGTCGGTCCGAAACTCCGGGCTGATGCCCAAAACGTTGTAGTGAAATCCCCAGCTCCGCCCCGTTGCGTCCAGCACCGCCTCCCACATCGGACCGGATTGCGTCGTGCCGTTCGATTGTGTGACGCTCTCCACCGCCTGGAACTGCGCGAAGTAGATGTTGTCGAAGACGATGTGCGTGTCGCCGCCGAACGCGCGATTCTGCAATCCGTTCGACACGCGGTCGCTGTACAGCAATCCCGCGAACGACTGGTCGCCGAAGTTCTGTTGCAGACGCAACACGTCGACCAGCGGATGCTCACTCGGCGTGCCGCCGCCCGATTGATCGATCGCGGACAATGCCGCGAAGTCCGCCCGCCCGAGCTTCCCGGTGACCTTGAGCGCCGCGTCGGGCTGGACGATCGTGCGCGTATACACCAGCGTGTTCGGCACGTTGAACCGATCAGCGCCCTCGACGAAGAACGGACGCTTCTCCGGATAGAAGAGCGCGAACCGTTGGTCGGCGGCAATCTGCGTCGCGTCGGCCTCGACCTGCGAGAAGTCGGGGCGCGCCGTTCCGTTCAACACGAAGTTGCTGCCGAGCGTCCACCGCACGTTGCCGCCGAGCCGCGGCGCCGAGGCGTAGTGCCAGGAATCGAGTGCCGGATCGCAGCACGGCGTTCCGTTCACCGTGTTCGTGAGCTCGGGATTCATCTCCACGATCTCGCCGTGTCGCATGCCCGAGAGATCCGTGATGTATCCCGCCTGCCCGATGAACGACGCCGACGCGTGCTTGGCCGGCGTCCAGGTTTCCTCGTAGCCGTTGTGTTGCACGTGGCGGTCGATCTGCAGTCCCCAGCGTTGCGGCGATCGCAGCGGATAGCGCAGGCTGCTGAACGGGATTCGAATCTCGACCTCGTATCCCCACTCGGCGACGTGCCCGCGCGACTGCCACACGAAGTCGGCGCTCAGGTCGTCCTGGCCCGGCGCGACGTTCGAGCCCGGAATGAATCCGCCGGCCTCGTTCTTCGTCCCGTCGGCCTGAACGCCGAGTGGATTGACGATGAATACGAATGCGCGATTGCGCTCGTCGAACGTGTCGAGATGGATCTCGATGTTGTCGTCGGTGGAGATGCGGTCGCGGTCGGCGAGCGTGGCGGCGACGCGTCCGTGCGGCTCGAACGCGCGAATCCCGAAGTAGATCGCTTCCGACGAATACCACACGCGCACGTCGGTGGAATCGGGCGCGGGGCGCGAGTCGACCGGTGCGTAGAGCGAGAATCCCGTCAGCAACGCCGCCCGCTGCCACACGGCCTCGTCGAGCACACCGTCGATAATCACGTCGGCGTCAGGTCCGTCGATGCGCGGCAACGAAACGGTCAGCTCACCTTTCTGACCGTTGTAGACCGACGCCCGCGTGGGCGTCGGTACGGCGCCGGCAAGTTGAAACGCAGCGAGAACTAGTCCAAGCACGGGTGGGCGCTAGGATGGTGGGTGACGCGCGCGGAAAAGGCGGGAGGGGAGGGCGGTGTTTTTGGAGGTTCCGTTCACCAGTCCACCCGTCCACCCCAAACCTAGACGTCGGTCACGCGGGCCGCGTCCCTCCGCCGCCCCTTGTTGTGCACCGCCACCGGATCGTAGCGTTGAGACGTTCCCACAACAGCTACGCCTGCCCCTTCGTCTCGCCAATCCTCTGGAGAACGCGCGAATGGCTCGTGCATTGACCATCGTCCGCCGGGCAGCTCATTGCCTGGCGGTGCTCGTCATTCTTCCGTCTACGACCACACGATTGTTCGCGCAGCCAGGCGGGCGCGGCGGCGCGCGCGGAGGCGCCGGCGTGCCAGGCCAGGCGCCACGCCCAACCCCTCCGCAGCCGGATCCATTCCGCTTCCAACTGCTTGGTCCCGCCGAGGGCGGACGCATCTCGGCGATCACCGGCGTTCCGGGCGACGCGCGGGTCTGGTATCTCGGCGCCGCATCCGGCGGTGTCTGGAAGTCTGTCGACAGCGGCGCCACGTTCCGGCCGATTTCGGATTCGATGCCGGTGCAGGCGATCGGCGCACTGGCCGTCGCGCCCTCCAAGCCGTCGATCGTCTGGGCGGGCACGGGCGAAGCGTGGGCGATTCGCGACGCCGACTTGATGGGCGACGGCGTATACAAGTCCAGCGATTCGGGCACCACCTGGCAGCACATGGGCCTCGACGAGACGGGGCGCATCCAGCGCATCATCGTTCATCCGACGAATCCGAGCGTCGTCTACGTCTGCGCGCTCGGCCGCGCGACGGGCGAACAATCCGAGCACGGCGTCTACAAAACAACCGACGGCGGCGCAACGTGGAAGCTCGTCCTCTCGCTCGGCGGCAACTACGGATGTTCGGGGCTCACGCTCGACGAGAAGAATCCCAAGGTGCTGTTCGCCGGCATGTGGCACGTGATCATGCACACGTGGGCGATGTACAGCGGCACGCACGATTCAAAGGATGGCGTGTACGTCTCACGCGACGCCGGTGACACCTGGAAGCAGGTCGTCGATCCCGGACTCCCACACGCTCCGCTCGGCAAGATCGACGTCGCCGTCGCGCCGTCGAACTCGAAGCGTGTCTACGCGCTGATTCAAACCGCCGACCAGGGCTCCGTCTGGCGTTCGGACGACGGCGGCATCAAGTGGAGAGTCGTCAACTATCAGCGTCCGCTCATTGGAAGAGCTGGATACTACATCCATCTCCAGGTCTCGCCGTCCAACCCGGACGAGATTCTGCTCGCCAACAGCAGCTTCTTCCAATCGAAGGACGGCGGCAAAACGTTCGCTGATGTGCCGTGGGGCGGCGACAACCACGACATCTGGTTCGACCCGAAGAACGCCAACCACTTCGGTCTCACCAACGACGCCGGGGCGCGCCTCACCACGGATCACGGCAAGACCTTCCAGACGGTCGCGCTGCCCATCGGCCAGATGTATCACGTGGCCGTCGACAACCAGATTCCCTATTGGGTTTACAGCAATCGGCAGGATAACGGTACGATGCGGGGGCCGAGCACGGGACAGGAGGGCGCGACGGCGACCCGGGGCATCGCGGCGGGCGCGGGTCGTGGAGGTCGGGGCGGTGGTCGCGGCGCGAATGCCGACACGACGAATGGACGCGGACGCGGCGGCGGACGCGCGGCGCAGATCATCGCGGCCGCCGGACGCGGCGCTTCCGTCCCGACGAACCCCGGCGGACGCGGAGGACGAGGCGCGAACGCCGACTCCACCGGCGCGGACTCCACCGGCGGCGGTCGTGCCGGCGGCGGGGGCGGGTTCGGCGGCGGATTCACGACGTGGGACCACCCACTCGGCGGCTGCGAATCGGGCTTCACGCTGCCGGATCTCACCGATCCCAACATCGTTTGGGCGAGCTGCTACGGAAACGAGGTCACGCGCTACGACCATCGCGACAAGCGCGCGCGGTCGGTGAGCCCGTGGATCCACACGCTCGACTCGCCGCCGGACAAGCTCAAGTATCGCTGTCACTGGACGCCGCCGTTGGCGATCGACCCGTTCGATCACAGCACGGTCTACTACGGTTGCCAGGTCGTGTTCAAGACTTCGAATGGAGGTCAGAGCTGGAGTGTCATCAGCCCCGACCTCTCGACGCGCGACCCGAAGTACGTCGTCTCGTCGGGTGGTATCGTGGAGGACAACCTCGGCCAGTTCTACGGCGAGGTCGTTTTCGCGATCGCACCGTCGGAGATTCAGCGCGGTCTCGTGTGGGCCGGCACGAACGACGGCAAGGTCTGGTACACGAAGGACTCGGAGAACGACGGCGAGAGCTCCTGGATCGACGTGACGGCCGGCCTCACCAAGGCCGGGATGCCGGCGTGGGGTACCGTGCGCAAGATCGAGCCGTCGCACTTCGATCCCGCGACGGCGTACGTCGCGGTGGACTTCCACATGATGGACAACCGCAAGCCGTTCGTGTACAAGACGACCGACTTCGGCGCGACGTGGACCAACGTGACCGGCGATCTCCCGGCGACGCATCCGCTCGACTACGTGATGGCCGTGGCCGAGAACCCGAACAAGCGCGGCATGCTGTTCGCCGGCACGGGCCACGCGTTCTACTACTCGCGAGACGACGGCGCGCACTGGAAGAACTTCAACGAGGGGCTGCCGCACACCGCGGTCTCGTGGATCGTCGTCCCGAAGACGTGGCACGACGTCGTGGTAGCGACGTACGGCCGAGGCGTCTACGTGCTGCACGACATCGCGCCGTGGGAAAGCGAGCCGCAGACGATCGCCGCGGGCGACGATACCCTCTCGCTCTACGCGCCGCATCCGGGCTATCGCCAGGCGCGCGCCGGCCACGCCGAAGTCACGTTCACACTCACGAAGGCGACGCCGCGGCCGCTTCGCGTCGAGATTCTCGACTCGGCGGGCGCGGTGGTGCGCACGCTACAGTCGCCGACACGCGCCGGGTTCAATCGCGTGGTGTGGGATCTTCGCTACGACGCACCGCGCGTCGTCGCGCTCCGCACGCCGGCGCCGGACAACCCGCACATCTTCGAGGAGCCGCGCTTCAACAACCGCGCGACGCGCCCGATCACGCACTGGGGCATTCAAGGCGCGCAGACGGCCGGCCCGCTCGCGCTCCCCGGGACGTACGCGGCGCGGCTCACGGTCAACGGCGCCACGATCACAAGCAAGCCGATCGCGATTCTCGAAGACCCGGAGATCAAGACCTCGTTTGCCGACCTCGCCGCGTCGACCGCGGCGCAGCACCGCGTGCGCGACGACATGAACGCCAGCGTCGACCTGATCAACCGCATCGAGGTGATGCGCAAGCAGATCCTCGACCAACGCAAGGCCAACGCGACAAAGCCGGACGTGGACCGCGCGCTCGCCGATCTCGACGCGAAGATGATGAAGGTCGAGCTCCTGCTGCTCTCGCGCTCTGACATGAACGGCGACGACAAGTACTACGTGGAACCGTACAAGATCTACATGAACCTGATCTGGTTGAACGGCGTGATCGGAAACGGCGCCGGCGACGTCGCCGGTGGCGCCGACTATCGCCCCACCGACGCGTCGCTCGCCTGGCTCGGCGACATCGAGACCGACCTCTCGACGGCGAAGGCCGCGTACAAGTCGCTCGTCGACACCGACCTCGCCGGCTTCAACACGGCGATGTCGGGGAAGATTCCGGCGATCACCGAGACGATACGGCCCATAGTTCCGTAGTGGGCGAGATCAAATCGCGCTGAACAAATAGGCTTCGCAGTTCGTGTCCGTCCAAATCCGTTTGTGTCCGTGTCACGGTTGTTGTTGCCTCTCGTGGCGACAGGAGGCGTCGTGCCAACCGAGACCAACGATGGGAACGCGGACACAAACGGATCGGACGGACACAAACGGATGGCCGTTCATTTTGAGAAGCTCTTGAAACGGTTCTCGAGGACTGCGCGGTGGAATTTGGGTTCTCGCCCGAAATGAAGGAGTAGGCCAACTTCCAGCGTTGACGCGCACAGATAGCCGAACAGTTGGCGGCGTACACCCGGATGCAGCGCCTCCGTCGACTTGGTTTCGACGATCACGCTCTGATCGACGATCATGTCGATCGTCTGCCGCGCGAGCGGTTCGCCGCGAAAATGGATCATGATGGCGACTTCGCGGTCGACCCTGTATCCCTTGGCCTTCAGGTCCCGCTCGAGCGCCAGGGCGTAGATCAACTCACGATAGCCGAACCCAAGGGCGCGGTGCACGTCATAGAACGACCCGATGATCGCTCCCGTGGTCTCCGCCTCGATCAACGCGAGCGATGACTTGGGCATCTTGAATGATCGCGCGCTTCCTGGGCCAGCGCGTCATCGAACGATTTCGTGCATGGCCATGCGGCTTCTGACTCGCGTTGCGCGGAGCGAGAAGTTCCCATCAACCGCCGTCGTCGAGTAGCTCCCGAATGGCGCGCATCAATTCACTCGGCGTGAACGGCTTTCGCACGAAGTGGCGTGTGCGATCGGCGACGCCGTGCGCGCCGAGGACGTCGTCGGCGTGGCCGGAGATGTACAGGGCCGGCACGCCGGCACGAGCCGCGCGGATGCGCTCCACGGAGGCCGGACCCGACATGTCGGGCATCACGACGTCGGCGATGATGAGTTGGATCGGGCCGTCGTACGCATCGGCCGCGCGGATGGCGCCGGGGCCGCTCGCGGCGTCGAGAACGGTGTAGCCCGCGCCCTCGAGCGCGCGACGGGTCACGTGGCGGACCGCGTCGTCATCCTCGACGAGCACGATCGTCTCCGTGCCGTGGTACGCCGTGTCTTCTATCGCAAGAAGGCGGCGATCGCTCTGACTCCAGCGCTCGCCGCCCGAGGGATGCTTCTCAATCACCATATACTGCCGAGTCCTGCTCTACCGATTCTCGATGCGACGCCGCCAGGGGGGTGGGGGGAGCGCCCTTGCGCCAAGCGCCAGGCGAACCATCTTCGGCGGCCGTGGTAAATGAACGGGTTCGTTCACCACCTCCGATAAATGAACTGGTTCATTTATCGAAATGCAAGCCCCGGATTGTGTACATGGCGCGAATTGCCGATCCCAACCACCGCGCGCGCATCCTCGACGCCGCGCGGCGCACCTTTCGCCGCCGCGGCTACGTCGACGCGCCGATGGCCGAGATCGCCCGCGGCGCCGGCATCGCCGTCGGCACGCTCTACCTCTACTTCGATTCGAAGGAGGCCATCGCCCGCGCCATCACCGCTGAACGCTTCGAGGCGGCCGTGCGCGTCGTCCTCCCGGCCCTCGAACAGCCGCTCACGCGTCTGCGCATCCGGCGCATGGTCTACGCCACCTTCGAGGCCGTCTTCGCCGATCCCTCCTTCGGCACGCCGGACCTGCCGGTCGGCGACGTCACCACCGCGCTTCCGCCCGAGGCGTATCGCCGCGTGACGGGCGCCGTCGCCGCGGCGTTCGAGCGCCAAATGACGAACAAGACGATGCGCCGCTACGACCCTACGACGCTCGCCGACTACTTCGTCATTCTTCTACGGCGCGCGCTGCTCGTTTCCGCGACCACGGCCAACGGCCGCCACGACCCCTTCGCGTCATGTCTCGTCGACCTGCTCTGCGGTGCGTTGCTCGTCCCGAAGCGCTAGTCCGTTTGTCTCGGTTGGCATCCGTTCAACCCGCTCGTGTCCGTTCATCCCGCGGCTCCCCGCCGCGCAGACCGGCGCATCCCGATCGACCAGCCCCGGTCGCGTCGGTGTCAACCAAAGCCAAGTCGCTGGCTAAGCCGCGACGTCCGACGTGCACTGCGGGCAGCGGGTCGCGGCCTTCGGGATCGCCATCGTGCAGCGCGGGCAGGATTTCATGTTGTCCGGCGGTGGCGCGGGCTTCGCGTACAACTTGCTCGCCGTGCGAACGATCATGAAAACGCACAGCGCGATAATCACGAACGTCACGAGCGAATTGATGAACAGCCCGTAGTTCAGCGTCACCGCACCCGCGCTGTGCGCCGCGGCCACGCTGGTGTACGGGCCGGGCGGATTCGTGCCGTCCTTGAGCACGACGAACAAGTTCGAAAAGTCGATGTGGCCCAGCGCCAGTCCGATGGGCGGCATGATCACGTCGTCGGTCAACGACTTGACGATCGCCCCGAATGCCGCGCCGATCACGACCGCGACCGCCAGATCGAGCACATTCCCACGCAGAATGAACGCCTTGAAATCCTTGAGCATCGGTCTCCCCCGGTTGTGGAGTCACGCGGTGCGGCTGCGGCTACCGAATCTGCCGCGCTCAGCCGCGCGTGTCGAGGGAACGGCCGGACTACTTGATCACCCGGACCTCGAAGTCGCCGTGCTTGCGCAGCACCGTCACGCTCACGTCGAGCAGGTGCTGCTCGAACAAGAGATCGATCGACCCGAAGGGCAGCGAAAGATTCATCAGCCGCAAATACGTGAGGAACGGCGGCAGCGACGCGCGGTCGATCGAGAGACGGCGCTCTCCCGCGTCCACCGAGAGGCGGAGACAGGCCTGGATCAGATGAAACACGACGCCCGACGCCCACGCCTGCGGCGAACACGCCACCGGATACAGCGTCGGTCCTTCACCCGTGCGCCGCTGGAATCCGCAGAAGAGCTCGGGCATCCGATGGTTCTCGACGGCGACGGCCGCCTCGAATAGACCCGAGAACGGCGATGAAATGAGATCGTCGAAGCCGTAGCGCGAGAAGCCGGCCGCCGAAAGCCCGGTGTCGTGCGGCCACACCGAGCCGTTGTGATAGGCCATCGGGTTGAATCGCACTTCGTTCACCGCGATGGTTCGAATCCCCCAGCCCGAGAACATCTCGCCGCTGACCAGCAGCTCGGCGACGCGTCGCGCGCGCACCGGGTCGGCGATGCGGCTGAACAGCGCGTGCCCCGCGTTCGAGCTGCGCACGCGACACTGCTGCTTTCGCCCGTCGAGCGCGATGGCGTAGGTGCCGATCTCCTCGCACCAGAAGCGCTCCTCGAACGCGCAGCGCAAATCCTCGGCTTGTTGCCGCAGATGCACGCCGCGGTCGGTGTGTCCGAGCACGTCGGCCATCGCCGCGGCGCGAAGCCGCGCGTCGAAGACGTAACCCTGCACTTCGCACAGGGCGATCGGCGCGGCGGCGAGCGTCCCGTCGGCGTGGAAGATCGAATCGGACGAATCCTTCCACCCCTGCTGCACCAATCCGTTCGCCGAGTGGCGGGAGTACTCGACGAACCCGTCGCCGTCGCAGTCGCCGTAGTTGTCGATCCAGTCGAGTGCGCGTTCGACGTGCGGCCAGATCCGCGCGAGAAACGCGCGGTCGCCCGTGCGGTCCCAGTACGCGCCGGCGAGCACCACGAAGAGTGGCGTCGCGTCGACGCTGCCGTAGTAGCGGCCGAACGGCACTTCGCCGAGCCGTGCCATCTCGCTGTTGCGCATCTCGTGGATGATCTTGCCCGGCTGCGCCTCGCGCGACTCGTCGACTTTGTCGGCCTGCGTCGCAGCCAGAAACTCGAGCACGCCGCGCGCGATGTCCGGGTTGATCCACAACGTCTGGAGTCCCGTGATCTCGCCGTCGCGGCCGAACGGAGTGCTGAACCAGGGAACGCCCGCGTACGGGTACGGCCCGTACGGCGTGTTCGCCACGAGCATGCGCAGGTCGGCGGCCGAGCGTCGGACCCATTGGTTAAATCGCTCGCTCGACGTCTCGATCGTCGCGTATTCGGTGCGCTCCGTCTCGAGCTCGGAGCTCCAGTCCGACTGCGCCGATTCGAAGGTCCGCTTCGGCACCCGGCGCTGTTCGCGGTCGCAGCGAATCGCGATCGCGAGCGACACCGGCGACTCGGGCTCGAGGTCGTACGCGAACACGGCCTGCGTCGCCGTCGTCGCGTGCGGCGCTTCCCCCCAGTCGATCACCGCCCAGCGCGTCTCGTCGTCGAGTCCACGATAGCCCAGGCGCGTCTCGCGTCCCGAGTGCACGGTCTCCAGCCGCTCGCCTCGTTTCGCGCGCGGCGTGCCGCGCACCTCGAAGATGTCGGCGAAGTCGGCGTCGAACTCGAACGAGAGCGACGCGAGGAGCGCGCCCTGGCTGTAGTTCCACAGCCGGATTCGCTCGTACCAGGTGTCTTTCCAAAGAAAGCGCGAGCGAAACAGATGCACGAGATCGCGGCGAATGACTTGCCCCGTCTGACCGATCGGGATGTCGGGGTTCGTCAGGTCGGCGATGAACAGCTCATTGTCTTCCTTGACGCGCGAGCTGAGAATCAGCGGACGCTTGCCGTTGACGCGGAGCGTGAAGCGCGACAGGTAGCGCGTGCCCTCGTTATAGAGTCCTTGCTCGGCGGCACCGAGCGCGCCGATGTCGCCCGCGTAGTCGAAGACCGCGAACGTGTCGTCGTGCTGAAGAACCGCGGTGCGCTCGGCCGCGCGGGACGCGGTCGCGAGGATGTAGAACTGGTTGCCAACCGAGATGACTTCGCCGCCAGCATTGGCTGCGGTGTCTGCCATTCACGCTTCCTGTGCGGACGCGATCTCTTCGGCAGATCCGTCCATCACGCTTTCGTAGACCGACACGTATTGCTCGGCCATGCGCGCGACCGAAAAATGTTCGACCATGTAGTCGCGGCACACCGACGGCGGGATGGCGAGATCGCCGACGCGCGCCGCCATGTCGTCGACGTCGCGGCAGATCCACCCGTTCACGCCGTCGCGCACGATCTCCTCCACGCTGCCGCCGGGCAACGCGAGCACCGGCGTGCCGCACGCCATCGACTCGATCATCACGAGGCCGAACGGCTCTTCCCACTGAATGGGGAAGAGCAGCGCGCGCGCCCCGGAGAGCAGCGCGTTCTTCTTGAGGCGATCGACTTCGCCGACGAATTCGATCTGCTCGCCGTCGATGAGCGGAACGACCTGCTCGTCCCAGTAATCCTGAAAGATCGGCTGAATCTCGCCCGCCAGCTTGAGATGCACGCCGGCCTTTTTCGCCGCGGCGATCGCGAGGTGCGGTCCTTTCGCCGGCGCCATGCGCCCGAGGAACGCGACGTAGTCGTCCTTGTTCGATGAGTAGACGTAGCGATCCGGATCGATGCCGTGATGCACCACGTGCACCCACGGCATCGGCTGTCGCTCGGCCAGCCACTGCGCGATCGCGACGTAGTGCACGTCCGGATAGCGCGCGTACTGCTCGGAGAGCGACGGTTCGTCGGGATGGTGGATCGTCAGCACGGTCGGTGTGCTGATGAACCGCGTGAACGGAACGCCGACGATGTCGTTCAGATGGATGACGTCCGCCCACTGCGCCGCGTCGGCCATGGCCCACGCGGTGTGGTCGACGTTCTTGAGGCCGGGCCTCATCGGATCGTCGAGCGGCCACTCGGAGTGTGGATAGATCCACTTCACGCGACAGTGGACCTTCGAGTCGCCGTTGGCATACACAGTCACGTCGTGGCCGAGTGACTGGAGCTCGTTCGCGAGGTTGCCGATGAACAACTCGGTCCCGCCATAGCGAATGGGGGGAACCTCGATGAAGGGCGGAGCAATCAGGGCTATACGCATCACAACCCGGACATGCAAAAGTGAAACCGGCGCGAGACTAAAAACATTCATGCCGCGAGAAGGAAATTTGGCGGGTTCCGGTCGACGGGTGGCGCTCAGTCCGGTAGGGCTCCGCGCGCGGGTTTTCCGTCGTGGTGCCGGGCGGAGATCAACAGGGGGTACACGAACACAAACGGATGAGACGGACAAAAACGGAGACAACAAAAGCCTCTTGTTTTCTCCGTTTGTTTCCGTTCACTCCGTTTGTGTCCGTGTCCCCCCCTCGTTGATGCTGGCCTCCAGTACGGAGCGCGAGTACGGCCGCGACCCGGCCCAACGCGTGCCGGCGGGGCTAGGTCCCTGGCGTCCAAAGCGCGCGGCGATCACCTTTGACGCTCGCCAGTCCAGCCCGCGGTCCCCCTCCCAAGCAGCCCCAAAGAGGTTGTCCCAATGCGGCGTCATTCCGCCCAGGTTTTCACGCTCGCCGGTCTCATCGCGCTCGGATTCGTCGCGCCAGCGGCTCATGCTCAGCAGGACTTGGCGAACGCGCCGCCGGGCCGAGCGATGAATCAGCCGATCGACTCGGAGTACACGAAGAAGATCAAGGAGTACACGACCGAGTCGTTCTTCCTGTCGCCGCTCGTCGACTACATGCCGGCCAAGGCCGGCGTGCCCACGCCCAAGGCCGTCCTCGGCGACATCGCCGGCGCGCCGGGCAAGCTGCCGTACTCGAAAGAGGTCTACGAGTACATGCGCCTGCTCGCCAAGGCGATGCCGAATCGCGTGAAGGTGTGGTCGATCGGCACGACCGAAGAAGGACGCGAGCACATCGCGGTGGCGATCGGGTCGGACGCGATCATGGCGAAATACGAGCAGAACCGCGCCGCGCTCGCCAAGCTCGCCGATCCGCGCACGATTCAGATGAATGACAAGGAAGCGGCGCAGATCGCCAGCACCGCCGCGCCCGTCTACTACATCACCGGCACGATCCACTCGACCGAAGCCGGCGCGCCGACCGCGCTCATGGAGCTGGCGTATCGTCTGGCGGTCGACGACGCGCCGTATATAAGGAACATCCGCGACCACGTCATCACGCTCATCACGCCGATCGTCGAGGTCGACGGGCGCGATCGTACGGTCGACGTCTACAACTGGAAGAAGGCGCACCCGGGACAGGTCGCGCCCGACGTCATCTACTGGGGCCACTACGTCCGTCACGACAACAACCGCGACGCGATGGGGATGACGCTCAAGCTCACGCAGAACGTCCTCAACGAGTACGTCGACTCCAAGGCGCAGGTGCTGCACGACCTGCACGAGTCGGTCGCCTACATGTACGACAACACCGTCGGCGACGGCCCCTACAACTCGTGGCTCGACCCGTTGGTGACGAACGAGTGGCAGCTCATCGGCTGGAACAACGTGCAGGAAATGACGCGCTTCGGCATGCCGGGCGTCTTCGCGCACGGGACGTTTGATACGTGGTCGCCCGGCTACCTCATGTTCATCGCCGCCACGCACAACGGCATCTCGCGTCTCTACGAGACGTTCGGCAACGGCGGCAACGCCGACACGCAGGAACGCATCCTTGGCGCGAATGAGACGTCGCGGACGTGGTATCGCCAGGACCCGCCGCTGCCGCGCGTGAACTGGTCGCTGCGCAACAACAACAACTATGAACAGACGGGTCTCCTCGTCTCGCTCAGCTACATCGCCAACAACCGCCACCAGATCCTCGAGAACTTCTACGAGAAGAGCAAGCGCTCCATCCTGAAAGCCAAGACCGAGGGTCCGGCCGCGTACATCCTCACGGCCAACGATCCCCGCCCAGGCGCACAGGCGGAGCTGTTGAGAGTTCTGCAAAAGCAGCGCGTCGAGATCTCGCGCGCCACGGCGCCGTTCAGCGTCACGTTGCCGGTCAAGGTCGTCGCGCAGGGACGCGGCGGCCGAGGCGGCGGGCGTGGTGGTCGCGGCGCCGCGGCGGCGACGGCCGACGCCGGTTCCCAGACGGCCGACGCGCAACAGCAGGGCGCTCCCCCCGCGCAGACGGAGACGCGCGAGTTTCCGGCGGGCAGCTACATCATCCGCATGGACCAGCCGTACTCGCGCATCGCCGACGCGCTGCTCGACTACCAGTTCTGGTCACCGAACGATCCGCAGAAGACGCCGTACGACGACACCGGCTGGACCTTCCCCGAAGGTTTCGCCGTCTCGGCCGTCCGCGTGACCGACGCCAAGGTGCTCGACACGCCGATGGAACCGGTGAAGGCGGAGATCAAGGCGCCGGGCGGCGTCACGGGGGGGGGCAGCGGCAACACGTTCGTCATCAACGCCAACGGCGACAACGGCCTCGTCACGCTGCGCTACAAGCTCAAGGGCGCCGACATCCAGGCCGCTGAGGAGTCGTTCGATGTGAGCGGCACGCAGTTCAAGCGTGGTTCGTTCATCATCAAGGGCGTGTCGCAGTCGGACCTCGACGCCGCGACGAAAGAAATCGGCCTCAAGGCGACCGCGGTCGCCAGCGCGCCGAGTGTGAAGATGCACCCGGTGCGCGCGGCACGCGTGGCCATCATGCACACGTGGCAGAACACACAGACCGAGGGTTGGTGGCGCCAGGCGTTCGACGTCAACGGCGTGCCGTTCGACTACATCAGCATTCAGGATCTCAAAAAGATCCCGGACCTCAACGCCAAGTACGACGTCATCATCTTCGGCCCCGGCGGCGGCGCCGGCCGCGCGGTGATCGAGGGGATGCCGATGTGGCGCAACCCGATTCCGTGGAAGGTGACGGAGCTGACGCCCAACCTCGGCAAGATGGCCGAGACGGACGACATTCGGCCGGGCATGGGCTACGACGGCTTGGAGAACCTCGAGAAGTTCGTGAAGAACGGTGGCGTGTACATCGGGGCCGTGGCGTCGAGCCAGTTCGCGATTGACGAGGGTCTCACGAATGGCGTCGGCATGAGCACGCCGGCGCGCGGCACGGTGACGGGCACGTACCTTCGCACGCGCCTCGTCGACGACGCGAGCCCGATCGTCTACGGCGTCGCCGACGGGATTTCTGCGTACACCGATGGCGGCGAGAGCTTCAGCGTGAGCGCGTCGCGCATCGCCGGTGGTCGTGGCGGTGGAGGAGGCGGCGGTGGTGGCGCGGCTGGTGGTGGACGCGGCGGTGGTGGCGCGAACCGCGAGACGGGTCGCGGCACGCCGGACGATGTCGATGAGGTGCAGGGCCGGCCGGCGCTCGAGGAGCGGTTCAAGGCGCCGGTGCGTCCGACGGTGCAGCCGTGGGCGTACGCGGTGCCGACGGAAGAGCAGCTGCGGAATCCGCTCAACATCATCCCGCCCGATCAGCGTCCGCGCGTCGCGCTGCGGTACTCGGCGCAGAACGATCTGTTGGTGTCAGGGTTGTTGAGCGGCGGCGGAGACATCGCGCAGCGGCCGGCGGTGGTGGATTCGCCGTTGGAGAAGGGGCACGTGGTGCTCTTCTCGATCAACCCGATTTATCGCGGAGAGACGCTGGGGACGTATCCGCTGGTGTTCAATACGATTATGAACTTTGACAACTTGAATGCGGGGAGGAAGGTGGACGCGAGGTAGGGCCACTCGCATCCGTTGGTCCGCGGCCGGTGTCGATCGACACCGGCCGCTCTGTTTTTGTACCGAGGCAGACTGAGGGCTGACTAGGGAACGTCGAAAGGATCGATCAACTGAACCTGAACTTGGTAGCGCTGAAACGCCGTCGTCTCTTGCTGCGCGACGGACGCGGACCAGGATTCCTCTTCGAGGCCGGCTACGAGCTCGGCGATCTCGGCCTCGTCGTCGGCGCTCAATTCCCAGTCTTCGTTTTCGTGCTCGGCGGCCGCGGCGATGGAGAGCAGATGCTCCGTGTCGCTGATCCCGATGTCACTTGTCTCGATCAAAACGCCGTCCTCGCGCCGCAACTCCAGATCGAGCGCCTCGGCCCGATCGTTCGCGGCGAGAACGTCGGCGCGCAGTGTGGGGTCAGGGCCGAGCAGATACTCGGCGCGCATCGCCGGAGCCACGCCGGTCGCGATCGGGAGGTAGCGCTCGCCCAGCGGCGTGAGGTGAAGCCAGCCCCACCGAAAACCGCCCGGGCGATAGATGAAGCCGAGATCCGTCGTGCCGAGAGACCGGCCGTGACTCACGATCGAAGGGGACGCGCGATCTCATCTCGACGCGCTCGTTGCTGTCCGCCCCCGGCACGGATCGGATGATCCTGCGGCGCCATACGAATTACGCGAACAACGCCAACATTCCAAACATCGATTTCAGCAACAACAATGTGACCGACGGATTCACTCCCGTTTTCGGCGGGATCGTGATTCCGAACCTCGGAACCGACCAAGGCGAATCGGAGGTGTCGTTGATCACCGGGAACGGACCATCGGATCCGTATTTCTCCTTTACCGAAGCCCCGCGCCCGAACCTCGGATTCGAGTTCATGGGACTGCCCGATGCGCAACTTCAGGCGGGCGACTTTCACCAGGTTTCGGTGTTCGTCGCGCCGCCATCCGGCGGAACCGCCTACCGATTCATTCAGGCGATCCAACATTCGGTGAGCGTGCAGACGATCTCACTCGGACCACAGCTCGGCGCCGCGGCCAAGGTGACCACACTCGGCACATCGCCGTATCTCCGCCTGCGCGCCCAAGTTCCAACGCAGTCGACGTACAACGCCGGCGCGGGCGCCGATTTCTCCCAGAACTCGAACTCCGTGTCGTTGCTCATGACCGCGGCCTACGCCGGCGCAGTGTCCAGCACATGGACGCTCGACATCCCGGATCTGTCGGGCGCGGGTTACGACGCCACGTGGGCGCTCAAGAACGGAACGGGCGCCTCGTGGAACGTCGTCGCCGTGAGCGGGAACCCTCTTCCGTTCATCGGCGGACCGCCCGTAGACAACGCGCAGATGGTCGGGGCGGGGCACAGGACTCGTCGTCGTCGTTCGCGGCGTCTTCGATCCGAGGTCTCCTCGCCCGGCTCCGGCATCCCTAACCACCCTCAGCTGTTCAAACAGGCCCGGTCGATTTCCGGGCTGCGAGAAGGTCGGATAGCGAGCGTTCTATAGCATCTCATCGACGGGTCACTTGACAGATCTCGAGTTCGCCCACACTATGCCTAGTACTATGATCCACGCATACCTCCCGTCCACGCAGATCTGCATGTCGGCCGACGCCACGATTTTCGTCGCCGGTACGCAGTCATCGGCATAGGACCGGTCAGGAACGCGTTCTCCGCGCCTTTCCGGGTCTCCCGGAAAGGCGTTTGAGTTTCAGGGAGGCTCGGACGACGGCGCGATTCCTCAATCGCAGCCGACCATGTCCGCCGCCGCCGCCGTCGACGTTCACGAACTGAGCAAGTCGTTCCGGACCCGCAATCCTCGCGGGCCGGGGTTGCGCGCGCGCGTCGCCGATGTGTTCGCGCCACGCGCCGGCCCGCTGCGTGCCGTAGACCGAATCTCGTTCCGCGTCGAATCGGGTGAGCGCGTCGCGTTCATCGGGCCGAACGGCGCCGGCAAGTCCACGACCCTCAAGATTCTCGCCGGCATCCTGACGCCAAGCGGCGGCACGGTGACGGTCGCGGGGCTCGTGCCCTGGCGCGATCGACACGCACTCGGTTTCGCGATCGGCACCGTGTTCGGCCAACGCTCGCAGCTCTGGTATCAGCTGGCGCCGCGCGACACGTTCGAGTTGCTCGGCCACGTCTACGAGCTGCCGCGCGCAATATGGCGCGCGCGGCTCGACGCGCTCGTCGATGCCTTTGAGCTGGCTCCACTCATGGACCGGCCGGTTCGACAACTGTCGCTCGGCGAGCGGATGCGTTGCGAGGTGGCGGCGAGTCTGCTGCACGGCCCGCGCGTGCTGTTCCTCGACGAGCCCACCATCGGACTCGACGTGACCGCGAAGGCGACGATCCGCGAGTTGCTGCACCGCCGCTCCATCGAAGACGGCACGACCCTGTTGCTGACGTCGCACGACACCGGGGACATCGAGCAGGTCTGCGACCGCGTGGTCATCATCCACGGCGGGCGCATCCTCCTCGACGCGAGCGTCGGCGAGGTGAAACGCCGCTACCTGCGCTCGCGCCGGGTCACGCTGTTCACCGCCTCGGAACACGTCGAGCTACCCGCGGCAGCCGGCGCGCGCCTGGTGTCCACGGCTCCGCATCGGACGACGGTCGAGATCGACGCGGGCGATGCCGCCGTCGGCGCGCTCGTCGACGCCG
Source organism: uncultured Gemmatimonadaceae bacterium (assembly GCA_963761305.1). Taxonomy (GTDB): domain Bacteria; phylum Gemmatimonadota; class Gemmatimonadetes; order Gemmatimonadales; family Gemmatimonadaceae; genus JAQBQB01. The sequence goes on along the minus strand of CAVXGK010000002.1, from coordinate 1,962,221 downwards.
TGCTGCGCCAAACGACACTGCGTGACTTGGTCATCGACGACCCACCGATGGACGAGATCATCCGGTCCATCTACCGGAGCGCCGACGACGATGAAGAAGACGGGGAGGGGGAGGCGGCATGAACAAGTATCTGGCGTTCGCGAAATTAGGATTTCGTCAAGCGTGGGCCGAGCCGGGAGAGCTGCTCGGACGAGCCCTGTTCTTCGTGCTCATCCTCGGCGTCTTCTCATCGATCTGGCGGGCCGTCGCCGAGTCGGGCGCGGCCGCGGGGCGACCGCCTGGCGAAATGCTGTGGTATCTCGCCGTAACAGAATGGGTTCTCATGAGCGCTCCGCTAGTGCAGTTCCAGATCGAGGATGACATCCGCCGTGGCGACGTCGCGTATCAAATCACGCGTCCGGCGTCGTGGCTCGGCGCGCGGCTGGCGCACGGGCTCGGCGCGCTGGCCGTCCGCGCGCCTCTCTTGCTCGTCGTCGCGTTCGCGGCTGCGTGGAGCGTCGCCGGTCCGCCCGGCCGGCCCGCGGGGCTCGGAGTCGCGATCGCGATCGGCTTGGTCGCGGCGATGGTCGTGACCCTGTTTCACGTCGGCATCGGCGTCGCCGCGTTCTGGCTCGGCGACATTGCGCCCGCGTATTGGATCTGGCAAAAGCTGCTGTTCGTGCTCGGTGGACTGCTGCTTCCGCTGCAGTTCTATCCCGAACCGTTCGTTCGCGTCGCGCGACTCACGCCGTTTCCCGCGCTGCTCGCCGGACCGGCGTCGCTCGTGACGGTCGAACCGCTGATGCCGGCCGGCGTGCTGGTGGTGACGCTTGCATTTTGGGCGCTGGTGGGTTGGGTCATCGCGCGCGCGGCGTTCAGCCGTGCGGTGCGGCGGCTCCACGTGAACGGAGGATGAGCGATGGAAAGCATGAAACCGACGCTGCGATTTGTGAGGGCGCTCGTCGGCACCAGCGTGCGATCCGCGATGGCGCAGCGCGGGGCCTTCTTCATGCGCGTGATCCTGATGGCCGTGAACAACGCGATCTTTTTCACGTTCTGGATCGTGCTCTTGTCACGCGTGCCGCGGATTCGCGGCTACGCGCTGGGAGACGTGGCGCTGTTGTACGGAATCGTCGCTCTGGCGAACGGTGTGGCCGTCTTCGTCGCGGGAGGTGCACAGTACCTGGCGCGCATGATCCACGACGGCGAGCTCGACGCGCTGATCGCGCAGCCGAAGCCGACGTTGCTCTACGCCGCCGGCCTCCGATCGCAGCCGTCGGGGTTGGGAGACGTCGTGAGCGGATTGGTCATGATCGCCCTTTCCGGCCGCGTGACCGTACTGGGCATACCCGTCGTGCTCGCAGCGGGCATTGCGGGGGCCGTCGTCCTCGTGTCGACCGCGGTGTTGATGCACAGCGCCGCGTTCTGGCTCGGGCGCACGGAGTCGGCGAGCCGGCAACTGTACGAGGTGACGCTCATGTTTTCGTTATACCCGGATACGCTCTTCACAGGGCCGATGCGCTGGATTCTGTACACCGTCATTCCCGCGGGCTTCGTTGGGTATTTGCCGGCCGAATTGATTCGCGCGCCGACTTGGTGGACTGCGATGGCGATCGTGGGAGGCGTCGCCGCGTACGTCGTCCTGGCGGTGTGGGTGTTCGAGCGCGGCCTTCGGGCGTATAGCAGCGGCAGCCGCTTTGCCACGTTTGGGTGAGGCCCGTCGCTGTGCGCTCGGCTCTAAGCCGGGCATTGTCAATATTGAATATGGCAGTGCTCATGCTCGTCGCGATGGTGCCACGTAAGCCCCCTGACAGCTTGTAGAGGCCTGTCGGCTGGCTGTCTTGTGGCAAAGTTCCCTGCGGGAAGGCTTTCAGCGCGGCACGTGCATCGCGTTCGGGGGTATTGAATGACGTAGGAATTCAGAGAAAAGGGGGGCGTATGAAACGCTTAGAGGTTCTTTCGGCAGCCGCGGCCCTGCTCTTCGTGGCAACGGCGGCACAGGCGCAGCGCGGCCAGGACGATCGACGCGGGCGCCAGGATCAGCATCAGGACCAGCGCCAGGAGCAACAGCACCAGCAAGCAGCGCCGCAGGCACAGCCGAGGCAGAGCGGGGCTTGGCGCGGCGGAGAAGCTCAGCAAGGTGGGAATGACAGAGCTCGCGAAGACCAGGCTCGCGCCGACCAGGCACGCGCGGAACAAGCACGCGCTGCGGCGGAGCCGAATCAGCGCCGATCCGCGCAGCAGAACGAGCAGTGGCGCGACCAGCAGAACCGCCAGGCTCAGCAACAGGCGCAACTCGAGAGAGCGCGGCAGACCCAGCAGCAGGCGGAGCAGCTCGAACGAGAGCGGGAAGTACAGGCGAACCGCGCCTACGACCGCGCTCGCGACGTCCAGCTGTTGAACGACTACCGGTACAACATCCGGGGCGTGTACCGGGAGACGAACCAGTTCGGAGCGGATGTCCTACGACAGGCCGTCGACCAGGGATATGACCAGGGATACCGCGCCGGATTGAACGACCATCGCGATGGAGTAGGTGCCGACTTTCAGCGCGCGTTGAATTTCGAGAGCGGCGGCTTCGGATACACCGGTGGCTATGTGCCGGCGGACGACTACAGCTACTACTTCAGCCAAGGGTTCCAACGCGGATATGACGACGGCTACTGGAACCGGTCGAACTACGGAACGTTCTCCAACGGGAACGCCGCGATCCTCGGCGCGGTCGCATTGGGCATTCTCGGATTGACGATGGTTCATTGAACACGGCGCACGATGACACAAAGGCCCCGGCAATCGCCGGGGCCTTTGTCGTTCCGTCCCTACGGCCCAAACCACCCGACGTCGAGCGTCACGGCGAACGCGTTGTAGCGCGTCGAGGCCGGACCGAGTGCGCCAAACATCGTCGCGCCGACGCCGAAAAAGGCGTCCGCGTTGGCATGCGCCTCGAACGCATACGCCATCTCGGTCGTGCTCGGACGAGGAGGCGGTTGCGTACACGGGCCATCGCACGTTCGCGACGACGCGACTTTCGCCGTCCCGATGGCGCCGAGGAGAAACACCCGACTCCTGCGCGTCCTGGCCCCCATTCTCGCACTTTCGCCAAGGAACCGGGCCCCGTCAATCGGATCTTCAAGGAACCGCGGCCGGATAGATCAACTGAACCTGAAGTTGATAGCGGGGAAGCTCCGTCGGTTCCTCCTGGGCGACGGATGCCTCCCAAGGTTCCTCTTTGAGCTCCGGTACGAGCTCGGCGATCTCGGCTTCGTCCTCGGCGCTGAGCTCCCAGTCTTCGTCCTCCTGCGCGGCGACCGCGGCGACGGAGAGCAGGTAGTGTGTGTCGACGACACCGATGTCGCTCGTCTCGACCAACACGCCATCCTCGCGCCGCAACTCCAGGGCGAGCCCCTCGGCCTGATCGTTCGCGGCGAGTACGTCTGCGTGCAGCGCAGGGTCTGGGCCGAGTAGATACTCGGCGCGCATTGCCGGGGCCACTCCCGCAGCGATCGGGAGGTAGCGCTCGCCCAGCGGCGTGGGATGTAGCCAACCGCAACGGAAGCCGCCGGGGCGATAGATGAAACCGAGATCGGTCGTGCCCAGCGCCCGGCCATGACTGAAAATCGTATAGAGCAAGGAAGCGCCCGGATGGTGACGAATCAAACATCGCGCGCTGCCATTCGCGGTTCATCACCAAAAAAATGCAACCTGGAGCGTTCTATTCCGCGCGGGCAAGGAACCAGTGCTTCCATGGCGCCCTCGTTGGCCCGCGCGTACGTTGCGTGGCGAATCGCGGGCGCTGGCGATTCGCGCGCGCGGCACGTTTCCACCCTTGCCGACCACTCCGATCGCACGCGAGCGAATGGGCGAAATGACCATACTGCCAAGGACGGCAATCTCCGAGACCTCACCGTCTCGTGGTCGAGTGCACGTCGTCGGCGCGGGCCCCGTCGGCCTCCTCCTCACGGCGTTGCTCCAATCGGTCGACGGGCTCTCGGTCTCGCTCTATGAGAAGCGACACGAGTACACGCGGACGCGGATGGTCAAGCTGTCGTCGTACCTCGTTGCGAACTCCGTCGAGGGTTATCGCGCCGACTATATCGATTCGGAGAACGTCGAGGCGGTCTTCGATCCGCCGGAGCTCGACGACAGCCTCGCGCTGAGACAGTCGATTCCCGCAGACCTGATGTCGCTCCTTCGAGAGTGGTCCCAGGGGTTCTGTCCCCTCAACACCATCGAGCGCTCGCTGAGCTCGCTGATCGACACGCGTGCGTCGACGAGCGTGCACCGCACGTCGGCCGTCATGACGGCGGACGATGCCATGGCGATGCTCGCGCCGGGAGACATTCTCGTCGATTGCACGGGGTGCAAGTCTCTTTTGCGCGATCACCTGGTGCCCGGCCCGGGCGCGGCCGATGGCGGCGGCAACACGCTCAACATTCGGCTCGAATACGCCATCGTCGTCACCTTCTTGTACGGGCGACACTACGAGTGCAACGAATTCTGCAAGTACTACAAGAACGCCGAGAACGCGGAGTACAAGTTCATTCCGGCGGTCGACCGCACGTTCTACGACGGCGACGTCAGCCACGTGACGGGCATCGTCAACATCACCGCCGAGGATTACGCAGCGATGCCGCCGCAGTTCGACGGTGAATGGCTGCGCAGTCATTTTCCCGGCGTTGCCCGGTCGATGGATCGCTTCATCGACAAGGTCAAGCAGGAAACGCAGGGCGAAGTCTTGGGCGATCTGGGGATCGTCCGGATTCCGATGGACCTCTACCGGGGTCGAAACGCGACGAGCCGCGCGCGGCGGACGGGCGCGCCGAGCGATCACCCGTTCGCCAAATCGCCGGTCTTTCTGCTCGGGGACTCCGCCATCGGGTCGCCCTACTTTCAGTCGATCTCGCTGGGATTCGAGTGCGCGATGTTCTTGGCGGCTCTTCTGTCGCGGTCCGACCTGCCGGTGGAGGAAATGTTCGATCGCTACGAGCTGTACACGTACAAGCAGTGGCTTCGCGTCTACATGCGCAGCAAGATGATCAAGCACAACAAGGACTTGTTCGCGTTGATCGATGATCCGCTCGCGCTTCTGAGCAAGCTGCACATCTACTAATGTCCAACCGTTCCCGCGGACGGGAAGACGCACGTTTCTTGGTCGAGACTCCCTCGACCAACGACGTTCGTTGTTCTGTCGGAACGTGAAGCTGCGAACCGTGGTCGAGACGTGTGCGAACTGTCTGGAGCACCATGCGAACGGCGCGGAACTGCATGCGAAGCGGCTGGAACTGCCCGGTAGTGAAGCGGTCGTCCCCGGTTTCGACGTCGTGGAATGGGCGGTTGAGGCTGTGGAGTCGCGTACCGGCTCGTGGAATGCACGGCGCATCGCGTGGAGTGGGCGATCGACTCGGAGAAGTGGTATGCACGGCCGGAGGTGGTCGCTGCACGGCCGGACATGGGTGCTGCGTGGGCGGGAAAGGATGCTGCGCGGCGCGTAATGGTCGATGAACGGGAAGGAGAGGATGGTAAACGGGAGGGAAAGGCGGGGGACGCGACGGAAAGGCTGAGAAGCTTGGGGACACGACGGAAAAACGGACGGAAAAGGAAGCTGCACGCTGCGAAGTGCTCGGTGCGGGCACGGACAGGGATGCCGTTCGCCGCGAAAAGGCGGCTATCGAGTCGGAAATGGTCGGTATCCGCGCCGTAAAGGCATCTGCCGGCGGGGTAAAGGGATCTGCCGGCGTCGTAAAGGGATCTCTCGGCGACGAAACAGACACAAACGGATTGAACAGGCACGAACGGAGAAAACAGGAGATTTGTTTTTTCCTTTGGTCTCAGTTTCAATCCGTTGGTGTCAGTATTCCCGAGACTCTCAACTCGGCGAGCGGTGGCATCCTGTCCGACGAGTCCGAACCAGGCCGCTACCTCGACGCGAGGGGCTCGATCGGCGGGAGCCCGAGCACCCGTGACCCTAGCGGCGTGAGTCCGCTCGGCACGCGCAGCGGCGTCAGGCCGCGCAGGTCGCGCGCACGCGGATCGGTGAGCGCCAGCAGGTACGCCGTGAGATCGTCGATCTGCTGCGTCGTGAGCACGAGGCCATTCAGCGCGCCCGAGCGCGTGGCCAGAATGTCGGCGGTCGTCGGGAGCAGCGTGCTGCGAAGCAGCGGATCGATCTGGCGCACGTCGTAGTTGGCCAGCTTGACGTCCGACTCGCTGTAGTGATCGACGAAGCCGCGCAGCGTGGCGAATTGGCCGGCGTGGCCGTACGGACCGGTGAGCTCTACGTTCCGCAGCGCCGGCGTCTTGAACGAGTACTTGTCCGTGGCGACGCCGGTCACGTTGATGCGTCCGAAGTCGTCCTTCCCGCTCGGGCCGTTGCCTTCACCGGGGCCGAATTGCGCCAGCGCGACGTTTCGAGTTTTCGCATCAGTGAACAGCGGACCGTTGTGACAGCCGGCGCACTTGGCGATCGGGCCCATGAACGTGTTGGCGCCGTTGAACTGCTGCGGCGTGAGGGCCGCGTCGTCGCCGGCGAGGAAGCGATCCCACGGCGTGTTCTGGAACGAGAGCTGGTCGACGAAGAACCCGGCCATCGCGTTCGATGCGTGCGCGAACGTCATCGACGCGAACGGCGTTCCCGGGTACGCCGCCTCGAACATCTGACGGTACTCGCGAACGGCGCCGAGCCTCGCCATTTCCGCGTTCCAGATACCGGTGAAATTGCTGTCCGGAATCTGCGCAAGCTCGTTGCGAAAGATTCCGGCGGTGGTGATCGCGATCGTGTTTTGTCCGCGCATCTCGGTGCGCGACGTGACGGGAAAGAGGCCGATCGCCGATGCCGCGCCGAACTCGAACACCTGCGCCATCGCCGGCGATACCTGTTCGTTCGCCGGGGTATGGAATGCGCCGGCGGCGTCGACCGAAACGCGCCCGTCCCAAAAGAGCTGATTGAGTGCGGCGAGATTGAACAGCGGCGGGGCGTTGCGCGGAATGAACACGCCGCGTCCCAACAAACGGATCGGGCCCAGCCCGATGCCGCCCTCGCCGATCGGGAGATTCTTTCCGTCGCCCGTCGCGAACGCCGGCAGGTGGCACGTCATGCACGCCATGTTGCGATTGCCGCTCAAGATCGGATCGAACGCGAGCGCCCGTCCGAGCTTGACCAACTCGGGACGAACGTGAGTCGCCGGTGGGAGCGCGACGATTCCGTGCGTCGACGCGAGCGCGCGCAGCGAATCGGCACCGGCGTGGCTGGGCGCGAAAGCGAATCGCGGTTGCGTGTCTACGTGCCTCGCGGGTGATTCGGACGTAAGCCCTTCGTCGCACGCCGCGAGCGTTGCGAGCAGAAGCAGTGTGGCGTGCGAGACGGCTGATCGGAGGGACGGAATGCTCGGTCGAGCGTTGCGTGGGTTTGCCATTCGCCGTAGTGCAGGAGGGATCCGGATTTTGCGGCGCTATCGGCGCGCCGTCTGGAGCGGATACGGCGGTTGGCAAAAAAACCGGACACATGCCACGAGAGCGACGGGAACCCTGCGCCAAGCGCATCGGTACGAGAGGCGTCGCCAGAATCATTCGGCGCGGATATTGAAAGCTCGACGCTCGCCGACTGCGTCGGCGTCTCGAGCAGGGAATGAATTCGCATGACTGATGGTGGAGTGATCCTGCGCTCGCCGGCGAGGCGGGGCGGGGAAGCTGCGATCGCCGTTGCGTTGTTCGGGCTGGCACTCGTCGCGTATTTCACGGCGAACACACACGGCACGTCGCTCGCCCGACCTCTACCGCTCGGCCTCTTCACGCTGCTGGCGGGCGGCTATCTCGCGCTTGGCGTGCCCCAAGTCGCGACTCGCCTCAGCGATGCATTGGCTCGGCCGTTCGTTCGCATCGTCGCCGGGCCTGCGGTGCTCTGGATGGCGTGTGTGCTCTATGCGGCCGCGGCCGGCCTCTCGGTGGGAGACCGCGCGCTCTCGTACGGAGTCTATCTCGCCGTTCCATCACTCATTCTCGCCACCGGCGTCACCGAACGCGGCAAGGCGCCGTGGCGTGAGTTGGCCGCCGCGGCGAGCCTGGGGTTGGCCATCAAGTACCACCTGCTTCCGTCGTTGCCGATCCCCGCGCCCAGTGGGTACGACGCGTCGCGACTCGTGGGGCTCGTGGCCGGCCTCTACTTCTTTCTCGTCGCACGCCCGCTCGAGGGCATCGGCTACCGCTGGTCGCTCAGGGCGCGCGACGCCGGCATGGCGGTGTTCGTGTTCGTCGCCTACGCGGCCATCGCGCTCCCGATCGGTTTCTCGACGCATTTCATCACGTGGAATCCCCGTGTGGCGATGCCCGGCGTCGTGCTGCGGCCGATCGTCACCTATCTCGTCACGGCCGTGCCGGAAGAGTTTCTCTTCCGCGGCCTCATTCAGAATCTCTTATCGCGCTGGCTCGGCGTTCCGCTGGGCCTCGCGATTGCCTCGGTGATCTTCGGGTTGTCGCATCTCCCCGACCCGCGCTACGCGGCGTTGGCGACGATTGCCGGCCTCGCCTACGGCTGGGTGTACCTTCGCACGGGAAAGGTGACCGCGTCCGCGATCACACACGCTCTGGTGGACGCGGTCTGGGTGATTCTGTTGCGCGCGTGACGTCGGTTTCGGTCTTTGAAGTTCAGGAGCAGCAGCGATGCAGGTGCGGTCTCCATCCGTGGCCATCCGATCGGCGGTCCAGCCGATCGGCCCGAAGGTCCACGCACTCGAGGCAGGGGCGGTCTTCGTTCTCCTGCTGTCGTACATCTGGTACTTCCAGGCGCTGGCGCACTCGTCGTGGATGATCCTGTTGGCCATCGTGCTGGCCTCGCACGCCGTCCGCGGCGAGTCGCCGTCCGCGCTCGGACTGCGCAGCGAAGGGTTCGTCGAGTGTGCGCGCCGTTTCGCGATCCCCGTGTTCCTCGTCGCCGTGATCGGGACGACGCTCGGCTTCGCGTTCGATACGGTGCGTCACGTGGCGGTGTGGCGGGTGGCGGGCGTGCTCGTCGGCTACTGCTTCTGGGCACTGTTTCAGCAGTATTTGTTGAACGGCTACTTCGTGAATCGGCTGCGGGCGTCGTTCGACACGAGATACCAATTTCTCGTGGCTCCGATGGCCGGCGCGATGTTCGCCGCCGCGCACCTGCCCAACCCGCTGCTGATGGTGGTGACCCTGATCGGCGGCGCGATCGCGGCGGTGGCGTATCAGCGGCATCGCAACCTCTTCTTTCTGGCGCTGGCCCACGCGCTGATCGGAACGATGCTCTGGCTCGTCGTGCCCGACGCGTTGAGTCACAACCTGCGCGTCGGTCCAGGCATGCTGCGCGGCCACGCACACGCGGTGCATCGCACGTCGCCCTGACCAAAGGCTGACTCGGCCCCTTGCCCGGCGGACCGCCCCGATTCATTGTCGAGGGCGGTGCCTTTCACCGGGACAAGCCTGAGGAGACGCCCGCCATGCGAGTCCGCTTCTTCGCCGCTGCATCGCTGGGGTTGTGGTTCTTGCCGTTCGCCGCGCGGGCACAGCAGCCGTCACGCGCCGACGTCATCGGCCGCGTCGATTCTCTGGCGAGCGCGTTCATCGCCAGGACGCACACGCCGGCCGTTTCCATCGCCGTCCTCCGCGGCCCCGACACGCTGGTGATGAAGGGCTACGGCGACGCCAGCGTCGAAGCACGTCGCGCCGCGACAGCGTCCACCGTCTATCGCATCGGCTCAATCACCAAACAATTCACCGCCGCGGCGATCATGCGGCTCGCCGAGCGCGGCAAGTTGTCGATCGACGACCCGATGTCGAAGTATCTGCCGGATGTGCCGACGCACGGCCAGACGATCACCATTCGCCGGCTTCTCAATCACACGTCGGGCATCCACAACTACACGGCCGAACCGGCGTGGCGACCGCGCTGGGCCGAGGAGATGACGCCGCGGCAGATCGTCGCGTTCGTCGACCACGACTCGCTGGACTTCAAGCCGGGCGATGCGTGGTCGTACTCCAACACCGGCTTCGTGCTGCTCGGCATGATCATCGAGAAGGTCACGGGCGAGTCGTACGCGACGTATGTCCAACACGAGTTCTTCACGCCGCTCGGGCTCAGGCAGACGAGCTACTGCGTGAATCACCCGACCGATCCGTCGTTCGCCGACGGATACTCGACAGAAACTGGCAGCGCGAAGCCGGCTGAATATCTCAGCATGTCGCAGCCCCTGTCGGCGGGCGCGCTTTGTTCGACGGTGCGGGATCTCGTGATCTGGCAGCGTGCGCTCGCCGGCGGCCGCGTCGTCAACGCGAAGTCATTCGCCCTCATGACGACGCCTGATACCTTGAACAGCGGTAGGCGATTCTCGTATGGATTTGGGCTCTCGATCGGGAGCGTCGGTACGCATCGATCGATCGGCCACAATGGCGGCATCAACGGTTTCACGACGGCGAGCATGTGGTTCCCCGACGACAGCGTAAACGTCGTGGTCTTCAGCAATGCGGATGCGGGCCCCGACGGGCTCCTGCTCAACGTCGCGCGCGCGGTGTTCGGCATGCCGCTCGTTCAGCCGCCCAAGGCGGTCGTCGCCATGCCGTTGCCGGCCGACGTGCGCGACCAGCTCCCGGGCGTGTACGAGCTCGCTGCCGGCAACGGTGGCACGTTCGTCGTGCGCATCATGGTCGAGAACGGGCAGGTGATGACGCAGGCTGAAGGGCCGGGGCAGGGGAAGTTCCCTCTCATCTATGCCGGCGACATGACGTTCGGCGCGTCGTTCGATCCGTCGCTGCGGGTCACGTTCATCAGCGAGAACGGCAAGGTCGCGAAGATGCGGCTCGTGCAGGGCGGCGGGACGATGGAAGGTCCGCGCCGGCCGTAGCCGCGCCCCTCAGTCACTCCTTTTTCAACAGCCCCAGCGCCGCGTCGTTCATCTGCCGTTGGATCGCCGTCGCCGGCGCGGAAAAATTCGTCGTGTTGAACACGGCGATCACCCCTGCCTGCGTCTCCGGATCGAAATAGTAGAACGACCGGAATCCCGCCTGACTGCCCGTGTGGCCCAATATCCGCTGGCCGTTGCGATCGAGAACGAAGAACGAGAGGCCCATCCACTGGTTCGGCGCCGACTCGTAGCTCTGCGACATCGACGCCCCCGGCTTCCACATCTCCTGCAGGCTCGCGCGCGACAGCACGACGTCGTACCGCTCGCGCGTCATCCCCGGAACGATCGCGTTCGTCAGAAACGCGACGTACTTCACGAGATCGCTCACCGGGGCATTCCAGGCGCCGTTGGGCGACGTGATCCCCGGATCGAAATCCGCGCCGTTGTCGACGAGGCGCACCAAGCCAGTCGCCGAATCGCGACGCACGTAGTAGTTGTGCGACCGATGCGCCGCGAGAAAGTACGGCGTGCTCCGGAAATAGCTGCGGTTCATTCCGAGCGGCGCGAAGATGTTCTTCTGGACGTACGCGTCCCACGGGTCGCCGGTGATCTGCTCGATCACTCGCGCGAGATAGATGAACCCCGGGTTCGAGTAGCTGTAGCGCGAGCCCGGTTTGAACAGCAGTTGCTGATACGGCATCATCGCGACGAGTTGATTCCACGTCGTCGGCTCGAATGGCTCCCACGGCTCGCCGTTTCCGTACGGCCACGTGGGATTCTGAAAGCCCGCCGTGTGCGACAGCAGCATGCGGATGGTGATGCTGTCGATCATGTTGTACGGATCGTGTACCGCGCGGAGCTCGGGCACCCATCGCACGATTTTGTCGTCGAGCGACAGCTTGCCGCGGTCGCGAAGCTGCATGATCGAGATCGCGGTGAGGCTCTTCGTGATCGATCCCCAGTGGAAGATCGTTTCGGAGTCGACGCGAACGTTGGCGGCTTTGTCGGCGAAGCCCGTGTTGTAGCGGCCGGTCTCGCGACCGGCCTTCAGCACGACTACGCTGGCGCCGACGACCCTGTCGCTGTCGACGTACGACTGAAAGAGTTTGGTGAACGAACTCCAACCCGCGGGTGCCTGGCCGCCGGCGGAGAACGACGGAACACCAGCGGCAATGGCCGCGACAACGACGAGTCGGTGAGTGCGCATGGTGGAATTCTGCCGTGCCAGGCGGCTACACCAATCCGGTCCTCAGCCACGTGGCCACGATCGGCGTGAGCCCGCGATGCACGCCGCGCTTGAGGGTCTGCGACATCCGATAACCCCCGCGCCGACCCTCGATCGCGGTGACGATCCAGCCAAAACGCTCCTTGCGTCGCCGGACTCTCGATCCGCGATCGATCGTGCGGAGGAGAGAATCAGGGACGGTCAACGGTATGCTTTCGCCGGGGTTCACCGGCGTGTCGATCGTCGCCCACGCCATGCGGAATTCATTGAAAAACGCCTCGCGAGCCGGTTCGATCATGCGCCGGTAGGCGACGACCTCCGGATCTTGACTCCGCGTAGGGCCGCCGCCGATCCACGGATGCGTGTTGATCTCCCACAGTCGCGGAATGCCATTGTGCACCCCGTAGTCGATACGACCATAGTCGATTCGCGCCAGGCGGAACATCTCGCGAATCCACGATTCGTGCGGGTTGGTCTCGCAGTAGCGCAGTTCGTCGTCGGCTCGTTCGCGATCCAACAGGCGGGCGCGCCACTTCACCATCCACTCGCGGCTGCATTCGATCGTGCGCGGCAAAATTCGACCGCCGATGTGGTACGCCGAGTATTTGCGATACAGACCGTGCTCGTCCCGCGTATCGCAGAACTCGATGACGACCAGATCCCGCCGCTTCGCTCCGAGTGCGACCACTGACGCCAATTCCGTGACGAGCTTGCGCGGAGAATCGATCAGCGGCGTACGATTTCCGTCGTGGTCGTCGGCAATGCGAATGAACACCGGGTAGCGGAGCGCGTCGGCGCGAATCGTTCGTGATTCGCCGTCGCCGTCCCCCGCGACGCCGCCGAACCGAATATCGGTCGCCGGGAATACGCGATGGTCGTTGATGCCGGCTTCGTGAGCGGCACGGAGCAGCTCGAGCCTCAGGCGCACGTGCCGAGGATCGTTGAGCACCGCCGCGCCGTTTCCCGCAGCGGCCAGGCGCTCGGCGACGAGCATCGCCAGGTCGCGACGGGCCGGGTCGAGTCGATCCTTCTCCGCGAAGATCCACGTTCCGAGTGGGATCTGGCGCATCCGCGCGAGGTCGTCGTACAACATGACGCGCACGTGGTCCGCGACCGCGCTTCCCTCGCCGGCGAGATAGGCGCGAATCGAAACACTGCCTGCTTTCGTGACGACGAAATGAATCACGAGCCGGCGGCCTCGGGCGCCACGCCCGGTGCGGGCGTCCGCCAGCCGTTCCAGGCGCGCGTTCCGTTGTAGACCACGATGCCCACCACCACGATGCCGAGGCTCGGCAGCAGGTCGGCCGGCCGCTTCACGAGCTCATTGGCGAGCATCGCGATCGAGAAGAGCACGAACGCCGCCGGAACGACGGGATAGCCCAGGCGTCGACAGAGCGGCGCGAGCTCCGGACGCCGGCGTGGCACGATGAAAACGGTGGCCACGGCCAGTGTGATGAACGGCCATCGCCCCAACACGAAGATGCGCGTGAGCTGCTCGAACGTGTGCGTGAACACGGCGACGAGGCCGAGCGACATGTTGAGCAGAAGCGCCACGTACGGCGTACCGGTGCGCGCAGAAACCGAGGCGATGGAGCGGAAGAACAGGCCGTCCTTGGCCATCGCGTACCACACGCGCGGACTGGCCATGATCGAGCCGTTGAGCGCGCCGAACGTGGAGAGCATGACCAGCGCCGCCACGAACGCCGCGCCCCGCGAGCCGAGCGCGCCGGTGGCCGCGCTCGCCGCGACGAGCGTGGACTTCGCCATGGCCGGCAGAGGCAGCGTGTACAGGTACGCCGCGTTGATGATCAAATACACGGGGACGACGATCGCCATGCCGGCAAAGAGCGCACGCGGGTACGTGCGAACGGGATCCTTCACCTCGCCCGCCACGTACGTGAACTCCATCCAGCCCGTGTAGGTGAAGAGCACGGCGATGAGTGCGGTGAAGAAGCTGCTCGTCGTGACGCCGCTCCACGCGACGGGTTGCGCGAAGGCGCCGTGTGACGAGCCGCCGAGCGCGAAGATCAACACGGCGAGAATCGCCAGCGCGACCACCTTGGCGAACGACGATACGTTCTGCAGCGCCATGCCCCATGGCAACGATCGGACATTCGCGAGCGTGAGCACCACCACGAGCGCTCCCGCCACGAGGTGCACCTGAGTGTCGCTCAACGTCGCGAAGGCGCGCATGTACTCGGCGAAGATGAGGGCAAGCGCCGCGAGCGCGGCCGGACCGGTGACGAGCATCTTCACCCAGCCGTAGAGGAACCCGACGAGCGGTCCGTAGGCTTCGCGCAGGAACACGTACGTTCCGCCGGATCGCGGCAGCGCGGTCGTCACGGCGACGATCGGAAGCGCGCCGGCGAGGGCGACGAGTGCGCCGGCGATCCAGATGATCGCCACGCCGCCGACCGATGGCACCTGCGCCGCGACGGTGCTCGGCACGCGGAAGATGCCGCTGCCGATCGCGAGGCCAACGAGAAGCGCGGTCAGGCTCACGACGCCCATCTGGCGAGAGAGCCGGTCGGCGGGAGGGAGGGCCTGCGGATCGGCGGTTGTCGGCGCGGCGTGACGCATGGACGCCCCGGGCTCAGTCAGCCTCAACATGATCTTCCCTGGGCGCGCTGTCGAGCAGCGGCACGGCGTCAAATCGTTGCAATATGCGTATCCCTGAGCCCGCTTTGTGAGGTGTCTTCGGCGCGGAGCGTCTTGACCGCACTACCGGCGAAACGGAAAAACCGCCGCAATGCGGCCGTGCGCCGGCGACGGTTCGCGAGGCGCTGGTCAAACTCGAGATGAGGTGCGTCGTGGAGGTCCGCCACGGGGCGGGCGTCTACATTCGGGACACCTCGGGCAGCTTATCTTGAAGTCCCGACCCGACCCATTCCGTGTCCGGACTTCGCATCGTCGTCCCCGACGACTATCCAAGTGTCTTCGCGGGTACCCCGGCCGAGCGCGAGCTGCGAACGCTCGGCGACGTCACGGTCTGCACTGAACCGGGCGCGGACGCCGAGCGCGAGATGATTCGTCGCGTCGGCGACGCCGGCGCGATGATCAGCATCCACGCAAACGCGCATGTAAGCCGCGCGGTGCTCGCGGCGTGCGGACGTCTGCGCATCATTTCGGTGTGGGGAACCGGCATCGACCACATCGACCTCGCGGCGTGCAAGGAGCGCGACGTGACGGTAATGGCGACGCCAGGCGTCAACGCCAACGCCGTGGCGGAGCACACGATCGCGCTCATGTTGTCGATCACCCGCCGCATCCCGGCGATGGACCGCGCGGTGCGTTCCGGCCGGTGGTCGAACGGCGGGCTCGTGCAGCTCGAGGGGAAAACGCTCGGCATCGTCGGACTCGGCGCGATCGGGCGCCGCGTGGCGACGCTCGCGGCGCCGTTCGGCATGCGGCTCCTGGCGTCGACGTTGAGCGACGACGCGGGAAGATCGGCGTCGCTGGGTGCGCAACTCGTGCCGATCGACACGCTGCTTCGCGAGTCCGACATCGTGACGTTGCACTGGCGGCTCAGCGATGCGACGAGGAGCTACTTCACTGGCGACCGTTTCGCGCTCATGAAGCCGACGGCGTACCTGATCAACACGGCGCGAGGGGCGCTCGTCGATCGCGACGCGCTCGTCGATGCGTTGCGCGACGGACGCATCGCCGGGGCGGGGCTCGACGTGTTTCATGAAGAGCCGCTTCCCGCGGACGATCCGCTGCTTGCGCTGCCGAACGTCGTGTTGACGCCGCACAACGCGGGATCGACCCCCGAGGTGATCGACCTCGGGTTGCGCAAAGCCGTTCAGAACATCGCCGATTTCTTGAGCCGGACGGGTACGCGCGCGTAGCGCGCGAGGCGCCGCAAAATCCGTTCAGGGATTCCGCAATCGCGCGACGATTGCCCCCACGTGCAGCTCGGTGGTGTCGAGCACGGGAACGTCGGCGATGGCGGGCGCGCGCAGCAACAGCGGCAGCTCGGTCCCGCCGAGGATGATGCCGTCGAAGTGGTGATGATCGCGCAGGCGAGTGATGCGCGCGATGAATTCATCCCGTGTCGTATCGAGGAACTTGCCCTCGAGCAGCTCATCGACGTACCGCGCGTGGATCCACGTGCGCTCCGTGTCGTCTGGGGCGACGACCGTGATGTCGTAGCGCGCGAAGACGTTCGGATAGAACTGCGCCTCCATCGTGAAACGCGTTCCGAGCAACAGCAGCCGGCGCAGTCCACGCCGCCGCGCCTCGTCGGCGCAGACCTCGACGATGCTCAGCATCGGGACCGGTGACGCAGCCGACAGCTCGTCGAAGACGAGGTGCGGCGTGTTCGCCGTCATCGCGATGAAGTCGACTCCGGCTCGCGCGAGGCGTCGGATC
Source organism: uncultured Gemmatimonadaceae bacterium (assembly GCA_963761305.1). Taxonomy (GTDB): domain Bacteria; phylum Gemmatimonadota; class Gemmatimonadetes; order Gemmatimonadales; family Gemmatimonadaceae; genus JAQBQB01. The sequence continues at coordinate 1,945,790 of CAVXGK010000002.1, read as the reverse complement.
GAGCCGAGGAGGTAGTCGCTGAACGCGGCGCGGTCAGTGGCGACGAGCTTGAGCGCCTGCGTTGGGTCGAGACTGTCGATGACGATCGGCGGTGACGACGACGGGTCGTGCGCTGCCCACGCATCGAGGATTCGGCGGTAGTAGTCGATCGTGGACTCGGGGCCCAGCCCCCCGACGAGGCCGACTGTCGTCATCTATCGACAACGGAAAGGCGTGGCACCGGGTTTTCGCGCGGTGGGTGGGTTGCGTGCGCCCTGATTGGGCGGTTCGTGGGAGCGGTCACTCTAGCATCAGCATCAGCGTCAACTGCGGCCCGTCTCCTGACGCTGACGCCTCTCGCTGACTCCTGGAGTGCCGGCCGCCACGACCAACGCCATCAGGCCACATCTCAATCCTAACGTAGCGAGCGAGGCTGCCACCCGAGTAATATCCGGCCGTCCCCTCACTCTCGACGCTTGGCCATCCCGAATCGCGCCGCACGATGACCCGCTGGGCCTGGGTCATCGACCAGACCCGCTGCATCGGCTGTCACGCGTGCACCACCGCGTGCAAATCCGAGAACGAAGTTCCCGTCGGCGCGTTCCGCACCTGGGTGAAGAACGTCGAGGTGGGCACGTTCCCCGAGGTGAAGCGGCACTTCGCCGTGCTCCGGTGCAACCACTGCGAGGACCCGCCGTGCGTCGAGGTCTGTCCCGTCACCGCGATGTACCAGCGGCCCGACGGACTCGTGGACTTCGACCACGACGCGTGCATCGGATGCAAGGCGTGCATGCAAGCGTGTCCGTACGACGCCATCTACATGGATCCGGACTCGAACACCGCGGCGAAGTGCAACTTCTGCTCGCACCGCGTGGACGAAGGGCTGCTGCCGGCATGCGTCGTCGTCTGCCCTGAAGAGGCGCTTCTCTTCGGCGACCTCGAAGACCCCACCAGCAAGGTCAGTCGCGCGCTCAAAGAACACGACGTCGCCGTGCGACGGCCGGAGCAGGGCACCAAGCCTCACGCGTTCTACATCGGCGCTCACGACGCGACGCTCGAGCCGCTCGCCGCCCGGCACGACGCTACCTATATGTGGTCCGACCGCCCGGCGCGCGACACGCGCGACCGCACGCCGCTGCCGATCTACACCGGCAAGCCCGCACAGCCAGCGCGTGTGGCGTACGACGTGCCGCGACAACGCGCGTGGGGCTGGCCGGTGTCGTCCTACATCTGGACGAAGGGAATCGCCGCCGGCCTCGGAATGCTCACCGGTTTCGCGCAGTACACGAACCTCGGGTCCGGCAACCGATTGCTGCGAATCGTCTCGCCGGTGCTCGCGCTCGTTTTTCTGGGACTCACCGGCGCGCTGCTGGTCGGCGACCTCAAACGCCCCGAGCGTTTTTGGACGATCCTCATTCGTCCGCAGTGGCGCAGTTGGTTGGCGCGCGGCGCGGTCATCATCACGCTGTACGGCGCGATCCTCGTCGCCTGGTTGGCGCTCGCCGCGCCACGGTTCGCACTCGCGGCTCGACGCTGCTCGCACCGGTGTTGATCGTTGCCGGTGCGTTCACGGCCGGCTACACGGCGCCGCTTCTCGCACAATGCGAAGGCCGCGATCTCTGGCAATCGCGACTGCTGCTTCCGCATCTGCTCGTGCACGCGCTGGTGGGCGGACTCGCGGTCCTCATCATCGTCGGCGCGATCTCCGGCTCTGCGACCGGCGGAGCGGCTCGAGTACACGTTCGCCGGCGCGGCGCTCGTCACGGGGCTCATCGCGCTCGCCGACGCGTTCAAGCGCCATCACACGACGAACGCCAGAGCCGCGGCGCACACGCTCACGCGCGGCGCGCAGGCTCGCTTGTTCTGGCTGTCGCTCGCGCTGGGCGTCGCGCTCGTCGTGCCGCTCTCGTTCATCGGCGGCGCGGCGACTCGCGCTGGCCGCCGTGCTCGCGCTCGGCGGACTGTGGCTTCACGGACACGCGTTCATTCTCGCCGGGCAAGGTCCCCCGATTTCGTGAGCTTCCCGAGCCGACGCAATGGCGATCGATAGTCTTCATCCCTCCGACAATGGTCGGATGCAGGAGGGATTTTCCGCCTTCCCGCCGCTCGAGCGTTGGAACGACTGGGTCGAGCGCGGACGACACTACAGTCTCGTGCCGACGACGTGCTTCAACTGCGAGGCCGCGTGCGGACTCGTCGCGTACGTCGATCAGGAAACCAACGAAGTTCGAAAGTTCGAGGGCAACCCGTATCATCCCGGGAGCCGAGGACGGAATTGCGCCAAGGGTCCGGCGACGCTCAATCAGATCCACGATCCCGAGCGAATTCTGTTTCCGTTGCGGCGCGCGGGCGCGCGCGGTGAAGGGAAGTGGGAACGCGTGAGTTGGGACGACGCGCTCGACGATCTCGCGGGGCGCATTCGCGCGCGCGATCAAGCGCGCCGAGCCGAACAAGGTGATGTACCACGTCGGACGCCCGGGCGAAGACGGCTACACCGAACGCGTGCTCGCCGCCTGGGGCGTGGATGGGCACAACAGCCACACGAACATCTGCTCGTCGGGCGCGCGCGCGGGCTACGCGTTCTGGATGGGGATGGATCGGCCGAGCCCCGACTACGCGAACGCCAAGTGCATTCTGCTCATCTCGGCGCACCTGGAGAGCGGGCACTACTTCAATCCGCACGCCCAGCGAATCATCGAGGCCAAGCAGCGCGGCGCGACGATCATCGTCATGGATCCGCGGCTCTCCAACACGGCGACGCACGCCGACCACTGGCTGCCGACGTATCCGGGCAGCGAGGTCGAAGTGCTGCTGACGATCGCCAACGTGTTGATCCAGGAGAAGCTCTACGACCGCGAGTTCGTGCGCCGGTGGGTGAACTGGGAGGAATACCTTCGCGCGGTGCGGCCCAACGAGCCGGTGTCGTTCGACGCGTTCGTGCGCGACCTCGAGCGTCTCTACGCCGAGTACACGCCGGAGCGCACCGAGCGCGAAACAGGCGTGCCGGCGGCGACGATCCTCGCCGTGGCGCGCGCGGTCGGCAAGGCCGGGCCCGCGTTCAGCGCGCACAACTGGCGCGCCGCGGCGGCGGGGAACCTGGGCGGCTGGATGACGGCGCGTTGTCTGTTTTTTCTCAACGTGCTCACCGGGAGCGTCGGCACCGAAGGCGGCGTCGTGCCGAACTCCTGGACGAAGTTCGTCCCCGCGCCGCACGCTCGGCCGCCGCACCCGACGACGTGGAACGAGCTGACGTGGCCCAAGGAGTATCCGCTCGCCTTCTTCGAGATGAGTTTTCTCCTCCCACACTTCTTGAAGGAAGGCCGCGGATCGCTCGACGTCTACTTCACGCGCGTCTACAACCCCGTCTGGACGAATCCCGACGGTTTCTCGTGGATCGAGGTGCTGCGCAACGAGTCGATGATCGGTCGGCACGCCGCGCTCACGCCCGTGTGGAGCGAGACGGCGTGGTTCGCCGACTACGTATTGCCGGTCGGCCTCGGCAGCGAACGTCACGATCTCGCCAGCTTCGAGACGCACGCCGGCAGTTGGATCGGTTTCCGCCAGCCGGTGAAGCGCGCGATCGAAGAGCGACTCGGCCACGACGTGACCGACACGCGCGACGTGAATCCGGGCGAGGTGTGGGAGGAAAACGAATTCTGGATCGAGCTCTCGTGGCGCATCGATCCGGACGGCTCGATGGGGATTCGCAAGCACTTCGAGTCGCCCGTATCGGCCGGGTGAAAAGCTGCGCATCGACGAGTACTATCGATGGATCTTCGAGAACTCGGTGCCGGGGCTGCCCGCGGCCGCGCAGGCCGAGGGACTCACGCCGCTCGAGTTCATGCGGAAGTTCGCGTCGTTCGAGATTCCCGTCGGCGCGTACGGGCGACACGAATCGGAGCTTTCGGCGGAGGAGAACGCCGAGTCGTCGGTCGACGCGTCGACCCAGCGCGTGTTCACGGCGCGAGCGCCGGCGCCGTCGAGCAACATCGTGCCGATGCCCGCGCCCCCGGGAGACGCGCAAGGCCGGCGCGCGGCCGGCGTGATGATCGACGGCGTCGCGCGACGGGGGTTTCCGACGCCGTCGGGAAAGCTCGAGTTCTACTCGCCGACGCTCGCCGCATGGGGCTGGCCCGAGCTGGCGATCCCGACGACGATCGAGAGCCACGTCGCGCCGTCCGCGCTCGATGCAGATGCGGGCGAGGTGGTGCTCGTGCCCACGTTCCGGCTTCCGGTGCTCGTCCATACGAGAACTGGAAACGCGAAATGGCTGAACGAGATCGCCCACTCGAACCCACTGTGGATTCACACCGCCGATGCGGCAAAGCTCGGCATCGAGCTCGGAGAGCTACTTCGCGTCACCACTGAAATCGGCTACTTCGTCGTGCCCGCGTGGGTGACCGAAGGCATTCGGCCCGGGGTGGTCGCGTGCTCACACCACATGGGCCGCTGGCGCGTCGACGACAAGCAGGGCACCGACCGCTGGAGCTCGGCGCTCGTTCGCCTGGAGGAGCGTGGCGACGGACGCTGGCGCATGCGTCGCCTGAAAGGCGTCGAGCCGTTCGAGAGCGACGACCGCGATTCGGGTCGCGTGTGGTGGCAGAGCGCGGGCGTCCATCAGAATCTCACGTTCCCCGTGCATCCCGATCCGATCAGCGGCGCGCACGCGTGGCATCAGAAGGTGCGCGTGACGAAAGCCGAGCCGGGCGATCAGGAAGGCGACGTCGTCGTCGACACGGTGCGCAGCCACGCGGTCTACAAGGAATGGCTGGCCAAGGCGAGGCCGGCGCCAGGGCCTGACGGGATGCGACGGCCGTACTGGCTCCTGCGCCCGTTGCGGCCGAGTGTAGAGGCGTACCGTCTGACGCCTGGGACTTGACCGGCTGGACGCCGCCTGCGCGCGGCGTAGGTTGGTGCGAGCCGAGCCCGTCTTCCCACGCGCCGCATGTTCATTCGCCACTTCACAGACACGACCCCGCAGGCCAGCGGCCAATCGGATCTGCGCCGGTTGTTCGCCTACGACCCTGCGCGGTCGGAGCACCTGCTTCGGTTCACGCAGGAAGTGATGCGCGGTCCAGGACCGTTGTCACCCGGCGAACGCGAGTTGTTGGCGGCGATGACGTCCACCGAGAACCACTGCCTCTTCTGAATCGGCTCGCACGCGGCGGTCGCCGCGGAGTATCTGGGACGCGAGACCGTCGACCGCGTGCTCGAGGAGCGGGAGCTCTCGCGCCGTGAGGAAGCGTTCTGGAGCCTGGTGCGATCGTCGGGCCACAACGATGTCGCCCGTCGGCACGAAATCGCATTGGCGGCGACGACGGTGCTCAGCCCCGACGAAGTCTACCTCGCAACGATGGTCATCGCGCTCTTCCAGTTCTACAATGCGTTCGTCGACATGAACGGAGTCGAGCCCTTGTCGCCGGAGGGCTACGAGGCGTCGGGCGTTCGATTGTCGACCCAGGGGTACGCGCCGCCGCCGAAGTAAGGAGTCGTTCGCGGTTGATTGTGCCGAGTCGGCCTCTTGGATGGTCGCGCGAGCTTGGCCGTGAGCAACAGCTTCAGTCTCGGCGCGACTTCTCCACAGGCGTAAGCGCCTCTAACCGCCGTCGCACTTCCGCAACGCGCGGCTGAAGCTCAGGATCCGCATTCTTCCACTGCTCGACGAACGCCCGGTACTGCGCTACCGCCTTCGCTGTATCTCCCCTCGCTTCATACAACTCACCAAGCCGCCGGCGGACGCCCGCGAGATACACGGGATCCACCTGATCGGCGAATTCATCGAAGGTCGGCGTATCGAGGCGCTCGTAGTACGGCGTCGACAGGAAACTCTCGTAGTTCGCGATCGCCGAGTCGGACTGGTGCGCCGCGTCGAAGGCCCGAGCGAGATTGGCCTGAAGACATACGGGACACGCCGTGGACGGACCGTCCGGCTGCGTGTCGGCCTTACGAAATTCACTCACGGCCTCAGACGGCTTGTTCTCGGCGAGCGCGATCTCCCCGAGTGCGCCATGAAGCTGCGGCTCGTGGACGCGTCTGTACGCCGTGTCGCGCACGTCGCGGTCGTACTCGGCGAGTACGGCACGGGCGCGCTCCGGATGGCCGAGGCGCGCGAACGTCCGAGCGACGCTGAAGTACGGTCGGTCCTCCGGCGCCATTCCCTTGATTGGCGAACGGGCCAGCACGGCATCGAGACGCTCGACACCGTGCGCCGACTCGCCGAGCGTCGCGAGCTCGATGCGAATCACGACGGCGGTGTCCGCCACGAGATTGGAGACGTTCCCGAGAGCGGTCGCCTCCGCGGTGCTCTCGGTAAGCAGCGACAGCCCTCGCTTGAGGCGCCCCTGTACCAGTGCAAGGTCTCCGGCCTGGAGTGATGCCTCGGGGCGAAGGTCGGTCCGAGGGCTGCGGCGGAGAGCATCGAGGTAGCGTTGGAGCGAGTCGAGCGCCCCGGTGTGATAGAGGAGGTATGCGCGGTCGATCGCCCGGGACGAATTGTCTGGGAACGCGCGTTCCGCCGCCGTCACGCTCGACTCTGCTTGCGCCCAATGGCCCAGATTCATCTGCGGCCACGAGATTTCGTACATGGCGAACGCGTGCGCTGCCCCGCTCGCTTTGGCGAATGTGGATTCGGCGGCTGCCCAATTTCGACGGGACAGGTAGGTAAGGGCGAGGTTCACCGGCGCGGTCGGGTCGCCGTGCCGCATCAGTCCCTCGTAGAGCGCGATGCCCTTGGCCCGATCACCACCAGGTCCCCGTATGTAGTAGCCCGCCTCCTCGTAGTCGCGCTCGTCTGGCGAGAGATGGTCGCGGTGCCGGTGCGCCTGCTCGAGCGCGGCGTTCACTTCCGACACCGGACGTCCTTCGTTTCCGAGAGCCATCCCCATTTTGCGCCAAGCCATGGCGAAGGTGCTGTCGATCGCCACAGCCTCGCGGAACTTCGCTATGGCGTTCGGCCAATCGGCGAGCACGTCGTGGTACCGCGCGCCTTCACTGTACTTGCGCAGCGCATCGAGCGACGTCGTCGTGACCTCCGCCAACGGCGCCGCCTCTTGCACGCTCTTGAGCGATTCGCCGGCCTTTCCGCGCAGTTCGCGGGTCAATCGGTCGGTGGCGTCGATCAGTCCCTTGGGGCCGTCGCCCGTTTCGCGCGATGACCATAGTTCGGTGCCGGAGTCCGCGGTCACGAGGCGAAGCACGACGATGTAGCCGCTACCCACGCCCGTGACGTCGCCGTCGACGATCGCCTTCGCGCCCGCGCGCTGCGCGACTTGGCGCGCGAGGGTGAGGTCCACGCGCGAGAGCGGCGGCTTCTCCATCAGCTGAAGTGCCTGCCCGATCGCCCCGGTAGACATCAGCGAAAGCACGGACGACTGCGACAGTCCCGCGCGCACCGCGTCGCTCACCACGCGGCCGAGCGACGTGTCGGCATTGGTCACGTGGAAGTCGGTGATGAGCAGCGGCTCCTTCGACTTGAGCTTGCCCGATGCTACGAGGCTTCCGAACGGACCGACGCCCATCGCGCGAAGGCTCATGAATGCGGCGATGCTCAATACGAAGACGCCGAACGCGTACGCACCGTCTCTTGCCGCGCGATACCAGCTGACGTGCGGCGCCGCCTTGAGCGCGATTGTCGCCATCGTGCCGTGCACGGCGCTCGGCGTGCCGCCCGGCGTGAACGTCGGCGTCGCCGTGACGGCGCGTCGCGTGACGCGCTGCACGTAGCCCGTCCACAGAATCACCGGCAGGCCGAGCGCCATCACGATGAGCGAGCCGGGGAACACCCAGTCGGGCAGCCCGATGCCGACGATCGCCGCTTTCGCGAGAATCGCGACCGCGATGAACGCGGCGGCGTAGATCGCGAGCGCCTTGCGGAGCATGCCCGGTCCGCCGAGCAGCACCGGCGGCATCGCCTGCATACCGGCGCCGCTCGTGATCTGCTCGAGCACGCGAACGATTTCGGTCGCGCTCTGCGGACGATCCTTCGGATCCTTCTCCAAGCACCGCATCACCAGCTCGCCGAGCGGCGCCGGCACGTCGGGGCGAAGCTCGATGATCTGGCGCGGCGCTTCGCCCATGTGCGCGGCGAGCATGCGCTGCGCGGTACGGTCGGCGAAGACGGGTCGCCCCGCGAGCAGCTCGTACGCCATCGCACCGAGCGAGTAGATGTCGGCGCGATGGTCGATGTCCGGATCGCCGGCCGCCTGCTCGGGCGCCATGTAGGCCGGCGTGCCGATCGACGTGCCGATCTGCGTGAGCGTCGCCCCGGGCGCCGACGTGCGCGCCGCGCTGATCGCCTTCGCGATGCCGAAGTCGGTGACGACCGCGGTGCCGTCGGACAGCAGCACGTTGTCCGGCTTGATGTCGCGATGGACGACGCCCTGCCGGTGCGCGTACGCGAGCGCCTTGCGACACGTCGCGCAGCACGCCGATGACCTCGGTGGCGCTCAGCGGTCCGCGGCCGAGCCGCGCGCGCAGCGACTCGCCGTCGACGAAGGGCATCGTGTAGAACGGCAGGCCGTCGGTATCGCCGGCCGAGAGGACCGGGACGATGTTGGCCTGCTGGAGCGCCGCGGCGGTCTGGATCTCGCGCTCGAAGCGGCTCACGCGAGAGGCCCTGCGCCAGCTCCGGCGAGAGGACCTTGATCGCGACTTTCCGCTTGAGCCGCAGCTCTTCGGCTTCGAAGACGCGGCTCATCCCGCCGCCGCCGAGTTCGCGCTCGAGGCGGTACGTGTCGCCGAGCGTTTTTTGGAGTTGGGCCCGCAGATCCAAGCTCAGTGCGACCTCATCGTCGAGGACGGTGCGCTACTCGGTGGGATGGGAGAAGGTACGGCAGCGAGCGGCTGGATGCGAGAGACGATCTTTACGCGGCGCTCGTCTCCTCGCACGGCGCGTTCGCATAGCCTGACCGAAACGGCGTCACCGTTCCCGCCGCGGGATCGAACTTGTGCCGCCACACGCAGGCCGTGTCGTTGGCGAGCAGGTGGATCGAGATCGACGGACCGGCCGACGTCGTACGCACGATAGTGGATGTCGTCCACCGGCGGGATGAGCGGATAGAACTCGCCAGGTGTGAGCGTCTGCTCTTTCGAGATCTCGAGGCGCGCGCGCGCCTCGTCTTGGCCGTCGTCCAGACGCCGGTAGACCGTTTCGTGCTGCTCGCCGCGGTAGATTCCGACGAGTCCCCACGCGAGGTGGTCGTGGACGGGCGTGGACGCCCCGGGGGGAACGACGAGCGCGAAGAGGCAGAGTGAGCCATCGTCCGCGCGATAAAGCGCGTACTGGCCGATGCCGTCGCCCATGCGGCTCGTCGCGTCGGCGTGTGTGTATTCGTGCGGCAGCCAGTTGTCGGCGGAGAGTAGTCGAGCAAAGGCCGGCTTGAGCCGCTCGATTCGTTCGGCCGGGTCGCCGACGTTCGCTTGCCGCTCGACCTCGGCGATCAGCGCGTGGATTTCAGGGGCATCGACGAGGAATCCGAACGCGTCGTGCTCGTGCCAATGATCCTGATTGCACATGAGATTGCCTCGTGACCGGGGTTCGCACGGGCAACCGGCCGCAGCCTTCGAGCGTCGCCGCGCGATTTGCATGATGCTAGGCTGACGCGACCGGTCGCAAGGAGCGCGCATGGACGTTCAGGCCTCATCGTACCTGGCCACGCTCGCCATGGTGGCGACCACGTTCGTCGGATTCGCGGCTCTCCTCGTCGGGCTGCGGCAGGCGAGGGGGAGCCAGCTGACGAGCTACGACGCCTACTTCACGCTGTCGTACATCCAGCTCGGATTTGTCGTCACCGTCGATTCACTGTTGCCGCCGCTCATTGCCCTCTACGGGTGGCCGGCCGGCGTCGTCTGGCGCGTGTCGAGCGCCATCTCGGCGATTCCGATTTTGATCTTCGCCGCCACGTTGCCCGCGCGGCGACGCGCCGCCACCGGAATGTCGGTTCCGCGCCTCATCAAAGTCGTGTTGACCATTCAGGGGTTGGCCGGCGTCGTGTTACTGGTCAGCGCGGCCATCAAGCTGGAGACGGTGGCCGCGGTGTACGCGACGGCCGTGACCGTCGTCCTCGTGTGCGCGGGAGTCGCATACCTGTTCGCGCTGCAGGTGATCAGGCCGGAGATAACACGGAGGGACGGCTGACGGCGGCGCGGGGCCGGCGACGCCTCGCCGGCGCGGGTGAGATGCGGGAACGGACCGCGATCTCGACCCGCGCGGCCCCGCGCTTACTGGCGATGGTACGTCAGCCCCGCTCGCTGGGCTTGCTCCACCGCGATCACCATTCCCGGCACGAGGCTCACACCGGGGAGAATGTTCGCCTTGAGGTCCTCGTACACCACCTTCGAATCGAGTCCGCGCTTCGTGGCGAGCAATCCCGAGAAGATCTCAAGCGCGTTGTTGCAAAGGATCATCGTCGCGCCGCGCTTCTGGAGCGCCTCGATGCTGGCCGGCGGAAGCGTCAGGCCGAGGATCACCGGCGACGAGCGCCAAGGATTCTTGGTGGCGGCTTTGCCGGTGGCGGGATCGTTCTCCTGCAGGAATTCACCGAGCTGATACTTGGCCCACGCGGCATCGTTGAGGCCGAAGAACGTCGTGCCGCCGTAGAACGTGAGGACCGCGTTGACCTCAACGTCCTTCACGCCAAACGCTTTGTTGTACGTGTCGTAATACTCCATCACGTGCACCAGCGCGATGCCGCCGTTGGGCGACGGGTTGTCGAAGAACTGTTTGTGCTTGGCCTTGAGTCCGTCGAGCCAACGGCTGTTCGGCTGAATGCTCGGCGCCGCCGCGGCGGCGGTGGCATACTGTGCCTGGAGCGTGAGCGGGCGGGCGACGATTGCAAGAGCGACCGCCGCGGCCGCGAAATTCGCGACCGATACGGAACGGCGGAGCTGGGTGGGAATCGACATCTGAAGTATTCTCCGGTGAACGTCGAAGTCGCGCGAGTGCCGCGTGGTCGCACTCGGCGTTGGTTCTCCAGAGTCCGAGAATTCCGACGCAAACCGGACACGATTTTTACAAATCTCCATTAGTGTTCAAACATGAATACACACGAGCTTCCGGATACGTTATCCGTCCTGATGCGCGAGCTCGTGCACGGCTCGCCGGATCCGAAATTCGGGACGTACATCCTCAACCGCGGCGACGTCGGTCTGGTCGATTCGCTCGACAAGCTTTCGGCGGCGGAGGCATCGGCGTCCAACGCCGGCGGTGGAACGATCGCCGCGCACGTCGATCACGTGCGGTACGGACTCTCGCTGCTGAATCGATGGGCCGCAGGTGAAGTCGCGCCCTGGAAAGACGCCGACTGGACGGCCAGTTGGAAGAAACCCACTGTCACCGAGTCCGACTGGCAGATGCTACGCGAGTCGCTGCGCCGAGAGGCCGACGCGTGGATCGAGGTGCTGCGCACTCCGCGCGAGATGAGCGAGGAGGAGACACGCTGGACGGCGGGCACTGTTGCGCACCTCGCGTACCACATGGGTGCGATCCGCCAAATCGATCGCGCCACACGAGGGCCGACCGCCGAAGACGAGCGGCGAGCGACGCCGCCGCCGGAATCACCGGCGGTCTGAGACTTCTAAACCACCGGCCTCCGCTTGCCAAAGCCGGCCGCCTCTTCGAAGGCGTGCGCCATCTGCAACACGCTCCAATCGGCGCGATGGCGGCCGACGACCTGTAGCCCGACCGGCAGCCCGGTCGCGCTGAAGCCCGCCGGCACCGAAATCGCCGGGTTGGCCATGAACGTCACGTACCAGCACGAACGCATCCAGTCGATGTACGTCGGCATGGCGACGCCGGCGATCGACGTCGGATACTCGGTCGAGCTGTCGAACGGCTCGACCTGCGTCACCGGCAGCACGAAGTACTCGTATTTCTGAAAGAACTCCGCCGTGTCGTGATACATCTTCGCCTGTCGTGCCGATGCGTGCGCAACGTCGGCGCCGGTGTTTCGCTCCGCTTCGGCGATCTCCCATTTCACCGTGGCCTTCACGAGATCGGGATGCTCGCGCGCGAGCGCGGCGTAGCTCGAGTGGTATGAGAGATGTCTCAGCACGGGAAAGGCCTCGCCGACGCCGGCGAAGTCGGGCTCCGCCTCGTCGACGACGCAGCCGAGCTGTTCGAACGTCGGGCGACAGGCGTTGACGACACGCGTGATCTCCGATTCGAACGGCAGTCCGCCGAGGTTCTTGAACCACGCGACGCGCACGCCCTTGAAGGACCGGCCGAGCGGCGCGCGGAAGCGCGCGGGATCCTCGTCGAGCGCGAGCGGATCGTTCGGGTGAGCGCCGGCGATGGTGCTGAGAAAGAGCGCGACGTCGGCGACGGTGCGGGCCATCGGTCCGCCCGTCGAGAGCGGCGACCAGGTGCCGTCCTCGTGCGGCACTCGCCCCGGCGACGGGCGAAAGCCGACGACGTTGTTCCATGCTGCCGGGTTGCGGAGCGAGCCGCCGGTGTCGCTTCCGTCGGCGATCGGTACCATGCCGGTCGTGAGCGCCGCCGCGGCGCCGCCGCTGCTGCCGCCGACGGTCTTCACGAGGTTGTACGGGTTGTGCGTCGCGCCGAACACGGGATTGAACGTGTTCGATCCGGCGCCGAACTCCGGGGTGTTCGTCTTGCCGAGCGTGATCGCGCCCGCGGCGCGGATGCGCGTGACGATGAGCGCATCCTTCGTGGGGACGTTGTCTTTATAGAACGGTGAACCAAACGTCGTACGAATTCCCGCCGTCGGGACGAGATCCTTGTGCGCGACGGGAACTCCGTGCAGCGGACCGAGTGGATCGCCGTGCGCCTGCTTTTCGTCCGCTCTCGCCGCGTCGGCCATCGCGCGGTCGGCGACGAGCGTCACGATGGCGTTGATCTTGGGATTCACGCGTTCGATGCGTGCGAGGTGCGCGGACATGACATCGCGCGCCGAGACCTGTTTCTTGCGAATGCGCTGCGCCAGTTCGATCGCCGTGAGGGTGCACAACTCGTCGCTCGGCGCACTCGGATGGAGAGTGGGCGTCATCGACATGGCATCGCCAGTTCCAGCGTGCGTCGGCATCGGTGCTCCGAGCTGGGCGTGCGGCAGGACCCGGCTCATGGCCGCGGCGCCAAGGAGTTGATTGAAGGTGCGGCGACTGATCGGATCCCGCATTTGGGAGAGGGAAGGGCAGCGAAGGTGGCGGCGCGAAAGTACGTCAACTCTCGATCGCCCGCTACGCACCCGAATCTTGGCCGGCAGCGGGAGCACGGCAATCTGCCGAGGCGAGGCACAGGCTCTGCGATGCAAGGCGAGCCTCCTTCACCCCGAGGCCGAAATTGTCAGCGAATGCGTTCACGATCGAGGTTCCGCAATCCACGCTCGACGATCTGCGACGACGTCTGTCGGCGACGCGATGGATCGACGACCTCAACGATTCGGGCTGGGATCATGGGCTCAGCGTGCCTTTCATGCGCGATCTCGTATCCTACTGGCAGACCTCCTTCGACTGGAGAGCGCAGGAGAGGGCGCTCAATGCCTTCGCGAACTTCCGCGCCGAGCTCGACGGCGGTCAGAACATTCATTTCATCCATGAGCGAGGCAACGGACCGGATCCGCTTCCGATCATCCTCACTCACGGATTTCCGGACTCGGTTCTTCGCTTCACCAAGATCATCCCGTTGTTGACGGACCCGGGAGCCCACGGCGGTGATCCGGCGGATGCATTCGACGTCATCGCACCCAGTCTCCCGGGATACGCGTTCTCTGACAAGCCGCGAGAACCCGGGTCGTTGTTCCATGTCGGCGACCTGTGGCACGACCTGATGACTCGCGTGCTCGGATACGATCATTACGTCGCCCACGGCGGCGATTGGGGGAGTACGATTACTGAGTTTCTCGCTCGCGATCACAGCGACGCGGTGCTGGGCATGCATCTCACCGACGTTCCGTTCTTTCACGCCCTCGCCGCGCCCGGCGGATTGAGTCGAACTGAACGAGACTACCTCGACGCGATCGGCAAGTTTCAGCAGCGCGCGGGAGCGTACGCGTTCGTTCAAGGCACGCAGCCGCAGGTCGTCGCCCTGGGGCTGAACGACTCACCGGCGGGACTCGCCGCGTGGATCGTTGAAAAGTTCCGTCGATGGAGCGATTGCGACGGCGACGTCGAACGCGCGTTCTCCAAAGACGAACTGCTCGCCAACGTCATGCTGTACTGGGTCACCGGAACGATCAACTCGTCGTTTCTCCCGTACTACGACGTTACGCAAGCCGGGGCGATGACCTGGATTCGGCAGAAGGTGAACGAATGGAAGGGGTCGGACGACGTGCCGGCCGCGTTTGCCCTGTTCCCCAAGGACCTTTCCACGCCGCCACGAGAGTGGGCCGAACGATTCTTCAACGTGCAGCAGTGGACGGCGATGCCGCGCGGCGGACATTTCGCGGCCCTCGAAGAGCCCGAGCTGCTCGTGAACGACCTACGCACGTTCTTCCGACCGTTCCGAGAGATGATGGCTGCGCGGCGGAGCGAATTGTTCAGGAGTTGAAAATGTCGCCGCGGCGTCCAGCGCGCTCCGTTGACGGCCTTCTCAACGTCTCAGCGACATCACGTACACGTCGCTCTCGTCCGCCGCGAGCGTGACGTAAAAATGCCGGCCGTCGGTCGCGAAGTCCCAGCGGCTGATGCGGTGCGCCGGGTCGTCGCGCAGCACGGGCCGCGGCGTCCCGCCGCCGATGGGCACCTGATACACGGTGTACTGACGCGACTCGGGGCTCTGCGCCATCACGTACACGGTGTGAGGGTCGGTTCCGAAGGCGACATAGCTCGCAAGCTCGTGAGGCTGAAGATCGAACACCGCGTGATCGTTGCGGCCGTCAACCGACATCACGCGGGCCGTGCCGCCGATGTAGGACGACGAATTGCTCACGACGGTCGAGTAGCCGAGCCATTCACCGTCGGCGGAGAGCCGAAGCCAAGCGCCCGACACCGCCGGGGGCGTGATTCGACGCATGTTCATCCAACGGCCGCTCGCGTCCTTGTCGAAGACGACGTCATATGCGTGGGTCGATCCGCGCAGCGGACCGAGGGACGCGAACAGATGCTTTCCGTCTTTCGACAGTAACGGCTGGAACAGCTCGATGCGTTCGTGGGTGAGTTGTTGCTCGTCGCTGCCATCGACACCGATGGAATAGAGCTCGCGATGGCCGTCGCGGTTCGAATGAAAGAGCACTCGGCGATCGTCCGCCGACCACGACGGGCCGAAATCGTTGGCCGGACTCGTCGTGACCTGCACCGGATCGCCGCTGTCGACCCGGACTCGGAATATGTCGGCGTTGCCATTGCGATCGGAGTCGTACGCGAGCCACCGGCCATCGTGCGAGAGCGAGAGGGATTCGATACGCTGGTTGTCATTGGTGATCTGGCGAGCGGTCGCGGTGGAAGCCATGTCGTTCCCCCGCGGCAAATCGACGGACCAGATGTTGGATCGATTTCGTACCACGTCGTAGGCGGCGTTGGCTCCGTCGGCGCTGAGCGTCACACGTCGCGCCGAAAGACCCGTCGTGACGCGGAGCGCCGGACCGCGCGCCTGTCCGCCACCCGTCAGCGGCTGCTGATAAATGTCGAGCGGACCCTCGCGGCTCGAGATGAACAGGATCGATTTGCCGTCAGGAGACCACACCGGGCTCAGGTTCACGACGTTGTCCGGCTCCACGACGATCACCTTGCCGCTGGCCACGTCGACGACCTTGAGCGGCGCCGACGACAGGTTGTCGAGGCTTGGTTGTATCCCGTCGACGTAAGCCAGTCTGGCGCCGTTCGGCGACCAGGCAAGCGAGTGCAGCGTTTCGCCCGACACCAGTCGGCGAGCCTCGCCGCCGCTGACAGGCTTTATGAAAACACCTTCCGAGTTTGCGTATGCGAGTCGCGTTCCGTCCGGCGACCACACGACCTCGGTGATCGGCGTTTTCGGCGTCTCCACCAGCACTTTGGGCGAACCACCGGTCGAGGGAACGGCGTAGCCGGAGCCGTTCGCGACGAATGCGATCTGTGATCCGTCGGGCGACCAGTTGGGTCGGGTGTGCTCGCCGCCGAGCGAGCCGCTCACGTCCACGGAGCGCTCGCCCGCGATCTGTCGCACGAAGATGTGGAAGCTGCCGGGCGTGCCCGACATGAACGCAACGAACTTGCCGTCGGGAGAGATCGCCGGTCCGATCTCCAACGCCGACGTCGTAGCGACCGGCGTGACGCGCCCGGGTCGCATGGCTCGTGGCGCACTGCCGCGAACGGCGAGCGTGGCAGCAACGATGATCGCGGCGAGCAGCGTTGCTCCGCCGGCGATCAACAATCCTCGTCGACCGTTGCGACCGGTCACGCCGGCCGCCGCCAGACGCGCACCCGTTGGTTGACTGCCGCCGGTTGGCGTGGCGACCGCGTCGATCGCGGCCAGCACCTCGGCCGCGGATTGCGGCCGGTCACCCGGCCGTTTCTCCAAGCATTGCATGATCAGCGCGCCGAGCGCGGTCGACACGGCGGCGCGTCGCTTCGTGATCGGTTCCGGTTGCTCCTGCACTTGCGCGACGAGCGTCTGTGGCGCCGGACGACCGGCGAATGGACTCGCGCCCGCGAGCATTTCGTAGGCGACGCAACCGAACGAGTAGATGTCGGCCCGATGATCGACTTGCGGGTCGGCGCTGGCTTGCTCGGGCGACATGTACGCCGGCGTCCCGAGCGCGATGCCGTGCGACGTGAGCGAGGTCCTGGGTGGGGCGTCACGGCCCGCGACGTCGAGCGCCTTCGCGACGCCGAAGTCAGTCACCACCGCCACACCGCCGGACAGGATGATGTTGTCGGGCTTGATGTCGCGGTGGACGACGCCCTCGCCGTGCGCGTACGCCAGGGCCGCCGCGACGTCGCGCAGGATGTGGAGCGTGTCGCCGACCGAGAGCTCGCCCCCCTTGACCAGTCGGTCGCGCAGCGACTCGCCCTTCACGAACGGCATGGTGTAGTACGGCAGCCCGTCGATGTCCCCCGCGGCGATGAGCGGAACGATGTGCGGGTGCTGGAGCGTCGGCCGCCAAGCGGATCTCGCGCTTGAATCGATCGATCGACACCTGCCCCATGGCGTCGGGCGGCAGGATCTTCACGACGATGCGTCGTCCGAGCGCGGTATCCGTCGCGACGAAAACGCGCGACATGCCGCCGCCGCCGAGCTCTCGCTCGACGCCGTACGCGCTACCCAGCGCGGACTGAATTTGTTCGCGAAGCTCCAAGCGTCCTTCGGACGGAGGGGAAGGGCGGGTGAACGGAAGTTCGGCGATGTGACGTCAGCGCGTCAAGCGCCGTGACCGCCACGGGATCGCGCGATCGCGCGCAGCCGCTCAGTTTCCCGGCTATGGGCACCGACTCACAGGTTCACCTCGTGCTCGCCACCCGGTGGCAGCGCTTCCTCGGTCAGATGATCGACGGCTTCTTCGCGACGGCGCCCCTCATGGTGTCGCCGGCGATCGCTCGCGTCCTTCCGTCGCTCGGCGGTGTTTGGGGGACCGCCAGCGTGGTTTGGATGCTTTTCTATCTCGGATTCGGTGACGGCCTGCACGGTGGACAGAGCTTGGCGAAGCAGTGGCTCGGCACGCGCGTGATCGATGCGGAAACCGGCGCGCCCTGCACCTGGGGCCATTCGTTCATTCGAAACATCTTCACGATGCTCGGCCCGATCGACTGGATCTTCATTTTCGGTGACAAACACCAGCGCCTCGGCGACAAGGCGGCGGGCACCGCGGTCGTCGTCGCCGACTGACGGCCCACCGGTCCACCTGGGTTCCACTCCCTCAACACTTGATGTAATCAGCGGCCGCCCTTATCGTGGGGCATGACGACTCGGGAGCTGGATCTCTTGCAGGGCACGCTCGACGTGCTGGTGCTGCGCGCGCTGTCCTGGGGGCCGATGCACGGGTACGGCGTGGCGCGATTTATCCGTGAAGGATCGAGCGGCAGTTTCAAGGTGCTCGACGGCGCGCTCTATACGGCGCTGCACCGGATGGAAGAGCGCGGGTGGGTGTCGTCGGAGTGGGGCGCGTCGGACAAGAAGAAGCGCGCCAAGTTCTATCGGCTCACCGCGGCCGGCCGCCGTGCGCTGCGGGCTGAGACTGAAACGTGGAACGACTACGCCGCCGCCGTCGCTCGCGTGATGGTCGCCGTTCCCGCCGAGTCATGACCGCGTCGCGCTTGTATCGCTATCTCCGGTTCTGGCGGCGCGACGTGCGCGCCGACATCGACGACGAGCTGCGCTTTCATTTCGAGGCTCGCATCGAGGAGCTGGTGGCACAGGGCGCGACGCACGACGCGGCGCGGGCGCAAGCGACCATTGAGTTCGGCGACGTCGAGGCCGTTCGGCGCGGTCTCCGCGAGATCGGCGATCGAGTCGCGCGCCGAGAAGATCATGGCGAGTGGTTCGACGCGCTGCGGCAAGACCTCGTGTATTCCGCTCGCTCGTTACGCCGAACGCCGGCTGTCTCGCTCACCATCATCATCACGCTCGCGCTCGGCCTCGGCGCCAACGCGGCGATGTTCTCGTTGCTCGATGCGATCTTCGTTCGGCCGCCGACCGGTGTCGCGCGGCCCGCGGAGGTGCGCCGACTGTGGGTCGAGCGACACTTCTCCAACGGACCGCAATTCTGGCCGGGCTTCGATTACGCATCGTACGACGCCCTCTCAGCGACCGTCGGCGCCCAGGCGGACCTCTTCGCATACCGCTATCCGGTCTCGAGTGCGATCGGCGGCGGCGAAGATCCACCGAAGGCGAACGTTTCCGACGCGACCGCGAATTATTTCCGCGTGCTTGGCGTGCGTCCGGCGATGGGCAGGTTCTACTCGCCCGAGGAGGACCGCGTCGACGCTCCGGTGGCCGTCGTCGTCGTCAGCGACGCCTTCTGGCGAAGCCGTCTCGACGGCGATCCGCGAGTTCTCGGTCGAACGATCGAGATCAACGACGGGCAGTATGGCAGAAGCACGCTGCGCCGATACACGATCATCGGTGTCGCCCCGGCGCGCTTCAGCGGCATCGATCTCGACGCTGTGGACATCTGGCGGCCGATCGGGTCGGGCATGCCGGCCGGGAAGGATCCGTGGTATCGCAATCCGCGGATCAACGGATTCCAAGTGGGAATGCGTCTGGCGCCGGACGCACGGGAAGGCGAGCTGATTCAGCGGGTGACGAACCGGCTGCGCGGACCCGGCATCGACTACCTGCGGGACACGTCGGTCGTCGCGCAATTCGGATCAGTCGTCCGGGCGCGCGGTCCGGGAAAGGTCGATAGCAGCGTTCAGGTGGCCACGCGCCTAGGCGGCGTAGCGATCATCGTGTTGATCGTCGCCTGCGCGAACATCGTGAATCTCCTGCTCGCGCGTGCCGTGCGACGTCGCAGAGAAATCGCGATCCGGCTGACGCTCGGCGTGTCGCGCGCGCGCCTCGTTCGGCTGCTGGTGACCGAGAGCCTTCTGCTGGCGTTGGTCGCGGCGGTCGCCGCCGCGTTCGCGGCACTGTGGGGCGGCACACTTCTCCGGCAACTGCTTACCCCGGAGATCCATTGGGCCGAGTCGCCGGTCAACGTGCGCGTCCTCGTATTCGCGGGCCTCGCGGCTCTCGCCTGTGGTATCGTCGCCGGCCTCGTGCCCGCCCTGCAAACGCTGTCGCCGGATCTCACGAGCGCGTTGAAGGCCGGCGCCCGCGAAGGATCGTCGCGCCCGTCGCGGCTGCGTTCATCACTTGTCGTCGTGCAAGCCGCACTGTCCGTCATGCTCCTGGTCGGAGCGGCGTTGTTCGTCCGCAGCCTGACCAACGTCGAATCCTTCGACATCGGCTACTCGGTCGATCGTCTCGCGTTCGTGTCGCTCGCCAATGGAGCTCTCGATTCCGCCGCCAGGCGCGCGCAGTCCGAACATCTGCTGGCGATGCGGCCGAGGTTCGAGCGCATTCCGGGCGTCGAGCGCGTCGCGTACACGTCGATTCGACCGAAGTACGGCTTTCAGTTCACGACGTATGCACCCGACGCCGACACTCTCGCGCACAAGAAACCCGCCGGCATCTACACCGCGGTCACGTCTGGCTTCTTCGCCGCGTCCGGCACGCGGTTGCTGCGCGGCCACGACTTCTCGCCGTCGCCGAGCCGGGCGGCTCCATACGGCGTCATCGTGAATCAGGCGATGGCGGACGCCCTCTGGCCGCAGGAAGACCCGCTCGGCCGCTGCATCCGATTCGAAGAGTCGCCGACGTGCGCGACGATCATTGGCGTCGCGCAGACGGCGATGCTCAACGAGGTGAAAGAAGATCCGTCGCCGCACATGTATCTCCAGTTGGATCACATGCCGATCGGCGGATGGGGCGTGGGCGACGTCGTGCTGCGCGTCGATCCAGGTCGAACCACCGCCGTGCTCAACGAAATGCGCGCGATGCTGCGCACGGAATTTCCCAACGTCTACTCGCGCTCCACGACGATGGCCGCCGCGATGGAACCAGAGTACCGGCCGTGGCGGCTCGGAGCGACGCTCTTCACGCTCTTCGGCCTGCTCGCGCTCGTCGTGGCGGGCGTCGGCGTGTACAGCAGCGTGTCGTACGGTGTGAGCCAACGCACGCACGAATTCGGTGTCCGTGCCGCGCTCGGCGCGACGACTCGTGACGTGTTGGGTCAGGTGTTGCGCGAGGGGCTGCGAACGGTGTCGGTCGGCGTGGCCGTGGGCGTCGGGCTCGCTCTCGTTGCCGGCCGATTGGTCTCGTCGCTGCTCTACGGCATCAAGGCCACAGACCCGAGCGCCATGACGATCGCGGCGGCGACGCTGCTGCTGATTGCCGCGATCGCGTCACTCGTTCCCGCGTGGCGCGCCGCGCAGGCGGATCCGGTCGAAGCGCTGCGCTCCGAGTAGTTCGTCGATACACCCGCGCGACTACGTGCGCCGGCGGTGATAGTAAAAGTCGTAGGTCGTCGTCCATGTGCTCCCACCGTCGGCCGAACTTTCACCGTGTTGGCGCACTGTGCTGTCGTTCACCGGCGTGAAGGTGAGCCGTTGGGTCGGAGCGGCCGGTGCACCCGCCGACGGGCGCGCGACGAACGAGAGCGAGCCGTCGTGCCACTCGCTCTCGCGATACTCGGTGACCAAGCCGCCTTGACCGACCCAGTATTGCTGCCACTGCTTGGCGGTGGGGTTGTACGCGTTCAGGCTCTTGCCCGTGCTTCCATTCGACGCGGTCCAGTTCTCGAGCAATCCACAGCCGCCGGCCATCGATTGAACGCTGCTCGCCCCCACGACGTTTCCGTCCGGCGTCGCGACTTGCCATTCGCCGATCCAGAAGTCGAAGCGATGTCGATCAGGCGCGGCACACGGCGACTGCGCGGCGGTCTGGGTCTGAGCCGCTGATGGGCGTGACGCCGCGGCGAGCACGACCGCGGTCGCAAGGTGCCTGATGACCCGCATCGAGATCTCCGGATGACGGTATGGCCGGATTCTACTTCAGTCGTTCGGCGCGGCCAGCGATTCCGTCAAAGGCTTACAAGAGTCTCGGCGTTCGCTTACTCGCAGGTGGACGGGTGGACAGGTGGACGCCTAGATCACGGCCACTCTGGGAGTTGTCTCGGCACGCGGGGTACGGCTGTGGGCTCGAAGTCGGGAACTGACATCCGACAACAGACCACAGTTTCGGCGTGACGCGGTGGAGTCTGCCGCGAAGCGGCGGGGGATCGACGGTCGTGGTCGCCCCCTCCACACCCTCCGACTTCGGTGACTCGAGCCTCTCTACTTATTACTTATCCGCCGACCGCGGTTTCGGGGTATCCCCTAACCGTCGTAAACGGTTATACGCGTCAGGCGAGCGTCATGGCTGCGTATAAAGTCGTTCAATTGAACGTTTAGAAGATCAGGGGCCCGCGAGAATGACGCCTCGGTTGCCAGCGGCGGCTCGGCGATGCGGGCAGTTAAGTCCGTCTGGCGACGGATAACGTCGGGCAGAAAAAAAGCTCTCCTAGATCGACTAGGCAAAGATCCGCAGCACACGATGTTGCCTAAACCGTCTAGGAGAGAGCGCCCGCGAATCGCCGAACTTCGCCGTCGTGTCGGCTCGGCTGCCAGCCAATGTGAGTCAATATGACCGGGCTCGGCGTGGTAAAGTTCTTCAATGAGGCTTTTACAGCCGGCAAAATTTGCCTTGACCCGAAACGCGGTCCGGCGATAAGACATAAGTAGAGGGGCGCGTGTCGCGAAGTTCTCGCCCCCTCTCGGCGCCGAAGCGCGAACGGCCATTCCTCGCCGTTCAGATCCTAGACCACTACGTAGGGCGACGCGCGCCGCCGGCTCCGCCGAGCAGGCGTGGGCGTAGCGGGCACCACTCGCCGCTCCGCGACCATTCGCGAGCGGTGACGCGGCATTCTCGAGGTCGACGCACTCGTTCGACCGTCGCACGCATTCACTCAACCGTGTTCACCGTTCACTCGACGGCGTTCATCGTTCGCTCGACGGTCTCCGTCGTTCACTCGACGGAGTCCGCCGTTCACTCGGCGCGGAACCGTCTACATCCGGCCGATCTCAACACCCCTCACACGGAGGTGCCACACCATCGCCACATGAACCGCTCACGTTGGAGCTCGTGAAGACGACGTCGACGCGTCTCGAGCGAGCATCAACTCGCCGAAACGACAACCAAGGAGGCCAGGCGACGGCATCAATTGCTCGGAACCGCAGTTCAGCAGGACTGCAAGACAGCTCGACGCCAGTTCATCCAATCACTCATCTGTCGGAGGACATTTGAACAGTTTACAAGAACGGATCTACAACACGGGACGCCGCATCCAGGCGTTCTTGATCACCAACGACGCTCTGTTGGGCACCATCAACAAGTCGGGAATGCGCGCCGACCTCGACGCGATCGTCGATGCACTCGGCGACAGCGGCGGCCAACAAGTCGCGGGGCGCGTCAACGCGATCGGCGAGACCGCGAGGCAGCGCACGTTGCGCCTCGCGCTGCGGTTGAATCACATGCAGCCGATCGCATCGGTCGCGCGGGCGAAGTTGAGGACCGTCCCCAACTTCCAAGCGATGACGATGCCGAGTCCGAACACCCGCGTCGTCAGTCTGCTCGCCCATGCGCATGGGATGGCCGAGGCGGCGCAGCCGTACGCGCAGGTGTTCATCGACGCGGGGCTGTCGCAGGATTTCATTGCGAACCTCACCGCCGCGGCCGACGCGGTGAAAACGTCGATCGACACGCGGGCCGCGGCGCGCGGTCAGCGGTCCAGCGCCACCGGAACGCTCAAGGACCTCGAGAATCGCGCGCGCCTGGCCTTCAAGGCGCTCAACGACTTCGTCGTCCCGATTCTCTCGGCGGACGTCGCGCACAGCGGGTTGCTGGCCGAGTGGAGGAAGGCGCGGCGGGTCGACTCGAGAGGCGGGCCGGTCGCCGGGGTAGAGCAGGCGGCGCGGGCGCTCAGTCCGGCACCGGCTCCGACGCCACCGCCATCGGTGAACGCTCCGGCGCCGGTGACGACTACGCCCGTCGTAGCTGCCGCACCGCCGGCGGCGTAGCACACATCACGAGGTAGACGAACGATTCCGTGCGGGCGGTTGGGTGCACACGGCCGCCCGCACGATGGACAGGTGGACAGGTGGACAGGTGGACAGGTGGACAGGTGAAAAGGTGGACACATGGACAGCGGCGCGGGTATGATGAGTCACCGTCTCGTCGCTCAGCTCACAAATGCTCAAGCAACGCCACCTCGTCTCCGGTTTGATCGCCGTCGCGCTTCCGCTCGGCGCGTGCCGCGGGAATGAACATCCCGCGATGTCGATGGCGGAGATCAAGATTCCGCCCGGCGCCAACTACACCGCCGCCGACGTGCGATTCATGCAGGGGATGATTCACCATCACGCACAGGCGCTCAAAATGGCCGCCATGGCGCCGACGCACGGCGCGGGGCCGTCGGTTCAATTGCTCTGCACGAAGATCAACGTCTCGCAGAAAGACGAGATCGCAATGATGTCGACGTGGCTCAAGGACCGGAATCAGGCGGTGCCCGATCCCAACGATCCGCACCCGATGATGATGCCGGGTATGCTGACCGACGCGCAGCTCACCGAGCTCGACAAGGCACGCGACTCGACGTTCGACCGGCTGTTTCTCACCGACATGATCCAGCACCACCAGGGCGCGATTC
This sequence comes from uncultured Gemmatimonadaceae bacterium, assembly GCA_963761305.1. Lineage (GTDB taxonomy): Bacteria > Gemmatimonadota > Gemmatimonadetes > Gemmatimonadales > Gemmatimonadaceae > JAQBQB01. Next base: position 1,921,656 of record CAVXGK010000002.1, on the reverse strand, counting down.
AGATGGTGAAGGATCTCTTCGCGACGCCCGGCGCCGGGCAGGCGTCGGAGATCTTCCGGTTCGCGTCAGACGTGGATACGGATCAGCGAGGGGAGATTGCGCGAATGCAGGCGATGCTGGCGTCGCCGACGCACACGTTCCCGGCGCACGCACAGTAGAGCTACAACACCAACAACGATTGTTGTTGGCCGTTATCGCCTCGGCCGAGTCCCGCTAGGTACAGACGCCGTTCCCGGCGGCCTCGTGCCGCTCGGCACCGACGGCGTCGAGCCCGGCCGCGTTCCACTCGGCACCGATGCCGTCGGCGATGGCGACGCGGCCGCAGCCAGCGGCGGCGCCGTGACCCCGGGGGAGCTGACCGGCGAGTCGGCTGTCGCGGGCGTCGCCAACTTCGAGTCGCCCGGCACGAAGACGTCCACGCCGAAGCTGAACGATCGCAGTTCGCCCGGCTGTAGTGCTCCCACGTTCACCACCTGTCGCGCGACTTCCTCACCCTTTTCGTTCTTGATCGAGACCAGCACCGAGTATTCCCACGGCTGGCCGACGTTGGGGTGACGCACGCTTCCTTCGAGACTGAGCGCGGAAAAGCTCGGCGCGGGGGTTGCCGTCGCGCCGGGCTCGAATTTCAGATGCTTCCGGCACGCCGGGCAGGTACTCGCGTTCTGGAGAATCACCGCCCGGCAATGCGGGCAGAGGCGAGTGGATCCCGCCGGCGCGCGAAACGTGTTCACTAGAGCGTGCCGATCCCCAACTTGAGCGCGGGCTTCGACGTCGCCAGCTCCTCGCCCCAGCCAAACTCGGAGCGGCCTCGCATGCGCGAACCCGCCGCCACGGTGAGCGTGCCAGCCTTGAGGTCGCCATTGAGAATGCCCGTCTCCTGGAGCTCGACGCGTTGCGCACTCTCGATGTTGCCTTCGACCTCGCCCGCGATGACGACCGCGTTGGCTCGGACGCTGCCGGTGAGCTTCGCGCCGGCTTCGATGGTGAGGTCGCCCTGGATGCTGACGTCACCCTTGAAGCGGCCGGCGAGGCGGACGTTGCCCGCGCCCTCGATCTTGCCTTCGATGGTGATGTCGGACGCGATCATGGATTCACGTCCCTCGCGGGCGGGACGACGCATCGAGGATGCGCTGAACGAGTTGTCCATGGAGGAGTCGGGCTCTCTGCGGAATGCCGGTTCTGGGGCGGCGGGTGCGGGGGTCATCGGGGCGTCCTTTTTCGGTGAGGTTTCCTTCCAAATCGCCATTGCTCGTGGCTCCTCTAGGAAAAGTGCGGTCAGAGGAATACTGGCCGATGGACGCGCCCGCCGTCAGGTGCGTCACAGGATTTGAAAATTCGCGATTTTGCCGAGCCCGGCTCGCGTCGTAAAACGACTGACGGGCTCGCCGCTTCACGAATCGGATTACAATCTCGGCCTGGTCTTTCGTGGTGCCTTCCCACAGTTCTCCGGCCAGTTCGGCGGCCAGGTCCCCGGTGATCGGTCCCGCGATATGAAGTCGGGGTCTTCCGACGCCAGATACGCGAGCATCGCCGCCAGGGTTGCGTTGTGCTTGAGGTCGTCGAACACGACCTTGTCGTACGTGTCCCGGTTGGTGTGCCACGTGTACGTGTTGTAGTTCCAGCTCACGGCGCCGAGTCCGAAGGACGGCGTGCCCTTGCAGGCGAAGACCGCGCCGTCGGTGCCGCCGGGATTGCCCGTCGGCACGTCGTTGAAGCTCCACGACACGACGTTCGGACTCATGCTGTCCGTGTAAAAGCTGGGCAACTTCTCGTACCACGCCTTGAGGTGCCGGCCGATGTCGGTGAGGCCCGACGACGACACCGACTGCACGCGCCCAGTGCCGTTGTCCTGGTTGAACAGCGCCTGAAGCCCCTTCATGACCTCGGGGTGGTCTTCGGTGAAGGCCGTCGAGCCGTTGAGCCCTTGTTCCTCGCTCGCCCAGTGGCCGACCATGATCGTCCGCTTGGGATGCGGGTAGGCCAATTTGAGGATTCTCATCGCCTCCATGGCCATCATCGTCCCGGTGCCGTTGTCCGTCGCGCCCGACGATCCGTCCCACGAATCGAAGTGCGCCGAGAGCATCACGTATTCGTTCGGCTTCTCGGTGCCCTTGATGACGGCGACCGTATTGAACACCGGCTGCTCGCCGAGCAATTGCGCGTCGAGGTCGAGCCGCACGACGGGCTTTTGATTGTTCTCGGCGAGACGGAAGAGCAGACCGTAGTCCTCGCAGGTGAGCGTGACCGCGGGCGCGATCGTGTTGTAGCTCTCGAAGACCTCGATCGTGCCCCAGCCGCCGGTGCCGGTCGTGCCGCCGCCGCCACGTCCGCCGCCGCGGCCACCGCGGCCGCCCGCGGGCTCAGTGCCGCCCGCGGTGATCGACGCGCCGGGACCGCCGCCGCCGCGTGCGCTCGCCGGGCCGGGCGTTCCACCGCGCCCGAACCCGCGTCCGCCGCGTCCGGCGTCGGCGCCCGGGAATGGATTCGGGAAGCCGCTGAGCTTTGTGCGCGACGTGATCATTCCGACGACGCCCGCTTTTTCGAGCCGCATGCCGAGCGTGCCGGTGCCGAGCGCGAGCGAGTAGCCGGTGCCTCGATAGAGCTTGTTGCTGTCCGGGCTGACCGCCCAGTCCTGCTGCATTTGAGCGACGAGCGTGTCCATGCGCGCCATCGACTCCGGCGTGGACCAGCGGAACCAGTCCTCACTCGGCCGGCACGTGGGCCACGCGGGCGAGAGCATGACGATCTTGCCGCGCGCCTGCGGCAGCCATTTCACGAATTCGGTGCTGTCGGCGAACTTGGGCAGGACGATCACCGGTGCCTTGACCGGCACGCCCTTCGTGCCCGGACTCCAGGCGAGCATCATCCCCTCGAGCGAGCGGACGCGCGGCGACACCAGGTCGATGTGCGATGGGCCGCGCCGCCAACCGCGCCACGTGCCGTATGGCTCGCGCCGCGCCTCGATGCCCCACGACTTGTACATGTCGATCACCCAATCGCTCGCGCTCTTCAGTCCGGGACCGCCGGTGAGCCGCGGGCCGATCGAGTCGAAGAGCGTCTGCGACAGCTTCTGGACGTGCGAGCTGTCCATGCCGAGTCGCCAGATTCGCTGCAGCGTGGCGTCGTCGGTGGGGAACTGCGTCGTCCGTTGCGCCGCGGCGGTCGCGGCGAGCGCGACAGTCGCGAGTGCGACGCGTGAGAGCAGGTGGCGGGAAGCCATGGCGTGTTGCGGAGGGAGATGGAACGGAGGGAACTGAACTAAAACGAAAGACAACGGGCGGCGAAAGTGTCGCCGCCCGTCGTCGATCGAAAGTCTTGCCGCTATGTCGGGAACTGCGAGCCGCGTCTTTACGGCGTGGTCTTTGTGAGCCCCGTCACCATCCCTTCCGTATTATGGGCGAAGCGGATGCCGTAAACGCCGTCGAGAGACTTGAGCTTTCCCGGTCCGACGAGATCGGCCTTGTTGTACGTGCCGACGACCGCGCCATTGATCGAGCACGTCACCTGGTCGCCCTTCACGGACATGGCGATGTCCTGAGTGATCTTGTCACCTTTCGCGGCGGCCTTGTGGATCGCCGGGTTGGCCTCGCCCGGACCGTTCATCTTGAACGCGCCCGGCCCGAAGCCGCGCACGATGAACCGGCCGTCGCCGTAGGCGGCGCAGTAGAGGTAGGTCTGCTGGTCGGTGCCCATGTCGTTGCCGGCGATCACGATGCCGTACGGGTGATCGTGGCTGTTCAAGTTCATGTATTGCGGTTCCGTAAATGTCGCCTTCACGGTATAGTCGCCGCTCGCCTTGTTGGCGGGGTTCCAGTACGCGACGGCAGGACCCGTGATGACGTGCAGGGCGTCGCCGTCCTTCGTGAGCTTCGCGGTTTCCACGCTGGCGGTACCGTCGGCCTTGCCGGCCCAACCCGGCACGGAGATGCCGCCGCCGGCGACAGCTCGGGAGGCGTCCATTGCTTGGCCCTGCGCGGCGCCGATCAACGGCGCGAGCGCGAAGGCGGCGGTCAGGGTCGAGATGAAAGCGCGGCGCATGGTCGGTCCTCTCTCGGATTCGTGTAGAAGGTGAACGGCATAACTATACCCGGCGGGAACGGGGCAGGGCCACAGCGCTACATGATCCTTACTGACCAGCGCCACCCCTTGAGTCGAGCCGGTGACCGCGATCACTTTGGAGCCGACGCATTCAACCATTCGACCCGTCGATCCCGTGTCCACTCGATCCGTTCGATTCGCGCTCGCGTCGATCATCGCCGCGAGCTTCGCCACGAATGCCATCGCTCAGTCCGACTCGTATCCGCTGCACTGGCGAACGATCGGACCCACGCGCGCCGGCCGCGCTCGCGCGCTGGCCGGTGTCCCGTCGCAGCCCAATGTCTTTTACGCCGGATTCGACAACGGCGGAGTCTGGCGGTCGACCGACTACGGATCGACGTGGACGCCTCTGTTCGACAGCCAGCCGACCGGATCGATCGGCGCGATCGGCGTCGCGGCGTCGGATCCCAACGTCATCTACGTCGGCACCGGCGCGGGCATCATTCGTCCCGACCTCGCGATCGGCGACGGCATGTACAAGTCCACCGACGGCGGCAAGACCTGGACGCACCTCGGGCTGCGCGACAGCGAGATGATCGCGATGATCGACGTCGATCCGACGAATCCGAACCGGCTCTTTGTCGCCGCGCTCGGGCATCCCTACGGGCCGAACGCCGAGCGGGGGATCTTTCGGTCGACCGACGGCGGAAAGACGTTCGAGAAAGTCCTATATAAGGATGAGTACACGAGCGGCAACGACGTGCGCATCGACCCGTCCAACGTCAACATCGTGTACGCCACGCTCTGGCAGCAGCAGCAGAGCTTCATCGAAGGCGGCGGCTTCGGCGGTTCGGGGACCGGCATTTACAAGTCGATCGACGGCGGCACGCACTGGACACCGCTCACCGAAGGACTGCCGCAGGTCTTCCAGGCGAACCTCGCGATCGCGCCGAGCAATTCTCGCACGATCTACGCAACGATCGCCGGTGATTTCCCGGCGGCGGCTGGACGGGGCGGCGCGGGCGGCGGTCGCGCAGGTCCGGCCAACGTCACGGGCACGGTGAACTTCTACAAATCGACCGACGCAGGCGAACACTGGCAGCCGGTGGTGAACCCTGCGCTGAGCGCGGGCGGCGGCGGCGGTCGTGGCGGAGGGCGTGGAGGTGGCGGGGGCGTGCAGCAGGATCCGCGGCCGCTGGCGCGCATCGGCGGCGGCGATCTCCCAACGCTCGCCGTCGATTCGAAGAACGAGAACGTCGTCTACAGCGCGTCCACCGTGTTCTGGCGCACGGAAGACGGCGGCGTCACCTGGTCCGCCGTGCGCGGCGCGCCCGGCGGCGACGACTACCAGAAGGCATGGGTAAACCCCAACAACCCGAACATCCTGCTCGTCGTCTCGGACCAAGGCGCGGTCATCTCGGCGAATCGCGGTGCGTCGTGGAGCAACTGGTACACGCAGCCGACAGCGGCGATGTACCACGTCTCGACCGACAACAGCTTCCCATATCGCGTCTGCAGCGGACAACAGGATTCGGGTTCGGCGTGCGTCGACAGCCGAGGGAACGACGGCGAGATCACGTTCCACGACTGGCATCCGGTGAACATTCAGGAGTACGGCGAAGCGGCGCCCGATCCGAAGGATCCGGACATGGTGTACGGCAGCCAGCGTACGGGCGTGTCGCTCTACAATCGGAAGACGGGGCAGACGTCAGCGGTAGGGCCGAGCGCCGAGCAGCGGGCGGATTTCAATCGCAACGTGCGCACGATGCCGATCGAGTGGTCGCCGGTCGATCACGCGACGCTGTTCTACGCGTCGAACGCCGTGTTCAAGTCGGTCGACCACGCGCACAGTTGGACGCGCATCAGCGGCGATCTCACGCGGCAGACGTGGGAGCCGCCGGCGAGCACCGGGAAGTACTCGGGCGTCGTCGCGCCGGCGCCGCTGGGCAGCATCACCGCGCTCTCGCCGTCGCCGCGCGACATCAAGACGATCTGGACGGGCACCGACGACGGCGTGATCTCGGTGACGACGGACGGCGGCACGACGTGGAAGAACGTGACGCCGCCGGCGATCAAGCCGTGGACGCGCATCTTCAACATCGACGCGGGTCACTTCGACGGCATGACCGCTTACGCGGCCGCGAACACCCTCCGCATCGACGACGCGAATCCGCATTTCTGGCGCACGCACGACGGCGGCAAGACGTGGACGGAGATCAACACCGGCATCGCGGGCGGCGCGGCGGCGAACTCGATTCGTGAGGATCCTCGAAAGAAAGGTCTGCTCTACGCTGCGACGGACGTTCAGGTCTGGGTGTCGTTCGACGACGGCGATCATTGGCGCTCGCTGCGGTTCAACATGCCGGCAATCTCGGTGCGCGACCTCGAGCTCAAGGACGACAGCACCTGTCTCTGCGCCGATCTCGTCGCGGGGACGCACGGCCGCGGCTTCTGGATCCTCGACGACGTCACGCCGCTGCGGCAGGACGCCGAGGCGCGCGCGGCGAACGACGCGAAGAGCGCATATCTGTTCAAGCCGGGTACGGCGGTGCGCGTTCGATATGGCATGAACGACCCGACGCCATGGCCGCCGGAATGGCCGGCGGGCGAGAATCCGATGCCGGGCGGCATCATCGACTACAGCCTCGCCGCCGACGCGTCGTCGCCCGTGACGCTCGAGATCCTCGACGGCGCGGGGAAGACGATTCGTCACTACTCGAGCGCCGACCCGGTGATGAGTCCGCATCCCGCGCTCGATCCGGAAGCGTACGACCAGATCTGCCGTCGCACGCCGACGGCACCGGATTGCGCGCTGCCGCTCTATTGGCCCGCACCGCCGATCGTTCTCTCGTCGCGCGCCGGATTTCATCGTTTCTCGTGGGATCTCAAGCTGGATCCGATCGGCGCGGGCGGAGGTGGTGGTGGCGGTGGCGGAGCCGGAGGCGCGGTCCCGCACCACACGTATCCCTCGGTTGCATCGCCGTGGGCCGCGCCTGGCGCATACACCGTTCGACTCACTGTCGACGCAAAACAGTACACGCAGCCGATCACCGTCCGGCTCGACCCGCGCGTCAAGACGCCGGCCGTCGCGCTCACCCAACTCGCCACGTTGACGCGCGACATGTACAACGGTGCCGCCGCCGCGCACGCGGCGTACGATCAGGCGCGCGCTCTCTCGGCGAAACTCGAGGGCGCGAGCGGCGAGGACGCCGCCGCGTTCAAGCGCGACGTGGATTCCCTCGCACCGCCGCAACCGGTGGGCGGTCGTGGCGGACGCGGCGGTTTTGGCGGCGGCGGTCGTGGAGGCCGAGGTGGGGGTGGGGCGCCGGAGTCTCAGAACCTCGAGACAGTCATAAATTCACAAATGGCGGCCGCGATGGCGATGCAGGCCGCCGAAGTCGCGCCGACGGCTTCGCAGATCGCCGCAGTCGCGAAGGCCAAGGCGGACGCCGCGGTCGTGATGAAGCGGTGGGCGACGCTCAGGACCACTGGCCTGGCGACCTTGAATGCCAAGAGAAAAAAGGCGGGGGAAGCCGAGATACAGATTCCACCGACGTCCGTTTCTCGCGAATAACTTTCGTTGTGAGAACCCACGCAGGAAATGACGACCACCGCCATTTCGCTTCGCGGCACCGTCATCGCCGTCAGCCGTAGCGCGACGCATTCGTTCGCCAAACCGAACCACGACGACGTCCGCCTCATCGCGGGCTTCGGCGTGGAAGGCGACGCGCACGGTGGGTCGACGGTCAAACATCGATCGCGGGTCGTGCGCGACCCCACGACCCCCAACCTCCGTCAGGTCCACCTCATTCACGCGGAGCTGCTCGACGAGTTGGCGAAATCGGGATTTCTCGTCGCGCCGGGCGAGCTTGGCGAGAACCTCACGACGCGTGGCATCCCGCTCCTCGCTCTGCCGACCGGAGCTCGGCTGCACATCGGGGACAAGGCGGTCATCGAGCTGACAGGCCTCCGCACGCCGTGCGTACAGATCGACCGCTTCCAGTCCGGATTGCTCGCGCAGGTCGCGACGCGCAATGGCGCCGGCGAGATCGTCCGGCGCGCCGGCGTAATGAGTGTCGTGGTCTCGGGGGGCACGGTTCGGTCGGGGGATCCGATCGTCGTCGAGCTCCCCGCGCCGCCGCATCACGCCATGGAGCCTGTATGAGTGCGGTGAAGACTTCGTCGCCTCAGATCGCGGGGCTCGCCGACGTGGACACGCCGATCGGCGAGATGGTCGCCGGCGCGACGGAGACGCACCTCGTTCTGTTGGAGTTCACGCATCGGCGAACGCTCGACGCACAGTTGGCGCGTCTGTCGCGCGCGACGGGTTTCGTGCTCGAGCGCGGCGAGTCGCGCGTCGTGCGCGATCTCCGGCGCGAGCTGGCCGAGTATTTTCGCGGCGAGCGGAAGGAGTTCACGATCCCGCTCGACGCGCGCGGCACGCCGTTTCAGATGCGCGTGTGGTCGGCGCTCCGGCGGATTCCATCAGGGTCGACGACGAGCTACGGTCGGCTCGCGGCGTCGCTGGGCCAACCCACCGCGGTGCGCGCCGTCGCCGGCGCCAACGGCGACAATCCCATCTCGATCCTGATTCCGTGCCACCGCGTGATCGGCTCCGATGGCTCGTTGACCGGATACGGCGGCGGTCTGTGGCGAAAGAAAAAGCTGCTCGACCTCGAGGCGAACACCGAGGCGCTGCGGCTGCCGGGACTCTGAGGTTGGCGAAGGCGCCGCGGGTCGCCACCAGAATGAGAAACGGCCCGCTGCGATCGATTGTCGGCGGGCCGTCTCGGTTCAGCGACTCCGGTCCGATTTACTTCTTGCGGCGCCGAAACCAGGTGGCCACGCCGATCACGCCGGCTCCGGTGGCGACCAGCGCGATGGTCGCAGGCTCCGGGGTCGTGGTGACCTTGATACCCGCGTATGCCGGCACCGCGGCGATGACGAGCAGGACCAGCGCTTGTGCGACGTTCTTCATACAGGCCCTCCAATGAGAATGGATCGACAGTACGACCTTACTTCTTGCGGCGGCGAAGCCAGGTGGCCACGCCGATAACGCCGGCTCCGGTGGCGACCAGCACGATGGTGGCGGGCTCTGGGGTCGTGGTAATTGGGATGCCGCCGGCATACGCGGGCACCGCCGCGATGACGAGCAGTACCAGCGCCTGTGCGACGTTCTTCATACACGCCCTCCAATGATAATTTCTTTAACTCGGCTTCGCGCGTAGCGGGCCCACCGTGGGGGCCGCTTGTTGTCGCTGCGATGTGAGGATGCGTGGGTCAGGTTCGGGCGTCAAGCAGCCGCTGTCGACCCGGGACTGTAACGAATCGTTGCTACCTCGCTACGGCGGACCCAGCGTTGGATTTCGATCGAAAAACCCGACCGGGACGAGGCTGAACCCCGCGCTCTGCACCGGCATCACCGGCCAATCCTCCGGACGGGGGTTGTGGGTGACGCCCACCGTATACCAGAGCACGACGTCGACGTCGCGAACCGAACGGTTGGCCCGAGTCCAGCCGGGAAGCCCGTCGCCGCCGCGCGACTGGTTCGGATAGTCGCCCGCCGACCAACGCTCGGAGTCGGCGTAGGGTGTCACCCAGAGCGGTGCGCCCAGGAAACCGGCGCGATGGCGGATCGCGCTCGCTGAATCGGCGAGCGACCCGACGACCTGGCCCGGAACGAGCTCGTAACCCGTCGGCCGGCCGAGGCTATTCCGGCGGACGGAATTCGTGACGAGCCAGCCCCCTGCTCCGACGCCAGAGCCGATGGCATCGCGCTCGGTCGACAGTGCGTTCGAATGAAGGGCGAAGGCGCCGCCGTGGACGTTCGCCGCCGCGTCGAGCGGCCGCGTCTCGATCTCCTCGACCCGATTCGGCGACGCGCCGTCCACGTCGAGATCGATCCGGTAGTTGAAGAAGTGCTGATGGTTCACCGCGGCGATGCCCGTCGCCACCGCTTCGGCGAGCGAGTCGCCGGCCCCCGCCTTCGGCGCCATGACGCCGGTGAGCAGCGCGCGATGCGAGATCGTCCCGTCCTCGTGGAACGTCCACTCGAATCCGTAGTCGTAGTTGCCCAGCCGGCTCACCGACAGCACCACGAGCTCCGAGGCGCGCGCGCCGGCGTTCCCGTGCTTCCACGCGATGCCGCCGTCACGCTCGTAGAGCGCGATCGCGCGCGCCACGCGGCGCGGCGACCCCGACGGGTCGGCGAACGCCGCGTCGAGGAAGCGGCTGCCTCTCGGGCAATCGACGCCCGGCACCAGCGACGACACGGCGTCGCCGACACCGAGCTCTCCGACGTCGAACGCGTTTCTGAAATACCAGGCCGGCGAAGGATCGCCGTAGGGCACGACCATCTCGGACAACGACGCGCGATAGATCACGCTGCGCACCGCGCTGCCGTCGTCGAAGCCGACGCCGTAGAGCACGAGCCCTTCACGCGGCCGCACGGCGGCGTGGAATCGCCAGCGGCGCCAGCTCACCGCGTTCCCCTCGACGCCGATGTCGGCGCCGCGCACGGCGCCGTCGTCTTCGGGCGCGGGGGGTGGACTCGGCGTCGTGGGGCGGGGGAGCGGTTGCCAGGCGTCGCGCTCGCTCGCGACGCTCGGCACCGGCGCGTCGCCCGTGTCCTGCACGTCGAGCACCCGGCGCGCCGCGACGTCCACGAGCACGACGAGCCCTTCGACAGGACGCGACATCTCGTTCGCCGATGCCGCTCGTACCGACGTCAGCGCGCGGACGAGGCGACCGCGCGACGGATCCTCGGCGCCGAAGTTGCCCGCGGCCCACGCGTCCACCGTGACGTCGCGGGGTGAGAGTCCGCGGCGGGCGAGCGCTCGTTTCCACGCCTCGTTCGCACGCGTCACCGACTCCGCCGCGTCGGCGTCGACCTCGTCGATCCGAGGCTCGACGCCCGGAATGTCGCGCGTGGTCTCGAGCGTCCGGTCGTCGACGTTGACGATCGCTTCGGTCGTCGTGTTCCGCGCCGCGTCGTAGAGGACCACGAACGCCTTGCGCGGCGCGGCGGCTCCGCGCAACACGTCGGCCTTGGGCGGCTCGAGGAGATCGACGATGCTCACGCGCCGTGCACCGCCGATCAATCCACGCTGATCGAGCACCGCGCGCACGCGGCCGATCTCTCCCGTCGTGAGCGGGTCGAGGGGGTGGCGAGGCGACGCTCGGTCTCGACGGCACGCGCCGACGAGGATCGCGAAGATCGGAATGGCCGTCCGGAAAAAGCGAATGCGCATCGGCAGGGATGATAGTGCAGCACGATCGCGAGCGGTGCTATACTCAGCGCCCATGACGCACACGGACGCCGCGGTTCCTGCCTCGCCTCGATCGGCGACGCCCGCTGGCGCGGGGGGGGGGACGCTGGCGTGGGTCGGTCCGTTCGTCGTTTTCGCAGCGTGGCTGGTGCTCGACAAGCACATTCCGCTGGCGAATCCGTCGAAGGAGATCGTCCGCGATCTGGTGATTCTGGCGTCGATCCTGGTGTTCTCGCGGCGGCTCATTCCGACGTCGGCGCCGCACTGGCCGGCGAGCGTCGCGATCGGTGTGGGCGTGTGCGCGCTGTGGGTCGCGCCCGACCTGTTGATTCCCGGCTGGCGCTCACACGCCGTGTTTCAGAACGGGATCACGGGCCGAGTGACGCTGTCGATCGATCCACGCGAGTTGACGCCGCTGATGATGGTGTTGCGCACCGCGCGCGCGTCGCTCCTCGTGCCGGTACTCGAGGAGCTTTTTTGGCGCGGGTGGCTGCCGCGGTGGCTCCAGGATCCGCAGTTCGAGCGGATTCCGCTCGGTCAGTACACGCCGCTCGCATTCTGGGGAACGGCGGGGTTGTTCGCCGCGGAGCACGGGCCGTTCTGGGAAGTCGGGCTGCTCACGGGGATCATCTACAACCTGTGGATGCGCCGCACGCGGTCCCTTGGCGACGTGATGCTCTGCCACGCCACGACCAACCTCGCGCTTTCGGCGTTTGTGATCGTTACGCAGCAGTGGGGGTTCTGGATGTAGCGCCGGGAGGCGGTAGTTTGGACCGCGACGAAGGGTGCGGTTTCTCTCTCCCACCGGAGCGGCGCATGGCAACGCACATCAAGATCCTTGCTTGGCTGAACATCGTCTACGGAATTTTCGGCACGCTCGTCGCGCTGACGGTTTTCGGCGGAACGATGTTCGGGGCGGCGTTTGCGGGCAGTTTCGCGAACAGCGCCATCGTCGGGATCACGGGCACCTTTGTCTCGCTGTTGTTGGGGGGCGCGTCGGTGCTGCACGTGGTCGCCGGTTGGGGGCTCCTGGCGCGAGCGCCGTGGGCGAGAATCCTCACCATCGTGCTCGGCGTGATCGCGCTGATCCGGTTCCCGTTGGGAACGATCCTCGGCGTGTACACGCTATGGGTGCTGCTGAGCAAGGACGGGGCGGCGCAGTTCGGGGCGACGTCGGCGTGAGATGAGGAACGGCGGCGGTCGTCAGCTGCCAGAAGACCGACGACTGCCGGTGCGCCGTTCGACGCTCAGCTCCGTGAGCCGCTCACTAGTCGGACCCAACGCTGTCGACTGATAGCGATCGTTGCAGAGTCTGAGACTCTGGGCGTCAGCAACAGCGTCAGCGTCAGTGACGGCATCGGCAACAGCAACAGCGTCAGCATCATCATCCGGGGGTCACTCCGACCTGAGGGCTACGTTCGGATCCACCTTCGAGGCGCGCAAGGCGGGCAGCCAGCTTGCGGCGACCGCCGTCGCCACCAGCACGGCGACGACCGCGCCGAAGACCAGGGGATCGGTGGGTGACTCTTCGAACAGCAGCGGCTTGACCCATCGCGCCGCGTAGAGCGCGACCGCGGCGCCGATGGCCACGCCGAGGATGGCGACGCGGAGGCCGTCGGTGACGACGAGGCGAATCAGATCGGACGCCTGCGCGCCGAGCGCTCCGCGGACGCCGAGCTCGTGGGTCCGCTGCGCGACGTTGTAGGCGATCACGCTGTACAAGCCGATGGCCGCGATGGCGAGGGCGAGCACGCCGAACACCACGAAGAGCGTCGCTCCCAGGTGCCACGACCGCGTTCGGCTCCCGAGGATCTTCTCCATCGGCGTGGTCGTGATGTAGGAGGCGCCGGGCATCTCCCGCTGCAGCTGGCGGCGAATGCCGTCGGCCGCTCGGGCCGCGTTCCCCTTCACCCGCACGAACAAGCCGCCCTGATTCGGATTGAACTGGGTGGCGGGCATATAATAATTATATAATGCCGAATCTACGCCGAGGCTTTGTTGTTTGATGTTCTCGGCGACGCCGACGACGTAGGTGCAGGGCATCGTGTCGGCGCTGATGCGGACGCATTGCCCGATCGGATCCTTGCCCGGCCACAACGTCTGGCCCATGGCCTCGCTCACGACCATCACCCGCGGCGCGTTCTCGACGTCCTGCGGGCCGATGCCGCGTCCACGCAGGAGGCGCGTCCCGAACGTCGGGAAGAAATCCGGCGAGACGGCGTTCAGGTTGAACTGTCCGAGCTTGCCGACCGTGTCGATGCCCGCGACGTACAAGTTGAGGCTCCACGTGCTCCAGAACGGGACTGAAACCTGCGCGCTCGCGTGCGTGACGCCCGGAATCGTCGTCACCGCCTGGAGAAGACGCTGGCGCAGGCCGATCGCGGCGACGCTGTCCAGATTCTCGCCGCGCATGTTGAGATCGACCAGCAGCACCGGGTCGACGTCGTAGCCGAGCCGCACCGCGTTCACGTTCTCGAGACTGCGAACGAAGAGCCCGGCGCCGACGAGCAGTACCACCGAGAGTGCGCCTTGCAGCACGAGCAAAACGACGCGGGCGCGCGATCGATGGAACGTCCCCTCGCGCGACCCCGACTTGAGGTCCGCCGTGAGATCCGCCCGCCCGGCCTGGAGAATGGGTGCGAGTCCGGTGAGAAGACCCACGAAGATCGCGGCGCCGATCGCGAAGATCACGGTCCGCGGATCGCGAAGGCCGGCGGGTGCCGAACTCTGGTCCAGCACGACCGACCGCAGCACGGAGCCGCCCCAATGGGCGACGAGCAGCCCGGTGACGCCGCCGAGGAGCGCGAGCACGAGCGTTTCGGTGAGGAGCTGCGACACGAGCCGCGCGCGGCCGACGCCCATCGCGAGGCGCAGCGCGATCTCTCGACGCCGGCGGATGGCGCGCGCGAGGAGCAGGTTCGCCACGTTCGCGCAGGCGATCAGCAGCACGATCAGCGACACGCCCCCGATCCACGTCGCGACTTTCGCCACGGGCGACTCGCTCGGTCCACGCTCGGCGATGATCGATCCGACGATGGCGCGGGGCCGCGCCAGCGCGATCGGCTGGACCCGCGGCTGTTCCTCGATCTGCGCCAGGTAGCTCTTGACCAGGGCTTGGGTGAGATCCGCGTTCGCCCGCGCGATCGAAACGCCGGGTTTGCGTCGCACGATGATCGACATCCAGCCCCAACTGTATGTCTTATACCAAGTCTTGGATCGGAGCGTGTTCTGGGCGGAGAGCGCACCGTAGTTGGTAATCGGAATGAAGAACGCGGGGGGCTGGTCAGCCCAAAGCCCGACGAAGCCTGGAGGCGAGACGCCGATGATCGTGTACGCGGCGGGGCCGATCTGGACCTTTGTGCCGAGAATGTCGCGCCGGCTGCCGTACTGGGTCTGCCATGCCACGTCGCTCAACACGGCCACCGTCGTGCCGTTGGGCGTCGAGTCTTCGGCGGCGGTGAAATACCGGCCGAGCTCGGGCGGAGCGTCGAAGAAGCCGAAGAAGTTGGCGCTGACGACGCCGACTTGCATCTCTCTCGCCGCGTCGCCGACGCCGACGGCGATCTGGCGTGATGAGTAGCCGGCGACACTCGAGAAGGAGGTGGTCCAGCGCTCGAAGTCTTTGTAGCGCGCGTACTGGCCGCCATACCTAATGTCCTCCTTGCCGCGAAACGTCTGATACCCGTAGACGCGATGGGCGGTGACGGGGTCGCGCATGAGGTTCGGCGGGCGGAAGAGCAGGCGATCGACGATTCCGAACATCGACGCGTTCGCGCCAATGCCGAGTCCGATCGTGCCGATGACCGCGACGGCGAAGGCGGGTTTGAGGCGCAAACCCCGCAGTGCGTATTTGAGGTCCTGCCCGAAGCTCTCGAAGGTCATGTCCACTCTGACAACCGTTGACGCCCGATCGTTGCGTCGCGGCCCTTATTGCGGGTGGAAAACCGGCGGAAGTGCAGGTAGGTTCGGCCTCTTACCGCCCGACCGCATACAAAGCGCACGGGCTTCTCGAGGCACTGAAAACGGAAATGCGCGATTCCCTCCGGCTGATTCCAATCTTCGCGGCGGCTCTCTGCTTTGCCAGGCCAATGACCGCTCAGGCGCCGACCGATTCGAACATGGCGCGCGCGCTGCGCGTGCTGAAGGCCACGCCGGTGATGGACGGGCACAACGACCTCCCCTGGCGAATTCGCGAAGACTCCGCGCATCCGATGGACGTGGACGCATACGATCTGCGCAAGCGGACGCCGGGCATGACAGACCTGCCTCGGCTCAAAGCCGGACATGTGGGCGCACAATTCTGGTCGATCTACACGCCGGGCGAACCGACCGACCCGGCGTACAAGTCCAAGGGCTCGGTCGCGAGCGTGCCCGGCTACGCGCGCGTCCAGCTCGAGCAGTTCGACATTGCCAAGCGCGTCATCGCCAAGTATCCCGAGCTGGCGTGGACGCCGACTGCGTCGCAGGCCAAGGCGGCGATGGCGAAGGGCAAGATCGCGTCGTTGCTCGGCCTCGAGGGCGGGCACGCGATCGAGAATTCGCTCCCCGTTCTTCGATCATACTACGAGCTCGGCGCACGCTACATGACGCTCACCCACAATGTGACGCTCGATTGGGCCGACGCAGCGCTCGACACGGCCAAACATCACGGACTCACGCCGTTCGGCCGCGAAGTCGTGCGCGAGATGAATCGGCTCGGCATGCTCGTGGACCTGTCGCACGTGTCGCCGGGCACGATGAGCGCCGCGCTCGACGTGACTCAAGCGCCGGTGATCTTCTCGCACTCGGGTGCGCGGGCGCTGGTGGATCATCGCCGCAACGTGCCGGATTCGATCCTCGCGCGGGTGCCGAAGAACGGCGGCGTGGTGATGGTGCCGTTCGTGAATTCGTTCGTGTCGGCGGCGGTGAAGGCGGACGACGACGCGCTCGAAGCCGAGACCGCCGCCGCCACCAAACGCCATCCGCGCGACAGCGCCGCGGTGAAGAAGGACGTCGCCGCGTGGCGCGCGGCGCACGTTCGGCCGAAGGCGACGATCTCCGACGTCGCGGACCAGATCGACCACGTACGCAAAGTCGCCGGCGTCGATCACGTCGGCATCGGCAGCGATCTGGATGGCATCACCGAGACGGTCGTCGGTCTCGAGGACGTCTCGAAATTCCCGTCGCTGTTCGCCGAGCTGGCGCGGCGCGGATGGAGCGACGCCGATCTCGCCAAGCTTGCGAACGGAAACGTGCTGCGCGTGTTGGCCCAGGCTGAAAGCGTGTCCGCGAAGCTCCGAGCGACTACCAAGCCCTCGCAAGCCACGATCGAGCAGCTCGACCACGGCGCCAAGGCCACGCCCTGATCCGAGCGGTGGACCGGTCTAACGGTCTACCGGCCCACCGGTCCAAGTTTGTCCTGTGAATCCCTCGAGGAGAGGACATGCGACGAGTACTGATCGTTGGCTTGACGTCGGCGCTGGCGTGTGCCGGGGGGACGCCGACACCCGGTCCGGGTCCCGTGGAGCAGCACGTCGTGGTCCCGGGTTCAGGCGGCTCGTTGGCCATCGCTCCCGTTTCGGGGCTTTCGACGCACGAGTACGCGGCGTCGGTCGATCGCGTGTGGAAGGTCCTGCCGGCCGTCTTCGACTCGATCGCGGTCCCGGTGTCGGAGCTGGATCCTCAGACGCACACGATCGGCAACAACGGATTCAAGCTGCGCGGCAAGCTCGGAAAGGTTGGACTCGGCCGCTACATCGACTGCGGCATGACGCAGATCGGTCCCAACGCCGAGTCATATGACGTCACGCTCACCGTGACGGCGACGCTCACTGCCGCGGCGGCCGGCGCCACGTCGATGACGATCAACCTCGAGGCGTCGGCGCGGCCGTTGGCTTTCGCGCAGGAGCCCTTTCGCTGCTCGACCAAGGGAAACCTGGAGCAGCGAATGCAGGAGCTGACCAGCAAGCTGCTCACCCGCTGACGGGAGCGGGCGCCTCGACGCTTTGGGGCGCCCAGTCGAGTCGTGCGACGACGAGTGCGCTCGACACGTGCGCGGTGACGTTGAGCAGGGTCTTGAAGATGTCGGGGATCGCGTCGAGGGCGATGAGAATGCCGATCGCCTGAGTCGGCAGTCCGAAGCTGGGGAGGTAGGGTGCCGCGATCAGCAAGCCGCCGCTCGGAATCCCGGGCACGCTGAAGCTGAACGCGATGGAACCGACCGCGATGGCGAGCACGGCACCGGCGCTCACCGAGACGCCGTACAGCTTGGCGAGAAAGTAGACCTGGATGATCCAGGACATCGCGATGTTGGCGCGCAGCAGCGCGACGCCCAAGGGGATCACGAAGCCGGCAACTTCGGGCGAGATCTCGAGCTCGCGCTGCGCGCCTTCGAGCATCGCCGGAAGCGCCGCGAGCGACGACCGGGTGCTCACCACGACGACCTGCGCCGGGAGCAGCGCACGCGCGAATCGCGAAAGCGGGGTGTGCGTGATGAGCGGCACGGCGATGTAGAGGATCGCGGCCATCACCGCGTGAAACCCCACCATCGCGGCGAGGTAGAACGCGATCGCGCCGGCCGCCGTGTTGCCGAGGTGGATCGCCAGCGGTACGGCCAGCGCGAACGCACCGACGGGCGCGAACAGCAGCACCCATCGTACGATCTGGATCATCGCGTCGGATATCGCGCGCAGGACGCCGACGAATCGCGGCGTGCCAGGCGACTGTTTCGCCAAGCCGAGCCCGAGCAGCGACGCGAAGACGATGATCGGCAGCATGACGCCGTCGGCGGCGGCCTTCACCACGTTGGCCGGGACGAGTCCGGCGACCCATTGCCCGAAGCCGGGCGGTTGCACCAGCGGCGCTTCGGCGACACTCGCGCGCAGCGATGCGGCCGCGGCGGAATCGATGTGCAGCAGCGAAAAAACCGGCGGCACGGTGAGAATGCCGAAAACGGCGATCGCGATGAGAAGAGCGAAAAAGACGGCGAGCGCGCGGCGCCCCAGCCGGCCGAAGGAGCGCACGTCATGTCCAGAGGCGAGCGTCGCGATGAGCAGCGACGCGACGAGCGGCACCACCGTCATTCGCAGCGCGTTCACCCAGATCGTGCCGATGGGTTCGACGAACGACGCGAACGCGAGTCCAGCCGACGATCCGCTCCACGCGATCACGCCGCCCGTGATCAAACCGAGCGCGAGTCCAAGCATGGCGCGCGCGGGCGCCGGGATTCTCACGCTTGGCAAACGAATCGCGGTTCGCAGCCGACGGGAAACGCGACGCTGCTCGCGATGTAGCACAGCTCGTGCGCGCGATGGTGAAGCCGCGCGGCGAGATCCTTGTCGGCGCTCCCTTGCAGCGTCACCACGGGATGCAGCGTGACTTCGGTGAACTTGCCGGCGCCGTCGCGCGTCTCGACCATCGTTCCCGTCGCGTCGTCACGATAGTCGACGACCACGATCCCGTTGTCCGCCGCGAGATGCAGGTACCAGAGCATGTGACACGCCGAGAGCGACGCGACGAGCAGCTCTTCGGGGTTGTAGCGCGAACGGTCGCCGAGAAACGACGGCTCGGACGAGCAGAGAAGCGGCGGCTTGCCCGCCGACCGGATCTCATGCGCGCGATCGTAGGCGCGATAAGCGCTCGTGCCGGAACCGCGATTCCCGGTCCAGACGATTTGCGTGAGGTACGAATGCGTGGCGGGCACGACGTATCGAGTGAGGTGTACCGTGGGCTACATTCTGCATGATAGCTGTCGTGGGACGCTCCCGCGACGAGCCGTGACTCGCGCAACCCTTACCGATTCCGTTCCCGTGGCCCAGCATCCCGTCACTCAACTACGTCGCGTCGCCATCGCGTTCTGCTGCGCCGCCGCGGCGTGCACCGTCGCCGACAAGTCTTCCGCGAATACGTCCGGCGCCGCCACCGATTCCGCCGCGCAGGCGATCACCGCGAACGGACTGCTGCAGCACATCGAAGACTTGTCCGCCGATTCGATGGAAGGGCGTGCGCCCGGCACACCCGGCGAAGCGAAGGCGATCGCCTATATGCAAGGGCAGTTCAAGGCGCTGGGTCTCGAGCCGGGCAATCCGGACGGCAGCTATCTACAGAACGTCGACCTGATCGGCTACAAGGCGCATCCGACCGCGTCGTTCTCGGCCGGCGGCAAGACGATCGCGCTCAAGTATCCGGCGGATTTCATCGCGAACTCGCGGCACGATCGCCCCGAGACGAAGATCGACAAGTCCGACATCGTGTTCGTCGGCTACGGCGTCGTCGCGCCGGAGTACGGCTGGGACGATTACAAGGGTGTGGACGTGAAGGGCAAGACGATTCTCATGCTCGTCAACGATCCGCCGGTGCGCGTCGCCGGCGACACGCTGCTCGACACGACGATGTTCAAGGGCCGCGCGATGACGTACTACGGCCGCTGGACGTACAAGTACGAGATCGCGTCGGAGAAAGGCGCGGCGGCGGCGATCATCATCCACGAGACGGGACCGGCCGGCTATCCGTACGGCGTCGTGAGCAGCAGCAACTCGCAGGAGCAGTTCGACGTCATCTCGCCCGACGCCGAGAAGCGCGTGCCGGTCGAAGGTTGGATCACGCTCGACAAGGCGAAGGAGCTGCTTCGCGACGCCGGACAGAACTTCGATTCACTCAAGGCCGCCGCGGCGACCAAGGCGTTCAAGCCGGTGCCGCTCAAAGCGAAGGCGACGTTCGACGTGAAGATCGACGTTCGGAAGATTCAGTCGCACAACGTCGTCGCCAAACTCATCGGCACCGACAAGAAGGACGAGTACGTCGTCTACTCCGCGCACTGGGACCACCTCGGCAGGGACACGACGCTCAAGGGCGATCAGATCTTCAACGGCGCGATCGACAACGCGAGCGGCAGCTCGGCGCTGCTCCAGATCGCGAAAGCGTTCACCAAGCTGCCTGACGCATCCGCGCCGGTCGATCCTGTTCCTCTCGGTGACGGCGGAAGAGAAGGGACTGGTCGGCTCGAAGTACTACGCGACGCATCCGCTGTATCCGCTCACCAACACCGTCGCCAACATCAATATCGACGGCGTCAACCAGTGGGGGAAAACCAAGGACCTCACGGTGATCGGGCTCGGCAACTCGACGCTCGACGACGTGCTGGAGGACGTTCTCAAGAGCGAGAATCGCGTCGTTCGTCCGGACGCTGAGCCGGAGAAGGGCTTCTACTATCGTTCCGACCATTTCGAGTTCGCGAAAGTCGGCGTGCCGGCTCTCGATACCGACGCCGGCATCGACTACATCGGGAAGCCGGCGGGTTACGGAATGCAGAAGCGCGACGAGTACACGAACAACGACTACCACTCCGTGTCGGACGAGGTAAAGCCCGACTGGGATTTGAGCGGCGCCGTGCAGGACATGGCGACGCTCTTCCGTGTGGGATTCGGCGTCGCTCAGGTGCCGGACATTCCCCAGTGGAAGCCGGGCACCGAGTTCAAGGCGCGTCGCGACTCGATGATGGCGGCGCGAGGCGACGCCGCTAAGTCCGTCGAGTTGAAGAAGCCGTAGCGGACGTGCTCAGCACCGGGAGCGCAGACTCGATCTGCGCCCGGTGCTGCTCGAGCCATGGCGGGAGCACGAGTGTCTCGCCGAGGTGCTCGAGCGGCTCGTCGGCGGTGAAGCCGGGACCTTCGGTCGCCAGCTCGAACAGCACGCCGCCCGGCTCGAGAAAGTAGACGGACTTGAACCAGAACCGGTCGATCACTTCGGTCGGCCGGCGATGGGCTTTCTCGATGCGCTCGCGGACTCTGAGCTCGACCGATTCGTCGGCGACGCGCCACGCGACGTGGTGCATCGTCCCAATGCCCCACGCGCCGCGTCGCTCGTTCGGCATCTCGCGAAGCTCGAGGAACTCGCCGGATTTTCCCGAGCCGACGCCGAACCGATGCCACCCGTCTTCCTCACCGAAACTCTGAAATCCGAGCACTTCGGCGAGAAACGAGGCGGTCTCGTCTTTGTCGCGCTCCCAGAGGCGGACCGAGTGTAACCCGATGACCTGTTTGTCGGCGGGGACAGGGCTCCGGTCCCATGCCGCGAAGTCGCGCCGCTCCGGCGCTTCGACGAGGGCGAGATGCTGTCCGTGCGGATCGGTGAGCTTGATCGCGCGATCGCCGCGGCGAGTCTCGGTCCCGCTCACATTGGCGCCGAGGTCGGCGAGGCGTTCCGTCCAGTACTCGAGGCTTCCCTTGGGAATCGCAAGGTCGATCTCCACGCCAAGCCCGGCGCCCAGGTGCCCCGGCGCCGAGAACCGGAACGGAAAGAAGGTGAGATCGGTGCCGGGGTGTCCGTCGGCGTCGGCGTAGAACAGGTGATAGGTGCCGGGATCGTCCTGGTTCACGCTGCGTTTGACGAGGCGCATGCCAAACACATTGGTATAGAAGTCGAGGTTTTCCTGCGCGTCACCGGCGATGGCGGTGATGTGGTGAATCCCGGTGATCTCAGACATTTTGCGTCGGCCTCGTCGGGTTGCCTTAAACTTATTCGCGTGTCGAACCTGCTCGCCGCTCGCGCGCAGATGGCCATCTCACTCGGCTTCCATATCATCTTTGCCGAGATCGGCATCGCCATGCCGGCAATGATGGTGCTCGCCGAATGGCGCTGGCGGAAGACGGGCGACGCTGTGTGGCTCGAGCTCGCCAAGCGCTGGGCGAAAGGGACGGCGCTTCTGTTCGCGATCGGCGCGGTGTCGGGCACCGTGCTCTCGTTCGAGCTCGGTCTGCTGTGGCCGCGTTTCATGGAATTCGCCGGACCGATCATCGGAATTCCGTTCTCGCTCGAAGGGTTCGCGTTCTTCACCGAAGCGATCTTCCTCGGCATCTACCTGTACGGGTGGGAGCGCGTGTCGCCGAGGATGCACCTGTTCGCGGGCGTGGTGGTGGCGATCAGCGGGATGGCGTCGGCGGTGTTCGTCGTGATGGTGAACGCGTGGATGAACACGCCGCGCGGCGTGACAATGGTGGGCGGACACATCGCCGCCGTCGATCCGATCGCGGGAATGCTCAACCCGTCGACGCTGCAGCAGGCGGTGCACATGGTGCTCGCCGCGTACGCCGCGACGGGAATCGCCGTCGCGGGCATTCACGCGGCGATGCTGCTTCGCGGCAGCACGCGCAAGTTTCACGGCGCGGCGCTCGCGGCGGCGCTCGCCGTCGGTGCGCCGGCGGCGGTTGTGCAGCCGTTGTCGGGCGATTTGAGCGCGCGCATCGTCGCGCGAACGCAGCCGATCAAGCTCGCCGCGCTCGAGGGACAATTCGACACGCAGGCCGGCGCGCCAGCGCGGATCGGCGGTTGGCCCGACGTCGACGCCCGGCGAACTCGCTTCGCGATCGAGATTCCACGCGCGTTGTCGCTGCTGGCGTTCCACGACACGCACGCGACGGTGAAAGGCTTGTCCGACTTCGACCGCGACCTGTGGCCGCCGGTGCTGCCCGTGCATTTCGGATTTCAGATCATGGTCGCACTCGGCAGCCTGATGGCGATCGTCGCCGCGTGGTCGCTCGTCGCGCTGGCGCGAGGCAAGGACATCACGGCGAATCGGAAGCTCCTGCGCGCGCTCTCGATCGTGACGCCGTTCGGGTTCATCGCCACCGAAGCGGGGTGGACGGTGACCGAGGTCGGACGGCAGCCGTGGGTGGTGCAGGGCATTCTCCGCACGGCCGATTCGGTCACGCCGATGCCCGGTGTCGTGGTTCCGATGATCCTCTTCACGATTCTCTACATCGGCCTCGCGGCGATCGTGCTTGTGCTCATTCGGTCGATGGTCGCGGAGACGAGGTGAGCATCTCGCTCGGCCCGATCGGTCTGCCGGAGATCGTCGCCGGCGCCATTATGGTGGCGCTCACCGGCTACGCGCTCACCGGCGGCGCGGACTTCGGCGGCGGCGTGTGGGATCTGCTGGCGACCGGTCCGCGACGCGACGAACAGCGGCGTCTCATCGCCGAGTCGATCGGGCCGATCTGGGAAGCGAACCACGTCTGGTTGATCGTCGTCGTGGTGGTGCTGTTCACCGGATTCCCGCCGGCGTTCGGCGTGCTCGGGACGAT
Source organism: uncultured Gemmatimonadaceae bacterium (assembly GCA_963761305.1). Taxonomy (GTDB): domain Bacteria; phylum Gemmatimonadota; class Gemmatimonadetes; order Gemmatimonadales; family Gemmatimonadaceae; genus JAQBQB01. Next base: position 1,898,291 of record CAVXGK010000002.1, on the reverse strand, counting down.
CCTGCACATTCCGCTGACGATCGTGCTGTTCGGCATCGTGGCGCGCGGATCAGCGTTCGTGTTTCGCAGTTACGGGCGCGCGGAGCGGCGGATCGTCGAGCGGTGGGGGCTTGTGTTCTCGATCGCGAGCATCGTGACGCCGCTCTGCCTTGGCATCGTCGTCGGCGCGATCTCGAGCGACGCTGTGGGTCGAGCGGCCCGTCTCCCGGTCGACGCGCCGTTCGTGCAGCGGTACGTGGACCCGTGGTTGGCACCGTACCCGATCGCCGTCGGGTTCTTCGCGCTGGCGCTCTTCGCGATGTTGGCGGCGGTTTACTCGGCGCATGCGGCAAAGAACGCGGCGCTCGAGGAGGACTTTCGCCGACGCGCGCTGGTGTCGGCGATCGTTGTGGCGCTCGCCGCGGCGGCGTCGCTCTTGGGGTCGAGGTCCGCGGCGCCTCGCGTCGCGAGCGGGATTACGACGTCCTCATGGGCGGGGCTGCTGCATCTGTGCACCGCGATTGCCGCGTTGAGCGCGATCGCGACACTCGCGTCTCGCCGATATCACGTGGCGCGCCTCGCCGCCGCAGTGCAGGTGACCCTCATCCTCTGGGGGTGGGCGCTCGCGCAGTATCCGTTTGTCGTGCCGCCGACGCTCACGATTCGCCAGAGCGCTGCGCCCACGGAGACGCTGGAGCTGCTGCTCGTCGGGCTCGCGGCGGGGGCGCTGATCCTGATTCCGTCGCTTCGGCTCTTGTTCAAGACCTTCTCGGGCGAACGCGATCGATCGGTCCAGGCGTAGCGTCTTGCGGGCACGCGTCGGCGAGCCGGCGGACACAAACAAATCGTGACTCCCGCACCGGAACGCGATATGCAAACCCTCGTGGTCGATGCCAACGCCATACACCGGCGACCTGGGCTCGCTTGCTACGCAGTTGCAACATCAACTCAGTCGGATCGATTTCCCCCTGAGTCAAGCACTTCGCGCGACGGTGTACGAATGCGTCTGCGAATACGTGGACGCTGCGAAGACGCTGGGTTGGCCACCCGAGCGCGTCATCGCTGAAGTGAAGCAGGTCGCCGCGGAGACGGGCTTCCGAAGCGTCGCGTCCACGGCGCCCAGACGCCGAGGCGCCGACCTGTTACTCGACGATATGGTCGCGTGGTGCATAGAGCGTTACTACGCGTGACGTGATCGCCATCCGTCGGCATCACGGTCAAGCGGTCTGGCTATGGAACCGTAGGATTCCGTTTGCAACTTCTCCGTGATTCGGCACGGTTTCTGAGACTCGCTCTCGTTCCAACGCCGCCGCGATGAGCGCTGAAATCGCTCACCGCGGACGACGTAGGCCGTGAGCCAGTAGTCCGGCCTTCGCTAGTGCTGCTTGACGTACTGGGAATGCACGCCGCCATCGTCGACTGTGACCGAGTCGCCACGGATCTCCAGTTGCGAATCGCCGCCGCCGTCCCAGAACATGTGGTACCCATGCCCCTCCGGCGTGCACGAACCGCTGAACTTGTTGTCGATGTCATGGCCACCCGGCGCCGTCGAGTCCCGGTACTTCGTCGAGATCGAGAACTCTCCGTTCGCCGCCAGGTCCAGGGTTCCACTTACGACTTCCATCGGCTTCAGCGCAGCGTCACTCTTGGCGGGCGTCGCGTACGGGAGCGCATGACCGTTGATCGACACCAGCGTATAATCGCTCGCCGAAGCACCGAAGATGCTCGGCTGTCCCGACTGCGTTGTCACCACCGGCGTGGGGACCGACGTTTGCGACGCGGTCCCGCCCGCTCCACTCGCGCAGCCGCCGATCGACAGCGCTACGGCCGTGGTTAGGGCCATCTTCTGCCACATAATTTCCTCCGAGATAGTGGCCTGCATCTCATTTACGGCTCAGAGGGCCCAAGGGCTGTAGGCGGTTCGCAAAAATTTGTGTCGCGGAACCACGGACACCTCGTCGACCGCGGCGCGAGACCGTGCATCAGCACGCCGGGGTGCGCACGCTGGGTGTGGTGCGAGCGGCGCGGATTTCATGGCGTGACGTCGCTATTCCGCTCTCAGCGCGCTCGCGGGGTCGCCGCGCGCCGCGCGCAAAGCCGGAGTCAGGATCGCCGCCAGGCCCATTAGCGCCAGCAGAACGGCTGCGCCGGCGAGTACGACGGGGTCGTGAGTCGACACGCCGTACAAGAGCGAGCCGACGAGACGCCCCATCGCCACGGCTGCGGCGATTCCAATCGCGATGCTGACGAAGATTACGCGCATCCCTTCACCCGCCACGAGCGTCAGGATGTCCTGCGCGCGCGCGCCGAGGGCCATGCGGATGCTCATCTCGTGAGCGCGCTGACTCGCCGCGTAGGCGATCACGCTGTACATGCCGACCACCGCGACGACTGCGGCGAGGATGCCGAGGGCGCTGAACAGCGTCGCGCCTAAACGCCACGGGCGGAGTTTCGGATCCAGGACCTGCGTCATGTCGTTGGCGCGGAGCTCAGTAGCTCCAGGGAGGCGCTCGCGAGCAATGCGCAGGGCAGACTTCATGACCGTAGCTTCGGTGCCGGGGCGGGTGCGCGCGAGAAGAACGCGGCCAATTCCCCGGGGCCCGAAGCGAAGCGAATCCAGCTGCGCATTCTGCGCGAATGGCAGGTACAGTCGCATAAAAGGTCTGGTCTCGATGACGTCGTTGGTGTGCATGTCGTCGACGACGCCAACGACGGTCGTGCACGGCGCGGTTCGCGCGAAAATCAGAATGCATTTTCCAATCGGGTTCTCACCCGGCCAGACGACCCTGGCCATTGTTCTGGCAACTACGGCCACCGGCGCGGCTCCAGCGCGGTCCGTTGACTCGAAGGTCCGTCCCGCCGCGAGGCGAACGCCCACCGTACTGAAGTACTCGGTCGACACAAGGACCTCCATAGGCGCTATTCCGCCGATCGTCGGCACCGAGTCTCGACCGGGCAGGAAGAGCCGATTGGACGACATGCTGCCTTGCATTGGCGCACCTGAAGCCACCGCGATGCGTCGCACGCCGGGCACGCGGGACATATCCGCCGCAATGCTCTCGAGCGCCGAACCGACCTCTCGGCTCCGCGCGACGTCCAGGTACCCGGCGTGGACCGTAACGAGTCCGTCGGAATCGAAGCCGAGGTCGATCGCGCGAACATTGTGCAGGCTCCGCACGAAGAGCCCGGCGCCGACCAGCAGCACAACCGAGAGCGCAATCTGGCCGATCGTCAACACACTTCGCGTGAACACTCGACGGTGAAGGCCCGACCACATACCGGCCTTGAGCGAGCTCGTCACGTCCAATCCGCGCGCATGAAATACCGGCGCCGTACCGGCCAGAACTCCCACAACGATACTCGCGATCGCCGTGAACGCGATGATATGAGCAAAGTTGGAATTGCTCGACCAGTGGATTTCTGGCAGGAGAAGGGCGCGCAGTGCCATGGATCCCCACGTCCCGATGATCAGGGCAGCCGCGGCGCCGAGCGCGGAGAGCAATAGACTCTCAGTGATCAGCAGCCTACACAGCCGCGCGGTCGATACACCCAACGCTCGGCGAATGGCGATTTCTCGGCGACGACGCATGCCCCGGACGAGGAGCAGGTTGGCCACGTTCCCGACCGCGATCAGCAGCAAGATCAGAGATACGCCGGCGAGCCGGAGCGAGATGGAAACTTCTTGCTGTCGATCGGACGGTCCGAGCGCCGCGACGATGGGGCCGGTGATGACCGTCGATGTCGTGTCCGGGACGTCCTCGCTCTGCCACGCATGCCGATACGTCAGTGTCGCGACGGCGGTCATCCTCTGTTCGGCGATCCTCGAGGGCACGCGAGCGATGGCGCGCATCCAGTGCATGCCGCCGAGATACCATGGCCGCGGGCCCCAAAACGGCGGCGGGGGAAGCGCTCCGAGCGGGAGCCACAGATCCACGCGATCGAGGTCGATGCCGTCGAAGCCGCGCGGTGCGATGCCTACGACCGAGTACGTTCGGTCCGCAATCCGGACGCGCTTGCCAAGTACGGTCGAATCGCCCGAGAAGGCACGATGCCAGAACGCATCGCTGATCACGGCGGCAGGGCTCACGATCTCCACGCGATCCTCGTCCGCGGCAAAAAAGCGACCGAGCGATGGCCGGACACGGAGCGTCGTGAAATAACTCTGCGTGACGTAGGACGCCATCACAGGCACAGCCGCGTTGTCGATGCGAGTGTCGACGGAATCGGGTCGCACATAAGCCGCGAATTGAATCTTGGACCCCGCCGCACCGCGCATGGCTGCATACGCGGGGTAATCCAGCGACTCCTCGACACCGTTTGCGGGGCCAAAGCCGCGGAAGTCCGACTGAGAGTGGATGTAGTAGAGGCGTCTGATCTCCTGCGGAGCGTCGACGCCGGTAGGCGCGCTCAAAAAGATGCGGTCGATGAGTGAGAACAGCGCTGCGTTCGCGCCGAGTCCGAGGGCGAGCACGAGCACGACTGCCGCTGTGAACCCGGGCGACCGACGCAGACCGCGCCACGCGTAGGCGGCGTCCTGCCCAAGGTCGTCGATCCAGTTGGCCACGGTCTGCCAGCGCGCTTTCCGCGCCGCTCGCCGCGCGAAATACTCTCGGTACTCGCCCTCGTCGCCGAATCGACGTTCCGCCGCGGCCTCGGCTTCCTCGGGCGACATGCCCTGAGCGCTGAACTCGGCCGTCCACATCTCGAGATGGAACTGCATCTCGTCGTCGGCGTCGCGCATCAGTCGTGAGCGATTTGCCGGAAGTCTAAAAAGGCGCCGCACTCGCCCGGGCAGCGTGACGGCTCGCGTCCGGCGCCGTGTCATCCGCCCTCCAGGACGACCGTGACGGTGGCGACATAGTGTTGCCAGTTCGCGATCTCGGCGCGCAGCATTTGTCGGCCGCGAACTGTGAGCGAGTAGTACTTCGCTCGGCGATTATTCTCCGACGCTCCCCACTCGGCGTGCACGGCGCCACAGTCCTCGAGGCGGTGGAGCGCCTTGTAGAGGGCGGAGTCCACGATCCCGAGCTCGCCGCTCGTGCGCTCGTCGATCCACTTGCTGAGCGTGAAGCCGTGCATCGGCTCGGTGGCGAGCGCGCGCAATACGAGCAGGTCGAGCGTGCCGTGCAGAAGGTCTTTCGCGTCGCGAGGCATCGTCCCTCCACCAGGTGTTGGGAGAGTGCGCTAGTTCAACCCGTTCGTCAAGGGCGGAGCTTTTTTGCGCTTTGCGTCGTCGAGTTTCGCGGCGACGCTATCGGCTCAGCACGCTCGCGCGATCGAAGACCCACCCGCGGAACTCCGCGTTCATCTGATCGAGGGTCCGTCCGGTGCGCTTCATGGCGACGTCGTCGATCGGTGCGCCGAGAATCCTCGAGTCGACGAGGAGCCCGATGAAATCGTAGCCTTCGCGGGCCAGGTACCGCCCAACGAGGATCGACTGCGCGTCGAAGAGGGCGGCGCCACGAAGCGGGGGAGTCGACCGCTCGGATTGCCCGCCCGGCGTGCCGCCGCCACGCGTTCCGCCCCGTCCGCCCATGCGGCCTCCTCCTCCCATGCCGCCGCGTCCCATGCCACCCATGCCACCCATTCCACCGGTGCCGCCAACGCCGCCCGTGCCCCCAGTGCCGCCGCGGCCAGTCCCTCCGCTCGTTCCGCCGCCTCGTTCCGCGACGGGTGGAAGGCCAGGCTCCGGACGCTCCATCGTGAAATACGTCGAGAGCGCGATGAGGTTCTCCGAATGCAGGGCGAGAACCGTCGTCACGTGATCCACGAGCGAGTCGGCGGCGAGCGACGGGATCAGGCTCTCCGCCCAAGCGGGGACGCGCGGATCGTCGACGTCGCCGGAGGCTTGCATCATGCGCGCCGGTTGATGCGTGAGCGCGGTCGCGTGGGCGGAGAGCCAGGCGCGAGCCACCGGCAAGATCGGGCCGCGCACGTCGGAGAGTTCGGGATCGGTGCTGCCTCGTAATGCGGCGCTTTCCTTCGCCTCCTTTTCGAGCTTCGTGGGATCGGGAATCACCAGCTCGACGAGCGGCCCGGCAGTCGTCTGAGGCACCGGAGCCGCGGCGACGAAGGGCTTGCCCTCCGGCGACTGGCGGCGAATGGCGACGACGACGGTGGCCTGGCTATCGATCGGAAAGACGCGACGGAAGGCGTCCGACTCGTGGTCGAGCTGCGATTGAAATGCCGCCAGATCCGCCTTCGACCGCCCGACCAACTCGTAGCCGCGACCGCGTGTCACCCAGGTCGTCTCGCCGCCGACAATCCGGACCTCCGCCTGAACGGCCGCCAGCGCGGCGGGGCTGGTTTGGGGTGGGCGCGGTCCATGAGAGGCGCACGCGGACGTGCACGCGATGATCGCGATGCGGAACAGAACGTCGGACTGCTTCACGCGTGCCTCGGCGATGGTGCTGCTGAATGAACGCCGATACATCGCATTTGTGCCGTTAGGACTTCTTAACGCCGCCGCACCAGCGCACTCACCACCGCCAGCAGCGCCGACGGAAGCTGGGCCGGCCGCTGCACCATGCGGTGCCCGGCCTGCCCGAAGATCCTCGGCAGATACTCCGACGCATTCGCGTCGACCGTGAGGCAAAACGGAAAGATTCCGGACGCCCGTGCCTCGAGAATCGCCTGCCGCGCGTCCTCCACGCCGTACGGACCCTGATACCGATCCACGTCGTTCGGCCGGCCGTCGGACAGAATCAACAGCAGGCGATGCCCCGCCGACCGTCGCGCGAGATGCTTCGAGGCGAATCTCACCGCCGCGCCGAGGCGGGTGAACCCGCCGGGCTCGATGCCGGCGATCCGTCGTCGAATGCGATCGCCGTTGTGCTCCGAGAAATCCTTGATGCGAGAGACGCGGACGTCGTCGGCGGTCTTGCCGGCGAAGGTATGTACGGCGAACGAATCGCCGAGGGCGTCGAGCGCTTCGCTCGCCAGGAGCAACGCGATCTTCTCGAGGTCGACGACGCGCAGGCCGTCGCTCATGCGCGTCTCGGTGGAACCGCTCACGTCGACGAGCAGCGAGATCGCCAATCCTCGTCGCGCCGGCCGCGCGTCGCGATAGAGACGGTCGTCCGGCGCGTCGCCCGTCCGGCGGGCGACGACGGCGTCGACCCACGCCGCGATGTCTAGCTCGTCGCCGGCGGATTGACGGTTCAACAACATGCGTCGCGCGCGCAGCCGCTCGAAGTGATGCCGAATCGTGTACACGAGCGCGCGATGTCGCTGCATCACGTCCGCCGCCCACGCGGCGTCACCGTCGGGCGGATCCTGGAGTCGAACGAGCGCCGCACGTTTCACATAGTGTCCGGCTTCGCCGTCCCACTCGTCCTGCGCGGCGACGACAGGCGGCAGAAGGCCCTGCTCCTTCGCTTCGACGGTCGGCAACAGGTCGCGCGTTCGCTCGAACGCGTTCGTGCCGCGCAGTGCTCGGCGATCGGGGTCGGGTCGGGCGCGCGGATCGGTCGCTGACGCGTCGTCGCTCAACTCGTCGTCGGGCGGTGCCGCCGGATCGAACGCCTTTCCCTGCGAGTCGTTCTCGTCGTTCGACTTTCGTTGCTCGGCGTTGTCGATTGCGCCGGAGCGCCGATTGGGCGCCGCGTCCGATCCGGCGATCGGCAGATGCTGTGGCGCCCGGTCGAACGGGTTATCGGATTCTCTAATGATCTCGGCGCCTTGCACGGTTCCCCAATGCAGCGTCGGGGGCACGCCGTGATATCGCCCGCCGAGCTGGCGAATGCGCGTCGCCGTCTCGCGCGCCCACGCGAGTGAGTCGCCCGGCGCGTGACTCGTGTCGTGTCCGGCCGACGATGATTCGACGCGAGCGTCGGCGCGCAACGCATCGCGCAGCAACAGCTCGACGTTCTGCTCCTGCCTCGACAGCGAATTGAGCGTCGGCCGGCGATCGAGCGCCGCGGCGCGCTCGGCGCTCAGCGAACCGGCGAGGCCGGGATGGCGCCGCATCAACTCGGCGTCGATGGCCATGCCCTCGCGAACCAAATACAGGTCCCGCTCCAACGGATCGGTCGCCGGCAGGTGGCTCGGCGTGCCTCGCACGATTCGCTCGGCTTGCTCGATGGCGAGAATCCGATAGCGGGCGATCGCTTTCTCGGGGCCATCGGGCGCGTCGAGCACATCGGGAAGTCGAATCGTCTCGCCTTCGACCGTCGGCGTCGTACGTCGCGCGTCGGGCTGGACACCGAGCAGCGCTTCGAGTCGTTGCCGCATACCCTGCGGGCCGCGTTCGGTCGTCGTGAGCGCGATCGGCCGTCCATACAACGCGGCGACGACGAGCTCGAGTCGTCGATGCACCGTCTCGAGCGAGACGTACGGTTTGCTCCGGCGAAATCGCGCGCGGGCGCGATCGCGGACCTGCCGAGCGAGATGCTCCGCCTTGCGCGCGAATCGTCTCGTGCGCGAGATGCCGTGCGGCACTACAACAGCGCGGCCACGAGGTCCGCGATGGCGGTCACGAGGTCGGGATCGTCGGTGAGCGGACCGACGAACGCCGCCTGACACGCGTCCTGCGGCGACACGCCGTCGGCGATGAGCTTGGCCGCCGAGACGAGCAGGCGCGTGCCGGGACCTTCGGCCAGGCCTTGATCCTTGAGCCGGCGAACGCGCCGCGCGAGCTCGACGAGCGACTGCGCCGTGCCTCGCTTCACGCCGCTCTCGTGGGCGACGATCTCGGCCTCGGCAGATGCCGGCGGAAAATCGAATTCCAGCGTCACGAACCGCTGCCGCGTGCTCGGTTTGAGATCTTTGATCGCGTGCTGATAGCCCGGATTGTACGAGATGATGAGCTGGAATCCCGTCGCCGCTTCGATGACGTCGCCGGTCTTCTCGATCGGCAGCAATCGCCGGTCGTCGGTGAGCGGATGGATCACGACGACCGTGTCCTGCCGCGCCTCGACCACTTCGTCGAGATAGCAAATTGCGCCGAGACGCGCCGCGGTCGTGAGCGGCCCGTCGACCCACACCGTTTCATCACCCTTGATCAAGAAGCGCCCGGTGAGATCGCTCGCCGAGAGATCGTCGTGGCAGGCGATCGTGACGAGCGGACGTCCGAGCTTCCACGCCATGTGCTCGATGAATCGCGTCTTGCCGCAGCCGGTCGGTCCCTTGAGCATCACCGGCAGTCCGCGCGCGTGGCACTTGGCGAAGACCTCGACCTCGTCACCCGACGCGAGATAGTACGGCTCGCGCGCGACCCACCGCGCGCCGTGCTCCGGAGTGAGATCCGGCGTCAATGATTGGCGACTCTGTTTCAGCATCGTGAATTCGCGTTGAGCGTTCCGTGGATCATGCACGCACCGCGGGCCGCCGAGCCAGCCCTCATGACGAATCTCGGACAATACGGGCTGCCCCGTACAGTCCCAATGGCATCGGGGTCCTCACCGCCGCCCGGGCAATAACGATTGGAACACGGACACAGACGGATGAAACTGACACAAACGGAGAAAACAAAAAACAGGTGTGCTGTCTCCGTTTGCGTCCGTCAAATCCGTTTGTGTCCGTGTCACAATCGTCGATGCTAGGGTCGCGCCAAGTCCCTTATTCCCGCCACCAATCCGGCCTCGTCCTTCCCGTGAGCGCGGGAACTCGACAAGTTCTCGCCCATGAACCGACGCGATTTCAATGCTATCGCGCTGACTAGCGCGGCCACCGCTTTCACGCGCCATCTGTTCGACGCTCTGCCTGTCCAGCCGCCGCTCCAAGATCTCCGCGTCAACGCCGACCGCATCACCGCGCACCTGACTGCGCTCGCCGAGTTCGGAAAGAATCCCGAGGGCGGCGTGTCGCGTGTGGCGTACAGCGATGCCGACAAGGCGGCGCGCGCGGTCGTCATGGACTGGATGCGGGCCGCAAGGCTCGAGCCGAGCGTCGACTTCGCCGGAAACATCATCGGCCGGCGCGCGGGAAGCGATGCGTCGCTCCATCCGCTGCTCTTCGGCTCGCACATCGACTCGGTTCCATTCGGCGGCAACTACGACGGGCAAGTCGGATCGACCTCGGCCATCGAAGTCGCGCAGACGTTCGCCGAGCACTCGATCGTGACGCGGCATCCGCTCGAGGTCGTGATCTGGCAGAACGAAGAGGGCGGACTCTTCGGCAGCCGGGCGGTCGGCGGCCAGCTCACGATGCCCGAGCTCAAGACGGTCTCGAGCAGCGGCAGGACGGTCGAGGAAGGAATCCGCTTCATCGGCGGCGACCCGACGAGACTCGCCGAAGTCAAACGCGCCAAGGGTTCGATCGCCGGCTACTTCGAGCTGCACATCGAGCAAGGCGGCACGCTCGACGCGGCGAAGGTCAACATCGGCGTCGTTGAGGGGATCGTCGGCATCAAGCAGTGGGAGGTCACCGTTACCGGGTTTCAGAACCACGCCGGCACGACGGCGATGGACCAGCGGCACGACGCGCTCCTCTCCGCGGCGCGCTTCGTCGAGATGGTGAATCGTGTCGTGCGCGGAATTCCCGGGCGACAGGTCGGCACCGTCGGGAAGATTCAGGCGTTCCCGGGCGCGCCGAACGTGATTCCGGGGAAGGTCGTCTGCACGCTCGAGCTGCGGGACCTGGACGACGCGAAAATCGACTCGATGTACGCGACGATCCGCAAGGAAGCCGACGCGATCGGCAAGATGAACGGAACGCAGTTCGCGTACTCGGAGCTGCACGTCAACACCGCCGCGCCGACCGATCCGCGAATGCGAAAGATCATCACCGACGCCGCCGTATCACTTGGCCTGACGACGCGTCAATTGCCGAGCGGCGCGGGGCACGACGCTCAGGCGATGGCGACGCTCGGGCCGATCGGGATGATCTTCATTCCGAGCATCGGCGGCATCAGCCACGCGCCGAAGGAATTCTCTCGGCCGGCGGATATATCGAACGGCGCCAACGTGCTGCTGCGTTCCGTGCTTGCCGCCGACAAAGCCCTGGTCTGAGCGCTAGCGCTGACCCCAGTCGGTGAACTTCGGTGGGGCGGGGAAGGGCGGCCCGACCTCGAGCACGATGTCGGTGTGTGCGTTGAGCGGGATCTTGCTCGGATCACCGTCATACGGTTTGCCGTCGACGAACGTCTTGATCTTGCCCGTCTTCGCCACCGCGGTCGCCGCATGCGTGGTGCTGAGCGGCTGGCCCCAGATCGCGAAGAAATCGCCGAGGGTGAACGTACGGGCCATCGGCGACTCGATGTGGATCACGCCGTCGGGTGTGTGCGTGTGCAGCCAGTACAGGCATTCGCCGCTCGTCGGCCGCCCGACGTCGGGCGGCACCGGCACCGGCGTGCCATGATCGAGGATCAGCAAATGCTGATGGATGTGGATTCGCTGTCCCTCCATCGCGTCGCACGAAATGCCGTTGATCGGCTGGCCGCCGGATATCTGAGAGATCCGTTGCGCGGCCAGCCGGCCGGTGCTCGCGACGAGCGCGATCGTGGCAAGCGTGCTCGCCGCCAGGGCGGCGCGCGTCGACGACTTCATTGAAGATCTCCCGCCGCGGGTGACGGCGACGAAGCGGTGAAGTTGGGGCGAAGGCCAATCACGCGGGCGCGATCGCGAGCACACGCAGCGGACTGCCGCTTCCGTTCACGATCTTGAGCGGCGCGGCGATCACGATCGCTCCCGTCGGTGGAAGCTGATCGAGGTTGCGGAGGCTCGCCAGTCCGAACTTCCCGGCGCCGTGCATCGTCGCGTGATTCGGGAAGGGCGGATCGAACGTGCCGGCCTGACCGGCGTCCGTTCCCACCGTCTCGACGCCGACGCCGAGCACCTCGCGGTCTTTGGCGAGCAGCTCGGACGTGCTCTTGTGAAAGCCGGGGCTGTGCGGCCCGTCGGCCTTCACGTTCAGGAACGCTTCGGGATCCGAGCGCTTGCTCCAATCCGTGCGCAGCAGCAGCCACGCGTTCTTGGGGATCTTGCCGTGCTCCTTTTCCCACGCCACGACGTGATCCGGCATCAAGAGGAAATCCTCGTTCTTCGCGACCTCGCGTGATACGTCGATCACGCATGCGGGGCCGACGAATCGGCGCGCGGGGATCGTGTCACAGCGGTTGTCCGCGAGATCCTTGCCCGTGATCCAATGCACCGGCGCGTCGAAGTGCGTGCCTGTGTGTTCGCCCAGGTGCAGCACGTTCCAGTACCACGCCGGTCCCTTGTCGTCGAAGTGCGAGATCACGTCCACCGTGAGACCGGGCGATTGCCCGAACATCGGCGGCAGTCCGATCACCGGCGTGTCGGGACCGAGGGGCTGCGTGAGGTCGACGACCTTGAGTTTGCCGCCGTTGAGCTCGTCCACCAGTTGAGAGAGGACCGTCATCGTCATCGTCGTCATGGTCAGCTAGATCGTTGAGAGGTCTGAAGGCTGCGAAGGTGGCGCTGAAACTGATATCGATTTTCGAGCAGTGAGAGGTCGGTCACGTAGCCCGACGGTCCCACCGCCTCGACCTTGGCGACGATCGTCGTCAGATCGTGCGCGGCGAGGGCTTGAGCGAACTCTGTCTTGAAGTCATCAATGTCGGTCACGGTGCTCGTGCGTGGAATGCCGGCGGCAGCGGCGATGCCCGCGATGTCGCTGCCGGTCGACGTCGCCGTCGGAAATCCGCCGACCGAGAGCAGACTCTCGTTGTCGAACACGAGGTGGATGAGATTCTTCGGCCGGTACCGCGCGAGCGTGGTGAGTCCGCCGAGGTTCATCAGCACCGACCCGTCGCCGTCGAACACGACGACGGTGAGCTCGGGCCGGCTGAGCGCGATCCCCAGTCCCATCGACGACGCCAGGCCCATCGCGTGCTGGAGATAAAAGAAATTCGGCTTGTGGCCGATCGACTGCAGCTCGGCTGCCACCGCGCCCATGATCGTGACGACCACGCAGCGATCGAGATCGCCGTAGATCGCTTCGATAGCGTCGCGGCGCTTCATGCGTCCTCCCACATCAGATCGCGGGCGAGCAGCAATGCCACCGGGCGGCTCGCCGAATGGGCGAGCGTCTGCGCCTTCTGAATTCGCTTCGGCACGTGCTCCGGCGAATCGAGCAGCGTGTGCGGAATGCGCAGCGCGTCGAGCACGTGCGTCGTCACGCCGCCGCCTTCCGTCTGCCACGGGTCGCGCTCGCCGAACTCGCCGCGGTGGCTGATGAACATCAGGAGCGGAATGCGATAGAGCTGCGCGCACGACACGATCCCGTTTACGGACGCGAGAAATCCGTGGTTTTGCATCAGCATCGCCGACTTCACGCCGGCGAGATGCGCACCGGCCGAGATGCCGACGCCTTCTTCTTCTTTGGCGAGACGCACGAGCATCATCTCCGGATCTTCTTCCGCCATCCGGATGAGATGCACGAGCCACGTCTCCGGCAGCGCGGACACGATCCGCACGCCGATGTCGCGCAGGCATTGATAGATCAGCTTCGAGCTGGAAACGGAAACTGGCATGATTTCGGATGGACAGGCTGACGGGTGGACGGGTAGACAGGTACACCGGCACGAGTGTTAACGAAAGCGCAACATGAGGTGACCCGGTCCACCGGTCCACCGGTCGACCCGCAATCAGACGGACTTTACTGTACTGAACACACTCGACAACAGCCACCACACGCCGACGCCGCCAATCGCTGTGGGAATGCCGAATCGAACCCAGTAGTACAGCCACACCGGCACCGGCACCTCGCCGCGCTCGCCGAGCTGGCGTAACGCGTCGCCGCGTTTCATGCACCAACCGACGGCGAGCACCGCGACGAGCGAGCCGAGTGTCTGCATCCCGGACCCGAACGTCAGATCCCACGGCACGAAGATGCTCGTATTGATCGACGGCGGAATGGCCGCGACGAAAATCGCCGCCGTCACGATCACCACTGCGCGTTCGCGCGAGATCTTTGTGTTGTCGGTGAGACCGGCGACGAGTACCTCGAACGCGCCGACGTCCGACAAATAGCCCGCGCACGACAGCCCGATGAAGAACACGGCACCGAACACCGCGCCGGCCGGCATCGCCGCGAACACTTTCGGCAACGTCGCGAAGATGAGCCCCGGACCCGACGTCGGCTCCAAGTTGAACGCGAACACGGCGGGAATCACGGCGAATCCGGCGAGCAGCGACGATCCTGTGTCGCCGATGACGGTCCACAGCGCGGGTCGCGCCACGCTTTCGTCCGACGTCATGTACGATCCGTACACGACCATGAACGTCCCGCCGAGCGAGAGCGAGAAGATCGCGTGGCCGATCGCCGCGACCATCACCGTCGGCGTGAGGTCGGACCATTGGAACTTGAGGATGTACCAGCGCACGCCGGCCATCGCGCCCGGCAGCGTGAGCGATCGGACCATCAGCGCCACGAGCGCGACGAGGAGCACCGGCATGACCCACACACTCGCGCGTTCGATCCCCGCTCGCAGTCCGCGCGCCACGACGACCGCGCAGGCGAGCGCGACGATCGCGGTGAAGCAGAGTTGCAGCGCGAACGAGGTGACGTCGAAGCCGTGTTCCGGCGGAAGAATCGCCGCCGCCTCGATGTGGAGTCCGACGCCGTTTCCGATTTGTGCCACGGCGTGATAGAGCACCCAGCCGACGACCGACGTGTAGTAGCCCGTCGCGGCGATCACGATCACGAAGAAAAACCAGCCGACGCCGGTACCAAACGGAAATCCGGCCGCCTTGAACGCCCCGACGGGTCCGCGCCGCGCGAATCGGCCGAGCGCGAACTCCGCCATCAGCGCCGGCACGCCGATCACGACAGCGACGAAGACGTAGAACAGCACGAACGCCGCGCCGCCAAACTTTCCGACGAGGTACGGATACCGCCACACGTTCCCGAGGCCGATCGCGACCCCGATCACGGTGACGAGCGTGCCGAACCGTGACGCGAAGGTCTCGCGCGGCTTGGTCGTCATCGATTGTCTCGCCGCCAGCGTTCCAACTCCGCGATGCGCATCTCGAGCGCGTCGACCCGGTCGGGGGCGCGCACGCCGCCTTCACCTCGCGCGACGTTCGACGCCGACTGCTGGCGCGGTTGCGTGACGACCGCCGACACACCGCTCGTTGCAGAGTCGCCGGCGAGTCCACGCCCGGCGAGGCGAACGAACCCGTTGCCGATTGGCCCGAGCCACACGACGCGAAATAGTCGCTCGCCGATCGACATCCGGAACGGACTCCGGAGCAGCAGGCCGAGTGAGACACCGAACAGGATGATCGCGGCTAACAAGAGGGCTGCACCACCGTAGCCGACCCGATACGTGTGGGGAGCAACCTGTTGCCGGCTCGCGAATGCCAACCATCCCATTCCAATGGCGGCGACTGGCGCCAATCCAAGGAAGGTGAGTGTCCGCCGGCGCATCCGCCGAGTCGCCGGATCGGCGCGAAGCTGTTCACGCCGTGCCTGGCGTTCGGCCAGTACCGCGACCAAGCCGCGATGAACGGCATCGGCAGTGAACCCGCTCACCGCCAGTCGTCGCGCCTCGCCGAATGTTTGTACGATTCTCGTGATGAGCACGCCGGCCATCATCACGACCGGGATCAGCACGTCCAGGTTTCCTTGCTCCCATCCGCCAATCGCCCGAGCCATGAAGTAGGCGAGCGCTGTCCCCAGGAAGATGAGCAACGACAGTGTCCCAGCCTCCTGCGCGAACAGTCGGATCGGAGTCGGGATCTCCTGCGCGGTGAGCTGCGCCGCGTCGAGCGCTTCGACCAGCTCTTCGGCGCTCGCGAATCGCGCTGCCGGATCCTTCATCAGGCAGCGGTCGATCGCCGAGGCCAACGCGGGCGGCAGATCGGGACGCACACTCGACATTGGCGCGAGCGTCTCGGTGATCTGTTTCACGAGCGCCTTACCCGTCGTCTCCGCCGCCATCGCGACGCTTCCGGTGAGCGCGAAGTAGGCAGTCAGCCCGAGCGAATAGAGATCGCTGCGGCCGTCGACCCGGTCGCCCGTCGCCTGTTCGGGACTCATGTACTCGGCCGTGCCGACGACTTCACCGACGCGCGTGAGGCCGGCGTCGGCGTTGTCGTCGGCCGCGGCGATCACGCGCGAGACGCCGAAATCCATGACCAGCGCGCGGCTCGTGGCGCGCTCGATCATGATGTTGTCCGGCTTGATGTCGCGGTGCACGATGCCACGCCCGTGCGCGTACGCCAGCGCGTAGCCCACGTCCTGCAGCAGCCGCACGACCTCACGCACGCCGAGCGGTCCGGCGCGCCGCACGCGCTCGGCGAGACTCTCGCCTTCGACGTAGCCCATGACGTACGCGAGGAGATCGTCGCTCTCCTCGACGGCGTACACGGGTACGATGTTGGGGTGCGAGAAGCTCGCGGCCATCCGCGTCTCGCGGAGAAACCGGTCGCGCAGACCGGCCGCCGTCGCGAATTCCGCCGGCAGAACCTTGAGCGCGACCGGTCGCCCCAGCTTCACGTCGCGCGCGAGATACACGGCGCCCATGCCGCCGCGACCGAGCTCGCGCTCGATGTCGTAGCGCCCGCTGAGCCGGCGTTGGAGGTCGCTCAGGTTCGTCATTGCGGCGAGAATATACCGCTGCGCGGCCCGCTTGCCGTCACCGGCCGGTCACGACCGAGGCCAGGGTGTCGAGCGCCGTGTCGACGTCGTCGACGGTGCTGTAGAAGTGCGGCGAGAGACGGATCACCGGACCACGAGCCGACGCGATCACGCCGCGCTCGCGCATCGTCTCTTCGACGGCGTGCGAGTCGTCGACGAGGAACGCGGTCGTCGCCGTCTTGTGCGCCATGCCGTCGGTGCCGAGAAGCCTCAGCCCGCGCTCGCGACCGCCGTCGATCAAACGTCGTCCGAGCACCTCGAGCCACGACCGAATCGCGCCGACGCCGACATCGTTGATCATCTGCATGCCGGCGCGCGCGACGTAGGCGTTCATGATCGGTGGCGTGCCGGTGTCGAAACGGCTCGCCGTCGGCGACCAGTCGAGGTGCTTCGTGTCGAACGCGAACGGATCCGCGCGGCCGAACCAGCCCGTCACCGACGGTTCGAGTCGTTCGGCGAGATCACGGCGCACGTACAGGAATGCGATGCCTGGAATCCCCATCAGAAACTTGAGATTGCCGGCGGCCAGGAAGTCGAGACCGAGCGTGCGAACATCCACCGGCACGGTGCCGAGTGTCTGGTAAGCGTCGATGTAGAGCAGCGCGCCGCGGTCGTGCGCCGCCGACACGAGGTGCGAAAGATCCTGCTTGAACCCGTTGAGATAGTAGCCGTGGCAGGCCGAAACGATTGCCGTACGGTCGTCGACGACGCGCTCGTATTCGCCGGCGTCGATGCGGCCGTCGCGGACCGGAATCCACTCGATGCGCGCCCCGCGCGGCTGCTGCGCGAGCCACACGTGGCCAACGGTCGGAAATTCGGCTTCGGTGACGACGACCTTGTCGTGGGCGCCAGTGAAATCGAGCGCGCTCGCCACCGCGCTCGTCGCTTCGGACACGGAGCTGAACACCGCGATCTCGTCGGCGGAGGCGTTGATCAGGCGGGCGAACTCGCGCTTGGCCGCGTCCACCTCCGCCATCCACGCGTCCCAGTCCATGCCACGCGTACTCCACGATTCCAGATACCGCTCGGCGGCGGCGCGAGTGGCGGTCGTCTGCGGCGCCTGCGAGCAGTTGTTCATCGGGATCATCGAGGCGAGGATCGGGATGGATTTGCGCAGGGTTGCGAGGTCGTACGGGGGGGCCGGGGCGGCGGCGGGAGCGATCTCGGGCATTCCGTGATTCTAGGTGCGAGGATGCGCTTGGCAACCTGCGGCGAATATCTTCACTCGCCTCGTATCACGACCTTTCCGGGACCCGACTCCATGCCTTTGACGTATCCGCTGACGGATCGGCACGTTCGGCGCCGACACTCGACGATGCTCGTCGCGACGGCCGCGCTGACCGTGCTTGCGCTCGCGCGCCCGCTCCCGGCCCAGCGAGGCGGGGATCCGTCGCTGCTCACGGTGGAGCGCATCTACGACCCGAACGAGTTCGCGCTGCGCGGCTTCGGTCCGTCACGGTGGCTCGACGACAGCACCTACACGACGATCGAGCCGGCCGACGGCGGGAAGGGGAGCAACCTCGTGAGGGTGGACGCGGCGACCGGACGATCGACGGTGATGGTGGCGGCGACCCGGCTCGTCCCCACCGGCGCGAACGCGCCGATCGATATCGAGGATTACGCGTGGTCGCCGGACCACTCGAAGCTTCTCATCTACACGAATTCGGCGCGCGTGTGGCGACAGAACACGCGCGGCGACTATTGGGTGCTCGATCTCTCGCGCCCCACCGGGGGCTTGCGAAAGCTCGGCGGCCCGGACGCGAAGCCGTCTACGCTGATGTTCGCCAAGTTCTCGCCCGACGGCTCGCGCGTCGCGTACGTGCGCGAGCACAATTTATATACCGAATCACTGACTGAAGCTCGCATCACCCCGCTGACGCACGACGGTTCGGTCACGACGATCAACGGCACCTTCGACTGGGTGTACGAGGAGGAGCTCGACGACCGCGACGGCTTCCGCTGGAGTCCGGACGGCAAGTCCGTCGCCTACTGGCAGCTCGACGCCAAGGGTGTGCGCGATTTTCTCCTGATCGACAACACCGACTCGCTCTACTCGTTCGTGAAGCCGGTGCAGTACCCCAAGGCCGGCACGACCAACTCGGCCGCGCGCATCGGCGTGGTGAGCGCCGCGGGCGGACCGACCACGTGGATGAAAATCCCCGGCGATCCGCGCAACAACTATCTGGCGCGAATGGGTTGGGAGCCGAGCTCGAACGAACTGCTCATCCAGCAGCTCAATCGCCGGCAAACGCAAAACACGTTCTTTGTCGCGAACGGATCGACCGGAGAGGCAAAGCCGCTGTTCGTGGATCGCGACAGCGCGTGGATCGACGTCTATTCCGACCCGACCGGTGCGTCGGTCAAATGGCTCGCCGACAACTCGGGGTTCATCCATCTCTCCGAGCGCGACGGATGGCGGCACGCGTACCTCGTGTCGAAGACCGGATCGCTGCGACTCATCACGCCCGGCGCCTTCGACGTCGTGCGAATCGCCTACGTCGACACGAAGGGTGGGTGGCTCTACTACTACGCCTCGCCGACCGACGCGACACAAATGTTTCTGTGGCGGACGAAGCTCGACGGCTCGGGCCAGCCCGAGCGCCTCACGCCCGCGTCGGCTCACGGCACGCACGACTACGACATCGGGCCCGGCGCGCATTGGGCGATTCACGAGTACTCGACGTTCGTCACGCCGCCGGTGACCGATCTCGTGCGGCTGCCGAGCCACGAGGTCGTGCGCACGTTGGAGTCGAACGCGGACGTCGCGGCGCGCATCGCGGCGCTGAAGCGCGGGGCGGTCACGTTCTCGCAGATCGACATCGGCGACGGTGTGAAGCTCGACTCGTGGATGATGAAGCCGGCCGACTTCGATCCGACGAAGAAGTATCCGGTGCTGTTCTATGTGTACGGCGAGCCGGCCGCGCAGACCGTGCTCGACGCGTACGGCGGGAGCACGTACCTGTGGCATCTCATGCTCACGCAACGAGGGTACATCGTCGCGAGCGTCGACAACCGCGGTACGCCCGGTCCGCGCGGGCGCGAATGGCGCAAGGTGGTGCGCAACCAGATCGGATCGCTCCGCGTCCGCGAGCAGTCGGCGGCGGCGAAGATCGTCGGACGCATGCCGTTCGTCGATTCGACGCGACTCGCCGTGTGGGGTTGGAGCGGCGGCGGTTCGTCGACGTTGCACCTCATGTTCCGCGCGCCCGACGTGTACCGCGCCGGCATGGCCGTGGCGCCGGTGGCGAACGTGCACAACTACGACACGATCTACCAGGAGCGCTACGTCGGTCTGCCGAGCACCGACGAGGCGGCGTATCACGACGCGTCGCCGCTGTACTTCGCGTCCGGCCTGCGCGGCGACCTACTGGTCGTCCACGGCTCGGGCGACGACAACGTCCACTATCAGAGCACCGAACAGTTGATCAACGCGCTCGTCGCGGCGAACAAGCCGTTCACGATGATGGAGTATCCGAACCGCACACACGGGATCTTCGAAGGCCCGGGCACACGCGTCCATCTCTTCAACCTGCTCACTCGATTCTTGAACGAGCATGTCGCCGCGGGTGGCCGCTAGAATCGATGATGACCGCTCGGCTTGCGAGGAGGGTCGACGGGAACCCTTCTCGCGTTTGGCGAGAGCCGTGGGGAAAACTGACGCCAACGGATTGAACTGACAAAAACAGATAGGGATTTCTCGGAACCGCGATAGGGCCTCTGTGCGCAGTTCCACCACACTCATCCGTTCGTTCCCGTTCAATCGGTTTGTTTCAGTGTTCCCTTGGATATCCCGCTCGCGCCACATGAAACCAAAACGCCCGAACCACCGTGTCTTGAGACCTTCCTCAGCCGCGAACCCTCAGCGCGACGACTCGATCACGTCGGCGTATGTCATCAACTTTCCCGCCTTGAACGCCGTGACCTGCTCGAGCATCGACGCCAGCATCTGGCGCGCGCGCATGTATCCGCCGCTCGACGACGCGCCGCGATAGTAGACCGCGCCGTCGAACACCGAACGGATGAACGTGCTCGACGAATCGAGCGGCAGCGTTCCCACGTTCTCGAAGAAGCGGCGCCAGTCGTCGCCCTGCTGGAAGAGATACTGCTCGACGTTCGACAGATAGAACGCGGTCACGCCGGCGTGGTGCTCCCTGAGATACGTGCCCACCGCGCGGATCGCCTGCGCGCCGGCGAAGTCGCCGACCACCGGCACCACGAGGTTGTCGGCCTCGAGCTGCTTGAGCACGCGAAAGTTCACTTCGCTGGCCAGGTACCCGCGCCGCAGCCCCGCGCTGTCGCTCTCGATCTGCAGCTGCGCGAAACTCGGCATGCGACCGTAGCCGGCGCGTCCTTGATTCGAGTTGTACGTGATGTCCGGTCCGTACGAGACGAACGAGCGATAGACGTAGGCGATCGAGGCCGTGTCGTCCGTCGTCAGCGCGAACCCGTGCTTTTTCGACAACTGCTCGTTGATCGACGCCATCGTCTTCCGGTAGAACGCGCTGTCGGGCGGCACCAGCTGAAACGCCACGAACAGCGACTCGGCCGGCGTCAGACTATCGAGATGCGCCGGCCGCGGGCGCGCGAAGAGCCGCGAGAGAAAATCGGCGCGATCGCTCGACTGCTCGATCAGCGCCTTGTACATCAGGTGCGTCAGCATGTTCTGACGCCTGATGTCGAAGATGAACGCGATCCTGGGCCGCAGCGCGACGAGATACGTGAAGTTCTGGTCCGGGCCCACGCCGAGGTACACCCCGCCCGCCCGCGTCGTGCGCTGAAGATCGGGGATCACCCACTGATAGCTCGTCTCGTTCGACACGAAGTTGTCCGAGCGGAAATACCCGCCCGGCTCCGACACCTCGGTCACGAGCCGCCAGAACGCGGTGTCGCTGAGCCGCGTCGGAATCGTCGACGCCACGCCGCCGGCCAGCGTTTGCGCGACGACGTTCGTCGTGAGCGTCGTCGTCGCCGCGAACACCGCACTCGCGAAGGTCAGTGCGGCGCGCGACATCTGTCGCCGCATGAGTGAACGCCGATCGCGAACGCCGGTCCTGGCCGCCATGAAGCACTTCCGATTCCGAGGGTTCGTTGAAGAATGTGTGGGACTACCGAGGCGCGGTAGGCCAACAAAAGAAAACAGCGGCGTAGCGGACTCGCCGCTACGCCGCCGTCTTTCGAGAATCGCGAATCGCAATAGCGGCGCGATCTCGAACCCGTCAGTTGATCGTTACTGCCACATCAGGTTGAAGTCGTACCAGCCATAGCCGCCCTGCGGATCGCGCACTCGAACCACCGTCGTGTAGTTGTTCCACGCCGAGGGCTGCTGTACGACCGTCACGCTGCCTCGACCGGCGTTCTGCACTACGGACACGCTCGTGTTGCGTCGCGGCATGCTCATGTCGCCCGCATCGGAGCGAACGTTCGTGGCTTCTCTGCCGCGCAGAGTTCGATAATCCACGCGTCCGTTTTGAATTCTGATTTCGACTTCGTCGTCGACGTTGCCGCTCCAGTGCAACATCGAGCGGTCGCCGTAGCGGCCGTTGCCGCCGTTGCCGGCGTTTGGATAGCCGCCGTTCGCCCCGCCGTTGTCCGGATAGTCACGACTGCGTCCGCGTCCCGGCCAGCCGACATAGTCGCCGTTGGAGTAGCCCTGCCAATAGCCGACGAGTCGATAGTCGTCCGCTCCGCTGCGCGGATCCTGAACGCGGACGATCGTCGTGAACCCGTTGCCCGAGTTCGGCTGTTGAATCACGTCCACGTTGCCTCGGCCGTTCAGCACCTGCACGCGAACCTGTCCGTCCATGCGCGGCATGTCGGCGAGCATGCGGCCGCGCGCGCGCCCCGGCTCGGTCGGGCCGATGTTGCGCGTCGAGATCTGGCTGCCGCGCATCACGATCTGAACTTCGCGGTCCACTCGACCGCTCCACTCGAACATCTGCTGACCCTGCGCCATCACCACCGGCGCCAGGCCGACGAGTGCGGCGGCTGCCAACGGAATCGAGCGCTGAATCCACATGTGTCTTGTCATCGCTTGCTCCTTGTTGAGATCCGCTGCTCGTTTGCGGCCGATCTGAGCTCAGCGATTTGCACCGCCTATGCCCGGCTAAGGCCGAATCGACGGAACTCGGGCTGGGCGGTTGTAAGTGGCTGCCAATGGGCCAGTTATGCCTTCACAAGCCCCTCGCCTCGCCGGCCGCTGTGTGATCGGCGACGCATCGCGAGCGACCCTATCGTCCGCAGGTCGGGACAGATTCGCGTCCGACGTTCGGGACAGCCGTGCCCGTCGATTCGCGCATTCGAAATCCAACAATCGCCTCCTCGTCGCCACGGGGTGGTCCGTCTACCTTCTGTGGTCCTCGAGTCCGCCTTCTCCCCGAGATCCCACGACATGCTGATCGACGTTCACAACCACTTCTATCCACCCGAATACCTCGACGCGCTCAAGGCCGGCGACAGCGCGGTCAAACTCACGATCGACGCCGAAGGCAATCCGTGCCTGCACTATCCCGGTGACTACAACGTCGCCGTGCGCGGGCATCGCGACATCGGCTATCGCCAGGACGTGCTGATCAAAGAGGGCGTCGACACGCAAGTCATCACGTTCACCACTCCCGGCACGCACGTCGAACCGCCCGACCGTGCCGTTCGATTCGCGCGTCTGGTGAACGACGCGTTCGCCACCGTCGTGCGCGAGCGATCGCCGCGCTTCGCCGCGCTCGCCACGCTCCCGCTCTGCGATCCCGCCGCGTCGGTCGCCGAGCTCACGCGCGCGATGACGCAACTCGGCATGCCGGGCGCGATGCTGTTCAGCAACGTGAACGGCGTCGCGCTCGCCGACAGGCGCTTCGAGCCGCTCTACGCCGAAGCCAACCGCCTCGGCGCGATCCTCCACATCCATCCGACGGATCCGGTCGGCGTCGCGGCGATGACGGACTACTGGCTGATGCCGCTTGTCGGATTCCTCATGGACACCACGCTCGCCGCTGCCAAGCTGGTCTTCGCCGGCGTCCCCGAGCGCTACCCCAACATCAAGTGGGTGCTCGGCCACCTCGGCGGCGCGATTCCGTATCTCGTCGAGCGTCTCGACCGCGGATGGGAAGCGTTCCCCGACTGTCGTGCCGACATCTCGATCAAGCCGAGCGAGTATTTGCGAAACTTCTATTACGACGGTGTGAACTTCGACCCGCGCGCCGTGCGATTGTGCGTCGATTTCGCCGGCGCGGGGCAGGTGCTCGCGGCCAGTGACTACCCGCACCAGATCGGCAGCATTCCGAAGATGAAGTCGAGCCTCGCCGCGCTCAATGTCTCCGACGCCGAGCGGAAGAAAATCATGGGCGAGAACGCGAAGGCGCTCTACAAGCTCTGAGATTCGTCGGTCGTGTTGCGCGCGGAACGATCAGTCCGCGCGCAGCGCGATGAGCGGGTCGCTCTTCGACGCGCGCCGCGCCGGCACGTAGCATGACGCGACCGCGATCGCGCCGAGCAGCACCGACAGCGAGACGAAGATGACCGGATCGGTGGGACTCACGTCGTACAGCAGCGATGCCATCCATCTGGTCGCGACGAGCGCGCCGACCACGCCGATTCCAACGCCCGTCGCCGCGACGATGGCGCCCTCTCCCAACACGAGCCGGACGAGCGCGCCCGGTTCGGCGCCGACGGCGAGTCGCACGCCAAATTCACGACGGCGATTCGCGACCGAGAGCGACATCACGCCGTAGATGCCGACGCCGGCCAGCAGCACGGCGACAGCGGCGAACGCGGCGAGCAGGATTTCGGTCAGCCGCTTCGTGGCGAGTGAGTCTCCGACGACGGATGCCAACGTGCGCGCGCCGTCGAGCGGAATGGACGAGTCGAGTTTGGAGAGCGTCGACCGCGCCGACCGGAGGGCGGCGCCGGCGTCAGATCCGGTGCGAATCGCCAGCGACACCCGCTGCGAGCCGAACTGGGCGAGACTGACGTAGAGATGCGGCGCGGGCAAACGCGTCGCATCGTCGTCGTGAATCGCGCCGACGACGCCGACGATCGTCAGCCACGTCGTGTCGCCGGTGACGCGAATTCGTTTTCCGATCGCGTCGGTGCCTTTCCAGTATTTCTTGGCAATCGCTTCGTCGATCAGCGCGATCGGAACTCCCGTCGTGTCGTCGGCCGCCATCACGTCTCGTCCGAACCGGAGCGGAATGCCCATCGTCGAGAAGTATCCGGGGCTCACGCCAACTTGGTACGTCTGGCCCTCGGCGCCGGACGGCGGAACTGGACGGTCTGCGACCAGAAAGCCGTCGTAGTTCGACTCGCCCTCGAACGGCAGACCCCACGCGAGCGCCGCCGATTTCACGCCGGGCGTTGCCCGCACCTGCTCGAGCACCGTCGAAAAGAACGGATTCGCCGTCGAAGCGCTGTTGTACTTGGGTGGAAGCGGTAGCGCGACCGACGTGATGCCTTCGGGATGAAATCCGAGATCGAGCGACGTGAGGCGCTGGAAGCTCTCGAGCATGAGGCCGGCCGCGATCAATAGAACGACCGACAACGCGAGCTGCGCGACGACGAGACCGCTGTTCAACCGGCGAACGGAGCGCTGCGCCGTCTCGCGCATCGTGAGCTCGCCGGTCGTGCGCGCGCGCATGCTGTGAAACGCGGGGAGTAGCCCGAACAAGATTCCGCTCAGCACGGAGAGCGCGAGCGTCACGGCGAGGACGCGACCGTCGACGTGGACCTCCTGCAGCCGCGGCAGCGCCACGAGACGCGAATGCGTGAAGACTCTCACGGCGCCGAATGCCAGCCCGACGCCCGCTGCCGCGCCGAGCATCGCGAGCGTGACGCTCTCGGTGAGCAACTGGCGCATCACTCGGCCGCCGGTCGCGCCGAGCGCCGCGCGAAGCCCGATCTCGCGCTGCCGTATGGCCGCGCGGCCGGAGAGCAGCGTGGCGACGTTCGCGATCGCGATCAGCAGAATGAGACCGACGGCCGCGAAGAGGACCATGAGCGGGCGAGCGGTCCGCTTCGTCATCGCCTCTTGAAGCGGCGCGACGATCGTCGCCATGTGCGTGCGTGCGGGGTCGATCGACTTTCGCCCGGCCAGGTCCGGGGCTCGTCGCGCCCAGTCCCACATGATCGCCGTCGTCTGCTGACGCGCGTGCGTCACGGACACACCCGGCTCGAGACGGGCGATGCCGCTGTTGATCCAGCCGAATCGTCTCGACGGGTCGAGACCCATGGGCAGCCAGACCTGCGTTTCGGCGTGCGGAAAACCGAACCCCGACGGCATCACGCCGATCACGCGAACCGGTCGGCCGTCGAGGTCGATCGTCGACCCGATCGCATCCGCGCGACCACCGAATCGCGAATGCCAGAATGCATCACTTAGAATGGCGACGTTGTTGTTTCCCTTGGTGTCTTCGGCACGCGTGAACGGCCGACCGCGCGCGGGATCGACGCCCAGCACGTGGAAGAAGTCCGCCGTCACCAACACAGCATCGAGGCGATCGGCGCGGCCGTCGCCGGTCAGCGTCATTCCCGCCGACCGATACCCGGCGAACGATTCGAAATCCGTCGCGCGGTCGCGGTACATCGCGATGTTTTCCTGCGACACGCCCCACGTGTCGAGCCCAATCTCCGGGTACGACTGAATGAGCCGGACGATCCGATCCGCCTTGGGGTAGGGCAGCGGTCGCAGCAGGATCTCGTCGACGAGCGTGAACATCGCCGTCGTCGCGCCGATGCCAAGTGCCAGCGTGAGCGTGGCGACGAGCGTGAACGCCGGCGCGCGGCGCAGTGTGCGAAACGTGTAGCGAAGGTCAGACCAGACGGACTCGAGCCATTCCATGAGACGCACCTCGCGCGCGTACCGCTGGTCGATGGTGACACACTCGTCGCGCACCTGCTCCGCGTTGCCGAATCGGGCGCGAGCCTCGGACTGCGCGTCGCCGGGCGAGGCTCCCAGGCGGCGCAGCTTCTCTTCGCGCATCGCGAGATGAAACGCGATCTCGTCGTCCACGTCGCGGCGGGCTGAATGCTCGTCGTCGCGCGAGAGTCGCAGCAGCCGGCGCCAACCCTTCCCGACGCTCACGACGGCTCCGGCGTCTTCCGTCCGAGCGCGGCGACGATCGCCTTCGCGTGCTTGTGCCACACCGGCGACTCGGCGCGGAAGCGAGCGCGCCCGGCAGTCGTGAGCTTGTAGAACTTCGCGCGACGATTGTTGTCCGACACGCCCCATTCGGCGGCGATCCATCCGCGCCGTTCGAGACGGTGCAGGGCGGGGTAGAGCGTCCCTTCCTCGAGCAAGAGGACGGATTCGCTCGCGCCCTCGATCCACTCGCTGATCGAATAGCCGTGCATCGGTCCCCACGACAGGGCTTTCAGCACGAGAAGATCGAGGCTGCTGCGGAGAAGGTCTGACTGCGCGTCGGCCATTGGGCGCTCCCGGTTACCCTGTGTGACACCAGGGAGGCTACAATCGTTGCCTGGGTGTCGCTAGGGGTGCCGCGTGCGCCTCGTCCAGGCCTCGAGGATCCGGCCGGCGGCGACGCCGGCGAGCGCGCCGGCCCACTCGCTCGGCGGAGACTGGCGAAGCCCGACGGCCGCCGGCGCCGCCGCGCAGATCGCCACGGCAACGATGAGCGCCATCCACGTGCTCTCGAACCAGAATGCCGCCGGCAGCACCAACGCGCCAATCCAGATGGCGTCGAGAATCGCCGTGTGTCGCCGCACCGCGTCGACGCGAACGAGGAATTGCCAGCCCGTCCCCGGCGTGAGACCGAGATCGCATCGAAAATCCGGTCGTCGACCCAAACACACGCCGCGGCCGTCGAGCCGCGCCTCGAGCACCAGCGTGTCTCCGGGGGGTACTCCGCGCAGTGCATTCGGAATCCGAATCACCGGCTCGACGAGCCGCGCGTTCGTGGCGCGCCTTCCGAGAACGAAGCTCAGGTCCGGACCGTCGACGCCGAGGAGGAGCATGAACCGCTCGTATTCGTCGGCGATGCTGAAAACCGTCGACAAGTCCGCGGTCGGAGGACTTGCCGTCGCCGTCACGACGAGCGGCTCACCGCGGATCCAACTGGCTCGGACGGCGTCCGAGTCCACGAGAGCTGTCGACGGAACGAATCGGCCGCCGATGCGGGCGTCGAGGACGCGACCGTCGTAGTACGCCATCCCGCCGAACTGGGGCGTCCACTGGCCGAACCACTTGGTTCGAGGAAAGACTGGCGTCGCGACGAACCCTGTGAGAAGTACGACACCGATCGCCGCCCCCGCAGCGCCGATCGCGGCGCGGGCGCGCCACTGCATCAGGGATCCCGCACTCAGTCGCGACGCGCGTCGCGTGATGATCCAGCCGCCGATGAACGCGCCGAGCGTGTTGAAGACGATGTCCCCGAGTGCGCCGTCGCGGCCGTGGATGGCCAGCGTTTGCGTGATCTCGATCGCGGTCGAGAAGAGCGCGGCGGCGAGCACGGTGGTCCAGACGCGTCGTGTGAGCGCGCCGAACGCGAGACCAATCGGGAGAAACAAGAGCACGTTGGCCAGCGCATCGGCGCCGCCCTGCTCGCCGCACAGGATGCACGTCGAGAACGGCTGGTCGGGCGCGTGCGTGGGGACCATCGTGGCCGCGAGCACGAACGCGACCGATGCGGCGGCCAGCCATTTTCGACGGTCGAGAGATGGAGCCATTGCGTGACCATTCTAGCGACACCGGCGCATTTCGCACCCACTAGCCCCGCGACACCTGTGCGTGCATCATCGGCGCAACTCTCACCGAGCCCGCCCACCATGCGACGATTCATCGGTATCGTGTTCGCAGCCTCCGCACTCTCGACCGCGTGCGCTCACCCGAACGCGCTCGAGGTGGAATGGATTCCGTCTCCCCGTCCCGCGGCTCCGTTCTCGGAAGCCGTTCGCGTGGGTGAGATGCTGTATCTGGCCGGACAGATCGGCACGGACACGAGCGGTCGACTCGTCCCAGGCGGCCTCCAAACCGAGGCGCGGCAGGCGCTCAACAACATCAAGGCGACGCTCGAGAAGAACGGCTCGGGGCTGGACCGTGTCGTCAAGTGCACGGTGTTCCTGGCCGACATTCGCGACTACAATGATTTCAACGAGATCTATCTCTCGTACTTCCGTGCGCGGCGGCCGGCGCGCAGCGCGATGGCGGCGTCGGGGCTGGCGCTGAACGCGCGTGTCGAGATCGAGTGCATGGCGGTGACGTAGCAGCGGGAGGTCGCTCAGCCTCCGGACCCGCGAGAAATAGTCAGCTCGAGTAGTACGCCGCGTTCTCCTCGACGTAGCCCTTGGTCAAGTCGCACCCGTAGGCGGTCGCCGACGCGTCTCCCGCGCCGAGCGCCACGACGAGCTCGACTTCTTCGGCGGTGAGCGTGGCGCGCACAACGTCGTCGTCGAAGTCGAGACGCCGGCCGCCGCGAACCACCGGATGCCCGTTGATCCACGCGTCCGTCGCGTTCGGATCGAGCATCACCTCGAAGCATTTGCCTACGGCCATCAACAGCCGGCCGACGTTCGGATCGGCGCCGTGCACCATCGTCTTCACCAGCGGCGAATTGACGAGCGACTTCGCGACGCGGCGCGCGTCGTCGTCGTTCTCCGCTCCGCGGACCGTGGCCCGAATGAGATGCTCGGCCCCCTCACCGTCGCGCGCCAGCATCTCGGTCATGCGAATGCACCCGGCCGTGAGCGCGTCGGCAAATGCGCGCGCGTCGACGGGTCCCGCCAATCCGTTGGCGAGAATCGCGCACGTGTCCGACGTGCTCGTGTCGGTGTCCACCGACAACATGTTGAACGAGACGTGCACCGCGTCGTGGAGCGCGCGGTCGAGCGCCGCTGCCTCGACGGCCGCGTCGGTGAAGATGTAGGCGAGCATCGTCGCCATGTTCGGCTCGATCATCCCTGAGCCCTTGGCGATCCAGGTGATCGTCGCATTGCTTCCCGGCACGGACACGGACAGCGCCTTGGCGTACGTGTCGGTCGTCATGATCCCTTCCGCGCCGATGATCGGATCGGCGACCAGCTCCTGCGACATGCCGACCAATCCGCGCTCGACGGTCTCGATCGGCAGCCGCACGCCGATCACGCCCGTCGAGCTGACGAGCACTCGCGACGCGTCGCTGCCGATCTCGTTCGCCGCGGCGGTGGCCATCCGTCGCGCCGATTCCAGCCCCTCCGCCCCGGTGGCGACGTTGCTGTATTTGCTGTTCGCCACGATCGCGCGGAGCACGCCGCCGCGGATCGTTTCTCTACCGAGCACAACCGGTGCGCCCGGGAACTGGTTGCGCGTAAACACAGCGGCCGCAGCGGCATCCACCTCGCTCACGAACAGCGCGAGATCCTTGGCGGACGGTTTGAGGCCGCAGTTCCGGCTCGCGCATCGAAATCCGCGCGGAAACACCGGCTTGTCGTGAAAGTTCATTAGCACGGCGGGCGTGGAGCAGGGGACGGGAAGCGCGTAAGATACACATACCATGTACATCACGGACTTCATCGACGAGTATCGGCGCTGGCGCCTCGCCGCCGAGAAGGCGATCGAGCAGGTGCCCCACGATCAACTCAATCGCGTCCTGTCGAAGGACGGCAACTCGGTCGCGATGCTGATGCGTCACGTCGGCGGAAACCTCTCATCGCGCTTCAGCGATTTCCTCGTGGCCGACGGCGAGAAGCCTTGGCGCGACCGCGACGGAGAGTTCACCGAGGGACCCTTCGCTCGCGCCGACGCACAGGCACTCTGGAGCAAGGGTTGGGATACGTTGGACGCCGAGCTCACACCGCTCACCGACGCCGACCTCACGGCGACGGTGACGGTGCGCGGTCAGCCGATGACGGTACACTCGGCGCTCACGCGTTCCCTCTCGCACATCGCCAACCACTGCGGGCAGATCATCATTCTGGCGCGCATCCTCTCGAGCGACTGGCAATGGATCACTATTCCGAAGGGCAAATCGCGGGAGTACAACGCGAATCCGATTCACGAGCGGCCGCCAGCACGGTGACCGTGCTGGTCGAGGCGTGTGTCGACAGCCTCGAAGCAGCCGTCGCGGCAGCGAAAGGCGGCGCGGGACGTCTGGAATTGTGCGCGCAGCTCGACGTCGGCGGCACGACGCCGAGCGCCGAGCTGATCACCGCGGTCAGGGGCGCGGTGAAGATTCCGCTGTTCGTGATGATTCGCCCGCGCGGCGGATCGTTCGTGTACACGCCGGCGGAAGCCGATCAGATGCGCAAGTCGATCGACGCCGCGCTCGCCCTCGGGGTGGACGGCTTCGTGTTCGGCGCGCTGGAGCAGAACGGGGACGTGAATCGCCCGCTCACGCGCGAGCTGGTCACGCGGTCGGCGTTCCATCCCGTCACGTTCCATCGCGCATTCGACGAAGCGCGCAGCGCGGCGACGGCGCTCGAAGCGCTCGTCGAATCGGGCGTGGATCGCGTTCTCACCGGCGGCGGCACAGGCCCCGCCGTCGAGGGCATCGACATGCTGCGCGATCTCGTCTACGAATCCCTTGGCCGCATCACGATCATGGCCGGCGGCAAAGTTCGCGGTGAGAACGCTCGCACACTCGTCGACCAAACTGGCGTCACCGAGGTGCACGCCCGCTGCGATCTGGATCCGTCGCGCATCAGCGACATCGTGACGGCCGTTCGGGGATAGGTGGACCGGTAGACCGGTAGACCGGTAGACCGGTAGACCGGTAGACCGGTAGACC
The DNA here is from genome assembly GCA_963761305.1 of uncultured Gemmatimonadaceae bacterium. Lineage (GTDB taxonomy): Bacteria > Gemmatimonadota > Gemmatimonadetes > Gemmatimonadales > Gemmatimonadaceae > JAQBQB01. Next base: position 1,867,065 of record CAVXGK010000002.1, on the reverse strand, counting down.
GCCGCCTACTTCCTCGGCCACGCGTTGTTCGCCCGATCGATGTCGGGCAACGCGCTGCGTGGATCCACGACCACGCGTTGCACGGTTTTGGTGCCCGGCACGCGATAGGCGAATCGGTCGCTCAAGTTCCACATCTCGATCGGCAGCTTCACCTCTTGCGTCGATCCGTCGGTGAACGTGATTGCCAGCGTCGCTGGCATGACCATCGTGCCGCGATTGGAGAGGTAGACGCTCGTCGTCCCGTCGGCCGCGCGCGCGACTGAATCCACCGCTTGGTCGAGCCGCGCCGTCGTGAAGATCCAGTCGCGCCAGAACCAGTCGAGCTCCATGCCCGACTCGTCGCGCATCATCCGGAAAAAGTCCGACGGCGTGGGATGCTTGAACGCCCAGGCGCGAATGTAGGCGCGAAACGCCGAGTCGAACCGCTCCTTGCCGAGGACCTCGTAGCGAAGCATCTGCATCATGAGCGCGGGTTTCTGGTAGCCGCCCCAGAAAAGGTCGCGCACCTCGACCGGCTTCTCGATCAAGGGCTGCTCGTTCCCCGGCACCGCGTGCTCGGCGTAGAGATGCAGCGGATGCACTTCGATCGTATCGCCGTAGGGTTTGCCGGCGAAGTACTTCGCCGCGTTGCCGAGGTCGATGAACGTGTTGAAGCCCTCGTCCATCCATGGATACAGACGCTCGTTCGACCCGACGACCATCGGGAACCACTCGTGGCCGAATTCGTGCGCGATGACCCACTGCTGGTCTTCGCGCGTCGGGCTGTTGGGCGTGAAGGTGAGCATCGGGTACTCCATGCCCTCGATCGGCCCTTCAACGGTCGTGGCGTGTGAGTACGGATACGGGAACCACTGCTCCGAGTAGTACTTGATCGCCTCGCGGCCAATACGGTTCACTTCGGGCCATTTGTCGGCTTTCGGTCGATAGAGATCTTCGATCAGAATGCCGTTGTATCCACTCGCATCCCAGCGCATGCCCGGTCCCGCGGCGAAGGCGAAGTCGCGAACGTTGTGCGCCGTGTAGTGCCACGCTCTGGGCGCCGCCTGTCCAGCAGCAGGGCGAGTCTTTGCCGCGTCGCCCGCCTCCGCGGCCGTGATGATCGCGATCGCCGTATCCGAGTGGCGTGCAACATCGAGTCGCTGCCGTTGCGTGGGCGTGAGTACCTGCGCGCCGTTCTGCAGCTCACCCGTCGCTGCGACGAGGTCTTCGTTCGGTACGGTGAGCGTGACGTCGAAGTCGCCGTACTCGAGATAGAACTCTCCCGCGCCGATGTACGGCTCGTGGTTCCAGCCCTTCACGTCGTCGTAGACGGCGAGCCGCGGATACCATTGCGCGATCTCATACAGCAGTCCGTCGTGTCCCATGCGGCCGCCGCCCTGGAGCGGCACGTTGAAGTGCCATCGCGCGGCGATATCGACCGACGCGCCCGGCGCGAGCGCCGAATCCAGGTCGACGCGCAGCGTCGTACCGTAGCGCGTGCGCTTCACCTCGCGGCCGTGGATCGTCATCGATTCCAGTCGCGGGGCGCTGTTGAAACCCTGGCACGAGAAGTCGAAGCTCGTGCCGAGGAAGACGAGCGGCGGTTGGTTGAGCACGTTCGTGACGCTGTTCGGCTCGCACAGGTTCTGCTCGACGAACAACCATAGATAGGGCAGGGTCATCGGCGACCGATTCACATAGTGAATCGTCTCGGCGCCGCGAATCTCGTTCTTCACCGGATCGAGCGTCGCGTCGATGCGATAGTTCACCTGCTGCTGCCAGTATTTGGGTCCCGGCCGTCCGTCCGCCGCGCGGTACTCGTTCGGTGTCGGCAGCGTGAGCGCGCGGAAGTGGGACGAATCGGCGACCGATGCGTGCGTCTGTGCGCCGAGCAGCGACGCCATTGTCACCGACAGTGAAAACGCCAATGCGCCGCGCCGGACGACGTTCATTTCGGGAACCCTCCATGGAGAGTGCTGTAGCTTAAGCCGCATGGCTCGCGCTCGCTTCAGACTGGTTCGAATCTACGGGACCACGACGCGCGTGCTCGCGAGCTACCTGTTGCTCCGAGCCCGTCGCCCATTCGTGGCCCCGGCGCGCTACGCCGAGCTGCTCGAGGCCAGGCATCGCGCCAACGCGCGCCGGATTCGAGACGCGATCATCCGAGCAGGCGGCCTGTTCATCAAGGTCGGGCAGCTGATCAGCGTTTTGGCCAACGTGCTGCCGCCGGAATTCCGCGCGCAGCTCGAGGGGCTGCAGGATCGTCTCCCGCCGCGACCGTTCGACGAGATCGTCGCGCGGATTCGCGCCGAATTCGGCGCCGATCCTGACGCGGTCTTTGCGTCGTTCGACCGGAAGCCGTTGGCGACGGCGTCGCTCGCCCAAGTGCACGAGGCGCGGCTGGATGATGGCCGCCGCGTGGCCGTGAAGGTGCAGCACGCCGACATCGAGCGCGTCGCGGCCGAAGACCTCGAAACGATCCGCCGGATTCTCGCCATCGTGCAGTACTTCACGCGCGTGCGAGGCATGGAGGCGTACCACCCGGAAATCAGCCAGATGATCGGCGAAGAGCTCGACTTCCGTCGCGAGGCGGAGAATGTCGCGCGGATCGCCAACAGCTTCGCCGGCGACCGGCTCGTGCGCATGCCGCGCGTGGTGCCGGAGCGATCCACCGAACGCGTGCTGACGACGGAGTTCGTGGACGGCGCCAAGGTCATCGACTTCGGCGCGATCGAATTGCTCGGACTCGACCGGCGCACGGTGGCCGAGCGGGTGGTGAGCGCGTATTGCCGGATGATCTTCGTCGACGGCGTGTATCACGCCGACCCGCATCCGGGCAATCTGTTCGTCGCCCCAGACGGCGCGATCGTGTTCGTCGACTTCGGCGCCGTCGGCGAGCTGTCGGACACGATGCGGCGCGGCGTACGCGAGTTTTTCGAGGGCGTGATTCGCCGCGACGGCGTCCAGATCACGAACGCGGTGCGCACGATGGGATTCATCGCGCGCGATCCCGGGTCGACCGACGTGGCACAGAGAGTCATCGACTACTTTCAGCGCACGGTATTCGAGCAGATCGCCGGCGAGTCCTGGGGACTGGGCGACCTTCAGATGGACATGCGCGCCAAGCTGGAGCAGATGGCCGATCTCCGGCGTCTCGACGTGTCGTTCCGCAAGCTTGCCGCGACATTTCAGGTACCGAAGAACTGGGTGCTTCTCGAGCGGACGCTGCTGCTGTTGGTCGGCCTGTGCATCGAGCTCGCTCCGCAGTGGAATCCGATGACGGTGATCCGTCCTTATCTGGAGGGCGTTGTGGCCGGACCTGATCGCAGTTGGACCGACCTGATCGTCACCGCGATCAAGGAAATGGCCAAGAGCGCCACCGTCTTGCCGGAAGACGTTCGCCAGACGCTCGGCCGCGCGAACCGCGGCGAAATGGAGATCCGCGTTCCGGAGATCACCGTGGCGGCGCGCCTCGTCTACGCCGGCGCGCGGCAGCTCGTCTACTGCGTGATCGGCACCGCGGCCGGCGTGTTGGCGTATCAGGCGTTCGATCGCGGGCAGAAGGTCATCTCGATCACGCTGTTCGCCGTGTCGATCGTGTTGCTCGCTGGCCTCGCGTGGTCGATGTTCGTCGCCTCGCGCCGGCGCTGATCACTCGTCCCAACTATTTCGTCAGTCCGTACACGGACTGCGCGTTGTCGTGCAGCACCATCCGCGCGAGCATTTCAGCGCGGTCGCGGTTGATGTCGCCGTCGCGCATCATGCCGGTGAGCGAAATGGCGAGCGCGCGACGCGCCGTCGTCGATCCGACCCACGCGATCTGCTCCCACCCTTGCTCGACGCCGCCATCGAACGCGTCGGTGCCGAAGAGCACCTTGTCCGGCCATTCGCCGAGCCATTGGCGCAGCACGCCGGCGAGGACTGTCGGCGAAAGAATGTCGTCCATCATCGAGATGTCGGTGTAGACGTTCGGCTTGGAGAGCAGCGCCTGCGTTTCGCCGACCAGCGGCCATCCGCCGTGCACGATGATGAACTTCGTGGCGCGCAGCGTCGAATCGTTGAACGCCGGCTCGAGCAGGTGCGGCGCGCTGCCGTGCGTCGCGTAGAATCCGCCGAACGTCTCGAGCACGTGGATCTGCACGGGCAGCTTCTGCGCGCCGGCCTCGCGTGCGATGGCGCGAAACAGATAGTCCTCGACCGTCTTGTATTCGGCGTGCGACGGAACGCCGCCGCGCGCGAACTTGGCGTAGATGCGCGCCGCGCCGGCCGAATCCGGATCGTCGAAGTTGAGCGGACGCAGATACGCCGCCTCGAATTTGACGCCGACGGCGCCGTTGGCACGCATGCGCGCGATCGTCGGCGCGACGATGGTGCGGACGTATTCGTCGAGCGTCGCCGGCAACGACGCCACGTTGATGTCGTTCATGTAGCGCTTGAGGAGCTTCGCTTCGCGCGGGTACAGCGGGCGCGTGTCGGGAGTGAGCGTCGCTTCGGCGCTCACGTCGAGCGGCAGCATGAGCGGATCGACGAACGACAGCCAGCGGAAGCGCGGCGGCGCGAGCCCAGGACCGACGGAGATGCGATTGGCGATCATCACGTCGATGTTCGCCTGGTCGAGCGCCCATTCCGGGAATCGCAGCCCATTCGTCCGCTGCACTGAAGCGACGTCGTTTTTGAGCGTCGAGTGATACGGGGCGCCGCTCAGGGTGGGCGGAATGTGATAGAGCGCGCTCTGCGCCTGCCGCCAGATCGCATCGTCGGGCTTGAGGCGCGCCGGCAAATCGAACGGCGGAATGCCGTCGAGCGGCAGCGCATCGAAGTCGGTGTCCGCCGGCGCGCCCTGGGCCACGGGGCGCATCGGGTGGGCGTGATCGTCGATCGCGCGAATGGCATTGATGTACCGCGCCAGCGCCGGGTCGACCGCCGACTGCGCCGGCCCGTTGGCGCACGCGGCGGCCACGGTCAGAATCACGAGGAACGGACTCTGTTGCACGAATGACGTTCGACCCACGCATCCTCCCGTCGAGACGTCGCGATATACTTTGCGACGGCACTCGGCGTCAACGCCCAGCGCCGCTCGGCCGGTCGCCGTAAGCACTGGAGACGCCTGCAACGCCTCCTCTTTTCCCTCACCCTCGCCTCGAATGGCTTCCATGAATCAGCGTGCGTTGGTCATCGCCGCCCTGCTTTCGATCGCCGTGACCGCGACGTCGTCGGCGGCGCAGGACAACTACGAGATTCAGGTGTACGGGGCGGAAACGGTGCCCCGCGGCGTGACGATGTTCGAGCTGCACTCGAACTTCACGATCGACGGCAGCAAACTGGGGTCGAGCGACGGATTGAGCCCGACCAACCACGCCGTCCACGAGACGCTCGAGATCACCCACGGGCTCAACGACTGGTCCGAGATCGGGTTCTACTGGTTCACGTCGGTGCCGTCCGGACAGTCGTGGCAGTGGGTGGGCTCGCACATCCGCCCGCGCTTTCGCGTGCCCGAGAGCTGGGGGTGGCCTGTCGGCGTGAGCATCTCGCAGGAAGTCGGGTACACGAAAGCGTCGTTCACCGGCGACACCTGGACCTACGAGCTGCGTCCGATCATCGACAAGCAGATGGGACCGTGGTACGCCTCGATCAATCCCACGCTCGAGAAATCTTTGCGCGGCCCGACGGCGAACGTGCCGTTTGTTTTCTCGCCGAACGTCGATGTCGGGTACGACGTCACCAAGAAAGTGAATCTCTCCGTGGAGTACTACGGCGCGACAGGTCCGATCAACCGACTCGACCCCTTGTCCGAACAGCAACACCAGATCTTCTTGGCGACGAATCTCGACTTCGGGCCGCAGTGGGAATTCAACTTCGGTTACGGCACGACACTTACCGCCGCCGGCGACAAGAAGATCGTCAAGATGATTCTCGGCCGGCGCGTGGGGAAATAGCTCTCGGTTCGCCAGGCGAGCCACTGTTGGCGCTTGAGCAAAATTGAACGGCAATGCCGCAGATGCCCGCAGATCAACGGCGATTTGCAAGAGGCCTCGGATACTAAGAAGTCCGAGCCCATTGCCGTTCATCTGCGGCATTGCGGTTCCAATCTGTGGCATCTGCGTTCATTTTTTCTAAACCGACCGGTGGCCCAGCCGTCCGGCGGCCAACAGATCCCAAAAAGCAGAACGGCCCGCGAGAGCGGGCCGTTCGTGTTTTCGTGGGACCTCGCGCCAACTATTTGCCCGCGTCGAGATCGTTCCAGTTCATGATCGCGTTGAAGCCGATCGCGAACGTGCCCTGGGTCTGCCACCGCCAGTACGGACGGAAGGCGAACATCACGACGTGACCGTTGCCGATCTTCTCGTCCACGAGATTCGCGCGGTTCGAGAGGAGCGCGCCGTTCTCCAACGTGCCGGAGAGCAGCATGTCCTCGGCTTTCGCCGGGAACTGCATCACGACGCGTGTCGAGGAGCTCGGGTCGGCGGTGAGTCCCGGCACCGTGACCGGTCCGCCGCCGCCGCCGAATCCACCAAACCCACCGGCGCCACCGCCACCGCCGGCGCCGCCACGACCACCGCGACCGCCCGCCTGCTGACCCGCCTGCGCGACGTTGAAGTCGTTGCCGATGCTCGTCGCCAGACCGTACGCGACGCCCGTGTGATCGGGATCCCACGCCGACAGCTTGAGCGGCGTCGCCATCGGCGTCGTGTTCTGCGTCTGCGTGCCGCGCGCTCCGCCACGTCCGGCGCCACCATCGGCCGGAGTCGCCGTCTCGCTCGCGACCGTTGCCGCCGCGGCGTTGGTGTTCAGCACCGGACCGGAGCTGAAGTACACCGGGACCTCCGAACGATTGTAGCCGTAGACGAGCGGGCTCTTTGCGTCCGTGATCTCGGCGCGGAGGATCGTGCCGCGCGCGAAGAGGCCGGTCGCCGCCTCGTACTTCACGCCAGGCGTGAGGTTCATCTCCGGCAGGATCTGCGACGTGCCGCCTTCCGTGATGAGCGTGCCGCCGTGCTGCACGAACGCGTACAGCGCCTTCATGCCCTCTTCACCGAGCGCGCCGCGCACGTCGTCCGTCGAATCCGGATAGCCGAGCGCGGGGAATTCCTTCGTGCTCTTGTAGGGAACCGGCAGATCTTCGGCCGCGCCACCGCGTCCCCCCCGGCACCGCCGCCGCGGCCACCGCGTCCACCACCGACGCCGCTGCCGCCGTGCGGATAGATGATGACGTCGAACTGCGAACGCAGGTCGCCCATCTTCGCGACAACGTTCTCGCCGAAGTACTTGTACGGAACGCCGTACGTGTCGAACGCCGCGCGGACCCAGCCCTCGTCCTGCGTGCGCGTCCAGCTATGGATGTAGCCGATGCGCGGGATGTCGAGGTCGTGCGACTTGACCGTCGGCGCCGACGCCACCGCGTAGGCCGTGAGGCCGAACGACTTGAGCGACGGCTCGAGCTGCGCCGTGTTCGCGTTGGCGATGATAATCGCGCCCGGCGCGAAGTTGTGCCCGTCGGCCGAGAACGACTCTTCGGCGGCCGACATCTTCACGCCTGGATTCTTGAAGCGGAACGAGACGAGCGTGTTGTCGCTGTTGTTCTCGACCACGACCGTGCTGCCGTTGCCCGTGATGCCGCCCGGCGCGGTGACGAGACCCTTCACCGGCGTCATCGGCTGCTTGAGGGCGCTGGGGTCGGTGATCTCCGTGACCGTGATGTTGCGCATCAGCGGGAACGTCCAGCCCGTGTCGTCGTACGGCGACGGGTTGCCCGGCGCGAAGTTCTGGAGCGAGAAGTACATGTCGGCGATCGTGCGATACGGCTGGTCGCCGCGGATGATGTAGTCGCCCGCGTTGACCTGCACCTTGCCCGCGGTGAACGACGAATTCGCGCGCTGGAACTCGAGGCCCTGCGTCTCGAGCTCGTTTACGGCTTCCGCCGCGTTCTCACGCGCATGCTGGTTCGCCGGAATCACCCACGCGTACACCGGGCCTTTCTTGCCGCGGTTGACCGCGTCGTTGTTCTTGATCCAGTAGTTCTCGAGGAACATCTCCTTGTCCTTCGCGACACGATTCAGCGCGAAGAGGATCGCCGACTCCTGGATGTTCGTGTTGGCGCGCGGGCTCCACATGATCGAATCGAGCGGTGGATTCGGACGGAACCACTCCTTGCTCGTCGTCGTCGCGCCCGGCTTCACGGGATACCACTCGCAGTCACCCGAACAGTAGCTCTGCACTTCATAGAAGCGGCCGGTCGCGTTGTGCGTGTGCGCGATGAAGAACATGTAATTCGGGACCCAGCCGTCGTAGAAGCCGTAGGTCCACACGCCCGGCACGCCGCGCTTCGTCATCTCCATCACGTCGTTCTTGGCCATGTACCACCACTCGTCGACCGTGATCGGATCGAGCGCGTCGTTGTATGGCCCCGTGCCCGTCGACGCGTACAGATACGTCTGCGCCTCGTGCAGGTCGTGGAGGAAAGTCGGCGTCCACTCGAGAAACGTCTTCGTCGTGACCTTGGTCAGGTCGAGGAACTGCCCCATGCCGTCACGATTGTTGTCGTGCTGCACGTACTTGCCCCAGTACATGAGCGGCAACGGACCGCCCCCGCCACCGCGTCCGGCGCCCTGTTGCGCGTTCGGGTTTGGATGATCCTTCGCCCACTTCACGTTGAAGTTGTGGTTGTCGACGTACGCGTCGCGGCCGTCGACTTCGATCACCGGTGTGATCAACGTGATGACGTTGTTGCGGATGTTCTGAACGAGCGGCGTCTCTTCGACCACGAGCCGGTACGCGAGCTCCATCAGCATCTCGGGGCCGCCGGATTCCGGTGAATGCATGCCGCTCACGGCCCAGTAGATCGGCTTCGCCGTATGGATGAGCTGCTTCGCCCGCGTCTCGCTCGTCTTGCGCGGGTCGGTCAGCTCGTGGAGATAGCCCTTGTACTGGTCGAGATTCGCGATCGTCTTGGGATCGGCGATCGCCATCAGCACGATGTCGCGCCCTTCCTCCGTCTTGCCGATCTTCCAGAACTTCGCGCGGCCGTTCGACGCCTTTGCCACCGCCTCTAGATAGCGGTGAATGTCCTCGGCGTGGTCGACCACGCCACGCGCGCCGACGATGTGGCCGAGGAACTTGAGCGGCGTCGGGACCGTGCTCGATGCCGGCAGATGGTCGACCAGTTCAGTCGAGATGCGCGGATCAGACAACTCCTTCTTGATCTGCGCCGTGTATTCCTGATCGATTTTCTGCGCCGACTGCGCGAGCGCGCTGGCGACGGGCAGGGACAGCCCGGCGGCGACGACGATCGTGCTCCATCGGCGGATCGATCGAATCGAACGCGACATCCGATCTCCTTGTTTGTACTGAAAGTGGGCGGGTCTTTACAGGTGGTTCCAAGCGGTGGGGTCCGTTGATCTACGCGCGAGTGCCCGAAATCGCGCGAGCTCCCGGCGACCACGTGTTCGTATCCGAACAGTGCGTCCCACAGGCGAGCGTCGGAACATCGCCCGCGGAATTCTAAGCGTCAATGCCTCAACGCTTTGGCCCGCCGCCGACGGGGAACGCTCCGTGCCCGGAGCGACTGAGTTCTGTTCGACCCACCCACCGCACTCCGCCCCCGCACGCGTCCCAGGTCTCCGCACCCCGTCTCCGCACCCCGTCTCCGCACCCCGCACCGGCCCACCTCGATGTTCATCAAAGACCTCGGCTTTGCCGTCCGATCGCTCCGCAAGCACCCGGCGTTCACCCTCACGGCCGTCGTCACGATCGCGCTGGGAACCGGCGCAACCACCGCGATCTTCAGCGTGGTGAACGCCGTCCTGCTGCGGCCGCTTCCGTACGCCCAGCCGAATCGCCTCGCTCTCGTCAAGTCCGACATGCGGGCGCGCAAGGTCATCGACTTCCCGATCATGCCGGGTGACTGGCTCGATCTCCGCGACCGGGCGACCGCGTTCGAGTCGATCGCCGGAATCGCCGCGTTTCCCGGTCCCCTCGTCGGGGACGACGGCAGACCAGAGCAAGTGGTCGTCGCCGGCGTCACGCCGAACTTCTTTACGGTACTCGGCGCGCGCATCGCGTTTGGCCGCAACTTCGTCGAGGCCGACGGCGCGGCGCCGCCGCCACCGCCGAACGGCCCCGATGGCAAGCCGCTGCCGTTCGATCCAGCCAGGCTTCCGCCGCAGACCACCATTCTGAGCCACGGACTCTGGGAGCGAACGTTCGGAGGCGACTCGTCGGTGATCGGCAGGACGGTGCAGATCTTCGGGCTGCGCTCGACCATCGTCGGCGTCGCCGAGCCGAGCCTCACGATGGTCTTCAACACCGGCCTTGGCGGAACGGCCGACGAACCCGACGCCTATCAGGCGAATCGGATCGACTACAGCACCGCCTCGCGGATCAACGCGCAGTACCACGCCGTCGGACGTCTCAAGCCTGGCGCGACGCTGGATATGGCGAACGCGCAGTTGGCCAGTCTCACCGTCGATCTCCAGTCGCGCTTTCCGATCAAGAAGACCTCGAACACGGTGTGGTACGCCGAGCCGATGTCGGAAGGCATCGTCAAGAGCGTGCGGCCGGCGATCCTCGCGCTCATGGGCGCCGTCATGTTCGTGCTCCTCATTGCGTGCGCCAACGTCGCCAACCTCTTGCTCGTCCGCGCCTCGGCGCGCGAGCGTGAGCTGGCGGTTCGATCCGCGCTCGGTGGTTCCCGCGGCGCGTTGATCGTGCAGATGCTCGCCGAGAGCCTGGTGCTCGCCGGTTGCGGCGCGGTCGTCGGCCTCGGACTCGCCAAGCTGGGCATCACGCTGTTGCTCGACATCGCGCCAGCCAACCTGCCGCGCATCGGCGACGTGTCGATCGATCCGATGGTACTTGGCTTCACGGCGGCAATCGCCGCCGTCGCGGCGCTCGTGTTCGGAATTCTTCCGGCGCTCCGCGCGTCGCGACCGAATTTGGCGCAGACGCTGCGCGCGTCTGGACGGTCATCGGGGCTTCAGTCGGGCAAATTCGTGCGACAGGCAGTCGTCATCGCCGAAGTGGCGCTCTCGTTCGTGTTGCTCGTCGGCTCCGGCCTGATGCTGCGAAGCTTCATGGCGCTGTCGCGCGTCGATGCCGGCTACGACCCGAGCGGCGTTCTGACCTTCACCGCTCCGCCAAACGGCCTTTTCAGACCCGAGCAGCGACAAGCGTTCGCCAGCAACCTGAAGAAACATCTCGAGGAGATTCCGGGCGTCACCGCGGTGACGGCCGCGACGCCGCTGCCGCTCGACGGAAACGATTTCACCATGCGGTGGGGTCTTCCGAATGCCGCCGAAGACGCGTCGCGCTTCCGCCAGGCGACGGTGTTCTTCGTGCTTCCCGGCTACTTCGCCGCGATGCACGCGCGCATGCTCGCCGGCCACGCGTTCACCGACGCCGACAACACCAACAACGCGACCGGCATCATCATCGACGACCTGCTCGCCGCGAAGGCCTTCCCGGGAATGCCGCTGTCGCAAGTCGTCGGCAAGCAACTTTTGTGTCGCATCGTGACGCCCGAGCCGCAGATGTATCAGGTCGTCGGCGTCGCGGGACACGAACGCCACCTCTCGCTCGCCGAGCCCGGGCGCGAAGACGTCTTCGTCGTCGACGGCACGGCTGGATTCGGGGCTGCGGGGCGCTGGGCCGTTCGCACGACCGGTGACCCGGCTCGCCTGGAGCCCCAGATTCGCCACGTCGTCGCCGACGTCGATCGCCTCGTTCCGATCGGCGACCTGAAGCCGATGTCGGACTATGTGAACCGCGCGATGGCGCCGACGCGTTTCTCGCTGGTCCTGATCGGCGTCTTCGCGATGGTCGCCGCCGCGCTCGCCGGCGTCGGACTGTATGGTGTGCTGTCGACGGCGGTTCGCCAACGCACGGCGGAAATCGGTGTGCGCATGGCGTTCGGCGCGACCGCGCAGAGCATCTTCCGGCTGATGATCGGACAGGGCATGGTGCTGAGCGGCATCGGCATCGCCGGCGGACTGTTTGCCGCCTTCGCGCTCACCGGTGTCATGCAGCGCGCGAACATGCTGGTTTCGATCACGCCGACCGACCCGGTCACCTACGTCGCGATCGCCGTCGTCTTCGCGGCCATCGCGGCCTTTGCCTGCTGGGTACCATCACGCCGAGCCGCGGCTCTGGATCCAAACGCCGCGCTGCGAGAGGAATAACGGTCGCAACCCCAAACAGTTGATCCGTTTGTGGCAGTCAAATCCGTTTGTGTCCGTTTAAAAATCGTAATGGCTCATCTGGCGCACCGGCCCATGAGCGCCCACTCGGAGATCAACGATTGGTACACGGACACAAACGGATGGGACGGAGAAAAACGGAGACGTTTTTTTTGGAACGGCGAAGCTCGGACTTCTAGGCCCGCAGCGCCGCTATCAGTCGGCGGCCGCGTTCGGATGCGGGGCCGGGTGATTTGGGGGCGGGAGTTCCCGGCTGCGTCGACACGTGAAGCCGGATGAACGTCGGCCCCGGCGCGGCGATTGCGCCGGCGGCGCCGGCTTCCCACGCCGCGAGATCAGAGAACTCGAACGTCGACGTGAATCCTGCGGCGCGCGCGATCGCTCCAAAGTCGACGTTGCCCGCGGCCGGAATCGGCTCCTCGCCCGTGACCTCGTACACGCCGTTCTCGAATAGCACGACGACGAGGTTGGCGGCCTTCGCCTCGGCGATGGAGACGAGCGAACCGAGGTTCATCAGCATCGACCCGTCGCCGTTGCATACGATCACGCGTCGCGACGGTTGGGCGAGCGCCAGCCCGAGTCCGATCGACGTCGCGTGTCCCATCGCCGACGGCACCATCACGACGTCGAGCGCGTGCGGCGTGAAGGTCATCCAATCGCGCGCCGGCGTCATCGTCGTGACGACGACATCGCGGTCGGCCCGCGCGCCGTGGATCGCGGCGAGCGCCTCGCGCGCCGGCATCCGGTCTGAACTCCGCGCGCTCATGCCCGTCCCTCGGCAATCACGATCGAGCCGGGGACACATGCGCTGAGACTCGAGCGCAGGTGCTCCTCGATTTCGGTCATCTGCTCGGGACGCGTGATCAGTCGATACGGAATGCGCCACGCCTCGAGCGTCGGCTCGGTGAACACGAGCGACGTGTCGCCCGGCAGGTTGTCCTGATTCAAATAGCTCCGATACCCGATCATGCTGAGGATCGGAAGCTTCCAGTCGTGCAGCGCGTTGCGGATTGCGTCGCCCGACTCGAAGAGGCCCGTGCATTGGATCAACACGAGCGGCACGGCACCGCCGAGGTGCAGTCCGGCGGCGACCTGCCACGCTTCGCCCTCTCGACACACGCGCACGACGCGCGTCGCGCCGCGGCGTTCGATGTCCGCTTGCCATGGCCCGATCGTGCTATCCGGAACGGTCACGACGTGCGTGACGCCGAGCCGCTCGAGCAGCGCCGCGATCTCTTCGCCCGAGAACATGTGGTTAGTGCGCCTTCGGGGCCGGCGGCGAGATGACCAGATTCTCGATGAAGAACTCCAGCATGCGCTGAGGATTGAGACCCGAGTGGCCCTGGTCGGGCCCCGCTTGCAGGTCGAAGCTCTTGCCCGCGCGCTGGAGCGCCGATACGAGCTGCATCATGTTGGACGGATGCACGTTGTTGTCCGCCGTGCCGAAGTAGAGCATCAACCGGCCGTGCAGATCGTTCACGTAGGTCATCGCCGAGCCCTTGGTGTAGCCGTCGGCATTCTCCTGCGGAATCCACATGTACCGCTCGGTGTAGATCGTGTCGTAGTTGCGCCAGTCGGTCGGCGGCGACGACGCCGACGCCGCGGCGAAGACGTCCGGATGCCGCAGCAGCTCCATCACCGACGTGTAGCCGCCGTACGACGTGCCGAAGATGCCGACGCGATTGCGGTCGATGTACGGCCGCGTGAACAGCGCCCGCACGCCGTCCGCCATGTCGTCGATCTCGACCTGCCCGAGCTTGAGATACACGGCGTCGAGATACTTCCGGCCCATGCCGGGATTCGTTCGCGCCTCGACTTGAAGGACGATGAATCCGTATTCCGAGAGCGCGCTCGGCATGCCGAAGCGTTCGTTGGTGCTGTTCCCGACGCCCGGGCCGCCGTACACGCTCACCAGCACCGGATACTTCTTGCCGGGATCGAAGTTCGACGGATAGCTGATCAATCCGTGCAGCGTCGCTTGGCCATCGGACGTCGTGTACGTGTACATCTCGAGCTTCTTGAGCCCGAGCTGATCGAACTTCGAGATGTCGGTGTGGGTGATTTCGCCTTCGACCGTGCCCTTCATGTCGACCATTCGGGTCACCGCGGGCGTGTCGTGCGTCTCCGCGACGTCGACGAAGTGCTTCGCGTCGGGCGAGAGCTGCACGGTGTGCATGAAATGCGGATCGGTGAGCCGCACGTCGCCGGTGCCGTCGAGCTTCACGCGATGGAATTGGAACTTCATATAGTTGTCGCCGTCGCGCGCCATGTAGTAGAGCATGTTCGACGGCTCGTCGACCCGCACGATGCTCGACACCTCGGCCCCGAGCTTGGTGACCGGATTGATCAGGCGGCCGGCTTTGAAGTCATACAAATAGTAATTCTTGAACCCACTGCGATCCGATTCCCAGATGAACCGGTTGCCGTCCGCCAGCCACTGTACCTGCGGCGCCGGATCGTCGTCGATCCAGCCCGTGGGCCACTCTTCGTGGATGACCACGCGGCAGGTCGGCGCGCCCGACGTGCAGGCGACCATCTCGAGCACGTTCTGGCGGCGGTTCGTGCGCAGAAACGTCAGCTCGTCGCCCTTCGGCGACCACTCGACGCGAAAGACGTAGTAGCCCAACACGTCGTTGGCGAAATCCTTTCCGTCGCGGACGTTGATCTTGCTCGTCGTCTTCGTGTCCACGTCGTAGACCAGGAGGTCGACGACCGGATTGGGAACGCCCGGCTTGGGGTACGCCTCGACGTCGAGCGTGTCCTGCACCTTGGTCAGGTTCGTGGCGAGATAAAAGTCCGGGACCCTGCTCTCATCAAACCGGTAGAACGCGAGCCTCTTGCCGTCGGGCGACCACCACATCGCCGTGCGCTGGCCCAGCTCCTCGCCGTATACCCAGCTCGCCGTGCCGTACTTCACTCGCGTTTTGTCGCTTCCGTCGGTGGTGATGGCGACCGCGTTGGCGCCCGTCGAGTCGCCGATCCAGACGTTGCGATCCTTGTAGATCGCCCGATGGTTCCCCGCCGGTGCGACGGCCGCGCTGAACTGTCGTCCGCGCTCGGGCTGACCGCCGCCCGCGCGGCCGCCGCGACCCGCCGGCTGCGCCGCAGCCGACGGCGGCTGATCGATCACCTTGTGCGCCGCCACGTCGTACGTGTGCGTCTGACCGCCGCTCTGAAAGACCACATACTTGCCGTCCGGCGTCCACGCGATCGGCGGACCGAACTGGCCCCCCCCGAACGAGCGGCTGCTCACGGTGGCCGCGACCTGCGCGATCTGCGGCGCCATTCGCTGATACTGCTCGTAGCCGGGCATCGTCTTCAGGCGATCCTGAGCCTGGGCGGCCCGTGTTGCGGTAACGCCGAGCAGAACGGCGAGCCCGATCCTTGCGACAGACCGGACCGTGGACGTGTCGATCATGACGAATCCTCTGATGGAGTGCGAACCTGACTCGAATAAATTCGGGCGTGCGCCGTCGAAAGTCGATGGCCGCATGGCTATGTTCACGCGAGCGTGCCCCCATCTGACGAATCCCGACAAATGCCAAACAAGACGATCGTGATCACCGGCGCGAGCGCCGGCATCGGTGCGGGCATCGCGCGGCGACTCGCCGCCGATGGTCATACACTCGTGCTGGCCGCTCGGCGCCAAAAGGAGCTCGAGCGCCTCGCCGACGAGATCAATGACAACGGCGCCCGTGCCATCGCCGTCGTGGCCGACGCGACGAGCCGCACCGATCTTCAGTCCGTGGCCACGACGGCGATCGACAACCTCGGCGGCTTCGACGTCTGGATCAACAACGCCGGCCAGGGCATGACGCGCACGGTGCTCGAGCTCACCGACATCGACGTCGACGAGATGATGTCGGTAAATCTCAAGTCGGCGCTCCACGGCATGCAGATCGCCGCCGGCTACTTCATGTCGAACGGGCCCGATGCGTCGGGGCAGATCATCAACGTCTCGTCGTTTCTCGCGCGTGTTCCGCTCGCCACGCACCGCGCGGCGTACAACGCCGCCAAGGCCGGACTCAACGCGCTCACCGCGAACCTGCGCATGGACCTCCGCCAGACGCATCCGAACGTCCACGTCACGCTCGTCATGCCGGGCATGGTGGCGACGGAGTTCGGCAAGAACGCCGTCTACTCGCCGCCGGGCACTCAGGTCTACGCGGGTCCGTACGTGCAGTCGGTGGAGGACGTCGCCGACGTCTTCGCGCAGGTGATCGAGCATCCTGTGGCCGAGGTGTACACGAGCCCGCGCTCGGGTGGAATGGTCCGCGACTACTACGAAGACGTCGAGGCATTCGAGGCGAAAGGAATCGCCTGGGGCTCGGCCCCGGCGGGTCGTTGAGCGTCGCGCGTCGCGCGACGTTTTCGCTGTCGCCGTTCCTCATGGCGCGCCTCTTTGTGCTCGGTGCGCTCGCCGTCGCGTCTCCGCTCATCGCGCAGGATGCGACGGACGCGAAGGATCCTCACGCCGTTCAACCAGAGCGCCCCACCGTGGCGACGCACGCGGGCACGGTCGCACCGGGATGGTTGGAGGTCGAGACTGGCGTCGAGCACGATCGCTTCAGTCCCGCGGTGACGACCGCGTTCACGCCCACGGTCTTCAAGTTCGGCGTCGCCGGCAACATGCAGCTCAGCGTGTTCGGATCGGTCGTACATGGCGTCTCGGCTACCGGCCTCGGGGACCTCTCCGCGGGACTCAAGTGGCGGATTCTCGACGACGCGCCCGTCGTCGGCGATTTCGCGCTGCTTCCCGCCGTGAAATTCCCGACCGGCTCCGCGGGGACCGGCACCGGAACGACCGACGCTTCGATCCTCCTCATCTCGAGCCACGAGCTCGGCCCGGTCTCGATGGACATCAACGTCGGCTACACGCGTCGGAGCGGCGACGGATCCAACGCGCCGAGGAACGCGAGTCTCTGGACGATCTCGTTCGGTGGTCCGGTCTCCGGGTCGCTTGGGTGGACGGCCGAGTGCTACGGGTTTCCCGCCACGACCGGGCCGGCCGGACAAGCGTCGATCGTCGCGCTGCTCGGCGGACCGACGTTTCTGGTGCGGAAATGGCTCGCCGTGGACGCCGGCGTGATCGTGCCGCTCGCCGGTCCGCAACCGCATGCGCTCTACGCGGGCGGCGTCTACAACGTTGGACGAATGTAGTCGCCGGAAAGCCTCGCCAGAGGGCGGTTCGCGTCGCATCTTCGAGGCGCGCAAACCCCAACGAATGGAGGAACCGCCAATGCGCGCGCGCTCCTGTTTTCTCCTCCCGATCGCCGCGTCGCTCGTCGCCACGCAGATGCCCGCACAAGGACGCGGCGCTCAAGATCGTGAGGCACCGTTCAACACGTCGGCGAATCCGCTGCTCTCGAGCTTCAAATTTCGCTCGATCGGTCCGGCGAGCATGGGCGGACGACTCGACGACATCGAAGTCTCGCTCAGCGATCCGAACGTCATCTACATCGGATACGCCGTCGGCGGCGTCTTCAAGTCCGAAGACAACGGCGTGTCGTTCAAGCCGGTCTTTCAGACGTACGGATCGGCGTCGATCGGCGACATCGCCATCCATCCGACGAATCCCGACATCGTGTATGTCGGAACGGGTGAGCCGAACAATCGGCAGACGTCGTCGTTCGGCGACGGCATCTACAAATCCACGGATGGCGGTAAGACGTTCACCAACCTCGGACTGCGAGAGACGCAGTCGATCGGGCGCATCGTGATCGATCCGCGCAATCCGGAAGTCGTCTACGTCGCGTCGCCCGGCCACCTCTTCGGGCCCAACCCGGAGCGGGGAGTCTACAAGACGACCGACGGCGGCAAGACGTGGAACAAAATCAAGTACATCGACGAGAACACCGGGTTCAACGACATCGCGATGGACCCGTCGAACAGCAACGTCCTGTACGCGTCGAGCTACCAGCGGCGTCGGACGAGCTGCTGCTTCAACGGCGGCGGTCCCGGCAGCGCGCTCTGGAAGACCGACGACGCCGGAAAGACGTGGACGAAGCTGACGAACGGACTTCCACCCGGCACGTACGGCCGCATCGCGCTCGCCGTGGCCGCGTCGAGCCCGAACGTCGTGTACGCACAGGTCGAAGCCGGCGAAAGCGGCTCGGAGCTGCGCGGTCGCGGCGGTCCGGCGACTGAAGCCGCGACCCCGGCCGGCGGAGCAGGTGGCGCAGGCGGCGGCCGTGGTGTCGATCCCAGCGTCGCGTACTGCAACAACGGCGCGCCGACGGCGGTGAACGCCGGTGGCCGCGGCCGAGGACGCGGCGCGGTTCCGGGCGATACGACGCCGGCGCTTCCCGCGCCCGACCCGAAGATCGGCGGCGTGTTCCGCTCCGACAATCGTGGTCGCTCGTTCGCGTTCATCAGCAACTGCGATTCGCGGCCGATGTACTTCAGCCAGATCCGCGTCGATCCGCAGAACCCGAACACGATTTTCGTCGCCGGACTTCCCGTCGCGAAGTCGCTCGATGGCGGCAAGACGTTCGCCACGCTCGACGCCGCCGGCGGCAACGAGGAACCGGCGCACGTGGACCAGCACGCGATCTGGGTCGACCCGCGGAACGGCAAGCATCTGATGATCGGCAACGACGGCGGCCTCGACATCAGCTACGACCAGGGGCGCACCTGGGATTTCGTCGCCACGATGGCCACCGGGCTCGCCTACGTGGTGACGGCCGACAATGAGCATCCTTATAACGTCTACACCGGCCTTCAGGACAACAACAGTTGGGGCGGCCCGAGCTCCAAGCGCGGACGCATCGGCATCACGAACATGGATTGGTTCGGCATCTGCGGCGGCGACGGGTTCTACACGGGCGTCAACGTCAACAGTCCGAACTTCATCTTCTGCGAGTCGCAGGACGGCAACACGTCGCGCTACGACTTGAACACGGGCCAGACGATGAGCATCAAACCGAACGCCGGTCCGCGAGCGCTTGCCGCGTCGTCGGCGGGCGTCGGCGGCGCGGCCGCTAGCGCGGCGTCGTGCGTCGACGGACGCGCGCCGGGCGGTGGACGTGGCGGCGGTGGCGGCGGCGGCCGGGGCGGCGCCCCAGCCCGCAAGAACGTGATCAACGCCGAGGGCGGCGAGACCTACCGCTTCAACTGGAACACGCCGTACGAGTTGTCGCCGCACAATCCGAACATCATCTACCTCGGCGGCAATCGGCTGTTCAAGTCGTACGATCGCGGCACGTCGTGGGTCGCCAGCCCCGATCTCACCAAGGAAGTCGATCGCTGCAAGGTGACGGTGATGGGCGTCGCCGGCGACAAGTCCCAGCTCTCCAAGAACGACGGTCTCTCGGCCTACAGCACGATCATCGCCGTGAGCGAATCGCCGGTGATGCCGGGCGTCGTCTGGGCCGGCACCGACGACGGCAATCTGCAGGTGAGCCGTGACGGTGCCCTTACGTTCACCGAAGTGGGCCACAACATCACCGGCCTGCCGCACGGCGCGCTCACGAGCGACGATCCATTCTGGATCTCGCGCATCGACGCGTCGCATTTCGACGCGGGCACCGCGTACGTCGCGATCGACGGCCACCGCAGCGACGATCTGCATCCGTACGTCTTCGTCACGCGCGACTACGGGCGCACGTTCACCAACGTCACCGGCGATCTGCCGAGTTACGGCAACGTGCAGGTCATCCGCGAAGATCCGAAGAACAAGGATCTGTTGTTCGTCGGCACCGAGTTCGGACTTTACGTCTCTCTCAACGGCGGCAAGCATTGGGAGAAGTTCATGAACGACTACCCGACGGTGCGCACCGATGACATCCTGATTCATCCGCGCGACGGCGATCTCATCGTCGCCACGCACGGCCGCAGCATCTGGATCGCCGATGACATCACGCCGCTCGAGGACATGAGCTCGACGGTGATGGGCGAAGACGTGCACGTCTTCAACCCGCGCCCGGCGATCGACTACATCACCGATCTCACCAACAATCCGCACATCGGCGGACAGAAGAACTTCGTCGGCGAGAACGCGCCGCGCGGTACGGCGATCGCCTACTACCTCAAATCCGACGCGACTGACGTGAAGGTGTCAGTCGTCGACGCGCAGGGCAGAACGCTGTGCACCACGGAAGCGCCGAAAACAGCCGGCCTGCACCGCGTGCAATGGACGCTCATCGCTCCCGCGCTCGGCGGCGGCTTCGGTGGTCGTGGTGCCGGCGGCGGTGGTGGTGGTGGTGGTGGTGGTGGCGCGGGCTTCGGCCAAGACGCCGGTGGTCCTGGCTGCGGCAACGCGGGCGGTGGCGGCGGCGGGGGTGGAGGGGGCGGCGGACGCGGCGGCGCTGCGACGGCGATTCAGTCCGGCACGTACACGGCCAAGGTCGTCGTGAATGGCACCACCTACACCAAGCCGTTTGAAGTTCTCGAAGACAAGTGGTTCAAAGCGCGCTGATCGCGTGACCTGACGGCCGCTCTCGAGGTTGTGCGCACCCGTCGACGAAGTCCGTCGGCGGGTGCGCCCTTTCTTTTCCGGTTCGCGATGTCGCCCCAACCGGCCGCGTTATCTTCCATCGATGGACGTTCCTCGACGAAAGCCGGAAGACGATCCGGCCATCAAGGCGCGTCAGAACGCGGCCGGCCGAACGGGCTTCATCCTCGGCGTGTTCGCCGCGATCGCCGCGCTCGCCATCAATCTGGTACGGACCGAACGGCCGTATGACGTCCTATCGGTCGTCATCGCCGCGTTGATGGCGGCGTTGAACGTCCCGTTCGGCATCATGCTCGCGCTGTTCGCCGAGAAGTGGACGCGCCCAAAACCGGGCAAAGGCAAGTAGCCGAATTCGTTTTTCGCCTGTCCACCCGTCCATCGGTCCACCGGTCCACCGGTCCACCGCTACTCAGTCGAGCGCGGCGTTGAAGACGAGGCTCATACACGTCACGCCGCCTTCCGCTTTCGCGAACTCGCTCACCGAAACCGGTACGACCTCCCAGCCGAGCGACGAGAGCAGCGCGCTCGTCTCCGGGAACGCGTCCGAGACGATGATCCGCTCGCCGATCACCAGCACGTCGCTGGCGAGCGGCTCGGCCTCCGGCACCTGGATCAGCTCGCGTCCCTTCAGCGGCGACGTGACGATGAGGTGCGTATTCACCAACAGACGGCCGTCCGGGAGCGCGCTGCACGCCGATTTCAGGTGCAGGCAGCGCAAGACCGGAACGCCGGTGACCGAATAGCCGAACGGCGCAAGAATTCCGCGCAACGCGTCCACGCCGGCGGCGTTGGTGCGCTGCGACAGCCCGACGAAGAGGTCATGACCGCTCTGCACCACGTCTCCGCCGTCGATCTTCGCCGGCAGCCGCACGCGTGTGAGGGTCCGAAACTCGGAGAGCGCCGCTTCGACGACCGGCACTTCGTCGCGCCGCGACGACGCGCCCATCGACATCATCACCGCGACCTCGTCGACCACGATGGCCGTGTCCTCGACGAACACGCAGTCGGGCAGATCCCGGCTCCCGGGAAGCGCGACGATGCGCGCGCCGCAGCGGCGAAGCGCCGTCTGATACTGCTCGTGCTGAGCCAACGCGAGCGCGCCGTCGATGGCCTGGTCGTCGTCGACGTACGTGCGCTCGCCGGCTTCCATGCGCGGCGACGGCTCGCGAGTGATCGCGACAAGCGTACCCGGTCCCGCTGTTTGCTTTTCTGGTCCAGCGGTCAACCGGTCCACCGGTCCACCAGCGGTTTCGTTCACGGCTCTTCGCGAGGCGCCTCGAGCATGGTTCGCAGCTGATCGCGCGCCGTTCCCGTTCCAACGAACAGGTTGTCTGGAAACTTTCTGTAGCGCAGCATCTCGGAATAGATCGTCGAGCTCTCGTACATGTTGAGCCCGAAGCCCGCGAGATACTGCAACCGTAAATTCGAATCGCGGTTCAATTGAGCGCCGACGAGCCACGGGGCCAGATCGCGCGCCTGACCCGCGTACGTCGAGAGGAGCGACAGCCCCGACGTGAACCCGACGTCGGCGAGCGAGCGCGCCGCGCGAGCGTACTCGGGTAGTGTGAGTTTCGCGTTGACCGAATCCACGTCGATCGGCTGCGGCGTGGCGTGACCTGCCAGCACGACGTCGTAGCCGCTGCCGTTGATGTCGTTCCCCCACATCGTTCCGTCGGGGAACGCGTCGAAGAACGTCGCCAGCTCGCTCTTCACGACCTCGGGCGAGCTCTCGTACAACGGAACCCACTGCGTGACGACGCCGCCCGGGTTCAGATGCTCTTTCACCAGATCGAAATATTCCTTCGTGTAGAGCGTCGCCGCTCCTTTTACCCACGGATGGATCGGATCGGACGTGATCACGTCGAACTTTTCCTTCGTCGTCAGGATGTAGTGCCGCGCGTCGTCGTACACGATCTGCACGCGCGGATCCTGCGTGACGTCGTAGTTCTGTTGCGTGAAGTACGTCGACACGACCTTGGGAATCAGCGGCTCGATCTCGCAGATCACGATCCGCTGCACGCCCGGCTGCGTCACGAACGATCCCGCCGTCACGCCCGCGCCGAATCCGACGACCAGCACCGACTTCGGCGTCGTCGTCAGCACCGCCGACAGATGGCCGAGCATTCGTTGCAGCCGCATGTCCTGCGGGAGGCTCGACGCCTCGACCTTGCCGGCGACGTGGAAGTTGCGAACGCCGGTCGCTTCCTCCGACACCGCGATCGACGAATTGATTCCCTCGCCGACGTACAGGTACTTCGGCTGCGTCGTGTACGTCGGAAGAAATCGTCCGTAGGCGACGAGTCCGTCGGGAACTTTCGGCACCACGACGACGAGTGCGATCGCCGCCGCGGCGCCCGCCGCAGCGAGCAGAGTGGCCCACGGGCGCGTCAGACTCGTGCGTTGAGCGTCGCGCTCCTGCTGCCCCTCGGACGCGCGCGCGCGACGCGCCGCTCCGAACGCCACCAGCGCCGACGACAGCGCGATCGCGATCAGCAACTGTTCGCCGCGCTGCGTGCCCCACTGGGGAACGACCACCACGCTGAACAGCGCCGAGCCGAGGATCGCGCCAACCGTGTTGGCCGCGTAGACGCGGCCCACCAAACGCCCAGCGTCGTCACCCGGACCCACCACCGCGGCAAGCGCGAGCGGGAAACTCGCACCCCAGAGTGCGGCCGGCGGGAAGATCGCCACCGCCGCCCGCACCACGTCGAGCTGGAACGTGATCCACGGGCTCGGCGACAACGACGGATTGATCGGCCAGAAGGGAAGCGACCGCGCGATCATGAACGCCGCCCACGCGACGCCGAACGTCAGCAGCAACTGACACCACGCCAGCGCGGTCCTCGGCCTCACCGACCGAGCGAGGAACGACCCGATGCTGCTCCCCGTGCCCAGCGCGACGAGAAAAACCGCGAGAATGATCGAGAACGTATAGACCGAGGCGCCGAGCATGAGCGACAGCAGGCGCGTCCACACGACTTCGGCGCCGAGCGCCGACAGCCCCGACAATCCGATCGCGATGTAGATCGCTGTCGTTCCAGCCGAGCTTCGTTCCGGATCCGTGACGGCTCGCGGAACCGCGGGCCGATGCGGTGCCCGTCGCGACAGTGCGAGTCCGACGCCGGCGACGCCGAAGTTGATGGCGGCGGCAACGGCCGTCGTCACGGTCATGTCGAAGACGCGCAGCAGATAGAAGCCCGCCAGCACGCATCCGAGTACGGCGCCGGCGATGTTGCTGCCGTAGAAGAAGCCCAACCACGACACGCCGGTCGGAGTTGCCTCGACCCAGCGTGCGATCGCGGGAAGGGTCGCGCCCATCATGAGCGTGGGCGGCAGAAGACACACGGCGCACAGCACGCCACGCCACAGAATGCCGGGCAATCCTTGCGCGGACGTCGCCGTATAGATGCTTCCCATCAGCGGGACCACGACGAGCACGATGAGTCCGAGCGCGCCGATCGACGCCTCGAGTAACGCGTAGACTCGCAGCGGATGCTGTTCCGGCGAGACGTAGCGCGGCAGCAACAGGCTGCCCAGGCACATGCCGCCCATGAACGTGCCCAATAGCACGCCAAGCGACACGGCAGACGATCCGATTACCAGCTCGATGAGCTGGAACCAGACGATTTCGTAGATCAGGGCCGCGCATCCGCTGCCGACGAACAGAATCAAGAGCGCGGGCAGGAATCGATGCGTCGGTGGTAGCGAGAGTGCCTGGCTACCCGGCTGCTGGGGTCGCAATGAGGGTCTGGCCATCATTCGTCCCAATTTCGACGGATGACCAGCGCGCGTCGATTGACCATACGCCTGATACGGAACAGGCGCGCCGATAGTTGGCGCGCCTGTGGATCGAGCTGGAGCGGACCCGCGCGGCGCTACCCGCGGATGACCGAAACCCGATACTGGGTGACGAGCGGTCCGTCGTGTCCCGGCCGAGTGATCGGGAACAGCGCGAACATCCAACCGGGCGCCAGCGGGATGCGTAACCCGCGCGTCGGCAACTCGTTGATCAGATCACCCTGCTGAGCGAACGCGCCTTCAGGGATGCGCTTGAGCGCCGAGTCGGCGACCGCACCGTACAGTGCGGGCAGCGTCGAACGCACGAGGCGCTCGAACTTCACCGGATTCCGCGTTCGGATCATGGTCCGGTCGAACCAGACGGTGACGACACTGTCCGCACGCGTCGCGAGCAGGCTGTCCGCCAACGGAGTCTGGCCTTGCGGGACGACCGGTGCCACGGGAACCACCACGGTGGCGACCGGTGCGGCGGGCGCCGCGCTCACTGTCGCAGCCGCCAGCGCGGAACCTTGTTGTGACGGCGCAGAAGTTGGAGCCGGCGCAGTCTTCGGCACGGCCGCGTCACCGCCGGCGTCGGTTATCGCCGCCGCCGCGACGCGAAGTCGCGGCACGAACGAGCGGCCCTGCATCGCGAATCGTCCCACGAGTCCCACCGTACCAAGCGTCGAGACGACCGCGAGCGCGGTGCTTCCACGCAACAGCGCTCGGCGCCGGCGAGCGCGCACCGCGCGTCGCGCTTCCCAACGACAGTGCAAACACACCGTCGTGCCGGGGCGCAGTTCATGGGGACACGAAACTGAAGTCAGTTGCATCGCGTGCGACACTATCTCTCCTCGTACGCTTCTCAGTCGTGACGAGCTATGCGGTTTGCCGCAACGCTGTGGCGATTCGCGAGAATCCCGGGTCGATGAGATTCGGTCATTCTGCCTCGCCCGCCGACGACGTCGAGCCTGTCGTCGGCGAGCAGCGATCGATTATCGTGCTCCGGATCACCGATGCCTGAGCCGACCGACTCCGTCCCGGATTCGCCTCCGACGCTGCGCGTTCGCCGCGCGCTTCCCGTCGACGCCGACGCGCTTGCCCAACTTCGCCACGCGTTCCGCCTGGAGCGGCGGCCGGCGACCGAAAGCGAAGAGGCGTTCACGCGGCGGTGCTCCAACTGGATGCGTCCGCGTCTTCGCGGCGATTCGCGCTGGACCGCGTGGCTGGCCGAGCGCGAGAATCGACTCATCGGTCAGGTCTGGATTCAGGTCATCGAGAAACTTCCGAACCCCGGACCTGAATCCGAGCTGCACGCGTACTTGTCCAACTTCTTCGTACTCTCGCGTGAGCGAAACAGCGGCGCCGGAACGCAACTGTTGCGCGCCGCCGTCGAGCACTGCCGATCGGTCGGCGTCGACACCGTGTTCCTCTGGCCGACGCAGCGGAGCGTCTCATTGTACCGGCGTGCCGGCTTCGAGCCGCCGAGCGATCTGCTCGTCATGGAACTGCGCGAACCCAAGCACCGATGAACGACCGCATCGTCGAACGCCGCCGCGACAGCCTGGTCTTGTCCACCGATCGCGCACGGATCGATCAGCGCACCGTGCTGGACATGCTGCACCGATCCCACTGGGGCGCGGGCGTCACCGCCGAGATCTTGGACCGCGCGATCGCCAACTCCGTGTGTCTCGGCGTCTACGACGGCGATCGACAGCTCGCCTTCGCGCGCGCCGTCACCGACCTGTCCACGTACGCCTACCTCACGGACGTCATCGTCGCCGACGACGCTCGCAATCGCGGCATCGGCTCGTGGATGATCGAGGAGATTCTCGCCCACCCGGATCTTCAGGGGCTGCGCCGGATCGCTCTCCTGACCCGCGATGCGCAGCCACTGTACGAGCGGTTTGGGTTCTCCACCCGGATGGCGACCTCTACATATATGGAAAGGCGGCTGCCGCCGCCGTGAGGCCGGGGGTGCTACTTTGTCTTACTCGATTCTCCAATGCACTCGAACGGCGATCCACAGATCCACAGACCGGAGGAAGGGATGACCGCAAAGCTCGACAAGACGATCAAGCGAGAGTTGGAGCTCGACGGAAAGGTCTACACCATCGCGATCGGCCCGGAAGGCATCAAGGTGACCGAGAAGGGGCGTCGCAACGGCCCGGAGGTCTCCTGGCGCTCGATCATCACCGGCGAGGCCGCGCTCACCGAGGGCCTCAAGGCGTCGCTCGACGCCGGATCGTCGGAGTCGTAGCTCGGCGGCGTCAGTCGTCCCGCTGCGGCTCGCCCGGTTCGCCGGGTTCGCGTGCCGCCGCGGATCGCGTGCGCCGCCTGGCCACGCCGCCCGTTCGCGCGTCGAGCCGAAGCTCCATCTGAGCGCCGAGTAGCCGTTCGCCGCTGTTCGAGAGCTGCGACATGCGATGCTCGAAGCGGTAGAACTGCACCGGCGCGCGAAGGCTCTCGCGCGGCGCTCGCGACAACACCATCAGCTCTTCGCGCACTTCGCGCGGAAGATGCGCCGCCATGCGTCGGCGCAGCAGCGCCGTGACGCGCAGCGAGTTGCGCGAGAGATACGCGCTCTCGAGCTCACCCAAATAGGCGACCAGCTTCGTCATCAGCGCGTCGGGCGATCGCCGCTCGGGATTGGCTCTAGTCATGGAAGTCGTCCGAATCGCGCGGCATCGCGCGTGACGGGACGCATTTGAGATCTGGCAATATTGCCACCGCCGGTCGTTCCGCCAGAGTGATCCGCAACTGTGATGCTATCAACAGCCTGTCCACATGCGGGTGTGGACAGGTTTCGTTTTCTCGACACGAGCGGGTCCGTGGTGACCACGCAAACTGGTTACGCCCCAGTGAGTATCGGCGCGCCCATTTTTCGCGGCGAGGCGCAGCAAAACGCGCCCTGTTTTTCGTCGAAGTCCGCAGGTCCCCGCACACCGTCACCGTTCCCCGCTCCAGAATTTCGTACACATCTGTCCACAGTCGTTTTCAACAGACGACGAGCGCACGTTACGCGAGTCTGAACGCAGAGTTAGCGGATTGTCGACAGCTCTCCACATTGGCTATCCACAGCAGACACAACGAGTTATGGAAAACTTTACTATTGCGCTTTGAATCAGTGTTTTCTAGGTTCCGCTCCCTTCCTAAAAAGCAACAACGGCGTCACGACGGTTTCTCCTTCCGCCACTCGACACATCGCGCTTTCCGCCATGCGACTCGTGAGTTGTGCTACGCCACCAGGTCCCCTCGAGGACGCGCCGCGTACGGCGCTGCTCGCCGACCTCACCGAAGGCGAGCGTTGGGACGGCTTCTGGTCGGCCGACGCCTACTACGTCCGTTGTACGAAGGATGCGGGCGACGTGGCTTGGTTCCGTCTGGCCGATGATGTCGCACCGCCGGCGTCGTCCGGCGCGCGGGTGCTCGCCCTTCGGCCGACGGGCCGATCGGTATCGCGAGTGTCCGTTGTCGTGGCGCGATCGCCAAACGGCCGGCGCATGCTGGTGGGGAGCGCTCGGCGTTTTCCGCGATGATTAAAAAACGCTCAACGACTGCCCTCGGGGAGCAACTCGAGCTGCGCGGTGCGCAACTCGACCACGCGCCGGGCGGCCTCGTAGAGCCAGTCGAAGCTGGCGTCGAGCCGGGGATCGCCGCCGGCGGCGTCGCGCGCCAGCGTGAAGTGGCTGTAGAGCCGCGCGTCGACGCGCGACGGCTCGCCGTGAATGCGGAACAGCAGCAGCTCGGTCGCGGCCTCGGTGAGATGGAAGAGCGTGAAGAGGTAGAATCGCGTGCGCGACTCGTCGGCCGGGTCGATCGCGGCGAGGAGCGAGCCCTCGCGAACGGACCGCTCTTCGCGAATCGACGCGATGATCTCCATGGCGTGTCCGAGCCCCGAGGGGCCGGCGCCGCGGAGCACGTGCGTCCAGAGCTCGACGACCCGTCGCAGCAGCACGACGTCCCATCGCTCGTCGCCCCGCTCGGGGGGAAGCAGCGCGGGCGCGTAGGCGCGGAGCCAGTGACGAAACTCCGTCTGCTTGTTTCCGAGTTGAGCGAGACCGGCCAGGAGCAGCGTGCGGTAGAGCGCGGCGACCTGTTCGTGCGGCTCGACGGGGAGCGCGGCGGTCAGGATGAACGCGCGATCGGCGCCCACCTCGACGTGGGCCGTGCGTTGAGCTTCCTGTTCGGCCGAGAGGAGCGCACTCGGAGAAGCCGACCCCTCGAAATCGAGCCACTCGCTGGCGGCGATGACGTACGCGCCGGCCAATGGCACGACGAACTCGGGCAACGGCGCCTCCGGCGCCGGAGTCTCGCCGGAGCCGAGCCTCGTGAGCACGCCCATTGCGAACTGGATCGACGACGCTCGGTCCTGGGGCGTGACGACTTTCACAGCCCAATGGCGGTCGAGAGTCTCGAGCGCGTTCGGCGAGAGAGCGGGAGTCGACGGCATAGTCATGTCGGCGGATCCGCGAGCGGCGAGGATGGGGGCAGTATGACCCCGTCCTCGCTCAATCCTGTGACAAGCATTTCCACTCCCGGTAACAGCTTGCGACCAACTCGGCGGCGAGTCCACCGATGAGCATCGAACCGAACGCCCGCCGCCGCCTTCACCTCGTCTACGCGACTACTCGCGATCCCGACTTGGCGAAGGAGCTACGACAAGTTCTCGAGGAAGACCCGATGTCCTTCGTTCCGAGTGCGGACCTGCTGCGCGCGATCGCCCTGTGCGCGGCGTGCACCCAGGACGCCTCCGGTGATAGCAGCAGGACAGGTTTGTGCGACCAACATCGTGAAAGTTGGAATCTCGAACTCTGCATGAACGACGCGTCGGACGCCGCCGAGCAGAGCTCGTTGCAAGGGCTCGTGCAGGGCGTGTTCGCGACCCCCGACGGCGGGGCACAACTCCTTTCCGCGTTCGACCGGCAGCGGCGGGCCCTCACGCTCGTGCTCGAAGCGCACGCGCGCGGCGCCGTGCGACTGCCCGAGAGCATCGCGCGCACCGTCGAACGCGCGTGCACCAGCGGTCCCCGGTTTCTCACCGGCGGTTCGCGGTCCGCCGTGCAACAGGCGAGCTGACGACCGCCGGAGGATGAGCGAATGATTCAAGTCACGTGTGTTGGCGGCGAATGCAACGGGCTCACCGTTCGGGTCGAGCCCCAGCCGACCTACTACGAGGTTGTCGATCCCCGCGATCCGCAGCGGCGCGACTACTACATCCTCGAAGTCAGTCATTGGGGTGCCCGGCTCGTCCCGGAAGCGACCGCGGAGTGGCGCGCGCGAGTCTGAGCGCGACCAACTTCACGCAACCGACTCGTAGTCCTCGATCGCCCACTCGAGCACGTCCGCCTCGAGCCAGCCGCCGTCGTTCTGAATCGCGCCGGACGATTCGAGGATTTGCAGTAGCGATCGCGTGTGGCGCAACACGCCCGAGAGCGACATGCGCTCGGCACGCAGTGTCGTGACGATGTCGCGCACGAGAGCGCGAAATTTCTCGCGCGCCACATTCGCGTCGTGAATGTGCTTGCGCGCCTCCATCACCGTTTCGCGAATCTCCGGCGTCCAGTCGGCGAGCAGGTTATGTCGCGCCATCAGCGCGAGGTGTCCTTTCTCGATCTCGCGAAGTCGCTGATAGTCGCCTGCGGCGGCGGCGACGCCGGGCGGAAGCGCTGGAGACGAGCTTGCGGATGATCCTGCGCGCTGCTGGAGACCCATTGAATGATCCTCAGGCCGGATCGTCGCGATGTGCAAGTTCGCGCGAGACATGGACATAATCGGCGGGGGGGGCGCCGATCCGCAAGGGTGACCTTGGGTCTACGGGGTACGCCACGCCGCACGGCTAGGGTCGGCTAGAGCGGGTTCTTGGTTTGTTGGGAAGCGTTCCCGACGCCTTGAGGAGCGTTCTCGACGGGTTGAAATAGGTTATTGAAAGCGAGACGCGTGGTTCCGATTCGTTGGATTGCCGTGAGAACCGGTAGACGCTTGCTCTCAATCGGTAGGCGTTGGCTGACGACTCATCGGTGTCCGTTCCACTCCGTTTGGACTGGTCCTGCTGTTTGTTTGCGGGTCATAGTAAATCGGAGACGCCGCCGACCAATCCGTTGGCGCAGATGGACGAGCCGGAGGCGTCGCTCGGCAAGTCGTTGCTGTGTGGTAAACGCGCCGAGACGTCGCCTCGCGATCCGTTGATGTGATTTGACCGAGCGCGAGTGTCGTCTCGCGCTTGGTAGGCGGACGCTGCAACTGCCTACACGCCCGCTGACGGATCCTTGACGTCGTCGAAACATTGGTTGGCGTCGCATCGCAGCCGTGAGACGCGCCGTGCATACCGGGAGATGAACCCTGGCGACTAATGGACGTACGATTCACCGCGGTGAATGGACGTTCGCAAGTCTCGAATGTCCGGTTTACGTGGTTAAATGCTCGCTGGCCGCACGGTAGTGCGCGTTCGACGGGGTGGAGTGTGATGTGGTCAAGGATCAGCGCCTCCGTGCGTCCTCCGCATGCGAGCGCGACAGCTGTGAATGAAGGCGCGACAAGACCGAATGAAGGGAAGACGCCGGCCAATGCACGAGAGTCGGCGACCGATTGGGGCGAAGCGAGTGAGAATGAAGGGTCGCTGACGGGCAACGGTCGTTTGCCGGCAACTGGCCAGCGTCGAACGACGTGCAATGAATGAGCGAGGCCAAGAGATGAAGAGTGATCAGGCTGAAGCGGACGTGCGTCCGTCTCCTTTGAGTGCGTCCGCGGGGTCGGCGCCAGCATCCGCGCTCGTAATCGGCCCTCTCCGGCTCACGGGACGATCCGCGCAAGTCGTGACATTGGTTCTGTTTGCTGGAATCGTCGCTCTCCTTGTTTACTATCGCGTCCGGGTCCTCGCGACCCCGCTCACCATTTCGGCGCTGCTCTGGATCGGGTTCGTGGTTTATTGGAATGTTGCAGCGGCGAATTCCGCCCCGTCGGTGCGAAGTGAGTCGTCGCCGTCACGCGCGTTCCATCAGAAGCTGATGTTGCTGTCGCTACTCCTGTTGTTCGTGCCGATTCCGTGGCTGGACGGGCGGGTTCTTCCCGTTGGGGCCGGCTGGGTGGTGGCGGGCCTGGCCCTACATGTGGCGTCGTTCGGGTTCGCCATCGCGGCGCGGCGCGTTTTGGGGCGGAACTGGAGTGGCGCGATCACGCAGAAGGCCGACCACGAACTCGTCCGCTCCGGGCCATATCGTTTCGTGCGTCACCCGATCTATTCGGCGATGCTCGGAATGGTCGTCGGCACGGCGCTCGTCTCTGGCGACGTGCACGCGTTCCTCGGCGCTGCACTGATGGCAGCGGCGTACGTCCGAAAAATCCGCCTCGAGGAGCGAAACCTGGCCGAGTTGTTCGGAGACGCGTATGCGGACTATCGACGTACGACGCGCGCGCTGATTCCCTGGCTGTTCTGACTTCCGGCCGGGACTGTGGCGACCCTTCCGCGCGGTGGACTGGGAATCTATTGTCAGGCCGCGTATTGATTTGCGGTCTCGCGAAGAAAAACGTCGCCCTCACTCGGAACGGAGAGCTCAGCATGTCTTTTCCGCGCGTTTTCGTTGCCACCTGCGCTGCACTCGCACTGGCTGCATGCCACCGCCAGCCGCCGATGGACGAGCACATGGCGCACATGGCCGCCGGCGATTTGTCGGCAACGGCAGTTGCCGCGTCAAATCAGCAGGGCGATCCCTCCCTTCCGCCCAGCGCCAACCAAGCGCCCGCACGCCTGGCCGCGAGTCCGCGACACGGCGAATGGGTCAAGATCGCTTGGCGACCCGGTTCGTCGGATTCGCTGATGGCCTGGATCGTCTATCCGAGCACGTCGAATCCGCGCACACCGGTCGTCGTGGTTATCCACGAAATCTTCGGACTCCAGACGTGGGTGCGCGGGGTCACCGATCAGTTGGCGGCGGACGGCTTCATCGCGATCGCGCCGGATCTGATCTCGCGCGTGCGTGGTGGCGCGAGCACCGTAGAGCTGAGCGGAGATTCGGCGCGTAAGCTGATTGCCGGCGTGCCGATCGCCGAGCGGATGGACGGGATCGGTGCCGCCGCTCGCTACGCGATGTCTCAGCCGTCCGCCGCTCCGAAATATTCCGTCGTCGGATTCTGCTGGGGCGGCGGAACGGTTTGGGATCAGGTCATCAACAACGGCGTCCCCGGGCTGTCGGGGGGCGTCGCCTTTTACGGCCTTCCGTACATGAACGGCGCAGTGCCGAACGGCGACTCGCTCGCGAAGATCAAGGTGCCCGTAATGATGTTCAACGGCGCCAAAGACGCGCGGACGGGCGCCGGAATGCCCGGCGTCGATTCGGTGATGAAGGCGATGAACAAGTCGTACTACGGGAAGAATTTCCCGGGCGCCATTCACGGATTCGCACGCGCGCAGGACGATCCGCGTCAACCAAATCCCCGGGCCAACGAGACAGAGGCAGACGTCCAGGCCGAGGAGCAGGCGAACCTGGCCGCGATCAAGGAGGCTTGGCCTCAGTCGATCGCGTTCTTCAAGAAAAACATGGGGATGAAGTAATCCCCCGACGGGCGGCTACGGTTTCGAGGGGATGGTCACGAGTCGTTCGGGTGACATCCCCTCGGCCTCCGCCTGGAAATTCACGACGACGCGGTGGGTGAGCACCGGCACGGCCATCGCGTTCACATCCTCGAGATCCGGCACCGCGCGGCCGTCCATCGCCGCGCGAGCTTTCGCGCCGAGTATGAGGTATTGCGACGCGCGCGGCCCGGCGCCCCAGCTGACGTACTTCTTCACCATCGGCGTCGCCTCGTCGGCGGCGGGACGTGTCGAGCGCGCGAGCTTCACCGCGTAGCTCACCACCGACGGCGGCGCCGGCAGTCGGCGCACGAGGTGCTGGAGCTGGAGCAATTGCGCGGCGTCGAGTACCGGACGAATCTCGACGTCGAGGTCGCCGGTCGTCGCGGCGACGATTCTTTCCTCTTCTTCGCGACTCGGATATCCGATCGTGAGCTGCATCATGAATCGGTCGAGCTGCGCTTCGGGAAGCGGATACGTGCCTTCCTGCTCGATCGGGTTCTGCGTCGCGAGGACGAAGAACGGCTCCGGTAACCGGTGAGTCTGGCCGGCCGCGGTCACGGCGTGCTCTTGCATCGCCTGGAGCAACGCGGCCTGCGTCTTCGGCGGTGCGCGATTGATCTCGTCGGCGAGCACGACGTTTCCGAAGATCGGACCCTTGGCGAACTTGAAGAACCGCCGCGAGCCGCCCGACGTATGATCTTCCTCGAGCAACTCGGTGCCGGTGATGTCGCTCGGCATCAGGTCCGGCGTGAACTGCACGCGCGAGAACGTGAGGTCGAGCGCCTGGGCCACGGTTTGGACGAGCAGCGTCTTGGCGAGACCCGGGACGCCGACGAGCAGCACGTGTCCGCCGGCGAGGAGCGCGGCGACGAGATCGTCGACGATCTTCTGCTGGCCAATGATCCGTCGGCCGATCTGTTCGATCAGCCGAGATCGGGCGATGGCGAGCTGCTCGAGCAGCGCGACGTCGCGCGAGTCATCCACCGAAAGCTGTCGCGTGGCCACGCCGAAGGGCTCCTGTCGCGATTGAGGTGTCCGGGACAACCTAACCGGTGCGGTGCGGCGGTCCAATGCCGGAGACGAGACGGGCCGCCTTGCAGGGGCGGCCCGAGCTGTCCGGCGCAACGCGGCCAGTGTTTAGAGTCTTCTCAATGAACGACGAAGTCGGCGCGCTGCTCGGTGGGGAAGTTGGTGCTGTTGAGCGTGGCGATGGCCGTATAGCGCCCCGGCACCGGCGCCGTCCACAGTTCCCGCGCGTGCATCGTGTCGCCGGTGCTCAGCTGTTTGTTCTGGACGCCCTGCGTGAACATTCGGCCGTTCGACCACCGCCACACTTCGCGGCCCACCGAGTCGACGACGACGAAGTCGTACGATTGTCCGCTGCGGAAGGTGAGCTCGACGTGTTTCTTGCCGACGTTCGTGACGCCGAGTGCGAACTGGATTCCGCGTGGTGCAACGGTGACGTTGAAACGGGAATCGAGTTTCGGCTCGGTCTTCGACGACGATGTCGAGCGACGATGCGGTCGTTCGGCGATTTCGGTGGTTGCGCTGGCGGCACTGGCGCTCTTCAGCGGCAACGCGGTGGCAAGTGCCGTCGGCCCTGATTGCGATGCGGAGCGCGAGCGCGGACTACAGGCGAACGCGAGTGCGCCTGCGAAAGCCAACGCGATGGCCAAGCGAATGTTCATGAATCCCGGTGGCAGCGTAGGTAGCTCCCCGGATGAGCGAAAATGGCGGGATGCGCTCAAAAGTCGGGCGTGCGCTAACCTATCAACGGCTGGACGAACAGTCAACATGAGTGGCAACCGTCGAAAATGCCGCCGTGCATCGACTTACCAACCGTCGTCCGGTAATTGGCAAGGCGGTTTGCAGACCGCCAGGTTTGCTTGCGAAAAATTTCACAAGCCCGTAAATTCTCCTGGCGAATGGACCACAAGCGGGACACGCCAGAGGGCTCCGGCACGCGTGGAAACCCCACACGGCGGGGCGCGGCAGGGACGGTGTCGGGGGCGGAATTTGCCGGAATCGGCCTCCAATTCGCCTTCACGATCCTGATCTTCGCGTTCGCCGGCGTCTGGCTCGACCGCAGGTTAGGCACGTCTCCGTGGCTCCTCATCGTCTTCGTTTTCGTCGGCGCGGCTGGCGGCTTTTACTCGATGTATCGGCGCGTTACAGCGGCTCAACGGAAGTCAAAGGACGTCGTCGCCCAGGACCAATCTGGCGACGGGACCGGGCGGGGTAGGTGACCAAAGCACTTGCGCGGCACGGGCTGGTCGTCGTGGCGGTGGCCGTCATCGGAGCCGGAATCCTCAGCCTGGCCTTTCGGGGACCGGGCGACCGGTCGGCGGTCTGGATCAGCGCCGCGGTGACGGTGGTCCTTCAGCTCGTCGCGTTTGCCGTCGGACGCGCGGTGAGCTTCGCCGGCCTCCTGGCCCGGATGGGAGCCGGCGCGCTGGTGCGGTTCATCGGACTCATTGGGTACGCGCTGCTGGTGGCGCTGGCGTTCAAGCTGCCGCCCGTCGCCGCGCTCGTCTCGCTGGCTGCTCTACTGTTCGCGTCATCATTGCTCGATCCACTGCTGATTCGATCATGACTCTTCGTTCGCGACTCCTGGGATGGCTGGCGGCAGGCGCATTGGTCCTGCCGGCCGTCGTCTCCGCGCAGGAACCGGGCGGTCCGCTGGCCAAGCAGCTCGGACCCGCCGACATCATCATGCCGCACATCACGGACTCGAAGACGATCGAGTTCCCGTGCGTGAAGAACCTCCGCGAGTGGGCCTGCGAGTACACGTTCGCCACGCACAACGTGACGATCGCCGGCCACACGTTCGACATGGGGCTCACGAAGCACATCTTCTTCATGCTCTTCGCGGCGTTCCTGCTCTGCGTCGTCCTGATCTGGACGGCGCGCTCTCACGTCCGAAGCACGGAGCGCGAGGGGCGACCGAAAGGCTTCGCGGCCGGACTCGAGGCCGTCGTTCTCTACCTCCGCAACGAGATCTACATCCCGGTGCTGGGTGGCCACGGCGGCGAGCGCTACGTCCCGTTCGTGCTCACGCTCTTCTTCTTCATTCTCGTCTGCAACCTGTTCGGGTTGATCCCCTACGGATCGACGCCGACCGGCAACATCGCCGTGACGGCGACGCTCGCCATCATCACGTTCGTCGTGATCGAGGCGGCCGGAATGAAGGCGCTGGGCCCCGCCTACCTCGGGACGATCTTTTATTGGCCGAAAGGGCATCCGGCGATGAAGGCGATGACCATCATCATGACGCCGGTGGAAATCGTCGGAAAGTTCACCAAGCCGTTCGCGCTGACGATCCGTCTCTTCGCGAACATGATCGCCGGGCACGTGATCATTCTCGCGCTCATCGGACTGATCTTCATGATGGCCGGGTGGATCGTGTTCGCGCTCGCTCCGCTCGCGCTCCTGATGGCGCTGTTCATCATGGTCCTGGAGATCCTGGTCGCGTTCATCCAGGCCTTCATCTTCTCGCTGCTCGCGGCTGTGTTCATCGGGCAGATTCGGGCGGCACATCACTAGGTAGACCGGTAGACCGGTGGACCGGTCGACCGCGACAACAGACGACGCAGGACTGTGGCGGATCCGCTTCACCCGCCGCAGAAGTAGCCAGGCGAATGCTTGGCGATGCCCGTTGAGCCCCGGGGCTCGTTGACGGGCGGCACTTGTCGGCGGAATCGCTCGCCGGTTGGTGCGGAGCAACGGATGTGAACCGCTGTTTCGATTGGAGAACTGATATGGCAATTCTGCCGCTGCTTCAGGCCGCCGTTGGAGGCTTCAATCCGGCGTACACGGGTGCCTGGGCGATGTTGGGTGCCGGGGTCGGCGCTGGTCTGGCCGCGATCGGCGCTGGCATCGGAATCGGGCGAATCGGCGCTGGCGCGACCGAAGGCATGGCGCGACAGCCCGAAATCGCCGGCACCATTCAGACGGGCGCGCTGATTCTCTCCGCGCTCATCGAAGGCGTCGCGTTGTTCAGCGTCGTCGTGTGCTTGTTGATCCAGCTCAAGACGTACTTCTAGTGCTTCGACCGGCTGCCGCCCCCGGGGGCGGCGGCCGAGTCCATCCAATTCGAGTCGAGATGAATCTCATGCGCATGCGTTTTTGGTCGATGACTCTGTTCGTCGCCAACGCGGCGACGGCGACAGCCGCCTTCGCTCAGGAAGGCGCGCCCGCCGCACACGCGGCCGGCGGTGGACTGGTCAATCTCCAGCTGAACTTGATGTTCTGGACGCTGGCCATCTTCGGGATCCTGTTCTTCATCCTCAGACGGTTCGCGTTCGGTCCGATCACCGCCGCGGTCGAGGCACGCGAGAAGGCGCTCGAAGCGGCGCTCGACGCCGCGAAGGCAGACCGCGAAGCCGCCGCCAAGCTGCTCGCCGAGCATCAGGCGCAGATCGACGCGGCGCGCGGCGAGGCGCAGAAACTGATCGCCGACGGACGGTCGGTGGCCGAGAAGATGCGCGCCGACTTGCTCGAGCAAACGCGTCGCGAACAGCAGGAAATGCTGGAACGTGCTCGGCGGGAGATCGAGAGCGAGAAGGACCGCGCGATCGCCCAACTGCGTCGTGAAGCCGTCGATCTCGCGCTGGCCGGCGCGAGCAAGGTCATCGAGCAGAACCTCGAGTCGGCGAAGAACCGCCAGCTCGTCGAGTCCTACCTGTCGTCCATCGGGACCGTCAAGGTCGGCAACTGATGCGCGAAACGACGATCGCTCGGAACTACGCCGAAGCGCTGCTCGAGCTGGCCCAGCGCGCCGGGGACCTGCGCGGCTGGGGCGAGATGTTCGACAGCGTCTCGAACGCCGTGGAGACCGACCGCCGCCTACGGATTTTCCTGGAGTCGCCGCGGGTGAGCAGCCGGCAGAAAAACGACATCATCCTGAAGGCCTACGGCGCGTCACTGCCGCGGACATTCGTGCGGTTCCTGATGGCGCTGGTGGATCACCGCCGGCAGATGCTCATCCCGGCGATTGCCCACCAGTACCATGACCTCGTGGACGAGGTCGAGGGCCGGGTCCACGCCTCGGTGACGGTCGCCCGGGAAGCGGATGAGCGGGATCGGGAGCTCGTCACGTCGCACCTGTCCCGCGCACTCGGCAAGACGGTGGTTCCGCATTTCCACGTGAATCCGGATGTGCTCGGTGGGGTGGTGGTCCGGGTCGGAGATACGGTGTTGGACGGGTCGGTCAGACGGCGATTGGCGATCCTACGGGGAAGAATGCTGGGCAGGTAGGCGGACCGGTGGACCGGTGGACCGGTGGACCGGTGGACCGGAGAACGACTGGAATGGCGAGGGCGCGCACCGGCAGCAGACGGTGCGCGCCTTCCGTATAATGGGGGCTGAGATATCCGTCCTGTCTCTTCCCCGCGCCCACCCGTGGCCCCTTCGCTGCTGGAGTCAGAAATGACGCGCTTGTCCGGAGTTGTTCGCGCCTCGTCGCGCACCCTGATCGGCATTGCCGGTCTCGCCCTCGCCGCGCCGCTTTCGGCGCAGACGGTCACTCAACAGGGTTGGAATCCGAAAGAGGTCCTGGCGAAGGAGACGTACGTCAAACCGCCGGAGATCGTCGAACGGATCGTGACCACGCCGCGCAACGCCGTGGCGTTCACGAACCCGAGTCCCGATCATAAGTATTTCCTCAAGGCTGAGAGCGAAGGACTTCCCACGATCGAGGCGTTCGGCAAGCCGCATTACCGGTTGAGCACCGGGTTCGAGGTGGATTTCAAGGCCAACCGAGCGCGCGCGCTGACGACGCGCGGCAGCGTCGGCCTGACGCTCATCGATCCGCTCACCGGCGCCAGCCGCACGCTGGAGACGCCAAAGGGCGCGATCGTGAACGGCGCGACGTGGTCGCCCGACGGCAAGTCGATCGCCTACATCGCGTCGTTCGACGCGTCGACGCAGATCTTCGTCGCCGACGTGGCGAGCGGAAAATCCGTCCAGATCACGACCAAGCCGTTGCTCGCGACTCGCGTGACGACGGTCGATTGGACATCGAACGGCAAGGCGATTGCCACCGTGCTGATTCCGGACAATCGGGGCGCCGAACCGCAGGAAGGCATCGCGACCGGTCCGCTCATCCGCACGAGCGATCCGAACAAGCCGAAGGTGAATCGCAACTATCAGAGCTTGCTCGAGGACCAGCACGACTTCGATCTCGTGGACTACTACACGACGGGCCAGCTGGCCGTGATCGACGTCAAGACGAAAACGATCAAGAAGATCGGCGTCCCGGCGCTCATCACGGCGCTGGACGCGTCGCCGGACGGCGCGCACTTCCGCGTGACATTGCAGAGCAAGCCATACTCGCACCTCGTGCCGGTGTCCAACTTCGGCACGGTCGAGCAGCTCTGGGACGCCAACGGCGCGGTGATCACGCAGTTGGCCAAGCGTGACCTCAACGACGGCGAGCGCAACACGTCGGACTCGGCGCGCGCGGCCGGCGCGGGTCGGGGGGGGGGCGGCGCGGCGGCGGACACGGGGAAGCGTGATCTCGCGTGGAATCCGACGGGTCCGGGCCTCGTGTATCTCGAAGGCGAGAGCGGCGGGTCCGGGGAAGGTGCGGCTGGTCGCGGCCGAGGCGGCCGCGGTGGCCGGGCGGGAGGCGGTGCCGGCGGCGGAGCGCTGTCCAAGGATCGCGTCTACATCTGGTCGCCGCCATTTGGGCCGAGCGACGCAAAGCCGATCTTTGAGGCCGACGGCCGGATCACGTCGGCCGAGTTCAGTCCGGACGGCAAGATGTTGTTCGTCAACCAGGGCAACGATCTCTACGCCGTGAAGCTCGACAATCCGACGAAGCACTACGAGATCGCGAAGGGTGGTTCGATCGCGAGCGGGCGTGGCGGACGCGGTTTCGGCGGCGGCGGAGCGGGCGGCCGTGGCGCCGGCGCGGACTCGACGTTCTACACGAATCCCGGCGCGCTCCAGACCACGCGCAACGCCGGCGGCCTGCCAGTCGTTCGCCTCTCGTCCGACAGCAAGAGCGTGTATCTCGAGGGGACGCAGTACTTCCGCGATTGGGCGACCGCGGCCCCGCACAACTTCGTCGACCGCGTGGACATCGAGTCGGGCGCCAAGACGCGCCTGTTCGAGAGCAAAGCCGACATCGACGAGACGGTCGTCGGTCCGATCGACGACGACTATAAGAAGATCGTCATCACAAAACAGTCTCCGCAGCTCGTTCCCGACGCGTATCTCCACGACGTCGCGAGCGGTGCGGACACCAAGCTGACGAAGAACGTCGACTTCGCGCCCGAGGTGACCGGCGCGATTCGCAAGCGACTGTGGGTCACACGGCCGCGCGACGGCTACAAGTTCGACATCGACGTGACCCTGCCCAAGGACTACCGTGAAGGCACGCGCCTTCCCGGCATCATCTGGTTCTATCCGACGGAATTCACGACGCAAGCGGAATACGATCAGCGCCGCCGGACGACGAACGTCGAGGCGTTCCCGAACGTGGGCCCGCGCGGGCCGGAGATCTGGGTGACGCAAGGGTACGTCGTCATTCAGCCGCAGGACATTCCGATTGTAGGCCCGCAAGGTCGGATGAACGACCACTACGTCGACGAGTTGCGCGAGGACCTCGATCTGACGCTCGAGGCGGTGGAGAAAGCCGGCTATCTGGACCGCGACCGCGTCGGTCTCTGGGGTCACAGCTACGGCGCGTTCAGCACCGTGAACGCGATGGTGCACACGCCGTACTTCAAGGCGGGCATCGCGGGCGACGGCATGTACAACCGCACGCTCACGCCCAACGGGTTCCAGAACGAGCGGCGCACGATCTGGGAGGGGAAGGACACGTACCTCGACATGTCGCCGTTTCTCTCTGCCGACCGATTGAGCGGCGCGCTCCTCATGTACCACTCGCTCGAGGATCAGAACAACGGCACGGATCTCACGAGCTCAGTGCGCATGATGCAGGCGCTTCAAGGGCTCGGAAAACAGGCCGCGCTCTACATGTATCCGTACGAGGATCACGGCCCAGCGACGCGGGAGTCGGACCTCGATCAGTGGGCGCGCTGGATCGCGTGGTTCGACATCTACGTGAAGAGCCCGCAGAAGAAGGAGCCGGTGAACGCCGCGGTCGTGCCCTAAGCGGCAGGTCTACTGATACAGCTTCGGCGGGGTCAGATCGTCGTCGCAGATGGCGGCGATCTGCTCCGCATCGCGCCACGCAGTGTGGAGGACGGCGAGCTCTCCCTCGAGGGCTCGCCGTTCGTTTTCCTCGTGCACCGACATCTCGAGCGCGAGCCGCTCGATCGGCGAGAGCTTCATCGCGCCGAGTTGTCTGTATCGGTTGACGAGCGACATCAGGCGCCCGCCGCGCCACGAGTTGCGTCTCGACGCCGCGGAGAGGAAGCTCGCGGCGTCGCCGGCGTGCTCGATCTCGCGCACGGCATCCTGAACGCGAGCGTTGTCCGCGCCGTAGCGGTTCGCGCCGGAGATGATGACCGACGTCGCGTGAATCGCCGCGGCGTCCTTGAATTCCGTCCAGCCCGTGTCGTGATGGACGACGAGCGACGCGTGCCCCGATTCGGCGCCCACGTCGAGCTCGACGTCGCCAATGTGCTTCGCGCGCACGGTCACGACGCGCTTGCCCTGGGCGAATCGCGCCACGACGCGGTCGTATTGGATGTAGTCGCGCACGGCGAGGATGCCGACCATCGGCACGACGCCCATGATCGTCGTGATCCCCGGAATGGCGACGATCGAGATGGCGCCGAGTCCGAGCGCCGGCGCGAGCGTGGGCCCGAGCGCGATGCCGGCAACCGCCGCGCTGGCGACGCCTGCTCCGCCCATCAAAGCGAGCCGGCGCCGTCTCGCCCCGAAATGACGCCCGTATCGCCACGCGGCGAACTCCGGTCGCAGCGGCTGGCCGATGCGAATCAGCTCGAGGCCGTCGGCGAGTCGAGCCAGGCCGATGTTGTCGGTCGAGACGCGAACAAACGTGCCGCGGAATAGTCGCTCGCACTCTTCGATCGCCTCCCAGCGCTCCTCGAGCGGTGAGAGGTTCCATCGCTGGCAAACCTGGCACACGGCCCAGAGCCTGCCCTTCGCGCCGTCGAAGGCGAGCCGGCCGCCGACGGGGAAGTGCTCGACGCGCCTATTGGCGCCGAGCGAATGGTTGCAGAAGATGCACGTCGAGTACATTGAGCGTTGAACGTGATCCGTGGAGCCCCGCCCTTGCAAGTAGCCTAACACGAATCAATCGGACATGCTCGCATTTGCCGTTGCCGCGTCGCTCGCGGCGTCTCCCCTCCAAGTCGCGTCCGCGTCCCTTCAACAACAACCCCACTCAGCGCCCTTTCGTGGCGCGACGTCGCCGCCTTCCGGCGACACACTCGGCTACTGGCAGCAGCGGGTCCACTACGAGATCGTGGCCAAGCTCGACGAGGCGCAGGCCAAGCTCGAGTCCGAAGCCATACTGACGTACACCAACAACTCGCCCGACACGCTGCGCGAGATGTTCGTGCACCAGTATCTGAATGCGTTTCGGCCGGGCTCCAAGTGGAGCGCGCGCGACGAGAAGGAGAATCGCGTCCGCTTTCAGAATCTCGCCGACCCCGACTATGGCTATGAGCGCCTCACGCAGGCGCCGACGGTGGACGGAACGCCGGTGATGGTGGACTACCCGGGCGCGCCCGACAGCACGGTCGCGCATTTTCGATTGCCACGCCCGCTGGCGCCGCACGATTCGGTGCGCGTGCACTTCACGTGGGATGCGCGGCCGTCGACCGTGGCACGGCGACAGGGGCGGCGCGGACGCGCGTACGACTTCGCGCAGTGGTATCCCAAGGTCGCGG
This sequence comes from uncultured Gemmatimonadaceae bacterium, assembly GCA_963761305.1. Taxonomy (GTDB): domain Bacteria; phylum Gemmatimonadota; class Gemmatimonadetes; order Gemmatimonadales; family Gemmatimonadaceae; genus JAQBQB01. The sequence goes on along the minus strand of CAVXGK010000002.1, from coordinate 1,824,264 downwards.
TCTACGACCGCGGCGGGTGGGAGCCGAACGCGCTGCAGCCGGCGGGCGAGCTGTACGGCGAGTACGGCGTATACGACGTCACGATGATCGTCCGCGACGATCAGGTGCTCGCGTCGGTCGGCGTGCCGGTCGAGGGCGATCCGGGGTGGGCGCGCGTGTCGCACAACGGCCCGCCGCGACTCGGCAACAACGCGTACGGGCCATTGCCGGCGCGTACGCTCACGTCCGAGACGCCGGCCGGATTTCGCGCCGTGCGATTCGTCGCCAACGACGTCCACCATTTCGCGTGGAGCGCGTCGCCGGACTACCTGTATGAAGGCGGCGTGTTCGTTCGCTCGACGCCGGCCCATGCGCACTTCCCGACGTGGGACACGGTGTCGGTGAACGTGCTGTACAAGCCGGGCGACGACACGACGTGGGGCGACCGGCGCGCGGTCGACCGAACGATCTTCGCGCTGGAGTGGCTCGAGTCGATCTACGGACCGTACGCGTATCCGCAGATCACGAACGTCCACCGATTGGACGGCGGCGGGACCGAGTTCCCGATGATGATCATGGACGGTGACGCGGGGCAGGGTCTCATCCTGCACGAGGCCGGCCACATCTATACATACGGCGTTCTGGGCAACAACGAGTGGCGCTCGGGATGGATGGACGAGGGCCTCACCAGCTATCAGACGGATTGGGCGCTCGGCAAGACGCCGCAGGAGCTGGTCGGCAGGCCGCAAGTACCGGCGCTCATCCCGCGGGGGTATCGGATTCAGGCGGCGACGATCGCGCCGAAGGACAGTGCGGGCCTCGCGTCGTGGAAGCTGGACATTCTCGGGCGCGCGCAGCCGGTCGGCACGAACGCCGGCGACTTCTCGGAATTTGGGATCTACAATGAGATGATCTACACGCGCGCCAAGGTCATGTACGGCCAGCTGCGCGACGTGCTTGGCGACTCGACCTTCCGCGCGTTTCTCCGCCGCTACTACGACGACTGGGCGCTCAAGCACGTCGACGAGCGCGCGATGCGCACGGCGGCCGAGCTGACCTCGGGGCGCGACCTCGGCTGGTTCTTCGACGAGTGGATCCACGACACCGGGCTGATGGACTACGCCGTGGAGTCGTACGGCGTGACGCAAGACGCGACCGGCTGGCGGACGGCGGTGAGCGTGGTGCGCCGTGGCGAGCTGCGGCATCCGATGCCGGTGGGAGTTCGCACGGCCAGCGGCTGGACGGTGGGCCGCGCCAGCGCGACCGCCGACGACCCGCAAGTCGTGACGGTGGCGACGGCGGAGCGGCCGTTGGAAGTGCGCCTCGACCCGTTCCAGACGACGTGGGATTGGGATCGTCGCAACGACGCGCCGGAGGACATGCTCATCACGCTCCCGGATCCGCGATTCACGTTCAATTGGCCGTACTTGGACCAAACGGACCGGGCACAGACGCTCGTCGAGCTCTCGCCCACGGGATGGTACAGCAATCCGCAGGGCATCGTGCTCGGCGTGCGCGCCAAGACGAACTATCTCGAGACAGTCGACCTGCACGACGGCGGTTTCGCGTTCACGTCGCGCAACCCGCGCGATCCGTTCACGGGAAAGACGTCCAGCGTGCTCGCGCGGGCGAACGTGTGGGCGCGGCTCGAGAATCCGTACGTACCGGGGTTCGACCGGCCGCTGATGGGCTACGGCGCGGACGTGAACTACATGGACGGCCTGTTCAAGGCCGACGCGTACAAGAACTGGGATTTGAGTCCATTCATCCTCACGCCGGGGCCGGCGATCAAGGCGCGCGTCTATGCCACGGTCGCGGTGCCGAGCGATTCGTTGCTGCTGCCGGAGCAATGGTCGCCGACGACGGTGGTCGAGGTCGGCGGGTCGGGCTCGTATCGCACGGCGATCGCCGCCGACAGCGATTATGTGATCGCGCGCGGCTCGTTGGCGTCGGGACTCGCGACGAGCGTGTTCGCGACGCGCCAGGAGCACACGCGCGGCTATCTGCGTGCGGACGGATCGATCGGCGGCGTGTGGTCGATCAATGGATCGGGAACCCAGATGCGCATCCGAGCCTACGGCGGCGTCGCCCACAACGCGCCGAGGCAGCGGTCGATCTTCGCGTCGAGCGACGACCCGTTCGACACGTTCAACAACGACCTGTTCCGAGGGCGGGGCGCGTTGTTCAAGCAGCCCGGCATCAACTATCTGCCGCTCGGCGGCGCGGCGCTGCGCGGATTCCGCACCGACGTCGCGCTGGACGCCGTGGCGGCGTTGAACGGCGAGTTCGTGCAGCGCCTTGGCGAGGCGAAAGGATCATGGGGGCACGGGTCCGTCTCGCTGAGCCTGTTCGCCGACGCGGGGCACGCGACCTCGACGTACACGGCGCTGACGAATGCGTCGCTCTCCGACGCGGGCGCCGGTCTCGTGACTCGGGGGCGGCTGTACGACCGCGACGTCTACGTGCGGCTCGACGCGCCGGTGTTCGTGAACCACGGGGGCCTGGCCGGCGGCACGGGTCTGGGCGGACGCGGATCGATCGCGCGGCGCTGGACCGTCACGGTGGGGGATCTCTGGTAGCCGCGCCTACCGGGGGCTTTTCGGACCATCTTTATTTCGGTCCCATGACCAACGAGGCGCCCGTTCAATGAGCGGCCGGTCGGCGATCACGCACGTCCCCAAGCCCTGGGGACACGAGACGATCTGGGCCAAGACCGACGCATACGTCGGCAAGATTCTGCACATCAAGGCCGGCGAGGCGCTGTCGGTCCAATACCATACTATCAAGGACGAGACCGTCTATTTGATGTCGGGGCAATTGGTGTATCGAATCTGGGAGGACGACAAGCCGGTGGACGTCGATCTCAAGATCGGCGACGCGTTTCGCATCACGCCCGGGACGGTGCATCAGATGGAAGCCGTCACCGACTGCGATATCCTGGAGGTCTCTACGCCGCATCTCGACGACGTCGTGCGCCTCAAGGACCGCTATGGTCGCGAGGGGACGAGCGCACCGTGAAAGTGATCATTCCGCTGGCGGGGAAGGGCACGCGGCTTCGGCCGCACACGCACATCACGCCCAAGCCGATGCTCAAGATCGCCGGGAAGCCGGTGATCGACTACGTGATGGAGGACCTCGAGCGACTCGGCGACGTGAGCCAGGTCGTCTACATCACGGGGCACCTGAAGGAAAAGGTGGAGGCGTACGCGCGCGCGAAGTATCGGTTCGATTCCGTGTTCATCGAGCAGCAGGTGCAGGACGGCACGGCGGGCGCCGTCTGGCTGGCCCGCGACTACGTGAACGAACCCGTCTTCATCATCTTCGTGGACACGATCTTCGACGCGGATCTGTCGGTCGTGAAGCGGACGGACGCCGACGGCATCATCTGGGTGAAGACGGTCGAGGACTACCAGCGGTTCGGCGTGGTGGTGAGCGACGCCGCCGGCAACATGACCAAGATCGTGGAAAAGCCGACGACGCCGGTCTCCAAGCGGGCCAACATCGGACTGTACTATATTCGTAATTGGAAGCTGCTGTACGAAGGAATCGAGTGGACGCTCCAGCAACCCAAGAACAAGGGCGAGTACTATCTGACCGACGCGTTCCAGTACATGATCGACCACGGCGCGAAGATCAAAGTCATCGACGTCGACGGGTGGTACGACGCCGGGGAGCAGGGCACGCTGCTGGAAACGAATCGCGCGATGCTGGAAAAGGGACGGGCGCGCCGGCCCGGCGTGATTCCGCCCGGCGTCGAGCTGATCGATCCGGTGTACATCGAAGACGGCGTCGTCTTGAGCGCGTCGACGGTCGGGCCCAACGTGTCGATCGGCAAGGGAACCCGTATCGAGCGCTCGCGCCTTCGTGACGCGATCGTCGGCGAAGGCGCCTCGGTCATCGACTCGTCGCTCGCTGCATCGCTCGTCGGCGACTCGGCGGTCGTGGAAGGGGCGAACGGGCAGGTGAACATCAGCGATCATTCTGTCGTCAGAGTTCGCCCCTAAGGGGGCGCCATTCGAAGGCCATTCGACCCTCGCGGACCCCACCCCGACCTCGATGATCTCGGTTCGCGCGCTGACCAAGCTCTACGGTGATTTCGCCGCCCTGCGCGGCGTCAGCTTCGACGTCGGGGCGGGCGAAATCCTCGGCCTCGTCGGCCCCAACGGCGCCGGCAAGACGACGACGCTCCGCTGCCTGGCGGGGATCATCGCGCCGACGAGCGGCACGGTCGCGATCGCGGGGCACGACATCCAACTAGATCCGATTCCCGCCAAGAAAGAGCTCGCCTTCATCCCCGACGAGCCGCATTTGTTCGACTACCTCTCGGTGGACGAACACCTGCGATTCATCGCGCGGCTGTACGGCGTTGCCGACGTCGAATCGCGCATCGGTCCGCTGCTCGACGAGATGGAGCTGGGCGACAAACGCGGGTCGCTCCCCGGCGAGCTGTCGCGCGGCATGCGGCAGAAGCTGGCCATCGCGTGCGGGCTGCTGCACGATCCGTCGGTGCTCGTGCTCGACGAGCCGCTCACCGGGCTCGATCCCGGCGGCATGCGCCGCATGCGCGCCACGGTGACGGAGCGCGCCGCGCGCGGCACGTCGGTAATCCTCAGCTCGCACCTGTTGAATCTCGTCGAAGAGCTGTGCACCAAGCTGCTCGTGCTTCGTCAGGGGCTGGCGGTCGCGTACGGGACGATCGACGAGATCATCGGCGCGCACCCGGCGCTCGCGTCGAAGTCGCTGGAAGAGGTGTTCCTGACGCTCACCGCGAGCGACACGGCGGCGACATGAACGCGCTGCTGTACCTCAGCTGGCACAGCGCGCGCAACCGTTTTCTCTCGGCGTTCCGGCGCGTGCGCAGCCCCCGGTACGCCGCCGCTCTCGTCGTCGGCGCGCTGTACCTGTGGGGATTCCTGTGGCGTCCGGTCAGCTATCCGGGGGCCACGAGCTTTCTCCTCAGCCAGCCGAGCGAGATGCTGATCACGTTGCTCGCGGTGCTGACGTTGATGGGACCGTGGGTGTTCGGGTCCGACACGCTCGCGCTGGCGTTCACGCAGGCCGAGGTGTCGATGCTGTTCCCGGCGCCGATCAGCCGCCGCGGTCTCATCGCCCACAAGCTGTTTCGCTCGCAGGTCACGGTGCTCATCAACGCGGCGATCTGGGTCTTCGTGCTGCGGCGCGGCGGAAACCTGCTTCCGTCGCCGCTGCGCGCCATCGGCGTGTGGGTCCTGTTCTCGACGTTGAACCTCCACCGGCTCGGGGCAGCCCTGGTTCAGTCGTCGCTCAAGGAGCACGGACGAGCGGGTGCGAAGCGAAACTGGTGGTCGATCGCGCTCTTCGGTCTGGTCGGCGCGGCGCTGGTCACAGGGTTCGTCGTGAACCGCCGCGAGTTGCTCGACACGACGGGCATCGGCGATTTCTTCGTCGCGGTGGCGCACGTACTCGGGCAGCCGCCCGCATCGATCGCTCTCTGGCCGTTCCACCTGGTTGTCGCGCCCACCTTCGCGCGATCGATCTCGCAATGGAAAACGGCGATCATTCCCGCCGCGGCGGTGATGGGCCTTCACGTTTTCTGGGTGCTGCGCAGCGACGCGGCGTTCGAAGACGCGGCGCTCGAGGCGTCGGAGGCGCGAGCGCGCCGCATCGACGCCATTCGCTCGCGCCGCTCGATCGTCGTTCCGAAGGCCACCAAAGCCGCTCAGACGACGATGCGTCTCAACGCGGTCGGCCACCCGGCGATGGCGATTTTCTGGAAGAACATCCTGTGCTTGCGTCGCACCGCGCAGTTTCGACTGCTGATCGGTCCCGCCGGCATGGCGATCGCGTTCGGCGCGGCGGTCTCGAATCGCGACTTCTCGCTGTGGGCGGCGGCGACCGCGACGACGTTCGCCGGATTGCTGATCGTCTTCGGCGGGCGCCTCATTCGCAACGATCTGCGGCATGACATGCTGCACCTGCCGCTGCTCAAGTCGGTCCCGGTCGCGTCGACCGACATCGTGCTCGCCGAGGTCGCGTCGGCGACGGTGCCGATCGCGCTGCTGCAGCTCGTCGTGATCGTCATCGCCTACATCGCGAGCTTCGGAACGGACCGCATCACGTTGTCGAGCGAGATGCGTCTCGCCGCGCTCGCCGGAGCGCCGTTCCTGGTGTTCGCCCTCAACGGCGCGCTGATCACGATTCAAAACGGAATGGCGATTCTCTTCCCGGCATGGATTCGGCTGGGCGCCTCGGTGAGCACGGGAGTGGAAGCGCTCGGGCAGAACGTGTTGGCGATGGTGGCGAACCTGTTCACGCTGCTGCTCGCGCTCATTCCGCCGACGTTCCTCGCGGCGCTCACGTACGAGTTCCTATCGCACGTGTACAACGGCGGCGTGTTCGTGCTCTGGCTCCCCATGATCGTCGCGGCCGTCATACTCGGCATGGAGACGTATGCCGCCATGCTTTTTTTGGGGCGAGCGTTGACGCGAGCGGAGCCGCTGCAGACGACGTAGAGTCTTCGCGGAAGACTCGCCGCTATCGAAGCAAATCAACGGTCGTCCGTTGGGCTCGCGCATCGATCAGATGCCTTTACGCCGCCGCCACGTGCCTTTACGCCACCGACACATGCCTCTCCGACCCCGACACCGACCATTTCCGCCCCGATAGCAGCCACTCCGCAGCGAACAACATCCGTGTCCGCTCTTTCACCGACCACTTCCACTCGCGCAGCTCCCATTCCGTCCGTGTTTCCGTCGTGTCCCCAAGCTTCTCAGCCTTTCCGCCGCGCTCACCATCCTTTCCCTCGCGCTCAGCATCCATGTCCGGCCGTAGAGCGACCATTCCCGCCTCTGCACGGACCTTTGCACGCCGTTCACATACCACTCCCACGAGTTTACCGACCATTCCACTCGCGCAGCGACCATGTCCGACGCGCACACCGCGTCTCCGAGTCGATCCTCCACTCCACGCGGCGCGCCGCGCACCGCACGGAGCCAGAACCCGGCTCCACCACGGCAAACGCGCGTTCGACGATGTCACAACGCTGCATCACGCCGGATCACCAGGCCGTTCCAGGCAGTTCTCATGCGGTTCCACGCCGTTCAGTCGCAACTCAATCGCGGTAGGCAACTTCTCCATCGAGATTTCATGACAGGACAGCAGGAAAGCGCTCACGAGACTCGCGGCGCGACTCGCGTAGTTCGAGATCAAGCTCGACGAGCCGTTCAGCCCAATCGCGCAGCGGCAGTCACGATCGTCAGCGCTCGCGCCACGCCGAGGGTGCCGCGAAGGTTGTCGAACCACTCGGTGTGAGTATGGGCGTCGCCGCCGCGACCGCCGGCGCCGATGGCGATCGCCGGTATGCCCTGGCTGATCGGCACGTTGGCGTCGGTAGAGGCGAGCGCGAGGTCGGGTTGTCGTCCAACGAGCCGTGTCGCGTCGATGGCCTGCTGCACGAGGTCGTCCTCGACCGGCGTCTCGCCGCACGGCCGTTCGCCGATCGCGTCGATCCGTACGGTGAGCGGCGGCGAGCCGAGCGTACGACGGCCGTTCTCTTCGTCGGCGGCGGCATGCGCGGCTCGACGCACGTCGCGCTCGAGATCGTCGAGCTGGCCGGCGGATGTGGATCGCGTGTCGATCTCGAGCCACGCCGACGCGGGAATGGAATTCACCGAGAGGCCTCCGCCGATGCGTCCAACAGAGAGCGTCGTGCGCGGAGTCGTCGGAAGGTGAATCGCCGCCAAGCGTGCCGCGGCGCCGGCCGCGGCGTGTACGGCGTTCGGTGCGCCGAACGCGGCCCACGAATGTCCGCCGGGTCCCTGGAACGACACGCGGAAACGACGCGAGCCGAGGGCGCGATGAATCACGCGTTCATCGCCGGCGCCGTCGAGCGCGATGACGGCGTGCGCGTTGCCGCCTCGCCCGGCGAAGTAGTGTTTGGCGCCGCGCAGATCACCGATGCCTTCCTCGCCGGTCGTCGCGACGAACTCGACGGGGCGCTGGGTGCGGACGCGCGCACCGTCGATCTCGGCGGCGAGCGCCAGCATGACGGCGATTCCCCGTCCGTTGTCGTTGATCCCCGGTCCGACGAGCCGTTCGCCATCACGGCGGATCGAGAGATCGGTGCTGCGGGGAAACACCGTGTCGAGGTGCGCGCAGATCACGACGGGAGCGAGGTCGCGCGTTCCGGCGCGGCGCCCGATCACGTTGCCGGCCGCATCCGTGTGCACTTCGGCCAAACCGCAGTCGTCGAATCGACGCGTGACCCAGCTCGCGCGTTCGTGCTCCTCGCCCGTCGGCGCGGCGATTTGCGCGACGGCGATTTGCGAGCGCACGATCGCGTCGTCGCGCGCCGCGAGTCGCGCGTGCGCGGCGGCGAGTGAACGATGCGTCGCGGCCGTGTTGGCCGCCGTCGCCTGCGGTCTCATTGTGTTCAAGGAGTATTACTTACGCGTCGAGCGCAAGGGTCCGGGCCCAACCGGCCCGGACCCCATTCGCACTCAACAGCAGCGGGTGCCGGGACGGCTGTAGCGATCGGCCATGCGCTGCCGAGCGAACTCGTCATACGTCATCGGCTTCACGCCGGGATGGTGGTCGCGCAAATGAGCGACGTAGCGATCGTAGTCGGGTGCACCGATGATCCGGCGCACGATCGCCCCGGCGTTCACCATGCGGATGCGCGCCGCACGAACCAGCTCACGCGAGGTCATGATTTCTCCATCGCTCGGGTGTGTTCTCAGTCGACATCAATCGCCCGGCACCGGGACCGGTTCGAACGGCGCTTCGGACGACACCACGGGCTTTTCCCCCCTCAGCACCAACATCCACTCGCGTGCGCTGTCGGCGATGATCACGACGACCGCGACCATGAAGAATATCGTCACGGCCGCGTCGAGATAGTCGTTGAAGATCATGCGATGGGCGTCGCCGACGGATTTGATCGCGGCCGGCAGCGCGCCGCCGTCGACGAACCCTTGGATCTGCCGCGCGTGCGACAGGAATCCGAGCTTCACGTCCTCGGCGAACAGTTTCTGCCAACCGGCGGTCATGCACACGACGGTGAGCCACGACATCGGCAGCAGCGTGATCCACGCGTATCGCGCCTTCCCCATCTTGATGAAGATCGTCGTTGCGACGCAGAGGGCGACGGTCGCGAGCAGCTGATTCGAGATGCCGAAGAGCGGCCACAACGAGTTGATGCCGCCGAGCGGATCGAGCACGCCCTGGTAGAGGAAGTGGCCCCACATGGCCACGATGAGCAAACTCGAAAGCACGACGGCCGGATACCACGCCACCTGGCCGAGCGGCGCCCAAACGTGTTTGGCGATATCCTGCACCATGAACCGGCCGACGCGCGTCCCGGCGTCGAGCGTGGTGAGGATGAACAAGGCCTCGAACATGATCGCGAAGTGATACCACAGCGCCAACGCGCCGCTGCCGCCCAAGACGTTCGAGAATAACTGCGCCATGCCGAGCGCGAGACTCGGCGCGCCGCCGGTGCGCGAGAGGAGCGACGTCTCGCCGACCTGCTTGGCGAGCGTTTCCATCTGCGTGGGGTCGAGCGTGAAGCCCCAGTGGCGAACGGCTTCGGCGGCGCTCGCCGCGGTCGTGCCGATCGCGCCGGCCGGCGCGTTGACGGCGAAGTAGACGCCCGGCGTCAGCGCGCACGCGGCGATCAACGCCATCACGGCGACGAGCGATTCCATGAGCATCGCGCCGTAGCCGATCATTCGTGCGTCGGTCTCGCGCTGGAGCAGCTTGGGCGTCGTGCCTGACGAGATCAGCGCGTGGAAGCCGGAGATGGCACCGCAGGCGATGGTGATGAACGCGAAGGGGAACACCTTGCCCGCGAACACCGGACCTGAGCCGTCGGTGAACTGGGTGAGGGCCGGCATGTGGAGCGGCGGCAGCGAGATGATGATGCCCGCGGCCAGCGCCAGGATCACGCCGATCTTCACGAACGCCGACAGATAGTCGCGCGGCGCGAGCAGCAACCACACCGGAAGCACGGAGGCGACGAACGCATACGCCATCACGACGATCGCCATGGCCGTGCCGCTCAGCGTGAAGGTCGCCGCGAGCGACGGGTGCGTCGACGCCCATTGTCCGGCGAACAGCGACGCGACCACCAGCACGATGCCGATCGCGCTGGCCTCGAGCACACGTCCGGGTCGCAGCCATCGGAGGTAAACGCCCATCAGGATCGCGACGGGAATCGTGAGACCGATGGTGACCAGGCCCCACGGGCTCGACTTGAGCGCGTTGACGACGATGAGCGCCAGCACGGCGAGCAGCACGATCATGATGCCGAGCACGGCGACGAGCGCCGTCGCGCCGGCCACCGGGCCGATTTCCTCGCGCGCCATCTGGCCGAGCGACTTTCCGTTTCGCCGGACCGACGAGGCGAGGATCACGAAGTCCTGCACCGCGCCGCCGAGCGCCACCCCGACGATGATCCAGATGACGCCGGGCAGGTACCCGAACTGCGCGGCGAGGGTCGGGCCGACCAGCGGCCCGGGGCCGGAGATCGCCGCGAAGTGGCTGCCGAACACGATCCACCGGTTGGTGGGGACGTAGTCGCGACCGTCCTCCAGCCGCACCGCCGGCGTGGCCCGGTTTGCGTCGAGCGCGAAGACCTTGGCGGCGATCAGTTTGCTGTAGAAGCGATACGCTATGGCGTAGCTGCAGAGCGCCGCGGTCAGCAGCCAGGCGGCGTTGATGGTTTCGCCGCGCACGAGCGCGATTCTTCCGAACGCCAGCGCGGCCGCAACGGCTACGAGGACCCAGATTCCGAAGCGAAGCGCCTTCGGCATGTGTCGAGTGCTCCTGATTTTGAGGGACGACCGGAGCCAAATTGCGCTGCGAAAGAAGGGACAACAAGGGTTGATCCGTTTAAGTTCCCCGGCATGTCGTCCCCCCGGGTTTTCTACGCATTCGCGCTGCTTTCCGTCGCGCCCTTTCTGGGGGCGTGCAAAAGCTCGAAGCCGGCGCCGTCCCAGCCCCCGGAACACGCCTTGTCCGGCCTCGCCGCTCAACACGTGGTGGTCCTCCCGACCTATATGGTTCGAGTCGTTCCGGGGCTCGGCTGGACGGTGCCGCGATTGAACGAGGTGGCGCGAATGCAGGACGCCGACATCGCCGCGTCGTTCGAGGAACACAACATTCGCGGTTGGACGATGCCGTCGGGTTTGGACAGTGCGTATCGCCGCAACCCGACCTACGCGACGGACCCGCACGCACTGGCCGAAGAGCCCTTGCGATCGCCGTCGCTCGGCGGCGACCAACAGCTCCCCGAGCCGATCGCGTCGCAGTTGCGCACGATCGTCGCGCTGCACGAGGACACGCGCATGGTGCTCGCGCCGGTGGAGCTCAAGCTCGAGGCGGCGGGACCGGGCATGGGTCGCGGCGTGTTGCGGCTGGTGCTGATCGACGCGCGACTGGTGCAGGTGCGATGGGTGGGCGACGTGTCGAGCGATCCCGTTTCGGAGTTTGGTCCCGCCATCACGGCGAGCATCGCCGCCAAGCTCAGCAGCGTCATCGCGCCGTGAGATCGTCGTGACCAGACAAGTCACGCTGATTCCCGGCGACGGAATCGGGCCGTCGATCAGCAACGCGACCGTCAAGATTCTCGCGGCAGCCGGCGCGGACATCGAATGGGATCCGCAAGTCGCGGGGATGGCGGGGGTCGCGCTGTTCGGCGACCCGATTCCCGACGCGACGCTCGACTCGATCAAGCGCACGAAGCTGGCGCTCAAAGGTCCGCTCGAGACGCCGGTCGGCGAAGGCTTTCGCTCGATCAACGTCGCGCTGCGAAAGACGTTCGATCTCTACGCGAACGTGCGCCCCGCGCACTCGATCGCGCCGGGCGGCCGGTACGGCAACCTGGATCTGGTATTGATTCGCGAGAACACCGAAGGGCTCTACGTCGGCGTCGAGCACTACATCAAGGTCGGCGACGATCCGCGCGCCGCGGCCGAGTCGGTCGCGATCATCACGCGCGCGGGGTCGGAGCGAATCGTGCGGTACGCGTTCGACTACGCCGTGCGGTACGGGCGCAAGAAGGTCACGCTCGTCCACAAGGCGAACATTCTGAAATTCTCACAGGGTCTCTTTCTCGACACCGGACGGATGGTCGCGCGCGACTACGCGGGGCGGATCGAGTTCGACGAGCGCATCGTCGACGCGATGGCGATGAACCTCGTGCTGCACCCGGAACGGTTCGACGTGATCTGCACGACAAACCTGTTCGGCGACATTCTCTCGGACGAGATCTCGGGTCTGGTCGGTGGTCTGGGGCTCACGCCGGGCGCGAACATCGGGGCCAACGGCGCGATCTTCGAGGCCGTACACGGGACGGCGCCGGACATCGCGGGAAAGGGCATCGCCAATCCGTCGGCGCTGATCCTGGCCGCGTGCATGCTGCTCGAGCACATCGGCGACGACAGCCGTGCGTCGCGCATCCGCGGCGCGCTCGAGGGAACGATTCGCGAGGGCAACACCGTGACGCGCGACCTCGGCGGCTCCGCGTCGACCGACCAATTCACCGAGGCCGTGATCGCCAAGCTGTGAGCGCGCTGACCGTCCTCCACTGTTCGGATCTGCACTTCGGCCACCCGGCGGTGCCGGAGCAATACGAGGCGATCGAAGCGCTGATCCAGGACCGGCACTACGACGTCGTCGCGATCTCGGGCGACGTGTCACAGCGGGCGCGCGCCGGCGAGTTTCAGCGGGCGCGCGAGTTCATTCGGCAAGCGCAGCGCGTGAGTCAAACCATCGTCGTGCCCGGAAACCACGACGTGGCCTGGTGGTTCGCGCCGCTCGGGATCGGCGACCCCGGACGCCTCTACTCGAAATACCGGATGTACGTCGAGGCGAATCTCGAGCCGGTGCTGCGCGTGCCCGGCGCCACGTTCGTGGGGCTCAACACGTCGCACGGCATCACCATGCAGACGCTCACCTGGAACATGCGCGACCTGTCGATCATCGGACACGTGACGCACTCGCAGGTCGAGCACGCGCGCGCGGAGTTCGAGCGGTCGCCGTCGGGCGACGCGCGCATCGTCGTGATGCATCACAACCCGGTGAAGGGGCAGCTGTCGCAGCGATACGGACTCAAGAACACGCAGCAGCTGCTCAGCGCGTTCAGCGAGATGAAAGTGAACCTGGTGCTCTGCGGCCACGATCATCAGGAGGCGGTGCACTACGTCGAGGACACGCCGCGCGGCACCGTCGTCTCGATCTCGGGCACGATCAGCGACCGGTCGCGCGGCGGCCGGCCGTCGTCGGTGAACAGCATCCGCATCAGCGACGGCGAGATCGGCGTGACGACGCTCGTGTGGTCGAGCCAAACGCGCGCGTTCTCCACCGGACCGGACCAATGTTTCGCGCGCTGAGATCGTTGCTGGCGGGCGGACGCCGCGATCCGGCGCAGCTCACGTTCGATCTCGAGGCCGGGCAGCTCCGCACCGCCGACGACCTGCTCGCGAGGCTCCGCTCGCTGGGACTCAAGCGGATCGTGCGATGCCGGCTGACTCGCAACGCCAACGTGATGGTGAGTTGGCGCGGCGACGAGCTTCGCGTCCACGAAGGCTACCTCGACGCGCCCCTCGACGTGCACGAAGCGATCGTCGCGTTCGTCGAGAGCCGCTCGCGCGCCGAACGCCGAGCGGCGAGCAAACGCATCGTGGCGCACTCGGGCTCGGCGTGGCGCGACAGCGGCCGCCGCGAGCGCACGCGCCCCGAGGACGAGCCGCTCGCGCACAAGCTCGCCGAGTGGCATGCCCGGCTGAACGACGAGTACTTCGGCGGCACGCTGCGGGCGGTTCCGATTCGAGTGTCACGCCGGATGAAGAGCCGGCTGGGGCACTATTCGGCGGGTGGACCGGTGGACCGGCCGGCAGGTGGACCGGGGGACCGGTCGACCGCTGGACCGGAACGGCAAACGGCGAAGGCGGTCGGGGAAATCGCGATCAGTTGGCGGCACGCGCGGCGTCATCGGTGGGACGAGGTCGTCCACACGCTGATGCACGAGATGGTGCACCAGTGGCAGGACGAGAACGGACTGCCGATCGACCATGGGCCTCGGTTCCGAGCCAAGGCGCGGGATGTGGGCATCGATGCGGCGGCAAAACGGGCCGTGGCGCACCGATCGTCGTAAATTCCCGGGATGCTCGATTTCTTCAACATCGATTCGCTCCTCTCCGAGGAGGAGCGTGCAGTGCGGGCCAGTGTGCGCGCGTTCGTCGACGAGCACGTGCTCCCCATCATCGGCAAGTGCTACGTCGACGGTCGCTTCCCGCGCGAGATCGTTCCCAAGATGGCCGAGCTCGGCGTGCTGGGGGCGAATCTGCCGGAGGAATACGGCTGCGCGGGGCTGAACAACGTCGCGTATGGGCTGATCATGCAGGAGCTCGAGCGTGGCGATTCGGGCGTGCGGTCGTTCGCGTCAGTGCAGGGCGCCCTGGCGATGTATCCCATCTACGCGTTTGGCAGCGAAGAGCAGCGCAAGCAGTATCTGCCGAAGATGGCATCCGGCGACATCATCGGGTGCTTCGGCCTCACGGAACCGGACTTCGGGTCGAATCCGTCCGGCATGATCACGATGGCCCGCCAGCAGAGCGACGGGACGTGGGTGCTGAACGGCGCCAAGATGTGGATCACGAACGGTTCGACGGCACAGATCGCCGTCGTGTGGGCCAAGACGAACGGCGATTCGACCGACTCGTCGATTCGCGGGTTCATCGTGCCGGCAGGCACGAAGGGTTTCACGGCGAAGGACCAGAAGGGCAAGCTCTCGCTGCGCGCCAGCGACACGAGCGAACTTGTATTCCAGGACGTCAGTCTTCCGGCGGATGCGATTCTTCCGAAATCGGGCGGCCTCAAGAGTCCGCTGATGTGCCTCACGCAGGCGCGATACGGCATCTCGTGGGGCGCCGTCGGCGCGGCGATGGCGTGCTTCGAGGAAGCGGTCTCGTATTCGAAGACGCGCGTGATGTTCGATCGGCCGATCGGCGGGTTCCAGATTCAGCAGGAGCGGCTGGCCGACATGCTCACGGAGATCGTGAAAGGCCAGCTCGTGTCGCTGCACCTCGGCCGAATGAAAGACGCGGGCACGTTCACGCCGCAGCAAGTGTCGCTCGCCAAACGCAACAATGTGTCGATGGCCGCCGACATCGCGCGTGAAGCGCGGCGCCTGCTCGGCGCGAACGGGATTCTCGCCGAGTATTCGGCCATGCGGCACATGGAGAATCTCGAGAGCGTCTACACGTACGAGGGCACGCACGACGTGCACTCGCTCGTGTTGGGACAGGCGATCACCGGTCTCAACGCGTTCAAGTAGGATCCCCCCAACTCATCAGCGAGGATCGACGGTGAAAATCGCCGTCTGCATCAAGCGAACTCCGGACTCGGAGTCGCGATTCAGGATCGGAAGCTCCGGCGCGTCGATCGACGAGACGGGGCTCAAGTTCGACATCGACGATTTCGCGAGCTACGCGGTCGAGGTCGCGCTGCAACTCAACGAAAAACAGGGGCCCGGCGAGACGGTCGTCTACGCGGTGGGTCCGGACTCTGTGCAGGAAACGCTGCGCAAGGCGATGAGCATGGGCGCCGACCGCGCCGTGCAACTGAAGACGGACGCCGTTCCATATGACGGTCTCGCGATCGCCAAAGCGCTCGCGGCGGAGCTCAAGGGCGGCGGGTTCGATCTCGTGCTGTTCGGCAAGCACGCCTTCGACACGTCCGGCGGCGTCGTCGGCACGGCGACGGCGGAATTGCTTGGCATCGCGTGCGTGACGGCGGCGTCGAAGCTCGACATCGCGAGCGGGAAAGGCACGGCGAGGCGCGAGCTCGAGGGTGTCGGCGAGATCGTCGAGTTCTCGTTGCCCGCGGCGATCACGATCGACGAAGGCATCGCGCGACCGCGCTATCCGTCGCTCAAGAACATCATGGCGGCCAAGAAGAAGTCGCTCGAGACGAAACCGGCGCAGCTCGGACAGGCGCGCGTGCTGGTGAAGTCGATGGAGCTTCCGCCCGATCGTCCGCCGGGGCGAATCATCGGCGAAGGCGTGGCCGCGGTTCCCGAGCTCGTGCGTCTCCTCCACACCGAAGCGAAGGTGCTCTGAGCCATGGCCAACGTTCTCGTATTCGCGGAGAGCCGCGGCACGGCACTGCGCAAAGTCGCGCTCGAGGCGACGACCGTCGCGCGCTCGCTCGCCGAATCGACCGGCGGCGGAGAAGTGCACGCGCTGCTCGTCGGACCGCCGGGCGTCGGCGCGCTCGCCGAGCAACTCGGTCGCTACGGCGCCGACGTTGTGCTCGTCGCCGAGCATCCGGCGCTCACCGAAGTGAATTGTGAAGTGGTCGCCGCGACGCTGACCGCGCGCGCCAAATCGGCGAGCTATCACGCGGTCGTGCTCGGATTCTCGGCGCAGGGGCGCGACATCGGACCGCGCGTCGCCGCGCAGCTCGACGCGCCGATTGCCACGGATGCGACGGACGTTCGCGCCGCCGGCGACGTGATCACGGTCAAACATCCGATCTACGCGAACAAGGTGATCGCGACGCTCGAGGTCAGCGGACCGATGGCCGTGGTCTCGGTCCGCCCGAGCGCGATCACGGCGGTGGAGTCGGCGAAAACGGCGCGCGTCGAGAACGTCGCGGTGGGAGCAGATCCCGCCGCGTCGAAGGTGCACGTCAAGGAGATCGCCGAGGGCGCGAAAGGAAAGATCGACCTCGGCGACGCGCCGATCATCATCTCGGGTGGACGCGGGCTCAAGTCGGCCGAGAACTTCAAGCTCGTCGAAGAGCTGGCGGCCGCGTTCGGCAACGCGGCCGTCGGCGCGACGCGCGCGGTGACGGACGACGGCTGGCGTCCGCACAGCGACCAGATCGGGCAGACGGGCCGGCAGGTGAGTCCGCGGCTCTACGTGGCCGTCGGCATCTCGGGCGCGATTCAGCATCTGGCCGGCATGCGCACGTCGAAGACGATCGTCGCGATCAACAAGGATCGTGAAGCGCCGATCTTCAAGGTGGCGGACTACGGCATCGTCGGCGACGTGCTCGAGGTGGTGCCGGCACTCACGAAAGCGGTGCGCGAGGCGAAAGCGGGCCATTGATGTCCGCCCCCACGTCGATCGCGATCTTCCTCGCGTTGTTCACCGCGAGCGCGGGCTTGTTCGCGCTCAACGTGCAGCGTCTCGTACGCTACGCGCGCCTCGGGCTTCCGGAGAATCGCACCAACGATCCGCGCACGCGAATCCGGAATCTCATCTCGATCGGCATCGCACAGAGCAAGATCTTCCGCGAGGAGCCGGCGGGGCTCATGCACGCGACGATCTTCTGGGGCTTCGTCGTCCTCACGGCGGGCACCGTCGAGATCATGATGCAGGGCGTGTTCAGCGGATTCTCGTTCGCGCTCGTGCTGCCCAAGCCGGTCTACCTGCTCTACTCGTTCTCGCAGGACTCGTTCGCGGCGCTGGTCATCGCCGCCGTGGCATTCGCGTTCTATAGACGGCTGGTCCTGCATCCCAAGCGTCTCGAGGGCGATCACCTCGAGCACGCCGACGCGCTGATCATCCTGGGCCTGATCGGTGGTCTGATGGTCACGCTGCTGATCGCCAACGCGTGCACGTATCTCGCCGAGAGCGGTACGATCGGGCCGGAGAAGGTCGTGTCGCGCGCGCTGGCCGGATTCCTCGCGCCGTCGGTGCATCAGCCGGAGACGTGGGCTCGTGGATTCTGGTGGGCGCACGTGGTGTTGGTTCTCACGTTCCTGAACTACCTGCCGTACTCGAAGCATCTGCACGTGGTGACGTCGCTCATCAACGTGTACCTGTCGAATACGAGCGGACCGGGCACGCGCGGCGCGATGAAGCCGATGGATCTCGAAGCCGAGAACGCGCAGTTCGGCGCGGCCGACGTCGAGCAGCTGTCGTGGAAGAATCTTCTCGACGGCTATTCGTGCACCGAATGCGGCCGTTGCACCGCAGCCTGTCCGGCGAACATCACCGGCAAGCCGCTCAGCCCGCGCAAGATCGTCATCAACACGCGCCAGCGATTGATGGAGAAGGCGCCGGTCGTGACGGGCGACTGGATGGCGTTCAAGGGACCCGCGTTGGCGCACGAGACCGCGGCGGTCGCGTCGGCGGAGGCCGGAACGGCGAGCGAGCATCGGCTCCTCGACGGCTACATCACGGAAGACGAGCTCTGGGCGTGCACGAGTTGTCGCGCATGCGTGACCGAGTGCCCGGTCTCGATCGACCAACTCGAGATCATCAACGAGCTGCGTCGCAATCTCGTGCTGTCGGAGTCACGCTTCCCTGAGGAGATTCAGCCGGCGTTCGAGTCGCTCGAGCGCAACGGCTCGCCGTGGGCGTTCAATCCGGCCGATCGCGCCGACTGGGCGAACGGGCTGAACGTTCGCACGATGGCCGAGATGCACGAGCGAGGCGAGCGGCCGGACGTGTTGTTCTGGGTCGGCTGCATGGGATCGTTCGACGACCGGGCGAAGAAGATCACCGTCGCGTTCGCGAAAATCCTCGACGCGTGCAAGATCAGCTTCGCGATCCTCGGCCAGGAAGAGCATTGCCACGGCGACCCAGCGCGCCGCATGGGCAACGAGTACCTCTATCAGATGCTGGCCAAGGACACGATCGAAACGCTGGACCGCTATCGGGTGCGGACGATCGTGACGAGCTGCCCGCACTGCTTCCATCAAATCGGCAACGAGTTTCCGCAGTTGGGCGGCAACTACGAGGTCATCCACCACTCGACGTACATCGAGCGGTTGTTGGCCGAGCATCGCGTGCCGCTCGAGTCGGAGAATGGCCGGCGACTCACGGTCGCGTATCACGACTCGTGTTATCTGGGCCGTTACAACGACATCTACGACGCGCCGCGCGAGACGATTCGGCGTGCGTTGCCGGTCGTCGACTTGGTGGAGCCGAAGCGCACGCGCGACCGTGGACTCTGCTGCGGCGCGGGCGGCGGGCGGATGTTCATGGAAGAGCGGACGGGGAAACGCATCAACGTCGAGCGCACCGAGGAATTGTTGGCGCTGGAGCCCGACCGCATCGCCGTTGCATGCCCGTTCTGCATGACGATGATGAGCGACGGCGTGAAGGCGGCCAATTCGAGCGTGCCGGTCGTCGACATCGCCGAGGTGGTCGCCGAGCGGCTCGCGTCGGTCTAGCGCCTCAATCTTTCGTCGCGGCCCGCTCGATCCGAATCACAGCGATCGTCTGTCGAATCGAGCCCTCCTCGTACGCGACGTCGTCGCGCCGAGTGAAGGCGAGCCCGAGCGGCTCCAGCGAGCGAAGGAAATCCTCTCGGCCGACGCGCCCCGGATCGGCGATCAGCGCGAATCCGTTCGACGCCAGGAGCCGTTCGAGCGCGGCGGCGACCAGCGGTCCATACGGTCGTTCGTAAAGCACATCCGATGCGACCACGACATCGTACCTGATCGACTCACTCGGCAGTGATCGCCAATCGAGCAGCCGTGTCGCGATCTCCCGCCCCGCATTTCGCGTCGCGTTGAGGCGCGCGAATCGCAACGCATCCTCGTAGTAGTCCGACGCGACGACGTCGAAGCCGGCGATCGCCGCCGCCGCGGAAACCAACCCCGCGCCGCACCCCAACTCGATCAGCGACCGTCCCGCTCCGTTTTCGCCGAGAAGACGGGCCGCGAGCACGCGCGCCGATGGCCAGATGTCCGCCCAATAGGGCAACCGCTCGTCTCGCTCGAAATCTTCTTCGCTGATCAAATCCTCGGCGTTCGCCGGGTGCCGAATCACGAGCGTGCGTATCGCGATGCCGACGCGAGTCTCCGCGACGCGAAAACGACGCTCGAGCGACGCTTCGAGCGCGTCGATCTCAGGCGACTTCGTCACGACCTGATCGCTCACAGCGCGAGTGATGCCGACGACAGGGCCCGGTCGCCGAGCAGGATCGCGTTCGCGGTCTCGCCGGCGCGTACGAGCGGCCGGTCCGGCGGCACGACGAGCAGCGCGTTGGCGAGCGACATCGACGTGAGCAAACCGGATCCCTGCGGTCCGGTCAGCGCCGCCCAGGGCGTTCCGTCGTCCCACGAGACGACGGCTCGCATGAAGTGCGTGAGCGGCGCGGCGATCGTCACGTCGTCGCGCACGCGTACCTGAATCGGGCGCGGGAACACGTCGCGCTCGCCGCGCAGTCGCCGAATCACCGGGCGCGCGAAGATCTCGAACGTCACCATCGCCGACACGGGATTCCCCGGCAGTCCGAGCCACGGCACGCCTTTGAGCGTGCCGAAGCCGAGTGGCGCGCCGGGCCGCATCAGCACGCGCCAGAGGTGGAGATCCGCGCCGAGCGAGCGAATCACGTCTTTCGTGAAGTCGAAAGCGCCGACCGATACGCCGCCCGTCGTGATCACCAGATCCGAATCGAGCGCGCGCGAAAGACGCTCGGCGTATACCGCCGGATCGTCGGGGACGATGCCCAGATCGACGACGTCTGCTCCAGCGAGTTTGGCGGCAGCGCTGATGGTGTACCCATTCGACGACACGATACGATCGCCTCGGCGCACCGCATCGAACTCGTCGACGTCGACCAGCTCGTCGCCCGACGTCAGAATCGTCAGGCGCGGCCGGCGGTGCACCTCGACCGTCGCGCAGCCGATCGACGCGAGCACGCCGAGCTGCGCGGGGCCGATCACCGTGCCGCCGGCGACGGCGACGCTGCCGACCTGCAGATCCTCGCCGCGCGGTCGCACGTTGCGGCCCACGTCGCGCGTGTCGCGAATCACGACGCGCGTCTCGCCGCCGTCCGTGTCCTCGACGCGAATCACCGTATCGGTGCCGTCGGGCACCGGCGCGCCCGTCATCACGCGCACCGCACACCCGGTGGCCAACGGTCGCGTGGGGCGCTGGCCGGCGCGCACCGTTTCGCTCACCGGCAGCGCGACGGGCGACGCGTCCGTCGCCGTGGCTACGTCGGCGGCACGAACCGCGTAGCCGTCCATCGACGAGTTGTCCCACGGCGGATGCTCGATCGTCGACCGCGCGTCGGCGGCGAGAACGCGGCCGAGCGCGTCGTGCAGTTGGACGCGCTCGGTTCCCAACGGCCGAATCGCCGCGAGAATCCGCTCGCTCGCCTCCTGAACGCTGTACGCCACGAGACGCCTAGTGGAGGCGCATGCCGGCGAGGCGCGCGGCAATCGCGTCCTGCACGTGCTCGACCGAGCGCACGGGCACGGTCCAGTTGTTGGACAGGAAGCTGAAGATGAGCATGTGTTGATCGGCCGTCGTCACGTAGCCGGACAACGATCGCGACTGCGCGACGGAGCCGGTCTTCGCGTGGACGTTGCCTTCGGCGGGCGTGCCTTTCATGCGATTTCGAATCGTGCCGTCGACGCCGCCGATCGGCAGCGCGTCGTAGAACACCTGGAAGTTGGGCGATGTTCGCATCGCGTCGAGAATCCGCACGACGGTTCGCGGCGAGATGTAGTCGTAGCGCGCCAAGCCGCTGCCGTCGCGAATCACCGCTTCCGACGGCACCGCGACACCCCAGGTGGCGATCTGCCGGCCGACGGCCACGCGGGCGCTGTCGGCCGGCTTTCCGATCGCGATGGTGCGGAACAACATCTCGGCGATCTGATTCTGCGACGGCTTCATGAGCGCCTTGAGGATCTCGCTGAGCGGGGGGGACGTGAGCGTGGTGAGCGTGTCGGCCGACGCGGTGCTGTCGGTCCAGCCGCCGTCGACGGTGATGCCCTTGTCGGACAGCGCCTCGCGCACGGCCGCCACGTATGCGGCGTCGGGGTCGTGGTGCGTCACTTCGATCGTCGTCGTGTCGCGTACGGCGAGCTGACCCTCGAGGATCACGTCCCAGGTGGTGCTGTCTTTTCTCACGCGAAGCGTGTTTGCGCGACGACGGGCGCTGTCGCCCGACGCCGCGACCGTCGTCGCAAGGTTTCTCACGCGGGGGAACGAGCGCGCCGGTCCGACGTCCACGCGGACCGGCGCGCCCGGCGCGTCGCCGCCGCGGACGTGCAGCTCGCTGAATCCTTCATTGAACAGAAGCTCGTCGACCGGCGCCGAGTAGGAGTCCTCGAAATCGTCGTAGGTCCACCCGAAGCCGAAGACTTCGCCGGGAAACGCGTCGCCGACCGGCAGCACGCGGCCGGTCACGTGCCGGATGCCGCGCGCCGCGATCGAATCGGCGATGGCGTGGAGCGGGAGCATCGCGTCGTGCAGCATGTGGTCGCTCACCGACGGGTCGCCGCGCCCGATCACCAGTAGATCGCCGTTGAGCGTGCCATCGGCGACGGTGCCGCGCGCCAGGAACGACGTGCGATAGCGATACTCCGGGCCGAGCTGCGTGAGCGCGGTGGCGCTCGTCAGGATCTTCATGTTCGAGGCCGGCATGAACAGCTTGCCGGCGTTCCGCGAATAGAGCGTGTCGCCGGACGCCGGATCGACGATCAGAATTCCCCAATGCGCGTTCGAGAACTCCGGCGTGTCGGTGAGCGAGTCGACGAAGGCGCGGAGCGCCGGGTCGCGCCCGAAGCTGATCGACGCCGGAGCGACGCTCGCCACCGGTCCGCGACAGGCGGCGGTCACGGCAAGCGCGGCGGCAAGCGCGGCGGCCCGGGAACGGGGAACGAATGACGTCAACGCGGAGGCTCCGGCGAGCGAGGGTCGGCGGGAAGAACCGTTGAAGAATATGCGGTCGCGCCGGCGGACGGCGAGGCGCCGCACGTCGTCTGGAATCACACGGCGGCCAGCATGCGTTCCGCCTTCTCGAGATCCGCCACGCTGTTCACGTTGAAAAACAAGCGCGACGGATCGCCGAAGCGGCTCACCTCGGCGACGCTCACCCGGCTCGCGTTCGCCAAGCCGGCCACGACGCTCGACATTCGGAACTCGCCGCGGTCGATCGCGCGCTCGATGTCGGGAAGGCACTCGGGCGTGTACGCGGCGCAAAACGGTTCTGGGCCGCTCGGTCCGTCAGGGATCACGGCGGTCCCGGCCTCGCGCGCGCGTGCCACGAGAAAGGCCAGCAGATCAGCGCTCACGAACGGCATATCCCACGCGACCACGAGCACGACATCTCCGGCCGCTGCGTCCAAGATGGCGGTGTGAATGCCGACGACGCTCCCGCGCTCGCGACGCGTGTCTCGGCGGACGGGAACGCCCGCGAGCCATCGCTCAGCGTCCGGCGCGTTGGCGATCATGACGAGGTCGGACGTCACGGTGCGCAGCGCGGACGCGACGCGGTCGAGGATGCGTACGCCGCCGACCAGTCGCAGTCCCTTCGGTTCGCCGCCGAATCGCTCGCTGGCCCCGCCGGCGACGATCGCGCCCGTCACGTGTGCCACGCTAGTCGGGGCGATAGCTCGCGCGCAGCGTCCGATCTTCGGCGATCGACACCTCGACGACGCGAACCGGGTCGAGCGCGGACTGCACGCGCTCGTGGATGAAGCGCGCGAGCTCCTCGCCGGTCGGGATGCGTTTGCCGTCCGCGAACTCCGGAACGTCGAGATTCACGTTGCGGTGGTCGAAGCGCGTGCGCACCTCGGCGTCGAGCACGCGGTCGAGCAGCGCGAGATCGATCAGCATCCCCGTCTCCGGATTCACGCCGCCGGTCACGGTGACCTCGCACACGTAGCTGTGGCCGTGATAGTTCTCGCGCGCGCACAAGCCGAACACGCGCGCGTTTTCCTCGTCAGACCAGTCGGGACGCCGATAGCGGTGCGCGGCGGCGAACGTGACGCGGCGGGTGAGAAAAGTCGGCACGCGTGAAGCTGCGCCGGTCAGAACAGGTACGACAGACCCAGCGTGAGCGCCGGATTGTTCAGCCAGTACGACTTCGCCGCGTCCGCGGTCACCACCGCCGTCCCACCGGTCGGCGCGGTGAAGAACGTCTGCGGATACGAGATGGTGTAGAGGCGATCCTTGATGTCGGCACGGATCTGCCACTTTCCGCCGGCCAGGTAGCGAACGCCCGCACTGACGTTGAACGCGAATCGCGTCCCGAAGAGAAATCCCCCGGAATCGGGCTGCGAGCGTAGATCCGAGATCAAGCCGACACCGCCGCCGACCTCCGGCACGAGCCGGTGCCAGCTCTTTTCGCCGGTGAGACTCAGACCGAGTCCGACGTCGGCTGTGTAGAGCGGACGAGCGGTCTGGCCAAGCTCGCGGCCAGGCTCTGATTTGAGTGGATTGATCAACCGGCGGTCGCTCGAGATGTACGCGAACTCGCCGGTGAGGTGTGCCGGTCCGCCGGCGCGCCACTCGTAGTGAACGCCGGTGAGCATTCCGCTCTGCGGACCGACGTCGGCGATGTCGCGGTGCGCGAAGTACTGTCCTCCGAGGAGCGTGAATTCCTGCGAGAACGGCAGGTCGACGTAGGGGCTCTTCGCGGGTGGATAGCCGACCTGCGTGCCCTGGGCCGCGAGTTGTCCCGCGCCGATCGCGATCGCGGCGATCGATGCCAGCAACGTGAATGTCGTTCGGAGACGGTTCATTGCGCGTGCGCTCCCTGGCGCAGATCGACGCCGGTCATTTCCGACGGTTGTTCGAGCCCGAGCAGCGCGAGCAACGTGGGTCCGACGTCGCACAGTGCGCCGCCCGAACGGAGGGGAAGCGATTGTCGTTCGTCGTCGACGATGATGAACGGCACTGGGCTGGTGGTGTGGGCCGTGTGCGGCCCGCCGGTTTCAGGATCGATCATGAGCTCACAGTTGCCGTGATCGGCGGTGACGAGAAGGCGCGTGCCGCTTCGCTCGGCTGATTCGAGCACGCGGGCGAGACACGTGTCGACGGTCTCGACGGCCTCGATGGTCGCCGGGAGCGAGCCGGTGTGTCCCACCATGTCGCCGTTCGCGTAGTTGCAAAGAATGAACTCATGTTCGCGTTTTTCGATCGCATTGCAGAGTACGTCGGTCACGCCGGGCGCGCTCATCTCGGGCATCAAATCGTACGTCGCCACCTTCTGACTCGGAACGAGGAGCCGGTCCTCGCACGGAAACGGCGTCTCGATGCCGCCGTTGAAGAAGTAGGTCACGTGCGCGTACTTCTCGGTCTCGGCCGTACGGAACATTCGCATGCCGGCTTTGGACACCACTTCGCCGACGATGTTCGCCATCGACTGCGGCGGAAAGGCGACCGGCACGTCGAACGCCCGGTCGTACGATGTCATCGTCGCGACGTGCAGGCGTGGACGGCCCGTGACGTCGAACCCGTCGAACGACGGGTCGGCCAGTGCGCGCACCATCTGCCGCATGCGGTCCGCGCGGAAGTTGAAGCAGATGACCGAATCGCCGTCGCGCATCGGCGCCACGGGTTGGCCGTCGCTTCCGACGATCACCGTGGGGATGATGAATTCGTCGCTCTCGTTTCGCTCGTACGCGTCGGCGATCACTCGCAGCGGATCGGCTCCGGTCGGCCCGACGCCGTCGACCGCGACCCGGTACCACTTCTCGATGCGGTCCCACCGCTTGTCGCGATCCATGCCGAAGTAGCGGCCGCCCACGCTCGCGACGGATGCCCGCCCGTCCACCGTGGCGAGCAGATCGCGCATGAAGCCGAGGGACGAGCGGGGCATCGTGTCGCGGCCGTCGAGGAGTGCGTGAATCGCCACACGCGGGACGCCGCGTCGTGCGCAGAGATCGACCAGCGCGACGAGGTGCGCGGAGAGCGCGTGCACGCCTCCGGTTCCGACGAGCCCCATCAAGTGGACCGTGCCGTTCGCGCGGACGGCGCAGTCGCACGCGTCGACGAACGCCCGATCTTCGAAGAACGAGCCGTCGCGGATCGACTCGCCGATGCGGACGAGGTCCTGCATCACGACCCGGCCGGCGCCGAGGTTCAGATGGCCCACCTCGCTGTTGCCCATCTGGCCCGAGGGCAGGCCGACGGCGCGCCCCGATGCCTCGAGCAGCGTGGTCGGATACCGCTCGACAAGCGCGCTCCAGGTCGGGGTGTTGGCGAGGGCGATTGCGTTCCCCTCGCGCTCGCGACGATAGCCCCATCCGTCGAGGACGATCAGCGCCACCGGCGGGGGGTTCTTACGGCTGGGCACGGTTCAAATCGAAAGGCAGTGGTAAGAGGAGCCGGAAATCTATTGCACGCGGACTCCTCCGCGGAACGAAATGATTCCAAATGGGTTGACTTCCGGCCACCTATTGTTGCATTTGTTGTCCGCCGCTCATGATGGCCCGGGCCGCTTGAAGCTCGCGGTGCGTTTCCTACCACGCCCGGGTCAGCCAAAAATTCGCCGATGTCGAAACGAATTCGCTCTGTCGCGACGGTTAATGCGCTGGGCGCCATGCTGAGCTTGTTCTTCGCTGCAGCGGCGCCTCACCGCGTTGACGCACGTCCCGCCACCGTTGCGGTGGCGACGCGCGGCGACTCCGTCCAGGCCGCCGGCGCGAAGAGCCCGATCGCTCGTTTCGCCGACGCGCTCCGTGGAATCAGCGGCCAGCTCTTCGCGCGCTTCGTCTCGCCGGCCGTACAGACGCCCGCGGTGCCCGCGTTCGCCTCGATGTTCGGCGACGCGAGCCTCAGCAAGCCGGGCATGTATCCGGTCGCACCGCTCACGCGTCCATTTGCGTTCATCACGATGCATCCGTTCGCCGAGAAGCACGGCTCGACCCTCGGCGCGTACCGCCTCGGCTTCTGGCCGGCCGAGAAACACGCCGTCAAGTCGCCCGCGTACGCGAATCCGAATGGCTTCATCGAAGTCACGCAAGCCAACGTGAACACCCAGGTGTCCGCCCACTTCACGCTCGGCGACTTTCTCACGCACGACCAACCCAACGTCTGGCCGAAGTACCTGGTGCTCAACGACAAGCTCGTGGACAAGCTCGAGCTTGTGTGGCAGGAACTGCAGAAGGAAGGAGTGCCGGTGAAGCACATGACCGTCATGAGCGGGTTCCGGACGCCCTGGTACAACGCCAACGGCGGCAGCACCGGCGGCCGCGCGGAGCAGAGCCGCCACATGTATGGCGACGCGTCCGACGTATTCGTCGACAACGACGGGTCGGGCCGCATGTCCGACCTGAATCACGACGGCAAGGTGAATTGGAAGGACTCGAAAATCATTGCCGACGCGGCTGAGCGCGTCGGGAGCGAGCATCCCGAGCTCGTCGGCGGCGAGGGCGTGTACGCCGCGACGTCCGGTCACGGTCCCTTCTGTCACATCGACGTGCGGGGATTCTCCGCGCACTGGGGCATGAAATGAGACTCGGCCGCGGCGGCTGGCTCGCCACGAGCATCGATCGCTCGCGCGCGGGCGCATTCGCGGTCATCATCGTCGCCGGGCTGGGGGTGGCTGGGTTCTATCAGCCGACGCCGGCGCCGACTGCGCCGTTCGCGGCAATCGCGGGGGAGGGCGAAGGCGTAACGGCCGGGCCCTCCCTCAATGCGTTCGGAGCCAGCCACGAAGTCCGAGTGCGCATCGCCCTCCCTGGACAACGCGTGGAATTTCCGGTGCAGGTGGGCGGCGACATCGAGTCGCTGTCGTACGAATGGATTCGCGATCGCGACTCCGTCGGTGAGGATCTGCCCCTGCCGCTCAGCGGCGCGGCTTTCGCGGCGCCGCAGCATCCGGGGTTCTATCACCTCGCCATCGAGCGCGGCGCGTCGCGCCAAATTCTGCCCGAGCCGACGCTCGTCGTGCTCGTGCCGTTCTCGCACAAAGTCGGCAGCGTCCTCAACGGCTACCGGATCGGCACCTACGTCGCCGAGCGCCTCGCGCAGCACGATCATCCCGCGGGGTTCGTCGAGGTCGGTCCCCACGATTTGGATCTCAAGGTGAGCGAACACCTGCGGCTCGGCGATTTCATCACGCACGACCAGCAGGACAGCGTATGGCCGAAGTACGTCGCGCTGAACCCGCGGCTCCTCGACAAGCTCGAGTTGGTGCTGGCGAAGCTCGGTTCCCGCGCGCGCATGTCGTCGGCGAACACCGACGGCTCGGACGACGAGCCGGCCGACGTCGCGTTCGACGTGCACAGCGGCTATCGCACGCCGGCGCACAACAACGGGGTGTGGCGGGCGGCGACCGACAGCCGGCACGAGTACGGCGATGCCGCGGATCTTGCAATCGACGCCGATGGCGACGGGCGCATCACCGTGCGCGACGAAATCCTCGTCGAGCGCGCCGTCGACGAAGTCGAAGCGGAGCACCCGGACCTGGTGGGCGGCCTCGGCCTCTACACCAGCGGGCGGTACAACACGCCGTACGTGCACATCGACGCTCGCGGCACCCGCAGTCGCTGGAGAGGCTGACGGGGTTGACGTTCGTCCCGCGCGGCGCCCGATTTGAGAGACCATGAACGAGCACCTGCGCGACCGAATCCTCAGAAAACTCGAAACGCTGTCCGACGAGCGCGGATACCAGGTTCTCGACTACGTCGAGTTCATGGAGTCGAAGTACGCCCAGCGCGCGTCGCCGAACGCCAGCACGTTCACGCGGTTCACGGAAGCGATCGAAGACCAGCTCCGCGCCGGGCGCGTTTCCGCGACGGCGATCGCCGAGACGGTCGGCTTCATGAACCGCGCGGCGAACGTGCTCAACAGCGCAGTTGAAACGGGCAAGTCGATGGCGAGCGAGCTGGTGAGCCCGACTCGCCCGACGAACGCACCGGGCCCGCCGGCGTCGACGACGGAGTCCGCCTCATCGCCCGCGCGTGACACGAAGGACCCCGGTGGGTCGGGAGAAAAGCTGTGAGAGCCACACAAGAACGCGCGACCGCTCGCGCTCGCAGAGTTCTGGAAGAGGACGACGTTCCACCGCGCCCGCGCACGGGCGCCAAGCGCACGGTGATCTACTACGTTCGCCAGCTCCCGGCGTACATCCGGCTGCTCGGCGGGTTGCTCCTCGACAAGCGAGTGGCGGCCTTCGACAAGCTCCTGGTCGCGGGCGCCATCGCGTACATCGTGTCGCCGATCGACCTCATACCGGATTTCATTCCGTTCTTCGGTGAGATCGACGATCTGTTCATTCTCGTGCTCGCGCTTCAGCACTTGGTGAACCGCGCGGGACGCCGCGTGCTGCTCGACCATTGGAAGGGCGACCCCGCGGACCTCGGGGACCTCAACCTTCAGAGCGCGTTGACCGCGGCGGCGTTCTTTCTGCCGAAGCGGATCCGCCGTCGTTTACGCGTGATCGGGCGGGTTTAGCCCCACAAAGAGGGGTTGCCGGGCGCGGGCTACCGTTCATTTTCGACCGCGCCTACATTTCACCATGGCAACCAGAACTCGACCACCAGTCAGGCCCGCTACCTCGGACGCATCGGGGAGCGGGCTTTCGCGTCTTCAGGAGCCGCGCCGCAGCCCGGGTTCACGGGTTCGCGACGAATACGCGCTCACGTTCGACGACGTTTTGCTCGTCCCGCGGCATTCGTTGACGCATCCCAAGGACGTCTCCGTGACGTCGCGGTTCACCCGCGGCATCGAGCTCCGCGTGCCGCTCGTGTCGGCGGCGATGGACACCGTCACCGAATCCGAGATGGCCATCGCGATGGCCCGGGCGGGCGGCATCGGCGTCCTGCACAAGAACATGTCGATCGACCGGCAGTCCGCCGAAGTCGATCGGGTGAAGCGATCGGAAAGCGGCATGATCCTCAAGCCGATCACGCTGCGACCGAGCGACACGGTGCGTGAGGCGACTGCCCTCATGCACCGTTTTCGCATCTCGGGGGTGCCGATCGTGGACGACGACGAGAAGCTCGTCGGCATCATCACCAATCGCGATCTCCAGTTCGAGCGCAACCTCGACCGCCCGCTGCGCGAGGCGATGACGAGCGACGGTCTCGTCACGGCGCGCGAGGGCACCACGCTCGACGAAGCCGAACAGATCCTCGGTCGTAACCGCATCGAGAAGCTGCCGGTCGTCGACGCGAACGGCGTGCTCAAAGGTCTCATCACCATCAAGGACATTCACAAGCGCCGCCAGTATCCCGACGCGAACAAGGACAAGTTCGGACGTCTTCGCGTGGCGGCGGCGATCGGCGCGGCGGGCGATTTCATCGCTCGCGCGCGCGCACTCATCGATGCCGGCGTCGACGCGATCATCGTCGACACGGCGCACGGCCACGCCGACGCGGTGCTTCAGGCGACGGCGCGCGTGCGCGAAGCCTTCCCCGACGTGCAGCTCGTCGCCGGCAACATCGCCACGCGCGAAGCGGCCGAAGCGCTCGCTGAGCGTGGCGTCGACGCGGTGAAGGTGGGTGTGGGCCCGGGCTCGATCTGCACGACGCGCGTCGTGACGGGCGTCGGCGTTCCGCAGCTCACGGCGGTGCTCGACGCGGTCGACGGCGCCGGTGATGTGCCGGTGATCGCCGACGGTGGAATCAAGTATTCCGGCGACGCGGTGAAAGCGCTCGCCGCCGGCGCGTCGTGCGTGATGATGGGCTCGATGCTCGCGGGCACGGAAGAGAGTCCCGGCGAATCGTTTCTCCTCGAGGGTCGCCGCTTCAAGATGGTGCGCGGCATGGGTAGCCTGTCGGCGATGCAGGACGGCAGCGCCGATCGCTACTTCCAGGAGGGCGAGCTGTCGCCCAAGAAGATGGTGCCGGAAGGCATCGAAGGTCGCGTGCCGTACCGCGGTCCCGTCGCCGACGTGCTCTTCCAGATGGTCGGCGGTCTCCGCAGCGGCATGGGCTACGTCGGCTGCGCCACGGTCGACGAACTTCGCACCGAGACCGAATTCGTGCGCATCACGACCGCGGGTCTCCGCGAATCGCATCCGCACGACGTGCAGATCACGCGCGAAGCACCGAACTACTCGGTGTGACGAACGACGGACGCTCGGAGCGGGTTCTTCCGTCGAAGCCTTGAGCGTGGACGCGGGAAGTGCGCGCAAGTCAGAGGCGTGTCAGGATCGAACTCGTTTCCTTGACAACGTTTCTAATGTGGGGCAAGTTGCGCGCAGCCAATGGTATACAGTAGGTCTCGGCGCCACCCCACCTCGGCGCTGAGCAAGCTCGACGGATATTCGCTCGCTGGCGGCGCGGATTTCAGTGCCGCCTCTTTTATGTCAGATCCGTAGGTCAGACCCGGGAGACCTTCAATGGGCTTGTGGTCAACGAAGAGCATCAGCCTGCTGCAGACCGAGGCCGCCTCCGAAGGGCAGGAGGTCACGCTCAAGCGAGCGCTTGGTGCTCTCAACCTCACGATGCTGGGCATCGGTGCGATCATCGGCGCCGGCATCTTCGTGCTGACCGGCACGGCGGCGGCGCAAACCGCTGGTCCCGCGATCGTGCTGTCGTTCGTCGTCGCCGGATTGGGGTGTCTGTTCGCCGGTCTCTGCTACGCCGAATTCGCGTCGATGATTCCGATTGCCGGCAGCGCGTACACATATGGGTACGCGACGCTCGGCGAGTTCGTCGCCTGGATCATCGGGTGGGACTTGATCCTCGAATACCTGTTCGGCGCGGCGACGGTCGCAGTGGGTTGGTCCGGTTACCTCGTCGCGTTCTTGCGCGACAACCTCGGGATTCACGTCTCCGCCGCGTGGACCCAGGCTCCGCTGGGCGTCGTCGGTACGCACACGCTCGTGCGAAATCTGATGTGCATCGACCCAGCCGGCGCCGCGACGGCGGCCGCGAACGGAGCCTGCGCCGCGGGCTCGGTCCTTCAGCCGGGGATCATCAATCTTCCGGCGATCCTGCTCGTCGGGATGATGTCGACCCTGCTGGTGATCGGGATCAAGGAGTCGGCGAGCTTCAACAACGTGATCGTGTTCATCAAGGTCGCGATCGTGATCCTCGTGATCGGATTCGGGTTCGTCTATGTGAACTCGGCCAACTGGCATCCGTTCATTCCGGCGAACACCGGCGAGTTTGGCCACTTCGGCTTCAGTGGCATCATTCGCGGCGCGGCGGTGGTGTTCTTTGCGTACATAGGATTCGACGCGGTATCGACCGCGGCACAGGAAGCGCGCAATCCGCAGAAAGACATGCCGATCGGCATTCTCTCATCGCTGGCGATCTGCACGGTCCTCTACATCCTGATGGCGTTGGTCATGACCGGCCTGACCAGCTACAAGAACTTGAACGTGCCGCAGCCAGTGTACGTCGCGATCGCCGCCGCCGGCCCCGCGCTCAAGTGGCTGACGTACTTCATCAACATCGGCGCCATCCTCGGCCTCGCTTCGGTCGTGCTCGTGATGCTCATGGGCCAGCCGCGCATCTTCTTCTCGATGAGCCGCGACGGCCTGTTGCCGGCCGTGTTCGGCAAAGTGCATCCGAAGTTCCAGACGCCCTACGTCACGACCATCGTGACGGGCATCGTGGCGGCTCTGGTCGCCGGCTTCTTCCCGATCGACCTGCTGGGACAGCTCGTCTCGATCGGCACGCTGCTGGCCTTCGTCATCGTTTGCTTCGGCATCATGGTGCTGCGATACCAGCGTCCCAACCTTCCACGTCCGTTCCGGACGCCAATGGTGCCGCTCGTTCCCATTCTGGGCATCGCCATCTGCGCGTACATGATGTACAGCCTTCCCGCGGACACGTGGCTGCGCCTGGTTGTGTGGATGGTGATCGGTCTCTTCATCTATTTCTTCTACAGCATGAGCCACTCGCGCGTCGGCTCGCAGCCGGTGGAAGCCGCGGGCGACTGACGCCGCGGGGCTGGATCACGTTAGCTTTGAAACGGCGCCCGAGTCACGGCGCCGTTTCATTTTCGGGGGAGCAACCAGCACGACGTGTCGCACACCGCCCAAGAGTACCTCACGATTCCGGAGTGGCGTCGCTCGGCCATCGAAGCCCTCGGGCGCGAGCTCGTGCCGGGCCGGCGCGTCGCGCTTTCGACTCACATGAACGCCGACGGCGACGGCTGCGGTTCTGAATCGGCCCTCGCCCGCCTGCTCACCGCCCGCGGCCTCGACGTTCGAATCGTCAACCCGACGCCGTGGCCGGACCTGTTCTCATTCCTGCTCGACGGTGGCGTGCGCGATGCGAGCCCGCGCGGCGCCGCGGCGCTCGAGGGCATCGACGTGCTCGTCGTGCTCGACATCAGCGACGTCAAGCGCTTGGGATCGCTCGCCGAAGCGGTGCGCAAGCTGCGCGTGCCGAAGCTGGTCATCGATCACCACATCGCGTCGGACGATCCCGCGGGCGACATCGTCTTCACCGACGTCGCCGCGTGCGCGACGGGCGAGCTCGTCTACGATCTCGCGTGCGTGCTCGATCTCGAGATCACCCCTGCGGTCGCGCGCGCTCTCTATACGGCGATCCTGACCGATACCGGCGGCTTCCGCTTCAGCAATACGACGCCGCGGTGTCACGCGATCGCCGCCGATCTGCTGAACGCCGGCGTCGGCCCGGAAGAGATGTATCTCCGGATCTACGCGTCGGCGCCGCCCGGACGCGTCCGCCTGCTCGGCGAGGTCCTCGATTCACTCGGCGTCGACGACCAGCGCGGCATTTCCTGGCTGTCGATGAACGCCGGCACACTGGAGAAGTTCGGCGTCCGACAGGAAGACCTCGACGGGATCGTCGAGTACGCACGGTCCATCGACGGAACGCGCCTGGCGCTCTTCTTCCGCGACCTCGGGTACGGAAAGGTCAAAGTCTCGTTTCGAAGCACGGGAGAAGTGGACGTCAACGCATTTGCGCGGCAATTCGGCGGCGGTGGGCACGCGAAGGCCGCCGGCGCTCTCATCTCGGGCTCTCTGGACGACGTGCGGGAACGCGTCATCGCGGCGGCGCGACGCTACTTGCCGCCGCTTTCGAGCGCGACGACTCCGGACGCGCGCGCGGCCACGTAAGGAGCCGTAGGTTTGAGGGCATGGCAACGCCTCCTCCCCCTCTTCAAGCCCGCATCGCCGCCGCGCTCGCTCGCGTGCGACACCCGCGCACCGGCCGAGACGTGATAGAAAGCGACATTGTGCGCGACATCGCGACGACGACGTCCGGCAAGGTCCGCCTCACCTTGCAGCTCGCGCCCGGCGACGATCCCGCACTGGCGCGCGTGATACGCCAGACGATCGAACAGCTCGACGGTGTTTCGGATGTGACGGTGGACGTCGCATCGGCGAAGTCCGCGCCGCCACCGCCGCCGAAACCGGCGGGTCGTTCGCTGCCGGTGATGGACGACCGTCCCGCACAGCCGCGCGTCCCCGCGCCGACGCCAGTCGCCTATCCGAACCTCGGGAAAGTCATCGCGATCTCGAGCGGAAAGGGCGGCGTCGGGAAATCGACCGTCGCGGTGAATCTCGCGGTGGCGCTCGCGCAGCAGGGCGCGCGCGTGGGTCTCATGGACGCCGACATCTACGGCCCGAACATCCCGCTGATGATGGGAGTGAACGAGCCGCCGATGGTGATTCAAGAGCGGATCATTCCGCTCGAGGCGCACGGCGTGAAGGTCATCAGCATCGGATTTCTCATCGATCGGGATCAACCGGCGATCTGGCGCGGCCCGATCATCATGAAGATCATCACCCAGTTTCTACGCGACGTCGCGTGGGGCACGCTCGATTACTTCATCGTCGACTTGCCGCCCGGTACCGGCGACGCGCAGCTGACGCTCGTGCAGGCGACGCAAGTGCACGGTGCGGTGATCGTGACGACGCCGCAGGAAGTGTCGGTCGGCGACGCGCTGCGCGGCGTAAAGATGTTCGAGCGCGTGACGGTACCGATCGTCGGCATCGTCGAGAACATGAGCTGGTTCGAGTGCCCTCACTGTGGCAAGCCGTCGCCGCTCTTCGGGAGCGGGGGCGGCGAGCGGCTCGCCAAGGAGCTCGAGCTGCCGCTGCTCGGACAGATTCCGCTCTACCAGCGCGTAATGGAAGGCGGCGACCGCGGCGCGCCGATCGTCGTCGCCGAGCCCGAGTCGTCCGCGGCCCGCGCGCTCGCCTCGATTGCCGGACGCATCGCGGAACGTGTCAGCGGGAGCGTGCCCGCCGCCACGCGCTGATCGCGACAGAGGATTTCGCCGATGGGCCGAATCGTCACGCTCACGACGGATTTCGGAACGGCCGACGGCTACGTCGGTGAGATGAAGGGCGTCGTGCTCACGCTGGCGCCCGACGCGATGATCGTCGACGTCACGCACGAGATTCCGCCGCAGGACGTGGATTTCGCTCGCATCACCGTCGAACGAATGTGGCGACGATTTCCGCCGGGTACTGTTCACCTCGTGGTGATCGACCCCGGCGTCGGCTCGACGCGAGCGGCGCTCGCGGTGGAAAGCCGCGAGCGATTCCTCGTCGGTCCCGACAACGGCGTGCTCTCGCCGGCGCTGATCGAATCGGACGCGCGCGCTGTTGAGCTACCCGTTCGCGCCGACGCATCCGCCACCTTCCACGGCCGCGACGTGTTCGCGCCGGCCGCGGCGTTACTCGCTCGCGGTGACGCCATCGCGACGCTCGGGAAGCCCGCGGCGTCGCCCATCGTGCGTCGCACGGCGGATCCGGTGCGCCGCCCCGACGGGATGATCGAGGGCGAAGTCGTCGCGATCGACCGCTTCGGCAACGCGATCACCAATCTCCGCGCCGAACAGGGAATGGTGCTGCTCGGCACGCGCGCCATCGCGATTCGTCGCACGTATGCCGACGTCGAGATCGGCGAAGCGCTCGCGCTCGTCGGGTCGGGAGGCGCGATCGAGATTGCCATCAGAGACGACAACGCCGCGAGAGCGCTCGAGCTCTCTCTCGGCGACAAGGTCACGCTTCGTCCGACGTCTTGACGGAGTCGCCGTTCAGGGCGCGGACGAAACCTGGCGTCGCGACGATGCCGCGACGCCCGTGACCGGAGTCGGAGTCTGCCAGGCGAGCTCGTCGCCGGCGAACTTGGATGCCGGCGACATGCTTCGATGCGTTCCCGCTCGCGACGAGATCGTGGCGCCGAGTCCCGCGGTCGCGGCGACCCACGTGAGCAGCACCGCGACGATCCGGAGAACCGACCCGATTCCCGGCGTGTGCGAGAAGAGCGCGGCCGCCGCCCACAGCGCGAGGTACGCGATGAGGCCGACGAACAACGCGCGGAGATGCACGCCGCGCGGAGAAGCCGTGCCGTCGTCGGACGCGAGTCCGCCGCCGAGCACGCGGGCGGCTGACAGGAATCCAAGCGTCAGGAGCCCCGCGGCCGCCACGATGTAAGCGACGATCGCGAACGGAACGAGCAGAAGTCCGAGCACTGTGATGGCGAGTCCGACGATCACGATCAGCAGGCCGGGGAGCGCGAGCAGTTGCCCGGCCACGCCGATCCAGAACGAGCGCGCGACCCCGCGCTCCAATTCGGTCACGACGCCATCGAGGTTCGCGTCGGCGAACAGCATGACGCCGATGCCGATGATCGACAGCACGGCGAACCATCCCACGGCGAGCTTGAGCGCCTGCCAGACCGTGAGCGGCTCGCGGTGCACGAGAGGTGTCTTTCCGGTGTAGTGCGGCATCGTGATCGCGCGCCGCTCGCCCTCGACGACGCCACCGTCGATCACGACTGAGCCGCCCGCAGAAAACGCGTCGCCCGTTACGTGCCCGCCGTTGTGGACGCGGACGTCGCCGCCCAATGCAACGGCGTCGCCGTCGATGGTGCCGTAGACGTCGAGATTTCCGTTGGCAACGGCGATCGTGCCGTGGACGTTTGCGTTTGCCGCGATCGTTCGATTGCCGAACGTGAAGCTGCTGGCGTCGGGCAGCTGCGAGTCACCCTGCGCGCGGCGTTGCTCGATCTCTCGCGCGAGGCGAATGGAGTCCGCCGGCGTGACTGCCTTGGCGCTGGAGGTCGTATCGGTCTTCGTCTGACCGGCCTGCGCCGACGCCTGCATGCTGCCAAGCGCCAGAGCGGCGATCGCAACCAGGGGGCGCATCGCTACGCCCGACGTCGGCTCGATGCGAGCGCTAGGGCCCGAAATCCGGCGAGCGAGCCGGCTGTCGCCAGGACCAGCACGACGACCGCCGCGGCGATACCCGCCGTCCCCATACTCTGGACGAATCGCGATGCCTGCTCGCCAAAGATGCCCGCGAGCGCCGTGCGCCCCGCGTCCATCGCGACGCTGCGCAGTTGGTCGCCCGCCGCGCCGGTCGCGAGGACCAGCGCGTCCGTCTGCGTCATCACCCAGAGGATTCCGATCGTGACGAGCGAGGCGACCGACGTTGCCAACCCGGCGACAATGAACCGGGTCTGGCGCGCTTGCGGCAGCCAGCGCTCGGCGGCGTCGCGCGCGGCGACGTGCCACGGCACGAAAACCGGCACCTGCGCCATGACGCGATCGGCGAACAGGTGGGAGGGCGCGAAGTGCGGTACGGCCTCCAGAGCGTCCACGGCGATGCGTGCTTCGTCGACGAGCCCGCGGCATTGCGCACACTCGCGGATGTGCGCCCTGAGGGGGGTCACGCCAAAGCCCACCTCGTCGTCGAGGAGGAGGTCGATCTCGTCAGGAAGAAGGTGCCGGTGGTTCATGGAGTCTCCGGAGCTTCAGTACGGAGGGTTGAGAGCGTCGGTTTCACTGGACTGGCAGTTTCGCGGTTCCCGGGCGGCCGGGCCCGGTGACCCTCATCACCCGCTTTCCCGCAGGTGTTCGAGCGACTTACGAAGCTCGTGCCGGGCGCGGTGGATGTACGTCTTCACCGTCCCGAGCGGTAGATCGAGGGTGGTCGCGATTTCCTCGTATGACCGCCCTTCGACATGTCGCAGCATGATACAGGAGCGGTATTCGGGCCTGAGCTGGGCGATCGCGCTTTCGATCGACGTGCCCAGCTCGCGCGCCTCGAGTTCGTCGAGCGCGGACTCCTGCTGCCCTACGACGTCGAACGACGTCGCCTCGACCGCGTCCATTGTCATCGCGTGGGGCGATCCGTCGATGCTGACGGTCTCCAACTGCCGCCGTCGCAGATGATCGATCGCGACGTTGTTGGCGATTTTGAACAACCAGCTCGACAGCTTGAATTCGGGCCGATACCGGTCGAGGTGGTTCAGGACCTTGATGAACGTGTCCTGAGCCAGATCCTCGGAGAGCTCCCGATCGCGCACCATGCGGTAGATGAGCGAGAAAACCGGCCGCTCGTACCGACGGATCAGCTCGCGAAACGCCCCGTCGCGCCCGTTCTGGGCCAGCGCGACGACGTCTGCATCGGGGAGATTTTGTAGGTCGAGGGCTGGTGGCATCGGCCTCGTGGCGCGAGCCCATCACGAAGCGGGGCCGCCGGTTGACCAAAGCTATGCTCGCCGGTTTCGTGGTACCAGCCGGTTCGGCTTGCCCAGTCTTCCGGTGACACCCAACTTTCGCCGCATGACGGTGAGCGAGCTGGAGACGGAGGAAGCGCGAGCGGCCGCCGCCGGCGGTGAGGTCAAGCGAGACTACGTCCGCCGCACCTTCGGCCAGATAGCGCCGAGCTATGACCGCCTCAACCATCTCCTCAGCCTGAACGTCGACCGTGGTTGGCGGCGAAAGGCGATCGCCGCCCTCGAATGGACGCGCGATCCCCGAGGCACCTATCTCGACCTTTGCGCCGGAACCCTCGACGTCGCCGCGGAGCTGTCGAAAACGCGCGGGTTCGAAGGCCGAATCGTGGGCGCCGACTTCGCCGAGCCGATGCTCCGCGCCGGAGCGGGAAAGGCGCCCTCAGCCGTCGTCTGGCCGGTCGTCGCCGACGCGCTCGATCTTCCGATGCGCGACGAAGAAGCCTCCGGGGCGATCGTCGCGTTCGGGATTCGGAACGTCGTCGATCTCGACGCGTCGCTGCGCGAGGTGAATCGCGTGCTGAAGCCCGGCGCCCGGTTCGTCATTCTCGAGTTCACGACGCCGCGACTCGCCGTCGTTCGCTCGCTCTATCACCTGTACTTCCACCAGGTCCTGCCGCGCGTCGGCGCACTCGTCAGCGGGCACCGCAGCGCCTACGCCTACTTGCCGAAATCGGTCGCCAACTTTCCGCCGGAGTCCGAGCTCGCCGACCGCATGCGGCGCGCGCGATTCTCCGACGTGGGGTGGCGCTCGCTCAGCCTCGGCATCGCGGCGATTCACTCCGGACGAAAGGCGTAGCGCTTGAGCGCGACCATCGACACACTCTCCGACTTCGTCGAAAAGCTCGAGCAGGCCGGTGAGCTCGTCCGCGTGCGACAACCGGTCTCACTCAATCTCGAGCTCTGTGAGATCGCCGACCGCGTCATGAAGCAACCGGCCGGCGGCAAGGCGCTCCTCTTCGAGCAGCCGGTGCTCATGAACGGGCAACGCTCGGCGTTTCCCGTCGCCGTCAACCTGTTCGGCTCGATGCGCCGCATGAGCATGTCGCTCGGCGTCGAGTCGCTGGACCAAATCGGCGCGCGCATCGAGGAATTGCTGGCGATGAAAGTCCCCGAAGGGATCATCGCCAAGCTCGCGCTGCTGCCGCGGCTCCTCGAGATGGGAAAGTTCCCGCCCCGAATGCGACGCGGCAACGCCGCGTCGCAAGAGATAGTCTGGCGCGACGGCGACGTCGACCTCGACAAGCTGCCGCTCATGAAGTGCTGGCCCGAGGACGGCGGCGCGTACATCACGTTCCCGATGGTCATCACGCGCGATCCGAAGCGCGGCATTCGGAACGTCGGCATGTATCGCATCATGCAGACGGGAAAGACGACCCTCGCCATGCACTGGCAGCGCCACAAGGTCGGCGCGGCGCATTGGCGGGAAATGGCCGAGCGTGGCGAGAGGATGCCGGTCTGCATCGCGCTTGGCGCCGATCCGGGGTCGATGTACTCGGCGAGCGCGCCGCTTCCGCCGACCGTCGACGAGTTTCTTTTCGCCGGATTCCTGCGAAAAGAACCGGTGTCGCTCACCAAGGCCGTCACGTGCGACCTCGAGGTGCCGGCTGAAGCCGATTTCGTGATCGAGGGGTACATCGACCCCGCCGAATCACTCGTGACCGAAGGCCCGTTCGGCGACCACACGGGCTTCTATTCGCTCGCCGATCTCTATCCGCAGGTGCACGTCACCGCGATCACGATGCGCAAGTCGCCGATCTTTCCGGCGACGATCGTCGGCCGGCCGCCGATGGAGGATTTCTACCTCGGCCACGCGACCGAGCGGATCTTCCTGCCGCTGCTCAAGCTCACGATCCCGGAAATCCGCGACTATCACATGCCGGCCGAAGGGATCTTTCACAACCTCGTCTTTGTATCGATCAAGAAGGAATATCCCGGCCAGGCGTACAAGGTGATGAACGCGCTGTGGGGGCAAGGCTTGATGTCGCTCGCCAAGGTGCTCGTGATCGTCGACGATTGGGTGAACGTGCGGGACCCGCAGGAAGCATGGTGGGTCGCGCTCAACAATATCGACCCGCAGCGCGACGCGCGTTTCACGATGGGGCCGGTCGACGTGCTCGATCACTCGAGCCGCACGTTCACGTTCGGATCCAAGCTCGGCATCGACGCGACGAAGAAGTTGCCCGAGGAAGGATTCAATCGCGAATGGCCCGGCCTCATCCTGATGGACGACGCCACCAAACGTCGCGTGGACGAGCTGTGGCCGTCGCTGGGCCTCGAACCGCGAGCCGGACGATGACCGCGGCCCCGGGCGCGAATCACGCGCGCGAAGGGCAGACGTTCGAGCACCGCGGCTCGCGGTGGCTCGCCTACGTGAACTTCGTCAAGCTGCCGCACACGCTGTTCGCGCTGCCGTTCGCGCTCGTCGGCGTCGTGCTCGCGTCGTATCGCGCGCCGGTCAACTGGCGCGCGCTCGGATGGATCGTGCTCGCGTTCACCTGCGCGCGCTTCGCCGCGATGGGGTTCAACCGCATCGTCGACCGCGATATCGACGCGCGCAATCCGCGCACGCGCCGGCGCGAGCTGCCGAGCGGCGTGCTGCGCGTCGCCGAAGCGGTGGTGGCGGTGGTGGTCGCGTCGGTCGTCTTCGTGTTCGCGGCGTGGCAACTGAACTCGCTCTGCGGACTGCTCTCGCCGTTGGCGCTCGGCTGGGTGCTTTTCTACAGCTACACCAAGCGGTTCACGCGATGGTGTCACCTCGTGCTCGGCATCGGGATGTCGATCGCTCCG
This sequence comes from uncultured Gemmatimonadaceae bacterium, assembly GCA_963761305.1. Classification (GTDB taxonomy): domain Bacteria; phylum Gemmatimonadota; class Gemmatimonadetes; order Gemmatimonadales; family Gemmatimonadaceae; genus JAQBQB01. Next base: position 1,783,346 of record CAVXGK010000002.1, on the reverse strand, counting down.
GTCGGTGGGTACCTCGCGGTGACCGGGCATTGGAGCAATCCGTGGTGGATGCTCGTCGCGCTGGCGCTCGCCGTCGCGACATGGGGCGGCGGGTTCGACGTGTTGTACGCCCTCCAGGACATCGACTTCGATCGCGCAGAGCGGCTTCATTCGCTCCCCGCGGCGCTCGGCGGACAGCGGGCGCTGTACATCGCTCGAGGACTGCACCTGGCGACCGTCGCGTGTCTGACCGCCGTCGGCGCGGGGACGTTCGGAAACGGGGCGGGCGGATCGTTCTACGCGCTCGGCGTCGCGGTGGCCGCTGGGCTTCTCGTGTACGAGCACTCGCTCGTCAAACCCAACGACTTCTCGCGGCTCGACGCGGCGTTCTTCACCATGAACGGCGTGATCAGCATCGTGTTCTTCGCGTGCGTGCTGATCGAGCGGCTCACCAGCGCCAGCCCGTTGTCGATCGCGCTTCACGCCGGCCGATGACCAAGCCGCCGGTCGTGGTGGCGATCACGGGAGCATCCGGCGCTCCGTACGCGGTGCGCCTCTTGTCCGCGCTCGTGGAAGCGAAGGAGCCGGTGCAGCTGATCGTGTCTGCGCACGGCCTTCGTCTTCTCGAAACGGAGACGGACATCGGCTCGATCGACGCGCTGCGCGAACGCGCCGGCAAGCGCGCCTGGGACGCGCACGTCACCGTGTTCGACGACGCGGACCGCGGCGCGGCGCCGGCGTCGGGCTCGGCGATCAACGCCGGCATGGTGATCTGTCCCTGCTCGATGGGAACGCTCTCGGCGATCGCGGCCGGCTCATCGCGCTCGCTGGTCGAGCGCGCGGCGGACGTGGCGCTCAAGGAGCGCCGCAAGCTCATCCTCGTTCCGCGCGAAACGCCCCTCAGCGCCATTCATCTCGAGAACATGCTGCGCGTGACCCGCGCCGGCGCGATCGTCATGCCGGCGGCGCCGGGCTTCTATCACAAGCCGAAATCGATCGACGATCTGGTGAACTTCGTCGTCGCGCGCGTGCTCGACCATCTCGGTGTGTCCCATTCACTCGTGCCCCGTTGGAGTGACCGCGCCGATCGTCGATGAAAACGGCGCGCGGCCGAGCGAAGGGGCAGGGGCGGCACGTCATCGGATTGATCTCTGACACGCATGGCCTGGTGCGGCCCGACGTTCACACGGCACTTGCCGGCGTCGAGTTGATCCTGCACGCGGGCGACGTCGGCGGCGATGACGTGCTCCGAGAGCTCGAGTTGATCGCGCCCGTGCGGGCGGTACGGGGCAACACCGACCCGGTGGACGATCCGGCGCTTCCCGGCTCGATCGAGTTGATCGTCGGTGGCGTGAACGTGCACGTGAGCCACGGACACGAAGTCGGCAGCCCGAATCCGCAGCGGCTTCTCGCGCGCTATTTCGCCGACGTGATCGTGTACGGGCACACACACAAGCAATTGGTGACGCGCGTCGCCGACCGCTGGGTGGTGAATCCCGGCGCGGCCGGTCCTCGGCGATTCGATCTGATGCCGAGTGTGGCCAAGCTCACAATTGCCGGCGGCGAGATCGGCGTCGAACCGCTCGACCTCGCTCTTTGACGCGACGTCAGAGCGGCGCGAAGTGCGACACCGGGTAGAGATAGTCCTCGCCCGAGTCGTCAATGATTCTATAAAACGACCCGCTGCCCTCGATCCCCAGCGTCTCGTAGATCTTGCCGAGCGTGAGATCGTGGCAACCACCGGGCTCGTCGCAACCGGGGTACACGAGCCACGGACGCAGACTTACGCATTTGACCAGCGTGGTCGGCTGCCAAGACGTCGTCGCCATTCGGTCGATTCTGCGGGTTGCAGGTGACGTACGCGCACGAACTGCGCGCCTGTGTCCCTGTGCAGAACGCGCGCCAGTCGTCGTCGCTCCGGCGTCGCGGCCCAGCCGTGAACCCGCAGGGCGTCTACGAGGCCGCCGAGACCCCGGCGGGCGACGCACTCGTTCGGTGCAGCTCTTCCGGGAAGCGCCGGAACCAGGACGACAACAGCAGCAGCTCGTCGATCTCATGCGTCGGTATCTGCGACGTGGCACGTTCCGCCGGCGTGAAGACGCCGTCGATGAGGTGCATGAGCGCCGCCGCCTCGTCGGTGGTTGTCGGCACCGCGGTCTCGGCGCGCACGAGGCCGCGTCGAATCAAGTAGACGCGGTCGGCGCCCTCGTACCCCGGCACCGTATAGACGAACGACAGGTTCTCCACGGCAAATCGCAGCCGTGCAAACTGTCCGCGGAGGGCTTCCAGGCGCCGCATCTTGTCGCGCAGCGACGCCGCGCGCTCGTATTCGAGGCGCGCGCTGGCGTCGTTCATCTCACCGTGCAACCGCTCGATCGGCCCGTCGTCGACGCCGTCGAGAAACGCGCGCGCCAGGAACAGCCGCTCGTCGTACTGGTGTACCGTGCATCCGCCGACGCACGGGCCGATGCACTTCTTGACCTCGAACCGAATGCAGCCGGGCGTGCGCGGGAACGAGTCGAACAGCTCGGGCTGATCGGCGAAGTGCATCCGCTGGTCGGCGGCGCAATCGCGCAGCCCCAACACGTCGTTCAACTCGCGCAGCGCCTCGCTCACGCCCATCGCGCCCATGAACGGTCCGTAGTAGAGCGCCGAGTCGTCGCTCCCCGGCCCGCGCACGACCACGAGCTTGGGCGCCGGCGCCTTCGTGATCTTGATGAAACAGTAGTTTCGGCCGTCGCGTTTCATCGCGACGTTGAATCGAGGCCGGAATCGCTTGATGAGACGCAGCTCGCTCAGCAGCGCGCCGAATTCGCTTGGCACGTATTCCCACTCGATCCGCTCGGCTTCGCGCAGGATGCGCGCGCCCTTGTCCTCCGGAAAGTCGGCGCGAAAGTAGCTGAGCAACCGCGACCGCAGCTGCTTCGACTTGCCGACGTACACGATCTCGCCGTCGGCGGCGATCATCTGATAGACGGCCGGCCGGTCCAGCGCTTGCTCGCGGACGAGCGTGCGCATCACGCGGAGCTGCGCGTCGGACGTCGGCGGTCGCAGCAGCTTCACTTTTGGCAGTGCGCGCATAGCACCGTCGTGCGTCCGTCGATGGCGTGCGTCTCGATCAAGCGCGCGCCACACCTCGTGCATGGCTCACCGGCGCGGCCGTACACCGCGAGGTGCTCGACGAAGCCGCCGCGCGCGCCGCGGGCATCACGGTAGTCGCGAAAGCTCGTTCCGCGCGCGGCGATCGATTCGCGCAGCACGCCGACGATCTCGCGCCGCAGCGCGTCGGCTTCGCTGGTCACGATCGACCCCGCCGCGCGCGACGGGTCGATTCCCGCGCGCCACAGGGATTCATTGGCGTAGATGTTCCCGATGCCGGCGACGACGCGCTGATCCATCAACGTCTTCTTGATCGATTGGCGGCGGTCTTTGAGGAGGGCCGATAGATGCTTGGCGGTGAACGCACGGTCAAGTGGTTCCACGCCGAGCGACGACGTGTACGCGGCGAAACGCGCCGCCGACATCACGGTCACCGTTCCCAGCCGCCGAACGTCGCGGTAGTGAAGGGCGCGCCCGTCGTCGAGCACGACCTTGATCGTGGAGTACCGGCGCTCGGCGGCGGCCAAACTCCCGTCGTCGATCAGTACCGCTCCGGTGAAGCGAGGTTGCACGACGATCTGCTCGTCCGTCGACAGCGACATCACCACGAGCTTGGCGCGGCGCCAGCATCGCTCGATCGTGGCGCCCGAGACGCGGCGCGCGAATTGTGCGGCTGATGTCTCGCGCAGCACGTCGGCGCGGCGCACGACGACCCGTTCGATGCGGCGCCCCGCGACCTCGCCATCGAGGTCGCGCGCGATCGTCTCAGTCTCGGGAAGCTCGGGCACGGCGCGAAAGTTCGCGCCATGCGATGTCCGAGCGGTACTGCTTGCCCGCGAATTCGATCGCGCGAGCCGCTTCCTGGCTGCGCGCCCGCGCGCCCTCGAGCGACGCGCCCACGCCGGTCACCGCCAGCACGCGACCGCCCGACGTCTCGACCGCCCCGCTCGCGCCCAGCGCCGTGCCGGCGTGAAACACGAGCACGTCGGGCGCGGACGCTGGAAATCGGATCGGGTCGCCGGTGCGCGGCTTCTCCGGATAACCCGCGGCGGCGACGACCGTCGTGACCGCGGCGCGTTCAGCCGGAATCGCAAACTCTTCGGACAGCCGGCCGCCGCGCGCGACGGTGGCCATCGCGTCGAACACGCGAGCCTCGGGGCCGAGTGCCGGCAGCACGGCCTCGGTTTCAGGATCGCCGAACCGGCAATTGAATTCGACGACCTTCGGACCCGACGCGGTCACCATGAGACCGACGTACAGCAATCCGGTGAACGTTGCCCCGCGTTCAGCCAGCGTAGCCAGCGTCGGTCGAACGATCCGCTCGACGACGTCATCGTTGAACCCCGGTGCGTCGGCGATAGAGACAGGGGAATACGCGCCCATTCCGCCGGTGTTCGGACCGCGGTCGCCGTCTCGCAGGCGCTTGTGATCCTGCGACGCTGGAAGCGTGATCACGCGCTCGCCGTCGGTGATCGCGAAAAGCGACAGCTCCTCACCGTCCATGAACTCCTCGACCAGCACCGTATCGCCCGCGTCTCCGAACGTGCGGTCGGACAGCATGGCGGCCGCCGCCTGCCGCGCGGCCGCGCGACTCGGGGCCACGATCACGCCTTTGCCAGCGGCGAGTCCCGATGCTTTGACGACGACGCGGCCGGCGTCATCGGCCAGCTCGTCGATCGCCCGTTCGGCGACCGCGATCGATCGACACGTCCGCGCACGCGCCGTCGGAACGTTCGCTTCGACCATGACCTCTTTCGCGAACGCCTTGGACGATTCGATCGCCGCGGCGGCTCGCGTGGGTCCGAAGATCGGCAGCGACTCGGCGCGAAACGCGTCGGCGAGTCCGGCCGCGAGCGGAGCCTCGGGACCAACGAGCGTCCAGTCGACGCCTTCCTGTCTCGCCAGCGCGGCGAGCCCCGCGAAGTCCTTCGCGCGGACGGGCACACACGTAGCCAGCTCGGCGATGCCCGGATTGCCGGGCGCGGCGAGAATGCGAGCTGACGGATTTTCCTGATGCATGCGCCAGGCGAGCGCGTGTTCGCGCCCGCCGCCACCGACGATGAGAACCGTCAGCGATTCCGCCACGCCGAGCTCACCGCATCGCGCGCGCGGCCGAGCCCTTCCTTGAACTGGTTGACCGTCTCGCGCGTCTTCTCGCCGTAGTAGCCGGCGGCGTCGGCGTAGTCGTTGCCGAGCGGCTGATCCTTGTCGCCGTTGCCGCGACGCACGTAGTCGCCCGCGATGATCTTGTCGAAGCCGCCCGCGCGCTGCCAGCGAAGCAACTCGGCCGCGCGCACGGTGTGCATCGGGTGCGTGCGCATCACGGTGTTGAGAATCTTCAGAACAGTGTCCCACGCGTCGCCGCCCGTCTCGTACTGCTCGGCCTGACGGATGAACTCTTCGACGCGCAGCTGATCGCCGTACGGCTTGCCGCCGGCCAGCTTCATCTCGGCGCCCATCACCGTGTTCAGGTCCTGCACGGCGAGCAGACCGGCGCGGTCCGAAGAGAACTCGCTCTTGCGGCTCCACTCGAGCAGCGCGAGCTGGAAGGGCAGCAGCGCGGCGGCGGCGAGGAAGGGCAGGTTGCTCACGCCGAAATACATGAGGATCACCGCGATCGTCGTGTACGTCGGGTGTCCGCTCATGATGTGGCCGAGCTCGTGGCCGAGGATCGAGCGGATCTCGTCTTCGTCGAGGATCTCGAGCAGGCCGGAGTTCATCACGACGAACGGCTTGTCGAATCCCACCGCCATTGCGTTCGCGATCGGCGTCTGGGTCACGTAGAGCTCCGGGCGTTCGGGCCAATCGAGCGTCTCGAGCACCTCGGTCCACAGCGCGTTGAGCTGCGGGCGTTGACCGGCGGTCACCTGCACCGCGTCGCCGAGGAACAGCTGGCGAATTCCGCGTTCCCCGAAAAATCCGGCGACCTTTCTCACCACCTCGTCGAAACCGGGAATCGCGCGGAGCGTGTTGAGCGCGGCGCGGTCGGCCGGGTGTTCCCACGCGCGGGACGAGATCTGAACGAGCTGGACGCGGTTTGCCATGGCGAAGTTTGGATGAGGGTCGCTGTGTGTGGGCGGGATTCGCCTCGAGCCCTACGGTGCCCCGCTGCCGATTGTGTCGCGCGCTCGAGTTACTCGCGCGGGTTCCCGCCCGGCGCGTTCGGGAATCCCTTCGAACGCCTGTCCGAGGTCGGCCAGCAGGTCGCCCACGTCTTCCACCCCGCACGACAGCCGGACCAGGCCGTCGCTGAGGCCCATGGCCGCGCGACGATCCGGTGGGACCGACGCGTGGGTCATTCCCGCGGGTTGGCTGATCAGCGACTCGACGCCACCCAGCGACTCGGCGAGTGCGAAGACGCGAACCCGTCCGAGTACGTGCGCCGCGCGCTCCTTCGTCCCCAGCTCGACGCTGATCATCCCACCGAACCCGGACATTTGTCGCTTGGCCAACTCGTGCTGCGGATGCGTCGGCAGGCCGATGTAATACACGTTCTCGGCACCCACGCGCTCGACCAGCCACTTGGCGATCTCACGTCCGTTGGCGTCGTGCTGGCGCATGCGAAGGTGCAGCGTCTTCGTGCCGCGCAGCGCGAGCCAGGCGTCGAACGGGCCGGCGACCGCGCCCGCCGCGTTGTGGATGAACTGCAGCCGCGTGGCCAAATCGTCGTCGCGCGTCACGGCGCACCCACCGATCATGTCGCTGTGGCCGTTGAGGTATTTGGTGGTCGAATGATAGACGACGTCCGCGCCCAGCTCGAGCGGCCGCTGGAAATAGGGCGACGCGAACGTGTTGTCGACGACGAGCAGCGCGCGGCCGCGATGCGCGATCTCCGCCACCGCCGCGATGTCGGTGAGACGCATCAGCGGGTTGCTCGGCGTCTCGACGAGCACGAGTCGCGTTTCGGGTCGCATCGCGTCGGCGACGCGCTGCGGATCGCGCGTGTCGATGTATGCAAAAGTCAGCGAGAAGTTCTGAAGGATCTCGTCGAACAGACGGAAGGTGCCGCCGTACACGTTCTCGGCGCACACGACGTGGTCGCCTGCCTTGAACAGCTTCATGATCGAGTCGAGGCAGCCCATGCCGCTCGAGAATGCGAATCCGTGTCGGCCGTTCTCCAGCGCGGCGACATTCCGCTCGAACGCCTCGCGGGTGGGGTTTTTTCCGCGGGCGTACTCGTAGCCCTTGTTCTGACCCAACCCCTCTTGGACGTAGGTCGACGTCAGGTACACCGGAGTCATGATGGCCCCGGCGAGGGGGTCGGGGCGCTGTCCGGCGTGGATCGCGCGGGTGCCAAAGCCTGGCGCGAGGTCGTCATCAAAGACGCGTGTCATGCCGATACTCTATCCTGTGCCATGCGTAGAAGTTAACCCGTGATGGCCGTCTGACGAAACCGAACCCCATTCGATGATCGCACGACCGCACGAGTCACTCGCCTCACCCTGCTGTCTGATCGTCGACGATGAGCCGCGTTTGCGCCAGGCGATGGTCCACCTGATGCGCGGCGACGGCTTTCAGTGCATCGAAGCAGCCAACGGCATCGAGGCACTCGAGCAGCTCGAGCGCCAGGCAGTGTCGCTCATGCTGAGCGATCTGCGCATGCCCAAGATGGACGGCTTCGAGCTGCTCCGCGAATCGCGCAAGCGACACCCCGATCTCGCCGTCGTGTTGATCACCGCGGTCGCCGACGTCGAGGTCGCCGTGAATTGTCTCGCCGGCGGCGCGGCCGACTACGTGATCAAGCCGTATCAGCTCGAGGATGTGCGTGCCCGTGTGGCGCAGGCTCTCGACAAGCGCCGTCTGCTGCTCGAGAATCGCGCCTACCGCGAACGCCTCGAGGATCGCGTCAAAGAACAGGCGCGCAAGAACGAGGAGCTCTTCCTCGCCAGCATCCAATCGCTCGCTGAAGCGCTCGAGCTCAAGGATCCGTACACCCGCGGACACTCGATTCGGGTGAGTCAGTACTCGAGCGCGATCGCCCGCGCGATAGGTTTGGGCGGCGACATGCTTCGACAGGTGGAGCTCGGCGGACACGTCCACGACATCGGCAAGATCGGCGTGCGCGAGACCGTGCTGAACAAGGCCGAGCGGCTGACCGCCGAAGAGTACGAGCACATCATGACTCACCCGGTGCTGGGGTGGCGCATTCTCGCGCCGCTCCTCGGCGACCGGCCGTGCGCGCTCAACATCGTGCGGTCGCACCACGAACGATTCGACGGGCTCGGCATTCCCGACGGGCTGCACGGGAACGCGATCCCGCTCGAGGCGCGGATCGTCGCCGCGGCCGACGCGCTCGACGCGATGACCAGCGATCGCCCGTACCGCCCGAGCGAGATGTCGCTTCGCATGGCGCTCGACGAGATTCGCCGGAACGCGCTCACGCAGTTCGACCCCGACGTGACCGAGGCGCTCACGCGCGCCGTTGCCGCCGGCGACCTGCAGTTGCTTCCCAAAACCGCCCTCACCAGCCCGCTGATCGCCGCCCGTTGATGCATCGCGGGGCGCATCGAGCCTCGGCGGCTGCATCGCCTGCTTCCCCACGACGACTAGTTTTCGGCCGATGTCGACCGACGGATTGATGGTCAGCGTATCGGGCATTCGTGGGCGCGTAGGCGAAGCGCTCACCCCGGAGGTCGTCGCGCAATACGCGGCGGCTTTTGGCGCGTGGTCGGCGCATCAGGCCCGAACTCGCGACGGAAAAGCCCGCATCGTCGTCGGCCGCGACAGCCGCGTCTCCGGCCCGATGTTCCATCGCGTTGCGCTGTCCGCGCTGCAGTCGGTCGGCTGCGACATCATCGACATCGGGCTCACGACCACCCCGACCTGCCAGCTCGCCGTGGAGTATCACCACGCGGCCGGCGGGCTCATGATCTCGGCGAGCCACAATCCCATCGAGTGGAACGCGCTCAAGTTCATCGGGCCGACGGGGCTTTTTCTCGAGGCGTCCCAGGGAACGGAGATGCGGGCCCTCATCGACGGCACCATCCCGCGCGCGACGTGGGATCGCCTCGGGACCATCGAGATCGACGACCGTGCGATTGCGCGACACATCGATCGTGTCCTTGCGATACCGTATCTCGACGTCGAGGGAATTCGCGGCCGGCACTTCGCCGTTGCACTCGACTGCGTGCGCGGCGCCGGGAGCGCGATCATGCCCGAGTTGCTCGAGCGACTCGGCTGCCACGTGACGACGATCAACGCCGAGGCCGATGGTCGGTTTCCTCGCCCACCCGAACCGGTGCCCGAGAATCTTGGCGACTTGGAACGACTCGTGCTTCAGGCCGGCGCGGCGATCGGGCTCGCCGTAGATCCCGACGTCGACCGGCTCGCCTTGGTCTCAAATGAAGGGAAGGCGATCGGCGAGGACTTCACGCTCGCGCTGGCGGCCCGCCTCGTCCTGCGGCACCGGCGCGGCGTGGTTGTAACGAATCTTTCCACCAGTCGAATCGTCGAGGATGTGGCGGTGGCGGCTGGGGTTCCCATCGTGAGGTCGCCGGTCGGCGAGGTGAACGTCGCGGTGCGGATGCGCGACGAACAGGCCCCTGTCGGCGGCGAGGGCAACGGTGGCGTGATTCTGTCCGAGCTGCATCTTGGACGGGATGCGCCGGTGGGCGCGGCGCTCATTCTGCAACTGCTTCACGAGGAGAATCGCTCTCTGTCCGAGATCGTCGCGGGACTTCCCAAGTACGTGATCGTAAAGGACAAGCTCGACCGGCCGGCCGCTCCGCTGGGCGCGGTGTATGAAGCGCTGCGCGCCGCGTTCCCGGATGCCGACGCCGACGCGCAGGATGGGCTCAGACTCGCTTGGAGCGATCGGTGGGTGCACGTTCGACCGTCCGGCACCGAGCCCATCGTACGTGTGATAGCCGAGGCGCCGACCGACGCGGCTGCTCGAGAGTTGGTTCGTCGGTCCCGCGCGCCGCTCGACGCGCTCGCTGCTCAACATTGAACAGGATCGCAAGTCATGTGCGGAATAGTTGGATACGTCGGGTCGCGTAGCGCGGGAACGGTGCTGATCGAGGGGCTCAAGCGCCTCGAGTATCGCGGCTACGACTCGGCCGGGATCGCGATGAGCAACGGCAACGGCCTCGAGACGCGCAAGGCGAAAGGCAAGATCTCGATGCTCGAGTCGGTGCTGAGCACGAACCCGATCCACGGGACTGTCGGCATCGCGCACACCCGCTGGGCCACGCACGGCGCGCCGAGCGTCGGCAACGCGCACCCGCAGATCGACTGCACGAACACGATCGCCGTCGTCCACAACGGCATCATCGAGAACTTCAGCGCCCTGCGGAAAATGCTGCAGATGCAGGGACACACGTTCAAGTCGGAGACGGACACGGAAGTCCTGGCGCATCTGATCGAAGCCGCGTACGCCGACGAGCCGCTCGAAGACGCGGTCATCGACGCCCTCAATCTCGTCGAGGGCACCTACGGCATCGCGGTGCTGTCGAGCAAGGAGCCGGGCAAGATCGTCTGCGCGCGACAGGGCAGCCCGCTGCTCATCGGACTTGGCGACGGCGAGAACTACGTGGCGAGCGACGTCGCGGCGATCCTCAAGCACACGCGCCAGGTCGTCTATCTCGACGATGGCGAGATGGGCGTGTTGACGAAGGACGGCTACGAGGTCCTCGACCTCAACGCGCGCCGCGTGTCGAAGGGCGTGAGCCGCATCGACTGGTCGCTCGACGAGATCGAGAAGGGCGGTTTCGATCACTTCATGCTCAAGGAAATCTTCGAGCAGCCGCAGACGATTCAGAACACGATGCGCGGCCGCCTCGTCGTCGAAGAAGGCTTTTCCAAGCTCGGCGGTCTGAATCTGAGCCGCGACGAGCTCCAGTCGATCAATCAAGTCGTGATCACGGCGTGCGGCACCAGCTGGCATTCTGGTTTGATCGGCGGCATGTACATCGAGGAGCTGGCGCGCACTCACGCGGAAGTCGAGTACGCGTCGGAGTTCCGCTACCGCAACCCGATCGTCGACGACAAGACGCTGTGCGTCGTGATCTCGCAATCGGGTGAGACGGCCGACACGCTCGCCGCGATGCGCGAGGCGAAGCGCCGCGGCGCAAAGACGCTCGGTCTCGTCAACGTCGTCGGCTCGACGATCGCCCGCGAGGACAACGGCGGCATCTATCTCCACGCCGGACCAGAGATCGGCGTCGCGTCGACCAAGGCGTTCACCAGCCAGGTCATCGCGCTCGCCCTGCTCACGCTCAAGCTGGCGCGCCTGCGAACGATGTCGCTCGTCGCCGGCAAGGAACTGGCGCAAGCGATGCTCGCTCTGCCGGAGCAGATTCAGTCGATTCTCGACCGGGCGCCGGAGATCGAGGCGCTCGCCGAGCGGTTCAAGAACGCCACGAACTTCTTGTACCTCGGCCGCGGCTACAACTTCCCGGTGGCCCTCGAAGGGGCGCTCAAACTCAAAGAAATCAGTTACATCCACGCCGAGGGATATCCCGCGGCGGAGATGAAGCACGGTCCGATCGCGCTGATCGACTCTGAAATGCCGGTAGTGTTCGTCGCGCCGCACGACGCGGTGTTCGAGAAGGTCGTGTCGAACATCCAGGAAGTGAAAGCGCGCGGCGGAAAGGTCATCTGCATCACGAGCCAGACCGAGCCCGTGCTCGAGGGCATGATCGACCACGAGATCCGCGTCCCGCAGACGATCGACATGCTCTACCCGGTCCTGACGGTGATCCCGCTTCAACTGCTTGCGTACTACATCGCGGTGAAGCGCGGGCTCAACGTGGATCAGCCCAGAAACCTGGCGAAGTCCGTCACGGTGGAGTGATCGTCGGGGCCTCCCGGGAAAGGGCTTGACATCCGTCGTTTCTGCCTGTACCATTCATGCGTGAACGACACTATCGCCACCCAGCCTGCCACCCATCTCACAGCGATTCTCGAGATGGCGCACGCGCTCGAGGCAAAACTCGAGTCCGTGTTGGATCAGGCCGGCCTGTCTGGCGCCAAGTACTCCGTTCTCAGTGAGTTGGTCCGGTCCGGCGAGCCGCTGCCTCTGAGCGAGCTTGCTGCGCGGCTGAGCTGTGTTCGATCGAACATGACCCAGCTGGTGGACCGCCTCGAGGCTGATGGTCTGGTTCGCCGAGTCGCGTGTCCCACGGACAGGCGCTCGGTGAAAGCCGAGATCACCTCGGAAGGCCAGAAACGGCAAGCTGATGGCGCCGAGAGAGTTGAAAAACTCGACCGGGAGTTGGCGGCGCTGGTCTCGGAAACCGATGGTGCCGCTTTGCGGCGGATGTTGATGGCCCTCCGTTGAGTTTGTTTGCGTATGAAGTACATGTATGGACTTTCGATGTACGAATCATTCAGAGATGACCGACGCCGGTCGATCTCTGGCAACACCACTGGAATCCTCCAATGACCCAGACCCAGACTACTGAGACCACCGTTTGGACCGTCGATGCCGCCCACGCCGAACTCGCGTTCTCCGTGCGGCACCTGATGATCAGCAACGTTCGCGGCCGCTTCGGCAAACTCGAAGGCACGGTCACGACCGACAACGAGAACCTGAACAACTCGCAGATCGACGTGACGATCGACGTCAACTCGATCGACACACGCCAGGAGATGCGCGACAACCATCTTCGTTCCGCCGATTTCTTCGACGCCGCGAATCATCCGACGATGCACTTCGTCAGCAAGCGGATCGTCGGCGACGTGACGAAGGAATTCCGCGTGATTGGCGATCTCACCATCCGCGGCACGACGCACGAGATCGAGCTACAGGCGCACCTCGAGGGGCGTGGGAAGGATCCTTGGGGCAACGAGCGCGCCGGCTTCAGCCTGACCGGCTCGTTGAATCGCCACGACTTCGGCCTGCACTGGAACCAGGCGCTGGAAGCCGGCGGCGTGGCCGTCGGCGCCGAAGTGAAGATGACGATCGACGTCGAGATCTTCCACAAGTCGGAATCGCTCAGCGTCGCGGCGTGACGGAAACGCTCACGAGCGGTGAGGGCCCGCCGACGCTAGCTTCTTGCGTCGACATGCCCTCCCCATCGTGAGAGTTCTCGTTCAACGCGTGACGCGCGCCGGCGTGCGCGTCGGCGAACGCGTCGTCGGCGCGATCGACCGCGGTTTCGCCATCCTCGTCGGCTTCACGCACACGGATGCGCTCGAGCACGTCGAGTGGATGGCCGAGAAGCTGGTCGGCCTCCGCGTGTTCGCCGACGCCGACGGCAAGATGAGCTGTTCGATCGTGGACGTCGGCGGGGCGATGCTGGTCGTCTCGCAGTTCACGCTGTACGGCGACGCGGTGAAGGGCCGCCGGCCAAGCTTCGTCGACGCCGCGCGGCCCGAGCACGCGCAGCCGCTCTACGAGAGGTTCGTCGACGGGCTGCGACAGCGCGGCGTGCGCGTCGAGACCGGCGAGTTCGGCGCGGCCATGCAGGTCGAAATCGTCAACGACGGTCCGGTCACGCTGTGGCTGGAGCGATGAATCGTCCGCAGGTCATCCTCGCGTCCGCGTCGCCGCGGCGCCGGGAGCTTCTTCGCCTGGTCGGCATCGAGCACGTCGCAATTCCGGCCGACATCGACGAGACCTATCTCGCCGGTGAACAACCGGCGTCGCACGCCGAGCGGCTGGCGCGCGAGAAGGCACGCGCGCTGACGCGTCCCGACGCCGTCGTCATCGGCAGCGACACAATCGTCGTCATCGACGGCGACGTCCTCGGCAAGCCGCGCGACCGCGCCCAGGCCGCGGCAATGTTGCGCCGGCTGAGCGGACGCTCGCACATCGTCATGACCGGCGTGGCGGTCGCGTGGGGCGGCCGGATCGCGTCGGCGGTCGAGGAAGTCGGCGTGACGTTTCGCCCTCTGACCGACGATGAGATTCATCGCTACATCGAGACCGGTGAGCCGATGGACAAGGCAGGCGCGTACGGCATTCAGGGATTCGGCGCGACGATCGTCGCGCGCGTCGACGGCGACTACTTCGCGGTGATGGGCCTCGCGCTCAACCGCCTGGTGGGACTCTGTCGCTCGCTCGGACTCGGCTACGACTTCGGGCCGCTCACCGCCGACGCGTAGTTCGCACGCCAATGTTCGACGCGGTCGAGCACGTCGCGCACTTCGATGCGCGGCATTCGGTCCAGGCGGTTCTCCATGCTGATCGGATAGTTCTCACCGGGCTCGCCGTACGCGTCGACGATCAGGTCGTGAAACCGGCGATAGGGACCGGTGCGCTTGGGATTCGTATATCCGATGAGCGAAACCACCGGCCGGTCGAGCGCCACCGCCATGTGGAGCGGACCGGTGTCCGGCGCCAGCACGAGCGCCGAGCCATCGAGGATGCCGACCAGGTTGCGCAGTCCGCTGCCGAGCGCCGACACGAGTGGAGCCCGCGCACGCCGGCGGATGATTTCCTCGGCCGACAGTTCGCGCGGCGAGCGGCCGCCGACCAGTACCGGCTGCAATCCAAAATCATGGTAGAGCGCATCAGCAACCTCGGCCCAGCGTTCCGGCAGCCAGTCCTTCTGCGGCTTGCTCGTCGCGACGACGATCGAGGCCGTGGGCCGCTCGATGGGCGCGAAGAACGCGCGCTGAACCGCGCGTTCGCCGTTCCACGGACCGAGGTTCCACACGACGTCACCGACCGGAACTCCGACCGCCGTAAGAAACTCGAAATACTGATCCTGCACGTGTTGCGGTTCGTGCGGCGGAATGCGGTGCGTGGTGAACAACCAGTTCGCGTCGCGGGCCCGCGCGCGGTCGAAGCCGAGCTTCACGGGCGCGCGCGTGAACGACGTCACGATGCCCGCCTTGAAATACACCTGCAGGTCGATCACGAGATCGAACCGGCGCCCGGCGAGGGCGCGGCGCACGTCGAAAAACGCGCGCGTGCGGCGCGAGCGGTCGAACAAAATGATGTCGTCGATCGCCGGATGGCCGCGCACCAGCGTCGCCGGTCCGGGCTGGAGGACCCACGTGACGTGCGCGGCAGGCGCGTGGCGCTTGAGCGCGTTCACGACCGGCAGAACGTGCACGGCGTCGCCGACCGCGCTCATCATCACGATGCAAACGCGGTCGAGCCGCGCGTCGATCATGATGCGGGGAGGACCTGGAGCTCCTCGATCTCGCGGACGATCATCGCCGCCGTGATCTCCGTGGGTGTCGGACGATGGAGCAGGCGCCACACACCCGCGCCCTGCGGAAACGTGCGCTCGGGCTGGCCGGGCGCGAAGATCCCGACGACCGGCACGCCGAACGCGGCGGCCATGTGCAGCGGACCCGAGTCGTGCCCGGCCATGCACGTCGCGCGCGACAGCGCCGCCGCGGTGGGCGCGAGCGACCCGTCGCCAAGCTTGTCGGAATAGAAACCGGGCGGATGCGGATGCGACGCGCGGAGCTCGGTCAGCTCCTCGGGCGTGCCGATCCAGAGGGCGGGGATGCCGAGCGCGTTCAGTCGAAACGCGACCTTCGCCCATTCGGCCAGCGATACACACCGTGCGCGATCACCCGCGAACGGATGAAGCGCCACGAAAACTCGCGGCAGCGTCTCGCCGATGGTGCGAACGGTATTCGCCAGTGGCGTCGGATCCAGCCGATAGAACCGCGCGCGCGCGTCGATCCCGAACGCCTTGAGCAGCCGTCCTTGTTCGCGGACGACAGGTTGCTGCGGATCCTGGGCGGCCAGGACGTGCGTCAGGAATGTGTCGTTGCGATGGCGCGCGAGACCGATACGGACCGGCACCTGCGCGGCCGCGACCGCGGCGGCCGTGCGCCACGGCGCTTCACTCAGAACCGCGACATCATACTGACCTTGGCGCACCTCGTTCATCGCGCCAAAGAATCTGAGCATCGGGCCGCGCGGCTGTCCTGCGGGCGGCGACCAGAACGGATCCGCCGCGATCACGCGGCGCACGTGCGGCACGAGCGCCGCGACCGGCGCCGTGTACGACTTGCACCAGATGTCGATCGTCGCGTCGGGAAACGCCTCGCGCAGCGGCGGCGCCAGCGCCGACGCGAACACGAGATCGCCGAGGTTGTCGAGGGCGACGATCAGGATGCGTTCGGGCGCGGCGAACGGGATGCCGGTCATCCCACCGTGGGTTCGGAGCGCGTCGCGCGGACGAATACCGCTTGCGCCGGCCGCGCGAGCAACGGAAGTTGCGCGCCGTGACGATCCGCGTGCTGCACGTCGACACGGAGCGAGGGTGGCGTGGCGGCGAACGTCAGGCGCTGTGGCTCGCTCGCGAACTGGCCGATCGCGGCCACGCGTCGGTCGTCGCCGCGCGGCGCGGCGAACCGATGGCCGCGCGAGCCGCCGACGCAGGGCTTCCGGTCGTCGACTGTGCGCCCGCCACCGAGCTCGATCCGCGGGCGGCGTGGCGGCTGCGGCGCGAGATCTTGACGCGGCGAATCGACGTCGTGCACGCGCACACGGCGCACGCCGTCGCCGTGGGCGCGATGGCGACGATCGGCACGCGCGCGGCGCTGGTCGTCTCGCGACGCGTCGACTTTCCTCTGCGCGCCAACGCGGGCACCCGGTGGAAGTACGGCCGCGCCGCGGTGATCGTCGCCGTGTCGAACGCGGTCGCCGAGGTGCTCGTCGCCGGCGGCGTCGCGCGCGAGCGCATCGTCGTCGTGCCCGACGGCGTCGACCTGCGGCGCGCCGTCGAACCCGCGTCGTCCGATACGCTGGCCGCGTGCGGCGTGGCGCCGAATTCCCCGCTCGTCGTTCAGGTCGCGCAGCTCGTCGGTCATAAGGATCCTGTCAACTTCGTTCGCGCGATGGCGTACGCAAATCGCGTCGCCCCCGGTTTGCAAGCGCTCCTGGTGGGCGACGGGCCGCTGCGCGACGCGGTCGTGGGCGAGGTCGCGCGGCTCGGACTCGGCGACGTCGTGCGCGTCGTCGGATACCGGACCGACGCCGACGCCTTGCTCGCCGCGGCGACCGTCGCCTGTCTCAGCTCGCGCGAAGAGGGCATGGGCTCCGTGCTGCTCGACGCGATGGCGTTCGGCCGGCCGATCGCGGCCACCAGGGCGGGCGGCATTCCCGAGGTCGTGATCGACGAAGAAACCGGACTGCTCGCCGAGCGAGAGAATCCGGAAGCGTTGGGCGCGGCCATCGTCCGGCTGGTGACCGATCGCGCGCTGGCCGCGCGCTTCGGCGAGGCGGGCCGGCGGCGTGTGCGCGAATTCTCGGTCGAACGGATGACGGATCGCATGATCGAAGTCTACGAGCGCGTCACCGCCGACAGAGACGCCTCGAAGACCGACCGCGCGAGGATCGCGAGCTCGGACTCGTCCACGCTCGCTCCGTGACGCTCGCGCCATTTGCGCGCCGACCGCGTGAGCCGCGCGACGTTCGCCGCCATCACGTCGCCCCCCCCCGATTCGAACGTCACCCGATCCACGTCGAGCACGAGCGCCTCGAGACCGTCGCCCCGCTCGTGGAGCAGCACGTTTTTCACGTTCAGATCGTGATGCCGCGCTCCCGCTGACGCGAGACGTCGAAGCAGGTCCGCGATCGCCGTCCACGCGCGCGCGCGAAGCGATGCATCCGGCCGCGTGAGGACGTCGGAGAAGTCGAAGCTGCCGGCGACCTCGCGAGTCGCGACGTCGGCGCGGCGGAATCCGAGCGGAGCAGGGTATGTCGCGTAGGCGACGAACTCCGGGGTCGGCACGCCGGCCCGCACGAGACGAAGCGACGCGTCGAGCTCGAGCGGCGCGCGCGTCGGCGGAAGGAACAAATCGCGCGTCAGAACGGCCAGCAGTCCGCCGTGGCGGTTGTGTCGCACGACGACTCTCGTCCCGCCCCGCGGCAAGGGCGCTGCGTACGCGACGCCGCGGCCGGCGAGCGGTTTCGCCTTCGGGTGACGCCGCGCGTACCCGTGGAGCGTTTCCGATCCCGACTCGAGCGCGGCGCGAATCGCGTCAGCGAATGGCTCCGCGCTCACCACGTGCACGTTGCCGACCGCAAAGGCGACGAAGCCCGACGGAAGCGCGCGTGCCACGTCCGGCATCAGCCCACGCCGACGCGATAGATCGTCACCGGCTGCAGCTTGTTCTTCAGCTCCATTGGCGGCCGCTCGGTGAGATTCGACGGACTCTTGAGCGCGCGGCGCAGCTCTTCGGTGATGAGGATCTCGCCGGCGTCGGCGGCGGAGCACAAGCGATACGCGGTGTTCACCGTGTCGCCGATGACCGTGAATTCGAGCCGGCGTTCCGATCCGATGTTGCCCGCGAAAGCCTCACCGTAGTTCAGGCCGATGCCGATGTGCAGCTCGGGGCGCCCCGTGGTGCGCCAGGTCGCGTTCAACGCGTCGAGCGCCTTCATCATGTCGATCGCCGCCGCGACGGCGTTGTCGGCATCGCGGTCGCCGCCGATCGGCGCGCCCCAGTGCGCCATGAGCGCGTCCCCCATGAACTTGTCGAGCGTGCCATCGTGGCGAAACACGCAATCCACCATCTCGGTGAAGTACTCCGTGAGGAGACTCGCCGTGTGGTCCGGGCGCATGGACTCGGCCAGCGCGGTGAAGCCGCGGATGTCGCTGAACAGCACGGCCACCGGTCGCCGGTCGCCGCCGAGTCGGATCGTTTCCGACGATTCGGCGATGCGCTGCGCGATCTGCGGCGCGAAGAAGCGCTCGAAGTTGCTGCGGGCGATCACCTGGCGCTGAATGCGCTGGATGAACTCGCCGTTCTCGATCGCCACGGCCGCGATACCCGCGAATGCCACGCAGAAATCGAGGTCGGCCTCGTCGAACCGGTGCGCCGATCCGAGCGAGTCGACGTACAGCACGCCGAGCGCGCGTCCCTCGCTGCCGATGAGCGGCACGCAGATCGCCGAGCGCACCTGTTGCATGGCGATCGATTGTCCGCTGAACCGCGCGTCCTCGCCGGCGTTGTCGGTGAGGATCGCCATCTTGTCCTGGAGCGCCTTGTTGGCGATCGATTTCGGAATCGCGCCGGCGGCGTTGGTACCCTTTCGATCGCGGGCGAATTTCGGTTGGAGCTGGCCTGCTTCATCGACCAGAATGATCGCCACGCGGTCCACTTCGAGAATCTGGTACGCGTAGCCGGCGATTTTGGCGAGCAGCGCGTCGGTGTCCGCCGCCCAGCCGAGCCCTTTCGAGACCTCGAGCAGCGTGGCGAGCTTGCGGCGGCTCTTGTCGTCGGTCCCGAAGTTCGCGGTCGTGTCGAGTACGGCGCGCTCCCGAACGATCGTCGGTCCGGTGATCGCGGTCGCCGCGGTCTGTACCTTGGACGCTTCGCCCTCGAGGCGGAAGCTGACTTTGCCGAACGCGATCACGTCGCCCGGCACGATCGGCGCCGTGTCGATCTTGTTGCCGTTCACGAACGTCCCGTTGCTCGATCCGAGGTCGTGGACGGTGAGACCGTTCTCGTCGCTCAGGATTTGCGCGTGGCGGCGCGACACCGTCGGATCGACGACGGGCAGGTCGGCCGTCGGCGCGCGGCCGACGATGGCGGAGATCGAGCTCAGCTCGAACGTCAGCGTGCCGTCGGTGCTCGCGAGGCGGTAGGGCATGGCCCGGTTACGCCCTCACGCTCGTGCGGCGGGCGGCGCGGACCTGGCCGATCGCGGTGAGAAGTGCGCGCACCTTGTTCTCGTGTTCGAGGAATTCCTGCTCGGGGATCGAGTCGTAGACGACGCCCGCCGCGGCCTGCACCGACGCGACGCCATTCGCGATCACACATGTACGAATCGTGATCGCGAGGTCCATCCGCCTGGCGCCGGCGCCGATGTAGCCCACCGCGCCGCCGTACGGACCGCGCCGTTCCGGCTCCATCTCGTCGATGATCTCCATCGCGCGGACCTTCGGCGCCCCGGTGAGCGTGCCCGCGGGGAAGCCGGCGCGGAACGCGTCCATCGCCGTGAGTCCGTCGCGGAGCTTGCCGTCGACCTGGCTGACCAGGTGCAGCACGTGCGAGTAGCGCTCCACGACCATGAGCTCCGACACGTTCACCGTGCCGTACTCGGCGATCCGGCCGACGTCGTTGCGCCCGAGATCGACGAGCATCAGGTGCTCGGCGCGCTCTTTCTCGTTGCTGACCAGCTCCTGCGTCATCCGCGCGTCGTCCTCGGCCGAGCGTCCGCGGCGGCGCGTGCCGGCGATCGGCCGCAGCGTCACCGTCCGGTCGGTGGCGACGCGGATCAGCAGCTCGGGGGAGCTGCCGACGATCTCCGTGCCGTCGAGCACGAGGTGGTACATGTAGGGCGACGGGTTGATCACCCGGAGCGCGCGGTAGAGATCTGTCGGCAAGAAATCGAGCGGCACGTCGATGCGCCGCGCGATCTGCACCTGAAACGCGTCGCCGGCGATGATGTACCGGCGCACGCGCTCGACGTCGTGCAGGAACTTGTCACGCGGGTACTTCGAGCGTCCGGCGACGGGCGGCGCGGTCGGGTCGAGATCGAGCGGTTCGAGCATCGACGGCCCGCGCAGCCGGCCGACAGTAGACTCCACGGCATGGCACGCCTGCGCGTACGCGCTATCGAGTTGCGCGTCGGTCGCGTGCGGCTCGACGCGCGCCGCGGCGACGACGCGCGCCTGCGAGCGCAGATTGTCGAAGATGACGAGCGCGTCGGTGAACACGAACAGCGCGTCGGGAACGTCCACACCGCGCGCCGGCGGCTCGGGGAGCCGTTCGATGAGCCGCGCGACGTCATAGCCGAAGTAGCCGACCGCGCCGCTCCAGAACTCGCCGATCTCCGGCGCCTCGACGGGATCAGCGGCCCGGAGCAAAGTCTCGAGGTCAGCGAGCGGATCCTCCGGCCGGCGGGCGTTGTGCCATCCCCGCTCGGCCGTCCAGTCGTGAACGACGCCGTCCACGAGGCGCCAGGCGGCGCGCGGCGCGGTGCCCATGAAGGTGTAGCGGGCCCACGTTTCGCCGCCGGCCGGCGCCGACTCCAGGAGGAATGCGAAGGGCCCGTGCCGGAGCTTGGCGAAGGCGGCGACGGGCGTATACGCGTCGAGCAGCACGTCGCGCCACACCGGGACGAGACGGGCCGACGCGCCGACGGCTCGGCGTGCTCGTGCGCGGAAGTCTTCGAGACTCACGCCGCCCGTTGCTCCGGCAGAAACGCCCCGCGATATTCGCAAACCATGCTTCGATTCCTCGCGGCGCGCGGTCGTGCCGCCGCCGCGTGCGTGTACGTGGTCGGGTTGGGTCTTGCGTACGGATCGCCAGCCGCGGCGCAAACGTGGAACGATTCGCGAACCCTCGCGCTCGTCACCGGCGCCGCGAAGCGCCGCGCCGAGCAGTTGGCGGACACGGGGCTCGTCGACTACCGGGCCACCGCGCACGGGTACGTGACTTTCCTGGCGCAGCTGGGTGAGGGGCTCCGAACACCGCCCAAGGTCATCAAGGCCGATGAGCTGGCGCTGGAAGTCTACTGGCACGCGCCCAACCTCAGCAAGCAGCGGATTGTAGGCCGCCGCGACACGCTCTTGCTTCCTACGGACATCGCGTATCACCGCGACCACCTTGGCATCGTCCAGAACAACTTCCCGAACATCATTCGGATCGGCGACGGCGACGAGGTGGCCGACGTGCCGCATCCGCTCTCGCCGGCCGGGCTGGGGCAATACGACTTCGCGCTGAGCGACAGCTTCGCCATCGGCGCCGGCTCGCAGCGAATCCGCGTCTACGAGATCAAGGTCCGCCCCAAGGACGACCGCAAACCGCGCATCGTCGGCGCGATCTACATCGATGCCTCCGGCGGGCAAGTCGTGCGCATGAATTTCGGCTTCACGCGCGCGGCGTTCCTCGACAACTCGCTCGAGCAGCTGTCGATCGTTCTGGAGAATCGGCTGGTCGGCGGGCGCTTCTGGCTGCCGAGCCGGCAACAGATCGAAATCGAGCGGCGCGGAACGTGGCTCGACTATCCCGTGCGCGGCATTATTCGCGGACGTTGGGAGATCGGCGACTACCAATTCAACACGTCGATTCCGACGCAGCTGTTTGCCGGCCCGGAAATCGTGCAGGCGACGCCGCAGGAGCTGCACGCGTATCACTGGACGGGACGCGTGCTCGACTCGCTGCCGCCGGACGTGCGCGCGGTGTCAGAGCCGGACATCGCGCGCGTGCAGTCGGAAGTGCGGCAGCTCGTGCGCGCACAGGCGCTCGCGCGCGCTCAGGCGGCGACGTTGTCGGCGCGCGACCTCTCCGAC
Organism: uncultured Gemmatimonadaceae bacterium; assembly: GCA_963761305.1. Taxonomy (GTDB): domain Bacteria; phylum Gemmatimonadota; class Gemmatimonadetes; order Gemmatimonadales; family Gemmatimonadaceae; genus JAQBQB01. The sequence continues at coordinate 1,761,108 of CAVXGK010000002.1, read as the reverse complement.
TTCGTGCGCTTCGATCGTGCCGAGGGCCTGGCGTTTGGAACCGGATTGTCGAAGCAATTCGGCGCCGGCGTCGTGGCCAGCGTGCGTGCCCGATACGGAGCGGCGGACAGACTCGTGAAGGGCGACGCCGAGTTTGGCGTCGCGCGCGCCGACGGCTCGTCGATTCGGGCGTTCGCGTCGCGCGACTATCGCGAGCTGGGCGACGTCGCCGAGCGGTCGATGGCGGTGAACAGTCTCGCCGCCCAGGAATTCGCCAGCGACTACACCGATCCGTATCTCGTGCGCGCGGCGGGGTTGAAAGCCGAAGCGCGTTCGCTGCTCGGCCTCGACGCGACGGTCACGGGCGCGCTCGAGTGGCAGTCGCCGGTGTCCGTCCGCGCCACACCCGTCACCGGCACGTTCCAGCCGACGGTTCCCGTCGCCGACCAGCACGTCCTGCGCTGGGCGCTCGACCTCGACCGGCCGCCGTCGCTGTGGATGTTCGGGACCGAGCTTACGATGCACGCCCAGGCGAGGCTCGTCGTGCCGCAGGGCCCGCAAGTGCCGGAGCCGGGTCCTCTCTTCGCAGGCGATCTTGGCTCGACGCTGCGAGGCTCGCTCGTCGCGCAGCTCGAGCGACCCTTCGGCGAAACACGACTAGTCACGTCGGCGACGGTCGCGGGTGTTGGCGGGCAGAACACGGACCTCGCGCCGCAGCGGACGGAGCTCGTCTACCTCGGCGGCCCCGTCTCCGCGCCCGGCTACAACTTTCACTCGCTCGTTTCTGACGCCGGCGCCACGGCGCACCTGGAGTGGCAGCTTCCCGCGCCGTTCATTCCGTTTTCCCTGGGACGCTTCGGCCACGTGCCGTCGCAAGGCGCGATCGCGCCGTACGCGCATTTCGCGCTGCTCGGCGAACAGCCGGGCGTGTGTGTCAGCGTCACGGCTCGTTGTCCATCGTCGCCCCAACTCTACCCAGCGTTGGGAGCCGCCTACCTGCTGCCGTTCAACGTGCTGCGCATCGACGTCGCGCGCGGCGTGGCGCGTGGCGGGCGGTGGACCTTCGGCGTGGACGTGAGCCGGGAGTTCTGGAGCATCTTCTGACCGCCGCGCGCCACCAAAACGAACAAACAAAGCCAGAAACGCGGATGCCGCGGATCTGAACAGCGATGGCCGCAGATTCTTTCTTTGTTCTCATCTGCGGCCATCGCTGTTTCAATCTGCGTGCATCCGCGTTCGCTTCTCGGCGGCGGTAGGAGTGTCTTGGCGAGGAAACGATCGCTATCGCGGCGTTCGGATGACGCTTTCCGCCGCTGACGTCGCGATGTTGCCGGCGTGGACATCGAAACTGTCTTTCCGACGCCGATCGCGCAGGACGTGGAGACGCTCGCGGCGCGCTTTCGGCTCCCGATCGCCGACCTGAGCCGCGCCAGCGAGCAAGCGGTCGCACTCGTGCCCGAGAAGTGGGCGCGCCGGTTCCACGTGTTGCCGCTCTCGGCCACCGAGCACGAGCTGGTGATCGCCACCGCCGACCCCCTCGACGTCGATTGCGAGCGGACACTCGGCTTCGCCACGGGGCGCAGGATCCGGCTGGCGATCGCCGCCGCGCCGGCCATCGCGCGACGCATCGACGAGGTCTACGGCGACGAGTCGGTCGGTCGCGACGTCGAACCGGCCGTGGAAGTCGAGCACCTCCGAGGCGAGTCCGAGGCGGCGCCGCCGATGCCGGGGAGCGAAACGGCGGCGACGGTGAGCGCGCTCGTCGACGAGCTTCTCGCCGCCGGCATCTCGACGCGAGCCAGCGACATCCACATCGAGGCGGAAGAGCAGGGCATCGCCGTGCGGCATCGCGTCGACGGGGTGCTCGCCGTCGTGCGCACGCTGCCCCGCAGCCTCGGTCCGGCGCTCGTGTCACGCATCAAGATTCTCTCGGGGCTCGACATCGCCGATCGTCTTCGCCCGCAGGACGGCCGCGCGCGCGTCGCGATCAACGGCGCCGCCGTGGATCTGCGCGTCTCGACGCTTCCTTCCGCGCACGGCGAGAAGGTCGTGATCCGCGTGCTCGACGGCCGCTCGACCGTCCCGACGCTCGACGGGATGGGTTTCCACTCGGACGAGCTCGAGCGCATCGAGCGCCTGCTGCAATCGCGTGAAGGACTCATTCTCGTCACCGGACCGACAGGCTCCGGCAAGACCACCACGCTCTACGCCGCGCTGCGACGCATCAAGGAGCGCGGCGTGAACATCGTCACGGTGGAAGATCCAATCGAGTATCGGTTGCCCGGCATCGTTCAGGTACAAGTGAACGAGAAAGCAGGACTCACGTTCGCCACCGCGCTGCGCTCGATCATGCGGCAGGATCCGGACGTTGTCCTCATCGGCGAGATTCGCGATCGCGAAACGGCCGAGATCGCGATCCAGGCGTCGCTCACCGGACACCTCGTGCTCTCCACGCTGCACACCAACGACGCGCCGAGCGCGGTGACGCGACTGATCGACATCGGCGTGGCGAGCTACAAGATCGCCACGGCGGTCAAAGGCGTGATGGCGCAGCGGCTCGCCCGTCGCCTCTGCGCGTCGTGCCGCGGCGTCGATTCAACCGCGTGCGGCGAGTGCGGCACCTCCGGGTTCCACGGCCGGCTCGCCATCGCCGAAGTGCTCGTCGCGACGCCCGAGTTCGAGCGCCGGGTCGCGGCCGGTGAATCCACCGAGCGCATCACCGAGGCCGCGCGCGCCGACGGCATGCGGTCGCTCTGGGCCTCGGGCGTGGCGCACGCGGAGGCCGGCCGCACGACGGTCGACGAGATCAGACGCGTCGCGACGCCCGACGAGGCCGAACTCACGACGCGTGTCTCGTACGAACCAGCCGTCGCGCAACCGCCGGCTCAGGCGCGCGAAACGGCCATGAATCTGTTGTTCCGAGACCACGCGTTTCACTTGCGCGACGACATCGATCTCATGGTCGCGCGAGCGCGGGCTCGTCGGCGTAGCTTTTCACGCATGACGCGCATCGAGATCGGTACGGTCGACGTGTTCGCCATACGCCCGCTGGCGGCCGGTTGGCGCGTGCTCGCGCTCCAACGGGCGAACGACACGCGCTGTCCGTCGGCGTGGGAGCCGGTGCACGGCCATATCGAACCGGGTGAGGAGCCGGAGGAAGCGGCGCTGCGAGAGTTGCGCGAAGAAACCGGACTCGACGCCGAACGCCTGTACGTCGTGAGGGTTCAGCCGTTCTACGTGCGACGCACGCGCACCATGCAGCTCGCCGTCGTCTTCGCCGCGTTCATCGCCGAGTCGGGCGACGTCACGATCGGCGGCGAGCATCAGCGCTCGGAGTGGCTCTCCGTCGACGACGCGCTCACTCGCTTCGCTTTTCCCGGCGAGCGCGCGTCGCTCCGCGAGGTCGTCGAGCTCCTCGGCGCGGGCGACGCGGGCCCGGTCGAAGACGTGATGCGCGTGCGCTGACTGGGCTGCCCTAGCGGCCGTCGGTCTGGCGGTCGCTGCTCGTGCGCAAAACGGTCGCCGCCTGCGGCGCGTTCGGCTTGACGCGCACGCTTTTCGCCGGAATGCCGACGTACACGTGATACGGCCGCACGTCCTTCGTGGCGACGGCCATCGCGCCCACCATCCCCTGCTCGTGCACGTGCACGCCCGCAAGCACCGTTGCGTGGTACGTGATCCGCACGCCGTCCTCGATCACCGTCGTCGCGTTGGTGACGTCCTTGGCGTCGACGATGCTGTGCGTATGACTATAGATGTTCGCGAAGTCGCTGATCGACACGTTGTTGCCGAGCACGATCCCGCCGCGGTCGTCGAGCAGCACGTTGCGGTGCACGACCACGTTGTCGCCGACCTCCAGATTGTAGCCGAACGAGAACTCGACGTTGTGAAACGCTTTGAAGTTCTCGCCGCAGCGCTTGAAGATGTACTTGGCCAGCGCACGTCGGACCTCGACGCCGAGCCACACGTTCTGTCCGCCGGCGGCGCTGCGGTCGAACGAATACCACAGCCAGAGCAGCGGTTTGACGCGTTGGAATTTCGCCTCGTCGCAGTCGGCATAGTACTCGGGCTCGAGCGTGATGTTGCACGGATCCATGCTCGTGAGCGCGAGGCGAGTCGCCGCCGGGACCTTCGTGTCGTTGATCGCCGACTCCCAATTGGCGGCGTACTGGGGATGAAAGAGCTCGGTGAGCGTCCGTCGGCACAGTTGCCCGCGATCCGTCTTGGGATCGGCGAGCGTCGCGGTGAAGCCTTCCAGCCATTCGTTGGCGATGGTGCGGCTCGAGCACTCGGCGACTTGTCTGAGAGGAAGGTACGCCATGAGACAGCCTCGCTGACGATTCGTGAATGGCGCTCAGCGCGCCGGTTGCGGCGGTTTCGCGGGCGCTGTTTTCGCGCCGGCGCGCGCGCGAACGGCGGCGCGCTCGGCGTCGATCTTTCCGAGGATGCCGCCCGCGTTGTAGTCCCAGTCGACGTTCTGCTCGGCGCCCATCCGCACGACCATCGGCTGCGTGATGTCCAACGCGCCGTCGAATAGGAGCAATCCCGTCTGCGTCTCGCGCGGTTGCAGGCGCTGCGTGCCGAGGTCGCCCGAGATCGGCACGACGTCGAACGGACGAAAATCGCGTCCACCCACGCTCACCGTGATGTCGGTCGGGTCATACCTGGCATCCGGCGCCAACCCGTAAAACCGGACAAACCAGACGCTTGGACTTCGCTCGCCGTGCATCGTCGCCCGTTGGCGAATCTGCGTCGCGCGGCTTTCGACGATCGCGTGCATCGACCGGTAGGAATCCGGCGCCAGCGTTCGGATGATCGACTCGGCGAGCGGGAACATCGTGACGCGGACGCCGGTCGGCGGCTGGAGCGTGATCGACACGTCGGCCTCCTTGAGCGTGCCGAGTCCCGGCGGAATCAGATCGGGATTGGTGTCGGGTGCGACGCGCGCGCTTTGCGACGCGAGCGTCGGGTGCGGCGCCGCGGCCGGCGTCGTCGAACCCGTCTGCGACGCGCAGGCGGCAAGTAGCACGATGAACGCGGCGGTCCTCACGATTCGGTCCGCCACGACGGCTGTTCGAGCAGCGCTTCGATCGCTTCGGCGAGCACGTCGCGCCCTTCGCCGGTGACGGCGCTGAACGAAATCACTTGATCGGTGTCGAGCCCCAGCTGCGCGGCGCGCTCGGCGCCGCGCGTCTTTCGCTCGCCCGCGCTGAGCTTGTCGATCTTGGTCAAAACGACGATCGTCGGCACGCCGACCTCGCCGAGGAAGTCGAGCATTTTCAGATCGTCGTCCGTGGGATCGTGCCGCACGTCGAGGAGTTCGACGATGCCCCGGAGCTGCGGGCTCGTACGCAGGTAGCCCTCGATCAGCGGTCTCCACTCGGCGCGCCGTTCCTTCGAGACGCGCGCGTAGCCGTAGCCGGGCAGGTCGACGAGCACGAACTGATCGTTGACCTTGAAGAAGTTCACCTCGCGCGTGCGTCCCGGCGTGTTGCTCACTCGCGCGAACTTCTTGCGATGCACGAGCCGGTTGAGCAGCGACGACTTGCCGACGTTGGAGCGCCCGCCGAACGCGACTTCCGGCAGCGTCGGCTCGGGACGCCACCCGCCCGAGCTGGCCATGCCGCCGAGGAATTCCAGCGACCGGATCACCAACGGTTCACGCGCCGGCGCCGGCATGGTCGACTCAGTTCGGCGCGACTGTCGGCGCCTCGGCCTCCAAACCGGCGGCGCGAACGAGCGACAGCGCGAGCACCTCGTCCATCGTCCTCACCGGATGGAACGTCACGCCCGCTCTCACCTCGGCCGGAAGCTCCTCGACGTCGCGCACGTTCTGTTGCGGGATGAGCACGTGCCTGACGCCGTTGCGATGCGCGGCGACGGCCTTTTCCTTGAGACCACCGATCGCCAGCACGCGTCCGCGCAGCGTGATTTCTCCCGTCATCGCGATGTCGCCGCGCACCGGGATGCCCGTGAGCGCGCTCACGATTCCGGTCGCGATGGCGATGCCGGCCGATGGTCCATCCTTCGGCGTGGCGCCGCTCGGAATGTGGATGTGCAGGTCCCGCGTGCGATGAAAATCCTTGTCGATGCCGAGCACCTTGGCGCGGGAGCGCGCGTAGCTCAGCGCGGCGCTCGCCGATTCTTTCATCACGTCGCCGAGCGTGCCGGTGAGCTGCAGCTTGCCGCGCCCCGACACGACGCTGACTTCGATCTCGAGCACGTCGCCGCCGACAGCGGTGTACGCGAGTCCGGTGACGACGCCGACCTTGTGGTCGAGCGAGAGGAGCGACGGATCGTACGGCGCGGTTCCGAGCAGCTCCTTGAGCTCGGCGGCGCGCACGACGGATTTGGGACCCGGCGTGGGCGGTGTCTTGGTGAGGTCGCGCGTCTCCGCTTCGCGGCGCGCCAGCTTGCGCGCGATGCGGCCGAGGCGGCGCTCCAGTTCGCGCACGCCGGCCTCGCGCGTGTAGTTCTGCACGATCGCCGGAATGGCGTCGCTCTCCCACTCGACGCTGGCCGGATCGAGACCGTTGGCGCGGAGCTGCTTGGGCACGAGGAACTGGCGGGCGATCGCGTACTTCTCCTGATCGAGGTAGCCCGACAGCCGGATGATCTCCATCCGGTCGCGCAGCGGCTCGGGCACCTGCGGCAGATAGTTCGCCGTGGTCAGGAACAGCACCTGCGAGAGGTCGTAATCGATCTCCAAATAGTGATCGTTGAACGCCCTGTTCTGTTCCGGGTCGAGCACCTCGAGCAGCGCGGCGGACGGATCACCGCGGTAGTCGGTGCCGAGCTTGTCCACTTCGTCGAGCAGGATCACGGGATTGATGACTTCGGCTTTTCGCATCGCCTGCACGACGCGGCCGGGCATCGACCCGATGTACGTCCGGCGGTGGCCGCGAATCTCCGCTTCGTCGCGCACGCCGCCGAGCGACATGCGCACGAACTTGCGCCCGAGGGCGCGCGCGATCGAGCGGCCGAGCGACGTCTTGCCGACGCCCGGCGGTCCGACGAGGCAGAGAATCGGACCCTCCATGCGCTCGACCAGCGACAGCACGCCGATGTAGTCGAGGATACGGTCCTTCACTTCCTCGAGCCCGTAGTGATCCTCGTCGAGGATGCGGCGCGCGTGCGCGACGTCGAGCACGTCGTCGGTGCGCTCGGTCCAGGGCAGCGCCAGAATCCAGTCGATGAAGTTGCGGGCGACCGTCGATTCCGGCGAGAGCGGCGACATGCGGCGCAGCTTGCGGATCTCGCGCATCGCGCGCGCCTTCACGGCCTCCGGCAGCCTGCGCGCCTCGATTTGCCGCTCGACCTCGGCGGCGTCGTCGGCGTCTTCCTGTCCGAGCTCGCGATGGATCGCCTTGAGCTGCTCCTGCAAATAGAATTCGCGCTGGTTCTGGAAAAGCGACCCCCGCACTTCTTCGTCGAGCTTTCGCTCGAGGCGGAGCAGTTCGGTCTCGCTCACCAGCACCTGGCTGAGCGCGTCGAGAAGCGCGGGGATCGACGGCGCTTCGAGCAGCGTCTGCCGGACCTCGACGCGCACGGCGAGGTGCGCGGCGATGCCGTACGCCTGTCGCCCGATCGTGTCGGCGCCCTGCACGAGCGCGACGACCTCGTTCGGAATGCGGCGATGGAGCGAGACGTACTCCTCGAACAACGCGAGCACGCGGCGCGACTGCACCTGCAGCGCGTCGGGATCGTCGCCGGTGTCGTCGGTGTCGTCGTCGAGCGCGGCGCGCAGGTGGCCCGAGGCCGGGATATAGCGCGTGACCCGTGCGCGGCGTACGCCTTCGACGAGGAGGCGCGCCGTGCCGTTCGCCTGGCGCGTCGCCTGCACGATGCGCGCGACCACCCCCACGCGATGGAGGTCGCTCGCCGCCGGCTCCTCGGTGTCGGCGCTCTTCTGCGCGACGAGAAACAGCGTTCCGCCATCCGAGGCGGCCGCCTCGATCGCGTTGAGCGACGCTTGTCGCCCGACGAGCAGCGGCATGGCGACGTACGGGAAGACGACGACGTCGCGCAGCGGCAGCACGGCGGCTCGCTTGGTTTCCGCCGGCGCGCCCGGGTTGGCGGGCGCGGGATTCGTCGGATCGGAGTCCGGCGGCGTCGCCGGGGCGGACGGCGCCTGGCGGGGAGGCAGTGCCATGACAAAAAATAGTGTGAGGCGACCTGCTTTGCCTCACACTCTTCGCGCGCGTCGCGCGGTCACGCAGTTCGATCGGGGCCGACGCCGCCCGAAGGCGGCGTCTCAGGCTTCTTTCTTCTTCCGCTGCGGCGAGATCTCGAGGAGCGGCGCGGTGCCGTTGAGCACTGAGCTCTCCGTCACTTTGACCTCTTCGACGTCCTCGCGCGTGGGCAGGTCGAACATCACTTCGGTGAGCAGCTCCTCGAGGATCGCCCGCAGGCCGCGCGCGCCCGTGCCGCGTTTGAGCGCCTTCCCGGCCACCGCGCGGAGGGACGAGTCCTCGAACGTGAGCTTCACTTCTTCGAGCTCGAACAGCTTGGCGTACTGCTTCGTGAGCGCGTTCTTGGGCTCCTTGAGGATGCGAACCAGCGCGTCCTCGTCGAGCGCCTCGAGCGCCACGGCGACCGGAAGCCGGCCGACGAGCTCAGGTATGAGCCCGAACCGCAGCAGATCGTCCGGCTCGACTTCCGAGAACGGATTCTTCGCCTGGTGCGGCGTCCGCGAGTCGTCGCCCTTGTTGAATCCGATCTGACGTCGTCCGGTCCGCGCCTCGATGATCTTCTCGAGACCGTCGAACGCCCCGCCGCAGATGAAAAGGATGTCCTTCGTGTTGATCTGGATGTATTCCTGCTGTGGGTGCTTGCGGCCGCCCTGCGGCGGCACCGAGGCGACCGTGCCCTCGAGGATCTTGAGGAGCGCCTGCTGCACGCCCTCGCCCGAGACGTCGCGGGTGATGCTCGGGTTTTCAGATTTCCGCGCAATCTTATCGATTTCGTCGATGTAGACGATGCCGCGCTCGCATTCGGCGACGTTGAAGTCACCGGCCTGGAGCAGGCGCACGAGAATGTTCTCGACGTCTTCGCCGACGTACCCGGCTTCGGTGAGCGTCGTGGCGTCGGCGATCGTGAACGGCACGTCGAGGATGCGGGCCAGCGTCTGCGCCAGCAGCGTCTTGCCCACGCCCGTGGGGCCGATGAGCAGGATGTTCGACTTGTCGAGCTCGACGTCGTCGTCGCGGACCGACGACGAGTTGATGCGCTTGTAGTGGTTGTAGACCGCGACCGACAGGGCCTTCTTGGCCTTTTCCTGCCCGATCACGTACTGATCGAGCGTGTCCTTGATCTCCTGCGGGGTCGGGACCTGAGTGATTGCTTCGGCGACTTCGCGCTCTTCGTCCTCGGCGAGGATCTCATTGCACAGCGCGATGCACTCGTTGCAGATGTAGACCGACGGTCCGGAGATGAACTTGCGGACCGAATCCTTGGACTTTCCGCAAAACGAGCAGCGAAGGTGTTTGTCGTGCGACATGACATCTCACTCAGCGGGTGACTGCGTGTGGCCGCGGGGCCCACGACCGGAAAAATGACTCCGGTGAGCGGTGGCTCGCAGCCGGCGGGAGAACGAACGGAGAGTCCTGCTGAGAGTTAAGGGCTGGACACGGGTCAAGCAAGAGACGACTCAGCAAAACGAACGTTTTGTGACAGCCGGCGCCACGTCATTTCGTGACCGCGGCCAGCGCGCTCGGTTCCACGATCTCGCCGCGCTGCGTGATCACGTTGTCGACGATGCCGTAGTCCTTGGCCTCCTCGGCCGAGAGATAGCGGTCGCGGTCCGTGTCGCGCTCGATGCGCTCGAGCGACTGGCCGGTGTGCTTCGTCCAGAGCTGGTTCAGCTTGCCGCGAAGGTAGAGGATCTCCTTCGCCTGGATCTCGATGTCCGACGCCGATCCGCCGCCGCCCTGCTGTGAGGGTTGGTGAATCATGATTCGTGAATGCGGCAGCGTCGAGCGCTTGCCCTTGCGGCCACCGGCGAGGAGGAACGCGCCCATGCTCGCCGCGAGTCCCATGCAGATCGTGTTCACCGGCGACTTCATGAACTGCATCGTGTCGTAGATCGCCAGACCCGCCGACACGCTGCCGCCCGGCGAGTTGATGTACAAGAAGATGTCGCGGTCGGGGTTGTCGGCCTCGAGGAACAACATCTGGGCGATGACGATGTTCGCCACGTCGTCGTTGACCGGCGTGCCCAGGAAGATGATGCGATCCATCAGCAGACGGCTGAAGATGTCGTAGCTTCGCTCGCCACGCGGCGAGCGCTCGATCACATACGGCGGATAGATGGTGGCCATGAGGCGATGTCGGTGGTGAAGGACTAGGCGACTTCGTTTCGTTCCAGGAGCCAGGCGAACACTTTGTCTTCCGTAATACTCTGCTCGATCTCGCGGAGCCGGCCGGCCTTCTGCAGCGACGCGTACACCTGCCCGGGGTCCGCGTTGCGCTGGGACGCGACGTCGGCGACGCGTTCGTCGATGTCCGACTCGCTCGCCTTGAGACCCTCGGTCTCGGCGAGCGTGTCGATGATCAGGTCGCGCCGCACCTGACGCTCGGCGATCGGCCGGAACTCGGCGCGGAACTTGTCGCGATCGCCCTCCGGGACCTGATACGCCTGTGCGTATCCGTCGATCAGCTGCGAGACCCAGCTCGGCGGCACGTCGAACGGATTCGCCGCCGAGATCTGGTCGACGAGCTGCTGCCGCACGCCGGCGTCGGCGTCGCGACTCGCATGGTCCTCGAGATCCTTGCGCACCGTGGTCTCGAGCGCCGACAGCGAGTCGAAGTCGCCCACGCCCCGCGCGAACGCGTCGTCGAGCGGCGGCAACGTCTTGCGCTTCACTTCGAGCACATGGAGGCGCACCGGCTTCGTCTTGCCGCGCTGCGCCTCATCCGGAAAATCCTCCGGCCAGCGCACGGGTTTCTCGACCGTCTCGCCGGTCGTGATCTGCATGATCAGCTCTTCGACGCCGGCGATCGCCTGGCCCGCGCCGAGGACCAGCGGGTACTCGCGCGGCTCGGGGAACTCGCCGTTCTCGTCGGCCGTGCTCAGCTCGACGCGTACCATGTCGCCGGGCGCCGGTCGGCCTTCGACCGGCGACCAGGTCGCTTTCTGCTCGCGCAGCTGCTCGATCTGCTCGCGCACCGCGTCGTCGTTGACGTTCGCCTTGGTACGCGTCACGCGGAATCCCTGGGTGCGCGCGAGCGCCACCTCGGGTCTGATCTCGACATGGAGCTCGAAGCTGAGCGGCTGTCCGTCCTCGAACTTGAGGTCGTGGACGTGCGGCTGCGACGCGACTTTCAGCTTCTCGCGATCGACGACCTCTTGGTAGGCCTCCTGCACGAGCGACTCGATGACCTGCTGCCGGATCGCGTCCTTGAAGCGCTTCTTGATCATCGCCGGCGGCGCCTTGCCGGGACGAAAGCCAGGGAGACGCGCGCTCGTGGCGTACCGTTGCGCCGCACGGTTCTCGGCGTCGCGGATGGTCTCGATCGGCACCCGAACCTCGATCAGCCGCTCCAGGCCGTCGCTCTTTTTCGGGGTGATCTCGATGTTCATGCGCGAAACCTAGTGGGGACGTGCGGCGAGAGGGGAGACGCCGCGTCCTGTGATTGGCGCCACGGACCCCGCGCGTGCGCCGACGGTACCGATTCCATGTTCCACGTCGTTACCGTTGAGGCAGCACGCGACTCCACCCTCGATTCTCATACTGATGCGACTCATCGGCTCCGCTGCCGTCGCGCTCGCCGCCGCCCTCGTTCACCCCGCTGCGGGGTCGTTCGCCGCGGCTCAGCGCGCCCGTGTTCCGATTCCGACGCAGACATACATAGGATTCAACCCGCTGGGACTGCCCGCGAACGTCTTCACGCTGGAGTTGGAGAACGCGGTGTCGTCGGGCATCACGGTGGGCGCGGTCGGCTCCTACATCGACGTCGGCCACTCGCGCTACACGACGGGCGACGTGAAGGTGAGATACTATCCCGGCGAAGTCGTGCTGCGCGGATTCGCTGTCGGCATGTCGGCCGGCGTCACGCGGTTCTCGAACGAAGTCGGCGACGCACGCCAATCGCTGTCGGCGCCGACCGCCGGCATCCTGCTCGATTACAACTGGCTCCTGGGACGAAGCGAGCGGTTCCTCGTCGGCACCGGCATCGGCGCCAAGCGCGTGCTCGCCCCGAAAGACGAACGCGAGCGCGCGCATGTGGATTATGCTACGGTCACCACGCGGTTGATTTTCGGCTTCGCGTTCTAGCAAACACATCGCATTATCTTCCACCTCGTCGGCGAGGGTGGCGGAATTGGCAGACGCACCAGACTTAGGATCTGGCGCCGAAAGGCTTGGGGGTTCGAGTCCCCCCCTTCGCATCCACCTCAGCGCGGAGTCGGTCATGCGGCGAATTGTCTGGTTGCTCGTTCCGGTCTTACTGGCCGCGTGCCTCGACACGAGCAACGACGCCCTCTCCCTCGGTCCGACCGACGCGAACGTCACCGGCGCTTTTGCGCTGGCCTCGATCAATGGCACCGTCCTCCCCGTGATCGCGTCCGTGACGTCGACCCAGGAGTTCGATCTCACGAGTGACACGGTCTCGATGACCGCGACCGGCACGTGGACCGAGACGAGCGTCTACAACGTCACGGCGCTGGCCGACAACACCACGTCGATGCTCGTGACGACGGTGGGCGGTACGTACACGATCGCCAATCAACAGATCAACTTCGTGCAGACGAGCGGCGGCGGCGCGGTCACGTTTGCCGGGTCGGTCCAGGGAACACGCCTGACCATCCTCTTCAACGGCAGCCAGTTCCTGTACGGTCGGTCCTCGTAGCGTCAACTACGCGGATAAGCGGTTGACGCGAGAAAAGGGAGCCAAATAACGGCTCCCTTTTCATTTTGGCGCACCCCGTTGCACGCCGAATGGAGTGCCGAGAGGGATAGCCGATACTGGATTGAGCGGCATCTCGAGCACGTTCGAGGATCGGAACGAGTTCCCCAACCGATCGAGGTTAACTCGAACAGGCTCGCTGGATCGGAACGTTGCATCTCCTTCCAGGACAACGGCATACGTGACCGGAAAACTCCGGCAACCTCTGTGACCAGCGTCGGACGCACGCGTCAACTAGCAAGCTCAGACGTCGCCGAACGGCGGGGCTGGGTGGCAAGCAGGACTGGTCGAGTTCGCGGCAGTTCGCGGGGGCACCGCAGCCAGGCCGCTTTAGCGACGTAGCTAAACATTCAACCGGAGTTTCACCATGAAGAAGTTGGCCGTTGCAGGCGCTGCCGCCTGCGCAATCGCCATCAGTGCCCAGATCGCCGCAGCGCAGACCTGCTCGATCAATTCGACGCTGGCCTCGCCGCCGCCGTGCACGGTGACGTCTTTGCATTCCCTCACGATGCCTTCGCTGCTCACGCTCACCATGAGCGGCTTTACTTCTGGAACGAACGAGACGCTGAACGCCCCGACGAGCATGGCGGACTACACCGCGGCCTCGATCCAGATGCCGACGACCGGCCCGACTTTCACGGTCCAGTCGAATCGCGGTTACAAAGTGCAGATCAGCGCCGCGGCCGCCGCGTTCAGCGGTGCGTCGTATGCGAAGCCGGCGAGCGACCTGGCTTGGTCGACGTCGTCGGGCGGCACGTTCGCCGGGCTGTCCACCACGCCGGCCGACATCGTGTCGGGCACCGCGACGATGGCGAGCGCGGTCACCGGCCTGTTCTACAAGACGACGTACAACTTCACGCAGGACGTTCCGGGCACGTACAACCTCAACGTGGTGTTCACGCTCGTCGCGCAATAATACCTCGCGACCTCCGGAGCGGAGGATGAGCACTCGCATCGCGCGCGCAGCGCGTCGGCCGGGGCGGTTGATTGCCCTCGCCGGCGCGCTCGCCGCGTTCGCCCCGCACGTGGCGGCAGCGCAGGTCGCAGTCGACCAGCTCGAGCTGCACGTGCCGTTGCGCGCCGGCACCACCACGGCGACGACGCAGTTCAGCGCCGCCAATCCCGGTATCGCGCCCGCGCACGCCACGATCTCGATGCAGGACTGGGATCGCAGCGAAGCCGGCGAGAATCGGTACTACCCGACCGGCACCCTGGCGACGTCGTGCGGATCGCACGTCAGCGTCTACCCGTCCGTGCTACAGCTCGAACCGCGATCGGCGCAGACCATCCGTGTGACGGTGGACAGCGCGTCGGCGATCGGGCACGGCTGCTACGCTATTCTTTTCGTCGAGACGCCGCCGCCGCCGCGGAGCACGCCGCAGTCCGGCGTGCAGTACAGTGTGCGCTACGGCGTGAAGGTCTACGTCGAGCCGGAGACGACACCCAGCGCCGAGGTGACGGACGTCGACGTCGTCGACCGTCCTGACAGCACTCCGGGTGGAAAGCGCGGAAAGACCATCCGCGAACTGCAGATCACCTACAAGAACACGGGCGCGCGACAGACGGTCGCGCACGGTGCCGTTGAGATTCGCCGACCGGACAACTCGGTCGTGTCGAAGATCGACATTCCTGAATTTCCCGCACTTCCCGGCGCGACGCGGCGCCTCGGTGTTGCACTTCCGCATCTCCCCTCGGGGAGATATGTGCTGCTTGCACTCCTCGATTACGAGGGGGCCGAGATCGCCGCCGGGCAGGTGGAACTGGAAATCCCGTGACGCGGCGCGCCGCGAGCGCGGCGATCCTCGTGTGCGGTTTGGTCTTCGCCGGCGCTCGCGCGTCGGCGGCGCAGACCACGACGCTCACGATCACCAGCGGCTCGGCGACCACGTTCGTCCAGCCAACGCTGGCCGACTACGTCAACGGCTACATCGACGGGCCCACGATCAACTTCACGGTCACGCTCACCGGTGGCAACGCGAGCAACACGCACACGACCACCGTAGAGATCTGTTCGACGGGCGCGAACCTCGGGAATGGCAAGTTGCTCTCGAAGTTGATGTGGGAGCCGAGTGATCTGTCGAAGCCGTTTGCATCGATCACGCAGGGGTGCACGGGAGCGGTTCAGGCGGCGCGCACGGTCAAGGCCGTGTCTCTCGGCAAAGGCGGCTCATTTTCCGCCGGCGTCAAGTTGCGCATGATGCTCGACTGGACGGACACGGGCGCGTCGTACGGGACGACGATCGCGATGACCGTCAACGTGAGCACGCCATGACGCGACGCATCGCGATCGCCGTCGTACTCGGCGCGCTCGGCGCGCTCGGCCGCGCCCTCCGGTCAGCAGCCGCACCGCGCCAGTGTCGCACGCGTAACGGCGATCACCGTCGTTCCGGTGGACACTGTGCCGGTCGACTCGACGACGCGCGACCCCGGCGAGGAGCGCGAGGTCGCGAGCGTCGTCGTCAACGCGGCGATGCCACGCTCGTTTCGCGTCGTGAGCGTCGCCGTCCCAGTAGAGTTGTCTCACTCGCGCAAGATCACCTACGAAGTCGTGGGTACCGGGAACATCTCGCTGCTCGGCGCGCGGAACGGAACCGTCACCCGAAGCGGCGCGGTCATGGTGACGGTGGCCGTACCCGCGGCCGCGGCGGCCGGACGGTCGCGCGTCGGGTTCGTCCGATTCGTCGCCGACGGGGCGCCGGGCGTGCGCGTGCCGATCGAGGTCGACGTCACTCACGTTGCGCGCATCACGGTGACCGCGTCGCAACCGATGCGCGGTGCGCATCCGGGCGACCGCGTCGAGCTCACGTACACGATCCTCAATGCGGGAAATCAGCTCGACACGCTCGAGCTGTCCGTTGAGGCGCCGCCGTTGTGGAACGCGCGCATCGTCGGTCCTTTGCGCGTGTTGCTGCAGCGCGGCGAATCGATCGAGCGGTCCGTGACCGCGGCCATTCCTCTCAGCGCCGACCTCGGCGACGGCGCGATGACGATGATCGTGCGCAACTCGTCGGGCGAGCGAGCGCTCGCGTCGTCGATCGTCGAGGTGAGCGACGCGTCGCAGGGCGGCCGCCGTCCCGGGCCGGTGGTGACGGTCGGCGCGGCGTCGGCGATGAGCGCCGGTTTGCCGACGCGCACGGTGGAATCCGTGGCGATCGACGGTCCGCTGACCGACGCCGTGTCGATCAGCGGGCGCGTGTCCACGCCGATGTCGGACGACCTCATCGGCGGCCGCGCGCTGTCGACGTTCGGGTACAGCTCGCAAGCCAACTTTCTTTCTCTCGCCTCGCCGACGTGGGGCGGCACCGTCGGCACGACCGGTCTAACGCTCGGGGATCTGGGCGGACAGAACGTGTTCGGGCGCGGCGCGTCGCTGCGCCTCGGTCCGGCCGACGAGCGACTGCAACTCCTCGGCGCCGCGCCGCTCGCCACGCAGGACACCTGGGGTGCGCCTACGCTGTTCGTCGCGACGACGCAGAAGCAGTTCGGCTTCGGCATGGTGAGCGCGTTCTTCTCGCATCTGAGCGACTCGACGTATCTCGTCCGCAACCTCGACGCGCTCGGCCTGTCACTCGAGTCGCAGCCGTGGACGAACGCCTACGCGGCGGGAACGATCGCGGGGCGCTCGTATCAGGACGGGAGCGGCTTGGGTGCCGAAGCGGATTTTCGCGGGCCCATCGCCGGCGGCGACGTCGCGCTCAAGATGACGCACGCGCCTGGCGGCACGTCGGCGTTCGCGCCGGCCCGAGACGCGGTGTCGTTCGGCGCTGACCGCGGCATCGGACGTCTTCGCACCGACTTCAGCTTCTGGTCGATGCGCGACGACGACGCGTCGCAGACGGCGATCGGTTCGGCCGGTTGGTCGCTGTCGCCGACCTACGCGATTCTGCCGACGCTGACCTTCGGCGCCGACGCGATGCATTCGACCGTGACGTCGCACGACTCGATCGGCGGCTTCGGGTCGTCGCAGACGGATTACGGCGTTCGCGCGCGATTGCTGGCCGCCGGGTTCGACATCGGAGCCACCACGCGTTTGAGCAACGTGGCGCAGAACGTCGTCGACTCGCTCACCTCGATCGAAGACGAAGGATCGCGGCGCGTGATCGATCAGCTGAGCATCGATCGCGTCAGCGCGCGGGGTTCGTTCGGCGTGAGCGGTTCCATCCAGACGGCCACCTTCGGCCCGACGGCCACGCCGCCGCAGTCGACGATCGACGCGCACATCGACCGATTCCAAATCTGGCCGCGTTTCCCACGCTGGACCGTGAGCGCGGACGCGCAGCGGCTTCGCTTTGGCGAGGTCAGCGTGGTGACGTCGCGGGCCGAGCTTGACTTCGACGTCCATCGCTCGCTGCGGATCGTCGTGGGTGCCGAACGCGGTACGGCTCTCGACGCACTCGGCGTGCTGCACACGGTGTTCACGCTCAAGGTGGAACGCGCGTCGAGCATCGGCGTGCTCGATCGGCGCGTGGTGACCGGCATCGTCTTCCAGGATCGCAACGGCAACGGCGTGCGCGATCCTGGCGAGCCCGGCGTGCCCGGCATCGTCGTGCACCGCGGGTCGGAAACGGCGGTCACCGACGCCAACGGCGAATATCGAATGAACAGCGGCGCCACCGCGCGCGCCGAGATCGACGATCGCTCGCTCCCGAAGGGATGGATTCCGAGCCCGCGTCTTCTCGACGGAACGTCGGATGTCCTCCAGCTTGGCGTCATCCCGATGGCGTCGCTCGACGTGCGGGTCGACGTCGCGCCGCTGTCCGACGGATCGATGCCCGCGGTGCGCGTGGGCACGGTGACGCTGACGCTGAGCGACTCGACGGGCCGCGAGTGGATCGTGCGTACCGACGCATCGCTGCGCGCGACGTTCGACGGGCTGCCGTCCGGCCACTACGTACTGAGAACGGATCTCGAAGGATCGAGCGAACCCCTCACGATCGATCCCACGTCGATAATTGAAATCGGCGCGACGTCCGGCAGGCAGCGCGTCGTCGTGACCGTCCGGACCCGGCCGGTCAAGATCTTCCGCACGAAGCAGCAGGTAGAGAAGCGCGATCGAGGTGCGTCATGAGGTTCAACGTGCATGTGAAACGATTGGCACGATGCGCACTCGGTGCACGCGGCGCGCTCGGTTCGCTCGCGCTGTCGGCGTTGCTCGTCGACGCCGCGGGAGCACAGGCGGTGGTGACGTGCAAAGTCACCGGTGCTTCCGGCAAGTGTACGCCGACCGTGTCGCTGCCGGCTCCGGCCACGATCGTGAACCCCGCGCTCCTCCAGCTCACGGTTTCACCGACGTCGTCGAGCTACACGGCGACGTCGGCGGACATGAACGTGGCGACCGGCCTTGCCACGCCGTCGGTCGTTTCGCTCACGGTGATGGGGAATCGTTCCTGGACGGTGCAGGTGAACGGCAATTCGGCGTTCTGGACGGCGAGTGGCGGCGCGTGGACGTCCAAGCCTGTCGCCGATCTGGTGTGGAGTCTCACGCCGGCGGGAACCCGCACGGCGATGACGACGACGGCAAAGACCGTCACCACCGGCACGCCGGGTCCAGGCGCGCCCGTGTCGATGTACGTTCGCCCGATCGTCCACTGGACCACGGACAAGCCGGGGACCTACACGATGAACGTGACGTTCACGCTCACGTCGCCGTAGCGGGTGGACGGGTCGGGCAAAGGGCGTGCAAGGAAAAAAAGGGAGCCACGGTTGCGGCTCCCTTTGAATTTCTAGTCTAAAGTTTTTTTCCGGTCCACCGGTCCACCCGCCTCACCGGTCCACCAGCCTCACCGGATCTCGATGCTCACGATGCGCGTCGGGCAGGAACCCGTGCGAGGGTCGGGATTCGCGCAGACCTTGAACTGCACGACGTCACCGCTCTTGAGCGACGCGACGGCGGCCGCAAGATCCTCGGCGCTGTGAATGTCGCGCGGCGACGGCGCCATCTCACGCAGAATGATGTCGTTCTGGAAGAGATTGCGGAACGCCGAACCGCGCCCGCTGACGGCGCCCACGAACAGGCCCGAGCGATACTGCGGCTGCAGCTTCGACTGCTGGAGGTAGTCCGGCGGAATCGGCTGCACCGTGACGCCCAACTTGTCGTTCTGCTTGCCCGTCGACGCCGTCGGATGCACCGGCGTCGAGTCCTCTTCTTCGCCTTGGGCCGCGGGGCTGACGTCTGCCGGCGGTTCGGCGAGCTTCACCTTGAAATGCTTGGTGTCGCCATAGCGTACGATCTCGAGATCCACGACGTCGCCAGGCTTGTGGCCGCGAATGATGCGCTGGAGCGTGCTGACCTGGTCCACGGGCTTACCGTCCGCACCCACGATAACGTCGCCCTGCAGGATGCCGGCTCGTTCGGCGGGGCTGTCGTGCGCCGGATTGAAGTCGCCGACCAACGCACCGCCAACCTGCGCGAGGTGAGCGGCCTTCGCGTCCGCCGGACTCACTTCGCCGAGGACGACGCCGACGACTGCGCGACGAACCTTGCCGTACTTCTCGAGGTCGTCCATCACCTGCTTGGCCAGCGTGATCGGAATCGCGAAGCCGTAGCCTTCGTACCGGCCCGTGCCGCTGGCGATCGCGCTGTTGATGCCGATCACTTCGCCGCGGATGTTGAGCAGCGGACCACCCGAGTTGCCTGGATTGATCGCGGCGTCGGTCTGGATGTAGTCGGTGATCGCGTACGGATTCTGGCCGTTCGGATTCAGCAGGCCGGTCGCCTTGCGACCCTTGGCGCTCACGATGCCGGCCGTGACCGTGAAGTCGAGCGTCAACGGATTGCCGATGGCCAGCACCCACGCGCCGACGCGCGCCTTCGCGTCGTCGCCGAGCGAAAGCGTCGGCAGGTTGCTGCCGGCGTCGATCTTGATGACGGCGACGTCGGTCGTCGAATCGCGGCCGATGACCTTCGCGAGGAACACGCGCTTGTCGAACAGCGTGACGTTCACGCGATCGGCGTCGGCGACGACGTGATTGTTGGTCAGGATGTAGCCGTCGTTTGAAACGATGAAGCCCGAGCCGCTCGCCTCTTCAGGCGTGTCGTCCGGCTGTGCGTTCGGGTCGAACTGACGGAAGAACTGCTCCATGCCCGGCGGAAGCTGCCCTTGGCCGCGTGGGCGGCGCTGAACCACGGCGGGACGGGGCTTGGCGAACTTCTCGATGTCGATCGAAACGACCGCGGGGCGCGCGTGGTCGGCGACGGCTTCGAACGCCGACTCCAGATCGGCCGCCGGCGCGATTTGCGCTTCGCTCGGTTTCTGCGCTGTCGACGATGAGCCGACGCGCGCCTGCGCCCAGCCGAAGTGCGTCAGGTCGAAACCCGACGCGAAAATCAGCCCGCAGAAAAACGCCACCACGACGGCGGCGCTGAAACGTGCGCGAGAGTAGCGACTGGTCATAGAGGCGATGTACCTGCGTGAAATGTTGATCCTGAATCCTACACGCGGGGCTGGTGCAAGTTTCGAGCGCCCTCGACCGCTGGACAAGGGCTTCGTCTTAATGACACGCACAAACCGGCTCGGGTTTCCGCCGCGAGCCGGTCATCACAAAAACTTTACGCCTCGACCCTACTTCTTGCTGTCGTCGACGATCTCGTAGTCGGCTTCGACGACGTCGTCCTGCGGCTTGCCACCCGGCGGAGTCGAACCCGGCGCTCCGGGCTCGCCGCCCTGGCCGCCTTGACCGCCTGACGCGGGGCCGCCGCCCGGCGGGGCCTGATTCTGCGCGTAGAACGACTGACCCGCCTCGCTGTAGGCCTTGCTCAGCTCTTCCTGCGCGGCGCGAATCTCGTTCGTGTCGTCGCCGCGAAGCGCCTTGCGCGAGCGCTCGACCGCCGCGTCGAGCTTGGCCTTGAGCTCGGCCGGCAACCGGTCCGACCACTCCTTCGCGTTCTTCTCGACCTCGTACGTCATGCTGTCGAGCCGATTGCGCGCGTCGATCTCCTCGCGACGCTTCTTGTCGTCGGTGGCGTTCTTCTCGGCGTCCTTTACCATGCGGTCGATGTCGGAATCGGAGAGACCGCTCGACGCCTCGATGCGGATCTTCTGTTCCTTGCTCGTCGCCTTGTCCTTGGCTGACACGTGCAGGATGCCGTTCGCGTCGATGTCGAACGTGACCTCGATCTGCGGCATGCCGCGCGGAGCGGGCGGAATTCCGGTGAGCTGGAATTTCCCGATCGTGCGGTTGTCGCGCGCCATGTCGCGCTCGCCCTGCAGCACGTGAATCTCGACCGTCGTCTGGTTGTCGTCGGCCGTCGAGAACGTCTCCGACTTCTTCGTTGGAATCGTCGTGTTGCGCGGAATGAGCACCGTTGTCACACCGCCCAACGTCTCGATTCCAAGAGAAAGCGGCGTGACGTCGAGCAGCAGCACGTCCTTCTGCTCTCCGGTGAGCACCGCGCCCTGAATCGCCGCGCCGATCGCCACCACTTCGTCCGGGTTCACCGAACGATTCGGCTCCTTGCCGAAGTAGTCCTTCACGATCTGCTGGATCTTGGGCATGCGCGTCGAGCCGCCGACGAGAATCACCTCGTCGATATCCTTGGGCTCGAGGCCGGCGTCCTTGAGCGCCTTCTTCATCGGCTCGATCGTGCGCTGGATCAGATCGTCGACCAGTTGCTCGAGCTTGGCGCGCGAGAGCGTGTAGTTGAGGTGCTTGGGTCCGCTCTGGTCCGCGGTGATGAAAGGCAGGTTGATGTCCGTCGTCATCGTGCTCGACAACTCCATCTTCGCCTTCTCAGCGGCTTCCTTGAGGCGCTGGAGCGCCATCGGATCCTTCGAGAGGTCGATGCCCTGGTCGCGTTTGAACTCGCCGACGATCCAGTCGATGACGCGCTGGTCGAAGTCGTCGCCGCCGAGGTGGGTGTCGCCGTTGGTGGACTTCACCTCGAACTGGCGCGAGCCCTCGACGTCGTAGAGCTCGAGGACCGAGATGTCGTAGGTGCCGCCGCCGAGGTCGAAGACGGCGACTTTTTCATCCTTCTTCTTGTCGAGTCCGTAGGCGAGCGCGGCCGCCGTCGGCTCGTTGATGATTCGCAGGACTTCGAGTCCGGCGATCTTGCCGGCGTCTTTCGTCGCCTGTCGCTGCGCGTCGTTGAAGTACGCGGGAACGGTGACGACCGCCTTCGCCACCGAGTGGCCGAGGTAGTCCTCGGCGGTCTGCTTCATCTTTTGCAGAATCATGGCCGAGATCTCGGGCGGCGTGTAGCGCTTGCCCTGGACTTCGACCGTGGCGAGATCGCCGGGACCGGCCACGACCTTGTAGGGGACTCGTTTGATCTCGTCCGGGACCTCGCTCATCCTGCGGCCCATGAATCGCTTGATCGAAAAGACCGTGTTCTGCGGGTTGGTCACGGCTTGACGCTTGGCGACTTGGCCGACGAGGCGCTCGCCGTCCTTCGTGAAGCCGACGACCGACGGCGTGGTCCGACCGCCTTCGGCGTTCGGAATCACGACGGGGTCTCCGCCTTCCATGACCGCGACGACGGAGTTCGTGGTACCGAGATCGATTCCAATAACTTTGTCGGCCATTGCTTCCTCTTCGTGTTCCTGGTTGAGGCAGCCGGGCGGAGCCTGCCATGATCGCGGTGGTGGAAGGCAATTGCGGGACCTCATATCCCCGCCAAGTTGGCAGGGGTCTCGCAGTGAAGGCTGACGCGCGGCGTCCGGTGCCTGTCAGACCGTCGCACCGGGCCGGGCACCCGGCCGCCTCGAAATCCGAGCAATGATCCCGATCTCCGACGACAACCCGACGCTTCGAACGCCCGTGATGACCTGGCTCATCCTGGGCGCCATCTTCGCCGTGTGGTTCGCGGTGCAGGGGGGCGGCCTGCCTGGGACCGAGATGCAGTTGGCCAAGAGCGTTTGCAACCTCGGCATGGTCCCCGGCGAGCTGACGGGCAGAGCGCCTGTTGGCGCGGGCTTCTGGATCGTGCCGGGACAACTCTCGTGCACCGTCGACCACGACCGAATCAACTATCTCACGCCGCTGATCTCGATGTTCCTGCACGGCGGCTGGGGTCACATCCTCGGAAACGCGATCTTCCTGTGGGTCTTCGGCAACAACGTCGAAGACAGCATGGGCCCGGCGCGCTTTCTCGTGTTCTATCTCGTCTGCGGGCTCGTCGCGGCGGCGACGCAGGTGCTGCTCAATCCGACGTCGATCGCGCCGACGGTCGGCGCGTCCGGCGCCATCTCCGGTGTGCTCGGGGCGTACCTGCTCATGTACCCGAAGGTACGCGTCCACATGCTGTTCATCTTCATCATCTTCTTCAAAGTCTTCCGGATTCCGGCGTGGATCGTACTGGTCTACTGGTTCGCGATTCAGGTCGTCACGGCGTACATGACGCCGATGCAGTCGAACGTGTCGGGTGGCGTGGCGGTGTGGGCGCACATCGGCGGCTTCGTCTCCGGCATGCTGCTGATCAAGCTCTTCGAGAGGCCCGACCTGGTGGCGGAGCGAAACCGCATCCGGCTCGAGGATCAGTGGAGCCTGCGCAGCGCCTAGAGACCCCGTCGAGGCAAACCAGCTCGCTTTGGGTTTCCGGGGTGTTCCGGGGGCGGTAAGTTCGAGGCGATCACGGCGTTGTGACATGTCCGTGACACTCGCTCGTTCACGGCGCGGCTTGCCGTCGATCCCGTCCACCGCCCACCCGCCTACCCAATGCTCGGCCGGCTGCTTCCGCGCGACGACGAGTTCTTCGAGCTGTTCGACCAGTTGGCGGGGCACCTCGCCACCACGGCACGCATGCTCGACACCTTGTTCGGCGACGCGCCGCACGTGCACGATCACGTCAAGGCGATCAAGGACGTCGAGCATAAGGCCGATCTGTTGACGCTGACGGTGAATCAGCGCATCGACAAGAGCTTCATCACGCCGATCGACCGCGAGGACATTCACATGCTCGCGACGCGGCTCGACGACGTGATCGACCTCATCGACGGCACGGCGCGTCGCTTCGAGATGCTCCACATCACCGAGGTGCTTCCACCGGCCCGTCAGCTCACCGGTGTACTCTGCCGCGCGGCGGTCGAGATCCAGGGTGCGGTAGCCGAAATGCGAAAGCCGCCTTCGGTGAATCAGCGCGTCGCGTTGATCAAACATCTCGAGGAAGAGGGCGACGCCGTCTATCACGAGGCGATGGGCGCCCTGTTCGCCGGCAGCCCGAACCCGCTCGACGTCCTCAAGTGGAAGGACGTGTACGACACGCTCGAAGGCGCCATCGACAGCTGCATGGGCGTGGCGCAGGTGCTCCAAAGCATCTCGTTGAAGAACGGATGACGCGCCTCGTCGAGATCCAGTGATCGCGTACGTCGTCGCGATCATCCTGATCGCGTTCATCTTCGATTTCAGCAACGGGTTTCACGATTCGGCGAATTCCATCGCCACGATCGTCGGAACGCGCGTGTTGAGCCCGCTCGCCGCCGTCGTGTGGGCGGCGATTTTCAACTTCGCCGCGGCGTTCACCGGATCGCTCGCCGTCGCCAAGGCAGTGGGCGGCGGGATGATCGAGCAGAGCATCGTGAACCCGAACGTCATTCTCGCGGGACTGCTCGGCGCGATCGCTTGGAACATCATCACGTGGTTGGTCGGCATTCCGTCGAGCTCGTCGCACGCGCTGATCGGCGGCTACGCCGGCGCGGCGGTGGCGCGGGGCGGCGCGGCGGCGATCACGTGGGGCACGAAGTGGGTGCAGACGCTGTCGTTCATCGTCGTCTCGCCGCTGGTCGGCATGCTCGCCGGCTACATCTTCATGGTCCTGATATTCTGGATCTTCCACAAAGCCTCGGCGTCGCGCGTCGACCGCTTCTTCCGGTCGGCGCAGCTCGCCAGCTCGGCGCTTCTGTCGTATTCCCACGGCGGCAACGACGCACAGAAGACGATGGGCGTGGTCGTCGGACTGCTCGTCTCCGTCCACGGCTATTTCGCCGTGCAGACGGGTTGGCTGCACGCGCTCTACCTCCCGAACAACGACACGATCCCGCGCTGGCTCGAGCTCGGCGCCTACACCGCCATCTCGCTCGGCACGCTGTTCGGGGGTTGGCGCATCGTGCACACGATGGGGCAGCGAATCACCAAGCTGCGCCCGGTGAGCGGATTCTGCGCCGAGACGGGCGGAGCGGTGGCGATTTTGATCGCGACCCACTTCGGCATTCCCGTGAGCACCACGCACACGATCACCGGCGCCATCGTCGGAGTCGGCGCGACGCAGCGCGCCTCAGCCGTTCGGTGGGGCATTGCCGGGCGCATCGTTTGGGCGTGGGTGCTCACCATACCGGCCTCGGCAGGGATGGCCGCGGTGCTCTACATGCTGCTGGCGCGAGTCGCGACTTTGTAGGGTCGGGTCGGCCTCCAAGCCTGTAAGTCAAGTCCCCAAAGTGTGTTATGGAAGTTGGCGGCTCGGCGATCTCCGCCGTGACGCGCGCCACTGCTTGGGGGCCAATGGTGGCATCATTCTTCCATCAGCACTAGAGATCGTGACTCCAACGTGACGAGGTTTATCACGAACGTCTCTGGCCGCCCGCGGTCGGAGCAGCGTACTCTAGAAGGGGGCGACAGTCACGCGCGCCCCTTTTTGTCCCAGTAGAACCCATGACTGACGGTCGTCCGGCCTCGCTGTATCTCAATCGCGAACTGAGTTGGTTGGCGTTCAACGCGCGGGTGCTGCAGCAGGCACTGGATGCGCGCGTGCCGCTGCTCGAGCGCATCAAGTTTCTCTCGATCTTCAGCGCGAACCTGGATGAATTTTACATGGTTCGCGTCGCCGGTCTTCGCCGCCAAGTTGCTGCCGGCGTCGTCCTCACGGCCGCCGACGGGCTGACTCCGCAAGAAACGCTCGACGCGATCGACGCCGAAGTCGCCCGCCTCAACGCGATGCAGCGTGGCTGCCTCACGACACTGCTCGACGAGGCCGCTCGGCACGACATTCGTCTGCTAGGCGTGCGCGACCTCACCGCGGCCGAGTGGGGCGAGATCGACGAGTTCTTCGAGTCGCAGATCTTCCCGGTGCTGACGCCGCTGGCCGTCGATCCGGGGCATCCGTTCCCGTACATCTCGAACCTGTCGCTTTCGCTCGCCGTCGAGATTCGCGACCCGGACAACGCCGCCATTCGCTTCGCGCGCGTGAAAGTGCCGAAGAGTCTGCCGCGGTGGATCCCGGTTCGCGCGCGCCCCAACCACTTTGTGCCGCTCGAGCAGGTCATCGGCGCGAACCTTGGCGCGCTCTTCTCGGGCATGGAAGTCGTCGCGTCGTACGTGTTCCGCATCACGCGCTACTCCGACCTCGACATCCCCGTCGAGGAGCCCGAGGATCTGCTCGCGACGATCGAGGAGCAGGTCTTCCAGCGGCGATTCGGTGAGGTGGTGCGCGTCGAAGTGCAGGACGACATGCCGGCGCATTTGCGCGCGCTCCTCCTCGAGGAATTGCGCGAGGACGATGTGACCGAGAGCGGGCGTCTCAGCGAGCGCGACATCGTCGACGCGGGACGGCTGCTCGACTTGAGCGACTTGACCGGGCTGGCCACGCTCGACCTCCCGGCGCTGCGCGACGCGCCGTTCGTCGCGGCGACGCCGGCCGAGCTACGCGATGCCGAGCGGAGCATCTTCGACGTGATCCGGGAGGGAGACCTCCTGGTCCATCACCCGTTCGATTCGTTCGGCGCGTCCGTCGAGCGCCTGCTCAAGGAGGCGGCGCGCGACGATCAGGTGCTCGCGATCAAGGTCACGCTCTACCGGACGTCGGGCGACACGGCCGTCGTCGCGGCGCTGGTCGAAGCGGCGCAACGCGGCAAGCAGGTCGCGGTCATTGTGGAGCTCAAGGCGCGGTTCGACGAAGCGAACAACATCACGTGGGCGCGCCAGCTGGAAGACGCCGGCGTGCACGTGGCGTTCGGCTCGGCCACGCTCAAGACGCACGCCAAGACGGCGCTCGTCGTGCGCCGCGAAGTGGACGGCATTCGCCGCTACATCCACCTCGGCACCGGCAACTACAACTCGCGCACGGCGAGACTCTACACCGACGTCGGACTGCTCACGTGCAGCCCATCGATCGGCGCCGATGTGAGCGATCTGTTCAATTCGCTCACCGGCTATTCGCGGCAGCGGTTGTACAGAAAGCTGCTCGTCGCGCCGGTGAACATGCGCGCGCGCTTCCTGGAGCTGATCGCTCGCGAGGCGGAGCACGCGGCCGCCGGACGGCCGGCGCGCATCGTCGGCAAGATGAACGCGCTGGTGGACGCAGAGACGATCGAGGCGTTGTACCGCGCGTCGCAGGCGGGCGTCGAGATCGACCTGATCGTGCGCGGGATCTGTTGCCTCCGGCCCGGACTTCCCGGCGTGAGCGACAACATTCGCGTCGTCAGCATCGTCGGGCGCTTCCTCGAGCACTCGCGCCTGTGGCAGTTCGCCAACGGCGGTGAGGACGAGTTCTACCTCGGCTCGGCCGACTGGATGCCACGCAACTTCGACCGTCGCGTCGAAGCCGTGGCGCCGATCGAAACCCCCGCGCTGCACGAGCGGGTGCGCACGCTCCTCCGCACGTATCTCAACGACGATCGCATGGCGTGGGATCTCGGGCCCGACGGCACGTGGACCCAGCGCAACCCACAGAGCGCATCGCGACCGTCGCACGAGGTGCTGATCAGACAGCCGTGGGGTGTGGCGCGCGAAACGTCGCCCGCTCGCGAGCTTCCGGCCGGCGAGCGACAGACGCCGGACAGGACGCCCGTACTCGGCGACTGACCGCTCTACTCGAGCTCTTCTCCTCCGAGGCTGTCCGACGACAGCACGTGCCCGTCCGGCGCCACGATCTCGACCGCAGTTCCGGCGATCGTGGCGAGGAGCCCGGATTTCCGGTGCGCGCCCCACATCTCGAGTCGCATCGCTCCGCGCGGCCGCGGCGATGCCGGAACCGGCGTGATGCGGATCGCGCGCTGCGTCCAACGCACCTTCACACCCGCCACCGCGCTCACGTGTCCGCGATCGAGCCCGTCGGCGATGCGGAGAATCGCCGAGAGGCGCCGGATGCGGCGACGCAACGTCTTGTCGAGCATGCCGAAGTTGCGGTGCCGGCGACGCGGTTCGGATCCGCGGTGATAGCGCGAGACGTTCGCGACGACCACCTGCTCCGACGGCGCGAGGCCCAGCAGGTCGGCGTGGAGCACGAGATGGTACGAGTGCTTGTGGTGGCGCTCGTAGCTGATGTGATAGCCGGCGTCGTGCAGTAGCGCGGCGTCGGCGAGCGCGAGCCGATCCTCGCGCGTGCAGCCGAGTCGTTCGCCGAGCGCGTCGAACAGCGCCAGCGCGAGCACCTGCACGTGCGACGAATGCGGTTCTTCGGCGTGGCATCGTTGCGCGAATTCGCCGATCGATCGCGAGCGCGCCTCGCCCGGATCGGCGATGGTAGGCGGCACGCGCGCCGCCTCGAGCAGCAGCCCCTCGCGGATCCCGTAGCGCGACACGATCAGCTCGCGCGTCTCGAGCCGTCGCAGCACCTCGGCGGCGACGGCGATGCCGGCCACGATGATGTCGGCGCGTTCGGGGTTGAGGCCCGGCACCTCGCGCCGCTCCTCCGACGTCATGTCGGCGAGCATGTCGAGGATGTGCTCGAGATCGGACCGCGGAATGTGCGCCGCGTGCACCGATCGCGCCGCGGTGAGGATGCCTTGCCGCGCGAGAAAGATTCCCGCAAGGTTGGTGAACGATCCGCCCGAGCCGATGAGCTGGGCACCGCGCCAGTCGCGACGCGGCACGTGCGCGCGAATGTCCTCGTTCACCGCGCGACGCAGCTTTCGCACGCCGCGCGGCGTGATGCCGTTCTCGAAGTACTCCTCGGTCAGCCGAATGGCGCCGAACGGCAGCGACACCAGCCGCTCGATGATCCCCTCGGCGCTCAGCGCGAGCTCGGCGGATCCGCCGCCGATGTCGAGCACGACCGTGCGGCCGACGCCCATGTCGAAGTGCGCGACGGCGCTGCGGAAACTGAGCCGGGCCTCTTCGGCACCGTCGAGCACGCGCACGCGCAGTCCGGTGACGCGCTGCACTTCGGTGATGAACGTGGCGGCGTTGGTCGCGTCGCGGACGGCGCTCGTCGCGACGACGTCGATGCGCGCCGCGCCAAGCTCCTTCGCCAACGTCGCCATGCGTTCGACCGCTTCGATCGCCGCGCGAATCGCGATGTCGGAGAGTCGCCCGGTGGCGGCGAGTCCGGTCGCGAGTCGCGGCGCGGCCTTCATCTCGTCGACCACCTGAATCGTGCCGTCGCTCGAGACGTCGGCGACGATTTGCCGGATCGAATTCGATCCGATGTCGATGGCGGCGACGCGCCGGTGTCCCGGCGCCACCGCGCGCCGCGGCGAACGTTCGCCACGTCCGATCGGGATAGTCACAGACAAACGACTACCTCCCGCGCTTGATGAGCTCTCGTCGACCGCGCGTCGTCGCGGGCGCTAGCTACACGAATATATGTCGACTGCCGCACGTCGAGTGCCGCGCGCGCGTTCGGCGCGCGGCTCGACGTCGTCACGTGTGCGTAACGGGTTTCGCCGGGAAGTGCACTGTGATCGTCGTCCCCTGGCCCACGATGCTTTCGGCGCGCACGGATCCGCCGTGCGCTTCGACGAGGTGTCGCACGATGGCGAGGCCGAGTCCGGTGCCGCCTTCTTCACGTGCACGACCGGCATCGACCCGATAAAAGCGCTCGAAGATTCTCCCGAGGTGTTCGGTCGGGATGCCGCTGCCGGTGTCGCGAACGCGCAGCGTGGTGCCGCCGCGGGGCGGCGCCTCGGCGTTCACGGTGACGCCACCGCGCGCCGTGTGGCGCACCGCGTTCTCGACGAGATTCGCCAGCACCTGGCGCAGCGCCGTCGGGTCCGCATCGACGCGGTCGGCGTCGGGCGACGCTTGAAAGTTGAGCGTGAGTCCCTTCGCGTCGGCGGCGCGCGAGACGCCGATGAACACGTCGGTCACCACGCCCGCGAGATCGTTGGACACGACGTTCGGCCGCCAGCTTCCCGACTCGTACCGCGACAGGTCGAGCAGGTCGTCGACGATACGCTGCATGCGGCGCGTGTTGGCTTCGATCGTGTCGAGAAAACGTTCGCGATTGTCCGTCGGCAGTTCACGGTCGCGCAACGTCTCGGCGAATCCGGCGATGACGGTGAGCGGCGTCTTGAGCTCGTGCGAGACGTTGGCGACGAAGTCGCGGCGGATGGTCTCGAGCCGCCGGCGCGTCGTGAGGTCTTGCACGGCGACGACCGCGCCGCCGTCGGGCAGCGGACGCGCCGAGACGACGAGCGTTCGCTCGCCGACGCCGATCTCGAGCGGACCGGCGGCGACGCCGGCCATCGCGCCGCGCACGGCGTCGCGCACCAGCCGGTCCTGCGGAAGCAGGTCGGTCGAGAAGGGCACGGCGGCCTTGAGGTCGAGCAGCCGGCGCGCGCTCTCGTTCAGGCGCACCACGCTGCCGCGCGCGCTCACGGCGACGATTCCCTCGTCGAGCGAGTCGATGACGGCGGCGAGGAGCGCGTCCTCCGCCTGCAGCGCCGACAGTCGCGACGAGAGTTGTTCGGTCATGCGCTGGAGCGCGGCGGCGAGGTCGCCGACCTCGCCGGGCGCCGACAGCGCCGGCCGTCGTCCGAGGTCGCCGGCGGCGATGGCTGTCGCGACGTCGCGCAATTCGACGATCGGCTTCGAGACGGCGCGCGAGAATCCGAACGCGACGACCAACGTGCCGGCGAGAGCGAGCAGGCCGGCGGCGATCACGTCGTCGCGCGCGCCGGTCACGATCTCGCGGAACTTCGCCGTACCAACCGAGACGCGCACGGTGCCGAGCGGATGCTTGATCGCGAGGTAGAACTCGTCGTCACCGGCCGACGGGCTGC
Source organism: uncultured Gemmatimonadaceae bacterium (assembly GCA_963761305.1). GTDB lineage: Bacteria > Gemmatimonadota > Gemmatimonadetes > Gemmatimonadales > Gemmatimonadaceae > JAQBQB01. The sequence continues at coordinate 1,730,350 of CAVXGK010000002.1, read as the reverse complement.
GCCGCCGCGAGACGCCCGAGCCGTGTTCGCGCGCCGCGGCGACTTCCGGGCGCGTGAAGTGGTTTTCCAGTTGGAGGAGGTCTTCGCCGCTGAATTCGGAATCGCCGATGACGACGCCGTCGGGGCGAATCAGCGTCACGCGTCGCCCGAGCGCCGCGCCCGCGGAGTCGGCGAGCGAGTCGGCGTTCATTCCGGCGTGCCATTCGCTGCCGACGAGCCGCGCCTCGCGCTCCAACTCGTTCTGTGTTTCGTCGGCGAGCCGGTTCGCCAGACGATTGCCGGCGATCAACACGACGACGGCGACGAGGAATACGACTATCCCGAGCGAGCCCAACAACAGCCGCTTGGTGAGACTCACGCGCGGCGGGCCTGATTGCTCTTGAGCCGGTAGCCGAATCCTCGAACGGTTTCGATCAGATCTCCCGCTTCACCGAGCTTGGTGCGCAGCCGTTGCACGTGCATGTCGACCGTGCGGGTCTGGATGTCGGGCGCGGCTTCCCAGACTGTCTCGAGAAGGTGCGCGCGTCCCTGAACACGACCGCGCCGCTCGGCGAGCGTCAAGAGCAGCTTGTATTCGGTGGGCGTGAGCTCGATCGCCCGGCCGTCGACGGCGACGCGATGTTCGGCGCGGTCGATCGTGACCGGCCCGATCGTGACGACGTCGGCGGGGCCGACGCCGCCCGCGCTCATGCGGCGCAGGATCGCGCCGACGCGGAGCACGAGCTCCTGGGGACTGAACGGTTTGGTGAGGTAGTCGTCGGCGCCCAGCGCGAGACCGCGGATGCGATCCTGTTCCTCGCGCCGAGCGGTGAGCATGAGGACCGCGACGTCGCGCGTCGCTTCGTGCGCGCGGAGCTGCTCGAGCACCTCGTAGCCCGACGCACCGGGAAGCATGAGGTCGAGCACGATGAGCGCGGGCCGCTCCTGGCGCGCCGCCATGAGTGCCTCGGGGCCGGTCGCGGCGGTCGAGACTCTGTAGCCGGCTTTGACCAGGTGGTAGGCGACGAGCGCGACGATGTCCGCCTCGTCGTCGACGACGAGAATTCGTTCCCCGGTGACGGCGCGGGGTGCCGGGGCGGCCGGAGTGTTGGGGGCCGGGGGGGCGGTCATGGCGCGGCGGCTGCGTCGAGCCTGCGCCGGATGTTGGAGACGATCATGTCGACGGCGATCTCGTTGTGGCCGCCGCGCGGAAGGATCACGTCGGCGTAGCGCTTGGTCGGCTCGACGAATTCGAGGTGCATCGGGTGGACGGTAGTGAGGTACTGGTCGATGATCTCGTCGAGCGGGCGGCCGCGTTTGGTGGTGTCGCGGCGAATGCGACGGATGAGTCGGAGGTCGGCATCGGCGTCGACGAAGATCTTCACGTCACAAAGTTCGCGGATGCGCGAGTCGGCAAAAAGGAGGATGCCATCCACGACGACGACGCTGGCCGGCGGCACGACCACCGTGTCTTTGCGCCGCGAGTGCGTGACGAAGTCGTAGACGGGCTTGTCGATCGACTCGCCGTCGGCGAGCCGTTCCAGGTGCGAGATGAAGAGCGGCCAATCGAAGGCGTCGGGGTGATCCCAGTTGACCTTCCGCCGCTCGTCGAGCGTGAGGTGGGCACAGTTCACGTAGTACGCGTCCATATCGATGAACGCGACCGACTCGGCGCGCAGCGCCTGCGCGACATGCCGCGCCACGGTCGACTTTCCGGACCCCGAACCCCCGGCGATTCCGACGATGAAGGGGTTCATTGTGGCCGCGCGGCGCGCTCATTCGCGGCGAACATTGGCGGCGCCAGCAGGGGAATTGAAGTCGTCACAACGTCACAATCTGGTATCGGCGCAAGCACAACCGCTAGCTTGCAACGAATGCGCATACGGGGACTGCTAACGCTCGGGCTCTTGGGAGCCACGGCGTGTTTCACGAGCCTCACGTTGGGGGCCAACGGCACGGTCGATCTGGTGCTCGCCGCCACCACCGACGTCCACGGGTACATCGAAGGCTGGAACTACCTGACGGGGCGGCCGGACACGCTCCGCGGCCTGGCGCGCATCGCGACGATCGTCGATTCGTTGCGGCGCGCGACGGGCGCGTTGCCGATTCTGGTCGACGCGGGCGACATGCTCCAGGGAACGCCGTTGACGTACGTCGCGGCGCGCGTCGACACGACGATCAAGCATCCGGTGATCGCGGCCATGAACGCGATGGAGTACGACGCCGCGGTGATTGGAAATCATGAATTCGACTACGGCCTGCCGGCGCTCGAGCGCGCGATGCACGAAGCCGACTTCCCGATGCTCGCCTGCAACGTGTACGGCTTGAACGGGCAGCGGCGATTCCTCGCGTGGACGGTCGAGATTCGGCGCGGCGTGAAGGTGGCGATCGTCGGCGCGACGACGCCGGGCGCGATGGTGCTGGATCACGACCAGCTCGCCGGGCGTCTTCAAGTACGCGACATCGTGCCCGACGTGCGGAGCTCCGTGCGCGACGCGAAAAACGCCGGCGCGGCGGTCGTGGTCGTCGTCCTGCACTCCGGGTTGGACGAGCCGTCCACCTACGACACGGTCGGCACGGGCGCGGGGAGCGAGAACGTGGCGGCGCGCGTCGCTCGCGAGGTGCCGGGCATCGACGTGATCGTCTACGGGCACACGCACAAGGAGATGGCCGACACCGTCATCGCCGGCGCGCTGCTCATGCAGCCGAAGAACTTCGCGACCAGTCTCGCCGTGGCGCAGCTGCGGCTCGAGCGGCACAACGGACGCTGGACCGTGACGCACAAGCGGAGCTGGATCATTCAAGCGGTGCACCATCGCGAGGATTCTCAAGTCCTGGCTGTCGCCGCCGAAGGGCACCGCCTCGCCGTTCGCTACGCGGCGACGGTGATCGGCAACACGTCCGTGGCATGGCGCGGCGATTCGGGGCGCGTCGCGGCGACACCGCTCACCAACTTCGTGCTCGACGTCGAGCGGCGCGCGTCGGGCGCGCAGCTGGCGTCGACGGCCGTGTTCTCGCTCGACTCGATCGCGCCCGGCCCGATCACGATCGCCGGCATGGCCGCGCTCTACCCGTACGACAACACGCTGCGGGCCGTGCGGATCAGCGGCGAACAGCTGCGCGAGTATCTCGAGCACAGCGCGCGCTTTTTCCGCGCCGACGCCCGCGGCGTCGAACCCGATCCGACGATCCCGGGCTACAACTACGACGTCGTCGGCGGGGTGGACTACGAGATCGACGTCTCGCGGCCGATCGGCGAGCGCGTCACGCGCCTCGAGTTCCAGGGCCGGCCGGTCGCCGCGGCGGACACGTTCACGATGGCCGTGAGCAACTTCCGGCAGGCGGGCGGCGGGGGATTCTCCATGCTGCACGGCGCACCGGTCGTCTACGATCAACAGCGGGACATCAGAGATCTGTTGATCGACGAAGTGAGAAAACGCGGAACTCTGAGCCCGGCGGATTTTGCGGGGACGAGTCGGAGGGTCGTGAATTCCGAAGGGCGAAGGTAACGAACTGCGAAACTAACAAACGGCGAAACTAACGAACTGCGAAACTAACAAACGGCGAAACTAACAAATGGCGAAACTGACGAACGGCGAAACTGACGAACGGCGAGGCTAACGAACGGCGAGGCTAACGAACGGCGAGAGTAACGAACGGCGAGAGTCGCTGGACCGCGGAAATCGACGCGAACGGCGAACGTCCCCGCGATGGCGCATGCAGACCCGACCCACGGCTTCCTATTTCTGGCCCCCTCGCCGTCCTCGGAGTTCGTCACTTTCGCTCCTCGTTAGCTTCGCCGTTCGTTACCTTCGGAGTTCGTCCCTTTCGCCTTTCGGTGTCCGTGCGCGTTTTCGTCAACTCGACTCCTCTCGACTTGCCCTCGGGCGCCAGCGCCCTCGACGCGGTGCAGGCATTTGATGCGGGCGAGGCCAACGCGGTGAGTGCCGGCGCTCGTCTCATCACCGACAGCCGCGGCCTCCCGCTGGATCCGGCCACCGTGATGCATGCCGGCGGCATCCTGCGCGTCGTCTCGGCTCGCCAGCGCTCGGCGGACGCGTCGTGACGGCTGGTCCTCCGCTGACGTCGGATCTGCTCCGCCGTCTGCCGAAGGCCGAGCTTCACTGTCACCTGGACGGTTCGATTCGTCCGGAGACGCTGCTCGAGTTGGCGCGCGAGTATCATCAGCCGATTCCGCGCGACGACGCGGAGTCGGTGCGTGAATTCATGCGCGTCGACGATGCGCGGAGCCTCGAGGACTACCTCGCCAAGTTCGACGTCACGCTGGCCGTGCTCCAGACCGCCGAGGCGCTCGAGCGGGCGGCGTACGAGCTGGCGATCGACGCCGGGCGCGACGGCGTGCGCTACATCGAGGTGCGCTTCGCGCCGGTGCTCAACGTGCGCGGCGGGTTGTCGCCGGGCGAAGCGATCGAGGCGACGCTGCGCGGGCTCGAGCGCGCACACAAGGAGGGCGGGGCGTCGGGGCGAATCATCGTCTGCGCGCTGCGCCATCTGTCGCCCGACGTGTCGGTGGAGCTGGCGCACCTCGCCGTCGCGTACCGCACGCGGGGCGTCGTCGGATTCGATCTCGCCGGAGGCGAGCTCGGAAATCCGGCATCGCTGCACGCGGCGGCGTTCGAGTACGCGCAGGCCCACGACCTCGCGTGCACCTGTCACGCCGGCGAGGGCGCCGACGCGTCGTCGGTGCGCGAAGCGATCCACCGCTGCGGCGCGCATCGCATCGGGCACGCGACGCGGCTGATCGAAGACGAAGCCCTCACACAGTACGTGAACGACCGGCGCATTCCGCTCGAGATCTGCCTGACGAGCAACGTCCAGACGCGCGCCGTCGTGTCGTACGAGGCGCATCCGCTGCGGCGGTACTTCGATCGTGGGCTGAACGTCGTGCTCAACACCGACAACCGGCTCATGAGCGGCACGACGCTCACCGACGAGTACGTCCACGCCGCCCGCTCGCTCGACTTCACGTTCGACGAGCTGGCGCGTGTCGCGCGAAACGGATTCGCCAGCGCCTTCGTGTCGTTCGAGGAACGCGCGAAGATGCTCGCCGACTTCGACGCCGAGGTCGCGCGACTGCGGTCGGGCGCGGCGGCGTGAGCGGGCACGGAGCGGCCCAGGCGCTCGCCGCGGCGCAGCGGATTCGCGCCCGCGTGGGCGACGTGGCGCCGGTCGCCGCGATCATCCTCGGTTCAGGCCTCGGCGGTCTCGCCGAGGAAATCGACGACGCCCGGACGATTCACTACCGCGACGTACCCGGATTTCCGTCCTCCACCGTCGCGGGCCACGCCGGACAGCTGATCGCGGGCACGCTCCGCGGCGTGCCGGTGCTCGCGCTGGCCGGGCGATTCCATCTCTACGAAGGCCACGACGCGGCGCTCGCCGGATATCCTGTGCGCGTCGTCCACGCGCTTGGCGCGCCGACGCTCATCGTCTCCAACGCCGCCGGTGGAATCAACCCGAGTTGGAATCCCGGCGACCTGATGCTGATCCGCGATCACATCAACCTGATGTTTCGCAATCCGCTCATCGGGCCGCTCGAGCACGGCGATCTTCGATTTCCCGACATGTCGTCGCCGTACGACGCGCGGCTGGCGGATATCGCGCGTGAAGTGGCGCGAGAGCAGGGGATCGTGCTACGCGAAGGCGTCTACGCGGGGCTGCTCGGTCCCCAGTACGAAACCGCCGCCGAAGTGCGCATGCTGGGCATTTTCGGCGCCGACGCCGTCGGCATGTCGACCGTTCCCGAGGTGATCGTCGCGCGCGCGATCGGCATGCGCGTGCTCGGCTTCAGCTGCGTCACGAATCCCGCGACCGGGCTGTCATCCTCGCCGCTCTCACACGACGATGTGCTCGAGACGACGGCGCGCGCGGCCGGCGCCTTCGTTCGCCTCGTATCGGGTGTGGTGGAGCGGATCGGCGTTAGGGACGCGCGCGCGGCTGGGGCGGAGGCGGGAGCGCGCGAACGCGCGACTTGAAGTCCTGGAACAGGCGCGAGTCGTTGGTCAGCGTGCGAATGATCACCGGATTGTACTGCGCGATGTGGTTTCGCGTATCCTGCACACGGTCTTCCTCAAGCGGGTGATCGGTGAAAAACTGATTGACCGTCGAGGGGGCCGTTCGTCGCTCGGCGATCAGCTTCTCGAACATTTCCGGCATGCCGGTCGGGTTGATGCCGGCGCGCACCAACTCTTCCACGCCCGCAGAGTCGGCCTGCGCCTCGTCGCCGCGGCTGAACTTGGCGAACAGCAGTCCGCCGCCGACCTGCACGCCGGCCCCTCCGATGCCGTTGCACACAGCGGTCAGGGTGCACAACACCATCGCGCCGACGTTTGCGCCTTGCATCTGCTGCATCTGCTTCACCGAATGACGGAGGACGACGTGCCCGATCTCGTGCGCCATCACAGAGGCGAACTGATCCAGCCGGTCGGAGCGTTCGGCGACACCGCGATTGATGTAGACGTAGCCGCCCGGGAGCGCGAACGCGTTGAAGTCGTTCGTGTTCACGAGAAAGAAGTGCCAATCCAGGTCGGACCGACTCGTCACGCGGGCGATCGAGTCGCCGAGTACCTGGAGGTAGCGGTTGATCTCCGGATCGCGAATGATCGGCAGTTGGGCGTTGACCTGCTGCGATTGCTGCGCGCCGATCTGCACTTCTTGTTGCTGTGATATCGCGCAGCCGGACCCGCCCAGCGCCAGAATGGCGGTCGCCGCTCGCGTCGCCCAACCAAATCGTCTCATTATTTGCGATTCCATCGGACTGAAGAGTTCACTTGGGGGAAGGGCAAGACATATTCCGGAGGGCGTGGAACGAGTGCGGGGTGCGGGGTGCGGAGTGCGGCGTGCGCGGTACGGGGTGCGGCGTGCGGGGTGCGGAGACGGACAATCAAACCGCCTACTACTCGACAAGCGTGAGGCTTCTGACCCTTGCTCGCGACCTTCGCCGGCGCAAAGCCCGCGAGCGCCAGCAACTCTTTGTGGCCGAAGGCGTGCGGACGGTCGAGGAGCTCGCCCGGTCGCAGCTCGCCATCCGCGGCGTCCTGACGGCGCCGCAGCTTGACGAGACCCCGCGGGGGGGTGCCGTGGTCGCGCAGCTCGGGGAGCGCGGCGTGCCCGTCGAGAGGGTGGATTACCATGAATTCGCCAGCGCCGCCGAAACGGACTCGCCGCAAGGAATTCTTGCCATCGCCGAAGTGCCGGATCGGTCGCTCGCGGCGCTCGTCGAGCGAGCGACGTTGCGCGTCCTGGTGCTGGACGCGGTGCAGGATCCCGGCAACGTAGGCACAATTGTTCGCACCGCGGCGGCCTTGGGAGCCGACGCGACGGTCGCCCTGCCGGGAACCGTTGACCTCTGGAACGCCAAAGTCGTCCGTAGCGGGATGGGGGCTCACTTTCATCATCTCTGTTTCCCTGTTACCTGGGACGACCTGGACGCGTTCCGTCGCGCCCGGCCGATGGACGTCTGGGCTGCCGACGCGACTGGAGAACCCCTGCCGACCGTAAACGCCGTCCGGCCGTCGCGAATGGCCATCCTGGTGGGAAACGAGGGCGCCGGCCTGTCGGCCGCGGCGCGTGAGCGCGCCGACAAGCTCGTCGCCATTCCGATCGCGGGCGGCGTAGACTCCCTCAACGTCGCGGTCGCGGCGGGAATCCTTCTGAACGAGCTGGCGCAGTGATGTCGTCGCTCATCGTCCAGGCGTACGCGTTCATGGTCGGGGCGTGCATCGGATCGTTCCTCAACGTCTGCATCGTCCGCTGGCCGATCGAACGCTCGATCGTACGCCCGCGGTCGCGCTGCCCGAAGTGCGGCAACCAGCTCGCCTGGTTCGAGAACGTGCCGATCGTGAGCTGGATCGCGCTGCGCGGCCACTGCCGCTGTTGCGACGAGCCGATCTCGCCGTTGTATCCGGCGATCGAGCTGGTCGTGGCGATCGGCTGGCTGCTGGCGGTGCGGCACTACGGGGCGACGTTCAGCGCGTTCCGCGTGGCCGTCTTCGGCACCGTGCTGCTCGGCGTCGCGATGACCGACGCGCGCCACTATCTCATACCCGACGGATTCACGCTGTTCGGGCTGATGTTCGCGTTGCTTACCGCGCTGATCGGCTTCTTCCAGAACGAAACCGGGATCTTCGCCGGACCGTACGATGCGTTGATCGGCGCGTGCACCGGCGCCGGCATGATCGCCATCGTCGGCTGGCTCGGCGAAGTCGTGACCAGACGCGAGGCGATGGGCCTCGGTGACGTGACGCTCATGGCGTTCATCGGTGCCGCGCTCGGACCGACGCGCGCGCTCATCACGATTTTTCTTGGTGCGACACTCGGCGCCTTGGCCTTTGGTGTGGTGGTGATTCCGGTCGCCATGCTCCGGCGCGGCCAACCGCGCGAACAGACGGAGCTGGCGCTTGGAAGCATGCCGCTCGAGACGCCGCTCGTACCGTTCGGAGTTTTCCTTGCGCCTGCCGCGCTTCTCACCTTGTTTTGGGGCGATGCACTGCTCGCCTGGTTGGTCCGTTAGGCCGCGCATTCGCGGTCTCACATCCAACGACTGGTCCGTGCCCACGGCTAGCTTTCGCCAATGATTGGCGAATACCTACGCAACGAAGCTGCCGGCGGTGCGCTGGCGCGATTCACACAGGACCTCACTGCCGCGGCGCGAGCCGGGCGTCTCGAGCCCGTGCGCTGCCGCGACGACGAAGTCTCGCGCGTCATCGACATCCTGCTGCGCCACGGCAAGAACAATCCGACGCTCATCGGGCCCGCCGGCGTCGGCAAGACGGCGATCGCCGAAGGCTTCGCGCAGCGCATCGCCGCCGAACGCGTGCCGCTCGTTCTCAAGTCCGTGCGCCTGCTCTCGCTCGACCACGTCGCGCTGCTCGCCGGGACCACGTATCGCGGCCAGTACGAGGAGCGGATTCGCGGGATCGTCGCCGAGACGACGGCCGCGGCCGACGTCATCCTCTTCATCGACGAGCTGCACAACCTGATCGGCCAGGGCACGGCGATCGGCGCGGCGATGGACGCGGCGAACATGCTCAAGCCGGCGCTCGTGCGCGGCGATTTCAGAGTGATCGGCGCGACCACGAGCGACGAGTACGAGCGGTGGGTCGAAGGCGATCCCGCGCTGGAGCGGCGTTTCCAGAAAGTCGTCGTGCGCGAGCTCGGCGAAGCGGAGACGCTGGAGATTCTGCAGGCGCGCAAGGAGCGGCTCGAGCGTCATCACAACGTGCTCATCTCCGACGAAGCGTTGCGTGCCGCCGTGAAGCTCACCGACCAGTACGTCAGCGACCGCATGCGCCCCGACAAGGCGATCGACGCCATTGACGAGGCCTGCGCGCACTTGCAGGCCGTCGTGAAGTACTCGCCGCACACCGAGCAACTCATCGAGCGGCGCATCGCGGCGCTCAAGGACATGGCGCGCACCGACCGTGAACGCGAAGACGAGCGTCGCGAGACTGAGACGGCGACCCGCCAACCGGCCAACGCGTTCGAGCGCTTCGGCGCCGAGCTCGAGGCGCTGTTCGTGGGCGCGCCGGTGGCGACCGGACCGGCCGCCGGGCGCGAGACGAACGGCGCCAGCCGTCCGTCGGTGGTTCCGCCGCTGGCGCCGATCGAGGCGGAGCTGGCGCGCCATCTGATGGAAGAGGGCGTCGTCATTCGCGGCCACGACATCGCACGCGTCGTCGGCCTGATGGCCGGCGTCGACGTGAAGTGGGACGACGCCACCGAACGCACGACGAACGCATGACGAACGCATGACGACGCCATTCATTCGACGCTCCAGCGTCGCGCTGTGCATGACGGCGGCGGTCGCGCTCGTGGCGCTCAGCGCCTGCCGTCGTGGGGCCGCTGCCGCCGGCGACGGGCCGTACGCCGACAAGGTCGCGGAAGACGTGCCGAAGATCGAAGCGGCGCTCGGCGTCAAGTTCAAGACGCCGCCCAAGCTCGAGGTTCGTTCGCGCGACGAGGTCCGTCAGTTCCTGCTGGCGAAATTCCGCGAGCCCGAGGCGCAGAAGGATCTCGCCAACGAGGAAACGCTCTACAAGATGCTCGGTCTGATCAGGGACACGATGCATCTCCAGGACTTCTATGTAAAAGTGCTCGCCGAACAGGTCATGGGGTTCTACGATCCCAAGACCAAGGTGCTCTATGTCGTGGACGGTGCGCCCGAAGAGTACGTCGGCCTCACGATCATGCACGAGCTCATTCACGCGCTGCAGGATCAGTACGTGAGCCTCGATTCGCTCGAGCACATCACGGGCGACGACGACCGGCAATTGGCCGCGCAGGCCGTCGTCGAAGGACAGGCGACGTACGACCAGGTGTACATCACCGTCGGCGGGTCGGGGAACATCGCCGCGCAGCTGCCGGGCGGGTGGGAATCGATCCGCGAGATGGTGCGCTCATCGCGAAAGACGCAGCCGGTGTTCGCGTCGGCGCCGATGGTGATCCAGGAGACGCTGCTTTTTCCGTACATCAACGGCTCGGATTTCATCCGCCGCTACTCGGCGCGCGAAAAGGGCAAGCTGCCGCTGCTCGATCTCCCCGTCAGCACGAAACAGCTGATGCACGACTCGGCGTATTTCACGTCGCAGCGCGACGTGCCGAGCGAGATCACGGTGCCGAAGATTCCGGGGACGATCGAGGAGAACGACTTCGGTGAGTTCGGCACGCGACTCATCCTCTACGCCGCCACGCAGGATCAAGACGCGTCGATTCGCGCGTCGACCGGTTGGGACGGAGACCGCTATGCGCTGGTGAAGACGCCGGCGGGCGATGCGCTCGCCTGGGTCACTGTATGGGATCGGCCTGGCGACGCGGCCGAATTCATGTCGGCGATGGATCGGGTGATGCTAGAGCGCTTCAACGTGCGGCCGCGCGTCACCGGCGAGCGTCGGCATTTCGACACGCCGAAGCGCACGATCGAGATGGACGTGCGCAACGTCGCCGGCCGTCCGGTCGTGCTGTACGTCGACGTGCCAGCCGGTTCGCCGACCGACCTCGTCGACCTCGCCAAGGTCAAGGTCGTTCCGCGGTGACGGCTCCCGTCGCGACGGCTGGCCCGCGCGCGATGCAAATCCTGCACGACGAAGCGACGCGCCAGGCGCAGCTCGATTCGATGAAGCGGCGTGCGACGCTGCTGCTCGTCGCCGCGACGGTGCTGTTCATCGTGACCCGCGCGCTCGAGGCGCGCTGGGCGTGGCTCGGCTACGTCCGCGCGACGATGGAAGCGGCGATGGTCGGCGGACTCGCCGACTGGTTCGCCGTCACGGCGCTGTTCCGCCATCCGCTCGGCATTCCGATTCCGCACACGGCGATCGTGCCGGCGCGAAAGGACCGCGTCGGGCGCACGCTCGGCGCGTTCGTGCAGCGGAATTTCCTCTCGCGCGACGTGATCGAACACCGCATGCGGTCGCTCGAGGTCGGCCGGCGGATCGCGGAATGGCTCGCCGAGCCGGCCAACGCGCGCACGATCGCGCGAAGCGCCGCCGAGGCGATGAGCACCGCGGCGCAGATGCTCAAGGACGAAGACGTGCAGGACGTGATCGACCGGAGTCTCGCGCAGCGCGTGCGGTCGATGCACCTCGCGCCGCTGCTGGGCAAGGTGCTCGGCGTGATCACCGACGACGGCCGTCATCAGGAGCTGCTCGACGAAGTGATCGTGCTCGCGGCGCGCACGGTGAACGACAACAGCGAGCTGATTCGCCAGCGCATCGAGCAGGAGACGCCGTGGTGGATTCCGTCGGCGGTGGACGAGAAGATCTTCAAGCGCGTGCTGCGCGCCATCCAGCGACTGCTCGGAGAGCTGAGTCAGGATCCCAGCCATCCGTTGCGCGGACGCTTCGACGAATCGTTGCACAAGTTCGTGGACCGGCTCAACAACTCGCCCGAGCTCGCGGCGCGTGTGGACGCGTGGAAGGAGGATTTCCTCGACAACGAAGCCGCGCGTCGGTTCTCGCTCTCGCTCTGGCAGGAAGCGAAGGACGCGCTGGCGCGCTACGTCGAGAACCCCGACTCGACGGCGCCCGGCGCGATCGAGCACGCGCTGACGGCGTTCGGCCAGAAAGCGATGAGCGACGACGAGCTGTTGAGCAAGCTGGACGAATTCGCCGTGAACGTCGCCGTCTATCTCGTGGCGCGATACCAGGACGAAGTCGGCGAGCTGATCGCGTCCACCGTCTCGTCGTGGGACCCCGAGCTCACGTCGAAGCGCGTCGAGCTGGCGATCGGGCGCGACCTGCAGTTCATCCGCATCAACGGCACGATCGTCGGCGGATTGGCGGGGCTGGTGATCTACGTCGTATCGTCGTTCTTCAAGTGAGTCGGGAATTGCAACTGCTCTCACCGCAGACGCGGAGACGCAGAGAACTGCCGCAGAGTGAACAACCGAGATCCGTCGCGCAACGAGCCGGGATTCATTGGAAACTGACGCTCGGGATGCTTCACACACCGTAGAATCTTTTCCGGTGCGTCGACGCATCCCGAGCGGCTGTCACAAAAAAAATCACGGCTCGTTGCGCGCCGATGCAGGTTGTCCTCGGCGGCCGTTCTCTGCGTCTCCGCGCCTCTGCGGTGAAAGCCCTTCTAGTCCGACCCCACCGTAGACTCGGTCGCGGGCGACGGGCGATTCGCCGGCTCCACTGTCGGCGTGATGACGGTGGCCGGCTCCGCCTCGGGCTCGGCGTGATCAGCCAGCTCTTCGGACGCCGGGCGCATGAGCGCGAGATGGAGCACCTCGTCCATCCGATCGACGAACATGAAATTCATGTTTTTCTTCACCTCGTCCGGCACGTCGCGCAGGTCTTTCTCGTTGGACTTGGGCATGATGACCTGGCGCAGCCCGGAGCGATACGCGGCGAGGACTTTCTCCTTTACGCCCCCGATCTCCAGCACCTTGCCGCGTAGGGTGACTTCACCGGTCATCGCGAGATCGCGCCGCACCGGGCGTCCGCTCAGCGCGCTGGCGATCGCCAGCGAGAGCGTGATGCCGGCGCTGGGTCCGTCCTTGGGGATCGCGCCAGCGGGAAGATGGATATGGAGATCGCTCTCCCTGAACGCCGCTTCCTCGATGCCGAGCTGCGTGGCGCGCGAGCGAACGTACGAGTACGCCGCATCCACCGACTCGCGCATCACGTCGCCCAGCTGGCCGGTCACCGTCATGCGTCCGGTCCCGGGCATGCGCAGCGCTTCGATGAGCATGATGTCGCCGCCGTTGGACGTCCACGCCAACCCGGTGACGACGCCGACTTCGGGAATCTTCTCAGCTTCTTCCGCGGCGTAGCGCGGAATGCCCAAGACTTCTTCCACCTTCTCCACGTCGACGACCCAGGCGCCTTCTTCGCCTTCGGCCTTGGCGCGTGCCCGCTTGCGCATGATGGCGGCGAGGTTGCGCTCGAAGTTTCGGAGTCCGGCTTCGCGCGAGTAGCGGTTGGAGATGAACGAGAGCGACTCGTCGGTGAACTGCAGGTCCTTGTCGCTGATGCCGTGCTCGTCGAGCAGGCGCGGCAACAGGTAGCGCCACGCGATCTCGACTTTTTCCTCGACCGTGTAGCCGGCGATCTTGATGATCTCGAGCCGATCGCGCAGCGGAGCCGGGATGTCGAACAGATTGTTCGCCGTGCAGATGAACAAGCACTGCGAGAGATCGAACGGCAGGTTGAGATAGTGGTCGACGAACGAATTGTTCTGGCTCGGGTCGAGCACCTCGAGCATCGCCGCCGTCGGATCGCCGCTCGGACCGCCGCCCGACATCTTGTCAATTTCGTCGATCATCAAGACCGGATCCTTCACGGCGACGCGGCGCAATCCCTGAATGACGAGTCCCGGCATCGCGCCGACGTACGTGCGACGGTGGCCGCGAATCTCGGCTTCGTCGCGCACGCCGCCGACTGAAATCCGGTAAAACTCTCTTCCAATAGACTTGCCGATCGCCTCGCCGAGCGAGGTCTTGCCGGTGCCCGGCGGGCCGACGAAGCAGAGAATCGGACCGTGGGGATCGCCGCCGCGCAGCTTTCGCACGGCGAGGTACTCGATGATGCGCTCCTTGGCCTCGTCGAGTCCGTAGTGCCGCTGGTCGAGCGCCTCCTCGACTTTCTTCAAGTCGATCAGCTCTTCGCCCGTGCGCCGGTTCCAGGGCAGCGAGAGAATCCAGTCGAGGTACGTGCGCACGACGTGGTATTCGCTCGACGCGGGCGAGAGCATGCGCATGCGCTCCGTTTCGCGCCGCGCTTCCTGGCCGACTTTTTCGGGCAGCTTGGCCTCGTCGATCTTCTTGAGGAGCTCGATCGCTTCTTTCTCGCCGGGATCCGCCTCGCCCAGCTCGGCCTGGATCGCGCGCAGCTGCTGCCGGAGATAGAACTCGCGCTGGTGCTGCTCGATCTTGATCTCGGTTTGCTTCTTGACGTCCTCCATCACCCGCGCGCGCGCGACTTCGCGTTCGAGGCGTGAGAGGATGAAGCGCAGCCGCTGGCCGACGTCGAGGCGCTGCAGGACTTCGTCCTTGTCGGCGATGCGGAGGTTCATGTTCGTCGCCGCGAGGTCGGCGAACCGCCCCGGATCGGAGACGTTCATTTTCAAGATCGCCGGGACTTCGTCCGGGATGCGCTCCACCAGCTCGGCCAGCGTCTCGGCCGACGACACGACGCGCGCGACCAGATCGTCGACCTCGTTCGGTTCGGCGGGCGTTTCGCGCGCCGCGCGCACGTTGGCGATCGGATACGGGTCGAGCTGCACCATCTCGTCGATCACGATGCGGCGCAGTCCCTGGAGCGTGATCTGCACCGTGTCGCCGGGCAGATTGATTCGCTCGTGCACGCGCGCCGCGACGCCGACGCGTCCGCGGAATCGCTCGTTGTCGATCGGCTCATCGTGGTCGCCGCTCGCGACGACCAGCGCGACGATCAACCCCGACTGCTCGTTCGAACGGAGCAGCGAGAGGTTTTCCGGAGCCCCCATCTGGACGGCGATCGTACCCAGCGGATAGACGATCGTGGACCGCAGCGCCATCAGCGGCAGCGCCGGAGGCAGCTCGGACTTGAGGATGTCGTCCTTGCGTTGGGTCTTGGCCATGGCAGGGGGACAGGTGGAGGGGTGGACAGGTGGATCGGGTACTGCCGATCTCCGCCGTTTACCGGTCCACCGGTCCACCGGTCAACCGGTCCACCCGTTCGCGCGCTAAGTATAACGGGGAAAAGCCAATAGCGCACAACCGTTTGCTTGAACGAATCGATCGTCTCGGCTACCTTTCTCAGTCTATGTTCGACGAGCTTTCCGAAAAACTGGAGGCAACGTTTGCCCGGCTGCGCGGCCGGGGCGTCCTCACCGAAGCCGACATCAAAGAGGGGCTTCGCGAGGTCCGCCGCGTGCTGCTCGAGGCGGACGTCAATTTCCAGCTCACGCGCGAGTTCCTCGAGCGCGTCGAGAAGAAGGCCGTCGGCATCGCGCAACTGCGCACCGTCTCCCCCGGCCAGCAGCTCGTCAAGATCGTCTACGACGAGCTCGCCGCGATGCTCGGCGAGACGCGCGAAGGACTCAAGCTCAGCTCCGTTCCGCCCACCGTCGTCATGATGGTCGGTCTTCAGGGTTCTGGAAAGACGACGACCGCCGCCAAGCTCGCGCGCAAGCTGAAGAGCGAGTCCCGGCCGACGCGCCTCGTCGCCTGCGACGTCTACCGTCCCGCCGCGATCGACCAGCTCGAGACACTCGGCGCTCAGCTCGACGTGCCGGTCTACGCCGACCGCACGACGCAGGACGTCGTGAAGATCGCCAAGGCCGGCATCGAGCAGGCGCGTCGCGGACGCGACCGCGTGGTCATCATCGACACCGCCGGCCGCCTCCAGATCGACGACGAGATGATGGAGGAGCTGGACAAGCTCAAAGCGGCGATTCACCCCGACGAAATCCTCCTCGTCGCCGACGGTATGACGGGACAGGACGCCGTGAAGATCGCGCAGGGATTCGATCAGCGCCTGCACATCACCGGCGTCATCCTCACGAAGCTCGACGGCGACGCGCGGGGCGGCGCCGCGCTTTCGATCTATGGCGTGACCAAGAAGCCGATCAAGTACATTGGCGTCGGCGAAAAAACGGACGCGCTCGAGGAGTTCCACCCCGACCGCATGGCGGGCCGAATCCTCCAGCAGGGCGACATCGTGTCGCTCGTCGAGAAGGCGCAGGGCGCCTTCGACGCCGAAGAGTCCAAGCGACTGGAGAAGAAGGTCCGCAAGGAAGGCATGGACCTGGGCGACTTCCTCACCGCCATGAAGCAGATCGAGCGGCTCGGCCCGTTGGAAGGGCTGCTCAAGATGCTCCCCGGCGTGAACGGGAAGATGCTCAAGCAGATCAAGGCGACCGACCCCAAGCGCATGCGCCACCTCGAGGCCATCGTGCTCTCGATGACGCTGGAAGAGCGAAAGCACCCGGAGATCATGAACGGGTCGCGGCGGGCGCGGGTAGCCAAGGGCTGCGGCCGGCCGATCTCCGAGGTCAACCGGCTCCTGGAGCAGTTCCGGGAGATGCAGAAGATGATGAAGAAGGCCGGAAACCTCCCCGGGGGCGCGGGGAAGTTCAGGCCGAATATGTTTGGAACGCGGTAACGGCGATGAACCCCTGGCCTGATAGGGTTGGTACTGGTGTCTGGCACTCTGGCATCAGCATCAGCGACAGCAATCAGGAACTGACGGCTGGTGCTGTTGCAGAAGGCTGATGCTGTTGCTGATGCTCGAGTGGTCGTTCCGCTAAGAGATCGTTATCAGTGAGAGGCAGTTTCGCGGTTTCCGGGTGCGGCCGCCGGTTGGCGTGTTCGCGATGAGCCCGGTGTAGTTCAGAAACCCTGATTGGGGAGCCAGAATGTCCGTCAAGATTCGCCTTCGCCGCACCGGCCGCAAAAAGAATTCGCTCTTCCGCATCGTGATCGCCGATTCGCGCAGCCCGCGCGACGGGAAGTTCATCGAGGTCGTCGGGCAGTACGCGCCCCGTCAGGGTGAGAACGCGCTCAACCTCAAGGCCGAGCGCGTCAACCATTGGCTCGACAACGGCGCCCAGCCGACCGACACCGTGCGGTCGCTCCTTCGGCGTGCCGGCGTGCTCAAGACGCGCCACGAGACGCGGCTGGGACGCGAGCGCACTGCCGGCGCGGTGCCGCTGTCGGAGAAGGCCGAGTAGTCTGAGCGGCGCACCCCCGATCATCGTCGGCAGGATTCGCAAAGCGCACGGCGTGCGCGGCGACCTTGTCGTCGAGCCGCTGACCGACGAGCCGGACGCCGTCTTTTCCATCGGGCGCCGGCTCGTCGCCGGAACCACCACCGGCGATCCGGCGCGTGACGGCGCCGAGCTGCACGTCGCCTCGGCGACGCCGTTCAAGGGCGGCTTCATCGTGCACTTCGCCGAGATCACCGACCGCGACGTGGCCGAGAAGTGGCGCGATCGGTTTCTGCTCGCGCCGGCGAGCGAGCTCTCAGGTCTGCAAGCCGGCGAGGTCTACGTCCACGACCTCATCGGCATGCGCGTGGAGCTCGAGTCGGGCGCGCTCGTCGGATCTGTCGTCGACACCTACGAGCTGCCGCAGGGCCTGGCGCTCGACGTCGCGCGCGAGACCGGCACGGTCATCATTCCATATGATCGCATCGTGACCAACGTCGATCGCGAGCGACGCGTGATACGCATCGACCCGCCGCACGGCTTGCTCGATGACTGACGCCGTGCGCCCCGCGGCACCCGACGAGAGCGTCGTTCGCAGCGCCGGCGCTCCGCATCAACGTCGTCACGATCTTTCCTGAATTCTTCGCCGGCCCGCTGGGACTCAGCATTCCGTCGCGCGCGCGCGACGCACGGGCCGTCGAGTATCGCGTCACCGACCTCCGCGATTTCACGCACGACCGCCATCGCACGGTCGACGACTATCCATACGGCGGCGGCGCCGGGATGGTCATGAAGCCCGAGCCATTTTTCGAGGCCGTGGAATCGCTCGCAGTGTCGGGGGGGGACCGATCGTGCTCATGTCGGCGCGCGGACGACACTTTACGCAGGCCGACGCGAACCGCTACGCCGCCGGCGCCGAGCTCACGATCCTCTGCGGCCACTACAAGGATGTCGACCAGCGCGTCGCCGACTTCCTCGCCACTGAAGAGATCTCGCTCGGCGATTTCGTTCTGAGTGGCGGCGAACCCGCCGCGCTCGCCGTGATCGACGCCACCGTTCGCCTCCTGCCCGGGGCGATGTCCGACCTCGACAGCGCGCGCGGCGACTCGTTCTTCGACCGGGATATCTCGGCGCCGAGCTACACTCGGCCGCCTTCGTATCGCGGGCACACGGTGCCCGACGTCCTGCTGTCCGGCGACCACAAGCGGATCGACGCCTGGCGACACGCCGAAGGCGAGCGGCTCTCGCGCGACCGCCGCGATCGGTAGTCCCCCTTGGCCAGGGAGAGGGAGCGGCGTCGCGGCTCGCGTAAGACTTCTTTCACAGGAAGCGGCGCCGCGGCCAACGAAGCGCCGGCAAATAGAGTCCTGATCCCGGCGCTGTCGCGTTCCTCGTTGATCGCGATAGCCGCCGTTGTCCTCGCGACGTTGATCGCGTTCGCGCCGGCGTTTCGCGCGCCGTTCGCGTTCGATGACATAGGAAGCATTCCGGACAATCCGACCATCGAGCACGTCTTCCCACTCTCGACGTCATTGGCCCCTCCGCCGCGCCTGGCGGTGTCGGGCCGACCCGCGGCGAACCTGTCGCTCGCCGTCGACCACGCGGTGAGTGTGTCGCTGGGGCTCGCGCGAAATGGCGATTCGGCGAGCGACTCGGGGACAATTGTCTATCACGTCACGAACGTGCTGCTCCACGTGGTCTGCGGACTGCTGCTCTTCGGTGTCGTGCGGCGCACGCTGTCGCTCTCGACGTTCGGGGAATGGGGGGGGTCAACGACGGCGCGGAGACGATCGCGTTTGTCTCGATGGGCCTCTGGCTCTTGCACCCGATTCAGACCGACGCCGTCGACTATGTGGTTCAGCGAACGGAGTTGCTCGTCTCGGCGTGCTATCTCGCCACGCTGTACGCATCGATACGGGCGTGGGACGCGTCGACCGCCGCGCGGCGGTGCGTGTGGCTGATCGCGGGGGTTGTCCTATGCGCCGTCGGCATGGCAAGCAAAGAAGTGATGGCGACCGCGCCGTTCGTCGTCGCCGTGTACGATCGTGTTTTCCGAGTGAGCTCGTGGAAGGAGCTCGCCGACAATCGCTCGCGTCGCTGGTTCTACGCCGGGCTTGGCGCGACGCTGGTTCTGCTCGGTGTGTTGATCGCGGGTGGAGGGCGCGCCGACTCGGTGGGCTTCGCGGTCGGCGTTCCGTGGTATCGCTACCTCTACAGTCAGGGATGGGCGATCGCCCATTACCTCCAACTGATCGTGTGGCCGCGGGATCTGCGGTTCGACTACGGTTTTCGCCCCGTGTATGGAATCGCCGGACTTGTCGGCGGACTGATCGTGCTCGCCATCGCCGCCGGTCTCCTTTTCGTCGCCGCGCGAAAGAGGCCGCCGTGGCTCGCGTTCCTTGTGTTCTGGTTGTTTGCCGTGCTCGCGCCGTCGTCGAGCGTCGTTCCCATCATGACGGAGATCGCCGCCGAGCGACGCATCTATCTCGCGTCGGCGGCCGTCATCGTCGGAGTCGTCATCGCCGCGGCGTACGCGCTGCGCTCGCGACGACGCCTGTTTCTCGGCGGTTCCGCGGTGGTCGCGGCGCTGCTGGCGATTGTCACGTGGCGCCGAAGCGCGCTCTATGCGAGTCCAGAACGGCTGTGGCGCGACGCGTCCGTCAAAGTGCCGGACAACCCGCGCGCGTATGACAACCTCGCCGCGGTGATCTACGCGAAGGACCGCGGTCGCGTCGACGAGGCCGACTCGCTGTGGAACCGTGCGATTGCCGTCGATTCCACGTACATGCCGGCGTGGTCGAACCTCGCGCAGATCAGAGTCGACGCGGGTCGAGTCGCCGATGCGCGCGTGCTGCTCGAGCACGCGCTCCGCATCAACCCCGACTACGTGGACGCGACGCGTCGGCTGGGCGGTCTGCTCGCCAGCCAGAAAGACTCGACGTCGATTCCATATCTCGAGCGGATGGCGAGCTCCCCGCAGGCGACGGATGAGACATTCGCAATGCTCGCCCAATCCTACATGAACGCGAATCGATCGGACGATGCGATGGCGGCGCTTCGTCGCGCTCTCAGCTTGAATCCCAAGAGATCGGACGCGGCCGCAGTCCTAGGGGCGATGCTCGCCGAGCGCGGCTCGACCACCGAGGCGGTGCCGTACCTCGAGAGCGCGGCCTCGAACGGTGATCGAAACCCGATGACGTTCGCCGTACTCAGCGTCTGCTACGCCCAACAGCAGAGAATCGAGCAATCGGTGGCCGCCGCGGCGAAAGCGGCCGCAAACGCCGGATCGGACGAGCAGGTGTATTTGACGGTCGGTCAGGCGATGGTGGCGATTTCACGCCTTGCCGAAGCGGACGCGTACCTGACTCAAGCCACCCGAACAGCACCCAACGATCCCGAGGCCGTTACCCGCCTCGGCCTCGTGAAGGCGGCGCGCGGGCAGTTGAGCGTCGCGGTAGAGCTCTTTCAGCGGGCCCTGCGGATTTCGCCCGGCTATCCGCCCGCCGTGCAGGCGCTCGCGAAGGCGACGGCGCGATAGGCCAGTTAACTCAGGGGCCCAGTGGCGCTAAGCCCCTTCGCTGCTTACAATTCGCAGTCTGTACCAGAATCGCGTCCTCGTCGGCCCCCGGGTGCCGATCCTCCCCCGGTCTCCAGCGCCGAGCATCCAATGCATGCTTTCATCGAAACCCAAAAAGAGTGGCTCCGCGACGTGCCGCCGTTCCGTCCCGGCGACACCCTCCGCGTCAACGTCCGTGTAAAGGAAGGCGAGAAGGAGCGCATCCAGGCCTTCGAAGGGATTTGCATCGCGCGCCGCGGCAGTGGCGTCAGCGAGACCTTCACGGTTCGCAAGATCTCCAACGGTGTCGGCGTCGAGCGCATCTTCCCGGTGCACAGCCCGATGCTGGCCGAAGTGAACGTCGTGCGTCGTGGCCGCGTCCGTCGCGCCAAGCTCTACTACCTGCGCCACCTCACCGGCAAGGCGACGCGCATTCGCGAGAAGAAAACGCACATCGCGGTTCCGGAAACCAGCGCCACCGAGTAGGGCGGCCCGCCGATGGGGGGGACGCGATCGGTGGAAGCCGATCGAACGCGATCTCCGACAGACGGCCGGTCCGCTGATCGCCGGTGTGGATGAAGTGGGACGGGGCCCCCTCGCGGGCCCCGTTGTCGCGTGCGCCTGCATCATGCCGCCCGGCGAGCGGGCGATTCGCGGCGTCAACGACTCCAAGCAGCTCACCGCCGGTGAACGCGAGCGGCTGCTGGTGAAGATCCGCGAACGCGCCGTGTGCATTTCGGTGGGCGCGGCGTCGGTGCGCGAAATTGATCGGCTGAACATCTACCATGCGACGGTGTTGGCGATGCGTCGCGCGCTGACGCGGCTCGGCCAGCGGCCGCACCATGTGTTGATCGACGGCAAGCCGATTCGCTCGCTGGGCATCGAGCACACGGCGATCGTCGGCGGCGACGACGCGTGCTACTCGATCGCTTGCGCGTCGATCGTCGCCAAGGTGACGCGCGATCGCCTGATGCACGCCCTGGCCGTGCGCTATCCCGGGTATCGCTGGGAGCGGAACGTCGGCTACGCGACCGCGGCGCACCTCGAGGGACTCGGTGCCGTCGGCCTCACGCCGCATCATCGGCGCTCGTTCATTCCGGTGCGGCAGCTCTCGCTCGATTTTGGCGTGGCCGATCTCGTCACCAGCGATTCGCCGGACGTCGAAATCGACTTCGAGGCTCTCTCGCTCATTGCCGTGAACCGGTCGACCCAAGCCGAGCTGCGCTAGCGTCGCAGGTCCGGCTCGCGCTCCAGCCCCGGGCCGTCTCGGACGCTGCTCCGTGTGCGCACGCGGCGGCGAACGCGAACGCAGATTGGCACGCTGTCGTTCGGCGCCGTTCACGCGCCCGAGCCGCCCGAGGTCTTCCGCGCGACCGCTCGCAGTATTGCCGATACTACCGGCAATACTGCAACGGCTCGCGCTCCAGACCCCGGGCCGTCTCGGACGCTGCCTCGGTGTGCGCGCGCGACTCCATGGGGTGCGCGGTCGCGGTCCATCGTCTGCGATTCGAGCGCCCACCCGGAGCACGGGGCGTCGTGGACGAGCTCGCATGTTTCCGGGGCTGACCGGCCGGTGGCGGTTACGAAACGGCCCTTCGCTTCTTGCGCGCGTCGGCCGGCGAACATACAATCGCGTCGCGCGCTCGCTTCCCACCCACCACGGGCTCGCGCGCAGTCAAGCGTGCCCTGTGACGGCTGAGTCTCCGCCGCGATGAGCGAGTGAATCGAGCGTGCATTGATCCGCGACTCGTAGCAGCGCTTGCACCCTAGAAGGAACACTCGCGGTTTTTTCACGCGCGCGCCGCACGGCGACGACGCGCGCGTTCTGACGCACAACCTGACTCACCCCGGGAGAGCGTTCCATGAGTAGACCGAGTGCGCCCACGCGTTCGCGGCGGCTATGCCGCACCCTCACTTTCTCGCTCCTGCTCGCGCCCGCGCTGCTGTCGGCGCAACAGGCCGTCCTCACCGGCAGAGTATCGGGCACCGGGTCGGAAGGACTGGCCGACAGCCGCGTCATGCTGGTCAACACGAGCACGGTGACGCAGACGAATTCCGAGGGACGCTACACCATCCGCAACGTGCCGACCGGAACGATCGAGGTCCGCGTGATCCGCGTCGGCTACGCGGAGCAGAAGAAGTCGGTCGTTGTCGCCCCCGGCGCGTCGATCACGCTGGATTTCGCGCTCACTGCGCTCGTCGTTCAACTCCAGGAAGTCGTCACGACGGCGACGGGCGAGCAGCGGAAGGTCGAAATCGGCAACGCCCTCTCGACGATCAGCGCTCCGCAGGCCGTGGAGCAGACCGCGGTGTCCAACATCGCAGACCTGCTCGTGGCCAAAGCGCCCGGCGTGATCATGTCGCCGCCCAACATGAGCGGCTCGGCGCCCGTCATCCGTATCCGCGGCCTGAACTCACTGAGCCTGGGCAACGCGCCGATCATGATCGTCGACGGTGTGCGCTTCTTTTCGAGCTCGATCAGCCCCAACGTGGGCGGGACCAACGAGAGTTTCATGAACTCGCTCTCGCCGGAAGAGATCGAGGACATCGAGATCGTGAAAGGACCATCGGCGGCGACCCTGTACGGCACCGACGCCGCCAACGGCGTCATCGTCGTCACCACGAAGAAGGGGCGCGCCGGCGCCGCGCGCTGGAATTGGTTCGCCTCCACGCAACAGGTCGAGGATCGCAACGACTACCCCGCGACCTACGCGCTCTGGGGCCACAATCCCACCACCGGCAAGATCGCGCGTTGCGAGCTGGCGACCATGTCGGCGACGACGTGCGTCGTGGACAGCACGACGTCGTTCAACCTCTCGACCACACCCGGGATCACGCCGATCGCGAACGGGTTGAACACGAATTTTGGCGGTCAGGTATCGGGCGGCAACGACGCCGTGCGCTACTTCGCGAGCGGTGACCTGTTCAACGAGGTCGGTCCCTACAAGATGCCGGGTTTTGCGCAGGAGTGGCTCCAGGACTCCGCGCAGGCCAGCGTCCGCGACGAGTGGGTCCACCCCGAGGCGTTCCAGCGCCAGAACATTCGCGCAAACGTCAGCGCGAACGTGTCGCCCAAGTTCGACCTCAACGTCACGACGGGATTCTCCAAATCCGACCAACGGCTGCCGCAGGTCGACAACAACGTGAACGGCATCGGCGGCATGATGTACCTCACGTACGGTACGGATCACGGCGGTCTGGACTACAACCCCGTCGGCTCACTGGGCGAGGGCCTTCACGGCTATGCGCGGTGGACGCCGGCGTCCGCGTTTCAATTCGTCAACGAGACGGGTATCCAACGCCTCTCCGGCAGCGCTGACGCCGAATGGCGCCCGTTCAACTGGCTGCAGAATCAAGCGGTCGTCGGCATGGACTTGGCCGACCAGATCTACTTTGACATCTGCCGCTTCACCGAGTGCCCCGCGTTCGGTTCCAACCGGCTCGGTTTCGTCGACGACGAGCACGACAACAACCGCGCGTTCACCGTGAAGCTGGTGAGCAACGCGTCGTGGACGGCCAAACCGTGGCTCAACCTCAAGACTACCGGCGGCGCCGACTACCTCAACAACGAAGGCGATTTCTCGCGCGCCGACGGCAGCACGCTGCCGCCGGGTGCGCAGACGACCGGCGCGGGCGCGGTGAAGAACGCGTCCGACGGGCAACAGAGTGTGACCAAGACGCTCGGCGTGTACGTCCAGGAGCAGGCGTCGCTGCGCGACCGCATGTACATCACCGCGGCGGTGCGCTCTGATCAGAACAGCGCGTTCGGCACGAATTTCCAGCGCGTGTTCTACCCGAAGGTGAGCCTCTCCTGGATCATGTCCGACGAGGCGTTCTTCCCGAAGTGGAGCTTTATCAACCAATTCCGGCTTCGTTCGGCGTACGGCCAATCGGGGGTGCAGCCCGGAGCAACCGACGGCCTGCGGCGATTCTCCACGACGACCGTTGCCGTGGCCAACATCGACACGCCGGGCCTCATCGAGAGCTCGCTCGGCAATCCGAACCTCAAGCCCGAAACCTCCGGCGAGTTCGAAGGCGGATTCGAGACGCGCGTGTGGGGGAATCGCGCCAACATCGACTTCACGTACTACAACAAGAAGACGAAAGACGCCCTCATCTCGCTGCCGATCGCGCCATCGGCGTCGCCGTCCGCGACCAGCGTGCGCACAAACCTCGGCGGCGTCCAGAACTCGGGCCTCGAAGCGCAGATCAACGCGACGTTCGTCGACTCGCGCCGGTTCGGCTGGGACGTGACGGTATCCGCGTCGCACAACAGCAACAAAGTGCTGTCGCTTGGCGTCGATCCCGCCGGCAATCCCAACAAGACGATCGGCACCGGCAATACGCGCGACTCGGTGGGCTTTCCGGTGAACGGCGTCTTCCTGCGTCCTTATCACTACACCGATTCGAACGGCGACGGCATCATCCAGACGTCGGAGCTCACGGTGGACACGGGCGTCGTCTACCGCGGCTACTCGTTCCCGCGCGACCTCCTATCGGTGCAGAACGGATTCGATCTTTTCTCGCGCAAGCTGCGCGTGCTCGCCATGCTGGACTACAAGGGCGGCTTCAGCCTCTACAATCAGACGTGGGAGTTCTTCTGCCAACAGGCGCCGCAATCGTGTCAGGAGAACGAGATTGCGAGCACGCCGCTGTGGCGGCAGGCGCGCGCCGTCGCGAACCTCTATGGCACGACGGTGAACGGCACCAAGTTCACCTCCCCCGGCGGCTACTGGGAGAACGGCCAGTTCTGGCGGCTCCGCGAGGTCTCGGCGACGCTGACGTTGCCGAACGCGCTGGCGAGTCGGCTGCGCGCGCGCGACGCGAACCTCGTCGTGGCCGGGCGCAACCTCCACGTCTGGACCAAGTACACGGACATCGATCCCGAAGCGAACTACTCCACGGGCGACGTCCAGACCGACTTCATCACCACTGGACCAGCGTCGTACTTCGAGTTCCGGCTCAACCTCCACTACTAACCGACGAGGACGAATTCACATGTTGAATCTCACGAATCGCCCGCGTTGGGCGTGGATCCCGGCGATCGCCGGGTTGATCGCCGCCGCCGGCTGCGGTTGGAAGGAAGAGTTGCTCGCGCCGCAGAATCCAAGCGTGATCGATCCGGCTTCCGTCAACTCGCCGGCCGCGGCCGAGGCGGTGCGCGTCGGCGCGTTCGGACGCCTCAAGTCGATCACCGCCGGCAGCGAGAGCATGTGGCTCTACGGCGGCCTGCTGACCGATGAATGGAAGTCGAGCGACACGTTCTCGCAGCGCAATGAAACCGACCAGCGGTCGGTGCAGACCAACAACGCCAACGTCCAGACCGCGTACACAACGGTCCAACAGGCGCGCGGCTTCATTCGCACGGCGATCGACCTGCTCAACAAGTACACGCCTGACTCGACGCGAAACATCGGCCAGATGTACATGGCCGCGGGTTTCACCGAGCTCACGATCGCCGAGAACTTCTGCAACGGCATTCCGGAGACCTACACGACGAACGGCATCTATGTGTACGGGCCGCAGTTGACGACCGACTCCATCTACAAGCGCGCGGCGTTTTTCTTCGACAGCGCGCTGGCGCGCAGTCAGGGGAGCGACGCGTTGTCCGTCGCGCAGAAGCAAGCGTTGCTGGTGATGCGCGCGCGGGTGCTGGTGGACCAGGGACAGTTCGCGCAGGCCGCCGCGCTGGTCCCGGCGAGTGCCGTTCCGACGAGCACCGCCTATCTGCTCACGTTCGACCAGACGACGGGCGACAACCAGCTCTGGAGCCTCAACATCAGTCAGGGCCGCTATACCGTAGGCGACAGCGTCGACGCCACCGGCGTGGTGAAGAACGCGCTGCCGTTCGCGTCGGCGGGCGATCCGCGCGTGCCCGTCACGAACACGAAGAAGGTGGGGTTCGACGGCACGACGGGCCTGTTCGATCAGCAGATCTCGGCGCAGCGAAGCGACCCCGTTCCGCTGGCGTCCGGGATCGACGCACGTCTGATCGAAGCCGAGGCGAAGCTCAACACGGGTGACTTTGCCGGTATGACGACGATTCTCAACGCGCTCAGAACGAGCGGGCAGACGATCGGCAATCTCAAGGTCGCGGCGATGGCCGCGCTGGCGACCACACCGACGGTGAAGGACTCGGCGGTGACGCTCTTCTTCCGGGAGAAGGCGTTCTGGACGTTCGGGCGCGGCCAGCGTCTGGCAGACGATCGGCGGCAGATCCGTCAATACGGCCGCACCCAGGATCAGGTGTTTCCGGTGGGAAGCTTCTTCAAGGGGTCGTCGTACGGCACGGACGTGAACTTCCCGGTCACGGACAACGAGAAGACGAACCCGAATTTCAAGGGCTGCACGGACCGCAACGCGTAGGGTGTGATTCGGAACCGGTCGACCGGCCAACGGGTCGACCGGTCCACCGGTCCACCGGGAACGCTCGCATTCCGGTGCGGCAACTCTCGCTCGATTTTGGCGCGGCCGATTTCGGCGCCGGCGATTCGCCGACGGTCGAAATCGACTTCGACGCTCTCTCACTCATTGCCGTGAACCGATCGGCCGAGACCGAGCTGCGCTAGCGTCGCAGGTCGGTCGCCGACGTTCACGCGCCCGAGCCGCCCGGGGTCGTTCCGCGCGACCGCTCGCAGTATTGCCGATACTGCCGGCAATACTGCAACGGCTCGCGCTCCAGACCCGGGCCGTCTCGGGCGCTGCCTTCGTGGGCGCGTGAAACTCCGCCTGGTGCGAAAACGCGCGCGCCGTCCTGCGGTCGCGGTGTGATGCGCGTGCGGGCGACCAGCGTGACGCCATCGGCACGCCCACGCAGTCTGGCGTTCTCTGATTCGAGGGAGCGAGCGGGTGGGTCTGTCCGGAGCGGAGCCGTTGCAGTATTGCCGGCAGTATCGGCAATACTGCGAGCGGTCCGCGGAGGACAGTTCCACCC
This sequence comes from uncultured Gemmatimonadaceae bacterium, assembly GCA_963761305.1. Classification (GTDB taxonomy): domain Bacteria; phylum Gemmatimonadota; class Gemmatimonadetes; order Gemmatimonadales; family Gemmatimonadaceae; genus JAQBQB01. The sequence continues at coordinate 1,702,727 of CAVXGK010000002.1, read as the reverse complement.
CGAGCGCCACTCCGAGGCAGGGACTCAGCCGTCACGTTCACCGGTCCACCCGTCCACCCGTCCACCCGTCCGCCGGTCCGCCGGTCCGCCGGTCCACCGGTCCACCGGTCCACCGTCAAGCGGGAACGCGCGGATCGCCCGCGCGATTAGTCCCGGATTGTGTCGGAACGCGCTGTCACGCGCCTTGGCCGCACGAGGCGCGGGACGGGCCGTTTTCGATTTGATTCCCGCCGCATCGTTGCCCTTCCGAGAACCGACTGTCATCCCTTTCCTGACGCCGGGCTGGTCTGGACAAACTCAGCCGCGTCAGGTCAATTCGATGTCTCTAGGCGTTGAGATTTCTTGCGTCGTATATCGTATACAATCTCCTATAGCCTGAATGACGCGAGGGCCTTAGAACGCGACGGGCGCCAAAGGTTTCTTGCCTGTCCGCAATGTGACGCGCGGGCGGCAGCATGGGTTAGATCGTCGAGCAAGTCTCTCCCTGGGCCGATCCCTCTCGGCGCAGGGAAAAGTTCGTGAGTTCACGCAGTACGGCTGGACAATCGTTCGAAGTCCGTTCACGGAAAACGTGAACGCTCGTAGTTCAAACTCCCTAAGGGGCGAACCAATGCGATTGACTCCCTCGAAGCGTGTAGGATCCGGACTCGTTCCGATCCTCGCGGCTGCCACCCTCCTCGCGATGCCCGCGGCGCTGCGGGCACAAGGAACGGTCACCGGGCGTGTGACGGCGGCCGGTACCGAAGAACCGCTCGGTGATGCGCGCGTCATGGTGGTAAACACCAGCATCATCGTGCCGACCGGTGGCGACGGCCGTTACACGATTCGCAACGCGCCGACCGGCAATATTGAAGTCCGCGTCCTGCGCGTGGGCTACCAGGAACAGAAGAAAGCGGTAGCCGTGAGCGCCGGCGCCAACGTTACGCTCAACTTCACGATGCAGCAGGCGATCGTTCAGCTGCAGGAAATCGTGACCACGGCCACCGGCGATCAGCGCCGCGTCGAGCTGGGCAACTCGGTCTCAACGCTCGGCGACGTCAATAAGAACGTAGAAACGATGCCGATCACGAACCTCGGTGACCTGATGGTCGCCAAGGCTCCGGGCGTCTCGGTGCTCGAGGGCGCGATGACCGGCTCGGCGCCGGTGATCCGCATCCGCGGCCTCAACTCCCTCGCCACGACCGGGTCGGGCATCAGCAACGCGCCGATCTATATCGTCGACGGCGTCCACATCAACGCCGGTTCGATCGGCCTCGGCTCGGGCGGCACGCAGTCCAGCTTCCTCAACGACCTCGATCCGAACGAGATCGAAGACGTCGAGATCGTGAAGGGTCCGTCGGCGGCGACGCTCTATGGAACGAACGCGTCGAACGGCGTCATCGTGATCACGACGAAGAAGGGACGCGCCGGCAGTACGCGCTGGACGTGGTACGGTGAAGGCGGCGGCGTCGATGACCGCAACACCTACCCGACGGACTACGCGTCGTGGGGCCACGATTCCACCGGTGCTCTCCAGCGCTGCACGCTGGTGAGCGAGAGTCAGGGCTCGTGCTTGCTCGACAGCCTCACCTCGTTCAGCGTGCTCAATAACCAGGCGACGAGCTCGCTGCACATGGGGCACCACAACGGCTACGGGATGAACGCGAGCGGCGGCTCGGATCAGGTGCGCTTCTTCGTCAGCGGCGACCTGGCCAACGAGCTTGGCCCGACGTTCATGCCGATGTTCGCCCGCCGAACGCTCGACTCGCTCGGCACGCCGGCGCGCGACGAATGGATCAACCCGGAGCAGTACCAGCAGTACAGCATGCGCGCGAACCTGAGCGCCGCCTTCTCGCCGAAGTTCGACATGAACGTGAACACCGGGTTCTCGAACTACAACCAGACGATTCCGCAGACCGACAACAACACGTTCAGCTACATCTACAGCGCGCTGAACAACCCGGGCTTCAACTACTCCTGCACGACCAACTGCCACGGTCTGACCTACAACGAGCTCGGCTCGCTCAACGAGTACCGGAACGGCTACGGCGGGTTCAGCCCGGCGCAAACGTTCCAGAACTACAACACGAACGGCACGCAGCGCTTCCTCGGGTCGGCCGATGCCACGTGGCGCCCCTTCGCGTGGATGAACAACCAGGCCACGACCGGCATCGACCTCGCCGACAACATCTTCAGCAGCATCTGCCGCTTCGGCGAGTGCCCGAACTCCGGCACGACGCGTCTGGGCCGGGTCAGTGACACGCAGACGAACCTGCGCAACTTCACGGCGAAGGTCACGAGCAACATGACCTGGCAGGCCACGAGCACCGTGAACTTCAAGACCACCCTGGGCACCGAGTACGGCAACAACGAAACCGACGGTGTGAACGACACCGGCCAGCAGCTCCCGCCGGGCGCGCAGTCGGTCGGCGCCGCGGCCACCGTCACGGGCGGCAACACGCTCCAGACGGTCACGAAGATCCTCGGGTACTACGGGCAGGAGCAGGCGTCGATCCGCGACCGCCTCTTCCTCGTGGCGGCGGCGCGCTCGGACCAGAACAGCGCGTTCGGTACCAAGTACCAGCGCGTTCTCTATCCGAAGGCGAGCGTCTCGTACATCATCTCCGATGAGAGCTTCTTCCCGCACTTCGATTGGCTGAACCAACTGCGTTTGCGCGGCGCGTATGGCGCGTCGGGCAACCAGCCGGGCAGCACGGTGGCGCTCCAGACGTTCAGCGCGTCGACGGCGAACGTCGCGGCGGCCGGCGGCACGGCCGGCGCGGACACGCCGGGCCTCATCGCGGCGGCTCTGGGCAACCCCACCCTCAAGCCGGAGCGTTCGATCGAGTCCGAGATGGGCTTCGAGACGAGCGTGTTGAACAACCGCGCCCACTTCGACTTCACGTACTACTCGAAGACGACGCACGACGCCCTGGTGTCGCAGCCGCTCGCGGCGTCGTCGGGCGCCTCCACACTGTCCGTGGTCAACAACCTGGCGTCGGTCTCGAACAGCGGTCTCGAGGCCTCGCTGAACACGACGTTGATCGATCGCCGCGCGCTCGGTTGGGACGTGACGATCGCCGCGTCGCACAACTCGAACAAGATCAACTCGATCGGTAACGACGCGACGGGCAAGCCGCTGCCGACGATCGGCACGGGCACAACCCGCGACTCGAGCGGCGAATCGGTCAACGGCTTCTTCGCCCGCCCGTACACGTTCGCCGACGCCAACGGCGACGGCATCATCACGCCGAACGAAGTGACGGTGTCGCCGAACTTCGTGTACGTCGGTTACTCGATCCCGCGCGACATCTTCTCGGTGACGAACGGCCTCGATCTGTTCAACCGCAAGCTGCGCTTCACGGTACTCACCGACTACAAGGGCGGATACATTCTGTACAACCAGTCGGGCCAGTTCTACTCCCAGAACTTCGCCACCTGGTATTCGGAAAACCTCAAGAACACGCCGCTGTGGGACCAGGCCCGCACGGTCGCCAATTCGAGCGCCAAGAACCCGTCGTCGGTCGAGGGCTACCTCGAGAACGGCCAGTTCTGGAAGCTGCGCGAGGTTTCGGCCGCGCTCACGCTGCCGACCTCCTTCGCGAACAAGATCCGCGCTCGTGACGCGCAGCTCGTCTTCTCCGCGCGCAACCTGCACACGTGGACGAAGTACACCGGCACGGATCCCGAAGCGAACTACAACGCCGGTGACACCCAGACCGACTTCTCCACGATCGCGCCGCGCACGTACTTCCTGGTTCGCGCGAACCTCCACTACTAAACCGAGTCCGAGGACGATTCTTATATGAAGAGCCTAATAAATCGGGCCGGCCGAACGACCACCGCGACTGCGGTGGTCGTTGGGAGCATGCTCCTCGGCGCGTGTAGCGCCCACGACGAGTTGCTTGCCCCACAGAACCCCGGCATCATCTCCCCAGCCTCCACGGCCAACACGGCGGCGGCGGACGCGCTCTACGTCGGCGCGCTGGGTCGTTGGAAGAACTCCATCAACGGCAACGGCAACAACACGGAAGCACTCTGGAACTGGGAGGCGCTGTTCAGCGACGAGGTCATGTCCGGTGATACCTTCTCGCAGCGGAACGACGCCGACCAGCGCAACCTGCAGACGAACGACGCCGTGCTGACGCCGATCTATGGAAACGCGCAGCAGGCCCGCGGTTTCGCCCGCAGCGCGATCAACGGGCTGCTCGCCTTCGACAAGTCGCCGACGGGCGTGCAGCACGTGGGCGAGATGTATTTACAGATGGGCTACGTCGAGATGGCGATGTCCGAAGTGTTCTGCAACGGCATTCCATTCGGCGAGACGGTGAACGGCGTGCCGCAGTACACCCAGCCCCTCACCGACGCCGACGGCCTCAAGCTCGCGTTGACCCGGCTGGACACGGCGCTCACCTTCCTCACGGCGACGGACGCGACGACGCAGGGCGTCAAGTTCGCGGTGCTCATCACGCGCGGCCGCATCAAGGTTGATCTAGGCGATTTCGCCGGCGCCGTGGCCGAAGTGGCGAGTGTGCCCACGACCTACCAATACAACTTCGACTACTCCATCCCCACGTTCGACAACGAATGGTGGATCATGGGGGCGAGCGTGAAGCGCTATACGGCGGGCGACAGCACGAACACTGCCGGCCAGATCTTCAACGCGATTCCGTTCGCGCGGCTGAACGATCCCCGCGTCTCGATCACGGATACGAAGAAGCCTGGCGAGGACAACGTCACCGACTTCGTGCAGGTCAACAACTGGGGACGGGATGATCCGATCCCGGTCGTTTCGGGCATCGACGCGCGTCTGATCGAGGCCGAGGCCAAGCTGCAGACGAACGACTTCGCCGGGATGACGACGATCCTGAACACGCTCCGTACCACGCCGCAGACGCTCGGCATTTTCAAGGTTGCGGCGATGGCCGCCCTTCCGACGCCGACTGCTTCGACCGCGACGGACGTGTTCTTCCGCGAGAAGGCGCTCTGGCAGTTCCAGCGCGGCTGGCGCATGAACGACCTGCGGCGGCTGGTCCGCCAGTACGGGCGCACGCAGGACAAGGTGTTCCCGAGCGGCAACTTCACGCGCAACGGCTCACCGTCGGGCCAGTACGGCACCGAAGTGGCGTTCCCGGTCGTGGACGCCGAGTTGGCCAACCCGAACTTCCACGGCTGCCTCGATACCAAGGCGTAATACGCCGCGGAGTTTAGGAAAGTAGAAACGATCGCGGGGGGAGTGCCAATCGGGCGCTCCCCCCGTTTTCGTCAGGCGTGGTGGGGACGCAGGGTCGCGGTCAGGTGCGCTCGCACACGGGCAAGCACCGAAACGTCGTCGCCGTACTGTTGACGGAAGACCGAAACGCTGGGATAAAACGGTGATCCGTTCTCGCCCGGCCAGCGATAGCGCCAGTCGTAGTACGTCGGCGCGATGACGATCGTCGGAACGCCGAGGCTGCCGGCGAGATGGGCGACCAGCGTGTCGACGGTGACGACGAGGTCCAACGAGGCTATCAGCTCGCCGGTCTCGTACACGTCGGCAAATCGACGGATGCCGAATGGCGCGTTAGCGCCGACCCGCGACTCGTGCGTGACGTTCACGAACTCGACACCGTCGAGAGGCGACCACAGCTCGGCGAACTGCTCCGGCGAAAACCGCAGCTGCTTGTTGAGATTGGCGGCCGTCGACGTCCAGCACACGCCCACGCGATAGCGATCGTCGGCTGTCTCGCCGGCGCGTTGGGCCCGCGCGCCGAGCAGTGCGCTGGGTGCGAACGGCGGCGGAACGTCCGCCGGCGACGCACACTGGGCCAAGCTGGGCAGACTCATCGCGAGGGCGATACTCGACTCGGCGATCTCACTCTCGTCTGCGCCGAGCACCTTCCCGTACACAGGTCGCTCGACGAACTCGCAGCCGGTCGCTTCGATCCAGCGGCGCAAAGAGGCGCGGCCGTAGAAGCGAGGCCTTCGGCCCGTCGTGGCGATGAGCCACGGGATCCACCGCGCCATGAGCACGGCGTCGCCCAGCCCCTGCTCGTCGATGATGGCAATCGTCGCCGGGTTGTCGGCGCCGTTCCAGCGCGGAGCGCCATCCATCCCGCGAACGGCGACCGCCGGGCTATAGCGACGCGATTCGTGCAGCGACCATCCGCGACGCCAGTCGTCCGTCGCCGCCAAGACTGCGTGGGCTTGGACTCCGCCTATGCTTGCCGGCGACCGCAGGCGAGCGCCCGCAAACGCGCGCAGCACCTCGGTGGCCTCCTCGAACTCGCCCGACGACGCGAGGGCGACGGCGAGGAACGTCTGCGCATCCACCCAATTGGCTTCCTGGTCGCGCGGGCACTGCCGAGCGGCGCGCCGCAGGAAGGGAAGCGCTTCGTCGCACCGCCGATCGAGTTGAAGAAGGCATTTTCCGTAGCAAATCGCTACGCCGGTATTGATCGGCCGTGGCGGCCGCGCCAGCATCGGTCTACACAACGACGCGCAGCGAGCGAAGTCCTTCGCGTCGTAGGCGCTCCTGATTTCCAGTATAGGATCGCGACGGACAACAGTGTCCAACCTCGATCCGGCACGCTCGGCGCTTTCGCGCATGTGCTGTGTATCCGACTGTGGCGAGAGGAGGTGTTCGATCTCGCCATGGAGAACAGCCGGCGCTCTGGGGCGGTTTGCGCTGCGTGACCGGACGGCCGAATCGGCGGGCCATGAGGACCGCAGCGGTGGTCGTGCCCTCGGCGGAAGTCGGGGTCATGGAATTGGTGGTCAGTCGGCGAACGTGAGTCTCGCGGGTCACTGCGGCGCGTTGCCTTTTCGCCTCGGCGGCCGACCCATGCGCGCCGGCACCCGCTTGCCCGTCCGCCACTGCGCCATCAGCGCGCGGTCGTCGGCGAACTCCGCGTTGATGTGTGCGTCGATCGCGGCGATGATCTCGCGGGCTTCGCGGATCGTTTCAGGGATCGATCGGGTGGCGATGGCGCGACGATTGCGCGCCGTATCGGGGCTCGCGTGCCGCGCGGCGAGTGTGCGCGCCAGTTGCTCGCAGTCGCTGAGAAAGCTCTTTCGAAAACCGACGGCGAGAAACTCCGGTGCGTGCGGGCGTATGGCTTTGACGATTCGCTTCGTCGCGTCGAGGTGAGTCTTGACGTCGGCCCGCGCGTGGGGAATACCGAGCGACTCCTCGATGCCGGGGTAGCCCTTGAGCAGCAGCTTGGCGCGTCGCGCGATCGGGAGCAGGTGCTTTTGGCGCAACTGCACCTTCAGCCGGCCGACGCCCCCGTCGGGTCCGACCACGGCGGTGGCCGACAACTGCGTCGACATTGCCTCGCGAAGCGCGCTGGCGAGGCGCTCGAGATCGGCGCGCAGCGGTTTGATCGTGGGCGTGTGGAACTCGGGGTTCCGCAGCGCTGCGAGCGCGTCGTTGATCGCGCGCATGAGACGAACCTGACGGGCGTTCACAGTTACTCCGGGGTGGGGGCGAAGCCGACTGAAACGGGAGTGCGTGCGTGCCAAGTGGGAGTGCGTGCACGTGCATTGGATATGCGTGCATATTGGCGCGTCCGCCAGGGGCGCCTCGAGGAAGTCGAGGCGTGCGGGGGCGCAGTCGTGGCGCCGCTCGGCGATTCGCGTGACGGCCGGAGCGAAGCGCGGTCGAGGCAAAGGGGCGCGGGTGCTGTCCGTCGAGAAGGCCGGACGGCGACGGGGGCAGGGAGCAATCGCCGGCGCGCCGTCGTGCTCGAAACAGAGGCGGCTGAGGGCGGATGGCAGGCGGCGAGTGCGCGCCTCTTCATAGGAGAGGCACTGCGACGTGGGAGCGAGCCGCGCTCCGACGGACGCCGCGCAGGCTCCTTTGTAATGACGTTCGCGACGTCTCGCACATCGACGAATCACTCACACACCCGGCGCAAGTGAGCGGGCGGCGCGGGTCAGTCACCCCTCGCGAGGCAATGTGTCCCGCCGGTCGTGAAAAGTCGCCGGTGCGCGCGGGAAAGTCGGGTGTGCGCGCTGGAAAGTCGGACGTCCGCGTTCCCAAATCGGACGTCCGCGTTCCCAAATCGAGCGGTCCCGAAGGATTGTCGAGTGAGCGGCGGTGAAAGCCGGACGGCGCCGCGGAGAGGTACAGCGCCTACGGTGCGAAATCGCGTGTCTCGAGGCGAAGGTAGGCTGCGGCCCGTCGTAACCAAACGGACTTCCAACCCAAGTGCGGCGTCCAAAAGCGGAATTCTTATGAGCGCCGGCTCAAGTGTGTTGAACTCGAGGAATTCAAACCCGTCTTCCGTCGTTACTGAGCTATTCGCGTTCGTAAATCAGGCGACGGCGATCTCAACTCCGACCGACGCGTTCCCATGTCGTCTATGCGTCGGCGGGAGTCGCGTGCTCAGGGACCGTGATCGGCTGACGGTACGAGTGCCCGCAGATCGGCGGGACCGACTGTGCGGCTCTTCGAATCGACGCTCTCATTTGCGTCGACGCGCTCCTCATCGCGCTTCGTGCAACGTTCCGCAGACGCATCGGTATCTCACGATCGCGATCTGTCGGCGCTATCCGCGCCGCGGAACGTTCATCGGTCACATCGCCGCAGTGTGTTGCTCAATTCAGCGGGCTGCGGACTGGAAGCAAACTGCAACGCGGTACTCGTCAAGCGAGCCCCGCGATAGCTCGGCAACACGAAGCGCGCCCGCCAACCGAATGCCGAACCAGGAAACGGGAGTCAGCGCGAGGTCGATCGGCCGTCAGCGGAGCGCCGAATCGAGTGTTGTCGACGCTGTACGCCGCCACGCCGACGTTCACTGCGTAGTTCGGCGAAGCGCGAGGCATCGACGCTCGACACCGAACCTCGCGAGCCCCGACGGCCCGCCGATCATCGGGAGGTTGGGTCATTCGCAGCCACCGCCGGTACGAACGCACGAGCATAATGGCATCACCGTGGACTTCGACCGGTTCCCGAACCATTCGGGCATAGCCGACCCCCGCATCCACGCCGATCGCCATGGCGGCGCAGTTTCTTGCCAACACTGGCGGACGCACTCGCTCGGGGAACCCGATCGATCGCGCGAACTCACCGACCGCCCACGTGCAGCGGCGCCGACCGCACCCGCGTCGGCCGCCACCAGCGTTCGAGAGACGCCACTTGCGCCTCGATCGGGCACGCGACGACGAGCGACGTCGAATCGCCGCAGAACGACGAGACCGCCGAATCTGGCCGAAGACTCATCGCGAAACTCATCGACCTTACGGCAGCCTGCGCCCTGGCCCTAGAATGCCGACCAGTCACCTCGAGGCGGACGCGCTTTCTTCGGTAGCTATCGTCCGCTGCCGTCTCAGCCGCCTTCGGCGCCGGTGCGACGAACGGTGGGCCGAGCGACAACAGATCGGCGGGATCGATTGTCAAAGTACCAAAGCGCGCGCTCCAGTGCAGGTGCGGCCCGGTCACTCGCCCGGTCGCGCCGACCTTTCCGATCTCCTGTCCCTTTTCCACCGTGTCGCCGATCGCCACCTCCGGCTGGCTCATATGGAAGTAGCCCGTGACGAGGCCGTTGCCGTGGTTGATGTAGACCACGTTCCCGGCGAGAAAGAACGTGTCGACGAGCGCCACGACGCCGCGGTTTGCGGCGTAGATCGGGTCGCCGAGCGCACCGCGATAGTCCACGCCGAGATGGCTGCTCGACACGCGGCCATTGAACACGCGGCCGCTGCCGAATTTGCTCGTCACCTTGGCGCTGCGCGGGCGAGCGAACGGCGCTTGCCAGAGAGCCGGCGTGTCCTGCGCTTTTCGTCCGACATCTCGCGCGAGCTCGTTCTCGTGCTCGACGCGCGCCTCGGTCGCCGAGTCGGGACGCGCGGTGAACTTGGGATCGACGCGGAGACGACGCGCGCCCGGCGCGCGCCCGCGCGATTGCAACGGCGGGGCAGGCGGCGCCTGGTGCGGATACGCCAGCTTGAGACGCAGCGTATCCTCCTTGCCGGATGCGCGCACGACCACCACTTTCGCGACGACGGAATCCGACACCTCGACCGGGATCGCGCCGAGCGCTTCCAGCTTGTCGTTGCCCGCGTCGAGGAAATGGAGCGGCTCGCCGGCCATCACACCGACAACCGACACGACCGAGTCGGCGTGCCCGGCGACGCGATCGATCGTCAAGCGTGTAAGTGTCCCACCACCAGGCCGCCGCGGTTCGATCGTGAGGCGCGGCTGCTGAGCTCCCGCACGAGGCGCGATCGTCCCGAGCGCAGCCGCGAGCGCAGCTGTTAGCCCGACTATAAGCCCTCGGCCGATGGCCGTCCACCGGTCCACCGGTCTACCGGTCCACCCATTTGCTTTCATTGCATAGTATTGCACGGTACTAGCATAGACGGGGCGCCGAGGGGTTCGGCAACCCGATCGCCCGCCAAGGGTACGAATCAACGATGGATGTAGTCCGCCGCATTTCCCTCCTCGTCACGGTCCTGCTGTTCGCCGTCGCCCTCGGCTTCGGCGCTACGTACGACCGGCCGACAGTCGACGCCGACGCGGTCTCGCAACTCACGAGGTCGACGTCGTACTTCGACTCGACCATCGTGCTGGCGCGAAACTCGAGCCCCCGTGGCGCTCGCGGCGACGCGCTCACCGTCGGCATCAGCTACCTCGAGCGTCTGCGTCTCGGACTCGGCAGCCCCTTCCGGCTCGTCGATCAGGCGCTGGACGACCCGCGGTTCGAGGCAGACCCCGCGCTTCGTACACGCGTCGTGTGGGCATTGTTGGGCCGGCTGCGCCGCGGTGACGCGTACGTCGTCGATTCGATGGCGCTCGACGGGCTCGGGCCGTGGGACGCCGACGGACACGGCGCCACCGGCGCGCAGCAGTTGGCGCTCATCGAGCACACAGTCGAATCGGCGTCGGACCCGCGCGCCGGCGAGATGGCCGTCCGTCTGGCATACATGATCGCGGCGGGCAAGGCGTCGGTCGCACCGCCCGCCGTCGGCGTCGCCACCGAAGCGGCCGCGCTGGTCCGCGATCGGCTTCTCGCGCAACAGGACCTGGCAAATCTGCTCACCGACGCGACGCGCGATCCCGAAGGTCGCGACGTTCTGACGTTGCTCGAGGATCGGCGCGAGGCGGGGACGTTCCGCGTCGAACGGCCGGCGGCCGAACCGCTCAATGCGGAGATTCGCACCGAGGCGATGAACGCGGTGCCGGCGTTGGTGAAGGCGCTCGACACGCTCGAGCGGACGCCCGATCCGCGGCTCACGCCGCGCTCGACGTCGCCGCTGCTCGGCCCGCGCTTCGCGGCGCGGGCCCACGTGCTCGGCGCCGACCTGCCGCCGGCCGCGCCGATCGTCGTCGCGTCGCGGTTGCGCAGCGACCGCGAAGGGCTGAACACCAACGAAGAGACGCGCGTCGCCAGCTACGACGCGGTGACGTCGGAGAGCGATTCGGCGCGGCGCGTCGCGGCCCGCTCGATGCTGTCCGATGCTGTCGCAATGCGCGCGTTCGCGCAACAGCATCCGTGGCTGCCCGGCGATTCGACGGTCAGCGCCGCCGAGCTGGCGGCGGAGTTCGAGCTGGCGTCGGTCACGTTCGACCGCGACGTGCCGCGCGCGTGGCGGGCGTACTACCTCGGCGAGTTGGAAACGTCGCTGCACGACATGCAGCACGTCTTCCCGGCGCTGTCGTTCGCCGGTCTCCACGTCCAATTCGGCAACCAACCGCTCCCCGACTCGGCGCTGGCGATGCACGACCCGCGCACGCGCACGCTGGAGCTGTCGGTGGCGTCGTCGGCCGGCACGATCGCCCACGAGCTGTCGCACGATCTCGATTGGCAGACCGCGCGGCACATGTACGCGAACGGGCGCGGCTACAGCACCGATCGCGCGATGGCCGACAAGCGCGGCGCGCTGGCCGCGTCGGTGCGCGGCCTGGCCGAAGCGCGGGTGATTCGCGGGGTGAGCGGCGCGGGACCGAGTGCGCCGTCGGCCAACGACCGTCCGGCCGAGCTGTTCGCGCGCAGCGTGGACTGGTTCGTGGCGTCGACGCTGGCGCTGCAAGGAAGGTCGAACGGATTTCTCACGGCGGTGCAGGATCCGATGCTGCCGGGCTACGCGGCCGGTGCGCCCGCGGCGGTGGGAGCAGCCGGCGCGCAGTCGCTGCTCGGGGCGCTGGCGCAGATGACGTTCGTCCCCGACTCGGCGCGCGACGCGTTCGAGTCTGAATGGTCCGACCCAACGTCGATCGATCCGACGCTGATGGTGCGGCGGGTTCTCGACTCGCCCGTGTCGTGGCGCGTCGTGTGGCAGCAGCTGGGTCGCTCGCCGAATGCCCGCGCCGACGCGTCGATGCTCGGTGCGCCGCCACTCGGACTTTGCTCGACGGGGGTTTCACCGGAAGCACAGGCGCGCGACCGGTTGCTCGCGCTAGCGATCGACGCGCGCGCACGCGGCGTGGCGATCCGGCGGGCGAAATACTTTCCGCAGACGCTGCGCGCCGAGTGGACGCGAGGCCTGCTGGCCACGCCGCCGTGGCGCACCGACGTCGGCGAATCAGTCGTCGCCGCGCTGCGTGTCGGTGTGGTGAGCGAGCTGTCGAACGCGACGTGGGCTCAGGGCGTGGTGCCCGTGGTGCCCGCGATCTTCCGCTCCAACGCGGCGAGCTGCTCGACCATCGCGCGCTGACGCGCCTCGAGCTGGGCGAGCATGCCCAGCGTCTCGTGGTGGCGTGATTCGTCGTCAGTCGGATGCCGTTGAACGAAGGTCAGCGCCCCGCCGGTCTCCAATCGGCACGACTGCACGTGGGCGAGCGTCTCGATCCCTTGCCGCCGAGCCGCAGCCTCCAACTCGGCGACGGTGATGAGCTCGCGCTCGAGGTGATGCCGCAGGAGTCGTCCGTTGCGGATCAGGTCGTCCGGCTTCCCCTCGACCTTGTCCAGCTCTCCGTAGTGGTAGAGGAGACGGACGACGATCGAATTGATCAGGAGCAGCGCCGCCGCCCCGATGATGCCGCCCGAGAGCGAATTGTCGTTCCCGATGATCGCGTTCTGCACCGTGTTCGACAGGAGGAGCAGCACGACGAGGTCGAAGGGATTGATCTGCGACAGCTCCCGTTTGCCGGCGAGTCGGAGTCCGATGAGCAGGAATACGTACACGGCGAGCGTGCGGAGGAGCTTCTCGGCGATCGGAATGCCTGGCTGGAGGAGTTCTTGGAGCATTGAGGAAGAGATGGCGGGGGAAAACGGCAACAGCTGGTACTGCAACGATTTCGCGGAAGGAACGGATTACGCGGAAACTGCAACTCTTGAGAGTGGCGATGAGAGCTGGAACGTTGTTGGCGATCGAGCAACGGTTCGATGTACAATCCAAGGTGTCGAACCGCAACAGCGAGATCGAGAGGAAATATCTGCTCACTGGGCTTCCGCCGCGCGTGCAAACCGCGGCGTCGGTTCATATCCACCAGGGGTATCTACCTGGTACGCACATTACCGAGCGTGTGAGGCGGTCGGTGAGCGACGACGGGTCGGGGACGAGGTACTATCGGACCATCAAGTCGGGCGCGGGGATCGAGCGGTTGGAGATCGAAGACGAGACGGACGAGCGGTTCTTCACGACCGTGTGGCCGCTCACGCGCGGACATCGGATCGAGAAGCGTCGATACCGTGTGCCCGAGGGCGACGTGACGTGGGAGATCGACGAGTTTCTCGATCGAGACGGGCTGTGGGTGGCGGAGGTGGAGCTGACGAGCGTCGAACAACGAGTCGTGGTGCCGGAGTGGCTGGCGTCGTTCGTGGAACGCGAAGTGACGGAGGAGGCGGAGTACACGAACTTCGCGCTGTCGAAGTGAGACGCGAGAGCTCTACTTCGCGGCCGCCTTTTCTGCAGCAGCCAACTCGGCGCGGTACCGCTCGGCGAGCTGCGGTTTGCCGAGGGTGTCCCACTCGGCGACCAAATCCTTGCGCGCGCTCTTCATGAAGGTCAGCCCCGGGCTCGTCTGCTTCACGAGGATGTCGTAGCCCGTCTGAGTTTCCACCTGCGCCTCGGCGAATCGGCGCTCGCGCAAAAGTACGTGGCCGAGTTTCACGTGGGCGATGCCGGTGTTGGTGTGGGTCGGCCCCTGCGCTTCGGTGTAGCGCCGCACCGCCTCTCGATAGAGTTGCTCGGCACGGGGATAGTCCTTCTTGTCGGCGATCGCCGTCGCGAGGTTCGAGATCGCCAGAGCGATCAGGTAGTGCTTGTCGTCGTAGATCTTGCGATAGATGTCGAGGATTCGCGTGTAGTAGGCGATCGCGTCGTCATCCCGGTCGCGCTGGTAGGCGATGTTACCCAGCTCGTTGAGCACGGACGCCACCGACGGATGCACGGGACCGTAGACGCGCTCGCGGATCGTCAGCGCCTGCCGGAGCACCGTGTCCGCTTCATCGAATCGCTTTTCAAACTCGAGCGCGCGGCCGAGCATCGTGAGGTCGAGTGCGGTGGCGGGATTGCTGTCGCCATAAAACGAGCGCGTCATCGCCAGCGCGTCGCGATCGAGTCGCTCGGCGTCCTTGTAGTTGCCCCGCTCCTGTTGCGACGCGCCGAGGTTGACGAGGATCTCGGCGACTTGCGGATGGCGGCTGCCATACACCTGGTGGTAGATGCCGAGCACCTGCCGGTTCAGTGAATCGGAGACGTCGTAGTGGCCGGCGTAGAAGTTGATGTCAGCGAGCGTGCTCAGATTCGCGGCGAGATCGACCGGCGCCGCGCCGGCCGCGCTGTCGCGCCGCACGACGTCCTGCATGATCGGAATCGCCTTGTCGTACGACCCGCGCTCCTCGAGCACGCGCCCCAATTCGGCGAGCGAGTGCACGACGGCCGGGTCGTTCGGTGGGAGACTCGCCTCGGCCATCGTCGCGCCTTGGCGAATCAATCGCTCGGCGTCCTCGAGCTGCGCCTGATCAATGCGCAGGTCGCCCAGCGCGACCAGCGATGCCGCGACGTCGGGATGACTCGGCCCGAAGAGCGCGCGACGCCGGTCGAGGGAGAGGCGCAGCAGCGAGTCGGCGCGCGAAAGTTTGCCTAAATGCTGATAGATGCCGGCGAGCGTGACGTAGAGCTCCGCCTGCACCGCCGGATCGGCGTCGAGCGTGCGCGCTTGCGTGAGGCCGCGGTCGAGCAGGGTGACGACGTGCAGACTGTCCGCCGGACCGGCGGCTTTGTCGCCGCCCTGAAAGAGGTCGAGGGTGAACCGTTGGATGCGCTGGGCGCGCGCCGCTTCGGCGACTGCGTCGTTACGTGCGCGGGCCAGTCGCACCGTGTAGAACGCCACGAGACCCACGACGAACGCGATCGCGACGGTCGCCGCGACGACCGCTTCGCGGTTGCGTCGAACGAATTTGCCCAGGCGATAGCCGACCGAATCCGGTCGCGCCTCCAAGGGCTCGCCGTTGAGAAAGTGATCGACGTCGCGCATGAGCGCATCCACCGTCGCGTATCGCCGCTGCGGATCGTGGTGCATCGCGGTGAGACACAACACGTCGAGATCCGCCCATTCCGATGGGCGCAGGGGTTGGCCGTGCGGGTCGCCCTTTGCCGCCGCCGGATACGTCCGGGCGGCGACTGACGGGCGTTCCGCTTCGCGCTCCGAGAGCGCGGCCGAAAGCTCGTCGGCGTTGTCGCTCGCCTCGAATGGCAACCGTCCGGCGAGCAGCTCGTAGAGGATGACGCCGAGTGCGTAAACGTCGGTGTAGGTGCCGATGCGTCCGCCGCGAATCTGCTCGGGCGCCGCGTACGCGGGCGTCAACATGCGGAGGCCGGTCCGCGTGCGATCCTTGCGCGTCTCGAGCCCGTCGAGCTGCTTGGCGATGCCGAAGTCGAGCAGCTTCACGATGCCGTCGTTGCCGACGAGAATGTTCGACGGCTTGAGGTCGCGGTGTACGACGAGGAGCCGGTGTGCGTGCTGCACGGCCTCGCATACGTCGCGGAAGAGTCGAACGCGGCCGACGACCGACGTCGCGTGCGCGCGACAGTACTCGGTGAGCGGCGTGCCCTCGACGTACTCCATCACGAACCACGGCGTGCCGTCGCCGAGGGAGCCCGCGTCGTAGAGGCGGGCGATGAACGGATGGTTGAGCTGGGCGAGTGTCCGCTGTTCGCTGGCGAATCGTTCGCGCCGCGCCGGCGAGAGCCACGCGTCGCGCAGAATCTTCACGGCGGCCACGGTGCCGAGGTCGTCGCGCGTCGCGTGATAGACGACCCCCATTCCGCCTTCGCCGAGGATGCGAGTGATGCGGTAGGGGCCGAGCTGTTCGCCGACGATGCCGGAGTCGCCCGCGCGGCCGAGTACTGAGTTCGCCGCCGCGCCGACGCCCCGGTCGAGCAGGGAATCGCCGCGCGCATCTTCGGCGAGCAGTGCGAGCGCGTCCTCGACGAGGGATCGATCGTCGGTGCACTCCGACTCGAGGAACGCGCGCTGATCGGCCGGCGGCAACTCTGCCGCGGCATGGAAGAGCGACTGCACGCGCGTCCAGCGAGCCGGGTCCATCGTCATTACGCGCCCGGGTTGGCGTTACGTAATTCTCGCGCGAGCCACGCTTTGGCGGCGCGCCAATCTCGTAACGCAGTGGACTCGGAGATGTCGAGAAGTTGCGCCGTTTCGGCTACGTCCATGCCGCCGAAGAAGCGGCTCTCGACGAGCATCGCCTGTCGTGGCTCGAGGCGGGCGAGGTCGTTGAGCGCGTCGTCGAGGGCGACGAGGTCGTCGGCGGTCGACGCCGCCACCTGCAGCGCGTCGTCGAACGTGACGACGACCGCACCGCCGCCGCGCTTCGTGGAGCGCCGTCGTCGTGCCGCCTCGATCAGAACCTGACGCATGGCGCGCGCGGCGATGCGCCTGAAATGGAGGCGCGAGGTGCGCGCCACGCCCGGGGATTCGCGCAGCTTGAGCCACGCCTCGTTCACCAGCGCGGTGGGGCTCAGCGTGGCGTTCGGATCGTTGCGCCGGACGGCGGTGGCCAGGCGGCGCAACTCCTCGTAGGTGGCGCTGAACAGGTCGTCGAGCGCGCGCGCGTCGTCGAATCCGGCCGCACCGGCGTTCCCCGCGTCGGGCCCGTGAGTCAAGCTGCTCCCTGGATCGTGACGGTTCGGGAGGACTTCCTGCGCAATGGGAAGGGCGGCTCGTGCTCCGTCAAGGGGTGATTTCGAGGTCCTCTGGTCTACTTTGACAATTTCGTATATCTTCGCCCGGACCAGGACTTGCACGTCTCCCCTTTCTCGCGGTCTGCGCTTCTCTCCCCGCTCTCCCTGTTTCCCGTCCCTCCCGTCCTTCCCGTCCCTCACTCGTAGGAGACTCTCATGCGACGTATGGCAGCTCGGCATGGCTCGACGTTGGCCCTTGCGGCCGCGTGCCTCGCAATGGCAGCAGTTCCCGCCGCGGCCCAAGGCAAGGGCGCGTCCAACTTCTCGATGGGGTACACGGATATCGGTCCGGTCGTCGGCATAGGCGGAATCGGCTCCGCGAGCGCGTCGTTCGGCGGCCGATTCGAGCACGCAATCAAGCAACTGCCTGATCTCGGCAATGGAACGCTCGGCATTCAGGCGGCGTTCGACTATTACTCGTGGTCGACCGACAACACCAGCTTCTCGTACAGCGTCAAATACATCCCGATCGGCGTCACGGTGAACTACCACTTCAAGCTCGACGAGCCCAAGATCGATCCCTTCATCGGCGCGGGCCTTGGCTACAACCTGGTGTCGTGCAGCTATTCCGGGGCGTTCGGCAACTTCGGCTGCGGCTACAGCAGCAGCCTCTATTTCATCGGCCGGGTCGGCGCTCGGTACTTCTTTGCGCCGAAGATGGCCGTTTACGCCGACGCGGGTGCCGGCGGTGCGGCGCTCAACATCGGCCTGATGTTCAAGGTTCAATAGTGGCTTGACGGCCGCGGCACACCGCGGTTACCTGAGTGTCTGTGACACTACAGGGGAACCGCGGTGACGACCCAACGGCCTGACACAATCGTTCGAACCCACTCCCACCCGAACGCGGATCCTTCCGGCGATTCACCGCCAGAAGGGTCCGCGTTTTCACGTCGCGACTTCATCGTCGAAGCCGGCCGACTCGGCTTGCTGATGTACGCGACGCCTCGCCTCACGCGTTCGCTCGGCACACTCGAACGCGCAGCGACACCAGCATCGTCGTTCGCGGCGCCGACCGCCGCGCAGCAAACTGCCGCGCTGGCGTCGGGACTCGAATGGCGCATGCTCGGCCCCTTCCGCGGCGGACGCACGGACGCCGTCTGCGGAGTGCACGGCCGACCGAACGAGTTCTACTTCGGCGCGGTCAACGGCGGCGTCTGGAAGACCGTCGATGCGGGCCGCGTCTGGGAGCCGGTGTTCGATTCGCAGCCCGTCGCGTCCATCGGCGCGATCGCCGTCGCGCCGTCGGCGCCTGACACGGTCTACGTCGGCACCGGCGAGTCCACGCTACGCGACTCGACGGGCTTCGGCAATGGCGTGTACAAGTCGACCGACGCCGGCAAGACATGGACGCACATCGGGCTCGACGACACGCAGCACATCGGCCGAGTCGCGGTGGACCCGAAGAATCCGAACATCGTGTTCGTGGCGGCGATCGGGCATCTGTATGCGGCGAGTCCCGAGCGCGGCGTCTTCAAGACGATCGATGGCGGCAAGACGTGGAAGAAGGTGCTCTACAAGGACGAGAACATCGGCGCGGTCGAGGTGGTGATCGATCCGGCGAATCCGGAGATCGTGTACGCGGGACTCTGGAATACGCGACGTCCGCCGTGGTACACGTACTCGCCGACGAACGGCCCGGGCGGCGGCATCTTCAAGTCGACCGACGGCGGCACGACGTGGAAGCAGCTCACGAACGGCCTGCCCAAAGAGGGAATCGGCAAGACAGGTATCGCGATAGCGCCCAGCAATCCGCGGCGCGTGTATGCGGTGGTCGATTGCCTCGTGCCGGATCCGAACGCGCCGGCACCCGCCGCTGGCGGCGGCGGCGGCGGGGGACGCGGCGGCGGCAATCCGGCGTGTGCGCAGGCGCCGGCGGCGCCGGGGCAGGGCGGATTCTTCCGCTCCGACGACGCGGGCGCGACGTGGACCAAGCTGTCGAGCGATCCCGCGCTCTGGGGACGCGGCTGGTATTTCGAGCACGTCGTCGTCGATCCGAAGAACGCCGACATCGTCTATGTGCCGAATGTCGCGGTTTCGCGATCCAAGGACGGCGGCAAGACGTGGGTTGCGCTGCGCGGGTCGCCGGGCGGCGACGACTACCATCAGGCGTGGGTCTCGCCCGACGACTCGAACACGATGATCGTGGCGAGCGACCAGGGCACGATCATCACGCGCAACGCGAACACCGACGATCCGCGCGACGTCACGTGGAGCTCGTGGCTCAACCAGCCGACGGCGCAGATCTACCACTGCTCGGTCGACTATCGGTTGCCGTACTGGGTGACCGGCGCGCAGCAGGACACGGGCGCCGTCGCCGTGCGCTCGCGCGGCAAGTTCGGCCGAGATCTCGATGCGCGACTGGGAGCCGATCGGCGCCGGCGGCGAGAGCGGCTACGACGGCGGGCGACCCGCTGCACCCGGGGATCGTCTTCGGCGGCACCGGCCAGCGGTTCGATCTCGAGACGAACACAGCCGTGGCCGGCACGACGGCGCCGCGGACGCCCGACTGCGCCCGCACCGACTGGACGCAGCCGCTCGTGTTCTCGAAGGCCGATCCGCAAGGCGCTCTACTACTCCAACCAATTCGTTTTCAAGACGACCGATGGCGCGCAGACCTGGACGCAGATCAGCGGCGATCTCACGCGTCCCGACCCGGGCATTCCGGCAAGCCTCGACGCGACCGCCGCGGCGCAGGTGGATCGCAACGGCAAGCGCGGCGTCGTCTACACGATCGCGCCCTCGCCGCTGCCCGCGCCGATGGTTTGGGTCGGCACGGACGACGGGCTCGATTCACGTCACGACCGACGACGGCAAGACCTGGCAGAACGTGACGCCGGCCGCGCTCACGCCGTGGAGCCGCGTGACGATGATCGACGCGTCGCACTTCGACGCCAGCGCGGCGTACGCGAGCGTGGATCGCCACCAGCTGCAGGACTTCGAGCCGTACATCTACCGCACGCGCGACATGGGCAAGACGTGGCAGAAGATCACCAACGGCCTGCCGGCGGGCGTCTACGTGCACGTCGTGAAGGAAGATCCGAAGCGGCGAGGGCTGCTCGTCGCCGGCACCGAGCGCGGCGCGTTCGTGTCGCTCGACGACGGCGACAATTGGCAGCCGTTGCAGATGAATCTGCCGGCGACGTCGGTGCGCGATTTCGAGATCTACGACAACGATCTCATCGTCGCGACGCACGGCCGCGGATTCTGGGTGATCGACGACATCAGTCCGCTGCGGCAGCTCAACGCCACCGTGCTCGCGGCCGACGCGCATCTGTTCAAGCCGGCGGACGTGATCTACCTGCCGCAGGGCGGCGACAACGGCACGCCGCTGCAGAAGGACGAGCCGCAGGCGCCAAATCCCGCCGTCGGCGCGGCGATCGACTACTACCTCAAGGCCAACGCATCCGGACCGGTGTCGGTCGAAGTGGTCGACGCGAGCGGCGCGGTCGTCGCGACGTTCTCGAATTCCGCACCCGTCGCCGGAGGCGGCGGACGTGGAGGACGGGGGGGCGGCGGAATTCCGAATACCTCGGCGCTCTGGCGTCCCGCACCCGAGCAGTTCGCGACGACGGCGGGCGTTCACCGCGTCGTATGGACACCGGTTGCGGGCGGTGGAGGACGAGGTCGCGGTGGTGGCGGGCGCGGAGGCGGAGCGAACCCGCTCACCGGCACCTTCACGGCGCGACTCTCCGTCGGTGGTCAGACGTACACGCAGACATTCAACGTGAAGGAAGCACCGGCGCGCGCCTCGTGAGGGGAAGCCGGTCCTGGCGATCTGCGATTAACGGGGGAACACGGACACAGACGGATTCAACGGACACAAACGGAGAACGTCGAACCACCAAATTCTCTTTCGTAAACGGCGAGAAGGTCGAGCGCCGAACACGAGGCCTCGTTTGGCCTTGATCAGTTCGTGTCCGTTTGAGCCGTTTGTGTCCGTGTACCCCCCGTTGATGCCGGTCCTCGAGAATCGTCCGGGCGGAGCGCGACCTGCGGGGGGGGAGTCTTGAGGTTGGAGCCGAGACGGTGCACTGTCTCCAGCTAGTGAAGGCTGTCAACCCTTGAAATAGGAGACGACGATGCGACGCCGCACAGTACTCTCAGCTCTGTCCCTCATCGCTGTCGCCGCCTGCGCACCGGCGAGCGGTGCCGCCAAACCCGACTCTGCGACTGCGGCCGCCGATCAGCAGGCGATCGGCAAACTACGTGACGCCTTCGCCGCCGCGTTCAAGGCAGGCGATGTAGCTGCAGTCGCGGCGCTGTACACGAGTGACGGCCTCACGCAGCCGAACAATCAGCCGACGGGCACCGGGCCGGCAGGCCTCGCTGCCTCGTACAAAGCGTTCTTCGACCAGTTCAACTTCACGAGCTTCACGTTGACGCCGGTGAAGACCGAAGCGTCGGGGAATGTCGGTTACGACATCGGGACGTATGCCTGGGTCGCGACGCCGAAGCCGAAGGGAGACACGATCAAGGCGGAAGGGCGCTACGTCGTCGTACTCCGCAAAGGCGACGATGGGACATGGAAGGCGATCGCCGACATGGACAACATCACCACTGCGCCGCCGCCCGCGCCGCCGGCGCCCAAAGCAAAGGCGAAATAGTCCTTCGGCGCCTTCCGCTTCGACGTCGCTAGAGCTGGCCGGCGAGTGGTCCCCACTCGTCGGCCAGCTTTCGATATGCCGGATCGTCGTAGCGCGCCGGCAGAAACCATTTCGCGTGGTCGGGCAGCGACTCCCCGGCCACGTGCAGCGACACCAGCTCGCCGCTCGCGTGGGCGGACATCACGCCCATCCCCGACAGCGCGCCGAGCACGAACGCGCCGTCGATCGGCAGCGGCCCGATGAGCGGGCGGTTCTCCGGCGTCTTGCAGTAGAACCCACCGTCGACGAAGCCGCTCGTGTGCTCCGCGACGTATGGCGCGAGTCCCGGCACCATCCGCGCCGCGCCGGCCAGCACCACGTCCCCGTACGACGGATCGAAGCTCGGCGGCCACGCGAATTCGCGCGGCTCGGTTTCGAACGTCCAAATGAGATAAAGCTCATCGCCGTGCGATAGATCAATGGGGCGGATGTGCACGCCGGCCGGGCGCTCTTGGGCTTCGCCCTCGAGATGCACCGGATCCGCCCAGATGAGAAACGGCGCGTCGCGTCCCACGGCTCGGCGCGGGTCGCGCAGCGTCATCTTCGCGTGCAGCTCGCTGAACACGGGGAGATCGACGCCGAGCGAGCGGGCGAACGCGGGAAGTCCGGGGCCGGCGGCGACCACCAGTCGGTTGGTGGCGATCGAGTTGCCCGAGGCCAGATGCACCTCGCGCACGCGACCGCCCGTCGTGTCGACGCGCGTCACGCGCTCGCGCACGAACCGCGCGCCGTTCGCGATCGCCTGCGACAGGAGCCACGAGCCGAGCGCCACGGCGTTCAGCCATCCGGCACGTCGCACGTGTAGCGCGCCGACGGTGTCGTCGGCGAGATAGGGAAACGCGGCACGCGCCGCGTCACCGACGAGGAGATCGGCGCCGGTCGGTTGGTCGGCGAATCCTTCCGGCGGCGCGGCGCGGTAGGTCGCCACGCTCGAATGGCGGCGCACGTCGCCCATGCCGAACGTCGACACGACTCGCGCCGTCTCCTCGATCTTCGTGAGCTTGGCGGCGTTCGCCGTCGCGAAGAGATAGCCGCGCCGGTTCATGCGGAACGCGTGCCCGCTCTCGGCCGAGCTCTCCTCGAGGAGGTCGATGCTCCGCGACACGAGGCGCAGCATCGTGTCGTCGGGGCCCGGCCACCAGTTGCGGTACGCTTGGGTGCCCTTGTCGCTGGTGAGCGTGAGCGGATCGCGTTCGTCCACGATCACCACGTTGCGGATGCCGCGCCGAACAGCGATGTGATAGGCCGCCGCCGCGCCGGCGATGCCGGCGCCGCAGATGACGACGTCCGCGGTCGAACGCATGTGGCCCGTCGTCGCCGTGGTCAGCTCAGGTGTTCGATTCGCGTCGCACGCGCTCGATCTGCCGCAGCTCGGCGACGCAACTCTTGCCCACGACGTGCTCGAACTCGTAGGCGAGCATGTCGAGCGCCGTCTGCGTGCCGTTCGGATCGGGGCCGCAGCACTGCGTCTCTTCCGGGCACCAGTCAGCGTCGAGGGTGAGCGTGGCGTCGGAGATCACGACCGGAAAGGCGCGGCAATAGAACGGCTTGAGCCCGGGCGACGCCGCTTCGGCGATCTGCAGCACGCAGCGCTTCTCGCTGTCGAGAAAGACGCAGCCGTGTCCGACGACCTGTGTCCCGACGCATTTGCCCGACGGAAAGTCCTCGTCCTCGATCTCTTCCGTCTCGAACCAGCGCGCCGGATCGTGTTCCTGCGTCGGTTGCATGTGCTGGATCACGAGCGGCGCTTCGCGCAGGACGCGGTCGCGATGCTGGAGATCCACGTACACCCCGCCGCGACAGCACTTCGCGCTGCACTTCATCATCGAGCACGACGCCGCGAATCGCGTGGCGAAGACTTCCTCGTCGACCTCGAGATGCGCCAGGTGGGCGAGGTTGTGATGGTGCAGCGGGTACGTGACGTTGGTTTCAGAATCGGACATGGCGCGGAAAACTAGGGTGCGGAGCGGCGAGTTGCGAGATGGATCGCGGCGACTCTCGAGTTGCGAGATGGTTCGCGGCCACTCTGCGGTCTGTCTTGCCGGGCGACGTACGGCTGCGCGCTCGACGACGGTGGCTGACATCGGATATCAGACTTCACACCAGGCGTGACGGGGTAGGAACCTGACTTGCCACTGGAGGAGTCCCCGCAACGCCGAAACTGATGTCTGCCGTCTGATGTCCGCCACCGATTTCGAGCCTACAGCCGTACGTCGAACGGCCAATCGAACTCAGAGTGGCCGAGCACCCACGCTTTTCGACGCCGCTCCCGGCGCCTGGGCGACGACCTTACAGTTTCGCGACCACGTCGAGCGCGAGCGTCTTCTCGATCGCCTCCTGTTTCGCGTGGTCAGCGATGCCGTACACTTTCATGTTGAAGACTGCGTTTCCCTTCTTGACCGTCAGCGTCGAGAAGGTGCCGACGACCGTGTAAAACGCGCCGTCGCCCACGCCACTCACGGAAGTCTTGGTAAAACCGGCGAGCGGCGCTTTCATCTTGTCCCAACTCTCCCCCGGGAAGAAATCGATCGTCGCTATACCGTGCTTCGGCGACGGCGAGATCCATTGGCAGCTCTTGCCGGCGATGATCGGGGTGCCGGCGCCGAAGTTGAAGCCGGTGGCGCCGTTGATCTGGTCGGGAGTGAGCAACGTGCACGGGTCGGGCGCAGTTGTCGGGGCGCTCCGTGCGGTCTGGGCGATCGCGCCGCGGAGGGGGAGGGGAGGTAGGAGAGCGCAGGCGACGGCGACGATGGCGCTCCGCAATTGGTTCGAGAGCATCGGGTGGGTCTCCGGGGGCAGGGGATGTTCGTGCTCGCCTCGAGGCGTGCGGCGTCGCTCGCGCATCGCCGACGAGCACGTGGGTAGCGTCAAACATGAGCACGCCCTGGCGGTTCGGCCAGCATAGGCGGCGTCACGACTTCGCGATCCGCAGCCAAGGATCTCGAGCTCCGACCTGCGCCCATGGATCACGGCCAGTCTGCCGCCTGTCTCGGCTGTTCGATGTAGCGGCTGCCCGCTCGAAGTCGGAAGTCCGACGTCAGATGTCGGACGTCAGACCCTGCGTTCGCCGCGGGATGATCGCCACGAGGCTTTACCGAGTCACGCCGCATCTGACGTCGGACATCGGTTGTCTGACGTCAGACGTCGAGCCGGCAGCCGTACCCAGCAGGGGGATCGAACTCGGAATGGCCGAGCTCCCGATCTCAACCCTCCCGTCACACCTCCGCTCGCCTTGCCTCCTAACCCCGAACAGCTTTCACCCGTCCAACTGTCTGCCTGTCCATTGCCCTGTTCTCAGTGCCAAGGTATCGAAGCTGAATTCGACCGCCGCCTCGCCGAACGCGAGCTGCGGCGTTTTCGTCGTCGCGGTCCGACGAAGTCGACGCGCCTCTTGCTCGCCGACCTCGAGCCCGCCGTCACTCCCGACGCGACGCTGCTCGACATCGGCGGTGGCGTCGGGGCGATTCATCACGAGATGCTCGACGCCGGCGCGGTCAGCGCCGTGCACGTCGATGCGTCGCCCGCCTACATCGACGCCGCCCGCGACGAGGCGACGCATCGGCACCACCTCGAGGCCATCGAGTTCGTGCAGGGCGACTTCGTCGAGCTCGCGCCCAAGCTGGCGTCGGCCGACATCGTCACGCTGGATCGCGTGATCTGCTGCTATCCCGACATGCCCGCGCTCGTCGGCAGGGCGGCCGACAAGGCACAGCGCGTCCTCGGCGCCGTGTATCCGCCGGACACCTGGTGGATCCGCATCGCCGTGCGGTGCATCAACTACGTCATGCGCCTGCGCGAGTCACCGTTCCGCGTCTTCGTGCATCCGAGCGACGCGATCGAGGCGGAGCTCAAGAAACACGGACTCGAACGCGCCACGCGACAGCGGACGATTGCTTGGGAGATCTCGACATTTCGGAGAACGGTGGACAGACGGTTTGGCGACGCCGTGGATGAAAAGCAAGAAGTCTGACGTCTGATGTCAGATTTCTGACGTCAGATGTCTCGCTGTGGACCCGCGCGCTCGTCTACCTAGATTGCATTTCCCGCCGCGCGAACACCGCGCAACCGATCGCGAATACGACGACCGTGTACAGCAGATTCTCACCCAGCACGCGGCCGTACAACCCGTACGCCGGATGCAACAGCTCCTTGCTGAAGCTCTGCGCCGTCAGATCCACCGGCATCTCGGCAGGCCCGAGGTAGTACCCGGCGTACGACAGCGTGCGCGCGATCCAGCGCGGGTGCTTGAGCGTGTCCTCGACCATCGAGGGCAGAAAGGTCAAGAAGAGCGCGATGACGCCGGCGAGCGCGGGCGGCATCATCACGCTCAGCCCCAGGCTCACGCCGCTGAAATAGAAGGCCGCAACGAACATCGCCGCGCAGGCCAGCCAGAGCCCCGGCGTGTGCGGCACCTTGAACGCGAACGTCACGATGACGGCGAACGCGATGCCGATCGCCTGGAACCCCCACAGAAACCCGAGCGTGCCGATCCACCGTCCGGTGAGATACGTTGCCGCTTCCACGGGACGCGACAGCACGTTGACGAGCGTCTTGCCGGTGATCTCCGACGAGAGCGCGATCGCGCCGAGGTAGAGCGCGAGCGCCCCGACGGCAAATTCCCAGACGCCGAGGATGTGCATGACGGTGTCGGTGCGAAAGTTCGACGCGATCTCCGCCTCGCCTGCCTCGTTGGCCATGTTCACCGTCACGGAGTCCGAGGCCATGCCGGCGAGCACGATCAGCGCGACGAAGGCCACGAGGTAGAACACCTTGCGTCGAAGCGTCTCCTGAAACGCCGTCCATGCGATCGCCCGCACCTTGAGGCCGGCGTTAGCCACTCGACGAGCCTCCGGCGTACCGCATGTAGAGGTCCTCGAGCGACCCGGTATTCCGCACGCCGCCGATCGTCGCGTTCGCGTTCACCAATCGGCGGAGCAGCGCCATCTTGTCGGTGGAGCGGCAACGCACGATCGACGGGCCTCGCGGGTCGTCTCGAACGTCGAGCCCCGCCGCCGCTTCGCGCGCATCGGGCGTCCACTCGACGACCTCGATCTCCCACTCGTCCGCGCCGCGCCGAAGGTTCTCCATGCTGTCGGCGAGGGCGACGCTCCCGCGGTTGAGGATGATGACGTGGTCGCACGTCCGCTCGACGTCGGACAGGATGTGGCTGCTCAGGAACACCGTCGTGCCGCGCGATTTCTCCTCGAGGATGATGTCGGCGACGAGTTTGCGCCCCTCCGGGTCGAGTCCCGTCGTCGGCTCGTCGAGGATCAGCAAATCCGGTCCATGGAGCAGTGCCTGCGCGATCCCCAAGCGCTGCACCATTCCTTTGGAGAAGCCGCCCACTTTCCGATCGCTCGCCGCGGCGAGCCCGAGTCGCTCGAGCTGTTTCGGCACCGCCGCGTCGATGGCTGCCTCGGACATCTCGGCGAGTCGTCCGTAGAATCGGAGAATCTGGGCAGCAGTCTTAAAACCGTATGTATAAAAGATCTCCGATTGGAACCCGATCCGCCGCCGCGCCGCCAGCGTGCCGGCGGGCAGGTCGAACAGCCGCACGCTGCCGCGGTCAGGGCGGAGCAGGCCGAGCAGCGCGTAGATGGTCGTCGTCTTGCCGGCGCCGTTCGGGCCGACGAACGCGAACACTCGGCCGCGGTCCACGCGGAGGCTGACGTCGCGCACCGCCTGGACTTCGCGGCGACGGAGCCGGCTCCGAAACGTCTTGGCCAGGCCGTCGATTTCGATGACCGGCGTGGATTCGGCGGCGACGGCGCTCACGGCTTCTTGTCGTCCGCCTTGAGGCTGTTCGACACCAAGGCGCTCATGTACGGCTCGATACCCTCGATCACGCGCTCGATCTTGCCCTTCTGATCGACGAGCACCGTGGTGGGGAACGCCCGCACGCCGAATTTCTTGGCGATCTCGCCTGTCGAGTCGCGCAGCACGGGGAAGCTCACCGGCCGCTTCTTCAAGTAGGCGTCGAGAGCGGCCCTGGAATCGCCTTCATCGACGGCCAGGATCTGCAGTCCTTTGTTCGTCGAGTCCTTGTACATCCGTTGCAACGTCGGCATCTCGATTCGGCACGGGCCGCACCACGCGCCCCAGAAGTCCACCAGCACCAGCTTCTCGCCGGCGGCCACCCTGCTGAGGGTGAGCTCCGTGCCGGAGCGGTCGGCGAGCGTGAAGTCGGGCACGGTGCGACCGACCGGCAGGGCGGCGATCTCCACCGACTCGCCGCTCCGAATGACCTCGTGCTTCACGTCGGCGCTGAACGCCGCGAACGCGGCGAGACACAGGACCGCGATGAGCGACTTCACGTGTCGTCGCGCGTCGCCTTGGTGATGTTGCTGATCTGCAAATCCCAGTTGAACGGATCCGGCGTATGATAGCTCTTGAATCTCGACGTGTGAATGTCGCCGCCGTTGCCCGTGTCCGTCTGCAGATGTGACGGATCCTGTCGGTCCGGCGTGCCAAGGCCGCGCTTCTTCAGCTCCGCTTCGACCCGGTCGGGGTCGAACCCCTCGATGCCGAACGAGATGTGGTCGATGTCGACCGCGGCCCGGTTCCGGATGATCGCACCGCCGATGTCGCCGATGTGCACTTGCGACTGAACGCCCGTGAATCCGCGCGGCACCCAGCTCAAGAGCGCTTCATAGAACGCGACGGTGCGCTTATAGTCGGTGCAGCCGTAGGAGAGGTGGTCGAGCCACACCGTCTTCCATCCCGTCGGCTCGAACGGGGCGGGCGCCGAGACTTTGCCGTTCGCCGAACCTTTGCGGCGATTGGCCTTGGTGCCGTTCGTGACCTGGATGTCGAAGCCGTCGGGATCCTTGATGTGAAAACTCTGAAAGTCGCCGGCGTGATCGGCGACGGGAGCGAGGCCGCGCTTGGCGAGCTCCGCCTCGACCTTCTTCGTGTCCCACGGCTCGATGCCCCACGCCAGGTTGGCGATCTTCGCCATCCGCGGCGGGCGGACACGGCCGCCGCCTCGTCCACCACCTCGGCCACCACCGGCGCTGTCGCCGCCCGCCGGAGCCGGCGGTGGTGGAGGGGGAGGGGGAGGGGGGACGAATCCGTTCGTCATGATGCATCCGCCGACGTCGTCGCCGATGTCGAGCACCGCCTGCTTGCCGTCGTCGCTGCGCACTTTCCATCCCATGAGCGCCGAATAGAACGCCGCCGCCTTGGGATAGTCGGTGCATTGATACGTGATGTGATCGAGCCACACTGTTTTCCAGCCGGTGGGGTCGAACGGCGGAGGCAAATGGGTCGTGTCGGCAGGCGCGCGATTGCCCCGACCGCGCCGGCCGCCCGTCGTGTCGCCGGCCTGAGCGAATGCCGCCGCGGGAACGGCCAGCGCCGCGACGCCGAGCGCGCGCAGCAAGTCGCGACGCGAGAGCAAGCCGTTGTCGAAGTCGTTGAACAATCGATCGATCGGATTCTTCATCGTCGTCTCCTCGTGAGGCGGTCGGCCGGTGGACTGGTGGACCGGTGGACCGGTAGACCGGTAGACCGGTAGACCGGTAGACCGGTAGACCGGTAGACCGGTAGACCGCTAAGCCACTCGCGAGCCCAAAATGGATCGCCTCCGTCGCTTAGCGCAAACGGCCACCCTTTAGTTAGCTCGCCGTTTCTGCCAGTCCACCGGTTCACCGGTTCACCGGTCCACCGGTCCACCGGTCTACCGGTCCACCTTCTCTCCAAGCCTCAGCGCAATGAACTCGCCCGAATACGGCCCGCCGCTCACCGCCACGACGATGTACTGCCGGCCGTTCACCGCGTAGGTCATCGGCGACGCGCTGACCGGGGCAGGGAGGAGCACCGCGCCTACCTCGGCGCCCGTCGCCTTGTCGTACGCGCGCAGCATCGAACCGCGCGGATGCGTCGGCAGCGTCGTCACCTGAGGGTCGCCGGCGATGACGAGCGTTTTCGTAACGAGCGTGCCGACGATGAAGCCCGGCTGTCCGGTGCGCGGAAGGTTCAGTCCCTTGAGCGCTTCGTGATTGCGCACGCCGTCCGGCGTGTCGCCGTGCGGCACCTGCCACGCGATCTCGCCCTTGTCGAGGTTGATCGCCGTCATCGTTCCGTACGGCGGTTTGAAGAGCGGAAGCCCTTGGACGTTGAGTCCGCCCATGCTCATTCGCGCGCCACCGGGCTGCGGCGCGAAGCCGGCGATCCAATCCATGTCCGAGCGCTCCTTGCTCGGCTGGACGAGTCCCAGCACCACGGGCGCGGCGTTGGACGACGCGACGTAGAAGGTATGTGTCTCGGGATCGAACGCGCCGCCCGGCCAGTTCGACCCGCCGTTCGTCGGCCCGCGCGCGAGCGTGGCCAGCGGGCCGCCCGCCTTGCTCGCCACTGGCGGCGTGAAGATCGGGCCGAGCTTGAAGCGCGCCGCGATCGACTCGGCCTGCGTGCGCAGCTCCGGCGTGAAGTCGATGAGGTCGTCGATCGACGTGCCGTTTTTCGAATAGGCGGGCGGCTTTGTTGGAATCGGCTGCGTCGGCGAATACCACTCGCCCGGCACGTCGCCCTTCTCGACCGGTTGCTCCACGATCGGCCAGACGGGCTGCCCGGTGACGCGATCGAACGTGTAGAGGATGCCTTGCTTGGTGGGAACAGCGACCGCCTTGATGGCCCTCCCGTCCACCGTGATGTCGGCGAGGATCGGCGCCGCCGGGATGTCGAAGTCCCAGATCGGATGATGCACGAGCTGGTAGTGCCACTTCTTGGCGCCCGTCTGGAGGTCGAGGCACACGAGGCTTTCGCCGTAGAGATTGGTGCCCGGTCGGTGGCCGCCGTAGTAGTCGCCGGTAGGCTCCTCGACCGGCAGGTACACGAGTCCCAACTCCTCGTCGATCGTGACCTGCGACCAGACACCCGTGTTTCCCGTGTAGTCGGCCGACCCGTTGAGCCACGTGTCGTAGCCGGGCTCGCCTTTCTGTGGAATCGTGTGAAAGGTCCAGAGCCGCTTGCCCGTGCGGACGTCGAAGCCTCGAACGTAGCCTTTATTGTTCTTGAAACTCTTCGGTGCCGTGCCTTCGCGGAACGCCGCCCCGATGACGATCACGTCGCGACCGACGACCGGCGCGCCCTGAAAGCCGATTTCGCCGGTGACGAGATCGGGCAGGATCGTCTGGTCGATGTCCGTCTTGAGATCGACGGCCCCTCCAGTACCGAAGCTCGCGATTCGGTCGCCGGTCTTGGCGTCGAGGGCGATCAGCTGATAGCCCGGCGTGACGTAGAGGATTCGCTCCTCGCGGCCATCGGTCCAGTACGCCAGCCCGCGGCCGGAGAGGAGCCGCGGTGCCGCCGCGCCGCGCAGACCTTCATCTTCGCGATGCACCCACCTCTGCGCGCCGGTGACCGCGTCGAGCGCCACGACGGCGCGATTCGTCCCGCCCGTCGTATACAAGACGCCGCCCACGACGAGCGGTGTGCTCTCGAGCTTGAACTCCGGGCGCGGTCCGAGTGAATCGGTCTTGAACCGCCACGCGACCTCGAGCGTGCCGAAGTTGGCGGCGTTGATCTGATCGAGGGGCGAGTAGCGAGAGCCGCGCGTGTCGCCCGTGTAACTGGGCCAGTCTCCCCGGCTCGTCGTCAATGGCTGCGTGGCCTGCGCCGGCAAGCGCGTCGCGCCCGCGAGTAAGCCAAGCGACGCGATCGTTACAATCATGTGCTCGCAGGTCAACCGTCGAACGCTCGACGCCATCCATTCCTCGGGGCGGAAACCGGGCGGAATGATGGCGCGTTGCGCGGCAAACGGGAATGCCGGCGCGTGGGATCTGGCGAGGCACGTTCTCTTTGTGCAGCGTTACGCGAAGCCCCGATCCGCGGCGCCGCCGAGCGCACCCAGGTTCAATACGGAGATGGAGGATGTCCCGAGAGACGGTGTTGGGCGCCGTTGTCGTGCTCGTCGCGGTTCAGGCGGGATGGATCGCGGCGCTTCTCGTCAGTCGAGCGAGGCGCCGTCGGACGGAAGCGCGCAACAACGCGATCCTGCGGGCGCTCCCCGATCTGATGTTCGTCCAGACGCGAGACGGTGTGTACGTGGACTACAACGCGAGAGACGAGTCGCTGCTCTTTGTCCCCCCGTCACAGTTTCTCGGGCGGAAAATGCGCGACATTTTTCCGCCGGCGTTCTCGGCGATGTTCGAGGAGAAAATCCAGCGTCTGTTCGACGGCGAAGAACCGGTGATCGTCGAATATGAAGTGCCGATTCCCTCCGGCGAGCTGCGGCAATTCGAGGCGCGGATGGTCCGCTGCGAATCGGACAAGTTTCTCAGCATCATTCGAGACATCACGGCGGAGAAGCGCGCGGCGGCCGCGCTCCAGAACGCGCAGCTGGAGCTGATGCGCGCCTCGAAGCTCGCGACGCTCGGCGAGTTCGCGGCGTCGATCGCCCACGAGCTCGCCCAGCCGCTCACGGCGATCATCGCCAACTCGCGCGCGTCGCTGCGCCTGCTCGAGCGGGGCGAGAACGATCTCGGCGAGGTGCGACGAAGCCTGCACGACGTGCTCGAGTCGTCGCGCGTCGCGCGCGACGTGATCCACCACACCCGACATCTCTTCGGCCAGGGCGATCCCGAGCAGGCGCCGCTCGACTTGACGGCCATCGTGAACGAAGTGTGCATGATGGTGTCCGCGACGCTGCTCGAACACCGCATCGCCCTCGACGTGCGGCTCGACGTGGGCCAGCGCATGATCCTCGGCGACCGCGTGCAGCTGCGGCAGGTGATCCTCAACCTGATCAGCAACGGCATTCAAGCGATGGAGGACGTCGCCGACGAATCCGCCCGGCGGCTGTCGATCCTCGCGACGTTGAATCCCGACGGCACGGCGCGTCTCACGGTGAGCGACACCGGCGTTGGGCTCGCCAACGTGGATCGCGCGCGGCTGTTCAGCGAATCGTACACCACCAAGCCCGACGGCATGGGCTGGGGCCTGTCGATCAGCCGCTCGATCATCGAGGCGCACGGAGGCCGGCTCTGGGCCGAGGCCAACGACGGCGGCGGCGCGAGCTTCTCGTTCACTCTGCCGCTGCCGTCGTAGTCACCCCCTGGGCGCCGTCCGCCACCCCGGCCGTTCCTGAAGGCGGGCATCAACGGGGGGAACACGGACACAATCGGATCGAACGGACCGAAACGGAGCCTCCGCGCTCGGAGCTGGTTTCGCAGTTCACAAAAGCGTTTGGTGTTTTGCCGTTTCCGTTTGTGTCCGTCAAATCCGTCTGTGTCCGTGTTTCCCCCGTTGATGCTGGATTCGCCCACCAGCCCGGGTGGCGACACGAACCGGGACGAAGGGCTTGCCGCCCCGGTCCCACTTTCGACAACTTCCCGGGGCCTCCACAGAGGGGAAATCGGCGTGCGGCTCCGCGTGATCGGTCGGTTTGTGTCGTGCGTGATCGGAGTGGCGGTCGCGCCGCGAGTCGGCGTGGCCCAGGTTCCGCTCGCCGCGCCCGCCGCGACAGGACAGACCGCGACGCCCGCGTTCGAGGGCTGGTACAAGAACGCCGACGGCACGTACAGCATTTCGTTCGGCTACTACAACCGCAACATGACCGAGGTGCTCTCGATCCCCGTCGGCCCCGACAACTTCGTGAGTCCCGGCGACCCGAATCAGGGACAGCCGAGGTACTTGTATCCGCGCCGCCACTGGGGTGTGTTCGCGGTCAAGGTGCCGGCTGATTTCGGCGACAAGCAGAAGGTCGTTTGGACGATCAAGGTCAACGGGCAGACCTTCTCCATTCCCGGCAGCCTGCGCGAGGAGTGGCAGATCGACGCGCTCGAGGGCGAAGCCGGTTCCAACAACACGCCGCCGGCGTTGAGCTTCGACGAGGGCGGCGCGCAGGGTCGCGGTCCCGCCGGCATCACCGTCGAACGCACAGCCGTCGTCGGCAAGCCGCTCGCGATCACGGTCATCACGAAGGACGACGGCGCCGGGCTCACGCGCGGCGGCTATCCCGTGACGCTCACGTGGTTCACGCATCAGGGTCCGGCGCAGGTCACGTTCAGCACGCCGTCGTCGCGCCTCACCCCAACGGGTGGAACGGCGACGACGTCGGCGACGTTCAGCACGCCCGGTGACTACATCCTTCGCGTCCGCGCGAACGATTCGGAAGTGGTCACGGCCGGACACGCGCAGTGCTGCTGGACCAACGGCTTCGTCAAAGTGAGGGTGACGCCATGAGGCTGTACCCGACGCTCGCTGTCGCCGCCATCGCCGCGCTCGGCGTTCCGCTGCTCGTCACTCGGCCGAGGCCGGCCGTCGCGAGGACGCACCGCGACGTGACGTACGCCAAGGACGTGGCGCCGATTCTCCAGCAGAAGTGCCAAGTGTGCCACCAGCCCGGATCGATCGCGCCGATGTCGCTCCTGACCTACGACGACGCGGTCGACAACGCGAAGCTGATTCGC
The DNA here is from genome assembly GCA_963761305.1 of uncultured Gemmatimonadaceae bacterium. Lineage (GTDB taxonomy): Bacteria > Gemmatimonadota > Gemmatimonadetes > Gemmatimonadales > Gemmatimonadaceae > JAQBQB01. Next base: position 1,668,562 of record CAVXGK010000002.1, on the reverse strand, counting down.
GACAAGGTGGCGAACCGCCTGATGCCGCCCTGGCACATCGATAAGACGGTCGGCATTCAGAAATTCAAAAACGACCGCAGCCTCACCGACGACCAGATCGCGACGATCGTGAACTGGATAGACGACGGCACGCCGCGGGGCAATCCGGCCGACGAGCCGCCGCCGGTCGAGTTCGCCGATCCGAATCGCTGGCAGCTCGAAGGCCAGATGGGCGGTCCGCCGGATCTCGTGATTCGATCGACGCCGTACACGCTGGCCGCGCACACGCAGGACAAGTGGTACCGTCCGACGATCGAGACCGGGATCACCGAACCGCGCTGGGTGCGAGCGATGGAAGTCAAGCCGGTGCGCGTCGGCGATCGCAAGATCATCCATCACGTGCTCGCCTATCTGATCCAGGACGAGCCGGAGATCACCGGCCTCGCCAGCACGGCGCACGACCACCAGAACAATCCCGGCCTGTTCATGGAATGGGCCGTCGGCAAGACGGGGCAGATCTATGAGAAGGACGCCGGCAAGCTGATGCTCCCCGGCTCAAAGATCCGCTACGAGATCCACATGCACGCGGTGGGGCAGGAGTACAAGGACAGCCAGGTCGAGTTGGCGATCTACTTCTACCCGAAGGGCTTCGTCCCCAAGCACCGCACCGTGCTCACGATGTTCAATGCGGCGCGGAACTCGGAGCTCGACATCCCGCCGAATGAGAAGACGATAACGCAGAATTTCTATGTGCTGCAGGCGCCGGCGCGCCTGGAGAATTTCCAGCCGCACATGCACATGCGTGGTACGGCGATGTCGCTCGAGGCGATCTATCCCGACGGACGCCGCGAGGTGTTGAGCCAGGTCAAGAACTTCCAGTGGAACTGGCACATCAACTACGTCTACGCCGACGACGTCGCGCCGCTCCTGCCCAAAGGCACGACGCTCGCCTTCACCGCATGGCACGACAACACCGCGGCGAACAAGAACAACCCCGACCCGAACCAGTGGATCGGCTGGGGCGACCGCACGGTCGACGAGATGGCGCACAACTGGATCGACGTGACCTATCTCGAGCAGGCCGAGTTCGACTCGCTCGTCGCGGCGCGCAAGGCGACCGCTCGGCCGAGGGTCATTCCGTAGCGAGTCGTTCATGGAACTGCTGAGCGCTGAGGACGTGCGCGTCCTCGGCTCGTTGGCCGAGAAAGAGCTGACGACGCCCGAGAACTACCCGCTCTCGCTCAACGCGCTCACGAACGCCTGCAATCAACTGTCGAATCGCGACCCCGTCGTGCAGTACGACGACGCGACCGTCAAGGCCGCGGTAGACCGGCTTCGCAAGTATTCGCTCGTCCGCAGCATCCAGCGAGCCGACGCGCGGGTGATGAAGTACATGCACCTCATGAGCGACGCGCTGGACCTGTCTCGTCCGGAGATCGCGACGCTGTGCGTGCTCATGCTGCGCGGATCGCAGACGATCGGCGAGCTACGAACGCGCACCGCCCGCCTATTCGACTTTCAGAGTCTCGAAGACGTCGAGGCAACACTCAACGCGTTGGCCGCGCGGACGCCGTCTCCGCTCGTCACCCGTCTCGAGCGTCAGGCGGGGCAGAAGGAGGCGCGGTTCGCGCACTTGTTGTCCGGCGACGTCACGGTCGCCGCGCCCGCCGCACCGGGTCAGGCTGCCGCGGTCGTTCCCGAAGAGCCGGATCGACTCGATGCTCTCGAGAACACGATCGAGTCGTTGCGCGGCGAAGTGGCCGATTTGCGACAGGAGGTGTCCGAGCTCAAGCGCCTCCTCGAGTGAGCTTCGCTCGTCGCGTTTCTAGGAATTCGTCACCTGGTTCCGCCGAAAACACCGCGACGAGTGGTCGTTGACGATTCCAACCGCCTGCGCCCACGCGTAGACGATCGTCGGGCCGACGAACTTGAAGCCGCGCCGCTTCATCTCCTTCGACATCCGCTCGGAGAGTGGTGACGACGAGGGCAGCGTGCGGCCGTTGCCCTTCACGACCTTGCCGTCGGTGAACGACCAGCAGAAGTCGACGAACCGCTCGCCGCGCTCCATCATTTCCAAATAGATCTGCGCGCCGCGAATCGTGGACTCGATCTTCGCCCGCGCGCGGATGATCCCCTCGTCCGCCATGAGACGCGTGACGTCGCGCGTGCCGAAGCGAGCCACTTTCTTCGGATCGAACCCGGCGAATGCCTTCCGGAACGCCGGCCGCTTTCGCAGGACGATGATCCAGGCGAGCCCGGCCTGGAATCCCTCGAGCATCAGCATCTCCCACAACAGCCGTGAGTCCCGCACCGGGACGCCCCATTCCTCGTCGTGGTAGGCGCGCATCAGCGCATCGCCCTCGGCCCACGTACACCGATGAAGAACCGCCATGTCACTCCCTTGCTCGTCAGTGGAATTCGCAGCATAGTCTGCTGACCACAGCAACTTCCATCACCCGACACCTCGCAGGAGCCTCCGGTGGGCGACCCAACCCGATTGTTCGACGCGTTCGATCGCGGAGCGATCTCGCGACGCCAGCTCTTCCAGGCCCTCGGCCTTGCCGCCGCGTCTGTGCCGCTCGTGCCGCTCGCGCGCGCCTTTGGCCAAGGGCAGTGCGCCGGCCGCGATCGCGACACGAGCGACGCGTGCAACAAGACGCCGTTCAAGGCGCCCTTCGAGCCGACCGGGTACCGCACGGTGTTGCTCGATCACTTCAACATGAAGGTCACTGAACCGGAAAAAGAAGCCGCTTTTTACGCCGCGTTTCTTGGCTGGAAGGTTCGCAGCAACGATGGAAATGAGATCTACATGGACATCGGCGACTGGGGCGGTGTGAAGATTCACGGCGGCTACACGCCGCCGGCCGGCGGAGGCCGCGGCGGTCGCGGCGGTGGCGGTGGGGGTGGGGGTGGGGGTGGGGTGGAGGAGGAGGCGGCGCTGCCGGCGGTGGAACTCGCCAAGCCGGTGACACCGCGGGGGGCAGGGGCGGCGGTGGTGGCCGCGGTTTAGGCGGCGGCGGTGGTGGCGGCGGCGGACGCGGTGAGGATCCGAGCCACATGGCCGCGTGCACGACGCCCAGGGTCGCCGGCGTTCAGGGCGGCGGCGCGCTGTGGGACGGCTTCGCGTGGGGCATCGAGCCGTGGGACACGAACAAGGTCGAAGCCGCGCTCAAGGCGCGCGGCCTCAATCCCGTCGCGGACCACAGCGGCAACGACTTCCGCAGCTTCCATGTGAAGGATCCGGACGGCATGGACGTGTGGCTCACGAACGGCAACAAGAAGAATCGCCGCCAAGGTCCGGCGAACGGAAAGCTCAACGTCGAACTCCCGTTCGAGCCGACGGGCTGGAAGACGATGTATCTCGACCACATCTCGTATCAATGCACGAGCTACAAGGAGACGGTCGCGTTCTATGAGGCGCTGCTCGGCTGGAAGGGTCTCGGCGACGAAGGCAGTCAGAACGAGACGCAGATCTCGCCGGAGATCGGCGGGCTGCTGATTCGCAGCGGACAAAACGGCAACGCGAACGCGCCGGGCTTCGTGATGCCGGCCGTGCGTAGCGCGGTGATGGGCCACATCTCGTTCGGCATCTCGCCGTTCGACCCGGACGTCGTGTGGGCCGAGATGTGCAAGCGCGGCCTGCAAGCGCGCGTCGACACGGGCGCAATCGCCTCGTCGCCGCCGCTCGAGCACGACATCCACACGGCGACGTACAAGAGCTATCACACGCGCACGCCGAACAACTACGATCTCCAGTTCAGCGCGAAGATCTCGGCGACGATGAAGACGGGTCCTGGCTGACATGAAAAGCTGAAGGGCGCAACGGCCAAAGAGCGCGACGGCCGAACGACGCGGGGGCGAACGGCGCGAGGGGGCGCGCTGTTCGCCCCCGCGCTTTTTGCCCAGATGCCCGTTGCGCCGTCAGCTCTTTCACCCGCAATGAGATCTTAGTGCCCCCCAAACCGCTTTCGCCGTAGAGTCCGCACGGTACTTGCTCAATGAGCTCAGCAGTACGCACTCGCGCTCCGACAGGCGCGGAACAAAACACACACTCATTGACCACCATGCGAACTCGATTGCTTCTGCGCAGCCTCCCGGCGTTCGTCATCGGCGCAGCGTCCGTGGGGTCCGTCGCATCGATCTCTGCCTGCGCCGGACGGAGCTATTTCGACCCCGTTTACAGCGACACGCACCGATGGGATTCCCGCGAAGACGTCGCGTACCGGCGATGGGAAACCGAGCGCCAATTCCAGCACGTGGAGTTCGCGACTCGTCGCGAAGACCAGCAGCGTGACTATTGGCGCTGGCGCCACGACCATCCGGACCGATAGTCCCGGTACGGAGCGCGACCAGGACTTCAGACATCGGTTCGTTCAGACACGGAGCTCAAAATGAAAGTGATCCTCGTTCTCGCAGCATCGCTGTTCACTGCCGCCTCGCTTCAAGCACAGCGTGGCCGTGGTGAAGAACCGGCGCATCCGGCGCCTGCCCATCCAACGCCTGCGGCGCATCCGGCGCCCGCCCCTCACCCGGCGCCGCCCGTCGGCGGCGGCTTCATTCCCCAGCACGGACCGCCGGCCGCACCGGCCCGCCCGCAGGTACGAGCGGCTCAGCCGCGTGCGGGAACGCCGGCGCCGCAACCAGCCCCGCGCGTACTCGCTGAGAAGCCCGGACATCCGAACGCGCCGCACGTCGACGTCCAAACCAGTCATTGGGTTGGTCACGAGACCGGACGGGCCGACGTGAATTATCACCTCGATCGTCCCTGGGAGCACGGACACTTTCCGGGTACGATCGGCGCGACTCGCGTCTATCGTCTCGGCGGCGGCAGCCCGCAACGGTTTGGATTCGGCGGATACTTCTTCAGCGTGGCGCCATTCGACTACGGGTATGCCAACGACTGGCTGTGGGACACGGACGACATCGTGCTCTACGCCGATCCGGATCACCCCGGTTACTACTTGGCGTACAATGTTCGGCTCGGCACGTACGTCCACGTGCTGTATCTCGGACCCTGACGCGCGTTCACGTCGCACGACGGCCTGAGCATCTGTAGGCCCTGGCGGTGGCGTGGGTCGGCGGCGCATACTGAGCGCCGCTCACCCACACACCGTGTTGTCATCCACTCGAGACTCGGAACGCGACGGCGTCGATAACCCGCGGCTCGCGCCTGGCGACGGGGCGGATCGCGCACTGGCCAACGCGCTGCCGCAAATCATTTGGACCTGCAACGCGCAGGGCCAGCTCGAGTGGGTCAACGATCGCTGGCTCGAGCTGACGGGGCTGACCGAAGAAGAGTCGCTGAGCGAAAAAGGAGCGCTCGTCGCCGTCCATCCCGACGACCGACCCGAGTTGTGGCGGCGTTGGGACGAAGCCCTTCGGACCTTGGCGCCGACGGAGATCGAATATCGCATTCGAACCAAGGCGGGCGAGTATCGCTGGCATCTCGCCCGCGTCGCGCCGGTCCGGAACTCGAGTGGTGAAATCATTCGGTGGGTCGCCGGCACGTTCGACATCCACGATCGGCGCGTCGCCGAGGACCTGCTGCGGGCGTCGGAGCATCGCTTCGAAACCGTTTTCGAGATCAGCCCGGAGCCGCTGGCGATCACACGCGAGTCGGACGGATTGTTGGTGAACGTCAACGACGCCTTCCTTCGCCTGATGGGCTTCACACGCGAGGAGGTCGTCGGAAAGACAACGGTGGAGCTCGGGCTGTGGAGCGCCGAGGAGCGCTCGTCGTTCATCGGCCTGCTGAGTACCGCGCCGCAGTGGAGTCGCGAGGTTTCCGCTCAGGCGCGGGACGGCCGCGTCGTCACGTATGTGCTGTCGAGCGCGCGGACCGAGATCGACGGAGTGTCATGCCTCGTCAGCGCGGCGACCGACGTGACGGAGCAACGCGCCAGCGAGGATGCGCTGCGCACGAGCGAGGCACAGGCGCGCGCCCGAGCCGAGGAGCTGGCGACGCTCATGGACACCGTGCCCGCCGTCGTTTGGGTCACGCACGATCGCGATTCCAAGGAGATTCACGGAAATCGCGCCGGCTACGAAGTGCTGCGCATGCCCGTCGGTCAGAACGTGTCCAAGACCGCGGATGACTCGACGCCGACGCAGCACTTCTCGATGTTCGTCAACGGTGCGGAGTATCCGGCGGACCAGCTTCCGATCCACCGGGCGGCGCGCGGCGACGAGCTCAGAAACTTCGAAGAGGAGATTCACTTCGACGACGGCCGCGTCACGCATCTCTACGGAAGCGCGGTGACGCTGCGCGATCCCGAGGGCGCGCCCCGTGGTGCGATCGGCGCGTTCGTCGACGTCACGCGACTCAAGCAGGCGGAAGACGCGCTGCGGCGCGCCGATCACCGCAAGGACGAGTTCCTCGCCCTCCTCTCGCACGAGCTGCGCAATCCGCTCACGCCGATCCTCACCTCGGCGCGGCTCCTCGAGGGGCGCGTGAATGCCGATGCGCGGCACGACCTCGACGTCATCGTCCGCCAGGTGAAGCACCTGGTCCGTCTCGTCGACGACCTGCTCGACGTCTCTCGCGTCGCGCGGGGCGCGGTCACGCTGTCGATGGCTCCATTGGATCTGGCGACCGTCGTCGCGCGTGCCGTCGAAGCCACTGAGCCGCTCTTCAAGGAACGACATCACCGACTCGAGATCTCCGTGCCCGCCGAGCGGTTCACCGTCGACGGCGACGAGGTTCGGCTGACCCAGGTCGTCGACAATCTGCTCTCGAACGCCGCGCGCTACACGCCTCCCGGCGGAGCTGTTTCGGTAATGGGGGAGCGCGACGGCGACGCCGTCGTTCTTCGCGTGCGCGACTCGGGCATCGGTATCGACCCGTCGCTCCTGCCGGATCTGTTCGAACCCTTGGTCCAGGGCGCACGCGGCGCGGATCGCGCACAAGGCGGGCTCGGCATCGGCTTGTCGTTGGTGCGCACGCTCACCGAGCTGCATGGCGGAACGGTGACCGCGCGCAGCGACGGATTGGGATTGGGCAGCGAATTCGCCGTCAGACTTCCGACGGGCGCCGCCTCGCCGGATTTCGCCCGCCCCGCTTCATCTCACTCGGCCATCCGAATGTCGCGCGCGCCGAAGGCGCGCGTTCTGCTCGTGGACGATCACAGCGATGTCGCCGACGGACTCACGCGACTGCTCGGCATCGTCGGCTACGACGTACGAGCCGCGCTCGATCCGATCGAGGCGATCTCGCTGGCTCAGGAATTTCGTCCCGAAATCGCGATCCTCGACATCGGGCTGCCGACGATGGACGGCTACGCGCTGGCGCGCGAGCTTCGCATCCGACTCGCCGACTCGCCTCCCGTCTTCATCGCGCTGAGCGGCTACAGCCAGTCGCTCGATCGGCAGCGCAGCGACGCATCGGGCTTCGCCTTGCATCTCGTGAAGCCGATCGACGTCGACGAGCTCGTCGATGCCGTGGAACGGATGGTCGAAACCGGCGCCGCACGGGGCTGAGCGACGCGTGCACAACGAGAAACGGCCACGCTTTCGCGTGGCCGTTTCGCTTTCGATGGAGCTACGGCGTGTTTAGCGCCCGAGCTTTGTCACGTTCTCGGCGGCCGGGCCCTTCTGGCCCTGCACGACGTCGAACTCGACGCGCTCGCCTTCAGCCAGGGTCTTGAAGCCGCTGCCCTGAATGGCCGAGTGATGGACGAAGCAATCCTTCGCGCCGCCCTCGGGGGTGATAAAGCCGAAGCCCTTCGAATCGTTGAACCACTTGACGGTGCCAGTCGTACGCATTGTCCTTCTCCTTCCTCGTAATATGCTGTGTTCGGAGTGCGGAGCTGCCGTACCGACCGACACAACGTGCTTCGTGATCATGCCCTCACGATGGGCTGCCCGCGGATCGCGGAGCGTGTGACGATACATGTAAAAAGAGGCCTGCTAGCAATTCGGCAGGCCCCAAGAGCGTTGGAACATGTCCACGCGCGCCTTCACGTATATCGCTCCACCAAGATAACACAATGTGCTCGTCCGCGAAACCCCCGGATGTGCGATCCGGCGTGATCGCCGTCACCGCGGCCGAATCCGAACGACCCGTGCCAGGCCACGAGAGGCCCGCCGCCGGCCGACAGACAAAAAATCCGCCATCGCCACGACGCGGTTCTCGCCACCGCGCCGCCGACCCACCGGGCGACGGAGGCACGTCCGAGCGCGACGGAGGCAGGTCCGAGATGGTATCGATTGGAACCAGTCTCTGCCACTGGCCCGGAACGGCGCAGCCCACACGTTCCGGCATCGCTGGCCGCTCGCGGGCTTTTGTTGCACCTTGGTCGCCGTGACCGCGCCGCCGCCGTCGCTCGCCACGGCCATCGCTGACCGTTACCGCCTCGAGCGCGAGCTTGGCGCGGGCGGCATGGCGACCGTTTATCTGGCCGAAGACGTTCGCCACCGTCGCAAAGTCGCGGTGAAGGTGCTGCACCCCGAGCTCTCGGCGGTGCTTGGCCCGGAGCGATTCCTCAAGGAAATCACGCTCACCGCGAGCCTTCAACACCCGCACATCCTGCCGCTGTTCGACAGCGGGAGCGCGGCGGCACAGCTCTACTATGTGATGCCGTTCGTCGAGGGCGAAACGCTGCGTGCGCGCCTCGAGCGCGAGCGGCAGCTGCCCGTCGCCGACGCGGTGCGCATCGCGAGCGAGGTCGCGGACGCGCTGGCCTACGCGCACGCGCGGGGCGTCGTTCACCGGGACATCAAGCCCGAAAACATTCTTCTGCAAGACGGCCACGCGCTCGTCGCCGACTTCGGCATCGCGCTCGCCGTTGAGCAGGCGGGTGGCCAGCGGATGACGCAGACGGGAATCTCATTGGGCACGCCGCAGTACATGGCGCCCGAACAGGCCATGGGCGAGCGCAACGTCGACCACCGCGCCGACATCTACGCACTCGGCGTAGTGACGTACGAGATGCTCGCCGGAGAACCGCCGTTCGTCGGGCCGACCGCGCAGGCCGTCGTCGCGAAGGTGATCACCGAAGCGCCGCGTTCCCTTGCCGCGCAGCGGCCGAGTGTCCCGGCGCACGTGGACGATGCCGTCCGTACAGCGCTCGAGAAACTTCCGGCGGATCGCTTCGCCACGGCAGATGCGTTCGCGTCGGCGCTCACCACGCCGTCTCATGTGCGCACGGCCGCCCCGGCCGCGGGTCGGAGCGCGCGGCGCACGACGACCATTGCGACGGCGGTCGCTGTCGTGGCGACGATCGCCGCTGTGTGGGGCTGGGCCAAGGTAGCTCGAGATCGCACCGCGACGAGCGATGGCGCGTCGGACGTTCGTCCGTGGCTCACGACGCTCGCGCTGCCCGACAGCGCCCAACCTCGCGGTCCGTTCGCCCTTTCGCCCGACGGCTCGAGGCTCGTGTACGAGACGCGCGCGCGCGGGGTCAGCCAGCTCTGGATGCGCGACGCGGGGTCGTTCGATGCGCGGCCGCTCCATGGTACCGACAGTGCGTCCTACCCCGCGATCTCGCCGGACGGACGCCGAGTCGCTTTCCTCGCGGGCAACAGTCTTCGCGTCGCGTCGCTGGACGATGGTCGAGTCACGGTCATCGCGGAGCTCGCCACACACTCGCTCCTCAACTGGGCGGACGATGAGAATATCCTCATTTCCGGACGCGGGGGGATTGAGCGCGTCCCTCTGAATGGCGGTGCGCGGCAACGCGTCACGACAGTCGACACCGCGGCCGAAGTCTTCAACACCGCTCCCACGCCACTCCCGGGCGGACAGTCGATCCTGTTCGTGGTCATCCCGCAGAAGTACGGCGACAATTCGCGATTCCAAATCGCGGTGTCCGATCCACGAACGGGACGGCATCGCGCGCTGTTGCCGGGATTCTGGGCGCGTTACGTGGAGCCGGGATACCTGCTGGTCGTGCGTCCCGACAGCGCGCTGGTGGCGGTGCCATTCGACGTGAAGACGCAGGCGACGACGGGGCCGCCGATCGTCCTCGCGTCGGACGTCACCGTCCCGGGGAACTCGTTCCCCGAGATCGCCGTCGCGCCCACGGGCCAGTTGGTGTTTGCAACCGGCGGAGCGAACAGCGCTCGCGCGCGATTGGCTCGCGTTCGCCGCGACGGGGCGTCGACCATCATCGATTCGACGTGGGTCGGCCAGGCCCGCGAGATTGCCGCATCGGCCGACGGCGCGCACGCGGCGGCGGTCGTCGGTCGCGGAACGTGGGACATTCAGGAGCGGGATCTCCGCACCGGGGCGGTGAGCTACGTCTCGGTTCCGGCCACCGTGGCCCAAGATCCGGTTTTCACCAGTGACGGCAAGTGGCTGCTCTTCATCGCCGGCGGTCCGCAGGGCGGCAAAGTGTACGAGGTACCCGTGGGGAGCGCGTCAGCCCCGCGCCTCGTGTTCGGCAACGCGGCCGCGAACTTCTACGAGCCGGCGCCGTCGCCGGACGGTCGCACGCTCTATTACGGAACGGGCATGGGCGGCCGGAGAGACATCTATGCACACGCGCTCGACCAGCCCGGGTCGTCCGACCGTGCGGTCGTCGCCACGGACGCGAGGGAGAGGTCACCGCGTCCGTCGCCCGACGGTCGCTGGCTCGCGTACGTGTCGGACGAATCGGGCACCGCCGAGATCTACGTGCGCTCCACGGACGCGTCGCGCTCCGAGCGCTGGCAGGTGTCGGCCGGCGGCGGCCGAGTTCCTCGCTGGGCACGCAATGGGCGAGAGCTGTTCTTCGTGTCTCGCGACAGCCTGATGGCGGCCGAGGTGTCGAGCGCTGCCGAGTTTGGTGTCGGCGTGCGGCGGAGTCTGTTCTCGATTGCGCGATTCAACGGGGACACGTACGACGTCCTGCCCGGCGATCAAGGTTTTCTCATGCTGCAGATCGAGAGCAGCGCGTCAAGAAAGAATCAGATCGTCTTCGTCGATCGATGGTCGACGTTGCTCGCTGCCGCTACGCGGCGGCGCTGATAGCGGCTGGAGCGGGGCCCGCATCGACCAAGCGCTTTTCACGAGGCTCCACGCGAAGATTCAATCCCTCCAGGGTGCGTGCCCCGAGAAGAATGAGATCCGCGGGCTCGCCGAAGACCACATCGTCGGTCGCGACGGTTCCTGCCGCGTACACACGCGCGGAGCCAACCCAGCGATCAATCTGTTGGCCGGTCGCTTGTCGAAAATGCCACACCTTGAGTCGCTCGATTCCGAGTGACTCGAGCACCGCGGCAGGCACCCACGACAACTCGGCACCGGCGTCGACGAGCGCACCCTCGACCTTCCGTCGGTCGCCGGGGCGTGCGGGATTCTCGATTTCGATGTCGATGCGGAAGCAGCCCATGTCGTCCGGCATTCTACCTCCTCAGTCGCACGCTCGTGGCATCCTGATTCTTCGACTGTAGACAATCTATTGCGCCGCGACCGAGCCTTCGGCGCTCGCGGCGTGATCGCGAACCTTCGCCCTTCGTTACCCTCGCTGTCGGCTGAAGCGGCTGGGTTTCTGCAGGACAGCCGTATATTCGATTCATGGCCGGCCGATCCCAGCTCGATGATACGGACTCCGCTGTTCGTGGAGTGCAGCAAGCGCTCTATGCGTCGATGACGCCGGCCCAGAAGCTACGGAGAATGAGCGAGTTGACCCTGGCTGTAAGCCGCTTATCCCTTGCCGGCCTGGCCGTTCGTCATCCGGAGGACTCGCCGCAACAGCTCTTGCTGAGGCTCGCCCGGCTCCGGTTGGGTGACGAACTGGTCGATCGCGTGTACGGCGCTGGGAATGGCGCCTGAGTCACTTCCGGAGCCGATTGCCGTCGCGAGCTTGGTGGCCGGCGCCCTGGCTCACATCGGCGCCTCGTATGTGATTGGCGGCTCGTTCGCCAGCTCGGTTCATGGCGAACCACGATCCACGAACGACATCGACATGGTCGCCGATCTGCACCAGGGCGACGTCGATCCGTTCATCGATGCGATCGGCGCCGAGTGCTACGTTTCTCGCGACGCGGTGGTGGAAGCAGTCCGCACCGGCGGCGCGTTCAACGTCATTCACATGCCTACGGCGGTGAAGGTCGACGTCTTCATCGCCGGATCTGACGCGTTCGACCGCGAGCGCCTACAGCGCCGAACACCGGTGTCGTTCTCGAGCGATTCCGAGCACGTCACGCTCTTCGTCGACACGGCGGAGGACACGATCCTGCGCAAGCTCGAGTGGTATCGACGCGGCGCGGAGTCGTCGGAGCGTCAATGGCGAGACGTCGCCGGCATCGTGACCGCACAGTCGTCGCGGCTTGATCGCGCCTATTTGCGCGCCTGGGCGGCGAAGCTGGGCGTGTCAGATTTGGTGGAGCGCGCGATTCAGGCTCCTGGCACGTGAATGTGGGTCGATGCCGGCGCCGGCCTGCCTGCCGCCACTTTTGCACTCGTGACACATCGCGCAAGTTGTAACGCAGATGATTCGCAGCCTCAATCACGCGATACTCGCCCTCGCTCTCGGCGTCGAACCGCATCCCACCATCGTCATCGACCCCGGCCACCCGTCGGAGATGAGTAGCGGCGCGTCGATGCAACACGGGACCAGCGAGGTCCACATCGCATGGCTCGTCGCGCAGCGCCTGGCGACGCTGTTGCGGGCGCAGGGATACACCGTCGTGTTGACGAAGCCTGCCGAGCGCACGATGGTCACCAATGTCGAGCGGGCCGGGATCGGTAACGCGGCCAAGGCAACGCTCGTCGTTCGGCTACATTGCGACGACAGTCCCGACAGCGGTTACGCGATCTATCATCCCGATCGTGCGGCGACCGTCCAGGGTCACACGGGACCCAGCGAGGCGGTGATGGGCGCGAGTGCGGCGGCGGCGGAGTCGCTGCACGTGTCGATGGCACGCATGTTGGCCGGGAAGCTCAAGGACGGTGGAGTGCGCGGCGATTCGAAGACGGCGATCGGTTCGAAGCAGGGCGCGCTCACCGGCTCCGTGTTCTCGGACGTCCCGGTCGTGCTCATCGAGATGGTCACGCTGAGCAATGCGCGCGACGCCGCGTTCATCAAGCAACCGGCGGGACAGTCGCTCATGGCGCAGGCGATCGCGCAAGGCATCGCGCGCTATGCCCCGGCGGCCAACTCACCGAGGGTTCGATGATCCGACGCCTATCGAGTGTGATCGCGCTGGCCGCTATCATCGCCGGCTGCGCGCAGAAGCCGAAACCGAATGCCGATACCAGCGCAGCGAAGGCGGTCAAGACGACGGCCACGACGGCGACACCCGCGCCCCATCCGGCGTCGATGGACGACTGGGAGCGGTTCGACTACTCGGCGCGCACAGTCACGCCTGCGTCGCTCGCGCCGCTTCCGCTCGTCGACGTGCAGCGCATCCGTGGAATCATCTTCGGCCGGCACGGACGCGTCTTTCAGGACTCGACGCTGCAGGCGTGGCTCGCGACGCGCTCGTGGTATCACGCGGACACGACCTTCACCAACGCACGCCTGACAGCCGGCGAGCGCGAGAACCTCGAGGTCGTGCGCGCGGCCGAGGCGACGAAGCACACGCAGATCGAACCGGGGGACATGCGCTTCTACCAGGACCGCGTGATCACCACGGCGATGCTCGGCGATCATTCGCCGCAGGATTGGGAAGTGCTCGAGGCGGAGGTGCTGGCCAATCACGGTTACGTATTCGCCACCGACGACGAGTCCGAGGTTGAGAAGAACCGCATGCTCGCCACGGACGACCTCCAGCACTATTTCAACGAGCGCTACTGGTACAAGCCAGATACCGGCTACGAAGCGGCAAAACTTTCGGCCATCGAGAAGCAGAATCTCGACACGATCGCGCTCGCCGTCATGCGACGGAACAAGCGGTCCGTGTCGCCCGGGTTGATGAATCTCTTCCAGTCGACGCCGTTGACGGAGCGGATGCTCGCCAACGTCTCGATCAACGATCTGCGTCTCTTACGGAACGAGGTGTACGCACGGCACGGGCGAAAATTTCAAACGCCCTGGCTGGCCGAGTATTTCCGATCGGAGCCCTGGTATGCCCCGCGTCAGGACTTCAGTGACGCCGAGCTCTCGGCGACGGAGCGGGCGAACATCGCGCTCATCACGAAACGCGAGGAGGAGCTCCATCAGTCGCTGGGGACGCGACTCCTCACGGTCGCTGACGTGCGAGGCTTGACTCCCGAAGACGCGCGGCGGTTGCGGAACGAGATTTACGCCCGTCACGGGCGGCGCTTTCAGGATCCCGAGTTGCAGCGCTACTTCGCGAGCTTCGGTTGGTATAAGCCGACCGATGCCTTCCGCGAGAACCAGCTCAACGAGACTGAGCGGACCAACGCGGCGCTCATCAGCCAGTACGAGCACGGGAAGTTCACCGAAGGCTGATAAGGCCGATCAAGTCCCGCGTGTCGGGACACGGTGATCGCCAACCTTCGCGCACCCTACGCGCGCCGGCTACCTACTTCCGGAATACCATCCGTCCTGAAGCTCGCTTCGAAGGCGCCACGGTAGAGGGCGTTCCGGGCCCCCGTCGGTGATCGAGAGCGCCGCCAGGTCGACCACGTCGCTGCGCACGTCTTGAAGGACGCCGGTCGGAGCAACACCGCCCGAAGCACGTCCGTGAATCCAGTTGGTGAGCACGATGACGACGAGGTCACGCTCCGGATCGATCCACATCGACGTCCCGGTGAAGCCGGTATGCCCGAACGCGCGCGTCGACAGATACTGCCCGCAGCTTCCATCTCCCGGACACGTTTGCCATCCGAGCCCGCGCCAGCCCGGACCAGGCTTCGTAAACTCGCGAGCAATGCTGTCGGCGAAGAGCCTGGTGCTCCCCGCGACCCCTCCATCGAGCATGAGCTGAGCAAACACGGCGAGGTCGCTTGCCGTGGAGAACAGGCCTGCGTGGCCGGCCACGCCGCCCAGCGCGCGTGCAGTGCCGTCGTGCACCTCGCCGCGTGTGGCAGGGTCTTCCGTGGGCGCGATGCGCGCGCGCAGCGATGCTGCCGGACGAAACATCGTCGAGCGCATGCCGAGTGGAGCGTAGACGGCGTGCCGAACGAACTGATCGAGCGGCTCGTGCGTGATGCTCTCGATGACGAAGCCCATCACATCGAGCCCGAGATCCGAGTACTCGTAACCCGAGCCCGGCGCGCGAACGAGGCTCGTCGCCAACACGGCCTTCCGTGCCGACTCGGGCCCGGCCCCTTGCGAGACGTCACGCCCGGCCGGCAAGCCGGATCGATGCGTCAGCAGGTCGCGAATCGTGATTTCGTCCTTCGCTCCGCCGCCGAACATCGGCAGGTAGTGGGTCACCCGTTCGTCGAGCCGCAGCTGTCCGCGATCCACCAGGACCATCGCAGCCGCGGTCGTGGCCACGACTTTGGTGAGCGATGCGAGGTCGTACATGGTTCGCTCGGCGTCAACCGCGACGCCCGATTGCCAGTCCAGCGTGCCATAGCCACGCTCCCAGACGATGCCGCCGTGTCTGGCGACGATCACCGCGGCCCCGGGAAACCCACCAGCTCGAATGCCGCGGTAGACGACGTCGTCGATCATTGCCAGTCGCGATACAGACATCCCTACGGACTCGGGCGCCACGCGCGGCAGGCGTGCGGACACGTCGGTCGGCACCGCACTGCTTGCGGTGACCGAGGCATCGTCAAATGCCGCTGAGCCGGCCAAACATGCGGCGAGAGCGAGGAAATGGAGCGGACGAAGCATCAAACGCCAGACGACTCACACTGGGCGATGGTTGCGCGGTGCCGACAGGCACCACTGCCAACGTCATACCATCGTTCGCTCGCGAGGTTCATGACAAGCGAGGGGTACAGGCGCGGCGGTGGGGGACGGCGGTTCTTTGAATCGCACCGCCTCTGGCGTCCAGCGCGACAGAGATCATAGCATTGTCGATGCTTCCGTCGATTCAAGACGTCCTCCGGTCGGACGAATCCGCGGCCGCTGGCCGATGATGCTACTTCTGCGGCAGCTGAAAGCGACGTCGCCGCTGTCCACAATGAGAATTCTCTATATTGGCGGCACGGGCGAGATCAGCTTCGCGTGTGTGCATGAAAGCGTGCGCCTCGGCCACGAGGTCAGCGTCTTCAATCGCGGCAATCACAACGAGGGATTGCCGCCCGATTGTCGTCTCATCACAGGCGATGTCACCGACGACGCCGCGTACGCGCGTCTCGCCGCCGAGGCCTTCGACGTCATCTGCCAGTTCCGGCTCTTTGCGCCCGATGCCATCCGCAGGGACATTGCCGCGTTCGCGGGGCACTGCGGCCGGTACGTCTTCATCAGCTCCGCTTCGGCGTACGCGAAGCCGGTTCGAGTCCTGCCGATCACCGAACGGACTCCACTGCACAATCCGCACTGGGCCTATTCGCGCGCCAAAGCGGAGATGGAAACCATCCTCCGCGCGCAGACCGCGCTGCCCTACGTCATCGTGAGGCCAAGTCACACCTATCGCACCAAGATGCCCACGCCGCTCGGCGGCGAGGTCTCGCGACTCTTGCGTGGAAAACCCATCGTCGTGCATGGGGACGGCGAATCGCTCTGGACGATCACGCACGCCACCGACTTCGCGCGGCCGTTCGCGCGGTTGATCGCAGCGCCCGCCGCGCTCAACGAGACGGTGCACATCACCGGGGACCGCGCCTGGTCCTGGAACGAGATCTTTCGAGCGATCGCCGCCGCGATCGGCGTCGACTCACCGGACGTCGTTCACGTTGCGTCGGACACGCTCATTCGCTACCAGCCCGACTGGGAAGGGCCGCTGCTTGGCGACAAGGCCCCGTCCGTCCTGTTCGACAACACCAAAGCGAAGTCGATCGCCGGTGACTTCGACTGCCCGATCGACCCTTGGCAGGGGATGCGTCTCGTCGCGGAGCAGTTCCCACCGCAGGCTGGCGCGTACCACGCCGCGACGGATGCGCTCTACGATCAGATCATCGCCGACCAGCGCGCGCAAGCTGGCCGCATCTCATCGTCGAGCCATTTCCGTCTGTCTCCGCTCTAAGGGAGCCCTGGGAGTGGCCCGCCGGCTCCTCAGTTGGCGCGCGCCCGCCTAGAGGGGGAAGCCCAAACGATCCTGCCCGTTTCGCGGACCGCCCTTTGGTCGCGCTAAATAACCTGTCGATTGGTGCCGAGACTATCTTCGCGCCCCCGATCTTGATGCGTTGGAGTCGAGGCCCTACGGCACCGTATGTACATGGCTGACACGAAAGCGTTGTTTACCGAACGGCTCGATGCAGCGCGCGCAGCATTGACCGCGGGGGACGAGCCCGCCGCCGCCGAATCCCTTTACTCGGCGATAGTCGTGGCGCGCACCGATCCCAGTCTCCGCCGGGAGCTCGCCTCCGCCCTCTTCCAGCTTGGGAAGCTCTCGCGGAAGTTCGGCCGGGCAGGGGAAGCGGAAGCGGAACCGCTTCTCACCGAAGCGCTCGCCATCAGCGAAGAGCTCTTCGGCAGAGAAGACGCAGCACTCGCCCCGCTGCTCACCGAGTTGAGCCGCCTACACATTCATCGGTCGCAACACGCGCGCGCCGAGGAAGTCCTCGAACGTTTGCTCGCTATTGCACGGGGCAAGAGCGAGGAGAATGCCGATGTCGCCACTGCGCTCGCCGGCCTCGCCGTTGTGAAACGCAAACTCGGCGATGACGCCTCCGCGGAAGCCCTGTTCAGAGATGCATTGCGCATTCGAGAGAAGGTGCTCGAGCCGGGCCACATGGTCACCGTCGTCACGCTGGAGCATCTCTCTGAAACGTGCGCGGCACGCGGCAACTTCGCCGAAGCGTTGGCGCTGCTTCGGCGCGGCCTGGCAACGCGCGAGGTGGCATTGGGTCCTGGCCATGCAACCGTGCAGGTCGCGCGGGCGCGCGCGGCCGAGCTCGAACTCCAGGCCGCCGTCGCCGCCGACACGGCGGCGGTTGCTGCCTCGAAGAAGCTGGAATTCCTCGCTGAGCGTAAGCCGCGGGCGCTTCGCCCCATCCCCCTTTCACGCGAACGTTCGAAGACGCCGACGGTCACCGCTGCGGTGGCGGCCGCCTCGTTGATGGCATCTTCGATCCAGACGCCGTCTGTCTCCAGGATCGTCATCTCCCCGCCCGAGAGCGCGCGTCCGTTCGCGAGCGTTTCGGGTCGCGAATCGGGCGTCCCGCATCGCGATCTCGTTCTCGCGGATGTCGCGCACAGCGATGTCGCGAGTGACGATGCTGCGCTTGGCGACTGGCGATCCACAATCGCACCGGTCCAGGCCGATTCGCCCGAGCCGGCGCGCAAGAAACGAGCGATACTGTATGCGTCCGTTGGAGTGGCCGCGCTTGCGATCGCCGGGCTACTGATGTTGCGCCCGCGCGCCGGCGGCGGCAGCGATCCGGTCTCCACGAAGATGAGCGCCGCGCAGCGCACCACCTCAGCCGTCGCTCCTGTCGTCAAGGCGCCGGCGACGCGGACCGGATCCACCGCAACCGGCGCGGCGGCTATAGTGGTCGTAAAGGGCGCCGAGTCGCTCCCCTCCGCAAGCGCGGCGCCCCCGGCTACCGGTCCGGTGGTGAAGCCGGAGCAGCATGCGCCGGAGAGCGCTCCGGTCAGCCTGCCCCGCATCGACGTTCACCTGGGTCGGATAAATATCCCGAGCATCCCGGCCCCGAGCATCCCGACGGCGCCGAGCGTCGACTCGATCGCGCGTTCGGCACCGGAGCGGCAGCGCGCGTCGGACACCGATCGGACTGGAACGGGGGAGAGAGTCTCACCCCCCACGTCGGCGGAGGTCGAGAACGCGGTCATCACCCCACCGAAGATCATCGGGCGGGTGCCGGAGCCGCGCTTCCCCGACGCGCTGCTGCGCTCGGGACACCGCGAAGGACAGGTCGTCGTGCGCTTCATGGTGAACGAGTTCGGAAGTGTCGACCCCGCGAGCATGATCGTGGAGCGATCGGATCACGAGCTGTTCACGTCTGCCGTGCGCGACATCCTGCCCAACTTCCGCTTCGAGCCCGCCCGCACGCCGGCGCCGGAATCGAAACCGGTTCCGGCGTGGGTGAGCGTGCCCTTTCGGTTTACGACGAAGAAATAAGGCGCGAGGCCATCGGGGCGAGCGCGCGGGCAAAGCTCGCAGCGGCGACTGCACAGAGTCATGGTTGTAGAATTCGCATGCCCCTTTGCGAGTTGAACGAGGCACCTGGGTCCCAAATCGCTGCCCGCGCGACGATTGTCAGATTTGCGCGGCAGTCCCGCACCTCAATACTTTGTGCGCGATCCCCGGTGGCCCAAGCCATTTCGCGCTGAGAGGTAGCGATGAAGCGCCTCTTGCCGTTGGTACTTGCGTGTGTGTGTGCTGTCTCCGCGGCTACGCGCAAGAAGCCCACAGACGATTCGGATGGATCGTCATCGGAGGCCCCGAGTGGCAGCGGCACGGTGAGCGCGAATGTTGGCGGCGCCAACTTCTCCGCGTCGGGCAGCGGGAACGTCACCGCGGCCCGAGAAAGCAGCGGAGCCAACTTCAGCATTCCCGCCAACAGCGGCGGCGCAACCATCGCCGTCGTCATGAGCGGCCCGACCGCACCCGGGACGTACAACCTCGGCCCGGGCGGCGTCGGGGCCGGCAGCTATACGGCCGGCGCGTCCGCGTGGCAGAGTTCAATTGGCGCCGGAACGGGAACGGTCACGTTCACAGTGCTGTCGAACGACGCACGCAACGGGAACGTTTTCGTTCAACGGCGCGGCCGTCCTCGGCACGAGTGCAACGGGCACCAAGTCAGTCACCTCTGGCGTGTTCGACGTCTCGTTCGCCCCCTAGCGAGGTCGCGTATCTCGAAAGTCGACGCGTGCTCGGCGCTGCATTGGGCGAGGGGGCGGTGTGCGCGAACGGCCGCTCGATGGGCGGCCGTTGCGTTTCCGATGAGTCCCGCGGACGACGTGTGTCGATGACCCGGGCGGGTCTCGAACCCGCGACCTACGGATTAAAAGTCCGTTGCTCTACCAGCTGAGCTACCGGGTCGTAAGGAACGAAACTTCACACACACGAACGACCGAAACAACTCGCTCGACTGTGTGCGAAGGTTCGGATCAGCCCTACGGACTCGTCCCGATAGCAGAATCGCCCGACGCCGGGCGGGGCCATCCGGGCCAGGCTCCATCCGACTGAGCCTGGCCCGAACTCGTCCTACGGAGCCAACAGCGAAATCGTCGTTCTCGTGTACGTCGCTCCGGTCGTGACGGCCGTGACCTGCGGATCCTCCCGCGAGTCGCCGATCCACGCCTCGAAGATGTGGACGGTCGGGGCGCGCCGGTCCGTGCAGCCGCCGCCATTCACCGACAGGACGCGGATGATGGCCGACGTCTCGCCCGTCGGGAATTTAAAGAACTGGAAAGGCGCGGACGCGGAATACGGCGCCTCCGCCACCGCCTGCTTGAAGCAGGCTGCCTGCGTCATTCGCCAGGTGATGATCTGCCCCCTCGCCGGCGCGGACAGTTTCACCGTGAAGTCGATCGGATTGCCGGCCGTCGTGCTCGGCGGATTCGCCGTCGCCAACTGCGCGAAGCCCTGACCCGGTGTCGGCGTGACCTGAAGGGCCAGCGTCGTCGTGCGGTTCGTCGCGATCGGGTCGACGATGGTGATCGTGCTGTTGCTCGCCGCCGTCAAATGCCGAATCCCGCTCACGTTGAAGGTGAAGCTCAGCTGCGCTCCGACAATCGGATCCACCGACGACGGGTCTTGACTCACGCTCAGGAACGACGGCAGGCCGGTCACGTTGTACTTGATGCCGGGCGTGACATCCACGTCCGGCGTCGAGGCCGGTCGCACGCGTAGATGGATCGCGTTGCTCGTGCACGTCGTCTGATCCTGCGCCGCTCCCGGCGGAAGCTGGATCACGAGCTTGGTATCCTGGTTGATCGTGCTGAGCGAACCCGTCCCGGTGATGCACGGCATCGTGCTCGGCTGCAGCGATCCATTCGTCGTCCACACTGCCTGCGACAGCGCCGGATGCGGGACGATCGTCATCGAGAGAGTCGACAAATCGCCGAGCGGCATCTTGAACGACACCGACGCCGCGGCGTTGCCGGTCAATGTCCCTGGCGTGCTCACCTGAACGACGGCAGACCCGACGAAGCCGCATCCGCGGCCCGAATTGTCCGCGCCGCTGTGTCGCGTCACGATGCTCGCCTGCATCCCGCTCGGCCCGCTGAACGTGAACCCGCTCGTCGGGTTCGTGAGGTCGACCGAATTCCCCCATACCTCGAATCGCATCGAGGGCCCCGCCATCACGGTCAACGCGTCCCCCGGTCCCGCGATGTGGACCGTGCAGTCGGTCGTGCGCGTCACATACTCGACGCCCGCCCACGCCTGTGCCGCCGGCACCAGCGCCAGCGCGAACGCCGCTCCGCCCAACATCACGTCCCGCCGCGGCGTCATGCCGCGCCATCTCCGTGTATGCCCGATCATGTGGACCACCTCCTGTTGCTCCAACTAACGAGAGCGGCGGTGGAATCTTCTCATCGGCGTGCCGGCGCGCGCGCAAACAGAAACCCCACCGGCGCCGATTCGCCGGTGGGGCTCCGGATGCGCGACCTCCGACGGCGCATCAACTGGTCATGAACGGGATTTGGGCCGTGCCGAGCACCGCGCCCGACACCGCGTCGACGATGTCGACGTTGAGCGTCAGCATCTTGGCGCCACGATGAAACGCCTCGAAGTACACGAAGCCTTCGGCGTGGCCGCCGGTTGAAATCACGCCTTCGGGCAGCGCGCGCTGCACCATCTCGGCGGTCGGCAGCGCCACCTCCGCGTACCGCGTCATGTACGGCCGGTAGTAGCCCGGATCGTACGCGAACGCGCCGTCATAGCGGTCGAAGCGCGGATACCATCGCGACAGATACGGCGCGACGGCGAACCGGTTGAAGCCGTAGTACGGACTGCGGACCGTATAGGCCTCACTCAACTTTCCGTCGATGTCGTACGGCGGCATCACGGCGAACCGATTGCCCGCGTCGTCGGACAGCGAAATGTGATTGTATCGTACGATGACGGCGCGGTCGCCGTTGTTCTGGAACTCGATCAGGACCGGCGTGACCTTCGTGTCGAGATCGGTCGGATCCCAGCGCCACGCCTTCGTGTGCGCGATCACCTGAACGCCGGCGGCGGTCGCCGAGGCGGCCTGTCCGGCTCCCGATACGCGCGTCGCGCTCGGGGCGGGGGTCAACACGGCCGTACTGCGGGCGCACCCCCAGCTGCACGCCGCGACACCCATCGTGCCGGCGGCGACAAATAGTCTGGAATTCATATTATCTCCCTTCAAACAGACAGAACTATCGCTTCTTCTTGCGTCGATGTTTCGTCGTCGGCCTCCTCAGTTCAGTGGTGTCTTCCGGGTTCGGCTGTGATTTCCCGCCGTGAATATCGATCGTCGGCTCGCCGCCCGGCCCGGCTGTCGTACCGCCGAGCAGTTGTCCGTCGCGATAGATCAACTCGGACCCGCCCGAGTCGTCGTAGCCGGCGGCTCCGCGCTCGCCCTGGCCCCACGCGGCGGGCGTGCGGACCTCGAGATGTTTTCCCTTGGGAATGCCGCCCGACATGGGGTACACTCCGGTGGGACCGACCTCGTCGCGCCGTCCGGCGCCGCCGCCAGGATTTCCGCTCTCACGCGGGTCGCCGATCGGCTCCGACTTGCCGTGCCGCTTCGCGCCTGACGCTTTCTGCCCGGGCTTCTTGCCCTTGCCGCGCACGCTTCCTCCGTGGCGCCGAGGGTCGAAGGTCGTCGTTCGCAGCGGCGCCACTGGCCGAAAGGCGCACACTTCGGGCCTCGGCGCGGAAAAAAGCGGTTTCAGCGGGAGGAACTTGTCGCGACGACCTCACCCGTCGCGCTGGCGACGCTCAGTTGCTGACGAGCTTTCGCAGCGTGTCGAGGTTCCGGACGGCCTCGGGACTGGCGAACGACCCCGTCGCGATCTGGCGCACGAGCTGGTCATCGCGGCCGTACAGATCGTTGCCGAAATACAGTTCGCCGTCGCGCGTGTACGTAGTGAGGTACGTGATGTAGACCGGGAACTTGCGCGGGACTACGACGCTGCGGTTGTCATTGCCGTGCTCGTATTCCATCACGCGGTCGATCGGCCAGCCGAGGACCCAGCTCGCGAGCTCCTCGGGCTTCTCGAGACGAATGCAGCCGTGGCTGAACGCGCGCACGTCTTTGTTGAAGAGCTGCCCTTCCGGAGTTCCGTGAAGATAGATGTTGAAGTCGTTCGGGAAGAGAAACTTCACGAGGCCAAGCGAGTTCTTGTCTCCCGGTCGCTGGCGAATGCGCGTCTGTCCGCCGTCCTTGTAGTACTCCATCTCGTTGCGCTCGAGGTATCCCGGGTCGGCGGCGACCTTGGGCTCGACCTCTTTCCGCTGAATGGTCGGCGTGATCAACCAGTAGGGACGAAACACGACCGTCTGGAGCGAGTCGGCGAAGACCGGCGTCTGTTTCCCCTCGTACTCTTCGCCGACGATGACCTTCATCTCCAGCGCCTTCTGGCCGCTGTCGTACGCCTCGAGGCGAAACGCCGGAACGTTCACCAGGATGTAGCGCTCGCCGAGGTCGTGCGGCAGCCAGCGCAAGCGCTCGAGATTGGCGGCGATCTGCGCGAGACGATAATCGGCCGGTACGTTGAGCGATTGCAGGGTCGAGTCGCCGAGGATGCTGTCGACGACGATGCCGTGGTGCGCCTGAAAATCGGCGACGGCACCGGCGAGCGCCCGACCGTATAGCGTCGAGCGCACTTGCGATCCCGAGTCCGCGCTATCGACCCCGAAGCCTTCTACGCTCAGGCGCTGGCGAAGTGCCGCGAGGCGCGCTGCCGAATCGTGGTTGCCGCGCGTCAATGGCTTGCCGGTTGGGACCGCGGGCCAGCCGCCGTTGTTAACGATGTCGCGAAAGCGGGTGAGCTCGTGCTGCAGCGCGGCGTAGTCGTCGTACTGCGGACGCATGCGGGCGATTCCGCTGTCGAGCTCTTCGCTGCGCAGGCTCCGCGCGACGGCGCTATCGATACGCTCGCCGCGTCCGTCGATGTGCCAGTCTTGTGAGAGCTGCGAGGGGTCGGCCTGCCCGCCGAACAAGTCTTCGGCGAGCGAGATGTACGTCGTGGTGAGCAGCACGTCAGCAGCGGCGAGTTCTTCAGCCGTCGGCGGCTTGGCGTCGTGCACGGCGCTGATTGCCTGGACGAGCTCGGGGAGCGGATACGCGTCGAGGCGCAGCGCATCGGCGTTGGCGTTGACGATCGCCGTGAGCAACGCGTTCGTGCGCGACTTGTTCGGGCCATCCGTGTCCATCCACAGGGCGGCGCCACTGTAGGACGCGTACAGGCGGCGTACGTGCCGCCAACGCTCGGCGGAGATCTCGTGTGGGCGATCCGCACTCAAGTGACGCTTGATCGCTTGGGCGATGTCGTCGGCCGAGACCCCGAAGACGGTTTCAAGCTTCGCCGGCTGCCAGCCTCGGCTGACCTCGCTTGCCGACGCCGTGTTGCGGTCGCGTCCGCATGCAGCCACCGCGACGAGTGTCGCCAGCAGGAGTGCCCGCTCGATTCGCTTCTTCACACCGGCTCATCCAAAGCGAAATGCGGGCCAACCGATGAGTGCGCCCCCCTGTTACAGCCTCAACATCTGCCGGTCTCCGCGTCGCAACCGTTCTCCGATCTCGCGGGTATGTTGGAAATAGAGACACTTTGTGGGGGATGGACCCAATGCACGTGCAAGACTTGGTCGACCGAAAGGGCGGAGCCGCCGCTCTGATCACTGTCAGCCCGGACGCACACCTCGCCGCCGCGGTCCGGCTTCTCGTGACCCATCACATCGGCGCGTTGCCAGTCGTCGACGCCCACGGGGCGTTGGTGGGATTCCTCGACGAACGAGCTGTCGTGCGGGCGACGCACGAGCGCTTCTATTCGTTCGAGCGTCTTCGGGCGCGCGACGTGATGCAGTCCGCACCGACGTGTGACGCCGGCGACACGATCGAAGAGGCGATGCGCTCGATGACGCTGCAGCGGCAGCGTCATCTGCTCGTCACGTCGGATGGCCTGCTGCGCGGCGTGATCTCGCTTGGCGACCTGGTGAAGGCCAGGCTCGAGCAGGTCGAAGCCGAAGCCGGCGTGCTGCGCGACTACGTCGCGGCGCATCGCGCCAGCCGCTGAGCGACCGCCGAGCGATTACGGCGAGGCGTGTGATCGCAGGACGGCGAACAGCAGGCCGCCAAACGTGAGCACCGAGCCGGTCCAGAACGCGAACATCCAACGGATCAGGTCAGTGCGCAAATGAGCGAGGCCCTTCTCGAGGAGTACCTCGAGATGGGCCATTCGCTGCTCCCATTTGGCGTCCTGTTGCGAAAACCGCTGCTCCATCTTCGCGTCTTGTTGAGCAAAGCGCTGCTCCCATTTCGCGTCCTGCTGGGAGAAGCGCCGTTCCCATTTCGCGTCTTGCTCGGCAAAGCGCTGCTCGAGCTTCGCGTCGAAGCGCGCGAAGTTCAGCTCGTTCAGGCGATCGAGATCGGAACGGTAGGTCGCGTCCACGGCATTGAACCAGTCGACGAGCTCAGTGGCGAGTTCGTCGCCAAGTTGTTCATAGAAGCGTCGCGACAGTCTCGCCGTGACGGGCATCAATTCCTCAAAGGATATGGAATGACGCCATCCTAATTCTATGCTCGGCTCGGCGCGTCATCAATCGGACGCACGGCGGATCATATCAACGGGTGCCCGGCGCCGAATCGGACCCCGCCGAGTGAAATTGCACTTGAAAGAGAGTCGGCCAGAACTTGCCGGTGAGAAGCAATTGCTTGCCGTCGGGGGCGATGGCGACTCCGTTCATCACTTCCGCCGTCGGTGTGCGATCGGGATAGAGATCGGCGAAGTCGAGCAGCTCGCGCACATTCCCGGTGGCGGGATCGATGCGCAGCACCCAGTTGGTCTGGTAGACGTTCGCCAACACGTCGCCGCCGAAATACTCCAGCTCATTCAGATTCTTGAGCGGCGCGCCGTTGTACCGGACGTGCACGACGCGCTCGACGTGGAACGTGGCGGGTGCGAGAATGCGCAGCGAGTCGGAGCCGTCGCTCATGATGAGCGACGCGCCGTCAGTCGTGAGCCCCCAACCCTGACCCGCGTATTGAAACGAGTCGCCGGGGGCGAGCGTGGCCGCGTCGTACGCGTAGGCGACGCCCGATTCCCACGTGAGCTGATACAGGCGGCCGTGGAGCAGCGCGAGCCCTTCTCCGAATCGATTGGCGGCGAGCGGTCGCGACGCGAGCACTCGTCCCGTTCGCAAATCGACGCGCCGCACGTCGGAGTGCCCGTAGAGGCCAGTGCTCTCGTAGAGAACGCTGTCGGCCCACAGAAGCCCCTGCGTGTACGCGGTGGGGTCGTGCGGAAACGTGGCCGTCACGTCGAACGCGGCGCGATGGCCGCGGTCGCCGCGCCCACACGCAACGGCCGCGAGGCCAACCGTGATGCCAGCGAGCAGCGCGGCGACGGTCTTCACGAGTTCCTTTGCTCGACGCACGTGATGCGACGCTGAGCCCGCCGCGCGGCACAATGAATGCTCCTTAGACCCTCGCAACGGCGTGTTGCGTCACGGAGAGAATGCCCGGCGCCGCTCGCTCATCCCAGGAAACCAAGCCGAGCATCAGGAGGAATGATGTTGCGACTCCGAGATATCATGACCACGAACGTCGTGACCGTGACGCCCGAAACGTCGATTCGAGAGGCCATGGAGCTGTTCGGAAAGAACCACGTGAGCGGCGCCCCCGTGGTGAGCGGCGGCAAGCTCACCGGCGTCGTGAGCGGCGGCGACCTCATGACGTTCGCCAGCGCGCTGCCCGGCGTGCCGACGCAGCGCGAGTTGGCCGACGCGTCGAACGCGTACGACAACGAGGACTCCGTGGAGCAGGACGCCGAGGACGAAAACGAGCCCGCGGCCGCCTACTTCGCCGAGATGTGGGACGACTCCGGCGTCGACGCGAGCGAGCGCGCCGCCACCGTGAGCACACCCGAGTGGAATTTCCTCGAGGAGCACGACGTGAGCGAAGTCATGACCCGTGCGCCGCTCGCGACGCTGCCGCCGGACGCCGAGGTGTCCCTGGCCGCCGACATGATGAAGACCCAGAAGGTGCATCGCGTGTTGGTCACCGACGGCGAGGCGCTGGTCGGCATCGTGACTTCGATGGACATCACCAAAGCCGCGGCGAACCACTCGCTCGACGGACAAGCCAAGCGTTGACAACCACGCCGGCGAGCGCGTAGCCTTCTCGCCGGCGATGGAGCTCGCCCTTAACCGCCGCGTCTCGGCTGATAGCTCCTACTGACCTGTTGTCCGTAGGAGTCTTCTCATGAGGATCGATTGGCGGCTCGTGGCCGCTGTGGCGATCGGCGGCGCGCTCGGGAGTGTCGCGCGATACCTGCTCGGCGCGTACATCCAGGACCGCGTGTCGGTCGCGCTGCCGGTGGGCACGCTCGTCATCAATGTCGCCGGCTCGCTGCTGCTCGGCTTCTTCGTCCGGCTCGGGCTCGACACGTCGGCCGTGAGCCCGGAGGTCCGGTTCTTCCTCACGACCGGATTCTGCGGCGGGTTCACCACGTTCTCCACGTTCAGCTACGAGACGTTCCGGCTCGTCGAGGACGCCGAGTACGGAACTGCCGGGTTTTACGTCGCCGCGAGCGTCGTGCTGTCGCTGCTCGGCTGTGCGCTCGGCATGGGCGCCGCGCGCCGGCTCCTGTCGATGGGGCGAACGCGGCTACGGCCAGACTGACGCGGAGAATGACCATGCACGGACTCAAAGGTCAGCGAACGCTGATGCGCATCCATGTCGGCGAGCGGGACAAGCACGACGGAAAGCCTCTCTACGAGCAGATCGTCCAGTTGCTGCGAAAGAAGCAGTGCGCCGGGGCGACGGTGTTCCGCGGCATCATGTCGTTCGGCGCGACGGCGCACGTGCACACAGTGAAGTTCCTCGAGCTGTCGGGCGACCTGCCGATTGTCATCGAGTGCGTGGACGCGGCCGAGAAGATCGAGACGCTATTGCCCGATCTCGACGCGATGATCGTCGGCGGGTTGATCACGCTCGAGAAGGTCGACGTGATCGTGTATCGCGCGGCGAGCGAGCGTTCCTGACGTCGCGCCGCGCGTCCTAGCGCGACGACGCCGCGCGCTCGATCGCCGCGATCTTCTGCAGGCGGCGCTGGTGGCGCTCCGCCCCCGAAAACTCGGCGCGCAAAAACGCGCCGACCAACTCCGCCGCCAGCGACGGACCGATGACCCGCGCGCCGAGCGCCAGCACGTTCATCGAGTCGTCCTCGACGCCCTGATGCGCCGAAAACGTGTCGTGGCAGAGCGCCGATCGAATACCGGCGAACTTGTTGGCGGCGACCGCGGCACCGACCCCGCTGCCGCACACGATCACGCCGCGTTCGGCGTGCCCGGCCAGGATCGCCCGCGCCACCGCGCCGGCGAAGTCGGGATAATCGTCGCCGGGCGTGAGCTCGTACGCGCCGCAGTCGAGCACCTCGTGCCCGGCGTCGCGAATGGCGTCAGCGACGACCTGCTTCAGCGAGAAGCCCGCGTGGTCACACCCGAGCGCGACGATCATCGTTGTGTGGAGGCGGTCGGCACGGCCTGCGTCCAAACGAGTCGCGACACGTCGGCGATCAGGCGGCGGGCGACCTTCTCGTCCGGGATGTCGCGCGTCAGCACGACGAGCACGTACGGCTTGCGGTTCGGCGGATAGACGACGGCGGCGTCGTGCAGCACGCCGGTGATCCATCCCGTTTTATGCGCGACCTTCGTGCCCGGCGGCAAACCGGCGGGGATCTCTTCATTGAATTCCTGTCGCGTGAGAAAGTCGCGCATGGCGTCGCAGCTCGCGCGCGACGCGGCTCGTCCGGTTTCGATCGCCTCGAGCAGCACGGCGAGGTCGCGCGCCGTGGTGGTGTTGTTCATCCCGGCGCGGAAGGCGGGCGTGTCCTCCACGCCGCGCAGAACGTTGATGTTCGCCGCGCCGAGCTGGTGTGCCGCGGCATTGGCGTTCTTGGCGCCGACCAGTTCAATGAGGGCGTTCGTCGCGAGATTGCTCGATCGCGTGATCATGTGATCGATGAGATCGCGGACGGGGACGCGCGTTCCGAGCAGCGTGTAGGCGAGGCTGTCGGAGTCGTCGCCGGGGTTCAGCGAGTACGACGACCCGTCGGCAATCGACACAAAATGATTCACCAGCGGGACGCCCTCATCGAGGCGGAGCGTACCAGCGTCGACCCGTCGGAACAACTCGATCATCACCGGGACCTTCATGGCGCTGGCGGCGTGAAAGCTCTCGTCGGCGCGGAGATAGAGGCTGTCGCCGGTCTCTAGGTCGTGGAATGCGATCCCGACGGTGGCGCCGGGCGCCTGGCCCACGCGCTCCTGGACGGCCGAGGACAGGGTCCGCGGCTGGGCGATGGACACCGCCGGCGCCCCGGCCAAAGTCAGGGCCGCCACCATAGCTGCCGATACTGGGAACTGTATCACGACGTGCATCGGGGTTCGTGATTCGAGTTACAAGTCAGTGTTGCCTGGCGGATCAACCACTCGTTTAACAGAGGAGCGAGGTCGCTCCTTGGTCAAGCTGCTCGCGTAGCCCATTCGTCGCAATCGCATGGATCAAGAGCACCCCGAACAAGACAACACGACCTTCTCCCTCGGCCTGCGTCGCGAACGTCTCCGGTTCGCGCAGTTCAGCTTCACGCGCACGCCGTCCGGCCAATGCAACTCCGAGGTCTCGCTTGAGTGGGACGGCGAGACGTTCGTCGGTCGGGCTTTGGGTCAGTCCAGCCCGTTGGGCGATTTCCGCGTGGCGGCCGAGGCCGCGCTCAACGCCCTCATGACGTTCGCCAAGGGCGCGATCCAATTCGAGCTTCTCGGCATCAAACAAATGAGGGCGTTCGACGAGAACCTGATCATCGTGTCCATTGCGATGCGCCAGGATGGCAAGCTCACGCGGCTCGTCGGCTGTTGTCTGGTCGACGCCGACACGCGGCGTGGCGCGGCCCTCGCCGTGTTGAACGCGACGAATCGCATTCTGGGGAACTTCATCACGTCACAGTAGCGAACAAATCGCCATCGCGGGCTGGGTGCCGGGCCCGCATTCGAGTAATCTTGGCCGTTCACCTCGCCGCCTCGCGCGGCGATTGTGTTTGAGGCGGCGGGGTCATGCGGCAATACAACGGAGTCGGATCGACTTGATGAACCTGCGTAGAGCGATCTTCGTCGTTGGAGCACTGGTCTCGGCTGTGGCCTGCGCTGGTCGCCGCGACGGCGGCGGCGTGTCGCCCGCGCCGAGCCCGGCTCCGCATCAGGCGGTGATCTCGACCGGGGAAGTCGTGTCGTCGCCGGCGCGCTCCGCGGCCGATACGGCGCCCAAGGCGCGGACCGCACGGCTCGATTCGGCCGCCGATTCCGTCCCGGTGACCAAGACCGACGTCGATCGCGGCGTCACCGGGCTCTTTGGCGATTCCGCGGCGCGTCCGGTCGCGGCCGCAGACTCGGCCACCGAGCCTGCGTGGGACATCGAGGTTCACGCCTACGAAGCGACGACGCGGGTCGGCCGCTACGTCCGGCTGTTCTCCGGCTCGGCGAAAGACCACATACGGGTGGAGCTGGAACGCGGCACGCGCTACGAGCCGATGATTCGCGCCAAGATGCGCGAAGGCGGCCTGCCCGAAGACATGTACTACCTCGGCCTCGTCGAGAGCGGCTGGGATCCGAACGCGTACTCGAAGGCCGCCGCCGTCGGGATGTGGCAGTTCATGACGACCACGGCCCGCGACATGGGCATGCGCGTCGACTGGTGGGTCGACGAGCGGCGCGATCCGGTCCGTTCGACGACCGCCGCGGTGCGATTCATCAGAGATCTCAAAGAGCAGTTCGGGTCGCTCTATCTCGCGGCGGCCGCGTACGACGGTGGCCCGGGTCGCATCGCGCGTGGCCTCTCCCGCTATGCCGACGATTTCGAGGGCACGACGGGCGACGACCTGTTCTTCGCGCTGGCCGACAAGAACTATCTGCGCGCCGAGACGCGCGAGTACGTGCCGCAGTTGATCGCGGCGGCGCTGATCGGGAAGGAGCCGGAGCGCTACGGCCTGACGATCCGCCCGCAGCCGGCGTTCGCCTACGACTCGGTTCACGTGGGGCCGGCGACGCCACTCGCGGCGATCGCCGCCGCGGCTTGCGTGAGCGTTGGGACGCTGCAGGACTTGAATCCGCAGATCCTGCGCGGCATGACGCCGCCCAAGGACTCGTTCCAGGTGCGCATTCCGACGGGCACCGCGGACAGCTTCCCGTCCGCGTTCGCGGCGCTTCCGAGCGGCATGCGCAGCGCGTTCAAGGCGACGGAATCGAAGAAGAATCAGAGCGTGTCGTCGATCGCGCAGAAGAACGGCCTCACGGCCCGCCAGCTCGCGATCTTCAACCCGAGCCTCAAGCGCCTGAAGAGCGGCAACCTCGTGCCTGGACAGACGGTGCTCGTCCCGACCGCTGCAGTCGTCTCCGCGGCGACCAACGCGCCGGATCCGTCCATCGAGCGTTACTCGTCGTCGAGAACGCGCGTGCTCCACGTCGTGAAAGCAGGGGAGACGCTCGGCTCGATCGCCAAGAAGTACCACACGTCGACCGCCGCGCTGATGAAGGCGAATGGTCTCAAGCGCGCGATCCTGTTTCCGGGCCAGTCGATCGTCGTGGGGAGCAAGGCGAGGGCGAAGCAGAAGTAGGTGGGTGGAGCGGTGGAGCGGTGGAGCGGTGGAGCGGTGGACCGGTGGACCGGTGGACCGGTGGACCGGTGGACCGGTAGACCGGTAAACGACGGGACATCGCAGACGGGACGCGAGAGACAAGAAACGGGTGGACAGCCAAAGCCGCGCTGTCCACCCGTTGTTCGTTCCCGTTTTGCCGGTCGACCGGTCCACCGGTCCACCCGTCCACCCGTCTTACTGAATGAGCCCCTTCCCCTTGTAGTCCCCGATCACCATTCGGTCGTAGCCGTTGCCGGGGTTCACACCGGCGCGGACGTCGCGCCAGACCGCATCCTCGCCGCGGTTGTAGGCCAGCAGCGCCAGGCGCACGTCGCCCTTGTACATGTCGAGCAGCGTGCGGAGGTAGTGCATGCCGATCTTCAGGTTCACGTCGGCGAGGAACAGCTTGTCGCGCGTCGCCGCCTTGTCGAACATCGTCGCGGTGCTGGGCATGAGCTGCGTCAGACCGATCGCGCCGGTCTTGCTGACTGCGCGCGGATTGAACTCGCTCTCGAGGCGAACCAGCCGAAAGGCGAGCTCCGGGTCGATGCTCTCGCGGATCGAGGCATCGAAGACCTTACCGGCCAAGCCGGCGGGAATCCCGTACTCGTTCGAATAGCCGATCACTTTGTTCGCCCGCTCGATCTGGCCGCGAACGATCGTCAGTTCGCCCTGGGTCGTAGCAAGCTCCGCGCGCAGCTTCCGGGAGTCCCCGAGCGAGAACATCGACGCTCGGCTCTCGGTCACCGCAGGTTCGGCGTTCGCCGTGGTGGTGCGATGGGCGGCTAAGACCACGAGGGTCACAGCCACGGAACCAGCAAGAAACGCAGTCCGCTGAATGCGTCTCCGCCGCCGCAACGCGTCACCCCGGTGGACGTACGTCCCACGTAGGTTGCGCATAAGTGTTTGGAAGGCAAGTGGTTAACTACAAAACAGCCGGTACGGCTTTACCGCTGACCGCACATTAGGCGGCAGAGCCCGTGCCATCCAGTCTTGCGTAATCGCCGTGCGCTCCACCTGACTTCGAGGCCAACGATATATCGGAAAGTTCCATGCCGTGGTCGAGCCCTTTGGCCATGTCATACACGGTTAAGAGTGCGACCGCGACCGACGTAAGGGCCTCCATTTCCGCCCCCGTACGACCCGTCGTCGCCACCGACGCCTCGGCGCGAATTCCAGGCAGCGATTCATCGGGTGTCAGCGTCACCTGGACGTCGTCCAGCGCCAGCGGGTGGCAGAGCGGAATCAGTTCTGCGGTGCGCTTGGCGGCCATCACCCCCGCCACGCGCGCGACCCCCAGCACGTCGCCCTTCTTCACCTCCGCGTTCACGATCGCGCGCAGCGTCTCAGGGCGCATGCGGATTGCGCCCGTCGCGCGCGCGCGGCGGTGCGTCTCCGGTTTGCCCGAAACGTCCACCATGCGAGCCGCGCCCGACTCGTCGACGTGGGTGAGTTTGTCGCTCATTTCACGAGAGGGGTGAGATCGCGGATCAGCGCCGCGGTCAGCAGCTGGGGATTCACGTTCCCGGTCGCCAACTCCTTGGTGCGCTCGACGACGGCGATCGCGTGGGCCGCCCCGCGTGCGCGCGTCTCTTCACCTCGCGCGGCGGCCGACTGCGCGCGGTCGTGCAGCAGCGACGTCAGCGCATCGAGCGTGTCGCTGAACTTGCCACGCGCGCCGCTGCCGCCCTGGCTCAGCGCGACGCGCGCGCGGCGCCCCCGGTCCAGAGCCGACGCCGCGTCGAGGAAGTGCGTCGCCTGTTCGAGAGCTTTGGTCCACGCTTCACGCTCGGCCAGACGACCGGGCGCGCCGCCGACCGCCCTGATGAGCTCCGCCGGCGACGACGGTAGATCGAGCAACGGGGCGATCTTCGGGTCGGCGACGAACGCGGTCATCTCCGCCTCGCCGAGTGGCGTGGCTCGCACGGAGATCACGCGCGAGCGAACGGTCGGCAAAAGCGCGCCCGGTTCGCTCGACGTGAGAATGACTGTCGTGTCGGCAAGCGGCTCCTCGAGCAATTTGAGAAACGCGTTGGCTGCCTGGTCAGAGCCTTCCTGCGATACCATCCGCTCCGCGTCGCCGATGACGAAGACCTTCCGCCGCGCCATCGCCGGCGCACGCGTCGCGGTCTGCACGATCGCCCGAATCATGGCGATGAAAATTCCCTCGTCGCCGCCGGGAGACTCGTACAGCCCCCCGTTGGCCAGCCGCTCGGCGATACCATCCGCATTGTCTTCGCGAACCGTGTCGAGGTCCGGATCGGAGCTGCCCTTGAGGCGCGGCCGAGGAAAGAACCAATGCAAGTCCGGATGCAACAGGGACTGCGTCAGCTTGCACTGAGGGCAGAGCTTCGTCTGGGCAGGCCGGATGTCCGAGGGTCCGCCGGTCCGAACGAGGAAATCGTTCTGCGGGTCTTCACAGAGGAGCAACTGACCCAGCCAGAGCGCGAGCTGCTGCTTGCCGATCCCTCTCGGACCCTCGATCAAGAGCGATGACGGCAGGTCGCCGCGGGAGGCGGCCGCGGCGAGCCGGGCGCGAAGCGCCGAATGGCCGTGCAACGGGAGCAGATGACGAGGCGGCACCCGAGGCAAGATAGGACGCGATCGCCGGCGTCTCAACGTCGAAGCGCACGGTCGGGGTTGCCCGCGTGAGATCGTCGGGATACGGTGAGGCGTCGATTCACGACTCAAATGCGCAACCACTCGATTTCGCTCTCGACGGTCCTCGCGATGACCGCACTGACCACGCAGGTGCCCGCGCAGCGCGCACGGGCGCGCGACCTCGGCGTCAAACCCGGCATTTTCGCGCCGGGTCGATTGAACGCCATTACCGACGTCGCGGGTGTTCGCGTCGGACAGACAACCGTCGTTCAAGGCGATAACGTCCGCACGGGCATCACGGCGATCCTCCCGCACGGCGGCAACCTGTTCACGGATCGCGTGCCCGCGGCGCTGCACGTCGGCAACGGATTCGGCAAGATCACCGGCGCGACGCAGTTGCACGAGCTGGGCGAGCTCGAGACTCCGCTGCTGCTCACCTGCACGCTCTGCGTGTGGAAGGCCGCCGACGCGATGGTCGATTGGATGCTCGGCCAGCCCGGCATGAACAACGTTCGCTCGATCAATCCGGTCGTCGCCGAAACGAATGACGGCACGCTGAACGACATTCGCGCGCGGCCGATCACGGCGGAGCAGGTGCGCGCGGCGCTCACGTCGGCCACCGACGGTCCGGTAGCAGAGGGCAGTGTGGGCGCGGGCACTGGAACGGTGGCGTTCGGTTGGAAGGGTGGCATCGGCACGTCGTCGCGCGTCCTCCCACCGACGCTTGGCGGGTGGACGCTCGGCGTGCTCGTGCAGACGAACTTCGGCGGCGTATTGCAGGTGCTGGGCGCGCCGGTGGGGAAGGAGCTTGGGCAGTACGCGTTTCAGCGAGACGCGCAGTCGCCGGGCGAGCGCGGCGACGGGTCGTGCGTGATGGTGATCGCGACCGACGCGCCGCTGTCCGATCGCAACCTCGAGCGACTGGCCGCGCGCGCGATCATGGGCCTGGCGCGAACGGGCTCGTCGGCATCGAACGGCTCGGGCGACTACGCACTGGCGTTCTCGACGAACGAGAAGGTGCGCCGCGCCGCCACCGTGACGCGTCTCACGACGGAGGAGTTGTCGAACGACCAGATGTCGGGCTTGTTCGAGGCCGCCGTGGAGGCGACGGAAGAGGCGATCTACAACTCGCTGTTCGAGGCGACGACGACGACCGGAAACGGGCACACGGTTCAGGCGATCCCGCTCGACCGCGTGCGCGAGGTGCTGGCGAAGTACAACGTCGACCGTCGATAGGCACGCTTCGTGACGAACATTGCCGTCAGAGGAGATGCCAATGACTGGTTTCATGGATGAACCCGACGCGGGCGATGGCGACCGGAGTCGCGCCGACCGTGACGTCGAGCGCGAGGACCCGCCGCGGAATCGCCGGCACACCGACAAACGCCCGGACGAGCCCGAGAAGCGCGATCCGGGGCGTCCGACCAGCGACGACGAGCGAATCGACGAGGCGTCGGACGAGAGTTTTCCGGCCAGCGACCCGCCGCAGCAGCCGTAGGACGGGTGGACGGGTGACGGGTGGACGCTAACGGCCCTGCGAGCCGTCTAGCCGCCTGACCAAAGAGTGCCATAAATGGCACGGTGCTTTGCGTCACAAAGTACTTGCCAGCGTTCCCGGGCGTCGTTATCCTAGATGCATGACGCGTGTGACGCCGATTCGGCCGAGTCGCCCAGAACCGCCCGAGATGCAGGCGCGGGCGATGGACAACCTCAGCTACATCCGCGGCATGATGGAGCGGGCCGCGACCTTCACCGCGGTCTCCGGTTGGGGTCAGATCGTCATCGGGATCACGGCCATCGTCGCGGCGCTCGTTGCGGCGCGCCAGTCGCTCCCGTGGGCGCGCGTGGCGACGTGGGTCGCCGAGGCGGGGATCGCCGCCGGCCTCTCGGTGGCGTCGATGACGCTCAAGTCGCATGCGGCCAACGTGCCGCTGATCTCGGGGCCATTGAGAAAGCTCATACTGAGCTTTTCTCCGGCGATGTTCGCCGGTGCGGTGTTGACGGCGGTGTTCGTGCGCCAGGGACACTACGCGCTTCTCCCCGGCACCTGGATGCTGCTCTACGGCGCGGCCGTGGTGAGCGCCGGCACGTATTCGGTGAGCAGCGTTCCTGTCATGGGCGTGGCGTTCATGGCGTGCGGCGCCACCGCGCTCGTCGCTCCCGATTCGTGGGCCACACCGCTCATGATCGCGTCGTTCGGTGGACTCCACATCGGATTCGGCGCCTGGATCGCACGGAGGCACGGTGGCTAAGGCGCAGCGGAAGGGCACTAGTCGTGCAGAGCCGGCGGAAAAAAAGCCGCAGTTGGCGCCGGTCCGCGGCAAAGCGACCGATCAAGGGCCGTTGGCGCTGGACCGATTGATCCACGAGCGTCTGCGCCTCGGGATCGTGAGCGCGCTCGCCGTGAACGAGAGCCTCACGTTCAATGACCTCAAGAAGCTCAATCGGACAACCGATGGGAATCTGAGCGTCCACGCGCGCAAGCTCGAGGAAGCCAACTACATCACGTGCACCAAGTCGTTCGAGGGCCGGGTTCCGCGGACGCGCTACGCGATCACGCCGGTTGGCCGTAAGGCGCTCGAGCGCTACCTGGACCACATGGAAGCCTTAATCAGGCTCACGCGCGACCGGTAAACGTCCGAGACTTTCAATCGTCTCCCTCTAGACATGAAGCGATCGACCACGGCTCCCACGGGGCTCCCCGACGAGTGCAGGGGGATTCACGTCGGCATCATCATGGACGGCAACGGCCGGTGGGCCGGCGCTCGTGGCATGCCTCGCACGGCCGGACACCGGGCCGGCGTCCGCGTGGCGCGCGACATCGTCGAAGCTGCCGCCCGTGCCGGCGTCGGAACGCTGACGCTCTACGCGTTCTCGTCGGACAACTGGCGGCGGCCGTCCGCCGAGGTCTCGACGCTCATGCGGTTGCTGCGACGCTCGCTCGCCATCGAGTCGAGGCGTTGCATCGACAACGGTGTTCGCCTCTCGGTCGTCGGCCGGCGGGATCGTCTGCCGGCGGCGTTGGTGGCGGCGATCCGCGACGCGGAGCTGGCGACGGCGGCCGGTCCCAATCTGCATCTGCGAGTGGCGGTCGACTATTCCGCGCGAGAGTCGATCCTGCGCGCCGCGGCGCGCGCCAACGGCGCGTCTCTCGATGCAGCTTCGTTCGATCGCCTCCTGGCCGAGGTGAATCACGACACGTTCCAGACGGGCGACATCGACCTCCTCATCCGCACCGGCGGCGAGCAGCGTCTGAGCGATTTCATGCTCTGGGAGTGCGCCTACGCGGAGCTGTATTTCACCGACCACATGTGGCCCGAATTCAACGAGGCGGAATTGCTCCACGCGCTGCGCGAATTCGCGGGACGGGAGCGGCGCTTCGGCGGGGTCCCGGCGCAAGCCGCGAGTTGACGGCCGGCGATCTAGCCGCCCGCCGCTACTCATAAGAGATTCTTGGGCGTGTCAACGCCCACCCGTCGGCCGCCGTCGCCAGCGCCCGCCGCTCAAGTCACCTCCCGTCCAACGCTCGTCGGCCGTGCGACTGAGCTCAACGTGCTCGTCGCCGCGGTTGCGGCTGCCGACGCCGGCACTGGTTCGACGGTCTTCGTGGTCGGCGAGAGCGGAATCGGCAAGACGCGTCTCGTCGAGGCGCTCAGCGAGCAAGCGTCGCGGCGCGGATTCACCGTCGCGGTCGGCCGGGCCTATCCGGTCGAGACCGGCATCCCGTACGCCGTGTTCTCCGACGCACTCATGCCGCTTCTGCGAACCATCGAACCCTCGGTGCTGACTCTACTCACGCGGGGCGGAACGGCCGAACTCGCACAGTTGTTTCCGACGCTGGGGAGCGCGGATCGACCCGTGTCGCCGGCGCGCGGCGATCCCGCCGAGCTCAAGGCGCGGGTGCTCTGGAATTTTACGCAGCTGCTGTCTCGGCTCTCCGCCAAGAAGCCGTTGCTGCTCGTGCTCGAGAATCTCCAGTGGGCCGACAGCGCGTCGCTGGAGCTGCTGCACTTCGTGGCCAGGCAGATCGGCGGCGAACGTCTGCTCCTGGTCGGCACCCACAACGACCCCGACTTGCGCGGCAACGCGGCGCTCCGCAACACCGAGCGCTCCTTGCGCGGCCTCAAAGGCGCGCAGCGCCTCCGACTACAGCCGCTCGGCGTGGAGGACGTCGTCGCGTTGCTCGAGCAACGATTTGGCGCGGAGCGGGCTCGCGTCGCGCCTCTCGCCGAGCGGCTGCATCGCTGGACGGGCGGCAACGCGTTCTTCATCGACGAAACGGTCATCTCGCTCGTGCAAAGCGGGCAGCTGCGCGAGGTGTACGGCACGTGGAGTGGGTGGGACGTCGAAGATCTCCATGTGCCGGCCACGATCCGTGAGGCGGTGGTCGCGAGGCTTGCCGATCTGTCGAGCGACGCGCGTCGACTTGCCGACGTGGCTGCCGTGATCGGCGCCGAGGCGACGCACGCCGAATTGGCGGCGGTGAGCGAATTCGAGCCCGAGGCGCTCATCATCGCGATCGACGAGTTGCGCACGGCCGACGTCCTCGCCGAGCGTCACCGCGACGACGACATCGTCTACGACTTCTCGCATCCGCTTTTTCAGGAGACGCTGTACTCGGAAATCGGATTGGCGCGAACGCGCTCGCTGCACGGCGCGATCGCCGAGAAACTCGAGCGACTGTACGGCGATCGCGCGATGGCGCACGCCGGGCGTCTCGCGTTTCACTACGCGCGAACGGACGCACGACAGCTCGCCGAAAAGGCAGTGCAGTATCTGCGCGCGGCCGGGCGCGACGCGTCGGCGAAACACGCCAACCGCGAGGCAGCCGACTATCTCACGTCGGCGCTCGAGCTCGCGGCCGGTGACGACGCGACCGGCGCCGACGTGGATGAGGTGGTGCTCGATCTGGCCCGCGTGCGCCAGCGGATGGGCGACTACGACGTTGCGCTCTCCCTCTGGGCGCGCGCGTTGGCGACCGCGAGATCGCACGGCGATTTCGCGAAGGTCGGCTCGATCGAGCGAAGCATCGGCCTGGTTCGATATTGGGGCGGCGCGTTCGAAGACGCGCTCGCGCACTTCGACGCCGCGATCGACGCGGCGCGTCGCGCCGGAGAGCGTTCGCTCGAAGCCCGCGTCCTGCTGCCGAAAGCGAGCTGCCTGCAGGCGCTCGGCCGGCCCGAGGAGGCGGCGCGAGACATCGAATCGGCGGTCGCGATCGCGAACGGCGAGAACGAGCCGGGGTTGCTCGCGCGCGCGCACCGCGCGCTGTTGCTGCTGTACCTGTGGACCGGTCCGGCGGACAAGGCTCGCGAGAATGGCGCGCGTGCCATCGAGATCGCCGAGGGAACGAACGGACGGAGCCGCGGCGTCGCCTGGTCGGCGCACTGGGCGTTGGCGATGCTCGGCGGCCTCACGGGCAATGCCGAGGAAGTTCGGCTACACCTCGCCGAGGCGCAGCGACTCGCCGACGAGGCGCGTTCTCCGCTGTTCCGCGTCTGGACCGCGGAGATCGAAGTCGAGTACGGGGCGGGCATCGGTGAGTGGGAGCACGCGCTCTCGCTCGCCGAGCGAACGATCGCGCTGGCGCGTGCGCTCGGACAGCGCACGCTGATTCCGCGGCTTCTCGTGTGGCTCGGCCTTCTGCATTTCGGTCGCGGCGACATCGAGCGCGGACGCCAGTGCGTCGAGGAAGCGTGGGAGCTTTCCGGCGCCGCCGACCCCACGGCGCCCGGACGCGACGTGTACGGAACCGTCCCGGCGCACATCGGCAAAGCCGGCTATCACCTCGCGATGAAACAGTACGCGGAGGCGATCGAAGTCGGCGAGCGCGGACTCGAAATCGCCGACCGATCCGGCTACGTCGTATGGGCGATTCATCGTCTCATGCCGATCATCGCCGAATCGGCGCTGTGGGCCGCGGATCATGAACGTGCCCGAGCGATCGCTGCGCGTATGCGCCGTCAGTCGGCGGCGCTGGGCCAGCGCCTCGGAATGGCGTGGGCCGACGCGTGCGATGCGATAAGCGAGTTGCTCGTCGGCGACGCCGAGCGCGCGATCACGCTGTTGCGCGGTGCCACGGAGGCGCTCGAGGCGATTCCCTACGTGGCCGACGCGGCGCGTCTGCGGCGACAGCTCGCGATCGCGTTGTCGAGAACGGGCGATCGCGAGGGTGCGACGCGCGAGCTGCGGCGCGCACACGAGGTGTTCGCGCGCCTCGGCGCCGAGACGGAATTGAACGAGACGCGC
Source organism: uncultured Gemmatimonadaceae bacterium (assembly GCA_963761305.1). Taxonomy (GTDB): domain Bacteria; phylum Gemmatimonadota; class Gemmatimonadetes; order Gemmatimonadales; family Gemmatimonadaceae; genus JAQBQB01. The sequence goes on along the minus strand of CAVXGK010000002.1, from coordinate 1,627,994 downwards.
GAGCAATTGCGCGAGCTCGGCGCTCGGCCGCCGGCGCGCAGCCTCACGCAGGGAATGGCCGGTCTCACCGGACGCGAGGTCGAGATCGTGCGGCTCGTCGCGGCGCGCCGATCCAACAAGGAGATCGGCGCCGCGCTCGGCATCTCGGCGCGCACGGCGAGCACACACCTGTCGAACATCTTCACCAAGCTGGGCGTCGAGTCGCGCGGCGAGCTGGCCGACCGCGCGCGCGAAGCGGGAATCGGCGACCTCAGTTCTTGAGCAGCCGGACTCCTCCGGACCCGCTCTCGATCTTGATGCGTGCCTTTCCGTCGCCGATCTGCCCGTGCAGACGGTCTCGCGACAGACGCGTGGTCTGGACCGCGAAGTCGGTGTCGATGCCGCCGCTGCCCGTCACGATGTCGACCTCGGCGCCCTGCGTGCCGGGAAGACGGATCGTCACACCGCCCGAGCCGGCGTCGACCGCCAGATCCTCGACCGGCTGAAGGAAGCCGAGCTCCGTCCGACCGCTGCCGGCGTCGACCGTGACACGCGTCGCGCTGACCCGATCGAGAGACATACCTCCTGATCCGACGTCGATCTTGAGCATTTTCGTATCGACGTCCTTGCCGCGGACCGACCCCGACCCGGTGTCGATGTCGAGCGTCTCGCCGTGCACGCCGTCGATCGTCACGCCGCCCGAGCCGGTGTCCAGCTTCACCTCGCCCTGCGCGTCGGTGACCGACACGGTTCCCGAGCCGGTCTCGAGCGCCAACCGGCCGCGCGTGTGCTCCGACGTCACCGTCGCCGCGGCGACGCTCACGCGCAGGTCGCCGTCGACGTTGGAGACGGTCGCGTCGCCCACGCCCCAGTGCACGGCAACGCGCTGGCCCTTCGGTACGCCGACGGTGATGTCGGCGTGCGCGTCGAGGCCGTCGCCGGAACTGCGGATCTCGACGCGGTCCTGATCGTACGAGCCGCGGTCGTCGTCGTCGAACGTGCCGTCGGAGTTGACGTGCATCTGCGTGCGGCCGCGAGACTGCCAGTCCGGATAGACGATTCGATTGGACGGGTACACGACGCGCAGCGCGCTCCAGCCGCGAACCTCGCCCGACTCGATGCGCAACTTGCTCGCGTCGCGGCCGCCGCGCGTAATGTCGACGGTCACCTGCGTTCCGGTCGCCGCTTGCACCCGAACGTGGCCGGCGAGGTTGTAGACCGCCACGCGCTCGCCCGAGAGCGCGCGATGCTCGGCCTGCGCATGCGCCGCGACCGGCGTGAACACCGCGAGGACGCCGACTGCGATCGCGCGAAAGGAGGAACCGACGTTTTTCATGAGGAGAACCGGTTGGTGGGCTTGCCGGCTCAGACAGCGGCGGTGGCGCGAAGGTTTGACCGGGACTCAGCCGGCGCGAAGGTGGCGCGCCAGCCCTTCGAGCGCCTGCGGCATGTCGGTGCGTCCATAGCCCAGCCGGAAGTTGTTCCCGGGATAGCCGAACTGCGACGCGGGCAGGAGCAAAACCCCCTCGCGCTGGACGAGCGTCGAAGCAAAGTCGTCGACGGAGCCGCCGGCGAGGCGAGGAAAGCAGACGCTTCCGGCGCGAGGACGAATCCACGACAGCCGGTCGGAGTGTTCGGCGAAAAACGCGTCGAGGAGAGAGAGATTCGCGGCGATTATGCCGCGCGCGCGTGCCAGCACGCGCTCGCGCGCCCGCAGCGCGACGAGCGACAGGACTTCACTCGGCGCGGCGTTGCAGATCGTGGTGTAGTCCTTGAGGGCCGCGAGCTTTGCTCGCAGCATCCCATCGCGCGTCGCGAGCCAACCGATGCGCAGGCCAGCCAAACCGAACGCCTTCGACATCACGCCGACGCTCAACGCGCGCGGCGACAATGAAACGGCGGGCGCCAGCGCCGGCGCGCCGTGTTCGAGAAAGCGATACACCTCGTCCGAGAAAAGCCACGCGCCGTGCAACTCGGCGATCGATGCCAGTCGTGCGAGCTGGTCGGCGCCGAGCTGTGCTCCCGTCGGACTGTGCGGCGAATTGACGACGATGATGCGCGTCGTCGGCCGCATCGCCGCCGCGACGGCGTCGACGTCGAGGGACCAATCGGCGGGACTCAGTGGAACGAGCGTCACGTCGGCGCCGATCGATCGAGCGACTTCGTACAACGATTGATAGGCCGGCCACGCGACCACGGCATGGTCGCCGGCGCCGAGCGTCGCGTGCATCGTGAGAAACACCGCTTCCTCGGCGCCGGCGAAAGTGACGACGTCGTCGGCGGTGACGCCGTCATAGAGCTTCGCGATCTCCTCGCGCAGCACGGGCAGCCCGAGCGACTCGGTGTAGCCGAGGCTCAGCGATTCCCAGCGTTGGCGCGCGTCGTGGTCGGCCAGGTCGAGCAACTCGGGCAGACGATAGGCTTCGACGTCCGACGCGCAGAGCACGTGACGGACCGCGAACTCCCAGCGAGCGAAGTAGCGCTCGAGCGTGAAGTCCGCGATCTGCATTGCTACGGGGTGATGATCACGCCGCAGGCGATGCGCGCGCCCGAATTGCCGGCGGGATCGGTGATGTAGTCGTCGGCCGACGCGTGCACGACGACCGACGCGCCATCGGCGTCGAGCAACGGGTTGATGCCGTGCAGCGTGACGTTCGGAATGACGAAATCGAAGTCGAGACGGCCCGCCGCCGGCGTCACGATGTTGGGCAAATCGCCGAGATGATGCCCATGCTGGTTCTTGAATCCGTGCGCGCGTTGCTCTGGATTGAAGTGACCGCCGGCCGACGTGAAGTTCGGCCCGTCGCATTTGCCGACGGCGTGCAGGTGGATTCCGTGGGTACCCAGGCCCAGATCGCTCACCCATCCGTGAACGAGCAGCCCGGCGTAGGTCTCGCTGAACGTGACCAAGCCGACGCGGCGGCCAACCGAGTCATGGAGGCTGGCGCTCGCCGTCGCGCCGGTGGGCGCGATCGGGCCGCGTGTTTGGGTGGCGACGGGCGCGGGGCTTGGCGGCACGGGGTGTGGCGGCGGCAAGCTCGAACCGGCATACCACCAACACGATGTGCTCGCCGCGCACAGCGCCATGGAAGCCGCGACCAAGTATTTCGCCACGAAAGCCTCAGACTGGCGGTAGGACCAGCGCGTCCGCGGCGGCGCGAACTCGCGCGAGAGCGTCGTCAGCCGTGTCACCGACTGCCGACAAGTGACCCATCTTTCGCCCCGGGCGCGGGCCGGGCTTTCCATAGAGATGAAGACGCACGCCCGGCCGCGCGAGCGCGCGCTCGAATGGCGGCGGTCCATCGTGAGCGAGCCAGAGGTCGCCAAACAGATTGTGAATGGCACCGGGGCGCAGCGCGCGCGTGTCGCCGAGCGGCAAATCGCATACCGCGCGCACGATCTGCTCGAACTGGCTCGTCGAGCACGCGACTTCCGTCTCGTGAAACGAGTTGTGCGGGCGCGGCGCCAGCTCGTTCACGAGGAGCGCGTCGTCGTCGAGCACGAACATCTCGACGGCCAGAATGCCCTCGAGCGACAGTGCCGCCGCGATGTCGCGCGCGATTGTTTCGGCGCGCCGCGCCAGCGCGGCGTCGATCGGCGCGGGAAGCACGGACCACGCCAGAATCTGTCGCTCGTGAAAGTTCAGCGCCGGCGGATAGACGCGCACTTCGCCGTTCGGCCGGCGCGCGACGAGAACAGAGATCTCTGATCGAAGGTCGAGCGCGCGCTCGGCGACCGACGCGCGGTGGCCGAGCTCCGCCCACCCTCGCTCGACACCGGCGGCGTCTCCAACGCGCACCTGGCTGCGGCCGTCGTATCCGCCTCGATTCGCCTTGACGACCAGCGCGCCGAGCTCGCGCTGCGCCGCGGCGAGATGCTCGAGCCGCGAGACGTCGCGGTAGGCGCCCACGGGAAACCCATGCTCGGCGAGCCAGCGCTTCTGTCGCGACCGATCCTGCACCATGGCGAGAATCGCCGGGTTCGGCCGAACGGGCGCGTGCCGCGACGCGGCGGCCAGCGCCTCCGGCCCGATCTGCTCGATCTCCAGTGTGACGACGTCGCACTGCCGGGCGAGATCGGCCGCGGCGTCGGCGTCGTCGAAGCTCGCGGCGACGACGCGATCGGCCACGGCGCTCGCCGCGCAGTTCGCGTCGGGGTCGAGCACGTGCACGTGATAGCCCAGCGTGCGCGCGGCCATCGCGGTCATGCGGCCAAGCTGACCGCCGCCGAGGATGCCGATCGTCGAACCGGGAGGAATCACGCCGTCACCGCGACGGAAGCTTGGTGTTCGCGAGTACGTCGTCGGTGCGCTTCTTTCGCCACGCGCGCAATCGCTCGCGCACGTCGGGGCGGCTGTTCGAAACGATCGACGTCGCCAACAATGCGGCGTTGATCGCGCCCGGTTCTCCGATGGCCAGCGTTCCGACCGGCACGCCCTTGGGCATTTGCACGATCGACAGCAGGGAATCGAGCCCGTCGAGCGTCGTGGCGGGAATCGGCACGCCGAGCACGGGAAGCGTCGTCTTCGCGGCGACCATGCCGGGCAGATGCGCCGCACCGCCCGCCGCCGCGATGATGACCTCGAGTCCGCGCGACTCGGCCGACGACGCGTACTCGAACATCCAGTCGGGCGTGCGGTGCGCGGACACGACCATCGCTTCGTGCGGCACGTCGAGCTCACGCAGCACGTCGATCGCCGCTTGCATGAACTTGAGGTCCGAGCTGCTGCCCATGATCACGCCGACCCACGGTTTCGGTTCGCGCGCGGAGGATTTGCGCTTGGGCATCGGTGTCGGAAGAGGCAGGCGAGCGACGCGGAAATTCGCTCGGAAATATACCGCGCCCCTATCGCGTCTTGTCGACGACGACGGCGCCGCCCTTCATCACCCAGCGCACGCGGTCGATCACCGCGTGAATGTCGGTCAGCGGGTCGCCGTCCACGGCGGCGATGTCGGCGAAGTAGCCCGGCGCGATCCGACCCAGCGAATTCTCCATGCCGAGGATCGCCGCGCCGTTCGTCGTCGCGGTGGCGAGCGCTTCGCTCGGCGTCATGCCCATCTGCACGAACCAGCCGAGCTCGCGCGTGTTCTGGCCGAACATGATGTGCACGGCGTCGGAGCCCATGCCGAGCTTGACACCGGCTCTGTACGCGCGGCGCGCGGTCTCGATGTTCAGCAGACGAAACGAATCGAGCCCGGCGGCCTGTTCAGCGGTGTAGTGGTAGGCGTCGCGATACTGCGCGTAGTAGCGGTTGTGATCGATCGTCGGCACGTAGAAGACGCCGTCGTGTGCCATGCGCGCGAGCGTCGAGTCCTCGAGGTTGATCGCGTGCTCGAGCGACGTGACTCCGGCGCGCACCGCGTCGCGTCCGCCCTCGGGACCGTACGAGTGGATCGCGATGCGTTTGCCGAACGACTTGGCGGCGTCGACCGCGGCCTTCATTTCTTCGTAGGTGAACGTCTCGTTGCCGGTGACGTCGGCGCCGGTGCCGGTGGATCCGTACACTTTGATGTAGTCCGCGCCGGCATCGACCTGCTGCTTCACCGCCTCGGGGATCTGCGCGATCGAGAACACGCGGCCACGCTGCGTGTGCGTAGTATCGGTGTTCGGACGAAACGGCGGCCGCGCCTTCTGCAGGCCGTAGCCCGCAACGAACATTCTCGGCCCGAGCCAGCCGGCTTTGTTGATCGAATCGCGCAGCGCGATGTCCATGTAGTTCGACGAGCCGAGATCGCGCACGGTGGTCACGCCCGTCTCCAGCGTACGGACGGCGTTGGCGCGCGCGAGTTGAACGGTCTGCGCCGGCGTGCGCTGCGGCTGTCGCCACGGGTCGGTGCCCGACGTGGAATCCCAGTAGTACGTCATGTGGGTGTGCACGTCGATCATGCCCGGGATCGCGGTGTAGCGGGTGAGATCGATGACCTGCGTGTTCGCGGGCAGGCGGTAGTCGGCGGCGACGACGGCGGAGATCTTGTCGCCGTCGACGAGAATCACGCCATTGGGGATGACGTGGCCCGGCGAGTCGATGACGGCGCGAAACTCGAGCGCCTTGAGCTGCGCGTCGGCGCGGTTCGCGAGGAGCGCGACGGCGAGGGCGGGAATCAGGTGGCGGTGCACGGGGCAAACATCGCGTCGTGTCGCGGGAGAGTAAAGGCGGCCGACGAACTGACCTCGACGTTGATCCGCGATCGCTCGGGCGATAGCGTCAACGCGTGCAAGCTCATCGAACACCGAAGCCGTCGTCGCGCTCGACGATGTCCGCGCTCGTGGCGCTGGGATTTCTGGCGACGGTCGCGTGTGCCGGCAACCGTGCAGCATCCGGCAAATCAGGGCGAACGGCGCTGCTCGTTCCGGCGAGCGCGTCTTGGAGCGAGCACGCGCCCACCGTGTATCGCGCGCGGGTCGAGACGTCGCGCGGCGCGTTCGTGATGGAAGTGCAGCGCGCGTTGGCGCCGCTGGGAGCGGACCGGTTCTACAACCTCATTCGCGCCGGCTACTACGACGATTCTCGGTTCACTCGCGTCGTACCCGGCTTCATCGTCCAATTCGGCATCGCCCGCGACTCGGCTCTCAACGCGATGTGGAGCGCGCGGTCGTTCCCGGACGACTCGGTCAAGACGTCCAACACGCGGGGCACGTTTGGCTTTGCGATGACCGGCCCCAACGCACGCACGACACAGATCTACATCAGTCTCGTCGACAACACGCGCCTCGATGCCCAAGGCTTCTCGCCGCTCGGCCGTGTGGTGGAAGGCATGTCCGTCGTCGACAGCCTGTACGGCGGCTACGGCGAAAACTCAGGTGGCGGCGTGCGCGCCGGCAAACAGGGCCCGCTGCTGAACGGCGGCAACCTCTACATCGATCGCGAGTATCCGAAGCTGGACCGGTTGATTCGGATCACGGTGGATCGGTAGACCGGTGGACCGGTGGATCGACGAGTCTGATGCTGATGCTGTTGCTGCCGCCTAGAGTCCCGGCATCCTCAGCGATCCCAATCAGTCGAGCAGCGCTTACTGAGCTCCCAACGTGATGCTCGCAACCAAAGAGCCCCACGGGTGCCACTTGGGCCCGCCCGCGTACTGCCGCGAGTCGCTCACGGCGCGGTAGCCGAGCGCGATTCCGCGCGCGTGGAACTCGAAACCCACTTCACCCGATTCGACGAGCGCCTCGTGTCCCACACGCGGCCCGTTCTCGAACGTGTTGCCGTCGAGAAACAGGTTGTGCGCCACGGCCTGGGCTGAAACCCCGCACAGAAAATCAAATCCGACGTCGCGCGTGGGCGGGAGCCAGGGGTGCGACATTCGCCAGCCGAATCGCACGCGTGCGCCGGCGTCCGCGGCAGTGAGCACGTTGCCGAGCGATGCGCCGGCGCGTGGCACCAACTCGACCCCGAAAGGCAGGTCAACCGGCGTGGCGAATCGTGCGTCGTGCTCGTAGCGAACCATCACCCCCGGCTCGAAGGCGATCTGCCGGCTCCAGTCGGTCGGTCTGTTGAACGCCGGACCGGCGTCGTGCGCGACGTGCTGCGTGAGTTGCGCGAGCGACGGCGGCCCGGTGACGCCAAGCGTGAACGTCAGCGCGTCGGAGCGCTCGGTGGTGAGCGACTGCGCGCTCTGACTCGCGTACAGCCATCCCGCGTTGGGCCGATCGTTTGGCGCAGCGGCGCCGTTCGTGGGCACGAACGGTGTGTAGATGTCCTGACCGATCTCGAACCCGGACGATCGGCACGCGGTGGATTGCGCGGTGCATGGTTGCAAACCGCTCAAGATTCGTCGCGCCCACCAGGGCGCGTCGCCGCCGTCGTACGACAAGTGCACGCCGCTCGTGTACTCGTCGTCGGGACGGTTCCACGGCAGCATCCAGAAGTCGAACGCGTCGTTGTCGGCGCGCACCGAAAACGTGCGCGGTGATTGCCCGCTCGCGCGGAGCGGAATCAACGCGATCACGATGAGGGCGAGCGAGACGCGCGACCCGCGCGCGATCCCCGCAGCTGACAGCGGGCGGAAGCCGATCACCTAGAGGAGTATCGGCTGGTCCCCCCTCAGCGCGCCACCCGCTCACTCACTGATACTGGATGTACAGCGGCCTGGGTGTGAGCCGCAGCACTTCGGCGGGCGTGAGCAGCGCGTCGCCATGTTTGACGTCGTTGTGGTAGAAGATCTTGAACCCGGTGAACTGGACGGGTTCCGCGTCGATGTAGTCGCGGTACGAATCGAACTTGAGCCACGGCGGGCCCCAGCCGTCCATGTCCATCACGACCTGCACTTGCGGCGTCGGATGAATGTTCGGCGCGCCGAGCACCATCTTCTGCGTGAACCGGTGCACGATGAGGATCTTGGGCGGGAGGTGCTTTTCCTGCACGAGCTGCGTGAGCGTCTTGATCACGTAGTTCACGTCGTCGGCGCTCATCTCGCCGATCTTCGTGCTCGGCCGCATGCCCTCGCGCTCGTAGTGCATGGAGAACTCGGGGTCGATGCCGAGGTGCACGTTCGGCCGCGCCAGAAATGGAAGGAGGCGCGGCAGCTCGGCCGGGAGCGTGCTGTGTCCGACCTGAATGTCGAGAAAGAGCAGCGCGTTCTTCTGCTGCGCCCAGCCGTACACCTTCTCGATCAGCGTCGTGTCCATGCGGAGCCGATACATGCCGTCGCGACCGGGCGCTCCCTGCGCGACCACCGCGATCAGGTGCAACGCGGGTTGCACGGGAGTCGACGGATCGACGCGACGCCACTCGGCAACGGCCTGATCGAGCTTCGAGAGCATCACATCGACGGGATATTCGCCGAGCACTCCCATTTTCTTGGCGAGCGGATTCCCGTAGAACGCGACGACTCGCTTCGCGGGAAAGACAGCGCCGGGTAGCGCTGCCGGTCCCGCAGGCCACTTCGCCGCCGCCTTCGTGCCGGAGCGAACCGCCGAGGCATACGATGTCTTGTCGTGCGCGTTGCGGCCGGCGATCAGGTGCGCGCTGATCGTGTCCGTCGGCGCAGTCGGCGCAGGCGTCGGGTGTGCCGCGGCGCGTGGCGTGGCGCGCACGGTCGGCTTGGACTGGCCGGCGACTGAACCAGCAGCCAGGCTGCTCAGGAACAACGCGGCGATGACGCGACCGCGGAAGGATGATCGGGGACTCATCGTGGCAATACGACTATGAGGTCTGTAGCGAATCGCTCAGGGGGCGCAACCGGCTCCCGGATACAAGGATAGCGCCATCGGCCTCCGCTCCGGCCGGTCCCATGATCACTTTCGCCGCGATTTGCGGCGTTGGGATCGGAGCCCGCCGGGAGCGAGCAATCTCAGGCCCGAGATGTTGATCGTCGCGGTCGCCGCGTTCGCGGCGCCGATGAGTGCGCCGGCGAAAGTGCACTACCGGAGGTCGACACGGACCTCGATTACTGCACTCCCGCTGAGCGCGCTATGGTTTCCGCTCCATCGACTGGAGCCGAGCGGCGGCTTCGCGGTTCTTCGGGTCGAGCTGCAACGCACTGTTGAAGAATGCGCGCGCGTCGTCGTCGCGGTGCAGGGCAAGCATCGCGCGAGCGGCGAGAATCGGGACGCTCGCGTCCTTGCTCACCGACACCGCCTCGTGCGCCGCATGCGCGGCGTCGTCCGCACGCCCCGCTTCGGCGTACGCGAGACTCAACAGCCCGCGATCGAGTCCCGACTCCGGCTCGAGCGCGACGGCCCGCTCGAGAAGCGGCACCGCATCGCCGCCGCGGCCCTGCTCGGCGAACAGTCCGCCGAGGAATCGCAGCGCGTCGGCGCGATTCGGATTGAGGTCAAGCGCCGCGCGCAGCGTGCTCGTCGCCGAGTCGAGCTTGCCGAGTTGGAGATATGCCGTTCCCAGCGACACCAGCGAGTTGTCGCTTGGGTACGCATCCGCGAAACGAGCGAGGTAAGGCAGCGCGCGGTCCGGCTTTCCCTCGCGGAGCAACAGGCGGCCGAGATGATCGATCGCGTCCGAGTAATTCGGATCAATCGTGAGCACGTGCTCGAGGATCCACTCAGCCGTGTCGAACTTTCCGCGGTCCATCGCCACGGAGGCCAGTCCGGGCCACGCATGCAGGTACGTCGAGTCGAGGGCGATGGCGCGAGAGTAGAGTGCCTCCGCTTCGTCGAGCCGCGGCGGATCGACGAAGAAGAGCGTCGACGCGAGGTTGTCGTACGCGCGCGGATTCGCCGGCGCGTTCGCCACCGCATCGCGCCACAAGGCTTGCGGGTCGGCGTACAGGCGACTGCGCTGGAAGGTCACGAGCGCGAGCGTCGCCGCCGCCGCGAATACGAGTGGGCGGATGATTCTGCCCGGCGCCGCGTATCGTCGACGCAGCAGCTCGACCCCCACGACCAACGCGACCAACGCCGGCGCCAGGGCGAGATAGATCCGCCGTTCGGCCGCGACCTCGGTGGCGATCGGTACGACGCTCGACGACGGCGCGAGCAGCAGAAAGAAGGTCGCGCCCAGGAACCCGAACCACGCCCAGTGGTTGGGCCGCGTCCAGGCGGCGATCGTCGCCACGAACAGCAGGGCCATGACGATCGCGCCGGGCACGCCTTGCCATCCGGAAATCGGGCGCTGCCCGTAGTCGAGCGTGAGGTGATCCGGCCAGAGCACGAGCCGCAGGTAGTGCGGAATGGCCCACGCCTGCGTGTACAGATACTCATACCACGGGATGCCCAACCCGAAGCCGACCGTGTCGAATCGTGAGTTGCCGGCGATCATCGCGATCGCAAGCGCACTCGTCGCGACGAGCGCCGCGTAGAAGCCGACACGCGCGCGCTGACGCAGCAATCCCGGCCACGATTCCACATGAAAAGCACGGTCGTAGAGAATCACGGCGAGCGGCGCGGTGAGCATGACTTCTTTGCTGCCCATGCCGGCCAGGCATGCGAGCACGCCGAATACCATCCATGCCGCCGCCGAGCGCGGCGACCGTGCGTCCCATGCGCGCAGCGATGCGTACAGCGTGGCGAGGTAGCAGAGCGAGACCAGCGTCTCGGTGCGCTGTACCACGTAGTCGACGGCTTCGGTTTGAATCGGGTGGAGCAGCCAGAGCGCCGCGACGGCGCCGGCAATCCACGGAGCCGACTCCCCCCATCTGTCGGCGAAACGCCCGTGTTCCAGCGTTCGGGTGATCAGCGCGAACAGCAGGAATCCACAGAGAACGTGGATGAGGATGTTCGCAACGTGGTAGCCGAGCGTCTTATTCGGGCCGAGCGGATCGGCGCGCTGGTCGACGCCGAGCCATTCGTTGATGGCATAGTTGACCGCGAACGAGTAGTTCACGACGGGGCGTCCGGCGACCGACGTGTTGGGCGGCGGGTCGAGCGCGACGGACGGCCGCAGCGTGCGGATGGTCGCGTTGGCGGGAATGCTCGCGAAGTCGTCGAACTCGAACGGCGCGCGCAGCGCCGGCCAGTACGCCGTGAAAACGGCGACGATCAGCGCCAAGCCGGCGGAAAACACAACCGCCTTCCGCGCGGGTCGACGTGTGGCGTCGCGAGCGGAAGGCGGCTGCACAACTCCCCGAGTAGGACTCGAACCTACGACCACTCGATTAACAGTCGAGCGCTCTACCAACTGAGCTATCGGGGATCGGAAGGATCAACGGAAGGACGGACCAGACGCAGAAAGGTAGTGAAAGCCACGTCGAAGTCAACGCGGCCGGCTATGAAGCCAAACCTCTATGCATCATCCACTTAAACCGCCTGCGACACGGCGCCTCGCGGCACCTTTGCACGCGGCGCGGATCCACCGTACTCGGCGAACCCGGGGAGCACGGTGCGAAGCCATTTCCCTGTATGCGAGCTCCCCGCGCGAGCGAGGTCCTCGGGCCGACCCGTCGCCACGATCTCACCGCCGCGATCGCCCGCTTCGGGGCCGAGATCGATCACCCAGTCGGCGAGCTTGATGACGTCGAGATTGTGCTCGATCAGCACGAGCGTGTGCCCCGCGTCCACCAGCCGGTCGAACACGTTCGCGAGTTTTCGAATGTCGTCGAGGTGGAGACCCGTGGTCGGCTCGTCCATCACATAGAGCTTCTTGCCGCTCTTCTTGGTCGCGAGCGCGAGCTCGCGCGCCACCTTGAGTCGCTGCGCTTCGCCGCCGGAGAGCGTCGTCGCCGGCTGGCCGAGCCGGAGATAGCCGAGTCCAACCTGCTGCAACTGCCAGAGCGCCTGGCCGAGCTTTTCTTCGCGCGGGAAGAAGCGAATGGCTTCGTCCACCGTGAGCTCGAGGACGTCGTGAACGTTCTTGCCGTTGACGCGCACGTCGAGCACGGCGGGCTTGAACCGCTTGCCGCCGCATTCGTCGCACGGCACGAACACGTCGGCCATGAACACCATCTCGACCTCGAGATAGCCCGCGCCTTCGCACGTCTCGCAACGACCGCCGGCGACGTTGAAGCTGAACGTGCCCGCGGTGTAGCGTCGCTCGCGGGACAACGGGGCATCGGCGAAGATTCGACGGATTTCATCGAAGGCCTTCACGTACGTCACCGGATTCGAGCGCGGCGATTTGCCGATCGGGCTCTGGTCGATCCCGACCACGTCCTCGATCGCGTCGGCGCCGGAGAGCGTGTCGTATTCGCCGACGCGTTCACCGAGGTACTGCTTGGCGGAGTGTTCGCCGTGAAGCTTCGTCTCGAGCGCGCGCAACAGCACGTCGTGGACGAGCGTGCTCTTGCCCGACCCCGAGACGCCGGTCACCACGGTCACGGCGCCGAGCGGAATCTTCACGTCGACATTCTTGAGGTTGTGCTCGCGCGCCCCGGTCAGCGTGATCCATCGCGGCCCCACCCGCCGTCGCTCGACCGGCACCGGAATCTCGCGCCGGCCCGTGAGGTACGCGCCGGTGAGGGGACTCTCGGCGATGCGCGAGATGGGTCCGTTGAAGACGAGATGTCCGCCCTTCTCACCGCTGCCCGGCCCGAGCTCCACCATGTGATCGGCCGCGCGAATCGCTTCGGGATCGTGCTCGACGACGAGCACCGTGTTGCCGCCGTCGCGCAATCGGTGCAGCAGACGCAGCAGGCGATCCATGTCGCGCGGATGCAGTCCGATCGACGGCTCGTCGAGCACGTAGAGCGTGTCGACCAGCTGCGAGCCGAGCGAGTTGGCGAGTCCGATGCGCTGCGCCTCGCCGCCCGACAGCGTGCGCGTCCCGCGGTGCAGCGTGAGATAGTTCAGTCCGACGTCGCACAGGAACTGGACGCGGTCGCGCGTTTCCTTGAGGATGTGCGCGGCGATCTGCCGCTCGAACTGGCTGAGCGTGAGCGCCTCGAGCCAGGAGAGCAGGCGGTCGACGGGGAGCTCGCACACCGCGGCGATCGTCTCGCCGCCGACGCGCACCTGGAGCGCCTCCGGCTTGAGCTTCGTGCCGTGGCACTGCGGACACTCGCGCGCCGTCTGGTACTGCCGTAAGAAAACTCTGATGTACTGCTTGTATTTCTTTTCCTCGAGATCCTCGAGGAACGGCAGAATGCCCTTGTAGCCACGACCGCGCGTGTTGAGCAGTTTCGCTCGCGCGCCGGCCGAGAGACGCTCCCACGGCGTGTCGAGCGAGATTCCCTCGCGCTTGGCGAACTCGGCCAGCGCGCGGCGCTTGTTGTCGTACCGCGGCTTGGTCCACGGATCGATCGCGCCCTCGCGCAGCGTGCGGCTCGGGTAGGGAACGACCAGCGACTCGTCGTACTCGAGCGTCGCGCCGAATCCGTTGCACCGCTCGCACGCGCCGCGCGGACTGTTGAACGAGAAGAGCTGCGGCGCCGGCGCCGGCGCGCGCGTGCCGTCGTTGGCGCACTCGTATCGCTCGGTGAACCGCAGGCGCGTCGACGGCCGCGGTGTGAGCGACGTGGCGACCGGCTCGGCGAAGAGAATCACACAGTCGCCGTCGCCCTCGCGAAACGCCGTACCCACCGCGTCGGCCAGCCGTCCGCGCGCGTCGTCGCCCGCCACAAGGCGGTCGACGACGACGAGCAGCTCCTTGGCGAGCGTGACGTCGACCGGTTCACTGAGCAGATCGTCGAGGTGCTTGATCGCGCCGTCGACGCTCAGGCGGACGAATCCCTGCTCGCGCAGGTTTTCGACGACGACCTCGTGCGTGACTTCGGGCGAGAGCACCAGCGGAAACGCGACGTGGAATCGCAGCCCCGGCCGCAGCGAGAGCACCGTGTCGACGACGGACTGTACAGTGTCGGGGCGCATCTCGCGGCCGCAGAGCGGACAGAACGTGTGGCCGACGCGCGCCCAGAGGAGGCGCAGGTAATCGTAGATCTCGGTCGCCGTGCCGACGGTCGAGCGCGACGTCTTCGTCGGGTTCTTCTGTTCGATGGCGACGGCCGGCGACAGCCCGTCGATCGAATCGACGTCGGGCTTCTCCATCCGCTCGAGGAACTGGCGTGCGTAGGCCGATAGCGACTCGACGTAGCGACGCTGGCCTTCGGCGTAGATGGTGTCGAACGCGAGCGAGGACTTACCCGATCCCGACGGTCCGGTGATGACCGTGAACGCGCGGCGCGGGATCTCGAGGTCGAAGCCCTTGAGGTTGTGCTGACGGGCTCCGCGCACCACGATGGCGTCCTTCATGTACCCAATTTAGTCGGGCACCGAAGAAATGGCGAAGCACGTGGACCGAAACAGCCGGAAGATATCGGACGTCTGACGTCAGATTTCAGACGTCTGACCTCTCGGCTCGCGTCGTGAGCGTTTCGCGAGCATACAGCGTCACCGAGTCGGACGCCGGCGAAGCAATCGCCCGACAAGCAGCAGGATGAGCGCACCGAACGTCGCGATGCCGATCGACCGAAAGTCGAGATCGCCCGCGGTGACGCGCCCCCAGCCGAGCTGGGTACCGATCAAACCGCCGAGCATCGCGCCGACGATGCCGAGCACAATAGTGAACACACACCCGGCGGGATCTCGACCGGGCATGAGAAACTTGGCCAGCGTTCCGGCAATCAGACCGAGCAGGATCCAGAAGAGCCACAGCGGCATGGCTACGCGGTTACCCACGTCGCCACGAGAGCCCACCCGCCGCGGCTCTTCCAGGCCCGCACCGAACGAACTACATCGGCGGCGTCGTGTGACGCGAGCGCGTTGCCGCGCGATAGATCCAGAGCAGGATCAGCGACCCTACGATCGCGAGAATGATGCTCCACAGAGAGAAACCGGTGAGCCCAGTTCCAGTGATGAGGTTGCCGATGTAACCGCCGACGAGTGCGCCTACGATCCCGATGACGGCGGTGACGATGATCCCACCGGGATCCTTGCCTGGCATGATCGCCTTGGCGATCGCGCCGGCGATCAAGCCGAGCACGATCCACGCGATAACACCCATACGATCGCCTCCGGTTATGGAGTGGTTGGCTGAGCCAACGAGGCACGCAACCCACATACCACTTCCGGTTCTGCGACGCCTGCACCGGACGAGGACGTCTCGCCGGCGACTACGTTTCCAATATGCACGACGACGAACTCACCGGAAAGCCGTTCGACGCCCGGCTGATGCGCCGGCTGTTCGTCTACGCGCGCCCGTACTGGTGGCTGATCATCAGTGCGCTCGCCTGTTTGATCGTCGACGGGCTCATGCAGTTGGTCGGCCCGTTGATGACGCAGCGCGTGATCGACGTGGCGCTCCCGGCGCATTCGGGGACGATGGTGTGGCACGCGGCGACCCTCTTCGCGGCGTCTCTCGTCATCGGGTTCGCCTGCCAATACGGCGAAACCATGCTCACCGCGCTCCTCGGCCAGCGCGTGATGCGCGATCTGCGCCGCGACATCTTCGGCCATGTCCAGCGCTTGTCGATCACGTTCTTCGATCGCAATCCGGTGGGCCGTCTCGTCACGCGCGTGACGTCGGATGTCGAAGCGCTGAACGAGCTGTTCACGGCGGGAGTCGTCGCCGGGTTGGGCGACCTCTTCACGCTGCTCGCCATCAGCGGGTTGATGCTGGTGACGGATTGGCGGCTCGCGCTCGCGTCGTTCGCGGTGATTCCACTGGTCTACGCGGCGTCGTACGCCTTCCGGCTCAAGGTGCGCGACTCGTATCGCGACATTCGCGCGCGGCTGGCGCGGATCAACGCGTTTCTGCAAGAGCGCATCACCGGCATTCGCGTCATGCAGCTGTTCGGCCGCGAAGCGTCGGAGGCGAAGCGCTTCGACGAATTGAATCACGGACATCTGAAGGCGAATCTCGATTCGATCACCTACTACGCGCTCTACTTCCCGGTGATCGAGGTGCTGACGACGATCGCGTTGGCGAGCCTCATCGTGGCCGGCGCGCATCGCGTGGAGATCGGATCGTTGACCGTGGGGACGGTCGCCGCGTTTCTGCAGCTCGTGCGGCGGTTCTTCCAGCCGTTGCAGGATCTTTCGGACAAGTTCAACACGCTGCAGCAGGCCATGGCGGCGAGCGAGCGAGTTTTCCGGTTGCTCGACGAGCCGGAAGCCGTCGGCCTGGCGGCGTTGACCACGGCGCCGGAGTCGGCGACGGCGGCCCCGCGCCGGCACGGGGTGCGCGTGGAGTTCGACGACGTTTGGTTCGCATACGACCTTGGCCATGTCGCACGCGAGGGAGGCCGGTCCGTGTCGCCGGAGTGGGTGCTGAAGGGTGTGAGCTTTAAAGTCGAGACCGGACGAACCCTCGCGCTTGTGGGACACACAGGCGCGGGGAAGACGACCATCATCAGCCTCCTCCTCCGATTTTACGACCCGCAGCGCGGCCGCATCCTCGTGGACGGCGTAGACATCCGAGAGATGCCGGTCGCCGAGCTGCGGGGACTGATCGGGTACGTGCAGCAGGACATCTTCCTCTTCGCGGGCGACGTGCTCACGAACATCCGGTTGTCGAACGAGATCTCCGAGCTGGAAGTCGCGGCGGCGGCTGCGCGCGTGGGTGCGGACCGGGTGATCAGACGCCTGCCCGGCGGCTACCAGCAGATGCTCGCCGAGCGTGGGGCGTCGATCAGCGTGGGGGAGCGGCAGCTCCTGTCGTTTGCGCGCGCGATCGCCGCCGATCCGGCGCTGCTGGTGCTGGACGAGGCGACGAGCGCCGTGGACAGCGAGATCGAGGCGGAGATCCAGACCGCGCTGGCGACGCTCATGTCCGGCCGCACGACGATCGCCGTGGCGCATCGATTGAGTACAATTGTCGGCGCGGACGAGATTCTCGTGTTGCACCACGGCCAGGTGCGCGAGCGAGGGACGCACCGCGAACTGCTGGCGCGACGGGGCCTCTACGAGCGTTTGTATCGATTACAGGCGGGCGCGGTCAGCGATGCCTTGCGTGGCGATTCAAACGAATCGAATGTCGACGAACCCGCGGCCGCGCGCGCGGCGGTTCGCGCCGGCGCGTGATGCTTGCCTCTGTGATGGCCGATGGGGTACTTTCTGCCGGAACCGTCCGTTTTCGAGCGCATCGCGATGCCGGTCATCAAGCTGAACGATCAACAGTTCCAACTGCGCCCGGGAACCAACCGACTTGGTGGCGGCGATTTCGTCGAGATAACCATTTCGCCGGACGTCTCGTTGGGCGTGCAGGCGATCATCGAAGTGACGGGGACCGAGGGCGTTGTGATTCGTCCGCCGCCGGGAAAAACGGCCGCCGTCATGGTGAACGGCGTGTTGTTGACCGATCCGACGCCGTTGCTGCACGGGGACAAGCTGGACATCGGGGGGAAAGAGGTATCGTATTCCGACGACTCGAAGACGGGTGCAACGACGTTCATTCCGCGCGCGGAAATCGCCGCCGCGGTAGCGACCGCAACGACCGCAACGACGCCCCCCCCTCCTCCGAGTCCGAAGTTGGGAGAGCCGATCCAGCTGGGAGAAACGATTCGAGGGCCGTCGCCCGCGGTGGCCGGCGTGGAGACGGTGGTCACGAATCCCTTGGGCGGTGCCTCCGGCGGCCGGCTCGTGTCGCTGGTGGACGGTCGGGAGTACACGGTGGCTGAGACGGGATTGACTATTGGACGCGAGTCGGGATCGGACGTCGTGCTGGCGGCCAAACAGGTATCGCGAAGACACGCCGTGATCACGCCGACACTGCGGGGTTATGAATTGAAGGACCTGAGCTCGAACGGGGTCTACGTGAACGGCACCAAGATCAAGGGGACGCATCTGCTGCATCGCGCCGACATGATTCGCATCGCCAAGGAGGAATTCCGCTTCTACGCGGACGCGACCTCGTTGGCGCCGGCGCGATCGATCCAGTCGTTCGCGCCCAAGCCAAAGTCGAATCGTGACGTGTCGCCCGTCCGCCGGACGCCGTCCAGCGCGCACGCCATCTCGAGCCGGCTGGCGTATCAGGACAAACGGCGGGCCACTCCGCACACGCCCGTGTCCGCGTCCACGGCCGTCGCCCAGTCTCAAGCGCGGGAAGACGGCGGAACGCGTTTCGGTTGGGCATGGGCCGTCGTCCTGCTCCTGCTGCTCTTTATCGCCTACTACATGCTCCAGCATTGATGGTACGCCTGCTTCACGCCGCCCGGACCGACGTGGGCATGATCCGGTCCGGGAACGAGGACAACTTCGCCGTGATGGCCCGCGGAAACCGCGGGCTGTTCGTCGTCGCCGACGGCATGGGCGGCCACGCCGCCGGCGAAGTCGCCAGCGAGATGGCCGTGCAGACCATCGAGCAGGAGCTCGATAGTCTCAGAGACCTCGACGCGTCGACCGGTGATCGCCTGAGTCAGGCGCTGCGCAAGGCGAATCGAAACATCCACGAGCGCACCATCACCGAAGTCGACAAGCAGGGGATGGGGACGACGGCGTCGGTGCTGCTCATCTATGACTCGCAGTACCTGATCGGCCAGGTTGGCGATTCGCGCGTGTATCTGCTCCGCGACGGCGCGCTGCACCAACTCACGAAGGACCACTCCTACGTGCAGGAGCAGGTCGACGCCGGGTTCCTGACGCCGGAACAGGCGCGGTACCATCCGTACAGCAACGTCATCACGCGCTGCGTGGGCGCGAGCCCCGACGTGGAGCCGGACATCTACCACGGCGACGTCAGCGTCGGCGACCTGTTCCTCGTGGCGAGCGACGGGCTCACGAGCATGGTGGACGACCGCCGCCTCCAGATCCTCCTCATGTCGCGCGCCGAGCCGGAACGCAAAGTTCTGGCGTTGATTTCCGAGGCGAACGGGCGGGGCGGACTGGACAACATCACGGCGATCGTCGTCCAAGTGGCGGCCGACGAAGACGGCGTGGGCTCCACGACCAAGGAAGTCGCGACGCCCCGCTGATCCGGCGGCAGCACGGGACGCGGCTTCCGCGTAGCCCTTCCCAGAAGTCTGGCACCCCTGCAAATCATTGCCAACCGCGGCGAACGACGAATCGTCCGCCGCATCCACGCTGTCCAGCACATCGGGAGAGTATGTCCATGCGCCGCCCCCGCCCCCGCCGGAACGGTTCGAGGTTCGCGCCGGTTGTCCGTGCCGTCCAACTTGGCCTGGCGCTCATCGGCGCCGTCGCGTCGACGGCGGCGGCCCAGGATCACGGCAACAAAGCGAATTGGGAGCTCGCCGACAAATTCTCGGCGGCGAGCCTGCGCTCGCGCGTCTACACGAGCGCCGTGAACCCGCACTGGCTCGGACAGAGCGATTCGCTCTGTTACGACTGGAAGGACCACACGGGGAGCACGTTCTTTCTCGTCGTTCCGACGACGAAGACCAAGAAGCCGCTGTTCGATCAGGTGAAGCTTGCGTCTCAGCTGTCGGACCTGAGCCACCACGCACACGACCCGCAGAGCCTTCCGTTCAATTCGCTCACGTTCTCCAAGGACCGGAAGACGTTCACGTTCACAGCCGACAGCTCCAAGTGGGAGTGGAACGTCGCGGCTGAAACGTTGACGCGCGTCGGACCGGCGAACGCCGGCGGAGCGGCGGGCGGGGCGGGCGGGGCGGGCCGCGGTGGCCGCGGTGGTCGCGGTGGCGTCGACGGTGTCGCAGGTAACGCCGCGCCTCCGGATACGGTGAACACGTGCGGCGGCGGGGGTGGCGGCCGCGCGGGCGGCGGTGGTGGCGGGGGCGGTGGTTTCGGCGGCGGCCGCGGCGGCGATTTCCACAACTACTCGCCCGACAGCAGCATGTTCGCGTTCGCGCGCGATCACAATCTCTATCTCGTGAAGGTGTCGTCGAAGGACACCGTGCAGCTCACGCACGACGGCGTGAAGAACTACAGCTTCGGCGCGCGCGACACGCTCCAGGACCGGCAGCAGCAGGAACTGCAACGGCAACAAACGCAGCAGGACGATTCGACGCAGCAGGGCGGGGGCAATGACGGTGGCGGCGGGCGCGGTGGCGTGAATCGCGATCCGCGCGTCCGCGCGAACGTCGTCTGGTCGCAGGACTCGAAAGGATTCGCCGTGATCCGCAACGACCAGCGCAAGGTCAAGCCGCTCTATCTCGTCAACAACCTCGCGAACCCGCGTCCGGAGTTGATGGAGTACACGTACGCCATGCCCGGTGAGACCGAGGTTGGCGTGGAGGAGCTGTGGTCGTGGCGCGTGGGCGACACAAAACTCACGCCGGTGACCATCAAGAAGTGGAAGGACCAGCGGCTGTTCGATCTGCACTGGGACGGCACCGCCGACCACCTGCGACTGGTGCGGCGCGACCGCACGCAGCGGCACTTCGAGCTGATCGACATCGCGTTGCCCGCGCAGACGACGACGCAACTGCTGCACGAGGACATCGAGAACAACTCGAGCGAGCGGCAGAACGTGCGCTACGTGAAGACGGGCGGCGATTTCATCTGGTGGTCCGAGCGTTCCGGCTGGGGCCACTACTACCTGTACGACAACGGCGGCCACCTGAAACGCGCGTTGACGTCCGGCGCATGGCGCGCCGAACGGATCGTCGACGTCGATTCGGTGAAGGGCGTGCTGTACTTCGCGGCGGTCGGGCGCGAACCGGGTGAGAATCCGTACTACACCCACACGTATCGCGTGAATCTCGACGGCACCGGCTTCGCCATGCTCGATGCCGGCGACGCGTCGCACGATTCGCGGCTCTCGTCGAACATGAAGTGGATCGTCGACAACTCGTCGCGCGTCGACCTCGTGCCGCACGCCGTGCTGCGCGACGCGACGGGCAAGACCGTGATGGATCTCGAGACGATGGACGTGTCGGGTCTCAAGGAGCTCGGCTGGAGGGCGCCGGAGAAATTCCAGACGAAGGCCGCCGACGGCGTTACCGACATCTACGGCAACATGTGGAAGCCGTTCAACTTCGACTCGACGAAGAAGTATCCGATCATCGCCAACGTGTACCCGGGGCCGCAGACCGAAACGGTGAACTTCACTTTCTCGCCGACCGCGATCCCACAGCAGTTGGCGCAACTCGGGTTCATCGTCATCCAGATCGGCAACCGCGGCGGCAGCCCGCAGCGGTCGCAGGAATATCAGGGATACAGCTATTACAACCTGCGTGACTACGCGCTGGCCGACAAAAAGGCGGGCATCGAGCAACTCGCCGCGCGCTACAAGTGGATCGACCTCGACCGCGTTGGCATCTACGGCCATTCGGGCGGCGGATTCCTCACCGCCGCAGCGATGCTCCTCCCGCCGTACAACGAGTTCTTCAAAGTCGGCGTGAGCGAATCAGGAAACCATGACAACAACATCTACAACCAGAACTGGAGCGAGCAGTACCACGGGCTCAAGATCGTGGCGAAGGCGGGCGGCCGGACCGGCGTGGTCCAAGCGGGCTCCGCGTCGCAGGACGGCAATGGCAACGGCGGCGCGCCGAACGGCGGTGGGCGGGGGCGTGCGGCCGCGGCACCGACTCTGGTCGACGGGTCCATCGCCGACGACGACACGACCGACGCGTTCCAGATTCACGTGCCGACGACGGTCGACCTGGCGGCGAATCTCAAGGGCAACTTGCTCCTCGAGACCGGCGACATGGACAACAACGTTCATCCGGCCAACACCATCCGCCTGGTGAACGCGCTGATCAAGGCGAACAAGCGGTTCGACTTCATGCTGCTGCCGGGAAAACCGCACGGGTACGGCGACGACACGCCGTACACGAACCACCTGATGTTCGAGTACTTCGCCGAACATCTGCTCGGCGACTACTACCGCGAGAACGCGTCGATCGACAAGAAGTGACGCGTTCTCGGCGCGCGGGCTACGCTGCGGCGCGGCCCGCGCGCGCGGCGGTGGAGATCAGCACGTACTCCTGAATCTTCTCCGCCGTCAGCAATCCGACGACCTGGCGTCCGCGCAGCACGGGCATCGCCTGACAGTGCCCTTCCTGCAACCGTTGCATCGCCTGCTCGAGCGATTCGTCGGGCGTCGTCGCGCAGAAGTTCCGCTGCATCACCTGGCCGACCGGTTCCTCCGAATGGCCCTCGGCCATCGCGCGCAACAATCCCTCGCGCGTCAGCACGCCCTCGATCCCGTTGCCGTCCACGACCGGGAAGTCGTGCTGAAAACCGGAACGCACTTCTTCGATCGCCGCTGAGACCGACTCCGTCGGCGCCAGCGTGCGCACGTCGGTGATCATCGCCTTCGAGACCGCGACGTTGCCGACCGTCATCTTGAGCTGGGCAGCGTGCGATTCGGCCGCGGCCGCCAGCCACACGAAGACGCCGATGATCACGAGGAACGGGTTGTTCACGACGAACAGCCCGAACAGCGCGAACAACAGCGCGAACGCCTTGCCGATCCGCGCGGCGATCTCCGTCGCGTGCTCGAACGACATTCGCATCGCCAGCGCGGCGCGCAGCACCCGCCCGCCGTCCATCGGGAACGCGGGAAGCAGGTTGAAGAACGCCAGCACGACGTTCACCCACATCACCTGAGCGACGAACGACCAGAAGCCGAGCGGCGTGGGCGACGAGACGACCGGGACGCGCGCCAGCCGCAGTACCGCGTACAGCACGACGATGATCGCCACCGTCACGGCTGGTCCGGCCAACGCGATGATCAGCTCCTCGCGCGGGCGCGAGGGCATGCGTTCGAGTCGGGCGACGCCGCCGATGGGCAGCAGAGTGATGCTGCGCGTCTTCACACCGAAACGCGCCGCCGTGAGCGCGTGACCGAACTCGTGCAGCACGACCGACGCGAAGATCGCCAGCGTGAAGAGAATGCCAATCACCGCCGCCGACTTGGTGTGCGCAATCTGGTAGTCGGCGAGCGCGATCCAGGCGAGCAAGAGCAGAAACGTCGCGTGAATGTCGACGTCGATGCCCTTGACTCTTGCGATCGTCCATGACCAACGCATCAATCCTCCAGTGATTCCTCGCCGTGGCCGCGGCCGCCGCCATCGTCCCCCGGCTTACCCTTGCCGGGGGGTGAGGGCGGTTTCCGCGAAGGAGCCGGCCGAGCCGCGGGTTGTGGTTGTTGCTGCTGCGGCCGCGACTGCACTTGCGGCCGTTGTTGCACCTGAGGCCGTTGTTGCACCTGAGGCCGTTGTTGCACTTGCGGCCGTTGTTGCACCTGTACGTGCTGCGGCTGCGGCCGAGACGGCGCTGCCCGTTGTGGCTCCGCTGGCCGACTCGGTTGCGGGCGTGCTTGAACCGACGGCGGAGCCGCGACCTTGTGTTGCGGGACTTCGTGGTCCTGCGGTGCACCGGCCGGCCGGCCGGTGCGCAGGTTTTCGATTTGCCGAGGCTCGAGCGGACGGCCTGGGTGCGCCTGCATCGCCGACTGCCGCGCAGCCGGGCTGGGACGCGCCGCTGGGGGCGCATTGCGGGCAATCAACGGCCGCGGTGTGTTCGTCGGACGCGACGCAGGCGCGGGCGATTCCGCACGGTTGCCACGCTCGACCGGTGGGCCCGCGCGATTGCCATGCTCGAGCGGAGGGGCGACCTCGCCGGGCGCCTCGCGCAGTTGACCGCCGGATTCCCTTGGCGCGTTCCTCGTGACGACCGGCGCAGGTCGCTCACGAACTCCCGCCGGGGAGGCGACCGCGACGCCCTGGCCCTCGCGTGGTACGCGTGCGTTCTGCGGCGCTCCCGCTAGCTCGCCGCGTTCCGCTGCGCGCGCATTGGCTCGCGTCAACACCATCTCCGGTCGCTCCGCGACGTGCGGACGCGGCGCGGGAGCGCCGCCCGCCAGGAGCTCGTCTCGTGGATTGACCGACGGATGCGCAGCGATGCGCACCGGCGGAAGATCCTCGATCTTCATGTTGATAGCGTGCGGTTCGACCGGATCGCCTTCGCTGAAGTAGGCGGACCGAACGATCGTGAGCGCGTTATCGCGATTGATCCTGCGAACGTTGCGCAGGTCTTCGTCGCGAATGACGGCGTCGATGTCGCGGACCTGGATCAGGTTCGTCGCATTCACGTCGTGCAAATAGCCGAAGCTGTGGTGATACCACGGGAAGAACGGTTCTCTCGGTCCGAGCGGGAACCATGCTTCGACGTCCGGCCCTTGCCTGAGCTGCAATGCGGCGCCGTCGACGAAGGCGACCAACGCCGGCGCCCACACCGGTTGTGCGACGACCGGACCCGGCACCCAAGCCCAACTGCTCGCGCAGTCATGGCTGGTGAGCGATTCCCAACGTCCGTAGTGGAAGGGCGTGTAACCCCACGCCTCGTCGCTCACCCACGTCCATCCCCACGGCTCGACCCACGACCAGTGGCCGGCGCGATACGGCACCCACGTGCTGCTGACGTGCGTCGGACACCACACGTGTGTGTCCGCGGCATCGGTGACCCAGACGCCATTGGCGTCGAGATCTTCCCACCCCGGACTGGCGGTGGAGACGTACCGCGACGCGTCGCCGGTCGACGTGTAGTATCGATCCCGGCCCGCGCGCCATTGATCGAGATCGGCGAACGCCGGCTGCGACTGCGCGTACGAATCGTCGAGTGAGACGGCCTGAATGGGATTCGTCCCCATGAGCCTCACGACCTGCCCGGACGTTAGAGTCTGATCAAGTCCCGGCCCCGTGAGATCGAGCGCGCCACTCTCCACGTCGACGACGGTTCCGCTGTCGCCAGGTTGGACCGACACGATGTAGGTTCCGGCCGCGGTCGGCAGGAGCGCGCCGTTCGGCGTGTCGAACTCGAGTGAATCGGCCTTGTCATACCGATAGAGACTCGCCTCGAGCGCTCCTTGATCCAGCCCCAGCTGCGTGAAGTTGTCGGTGAGATTGGTGACGGTGAGATCGCCGCCGTGATCGAGGCGAACCGCGCCGTTGCCGAAGTCGAGCTCGGCGTGCGCATTCGAATCGGCGTACAGTCTGTCACCGGTGGATAGCGTGTAATTCTGTGTCGGACGCGTCCATGCGTCCGAGCCCGGCGTCTGCAGCGACACCGTGCCATCGATCGAGCTCAGGCGCGCGACGCGCGCCGGTGGATCGTTGGCGACGTCGCCTGCGGCCGAGTCTGCCGTGCGCGTGCTCGACCGGCCGCACGAACAGGCGGCTGTGCCGAGCAGAAGCGCGAGTTGACGTTTGGTCATTGAATCCTCCGCCCAGTCGAGAAGGGCAATGACCAAGCCAATCAATCCATCACTATGCGAGCAACGAGCTTCCGCGCGTGAGTCTGCCGCGCACTTCGGCGCTCGGGAGTCGCGCCACCCCCAACATCTTTGACGGATCGATCGCCAATCGCTCCGACGTGAACACCCTCAGCCATCGCGCCGAGCGATAGAACTCTTCGGACAGCTTCGGCAGGTTGATCACGCCCTCCCACCCCGACGCTGTCACGCGACGGACGTCGCCGTACGGGCGCTGAATCAGCAAGTCGAGCCCGAGCATCTGTGTCTTCGCGGGATAGTCGAGCAGGAGCTCGCCTGGCTGAAGCTTCAGCTCGCGCGCCAACTGATTCTCGACCGCCGCCGTAAGGCGCGGATCGTCGGCGATCCACTCCGCGTCGTCCTCGGCGAGATCAGCGGCGGGACATTCGAACGCGCGTTTGTACAAACGCCGGCCGCGAAGCGACTCGAGCAGTTGATTCGGCGCCCGCATCTCGAGGGCGTGCAGCAGGCCTTCGTCGGTGAAACCGGCCAGCGTCCGAGCGTCGAGCGTGCCGGCGTCGAGCGCGTCGCTCACGAGACGCTTGTACATCACCGTGGCGCTGCGCACGGCGTGGTGCCAATACACGTTGCGATACATCTGATAGCGCGCGAACAGCAGCGACTCGAGCGCCGACAGACCCTTCTCGACCATGCCGATGCGCGGCGCGCCGGTTTCGGGATCGCGCACGATCGCCAGCGCGTTGATCAGCCGGTCGACGTCGATCTCGCCGTAGCTCACGCCACACATGAACGCGTCGCGGCGAAGGTAGTCGAGCTTGTCGAGGTCGATCGAGCCGGAGATGAGTCCCTGGAGAGGACTGTCGCTTTTCCCGCAGATCAGCGCGTGGATGCGTTGCGGCGCCTCGTCGCCCAGCTCCCGTCGCAGCACCTCGGCGACTTCGCCCTCGCAGATGAGCGGGCGGGCAACGTCTTCGTGGTGCATCGCGCCGATCTCCTCGAGCGCGTGCGAGAACGGATAGTGGCCGATGTCGTGGAGCAGGGCAGCGAGCCGCGTGAGCTGGACGTCTTCCCGATCGACCAGGCCGAAATCAGGCTGGTCCTCGATCAGGCTGAATGCGCGCCGCGTGAGATGATAAGTGCCGAGCGCGTGCTCGAACCGCGAATGCGTGGCGCCGGGGTAGACGAGAAAGGCGAGTCCCAGCTGGCGAACATATCGGAGCCGCTGGAATGCCGGCGTGTCGATCAACTCGAAGGCGAGCGGATCGAACCGTATGTTGTTCCAGAGCGGATCGCGGATGATGTCCACGGCGTTTCGGCGGAAGTCTCGCGTATGATAGCCGGGCCCGGCTGGCCTCGCCGTATCCCGCCGTTGCAAACGGAAACCGCCGTCTTTCAATACTCGTAGGTGACGCACGCCCACACTCGAGGCAGCGCCGCCCATGACGCCATCCCCCCGCCCCCAGACTCAAACGCCGCCTCCGGCAGGAACGCCCATCGTTCCACAGGCGGGCGGCTTGTCGTTCGAGGCGTTGCAGGCCCAGTTCATCGGCCAGGCGCAGCAGCTCGCGGTGTTTCAGGCGCAGCTCCGGGTGCTTCAGGGGCGGATAAACGTCAGCTCGGACCCCGGGCCTGAAGGGCTGTTGGCGCAGCGGACGGTGCTCGACAACCAGATCCTCAAGCTTCAAATGGACCTGGCCGGCACGCGGGCGCAGCTCGCCAGCCGCATGGGGATCTCCGCTGAGAACCTGGGGCCGAATGGTCGTCCGATGCAGGGCCGTCCGGACTTCCCGCGACGGGGGCCAGATCCGGACATCATCGTGGGCATGTCGTTCACGCTCGCCATCGCCGTGGCCTTCCCGCTGGCGGTCGCGTACGCGCGCCGCATCTGGCGCGGCATGCCGTCGGCGTCTACGCAGACCGACACGGTTGCACCGCGTCTCGACCGGCTCGAGCAAGCCGTCGACGCCATCGCGATCGAGATCGAGCGCGTCGCCGAGGGCCAGCGCTTCGTGACGAAGGTGCTGGCCGAGCGCCCGGCGCAAGCTCACGGGCACGTGGCCAGCGAATCACCGATGGCGCGCGACGCGTCGAGCGCACTCGGGGAGGCCAAGCCCTTCCTCGCACTCGGCGCCGGTCCGATCGAACCGATCCGCGCGGCCGAGCGTCAAGCGATTCGTCAATCGATAACGCCGCACTGAACGGATTGTCGCTTCTCTCTTGGCACCCCGGCTACGATTGGCGACGAACAAGAGGGGAACAACGATGCCGCAGATGCACGCAGATGCACGGAGATGTGATAAGGGGGTGACCACGATCGGTCACCCCTTTTTATCTGCGGCATCGCTTTTGAAAATCTGCGGCATCTGCGTTCCCATTTTCGAGAACGCCGGCGGTGGCCAGATCGCTAGGCCTTTGGCCCCGCGGCTTTCACCGAATCCGGAACGAACTTCTCGAACTTGGCGAAGTTTTCGCGGAACATCGATGCGAGCTTCGCGGCCTGCGCGTCGTAGGCGCCGCCGTCGGCCCACGTCGATCGAGGACGCAACACGTCGTCCGGAACGCCGGCGACGTGCCGCGGAATCTTGAGACCGAAAATCGGGTCCGTGTCGACCGGTGCGGAGTGCAGATCGCCGCGCAGCAGCGCCGCGACCATCGCCCGCGTGTGCGACAGCGTCATGCGCCGACCGGCGCCGTACGCACCGCCCGTCCAACCCGTGTTCACGAGCCACACGTCCGACCCGTGCTCGTCGATGAGGCGGCCGAGCATTTCCGCGTACTTGCTCGGATGCCACACGAGAAAGACCGCACCGAAGCACGACGAGAACGTCGCTTGCGGTTCCTTCACGCCGCGCTCCGTCCCGGCGACCTTCGCCGTGTAGCCCGACAAGAAGTAGTACATCGCCTGCTCGCGCGTGAGTCGCGCGAGCGGGGGCAGCACGCCAAACGCGTCCGCCGTCAGGAACACGACGTTCTTCGGATGACCGGCCCGGCCGTTGGCGACATGGTGCGGGATGTAGTTGAGCGGGTAGGACGCGCGCGTGTTCTCGGTGATCGACTGATCCTCGAACTTCACTTTGCGCGTGAGATCGTCGAGGACGACGTTCTCCAGAATCGTCCCGAACATCTGAGTCGTCTTATAGATGTCCGGTTCCCCTTCGGGGGAAAGATTGATCACCTTCGCGTAGCAGCCGCCTTCGTAATTGAAGATGCCGGACTTGGACCAGCCGTGTTCGTCGTCGCCGACCAGCGCGCGCTCGGGATCGGCGGACAGCGTCGTCTTCCCGGTTCCCGAGAGTCCGAAGAACAACGCCGAGTCGCCCGACTTGCCGACGTTGGCCGAGCAGTGCATCGAGAGCACGCCCTGCTTTGGCATGTAGTAGTTCATCACCGTGAACATCGCCTTCTTCAACTCGCCGGCGTAGCGCGTGCCGCCGATGAGGATCATGCGTCGGGCGAGATTCAGCACGATGAACGTGCTCGTGCGCGTTCCGTGGCGCGCGGGATCGGCTTCCATCTCCGGCGCGTGCAGCACGGTGAAGTTCGGGTCGAACGTCGGCAGCGCGGTCGCGTCGGGGCGGATGAACATGTTCCGCACGAACGCCATGTGCCACGCGCTCGGACTCACGTACCGAACCGACAGGCGGTACTCCGGATCGGCGCCGCAGTAGAGATCTTGCACGAAGAGGTCGTCGCGCGCGCTCAGATAGGCGCGGACGTCGGCCAGCAGCGTATCGAAATGGGCGTCGGACATCGGCTGGTTGACCTTCCCCCAATCGATGTCGCCGGCGGACGCATCCTCCTTCACGACGAACTTGTCGTTGGGCGAGCGGCCGGTATGTGGCGACGTGACGGCACAGAACGGCCCCATGTCGGCCAACTGCCCCTCGCCGCGACGGATCGCCGTCTGAATCAGCACGGGCGCGGTGAGGTTCCAGTGGACCTCACCGGTCGGGGCGATGCCCTGCGCCTTCAGCCCCCCGGTCTCGTCATCGTTCAACTCGTTGTCGTCCTGCGTTTTCGACAGAATCCCCATAAGCTGTCACAACCTCGAGAAAACCGTTGGTGATGGTGTGCCGTCGTGTGACGGCGTCCCGGCATCGGCCGGCGCGGACCGCTCCTGCGCGTCGACGACCGCGACCGCTGCCATGTTGACGATGTCCTGCACGTCCGCGCCACGCTCGAGCACATGCACCGGCCGGCTCATGCCGACCAGGATCGGCCCGATCGCTGTCGCGCCCCCCAAATGGTTCAACAACTTGTACGCAATGTTACCCGCGCTCAGGTTCGGGAAGATAAGCACGTTCGCCTCTTCCTTCAGCGTGCTGAACGGGTAGTCCCGGCCTATGATCTCCGGGTCGAACGCCGTATCCGCCTGCATCTCGCCATCTACGACGAGCGACGGATCGCGCTGGCGGAGCAACTGAACCGCGCGCGCCATCTTCTCCGTGTCCGGATGGCGCACCGACCCGAAGTTCGAGAACGACAACATCGCGATGCGCGGCTCGACGCCCATCGTGCGCGCGATGCGCGACGCCGAGTACGCGATCTGCGCGACCTGTTCCGCCGTCGGATCGATGTTGACGGTCGTGTCGGCGCAGAACACGAGCTGCTTCTCGAACACAAGCATGTACATGCCGCTCACCAGGCCGGATTTCGGATGCGCGCCGATGACCTCGAGCGCGGGTCGAATCGTTTCCGGGTAGTGCAGGTTCACGCCCGACACGAGCGCGTCGGCGTCGCCGCGCACGACCATGCACGAGCCGAAGTAGTTGCCGTTGTACAGCCGTCGCCGCGCCTCGTCGAGGCTCATGCCTTTCCGCTGGCGTCGCGCCCACATGTGCTGCGCATACTCCTCGCGCTTGCGCGACGTCGCCGGATCCTCGATCGAGATCTCGTCGAGCGGGATGTTCATCGCGCGCGCTTTCTGCTCGATCGCCTTGCGGTCGCCGAGCAGGATCGGCATCGCGATGCCGTCCTCGACGCAGATGTACGCGGCGCGGATGATCTTGGGCTCGTCGCCCTCGGGGAACACGACGCGCTTCGGATTGCTGATCGCGCGGTTGATCAGCCCGCGCATCACGCCGCGCGCGCGGCCGAGCCGCGACTCGAGACGCTCGCGATAATCGCCGATGTCGACGAAATCGTTCGCCGCACCCGACGCGACCGCGGCCCACGCCACCGCCGGCGCCACCCACAGCAGCACGCGCGGGTCGAACGGGAAGGGAATCAGATACTCGGCGCCGAACTGTACGTCGTGCAGCCCGTACAGGGCCGCGACGCTGTTCGGCACGTCTTCCTTGGCGAGGAGCGCGAGCGCACGCGTCGCCGCCATCTTCATCTCTTCGTTGATTTCGGTCGCCCGGACATCCAACGCGCCGCGGAAAATGAACGGAAACCCGAGGACGTTGTTGACCTGGTTCGGATAGTCGCTGCGGCCGGTGGCGATGATCGCGTCGTCGCGCACCTCGCGCACTTCCTCCGGCAGAATCTCGGGCACCGGATTGGCCAGCGCGAAGATGATCGGCTTCGGTCCCATCGACTTCGCCATTTCGCCCGTCATCGCGCCGGCGACGGAGAGTCCCACGAACACGTCGGCGCCGACCAGCGCGTCGGCCAAGGTGCGCGCGTTCGTCTCGAGCGCGAACCGCCGCTTGTACGGATCGGTCTCGCCGTCGCGACCTTTGTGAATCACGCCGTGGCGATCGCAGAGCACGATGTGCTCGCGTTTCACGCCGAGCCGAACGTAATGCTCAGCCGTGGAGATCGCGGCAGCGCCGGCGCCGGAGAAGACGACACGAACGTCCTCGATCTTCTTGCCGACGATCTCGAGCGCGTTGAGCAGGGCGGCGCCGGAAATGATCGCCGTGCCGTGCTGGTCGTCGTGGAACACCGGAATGCGCAGCGTCTTGCGCAGCGTCTCTTCGATGTAGAAACAGTCGGGCGCGCGAATGTCCTCGAGGTTGATCCCGCCGACCGTGGGCTCGAGGAGCTGGCAGAACTTGATGACGTCGTCGGGATTCTCCGAACCCACCTCGAGATCGAACACGTCGAGGTCGGCGAACTGCTTGAAGAGATTCCCTTTCCCTTCCATCACGGGCTTGCCGGCGATCGCTCCGATGTTGCCGAGGCCGAGCACCGCGGTGCCGTTGGTGACGACGGCGACGAGGTTGCCCTTGGCCGTGTACGTGTACGCGAGATCGCTGTCGCGCTCGATCTCGAGGCACGGCTCGGCCACGCCCGGCGAGTAGGCGAGCGACAAGTCCCGCTGGTTGGCCAGCGGCTTGGTGGGCACGACGGCGATCTTGCCCGGCCGACCGGTCGAATGGTAGTCGAGCGCGTCCTGGCGTTTGGTCATGAGGGACCCGAAAAATAGCGCCGTTCGGGGGCTCCGTCAGGATGAATCCGCCCGCCTCCTGACCCCGGTTCAGACCTCCAGGTGATCGTCGCTCCGCGCGAACATCACGTAGAGCACGGGCATGAGGAAGACGCTGATCAGAAGACGCGAGAAGAGTCCCCCGACGATCACCAGCGCGAACGGCTTCTGCGTATCCGATCCGACGCCGGTGGACAGCGCGGCCGGCAACAAGCCGAGCGCCGCGACGAGCGCCGTCATCATGATCGGCCGCAACCGCAACAGCGCGGCTTCGCGCGTCGCCTGCTCGATGCCGTGGCCGCCGAGCCGCAGCTCGTTGGCGTAGGAGATGTAGACGACGGCCGTCTGCACCGACACGCCGAACAGGGCGAGGAACCCGATCATCGACGACACCGAGAACGGCGTGTTCGTGATGAGCATCGCCACCAATCCGCCGAGCGGCGCCGAGAGAATGACGCCGACGACCGTGATGAGCGGAAACTTCAGATTCTTGTAGAGAAAGAACAGGAGCGAGAAAATCAGAATGATCGTCACCGGGAGCACGACGTTCATCTGCGCGCGCGACGCCGTGTACTCCTCGAACTCGCCGCCCCACCGGACGCTGTATCCGATCGGCAGCTTCACCTTCTTGTCGACCGCGGCGCGCGCCTCGGCGACGGCGCTGGCGAGATCGCGTCCTTCGACCGAGTACTGCACGCCGATGTAGCGCGAGTTGTCCTGCCGATAGATGAACGCCGCGCCGTTGCCGATCTGCACGTCGGCGACCTCACGGAGCGGGATCTGATTGCCGTCGGGAGTGGCGAGCAGGATGTTGCCGATCTCCTCCGGCGTGCCGCGGTATTGCTCCTGGAGCCGCACGACGAGATCGAACGTGCGCTCGCCCTGGACGACCTGCGTCGTGGCGACGCCGCCGACCGCTGCCTCGATGAGCCCGTTCACCGCGTCGGAGCTCAGGCCGTAGCGCGCGATCTTCGCGCGGTCGACGGTGATGGTGAGGCTCGGCTGACCCAACTCCTGCACCAGCGTCACGTCCGTGATGCCGTGGATCCCCTGGATGATGCTTTTGATTTGCCGGCCCTTGTCCTCGAGAATGTTGAGGTCGGTGCCGAACACTTTCACGTCGAGCGACGACTTCAAGCCGGTGAGGGCCTCATCGACCGCATCTTCCGCCGGCTGCGTGTAGTTGAAGGTGATGCCTGGAAACACGGACAGCTTTTTGTCGATCGCGGCGATCAACGCGTCTTTCGACTTGAAGTCGCCGTTCCACTGCCGATACGGTTTCAGTCCGACGTAGAACTCGGCGTTGAAGAATCCGGTCGGGTCGGTGCCGCCGTCGTCGCGCCCGTGCTCCGACGCGACGTCGGTGACTTCCGGGAAGCTCGCCAGAATGGACCGAACCTGCGGCACGATCGCCGAGGATGCCTCGAACGAGATCGTGTACGGCATCGTCGCGCGCACCCAGATCGCGCCTTCGTCGAGCTTGGGCATGAATTCGCCGCCGCGCGTGTAGGCGATCAACGCCGATACGACGAAGAGCGCCAGCGTCACGACCACGGTGGATGCGCGATGCCCGAGGCACCAATCCAGTCCGCGCGCGTACCCGCGCTTGATCCACTCGAACACCGGATTGACGCGCTCGCGTACTCCGCGGCGCAGCACGATGGAACAGAGTACGGGAATGACCGTCAACGTGAGCACCAGCGAGCCGAGCAACGCGTAGATCGTCGTGTCGGCCATCGGCCGGAACAGCTTGGCCGACGGTCCCGTCAACGCGTAGATCGGAAGGAATCCGGCCACGATGACGGCGATCGCGTAGACGATCGGGCGATTCACTTCCGACGCCGCGTCGAACAACACATCGCGAAAGCGATACTCGGTGCCGTGACGCTCGGCGAGCTGACGGTAGACGTTCTCCACCATCACGACCGCGCCGTCTACGAGAATGCCGAAGTCGATCGCGCCGATCGACAGCAAGTTCGCCGGAATGTTGCGCAGGTCGAGACATATGAACGCGATGAGCAGCGCGAGCGGCACGGTGACCGCGACGATCAACCCCGACCGGATGTCGTACAAGAAGAAGATCAGGACGACGACGACGAGCAGAATGCCGCGAATCAGGTTGTCGGCTACGGTGCGCGTCGTCAGCGAGACGAGATCGCTCCGGTCATAGAACGGAACGACTTTCACGTCCTTCGGCAGCACGTGATCGTTCAGCTCCTGGGTCTTCGCCTCGACACGCTTGAGAACGACCTGCGCCTGCTCGCCGGTGAGCATCAGGATGGTGCCTTCCACCGCGTCGTCGGTCTTGTTGAACCCGAACTGGCCGAGCCGCGGCGCGTGGCCGATCTCCACCTTCGCCACGTCCTTGATGAGAATCGGAATGCCGTTCTTCACGGCGATCACGATGTTCCCGATGTCTTCCAGCGTGACGACGCGTCCCAGTCCCCGGACGTAGATGAACTGCGCCCCTTCCGAATAGAACCCGCCGCCGGCGTTGCTGTTGTTGGCACTGAGAGCGTTCGCCACGTCGCTGACGGCGAGCCCCGCTCCGGCCAGCTTCGTCGGATCGACGAGCACCTGGTACTGCATCGTCTCGCCGCCGAGCGACGCGACGTCGGCGACGCCCGGCACGGCGCGATACGCCTTGTCGAGCACCCAGTCCTCGAGGACGTGCAGCTCCATCGCCGATCGATCGCTGCTCTTGATGACGTAGCGGTAGACGAGTCCCGACGGCGACGACGCCGCTTCCATGCCCGGGCTGACGCCCGCCGGGACCGCCGCATCGCCGAGTCGCTCGAACACCTGTTGCCGCGCGAAATAGAGATCCGTGCCCTCTGAGAACGTGACGCGAACGCTCGACAATCCGTAGAGCGACACCGATCGCATCACGACGAGATTCGGCAGCCCATTCAACGCCGTTTCGATCGGCACCGTCACCAGCCGCTCGACCTCTTCCGTCGCGTGTCCGGGCCACTGCGCCGTCAACTCGACGGCCGTCGGCGAGACGTCGGGATACGCGTCGACGGGCAGCCGCTTCAATGAGAAAAAACCGAGCCCAATGATGCCGAGCGTGATGAGCAGGATGATGAGCGGCTGCCCGACCGACGCCTCGACCAGCCGTTGGATCGGCCCGTGTCTCGACGCGGCGCCGCCGGCCGACGAGTGCTCGGCCGCGGAGTGGTTCGGGTCGCTCACTGCGTCTCCGCGAACTCGAGGAACAGCGAACCCTCCGCCACCACCTGGTCACCGTCGACGAGCCCCGACGCGGCCTCGTACGAATCGCCGACCCGGCGGCCGAGTATGATCTTGCGGCGCAGGAACGTGCCGCCCGGCGCCGTGACGAACACGAACGGCAGGTTCTGTTCGTCGCGCAGGACCGACGACACAGGGACGAGGATCCCGCGGTGTTCGGCGGTCGACTTGATCCGGACCTGCACGAACATGTCGCGCCGGAGCGCCTGGCGGCGGTTCGGCACGACGAGGCGAACCTGCACGGCCTTCGTTCCCGGATCGACTAGCGACGCGATGTAGTCGACGCGCCCAGGCAGCGGTTGCGCCGCGTCGTCGGCGATCACGTCGACGTTCTGGCCGACCGACACGTCGCCGAGATCGTTGGCGTAGACGTTGGCCAGCACCCACACCGTGGAGAGATCGGCGATGGTGTACGTCGGCGTCGTCCCGGCGGCGAGCAGTTGCCCCGGCGTGATGAGCTTCTCGACAATGGTGCCCGAGATCGGAGCGCGCACGACGGCCGCAATCGACGTCGTCTTGCCGTCGCGCACCGCTTGGATCTGCGCCTCGTCAACGCCGAGCGACCGCATACCTTCGATCGCCGCGCCGACGTCGGCATCGGCCGACGAGAGGTCCGACTGTGCCTGTTCGAGATCGGTGCGCGCCAGCGCGTCGTTCTTGAAGAGCGCCGAGTCCTGCACGTAGATGCGCTTGGCGTTGTGGACGGCCGTTTCCGCCTTGCGATACGTCGCCACCGCCGTCGCGAAGTCGGGCGACGAGACGTCGGCGAGCGCATCGCCCTTCTCCACGACTTGTCCCGGCTCGGCGATCACGCGGACCGCCGGGCCCGACACCGGTGACAACACCTGAGTCGAGTGGTCGCCGTTGAAGGCCACCGTGCCGGTGGCTTCGACGTTCGGCCGGAACGAGACCGTCTTGGCGGTCACCAGGTGAATGCGCTGGCGTTGGTCGGCGGTGACGGTCAGGTTGCTCGGCTTGGGGCCGAGTGTTGTGTCGCCCAGCTGGGTGCCCGACGCGTCGCGAGAGGAGCAGCCCGCGGCGAAAGCGCCGGCGAGCACGAGTGCGGAGATGGATCCGCGATGAGATCGAGTAGTCATCTGATTGTCGCCCCAGTGGCGGTAACGCTGAGTCCGAGCGCGCGATCGAGATCGGCGCGAGCGGTGTTGGCCGCCGCGAGTGCGTCGGCGAGTTGTGCTTCTGCGGTCAGGAGTGCCGTGCGTGCGGTGATCACGTCGAGCGCCGACGAGCCGCCGAGGGCGTAGCTCGTGGACGAGACGCGGTATGCTTCGCGCGCGGCGGGCACCAGCTCGTCGCGCAGGAACGTGACTTGTTTCATCGCGGTGCTCGCATTGGCGTACGACGTGCGCACGTCCTGGGTCACCTGCGCGCGAGTGTCGCGATACGTGGCGGAGAGCTCGTTCTCGGTGTGCTGCGAAAGCGCGATGTCGCCGCGCGCATGTTGCCAGTAGAACACGGGCAGCGGCATGGAGATGCCAGTGGTGAACAGCGCCTGCCCCACGGCCGAGTAGTCCTTGGCGACGCCGAACGTGAGGTCGGGAATCCAGAATTCCTTGATGAGCTTCGTCGTCGCCGACTGGCCGAGCTGCTGTTGCTGGAGGGCCTTGAGCTCTTGGCGATTCTGGAGCGCCGTCTGGACGATCGTCGTCGAGTCGGGGAGCGCGGGCGGCAACTCGAGCGAGTCGGTGGTGATGATCGCCGCGCCGACGATCCGGCCGAGCGTGCGGTTGAGCGACGCCTGAGCGGCGAGAAGGTCGCGCTCGTTGCCGATCAGGTCATTCTGCGCCTGCGCGACCGTGACCTGCGCCTGAATCACGTCCAGCTTGGCGGCGGTCCCCGCGTCGAAGCGCGCCTTGGTGCGCGTCAGGAAATCCTGGGAGAGCTGCAGCGCCTCGAGCAGGTTCTGCCGGTGGAGTTGCGCGACGAGGAGCGAGTCGTACGTCGCCGACGCCTGGAGCGCGATGGTCTGCTGCTGCAGCCGCAGGTTCGCTTCCGAATTGCCGATGTCGGCGCGCCCGATCCTGTTGTTGAGCCGGAACTTGTCGGGGAAGGGGACCGTGAGACTGAGCGCGACCGGCCGCGACGGCGCACCGCTGAACGCGAACGGACTGGTCAACTGATCGTAGCCCGCCGTGAACTGCGGATCAGGGATCGCTATGTCGCTGACTCGGCGCGCGGCCGCCTCGCCGACTTGCTGGCGGGCAGCGTCGATTTGCGCGTTGCCCGTGAGCGCCGCGGCGATGGCCTGAAGGCGCGACAGGTGAAGCGTGTCGGTCGAACGGTCTTGGTTCCCCCGCGTGACACCGGCTTGTGCGATGCAACGCGAGGCTGTGACGCTGGCAATTGCGGCCAGCGCACACACTCCTAATGGAAGGCGCATGTTGTCCCGGATTGTGGATCTGAGGCGTACTGCTACTGCTGCGAGCTCAGATCAATCCGGGTGGCGCGCGGGGGTTGTCTTGGGAAAAACGGTCGGCCGTGGCGACGCGAACACTCGCCGTACAGACGGCGGTCGCGACCTCGCTCGACGGACGAAACCCGACGTCGGCGGCTCGCGGCGTGCCGTGAATCGAACGGGCCTGACACGCGGCGCACGTGGCTTCGTCGTGCGAATAGTGAAGCCTCACCCCGGTGCTCTCGACGTGCGACGCCATCCCCGGCCGACGGCCTTCAGCCAACGGAGACAACGCGACAGCCACCTGCGCGATCAACGCCAAAAAGGCGATGACCAGCGTCAGCGGATGCCGGCGTCTGGGTCGGTACGGAGGGGTCATTCTGAAGAGGAAGCCTATTCCTTGACGAGTCGAGGCGCTAGACGGCCACAACCGTCTACGGGCGGAGGCGTCCACTCGTTGTTACTCCCAGGCCGCCTATATGGTTGCAGTGCATCCAATTGAGTGTCAGACTTGCCCCGGCGCCGACAGCAGCCGCGACGGCTCGCGAACCGGGAGATCGCCGGGCGCAGCCAACGCGGTCTGCGGCCCACTCGACGCACTGCGATCATCTTGCCGCTTTCGTCGGCCGGGCAGGCCTTCCACCCGCTGAACGGTGCGCCACGCCGCCAACAGCGTGAGATCGTCCTTCAGCTCGGTTCGAATGAACGAATCGAGCACCCGTTTCTGTTTCATGCCTTTGGCGAGCGTTGTCTCGAGTCCCTTGGTCGCGCCGCTTCCCGCGCCGACCCGCTCCGTGCGCGCCGTGGCGGTGTTCATGATCGCGTCGATCGACTCGGTCATGTCCTCGATGAAGGTGGGCCGCATCCCGGCGGCGACGAAGACCTCGCGATAATCCTGAGCGATGACGGCCATGCCGGCCGCGTGGGCGAGCAGTTTCTGCAACGCCGGTTCGCCGCGCAGGCGCTTGAGTGCTTTGAGCGGCGGGTGCGCTTCCGATTCGAGTTTGGCGATTTTTGCGATCGGCGCCAGGTAATCCCGAACCAGCGCCGCGCGCTGTTTCGCCTTCGCGGCGGTGAGCCCCTGCGCCGTGATCGGCGCGCCGGCCTGGGTCTGAACATGGAGGGCGAGCTCGGCGAGCGTGCGGGCGAATTGCTTGCGCGCGCCGCTCGCTGTCGTCTTGGGGAGGCGCGCCTGGTACGCGTCGAGGAATACATCGACGGCATAGAACGCCAGTAGGGTGCGGCCCTGTCTGAGATTCATGGAAGCCTCAGCCGAGTGAGGTGGGAGATGTGGTTCGTTCGCCGGGCGGCGTTCGGAGTGCGGTGATCCGTGGTGGCGGTGATGCGATCGGCGTTCGGAGTGGCGTGGAACCTTGGTTCAGCAGGGCGCGCA
Source organism: uncultured Gemmatimonadaceae bacterium (assembly GCA_963761305.1). Classification (GTDB taxonomy): domain Bacteria; phylum Gemmatimonadota; class Gemmatimonadetes; order Gemmatimonadales; family Gemmatimonadaceae; genus JAQBQB01. Next base: position 1,589,158 of record CAVXGK010000002.1, on the reverse strand, counting down.
ACGTTCGCAGTTGCCTGGCCGACGTTCGGAGTAGGCTGTATCCGCCGACCGCTCGCCTTGCCGATGGTCGGAACAGCATGGATCCACCCGACCGCTCGCCTGGCCGACGGTCGGAGTGATCTGGATCCACGCGACCGCTCACCGGTCGGGTGATCGGAGTGACATGGAACCACCTGACCGGTCGCCTGGCCGATGGTCGGAGTGAGCTGGATCCATGCGCCGCTCGGCTGGCCGATGTTCGGAGCGAGATGAAAGCGTCGGTCGAGTGAGGTGGCCGCTGTTCGGGCTGGTCTGACGGGTGTTCGACGTCGACTGGATCCTCGGTCGCGGTCGACCGACAAGACCGACCGCTCTCCTCGCCGACGTTCGAACCCGACTGGCAACAGCGCCAAGTCGCGTGGCCGCTGTTCGACATCGGCGCGCACTTCGGTCGGCATCGCCCGTCTCCTGTTCGGGGTGCGGTGGTCGCATGGTCGGAGTCGGCTGTCCGCTGGTCGACGCCGAGTGGTCCATGGTCGCTGCGACATGGAAGCTTCGCCCCGTCAGCGCCGCGTCAAGGTTGGGAGTCTCATTCGCGTTCGCTGCTGCAACATTTCATTGCAGCAGCCCGCGAGGCGCGCGTTGGGTTCGCGTTCACCCTCGAGTTTGCCGCTCAGCTCTACCATTGGACCGTTCATTCGCGCGGAATGGCCGGTCATGAGATGTCCGTTCCCGCACGTTGAATCCAACGCGACGCCCCGGAATGAATCGGTAGCCTTCTCCGCCGAGGGCAGCCAACGGGCGAATCGACGCCGGCGAGCCGCTCCGTTCGGCCTTTGCGGAGTTTTCGATGTCGGGGCTGGGACTGTGGTGCCGATTGTTCGCCGTGGGCGTGCTCGTGATTCCTTGCCAGAGCGCACACGCAGCTCGCTACTCAAACTCCGCGCGCGAATGGGCCAACGCCGACGTGACGGGCGTCGTCACCGACAGCGCGACAGGGCAACCCGTTTCCGGGGCGCAGGTGAGCGTCGCGAATTACATCGGCGCCGTCGTCGCGACGACGACGACGAGTACGTTCGGCGCCTTCACCGTTCACAACCTCGCGCCGGGTCCCTACTCGCTCAGCGTCCGCATGATCGGATTCCGCGCCGAGAGGATGCCATTCATCATTGCGTCCGCCGTCACCGCCGCGCAGGTGCTCAACGTCGCGCTGTCCCGGATCGGACTGAATCTCCAGGCCATGCAGATCACGACATGCGCCCATCGTGACGTTGGATTCGAGAACCGGCGACCAGATCTTCCGGCAGAACACGTTTCACAGCGCGCCGGCGGCGACGACGTCGCAGATCATTCAGGTCTCGATCGCGGGTGCCGCCCGCGCGCCCACGGGCGAGGTACACATCCGCGGACAGCACGCCGAGTACACGTTCTACGTGGATGGCGTGCCGGTGCCTGCCGGCATCTCCGGGTCGCTGAACGAGCTGTTCGACCCGGACGTCGTGGACCACATCACCTTTCAGACCGGCGGATGGGACGCCGAATACGGCGGGCGCATCGCCGCCGTCGTGAACATCACGACCAAGATCCCGACAGGCGGGTTTCAAGGCGACGCGAGCGCGTACGGCGGCGGGTACACGGGATCGAGCGTGGCTGGGCCGACCGGATCGAACGGCCAGTCGGCGACTGTCAGCGACAACCGCGGGCCGTGGGGATTCTTCCTCTCCGGCACGCGTCAGTTCAGCGACATGCGGCTCGAGCCGGTCGTCATCGACCCGCGCACCGGGTTGATCAGCAACTTTCACAACTCCGGCACCGACCTCTACGGCTTCGGCAAACTGCAATACACGCGTACCACACGCGAAGTGTTCACGCTCGAAGGGAGTCTGTCGACGACCGAGTTCGAGGTCCCCTTCGACTCGACCGGCGGCGCTTTCCAGAACGATCATCAGAACGACGCCAACAGCTTTCTGAACCTCGGGTGGCACCGCCAGATCGGCGACATCGACTCGGCTGGACGAGCGCGCAGTGACGTGTTCGGCGCCCTCTTCTACCGGCGCGCGTCGCTGCGATTCGACCCCGATCCCAACGACGACCCGGCGTTCCAGTTTTTCCCGGATACGACGCTCTTCAACCTCTCTGAGAATCGCAGCGCCAACATCTACGGCCTGAAGGTCGACTACGCGTTCCGCCCGGAACGCGAGACGGAGTTCAAGATCGGCACGCTCTCGTCGGTGACGACCGGGCACGAAGATTTCTCGGCGTTCAACGCCGTCTCGCTCGGCCCCCAGTCCAACGTCGATCTGAACGGGTATGACGTCGGCTTCTACGGCCAGACGGTGTACTCTCCCATCGAGCGACATCGAGCTACGAGTCGGCCTGCGGTACGATACGCACGCGGCTCCCGACACGCCGGTGGAGAGCCAGTTGAGCCCACGTATCAGGCTCAACTTCTATCCGTCGGCGTTGACGACGGCGTATCTGTACTACGGCCGTCTGTTCATGCCCACGAACATCGAGGACCTGCGCACGATTACGAGCGTCGCGCAGGGCGGCGAAGCCGCTCAACCGACGGTGCCCGAACGCGACAACTTCTACGAGGCGGGCGTCGTCCAACGATTCCCGCGACGCAGGCGTCGTTGCGAAACTCGCCGCGTACCACAAGGACAGCAATCCAGGCATCGACGACAACACGATCCCCGGCTCGGCGATCGTGACCGATGTGAACATCGCGCACATTCGTATCACCGGCATCGAGGCCGTGCTCGAGCTGAACCCCAAGGGCTCCTTCTCAAGCTACGTCAACGCGGCGCTGAACCACGCCTACGGCTTCGGGGCGATCACCGGCGGTTTCTTTCCGACGCAGCCGCCGACGGGCGCATTCGACCTCGATCACGACCAACGGGTATCGATCGTCGCCAGCGGCACGTATTCGCCGAAGCGCTTGTTCCTGAGCGGGATGATCATCTACGGCTCGGGCCTCACCAACGGCGTCGATCCCGCGGACTGCCACTGCTCGTTCGGCACCGGGCTATTCGATTTCAACAGCGGCATTCACGTCTCGCCGAACACGATTTTCAACGCGGCGGGAGGATACTCGTTCGTCGTGCACGGCTCGGTGATGACGCCGCAGCTGTACGTCGAGAACCTCTTCAACAAGACGTACTTGCTGAAAGGCGCCTTCTTCAGCGGACCGTCGGTCGGCCGGCCGCGCAGCCTCCAGCTCAAGCTCAAAGCGACGTTCTGAGCACCGCGCTGCCTCGCACGCACCTCGCCATCAGCGAGCGGGCGTTGCCGCGACCAGTTGTGGCCATACGATGACCGCTCATGGGAGCCACGCAGCCGGACGTTGAATTCCAACGCGGCTCGCCGCGGCGAATCCGTAGCGTATGCGAAGCACGAACAGCCGAGCGTCTTCACGCCGCCGGCGATCCTGCGCATCCCGTCAAACGGAGTTTCTGATGATACGACCGCCGTTCCTCCACGCGTTCGCGTTCTGCGCGTTGCTGGTGCCGAGCCAACTCGCGTTCGCGGCACGAGACCCGATCCACCGCGGAGTGCCCGCCGTCGCGAGCGTCGATGTGACTGGTGTGGTCTCCGATAGCACGAATGGTCAGCCCATCGAGTCGGCGGAGGTCACGGTCGCCAACCAGGGCGGCGCCGTCGTGGCGAACACCACGACGAACACGTTCGGTGGATTCACGATTCACCATCTCGGCGCGGGCACGTATTCGATCTCGGTCCACGTCATCGGCTACCGAGCGATCTCGCAACCGCTGGTCATTGCGCAGACGGCCACGGCCACCCAGCAATTCAAGTTCGCGCTCGCACCGGTCGGCTTGAACCTCGAGGCAGTGCAGATCGTCGCGCCGGCAGCCGTCACGGTCGACACGCGCAGCGGCGACCAGGTCTTCAAACAGAACGACTTCCATGGCGCGCCGACGTTGACGACGTCACAGATTCTTCAGGAGTCGATCGCCGGCGCCGCCCGTGCGCCGACCGGCGAGGTCCACATTCGCGGACAGCACGCCGAATACACCTACTACATCGATGGCGTCCCCGTGCCGCCGGGCATCTCGGGATCGCTCAACGAATTGTTCGACCCGCAGGTCGTGAATCAAATCAACTTCCAGACGGGCGGCTGGGACGCGGAGTACGGCGGCCGGCAATCGGCCATCGTCAACGTCGCGACGAAGATTCCGTCGGGCGGATTCCACGGAAGCTTCAGCGGATATGGCGGTGGCTATTCCGGGTCGACCGTCTCGGGGCCGACCGGCTCGAACGGTGAAGCCGGCACGATCAGCAGCAACAGCGGGCCGTGGGGCTTCTTCCTGTCCGGCTCGCGCCAGTTCAGCGACATGCGCCTCGAGCCGATCGTCATCGACCCGAGCACCAATCGCATCAGCAACTTTCACAACGACGGCACCGACTACTACGGCTTCGGCAAGCTCCAGTACTCGCCGAGCACGCACGATGTGTTCACGCTCGAAGGGAATCTCTCGACGACGCAGTTCGCCGTTCCGTACGATTCGAGCGGCGGCGCGTTTCAGAACGACCATCAGAACGACGGGAACAGCTTCGTCAATCTGGGTTGGCACCACCAGGTGGGTGAGCCGAACGACGACGGCCAGACGGCCGGCGATTTCTTCGGAGGCCTGTTCTACCGCCATGCGTCTCTCCGCTACAACCCGGATCCGCTTGACGATCCGACGTTCCAGTTTTTCCCGGACACCAACCTCTACAACATCCGCGAGAACCGCGCGGCGAACATCTACGGGATCAAGGCCGACTACGCGTTTCGCCCCGCACACGAGACGGAATTCAAGTTCGGCACGCTGTCGTCGCTAACCAGCGGGCACGAAGACTTCTCGACCTTCAACGCCACGAGCTTCGGGCCGCAGTCGAGCGTCGACCTCACTGGCCACGACATCGGCGTGTACGGCCAAGGCTCTTACGCACCGGCCGAGTGGGTGGAGTTTCGCGCGGGCGTCCGGTACGACTCGCACGCCGCGCCCAATACGCCGGTCCAGAGCCAGGTGAGCCCGCGATTCCGCATCAACTTCTTCCCGTCGCCGACGACGACCGCATATCTGTACTACGGCCGCCTGTTCATGCCGACGAACATCGAAGATCTCCGCACCATCACGAGTGTCTCCCAGGGCGGAGAGGCGGATCTCCCGACGCTGCCTGAGCGCGACAACTTCTTCGAGGCGGGGCTCGTCCAGCGTTTCCCCGAGGCGGGCCTGGTGACCAAGCTCTCCGCGTACCACAAGGAGAGCAGCCCCGGAATCGACGACAACACAGTGCCCGGCTCGGCGATCGTCACCGACGTGAACATCGAGCACGTGCACATCACGGGAATCGAGGGCGTGCTCGAGGTGCGGCCGCCCGGACCGTTCTCGGGCTACATCAACGCCGCGCTCAACCATGCATACGGGTACGGCACCATCACGGGAGGATTCTTCCCCAGCGCGCCGCCGAGCGGTTTCTTCGACCTCGATCACGATCAGCGTCTTTCCATCGTGGCGAGCGCCACCTATTCGCCGAGCAACTTCTTTCTGAGCGGCACGGCGATCTACGGGTCCGGTCTCACCAACGGCGTCGACCCGAGCAGCTGCAACTGCAGCCTGGGCCAGGGCCTCTTCGACTTCAACTCGGGCATCCACGTTGCGCCGAGCACCATTTTCAACGCGGCCGCGGGATACCAGATGCGAGTCGGCGGGACGCAGTTCACGCCCGAGCTGTACGTCGACAACGTCTTCGACAAGACGTACTTGCTCAAGGGCGCATTCTTCAGCGGTCCGTCCGTCGGGCGGCCGCGCAGCTTCCAACTGCGACTGAAGGCGGCGTTCTGAGCGCTACAGCCTGAGCAGCTGGTCGCGCAGCACGCGGCCGCGAATGCGGCTCACCTGGTGCTGCGTGCCGGCGTGCGTGACCGCCACGTACGTACCGCCCGGCATCGGGGTGATCTTCTGGATCATCCCGATGTTGAGCAGTGTGCCGCGGGAGATCCGAACGAATTGCGCCGGGTCGAGGCGGTGTTCGAGATCCTTCAGTCGGTACGTGATCGTGTAGCGCTCGTTCTGTCGAGTGGTGAGGTGCAAGAGTTCGCCGTCGGCGATGACCGAGACGACTTGCTCGACAGGCACCAGATAGATGTCGTCCCGTTTGCGAACGGGGATGCGTCGCAACGTTGTCGGTGGCAACGATGCGGCGTACTCGGTCGCCGCGGCCCGAATTCGGTCGCGGTCGCCCGGCCGCAGATCGGCGCGCTCGAGCCGTTCGATCGCGCGGTTGACCGTGTTTCTCAGACGGACCGCGTCGACCGGCTTGAGGAGATAGTCGACCGCGTTCATCTCGAAGGCGCGAACCGCGTACTCGTCGAAGGCGGTGACGAACGCGACGAGCGGCAGGCGCTCCTTGCGAATGAGGCGAACGACGCCCAATCCATCGACCTCCGGCATCTGAAGGTCGATGAGCGCCAGGTCCGGGCTCACCTGCTCGATGAGCTCGACGCACTCGGCGCCGCTTGCCGCCTCGCCGACGAGCTCCACGTCCTCGAAGTTGACGAGGATCGACGACAGGAATGCCCGCGCCGGTCGTTCGTCGTCGGCGATGATGACGCGCAGCTGGTTCATCGACTCCGTTGCGGCACCGGAGCCTCGCGGGTGGGGATGATGGTGGTCATCACTCGAGGGCAGAATAGACGATCGCGGATCCGTCGCCATCGCGCTCCAATGAATGGTTGATTCTTGCGAACGATCGGTCGGCATCGGTGGTCGATCGGATTCAGCTGGCCGCGGCGATTGGACGGTCGTGGACCCACGGGACGCAGAGCTCGACCGTCGTGCCGCCGCCGACGGTCGGACGAATCGCCATCGCGGCCGCGGCGCCGAAGTAGTGTCGAAGACGACTCTCGATGCTGTCCAACCCGACCCCGCCGCGCGTATCGCGGAGGCTGCCGCCCGTCCAGCCGGCACCGGTGTCGGAGACGATCAGCGTGAGGAACGCGTCGGCGTCGTCGCCGTCCGACCGCCGCGCGAACACGGACACTCGGCCGCCTTCGCGCGTCGGCGCGATCCCGTGCTTGACCGCATTCTCGACGAGCGGTTGCAACAGGAGCGGCGGAATCCGGGCATGCCACAGCTCGTGAGGTACGTCGATGGAAACGACAAGTCGTTCTTCGAATCGCGCGTGCTCGATCGCCAAATACGCCTCGACGATGTCCAGCTCGTCACGAAGCGCAACGAAGCCCCCATCGGTCCGGCGGAGCACCTTGCGCAGCAAGTTCGTGAGTTGATACAGCGTGTCCAACGCGCGCTCGGGCGCGGTCTGCATCAGATGGCCGAGCGTGTTCAGGGCATTGAACAAGAAATGCGGGTTGAGCTGCGCGCGCAGGGCACGCAACTCCGCCTCGGCCGCCAATTGTCGCATTTCCTGTTCGCGCTGTTCGTGCGCGCGATGCTCCGCTTCGAGACGAAGCTCGTCGATACGCCGGCCAACCAGCGCCGCCACGGCGTCGATGAGCACGAAGTCGTCCGACAGGAGCGTGCGTCCGCCGCTCAACTCGTCGATTCGAATCTGGAACGTCGGATCGAGCGCGGTCCGCACGCCGATGAGTGCGCCGGTTCGCCGCGGGTCGACTTCGATGACGGCGTCGCCCTGCACCCGAGGCGATTCGGCCGCCCGCCACGTGACGCCGCTCGCTCCCAGCGCGATCCCGAGCAAAGAACAGGTCACCTCGAGCGCTGCATCCGGCGTCCGAGACTCACTCAGCGCGCTCGCCAACTCGCCGCGGAACGCGCGGTAGTCCGCGCGACGCAGAATGACGCGGTCGACGAATCGGTAGATGCGGCGCTGGATGAACGGATAGGCCAGCGCGGTGACGATCCACAGTCCGAGCAGCGCGCCGGTCGACCAGAGATGCGAACCGTCGCGCGACAGTTGCCGCGCCGCCAACGCGTGCGGATCGACCAGCGGCGCCGCGATCAGCGCATACAGCAACGACACGAGACCGACAAGCGCCAAGAGGGAAAGCGCGCGCTTGAGAAACAGGTCGGTGAACGCGAAACGGTAATCCTGGTAGAGGATCGCCAACACGAGCGGGAGCGACGCGTGGTGACCGATGAGCTCGACGAGCCACGGGCCCTGATCGGCGCTGCCCTGATTGCGACTCAGGTGAAGCGCCGACACAGCAAAGGCGGCGAGCGCGACGGCGAGAATCGTTCGCTGAAAGCCGGGACGCCGACGCTCCGTGATCGCCAGCGCCCCGAGCAATACACCGTATGTGATCGTCAGCAGGAGCAAACCGGCCGACGAGGGCGTCTCTCCGCGCAACGCGTCAGCGACGTGCATCGCCGCGGCGACGGTGCTCGCCGAGTAGGCGATGCCGAGGAACCACGCGAAATCGGCGCGCTTGGTTCTTCGCAGCGTGGAGTGCACGACGACGGCGGGAAGAAATCCGAGTGCCGCGTAGGCGATCGCCGCGACCCAGGTCAGCTCGTAGGTCGCGCCGAAGTCGCGCGCGGCGAAGACGACCATCGCGCCGACGTTCCAGATCACGCCGAGCAAGCTGGCCGCCAGCGGTACGCGATCGGCCTTCTGTCTGTCCGCCGTTTCCGTCACGTGCGAGAGGCGCCGCCGCGTCATGACGCCGAGCATCGCGTAGAGCACGATGCCGGTGCCGAAGCCGACGAGGTGGACCAGGGCGGTGAGGTCGCGAGCGTTCATGCCGTATTGAAGTAGCATGTGCTGGACGGCAGGGAAAGGCGGTGGACGCGTGCGACCACTCGTGCGCCCAAAGCGACCATTCGTTGGCGCTCGGGCCCGGTGCCGCGGCAGACGTGATACCCTCCCGCCATGCGACTGGGTCCATGGTTCGTCGCGGTTCTCTGCGTGGTGGGAGAATCAGCCAACGCGCAGACGCAGTACTTCAACCTCGACGCCAACCGTCCCGGGCGCGTCGAGGACGCGATCCCGACGCCGCTCTACAGCCTCGACATCGATCCTTCGTCGCTGCAGTACGAGCGCCTGATCAACGGGACCAGTCGGTTACGCGCCGAGCCGCGCGTCTCGTACGGCGCGCTCCCGTTCACAGAACTGGAATTGAGGATTCCAGTCGTCCACGTCATTCCGCCGCGAGGGTTGGGCGCGCGATCCACCACGGGACTCGGCGGCATCGGCCTGGGATTCCTCCACGCCTTCAACGTCGAGACCCCGAGCATTCCGGCCGTCGCCGTGTCCGGCGAGTGGCTCGTGCCGGCCGGTTCGCTCGCTGGGCCGGTGGGTTCCTATTCGCTCAAGCTGCTCGCCACCAAGACCACGTCGATCGGTCGGTTCCATTTTAACGCGGCGGGCGGCACGTACTCGGTTCGCCTGGGCGCTCCGATCGCTGACTCGAGCTGCAGCTCGCCCGGCACCGTTCGCCTCGCGGGAACGCCGTGCAGCAACCTGCCGCCGGGGGGCGTCATCGACGCACCGTGTTCGGTGACGACGGCGCCGCGTGGAGGAGCGTCTCGCTTCTGCATGCCGCCCGTCGAGCAGATCGATTCGACGGTGAGCGCGCGCACGAGTCTCAGCGGCGGACATTGGTTCGCCGGCGTCGGCTACGATCACTCCTTCGGGCTCAGCTCGACGATGATCACCGCCGACGCGTTCGCCGAGCGATTCGTCGGCTTGTACCCGCGACCTGACGTGTCGGCGGAACTGGGGGTGAGACGCCAAGTGACGCCAATCGTTGCCGTCGACGCCGGCGGCGCGTGGCACTTCGCCGGCGTGCTGCGTTCGTTCTCGTTCACCCTGGGTGCGAGCTACGAGATGGCGACCCGTCCGTTGTTTGGCCAATGATCGCGGCGCGCGTCTCGATTCTGTGTGTGACGACGGCCGCGTTCGTCGCCGTGTCGTGCGCCCGGCCGGTCGCGCGCACGTACGAGCAGTCGTATTGGGCCGCGCAGTACAACTGGTCGTTTCGAGAGCATTTCCCGCAGGCCGACCGTCTGTTCAACGGCTTCGACTACGGGCACGCCATTCTATATGAGACGTTGCTCACGCGCGCCGACGCGGCTCGGCGATTGGAGTCGGGTGAGTTCCAGTTCATTACGAAGTCGGTGTTGCGGCATCCGCCGAACGTTCCACTCGAGGAGGCGGCGATCGGCCCCGACTACGTGAAGTTGGTGCCCGAGGTCGCGGCGATGTTCGACTGGGCGCACGCGTTCCATCGCCAGTTGTACGACATCTGGGGTGGCTACGGTCTGACCTGGTGGCAGCGCGACTCAGCGGTCGCGCAGGCGCTTCGGTACTACCTGTCGCGAAAGGACCTCGCGTTCAGCACGCGACCAAAAAGCATGGAGCTGATGGAAGGGCAGCCGTATTCACTGGCGTTTCGCCGGCAGGATCCGAAGTTCAACGGACTGCTGTGGTCGTATCACTGGTTGCAGATGTCGCTCTACGATGCGCTGATCGAAGGTCGCTCCGAGCGCGAGCTTCAGTCCGCCGTCGACGCGAAGGTTGCGGCGTTCTTCCGCATGCTCGACAGCGCGCCGGCGCACATGCCGACCGAAATGCCGATGTCGCCGGGCTCGGCGCCGCTATTCACCGAACGGTATCCCGTCGCGGCGATCGTGTTCGACAATCTGCACTCGTTGCACGACGTCGTCTCGGACATTCTGGCGTCGAACATCGTGCCCGCGTCCCGCAAGCGCGCCGCGATTCTCGCCGCGGCGGCAGCCTATCGCGACGATACGACCGGTGTGATCAGCGTCGACGAGTGGAAGGAGATGGGTCGGATGATGACGCCGCACGTGCCCTGACGCCGCATGCCGGCCGTCGGAGGACGGCCGGCACGCGGCAGACGCATCACGCGATCGTCACCGGTCCGTGATCGTCGCAATGGCCGCTGTGCGTGTGATGCAGGTGTCCCTGAACCACGTAATCAATATGGTCGCCGTGCGGCACCGCTTCATGGCCGCAGCCCGCGCCATGGTGGTGGGACTTGTCGTGCCCGCTGCACTGGTGATCGGGCGTGCACGCCGCGGGATTCGTCGCGTTCACGCCGATCTTGTGCTCCTCCACCTTCGATCCATCCTGGAAGTGAAGGTGCCCATCGTGGAGATAATCCTGGTGCCCGTCGTGCTGCACACGGGCGTGGCCGCAGTTGGGTCCGTGTACGTGCGGGTGGGCCGAGTGCGAGTGCTCGGTCTGCGTCTGTAGCGCCATAGTGTCCTCCGGAAGGTGAGGCGTTGGTTCGCCGATTTCGCCGCACGATCAGTGCCGAATACCACGAGCCGCCGTTCATGGAACTAATAATTTGCGCGACGATCGCGCGGGGACAAACGCATGCGGACAACGCGTGCATGCCTCGGTGCTCAGCCGTCGATCCATTGGCTGCCCGATGGCGATGTCTCATGCGTCTGCCCTGACCGTCCGTCAACGCGGTCCGCGTCAGCGTGTGCTCTTTGTGGCGAATGGTTACTGCGAAAGCGGCCCCGACATCGATATCGGGGCCCCGCCGAGGTCAGTCGATAATCCCGTACGCAACGGGCTCCCTGTCCAGAGTGCCCGATACCCAGACGCGATGCCCAACGTCGCCGCGCAGAACAGGAGACGGGTTCACCAGTACATATCGCTTGCCGGTCGCGGTGACGAGCACGATGGCATCGCCGCTCTGAGCGAGCGTGCCGTCCGTAGCAGCAACGCCGCTGGCAGCAAGCACGGTGAATCGCGCAACGGAAAGATGACTTCCCGTAAGCGTGCCAACGGCGGCGATTCGCAAACCGGTCAGGCGTCGGAGTGACGCCGGCCCGTCGAGTGTGACGGCGCGGCCCCCGTTGTCAGGCGCCAGCGTCGTCTGCAGCAACGGGTCGGTTCCCGTTACCTGGACGACGCCCTCGAGCGAATCTGCCGGCGCGCGCGATCCATTGGACACGCTCGCGGCCGCGCGGTGACACGCGGGAACGATCAGACTCGCAGCCAGAGCCACGCACGCCAGCGCCGCGTGGCTCCGAGGCACTACTGCACCCGCAGAATGGCGACGCGGAAGCCACTGCTCGGGGACAGCGCGCCGCCGGAGCCGCTGAGCAGCTGGAGCGTTTCCGTGCCCGCCGTCGCGCCAGAGAGCAGGAAGAATGACGCCGACGTGCCCGGCACTGCTCGCACGGTCTTCGTGAACGCGCCGGCGGTGATGGTGATCGGCTGGATCGGGTATACGGGAGATCCCGACTGCGTGAATAACCCGCACGGCGTGCCGCTGCACGTGAGCTTGGTTTGCCCGACGTTGAAGATGTCGGCGAAGTTGAAGCTCGGAATCGTCGTGCGCACGTCGGCCGCGGTGTAACTGGGAGTCTGGAAGATCGCCGTGGCGAGGTTCCAGTAGACGAGCAGCGTCGCCACCGATTGACCCGTGTGCGCGCTCAAGTTCGCCAGCCCACTGAGCGACGGATCGTTGATGAGCGATTTGATGAACGCCGCCTCACCGATGCCCTGCGCGTACTGATCGGTGGCCCAGCGAGCGATCGTCCAGCCGGCGCCGTAGTTCGAGGGCGTGTCCAGGCCGAGTCCCTCGGAATTCGAGTTCTCCGCCGCCAGGTAGTCCCAGAAGAACGGCAGATGGCTGACCAGAAGCGCGAGCGGCTTGTTGTTCGCCACATCACACGGCGCGTTGGCGCCGAGCGGAATCTCGCACGCAGCCGTTTGGAGGAAGTTCGCGTGCCCCAGCCAAGTGGCCTGATTGAAGTTGCGTTCCCAGATCTCCGACGATTCCTGCGCCAGCCCCTCCTCCAGCCAGATCTCCTCGAACACCGGGCTGTTGTTGAGGATGCGATCGGTGTACGAGACGATGTGCTTGGACTCGTGCGCCGCCGTCGCGCGGAGGCCCGCTTCCCAGTCGGGCACGGAGAAGCCGCCACTCCCGGGTACCCACGAGTAGAACATCTCGGTCTGGTTGCTATAATCGGCGTCGACGCCGCTGGTCGCGAACGGGAAGAAGTCGCAGCCGTTCACGAACGCCACCACCGAGCCGCCGTTCCCGGGAAAGTTGTTCAGCACGGGCGTGATGACGACGCTGATCTTGCCCAGCTTGGAGAGCGATTGGTCCAGGCCGAGCGGGTTGCCGATGTTGTTGAGGATGTGCGGGTACGTGAGCGCGTCGTACTCCGAGACGAACGTCTGGTACCACGACGAATCGGGCCGCAGGCTGTCGGGCCACGTGCGCCGGTTGGTGTCGGCAAGCACGATCACGTGCTGTCCCACCGCCACGGCGCGCGCACCGATCGAGTCTACCGTTGTGCACGAACCGCCGGTGATCGAGTTGCGCACGTACACCTTGCTGACCGTGCCGACGGCCGGCGATACGACGGCCGCTGCGCTGGCGGGGAGCTCGAGCCCCTTCGACTGCGCGCGCGCCTTCGCCCACGCCCTGAGCGGGCTCCCCATGCGCGCGAAGGTCTTGCGGTTCTCCTCGAGCATGGCCGTGTGGCTCAGGAACGCCGACCGCAATGCCGTCAGCGATCGCGGCAGGCCGGGCACGGAGAGCGCTGAACCCGGCTCCGCGGTCTTGGCCAGCGAGACAGGTGGCGCGACAGGAGCGGCACGTGAGGACGATGCGCCGCCGAACGAAGCGGACAGCGTGAAATCTTCTTGTGCTGTATAGGAGTTGTCCGTGTTCACGACGGCAATCAGGTACTGCGATCCCGGTTGCACGGTGAGCGACGTGCTGAAGGCTGGCGAGTTGAGAAACGCCACCGACTGTCCAGCCACGTTCAGTGTGGGTCCCGCGCCGGCGAGCGTGACGGTGAACGTCACCGCGAGGGACAGCGGACTGTTCGTGACGCCGGGCGCCGACGACGTAATCGGCACGGTCGCCGAATACGTGCCGGCCGCCAGACTCCCGAGAGTGGCGGTGAGGGTGAGCGTTGCTGGAGCGGACGTGCCGCTCAGGCTCGTGGCGAGCCAACCGGTCGATTGGCCGGAGCCGTAGGCCACCGGGCCAGCGGCCAAACCGCCGAGAGTGCCGCTTCCGCCGTTGGTTATGGTGATCGATTGGGGCGCGGGGCTGCCGCTTCCGACATTCGCGCTGAAGAGCTGAGTCGTCGTCGCGAGCGCGATGGTCGGGATGGACGTCGGCCCCGTACCGCCATCGCGTTCCGCTCCCCCGCAGGACACTGCCAGCCCGATGGCTACGGCCGAGGCTGCGAGCCGCACCGCTCCTTTCAGGGCTTCCAATTGTTCGACCATTCTAATCACCCCGAATAGGTTCGCGCGCTCGATCCACGGCGATGGCATCTGGAATCCCGCCAGTGCAACGATGAGGGGAATCGCATCCGCAGCCCGACGCTCGGCTCGCGGTTCGATACACCCGTGCGACGAGCGGGTGCAAGTGAATATCATGGACGACGGCCGCCCTGAAGCGCAGCAACTTGCTGGGCGGTTCGTCGTTCTGTCTGCAAAGCATTAATGAACGCATCGAACTGGTCGGGGCGATTCCACGGAGCGCGGAAGTGTGCTGAGTGTTCCCAGGCCGAACAGACGTGCGAAATCTTAGAGTTCAGACACGGCGGAGAGCCGCGCCCCTGATTCCGCCGAGGCGGAGGTCCGGCATCGAGGGCGCTTTCGAACGGCGCCCGCGCGGACCTGCCGGCGTCCGTCGCGTGATTCGCGCGCCAACGAACGCGCGCACGCACAGGTCCTCAGGCTCGTTCCATTCGTCGGCCGACGGCGGTGTCTCGTGTGTCCGAATCGACCGCTCATTCGTCTGGCTCGCGCTCAGCGGTGCGAATTTCTGTGACGCACAGTTGCCATGAAAACGGCCCCGACGGCGTCGTCGGGGCCGCCATGCATCCTCACGACCGAGACGCGACGACTCGTTGCGGCGACTCAATCACGCGCGCGCCCCGATGGAGACACGATGTTGGCGAGCGCAGCCAACCGTTCGGACCACTCGCGCTTCACCTTCGCCGCGGCCTCCTTGCTCGGCAGCTTGGCGTGGCTCAACTCGACCGTGCTTCGCCTCGCCCTTCGCCGTGAAGCCGATTGCCACGATGCCGCGTCGCAGCCGAGTCGCACCGACTTTGGTGGAATCGATGTGCGGACCTTCACGCCCGGCTCGTCCAACCATCGGCGACGAAGGCTTGCATCGGCGAAGGCGCGGTGCAGGGTGGCGACCGGGACGTTGAACGTCCGCGACTTGGTCGCCGCATAGCTGCCGTCACGCCGTTGGCCGCGCGCACGCAACCCCTTGATGCGCTCATAGCCGACGGTCACCATCTGCGACCACCATGCGTCCGCCTTGTACTTCGTGCGCAGGACGTCCACGATGTCTCGGTGCTTCATGTCAGCAGCGCCGAGTTGATCGAGCGCGCGGACCCATCGGTCCCACGTGCCGCCTGTTTTCTGTTTGACGATCACGTCGCTCATTCCGGCGAGCTTGGGGTAGTCGCGGCGGGTGGCGCGGAACGCGCGGTCTCTTTCGTGGTGCGTGCACGCGAAGGCTTGGCGAGCAGTTGAGCGCGGGCGGCGGTGTAGGCCTCGCCGGTTTTCTGCATACGAGCGCGCACGAGGCGCTTCAAGTCTTTCTGGCTGGGCATCGTCTGGTCTCCTTTGGCTACACCACGGGCCACCCCCCAGCAGCGCACGCGGTGACGCAAAGGGCCGACGAACGGATCCGGGAGTCTGCCCCCCTTTGCCTCGCACTCGACTCCGGCTGGGGCGGAGTCTCGAGAGGTTGGGCGCGGATCGGCGCCGCATGCACGATGCGAAGATCGGGATCGTTCGTCAAGCGCGACGCGTTCCCCCCTCGGCGCTTGTCCGCCCCGCCGGTCGGCGCGTACGTTCTTCGCCGACGTCCCTCCCCCCACACGAGGTGCGCGATGGCTACACGAACGCAGACCGCGCCGCTCGCTCTCATCCGACTCGCGCTCTGGACTGGTATCGTCGCGTTCGGCGCGGTCGTTTGGTTCCTGCATTGGCGCGCGCGGTTTCCGGTCTCGGTCCAACCGGCGGCGCTGCGAAACGCGCAAGTCGCGCTCTCCGTGCTCGCGATGGTCGCGGTACTTGCCATGCGCGGGCGCGTGGCTCGCGCCCCCGACGGACTCGAACGGAACAACGGTCTCATTCAACTCTGGGTGATCGGCGAGGCTCCAGCGTTGTTCGGCGGCGTCTTGTTCCTGCTGACGAACGAGTCGCAGTGGTATGGACTCGGCCTTCTCGTAATGCTCGCGACGTTCGTGCTGACGCCGATCAGTCGCTCGTCGTAGCCGCCCAACGACCGACGTGTCGACGTTACGGAGATTCGGCGTTCGCGCGTCGCTGCTCATCGCGGCAGTCGCCGCATCCCAACTGGCCGTCGCCGGATCCGCCCGCGCACAGAACGGCGAGCAAGTACCGGCCGAACGCCTCGCCGCGCGCGAGTGGTTCCGCGACGCCCGGTTCGGGATGTTCATCCACTGGGGCGTGTACAGCCAGCTCGGCCAGGGCGAGTGGGTGATGGAGAATCGCGGCATTCCCGTGGATACCTACGAGTGGCTCGCCTCGGCGTTCAACCCCGTCAAGTTCGACGCACACGCGTGGGTCGCGACGGCCAAGGCCGCCGGCGTTCGGTACATCACCATCACCGCGCGGCATCACGACGGCTTCTCGATGTTCGCCACCAAGGCGACACGCTACAACATCGTCGATTGGACGCCGTTCGCGCGCGATCCGATGAAAGATCTTGCCGCCGAATGCCGAGCGAATGGCATCAAACTCTTCTTCTATTACTCGCAACTCGACTGGCATCATCCCGACTACTGGCCGCGCGGTCGCACGGGGCACGCGACCGGCCGCCCCGAGTCGGGAGACTGGAATCGCTACCTCGACTTCCTCGATGCACAGCTCACCGAGTTGCTGACCAACTACGGGCCGGTCGGCGGCATCTGGTTCGACGGGATGTGGGACAAGCCCGACGCCGACTGGCGATTGACGAAGACGTACGCGCTCATCCATCGCCTTCAGCCCGCGGCGCTCATCGTTCCCAACCATCACAACGCGCCGAAGCCCGGCGAAGACGTACAGACGTTCGAGCAGGACTTGCCGGGCGCGAATACGGCGGGTTTCAACACCAACGAGATCGGCACGCTGCCGCTCGAGACCTCGCTTACGATGAACCAGTCGTGGGGGTTCAACATCACCGACAAGAAGTTCAAGTCGGTAAGAGAGCTGATCGGCTACCTCGTCCGCGCCGCGGGGAACGACGGCAACCTGCTGCTCAACATCGGCCCTCGGCCGGACGGGACGATTCAACCGGAAGCGATCGAACGGCTGCGGGCGATCGGCGATTGGCTGCGCACGTACGGACGCTCCATCTACGGAACACGCGGCGGTCCGGTGAGCCCGCGAGCGTGGGGTGCGACGACGCGCCGCGGCGACACCGTGTTCGTGCATGTGCTCGATTGGCCGGATCGCCAACTGTCGTTGCCGCCACTCGGCGCGCGAGTGGTGCGCGCGTCGATGCTGGGAACCGGCGAGCGCGTCGACGTCGCGGAGTCGGGCACCGGCGTAACGCTCACGCTGCCGAATGCCTCACCGACCGAGCCGGATCGCGTCGCCGTGCTCGTGACCGCGCGATGACGCCCGCGAAGTCGATGGACTACGTCGAGCGCTTCAGAATCGCTCCGGGATTACGAACGAAGCTCGAACGCGTCGATCCTGGATACAAGGATCCTGAGATCAACGAATCCCAAGCGGCGGGTGTGCTCGACGCCGACACCAAGCGGCTGCGCGAGCTTCAGAACGTGCTCTACGCGGAGCATGCACGCTCGCTGCTGATCTGCCTCCAGGGCATGGACACGTCGGGCAAGGACGGGGCGATCAGCCACATCTTCGGCGCCATGAACCCGCAGGGCTGCCGAGCGGTCGCGTTCAAGGCGCCGTCCGTGGAGGAACTGTCCCACGACTTCCTCTGGCGGATTCACCGCGCTGTCCCGGCCAAGGGTGAGGTCGTGATCTTCAACCGCTCGCACTACGAGGACGTGCTCGTCGCCCGCGTCCACAAGCTCGTATCCAAGTCCACGTGGTCGCGTCGCTACGAGCAGATCAACGCCTTCGAGGAGGAGCTGGCCGCCGAAGGGACGCACATCCTCAAGTTCTTCCTGCACATCTCCAAGCAGGAACAGCTCAAGCGCTTCAAGGCCCGCCTCGACGATCCGTCGAAGCAGTGGAAGATCAGCGAGGCCGACTATGCCGAGCGCAAGTATTGGGACGACTACGTCGACGCGTACGACGACGCGTTGTCCCGGTGCAGCACCAAGCACGCGCCGTGGTTCGTCATCCCGTCGGACCACAAGTGGTTCCGCAATCTGGCGATCGCGCGGATCGTGGTCGCGACCCTCGAAGGGCTGAAGATGCGCTACCCCGAGCCGACGGTCGACCTCGACCGGATCCGGCGCGAATACCACGCTGCGAAGCGGGGCTGACGCCGGCGCGAACGTTTCAGGGCGATGACCCGTACTATTGACAACCGGCGGCCGTCGTCCCATTATCTCCTATAAATCTAGGAGATAGCGGTCGCCCCGGCCTCGCTCTGAGCGCGCGGCGGTCGATGCAAGGTTCACCGAGAAACGTGGGAGGAGCGGATGCCGCCGACGTTCACCGATCGAGAGCTCGACGTGATGGCCATCCTCTGGGAGCGCGGGCCGTCGACCGTCGCCGAGGTCCGCGGACGATTGCGAGACGACCTCGCGCACAACACGGTCCTCACCGTGCTGACCGTGCTCGAGAACAAGGGCTACGTCACGCACACCGAAGAAGGGAAGGCGCACCGCTTTCAAGCCCGGGTCAAGCAGGACATCGCCGGTGCC
This sequence comes from uncultured Gemmatimonadaceae bacterium, assembly GCA_963761305.1. GTDB lineage: Bacteria > Gemmatimonadota > Gemmatimonadetes > Gemmatimonadales > Gemmatimonadaceae > JAQBQB01. The sequence continues at coordinate 1,570,355 of CAVXGK010000002.1, read as the reverse complement.
ACGGCGGCGTCGAGGCTGGTCGAAAAACTCTTCGGCGGTTCGACCGAGCGGCTGCTGACCCACCTGGTTACCGAGCGAAGCGTGACTCCGGCCGAGTTGAAACGGCTTCGCCGACTCCTCGACGAGAAACTGCGGGAGACCGGCAAATGATCGCCGCCTGGATGCTCTACTGCACGCTGTGCGCAGTCGCCTTGTCGCTCGCCGCTGTCGTTGCCGAGCGAGTGCTCGCCGGCCGCGGACCGGTGCGCCACGTCTGGACCAGCGCTGTGCTGTTGTCGGTGCTCGTGCCGGCGGCCGCGTTTCGATTCGCGCCTCGCGCCGCCGTCGTCGTGCCCCAAGCGCCCGTCGTCGCCGAGATGCCAAATTCCTCATCTCTGGACTCTTCGGCGGTCGCGTCGACCGGGGCCGCAGTGACCGCCACGAATACCGGGCCGGGCTGGAATTGGCGCGCGACGTTGGCTCACGCCGACACGCCGCTCACGATCGCATGGTTGACGCTGTCGTCCGCGCTCGTCGCGCACTTCCTCTGCGGAATGATCGCGCTGAATTGGATGCGTCGCTGGTGGCGCCGCGACACGTTGCAAGGAGTCGAAGTTCTCGTGTCAGAGTCGACCGGACCCGCGCTGGTCGGCGCCCTCTCGCCGGCGATCGTCGTTCCCCAGTGGACGCTCGCCATGGAGGCGTCGCAGGTCGAGCTCATGCTGCGCCACGAGGAGGAGCATCGTCGTGCGCGCGACGGGCAGCTGCTCACCGCGGCGCACTTCGCCCTGATCGCGATGCCGTGGAACGTCGCACTCTGGTGGCAGCTCATGAGGCTGCGCGTCGCCGTCGAACTGGATTGCGACGCGCGCGTGCTTCGCGACGCCGACGCCCGCTCGTACGGCGACCTTCTCTTGGAAGTCGCGCGCCCGCGACGACGTCTCATGCTCATGGGCGCCACGGCGTTCGCCGAGCGCGCGTCGCAGCTCGAGCGCCGGATTCGCGCCATCGGCCGCCGTCGCGCTCACGCGTCGCGCATCGCGCGACTCGGCGTGGCGGGTATCGGCGTCGTCGTGGTGACCGCGGCGTGGGTTGCGCCGCGTCCGCCCGCCCCGGCGCGCACCTCGCCGCGGCCCGTCCCGCCCGCACCGGCGTCGGCATCGCCTCGCACTGATTCGGCGGCGGTACGCACTCAGAGACCGGCGCTCGTCGACGCGTCCTCGTCACCGAGCGCGCCGGCGCGCTCAGTCGCCGCACCCGAGCGCCCGCGAACGACTCCATCGCCGTCCGCCCAACGCGATCTCGACTCGGTTCCTCGTCAAACGGTCGCAGCCCCCGGCGTGCAGGACTCGGCCGCTCTCGCGACCAGCCCGACGCTCGAGCGACGCGTCGTGCCGGGCAACACCACCGTGCGGGCATCCACCCAACTCGATTTGCGCGTCCAGCAACAGGACTCGATTTTCGAGCATCTGTTCGCCGGCATCGCGTTGACGCCGGATCAGGAAGCGAAGGCGCGCGATCTGGTCAACCAACTGGAAGCCGCGCAGATCGCGCAGATGGCCAACGCGATCAAGGCGTTGGTCGCCGCGGCACCGCTCCGCCAAGCCATGCAAGCACAGGCCGACTCCGGGCTGGAAGCGTTGCTCACGAACGACGCCGACCGCGCGTTGCTGCACACGCGATTCGCCCCGCAGATGGCCGCGGGTCGCGGCGGCGGAAGATCGGCCACGCTCGTCGGGGATACCACTTTGCTAATCGCGGCCGGCCGCGGCGCGCGCGTCGGCGGCGGTGGGTTCGCCGGACCGCTCCCCGGCGGCGGGGGAGGTGGGGGACGAGGCGGCGCGCGCGGAGGTGGCGGCGTCGGTCCAACGGCGGCGGCCGACGCGGTCGAGCTGGCGTTCCGTCGCTTCTTCGACGGAATTCCGCTCACGCCGCAGCAGCAGTCCGACGCGCGTGTGATCATCGCCAAGATGCAGGCGGACATTCGCGCGACGAATCCGCCCATACCGGGCACGATCATCGCTCGGCGCGGATTCTCGAATCTGGTCACGATGTCGCCGGAGAGCGCGGCGGCCTTGGCGTCGCTGTTGTCGGACGACGGCGACCGCGCGACGCTCCAGTCGCATATCGTGATCGAAGTGCGCCGTACGATCGAGACTCCGCCGAGATAGTGCGATGCTCCGCGGAGTCGTTCTCGCGATCGGACTGAGCGCCGCGCTCGTCGTCGTCGGGGGAGGCGACGGGCCGGGGCTCGGCGCGCAGGTCGACGTCATCCGCGGGCGGGTGACGTCGGCCGCTGTGGATGCCTCACCGATCGCCAACGTTTCGGTCACCGCCACGTCGCTCACCGGCAACGTGAACCGGGCCGCAAAGACCGACAAGGACGGCCGCTACACGATCACGTTCCCCGAGGCGGAAGGCGACTACTTCATCACGTTCGTGGTGATCGGGTTCTCGCCGCGACGCGTCGAGGTCAAGCGCACCGCCGACCAAGACATTCTCCTCGGCGACGCGCGCCTCACGCCGATCGGCGCCGTGCTCGACACGGTCGTCACAACGGGCGAGCGCAATCGCAATCGTCCCGTGCGCGGCGCGACGGCACCAGACATCAGCGGCACCGAGAAGTCGATCATGTCGGGGCTCGTGCCGCCCGATCAAGTCGGTGAGCTGGCGGCGATGGCGGCGACGCTTCCGGGCGTGCTGTACGTGCAGGGTGTGAACGGTGATCCGTCGGGCATCTCGGTGCTCGGCCTCGACCAGGACCAGAACGCCACGTCGCTCAATGGTCTCAACAGCGGCGCGACGGACATCCCGCGCGACGCGGGCGTGTCGGTGAGCCTCGCCACGTCGCCGTACGACGTATCGCAGGGACAGTTCAGCGGCGGGCGCATCAACATCCGGACGATTCCAGGATCCAACTACATCAACCGGGCGTCGAGCGTTCTGTTCAATGCCCCGCAGTTGGAGTGGACCGACGCGACCGGACGCGCCCTTGGCCAGCAATACACGAACGCGAATGTCGGCGGTGCGGTGTCGGGCCCGTTCGCGCTCGACAAGGCCTTCTATAGTATGGCGTACCAGTTTGGGCGAAGGGGGAACGACCTCCACACCCTGCTGAACACCGATTCGCTCGGACTCGAGGCCGACGGCATCGCGGCGGATTCGCTCCACCGGCTGATCGACATTCTCAGCGGTGCGCACGTGCCGGCCACCGTCGGCGGATTTCCGAGCGATCGGTTGAGCGACCAAGGGCTCATCCTCGGCAGCCTCGATCTCACACCGCCGTCGTCGACCAGCGGGCAGGCGTACAACCTCACGTTCCAGGGCGCATGGAACCGGTCGTCGCCGGCGTCGGCACTGAGTACGATGCTGCCGGCGGCGAGCTTCAACGCGACGTCGTGGAACGGCGCACTGCAGGCGCATCACAGCGGCTTCTTCGGCTTTGGAGTGCTGAGTGAGAGCGCGATCGGCTACAGCGCGGCGCATCGCTATCTCACGCCGTACCTCGACCTCTCGAGCGGCAACGTCATCGTCAACTCCGCGTTCCCCGACGGCACGAGCGGCGTCCAGTCGATCGCGTTCGGCGGAACGTCGGCCAGCACGAGCACGACGAACAACTCGATCGATCTCACCAATCAGCTCTCGTGGTTCAGCGCCAACAACAAGCACCGCGTGAAGTTGACGAGCGAGATCCGGCGCGACGGCTACTCGATCGATCAGGCGAACAACGGGCTCGGCACGTTCACGTTCAACTCGCTCGCCGATCTGGCGGCGAATCAACCGGCGTCGTTCACGCGTGAGTTGACGCCGACTCGGGCGAGCGGCGGCGAGTGGATCGGTGGCCTCTCGCTCGGCGACTCGTATCGTCCAACGCCCGACTTGCAGATCGTATACGGCGCTCGCGTCGACGCCAATCGTTACCCGCAGCGCCCCACGCTGAACTCGGACGTGGAGAATCTGTTCGACGTTCGAAACGACAACGTGCCCAACGGGCTGTACGTGAGCCCGCGGGTCGGATTCTCGTGGACATACGGCACAGCGCCACAGATCGGCGCGTTCGACGGCGCGGCGAGGCTTCCGCGCGCCGTGGTGCGCGGTGGGATCGGGCTCTTTCAGAATTCACTCAGCGCGTCGCTGCCGAGTCAGGCGATGGTGAACTCCGGGCTCCTCGGCGGGCAGCAGCAGATCACGTGCGTCGGGAGCGCGACGCCGATTCCCGACTGGCACGCCTACGCCGCCGATCCGGGCTCGGTTCCGAGCGAGTGCCTCGACGGGACCCTCGGCAGTGGGACGCCGTTTGCGAACACCGGCCCGAACGTGACGCTGTTCGCGCCGAACTACGCGTCGCAACGAAGTCTGCGGTCGACGCTGCAGTGGGCCGGCGCGGTGCTCGACAACCGCGCGATGGCGACGATCACGACGACCTTCTCGCGCAACATGAACCAGCCGGGGTTCGTCGACCTGAACGTCGACCCGACGACGCGCTTCACGTTGCCCGGCGAAGACGGGCGGCCCGTGTTCGTCGACCCGACGAGCATCGTGCCCGGCACGGGAGCGATCGCGCCGCTCGACGGGCGGGTCACGCCCGAGTTCAATCGCGTGACCGAGCTCCGCTCGAATCTCACGTCCACGAGCAAACAGCTCACGATCTCGCTCTCACCCGCGTCGGTGAACTCCCAATACACGTGGGGGCTGAGCTACACGCTCAACAGCGTGCGCGACAACGCGAGCGGTTTCGCCAGCACCGTCGGCAATCCGTTCGACGAATCCGGCGGCCGGTCGTCGGCCGACTGGCGGCATCAGGTGATCGCCAACGTGGGCAGCAACGTGTTCGACGTCGTGCGGGTGAACTGGATTCAGCGATTCCTGTCAGGCATGCCGTTCACGCCGATGGTCGCGAGCGACGTGAACGGCGACGGCTACGCCAACGATCGCGCGTTCATCGTCGATCCCACGCGCTCGGCGCCCGCCAATGCGGCGCTCGCCTCGGACATGTCGGCGCTGCTCGCGAGCTCATCATCGCGAGTGCGCGACTGCCTTGACCAGCAGCTCGGCCAACTCGCGGCCAGAAACAGCTGCGAGGGCCCGTGGACGTCGACGGCGTTCATGACCATCGCACTCAATCCGGTTCGCGTTCGGCTCCCGCAACGCGCGACGCTGTCGTTCGTCATCGGCAATCCGCTCGGTGCGGCGGACTATCTGCTTCATGGCGAGAACCACACGCACGGATGGGGGCAGGCGGCCTTCCCGGATCCGCGCCTGCTGTTCGTGCGCGGCTTCGACCCGCAGACGTTGTCGTACACGTACCAGGTCAATCAGCGATTTGGAAACACGAGCCAGTTCGCGAGCGCGATTCGGACTCCGGTGACGCTCACGGCATCGCTGAGAGTCGACGTCGGACCGTCGCGCGAGCGCCAGGCGCTCACGCAGACGCTCGATCGCGGGCGCACGTCCGGCGGGACGAAGGTGTCGGAGCCGATGCTGCGGCTGGCGTATGGTTCGGGCGGGATCATCAATCCGTTGGACGCGATTCTCCGCGACGCGGCGACGCTCGGCCTCACGTCCGTGCAGGCAGACAGCGTGGCGACGATGAATCGCCGATACGTGATCCAACTCGACTCGATCTGGACGCCGGTCGCGAGGTACTACGCGTCGCTGCCGGAGGCGTACGATCAGGGCGATGCATATCAACGCTACCGCCGCGCGCGTGAGGCGTCGGTCGACGTGCTGGTGGGGATCGTGCCGTCCGTGAGGACTCTGCTGACGCCCGAACAACAGCGCAAGCTCCCCGATCTGATCATGGCGTATCTCGATCTACGCTATCTGGCCGCGGTGAGATCGGGCACGTCGGGGACACCGGGCGGCGTGTTCGCGCCGGGCAGTGGCACGAATGGAGGCGGAGTGCCAGGTGGAGTCGCGCGCGGCGGCGGATGACAGGGAATCGCAAGCAACCAAGGACCATGGCGACCATGAGAATTCGTTCACACTACATCACATTCGCGGCGTTCGTCACGGCGGTTGCGTCGTTGCCGGCGCAGCGTACTCCGCCGATTCGGCCGATCGGGCCGATCGTGCACGTCTCCACCGATCCGCTTGCGAGCGTCGCATCGGCGCTCCGGCTCGGCGACGGGCGAGTGTTGGTGAACGACATCGTCGCGCGCCGAGTCGTGATCTTCGACTCGTCGCTCGCCCAAGCGCACGTCGTGACCGACTCGGCCAGCGTCACGGCAACGGCGTACGGGTTCGGCGCCGGCGCCCTCATTCCGTTTCACGGGGACACCACGCTCTTTCTGGATCCGCAGTCGAGCGCGATGCCCGTGCTCAGCCCCGCGGGGCGAATCGCGCGCGTGATGGCCACGCCACGGCCGAACAATCGGCTCGTCTCGTTCGGGAGCTTGTACTACACGCCGGGATTCGACGCGCAGGGGCGCTTGCTGTATTTCCTGGCGCAGGCGCTGACGATGCCGGTCAAACCGCCGCCGGCGAACACCACGACGACATCGACCGTCGACTCGGCGCTGATCGTACGGTTCGATTTCGCGTCGCACGCCTACGACACCGTCGCCACGATTCGAATGCCGAAGGCTCGCCAGAGCATCACGACGAGCGAGGAGGGCCGAATCACGCGGATGAGCAGCATGACCGCCGACCCGGCGCCCGTCCTCGACGATTGGGTGGTGCGGCAGGACGGAGTTCTCGTCATCGTGCGCGGCAGAGATTTTCACGTCGACTGGATGGACTCCGATGGCAAGTGGTCGTCGGCGCCGAAGATTGCGTTCGAGTGGCAGCATCTCGACGACGCGCAAAAGCAAACGCTGATCGACTCGGCCGCCGCCGCAAACAAGGCGCGCCGCGACTCGATACTTGCGGGGCAGGCCACCGGTGGAATCGGAGGATCGGCCGCTGGCGGGGCTCGTACCGGCCGAGGTGGAGGCGACGCCGACGCCCCACGTGCGCCGCAACCGCCGCCGCCGCCGATCGAGGATCCGAAGGTCGAGCCGAACGACGTCGCCGACTATCGGCCTGCGTTTCCCCACGGTGCGACGCGAGTCGACTGGGACGGCAATCTCTGGATTCGAACGACGACGATGGTGAACGGGCAGCCTGTGTACTACGTCGTCAACCGCCGCGGCGAGCTGTTCGATCGCGTGCAGATCCCGCCGTTTCGGACGCTCGCCGGGTTCGGACCGGGCGTCGTGTACATGGCGGTGAAGGACGCCGCCGGCGTGGTGCATCTCGAGGAAGCGAAGATCGCGCGGTAATCAAGCTGAGAAAGCGAGTGTTCTCATGACAGTCCGATCAACGTTGGTCTTCTCGGCGGCGGCAGTCGCGGCGTGCGCGCCCGTGATGGCGCAGCAAGCTCCGGCCGCACGACCGCTCGGACCGATCACGCGTGTTTCGACCGAGCCGATGACGAGCGTCGCGACGGCGGTGGCGTTGTCCGACGGGCGCGTGTTCGTCAACGACGTCGTGTCGCGGCGCGTGCTGCTCTTCGATTCGACGCTGGCGACGGCCAAGATCGTCGCGGACTCGACGAGCGTCACCGCGAAAGCGTACGGCGCGAGGCCCGGGGCGCTGTTCGCGTACCGCTCGGACACGGCGCTCTTCGTCGACCCGGCATCCGGTTCCATGCCGCTCCTCAGCCCGGCGGGAACCATCGCGAGAGTGATGGCGATACCGAACTTCGGCCGCCCCGGCGGAGCGAATCTCGGGAGTCCGTTTTACCCCCCGGGCTTCGATGCGTCGGGACGACTGGTGAGCATTTCTCCGGCGGTTGTCCGGTTCCCGGACGTGACACCCGGCAAGGCGTCAACGCAGGAAACGACGGTCGATTCCAGCTTCATCGTTCGCATCGATCTCGCCGCGCGCACGCTCGATACGCTTGCATCGTTCAAGGCCCCTCGGATAAACCAGGTGGTCGCGCGCGACGAGGACGGCCGACTCACGTCGCTCAAGGTCACTCCCGACATTCTGCCGCTCGTCGATGACTGGACGGTGTGCGCGGACGGGTCGGTCGCCATCGTGCGTGGACGCGACTACCACGTCGACTGGCTCGGCGCCGACGGACGATGGCGGTCGACGCCGAAGATGCCGTTCGATTGGCGCCACCTCGACGACGCGCAGAAGACGGCGCTCATCGACTCGGCACTCGCCGCGATCAAGGCTCGGCGCGATTCGACGGACGCGCTGATCGCGGCGCGAAACGCAGGATCACCCGGCGCGGCACCGGGTGTCGTCTCCGCCGGCGCGGTCGCGGGCGGCCGGGGAGGCGGCGGAGGTGGAGTGGCGGGCGGACCACCGCCGGCGTTGATCGACGGACGGCCGGCGCTCGGAGACGTTCCGGACTATCGTCCGGCGTTCATTCGCGGCTCCACGCGCGCGGACGCGGACGGGCATCTCTGGATTCGCACGACGACGTTGATGAACGGGCAGCCCGTGTACGACATCGTGAACCAGCAGGGGCAGATCATCGACCGCGTGCAGCTCCCGCCGTTCCGCACGATCGCCGGATTCGGAACGGGCGTCGTGTACATGGCCGTGAAGGACTCGGCCGGCATCGTGCACCTGGAGCGTGCGCGCGTGAAATAGACGCGTCAAACTCCGAGCAGCGCGGCGATCGCGGACCGCAGCAGGCCGACGCGCTTGTCCACCAGCTCACCGCTGCCCACGACCCAGTCCAGCGCGTTCTTGAATGCGCCGGGAACGCCGTGCGCGTATTCGGGGCTCGAGAACAGAACGGCGTCGGTCCGCGCCAGCGCACTGCGCCATTCAACCACTGCCGGCGGGATCGGGCCGTTGCCTTCGTCGAGATCCGGGCTGAAGGCGGGAAGGCCACCGAGTCCGGCGTAGGACGTCACGACGACTCCCTCGGGCGCTGTGCGCCCGGCGGCGGCGTGGAGCGTCGAGTTCGACGATCCCGCTCGGAGACTGCCGGAAACGGTGAGCAGATGAATCATGACCCTGGTCGTCGTCGGTATGTTTAGCGCACATATACAAACGCGGAATAGGGCGGCGTGAGGACTTGGGGCCTGGCGTGGCGATCCGAATTCTGAGACTCGGCTCTCCCCGGTCAACCGACGAGGGAATTCGCCTCGGCACCGTTCGCCGGCCGCCTCGCGGCGTGCCGAAATCGGAGTTCGCCAAGCGCGATTTCTACGACGTCTGGCTGCCTGCGCTCTCACCGAGCCAAGCGCTCGTGACGTTGGCCCTCGGGTCGAGCGATGAACGCTCGTGGAAAACTTTTGAGCGAAAGTTCAGGACGGAGATGCGCGAACCCGACGCCTCGCGGCTCCTCGACCTGCTCGCGGCCATGTCGCACCAGACCAACTTTTCGCTCGGGTGCTACTGCGAGAGCGAGAAGCGGTGTCACCGTTCCGTGCTGCGGGCGCTCCTCGAGGAGCGCGGAGCCACCTTCGTCTAGCCGCCTCGCTAGAGTGCGAGGCGGTATCCCATCCGTCGCACCGTGTGGAGTGCGCCACCGAGGCCGATGCTGTTCAGGCGCTTTCGGAGCGTGCAGATGTAGACGGTGAGAGCGGCTACCGAGTGCGAGCGCGAGGGTTACACGATGTGCAATTCCCCGCGAGGGCTGACCGCCCGTCACATCGCATTAATGAGAGGGTTAACGTTGGGTCCTGCGATCGTCAGGCAGCGCGGCTTTGCGCACGATGACGAGATTTCCGCTTGTGGCGGTGAGAGCCAAGCCGCAGAATGAAGTCACCACGGACTTCTATTCCTCCCGGCATCGGCCGTCCCCCCAGCGCGAATGCCCAGCAAGATTCTTCAAATCAGGTCTGGTCCAGCGGCGTATCGCACCGACGCGATGTGCGACGCACGCGCGCGCCCGGGCGCCCGGGACGGTACCTGGATCGTCGTCACGAGCCTGCTCGAACATGCCTCGCTCGCCGGCGCGGATCGACCGGCGTTGGTGGCCCGCGCCGTCGACATCGCGCTCGAGTCGCTGGGCAGCCAGGTTGTGCAACATCGGGGCGACCGTGAGTGGCGCGACAACCGGACTCCGAGCGACGCCATCCTGCTCCTCGCCGACGACGCCTACGACGCCGACGCGTTCAACACGGCGATCACGATGCTCACGGCGCTCGATCGCGCCGATCCGGCGCTGAACGCGGTGCAACGCGGTCGTCTCTTGGCTCGCCGCGCACGCTACCTGTCCCGACTGGGTCACCTCGAAGAGGCCGGCGACCATTTCCGGACGATCGGACGACTCGGGAAGCTCGCGGACAGCGGGGAACTGCGCGCGCGGGCCTGGCTGGGGCTCGCGTCAGTCGCGCAGATGAGCGGCGACTACGCGGGATTGGAATCGCTGAGTCGCCGCGCCCTGCGGCTGGCCCAGCGTGAGCACCTGACGCTCATCGAGCGCTACGCGCGCATCGGGCTCATGATCGCGGCGGGCGCGCGGCACGACTTCGACGCGGCCCTCTTCCATGGTTGGGCCGTGTATCTGGCCTCGGCCGGTCAACCCGTCGAGGAAGGAGAAATCCTGCAGACGTTCGGCCAACTCATGGTCGAAGCGGGCTGCTTCACCGAAGCTCGCGCGGCGTTCGCCGCCGTCGTCTCGCGCGCGCTTCCGGCAAGAATCATCGTGCCGGCGCTGGGTGGCCTTGCGACATCGGCCGCGGAGACCGGATGTCCGGCAACGGTGCGGTGGGTGGCGAATCAACTCAACATGCTCGCCGCCGCGGGTGCGCCGCGATACGTGCTGTCGCTCGCCTTCATGGAATGCAGCGCCGGTCTCTCTCGCGTCGGGCTGTTCGCGCCGTCCGCTGAGTTGAGCGCAAAGGCGATCGCGATCGCGCAAGAGCATGGTTTTCACGAAGTCATGGTGCGTGCCGCCGAAACGGGTCGGCGAGACGCGACGCCGGCGACGGCACCATTCATCCTGCGCGGACGCGCGGTCAGGATCGCCGGCCGAATTGTTTCGATGGAGCCGGGACAGCTCCCCGATCAGGTGTCGTTGATGGCTGTCCCGGCGTGACGACGCCGAGCTCCTTCGTGACGACCATTGGGCGCTCCGAGAGGAGAGGAGCGCGCTATGTAGGTGCATCGGCGCAACCGGTCGGTTATGCGACGTGAAGGAGCGTTACAGCGAGTCCCGCTTCCGTCCGATCAGCCCACGGTGGTGGCGTGTGCCGTCACGCCGCCGCAACGGAGCCGGTTGATCGACGCATTGCGCGGCCGCGCGACGCTCGGCGTCTACGCGACGTTCGCCGAGCTGTCCGCCGCATTGGAGCGTTCGCCGGAGCCGATCGACGCCGTGGTGCTGCCGGCCCGCGATCCGAATGGACAGGAGGCGATTCGCGTCGTTCGCGAGATCGCCGATGGCCGTCCGCGCACCGCGATCGTCGTGTGGTGCGACGCGGCCGCCCATCATTCGGTCGAGATTCGTGCGCTGGCGGTTGCCGGCACGCACCAATTCCTCTTCGCGGGAATCGACGACGATGGCGTCGCCCTGCGCGCCGTCCTCGATCTGGCGCGGCGGCAATGCGGCGCCGAGTGGTTGATGACACGGCTCGCGCCGGTCGTGCCGAGCCAATTGCATCCGATGCTCGAGGCGGCCCTCGCGCGGCCGGACGCGATCAAGACGCTGCCCGATCTTGCCGCCGCGCTTGGCGTCCATCGCAAGACGTTGTTCAACCATTGCCGCCGCGCGCGCTTTCTGCCGCCGGCGGAACTCGTCGCCTGGGCGCGGCTGGCAATGGTTGCCTACATGCTCGAGACGACCGGCTGCACGATCGAGCGCATCGGCATAGAGCTCGGGTACGCCTCGGATACAGCGCTGCGCAACACCATCAAGCGTTACACCGGCCAGCGCGCGGGACAGATTCGCGACGCCGGCGCCGTGGAGCAGGTGATCCGCGCACTCGAAGAACGCTCGCGCCGGCCGGCGCGTCCGCCTGCTCTACGGTTGGTGTAACCCGCCGCGCGACCGCGCGCTCGGGTCCGCAGGACTGTCGCGACGCGGTGACCGGGCCGTGACCGCGCCATGGTCCGGCGGCGAATTATTTTCGATGAACGGACCCTCGCGGTGACGATCGAATTGCCCTACCCGGTGATGCGGATGACACGGCTTCAACTTCGACCCACAGTTCGCGCGGCCGGGCACCGGCTGCTCATCGCGTTGGGTGTTTCGCAAATGGTCTGGGCGTGCACGGCGCCGCCCGCCGTATCAAGTCGGAACGTCACGGCCGACACGTCGTCGGTCGACGCCACGCGCTTGCCGACCGGAGTGCACCTCGATCCGGCGGGCGTCGCGCACCCGGTCGGGCCGATGCCGCTCAACATCGTGATGGCGCCTGGCGGCAGTCGAGCCGTGCTCCTGCTCAACGGCTGGTCGCGAACGGGAGTCCAGGTTGTCGATTGGCGAAGCGGACGAGTGACCCAAACGGTCGATCTGCCTGCGGCATTTCTCGGGCTCGCCTTCTCGCCGGACGGGCAGTGGCTCGCCGCTTCGGGCGGCAACACGGACCAGGTCTATCGATTCCGGTGGTCCGGCGACTCGGCCGTGCTCACTGACAGCATTCCGTTGGCCGCGCGCGCCGCCGGACGCCGCAACGGAACACGGTACCCCGCACAACTCGCGTTCTCGCCCGATGGCAAGCGGCTCTACGTCGCCGAGAATCTGGCCGATTCCGTCGCCGTGATCGACATGGAGTCGGCGACGATCGTGCAGCGTGTCGCCGCCGGACGGTATCCGTACGGCGTCGTCGTGGCGCCCGACGGTCGCGTGTACGTTTCGGTGTGGGGCGGCAGCTGGGTCGCCGAGTTCGACGTCGTGGGCGACAAGCTCGCGCCGGCCGAATGGATTCCTGCCGGCCGACATCCGTCGGCCCTGCTCCTCAATCGCGACGCGTCGCGACTCTACGTCGCGTCGGCCAGCACCGATCGCGTCGCCATCATCGACACGAAGTCGCGTCGCACCGTCGGCGAGTTGCGCGATCCACCGCCGGGCGGTCCGGACGAAGGAAGCACTCCGAACGCGCTCGCGCTGTCGTCGGACGAAACGAAGCTCTTCGTTGCCGAAGCGGATGCCAACGCCGTCGCGATCTTCGATGTCGCGTCGACCAACCAGCGGCCGCTCGGCCGGGTGCCGACCGGCTGGTATCCGGCCGCGCTAACGATCGCCGGCTCGTCGCTCCTCGTCGCGAACGGCAAAGGCGCCGGGACGCACGCGAATCCGGACGGGCCAGGGCCGCGCGAGTCGCGCGAGCGTCAAGGCAGCGGCAAGAACGGCACGCTCGGTCAGCTCACGGGCAGCCTCTCTGTGCTCGACGCGGCGCGCCTCGACGCACCGTCGCTCACGCAACTCTCGGCGCGTGTCGCTCGGGCCAACGGGTGGTCCGATTCAGCCCGTGTGCCGCGGTTCCCGCCGTTCGAGCACGTGATCTACGTCATTCGCGAGAACCGCGCGTACGACCAGGTCCTCGGCGACCTGTCGCGAGCGGACGGCGACACGTCGCTCGTCTATTTCGGCCGCGACGTGACGCCGAATGGCCACGCGATCGCCGACCGCTTCGGCGCGTTCGATCGATTTTTCGTGAACGCCGAAGTGAGCGCCGACGGACACAACTGGACGACGGCCGCGTACGCGAGCGACTACGTCGAGAAGACGGTGCAGCCGAACTACTCGGGGCGAGGACGCAGCTACGACTACGAGGGCACGAATCGCGGCGCGATTCCGACCGACGACGTGAACGAACCGGCGAGCGGCTACCTCTGGACTGTCGCCGCGCGCGCCGGCGTGTCGCTCCGCAATTATGGCGAGTTCGTCGTGCCGGACCGCGAGAAGGATGACGGAGCCAGCCGCTTCGTCGCGACGAAGGCGCAACTCGCCGGCAGCACGAATCCGCGTTATCCGGGATTCAACCTCGACATCCAGGATCAGAAGCGCGCCGACATCTGGCTCGCCGAGTTGCAGGAGTACGTGGCGAAAGGAACGATGCCGTCGCTCGAGATCGTGCGACTGCCGAACGATCACACATCGGGCGGCTCGGCGGGGAAACCGACGCCGCGCGCCGCCGTCGCGGACAACGATCTCGCGCTCGGCCGGATGATCTCCGCGCTGAGCCGAACGCCGTTCTGGAAATCGACGGTCGTGTTCGTGCTCGAAGACGACGCGCAGAACGGCCCGGACCACGTCGACTCGCACCGATCGCCGCTGCTGGTGATCTCGGCGTACAACCGGCCGGGAACGTACCATCGGTTCACGAACACGACCGACGTCATTCGAACGGTCGAGGGAATTCTCAAGCTCGAATCGCTGTCGCACTTCGACTACTACGGCCGGCCGCTGACAGACGTGTGGGCGTCGGAGCCCGATCTCCGTCCGTACGACGTCCTGACGCCGGGCATTTCGCTCGACGAACGAAACCCGAGCGGCACGCGCGGCGCGCGCGAGTCGCGTCGGCTGCGCCTCGAGCGGGAAGACGAATCCGACGACGACGACTTCAGTCGAATTCTGTGGGGCGTCGTGAAGGGGTACGACAAGCCGTATCCAGGGCCGACACGGATGGCGCTGTTGGAGGCGCGGCGAGGCCGATAGCGCGCCGCGGCGACGGTCCTCCGTCGTGACGCGGTTGTGACGTGGACGGCGGTGCGGCGGACGCGGGTCGATGCAGCTTTATCGCACCGTCACCGCCGCGCCATGCGTCTCTCCGCCGCCGCCACACTCGTTGTCCTTGCCCACGCATCGCCAACCGCGCATGCGCAGACCGCCGGTCGCAGTGAGAGACCGGCGCTCGTCGTCTTCATCGCCGTCGATCAGTTCCGCGGCGATTATCTAGACCGCTTTTCGTCGCAGTTGACCGGCGGCCTGGCACGATTCCGAAACAACTCGGCCTTCTTCCCGCACGCGTGGCAGGATCATTCGATCACCGAGACCGCGCCCGGGCATGCGACGATGTTGTCGGGCCGCGAGCCGGTGCACACGGAAATCATCTCGAACAACCGCGGCGTACCGGACGAGCTCTCGCCGCTGATCGGATCGAACGCGATCGGCGCATCGCCTCGCCGGTTCGTCGGCACGACGCTCTACGATTGGATGCGCGTGCGTGATCCCGAAGTGCGCGTGCTCTCCGTGTCGCGCAAGGATCGTGGCGCGATTCTCACCGTCGGCCGCGCGCGCGGCGACGTGTATTGGTTCTCCGACGGAAAATTCACCACGAGCCGCTACTACGCCGACACGCTGCCGACCTGGGTTCGGGCGTTCGACGACACGCTCCACCTCGAGCGGCTGGCGGGGCAGAAATGGGATCTTCTGCTGCCGGCCGACCAGTATCCCGAGCCCGATTCGGTGTGGGTCGAAAATGCGGGCACCGATTTCGTGTTTCCTCATGTGTTGCCGCCGGCGTCGCAGATCGCGGCGAAACTACAGTCATATCCTCAGATGGACTCGGTCACGTTGGCGTTCGCGCTCGAGGGCGTGAGACGCACCGGGATCGGCAAGCGGCAGCTCGCGTCGTCCGGACCGAACACGATGCCGGATCTCTTGTCCATCTCGCTTTCCACGACCGACGCCATTGGACACGCCTTCGGACCCGACTCGCGCGAGATCCACGACCAGGTGCTGCGCGTCGACCGGTGGCTCGGACAGTTCATGCGCGCGCTCGAACAGGAAGTGCCGTCCGCGCGCATCATCTACGCGCTGACGGGCGACCACGGTGTGGCGCCGCTTCCGGAGCTCGAGGTGCCGAAGACGGGGCACGGCGGCCGCATCTGGCTCAGCGACATCTCGAGCACCGTCGAGCAAGAGCTCGAGGCGCGGTACGCGACGGATTTCAGCATCGACTTCGACAATGGCTTGATGTTCGGCGACGTCGGGGCGCTGCGCGCGCGCGGCATCAACGCCGACAGTCTCGCCTCGGCGATCGTCGCCGAAGCCACAAAGCGAGCGGGCGTGCGCGCCGGGTTCACCGCGGCGACGCTGGCGACGTCGTCCGACAGCGCGGCGGTGCGCTGGCGCCGCAGCCTTCCGCCGAGTCTCGGGTATCTCGCCGTGTTCGCGACCAAGCCCGGATTCATCTGGTCGCCGGGGAAATCGACTGCGGAGCACGGGACTCCGAGCGCGCTGACCTTGTCAGTGCCGATCTCCTTCATCGCCGCGAGCATTCCGCCCGGTCGCCACGAGCGGCTGGTGCGGACGGTGGACATCGCGCCGACGCTCGCCGCATTGATCGGTGTGAAGCCCACGGAGCGCCTCGACGGTTCGGCGATTCCCGAGGTGATCGGCCGCCCCGTGCATGCCGCGGACCGGAAGTAGCTCGCGAGACCATGCGGCGTGCTCGCCGCGATTGTGACGACTGTGTGACTCTTCGTCACACCGACGTCGACTTTGGCGAATAGCGTGTGGAACGGTCGCGTTTGTTCGACAACCTTCACGCCTTCACCAGAGCCTCAATGACCGCGCCAACCCGCATTATCGCCATGGCAGCCATGGCGGTCGCCGTCGTCGTCGTCGCTGTCTCCTGCTCATCCGATTCGTCTACGGGTCCCACCCTGGATCCGAACGGTGTGGCCTATTCGTTCGTGATCCTCGGCTGCAACCGAGTCGCGGCCACGGAATCCCTCGGTGTTGTCAGCACCGCGAACGTACAGGAGCTGAACCGCACCTTCTCCGACGTGGCAGCGATCACCCCGAAGCCGAACTTCTTGTTTTTTGCCGGTGACCTCGTCTTCGGCTATACGAACGACAGCACCGTGGTCGATCGCGAGTTGAAGGGCTGGATCTCGCTGTACCAGGCGTCGCCGTTGCCGGCCTCGGGCATCGAGCTGATCACGCTGCCGGGCAATCACGAAACCGACAACCTCGCGAAAATCGCGTATCCGCCGGGCGAGCGAACGTGGCTACGCGACATGGCGGCCTACATCACGCGCGGCGGGAACGGCCCGGGTATCGGCGGCCCCGATTCGTTGCAGAGTGACCAGAGTCACTTGAGCTATTCGTTCGACTTCAAGGACGCTCATTTCCTGGCACTCAACACCGATCCGGTCGGCAAGGATTGGCACGTGCCGAACGCCTGGGTCGCGAGCGATCTCGCCGCGGCCCGTTCGAAGGGGGCCAAGCACATCTTCGTCATCGCGCACAAGCCGGCGTATCCGTACCCGACGGTGCCGACCGACGGGCTGGTGATGGATCAAGTGGCGCGCGATGCCTTCTGGACGTCGCTCAACAACAACCAGGTCGAAGGCATGTTCTCGGCGCACAACCACGTCTACTACCGCAGCCAGCCGACCGGGCATACGTGGATGATCATCAACGGGAACGGCGGCACGCCGATCGACGCCACGGCCGACCTGACTCTCACCCACACGGGAACGTACTTCGGATACACGCTAATCACCGTTACGAATAGCGGCCGGGTCTTCTCGAAGAGCTACGGTCGAGATGTGCCTGCCGCGACATACACGCAGGCGCCCACTGGCGCGACCACGCTGCGCGACTCGGTCGAGATCACGTGGAAGTAGTGTGATTGCGGGAGGCGGGGAGTCCTCCCGATTGGCGAGCCGCCGCGGCGCAATCCTGGCCGCGGCGGTTCTCGCGTTGGGCAGCGCCGGCATCGTCGCCTGTCGCGCCTCGCGACGCGGTGATGCGGGCGACGACGTGCGACGGCTCGTGCTCGCTCAGGCGGATTCGCTCGATTCATCCCTCGTGCAGTTGCGCCGAGCTTTCCTGACCGCCCCGCGCGGCTCGCCCAACGGGGAACCGGCGCCGGTGGTGCGTGACGTATTCCGTCACGCCCGGGCTCAATACAAGCATCTCGAAGGCGTCGTCGAGTTCTACGCGCCGGCACTCGCGGCGGCGTTCAACTCGCGACGGCAGGAAGTGGATGACGAAGACGCGCCGCCGCCGTCGTTCCTGGCCGCGAGTGGGTTTCCGGCGCTCGAATCGTTGCTGTGGAAGGGGGGCGGTGGAGCGGGGTCGCACGCGCAAACCGACAGCGCCATCACGATCATCGACGGCATGCGTCCGCTCGTCGGACGCGTGCGCGGGTTGGCGGCGGGATTCCAACCCACCGACGCGCAGGTCGTCGAGGCGACGCGACTCGAGTTGGTTCGCGTGACGACGCTCGGTATCGCCGGCTTCGATGCGCCTCACTCGAAGGATGCGATGCTCGAGTCGGCCGAGGCCCTGGACGGGATCAAACGCCTGTACATGGTAGTGGGCGCGCGTTGGCCGGCCGTATCTGCGCAGCGACGACGACTGGATTCGTCGCTTGCCACGGCGAGCGCGTACCTTAGGTCGCGCCCGGATTTCGCGGCCTTCGACCGGCTCGGATTCCTCGCCGGTTCGGCGAATGCGGCGGCGGTTGCCCTCGATTCGCTTCGGCTGGCCGTACACGTCGTCCCGATCTTGATGCCGAGGCCATTGCGGGCAGCCGCGGTCTCGCCGTACGCAGCCGACGCGTTCGACGTTCACGCGTACGCTCCGCGCGCGTCCCCAGCGCCATCGCCGGCGATGATCGCGCTGGGTGAGCGGCTGTTCACGGACCCGCGTCTCTCCGGTCCGCGAACACGAAGCTGCGCGTCGTGTCACGTCCCGTCGCGTGCCTTCACCGACGGGCGCCAAACGCCGGCCGGCATCGAGCCGGGATTGCGCGTGCCCCGCAACACGCCGACGCTCATCAACGCCGCACTCCAGCCGGCGCAGTTCGCCGACGAACGCGCGGTGGCGCTCGAGGATCAGATCATCCTTGTACTGCACAGTCGCCCGGAGATGGCGAGCTCGATCGACACGGCGGCGGCGAGGGTGGCGGCGGATCCGAGCTACCGAACCCAGTTCGCGCGCGCGTTTGGCGATCGTGCCGAAGATGCCGCTGGCGTCACCGCGCTGCGCCTCCGTCAGGCGCTCGCGACGTATGAGAGGTCGCTCATCGGACTGAGCACGCGCTTCGATCGCGCGGTGCGCGGCGACACAGCCGCGATCACGACCGAGGAACGCCGCGGATTCAATCTGTTCATGGGAAAGGCCGGGTGCGGTACATGCCACTTCGCTCCGCTGTTCAGCGGCGTGGCGCCGCCGCTCTACGTGGGGTCGGACGCGGAGGTCATCGGCACGCCGGCGTCACCCACGGCGACAACGTTCGATGCCGACTCCGGTCGGGCCGCTATCGACCACCGCCCCGACCACATCCGCGCCTTCAAGGTCCCCACGCTTCGCAACGTGGCCCTCACCGCTCCCTACATGCACAACGGGACGTTCCTCACGCTTCGGCAAGTGATGGACTTCTACGAGGGTGGGGGCGCCCAGGGCCGGCTGTCGAACCAGACGCTCGCGACGGATTCGCTGCACCTCACGCCGTCCGAGCGCGACGCGGTCATCGCCTTCCTGCAGACGCTCACCGATTCGAGTGTTGGACCGGCCCGTGTTAAGATGAAGGTCCCAGATGGTCATCTGTCTCCCTGAGTGAAGGCCCAAGAGGAAGTCGCCATGCCGAACGTGATCCAGCATTTCGAGATTCCCGCGGACGACGTCGAACGCGCAAAGGCGTTCTATCAAAAGCTCTTTGGCTGGAAGTTCGAGTCGGCCCCCTCCGCGCCGGGGCAGGAGTACTTCATGGTGATGGCGAAGGACGGCGACGCGGGCATCAACGGCGGTCTGATGAAGCGGCAGATGCCGGGGCAGCCGTTCACGAACTACGTCAGCGTCGATTCGATCGATCGCATGCTCGCGGCGGCGCAAGCGGCCGGCGCGCGCATCGCGCTGCCGAAGCAGGAGATCGGTCAGGGCATGGGATGGATCGCCGGATTCCTCGATCCAGAGAACAATCTGATCGGGCTGCACCAGATCGGACCGGCGTCGCGGCCCGCGCCGACGGCGAAGAAGGCGCCAGCCGCCAAGAAGAGCGCGCGCAAAGCCGTCAAGGCCGCAGCGAAGAAGCCGACCAAGCCGACCAAGCCGACCAAGCCGACCAAGCCGACCAAGCCAACCAAGCGCGCGACGCGCGGCGCCAAGAAGCGACGATAGCGTCGAAACTGTCGGCCGGCGGACAGCCGACGACGCACAAAGAGAACTTCACAGTATGTGAATTAATACGTTGCAACGGACTCGTCATCGTGACGAGGCCGTTGCAACAGGCGCTGTTCCCGTTGCCGCGCCGTCACACAGCGCGGATAAGCTCGGCAACCCACCCGCACACACTCTTTCGGGCGCGCCGAGCGCAGGGAGCATCCTACATGAACCGCCAGCGGTCGCATCGTCGTTCGCACACCTCAACCAAGATCCTCCTCTCGGGCGCGTGTGTCGCGTTCGCGAGCGTCGCGGGAAGCGCGTCCGCGACGGCCCAGGGCAACAGCGATTTCTTCAAGCCGGGCAATCTCGTCGTCTCGAGAAGCGTGTTTACGCCGAACCCGGCGTTCGAGGCCTACCCGTTCGTTTGGAATCAGGATCTCAACGACGCGAACTTTGGGCTGACCTCGCGCATCCTGCTCGACCAAATCACGACGGCAGGGCTCCTGGTCAACACGCTCGAAGTGCCCAACAGCAGTCAGCATGGCGTTCCGCCGACGAAGGACCAGATGGTCACGAGCTTTTCGTCGAAGTCGGAGCTCGCGCTCAACCTGTCCACGGACGGGGAGCAACTGACGTTCATGGGGTATCTGGCCCCGATTAACGCGGTCGACGTCTCGAACGCCAACACGCCACTCGCATTCGACGCCACCAACACCGATCCGGGCTTCGCGTACCGGCTCGTTGCGCAGGTGGACGCGAAGGGCAAGTTCCGCTTTACCAAAACCAACGCCTACAGCGGCAACAACGGCCGGGCGGCGGTCCTGCACAACACCGACGGCTCAAACACCTATTTCACCGCCGGTAACGCGGGGAACGGCTCAAACCCGCAACCGGTCAACATCGTGCTCGGCGCTGGAACACAGTTCATTCCGGCCGAAGTGAAAGCCCTCGCCGCCCAGACGCCCGATGTGCCCACCCCGCTCGGCAGCTTCAGCGTCACGCAGCTGGGCGCGAAGCCCGACAAGGTTGGAAAGGACGACAATTTCCGCGGTCTCACAGTCTTCGATGATGTCGTGTACCTCACGAAGGGCAGCGGCGGCAACGGGGTGAACACCGTCTACTTCATCGACACGTCCAAGGACGGCGTGTGCCCGGCCGGGTCCGGCCTGCCGATGCCGGGGGCGTCACTGCCAGTCGCGCCGCTCGCCTACGATCCGTCGACGGTCGCCGCGAACGGGTTGCCGAGCAACATGTGCATCCTGAACGGCTTCCCAACCACGTTGAACTCGAAGATCAAGGCCCCGCAGATGCCGGCGTTTCCATTCGGTGTGTGGTTCGCCAACTCGACCACCCTGTATGTAGCGGATGAGGGCGACGGCAACCTCGCCGACGCGGGCGTACTCTCATTGCACGCCGGTCTCCAGAAATGGGTCCTCGATACGAAAGCGGGCGCCTGGAAGCTCGCCTACACGCTTCAGACCGGCCTGGGTCTCGGTGCAACGTACGCGTTCCCTGGGGACGCGAATTACCCGCTGGGGCAAGTGAACGAGGCGACGGGCGTGAAGTGGGACCCGATCACCGCCGGGCTGCGCAACATCACCGGCCGCGTGAACGGCGACGGCACAGTCACGATCTGGGGAATCACCTCGACGGTGAGTGGCAACGGTGATCAGGGTGCCGATCCGAACTTGCTCGTCGGCATCACCGATGTCGTGGCCAACACGGACGCGAGTGTCGCGGCGAAGGAGACGTTCTCCGTCGTCCGAGCCGCCGCTTTCGGCGAGGTGTTGCGCGGCGTCGCGTTCGCCCCGGGCACATTCGCCCCGTGAGCTGACGCGTTACGCGGTCCGCAGAGAAAACGAGGCGGGCCAGCGGAGATTCGCTGGCCCGCCTCGTTTCGCGCAAATTCGCCATCGGCGCCGGCCCGATGAAATCAGTCGTGTCGGCGCCACGTGGTGGACCCGAGATCGGAGCCTAGCCTCCGTCTGAGTCAGCGAACTCCGCGCTCGCGTCGCATTCGTCGAAATCGGATGCGACCGCGCAGGGCACCTCGGATCAGTAGCGCACCGCCACCGACGATGACCGCGCAAAACGCGGCGATTGAAAGCGCCGGGACAACCCGTGCGCCGCCAATCGCGGTCCGCACCTCCGCTATCACGACGATCAGCGCCCCTACCACGGCCGCAGCTCCGATGACGGCCAGCAGCACTCTGAACCCAGGTCCGACGCGTCGATCCGCGGGGTGATTCATGGTCGGATAAACACCGTCATCGTTGACGCGCTACTCTGCCCGCAACGCGGTCAGCGGATCGACCTTCGACGCGCGCAATGCGGGCACGAGTGTCGCCGCCGCCGCGACGATGACCAGGGCGACTGGAGCCGCCACGAAGACCTCGGGGTCGTGCGGGCTGACCTCGTAGAGGATCGAGCTCACGAATCTCGAGAGCGCGAAGGCGCCGGCCGAACCGAGCACGACGCCGATGCCGGTCAACACGAGTCCCTCCCGCATGATGAGCCGAAGGACGTCTGTCTGCTGAGCGCCGAGCGCGACCCGCACGCCGATCTCACGCGTGCGCTGCGCCACTCCATACGCGAGCACGGCGAACACTCCGACCGCGGCGAGCGCGACGGCCAGTCCGCCAAACAGGGTGAGCAAGACCGTACTCGTCCGGCGCGGTGCGACCGTGGCGGCGATCACGTCGCTCATCGGTTGCAGCGCGTACATCGGCTCGGTTGGGTCGACGGCGTGGACGGCGTCACGCAGCCGCGCGAGCATGACGTCGGGGTTGCTCGTGCCGCGCGCGACGACGGACGCGTAGCCCTGCGATGCTTCAGACATGGGCCAGTACATCTGTCCGTCCGCGGGCGTGTCGAGGCCTTTCGTCCGAATGTTGTCCACGACGCCGACGACGGTGCGCGTCCACGTTCCCATTCGAATGCGATGGCCGATCGCATCCGAGTTCGGCCAGAGCGTGTGAGCCAGCGCTTCGTTGATGACGGCGACGGGGCGACTCGTGTCCGCGACAGCGGGCAGGTCTTTGCCGCGCAGGCGCACGCCCATCGTCGTGAAGTAGCCGGGCGTCGCCATGAGATAGGAGCCAAAACCTTGGCGCGTGGTGTCGTCAGGCGCGTCGTCCGGCGCCATGCCCAATGCGATGCCGGTCGTGGGGTCCATCGGCAACGCGCTCACCGCGGCGGCGGCGGTGATGTCAGGCGAGTGTCGCAGACGGTCAAGCACGTCGTTGAAGAACACCGTCTTCGGTGCGACGCCAAAGTAGCGCGGTCCCGAGAACACGAGACGGCCGGTCACGACATGTTCCGCGCGCAGGCCCGAATCGGTTCGGAGCAGGGCGTCCAGGCTTTCGATCATGAGTCCCGCACCCACCAGCAACATCACGGCGAGCGCCACCTCGGCGACGACCAGCGTGCCGCGCGCGCCGTTCGTGCGTCGACGTGAGCCGCCGCCCCCCGCGCCGGCGGCCTTCATCGCCTCACCAGCGTCGCGCTTCGACGCGCCGAGCGCAGGCACCACGCCGAACACGAAGCTCGTCGCAACGGCGATCGCGAACGTGAACGAGAGCACTCGACCGTCGACTTGCGGTGGCGCAATCGCGGCGAGCGACGCCGGCAGCGTCGCGGCCAGACCGCGGACGGCAAGCAGCGCCACGCCGATTGCCACCGCGCCTCCGGCACCGGCGAGCAACAGGCTCTCGACGGTCAACTGCCGAATGATGCGCATGCGCGTCGCGCCGAGCACCGAGCGAATCGCGATTTCCCGCTGGCGGGCCGCGGCGCGGGAGAGGAGGAGATTGGTGACGTTCGCGCACGCGATCAACAAGAGAAGCAGCGCGCTCGCCGCGAGAATCAGGAGGCCCGCCTTTCGGTCTCCGACCATCGCAACCTGCAACGGCCTCACGAGATGTCCGGTCGGCGTCTCGTTCGCCTTGGGCGGAGCAAAGCGTCGCCGAATGGCGTCGGCATGTTGCGCCGCCTGTACGGGTGTGACGCCTGGCGCGAGCCGAGCGACGACGAACGAGGGCAGGTAGTTCCGAAACGCATCCATGATGTCGAAGCCGAACGGCAACTGCAGCGGAATCCAGATCTCGGTCCCGCTCGGAAACGTGAAGTCTGCCGGCATCACGCCGACGACACGGTAGGTCTTGCTGTTCAAGTCGACCGTGTGACCAAGCACCTGCTCCGCTCCGCCGAACTGCCGCTGCCAGAGTCCGTGCGACAGTACGACCACCTTGGGTCCGTTCTTCGCGAACTCCCCCGGGAGGGGCACGCGGCCGAGCGCAACACTACGCCCGAGGGCGGCGAAGAAACCCGACGAGACGTACGTGATGGTGACGCGTTCCGGCGTGGCGCCGCCCGCGAGATTGAGCCCGCCGCTCGCGTACGCGCCGACGTGGGCGAACGTACTCGAGTCAGCGACGAAATCCTCGAGCGATGCCGAGGTCTTCGGCCGGCCCTCCGCCATCTCCAGCGGGATGTTGACGTTCGCGACCGAGACCAGCCGATCGGCGTGCGGGAAGGGCAGCGGACGAAAGAAGGCGGCATCGATCGCGCTGAACACAGCCGTGTTGGCTCCGATGCCGAGTGAGAGCACGAGGATCACGGCGGCCGCGAACCCGGGCTCGGCTCGGAGTCGGCGCACGGCGTAGCGGAAATCCTGCGAGAGATCCTGGAGCATGTCGGCTCTCCGGTGGCGGCTAAGCGTGCGGCGGTCGTGCTCCCGAAGCGCGTCGGTCACGGTGTCGAGGTCGCCGAACGATTCGAGTGCGGCGCGGCGCGCGTCGGCGGGGGACATCCCGCGTGCGACGAACGATTGTGTTCGCAAGTCGAGGTGATAGCGAAGCTCGTCCTCGATGTCGCCGTCGACGTTCGGGCCCCAGAAGCGCAGGTACCGGCGCCAGCGTTCAGACAACGGACGGCTCCGCGCGAAGCACGAGCGAGATGGCGCGCGACAGATCCATCCACGTCGACGCCTCGGCGTCGAGGTGCGCCCGGCCGGTACGCGTGAGCGAGTACACCCGCACGCGGCGCCCCGTGTCGGAGAGTTTCCACTTCGAGCCGACCAGGCCGCGATCTTCGAGCCTGCGGAGCGCCGGGTAGAGCGAGCCTTCGGGAATCGCCAACGATTGTTTGGTGACGTCCTCGATCCAGCGCGCGATGCTGTAGCCGTGAAGATCCTGGCCGACGAGCGCCTTGAGGATCAGCATGCCGAGCGTGCCTTGCAGCAGCTCGGTCTTGTCGCGTGTCACGGGCGCTCCGCGTTGGACGATGTGACTGTAACGCGCTAGGCATAGTATCGCAATGGGTGTGGCGCTTCGCGGCGCGGACCCGCGGTCTCGCTGCCGCGAGCGGCATAGGACGACCGCGACGGCGGTCGGTGACTCCCCGCGACAGCCGTCGTCCTCCGAGTATGCCAGAGCGCCTCCCGACCCCGACCCCGACCCCGACACCAGCTCCGGCGCGAGCCCCCGTCCGCGAAAAGTGGCGCACGCCGATGAACCGGGCGTTCACGCCGACCTTTGTCGCAACGCCGGCCGATGCCTCGGGCGCCGCGTTCCGGCTCGCGACGTACACCGGCCTCATTCTATTCTTCGAGCTGGCGTGGATCCGTTACACGTCCGGCTACGTTCGTGTATTCGGGTTCTATCAGAATTTCGTGCTCATCGCCACGTTCCTCGGCATGGGAGTCGGGTTGTTACGCGCGGCTTCGGCGCCTCGATTGAAGTGGCTGCTGCCGCCGGTCGCGGTCGTGCTGCTCGGCGCGGTGGCCGCGTTCAGCGTGGCGCGCATCGCGGTGCCCAACGACAAGAGCGAGTTCATCTGGGGGATCTTCGGCAGCGCCGGCACGCATTCGATTCCGTTGATCGTGGTCGTCGCGGTGCTGTTCGCGCTCCTCGCGCTGTTTTTCGTACCCCTCGGGGCGCTCGTCGGTGAGCAGTTCCGCAAGTTGGCGCCCCTGCGGGCGTACGCGGCGGACATCGCCGGGAGCCTCGCCGGTATTCTCGCGTTCGGCGCGCTGAGCGCGCTTCGCCAGCCTCCCATCGTCTGGTTGGCCATCGGATTCACCGCGCTCGTGTTGTCGTCGATCCGCGACCGGCGATTCGTGCTCGCGGTGGGCGCCGCCGGTGCGGCGGTGCTAGCGCTGGCGTCGTGGACGAACCGTATGAAACCCGAGTTCTGGTCACCGTACTATCGCATCAACTTGCTGCGACGCGAAGACGGTGGCTTCACGCTGTTGGTGAACGGTTCGCTGCACCAGATCATGTTGCCGCTCGACTCGGCCCACGCGGCGATACCGAATTCGTACATCCATAGAGTCCTTCCGGCGTACGAGCGTCCATATCACTACGCCGCCCGACTCGACACGGCGCTCGTCGTCGGCGCCGGCACGGGCAACGATGTCGCCGTGCTGCTGAAGAACGGTGCCAAGTACATCGACGCGGTGGAGATCGATCCGGTGATCGCCGACATCGGCGCCGCCGGTCATCCGAAGCAGCCGTACTCGAATCCCCGCGTGCATCGGCACATCAACGACGCGCGGGCCTTCCTGCGCACGACGCAGCAGCATTACAACGTCATCATCTTCGGCACGCTCGACAGCCAGACGCTGCTGTCGGGCATGAGCTCCGTACGGCTCGACAACTATGTGTACACCGTCGAGTCGTTTGCGTCGGCGCGCGCGCGGCTCAAGCCCGATGGAACGCTCATCGCGTATCACATGTCGGCGAATGCGGCGATCGGCGCGAAGCTCTACCAGATGATCGGCGAGGCCTTCGGCGAGCCGCCCGGCACGTTCGCCGAGCACGAGGGGTTGTTCAACCTCACGTTCGTCGCGGGGCACGGTGCACGCGACGTACCGGCGCTCAGTCCCGCGGCGTTCGCCGACCTGACGCAGCGCACGGAGCGCCCGCACGACGATTGGCCGTACCTCTATCTGACGGGCCGCACGATTCCGGCGCACTACATCGCGGCGCTCGCCGTGCTGCTGGTCATAGCGGCGCTCTTCATGGGCATCGGCGCGCGTCGGTCGCTCAGCGGCCGCTGGGACGCGGCGATGTTCTTCATGGGCGCCGGGTTCCTGCTCGTGGAGACGAAGAGCGTCACGGAGATGTCGTTGCTCTTCGGGTCGACGTGGACGGTGAACCTCATGGTGTTCGCGGCGATCATGGTCATGGTGCTGATCGCAAACCTGTTCATCCAGCGGCGCCAGCCGAAGCGAACCGCGCCGCTGTTCGTCGCGCTCTTCGCGACGTTGGCCATCGCGTACGTCATTCCGGCCAGCGCGCTCCTGCCGCTCGGCACGGCGGCGCAATGGGGTGCGGGCGCGCTGATGGTCGCGCTGCCGATTCTCTTTGCGTCGCTGATCTTCTCGACGCTGTTGGCGCGGCGCGGCGACGCCGCTCGCGCGCTCGCCTACAACCTGATCGGCGCCATTCTCGGCGGCGTGCTGGAGTACAGCGCCATGGCACTCGGGATCAAGGCGATGTACATCGTGGCCGCGTTGCTCTACGCCGCCGCGGCGATCTACGCGGTGCGCGAAGAGCCAATCCTCCGCGCAGCGACGTAGCGACCCTAACTACCACCACCGCGACGCGGACGCGATCGCCCACGGATCCGCGGGCACCTTACTGAGCTTCATCCACGCGACGATGAAGAGCGCCAGCAGTCCGAGATCGATCGCGCCGCCGGCGAGCGTCACCGGCGCCTGTACGCGGCCGTCGGCGCACAGCATGGCCAGAGCGGCGGGGTAGAGGAGCTTCTCCAGAAACACCGCCGGGAAGAGCGGCTGATACCGGAGCGGGTCGCTGGAGATGATCAGAAAGGCGATCTGCCACGCGATCACGACACCGATGAATCCATAGTAGAACTCTGGATGCGTGAGTGCGGGCGGCTGGTTGCGATTCAGCGCGCCCTCGGAGAAGTAGAGCGGCACGATTTCGAGAAGGCCCAGAAGGCCGGCGAATCGAAATGCGAACCGCGAAAAGCGAATGCCTGGGTGCACTGAACTGTATTCGTTCATGGCGACGCACTTTCCTGTAGGGTTGTTCGAACGACGCGCTCATGACCCGCCTCGGGCTGTCGCGTCTTCCTACTCAGGCTTACGCCATCCGCGGCGATAAGCGGACGCGATGAGGCGATTCCGGTTGCGCCCGGCGTGCGGTCAGCGCGGGCAGTCTCGAACGTGGCGTGCGAGAATCGTCACAGGGACGTACGACGTCCAATGCGACGGCCCCTTCCGGGGATGTCGCGTCGATTGAACGGCGACGCGCATTCCGTCCCAGATGACGACGCTTGTGTCGTTCGCGACGCGAGAAATGCTTGGGAAGTCGCCGGGGTGGGCGCCCGGGATGCTGTCGAACGCGGAGAATCCCGACGGTCCCCAGCCGACCGTCACGAGACGCGAATACTTCATCTCCAAGCCATTCGGCGAGTCCGCTTGCAGCATGACGATGCGCGCGCCGTTGCCTTCGGGCGCGCCCTCGATGCTCTGGATGTCGGGTGGGAGCGACACTTGGGCGAGCTGCCACGATTTGAAATCGCGCGTCTCGGCGTGATGGAGGATCGACGAGTCGGCTCCGCTCATGCCGTGCCAAAACAGGTGAAAGACGCCGTCGCGTGTCTCGACCGCAATCGACGAGAAGCCCTCGTGCGCGTAGACCTGTGTCTCAGGTCCCCACGCCCCGCCCCACGGACGATGACGAGCGTACAGCCCCAATGAATCGCTCGGCGTTCGACCGCCGCTGGGCGCCGACAGCCGGAAGTACGCGACCGTCGTGCCGGAACGATCCATCCCGGTAGCGAGCGGCAGGTCGTGGAGCGGTTCGTGTGGCACGTCGAATCGATCGACTGCCCACTTCCCGTGCCTGCGAGTCCCAACGACCAAGCCTGAAAACTGTCCAATGGTGGCGGGCAGGGCGACAACGACGTCGTCGCCCGCGGCCGCGACGACATCCGACTCGGTGAAATCGGGCGACACCGAGAAAAGCGTGTCGGGCGACGCCCATCGCGCACCGTCGGTGGACGTGTGCACGACGTGTACGGGCGACACCGAGGGCGTCGTCCACACGACGTGGACGGTCCCCGCCGAGCCGGGAACGACCCAGGAATCCGAGCCGAATACGTCGCCCATGAACGGGGGTTTGAGAATCAGCTCGGCGTGTCTGCTCGCGTCGAGCGTCACGCCGACCATGCGCATCGACGTCGTCTCGGTGTCGGCGTAGAGACTCATGTGATCGCCCATGAGGGCCATCGCACCGCCGAGCGGGATGGCGCGAGGCGAACGATTGGCTCCGCCGAAGGCGAACGACGCGCCTCGAACGAACAGCGTTTCCGCCGGCGTCCACCGCCACGGACAGGCGTCCGTCTCGGATTGAACTGACGACGCAGGCGAGTTGGCGCGAGAGCAGGCGCCGAGCATCGCGAATACGAGGGTCGCTGCGCGCGAACTCGAAACGATGCGCGTCAGGCCCAGGGCCGGGCTCCTGCGTCACGTTCGACCGACGTCACAGGTTCGGGAGCCGACGCTCGCGCAGGCCGGCGAGCAGCCGGGCCAAACGGCGCAGGTACCACCGAAGCGCCACAAGCCGGTCGGGCAGCGCCGCGCGAAGCGCCCACGTCGCGTTCACGATGGCCCGACGCGCGGCGGAGGTACGGGCGGGCT
This sequence comes from uncultured Gemmatimonadaceae bacterium, assembly GCA_963761305.1. Taxonomy (GTDB): domain Bacteria; phylum Gemmatimonadota; class Gemmatimonadetes; order Gemmatimonadales; family Gemmatimonadaceae; genus JAQBQB01. The sequence continues at coordinate 1,540,737 of CAVXGK010000002.1, read as the reverse complement.
CGATGAGATACGTGGGCGACCAGCCGCGGCACTCTACGATCCAGTACCCGGGCAGGAGGTGCATTGCGCGCCGCAACCGCGCCGCGGTGTGAAGCTCGACGCACAGGAGTGGACGATGCCGCCGTATCGTCTCGGCGGCGCCGGCGAGCACCGCCAGCTCGGCGCCTTCCACATCGATCTTGAGGAGGCCGATGGGCTCGCGGCGTCCGCCGACCTCGCTGTCCACCGTCGACACCGGCGTCGATCCGCCGCCCTCGAAGTCGATACTCGCATTCCCACGATTGGTCTCGCTGCCCGCCACCACCGTCGCACGGCCGAGCCGCGCGCCGAGGGCCCGTGGGACCGCAAGCACGGCGTCGGTGAGATCGTTCGCGGCGATGTTGCGCGCGAGGAGGGGAAACGTGACGGGATTGGGCTCGAAGGCGATGACGGGTGCGAAGCCGCAGTACTTGGCGAAGAACACGCTGTGGGTGCCGATGAAGGCGCCGATGTCCAGGGCGGCTCCGCGCGGCTCACGGCCCACGCTCGATTCGCGAATGGCGTCGAGCACGTCGAGCTCGTAGAACGTCTCCAGACGCTGCATCGCCTGGATGACGTGCTCATCCGCAGTGACCGCCTCGAATCGAATGGTCTGTCCTTCGAACGTGAATTCGACGGCGGCGTCGCTCATTGGTGACCGCGGCGACGCCTGCTACCATCTCGCTGGCTGTGCGTCATGCCAGGTCGGTTTCCTTTCGCCCGCGCGACGCCGACAACAGCGCCACGATCGACAGAACGATGAGAAATGGATCGATGAACAACACGTCGGCGCGAGCGCATTCGTCGGGGCAGAGGACGTGCGTCCTCATGAGGAGCTCGTACATCCCGTAGCCGGCCCAAATGAAACCGGCACTCCACACCAACGCGCGTCGCGTGCGAACCCCGAGGGCGAAGTAGAGCGCCGCCGGCAGAAACGCGACGATCGGCCACTCTCTGAGAAAGCCAAGCACCAACATGGGCTATCGCTCGAGCGAGATCGCGATGGGTCGAACGGCCTGGGGCGGTGCGGTCGGCCACCTCTCGCCCCCTCGGGGATCGTGGTCCATCATTAACGACGGTCACTGACAAACTGCGGCCTCACTTCTCTCATTGCCATGCGTCTTAATATTGTGCTCGCCCTGCTCGGCGCCGCCATCCCCACCACCTCCGGTACTCGCGCGGCGTCAAATTCGGTCCCCGTTGCGCCGGCTGCGCCCCCATGCACCACGGCGACAGCGCCCTGCGAACGCTGGATCATGTACGGCGGCGGGCCGGCGCGCTCCATGGTCTACGCGTCGTATCCGCTCGACGCGCCAAATCCGGCGATCACGCGCGCGCTCGTCATGGTACACGGCGCGGGGCGCAACGCCGACCACTATTTCGAGACGAGCACCGCGGCCGCGTTTCTCGCCAGGGCGCTCGACAACACGATCGTCGTCGCCCCGCACTTCATCGCCGGCACGGACAAGCCGGCCGGCAACGAGGTGATGTGGCCGGAAGGGCAGAATTCTTGGCGATCGGGCGGTGTGTCGCCGACGAACTCCACGATCACGTCGTTCGACTTCGTCGACGAGATCGTCCGCAAGCTCGCGGACAAGAAGATCTTCCCGAATCTCAGACAGATCGTCGTCGCCGGGCATTCCGCGGGCGGCCAGTTCGCGACGCGCTACGAGATGACGAACAAGGTGCACGGCACGGCCGGCGTCAGCATCACGTATGTCGTCGCCAATCCGTCGAGCTACGCGTGGCCCGCCGCGGTGCGGCCGCTGCCGAGTGGCGACGCGAACCCGGCGACCGCAGACAAGGAAGCGCTCGGTCCCGACGGTGAGAAATTGAACGCGAACTTCGAGTTCGGGGCGTTCGACACGACGAAGGCTCGCAACTACAACCGATGGCCTTCCGGCCTCGAGAATCGAGCCGGCTACGCCGCGGGGCCGTCCAACGAGCAGTTGATCAAGCAGCTCGTCGAGCGCCCGACGACCTACTTGCTGGGTCAGGTCGACGTCCTTCCGCTCGGCGGGTTCGATTCGTCGCCCAACGCGATGGCGCAAGGCCCGACGCGCCGCGCGCGCGGCGAAGCGTTCTTCAAGTACGTGACGGAAAAGCTCGGCGCGAAGCACAACGCGATCATCGTTCCGGAGTGCGGTCACAATGATCGCTGCATCTTCACGACCGACGTGGTGTTTCCGGTGATCTTTCCGAAATAGAAAGGCCAGAAACGGCCGCCGGCGGCCAAATGAATGGAGGGGCGCGATGCTCGATCGACGTGCGTGGCTGGCAGGAACGATCGCTCTGTCAGTGGCGTGCAATTCAAATGCGCCTCCGGCAAACCAACGCACCAAGCCGGGCGAACAGTCCGCACCGACCGCGGTCCCGGCGGACATCTCGCACGGCGAAGCCCGCGTCGGCACTGCGGTGGACTCGGCTCCGGTGGACCCCTCGCCGCCGCCGCGGGCGAGCCAACACCTCGTTCGCGTACGGTTGGAAATCCACGACACGGTGATCGACGTCTCGAACGGCGTGCCTTACCACGCATGGAGCTTCGCTGGGCGCGTACCGGGCCCGACGATTCGCGTGACCCAGGGCGACAGCGTCGATTTCACGTTGGTGAATCGCGCAGCGATTCCGCACAGCATGGACTTCCACGCCGCGCAGATCGCGCCGAACAAATACTACACCAACGTCAACCCCAACGACTCGATCCACTATCGGTTCCTGGTCGAAGTGCCTGGAGTCTTCATGTACCACTGCGGCACGGCACCGGTGGCGGCGCACATCGCGAACGGCATGTACGGGGCGCTCATCGTCGATCCGCGCACTCCGCGCCCGCCCGCGCACGAATTGGTCTTCGTGCAGAGCGAGTTCTACATGATGCCGGACACGACGCGGCAGCCGAAAATGCTTTCATGGGATCGGCTGCTCGGCCTTGCGCCGGACTATGTGACATTCAACGGGCGCGCGGCGCAGTACTCGACGCATCCGATCAGCGTGAAGGTGAACGAGCTGCTGCGTCTCTACGTCGTGAACGCGGGTCCAAACCGGCTCTCCTCGTTCCACGTCGTGGGCGGCATCTTCGAGCGCGTCTACGTTGACGGATCTCAGACGAGTCCGCTGGTGGGCGTACAGACGGTGAGCGTGCCAGTCGGGGGCGCGTCGATCTTCGAAATCCGGCTCAAGCAGCCCGGCGAATATCCGTTCGTGACGCACGCGTTTGCCGACGCGACCAAGGGAGCCGTCGGCATTCTCAAGGCCGAGCAGTGAGTGAGGGCGCGGCGGCAACAGACCGTCGCGCCCTCGGTCGGCTGTGACGTCCAGCCGTTCGCCCGCCTCTAGTGCGTTGACTGCGCCGCAAACTGCTCCATCCACGCATCCTGTCTCGTCTTCATCTCTTCGGGCGTCAGGTCTTCCTTTCGCGTGGCGATCGTCCACGTGTAGCCTTCGGGATCGATCACCGAGCCGCACCGATCGCCCCAGAACTGATCCTGCAGCTCCCCCATCGGTCCGTCGGCGGTCTTCGCGCCGGCGGTCGTCGCGCGCTCATAGAGCGCATCGGCGTCTTCGACGTAAACCCAAAGGCCGATCGGCGACCCGCCGAGTGCCTTCGCGGACTTCCCGCCCGCCATCACGTCGTGCAGCATGATGTGGGAGTTGCCGATGCTGATCTCGGCGTGGAGAATCTTGCCGTCAGGACCGACGGCCCGCGATTTCTCCTCGGCGCCGAACGCGCGCTTGTACCAGTCGATCGCTTTCGTCGCGTCGTCGAGTGTGAGCGCGGGGGTGACGGTGTGCAGTCCTTCCGGTACTGCTCGCTTCGCTGTCGCCATTGTGAGTCTCCTGAGGGGTCGGTGGAGTAGCCACGTCGTCGCATCGCGTCGAACGACGCTCGGTACGAGCGGTGTCGTCGGCTGCAAGGACCGCGCCCCATGCGCGCCACTCGTCCAGAACTCGCGACATCTCAGAGTCCACTTCCGAGTCCCTCCGGGCCGCACGCTCGGCGTGTGAGGCGGCGGCAACGCGGGGTCGGTGGTCACGTTTGTGTGTTCGAGTTCCGTGAACTGCCAGCTCCGTGACGTCGCAGCTGCGCGTCGATTCGCTCATTGCCGGACGGATACACTGCGTTCACGTCCGCTCCCGCCGCGATCAGTGCGTCGAGCATCGCCGGATAGTCGACACCCCTCACCGGCATGTGGATGGCGAAGTGGATCGTAGAGTCGAGCACGGTTCCTTGCCATCGGTTCTTCAGCTCGAGCGGCGCGCCAAGTGAAATGAGACGGTGAACGACGTCGGCCAAGCCGTTGGCTGCCGCCCAGTGGAGCGCCGTCATGTCGTATCCGTCTTTCGACACGGGGTTGACGCCAAGGTCGAGAAGGAATTCGGCGGCATCGGAGCGACCAAACTTGCACGCCCACGCCAAAGCGAGCTCGATGTGCGGCGTCGCTTCGTTGGGGAGTTTCCGCCATGCGGGTCCGACGAGCGGAACTCCGGGGGCGACGGCGTTCCTGTCGGTCACGAAACGACGCAACAAGTCGGTTCGGCCGAGGGACGCGGCGGTGACGACGGTGTCGACGCGCGCACCGCGCCTGACGAGCGTCTCGGCCGGCTCGGAGTAGCCGAAGTCGAGCGCGGTCATGATGGGCGACTCGTCGTCCTTCACGCCGTTCGGCTTCGCGCCAAAGTCCACGAGCGCGTCCACGAGCGCCCCTTGCAGTCCCGCAGCCGCCGGATGCGCGCTCGAAACGAGCAGATTCATGGTCGTTTGCCAATATCCGCCGTCATACGTGTCGGCGAACGCGTCTGGCTCCGCGCCGGATTCCAACAGAAACCGCGCGATCGCTACGGCGTTCTTCGGCGTCGTTTGCCGGAAGTCCTCGACGCCGTTCGCGGCGACGTAGTGGAGCAGCGTCGCGTGGTGGACGCGCTTCGCCCGCGCGCGTGTCAGGTCGGGATGCGCGCGAACCAGCGACTGAAGCGCCGGCAAATCGCCGTTGACGACCGCGTCGGCGGCTCTCTCGAAATCATCCTGCGGCGCTCGTGTGCCCTCGGCTTCTTCGACGTGTGCGGCGAACGCACTCCAACTGTCGAAGCTGTGCGCTTCGGCGATGAGATACTGCGCGTCAGCGAGTGTAAACGGCTTCGACGCGCGTCCGTCGCTGAGCTCCAAAACGCGCCGTTGAATGTGCGCGCCGGCGCGATCGATGCTGTCACGCACGAATGGTGACATCTCCGCGCCGAGCGACTTGGCCAGCGACTCGAGCCACCCGCGCGCCCATTCGCGGACGGCGGACGGGTCGCTCGATTCGGCAGCGGTGGCGAGGGCCTTCGCCCGTTTTCTGTACTGCTCGAGACTGGGCGACGGCGGAAGCGGCAGCGTATCCATACGAAGCTCCTTTCAAGAGTTCGCCTGGAGTCCGCTCGTGTCAGGCGTGAAGGAGTTCGTAGACTCTCGATTGTCGAACTGACGGGTGGGCATGGCCCTTTCCGCGGACTGGATGCGCCCCTCGCGCTGCGTCGCACGCTAGGCGCGCGAGGGGAGCCAGTCAAGCGCCAGGGCCTGCCGGCTCGGCCTTACGCCGGCACTCGAGCCGCCGCTTCGGCCGAGCTGATGACGGGATGGATCTCGAATTCGACGATGTCCTCCCACGCGCGAATCCACTCGTCGAGCAGCGCGCGATCGTCGCACTCCATGACCTGGTAACAGCGGGCGAGATCCGGTGTCACCCAACTGTTGACGTATCGCAAACCGTCCGGCGCGAGGCGGCCGCGTTTGCGGAATCGGTCGTACACGGGCTTGGGGTCGCCGTCTAGATAGTGCTCGACGATCATGAAGATCACGCGGACTCCGGGAGTGAGCTGGCTGCCCGACAGCATGACGGCCTGACAGCGATGCCGTCAAGCCCCGCTCATTTCCCGAACAGCGTGACCGAGATCTTCACCAGATCGGCGAACGCCTCATTGATGTACGTCGTCGCCGGCTGGTAGGTGCTGCCCGCGGGCGGGGCGACCTTGATCACGTACACCGCCGCGCCCTTGAGATTCGGCGCGCTGAAATTGCCGCTCGCGTCCACGACGCCCGACGCGACCAGCGTCTGCACTGTGTTGAGCGTGTCGGCGCCCCCGCCCGGCGGATTGCCCGGCACGAACGTTTGCTGAAAGATCGAGACCGTTGCGCCAGGAATCGGATTCGTCGTCAATGTATCGGCGGCGCCCGGAAGCACTGACCCGACATGTACGAGCATCGTAAAACTCGCGACGGGCTTCGGCGCCGGCGTACTGGTAGTGTTGGTGTCGGGGTGTCCTGCCGGTGGACTGCCGGGATTGCCCGTCCCGGTCTTGCCCGAATCGCCGGGGCTTCCCGTCGAGACGCTGGGGTTCGGTCCGGTGAGGTTGGCCTGCGAGCCGCTGTCGCTGCAGGCCGCGATGATCACGACAAGCGCCGCGGTCATCAACGTCGCGGCCCGGCTCGTCACAACACGATTCATACTTCCTCCGGCAGTGAGATGGTTGCATCGACGACGCCGAGTGATACCTCGGCCCGTCAGCCGGAGTCACCGCAGCGCGGATGTGACTTTCTTGCGGAATGCCTGGGTATACGGCGTAGCGAGGAGCGTGTCTTGAAACCTTTCGTGAATCGTTGGAGCCGCCGCGCGTCGCGTGGGATCGTGGTTCTGGCGAGCGCATGGCCCACCGCGTCGAACGCGCAAGCCGTGTTCAACCCGGTAGCGCAGCTCTGGCCGAGCGGCGCCGAGTCGGCGCATTCCGCGCTTGGCGTTTTCGGCAGCGCCGTTCAATGCTCGCACGTCGGTTGCGACGTAGCGCCGTCGTTCGGGCTCGATGCGCAGGTCGTCGGTCCGTTGCGCATCGCGATCGCCGGGCCGCGGTCGGCAATGCAGTACGGCCTGTCGTACGCATGGAACCACATCGACGTTGCGACGCGCATCGGTGCTGGAACGAACGTTTCGCGCCAGTTCAAGGCTCCACGACTGGTTCAGCAAGTGACTTTCACGCGCGACTCGCTTCAGCGCCTCCACGCCGATACGTCAGATGTCGCGGTGTTCGACACGTCGGCATCGGACGCGACGCGGTGGTCGTCCGCCGAGACACGACTCACGTGGCGAGAGGACCGCTGGTGGGTCACCGCGCTCGCCGGACGCGTAGCAGTCGCGCAGCAGGGCGCCGGCCTGTGGGGCGGCTTGCAGCTCGGTGCGGAACTTGGCCCCGGCGCATCGTTGTTGCTCGGCGCCGCGACGGCGTCGCGGTTCGTCTCCGCGGGCAATCAACAGATTGGACGAGGCACCGTGACCCTCGGCTTCGGCTTCAACGCGGCGATCTTCTCGCACGGATCGAGCGAACGGCCGAGGTCGACGACGGCGCCGCGAGCGTTCGTCGTCTCGGCGAGCGCGCCGGGCCGAATTCGCATCACGATTCGTGTATCGGGCGCCGACGCCGTGGAATTCGCGTCGGATTGCACCCAATGGAAGCCGGTGTCGATGCAGCGCACGGTCGACGGTTGGATCGTGGAGCTGCCGGCCGCGGCCGGGCTGCATCACGCCAACATTCGCGTCGACGGCGGCCGGTGGCTGGCACCGCCAGGCCTCACGCCGGTCGACGACGATTTCGCCGGCGAGGTGGGAATATTCGTCGTCCAGTGACGCTCGGCCGCTCTAGTGAGGTACCACCAATCGGAATGACGGATGCCGAATTGGTGCGGAGTACTCTCGATGGCGACACACGAGCCTTCACCGAGCTGGTCGATCGTCACGCGCCCGCGTGTCTGCGGTACGCGACGCGCATGTTGGGCGACCGGGCCGACGCCGAGGACGCGGCGCAGGAATCGTTTCTGCGCGCGCACCGGGCGCTGGCGGCGTACGACGCACGGCTTCCGTTTCGCACGTGGTTGTTCGCGATTCTCATCAATCGATGCCGGACTCTCATGGGTCAACGTGTTCGGCGCGAGCGTCGCGTCGTGGCTGATGCGGACGCGCTGGCGGTTTCGTTCGTGGCCGACGATGGACGAGCGTACGAGCTTCGCGATGAGATCGAATGGGCGATGGCCGCGCTTCCGGCTGAACAGCGCGAAGCGTTCCTGCTTCGGCACGTTGAAGAGTTGAGTTACGAAGAGATGGCCAAGGCCACGGGTGCCGGAGTGTCGGCGCTCAAGATGCGGGTGAAGCGGGCGTGCGAACGCCTCAAGATCCTGCTCGAGGAAGGAGCGAGAATCGATGACCGATCATAGATCGAACGAAGCGGAGGAATCGATGGATCCGGTGGTCGAGCGCGCCGCGAGAGTCTTGCAGCGACCGGAGCCCGTGCGCGCCGCATGGCGCGACGATCTGCTCGCACAGGTCGCGTCGACTCCGCGGCCTCGGCGGTCGCTCGTCCGTGTATGGCTGCCGGTTGGAATCGCCGCGGCGCTGTGCGGGGCGGTCGGCATCGAGCAGCTGACCGCAAGACAAGGCGCGGACAAGGTGCGTTTTGCCGTGTCGGCGCCGAGCGCGAAACAGGTATCGCTCGTCGGCGACTTCGACGGCTGGAATCCGTCCGCGGTGCCGATGCGTCGCGGATCGAGCGATGTATGGATCGTCGACGTCCGTCTCCAACCGGGTCGCCACGTGTTCGCCTTCTCGATCGATGGCGCGTTGCGCGCCGACGCGGCCGCGCCGCGCGCGGTGGAAGATGACTTCGGCGTTCCAGGCTCCGTGATCGTGGTGCCCGAACCAGGAAAAGGGAGCGACTGATGCGATGGCGCTCGGTATTCGAAATGAATCGAGTTGGACTGGCGAGCGCGGCGTTGTTCGTGGCGATTCCGACTATCGCTCGCGCGCAGAGCGTGCCATCCGCCGTGTCGGTGACGCCGCGACTGCCCGCAGGCGTCGAGGCGGCCGTCAATCGACTCGCCGATTCGGCGCGCGCGCGCGGTCTTCCAGCCGAGCCGTTGTTCTCAAAGGCGGCCGAGGGTGCGCTCAAGGGCGCCGACAGCACGCGCATCGTCGACGCAGTGCGCCGACTGCTCGGAGAGTTGGACGTCGCCCGAAGCACGCTGAAAGGGTGCGCAGGGAGCGCCGAGACCGTCGCGGCGGCCAGCGCGTTGCACGCGGGAGTGACTCCCGGTCAGCTTGGCCACGTGGCACTGATCGGGTGCGATCGTGCAGGTGCCAGCGCGCCGAAACCGGATCGTCTCGTGATGCCGCTCGTCGTGCTCGCGGATCTCGTCGCGCGCCGCGTCTCGGCCGACGTCGCTGTGTCGTCGCTCGAGCCGCTACTGGCGCGTCGCGCTCCCGACGCGGAGTTCGCGAACATGCGGCTGGCGGTCGAGCAGGACATCGCCAGCGGAACGGCGCCGGATGCCGCCATGCGCACGCGCAGCGCGGCGGTCGTGCGAACGCTCGACGCGAGAGCTAGCCGACCGCCGGACGAGTAGCGCAACGCCTCGGCGCTACGCCGGCCGGCGGCCCACGGCGCAAATCCAGCCCTTGTCGCGCTCGACCGAGACTTGCACGTCGGCAAAACCGGCTGCCGACAACAGTTCGCGATGTTCGTCGACGGTCAGGTACGTCGCGCCGAGCAGTCCGGTCATCACCGGACGAAAAAGCCAATCATATGATCGTCCTTTGTACGTCTCGGCGAGGATCATCAACGTCCCGCCCGGCTTCAAGACGCGGAGAATCTCCTTCACGTCGCTCGACAAATTCGGCCAGTAGTAGTGCGTCTCGATGCCGCTGACGATGTCGAAGGTCTCCGGCGGAAATGGAAGGTTCGATACGGACGCCTGCTGGACGTCGACGCGACCCTCGGAAATGCGCGCCGCGTTGAGTCGGCGAGACGCCGCGACGCTCGCGGCCGAATAGTCGATGCCGGAGATTTTGCCGCTCGTGGCCATCCCCGAGAGGGCGGCGATCGTTTTGCCGCCGCCGCAGCCGACGTCGAGCACTCTCGAAGTCTTTTCGATCCGTAGGTGGCTGAGACCCCACGCGGTGAGCCCCGCGTGACCGGCGTTCATTTGCGCGAGCACCAGCCGGCCCAGGAACCACCTGGGCTTGCGGCATTGTCGCGCGAAGGCAAACCCCGCGCCCAGGGCGAGCGCGTAGGTGACGATTGAGCGAACGGCGTCTGTGTTCATGCGTCGCCGTCCATGACGGCAAACGCCGGCTCAAAGTTTCTCGCCCTCGCCGGGCTACTCGGCGCGGAGTGCCCGGAGCGGGTCGACCCGGCTGGATCGACGCGACGGAACGTACGCCCCGACGAGCGCCGCGACGAACACGATTCCCGACGCCGCGAGATACGCTAGCGGATCGACTCGGCTCACGCCGTAGAGGCTCGCTTCGACGAATCGCGTCGCGAACAGACCGACGCTCACGCCCACGACGATCCCGGCGAGCGCCACCGACCCCGCGTCGCTCAACTCGGCCGACCGGATCTGGAACGGCGTCGCCCCGAGCGCGAGACGGATGCCGATGTCGTGGGTGCGCGCGGCGACGGTGTACGACATGGTGCCGTAGATGCCGATGCCGGCGAGGATGAGTGCGATACCGCCGAAGATCGTGAGCGCGACCATCGAGAACTTGCGGTCGGCGGCGCTCTGCGCGACGCGTTCATCGAGCGTGGCGAGTTTGGCGGGCATCATCGGTGCGACCTCGTGCAAGCGCGCGCGAATCGCCGGAATCGTTGCGGCCGGGTCGCGCATCGTGCGCACGAACGCGACGAGCCGGCCTTCGGTGCGCGTCGGATGCTGGGCGAGCGGCACGTAGATCTCGTTCTGCTCGCCGCGCGGCGAATTCCAAATGGATGCTTCGGTCGCGACACCGGCCACCGTCAGCACCTGATTCCACAAGTAGTTCGTGATGATGCGCTCGCCGATCGGATTGCGCCCCGGCCACAACGCGTTGGCGATGCCCGGAGTGACGATCGCGACCATCGGCGCGCCGTCGCGATCTGCGTTGGTGAATGCGCGACCGCGCAACAGCGGTTGGCGCATGACGTCGAAGTAGCCGCTCGACACGAGACGAAATCCGGCCATCGCGGGAAAGTCGTGGTCGACCGGGTCGGTCGTACGACGCACCGGACCAGCGGTGCTGCCCCAGTCGAGTGGCAGGTGATTCGCGAACGCGACGCCGCTCACGCCGGGCAGACTCGCCAGCTCACCGCCGAGGTGCGCGAGCTTGCCCATGTCGATTGTGTCGTCCGGCACGAGCGACGCGGTGACGACCCCGTGCACCTGAAGTCCGGTGTCGGCCGTGAGAATGTTGCGCATCGTGCGTACGAGCAGCGCCGATCCGACGAGTAGCACCATGGCCGTCGCAACCTCGAATCCGACGAGCACTCGCCAGACCGACGCGCGAACCGTTCCGCTCGAGCCGCGCGCGCCGTGGAGGAGCGAGCCCGGATCGCCGGCGGCCAAGCGAAGCGCGGGATAGAAGCCGATGAGCAGCGACGTCGCCACGCTGAGCGCGACGGCGAACGCGAGAACTCCTGTGTCGACGTGCAGCTCTTCGAGCCGCGGGACCAGCCCCACGCCGAGCAGGCGCACGACGTGCGTGAACACCACGGCCAGCACGGCGCCGAGCGCGGTGCCGGCAACCGAGAGAAAAGCGCTCTCGAGGAAGAGCTGTCGCACGAGTCGTCCACGCGGCGCGCCCAGAGCAGCGCGCACCGCGAGCTCGCGCCCGCGCGAGAGTCCGCGGGCGAGCTGCGCGCTCACCAGGTTCGTGCACGCGACGAGCAGCACGAGCGCCGCGGCGGCGAGCACCACGATGAACGTCAGCGAGTAGCGGCCGACAATGTAGTCGCGAAGCGGCGCGATGTCGGCGTCGACGGCGGACGTCTCGGTGCCGTACGTCGCCAGCAACGCGCGCGACAAGGTGGACATCTCGGCGTGTGCGGATGCGATCGTGGTGCCTGGAGCCAAGCGTCCGATGACGCGATAGTTGCGGCAGCTGCGGCAGGTGCCCGGCGACTGTTCGTGCGGATAGTACAAGTCGGCGTCGTCGATGAATCGGAACCCGGGGCGCGCCACGCCGACCACCATTGCGACGTCGCCGCCCACCCGAATCGTCCCGAGCGGTTGGCGCCCGTTCATCTGGGTTTGCCAGAAGTCATATGAGACCATCACCACCGGCGATCCACCCAGACGGTTCTCGTCAGCCGTGAACTCGCGCCCGACGATGGGTGGCACGCCGAGGATCGCGAAGAAGGCGCGCGACACGCCGACGGTGACGGCGCGCGAGACGTTGGCCCCGACGGCGACGGTGAACGCCTGTGGGAACTGCTCCGAGGCGATACCGCTGAACGACCGCGCGCGCGCGCGCCAGTCGTTGAAGTTGGGATACGACGCCGATTGCACGGCACCGGTGCTCGTCTTCTCTCGCAGCAAGACGAGTCGATCGGGATTGGCGTACGGCAACGGGCGCAGCAGCACGGTGTCGAGCACCGCGAACGCCGTCGTCGTCGCGCCGATACCGAGGGCGAGCGTGATCAGCGCGAGGGCGGTGAAGCCCGGCTGTTTGCGAAGAGAGCGAAAGGCGTAACGAGCGTCGTGCATGATGGTCTCGGGTCGCGGCTCGACGAGATAGACAGCGATCGGGACCCGATGGTTGGGTGACGACCGGCGAATGACGGCGGTTGGATCGCGGCCACTCTAAGGTCTGTCTTGGGCTGGTTGGTACGGCTGCCGACTCGAACTCGGACGTCAGACTTCAGAAATCCGACATCAGACCAGGCGTGACCGGTCAGGTCCGATCCCACGTCAACGTACAACGCAGGGTCTGACGTCTGATATCGGACGTCGGACGTCAGACGTCGAGCGCGCAGCCGACACATCAAACGGCCAACCGAACCCAGAGTGGCCGGCCAACCCGTCTGACGTCTGAGCAGGCTACCAGATGTACGGAATCAACCGGTAACTCACCTTCCGTCTGTACTCCGCGTACCCCGCCAGATTCGCCACCAACATCCGTTCCTCGTCGAACAGCCGCCAAATCAGGAACGGCACCATCGCTGCCACCGCCAACAGTCCCCAATACGAACCGAGCGCGAGTGGAGTCCCGATCAGGTACAACATCGCGCTGGCGTACATCGGGTGCCGGACGATCGCGTATGGTCCCGTCGACACGACCGTCTGGTTCTGCGCAATCTCGATCGTCGCGGATGTAAACGTGTTTTCACGATACACACGAAAGATGAACAAGAACCCGACAGCGACGAGAACGTCTCCGATCACGACGACGCCGAGCGGAATGGTGGACCAGCCGAAGCGATGGTCGAGCGCGGGGACGACGAGCAGCGCGATGAAGGCCGCCGACGCGCCGAGCATGACGACTTTCTGCGTGCCGCGCTGTTCGGCTGTGGGGCCGCCGCTCATACGGCGCTCGAGCAGTGCCGGGTCGCGACGAAGGAGATCGAGCGTCGTTATCAGCGAAGCGCCGAAGAACACCGCGAGGTAGACCCAACCTTGCCAGTAACGCACGGTACCGGCGGGCACGAAGACCAACAGTCCCATCGCGACCGCAAGGGCGGCGAGCGACAGCGATGCTCTCGCTGCGAGTCTCATCGTCGAGCCGGTGGCCATCGCGGTCAGCGCGCGCTCGACGTCCAGATCTGCAACTGAGTGCCGCGCTGCTCGGCCTTGGCCGGCGGTTGGTCGATCGTCTCCGACAGTCGAAAGCCGAGGCGCCTGGGCACCGCGGCGCTCTGGACGTTGCGCTCGTCGCAGCGGATCTCGAGGTGCGTGAATCGATCGACTTGCCGCGCGACGTCGATCATCGCGCGCACCCCCTCGGTGACGAACCCGCGCCCGCTTTCGTCGGCGCGGATCCAGTACCCGATCTCTGCGCGGTCCGCCTCGGCAACATGCACTCGACCGCTTGCCGACCGAGGGAACAAGTCGATCTCGCCAATGAGCCTCGTTTCGTCGGGCGTCAGCATCGCAAATCGCCATTCGCGACCGGCGTCGAACTCCGCCACGAATCCCGACAAGCGGTCGGAGAGCGCCGCCAGCGGCGCGGGAGTCGCGACGCGCGCCGGGATCCACGGCGCGAGACGCTCGTAGTTGGCGACGAGGAGCGGATGCAACCCGTCGGCGTCGTCGGCGCGCCACTGGCGGAGGAGTAGACGCGGCGTGCAGAACCCGACCGGAATCACAACGACCTCGCTCCGCGGTCAGACCGGACGCTTGAGGATGATGACGAGGTCCTTCGTGCGTCCTTGGGTCGTGGCCATGTCGCTCAGCCCGAGCGCTTCCCAACCTTCGGCGCCCAACTCGTTCAGCTTCGCCGTGAGGGCGTTGCCGTCGAGGTTCGGGCCTAGCCAGAACCCGGCCACACCAACGTCGAGAATCATGTACTCCCAGCGCTGCGCCATATGGCCTCGAGTGGCCGAAGATACACGGAACTTAGAGCGATGGGATCACGGCCACTCAGAGATCCGGCTCGGCCTGGGTAGCCCGGCCGCGCGCTCGAAGTCGGAGGTCAGATTTCTGACAGCAGAGTTCAGACCAGGCGTGACAGGATCTGAGGTTCTGTGGTACCGCCTCACCGCTCCGCGTAGACCCAGGCCCGCCGTCCCGACGCCAACACCGCGAGTACGCGGGTGTATCCCGCCGGCTCATACGCATCGGCGCTCGCTAGCTCGGCATCGGTCACCTCGAACACCAACCCGGCCACACGGCTGCTGGTGCGCCCGTTGAACGCGACCCTCGCGTGTTGCGACTTGCCGCTGGCGGCGACGAATTGCGGATCGGTGACCTCGAACTGCGACTGCTCGAAACCGAGCAGCGCATCGCGTTCGCCGTGCAGCACACGGCCAAAGGTCGACAGTTGCACGTCGTCCTGCCGCAGCGTGCCGTACGAGAAGAGGAGGGGCATGCCCCCGAATTTATCGCCCGCCCAAAGGCCCCGACCGCTAGGCGCGCATGGCGATCGCCGGGTCGATGCGCGCCGCGCGTAGTGCCGGAATCCAGCAGGCGACCACTCCGATCGCCGACATCGCCACGACCACCGTGGCAAACGTCATCGGATCGTGCGGCGCGACGCCGAATAGCAAGCCACGAATGATGCCCGCCCCGAAGTAAGCGCCGATGATGCCGAGCGCGAGACCGGTCGCGAGCAGCACACCGCCCTCGCTCAAGATCATGCGTTGCACGCGGCCCGAGTCGGCGCCGAGGCTCATGCGCACGCCGATCTCGTTGGTTCGCGCACTCACCGAGAACGCCAGCACGCCCGCGATCCCCACCGCGGCGATGAGCACCGCGAGAAGCCCAAACAATGACACGAGCGCCGCGTTGAGGCGCCGCGGCGAGACGCTCTGATCCTTGATTTGAGAGATCGTCAACACCTCTCCCAGAGGCACCGTGGGCGCGATGCGTCGCACGATGCGTGTCGCGGCCACCGTCAACGCCGACACGTTGCTGTCCGCCCGCACGACGACGCCGCCGCCCATCGCCAACTCCTGTGCGAACGGCATGTACATCGACGGCGGGGGCTCGACGTCCAATCCGCCGTCGCGCGTGTTGCCGGCCACGCCGACGACCGTGCGCCAATCGCCGCTGAACGGCGTGAAGCGCAACACGTCGCCCGTCCATGCGACGCGCCGGCCGATCGGATCCTGGCCGCGGAAGAGCCTGTCGGCGAGCGCCTGATTGATGATCACGACGCTGCCGGCGCCGCGCTGATCGGTCGCCGCGAACGCGCGTCCCTCGAGCAACGGGATGCCGGCGGCGCGGAAGTATTCGGGGTCGGCGTTGCGGAGGTTCGCGCGCGGAACCGCCTCGCCAACCGCGAGTGGCCGACCCTCCGCCTTCACCTCGAGCCCGATGCCGGCGTCGCGGAGGGGAATGGACGAACCCACGCCGACCGCGACGACGCCCGGCAACGCACGGATCTCGCGCTCGATGCGATCGTAGCCTTCCTTGGCCGCCCCGTCCGCCTGCTGGATGGCGGTGAAGTCGCCGCTGGCGAGCGACAAAAGCTCAACGGGAATCGTGAGCACCTGCTCGGTGCGCAGTCCGGTGTTCACCTCGGAGAGTTGCACCATGGTGCGCGTGAGCAGGCCCGCGCCGGCGAGGAGCACGACGGAGACGGCGATCTGCGCGACGACCAGCCCGCGCTGGAGGCGCTGCCGCCGCACGCCGGTCGTCGTGCGGCGCGCCCCGGCGGCGATCCATGAGCCGAACGTGCCCTCCTTCGGCAACGACGCCACGAACGACAGCAACAGCGCCACGCCGGCCGACAGCGCGAGCGCGAAGCTCAAGACGACGAAGTCGAGCCGGATTTCGTTCGCGCGCGTCGAATAGCGTTGCGCGAGCGACGTCAACAGCCGGACGCCGCCGAGGGCCATGACGATGCCGAGCGTCGCGCCGGTAAGCGTGAGCAGAAGGTTCTCGACGAGCATCAAGCGACGTAGGCGGAACACGCCCGCACCAAGCGCCGCGCGTACCACGAGCTCCTGCTCGCGCCGCACGCCGCGCATCAGCGTCAGATTCACGACGTTCGCGGCCGAGATGATCAGCACGAATGCGGCCGAGGCCATGAGCAGCCAGAGCGTGAGTCGCGCCCGCTCGCCGAGGGCGTCCTTGAACGGGATCACGGCGACGCGATAGTGCGAACCCGGATCGTACGCGTCCTTGTGATCGCCCTGCATGCGCGCGTACACCGCGCCCACCTCTGTGCGCGTCTGTTCCAACGTCGCGGCGGGTGCGAGACGAGCGACGACCTCGGTCATGCGATGGGTGCGGCCTTGGACCATCTGCGCGCTCAGGTGGTGCTTGCTCACGACCATGTTGAGCAGCGCGTCCATGCGATCGGGGAACGTCGGCGCCGGCTGCAGCACGCCGATGACCGTCGCGCTTCCCACGTCCAGCTTGATCTGTTTGCCGACGATGCTCGCGTCGCCGCCGAAGCGCTTCATCCAGTAGTCGTACGTCAACACCATCACGGCCGGCACGCCCGGACCGTCGTCGCTCGGGCGAGTGAGGCGGCCGAGCACGGGCGACAGGCCCATCACCTCGAAGTAGTTGCCCGTGACGAGCCCGACGTCGACACGCTCGGCCTCGCGATCGGTGTGCATCGTCATCGACCACGGCGAGTACTCGGCGATACCGCCCAGCGACTTCACGCCGCCGCGGAAATCGGTGATCTCAGGAACGGAGAAGTTGATGTTCTCGCCGCCCGGTCCGTCCATGGATTGCCGCAGATAGACGAGCCGGTTGCCGTCGCGATGGGGCAGGGGCTTGAGCAGCACCGCGCGCACGACGCTGAAGATCGCCGTGTTGGCGCCGATGCCGAGTCCCAGCGTGAGGATGACGACGGTGGCGAACGCTCGGCTGTGCCGCAGCGAGCGCACCGCGTACCTCACGTCGGAGATGATGCCGTCGATCCACGGCAGTCCGCGCTGGTCCCGTACCGCCTCAGCGGCCTGCGTCACACCGCCGGCCTCGAGCATCGCTCGGCGGCGCGCGGCGTCGAGATCCATGCCGCGCCGGACGTACTCCGCCGTTGCCATGTCGACGTGCGCGCGCAACTCGTCGCGGAGATCGTCGTCGGCGCGCGAACCGGTGAAAAAGCCGACAACGCGGGCGCGTGCGGCGCGAAGCGAGCTCACGCAGCTCATGAGGCCTCCTCGCCGCGGCGCGGCGAGAGAAAGGCGGCGATCAGGTCGGCCGTCCGGTGCCAATCGCGCGTCTCACGCGCCAGCTGCTTGCGGCCGGCCGGCGTAAGCGAATAGAACTTCGCGCGACGATTGTTTTCCGATTGGCGCCAGTCGGCGGCGATGGCGCCTTCCTGCTCGAGCTTGAGCAGGGCGGGGTACAGCGTGCCGTAATTGAGGGCGAGCCGGTTGCCGCTCGTCTCCTCGATGCGCCGCGCGATGCCGTAGCCGTGCAGCGGGCCGAGCCCTTCGAGGGTCTTGAGAATCATCAGGGCGAGCGTGCCCTGCTGAACGTCGAGCTTCTCCGCCATCCGTGGTCCTATGGGTTACCCATACGACCATATGGCAGAACGGCGAAAGGCGCAAGAGCCAACTGCGGGTGGTTCGCGGCCAGACCGCCGTCTGTCCTCGCCGGACTGGATTCCGATCTTGCGCTCGAAGTCGGATGGGCGACGTCAGACAACCGACATCAGACCAGCGCGCGGCGGGGGGCAAGACCGGGCTCCGCGCGAGAAACGCGCGGAGCCGGTCCGGCCGTCGATCAATCAGAAATCGTTAACGGCACACTTCCTCCCGCATCCTGGATCTGATGCGCGAGGCTGATGGCGTCGTCCGGGTTCATTCGAATACACCCGTGTGACGCGGCTTCGCCGATGGATTCGGGGTCGTTGGTGCCGTGAATGAAGTAATACGGCGCCTCGAAATAGATCTTTACGCCGACCATTGGGTTGTCCGGAGAGCCCGGCGCCTGGTAGACCTTGTCACGCGCCCAGGCGGTCGGCGGCGGTACCCACTGCGGATTCCAGTCGATGTCGCCGGTTCGGAAGTGTCCGGTCGGTGTCGGGTGGCTCGGGCGGCCGACCGCGACGCCATACGAATGAGTCACTTGCCCGTCTTCGATGACTCGCAGTTGCCGATCGGACAGGCTCACTTCGAGTCGAATTGCCGATTGCTCGATGGGCGGCGCGTGGAAGTGCGACCACAGCAGCGCTGCTGGAACCAACGGAGCAACGGTCATGAGCGTCGCGAAGCGTACTCGGCGCGTCAATTTCATCGCGTCCTCCTGCTTGTTGCAATTTCTTTATGGGCAAGACGGCGGCCATTCCGTCTGCCGAGGACGCAACCATTCCCGCGCCAATCAGTGGGGCGTGATGACGCGCTCCGACGCGTGTTGGGCGGCCGGCGACGGCGGAGCCGCGGCCGCGCCGCGCTCCGCGAGGAGTTTCGCCATGAAGCGACTCGCTTCGGCGATCCGCTCGACCTCGAGCGACGTGGCGTCGACGGCGTTCTCGATGCGGTCGAGCCGTCTGGAGAGGGCCTCGAGCGCCCGGGGCTCCGACGGCGCGCGCAGGAAACGCTCGTGCCGCATCTCGAGCACGCGGCGAAGGAACGTGAACGAGGTCGCCAGCCCGACTACGGCGACGATGGCGATGACGCCGATGAATCCAGGATCTCCCACCGGACGCTCCCGAAGATGGACGATGGTCCAAACCCGACTCGCCTCCCTACGCGGGCGAGTCGGATTTGGTTCCATCCCTTCGGGCCTACGGCGTCAGATTGGCCTGCCGCTGGGTGCTCTCGATGAATTTGGCGATGTCGGACTTCAACTCCTTCGCCGATTCCTGATTCAGATACGCCATGTGGCCGCTCTTGTAGTACTTGAACTGCACGCGGTCGCGGTAGGTCTGGTCGTAGCCGAGATGATTGAACGTGTACTCCGCGTTGGCGAACGGCGTCGCCATGTCGTAGTAGCCCGCGCCGACCATGACGTGGAGATATGGATTCTTCGCCATCGCCGTCCGCAATGCCTCCGACTCGCTCGGATAGCCGCTGCCGAGGTTGCCGAGTCCCGTGAGACTCGTATAGTCCCAGCGGCCGGCGTGACCGCCCATGTAATACTGCAAGTCGCTCGTGTAATTGAGATCGGCGTGCAGGTATCGCATGAACGCCGACATGAACGCGCCCGAAGGCGCCACGTCCGACGGATCGTAGTCCTGCCGCTGGCTCGACGCGTTGCCGTTGAGTCCCGTCATGCGGCTGTCGTAGCGGCCCACGGTCAAGCGCTCGCCGCGCAGCAGCTCCGTGCGGAACACACCGGGGTCGATGCGAAGGTTCGTATTCGCGACGTATTGTTGCGAAACGCCGGTGAGACGCGCCAGCTGCTGCGAGACAGTGGCGCGCTCGGCCGCCGTGAGCGTGTTGCCTTTCGACAGCGCCGTCATGTAATCGCCGAAGGCAAACGTCCGCGCCTGCTGCACGACCTGCTCCAGCGACTGCTTCTGCAACTCGGCCGGGAGCTTCTTGTGGTACCAGGCCGTGGCCGCGTACGTCGGCAGATAGCAGGCGTAGGCGAGGTCGTTGGTCGACGATGGCTGGATGTTTCCGAAGTCGAGCACCGTGCCGAGGAGCATGACGCCATTGAGCTCGATCCCTTCCCCCGACTGCAGCTCGGACGAGAGGCCCGCCGAGCGGAAGGTGCCGTAGCTCTCGCCGTAGAGATACTTGGGCGACGCCCAGCGGCTGTACTTGTCGAGGTAGTTGCGAATGAACTGCGCGAAGAGCCGGACGTCGTTCGTCGCGCCAGTGAAGTCCGTCACCCTCGCGCCCGGTCCGGGGCGCGAATAGCCCGTCATCATCGCGTCGATTTGAACGAGGTCCGTGACGTCGAGCGGCGACACGGGATTGTCGACGAGGTTGTACGGCGGCGCGGGCTGCGCGCCGTCGGGCCCCATCTCCGGATGGCGCGGGCTCATGAGTCCCATGTCGAGCCAGATCGACGCCGATCCCGGGCCGCCGTTGAAGAAGAACGTCACCGGGCGAGTGGCCGCGTCTTCCTGATCGCGCGTATACGAAACGTAGAAGACGGTGGCCTTGGGCTTTCCGTCGTCGTCGCGAATGACCATCGTGCCGGTGTTCGCCGTGTACGCGATCGCTTTGCCGCTGATCGTAACGGTGTGGTGCGTCGTCGAGAGTCTCTCGATCGCCGCGACGCCTTCTTCGGCGGGCTCCGGCGCGCCGGCCGCTCCGCCTGCGCGTCCTCCAGGACCGCCCGGGCCTCCCGGACGCTGAGCCGTGAGGGTTCCAACGAGGAACAAAGAAGCAGCCCCGGCCAATTGAAGGCGGTTCAGCATTGCGCGATCTCCATCGTCATCGGTTGAGCGAGTTTAGCGGGCGAGTTCGTTCCGCTGAAATATCGCACGAGGGAGCCCACGTGTTGGGGGGGCCGGCGAGTCAACGGTGTTGGAACTGCGGTGAGGCCAGGGCAATCGTGAGCAACGCACGAAGGCTCCGCTGCCCATTCCCGATCGTCGTGTCCTGAGCAGCGCCCATCGGCTGAACAGCGAGCATCGCGCTGCGCGTCGCCGATTCCGCGGATCCGCCGAAAACGTCCGTGACGATGGCGTCGATCTGACGTTGCAGCGGCAGCGATGCGAGCGCGGACCAGTCGCGCCAGTGCTCCGGCTCCGCGGAGGGGATTCGGCCATCCGCCACGTCGCCGCCGAAGCGAATGCGCTTGTAGATCTCGCCGAAATTGATCCACGCGTCGCCGCGGTCGGGCCATCCCTCTGGTGTCGCCCACCCGAATATGGGCTGGCCGAGCTGCGCGATCTGGCGAACCGTGGCCGCGCTCGTGTCCGGCGCGGCGTTCACGGCGCGCCGCGCGCTGACGACGAGCTCGAACGGCGTCTTGACCTTGGCGCGGAACGCCGCGTGCGAGAAGAACTCAGGACTCGTGATAATGGTCCGCACCACCTGGGCGATGTCGCCCTCGGTGCGCGAGAACGTCGCGGCCGCGCGCTCGACCAACGCCGGCGGCGGGTCGTCGCTGACGAGGCGGCGAACCAGCTTGAACGCGATGTGGTGGGCCGTCGACGGATGCCGCGCGAGAATGTCGAGGACCTCCTCGCCGTCTTCGATGCCGCGGCCCGCCGGCAAGACGTGGCCGAGAATCGTCTTCGTTCCCGTGTCGTGGCGTTCTTGGTAGAACGCGAACAGGCTCGGATCGCGTGCCCTCGCGATCGTCCATCCCGTGAACGCGCGGGCAACCTCCACGACGTCGTGCTGTGTGTAGCCGCCGTCGACGCCGAGCGTGTGAAGCTCCAGCAGCTCGCGCCCGTAGTTCTCGTTCAGGGCGCCGCTCGTGCTGAGGTAGTTGTCGAGGTAGTACAGCATCGCGGGGCTGTGCGCGACGGCGCCGAGCAGGTCGCGGAATTTGCCGAGGGCGTGAGGACGAATCGCATCGCGATCCAAGACGACGAGCGCCTCGCGCGACGGCATCTTGCCTCGGTACACCGAGAAGTGGTTTTCCCAGAAGTCGGCAACCACCTCGAACAGCTGCCGCTCGCTCATCTGCGCGTTGATGATCTTGCCGGCGACGAAGTCGTCGTCCAGCTGCAGTGCGGCAAGCCGGACCGCGATCATGTGAAGTTGCGCCAGCGCGGCGGTGTCCTTGACGAGGACCGACATCGGGGTCAACGCAAGTCGTCGTGGTGCGTCGGGGACCGCGGTGATGTTCTTCGTCGGCCCGTTCCACGACTCGAGCGGCGCCAGCGCGACGGTGACAGCGCTGTCGGGAATCGACTCCGGATGCAGCTGTTGATCGATCCAGCGGTCGATGCCGATGGCTGTGACACGCTGCGCGTCGCCCGGACGCGCGCCGAAGGTCAGCCGCGACAAGACATGCGCGATGCGCTCCGATTCGGTGAGACGTTGCTCGCGTGGCAGCGTCGGGCCGGCGTGCCAGGGGAGCGAGGTGCACCCCGCGACTGTCAGCAGGAGCGCTGCGACTGCTGTCCGGGCGGTGGGCGAGTCGCTTCTCACGCGTCGGCTCGGTCGAGGCACAATACCTCGCGCGCTTCGCTCAGGTGCTCTCGTCGAACGATCAGCAGGGCCCGTTGCGTGATCTCGCCGATGCGGTCGCAGCGCACCATCGACGGGATGTCCGCCGTCTCGAGCACGGACTGATCGAGCACGGCCAGCGCCTCCAGCACGTAGTCCTGGACGACGACAGGTTCCCCGGGGTCGTAGATGACGCGTTTGCGCACGATCCGTTCGGTTTTATCCCCCCCCGTCCTACGATACTGCTATTTGAGCTCCTTCACAAACCGGACGAGCTCGGCACGATGCGCCGCCACGGTGGCGGTGGGGCCGAACAGCTGAACGAAGAGCGTGCCGTGCGGCGTTTCGACGATCGTCGCGACGAGCGTTTGCCCGGTGCGCACCGAGTCGGCCGATCCAGCGCCGACGCCCCGCTGATACGTGCCGCGAAACTCGGCGATCGTCGCCGGGAACGTGCCTGTCGAGTCGCGGGCGATCGTCTCGGGCACGGGCGAGCCGTCAGACGTCGAAAACTGGCTTCGCCATCGCGCGACGTTCGCGTCCACGTTGGCGCCCTGTGTCGCCCCGAAAAAGAACACGACCACTTCGGCGTCGCTCGACGCATCGGCGCCGTGAATGACGAACTGGGCGAGCCGTGAGGACGACGCGGGAGGCTTGCGCGACCAACCGCTCGGGAACGTGGTGTGGTAGCCGAGCAGCTCGACCGTCGAGTCGGCGACGGTGAGGCGACTCACGCTCGCCATCGCTGGCCGCGCGGCGGCACCGGCGAGCAGGACGCCGAGCGACGCCTGCACGATTCCACGGCGATTCATGAATCTCATATCCCCGGTCAGCTCTTGCCGCCCGCCTGCAGCTTGGCCAGGCGACGCTTCGCGTCGGCGACGGCCGGTTGCAGCTCAGGATCGGCGTTCTTCCACAGCTCGACGAACTTGGACAAGTGCGAGATCGCCTTTTCGCGATCACCCTTGGCGTCGTACAGTTCGCCGAGTCGCTTGTGCGCACCGGCGAGCGCATACATGTCGTCGTCGAGGCGGCTGTCCCAGTGTTGCCGCAGCAGCGCTTCGAACTCGGCGATCGCCGAGTCGGGCTGATTCGCCAGGTCGAATGCGCGGGCGAGATTGAAGTGCACCGCGATTGGATCCTCGTTCGCGGGCCGCCCGTCCGCGTTGACGTCGCCGCGCCGGAACTCAGCGACGGCGTCGGCGAAGCGTTTCTCGCTCAAGGCGATTTCGCCGAGTGTCTGGTGCACGCTCGGCTGTCGGCTGCGGAGGTACGCCGTGTCCCTGATTTGCGCAAATTGCGCCAAGATGGCGCGGGCGCGGTCGGGACGCCCCGCGATGGCGTACGTCTGCGCGAGCGCCGTGTACGGCCGGTCGGTCTCCGGAATCGCCGAGAGCGGATGAAGTGCGAGCGCCGCGTCGAGTCGAGCGATCGTTCGCTGCGGCTGATTACGGAACCAGGCGTCGTTCGCCGCCAAAGTGATCGAGTCGCTGAGGGCAACGGTACCGCTGCCCAGTTCCGCCGCCTCGGCGGACGACTGACGGAACCGGCGTTCCGACTCCGCCAGCCGGCCGCGTGTCCCAAGCACTTCAGCAAGCTCGAAGGATGTCGTGCCTCGCGTGTCGAGCGAAGGACTCGCCGTGTGTGCGCTGTCGAGGATTCGTTCGGCTCGGTCGTAATCGCCGGCGTTTGCCGCGATCACGGCCAAGTGGTACGGGTAGTACTGGCTATTCGGTAGCCGCCGTTGCTCGACCGGGAGCAGCGAGTCGACCAACGATTGTCTCCCTTCATCGATCGCCGCGTTCAAAAGGTTGGGGAGGGGAATTGTGTTGTCCGGATTCACACGCAACGCCATGCGAAAGAAGGCTTCGGCTTTGGCGAAGTCGCGCATCGAGATGTAAGCGACGCCGAGGTTGTTCGCCGCGTACGCTGTGTCGCCCCGATCGAGCAACGCCTGATAGGCGACGAGCGCGCGCTGGCGATCATGGCCCGGGCCACGTTGGAAATAGTAGGCTTCGGCGAGATAACGCTCCTTCTCGGTCAGACGCGCGCGCAGCTGGTACGCCTTTGTGACCGCGGAGTCGGCGACCGACGCCGGATAAAACGCGTTGTTCATCGCGGTGCCGAGCTTGCGCCACGCCGTGGCGAAACCGGTGTCGATCGCTACGGCGCGACGGAGCAGCGGAATCGCCTTGGTCATGTCGTGCTCGAGGTCGAATGCGCGGGTGGCCTCGGTATAGGCCTTGAGCGCCTCGTACGACGACGTCGTCACCTGCTCGAGCGGCGGGCTCGCCTGCACGCTCTTGAGCGATTCGCCGATCTTGCCGCGCAGCTTTCGCGTGACTTCGTCCACGCCGGCGACGAGTTGGCTCGGGCCGTCGACAGTGGTCTGGAACGCGGCGAGCACGGTCCCTGAGTCCGACGCGACGAGTCGGAGCGCGATCACGAACCCGTTGCCGAGTCCCGTGACGTCGCCGGTGACGATGGCCTTGACGCCTTCGCGCTGCGCGATCTGGCGGGCGAGCGTGACGTCGAGTTTCGACGACGCGGGCATCTGCATCCGTTTGAGCGCAGGCGCGACGCTGGCGGGATTGTAGAGTGTGATCGAGCGGGACTCCGCCAGATTTGCGCGGACGCCCTCGGCCACGACGCTGCCGACGCTGGAGTCCGCGCGGCTCACGCCGAAGTCGGAGACGAGCACGACGTCGCGCTGGTTGAGCTTTCCGGCGGCGAAGAGCGAGCCGACCGGCCCGACGCCGAACGCTCGCATCACCATGAACGCGATGATGAGCGCGACGAACGCGCCGACCGCGTAGATGCCGCCGCGCGTCGTGCGCTTCCATGAGACGTGGGGGCTAGCCTTTAGCGCGATGGTGGCCATCGTGCCCTGCGGCGCCGGTCCGCCGCCGGGCGTGAGCGACGGCGTGACGGTGATCGCGCGGCGAGCCACGGACTGCACGTAGCCGGTGAAGAGAATGACTGGGAGACCGAGCGCCATGATGACGAGGGCGCCGGGGAGGACCCACGTGGGGAGTCCGATCGTGACGGTGGCTGCTTTGGCGATCGCGGCGACGGCGATGACCGCGACGACGTACGTGAGGAGCGCACGCCGGAACGCCGCGGGGCCGTTCATGAGAATCGGCGGCAGCGATTGCATGCCGCTGCCGCTCGTGACGCCGTTGAGCGTGGCGATCATCTCGGCCGCGCTCTGTGGACGGTCCTTGGCGTCCTTCGCCAGGCACCGCATGACGAGATCATTGAGCGCCGCGGGTGCGTCGGGTCGGAGCTCGCCGATCGGGCGCGGCACTTCGCCCATGTGCGCGGCGAGCGTGCGGGTCGGCGTGCGTCCGTGAAATGGCGGCTGTCCCGCGAGGAGTTCGTACGCCATGCAGCCGAATGCGTAGATGTCGGCGCGATGGTCGACGTCGGGGTCGCCCGCGGCCTGCTCGGGCGCCATGTACGCCGGCGTCCCGATCGACGTCCCGAGCTGCGTGAGTGTCGAGCCGCTCGCGCCGCTCCCCGTGCGCGAGTCGCTCAGCGCTTTGGCGATGCCGAAGTCGGTGACGACGGCGGTGCCGCCAGACAGCAGCACGTTGTCCGGCTTGATGTCGCGATGGACGATGCCGCGCTCGTGCGCGTACTGCAGCGCGCGCGCGACGTCGCCGAGGATGCGCAGGATGTCTGAGATCGAAAGCGGCGGCTGCTTGGACATTCGCCGCCGCAGCGACTCGCCTTCGACGAACGGCATCGTGTAGTACGGCAGGCCGTTCGTGTCGCCGGTAGCGAGCACCGGGACGATGTTGGCCTGTTGGAGCGACGCCGCCATCCGAATCTCGCGCTCGAATCGCTCGGCGCTGATGCCTGCGGCGAGCTCAGGCGAGAGGACTTTGACGACGACTTTGCGTCCGAGGCGGGTCTCGTCGGCGACGAAGACCCGAGACATGCCGCCACCGCCGAGCTCGCGCTCGATGGTATAGGCTCCGCTCAACGTCGATTGGAGCTGGGCTTGGAGGTCGCTCACGCCAGCAATCTATCGGTCGGGCGACGGACGGCCAGACGCGGCAGACAGCGACGAGCGCGACGGCCAAAGAGCGCGACGGCCAAAGAGCGCGACGGCCAAAGAGCGCGACGGCCAAAGAGCGCGACGGCCAAAGAGCGCGACGGCCAAAGAGCGCGACGGCCAAAGAGCGCGACGGCCAAAGAGCGCGACGGCCAAAGAGCGCGACGGCCAAACTGCGCGGGAGGCGCGACGACGTGAGGCGGTGGGAGGATGTGGTGGGCGAGAAAGTGGTGTCGGTCGGACGTCACGCTCCCGTTAGCGTGGCGCATGAGCAATCATCGTGACCTCGCCGTGCTGGACGCGGCGGACCAACTGGCGGATGACATCAATCGCCTCATCGACGAATCGCCTCGTCGACTGATCCACGTGACGCAGTTGCGCAAAGCCTCGCAGGCGATCGGCTCGAATATCAGTGAGGGGTTTGGCCGAGGAAAGGACAAAGAGCGCGGCTATTCGCTCCGCGTCGCACGCGGAGAGACGGAGGAGACGATCCGCCACCTCCGTGCGAACTACGCGTCGAAGCGGATCACGCGGGCCATCTATTGGCGCCACCGCAATCGCGGCGTGACGATCATCAAGATGCTCACGTCGCTGCTGAAACGCTGACCCACACAACTCGCCCGCGCCCTTCGCGCCGTTTGCCAGTTGCGCCGTTTTGCCCAGTTTGCGCCGTTTGGCCGTTGCGCCGTTTGGCCGTTGCGCCCTTCGGCCGTTGCGCCCTTCGCCGGTTAGACGGACGGACCACCGCCGCTGAGCCTCTTCACGAGCTCGTACAAGAATGTCTGCCCCTGATAGAACGCTTCCACCTTGAGCCGCTCGTCGCGGCCGTGGAATCGAATGTCGTCGCGATCGTAGAAGAAGCCTTGAATTCCATATGTCGGAATGCCGGCCGAGCGAAGGTAGGCGCCGTCGGTCGCGCCCATCACCATCATCGGGACGGTCTGCACGCCCGGCCACAGTTGCGTCGTGACGGCGCTGGTCGTGCTCAAGAGATCCGCGCGCAGCGGTGAGGCGGGCGCGTTGTGCGGCGTGCCGTCGATCGTGAGCGACACCGCCGTGTCGCCGATCAGTCGTCGCAGCGTCGCCGTGACGGAGGCGATCGAATCGTCGGGCAGCACTCGGCAGTTGACGTTCGCCGCGGCGAGTTGCGGGAGCGCGTTCTTGGCGTGCCCGCCCTCGAGCTGTGTCGCGACACAGGTCGTTCTGAGCGTCGCGTTCCACGCCGTCGTCGCGGCCGCGACGCGCTGCATCGCCGGCGCGTCTCCCTTGGCCACCGCGGCGAGGTCCGTGTGGATCGGCCCCTTCTCGATGGTCGACATCACGCGAAAATATTCGCGCGTCACGTCGTTTGTCTTGAGCGGAAAACCGAACTTCGACAGCCGGTCGAGCGCGCCGGCGAGATGGTAGATGGCGTTGTCGGCGACGGGCAGCGAACTGTGTCCGCCCTTGTTGTGCACCTCGAGCCGATAGTTGATGACGTACTTCTCGCTCACCTGAAGATCGTTGGCGATGCGCGTCCCAGCGACCGCTTCGCCCCAGCCGCCCTCGTTCAGACAGAGGTCGGCGTCGATCAAATCACGCTTGTTCTTGATCAGCCACTCGACACCGTTGAACGGGCCGCCGCCTTCCTCGTCGGCCGTGAGCGCGACGATGATGTCCCGATCCGGTTTGAATCCCTCGCGCTTGTAACGAATGAGGTTCGCGATCCACACGGCGGCCTGCGCCTTGTCGTCGCCGACGCCGCGGCCGTAGAAGTAGCCGTCCTTCTCGGTGAGCGTGAACGGATCCATGCTCCAGTCTTCGCGCTTCGCCTCGACGACGTCCGTGTGCGCGAGGAGGAGGATCGGCCGGCGCTTTCCGGTGCCGTGGTATCGCACGACCAGGTTCGCCTTCGTCGGACTGGCTCCTCCCACGAAGATGTCCGCGGCGGGGAATCCGGCGGCCTTGAGACGCTTGGCCACCGCCTCGGCGACGGGCGTCGTCGCGCCGGACGTGTAGCCCGATTTGATCTCGATCATCTCCTTGTAGATCGAGCGGGCGAGCTGCCGCTCGGCGTCGGGCGGCATGGTGCGATCCTGCGCGTGAAGGGCTGCCCCGCAAAGCAGCGCGCCGACGGCGATGTGTGTTCTCATAAGTCTCATTTGGCCGATGTCGGGAACGCCGGCAGCTTGTCCACGTCTCGTTGGTCGTGCTGAATGATCACCGTCGCCTTGAGGCTCGTCGCCAGCTTCTTGATGCGATCGAGCGAGGCGAGCGATTGCGAGCGATCGCTGTTGAACGTCGGCACGCCGTTGGTCTCGTAGTTCTCGTGGAAGTGCGCGAGGTCCCCCGAGATGATCACGTTGCCCGTCTCCTTGAGCTTCACGAGCAGACTGTGATGCCCGGGCGTGTGCCCCGGCGTGTAGAGCATCACCACACTCCCATCGCCGAAAACGTCCTTATCGCCGACGACTGGTTCGACCTTCCCTTCGCCGCTCGTCCATGGCGCGAAGACGGCGGGGTCCATCGGCGTCACCGGCTTTGGATCGGTGATGACGTCCCAGTCGCCTTTGCCGATCAGCAGCGTCGCCTGCGGAAACTGTCTCGCCTGGCCCGTGTGATCGCCATGATAGTGGCTGATGCCGACGTACTTCACCTGCGCCGGCGTGACCTTGAGCTGCGCGAGGAGTTCGGTGAGGCTCGTCTTCGGCGCCGTCGCCGCCGAGCCGACGGGGTTGCCGGTATCCCAGATCATGTAGTCGTCGCCGTGCTTGATCAGGTAGCAGCTGAAGGTGAGCTGCACCTTGAGCCCGGTGTATGAATACGTGTCGGAGAATCGCAGACCGACGTCCGTCGGCGCGGCGTTCGAGCCGCACTGAAGACGCGTCAGCGTCACCGTGGGCGGCGTCTGCGCTCGGGCAGGCAACACGAGCGCGAGGGCACCGGCGGCGAGGACGATTGTTCGTGAGGATCGGATCATCGTGGGGGAGAGAGGGCCCGCAAAGGTGCAGCGGAACGCCGCCGGTCGCCAGCGATCGGTCAGCGTCGCGGGTGATTGCGACGAGCGCGCGCCGAGGGAATCTTTCCGCCCGATGTCACCCACCCGCCGCGAAGCCCTCGTCGAGCTCAGTGCGCTCCTCGCCATCCCGCTCATTCGATGGCCGGCGCGTCTCGCCGACCCACTCGCGGGGACGATCGCCGAATATCAGGCCGGACGTGCGCGCGGCGACTGGAGTGCCGCGGAGGTGACGAAGCAAGCGCTCGACCGCTGCAACGCGCTGAACGGGTGGCTGCGCGCGATCGACGAACTGTCGCCGACGGCCATGGACGACGCACGCGCATCCGACGAGCGCGCACGACGCGGAGCGCTGCGCGGGCCGCTCGACGGTGTTCCTGTCTTCGCGAAGGCCATTTACGACATGAACGGTCTGCCGACCACAGCCTCGAACGCGGAGTGGGCGAGACTGTTTCCGGCCGCGGTCGCGCGCGATTCGATCGAAGTCGCGCGCATGCGCACCGCGGGCGCCGTCGTACTCGGCAAGACCGCCGCGGACGACTTCGCGTATCACGGCAACGGTACGAGCTCGCTCACCGGCCAGGTGCGCAATCCGTACGATCCGTCGGGAGCGAAGACCCCCGGCGGGTCGAGCGCAGGATCCGCGGTCTCGGTCGCATGCGGCATGGCCTTCGCCGCGCTCGGCACCGACGACGGCGGATCGAATCGCATCCCCGCGCAGTTCTGCGGCATCGTCGGCATGAAGCCGACGTTCGGACTCGTGCCGCGCACCGGCGTGATTCCGACATGGCCGTATCTCGACACGCACGGTCCGCTCGCGCGTCACGTCGCTGACGCCGCGCTGCTGCTCGACGCGATCGCCGGCCCCGACGCGTCGGACGGCCTCGCGCTCTCGACACCGTGGACGCGCGGCCTGCTCGCCGCGCTCCGCGACGACGCGCTCCCCGGCGCACGACTCGGCCTGGTCGACGCGCATGTGCCCCGCGCGCAGATGAGCGCCGACTCGCTGTCGGTGTTCGACCGCGCGGTCGCTGATATCGAAGCCGCCGGTGCCATCGTGATGCCGTGCGCACCAACCGTCACGCGCGCGACGGTGCGTGATGTCTTCATCCAATCGGCCAAGGATCGCGGCGACGTGCCGCCGAACGCGAACTCACGGGCAGCGACTGCGAACGCGCTCTTTCGATATTTCCAAACGCACGGCGGCGATGCGCGCGCCGACGTCGAGCGCGGGCTGGCGCCATACCGCGCATTCTACGACGTGCTGCCGAAGGATTGGTCGGACATGGCGCAGTTGATCGACCAGCCATACGAACGCGACCCCGCGGGCGTCTCGTTCGCGCGCTCACGCGAAGCCGCGATCGCCCAACTCACGGCGACGTTTCGCGCGCAGCGTCTCGACGCGATGATCTACCCGACGATGCCATTCCCAGCTCCACGCGCTGTCGATCCATGGCCGGATATTCGCACCACGCTCGGCTACGGCAACTGGCTCGGCCTGCCCGAGGTCTCGGTGCCGAGTGGCCTTGGGGCTGACGGGATGCCGGCGGGCAATCTCTCATTCGTCGGACTGCCGGGCACTGACGCGAGGGTCCTAGCGTTGGCGCATTCGTACGAACATCGCTCGCATCGCTTCGTTTTGCCGAACAGCGCGAGCGGCTGACAGGCGCAACGGCCGAAGAGCGCAACGGCCGAAGAGCGCAACGGCCGAAGAGCGCAACGGCCGAAGAGCGCAACGGCCGAAGAGCGCAACGGCCGAAGAGCGCCAGCTCGAACGGCGTAACGATCGAACGGCGAGAGCGGTTGTCCGATCGCACGATTCGCCGTTTCGATCCTCGTAATTCGCATCTCGCGCCGTTTGACCGTCGCGCCGTTTGACCGGTGCGCCGTTTGGCCGGTGCGCCGTTTGGCCGGTGCGCCGTTTGGCCGGTGCGCCGTTTGGCCGGTGCGCCGTTTGGCCGGTGCGCCGTTTGGCCGGTGCGCCCTTCGGCCGTCGCGCCCTTCGGCCGTCGCGCCCTTCGGCCGTCGCGCCCTTCGGCCGTCGCGCCCTTCGGCCGTCGCGCCCTCTCGCGGTTGAGTCGTTGAGTCGTTCAGTCGCTCACAACCCCGATCACTCGAATCGCGCGACTACCGACATTCCGGAGCGCCCATGTCTCTCCGCGCGCCGCGCGAAACGTTCCGCCCACCCACTTCGGCGCCCCTTCGACCTTCAACCCGCGCCGAGTATCGGCCGTGTCGAGCGCGATCACCCACGTGGCGCGCGCGCGCCCAGTCGGATGAAGTGTACCGCCGGGAGCGATGGTGAGGAGGCTCACCCGCAGCTGGTCCGATGCCAGAGCGGCGTGGTCGGTGACGCCGGTGTAGAAGAGGCTCGACGTCGACGCCGGCGGACAGTCGAGCGGCTTGTTCGCCACGGCGGGCTCGCAGAGGTTGCGCACGTTCGTCTGGGATTGGAGCAGCTCCACGGTGATGTTGTCGAACGGCGCGTCGCCCGGGTTGCGCGCGATGTGCGCGAACTTGCCAAAACTGTAATGAACCGCGAGATCGGCCGACGTCACCGCCGCGTCGGGCGAACCCGGTTTGACGTTGATCAGCGTGCTCGGGCCCAGCGCGACCCAGAAGTAGTCTGGGTCGTGTTCGTGCAGCAGCGTCGTGTCGTGCGGTGGGACGCGGACGCGCAGCACGCGAATCGTCGAGTCCTCGTACACGAAATGATGATGCGGCTCTCGCTTGGCGAGCACCGCGCCCGGAATCGACTGCGCCGCTGCGGGCTCGGCCGCTGCGAGCGCGAACGCCAGCGCCGCGAGCGGCGCAATACGTCGCATGCCATACCGGTCGATCACGATCGGGCTCTCCGGAGTTCGCGGCGCCGGCGGACTCCGGCGCGCCTGCGAATCTACTCGTTAGAGGGCCCGGTCACTCAACGATTCAGCCAGTACGACACCTTCACCAGGAACGTGTTCGCGGGGTGCAGGCGCATCAGGTCGCGCACGTCGCCGGAGAAATCGGTCGCGCCCTGCGCGGGAATGTACCCCTGGCGGCCTTCGTTCCACACCAGAAACAGCGTCGACCCCGGCTTGTACTCCCAGCGGAAGACCACGTTCGATTGGAATTCCTTGAAGTTGAAGCCGCCCGGATTGTTCGTGACCGACGTGTCGCCGTACGCGGCGTAGCGATCGTCGTACGATGACGCGCGCGGCGTGGCGGAGAGTTGGCGGATGTCCGAGTACGTGCCCTTCGACACGAACGGTTGCGTGTACGCCTGGAGTGACACGTTCGGCGTGAACGTGTAGTTCAATCGCACCGTCGCCGACGTCGTCGTCTGGTTGAGATGCGCGAACGTGTAGTGCGTCACGTGCACCGAGTCGGTGTAGTTGCTGTACCACTGGTTGTCGGCCACGTTGCGCGAGTAGTTGAGCGAGAACGCGGAACTGAACCGGCCGAGGACCTTGTAGTCGATCTCGGGACCGGCGTTCCACGAGCGATTGCGACCACCCGATCCGCTGAACCAGTTGGCGCTGAACGACGGTACGACCGAATGCTTGTCGTCGCCGTTGAGGTAGATCCACGGAGCGAGATACGGATCCTGTCGAACCGCCGGGCCGCCGCGGGCGCCGCGGTCGTCGTACGTCGTTCCCAACTGGCCGATCGTACCGCCGCCGTGCACGCCCATGTTATTGCGCAGCGTGATCTGCAGGTTCGTGTTGTACGCCGCTTCGAGCGGGAGCCCGGCCGTCGTCCAGTACTGCCACCAGTTGTTGTTCCACTGGATGCGATTCGTGAACGCGCGCTGCT
Source organism: uncultured Gemmatimonadaceae bacterium (assembly GCA_963761305.1). Classification (GTDB taxonomy): domain Bacteria; phylum Gemmatimonadota; class Gemmatimonadetes; order Gemmatimonadales; family Gemmatimonadaceae; genus JAQBQB01. The sequence continues at coordinate 1,507,396 of CAVXGK010000002.1, read as the reverse complement.
TGCGGTCGAAGAAGCCCATCCAGTTGTTCCACGACTGCTGATCGGCGCGGCGGAGATAGCCGAGATCGTTCACCTCGAAGCCCGCCGACCGGCGCATGTACGACGTCTCGTACATCAGGTTCTGCCCGGCGATCTTGCCGAACTTGAGTTCCTCGGCGTCGCCGCCGAGCGACGTGGCGGTCGAGTCGAGCGGGAGACCGGCGTCGGGACGCTGGTAGTAGTGGACCGCGTTCGTCTGCAGCGCGAGAATGTCGGCGCTGCTTCCGTCGACGCGGCTCTTGTCCAACGACCCCGAGAGTTCGTACTGATTGGCGAAGAGGCGATGACGGAAGTCCATCGCCGCCGCGTACGCGCTCGACGCGAGAAACGGCGAGGACCACCGGTCGTTGCTCCGGTTCACCGCCGTGAACATGCCGCCGATCGAGCTGTTGCCGTCGCGAAAATCCTGCTTCGCGCGCGCCACGGCGTAGTTCGTCGCCGGCTCGTACGTCGTGTCACCCGGGCTCGAGGCACGCTGCGTCGTCGCGTCGAGCACGCCGATGGTGAGTCCGCTCGGGAATCGCCCGGTCAGCTTGGCGGCGCCGAGGATGGTGGTGGGCGACTGCGGAACCGTGTCGCCGTACGTCGGCGCGAGCTCCGGGGTGCGCCCGATGCGCCGGCTGTAGTAGAGGCCTTCGCTGTAGCAGTTGACGGCGCTGCAGTCGACGTCGAACCGGAACAGTCCTCGGCCGGCGACGAAGAACGGACGTCGTTCGTCGAAGAAGGATTCGTACGCCGACAGATTCAGAACCGCGGGGTCCGCCTCGACCTGGCCGAAGTCGGGGTTGATCGTCGCGTCGAGCGTGAGGTTCGACGCGACGCGGTATTTGAGGTCGCCGCCGAGTGTGGCGTCCGAGCGATCGGTGTAACGGTTGTCGCTGATGTGCGATGCGTTTTTGGTCACGACGTACGGCATCGCCTCGAGACGACGCGGCGCCTCGAGGTCGTCTAACCCGCTGAGTGAACCGAACTGCGAGACGAATCCGGTCTTCGATTGGCGGAAGAGCGGCCAACTCACTCGCTCGTTGAACCGATAGATGTCGCGGTCGATCGTGAATCCGAACGTGTGGCTGCGGTCGCGGCTGTACCGGAGCTGCGACAGCGGGATCCGGAACTCGGCGGTCCAGCCGAGCGAGTCGATTCGCGTGGCGACGTCCCAAACGCCGTCCCATGCGCTGTCTTCGTTCCCGTCGTCGTAGACCGCCTGGTCGATCTTGACGCCCGCGGCGTTCACGCCGAACTCGAAGCCGGTGCGGTGGTCGTGGTACGAGTCGATGAACAGCCAGATCATGTCCGACGGCGTGAACGTGTCGCGCCGCTCGAGGATCTTGATGATGCTGTCGGGATGCGGGTCGAACGCGCGCACGAACACGTAGAGATTCGCGGCGTCGTACGCGACCTTCGCCTCGGTGCGGAAGCGGGCTTCGCCGCCTTCGGTCGGCTGCCATTGCCGGAACGCGGTGATCGGCGGCGCGTCGCGCCAGACCGCGTCCTCATCGATGCCGTCGATGACGGGCGGTTTTGTGGCGCGAACGGCTACCGCACCAGAATCAGTCGGCGCGGGCACCGAGTGCGCGACGCCGCTGAGCTGCGCACGGCCGTTGTGTTCCTGCGGACCTGCCTGGAGCGGTGCGATAAGGGCCAGTGCTGCGCCGACTGCCAATCCAATCATCCGAGTGTCGAGTCTGCTGAATGTTGTCCGAAGCGGCGGCCGTTCGGTCAACGCCATTGGACAGACTACACGCGAATTTGGTTGGGAAGTTTCACCGATATGTTGTATCCACGGTGTAATGAGCCACCCAATCGGCGGCTTTGCGCAAAGGGTGCCGGCGACGCCTTGCACTTTTCGGCGACGGCGCCTACAGGGCCGCGATCTGTCGCTTCGGGTTTCTTTCTGCGCGGGCCGACGCTTACGCGTCGAACTCTTCCGACTTGCCGTGGAACGACCGCCCGCATCGCGGACAATGAATCGCGCCGCTCTCGTTCAGCGCGTAGTCGTACGCGCGGCCGCAGGCGCAGGAGTCCTCGAGCGACTCGTTCCCGCAGCCGACGCAATAACGATCGTCTTCATTGTAAGAGCGAAAGCGGCCGCAGGTGGAGCAGCGCTTGGTCATGGACTCCGAAGGGCGAAGAGGACGAACTCCGAGGGGCACGAGCTCGTCACTTGTCGCTGTTCGCTCTCAGCCAGGTCGCGGGATCCACCGACGACGGCCGCCCGTCCGCTCCGCCATGCCGAATCTCGAAATGGAGATGTGGTGGGAGCTCTGGATCCGACACGCCGACTTCGCCAATGACCTGTCCCTTGGCCACGATTTGCTGCGCGCGGACGTCGGCGCGGTCGAGAGAGCCGTAGATCGAGTAATCGCCGCCGCCGTGGTCGATGATCACCGTGAGGCCGTACGTCCCGAGCTGGCCGACGTTCACCACGCGCCCGGGCGCCACCGCGGCAACGCTGGTGCCCACCGGCGCGCGGATGCCGACGCCGTTCCAGCGAATCGTCGTGTTGCTCGCTGTCTGCGCCTTGCCGAAGGTGTAGACGAGCGGGCCGCTGACGGGCCAGTCGAGGTGGCCGTAGTCGGCCGAGTGAATCGTGCTCGTATTGACCACGGCGTTGGGTCGCGTCGCATCGGCGCGACGGCGGTCGGCGTCGAGGTTGGCGATGATGTTGGCGAATTGCGCCTCGGTCGCCTTCATGCGGAGTAGCCGGTCTTCGGTGTCGCGGGCTTGCACCTTGGTGCGCGCCAGCGTCGCGCCGCGCTCTTGCTCGAGCGCGCGAAGCTGCTCCTCTTCGCGGGCCTTGTCGCCGCGGTTGAGCTCCAGCTGGCTGCGCAGGCCGACCAACCGGCCCTGCTCCCGCGTCACGCGGTCGCGCAACTCCTCGACGCGGCTGACGAGCGCGCGGTCGTGGACGGCGATCGTATGGAGGTATTTGTACCGCGCGACCAACTCGCCGAACGATCGCGCCGACAGCATCACTTGCGTCGTGAACAACGGGCCGCGCTTGTAGATGTCCACCAGGCGCGCGCGCAGCGCGTGCTGCTTCGCGTCGAGCTCTTGGCCGGCGGTGGCGACGTTTCGCGTCGCCTTGTCGGCCTCGCCGCTGATCGTCGCGAGTTGATCGTCCAGCGCGCGCACCAGCCGCTCGGTGGCGTCGGCTCGCTCGTTGAGGTTCGTCACCTCGGCGTCGAGATCGTGGACGCTGTTCTGGAGATCAGACGCCTGTCGCTCGAGCGCCTCGCGCTCGCGGCGAATCCGGTCGAGCGTGTCGCGCTGCGCGCGTATGCGATCCGGCACCTGGGCCGACGCCATTGCCGGCGCCGTGCAAAGCAACAGCGCCGCGCAGCAGAGGAGCGCCCGGCGTGCTCGCGTCATACTTCGCGAAGGTGCCGGCCGACCGAGACGACGCTGCCGGCGAATCCCATCACGGCGCCCGAGAGCACCCCGAGCAGGGCGAGACGGCTGTCGAAGAAGATGGTCTGAAAATGCAGATATTGCTGCAGCATCTGCATTGCGATGTACGTCAGCCCCAGTGCTAGCGTGCCGCCGAGGATGCCCTTGACCGAACCTTCTATAAGGAAGGGGCGGCTGATGAACCCGTCGGTGGCGCCGACGAGTCGCATGATCGAGATCTCATTGCTGCGCGCCAGCACGGCCATGCGGATCGTCGCGCCGATGATGATCACGGCAACGGCCGCGAACGCGAGGCCGAGCGCAATCCCGGCGACGCCGGCGATGTTGCGCAGGCGATAGAGCTGCGTGATCCACTCTTCGCCGAAGCGCACGTCGTCGACGAAATCGACTTCGTGCAGATGGTCGGCGACGCGGCGCACGGATTCCGGATCGCGGTGTCCCGGCTTGAGCTTGATGTCCAACGACGCGGGCAGCACGCCGGCCTCGAAAACGTCCTTGAACTCTCCGAGCTCCTTCTTCGCGCGCTCGAGCGCCTGGTCCTGCGTCACGACGTCGACCTTGAGGACCTCGGGGAACTTCGAGATCTGGTCCGCGGCGCTCGCGATCTGCTCGTCGCTCGTGCTGTCGGCGATGAAGGCGCGAATCTCCACCCGCTCCTCGATTTTCTGCAGCGCGCTGCGGATGTTCAGCGCCACGAGCCCGAACAGGCCGAACGCGAACAGCGAGAACGCGATCGTCGTGATGCTCAGCGCGCTCAACAACGGCGAGCGGCGGAACGCGGAGAACGCCGTCTTGAACGATGTCATCACTCGACCTCGATCTCGACCTTGACCGCGTCGGCGGAGTCGAACACGACTTCGCCGTGATTGAGCTCGAGGCAGCGATACTCGCTCGACCGGACGAGGTCGAGATCGTGCGTCGCCATGATCACCGCCGTGCCCGACGCATTGATCTCGCGCAGCAGCTGGAAGATTCCGCGGCTCGCGCGGTCGTCGAGGTTTCCCGTCGGCTCGTCGGCGATCAGGACGAACGGATCGTTGACGAGCGCGCGAGCGAATGCCACGCGCTGCTGCTCGCCGCCGGAGAGCTCCTTGGGATACGCCGTCGCCTTCGACGCGAGGCCGACCTGCGTCAGCACGCGAGCCACGCGATTCGCGATCGACGATCGCGGCGCGCCGATCACCTCGAGCGCGAACGCCACGTTGCCCTCGGCCGTCCGATCCTCGAGCAAGCGAAAGTCCTGGAAGATGATGCCGAGCCGGCGGCGGAGCTTCGCGACGTCACGCCGCTTGCTGGTGGCCGAGCTGTAGCCGCTCACGCGGACTTCGCCCGTGCTCGGCCGCTCTTCCATATAGAGCAGCTTGAGGATGGTGCTTTTGCCGGCGCCGCTCGGACCCGTAAGGAAGACGAATTCTCCCTTCGCGATCCGGAAGGAGGCGTCTCGCAGCGCCGAGCTTCCGGCAACGGCGCGCGGGTATGTCTTCGAGACTCTATCGAAACGGATCATGGGGTCAACCATTTGACGCATGGTTGTTTCCAGCGTCACCGTCCCGTTGCCGATCGGACCGCAGCGTTTCGCTAGTCGTTGTTCCACCGGTCCACCGGTCCACCGATCCGCCGATCCGCCGATCCGCCGATCCGCCACACGACTGGCGCTGATGTCCACCCAAGCGGACACCGCATAGCAAAACCGGCCTCGTAGCGATTCACCTATAGAGAGCCTCGCATCGGTTACCCGTGATCGCCGAGTACCCGGTGCATCCTCCGCCATTCCCCAATCCATCGCCATGCACGCCGTCACGATCGCCCTGCTCGTCATTTCGTTCGTCGCCGACACCGGTCCGGTCGCGACATCAGTCACTCCAACGCGAAGTGACCGCCGCACATCGACAACACCGTCACGAACCAAGGGCTCGCCGCACCGTCAGTCGGCCGCGCCTCGTTCCAAGACCGCCGGAACGCGGCTTCACGACGACGATCCATCGCGCCAGACTCTCGATCCCCACAATTGCCTGCGCCTCGCGCCGCGGTCTGAGCCGAATCGCAAGTGTTCATCCGACGTCGCCACGCGTCGCGAGCGCCCCGCATCGCGCCCACATCGCCGCCGATCGCGTCACGGTCGCAACACACCGACGCGACACGACAACGTGCCTCAGCACCATCGGAACGGATCGAGGAGTGCCAGCAACGGATCGAAGTACGCCAGCAACGGATCGAAGTACGCCAGCACCGGATCGAAGTACGCCAGCACCGGATCGAAATACGCCAGCACCGGACCGAGATACGCCAGCACCGGATCGAAGTACGCCGGCACCAGATCCAAGTACGCCGGCACCGGATCGAAGTATGGCACCGACCGACGGCAGTACGCGCGCGAAACGACACGCGCCGTCCCTCGTACCGCGTGCTGACTCCATCGCGCGCTTCGGCACCAACGCTCGAGCTACTCGCACGGCGATCCGCTCCGTCGCTCAGCGCCCAACGCCCGTCGCGTCGGTCGCCGCTTCTCGCGCTCCGCAGGAAGGAACTCGAGGAAACCTTCGCATTCCCCACTCCTCATCACCCTCAGCCAAGGGCAACCCTCCCTCGACTGGAACGGCGATCTATTCGGCGCGCTCAACCGGTCGGCATACCGCGCGATTCTCGACGACATCGCGTCGATGTTCAGCTGCCGCGCCATCAGCCAGACCACGTCCAAGCGCGTCGCGCCGTCGAGCCGGCCGAGGATCGCCTCCTCCGCAATGTGCTCGAGCTCGACCACGTGCGACTAACCGCGCGGTCCTCGCAGCGCAGCTCCGTCAGGTCCCGGACTTGTTCGCGCTCATGAGGGCACCAAGATGAGCACCTCGCGCCCACTCGTCGCGCGGGCCGGCGGAACGGGCGGCGCGGCGGGATCCAGCGTCTCGACGCTCGTCACCGCCGACCTGTCGCCGGATTCTCTCACCACGCGTCGCGACTCAGCCCCTTTGTTGCCCGCCGCAGTCGCCTCGCGCGGCGCCACGAAGCCCATTACCAGTCCCGTCCACCGCCTACCGCAGCGCCTGCTCGATGTCCCCGATGAGGTCCTTGGCCGTCTCGATCCCGATGCTCAGGCGGAGAAAGCCGTCCGGAATCCCGGCCTTCGCCCGCTCGGCAGACGACAGATGCGCGTGCGACGTGAATCGTGGCTCGGAGATGACCGAATCCACGCCGCCCAGGCTCGGCGCGTGCCGGAACACCTTGATCCGCTCGAGGAATCGGGTGGCGGCGTCGGCTCCCCCGGCCAGCTCGATGGCCATCATCCCGCCAAACCCGCTCATCAACGCCTTGGCCACGTCGTGATCCGGGTGATCCGGCAGCCCCGAGTAGTGGACTTTGCCGATGGCCGAATTCGTGGAGCACCACTCGGCGATCCGAAGGGCGTTCTCGTTCTGGCGCGTGACGCGAACGTCGAGCGTCTTGAGCCCGCGCTCGAGAAGCCAGGCCGCAAATGGGTCGGGCGCCTGGCCCCACACCATCATCTTCTGGCGGACTTCCTCGATGTACGGCGCCGTGCCGCACACGATCCCGGCCAGCACGTCGTGGTGGCCGTTGAGGTACTTGGTGGCGGAGTGGATGACGACGTCCGCGCCATGCTCGATCGGGCGCAGGTTCACCGGGCTGGCGAACGTCGAGTCGACGACGAGCGCGATGCCCAATTCCTTCGTGACGTAGCTGACCGGCCTCAGATCGAGAACGCGGCACGTCGGATTCACCGGCGTCTCGAGGAAGATGGCGCGCGTCGTCTTGCGCAGACGCTTCCGCCAGACGCGGGTTTCCATCGGGTCGACGAGCGTGACGTCGATTCCGAACGACGTGAACTCGGACGACAGCAGGCGCGTCACGCCTCCGTAAATCGCCGAGCTGGCGAGCAGATGGTCGCCGGGGCGGAGCAGGGCGAGCAGGCCGCAGGCGACCGCGCCCATGCCGCTGGCGAGCAGCACCGCCGCTTCCGAGCCCTCGAGCGCCGCGACACGCTCCTGCACGACCTCGGCGTTCGGCGAGTTGCCGTACCGTGGATAGCGGAGGTTGTCGCCCGTGCCGACCTGCTGATTGAAGTTCACCGACTGGAACAGCGGATGCACGACGGGCGTGTCGGTCTCGCGCGTCACGGTTCCGGCGTGCACGGCGAGCGTGCCGATGTCGAATGGCGAAACGCGACTGGGCCCGGAGAGCCGGCCGCCCGCGTGCGAATGATCAGGCAAGGGCGGTGTTTCTCCGTCCACGGTTGTCGAGGTCTGGCTTCACGACTCTCACGATCTCCGACGGCGAGGCGCCTCCGACATCGCGGAGCACGACGTCGCCGGCGCGCAGCGACGCGTCGATCCGCACCGTCGCCAGCTCGCCGCGGCGAGGGCCGTACACCCAAGCGAGCTCGCCGGCGGTGAGGAGGCGAACGCGCGCGTCGCCCGGGTTCAACGTCACCATCGGACCGCGATCGGTATCGCCCTTTTTCGTCGCATCGAGCCGCGCGACTCTGAGCGGCCCGTCGAGCGTCTCGCTGTTCACGGCGTCACGCTTGAAAGTGGCCGACGGCGACGTATTCGTCGTTGGCGCGCATCACGAGCCGGCGTCCGCAGAGCGAGTCGAGCGTGCCGCGCACGTGTGACGTGTCGCCGCCCGTCGCGATCGCGACGTCGTAGGCGTTGGCGGTGCCGAGCTTGTAGACGGCTTCCCATGTGCTGCGCTCGTCCTCGCTCACAACGCCGGCAATGCGAACGCCGTCCGCGTTCTCCACGGCGAGCGCGAGTCCGTGTCGTTCGAGCGCCGCTCCGATCGCGACCCAATGGTCGTCGTTCACGCCGCGGAAAAGGAAGTATGCGTCGCGCGGCGCGTCGGCCGACGAATAGCGCATGAGAAGCTTGGCGACGACTTCGTCCGCGCACGAGAAGTCGATCATCGACACCTGGGAGAAATCGATGATCGTGAACGCGCGCGCGTCGGCGGTATCGGTCGGGTCGCCGAGCAGCAGCTCGATCTGTGTGCGAACCGCGGCGCCGGTGGGGCGCGTGACGAGATTCGAGTAGAGGTCGCACGCCAGCGTCTGTCGAAGCACGCTGCTCAGATCGATGTGATGCATCATCGTTCCGTCGATCCTCCGTCGATGGCCTCAGGAATGATTACCTGAACTTGCGCGCCAGGGAACTGGGGAAGGCCTTCGGCGAGCGGAACGTCGTCGTCCCAATCGGGGACGATGGCGATTCGCGCCGTGCCGCTGCGGACCGAGAGCTTGCCGTGCCACCGCCCGACGTAGTTGCGCGCGCCGGCGAGCCCGTGCCCGCGTCCGCGCTCGCGGAACCGGCTCACGCCGCGAATCACGGCCTCCTCGAGCGCCGCCGCGTCGTCCCAGCGGGTGGTCGGTACATGTCCCGGCGCGCTTTCCAATGAACGCCGGAATCCGAGGCCCGCGTCGCACACGGCGATCACGACGACGCGCCTGCCGAGGCGCTTGGTCCACCGGTAACTCTGCACCGCGACCCACCCGCCTTGTCCCGCGTGTTCGATGATGTTCTGGCAAACCTCGGACAGCGTCATCGTGAAGCCAAGGATCGCCTTGGGCTCGAGGTGCAGCTCGTTCTGGAGAATCCGCTGCGCTCCCGCCTGGACCTGGCCGACGACGCCGTGCACGTCGTCGCTGCCGGCGATGGGCGTGATCTCGAGAAGGACGCTCGATTCGCCCGTCTCCTTTCGCTTGGGATACGTCCCGCGCAGCTCGTAGAGGCTTTCCGCGTAGTGGAAGAACGACGCTCGCCGCCAATACGACGCCGTTTCCTCGAACTCGGGAACGGCGAGCGCCGGTCGTTCGGCACGGGTCTGGGCGAGCGTGAGCAGGGCGGTGAGTCCGTACGGCGACGCCCAGCGGACGTGTCGCGCGTCGACGAGGAGCTTCGCGTCCACGGGAATCGGAGCCAACTGTTCCAGCACTTGTTCGAAGGAGTGCTCGTCGAGCGACGGTGGAACAGTGATGACGTGAGTCACGTGAGGCTGATCGTTCCCCGGAGAAAGTCGGAGAGCCCGGAGGCTCCGCGGTGCCCGACGTTGCGAGCCGCGGCGCGATGCGCGGCGAGGATGGCGTCGCCAAAGTTATCACCGGCGAGCAGTCGCGAGAAATAGGTCGCGCCCCACACGTCGCCGCATCCGGTCGGGTCGCCGCCGTCCACGACGTGATCCGCCGGCACGAGCGACGTGCGGACCGGGCCGACGTCGGCGGCGATCGACTCGAACGGGCGGGCGCCGTCAGGATGCGCGAGCGTGAGCCGCTCGAAGTCCGACGCCGCGAAGTACACCGCGCCGCGCTTGGCCAACGTCACGACGAGACAGCGCACGCCGGCGTGGAGCGCCGTCGCCGCCAGCGCCATCGGGTCCGGCGCGAGCATCCGCATCTCGTCCTCGTTCACCTGGAGCACGTCGAAGCACGCGCACCACTCGCGCACGTTCGAGATCGGCCGAAGGGTGCGAAGCCCGTCGGGCTGCACCGCCCACGCCAGCATGTGGAGGTCGCAGTAGACCGGCCCCGTGAAGTACTGCCGGAGGAGGATCGTCGTCTCGAGATCCAGCTCCCACCCGCTCAGGAAATTGACGTAGAGCGCGTCGAGCTTCGCCGCCTCGAGCACCGGCCGCAATCCGAGCCACGTCCACGCCGGCACGCCGCCCTTCATCACTTCGCTGCGGCGCTCGTCGTCGAAATACCGCAGCTCGACCCGGTTGTTTGGGTAGGGCACCGCGATCGGGCGCGCGTCGGCGGCGACGTGGCGCAGCCCGCCCATGAACTGCGCGGCCGCGGGCGCGAGGTCCTCGCCAACCTTGATGATCGGCACGATCTCCCACTCGTCATCGAGCGCGGCATCCATCCCGCCGAGCGCGTAGCTGATGCCGCCCCACTCCTCGACAGGCGACGATCGCCCCTCGCGTCCGTAGATGACGTCCCAGACGATCGAGCCGATGACGCCGACGCGCCGTTTCCTCGTCATCGCGTGAGCGCGGCGTCTTGCCTGTGGCGCACGACGGATCTCAGTGGCGGAACAGCCGCTTGCCGGTGAACAACATGGTCATGTCGTGCTCGTTGGCGGCGGCGATCACTTCCGGGTCGCGCACCGATCCGCCCGGCTGCACGATGGCGCGGACGCCCGCTTCGGCCGCCTGGTCGATGCCGTCGCGGAACGGAAAGTACGCGTCGGAGCCGAGCACCGATCCTGCTGTCACGTGGCCGGCGAGAGCGGCTTTGTGCGCCGCGAGGAACGACGCGTCCAAGCGCGACATCTGTCCCGCGCCGATGCCGATCGTCGCCCCTTCGCGCGCCAGCACGATCGCGTTCGACTTCACCGACGCCACGGCGCGCCACGCGAACAACAGGTCGCGGTACTCCTCCGTCGTCGGCTGTCGATTGCTGACGACGCTCCATCCCGTGTCGTCGAGGATCGCCGGAGCGCGCTCCTGCACGAGAACGCCACCGCGCACGCGCTTGTAGTCGAGATGGTTGTCGGAGTTCGTCAGCCCCGTGCGTCCTTCGAGGACGCGCAGGTTTTTCTTGCGGCCGAGGATCTCGATCGCCCCCGCGCTGAACTCCGGCGCCACGATGCACTCGACGAAGAGGCTCGCCACGGCGTTCGCGGTCGCGTCGTCGACGGGCACCGTGAATGCGATCACCGAGCCGAACGCCGAGACGGGGTCGCAGGCGAGCGCCTTCCTGTACGCGTCGATCGCCGACGTGCCGACGGCGAGCCCGCACGGCGACGTGTGCTTCACGATCGCACACGCTGTCTCGGTCGAAAACGGATCGATCGCCAGGAGCGCGCCCTCGAGGTCCAACAGATTGTTGAACGAAAGGTCCTTGCCGCCCTTCTGTGTCAATCCGCCGAGCCCCGCGCCGGCATGCTCGACGTAGAACGCCGCCGCCTGTCCCGGATTCTCGCCGTAGCGCAGCGACTGCGCGCGCTCGAACGACACGACGATCTCCGGCGGAAACTTGTCGCCGCGCTCGCGCGCGAACCACGACGCGATCGCCGCGTCGTACGCCGCCGTGTGCGCGTACGCTTTTCCGGCGAGCAGACGGCGCAGGTCGAGATCGTCGTCCTCGGCCGTGAGCGCGGAATGAACGCGGCCATAGTCGTTCGCGTCGGCGATCACCCAGACCGACGCGAAGTTCTTCGCCGCCGACCGGAGCATACTCGGTCCGCCGATGTCGATGTTCTCGATCGCATCCTCGGGCGTGGCGTCCTTGCGCGCGACGGTCTCGCGAAACGGATAGAGGTTCACCGCCACGAGATCTATAGGAGTGATCCCGTGTTCACTCAGCGCCTTCACGTGCTCGGGATTGTCTCGCCGCGCCAGCAGGGCACCGTGCACGGCCGGGTGGAGCGTCTTCACGCGCCCGTCCATCATCTCCGGGAATCCCGTCACGTCGCTCACGTCGCGCACGGTGAGCCCGGCCGCACGCAGGGCCTTCGCCGTGCCGCCGGTGGACACGAGCTCCCAACCGAGCTCCGCCAGCGCCTTGGCGAAGTCGACGACGCCGGTCTTATCGGAAACGGACAGGAGGGCGCGAGGCATAGGCGGATGAAACTAGCGCGGGCCAGCAGCCAAAACTCAATGCACCCTGATTCTCATCCGCGGCATTGCTGTTCCAATCTGCGGCATCTGCGTTCCCGTTTGCTCGAAGCCGGCACTGGCCTGTCAGGAGAATCGTGGCCCGCTTACGGCATGCTCTTGGTGGTCGGCGCCTTGGCGACAGCCGCCACAATCCGCGTCAACGATCGCAAATCACGCAGGTCCATCACTTCGGCCGGCGAATGGCTGTAGCGCAGTGGCCAGGCGAGCGCGACGTCGATCGCGCCGACGCGCGCGAACTCCGAGCCGTCGTTGCCGCCGTTGGTCACGCCGACCTGAAGCGGGATGCCGGCCGCCTTCGCGATGCGAACTACGCGGTCGATCTCGTCCGGCGGCGTAGCGCTCGAATTGTCGAGCGCGCGAATCACCGCGCCCTGTCCGATCGGCGCGTCGGCGAAACGCTGGCTCTCCAGCGGCGAATCGGACGACACGAACGTGTCCACCGCGTGCACGCGATGCACCGACGGTCCCAAAATCGCGGCCGCGGCCTTCGCTCCCTCGAGGCCACCTTCTTCGCGCACCGACCACATGAAAATCACCTTGTGGTCGAGCTTCGCTGGATCGATCTCGTCGAGCGCGAGGAGCAACGACGTCACGCCGGCGCGGTCGTCGATCGACCGCGCCGTGATGCGCACGTCGCCGATCCGCGCCGAACACTTGTAGCCGGTCAACGCGAGCCCGACGTGCACGCCGGAGTTCACCAGCTCCACCGAGTCGCGCGCGAACCAGGCCGTGAGCGCGGGCGGCTCGCGCATCGGTGAGCTGTCGCGCGGCACGAACACACCGCGCATCGGTCCACCGCGCGACGCTTCGCATCCGAGCTTCCCGTCGCGAGGCGCTTGATGATCCGTCGGGCGATGCAGTAGTGCCGGTTGTCCTTCCCATAGAAACGGGAAGAGGCTGCCCCGGGGCTTGAGCGAGAGCGTGCCATCGCGCGCGATGGCCGTCACCACGAAGCTGATCTCGTCCATGTGCGCGACGATGACCGTCGTGTCGCGGTTCGGTCCCATCGGCAGTACCAGATTGCCGGCGGAATCGACGTGCGCGAGATCGCGCGCCCACGCCGGCAGCATCGATCGGATCGCATCGCGCATCGGCTGCTCGAACCCCGACGGCGCGTAGATGTCCGAGAGCTTGCCGAGCACCTCGGCGTAGCGCGAGAGCGAGTCCTGCACCATCACCGGCGGCGCGGCGGCCCATGCGTGACGTACCGAGATCGGCCTCGGCGCATCGTTTCCGACAGCCGACGCCTTCGCCACCGACGCGAACAACGTCTGGATGTCCGATTCCTGCAGCGTCTCGGCCAGCGTTCCGGTGAATCGCGCGAGCACGCCGATCGACTGCGTCGCGCCGACGTTCAAGCCCGCGAGCGGGGGCCACGGTGTTTTCACCTCGCGCGGCGTCGATTGCAGTCGGCCGAGCTCACCGTCGACGATGAACAGCGAGTCGACGCGGCCGAGTCGTCGCAGGGCCGATGTGAGTCCCGCCCACGAGAACGACTTCTGCACCGAGACGATGAAGACCGTCTCGCCGCTCGTGGGCTCCTTGGTCGCCGCGGCGACAACGGCCGCGCAGCCCGCACGGTTCGACGCCGCCGGCCCCGAGACGAAATCGCTGTACGTCCACTCCGGCCAATCGCGCACGACCGGGTCGAGGCGGTCGATGCCCATCTTCGCCACCTCTGCTCGCGAGCGCGCGCCGACGTCCAACCACAGATTCTCGATGGACGTGGGGGCGTCGTCGGCGGTTCGCTTGCGCCACAGATGATTGCTGCGCACCGCGAACACGCCGGTCACATTGTGTGACCGCTGCGGGTTCGTCCGGTCCACCGCGACGACGATGACGCGCTGTCCTTCGTGGTATTGATCCCAGAGCTCGGGATGCTTGCCGTTCCCGGTGCCGTGAACTCTCAAGTAGCCGTCGTCAGTGATGTCGCTGACGACGTATCCCGTCTCGTCGATGCCACAGGCGACGACTCGCTTTGGGGCACCCGAGCCCGCGTGCTTGACGAGATTGCCCGTGTCGTCGCGGACCCAGCCGGTCGTCGCGCTCAGAATGTGGTCGGTCGCCAGCCGTTCGTATCCCGGCGACGCGATCTGCGCGATCCACGTCGAGACGGCGTGCGAATACGGCGGCGTCGCCAGCGTGTCCTGGGCGTGCGTCAGCGTGGGCGCGAGGATCGCGGCGCAGACGCCCGCGCCCTCAGCGAGCCAGCGCCAGCTCGATGTTCTCGGCAAGACGAGAATCCTCGTGTAGAAGAAGTGTGAACGCCGGCTTCGTGTCGATCGGCGGTGCGGCGGCTGTGTTTGCTGGAAGCGACAAGCGTGCCGCGGCGACGGCGTCGAGCACCCTCGGATAGAGCACGTGCTCCACGCGCAGCACGCGGGCGGCCAGGGTGCCGGCGTCGTCGTTCCGGAATACAGGGACCGGCCACTGCGCCACGATCGCGCCGTGATCGTACTGCGTGTCCACCAGGTGAACGGTCACACCGCTTACGCGCGCCCCCGACGCGATCACCGCGTGGTGCACGCGCGTTCCATACATGCCCTTGCCGCCGAACGCCGGCAGGAGCGCCGGATGCACGTTGAACATGCGGCGCTCGAATCGCGCGACGATGTGTTCGGGCACCATCTTCACGTATCCGGCGAGCGCGATGAGATCGACCTCGTACTCGTCGACAAGCCGGTCGAGTGAGGGTTGCGTCGGATTCCGGTCCGCGGTCAGCACGACAGCGGGAATTCCGTGTCGCTCAGCGCGCTCGAGCGCGCCCGCGTTGGATCGATCGCTCGCCACGACGACGATGCTTCCCCCGCGCCGGTCTCCGAGCGCGTCGAAGTGGTCGAGAATGGCTTGGAGGTTCGACCCGCCGCCGGATGCGAGGACCGCGATACGCGAAGTCACGCGCGGATTCTATTGCCCGGCGGACGAGGCGGGAAGCGCGTCGAGAAACCGGTCGACCGCCTCGCCGAGCGACGCCGCCGTCTCGAGTCCTTCCGCCGTCGCGCGCTCCCGGTCCGCCGCCGGCGTCGACACGACGTTGAGCAAGATCGCGCGTCCGCCGAGCGACGCAGCGGGTGCCACGTCGCGCCAGCGGTCTCCGACGAACAGCGAGTGTTCCGGGTCGATGCTGTAATCGGCGATAGCATCGCGAAACAGCTTGGTCGCCGGCTTGCGGCAGTCGCATGCTCCCGCGATCTCCGGGAAGTGCGGGCACACGTACGTCGCGTCGATTCGCGCGTTTCGGCCGTCGGCCGCGAGCAGCTCGTCGATCCGGCGTCGCACCGCCTCGTAGTCGTCGAGCGTGAGCCAGCCCCGCGCGATGCCCGATTGATTCGTCACGACGACAACCGCGACGCCGGCCGCGTTCAACCGGGCGATCGCTGCCGCCGCGCCGGGCAATAGCTCGACGTCCTTCGGATCCCGGATGTAGTTCGCGTCGTGGATGATTGTGCCGTCGCGGTCGAGAAACGCTCCGGGGCGGCCGGTCACGCCGACGCCGCTTCCAACGCCCCGCGTACGCCGCGGACGATCTCGTCCTCGTCGGCGGCGAAGATCGTCCGCACGTCGAGCAGCACGTTTCCGTCGGCGATGCGCGCAATGATCGCCGGCTCGCGACCGCGCAGTCGTTTCTCGACGGCGTCGGCCGATCCTTCGACGCGCAGCGCGGCCGACGGAATCGTCGCCGTCGGGAACGCGCCGCCGCCGACGCTCGACGCCACGTCTACAACAGCGACGCGCCGGTCGCCGATCGCGGCGGCGAGTCGATCGGCGCGATCCTTGAGCGTGGCATAGTTGGCTGTGAGTTGGGCGAGCGCGGGGATCTCGCGGATCGCCCGCTCCGGTTCGCGGTAGAGCGCGAGCGTCGCTTCCAGCGCCGCCAGCGTGAGCTTGTCGACGCGATACGAACGCGTGAGCGGGTTCGATCGAATCCGCTCGATGACGTGCCTCGCGCCGAGCACGAGCCCCGCCTGCGGACCACCCAGCAGCTTGTCGCCGCTCATCGTCACGATCGACGCACCGGTCATGATCGCCTCTCGTGCCGTCGGCTCACCGCTCAATCCATACGCCTCGAGCGACGTCAGCAGACCGCTGCCGAGATCGTACAGCACCGGCACGCCGTGTTCGGCGCCGAGCGCCGCGAGATCGCTCGCCGAAACGTCGGACACGAAGCCGGATTGCTCGAAGTTGCTGCGGTGCACCTTGAGGATGATCGCGCCGTCGTCCTCGACCGCGCGTCGGTAGTCGGCGAGGTGGGTGCGGTTCGTCGTCCCGACCTCGACGAGCCGCGCGCCGCTCTGTTCCATGATCTCCGGAATGCGGAAGCTGCCGCCGATCTCGATCAATTCGCCGCGCGATACGACCGCCGTCCGCCCGTCGGCCAATGTGTTGAGCGCGAGCACGAGCGCCGCGGCGCAGTTATTCACGACCAGCGCGTCTTCCGCGCCCGTCAACTCGCGCAGCAGCGACGCGCAGTGCGAGTACCGCGACCCGCGCTGTCCATCGGCGACGTCGTATTCGAGATTCGAAAACCCTCGCGCGACGTGATCGATCGCGTCGAGGGCGACGGCGGCGAGCGGCGCTCGGCCGAGGTTCGTGTGCAGCACGACGCCGGTGGCGTTGATCACGCGCCGCAGCGAACGGCGCGTCGCGTCGTCGACCGCGGTCGCCACGGCGGCGGTCCACCCATCGGCGTCGGCCGGCGCTTCGGCGTGCGACGCCCGCACCGACGCGATCGTGCGGCGAATCGCCTCGACCACCACGCCGCGCGGGACGTGCTCGAGCAGCGACTTCACTCCGTCGCTCTCCAGCAACGCGGTGACGCTCGGAAGACCTCGGCGCGCGTCGGTCATTGGCCGGCTAAAGCGGCGGGCGCGTGGCGGCCGGCGGCCGCGGCGGACGCGGCGGACGCGCTGTGTCCGGACGCGCACGAGTCGTTGTGTCGCGCTTCGTCGTGTCCTTGGGCGGCGGCTTGGGGATCGGCACCTGGAAGGGACGCGTCTGCTCCGTCGCGTTGCCGACCAAATTCCGAAACCCGCGCGTCGTGACGCGGTACGATTGCCCGGTGAGGAGCCGCGCCGGTGGTGCGAGCGTCACGATGATCGACTTGTCCGGCACCGGCGCTTTTGGTTTTGCTGGAGGCGGAGCTGGTCGCGCGCCGGGCACACCGACGGGAAGCGGCGGTCGTGGTGCCGCGACCACGGGTGGGGCGGTGGGAGTAACACCGCGCGCGCGGGCCAACGAATCGGCGCGGCGTGTCGAGTCGACCTTGCGCGCCGAATCGGCGGCGTGCTTGGAGGCATCGTACGCGGCCGCCCACTGCACGCGCTGCACTTCGATGCGCGACGAATCGGCGCCACGCAACTGCACCAGCGCCGGCTGCAACGGCGTCGCCGGATCGATGTACTTGTCGAACGAGAGGCGGATCGTGACGGTGTCTTCCACCGAGATGTTGGTCAGCAACGGCGGCGTCGAATCACGCTCGATCGCGTCGAGCTCGACGGACGGCCGAACATCGACCACGTGGGTGGTGACCGAGTCCCACTTTTCGTTGCGGTCGATCTTGCGATTCGCGTTCTGGTCTATCAAACCGCGAACGATGTAGGTGCCGGTGTCGAGCGGGCCGATGTCGAAATGGCCCGCGCTGTCGGAGACGGCGATGAACGCGAGGGTCGTGTCGGTCTTCGGCAGCGCCTCGACCAGCGCGTTGGCCACGACGTGCAGTGCGGCCCAATCGAAAATCACCCCTGTGATCCCGAACCGCG
The DNA here is from genome assembly GCA_963761305.1 of uncultured Gemmatimonadaceae bacterium. GTDB lineage: Bacteria > Gemmatimonadota > Gemmatimonadetes > Gemmatimonadales > Gemmatimonadaceae > JAQBQB01. Next base: position 1,489,559 of record CAVXGK010000002.1, on the reverse strand, counting down.
GCACCGTCGGACCCGTCGCAAAGACGATCGACGCGCCTTCCTTGCGGATGTTCCCGCGAAGGTCGCCGAGTCCGGCCAGCATCGTCACGACGTACGCGGTATTGGCGCGAAATGCTTTGCGCGGCTTGACCGTGATGCGCGAGCGATGCCACGAGATGTCCGGATCGCCGTCCATCGGCGAGATCAGAAAAAGCTTCGAGAGATCCGTCGCGCCGAGTGCCGCTTGCGCGACGACTTCGTCGAACTGAAAGTCGATCTGCTTCGGCCTCACGTTGACGGTGCCCGAATCCGGCTTGATCGACACGATGACGGGCGGGTCGTGGTCCTCGGGGCCGCCGGGCGGCGCGCCCGCCGACGCACAGGCGACGAGGCACCAGGCGGCGACGACGGCCGTCAGCCGCCGCACAATGAATGCACCCGGTCTGTGAGTTGGTCGCGCTTCGATTTCATCTCCTCGAGAATCGCGCGGTCGCCGGCGACGACGTCCGCCGGCGCGCGCTCGAGATACTTGGCGTTCGACAACCGCGCCTCTCGCGATCCGATCTGGGTCGTGAGCTGCGCCACTTCGGCGCGAAGCCGCGCGCATTCCTTGGTGAGGTCGATCAAACCGGCCAGCGGGATGATCACTTCCGCGCCGCCGGCGAGAACCGCGTGCGCTGCCGCGCCGACGGACGCGCCGTCGGCGAGACGTGCGTCGGCCCGGCTCAAACGTCCGATCGTTGCCGCCTCGTCACCGAGGATGTCCTGGAGAGCCGCGTTCTCGGCGCGCAACAACACGTCGACCGATTTGCCCGGGGCGACGTTGTTCTCGGCGCGGATCTGCCGCACCGCGAGCACCGCTTCGCGCACCAGCTCGAACTCCTCGGCGGAGTCGTCGAGATCCTCGAAGTGGAGTGCGACGGCGTTGTCGAGCGCGTCGCGGTCGATGTGCGCCGGCCAGTCGGCGCGAGCCAGGAACTGATCCGGTTCGCGGCCGGGCAGGCGTTGCCAGAGCGCTTCGGTCACGAACGGCACGATCGGATGGAGAAGCCTGAGCGCGCAGTCGAACGCGTGCACCAGCACGGCGCGCGCCACGTCGCGGTCGTCTCCGTTCGCGTCGAGACGGCTCTTGAGAGATTCCAAATACCAGTCGGCGAGTTCGTTCCACACGAACCGCCGGGCGGATTCGGCGTATTCGTTGAGCCGCAGTCCGGCGTTTCGCTCGAGTTCGCGCCAGATGCGCTGATCCGCCGAGTCGTGCTCCTCTTCCGGACGCAGTGGTCCCAGCGCCTCGTCGCATTCGTCGATCGCGGCGCGGAGGCGGTGGAGAATCCACTGGTCGGCGCGGGTGAGCGCGGATTCATCGAGCTCACTAACCCGCGCGACCGGCTCGGTTCCCACTTTGTCGAGCAGGAATCGCCCGATGTTCCAGAGCTTCGTGACGAAGTTGCGCCCCGTCGCGAACGATTTGTCGATGTCCGCCGGGTCGAGGATCACGTCGGCGCCCATGCCCATGCCGGCGACGAGCGTCCAGCGCAGCGCGTCGGCGCCGTAGAGTTTCACGACGTCGAGCGGGTCGATGCCGTTGCCGAGCGACTTGGACATCTTGCGATGCTGCGTGTCGCGCGCCGTGCCGGTGAGGTACACCGTGTGGAACGGCGCGCGTCCCATGAACTCGTAGCCCGACATGACCATGCGGGCGACCCAGAAGAAAAGAATCTCCGGTGCTGTGACGAGCGTGTCGGTCGGGTAGAATGCGTCGAGATCGGGCGCGACTTCGTCGGGCCAGCCGAGCGTGGAGATCGGCCAGAGCCACGACGAGAACCACGTGTCGAGCACGTCCTCGTCTTGCCGCACCGGGCAGTCGCAGTGCGGGCACTTCGTGATGTCGTCGCGGCTCACGATGATGTTCTGCGGCGGGTCGCACTCGTCGCAGTACCACACCGGGATGCGGTGTCCCCACCAGAGTTGGCGCGAGATGTTCCAGTCTCGGATGCCCGTGAGCCAATTCACGTACACCGCTTCCCACCGCTCGGGCAGGATTCGGATCGCGCCGTCGCGGAAACCTTGCAACGCAGGCGCGGCTAGCGGCGCCATCTTCACGAACCATTGATCCGACAGGCGCGGCTCGACCACCGTGTCGCACCGGTAGCAGTGCCGCACGGCGTGTTGATGCGCCTCGGTTTTCTGCAACGCGCCCGACGCGCGCAGCATGTCCACGATCTTTTCGCGCGCATCGAAGCGATCGAGCCCGCTGATCGACGGCGGCACACGGCCCTCGGCGTCTTTCACCTCGCGCACGACGGCGTGCTCGTCGATCACGATCGGCATCGGCAGGGAATGACGCTTTCCCACCTCGAAGTCGTTCGCGTCGTGCGCCGGCGTGATCTTCACCACGCCCGTGCCGAATTCCGGATCCGCGTACTCGTCGGCGATCACGGGGATCGAACGCTCGACGATCGGCAGCGTCACCGTTTTTCCCACGAGATCGCGATAGCGGTCGTCGTTCGGATTCACCGCCACCGCCACGTCGGCGAGCATCGTCTCCGGGCGCGTCGTGGCGATCGTCAGCGTGCGACCCGGCTGTCCGTCCACCGGATAGGCGATGTGATAGAGCGTGCCCGGCTCATCGTGGAACTCCGCCTCTTCGTCGCTGAGCGACGTGAGGCAGCGCGGACACCAGTGGATCACGCGATAGCCGCGATAGATGAGTCCGCGCTCGTAGAGACGCACGAACGCCTCGCGCACCGCGCGCGAGAGTTCGGGCGACAGCGTGTACGCCGTGCGCGTCCAGTCCGCCGACGCGCCGATCGCCTTCAACTGTTGAAGGATCACGCCGCCGGTTTCCTCGACGAACTTCTCGGTCCGCTTCACGAACGCTTCACGCCCGAGGTCGGAGCGCGTCTTTCCCTCGGCGGCGAGTATTTTCTCGACGACGTTCTGCGTCGCGATGCCGGCGTGATCGGTGCCAGGCACCCAAAGCGCGCCCGCGCCCTTCATCCGCACCCAGCGGATGATCACGTCCTGGATCGTGTTGTTGAGTCCGTGGCCGACGTGCAGGATCGCCGTGACGTTCGGCGGCGGCATGACGATCGTGTACGGGTCGCTCCCGCCGCCGACCCGGTCCGACTCCGACGACTCGATATGAAAGCAGTTCGCGGCGAGCCAGGACGCGTAGATCTCCGGCTCGGCCGTCGCAAAGTCGAAGCGATCAGGAAGTTCGGACATATCCATGAAAAATAAGGCTTTCGGCCAGCAAAGCATGTTATCGTAGAGTTGACACTGAACCGGAGCCCCGATGTCCCACCGCATCGCGCTCGCCTTGGCCGCCGCGTTCTTCGTCGCCGCTGGCGCGCCCGCTCAATCGCCTGCCGCGCCCACGACGCCTGTCGCAATTCCCTCTACGCGAGCGGGAACAGTGCTCCAGGCCTGGCTCGACGCCCTCAACTCTGGCGACACCGCCGTTGCGAAGGCGTACGCGGCGAAATACCAGCCGCAGATCCCGCCCAACGGAATGCTCCAACTGAGGAGCACGACGGGCGGACTCGACGTCGTGCGGATCTTCGTGAATCAACCGACGCACCTCGAGTTTCTCGCCAAGGAGCGCGCCTCGGCTGCCTACTCCCGCGGAACCGTGGACGTGAGCGACACCGATCCGCTCGTCGCGAAGGGCTTTGGCCTCCGCCTCCTTCCGCCGGGAGCGCCGCTGGAGGGGTGCACGGCGTATCGAGAACCGCCCACGACCACGACGCCCGGTGTCGCCGATCCAAAGGACGTCGCGTCGGAGGACGCGATCATTGCCGCGCTCTATGACGTGATCTCCGGACCGGCGTGTCAGCATCGCGATTGGGAGCGCTTCAAGGCGCTGTTCGTTCCGGGCGCGCGACTCATCCCCAGTGGTCTCAACCGCGACCGCAAGGCGGTGGCTCGCGTCGAGACGCCAGACGAGTACGCGACGCAAGCCAAGACCGGCCTCGAAGAGAACGGCTTCTTCGAGCACGAGGTGGCGCGCACCGGAGAGGTGTTCGGCGGAATCGCGCACGCCTTCAGCACGTACGAGTCACGCCACACGGCGAACGACGAAAAGCCGTTCGCACGCGGCATCAACAGCATTCAACTGTTGAACGACGGGGCGCGATGGTGGATCGTGACTGTCTACTGGCAGGCGGAGCGGCCGGACAGCCCGCTTCCGCCTCAGTACCTCAAGAAACCCTGAGCAGGCGCGCTACGGCGCGCCGGTCACGTCGCGCGGCGGTTCGTCCGCGCGCAGGATGTTCGACGACGGTTTCTCCGGCATGTCGGCCCGCAGCGCACGCGACTCGCTCACCTTGCGCTCGACGTCGTGCGTTTGGTGACTGCCGTGCGCCTCGTGGTAGCGCGGCTCGTGAATTCCGGTCACGATCCGGTTCACGACCGTCTGCACACCCGGAACGCCGCGCGCGATCGTAACGGCGTGCTGGGCTTCCTGGGCGGTTTCGACGACGCCCGCGAGCTCGATCACGCCGGCGCGCAATGAGCCGATGTCGACGGCGCGCGTCGAGAGGACGGGGTCGTTGCGGAAGGCCTCGAGCACCCGCTCCTCGAGCGTGATGTCGTAGTCATCCGATTCGTACTCGTCGTCGTCGCCGCCCTCGAACTCCGAATCCTCGAACTCGACCGCGTCCTCGAAATCCTCGTCGAGCTCCTCGCCGCCGGAAGTCGCGCGCGCGCCGCGCAGATGCTCATGGCGCTCTTCGTCCGCGTCGCCAATCTCGGTTCGCTTGCGTGCGCCGGCGTTCTGAGCCAGGTACATCCCGGCGGCGAGTCCGGCGATGGCGCCGACCACCGCGCCGAGAATGATGCCTTTGGACGAGCCTTCGTCGCGATAGCGTATTGGTGACATGGCGCGCGAGCCCTGTGGCGGAGGTTGTTCTACAACGATAGGTTACGCTGTTGGAAAGCGCGAGGGGCGTGGCGGCTGAGCGTGCAAGAACAAGGCCCACGGTCCCGAGCGAGCGCCGTCGCTCAGTTTCCCTTGCGCGCGGAACGGGCCAACACCTCCGACGCACCACGATGATCGATCAGTCAGCGCCCAACCCGTCCCCATCGTCGAATGGGGACGCGCTCACTCTCACGCTCCCCGACGGGTCGACGCGCAGCGTGTCGCGCGGCACGCTTCCCGCCGAGGTCGTGCGGTCCATCGGCGAGCGCCTCCTGCAAGCGGCCGTCGCCGTCGAGGTGAACGGCCAGATTCAGGATCTCGCCACGCCGCTCCGCAACGGCGGGTCGTTCCGCGTCCTCACCGACCGCGACGCGTCGTCGCTCGGCGTGCTCCGGCATTCGGCGGCGCACATGCTCGCGACAGCCGTGCGACGCTTGCGTCCCGACGCGAAGATCGGCTTCGGCCCCGCGATCGACGACGGTTTCTACTACGACTTCGAGGTCGGCGAGCCGTTCACGCCCGAGGATCTCGCCTCGTTCGAGAACGAGATGCGGAAGGTCTCCGCGGAGAAGTATCCGTTCGTCCGTGAAGAAGTGAATCGCACCGAAGCGAAGCGCCGCTTCGTCGACGACCCGCTCAAGCTCGAGCGCCTGTCGGAACTGAGCGACGACGAGATCATCTCGACCTACACCGACGGCCCGTTCATCGATCTCTGTCGCGGGCCGCACGTGCCCGACACGTCGCGCGTGAAGCACTTCAAGCTCACGCACACGGCGGGCGCGTATTGGCGCGGCGATTCCAAGCGCCAGATGCTCCAGCGCATTTACGGCACCGCCTTCTTCAAGAAGGAGGAGCTCGACGCCCACCTCCTCCGCATCGAGGAGGCGAAGAAGCGCGACCACCGCGTGCTCGGCAAGCAGCTCGACCTGTTCATGATGCATCCGTTCTCGCCCGGCGCCGTGTTCTGGACTGAGCGGGGCACGGTCTTGTACAACGCGATCACCGATTTCATTCGCGAGCGCCAGCGCGACGATTTTCAGGAGATCCGCACGCCGCTGCTCTACAACAAGGGGCTGTGGGAGATCTCGGGTCACTGGGGCAAGTACCGCGAGAACATGTTCCTCGTGCTCGACACCGAGACCAAGGAGCACGACTTCTCGCTCAAGCCCATGAACTGCCCGTCGCACTATTTGCTCTACCTCACGAAGAAGCATTCGTACCGCGAGCTCCCACTCCGCTACGTGACGTTCGACGTGTTGCACCGGAACGAGGTGACGGGCGCGCTGTCGGGCCTCACGCGCGTGCGCCAGTTCCAGCAGGACGATTGCCACGTCTTCATCACCGAGGCGCAGATCAAGGATGAAGTTCATTTCCTGCTGCGCTTCATCCTGGCGTACTACGAGACGTTCGGTCTGAGCGCGACAGTGCGATTCGCGACGCGTCCCGAGGTTCGTATCGGCGACGACGCGCTGTGGGATCGCGCCGAGTCGGCGCTGCGCGCCGCCCTCGACGCGACGGGCATGGCGTACGAGTTGAAGCCCGGCGACGGCGCCTTTTATGGCCCGAAGATCGACTTCGACGTCACCGATTCGATCGGCCGCTCGTGGCAGCTCGGCACCATCCAGCTCGATTACAACGCGCCGCAGCGCTTCGACCTCGAGTACGTCGGCGAAGACAACACGATGCATCGCCCGGTCGTGATCCATCGTGCCGTGAGCGGCTCGCTCGAGCGCTTCATCGCGATCCTCACCGAGCACTTTGCCGGTGCGTTCCCGGTCTGGCTCGCACCCGAGCAGGTGCGCGTGCTGCCGATCACCGACGAATACGCCGACTACGCGACGAAGGTGCACAAGGCGCTGCACGACGCCGGTGTCCGCTCGCACCTCGACGCGCGCGCCGAGACGCTCAAGTATCGCGTCGCCGAGGGCGCGCGCATGAAGGTGCCCTACATGCTCGTCGTGGGGCGGCGTGAGGCGGAGCAGGGCAGCGTGGCGGTCAACGTGCGCGGCGCCGGCAAAGAGCAGAAGCCGAACGCGATTCCGCTCGAGGAGTTCGTGCGGAGGGTCGCCGAAGAGAATCGGGCGCGTTCGTTGGTGCTTGCGGCGCACGCGTAAGCTCCGCTGGATGAGCCACTACGCCGTGAAAGAAATGGGAACGCAGATGCCGCAGATCTGAACGGCGATGCCGCAGATGGAACGGCGAAAAAACACCCTCGGCCTCATCTGCGGCATCGCTTTTCAAATCTGCGGCATCTGCGTTGAATTTTCTTTCCTCGGTCTGTAGCCGGTCCACCGATCACTCGGCGCGAATGGCCTTGACCGGATCGATCGCCAAAGCGCGCCTTGCCGGTACGACGCACGCCAGCAGCGCCGCGCCGATGAGGACTACGGCGCCGGCGATGAACGAGATGGGATCGATCCGCTCGACGCCGTGGAGTTGCGTCTCTATCAACTTCGTTCCCCAACCGGCGGCGGCGAGGCCGACCAATGCGCCTGCGATCGCGAGCGATGCGCCTCGGCGAAGCACGCTGTTCACCACGTGGCCAGTCGAAGCCCCGAGTGCGACGCGGATTCCGATCTCGCGCGTCTGCTGTGTCACCGTGTACGACATGACGCCGTATAGTCCCACGGCGGCGAGCAGCAGCCCGAGCGCGCCGAAAATGGTCATGATCATCGTCACGAACCGCGGTGTCGAAAGAGATCGCGACAAGAACGCTTCGGTTCCGTCGATCGCCACGTTGCGCATCCCCATCTGGTGCCCAATCGCGACCGCCGGCTTGATCGCGGCGGCGCCGCCGTCGACCCGCGCAAGCACGACTTTCCCCGGAGTCGCGGTGTCGACCGCCAAATAGAGGTACGGCGCATGCGACGCCGTGAGCGGCCCCGTCGTCATTGCATCGTTCGCGACGCCGACGATCGTCAGCCACGGCTCGCTGTCGGTGTCCACGACTCGAACTCGGTGACCGATGGCTTTGCCCGGCCCCCAGTGTGCCATGGCGAATCCGGCATTCACGATAACCTGTCGCGCCGCCTGGGTCGTATCGCGAAAGACGGTCCCCTCGCGCAGCGCGATTCCCATCGTCGCGAAGTAGTTCGTGTGCACGTAGTTCACGTCAGTGAACGACGTCGCGGTCTTTGGCGGAACCGGTTCCCCCTCGACCTCGAAGCGTCCCACGTCGAAATAGCGCCAGCCCGGTCCTGCGCGAGCGATCGTCACGGCGCGTACGCCGGGCAGCCGCTTGATTCGGTTGGCAAACTCCTCGAGCGACGCCGCCCCCGAGCTCGTCGTGAGAGAACCGGCGCGAGGTACGGGAGTGAGCATGTACAGATCGTGCGGGTCGAACCCGAGATCCGTGCGCTGCAGACTCGCCAGGCTGCGCACGACCAGCGCCGCGCCGACGACGAGCATCGCTGACAGCGCCATCTCGCTCACGACGAGCAGTGATCGGACGCGCCGGTGGCTCCGTCCCGCCGACGCCGAAAGCGATCCGGCTTTGAGCGAGTCATTCGTGGACGAGCGTGACGACTGCACCGCGCCCAGCACGCCGAAGATCACGCCGCTCACGACCGCCACGCCGACGACGACGCTGAGTGTGGTCAGGTCGAGGTGCGACGCTTTGAGCTCGTCGTGCGATGACGGTCGCATCGCGATCATCGCGCGCAACAAACCCCATCCCATGCCGACACCGGCCGCCGCTCCGGCGCCGGCGAGAAGCAGGCTTTCGGTGAGCAACTGCCGAAACAGTCGGCCATGCCCGGCGCCGAGCGCCGCGCGCACGGCCATTTCGCGTTGACGAGTCGCCGAGCGCGCGATCAGCAGATGCGCCACGTTCGCGCACGCCACGAGCAACACCAGGCCGACGGCGGCCGCGAGCAACAATAGCGAGTCGCGGAATCTCACGCCTTCCGCCGGCGTGGAAACCGCGGTTAGAAACGGCGGCTTCGCTCCTTCGCTGAGTCCCGACTGCCGGGCCGCGATGGCGTCGAGCTCCCGCCGCGCCGCGTCGATCGATGTGCCTGGGCGCAGTCGTCCGATGACGGATCCCGCGAGCTTGTCGTCGCGTAAGTCGAACGGAAGCCACACGGCCGTCGGTGTCTGTCCCGGTGAGCCGAATCGAAGTGACGCCGGCATGACACCGACCACCATGTAACTGGTGTCCGAAATCGTGATCAACTGGCCGAGCACCGACTGGCTCGCAGCCATTCGCTCACGCCAGAATCCCTCGCCCAACACGGCGACGCGGCGGGCGTCGGCAAGGTCTCTCGTCGTGAAGTTGCGACCGGCGATCGGCGCGACGCCCGCAAAGTCGGCGAAGCTCGGGAGAACCGCCGTCGTCCTGACGCTGCTCGGATCTCCGGTGGTGGTCTTCAGCGAACGATCCTCATTGCGCGCGGGCTCGAGCGCTTCGAAGGAGTGCGAGCTCTCCTTCCACGCGCGAATCACCGCCGCCCCGGGTGTAATCGTGACCGAGAGCCCGGTGGTATTGCCCTGCGCCGGCTGCTGATCGACGTAGACGACGCGGCGGGGGTGCGGATAGGGCAGTGGATGCAGCAGCAACGTGCTGACGACGCTGAACACCGCCGTCGTCGCGCCGATGCCGAGTGCCAGCGTCGCGATCGTGATCGCGGTCCACGCTTTCTGCCGTCCGAGCGTGCGCAAAGCGAACGCAAGATCCTGTCGTGCGTCCGCGACGAACTCCGTGCGTTGCATGCGAGTCTCCCGATGTTGTGCCGCGTCGAGCAGCCTCGACCGCGATTCGGTGAGCGGGCCGAACCGCCGCACCGCTTCTCGGTAGGCCTCGTCGTGCGCCATTCCAGCGGAGGCCAACTGCTCGGCGCGCAGCGCGAGGTGGAGCTTGATCTCGTCTTCGACCTCACGTTCCCACCGGTCGCGCCGGCGCAGCGCGAGGTCGAACACGCGGCGAATCCCGTCGCGGATCACCGCGCCGGTGCTCCGTCTTCCGCCGCGACCGTGAGAATCGTCGTCACGGTCTGCGCGTACTTCATCCAGCTCTTTGTCTCGTTTCGCAGATGCGTGCGCCCGGCTGCCGTGATCTTGTAATACCGAGCCCGGCGATTGTTCTCCGTCACGCCCCACTCCGCGGCCAGCAACCCGCGCTCCTCGAGGCGGTACACCGCCTGATAAAGCGCCGAGTCGTCGACGTCGAGCGACCCACCGGCGGCGCGCTCGAGCCATGAGACAATCTCGAAGCCGTGCATCGGACTCCAGCTCAACGCGCGAAGGACGAGCAGGTCGAGCGTTCCTTTCAGGACGGGCAGGCGAGTCATTGGAGAGGCTCTATGGAGAGTCTGGATAGAACATCGGTCGGCGCGCCGTTTGGGTCAAGTCCGGTTCCTGAGCCGCTCCCTGAACTGCTCCCTGAACCGCTCGACGCAGAGACGCAGAGAACGCAGCGAACGGCCGCTCGGAACTCCGTCGCGCAACGAGCCGGGACTTTCTTGTTAGAGCCGCTCGGGACGCTTCGATGCGTGGAGCGGGTTAGACGCCACGTGTGGCTTCCCGAGCGGCAGTTCCCCCCAAGAATCCCGGCTCGTTGCGCGACGGAGCCATTCCGAGCGGCCGTCCTCTGCGGTCCTCTGCGCCTCTGCGTTGAGCAGTTGCATTTGCAGTTGCCGTTTGCGCCTGTAGTTGTGGTTGTAGTTGCAGTTGTAATTGTGACTAACTTTCACCCCATGTCCGACCCAACTCGAACCCCCGTCATCATCTCGGCCGCCCGCACGCCGATCGGCAAATTCCTCGGCGGCCTCTCGACACTGACCGCCCCCGAGCTCGGCGCGGTCGCCATTCGCGCCGCCGTGCAACGCGCCGGCATCGACCCCGCTGACGTCCAGGAAGTCATCATGGGCAACGTCATCCAGGGCGGCGTCGGCCAGGCCCCGGCCCGACAGGCGGCGATCAAAGCCGGCATTCCGGCCAGCGTTTCCGCGATGACCATCAACAAGGTCTGCGGCTCCGGTCTCAAGGCCGTGATGCTCGCCGCCCAGGCCATCAAGGCCGGCGACCGCGAAGTCATCGTCGCCGGCGGACAGGAGTCGATGTCCAACGCGCCGTACTACATGTATGGAATGCGGAACGGCGTGAAGCTCGGCGACCAGACCATCGTCGACGGCATGATCAAGGACGGATTGTGGTGCTCCTTCTGCGACGTCCACATGGGCGGCCACGCGGAGTACACGGCCCAGAAGGCGCACGTCACCCGCGAGGCGCAGGACGAGTTCGCTGCCGCGTCGCATCGCAAAGCGATCGCCGCCATGGAGGCGGGCAGGTTCAAGAACGAGATCACGCCCGTTCAGGTCGCGAGCCGCAAGGGCACGACGACCGTCGACGCCGACGAGAGCCCACGCAAGGACACCACCGTCGAGTCACTCGCCAAGCTGCGCCCCGCGTTCCCGGGCAAGACGGGCAACGCGACCGATCTCTCCGTGACCGCGGGCAACGCGTCGAGTCTCAACGACGGCGCAGCGGCGCTCGTCGTCGCGTCGGAAGCGTTCGCGAAAGCGCACAACTTGCCGATTCTCGCCCGCGTCGACGCGTACGCCACCGGCGCGACCGAGCCGCAAGACCTGTTCTTCGCTCCGATCCGCGCGGTCCGCAACCTCATGGCGAAAGAGAACTCGAAGATCGGCGACTACGATCTGATCGAGGCCAACGAAGCGTTCGCCTCGCAGTCGCTCGCCGACGGCGAGGAGCTCGGCTGGGACTGGAATCGCGTCAACGTGAACGGTGGCGCGATCGCGCTCGGCCACCCCATCGGCGCGAGCGGCGCGCGCGTTTTGACGACCCTAATCTTTGCGCTTCAGGACCGTGGACTCCGCCGCGGTTTGGCCACACTTTGTCTGGGCGGCGGCGACGCCGTCGCGCTCAGCGTGACCCGTACCAACTAGACGTTGCGCTCTTCGTAGTACCTGTCCACCGGTCCACCCGTCCACCTGTCCACCCGAATGACGACGCTCAGCACTACCGCAGCCGTCCGTCCGTCCCGCACCACCGTCATCGGGGTCTTCGGCTTCGCACTCGCCGTTGCCGCTGCGTCGCAGATCGCGATCCCGCTTCCATGGACGCCCGTGCCGATCACGCTGCAGCCGATGCTCGTGATTCTCGCTGGCATGTGGCTCGGTCCGGCCGCCGGCGCCGCGAGCATGCTGCTCTATCTCGCCGCGGGTGCCACGGGCTTGCCGGTGTTCACGCCGATGGGCGCGCCGGGCATCGCACGCTTCTTCGGACCCACCGGCGGCTACCTCATCGCGTATCCCGCCGCGGCGTGGGTGGCCGGCGTGCTGAATCGCCGAGCGACCTCGCTCATGACCCGCTGGCTCGCCGCGACCGCCGGCATCGTCGTGATCTTCTTCGGCGGACTCGCCCAGCTCACGCTCCTCTCGCACAGCGTGACGCGCGCCGTGCAATTGGGCATCACGCCGTTCGCCGCGCTCGACCTGGTCAAGGCGTACCTCGCGGCTCTCATCAGCGGATCGCGCGTCGCTCGCCCCCAACGAGGCGCCTGATCTCGCACGATCGTATTCACGACGCGTCGGGAAGGGTTCACCCTTTCTGGCGCGTCGTTGCGTTTGCGGCGCTCACGCTCGCGTCGTTCATCGTCATCGACGCCGTGTTTGGTTCCCTGCTCGTGAGCGGGATCCCGCTCTCCGGCGGCGGCGCGCTCAGCTCAGGCGTGTGGGCTACGTGCGCGTCGCTGCTCGCCGGCACCGGACTCACGCTCTACTGGTTCGGCCGACAACCGTGGAGTGAAGTCTGGCTCGATCGCGGCGCCGCTCGACCCCGGACGATCGGCCTCGGCTTCGCCATCGGCTTGCTCGCCATCGGCATTCCTACGGCGGCGCTGGTCGGAGTCCACTGGCTGGCCGCTGCGCCGGGCGACAAGACCTCGTGGCTCGGCGGCGCGTGGCGCGTGAGCGTGTCGCTCGCGCCAGCCGCGCTCGCCGAAGAGCTGCTGTCGCGCGGCTACATCCTGTCGGTTCTCTCCGAATGGTGGGGCTGGCCGTGGGCGATCGCGACGACGAGCATCGCCTTCGGCGCGCTCCACATCCGGAATCCGGGCGCAAACCTCGAGTCGATCGCCCTCGTCACGATCGCCGGCGTCTTCCTCGGCTCCATCGTATACGGGACGCGCAGTCTCTACGCCGCGTGGGCCGCGCATTTCGCCTGGAATTGGACCATGGCGGTCGCATTTCACGTCGCGGTGAGTGGACTCCCGCTCGAATCCCCGGGCTACCGTTATGTTGATGCGGGGCCGAATTGGGCGACCGGCGGGTCGTGGGGCCCTGAGGGCGGAGTGCCCGCCGCATTGACCATGATCGCCGGCAGCGTCTGGCTTTTCTCGCGCCGCGGTCGACTGAAGCGTTCAACTGGAGAAACATGATGGCCGAACGTGTGGCCGTGATCGGTGCAGGGCAGATGGGGAACGGGATCGCGCACGTCTTCGCACAGAGCGGCTTTCCCGTGACGATGATCGACGTGACCGACGACGCGCTCAAGCGCGGGCGCGACACAATCGCGTCGAACCTCGACCGCCAAATCAAGAAGGGCACGCTTCCCGCCGCAGACAAGGACGTGATCCTCGGCCGCATCGCGCTGGCGCGCGGGCTCGCCGAGGTCGCCGGCTCGTGGCTCGTCATCGAAGCGGCGACGGAAAACCGCGATCTCAAGTTCGGCATCTTCTCCGAGCTGGAGACGTTGGCCGACAAGGGGACGATCCTCGCCACCAACACGAGCTCCATCTCCATCAGCGAGATCGCGAGCGAGACCAACCGTCCCGAGCTCGTGATCGGCATGCACTTCATGAATCCGGTGCCGGTGATGCAGCTGGTCGAAGTGATTCGCGGCCTCGCCACATCCGACGACACGACCAACCGCATCCTCGAGACGAGCAAACAGCTCGGCAAGACGCCGGTCGAAGTGCAGGACTATCCGGGCTTCGTCGCCAATCGAATCCTCATGCCGATGATCAACGAGGCGGTCTTCTGCCTCATGGAGGGCGTCGGCAGCGCCGAGTCGATCGACACGGTGATGAAGCTCGGCATGAATCACCCGATGGGGCCACTGGCCCTCGCCGACTTCATCGGCCTCGACACCTGCCTCGCCATTCTCGAGGTCATGCACGACGGACTCGGCGACCCGAAGTACCGTCCGTGCCCGCTCTTGAGAAAGTACGTCGCCGCCGGTTGGCTGGGCCGCAAGTCGAAGCGCGGTTTCTATGCGTATTGACGTCGGTCTTCGGACCCCGTCGCCGCACTCACTTCCATGACGTGGGCGCTGACGCCGCTCAGCGCGGAGCAGCGGGAGATTCAGGCAGTCGCGCGTGAGTTCGCGGAGCGAGAGATCGCGCCGTACACCGCGCAGTGGGACCGCGACGCCTACTTCGACCCGTCGATCGTCGCCAAGTTGGGCGAGTTGGGATTTCTCGGCATGCTCGTCCCCGAGCAGTACGACGGTCTCGGGCTCGACACGCTGACCTATCTCGTCGTGCTCGAGGAGATCGCCATCGTCGACGCGTCGGTGGCGGTGATGGTCAGCGTGCACAACTCGCTTCCCACGCAGATGATCCTGCGTTGGGGAACCGACGCCCAGAAAGAGCGTTTTCTCAAGCCGCTGGCGCGCGGAGAAAAGCTCGGCGCGTTCGCGCTCTCCGAGCCGGAGGCGGGATCCGACGCGGCGTCGCTCCGCACGCAAGCCGTGCGCGACGGCGACGACTGGATTCTCAACGGCACCAAAGCGTGGGTGTCGAGCGGGACCAAGGGCGACGTCATTCTCGCGATGGCGCGCACCGACGGCCCGGAAGATAGGCGAGGCGCGCGCGGCATCGGCACCTTCATCATCACGCCGGATTTGCCCGGCTTCAGCGTCGGCAAGAAAGAAAACAAGATGGGGCTGCGCGCGTCGCCGACGGTGCAGCTCCATTTTTCCGACATGCGCGTTCCCGGCGACCGGCTTCTCGGCGCGCCCGGCAGTGGATTCATCTACGCGATGCAGTCGCTCGACAATGGACGGCTCGGCATCGCCGCGCAGTCGATCGGCATCGCCGAGGCGGCGCTGCGCCACGCGGCGGCGTACGCCGCGGAGCGCAAGCAGTTCAAGAAGCCGATCAAGGAATTCCAGGCGATCCAGTTCAAGCTCGCCGACATGGCCACGCGCGTGGCCGGCGCGCGCGCGCTGCTCCACATGTCGGCCACGGCGAAGGATCGCGGCGAGCACATGACGCAGTTCAGCGCGATGGCCAAGCTGTCGGCTAGCGAGGCCGCCATGTGGGTCACCACTCAGGCGATCCAGATTTTGGGCGGTTACGGGTACGTCACCGACTATCCGGTCGAACGCCTGTTCCGCGACGCCAAAGTCACGGAGATTTATGAAGGCACGTCGGAGATCCAGCGCATCGTGATCGCGCGGGAGCTCTATTCGCATCGGTAGTCAGGTCTCCTTCCTCAGTCCGCACCCCCGCACGCCCGCACCCCCGCACCCCTTCTCGTTCCAGTTCTCCGCACCCGGCCTCCGCACTCCTTCCCCTCTTCCGAACTCGATGAAGCTCTTCGATACAATCGCCGCCATGGGGCACGAGCAGCTCGTGCTTTGTCAGGATTCGGCGTCCGGATATCGCGGCATCGTTGCCATACACAGCACCGTGTTGGGTCCCGCGCTCGGCGGCACTCGTTTCTGGAGCTACGCCGGCGACGAGGACGCGATCGTCGACGCGCTGCGCCTCGCGCGCGGCATGACCTACAAGAACGCCGTCGCCGGGTTGAATCTCGGCGGCGGAAAGTCCGTCATCATCGGCGACAACCGAACGTCCGACCGTGAAATGATCTTCCGCGCGCACGGCCGCTTCGTGGAGAGCCTGGGCGGCCGGTACATCACCGCCGAAGACGTGGGCACCAGCACGGCGGACATGGACTACGTGCACATGGAGACCGACTACGTGAGCGGTCTCGCCGGCCGCTCGGGCGATCCGTCGCCCGTCACCGCGCACGGCGTGTTCCGCGCAATCCAGGCGTCGGTCCGCGAGAAGTGGGGCTCGGACGATCTCACGAACAAGACGGTGGCGATCCAGGGCTGCGGCCACGTCGGCTACTATCTCGCCAAGGAACTGCACGAAGCCGGCGCCAAGCTCATCGTGAGCGACATCGACGCCGATCGCGTGAAGCGCGTCGCCGCCGAGTTCTCGGCCAAGGCCGTGGGCCTCGACGACATCTACGCCGCGCAGGCCGACATCTTCGCGCCCTGCGCCCTCGGCGCGATCATCAACGACAAGACGATTCCACAGCTCAATGTGTCGATTGTTGCCGGCGCGGCGAACAATCAGCTGCTCGAGGAGCGCCACGGCGACGCGCTCGAGACGCGCGGCATCACCTACACGCCCGACTACGTCGCGAACGCCGGCGGCGTGATCAACGTCTACGGCGAGCTGGCTGGTTGGACGTCGGCGCGATCGTTCCGCAAGGCGGACGAGATCTACGACACGGTGCTCAAGGTATTCGAGATCGCGAAAACGGAAAAAATCCCCACGTACCTCGCCGCCGATCGCCTCGCCGAACAGCGCATTCGCGCGGTGAACTCGATGGTGCGGACGTGGCCGCAGTGGCCGAACAAATGAGGTGGACACCCGACAATGCCTGAGCGAATTCTCATCGCATCCGATCACGCGGGCTTCGCGCTGAAAGAGGCGTTGGAGCATCGTTTGGCCGATCTCGGTTTCGAGGTCGACGACCTCGGCGTGGACAGCGCCGAGTCGGCGGACTATGCCGACTATGCGCACCCGCTCGCGAAACGGGTTGCCGAGGGCGACGTCGAGCGAGGGGTGCTGCTCTGCGGCACGGGGCTCGGCATGAGCTACACGGCGAATCGGTATGCGGGTGTGCGCGCCGCGGTCGCGTGGAATCCGGAGATCGCCAAGCTCGCGCGACAGCACAACGACTCGAATGTCCTCGTGCTGCCGGCGCGATTCTTAAGCGCCGATCAGGGCACGGCCATTCTCGACGCGTGGCTCGAGACGCCGTTCGAGGGTGGGCGACACGCACGTCGCATCGAAAAAATCGAGCGCGCCGACAGCGAGGCGCCAAATCCATGACCAACCCCAGTCGGGGTGGGAGGCGGCGAGCAGGCTCGCCGCGAAACGCATGAACGACTGGATCAAACACCGCCTCTCGTCGCCCGGCGCCGCGCTCCGCGAGACCGACCCTGAGATCGCGCGGCTCATCGAAGCCGAGACGCGGCGTCAGCGCGAAGGGCTCGAGCTGATCGCCAGCGAGAATTTCGTTTCGCCAGCGGTGCTCGAGGCGATGGGGTCGTCGCTCACCAACAAGTACGCGGAAGGATTGCCGGGGAAGCGCTACTACGGCGGCTGCGAGATCGTCGATCAGGTCGAGCAGCTGGCAATCGATCGCGCGAAGCAGTTGTTCAACGCCGAGCACGCGAACGTGCAGCCGCACTCGGGCGCGCAGGCGAACTACGCGGCGATGGCCACGTTCCTCAAGCCCGGCGACACGTTCCTCGGCATGGATCTGTCGAACGGCGGCCATCTCACGCACGGCTCGCCGGTGAATTTCTCCGGGATGCTGTATCACGCCATCTCGTACGGCGTGACCGACGAAGGCCTGCTCGACTACGAGGATCTGCGTCGCAAGGCGCTCGAGCATCGGCCCAAGCTCGTGCTCGCCGGCTACAGCGCGTATTCGCGCGTGATCGACTTCGCCGCGTTCGCCGACATCGCGCGTGAGATCGGCGCGGTGCTCATGGTGGACATGGCGCACTTCGCCGGGCTCGTCGCCGCCGGCGTGTATCCGACGCCCATTCCGCACGCCGACGTCGTCACCACGACGACGCACAAGACACTGCGCGGCCCGCGCGGCGGTCTCATTCTCTGCAAGGAGACGCACGGCAAGGCGATCGACAAATCGGTCTTCCCCGGAACCCAGGGCGGCCCGCTCGAGCACGTGATCGCCGCGAAGGCCGTCTGCTTCAAGGAAGCGCTCGACCCGTCGTTCAAGGACTACGCGCGCCGCGTGATCGTCAACGCCCGCGCCCTCGCGGAATCACTCGCGTCGTGCGGATTTCAGATCGTGTCAGGCGGGACGGACAACCATCTGATGCTGGTCGACCTCCGCAGCCGTGGACTCACCGGCAAGGTCGCGCAGATCGCGCTCGACGAGGCCGCGATCACGGTCAACAAGAACACAGTGCCCAAGGAAACGCAGTCGCCGTTCGTAACGAGCGGCATCCGCGTGGGCACGTCAGCCGTGACGACGCGCGGCATGGGCGAGGGCGAGATGGGCCGCATCGCGAGTCTCATCGATCGCGTTCTGGCCGCTCCGGATGACAAGACCGTCACCGCGGCCGTTCGCGAAGACGTACACGCACTCACGCGCGAATTTCCGCTAGCTAGCCGCTGCGCTGGTCGCCGGAGCCCGCGCGCGCAACGGAGGCCAAGAGCTTCCTTGTGACAACCGCTCGGGAAGCCACGGCGTGGGTCCCCGAGCGGCTCTTATCAAACAATTTTCCGGCTCGCTGCGGTAGAGACCTCTGCGGCTCTCTCTCGTCCTCTGCGACTCTGCGTCGAGCAGTTGGAGTTTGGCCGCCCGGAACCGAGACTCTTACCGGGCGCCCGCTGCGACCGCTGCCACAACCGGCCTCGCAACTCCGTTCCCGTTCGTGGCGGGCTTTCCGTTGGAAAGCCGCTTCACGACCGACGTCACGCACTGCGCCGCCAGATCGCGCGTCGTGTACGCGCAGAGATCGAGATCCGTCCGGCGCCAATGCCAATCTTCCGGACTCGTCGCGTGCGGTTGCAGCACGTGCTCGAACGCCGGCATCGCCATCTCGGAGTCCGTCGTCGGCGTGGCGTCGGCGAGTTGGCCGCTCCATTCGATCACCAGCAACTGGCCGTCGGCGATCGAGTTCGAGCGGCCACGGATCCACGAGAAGCTGAGACCCACCGGTCCGAGCTGCACCGTGTAGCGATCCGGCGTGCGCCGCATCTCAGGCGCGAGGCCAGGAGGCAGCGTGCCCGGCGTCTGACACAGACGCAGTACCGCGTTCGACAATGAATCGAGCTCGCGGTTGATGAGCGCCAGCGCCCGCTGTGACGCGAGGAACGCCGAGCGGGCTTTGGCGCGCTTGTCGTCATCGGCCACACGTGCCGCGACGGCGGCTTCGGTTTGACGCCGGGACACGCCGCCGGCCGCCACGACGGCGGAGACGATCGCGTCGACCACTTCGCTGCTCGCCGGCGCACCGGAGGTGCGAACCACCGTTCCCTTGAGCCAGCTGGGGATCGGCGCGTTGTCGAGCGGAACGATGATCACGTCCTTCCGCTTGAGCTTTCCGATTCGCGTTCTGAGCGCGGCCGCGTCGTGCGCCGTCGCGCCCGTTCCCGCGCTCCAGAGTCGTTGGAAGAGCACGACGACCACTCGCGCTTCCTTCTCGAAGATCCGTTTTGCGGCCGCGATCGTCGCGGCTGTTTGGGGTTTTTCGCCGTTTCGCGGGGTCGCGTAGACGGTTTTGCCGATGCGGTGCTGCAGACGTCGGGAGAGCTCGCCAACTCCAAGGGCATCGAACTCAGTGGCACTGATAGCGGCGTCGTACTTGAAGGCGCGCTTCATTCTCGGGGGGCAACGAGGATGCTGCCGGGAACCACAGGATTGGATAAATCTACCAATTATCCCACCCTACCGCTCGACGCCGCTTTTTGACCGTCTTGGGGAGTTGTGGAAGGGAGCCGCACGCGCCATTTTTGGGCGTGCCTCGGCGTCTCAACCCCGTATCATTGGCTCATTTGGCTCCCTCGACTGCCTCCGTCCGTGCCTGAACTGGCGTTCCGGGACGGCATCATGGACCGCATCCGGCTCCGCGAACCCCGGTTCGACGAGCGCGCCTACGTCTTCGTCTTGGCGGCCCTGGAGTACTGCCAGCAGCGCCTCGACGAACGCCGCCACATCACCGGCCGAGAGCTGGCCCTGGCGTGCCGCGACCTGGCCCTCGAGCGCTTCGGCGTCATGTCCCGCCTCGTCCTCGAGCACTGGGGACTGCGGTCCAGCGCTGACATCGGCGACGTCGTGTTCACGCTGGTCGACCTCGGGCTCCTGATGAGCCAACCGACCGACAGCCGAGATGAGTTCATCGGCGTCTTCGATTTCGACCAGGCGTTCGAGCGCGAGTATCCGTGGTGCGGGGCGATTTCGGTCTGAGCTAGACCTCCAAAAAAACGCGGCGTGCGCGCCCTAGTCCGCGTGGTCACGAGTGCGGAGTCCGCGGCGCTCGACGCTTCGACGATCAACGCCGGCGTTCCCTCGCGCGCGCTCATGCAACGCGCCGGCGCGGCGGCCGCATCGGAGATCGCGCTCCGATTCAGAGATCGCCTCGACTCCGGCGCTCTCGTCTTCGCCGGTCCAGGAAACAATGGCGGCGACGCGTGGGTCATCGCGCGCGCGCTGCACGCCGCCGGCGTTTCGGTGCGAGTCGTCGAACCCGTTCCCGCCGCGTCGCCGGACTGCCGTTCGGAACGCGCCCTCGCCGTCGAGCTGCTCGGTGCCGACGCGGTCGCCGGTTTGAACCAGCCGCTCTCCGGCGGCGAATCGCTCGTCGTCGACGGTCTCCTCGGCACCGGCTCGACCGGTGCGCCGCGCGGCGACATAGGGAAAGCGATCGCCGAATGCGAAGCGGCTCGCGTGCGAGGTGCGAGGGTCGTCGCCGTTGACGTGCCGAGCGGAATGGATGCGTCCACCGGCGAAACACCCGGCGAAGTCGCGCGCGCGGGTCTCACGCTCACGTTCGGCACCGTCAAGCGCGGCCATCTCGTGAATCGCGAGGCGTGCGGCACCATCGTCGTGCTCGACATAGGGCTCGCCGGTTCGACGGTCGATCCCTACTCGCGCACGCCGCAGCTCGTCGACGAACGCTGGGTCGCGAGTCAGCTGCCGCCGATTCCGTGGGACGCGCACAAGGGAATTCGAAAGAAGCTCGCGATCGTCGGCGGCGCGCGCGGCATGGCGGGCGCGAGCGTCCTCGCCGCGCGATCCTCGATGAGAAGCGGCGTCGGCATGGTGAAGCTCGTCGTCGCGAACGAGAGTGTGGCGCCGGTGCAGGAAGCCGAACCGCAGGCGCTCTGCGCCGCATGGCCCGCGGACGCTGACGCCGTCTCACGCGACATCGGTTCCTGGGCCGACGCCGTCGTCATAGGCCCCGGACTCGGCCACGACAACGCGAGCGCCGACCTGCTCGTGCGCGTGCTGCAAACATGGAAGGGGCCGACGCTCCTCGACGCCGACGCGATCACCATCTTCGCCGGCCGAGTCGACGAGCTGGCGAAACTGCTCGGCGGCCGTCCCGCGCTGCTCACGCCGCACGCCGTCGAGTTCTCCCGACTCGCCGGCGTCGACCCGGCAGCGGTCCTCGCGAACAGATTCGAAATTGCCGGCGACATCGCCAAGAAACTCGGCGCGACGATTCTGCTCAAGGGTGTGCCGACTGTCATCACGAATCCCGACGGCGACCGACTGGTCAGCGCCGCCGGCACTCCAGTGCTCGCCACAGGCGGCAGCGGGGACGTGTTGAGCGGTATCGCTGGGACACTGCTCGCGCAGATGGGCGATCCATTCCACGCCGGCGCCGCCGGCGCATGGATCCACGGCCGCGCCGCCGAGCGCGCGAGCGCCGGCGGTGACGACGTAGTGCGCGGCCTCTCGCTCGACGACGTCATTCGCGAGCTGCGCGCGAGCTGGAGCTTCGACGTCCGTCCATCGCGATATCCGGTACTAGCCGAGGTGTCGCTCTTGAGCCGTGCCGGTCCACCGGTCCACCGGTCTATCGGTCCACCGACATGACCGCGCTCTCCCCCGGCCCCGAATTCGACGCCATCCGCACGATCCTCCGACGCATCGGCGCGCGCGCCAAGGGCATCGGCGACGACGCGGCCGTCATCTCCATTCCGCGCGGCGACTCGCTCGTCGCCAGTGTCGACAGCATCATCGAGGGAAAGCACTTCGGGCCGGCGTGGTTCACGCCGCGCGAGATCGGCCGTCGCGGCGTCGCCGCCGCGCTCAGCGATCTCGCGGCGATGGCGGCGCGTCCGATCGGTGTGCTCGTCTCGATGGTGATTCCCGCCGCGTGGCGATCGGACCTCGACGCGATCACCGACGGCGTCGCCGACGCTGTGTCGAACGCGAACACGTACGTGCTCGGCGGCAACTTGAGCGACGGCTCGGAGCTGTCGATCACCACTACCGTGCTCGGCTCGGCGTTCGCGCCAGTGCTGCGCAGCACCGCGCGCGTCGGCAACTATGTGTATGTGACCGGACGACTCGGTGCGCCGCGCGCCGCGCTCGAGCGTCTGATGCGCGGCGAGTCCGCCGGGGCGTTTCGTGAGCGCTTCGCCAACCCGTCGCCGCGTCTCGCCGAATCGCGGTGGCTCGCCGAGAATGGGGCGACGGCGGCCATCGACATATCCGACGGTCTCGTCGGCGATCTACGCCACTTGAGCGCGGCGAGTAGCGTGCGCATCGAGATCGACGCCGCGCGCGTTCCGTGCGTCGGCGATGTGAACGTCGAGACCGCCCTCGCCAGCGGCGAAGAGTACGAGCTGATTGTCACGTCGGCCTCGACGTTCGACGTCCGCGAATTCGGCCGCCATTTCGAGATTCCGCTGACGCATATCGGCCGCGTCGTCGCCGGACCGGCCGAGGTCGAGGTGCTCGGCGCGAGCGTTGCCGCTGTGTCCGGGCACGATCACTTTTCTCACTGATGCGGAGTCTGTTCGTCGGTCTGGTAGCGCTGGTGATGACGGCCGTGCTCGGCCCGGTCGTCATCGTCGCCGGCTTGTTTCGCGTGCGGCAGGGGCCCGACTCGATCTACTCCCGCTGCGTGCGCTTCTGGGCGCGGTCGGTGAACTGGGCGGCGGGCGTGCGCGTGCGCGTGCACGGCCAACGCATGCCGGCGGGGCAGGGCGCTGTGTACGTCGCCAACCACGTGAGCTGGTTCGACATCTTCGCGCTCGCCGCCGAAGTGCCGTGGTGCAGCTTCATCGCCAAGTCCGAGCTGCGGAAGATCCCGCTCTTCGGCTTCGCCGCCCAGACCGTGGGCATCGTGTTTCTCGACCGCGACAACCTGAAGTCGGCGTTCGAATCGTACGAGGTCGCCGCCGGCGCCGTGCAGGGCGGACGCTCGATCATCGTCTGCCCCGAAGGGACGCGCGGCTTCGACTATCATTTGCGGCCGTTCAAGAAAGGCCCCTTCGTCTTCGCCATCGCGTCGCAGGCGCCGGTCATCCCAACGATCGTCCACGGCGCGCGCGAGGTCATGCCGAAAGGCTCGTTCCGCATCCGGTCCGGCGTTGTCGATCTTCACTTCCTCGAACCCATCCCCACCGCGGGCCTCGACTACGACGCACGATCCGAGCTGACAACGACCGTGTGGTCAGTGATGGACGACGCGCTACATCGTCTATACGGCGTCAGCTCGTCGGAGCGCGCCATCGCCGCCGCCGGCGAACGCCAGGAGTGAATCGGTCTCCCGTTCCGCTCCGCACACCGTCTCCTCGCTCCGCCCGACCTCCGCACCCCGCCCCCGCACCCCGCACTCCCGATGATCACGATCACTGAAATCAAAGCCCGCGAAATCCTCGACAGCCGCGGCAACCCGACCGTCGAGGCGGACGTCGTGTGCAGCAACGGCATGATGGCGCGCGCCGCCGTGCCGAGCGGCGCCAGCACCGGCGAGCACGAAGCCGTCGAGCTGCGCGACGGCGACTCGCGTCGCTACGGCGGCAAGGGCGTGCTCAATGCCGCGCAGAACGTCGAGGACACCATCGCGCCGGCGCTCATCGGCCAACCGGTGACCGACCAGCTGGCGATCGACGGCGCGATGGTCGAGCTCGACGGCACGCCGAACAAATCGAATCTCGGCGCCAACGCGATTCTCGCCGTCTCGCTCGCCTGCGCGCGCGCCGGTGCGATGTCCGTCGGCCTGCCGCTGTATCGCTACCTCGGCGGTCCGCTCGCCCGCGTCATGCCGGTGCCGATGATGAACATCCTCAACGGCGGCGCCCACGCGACGAACAGCGTCGACTTTCAAGAATTCATGATCGTGCCCGTGGGCGCCGAGTCGTTTGCCGACGCGTTGCGCATGGGGGCGGAGGTCTTTCATTCGTTGAAGAAAGTGCTGGTGCGTCGCAAGCTGGCGACGGGCGTGGGTGACGAAGGCGGCTTCGCTCCCGACCTGCGCGACGACGAGGAAGCGCTCAAGGTGATCCTCGAAGCCATTGATGGAGCCGGGTACGCGGCGGGGAAAGAGATAGCCCTCGCGCTCGACGTCGCGGCGAGCGAGCTGTACACCGACGGCGTCTACACCTTCAAGAAGAGCAGCGGCGCGAAGAAGGACGCGCAGGCGATGGTCGATCTCTACCAGAGCTGGATCGACGAATATCCGATCGTGTCGATCGAAGACGGCCTCGCCGAAGACGATTGGGACGGCTGGGCCAAGCTCACGTCAGCCCTCGGCGATCGTTGCCAGCTGGTGGGCGACGACATCTTCGTGACGAATACAGAACGTCTCGCGCGCGGCATCGAGAGCGGCGTCGCCAATGCGATTCTCATCAAGGTGAATCAGATCGGCACGTTGAGCGAAACGCTCGAGGCCATCGAGATGGCGCGCGCCGCGGGCTACCTGTCGATCATCTCACATCGCTCCGGCGAGACGGAAGACACGTTCATCGCCGATCTTTCGGTAGCGACGGGCACGGGTCAGATAAAGACCGGATCCGCCAGCCGCACCGATCGCGTCGCCAAGTACAACCAATTGTTGCGCATCGAGGAGGAGCTGGGCGCGTCGGCCGAGTTCCCCGGCGGCGCGTTGTACGGACTGTAGGGAGAGGAATCGGCGATGCCGCCGGCCATGAAGCGACTCGGGATCGCCGCGCTGTTTCTCGTGGCGGCCTGGTTCGCGGTCGAAGGCGGCGAGTTCAGCACGCTCGACTTGTTCCGCCAGCGGAGCACGCGAGACGGGCTCACCAGGTCGATCGACTCGCTGCAGCAGGTCGTCGATTCGCTCAAGCGCTACGCCGACCAGGTCCAGCGCGACCCGGCGACCCAGGAACGGATCGCGCGGGAGGTGTTCGGCATGGTCCGCGGGAACAAGGAGCTGCTGTATCGCTTTACGACACCCCCCGACTCGACGCACAAGCCGCAGTGACCGCCGGGCAGTCCGCGCAGTCGTTAGACTTCAGAGAGCACGGTCAGTCGTGAACGTCCACTCAACCCGCCCATGGACGAAAAACAACTACAGAAGCTGGTGCGGCAGAACGCCGCGAAGGCCGCGAAGCTGAGCAAGGCGCGCGACGGCCGCCAGTTCGACAAGACGCTGCCCGCCGCCCCCGAGGACGCGGACATCGAGCGGACGAAGTTCTTCAAAGAGATGAAGCGCCGCGAGTTCTGAGGCTGAGAAGGGCACGGGTACGCCCCGGCGCCCTGTGAAGGGAAAACTTGACCACCCCACGAGCGAACCTTAGTTTTCTGGTACTGCCGCGGGGTGGAGCAGCCTGGTAGCTCGTCGGGCTCATAACCCGAAGGTCGCGGGTTCAAATCCCGCCCCCGCTACTGATCGGCCGGTCCTTCGGGACCGGCCGTTTTGTTCTGAGGTAGTGCGGTTTTGCAGTGAGGCAGGGTAGCTCAGGTGGTTAGAGCACGGCACTCATAATGCCGGGGTCGTGGGTTCGAGTCCCACCCCTGCTATCGACGAGCCAATCACTTCGCCGTGGTTGGCTCGAATCGTTCTGAGGTCGGGCACCGCAGGGGCACCCAAGCCGCCGACCTTTTTGCCGTTGCCGGCGCGTCTCCTCGAGCCTTCTCCCGCTCGGCATCCTGCTCGCGTTTCGCGAACTGCTCACGTCGGCAGGGCTGGCCTCACGTCTTCGTCCTTGACCTTCAGCGTGAGCATCGCGGCGAACAGGAGGGAGAGCCCCCCGATGAACAGGGCGTCAATCGCCTGGCCACCAAAGAATCGTCTGACGATGAAGCCGAGCAGTGCCGCCGCGACGATCTGGGGGATTACGATGAAGAAATTGAACACGCCCATGTAGTAGCCCATCTTCGACGGCGGCAGGGCGCCGGCGAGGATGGCATACGGCATCGACAGGATGCTCGCCCACGCGATCCCCACGCCGACCATCGAGGCGAGAAGGTATTTCGGATCTCCGATGACAAAAATGGAAATGAGCCCGAGGGCACCGCAGGCCAGGCAAATCGCGTGTGCCGCCCTTCGGCTGGTCTTCCTGGCCATCACGGGAATGGCGAAGGCGACGATGGCGGCGACGCCGTTGTAGACGGCGAAACAGACGCCGACCCAGTTCGCCCCGTCGTTGTAGATCGCCGACGTCGTGTCGGTAGTGTGGTATACGTGGCTGGTGACCGCGGCCGTGGTGTAGATCCACATCGCGAACAACGCGAACCACGAAAAGAACTGCACCCAGGCGAGCTGCTTCATCGTCGGGGGCATGTCTTGCAGATCGTTGAAGATCGTCACGAAGCCATTGTCGTATCGGCCGCGCCGCTGCAGAACTCCGCTTGCGATGAGCAGAACTCCGACAACCCCAAGCACGGCAGGCAGAACCACCACCTGATAAAGGGCCTGGCTCGCCAACCCGACGGACACTGCCGCCCCAACAGTCAGCAGGACGCCGCCGAGCCGCACTTGCTCCCGGCCCCGGGCAGCGTGCTCTCCGGCCGTCCGCTCCACTCGGACGTGCACCTCGCGCGCCTGATTCTCGGCGAACGAAGCCATCTGCGCCGGCGAGTATTCTCTGGAGCGCACCACGGTCCAGAGCACGGCGAGAAAGAATACGGCGGCGCCGAGGTAGAACGACAGGCGCACCGAGTCGGGAATCACGTTCGGCGGAGCCGAGTTCGATACGCCGAAACGATTCGTGAGAACCCAGGGAAGAATGGACGCCGCGACCGCACCGGCCCCGATGAGAAAACTCTGCATCGCGAAGCCGGTGGTGCGCTGCTCCCGGGTGAGGTTGTCGCCCACAAACGCGCGAAAGGGCTCCATGGAGATGTTGATCGAGGCGTCCATGAGCCAGAGCACTCCGGCCGCCACCCACAGTACCGGCGAGTTCGGCATCGCCAACAACGCCAGCGACGCGAGAATGGCACCGCCGAGGAAGTAGGGCCGGCGGCGCCCCAGGCGGTTCCACGTTCGATCGCTGAAATAACCGACGACCGGCTGGACGAGCAGCCCGGTCACGGGGGCGGCGATCCAGAGGATAGGAATGTCCTCCACCTTTGCGCCCAGTGTTTCGAAAATCCTGCTCACGTTGGCGTTCTGCAGCGCGAAGCCGATTTGGATGCCCAGAAATCCGAAACTCATATTCCAGATTTCCCAGAGCGTGAGAGTCGGTTTGGCGCGCAGGGCCACCGTCGCCTCCACCGGGCTCTCGGCCACTTCGCCGGCAACGAATGCAGTGGGGGGGGGAAGCTGGGATTGCACTCGCGTTACCTCGCTTGGTGGATGCGGATTGCCTGTCCGCCACCCGGGGCCATCGCAATGTGCAGCTGGGTGGCGGACGTCACCGTGTGCCGCGTGATCGTGACGGGGAGCGGGTTGTCGAACCAGTTCGCGCCTGGGCCGTCGGCGTACACCTCGGCGACGTACTCCTTGCCGGGCGTGAGAAACGACAGCGGGATGTCGAGAGTTCGCGCCGATTCGTCGGTGATGGCGCCCACATACCACGACTGGCCGCCGCGCTCCCGCCGCGCGACCGCGACGTAGTCGCCGATCCGTCCGTCGAGCACGCGGGTGGTATCCCAGTCGACGGCGACGTCGCGGATGAACTGGAACGCCGGCTGCGCGGCGTAGTTTTCCGGCAGGTCGGCGGCCATCTGCAACGGCGAGTACAGAACGACGTACAACGCGAGCTGCTTCGCCAGCGTCGTCCGCGGGCGTGACTCGTCGAGGCGGCGTGCGCGCCCGGTGCCACGCTCGAACAGGAGATCGAAGATGCCGGGCGTGAAGTCCATCGGCCCGGCGAGCATGCGCGTGAAGAAGAGAATGGTCTCATGTTCCGGCGGATTGCCGCCCTCGCCGCTCCACGCGTTGTACTCCTGCCCGCGCGCCCCCTCGCGACTCATCATGTTCGGATAGGTGCGCCGCTCGCCCGTGTCGTGGATGGGCTCGTGCACGTCCAACATGATGCCGTCACGCGATGCGAGCTCGATGACCCGCCGGTGGTGTTCCACCATCGTTTGCGAATAGTGCGAGTCGCCTGAGCTGAGCAGGTCCGTGACGTAGCCGGACTTGATCGCATCGAGCCCGAGTGACCGGTACAGCGCGAAGGCGCTGTCCATCTGGCGCTCGTAATTCTCGATCCCGCCCGACGTCTCGTTATGAACGATGAGCCGCACGCCCTTCTGCTTTGCATAGGCCGCGACGGCCCGAAGATCGTAGTCGGGATGGGGCTCGGTAAAAGAGAATAGGTCTCGGTTCGCGTACCAGTCGCCGTCCCAGCCCGTGTTCCACCCTTCGACCAGCACGCCGCCAATGCCGTTTGCCGCGGCAAAGTCGATGTACCGGCGCGCGTTGGCCGTCGTTGCCCCGTGGGTGGGGCCCGAGCCCCAGGTCATCGTTCCGATGTGCATCCCCCACCAGATGCCGACGAACTTCATCGGATGGATCCAGTCCGTGCTGGCCAGGGCGTTCGGCGGGTTGAGGTTCAGGCCGAGCAGCGACGGCGCAAGGTCCGCCGCGCGGTCGGCGAGCTGAATCGTTCGCCACGGCGTGACGAACGGCGTGCTGCCGCGCACCTTGATCCCGTCCGCGAGCGGGGCGAGGTCCGCGCGCAGGGTGCGGCTCTCCATCCGAGGCCCGGTGAGAAACATGCGCGCGTAATGCACGAGGTTCGCCTCGTGGATGACCATGAAGGTCCGGCCGTCGGACATCTCCATCGTCAATGGCGTCTGTATGTTTTCAAGCGTGCTCACCGGTCCCGACGAGTAGAGCTGCTCGGATCGGTCCTTTCTTGGCCGGTCCGAGGCGATCCACCAGGCACGCGCGTTGTCGGCGAGCACGAACTCCGTCAGCTCATTCGAAATCTCGAAAGCGGCCAGCCCGGGCTGAGACGGAACCTCGTACCGGAGGCCGACGCCGTCGTCGAAGGCGCGCACTCGGACCGTGAACCGGCGGTTCGGCGGGGCGGTCTCCACCACGTCGACGGCCAATTCGTTGTAGTGTTCGCGCACGCGAGCCACCTCGCCCCACGGCTGCGTCCACCATTCATCGTGCGACTGGCGCGCGGTGTCGGTGACACGCAACCCGTCGCGCAACGGAGCCGCTCCTCGGAATTCAAAGCCGAGCAGCGATGGAAGGATCAGCGGGCGCCCATCACGCTCGAGGCTGTAGTAGAGTCGTCCTTCGTTGACCGTGACCGTGACCGTGTTGCGATCATTTGGCGACGCGAGCACGGTCCGGCCGGGCGGGTTGACCGCCGCGCCGGGCGCGAGGGCATCAAGGTCGTTTACGATGGACGGCGTTGGAATGGCCATGGCGCTCTTCTATAGTACGGTCCGGCGCACGCACGGGCCATCGTCAACGCAGAACGATTGACTCCACTTCGACGCCGTAGCTGCCAGGAGTGACGGTCACGCCTTCTTCGCGTCGCAACGACAGCTGCAGCCGCTCCACGTGGTCGAGCTTCAGCCGGTCTCCATTGCCGCCGCGGCCGGCGGCGGGTCCGACCCAGTAGTTCCACTCGCCGGGAAAGCCCTGCGGCAGTAGGACGCCGCGATCCAGCGCGAATGAGTCGAGCGGCACCGACTGCTCGCTCCAGCCGCTGTCTACCCTCACGGCAGCGCTCCAACTGGTGCCGTCGTCCTCCATCAGCGTGATATGCAGTCGCTGTCGCGGTCCCAGGCCGCGCAATCGCACCTGGAGCGCCTTCGCGTCAGCGATGTTCGCTCGACGGGCGACGACACGATCCCTGATGACCAACGATGCGGTGTAGTCATCAGGACTCCAGCCGCGCGCGTCCACCGGCCGCTCGAAATGGAAGACGGGAAGCCCCGTGACACTGGAGAACTGTACGCGAAAGAGTCCGCGTCGTCCCGCGTCTCCGAGGCGCGTGAACGCCAGCCGCTCGGCGTCTGAACCAGGGCTGAACAGCCGCAGCGGCGTCTGCGCGCCCACGACCTCGAGCGGCCATGACGCGCGGCCGTCATAGTCCCAATCCCACGGCTTGCGGTTGACCCCGCCCGGAAACGTCGTTGCCGACCGGCCGCGAAAGACGGCGATGACGAATTCGTGCGGGCCCTCCTCCAGCGCCGTTGCCGCCACGGTTGCCGCGTACTCGTAACTCCCGGCGGGGCGCATCTTGAACGCGCGGTAGAATCCGCCCACGGACGGGCGAATGAATAGCGTCGCCGAGTCGGGCGGCGTCGCGTCGACGATGCGCGCGCGCAACTCGGCATCTCGACCGGCGAGATACGATGGTGCGATCAGCGGCTGGATCGACAGCGGCAACGAGTCGCGCGGTGGCGCGTGATACTCGGCGAACCCCAACTCACCCAGGCGTGCCGGAAGGTCCGACTTGTTGACCGGACCGGGCGAGCTGAGGACGTAGACACCTGGACTGACGCTGAACCGACCAGCGGTCGCGCGTTCGTTCCGACGGTTGCCGGCGGTGAGCGACTGCACGGTGAACGTTGGGCCGAGATCAGGCAAGACCACTGTCATGGGCCACGACCGGCTGATCGCGCGTGTCACGATCTTGTCGGCATTAGGAAGCTCGAATGGATCGCGGACCGGCTCCGCGTCGGGATACACCTCGAGGCGCCACAGGCCCGGGCGCACCTTGTCGAGGAAGTAGATCCCGTCGCCCTCGTACGCCACGGTAGAAGACGAGCCGTAGCCAGCGATGCGGCTCAGCGCGGCCGGATCCGGCGGCGTCGCGTGCGTCGATCCCGCATAGAGGAAGGCATCGCGCGCGACAAGCTCGCCGAGATTCTCGTCGGCCGAAACGTGGAAATCGCCGAAGCGGGTGTTCAGCGGATACGGACCGTACGACTGCATCCTCGGCAGGCGATGCATCGCCTCGGCCGCGATGATGGCGCTCATCGCCTTGCGAGGCGTGTACACGAGATTTAAGTAGTGCGTCTGCCAGCCAAGGTTGCGCGAGGCGGTCGCCAGCATGTCGTAGGCAAACATGGCGGCGAACTGGGTGCCCACCGCGCGGAAGCTCCTGGCCATCGCGGGATACATCGTGCCAGTGCGCAAGTCGGGACTGTCGAACTCGTAGACGATGCGCGGCAGGCCGGCGAGCTCGGGGCGCAGCATGTCGGGGAAGGAGTCGACACCGCGAAGGTAATTGCCTTGAAGCTCGTGGCCCGAGTTCAACCCAGTCGGATACCAGCCGAAGGTGACGCCCTGCGCCTCGGAGCGCCGGATGGCCTCGCCGATCCTGAAATCCTGACTCACGTTGTAGAAAACGAGCTTCTTGCAGCCGGTACTGCGCACGGCCTCGGTGAGAATATTTATATAGGCGATCGAACCCTGAAGATTCTCCGGGTGATGCCAGGGTTCGTTGACCAGCTCGATGAACAGGATCGCCGGCTCGTCCTTGAGGGCGATGCCTGTATAGGGATTTACATGATTCAAAATCTGTCGCAGGTAATTCACCTGGGCGGCGATCGCGGCGGGATCGGTGCCCATCTTCTCTTTGCCAAAACGCCTGCCAAAGCCGGGCGCCGACGTGTCCCCAAGCGCGTCCGGCCAATTCGAGCCATAGAGCTGGATGGGACTGAACAGCATGTAGATGCCGCGTTCGCGCGCGCGGGCGATCAGGTAGTCCTGCAAGTCCAGGTGGTCGTTCGCGATCAGGTTGCCGGCGCTGTCGGACGCTTCCCAATCGCCCCAAAACGTCAACCGCAAACCGTCCCAGCCCATGCGCGCGAACTGCGCCATGTCCTCGTCGATCATCTTCTTGCGATCGGCGTGGACATAACCCGCGGCGCGATAGTCCGACGCGGTCGGCACGACATAGTTCGCTCCGAAGAGCGTGACTTCCCGTTGGTCGTCCTGCCATCGAACGACGCCCGCACTGTCGAGATAGACGGCGCGCGTCGCGTGCGAAGCCGGCTGTCCCTCAGCTGAACAGAGCGGCACCAGGCAGGAGACGATGAGCCACGCTCGTCGACGAGTGTGCATGATCGCCTTCACCGCGCTGCCGGAACGGTTGGCGTCGCGCGTCCCGGCACGACGTGCAACGTGAGGCTCGCCGAGCGGAGGCCCCCCCCGTCGGCGCTCGCGTCCACGCGCACGAGCCCGGGCTTCGTCGCCCGCACGATGGCCAAGCCGCGGCCGTTGAATGCGTGCCGTTGGCCGGTGCGATAGCCGCTCTGGTCCTGCAGGTCGGCGTTGTCGAGTGCGAGGAGATCGCCACCGGTCACGGTGACGCGCACGAGATTTCCGGCGATTGGAACGACGTTGCCGGCGGCGTCGACGATCTCGAACGCCACATGCGCCACGTCGCCGGGTCGGTCGGCGATGGTGTCGTGGTCCGCGACGAGGCGAATTGCCGATGGGGCGCCGGTCGTTCGCACCTCGTCGTTGCAGACGGCCCCGTCGCGCCGCTTCCCGACCGCTCGCAACACGCCGGGCTCGTAGGGCACGTCCCAGACGAGATGCAAGTCGTTCGTCGTGGGGGCGACGACCGGAAGAGCGTAACTGTTCCAGCCGCCCGAGGTGCCCTGCGCGGGAAACTCGAGTCGCTTCTCACCCATGGACCGGCCATTTAGAAAAAGCTCAACGCTGTTGCAGTTGGTGTATGCCATGACCGGAATCATTTGGCCGCTGCGCCCGTTCCAATTCCAGTGGGGAAAGAGGTGCAGCACCGGCCGATCCGTCCATTGGCTCTGGTACAGGTAATAGGAATCCTTGGGATGCCCGGTGATGTCGAGTACGCCCGAGGGAAAGCCTCGGAACGGCCAGACGGCTTCGCCCAGGTAGTCGACGCCCGTCCACATGAAGTCGCCGGCGAAGTAGTCGTGCATCGCGATCCATTTCCAACGGCGTTCGGCCTGCAGCATGCCGCTCGTATAGTTGGGCCGCACGACCGCGGAGTCGGCGCCCAGTGAGTAGCGCTCGTCGAAGCTCTGAAAGATCGAACCGCTTTCGGTTCCAATCATCCGCCAATCGGGATGGGCGTGGCGGTCCTCGTCGGCGAACACCTCGCGCCGCTCGTGCCAACGGTCGACGTAATTGTAGCCGACGATATCTTCGGCATTCAGGAAGGCCAGCGTGGCCGGATGTCCATCGGCCACGATCTGATCGTTCCCGGTCGTCACCGGCCGCGTCGGATCCTCGCGATGGAAGATGTCCACGAGCTGGCGCAGCACCTGCGCGCCGTTCGGCGAGCTCTGCTCACCGATTTCGTTCCCGGCGCTCCACAGCACGATGGACGGGTGGTTCCGATCGCGGTGCACGAAATCCGTCACGTCCCGGGCCGACCAATCCGCGAAGTAGTTGTGATAGCCGCCTGGCACTTTGCCGAACGTCCATTCGTCGAACGCCTCGGCCATGACGAGAAACCCCATTCGATCGCACAGGTCGAGGAACTCGGGTGCAGGCGGATTGTGCGATGTGCGGATGGCGTTGACGCCCATCGAGCGAAGCAGCGCGAGGCGACGTTCCCACACGCCTTCCGGCACGGCGGCGCCCAGGCCGCCGGCGTCGTGGTGCAGGTTCACACCATTCAGCTTGAGATGACGACCGTTCAGCAGGAAGCCGCGGTCCTTGTCGAATGCAATCGAGCGAATGCCGAACGGCGTTGTCACGACATCGACCGGATTGACGCCGTCGAGCACCTCCGTCCGAAGAGCGTAGAGGTACGGCTGCGCCACCGACCACAGTCGCGGGGTCGCGACGTGAAGTTGCTGCTCCAACTCGAGCCGCTGGCCCGCGGCCACTGCGAACGCCGTGTCGAAGCGGGCCACCTCTCGGCCCGCGTCATCGAGGACGAGCGAGCGAAGCGTGCCGCGGCGCGCCGTGGTCCGATCATTCTCGAGCTGCGTGCGCACCACGACGTCCGCGCGCATGGAGTCCGCGCGCGGCGTCGTCACGTACGTCCCCCAGTGCGCCACATGCAATGAGTCGGAGAGCGTGAGCCACACGTGGCGATAGATGCCGCTCCCCGAATACCAGCGGGAGTTCGGTTGGCTCGAGTTGTCGACGCGCACGGCCACCAGGTTCACGCCAGGCACGACGTGATGCGAGATGTCATATGCGAAGCTGACATACCCGTACGGTCGCTTCCCGAGGTGGACGCCGTTGATCCAGACGTCGCTGTTCATGTACACGCCGTCGAACTCCAGCCGCGCCTCGAGGCCACGAGCACTCGGCGGCATGCGGAACGCCTTGCGATACCAGCCGATGCCGCCGGGGAGGAACGCGAACTGTCCGCCGCCGGGAGCATCCTGGCGCATGGCTCCCTCGATGCTCCAGTCGTGGGGGAGGTCCAGACGGCGCCACGCGTGATCATCGAACGTCGGACGCTCGGCACCCGCCGGATCGCCCAGCGTAAACCGCCACTCCGGGTCCATCGACAAACGCTGCCGGCCGGTGTCCTGAGCGGTCGCCTTCCCCCCCACGCCCAGGCACAGCACGCACCCCGCTGCCCAACGAGTCAGATACACTCTCTGCTTCCTCCGAGTGATCGCCGGACGATCATTCTCCCGCAATATGAACGCGACGGCTACATTCGCGCCTGGCTACTGCTCGTCGGGCTTTTTCTTCCACGCGGGAGCAAGGTCGATGCGAAATCGTCTGTCCGCCGTCACGCTCTCTGTCGTGGTGGCGGCCGCATTTCCGGCGACGGCTTGCATCGCACAAGCGTCCGCGCGAGTACCGGCACCCGACTCCTCATGGGTCAGTCATAGTGCGATCTATGAAGTCTTCGTGCGAGACTTTTCGCCCAGCGGTGATTTCCGAGGTGTGGCTCGGGGGCTTGACCGGATTCAGGCGGTCGGGGCGAATGTCGTGTGGCTCATGCCAATCTATCCCGTTGGGATATCCAACCGGAAAGGGACGCTCGGCTCCCCGTACGCCGTGCGCGACTATCTGGCGGTCAATCCGGAGTTCGGCAGCCTCGCGGACTTCAAGGCGCTCGTACAGGCCGTGCACGCACGGGGCATGAAGCTGATCCTCGATTGGGTCCCGAATCACACGGCGTGGGACAACGTCTGGGTCCAGCAACATCCGGCGTTCTATGTTCGCAACGAGAGCGGTGCGCTCACCGTGCCGCGCGATGACAAGGGGAACCTGACCGACTGGACCGATGTCGCCCAACTGAATTACAAGAATCCAGAGATGCGACGCGCGATGATCGACGCCATGCGCCATTGGCTGGTGCAGTATGACATTGACGGATTCCGCGTCGACGCCGCCGGATTCGTTCCCGACGACTTCTGGCAGGAGGCACTGCCGCAGCTGCGCGCCAGCGTCAAGCGCCCAATCCTGCTGCTCGCTGAGTGGGGCGACGTCAAGATGCACCGGTTCGGCTTCGATCTCACATACGCATGGGACTCGTACAGCCACCTCAAAGCGGTGTGGGACAGCGTACCCGCGTCGAGATTCGTGCAACAGGAGCTGGCCGATCTCAAGACGGTCCCTCCGGGCGGAATGCGCCTGCGCTTCACGACGAATCACGATGAGACGGCTTGGGACAATCCGCCGGTCAAACGGTTCGCGGGTGTGGCGGGCGCGCGCGCGGCGTACGTCGCCATGGCGCTGCTGCCCGGCCGGCCGTTGATCTACGACGGTCAGGAGGTTGAGAGTCCTCAAAAGCTGCCGCTCTTCGAGCGCGATCCCATCGTTTGGGATCAACCCAACGCGTCCGTCGCTCTGGCGTTTTATAGGCGGATCGAGGAGCTGATTCGTAGCGATCCCGCGTTCGCTTCAGGAAATCTCTTGGCGGTCGATACGAGCGACCCTGGCGAAGTAATCGCCTATCGGCGCGGCGACGCGATCGTGCTGGTAAATGCGCGGCGGCACGAGGTGAAGTTCACGGTGACCGGCGTCGGCGTGGATGGTTTGCGCGACCAGTTGACCCGCCGCATCCAGCGAGGTGGCTCGGTCACGCTGCCTGCGTTCGGCGCCGTGGTGCTCGAGCGGAACTAGTCTCAACATCCTCCACGCGGAGAGCTAGACCACTGCCGTTCAGTTTAGCCTCGAGCACTCCTAGCCGGATTCAGCGCCAATTGGTTCACGCGGGGGCGCGGGGACGCGGAGGCAGGGAGATCGTTGACGATGCGGCGCAGGCCCTCCGTGAGAGTGTCTCTCCGAAGTTGATGAGCAGGCTCAAGCGCTTGTTCATGAGCCGAAGGCAGGGCAGGAGCTTCTTGCCGTGGACGGGGCAAGCTTTTCGAGGGGTTGGCTGCGATCCCTCGGGTTCCTCGGCGTTTGACCAGGCTGTTGAAAGGGCCTGAACCCCGAGACTATTGACGCACCATGTCGAACACCGCGCTCTCCCTCGGCCCTAGCCGGCCCGTGACGGGGACGTAGCCGAGCAGCTCACCATCGGGGCCAACCACCAGCGTCGCGCCGTTCTGCGTGCCGAGCAGGCCTTGCGCCGCGTAGCTGCCGGGTGGAATCGCGTCTTTCCCCGAGTGCACGGACACTCCAGTCACGGGCGCCGCGCCGAGGTTCGCGACCACAAGAACCGCCTTGTCGCCCGCCCGACGAAGGTAGGCGATCACCTGGGTACTGCCGGCTGTGAGCGGTACGAGCCTGCCAGTTGCCAGCGCGTCGTTCGACTTCCGTAGGCTGATGAGCCGGCGATAGAGATTCAGCAGCGAACCCCCGGCCGCGTCCTCGGTGGCGACGTTGATCGCCTGTGTATCAGGCTGAAGGGCTTCCCACGGTGTTCCGGTGGTGAATCCCGCTGCGTGGCCGGCGCTCCACTGCATCGGAGTTCGGAGTCGGGGGTCCGGCTTGTCGCCTGACATTCCAATCTCCTCGCCATAGTACACGAAGGGCAGACCGGGCAGCGTCAGCAGGAGCGTCGCGGCGATCTTTGCGCGTGCCATGTCGCCGCCCAGCAGTGTCATGACACGCGTCCCGTCATGGTTGCTCAGGAATGGTGACCATCGGTATCCTGGCAGCGTGTCCTGCAACCGTAGATAGCCCGAGAGCATTCCTCCGATCGAGCCTCGTCGAACCGCCGCGACGAGCGAGTCCGCGAGCTCGAATCCAAAGTATGAGGTGAGCTGGTCGGGGTAGTACGGTAGTACGGCATCGATGTTTCCCCACGCTTCACCGACCGTGTATGCCGCCGGCGCAATGCTACCGATGTACGCCGCGTATTCGCGCAGGAACGCGTGCGTGCCGGGGCAGCCCATCAGACAGGCGCCATCCTCGACGAGGTACGGAATGGCGTCGAGCCGAAAGCCATCCGCCCCCATGTCACGCAGCCAGAACGCGGCGATCTTCTTCGCTTCCTCACGAACCGCGGGACTGTGATAGTCCAGATCCGGCATGTCGGTCGAGAAGGGACCGTAGTAGTACTCGTTCCGTACCGGCGACTTGCGCCACGCGTCGGATCCCCATGGGCCCTTGCCGAGCGGCGTGGGAGCGAAGCGGTACCAAGCGCGGAACGGCGACGTCGTGTCCCGCAACGCCGCCTGAAAGTGTGGGTGCTCGCTCGAGGAATGATTGAGCACCATGTCCACGAGAATGGCGATGCCGCGCCGGTGCGCCTCGGTAACGAGTTGCTTGAAGTCGTCGTTCGTGCCATAGGCCGGCTCGACGCGATAGTAGTCGCTGACGTCATAGCCATGGTAGCTGGGCGATGCGGCCACCGGCATGAGCCAGATGCACGACGCGCCGAGGCTGCGCGACGACGCGCGGTTGCCGTCGTTGATGTAATCGAGTTTCTGGATCAATCCCCTGAGATCGCCGACGCCGTCGCCGTTGCTGTCGTAGAACGACCGAACGAAGACCTCGTAGCAGACGCCTCCACGAGTCCACCCGGGAGCGCGCGTCTCGACGCTCGGCGCGCGAGGAGAGGTCCGGGCCGCGCACGCCGCGAGAGCTGTGATCGCAGCGAGCGCAAGGGGGGGGGATCGCGTCATGCGAGTATTCTCATAGGCGTGTCGCGACGTCGATCGCAACCGCCGAAGTCGGGTCGAGCTGGACCTGGACCGTTCCCGATGCGTCCACCACCAGCACCTTTCCGATGCAACCCGTTGGGCCCCGCCCGCCCGTGAGCAGGTCGCAGTAGACGCCCGGTGCGAGCCCGGATGTCACTGTGGCCGCCAGAGGAGCAGGCTCGTTGTTGATGGCGACGAAGCCCTTATCGCCGCGGGAGAAGGCGATCATACCATTGCCGTCGTCCCACCAGTGATTGATATCCGTGCCAGCGACGAGACGCCGGAATGCGACCATGTTCCGGATCGACGGGTCACGATGCTCGCACACCCATTGACCCGTCGCCGCGGTCTCGAAACTCGGCGCGCAGGTGACGTCGTTCGTGTGGCCGCCGGCATCGGAGGGTGGGCCCATCGAGTTTTCGGCGGGACAGGCAAAGACATAGCTCGATAGGATGGACGGGAAACCGTAGGGTTGGGCGAGCATCCAGACGTTCGCGATGCGGAACACACTTCCGTCTCGGTAGCTCAAGCCACATTGATGCTGCGTGTCGTGGTTCTCCAAAAAGACTACCGCCTTGTCGGACGGCATGAGGCCCCATGCGGACGGCGAAAACTGACTTCCCGGCGGACCGTCCGGATTCAGCTGTGAAATGTGTTGACCGCCGATGCCTCGAAATTTGTCGCCGACGCCGACGAAGGTGAATTCTGTGATGTCCGCCGCGCCGCCGGATCCATACGCTTCACCGAAAAAATCACGCGGCCCCAACGCTTCGCCCGGCCCGGAGCTCACTTCAAGAAAGTAGTACGGAACGGGGCGGCCTTCGGCTGTCATCGTGGAATCGACAATCGCGAGGATGTCGTCGAGCTCCACCTGCTGAATGTGTTTCGCGGCGTCGACGCGAAAGCCGGCGACGCCGAGCCGCGCGAGCATGATCAGGTACCCGGCGATCTTCTGTCGGACCGACGCGAGGCCGGTGTCGAGATCGGGGAGCGACAACAGTTCGCAGTCTTGAACGTTGGCGGCATTCGCGTAGTCGTTGACGATGCATGGCGGGTGGAAGTCGGACGGGGCGAACAATCCCGGATAGTCGTACTTCGTGTAACTCGTGCCGTTGCTCCCGACGCCGGGGCTGGGGGAATTGGTCATGTGGTTGATGACGGCATCTACATAAATGCCAACCCCCGCTGCCTTGCACCGCTGCACCATGTCCGCGAACTCGGCACCCGTTCCCGATCGGCTGCGCGCGATGCTGTAGCTCACCGGCTGGTAGCGCTCACTCCAGTCGAAGGTTGGCGTGATGCTGTGCTCTTGCGGCGGCGAGACCTGCACAGCCGCAAAACCGGCCGGTCCAAGATTCTGCTCGCACTCGTTGCGCGATGTCCGGCCACTTCCATTCGAAGAGGTGGACGAACACGTCGCCAGCGGACATGTGCCCGCTGGCCCGATACGTCTGCGAGAGTGCCGGCCGATCCGCGGGAAGTTGGCCGGTGATCGGAGGGCCATCCGGCGAATTGGCGCAGCCTGTGGCGAGCACCAGGAGCGCGGCGGCGGGCGGGATTCGCAGTCGACAGAACGGCATCACGTTTGGGGCCTAACGCCAAGCAGCCAATCCGCGCGACAAAAGCGGATTGGCTGCAGGACGGCGGACGCTACCAGCGCTGCGCTTAGTAGCCCGGATTCTGCTTGAGCTTCGGGTTGGCCACGAGTTCCGTGGCTGGAATCGGGAACAGGTTCAAGTGAGCATCGGTCGACCCGCCAGCTTGTGTGCCGCCCTTCCAGGACCAGGTGTAGCTGCCGCCCGTGAAGAGCCCGAAGCGGACGAGATCCGTGCGACGGTGGGCCTCCCAGAGCAGCTCGCGACCGCGCTCGTCGAGGATGAACTGCGTGGTGAGCTGCCCGGCGGTGATGTTGCCGCTCGTGTTTCCATAGGCGCGCTGCCGGAGCGCGTTGACGTAGGTCAACGCCTGCGAGAGGTCGCCGCCTCCGCGCACCGCCGCTTCCGCGTAGATCAGGTACGCCTCGCCGAGGCGAAACATGGGAAAATCCGTATCGACGAATCCGGGGTTCGATCCTGGCGCGCCGGCCGAGGTCACGTTCTGGAACTTCGGAGCGAGGTACCCGGTGCCGAAGTCGGAAATGCTGCCGACGGCGAGCGTCTGGCCGGACGTGTAGATGAACGAAGCCCGTTTATCGTTCGTCGCATCGTAGCGCATATAGGCTTGTGGCTTGAGGCGGTTGCCATACCAGCAACCGTCGATCCCCATGACGGAGTTGCTCAGCGAACCCCCGCACGAAGCGTGAATGATGAAATTCACGCCGCCGTATGTCTGCGTGTGCAGTCCGTCCTGCGTGATGGCGAAAATGATCTCGGGCGACGTGTTGTTGTCCGCCTGGAACATGTGCCTGAAGTTGGGATCGAGGCTATACGCGCCGGAGCTGATGACGGCTTGGGCGGCCGCCAGTGCCTGGGGATAGGCTGTCGTGCCCGTGTAAACACCGGCGTTCAGGTACAGGTTGGCGAGCAGCATGTTCGCGGCAGCCCCGGTTGCTCGACCGTAAGTGCTCGGGCCGGGGGCAGGCAACTGCGACTGAATGTCGGTGAGCTCTTTCACGACGTATGCGTAAATCGCCGCACGCGTACTCTGCGCCGGCGGCGCTCCGCCGACGGGGTCGGCCTCGGTCACGAGCGGGATGTCCCCGAACAGGTCGAGCCCGTGCCAGTAGCTGAGCGCTCGGAGGAATCGCGCCTCAGCGCGGTACTGCTGGATCGTGGTCTTGAGCGCGCCGGTGACGCCATGCGCGGCGAGCGCATCGTCCGTCGTCTGACGCAGAAACTCGTTGGCCAGGGCCGCCTGGAAGAAGACCCGGTAGTACATCGACTGCGGGAACACGTTGAACGCGTTCCAGGTCTGCGTGTTCAAATCGGGGATGCCGATGTCGCCCCAGGCCAATACGGCTTCATCGGTCGGCAACTCCTCCATTTCCCAATAGAGCCGCAAGTATTGGGAGAACCCCCCGTCGATGCCTTGGATGTCGGTGTTCCCGTCGCCGGACGATTCCCCGCCGACGGCCAGACCGGCATACAGTTTGGCGATGAACTTCTGGTACGAGGTTGGATCGTTGAAGATGTTGGCGCTCGTGACGGTGCTCACCGGCTGGACGGTCAAATCGGTGCAGGAAGTGGCGGTCACGAACAGAAGGGCCGCGGCACTGGCGAACACCGTGGATGTTCTGGCGTTCATGTTTGGGTACCTTCGCGAATGGTAGGGTTCGGAGCCATTTGTCAGAACCGAATGCTCACGCCGCCGGTCCAGGTACGCGCCCGCGGATAAATGTTGTTGTCGATGCCGTTCAGCCCTGCTGTCGGGTCCACGCCGCTGTACCCCGTGATAGTGAACGCGTTCTGCAACGCGCCGTACAGGCGGAGCGGCTCGCCATGATACTGAAACGCATAGCCGAGGGTGATGTTGTCCATCCGTAAGAATGATCCGTCCTCGACATAATAACTCGATTGATACTGCGGCTGGGTGAACCCGGTCGCCAGCACCGACGTCTGCAGGTTGTACGGCGAGCCGCGCGTGAGCTCCGCGTAATCCCCAAGGTTCGATGCCACATTGTTGTACACATAGTTCCCAAGCCACGCCCGCAACGTGAAGCTCGCGTCCCATTTGCCGTACGTCAGGAACGAAGTGTGGCCCAAGATCCACTTGGGCGCGGGGTCGTGAAACGGCTCGGGAAGGGAGTCGGAGTACTTCCCCTGAATCGGTTTTCCGCTCGCGTCGTACGTCTGCTTGAAGACGTAGAACGAGTTGATGGGCTCGCCCGGTTGCAGCACCTCGATTGTCGTGCCGACGCCACCCGCGATACCACCGGTCAGGATCTTCTGTCCGAGACCGCCCGTCGGATTGATGCTCGTCAGCTGGTTCGAGTTGCGAGCCGCGTTGAAGTTGGTCGTCCAGCCGATGCCACCACGCTTGCCGTCGATCACGCGGGCATCGAGCGCGAACTCGACCCCCGAATTCTTCATGCTGCCGATGTTGGTCGTCAGGAAGTTCGAGAAGTTACTTCCAGCTGCGACGGGCACCGTGAAAATGAGGTCGTTCGTGCTCTTGTTGTACCAGTCGATGGTGCCACTGATTCGTTGATCGTCGAAGCCCCAATCGAGCCCGAGGTCGTAGGACTTGGTCTGTTCCCATTTGATGTTCGGGTCGACCGCAGCGGGGCGGATGGTGCTGACGAATGTATTGCCGAACTGCACCTGCGACTGCGCGTCGCCCAACGTGTAGGCAGCGTACTGCTGATAGTTGGCGAATTGCTGGTTCCCCGTGATGCCCCACGACGCCCGCACCTTCAGGTCGGAGAGCGATGGGTGGCTGCTCATGAACGATTCCTGCGACACGCGCCATGCGACCGCAACCGCCGGAAAGTTGCCCCAGGCATTGTCGGGTCCGAACCGCGACGACCCGTCGCGCCGCACGCTCAATGACGCCAGATAGCGGTCGTTCAGGTTGTAGTTGAGCCGCCCGAAAAACGAGATCAGCCTGCTATCCTGGATGTTCAGCGCGTTCTGCACCGTCGCCGCCGCCGCGATACCGTTGCTGCCGAGGAGACTGGTGCTGAGGTTCGACTCGTTGAGCGACGGATACTCGCCGTGGGACTTCGAATACGAGTAGCCGCCCGTCAGATCAAAGCTTCCGGGCAAAGCTGGAAAGGAGGACACATAGTTTAGATACGTCTCGAGCAGCGGGTTGAATAGGTTCGGATCCGTCGTAAAGAGGGTGCCGCCCGTCCCCGCCTTCAACTGTGCGTGGAGAGACTGCGGATTGAAGGTGGACCGGTCAATTTCGGTGAGGTCATAACCGACGTTGGCGTTGGCGGTCAAGGCATCGAGGAACGGCATCCGATAGCTGGCCTGCACGTTACCGATGCTGCGATACGTTGTGCCCTTATCCGTGGCCAGCTTGAGGATTTCCGCCGGATTGTCGGCCGATTGCAAGCTGTTCCCCGGCCAGTTGTAGTAGCCCGTCGCGCTCGTCGGGTCGGTCACCGGCTGAGTCGGCCCCATCTGAGCCGCATTGGACAGCACGCCGTTTGGCGCGAACTGATCGACCGAGCGCGATCCGAACAGATTGGTGTTCACGTCGAGGCGGTCGTCGAACAACCGCTGCGAGTAATTCAGGCCTAAGCTGCCTCGTTGAGTGCTGCTCGACTTGATGATCCCTTGTTGATTGAGATAGCCGAGCGACAGTCGGTAGGCGTTGCTCGTACCGGCGCCCGACACCGAGACATTCTGGTCCTGGCCGACTCCCGTGCGGTCAACCTGGGCGAACCAATCCGTGTTGGCGCTCCCCAACTGATTGGCGTTCTGCGGCGCATACTGCTGCACGGCCGCCGCGAACTGCGTCGCGTTCAGCATCGAGGGAAGCCGAGTCACCTGCGACGACGACATGCTGGTCGAATAGTCGACATGCGTCTGCCCCGGCCGGCCGGATTTCGTCTGGATGATCACGACGCCATTGGCAGCGTTTGCTCCGTAGATCGACGCAGCCTCGCCGCCTTTGAGCACCGTGATGCTTTCAATGTCGCTCGGGTTCAGGAAATTGAGGGGGTCGCGGCCGCTGGTCGCGAGCCCGCCGCCGGTGCCGATCGGCAAGCCGTCGACCACATAGAGCGGATCGCTGCTCGCGTTGATCGAGGTCGCGCCGCGAATCCGAATGGACATGCCGCCGCCCGGCTCGTTGTTGTCGATCACCTCCGCTCCGGCAACTTTGCTCTCGATGAGTTGCTCGGGGCTGACGATGCGGCCGGTATTGAACTCGTCTGCTGAAACCTTGGTCACGGCGCCTGTCACGCTTCCAGCCCGCTGCGTGCCGTATCCGGTGGAGACGATTTCAGAGAGCTGCACGGCCACCGCAGTTAGCGAGACATCGCCAACGACGGTCTGACCGGGGGCGACCGTGAGCGCTCGCTTCGCGGGCGCATACCCCACGACTCTCGCCCGGAGCGTGTCCGCCCCGGGCGCGACCGCTGATATCAGGAATGAGCCATCGTCGCGCGTATACACGCTTCGATTTCGGAACGTGACTAACGCCCCGGCCAGGCCTTGCTCAGTATTATTGGCGGTGACGCGTCCGCGAATCGTACCGGTTCCCTGTGCGCAAACTGGCGCAGTCCCAACTACTACTATGAACGCGCCGAGGACCAACCTGAGTCTTCTCATACGGACGGACTCCATTGGATTTTTGGTGGGCCTGCCGGCCCCGGGATGGCGGCAGGTTGAAGCCGCGTTGCGGTCACCCGAGCCTTCGAGTCACAACGGCGTAACGATTCGTGCGACGCCACCAATCGGTATGTCGG
Organism: uncultured Gemmatimonadaceae bacterium; assembly: GCA_963761305.1. GTDB lineage: Bacteria > Gemmatimonadota > Gemmatimonadetes > Gemmatimonadales > Gemmatimonadaceae > JAQBQB01. Next base: position 1,445,152 of record CAVXGK010000002.1, on the reverse strand, counting down.
GCAGGAGTCTGTCAATACCCCCGCGCTGAGTCTTGATGTCGGGTTGAGCGAAGCGAAGGATCCGCAGTCGCCGATCATCTCCCTCACAACACGCGTACACATGAACGGAACTCCGATCACCCAGTTGGCGGCGATCGACTACGCGATCATGGCGGTGTACTTCGTGGCAGTGCTCGGCGTGGGCATGGCGCTCAAGCGCGCCATGCGAACGAGCACCGATTTTTTCCTCGCCGGAAAGGCGCTTCCGGCTTGGGTGACTGGGCTCGCATTCATCTCGGCGAACCTCGGCGCGCAGGAAGTGATCGGGATGGGGGCCTCGGGGGCCAAGTACGGCATCGCGACAAGCCATTTCTACTGGGTGGGTGCGATTCCGGCGATGGTATTCGTCGGGCTGTTCATGATGCCTTTCTATTACGGATCGCGGGCGCGCTCGGTGCCGGAGTACCTCAAACTCCGGTTCGATGAGAAGACGCGCACGCTCAACGCGGCGACGTTCGCCGTGATGACGATTTTCTCATCGGGGATTTCGATGTACGCGATGGGGAAGCTCTTTCATCTCCTGCTCGGTTGGAGCTTCGACACCAGCGTGCTCGCCTCGGCGGCGATCGTGCTCGCCTACGTCACACTCGGCGGGTTGACGAGCGCCATCTACAATGAGGTGCTGCAGTTCTTCCTGATCGTGTTCGGTTTTGCGCCACTGGTGTTCCTGGGACTTCGTTCAGTGGGAGGGTGGGGCGGGCTGATGTCCAAACTGAGCGCCGCTGCCGTCTCGAACGGACTCCCGCCCCAGGCGTACACGAACGCGTGGCGAGGATTGGGCAATTCGGCGGACAATCCGATCGGCGTGGAGTGGTTTGGGCTGGTCATGGGGCTGGGATTCGTGCTGTCGTTCGGGTACTGGTGCACCGATTTCCTCGTCGTGCAGCGGGCGATGGCGGCCGATTCCATGACGGCGGCACGCCGCACCCCGCTCATCGCCGCGTTCCCGAAGATGCTTTTCCCCTTTCTCGTCATTCTGCCGGGGATGATCGCGCTGGCGCTCACGGTTGGCCATGGCGCCGGGATGGGGGGGGGATGATTCCTGCCAAGCTGGGAGCGACCGGGGCTCCACTGATCGACAGCGCGGGACGCGCCGTGCTGGACTACGATCTCGCGACGCCCATGATGCTCGTGAGGCTCTTCCCGTCCGGGATGCTCGGGCTCGGACTCACCGCTCTGCTCGCATCGTTCATGTCCGGGATGGCGGGGAACGTGACCGCGTTCAATACGGTGTGGACGTATGACATCTACCAGAGCCACATCCGGTCCGGCGAATCGGACGAGCACTACCTGCGGATGGGACGAGTGGCGACGGTCGGCGGGATTCTGCTATCGATCGCAGCGGCATACGTCGCCGGCTCGTTCAACAACATCATGGATCTGCTGCAGCTCGTGTTCGCCTTCGTGAACGCGCCGCTGTTCGCTACCTTCGCGTTAGGGATGTTCTGGAAGCGCACGACGGGTCATGCTGCGTTCACCGGTCTTCTCGCGGGCACCATCGGCGCCGCGGTGCACCACGGCCTGACGCTGCCGATGGGGGCGAGCGTGGGAGTGAAAGGGGGCTACTTCGGTGTGATGCACATATATCGAAGCGAGCTTGCGCAGACATTCTGGACGGCGATCGTGGCGTGGACGACGTGCTTCGTCGTGACCATCGTGGTGAGCCTCTGGACGCGTCCGCGCGAAGAACCGGAACTCGTGGGGCTGGTCTACTCGCTCACGCCGAAGCCGAAGGACGGGGACGTCCCGTGGTACAAGCGCCCTGTGTCCCTCGCGATGGTGGTGATCGTGCTCGTCATCGGCTTGAATCTTCTCTTTCTCTGAGGCGGCATTCTCATGAATGCACCGGAAGGGCTGGACATCCGCGCGCCGATCGGCGGACTGTTCACCGTGCTCGGGGCGATGCTCACCGGCTACGGACTATTCGCGTCCCGGAGCACTGGAGGGCCCGATCGTTCCTCGGGTGCGAACGTGAATCTTTGGTGGGGGCTAGTGATGCTCGTGTTTGGAATCGTCCTCCTGTTGATGGCGCGCCGAGCGATGTCGCGGCCGGTCCCCGCGCAGTGAGTGAGCGGGACGCCCCTCACGTTCGTGAACGAGCAACTTAGAGCGCGGTTCGGGCGGTCGTGTAGCGATAGGTACCCACTATGGTACCCACGCTTGCATCCTTTCTTGCTTTTCGGTTCCGCGTTATTCCGCCTCTTCAGAGGGGAGAACGACTTCAGCCTTGGGCAAAGTCGAACTCCAAATGCCGGGGTCGTGGGTCCGAGTCCCACGCCTGCTATCGACGAGCCAATCACTTCCGAGTGATTGGCTCGAATCGTTCTGCGGCATTCCGACCCCGTCAGGCATTTCACGACAACGCACCACGAGGAACCCGCACCGGATTTCGTCCTCCCCCCGACTCTGGTCGCCGCCTCGCGACCCGATCTTCACTCCAGAATCGATGCCGAGCCTTGCACGCCAACCGGCCGCAGCCTCGATCGACACTCGGAGGAAGGAACGATGACCAGAGCCTACGTCGCAGCCGCAGCGCTTCTCGGCGCACTCGCCGCCACCGCCGCGGGACAAGCGACAACGCGCGTTTCCGTTGCTCCGGACAGCAAGCTGTGGATCGAAGGGACGTCCAATCTGCACGGCTGGAGCTGTGCCGCCGAGAAGTTCGACGCGGCGATCGAGCTCGACGCGGCGGCCGTGGCGGACCTCGCGACCGCCACACCGAAGCTGCTCAAGCGAGTGGAAGTGAAGGTGCCGGTGAAATCGCTCAAGTGCGACCACGGCGGCATGGACGGCAACGTGTACAAGGCGCTCAAGGCCGACGCGTCGCCGGAGATCAGTTACATCATGGCGACGTTCGACGCAGTGCCCGGTGAAGCGGACGGCTTCACGCTCAAGACGACGGGCACACTGACGCTTGCCGGAAAGGAAAACACGCTCGCCATGGACGTCACGGCGACGCGAATGCCCGATGGAACGGTGAAAGCGACCGGCGTCGTCCCGATCAAGATGACGGACTACGGTATCAAGCCACCGACGGCGATCTTCGGCACACTGCGCACGGGCGACGAAGTGAAAGTCAATTTCGCGCTGACCGTCACCGCCAAGGCGATCGCGGCCGCGGTCGCCGACAAGGACGCCCCGAAGTAAGGGAATCCCTTTCGGGATTTCCACCGATCGCTGACTGAGACAGGACGGACACGACCCGAGATTCGCACCCATCACCTCTGACGAGCGAACGATGTCTGAACGATCTGAGTTGGACCTGTTCGACCGCACCACCTCCCGACGCCGCTTTCTGCGCGAAGGTGGTGCGGTCGCTTTCTTTGCCGGGTTCGCGACGGCCTGCAAGGCCGAGTCGCCCAAGGCGCCGGCCGCCGCACAAGCGGTTGCGCAGCACGCGGGGCAAACCGGCGGCACGATGGGCGCCAACGACACCTCCTCCGGCGCGGCTGCGCTCTCGGCGGCCGACTCGATGGACGCGATGCACGAGAAGGGCATCAAGGCCTTTCCGGCGAAGACGGCGGGCATGGGCAACCAGCTCCTGGAGCCGCGCCTGGAGAACGGCGTGAAGGTCTTTGAGCTGACGGCGAAAAAGATTCAGTGGGAGACGGAGCCCGGCCGCTCGGTAGAGGCGTGGGCGTATAACGACCAGGTACCCGGCCCGCAGATTCGCGTCACGTTGGGCGACCGCGTGAAGGTGATTCTTCACAACCAGCTCCCCGAATCGACGGCGATTCACTTTCACGGGCTCGAGCTGCCCAACGCGATGGACGGCGTTCCGTTCATCACACAGCCGCCCGTGAAACCGGGCGCGTCGTTCACGTACGAGTTCGTGGTGCCGAACCACGGCTCGCACATGTACCACTCGCACCACGACTCGGCGAAGCAAGTGGGTCTGGGCCTGCTCGGCGCGTTCATCGTCGAGCCGAAAGCGAAGACGAAGGACGACACGCCGAACGTGGATCAAGTGTTCATCCTCAACGACGGCGCGCACGGGTACACGTTCAACGGAAAGAGTTTTCCCGCGACGCAGCCGATCGTCGCGAAGCTCGGACAGAAAGTTCGCATCCGCTTCATGAATGAAGGGATGATGATCCACCCGATGCACCTGCACGGCATGCACATGACCGTCATCGCGAAGGACGGATGGCCGGTCCCCGCGCCGTGGCGGTGCGACACGCTGAACGTGGCGCCCGGCGAACGCTGGGACGTGATCGTCAACTGCAACAATCCGGGAACATGGGCCTTTCACTGTCACATCCTGCCGCACGCCGAATCCGGGCAAGGAATGTTCGGGATGGTGACCGCGCTGGTGGTTCAGGCGTGAGGTCGTTCGAGGCGCGGCGAGGCATCCGCCTCACCGCGCTGAGAGCACCGCTGGCCGCGAAGCTGGTCGGGGCCAACCTCCTCGTCGTCGCGCTGCTGACGACGATGTGGCTCATGGCCGGTGAGCCGATCGATGGCGTCGTGGTGACCGCGCTCATCGCCGTGGTCACGTTGCATCTCCTCCTTCTCTTGGTCGCGTTGCATCCGATTCGCGACCTGGAGAGCGTTGCCGCGCGCGTTTGGCAGGGTGACTATGGCGCGCGCGTTGAGCGATCGAGTGTCGTCGACCGCCAAGTGCTCCGGGTCGGGTCGATGTTCAACATTCTTCTCGACGGATTGGCAGCCGATCGCGCGAGGATGCGAGAACTTGCCGCGGAGCTCATCGCCGCCGGCGACCGCGAGCGCGCGACATTGGCGCGAGAGCTCCACGACTCCGTGGCGCAACAGCTCGCCGCCGTGCTGCTGCAGCTCTCGGCAGCTGCTCGCGACACGAGCGACCATCTCATGTCCGACCGGGTCCGCGGTGTGCGCGACGCAATCGAAGAATCGCTGCACGAGATTCGCGCCCTGTCGCACCAGCTGCACCCCGGCGTCCTCGACGACCTCGGACTGGAAGCGGCGCTCCGCAAGCTGGCTCGCGATGCCTCCAACGGAAGCGGGATCGACGTCGACGTCCAAATCGACGTGGGCACGAATCGATTGGCCCGTGACGTCGAAGGCGTACTCTATAGAGTCGCGCAGGAGGCGGTCCGCAATGCCGCGACACACGCCTCCGCGAAGCGAATTCGGGTCTCGGTGCGTCGAACCGCTGACGAGGCGACTCTCAGCGTTCACGACGACGGCATCGGATTCGATCTCGACGAGGCCGAGGCACGTCGGCCCGGCATAGGTCTGACGTCGATGCGCGAGCGAGTGGATCTGCTCGAAGGCCGACTCGACGTACGCACGGCGAAAGGGAACGGCACGACCATCTCGGCGACCGTGCCGCTGGACGCGCATTCTCAAAGTTCGTCACTGTAGACAGAACGATCGGCGATCCTGTTGGGGCGATCCTGGCCGACTACCGCGTCGCCACGTGCCTCAGTTTGGCCGCAATCTCCGGCAGCAAGAAGCGCCTTTTCCCCGTCCGGGATTCCCCCACAAAAAAACCAAGCAACCCACCACGCGTTCGGCCGTGTTCCCGGACGGATAGCAATGAGGGGGATCCGTAGCTTCGGGCCAGGTTCGAGCAGAACCTGCGCTCCTGAAACACGACACCTCGACGCTCCACCCCGACCGGAGAAAGGACAATGAAAACCAACACGACGCTCGGTCTCGCGGCGATCCTGATCGCAGCGATCGCTGGAAGCGGTGCCGCGCAGCAACCGGCAAATGGCAGTAGCAAGGATTCGACCACGAGCAGCGAAAAATCGGCGACGGACACGGCGAAGAAAACCACGCCGCAGTCGGTCAGTCTCTTTCGACTGAAGGAGATCAACCACATTCGTCCCGCGGACATGCGCGGCCTGAACGTGTTCGAGTCGCCGAAGGACGACGAGGTCCCGTTCACGGGCTTCGCCCTCTCGATCGGCGGCGCGTTCACGCAGGAGTTCCAAGGCCTCGCGCACGCGAACGGCGCCGCACCTGTCCTCGTCAACGGCGTAAACTCGAATCAGTTGATCACGATCGGCCACGGCTTCAACAACGCGGTCGCCAACCTCAACCTGAACGCCCAGCTCGCCCCGGGCATCCGCGTGGCAATGACGTCCTATCTCTCGGCGCGGCACCACCAGGAGTCGTGGGTCAAGGACGGCTACATCCTGATGGACGAGTCACCGATCGACAACGCGCTCCTCAAGAGCGTGATGAAATACGTCACGATGCGAGTCGGGGACTACGAGATCAACTACGGCGACGCGCACTTCCGCCGCAGCGACAACGGCAACGCGATGTTCAATCCGTTCGTCGGCAATTACATCCTCGATGCGTTCACGACCGAGATCGGCGCCGAGGTCTATGCGCGCTCCGAAGGGCTGATCGCGATGCTCGGCGCGACGGGCGGCGAGGTGCACGGCCAGGTGACCGCGCCGCAGTCCCGCTCGCTGAGCACCATCGGCAAGCTCGGCTTCGACGAGAGGCTGGGCGATGAGCTTCGGTTCCGCCTGACCGGCTCGTTCTACGCGAACAACAAGTCGGCGAGCAACACGCTGTACACGGGTGACCGCGGCGGCTCGCCGTTCTACGACGTGCTCGAGAACACGGCCTCGACGGAAACGGCCAACGCGTGGTCGGGCGAAGTGCACCCGGGCTTCTCGAACAAGGTCAACGCCGAAGTCCTGAATCCGTTCCTCAAGATCGGCGGCGCCGAGTTCTTCGGAAACTTCGAGACGGCCACTGGTGGAGCGTTCACCGAGCTACGGATGCGCACGGTGCACCAGAACGTGTACGAGGCGCTCTATCGGTTGGCGGGCGATCGCTTCTATCTCGGCGGCCGGTACAACACGCTGACCGGCGAGATGATCTCGAACACCTACACGGATCAGAAGGTCGACCGCTACGAGATCGGCGGCGGGTGGTTCGTGACGCCGAACGTGCTCGGGAAGCTGGAGTGGGTGAACCAGAAGTACCTGGACTTCCCGACGACGGACATCCGGTACGGCGGTCAGTTCAAAGGCTTCATGATCACCGGGACCGTGGGCTTCTGAAACGCCCAGGCGTGACCGGCTGCGGATTGATTGACACCGCTCGCCCCACGCCCACCGCCCCCGCTCGGCCTAGCCGAGCGGGGGCAACGCGCAACCACTCGACGCTACGTCGCTGAGCACCGCAGCAGAGATCAACTCGATGCTCGTTCCGAAGCTGTACTCCACACTCTCCGGCTACACCCGCCAGCAGTTCGGTCGCGACCTCGCCGCCGGCGTCATTGTCGGAATCGTCGCGATTCCGCTAGCCATCGCATTCGCCATCGCGAGCGGCGTGACGCCGGGCCGCGGGTTGTGGACAGCGATTGTCGCCGGATTCCTCATTTCCGCGCTTGGCGGCTCACGTGTTCAAATCGGCGGCCCAACGGGCGCGTTCGTGGTCATCGTCTACGGCATCGTGCAGAAGCACGGCGTCGACGGATTGACGGTCGCGACCCTCATGGCCGGCGTGCTGCTCGTGATCATGGGATTCGCGAAGCTCGGCAGCGCGATCAAGTTCATTCCTCATCCGGTCATCACCGGATTCACGAGCGGTATCGCGGTGATCATCTTCTCGAGCCAGGTGAAGGATCTCCTCGGTCTGCGAATGGGCTCGGTGCCTGCGGACTTCGTGTCGAAGTGGGGCGCGTTCGCCGCGAATGCCTCGAACGCGAACACCGCAGCCGTCGGCCTTGCGGGCCTCTCGCTCGCCATTCTCATCGCCTGGCCTCGGGTCAGTCAGCGAATCCCTGCGCCGTTCGTCGCCCTGGTGGTCGGGAGCGTCGTCGCGCATGCAGCGCGCCTTCCCGTCGAAACGATCGGTAGCCAACTTCGGACCGCTCGTGACGTCGGTACCGCACCCGCAGCTCCCGCATTTGGCCCTCGCCGAGGTTACGGGCCTCGTCGGTCCCGCATTCACGATCGCGATGCTTGCGGCGATCGAGTCGCTGTTGTCTGCCGTCGTGTCAGACGGAATGATCGGCGGCAGGCACCGCTCGAACATGGAGCTCATGGCCCAGGGCGTCGCGAACATTGCAGCACCGCTGTTCGGGGGAATGCCAGCGACAGGCGCAATCGCTCGCACAGCGACGAACGTCAAGAACGGCGGTCGCACACCGGTCGCCGGTATGGTGCACGCGCTGACTCTGCTCTTGATCACGCTCTTCTTCGGCTCGTATGCGGCGAAGATTCCGCTCGCCGTACTCGCGGCGATTCTCGTCGTCGTCGCGTATCACATGAGCGAGTGGCGGACGTTTCGGGCCGAGTTGAGAATGCCGAAGAGCGACGTCGCCGTGCTGCTTACGACGTTCAGCCTCACGGTTCTCGTCGACCTCACCGTGGCGATCGCCGTCGGGATGGTTCTCGCCGCGTTCTTGTTCATCCGGCGCATGGCCAGCGTGACCAACGTGAGCATCGTGTCCGGCGGCATCGACGATGATCTGTCGATCGACCCGTCCGACGCGTGGCGAAGATCGATTCCCGCGGGCGTGAGTGTCTTCGAAATCACGGGCCCGTTCTTCTTCGGAGCTGTCGAGACGTTTCGACAGACGCTGGACGACCTCGGCGAGCATCCGCGGGTGCTCGTTATCCGGATGCGGGAAGTCCACGTGCTCGACTCGACGGGAATGCACGCCTTGCGAGACGTAGTGCGGCGGAGCCGGCGCGCCGGGGCGGAGGTCATCCTTGCGGACGTGCAGTCGCAACCTCGCGCCGCGCTCGACGCGGCGGGCGCGATAGACGAGATAGGCGCCGCCAATGTCACGGTGGACATCGACGACGCGTTCGCCCGAGCGTACGAGCTCGATGCACGGACCTGACCGATGACCTTTGGCAAACCTCCACTCCAACGTGCGGTTCGGGCAACAGTCCGAGAGATCGAGGAGCTTCACTCCTCCCACGTCCAATCGCGGAGTTCGGCCGGATCCTCGAAGTGTTCGCGGGCGTATCGCACGGCGTCGTCGATCTTGTGACGCAGCTGGTCCGTCAACGCGCTTGCTCGGGTCGGCGCCAGGCCGGAGAATCGAATCGCCAGCATCGCAAGGTGGTAGCGACTCATCCCGTTCAGGACGACCATGTCGAACGGAGTCGTCGTCGTTCCTTGCTCCTGGAATCCACGGACGTGGAACCGTGCGGGATGAGGGCGCCGGTGCACGAGTTGGTGTACTGCGAACTGGTAGCCATGGAACGCAAAGACCACCGGTCGATGGTGCGTGAAGAGTTCAGTGAATCGCTCGTCGGACATCCCATGCGGGTGGATCGACGGCGCAAAAAGAGCCATCAAGTCGACCACATTGACGACCCGGACGCGAATTTCCGGCGCGAGCCGGCGTAGCCACCATGCCGCGGCCACCGTTTCCAACGTCGGCGTGTCGCCGGCGCAAGCGAGAACTACGTCCGGTTCGACGTCGCCGCTGTTGCTCGCCCAATCCCACACCGACGCGCCGCGCGCCGTGTGCTCGCAAGCGGCGTCGATCGAAAGCCATTGGAGCTGCGGCTGTTTGTCGATCACGATGAGGTTGACATAGTTCTTTGATCGGAGGCAATGGTCGGCGACCGAGAGCAACGAGTTCGCGTCCGGCGGCAAGTAGATGCGCGTCACGGTGCCGCGCTTCGACAGCATCACGTCGATCAGCCCGGGACCTTGGTGGCTGAATCCGTTGTGGTCGTTCCGCCAGCACGTCGACGTGAGGACGACGTTGAGCGACGCCACGGGCGCGCGCCACGCCAGCGAGATCGCCTCCTCGAGCCATTTCGTATGCTGCACGGTCATGGACGCGGACACCATGGCGAACGACTCGTACGTCACGAAGAGACCGTGCCGTCCGCTAAGCAGATATCCCTCGAGCCAGCCTTCGCAGAGATGCTCACTGAGCACCTCCATCACTCGGCCGTCAGAGCTGATGTGGTCGTCGATGGCGACGTGACGGCCGACGAGGCAGCGGTTCTCGACGTCGAACACGCTCGAGAATCGATTCGAGTTCGTCTCGTCGGGGCAGAAGAAACGAAAGTTCTTGGTGGATGCATTCTTCGTGAACACATCCCGGACCAGCGCGCCGAATTGTCGCGTCGATTCTCGGAACACGGTGGCCGGCCTGGCGACATCGACCGCATAGTCGCGAAAGTTGGGTACAACGAGGGGCTGCAAGCATTGGCCGCCGTTGGCGTGTGGGTTCGCGCCCATGCGTCGGCTCGCGCGCGGCGCCAGGTCTGCGATGTCGGCGACGACACGCCCCGACTGGTCGAACAGTGTCTCCGGCTGGTAACTCCGCATCCACTCCTCGAGCACCGCCAGTTCGTCGGCACTGCTTCGCGCCTCGGGCAGCGGTACCTGGTGGGCGCGAAACGTCCCTTCGATCGGTTGCCCTCTTACGACCTTCGGTCCGGTCCAACCCTTCGGCGTTCGCAGCACGATGGCTGGCCATCGCGCAGCCGAAACGTTCGCCGCGCCGACCGCGCGGGCGTCCGATTGAATTGACCGAATTCGAGTCAGACATTCATCGAGCGCGGCGGCCATCTGCTGATGGACCGCCATGGGATCATCGCCGGCGACTTCATGCACCGAGTAGCCGTGTCCCTCGAGCAATCGATTTACGTTGTCGCTGCCGGTCCTCGAGAGGACGGTGGGGCCGCTGATCTTGTATCCGTTCAGATGCAGCACCGGCAGCACTGCGCCGTCGCGCGCCGGATTGAGGAAGCTGGTGCTCTTCCACGCCCCCTCCAGCGGTGCTGTCTCGGCCTCGCCGTCGCCAACCACCGCTACGACGATCAGATTCGGATTGTCGAATGCCGCGCCGAACGCGTGCGCCAGCACGTATCCGAGTTCGCCACCTTCATGAATCGAGCCCGGCGTGGCCGCGCCAACGTGACTCGGAATGCCTCCCGGCGTCGAGAACTGTCTGAACAAGCGGCACAATCCGGCCGTGTCGCGCGAGATGTCCGGATACACCTCCGTGTACGTGCCCTCGAGGTAGACATTGGCGACGATCGCGGGGCCGCCGTGTCCGGGTCCCGCGAGAAAGATGATGTCGGCCTCGCGTTCGACGACCAGGCGGTTCAGGTGAACGTACAGGAGGCTGAGCCCTGGCGAGGTCCCCCAATGTCCGAGCAGACGCGGCTTGATATGTGACGGCCGAAGCGGCTCGCGGAGCAGGGGATTGTCTTGGAGGAAGATTTGCCCCACCGTCAGATAGTTTGCCGCCATCCAATATCGATGCATCCGCCGCAGAAGGTCCGGCGCCAGCGGGCCATCGACTGAAGCGGCGTTCCACCCCGATGAGGATGATTCGCGCCGGAGCGGTCCATCAGGTGTGGCGCTGGCCGCCGGCACCGCGCTCGATACCGTCGGATCAAAGCTGAACGGCGCGCTGTTCACGTCTCGTCACTCCGGGATGAGGGCGCCGGCCTATTGTAGGACCGCGAGGTACTCCGTGATAATTCTCGTGCTGAACGTTGGGTCTTCCTCGCTCAAATTCCAACTCGTCGACACGGACGAGTCGGCCATCGCGGAGTCGGCGGACAGGCGGATGGCGCGCGGTCAACTCGACCGCATCGGCGGCGAGGCGATCCTTACGCTCGAAGCCGCCGGACGCCGGCCGATCAAGAGCACGGCGTCGATCTCAGATCTCAGCGCGGCCGTCGAGCATATCATCGGCTGGTTGACGAGTGACGAGTCGGGTGTGCCGATCACCAAAGTCAGCGACATCGAGGCAGTCGGACACCGGGTCGTTCACGGCGGCGAGCAATTCGCGCATTCCACCCGCATCGACGACACGGTGACGCGCGACCTCGAGAATCTCATCGAATTGGCGCCCCTTCACAATCCACACAATCTGCGCGGCATCGCAGCCGCGCGTGCCTCCCTCGGGCCCGGCGTTCCGCAGGTCGCGGTGTTCGACACCGCGTTTCACCACAGTCTGCCGGCGACTGCGTACTTGTACGCGATCCCGTACCAGTTCTACCGCCGATACGGCGTGCGCCGCTACGGTTTTCACGGGACCTCACATCGGTACATCTCGTATCGGTACCGGCAACTGACCGGACGGCCGCGCGAGACAACGCGCATCGTCACCTTGCACCTTGGAAACGGTGCATCGGCATGCGCGATCCTGAACGGCGACTCAGTCGATACGTCGATGGGTTTCACGCCTCTCGAGGGCCTCGTCATGGGCACGCGGTCGGGCGACCTCGACCCGGCCATTCTCGAGTTCATTTCAGTCAAGGAAGGCATGAGCCTTCGTGCACTCGACACCATGCTGAACAAGCAGTCGGGCCTGTTGGGCATTTCCGGACTGACGGCCGACATGCGTGAGCTCCTGGCGGAGGCCCGCGAACATTCCGACCGCCGCGCGCAGCTCGCCGTCGAGTTGTTCTCGTATCGTGTCAAGAAATACCTCGGCGCCTACCTCGCCGCGATGAATGGCGTTGACGCGATCGTCTTCGCTGGTGGCATCGGGGAGAACTCGCCCGAGGTGCGCGCCCAGATCTGTCACGGCCTCGATTGGTTGGGGATCACGATGGATGACGCGAAAAACGCCGCCATCGTCGGTGCTGACGGGCGCTTCGACGGACCGGGTTCTCGCGTCGAGCTGTGGGTCATCCCTACCGATGAGGAACTTCTCATCGCGCGCGACACGTGGCGCGTCGTTACGGGCGCCGCTCTCCGCGATTGATCCTTCGGAGGGGCTACGCCGCGATGGCGACCGTAACAAGGGCTCGTCGTTACTCGCCCACCGCCGAGTCCCTAGAGGGCCGACGGCAATGTCGACACGTCGTGCTGGTGTCGGAAGAGGAGACGGGAGTCGATTCCAGGGAAGACTCGAATCCGCAAGACGGCTGACGCTATATGGTCCGGATCCCGACGCTCACTGCGCCGTATAGCCTCCGTCGATCACCAGTTCGGCACCGGTCATGAATTTCGATTCATCGGACGCGAGGTACAGCACTCCATACGCGATGTCCATTGGTTCGCCGAGATGGCCGACCGGGTGGAGCTGTTCGAGCGAGCGTCGCAACTCGTCCGGACGGCCCGACGCCTCGGCGAACCCGTGCACCATCGGTGTCCAGATGTAGCCCGGGTGCACCGAGTTGACGCGGATCTTCATCTTCGCGCAGTAGAGCGCCGCCGACTTCGTCAGCAGGCGGACGCCGCCCTTGCTCGCATTGTACGCGGCGAGCGACGGATCGCCGATCAAGCCCTCGATCGATGAGAGATTGATGATCGAACCCCCGCCGGCATCGCGCATCGGCGGAATGGCATGCCTGATTCCAAGAAATACGCCGTCGAGGTTGATCGCCAGCAGGTCGTGCCACGCCTGCAGCGTTTCGTGCTCGACGTCGCCGGCACGGCCCACGCCGGCGTTGTTGACCAGAACATCGAGTTTGCCGAATGCGCTTCGTGCTTCATCGATGGCGCGCGACCATTCGCTCTCGCGAGTGACGTCGTGCGCGACGAACGCGGCCTTGCCGCCGGCGCTCTTGATCCCGTCCACCACCGCGGCGCCGAGCGCGGTCTCTCGATCGGTGGCTACGACCGCGGCGCCTTCGGCGGCCAACAATTCGGCGCATGCGCGACCGATGCCCATCGCGGCGCCGGTTACCAACACCACCTTCCCCTGTACGCGGCTCATGCGACTCCTTGCACCGGCGTTCGCGAACGCCTGGGACGACGCCTCAGCAGAGCGACAACGAAGATTGTCGCTGCGACGACGATGATCACGGGCCCCGTCGCCAGTTTCAGTCGACCTGCGACGGCCGCCCCGATGAGCGTCGAGCAGACGGCGCTCGAGACGGCGATTGTCTGCATGGCGCGCAGGTCTCGCGCCAGGTACATCCCGGTGGTCGCGGGAATGATGATGAGTGAGCCCATCAGAAGTACGCCGAGATAGCGCAATCCGAGCGCCACCGTCAGGGCGAACGCGAGGAGGTAGAGCAGATCCAATCGGGCAACGTTGACGCCAAGGGTGACCGCAAGATCCGGCGAGACGAGGCGAACAATGAGTCGGCTGCGCGCCCGAACGAGAAAGACGATGACGAGCACCGCCGTCGCGACACCGAACGTCGTATCCAGCCCTCGAGAGCCGCCGTGAGAGCCGAGCAGCGCATCGAGCAGATTCTCCCCGGACGCCATGAGGCTTCCGACCGCGAGCGCGGCGGAAAAGAGCACGCCGATCACGGCTTCGGTCGGGATGCGCGTGCGTTGCTCGAGCGCCCACACGATCAACACGCCGATCACGAGCGCGATCACTCCCCCGGCCAGCGGGCTCGCGTGGAGCAACAGCGCGAGCGCTACACCGGGGAGCGCCACATGAGACAGCGCGTCGGATGCCAAGGCCATCCGTCGCATCACCGCGATCGACCCGACGAGGCCCGCCGCGGCCGACATTCCGATCCCGACGACGAGGTCAAGCGTCGACATGGCCGTCGTGAACGTGAAAGCGAATCTCGCCGCCGTAGGCTTCTCTGAGCCGTTCGGGCGTGAGAACCTCCCCCGGCGGGCCGAGAAAGGTGTGCGAATGCGACAGGCACAACACCCGGTCCGCGTACTCGTTCACGACGCTCAAGTCGTGCGAGATGAGCACGACGGTCAGTGTGCGCTCGCGTTGCAAATGCCGAATCAGATCGTACACGGCGCGCACGCCCGGCTCGTCGAGTCCAGCCGTCGGCTCGTCGAACAGCAGGACATTCGGCCGACCCATGAGTGCGAACGCGAGCAGCACGCGTTGGAACTCGCCTCCGGACAAGCGGCCGATGGTTCTCGTCGCCGTATGTTCGGGGAGCTCGACGAGTCGCAGAGCCGCGGCGACGTCCGCCGGCAGTCCGCGACGGATGTCCGCTTTTGCGCGCAGCAGATCCAGACCGGTGATCGGAAGATCGCGCTCGAGGTCGAGCTTCTGCGGCACGTACCCGATGCTCGTGCCCGGCGCCCACCGAACCTCTCCAGTGTGAGACAGCGCGCCGACGAGCGTGCGGAGCAGGACGGTCTTTCCCGCGCCGTTAGGCCCGATGATGGCGAAGGTCGTCCCCAGGGGAATCGAGAAGGTCAGGTCGCGAAGGATCTGATCTTCATCGAGGGTGACGGTCAGATGCTCCACGACCAACGCATCGCCGGGTTGTGTCACTTGCCCGGAGCGCTGTGGTCGTCACTTCGTGCGCGAAGTCGCATGGCTATGGAGCGGTCAGGCGGAATACCTAGAAGATGTACACGTGGGTGTCCACGGGAACGTGTTCGTACAGCCACGAAAGGTCGGCGTCGCGAAGGCGCATGCATCCGTGCGTCACGGCGTGACCGATCGATCCAGTGTCCGGCGTACCATGAATTCCCACCCCCTCGCCGAGCAGCAAGCGGTATTTCCCGAGTTCCCCCGGGACGCGGCGATTGGGACTCCCGATCGGTGGAACGAAGAGCGTGTTGCCGAGCACGATTTCCTCGCCGCCGCCCAACTCTTCGTTCGTCGAATCCGTTCTGACGCTAACACGCAAGTCGCGCATGACCAGCGACGAGCCGTCCGGAAGCGCGATCGTGGTGTCACCGCGCAGCCACACGAGCGCAAGTTTTTCGCTCCGAGCCACCTCGACGTAGTGCCAATCGGGAGGAATCCAAACCGGATTCTCCTCCTTTGACAAAACCGTCTGGACGCCGCGCGGCGTGTGGAACGTCCACCGGTGACCGCCGTAGGACAGCGCTCGGTCCGAGCCCACGGCGACTGGCGCGGTGAGCAACGTGTCGGAGGCTCCAATGACTACCCAGAGCGTTCTCCGCGCCACCGAGACCAGGATGCGAAGAGACGAATCCTTGTTCGCGACGGCGTGAACGTTAGGCGCGGCGGAGTTGGCCGCTTGGGCGTGAGCGACGGGCCCGGCCATTGAGAGGGCGGAAAACAAAACGGTCGTTGAGACGGCGGATGGTACGTCGCGCATGGGGATTCTCCACCCCGATTATGCCGACGTCGTTCGGCGGCCGCCGTCGGGCGAAACCCACGCCGTCAACGGGAGATGCCGGCGATCGTTCAGGGAATTCCCAACGCCGCATAGGTGATTCCCCTGACACGCCCGATGATCCGTCGAAGCAAGACTATGGATGACCTGATGGGCGCATCAGGTGGCTGGCACCCTGAAGGCCGAGGAGACCTAACCTTATGATCAGCGAATCAATCCGGGTCGTGCTGGTGGACGACCATAGCGTCGTACGTACGGGCCTCCGGGCGGTGCTCGGCGCCACCCCGGACATCGTGGTCGTCGGAGAGGCGAGCAACGGCCACGACGCCGTCGATGTAGTGAAGCGCCTCCGCCCCGACGTCGTCGTGATGGACTTGTCGATGCCCGATGGAGACGGCGTGGCGGCGACGAAGGAGATCGTCGCCAGCGAGGTCGGGTCTCGCGTGCTCATCCTCAGCATGCACGCCGAGGAGGACTATCTGGTTCCCGCGATAGAGGCGGGAGCAGCGGGATACCTCGTGAAGACGAACGCGGACCGCGAGCTCGTCAACGCGATTCGCGGCCTGGCGCACGGCGACGTGTACGTCCAGTCGGCGGCCACGAGGCTCTTGGCCCAGCGGCTGGCATCCAAAGGTCCAGGTGGCAGCGATCGAGAGCGATACGAGAAACTCACTGGGCGCGAACGCGAGGTGCTCCGGCGCGTGGCGCTCGGATATTCAGCGCCAGAAATCGGTGCGCAGCTCCAGATTAGCCCGAAGACGGTCGACACGTACAAACAGCGGATCCAGGAAAAGGTCGACCTGGCGCATCGGTCGCAGTACGTGCAGTTCGCGCTCCGGCTCGGGTTGCTGGACGGCCAGTAGTCGACGAGACGTGCCATGCGCGGGCGCGCTCGATTCTCACGTGCGATCGATCGGCGGTGGCTTGGCGCGCTGGCGCTCGGCTTGATCGGCGTGGCGATCATCCTCACCGAGGCTCTGCGCGCGACGCATCGGCGACCGCATCTCTACTTCTCGAACGGGTCCATTAGTGCGCTGCGCGTGCCGGACGCCAGATTTACTCGCGCGCTCGAGGTGTCGACCGGCATCCGAATCGATCCGGGTAACCGCGTCAGCTTGCTGCTGAACGGCGACGGGACGTATCCCGAGCTGTGGCGGGACTTGTCCCAATCGCACAGCACGATCACGATGCAGATGTACTACGCGCTGCCGGGGCGGGTGAGTGACACGCTCGCCCGAATCCTCTGCGATCGCGCGCGACACGGCGTCGAGGTTCGGCTGCTGCTCGACGCCTTTGGTTCCGCCGGAATGCCGCGGTCGTGGCGCACCGGTTTGACCCGATGCGGCGTCTCCGTTGCGCTCCTGCGCGAGCTGGAGTGGTTCACGATCCACAGCGCGACCCAGCGGTCGCATGTGCGCGCCGTCGTCGTCGACGGACGCGTCGGCTACACGGGCGGGTTTGGACTCGCCGACTACTGGCTCGGCGACGGCCGCCACTCCGATCAATGGCGCGAGACGAACATCCGGTTCGAGGGCCCCGCCGTGCCGGCGCTTCAGGCGGCATTCGCCGCGGCGTGGCACGAGTCGACCGGCGAGTGGCTCGTCGGCGACCCGTTCTTCTCCGGCGGTGCGGCGTCGGGAGCCTCTGAATCGGGTGGAGTCGCAGCGGGCGTTCTGTTCGCGCGGCCAACGACCGGAACGACGCCGGCGGAGCAATTCCTCACGCTCGCCATCCGAGGCGCGCACTCGCGACTCTACATCACCAACTCCTATTTCGTGCCCAACGCCGACTTCCGAGGGCTGCTCGTCGATGCCGCGGAACGCGGCGTCGACGTACGCATCTTGACCGTTGGCCCGTTGACCGACGTCAGGACGCCGTGGCTGGCCGGACGGTCGTACTACCAGGAGCTCCGCTCCCACGGCGTACGGGTATACGAGTACCAACCGGCGATGATGCATGCGAAGACCATTGTCGTCGACGACTGCTGGAGCACTGTCGGCTCGATGAACTTCGACAACCACTCGCTCGCCCTCAACGACGAGTCCAATCTCGTCGTGCTCGACTCGGCTTTCGGGGCGACGATGGACTCGGTGTTCTTCGACGACCTGCGGTTCTCGAAAGAGATGACGCCGAGCGTGTTGGCGTCGCGGTCGCTCTGGCAGCGCGCGCTCGAAGCAGGCGCGGCGATGTTGGCCCGAATCCTCTAGCGAGCGCCGACTAACGCTCCGTGGGCTGCCGAACGAGCGACATCACGCCGCCGCCAATCAACACGACCCACGCGGCGTAGACGAAGCCCACCAGCAGGCGCTGGGGCCGCGCGTTGCCGTCCCAGGCGACGACAAACGCCAGCAGAGGCGGCAGCGATACCGCGCCGACGAGCGCCGCGCGCCGCGCGCTCTTCCAAGTCCATTGGCGCTGTGACGAGCCGTGGGCGGCCCACGCGGCCCCGAGGCCGAGAAGAGCGCCAGGAGCGGTAAACATCAGCAACTGCTCGACTCCAAGGCCCCACGGTTCGCTGGACACGAGCCACACGCTGGTCACTACGGCCAGGACGATCATCATACGAACGGCGTTGCGTGAACGGCGGCTCATTGCCGGGCTCGATCTGCGAAGTGTGTCCATTGGAAAGTGACGCGCTTGTAGGCGGTGCGCGGTCGGGGAAGTCCGCGGCTTTGTCCGGAAACCCCGCACGCGATCGGCGCGCGCATTTCACCGACAGGCGCCTCCGCACGGCCGCTTCGCTATTCGCCGACTGACGAGCCGACCAAGTCGCAGCATCATGTTGGCGTTCGGTCGCGACTGACCATGGACCGGACGAACTCTCCAACAGGAGGCGATATGGCACTCGTCAGATTCACCCGTCGCCAACCCCGCATCGCGTTCCCGGGGTTTCTTTCATCGACGGCGTTCCCGACATTCGATGACGTAGAGAATCGAATGAATCGCTTCATAGAACGCGCGCTGAACGAGCCGTTCGCCGCGGCGTCTTTCCCGGAGACCATCGGGTGGGTTCCGGCAATGGACATCGTCGAGACGCCCAAGGAATTCGCCCTCACCGCCGAGCTTCCGGGCATGGAACTGAAGGACATCACAGTCGACGTCGAAGACGGCGTACTGTCGATCGGCGGCGAGAAGATCGAGGAGAAGAAGGAGGAGGAAGACAAGAAGGTCTACCTCTATGAGCGGAGCTACGGCTCGTTCCAGCGGTCGTTCTCGCTGCCGACCGGAGTCGACGCCTCCAAGGTCAACGCCGAGTTCAGCAAGGGACTGCTGAAGGTGCACATCCCGAAGAACGGCGAGGTGAAGTCGGCGGGTCGCAAGGTGGAGATCAAGTCAGCCTGAAAGACCGTGCTTCCATTCGGCGACACATGCGGCTTCGGCGGCCGCCCGTGATGATGCGGGCGGCCGTTTCGCTTCATGGCGTCGCGTGCGCGACCGGCGCGAGGGCGGGGGACGGCCGGTCGAGCTCGAACCCTTCACCGAGGAAATGCCGGCGAACCTCCTCGTTGGCGACCAGCGTCGACGCGACGCCCTCGGCGAGAACGCGCCCGTCGAACAGGACGTAGGTCCGGTCGCACAGACTCAGAGTCTCGCGCACGTTGTGATCCGTCAGCAGCAAGCCGACCCCCTGCTTCCGCAATTCGATCAACACCCGATGCAACGCCTCCACCGTCAGCGGGTCGATGCCCGCGAACGGCTCGTCGAACAGGATGAAGTGCGGTTCGCTCGCCAGCGCGCGCGCGATCTCGAGCCGCCGCTGTTCGCCACCCGACAGTTGGACGGCGAGTGAATCCGCCACGTGGTCGAGACCAAATTGCGCGAGTAGCTCAGCGGCGCGCGCGCGGACGGCACGCCTGTTCATCCGTCTCGTTTCGAGAATGGCGACGATGTTGTCTCGTGCGCTCAGCTTGGTGAAGATCGATCGTTCCTGCGGGAGATAGCCGAGCCCGAGGCGCGCGCGCTCGTAGAGCGGCCGGCCTGTGACGTCGGCGTCGCCGATCCAGACGCGGCCGCCGGTCGGCTTGAGCAACCCGACGATCATCGAGAGGGTGACGGTCTTGCCCGCTCCATTTGGGCCGAGCAGCCCGACGATTTCGCCGCGGCGTACGGTGAGGTCCACGCCGTCCACGATCCATCGGCCGGCGTGATGCCAGCGCAACGAGTCAGCGCGCAGCGAGTCGCGCTCGGTTGCCGCAGTGGGATGCACGAGGGTCATGGTAGGGAACCTGCCCGTGTGGGCGAACCGGGGGAGTCAGTGGACTCCTGACGGTCCACAGCCTTCGCCTGACAGACTCGCACCTCGCCATTCAGCAGTGTTCGAGTCGTAGCACCGCGCCGACGAGAAGCAGCAATGCCGGTGGACGGGCAGCGAGACATC
Organism: uncultured Gemmatimonadaceae bacterium; assembly: GCA_963761305.1. Taxonomy (GTDB): domain Bacteria; phylum Gemmatimonadota; class Gemmatimonadetes; order Gemmatimonadales; family Gemmatimonadaceae; genus JAQBQB01. The sequence continues at coordinate 1,424,815 of CAVXGK010000002.1, read as the reverse complement.
GCCACCAGGTTGATCATCGCCGGACTAGTCGGCTTGGCGACCGGCCTCGAGCGCGAGTGGTCCGGTCACGCCTCCGGACCGAACGCAAGGTTCGCGGGCCTCCGCATCACCGGCGTGTCCATCGGCTCGAATGATCTCACGCAGCTGATGCTTGGGGTCGATCGCGACAGTGAGTTATTCGGTGCGGACTACGATGAGCGCGACGCGGCGGTGCTCGACGCCATCCGATCGATCGTCACGACGTGCCGCGCCCTCGGACTGACCTGCTCGATCTGTGGTCAGGCTCCCTCGGTCCATCCCGAGTACGCGGCGAGACTCGTGGGGTGGGGGATCGATTCCATTTCGGTGAACGTCGACGCAATCGACCGCGCGCGGCGGAACATCGCCGTCGCCGAGCAACGACTGATCCTCGAAAAGGCCCGCTCAGAGAATGGTGTGAGCGGCGCGCTCCGAAACTAGCCGATGGTGTCGACGACTCGCGTCGGCGCGCCGAGAAACTCGAGCTCGAACGCGCGGAGCAGCTCGAAGAAATACGCGAGCGCTAACGGGCCGAGAAGCACGCCGGGCAATCCGATGTAGCGGATCCCGGCGAACGCGCCGACGAGCGTGATGACGGGATGAATCTTGGAGACGCGACGCGAGACGATCGGCCGAATAAGATTCTCGACGTGGGCCGAAATCACGCCGCCGATGAGTGCCAGAACGAGCGCGGCGGCGTATCGGTGCCCCACGACCAGCGCGATCGTTCCGGAACCCCAGACGAGTGAAGCTCCGATCATCGGTAGCACGGAGACGATTCCCGCCACGGCGCCCCAGAAGATCGCGTCGGGCAACCCGGTGACGGCGAAGCCCGTTCCGATCACGATCGCCTGCACCAGCGAACCCAAGCCGATGCCGAGCAGCGTAGCCTTCGTGACGCTGCGGAACTTGGCTCGCAGCCGTTCCGTGGTCGAATGCGAGAACGGTGAGTAGGCGCAAAACGACCGCCACGTTTGGTCGCCCGCCACGAGCAGATAGTAGAAAGCAAAGAACGCGATGACGAGGTTCACCGCGGCGCGAGTCGCGCTCGTCGCGACTTTGAGGACTTGCTGTGATCCCCACGTGCTCAGCGAACGGCCCGCCGCGGCCAGACCGGCTCCGACGGCCACGCCGTGCACTTCGAGCGATGACAAGCGTGCCAGCAGGCCGGTGAGATCAGAGCCGGCGAGCACCTTCGGAACCTGTCGCACGACCAGCACACCGAGCGTGACGCCGGGAATGAGCACCAACGCGATTGCTGCCGCGATCGTCACTCCGGCTGCGGCTCCGGGACGCATACGCCGCTCGAGACGCTGGTACAGCGGCGAGAAGATTACCACGAGAATCGGCGCGCCGAGCAACCCGGGGATGAACGGAAAGAGCGCGATGCTCAAACAGAGACCAAGCGCCGCGACGACGGCGCCGGCGATCAACCGGTGATTCGTCACGCGTGAGCCCGACGCTCTCGACCCGACCGTTCGCATTCGCCCTTTCCGAAGAGGGTAACCGCGTGCTCGCCTTACAAAATGCGTCGAGATCCCGGGCGCGAGCGTCGGGTTGCTCGAGCGTCGATGTCGGGGGAATCCGCACGCCTCCGGCCTCCTGCGCTATTCGTTCGGCGCGACGAGCATGGACGATTCCGGTCCCGCTCGCCGCGCCTCGTCTCGCAACCTGCGCGATACATTCCGAAGGATCGGGGAAACGCTGACGAAGACGACACCATTCGCCGACTCCCATCGACGAATACCGGACAAGGTTCAAGTTGCCGTCAACATTGCTCTCGCTCGAGGGATTTCCATGTTTCGCAAGCTGCTCGTTCCGCTCGACCGCTCGTCGCTGGCTGAACAGGCGATCGGTCATGCTGCATCCGTCGCCCGGGAATCCGGTGCGACCATCGATGTCGCATTGGTCCACGAGCCGTTCACGTTCGCCGGCTACGCCGATCTGCCCTGGGACGACGATCCCGCGGCCGAAGAGAAGTACGTCGAGACAATCGCCGCCGAGCTCGAGTCGGGAGCGCACGTCACCGCGACGCACGCCGTTCTGCGCGGCGCGCCAGCCGAGATGATCGTGCGACGGGCGCGAGAGATTGGCGCAGACCTCATCGTGATGACGTCGCATGGACGCACGGGGTTCAGCCGCGCGTGGCTCGGCAGCGTCGCCGACGCGGTGATGCGCAACGCGGCGATCCCCGTTCTCATTGTCCGGTCTGAACAGGGGCCCGCCGACCGGCGTGCCGCAGCGCGGAGCATCAAGCGCGTCCTCATTCCAATGGACGGTTCAGCGTTTGCTACTGGTGTGGTGCCGGCGGCAACCGAGCTCGCTCGAGCGGCGCACGCGTCGGTGACCCTGCTTCGCATCGCGCCGATCGTGCCATTGGTCATGGCGTACGAGCCAACGATGGCCGTCACGACCGCGCCGATGGTGGTCGACGAAGCCGCCACGCGGCAGCTCGCCCGGCAGGTGACGGCCGATCTCGAATCGGTTGCGCGCCGATTGCAAGACGAAACGGGCGTTACGATCGACGCCCACGTGGTCATTGCCGAGCACGCGGCTCAAGCGATCGTCGACCAGGCGGTGGCCCATGATGCCGATGTCATCGCGATGTCCACGCATGGCCGCGGCGCGTCTCGTCTTCTGCTTGGAAGCGTCGCGGACAAGGTGCTTCGATCGAGCCGAGTGCCGGTGTTGCTCTACCGTCCAGTCGAGCGACGCCAGACCAGTCTGACGCTCGACGAGGCCGAGGTAGTTCGGCAGCTGCCGTCGCTGGCGCGCGAATAATGACCACCCACGGCGTTGCCCGCGCATGGTCTCACGTCGCTTCGTCGAGTCGCTGTCGTACGTGAATCGCGATAGTCGGCGCGATGTCGATGCGGTTTGAGGCGTGTGCGATGGTGTTCGTCGTGACGATGCCCGCAGCGCCGGCATTTTGCAGCATCGAATAGGCATCGCCGGCGAACACCGCGTGAACGCCGACGCACCACGCGGCCGGCGCGCGTTCGGTGCGGAGATGGTCCAGCGCAGCGAGCATGGTTCGTCCCGTCGATACGATGTCGTCGACGAGGACGGGGACCCGCCCGCGATGATCAGCGAGATTCGGGATCGATTCCACGACCTCGGAGTCGCCCCGTCGAATCTTCGTGAGTACGGTTGATGGCGCGTTCGCGGCGAGGGCTACGTCGCGCACCCACTGCGCGCTCTCCTCGTCGGGACCGATGATGAGCGGGTCGGCCACGTTCGCGGCGATCCAGCGTCCGATGTCTTGCGACGCGTGCACCGCGATGGCCGGTATGGAATAGATGTCCGTCAGATGCGCGATCCGGTGCAGGTGCGGATCTACCGTCACCAACCAGTCGACGTGCTCGGAGAGGAGTTCCGCGAATGAGCGCGACGTGACGGCTTCGCCGGAGTGGAAGCGCGTGTCCTGCCGCATATACGCGAGATACGGAGCGACGAGTCCGACGAGACGCGCGCCGAGTTCACGGAGAGCATCGGCAAGAAAGACGAGCGGAAGCACTTTGCCATTGGGCTCGTTCAGCGTGCACACGAGCACGGCCTCTCGCCCGGACACGTCGGTGGCGACGCGCAGATACGATTCGCCGTCTGGAAAGCAGCGACTCTCCAGGGCGCCAGCCTCTCCACCGACGAGCATCGCGAGCCGCTGAGCGTACTCTTCGTTCCCCGTCAGTCCGAACAGGAGAGGTCGCGACACGTCAGCTCCGGCCGCCCGCGTGGGCGCCAACGGGCGCGTCTTCCAGATCGATCATCTGAGCATTCGCACGCAGGTATGCTCGTGCGTAGTCGAGCTCCCCTGGCGTTTCGGCGTGGATCGTCAGAAGGGGTTCATCGCGGTCCACCGGCGTGCCGACCGTCGCGTGCAGTTCGACACCCGCGCCCTGGGCGCGCGGAGCGCCCGCGAGCTTTGCGAGGCGGGAGAGACGGCGGTTGTCGATTCCCGTGATGCGTCCCGCGCGCGTCGCCGTCACGACGTACGTCAGCCGCGACACTCTCGGCTCGCGCATCCCACCTTGGGACTCGCAGATGGCGCGGAGCTTTTGCTCCGCCGAGGCGTCGTCCAGCGCTTGCGTGGCGCGAGCGATGCCGGATCCGGTGTCGGCCGCGCCCCCGAGCTCGAGCACCATCCCCGCGAGCGTCAGTGACCGTTCGCGCAGGTCGGCCGGCGCTTCCGCATCGCGATGTAGAACGGCGAGCGCATCGCGCGCCTCGAGCGCCGGCCCGATTCCGCGTCCGACCGGCTGCGTGCCGTCGGTGCGCGCCACTCGCAACGACATCCCGAGCGAGCGGGCCACGGAATCGATCAGGGTTTCGAGCACGTCGGCCGCCGCGTCGGATCTCACCTTCGCCGTCGGACCGATCGGCATGTCGATCACGACGTGCGTCGAACCGGCAGCGGATTTTTTCGACAAGATCGACGCGACCAGTTGAGCCGGGCTGTCGAAGTCCAGCGGACGCTCCACGCTGATGATCACGTCGTCGGCCGGCGCCAGTCGAACCCGTCCGCCCCACACGATGCAGCCGCCTTCTCGCTCGACGACCCGTCGCATCGCGTCGAGATCGAGATCGACGGGCGCGATCGTCTCCATCGCGTCTGCGGTACCGGCGGGCGATGTGATGGCGCGCGACGAGGTCTTCGGCATCGTCAACCCGCACGCGGCCACGATGGGCACGACGATCATGCTCGTGCGGTTGCCCGGGAGACCGCCCACGCAGTGCTTGTCGACGATCGGAGAGTGGCCCCAGTACAAACGTTCGCCCGTGTCGACCATGGCGCGCGTCAACGCGATGGTCTCGTCGGCGTTCGCATGCGGCCCCGCGAACGCCGTCACGAATGCGGCGAGATCGATGTCAGAATATCGCCCGGCGACGATGTCCCGCACGATCGCCTCGATGGCGGCCGGTGGCAGCTCGTCGCCATAGACTTTCGCCCGCACATGGCTGAGAGAGTCGACCGGCGGCGACTGCGACAATCGCACGAGGTCGCCGTTCTTCGCTGCGAGCAGTTGCCACGCCGCTTCCGACAGACTGGCTTCGTCGGCACCGAGAAGACCATCGGTCGTGACGTTCAGCGTGGCGACGATCGAGCGTCCGTTGCACGCCACCTGAAGCCGCGACTGCGCCGCCCATCCTTCCGACCGGCAGATGGGCGACGAACGCGCCATGAAGATGACGAGCTCCTGATACGTATCGATCCCGAGCCGTTTGAGGCGCAGGACATCGGGTTCCTCGTGCGCCGCACGCATCAAACGTGAGACCGTTTCAGGCGCACCACGCTCGTAACGCCTTTGACTCCCGCGATCGATTCGACCGCGCTTTCCGCCGCGCGACGCTGGTGTTCATTCTCGGCTTCGCCGACCAGCCAGATCCATGCGTCTTGCACGCGAGGTTTGATCGTTTTGTCGGGGACGTCGACATCCGCCTCCAACGCGCTCAACGCGTCGTGCGCAATGTCGAGATCCGTTCGCCGGTGGTCCTGACTCAGCCGAACGGTAATGTCGTTGGCCACGGAGCGCACGCCGGCGACGTCTTCAGCCGCGCGACCGGCCCGAGTTCGCTTCAAGAGACTGTCCACCTCTCCGGTAAGTGAGACGACGCCATCACTGACGCCGACTCCGACGTCGGTCGGCGCGAAACTGCCGTCCGCGCCAAGCGCGCCCAGGACCGCCGCTTGAAGTTGAGCATCCAGCTGCAACTGAGAACGGGACTGCATCGCGTCTCCTGGGCTACCGGCCTATCGGCCGGTAGCCCGTTGAACTGCTCAGACCAGCACAAAGAGCTGATCGTCCACCTTCGTCACTCCGGGCGCCGACCACGCCGCGAACTCGGCCTCCTCACGCTCTGCCCGAGAGCGAACCGTACCGCTGAGCGTCACGCGCCCGTCGGTCGCCTCGACCCGAATCTGCTTCGAGTCCAACTCGGCGTGACGCTTCAGCGCGTTCTCGATCCTCGCCTTCACGTCCGCCGTCGATGGGATCTTCTTCACGCGAATCGAGTTGGTAACGCCACGGACGCCGGTGAGGTTACGGACTGCACGCTCGGCGGCGGTCGACTGAAACTGCCATTCGATCTCTCCCTCGAGCCACACCCATCCATCCTCGACGCGTGCCTTCACCGCATCGTCGGGCACCTGCACGTCCCATTTCAGCGTCGACGCTGCGCCGTGCGCCAGATCGGTGTCGGTGCGAACGTGCGACATCGGCAGCACGACTTTGAGTTCCTCAGCGATCGCCCGTACGCCGGCGACTCGCTCGGCGGCCAACACCGCCGCATGCTTCGTGGCGAAGCTGCCAACCTGTCCGCTGAGCGTGATGACGCCATTTCTCGACGCAACGCCGATCTCGGCGGACCCGACTGCCGGGTCCCAATGAAGCTCGTCGATCACGTCTCGCTGCAACTTCGAATCGGTCTTGATCATAACCCCTCCCGTGATGAGTGCCCTGCACCTCGCGCAGGGATCAGCGATGCGATGATAGTCTCAGGATCGTGCCGCGTCTGTCGGAAAAAACGGCACTGGTTCCTGTGGAACGCCTGACCCCGACGCCGGCTCACGTCGGTTCGCGCGGGGAACCCGAAAGGGCGGGAATCGGGAGGCGCGTGAGGAGCTCTGCGGAGAGGAACGTCGCGACGGCGGAGATAACCAAGATCGTCATAAACTTCCACGCGACGGACGCCGACGTCTGCACCACGAGGTACGCGACGCCCACGATGATCGGCTGGTGGACGATGTAGACGGTGTAACCCGTTCTCCGGCCGTACCGGACGACTGCGCTGTCTCCGTCGAGCCAACGGCGGGCCATGCCGAGGATGGCGACCATCCATGCCCACGCGCCGACCGCGTACAGCGTCCAGAACGCGAGGTACTCGAGCGAATACGGCGGCGGAATTCGGGTGGGCACGACGCCGACCCACGCACCGATCGACAGGGCAACGGTTCCGATGGCGGCGGTCACCAACGCGCGCGGCCATTGTGTGTCGATCGCGCGCCCCAGCCACGGCGTTCCCGCGAGCACGAATCCGTACACATAGGCGACGAACAGGAGCGCGTGGTTCGACCAGTCGCTGGCCAGCATGTGCCGCTCGGGAAAGAGTCCCCACAGCAGGTTTCGCTCGAGAATCAGCGGGATGGCCAGCCACAGGAGCCCGCCCGGGGCGCCGGCCACGCGCGCGGCCCAGTACATCGTTCGTCCACCGTTGCTTCGCAGCCAGTGTCGAAAAAGCGGCAGGGCGATCAGGGAATACAGGAACAGGTGCGCCAGAAACCAGAGGTGGTGCCAGGACAAGTTTCCGTTCGGGTAGATCCCTTGGAAGAAGTGAGGATAGAACTCTATGAAGGAGCCCTGAAACTGCCCGCGAAGCCGGCGCTCGAGGTAGACCTGCGGCGGAACGAGCGTCAGCGTCCCAACGATCAGCGGAATTAGCACGCGAACGACGCGCTCGCGGACGTAGACGCCATTTCCCCGTCGCTGCAGCGAATACCAGGCGCTCACGCCCGCGAGGAGCATGATGATGGGCATGACCCACGGCGCAGCGATCAGCGCGATCTCGCCGGCGGCCCGGCTTCGGTCGGCGTTTGTGATGTGCCATTCATCCCACGGATTGAAGACTTCGGCAACGTGCACGACGAAGACGAGCGCGACCGCCCAGACTCGAACGGCGTCGACGTATCGCAGGCGGTTATCTCCTGGATCCGCGATGAGACTCGCGGCCGTCGTCGCCCGGCCGCTGCAGCGTAGGGTTTCCCCCGACCGTTTTTCAGGGGCTTTCCCGCTGAGCGCGGAGCGATCAATCGGTACGATTCCAATGCGTCGATTTCTCAAACACCTGGTCCCATGTCTACCATCGCTCGGCGACGTCGTGATTCGGTTGGGGATTCGCTCGCCACCTATCTGCGGGAGATTGGCTCATTCCCACTCCTCAACGCCCCTGATGAAGCCAAGCTCGCACACCTGGCGCGAGGCGGCGACAGGCGCGCGATCGATCGCCTCGTGTGTGCGAACTTGAGGTTCGTCGTCTCCGTCGCCAAGAAGTACCAGCATCACGGGGTTCCGCTCTCGGACTTGATCGACGAGGGGAACCTCGGATTGATCCGCGCCGCGCACCGATTCGACGAGACGCGCGGCGTGCGATTCATCTCGTATGCGATCTGGTGGGTTCGCCAGGCAATCGCACAAGCCATCGCCGAGTACGGACACGCGGTCAGTGTTCCAATGACGCGATTCAGCGCGATGCGCCAAATCGGACGGCACGCCGACGCCTTGCGCAAGGAGCTGGGCCGCGAGCCGACGCAGATCGAGCTCATTCAGGGAGCAGGCATCACCGAGGCCGAGGCGGCCATGACGATGCGCATCGCTCGATCTCCCATCTCGCTGGATGCACCCTTGGGCGACGACGCGCGCCTGATCGAGTACCTGCCCGACGAGTCCGCCGATCCACCCGATCGAGAGGCCGCGGATGGCAACCTTGCCGAGTCGGTCGAGGCCGCGCTGGGCCAGCTTCGGGAGCGCGAGGCGACGGTGGTACGACTTTACTTCGGGTTTGACGGAGGCGATCCGATGACGCTCGAAAGCATTGGTCAACGACTACATGTGACGCGCGAGCGGGCCCGTCAGATCAAGGACCGGGCCCTGTCTCGTTTGCGCAGGTCGGATGCCGCCCCCGCGCTCGCCACACTTCGCAACGCATAAATCACGGACTCAATCCATGCGCACCCGACTGGTCTCCCTCGGCTTGACGCTGAGTTTCCTCGCGGTAGGCGGCGCGTTGGCACTGCTCCATCACGCGATGTGGGCGCGGGACGTGTGGATGGCCGGCGTGGTCGTGATGGGGGCGCCGCTCGTCTTTCGCACGCTGCGGGCAGTCGCCCACGGCCGTCTCGCGACCGACATCGTCGCCTCGCTCTCCATCATCGGCGCCGTCGCGCTCGGACAGCCGTTGGCCGGGCTCGTCATCGTCCTCATGCAGGCGGGTGGGGAGGCGCTCGAGCGTTATGCCGAAGGTCGCGCGTCGGCGGCGGTTCGCGCGCTCGAGGCCGCGGCGCCACGCATGGCGCGGCGCGTTCGTGGTCTTGACGTCGAGGACGTTCCCGCGTCGGCCGTGCACGTCGGCGACACGCTGCTGATTCGTCCCGGCGATCTGATTCCGTGCGATGGGGTCGTGCTGGATGGTGAGTCGGAGCTCGACAGCTCGTCGCTGACCGGTGAGCCCGTGCCGGTGCGAGCGACGCGCGGCACGCGCGTCATGAGTGGCATGGCCAACGGATTCGGATCGTTCCGCATGTCGGTCGGCGCGGCCGCGGAGCAGAGTCAGTACGCGAAGATCGTCGAACTGGTGCGGGGCGCACAGGCGAGCAAGGCACCGATTCAACGTGTCGCCGACCGCTACGCCGTGTGGTTCACACCGATAACGATCGCCCTGTGCGGCATCGCGGTCGGCTTCACGCATGATTGGATGCGCGCGCTGGCGATTCTCGTCGTGGCCACGCCGTGTCCCCTCATCCTTGCGACGCCGGTGGCGATCATCGGCGGGATCAATCGGGCCGCGCGCCGCTTCGTGATCATCCGCCACGGGGGAGCGCTCGAAGCGCTGAGCCAGGTGAACGTGGCCGTCTTCGACAAGACGGGTACCCTTACGGTAGGCACGCCGCTGCTCGAGCGCGTCGCGGTGGACGCCGGCTTCGATCGCTCGACGGTGCTGGCCTATGCCGCAGCGATCGAGCAACGCTCCAGTCATTTACTCGCACGCGTGCTCGTCGAGGCGGTGCGGCAACAGCGGCTCTCGATTCCCGACACGACCGGCGCACTCGAGACTCCGGGGCAGGGCATCGCCGGCGTCGTCGATGGCCACTACGTGCGGGTCGGCGCTCGTTCATTCGTCATTCCGCCCTGCGAGGGGAGTGTGCTCACGGCCGCTCGGCTCGAACGACACGGAGCCACGCTGCGCGCGTACGTCTCGATCGACGAGCGTCTCGCCGCGGTGCTCGAGTACGCCGACCAGCTGCGGCCCGACCTGCCGCAACTGCTGCACGAGCTCAAAGACTTGGGGATCCGACGATTCGCTCTTCTGTCCGGCGACCACGCTCCGATCGCCCGGGAAATTGCGGCCCGCGTGGGGATCGAGGAGACGTACGGCGATCTGATGCCCGACGACAAGGCGCGATTCATCGAGCGGATGCAAGCCGAAGGCGGCGTCGTGATGATGATCGGCGACGGCGTCAACGACGCGCCGGCCTTGTCCACCGCCGACGTCGGCGTCGCCCTCGCGTCGCACGGTGGTGGGATCGCCGCCGAAGCGGCCGATGTCATCGTGCTGGTCGACGCGCTGGGTCGCGTCGGCGAAACGAAGTCGATCGCCGATCGTACCATGCGCATTGCGCGGCAAAGCATCCGCGTCGGACTGGGCTTGAGCGGTGTCGCGATGCTCGTGGCGGCGTTCGGCCGACTGGCGCCGATCACCGGCGCCGTGCTTCAGGAAGTGATCGACGTCGCGGTGATTCTCAACGCGCTGAGAACGTCGGCTCCGCCGCTTGCGGGCCGGCCCGGTGACGACGCGCGCTCGATGCCTCGCAATCCGCCGGCGGCCCAGGGCGTCGCTCCGCGCCGCGCGGCATAACGGGAGGACATGATGACGTTCGAGCTCACCCGCACGTTCCTGCTCTGGTGCACGGTCTTCGACTACGCCGTACTGATCGTGTGGTTCCTGGCGTTCGTTTTCGCGGGTGACTGGCTGTATCGAATGCACAGCCGGTGGTTTCACCTCTCGCGCGAACAGTTCGACGCTATCCACTACGCCGGGATGAGCGTTTACAAGATCGGAATCCTGCTGTTCAATCTTGTGCCCCTCGTCGCCCTGACGTTCCTGCGCTGACCGCGGGACCGGTACGCTTGGCGGCCTAAGGTCGCTCCGCCAACTAGACGCTGAGCAAGTCGCGCGGAGCGCCGATGGCGTGAGCCACGTCGGCGGCCGAGGTGACCTCGTCGTTAGGCTTCCGGGCTAGGAATAATACGGCTCGTAGCACGTGATCAGCGGTCGTCGAGAGCGCGCGCTCCTCCATACCGAATCGACTGACAATGCATTGGCCAAAGGTGCGCGCGGCGGCCGGTCGGCGCCGTCGCCGGATCCCCGACCAGGCGTCGGGGGTTATCGCACGCCGAATCAGTCTCTTATCGGACGGACCCGATCCCCGGCTTACGACATCTTGAGTGCAATTCGCACCTCGATGAGATCGTTGCACTTCTCACTTCTGGAGAACGCACCTATGTCGACTTTGCGCCATCGGTCGACGATTCTGACGACCGCAGCCGTCGGACGCCGATGGATGGCGATCCGTCCGGCGGTGCTTTCGCTCGTCGTCGCGTGCGCACCTGGCCGGCCCGATGACATCGCCTTGGGCGTCGATGTCTGCAGCTTTTGCCGAATGCTGATCGGCGACAATCGGTTCGCCGCGGCGATCGTGACCGTGCACGGCCGAACGGTGAAGTTCGACTCGATCGAATGCCTCCTGGCCTACTATCGGCAGGCATCGGCGGCCGTCGCGTCGGTGTGGGTGTCGGATGTCCGTCATCCCGGCGTCATGTTCGACGCGACGTCGGCTCGGTTCATCGATCTCGGAGAAGACCGCGCGCCGATGGGGCGCGCATGGGCGGCGGTCGCGTCCGCACGCGACGCCGCCGCACTCGGCGTCATCGACGCGGGCGACATCAAGCGGTGGAGCGACATCCGATGAGAGTCGTCGCCCTGTTGTGCCTGATCGTGACGGCGACCGTCGGCGCGTAACAGCGCTTCGATGTCTTGCCGGGAAACGCAAATGGCGCGAGCGGCGCCGCCGTTTCGGCGTCGCACGACGGCGATACCGTCGTGGCGCACGCGGGCGATTACCGCGAGCCAGTCGTAACGCGGATATTCGCCAGCCTGTTTGAGCCGAATCTCGAAGATCGAACCGCCTCCGACGGGCACGCTCACCGTCTGAACTCCTACCAGCGGACTCGCCTGCGAGCCGTCGACGAACACGCGCTCAAAGATGCCGCCGACCACATGGAACGCAGAGAACCGGTTCGGACCCGCGTTGACGACGTAGAGACGCAACAGCTCGTTCACCTTCACGCTGATCGGATGCGTCGAGTACTGTGCTGCGCGGACCGGGCACGCGCCCCTCGAAGCTCCAGGCCCGATAATGAACGCCCTTCGAGACCTCGATCAGCGTATCGTGAATCACGACGTGCACGCGAACGAGGTACGAGCACGCGCTCACGTCGGTTGACGCGACGCCGCACCGACAGGTGCTCTTCCGCATTCACGCCGACGAGATCATAGGGCGCGCAGCCAGACGATAGCCGAACTGTCGGACCGGCTCCCCGTTCGGACAGGGCGCTTTCGGTAGAATGCCCGACAAGCTTTCGGGCGAACGCCGACGGTGGTACCGCGCTCAAACCGGCACCTTTCTCCCACGAACCGCGACGAATGGACGTCGACCGGTCTGATCGAGGAGGAGCCCATGGATGCGCTGAACATTGCCTCAGCAGTGCCGGAAATCGGAGTGCGCGCGAGTGTCGCCGCGCCGATCATCATTGCCACGGACGGACGCGAGCAATCTGATTCGGCGCTGGTGATGGGACGCCTCTTGGCCGAATCCAACGCGGCGGTGCGCCTGATCACCGTGCTGAAACCGGTGCCCATGGTGCCCGACATCCCGATCCCGATACCGCTCGAGGTCGAAAATGCCAAGATCGACGAGGCGAAGCGCGACGCGGCCGAGCAGGCCAGCCGGCTCTGGGACGACGCGCCGGACGTCGAAGTCCACGAGGGAGATCCGGCCACGGTGATCGCGCGGATAGCGCATCGTGCCGGTGCGACGATGATCGTCTCCGGCCTCGGGCGGCACCGGGTCGCCGACCGGATCTTCAGCGACGAAACGGCGCTTCGTTTGATCCGCGCGGCCGACGTTCCGGTCCTGGCGACCGCGCCAGGAACGTCGCGCGCGCCACGGCGGATCGTCATCGCCCTGGACTTCAGCGAAACCAGCCTGCGGGCGGCCCGCATGGCTCTCACCCTCGCCGCGAATGACGCGACGCTCTTCTTGGTGCACGTCGTTCCACGCGACAACTCACTCTACGATTGGAAGAGCTGGAGCACGACGTACAAGGTGGGCGCGGCTGATGCTCTCCAACGGACGCGCGAGCAGCTTCGAATTCCGCCGGGGACGATCGTCCAGAACGTCCTTCTGCAAGGCGACGCCGCGACGGAGTTGCTCGCCTTTGCCACGAGCGTCGGCGCCGACCTGATTGCGACCGGAAGCCACGGTCACGGCTTCATGGGACGAATGCTCATTGGTAGCGTGGCGACTCGCATCGTACGTGCCTCGACGTGCAGCGTGCTCACGATCCCGCGTTTGGCGGTGGTGACGCAGGCCGGTGTCAGATTCGAGCCGGCGGCGGTCCGTTCCCTTCCTCACTCCGACTGGTCGGCGCAGCTCGACGCCTTCACTCGGCGGAACATTGGTCGTCGGGGCACGCTCGAGGTGGACGATCCCGATATTGGAGCGCAAGCGGAGGAATTCGACTATCCCCTGCGCGGCGCGACGTACGATCCGCACGATCAACGCGTGACTCTAATGTTCGGCGAGGAAGGGCGGGGCGTTCCCCACCTCACGCGAGGAATCGCCGGTCCCTCGGCCGTGGACATTTTGCAAGATGACGGCGGACGAGATCTGGCGATTCGGATCGAGCACGGTGTGGGGCAAACGCTGTTGACCTTCACCTCGTAGAGAGCAGCGGATTCGGGACATGCGGCGGTTCGTGACGGTCGGCGCGTCCGTCGCATGCTCTCGATCCTGAAATCGGCCACCCATTGTCCGCGACGGGCCGGTCGCAACGCCAGGGAAGGTCGCTGTCCCGCGAGAGGGTCTTCCGACTGACTGGCGCCGCGGTCGCGCGCACCTTCTCCATCGTTCGGATACTTCGCGGAGGCGAGTCATGTTCAAGAGGATTTTGGTCCCGCTGGATCGATCTCCGATTGCGGAACAGGCCATCGGGCAAGCGATGGCAATCGCCGGCACCTCAGCCGCGGAGGTGGATCTCGTTCTCGTACGCCGGCCAAGCGCGTTCGACGAAAACAGGGATGAGTCATCGAAGGACGCTGCGCGCAACGACGGGTGTACGTATCTCGAGGCGGTCGCCGCAGAGCTCCGATCCGGAGCCAACGGCCCGGTGACCCACCAAGTTCTGCGCGGCGCGCCGGCGGAGATGATCATACGCCGCGCAAAGGAGATGGCGGCGGACCTGATTGTGATGACGTCGCATAGGCGAAAGGGTCTCAGCCGAGTGTTGTTCGGGAGCGTTGTGGAGGCGGTCATCCGGCATGCAACCGTGCCCGTGCTCATTCTGCGGCCATCCGGCGTTCAAACCGCGCGCATTGTTCCCCAGCGGCGATTTCGTCACATCCTCGTGGCAACGGATGGGTCGTCCCCCGGCAGCGCGGCAGTCGACAGCGCGGTAAACATGGGGAAGGCAACGGGCGCGTCGCTGACTTTGCTTCAGGTCGTACGCCCCGTCGCTCCTCGTCTTCCGATAAAACCCTTCGCTCCAGATGCGTATTTGGTGAACATGCCCGACGATGATGCCACCAACCAGCTCGCCGCGACGTGCTCGGCGGAGCTGAACGAAGCGGCGCGTCGTCTGAGTGAGGCAGAGGTCTTGCCCGTCGATGCCCACGTCTCGGTCAGCGACCACGTCGCGAAGACGATCGTCGATTTTGCGACTACCCATGGGGTCGACGCGATCGCGATGTCGACCCACGGCCATGGGATGTCTCGCTACTCATTTACGAGTGTCATGGGCGGGGTGCTACGGTCGAGTGACACTCCGGTGCTCGTGTGCCCGGAAGCGGCGGCGATTCATCTCGTATTCGAGTCGAAGGAGCAAGAGGTAAAGACAGCTTCACGCGTTCGGCGGTAGCTTGCCGCCGGCGTGGAGTCGGAACGAAGTCATGACGTGGCACCCGCCGCTGAGATGGCCGCCGCGTGGCAGGACTGTTGGCAGGAAAGACGTTGATACGCGATGGGTTTGGGTCCACGTCGTCGGTGTGTCGTCGCTCTGGTCCGCGCCGCGTCCCCCGGCGTGAGCTGCTCGATCGTGCGACGCGTGTCGGCGGCGATCAGCCGACGTGGGATGACGAACGGCGGCTCGACATCGTGCGGCGCCGGCGCAGCCGAACGATCAGATAGACGAGGATGGCGATGTTCAGGACCAGCGCCACCATACGCGTGATCGTGATGCGGCGCACGATCTCATAGATCTCGAACGGAATGAATGACGCCGTTGCGACAACGGTGAGATACTCGGCCCATCGGCGCTGAAGCCACAAACCGGTCCCCTCGACGAGGAAGAGCGCCGCATACAGAAAGGCGCCGACGCCCAGGGCGGCGATGCGGGTCGGACCCATGCTCGTGATGCGCGAGAGCGCGGCCTGCGTGACGCGCCGCTCGGTGCCGGAGGAAAGCATGGACAGCAGCCGCTCCGACGCGTGCGGCACTCCGCCGCGGACCAGCCCGACCGCGCCGAGGGCGATGGTGAAGAGCAGCAATGCTTTCACGAACTTGAACACGGCGATGAGCGTGATGCCTAGATCGCGATGTCCGCTTCGGTCTGCTTGATCCATGCTGAAGTCTACGCGAGGAGCGCCTCCAATTCTTCCCGGCCGATCCCCGCCAGCACGCCCTGATCCCGTCCCAGGATGGCGTCCGCGAGTGCGCGCTTCGTCGCTTGGAGATCGAGGATCTTCTCCTCGACGGTATCGCGCGCCACCAGCCGCGTCGCGAGCACGCTCCGCGTCTGGCCGATCCGGTGCGCGCGATCGATCGCCTGCGCCTCGACCGCCGGATTCCACCAGGGATCGAGGAGAAAGACGTAGTCCGCCGCCGTGAGATTGAGGCCGTGGCCGCCGGCCTTGAGGCTGATGAGAAAGAGTGGACAGGCCGGATCCGACTGGAACCGATCGACACGCGCCTCCCGGTCGCGCACCTGCCCGTCGAGGTACTCATATGGAATGCCGGCGGCGTCCAGACGAGCGCGAGCGAGCGTGAGAAAGGATGTGAATTGCGAGAACACGAGCGCCTTGTGGCCTTGCTCGGTGATCTCTTCCAGCCGCGGGAACAGAGCGTCGAGCTTCGCGCTCGGCGCGTCGATCATGCGCGGGTCGACGAGCGCCGCGTGGCAAGCGGCCTGGCGCAGCCGCAGCAATGCCTCGAGCACGTGCATCCGGACCTTCGCGATGCCCATGCGGTCGACCTGCTCGAGAAGGCTGTGACGGTATGACGCGAGCAGGCCGTCGTAGAAGGCGCGCTGCTCTCCCTGGAGCACGACCTTCAACGTCTGCTCGGTGCGCGGCGGAAGGTCCCGCGCGACTTGTTCCTTCGTCCGTCGCAGAATGACGGGGCGAAGCGCCCGCGCGAGGAGGTCGCGCGGTGCCGAGGGCGCCGCCCGCCCCCCCCCCGAGGGCGAGTCGTCCATCTCGGTCAGCCGGACGAGCTCGGAAAACCCGGACGCCGACCCGAGCATCCCGGGATTCAAGAACTCGAACAGGCTCCAGAGCTCTTCGACGCGGTTCTCGATCGGCGTTCCCGTCATCGCGAGGCGATGATTCGCGGTGAGGAGCCGCGCCGCCTTGGCCGCTCCGGAGTCGGGATTCTTGATCGCCTGGGCCTCGTCGAGGATCGCGTAGTCGAACCGAATCGCCGCGAGCGCGGCGGCGTCGCGACGCAGCGTTCCGTACGTCGTGATGACGACGTCGAC
Source organism: uncultured Gemmatimonadaceae bacterium (assembly GCA_963761305.1). Taxonomy (GTDB): domain Bacteria; phylum Gemmatimonadota; class Gemmatimonadetes; order Gemmatimonadales; family Gemmatimonadaceae; genus JAQBQB01. Next base: position 1,407,995 of record CAVXGK010000002.1, on the reverse strand, counting down.
CGTCTCGGCATCGATCGCGCTGAGGCGGCGCGCGCTGCCCGTGAAGTCGAGCACTCGGAGTCGTGGCGCGAAACGCTCCGCCTCGCGGATCCAGTTGAAGACGAGCGATCGTGGAACGACGACGATCGACGGACGCCGCGGCGCGTCCGGCGAGTCGCGCACCGCATCGAGCAGCGCGAGGACCTGCACTGTCTTCCCGAGGCCCATGTCGTCGGCGAGACATCCACCAAGGCCGAATCGGTGGAGAAAGTCCAACCAGCCGAGGCCCTCGCGCTGATAGGCGCGCAGCGTGCCGCCGAAGTCCGGCCCGGCGTCGACGGCACTCACCTGCTCGAAGGTACGGAGCTCGGCGCGCGCCTTCTCGAAGGTCGCGTCGACGCTCGCTTCGGGCACGGCCCCCAGCAGCGCATCGAGCAACGCGACTTGCGACGGTCGGTAGCGGATGACTCCGCCGACCGACCTCCCGCCGGCGGTGAGCGGCCCCAATCGGGCTAGCCATTCCAATGGGAGAAGACCAAAGGCGCCGTCGGGGAGGAGGATGCTCGTCGCACCTGCGCGTCGCGCCTCGAGCAGCTCGGAGAGCGAGACCTCAACCTCCCCGAATTGCACGCCGGCGTCGAGCTCGAACCAGTCGATGCCCGACCGCACGATTGCCCGTGTCGGTCCGGGACTGCGATACTCCGCGCCGCCTGCGTCGACTAGCCACCCGGCACGCACGACATCGGCGACGAGCGTGCCCAGTTTGTGGGCGGGGATCACCAGGCTGTGTTCGCCCAGGTCGGCGCCCTCCCCCCACTCCTGCTTGACATGGTGCGACGCGAGTCGCGCGCGCGCGGCGGCTTCGGCAGCGAAGTCGCGATAGTGCACGGTACGTGTGTCGGCGTCGTACACCGTCGGCGTTCGCTCGGCGCCAGTGATTTCCAACGGCCCGTACCGAAAGCCCGTGGCCAAGCGACGAACTCTTCGGGCCGAAGGTACGGGCGGTAGGACTTTCAGCGTCGGTATGGGAGCAGCGTGGACCTCCGTGACTGGAACGCCGTGGGGAAGGTCGATCGGCGGAACACGCGGGAGCGCGTTGAAGCTGGTGAGGAAATCCGAGAGCTCCTCGCGGCTTGCGGCGATGTGGCCCGCGTTGCGAAAGAGTGCCGCGATCGCGAACGCGCCGTTGAAATCGAAGCGCGCGATCGTGCCGCGCGCGATCACCCATCCTTCCCAGTGCACGAGTGCCGGCTCGGTGATTGGCATTTCGACACCGCCGCGATGGAGTCCGGCAGTGATGACGTAGTGCTCGGGCTCTTCGCGCGCCACATGGACCCGGAGCTGCCACGGCGGCCCATCGTCCCAGCGCAGGGACTTCGTCGGCCGTTCGTCGGCCGCGGTTCGAAGGCGACAGCGCTCGGCGTCGCAGGCGTGCCGGAGCGTCGCGTCGATCGCGGCGCCGCGCAGCTCGAACGCCGACGCCGGCAGCGACGTCGGGAGGTCCCACGATCCGTCGAGCCTTCGGTGCTCGGTGGCGATCTCCGCAACGATGCCCACGCTTTGCCACGTCGCTGGCGCGTCGATGATATAGACGAGCCGTCGCTCGGTCGAGGGCACAGGATGCTCGTTGGACTGCGGGTTACGCTCGCGCGCAGCGGCGATGAACAACGGAAGAATCGCCGACATCGACCCGACCGGCAACGAAAAATGAACCCCCACCGCAAGTCAGGGAGCGACAGCGACAGCGCTCGCCTTCCAATCGTAGCCCGGCTGACTCCGGTGGCGGGTCTCATGAGGATCACCGCTTCCCGACACGAAGAAGGAGCCACGAAGATGTGCCGGGATGCGAAGCTCACTGCTGCGTGTCCCGCGTTCACCGCGGAGTGTCGCGAACTCATCGCGAAGTGTCGCGAACTCATCGCGAAGTGTCGCGAGCTCATTGCGAAGTGTCGCGAGCTCATTGCGAAGTGTCGCGAGCTCATTGCGAAGTGTCGCGAGCTCATTGCGAAGTGTCGCGAGCTCATTGCGAAGTGTCGCGAGCTCATTGCGAAGTGCCGCGAGCTCATTGCGAGGTGCCCCGGCTTGCGCGGCAGAGGGCCAAGCGCCGGCGTGAAGTGTCCCCACGAGAGTGCCAAGTGACGCCGCCGGAGTCTCAGGTGCTCGTGCCGAAGTCGAATGTGCCCATGTATGGGGCGGACCGTCGTATACCTGCACATGCACGAACCCGAGTTGACCCTGCCGATCGCAAACCCCGACTCATACGTTTGGCCGTCGCCTTTCAAGTCGAGTCCGAGCGTGGGGTTGCCCAACAAGCGCAGCTACGCGGCTGTCGCCCTCTTGGCGATCGCGCAGTTCGCCGTCGTCCCGCTGCTTCACCTCGATGTGCTTCGAGTCAGGTGGGTCCTCTTCATCGCGGCAGGCATCGACGCCTACCTGGCGCTCCCCACTTGGCGAGCGTCCGGCCCACGAGAGCGATTTCAGCTGGCGGCCTTCTTCGGAATACCGGTTTGCGTTGTCCTCGCTTTGAGCGGTCCTTCGCTATACGACGTGAGCAAGGTGGCGATTCTGCTGCTCGCGGGATGGAGCGTGCCGCTCGCGGTCCTGCGATGGGATCCCCAGCCGTCGTCGGCGCCCGGAGTCGTTGCCAAATGGCTCACGGCGTCGTGGCTGGTGCTGGCGACGGCGGCCTGGGTCGTTGCCCGTCCGCCTGGCCACCATCCGATCATTCTGGACGAGGTGCTGTACCTGATTCAGTCCCGGTACGTCCTGCACCCGCCCTTCATGCGGCCGCTCGAAGGCGACCTGGCCCCATTCTTTCTGATCAACCAATCCTACTATGTGCCAGGCTACTTCAACGGCCAATATCCGCCGGGGTGGCCGTTATTGCTGTCAATCGCGTCGAGCCTGTCGGCGAGCTGGCTTCTCCTCTTCGCCGTGTATGGGCTGCTGGTCGGGACGACCTACGTGTTTGGCCGAGTCGTCGCGGGGGCGCGTGTGGGCCTCCTGGCCGCGGTGCTCGTCACGGCCAGCGCTCCCATCCTGGACTTTTCGACGACCTTCTTCACTCACGTTTTCGAGGCCGCGCTCGGGCTCATCGCCGCGAGCCTCATGGTCGGCCGGGTCGGGGCATCACCCGGCCGTCGCACGTGGGCGTGGGCCCTCGCGGGGCTGACGCTGGGTTTCGCGGTCGCCGTTCGCCCGCTCACCGGATTGGCGCTGGCCGCGACGCTGTGGTTCTGGGTGCTGCTGCGCGAGCGGCCGACCCTCCGCGCGGCGACCGCCACGACGCTCGCCGCGTGCGCGGGGGCCGTGGCCCCGGTCGTCTTCGTCTTGTACTACAACCTCGAAACAACCGGATCCGCCTTGCGCTTCGGGTATGACGTGGCCGAGCATGGGCTTCACGCTCTGGGCTTCGGTATGCGGGGCTTCGTCGAATACGCGGCGATGGGCGTTCCCGTGGAACACGCGTACCAATTCGGCCCGCTGGTCGCCGTCAAGAACCTTCGAGAGACCGTGCGTGCCGGGCTGACGGATTTCTTTTCAGCAACCATCCTCATCGTCCCGATTGCCTACGCCGCCTGGCGCGCCGGCGTGCGCTGGCGCTGGCGCCCCCTGGGCGCGTTCGTCGTGCTGCCCCTCGCGTACGGCTTCTATTTCTATCACAGCAGCGGTAGCGATCGATTCTACGTCGAGATTCTTCCCTTTGCGTTGGTCGGCTCGGCGTATCTCCTGCACGGCCTGGCGCGCAGACACCGAACCGCGGGCGCGGTATTGGCGGGCCTGCTCGCGACAACGATGATCGTCGACGCCGCCTCCGACATCCGGTCACGTCGACGGGACTACACTCGGTTGACCGCGTCGCAAACCGTCGTCGAGCGGTTGCGCGTCGATCACCAGAAGCTCCTCGTCTTCGTTCGCTCCACGCTTCCCCAACCGCCTGGCGACACGATTTCCCTTCGCTGGTGGGGCGAACCGGCGATGGCGCCGCTGTTCGGGTACGACGTCTTCGACTTTCCATCCGACGTCGTCGTCGTTCGGGACCTCGGCGACCGAGACACCCTTGCCGCTCAGCGATTCCCGGGGCGGTACAACGTGTTGCTATCGGTTCGTCTGGGCGCCAACGGTGGGTATCCGTCGGTGATCGAGGCCCGTGAATTCGATCCGGGCGAGAGCTCTCGAGCGCCGTGAGTTTCCGCGTTGTTGCGCGGGGCGAGTGGAACAGCAAACTCCTATTCAACGATACTGCGTCGACCCGGCAGCGATTCAATGCCAGGCGCGGCGCGGCTGCCGCGGCTTTGCTCGTGCCGGAGCCGACGACGCCGCGCGGCGGCGTGCTTTGGCGTCGGGGATTCCGCCTCACGATTCCGAAAGGCGCCTAGCGTGCCCATGTGCGCTATGTCACATTAGGGCTCCCACCCGCCGTCCCGGCCCACGCGACGGCGCGACAATGACTCGAGCGGACCACCGAGATGCCGACGCCGACCCTCGGAAGGATCTCCCGCGCACTTCGGCTGATCGGCCAAGAACCGAACAGCGAGGTGCTCTCGCTCGCGTCCGTGCTCGAGGAAGAATATCTCGCGCTGCATCCGGGAAGTGCAGCCGCGGACGCCGCCGTCGTCGGATGTCGCGTTTCAGGGGGATGACGTCGTCGACTTCATCGGCTTCGCGAGAGCGCTGGTGCTGTCGTCGCCGAACAATCCGCTGCGCGACCTCGGCAGCTGTGTGCTGCGCGAGTCGCCCGAGCTGACGACGGATATTACCGAAGCGCTTCGACGCGACCCGCCTGCCGCCGGTCCCGCGTCGATCGCGCTCACGGTCGCCGCGTTGAACAGGCTCGTCGTCGGTGAGACGGATCTCCGAAATGTGCCGGAGTTCTCTCCGGTCCGCCTTTTTCTCGAGAAGCACGACGACGGCACGTTCGAGCAGCTCAGCGTGCCCGTTCGCAACCGCCTGATGGCCGATACCGCGTTCAGTCCGTTCCTGCGCACGCGGCTCGATCGGCGGATGTTGGAGATCACGGCGCGCATGCGGACCGCCGGACACTCGGCGCTCTGTTTCTCCGGCGGCGGCATCCGCAGCGCCTCGTTCGCGCTCGGCATCGTGCAGGGGCTCGCGACGCACGAGCGGCTGCGCCGCTTCGAGTATCTGTCGACGGTCTCCGGCGGCGGCTACACCGGAAGCTGGCTCAGTGCGTGGATGCAGCGCGACGGTGTCGAGCGTGTGCACGAACAGCTCAAGCCGCGCGATGCGGCGAAGGACGATTTCGCGCGGCGAGACGTGGAGCCGTCGGCGCTCCGCCACATTCGATCGTACAGCTCGTATCTCGCGCCACGGCTCGGGTTCTTCTCCGCGGATACGTGGACGGTCATCGCGACGATCGCGCGGAACATCTTCCTGATCTGGCTGGTCGTGCTGCCCGTGCTCGCGGCCGGGCTGCTGCTGCCCCGCTTCATCGTGTCGTGTTACACGACGTCGCTGCACATGTGGAAGCAGATGGGCTGGGATCCGGGCTGGCTCATGGCCGGCGAGGGCATCGTCGGCATCGTGCTAGCGGTCATCGGCATCTCGTTCGTGCAGCGGAATCTTTACAGCTACAGCGGCCGCACGGAATCCGAGACGCGATTCAGAGCGCCGGTGACGATGCCGCAGTTCATCGGCTGGTGCTATGTGCCGCTGATGGTCGCGGTCGCGACGCTGACGCACATGTGGCAGCTCGTCTGGTCGTTCATCCAGGTGGATTTCGGGAACGCCGATCCAACGGGTGCGCTAGCCTCGGCACTCACGTCAAATAAAACCGCGGCGTCGCTGATCGCGCTCAATCCGAACGTGCTCAACACGCGAGCGCTGGCCTTCACGGCCGGCATCGTTTTCTGGGGCGCTGTGTACGTGCTCGCGTGGGTGTTCAGCGTTCGGCGCGCGGCGCGCGGTGGGGAGCTCGGCTCGCTGAGCGCGCGTGCGGCCGGGTTGATCCTCGCCCTGCTGTGCGGCGGCGTCGCCGGTGGCGTCGGCGCGGCCTCGGCGATGGCGCTGTTCGGACTGGACGCGTGGACGCACTCCGCCGAGTTCTATGCAACGTTCGCGGTTCCGACGTCGCTCGCGGGAATGCTCATCGCGACGCAGCTCGCCGTGGGTGTCGCGAGTCACTCGATGACGGACGCCGAGCGCGAGTCGAACGCGCGATTCAGTGCGTGGCTGCTGATTGGGCTGGTCGCGTGGACCGGAGTCGTTGGCACCACGCTCTTTGGCCCGCACCTCCTGATCGGCGCGACCATCAAGCTGAAGCATCTCATTGGGATCGGTGGGTTGAGCGGGCTGCTCGCATCGGGTGCGGCGAGCTCGTCTCCGTCGGCATCGAGCACGAGTGGCGTGTCGGGAGTGATCGCGAAGCTACGTGGGGCGGTCGTCGCCATTGCGACGCCGACGTTCGCCGTGATCGTCCTCGTGCTCGTCGCGATGCTGGACACCCAGCTGTTGAGCGGACTTTGCTCGGCGACCGGCTGGTGCTTCGAGGGCAACGTCGAGCACTACACGTCGGCGGTGCGGATGACGTCGCACACGCCGTATGTATCGCCGGGTGTCGTGCTGGTCGGGCTGCTCGGACTCGCTGCGCTGGCGACGATCTTCGCGCGGTGCATCGACACGAATCGCTTCTCGCTGCACGCCATGTATCGCGAGCGTCTCGTGCGCACGTTCCTCGGCGCATCGCGACTGCCAGGCGAGCGACAGCCGAATCCGTTCACCGGATTCGACCAGCGCGACGACCTGCCGATCGGCGAGCTGTGGCCGCCGGCGGCGCACGAGGCACCCGAGGACCGAGAGCGCGCGAGCCATCCGCCGCTGCACGTCGTGAACGTCACGCTGAACACGGTGGCGGGAACCGATCTCGCGACGCAGAGCCGCAAGGCCGTGCCGTTCACGTTCACGTCGATGCACGCCGGATCCGCCGGCGTCGGCTATCGTCGCACGCGACCGACGCGCGCGGCGGGCGAGCGGCTGTACGGCGCGGATCGCGGCGTCACGCTAGGCACCGCGATGTCGATCTCCGGCGCGGCGGCGAGCCCGAACATGGGCTATCACTCGTCGCCGGCGGTGACGTTCCTGATGACGCTGTTCAACGCACGGCTCGGATGGTGGCTGGGCAATCCGGGACCGGCCGGTCGGCAGACGTTCGACAACGACGAGCCGAAGTACGCGCTGCTGCCGATTCTCGACGAGATGTTCGGTCGCACGACGGATCGCAGCCCGTACGTGTATCTGTCCGACGGCGGGCACTTCGAGAATCTCGGACTCTACGAGATGGTCCGCCGCCGCTGCCGGTTCATCGTGCTCGCCGATGCCGGCAGCGACCCGGCGTGTGCGTTCGACGACCTGGGCGGCGCGATTCGAAAGATTCGCGTCGACTTCGGCGTCCCGATCGAGTTCGACGGCGAGATTCCGATTTATCCTCGCGCGGATACGAACACGCCGAACAAGCCGGACGGCCGCTACTGGGCTGTCGCGCACATTCGTTACTCGGTGATCGACGGGGGCGGCGCGGATCACGACGGCTTCTTGTTCTACATCAAGCCCGCCTTCTACGGGCGAGAGCCGGCTGACGTCTTCAACTACGCGACGAGCAACCCCGCGTTCCCGCACGAATCCACCAGCGATCAATTCTTCGGGGAGGATCAGCTCGAGAGCTATCGCGCGCTCGGCCTCTTCGCCGTCGATCAGATGTTCACCTCGAAGGACCCGTTGACCATGCAAGCGCTCGAGGCGTGGAACGCTGCGCGGCCGTCCGCGCTCTCGCTGCCCTCGCTCCGGCCCGCTCTCTTCTCCGCACCCGCCGCTCGCACATGACTCCTCCCCCGATGCTGGGGCACTATCGTATCGAAACCGAGCTCGGCTCGGGTAGCACTGGCGCGGTGTATCGCGCCGTCGATACGCGTCTCAACCGGCACGTCGCGATCAAGTTCTGGCGGTACCACGGCAGCTCGCTCGATGCGGGCCGGCGAATGCTCAAGGAAGCGCGAGCGGCGTCGGCGCTGAATCATCCGAACATCGTCATCGTCCACGATTTCGGCGAGACGAGCGACGGTGACACGTTCATCGTGCAGGAGTACATCGAGGGACGCACGCTCCGCGGGATACTGAGCGAGCGCATCCTCCTCGACGAGGTGCTCGCGATCGTCTCGCAGGTCGCCCGCGCGCTGGCGACGGCGCATACGCTTGGCGTGGTGCATCGGGACATCAAGCCCGAGAACATCATGGTCCGCGCCGACGGCTACGTGAAGGTGCTCGACTTCGGCATCGCGCACCTGCCCGAGGTCTTCGACAGCACCGGCGGCACGGCGCTCGAGACGCTCGCCGACAGTCTCGCCGGCACGCCCGCGTACATGGCGCCCGAGACGATGCTCGGCGGCACGGTCGGTCCGCCGACCGACGTCTTCGCGCTCGGCATCATTCTCTACGAGATGCTCACGGGCCAGTTGCCGTTCAAGGCGGCGACGGCGATGGGTATCATGACGAAGATCGCGTCCGAGACGCCGGTGTCGATGATCATGATCGACCCGGCGATCCCGCCGGGACTCGACGCGCTGGTCATGCAGATGCTCGACAAGAATCCGGAACGTCGCCCGACGGCGGACGACGTCGAGCGTCGGTTGCCCGCGGCAGCAGCGGCGGTCGATCCGGAAATCATCGAGCGGCCCGACGTCCTCGCGGTCACGGTGGGACGCGAGGCGCAGCTCGCGCAGCTCGAGTCCACGTTCGCGCGCGTGAAGACGGGGCGCAGCGCATTCGTCAGCATCGCGGGCGAGCCGGGCATCGGCAAGACGACGCTGCTCGAGGCGTTCCTGAGCGCGCTCCAGCGCAGCGACGATCGGCCGATCGTCGTGCGCTCGCGCTGCTCGGAAAGTCTCGCCGGCAATGAAGCGTATCTGCCCGTGCTCGAGGCGCTCGACAGTTTGCGCTCGCGTGGCCACGCCTCCCTCGACAACCTGATGCGCAGCGTCGCGCCGACGTGGCATGCGCAGGTGTCCACGTCGACCGACCCCGCCGCGACCTACGCGCGTAGCGCGCAGTCGCAGGAGCGGCTCAAGCGCGAGCTGCGTGCGTTCCTCGCCGAGGCGTCGAAGCAGGCGCCGCTCGTCTGGCTGATCGAGGACCTGCACTGGGCCGACGTCTCGACCGTCGACGTGTTGAACTACTGCGCCGGCCGGTTCGACGGCATGCGCGTGATGATCGTCGGCGCATTCCGCCTCTCGGACATGACGATCGCGAAGCACCCCTTTCTCGCCGTGCGCAGCGATCTCCGGACGAAGGGCGTGTACTCCGAGATTCCGCTGTCGTTCCTCACGCGGGACGACGTCGCGCGCTACATCGCGCTGCGCTTCCCGCGGAACCAGTTCCCGTCGTCGTTCGTGGCGGCGATTCACTCGCGGACGGAAGGCAGCCCGCTGTTCATGGCGGACCTCGTGCGGTATCTGCGCGACACCGGCGCCGTCGTGGAGGAAAATGGGCGGTGGCAGGTCGCATCGTCGCTTCCCGACATGACGCGCGAGCTGCCCGAGTCGGTGAAGGCCATGATCGCGCGCAAGATCGAGCGCGTATCCGACGACGAGCGAAAATCGCTGCTCGCCGCGTCGGTGCAGGGGCAGGAGTTCGACGCCGAGCCGGTCAGCGCGGCTCTGGGGGTCGATCCCCTCACGCTGGAGGAGCAGCTCGAGTCGTTGCAGAGCGCGCATGGCCTCGTGCAGCGCGCCGAGGAGGTCGAGTATCCCGATGGCACGCTGACGCTGCGCAATCGTTTCGTGCACGTGCTCTATCAGAACGTGCTCTATGGGACGCTTCCCCCAGCGCGCCGCGTCCATCTCTCGGCCAAGACCGCGCAGGCGCTCGCGGCGCACTATGGCAGTGACGTCGCGCCGGTGGCCGGCCGTCTTGCCATTCTGTTCGAGACGGCACGCGATTTCACGTCGGCGGCGAAGTACTTCCACACGGCGGCCCAGCGTGCGATCTCGCTCTCGGCGTTCCGCGAGGGCATGACGCTCACGCAGCGTGGCCTCGCGAACCTCGCGAAGGTACCGGACTCGATCGAGCGCAAACAGCTCGAGCTCGGCCTGCAGATGACCCTGGCCGTGTCGCAGCGGATGCTGCTCGGCTGGGTCTCGGCGGAGCTCGAGCCGACGCTCGCCCGCGCGCGCCAACTCTGCCACGAGATGAGCGATCCGCCGCAGGTGTTCCCGGTGCTGTACAACCTCGCGTTCTTCCACATGATCCGCGGCAACTTCGCGGTCACCCGAACGGCGCTGGCGGACCTCGATGCCAAGGCGAATGCGTTCGGCAGTGCCGAGTTTCGAATGGCCGCGGATCATCTGATCGGCGTGACCGACGAGTTCGCGGGCGACGTGCGGCAGGCGAGCGATACGCTCGAGCGCGCGGTGGCGACGCACCAGCCGTCGCGCGGTGCGGAGTATCGCCGCACGTTCGGTGTCGATCCCGGCATGCAGGCGCGGTCGATGTCGAGCCGCGCGATCTGGGCACTCGGCTATCCCGATCGCGCGCTGGAGCGTGCGCGGGAAACGGTCGCCATCGCGGAAGGACAGCAGCAGCCGCTGGTGTTCATCTTCGCGAACCTGGTGCTGCAGGGCGTGCATCTGTATCGCGGAGAAGCGGCGGAAGCGATCGCGCTCGGCGACAAGATCATCGCCTGGTGCGAGGAGTATTCGTTCCCGCAGGAGCACGCGTGGTCGCGCGGATTCCAGGGCGCGGCGTATGCCGCTGCGGGGCAGAGCGATCGCGGCGCCGATCAAATCCAGGGCGCGCTCGATTCGCTCGCCGAGCTTCGCACGGGCTTCGTCCAGACGATGTTCAACGCGCTGCACGCCGAGGCGCTGCGTCGCGCGGGTCGTATCGAGGAAGGGCTAGCGGCGGCGGACGCGGGTTTCGCGCATGCAGAGCGCACGGGCGAGCACGGGTTCATCCACGAGCTGCATCGCATTCGCGGGGAGCTGCTCAGTCGGGGGTCGTCCCAAGCGGGCGCCCGCGGCGAAGAGTCGCTGCGCGAGGCATTGGCATATGCGCGCCTGCGTGAAGCAAAGTCGTTCGAGCTTCGCGCGGCCGTGAGCCTTGCCGGGCTGTTGCGCGACGCCGGACGCCGCGCGGAAGCACGCGACGTCCTGCAGCCGGTGCTGGAGTGGTTTACCGAAGGTCAGGGCACGGCGGACCTCACCGCCGCCCGCACGATGCAGAGCGAACTCGCACCGGTGGCCCCATGAGCGTCCACGAGTCGAAGTCGGCGGCCGAGCAAGGGGCTGCATACCGCCCACCGCAGCCCGCGGCGAACATGAAGGTCTTCGAGCGCCTGCTGCCGACGGAGCACGAGGACATCCAGGAAATCGTGCGGGGGATTCTGCATGCGCAGAAACGCCTCGCCGACGATCAGCATCGACCGCTCGGGCGTGGCACGCATACCAAGGGCATCGTGCTGCGCGGCACGTTCACGGTGCTCGATCTCGAGGCGGAGATCGAGGATCCGGTGCTGCGCGGTCGTCTTCGCCAGGACCTGTTCGCGAACCCGGGCACGTATGACGCGACGATCCGGTTCGCCAACGCGGCGTCGACCTTCAATGCGGACTACGAGCCGGATGTGCGCGCCGTGTCGTTCGCGGTGCATTTGCCGAACGGCAAGCGGCACGACTTCGCGCTGAACAACGCCACGACGTTCCCCATCAACGACGCGCACGAGTTCGCGATCCTCATGCGCGTGCTCGAGGCGGGAACGAAATGGCAGCAGCTCATGGCGCTCACGACGCTCAACTGGTCGGAGCTCCTGAGCCTCGGCAAGATGAAGAAGCGCGGGAATGCCCAGTTCAAGAATTCGGTGCATCCGTATCAGCGCTTCCGCTATTTCAGCGGGGTCCCGTTCCGCCATGGACCGAGCGAGGCCGTGAAGTATTGCCTCAACTCGCGTCACGACAATCCGGCGCCGCGTCTCGAGCACGAGCGCAACATGCTGCGCGACGAGCTGGTTCGGCACGTCGAGACCGACAAGCGGATGAGCGAGTTCGACTTCGGGATTCAGTTCCTCGACTCGGACGCCATGCGCGACGGCCGCAAGCAGCGCGACGACATCTATTGGGTCGAGAACTCGAGCGTCGAATGGCCGGAGCGGCAGGCCCCGTTCCACATCGTCGGGCGGCTCGAGCTGGTCCGCGATTCGGTGTTGTCGGATGACGACGCGCGGCAGGAGTACATCGACGTCACGGAGCATTCCACCGCTGAATCACATCCGCTCGGCAGCATCAACCGCGCGCGGTGGTTCGGCGAGTCGGCGAGCCGCAAGGCGCGGCTCGGGCTCAAGGGTTCGAAAGCCGTCGTCCACCACAACGAGCTCGCGGAAGTACGGGGCGGCGCGCCGTTGCCGGCAGCGGCTCGGGCCAAGCGAAAGTCGCTTGGCGATGTAAAGCTCCGCGCACTCGGCCGCTACGCCGCGGTGCTCGCCGTCGCGCTGATCGTCACCGCGGGCGCGGCGATCCTCGGCACGATGCTCGTCGTCGAGACGCACTACGGGCAGTTGCCGGAGAACGCGGTGAGCGAGGTGCTGTATCGCAACAAGGGGTGGGGCGACGGGCTCGAGGCCGCGGACCGGCAGACGTTCTACTACACGCCGCAGGGGGCGGGGCTCAAGGACGTTCGCTACAGCTGGTTCGCGAATCTCGAGATGCCGTGGGGCACGACGCGGATCGCTGATGCGGAGCAGATGCGGCGGTTTGGATTCCTCGTCGATCAGCCGACCCCGCGGAATCCCGATCAGATGCCGGTTGGATTCACGAAGCATTTCGACTCCGATCTGCACGAGGAACTCCTCGACGTCACCTGCGCGACGTGTCACACCGGGCAGCTCGAGATCACGAAGAACAACGTGACGCGCGCGCTGCGCATCGACGGCGGCCAGGCGAATCACGCATTCACCGACGCCAACGTCGGCGAGTTCCTCATCACGCTGACGACGTCGATGCTCGCGACGGCGCTCGATCCCGTGAAGTTCGACCGGTTCTCGCGGCGGGTGCTCGGCGCCGGATATCCCCAGGGGAAATCCGAGCTGTACAGCCAGCTCGCATCGGTCGGGTTCAACCTCTTTGGCATCGGCATCTACGAAAAGTGGCACGGGCTCTCGCCGACGCAGGAGGGGTACGGACGCACCGACGCGCTGGCGCGCATTGGCAACACTGTGTTCGGCGAGAATCTCGGCGTCGCCAAGAACTACAAGGTCGGAAACGCGCCGGTCAGCTACCCGTCGCTCTGGAACATCTGGAAATTCGACTGGGTGCAGTACAACGCCTCGGTCAGCCAACCGATGGCGCGAAACATGGGTGAAGCGATGGGCGTGGGCGCCAACTACACGCTCGCCGACCGGTACGGCAATCCGTTGCCGCTCGCGCAGCGTTTCCGGTCGACGGCGCTCATCGACAGCCTCACCACGATCGAACAGACGCTGCGCCGGCTCACGCCGCCTGAATGGCCGGCGGACTTGTTCGGGCCGATCGATCAGACGCGTGCCGACAGCGGACAGGCGCTGTTCAAGGAGAACTGCCAGAGTTGCCACGGACCGCACATCGCGCCGGCGGGAATCAAGCTGCGCGACCAGCCGCTCAAGCCGTCGAACCAGCCCGAGTGGATCGTCGCAACGCTCTGCGCGAGCGACGTCGGCACCGATTCGATGGCCGCCGCAAACTTCGCGCGTGCGCGCGTCGACGTCTCGAAGACCGGCATGACCGCCGCAGAGCTTCGTCAGGTTGCGCGGTCGACGTCCGAGCAATGGATCCAGCGCGATTCCATATGGCTGGCGAATGAAATCAAGCGTCTCACGCCTCTCAAGGACTCGGCGTCGCTCGCACAGCTCCAATCCAGCCAGCAGGCGCTGGCGACGCTGCGCAGCTCGGAGGAGCAGACGCTATCGCAGATCGATCCGACGAACCTCAGTGTGGGCCAGGCGCTCAGCTACCTGGGCTCGATGATTCGCAATCAAGCATACAACGACGCTAAGCTGACCGCGGCGCAGCGTGCGGAGCTCGACGGCTTCGGCGCGCTCGACAGACCGCAGATCATTCGGGCCTACAAGTCGCGCCCGCTGCAAGGGATCTGGGCGACGCCGCCGTTCCTCCACAACGGCTCGGTGCCGAGCATCTATTTCCTGCTGTCACCCTACAAGGAACGTCCCGTGACCTTCCCCATGGGCAGCCGCGAATACGATCCGGATAGCCTTGGCCTGAACCGCAGCGTGAAGGGCTACTGGACGTTCGACACCGCCAAGCCCGGAAACGGCAACCGGGGCCACCTCTTCGACAGCGCCTACACCGCTGCGCGCGATAGCGGCAAGTATGCCCCGGGGTACGTGGGTCGGTTCCTTCGGCCGAACGAGCGTCTCGCCATCATCGAGTACTTGAAGCGTCGCAACGACGACGTCGACGGCGATCCCACGCCAACCATTCCTCATCAGTGCAACGAGCCGTAGCGGAACTAGCGCGGCTCAGGGACGTTTCAGGTATCTGAAGTAGAAGGCTGAGAATACCAAGACGATGCCGATATTCACCGTCAGTCGCCCCCAGAACTGATTTCTGAAGAACAGGAGATCGACGGCCGCGACAGTGGCGATCAACAGCGCTATGTAGAGGACGGTAGTCGTCTGGCTTCCCATTTCAGTCCCGACTCCAAGGCTTGCGGTGGGCTCACCTCGCGAAATCCCGAACGCCACTGTCTGCTTGCCGAGGCCCGCGCAGGCAAGTGTTCAGTGCTTCACGAACCACATCAACGCAGTCCCCGCCGTGGAGAGGGCCATCGAGCCGAGTGCCCAGTTGCGGTGACGATTCCGAGAGGCCTGAATCTCGGCGAAGTCGAACGAGTGCCTTTGCGGCGTGAGCGCGCCGGTGATCGCGAAGCCGGCGTCCGACGCCAGCATCAGCACCGTGTGGGTGATACGCAACCCGCGGTTCGACGGATCGTCGCGCGACTCCCAGAGATTCATGGCTCCGGTCACCGTGTTGACGGTGAACAGTCCTCCAATGCCCAAGGCAACGCCCAGGTGGGTCGGCTTGATCCAGGTTGGCGGATTCGCGTCGTTGATCAGATTCTGACCAAGTGCGTACTCGCCGACGAACAACGGCAGCATCAGGTAGCTGCCGAATCGATGAATCGTGAGGCGCGTGTAGTACTGATCGCTGTACTGGATCGCGCGTCGCCTCACCACCGGCGTGTCGAGCGGCGCGGCCACTTCGATAGGAACGACGGACGTCGTGTCGAGGATCGACCGTTGCACTGTCGGCGTGTCGACCGGTGGGCGCACGATCGCAAGAAGCAGCAGGGTCGAGGCGAACATGTGAATGTGGGTTGGTTGGCGTGAGTTTCGTCCATCAACTGATTGTCAACGTGTTCGATCCGGCGTCATAGGTCGTCGCGTATTGATGCATATTCGACGTTGGCTGCCCACCGATCCAGTTGCCGTTCAGGTCGAAGGTGGCGCCGTGATTCGGGCACACGAACCGGTTGTTTGACTCGTTGACGATGCCGCCTTGGTGCGGGCACACTCGCGACAGGGCGATGAACGACGTCGCCGAAATGCGGACGATCGCGACGGGCGCGCTGCCGAGCGAAACCAGCGCAACACCGCCGACGTTCGCGAGCGTCGGGTAATTTCCGACGTTGATCTGGCTGTTCGCCGGCACAGTGGGCGCCGTCGAATCGCCGGTTGCGCCGCACGCTGCGAGCGCCGCCATCGCCGCGAGAATGCCCGATTGCACGAGGAACGTGCGCCGCCCGATCCCTTCGCCGACCGGTGGGAGTGCACCGATTCGCGGGGAATCAGCAATCAGACAACCCGAGCACGCCGCTCGACTCTTGTTTTGATCCATCACGCTACTCCGCGTCATGAGCAAGAAGCTCGTTTGTCTAACGACACGCTCGTCCGCGGCGTACCCGGGTTCCGCCGGCGAAGCGGAGGTGGCGACAGCGGGCCGATCCTTTCTTTCCTTAACGCTTGATAAATACGAGATCGCGGCGAACCGCATCTTGCGAATGGGGTACGAGAACGCACAGGATGCACCATGTCGTGAACCATGAGCGAAGCGATGACGACCATAGCAAACGACGAGCCGACGCCGGGTGCGACTGACTGCGCCGGCTGCGAGCTGCCCACGAGCCGGCGGCGCTTTTTGCGAGAGACGTTGCTGAGCATGGCGGGTGCGCTGGTCGCCGTTGGCGTGAGCCGGGCATCGGCACTGGCGATGCCACTCGATTTCATCGACGGCAAGCGGCGCCCCGACCAAACGGTGGGCTACCCGATCCCGACCGCGGACGGAGCGCAGATCGACAAGAAGAACGACGTCATTCTCGTGCGCTGGCAGGGCGCGGTGTACGCCTTCGATCTCTCGTGCCCGCATCAGAACACGGCACTGCGCTGGTCGGACGCCGACCATCAGTTCGAATGCCCGAAGCACCATTCCCGCTTTCAGCCGAACGGTGACTACGTCCCCGACAGCGGCCGCGCAACGCGAAACATGGATCGGTTTGCCGTCGTTCGCACCGGTGACACCGTCACCGTCGACCTCGACAAACTGTTTCAAGAAGACAGCGACGGAACCCAGTGGGCGGCCGCTCTCGTCAAACTCTCTTGACGCGGCGGCGTTCAGGAGATGTTCGAGAGGACGATCCCGACCACCGCTGTCGCCGTCCACAGCGCGATGCTCGCCCAGGCGAGCGTTCGCAATCGGGTCCAGCCTCCGTCCGTGAGCCCGCCACCAAGCCGCCGTTCGGTCAACGCGAGCACCGAGCCGTTGATCATGAGGAGGGCGACGAGCGCGATCTTGATCCAGAACCAGATGGACGGCAGGAACGTCTCGACGTCGGACGCGCCGAGCAGCACCCCACTCACCAGGAGCACCACCAGCGACACGAGCACCGGTGCGTGAACCGCACGAATCTCGCGGATCTGCTCGTCGCGAGCCTCGGAGTCGGCGCGATCGACTCGGAGCGTCGTCCGGTCGGCTGCGATCGCGAGCCCACCGCCGAACATTAGAGAAATGATGTGGGAGCCGGTCACCGTGCCGGCCACCCATTTAGAGTGCGCGAACGCGTGGTTCCAAGGAAGCAGCCAGTGCGCGATCTGATCGACGGACACCACGGGTGGGACTCTCTCGGTGAAGTACAGATCAAAGCTGTCGCATCGACCTGAACCCTGGATAAACGCCGGCTATGCGCTCTCCTGAAGCCTGGGCTCCGGCGGCAAGCGAAACGTGAAGGCCGTTCGCCCCGGCTCCGACGCCGTCAACTCGACGGCGCCGCCGTGCAATTCGGCGATCCACCGCGCGATGGCAAGTCCGAGACCGCTTCCACTGCTGATGGCCGCACCGCGCGCCGCCGCCGTACGCGCGGCATCGACGCGATAGAACCGATCGAACACGTGCGGTTGCGCTTCGGCGGGAATGCCGGGGCCGCCGTTCACGACGGTGAGCCAGACGCCCTGCGCGTTGCGGTCGAGGCGAGCGCTCACTGTCCCGCCGTCGTCCGAGTACTTGATCGCGTTGTCGACGAGGTTCATTACGAGTCGCTCAAGCAGCACGCTATCGCCGACGTAGGGAATCTCACCGGCGGTTTCGCACGTCAGCGTGACACCGCGCTGCGCGGCGAGCGACCGCATCGCACGGCAGGTATCGGCGACGAGCTCGTCGAGGTAGAGTGGTGCGGGTGCCGTCGGCACCTGGCTCGCATCGACGCGCGCCAGCAGGAAAACGTCGTTGACCGTTCGCGACAACCGATCGGCGGCGTCGTGCACCACGACGAGCGCACCGCGGTATTCCTCGCGCGTCCGCCCGTCCGACAAGAGCGCGAGGTCCGCCTCGCCGCGCAGAATCGCGACAGGCGTCCGGAGCTCGTGCGACGCGTCGGCCATGAAGCGGCGTTGCTGCTCGAACGCATTGTCGACCCGGTCCAGCATGCGATTGAACGTCTCCGCGAGATGTCCGAGCTCGTCGTGCGGATTCGTGACCGGGAGTCGCTCGTGCAGATTCGCGGCCCCGATGCGGTCCGCTTGCTGGCTCATCGCCGTCACCGGGACCAAGCTTTGGCGTGCCAGGACGTACCCGGCAACTACCGAGAGCAGCACCGCCACGAGCACCGCCGCGACTGCGGCGTTGCGCGCATCCCGCAACAACGCATCGAGGTCGCGAATGGACGTCGAGACGATGACGGCCCCGGCGCCGAGCACCTCGGGGAGCGGCGCCCCATACAGGCGCGCGCGCCCCGAGGCGGTCGAGACCGTCTGTTGGACGATACGCGTCCCGGCGACCGGGCCGACGTCGCGCAACACCGCGGCGGGCAGCGTGTCGCCGAGCACGCGCCGCTCCTCGGCCGCACCCTCGCCCTCGTGGACCATGGCCGTGGTGACGATCGGTCGTCCGGCGCCGTCGACGACCCAGGCGCGCAACCCGCGGGCACGAAGGTCGTGCATCACGGCGAGCATCCCGACCGTGTCAATGCGCGTGAGGGTACCACCGGCCGCGACAGCGGCCATTGACTGCGCCACGATCTCCGACTGCTCCTGGAGGGTGCTATCGATTCGCGCCAACTCGGTTCGGCGCAGAAAGCCATAGCTCGCCACGGCAAACATGGTCACCAGGAATGCGAGCAGTCCGCTGTGCCAGATGGAGAGGCGTGTGCGGACGTTGGTGCGAATCACGGCCGCGAGTCCGGCAGTGCCGGTGCGGGCACGTCGAATAGATAGCCCGCGCCCCGGCGCGTCTGGATGTGCGACGGCGCATCGGCGTCGTCGATCTTCTTGCGCAGACGATTGATGTACACCTCGAGGGTGTTGCTCGAGGGATCGTGATTCTCATCCCACACGTGCGCCGTGATGTCGGCGCGGGACACGAGTACACCGCGTCGCCGCGCGAGATAATCCAGCAACGCGTACTCCTTTGCAGTGAGCGGCACGTGCACACCGCGTTTCTCGACGCGCTGCGCGCGTGTATCGATCGTGAGGTCGCCGAGCGTGAGGACGGCCGGCAACACCACGCCGCCACGACGCACCAGAGCTCGTAGTCGCGCCAAGAGTTCGTCGAAGGCGAACGGCTTCACGAGATAGTCGTCGGCGCCGGCGTCGAGCCCCGCGACTCGATCGACGATCGCGTCGCGGGCTGTGAGCATCAGAATTGGTATCTGGAGACCTCTGGCGCGCAGCGCGCGGGCCACGGCGACGCCGTCACGATGCGGAAGCATGTAGTCGAGCACCACCGCATCGTACTCGTGCAGTGCGGCGTACCGTGCTGCGTCGGCGCCATCAGCGACGAGATCGACGGCGTACGCGTGCTCGCGGAGGCCGCGAGCGAGCATCGGCCCTAACTGAGGATCGTCCTCCACAACGAGCAATCGCATGAAGCAAGAGTACGCCAAGAACCGGCCCGCGCATAAGACGCAGAGGTCGCGTTAAGCCGGCGTTAAGCTTTGACGCGTCCGTCTTACCAAGACGTAAACGGCATCCGGGTCCACGCTCGGCGTTGGGTAAGCCGGTGACGGCGGTCACGGACACAAGCGGCCGAATGGCTGTCGCAACCGAGTGGCCTGTTCAATGGCCACTCGCCGTTGTTCGTTGCGTCGACGAGTAGCGCCGGCTGCGCGCACGTGTGTCGGGTGCTCGATAGTTGGGTTGACGACTGAGCTACGTCATCGTCGCTCCGCTCGCTTGACTGCTGGAGACGATCGCCCCCATAGTCATCGAGGGCACAGACCGCACATTAAGGGACCATAATGACCGGCCTGTGCGCGGGTCGTGGCCGAAAACGTCGGCCGATGGTCATTGCGGGCATTCGCCGCCGTGGCGTACCGTTTGCGCCATGCCCAACGACACACCGCGCCGCGTCGGCTTCCTCGGCTTCGACGGCGTCCAGGCGCTTGACATCGTCGGTCCGGCCGATGCTTTCGGGTCCGACGTGTTCGATTCGGACTTGCTAGCCGAAAACGCCGGCCCTCGGCCGTATGAGATAGTCATCATTGGCCTCACGGCGAAACGATTTACGACGAGCGCGGGGTTTGTCATGCACGCCGACGCGACCGCGAGCTCGAGGCTACGTCTCGACACGCTCGTCATCCCGGGAGGGGCCGGGCTCCGTCGACCCGGCGTCAGTGAGAAGACCGCTGAGTGGATCTCGTCGATCGAAGGGTCGGTTCGTCGCATCGCCAGCGTTTGCACGGGATTGTACGGCCTTGCCCCAACGGGCCTACTCGACGGACGCCGCGTCACGACGCACTGGAGCGCGTCTCGCGACATCGGCCGCCGCTATCCGCGTCTCGAGGTCGCGCCGGATGCGATCTTCATCAAGGACGGCCGCTTCTATACGTCCGCGGGAGTTACGGCGGGGATCGACCTCGCGCTGGCGATGATCGAGGAGGACCTGGGCAGCCAGGTCGCGCTTGCCGTCGCACGTGAGCTGGTGGTGTACTTCAAGCGACCCGGCGGCCAGCAACAATTCTCCGAGCCGCTCCGCTTTCAGGTAGAGGCGACCGACAACTTCGGCGATCTCGCCGCATGGATCCAGAGCCATCTCAGCGCCGATCTCAGTGTCGAGACACTCGCCAATCGCGCGAACATGAGCGTGCGTCACTTCGCGCGGGCATTCAAGAACGAGTTCGGAGCGACGCCGGCCTCGTTCGTCGAAGAGCTCCGGCTGGGCCTCGCCAGCGAACGACTGACTGCACGCCGCGTTACCGTCACGGCTGTGGCCCGCTCCGTCGGCTATTCCAGCGAAGACGTTTTCGCGCGAGCGTTCGAGAGGCGGTTCGGTGTTTCGCCGACGGCGTATCGGGCGAGGTTTAGCGTGAAGTAGACGGTGGATCGCTGGACCGGTAAAGCATGGCCGAAATCGTCGGGAATTGGCCATTGTGGCCACCAGCGGCCACGGCGTAGTGTGGGGTTCATGAACACATCCTTCTTCAGAGCCGACAGGCTGCCGGCGCGATGGCTCGCGAGTGCGGCCATTCTCCTGGTATCCGCAAACGCTAAAGCGCAATCGCCCGCGAACGGCCGGTGGGAGGGCACGATGCGGCGGGGGGCATCGGCGCTGCCCATTGCCGTCGACCTGCCGACGGGCAGTCCCAGCCGAGGGTTCTTTACGGCGGGAGACTTGGGTGCGATGGACGTGCCGCTTCGGAACGTGCGACTCCGGTCAGACGTGCACTGGGAGTTAGTAGGCGACCAGACGACGATGGTCTTCGCGGGCCGCGTCGCCGCCGACTCGATCGGGGGAACGATCACCGAGGGCTCGTCTCAAGGCACGTTCTCGCTGCATCGCGTGTCGGCATCGACGGACAAACCGTATGCGTCGACGTCCGTCCGCTTCAGCAATGGAGGCGTCGAGCTGGCGGGCACAGTGCTATCGCCGCGGACGCCGGGCCGGCATCCCGCCGTCGTATTCATTCACGGGTCGGGGGCCGAGGGGCGATGGGCCAATGGCTTCCTCGCCGACTATGTCGCGCGTCGAGGCGTTGTCGCGCTCATCTATGACAAGCGCGGCGTCGGTGAATCCACTGGCGATTGGAAAACGAGTACCCTCGACGATCTCGCGCGGGATGCGAAGGCGGCGGTCCATGTTCTCGCGGGCCGGGAGGACGTCGACCCTCGTCGCGTGGGCGCGTATGGCCACAGCCAGGGGGGCTTCATCGCGCCGATGGTGGCGGCCGGCAACACCGAAGTGCGGTGGATCGTCGACGCGGACGGCAACGTCGGGCCGCAGTACGAACAGGACCTTTATCGCGTCGAGACGATGTTGACGAAGCGATACAGTGGCCAGGAGCTTCGCGACGCAATGTCGCTCTATCGGGAGTTCGTGGACGCTGCGCGCGGTGGGCTGTCACGTGATCAGCTCCACGCCGACGAGGCGAAACATCGGTCGGCAGCGTGGTATGAGCATCTGGGGCTGCCCGACGATGCGGACTGGATCTGGGAGTGGTACCGGTCCGTCGGAAACGCCGACAATCGGCGGGCATGGGCGGCGGTCGACGTGCCGGTGCTGCTGCTGTACGGCGAGCGAGACGAAGTGGTTCCGCCGCGCAAGAGCATCGACGCGATTACCGGTATACTCACGTCAAATCACGACACCGTGGTCACCGTTCGCGTGCTCGGCGGCGCCGATCATGCCTTACGCGTCCCGCCGGCCGACGCACTGGGTTGGCCCAGGTATGCCGACGGGTTTCCGGCGCTGGTCGTGGACTGGATCAACGGACCGCGGAAGTGATCGATCTCACCGCCGGCTTGCTGGATTTTCAGTCACCGCGGTCGTGGCCCGTCGTGGGATGACGGGTCCTCATACTCGGGGGAAACGGAGCTGCACGCCCAAGATCGTTGTCAAAGACGCGCCCGGAAACTTCGCACCGACTTCGACGCCGAAGAATTCCAGCCGCCGAGCTGTGGATCGACGAGGCGCACCCATGGAGTTTCAGAGCAAGGGACGCAATCTGTGTGCGGTCGTCGTCCTCTACACCCGTGAGGATCGCGTCCGGACACCGTAAAGACGACTATCGGCAGCTCAGTCGTCAACCAAACTGTCGAGCACGCGGCACACGTGCGCGCAACCGGTGCTGCTCGTCGTCGCAACGAATAGCGGCGAGTGGCCGTCGAACAGGCCGCTCGGTCGCGATAGCCATTTGGCGGTTTGCGTCCCATCGCCGAACGCGCGGAGGGCCATGCGGACGACGAGTCGCGCGCGATCGTCGGCGGTCGACTCGAGGCCGGATCAGTGATCGGTGTCATGCCCAGAGTATCGACGAGAGTGATCAAGGCCAGGATGTCTCGAATCTGCTCAAACACCGGTGACGAGCGTCACCTATAGCCGCGAGGACGCAGGAACCTTAAGCGAGTTCCTGCAGTCGCTCGATCCATTCCGCGTTTCCATAGATGTGGCAGCCCGCGACGCGGCTCGTCGGCACGCGCTGAAATCCCGCCGCGGCCCACAGGTGCGTGTGCACCGGATTCACGTAGATGATCGTGACCGGCTCGGCATGTCGGGCGACGGCGTCCGCCGTCTTCGCCACCACCTTGGCCAACAGGGCTTCGCCACACGGGTGATAGAAGTACAGCACGGCCGGGGCATGTGGGATCTCGTAATTTAGGAAATCCTCACAGACGAAGCGCGCCGTCGCGCAGCGCTGCGTGGGACTCCGATAGATCGACCAGTTTCGCTCCGCGATCGCGATCAGCTCCGCCGAGAAGTCGATGCCGACGAGCTCGCGGAATGGGTACTCGGAGGCCAGGAGAATGGCGCGCCCCTTTCCGCTCCCGAAGTCGACGAAGGTGAAGTCGTTCACCGGAACGCGGAGCGCCGAGAGCGCGGCGCGAAACCGGTCGGGGTCGACCGGGCTGTAGTCCTCGCCCTGCATCCAGTTCGCGCTGGCGATGCGGAGCGTGCGAAGCGGTGTGGTCTTCCCCCGGTCACTGTCGGTCTGGACGCCGTGGCGCGCGTCGAAGTCCGACGGGGGGCTCGTCGCGTCGACCAGCTCAGCGACGGTCCTTCGGAGATACAGCGGTCCGCGCGTCGCGGCGGATTTGAGCGTTTGCAGCACTCCCCGCTCGGCGACGGAGCGGTGAAGGATGCCTTTCAATTCCTTGAATACACCGCGCATCGTGAACGAAGGCTAAAGGTTGATCGGCCGGTAACGTATGCCCACTGCCGCGGCACGGCCAGCCGTCGGCTTCATCGAGCGCAAGGAGAACGTGGTGCTGCTCCGCTTGGCTATCGGGCCTGCGGTTGGGCGCTGACCTGAGGCGCCGGGCGCTTGGGCGACGGGAGGCTCACGAGAATCGCGGTCGCGAGCAACACGACCGTCGCGACCGTGAGTTCGACGCGCGACGATCGGCGCAGAGATATCGCCGCCGACTCGTGACCGAGCGCGGGGCGTTGCCGCCGCCAGTTGAAGGCGCCGAGGCCGAACACGGCGGCGACGACGACGAGCTTGACGATCAGCATTTGCCCATAGGGCGACTGCCAGAGACTCGAGAGCGTCGGCAGGTGTCGCCAGGCCGTGATGACGCCGAACGTCACAACGACGCCACCCATCGACAACGCGACGGGCGAAAACCGATTGACCATGTCGGCCGCGAGTGCCCCGCGACGATCGCGCAGTTCGGCGTGACGAAGCAGCGGCGTGAGTCCGCAGGTCACCATGACGAACAACGTCCCGATCCACAGGCCCGCAGCGAGGCGATGAATCGGGTTTACGACCGTGCTCCACCGGCCGCCGGCGATCGGCGCGAGCGTTCCGACCAACAGCGCCACGGCGGCGATCGGCCAGCCGGCACGTCCGCCTCCCGCGGCCGCCGAGCCAAGACCGATGAGAACGAGCGCTGAAGAGACCAACAACAGCAAATCGACCACGTTGGAAGCCAGCAGCTGCGAGACGCTCTCGTGTGCCCGCGCCGCGTCACCGGGCAAGCTGACGAGGACGAAGATCAGACCGATCGCCGCGCCGACCCCACCGAGCGTCGCCGCGCGGCGCCGCGCGCGGTCAAAGAAGACCGACTCCGTTGGGTCGGCAGTGGTGGTGCGCGCGGCCGTCAGGCGAAACCCGACAGCGCCTGCCACGAGAAACGAGCCCGCGAAGGACGCGAGTTGTTCGAGCGGCTCGTTCCATGTAATCAGCGGGGCGGGCATGTTCGCGGAACGAAGCAAGGATGGGGCCGCTGCGTCGAAGGGGAACACCCGTGGAACATCATCCAGGTTCGGAAAGTGTTGATTGGTCGGCCGCGACGAATCGCGGCCGACCAATCGGACCTAACTGCGCCGCGCCTACGCCGCCGGGCTTGGAGCCTGGACTGACGCAGCCGGCGCGGGCACCGGCTGCGAAGACGACGGCTGCGGTGGAGTCGACGACTCGGCCGTTGTCGGGAGCGGAATCGTCGGACCTTTCGCCGCGGCATCGATCGACGTGCTCGTCGGCGCACTCGCTTTGCCTCCGAACCGTTTCGCCGCCGTCCACTGGGCGAGCAACGCGAGGTTGCCCTGAATGAGCGGCTCGACCAGCGAGTCGAGCACCTTGACCGCCTGACGTCCGCGCGTCGCCTCGGCATCGAGACCGACGGTCGCACCGCGCTGCGCGGCGCCGTTCGAGGTGCGGCTCGTCAACGAGTTGCTCAACGCATCCGCCGCGCCCTGCAACTCATCGAGGAAGTCCGCCGGCAAGCCCGCGCCGACGAACGCGTCGGCGTACTCGCCGGCGGCCGTTTTCATCGCCGCCGCGTACGTGATGAGAGTGCGCGACGTCGCGTTCTTGGGCGGCATCTTGAGGGCCGCGAAGTCGGGCACCTGGCGGAGCTGTGCGCTGGCGACCGTGGCGATGGGCCGCATGTGATTCAGCTTGAGCGCGTTTCGCAGCACGCGCTCCTTGGCCGCCTCGGCGGCGGCCGTCCGCTTTGTCGTCGTCTGGTCAGCGGCGTGGACGCCCAGCTTGTCGACGACGTCGTCGAGGATCTTGCGATAGCCCGACGCGTTGATGTCTCCGAGTGACGAGCCGTTGAGATCCAGGAACCGCTGCACTCGGGTCAGCGTGTTCAAGGTTGCTGCGTGGAAAGCTTTCACTGCGTTCTCCTTGAGGGAGGGTGGAGCGCCCGTGACACGGGATGTGTCGGGCGCGACGTCGGCGCGTGCTGTTGCGCCGAACGCTGTTGAGGACTCGATGAGGTCTGGAGTCCTGATGAGGATGTCTGTAGGCGATGCCGGCCCTTCTGGACGCGGCTCGCCGCGCGGATCGCGCGGGTGACGGTCGGTCAGAGCGCGCTACCGGTCGTCCAGAGCGGGCGATCGGCCGTCCGGAGCGCGCAACGGGTCGTCCGGAACACACGATCGGTCGTCGGGAGCACGCGATCGGTCGTCGCGTCGCAACTCGATGCGTTCGTGAGCCATGCGAGCGTCGGTCGGAGCATTTTGCACGCGTTCCGAACGTGCCGGGACCCGTTCCGAACGTGCCGGGACCCGTTCCGAACGTGGCGGGACCCGTTCCGAGGCAGCCTTGCTGCGGCCTGCCGTCAGGTGGTCGTCGAACCGTGTGCGGTGACGTCTCGACGCGGCACGGTAAATCTCAGATGTGGCGCGGTGAATTTCAGATCTGGCGCGGTGAATCTCAGATGTGGCGCGGTGAGTCTCAGATGCGGCGCGGTGAATCTTGGCCGGAGCGGAGTGAATCTCCGCTGACGATCGTGTGATTCGTGTTTCTGGCGCCGTGACATCGGGCGGCGCGGTTGAGATGCGCGACGCGACGAGATTCCACCGAGCTGCTCGTGATTGAACGCCCGGCGCGCCCGATGCGTGTTGGGCCACCCCCGAAATCGCGCGCGACGTGGCGGCCGCGCACCGGCGGGGAAGAACTTGGCTGCGTCGTCCCCCTACTTATACATCGCCACGGGTAGCGATTTGATACCAATTGTCCTCATTTGGCGACGGTTTGGGTCGCGAATGGGCCGGCGCGAGGCGCGTGCTGACAGGCGGCTGACGCACGCATGACACTTTGGGCGCGCGGACGGGCGTTTTCGCCCACTGCAACGTTTTGTTGCGGTATCAAATCGCGAGTCGTGGCGATTCATCTATAGGGGGGTCGACGTCGCCAGAATCCGCTGGCCGCGGCCACCCATGCCGATTCACTCATTTCATTCGAGGAGGCTGTATCGATGGCACGGCGGGACGAGGGCACCAGAGACGACGGAGAGCAGGGAGAAGGCGAAAAAGAGAAAGAGTCGGAACTCGAGCGGCGTGTCCGGATGCTGGTCAGGCGACGCATGATCGATCAACACCGGCGCGACAAACGGCGCGCGGCGCGCGACGCCGAATACCTGCGCGAGCTCGAGGGGTACTCGCGCACGTGGATGGACCCGGAGGCCCAGTGGCTGGAACGCGAATACGAAGCGCTGTACACCAACACGCTGGCGTCGCTGCCGCCCCAGTGCCGGCTGGCGTTCCTCGCGGTGCGGGAAGACGGGAAATCGTACGCCGAGGCGGCTCAGGCCCTGGGTATCTCGGCCAAAATGGTCGGCAAGCACATCAATCGCGCGCACCGCGTGTTCCGCACCGTGCTGCGCGAGTACGGGATTACGCCGCCGCCAGAGAAGGGGAGCCGCAGGCCGCGGCCGAGTTCCAAGCGACACGACCCGCCCGCATGGTCGGCTCGGCCGCATCGCTTGCAGGTTGGCGAGACTCAAACGGAAATCCCAAATACCGTCGAATCGGTCTAGGGGGGCGCCTCAGGGAACGGTCATCTTGTCGTCCATCTTGAAGAATCGGACCGCGTTGTTGTAGAGAATGTCTCGCTTCTGCTTTTCCGAGAGAAACGGCGCATTCTGGATGGCGCGAATGCTTTCGCCGATTGCTTGGGGCCACAGCATGTTGTCCGAACCGTACATGATGCGCGTGCCAAATCCCGCCTCGACCAGCCGCTTCAAGTACGTATAGAACTCTGCGCGCGGTAGGAAGTAGTCGATGACGGCCACATCCACATACACCTGTGGATGCACGTATAGCAGATTGATCATTTCGTCGAGTTGGGGCCACCCCGCGTGCATGACGTAGAGTCGAAGCTTTGGATGCTTCACCAGGACGTCTTCGAGTAGCAGCGGATTGCTCAGGCGTCCGCGGTACCTTGGGTCGCCGATGTATGGCGCTCCGGGCGGTCCGAGCCCCATGTGAATCCCGACCGGAAAGCCGAGTTCTTCGGCAAGCGCCCAGTACGGTTCCATCACCGAATCATTCGGGGCAATTCCCGCGTACTGCGTGACCACCTCGGCGAAGACCGCGAAGCCCCCCCGTTTGTATAGTGCGCGCATCGAGTCGACCGACATGTCTTGCGGGCTGCCGAACATCAAGCCGGAAATGATCCGCTTCGGGGCCGCTGACTTGAATCGACTGACCATCGCCGGATCGCCGCTCGCAATGCCGACCACGTTGAATTGCTCCAACGCCGCGACCGTGGCGTCTGTCATCTCCTGAGCCGTCTTTGGGGCATGAACGGGATTTGAACACACCGGTTCCGGCTTCGCCGGGTTGGACGACGGCACGAACTGCGCGTTGCCGATGCAGATGTCAGCCGGTGGCGGACCGAAAGCGTCAGGCGGCATCGCATGGAGATGTACGTCGATGACCGGTGGAGGCTTTGGCGACGTTTGCGCCTCGAGGCCGTGGGCACTTACGCACGCGAAGCACGTCGCAATGATCGCCACTCGCATTTCGAATCCCTCCGGGGTCCTGGGGGGGACAACAGGGGACGAACGCCGCACTTGGACAAGCGACAACCAGAGCAAGACTGATCGCACACGGCGCAAGGTACCACGCCAAATCAGTCCCTGTCTGAAATCGGTTTCGGAACGCGCCATGACCTCACCGCGGGCCTCGCCGAACAAAGAAATGGAGTCCTTGATGCCCTCTCGACGGCGTTTACCTTCGGGGCGAGTTCCATCCCGCGGCGGGAGTCAGCCGAAGTGGAGCAAGAACGGGCGGGAGATCGTGTACCGCAAAGGCGACGTGATGATGGCCGCGTCGTTCGATCCACAGTCCGGCGAAGTGGGGACGCCGGTGCTTCTGTTCCGAAGGTCGGATGCCGGACAGCTCGGAGCGGGCGACCCAACGTACGGCTACGACGTCACGCCCGACGGATCGCAGTTTGTGCTCGTCGAGCCGGTCGCGCGGCCAAACGCACAACCGACCGGAGTCGTGCTCAACTGGTTCACGGAACTGAAGCGAAAGGTGCCTCGATGAGGTGCCGGCTCAACTGCTAGGTTACGCCGATGGACAAGGGTAGCCCCCGGATCGTGCGCGAGCCGATTTCGCTCGCAGAAGTGCGGGAATTGGCGCTGGCTCGTTTCGGCGACATGGTAAAGGCGTCCGTCGACATTGGCCGCGGAGTCATGGCCCTCGGTGGCGAGCTGCATTCGGACGAGGAAGCACTGCTGCTCGACGACGGCGCAAAACAAGCCGACGTGTGGGGCATCAATCTGTATCCGAACGAGTCGGGCGATGACTGGATCGAGTTCGACTCGATGATCAACGTCCGGCCGGCGCAGGGCAATCGGTCGCGCGGCGTCGACGATCCGACGATTCAATCGGAAATCCGCCGGCTCGTCGGCGAATTGGTGCGGCGCGGATGACGCACCTGCCGGCGCATACGTCGCTCGCCGCGGGGCGATGGCAGACGCTCTCGTTGATGGAGCAACTTGGCAACGTCGGTAGCGAGGTCGACCGCGCGATTCGCGCCCGTGCGCAGGGACGTGGCGATCGCGCCGAGCGGGCGCTCGAGCGCGCGCTCGAACTGTTCGATCTGACCGCGTCCGATCCTCGCTGGAAGCATCATCGACGCCGGGAGATTCTTCGGGCGCGCGAACAGTTCTGCAGGGTCTTCTTCGATGAGACGGCCGAGCCGGACCTCGCGGACTATCTCAGCAAGTATTTCCTCCAGTTCGCCGTCGCGGCGCGACTGGGGACGCGCTGACACACCGCGCGCGGACCGCCGTCGAGCGGCCGTCTACGCCTGAACCGAAGCGCCCGACATACTGGGTTCTTCCGCTCCAAGAACGATCGCGACGACGTGCCGTTGCCCGTCGTTGGCCAGCGTGATCCAACCGTCGGGAACCGGAGCTCCATCGAGCGTCACGGCCACCACGCCTTCTGACGCCCCGTCAGGATTCCGCACGTCGATGTGGTACGAGCTCGTCCCGTAACGATAGTCGAGCGTGAAGCCCGGCCACGCCGCCGGGATGCACGGCTGGAGACGAAAACGGTCGCCGACCTTTTCGAACCCGAGCATCCCTTCCAGCGCCACGCGGTACGTCCAGCTCGCGGCACCCGTGTACCATGTCCAGCCGCCCCGGCCCTCGTGTCCTGCCGCCGCATACACATCGCCGGCCACGACGTACGGCTCGACCATGTACGTTCCGGCGTCGGCGGGGGTACGTGCTCGCGAGAAGGGGTTGAGCATTCCCATAAGGTCGCCGGCCCGGGTCCCGTCGCCCAACTTCGCCATCGCCAGGACGGTCCACAGCGCCGCGTGAGTGTACTGAGCGCCGTTCTCGCGAACTCCCGGCAGATAGCCGCGGATGTAACCCGGATCCCGCGCCGATTTGTCGAACGGCGGCGCGAGCAGCAGGATCAGACGCAGGTCCTCGCGCACCAGCTGTTCGTTCACCGCGCGCATCGCCGCGCGCGCCCGCGGTGGCTCCGCCGCGCCCGAGAGGACGGCCCAGCTCTGCGCGATCGAATCGATCCGACATTCCTCGTCGCCCGCGGTGCCGAGCGCGGTGCCGTCGTCGTAGTACGCGCGCAGATACCAGGCGCCGTCCCACGCCGTTCGCTCGGCCGCCGCGGCGTAGCCGTCGGCGCGCGTGCGCCAAGACGCCGCGTGCTGCGTGTCTCCGCGCGACTCCGCATGAGTGGCGAGCCGGCGGAGCGTCGCCGTCAGGAACCAGGCAAGCCACACGCTCTCACCTTTCCCCTGGGCGCCGACGCGGTTCATCCCGTCGTTCCAATCGCCCGACCCCATGAGGGGTAGCCCGTGCGCGCCGACCGTGCACGCGCGCTCGATCGCCCGAACGCAGTGCTCGTACAACGAACCCGTGTCGTCGCTCACCGCCGGCAGGTCGTAAGCGTCCTGTTCGTCGGGGTTGAGGGCGCGCATGGAGAGATATGGTGCGCGCTCCTCCCACACCGAGACGTCGCCCGTGACGCGAACGTAGTGATCGGCGACGAACGGCAACCATGCCAGATCGTCCGAGAAGCGCGTGCGCACGCCTCGCCCCGACGGCTCGTGCCACCAGTGCTGCACGTCGCCCTCGACGAACTGGTGCCCGGCGGCCCGAATCAAATGCGCGCGCGTGATACTCGGCTCGGCGTACACGAACGCCATGCTGTCCTGCAGCTGGTCTCGAAACCCGTACGCGCCGCTAGGCTGGTACAGCCCGGACCGCGCCCACATTCGGCACGAGAGCGCCTGGTACAGGGACCATCGATTGAACAGCGTGTCGAACTCCGGCTCCGGCGTCTGAACACCGATCACCGATAGCCTCTCGTTCCACGCTTTGGTTGCTTTGTCGATCGCACTGGCCGCGGAAGCCGGCGCGCCGTACCGCTCGATCAGCGCACGCACAGCCGGGTCGCTCGGCGCGGCGCCGAGCAGAATGGCGACATCCTTCGTCTCGTTCGGCTCGAGCGCGATGTCGCACCGCAACGCCGCGCACGGGTCGTAACCCGCGCCGGTCGCCCCCGAGAGATCCTCCACGCGCAGCCCTTCGGGAAGGGTGAGGTCGCCATTCCGTCCAATGAAATGATCGCGGCGCGCTGTAAAACCGGTGAGCGGCTCGCTGATCCACGAAAACGCTACGCGGCCGGTGAAGTCGGGCGCGAAAAAGTTCTGCGCGAGCAGCGCGCCGGTCGCCGGATCGTGCCGCGTGTGAAGTTGATACCGCGCCTGTTCCTGCTCAGCGCCAAGCACCCAGTCGACGTAGCTGGTGAGCGAGAGACGACGCGTCGTGTCGCCGCGGTTCGTGATTCGGAGCGTGGTGATCTTGACGGCATCGCTCACCGGAACACCCATGGCGAGCTCGGTGACGATGTCGCCCCGCGTGTGTGAGAAGCGAGTCACGCCCGGGGCATGCTCGACTTGGTAGCGCGGCGAATGGTGCGCGTCGCCAACAGCCGCGGCCGGCCCGGGAGTCGGCGTCCACACGACGCCACTGTCCGCATCCCGGAGATAGATCACTTCGCCGCACGGGTCGGCGACCGGATCGTTGAACCAGGGTGTGAGCCGAAAGAAATAACTGTTCTCCGCCCACGCGAAGCCGCCGCCTCGCTCCGTGACGCAGAATCCGATCGACGGATTGGCGATGATGTTCGCCCACGGTGCCGGCGGCACTCGGTCGCCGGCTATATCGACTTCGAAGTTGCCCGCATCCGTCAACCCACCGTATCCGTTCGCCGGTTCGGGCGACGCGTCGGCCTCGCCGAGGCGCGCGTCGACCGCGTCGGCATGCCGGACGGTGACTGGCGACGCGGGGGCGATGGTTTCGTAGCTCACAATGTTCGTGGCGATGATTTCGCCCAGGCCGACCCCGTCACAGAGCACGTTAATGCGCGCCGTCGCTCGGAGGAGAGCGGTCTCGTCGGCGGACAACGAGTCGGCGCGTCGCACGAACACGCCGCCCGGCTTCTCGAGGACGCCCCCCTCGCCGGACATGGCGATCGTCATCAACTGATCGTGCAGCTCCTGCGCGTACGAATGCGGTTTCGCGTTCAGGATCACGAGATCCGCTCGGATCCCCTTCGTTCTCCAGTACCTGTGTGCGGCGAGCAGTTGCCGGACGCTGGCCACACCGGCCACGGCGCGAATCGTCGCCAACACGATCGGCCAATCGCCGGAGATGCCTTGAGCCCAGAGCGCCTGCTGCCCGAGCGTCACGGCGGCTCGTTCGCTGGCCGGCGCGCGAAGCGCCTCGTGCGGGTAGACGAGCGCGCCCGCCAACTCTTGGTAGAGCGCGAGGTCGGCCGGCTCGATGTCGAGGTCGCGCACTTCCACCTCGGCCTCGGTTCGCGCGAGGCTCGAGGCGCGCTCGGAAGCGGCAACGTCGCGATAGCGATCGGCGACGTGCAGCGCGGCTTCACGCGTGGGCGCCACGGCCGTGGTGAACGCGACGGTGGCCGAACGGCCCGGTGCGACGCGGAGCCGAACGCGCAGAGCGACGATGGGATCGAGGACGGCGCCGGTGCTACCGGACAGTTGCACGCCGTCGTCGAGAGCGTGCGGTGTGTGAACGGTTCGGCCGCGGCCGAGGAAGCGTTCGCGATCGGTCTCGCAGGTCACCTCGCCGACTCGTTCGGCGCCCGACGCGACGACGTGTACGCACCATGGCCACGTCTCCCCCGCGGCGCGGGAGCGACGGCTCGCCAGCAGTGCCGCCGCCGGCACCCACTCCGTTTCAACGAAGAGCTTCTGAAACGCGGGGTGGGCACGGTCGGCGCCGGGAGGACACAACACGACCTCCCCGTAACTCGTCAGCTCGAGCTCCCGCACTACGGACGATCGATTGAGGAGCGTGACGCGGCGGACCTCCGCCTGCTCGCTGGCGACGACGACGACTTCGGTTCGCGTCTCCACTGGTCCATCGCGCCGCGCGAAGATCACTCGATCGGCGGCGAACGTCGCGCGGTACCGAGTCGGTTCCGCGCGGACCGGTTGATACGCGGCGGACCACAGCGAGCCGTCGGTGAGATCTTTGATGTAGATCCACTGGCCGGTGTCGTCCTGCGTGGCGTCGGCGCGCCACCGCAAGACGTCGATCTCTCTCGATCGGCTGTTGCCGCTGCCCGAATTCGTGAGCAAGACGCCGTAGCCGGGTCCGCCGAGCAGAGCGACGTGCGGCTCTCTTGTGTGCGGTGTGTCGACTTCGTGGACCGCGATGCGCGTCTGCGCCGTGGCCTCGAGAGTGGATGTGGGCGCGTCGGCCTGCGGCGGTCGCGGCACGTATCGCCGCGGCACGCGCTCGTCCAGCAACAACGCCGTGGCGCGAACCGAGGCGTCGGTCATGAATCGCCGCTGCCAAATGCCTTCGGCTTCCGTCTCGCCGACGCTCAGCGCGTTGTCGAGTGCGACGAGACTCATCCCAATGTGATGTGCCATGAACGTGCGGACCGTGGCCACCCGCTCGTCGGGATTCACCCGCGTGTAGTCCAGCGCGTCATAGAATCCGTACGCGCCAAGCGCGCCGCGCCGTTCGAGCTCGGCGAAGTTCCGCAACGCCTCGTGCGCATCGACGGCCAATGCCAGCGCGGTGGCATACGGGGCGATGACCAGATCCGAAGCCAGACCGCGCTTGAGCGCGAGATCCGGCACACCGAAGGCGCGGTACTGATAGGTGTCGTGCCGGTCGCGAACGTTGTAGGCCGACTCGGAGATTCCCCACGGTACGCCGCGCATATTGGCGTACGCGATCTGCCGCACCACCGCCGAATGGCACGTCTGATCGAGCAGCGAGAACGGCCGCGGCGGCATGACGAGCAACGGCATGAGGTACTCAAACATCGTGCCGCTCCACGACACGAGCGCCGCCGCTCCATCCGCCACGGTGAGCGACCGGCCGAGACGGAACCAGTGTTCCACGTCGGCGTCGTTCTTCGAGATGGCGATGAAGCTCGCCAGCCGCGACTCCGATGCGAGCAGATCGTAGAGCGAGTCATCGAGGGTTCCCGACCGCGCGTCGTACCCGATCGCGAAGAGTCGTCGCTGCGGTTCGTACACGAGCCGGAAGTCCATCGCCGCCGCCATCTCTCGCGCGCGTCGCGCCAGCGCGTCCAGTCGGGCGACCAGGGCGGCGGCCGCCGGCGACGTCGCCGCTACCGTGCGGAGAGACGCGGCTGTATCTCCTTCCGGATCGAGCTCGAACCGCGCGAGCTCCTCGGCGGCGGCTTCAAGGCGCTGCCGCGCCCAGAGCGTCGTGGCGGACTTGGACGAATCGGTCGCGCTCACCTGAGTGCGTCGGCGGAGGTCGAGCATTGCCGACTGGTACGCGAGAAGGCGCTCACCCACCCAGGGGCCGCCGGTCTCTCCGCGCGCCACCCCTTCCGCCTCGAGCGCGGCCCAGATGCGTCCGTCGTCCACCGGCGCGCCGGCGATGCTGGCGCACCCCTCGGCGAGCGCGATGAGATGGCCGGCCAGATTCCCGGAATCCACCGTCGACACGTATGGCGGCTCGAGCACGCGCAGATTCTCGAGGGAATACCAATTGAAGAAATGTCCTTGCACGCGCGACATCCGGTCCAGCGAGTCGAACGCGCGCTCCAGACGCTCGACCATCTCTCCGCGCGTGAGGAATCCCAGATCGCAGGCCGAGGCCGTCGCGAGCAGTTGCAATCCGATGTTCGTCGGCGACGTGCGCGAGGCGATGATTGGTTCGGGCGATTCCTGGAAATTGTCGGGCGCCAGCCAATGCGTGTCCGCGGTGACGAAGCGCTCGAAGTAGCGCCAATGGCGCGCCGCATAGCGCAACGCGGCCGAGCGCTCGTCGCCGTCGAGCACGAGATCGCGCCGAGTGAGCGGGCTGCTGAGCGCGATGGCCACCTCGGGGGCGAACAACCAGGCCACCGCGAGAGCGGCCCATGCGCCGGCGAAGATCCACCAGAGAACTCCTCTCGCCGGATCGAGGGCCCCGCGCCAAGCGACGAGGGCCAAGGTGGCCGCGCCCAACAACACCGCCGGCCACATGCGGTGCCACACGGACGATCTGCTATTGCCCGTTGTCTGCTCGGTGTGCGATGCCGTCTGCCACTCCAGCAGGCGGCGCTTGCCGCGCGCCAGGCGGCCGATCGTCCGAGTGATGGCGTCCGCCGCGAGCAGGGTCTGATCGGGAAGAAGCACGACCGCCAGACCCAACTGCTGAAGAGCGCGCGTTCCGTCTTGCGCCAGCGCACCGTAGTAGGGGCGCCACGCCTGTCCGCGCGGTGGACGGATGGCGGCGAAGAAAAACGGGACAAGCCACGGCGTGCCGAACGCTGCGAGCGCGACGGCGACCCACGCGGCGGGCGATCCGGGAAGAAACAACAATCCGGCGACGAACAATGAGAACTGCGCGAGCGGCGTCGCGCTGCGGCGCATGTTGTCGGCAATCTTCCATCGCGAGAGCGACGAGAGCGGATCGCGATTGGAACCGGGAGGGCCTGGCAGGCGCGCCGTCAACCAGCGGAGCAGTTGCCAGTCGCCGCGGATCCATCGATGCGTCCGGCGCGTGGACGTGAGGTAGCGCGTCGGGTAGTCGTCGAAAACCTCGACGTCGGTCACCAGCCCGGCGCGCACGAACGTTCCCTCGAGCAGATCGTGGCTCAACAGGGTGTTGTCGGGAAAGCGGCCGTCGGTGGCTCGACGAAACACGTCGACGTCGTAGATGCCTTTTCCCGTGAACGTCCCTTCACCGAACAGGTCCTGATACACGTCGGAGACGGCGGTCGTGTACGGATCCAGACCCGGATGTCCGGCGTAGATGGCGGCGAACCGTGACTCGCTGGCGCTGGCGAGCGACACGCTCACGCGCGGCTGCAGGATGCCATAGCCTCGCACGACACGGCCGACCGCTGGATCGTACACGGCGCGGTTGAGCGGATGGGCGAGGGTTCCGATCAGCGCCGCGGCACCCGATCGCGGCAGGACGGTGTCCGCGTCGAGCGTGATGACGTAGCGCACGCCGCGCAGCCACGGCAGGTCGCCTTCAGTGATCTCGAACGCGTGATCGGCCGACCCGCGAATGAACTCGTTGAACTCGACGAGTTTTCCGCGCTTTCGTTCCCACCCCATCCACACGTCGTCAGCCGCGTTCCATCGGCGCGGCCGATGCAGCAGGTAGAATGGAGCGTCGTTTGGCGTGGCGCCGTCCTGGTTTCCGTACGCAGCATTCAGCGCGCGAATCCCGGCGACAGCCGCCTCGACGATCGCTTCGTCACCCGGCGCTCGCTCCGTTGGCGAATCGAGCAGATCGCTGAGCAACCCGAAGCGAATCTGGGGATCGCGGTTGGCGAGGTACTGGACTTCGAGATGGCTGATCGCCCCGGCCACCGCGTCGACGCTGCCGAGGAGAAGGGGCACCACGACGGCTGTCCGATCGGCCTCGGGCACGGCGCGCTCGTAGTCCAGGCGCGGAAGTCGTGACGCGGGAACGAAGAGATTTACGAGTTGGTGAACGATCGCCACCGCGGCGTCGGCCGCGGGGAGCAACACGAGCAGCACCACCACGGCGAGCCAGCCGAAGGTGCGGTCGCCGAGCTGGGCGAAGTGCAACGGTGTGACAAGCGCGGCAGTCGCGAGCCCGACGGCGATCGCCACGCCGCCGAAGTACGAGCGAGCGGGATGTTGGAGGACTTTTTCGCGCAGACGCGTGGCGGCGTCGGCGCGGAACCCGCATGCGCGCTCGAAGCCGTAGCGGCCGTCGCCGACGAGGTGATATCCGACGTGTCGCGCACGCGGGTCCGCTCCGGACGCCGCGTCGCGCGAGGCTTGAACCGCAGCTTGAGCGATCGACGGCTCGTCGACGTTGGCACCTTTGGCGATCCGTTCCACCGCGTGCCTGTATCGATCGCGCGTCGCGCGTGTCATGGCGGTGTACGTCCCGGCAGGATCCTCGCGCAACTCGGCCTCGGTCGCACTCGCCGCCTCGACGAACGCCATCCAGTCGATGCTCGTGACGAGGCGCAAACTGGCGATGGAGTTCGCCATCACCAACTGCGTGAGCGCCAGCTCCTGCACCGACCGCTGCGCGGCGTCTTCCACCGACATCACGTCTTCGGCGACCCACTGCTCGAGCCAGAGCAGCGGAGTGAAGTCGGATCGCCGGCTGCGAATCTGCTGGAGGAAGCGCGTGAGGAACGCCGGGCTCAGGTCGGGCCCGCGATGGACGAACGCCGATAGCCCGCTCGTGACGTCGCCCGAGAGCGTGGCGGCGAGCAGGCGCGACACCCATTCGTCGGCTGACGCACGGTCGGCCACATCGCGCGCGGCGCGCAGTGCCATCCGGCGAACGCTCTCGAGATACCCCATGCGCAGCATGGCTGGAATCGCCCAGAGCTCGCCGAGCGTGAGCGGCGTGACGCGCTGATACTCGGCGATCATGCGCGAGACGCTTCCTTCGTCGAGACGACCGTCCGTGTGGGCGATCAACTCCTCGATCACGTCGTAGATGCGCGGGAATCCCGCGCGCGGCCCGTCGCCGGCGAGCTTCGGAAGCTCTCTATAGTAGGCGGCCGGAAGCGTCGCCCGGATCTCGGGAATTTGCTCCAGGACGATGAAGAAGTTGTCGAGCAGCCACGCACCGGCCGGTCCCACGTCGGCGCCGGCGGCCGACGCCTCGGCGAGTGTATCGCGTGCGGCGATGAGGACCCGGCCCGTCGCGTCGAGGCGAGAGAGCAACGGGCCGCGATCGCGCCGGCCGATCCACCGCGGCGGCGACGATGGGACCGTGACGTGGCGGCGCGCCAACTTCCGGGCGTGCGACGCGAGCCGCGCCGCGCCGAACAACGCTCCCTTCATCGGACGCCGATCGGCCGCCTCGGCGGCCGTGACGCTCATCGCGTGCGGATCGTGCGGCGTGCGAGGTTCGATTCCCGTCTCCCTCTCGAGTGGCGCGACGCACGAAGGGCCCGCTCGCAATCGGCAGGCCCCCGGTTGTCGGAACTTGTCACCGCGCGCTGCGCGTGTCTCGTAACGATAAACTTACCCGGAACACCCGAGCGCCGCAACGCGACCGAGGCTAGTTTTAAAGAACTGTGAGCGGTGTTTCCACCGTTCCTCCCGCGTCTCTTGCGGCAGCGCCGCGCACCGGACTCTCGAGACCGTTTCGGTCAGCCTCCTCTTGCTTCTGGGAGAGCCCGATGAGTCTGTATGACGATGGATTCGCGGTGAGCCGCGGGTCAGTGCTCGTGGCATCCGGCAGTAATCTGTTCGTGGATCTCGTTCGCGACATGGTCGCCGACTGTCGGCTGGCGGTCATTGTTCCGCTCACGTCGGAGCCGGCCTGGCTGTCGGTGATGCGGACGCAGCCCGCGTTGGTGATCTGCGATTGGGACGCACCGGCGGCGACCATCGAGACCGTGATCGGGGAGGCGTCGGCCCGGCACGTTCCGTTGCTGATGGCGTGGTCCCGCAGTCAACACGAGCGTTTTGCGCCGGGCCTCGCGCTGCCGCGACGCGTTGCGTGGCTCGCGTTTCCCGTCGTTCACGACGTGTTTCGTTCGACAATCGACGATCTCCTCGCCCCGGGGGTCGATTCGGTGCACTACGTAAGCGAGGCCGCCCCCGTCCCGGTACGAGCGGCCAGAGGGAATTGGAGGATCCTTCATCCCGCTGGAATTTCTTCGCCAAGACGCCCGATTCGTCCCCCCGATCCTGGCAGTCGACTATCTTTAATTGAGTAAGTCGGTCACGCTTCCCCCCTCGCGAACCGAATCACCGTGGCGCCCGTCGTTCGGAGCCCTCGTCGATTTCGGCTGATGTGCTCGCTCGATCGTTGGACGCTGGCGATTGCGGTCCGAGGGCCGGCACGTGTCATTCCTCGATTGATGGAGATGAGTTGATGGGTGCCAGGAAACCGTCGAAGGAACCAATGGTGCAGGCCCTGGAGTTTCGGGAAGGCGATCGCACGTTCACGTGCGAAGCGGCGACCTCTCCGGCGACTCCGGACTCACTGTGGTGGTGGGTCAGCATCACCGGAGAGTCGCATCGGTACGCGGCGTTCCGCGCCCAGGAAGGCGACGCGCCGGCCAACCTTCAGCCGCGCATTCTCGCCTACTATGCGCAGATGGTGGCCAACCGTGAGCGTCCGCGCGAAGCCCCGCGCCACTGGGCCCAGCGTCGTCCGGCCGTGAAGCCCCCCGAGACCGATAGCTCCGGCGAATCGCCCGAGAAGTCGTAAAGGGGTACGCTCTACTCCGGCGGTGGATTCGATGGCGCGCCCGGCACCGAGTTGTCATTCGGCTCCGGGAGCTCCTCGGCCTCGCGTTTCCGGGCGCGTTTCTCTTCCTGCTTCTCCTTGCGCGCCATTTCCTTCCGCCGCTTCTCAAAATTGTAGTTCGGTTTTTTGGGCATTTTTATAGTAATGGTGAGATGAACCGCGTCGCGCGGCCGGATTTTCAACGCCTTGCGATTGTGCGGCGAACGTACGAGGCGCTCGCCAGGTAAAAGGGTTTGCTCGCGACGGTCCCGCCAATGGCTGCGCCGAGCCCCTCACCTATCGGAACATACCGAGCCGTCAGGCTGGGTACCAACACCGGTCGCGTAGACGTCGGCAAGCCCTCGCCCGTAACGACTCCGTCCGCGTTCCTTCACGGCTCTCTAACTACGCGGTAGCGATCCTCGGGACGCTATCGCCGCGTCGTCGCGACGATCCGGACTATTGGTCTCGAAAACCCGCCGGCAGTAGGCGCTCCCGTCTCCCACCACGGATGCCGCCACGCCTCGCCGGTACGACGATCTCCGGAGACACAATGGAACGACGACTGGCTACGCAGCACCGACGTATGCGCCGGCCATCCCCGGCGTTCGACCGCCTCGACGCCAAACCGTCGACGGCGACGATCGCGCTCTTCATCACGTTGCTCATCGGGGGATTGATCTACATCGGCTAAGGTCTCCGCACTCCGTCTCCGTCTCCGCACCCGCTTTGGATCGAACATTGCCCGACAACCCCAGCCGTGCATTCTTTCTGCGTCTCGGGAGGCGTGCGATGACGCGAACGGTGAACGTGCTGTCGGCGGTGAGCCTGGTCCTGTTTCCACTGCTCATTCTCGCCTACTGGCTTCTGTATCCCGCGTACGGTCTTCTCAACGCGGGAGCGATCCTCAAGGCCATCGATGGCCACGGGTCGATGACGACGATCTCCGACGTTTTCGTGTTGGCGGGGATTCTCCTGGCTGTTCCGGCAACCCTCGCCCTCATGCGCGCACTGGTGCGCAGCTCACCGAAGCTCGCGATCATCGGCGGTGTGCTCACCCTCGTCGGCTGGATGGCCATCGTCGGACCGCTGGCTGGAGATCCGGTCGCCGTCGAAATCACCCGCGCCGGGCCGCCGACGCAGGCGATGATCGATCTCTATTCCCACATCGTGAACAGCCCGATCATGATCGCGCTGGATATCCTGGCGACACTTCACGTCGTGGGCGCCATCATGCTCGGCGCGGCGCTCATTCGCACGCGGCTGATTCCGCGATGGGCCGCCGTGACGGCGACGATCGCCGCGCCGATCCACTTCGCGGCGAACCTGTCGGGCGTGCTGTGGCTCGATTCGCTGACTTGGATCGGGCTTGCGGTGGCGTATGGATTCGTGGCCGTGCGCCAGGTTCAAGAGCGGCCGTCTCCAACTCTGATAGCGGTGCCGTCGCTGGCTATGCGAGAATGACGTCGCGCGGACCAGTTCTCCGCACCCCGCCACCGCACTCGTTCCCGGTCTCCGCACACCGCCCCCGCACTCGTTCCAGGTCTCCGCACCGGCGCTAGCCGAAGCCTGGCGCGCTCCGTAGTTTTTTTCGCCGATTCTCGCCTCGGCGCCGCACCCATGTCGGCGCCGGCTTTGGCGCACGGGCCGCGCGCCCTAACAGTTGGGTACGGCATTTGCCGCTGAGCACCCTGACATCATGATCAAAGCGAGCCAGGCCGTGCCGCCAGCGCGCCCGCCGGCGCCGCAGGCCGCGATCCCGCGCGACGAGGCTTCCCTCAATCGCCACGGTCGCGCCCTGATTCTCGTCGTCGAGCGCGATCCGGACATTCGCGAGCTAGAGTCGTTTTTCCTGAACGAAGCCGGGTTCGAAGTGGATTTTGCCGCCGACGGCGCGAAAGCGCTGGAACGCACGCGCACGTTGCGTCCGGACATCGTCATCACCGAGGTGCTCGTACCCCGCTTGGACGGCCTCGCCCTGTGTCGCGCGATCAAGGCGGATCCGCTGCTCCATTCGACGGTCGTCCTGGTGTTCAGCATCCTCGCCGTTCATTTGCGCGCCAGCGAGGCCGGAGCCGACGCCTTCCTGATGAAGCCTCTGGCCGAAAAGCGTCTCGTGGAGACCGTGCGCCAACTCCTGCTGCTCCGATCGTCGCCCAGTCCAGACGGCGGCATCGCATGACGGACGAGGCCACGATCACCGACAACGGGGTGGGGTCGCGCATTCAAAGCGGCAATCCGCAAGCGGACTCCATCCTCGGCGGCGGGTTCCCGCGGAACTCCATCAATATTCTGATGGGAGATCCCGGAACCGGAAAAACGATCTTCGCCGAACAGCTGCTGTTTCACAACGTCGACGGCGAGAGGCCGCTGCTGTACGTCACCACCCTCTCGGAGCCGCTCAGCAAGGTCGTGACGTACGTGCAGCGGTTTTCGTTCTTCGACGTCGACCGCATCGGAACGGACATCCAGTACGACGATCTTGGCCGCGCGTTGGCGGACAACGGACCAGAGGCGCTCCTGACCTGGCTCGCCGACGCGATCAGGACGCGTTCACCGCGCATCATCGTCATCGACTCGTTTCGGGCGATCCACGACCTGTCGATGGCGAAAGACGACATGCGGGCCTTCATGTCGCGGTTCGCCGGCCTGCTTTCGGCCTATGACGTCACCGCCTTCCTGCTCGGCGAATACACCCGCGCCGACATCGGCCGCCTGCCGGAGTTCGCCGTCGCCGACTCGATCGTGGAGCTGGCTCGCCAGCCGCTGACGACGCGCGACGAGCGATTCATGCGAGTGCTCAAGCTGAGAGGCAGCGCGTATCGCGAGGGTCAGCACGCTTTTCGCATCACCAGCGACGGGTTGGCGCTATATCCGCGACTCGTCTCCCCGCGTGTCCCCGAGCACTACGAGTCGCTCGTCGAGCGCCTTCCGACCGGCGTCGCCGGACTTGACGAGCTCATGGGGGGTGGCCCGTTCGCCGGATCGACCACGCTGGTGATCGGGTCGACCGGTTCGGGGAAGACGACGATCGCGTTGCAATTCGCGATCGAGGGCGTGAGGCGAGGCGAAGAGGTGATGTTCATCCATTTTCAGGAGAATCCCGCGCAGCTCCGGCGCGCCGTGGCCAATCTGGGATACGACCCCGAGCTCGCCCACGAACAGGGGCTTTCATTGATGTACGCATCGCCAGTCGAATTGCAGATCGACAGCATCGTCGCTCGGATCTTCGAGACGATTCGCACCGGCACCGTCCGGCGTTTGGTCATCGACGCCGTCGGCGACCTGGCCATCGCCGCGAACGACGAACAGCGGCTGCACGACTATTTGTATTCGCTCATTCAACACTTCGCCGTCCGCGGCGTCTCGACGATGCTCACCCTCGAATCGGGTGAGGGCACACTCGGCCCGTCCTGGACCCAGCAGCGCTTCAGCTACATGTCCGACAACCTCATCCATCTGGCGTGGGGCGATGGGCACGGCGGGCAGCGCAGGCTCCGCGTCGTCAAGATGCGCGGGAGCGAGCACGAGCAGGCGGCGCGGGAGTTCGAAATCGGTCCGCTCGGGGCGCGGGTGACGTGAGCGAGTCGACGGACCGACACGCCGCCGAGAGCCCGCCTGCGCAAGGGCGCACCCCGAAGTCGCTCGAGGGGCGGCTCACTCGACTGGCCAAAGTGAGCCGGACGCTGACCTACTCCGCGTCCATGGCCGAGATACTCGACTACGCGGCCGAGCAGGCGGCGGACCTGCTGCAGGCGGAAAAGGCCATCCTGATGCTCGCCGAAGAGGATGGAGCGCTGCGCGTCTACGCGTCCTTCGGCGTTTCAGGCGAGGTCGTCAGTCGTTTTCGCACATCGTTCGACGAAACGCTGGTCCATCGGCTCCAGGGGCTGTTCGGAACGTCGAAAGGGTTTCTGGGCGTGCCGCTGGTTGCCCAGGGACGGGTGATCGGTCTGCTGGCCGTCGTGCGCAAGGGACAGGGCGAAATGACGGGCGACGACGAGTGGCTGCTGTCCGCGTTCGCCGACCAGCTCGCCGCTCCGCTGGAGAATGCGCAGCTCGCCGCCAAGCTCGAGCGCGCCGCCCTGCTTGTCGAAAACACGCGGCTGTACGACGCGGAGCGGCAGGCCCGCCGCGACGCCGAGGCGGCAAAGGTCGAGGCAGAGAAGCAGCGTCGCGAAGCCGACACGGCGAATCGCGCCAAGAGCGAGTTCATCGCCAACATGAGCCACGAGCTGCGCACGCCGCTGAACGCCATCGGCGGCTACGTCGATCTGCTCGAGATGGGTCTGCGGGGCGCGATCACCGACGCGCAGCGCGAGGACTTGCGCCGCATCCACCACGCGCAGCGCGTGCTGGTCGGGTTGGTCAACGACGTGCTGAACTTCGCCAAGATCGAAGCGGGCCGTCTCGAATTCGTGATCACCGACGTGCCGGTTCACGACATGTTCGACTCGCTCGAGTCGTTCGTGATGCCGCAGCTGGTCGCGCGCTCGTTGCGCTGCGTGTACGATCCCGTCGACCCGACGATCGCCGTATCGGCGGATCGGGAGAAGCTTCAGCAGATTCTGCTCAACCTGCTGAGCAACGCGATCAAGTACACGCCGAGCCCGGGGACGATCCGGGTGAGCGTGGGCACGGCCGGCGACGCGGTGCTCATTCACGTGAGCGACACGGGTCGCGGCATCCCGAGCGAGAAGTTCGAGCAGATCTTCGCGCCGTTCGTGCGCGTCGACACGGGCTATTCGCGCGCGACCGAAGGCACCGGGTTGGGTCTCGCGATCAGTCGCGACCTGGCGCGCACGATGGCCGGCGACCTCACCGTGCAGAGTACACTCGGCGAGGGATCGACCTTCACGCTCCGTCTGCCCCGAAGCGAGCCCTAACCGGCCCGTCCCGCCGACCCGCATCATTTTGGAGAATGGCCCGCGCGCGTCCACGCCGCGGTGTCGTGATCTCGCAACGTGGCCGTCGCGCCCGC
This sequence comes from uncultured Gemmatimonadaceae bacterium, assembly GCA_963761305.1. GTDB lineage: Bacteria > Gemmatimonadota > Gemmatimonadetes > Gemmatimonadales > Gemmatimonadaceae > JAQBQB01. Next base: position 1,363,581 of record CAVXGK010000002.1, on the reverse strand, counting down.
GAGACTAAGATCAAGGGAGCCATCGGGTTTTCGGCAACCCAACTGCCCGTGTAGCAACGAGATGCGTGCCGCGGGAGGGTGATCGGGTGACAGCCTCGGTCTTGCGATCATGACCGAGGCGCGAAGCAGCGCCACGATCTCATCTCTCAGGGTGTTCCTGCATGAAGTCCGAAAATGCTCCTCGTCGGCGTCGTCGTGCCGACGAACCGCGACGACGCGGTAGAGCGAACCTGAGCGCGCCGCCCATCTCGGGCGCACGCGACCGCACGGCGGTCGGCTCCCCCGAAGACAGATACCGCAGGAGCTACTGGAAGACGGCAATCGCCGCCGCGGTCGGTGCAGTGTGCTCCACGGCCGCCGGCATCGGAGTCGCACTGATCGCCGCGCACCAACGCGTCTTCCCCCGCGCCGATGGGTGGATCCCGGCATCGCTCGTTCTCGCGGCGCTCGTTGCCGTGATGGTCTTCTTGGTGCTTGTCATCGTGGGAGGCTGGATTGTTCTCCGCCGACACGCACTGGGACGAGGGGGACGACCGTACGCGGACCTCACGCCGCGAGAGGCCCGGCGAAGTTGGATTGCCCGAGGTCTTCGGGCGGTGACGGCCGTGTTGGACCGTCGGGCCGGGGTGCTTCATCTTCGGCCAGGCGACCGGGTCGTCGTCCGAAATCTCGACGAGATTCTCGCGACGCTCGATGCGAACGGCGCGCGCGACGGCCTGCCTTTCATGCCGGAAATGATCGCGTTCTGCGGCCGAAGCGCCACAGTGTTTCGACGGGTCGACAAGATCCACGACTGGATTCATCACGCGGGACTCAAGCGTGTTCGCGACGTCGTCCAGCTCGACGACGCTCGATGCACTGGCGAGGCCCATGGCGGGTGCGAGTCGAACTGTCGCCTGCGGTGGAACGAGGCATGGCTGCGGCGCGAAGACGTGGCCGATCGAGCGTTCGAACAACAAATGTTCCGGCCGCCTCTCGCGCCGACTCGTCTGTATCAGCTCGCTCGGCGCGACGCGGCGGACGGACGCGTGACGTACATGTGTCAGGCCACCGAGCTGGCGACTGGCACCGAGCCGCTTGCGGCGCGAGATCCTCGGCACATCGTTCGAGATTTCGCGACCGGGAACGTCCGCCTGCGCGTCCTGTTGTCAGGCACGGGCGTCGCGTGCTTCAACTGGGTTCAGAAAAAGCGCGGCGTGGCGGTGTTCCCGTACCTGGACCGCTCGACGTCGGTGACGTCTCCCACTGAGTCGCTCGGTCTCGAGCCCGGCGATCCTGTCAGAGTCAAGTCGAAGGAGCGAATTGCGAGAACGCTCAACAACCAGAGCCGCAACCGCGGTCTGTACTTCGACCCCGAGATGCTCCGCTACTGCGGCGGAGAATACGTGGTGCGGGCGGTCCTCCATCGGGTGATCGCCGAGCGAACGGGCGAGCTCAAAACGATGTCGATTCCGTCGATCGTGCTCGAAGGTGTGCGCAGCACCGGCGAAAACGTGGGCTTCAACGCCGAGGACGAGCACGTTTTCTGGCGCGAGACATGGCTCGAGCGCCCGGGCGGCCGTTCGAACGAGTGAACGGCTCGGCGCTCGGCGGCGCTCATCCCTTGGCCGTGCGAAAGCCGACCGGACCAGTCTCGTCGGTGTCCGGAGGGGTTGTCATTTGTTGCCAGTCGACGGCCGCCGCGTTGGCGGGTTGACCGAGCCACATCGTGCCGTCGTCGCAGAGCATGATCAGCTTGTTCTCGACGAGAAGAACCTGTACCGGCTTTCGCTTCATGGCGACCATGGTGTCATCCGCTCGCGCGCGCGGCCGTCGCGCATTCGAGGACCGCCGCGGCGACGCACTCGTGCATCAGGTCGATGAGAATTCCGGAATGCGCGGCGCCTCCCGTCGTCTGCTGCGCGTCGCCGATGACCCGGGCCGGATGGTCGAGGACGCAACGCTCCAGCATGCCGTTGGCCGCCTCGGGCGACACGCCGCCGCGAATCATCTCGCGCGCCAGCGGCAAGACGATGACCCGCAGCCCGGTCCGGGCGCCGAACGTTCCGCGATAGGCGCGCGCGAGTTGGTTCGACATGCGACGCGACGCCGCGTCGGTCAGGGCGGAGTCGAGCCCGCCAGCCATCGGTGACGCCTTCATGAACCTCTCCCCCTGGGATGTCGCGCGCGAATCGCCTGTCGAAGAGTAGTCGCCGGCGGAACAGCGTCCAAACGGCGCGACTCGCCTTGCGGCGATTGGTTGAGGCGGCTATGAGCCGGCGCTCGCGCGCTCACGAGGCTTTCCCGCTAGCGTTGTCCGGACGGTCGGCGCGGCGCCCGTGACACTCGGTCATGGGGCGCGGCGCCGCACTCCACTCCGGAGCGCCCCATGTCCGTCGCCAAGATAACCGAGATTCAATCTTCCTCACCAAAGAGTTTCGAAGACGCGCTCACCGTCGGCATCGCCCGCGCCGAGAAAACGCTCCGCAACATCACCAGCGCGTGGGTGAAGAGCCAGAAGGTCATCGTCGAGAAAGGCAAGGTCTCGGAGTACCGCGTGTTGCTGAAAGTGACGTTCGTGCTGCAAGACAAATAGCGTGAGACCGGCGACAGTCACACAGGTGACAGGACTCGAATGCGAGCCACGTTGATGTACGGCGCGGGGGACGTCCGCGTGGAGACCGTCCCCGATGCGAAGATCCTGGAACCGACGGACGCGCTGATCCGGATCACGCGCGCGTGCATTTGCGGCAGCGACCTGTGGCCGTACAAGAAGATGGCGCCGACGCCGACGGGTCGCCGCATGGGCCACGAGTTCATCGGCCTCGTGGAGGATGTCGGCGCTGCGGTGCGAACGGTGAAGAAAGGCGACCTCGTCGTCGCGCCGTTCCTCTGGTCCGACGGAACGTGCGAGTTCTGCCGAGCGGGGCTGCAGTCGTCGTGTCTTCACGGAGGCGGGTGGGGCAGCCCTGGCGTCGACGGCGGGCAGGGCGAGGCGGTGCGTGCCCCGCAAGCCGACGGAACGCTCGTCGTGCTTCCGGTCGAGCGCGACGCGGCGCTCATGCCATCGCTGCTCACGCTGTCGGATGTCATGGGCACCGGGCATCACGCGGCGACAGCGGCGAAGGTCGGCCCGGGTAAGACGGTCGCGATCGTCGGCGACGGCGCCGTCGGCCTCTGCGGCGTCATCGCCGCGCGCCGCCTCGGCGCGGAACGCATCATGGTTCTGGGGCGTCACCACGACCGCGTTGCGCTCGCGCGCGAGTTCGGCGCGACCGATATCGTCAGCGAGCGCGGCCAAGAGGCGATCGAGCGCGTGCGCGAGCTCACGGGCGGACTCGGCGCGCACTCGGTGCTCGAGTGCGTCGGCTATGAAGAATCGACGGTCACGGCGCTGAGCATCACGCGCGCGGGCGGGGCCGTCGGCCGGGTCGGCGTCCCGCAAGCCGCGACGGTGCCGATGGCCTCGGAGGTGTTCTTCAAGAACATCACGATCGGCGGTGGCCCCGCGCCGGTGCGCGCGTACATCGACACGCTGCTGCCCGACGTGCTCGACGGGCGCATCCAGCCGGGGCGCGTGTTCGACCGCGTGACGAGTCTCGACGGCGTCCCGGACGGCTATCGCGCGATGAACGGTCGCGATGCCATCAAGGTCATGATCACCTTCTGACCGGATCGACCGCTCACGTCATCGTCGCGCGCAACTCCACCAGCGCCTGGTCCATGTCGTCGATGCGAACGAGACCGCGGCGGGGATATTCGAGCTCCACGATGACGTACAAGATGGCGGAGATCGTCGCGGCCACGCCTATGATATAGAGCCAGTTGCGGTCGGGCGTGCCGGCCAGGCCGTAGCCGGCAAAGAGCGACGAGGCGAGCGCCGTCATGGCCAACATCATGTAGACGATGAAGGGCGGGTGAACGCGCCGCGCGAGGCGCTCCTGCTCCACGAGGCCGAACATTTCGTTGAGCCCCGGCAAGAGGAGCATTCTCGCCTTTTCACCGTTCGGTGTGATGCACGCCGCCACCGACTGCGACCAGAGATCGCGTTGAGCGTCGTTCATCACGCCAGGCTCGCTGAACGGATCGACTGCGCCCAACGTCTGTGCATACGACGCGAGGAGCGCGTCGAGATAGCGCTGCATGCCGGCGCGGATGGCCTTCGCCTGTGCGTCGGCGGGCAGCAGGTCGATGCGCTGCCACGCCGTACCGATCGCGTTCACTTCCTGCGCGATCAGGGAGCGTCGTGCGTCGAACCGCGCCGCGGCTCCGTTGAAGCTGAATCCCAACAGGAGAGCGAGCATGGCGTACACGGCGCCGTCGACCACGCCGACGCCGGTTCGTGCTTCAGCGCCGTGGATCGCGATCTCGTGCGTTCCCCAGTCGCGTCCGACCTCGAGACAAATCAGTATGCCGACGAACAGCGTGACGGCGAGCCCCGCCGTGACGAACGTAAACCGAGCGTGTTTCGCCACGATCCCTCCGAGCGGCGTCAGGCGGCCGTCACAGCCGCAATTGAAGGCGGGACTGAAAAAACATCGTCGCGCCTCGCAGCTCGAATCGGTTCAGCCAAGCGTACCCGTAGGCGAATTCGAGGCGGACGTTGTCGGTGAGGTACCAGTTGATCATCGGCGTGACTCGCCAGAGGATCCCTCCCTGAATCGGACCGTTGGTGAGGTTGCTGTACGAGACCTTCACCAGCGGCGCCCACCCTCCGGGTCCGCCTTGGATCACCGTGCTGTCGGATTCGACTTCTGTGAAGTAATTGCCAGCGAGGTTGAACGGTCGCACTTCGCCCGTGGTCACCCAGGAGACGACGGCCTCGCCGCCGTGGAACCAGGGGTTGCCCGTCTGCGGTGAGGTGACGTGTTGCCAGTAGTACTCGCTTCCCATGAGGACGCGGCCGAGCCGGTAGTACAACTCCGGGCCGAACGCGAGCGCCGAGGTCGCCGGGAAATCGCCCGTATCGATGAAGTACGGGGCGGGGAATGCCTCCGGCTTCGAGCGGAGCTGCAGCGAATCCTTGTCGGGGTGGCCGATGCGGAAATTCATCGCCATGTGCAGGAGCTTTCCGGATGAATCCCCGGGAAACGGGTCCCATCCCGCGCGCGCGACGAACTGGTAGTTGTAGGTCGAGAACGTCTGCCCTTGCGAAAACCCATCCATGAACGCGCCGAGGTTCCAGAACAAATGGTTCGTCGGCACGTAGCCGAGCCACTTGATGCCGTCCGCCAGCAGCGGGACGGTGGCGTCGGTGAAGGGAAGGCGCTCCATCGACCACCCGTCGTAACCGCCCATCACCTTGTTGAGACTGAACCCCTCCTTCGCCCGCCCGATGAAGAAGTGGCTGTAGATCTCGGGGACAGAGACCATGAGTCCGGTCTGCCGGACGAGAAACTTGTTGGTCAACTGATCCCACATGATGCCCGCTTGCCACGTGAAGGGCCGTTTCGTGTTGAAACGGCCACCCAACAGAAAGCGCCCATCACGGAACTTGTATTGAGGATTCAGATTGGGGAACTGCTTGATGCTCGCCGAGTCTTGCCAGTAGGCGATCCATTCGAACAAGAGGCCGCCGCCCACCTGGAACGTGGTGAACCCCAGGTTCCACTCCAGGCGGCGGAGCAGGTTGCGACGCATCGGCTCGGCGTCGGCTTCGGCGGCGGTCAGCTCGGCGGACAACGTGGAATCGCGGACCGAATCCGCCCGCGTCTTGCCCGGCTTCTGGGCGAGCGCGGCGCTTCCCGCGGCCAGGCACAGCGCGAGTCCCACGAGCCATCGCGAATGCGGAGCGATCATCGGTCGCCGTGCCCAGGGTGAAGACGTAGAGGCCGCGCCCACCACGCGACGCGGCCTCCGAGCATCAGACGAGAATCAGTATTCGTCGAAGTAGCGCTGGATGGTTCTCGGGTCGCTCGTCTTGAGCAGCGCCAGGCGCAGGAGAACCCGCGACTTCTGAGGATTGAGCCCGAGCGACGCGACGAAGTTGAGGCTGTCGTCCTTCACTTCGACGTTGCGCCCGACTTCGCCGGTGGTCACGCGGGTCGAACGGACGCACACGATCCCCTTCTTCGCTTGCGCGGCGAGCGCCTCAAGCGCGGGCTTCGTCATGTTTCCGTTGCCGACCCCGGCGATCACGATCCCTTTCGCACCGTTCGCGGCGGCGGCGTTGATCAACGCGCCGTCCATGTTCTCGGTGGCCATGATGATGTCGACGCGCGGCAGGACCGTGTTCTGATCGACCGAGAACTCGGAGTTCAGGGTGTTCTTGCCGATGGGCCCGCGATACCACTCCATCACGCCGTAGTTGACCGTGCCGATGAGACCCGAGAGCGGCGACAAGAAGGTCTGGACGGCGGTGGTGCTGGTCTTGGTGAGCGATTGCGCGCCGTGAATCCAATCGTTGACGACGACGAGTACCCCGCGCCCGGCCGATTCCTTGTCCGCGGCCACCGCGACGGCGTTGAAGAAGTTGAGGGGACCGTCGGCCGAGAGCGCCGTGGAGGGACGCATCGATGCGGTCAGGACGACTGGCTTTCGTGAATGCACCACGAGATTCAGGAAATACGCCGTCTCTTCGATCGTGTCCGTTCCGTGCGTGATCACGACACCCGTCACGTCCGGCATCGCCAGGATCGCGTTCACCCGGTCGGCGAGCTTGATCCACACCTGATCGTTCATGTCCTGCGAGCCGATGTTCGAGACCTGCTCGCCGCTCAGCCTGGCCAGCTTTTTCGCCTCCGGCACGGCGTTGAGCAGCTCGTCGACACCGACTTGGCCGCTCGAGTAGCCGGCGGTCACGTTGCTCTTGGCCGCTCCGGCGATCGTGCCGCCCGTCGCGAGCACGACGACTTTCGGCAGCGACATGGTGTCCACCACGGTGCCGCTCGCCGTTCCGCCCTGCGCCCCCGCGCTCACCGCTCCGACGACCACCAGGAACGCGACCATCACGTTGCGCTTTGTCATATGAAGCCTCGACATGAAGTAATTCCTCGTGGCTCGGGCTAACGTCCCGAGCCGGTCAGAGCGGCGGGACTCAGGATCTCGTCGATCTGCTCGTCGGTCAGGATGTGCTTTTCGCGAACGATCTCGAGAATCCCGTCGCCCGATTTCAGCGCTTCGGCGGCGAGCTCCGTCGCCTTGTCGTAGCCGATGACCGGGTTGAGCGCTGTGACCGTTCCGATGCTCGACTCCATGTAGTGCTTGAGCACATCCTCATTGGCCGTGATGCCTTCCACGCAGAACTTGCGAAGCGTGTCGGCGGCGTTGACGAGCAGCTTCTGTGACTCGAAGATGCACGCGGCCATCACCGGCTCGAATGCGTTCAGCTGGAGCTGCCCGTTCTCGGCCGAGAGCGTGATGACGAGATCGTTTCCGATGACCCGGTACGCCACCATGTTGGTGACCTCGGGGATGACAGGGTTCACTTTCCCGGGCATGATCGACGAGCCCGGCTGCGTTGCCGGCAGGTTGATTTCGTGCAGGCCGCAGCGCGGTCCCGAGGACAGCAGTCGAAGATCGTTGCCCACCTTGGCGAGCTTGATGGCGAGACTCTTGAGCGCCGACCCGTACAGGACGAACGCCTGCGTATCCTGCGTGGCTTCGATGAGATCCGTTGCGAGGTGAATCGGGAGACGCGTGACCTTCGCGAGGTGGTCGGCGCACTTCTGTGCGTAGCCCTCCGGCGCGTTGAGCCCGGTGCCGATCGCCGTCCCGCCCATGCTCACTTCGCACAAGACGCCCTTGATGGTGTCGAGCGCGCGCACTTCGTCCGCCAGGGTCCGCGCGAACGCGTTGAATTCCTGGCCGAGCGTCATCGGGACGGCGTCTTGCAACTGTGTCCGTCCCATCTTGAGCATGTCCTTGAACTCGGTCCCCTTCGCCTTGAACGCGGCGATGAGCTTCTCGAAGGCCGCGACGACTTCCGCGTTGCCAAGCGCCATGCCGACGTGCATCGACGTCGGATACGAATCGTTCGTCGACTGGGATCGGTTGACGTGGTCGTGCGGGTCTAGGAATTTGTATTCCCCCTTCTTCTTGCCCATGAGCTCGAGGCCGCGGTTCGCGATCACCTCGTTGGCGTTCATGTTCGTCGACGTGCCGGCGCCGCCCTGCAGGATGTCGAGCTGGAACTGGTCGTGGAGCTTGCCATCGATGATTTCCTGGCAGGCCTTCTCGATCGCGGTGAGAACCTCTCTTGAGAACCCGCCGGTCTCGAAGTTGGCGCGCGCCGCGGCGAGCTTTACCATCGCCAGCGCCTTGATGAAATTCGGAAACACGCTCAGCGGTTGGCCCGTGATCTTGAAATTGTCGAGTGCGCGGGCCGTCTGAATGCCGTAATAGGCGTCGGCGGGAACGGGCAAGTCGCCCAACAGGTCGTGCTCGATCCGTGTGTTCGCTGGGGTCATATCGCTCTCTCGTTCGAATTGTGGGGTTCGTCGGGCTCGACGGATCGCGACAGCGGTGGGGGGCACGCGGCGATCGCGTGATCATAAAGTCCAACACACGCCGGGTCGCAGTGGACCTTGGACCCACCGGCGGTGCGCCGCGCGTCGCGAGCGGCATCGACTATATTTCACACAGCTGGTGAGCGGCCTGTCCCGCTCCCTTTGGCCTCCGCGTTGCGCAGGTGAATGCGCCGGATCCCCGAGCCTTCTGGTCAGCTTGCTCGCGGCATCGCAGGAGGCTCCATGGACATAGGGCAAGGCACCGTCCGAATGCGCACGGTCGACGATCTCGCCGACGCCAAGGATCTGCGCGCCAAGATCTCGACCGCGCTTGCGGACGCGCCGATCAACGAGCACACGCTGCGATGTGCCGTCTGGAGCTTCGTCGGAACGGAGCGACGCGCCGGAGTTCCCCCGGCGCTGGTCATCGTGCGACTATCCGGCCTGGTCGACAGTTCGAGCGTCGGCCCGTCATCGGCCCGACTGGCACTGACCCGGAAGATGATTCTCTGGTGCGTCGAGGAGTACTTCGGTCATCTCGGCGGTGACATCCTCACGATCGACTCCTCGAGCGGCGCGCTGGATTCGCCGCCGTGCCCATGAGAGGCGAACGAGGTCCGGAACGGTGGTCATCCCTGCGATCACCGACCGCAACGCCTGAAGAAGTCGCCACCGAGCCGGCGCCCTTTCCGTCGAAGACGGTTGCCGCGCCCACTGAGACGTTCTTCCTGGATTGGCGTCAGCGGCTGAACCGCAATCTCTCGCGCCGGAGCGACAGCCGCTGGGAGCCACTCACGCGCGTGCACGCGGCCCAGGATCACCGCACGGACTAGGAGCAGCCCATGTCGTCACGCCCGTTCGCCGAGTACCGCGACACGCCGCTCTGGTGGGCCGTCGAAGCGACCCTCGCTGAGCTAGCCGCCACGAACGAGCTCTCGGTCAACACCGCGCCGGATTATGTGGTCGGGTATCTCTGCGGCGAGCTCGTCTCGAAGAGACTCATCGTCTCGACCGGATTTCAGAAGTAATTCGCGGGAGCGGGCTCGGCAGCGGTGATAAGCGCGCTGAGCCGCAGAGGAATTGTGGACCCACATCACATCCCGAGGGGTACTATCTACCTGTCAGCGCCCCCAGCGACTTCCGCTCGCGTCGGGCGCTTCGTTTTGCCGAGGAGGTACGAGCGATGAAGCTCAACCACGTCATCTCGAAAGTCTTGATTGGTTCGACAACGCTTGCGTTCGGTTCTGCGCGCGTTGCTGTGGCCGACAGCGCTACCGCAGGGGCCGCTCCGGCACAGGGTTTGACTGCGCAGAAATCGGTTGCCGCCGCCACGGACCTGTTGGCGACGAAAGCCAAGGCAGCGGTCGCGGCTTTTTCGTCGACCGTTCGCCGGTTGAGCGATCCGCACGCGCTCGACGCCGCGTTCCATAGCTACTTCGCGTTCAAGGCGGCGCATCCCGATGAGGTGAAGAAGCCGCTCCTCTACTTCGTGGATTACGGTCTGCCGAATACCGAGCCGCGCGGCTACGTGTTCAACATGTCGTCGCTGCGAATCGTCGACGGTCCGTTCACCGTGGCGCACGGTCGTGGTTCAGCGCCGGCGGGTGCCTCGATTCCCACGCGATTCTCCAATGCGTTCGGGAGCGCGGCCACCTCGTTGGGTCTCTATCTCGCCAAGGCGACGTACGCGTTTACCGGCCACTCAGGCGGCCGCGCGTATCACTCGATCGGCCTGCGTTTGAACGGCGTGTCCGAGGGGTTCAACGACAAAGCCCTCGCTCGCGGAGTGGTGGCCCACGGCGCGCCCTACGTGACGCCGACCAGGGCGGGGACCAGCAAGGGCTGTCCGGCAATGGAAACGGCGCGCGCGCAGCGACTGCTGCCGCAGCTGGCGGACGGTGGAATGGTGTTCCTGTTCGCGCCCAACTCGAACTGGTTGTCGACGGACCCGTGGGTCGGCGCGGGCGGCAACTAGTCAGACCGTACCGACGCCGAGTTTCACAACGATCTCGAGCCAATCACCTCACGGTGGTTGGCTCGACTCGTTTTGAGGACGTCGTTCACGCCGCGGCGGCGGCGGCGTCGCGACAGGGCAGCGAGAAGTTGAACGTCGTCGTCTCGCCCGGCCTGCTCTCGGCCCAAATGCGACCGCCGTGCGCTTCGACCAACCCCCGGGCGATGTAGAGTCCGAGACCAATTCCCGAGGCAGCGGCGTGCGTGGTCGTCGATCGCCCGAACCGCGTGAACAGCCGGGAAAGCTCCTCGCTCGATATCCCTTGTCCGCGGTTTACGACGGAGAACAGCACCTCGTCGCCTCGCTGCGTCAGCCGCACCTGAACGCCGCTGCTTCGGTCTCCGTACTTGACGGCATTGCTCACCAGGTTGCCAAGGATCTGCTCGAAACGGCCCGGGTCGGCGTAGACCGGTGAGAGCGCGCCTTCGGTCGAGATGTCGACGCGGCAGTGCTCGGTGAGGTGTCTCAGATGCTCCAGCGTCTCGTGCACGAGGCGCCGGGGATCCAGCCAGGCTCGTTCCAGCGACAGCCGGTGCGCCTCGATCCGCGACACGTCGAGCAGATCGTTGACCATGCGGTTCAACGAGCGCGCCGCCGAGCGGATGTGATGAACAATCGCTGATTCTGGTTTGCTGATTTCGCCGACGTGCTGTTCGGGAAGCATCTCGACGGACATCGTGATGACGCCGATCGGCTGGCGCAGGTCGTGGGCGATCACCGACGTCCACTCCTCCTTCATGCGCTCGAGCTCCTTGACCCGGGTAATGTCCTGCGACGTCCCCCGCAAACCCACGAGCCTGCCGGCGTTGTCTCGGACGCCCTCGCCGTGCGTCGACACCCACGTGTGTACGCCGTCCGGCGAGATCGACTCCAGTTCGAGCTCGAACGGGGCCCCGTCGCGCCTGAGTCGGTCGGCGGCCTCATGGAGCGCCGCGCCGCTCTCGGGGGTGAAGAACTTCGAGAGGTCGGCCGGCCCCGGCAGCGGGAGCGCCGGATCACGCCGATGGATGCGGTACAGCTCGGGTGACCACCAGCCGGTGTTGGTTCGAAAGTCCCAGGTCCAACTGCCGATGTGCGCGAGACGCTGCGCTTCCGCCAACTCCGTCGCGGCGCCGGCCAGCGCGCGACGAGCTCGTCGCAGGCTGTCGTGGAGGAAGCTGACCGCCGTTCCCACCGTGAGAAAGATGGCGACGGTCGCGTAGTATCCGGGGTCCGCCGTCTGGACGCTTCGCTCCGGCGGGATGAGAAACCACCAAACGAGCCCGGCCGAGAGGACGGTCGAGACGAGGCCGGCCGCGAGTCCGCCGAGCCATGAGCTGACGATCACGGCCGCGTTGAACAGCAGCCAGCGGCTCACCGTCGACAGCAGCAGCGCTTCGATGGCGAGCGCTGCCAGCGGGGGGAGCACGGCGCAGAGCGCCCGCCCGACCAGGCTTTCTACACGTCCCGTTTCGGCGTCACGCCCCCAATTCGCCACGCCAGCCTGCCTCCTAGTCACAGTTTGGCGCCGTCAGCCCACGATGGCGATTGGACTTTTGTGCCGTGTGGCAGCCGCCGCGATCGTCGTGCGGAGGCACTAATGCGAAGTCCGCGCCGGATTCGTGCGTCGCACGACTTGACACGGTCGGGGCCATGCGGCACTGTAGGGGTCAGAGTCTGTAATCTTATTCTGGAGTCCATCGCCGTGGCCGACTCGCTCCCGCTGGTCAAAGGCACCCTCGACATCCTCGTGCTCAAGGCGCTCTCGTGGACGCCGATGCACGGATTCGAGATCACTCAATGGGTCGAAGAGCGGTCGCGCGGCGCGCTCGACGTTCGCGACAGCGCGCTCTATCAGGCGGTCCACCGCCTCGAGGAGCGGGGCTTCGTCGCCGCCGAGTGGGGCGTCACGGAGAACAATCAACGCGCGCGCTACTACAAGTTGACGAAGGCGGGGCGCGCGTTTCTCAACAGCGAAACGGCGCAGTGGGTTCGCTACGCGAGCACGCTGACCGACATCCTCACCTCACCCGCCAGCCGGCGCTGACGCCGACCGAGACCCGCGATGCGACGAGGAGAGATCAGACCCGGCATCCGACGCCTGTTCCGGCTCGGACTGGGGCGGGACCGTCTGGACGATGCCGACGACGAGATCCGTCTGCACCTGCAGCTGCGTACGAACCAACTCATCATGCGCGAAGGCCTGTCGCCCGAGGCGGCGCGTGCCGAAGCCGTGCGACGGTTCGGCGCGGTCGACGAGGAGCGCAAACGGTTCGAGTCATCGGCCCAACGGCGCCACCGCCGGATGCACGTGCGCGAATGGCTCGACACGGTATGGCACGACATCCGATACGCCGTCCGAACGCTGCGCCGTGACGCGGGCTTCACCACGTTCGCGCTGCTCATCGTCGGACTCGGCGTCGGCGCGAGCGCCATTGTGTTCAGCCTCGTCGACGGCGTCTTGCTCCGGCCGATGCCGTTTCGCGATCCGGCGCGTCTGGTGTGGATCTCCAATATCGGCGACGACGGCATCGCCGAATGGCGGTGGCAGGTCAACCACTTTCTCGACGTGGAGCGACGGAGCCACTCGCTCGACGGCCTCGCCGGCTACGATGCCTACTATGGAATAGGCGACGCCGTGCTGTCGACCGGAGGCGATCCGCAGCGCCTCACCAGCGTGCCGGTGACCTGCAACTTCCTTCCGTTTCTCGGCGTGAAGCCGATCGTCGGCCGCACGTTCTCCGCCGACGAATGCCTGGATCACGCGGCGCAGACCGTATTGCTCACCGAGGCGACGTGGCGGCGGCAGTTCGCGGCGGATCCGGCGATCGCGGGGAGGACGGTGACGATCGGCGACGCGCCCGTCAGGATCATCGGCGTTCTCCCGGCGTCATTCGATTTCGCGTCGGTGTTCACGCCCGGTGCGCCGGTCGACATGTTCGAGCCGTTTCCGCTCAGCGACCAGACGAATCGACAGGGCAACACGCTGGCCGTCGTCGGTCGCCTGCGTCCCGGCGTAACGGTCGACCAGGCGCGCTCGGAGCTCGTTCCGCTCGGCAAGGAGCTGACGGCCGAGTTCCCCCACAGAAATACACTCCGGCCAAAGATTCTTCGGCTCGACGAGCGCGTCAACGGACGCGTGCGGCCGGCGCTCTTGCTGCTGTCGGCGGCGATCGTCGGCGTGATGCTGATCGTGATCGCGAATCTGGCAAGCCTCCAGTTCGCGAGGACGTCGGCGCGACGGCGTGAGTTGGCGGTGCGACTTGCCATCGGCGCGACGCGCGGGCGACTCGTGCGGCAAACGCTCACCGAGAGTCTCGTGCTGGCGGGCGGCGGCGCGTTGCTGGGCGTGGCGATCGCGGTCGTTGGAACGCGCCTCGTCTCCCATCTCAGCGCGTTCGACATTCCGCTGCTGGCGCGAGTCGGTGTCAACTTCAAGGTGATCGGCGTCGCGGCCGCTGCGGCGGTGCTGACGGGCGTGATCGTCGGCGTGCTGCCGGCGCTGCGGCCGCCGGCGGACGTTCGCGACGCGCTCAGCGACGCGTCGCGAGGCTCGACCCGCGGCGGTGCGCACGCCCGAGTGCGCAGCACGCTGGTCGTTCTCGAGGTGGCGGCGGCGTGCGCGCTGCTCGTCGTGTCGTCGCTGTTGCTGAGAAGCTTCATGCAGGTGCTCGACGTCCAATTGGGATATCATCCCGAGCGCACCGCGGCGTTGAACATCGAACCAGCTCGTCGCATTTCAGATCTGGCCGCCGCGAATGCGTACTACGACGAGGTTCTGCGCCGAGCGCGCGGCATTCCCGGAATCACGCACGCGGCGCTCGGAGACCTGCTTCCCTTCACGGGAGATCGCAGCTGGAGCGTGGCGGGAGAGGGGCAAGTGTATCCACGAGGTCAGGCGCCCGAAGCGTTCATCCGCGTCGTGAGCGACGGCTACTTCCAAACGTTGGGCGTGTCGCTGCGGGCGGGGCGGGACTTCAACGACGGCGACTCGCCCGAGTCTCCGCGTGTCGTGATCGTGAATGAGGCACTCGCCCACACGCTCTGGCCGGGGCGCGACGCAGTGGGCCAAGTCGTCGGCAACGGCGATCGGCGCATGCTCGTGATCGGCGTCGTCGAGAACGTGCGCCACACGTCGTTGGAGCGCGACTTCACCGGAGAGCTCTACTATCCGCTTCGCCAATACTCGGATCACCGCGCCGAGAACCTCGTGGTGCACACGAGCCTCGATGGGGCGGCGCTCGCGGCGTCCGTCCGCACCGCGCTCGCGCCGATCGCGGCCGGGGTGGAAAAGAATCCGTGGATCCCGCTCCAGCAGTTCATCGACAAGGTCGCGTCGCCGCGACGGTTCGTCGTTTCGCTGCTGACCGGGTTCGCGGCGTTCGCCGTCGTCCTCGCGGCGTTGGGCATCTACGCGCTGGTCGCGTACGGCGTCTCGCAGCGCACGCAGGAGATCGGCATTCGGTTGGCGCTCGGCGCGTCGGCCGGCAACGTGCGCGCGTCGGTGATGGTCGGGACGCTCACGCTCGCGGGCGCCGGGCTGGCGCTCGGCTTCGTCGTTGCGGCGCTCGTTGCGCCTCTCACTGCCGGAATGCTGTTCGGCGTCGGCGCGGCTGATCCGGCGAGCCACGCGGTGGCGCTGGCGACGCTCGGCGTCGCAGCCGTCGCCGCGGGCTACCTGCCGGCGAGGCGCGCGGCAAGCGTCGATCCGAGTATTGCGCTGAAGGGCTGACGCGACGACGAACGCGCCGGTACCTTCGGCGGCCATGAGCGACCTCGCCGAAGGCGCACTCCCCGTTGCGATCGACGCCGAGGCCGACGACTCGGGATTGGCCGCGTTCTACCGCGCCATGACGCTGCCCGAGCGACGCACGATGCTGGCGTGCGCGCTGGGTTACGCGCTCGACGGTCTGGACTTCACGATCTACACGCTCGTGCTGGGCACGGTGATCGCGCTCTGGCACGTCGACCGAGGGACCGCGGGACTGACCGTCAGCGCGACGCTTTTGTGCTCGGCGCTCGGCGGCTGGGTGGCGGGCTACGTCTCCGATCACATGGGGCGCGTGCGCGCGGTACAGATCACCGTGCTCTGGTTTGCTCTTTTCAGTCTTCTCTCGGCGTTCGCGCAGAGCTTCGGACAGCTGGCGATTTTTCGCGCGCTGCTCGGCTTCGGTTTCGGCGGTGAGTGGACGGCCGCCGCCGCGCTCATGAGCGAGACGATTCGGCCGCGATATCGCGGACGCGCCGTCGGGTGCGTGCAGTCGGGATGGGCGGTCGGGTGGGGAAGTGCCGTGCTCCTCCAGGCGATCGTCTACTCGACGCTTCCCGAGCAGCAGGCGTGGCGTTGGATGTTCGCGCTCGGTTTCGTGCCCGCGTTGTACGTGCTGTTCATTCGACGCTTCGTGAAGGAACCGCCGCTCGCCGCGGCGGCACGCGGCGAGTCGATGGGTTCGATCTGGGAGATCTTCTCGCCGGGCCTGCTCAAGACGACGGCGCTCGCCGCGCTACTCGGCACCGGCGCCCAGGGCGGCTACTACGCGATCAATACGTGGCTGCCGGTTTTCCTCCAGACGGAGCGGCATCTTACCATGGTCGGGTCGACGAGCTATCTCGCTTTCCTGATCACCGGTGCGTTCACCGGGTATCTCACCGGCGCATGGCTCGCCGACCGGATCGGACGCCGCAAACTGTTCCTCGTGTTCTCGGCCGGCGCGGTGGTGATGACGCTGATCTATACACGCGCCCCCGTTACAAACGGTGTCCTATGGCTTCTCGGCTTTCCCCTCGGCTTCGTCGTGTCGGGGTATTTCGCCGGGCTGGGCGCGTTCTTCGCCGAATTGTTTCCCACGCGCGTGCGGGGCTCGGCGATGGGGTTCGCCTACAATTTCGGCCGCGGCATCGGCGCCACGTTCCCCGCGCTCGTCGGCTATATCTCGGCGACGATGCCCTTGTCGCGCGCGATCTCGATCTTCGCGATCATCGCCTACAGCGTGATGGGGATCGCGGCATTCTTGCTCCCCGAGACGCGGGGGGCGGCATTGGCGTCGTGACCGGGCGCGACGTCCGGCTCGCGGTGAGGGCGGGCACGCTGACCGGCCCGACGGCGGGACTGGCGCCCGGATTCGCGCAAGGCAATCTCGTCGTTGTGCCGGCCGACGTCGCCGGCGACTTCGCGCGCTTCTGCGCGCTCAATCCGAAACCGTGCCCGGTGATTGGCGTGACCGAGCCGGGCAGTCCCCGCGTTCCCGAGCTCGGCGCCGACCTCGACCTCAGGACCGACTTGCCTCGCTACCGCGTCTGGCGCCATGGCCAACTCGTCGAAGAGGTCGCCGCCATTTCACATCTCTGGCGCGACGATCTCGTCGGCTTCGTCCTCGGTTGCTCGTTCACCTTCGAGGAGGCGCTGACCGCCGCCGGTATTCGCCTCAAGCACCTGTTGGCGCGAACGAACGTCGCGATGTACCGCACGAACATCGCTTGCGAACCGGCGGGTCCCTTCGCCGGGCCGTTGGTCGTGTCGATGCGCCCGCTGACCGCCGCCGACGCGGCGCGCGCGATCGAGATCACAGGCCGCTTTCCCTTGGCTCATGGGGCGCCGGTTCATGTGGGCGACCCCGAGCGGATCGGCATTACAAATATCTCATTGCCCGACTACGGCGATCCGACCGAGATCGCGCCCGGCGAGCTTCCGGTATTCTGGGCTTGCGGTGTGACCCCTCAGGCGGCGATTGCCAGCTCACGTATTCCGTTCGCCGTCACGCACGCTCCGGGCTGCATGCTGGTGACGGACCTGACCTGATCTACTTGGGCACGCAAGGCGACTGAATGGCGGCCGCGGCGACCTCGCTCAGTCGCTGCGTGCGCTGATCCTGCGCCGACCACTCGTCCGTCGTCGGCGCCTTGTCGCTGGCCGACGCGAAAAGGCGCGCCGTCGTCGTGCCTCGCGGACCCTCGAGTGTCGCCGACCAAATGCGGCCGTCCGGAATTCCTCGCACGAGGTCCACCATATCGACAGGCCCGCCCGGCCGCGCGACGATAGTCAGTCGCACGTACGACGACTCGGCGGGCAGCATCAGGTAGATGAGCCGCGATCGGCCGCTCGCGTCGAACGGAATGCACGTTCCGTTTGCCGCGACGTTGCCGGGGCTGACGAATCCCTCGAGCCGGAGCAAGTGCATCACGTCGGGAGGGGTCGGGGCGGCGTCCGTCGGTACGCCCGACGCGCTCGCCAATTGGACCCGAGCGTCACTCTGAAACGAATTGTCGCAGCCGGCGAGCGACAACGCCGTCAGGAGAGCGGGGGCCAACAATCGAAGATGTCGTCGTCGCACGTGAGACCTTGCATTGTTCATCGAACTACGACGGTGACGCGGGGACAACGCAACAGCCGCGGTCGAGGCGCTGGCCGATGCGCAAAGAAATGCCAATCCACGCGGCTCAGTTGAGTCGCAATCGGCGCTGTTTCAGCGTCGGGGCTCGTTCTCGCGTGACAGGACTTTCACAATTGTAATGATCGTGTTCCATCCCCGCGTCGTGACCGGCACCCCGAACAGTCTGTCGATCTGGCCGAGGTAGCCGATCGTCTTCATGTGGCGGCGGTACTCTCCGAACACGAAGGGATGTTTGGAGCCAATCACGCGCACGAACCAGTCGCCTTCGGCCGGCAGTTGCAGCGGGATCGCCGTTCGAGCGCGGCTCGCCTTCGATAGAACGCTGACGAAGCGAACGACGTCGGCACGTGGCGGCTGCACGCCGAACGGATTCTCGGCGTGCACGCGGAGTAGATCCTTCGCATCGCAGAGCATGACCTGCGTATCGAACGGAAGCTTGCCGAGCAGCGCGGCGCGGAACTTCGCGCGCGCGCCGGGCTTTCTCACGACGAACGTTCCCGCGGCGCCGATGTTCACTACGTCGTACGCGCTGAGCTGCTTCGCGAGAACGCTGGGGCGAAACGTGCGATGTCCGCCGACGTTCACGCCGCGAAGAAAGACGACGAGTGCCATGGCTAGGGATTCGCGCGCTTTTCCCGTTCGATTCGAGCGGCCAGATCGCGCCGCGCGTTGGTCGCGAATCGCCGGCAGGCATCGCGATCGACCAGCGCTTCCATGTTGCCCGAATCGCGCGCCGCGATGCGCTCCCAGAAACTCGACGCCGCCGGATGCGGCGTGATCAGGATGTCGCAGGAAAGACTCTCGAGCACGGTGAACGAATGCTCGAAATCCTGCACGCCGGTCGAATACGCCGCGGACCGTGTGTAGAGAAAGTCGTCGGCCGACACCGGCGTCTGACTGTCGGCATACACGATGTCGAGACAACGATCGCCGTCGCACGACCGCCAGGTCCACGTGGTTCCGCCGGGCGTGTGGCCTCCGGTGAAGTGCGCCGTGAGCGCGAGATCGCCGACCCGCACCACCTGTCCGTCGCTTATCGTGCGGACCGACGATGCCGCCGGATACGGCAGCGCCAGCCCGAATTGGGGATCACCCTGGTCGGACGCGCCGCGCCGAATGACGGCCGCACTCCATGGACTCGCGTCGACCTCCGCGCCGGTGGCCTTCTGCACGGCCGCGATCCCGCCGGCGTGGTCGTAGTGCGCGTGCGAGTTGAGCATGATTTTCACGTCCTCGACGCGGAACCCGAGCGCGCGAATGTTCGCCAGGATGAGCGGCGCCGATTCGGGGAGTGCGCCGTCAATCAGCACATGGCCTTGCGGCGACGTCACGAGAACGGCCGCGAGTCCGTGCGTTCCGACGTAGAACGTGTTGCCGAAGATGCGAAACGGCGTTTGCGACACGTTCCACTCGGCGCACCTTGGACATTCCGGTGCGCGCCGGGCGGAGTCCGGCGAGGTCTGAGCGAGCGCGGGCGCTCGAATCAAAGCCGCGGCAAGGGCGGCCGTTACCAGAATGCGCACAGGCTTGAGATCGGAGGCGGCCGAGTTTTCGCTACCGCGCAGACTAACGAGCTTTGACGACAGCCGGCAGGTCTGTTCCGGACGGCACGAGCCGATCGAGCGCGTCGACGTGTTGCGAGCGAAGGATTCTCTTGCCTTCGGGGGAAATGAGATACGCGACGAATCGTTCAGCCGTGGCGCGGTTTGGGGCGTCCACCGGAATCGACAGCGCGAACACGATCGGCGCGCCGCGCATCGTGATCGTGTCACCGGGCTGTTTACCGATCACGCGCGTCGTGGCGTGTGCATATGTCGCGCTGTCGGCGGGATTCCCGAGGTCGATCGCGTCCGGCAGCCTCATGAACTTCAACCCGTCGTTCTCGGCGAGATTCTGATAGGTCCAGATGTAGTCGAGCTCACCCGTTTGCAGGAGCGCGACCTGGTCGGCCTCGCGCGGACGAACGTTGCGCGTCGGTGCGGCGGCCAACAACCGGTCGTACAACCCCGGCTCTCGGTAGTGCTCCTCGGCGAGCTTCATCGTGAGCAGTGTGCGGTAGCCCGACGGATCGGTGTTCGGATCGGCGCGGCCGACCTCCACCCCCGGTTGCATGATGACGGTGCGCCAGTTGTCGCCGTTGATCGTGGCAGCGCCGCGCGATTTCGGCGTGTAGGCGAGCACGATCCGATTGCGGGCGAAGAGCGCGTACCAGTGGACGTACTTCGGCATCAGGAGCTGCGGGAAGACTTCGGGGTCGGCGAGCAGCAGCACGTCGGGCGTACGATGCAGCTCGGTGAGTCGCCGCGCGACCTCGAGGCTCGCGCCCGGCTCGAGGTCGTATTTCTCGCCGGTGTGCGCCGCGAAGCTGTCGAGGAGGGCGCGCACCGGTTTCGTGATGGACGCCGCGTTCATGACGAGAAGGTTCGTCGCGCGCGTCGGCGGACCGGCGGCGGCGCGACGCGTGGTCTCATTCGACGAGGCCAGCGCAGCGGCCGCGGCGACGAGCGCCGCGGCCGCGGTGACACGGCGAGCACGATTTCCGCGAGGTGTGCGCATGATGCGTCTTAGAATGGGAATCGCGCCGAGAGAATGATGTTGTGATTGTTGGTATGAAACTGCGACACGGCGATCTGCACGCCGGCTCCCATCGTCAACCCGACCCGATCGGTGAGGCGCATCCGGCCCACGACGACTCCGGGCGTGATGAACGTCTGTTCCTTTCCGTCATTCTTGCCGCCCGAGAACCACGTCTGGTTGATCTCCACCTCCGGCCACGCCTTTGACAACACGTGCACCTGGAAGCTGTGGTTCCATGTGTAGGTTCGGCCGATCGTCGACGTCAG
This sequence comes from uncultured Gemmatimonadaceae bacterium, assembly GCA_963761305.1. GTDB lineage: Bacteria > Gemmatimonadota > Gemmatimonadetes > Gemmatimonadales > Gemmatimonadaceae > JAQBQB01. The sequence continues at coordinate 1,342,928 of CAVXGK010000002.1, read as the reverse complement.
CGCGAGCGGCTCGGCCGCGCCAACCGTTCCCTGCATGTCGAAATCGCCCCATCCCTTGCCGTAGGCGATCGTCGGCGTGACGACGGACTTGAGCTGGCCATTCTTGTTCGTCGCCGTGGGAAACGTCTCGCTGAGGAAGGCGGTGAGGATGTAGTTGTCGTGCTGCTCGTTCGAGGAAAGAATCCGGTATTTCACGAGCAGCTGAAAGTCGCCCCACCCGTTCGGCGTCGCCGGATTGTTGTGCACGACGTAGCCCGGGATGCCGGCGATGATCTCCACGTTCTCGAACGGAATCAGCTCGAGGCCCTTGGTGTTGCCGAAGTTCTCGGTGTACGGCGCGCCGGGACGCGCCTGCGACCAGTTCACGTCGTAGCGGAATTCCTGCTCGAGTCGCGGGGTCGTCATCGCGAGCGGCGTGAGCCAGTGCGGCTGCTCAGCCTTCGACTTATCTGAACGCTCGAACCAGCGGTCCCAAAATCCGCCTTCGTTCGGTGGCGTGGACTGCGCGTGAGCGCGTGGAGCTAGCGCAGCGAAAACGACGAGGGGAAATGCGATGCTTCGAACACGGGTCATACAGGGCACGTGTCGGTCTCTCGGTGGGGGGCCGTCAGGGTTCGGCGGCCTCCCCGCACACCCCGTCACGGCACATTTTGATGGCTTATCGTAGCCACCGAGGGATATTTAGGGAATATCCGGTCGTATCAAGATCGTTCTACCCAGACTTGGCGATCATGACCTCCGTCGACTTCACGACGGCGAATACCTGGTCTCCGACCGCGAGCCGAAGGCGCTCGGCCGACGAGCGGGTGATGATCGAGACGATTTCCTGATCGCCCACCTGAACCCGGATCTCCGCCATCACGCCGTCGGCGAGGATCGACGTGATCGTTCCGCGAAGCCGATTTCTCGCGCTGATCTCGAGCGCCTCCGACGCCGGTTGAGGAGTGGACGGCGTCGGCGACGTGGCCAGGAGCCGCGAACGCGAGAACAGCCACTTGTGTCCGAAGCGCGTCGCGGGGAGTTGCCCCGTGCGAGCGAGGTGCTGCACCCGTTTGACGTGCAGATGCAGGAGTCGCGCAGCCTCGGCGGCGGTGATGAGGTCGTCCATGTGTCGACTGGTCTCAGCGCGGATAGCGGTTCGTTGAATGATCGCGCGCTATTCTAACCTGTCCACCGGTCCACCGGTCCACCGGTCCACCGGTCCACCGTCCCGGTCCACCCGGTCCACCCGTCCACCCGCCACCTCAGCCGGCGCGCAGAATCTCCACCGGATTCGCGCGAACCGCTCGCCGGATTGGCCCCACGCAGGCCAGTACCGCCGCGCCGAACAGCAATGTCTCGGACGCAATCAGCGCCACAGCCAACTCGTACTTCAGGTTGAACATGCTGTCGGCGAAGGGACGCGTCACGCCCAACGCCAGGAACGCGCCGACGCCTATCCCCGCCAGCACCGTGACCGCGCAGTCATGGAGCACCGCGCGCACGATGTCGCGCGATTGTGCGCCGAGCGCGATGCGCGTCGCCAATTCGCGCAGGCGGCGGCTCACCGTGTAAGCGACGACGCCGTACAGACCCACGGCGCACAACACCAACCCGAACACGCCGAACGCGGTGAACATCGACGCGAGGAACGCGCTGCCTTGGCGCTTCCCGTCGTATCCCTCGAGCCAGCGGCGTACCCGCACGTACATCCAGGGCGCAATGCTCAAGAGCTCGTGCCGAATGGCCACGCCCAGCCGCGCCTGACCTCCGGAGCCGCCGACCCCGTCGCCGCGCACCACGAGCTGTCGATCGCGTTCGACGTCGTGGCCGTACAGCACGTAGAGCTTCGGCTCGGGCGGCAGATCGACGTCTGATCGAGGTTGAAACTCCACCGATCTCGCCACGCCGACGACGCGAAGCCACGGCAGCGGCGATTCGCGCGTGCCGAGCTTGATCATGCGTCCCACCGGCGACGCGAGTCCGGGCCAGAGGCGACGAGCCGCGCTGTCGTCGACGATCACGACGCCAGTTCCGCTGACGCGATCGCCCGCCTCAAAGTCACGCCCGTCGACCATAGGAATGCCCAGCGCGTCGAGATACGACGGACTCACGGCGCTGTACTCGTTCAGGTTCATCCAGTGGTCGCCGCTCTTTCCTTCCTCGGCGAAGACGATTCCACCTTTTGGCTTCTCGATGTGCAACGTCGCGGCGTCGCGCACGCCCGGTAGACCCTTGATCCGTACGACGAGATCGTCATAGAAGCGTTCCGCGGCGAAGTCGGCGGGCATGTCGCGCTTTCGGATGAAGAGATCCACCGTCTGAAGCTGTTTCGCCGCGTAGCTGAAATCGAAGGCGGTGAGGCGTGCGACCGCGAGAATGAACAGCGCGGCGGTCATCAGGAGCGCCGTCGACAGCGCCACCTCGACGACGATGAGCGGGTTGTATCGATCGCGAATGCGTCCCGTCGAGCCGGCGCCTTCCTTGATCGGCTCGGCCGGATCGGTGCGCGCGGCGCGCCAGGCTGGTAAGGCACTCGCCAGGAACAGCGTGACGCTGGCGATCGCGAGAGCGAACCCGAACACGCGCCAACTCGGTGTCGGCTGCATGTCGCCGATGTTCGGCGCATACGGCGTCGCGTAGTGCGGCAGGAGATACACAGCCCACGACGTGAGCAGCATCCCCACGCCGACGCCAACGCCAACGATGACGGCGCACTCGGTGAGCACCTGCGTCGCGATTGCCCGCCGCGTCGCGCCGAGCGCGATGCGGATCGCGATCTCGCGCCGGCGCGCCATGCCGCGCGCGAGGAGCATCGTGCCGAGGTTGGCGCAGGCGATGAGGAGCACGGTGCCGACGACGAGAAACATCACGTACGGGCCGCCGGAGAGATTGCGGCCGCTATTGCCGCCGGTGAACGCCACGAGTCGGACGGCGACGGGGGATCGTGGAACGACGGCGGCGTTCAGTCCGGCGAACACGACGTCCATCTCACGTTGCATCGCGTCCCGCGTGACGCCGGCTTTCGTTTTCACCACGGCGAACGGACCCATCGGCTTCACGAGACTGTCGCCCACCAGCTTGCCCGGCGGGAGCCAGACGTCGTTCGCGGGGAAGTGCATTCCGCGCGGCATCACGCCGATGACTTCATAGTTTCCGCGTCCCACGCCGAGCGAGAGATGCTTCGCGAGCGGTTGCTCGTGGAAGAGCCGGAGCCAGAGCTCGTAGCTGATCATCACCACGGGAAGCGCGCCGGGACGCGTGTCGCTCTCGTTGAACGCCCGCCCGACTTCCGGTCGCACGCCGAGCACGTCGAACAACTCCGACGATGCGTTGGCGACGAGGGCGTCCTCGATCGTGTTGTCGCGCTCGATGCTTGCGGGCGTGAGGTAGTACGGCACCACAGCGTCCACCGACCGAAGTCCGCGCCTCATCGCGTCGAATCGCTCTTCGTACGTCGACGTGTTCCTGCCGGCCGGCGTGTAGCCAACCGAGTACGCGCGTCCCCCATCGTGGTACGGCACGGTGGGAAAGAGCACCGCGTCGACGAGCGCGAACATCGTCGTGTTCACCGCCAGCGCGAGGGCGAGCGAGAGTGCCGCCACGGCTGTGAAGACGGGGCTCTTGGCGAGCGAGCGAAGCGCGTAGCGCAGGTTCGGCGTCGGCAGTCAGCAGGTCCGATAAGGGATCTGATATACGACGACCCGCGAGCACGTTCGGGCACGCCGTGCCGGGTCAAGCCGTCAGGCCGTCAAGCCGTCAGAGCCGTTCTCGCCTGTCCGTCGCCCGCTGAACGATCTGCCACAGCCACTCTGCGTATGCCGCGGTGCCGGTCCACGGAAAGTCCGGCCGCCACTGATCCGCGGGCTGATGATAGTGATCGAATTTGCGCATGGCGTCGTCGTGCTGCTCTTTGGTGTAGCCGCGCCAGGTCGCGCCCGGAATCGGAAACACGATCGGCACGCCGCGTTGCGAGAACACGAAGACGTCGTTGATCGGCCGCGCCACCGACGGCGTCGTCGTCCATCCGTGCGCCCGCGCGAGCGAGTCGGCGATGCGCGCTCCGGCGTTCGGCGGCTCGCCGCCCATGATCTGCCAGGTCAACGCTTCGCCGGCCGGCGAGCCGGCATCGACCCCGATCAGCAGCTTGAGACGATCGATGAACGGCGCGGCGTCCGGCCGCGCCGCGAGCGCCTTCGCGCCGAGCAGTTGCTGCTCCTCGAGATTGAAGAACATTACGACCAGCGGACGGTCGCCGGGCGACTGCACGTAGCGACGCGCGACATCGGTGATCATCGCGATCGACACGGCGTCGTCGAGAAAGCCGTTGTAGATCGAGTCGCCGGTCGCGTCCGGCGGACCGACGCCGAGGTGATCGAGATGCGCCGTCATGCCCACCAGCTCACCCGACGTGACGCCGCCGCGAGCCGGGAACACGCCGACGACGTTGTAGACCGTGTCCTTTGGGCGCGGCTCCGTGGTGAACGGCACGAGCGTCGAGTTGCCGAACACCGGACGCGCGCCGAGCTGGTCGAGCATCCGTGAGAGCTGACGGGCGACGCGGGCGTTCTCGGGCGTCCACGGGCCGCGTCCGCGATTGGCGTCGGACGAGAGATCGCGAGCGAGTGCCGCGATCGCGACCGTGTCCGCGGCGGCGCGTGGCTGCTGCGCCACGACGGCGTACGTCGGGATTGCGAGCAGTGCGATGCCGATCACACGCGCGAAGAGTCTCCATCGAGCCAGGCCGTGCATGCCGCCCTCCTGTGCGCTTGAACGCGGTCCCGGAACGTAAGCGCCGTCCACCGTCCTCATCTCACCCGCGCCGCCAGCCGGTCACGACCGTATTGGTGCACGACGAGCCCAGCGACCGCGCCGCGCGAATCGCGGGTGAAGGCGATCTGTGCGTCCACCTCGTTCACGAAGAAATCGTTCGGGCCCACGGGCCAGAGTCGCACCGTCGCGCCGCCACCTGAGGATTTCACGAAGAGCATTCCGTCATGCATCGTCACGTCGAGTCGCCGCCCGGCGACGATCTGATAGACGCCGACCAGCGGCGCGAGGGCGGAGGCCCGCAGCTCGATTGTCTGGCGCGGCACAGGCGGGAGCGCCGATGGCGGAACGATGCCGAGCAGTCTCATGTACGCCGATAACTGGCTGTAGTGCTCGGCCAAGTCGGTCTCGAACGCGAGCAGCGAGCTCGCGAGCGCCCCGGACTGCAGTTGGCTCACACGCTCGAGGGTCGTGTCGCAGAAGCGGAGCGATGCCGCTAGCCGAGCGACGAGCGTGTCCTTCGGCCAACGCGCTTTCACGGTGTCCGGCAGCGAGTCCTTTCGCGTTCGCCGATGCTTTATGTCGGCGAAGCTCTCGCAGAGACTGTAGTTCGCGTTCTCGAGGTGCTGCGCGATGTAGCCGATCGTCTGCTGTGCGGTTGTCGGTCGATAGTCGTAGCGCGCTGCCGGAATCGAATCGAAGGCCGCGACGAGGCGGCTGCCGAAGAGGTCCGCGAAGTTCTCGAACGATAGGATGACGTCGCTCCGCGGCCCGCTGGCGGGCGTCGCTTGCGCCGCGAGAAGCGAGGGAACGACGACGGCGACGAGGATCGAACCGCGGTAGCGCACATACCCTCCGGCGGTCATCGTTGGGATGGTGGACGCGCTGGATACACCAGCGGCGTGCAAGGTTCCTGCGTCCGCCGACTTTGCTTTTCCCGACTCAGCGATGTCGCTGCTCGTTGACGATGCCAGTGATCCGCGACGGCCGCTCGTTTGAGTTGCGTCGCCCGACGGACGACCTGCCTTGAACGTCGGTCGACTGGATGGGTTCGCGGCGGGACATTGTTGCGCGCTCGCCCGGCTTGTCCGCTCCGGCGCTTCACTTGAACTCCGGGTCGGCGAGGATTCCCGAACGCGCGGACGCCTTTACGCTCCGGGCGGCCGATTTCCACCGAACATCGAACGACCTGCCTCGGCGATTGCTCGATATCCCGCACCGCGACGACGACAAGCGGCCGTGCGCGAATCACTTGCCTCGCCCGGCCTCCGACTTCTCCCGGTGGTCACGCGATTTCGTTCGGGCAGTGAGTCATTTCGCATTGCCCGCGCCAGACTTCGCCAGCCTCCCAAGCCATTTTCCGTCGGTTCCGCACGACTGGGATGTCCGGGCGACAGACTTGCATCATCGAGCGTTCGACTTTCTCGTGCGGACGCCGGACTTATCATGTCCGGCGTCCGACTTTCCCTCGCGAGCATCGACTAACCTGCGTCGTCATCGCGCCGCGCTCGGGTCGCAAGCTTCGATCACACGCTGCAAACGGTGCTGCCGCGACATTGATGTATGTGCGCGACGGGGCCACATCCGTCGACGCCAAGACGAATGCCCCGGCACACGCTGGTCTTGCCCGACGGCGGCAGTGCACGCGGGTCGGCTGAACCGCGCGTTGCCCGCGCCCCCGCGCCGATTGACCGATCGCTCGCTCCCTTCGATCCGAACCGCACCGTCACCTGGAGTTCGCACGCATTCTGGCTCCTGCGGCCGAGTGCTTGCCGGCACCACCGAAGTGCTCGACAGCCGTGCTTCCCTGCATCTCACCGGCAGCTCGGTGATAGCGGGCGTTGCGGAACCGCCTTCGCCGCGCACTGCGGATGCACGCCCGGTCCGCTGGCCGACCAGACTGTGCGCACGCACATCCATCGTTCACGTACGCACATCCACTATCGACGCACGTACGTCCAGATATTCCCGCGCCGCCTCCGCCGATTCACTCCACCGCGCTGCGCATGCGTGTGGAAAATTCCCGAACGTACGCGTCGCATGACTGACGCCACTCTTTCACGGCCGGACTTCACGTTCCATGTGTCGGCGAAAACTCGCGTCGATCGCGAGACCAACTCGTCGATCCCCGATTTCAACTCGTGAGTCCTCGCCGTGAGTCCGGCGTCGCTCGAAGGGTACTCACCACGACGCGAATTCACTTCGCACCGCTGTGGCGTGCGCGCCACGCCGCTCGAACTTAGTCGTCAACGCCCGACGTTTCCGTCGTCATCTGCTCGAAGCAGTCGTCGACAGCCCGCGTTCACTCGACGCACGACCGCCCTCAGTTCGCGTCCTCTCGGCGTCGATGCACGACGGACTACGCTTCGTTCGCCGCCGACGGTGGAACCGCGCTCACCTCCCGGCCACAATCCACATTTGAACACCGGAACGCGCGACGACCCGCGGATCCGACGAGCGATGCTCTCCGTGGTTTCGGCCCGTGCCGATGCGCTCGGCCTCGAGCCCACGTCGATCGCTCGCTGCGGACTGCCGAAAATCGGAGCTAACGACCGAAGTCACGGAGCTAACGACCGAAGTCACGGAGCGAGGGAGCGAACTCCATCGTCGGCGGACCGAACTCAGTCGCGTTGGACGACTCCATCGGACCGCATCGGCACGAGAGTCAACCTTTACTTCGGCCTGGCGTCTCGCCGAGCGATGGCGTTGCACGGCTTTCACTGACGGATGGTCGGGCCGAATAGTTCGAGCCCAATCGCCAGCGGGCGTTACTACTGCGGGGTCGCGGTCTTGGTGGGAGTGAACTGAATCATCGCCTGTAACTCATTCCCGAGTGCGCCGAAGACGTTCGAGCCCCAACAGAACGCGCCACTGGCTGCGAGCGCGCAATTGTGCCGAACTCCGGACGCGATCGCAACGAAATCAGTGTGCCCGCCAATCACCGGAGTTGGCACGAGTCTCGGCGTGCTGACCGAGCCGGAACCCGTCTGAGCGTATTGGTTGCTTCCCCAGCAGACGGCGGCGCCGTTGATCGTGATGCCACACGTGCCGTATCGACTCGCGCTAATCGCCTTGAACGTGAACCCGCCGGTTACGGCCACGGGCGTCGTGGCCGCGGTCTGCGTTCCGTTGCCGACCTGCCCCGAGTCGTTCGAGCCCCAGCAGAAGGCTGCGCCGGCCGGCGTAAGCGCGCACGTGTGTGACCCGCCGGCCGAGACTTGAGCGAAGACGCCTGCGACGGCCGTGGGCGTGTCAACGACGTTGCCGTCGGTTCCGATGCCAATCTGCCCCTGCGTGTTGTCGCCCCAGCACACCGCCGTGCCACCACTCGACAAAGCGCAGGTGTGGTTCCCACCGGCGGAGATCTGCGTGAAGGACACGCCGCTCTTGATCGGGATCGGCGTGCTCGAGTTCACCAGGAGCGAATCGCCGGTGCCGAGCTGGAAGGTCGAGTCTTGACCCCAACAGAGGGCGGCGCCGCTTGGCGTTAGGCCGCAGGCGTGATTTCGTCCCGCCGAGACGCGGCTCAACAACACGGCGGAACGCGACGACGCTCCGATCACGAGATTCGGCGCCGCTGACGTTCCGGTCGTAGCGATGCCATTGCCGAGCTGTCCATACGTCTGCAGTCCCCAGCAATAGGCTTGATTCCCGGTCGTAACACCGCAGGCGACTGAATCCCCGACGCTCACCGACGCAAAGCTCAGCGCGCCGGCGATGCGCAGCGGAACGAGCGTGCAGGGAAACGGGCCTGCCGGCTGGTGGTCGTTGAAGCAGCTCGAGTCCTTCGCGATTCCAACGGGGGGTTGTATGCCGAAACAAAAGCTTCGACCCAGCGCGATGATGCCGCAGGTCGCATCTTGACCGGCGGCGAGGACCAAAGCCCCTGTCGGCGCGTTCGTCGCGACGGCGCTGGTGAAATCCGTCGAGAACGACGTCACCGACGTCGCCGCCGACTGGCCGCCGGCAGCCACGGTCACCCCAGCCGATCCCGGCTTGAGCAGCGTGATCTTGGCCGTCTGGTTGCCGGTTCGAACCACGCTCACCGCGGTCGGGTCGGTCGACGTGAACGCGAACGTCGTTCCACCCACCGCCAAGCCCTGCGCATCGACCGCGCTCGCCGCGACTGTCGTTGTGTCGCCAACGAGACCTTGGAACGTCTGCGGCGTGAGCGTCACGGAAACGACCCGCCGTACCACGCTCACCGTCGTTTGCGCCTTCTCACCGTTCACACGCGCCGTGACCGTGGCGAGCCCCAAGCCCACGGCCTGCACCAATCCCGTACTGTCGACGATGACGACGGTCCGATCCGAGCTGGTCCATTCGGCGTGCGGCGTGACGACCGGAAACCCGAGCGACGTCGCTGACAGAATCAGCTTGACACTGTTCGCCGTCGTGATCGTGTCGGCGACCGCGAGCTGGACTGCGGGCGGCGTCAGAAAGATCTCGAGATTCATCGGCGCGGATGGATCGGTCGCGTCCTCGTCGCTCGAGCACGCGAGGCCGGTCGCGGCGCCGGCGAGAGCCAGGATGAGGGGAAGGCGGAAACCAAATCTCATTGGCACCAACGGGTGGACCGGTGGACCGGTGAACCGGAAAGCGAGTGCGTGTTCCGGGGCGAGGCCTGCAAGGATGCTCTCGGCGAGTTCACCTCGCAAGGCGCCGGAGTGTTACATGGAGGCCGAATCGCCCTTCCGCGCCGCGCCGCCCTCCTCGACATCCTGCCGTTCCCGCTGGAGATCGGCCCGAACGGCGTCGGCCAGCTTCCCCCGCACTCGGCCCCGCAGATTTAGGAATCCGCCGGTTGGGAGCGCGTCGAAGCGGTAGCGGCGCAGAGTGACCAGATACATCGCCGGCCCCGACGACGTCGGCGGCGCGTCGAACGCGGCGAGCAGCTCGAGCGCCCCCTCGAAGTAATGGTCTGCATAGATCTGTTTCACGGCGACGAGTGGCGTGCCCGACGGCGTCGTGTACATCACGATGTGCGACAGGGTCAGCGTCGGCCGAAGGTGCGGCAGGCGGTCCTCCTCCCAGAACAGCACGTCGTGCACGCCCTCGGGTCGATGCGTGGGGAAGAATTCCAGGTAGTCGCGCAGATCGGGGACGAAGTCGCGTAGATACGCTGATTGGTCGAGCAGGGCGATGAACGCGTCGCTCGACTTCACCGCGTGGTTGTCGTCGTACTCGATCATCGCCGCATTGCCGGCGACCGCGTAGTCGCTGACGAATCGCAGCACGTCGGCGCGCGCCAGCGAATCGACCTGCGTTTTCGCGCTGTCGCTCGTCCAATCCACTTGCGTCGCGAACTCGCGCATCGTCGCCGCGGGCAGCTTGAAGTCGCAGTGCTCGAGGCGGCAGTTCCGAAGATTCTTGTACTCGGACGGATCCACCGACACGCGTCGCACGTTCGCCGCGCTCGGCGGGTCGTCGAAGATCTCGGACGTGGGCGAACGCAGCGTGACGAGTCGGCGCGCGTCCATCATCCGCGGCATGAACGCCGAGCGCGTCGTCGCGATCTGCACCATGCCGAACACGGTGACGTCCCGCGGATTCTGCGTCGGCAGAATCTTGGCGAGCACGGTTCCGCGCTTCACGTCGCTCAGCTCACGCGCCGTGATCCCGATCGAATCGCGCAGGTAGTCTTCGATCGCGGGCTCGGCGCGTTGCCCGAAGGCGCGGCCGCTCGCCAGGAACGCCAGTGCGGCAACGCGTGCCACCACCGTGATGGCGACGCCCGGAAAGACCCGCGACGACCTGCGCGTTCGGCTGCTCATGTCCGAACAAAACTACCCACCGACTCTCGCCGACCGGTATCGCTGTCGACTGTCGCGGGCCGTCTCCGCGCGCCGTCGGGGTTTTCACGACACGCGAGGCGGAGAATCCGCACCGAGGTTCCTCTTTCACCCGACTGAAGGACGGGTCGGTCAACCCGATCTTCAGCCAAGGATCGATGACGGGACCACACGCCGACCGGCGCAGTCTCCAGTCGACAGGCCGACGGAGGAACGATGACCAGAACCTATATCGCAGCCGCCCTGCTTGGCGCGCTGGCCGCGACCGGTGCAGCACAAACCACGGCGCACGTTTCAGTGTCGCCCGAGAGCAAGCTGTGGATCGAGGGCACGTCGAATCTCCATGGCTGGAGCTGTACGGCCCAGAAATTCGATGCCGCGATCGAGATCGACGCGTCCGCTGTCGAGCAACTGGCAACCGCGGCGCCCAAGGCGCTCAAGCGCGTCGTGGTGAAGGTTCCCGTCAAGGAGCTCAAGTGCGACCACGGCGGGATGGACGGCAATCTGTACAAAGCGCTCAAGGCCGACGCCTCGCCGGAGATCAGCTACATCATGGCGACCTTCGACGCGACTCCGGGCGAAGCCAACGCCTTGGCGCTGAAAACCGTCGGAAAGCTGGAAATCGCCGGCAAGGAGAACGATCTGACGATGGACATCGTAGCGACGCGGCTGCCCGACGGCACCATCAAGGCGACCGGCATGGTCCCGATCAAGATGACCGACTACGGCATCAAGCCACCGACGGCGATATTCGGCACGCTGAAAACAGGCGACGAAGTGAAAGTCAACTTCGCGCTGACGATCGGTCCCGGAGCGATCGCAGCCGCGATCAATGACATGGCCGACAAGGCCGCGAAGGACGAGCGGCCGTAAGTCGCCAGTCGCACCCGCGAACAGAGAGGGACGCAGCTCGACGAATGCGTCCCTCCTTTTCGTGTAGGGGATTCCCTCTCAGAAATTCCAGTTCTCGCTGACAGAGCCCACGCGCTCGACACGCGACATTCGCGTGCACCTCTACCGTCCGACGAGTCGACCCAATGCCCGACAAAGGTTTCCTCGAGCTGATCGACCACCACACTCCTCGCCGGGGGTTCCTGCGCCAGGGAGGAATCGCGGCTCTTGTGGCCAGGGTCGCGGCCGGAACACGGAATGTTCGACATGGTGACGGCGCTGGTGGTTCAAGCGTGAAATCGCTCGACGCGCGGCGAGGTATCCGTCTCGCCGCGCTGAGAGCGCCGCTCGCCGCAAAACTCGTCGGAGCCAACCTCCTCGTCGTCGCGGTATTGACGATGATGTGGCTCGTCGCCGGCGGGCCGATCAACGCCGCGGTGATTCTGGCCCTGGCCGCAGTGATTGGCGTCCACTTGGCGCTGGTGTTCATCGCGCTGCGGCCGATCCGCGACTTGGAGACCGCTGCCGCGCGGCTGTGGGACGGCGACTACGGCGCCCGCGTCGAGCGCTCGAGCATCGCCGACCGAGAAGTGCTGCGCGTGGGATCGATGTTCAACCTCCTGCTGGACGGACTCGCGGCGGATCGCGCCAGGATGCGCGTGCTCGCCGCGCAGGTCATCGCCGCCGGCGATCGCGAGCGGGCGGCGTTGGCGCGGGAGCTCCACGATTCCGTGGCGCAGCATCTCGCGGCCGTGCTCCTGCAGCTGTCCGTGGCGGCAAGAGACACCACCGATCCGTTCATTGCCGAACGACTGCGCGACGCGCGGGATGCCGTGGAGGAGACGCTGCACGAGGCGCGCGCGCTGTCGCACGCGCTGCATCCGGGCGTGCTCGACGACCTCGGACTCGAGGCGGCGCTTCGCAAGCTCGCCCGCGATTCGTCCACCGGGAACGGCGTCGATGTCGACGTACATTTCACCGGCGGCCCGGAGCGCCTTCCACGCGACGTCGAGGGCACCCTGTACCGTGTAGCCCAGGAAGCCGTCCGCAACGCGACCACGCACGCATCGGCGAGGCACGTCCGTGTCATCGTGCGTCAGGATGACGGCGAGGCGACGCTCCGCGTGCACGATGATGGAATCGGCTTTGACCTGGTCGAGGCCGATCAACAGCGTTCGGGCATCGGCCTTACATCGATGCGCGAACGGGTCGATCTGCTGGACGGGCGACTCGACGTGAACACCGCGAAAGGGAGCGGCACCACCATCTCGGCGACCGTGCCCCTGGACCTGGCTTCCCAACTCGTTCAATTGTAGAGGAGCAATGACGGGCGATCTCATTCGGGTAGTTCTCGCCGACGATCACGTGGTGGTGCGCGCGGGCTTGCGTGCCGTCCTCGGGGCAGCAAAAGACATCGAGGTGATCGGCGAGGCGAAGAACGGCCGTGAAGCCATCACGATGGTTGAGCGCTTCAAGCCGGACGTCGTCGTGATGGATCTCGACATGCCGGACACCGACGGCGTCGCGGCGACGAAGGAGATCGTGTCGAAGGGTCTCGTCGCACGGGTTCTCGTGCTCACGATGCACGCCGAGGAGGACTACCTCGTGCCGTTGATGGAAGCGGGCGCCGCCGGGTACCTGGTGAAGAGCGCGGCCGACCGCGAGCTGGTTGATGCAGTGCGTGCGGTGGCCCACGGCGACGTGTACGTTGGGCCCGGTGCGGCGCGCGTCCTGGCGAAGAACCTGACGAAGAAGGATCCCGCCGCCGCGGAGCGTGACCGTTTCGAAAAGCTCACCGACCGCGAGCAGTCCGTGTTACGATACATCGCGCAAGGCTACTCGGCGCCGGAAATCGGTGAGAAGCTGTTCATCAGTCCCAAGACCGTCGACACGTACAAGCAACGGATTCAGGAAAAGCTCGGACTGGCGCATCGCTCCGACTATGTCCAGCTCGCACTCCGGTTGGGGCTCCTTTCGGAGACTTGAGATCTGCTGATTCCCTGGCTGGCCGCCGGCGTTGCGGTGGCGCTTCTCGTTGCACAGCAAGTATTCGTCAGGTCGCGACTGCGCGAGCACGGGAAAATCGAGGCCGAGCTTCGTGCCTCCGAAGCCAAGTTCTCCGGCATTCTCGCCATCGCCGCCGACGCGATCATCACGATCGACCAGGGCCAGCGCATCGTTCATTTCAACGACGGCGCGGAAGGGATGTTCGGGTACAAGGCGAGCGACGCCGTCGGACGGCATCTCGCGATCCTGCTTCCGCCGCGGTTTCGAGCGATTCACGACTCGCATATCGAAGCGTTCGCGCGTTCGTCGGTCACCGCCCGGCGCATGGGAGAGCGTCGCGAAATCTTTGGGCTCCGCGCCGACGGCACCGAGTTTCCCGCCGAAGCGTCGATCTCCAAGCTCGTCACGCCGGACGGACTCTTGTTCACCGTCGTGATGCGCGATACGACCGTCCAGCGGCGTGCCGACGAGGACGAACGATTTCTCAGCGGCGCTGCGGCGGAATTGTCGAACACTGTGGCCGTCGACGCGACCGAGCACGCCATCGTCGACCTGCCGATTCCGCGCCTGGCGGACGCGGCTCTGCTCGACCTCGCCGGCTCGCCGGGCGCATTTCGACGGGTTGCGAGCACTCGCCAGCGAACCGAGCTGTCGCCCGCGGTCGAGGCGCTGGCGCAACACCGCCTGACGCCCGACTCGCCATCGCCGATCGTTGACGTGATCCGCCGCGGACGCCCCGAACTGGTCGAGGTGATCGACGACGAGTGGCTCGAAAGCAGCGCCGACCCCGAAACCGCTCCGGACTGGCAGGCGATCGGCGCACGATCGATTCTGGTTCTCCCGGTCAACGCCGGCGATACGCGTGGCGCTCTGACGCTCATTCGCGCGGGAGACGCCGGCCCGTTCGATGCGCAGCAGCGCGCGCTGGGCGAGAAATTCGCCGCGATCGCGGCGGCGGCGCTACAAAAGGCGCAGTTGTACGACGCGGCGCGCCAGGCCAATCGTGCGCGCGACGAGATGCTGGGCGTCGTCGCGCACGACCTCCGCAATCCGCTCAGCGCGATCGCGATGTGCGCGCGCGTCCTCGACGAAGACCCGCCGGGGGACGAGGGCGCCAAGCGCGAGCTGCTCGAGACGATCCAACAGTCCACGCAGTGGATGAACCGGTTGATCGAGGACTTGCTCGACGTGTCGACCATCGAGCGTGGAAAGCTCTCGCTGGATCTGCGTTCCGAGGAACCGTCGCAGCTCGTGTTGCAGACGCTGCACATGTTCGAGGTCGAGGCCAAGGAGCAGGGCATCGCGCTCGAAACGCGGCTCCCGACCGACATCCCGCTCGTCGGCGCGGATCGAGCGCGCGTCGTCCAGGTGTTGAGCAACCTTCTGCGCAACGCAATGAAGTTCACGCCGCGCGGCGGGCGCATCGTGATCGGCGTGGAACGACGCGAGCGAGACGTGCAATTCTCCGTCGCGGACACCGGCAGGGGCATTCCGGCCGAGCAGCAGGCGCGAGTGTTCGAGCGCTATTGGCAGTCGTCCGTTGGCGCACGCGAGCGCGGCGCTGGACTCGGCCTGTCGATTGCCAAGGGAATCGTCGAAGCCCACGGCGGACGGATCCGCGTCCACAGCGTTCCCGGCGAAGGAAGCGAGTTCACATTCACCATACCGCAAGCCGAGCGGCGGGGCAGCCGGCGGGAGCAACCATGACGACGCACAAACCGCCGACGTTCTTCGACCTCTCGCCCGCCGAGGCCCTCGATCTGCTGAAGCGAAATCACGTCGGCCGTCTCGCATTCACCTTCCACGACCGGGTGGATATCGAGCCCATTTCATACGTGTTCGCCGACGGGTGGCTCTACGCGCGGACGTCGCCGGGACACAAGCTCGCCACGGTCCAGCATCATCCGTGGGTGGCGTTCGAGGTCGACGAAGTGCGCAGCCGGTTCGAGTGGCGGAGCGTCGTGGTGCACGGCACGATCTATTTCCTCGACGCGGATCGAGACGCGGACCGCGCCGACTACGAGGCCGCGGTTCAGATCCTTCGCAGCGCCCAGGCGGACATGCTGACGTCCGGCGACAAGACGCCGCAGCGCCGGGTGGTGTTCCGCATTTACGCCGACGAGATCAGCGGACGGGCGGCGGCGCCATAGAATCACGGTTCGGCGAGCACGGCCTCACCAGTTTCCGTAGAATCCCCGACCAGATTCTGGGGTTTCGCCGACGGTTGGCCGGCGGGCGATGCGCCACCATTCCTCCACGAGCCGCGACGGCGAACGCCCGTCGGGCGGGACGATCGAGGAGGGAATATGGATTCGCTCAAGATTCCAGCGATGGTGCCGCAGGTCGGTGTGCGCGCCAGCGCGACGGCACCGGTGATCATTGCAACCGACGGCCGGCGGCAATCGGATGCCGCGTTGATGGTCGGCCGGCTGTTGGCCGGTGGGTCAGACGCGATGCGGCTTGTGTCGGTGCTCCAGCCCGTACCGATCGTGCCCGACGTGACGTTCCCGGTGCCGATCGACATCGAGAATGCGCGGCACGACGAGGCCAAACGGGACGCGGCGAATCAGGCATGCCGGATGTGGGATGAAGCGTGCGACGTCGAGCTGTACGACGGCGATCCGGCGACGGTGGTGGCGCGAATCGCGCACGACGCGGGAGCGACCATGATCGTCGCGGGGCTGGGACGCCACCGCGTGACCGATCGCGTCTTCGGCGACGAAACCGCGCTGCGGCTCGTTCGCGCAGCCGACGTGCCGGTGCTCGCCACGGCGCCCGGGCTGATGCAGGCGCCGAGGCGAATCGTCGTGGCGGTCGATTTCAGCGAGACGAGCCTCCGTGCGGCACGACTCGCGCTCGAACTCGCGGCCAGTGGCGCGACCATCTACCTGGCCCACGTCGCTCCGCGCGACAGCTCGTTCTACGACTGGGGAGGGTGGGGGGCGACGTACAAGCACGGCGTTGGGGACGCGCTCCAGAAGACGCGGGATCAGTTGCGCGTTCCGGAGGGAATGACGGTTCAGAACGTCCTGTTGCAGGGCGACCCGACGACCGAGCTGCTGGCCTTCGCGGCGAGTGTCAACGCCGACTTGATCGCGACCGGCAGTCACGGGCACGGGTTCGTGGCCCGAATGCTGATTGGCAGCGTCGCGACGCGTCTCGTGCGCTGCTCGACATGTAGCGTGTTGACCGTTCCGCGTGCGGCGGCGATGACGAAAGTCCGAACCCAGGTCGAGCCGCCGGTCGTCCGAACGCTGCCGCACGCGGATTGGACGGCGCAGTTGGACGCATTCACGCGCCGGAACGGCGGCCGCCGCGGGACGCTCGAGGTGGATGACCCGGAGATCGGCGCGCAGGCGCAGGAGTTCGACTATCCGCTCCGGGGCGCCACGTACGACGCCCATGACCAGCGCATCGCGCTGATGTTCGGCGAGGTCGGCTGGGGAGCGCCACACCTGACGCGCGGCATCGGCGGCGTCACCGACGTGGAGATTCTGCAAGACGAGCGGGGAAGGGACCTGGCGATTCGGATCGCCCACGGCGCCGGCCAAACGCTGTTGACGTTCGCCGCCTAGGGCGGCCCGGTTTCGGGACGTGCGGCGGTTCGCGACGGTCGGCGCGGCCGTCGCATGCTCCCGAATCGGCCGGTGGACCGGTGGACCGGTGGACCGTGGATGGGATGAGATGGGAAGGCACAGTCCGTCCGTCGGGGAATCCCCCACAAAGAAACAACCAACTCACTACGCGAGATGCCTTGTTCCCGGACGGATGCGGGGAACCCTGAGTGACAGATTCGATCCAGGTTCGAACGACAACGATTCGCGTTCTCTGATTCGCGCGCTCGACCTGCTACCCCGACCCGAGGAAGGCTCTATGAAATCCAAGACGATGCTGGGCCTCGCGGCCCTCGTGCTCGCGGCGATCGCTGGAAATGGCGCCGCGCAGCAACCGGCAAACGGCAGTACCAAGGATTCGACCGCGAGCACCGCAAAAGCGAACGACTCCGCCAAGAAAGCGACGGCACAGCCGGTCAGTCTCTTTCGACTGAAGGAGATCAACCACATTCGTCCAGCCGACATGCGCGGATTGAACGTGTTCGAGTCGCCGAAGGACGACGAAGTTCCGTTCACGGGCTTCGCCCTCTCGATCGGCGGCGCGTTCACACAGGAGTTCCAAGGCCTCGCGCACGCGAACGGCGCCGCACCTGTCCTCGTCAACGGCGTAAACTCGAATCAGTTGATCACGATCGGCCACGGCTTCAACAACGCGGTCGCCAACCTCAACCTGAACGCCCAGCTCGCCCCGGGCATCCGCGTGGCAATGACGTCCTATCTCTCGGCGCGGCACCACCAGGAGTCGTGGGTCAAGGACGGCTACATCCTGATGGACGAGTCACCGATCGACAACGCGCTCCTCAAGAGCGTGATGAAATACGTCACGATGCGAGTCGGGGACTACGAGATCAACTACGGCGACGCGCACTTCCGCCGCAGCGACAACGGCAACGCGATGTTCAATCCGTTCGTCGGCAATTACATCCTCGATGCGTTCACGACCGAGATCGGCGCCGAGGTCTATGCGCGCTCCGAAGGGCTGATCGCGATGCTCGGCGCGACGGGCGGCGAGGTGCACGGCCAGGTGACCGCGCCGCAGTCCCGCTCGCTGAGCACCATCGGCAAGCTCGGCTTCGACGAGAGGCTGGGCGATGAGCTTCGGTTCCGCCTGACCGGCTCGTTCTACGCGAACAACAAGTCGGCGAGCAACACGCTGTACACGGGTGACCGCGGCGGCTCGCCGTTCTACGACGTGCTCGAGAACACGGCCTCGACGGAAACGGCCAACGCGTGGTCGGGCGAAGTGCACCCGGGCTTCTCGAACAAGGTCAACGCCGAAGTCCTGAATCCGTTCCTCAAGATCGGCGGCGCCGAGTTCTTCGGAAACTTCGAGACGGCCACTGGTGGAGCGTTCACCGAGCTACGGATGCGCACGGTGCACCAGAACGTGTACGAGGCGCTCTATCGGTTGGCGGGCGATCGCTTCTATCTCGGCGGCCGGTACAACACGCTGACCGGCGAGATGATCTCGAACACCTACACGGATCAGAAGGTCGACCGCTACGAGATTGGCGGCGGGTGGTTCGTGACGCCGAACGTGCTCGGGAAGCTGGAGTGGGTGAACCAGAAGTACCTGGACTTCCCGACGACGGACATCCGGTACGGCGGTCAGTTCAAAGGCTTCATGATCACCGGGACGGTCGGCTTCTAAGAGGCGGGTGGACCGCTGGACCGCTGGACCGGTAGACGGTGGAAGGCGAGCCGGCGGACGATCAGTCGTCCGCCGGACTCGCCGTTATAGTCGCGTGGCCGTCCGGTCCGTACTCGACGTGCACGAGCCACGGTTGGCAGCAGACCTGACAGTCCTCGACGTAGTCCTGATGATCGCCGCTGCCCGGATCGAGCGCGATCACGACTGCTTCGCCGCAATACGGACAGGCGACGTCGCCTTCCACGTCGGCCGTGCCGTCGCCGAGCGGAAAGTCTCTGTCGAGATCGAAGTCGTCGGATTCTGGAGAAGGCTCAAAGGCAAACCGCATGTCGAAACGTAGGCGGTCGCGCGTCACACGGTCCACCGCCACCCGTCCACTCGTCCACCCGTCCTACGACACGTAAATAATCTCGCCCTCGGCGTCGATGCCCATCTCGACCTCCATGCCGCAGACGCCGCACACCTTGTTGGCGATCCACCTGACCGACGCGAGCTCACCGGTGGTCGGCGGCGCCGGTTTCACCTTGAGCTTCTTATAACTGTACTCGCCACAGTTCTCGCACGCGTGGCTCTTCGCGATGCGCTCGGCGCGTTCCTGCGTGATACGAAGCAACGCTCAACGCCCCCCGGTTCGGGGTGGGAGCGCGGGCGGGCTGCCGAGTGCGCCGGATGGACGCGCAGGCGGCGCGGACGCCGCGTCGGCGGCCGCGCCCGCCTGTCGCATCACGAGTTCACGAATGCCGCCGAGGGCGCCCATCACGCCGGCGGCTTCGGCCGGGAGGAAGATCGTCGTGCCCTTGCCGGCCGTGACCAACGGCAGCGCTTCGAGGTACTTCATGCCGAGCAGATACATCGCGGCCTGTCCCTCGGGCAACGCCGCGGCGATGCGCGAAATGGCCTCGGCTTCGGCGGCGGCCATCGCCAGGCGCGCTTCGGCCAAGCCCTTGGCGCGCAGCACCGCGGCTTCCATTTCGCCCTGGGCTCGACTGACCTGCGACTGCTGCACACCCTCGGCCTCGAGAATGGCGGCGCGCTTCGAGGCTTCGGCGTTGGTCACCGCGGCGCGACGCTCGCGCTCGGCACGCATCTGCAGTTCCATGGATTGTTGGATGTCGCGCGGCGGCTCGATCGCCTGGAGTTCGACGCGCGTGACGTCGACGCCCCAGCCGATCGACGCTTCCTCGATCACCTCGCGCATCCGCTTGTTGATCATGTCGCGGCTGGCGAGCGTCTGATCGAGCTCGATGTCGCCGACGATGTTGCGAAGCGTGGTGCGCGTGAGCGTCTCGAGCGCGAACGGCAGGTTCTGAATCGCGTACGCCGCCTTCTGCGGATCGGCGATGCGATAGTAGAGCACGGCGTCGATGTCGATCGTGACGTTGTCCTTCGTGATGACGGGCTGGCTGGGGAAACTGAGCACCTGTTCGCGCAGGTCGATGCGCGCTGTCGATCCCGCCATGATCCGCTTGTTGCCGCTCGGGTCGGTCTCGACGAACGACACGTCGATTGTTCGCGGCCTTTCCATGCCGGGCACGAGGATGTTGAGGCCGGAGCGGGCGACGCGATCGAAGCGACCCCAACGCTCGATCACCATCACTTCGGCCTGGCCGATCACTTTCACGCATCGCACGATCAGCGAGCCGACGAAGACGACGACGATTCCTGTCGCGATCAAACCAAACATCGCTGCCCCCTCTCGAGACGGACGGATAGTATCTGCGGCGGCGTGATTCGGCACGTAGCGTTACAGCTTGCTTCGTCGATGGAGTCCCACGCAAACACCAGTATACAAAACAAGCGGAGTGTGCGCGCGAGAGCTACATTCGCGCGCCCGATAGGTGAGCGCGCCGAGGTCGGTCGTGCGCCGAGTCGGACCAATTCGTGCTGCCCCATACACGTGACCCTAGGCCGGACCACCACCGCAGAAGGGTTCCATGCGATTCGTGTCTCTGACGCTGTGCGCCGCCGCACTCGTCGCCTGTTCGGACTCCCACAGTCCGACAGTTCCCGCTTCACCACTCACACGCACGATGCCGCTCGGCGTTCCGACAGAACCGGGCGCGCCACCAGAGAAGTTTGATCCGGTTTCACTAACAGATCGTATCGAAGCGATGATGACCGCGAAGTTCGCGCGCGTCACGCTGCCGCCGGATGCGTTCTCGCAGTCAGCCGACGCCGTACATCCCGACATGGTTTGTCCGCCCAACGGCTGGAACGGCGGCGCCTGTTGGCTGATGTACACGCCGTACAAGAATTCGGATCCGGCGTGGGAGAACCCCGGCTTCCTGGTCGCGGCGAACGATACGGTGTGGGTGACGCCGTCGGCGATTCGCAATCCGATCATCGCCTATCCCGGTGCCGGCAGCTACAACTCCGACCCCGACCACGCGTTCGATCCGGCGACGCGGCGCTTGATCCAGATCTATCGTGTCGTTGCCGACACCATGAACCGGATCATGCTCATGTCGACCGCGACCGGCAAGCAATGGACGACCCCGGTCGTCGCCTTTGCCGCCCACAGTCACGACATCGTGTCGCCGACGATGGTGATCGAGAACGACCGGACGGCGCGGGTGTGGTCCATCCGCTCGGGCGTGGCGGGCTGCAACGCGCTGTCGACGACGCTCGAGGTTCGCAGCGCCCACCCCGACCTCACGCAATCGTTCGAGTCGGTAGAGTGGAGCGATCCGACGCCGCTCGACTTCTCGATTCCCGGCTACGTCCCGTGGCATCTCGACGTCGCCGAGCTGCCGTTCGGCGGATACGTGGCGCTGGTCGCGGCGTTCCCGCGCGGCAACAGCTGCGGTCAGAGCGATCTCTTCCTCGCCCGCAGCGACGATGGGTTCTCCTGGCATGTGCTCCCCATGCCGATCTTCTGGCGCAGCATGGCCGCCGCGAAGCAGCGGGCCGTCTCGACGTGGTATCGCGGGACGCTGCGCTATGACCCGCAGACCGATCTGCTCGACATCTGGCCGTCGGCTCTCGCCGGACCGTCGTGGACTATCTATCACACCGCCGTGCGGCTCAGCGAGATCACCGACATGATGGCCGGCGCCAAGGCGTCGGACCTGCGGCGCGTCATCATCATGTCGAACTCGGTCCCGCGGTCCAACATTCCGATGCCGTAGCGGGAGGGGCCAGGAACCTTCCGCGAGCCCTCTGGATTGATCGCGCGGCGCCTGAATCAGCAGGCGCCGTGACGACTTTGCGGCCCGACCTCCGCGCACCGGCTCCTCCGGCCCGCGAGACGGCCCGCCATTCGGAGGAGATAAGAGCATGCGAATGTGGGGACTCTCGCTCGCGGCGATCGCCATCGTGATCGTGGCCGCATGCGGCGGTGCAAGCGGCGACAGCTCGACGACCACCGGCCCAGGCACCACGCCGACCGGACCCGGCACCGGCCCGGCCAACCCGAACACCGTGGCGCTGGTCGACTCGAGCTTCAATCCGACGAGCCTGACCATCAAGGCGGGCCAAACCGTCACGTGGCAGTGGTCCGCCTGCACGGATACGAGCGGCGGCTACGGCTACGGCAACGGGGCGTGCATCAACCACCAGGTCTCATTCGACGACGGCAGCGGGACGACGTCGCCGCTGCAGAATCAGGGCAGCTTCAATCGCACCTTTACCGTGGCCGGCACGTTCAAGTATCACTGCGCGGTTCACGGCAGCTACATGTCCGGACAGATCGTCGTTCAGTAGAAGCTCGTCCCCGCGCCGGGCCGGCTTGCAACTGGCTTAGTGTGGACGAATGCCCGCCCTCGCGAGAGGGCGGGCATTTCGTTTTGTTATATCGTGGGCGATGGCAATCGTTACGGTCAACGTCGGCGCCGGTCCTGCGTTTACGTTAAGAAGCCTTTGCGATCGCCTCCTCGCCGCCCGCGACTCGCCGACCAGGCCGCCCCCGACCCCGCCCTCGACCCCACCCGCCTCGAATGCCCAATCGACTCGCACTCGCCGCCGCGTTGTTGACGGTCGTTGCGGCCATAGGCGGGGCGCAGACCAGCGCGGATGGAGCGGGTCAGCCGACATTCACCACGCAGGTTCTGATCGTTCCGGCCTTTCTTGGCACGGAGCGCGGCGCCGCCGGGCGTGGCGCGGACATCGTGCGGTCGCGCGTCGCCGGGGCATTTCCGAAGACCGAGCTGCGCGTCATCTCCGGCGGCGACATGGACGACTGGTTCCGCCGATCCGGGTTCGACGAGAACCCGGCGCTGAGCGACGGCGAGCTCAAGGAGATGGCGAAGAAGTTTCGCGCCGACGAGCAGATCACCGGCACCCTGACCAAGGATCCGGACGGATCCTACCGCATCGAAGCGCGACTCTCACTCGTACGAGACCTGCGCCTCGCCCAGCCGATGGTGGTGCACGCGGCGTCCGCGCCTCTGGCGGCCGAGGCCGTCGCCGCGGAGGCCATCGCCGCCCGGCGGCAGCTCGCACCGCTTCGCCAATGCGAGAACTCTGATCGCGCCGGAAACGCGCGCGCCGCGGCGGCCGCGGCGACGACCGCCATCGCGCTCTATCCGCGGGCCGTGCCGGCTCGCGTCTGCCTCCTCAACGCCTTCGCGCACCTCGAGGTCAGCGCCGACAGCGTGATCGCCGTGTCGAGGGCGACCTTGGCCGTCGCGCCAGGAAACCCGGTCGCGCTCGAGGATCTCGCACAGGCGCTCGACTCGAAGGGCCAGGCGCGCGACGCGGCTCCGGTGTGGACGAAGCTCCTCGCTACGGATTCCACCAACGAGGCGATGATCGAGCGTGTCGTCAACGCGCTGGCGCGGGAAGGACTGCCGAACCTCGCGGCGCCGATCATCGACCACGGCACCGACGCACACCCCGACAACCTTCCGCTGCTCAAGCTCCGCTGGCTGGTGCATCTGGCCGAGAACGATTGGAAGGGCGCCATTCAGGCGGGCGAACAGATGCTCGTGCGCGACCAGGCGGCGCAGTCCGACGCGGATTTCTATCTGCGGCTCGCCACGGCGCTGCGCTCGGACGGCAAATCGGAACGTGCGCTCGGCGTGGCGGCCAACGCCGTGGCGCGATTTCCCGAGTCGGCGCCGCTCTACGTCATGTACCTCCAGCTGCTGCACGTGGAATCCGACTCGGCGCTCCAGCGCGGCCTCGCCGCGTTTCCCGACAACGCCGAGCTGCACGTCTTCGCTGCGCAGACGCTCAAGAGCTCGGGCAACGCCGCCGCGGCGGTGGCGGAGACGAAGCGCGCCCTCGCCGTGAACCCGAAGCTTCCGCACGGCTACCTGCAGCTCGCGCAGCTCGAGATCGAAGCGGGGGAGCCCGACAGCGCGTTCGCGGCGATGGAGCAGGCGTCGCGGATGGGCGAGGACTCGACCACCGTCGCGCAGTTCGCGCTGGCGCGCGGCAACGCGCTGTTCAAGGCCGCGGGCACGACGCAAAAACGCGAAGACTTTCAGCGCGCGATGAAGTTCCTCTCGCTCGCCGTCCGCATCACGCCGTCGCCCGAGGCAAAGTTCCTCGTCGGCGCGTCGGCGCTGTCGATCGGACAATCCGCCGCAACCGAGGCGGCGCCGGCCAAGAGCTGCGAGCTGTCGAAGCTCGCCGATTCGTCGCTCACCGAAGCGGAGATCAATCTGGTCGCCGGTGGCGCCGCCGCACCTGACGCGGCGAAACAGTATCTCGACTACGTGGCGAAGCTGCGACCGTATGTAGCCGACGAGCTCAAGACATTTTGCGCCGCGGCTCACGCGGGCACCGACACGCCGCAAAAGAAATAGCCGGCGCGCTTGCGACGCCGGCTATCAGGACGAACGACGCCGCGGGCGTGGAGCTAAAGGGCAGGTTGCGCTTCGGCGGCCGTGGCATCGCTTGCCAGATCGCGCTCCCGCTGCGCAGCGCGCAGCATGCTGATCCCGGTGTACGTCACGACGCAGATGACCAGTACCTTGACGTAGGTCATCGGCAAATCCTGGAACCATTTGACGGCGAGCAGCACAGCTGGGATGCCGGCGATGGCCATGCCCAGCATGGCGGGTGTATGGTACGAGCGTGCGCGAACGAATCGGGCGACGGCGACGGGCATCAGGAATGCGCACGCGCCCATCATAATCGGAAACGCCGATTTCTCCGTCATGCCGAGCGCCGTGACCAGAATCAAACACGGCGCATAGAGGCCGATGCCGAGCGTCATCAGCGCGCCCAGCACGAACAGGCCGCCCATTCCGAGCACCCACCGCGCGCCGGTCAGGCTCGTCGTGCCGACCGTCAGCGAATGAAACACGGTCATCCGCACGACCATGATGATTGCCGCCGCGAGCAGGCAGAGGCCCATGCCGACCTGGATCTTGCGGCGCGGCCACGAGGAAACGACGCCGGCGCCGAGCCACGCGCCGAGAATCGACGCCGCGATAAGTGAGATCAGGGTTCGCGGATCGACGTGTACGGGCTCGACCGTGATCAGACCGCTGAATCCATAGATGAACAGGAATGCTTCGGTGACGGTAGGCAGAACGTAACCGACGTTCAGAGAGCCCGGGATCTTCTCGTCGGGAATCAACTTGAAGAAGCGCACCATCGAGGTGGTGGTGGCATACGAGCCGACACCGAGCGTGTCGAGGAAGTTCGCCACGAAGCTCACCGGCCAGACCAGCAGTGGCGAGCTCACTGACTGTCCGGAGCGTGCATCGCGCACCATCGCTCGAATGAACATCACCAGATACGCGAGCGTGAAAACCCCGAGCACGGCGATCAGCAGTGCGATCGGGTCGGCGCTGAGAACACGTGTGACGAAGTTCATGAACGGCCGGATTCAGAGTGAGAGCCGCGGCAGGTGGGGCGGATGTCGCGGGAACGGCGGTCAGCCTAGACGATGTTACCGGAACCGCTCGTGCGGTAGACCCGAGTCCCCACCTCGCCGGCGTGCGGCCCCGCGCCTAACTTTCTTGCGAGGTGGCAACCTGCAGGATACTCTATCCACGCTCCTGCGAAAAGTTGCACACCGCGAGCCCGGATCACGCCCCCCCACCGCCGTCGAACCGAGTTCGATGCTGCTTTGGAGTTTGAATGACCCTTCGGACTGTACCTGACGTTAATCCTGCGCACCGCTATCCGCCATCTGGCGCGCGGGTCTCCATACCGATTCGCCGGCAGACCGTCGCCAGCATGACCGTCGAAGCCCTACGCGAGCGTATTCTCCGCGGAGACCTCCCCGACGGCGAGCCCCTTCGCCAGGATGCCCTCGCCGACGAGTTGGGCGTGAGCCGCATTCCCGTTCGTGAAGCGCTGCGACAACTCGAGGCCGAAGGGCTGGTCAGTTTCAGCCCCCACCGCGGTGCCGTCGTCTCCACGCTCTCGCTCGACGAGATCGACGAACTGTTCGAGCTGCGCGCCGACATCGAGAGCGACCTGCTGCGCCGATCCATTCCGCGCATGAGCGACGAGCAGTTCGACCGCGCGACCGAAGTCCTCGACGCGTTCGAGGACGCGCTGGCCGCGGGTGAAGCGAGCCGTTGGGGTCCGCTCAACTGGCACTTCCACGCCGCTCTGTACGCGCCGGCCAACCGCAACTTCACGATGGGCGTGTTGCAGAAGCTCCACCAACACAGCGATCGCTACTTCCGCATGCAAGTGCTGCTCGCCGGTGGCGCCCACTCGGCAAGCCAGGAGCACCGCGCGATCGCCGGGGCGGTGCGCAAGCGCGACGTGAAGACCGCCACGCAACTCATGCGCGCGCACATCCTGGGCGCCGGCCAGTCGTTGCTCGGGCTGTTGTCTCAACAGCGCAACGGATCAAACCCGGCGACGACTGCCACCGCGCCGCTCGTGACCGCGACCGCGGTCGTCGCAAACGCGGACCGGTGACCGCGCCGGCGCAGCTCCGCCACTTCATCGGCGGGGAGTGGCGCTCGAGCCAGTCTGACCGCTGGATCGCCGACGTCAATCCTTCGAACGCCGAAGACGTCGTCGCGCACGTTCCAGCGGGTACTAGTGACGACGTCGACGTCGCCGTGCAATCGGCGGCGTCGGCGCTCACCGCGTGGCGTGCCTTGTCCGGCCCGGCGCGCGCCGAGCTGCTCTACAAATGGGCCGACGCGATCGGAACGCGCGCCGACGAATTGGCGCAGCTCGTCACGCGCGAAGTCGGAAAGCCGATCGGCGAAGCGCGCGGTGAAGTCGGCCGCTGTGTCACGATCCTCCGCTACTACGCCGGCGACGCGGTGCGTGCCGTCGGCGAAGTCATCCCCGCGCAAACCGCCGGCTCGCTTCAGTTCACGCTGCGACGCCCACTCGGCGTGGTCGCGCTCATCACGCCGTGGAATTTCCCGGTCGCGATTCCACTCTGGAAAGCGGCGCCGGCACTGGCGTTCGGCAACACCGTCGTGCTCAAGCCGGCCGAGTCGTCGTCGCAGTCGGCGACGATCCTCGCCGAGTGTGCCGCGTCGGCGGGAATTCCAAAAGGCGTGTTCAACGTCCTGCTGGGCGCTGGCGACGTCGTGGGCTCGCGACTCGTCGACGCCGACGAAGTGCGCGCCGTGAGCTTCACCGGGTCCGGCCGCATCGGCGCGACGGTGGCTGCCGCCGCGGCCGCGCGAAACATCCGCTATCAGACGGAGATGGGCGGCAAGAACGTCGCGATCGTCCTGCGCGACGCGGACCTCGATCTCGCCGCCAACCTCACCGCCGCCGGCGCCATGCGCTACGCGGGGCAGAAGTGCACAGCGACGAGTCGCGTCGTCGTCGCGCGAGAAGTCGAAGCCGATTTCCTCGACCGCCTTCGGACTCGCATCGCGGCGCTCCCGCTCGGCCCCGTGACGGATCCCGCGTCGGCGATCGGCCCGGTCATCAGCGCGTTGTCGCGCGACTCGATCCGCCGCGTGCTCGACGAATCGACTGCCGAGCGCGTGTACGTCGGCGACGTCCCGTCGTCGAGCGAATTCGCCAAGGGCTACTTCGTCGCGCCGACTGTTCTGCGAAACGCGCCGACCGATTCCGACCTGGCGCGACGCGAGCTGTTCGGCCCCGTGCTTACGAGCTTTGCCGCCGACGATCTCGAGCACGCGGTCACGCTCGCCAACGACACGGTTTACGGATTGAGCGCGGCGCTCTTCACGCGCGACGTGCGGAGCGCGCTCCGCTACATCGACCAGATCGAGGTCGGCATGGTTCGCGTGAACGGCGACACGACCGGCGTCGATCCGCACGCGCCGTTCGGCGGCATGAAGGGCTCGAGCTCGGGCAGTCGCGAGCAGGGTCCGGCGGCGCGCGAATTTTACACCGAGATCAAGACCGTCCAGCTCAATGCCTGACCGAACGAGCGGCGACGCGCTTCTCCTGCGCGTCGTCGATTCCCACACGGAAGGAGAGCCGACTCGCGTGATCGTCGACGGCTGGCCGCAACCGGCCGGCGCGACGATGTCCGAGCGGCGCGACGACCTCCGTCGGAATGCGGACCATCTGCGGCGCGGCGTTGTCTGCGAACCGCGGGGGCACGCCGCGATCGTCGGCGCGCTGCTCACGCCTCCCGTGTCGCCCGATTCGCAAGCCGGCATCGTCTTCTTCAACAACGAGACGTACCTCGGCATGTGCGGCCACGGGCTGATCGGCGTCGTGCGCACGCTGGAACACCTCGGACGTCTGACGCCCGGAGTCGCGCGCTTCGACACGCCGGTCGGTCCCGTGTCTGCCGAGTTGAACGACGACGGATCGGTGACGATCGAGAACGTCGCTGCGAAAGCCCACGCGCTGGACGTGTCGATCGACGTGCCGGGATGCGGCCGCGTCGTCGGCGACGTCGCGTACGGCGGCAACTGGTTCTTCATCACACATGTCGAGTCGGCGCTCGACATGTCGAACGTGGACGAGCTGATGCATCTCACGCGATCGATTCAATCGGCGATCGACGAGCGGCGTCCGGCGGGCGGTGTGCCGATCGACCACATCGAGCTGTCGGGGATGCCGCACGACCGCGAGTCGGACGCGCGGAATTTTGTGCTCTGCTCGGGCGGTGAATACGATCGCTCGCCGTGCGGCACCGGCACGTCGGCGGCGATGGCCGCGCTGCACGAGCGCGGCTCGCTGGCGTTCGAGCAGCCCTGGCGGCAGGAGAGCATCACCGGCGGGCGGTTCACCGGCTGGCTCACGCGCGGCGGCGGCGGCGAGCTGATTCCGCACATCCGCGGCCGCGCCTTCATCACCGGCGACTCGACGCTGCGGTTCGACCCCGCCGATCCGTTCCGCTTCGGCATCGGCGGCTGACATGCCGGCGACGTCCGACGCGATCGTCGTCGGGGCGGGCATCGTCGGTGCGGCGTGCGCGGAAGCGCTCGCTCGAGACGGATGGCGCGTCACGATTCTCGAAGCGTCGTTCGCCGCATCGGGCACGACCGCCGCGGGTATGGGGCACATCGTCGTCATGGACGATTCGCCGGCGCAGCTCGCGCTCACCGCATACTCAGACCGGCTGTGGCGCGAGATCGGGCTCGATCAAGACCGGCGATCTGAAGTCGATCGCTGCGGCACGCTCTGGATCGCCGAGGACGGGTCGCAACTCGCGGCGCTCGACGAAAAACGCGCCGCGTACGCCGGCGTCGGCGTCGCCACCGAAGTGCTCGACGAAAAACAACTCGCCGACGCCGAGCCCGAGCTGCGTGCCGGTCTCGCCGGCGCGCTTCGCGTGCCGGGGGATTCGGTCGTGTATCCGCCCGGCGCGGCGATCGAGTTGCTTCGTCGCGCGACGGCGGCCGGCGCGAAGTTGCGTGAAGCGACGTCCGTCGCCTCGCTGGGTGCGCGACTCGTGCGGCTGACGAACGGTGAGACGCTGCACGCCGACGTCGTCGTGAACGCCGCCGGGGCGCGCGCCGCGCAACTCGTGCCCGACCTTCCGATCGTGCCGCGCAAGGGCCACCTCGCGATCACCGACCGCGCGTCGTTCGTGTGTCGTCACCAACTCGTCGAGCTCGGATATCTCGCCAGCGCGCACTCGATGACCACCGAATCGGTCGCGTTCAATCTTCAGCCGCGTCGAACCGGCCAAGTGATGATCGGCTCGTCGCGCGAGCTCGTCGGATGGGACGCGTCGATCAACCGCGCCGTGTTGGCGCGAATGCTCGAGCGTGCGGTGGAGTTCGTGCCGGCGCTCGTAGATCTGTCGGTGATCAGATGCTGGACCGGATTTCGTCCGGCCACTGACGACAAGCTGCCGCTGATCGGCCCCTGGGATCCGATTCCCGGCGTGTGGATCGCCGCCGGGCACGAGGGACTTGGCATCACGACGTCGCTCGCCACGGCGAGAGTGCTCGCCGATCTCGTTGCCGGACGGAAGCCGGCCATCGACGCGGCGCCGTTCGCGGCGACGCGCGCGATGCCGCACGACGCGCGACACGGGCAGCACGCGCAGGTGCCCGCGTGACCGACAAGATCGCGATCAGCGTGAACGGCCGTGTGGTGCAGGTCGATCACGGATCGACCGTGGCCGCGGCGCTGCTTGCGTTGGGCGAGACGGTGTTTCGCATCTCGGAGCGCGGCGAACCGCGCGCCCCGCTCTGCAGCATGGGCACGTGCTACGAGTGTCGCGTGACGATCGACGGCGTGGAGCAGCGCCGGTCGTGCCTCACGCGCGTGCGTCCGGGAATGAGCGTGCTCGCCGGCAAGGTGCAGCGATGACGCGTGCCTCGTGCGACGTCCTCGTCGTCGGCGGCGGACCGGCGGGCATGGCCGCGGCGTCGCGTGCCGCGGAAATCGGAGCGCGCGCACTGCTCGTGGACGAGGGACTCGCGCCCGGCGGCCAGATCTGGCGCGCCACGCGCGACGGTCACCGCGCGTTCGCGTCGCGGCGATGGGTCGACCGTCTCGCGCGCAGCGGCGCGGCGATTCGAAGCGCGACGAGCGTTGTCGACGTCGAAAAGACGCGCGCCGGTTTTCGAGTATTCGCCGAAGGGCACGGGGACGGGGGACTCGTCACGATCGAGACGTCGGCGATCGTGCTCGCGACCGGAGCTCGCGAGCTGTTTCTCCCGTTCCCGGGATGGACGCTGCCCAACGTGTTTGGTGTCGGGGGCGCGCAAGCGTTGATGAAATCGGGAATGCCGGTGCGAGAAAAACGCGTCGTCGTCGCCGGCACGGGTCCGCTCGTGCTCGCCGTGGCGGCGTCGCTGGCGTCGCACGGCGCTCGTGTGGTCATGGTGGCGGAGCAGGCGCCGTTCGCGCGCGTAGCGCGATTCGCGGCGCGTTTGTGGCGCACACCGCGGCGCGCGCTCCAGGCTGCGGTGCTCCGAGCGCGGATCGCCGGTACGACCTACTCGACGGGAAGGTGGATCGCGAGCGCCAATGGGAACGGGCGTGTCGAGTCGGTGACACTCACCGATGGCGCGTCCTCGCGCACGATCGAGTGCGACATCGTGGCCACGGCGTTCGGGCTCGTACCCAACGTCGAGCTTCCGAGCTTTGTCGGATGCGCCGTGGGAGAGAATGGCGTAGAAGTGGACGACCGGCAGGCGACCAACGTGCCCGGCGTGTTTTGCGCCGGCGAACCGACAGGAATTGGTGGCGTCGACCTGTCGCTCGTGGAGGGCGAGATCGCCGGGCTGGTGGCGGCAGGCCGCGAGCCCTCGACCGGACTCCGCCGCTCGCGGGCGCGCTTGCGCCGAGAGGCCGATTGGCTCGCCGAAGGATTCGCCCTGCGGGCCGAGTTGCGCGGGCTCGCGACTGGCGACACGATTGTCTGTCGCTGCGAGGACGTCCGGCTCGGGGAGCTGGACCAAACCTGGACGCCTCGACAGGCCAAGCTGTACACGCGCGTGGGAATGGGTCCCTGCCAAGGGCGCGTGTGCGGCGTCGCGCTGGAATACATGTGGGGCTGGCCGCGCGAGGCACCGCACGTGCCGGTTCAACCGACGGCCGTCGGCGCACTGCTCGAGAGAAATGTGTGAGTCGGACGAACATCGAACCCTGAAGGAGCTCGCCAACGATGCAGCAGCGCGACTGGCAAGGCGTATTTCCCGCCATCACCACCCCGTTCGGCGCGGGGCTCGCGGTCGACCATCCGCGACTCGAGAAACACGTTCGGTGGCTGACCGATTCCGGCTGTCGCGGCGTGGTGGCGCTCGGGTCGCTTGGGCGAGGCGGCCACGCTCCAGTTCGACGAGAAGGTGAGTATTCTCGAGACGTGCCGCCGCGCGCTCGGCAGTGACGTGCCGGCCGTCGCCGGCATCGCCGGATTGGCGACCGCGGAATGCGTCGCGCTGGCGCACCGCGCCCAGGCCGCGGGATGCGACGGACTCATGGTGCTGCCGCCGTACGTCTATCGCGGCGACTGGCGCGAGACCAAGGCCCACTACGACGCGGTCATCGGCGCGACGAGTCTGTCGTGCATGCTGTACAACAATCCGATCGCGTACGGCACCGACGTGTCACCGCCGCAGCTTGTCGAGCTCACGGCGCACGCGAATCTCCACGCCGTGAAGGAATCGAGCGGCGACGTGCGTCGAATCACGGCGATTCACGAAACGCTGGGCGACCGCCTCGCCATTTTCGCGGGCATGGACGACGCCATTCTCGAGTCCATCCCGATGGGCGCGACGGGTTGGGTCGCGGGCTTGGTGAATGCGCTGCCGCTCGAGTCGGTGCGCGTGTTCGAGTTGGCGCGCGACGGCCGGCTGGACGAAGCGCGGGCGCTGTACGAGTGGTTCCTGCCGCTGCTTCGCCTCGACACGGTTCCGAAGTTCGTCCAGCTCATCAAGCTCGTGCAGACGGAAGTCGGGCAGGGCAACGCCGCCGTGCGTCCGCCCCGGCTCGAGCTCGTCGGCAAAGAACTCGCCGACGTGACGTCTCTCATCCGGGAACGGCTGGCGTGCCGGCCCAAGCTCGACGCGACGAGCTCGACGACGAGCAACACGCTCGCCTTCAGCGGCGCGGTGTGACGGGGGGGGCGCGCGGTACCTACGCGCGCATCTACGCGGTCGTTCGCCGCATTCCGAGCGGCAAAGTCACGACCTATGGAAACGTCGCGCGCATCGCGGGTCTGCCGGGTCACGCTCGGCAGGTCGGCTACGCGTTGGCCGCGCTGCCAGACGGCACCAGCGTCCCGTGGCACCGCGTCATCAACGCGCAGGGACGGCTGAGCCTGGAGCGTGTGAGTTCGAGCTCCGGGACGACGCAGCGCATTCGCCTCGCGCGCGAAGGGGTCACCGTCAACGCGGGCGGCCGCGTGTCGCTCGCGCGCTTCGGCTGGCGATTGTCGCGAGCCAAGTGATTTGTCGCCGGGCGACGCTTCGCGGGGACGCTGTTTCGTCCCCGTTCGCGGACGCCGACGACCGCCACAAAGATTCCGCAATCTGACGTAACTCGCGCACCGCGAACGAGTTCGACGTGCTTGGCCATCTGCGAAACAGTTGGTCCTTGGCATGCCTTCCCAAGGAGTCGCAGCGAACCTCGCGAAACCTCACATCAACCTCGAATTCATATGCGCAGCCTTCGCAACATCGCCATCGGGGTCTCAACCCTCGTTGCCGCGTCAGTCGGCGCACAGACCCCGGAGTCTGCGCCGCAGGTGCACATCACACCGTACGTCGGCTACATGATGTTCGGCGACTATCTGAAGGGTCCATTCGGGACGAGTCTCACGAATTCACCCGGACTCATGTACGGCACGCAGCTGGATCTGCCGATGTCGAAGAACGTGTCGTTGGTCGGCAACCTTGGCTACACGTCGTCGGACTTCCAGATCGGTGTGCCGTTCCTCAGCGGCATCGATGTGGGGCACAGCCAGATGTACATCTACGACGCGGATCTCCAGTACAACTTCGGCGCGACGAAGACCAGCTCGCTCGCGTTCTCGCCGTTCATCCAGGCCGGCGTCGGCGCAATGCACTACAACATCGACGCGGACTTCCTCACGACCACGGCGACGAATCTGGCCGGTAACGTCGGAGCGGGCGCCGACTTCGCGGTCGGCCGCGGCATCGCGCTGCGCGTGATGGCGAAGGACTACATCGGGCAGTTCAACTTTCAGGACGTGACCGGACTCGGACTCACCGGGCAGACGGCGAACAACTTCGCGCTGACGGCGGGATTGAAGTTCGACTTCTAGCCCGTTCGAGGGCAATCGGCACCACGGCGTCCGGACAGGAAACACAGATACCGCAGATCCTCAACAGCAATGCCGCAGATGACCAAAAGACGGGTCATCTGCGGCATTGCTTTTCGAATCTGCGGCATCTGCGTTAAACCTCTTTTTCCGAGCGGGTAGGGGCCGCTATTTTCGTCGGATGAGCGGCGGCCCCGGCACTCCAACGGCCTCGACGAGAGCGCACGCCGCGTCCGCTTTGCTGCGCCAGCTACTGACGGGCGCGATCGACTACGCCGGATTGTTTCCGCCCGCTGCGCTCGACATGGACACCGCGGTTCGCAACTACGCGTCGTATCGCGCGAGCGACGACGCGCCGATGCTCGGCAGATTCGTCGTACCGGCGGCGCGGTTGAACGAGCTTGCCGATTCGCTCCGCGCCGCCGACGCGTCTGATGTGCGGGTCAGTGCCGTGCTCGGCGTGAACATCACCGCGGATCTCGACGCGGTCGCCGATTTCAACGCGCGGATTGCTCGAAGCGCCGGCGTCGTCGACGCGATCGAGGCGAAAGCCGATCGCCCCGACGTGATCTACCAGCTCGCCTCGCGAGCCGCGTCCGGATTCGAGGTGTTCGCCGAGCTGCCGCTCGACGGAGGTGTGACGCTGGATCTGCTCGTCGACGCCGCGCGCGCGGCGGGTGTTCGCGCGAAGATTCGAACGGGCGGCGTCACCGCCGACGCGTTTCCGCCGGCGCGTGCGGTCGCGCGCTTCATGCGCGTCTGTCTCGACGCCGGCGTGCCGTTCAAGGCGACGGCGGGGCTGCATCATCCGCTCACCGGATCCTACGCGCTCACCTACGCGCCGAACGCACCGCGCGGGTCGATGTTCGGATTTCTCAACGTGTTCCTCGCCGCCGCGTTTCTCGCCGCGGGAATGCCTGACGACGACGCCGTGCGGCTGCTCGAGGAGCGCGACGCGTCGTCGTTCTCGTTCAGCGATCGCGGCGTCGACTGGCGAGGACACCATTTGGAATCGGCGCAACTCGCCGCGACCCACGGCCGCATGTTCGGCTCGTTCGGTTCGTGCTCGTTTCGAGAGCCGGTGGACGAGCTCCGCTCCATGGCGCTCCTCCCGTGATCGAGCTCGACCGCACCCACGACCCCACGCTCACGTCGTGGGTGGCCGTCGCGAACGCGCGCGAGAGCGATTTTCCCATTCAAAATCTTCCGCTCGGCGTCTTTCGCCGGCGCGGAACGGTGGACGCAGGGCGCATCGGCGTCGCGATCGGCGACCAGATTCTCGATCTCATCGGGTGCGCGAGACACGGCAACCTGCCGTCGCTCGACGACGATCTCGTCGGTCGCCTCGGCGAGGTGACGCTGAACGCCGTGATGGCGCGCGGGCGCGACGGTGCACGAGTACTGCGCGCCGCCGTGAGCGAACTACTGAGCGATGGCGAGGCCAACGCGTCGACCGCGCCGCAGGTCGAGCCGTACCTCGTTCCGATGAGCGAGGCGGAGCTGCTGGTGCCCGTGGCGGTCGGCGACTATTCGGACTTCTACGCGTCGATCGAGCACGCGACGAACGTCGGCACAATGCTGCGCCCCGACAATCCGCTGCTCCCGAACTACAAGTGGATACCGATCGGCTATCACGGACGGGCATCGTCGGTGGTGGTCAGCGGCACCAAGGTCGTGCGTCCGGTGGGGCAAACGCGCGACGGCGACGCCATTTCGCCAACGTTCGGTCCGAGCCGGCGACTCGACTACGAGCTCGAGGTGGGCGCCTTCATCGGCGGCGGGAATCCGCTCGGTGAGAGAATTCCAATCCGCGCGGCGGAGGAGCACCTCTTCGGTCTCTGTCTGCTGAACGACTGGTCGGCGCGCGACATCCAGACGTGGGAATACCAACCGCTCGGTCCCTTCCTGGCCAAGAGCTTCGCGACGTCGATCTCGCCGTGGGTCGTCACGCTCGACGCGCTCGCGCCCTTTCGCGCGCCGGCGCGTCCGCGCGCTGAAGGCGATCCCGAGCCGCTCGCCTATCTCCAGAATTCGGCCGACGCGGAGGCGGGTGGATTCGCGATCACGCTCGAGGTCTATCTCACGACGCAGATGATGCGCGACGCCAAGACGAGCCCCGCGCTGCTCAGCCGCGGATCGTTCGCCGACATGTACTGGACCGTCGCCCAGCTCATCACCCATCACGCGAGCAACGGCTGCAACCTGCGCCCCGGCGATCTCCTCGGCAGCGGAACGGTGTCCGGCGCGACGAAAGAGTCGCGCGGCTGCTTGCTGGAGCGCGCGTGGCGCGGCACGGAACCGATCGCGCTGCCGAATGGCGAGACGCGCACCTTCCTGCAGGACGGCGACGAAGTAATTCTGCGCGGCCATTGCGAGCGTCCGGGCGCGCGCCGAATCGGATTCGGCGAGTGCCGCGGACGCGTGCTGCCGGCGGTCGCCTCAGCCGTGTAGCGCCGTCGTCGGATCGACGCGTGTCGCGCGGCGCGCGGGAAGCACGATGGCGAGCGTCGCCACGCCGAGCAGCACTGCGACGCCAACGCCGATCGTTGCTGGGTCCGAGGTCTGCACGCCGTACACCGAGCCGCGCAGCAGGCGCGTCGCCCACAGCGCGAGCAGCGTGCCGAGCGCGGTGCCGCCGACGACCGGACGCAGCCCCTGTCGCGTGAGCAGCCGGACGACGTCGCTTCCCGTCGCGCCCAGCGCGAGACGTACGCCGATCTCGTGCGTCCGCAGCGCGACGATGAACGAGATCACGCTGTAGATCCCCGCCGCCGCGAGCAGCAACGCCACCGCGCCGAGCGTGACCAGTAGCATCAAGTGGAAACGCTGTTCGGCGAGCGATTGCGCGATGCTCTGGTCCATCGTGTAGACCGAATAGACCGGCAGGGATGCGTCCACCGATTTGACGGCGGTGCGAATCGCCGGCGTGATCGACGCGCCGTTGCCGCTGGCGGACCGCGCGACGATCGTCATCGTGCGGCCGACCCAGCTCCACGCTTCTGCCGGCGCCTGCATCATCGGGAGGTAGAACTCTGGGCGCACGTCGCGCGTCGGTCCGCCGGAGCGCACGTCGGCCGCTACGCCGACGACCGTTTTCCATCGCGGGTCGCCCGGATCTCCCTCGCAGCATGCGAATCGTTTTCCGACGGCGTTCTCGCCGCGCCACAGCGCCTTGGCGAGCGCCGCGCTCACCACCGCGACGCGCAGGCCGCCGCGCACGTCGCTCTGGTCGATTTCGCGCCCGGCGACGAGCGGAATGCGCATCGTCGAGAGATAGCCCGCGGTGATCATGCGAAGACGCGCGTCCACCGCGTTCTTGATGTTGGGCGTCTTTCCTTCCGGCACGACGCCGTTCGACCCGCCGCCCGGTCCCATCGGCGCCTGCGACGTGAGCGACGCCGTTTGCACGCCCGGCGCGGCACGAACCGCGTCGAGAATGCGCGTGAAGGTTTGCTCGGCCTCCTCCGCGCCTTGCTTGTACCCCGTCGGGCGCAGCGCGACGCGCGCCGAGAGAACGCCGGCGGGATCGAACCCGGGGGTCACGTGATTGAGGTAGATCGCGCTGCGAATCAGCAGCCCCGCGGCGACGAGCAGCGTCAGTGCGATCGCGACCTCTCCAGCAACCAGCATCGAGCGCACACGGTCGCGCGGCCCGGCGGTGGCCTGCCGTCCACCTTCGCGCAGCGTCGCCTCGAGATTCCCGCGCGACGCCTTGAGTGCCGGCACCAGACCGAACAGCACGCTGCTCACGACGGCGATGGCGAGCGCGAACAGCAGCACCCACAGGTCGATGCGCGTGTCGGCGAGGCGCGGAATGTTCGGCGGCGCCGCGGCGACGAGAACGCGCACGCCGCCCCAGGCCAGGCCCACGCCCGCGACGGCGGACACCAGCGCCAGCACGAAGCTCTCGGTCAGCAGTTGTCGCACGATGCGCGATCGCCCGGCACCGATCGCCGACCGAATTGCCAGCTCGGTGGCCCGCGTCGCGCCGCGCGCCAACAGCAGGTTGGCGACGTTGGCGCAGGCGATGAGCAACACGCAACCCACGGCGCCGAGGAGCACGAAGAGCCGCGACCGGTACGCGCCGATCACCGCGCCGCCCAGCGGAACGACGTGCGAGGAGTTGTCGGCGTTGGTCGTCGGGTATTCGTCGGACATGTGGCGGGAGATGGCGGCCATCTCCTTCTGCGCCGCCGCGGCCGTGACGCCCGGCTTGAGGCGGCCGACGACCGTCAGAAAATGCTCATCGTGAAAGGCGAGGCGCTCCGGCGTGTAGGCCGCCGGCATCCACAGCTCCTCGCGCGAGTCGGTGGGGTCGAAGGTCCGCGGCATGACGCCGACCACCGTCGCCGGCGCGCCGTTGACCGTGATCGTGCGTCCGACGATGGCCGGATCGGCGCCGTACGCGCGGCGCCACAGTCCATCGCTGAGCACGACGACCGCCGGCTGTCCGGGCCCGTCTTCTGCTTCCGCGAACACGCGTCCGAGCTCGGGCGCGACGCCGTA
Source organism: uncultured Gemmatimonadaceae bacterium (assembly GCA_963761305.1). GTDB lineage: Bacteria > Gemmatimonadota > Gemmatimonadetes > Gemmatimonadales > Gemmatimonadaceae > JAQBQB01. Next base: position 1,304,663 of record CAVXGK010000002.1, on the reverse strand, counting down.
CGTGGGAAACAGACTCGCCGTGACCTGGGCACCGGTCACGCGCTCCGGCGAATCGCCGGTCGACAGCGTCATGCCGACGAATTGGACCGCCGCCATGTTGGCGAAGCTCGTCGAGCGTTTGCGCCAGTCGGCGAAATCACCGACCGACACGCTGCCGTCCGTGCCGTGCCACGACGTGAACAGAAACGTCAGCTCGTTGGGGCGCAGGAACGGAAACGGCCGCAGCACGACGGCATTCACCGCGCTGAAGATGGCGGTCGTCGCGCCCACGCCGAGTGCCAGCGTCGCGATCGCGACGGCGGTGAAGAGCGGCGTTCTGACCAGTTGTCGGATGGCGAAGCGCGCGTCGTGCGCGAGCTCGGCGAGATATTCAGTGCGTCGCATGCCTCGCTCCCTGGAATTGCCGATGTGCCGGCATTCGGCGTTCACGTGCGGCAGGTTGCCGAATCGCGCGATCGCCGCCGCGCGCGCGGCGGCGGGGTCCATGCCCCCGGCCACGAGCTCGCGCGTTCGCATCTCGACGTGAAACGCGAGCTCGGCGTCGACCTCGTCGCCCACACTCGCACGCCAGAACGGCGAGCCCAACTCGCGCGGTCCACGGCCCAAGCTCGCCATCGCTCAGCCGTCCGACGGCGCGGCGAGCACGGTGGCCACGACGCGCGCGAACGCCGTCCACTCGCTCGCTTCGGAGCGGAGTTGGCGGCGTCCGCGCGCCGTGAGCTTGTAGAACCGCGCCTTGCGTCCCAGCTCCGACGTGCCCCACTCGGCTTCGATCCATCCTTTGCGCTCCATGCGGTACAGCGCCGGATAGAGCGAGCCTTCTTCGATCTGGAGCGCGTTGCGGCTCGTGTCCTCGAGCCAGCGCGCGATGGCGTAGCCGTGGCGCGGGCCCCAGCTCAGCGTCTTGAGCACGAGCGCGTCGAGCGTGCCGTGCAGGCGGTCCTTGGTTGATTCTGTCGGCATGAGCCTCTACCTAGACTGTCTGAGCATTGATACGGACCGATACTTAGACTGTCAAGGCATCGTCCGCGAGCCGACGTCCGCGGTGCGGGCACGGTCAGAACGCCGGACGGACCACCAGCGACTGGCCGACGCGGATCCGCGGGCCCGGCAGACGATTCCAGGCGATCAGCTTCGCCGTCGTCGTGTTCCACATCGTCGCGATGCCGCCGAGCGCGTCGCCTCGGCGAACGACGTAGTACTTCGCCTTTCGCCGCTGTGCCTCGAGGGCCTGCCGCGCCTTCTGGATGTCCTGCATCTCGCTCCCGCGGGCCGCGGCCTGCGCGACGGCGCGGTCATGCCGCGACGACATCGCCGTCACCAGCAGGTCGGCCGAGCGTTCCGCACCCGACGGCACACCGAGGTGGATCGTCTCGCTCGGCGTCGTGATCACGACCGCCTTCACGAGGCCGAGCATCGTGCGACCCGACGACACGCGCGTCGTCGCGTCGAGCGGGTACTCGCGCTGCTCGAACGTGGGCGGCAGATCGGGCGCGGCGAGAACGTCGCGTGGTTCCACGCCGAGGTAGATCAAGCGACGGTCGGTGAGCGCCAGGAGGCCGCGCGTCGCGCGAAAGTAGGAGAGCGCGGGCCGCTTGAATACCGCCACCACGCGGTGCACCTGCTCTCCCGGCTGCAGCGTGTTGACGCGCAGCTCGCGCTCGGCGATCACGCTCGCGTCGCGAGGATTGGAGCGTGCCGCGCGCACCATCAGCCCGATGATCGCGAGAAAGGTCGCGAGGATCAGCGCGCGCGTCGTGTAGCGGGCACGACGCGACGGACGACGGTGCGAACCCGTCGTGCGTGGCCGCCGATCGATGGGATGATGTTGCATGCGGAAACCGGACTTTTCCGGAGTCGCAAGTTAGTTGCCTTTCCCGTGTTCTCGCGCTAAGCTAGCAAAGCTGAACACGCTGTTGTTGAAGCGGTCGCGGCAGTAGTGCAAATCGGGACCCCTGAACGGTCTAGGTGGTACTACTAAGTGCGCGTGGCGTGGTGCGGGCGTTCGCCCCCACGGCACGTATCCCACCTCGACCTCTCGATCTCGGAGGCCCAGTATCCGCCCGATGAAGAAATACATCTTGCCGCAGCTCGCGATTGCCGGCGGGCTGGTCGCTTCGATCGCAATCGGCATCAAGCTCAGCCGTCCGCTGTCCGCGACGCAGGAGCCGTTGGTCACGCAGGTCGCCGAGCACCGTTACATCGATACGAGTGCTGGGTCAATTGTCGCGCGCGCGCTGTTGGCCGCTGCGGAATCCTCTGATTCCACCAGCGCGGATTCGACCAAGCAGGCCGACTCCACGAAAGCGGCCACGCCGGCGTCCCGTACTCCGTGGGCGGACTCGCCCACGAATACCGCGCTCAGCTCCCCCGCGTTCTTCCACGATCGCGATTCGTTCGCCATGGATCTCGTGCGCACCGGTCGTGTCGACCCGGATCGCGCGCGGTCGCTGGCCGACGTCGCGGTGCGCGAAGCGTACACGCGGAAGATTCCGCCCGCGCTCGTGCTGGGCGTGATGATGACCGAGAACGACGAGTTCAAGTCGACCGCGCGGTCCAACGTCGGGGCCGTCGGTCTCATGCAGATCATGCCGCGGATCTGGACGTCCGTCCTCGGGTCCAAGTTCGGCACGAACCTGCGCGCCGATTCGACGAACCTGAAATACGGGATCTGGATCCTCGGCTGGCTCACCGAGAAGACGAGCAGGATCGTCGTCGATGCCGACGACGCCTGGCGGCACGCGCTGCTGCGTTACAACGGCTGCGTCACCGGGAGCAACACGCCGACGTGTCACCGGTATCCGGACATCGTGCGTCAGCACGTGGTGGAATCGGCGAAGTCGACGTGCGGCGGACAGAGTTTCAACCAGTGCGTCGCCCAACCGATGTGGGCGTCTCGCAAGGACGGCGACGACGCGGCGGCACAGACGAAGTGAGTTCCGCGCTCGCCGCGGAGCACCTGAGCAAGGCATTCGGTAACGTCACCGCGCTCGTCGACGTATCGCTCGACGTACCACAAGGCGCGGCGGTGGCGCTGGTCGGCGAGAGTGGTTCGGGAAAGACGACGCTCCTTCGCTGCTTCAATCGATTGACGGAGCCCGACTCAGGGCTCGTTCAGATAAATGGGGTCGATGCTTCGAGCATCGACCCCATCGTGCTTCGGCGGCGCATCGGCTACGTCCCGCAGGACGGCGGATTGCTTCCGCACTGGCGCGTGCAGCGGAACGTCGAGCTCGTGCTGCGTCTGCGCGGTGAGACGAACGTGGCGTCGCGCGCCCGCGACGCCCTCGCGCTGGTGGGACTCGATCCGGCGCGATTCGCCGAGCGGTGGCCGCGCGAGCTCTCGGGCGGACAACGCCAGCGTGTCGCGATCGCGCGCGCACTGGCCGCGGAACCGACGGTACTGCTCCTCGACGAGCCCTTCGGCGCGCTCGACGCGATCACGCGCGCCGAGCTGCAGGATGCGTTCGGCGCGCTGCGCGAACGCCTCGGTGTGACCACGGTTTTCGTGACGCACGATCTCCACGAGGCGATCCGCCTCGGCACGATCGTCGTCGTCGTACGCGCTGGCCGCATCGAGCAGGTCGCGCCGCCGGCCGAGCTGATCGCACATCCCGCGAGCGACTACGTCCGCCTGTTGTTGCAGCGGTCGCGCGTGACCGAAGAAGCATCGGTGGCGCGCGGGAAATGATAGCGGCGTTCGTCGTGGCGATATTCTCGCTCGGCGTGCACGGTTCGCAGGGCGGCCCGGCGAGCCCTGGTTCTCCCGATCGGCCGGTGGTCGTGGCGTCGAAGCCGTTCGGCGAGTCGTACCTGCTTGCCGAGATGTTCGCACAGCTTCTCGAGGCACGCGGACTGCGCGTCGACCGGCGGCCTGGGCTCGGCGCGACCGACGTCGCGTTTGGTGCCTTGCAGTCGGGCGCGATCGACGTCTATCCGGAGTACACGGGCACCGGCCTGCTCGCGATTCTGCACGAAGCGCCGAGTGGCGACGCCGGTGACGCGTATCGGCGCGTCTCGTTGGAGTTTCGCCGGCGCTTCGGAATTCGGTGGCTGGCGCCGCTCGGATTCGAGAACGGCTACGCGATCTCCGTCCGTCGGGCGACGGCGGACTCGCTGCACCTCACATCGCTCAGCGATCTCGCTCGCCACGCGGGAACGCTGCGAGCGGGACTCACCGCGGACTTCATCGGCCGCGCCGATGGACTCGTCGGCCTTCAGCATGCGTACGATTTCCATTTTGCCGACGTTCGTCCGCTCGGGCCGGCCATCAAGTATCAAGCGCTCGCCGCGGGCCAAGTCGACGTGATCGACGGCTACTCTACTGACGGTCTGATCGCGAAATACAACCTCACCGTGCTCGGCGACGATCGGCATTTCTTCCCGCCGTACGACGCCGCGCCGCTCGTCAGCGCTCGGCTCGCGACGACCAACCCGCGCGCCATCGCGGCGCTCGAGGAGCTTGGCGGTCAGCTCGACGCCGCGCGGATGCGAGCACTCAACGAACGCGTGGAGGTCGCTCAGGAGCCGGTGGCGTCGGTCGCGCGGGATGCGCTCGGGCAGATGGGACTCGTCGGCGCGCCGACGAGTACGACGACCAAGTCATTGGATGGCGGACGTTCGTCGTTCTTCGCGTACATGGCCGAGCAGCGCGGCACGATCGCGCGCCTCGCGCTGCGTCATGTCGAGCTCGTCGCCCTCTCGTTGCTCGTCGCCATTCTCATCGCCATGCCGCTGGGCCTCGCGTTGGAGCGACTTCCGTCGCACGCCGAGGCGGTGATCCGCGGAGTCGGCGTACTGCAAACGCTGCCGGGCATCGCGCTGATCGCGTTCATGATTCCGCTGCTCGGCATCGGCGTCGTGCCGGCGCTGGCCGCGCTCGTGCTCTACTCGCTCTACCCGATCATGCGCAACACGTTCACCGGCGTGCGAGATGCGGATCCCGCCGCCGTTGCGTCGGCGCACGCGCTCGGGATGACGGACACGCAGATCCTGCGCGACGTCCGACTCCCGCTCGCCGCACCGACCATCATGGCGGGAATTCGCACGGCCGCCGTGATCGACGTCGGCACAGCGACGCTCGCCGCGTTCATCGGCGCCGGCGGACTGGGCGAGCCGATCGTCGCCGGCCTCGCGCTGTCGGACACACGAATGATCCTCTCCGGCGCGATCCCCGCGGCACTCCTGGCGCTCGTCGTTGACGCGCTGCTGGCGGGCGTCGAGAGGCTGGTGAGGCCGGGCGGGTTACAGTAGTCGGATATCAGAAATCAGATATCTGACGTCAGATACGTGGTCTGATCGCGATCCCTGCGCGATCGACCACTCTAGCATCAGCGACAGCCGGCAGCATCAGTAAGTGCTGACTCTGATGCTGATGCTGTCGCTGATGCTAGAGTCCTTCCTCCGCAGCGATCCAAATCAGGCCCGCTGGCCATTCTCACACCACACCGGCGAACCGCCCTCGGATCCTCACGGTCCTCTCGAGGTCGTCGCGCGTCTGGAGGATTTTCTGGCGCAGATCTGCGGGCAGCGCCGGGTGCCCGGCCAGGAAGTCGTCGATGTTGTGCAGCGCCTCGGGTGACTGCTGGCCGCCGATGAAGCCGCCGAGCCACGAGCCGAGGAAAAAGATGCGCCGGTTCTTCTGGATCCAGGCGAGCGAGTCGAGCGCGGGCACGAGGTAGGGAAGGGTCTTCGCTGCCTGGTCGGGCGCGTTGAACGCGCGCAGGCTTGCCGTCACCCAGTCCTCGTTGAGCGTCGAGTCGTGGAAGAACCGGCGGAAGTAGTCGGCCTTTATCGCAGCACTAGGTCGCGCGGCGCCGGCGACGAACGCGCTGCGGCGGCCGTTCACCGTCGTGTCGCGGTGTGATTCCGCGCTGATCAACGCGTCGCCGTCGGATGCTCCACGCTCGACGAGATGAGTGACGATCGACCAGCGCGTCGGCTGGCGGAGCGGTGTGCCGGCGATCGACGCGCTGTCGAGCCACGCGCGCAGTCGCGCGAGCGCCGGCGCGGACGTCGCCACCGAGATGTACGTGTCGAGGAAACTCTTGCGGATGCCGTAGCTGCGCTTCCCATCGGACGCCACGCCGAGCAGCATGGTCTCGACGGCCGCCGTGCTCGATGCGCCTTGCGCGTCCGACAGGTACGCCGACGTCGCGCGGCTCAGCCGTCCGAGCACGCCGGCGGCGATCTGTTCATCGGATTCGTTCGGCAGCTCGCGCGTCGCCGACGCGACGAACTCCGCCGGCGCGATGCGGGCGTCGCGCACGAGGTCCCACAGCGCGCCCCAGAGCATCGCGCGCAGAAACGGATCGCGCACCTCGCCCAGGTGGCCGAGGAGCCACCGCGAGCTGTGCGCGTCGAGCATCACCAGCCCGTAGGCCTGGTCGTTCGCGTTCGCGAAGACGAAATCAGCGCGCTTGCCCTTCGCCGCCGCGACGACGGTCGTCTCGGCCGTGACCTCGACAGGGATCGACGTCGGCTCGGCGCCGGCCGACCAGAGCACGACTTCAGTGCGCATGGGCCACACGCCGCGTCCCGACAGCGACTGCGCCGCGTGCTGAACCAGCGCGAGACGCTTGATCGTTCCATTCTCCGTGTCGAGCACTTGTTCGGTGACCGGCATCCCCGGGCGGAGGATGTACTGGCGTCCCCACTCCGTAAGTGGCCGGTGGGCCGCTTTGCCGATCGACGCCAGCAGATCCTGCCACGTCGCGTTGCCGTACGCGTGCGTGATGAGAAAAGCGTGAAGGCCGATCCGAAACGCCGAGTCGCCGACGAGGTAGTTGAGCTGCTTGAGGATTCCCGGCGCCTTGTTGTAGACGATCGCGCCGTAGTTGCTCTTGGCCTGGTCGAGGTTGGCGAGTTGCTGCCACACCGGTGTGGTGCCGCTCGTCTGGTCGACGTCGTACGCCGCCGGCTTGTTGCGCAGGTAGAACGACATCCACGGATTGGGCAGCCCTTCGATGTCCTGCATCTTGGCCGCCATGTACGTCGCGAAGCCTTCCTTGAGCCACAGGTCGTCGAACCAGCGCATCGTGACGTCGTCGCCGAACCAATGGTGCGCCACCTCGTGGTAGATCGTCGCGCGGCGGCCGAGGCGCTGGTTGAGCGTCGGCGGCTCGCGGTAGATGAACGACTCCTCGTTGAACATCGTGACGCCGGGGTGCTCCATGCCGCCGAACGGAAACGCGGGTGAGAGCATGTACTGGAACTGCTGGAACGGATACGGCACGCCGAAATACGTCTGCAGCGACGTGATCGCGGACGCGACCTGCGCCTGAAGCGAGTCGACTTCGACTTCTTTGGCGCGCGACGCGCGGACCCAGAGATGCGTGTCGTGCGGGCCGCCCGTGAACTCGTGCCAGGGCCCGGCCGCGAAGGCGAACAGGTACGTCGGCAGGGGATCGGTCTCGCGGAAACGGTACGTCCGCGATCCACCGGTCGAGTCCACGTGCTCCGTGATGCCGTTGGCCAACGCGTTCCAACCGGCCGGCACGGTCAGCGAGAGCGAGAGTCTCGCCTTGAGATCAGGCTGATCAAAGCACGGGAAGAGCGCGTTGGCATCCGACGGCACGAACAACGTGTAGAGGTAGTCGGCGTCGGCGCGATCGTCGTGGAAGCGAATGATGCTGGCCCCGGCGGGTGCGATGAGCGCCGCGAACGACGCCGTGATTTCGTTGTGGCCCGCGTGAATCGCGCGTGCGGGAATCCGAAGATGCGCGCCGTTGAACGTCGTCTGCGCCGCGCCGCCGTTGACGCGCACGCCCGCGAGCCGCGGTCCTCGAAAGTCGACGATCACGTCGCTCGCGCGCTTGGCGGTGAACGCGATCGCGATCGAGCCGTGCGCCGTGTCGCGCGAGAGGAGCGAAAGCTCCATGTGATATCGCACGCCGCCGAGATTCGCCGCGCGCTCGGTCGCCAGCTCGCGCGACACGCCGGGGCCCATGAGAGAGTCGGGCGGGTTCGCCCGGTCGAGCGCCGCGGCGGCGAGGCCCGCGAGCGCCGCGGCGTACAGATGTCGGCGTGTCGGCATGCGGGGACGCTATCGCGACAGACAGCCGCGCGGCAAGGGCGCGCGAGCTACATTCCGCGCATGACGATCATCGTGGAATCGCTCACCGTCGAACTGTTGCACGACGACGCCCGCGCGCCGCGCCGCGCGACGGAGGGCTCCGCCGGCTACGACCTCTGCGCCTACGTGCGCACACGGTCGATCAAGTGCTCCGACGGGCAGCGCACGTGGACGGAAGACGCGGTGCACGCCGTCGAATCGTTCACGCTTGCCCCCGGTGTGACCGCGCTCGTGCCACTCGGCTTCAAGGCGCGCCTGCCGATGGGTGTCGAGGCGCAGATCCGCCCGCGCAGCGGGACGACGTTCAAGAAAGGGCTGGCGATTCCCAATGCGCCGGGCACGATCGACTCCGATTTCCCCGACGAGTGGATGGTGCTGGTGAAGAATCCGACGACGGCGCCGGTTCGGATCGATCACGGAGAGCGGATTGCACAGATGGTGCTGGCGAGGTTCGAGGTGCTGGCAATCGAAGCCGGGAGCGTGAGCGTGACGACCGATCGCGTCGGAGGATTTGGAAGTACGGGCGCTTGAACAGCTGACGGCGTTTGGATCGCGGCCACTCTGAGGTCTGTCTTGGCGGGCGTGGTACGGCTGCGTGCTCGAAATCGGGAGCCGACAGCTGACCTCAGACATCCGTTTCGGCGTGACGCGGTGTGATTCACCACGCCAAGACAGGTCCTCGCCGCGAAAATGCCAGGTCTGACGTCTGGCGTCGGATGGCAGCCACCGTCGTCGAGCGCGGGCCGTACGTGGCTCGCGACATCGAACCCGGAGTGGCCGGCCAACCCACTTGTCGCGTCACCAGAAAAGCAAGGGCCACCGTGTCTCCACGGTGGCCCCGCTATTTCTCAATTCACCGGAACTAGCAGGCTTCCGGCGGCCGAGCTGACTCAATCGCTCAGCGATTTCCGGCGATCCTGCCGTTACGAGTTCCGCTAGACAATGGATCACCTCCTCGGATTTCGGGTGAACGTGTCGCGTGCGTCGCCGAAGCGCGACGATTATCGTACCCTAGTGAATGGATCGCCGTTCCGCAACTTCGCCACCCCTTCGCGCGTAGAATGACCGCATGAACACCGCGACTCTCGCGCGCTCGAAGCCTGCCGGGCGCGCCTCCACGCGCCGATGGTCGTACTTCAAGGTCAGCCGGGCGCATCGGTACAGCATCCTCTTCGCGCTCCCGCTGCTCCTCGGGTACGAGGTGCTCGCCGCCGCCCTGTCGCGGCCGGGCAAGCCCGAGCTGCGCAACGGGGCTGACGCGCTATTGCGCGCGGCGTTCACCGCCATCGCCGGACGCCGCGGGTCGCTGGTGTTCATCGCCGTGATCGTCCTGATCGGCATCGCCCTCGTGCTGCGCGACATGCGACGCAATCGCGACCCGCTCCGGCCGAGCGTGTTCGCCGGCATGCTCGGCGAATCGATCCTCCTCGCCAGCGTGTTCGGCATTGTCGTCGGCGTCACCACGGCGAAGCTGCTTGGTTCGCTCCACGCGCTCAGCCTCGGCCCGATCGATCAAACGACCTGGCCGACGCGCCTGATGCTCTCGCTCGGCGCGGGTCTCTACGAGGAGCTCTTCTTCCGTGTGCTGCTCGTGACCGGCATCGCCGCCGGCGCGCGCATTCTCCTCGGCCTCGGCGCGCGTGCGTCGGGCGTCATCGCGGCCGTCTCGGGCGCGCTGATCTTCTCGGCGTTCCACTACATCGGCCCGTACGGCGACAAGCTCGAGCTGCAGTCGTTCGTGTTCCGCGCGTTGAGCGGCCTCGCCTTCAGCGGCCTCTATCTGCTGCGCGGGTTCGGCATTACCGCGTGGACGCACGCGCTCTACGACGCGTTCCTGCTGCTAGCGTAGCTAGCGTAGTCCGAGCAGCTCGGCAAAGACGTCCGCGGCCCGCGGGTCACCCGTCTGACCGAGCCAGAAGATCGCCGACCGCTTGGCCGCTGCGTGCGTGGCGGTTCGCGCGACGTCGATCAGCGCCGGAACGCTCTCAGTCCGCGGACGCTGCGACAACACGAAGACCGCCTGCGTCCGCATCTCGTCGTCCGGCGAGTCGTCGCGCGAGCCCTCGAGGCCGAGGTGCGCGATGGCGCCGTTCCCAAGCCAGAAGAGCGACTCGCGCCGAACGTTCTGGCTGCGCTCGTTGTCGCGCGCGGTGCGCAGCAAGAGCGGCCACGGATCGGGCGCGTCGGCGAGGATGAGGGGAAAGATCGCGCTCGACGCGACGCGCGAGTTCTCACGCGTGATCAACGAGCCGAGCCACGCCGCCGCATCGGCCGCGCTGGCGGTTATCGTTTCCATGTCGGTCGACGGCGGCACGGGCCCGACGTAGGCGCGTAGCCGCGTGACTTCACCGCCCATGACCGTCGCGACGACGCGCGCCGGTCCGTGCACACAGGGTCCGCGCGACCGTCCCTCGCTGCCGTCGCTGGTGTAGGAGCTGCGATCATCGAGCACGTGGTTGATGTACGTGCGTCCGTCGCCGCACGCCGATGGACGGCTGGGATAGACGACCTGCACCGGACGTTCCGCGGCCGCGAGGCGCTGCGCGATCGACTGCGCGCCAATCGCCGGCGCAGGGATGGACGCGAGCGAGAGTGAGAGCCGGATCGCGAGCGCTCGACGCATGCGTGCCTCAGCGAAGAAGAATGTCGTGGAGGAACTGAATCGCCTTCGGGTCGCGGCTTTGGCCGAGCCAGAACATCGCGCGCTTGCGAATCTCGGTGTCCGAATCCGAGCGCGCGATGTCGATCAGCTTGTCGAGCGCCGCGTCCTCGTGCCGCTGCGAGAGCACGAACGTCCAGTGTTCTCGCAGGGCGAACGGCTGCCCCCGATCGTAGAGCTTCGCCAGCTCCGCGGGCGCGATGTCGCTCTGGCCCAGCCAGAACAGCGCGTCCTTGCGGACTTCGATTGGCGCGTCGCCGTTCTGCAGCAGCCGCGTGAGCTCGGGCGCGATCGTCGGAACGTCGGCGATCGCCGCGGCGACGACCGCGTCGCTCGCGTTTCGGCCGCCGAGCGACGGGGCGATGGACAACAAGTAGCGCGCCGCTTCGCCAGCGTCGACGACACCGAGGTCCGTCGCGTCCGAGGACGCGGGCCACCGGCCGCCGACGTATTTGCGCACGCTGACCGTCTGCTTGTCCGCCCGCCCGATCGACACGCGCACCGGGCCGGTCTCGCACGCTCGCGATCCCCAGTACGCGTTGTCGCCGCGGTGACTCATGATCGAGACGCCCCCCCCTTCGTCACCGTTGCCGCAGACACCCGGGCGCGCCGCATAGGTGAGCCGGACCGTGCCGTCGCGCACCGCGTCGGCGCGCTGGGCGACCGACTGCGCCGCCAATGGTGCCAGCGGTGCCAGTGGTGCGGCGGCGAGGCAGAGAAGTGCGACGGCGCGCGGCGTCATTTGTTGATGAGTTCCAGGATGAACGCTTTGACGCGCGGATCGTTCTTCTGACCGAGCCAGAACAGCGCCTTCTTCTTCATCTCCGTGTTCGGATCGCTTCGCGCGATCGACATCAGCTTGTCGACCGCCGCCGGCTCGCGCCGCTGCGAGTAGATGAAGAGGATGTGCTCCTGGAGCTCGTCTTCACCGCGCGACTGATCGTACAGCGTGTTGAGCACCGTGAGATCCATCTCGTGCCGCTGCGAGGCCCAGAAGATCGCGTTCTTGCGCGTCTCGATGTCGAAGCTCTTGTCGCGCGCGATGTCGAGCAGCCACGCCGACGCGCCGGGATCGCGACCCGTGGCCACGCCGTTGAGGATCTTGCTGCGCAGCTCCTGGCTGTGCGTCGTCTTGAACAGCGTCTTGAAGAAGTCGAGGTCGGCGATCCCGTTCTGGCCGAGCCAGAAGATCGCGTCGCCGCGGATGTCCTCGGGCATCTTCTCGTCCTGCGCGACGCGTTCCAGAGTCGGGCGCGCGAGATCGCGCCGCTGCTGGGACATCGCGAAGATGGCCTGTTTCCGAACGTCGTCGTCCTTGGACTGAAAGATCACCGAATCGAGCGCCGGCACGGCCTGTTCGTTGCGCGACGATCCGAGCCAGAAGATTGCCTGGATGCGGACGTCGGTGCTCGGATCGCTGCGCGCAACGTCGAGCAGCGTGGGCACGACGGACGCCCCGCGCTTCTGCGCGATCATGAACACCGCGCGCTTTCGCAGCTCGGCCTTGCACGGGTCGCGCTGCTTGAGAACCGACTCGAGAATCGGCACGGCGTCCTCGGAATTCATGCTGAGCAAACCGTCGAGCGCCGCCATGCGCATCTCGTCGTCGGCGCGCGACCCGGTGCACGCAGCCTGCTGCCGCAACGTTCCCGCACGCTCGGCGATATCGCTCGCCGCGTTGGCATCGCCGAGCTTGGCCTGCGCGGCGCGGATCTGCGAGTAGAGATCCGTCGCGTCGTTCGCCATCTGCGTGTTCTTACCGACGTTCTGATTGAACTGCGTCAGAACGTCCTGTGCCTTGGCGAGGTCGGTCTTGCTTCCGTTGTCTTTGCCGAGCTGGTAGAGCGCCCAGGCTTGCCAGTAGAGGGCGTCGCCGGCTCGCGACGTGGACGGATACCGCTCGGCCAGCGACGCAAATGCGCCAACGGCACGCCGGTACTCGCGGCCGTCGAGCATCGCCCGAGCCGCCCGGAACAGGGAATCGCTGGCGGCGGTATCGCCGGCGGCCGGGCGGGCTTGCGCGCCTCCCGCCGCCGCGAACGCGGTAATCGCCGCTACGCCGAACGCCATCATGAGAGTCTTACGCATATTGATTCCTCATCGAATCGTTCACGTCCCGCTCGGCAGACGGCCGGTGGACATGGTGCGAAGGTTGGACATCACCGCGCGATGCTTGATCGACCGTTCGATCAGATCGAGGTCGTCCGGCGCGTGCGTGTCGTGGTTCGTGTACTGAACGATCTGGGCGAGCACGAGCTCCAGATCCTGAAGCAGGCGTTTCATCGTGGCGTCGCCGGGCGGCGCCGAGCTCTCGAGCATCCGCGTTTCGCCCAGGAGATCGCGCGACCACGTCGCGAGCTGCGCGTCGACGTCGCCGCGCCGAGCCGAGGCACGGAAGGCGGTGATCATCGCCTCGCTGCCGGCGATATGCTGGATCAGGGCGAGTTGGTACGCGACCGGCGAGGGGTTGGCCTCCTCGCCGACGGGCGCGGCGCGCTGGCTGTCGGGCACCGGCGCGCGCAGGCTGGGGGCGCTGTTGCGCGGCTGCTCCACGATAGCGGCGTTCGGTTGGCGGGTCGTGGCGTTCGAATCGTGCCGCGCCGTTTCGATCGACGGTTTCTGCGGGCTTCGAGACTGCGAGCGCTCCACGCTACGTCCGATCGCCACGCCCACTGCGACCAACCCGGCGGCCGCCACGCCCAGCGCGGGCCACGCCCAACCGGGCATCCGGCGCGATCGGGACGCGATCGGCGCTACGCTCGCCACACGACGTGCGTCGGCGATGCGATTCCAGATTTCCTCGCGCGGAACGATGCCCGGCTCGTTGTAGTCGCGTGCAGCTCGCGCGATCAGCTCGTCGGCACGGTTCGAATGGTCGTTGTTCATGCGATGTGGTCTCCAGCAAACGCCGCCAGCGCGAGGCGTAACCGGGCGCGAGCGTCGAACAAGCGCGCCTTCGACGTTCCGACCGGTATGCCGAGCGCGCCGGCGATTTCGTCGTGCGTGTAACCCTCGACGTCGTGCATCACGAACACGGGGCGAAGCTTCTCCGACAGCGCGTCGATCGCCGCGTGGAGTCGGGTGCGGAGGTCGGACGTGAGACCGGCCGGCGACCCGGCGGCGGGAAGCTCGGCGATGGTGTCCATGGTGTCGGTGCGAACCCTGAGGCGTTTCACCTTGCGCATCCCGTTGAGCGCCACGGAAACGGCGATCGTGTGCAGCCAGGTGGCGAGGGATGCATCTCCGCGGAACTGCTCGAGCCGTTGGAACGCACGGATGAACGCCTCCTGGGTGAAATCAGCCGCAAGGTCGCCGTCGCCGGCTATCCGATGCATCAGCCGGTAGATCCGGTCCACGTGGGCGTCGTACAGCTCCCGCTCGGCGGCACCATCACCGCCGAGACAACGAGCGACGAGCTGACGATCCACGGCACGCGGATTAGAAGCGACAACCTGAGGCAGGGGGGAGCTCACGAGTGTCTCAAAGTCAGGCGATAGACACAGATGCGGTGGAGAAGGTTGGGTTGGCGCGTTTCACGACAGGGCCGCCGCAAACTCCTCCACGATCTCGCGGGCGCTCCGGATGTCCCGAATCCCGGCCACACTCTTCCCGGCCTGCCAGTACTCCCGCGCCCCCGACGAGGTGAGCGACGACCTCTTCAGCCGGCGAAGCGACGTGGCAGCGTAGATCGACCGCATCCAGTATTTGAGCTTGCGATGCTTGAGCATCGCGCGCGCGATCGGGCCGGCGCGAAGGCCCAGGTGGCGGATGTACTCGTTGTCCAGGACAGCGACCGGAATGCCCGTCAGTCGCTCGGTGAGCACGATGTCCTCGGGTTCCGCGCCCACGATCGCGTCCTTGTAGTCCTGGTGGGCCAGGCATTCCGCCGAGGCAATGAAACGGGTCCCGAGCTGGGCGCCGGCGTAGCCCAGGTCCATCATCGCCCGGAAGGTCCGGGCATCGCCGACGCCGCCAGCGCAGACGACCGGAAGGCCGATCGGCGCCACGTCGTCCAGCAGCGCGCGTGGGTCGAGGTTCCCGGGGTGTCCGCCCGCCTGGCTGTTCACCGCGATCAGACCCCTCACGCCGTTGTCGGCCGCCTTGTCGGCCCATTTGCGGTTGGTGACGTCGTGGTAGACGATGCCCCCGACCTGGGCCGCGCGGTCCACGACCCAGCGCGGGTTGCCGAGCGAGGTGATGAAGAATCGGACGCCTTCTTCGAGCGCGACGTCCACCCATCGCGCGAGTCGTTCGTGGTACGATCGCGAGGATTTTTCGATCAGCGCGTTCATGCCAAAAGGGCGGTCAGTCGTCTTCTTGATGAAGCGGAGCCCTTCGCGAAAGTCGTGGCCGAAGACGAACGTCATCGAGACCGGCTGGACGATTCCAATCGCGCCGGCGGCTGACGCGGCGGCGACGAGCTCCGGATTGCTGCACGGATACATGGCGCCGCAGATGATGGGAACGCTGATGCCGGCGTCGGTTGTGAGGCGGGTGTGGAGGAGATCGGGCATCAGCGTGGCGGTCAGAACGGCTGGTTTCCGGGAGAAAACGGCGTGTTGAAAGAGATGTGCTGAAGTACTTCACATTCTCTCATGAGCGCGTAGTCAAATTAATCGGTTACGCGAGCATCACAAATCTGATCGGAGCGTGTACGTCGCCGTTTTCGCCCAGTTTTCGGGCGGACTCCCTTCGTGGGATCAGCGCCGGGGCGGCGCGAAAACGAACGCCGCTGCCTCGAGGCCGCCAGGCGTCGCGGTCTCGCCGTGAGCGTGCTGACGCGCGGGCGCGACCCGGCGGGAGAGGCGATCGCAGCGTAGCTGTGGACTTGCCGCCGCGCTGGCGCCTGGTGATCGCCGCATCCAGTCCGCTCACGATGGCGCGACCGAGTCGCGGATCCTGCGAGCTTTGTTCTGCTGCCTATTTGGCGGCCTGCGCGATCTGGGAGCGCAGGCCGAGCATCGTTTCCGGATCGTCGCTGATGATGCCGACGACCCCCTCCGACCAGAGGCGGCGAGCGTCGGCGGGGTCGTTCACCGTCCACACGTGCGTGGGAATGGCGAGCGACGCCGCCGCGCGCACGAGTCGCGGCACGGGCACGTCGACCCCGTACCTCTCCGGGATGCACAGCGCCGCGTACGGCAGCGACCTCGGCAGGAGGTGCACGGCACTCCGCCACACGAGGGAGACGACGTCCCATTTCGCGGCGCCGGTGGCTATGCCGCTTCCTTTGAAGAGCCGCAGGGCGCGCGAATCGAACGAGTCGACCACTACCCGGTCCTCGCAGCCATGCCGCCGAAAGACGCGAAGCGCCTCAGGGGCCGTCTCCGGGACCTTCAGCTCGATGAGAAGGGGGATGGTCGGGTACCGCTCGAGAAGCTCCTCGAGGGTCGGGATGCGGATTCCCGTCCCGGCGAATGGGAAATTGCGCCCGTCGGGGCTGAATCGCGCGCCCGCGTCGAACGCCGCCAACTGGCCGGCCGTCTGGTCGGCGACCGGTCCCGATCCGCTCGTCGTGCGGTCCAGCGTCGGGTCGTGGATGACGACCAGAACGCCGTCCCGCGTGAGGCGGAGGTCGAACTCGATCGCGTCGACCCCTAACCCGACCGCGTAGTCGAACGCGGCAAAGGTGTTCTCGGGAAAGCGGGCGGCCGCGCCGCGGTGCCCGATGACAAGACGAGCGTCGGGATCGAATGCGGTGAGGACGTTCATTCCCCGCCTCCGACCCCGGCGCTCATTCGCCGGCGCCCGCGAGGGGCGTCAGTACGTGTACGAGACGCGCGTCATGATCATGCGGCCGATCTTCGGCACGCCGACGAAGCTGGCCACCGGATTGTTCAGCAGGTTCGTCGCGTTCAACGACCATCTCGGCGCCCCACTGACCGGAAGAAGCCACGAGAATCCAGCGTCGAGGAAGGCGTTGACCGGTACGCCGGGATACGGCACCGAGCCGGCCGGCAACCCGTACGAGTTGAAGACGCCCGAGTTGACCGGGAACGCGTCGGCGTAGCGCCCACGAATCTCCACGCCATACCCGTGCTCCTGGCTGTCGTAGCGCAGGGTGGCGGTGGCGCGGTGCTTCGGCGTGTTGGCGGCAAGTGGATTGGCGACCGTCGCGCCCGGCGCGTCGGTGAAAACGTTCCTGTTGAGGTTCGAGTACGTCGTAGCCAGCGACCACCCCTGCGGCAGCAGGAAATCTGCCGAGGCATCGAAGCCGTGCACGTTGATGTAACCCGGCGAGTTCTGGTACGAGAAGACCAGGTAGGGCTGCGTGTAGAGGGGGCTGTTGAACGCGGCCGCGCCGACGGGCACCTTCGCCATGACTTGCGTCAGCGCCGTGGCGAGCGCCTGTGCTTGAGCCTGCGCCTGTGCCTGCGGAACGCCCTGCGCGATCAGCTCGCCGGCGATGCTGGTTCCGAGGAATCCGCCGAGTTGTGTGGGGTTAAACAGAATCCCCGGATTGAGAATCTGCGTCGTGGGGTCGGACGGCCGGCGCTGGAACCAGGCGTCGAGCTCGACGCTCACCCGCGGCGAGACGAGGCCCTTATAACCGACCTCCCACGTGTTGGCGAAGTTCGCGCCGAGTGGAGCGTAGTTCGTGGGCGCCGACGTCAACGGCGTATTGCTGTTGAGGTCCACCAGTACGCTTCCGACGTTGGCGTCCGTCGGGCGCAGGCCCTGGACCAGCGGCAGCGCGGAGAGCAACAGCGCCTTGTTCGCATCGCCGCCGAAAACGCTCGACGGCTGCGACTGAATGATCGCCTGGAGTGGGCTGACGCCACCGAACGCTGCGTTCGGCGTGACGAAGCCCGCGTACGCCGAGGCCGCGGACGCGCCGACGACGCCTGGGATATACGGCGACCGCATGCACAGTCCACCGAGGGCGCCCGTGCAGTTGTTCGCGAACTGCCAGCCTTCTTTCGGCGGGTTGCCGAGGATCTGCACCGGCATGCCCGGCGCCGGCGTCTGTCCCGAATACTGATCGAGGAAGAACGAGAACGACGTCGGCGACGCGTACGCGCGGTTGAACGTGACGCGGAAGTTGTTGTTCGAATCCGGCTTGAAGATCAACGCGGCGCGCGGCGAGAACTGGTAGCCGTCGATGCGGGAGTTGGCGTCGACCCGTGCCGCGGCGAGGAAGTCGACCTTCGACGTGATCGCGGTCGTGGTCTGAACGTACCCGCCGTACTCATTGATGTTGTCGTCGTTCTCGTTGCGGCCGTCGATCGTGCCTTCGGTCTGCGGGCGCGTGGCGAGATACTCGGCTCCGACGACGAACTTGGTGCGGCTCCACTGCAACCCTTGCTGGACCTGCGTCGCGAGGATGCTCGACTTGTCGACGACGGGAATGCCGGACCGCAGATAGTACGTTCCGTTCGCGTCGAGGCTGTCGGAGTTGCCGGAGTTCGATTTCGTATAGAAGACCTGCGCAAAGAAGTTCTTGTGGTGCAGGCGCTCCTGGAGATTGAGGTAGCTCCAATCCTTCACCTGCGCGGCGCCGAACGTCGTCGTGATTTCGCGGTCGCTGCCGATGAGCGAATACCCGGCGCTCGAGATCAACTGCGTGTCCTCGTCGAGCTTGTAGTCGAGGCGCGCTTCGCCCGCGTAGCGGCGAACGTCGAAGTCGTGCGTGACGCCCTGGCCGCGGCGCGACGGTGGAATCCGCGGATCGGTGGCCGAGTAGGTCGTCGGCTCGTTGGGGTCGACGTACTGGAAGTCGTTCGCGTTCAGGAACTCGCCGGAGATCTTGTACGCGAGCTTGTCCTCGGCGATGATGCCCGCGTGTCGCAGGCTCCCGCGCACCATCGACCGGTCGCCGCCGTCGAGGGTGAGCGTCGTACCGGCCGACTGGAACGGCGATTTGGTGATGACGTGCAGCACGCCATTGCCCGAGTTTGGTCCGTAGAGCGCGGCGGCAGGACCTTGAAGCACCTCGATCCTATCAATGTCCTCGTTCGTGCCCGTGAACAGCAGCGGCACGTTGACGCGGAGCGACGGCACGCCCGCGTAGCGATAGTCCTGAAGCATCAACATCTGCGTCGAGAACGCGTTGTTGAATCCGCGCGACACGATGTTCGCCTGTGCGATGCCGCCGGCCGAAATCGACAGGCCAGGCAGCGCCTTCAGGTGATCGGTGATCGTGGCCGACGGCCGCTCGGCGATCTGCGACGCCGTGACGACCGAGATCGGATTTGGAGAATCCTGAATTCGCTCCGGTTCGGCGCCGCCAGTGGCCGTGGTCACGACCTGCTCGAGCTGCGCGGCGATCGGCGCCATCGCAAAGTCGAGCGTAGCGGTCTGCCCGGCCTGCACGAGGAATCCGTCGACGTGCTTCTGCGCGAGACCGATGCGCGCCGTGACCGTCACTGTGTACGTGCCGGCGGGAAGATCGGTCAGCGTGTACTTCCCGTCGGGGGTCGAGCGCGCGGTGGCGCTTCCGCCACCGGCAGCGCGGAGGGCGGTGATCGTGGCGCCGCTGACCGGTTGATTCGACAGTGCTTCGGTCACGCGACCCGAGATCGTGCCATTCTGCGCGCGAGCGGGTGTAGCGGCAACGACGAGGGCGAGCAGGCCGAACCAGGCACCGTGCCGAACAGCACGACTCGGCGGGGCGAGGATCGGGCGCGCGACGGGTCGTACGGTCTGCAAAGACATGCAGGCCTCCGTGAGGGGGGAAGAACCCGGAACGGGTCAGGTGGGTGGGACAACCGCCCGGCGCTTCCGGAGAAGGGCACGCCGGAGAGCGCCCTCGATCATAAAAGACAGCCGGGGAATAACAAGTACGTCAGATGTCGTAGTCGAACACCCGAGGCGTCGCAGTCCCCTTGCGCGTTCGCACGCGACTAGGGGTCGAGGACGACTCCGACGTATGCGACGAGGCGATGGCGGAGTGGGGCGTCGATCGACTCGCCGATGCCGACTCTGGTGCGAACCGCCGGCGTTCCGGCCATGGGAATCGACGCAACCGACGCCGTCCATTCCGCACCGGCCACGCGGTTCCACCGCGAGAACTTCGACTCCAAGGCAGGACAGATCGGCGAGCAGACCAGCGAAGCCGTGCTGCCGCCCCACCAGTAGAGCGCGAGGGGTCGAGTGTCCAGCGCAACGCGATACACAAACGCTGATGGTCCCACGCTGATCGCCGACGGAAGCGCCGGCATCTCCAGCCGCTGCGACAGCACGTCGGACGGGAGGATGGTCACCGGACCGCCGCCGATGGCGGGCTGCTCGAACACCGGCGCGTCGGCGTTCACTCGGGCATAGGTCGAGGCGACTGAAAGCGGAATGGTCCCGCTGCCCGAGAGCGACAGCGCCGCAGTCGCCACGATGCGGCGGACGGGCGCGTTGAACTCGCTGCCGGCGGTGCCGCGCGCGCTCAGCGATTCGGTGAGCGTCGCCGCGTCGCTGCGTTGCACGGCGCCGAGGCTCGCGGCGGCGAAGGCGACGGCGCGTCTCGTCGTGGCGCGCGGCACCTGCTCGGCGTCCGGATTTGCGAGACTCAAGTCGGCCACGCTGCCTCCAGCGCGATAGCGCAGCGTCCACGCGTCGTAGAGTAGGGAGCCGTCGAGCATCAGCGAGCCGCCGGCGAGACGTGAATCGAATCGTGGCGTGGCGACGTCGTTCGCGAGCGACGACGTGCGTTGCGTCGCGCCAAAGAGGTCGAGTCGAAAGCCGGGCCTCGTCCCGAACCATTCGGCACTTGCCGCGCCGCCGCTCCACTCGGCCGGCGAACCGAGCGCACCGCGCAGCATCAACGCGCTGCGACCGATGAGATCGCGGCTCGAGAGCGCGAGCTCCGCTCCTACGCCGTCGGCGTCGGCGCGCGGCACCGGCAGCCAACGGAAGAAACGCGGCTCGAGCGCGTAGGGTCGCGGCGCCGTCACGGCGTTGATGGCGAACGGCGCGGCGATCGTCGGAGTGACCGTCGCAGCCGGGGTCAGCGCGGCATCCGCCGGACCGGCGAGCGCGACGACTGCCTTGGATTCCACGCGACGCAGGTCGTAGCCGCGGGAATAGAGCGAGAGGAACCACACGCCGCCGTCGGAGCGGTTTGGTTCCGCGGCCACGGCGGCGCCGAGGACGTTGGTGATTTGCTCTCGTTGATTGCTCGAGAGATTCACGCGCTCGATCTGCGGTACGCCGCTCGCGTTCGTGGTCGCGACGACGGACGTCGAGTCGAGCCACGCGGCGTCGTACGCGTCGACGTTCTCGAGGTTCGCGACGGGATTCGACATTCCGCGTGCCAGGTCCACCACGCGAAGTCGCCAGCCGTCGCGCGTGTGCACCGACACGACGGCCTTCGCGCCGTCGGGGGACACGCGTGGCCGATAGTACGACTCTTCCGGCCCGCCGCGATCGATCACGCGGACCGACCCGTCGTCGAGACTCACCGCGACCAGCTCGCACCAACCCGAGCGACAGCGGGTCGCGATCGCGCCGTGTCCGTTGGGGAGCGGGTCGGCGTTCGTCAGCGCCGCGCCGTGCGTGACGCGATGGACCGAGGAGCGCTCGACATTCCATATGTAGAGGTCGGGGACGAGCGAGCCATCGCCGCGCGCCGTGTTTCTCGAGACGAGGATGCGGCCGTCACGCAGAAAACGCGGCGACTCGTACGCCGAGCCGGCAATCACTTTCAGGGTGGCGATGACGTGCTTCGGCGGCGGGTAGATCGCCTTCGCCGGCACGTCGGCCGAGTCGCGCGCGCGGAGAATCGAGTCGCGTTTCGCACGTCCGGTGTCGGGCTCGGCGGCGGTGTTCCACACGACGACGCGCGCCGGCATCGTCGGCGAGCGCAGCACGATGGCCGCGCGCTTCCCGTTGGGCGAGATGGCCGGATCGCCGGTGTACCACGAGAGACGCTGCACAATGCTGCCGGTGTCGGCGCGGACGCCCATCGTGCGGCGTGCGGCGAGCGCCCGTTCGGTGACGTCGACGGTGAATCGTCCATAGAGCGTCGCCGGACTTTCGCCAAACACGCCTCGGAAGGCTTCGTCGAACGAACGGTTCTGCCGCGCGCTCAAACGTCGCCACACCAGGATGAGGCTCGAGTCCCCGTGCTGATCGGCGAGCCATTCGAGAAACGCCGAGCCCGCGAGGTAGGCGAACGACCCGCCCTCGAACGCGCCGGACGAATTCAGATTCTCATATCGCGGAAGCTGTCCCTCGAGCGCGAGCTCGCGAAGCAGCGCCGGTCGCCAGACGCCGTGCGGCCGCCCGGATCCGGTGACGCGTCCTTCGATGAAGGTGGCGTAGCCCTCGATCACCCAGCGCGGCGCGCGTTCGGCGATCGGTCCGATCTGCACCGGCAACGCCCGCCACAGTTCCGTGTACGACGCGCTGCGAGACGGCCGCGTGAGGTGCGCGATGTGGCCGAACTCGTGCGACACGAGCATCTCGCCCCAATCGCGAAACTCGCCGATGTCGTCGCGCGGATCGGGCGGGACGGCCCACAGGTTGATGGCCGGCTGGTTCAAGAACGGCCATGCCGACCCGTTGGCGAACGAGTATGGATTGTCGACGACTACCTGCGTCTTGGCCGACGGCGTGTAGCCGACGATGCGCGTAACGGCGGAATCGATCGCGTCGGCGCGCGCGGCGATGTGGCGCGTCCACTCCTCGAGCGGGAGCGGGTAATGAAACTCGAAGTGGCGCGTTTCGATGGTGCGCCACGGCAGCCACGATCGGACGACGAACTGCGCGTGAGCCGGGAGTGCCGCGGCGAGCAGAAGCGCGACGGCGCGCGCTTTCGTGCGCGCTCCTATTCCTTGCTTCGCGCCGGCGCGAAACGGTCCTGCAGCCACGTGGCTGGAATGATGAACAGCGGCGTGAGGAAGAAGCCCAGCAGCGTGTTCAGCCAGATCAACGCGATATAGAAGCAGCCGAGTCCAAGACCGACCCAGAGAGTTCCGAAAGGACCGTGCGTCTCCAAGTGTGCCCTCCAGACGGGTGAGCCAGCGCGAGAAGTATAGCCATCCGGGCTATCTTGCGCACGTGCCCTCCGCGTCCGCTGTCTCGATTCGCCGCGCCGTCGGCGTGTCGCTCGCGCGCCACGAGCGCGTCGTGCTCGCGGTCTCCGGCGGGCTCGACTCCATGGTCCTGCTCGACGCGGCCGCCTCGGCGCTCGGCGCGAGCCGTCTCGTCGTCGCGACGTTCGACCATGGCACCGGCGCCGCGGCGACGGAGGCGTGCGCGCTCGTGCAGCGAGCGGCTCGCGATCGCGGCATCGACTGCGTCGCCGGGCGCGCGCCGCATGCGTCGACCGCCGCCACGGAAGCCGCGTGGCGCGAAGCCCGATGGACGTTCCTGCGCGACGTGGGTCGGTCGCGAAGCGCGTCGATCGCGACGGCGCACACCGCCGACGATCAAATCGAGACGGTGCTCATGCGCACGCTTCGCGAGGCGGGGGCACGCGGTCTCGCCGGATTGCTGGCGCCGAGCGACGTGCTGCGCCCGTTGCTCGCGCTGCGGCGCGCCGCATTGCTGGACTATGCGACGAAGCGCAGGCTCGAATGGGTCGAGGATCCAACGAACGTGGCGCGTCGTTTCTTACGAAACCGTATTCGTCACGATATCCTGCCGGCGCTGCGCTCGGTGAGTCCGGGCATCGATCGTGAGTTGCTGGAGATTGGAGAGCGCGCCGCGACTTGGCGGCGTGAAACCGAGACCATCGCGCAACTCGTATCCACGGTGGACCGAGAAGAGAGAGCGGTGGACGTCGGCGTGGGAACGATCGATGGGCTGGATGCCGCGCAGCTCGGCGTTCTGTGGCCCGCGGTGGCGGCGAGAGTCGGAGCGACCCTCGATCGCCGTGGGATCGGCCGACTCGCGTCGTTCTCGCAGACGTCGCGCGTGGGCTCTCGGATTCAGCTCTCCGGCGGCTGGGAGGTCGTGCGGTCGCGCCATGCACTTCGGCTTCGCGCGTCCCAGAGCGAGAACGCGGGTGAAGCGGAGTTGGATCGGACAGCGTATACGACGTGGGGGCGCTGGACGTTCTGGTCGGCTGGCATGAACCGAGGTTGGCGGGACGAACCGTCGGGATGGAACGCACAGCTTCCGGTCGATGAACCCCTGCGAGTTCGGGGCTGGCGCCCTGGGGACCGGATTGCGGGCGCCTCGGGAAGGCCAGGGCGCAAAGTGAAGCGGCTTTTGAACGATGCTGGTGTGACGGGTCACGAACGAGGCGGTTGGCCCGTAGTACTGTGTGGGGATCAGATCGTCTGGGTTCCAGGTGTTCGCCGCAGCGGCGCGGCAACCGAGCGGTCAGCGGGGGGCAGACCGACCTTAACTTTTTCCTGTGAACGCCATATCGGCTGATCCGCGGCTTCTGGGTCGCGACGTTCGACGAATCGTCTACTCTGAAGGGGAAATCGCGACGCGAGTCGGCCAATTGGGGGCGGAAATCACCGACGTATACCCCGAGGGCGACCTCCTCGTGCTCGGTCTCTTGAAGGGCAGCTTTATATTTCTCAGTGACCTGGTGCGCCAAATCCGGCGCCCTCTGCAAGTCGATTTCCTGGTGGCTTCGAGTTATGGAGACGCGACGGTTTCCAGCGGCAACGTGCGCTTGGTGTACGATCCGGAAACCGAGCTCGAGGGCAAGGACATTCTCCTCGTCGAAGACATCGTAGATACGGGCCGTACGCTGAACCGACTCATGGATTTGCTGTGGGCACGGAAGCCGCGAACCTTGGAGATATGCGCGTTGCTTCATAAGCACATCGCCACGGAACTTCGGCATCCCACTCGATTCATCGGGTTTGATGCACCCAACGAGTTCCTCGTGGGGTATGGTTTGGATCACGCAGAGAACTTCAGGCACCTTCCGTACATAGCGAGCTTGCGGTAATGCCACTTCCCATGCAGCCGAAGAACACCAAGAAGGAGTTCAGTTGGGGACGGTTTTCCAAGACCGTCGCCTTTTGGATACTTCTCATCCTCATTCCTGTCGTGCTCATCCAGCTCTCGGGCACCAAGTCCGAGGCCTCGAAGCAGATCTCGTATACGCAGTATCGCGACGAGCTCGACAAGAACAACATCGTCAAAGTGACGATCACAGCCGGCAAGACCGTGACCGGCCGCTTCAAGGCGCCGATCACGATCGCGGGCGCCGATCAGCAATATCGGAACTTCAGCGTGCGGCTCCCGGTCGAGAATTCCGAGGCGGAGGTTGCCGCGCTGAACGCGAAGAACGTTCAGATCGACGCGAAGGACGCCGGCGTTTCGGTCACGGCCTGGGTCGTGAACTTCGTGCCGTGGCTGATCGTCATCGGCTTCTATCTGTTCGTGTTCAAACAGATGCAGGCGGGGGGAGCCAAGGCGTTCTCCTTCGGGAAATCGAAGGCGAAGCTCCTCACTGGCGACACGCCGAAGATCACGTTCGCGGATGTGGCCGGCGCCGACGAGGCCAAGCAGGAGCTTCAGGAGATCATCGAGTTCCTGCGCGATCCGCAGAAATTCACCAAGCTCGGCGGACGCTTGCCCAAGGGCGCGCTGCTCGTCGGTCCTCCGGGCACCGGCAAGACGCTGCTCGCCAAGGCCGTGGCTGGTGAGGCGGCCCGCCCGTTCTTCTCGATGTCCGGTTCGGACTTCGTCGAGATGTTCGTTGGCGTCGGTGCGAGCCGCGTGCGCGATCTCTTCGAGCAGGGGAAGGCACACGCGCCGTGCATCATCTTCATCGATGAGATCGACGCGGTCGGCCGGCATCGCGGCGCCGGCCTCGGCGGCGGTCACGACGAGCGCGAGCAAACGCTCAACCAGCTGCTCGTCGAGATGGACGGCTTCGAGTCCAACGACGGCGTGATCCTCATCGCCGCCACGAACCGCCCCGACGTCCTCGATCCCGCGCTGCTGCGTCCGGGCCGCTTCGACCGTCAGATCGTCGTCGACGCGCCGGATCTCAAGGGCCGTGAGGGAATTCTCAAGGTCCACCTGCGCAACAAGCCGATCGCCGACGATGTTGACATCACGACGCTGGCACGCGGCACGCCGGGCATGGCCGGCGCCGATCTCGCCAACCTCGTGAACGAGGCGGCGCTGCTCGCCGTGCGCAACAGCCACGAAAAGATCTTCATGGCCGATCTCGAGGACGCCAAGGACAAAGTCATGCTTGGCGCCGAGCGCAAGTCGATGGTCATGAAGGAAGAGGAGCGGCGTCTCACCGCGTACCACGAAGCCGGACACGCCATCTGCGCGATGCGCGTGCCGGGCAACGACCCGCTGCACAAGGTGACCATCGTGCCGCGCGGACGTGCGCTTGGGTTGGCGTTCACGCTGCCAGAAGACGATCGTGTGTCGGTCACGCGCCAGCAGCTCGAGGCAGTGCTCGTGATGTCGTACGGCGGCCGCGTCTCCGAAGAGTTGATCTTCGGGCACGATCGCGTGACCACCGGCGCGGCCAGCGACATCCAGAAGGCGACGGCGATCGCTCGTCGGTACGTGACGCAGTGGGGTCTCTCCGACGCCATCGGTCCGATTCTCGTCGGCGACAACGAACAGGAGCTTTTCCTCGGCCGAGAGATCCAGCATCGGCGCGAGGTCTCCGAGCAGACGTCGCAGCTCGTGGACGCCGAAGTGAAGCGCGTGATCGACCAGGCGTACGAGCGCGCGAAGCAGACGCTCCAGGCGAACCTTGGACTGTTACACCAGGTCGCCGCGGCGCTGTTGGAGCGTGAGACGTTGACGCGCGTTGACATCGAAATGCTGTCGCGTGGCGAAACGCTGCCGCCGCGCTCGTCTGGTGCGCCGCCCATGCCGCCCGCCGCGCCGGCTCAGCCGTCGCTCGAGCCCAAGCGCAGCAACCCGCCGCTGCTTGGCGGACCAGAGCCGAGCCCTGCGTAAGGCGATCGGATCGGACACGACAAACGGGAGTCTCACCAGAGACTCCCGTTTTCACTTTGGCCAAGAACGATGAACGAGCCGCGGGCAACCTTGGGCAACCAGAGCGCTGACAGCGGGGCGGCCGCCGCGGCGTGGCGACACGCGACCGGCGCGCTCACGCTCGACCGTCCGCGTATTGTCGGCATCGTGAACGTCACGCCCGACAGTTTCAGCGACGGCGGGCGTCTCGTCACGGTAGACGACGCGCGGCGTCACGTCGATCGCTTGGTGGCCGAGGGCGCCGACGTCATCGATGTCGGCGGCGAATCGACGCGGCCGCAGGGGGCTCAGGCGGTCGACGCGGACGAGGAGCAGCGCCGCGTGGTGCCGGTCATAGCGGCGGTGCGGCGCGACCACCCGGCCATTCCCATCTCGGTGGACACGACCAAGGCCGCGGTTGCCTATGCGTCGCTCGAGGCCGGGGCGTCGATCGTGAACGACGTGTCGGCGTTCCGGCTCGACGACGCGATGGCGCGGGTATGCGCGTCGTCGGGCGCGGGGGTTGTCCTGACGCACGCGCGTGGCGACGTTGCCAGCATGGCGACGTACGCCCACGCCACGTACGGCGACGACCCCGTGGGTGAAGTCATCGCGGAACTGCGCGCGGCCGCCGGCATCGCGCTGCACGTCGGCGTCGCGGCCGACCGGATCGTGCTCGATCCCGGCATCGGATTCTCCAAACGAAGCGCGGTGTCGATCGCGGCGTTGTCGGAGCTGCCGCGCCTGGTGGAGTTGGGCTATCCGGTGCTCGTGGGAGCGTCGCGAAAGCGATTCATCGGCGACATCACCGGTGTCGCTGTTCCGGCGGAGCGAGTCGGCGGCACTGTCGGGGCCAACGTGGCGGCGCTGGAGCGCGGCGCGCGTCTCTTTCGCGTGCACGACGTGAAGCCGTCGCGCGACGCGTTGGACGTCGCGTGGGCAATCATGCGCGGCGCAGCGGGGAACGCCGCATGGTGAGCCTGTTCGAGCAGTTTCGCTTGCTCCACCCCGGTTGGCGCGACTTTCTGCAGATCGTCATCGTCGCGTTCGTGATTTATCGCGTGCTGCTGCTCGTGCACCGCACGCGCGCGTTGCAGGTGCTCGTCGGGCTGCTGCTGCTCGTCGTGAGCTACGGCGTCGCTTACATGCTGCAGCTCACGGTGATCATCTATTTGTTGACGGTCGTCTCGGGATACGGCGTCATCGCGTTGCTCGTGGTGTTCGCGCCGGAGATTCGCGCCGCGCTCGCCCAGCTCGGGCGGACGCGCTTGTTCTCGCGGGTCTTCGGCCGGATGAAAGAAGCGGAGGTCGGCGACCGCGTGTCGGAGGCCGTCGAACGGCTGAGCCGAAAGGGCGTCGGCGCGATCATCGCCATCGAGCGCGAGGTGTCGCTCGACGAATACGTGCATTCGGGATCTGAGATGCAGGCCAAGGTGTCGGCCGACCTGCTGGCGACGATCTTCACGCCGCACTCTCCGTTGCACGACGGTGCGGTGATCATTCGCGGCGACACGATCGTCGGGGCGGCGTGCATCCTCCCGCTGTCGCAGGCGTCGATGATCGATCGCTCGTTGGGCACGCGCCACCGCGCGGCACTCGGTCTCACCGAGGAGACCGACGCGTTGGTGTTCGTCGTCTCCGAGCAAACGGCCGCGATCGCCGTGGCGTCCGGCGGACGGCTCTGGCGCGAATTCACACCGGCGCAGGTGCGCGATTTGGTGGCGGGCCGCGCGTTGCGCGACGTCGCACTCGAAGCTGGAGTCGCCGTCCCATCATGACGGCGCGTGACGGCATGACGTGACGCTCACGGCGCCTCGCGCGGCGCTCCTCGCCGCCGGTTCGCTCGCCGTCGTCTACGTCGCGACGCTCGCGCCGAGCGTCACGTTCTGGGATGCGGGCGAATTCATCGCCGCCGCGAAGACGCTCGGCATTCCACACCCGCCCGGCACACCGCTGTTCATCGCGCTGCTCAGCGCGTGGGCGCACGTGCTGGGGTTCCTCCCGTTCGCCACGGCGACGAACCTCTTTTCGGGCGCGTGTACCGCGGCGGCGGTCGGACTCAGCGCGCTCTGGATTTCGCGCGCGACGGGCGAACCGATCATGGGCCTCGCCGCGGGGGTCGCCGCCGGCGCGACGTCCACCGTGTGGCAGAACGCGACCGAAACCGAGGTCTACGCCGCGTCGCTGCTGCTGTCCGTTGCACTCATCGTCGCGGCGGATCGCGCCGGGCGTACTGGGGAACGACGATACACGATCCTCACCGCTTACCTCATCGCTCTCGCGGTGCCACTGCACCTCAGCGCGCTCGTCGCGGCTCCGGTGGCGGTATGGCTCGCGTCGGCGCGACCCAGCGGCGAGTTCGACCGGCGAACGGCGCTCGTGCTGTCGGGTGTGAGCGTCGTGACGGCCGGCGTGGGGCGAATGTCGGCGTGGGTCATCGGTGCGGGTTTCTTGCTGGTGCTGCTCGGGGCCGTCGGTCGCGTTACGCCGCGCGAAAACGCGGCAGGCGTCGCGAGAACGCGGCTCGTCGTCGGCGCCTTGGCGATCGTCGGCGTCGCCCTCTCGGCGACGGCGTTTCTGATCATCCGGGCGCGATTCGATCCGGCCATCAACCAGGCGAACCCACGGACGCTGAGCCAGCTCGCGTACGTCGTCGCGCGCCGGCAGTACGACGTCGCCGGACTGTGGCCTCGCCGCGCGCCGATCTGGCTGCAGCTCGCGAACTGGTTCGAGTACGCCGACTGGCAATGGGCGCTTACGCTCGACCCCGACGTCGTGCCCAATGCGTGGCGCGTGTTGGCGACGAGCCTGTTCGGCGGCCTCGCAGTTGCCGGCGCGGTGTGGCACCGGCGGCGCGATCGTCGCACGTGGACCGCGGTGCTGCTGCTTTTCACCTGCGGTTCGATCGGCGTGATCGCGTATCTGAATCTCCGCGCCGGCCGCTCGTTCGGCTGGTCGTTCGTTCCCGACGACGCCGCGCACGAAGCGCGGGATCGCGACTACTTCTTCACGCTCGGCTTCTGGGCGTGGGGCATCTGGGCCGGCATGGGCGCGGTGGCGCTCGCGCAACGCACCGGTCGCGCATGGCTCGGCGTCGCGATCGCGGCGCTGCCGATCCTGCTCAACTGGAATGTCGTCAACCGCCGATCGGAGCCCAACGCGAGCCTCGCCCGGGAAACGGCGCGCCAGCTTCTCGACCCGCTTCCGCGCGATGCCGTGCTTTTCGTCGAAGGCGACAACGACACCTATCCGCTGTGGTTCGCCCAGCAGGTCGATGGCGAGCGCCGCGACGTGACGGTCGTGACGCTGCCGCTGCTCGGCGCCCCGTGGTATCTCGACGAGCTTCGTCGGCGCCACGGGCTCGGCAACGGGGCCATCGCGTCCGAACCGGCTGCGGCCGCCGAGCGCGTGGCCGACGACGCTCGCCGGCTGAACCGTCCGGTCGCGGCGGCCAACACGCTCGAACCCGCGGAGCGCCGCTCGTTGGCCGGTCGCTGGCTCGTCGTCGGGATGGTGGCCATCGCCGAGCCCGGCGGGCCGTCGCCGGCCGACTCAGCCGCACGCATGGAGCTCTCGCTCGACACGGCTGCGCTCGAGAAAGTGGCGCGCTCGATCGACGCGTGGCAGCACGGACGGACGTCGAAAGACGAGCCGGACTCCATCCACGACTACTTCCTGCGGCTGCTGTCATGTCCCTCGCGCTATCTCGAAGGGGCCGGTGCGCCGCCGAGCGCTTCACTTGATTCGCTCTGTAACCTACGGTAGCTTGGTGCGTTATGCCGTTTCCAGATCTCCCGGACCGGCTGCGCGAAGTCCGAGACCGAATCGAGGCGGCAACGCGACGCGGTGGTCACGGTCAGCAGGTTACGATCGTCGCAGTAACCAAGACGCACGGACCCGATGCCGTACAGTCGGCTTGGGATGCGGGGCTCGCTGACGTCGGCGAGAACCGAGTGCAGGAAGCCCTTCCGAAGATGGATCTCATTTCAGTGCCGGTTCGGTGGCACCTGATTGGACACCTTCAGCGCAACAAGGTGAAATACCTGCCGCGCTTCGAACTCTTGCACGCCCTCGATAGCGCGCGTCTCGCCGACGCGGTGAACGAGCTCGGCCGCGAGCAGCCCCGGCCGGTCGACGCGTTGGTGCAGGTGAACGTGGTGGGCGAAGAAACCAAGGGCGGGTTTGCACTCGCCGGGCTTACGACCGAAGCCGAGCACCTGTCGACACTGAAAGGAATCCGGGTGCGCGGCGTCATGACCATGGCGCCGCTCGATGCTGACGAATCGACCCTTCGCCGCGTCTTCTCCGGGGCGAGAAGTGCGCGCGATCAGCTTCGGGCGGCCGGCCACGACGCGAATGTCTTGTCGATGGGCATGTCGAACGACTTCGAAGTAGCTGTCGAAGAGGGCGCGACGCACGTCCGCTTGGGAACGATTCTCTTCGGAGCGAGACCCGCATGATGGACGAGACCTTCCACCTCACGCCGCTCGACGTTCGTCGTTACGAATTCGGCAAAGCGATTCGCGGCTACGATCCCGAGCGCGTGAATCAGTTCCGCGACCAGGTAGCCGAGGAGCTGGAGCGATTGTCGCGCCTCAATCAGGAGCTCGAGGCGAAAGCTCGCGGCTTCCACGAGCAGCTTCGCGCGTTCCGCGAGCGAGACAAGGCCATCAACGAGGCGCTGGTGTCGGCCCAGCAACTTCGCGGCGACATCCGCGAACAGGCCGACAAGGAGTCGGAGCTCATTCTGCGCGAAGCGCGGGCCGAGGCGGCTCGCATCGTCGAAGAAGCGCGCGGAGAGATCCGTCGGATGCAGGACGGCGTGGCGGGACTCGAGCACTCGCGGCGCGCGTACCTCGCGCAGCTTCGCACGCTCGTCGAACGGCATCTCGCCGAGATTACCGCCGCCGAGCAGGTGAACCTCGACGGTCAGCGCCGCGACGGCGTGCCGATTTCTCCCGTCCGCGCCGCCGCCTCGATTCTCAAAGAATGACGCTCGTGGCTCCGGTAGCACCCCCGGCGCCCGGCTCGGCGCCGGGTTCTCACGTGCTCGAAACAGCGGAGCGCGCGGCGCACGTCGTGCGCGCGCGCTTCCCCGGGCACCCGGACGCGGCGATCATCCTCGGTACGGGGCTCGGCCGGCTGGCGTCGGAGATCGAGAACCCGGTGGTCATACCTTATGAGGACATCCCGGGGTTTCCGGCATCGACCGTGGAATCGCACGCGGGCCGGCTGCTCTGCGGCACGCTAGGTGCCAGAACCGTCGTGGCCATGCAAGGGCGCTTTCATCGATATGAAGGGTATTCGCTACAACAGGTCACCTTTCCCGTTCGCGTGCTGCGAGCGCTTGGCGTGAAGACGTTGTTCGTGTCGAACGCGTGTGGCGGCTTGAATCCGCAATGGAGCGCCGGCGACCTGATGTTGATCACGGATCATGTGAACTTGCTCGGCGACAGTCCTCTCATCGGCCCGAACGACGACCGGCTGGGTCCGCGCTTTCCGGATTTGTCGGCACCGTATGACGCGGCGCTCGGCGCGCTGGCGCGCCACGTGGCGGCGGACGCCGGCATCTCGCTGCGCGAAGGCGTCTACGTCGCGGTCTCGGGACCGAACCTCGAGACGCGCGCCGAGTATCGATTCCTGCGCGCGATCGGCGCCGACGTCGTCGGCATGTCGACCGTGCCGGAGACGATCGTCGCCGTCCACGCGGGCATGCGGGTGCTGGGACTCTCGATCCTCACCGACATGTGTGACCCCGACGCGCTCGAGGCGGCGACGGTCGAGAAGATCATCGCCGTCGCGAACGGCGCCGAGCCGGCGCTGACGACCGTCGTGCGCGGCGTGCTGGAGCGCATGTGACGGCGCCGAGCATGACGCGATTCGAGCCGCTGCCGCCGGATCGCGCGGCCGACGACGTCGAGCGCGAGTTGCTCGCGCGCTGGGCTGACGAGGATCTCTTCGCGCGCACGCTGGAGGCGAAGGCCGGCGCGCCGTCATTCGTGTTCTTTGAAGGCCCGCCGACGGCGAACGGCCGGCCCGGCATCCACCACGTGTTCTCGCGCACGATCAAGGATCTGTTCTGCCGCTATCGCGCGATGAAGGGCTACCGCGTTGCGCGCAAAGCCGGGTGGGACACGCACGGACTTCCGGTCGAGATCGAGGTCGAAAAGCAGCTCGGCATCAGTGGCAAGCAGCAGATCGAATCGCTCGGCGTCGCGGAGTTCAACCGGCTCTGCCGCGAGAGCGTGTTCAAGTATCGCTCCGACTGGGAAAAGCTGAGCGCGCGCATGGGCTACTGGCTCGACTACGCCCATCCGTACGTCACGTATCACAACGACTACGTCGAGAGCGTGTGGTGGGCGCTCAAGACGCTGTTCGACAAGAATCTGCTGTACCGCGGGCACAAGATCCTCCCGTATTGTCCGCGATGCGGCACCGCGCTGTCGAGCCACGAGCTGTCGCTCGGCTACCAAGAGGACGAAGATCCGAGCATCTACGTGGCGCTCGATCTCGTCGAGGAACCGAGTGGGCGCGACGCGTCGCTGCACCCGCCGGTCGGCCGGCGCATCCTCGTGTGGACGACGACGCCGTGGACGCTCGTCTCCAACACCGCGCTCGCGGTGCATCCGGATCTCGACTACGTCGAGCTGGTGCGCCGCGAGGAAGGCAAGGATCAAAGAACGCTCATCCTTGCCGAGTCGCGCGTGCGGGCCGTGCTGGGCGAGGACTACGAGAACCGCTGGGAGTTGGTGCGCCACATCAAGGGCGCCGAGCTCGTCGGCCGCCGATACACGCGCCCGCTCGATTGGGTCGAGTTCCCGCCCGAGGGCGAGCACGAGCTCATCGTCGGCGAAGACTTCGTTTCCGCGTCGGACGGCAGCGGCGTCGTCCACATGTCGCCGGCGTTCGGCGCCGACGACTACGCGGCGGGCAAGCGGCACAAGCTGGCGTTCATCCAGCCGGTCGACGGGCGCGGCGAGTTCCCTGCGTCGGTGCCGCTCGTCGGCGGACTGTTCGTGAAGGACGCCGATCCGATCATCACCGAAGAGCTCAAGCGGCGCGGCGTTCTATGGAAGGCGGGGCGCATCACGCACCAGTACCCGCATTGCTGGCGCTGCGGCACGCCGCTCATCTACTACGCGCGCACGTCGTGGTTCGTCCGCACGACGGCGTTCCGCGACGATATGCTGGCGCGCAACGCGCGCGTCGACTGGCATCCGCCGACCATCGGCGAAGGTCGCTTCGGCGAGTGGCTGGTCGGGAACATCGACTGGACGATCTCGCGCGACCGCTACTGGGGCACGCCGCTCCCGGTCTGGATCTGCGACAACGAATCGGCGCACGTCGAGTGCATCGGGTCGTACGCCGACTTGAGCGCGCGTTCCGGCGAGCGCCTGACGTCCGAGTTCGATCCCCACAAGCCGAACGTCGATCGGTACACCTGGCGGTGCTCGCAGGCGGGCTGCGGCGGCACGATGCGTCGCGCCTCCGAGGTGATCGACACCTGGTTCGACTCGGGGTCGATGTCGTTCGCGCAGTGGCACTATCCGTTCGAGAATCGCGACAAGATCGCCGGCCAGTTTCCCGCCGACTTCATCGCCGAGGGCGTCGATCAGACGCGCGGCTGGTTCTACTCGCTGCTCGCCATCGCCACGGGACTTGGTGACGCGTTGCCGAACAACGTGGGGCCGACGGGCGGAGCGAACAGCGTCGCGTCGATCGCGTCGCCGTATCGCGCGGTCGTGGTGAACGATCAGGTGCTCGACGCGGACGGGAAGAAGATGTCGAAGAGCGTCGGCAACGTCGTCGATCCGTGGATGGTGATGAGCAAACACGGCGCCGACGCCACGCGGCTCTTCTTCGTCGCGTCGAGCGCGGTGTGGGTGGAGCGCAAGTTCGACGAGAAGATCCTCGCCGAGCAGGCGGGGCGCTTCATGCGCACGCTCAAGAACGTGTACAGCGGAATCTTCGCGCAGTACGCCAACTTCGGCTGGAGCCCGTCGGAGGCCGATCCACCGATCGAGGCGCGTCCGGCGCTCGATCAATGGATGATCAGCCGGCTCGCGCGGCTCGAGCAGACGGTCGACGCCGCGTTCAACGCGTACGACGCGACCGCCGCGTCGCGCGCGATCATCGAGTTCGTGGACGACGACGTCGCCAACTGGTACGTGCGGCTGAGCCGCAATCGGTTCTACGACGTCGAGGCCGACGACAACCGGGCGGCGTTCGCGACCCTGCACGAGGTGCTCGTCTCCGTCTGCCGGCTGTTGGCGCCGATCGCGCCGTTCGTGAGCGACTGGATCCATCGCGAGCTGACGGGCGAGTCGGTGCATCTCGCGCCGTTCGTCGCGCCGCGCGGTCCGGTCACGTCCGATTTCGACGCGCCGATGGCGGCGATCCGCCGGCTCGCCAGGCTCGGCCGTGGGGCGCGAGAGGAAGCCGAGATCAAGGTGCGGCGCCCGCTGGCGCGGCTCGTCTGCGTCGCGCCGGGTGTGACCGAGTCCGGGCTCGTCCCGCTGGTCCCGCTGCTGGCGGCGGAGCTCAACGTCAAACGAGTAGATTTCGCGACTTCGTCGGACGAGCTCGTGACGCTCGAGGCGAAACCGAACTTCAGGGCATTGGGGAAAAAATTCGGCCAGCACACGCCGCTCGCGGCGCGCGCGGTCGCGTCACTTTCCGGCGACGAGTTGCGCCGCTTCGAGCACGGCGGTTCGCTGGTCATTAGCGTTGAGGGGCAATCGCACGAACTGGAGCTTGACGATGTGACGATCATTCGGCGGGCGTCCGGCGACCTCGTGGTTCAGGAGGACGCGGGTTTCTTTGCCGCGATCGATCCGATGGTGACACCGGCGCTGGAGCTCGAGGGATACGCCCGAGAGCTGGTTAGCCGGGTACAGCGCATGCGAAAGGAGGCTTCATTCGCGGTCAGCGACCGAATCACGCTGACCATCGGGCGGGGGCAGGAAGGCGACGTGCACGCCGTCGTGGGTGCGCATCGCGCATGGATCATGGACGAGACTTTGGCGACCGAGCTCGTGCTGCACGATGGCGCGCGCGATGGTATGACGCCGGTCGACCTCGACGGAATGACGGCCTTCGTGGCCATTACCAGGATACCGTAGCAATGCCAACCGCGAACAGCGCGAAAAAGGTCAAGGGACTGAGCAAGAAGATGCTTCAGCATTTTGAGAAGCGTCTGCTCGACGAGCGGAAGCGCGTCCTGAAGGAACTGGGCCGCGCCGACGAGGCGTTCGGCGCGACGCCACAGTCCGCCGACGGCGATCTGAGCAGCTACTCGTTCCACATGGCCGACCAGGGCACCGACGCCATGGAGCGCGAAAAGGCGTTTCTGTTCGCCAGCCAGGAAGGCCGGTTCCTGTGGCACATCGACGAGGCGCTGCGGCGGCTGTATCGCGATCCGGACAACTTCGGGAAGTGCCACCAGTGCGGCAACGAGATTGCGTACGATCGTCTCGACGCACTCCCGCATGCCCGTTACTGCATCAACTGCAAGCAGCGCGAGGAAGATGCAAAGAAGTAGCGAACGAGGCAACGCGGGCCTCTTCTGGCCCGTGCTCTGTCTGATCGCCGCGGTGGACTTCGGCACGAAGTACCTCGCGGCGCACCGGCTGCTGCCGCAGGGGTTGCCGCACGAAGTCTTCGGCGACTGGATGCGGTTCACGCTGGTGCGCAACCCGGGCGCGGCGTTCGGCCTTCATCTGGGTTCGCAGTCGCGCTGGATCTTCATGGCGCTCACGATCGTGGCGCTGGTGATCCTGGGCTTCCTGTACACGTCCACGCGACGCGGCGACGTGCTGCGGTCGATCGCGCTGGCGATGGTGTGCGGCGGCGCGCTGGGCAATCTCGCCGACCGCATCACCTCGCGATACGGCGTCGTCGATTTCATCGACATCGGTTTTGGCGATTCGCGGTGGCCGACGTTCAACGTGGCCGACATGGCCGTGAGCGTCGGTGCCTTCTTGCTGGCCTGGGTGCTGTGGGGTGAGGACGCGGAGGCGCAGGCCGCGACGGTGCCGGCACCGGTCGCTGTTTCCGCCGACACGCGCGAGCTCTCATAAGCGCGAAACGCCCGACATGACGAACGCCTCGGGACCGAAAAACGGCCGCGTGTTCTGGACGGCGGCTGTTTCGGTCGTCGTGCTCGACATCATCACGAAAGCGCTGGCCGTTCGCCAACTGACGCGTGGCGTTCCGCGCCGCATCGTCGGCGACGTCGTGCGCTTCACACTGGCCTACAATCCCGGTGCGGCGTTCAGCATGTCGGTCGGCGACAAGTCGCGCTACGTGTTCGGCGCGTTCGCTGTCGTCGCGCTGATCGTGCTGTGGTGGCTCTATCGCACGACCAAGAGCGGTGACTGGGTGCGCGTCGTGGCGCTCGGTCTCGCCTGGGGCGGCGCCGCGGGCAATCTCATCGATCGCTTCCGGGGAACGAGCGGCGTCGTCGACTTCATCGACGTCGGCGTGGGCACTGTCCGCTTCTGGACGTTCAACGTCGCCGACTCTGCCGTGACGATCGGCGCAATCACGCTCGCGTTCGTGTTGTGGCGTGAGGACCGCAAGCAGCTGGCGCTCGCCGCCGGCGAAGCGGCCATGCGCGACGAAGCATCGACCGGAGCGCGGTGACCGAGTCCGGTCGTCGCACCTTCGACGCCCCCGACGACGCTCCGCGCCTCGATCTCCTCGTCGCCCAACAACTCGAGATTTCCCGGAATCAGGCTGCGACGCTGATCGCCAACGGCCGCGTACTCGTCGCCGGCCGGCGCGAGCGCGCCAGCTACCGCCCCGACGCGGGCGAGCGAATCGACGTCGAGACTCCGGCCCCCGAGGCTCACCCCGTCATCGGCGAGTCCATCCCGCTGGCGGTAGCGTTCGAGGACGACGACGTGCTGGTGGTCGACAAGCCAGCCGGCATGGTCGTCCATCCGGCCCCCGGGAACTGGTCCGGGACGCTCGTCAACGCGCTAAAGGGAAGGGGGACATCGCTTTCCGCTGGGGCTGACACGTCCCGCGAGGGGATCGTCCACCGGCTCGACAAGGAGACGTCCGGGCTGCTCCTGGTCGCGAAAAGTGATCGGGCGCACAAAGTCTTGGGCTCCGCCCTGCAGGCTCGACAGATCACTCGGCGTTATGCAGCCCTGACCTGGGGACACCTCGCCGAAGATCGGGTTTCGATCGACCGGCCGATCGCCCGCGATCCGCGAGACCGAAAGCGCATGGCGGTCGTCAACACAGGACGGCCGGCGAGGACAGATCTCACTCGGCTCGCGCGCTTTGACTCCGTCGATCTTCTGCGGGCGCACCTGCACTCCGGGCGCACGCACCAGATCCGAGTGCATGCCGCCTCGATCGGGCATCCGGTCGTTGGTGACGACACTTATGGCGGCGGCGGGGGGCGCAAGCTGATGGGACTCCCGCCGCGACGGCATTTCCTGCACGCGGCGTGGCTGATCTTCCGGCATCCGGTGTCCGGCGAGCTGGTCGATCTGCGTGCGCCGTTGCCGGAGGATCTTCGCAGGGCACTTGGGGCCGCCGCCGGCTCCAGCCTGCTAACCGCAGACCCAGATCCGCTCGAGCGCTTTGACTTCTATCGCGTCGACCCCTGATGGCACGTTGACCTCCGCGCTGATGTTCCGCGCGGGGAAAACGGTCTTTGCGGCCGACGGAGAAGACGTCAGAGAGCTCATCCCAATGGGAGCGATCACCCGACTCCCAGGAGCTCCCGCGTTCGTGCGCGGTCTGCTCAACGTCCGCGGCACGATCGTGACGATACTAGACCTGGGGGTCCGGCTCGATCCGTCAGCCGAGCCCGCCGCGGAGGGATCCATTCTTCTCGTCCGCCACCGCGACCGCTTGGCCGGGGTGGTGGTAGACGAGGTCGCCGACGTGCGGCAGCTCGAGATCGATGGCTCGGGCGCCACGGAAGCGGCTGGGGATCTCGTGCGTGGTGTGGCGATGCTCGACGGTGCACCGGTGGTCGTGTTGGATCTCGCCGCTCTCATCCGGCAAGTCCTGCTGTCCTAGGTCTTTGGAGGCATGTTCCCGTGAGTCACACAGTACTGGTCTGCGACGACGCCATCTTCATGCGCACGATGGTAGGCGACATTCTCACCCAAGCCGGGTTCGAGATCGTCGGCGAGGCCGAGACGGGCGTTCAAGCGGTAGAGAAGTACCGGGAGCTGCGGCCGGATCTCGTGACCATGGACATCGTGATGCCCGACATGGGCGGCATCGATGCCGTGCGCGAGATCTGCAAGTTCGACCCGGGCGCGAAAATCCTCATGTGCAGCGCCATGGGGCAGCAGGCGCTCGTCGTCGAAGCGATTCAAGCCGGCGCGAAGGACTTCGTCGTCAAGCCGTTCCAACCCAGTCGCGTCCTCGAGGCGGTGCAGCGCGTGCTCGGGTGAGCACGGTCCGCGTGCGACCCAAGCGCCGTGGATAATCGCGAGTACGCCCAGCTCTTTCTCACCGAGAGCCGAGAGCACGTCGCCGCCGTCAACCAATCGCTGCTCCAGCTGGAGCGCGATGCGACCGGCCCCGAC
This sequence comes from uncultured Gemmatimonadaceae bacterium, assembly GCA_963761305.1. GTDB lineage: Bacteria > Gemmatimonadota > Gemmatimonadetes > Gemmatimonadales > Gemmatimonadaceae > JAQBQB01. Next base: position 1,265,515 of record CAVXGK010000002.1, on the reverse strand, counting down.
GCCGCATCGGCGGTCGGCGCGATTTTCCGTTCGGTCCACACGATCAAGGGAATGGCGGCGACGATGGGCTATACCGTCGTCGCCGATCTCGCGCACGAGCTCGAGACAGTGCTCGACTGCGTGCGCCGCGGCGAGCTGTCGATCGAAGCGACGATCATGGACACGCTGTTCCGCTCCGCCGACGTGCTCGAGCACGCGGTCGAGGCGGCGGTCGCGGGGCATGAAGGCGACGTCGTCGCACCGGACCTCATCACCGCGCTGCGCGCGCTGACGACCACTCCCGCCGCGCGGCGCGAGACCGTGGCGATTCCCGCCGCGACCGACGACTCCCTGGTGTCGCCGTCCGGCACCGGCGAAGCGGTGCGCATCTGGCTCAAGCCGGAGACGCCGCTGCGCGGCGTGCGCGCGTTCCTCATCGTGCAGGCGCTGCGCTCGATCGGTGAGGTCGTGTCGACGACGCCGCCGCTCATCGAGCTCCAGGCCGAAAATTTCGACACCGAGTTCACCGTCCGCCTTGCCGCGTCGTGCTCGTCCACCGAGATCGAGAGCGTGGTGCGGGGAATGGGCGACGTGCTCGAGGTGCAGGTCGGCGAACCGCGTCGCTCCGGCGCGTGGCCGGCGCTGACGCCGTCGTGGAGCATGCCGGCGATCACCATGACGCCGGCGCACGACATGGCGGCGTTGTCGGCGATGACGCTCACGCCGGCGCACGGCGTGGCCGTGACGCCGGCCAGCGAGACGCGGTCGGAGAGCGGCCGCGTGCGCTCGATGCGCATCGACGTGCGGCGCCTCGACGCGCTGATGAATCTCATCGGCGAGCTGGTGATCGCGCGCGGCCGTCTGACGCAGCTCGCCGGCCAGCTCGGCGATCTCGCGCTGGAAGAGGCGGTGATGCAGTCGTCGCGCCTCATCACCGATCTGCGCGACGAGATCACGGCGAGCCGCATGATTCCGGTGTCGCAGGTGTTCGACCGGTTTCCGCGCGTCGTGCGCGACGCGTCGCGCGGGCTGGGCAAGCCGGTCGACTTCGTCGTCGAAGGCAAGGACATCGAGCTCGATCGGTCGATGCTCGACGAGATCGCAGACTCGCTGGTCCATCTGCTGCGCAACGCGGTGGACCACGGCATCGAGCGTCCCGACGTTCGCGCCGCTCTCGGCAAGCCGGCCGTGGGCCGTCTCGTCTTGAGCGCGGTGCGCGACCGTTCGGCGGTCGTGATCAAGGTCAGTGACGACGGCAAGGGCATCGACCGCGAGCGCGTCCTCGAGCGCGCCAAGCGCGACGGGCTGGTCGAACCGACGAAGACCGAGCTCACCGAAGACGAGCTGCTCCGGCTGCTCGCGCGGCCGGGGTTCTCGACGGCGGAGCAGGTGACGGGATTGTCGGGGCGCGGCGTCGGCGTGGACGCGGTCTACACGAAGGTGCGCTCGCTCGGCGGCGCGATGGACATCCGCTCGGTGCCGGGGCAGGGAACGACGGTGGTGATCCGGCTTCCGTTGACGCTGGCCATCATGCGCGCGCTGCTGGCGCGGGTCGGCGGCGAGACGTACGCGATCCCGCAGGCCCACGTGAGCGAGACCGTCGAGCTGACGCCCGACGTGCTGCGCACGGTGAAGGGCAAGGAAGTCCTGCTCGCGCGCGACGAAGTGCTGCCGCTGCTTCGGCTGCGGTCGTTGGTCGGGCTGCCGGCGTACGACCCGCCGACGGAGATCGACCTCGAGCACGTGGTGGTGATCGACCTCGGCGATCGCCGGGCGGGGCTCGTCATCGACGAGCTCACCGGACAGGAAGAGATCGTCGTGAAGCAGTACGACGCGGTGCGAGACGGACCGCCGTTCTTCGGGGGCGCCACGCTCCTCGGCGACGGCCGGCCTTCGCTCATCGTCGACGTCAGCAGCCTCCTTTAAAGGATTGATATGGAAGATCTTCTTTCGTTGAAAGCGCTGCAGCTCGACGCGCTCCGCGAGGTGGCCAACATCGGCGCCGGCCACGCGGCGACGGCGCTGTCGCAGATGATCGGCGAGACGATCATGATCAGCGTGCCGAAAATCAGCGTCGCGCGCCTGGAAGAGGTGCCGCCGCACATCACGACGCCGGACGAGCCGGTGGCCGCGGTGCTGATGCACATGCTCGGCGATCTCACGGGCCGCACGCTGCTCGTGTTCCCGCGGCGCACCGCGATGCGGCTCGCCGAGCTGCTGCTGCACCGCCGCGAGCCCAGCGACGACTTCTCCGACATGCAGCAGTCGGCGATCAAGGAAGCGGGCAACATCCTCAGCTCCGCCTACATGAACGCGCTGAGCGACTTCATGGGCATGATGCTCATTCCGTCGCCGCCGGCGCTGGCGATCGACATGTCCGACGCCGTGCTCACGACGGCGTACCTCCAGTTCGGCGGGGACCGTGACTTCGTCTTCTGCGTCGAGAGCGACTTCGTGCTGAACCAGTCCGACGAGAAGCTGCGCGGCTTCTTCCTGCTGCTTCCCGACACGGCGTCGCTCGGCGCCATCCTCAAGGCGATCCACGTCGCGTGATCATGATCCCGCCGGCCCCACTGACGTCGGAGCGGGACCGCGAGGTCCTTCGCTCCTTCGCCCGGCGGATCGATCCGTCGGACGCCGGCGCGCACAACAACCTCGGCGTTCTCTACTACAACAAGGGGCTGTATCAGGAGGCGGTCGCCGCCTTCATGAAGGCGCTCGAGCTCGACCACACGATGCAGGTCGCGCAGCGCAACCTCGAGATCGCGTACTTCAACACCGGCTACTACGACACACGGGTGCCCGAGCTGCGCGAGCGTCTCCGGGCCCGGCCCGACGACCGCGAAGCGCGCTGGGAGTTGGGCCGCACGTTCTCGCTGCTCGGCAAGCAGGACGACGCAGCGAACGAGTTCCGCGCCCTCCTCGAGTACGCGCCGAACGACGTCGCGGCCCTGCTGCAGCTCGCGCTCGCCGAGAAGCACTCGGGCGACATGGAGCGCGCGCAGGAATGCATCGAACGCGCGCTGGCCCGCGATCCGGACAGCTCGCTGCTGCACTTCACGCTCGGCGAGATCCTCTATCACCGCGGCCTGAACGACGACGCGTTGCGCGCACTCGAGCGCGCGATCGCGTTGAATCCGGAGAACCACGACGCCCTGTACCTGATGGGCTTCGTCCTCGGCGACATCGGACGCCACGAGGACGCGCAGGCGGCCACGCGCCGCGCCATCAAGCTGAATCCGTCGCTGTCGCGCGCGCACGCGAATCTGTCGCTCGAGCAACAGCGGGGCCGCGACGCGGCGAACGGCCAGCCGAAGCGAGAGCTGCAGGTGTCGGTCGACGGACAGCTCGCGCACTACAACCTGGGCCTCGCGTTCCGCAGCAAGGGCTACTACGCCGAAGCGATGCGCGAGTACGGCGTCGCGCTCGACCGGGGCGAAGACCGCGACCTCGTGTTACAGGCGATGGCCGAAGTGCATCTGCTGTTGCGCCAACCCGGCGAGGCGATCGGGCTGTACGACGATCTGCTGCGCCGCCAGCCGCACAGCCCCAAGCTGTGGAACGAGCGCGGCGTGGCGATGCACCAGGAAGGACGCTTCGCCGACGCCGAGTCGAGCTATCGGCGCGCGCTGGACGCCGAGCCGTCGTACGCGATCGCACGGAACAACCTCGGCGTGGCGCTCTACCACAGCGGAAAATCGGAGGACTCGCTCGCCGCGTTCAACGCGGCGCTCGAGCATCGGCCCGAATTCGTCAAGGCGCGTCTCAACCTGGCGCTGCTCATGAGCCGCGCCAAGCGATTCCAGCACGCGCTCGAGTCGTATCGCCGCGTGTTGCGCTCGGCGGCCGAGCATCCGGTAGCATGGAACGGCGTCGGCCTCGTGCTCGCCGAGCTCCACAGGTACGACGACGCCCGCGGCGCCTTCGCGCGCGCGATCCAGGCGCGACCCGACTTCGCCGAAGCGCACTACAACATGAGCTTCACGCTCTCGAATCTCGGCGACTTCGAGGGCGCGCTGCGCGAAACCAAGCGCGCGCTCGAGCTGGAACCGTACTACGTGGCGCAGAAGTTCGAGTTGGCGATGGACGTCGAGTACGAAGACCCCGACCTCACGGTGCCGCCCGACCTCGGCGGCGCGCACGAGGACGCGGTCGTCGAGGACTTCGATTTCGATCCCGGCTCTCTCGACACGCTGTTCACGGAGCTGGCGCCCGCCGCGCCGGCCGAGTCGGCGCCGGCCACCACAGCGGCGCCGGATGCGAAACCATCGAGCGAAGAAGAGTCCGAGCGGCCGCGTGCGCGGCGCGCGAGCGACCGGTCGCCGTTCGCGATGGCGGCGGACTACTTGTCGAAGGGCTACTTCGACCGGGCGTCGGCCGAGGTCGCGCGCGCGCTGGCGCGCGGCGAGGACCGCGCCATGGGGATGACGATCCTCGGCGAGATCTTCGCGAAACAGGGCTTGTTCGGCGAAGCGCTGGAGCGCTTTCGCGCTGCGCTGGCGATCGTTCCGGATCGTCCGCAGGCGCTTGCCGGCGAGGCGATGGCGCTCCTGCGACTGGGGCGCGGGGCCGAGGCGCGTCCGATCGCGCAGCTGTTGGTGGCGCGGGACGCGAACGACGTCGACGCGCTGATGCTCGCGTCGGAGGCGTGCGCGGATTCCGGCGATCCGGTGGCGGCGCTCGAGCTGCTCAACCGTGCGCGGCGGATCTCGCCGCGGCGGGCCGACGTGTTGCTGCGTACGGGCGACATCGCGCAGTCGATCGGCGACATCGACCGCGCGATCGAGATGTACCGGCTCGCGCTCGAGGTGGACGAGGATTTCGCCGTCGTGCGCTTCCGGCTCGCGGATCTGTTGCAGTCGCAAGGCCGCGATCGCGAAGCCGAGCACGAGTTGGTCGCGGCGCTCGACGCGGTGCCGACCTACGCCGAAGCGACGCTCGCGCTCGCGGCGCTTCGACGCCGGCTGAGTCGCCCGAGCGACGCCATGCCGCTGCTGATCGAAATGCTGGAGCGCGATCCGTACAACTTCGACGCGCTCATCGCGCTCGGTGAGACGCTGATCGAGCTCGATCGCCGGCGCGACGCGAGCCATGCGTTCGCGCGGGTGCTGCGGTTCGATCCGGGGAACGTCGGCGCGCTGTACTTCGAGGGCGCGTTGCTGGCGGAACAGCACCGCTTCCGCGAGGCGGCCGAACGCTGGCGCCGCGTGATCGCGCTCGATCCCGCATCGTCGTTCGCTCGGCGCGCGCGTCGCGATCTGCGCAGCGCCTCCGAGCTGCAGCACATTCTCACGCTGCGAACGGGCTGACCATGGCGATCGAAGGTCCGCTTCGCGAGCTCGGCATCCACGACGTCTTCCAGCTGCTCGACCTGAGCCGGAAGACGGGACTCCTGTGCGTATCGTCGAAGCTGCGCGAGGACGAGGGCGTCGTCCACTTCGACGGCGGCCGCGTCGTGCACGCGTCGATCCGCAGCAAGAGCGTGCCGACGGAGCTCGTATTGCTGGAGGCGGGGCGGATCACGCAAGCCGATCTCGATCGCGCGCACGCGTCGACCGAGGGCAATGGGGTCGCGGGTGCGCGGACCATCGTCGATTCGCTCGTTCGCCTCGGGGCGATCACCCAGCGCGAGCTCGAGCGGCACTTGCGGTTGCAGATCGAGAGCGTGGTATTCGAGCTGATGTCGTGGCGCGAGGGGTTTTTCTCGTTCGAAGAACGCGCGCGTGAGGAGATGCCGCGCGACCCGCGCATCGCCGTCTCGACCGAATCCCTGCTCATGGAAGGCGCGCGGCGCATCGACGAATGGTCGCGCATCGCCGACGTGGTGCCGAGCCTGAACGTCGTGCCCGAGCTTGCACCGATGGGCGAAGAGCACGACGGCGGCACGACGCTCGACCTGCTCCCGCACGAGTGGCAGGTCCTGACGATGATCGACGGCGAGCGCGACCTGCGCGCGATCGCCGCGCTGCTGACCCGCGACGAGTTCGAGACGGCCAAGATCGCGTATGGGCTGGCCACGACCGGCGTCGTCACGATTCGAAAGAACGTCGAACCATCCGCCGTCGCGCGGGCGCGAGCGTGGTCGCCCACTGGTTCGCCGCCGACTGGCGTCGCCGCACACGTGAGCGCCGCCCGCCACGCGGTCGAGCAGCTGCTGCGCCGTGAGCCGGCCGGCACCGTCGCCCTCGAAGCGCGCGACGCGCTCGACGCGCTCGCGCGACTCGAGCGGGTGCTCGAGGTGCACGCCAATGGTTGACGACATCCGCCGCTGGAGCGAAGAGCTCGCGCGCGAGCCGGGGAGCCTGGTGTTCCTTCAGCTTGGCGACGCGCTGCGCCGGCAGCGACAGTTCGAGCTCGCGAGCAAAGTCGCGCTGCGCGGGCTCGAGCGGCACCCGCACAACGCGGACGCGCACGACTTACTCGCGCGCGTCGCGGTCGATCGCGGCGACCTCGCGCGCGCCCGCGACGAATGGAACGCCGTGCTTCGAATCGTTCCCGATCACGCGGGGGCGATGAAGGGACTCGGATATCTCAGCTTTCAGGAAGGTCGCGTCGACGACGCCGAGCGGTATTTGACCGGCGCCGCGGCGAGCGGCGGCGGGGGGGCCTCGGTCGCGGGCGCGCTGCGCACGGTGCGGCGGGCGTCTGGCACCCACGTGGCTGTGCCCGATGAGGCGGTGCCTTCTCCGCAAACGAGCGCGTTCGCGCCACCCGCGTCGTCGAACGATCCGCGGCGTCTCTTCGCGAGCCTGCTGACCGAGGAGGGGCAGACGGCGCTCCTGCTCGACGCCAGCGGCTTGGTGCTGGGCGGCGTGTACGTCGACGCCAACGGCGCCGATTTGTCGCAGGACGTCGGCGCACAGTTGAGCGGAATCTCCGACGAAGTGCAGCGATCGACGAAGTATCTGGACGTCGGCGAGTGGCAGTCGATCACGTTCGAGACGCGTGGGAGCGTCGTGGCGATGACGCGGAGCGACGACGGCGGTCTCCTCGTCGTCGCGGCGTCGAAGGTCACGCCGCTCGGGCTCCTGCGGCGCCTGCTCGACCGGTGCGCCGCGCGGGCCTCGGCGTGGCTTCGCGACGGGCGAATCGACGGCGCGGGCGCGCCGTGAGCACGTCCATGCGGCCCGTGCTCGATGTGCTGACTCGCCAGCGTGGCGTGCGGGCGAGCTTGATCGTCTCCGAGAGTGACGGGCTCGTCATCGATTCCAGTCTCCGTTTTGGCCAGGACGGCGAGCGTGTCGCGGCGCTCGCCGCGTCCGTGTATCGCAAGGCGCGGTTGTCGGCGCAGGCGGCGCGGCTCGGAGCGGTGACGTTCCTGCAGCTCGACGCGGAGCGCGGTTGCATTTGCGTGGCGGGCGGAGGGAACGACCTGGTGATCGTGACCGTTGCCGACCCCGCGGCGAACGTCGGGCTGATTCGGGTGGAGCTGTTCAAGGCGCTGGAGATGCTCGCATGAAGATCGCCGCGGTCGAGCCGTGGGTCGAAGCGCCGCTGCGGCGGTTCGTCGACGACGCGCGCGCGCGTCTCGCGCTGCTGCTCCATCCGACGGGGCAGGTCTTGGCGCAGGCCGGGTTCACGCGCGAAGTGGACGTGATGACGGCGTGCGCGCTGGCGTCCGCGGTGCACGCGACGGCGGGAGAACTTGGCCGCCAGGTCGACGGCCGCGCGTTCGCCGGGCTGCACTACGCGGGCCCGGAGAAGCAGATGTATCTGGCGCCGCTCCAGACGTCGCGCGGCGCGTACATCTGTTTCACGGTGTTCGACGACCAGACGTCGCTCGGTTTGATCCGCATCTACTTCACGGAACTCGAGCGCGAGCTGGCCGAGGCGGCCCGCACCGCGGAGCCGCCGGCCGCGGTCGCGCTGGCCGGCAACTTCGAGGACGACCTCAACCGGAATCTGTCCGCGCTCTTTCGCCAGTCCGACCGCTGGGAGGGACGATGACCGCCGCACCTTCACCCACCGCCTGACGCTGACGCCTGACGCTAGAGTATCCGATTCTCAATAAAAACTAATTAGTCCACTGTCAAGCACGCTTCGACGCCAAACTCAACACTCAGTCCTGTGTCCCTCGTCAACTACGCCACCAGAGAGATCACGTGCAAGATCGTCTACTACGGACCGGGCCGGTCCGGAAAGACGACGAACTTGCACTACATCTACAGCCAGGTGCCCGCCGACCGCCGCGGCCGGATGGTGTCGTTGGCGACGCAGACCGACCGCACGCTCTTCTTCGATTTTCTCCCGCTTGATCTCGGCACCATTTCCGGCTTCACCACCCGGTTCCAGCTCTACACCGTCCCCGGCCAGGTCTACTACCAGACGACGCGCAGGCTCGTGCTCCAGGGCGCCGACGGTGTCGTCTTCGTCGCCGACAGCCAGGGCCGCCAGCTCGATGAAAACGTCGAGAGCTTCCAGGACCTCCACGCGAATCTCGGCGACCAGGGCGTCGACGCGCGCGCCGTGCCGCTGGTCATCCAGTACAACAAGCAGGACCTGCCGAGCGAGTTGATCCTCGATCCGGCCACGCTGTCCGAGGCGCTCAACTTCCGCGACGTGCCGGAGTTTTCGGCCGATGCGTTGCACGGCCCGGGCGTCTTCGAGACGCTGCGCGCGATCTCCGAGCTCGTGCTCAGACGCCTGAGCGCCGGCACGCCATCGTCGGTGCCGCGCGTGACGGCGCGCGCCGGATAGCGGCGGGTCGATCATGCAGCTCGATCCGAAGCTCCGCTTCGACAACTTCATCGTCGGCTCGGCCAACCGCCTCGCCGTCGCCGCGGCGCACGCGGTGGCCGAGGCGCCGGGCACGGCGTACAACCCGCTCTTCATGTACAGCGGGTCGGGGCTCGGCAAGACGCACCTGATGAGCGCGATCGGCAATCACGTCGCACAGCGGCGGCAGCCGCTGTCCGTCGCCGCCGTCACGCTCGACGAGTTCGTCGGCGAGATGCATGCGGCCATCGCCGAGGGCGCGGCCGAGGCGTTCAAGGCGCGCTACCTCGGCGTCGGCCTGCTGCTGATCGATGACATTCAATTCCTCACGGCGCGGAAGGAAACGCAGAGCGAGCTGCTGCGGATCTTCAACGCGCTGCAAGGCGACGGCCGCCAGATCGTGATGACGAGCGACCGCCCGGCCGCCGACATCGCCGACGTCGACGAGCGCCTCGTCTCGCGTCTCGCCGGCGGCCTGATCGTCGACATCGGCGCGCCCGATTATGAAACGCGCATGGCGATCCTCAAAGCCAAGTGCGAGGAGCGCGGCATGCGGTTCCGCGCCGGCGTGATCGACGAAGTCGGCGCGCTCGAGTTCGACAACGTCCGCGAGCTGCAGGGGGCGCTCACCCGCCTGATTGCGTTCCAGGCGCTCGGCGGCGAGCAGGTGTCGCCCGACAACGTGATGAGCGTCCTCGGCGACCTGGCCGAGAAGCGGCGCCGCGTGACGCCGCCGCGACCCAGCGGCGAGTTCGCGAGCTTCCTCACCGACATCGCGTCGGCGGTGGCGCAGCACGTCGAGCAGTGGCGACAACGGATCTCCGACGCGATCGCGTACTGGGGCGCCGAAGGCTATCGCACGACGAGCCTCGAGCGCGCCATGAGGGAGAACGCGCCGGCGAACGGCGTCGAGTCGTTCCTGCGCGAGTTCGAAGGGCGCGTGAACCGGCTGCGCGATCTGGAACGGCAGACGTCGCGCGCCGACGCGTCGATGGCGATCCATCCCGCGTTCCGCGATCCCGATCGCGTCGACGAAGCGGAGCAGGTGCTCGAGCGCGCGCTGCGCGTCGCGTCGCCGCCGGCGGGACCGTCGTCGGCGTTCACGCGCTCCGGATTCGAGGTCGGCGGCAGCAATCAGATGGCGGTGCGCGCCGCCGACGCCGTCGTGTCGGCGCCGGGCACGCGCTACAACCCGCTGTTCATTCACGGGCCGAGCGGCGTCGGCAAGACGCACTTGTTGAACGCGATCGGGCACGGACTCGTGCCGGCGACGGCCGGGCGCGGATCGGTCGCCTGCGTGCCGGCGCAGCTCTTCATCGACGAGTTGATCGCCGCGCTGCAGGAAGGCACGGTGGACCGCTGGCGCGCCCGCTATCGCGACGCGTCGGCGCTGCTGCTCGACGACGTGCAATTCGTCGCCGGCAAGGAGCGCACGCAGGAAGAGCTCTTTCACGTCTTCAATTCGTTGTACGCCGACGGCAAGCAGCTCGTCCTGGCGAGCGACCGCCCGCCGCGCGAGCTCTCCGGCCTCGAGGATCGCCTCCGCTCGCGGTTCGAGGGCGGCTTGGTCGTGCCGATGCAGGCACCCGACCGCTCGCTACGCGAGCGTCTCTTCGCGCGCTACCTGCGCGACCTCGGCGTCGAGCCGAACGCCGAGATTCTCGGCTACCTCGCCGAGCGCGCGGTCGCGAGCGTCCGCGAGATCATCGGCGTCGCCAACCGGATCGTCGCCTCGGCCGAAGTGGCGGCGGTGCCGGTGACCATCGGCTTCGTTCGCGCGGCGCTCGAGCCGGACGAGACCGAGCCGGCGCGCGCCGCGGCGCTCAAGGCGGCGACCGATCCGTTCTTCCTCGACGGCGAGAAGGTCATCTGGCAGTGGCCCGACGCCGCCGCGCGTCTCATCGAGGACGCGCCATGAGCCACATCCGATCGCGCGCGTCGCGGAGGGGCTGATGGCGATCCGCGGCAACCTCAAGGAGGCGAGCCTCCCCGACGTTCTCCAACTCCTCGCGATGGGCAAGAAGACCGGCTGCCTGAGCATCACGCACCGGGCCAGCTTCGGCTATATCTACTTCGACAAGGGGCGGATCTGCTACGCGTCGGTCGTGAATCGCCGCGACCGGCTCGGCGACCGTCTCGTGAAGAGCGGGGGCGTCACGCAGGCGCAGCTCGACGCCGCGCTCGACGCGCAGGCCAAGCGCCTCGACACGCCGCTCGGGCGGATCCTCGTGGAGCAGGGCATCGTCTCGCCCGACCAGTTGCGCGTGGCGGTGGACGTGCAGATTCGCGAGGCCGTCTACTTCCTGTTCACCTGGCACCAAGGGACGTTCAACTTCGAGGCCGACGTCGTGCCCGAAGGACAGGACTACATCGTGTCGATCACCCCCGAGTCGCTGCTGCTCGAGGGGGCGCGCCGGGTCGACGAGTGGAGCCTCGTCGAAAAAAAAATCCCAAGCTTCGATCTCGTATTCGAGATCAATCGCAACCGCGTCCTGACGAGCGACGCCGAGTTGACCGAGGAACAGACGAGCGTCCTCGAGCTGGTCGACGGCATGCGCGACGTGCAGGGGATCATCGACGCGTCGGGGCTCGTGGAATTCGAGGTCGGCAAGGCGCTGCTCGGGCTGGTGAACGCGAGCTTCATCCATCGCATCGGCAAGACGGCGCCCGCTCCGGCCGTCGCGGCGCACGGACGCGCCGAGGAGCATCGCAACCTCGGGATCGCGTTCTTCAAGACGGGGATGTTCGACGAGTCGCTGCGCGAGTTCCGCCGCGTGATCGAGCTGCGCGACGGCGACGCGGCGGCGCGCTACTACGTCGGGCTCGTGCTCGCCCGCCAGGCGAAGTGGGACGAAGCGACGGCCGCGTTCAAGGAATGCGTCACGCGCCTGGACGCGAAGCCGGCGGTGTTCCACAACCTCGCGTTCGTGCTCGAGCAGCAGCACCGCTACGACGAAGCGCGCGCCGCGCTGAACGACGCCATCGCGCGCGGCGGCGGCAAGGACGCGCGCATTCAAACGTCGCTCGGCGTCGTGTGTCTTCTCACCGGCGACCTCTCGGCCGCCGACGCCGCGCTCGCCGGCGCGCGCGGGCTCTTCGGGCGGAAGCCGCCCACGGCCGCCTGGTTCCACTTCGCGGCCCTCGCCGCGGCGCTCGTCGGTGATGCGCCGCGCGCCGCGTCGATCCTCACTGACGGCGTAACGGCGTATCCACACGCCGCCACGCTGCACAACAACCTCGCCGCGGTCCAGGAGCGATTGGGCGAGTACGACGCCGCGCTCGCGACGGCCGAGCGCGGGCTCCACGAGGACGCCGGCGTCGCGCATCTGCACAAGAACATCGGCGACCTCCGGTACCGCGCCGCGCGGTACGACGAAGCGCTCGAAGCCTACGCGCGGGCCACGCGCGCCAATCCGGAGATCGGTCCGGACACGTATCTCAAGCTCGGGAACATCCGCCTGCGGCGGCAGGAACGGGACGAAGCGTTGCGATGTTGGGAGCGGGCGCTCGAGCTCGACCCCGACAACGCCATCGTTCGATCGAACCTCGAGTCCGTTCGGCAGGCCTACTGATGGTCGACCGAGCCTCGGGGGCCGGCGATTTTCTCGCGCTGACACGCAAGATCTCCGTCGAGCGCGGCTTCGGCTGCGCGAGCTACAAGGAGAAGTGCCTGCAGCGGCGCATCGCCGTGCGCATGCGCGCGCGCGGCGTGAACACCTACGGCGAGTACTCGCGCGTGCTCGACAGCGACGCGTCGGAGTACGAGCGCCTGCTCGATGTTCTCACGATCAACGTCACGAAGCTCTTCCGGAACTGGGACGTCTATCGGGCGATGGCGACGCACGTCGTGCCGACGCTGTGGTCGGCGCCGCTCTCGACGATTCGCGTCTGGAGCGCCGGCTGTTCCTCCGGCCACGAGCCCTACTCGCTCGCGATCCTCTTTCATCGCCACGCCGAACAGCGGCGCGAGTTGTCGCGCTTGAGCCGCGTCGACGTGCTCGGGACCGACATCGACCGCCGATCGCTGATCGCCGCGCGGCACGGCCAGTTCTCCGAGTCCGACTTCGCCGACACGCCGGACGACCTGCGGGCGCGCTACTTCTCGGCGACGCCGCCGTTGACCGTGTCGCCGACCGTGCGAACGATGGTGCGATTCGAGAATCGTGATCTGCTGGCCGCTCCGGCGCCGCGCGGACCGCTGCACCTGATCGCGTGCCGCAACGTGCTCATCTACTTCGATCGCGACACGCAGATTCGTCTCTTCGACGCGTTCCACGACGCGCTGGCGCCGGGCGGCTTCCTGGTGCTCGGCAAGGTCGAAACCGTGCTGGGCCCGTCGCGCGCGAAGTTCGCCGCGGTGGACGCGCGCGAACGGGTGTTCCGCCGCCGATGATCGCCGATTCCTTCGCGGAAGTCCGGGTCAAGGTCGCCGACTATGCGGTGGCGTCGGACGGTCTGATCACGACCGTCGGCCTCGGCTCCTGCGTGGCGATCGTGCTGTACGACTCGGTGGCGCGCGTCGGCGGACTCGCGCACGTGCTCTTGCCGAGCGAGTCGATGTCGCGCGACCGCTCGAATCCGGCCAAGTTCCCGGCGACGGCGGTCCCGCTCGTGCTGGAGCAGATGAAAAAGCTCGGCGCCGTTCCGAATCGTATCCGCGCCAAGATCGCCGGCGGCGCGAGCATGTTCGGCAGCAACTTCGCCACGGTGGGCGGCATCAACATCGGCGAGCGCAACGTCGCCGCGGTGCGCTCGGCGCTCGCGAAATCCCGCATCGAGCTCGTCGGCGAAGATACGGGGAGCGACTACGGCCGCAGCGTCTATTTCTACCTGACGGACGGTCGCGTCGAGGTTCGCTCCGTGCGAAAGGGGTCGCGTGTCCTCTAAACGCCGCGTCCTCGTCGTCGACGACAGCGCCTTCATGCGGCGGCTGATCTCGCAAATCCTCGAGGCCTCGGGCGAGTTCGAGGTTGCCGGCGTCGCGCGCAACGGGTACGAAGCGCTGGGCCTCGTGCACGCCCTCAATCCCGACGTCGTCACGCTCGACGTGGACATGCCGGAGCTCGACGGGCTGACCGCGCTCGGCTACATCATGAGCGAGTCGCCGCGCCCGGTCGTGATGTTGAGCGCCGGCACGACGAGCGGCGGCCAGGCGGCCACACTGCGCGCGTTGGAGCTGGGCGCCGTCGACTTCGTCCTCAAGCCGTCGGGAAAGATCAGTCTCGACCTCGCGACGATCTCGCCGCGATTGCTCGAGGCGTTGCGCGCCGCCATCGCGGCGAATCCGGCCGGACTCCGCCAGCTGCAGCGGCGCACGCCGATCGTCGTCGAGCGGCCGACGCTCGTCGGCGCGGCGGCGTCGAGCGCGGTCGTCATCGCGGCGTCCACCGGCGGACCGCGCGCGCTGGCCGCGATCGTGCCGCACCTGCATCGTTCGCTCCCCGCCGCGGTGCTCGTCGTGCAGCACATGCCGCGCGGATTCACCAAGAGTTTCGCGCAGCGGCTCGACTCGATGAGCGCCGTTCGCATCGCGGAAGCCGAACAGGACGAACCGGTCGTGCATGGACGCGTGTACGTCGCGCCGGGCGGCCGCCACATGACGGTGCGCGACGATGGCGACGGACCGGTGATTACGCTCGACGAGCTTCCGCCCGTCTGGGGCGTGCGGCCGGCCGCGGACATGCTCTTTCAGTCGGCGGCGCGCGTGTTCGGATCGTCGACGCTCGCGGTGGTGCTCACCGGCATGGGTCGCGACGGCGCCGACGGAACGCGCGCGATTCGCGCCGTCGGCGGACGCGCGGTGATTCAGGATCGCGAGACGGCGACGATCTTCGGCATGCCGAGCGCCGCGCTCCAGGCGGCCGGCGCCGACTGCGTCGCGCCGCTGCCCGACATCGGCCGACTCATCGGGCAAATGATGGCGACGGAGGTGCACCGTGTTCCGTGACGGCGTAGCGCGGGTTCTCGTCTTCCGGGTTGGCGGCGAGCGGTTCGCGGTCTCGCTTGCCGCGGTCGATGAGGTGATCGAATCGCCCGAGCTCCAGCGAATGCCCGATGCTCCGGAACACGTGCGCGGCGTCACGACGCTGCGCGGCGACCTGCTTTCGGTCTACGACCCGCTCGCGCTGCTCGGAGCGCGGAGCGGAACCGCGGACGCGCGCGTGAATCCGGGCGCGACGCTGGTGTTCACCCGGCGCGGCGGCGCACACCGCATCGGTCTTGCCGTCGACGACGTCTACGACGCGCTCTCGATCGCTGAATCGGAGCTGCGCGGCGTGCCCGGGAGCGACGGCGCGGACGGCGCGCTGGTCGGACTCGTGCGGCGCGGCTCGGAGCTGATCGGGGTGGTCGACGTGGACGCGTTGCTCGACGGCGTGCTGGCCACGCCGACAGGAGAGAAACCATGAAGAACGACAAAGTCGCCGGCGTCAAACTGGTCGTCTTTCAGCTCGGCGTGGATTTGTTCGCCGCCGACGTGCTGTCGGTCGACCGCGTGCTGCGCTACTCGCCGCCCAACAGCGTTCCCGACGTGCCAAAGTGGGTCGAGGGCGTGACCGAGCATCGCGGCGAAGTGATTCCGGTGATCGACCTGCGCCGCCGCATCGAGCTGGCCGAAACGACGATCACGCCAGAGACGCGCACGCTGGTCCTCAACACGAGCAGCGGGCGCGTCGGCGCGATCGTCGACGCGGTGCTCGAAGTCGCCGTCGTCCCCGCGGAGTCGATGTCGCCGCCGCCCGCGCTGTTCAAGGGCGTGGCGACGGACGTGCTCCGCGCCGTGACGAAAGTGCGCGACCAGCTCGTCGTCGTGCTCGACGTGGACCGCGTCATGTGGAACGCGGACCGCATCGTCGTCGAGCACGGCGCGCAGAGCTGGGACCAGGACGGGGGGGGGGAGCGTAGTCGGTGGCGGAGGCATCGTTGGACGGGTTGCGCGCGCGGCGCGCGCTGCTCGACGCGCGACTCGACGAACCGGACGCGGGCGCCAAGCTCGACGCGCTCAAGGCCGACATCGGCGTGCTGTTCAAGACAGTGGACGCCGAGTACAAGCAGCTCGGTGTGCTGCGCGAGGAGGTCCTCGCGCTCGTCGAGAAGTGGAAGGGCGTTCGCGCCAACAGCGGCGGCGTTGCGCCGCATCTCGACGGCGCCAAGCCCGCCGTGCACGACGCCGTGCACAGCGCCGTGCACAGCGACCATCTCGGCGCGTCGACGTACATCGAGAAGGGGTGGCACAGGATCTCGGCGGGCGAATACGCCGAAGCCGACACGTTCCTGAAGAAGGCGCTCGAACTGTCGCCGGGTGATGCGCAGGCGGAGTCGCTGCTCGGCTGGTCGCTCATGCTGCAGGACCGCTACGACGACGCGTTGGTCAGCTTTCAGCGCGTGCTCGTGCGCGAGCCGATGAACGCGCTGGCCCGCGTGAACCTCGGCTACATCTGCTTGAAGAAGCGTATCTTTGGAGAGGCGATCGAGCATCTGTCGCGGGCGATCAGGCTCGACAACGACAAGAAGGCGACGCTGTACGCGCACTTCTATCTCGGACTGGTCTACCTCGAGCGGGAGATGTTCGAGGACGCGCAGACGTTTTTCCAGAAGAGCGTCGCGTTGGGGCCGAACCTGATCGAAGCGTACTTCGAGCTCGGCCGCGCGTATTGGTTCAACTCGCAGCGTCACGAGGCGACGTCGACGTGGCAGGCCGGATTCTCCGCGAACAAGTTCAATCCGTGGGGCAAGCGGTGCGCGGAGGCCATCGAAACGGTGGCCGCGGGCGGCGTGCCCTGAACCTTCGCCGCGCGATGGCCGTGGCGGCGATCGCGCTCTGTGGAATCGGCTGGCCGTCGCGCGCGACGTCGCAGGACGCGCCGCTCCGTCTGGACCGGGGCCGATTCACCGCGGTGTTCTATCCGAGCGAGCAGACGCTCGCGCAGTCGCTCGTGTCGCTCTCCATCGCGAACGACACGTTTCCAGGATTGCCGCGGCCGACGCAGCGCGTGTTGTTGGCGATCGCGCCCGACAAGCGCCGGTTTCGCGAGTGGGTGGGCCCGCGCGCTCCGGAGTGGGGCGCAGCCGTGGCCTTTCCCGATTCGCGCCGGATCGTGATGCAGGGACGCTCGGCGGGAGCGGACGCCGGCGATCCGCGCGCCGTCCTTCGCCACGAGCTGGCCCACCTCGCGCTGCACGAATACCTCGACGACCTCCCGCCGCGCTGGTTCGACGAGGGCTATGCGACCTTCGCGGCGCGCGAGACGGGTCGTGACGACGCGCTCGCGGCGAACGTAGCGCTGGCGATCAAGGGAGCACCGACCTTCGATCAGCTCGACAGCGAGTTCACCGAGGGAGCGACGACCGCGCAGACCGCCTACGCGCTCGCGTACGGCGCGGTGGATCAATTGGCATCGCTCGACACGGCGCACGGATTGTCGAGGTTCTTCGAGGCGTGGCGGACGCAGGGCACGATGGAGCGCGCCGTGCGCTCGACGTACGGCATCACGATGGCGGAGTTCGAGCAGCGGTGGCAGCGACAGACGCGCCGGCGCTACGGCGGCCTAGCATTGATCGGCGACGTCACGCTGGGCGGACTGTTGCTGCTGTTGATCATTCTCCCGTTGTACCTGGCGCGCGTGCAGCGCGACCGTCGTCGCATGGCCGCGCTGATCGCCGCCGACCGCGCGGCCGAAATCGCGGCCCAACGGAGCGCACTGGAGGCCCTGCTCCGTGGGGACGAGCCGCCGGATTCTGGGAGCGAAGCGTCGTCGGCGCCCCCATCTTAACCGCGCCGTAATGGTGTGGTCATCGTCACGTAACTTCGCGTCAGCACTTTGCTTGACACCCTTATTGGCGCGGCCTACACTACACGCCCTATGGTGGAGACCGGAACGGAATCGCGTACACGACGCTGGATGTGGTGGGGAATCGCGGGATTGGTGCTCGTGGCGGGCTTTGCCGACCTCGCGCGCGGGGGTGAAACGATCGCCCCCATTCTCCTCGCCGTCGGCTATTGCGTGCTCATTCCGATCGCCATTCTCAAGTGACTCTGAACTTGATTGGTCGGAAAGCCTGAGTGGCGGGCGAATAGCTCAGTTGGTTAGAGCACCTGCCTTACACGCAGGGGGTCGGGGGTTCGAGTCCCTCTTCGCCCATTCGCGAACGGGATGCGGGATCGGACACAGAAACGAGCGCTTGCGGGGCGAACCGGGATGAGCGACAAAGGGTATCTTGGATCAACGTTTGGGAGGGAAGGAACTGTGATGTCATTGCGACGCCATGCGGCATCCGCCGTGAGCCTGTTGGCGCTTCTCGCCGCCGCGCCGATGTCGGCGCAGTCGCGCACCGCTCCACCCGCCCAACGCGGCGGCGTGCCGAAACAGGACACGCCGTACATCCTCATTCCTGTCCTCTCCAGCAATGATCGCTTGCTCGGGGTGACGGCGTCCGACGAGATTCGCTCGCGATTCCAGAGCGAGCACTCGGCCCAAGAGCTCTACGTCGTCACGAAACAGGCAATCAACGCCACGCTCGAGGCGTCGGGGTACAAGGCCGACTCGGCCCTCAACGCCTCGGACTTGATGGAGCTCTCGAAGCAGCTCCGCGGCGAATACGTGATCGAAGGGAAGATCAACAAGAGTGGCGCTGCCAACGCCGTCCGCCTCGAGGCCCGCATCCTCACGAAGTCGGGACAGCAGACGCTGTCACAGCCCCTGCCCCCCATCGACGGCAAAGATGTCGGCGACGCGGCGAAACAGCTCGAGCACTCGGTGACCGAAGCGCTCAAGGGCGCGCCGGGCTACAAGGCATGCAAGAACAACTACGTCGCCGCCAAGTACGACCAGGCGATCAAAGAGGCACAGGCCTCGATCCTGGCGTATCCCAATACGACGCTCGGCCGGATGTGCCTGCTCACCGTCTACGGCCAGCAAAAGGCGCCGCCGGATTCGATCATCGCCGTGTCCGAGGCGATCCTCAAGCTCGATCCGAACAGCATGATCGCGCTCACGTACGCCACCGACGCGTACAAGGCGAAGGGCGACAAGGACAAGTCGATCGAGTACAGCCTCAAGGTCTACAAGGCGGATCCGTCGAACCAGCAAATCGCGAAGTCGATCATCGACGAGCTGGCGAACTCGGGCGCGCCCGCTGTTGCGCTGCCGATCATCGACACGCTGTTGGTGCAGAGCCCGGGTGACCCCGAGATCCTGCACACGAAGTGGCTCGTGCTCCTGCGCGCGGCCGATGCGGGCGACCGCACGATGTGGAAGCGCGCGATCGAGGCCGGTGAGGAGTGGGCGAAGGCCGACACGGCTGCCGTCACGATGGCCTACATCAACCGTCAGATCGGCGCCGCGCAGCGCGACAGCAACTCGGCCAAGGTCCAGGAGCTCGCCGCCAAGGGCGCGCAGAAATTCCCCAAGGAAATCAGCCTGCACCTCCTTCTCGCGCAGATCTATTTGAGGGCGGGTCAGTCGCAGGAAGCGCTTGCCGCCTCGCGTCGCGCGATGGACGTCGATCCGAAGAACACGACCGCCGCGCTGTTCGCGATGACGGCCGCCAACAACATGAACCAGCCCGACACCGCGATGGCCATCGCCCAGAAGGCGATCGCCGGCGGAGCCAGCAAGGACTCGCTCGGTCAGGTGCTCCTCGCGAACGCGATCCCGGCGTTCCAAAAGGCTCAGAACTCAAAGGAGCGCGCGGATTGGGAGGCGTCGCTCAAGGCGGCCCAGACGGTCGACGGCGTCGCGCCGTCGCCGCAGAGCAAGTTCTTCATCGCGGTGTCCTCGTTCAGCATCGCGGCCGACGCGCTGACCAACGCGCAGAAGATTCAGACCAAGCCGAAGGCGACGAAGGACGAAAAGGCGCAGGCGTGCGAAGAGGTGAAGGTCGCGGAAGACAACTTCACGACCGCACAGATCGCGATGCCGGCCGGCGCCTCGGTCGACAAGAACGCCGCCGGTCAGATCATGCAGGGCATCCAGACCTACAGCGGCTACGTCCCACAGTTCAAGAAAGCGCTCGCCTGCAAATAGCGATCGATCCAACCACGGCCCGCCCGTCGCTATCGGAGCGACGGGGCGGGCCGTTTTCTTGTTTTGTCCTTCGGCGACGAGGATTCGTCGGTCGGCGATGCGGTTCATCGTTCCGACAATGAGGATTCGTCCGTCGGCGTTGCGGCTTCGTAAGTCGGCAATCCGGCTTCGTCGTTCGGCGACTAAGGTTCCTCGTTTTGGCGATTCGGTTCATCGGTTCGACGATGCGATTCGTCGTTTCGGCGATGACGTGTAGTCGTTCGGCGATGCGGTTCATCGCTCCGACGATGAGGATTCGTCGGTCGGCGATGCTGCTTCGTCAGTCGGCAATGCGGCTTCGTCAGTCGGCGACTGCGGTTCGTCGTTTCGGCGATGCGGTTCGTCGTTTCGGCGATGCCGTTTAGTCGTCCGGCGATGACGTTTAGTCGTTCGGCGGCGAGAATCCTGTGGTCGGTCGACTAGCTGGCATCGTCCGTCGGAGAAGTCCCCCGGCCGGCGACTCAACCCCTCGCGCCGGGGGCTCATCGTCGGGAAGGCGGCCAGTGGTTCGGGGGGATGACCTGCCGTCTCGGTCTGGTGGTCACCCCTTTCGCTTCCAAGGCAGGGCGAGCTGAGCGCTCGCCATTCGATACCTTTGAGGTCGGCGAAGCGTCGCATCGGATCGCCGTTCACCTCATTCCGATTACCGCTCGGTGCCACTCGACGTGTACCACGCACCCGCCCTCGTCACCGAAGTGACGTCGTACCTGCGCGGCGCCAAATGCGTGCTCGATGGGACCCTCGGCGGAGGAGGCCATAGCCTCGCGCTCCTCGAAGGAGGTATCCACGAGGTCATCGGCGTCGATCGCGACCCGGACGCCATCGCCGCGGCGCGTGAGCGCCTGCGGGACTTCGCCACGGCGGATCGGTTCATTGCCGTGCAGTCGAATTTCGCGGACGCGGCGGAGCTCGAACCAATCCGATCGAAGCCAATCGACGGTGTCCTTCTCGACCTGGGGATCTCGTCGCACCAGGTAGATGACGAGGCGCGCGGCTTCAGCTTCCGCCCTGGCGCGTCGCTCGACATGCGCATGGGCGGCGACGACGCCGACGCAATGACTGCCGCCGATTTCCTCAACACGTCCGACCGCGACTTGCTCGCCGATGCGTTTCATTCGTATGGCGACGAGCGACACGCGAGACGGCTGGCGGCCGAAATCATTCGGCGCCGAGAGACGCGGCCGATGTCGACGAGCGACGACCTCGTCGGCGCGATCCGTGCGGTGCTCGGGCCCCGCAGCGGCGCGCCGGACTTCGCTCGGCTCTTCCAGGCGATCCGGATCGCCGTGAACGACGAGCTCTCGATTCTCGAACGCGCACTGCCGCTGCTGCGCGACCAGCTGTTGCCCCGCGGCACGTTCGTCGTCATCGCGTATCACTCGGGAGAAGACCGGATCGTGAAGACCGCATTTCGTGATTGGAGCGCCGCGTGCATCTGCCCACCCGGGCACCCCATCTGCACGTGCCGCGGTCACGCGCTCGGCACCACGCTCACGAAGCGGCCGGTCGTTCCTTCAGAATCCGAGATGGCGACCAACCCGCGCGCCCGCAGCGCACGTCTTCGCGCATGGCGAAAAGCGTAGCCGGCGCTCCGCGGTCCAGGTCGAGACGACGCGGTCGTCCGGGCGCGCGTGCGCTCATCGCTTTGGTGCTCGTTGGTTTCGTCTTGGCGGCTACGGGCGTCATTGCACGCAGGGTGCTCGGTGTGGGGGCGGAGACCACGATCCGCCGCCTGCGCCAACGGCGTGAAGCTCTCGAGGCGGAACGGATCCGGCTCGAGGGCGTGATCCGTGAAGCGTCGAGCCGGGCGCACCTGCAGCCGATCGCCGAGCAGCGGCTGAACATGCACATCCCCTCCCCGGACCAGCAGGTCTTGCTGGCGCGTCCTACGACTCAAGCCTCGCCTCAACGCACGCCCCCCCCGTGATTCGCTCAAGACGGATCGGGTTGGCGCACGCCGTGCTTGCCGTGTTCGCCGTCGCGATCCTCATCAAGGCCGCCGACGTCCAACTCGTGCACGGCACGAGCTGGCGCGCGCGCGCGGCGCGCCAGCAAACGGCCGAGAAGGTCGTGCCGGCGCCGCGCGGTGACATCCTCGACGAGACGCATCGGGTGCTCGCGCAAAGCCGCGAGACGGTGCGGTTGGAGATCGCGCCGCGCGAAGTCAACGAGCCGCGCAAGCTCAAGGCGGCGCTCGCCAAGCTGCACGTCGACGCCAGCGTCATCGCGCGGGCGATCGACACGTCGTCCAAGTACCTGACAATCCCCAACCGATTCCTCGCGGTCGACGCGGCGCCGGCGATATTGCTGCGCGGCGTGCACTCGTTCGCGTCGCTGGCGCGCGAAGACGCAGTGTCGGCCGGAACGGAAGGGATTATCGGCCACGTCGACCAGGACAACAAACCGGTCGACGGGCTCGAGATGTCGCTCGATTCGATCCTGCGCGGCGAGCCGGGCACGGCGACGATGGTGCGCGATCCGCGCGGCCAAGGTCGCGAGTCGCCCACGGAGCCGGGAACGCCGCCGGTGAAGGGGAACAGCATCGTCCTCACGATCAACGCCGATCTTCAGGAGATCGCCGAGCGCGCGTTGGCCGACGCGGTGGCGCGCATGGGGGCGGAAGGCGGCGACATCGTCGTGCTCGATCCGCACACAGGCGCGATTCGCGCGATGGCGAGCCGGCGCCTCGATCCCAAGCAAACCGCCGCCACCGTCCTCACCGAACCGTTCGAGCCCGGCTCGACGGCGAAGCCGTTCATGGCGGCCGGTCTAATCGATCGCGGCCGCGTGGCCGACAGCGATTCGGTGGACACGGGCAACGGCGTGTTCGAGATCGACGGTCGGCAGATCCACGACGAGCATCTCGTCGGCCGCGCGCCGCTGGCCGACGTGATTCGGTGGTCGAGCAACATCGGAATCGTGAAGTTCTCTCAGCGGCTGAGCGCGCGCGAAGAATTCGAGACGCTGCGCGACTTCGGGTTCGGCACGACGACCGGCGTGCCGTATCCGACGGAGTCCGGCGGTAGCCTGCGCGCGCCCAAGTCGTGGTCGAAGCAGTCGGCCGCGTCGATGGCGATGGGGTACGAGGTGTCGGTGACGCCGCTGCAGCTCGCCTCGGCGTACGCAGTCTTTGCGAACGGTGGAAAGCTCGTGGAGCCGGCGCTGGTGGACGAGATCGTCGGCCCCGACGGCACCGTGCGCTATCACCACACACCGCGCGTCGTGCGACGGGTCGTGTCGCCCGCGACCGCGGAAAAGGTTCGCGGTCTCCTGCTCAACGTCGTGGACGAAGGCACCGCACTTCAGGCGGCGCTCGACAACTATCTGTTGGCGGGCAAGACGGGCACGCCGCGCGGTTCGGTGAAAGGCCGCTACGTGGCGGGACGCTACAACCCCAACTTCGTTGGGCTTTTTCCCGGCGACGATCCGCAGTACGTGATCGTGGTGAAGCTCACCGCGCCACAGAGCTCGATCTTCGCGGCGGAAACCGCGGCGCCGGTGACGAAGGCGATTCTGCAGGCGGCCATCGCGGCGCGCGACGCGGCGCTCGACCGCGGCAAGCTCGCGTCGAGCGTCGTTCCCACCAAGCGCGATTCGGCACGCGAGCAAGTCACGCAATCCGGAGCGCCCGCGCCGGCTCCGACCGAGGTCGCGAGCGCTCCCGAGGTTCCGCCCGCCGATTCTCAACCGATCGTGCGCGACGACACGCCGAAGACGTTTGTCGCGTCGCTGCCGATGGCCGCGCCGCCGCCGGCGCCGCGCGTCGTGCGTCCGGTGCCCGACGTACGTGGTCTCGTTCTGCGAGACGCGGTCCGTTCGCTGCACGACGCCGGCTTTCGTGTGCGACTCACACGAATTGCGAGTGGCGGAGGCGCGCCGTCGAGCACGAGTCCCACGGCCGGCGAGCTGGCGCCCGCCGGATCGATCGTCCGACTGGTCATCGAACACTAGGATGCCCCACCCGGTCCAGATCGAGGTGATCGCGCGAGCGCTCGACGACGCGGGTCTACTCGTCGACCGACGCGGCGCGCTTCCCGAATCGGTCAGCGACATCACCGACGACAGCCGGTCCGCGACGGCCGGTTCGATGTTCGTCGCCGTGCGCGGCACCGAGCGCGACGGCCACGAGTATCTGGCCGCCGCGCAGTCGATTGGCGCAGCGGCGGCGATCGTCGAGGATGGGTCGCGAGCGGATCTACCGGCGCTCGTCGTCAACGACGGCCGGCGAGCGGCAGCGGTCGCCGCGTCGGCGTTTTTCGCCTGGCCCGCGCGCGAGATGCAACTCGTCGGCGTCACCGGCACGAACGGCAAGACGACGACCGTCAACATGCTCCGCCACCTGCTCGACGACGGCAACACCGCCGCGTCGATCGGCACGCTCGGCGTTTTGATCGGACAGGCGGGCGAAGTGCTCGGCGCGCACGACGGCGGCGGACTCACAACGCCCGGCCCGGTCGAGCTTCAACGCGTGCTGCGCGCGCTGCGCGACCGCGGCGTGCGTCGCGTGGCGATGGAGGTGTCGTCGCACTCGTTGGAACAGCAGCGCGTGGAAGGTCTGCGGTTCGCCGTCGCGGTGTTCACGAACTTCACGCGCGAGCATCTCGACTACCATCACACGATGGAAGCCTACTTTCGCGCCAAGGCGCGACTGCTGGACCATTTGACGGCGAATTCGACGGTCGTGGTCAACCG
Organism: uncultured Gemmatimonadaceae bacterium; assembly: GCA_963761305.1. Taxonomy (GTDB): domain Bacteria; phylum Gemmatimonadota; class Gemmatimonadetes; order Gemmatimonadales; family Gemmatimonadaceae; genus JAQBQB01. Next base: position 1,241,066 of record CAVXGK010000002.1, on the reverse strand, counting down.
CGACGACGCGTCGTGGAAAGCGCTCCCGCTCGATCGCACCACGATCGGATTCAGTGAGCGCCTCGCGTCGGCCGAAGTGCACGCCGAAGACGTTCGCTTCTCGGGCAAAGGAAGCGACTGGACGCTCGTCATCGGCGAGGAACGTGCGCCGGTCAGACTGCCGCTCATCGGCGACTTTAATGTGATCAACGCACTTGGCGCGGCGGCGGCGGCGCACGCGCTGTCCGTGCCGGTGCCGCGCATCGCGTCGAGACTCGACACGGTTCCGCAGGTGCCCGGCCGGCTGGAGATTCTCCGCGGTCACCCGACCGTGCTGCGCGACTACTCGCACAAGCCGTACGCGCTCGAGCGAGCGATCGCCGCGGTGCGGCCGTTCACGCGCGGCAGGCTCATCGTCGTGTTCGGCTGCGGCGGCGATCGCGACAAGGGCAAGCGACCCGAGATGGGCGGCATCGCCGAGCGCGACGCGGATTTCGTGATTCTCACGAGCGACAACCCGCGGCGCGAGGATCCCGAGGCGATCCTCGACGACATCGAGCGCGGGATGAGCAACAAGAATCACGAGCGCATCGAAGACCGTCGCGCCGCCATCGCGCGCGCGCTGGAAATCGCCGCGCCGGACGACGTGGTGATGCTGGCCGGCAAAGGCCACGAGACGTATCAGATTCGCGGCACGACCAAAACGCATTTCGACGAGCGCGAGATCGTGGACGAGCTGTCGGCGCGCGGCGTCGCGTCCGGCGGAGGCCACGCGTGACGGCGACGGCGCGCGTCGAGGTCGGCCAATCGTTCTGGACGGCGGAGCGTGTGATGGATGCGCTGTCCGGCGTCGCGACGACGAACTTGCCAGTGACCGCGACGACATTCCGCCGCGTGTGGACCGACACGCGCACGATCGAACCGGGCGATCTGTTCGTGGCGCTCGTCGGCGAGAAGTTCGACGCGCACGACTTTCTGCGCGAGGCGGCGGGCAAGGGCGCGGCGGGCGTGGTCGTCTCCCGTCCGAGCGCGGCCAAGGGTCTCGGGATTCCGGCGTACCTCGTCTCCGACACGCTCGTCGCGCTCGGAGCGCTCGGCACCTATCGCCGCCGTGCGTGGAACAAGCCGGTGATCGGCGTCGTGGGCACCAACGGCAAGACGAGCACGAAGGAATTGCTTCGCGCCGCGCTCGGGAGCGTGCTCGAAGTCCACGCGACGAGCGCGAACTTCAACAACCTCATCGGCGTGCCGCTCACGTTGCTGGCCATTCCCGACGCCGCGGACATCGCCGTCATCGAGATGGGGACGAACACCCCCGGCGAGGTGCCGCGGTTGCGCGCGATCGTCGAGCCGGACGTGACGGTGGTGACGTCGATCGGCGAGGAGCATCTCGAAGGGCTCGGAGACCTCGACGGCGTGATGCGCGAAGAGATGGCGTCGACCGATGGCGTGGAGCTCGCCATCGTGCCGGCGTCGCAGGAAAATGTGGCCGAGGTGGCGCGCGCGCGCGCGCGACACGTGACGACGGCGGGTGTGGATCGCGGGGATGTCGTGGGAACGAACGCGACGGTCGATCAGGACGGGCGCGGACGCGTCACCGTGGACGGCGTGGAGGTCGTGGTCCCGTTGCGCGGATCGCACAACGTACGGAACGCGATGCTGGCGATTGCCGCCGCGCGCGCGGCCGGCGTCTCGGTGGCTGACGCCGCGCGTGGCATCGCTGCCATGCCGGTGCCGCCGATGCGCGTGAACGTCGAACGACTCGGCGCGCTCACGCTGATCAACGACGCGTACAACGCGAATCCCGGATCGACCCGCGCGGCGCTCGAGCTGCTGAGCCACGCGGGGCAGGGCAAACAGCGCGTGGCGATTCTCGGCTCGATGCTCGAGCTCGGTCCGCACACGCCGCGACTGCACGACGAGATCGCGCGTGAGGTACTCGAGTCCGGCGTGGAGCTCATCGGCGCGCTCGGCGAATTCGGCGCGGCCTTCGAGCGGTTGGCGCCGCGGGAGTCGCGGGTCGTGACGGCGGTGGACACCGACGGTCTCTGGGCCGGCTTGTCGTCGCGCGTCTCACCCGATGCCGTTATCCTCCTCAAAGGTTCGCGCGGAATGCGTCTCGAGAGACTTCTAAAGCCGATCACCGACTGGGCCGCTCAGCGGAACGCGACGACGCCACCCCCGCCACTCTCTGCCGATCGCTGACGTGCTCTACGCTTTCCTCCTGCCGCTCGCCAAACACCTGAAGGTCCTGAACGTCCTCACGTACATCTCGTTTCGTGCGGTCGGTGCGGCCGTGACGGCGCTGCTGCTCTCGTTCGTGGTCGGCCCGATCATTCTCGCCGCGCTCAAGCGGGAGTCGATATCGCAGGGAGTGCGCGACGGAACGCCGCAGTCGCACGTGGTGAAAGGCGCCACGCCGACGATGGGCGGGCTCATCATCCTCAACAGCGCGCTGATTTCCATCGCGTTGTGGGGGCGCTTCAGCTTCGCGCACCCATACCTCTATGTGGCCGTCGCGACCACGCTCTGGATGGGCGTGATCGGTTTTGTCGACGACCTCCTCAAGCTGCGACAGAAACGGCGCGGCGAACGGAAGGACGGATTGGTCGAGAGGTACAAGCTCGTCGGCCAGGTGACCGCGGGGCTGGCGCTCGGCTGGTATCTGCTCCACTACCCGCTGCAGCCCAATCTGCCGGCCGCGTCGACCAGCCTTCCGTTCTTCAAGAACGTCATCGTGCTTTTCCTACCCGGCTTCGGGTGGGCGTACGTGCTGTTCACGACGTTCATTCTCACCGGGACGAGCAACGCGGTGAACATCACCGACGGGCTCGACGGCCTGGCCTCCGGCCTTTCGGCGATCGCGTTCGCGACGTTCGCGATCTTCGCGTACATCATCGGCCGCGTGGACTACAGCCGGTTTCTGTTCATGCCGTATCTCCAGGACTCCGGTGAGCTGGCCGTCTTCTGCATCGCGATCGTCGGCGCGCTCATTGGATTCCTCTGGTACAACACGCATCCGGCCAAAATCTTCATGGGCGACACCGGGTCGCTGGCGCTGGGCGGCGGGCTCGGCGCGGTGGCGATTCTGCTCAAATCGGAGTTCGTCCTCGCGTTCGTGGGCGCGGTGTTCGTGGCGGAGATGATGTCCGTGATCGTGCAGCGTTACACGTTCAAGTACCGGAAGAAGCGATACAATCTCGAGTACGCCAAGGCGCACCGCGTTTTTCGCCGAGCGCCATTGCACCACCATTTCGAGGAGCTGGGTTGGTCGGAAAGTCAGGTGGTCGTCCGGTTCTGGATCATCGGGATTCTGTGCGCCTTCTTCGCCCTAAGCACCATCAAGCTGCGGTGACGATGGAACGCGTCCTCGACGCGGCCCTTCCGGCCCGATGGCTCCGTGGAGAAATCGCGGTCGTCGGGTTGGCGCGGAGCGGTCGCAGCGCCGCGCAACTCCTCGCTCGCGCCGGCGCGTCGGTATACGCGTCGGACGCGGCGGCGTCGCCCGCGGTCGACACGACCGCTCGTGCGCTGCACGGCGAAGGCGTCGCCACCGACGTCGGCCTCCACGACCTCGACCGTATTGCGCGCGCATCCCTCGTCGTCGCGAGCCCGGGGGTTCCGCCCGATGCTCCCCCGTTCGTCGCCGCGCGATCGGCCGGCGTGGACATCGTGAGCGAGGTGGAGATCGGACTGCGGTTCCTCCCGCGGTTGTCGTACATCGCCATCACCGGCTCGAACGGCAAGACCACGACGACGGCGCTCACCGGCCAGCTACTCTCGGCGCTCGGCCGCCGAGCGTCGACGGCGGGGAACATCGGCACGCCGCTGTGTGAGTTGGCGGCGTCGCGGACGCCGCCGGCGTGGGTCGCGCTCGAGATTTCGTCGTTCCAGCTACACGACACGCCATCGATCGACCCGACGGTGGGCGTGCTCACGAACCTCGCGGCGAATCACCTGGACCGATACGCCAACGTGAGCGAGTACTACGGCGACAAGATGCTGATGTTCAGGAACGCCAAGCCCGAGTCGTGCTGGATCACAAACGCCGACGACCCGGATTCGGAGCGTCTCACGGGGGGGGGGAACATCGGCGGGCTCCACTGTCGGTTTTCGGTAGAGTCGAGCGCCGCGGCGTTCTACGACCGCGAGAGCGACACGCTCGTCGTTCTGGGGCATCCGCTGATCGCGCGCAGCGAACTGCCCTTGCTGGGGGATCACAACGTGGCCAACGCGCTGGCGGCGGCGCTCGCGGTGATGCTGGCCGACCGGGAGCATCGCACGCCGCACGCACTGGTGCGACTGCGGGACACGATGCGTGCGTTCCACGCATTGGAGCACCGGATCGAGTCGGTGGCTGACCGGGGCGGGGTATTGTGGATTAATGATTCAAAGTCCACAAATGTGACATCGACCCTCGTCGCCATTCGCGGAATGACGCGGCCGACCGTGCTGCTGCTCGGCGGCAAGCACAAAGGCGAGCCTTATACCGCGCTGGCCCCTGAGTTGCGGCGGATCGGCCGCGCCGTGATTGCGTATGGTGAAGCCGCGCCTCTCATCGAAGCCGACCTGAACGGTGTGGTGCCGTTGACCCGCCTCGGATCGTCGTTTGATGACGTCGTCGCCACCGCGCGCCATCTGGCGCAGCCCGGCGACGCCGTGCTGCTGTCTCCCGCCTGTTCGAGCTACGACATGTTCGACAACTACGAGCACCGCGGCGCTGTCTTCAAACAGCTCGTGACTGCCGCGTAGCAAACCGCCGACAACCGATGAACGAGTTGCTGTTCGAGCCGCGGCCGGCCGCGGCGAAGCCGGATACTCGCCCCGATGGCCGTCGGGGGGACGCCCGCGATGCGCGGGACAATCGCAATGCTCGTCCCGAGGTGCACCCGGACGTGCGTTATCGCTGGCGCATGGGGGCCGAGGCGCGTCTCCTGGTGCTCGTGAGCGCGATTCTGTCTGCGTTCGGGCTGGCCGTGTTGTACAGCTCGAGCGCGTTCGTCGCCGTGGCCGACCACGGATCGAGCATGTTCTTCTTCATTCGGCAGGTCGAAGGACTGGCCGGCGGCATTCTGATATTCCTCATCACGGCCAAGGTCGACGCGGAGAAGCTTCGCGTGTGGGCGTGGCCGATCATGTGGTTCACGATCGCGACGATGGCCGCCGTGCTCATCCTGCCCGGACGCATCGCGCCGATGATTCACGGCTCGCGGCGATTCCTGTTCGGCGCGTCGTTCCAGCCGTCGGAGTTCGCGAAACTGGGCGTCGTGGTGTGGGTGTCGATGCTGATCGTGAAGAAGGGCGAGGCGCTCCGCCGCCTCACGAAAGGGCTGATTCCGTTCGTCGTCGTGATCGGCGTCCTCGACGTGCTCGCCGCGCTCGAGCCCGACCTCTCCGTGGCGATGCTGCTCACGCTCCTCATGGCGCTCCTCCTGTACGTGGGCGGCGCGCGCTTAGGCCACTTCATCGCGCTCGGCGCGATGTGCCTGCCGGTGTTCGTGGCCAGAATCGAGAAGTGGCGGTACGCGCTCTCGCGCGTCACGGCGTTTCTGCATCCGGGCAACGCGCCCGAGGCGGTGAGCTTCCAGCTCACCCAGTCGCTTATCGCGGTCGGCTCGGGCGGATGGTTCGGCCGCGGCTTCGGCGAGGGGATGCAGCAGGCGTTCTTCGTCCCCTTCCCGTACAGCGACTTCGTGGCGAGCAACGTCGGTGAGGAGTGGGGGTTCGTCGGCCTGGCGGGCGTCACCGTCGCGTTCGCACTGTACGGACTGCTCGGCTTCCGCATCGCGCGGCAGGCACGCACGCCATTTCTGCAACTCGTCGCTGTCGGCCTCACCTTCACGACGGTGCTCACGGCCTTCCTGCACGTCGGCGTCGTGATCGGCCTGCTGCCCACGACCGGGCTCACGCTGCCGTTCGTGTCGTACGGCCGCTCGAACCTCGTGCTGACGCTCTTGTTCACCGGCATCCTGGTGAACATCGGCAGCACTCGCGAGCGGGTGATCGGGAGCGCGGCGACCGACCCGCTGGCCGTCGCCGCCTAGTCGTCCACCACCGTCCTCGGCCATGGCGCGAATCTTCATCGCGGGCGGAGGAACGGGCGGACATCTCTACCCGGGCGTCGCGATCGCGCGCGCGCTCGTGCGCGCGCGCCCTTCGGTCGAGCCGTTTTTCATCGGCGCGAAGCGCGGCATTGAACGCGAGGTCTTGCCAAGACTCGAATTTCCGTTCGCCTTGCTCGACGCGCATCCCCTCTATCGCAGCGCCGTCTGGAAGAACGCCAAGACGTTCGTCGGTGGAATCGGCGCCTGGCGCGACCTCGGCCGGCTTGCACGCGCCGAGCATCCGGAGCTCGTCGTCGGCACGGGCGGATATGCGGCGGCATTCGCCATGGCCTACGCCGTCGCCCACCGGATCCCGATCGTGCAGCAAGCCGGCGACAGCCATCCCGGACTGACCGCGCGCACCTTCAGCCGTTGGTCGCGGGAAATGTATCTGAGCTTTCCCGAGGCGGCCCGCGCGCTGCGGGCGCACCACGCAGGCTCGCTCGTCGACACCGGTGCGCCGATCGAGCCGCCGCCGTCACCGCGGCCCGATCGAAACGCTGCCCGGCGCGCGTGGGATCTTCCCGTCGACGGAAGCGTGATTCTCGTGTACGGCGGGAGTCAGGGCTCGCTCGCGATCAATCGCGCGGTGTCGCAGTGGATCGACCGCGGGTTGCCGGATTCGGTATCGCTCATCTGGGGAACGGGCCGCGGGTCGTTCGACGAATTCAAGCATCTGGAGTCGCCGCGCGTTCGCGTGCGCGACTATCTCGCTCCGATCGGCGACGCCTACGCGGCGGTCGATCTCGCGATCGCCAGGGCCGGCGCGATGACGACGGCCGAGCTCTTCGCGTGGGGAATTCCCGCCGTGCTGGTTCCGCTTCCGACCGCCGCCGCCGACCACCAGACGGTCAACGCCGTGACGCTCGAAAGCGCCGGCGCGGCGATCCATCTCGCGCAGAAACAGCTCACCGCCCAGCGCCTCGACGCCACGGTGCGGCGCATCCTCGACACCCCACGCGAACTGAAAGCTCTCGCCGAGGCCGCGCGCGCGCGAGCGAGGCCCGACGCCGCCGCCGAAATCGCCCGACGCATCCTCGCGCTTCTCGACTCGTTTTGAGGCTGTTGAGCTGGTTTCTATATTGCGCATCCACGACATGCCACTCCTCGATCCCAACGACGCGCGTCCGATTCATTTTGTCGGGATAGCCGGAGCCGGTATGAGCGCGCTCGCAGAGCTGTTCGTCCGGCGCGGCGCGAAAGTCACGGGCTGCGACGCGAATCCTGAAGGCGCCGGCGACCTGCGTCGCTTGGGCGTCACGGTCGGTCGGCATGATCCCGCCCACGCGGAGACCGCTCGAGCACTCGTCGTGACGTCGGCGATGCCCAAGACGCACCCCGAGCTCGCGCGCGCGAGAGAGCTGGGCATCCCGGTGATCCGTCGCGCCGAAGCGCTGGGTGAAGTCACGTCGGGGGCGGGGCGCGAGCTCGTGGGTATCGCGGGCACGCACGGCAAGACGACGACGACCGTGATGACCGCGATGGCGCTTGCCGCCGCAGGCCGCGACCCGACGGCGCTCGTGGGTGGGCGCGTGTCGACGTGGGAAGGGAATCTTCTCGCCGGCGGCGACCGCCTCTACGTCGTCGAAGCCGACGAGTACGACCGCTCGTTCCTCGCGCTGTCGCCGACGGTCGCCGTCGTCACGAACATCGAGGCCGACCACCTCGACATCTACGCCGACCTCGCCGACATCCATCGTGCGTTCGCGCAGTTCGCCCGCGGCGCCCGCACGATCGTGTTGTGCGCCGACGATTCCGGCGCGAACGCGCTCGCCACGCCCAGCACCACCGAAGTCATTCGCTACGGCATCACGTCGGGCGACGCGCGGCTGGTGGCTCGCCGAATCGAATCGCACGCCGGCACGTCGAGCTTCGACGTCGTCTACGACGACGAGCTGCTTGGCCGCGTGCAGCTGAGCGTCCCGGGCCAGCACAACGTTCTCAACGCGCTCGCCGCGATCGGCAGCGGTCTTGGGCTCGGCGCCGAGTTCGCCGATCTCGCGCGCGGACTGAGCTCGTTCGTCGGCGCCGAGCGTCGCTTCCAGCGGCTCGGCGAACGCGCGGGCGTGCTGGTGATCGACGACTACGCGCACCACCCGACGGAGATCGCGGCCACGCTCGCGGCGGCGCGAAGCGCCTATCCCAATCGACGAATCGTCATCGCCTTTCAGCCGCATCTCTTCAGCCGCACGCGCGACTTCGCGCGCGAGTTCGGGTCGTCGCTCGCCGCGGCGGACGCCGTCTATCTCACCGAGATCTATCCGGCGCGCGAGCGGCCGATCGAAGGCGTGACGTCCACCCTCATCGCCGACGCATTGAACGCTGCCGGCGGGAAGGCACGGCTGGCCTGGCGTGGAACGCGCGAGGATCTTCCGGCCGCTCTGGCGTCGGGAGTCGTCGCGGGCGACGTGGTGCTGACCGTCGGCGCGGGCGACGTTACGAAGGTGGGGCCCGCGCTGCTCGACGAGCTTTCGCACTCGAACGTCCAGGCCCCTCGATGACGACTCGGATCAAGCTCGCGATCGGCGGTGCGGCGGCCCTCCTCATCTTGGGTTCGGCACCGCTCTGGGGGCCGATGATTCTGCGCCGGATGGAGTTCTTCCGCGTGCGGCGCGTGGAAATCGTCGGCGCTCGGTATCTCGCGCCGAGTGACATTCTCGCTCGCCTGAACGTCGATACGCTGGCGTCGGTCTGGGATCCGACCACGCCGCTCGTCTCGAAGGTGGAGGGATATCCCGGGGTGGCGCGCGCCAACATCCGTCGAAAGTTGCCGGGCACGCTCGTCGTCGAGATCGTCGAACGAGTGCCGGTCGCGCTCGTGTCGTCGCCCGGAGGATTTCGCGCGTACGACGATCGCGGCAATGCGCTCTCGATCGATCCCACGCGCGTGACCGTCGACGCGCCGGTCCTGATGGACCGCGACGTTCCGCTGCTCAAACTGCTCGGCGCCATGCGAACTGCCATGCCGGCGCTGTACGCGCGCGTGAGCGCGGCGCGCCGACCCGGTCATGGCGAGATCGCTTTCGATCTCAAGCTGCCGGGAGCATCCGCGCCTCAGACCGAGACGGTTCGCGCCAACGACGACTTGTCGCTGCCACGCCTTGCCGATGTCGCACCCGTGGAGCAGGACCTCGCCCGCAAGCAGCTTCGCGCCTTAGAGATCGACCTCCGCTTCCGCGACCAAGTGATCGCAAGATTGCCATGAATCCAGAACGCCTCGTCGCGGGACTCGACATCGGGTCGGCCAAAACCACGGCCATCATCGCCGAAGTGGATGGCGATCTCCCCAAGCATCCGTCGATCAAGGTGCTGGGGGTCGGCCAGTCGCGGACGACCGGACTGCACCAAGGGGTCGTGTCCGACATCGAGGAGACGACGACCTCGATCAAGAAGGCGGTCGAGGACGCCGAGCGGATGGCCGGGCTCAGCGTCGAGGACCTCTTCTGCGGCATCGCCGGCGAGCATGCCCACGCCATGACGAGCAAGGGCATCGTGGCGATCAGCCACGACGAGATCACGGCGTCGGACGTGGAGCGTGTGAACGAGGTGGCGCGTGCCCAGGCGATTCCACCCGACCGTCAGCTGCTACACGCCATCCCGCAGGAGTACACGGTGGACCGGAACGCGGGCATCCGCGATCCGATCGGGATGACCGGCACGCGCCTCGAAACCGAGATGTACCTGGTGACGATCGGCAACTCGCCGCCGATCCACCTGCGCCGGTCCATCGAACGGGCGGGCTACAAGCTGCGGGAGCTCGTGCTCGAACCTTTGGCCGCGGCGCTCGCCGTCCTCACGGAGGACGAAAAGGAGCTCGGCGTCGCCCACGTCGCGATGGGCGCGAGCACGACCGAGCTCGCGATCTTTCACGAGGGCAAGATCCGTCATTTGGGGACCGTCCGTTTCGGCGGCAAAAACGTGACGCGAGACATCGTGCACGGACTTGGCGTGACCCAGGCCGACGCCGAGCGGCTGAAGGAACGGTTCGGATGCGCGTACGAGCCGATGGTGGATCCGGGGGACGTCATCCAACTGCCGAGCACGGCGGCCCAAGGCGAGCGCCATGTCCCGCGGGAGCTCTTGGCGCACATCATCCACCAGCGAATGGACGAGGTCTTCGACCTCGTGCAGCGCGAAATCGCGTCGGCGGGATTTGCCGGACAGTTGAGCGCCGGGGTCGTGCTCACCGGGGGCGGTGCGACCATGCCGGGGAGCGCCGAGCTGGCGAGCGAGGTATTCGGGACCGGGGCGCGCGTCGGGGTGCCGACGCAGAACGTGGGCGGGTTGGTCGAAACCGTGGACGGGCCGCGATTCGCGACGGTGGTGGGGCTCGCCCAGTACGGCGCCAACCGAATCGCGCTCGGTGCCGTGACCAGCGCCCGCCGGACGCCGATCGGGAAAGGCATGGAGGGGATCACCGCCAAGCTCAAGTTCTGGCTCCAGGATTTTTTCTAGGAACTGGCATCAGTATTCGAGAAATGGGTTAGCGAGGTGGACCGTCGCTCGGCGACGCGCAGCATCAAATTTGTGTCACGGACGTCACGGTTGTGGAAAAGTCAGCATGCCATTCTTCGTGAAGAATTCGCACGGCTGTCGTCAAAAGGGGTAGTCGGAACGGCAGAAAGCATTATATTCCGCGAGCGCTTGAGGGCCCGGATGAGTCGCGCCGCTGCGCTCCTGGTGTTGATGGTTCTGTCGTTCCTTCCTTGAGTCCTCTCGTCCACACCATTCGACGTACGGACCGTTCGCAATGATCTTCGAGTTCGAAGAGAGCGCGACCCAGAACGCCCGGATGAAGGTCGTCGGCGTCGGCGGCGGCGGCGGCAACGCCGTCAACCGGATGATCGACGAGCACCTCGAGGGCGTCGAGTTCATCTCGGTGAACACGGACGCGCAGGCGCTCCTGTCGTCCAAGTCGGACGTCAAAGTCCAAATCGGCAAAAAGCTCACGCGGGGACTTGGCGCCGGAGCGCGGCCGGAGATCGGCCGCCAGGCAATCGAGGAAAACCGCGACGAGGTGGCCCGTGCGCTCACCGGCGCTGACCTGGTCTTCATCACCTGCGGCATGGGCGGCGGCACCGGAACCGGGGCCGCACCGGTCATCGCCGAGCTGGCCCGCGAAGTCGGCTCGCTGACCGTCGGCATCGTCACCAAGCCGTTCCTGTTCGAGGGACGCAAGCGAATGCGGCAAGCCGAACAGGGCATCAACGACATGCGCAAGAACGTCGACACGATGATCGTCGTGCCGAATGAACGGTTACTGGCGGTGGTCGGAAAGGGCATCCCGTTCCAGGACGCCCTCAAGAAAGCCGACGAAGTGCTGCTCCACGCGACCCAGGGCATCTCCTCGCTGATCAGCGTCACCGGCTTGGTGAACGTCGACTTTGCGGACGTGCGGACGGTCATGCACGCGGGCGGCTCGGCCCTCATGGGCACGGGCATCGGCCGCGGTGAGAATCGCGCGATGGAGGCGGCGCAGCAGGCCATCAGCTCCCCGCTCCTCGACAACGTGAGCGTCTCCGGCGCCACCGGCGTTCTCGTGAACATCACGGGCGGCGCAGACCTCACGCTCGGCGAAGTGCACCAGATCAACGAGATCATCCACGACGCTGTCGGGGACGACGCCGAAATCATTTTCGGCGCGGTCCACGAACCGGCCATGCAGGGCGAGATCCGTGTCACGGTCATCGCGACCGGGTTCGATCGCGCGCTCAACATGGGCACTGCTCGCGCCGTGGATTCTCTCGTTCAGACCAACACCAAGACCACTGGTTCTCCCGTCATTCAGTTCCCCCAGACGCGGCCCACCCGTGTGGCCGGCTCGGGCGGGACCGGCACGGCCAACCGTTCCGCCGATGCCACCCGCTCGGCCCGGTCCTCGCTCAGCGAGAGGGCTCCGCAGGACGTCACCGACATGGAGATCCCGACGTTCATCCGCCGGCAAATGGACTGAGCCGACGGCTGACCCGAACACATTTGTCCCTTCGTCGCGCTGGCTTCGGCCGGCGCGATTCGTTTTTCCGCCCGGTCGATTCGGACCGGCCGGCGGACGTCGACCGTTAGCTTTCGCCGAATGTCAGCCTGGCTGATCGCGATCGGCGCTGGTGTCGTCGTGGCGCTTGTTCAGTACGGCGTCCGCGATCTGCGCGCCGCGGGGGGCCCGTTCACCGTGGCCGCGGCACTTCTGCGGGCGGCGGTTATCGCGCTCGTCGTCGCCTTGCTGCTCGACGCACCGCTCGGCTTTCCCGAGCCGGCGGCCGCATGGGCGGCGCTCGACGTTTCGTCGAGCATGGTGCGCGACGATTCGGCGACGTGGCGTGCGGCCCGCGATACACTGCGGCGCGCCAGGGCCGACAGCACGTTCGTGTTCGGCGATTCGATCCGGCGCGGCGACACGGGCAAGGCGCCGTCGGATCCCACGACGCGATTGCGGCCGGTGGTCGAGCGCGCGCTCGGCGCGGGCCACCCCCTGCTCGTCATCACCGACGGTGAGGTGGACGATCCGGACGCGCTCACCTCGCTTCCGGCGGGATCGCGGCTCGTGGTGATCAAGCATCCCCCGAAGCGTGATCTCGGCGTCGTCTCGATCGACGCGCCGCGCGCCGTGGTGAGCGGCGACACGCTCGACGTTCGGGTCACGGTCGCCGCGGGGGGCGCCGGGGCGGGGCCGAGTTCGCTGTCGCTCGCCCTCAACGATCGGCCGATCGCGACCACGCCCGTGGACTCGATGGCGCCGTTCGCCGAACGAACGATTTCGGTCAAGACGAAGCTCGACGGCGCGAGCGGGTCGGCGCTGCTGCGAGCCGTGGTGACGTCGCCCGGTGATTCCAACCACAGTGACGACACGTTGAACGTGGCCGTGGACCTGTCGCGCGCCGCCAGCGCGGTGTTCGTGTCCACGTCGCCGGACTTCGACGCGCGCTACGCGCTGGCCGTGCTGCGCGGATCGCTGGGGATTCCCACGCGCGGATTCTTCCGCGTCGCCCCCGGGGAATGGCGCTCGGAAGGGTCGCTCGCGCCGGCGTCGGAAGCGGACGTTCGGCAGGCGTTGCACGACGCGCCGGTGGCGATCATTCACGGCGACACATCGATATTCGGTCCGCCGCGCGCCGCCACGGTCGGCCCGCTGGCTCTGGTGGTGACGACCGGAACCGAAGGCGAATGGTATCCGTCGGCGGCGCCGTTGTCGCCGCTCGCGCCGGCGCTGTCCGGTGTGGTGTGGGACAGCCTGCCGCCCGTGGGCGTGGGGGCCGACGTTCCCAAGGGCACGTGGATCGGCGTCGAGGCGCGGCGCGGACGCGGAGACGAGCGCAAGCCGCTCGTCGTCGGCATGGAGGAGCCTCGGCGCGTCGCGGTCATCGCCGCGTCGGGCGTGTGGCGTTGGAAATTCCGCGGCGGCGTGGCCGGCGACGCGTTCACGGCGTTCTGGGGCAGCGTGTTCGATTGGCTCGCCGCCGAACGGGCAGATCACCGTGCGGCAGTGCCGGACGAGCGCGTCGTGCGAGCGGGCGATCCCGTGCGCTGGCGGCGCGGGTCGGCCGGCGATTCTCTCGTCAAGGTCGTCGTGCAACGCCGAGGCACGACGCGCGGCGATACGCTGACGCTCCGGTATCCGCCCGGTGTGACTGTGGTGGAGACGCCGGCGCTCGAGGCCGGCGTGTACGACGTCACGACGCGCGGCGGGTCGGCGCTGCTGCCGGTGAATCCGTCGCGCGAATGGATTCCGCGCGCGCCGACCGTGACCGCGAACGACCGCACGAGCGGTACTTTGTCGGCTGATGCCGCGCCCCGCATTCGCGGGGCCGGCTGGGCCTACGCGTTGGCGATATTGGTGTTGTGCGCCGAATGGGTACTTCGCCGCCGCCGCGGCATGCGTTGATCACTCTTGGATCATGAGACTCTTACGTAAGGCTGGAGACGTACCCAAGCGTTCGCTCTGGCAGCGCATCAAGGACGTCGCGCTGATGGACGCGGGCGTGTTCATCCGCGGCGGCGTGTCGACGGCGTCGCTGGAGAATCTCGAGCAGCTCCTGCTGGAGTCCGACTTCGGCGTGCCGGTGACGTTGCGGCTGGTGGAAGACGTCGAGCAGCGCGCCAAGCGCGGCGGCGTGAAGACCCAAGACCAGTTTCTCGACATTTTGGCGCACGGCGTCGAGGGCGCGTTGCGCGCCGGCAACAGCGATCCGGCGCTTCGGTTTGCACCGTCCGCTCCGACGGTGATTCTCGTGGTCGGCGTGAACGGGGCGGGAAAGACGACGTTCATCGGCAAGCTCGCCGATCGGTTGCGGCGCGGCGGGAGCAAGGTGATGCTCGCCGCCGGCGACACGTTTCGCGCCGGCGCGATCGATCAACTGCGTGTGTGGGCCGATCGCACCGGCTCCATGTTCGTCGGCGCGAAGGCGGGCGCTGATCCGGCCGCCGTGGCATTCGACGCGATCGATTCGGCCGTGGCACGCGGCGCGGATGTACTCATCGTCGATACTGCGGGCCGACTTCACACCAGCGACAGCTTGATGGAGGAGCTGCGCAAGGTCGCGCGCGTCGTCACGAAGAGGCTGCCCGGCGCGCCGCACGAAACGCTGCTCGTCCTCGACGGCACGATCGGCCAGAACGCCGTGCAGCAGGCGAAGATCTTCGCGGCCGCCGTCCCGGTGTCCGGGCTCGTCGTGACGAAGCTGGACGGCACCGCGCGCGGCGGCGTCGTGATCGCCGTGCACGAGGCCATCGACGCGCCGGTCAAGTTCATCGGCGTGGGCGAAGCTGTCGGCGATCTCGAACCTTTCGACGCCGCGGCATTTTCCCGGGAGCTCCTGAGCGGCGAGTGAGCATCGCGTGAGCATCGCGTGAGCATCGCGTGAGCATCGAATGAGCGCGCCCACGGAGAGCGAGCGGCGATCCGCCAAGTCCGGCGGTGCGCATCGGCTGTATCTCGACACACCCGTGATGTATCTCAAGGGCGTCGGTCCCGCGCGCGCCGAGGCGCTGCGACGGCTCGGCATCGCGACGGCCGGCGACCTCCTCTACCACGTGCCGCATCGGTACGAGGACGCCAGCACGATCACGGCGATCAAGAGCCTCGAGCCGGGAATGCAGGGGACGGTCGTCGGCACGGTGATCTCGAAGGGCGTGCTGCCGACACGCAAAGGGTTGAGGATCTTCCAGGCCGTACTGCGCGACGACACCGGCATGATAGAAGTCTCATGGCCGGGCCAGCCCTTCCTCGACCGCACGATCGACAAGGGCGACGTGTTGCTGGTGACGGGCAACGTCCGCTTCTTCCACGGCCGCCAGCTGCAGCCGCGCGAGTACGTCAACCTCGGCGACGACGAGCAGGGCACGGCGAAGGGCCGCGTGCTCTCCGTGTATCCAGCCACGGAGGGCCTGTCGTTCAAGGTCATCCGCTCGATCATCGATGCGCACCTCGACGCGCTGTTACCGCTCGTCACCGAGTACCTGCCGCCAAGCGTGGTGAAGGCGGCGGACGTGCCGTCGATCGGCGACGCGCTACGCATGATGCACCGCCCGACGTCGCTCGCCGAGGCGATGCGCGGTCGATCGCGGCTCGCGTTCGAGGAGCTGTTCTTCGTCCATCTCCTCCACCAGCGGGCGAAGGAGTTGGCGCGCCAGCACCGGTCCGGCATTCGGTTCGTCAACAAGCGCAAGTTGACCACCGCGCTGCGCGGAGCGCTGCCGTTTCAGCTCACCGGGGCGCAAACGCGCGCGATTCGCGAGATCGTCGCCGACATGTGCAGCGACCGGCGCATGCAGCGGATGCTGCAAGGCGACGTCGGCAGCGGCAAGACGATCGTCGCGCTCTTCGCCGCGATGCTCGCGGTCGAGAACGGGCGACAGTCGGCCATCATGGTGCCGACGGAGCTGCTGGCGGAGCAGCACGCGATCTCGATCGGCCGGTTGCTCGCGCCGCTTGGCATCGAGCCGCTGTTGCTCACGGGGAGCCTCGCCGCAAAGCAGCGGAAGGCCGTCGCCGCGCGGCTGGCGAGCGACGAGCCGGTGCTCGTGATCGGCACTCATGCCCTGGTGCAGGAAGCGACGGCGTTTTCGAATCTCGGGTTCGCGGCGATCGACGAACAGCATCGCTTCGGCGTCGAGCAGCGAAAGGCGCTCGGCGCCAAGGGCGAAGCGCCGGACGTGCTGCTCATGTCGGCCACGCCGATCCCGCGTTCGCTGGCGCTCACGATGTACGGTGATCTCGACCTGAGCATGCTCGACGAACCGCCGCCGGGACGGCACCCGATCACGACGGCACTGCGAAAAGCATCGGCGCGCGATCGCGTGCTTCAGTTCGTGGACCGCCAGCTCGAGCTCGGGCGGCAGGCGTACATCGTCTATCCGGTCATCGAGGAGTCGGAGAAGACCGACCTCAAGGCGGCGACGACGATGTTCGACGCGCTCGCCGCCGGTGCGTTCGCGAACCGTCGCGTGGCGCTGCTGCACGGGCGCGTCCCGAGCGACGAACGCGACGACATCATGCGCCGCTTCCGCGACGGCACGATCGACCTGCTCGTCGCGACGACGGTGATCGAGGTCGGCATCGACGTTCCGAACGCGACGGTGATGCTCGTCGAGCACCCCGAACGATTTGGGCTCTCGCAGCTGCACCAGCTGCGCGGCCGAGTCGGCCGCGGCGCGGAAGAGTCGTACTGCATTCTCCTCGGCGACGTGAGTCCTGACGTGGCCGAGCGGCTGCAGGTGTTCGTGCACACGGAAGACGGATTCGAGATCGCGCGCGAGGATCTGCGGTTGCGCGGCATGGGTGACCTGTTCGGTGAACGACAGAGCGGCGTGCCCACGTTCCGCATCGCCGACCCGTTCCGCGACGAGGCGCTCAGCGAGCGGGCACGCGAGGCCGCCGCCGAGATCTTGTCGCACGACGCGTCGCTCGAGCTGCCCGAGCACGCCGGCATGCGACGAGTGTTGGGCGACCGCTACGCGCGGTCGCTGGAGTTGTTTCGAGTCGGCTAGTCGCCGTTCAGCGACCGGCCGGCGGTGGTGTGAGTCGGCGCCGAATTCGGTCGAGCTCGGCGTTCGCTTTCGCCAATTCGTCCTTCAGCCGGTGGATCTCGGCGTCTTGCGAGGCGCTGTCGCTCGCCGGTTTCGGAGTTTCGATGCGCGCGTCCGACAGCGTGCGGGCGATCGCCGCCGCGGCGTTCGCATCCTTTGCCTGAGCGATCGCGCTCGCCGCGAGTCGGTTGAGCGCGTCGAGCTGCCCGGCGACGCGGCGCAGTGTCGTGGCTTCGAGCACGTGCTCGCGCGGCCGCGTGTCGGCGAGGTATGAATCGAGCGACGCGATCGCGCCCGTGACCGACTGCGCGCGATTGGACGGATCGAGCGCGAACAGCGCGCGCCAGTATGACGTCTCCAACGCCTCTTCGCTCGCGGGATATCGCTTGGCGAAGTCGGCGAGGGTGCTGTCGGCGAGGTCGAATTCGCCCCGCGCAGCCAGGCCTCGAGCGCGCGACAGGACGCCGGACCAGGAGCGAGCCGGAGTCGGGCCGATGACTTTGTTGATCGGCGCGCACGCAACCGCGAGACCACACGCGACCGCCACCAACGCCCGGCGCGTTGTGAGATGACTCACAGCGCCGCGGTCACCACGGCCGGCGTTGCGCGCTGGGCGATCGAGCGCCGCGCGGCACGAAGGGGCAGCCTGATCGTGAACGTCGTGCCGACTCCAAGTGTGCTCTCGCACGAAATCGAGCCTCCATGGGCTTCGACGATCTCCTTGGCGATGGCAAGTCCCAAGCCGGTCCCGCCCGCTCGGGCAGCCCGCTGGTTGTCCGCCTGGTAAAACTTTTCGAAGATTCTCGGGAGTTGCTCCGGCGGAATTCCCGCTCCCGTGTCCCGCACCCGCATGATGAGGCCCTTTTTTTGATCGGGCTCGAGCACGAGAGAAACGGTTCCACCATGCGGCGTGAACTTGAAGGCGTTGGACAGCAGGTTGCCGACGACCTCGTCGATTTGATCGACGTCCCAGTACACCTCGTCCGGCAGCCCGGGGTCGCGGCGTACGTGGAATTCGACCTCGCGCTGCACGGCGAGCACGTGGAACGCACGCTCGAGCCCAGCGAGCATCTCGTCGAGGTTCACGGTGCGCGGCTCGAGCCGGCCGCCGCCCGCCTCGAAGCGGCTGACGTCGAGCAGCTGCGTCACCAGACGCGCCAGCGCGTTCGCCTGCGTGATGAGCGTGCGGTGCACCTCGCGCTGCTTGGGATCCACCGGCCCGTAGAGTCCCTCGTCGAGGAGCTGTAGATAGCCGACCATCACATTGATCGGCGTCTTGAGCTCGTGCGACGCCACGGAAACGAACTCCGCCTTGAGTTTGTCGAGCTCGGAGAGCTGGCGCGTCATCTCGCTGAAGCTCGACGCCAGTTGGCCGAACTCGTCCGATTTGCCGCGCGCGGTGGCCAGCCGATAGGTGAGATCGCCGTCGGCGACGGCGCGCATGCCCGCGCGCAGGTCGAGAATCGGTTCGCTAATCGACCGCGTGAGAAGGAACGCGACGACGGCCGCGACGGCGAGCGCCAATGCCAACGCGATGACGGAGCCCGAGGCGATGATTCGGATGCGCCCGGCCTCCCGCTGCACGTCGCCCGACGTCCGATTCGACAGCGTGTGCTCGGCCGTCTTCACCAGCGACTCGGCGCGGGTGAGGGCGGGAACGAATTGCCGCGCCGACAGCGTGTCCGCGGTCAGCGTATCGCCCTTGAGCGCCGCGTTGAATTCCGACGGCGCGACCTTGGCCATGCTGTCGACCGACGTCTCGATCCCTCGCGCGAAATCCGGCAACTGAAACCGATTCAACGAGTCGGTCAGTGAGGCGACGCGCGTCAGTTCGCGGTCCATCGCTTCACTGTCGGCGATTTTTCGGGCGAAGAGCAGGGCCAGTTCGGCGCGACCCAGGTCGTTGAGTCCGTCACGCAGCCGGCCGATGAGTTGAGACGCCGCGAAGTCGCGGTTACGAAGCAGCTCGGCGTCGTCCTTCAGCTGGTCGATCTCGCGGATGGCGTATACGAGCGGACCGACCAGAATGATCGCGATGAGCCCCAGGCCGAGTCCGAGCCGCGAGCGGAGCTTCATTCGTGCTGGGCCCAGGGGTACCAGGGGTACCCACGAACGAAAGGCACGTGTAGCGTTAAGCCTCTCGCCACAGAAGGTGCAGTCCGGCCCACTCGATCCCCTCGACTCACCCGCGAACCACCATGGCCGATTCCGCGTCGACGCCTACCCCGCGCATCGCTGAGCTCAACCAGTTCGTCGGCCAGACCGCCACCGTTCGCGGTTGGGTGACGCATGTTCGATCGTCGGGGAAAGTAGCGTTCGCCGTGCTGCGCGACGGGACCGGCATCGTTCAAGCGGTTTTCGTCAAGACGCAATTGCCACCGGAGGTGTGGGAGCGCTTCAAGGAACTTACACTCGAAGCGTCGGTGCATGTGTCCGGCGAAGTGCGTGCCGAGCCGCGCGCGCCGGGCGGATACGAGCTCGGAGTGACCGGCCTCACAATCGTCGGACCGAGCCCGCTCGACTATCCGATCCAGCCGAAAGAGCACGGCATCGATTTCCTGCTCGACCACCGGCACTTTTGGCTGCGCAGCAATCGTGTACGCGCGATCTTTTCGATTCGCAACGAGATCGAGCAGGCGATCCACGACTTTTTCTACGAGCGCGGATTCCTCCGCGTCGATACGCCGATCCTCACCGCGGCGATCGGCGAGCGGAGCGGGCTATTCGAGACGAAGTACTTCGACGAGGGGACGGCATACCTCGCGCAGACCGGCCAGCTGTACGGCGAAGCAGCAGCCGCGGCGTTCGGGCGGATCTACACGTTCGGTCCGACCTTCCGCGCCGAGAAGTCGAAGACGCGCCGGCATCTCACCGAATTCTGGATGATCGAGCCGGAGGTCGCGTGGAACGACTCAGCCGACAACATGCGGCTGCAGGAGGATTTCGTCTCGTTCCTCGTGCAACGGTGCCTCGAGCGGCGTGGCGCTGAATTGAAGGAGCTCGAGCGAGACACCGCACCGCTGGAGCGTGTGAAGCCGCCGTTCCATCGCGTGGACTACGCCGACGCCGTGAAGATCGTACAGGGGAAGGGAAGCGCGACCGTCTGGGGCGACGACCTCGGCGCGGAAGACGAGGCGCTGATCGTCGCCGACTACGACCGTCCCGTGTTCGTGATGAACTATCCCAAGCAGGCGAAGGCGTTCTACATGAAGGAGAATCCCGCCGACCCGCGCACGGTGCTCTGCGACGACTGCCTCGCGCCGGAAGGATACGGCGAGATCATCGGCGGATCGCAGCGCGAGGACGATCTCGAGAAGCTCCTGCACCGAATCCACGAGGAAGGGCTGCCGGTCGACGCGTACGACTGGTATCTCGACCTCCGCCGCTACGGCACGTTCGTACACTCGGGGTTCGGTCTCGGCCTCGAGCGAACCGTCGCCTGGATCTGCGGGCTCCAGCACATTCGCGAGGTGATCGCGTTCCCGCGGATGATGCACCGGCTCAAACCGTAGCGGATTCGCCGGAGAATCCGGCGGCGACTATCGAGAGACCGCGTGGAGCGTGAGGCGCCACGCTTCCACGTTGTGGATCACGTCGTGGATGTCGGTGGCGGACAGCAACCCCGTTCGCGAATCGTGCTCGATGTGCACTTGTAGCTTGGCGCCGACCGGAACGTTGCAGATGTGAAAGAGTCCGCGCGCGTCGGTTCTCTCCTTCGAGAGGTGCACGACGCCGGCGTCGGACAGCAGTCCCGCCTCCACTTGGGCGGAGGCCACCGGTGAACCGTCCGGCAACAGCGCCCGCCCGACGATGATTGCGTGTCCCGGCTCCGGCGGTTTTCGCGAGCACCTTTGCGCGGCGTAGTCCTCGGCCGTCGGCGCCTCGAACACGACGGAGAACGTCGAATCGCGTGCGGCCACGAACGACACCTGCGTCTTGAGCACAATCTCGAGCGGCGCGAGCAGGGTGTCGGCGACGGCGACCGAGTAAGGACCGGGGACGAGATCCGGGATCGTGAAATGTCCCGCCGAATCGCTTACCGCCGCGTAGTCGGTTCCGGCCAGCGTGACGACTCGGTCGCCCGCCGGACGACGGTCCAGCGTCACGATGCCCGTCAATGTGCCGAGCGGCGCGACCCAGGTCTTACCGTCCTCCCAGCGCGCGCGGGCCACCTCGCCGCCGCTTTCGTGCAAGTCAGTCGTCGACACGTGGACGTTGCGCGACGTCTCCGGAACACCGATCGGGCGAATGAGCCAGCGATCGATGATCGGCGCACCGTCGGCCATCGTCTGAAACGACACCCGGCCGCCCGGCTCGAACTTGTCGAAGCGCTGGTCGATACCGACATAGCGAAAGACGATCTCGACGAGCGACCGGCTGGTCGAGTCGATCCACACGGCCCCTTCGACGTCGACGCGTCCGCGCTTGTGCGACGCCGCCTCGAACGCGAGCCCGATCTGATGCGGGCGATCGCGATCGGCATCGGCGAGCCGGAAGCAGTAGCCGCGCGGAAACGCGTCGTCGAGCATCACGTCCGCGTCCGGTCCGTTGAACACGGCCACGTTGGCGCTGTCGTCGACGAATCCGCGTTCGATGAACTCCGCCGCCTGGTGCGTCGCGACGAACGGCCGCGCGCCCGCGCTCGAGTCGACCTGGACCACCTGGCTGAGCGGCGTGAATCCGTCGCTCGTCAACTGCCGGTCGAAGTGCAGCCGCTTGATCACCGCCTTCTCCGTCTCGCGCGCGACGACGGCCGCGAGGAGCGCCGAGCGCGCCTGGTCCCACAGCGCGAACGCGGCGGCGCGATCGTCGCGGCGCGGACAGTTCGGCGAGTCGAGCACGCGGACCGGCTCGAGCAGCGTGGGGATCATCCGCATCGAGAGGTCGAGCGCGATCACGCCGTCCACGGGCGCGGGAAGTGTGACGTCGCGCGGCCGGAATCCGATGCGCAAGAGTTGTAGCCGTCGAGCGCCCGCGGGCAGCTGCATGCGGAACGCGCCCCGCTCGTCCGTGAGCTTGCGAACGATCGGCGTGCCGTCGGAGTCGGCGACAATGAGCACGACCGCCGGAATCGGCTGTCGCGCCACGCTGTCACGCACGATGCCGCGCAGCTCCTGCGCGGCCATGGGCGACGACACGCACGCCGCGAGCGCGCACGCCGCGGCGGCGGCCGCGCCTCGACACACGGGTGGAAGTGAGAGGCGCATCAGCTGACAACACTCCGCGCCCCGGTGCAAAACGTCAAGGCGAATGGCGCGGCGGACGCGGCCTAGGCGCTGGGCTCCTCGCGCTTCACCTCGTTCCAGATCGCGTCCAACTCGCCGAGCGACGCCTTGCCGAGCACCAGCCCGCGCGAGGCGGCGATCCGTTCGACGGCGGTGAAGCGACGCGCGAACTTGACGTTCGCCGCGTCGAGGGCAAGCGCCGGGTGGACGTCGGCCTTGCGACAGAGGTTCACGACGGCGAACAGAAGATCGCCCAGCTCGCCAGCGAGCCGCTCGCGACTGGGACCGTCATCGGCCGCGGACGCGAGCTCGTCGCGCACCTCACGAATTTCCTCATCAACCTTCTCCAACGGTCCTTCGACGCCCGGCCAGTCGAATCCGACGCCGGCGGCGCGATCCTGCAGGCGAAACGCGCGGTGCAGGGCGGGGAGGTCGGCGGGGAGGCCGTCGACGATGCTGTCGCGGCGCGACGCCTTCATACGTTCCCACGGCTGCTTCACGCCGTCGCCGTACAGATGCGGGTGCCGCGCCTTCATCTTGGTGATGAACGTATCGGCGACGTCGTACATGTCGAACGCGCCGCGTTCTTCGGCCAGAACGGAGTGAAACAAGACCTGCAAAAGGAGGTCGCCGAGCTCCTCCCGGAGCTTGGCGTCGTCGCCGCCGCGGATCGCGTCGTCGACCTCGTATGCCTCCTCGATCAGATATGGCCGCAGCGACTCGTGCGTCTGCGCCGCGTCCCAATCACAGCGCGCGCGGAGATCGCGCATCAGCAACAGCGTATCTTCAAGCGACGGTTTCACTTGCATAGCCTCCAGGGGTCCGGTATACTACCGGACTTCGGAATCACCGGTCAATGTACGACTTGAACGCGCGCGCCTGGGTCGAGGTCGACCTCGGCGCGCTCTTGCGAAACGGAGCCGCCTACGCTGCACGCGCCGGCGTTCCGTTGCTGCCCATGGTCAAGGCCGACGCCTACGGCCTCGGCGCCGTGCCGGTTGCGCGGGCGTTGGAGCGGCTCGACCCGTGGGGGTACGGCGTCGCCACGATCGACGAGGGCGAGGAGCTGCGCGCCGCCGGCGTGACGCGGCCGATCGTCGTGTTCACGCCGCTCTTGCTCACCGACCTCGCCGCGGCGGCGAGCGCGCGATTGACGCCGACCCTGGCCGCGAGCGACGCGATTCTTCGTTGGCGGTCGACCGGACTCGCGTGGCAGTTGGCGATCGACACAGGCATGAGCCGAGCCGGCGTTCAATGGAACGAGATCGATTCGATTCGCGAGGCTGTCGCGGCGTATCCGCCCGAAGGTGCCTTCACACACTTTCATTCGGCCGACACGAGCGACGAATCCCGCGCGGTCCAGGAGGAGCGGTTCGAGCGCGCGCTCGCCGGGCTCCCCGTGCGACCGCCGATGTTGCACGCCGAAAACAGCGCGGCAGTCGATCGGCGCGGCAAGTCGCCGTGGAGCCTCGCGCGCCCGGGAGTCTTCCTTTACGGCGTCGGCCTCGCGCATGAGAGCGAGCTGCCGGCGCAGCCGGTGGCCGCGGTGCGCGCACGGGTCGTTGAAATCCGCACGATCGACGACGGCGAGACGGTGAGCTACGGCGCGTCTTATAGAGCCGACGGGCGTCGTCGGATCGCGACGCTCGGGATCGGCTACGCCGACGGCTACCGCCGCGCGCTCGGCAACCGCGCGGCGGCGTTGGTCGGGGGGCGCCGCGCGCCGGTCGTCGGCGTGGTGACGATGGACATGACGATGCTCGACGTCACCAACGCGGATTGCGCCGTCGGCGACGTCGCGACGCTGATCGGCAGGGACGGCACGGAAGAAATCACGGTCGTGGACCTCGCGGCGTTCGGCGGACTCAGTCCGTACGAGGTCCTCACCGGGCTGCGCGGGCGCTTGCCTCGCACGTACGTGGGAGCGAAAGCCGAATGACGCGCCGGGCCGCGATTATCGTGCTCGACGGCGTCGGCATCGGGGAAGCCCCCGACGCGGGCGACTACGGCGATCGCGGCAGCGACACGCTCGGAAATCTCTCGCGCGCTGTCGACGGATTTTCGCTGCCGAATCTCGAGCGGGCGGGGCTCGGCAACATCGCGCCGCTGGCGGGAGTGCCGGCCGTGCGCCATGGCGACGGCGCGTGGGGTCGGATGGTCCCCGACTCGGCGGGGAAGGACAGCACGACCGGGCATTGGGAGATCGCCGGCGTGCATCTCGCGCGCGCGTTTCCGACGTATCCCCGCGGATTTCCGAAAGAGCTCGTGGCGGAATTCGAACGCCGAGTGAGACGGCCGGTCATCGCCAACGTGGTGGGGAGTGGAACGGCGGTGATCGACCAGTTCGGACCGGAGCACGAACGAACCGGCGCGTTAATTCTTTATACGTCGGCCGATTCGGTGTTTCAGCTCGCCGCGCACGAGCAGGTCGTGCCCTTGGCCGAGCTGTACCGAGCGTGCGAAGTGGCCCGAGAGATGCTCGTGGCCCCGAACGACGTCTCGCGGGTCATCGCCCGGCCCTTCGTCGGCAAGCCCGGCACGTACTCGCGAACGAAAAACCGACGTGACTTCTCGATCGCACCGCCATCCGAGACGCTCCTCGACGCGCTTGCCGCCGCAGGCGTGCCGCGCTCCGGAGTCGGCAAGGTCGATGACCTGTTCGCGGGCCGCGCGATTCAGTCGCGACACACGGCCAGCAACGCCGATGGGATCTCGGCGATTCTCGAATGGCTTCGTGGGGGAGGGGTAGAAGCAGGGTCGAATAAGGGAAAAGGGGACGAGCCGAACGGGGGGTCAGGTGCGCGCGGGTTACTTTTCGCGAACTTGGTAGATTTCGATCAAGCTTTCGGGCACCGAAACGACACTGCGGGGTTTTACGGGGCGCTGTGCGAATTCGACGCGGCGCTCCCGACATTGTTGGCCTCGCTTAAAGGGGACGATCTGCTCTTCATTACTGCCGACCACGGAAACGATCCGACGACCGCGTCGACCGACCACGCGCGTGAGTATGTGCCGCTGCTGGTCCTCGGACCGCGAGTCCGGCCCGTCGATCTCGGCACCCGAACAACTTTCTCGGACCTCGGCGCGACCATCGCCGAGTGGTTCGGTATCGCGTTTCGCGGTCGCGGAACGTCGTTCCTCGCGCAGGCGATCGTCCGTTAACATGGCGGTTGAGCAACGGCCGGGCGTCGAACCGACCGGCGACGAACGCACCCTGACCATGCTCCGCGAGCGTGCCTTCGCGGCGATGGAGCGGGCCTACGCGCCCTATTCGAGTTTTCGCGTCGGCGTCGCGCTACTGTCTAGCGACGGCAGCGTCGCCGAAGGGTGCAACGTCGAAAACGCGTCATATCCGGCCGGCATCTGCGCGGAACGCAGCGCGGTGGCCGCGGCCGTGGCGCGTGGCAATCAGCGGTTCGAGGCGGTCGTGATCGCGACGGAAGCCGAAGATCCGACTCCCCCGTGCGGCATGTGCCGCCAGGTGCTGGAGGAGTTCTCCCCCCACCTGCTCGTCGTATCGATGACCCGTGACGGCCGCGAGGCCCGCTGGACGCTCGACGAGCTTCTCCCGAAAGCCTTCACCACGAATTCCCTCCACCGGCGATGACCGGAAAGTTGCTTTTTCAGAATAAGCGCGCGGTCCTACTCGGTATCGTCGCGTCGACGTTGACGATTGCTGTCGCGTGCAGCGACAACCTCAGCGCCGGCAGGTCGTGCCCGATGCTGTGTCCGGAGCAGGTGGTCTCGCTCAAGGACACGATGCTGGACCCTGTATTCGGCGACACGACCGTCCTCGGCATTCCCTCGATCGGCAACGAAGGGTTCTTGATGTTGTCGTCGCACGGTGACACGCTCGACAGCCGCGCGATCATCCGCTACGACACGATCACGAGCACGTTCACCGGCGCCAGCTCGACGGATAGCACGATCACCGAGGTGGACAGCGCCGAACTCGTGGTGCCGCTCGCGCCGGACGACACGCTGCGGCGGCCGTCGACGCCGGTGACGATCGAAGCGTACGACGTGGACACCGCGGCGACCGATACGGTCGCCTCGATCCTCGGCGCGCTCTTCCGCCCGGATCGCTTCCTCGGCAGCAAGACGTTCGCGCCTGAGTCGCTCACCGACACGCTGTTCATTCCAATCTCGACGGACACCGTTCTCGACCGCATCAAGAACGGCACGAAGCTCCGCGTGGGACTGCGATTGGTGGCGCGGCCCGGTTTCGACATTCGGGTCGGATCGTCGACGGGTGGCTTGGGTGTCGCGCTGCGCATCAAGGCATCGAAGGACACGGCCGCCACGCCCGTGGTCGTGACGCCGATCTCCACGACGCCGACGAATCAACTTTTTCTCTCGGGTCCGCTGGCGGACTTCAGTATTCTCGTCAAAGGCGCGGTGCCGGGGAATCCGACGTTGCTCAGCGTGGGCGGTCCACCCTCGCGGCGGACGTTCCTGCGGTTCAACATCCCGGCGCACATCATCGACTCGACGACGATCGTGCGTGCGTCGCTGCTGCTGACGCAAGCCCCTAATCGCTTCGTGGACACGAAGGATTCAGTGAAAGTATTTCCCGTCGCCATCCTCTCGAGCCCGACAGTCACCGACATCTCGTCGCTGCTGCAGTTCGTCGGCAACGCGGGAGAGTTCGGTCTCGATTCGCTCTCGCTGGTGCCGAGCGACAGCGGCGTGAGATCGTTCGAGATCGTCGGCCTCACTCGTCTGTGGAAGCAGCAACCGGCCACGTCGGCACAACGCGCCATCGCGCTGCTCAGCGGGGTCGAGGCGCAGCGACCGGCTCAGATCGATTTCTATTCGACCCGCGCTCCCGTGGGGTTGCGACCGCGGCTCCGCATCACCTACGTACCCGCGAGCAACTTCGGATTACCGTGATGAGACGACATCCCTCGAGCGCCCTGACACGCGTGGCAATCGCCACGCTGGTGGCCACCGGTGGTCTCGCGACGCGTGCGGCGGCGCAGGCGAGCCTCAGTCTCCAGGGATTCGGCTTTCCCACCGGACAGTTGAGCAGCCGCGCGCTCGGCACGGGAGGCTCCCTCGGCGAGATCGATCCGCTCTCGCCGATCAATCCGGCGAGCGTCTCGCTGCTCACGTCGCGCATCGTGTATTTCCAGGCCGAACCCGAATTTCGCACGATCAGCTCGCCGAGCGGCGATGACCACACGCGGACCGACCGCTACCCGAACGTCTTCGGCGCGATTCCCATCTTCGGCGGCGCGGTCATGAGCCTCGGGTCGTCGACGCTGCTCGATCGCACCTCGACGACCGTGTTCACGGCGCCGCAGGTCCTCACGCCGATCGATTCGGTGCTGATGACGACGAAGTTCAACATCCAGGGGGCAATGAACGACGTGCGCCTGGCCGTAGGTTGGTCGCCGACGACCTGGTTCAAGTTCGGCGTCGGACTGCACGGCATCGCGGGGCACAACCTCGTGACCGTGCAGCAGTCGTTCAACGACACGGTGGCGTTCGCGGTGTCGCAGGAGCAGCGCATTCTGAGCTTCAGCGGCACGGCGGCTTCCGTCGGCGCGCAGTTCCTCGCCAAGGACGTGACGTTCGCCGTCTCGGCGCGGCAGGGTGGGATGCTGACGATGTCGTCCGGCGACACCACGCTGACGCACGCGCGCGTGCCGAATCGGTTCGGCGGTTCCGTCACCTACACCGGCATCGCGAACTCCTATATTTCGGTGCGGACGTCGCACGACGATTGGGCCGCCCTCGGTGGCCTCGGCAGCCCGAACTTGCGGGGCGTCGACGGCTGGGACACGAGTATCGGCGCGGACGTGGCCGGGCCGACGCTGGCGTCGCGGCCGCTGTTCTTCCGCGCCGGGCTGCGCGACCGCACGCTCCCCTTCACGGCCAGCGCGAACACGGTCACGGAAAAGAGCATCAACACCGGAATCGGGACGCTGTTCGCGAACGGCCGCATGTTGAGCGATCTTGCCGTGGTCTACTCGCGCCGGAGCGCCGACCTGAACGCAACGGAGAGCGCGTGGACGATCAGCCTAGGCCTCAGCGTCCGTCCATGACCATCGCATCGTGGAGAACACCAGCCCGCCCGCAAACGCCCCGCTGATTCTCGTCGCCGACGACGTGCCGGCGAACGTGGAGTTGTTGTTCGATCAACTCCACGTGTTGGGGTTTCGTGCGATCGCCGCGGCCGACGGCCCGTCGGCGCTAGCCATGTGCTTCGAGCGACGTCCGGATCTGTGCATTCTCGACGTCTCGATGCCGGCGGGCGACCTCGGCGTCGACGATCGTTCCACCGGGTTCGAGGTGTGCCGTCGCATCAAGCGCGACCCGCGCACGAAGAGCATTCCCGTCATCTTCGTCACGGCGCTCAACGACACGACCGACCGGATCAAGGCGATCGAGGCGGGCGGCGACGATTTCCTCACCAAGCCGCACAACCGCCTCGTGCTCGGCGCGCGCGTGCGCAGCCTGCTCAAGCTCAAGGCGGCTACCGACTCGCTCGAGGACACGCTGCGCAAGCTGCGCGAGGTCGAGAAGATGCGCGACGATCTGATGAAGATGATCGTCCACGACCTCAAGACGCCGCTCACGTCGGTGCTGGCCACGCTCGAGATGATGATCGACGGCGACTTCGGCTCGCTGCGCGACGAGCAGCGCAAGATGCTCGCCGACGCCGAAGGCAAGGCCGAGGATCTGCTGGCGCTGATCGGCGACCTGCTCGAGGTGTCGCGCATCGAGGAAGCGACCATGTCGCTCGACCTGCAGCCGATCGCCCCCGCCGCGTTGCTCAACGAAGTCGCCCACGAGTGGACGATCCGCTTCCAGCAGGAAGGCGCGACGGCAGTGATCGACGCGAGCGACGACGCGCCGGTCTTCGAAGCCGACAAGGGGCTGCTCAAGCGCGTGCTCGGCAATCTCGTCCAGAACGCGCTCACGCATTCGGCCAACGCGATCAAGCTCCATTTGGCGGCGCGGCGCGACGGCGAGGGAATTCTGTTCACCGTCGCCGACAACGGCCCCGGCATCCCGTCCGAGTATCACGAAGTCATCTTCCGCAAATTCGAACGGGTGAAGAATCAGAACGTGCCCAGCACGCGCAGCTCGGGACTCGGGCTCGCGTTCTGCAAGCTCGTCGTCGACGCGCACGGCGGAAAGATCTGGGTGCAGAGTGCCGGCGAAGGGCAGGGCAGCGCGTTCCACTTCACTCTGCCCGCCAAGCCCGTGCACAGCGAAGTGCGTGTGACGATGGCCGGAGCGGTGCCGGTGTGAAGGTCTACCTGCGCACCTTCGGGTGCCGCGCGAACCACTACGACAGCGAAGCGGTTCGGGCGATGGTCGAGGCGAACGGCCACGCCGTCGTCGCCCGCGCCGCCGACGCCGACGCCGCGGTGTTCAACAGCTGCGCGGTGACGTCCGAGGCCGAGGCCGAGTTGCGAAAGGCCGTGCGCAAGAGCGCCCGCGAACGGACGGGGCTGCGCAGCATCGTGATGGGCTGCGCCGCGGCGCTCGACGACGCGCGGCCGGCGGCGTTGCGCATCGCGTCGCTACCGAGCGTCGACGGTGTGATCGCGGGCGCTGACCTCGACGGTGTCGCGCGAGCGCTGGGCATCGCGCATCGTCCGCTCGAGGCTCGTACGTCGACCCAATCCGGAACGCGCGCGCTGCTGCGCATCCAGGACGGGTGCGACGAGCACTGCACCTTCTGCGCGACGACGCTCGCCCGCGGTGCGAATCGGGGCCGGCCGATCGATGAGTTGGTGCATGAAGCGTCGCTGCTCGCCGAGCGGCATCCGGAGATCGTGATCACCGGGATTCACATCGGCACGTACGGCGCGGACATCGGACATTCGCTCGGCGAATTGATGGAGCGGCTCGTCGGCGACGTGCCGGTCGTGCGGTTTCGACTCTCGTCGATCGAAGCGACGGAGCTGGACGAGCGGCTGGTCGAATTGCTCGCCGCCGCCCCGCATCGTCTCGCGCCCCACGTGCACGCGCCGCTGCAGTCCGGATCCGATCGTGTATTGCGACGCATGGGCCGTCACTGGTACACGCGCGCGACCTACGGGGCGGCGGTCGAGCGACTCGCAGACCGGATGCCGATCCTCGGCCTCGGCGCCGACGTCATCGCCGGATTCCCGGGCGAGACGGATGACGATCACGCCGCGACGCTGCGCCTAGTCGAGGATCTGCCGTTCACGTATCTGCACGTGTTCCCGTATTCGCCGCGTCCCGGCACCGCGGCCGAGCGGCTCGGCGCGACCGTGCAGCAGTCGGCGATTGCCGGGCGCGCCGCGGAGTTGCGTGACGCCGGCCGGAGAAAGGCGGCGGCCTACGTGTCGGCGCGTTTGGGCGGACTGGCTGACATCATCGTCATCGGCAGCGGCGCCGACCGCGGTGGAATGACCGGCGACTATCTCGACGTGCGAATTCCGGATTCCTCATTGCCCCGAGGACATCGGTTCTCCGCCCGGCTGATTGCCAGTGGTGGGATACTGCACGCGGCGTCCGAGACGAGCGCGCGAGCTGCCGGCGCCGTAACTTCCACCGGCCATGACTGACCCGCGCCCCACCGTCTACGTCGAGACGTACGGTTGCCAGATGAACGTGAGCGATTCCGAGCTGATGCTCGGCAAGCTCGCGGCGCACGGTTACGAGGCGGTGGATCAGCCCGACGGCGCGGACGTGATTCTCGTCAACACGTGCGCGATTCGAGACCACGCCGAGCAGCGGGTGATCGGGCGGCTCGGCGAGTTGAAGCGGAACATGAAGCCGGGGTCGGTCGTGGGGGTCACGGGCTGCATGGCGCAACGACTCGGGCCGCAGCTGCTCACGAAAGCCAAGCACGTCAGCATCGTCATCGGCCCCGACGGCTATCGCGCGCTGCCGGAATTGATCGACCGCGCGCGCGCGGGTGAGCGCACGATCGCCACCACGTTCGACCTCGAGGAGCACTACGAGGACTTCCAGCCGCGTCGCTTCGACAAGGTGAAGGCGTGGATTCCCGTGCAGCGCGGCTGCGATTACCGCTGCACGTACTGCATCGTGCCGACGACGCGCGGCGCCGAGCGGAGCCGCCGGCTCGCCGACGTCGTGCGAGAGGTCGAAGCAGTCGTCGCCGAGGGAATGTCCGAAGTCGTGCTGCTCGGCCAGACGGTGAATTCGTATCACGACGGCGAGTTCGATTTCGCCGATCTATTGCGTGCCGTCGGCCAAGTCGACGGCATCCGCCGGGTTCGCTTCACCAGCCCACACCCGAACGACTTCTCCGATCGCG
Source organism: uncultured Gemmatimonadaceae bacterium (assembly GCA_963761305.1). Classification (GTDB taxonomy): domain Bacteria; phylum Gemmatimonadota; class Gemmatimonadetes; order Gemmatimonadales; family Gemmatimonadaceae; genus JAQBQB01. The sequence goes on along the minus strand of CAVXGK010000002.1, from coordinate 1,209,468 downwards.
TGATCGAGGCGGTCGCCGAGGTCGACACGGTGTGCGAGCACGTGCATCTGCCGATGCAGTCGGGGTCGACCCGCGTGCTCAAGCGCATGCTGCGGCGCTATTCGCGCGAGGGCTACCTCGAGTGCGTCGCCAAACTGCGTGCGGCGATTCCGGGACTGACGTTGACGACCGACGTGATCGTCGGCTTTCCGGGCGAGACCGACGAGGATTTCGAGGAGACGCTCGACGTCGTGCGTGACGTCGTCTTCGCCGACGGGTTCACGTTCAAGTTCTCGCCGCGCGATGGAACGCCCGCGACGCGGATGCCCGCCGAGCTGACGGTGAGCGACGAGGTGGCGAGCGAGCGGTTGGCGCGGCTCGTCGAGACGATTCGCGGCATCTCGCGCGCCACGAACATGAACCAGCTCGGCAAGCGCCACGAAGTGTTGATCGAGCGCGAAGCTCGGCGCGGCGGCGAGCTGTTGATGTCGCGCACGCGCGACTTCAAGACGGTGATGATCCCCGGCGACGCCAGCATGCTGGGGACGTACGCGACCGTCGAGCTCACCGGGACGACCGGCTCCACGTTCACGGGGCAGATCGTCGCGGAGCGGAGGCCGTTGCCGCTGGCCGTCTGACCCCGCGTTGATTTGCGCGGCGCGCAATGAATAGGTGAGAGTGACTGCCGGCACCGGCGCGACATTGGGCGGGTCATGCCGCTCGTCGTCCTCTCACTCGGCTGCTATCTCGCCGGATTGCTCACCGGCTTCGCCGGTCCATCAGGCTCGCTGATCGCGGCGCTCGGCGTCGTCGCGGTTGCGGCGGCCGTTGGCTGGCGGCGCGGCCCCGTCATCGCGACGACCTTCGCCGTGCTCGTCGCGGCGGGATTCGGTATCGCACGCGCGACGACCGCCGCGTCGGCGTCGTGCGGGACGACGCGCCCGCGTCGAGCGACGCTCACGATCGTCGTCGACGACAGCGTCGGCCCGGGCGGCTACGTGTCTGGCGAGGCGATCGGCTGCGGCCGGGCGTGGCTCACCGTCGACAGCGGGGACGCGCCGGCGGGCGCGAGGGTCATGGCTCTCGGAGACGTCACGCGAACGCAGCGCGGGTTGCTCGTCGATCACGCGAGCATAAAGGTGACGAGTGGGCCGCCGCTTCTCGTGCGGTGGCGGCAGGCGGCGGGACGGGCGATCGATCGCACCTTTGGCGGCGACGCGCCGCTCGTGCGCGCGCTGCTCATCGCCGATCGCAGCGAGCTGCCGCCCGAAGTGCGGGACCGATTCGCCGCCGCTGGGCTGGCGCACATTCTGGCCATCGCCGGACTGCACGTGGGGATCATCGCGCTGGCGATCGAGATCGTCCTGCAACTCGCCGGCGTGCCGCGCGCGCGCGCCAACGTCATCACCATCGCCGCCATCGTTCTCTACGTCGCGATCATCGGCGCGCCGATTCCCGCCGTGCGATCGGCGGTGATGCTCTCCGCGTTTCTCACCAGCCGTCTCGCGCAGCGTCCGACGTCGCGCTGGGCGATCGTCGCGCTCGGCGCGGTGCAGCCGCTGGTCGATCCGCGCGCCGTACTCGACGCCGGCTATCAACTGAGCGTGGTCGGCGTGACGTCGATGATTGCCGCGGCGCGATTGGCGAAGCGCATCGGCGTGCACCGTCTGCCCACGCTCACGCGCGCGCCGGCGCTGATTCTGGTGGGCACCACCGTGGCGACGGTCGGATCGGCGCCGATCGTGGCGTGGGTGTTCGGGCGCATCAGTCTTGCCGCGCCCATCACGAATCTGCTCGCGACTCCGCTCATCGAGCTCGCGCAACCGATGCTCTTCGCCGGCATGCTGCTGGCGCCGATTCACCCGCTGGCGTCGATCCTCGCCGACGCGGCCCATCCACTCCTCGGGACCCTGGACCACGTGGCGACCGTCGCAGCGGCGACGCCGGGCGCTTCTCTTCTCGTCTCACCCACGCCCGCCTGCGCCGCGATCGCGGCGGTGCTGTCGGCGGCGTTCATCGTCGCCTGTGCGTCGCGGGATTGGCGTGGCCCGGCGACGCTCGCCGGCGCGGCGGCGGTGATGCTCGTCTGGCTGCCGGTCACCGCGTCGCACGTCGCCGCGGCCAGCGATGGCGAGCTCGAGCTGCACATGATCGACGTCGGGCAGGGCGACGCGATCGCCCTGCGCACGCCGCACGGGCACTGGATTCTCGTCGATGCGGGACGCGCGTGGCGGGGCGGCGACGCCGGTCATCAGACTGTGGTGCCGTACATCGGGCGACGCGGTGGCCCGCTCGACCTGTTCGTCTTGTCGCACCCGCACACGGATCATGTCGGCGGCGCGGCGGCCGTGCTCGACGCGTTGCACCCGGCGACCTATGTCGACGCCGGATTTCCCGGGCCGGCCGAGGCGTACCGCGCGTCACTCGACGCCGCGAAGCGCGACCACGTGCGCTGGGTTCGCGCGCATCCCAACGACGAGATGGCGATCGACGGCGTGTCGCTCGAGTTCCTGGCGCCGGATTCGTCGTGGACCGCGTCGCTCGTCGATCCCAATCTGGCGAGCGTCATCGTGCTCGTGCGCTACGGCGAGATTCGCATGCTGATGATGGGCGACGCCGAGGAGCCGGAGGAGGAGTGGTTGTTGGCGAACGAGCGCGACGAGCTCCACGCGGACGTGCTCAAGGTCGGCCATCACGGCAGCAAGACGAGCAGCAGCGAGCGGTTTCTCGACGCGGTGTCGCCGCGCCTCGCGCTCGTGTCGGTCGGCGCAGGCAACTCGTATCACCTGCCCACGCCGGCCATCATGACGCGTCTCGCGGCGCATGGGGCGCAGGTCTTGCGCACCGATCAGGTGGGGACGATCGTCGCGCGGACGGACGGGCACCGCCTCACCATCGACGCCGCCGGAGACACATGGGACTTGCCGCCGCGCTCCGGAGAGTCGCGCAACCCCTAGTCGGCCGACCCATTGAACTGCCGCCGGCGTTGCTGGCGCGCTATCCTGAACTAGCCACGGCGCGATGGCGCGCCGGCGGTCTGCCACTGCGCGTCGGCGGGTGGTGTCTGGGGCAGGCGTCGGTGTCCGCCATCACCCTTTGGCGCACAATTTGGCTGGCGCGCCCCACGGGCGCGTCGGAAGAATTGCTCTTGCATGAAATCCGGCACGTTGGCCAGTTTGAGGCCGACCGGACGTTCGCGTTTCGCTATGTGTGGGAATCGATGTGTCGGGGCTATCACGGGAACAGATACGAAATCGACGCGCGCGACTACGCCGCCGCGCGAGCACGACCAACCTCGGACAGGTGAGGCAGCGTGGTCAAACACACGGCAACATCGGTCGTCACGATCGAGCGCTTCATCATCGAAGAGGAGCGCCTGCACCCCGAAGCGACGGGTGAGCTCTCCGGCATTCTGTACGACCTCGCGCTCGCCGCCAAGATGATCGCCAACAAGGTCCGCAGCGCGGGCCTCGCCGACATCCTCGGCTCGGCGGACACGGAGAACGTCCAGGGCGAAGTCCAGCAGAAGCTCGACGTCATGGCGAACGAGATCATCGTCAAGGCGATGGATCACGGCGGTCGCCTGTGCGCGATGGCGTCGGAGGAAGAGCCCGGCATCATTCAGATCCCCGAGCACTTCAAGTGCGGCAAGTACGTGCTGCTCTTCGATCCGCTCGACGGCTCGTCGAACATCGACGTGAACGTGCCGGTGGGCACGATCTTTTCCGTCGTCCGCAAGATCACGCGCGGGCGACACGGCGAGATGGAAGACCTGCTCCAGCCGGGCCGCCGCCAGGTCGCCGCCGGATACGTGATCTACGGCTCGAGCACGATGATGGTGTACACGACCGGGCAGGGCGCACACGGCTTCACGCTCGATCCGTCGATCGGCGAGTTTCTGCTCTCGCACCCCAACATTCGCATCCCGGAAGACGGCCGGTATCTCTCGGTCAACGATTCGTACGAGGGGATGTGGGACGAGCGCGTGCGCTCCGTCATGCGGCACTACCGCGGACTGGAGAACGACCACCGCCCGCTCAGCACGCGCTACGTCGGCTCGCTCGTCGCCGACTTCCATCGCAACCTCCTCGGCGGCGGCATCTTCGCGTATCCCGCGAACACGAAGACGACGCGCGGCAAGCTGCGCCTGTTGTACGAAGCGAATCCGCTCGCGTTCATCGTCGAGCAGGCCGGCGGCGCCGCGATCGACGGCGGCCAGCGCATCCTCGACGTCACGCCGTCAGAACTGCACCAGCGCACGCCGCTCTACATCGGCAGCAAGAACGAAGTCGCGCTCGCGCAGCAGATCCTGGCCGCTCGCCCCGACCTCGTTCCCGCCTAACCCGACCCGGCGACCAGATCGTCGCCGCGAGGGTCTTGCCGGCCGGCGAGCTCGATGAACCGCTGGAAGACAACGATTTCGCGGAATAACAGCCGGATTTCGCGGATAGAACATTTGCGGTTTTCACAAATGCTCTTGGTTCTTCTCCGCGGAATCCTGCGGTTCTCCGCGAAATCGTTGTTGTACATGTCGTGGCGGTTGTACATCTCGTAGCGGCTCAGCCAGCGCCAGGAGGCGAGTACGGCTCACGGAGCCTGGCCGGAGCCGGCACACGGCGTTCGGGGCGGATATCTTCCGGGCGCGCATGAGCCCGAAATCCCGCGAGAACGAGCCGAAAAAGACGCCGTCCGGCCTGCCGGTCGACGCCGTGTATCGTCCCGGTGACGAATCCATCGACTACGCCAACGATCTCGCGGATCCTGGCGCGTTTCCGTTCACGCGCGGCGTGCAGACGACGATGTACCGCGGCCGCCTGTGGACGATGCGCCAGTATGCGGGGTTCGGGACCGCGTCCGAAACGAATCGCCGATTCCGGCTGCTGCTCGACGCGGGGCAGACGGGCCTCAGCGTCGCGTTCGACCTGCCGACCCAGATGGGGATCGACTCCGACTCGCCGCGCGCGCTGGGTGAAGTCGGCCGCGTGGGCGTGGCGATCGACACCGTCGACGACATGCATCGCCTGCTCGATGGCATCCCGCTCGACAACGTCTCGACCTCGATGACGATCAACGCAACGGCGTCGACGCTGCTGGCGATGTACATCGTGGTGGCCGAAGAGCGCGGGATCGAACGCGCGCGGCTGAGCGGCACGATTCAGAACGACATCCTCAAGGAGTACATCGCGCGCGGCACGTACATCTATCCGCCCGAGCCGAGCCTCGCGCTGGTCGCGGAGGTGTTCCGATTCTGCGCCAAGGACGTCCCGAACTGGAATCCGATCTCCATCTCGGGCTATCACATTCGCGAGGCCGGCGCGACGGCGGTCCAGGAATTGGCATTTACGTTCGCGAATGCGATCGAGTACATCCGCCGAGCGATCTCGCGCGGGCTGGCGGTGGACGCGTTCGCGCCGCGCCTGTCGTTCTTCTTCGCGGCGCACAACGATCTCTTCGAGGAAGTCGCCAAGTTCCGCGCCGCGCGCCGGATCTACGCGCGGTTCATGCGCGAGCGGTTCAACGCGAACGACCAGAGCTGCCGCTTGCGCTTTCACACGCAGACCGGCGGCGTGACGCTCCAGGCGCAGCAGCCGCTCAACAACGTCGTGCGCGTGGCGGTTCAGGCGCTGTCGGCCGTGTTGGGCGGAACGCAATCACTGCACACCAACGGCTACGACGAAGCGCTCTCGCTGCCCACGGCCGAGGCGGCGACGCTCGCGCTGCGCACGCAACAGGTGCTGGCGTACGAGTCCGGCGTCGCCGTGACGGCCGATCCGCTCGCCGGCAGTTATTACGTCGAGCACCTCACGAACGAGCTCGAACGCCGGGCGCTCGACCTCATGCAAGCGGTCGACGACCGCGGTGGCGCGGCGCGCGCGATCGAAGCGTCGTTCTTCCAGGAGGAGATCGCGCGCAGCGCCTACGACCAACAGATGCGCGTCGAGCGCGGCGACACGGTGATCGTCGGCGTGAACAAATTCGGCGACGCCGTGCCGCCGCCCATCATCCCGGCGCCGGACTATTCCGCGCTGGAGCGCGAGCAGGTCGAGCGACTCAAGTCGTCGCGCGCCGCGCGCGACGCTCGCCGCGTCGCCTCGGCGCTCGACGCGCTGCGCGTCGCGGCGCAGGCATATGCGTCGCCGAACGCATCGAATGCCGGCGTGATGGAGCTGATAGTCGATGCCGCGCGGGCGCGCGCAAGCGTCGGCGAGATCGCGGATACGCTGCGCGCGGCGTGGGGCGAGTATAGGCCGGTGTGACGGGTAGACGGGTAGACGGGTGGACGGATGGACGGATGGACGGATGGACGGATGGACGGATGGACGGTCGATTCCCGTTCGCGCGTCCTTGAACTCCCCTTCCAACAGTCGTTAGCTTTTCTATCCCGAGCGCGCCGTCTAAGTCTCAGCTAAATGCCAACTTACGAGTTCCGCTGCCCAAGCGGCCACAGCTTCGAGCGCTTCTATCGCAAGATGGCCGATGCCGTGTCGGAGCTCGAGTGTCCGGTGTGCGGCAAGGTTGCGACGCGACAGATGTCAGGCGGTGCCGGCCTGGTGTTCAAAGGATCCGGCTTCTACCTCACCGACTACGGGCGCAACGCGCATCGAAAAGAGGGCGCCGGCTCCGGGCGCCCGACTGACAAGTCCGGCGGCGGCGAATCGTCCGGCGACGCCCAAGGCGGCGAAACAAAAGAGACAAAGACGGATTCGAAGAGCGGCGATTCGAAATCAGAATCGAAATCAGAATCGAAATCAGAATCGAGGTCGGAATCGAGCTCGTCGAGCAGCGCCGAGTCGAAGCGAACCGAATCGACGGGCGGCGGCGACAAATCGAGCGGCGGGGGCGACAAATCGAGCGGCAAGACCGACTCGTCGAGCTCGACACCCAAAAAGCCGGGCTCGAGCGACTGATGGACACGACCGAAGCGCTGCGCGCCGAGCTCGTTCGCGTCGCCACGTCGCTCGGCGCGCCGGCTGACGTCGATCCGGTCATCGAGCGTCCGCGCGATCCGGCGTTCGGCGACTGGGCGACGAACCTCGCGATGACCCTCGCCAAATCACTCGGCAAGAAGCCGCGCGATCTCGCGCAGGCGATCGTCGAGCGAATGGACTACATGCGGGCCGGAATCCGCGCGGCGGAGATCGCCGGCCCAGGGTTCATCAATTTTCGCGTCGCGACGGACGTGTTCGCGGAAGGATTGCGGGCGGTGATCGCGGCCGGCGATCAGTACGGGCACTCGAACGCCGGCGAGCAGTGCGCGGTGAACGTCGAATTCGTGTCGGCGAATCCAACCGGGCCGCTGCACGTCGGCCACGGACGCCAAGCGGCGCTCGGCGACGCGATCTCGGCGCTGCTCTCATCGACCGGCTGGCGCGTCTCGCGAGAGTTCTACTACAACGACGCCGGGGCGCAGATCGCGAACCTCGCGCTCAGCGTGCGGGCCCGCGTGCGGCAGCTCGCCGGCCAGGACGTGCCGCTGCCCGAGGGCGGCTATCACGGCGAATACATTCGCGAACTGGCGCAGCGCTACGTCGAGGAGAACGCAGCCGACGCCAACGCGGACGATCTCGAGGCCGTTCAACGCTTCGCCGTGCGCGAGCTGCGCAAGGAACAGGATCGCGACCTGCAGGCGTTCGGCGTCAAGTTCGACGTCTATTTCCTCGAGTCGTCGCTCTACGATGACGGGCGCGTCGCCGAGACGGTGGCGCGGCTCGTCGCCGCGGGCCACACGTACGAGAAGGACGGCGCGCTCTGGCTGCGCACGACGGACTTCGGCGACGACAAGGACCGCGTGATGCGAAAGAGCGACGGAACGTTCACGTACTTCGTTCCCGACGTCGCCTATCACGTCACCAAGTGGGAGCGCGGCTTCAAGCGCGCCATCAACGTGCAGGGCGCCGACCATCACAGCACGGTGACGCGCGTGCGCGTCGGCCTTCAGGCGCTCGATGCCGGGATCCCCAAGGGCTATCCCGACTACGTGCTGCACCAGATGGTGACCGTGATGCGCGGCGGCGACGAGGTGAAGATCTCCAAGCGCGCCGGCAGCTACGTCACGGTGCGCGACCTGGTCGACGAGGTCGGCCGCGACGCGGTGCGCTACTTCTTCCTGATGCGGAAGGGCGACTCGCAGCTCGTGTTCGACGTCGACGTCGCGCGGTCGCAGTCGGACGAGAATCCGGTCTACTACATCCAGATGGCGCATGCGCGCATGTCGGGCATCTTCCGTGTGGGCGAAATCGATCCGGCCACGGTCACGGGGAACGACGCCGATCTCTCGCTCCTGTCGCTGCCCGAAGAGCAGGAGCTCATGAAGGCGCTGCTCGACTATCCGGCGATCCTCGCCGGCGCGGCGGCGGCGCTGGAACCGCATCGCATCGCCAACTATCTGCACGAAACCGCCGGCAAGACGCACCTCTGGTATCACAAGGCGCACGTCCTCAACGAGCCCGAGCCGCTGATGCGCGCCCGGCTCGTGCTGGCGCGCGCGGCGCAGCTCGTGTTTCGCAACGGCCTCGCGCTGCTCGGCATCACCGCGCCGGAGCGGATGTGAGCCGCCACATCCGTCACTTCAACCAATCCTCATGTCAGTTCTCGTCGTCGGCTCGGTAGCTCTCGACTCGGTCGAGACGCCGTTCGGCCGCGCGGACAACGTCCTCGGCGGGTCGGGCACGTTCTTCGCGGCCGCGGCGAGCCATCTCGCGCCGGTGCAACTGGTCGGCGTGATCGGGGCCGACTTTCCTCTCGACGCGTTGAAGACGGCGTTCGCGTCGCGGCCGATCGACCTCGCCGGGCTCGAGCGGGCGGAGGGCACGTCGTTCCGCTGGCGCGGGCGATACCGCCACGACCTGAACGTCGCCGAGACGCTGGAGACGCACCTCGGCGTCTTCTCGAACTTTCGGCCGAAGATTCCCGAACAGTTCAAGCATGCGCCGTTCGTGTTTCTGGGGAACATCGACCCGCGGCTGCAGCTCGACGTGCTGACGCAGGTCGCCAAACCGAAGCTCGTCGCCTGCGACACGATGAACTTCTGGATCGAGAGCCGGCGGCCGGATCTCCTCAAGCTCCTCTCGCACGTCGACCTCATCACGCTCAATGACGCCGAGGCGCGGCAGCTCACCGAGGAGTTCAACCTCGTGAAGGCCGCGCGCTGGATCATGAAGCGCGGCCCCAAGCACGTCGTGATCAAGAAGGGCGAACACGGCGCGTTCATGTTCACCAACGAGAACGTGTTCTTCGCGCCGGCGTATCCGTTGGAGTCGGTGTTCGATCCGACGGGCGCGGGCGATTCCTTCGCCGGTGGTTTCATGGGTTACCTCGCCAGCACGGGCGACCTCTCCGAAGCCAACCTTCGCCGCGCCGTGGTGTACGGCTCGGCCATGGGCTCGTTCGCCGTCGAGAAGTTCTCCGTCGATCGACTGCTCGAGATCACGCGCGACGACCTGCGACGCCGCGTCGGCGACTTCCACCGGCTCGTCTCGTTCGAGCAGGGAACGGCGTGAGCGACCGGCTCGACTATCGCACAGCCGGCGTCGACATCGATGCGGCCGACGACGCCAAGCATCGCATCAAGGCGCACGTGTTGTCGACGCTCACCGCGGGTGCGCGAGGAGAGTTCGGCGGATTCGGCGGCATGTTCCGCGTCCCGACCGACGTTCCGAAACCGGTGCTCGTCGCCAGCGCCGACGGCGTCGGCACCAAGCTCAAGGTCGCGATCGACGCGGGACGCCACGACACGGTCGGCCACGACCTCGTGAACCACTGCGTCAACGACATTCTCGTGCAGGGCGCGCTGCCGCTGTTCTTTCTCGATTACGTCGCGATGGGCGCGCTCGATCCGAGCGTCGTCGAGGGAATCGTGAAGGGCGTCGCCGCCGGGTGCCGCGAGAACGGCTGCGCACTGATCGGCGGCGAGACGGCCGAGATGCCCGGCGTCTACACGCCGCCGGACTACGATCTCGCGGGGTTCATCGTCGGCTACGTCGACGAAGACGCGATCCTCGGATCGTCGCGCGTGCGCGACGGCGACGTGCTCGTCGGACTCGAGAGCAGCGGACTGCACACAAACGGTTTGTCGCTCGCCCGCCGCATCGTCGCCGAGCGCATGAACCTCGGCGTGTCCGATCGTTTTCCCGGCGACGACCGCTCGGCGGCGGATGTGTTGCTGGCCGTGCATCGCTCGTATCTCGCCGCGCTGCGGCCCGTGCTCACCGACGGGTCCGTGCACGCGATGGCGCACATCACGGGCGGCGGGCTCCCGGGCAATCTCAACCGTGCGTTGCCGCCAACGCTCGACGCGCTCGTCGACACAAAGAGTTGGACGGTGCCGAACGTTTTCCAGCAGTTGGCACGCGCCGGGCGCGTGGACCGTTCAGAAATGTTCCGAACGTTCAACATGGGCGTCGGGATGGTGGTGATCGTGCCGCCGAGCTCCGTCGACAGCGTGATCGCCGCCGTGACTGCCGCGGGCGTCCGAGGATGGACCATCGGTCGCACCGCTACCGGGTCGGGTCGCGTAGTCCTCGAGGGGGAGTAGCGTATGCGTGGTCGTCTTTCGCGAATTGCTGCCATCGTCGCGCTCGTCGTTGCGCCACTGCCGGGTTTGTCGGCGCAAGGACTTTCGACGCCCGCATGCAGCAGTGGCGGCGGGGGCTCGGTGGGGCTCATCGGCCAGGACGCGTGCCAGCAGGCGTACGACGTCTATCAACTGCTCGCGCCGCAGCTCGGACTCGCTCTTACCGGCGGCAACGCGACCGCGGGCCAGGGAAGCGTGCTCGGTGGGCTGGGCCATTTTTCCGTCGGCGTGCGGGTCAACGCGTTCGGCGGATTGCTTCCGAATACGAGCGGAGACGGCTATCCGGTGAGCGTCAACGGCGCGCAGCAGCGCACGCTGCCCACCAAGACGTCGGTCTTCGGCCTCCCGACGGCCGACGCGGCGATCGGCCTGTACAAAGGCTTTCCGCTCGCGCTGACGAACGTTCTCGGCGTCGACGCGCTGGTGAGCGCCGAGTACGTCCCATCGATCACCGGGACCGACTTTTCGCTCACGCCGTCGTCGAACCTCAAGTTCGGATACGGCGCTCGAATCGGGTTGCTCTCCGAATCGATCGCCTTCCCCGGCGTGTCGTTCACGTGGATCGAGCGTGACTTGCCCACGATCGACATCAACACGACGTCGACAAACAACGGCGCTCAGACGACGCTCGACGTCAGTGGCATGGACGTGCAGACGCACGCGTGGCGCGTCGTCGCCAGCAAGAGCCTGATTCGTTTCTCGGTCGCGGCGGGCATCGGGCGCGACAGCTACAAGCAGTCGGCGACGATCAAAGGCACCGTCACCGAGAGCGGCGCCGCCGGCAATGAGACCGTGGACCTCGCACAGACGATGGATCGCACGAACATGTTCGCCGACTTCTCGATCAACCTGCCGGTGCTCAAGCTCGTGTTCGAGGTCGGCGACGCGATGGGTGGAACGGTGCAAACCTACAACTCGTTCTCGGGTGGTAGCCCCAGTCGCTCGCAGGTGTACGGATCGTTCGGCTTCAGCTTGAGCCGATGACGTTTCCCGGCACGACATGACCGACGACGCGCGACGCGAGGACCACCAGTTCATGCGTCGCGCGCTCGCGCTGGCCGAGCGTGGGTGGGGACAGACCGCGCCGAACCCGATGGTCGGCGCGGTCGTCGTTGCGGGCGACCGCGTGCTCGGCGAAGGATTCCACGCGCGTTTCGGCGACGCGCACGCCGAGGTGGTTGCGTTGCGCGAGGCCGGCACGGCCGCGAAGGGCGCGACGCTCTACGTGAGCCTGGAACCGTGCACGCACCAGGGAAAGACGCCGCCGTGCGTCGACGCGATCATCGGCGCGGGAATCGGCCGCGTGGTGGCGGCCGTCCGCGACCCGAGCCGCGTCGCGCGCGGTGGAATCGAGAAGCTGCGCGCGGCCGGCGTGAAGGCCGATCTCTCGCCGGCCGACGATCGCGATTCCGCGATCGAGCTCAACGCGCCGTTCTTTCACGCGCAGGCGAGCACGCGTCCGTGGGTGACGCTCAAGCTCGCCGTCTCGGCGGACGATCGCATCGCCAACGCGTCGCCGGACCAACGCTGGATCACGGGCGAAGCGTCGCGCGCCGACGTGCACCGTCTCCGCGCGAACAGCGACGCGATCGCGGTGGGAATCGGAACCGTGCTCGCCGACGATCCCGCGCTCACCGTGCGGGGCGTTCCCGCGCCGCGGGTGGCGCCGCGGCGAGTTGTATTCGATTCGCAGGCGCGAACGCCGCTCGAGTCGGTGCTCGTCCGCACGGCCGCCGACGTTCCGACGACCGTCGTCGTGCGTCCGGGCGCCGACGCGTCTGCGATCGGCGCGCTGGCGAGTCGGGGCGTGGACGTGATCGAGGCGGCGGATCTCGAGGCCGCGCTCGTTCGGCTGCGCGAAGGCGGCGTGCGGTCGCTGTTCGTCGAGGGCGGCGCGCGGCTCGCCGGTTCGTTTCTCGAGAGATCGCTCGCCGACCGGCTCATTATCTTTCACTCACGGACTTCCGTCGGCGGCGGGGGGGGCCACGCACTCGGCGCGTTCGACTTCGCGCCGGCTGGATTCGCGGCGTCGCTCGAGCGCACGCGCGTGGTGGACCAACGGCCGTTCGGCGAAGACACAATGACCATCTACGCATTGCGCGAGGTCGCGTGTTCACCGGCCTGATCGACGACGTCGGACGCATCGCGAGCGTCGCGACCACCGAGGCGGGACGCGAGTTCCGCATCGAGTGTCGCTACGGCGATCTTGCCGCCGGCGAGAGCATCGCCGTGAACGGCGCGTGTCTGACGGTGCGCGAGCATGGGCCGCAATGGTTCACCGCGGCGGCCATCACGACGACGCTCGACCGAACGACGATGGGCGCGTGGGAGGCCGGTGCGCGCGTGAACCTCGAGCGAGCCCTGCGCGTCGGCGATCGGTTGGGCGGACATTTCGTCCAAGGCCACGTAGACGGGGTTGCCACCGTCGAGTCGGTCGCTCAGCGGGGGGACGCGCGTCTCGTCGACCTTGCTCTCCCTTCCGGGCTCGCCGAGCTTATGGTACCGCACGGTTCGCTGGCGGTCGACGGCGTGAGCCTCACCGTGAACGACCTCCCGACGCCGGCCACCGTGCAGCTGTCACTCATAGAATTCACGCTGCGGCACACGACGCTCGATGGTCTGGCCGCCGGCGATCGCGTGCACGTCGAGGCGGACATGCTCGGGAAGTACGTGCAGCGTTTGCTCAAGGAATCCACATGGCTTTCGGAACGATAGAGCAGGCAATCGAGGCGATCCGCGACGGCAAGTTCGCGATCGTCGCCGACGACGAGGATCGCGAGAACGAAGGCGATCTCATCTGCGCGGCGGAGCTCATCACGCCCGAGATGGTCAACTTCATGATCAAGAAGGCGGGCGGATTGATCTGCCTGGCGATCACGGGCCAACGCGTCGACGCGCTCGGCCTCGACCCGATGAGCGAGACGAACCTCGACGATTACCGCACGACGTACACGGTGAGCATCGACGCGTCGCCGCGCTTCGGCGTGACGACCGGCATCAGCGCGCACGACCGCGCCAAGACGATTCGCGTCGCCGTGCAACCCGACGCCGAGCCGGGGCACCTGCGCCACGGCGGCCACGTGTTCCCGCTGCGCGCGCGCGACGGCGGCGTGCTGCAGCGCGTCGGCCATACTGAGGCGGCGGTTGACCTCGCGCGGCTCGCCGGACTGTCCCCGGCCGGCGTCATCTGTGAGATCTTGAACGAGGACGGCTCGACGTCGCGTCGGCCGCAGCTCGAGACCTTCGCCGCCGAGCACAACATCGTCTTCGTCACCGTGGCGCAGCTCGTCGCGTACCGGCTCAAGAGCGAGCGCCTCGTGCATCGCGTGGCCGAAGCGCGGCTGCCGACCGAGCATGGCGAGTGGCGCATCGTCGGCTACAAGAACGACGTCGATGTCCACGAACACGTGGCCCTCGTGTACGGCGACGTGGCGGGCGCGGAGGGCGTGCTGGTTCGCATTCACTCGAAGTGTCTCACCGGCGACGTGTTCCACTCGCTGCGCTGCGATTGCGGATGGCAGCTCGACAAGGCGATGGAGATGATCGCCAAGGAAGGCCGCGGCGTCATCGTCTATCTCGACCAGGAAGGGCGGGGCATCGGCCTGCTGAACAAGCTCAAGGCGTACGAGCTGCAGGATCGCGGCGCCGACACGGTCGAAGCGAACGAGCAGCTCGGCTTCAAGCCCGATCTCCGCAACTATGGAATCGGCGCGCAGATCCTGCTCGACCTGGGCCTCACGTCGATTCGCCCGATCACGAACAATCCGCGCAAGATGGTCGGCCTCGAGGGCTATGGCATTCGACTCGACGAGCGCGTACCGATCGTCCAGCCGTCGCACGACGAGAACGCGGACTATCTCCGCACCAAGCGCGACAAGCTCGGACATCTGTTTACGTCCGACGCAGCAGACTGACTGAGGCCCGTCCTATAGAATGGCCGAATTCGCCGGAACCCCGTCCGGTGCGCACCGGCGATTCGCGGTCGTCGCCAGCCGGTTCAATCAGTCGATCGTCGACAAGCTCGTCGACGGCGCGCTCGACGCGCTCGTCCGCCACGGCGTGTCGGCCGACGACGTCGACGTGGTGTGGGTGCCCGGCGCGTGGGAGCTGCCGATCGCCGCGCGTCGCCTGTTGGCCACCGAACGGTACGACGCGCTCGTCGCCGTGGGCGCGGTGATTCGCGGCGACACGCCGCACTTCGACTACGTCGCCGGCGAAGCCTCGCGCGGGCTCGCACGCGCGAGCACTGAATTCGACACCCCGATCGGCTTCGGCGTGCTCACCTGCGACGACGACGAGCAGGCCGAGCGCACGTGCCGGCGGCGCGCACGGCAACAAGGGATGGGACGCCGCGCTCGCCGCGCTCGAGATGGTGGACCTGTTCGATCGCCTGGATGCCGCGGACGAGGGTTGAGACGCGCGCACGCGCGCGCGCGCTGCAAGCGCTCTACGCGTGGGATGTTCGGGCGAACGAGTCGCTCGAGCGCGTCGCGAGCCGCATCTGGGACGACCTCGCCGTCCCGGCCGACGAGCGTCAGTTCGCCCGTCCGCTCGTCGACGAGCTGTCGCGCCGCGGATCGGCCCTCGACGCCGAGCTCGCCGACGTCACCACCAACTGGCGCCTCGAGCGGCTGGGCGTCGTCGAACGCTGCGTGCTGCGACTCGCCGCCGCGGAGCTGGATCGCGGCGAGACGCCGCCGCGCGTGGTGATTCAGGAGTCGGTGCACCTCGCCGAGCGATACGGGTCCGCGCCGGAGCGCGAAGTTCGTGAACGGCGTCCTCGACGCGCTGGCGCGGCGCATGGGGCGCATGTAGTGCGCGTCCTCGTCGTCAACTGGCAGGATCGTGAGAATCCGCAAGCCGGCGGCGCCGAGATCCACCTGCACGAGATCTTCGGGCGTCTCGCGCTCAAGGGACACGAGATTCGCTGCTCTGCGGCGGATGGCCGGGATGTCCGCCGCGCGCAGCGCTCGACGGCATCGATGTGAATCGCGTCGGCACGCGCCACAGCTTTCCATTCCTCGCGCACCGCCACTACACGCGGCACTTCGCGAATTCGGCCGACATACTGGTCGAGGACATCAACAAGGTCCCGCTGTACACGCCGCGCTGGGGCGCCCAGCGCACGATGGCGCTCGTGCCGCATCTCTTCGGATCGACCGCGTTTCACGAGCTGCCGGCGCCGCTCGCCGCCGCGGTCTGGACCGCCGAGCGCCCGCTGGGACGCATGTACCGCGACGTGCCGTTCCAGGCGATCAGCGAAAGCACCGCCGACGATTTGCATGGGCGCGGCATCGCGCGTTCGTTGATCGAGGTGATCTACCCCGGCGTCGACACGGTCGGCTACACGCCGGACGCGTCGGTGCGCTCGCGCACGCCGGTGTTCGCGTACCTCGGACGGCTCAAGAATTACAAGGGCGTGCATCTCGTGATTCGTGCGTTCGCGCAGCTCAACGTCCCCGACGCGGTGCTGGAGATCGCGGGCGCCGGCGACTATCGCCCCGACCTCGAGGCTCTCGCGCGCTCGCTTGACCTCGGCCAACGCGTGAAGTTTCTTGGGCGAATCAGCGAGGCGGAAAAGCTCTCGCTGTTGCGACGCGCCTGGGCGCTGGTGTTTGCGTCTCCAAAGGAGGGCTGGGGAATCACGAACCTCGAGGCCGCGGCCTGCGCTACGCCGGTCGTCGCGTCGAACTCGCCGGGAATCCGCGAGTCGGTGCGCGACGGACGACACGGGCTTTCTCGTGCCGCACGGCGACGTGTCCGCGATGGCCGCGGGCATGCGGCGGATCGCCCAGTCGCACGAATTGCTCGAACGCCTTGGCGCCGAAGCGCGCGTCTTCGCCGAAAGCTTCACCTGGGAGCGCGCCGCGGATCAGACCGAGGCCCATCTCCAGCGCGTGATCGCGGGCGGAGCGCGATGAAGCCCCTCACGGTCGGGCGGCTGCTCGAGCGCCTCAAGGACACGCTCGAGCTCGAGCACGTCGACGGAACGGACGGACTCGATCGGGTGATCGAGAATCCGAACGCGTCGAGTCCCGGGCTCGTGCTTGCCGGCTACACGGCGAGGTTTCCCGCGCAGCGATTGCAGGTGTTCGGCGAGACCGAGATCACGTTTCTCAAGTCGCTGGACCCGGCGGTCCGCCAGGAGAACCTGCGCAAGTTTTTCTCCTTCCCGATTCCGTGCGTGTTCATCACGAAAGGGCAGGAGCCTGGTCCGGATCTGCTCGACCTCGCCGCCGCATCGGGCGTGGCGCTCATTCGCTCGCACCTCAAGACCGACGAGTTCTACAACCGGCTCAAGCCGTGGCTCGAAGACGAATTCGCGCCGACGACCAACCTGCACGCGTCGCTCGCCGACGTCTTCGGCGTCGGGCTGCTGTTCATCGGCAAGAGCGGCATCGGCAAGTCCGAGTGCGTGCTGGATCTCGTCGAGCGCGGACACCGCCTTGTGGCCGACGATCTCGTCATCGCGAAACGCCGCGGGCGCAACATCATCGTCGGGCGCGGCCACGAGCTGCAGAAGCACCACATGGAGATTCGCGGCGTCGGGCTGATCGACATTCCGTCGTTGTTCGGCATGCGCGCCGTGCGTCAGCAGAAGCGCATCGAAGTCGTGGTGCAGCTCGAGCACTGGGACCACGGCGACCCGCCCGACCGCACCGGCCTCGACACCGAGACCACGACCATCCTCGACGTCGAGCTGCCGAAGATGCGCGTGCCGCTCAACCCGGGAAAGAACATCACCGTCATCGCGGAGGTCATCGCGATGAATCACCTGCTCAAGTACAGCGGCGTCGACCCGGCCAAGCGTTTCAACGAGCGGCTGGTGAAGCAGCTCCGCCGCAGCTCCGAGGTCCAGCACTATCTTCAGGAAGACGATGAGTAGCGACGTCTCCGGCTCCCGCCCTCGGGCCATCGTCGCCGGTCACGGCGATTTTGCCGCCGGGTTGATCTCCGCGGTCGAGCAGATCTCCGGGCGCGGCGCGTTGCTGGTGCCAATCTCCGTGAAACAGCTCGGCGTCGAGGACATCGAGGCGCTGCTGCGCAAGGAGATGATCGACGCCGGCGTGCGCGTGATCTTCACGGATCTCCAGGCCGGCAGCTGCACGATGGCGTCGCGCCGGATTCTGCGCGGCATGGACGACGCCGTGCTCGTCGCCGGCGTCAACCTGCCGACGCTGCTCGACTTCGTTTTCGCCGACACCGTGCCGCCGGTGGAAGCGGCGCGTCACGCGGCGGAGCGGGGGAAGGCATCGATCACCGCGGTTGGCGGCGGGGCCCCGAAGTGACGCTCGAGCTCTTTCGCATCGACGACCGCTTGATCCACGGGCAGGTCGTCGTCGGTTGGGGCCAGCCGCTCGGCCTCAAGTTCATCGTGCTCGTCGACGACGGCGTTGCGACGAGCGACTGGGAGCAAGAGCTGTATCGCATGGGTGTGCCGCCCGAGATGGACGTCTACTTTCACGACGTCGGCGGCGCGGCGGCGCGCATCGCGAGCTATCGCTCCGATCCGCGCACCGGCCTGCTGCTCACCGGCGACATCGCGACGATGCAACGGCTCGCCAAAACCGTCGCGCTCGGCGCGGTGAACGTCGGCGGCATTCATTCGAAACCCGGGCGAGAGCAGAAGCTTCGCTACGTGTTTCTTTCGCCCGACGAAGCCGCCGAGCTTCGCGCGTTGGCGGCGCGCGGAGTGAAGGTCACGGCGCAGGACCTGCCCGGCGCGCGCTCCGTTCCGCTCGACGACTTGCTCAATGGACACGACTTGTGAGCGTCGTCGAGCTCCTGCCGATCGCGCTGCTCGGCGGCGTCCTCGGGTTGGACGTCGTGAGCTTTCCGCAGGCGATGATCTCGCGCCCGCTCGTCGCGGCGACGCTCGCCGGCGTGCTCGTGGGACAGCCGGCGAGCGGATTGTTGATCGGCGCGGCGCTCGAGCTGGTCGCGCTCGAGACGCTGCCGTTCGGCGCGTCGCGCTATCCCGAGTGGGGATCGGCAGCGGTCGTCGGCGGAGCGATCTTCGCGTCGCATCCGTCGCATCCGCCCGGCGCGATGACGATCGCGATGCTCGGCGCGCTGGCCACGACGTGGGTCGGCGGCTGGACGATGGTCAAGCTCCGGCAGCTCAACGCGGTGTGGGCGCGGTCGAAGCGCGAGGGACTGGAGGCCGGCGCGCGCGGCAGCGTGATGTCGCTCCAGCTCATGGGGCTCACGGCGGATCTCGTGCGCGGCATGCTGCTCACCTTCGTCGCGTTCGCGATTCTCTCGCCGGTGGCCAACGCGACGATCGGTCTCTGGACGATGGACGCGCGACTCTCGCGCGCACTCGTCGTCGCCACGGTGTCGAGCGTCGCCGCCGGCGCGGCGTGGAAGCTGTTTCACTCGACCCGCGGCGCGCGCTGGTTTTTCGTCGGCGGGCTCGCGCTCGGTCTCGTCATCCTGTTCGCGAAATGACCGCGACCTCCCAGACGCCGCCTGGACCGATCGCCGAGCTGCCGTTCAAGACGCGCTTGGCGATCTTCGTGCGTCTGCTCGCGATCCAGGGCTCGTGGAACTATGAGAGTTTGCTCGGCAACGGCGTCGGGTTTTGCGTCGAGCCCGCGCTGCGGCTCTTTCCCGAAGGCATTCACTCGGATCGCTTCAAGACGGCGCTGGCCCGCGAGAGCCAGTACTTCAACGCGCATCCGTATCTCGCGTCGGTCGCCGTCGGCGCGCTCGCCCGTGCCGAGCTCGATGGCGAACCGCCGCAACGGATCGAGCGGTTTCGAACGGCGTTGTGCGGCCCGCTCGGCAGCGTCGGCGACCGACTGGTCTGGGCGGGGTGGCTTCCGTTCTGCTCGCTTGCGTCGCTCGCCATCTTTGGACTGGGGGCGAGCGCCCCGGTCGTCGTCGGATTCTTTCTGCTCGTCTACAACGCGGGACACCTCAGTCTGCGCGCATGGGGGCTGCGCACGGGCTGGAAACACGGGTTGCGGGTGGCATCCGCGCTCGGGAACCCCGTCTTGCGCCGTGGACCGGAGCAGATTGGACGGTTGGCCGCGCTCGCCACGGGTATCGCGATTCCGCTATCGCTCGGCAGGATCATTGGTCCAGGCCGCAATCTGCTCGGCGTCGTGTTGGTGGCGGTCGCGCTCGGCGCGCTCGTCGTCGTCCGCCTGAAGGGTCGCATCGAAGGCTGGAGGCTCTCGCTCGGCGTGCTCGCTGCTTTCGTCCTCGTCTCGGTGATCGGCTAATGCCCGAACGCACGGTTCAGATCGTCAACCGCAACGGATTGCACGCCCGACCCGCGGCCGAGATCGTGAAGCTCGCCTCGAAGTTTCAGAGCGAGATCACGATCGTGAAGGACGATCTCGACGTGAACGGCAAGAGCATCATGGGCGTCATGATGCTGGCCGCCGAGCACGGGTCGAGCATCACGCTCCGCGCGGAAGGACCGGACGCGCCGCAGGCGCTCGACGCGCTGGCAACCCTCGTCAGCAACAAGTTCGGGGAGAGCTGAGTGGATCGAAAGCTCACCGGAGTTCCCGCGTCGCCGGGCATCGCCGTCGGCACCGTGCACCTCCTCCGCTGGGAGGTGCCCGAGGTGCCGCAGCGAATCATTTCCGACGACGCGATTCCGCGTGAGATCGCCCGGCTGCACGAAGCGCGCACGAAAGCGAAGGAACGCCTGGCGACGATCCGCGACCGCGTCGAGCGTACGGCCGGCCCGCAGGAGGCGGCGATCTTCGACGTGCAACGCGAGATCCTCGACGACCGCGAGCTGATCGCCGGATCCGAAGCCTTGATCAAGCAGAATCTCGCCGCCGAAAAGGCGTTCGAGATCGTGATGCTCGAGTGGCGAGAACGGTTTGCGCGCGCCGGTCATCCGATGCTGCGCGAGCGCGTCGGAGATCTCAAGGACGTCGAGATCCGCGTGCTCACGCTCTTGCTCGACCTCCCCGACCACGACCCGGTCGACCTGCCGAAAGGCGCGAACGCGATCCTCGTCACGCACGACCTCACGCCGAGCCTCACCGTACAGCTCGATCGCGACGCGATCGCCGGCCTCGCGACTGACGCGGGCACCCGGACGTCGCACGTGGCGATTCTCGCGCGCTCGCTCGGGCTGCCGGCGATCGTCGGCATGCGCACCGCGACGCAACAGTTGAGCGGACACGAGACGGCGATTCTCGACGGCTCGACCGGCTTGCTCGGGATCAACCCGACGCACTTCGAGATCGATCAGTACAAGGAGCGCGCTCGCCAGGAAGCGCTCGCCGAGGTCGAGCTGCGCCACCTCGCGTCGCTCGACGCGGTGACGACCGACGGCGTCCGCATCACGCTGCGCGCGAACGTGGATCTGCCCGAAGAGGCGGATCTCGGCGCGACGAGCGGCGCCGAGGGCGTGGGTCTCATGCGCACGGAGTTTCTCGTCGTCGGCCGCGCGACGATGCCCGACGAGGACGAGCAGTATCGCGCCTACAAGCGCGTGGTCGAGGCCTTCGGCGGCAAGCCGGTCGTCATTCGCACGTTCGACATCGGCGGCGACAAGCTGCCGGTCGGCGGATTCCCGAGCGAGCCGAATCCCTTCCTCGGGTGGCGCGCCATCCGGATGTGCCTCGACCAGCCGGAATTGTTCAGCGTGCAGTTGCGCGCGCTGTTGCGCGCCGCGGTGCACGGCGACGTCCGCATCATGCTGCCGCTCGTCGTCACCGTCGACGAAGTCCGCCAGGCGCGCAAGCTGCTCGACGCCGCCGCGGCCGAGCTCGAGGCGCGCGGCGCCGAGTTCCGGCGCGACGTGCCGCTCGGCGTGATGATCGAGACGCCGGCGGCGGCGATCGCCTGCAACACGTTCGTCGACGACGTCGCGTTCTTCAGCATCGGCACGAACGACCTCGTGCAGTACACGCTCGCCGTCGACCGCGGCAACGCGAATCTCGCGACGCGATTCACGCCGCTGCATCCGGCGGTGCTGCGTCTGATTCGCCGCACGATCTTCACCGCCGATCAGCATCTCCTCGACAGCGCCGTCTGCGGCGAGATGGCGTCGCAACCGCTCATGGCGTTCGCGCTCATCGGACTCGGCGTTCGCCAACTGAGCGTGGCGCCGCGCTCAGTGCCGCTCGTGAAGCGGATCGTGCGCAAGATCTCGGTCGCCGCGGCGCACGAAGCGGCGACCGCCGCGGCCGCCGCGTCGACTGCCGCTGAATCGGAAGCGATCCTCCGCGAGAAGCTCGGCGTCGTGCTTGGCCGCGACGCCGCGCTTCGCGAGTCCGTCTGAGACAGATGTCCGATCGACGGCTGTTCACGTCCGAGTCGGTCACCGAGGGGCATCCGGACAAGGTTGCCGACGCGATCTCCGACGCGATCCTCGATGCGATTCTCACCGACGACCCCACCGCGCGAGTCGCCTGCGAAACGCTCGTCACGACGGGGCTCGCCTGCGTCGCCGGCGAGATCACGACGTCCACCTACGTGCACGTGCCCGACGTCGTGCGCGAGACGATCGCCCGCATCGGCTACACCGATCCTTCGTTCGGATTCGACGCGAAGACGTGCGCCGTGATGAGCACGATCGACCGTCAGTCGCCCGACATCGCGATGGGCGTCGACACCGGCGGTGCCGGCGACCAGGGGATGATGTTCGGCTACGCGAGCGACGAGACCGACGAGCTGATGCCGATGCCGATCGTTCTCGCGCACCGTCTCACGCGCGGTCTCGCCGAACTCCGGAAGTCCGGACACATAGCCTGGCTGCGTCCCGACGGCAAAGCCCAGGTCACCGTGGCCTACGAAGACAATCTTCCTATCGCCGTGGACACCGTCGTCGTGTCGACGCAGCACGCGCCCCACGTTTCGGCGCGCGAGATTCGCAAGGCGATCATCGAGCAGGTGATCGAGCCCGCGATTCCCAAGGAGCTGCGCAGTGGCAAGATCACCTATCATATCAATCCGACCGGCCGCTTCGTGATCGGCGGACCGCAAGGCGACGCGGGTCTCACCGGCCGCAAGATCATCGTCGATACGTATGGCGGGATGGGCCGGCACGGCGGCGGCGCGTTCAGCGGCAAGGACCCGTCCAAGGTCGATCGTTCCGCGTGCTACGCCGCGCGATGGGTCGCCAAGAACATCGTAGCGGCGGGTCTCGCCAAGCGCTGCGAAGTCCAGCTCGCTTACGCGATCGGCGTGGCGAAGCCCGTTTCGGTGGCCGTCGACACGTTCGGAACGTCCAGCGTGCCGGAAAGTAAAATCATGCGCGCCGTCGAGGACGAATTCGACCTCACGCCGCGCGGAATCATGGCCGCCCTCGATCTGCGGAAGCCGATCTACAGCGCCACGTCGGCGTACGGACACTTCGGCCGCACGCCGGAGCGTGTCGGGCGCGGACGTTCAGCCCGCACGCTTTTCACATGGGAACGAACCGATCGCGCCGCTAGACTGGCCCGCGCCGTTCGCTGATTCGACTGAGTATCTTGCCTGAGAGATGATGATCGAAGTGGTGGTGTCCAAGCTCGGCGTCGACCCGGGCAATCAGTCGTACGTGGTCGTCCTCCAGGAGAAGGGCGGCGGGCGCATGCTGCCGATCTGGATCGGACAGGTCGAGGCCGAGTCGATCGTCATGCAGATGCACAACATGAAGCGAAGTCGGCCGCTCACGCACGACCTCTGCAAATCGATCATTCTCGCGACCGGTTCTGAGCTGCGCCGCGTGCAAATCACCAAGGTCGAGAGCAACACGTACTTCGGCGAGCTGCACCTCGATCGCGACGGCAAGTCGCTGCGCGTCGATTCGCGTCCGTCCGACGCGATCGCCATCGCATTGCGGCTCGACGCGCCGATCTATGCGTCCGACACGCTGCTCGTCGCCGCGGAAGAGGAAGACGAGGGCGGCGAGTCGTTCAGCTTGCCCAGTGAATCCGGCGCACGCGATTCGACGGAGTTGAGCGCCGAACAGCTCAAGGAATATCTCGAGCAGCTTCGTCCTGAGGATTTCGGCAAGTTCAATCCGTGATCGGAACGGATCCGACGCAGGGCGGAGGGCCGGGACCAGGCGACGCCGCTCGGCGAGTCGACGGCGTCGTCGTGCGCGGCGCGCGCTCCGGCCAGGCGCCGATCGCCGGACAGTGGGTCGTGCTGCATCGCGTCGGTCCCGATCATTCCGGTCCGCTCGACTCGGTCCGCACGTCCGCGAGCGGCGCGTACGCGATACGATACCGAGCGAGCGGCGACACGTCGGCGCTGTACTTCACGTCGACGCAGTACGAAGGCATCGCGTACTTCACGGCGCCGCTCCGTGTGGCGAACGCCTCCGGCGACGACGCGCGCCTCGTCGTGTTCGACACGACGTCCGGCCCGGTGTCGATTGAAGTCGGCGGCCGGCACATCATCGTCGCGGCGCCCGGCCCCGGCGGCACGCGGCCAGTCGGCGAAGTTTATGATCTTCAAAACGACAGCACGGTCACGCTGGTGTCGCGCGACAGCGTGTCGCCCTTGTGGTCCGCGCACATTCCCGCCGCGGCGCAGGGCGCGCGGACGAATGCCGGTGGAACGATCGCCGCGGGCGCCATGACCTTTCGTGGCGGCGTGGTGGGACTCTACGCGCCGTTGAGCCCGGGCTTTCGGCAGGTCGCGTTCTCGTACGACTTGCCGACGAGCGCGTTTCCGCTCGTCGTGCCGATCGAACGCCCGACCGGCCTGCTCGAGATCATGGTCGAGGACCCGCGTGCGCGCGTTGCCGCGCCGCATATTCGCGAGGTGCCGCCGGTGAACGCCGAGGGCCGCACGTTCCGGCGTTTTCTCGCCGAGGATCTCGACGCGAAAGCGGTCGTGCGGATCGACGTGCCGGCTCCCGGCGGGCCTGCGCCTCAACGCGTCGACCTCGGCGTCGGCGTCGCGATCGCCGTGGCGATGCTCGTCGCGCTGTTGTTCGCCACAAGACGTTCGCTCCGCCCGGCGTCTGCTCGCCCGAGCGCGCCGCCGGTCGCGGACGTGACGCAGTCAGCGCTGCTCGCGCGCCAGATCGCCGAAATGGACGAAGCGTTCGAGAGGCACGCGACGCATACCGAAGCCGAGCGCAAGACGTACGATGCCCTCCGCGCCGATCTCAAACGACAGTTGGCCGACGCGCTGGCCGATGAACGCGGCACGCGCTAGCTCACAGCGAATGCACCGCACGCACTGGCCTCCACTGCTGGTCCTCGTCGTCACGCTCGCCTGCGGCGGCTCCGCGCCGTCCGCTCGCGCCGCGATCACCGCCGAACGCGACGACTTCGGCGACACGATCGTCGTCGACGCAGCGCACCGGCCGGCACGCATCGTCTCGCTCAACCCGACGACGACGGAAATCCTCTTCGCCATCGGCGCCGGGAATCGCCTCGCCGGCCGCTCGACGTACGACGTGTTTCCCGACGCCGCGCGCGCCGTGACCGACGTCGGTGTGTCGATTCGCCCGAACATCGAAGCCGTGCTGGCGGTCCATCCCGATTTGGTGATTCTCTACGCCGGCAACGACAACCGCGACGCCGCGCAGCGATTCCGCCAGGGCGGCGTGCGCACACTCTCGCTCAAGATCGACAGCATCGCGCAGTTCGAGCGCGACACGCGACTCCTCGGCCGGCTGACCGGCGATTCGGCGGCGGCTTACGCGCTGGTCGATTCGGTCTCCGAGACTCTCGCGCTCGTGCAAGCCGCCACCAAGGACCTGCCGCATCCGACTGTCTTCATTCCGACGTGGGATCGCCCGCTCATCGCCATCGGCGGCGGAAGCTTCCTCAGCCAGTTGCTCGGAATCTCGGGCGCGCGGAACATATATGAAGACATCGCGACTCCATCCGCCGTCGTGACCCTCGAGGACGTGGCGAAACGAAATCCCGACTACGTGTTGACGAGCCCCGCCGCCACGCCATCGCTCCATAGCGATCCCAAGTGGCGCGCGGTGGCCGCTGTTCGGCAGAACCACGTGCTCGTGTACGACACGACGCTCGTCGGACGTCCGTCCGTCACGCTCGGCGCCGCGGCGCGTTCACTCGCTGACCTGTTGCATCCGGGCGCGGTTCGTTAGCGAATGCGCGCGTCTCGCTGGGCGGTCCTCGTCGCAGCGCTGATCGTCGCCGGAGTTCTGGGTCTTGCCATCGGCACCATTCGTCTCTCGCCTTCACAGGTGTGGGACGGACTGCGCGGCATCGGCGACGCGTCGTTCATCGTGCGCGGGCTTCGACTGCCGCGCGTCGTGCTCGCGGCGCTCGTCGGCGCGGGACTCGGCATGTCCGGCGGCGCGCTGCAAGGCGTGATGCGCAATCCGCTCGCCGAACCGTACCTCCTCGGCGTGTCGGGCGGCGCAGCCGTCGGCGCGGTCCTCGCGGTGAGCGCCGGGCTCGCGGCCGCTTTCGTGCCGCTCGCCGCGTTTGTCGGCGCGATCATCGCCGTGGTCGCGGCGTTCATGGTTGCTCGCGCCGCCGGTGCGCGCGGCGACCCGAAGATTCTTCTCATGGCGGGCGTCGTCGTCGGCGCGTTCGCCAACGCGGCGATCATGGTCGTGCTGGCGAACGCCGAGCCGAACATCGTGCGCAATTCGCTGTGGTGGATGATGGGTTCGGCGTCGGAGGGCACGTGGTCGCAGATCCTCGTGCTCGCGATCTACGTCGGCGTCGGCGGCGCCGCGCTCGTTCTCCTCGGCCGCGAGATCGACGTTCTCTCTCTTGGCGAGGAAGCCGCGGCGGGCCTCGGGCTCGACGTCGACGCGTCGATGCGCCGGGTGTTGTTGATCGCGTCGCTGGTCACGGCGGCGACGGTGGCCGCGGCGGGACTCGTGGGCTTCGTGGGACTCGTCGTGCCTCACATTGCGCGCGCGACCGGATTGCGACGACACCGATCGCTGCTCCTCGGCAGCGCATTGAACGGTGCGACGCTCGTCGTCATCGCGGATCTTCTCGCCCGCGTGCTGCGTCCGCCGGCCGAGCTGCCGCTCGGCGCGGTGACGGCGCTCGTCGGCGTGCCGTTCTTTTTGCTCAAGCTCAGGCGACTCACGTGATTCGCTTCGACGACGTCGCCGTTCGCTATCCGCGATCCGAGGTCGACGCGCTGGCCGGCGTGTCGCTCGAGGCCCGCCGCGGCGCGATCACCGCCGTCGTCGGCCCGAACGGCAGCGGGAAGAGCACGCTCGTGCGCGCGCTCGTCGGCCGCGTCGGCGTGCAGCGCGGCGCGATCAGCGTCGACGGTGATTCGCTGGCGTCGCTCTCGCGGCCCGTCATCGCCAGGCGTGTCGCCGTGGTGAGCCAGCGCGAGGATCTCGCGTTTCCCGTGACCGTCGCCGACTATGTGGCACTCGGCCGATTTCCGCACCTCGGCGTGTGGCGTGCCACCGGCGCCGAGGATCATCGCGCGATCGCCGACTCGCTCCGCGAAGCCGGTGTCGAATCGCTCACGACGCGCCGCATCGACGCGCTCTCCGGCGGCGAGTGGCAGCGCGTGCGTCTCGCCCGCGCACTCGCGCAGGGCGGGGCAGCGCTCGTCCTCGACGAGCCGACCGCTTTTCTCGACGTGGCGCACGAGATGGCCGTGTTCGAGCTGCTGCATCGCCTCGCCGGCGCGGGACAAGCGGTGCTGCTCGTGAGCCACCAGTTGAACCTCGTCGCGCGCTTCGCCGACCGCATGGTGCTGCTGCAGCGCGGCACGGTCGCGGCCGAAGGGACGCCGACCGACGTCATGCGGCCCGACATCCTCGAGCGCGTGTACGAGTGGCCCCTCACCGTCACGCACGATCCGCTGGTCGGCGCGCCGGCGCTCGTCCCACTCCGCGCGAATGCGCCGCGCGACCGGGGGTAGTTTTCTAGGTGGTCGGGTGGGGGGACGATTGGAGAGGCAAAAGATGAACGTCGGCTAGAAGTCTGACGTCAGATGTCAGAAGTCAGGCGTCCGACTTCTGCCTCTCCACCCGTCCGCCCGTCCACCGGTCCACCTGTCCACCCATTCCCGCATCGACCCGCTATGACCCTGCTGGTGACGGACGCGATCGTCCTTCACTCGTTCGACTACCTCGAGTCGTCGCGCATCCTGCGGCTGCTGACGCGCGATGCCGGCGTGCGCTCGGTGCTCGCGCGTGGCGCGCGCCGGTCGCAGCGGCGCTTCGGCGGGGGCGCGACGCTCGATCTCTACGTGCAGGGTTCCGCTGAGCTCCACATCAAACCCGGCCGCGACCTCGACACGCTCGGCGGGTTCGACCTGGATCGCGCGCGGCCGCAGCTGGCCGCGCATCTCGCGCGATTCAACGGCGCCGCGGCGATCGCCGAAATGGGGCTTCGCTTCGCGCACGCCGGTGCCGACGCCGAGCTCTTCGACGCCGTCACACTCGGCCTCGACGACATCGGCGCCGCCCCGGGAGCCAGCGCGCGCGACGCGACGCTGGCCGCCGCGTGGCGCGTTCTCGCCGCGTTGGGCTTCGCTCCGACGATCGATGAATGCGCCGAGTGTCACTCGGCGCTCCTCATCGACGAGCCGGCGCTGTTCAGTCATCCGGCGGGTGGCGTCGTGTGTGCGCGCTGCCGGCCGCTGGCGCGGACGGGGCGCACGCTTCCTCCGGCGGCACGGGTCGCGCTGCGCACGTGGCTCGCCGGCGATCCGCACGACGTGGCCGACGCGCTCGAGGCGCGAGCGCATCAGCGTCTGCTGCGCGAGTTCGTGCGCGAGCATCTGGCCGACGACAAGCCGCTGCGCGCGCTCGATGCGTGGGAGCTGGTGTAGGTGATCGTCGGCACGGCCGGGCACATCGACCACGGCAAGACGGCGCTCGTCGGCGCGCTCACGGGCGTCGACACCGACCGTCTTCCCGAAGAGAAGAAGCGCGGCATCACGATCGAGTTGGGGTTCGCGCCGCTCACGCTCGACGGCGTGGGCGTCGTCGGCGTCGTCGACGTTCCCGGACACGAGGCCTTCGTGCGCACGATGGTCGCCGGCGCGACCGGCGTCGACCTCGCGCTCCTCGTCGTGGCGGCCGACGAAGGTGTGATGCCGCAGACGCGCGAACACATCGCCATTCTCGAGATTCTGGGCGTCGACAGCGGCGTCATCGCGCTCACCAAGGCCGATCTCGTCGACGACGACTGGCTCGCGCTCGTCGAAGACGACGTACGAAACGCCTCGGCGCGTGCGCTGCCGGGAGCGCCGATCATTGCGACCTCCGTACGCACCGGCCGCGGCATCCCCGAGCTCCGCGCGGCCCTGACGGCGCTCGCCTCGACCGTCCACACGCGCGACGAAGACGACTTGTTCCGCATGCCGATCGACCGTGCGTTCACGATCAAAGGCACGGGCACCGTGGTGACCGGAACCGTCTGGTCGGGCACGGTGCGCCGCGACGACGTCGTGCGCATCCTGCCGTCCACAGTCTCCACCCGTGTGCGCGGCGTCCAGGGCCACGGAGCGGCGGTTGCCGCCGCGCAGCCCGGCGCTCGTACGGCCATCGCGCTCACCGGTGTCGAGACGTCGCAGGTCGCGCGCGGCTCGACGCTCGTCACCGACCTCGCCTGGCACCCCACGATGTTCGCCCGCGCCGACGTCACGCTGCTGCCGGCTGACGGCGCGGCTCCGCGGCCGCGAAGTTGGGTGCGCTTTCACGTCGGCACGACGGAAGTCGGCGCGCGGGTCGTGTCCCGCGAGGCCAAGCCGGGCGCGACCTTCTCGGCCCGCCTCGCCTTCGACGCGCCGGTCGTGCTCCGTGCCGGTGATCGATTCGTGCTGCGCGAGAGCGCGCCGCTCAACACAATCGGCGGCGGCGTCATCACGGATCCGCACGCGCCGCGGCGCGGCAAACCCTGGCCGGTGGGCATCGATCGAGGCGAGCGGTTCCGCCGCGTGCTCGACGAATCTGCTGGCCAGGGCGTGCCGGTGGACTCGCTTCCGGTTCGACTCGGTTGTTCGCCGCGCCATTCGAGAACGCTCATCGCCGAGCTGGGTGACGACGTGGTCGTGGTGGGCGACGTGGTCGTCTCGCGCGAGTCGCGGGGTGCGCACGAGGGGGCGATTCTCGCGATCGTGGAGGCGTTTCACGCCGACCGTCCGCTCGAGCCGGGGATCCCGATTCAGCTGCTGCGGAGCAGGACCAAGGCGCCGCCGCCCTTGGCGGCCGCGGCGATCGACGCGCTCGTGGCGGCTGGCCGTCTGACTTTGGAGGACGGCAGAGTCGCTCGACCGGGGTGGTCGGTCACCCTTGGCGCGACCGATGCGACCATAGCCCAGCGCATCCTCGAGCATCTCGAGCGGGCGGGTGCGGAGCCGCCGAGTACGACGGAATTGGAGTCCGAGATCGGCCAACCATTGACCTCGGTTCTGTTTTTCTTGGCGCGGCGGGGCGACATCGTGCAAGTCGAGCAGTTACGGTACTATAGAACGAACCACCTCTCGTCGGTTCTGGATCGAATTCGAGCGGTGATGGAGCACCAAAATGATGTGACGCCGGCCACACTTCGTGACCGCGTCGGGCTGTCGCGGAAGTACTTGATACCGATACTTGAGTATTGCGATCGTGCGGGACTGACGGTTCGTGGGCCGAGTGGCCGTGTGTGGCGAGGCGTGTAAAGCTCTGTGCCACATGCACGTCCGTCACCTTACGTTGCTTGACAGGTAGTTGATTGAGACGTAATATCCGATCACCAGCAGTAGTCTCGTTCACCCCTTCAGGAGCTCGTGTAACGGTCCTGTTTCGTTAGCGCGGAGAAAATATGTTCCACCGCTGGCCAGCACTGGTGCTGGTGCTTGTGTATTTGGCGATGACGCCAAAGCAAGCGGCGGGGCAGCAAGGGCAGTCGCCCCAAAAGCCCAGTGCAGGGAAGCTCGGGAAGAGTTATCCGAATCCCTTCAACCCGGTCGTTCGCACGCCATTCACCGTTGGCGAAGCGTGCGCGTCCGGAGAGACACACGTGGTCACCGTGCGGATCCTGAACATCCTGGCCCAGCCAGTGGTGATTCCGGTTCTTCTCGGTCCGGCCGCGAATTCGACGTCGAGCGCGTCCAGCTCGATGAACGGTGCACGCATTTCCAACCTGCGGTTGGCGTGTGGGGACTACGTCGCGTTCTGGGACGGAAAGGTCGAGGGCGGCGGTCCGGAGGCCGCTTCCGGCGCGTACATCGTGCAGCTCATCGTAGACGGCAAATTGGAAGCGTCGACGCGGATCTACTATCGCAAGTAGTTCGGTTCGCGACGAAGGCAAAGAGTGAGAACGCGCCGAGGAGCGACCTGCTCCTCGGCGCTTTTCGCGCTCCGGTTCCTCCCGTCATGGCCGTTTCATCGCCGTCTCGCGAATCCGCTCGGCGCGCTCAACTCACCCACTGGCGGGCCCGATGCGCGTACGAAGGTCTCGGTGCGCAACACCGTCTCGGAATCCAGGCCGACCTCGATCACCTTCATGAAGCTCGTGGTGAGCGTGTCGCCGACAACGGTAGCCGTCGCACCCGGAAACCTCGAGCTATCGGCGCCCGCAGTGGGGCTGAAGGCGATCGCCCCCTGGCTGACCGCGAAGCGTCCAGTGCCCCAGACGGGATACTGAGAACCGAACCCGCCGTCATACTCGATCCACTCGAGGGTTCCATCGCTTCCCAGCCGCAGCAGGCCGCCGACGATGTCTTGTTCGACCTGGTTCGGCGTAGGCGGCGACACGCCGTTGACGAGCAGCAACCGGTACTCCGCGAACTGCGCCGGTTGGGCGAGCGCGGTAACGCTGAACGACGCGCGCAGCGTGTCTGTCCGGCCAGGCACGGGGTCGACGCTGGCCGTCACGCTGTCCACGCCGGCTCTCCCGAGAATCCACGGTGGGCAAACCGACTTGCCTTGGGCGTCTGTACTCGTGACCGCCTCGGTCCCGACCGTCCCCCCGTTCGTTGCCGACCACCGCACCGTTACGTTCGATGCCGCCTCGAAGTTCACGACGACTTCGACGAGGGGCGGGATTGGGTAAGCCGACCCAGCCCACCACGGGGTGCTGACGAAGGCGCTACCACGCAGTTGGACGTTCGGCGGAGCCGAGGGCGCCGTCGGCTGTGACGGCGCCGTTGAGATGACCCCGGTGGCCGGGGCGCTTTGGTCCCCACAAGCGGCAATCGTGACCACGGCCGCGACAACGAGCGACGCGCGCATGCCGGCGGTGGCGCGGGCGCGACTTCCGACAATCGCTTTCATGTTCGAAACGCTCAAAGAGTGCGTGGACCAGCGAGGCTCTATCAAGAGAACGACGTCGCCAGGCCGGGCCCGACATTTTGGTCGGTTGCTCCAGCCACAGGGGGCCTCGTCAGGCGGACTTTATCAGTAGTCTAGTTATTTGACTCTTGACAACGGATGGGCAAGGGTCAGTTATAGCATCGACACAAGGAGGCTCTATGATCCCGCGATCACGTAGCGCGAAGAGTCGTCCAGCTGTTCCAGGTCTCGTGCTTGGCGGACTGCTTCTGGTGGCGCTCCATCCGCTGGCGGCTCAGCGTCCGGCGCCGCCGCAGCGCGGGGGCGCACCCGGGCCGGACACACCGCAACTCGTCGTCAGCGTGTTGGCGAGCTCCGACCCGAGCGTCGGACTGGCCGCGGCTGACGCGATCCGCCAGCGAATCCAATCCGAACACAGCGCGACGGATATCTACGTCACGCCGGCTTCGACAATAAGACAAGCGCTCGCTGGATACGGCTACTATCCCGACTCGGTGCTCAGCACGACCGATCTGATGGAGCTCGCCAAGCAGGTCCGTGGCGACTACGCGCTTGCCGGCACGGTGGAGCGAACGCCGGAGGGCATGAAGACGTCGATTCGCCTGCTCACGGCGCGCGGTCGCGAGATCGTCGCCGAGCCGCTCGCCCCCATCGTCGGGGCGGACGTCGGCGACGTGGCGAAGAAAGTGGATCGCGCCGTGTCGGAGGCGATCCGCGCGCTCGCGTTCAACAACGAATGTCGAAAGGCCGTCCTGATAGGCGACTATCGGCAAGCGACGGCCGCCGCGCAGCAAGGACTGAAGATCAGGCCGACGTCGCCGGCGCTCAATCTGTGCGCGCTCTCGATTCTCACCGCCAGTCACGCGTCGCCGGATTCGATCATCGCCGCCGCGTTGGCCGTCACCACCGTCGACTCGACGAGTCCGGTGGCGTGGGCAACCCTCGTCGACACCTACGCGCAGAAATCCGACACGTCGCGCGAGCTCGACGCCACGCGCGTGCTGCACCGCGTCGACTCGACCAACGTCGTAGTCACGCTGAGTCTTGTCGATCAACTTGTCGGCGTTGGACAATCCGAATCCGGCCTCGCCACGCTGGACACGGCGCTGACGTATTCGCCGGCAAACGCCGAACTGCTCAAGAAGAAATGGCTGCTCGAGCTCCACCTCGGCAGATTCGCCGAGGCGCTGAGGACTGGTCCCGTACTGATCGCTGCCGACAGCATCGCGGCGACGGTCAACTTCTACCAGCGCCAGCTCGGCGCCGCCGCGAACGCGCACGACACGCTCGCGTCGCACCGAATCGCGCTCGAGGCGTCTTCGCGCTTCCCCAAGAACGTGGACTTCCTTCTCGTTCTCGCACGCGACGCGGTCGACGGAGCGACACCGCGCGATGCGCTGAGTTTCATCGATCGCGTATTGGCGATCGAGCCGGCGAACCGCGCCGCGTGGCAGCTCGCGATCGCCGCGCACGCGAAAGCGGACGGGCTCGATAGCACCATCTCCACTGCTCGACGCGCGCTCGCGGCGGGCGTGACGGCGGATGCCGTCAGCGGGCCGCTGCTTGCCGTCGTCGCTCCTGCGCTCGACACCGCGCAGACCACGCAAGCGCGCTCGGCGTGGGAACGCGTGCTGCACTATGCACAGGCGGTGGACAGCGTCGCGTCGTCGCCGCGTAGCCAGTTCTACATCGGCGTCGCGGCCTACCAGATCGCGACCAACGAGGCGCAATCGCTCGCGGAGCGGACGAAGACCAAGTCTCCCACGCGTGCCGAACGACAGGCGATGTGCGAGTCGTCGACGCGGTTGCAGGAGTTCGTCGACCTCGTGTCGATCGCGTTGCCGAAGGGCGGCAGCGCCGATCCCGCAATCGCGGCCCAGATCCTGGGCGCGTTGCCGGGTCTGACCGACTTTGCGGGCTCGGTCAAACACGCGACCTGCGGCAAGGAGTAGCTGCCAGCAGAGGTCGGCCCGGGCGCGATTTCGGCAGGGGACGGGGGCCCGGTACCTTGCAAGGGCCCCCGAATCCGCCGCTTTGGCGGGTCGCCGGGGCACCCCCGTTGCCCTCTGACCGCGCATGATCAACCCCGATCGTCTCACCGTCAAAGCCGGCGAAGCGCTCAACGACGCCGTCGGCATCGCCCGCAAGAACGGCAACCCGGTCGTCTTCGACCTCCACCTGCTCGCCGCGCTCCTCGAGCAGGACGAGAGCATCGTCGTCCCGGTGCTCCAAAAGCTCGGGGCGAGCGTGGCGCAGTTGCGGGAGCAGGTCGCGCGCGAGATCGAGCGCTTTCCCAAACAGAGCGACGCGCAGCCGACGTCGTCGCGCGAGCTGAACCACGTCTTCGATCGCGCCGAAGCCGAAGCCAAGAAACTCGGCGACGAGTACGTGTCGACCGAGCATCTGCTGCTCGCGCTCTCCGACACCAAAGGCACCGAGAGCAAGGGATTGCTCACCGGCGTCGGCGCGACCTACAGCTCGTTGCTCGAGGCACTCGAGGCCGTGCGCGGCACGCACCGCGTCACCGACCAGACGCCCGAGAACCAGTACCAGGCGTTGCAGCGCTACACGCGCGACCTCACCGAAGCGGCGCGCAAAGGCAAGCTCGATCCCGTCATCGGCCGCGACGAAGAGATTCGGCGAGTCGTCCAGGTGCTCTCGCGGCGAACGAAGAACAATCCGGTGCTGATCGGCGAGCCGGGCGTCGGCAAGACGGCGATCGTCGAAGGCCTGGCGCAACGCATCGTGAACGGCGACGTGCCTGAGGGCTTGAAGAACAAGCGGCTGGTCTCGCTCGACATGGGCGCGCTCATCGCCGGCGCGAAATTCCGCGGCGAGTTCGAGGAGCGCCTCAAGGCCGTGCTCAAGGAAATCACCGACGCGCAGGGCCTGTTCATCGTCTTCATCGACGAGCTGCACACGATCGTTGGCGCAGGGAAAGCCGAGGGCTCGATGGACGCCGGCAACATGCTCAAACCGGCCCTTGCCCGCGGCGAGCTGCGCGTCGTCGGCGCCACCACGCTCGACGAGTATCGCAAGCACGTGGAGAAGGATCCCGCGCTCGAGAGACGCTTCCAGCCGGTGTACGTCGGCGAACCGACGGTCGAGAACACGATCGCCATTCTGCGCGGCCTCAAGGAGCGCTACGAGGCGCACCACGGCGTCCGCATCACCGACGACGCGATCATAGCGGCGGCCACCCTCTCACACCGCTACATCGGCGACCGTTTTCTGCCCGACAAGGCGATCGATCTCGTCGACGAAGCCGCGTCCCGCCTGCGCATCGAGATCGATTCGATGCCGCAGGAGATCGACGAGGTCGAGCGGCGCATCATGCGGCTCGAGATCGAGCGCACCGCGCTGCAAAAAGAGAAGGACCGCGCCGCCGTCGAGCGCCGCGAAGAGCTCGAGCGCGATCTGGCTGGCCTGCGCGAGAAATCGTCGGCCATGAAAGCGCAGTGGCAGCAGGAAAAGGAAATGCTCGGCGGCGTCGGGAAGATCAAGCAGGAGATCGATCAAGCACGCATCGAGGCGGAGCAAGCCACCCGCGCCGGCGACCTCGCCAAGGCCGCGGAGATCACGTACGGCCGCATCCCGCAACTCGAGGCGCGCATGCACGACACCGAGCGCAAGCTCGCCTCGACCGACGGCCGTCCCCAATTCTTGAAAGAGGAAGTCGGCGCCGACGACATCGCCGAAGTCGTCGCGCGGTGGACGGGCATTCCGGTGACGCGCATGCTGGAGAGCGAGCGCGAGCGGCTCACGAAGCTGGACCAGGAGTTGGCGCGACGTGTCGTGGGCCAGGAAGAAGCGGTCCATGCCGTCGCCAACGCCGTGCGCCGTTCGCGCGCCGGGCTACAAGATCCGAATCGACCAATCGGCTCGTTCATCTTCCTCGGGCCGACTGGAGTCGGCAAGACGGAAACCGCGCGCGCGCTGGCCGATTTCCTGTTCGACGACGAGCACGCGATGGTGCGCATCGACATGTCCGAGTACATGGAGAAGCACGCCGTCGCGCGGTTGATCGGCGCGCCGCCGGGCTACGTCGGCTACGAGGAGGGCGGCCAGCTCACCGAAGCGGTCCGGCGGCGTCCCTACGCCGTCATCCTATTTGACGAGATCGAAAAGGCGCACCCCGACGTCTTCAACATTCTCCTACAGATCCTCGACGACGGCCGGCTCACCGATTCGCAGGGCCGCACGGTCGACTTCCGCAACACCGTCATCATCATGACGTCGAATGTCGGTTCGACGTTCATCCTCGAGCACGCGCGCGGCGACTGGGCGCTCGTCGAGACGCAGGTGATGGCCTCGCTGCAGCAGGCGTTCAAACCCGAATTCCTCAACCGCGTCGACGACATCATCATCTTCCATCCGCTCGGCACCGAGCAGATCGAGAAGATCGTCGACCTCCAGCTCGTGCGGCTGGAGAAGCTGCTCGCCGACCGAAAGATCTCGATCGACGTGACGCCGGAGGCCAAGCGCGTGCTCGCCGAGGAAGGCTACGATCCCGCGTTCGGCGCGCGACCGCTCAAGCGGTCGATCCAGCGGCTCATTCAGAATCCGCTGGCGATGGCCGTGCTCGAAGGGAAGTTCGTCGACGGCGACGCGATCGTCGTGCGCCCCGATGGGAAGGGAGGATTGGAGTTCTCGAGTGAGCCGGCCAAAGAGACGGTCGGCGCGTAGCGCCGCCGTCTCACGGCAGCGCAGCGGAGTTCCCGAGTACAAGCTCCCGAGCTTTGATTTCGCTCGGCGAGAGCGGCGGCTTCACCTTGAAGCCGTTCAGGATCTTGATCTGGAACGGGACGCCGCTCTTTCTCACGAGGAGAATCGGGTCGCCGCCGGTGGGAATCACAAAGAACGCGTCTTGGGCTACGCTGGTGGCAGGCTCGGTCTTGAGAGCGGGGCTCGTCTTCATGTGGTCGTACACGGCGTCCGTCATGATGGTGACCAAGACGCGACGGTTGTCAGCGTCGCCCGTCGGGGAGTCGGACCAGAAGCATGTCCCCTTGCGTGGTTCGACGAGATGATGCGCCTGCACCGGTACCCCGATCGCGGTGCTCGCTTGGGCCGGCGTGAGCACCGAACATGCGTCGACGTCCGGGAATCCCCCGTGAGGGATGGGCAATTTCGTCTGAGGCACGGGCGATTGCGCAGGAAGCGCGGAGACGACGGCGAGAGACGCGAGCGAGACCAGCGAGCCGGCGAAACGCATGTCCGAGTTCCGTTGAGGGTCTCGAAAAATGCGAGTCCCGATGCGGTATTGCGAGCTCGACCGTAGGGGAAAGAGACGTCCACCGATCCACCGGTCCACCCGAGTATTATCGAATGATGACAGCCCAAGCTGGCCCGCCGCCGACCCTCGACCAGGCCACCGATCACGTCTTCCCGACGCTGAGCGCCGCGCACCTCGCGCGTGCCCGCGGCTGTGGGCAGCTTCGGCACGTCGAGGAGGGTGAGGTGTTGCTCGAACCGGGCACGCCGAATCCGGGCTCCTACGTCGTCGTTCACGGCTCGCTGGAGATCATGCGGCCGTCGCGCGAGAGCGAAACGGTTCTCACCATCGCCGGACCCGGTCAATTCACCGGCGAAGCGAACATTCTGACTGGCCGGC
The DNA here is from genome assembly GCA_963761305.1 of uncultured Gemmatimonadaceae bacterium. Lineage (GTDB taxonomy): Bacteria > Gemmatimonadota > Gemmatimonadetes > Gemmatimonadales > Gemmatimonadaceae > JAQBQB01. The sequence goes on along the minus strand of CAVXGK010000002.1, from coordinate 1,172,139 downwards.
GCGCCCTCGCCCGCATTCGTGCGCGCGAAGCGAGCGACGTGATCGAGATCGACCGCGAGCACATGCTGCGGCTGCTGCAGGTCGACGCGGAGCTGGGCGACATCTTCACCCGCGCGTTCATTCTGCGCCGCGTGCAACTCATTGCCCGCGGACTCGGCGACGTCGTTCTCGTCGGCTCGGCGCATTGCGCCGGCACGCTCCGCATCCGCGAGTTCCTCACGCGGAACGGCCATCCGTTTCAGTTGATCGACCTCGACACCGACCCGGGTGTCCAGGAACTGCTCGATCACTACGGCGTCGGGCTGGCCGACATTCCCGTCCTGCTGCATCGCGGCAACACGGTCCTGCGGAATCCGAGCAACGTGCAGATCGCGGAATTTCTCGGCTTCAACGAGACCGTCGACCTCGGGCATCTGCGCGACGTCGTCATCGTCGGCGCGGGGCCGGCCGGACTCGCCGCCGCCGTGTACGCGGCGTCCGAGGGGCTCGACGCGCTCGTCGTCGAGAACAGCTCGGCTGGAGGCCAGGCCGGTTCGAGCTCTCGCATCGAGAACTATCTCGGATTTCCGAATGGCATCTCGGGGCAGGAGCTGGCCGCGCGCGCCTACAATCAAGCGCAGAAGTTCGGCGCCGATCTCATCGTCGCCAAGCATGCGCAGCGCCTGGCGTGCGACCGGCGGCCGTACGCGATCGAAATCGACGGCAACGAACGCATCGCCGCGCGCTCGATCATCATCGCGACCGGCGCCGAGTACCGGCGGCTCGGACTCACGCGGCTACGCGCGTTCGAGGGAGCGGGCGTCTACTACGGCGCGACGTTCATGGAAGCGCAGCTCTGCGCCGGCGCCGACGTCGTTGTCGTGGGCGGCGGCAACTCGGCTGGCCAGGCCTCGGTCTTTCTCGCCGAAACGGCGCAGCACGTCCACGTGCTGGTGCGCGGCCACGGGCTCTCCGACACGATGTCGCGCTACCTGATTCGACGTATCGAAGCGAACCCGAAGATCACGCTCCATACCGAGACGGAGCTCGTCGAAGCCGACGGCGGCGCGCATCTGGAGAACATCGCCTGGCGTCATACTCCCACCGGCGAGATCGAGCGCAACGCGATCCGCCACGTCTTCGTGATGACCGGTGCCTCGCCGAGCACTTCATGGCTCGAGGGCTGCGTGGTGTGCGACGATCAGGGTTTCATCAAGACGGGCGCCGATCTGTCGACGGACGATCTCGCGTTGGCCGGATGGCCGCTGGCGCGCGCGCCGCACACGCTCGAGACGAGTCTCCCCGGAATTTTCGCCGTGGGCGACGTGCGGTCGGGGAGCATGAAGCGCGTGGCGTCGGCGGTCGGGGAAGGAGCGTCGGCGGTCGCCCTCGTTCATCGAGCCCTTCACGAGTAGCAGAGTTTGCTTCGTCGCGCCTTCGTGCGTCTTGAAGGTGCATGTCGGCCACCCTCCGCCTCACCGGTCGTTCCCGGTCCTATTCCCGATCGTTCGCGGCGCTGAGTCCCGAGGCGCTCGCGGGAGTCGTCGAGCGGTGGACTCCGTTCGCGGCCGCGCTTGCGATCGTCACCGCCAACGTCATGGACGCGGCGGTGCGCTACATGTGGGTGGACGAGCTGCTCACCGCCACGCTCGTCACCGATCCGTCGCTTCGGCACATGGTGCGCGCGCTCGCCGACCAAGTCGACACCACGCCGCCCTTGTTCTACGTGATCGCGTGGGGATGGGGACGTGTGTTTGGCGTCTCGGCCATGTCGCTCCGCGCGCTCGCCGGAATCTTCGCCGCGGCGGCGTTCGTGCTCGTCTGGCGGGTGCTGCGTCCGTATTTCCCGCTCGCTGTCCGGTGCGCCGCGATCTGCGCCGCCCTGCTCGTGCCGACCGTGGTGCTGGCGCAGTTGGCGGAAGCTCGCTCGTACGGGCTCCTGCTCGCGCTGTGCGCGCTCACGCTCGTTCAGGTCGATCGCGCCGCGACGGTGGACGACCGCCGGGGATTCTCCCGTGTGGTCGAGCTCGCGGCCGTCGCCGTCGTTCAAGCCGCGCTCTGTCTCACGCACGTCTTCGGTCTGGCCTATAGCGTCGCCGCGCTCTCGGCCCTCGTCTTGTTCGACATCGATCGCCGACGTGTGCGGCCGTTGCTCTACACGGCATGGCTCGCCGGATGTCTCGCGTTTCTCGTTTGGCTTCCCGCGTTGCGCGTGCAGATGCAGGTCGGCGCGCCGCACTTTCCCATCGCGCGTCCGACCGTGCTCGATCTCGGCAGGGCGCTGCTGCTCGGTCTCACACCGCGCGCCGCGATGCTCATCTTCATGGCGGCCGGCGTGGCGATCGCGGTTGCGCGGCGCTCGATTCCGTCGGCCTCGAATGCCGTGGATCAGAGGCGCGGCGACCCGCGCCACCTGGTGCTCGTGGCCGTCGCTTGGGTGCTCGTGGCCGGCGCGATCTGGGCGTGGTCGCGCGTTGCGACGCCGATCTTCCTGCCGCGCTATCTCGTACCGCTCTCTTTCGCGTACGCCATTCTCGGGTGTGCGGCGCTCGACCGCGCGCTGTCGTGGGGGTTGTCGCTGGCGCGGTGTGACCGGATCGGCGCGACGCAGGGGCCGCCCGCGGGCTCGTACATCTGGGTCCTCGCGGCGATGACCGCCGGCGCGCTCTACGCACCGATCTCCCGTGCCGACAACGTTCCGGGTGCCTCACCGCCCGCCGGCGACAGCCTCGACTTTCGCTACGATCTACCGATTGTGACCGTGTCGACGCACACGTATCTGCCGCGCGTGTTCTACTCCGCGCATCCCGAGCGGTACGTGTTCGTTTTGGATTGGGAATCGGCGCTGCGACAGGACTCGCCGGTCGGCCCGACGGAGTACAAGCTGATGGACGCGATGCATCGGTACTATCCGTCGCATCGGGTGGAGCAGGGCGCGAGCTTCCTGGCGCGGAACGATCGATTTCTGGTGCTCGACGAAGGAGAGCTGTACTGGTTCAAGTCGCGCGTTCTCCACAACCCGGACTACCGCGTGACGACGCTTCAGGCGCAGGACCAGTGCGGCACCGGGCGGTCCGACGAGTTGTGCGGGCTGTATCTCGTCGAGCGCATCGCGCCCGACACGGGACGCGCGAAGGCGGCCTCCGCGCCGTGACCCCACTCGCGAGACACGACCGATGCTGAACGCATTCGCCGACTTGGCGATGGGCGAGTTGCGGCTGGTGCCGTATTTCGCCCTGTACTTCCTCGCCGAACGTCTGTTCGGCGTGCGCAAACTGGATCTGCGCGCGTGGCTGTTCGACTGGCAATACTGGCTGCTCTGGGTGGCGGGCAACAGCACGATCATGGTGCTGCTGCGGCTGGGCGGGATCTTCGGCCTGTGGCGACGTCTTCCGTTCGGCCGGTTGGAGGTGTCGCTCGGCTCGGTGCATCCGATCGCGATGCAACTCGTCATACTGTTCACGTTCGACCTTTTTTACTACTGGTTCCACCGGATTCAGCACACGACCGCGCTCTGGCCGCAGCACGCGGTACATCACTCCGAGCCGCACCTGAGCGCGGCGACCGCGTTCCGGCATCACCTGCTCGAGAACCTGGTGAAAGTGCCGCTGGTCGACGTGCCGCTCATGTTCATCTTCGTGCACTCGGTGTGGCAGCACGAGACGAGCTGGCTCACGCAGTTCATCACCGGATTTCTGGCCTATCTGGGCATCTTCGCGCATTCCAACCTGCGCATCGGCTTCGGCAAGCTGAATTGGGTGATCGTGAGCCCGCAGACGCACCGCATTCATCATTCGATCGAAGTGCGGCACTGGAACCGAAATTTCGCGGCCTACTTTCCCCTCATCGACGTCGTCTTCGGGACTTATTATCACCCCGAACCGAGCGAATACCCCGACACCGGCATTCCGGGCGTGGGCTACTCGCTCAACTCCCTTGGCGCGGCGACCGCACATCCGTTCCGCGAGTGGCGGCGCATGTATCGCGAGCGCTCCGCATCGCACACGTCTTAGAATACACGCTAGACAGCTAACAGACAAACGGCTAGGCAGCTTACAGATCATAGCTTATAGCTTATAGCTTATAGCTTACAGCTTACAGCTGAACTGAGCTGATAGCTTGTAGCTGACAGCTAAGAGCTCACAGCTAATAACCACACTAACGCCAGCCTGTCCACACCCATTGATCCCCACGGCCGACGACCACGCTTTTATGGACCTCGCGCTCGACCAGGCTCGCCGCGCCGGTGAATCCGGCGAAGTGCCCGTCGGCGCCATGATCGTCCGCGACGGGGCAGTCCTCGCGCACGCCGGGAATCGAACGGCGCGCGACCAGGATCCCACCGCGCACGCCGAGCTGCTCGTCATTCGCGACGCGGCGGAGGCGCTCGACGATTGGCGGTTGAGCGGCTGCACGTTGTACGTGACACTCGAGCCCTGCGCCATGTGCGCGGGGGCGATCGTGCTGGCGCGGATTGATCGCGTGGTGTTCGGGGCATGGGACCCGAAGGCGGGAATGGCCGGCTCGGTGGGGGATCTGCTGCGTCATCCGAAGCTCAACCATCGCCCGGAAGTGTTGGCGGGCGTTCGCGCGGACGAGTGCGGCGCGCTGCTCACGCAATTCTTCGCGGAACGGCGCCAAGTCGTTGACGCGCCATCATCTACGTCCTAATTTTCTCGGCTCCTCCGGACAGGTGGCCGAGTGGTTGAAGGCACCGGTCTCGAAAACCGGCATACCGGTGAACCCGGTATCGAGAGTTCGAATCTCTCCCTGTCCGTTCCCCTCCGGCGCAACTGCTAATTCTCATTCCAGGAGTGCCAATGCGTACGCCGCTCATTGTCGGTTTGCTGATCGCAGCGGGACTAGCTGTCGCGAGCTCACCCGCGATGGCCCAGACGAAGGTCAAGGCGTCGGCCCAGAGCATCTGCAAGGACGGCACGACGTCCACCGCGTCGGGCAGCGGCGCCTGTTCGTCGCACGGCGGCGTCGATTCGCTCGCGACCCGCGCGGCTCGCGCATCGAAGAAGGCGACGAAGGCCGAGGCAAAAGTCGCAAAGGCCGGCACCGACACCGCGGGCGCCGCCAGCAAGGCGCGGCGTGCGGAGTCCAAAGCCGTCACGGCGGAGAACAAGGCCGCCAAGGATTCGACCGGTGCGACGGCGCAGTGCAAGGACGGCACGTATTCGCACGCCAAGACGATGCAGGGCGCGTGCAGCGGGCACGGCGGAGTCGCGAAGACGCTGAAGTCCTGAGCGGACACTACTTCCAGACGGCTTCTGTCCCCTCTTCGAAATCGTCGTAGGCTTTCCGAAGGCCCAGCACGACCTCGGCCGTCGTCTCGAGCAGCGCCTGAGCTCGTGGATCCGAGACCTTGGCGATGTCCTGACGGGCGTGCTGCGCGACCTCATCCAGCATGTCCTTCATCTTCGACGTGTGACGACGGGCATCGTTTTCTGCGTATGTCTGGCGTGCCATGCGGCCTCCAGCGAACTCAATCGCGTGTGGTTGGTCGTACCGGTCCGAGGCAAACCGGGCAATCACCGAGCCGCACTTAGTCCGAGACAACGACAACAGGCCGCTAACGAGTGTGGAACGCACGCGGGGGCGGCGCGAATGAACGCGCCGCCCCCGAGGTCCTACTGAAGCCAAATTCTTAGCGGCGCCGACCGAAGAAGCGCCCGGCGATGAACGGTCGATTCAAGAACACGGGGCCGCCGAAGGGGCGGACAACGCCGACCCCAAAGCCGAGGGCAGGCGCAGGAGCCCAGGGGCTGAAGAACGGATCCCAATAGTACGGATACGCGCTGTACACGTAGGTCGGCCCGGTGGCCGTCGTCACAACCTGCGGTTGAGTGACCGTGACGCCGCCTCCGCCATTCAGGTTCGCGCCATTCACGTCGGCGCACGACCGCTGTTCCCTGGCGGCGGTCGCGATGCGCGTTCCGTCCTTCCAGAGTTCCACGGACGCGTTCGACCTGCTCGACAGCTGGACCGACTCGCCAGGCTGCACGGTGATCCCGGTGAGCTGCGTCCCGTCGTGCAGACCGTACTGCAGGTTCACCGACTGCGCGCCGTCGTTCTTGATCACGAATCGGTCGTCACAGAGGTAGCCGAAGGTCACTTGGGCGGCGTCTGGCTGGGTTCGAGACGTCACGGTGATGTCTTGCGCCGTCAGCCCTCGCGAGGCCAGGGCCATCGTGCCGGCGGCAAGGAGAGCCATCGATTTGGTGCGAGTCATACGCACCCTCCACACGAAAAAAGTTCAAGGCGGCGGCGGGGCGAGTTGCCCCGCGCGCCTTATGTATGCAATACCCGGCTCAAGCGTCGAGGTGCGCACCACGGGTGCGCCGCGGCACTAAGGTTTCATCATGTCCGGGGAGAAAGTCCTCCGCTGAGGACTTGGCAAGTCAGCTCAGTCGCATCTCGCGCAACAGCGCGCGGAACTTGGGGTGTTCGCGCAACGGCCGGAACAGAAACGAGCCCTTGATGCCGTACGCGGCGCCGGTTCGTTCCACGACTGCCCGCTGCAACAGCTCGATCGCCCGATCGGCGTCGCCGAGTCCCGTGTAGACGTAGGCGAACGTGTACGGCGAAACGAACGAGTCGCGCGCACGCTCCTCGAGTTTGCGCAGCACGGCGCGCGCATCGTCCAACCGCCCGGCGAGACCGTACGCCTCACCGAGCTGCCCGAGCCAACTCGTCGTGCTCGGGGACAACGACACCGCGGTCTCGAGCTCGGCCAATCCCTCGTCGCGAGCGCCGCCGAAAAAAAGCGCCCAACCAAGCGTCGCGTGGGCGCGGTCGCCCGATGGGTCGAGGTCCGTCGCGGCTCTGGCGCTCACGATCGCCTCTTCATATCGGCCGGCGCGAAGGAGCGTCGTCGCCATGTCCAAGCGGTGGGCCAGAGGATCCAGCTCCTGTGCACGGCCGAGCAGCACGAGCGCTTCGTCGTAGCGTTCCTGCGCCGAACAAAGGCGTCCGTAGAGATCGTACGCATCGGCGCTGCTGGGACTCAACTCGATTGCACGGTTGAACGATGCCTCCGATCCGGCCCAGTCGAACTCGCGCGTCATCTTCACGTATCCAGCGGTTACGTGGGCGGCGCCGAGCTCGGGGTCCAACTCCAACGCCTTGTGCGCCGCGTCGGCCGCGTGTCGAAACGCCGTGTCCGACGCCATGGCGCCGATCTCCGCCAACTCGACGTAGGCCATCGCCGCGCTGGCGTACGCCAATGCGTACGACGAATCCTCTGCAACGGCCCGGTCGAAATAGTCGATCGCCGAGAGCATCGCTTCGGGCGTGAACCTGATGAGCGATTGTCGCCCGAAGAGGTAGAGCTGATAGGCCCGGATGTTCTGTGTCGGTTCCTTCCGAACGCGCGATTCCTCGGCGCGCGTCAACTCGGCCTTGAGCGCGGCGGCGATCTGGAGCGCGACGTCGGTCTGGATGGCGAAGATGTCGACGAGGTGGCGGTCGTACGTCTCGGTCCACAGGTGTTGATCCGTTTCGGCGTCGATGAGCTGCGCGACGATGCGCACGCGGTCGCCGGCGCGCCGCACGCTGCCCTCGAGCAGCGTCGTCGCCCCGAGCGTGGCGCCGATCTCGGTGAGACTCTGCTCCCGTTTCTTGAACGGCATCACCGACGTCCGCGAGATCACCTTGAGCGAGCGGATCTTGGAAAGATTGGCGATCACGTCCTCGGTGATTCCGTCGGCGAAATACTCGTTCTCGGCGTCGGAGCTGAAGCTGGAAAAGGGAAGTACCGCCACGGTCGTCGCGCGCCGCTCGCTCGGCGCGCTCAACGCGCGCGCGAACTCGGCGACGGACGCGAATCGGTCGGCCGGCTCTCTGGCGAGCGCTCGCCGGACGGCCGTGTCGATCGAGATCGGAATGACGGCGCGAACGCGGCGCATCGACGGCGCGGATTCGACGAGACGTTTGGCGATGCCCGCCTGTGGCGTCGCCGCGGCGTACGGCGCTTCGCCGGTCAGCATTTCGTAGACGACGCACGCGAGGCTGTACTGATCGCTCCGCGCGTCGGTGCGCTCGCCAAACAGCTGTTCCGGGCTCATGTACGCCGGCGTGCCGACGACCAAACCGGTACCGGTGATTCGGCGATCTGTCGCGGCCGCCGTCGCGAGGGCGATGCCGAAATCGGCGACGATTGCCTGACCCTCGAACAGCAGAATGTTCTCGGGCTTGATGTCGCGATGCACCACGCCACGCGCGTGGGCGTGCTCGAGGGCCTCGGCCACGTCGCGCGTGATGGCCAGCGTGGCATCGACGGAAAGCGTTCGTTCGCGATCGAGCCGTTGTCGCAGCGACTCGCCGCGAACGAAGGGCATTACATAGAAGAGGTGCCCGGCCGCGTCGCCCGAATCGAACAGCGGCATGATGTGCGGATGGCTGAGCTGCGCGGCGATCTCGATCTCACGCAGAAATCGCTCGGGGCCGACGGCGCGCGCCAGCTCGGGATCGAGCACCTTGAGCGCGACCTGTCGCCGATGGCGCACGTCGTCGGCCAGGTAGACGGTGGCCATTCCGCCGCGGCCGATCTCGCGTTCGATGCGATACCGGTCACTGACCGCCGCCGCGAGGCCGCCGTCCTCGAGCGTTCCTTCGGGTGTCATCAAGCGAGATGGGCAAGGCCGCGCGGGCGTCGCGGCGTCAGATCAAGTCAACGCAAAGGATCGGAGGGCGGAATATGGAGAGCGGCACACCGGGCGCCAAGCGAGCGAGCCCACTCAGGGCTTGGGCTCGAGCAGCCTCGCCCAGTTCGTGATCAGCTCGATGCGCGATGTTTCCATCGGATGTTCGCGTTTCACCACGAGCAGTCGCTGGCCGTCGCGGGTCACGTCGTACGAGTAGCCGTCCGTGTCGATGAAGTCGACGTCGAACACCTGGCGCGGCGGGTCCCAACGCGGTTCCGGATTCGTCGTCACTTTCGTCTCGTACCAACGATGACCGTTGCGAAAATACAGCACGCCCGACGGCTTCCAGCGCGCCTCGATCCCCCCGCCTTGCGACACCTGGCCGACGTCGCGACCGTCCGGGAACGCACGGATGAAGACTTCGGGGTGGCCACGCTCGGCGCGCGTGTACGCCAGCCATTTACCATCCGGCGAGAACGTGACGAGATTGCCGGCAATCGGCGGCGCTTGCGGAGCACCCGCGCCGAGACGGACAAATCCCGTGCGAAACGGCGAGTTCGACTGGCCGACGGCGAGCACATCGCCGTTCGGCGAGAAATAGTCGATGCCAAGTGCCGAATCGGGCAGCAATGTCCCTTCGCCGACGTGTCCGGCCCGATCGACGTCGTGGATCGCGACGCGTGCCTTGCCGAGCACGATGCCGGCGAGACGTCGTCCGTCGGCGCTCCAGCGCGGGAATCCCTCCGCTTCAGCGTATGCGACGCGTTGCCCTTCGTGGCGCTCGACGTTCCAGACCCAGAGGTAGTCCTGGACGTCGGATATGTGCACCGCGATGTGCTGGTCGTCGGGCGCGAGGTCGATCTCTCCGTATGTCATCTCCGGCGCGTCGATGAAGGTGACGACGCCGCGCCGATCGGCCCACGCCAACTTGCCGCGCGAGTTGTCAGCGCCGGGGACGTAGGCGAGGAGGCCGCGGGCCGCCGAGGCCTGGAGCATCCCGAACGCCGATTCCATCGAGACGCCGGACGCGATCGCGACGGGATTGCCTTCGACGATCCCTCGGCTGGCGTCGAAGCGGACGGCGAAGAGGCTACCGCCGCGAGCGAAGATGACGTGCCCGTCCGGCACATAGCGCGCGGCATAGGCGGAGTGGACGAGAACCGTCGTGCGATGCGAGCGAACGTCGGCGAGCAGAACGTCGCCGTGGTCGCCATTGATGCTCTCGTTGCTCGCGCTTGCCGCGGTGACGAGCGCCGTTCGACCGCCGGGCAACACGTCGTTGAAGTCGCGCGCGCCGAGCTCCCTTCTCGTCACGAGCCGCTCGGGCTTTCCCCCGTCCGACGGCACGCGGGACAGGATTCCATGTTCTGCGTCGTAGTAGATGAACTCCTGGTCGGGCCACCAGGCGCGGACCGTGCTCGCGGCGGCCAGCTCGGTCGCGGTGCCCCCGCCACGAGGAATCTTTTTCACGTGGTCCGCGGTGACGAATCCGATCCACGCGCCGTCGGGCGAAAAGAAGGCGATCTTCACGCCTTCGGTGCCGGCGAGCGAGTGCGTCTCGCCGCTCGCAATGTCGCGCACGTAGAGGATGTTGCCGGCCGCCGTCGCTCCGACGTACGCGAGCATCGATCCATCCGGCGCGACCTCGAGCTCCGATCCATTGAAGCCGACCGGCGGCAGGTTCGCCAACGCGATCGGCGCGTCGGGCGCGAGCAGAATCGACGCGCGCGCCGTCGGTGCGTCGCTCTGTGTCGCCGCACCGATGGATGCCGCGCGCGACCGCATCACGACGGCGCCGACGATCGTGCCCGCCGCGAAGAGCGCCGCCGCGAACGTCCACCGTGACACCGTGCGGCGCGCGAGCGTCGTCGCCGCGGCGCTCGCTGCCGGCGCGGCGGTCCAACCGTGGCCTTGCAGCGCGGCGGCGAACTCGCCGGCGTTGGCGAAGCGATCCGCCGGCAGTTTCTCGAGCGCGCGTTCGATCGCCGCGTCCACGTGTGGGGGGACGTTCGCTCTGACGAGACGCGGGCTTCGCGCCTTCTCCGTGATGAGACGCGCGATCACCGCCTGCGCCGTGCTCCCAGTGTGCGGAGGCTCGCCGGTGAGCATTTCATACAACACCGCTGCGAGCGAATAGACGTCGGACCGGCCGTCGATCGTCCGTTCGCCGGTCGCCTGCTCGGGGCTCATGTACTGGGGCGTTCCCAGCGAGAGTCCGGTGTGCGTCAGCCGCGCGCTCGCTGCATTGGTGACGGCGAGTGCGATACCGAAATCAGCGACCACCGGCTGGCCGGCTTGCAGGAGAATGTTCTCCGGCTTCACGTCGCGATGGATCACACCGTGTTGGTGCGCGTATTGGAGCGCGTTCGCCGCGGCCAGCGCGATGTGCACCGCATCGTCGATGGGGAGTTGCCTCTCGCGCGTGAGGCGTGCCCGCAGCGCCTCGCCGTCGACGTAGGGCATGACGTAGAACAAGAGACCCGACCCGTCGCTCGCGTCCGGATCGCGCGCCTCGCCGGAATCAAACAGCGGCAGGATGTTCGGGTGTTGGAGATTCGCCGTGACGCGAATCTCGGCGAGGAACCGATCGGGCCCGAGCTGTGCGCCGAGTTCGGGGTTGAGCACCTTGAGCGCCACGCGCCGGTCGTGACGCAGGTCGCGCGCGAGGTACACCGTCGCCATCCCGCCGGCGCCGATTTCGCGCTCGATCTCGTACCGGCCGGCGAGCGCCGAGTTCAGATGACCGATCGTTTCCATCGAGGGGCGCGATTTGCGTGTAGGTGGTGAATAAGAACCGGCGACTCCTTCGCCGCGAATCGAGCAGCGGACCACCGACGCTTGTCGCCGGCGTGCCGCCTCAGGCGACGCCGACAGGCGATTCGGCTGCCCGTTTCAGATTCGCGAGCGACTCTCGCGGGCCGTCGATGAAGCGGCCGCCGAGCATCGTTTCAATCAGCCGGCCCCGCCAACCTGGCGGGAAGTGAAAGTCTCAATTAAATGTTACTCTACAGGATCTCGGCGAAACCGGCGTAATTACGATGACCTCGTGATTGACGACCCCGAACGGGAGAAACACGTCGACGGACAGTCGTGCCGGAGGGATCGCTTCGATGATCCGCATCTCGAATCTGAACACCGCGCCGAGACCCTTGCCCAGCAGCAGACGATCGCCCTCCCGAACGGACCCGGCGTGGGCCGCTCCGCGAAGCAGCTTGCATCCGCTCCACCGCGCGAGGGAGACCGGATCGGTAACCAGCCACCACACTCGCTCGGCCGGCGCGGCGAAAACGTCGGTGGGACAGGTCGTGATCGTCACCGTGGCTGCATTCTCGGTCGGCGCCAACGCCTCTTTCGTTCGTACACGAAAATGACCGGCAAATAGAAGAGAACGTCCGCGGCGAGTTTGCCGGCCAGCACGCCGAGCTTCGGTCCGATGAATCGCACGCCGAGCCCCATCGCGAACGGTCGTGTCACGAACGTGTCGAGCAGTCCGGCCGGGCCGAATTCGGCGAGGAGACCGGCGACGATTCCCGCGGCGCCGCGAACGCCGAACGGTCGCTGGGTCGCGCGCGCGGTCCGCACTCCGGCCAAGAAGTCGCGGCCCACGATGGCGGCTGAGTAGCCGATGGTTTCGCCCCAAGCGGCGGCGAAGGCGGCAGCGATGTCGTTGCCGGTGATGCGTCGCACCACCAACGATCCGGCCACGGCGCAGGCGATGCCGGCGGCCTCGGCGAGCCCGTAGCGGTTCAGCCAGCGTCGTACGGAGTGAGTTTCCATTCGCTCACCAACATTAGCACAGGAGAGCGTGAGCGTTAGGTCCACCTCGCGACGCTGTCAGAAGGGCGGAGAAGGGCGACGGGATCGCGGCCAGTGCCGGTCTGTCTCGGTACTCCGGCCCCGATCTTGGGCTCGAAGTCTGACGGCAGACAGTCAGAAGGGTTGGACGTCAGACCAACTCTCGCCCGTTCTCGTGAGACAGCGAGCGAACTCACGGCACGGCCGACTCCACGCTCACCGCATTGTTCTCGGGCTTGACGTCGCGGTGAACGATCCCGGCGCCCCCCGTCGAGATCATGGATCCGATCTCAGAGTTCGCTAAGGTTGGCCGACGACCCTGACCGGTGTGGAGCGCGTCGTCGTCGTTCCATCTCCGAGCTCTCCGAAGCTATTCCCTCCCCAGCAGTAGGCGACGCCGCCGGTCGTGAGCCCGCACGTGTGCCCGTCGCCGGCCAGGATCGTCGCAAACGTGAGACCTCCCGCAACGGCGGTCGGAGTCGGAACATCGGCTGCGAACGCGGGGTTGCCGGTTTCGCCAAGCAGGTTCGCACCCCAACAGTACGCCGACCCGCCCGTCGTCAGCCCGCACACATGACTTACACCGGCGCTGATCGCCTTGAAGGTGAGGCCGCCCGCGACGGCCACCGGCACGGCGCTGACGCGGAGTGTTCCATCGCCCAACGTACCCTGACGTCCGTCGCCCCAGCAGTACGCCGCTCCGGTCGTCGTCACGCCGCAGGTGAAGGAGTCGCCGGCGCTGATGGCGGAAAAAGTGAGCCCACCCAGCACCAATAGGGGAGTCGCGCTGCCGGACGCAAAACTTCCTGGCGACTGTAGGCCGTTGCCGAGCTGACCAAACGATCCGTCGCCCCAGCAATACGCCGCGCCGGCAGGCGTGAGTCCGCACACATGGGTGAAGCCCGCGCTCACTTGCGAAAAAACGAGTCCGCCCGTCACGAGCGTCGGAACGAGTACGCTGTGATTCAGACCGCCGCCGCCCACCGGCGCGTTGTCTCCCAGCTCGCCATAGTCGTCGTCTCCCCAGCAATACGCGGCGCCCGTGGCGGTGAGGCCGCAGGTGAACCAGCCGCCGGCGGAGAGCGACGCGAAGGTCAGCCCACCGGAAACCGGAACGGGGATGGGCGAGTCGGAGGTGGCGCCGTTTCCCAACTGGCCGCTGGAGCCCGTTCCCCAGCAAAAGGCGCTTCCGTTCGCTGTCAGCCCGCACGCGTGGATCGTGTAATCCCAGTCACCTGCCCCCAGACCAAACGGCTCTTCGTCGCCGTTCACAGTGAGCCTCGAGAAGACGAGACCGCCGCCGACGGGGATGGGCGTTGCGCTCTCCACGAGCGAGCCACGGCTCGGCGAGCCGGATTGGAGGACTCCCCAGCAATAGGCCGCGCCCGTGGTCGAGAGCCCGCAGCTGTTGTCGCCCGCGCCCAAGGCCAAGCCTCCCGGCGCGAACGCGACAGGGTTCAGCAGGCTCACGCTGATCGCGGCGGTTCCTGTCTTTCCGCCGCTCGCGGCCGAGATTGTCGCCGAACCTGGGGCGACGCCGACGACGGTACCCGACTGGTCGACCGTCGCAACCGCGGCATTGCCGCTCGACCACGTGACGGCGAGTCCGGTGAGCGGGTGTCCGGCGGAGTCTCGCGTGATCGCCTCGAGCTGCGCGGTTTGACCGGGGACGACGAGCGCCAAGGCCGGTGAGACAATTACGGAGCCGACCCGGGGTTGTGGGGTGGGCTGCGGCGATGGGACCACTGGTGACAACGGTGACGACGGTGTTTCCGGGGGCGCGACCGCTCGCTGCGCATCGTTGCAAGCGGCGCCGATCACCAGGCACACAGCGCCGAGTGCAAGTGGGGGCCGACAGCGGCCACGGCGACCGCGCACCGAGGGGGGAGACGACTCGTCGCGTTTGAAAGGATTCACCACGCCTCCGCCGGTGCCTGTCACGGTGACCGCTGGGCGAGACCGCCAGCCAATTGCAGCTCCAGTCTCAATTGCAGCTCCAGTCTACGAGAACGACAAAGCGCAGGGAGATCCGACATTTCCCATCCTCGCCGGACGCGGCGATCGGGGGCGTACCAACATTGTCAACCTCCAGGCCCATTTCCAGTTCATCAGGTTCTGCATTGCGGATCCTGTGAGACGCCGTAGCGTTTACGAGGGAAGGGAGCCGGTTCGTCCCAGCGTGAACCTCGTAATCATGGAGTGGCCGATGCGGTCGATCAAAGCGGGGTTCGAGACCACTGACCCAATCACGCAGACGCGCATCGTCGTCGTGAAAGGCATCGAGGAGATGTCGGGGCGCGGCTGGATGACCGAGGTGTACTGTCCGCAGGGCTCGACACCGTTCCCGCCGCACGTGCACCGGACGTGGACGGAGACGTTCGAGATCCTGGAAGGTTCAGCGACCTGCCGGCTCGGTGCGGAGGAGCACCGAGTCAGGCGCGGAGAGAGCATCGTCATGCCGCCGGGTGTGCCGCATGTTCATCCGTGGAATACAGGGTCGGAACAAATGGTCTTTCGGCACACCAACGATTTTGGCGCCACCGATCCGGAGGCGCTCACTGACGTGCTTGGCGGGTTTGCAACCATGTTCGGCCTCGCTCGGGAAGGCAGGGTCGGGAAGCGCGGATTGCCGAAGAACCCGCTGCAGTTGGCGGCGACTGCACGAACGTTCACGAAGCATGGGAGCTTCGACGCGGCGATTCCGATTCCGGTTCAACTGGCGGTGAGCGCAACGCTCGGCCGACTCGCGGAGGCGCTCGGTTATCGCGGCGTCTACGATCGGTACTTGAGCTGAAGGCGATTTCAAGTCGCCGCAATGGTTGATTGTCGCCACTGCCAAAGATGACTGGGGGTGCTTCGTTCTCGACGTGGCAGAAGCAACGGGCGACCACCGATCGAGCGACCGTTAGACAACTGTCATCGGGATGCCAATGCGCCGATCAGCCTGGGAGCGATCGCCATCCAACTGCGTGCGTGTCGATTTCGGACGCAAAAACCACGAGGACAGTCCACACGACTCCATCCCCGTCACACGGCGGCCCGTTCGGCACGACTCGTCACGGTCCCGTCAGCGATTTGAGGACGTAGTAGGTGCGGGCTAGATACACGAGCTGGCCGGAGATGTACTGGTAACTGGTCCGGTCGGTCAGGCGCGCGACAACGCCGACGCCGGGCGCCACGAAGACGCTGTCGCCGGATTCGCGATACAGCAAACAATGGAATGTGCCCGCGGGCACCGTGACGACCGTGTCCGTTGACAGAACCGAGGTGACCCCGAGATTGGCGCTCGTGCCGGTCTTCGTCGGGTACGGGAATTCAAAAAACAACAAAGCAAGCGCTGGATAGCCGAGTGGAAGCGACCAATCCCAGAATCCATCGCTCCGATTGGCCACGTAGCTGTGGCCGCCGATCCCGGTGCCCCCGTCGATGACTTCGTATGCGCTGTCCAAAACCGCCCAAGTCGAACCATCCGCGGCAACAGTATCGGCGATGACCGCGAAGGACTGCTTTTGGTGGAACGAATGATCGCGACTGGTATCGGTCGTAAGCTCGACCGAGTCGATCGAGTCGTACGTCCACCGCGTGCCGATCGCGAGGGGAATTAGCGGGTCTGCCTGCAGCGAGCTATCTGGAGGGGCAATGCTCTTTTCGGCAGGCGCCGCGCAACTCGACACGGTCGCAAGAACCGCGGTGATTGCGGCCAAACACCCCATTGCCAGTCCACGACAAGAAACCAGCGTTCCGGGCAACGGAACCACCCCAGGAATCATCGTTAGAGGATTAACGCTAGCATCGCCCGCCTCTACGGCGATAGAGGCGGACGGCCTATGCCCAAGGCAAATGCAAGAGTCTGGTTGAATTGTGCCAGCACACAGGCCATCGCCCCTCGCGCGAACGCTAAACAAACGGCGGTATGGACTTCACCCGATTTGGTGGACGCGTGAGTGATAGGAACTACGCCGCCTCCAATAACTGCTCTTCGTACGCGGCCGGGCTGACATAGCCGAGGGTCGAGTGACGCCGCTTCCGGTTATACCAGATCTCGATATACCGGAAGATCGCGCGGCGGGCGTCCTCCCGCGTGTGCCAATCGTTCTGCATCAGCAGCTCGAACTCGAGCGTCGCGAAGAAGCTCTCGGCCACCGCGTTGTCGTAACAGTCGCCTTTCCCGCTCATGCTCGCAATCATGCCGTGCGCCGCTAGCGCAGCGCGGTACTCGCCCGATGTGTATTGACTCCCGCGATCGGAGTGGTGAATCAATCCGACCGCCGGACACCGCGCCTCGCGCGCCATCCGCAGCGCGCTGAGCGCGAGCTCGACTTCCAACGTCTCGCGCATGGCCCAGCCGACACAGCGGCGCGAGCCGAGATCGAGGACGGTGGCGAGATACAGCGGCCCTTGTCGCGTCGGGATGTGCGTGATGTCCGCGATCCACACGCGATTAAGGCCGACGCCATTCACGTCGAACTGCCGCGCCACGAGATTCGGGGCGATCGGATGATCGTGGTTCGAATCGGTCGTCGAGACGCGCTGCCGTCTGGGCGGACGCGCGACCAGGCCGTCTTCGCGCATGAGGCGCGCGACGCGCTTCGGGCTGGCGGGCAGCCCTTCGGCCTGCAGCTCGCGGTGCACGCGCGGCGCCCCGTACGTCTCGTCACTCTCGGCATGAATGATCCGCACGTGCGCCATCAGCACTTCATCGACGAGCGCGTGCCAACTCGGCGGTCGCTTCAGAGAGGCGTAGTAGCCGGAGGACGAGACCTCGAGCACGCGGCACATGAGTCGCACTTCAAACTCGCCGCGATGGCGAGTGATCACGGCGTACCTCAACGCGACTCCTTCGCGAAGTACACCGCCACTTTTCTTGCGAACGCTTGCTCCTGCCGCAGGACCGCCACCTCACGGCGCAGCCGGCGATTCTCCTGCTCCATCGTCTCGCCCGGCATCGCGGACCCGGTCCCGGCCTCACGGGCCTGCTGCTGCGCCCACGCCCGCAGCTGGTCCGGTCGGACATCCAGCTCGCGGCCGACTTGCGCCAGCGTCGCTCCCTCGGCCCGTCGCTCCACCATCAACCGCACCGCCTCGGCTTTGAACTCGGCGCTGAACGCGCGCCGCTCACGCCGTCCTGCTGCTCCTGCTTTCCGGTTCGACTTCATGTGCCACCTCCGCCCCGAAGTTAGGGCGAGTGAGGCGTCCACGAAATCGGGTCAACTCCAGTACAACGAGATCCACACGCACGCTGTCCTGGCCTTGGTTCGCGTAGTCGCTCTCTAGGCTGACGACGTGGCCCGTATCGGCGGCGACGTTACGATGAGGCACACAGCGGTCGGCCCAAAATCCGAGATGACGAAAGCTCGGTAATTGCCCAGCGAATCGTTGCAATCGCGCCGCTGTTAGAGCCAATGTCGTCGGCGTGACACCTCGGCGCGCGCGCCTCAATGGTAATTCGCGCCGCCGGCAGCGCGTTTCCGTCGCTTGATCGCACGGTGCCGTAAACCACGGCTCACGTCGTGCAGATGTCGCAGCCCGACGGACCGCTGATGCCGCAGGCCGTTGCCATGCAGAGGGGCAGGCAGACCAAGAGCGCTGTGCGACACATTAACTCGACCTCCGGTGCGCTCTACGGCAGTTGTTGGAGGTTCGCACGGAGCGTCTGCGTCACCGGGTGGCAGCCTGCATCCTGTGCGGCTATAACGATGTTTGAATCGAACCACGCAGCGTAACCGGGGCTCTTAACGGACAGGTCATAGGTTCCCGGTAGCTCGCCGAGCATCAGGGGATCGCTCGGTACGTTCACGACGGTATCTGCATAGCCCCTGCTCGGGATGGTCGCGATGGCCGTGGCTTGCGAATCAATGACGGCACCCGTCAGACTATCCCGCACTGTCAGAAGGAAAGCGGGGATGTCGATGGGGGTGCACGGAACCTGGGTGGCATCCGAACCGCAGGCGCCAAACAACCCACACGTCGCCCCAAGCAAGCCGCAAGTCATGATCGCGCGGTTTCTCAACATTAGAGCCTCTTAACGTTAGTATTGGCCTGCGGGTTTCGATGAATGTCCGGCCGCGCCGGCTTCCACCTGGCTGATCTCGCTAACCTTGGCAGCCGACTAGCAAGAGCCGAGACCCAAGAGCGTCACGAACCATTTGATGCGCCGCATAGACTCAACCTCGCCGATGTCGCTAGACGCTCCGGCTCAGGGTAGCCGCAATCGCTCGTCTCAAACACTTCCCGGTTGCAGAACCACCGACAACGTCTGAGTGTCGGCGTGCCCACACGAATTGCAGCCCCCAGCCGTTCCCGTCACCGAAAAGTTGAGCGGGACGCTCTGATACCCGGGCGCGCTGAGTGTCAGATGGTAGACGCCAGGGCCGCCGAGGATCCAGCATACGGTGGTCGGACCCGAGCCTTGGCTGCAGGGAATGGTGGTGGTGCTGCCCGCAGTCGACGCCGTAAGCCCGGCTATCCCGGTTGGAGCGTTATTCGCCGTGACAGAGATTTCGGCGGCCAGCGATTCTGGGCATGGCAATGTGACGCAAGGCGAGTCGTTGCAGGCAGCCACGGAGCCCATCAGCACAAATCTCCACGCACAATGCGAACGAAACAGGTTCACCCTGTCCTCCAGAAATTGAGGGTTGCTGGACGCTGTTTGCTGAACCGTAGTAGATGGTCCCTTGGTCACCGCGTGCGACGCGGCACAACGGGCCACCCGCCGGGCCACAGCCAACGTCACGCGCGGCGCACCTGCTCCTCGATGGCATCAGCCAGACCAAGCAGTGCTTGCCGCTCGTGGGGCGTCTAGGCGGCAATCTCATTCAGCGCCAGGATGTCGGCCGGAGAAAACAACCCTGCGCCCAGCGCCCATCTCGCCTCGATGCAGAGCTCCAGACGCTGCTGCAACGTCCATCAGGCGAGATGGGAAAGGCCGCGAGGCGTCGCGGCGTCAGATCGGGTCAAAACGGACTTCGGAGGGCGGAATATCGAGAGCGGTACTGCGGGCGCCAAGCGACGGTTCAGGGACGCGCCGCCTGCCGCACGAATCGCACGTGGCGCATCCGGCCATCGGTTACGTCAAAGCCCGTCACCGCCGATCCCTTGCGCGCAAACTGAATCGTGTAGCCCCCGGCAACAAAGACGTCGGCGAACACGGGTCGAGCCGGTATGCCGGACTCGGTTCCCGTGCGAAGCGTGATCGTC
Source organism: uncultured Gemmatimonadaceae bacterium (assembly GCA_963761305.1). Classification (GTDB taxonomy): domain Bacteria; phylum Gemmatimonadota; class Gemmatimonadetes; order Gemmatimonadales; family Gemmatimonadaceae; genus JAQBQB01. The sequence goes on along the minus strand of CAVXGK010000002.1, from coordinate 1,152,517 downwards.
GAGTCGCTGGCGATGACCTTATAGCGCGCGTCGAGGTCCTCGCTGTAGTAATCGCCCGCGTACGCCGCGAGCGCCGTCGGAGTGACGACGGCGGGTGCCCAACGCTCGAAGTGGACCGGGCGCTGGCCGGCGTCGACGACGTCCAGCGCCGGTCGATCGCCATCGGTGAAGGTGAACTCCGTGGTCGAGCGGGGGACTCGCATCGCTCGATCGGACGTCGGCACGAGGATCTGCCCGGCCGCGCGCCCGGCGATCAGATTGCCATTTTGGATCGACATTTCGAGGATCGCCATCGTATTCGGCTGGATGTAGGCTCCCGCGCGACGCCGAAGCACGTCCGGCGAGACCGGAGCGGCGACGGGCATGCCGGCCTGTTGGACTGCCGGGAGTGCGCTCCCGAGGTAGATGTCGGCGACGCCGTGCGAGAGGGCGGTGGTGTTCGCCGTCGCCCCGTTGCATTCGATGGCGATCGCCAACCCTTGGTCAGGAAAGCGGGTGACCACGCTCCGATATCCGGCGTCAGCGCCGTTGTGCCCGATCTCGCGCACGCCGCGATACGTCGCAACCGAGAGACCGAAGCCGTAGTTCACGGAGTCGCCGTTGGTGAGATGCGCTCGCGTCTGCATCTGATCGATGATCGCGCGGGTGCCGACGACCGGCGCATCGAAGTTCGCTTCCCACTTGAGCAGGTCGCCGACCGTGGTGAACAGGCTGGTCGCGCCATAGACGTCGAAGTTCGGAATGCCGACGCGCCAGCCGTTACCCACCGGTTCGTATGCCGACGCTCGTCCGCGGACGAGCATGGTGTAGTCGTCGTGGAAATGCGTGCTTGTCATGCCGAGCGGTCTGAAGATGCGCTCGTCGGCGAAATCGCGGAGCGGCTTGCCACTCACCCGCTTCACGATGACGCCGAGCAGCGTGAAGCCTGTGTTGCTGTACAAATATTCGGCGCCGGGGGTGAAGTTGAGCGCTTTTTGGCGCGGGACGATGTCCATCACGTCCGCCTCGGTGATGCGATCCTCCTCGAAACGGCCGCGTTTCAAGGCCAGCAGCGCCCATTGGTCACGAAGTCCGCTCGTGTGAGTCAGGAGGTGGCGAATGGTGATCGTCGTACCGTAGTTCGGGATCTCCGGGATGTATTTTCGAATGTCGTCGTCGACGGAGAGTTTGCCGTCCGCCGCGAGCAGCATGATCGACATCGCGGTGAACTGCTTCGAGACGGAGGCGACGTGGAAGATCGTGCCGGGTCTGATCGGCGTGGCCGTCTCCAGGTTGGCCATGCCGTAGCCGTGTTCGTGGACGACGTGGCCGTTGCGGCTGACGCCGAGCGCGCAGCCGGGTCCCTCGGTGTCGCGCCACGCATCGAAGACGCGATCGACGAGGCGAGTCGTCGAGTCGGGGCGATTCGGTTGCTGCGAGCGAGCGGCGCTCGCCGTCGTGAGGAATAGGCCACTTGCAACAAACAGGGCTGCTACTCGCATCACGCCTCCGAAGAGCGTCGCCCACCATGTGGAGTGGTTTCCATTCGTTCAGCAACATCAGCGCTCGCGGAGTTGAGCCGGACGGACGGCGTCGAGGATTGCTGAATTCGAGAGGTTACCAGACCGTGTCGCGGCGCGACGCCGGCTGATGGTCTTTGCGTGACAGACGCTCCCCGGGGGTCCATATTCGCGTAGCTCCCTTCGCCTTCCGTCGTCGGCCTTCTCCGCAACCCTGATCGTGAGCCAAGAACGTTCCGGCAGCGCCGGTGCCTTTTCGCACCTGCTCGCCGATCGCTACCGCGTCGAGCGCGAGCTCGGCGCGGGCGGGATGGCCACCGTGTATCTCGCCGAGGATATCAAGCACCACCGCGAGGTCGCCGTCAAGGTGCTGCACGCGGAGCTGTCGGCGGTGCTCGGCGGTGAGCGTTTTCTGAAAGAGATCGAGCTCACGGCGGGACTTCAGCATCCGCACATCCTGCCGCTCTTCGACTCCGGTAGTGCGGAGGGGTTGCTGTACTACGTGATGCCGTACGTCGACGGCGAAACGCTGCGGGCGCGGCTCACGCGCGAGACGCAGCTGGCGATGCCCGACGCGGTGCGGATCACGAGCGAGGTGGCCGATGCGCTGGACTACGCGCACAAACAGGGCGTGATCCACCGCGACATCAAGCCGGAGAACATCTTGCTGCGGGACGGGCACGCGCTGTTGGCGGACTTTGGAATTGCGCTCGCCGTGCGAGAGGCGGGCGGGAATCGCCTCACACAATCGGGGCTGTCGCTGGGAACGCCGCAGTACATGAGTCCCGAGCAGGCGACGGGGAACCGGCAGCTGGACGCGCGGAGCGACGTGTACTCGTTGGCGGCGGTGTTCTATGAGATGGTGGCGGGGGAGCCGCCGGTGAGCGGGGCGACTGCGCAGGCGATGATCGCGAAGTTGCTGACGGAGCGGCCGACGGCGCTGAACGTGTTGCGCGACACGGTGCCGGCGAATGTGAGCGATGCGGTGACGAAGGCGTTGGCCAAGACGCCGGCCGATCGGTTTTCGTCGGCTGGAGAATTCGTCGGCGCGATTCAGGCCGGTTTCGCGGGGACGGTGGCGGTACCAGCCCGACCTCGGCGCGTGCGGGCGATCCTCACCGTGGCGGTTGTCGCGGCCGTGCTGATGGCTGCGGCAGTCGCAACGATGTTCGCCGTGCGACGGCGCGGGCCAACCTTCGCCGCAGGCGACCGGATTCAACTCACCACGACGGGAGATGTCATCGCCCCGGCCATCTCGGGCGATGGAAAGCAGCTTGCGTATTTCACGAAGCGGTGCGAGTCACGCGGCTGTTCCTACTCGGTGGTGATCCAGGACGTTGGCCGCTCCGCGAAGCACGTGATGCTCGACAACGTGGAAACAGACGGGATCCTCGAGTGGAGCCCTGATCGCCGAAGTCTGCTCGTCAGAAACGCAACATTGGGCGGTGTGACGGGAACTTACCTGATCCCCATGCTCGGGGGGGCGCCCCGACTCGTCAGCCAGCTGTTCAGGAGTTTGGCGGTCGACTTCTACTCGGAAGGCGACTCGCTCCTCCTGGGGTCCGGTTTTCATACCGATTCGATATTCTGGATCCGCATCGCGTCGCTCGACGGCGTCGTACACGACAGCATTCGGGTCCTGGGTACTACCGGCGGAATTGCTGACGCCGTCGCAGTTCCCAACACGCCCTGGATTGTCGCCAGCACGATCAGGTTCACTCCTCGCGAAATCCATTGGGCGATCGTTGACCGACGAGGCCGCGTCATTGACCGGGCGGCGCCGTCGCTCTGCAACTGCGGCGTACTCACCGCATCGAGCGAAGCCATCTGGCTCGTGAGTTCGGTTTCACCTCTCTTTCTGATCCGCGTCCCAGTCGATCCAAAGACCGGCCGCGTCGGGACGCACCTCGACACGATCCATGTCTCTGCCGGCGGGCGTATCCCCTCGATCACCGCGGACGGAACGGGCCTCGTCGCGAGCGCGGGCACCACGGAATACTCTGTATGGGCGCTGGACCTTGCCGACGCGCTGGCCGGCCGATTCGCCGATTCGAACCGCGTTGCGCGGGCGTCCATGCCGATCGCCGTCCAGACGTCGCCGGATGGAGGGCGCCTCCTGTTCGATCGCACCTTTCCCTTGCCGTCCGGCGGCACGGAACACCGCGTGACCGTCACGCCCTTCCGTGGTGGAGGCGAAATGGCTGTCAACACACTCGGCAAGATCGCCGCCGCCTGGTGGATCGACTCCGTAACGCTGGCGTTGAGCGCGGTGACCGAGAGGGGCCAGCGCCTCGTATTACACGACGCCCAAACAGGGGTCGAGCGTGAGGAAACTTATATTCCAGACTCGCTGCCCTACAGCGTCGATCACATCCCGGGCGGCTGGGCGTGGTTGCCGCGTGGCGGGGCGGAGGTCGTCACGCGCGTCGCCGGGCAGACGCGCAAGTACGCCAAGCCGGCGGGGGCGGGCGCGCTGGTCGGAATCACGTTCGATCCTCACGGGCATCGTGTGGCACTCGTGACCACCGCCGCGAGCACTGTCGATTCACTCGGCGTCTTCGTGCTCTCACTCGACAGCGGTGTCGTCACGCAGTGGGAAGCGTTTCGAGCGACGGAGGTGGATCTTCAGTGGGGAGACGACGGGTCGCTGATGGCCGACGTGTCCTCGGAGGGGGCCCTGACGCTGTATCGCCTCTCGTCTCCCGGGCGAATGGCGAAATTCGGCGCGATCCCGCGCGACGTGGAAGCGAGCTCGGTTGACCGGCGGGCGCGCCACATCGCCGTCAAGACGAGCGATTTCCACGGCGACGCTTGGCTCCTGCGAATCGTGCGACGGTGACGTCTGACGTGCACGAAGGTTTGGCTCGGTCGCTCGGCGACCGCTACCGCATCGAGCGCGAGCTCGGCGCGGGCGGCATGGCGACGGTCTATCTCGCGGAGGATCTCAAGCACGAACGCCAGGTCGCCATCAAGGTGTTGCGCGAGGATCTGTCCGCCTCCCTCGGCGCGGGTCGCTTCCTGCGCGAGATCAAGATCGCCGCTCAACTGCAGCACCCGAACATTTTGCCGCTGCTGGACTCCGGCAGCGCCGCCGGTCTTTTGTATTTCGTGATGCCCTACGTGGCCGGGCAATCGTTGCGCGAGCGACTGGCACGCGAAGGCGAATTGCCGGTACACGAGGCGGTACAGCTCATCACCGAAGTGGTCGACGCACTCGCGCACGCGCACGAACACGGCGTCGTCCACCGCGATATCAAGCCCGACAACGTGATGCTCTCCGGCCGCCACGCCTTGGTGACCGACTTTGGCGTGGCCAAGGCAATCAGCGAAGCGACCGGGCGCAACACCGTCACAACTCTCGGTGTCGCCGTCGGCACGCCGACCTACATGTCGCCGGAACAAGCCGCGGCTGACCCGCACGTCGATCACCGCAGCGACATCTACTCGGTCGGCGTCGTCGCATACGAATTGCTGACCGGCAGACCGCCATTCACAGGTGCAACGCCGCAGCAGGTGCTCGCCGCCCATGTAACCGAAGCACCCGACTCGATGGCTCGTCGCCGTCCGGCGATTCCTTTGGCGCTCGACCAGATCATCATGCGATGTCTGGCGAAGCGTCCGGCGGATCGGTTTCAGAGCGCCGGCGAGTTGCACGCGGTGCTCGAACCACTCAGGACGCCGAGCCCTGGGACGACGCCGGCCGAGATGCGGCCATTCGGCGCCCCGCGGCCGTCGAAACGGACGACGTGGTACGCCGCGGCAACCGTGGCGATCGTCGCGGCCGGCGTCGTCGCGTTCGTCGCACGGCGCCATTCCGCCCAACTTGGCATTGGTGCCACACACACGCTGACGACCGATGCGGGCCTGTATCTCGATCCCGCGCTCTCGCCGGATGGACGCTTCATCAGCTACGCCGCTGGTCCGCCGAGCATGATGCGAATTGTCGTCCGTCAAACGGACGCCGACCGCACGCTCGCGCTCGCGCCGGACGTTCCCGGGAATCAACGCTGGCCGCAGTGGTCGCCCGACGGCCAGCGCATTGCGTTCGCCGGCGAGGACGGCATCTACGTCGTGCCGGCGCTTGGCGGAACCGCGCAGCGTGTCGTGGCGATCTCGTCGCGTGGCATCGTCGCTCCGTCGCCCGCGTGGTCGCCGGACGGACGACGGCTCGCGTACAGCTCCGGCGCCGCAATCAACATCCTCGATCTGGCTACGGGCACGAGCACCGTGATCGCGCCGACGGACAGTGTGGCGAAGGTCGGAGTCCCCCAGGCCTACGATCTCCGCTGGTCTCCGGACGGACGCTGGATCGCCGCCACGATCGGCAACGAAGAGTTTGCGTTCAGCCGCAACAACCTCGGCAACACGAACAGCGCGAGCATCGGGGTCTTCTCCGCGGACGGCCGTCACGCGTCGAAGCTCACCCCACGACGCGGGCTGTTTGAGCTCAGTCCAGTGTGGCTCCCCGACAGTCGGACGGTCCTCTTCATTTCCGACCGCGAGGGCGGCCGTGACGTCTACTCCGTGGCGATCGGCGCGGATGGCCGACCGGCCGCCGCGGCCACGCGGTTGACGACTGGACTCCGTGCGCACAGCATCTCGCTGAGCGCGGATGGTCGGACGCTGGCGTACTCGTCGTATTCCATGTCCGCGAACGTGTGGAGCGTCCCGCTCGCGTCGACTGGCGTCGCGTTGGCGAGCCAAGCCACGCAAGTCACCCACGGCACGGACGTGATCGAAGAGGTGATGTCGACGTTGGATCATCGCAATCTGTTGATCACATCCAACCGAAGCGGCCACTCGAACGTCTATCTGGTGCCGATCCAGGATGGTCCGGCAGCCCGGGTCACCACCGACACCATCGACGACTTCGCGCCGGCGTGGTCGAAGGACGGTCGTGAGATTGCATATCATAATGTTGTAGATCCAATCCTCTATACGATCGCCGCCACGGGCGGGCCGTCCCGACCGATCATGACCGACGCATGGTACATTCGGTCGGACTGGGCGCCGGACGGCCAAGCGCTCGTCCTCTCCGGCAATCGCCCGGATCCGGCGCGCGAGCTCGCCATCGTACGCCGAGGCGACGCCCAATGGGGCCACCCGATTCCGCTCGGGAGCACGAAGGGCGGGGCGTTCCCCGTCTGGTCGCCGGATGGAACCCTGATCGCGTACCAAACGCTGATCGGGGCCGGCGCCGACTCGCTTGGCGTCGCGGTGATTCCCGCGGCGGGAGGCGTTCCGCGCGTTCTGGTCCGCGGCGGCGCGTCGCCGAGCACTCCGCGACCCGTGCGCATCATCTGGAGCGACGACTCGAGATCGCTCTACTATCGCGCCATCGACTCGGCCGAAGTGGCGACGATCTGGTCGGTTCCCGTCGTCGCCGGGCGGCCCCGACTGCTGGTGCGGTTCGATGACCCGAATCGTCCGACGTCGAACCGAGCGCGATTCGCCGTGGTGAATGGGCGCGTCTACGAGCGGATGGTACATCACGAAAGCACGTTAGGAATCGCGCAACTGACGTCGCGATGACGGCGCTCGACGCGGCGCTTTCAGATCGCTACCGCATCCAGCGCGAGTTGGGCGCCGGCGGAATGGCGACCGTGTATCTCGCCGAGGATCACAAGCACCATCGCAAGGTCGCGATCAAAGTGCTGCACGCCGAGCTCTCGGCCGTATTGGGGAGTGAGCGTTTTCTCAAAGAGATCGAACTCACGGCCAACTTGCAGCATCCGCACATCCTGCCCTTGTTCGATTCTGGCTCGGCCGAGGGGTTGCTGTACTACGTCATGCCGGCGGTCGACGGCGAGAGCTTGCGGGATCGGTTGACGCGCGAGAAGCAACTGCCGGTCGCCGACGCGCTGCGCATTGCCACCGAGGTTGCCGACGCGCTGGCGTACGCGCACGAGCGCGGAGTCGTACACCGGGACGTCAAGCCGGAGAACATCCTGCTGCAGGGCGGGCACTGTCTCGTGGCAGACTTCGGCATCGCGCTTGCCGTGCAACACGCGAGCGGTGCGCGAATGACGCAGACGGGCCTCTCGCTCGGGACGCCGCAGTACATGTCGCCCGAGCAGGCGGCGGGGGAGCGCGAGATCGGTCCGCGGTCCGACATCTATTCGCTCGGTGTCGTGACGTTCGAGATGTTGAGCGGCGAGCCGCCGCACACAGGTCCGACGGCGCAGGCGATCATCGCCAAGGTGATGACGGAGGATGCGAAATCGCTCATCGCCCTCCGGCGCACGGTGCCCGGCAATGTCGATGCGGCCGTGCGTACCGCGCTGCAGCGGATTCCGGCCGACCGGTTCGCGAGCGCGGAAGATTTCGCCGCCGCCCTTGAGAATCCGCAGTACACGAGCGACGTCGCGACGCGGGCGGCGGCGGCGCGGTCGACCTCGCGACGATCGCGCCTGATGATCGCGGCAGGGGTAGTCGGGGTCGCGGCACTCGGGTTGTTCGTCGGGCGTGCGTGGCCGCCGTCGGTTGCAACCACGGCGACGGCCGCGGATCCCGTGCTCCGTTTTTCGGTTCCGCCGATTCCCGGCGCGACCTCGCTGCGGAATGAAACGGAAGGTCTGTTCCCCGATGGGTCGGGCTACGCGTTCATCGGCGACGGTCCGGGCGGCCGAGGGATCTGGGTGCAGTCGTTCTCTGGAGCGCAGCCCAGATTTATTGCGACCCCCAATGCGGCAGTCGGCGCGAGGGTGCTCCCGGATCGCTCGGGAATCGCGTACTACTCGTTCGCGAGCACGATTCGGGTCAACGTCGCATCGCTGACTGGCGCGCCGGCGCGCGTGTGGACCGATTCCCTGCAACTCGGGGTCGACGTAGACGAGGCGGGTCGCCTCTACGGAACGCTGATTCGCACGCAGGGGTTGGCGCGCCTCGCCCGCAACGGGCAACGACTCGAGCGGTTGACGATACCGGACACGAGTCGCGGGGAAACGCGACACTCGTTGGGCGTGGTGCTGCCGAATGACCGCGCCGTGCTGTTCCAGATCGCGCGACACATCGCGACTCCGGAAGTCGGCATATTGGACCTCGTCAGTCGTCGAACGGCGATTCTCGGCGAGGGATCCGAGCCGCAGTATTTGCCGAACGGCTACGTCGTCTTCAAGGACACCGGCTCGACGATACTGGCTGCCCGCCTTTCCCCTGGAGATCTGCGGTTCGCAGACGCTCCGGTGCCGGTGCTGCGAGGCGCCGACTTGTTCACCGTGAGTCGAAACGGAACGTTGTTGTATGATCCAGCGCCGACCGGGGGGTGGGCGATCGGAACAGCGGCGCCGGGCGCATCGAGATTCGTGCTGGCCAGCGGGAAGCCAGAGGGATCGTTCAGCATCAGCCCGGACGGAAATCGCATTGTCGTCACCGATGGCGGCGGGCTCACGGTGGTTGAACGCGACGGCAGGAACCGGCAACTCATCGTTCCCGCGGGAACGTACGCACCCCTCGCCTGGATGAGCGACGCCGAAGTGCTCGTTCTTCGAGCAGCAACGCGCGACAGCGCGCGATTCGTGCCGACGCTCTATGTGGTTCACGTCGACGGGAGCGCCGGGATCGCGCCTTTCCACCTTCCTGATGATCCGACTACCCTCGGTGTCGACGTGAGCCCCAGTGGCCTTGCCTACGGGGCAGCGGGCAAAATCTGGTGGCTCGCCAAGGGAGCGCTCCACGCCACGTCCGTCGCCGTTGGCAACAGCCCGCGTCTCTCGCCCGACGGTCGCTACGTCGCCTTCCAACGAAACAGGCGAGTGATGATCGCCGCGGTACCGCCGGCAGCGGGGCTCTGGGACGTCGCGCCCGGCGTCTTTCCGCAATGGGGTCCGGACGGCCGAGCAGTGTTCTACCAGGGTCAAGTTGGGGAAGAACGAGGTACGCCGAGCACGGTCATGAGCGTTGCCATAACACGCGGAGCGTCGCTGTCGATCGGATCGCCCGTCGCGCCGGAGCCGCCGCCGCCCGGCGCCACGACGCGGTGGGCCGTCGGACCGCGCGATGGACGCATCTACTGGCAGACGACGGCGCCGCATGGTCCGCCAATCCTCGTCGTCAACTGGGCGAGGGAAGTGGACTCGCTCGTTCGCGCCGCCGGCGTGGCGCGATGAGCGACGACGCCGTCCGCGCCGCGCTGGCCGATCGCTACCGCGTCGAGCGGGAGCTGGGCGCGGGCGGCACGGCGACGGTCTATCTCGCCGAAGACCTGAAGCACCACCGCAAAGTCGCGATCAAGGTGCTCCGCGCGCAACTCTCGGCGGTGCTCGGCCATGAGCGTTTTCTAAAGGAGATCGAGCTGACGGCAAACCTGACCCACCCGCACATCCTCCCGCTGCTCGATTCCGGTGAGGCCGGCGACCGGTTGTACTATGTGATGCCGTACATGAGCGGCGAGTCATTGCGCGATCGGCTGATGCGCCAACGCCAACTGCCGGTCGATGAGGCTGTGTCGCTGGCGGCGCAGATCGCCGCGGCGCTGGACTACGCGCACCGGCAAGGCGTGATCCACCGCGACATCAAGCCGGAGAACATTCTGCTGCACGACGACCAAGCGTCGGTCGCCGATTTCGGGATTGCGCTGGGCGCCGGTACACCGGGGACGGAGCGGATCACGGGCACCGGCGTGTCTCTCGGGACGCCGGAGTACATGAGTCCCGAGCAGGCGGCCGGCGAGCGGACACTGGATGGACGAAGCGACATCCACGCGCTCGGCGCCCTTCTATATGAAATGCTGGTCGGTGACCCGCCGTTTCTCGGATCCAATCCACAGATCGTCATCGCGAAGGTCGTGAGTGAGCGCCCGCCGTCGCCGCGAGCCGTGCGGGGTTCGGTTCCGGCCGCCGTCGATGCGGCGATCACGAAGGCGCTGGCGAAAGCCCCGGCCGATCGTTTCGACACGGCAGCCGAGTTTGCGCAGGCGTTGACGGCGCCACAGCCGGCAGCCGCGTCACCTCGGAGGAACACGCGCCGCGCCTCGACGTACGGCGCCGGTACCGCGTTGTTGCTGGTGGCAGCGATCAGTGCGTGGGTGATCGCCGAAAGGCGCGCGACGAAGACGACGGCAGCCGGCGGGCCGGCTGCCGCGGCGAAGCGACGGTCCATCGCGGTATTGCCATTCGAGAATCTGGCCACCGACACGGGCATGACGTATTTCGCGGCCGGTGTGCAGGACGAAATCCTCACGAAGCTCGCGGGCCTGGGCAAGCTCACTGTGATTTCACGCACGTCCACCATGCAGTACGCGGCCAAGCCGGGGAACCTGAAACAGGTCGCCAACGACTTGGGCGTCGCCACCATCCTCGAGGGCAGCGTGCAGCGCGCCGGCGACCAGGTGCGAGTCAACGTGCAGCTGATCGACGCGGCATCGGACAGCCACATCTGGGCGCACAGCTACGACCGAGACATCAAGAACGTCTTCGCCGTCGAGAGCGACGTCGCCGAGCAAGTGGCCGACGCGCTCCAACTCCGCCTCGACCCCGCGGAGTCGGCAACCCTCGCCGCCGCGCCGACGCGCGATCCGATCGCGTATGACTCCTATCTGAAGGCACAGCACTACGGGGGCGAGGCGCTTGGCGCCGGCGGTTTTGGCGCAATCTCCCTCGCGATCGCCGAGTACGAGAAGGCGATTCATCAGGACTCGACGTTCGCACTGGCGTACTCGGAGTTGGCGTTCGATCAGGCGCTCCTCTTCTGGACCGGCATCGATCGCTCGCGGGAGATGATGCGGAAATCGGAAGCGAACGTACGCAAGGCGCTGGCATTGCAACCGGGGCTGCCGCAGGCGCACCTCGTGCTCGGATACGTGTACCGATGGGGCCATCAGGACATCGAGAAAGCGCTGGCCGAGTACGAGGTCGCGGCGGCGGATCTTCCCAACAGCGCCGACGTCGCAGCGGCCATCGCCTTCATTCGAATGATGCAGAACGACAGCGCGCAGGCGCAGGCGGGCCTGCGGCGCGCGATGGTTCTCGACCCGCGCAACCCGCACTGGCCTTCGCAGCTTGCGGTCGAGTACGCAGCCGGCGGCGACTACGCAGCGGCGCGGCCCGCGATCGAACGCGCGCTCGCCATAAACTCCGCGACAGCCGAGGCATATTCCTTTTTGTCGGCGATCGAGCTGCTGGATCGCGGCGACGCCACGGCCGCCCTGGCGGCGCTCGACCGCGGGCCGGCTGACATACAAGGAACGTCCCTTCTGATTGCGGCGCGCGTCGCGGCGTTGCTGGTGAAACGCGACTTTGCTTCGGCCCGAACGTTGTCGGCTCGACTCGAGTCGCTGCCCGGCATGTCCACGCTCCAGATCGCCGAGACCCGCGGCAACGTCCTCTGGTTGGCCGGCGCGCACGGCGCCGCGGCGCCGCTCTACGAGAAAGCGATCGCGCTGCTCGTCCAACAACTCCCCGGTGCGCTCACGCCGATCCAGTCCTACGCTGAGTTGGCGCTGGCGAACGCGCGCGCGGGCCGCCCGGCAGAGACGACGAAGTTCGCACGCACCGTGGACTCCCTGGCGCGGACGGGTCGAATCCCATTCGAGCTCGGCGTCACGCCCTGGCTGACGCTTGCCCAGGCGTTCGCATCGATCGGCAGCGAACCTGAAACGGCGCGTGCACTCCGCAACGCCCTCGGAAGTCAGGGCTCGGGGTTCCTGGTGACGCCGGCGCTGATAAGAGCGGATCCGACGTGGGACTTGGTTCGCCGCGACCCGACATTCCAAGCGGCGTTCGGCCGATGAGATGCCGCGATTCGGCTGCACTCGCCTCTGTCTTCAGTTGTTTGCTCACGGCGGTCGCCGTGTCGGCCGCGCCGGCGATCGCACGGGGACAAGTGCGGGTTTTCTCGGGCGCGGCGCCCGCAAGGTGGATCGCGCCTCCAGGAATTCCTGGCGCCTCGGCGATCGTGTTCCACGCGCGACGAACGTTCGAGTTGGCATCCAGCGGGGAACTTCTCCAAGTCGCTGCGATCAACTAGCTTGCGTCGTTCTTGGATGGGTGGCCGAGTGGTTTAAGGCGCACGCCTGGAAAGTGTGTGTACGGCAAAACCGTACCGTGGGTTCGAATCCCACCCCATCCGTTGCAGAGGCCAATGACTTTTAGTGTTGGCCTCTCGTGTTTCTCGGAGCGTATTTTGGGCGACTGTGCCATTACTGTGCCTTGATTTCACTCCGATCGCGGGCGTCCCGATCGCGGCCACGCCGAGTCGCGGCGGTCGCAGGCGGCGATGACCCATCAGCGCATTTGGATGTCTCTTGGGCGGATTGCAACTCGCCACGTCGGGATCTTTAAGCGGGCCGCTAAGCCGGATCTGTGCCTGTACGCTCGACACGTCGCTGATGCCGCGGCCGCGACAGAACGTAGCGCCGAGCGGCTTCCTCACGAGCCGCACTAATTCGCTCCTCGATCCGCGCATCGATTTCCGACGAGAGCCAGGCTACTGAGTGCTGCGGCCCGGGGCGTCTGGCACGTCCCGGATAGGGCGGCTCGGCACTGGCGCACGGTGCTGATGATTCGCAGGGCACAGTCCAAGAGCGGTCGCGCTTGCGCCCGTCTCGACGGCAGGCGTGGCGGATTCGTCGCGGCCGTCTATGTTAGACTGCCTCTCTCACCAGCCGACGTCTTTCGGAGGCAATATGCTCCATCTAGTCGCGTCGCGCGTGAACCTGATCGGCCTCTTCGCGGCCGCGAGTGCCCTTGGCGCTCCAGCGACAGCCCGCGCGCAGCAGAAGTCTGGTGCACGCAGCCGTTCGCGTGCATGCGACGAAATTAACTTCGTCGAGGGGTTCACCGTACTCCATCCCGAAGGACTCGCGTGCTCTTGTTCCCTGACGCGACCAAGCCGACGGCGACGATCAACATCACGTATCTCGTCGGCTCGCGCACGAAGGCTACGGCGAGACGGGCATGGCGCACCTGCTCGAGCACATGATGTTCAAAGGCTCGACGCACCATCGGAACGTGCCGCAGGAGCTCGACCGAGCACGGCGCACGTTCCAACGGCACCACGTGGTGCGATCGCACGAACTACTTCGAGACCGTTCCGCCGACCGACGCGAACATCGACTGGGCACTGGAGCTGAAGCTGACCGGATGGTAACAGTTCATCGCCAGAAGGACCTCGAGTCCGAATTCACCGTCGTGCGCAACGAGTTCGAGGCGGGCGAGAACGATCCAGGCCGAGTGCTCGTCGAGCGCGTGCTGTCGACGGCGTACCTCTGGCACAACTACGGAGCTACACGATCGGCGCGCGAGCGACATCGAGCACGTGCCGATCGAGCGGCTGCAGGCGTTCTATCATCGCTACTATCAGCCGACGCTGCTCGTCGTCGCCGGCAAGTTCGACGGGGCGAAGACGCTGGCGACGATCGAACGGCTGTCGGTTCGGTCCCCAAGCCGGCGCGGTCGCTCGCCGCGGGCAACCTCCTGTTCGCGCGCTACACCGTCGAGCCCCGCAGGATGGCGAACGCACGACGACGGTGCGCCTCACGGGCGATGCGCCCATGTGGCGATCGGCTTACCACGTCCCCGCCGGATCGCACCCGGACTACACCGCGGTCGACTTGCTGTCCTGATTCTCGACGACAATCCGTCAGGCCGACTGTACAAGGCGCTCGTCGACACGAAGCTGGCGGCGTCCACCTTTTCGTTCGCGTTCCAACTTCGCGAGCCGTCGATCCTGCTGGGCGCGGCCCAATTGCGCGCCGGCCAGAGCACCGACACCGTCGTCGCGGCCATGAAATGGACGTTCGACCGCGCGGCCTCTACGCCGTTCACCGAACGAGGAGGTCAAGCGCGCCAAGACCGCCCGGCTCCGCGACATGGAGCTCGAGTTGAACAACTCCCAAGAGATCGGATTTCGATCGCACGGAGTGGGCGGCAATGGGCGACTGACGGCTGTTCTTCCTCAATGCGACCGCATCGCCGCGGTCACCGCGGCCGTCGTGCAGCGCGTGGCCGCGGCGTATCTCAAGCCTTCGAACCGGACGCTCGGGCTCTTCATTCCGACGGCCACGCCCAACCGCGCGACGATTCCGGTCGTCGCGAGCGTCGCGGCGATCGTCTCGGATTACCGTGGTCACGAGATCGTTCAGGCGGGCGAGGCCTTCGACGCGTCGCCGGCCAACATCGACGCGCGCACCCGCCGGTCGACGCTCGCCAGCGGCATGCGCGTGACGTTGCTCCCCAAACAAACGCGCGGTGGACGAGTCGTCGCACAAGTCACGGTGCGATTCGGCACCGAACAATCGCTCACCGGCAAGGCCGACTCCTCGAATCTGCTCACGAGCATGCTCTCGCGCGGCACGACGACGCTGACGCGCCAACAAGTTCAACGACACGCTCGACCGGCTCGAGGGCCAGTTTTCGTCGGAGGCGGGACGACACGGCCATCGCCTATCGAGACGACGGGGCCAATCTCGTGCCGATGCTCGCGATCGGGCGACTCGCGCACCGTCGCCTGTACCCCGAGGAGCTGACAAGCTCACGGCGCGCTGCCGATCTCGAGCGGATGCATGCAGCCGCAGACCCAAGTGCGGATCGCGCTCGAGCAGAAACTCTATCCGTATCCCAAGGGGCATCCGTTGTACACGGAGACTGTCGGCGAACAGGTCGCGGGAATCACCGCGGTGACGCTCGACGACGTCAAGGCGCTGCACGCCTCGCTGTTCGGCGCGGCGAACTCGGACCTCGTCGTGGCCGGTGACTTCGACTCGACCGCCGTGCGCACCGCGGCCATGCGGGCATTTGGCGACTGGCGCAGCCCCGCACCCTTCGCGCGGCTCGTTCGTACCTACGCGCCGAGCGATTCGACGCGCATCAAGATCGAAACGCCCGACAAAGCGAACGCGATGTACGTCTCTGCGGAGCAGGTGCAAATCCGCGACGACGATCCAGACTATCCCGCGCTCATGCTCGCCAACTTCATGCTCGGCGGCGGATTCCTGAATTCACGTCTGGCCACGAGAATCCGGCAGAAGGAGGGTATCAGCTACGGCGTTGGGTCGAGCTTCAACGCGTCGTCGTTCGATCGGAGCGGACAGCTCTTCATGTCGGCGATCTACGCCCCCCAAAACGTGGAACGGTTAGAGCGGGCCTTCCGGGATGAGCTGGATCGCGTGGAGAAGCAGGGATTTGTGGCCTCCGAAATCGCATCGGCGAAGTCGGGATATCTCGATAGACGGTCGCAGCGGCGCGCGAATGACGACGAGCTCGTGGACGCGCTCACTGATCTCGCGTTCGCCGGCCGCACGATGGCCTTCGATGCGGCGTTCGAGAAGAGCGTCCGGGCGCTGACGCCGGAACAGATCAACGCCGCCGTCCGCAAGTACTTCGACCCGTCGAAGCTCATCACCGTCGAGGCCGGCGACTTCGCGAAGAACCCGCCGGTCAAGGTGACGCCATAGCGACGTGGCGACGAGATCGCGACGTCCTGCCGCACGTGCGCCGCGCCCATGAGGCGCCGCCTTGAGCGTTGGGATCGAGCGTGGGCGTTGGTCACGATCCCGTCCGGCACCACGACTCGCTACTGCTGGCGATGCTGGCCGCAAGCGCATCAGGCAAGTTTGAACCGGGAATTCGCCGAGCTTGAGAACCTCTTTATGCGCGGCTCTCGCCGGGAATCGATTGCGTCAAGTAGTGAGCCGCGCCGAGTCAGGGAGCGCTCCAGCTTCGTGCGGCGTGGCACCCGGCACTCAGTCTCGGAACCCACTGGCGGCATTGGCGTTACTTCAGGCGACTCCGCAGGTGGATCGAGGAACAAGGAATCGCGGTTAAAGAGTTCTTTAATGCAGGACATGATCTACAGGGACTGAGCGCCGCTGAGTTTGCTTGTCGCCAACACAAATGTTGACTGCTCATCGCCCTTCACACATTCTTGAGCCGGATCCAACCTCTGACGGTGACGATGACAGCGCCGCCCGACAACGCGCCGTTTCGGTTTGAAACGTCGTACGACACGCGAGACGCGCAATCGAATCTCATTGCGTCTCGTCGTTCGGCGCGGCGCGTTGCCTACAATCCGCTCGTCGCCACGTTGGGCGTGTTAGGCATCGGCTGTCTCTTCTGGCGGTACACCATCGCCCTAGGAGTGGCGACACTCGGACTCACGACCTTTGTATGGGTCGTGCGGAAGCGTGGGGAGGCGTTTCGGAAGCGGTACGAGCGTGTACAGCAACCGTCGCAGATCGTCCATGTGGTGCTGACCGAGTCAGGGTACTCGCTCAAGGGCGACGACGTTTTCGCGGAAGCGAAGTGGTCGAACATGTTCAACGCCTTGGAGAAAAACGGCGTGCTGCTCGTGCAGTCGTGGCAGGGGCCACGGGTGCGCGTCCCGATAGATGAATTGCAGCGGGCTGGCGTGTACGAGCGGGTTCGCGCCATCGTCGATGCACGGACTGTGACGGCGAAGGGTCCGTGATCGGTGTGACAAACCTGTTGACGAACGCTGAACGCTCGCCGTCTTCCTCCCATTGACCGTCGTCAGTGCCACGCTCATCGATGTGAGCGAGATCATGCTCACGAGTTCCGGCGACGAGCCTTGGGATCGAGCGTTCCCCGAGGAGAACATTGCAACAGGCGGCGCGGAATAGTGGCCGACGAAGAGCTTTCTGGTGAGTTGCGCCGGTTTCCACATATCCTAGCTGTCCAGTTTTCTCAGGCCACCACTGGGTTTCGCCGTCCGCCGTCGTCGTTATAAACGATCTCTCCGTCTAACCAGGCTGTCGGCAGGAGGGTCTCAGGTCGTTGATACACGTTGAGCAACGGGCCTCAGCGTCGTGCGGGCGAACCTGTATGCACGACTGGCCGCGGTACACGCGCGCGCCCGGACCGAGATATGCGCCCTCCCGCACCGTATTCACCGACATCCGAGGAGGCCAGTTATGCGTCGAGCCGTACCGCTGTCCGTCACTCTGCTTGCGAGCGGCCTCGCCGGTTGCGCTTACACACACACACATTCGGCGGCCGGGAGTCTCGCGGTGGCGACGCCGTCCGCGCCGGTAACCGTCCTCCATCAAAGCGAACGAACGGCGTGGTCCGATCAAATCGTCTTGACGCGACAGTATGTGGCGGCGGACTTTGCCGGGGATCGTAGCGCGCGCGTCGCTCTGGTTCGACTGGAGCGGAACCAGGAGGCAATCGGTCAAATAATCGGGGCGTATTACGGTGAGACAGCCGGCGCCTCACTCACCACGATGCTCAAGACGCAGGTTGGCATCAGCTCGGCGCTGATTCAGGCGGTGAAGGCAGGCAACGTCGACCACAGAGAGGAACTGGAGAGGCGCTTGCACGACAACTCGAATACCATCGCCCGGTTCCTTGCCGGACTGAATCCGAATTGGTCGCCGACCGAGCTCGAGTCGCTGTTCAACCGATACTTCGATTTGAGTGCGCGGGACGTCATCGATCGAAAAGGCGAGCACTTGGCCGGCGATGAAACGGCGCCCGACGGCAGCTTGAGTCAAGCACGGCAGTTGGCCGATGTATTGTCCGACGGCATCGTCCGACAGTTTCCGTACGGCCCACCGTACTACCCGCGCGAAAGCCACTAATGAGGACGGGTTTCGCGGCTGACGCACAGCGTTGCGCCGGTTTGGCCCCGGTCGTCCACACCGAACCGCCGTCATCTGCGCCTACGTCGTACCCACCTTCTTTCGGCGCTGGGTGACGATCCAGTTGGTGATCTCCCTGTCGGTGCGCTTCCCGGCCTTGTGCGCTGCGAGGACTTCGGCATCGGTGAAGTCGTCCGCCGAGGTCGAGGTGTCCGCCCCTGCTGGCTTCGTTGCGAGTTTCGTCGGCGGCTTAGTGAGCGCCCTCGGTACCGGCACGGCGGGCGCGGGCGACGCTTGGTTCACTGAAGAGTTGGGAGGCGAACCTCGCCGCGACGACCGAGTGCTCTCCGTTTTTGAGTTCCCGCTCTGGCGAACGGCATGACTCTCACCGTGCGTCTCATACCATTCGCCATGAGCGGGAACTCGCCTCCTCGAACCAACAACGCACAACGAACCACTGGTCTTGTGCGGTTCTACTGGCCCGCTACGTCGCCGTTATTGTGAAGGTCACCGCGGTGAGCGTGCCGGTTGTCGCCGTCACGGTGTAGGTGCCCTTCGCGGCAGTCGTCAGCGTCACTTGAGTCTTGCCGGTTGCATCCGTCGTCGTGGTCGCCGCACTCAGCGTTCCCCCGCCGGTTACCACCCACGTCACAGTCGCCCCCGAGACCGGGTTCGTGCTCGCGTCGACCACCTGTACGACGAGGGGGGCCGTCGTTGATCCGGCAGTGACGCTCTGCGTGCCGCCACTCGTGATGTTGATCGCTGACGCCGTTCCGGTCGTCGCGGTGGCGGTGATGAAAATGGCAGCGCCAGTGGCGAGCGAGGCCTTGAGCGAGTCGGTCCCGGCGGTGGGGCCCATAGTCCAGACGATCGTCGCCGTGCCGGTCGCATCCGTGACGCTCGTCGCCGAGGCCACGCTGCCTCCACCCGTTTGCACCGCCCAAGTCACAGTCGCGTTCGCGAACGGCGTCCCGTTCTGATCGACCACCAGCACGCCGACCGGTTGCGCGAGCGCTTTGCCCACTGCGCCGGTCTGTGCATTCGTGGCCGCAACAGCTGTGATCGTCGTGGCCACCAGGGGCGCGGTGGTGTTGTCGTTGTCGCTGCCGCACGCGCCGACGACGCCGAGCGCCGCCAGCGCCAAGGCCGTCCGCCGGCGCACGGCGGCGCCCAACCAGCTACCTGCCAGAGTGATGTCACGTTGCATCGTCCTGCCTCCGTCTCGATTGAGAGTTCTCGAATGGCTCTCGCGTCGCCGCATCGAACGTGGTCGGGCGCTCCGCGTGGCTCGGGCGTCGCACGCGCACGAACCCGGCCGCGCTATCGGACGAAGGTCGAATGTCGACGTGCGATCTCTGTTCGAGGCGCGGAGCCGACACGGATCACCAAAGTCTCGTGAGCTGGCTCGCCACCTCCGGCTCCGCGATCCGGCCTCGAGCGTCGATGTGAGCGGCTGGGGCGCCTCACCAAGGCCGCTCGCCCGCCACGCGCGTCCCCTCGAGCTGTAGCGCCGCCCCTGCCGGCTGCCGAAAGGTCCAACGCTGCGACAGCACGGCGGACATTGGCTGCACGATCGCCAGCACCGCGCGTGGATCTCGCGCGGCCAGGGCCGAGACTTGCGCTCCCGGAATCACGATCAGTTGCACAAAGCCGACCGTCGACTCGATCGCCGACTGCGGAATCCGCAGCTTCGCCTGCATTCCAGGTGGAACACGCCCGAGTCTCCACTGAAACTGGTCCGTCGCGATATACACGTCGACGTGCACGGTCGCCCCATTTTCAAATTGGATCGTGGCCATGCGTGAGTCGGAAACCACCGAGTTGTCGATCGAGTCGACGCCTCCTTGATTCGTCACCTGCGTGGTGGGCCGGGACCGTCCCGCGCACGCGACCAGCCCGAGGGCCAGCCCCAGAGCGATCGTCCCCGCGAAAGCGGAAACCGCTGAAACCGTCGGATAGGCGAGTCGCGTAGTCATCATGTCTCCGGTGAGAAGAGGCGGCGCTTCGAGCGCCTCATCCCATAGCGCGCAAAACTCAACCAAACCCACTCACGGGTTGTCTGACCTTTCGCATCTCGCCTCACTTCTGTCCGCTCCGAGCTCGACTCGATTGACGACGACGCCCGAACACGCTGCGAATGAGGTCACGGATCTGCTGCGCGCCTGGGGCGCGGGAGATGTGCACGCCAGCGAAGCCGTCGCGCCGCTGATCTACGCGGAGCTGCGCCGGCAGGCGAGCCTCGTTCTGCGCGGTGAAGCGGAAGGGCATACGCTGCAGACGACGGCGCTCGTGCACGAAGCGTGGCTCCGCCTCGATGCGCAGCACGATACGCGATGGGAGAGCCGCACGCAGTTCTTCGCCACCGCCGCACAGATGATGCGGCGCATTCTCGTGGACCATGCCCGCCGTCGCCATTCGCTCAAGCGCGGCGGCGAGCCCACACAAGTGGCGCTCGGCACGATCGACCGCGAGATGCACGCGCACGGGCCGTCTTCGTCGGAACGGCCATCGCTCGATCCGGTCGATCTGCTGGCGCTCGACGACGCCCTGGCGCGTCTCGCCGCGATCGATCCACAAAAGTGCCGCCTCGTGGAGCTCCGCTACTTCGCCGGCCTCAGCATGCCCGAAGCCGCCGAAGCGCTCGGCGTATCACTCGCGACGGCGGGGCGTGAATGGGCGATCGCACGGATGTGGCTGCGCCGGGAGCTGGAGCGATGAGGAGCCCCGCACCGGCGACGATGTCGCCCGAGCGCTGGCGCGCGGTCGATCGGGTGTTGCAGGGCGCGCTCGCATGTCCGGGTGGTCAGCGCGATGCGTTCGTGGCGACGGCCTGCGGCGGCGACGCTGCGTTGCGGAACGAAGTGTCGTCGCTCCTCGTCGCGCACGACGCGATCCCCACGGACTTCCTCGAGCGCTCGGCGATCGAGGAGCATGGCCGCTCCGTGGGGACGGCCGCCGCATCACCACCGGTGGCCCCTCAGCCGAAGCGGCTGGTGGCCGCCCAGCTGGTGGTGTACACGGCAGCGGCCGCGGTCCTCGTCGGTATCGTGACCGGCTGGAGCCTCTCGCGTTCGCCGACGGTCGAGCGGTGGCGCGGCACGATCGCGGCGATACGTCGGCAGGCGAGCGCGAACGGCGCACCGAGAGCGGCGCAGCGAGCGGCGCGCGGTCACTCGTCGTCGTCGATCGCGCCGGTCGCGTCGTGCGCGACATCGCCGCGAACCGCGCGTCATCGCCGCGCTTCTCACCGGATGGCCACCGGATTGCCTATGGCGCGCTCGGCGACCGCCGGGGCACGAGCGACATCTGGATCACCGACCTCGACGCCGGTACGACGCAGCGCCTCACCGACGATGATGCGGACAGCAATGATCCGCAGTGGAGCCCCGACGGTACCGTCATCGCCTATTCCATGAATGCGCCGGGCGTCACGGGTGTCGCGGAGCAGCGCGTTGTGGGTGGCGACGTGCATGTCGTCGTGTCCCGGCCGGGCACACAGTTCCCAACCGATTGGCTGCGCGACGGCAGCGCGCTTCTCGTCAGTCAGGACGCCGGCGCCAACCAGCTGGACGTTCTCCTGCAGCCGGCCGATGGCTCGGCGGCGCGACCCTTTGCCGCGACGGGCGCGCGGGAGACGGCGGCACGGATGTCGCCCCACGTACACTGGGTCGCGTACACGTCCGACGAGTCGGGACGCGAGGAGGTCTACGTGGATTCGTACCCGCGGCGCGGCCTTCGAGTGATGGTGTCGCGCGACGGCGGCGTGAATCCGGCGTGGCGCGGTGACGGGCGGGAGATCTACTACTGGCGCGGCGACGCGCTCGTCGCCGTGCCGATCGACGGGTCGCAGGGCGATCGCCTGCCAATCCTCGGCGCCGATCGGGTGCTGTTTCAGTTTTCATATGATCATGCGGTCAACTCGATGTATGACGTGTCTCCGGACGGGCAGCGTATCGCGATCGTGCGGCGCCGTTGAGGCGCTATATGCGAGCGGGCGCCGCCATAGGCCCCGCCGCAGAGGGACCGACTTGCTCTCATTCCGACTCCGCCCCGGTCGGTGACAGGGTTGCCGGGCCCCGTGGGCCGGCGGAATGGTGGTTGCGAAGCTCACTGCTACGTGTCCCGCGTTCACCGCGAAGTGTCGCGAACGCATCGGGAGGTGTCGCGACCTCACTGCGGGCGGACGCGAACCCATCGCGAAGTGTGGCGAAGTCACTACGAAGTGTCGCGAAGTCAACACGAGGTGTTGCGAAATCACCGCGAAGTGTCGCAAGCTCATTGCGACGTGTCGCGAACTCATTGCGAGGTGTCGCGAACTCATTGCGAAGTGTCGCGAGCTCATTGCGAAGTGTCGCGAGCGCATTGCGAAGTGTCGCGAACTCATTGCGAGGTGCTCCGCGTCAAGCGGCAGAGGGCCAAGCGCCGGCGTGAAGTGTCCCCACGAGAGTGCCAAGTGACGCCGCGTGAGTCTCAGGTGCCCGCGCCGAAGTCGAATGTGCCCATGAACGAGCTGGACCGTCGCATTCCCGGTACATGCACGAACCCGAAAAACGGTCTAGGATGCGGCCCGCAACGCCCTTGATCAGGTACCGTCTAGAAATCATGGTGACCCTGTCCGTCGGTCCTCACCAGGGTTAGTTCGTCGGATGTGAGTATTTTGTCGCGCCGGGCATCGCTGAGGTGGCTTGCTTCGTCGGTCCTGGCCTCCGGCGCGCTCGGCGCGCAGTCGTCGCCGCCTTCGTCAGCGCCCGTCTTCGGTACGGTGACGGACAGCCTCACCGGTGCCGCTGTTCGGATCGTGGCCGTGCGGGATCTCGAAAGCAGCGCGTCGAGCCTCACGGATGACGATGGGCATTACCGCCTCGAGCTCGCGCCGGGCACTCATCGCCTGGAGTTCCGGCGAATCGGCTATCGTCCGGCGTCGCTCGTCGTGACGCTCCCGGCCGCGGCGGAGGGATTGCTGCGAAACGTCTCGCTCGCGCCGATCGCGAAACGATTGGCGCCCGTCGTGGTCTCGCCGGACGACGACGCGGCGCGTCGCATCATCGCCGCGGCCATTGCGCGCAAGGGTCTGCGCGGGCAGGCGCACGACTACAGCTACGACGCGAGCGTGCGGTTCGTGGTGCGCGACCTCAAGAAGCCGGCCGACTCCGCGTCGTCGATCCTTCTCATCACCGAATCGCGAACGTCGGCGTATTGGGAGCGACCGGACCGCTACCAGGAGACGATTCTCGCGCGGCGGCAGACCGGCAACCTCGACGCGCAACGCAATCTCGTGTCGGTGGGCGAAATCGTGAATTTCAATCGCGATCGCATCCAGTTGGGCCGGTACGAGATCGTGTCGCCGCTCGCCGATGACGCGCTCGAGCATTACGACTATCGAATACTCGACACTCTCTCCGCCGATGGGTTGTCCGTGATTCGGCTGTCGCTTGAACCGAAGCCCGACGGATCGCCGGCGTTCGCCGGCGTCATCGACATCGCCGACTCGACGTTCGACGTCACGGGGTTGGACGTCGCTGTGAACGACGCCGTCCGCCTCGGTTTTCTCCGCAACGTACGATACCGGCAGCAATTCAAGGACGTGGGGCAGGGAAAATGGATGCCCTACTCGATCGAGCTGACCGCGGACCTTCAGCTCCGGATTCCAATCCCCGGAGTGCCGACGCGGTTGTCGGTGCAGCACATCGCGGCCTTGTCCGGTTTTCGGTTCGACGAGGGGCGTCGCCCGGCGGGATTGGGCGAGTACAGAGTGATCGTCGACGACAATGCCGATCGTCGGGAGAACCCGGCTTGGGCGTCGGCGCCGGAGTTGCCAATGTCGGCGGCCGAAGCCGCCGCGTGGAGCCGAATCGATTCGATCGCCCAAGCGCCGCCGACGTTCCGGCGCCGAGTCGTGGGGACCGCGACGGCGACGGCGGAGGCGCTCAACAATCCAGATTTCTTTCATTACAATCGCGTCGACGGCGTGTACGTCGGGGCCGGTTGGAGTTGGCACGATTGGCCCGGGATGATTCCGACGGCGAAGTTCGGGCGCGCCACCGGGAGCGACGTATGGCAGTACCGCATCGGCGATCAAGTCCGACTCAACGAAGGGCGGCGAGTCTGGCTCGGTGCGACGTACCACGACGAGACGCTCAGCCGTCCGACGCTCACCTCGCCGGGATACAACGCGACGACCCGCGCGTTGTTTTCACGGATCGACCCGCTCGACTACTACCGTGAACGCGGTCTCGTCGCGACGCTCACCGCGAAGTTGTTCAACCTGACGCAGTTCAACGCGGCCTACACCGATGGGCGGCAAACGTCGCTCGCCGACGTCGTCAGCGGCCCGCTCTTCGGCCGGTCCAACCGCCCCGACCAGCCGCCGATCCGACCCAACGATCCGATCGCCGATGGATTGCTGCGGTCGGTCTCGGCGGGCGTGAGCTATGATTCGCGGCCGATGCTCCACCAGCCCGGAGGCGGGGGCGACACGCGGCTCGGTGCCGCGGAATGGACGCGCGTTGCCATAGATGCGGAGGTCTCGAGCCCCAACGTGTTGGCGAGTGACTTCGACTATCGCCGCTACACGCTTCGCGTCGAGCACCGCCAGCAGAGTTTCGGCATGGGCGTGACGACGTTCATGGCCGTCGGCGGAATCGGTACGGCGGGCCTTCCCCCGCAGCGCTATTTCACGGTGGACGGCGGCGCGCGGGTGTTGGAGACTCAAGCATCGCCGTTCACCACGCTCACCGATTCCAACTTCGCCGGATCGCGGGCTGCGATGCTCGCGGTCGAGCACAATTTCGACCGCCTCCTGTTCACAAGAAGTCACGTGCCGCTGGTGCGCGACATTCCATTCACGCTGTCCGTGCGAGCGGCCGTGTTCTGGACGAGTTTTGGCTCGACGCCGCTCGACACGCTCGGCGGCCTCACGGTGATTCCGACGACGGTGCACGTCGCGACGAGCCCATATCGCGAGGCTGGTTTCACCGTGGGCAACCTGACGCCGTTCATGTCGCCGATCAATCTCGCGCTGCGCTTTGCCTGGCAGTTGTCGAACTACCCCACCGGGCGATTTCGGATTGGGTTGGATCTCGGCCGATGAGTGCCGGGGCGAGCGAGCGCAGTCGCTGGCCGACCGTGTTGTTCATAGCCTCGTTGGTTGTAGTGCTCGCCGTTGTCGGTGTGGTGACGCTGGCGACGCACGTCATGGGCCCGGTGCTGTTCACTCACTTCGAGCGCTTCCCAGCGCTAGAGAGCGTTCCGAAGCGCAGCCGCAATGCGCGGAACATCGAGGGAGATCCGATCAACGTCGCGATCGTCGCCGGTTCAGACTCAGAGCTCGTCGTGGCGTTTCAGCGGGCCGGCTGGGTCGAGGCGCAGCCGGTGACGCGCGCCAGCAGCATCGGAATCGCCAAGAGCGTGTTGCTTGGCCGTCCCGATTCGACAGCGCCGGTGAGCCCGCTCTACCTGTTCGGCCGACAACAGGACCACGCGTTCGAGCGCGAGGCAGGAAAGAGCGCGAGACGCCGCCATCACGTTCGCCTTTGGCGCGCCGACGGCATTGCGTACGACGGGCGGCCCGTGTGGATCGGCGGAGCGTCGTTCGACACCCGCGCCGGCCTCAGTCGCCGAGGGTTGCATCCGACCCATCATATCGATCCGGACATCGATCAGGAGCGCGATCGAGTGGAGGCGGATCTCTCGAGAGTAGGGCAGGTCGCGACGGCGTTTCACGTCAGTGGGTATGGGCTGCGGGTCGATGGGCACAACGCCGAAGGGGATCGGTTTGATACGGATGGGGAGATGCTCGTCATGGTGGTGCCGAAGGGCAACGCGAGTGCGCCGGCTCCGGAGCTGTTGCCGGATCCGCCGCTTGTCCGGCTGAAGCAAACAGTCTGGGGATGGTTCCATCGTGGGGGGAGCGCGGAGGAGTAACAACCGCAACCCGCTTCTCGACATCTCCTTACAGTTTCCCTTCGCCGTGAGTCCAGTTTCTGCCCAGCGCATCGTTATAGAATTAAGAACTCCCTCGAGGCACACAGGTTGGCCGACAATTCGTCGCCGCTGGATCGGAGAGCATACCGGGTCACGGTCCTTGGCCTGCTGTCCGGCCACTGGGGCATCTTGCTCCTTGGCCTCGTCGCTGTCGGAGCCGAGACGGGTGCGGCCCTGCTCGAGCCGTGGCCGATCAAGATCGTGCTCGACACGGTGCTTCGCGCCAAGCCGCTGCCGCAATGGCTGGAGCGCGCGATCGCGGCGATGCTGGGGACGAATGCCCTAGGCGTTCTCGAATTCGCCGTGGCCATGGTGCTGCTCATCGCGATCGTCGGCGGTGTGGGCAGCTATGCCGAAAAGCAATGCGTCACGACCTTGGGCCAGCGGGTGACGCACGAGCTGCGATCGCGGATCTACACCCATGCCCAACGCCTGTCGATGTCGTTCCACGACAAGAAGCGGACGGGCGACGTCATCAGCACGGCAACGGCGGATGTCGACGCGATCCAGAGCGCGATCACGTCGGGTGTTCTCGACACGCTGTACTACGCGATGCTGTTGATCGGCATGAGCGGCCTCATGCTCTATCTCGACTGGCGCTTCACGCTCATCGCGCTGGCCGTCCTGCCGGCACTCGGCGTCGTCGTCTACACGCTCACGCGCCGGATCAGGCGCACCTCTCTCGAGGTGCGCGGCCGGGAGGCGGACCTCATGTCGACGATGCACGAGGTGCTGTCATCGATGCGGCTCGTGAAAGCGTTCGGCCGGGAAGATCACGAGCGCGGCCGGTTCGAGTATCAAAGCGAACGGATCGTCGAGTCCACGCTCCGGGCGCGAGACGCCAAAGCGAAGCTGGCGCCGGCCGTCGAGATCATCGTCGCCGTGGGGGCCGCGTCGGTCCTATGGTTCGGGGCGCGTCACGTCCTCGATGGCCGGTTGACCGCCGGCGCGCTCGTCGTCTTCCTGCTGTACTTGAGCAAGATGTACAAGCCGATTCGCGAGCTGTCGAAGATGACCGACACGTACTCGCGCGCGCTGGTGGCGTTCGAACGGATCAACAACTTCCTCGCCGTCGAGCTCGAGGTTCGGGATCGGCCCGGAGCACGGCGCGCGCCTCGCTTTCGCGGCGCGATCGAGCTCGATCGCGTGACGTTCGGGTACGCGCCCGACCGGCCCACGCTCGTCGACGTGAGCCTCACGATCCCGGCCGGCTCGATCGCGGCGGTGGTCGGGCCGACAGGTGCAGGGAAGACCACGCTCATCAATCTCATCGCGCGGTTCTACGACCCGCTGTCGGGCCGCGTGCTGATCGACGGCGACGACGTACAGTCCTTCTATCAGGAATCGCTGCGGGAACGCATGAGCTTCGTGTTGCAGGACACGCTGCTCTTTCGCGGTCCGGTCTGGCAGAACATCGCGTACGGAAGGCCCGAGGCGTCGCGCGGCGAGATCGTGAAAGCCGCCGAGTTGGCGCACGCCGATCCGTTCATTCGTGAGCTTCCGGACGGCTACAACACGATGGTCGGCGAGCGCGGCGTCACGTTGTCAGGCGGCCAGCAGCAGCGAATCGCCATCGCGCGGGCCCTCGTTCGCAACGCGCCGATCCTGGTTCTCGACGAGCCCACGACGGGACTGGATGCGTCGTCGGAGGCGCTGGTGCTCGATGCGCTTCACCAGCTGATGCGCGGGAAGACGACGATCATGATCGCGCACAGCCTCACGACGGTGCGGCAGGCGGATCAGATCTTCGTGATCGACCGCGGTCGCGTGTGTGAGCGCGGCACGCATGCGACGCTTCTCGCGGCGAGCGGGGTGTACGCTCGTCTGCACGACCTCCAATCGAATCAGGGCATCTCGGCGTCAAGTTTTCAGCCGAGCGGCTAAGTCGATGCTCCGACTCTTGACAGACGGCTCCCCCGCCACGTACCTACCGGTTCAACGCCACGGGAGCCAGATGGCGAACCGACCCACGCCCGCTCACGGCGTCCTTCACGTCGCACGCGCAACGCGATGCGCCTAGCGTCCCTTCGATACGCGATGGTGCTGCTGAGTACCTGGGCTGCGCTTGGAATGGCACAGGCCGCGGGGCGCGCCACGACTTCGGATTCGGCGGCCCGAGACCGCGCTCGCGCGGACAGCGCGCGCCTTCCTTATACGCCGGCGGACGTGCAATTCATGACGGGAATGATCTCGCATCATGCCCAAGCCGTTGTCATGGCGAAGATGGCTCCGACGCACGGTGCCGGTCGCGCCGTGCAGACGCTCTGCGGCCGCATCATCAACGCGCAGAACGACGAAATCGCGTTGATGCAGAACTGGCTGCGCGATCGCGACCGGCCGGTGCCCGAGGCAAAGCCGCTGCCCATGAAGATGATGATGAACGGTCAGGAGATGGAGATGCTCATGCCCGGCATGTTGAGCGACGATCAGATGAAGGCGCTCGACGCCGCGCGCGGCGTCACCTTCGACACGCTCTTTTTGCGCGGGATGATCCAGCATCATCAAGGCGCGATCACCATGGTCCAGCAGCTCTTTGCCTCGCCGGGAGCGGGGCAGGACGACGCCGTCTTCAAGTTCGCCAACAACGTGAACGTGGATCAAAGCACGGAGATTCATCGTATGCAGCAGATGTTGTTGGTCGAGTCCATCGAATCTCACAACCCTCCGCGGTAACTACCGAGTCTCGCATGCCATCACTTCGTCTCGCCTTCCTGATTTCCGCGGCGGCCCTGCTCGGCGCTTGCTCGCACGGTACCGCTGTCTCGCTCGCCGGCGCGCCCGCGCAGCAAGCGGGGTCGTTCAACATCGAGCCGATGGCCAAAGCGGAGGCGCCGAATCCGGATCCTCGCGTCGGCCTCAAGGCGGGGATGACCGACGCCGGTCAGGCAACCTGGAACATGCGGCTGCTGTCGAACACGCCGACGCCCGACCAGTTCAAGGGCGTCAACTCGGACCTCGGTTTCTTCGGCGGCTACGCGCTGCAAGGAACCTTCAACGGCTGGCTGGTCTGGGATCTGGCGAACCCGAGCCACCCGACGGTGCGCAAAGGGTATTTCTGCCCGGCGTCGCAGAATGACGTCTCGGTCTACAAGAACCTTCTGTTCATGTCCGCCGAGTCGGAGTCGGGCCGCATCGACTGCAAGGCGGGCGGCATCCAGGAGCCGGTGAGCAACGAGCGAATTCGCGGGCTGCGCATCTTCGACATCAGCGACCTGGACAACCCCAAGTACATCGCGAGTGTCCAGACGTGCCGCGGATCGCACACGCACACGCTGGTCGTGGACCCCAAGGACCCCAACAACGTCTACATCTATATATCCGGGTCGTCGGGCATTCGACCGGCCGCGGAGCTCGCGGGGTGCAGCAACAAGCTTCCCGAGAGCGATCCGAATTCCGCGCTGTTCCGCATCGAGGTGATCAAGGTGCCGTTGGCGCACCCGGAGCAGGCGTCGGTCGTGAGCAGCCCGAGAATCTTCAACGATCTCACCGCGCCCGCGCATCACGGGCTGGCGCAAGGCGACATCGAGGAGCAAAAGGCGTCGATCGCGCAGGGCAAATTTCCGGTCAGCGTAATCGGCATCAACATGGAGCTGCCGGGGGCGATGGTGCAGCCGCTCCTGGACAGCACGGCCAGGACCAACCACGGCGGCGGCGCGGTGACGGGCGCCGACTCGGCCGCGCTGCGCGCCGCGCTGCCGACCATGTTGTTGAAGCAGTTCGGTATGAGCGCCGGCGCCGACCGCGGTCCGACGCAATGCCACGACATCACCGTGTATCCGGCGATCGGATACGCGGGTGGCGCGTGCGAGGGTTACGGAATGCTGCTCGACATCCACGACCCCGCGCATCCGGTCCGCCTGGACGCCGCATCCGACTCGAATTTCTCCTACTGGCATTCGGCGACGTTCAACAACGACGGCACCAAGCTGCTGTTCAGCGACGAATGGGGCGGAGGCAGCGCACCGAAATGCCGCGCCAGCGATCCGCGCGATTGGGGCGCCGACGCGATCTTCAATATCGTGAACAACAAGCTTGTCTTTCAGGGCTACTACAAGCTGTCCGCGCCACAGACCTCGGCAGGAAAACTGCGTCGCGCACAACGGCTCTCTCATTCCGGTGCCCGGCCGAGACATCATGGTGCAGGCGTGGTACCAGGGCGGCACGTCGGTGTTCGATTTCACCGATCCGGCGCATGCGGCGGAAATCGCGTTCTTCGATCGCGGCCCGATCGACCCCAGCCGGATGGTCGAAGGCGGCGCGTGGTCGTCGTACTGGTACAACGGCGTGATCGTCAGCTCCGAGATTGCGCGCGGGCTGGATGTCTTCGAGCTGCTGCCGAACCCGTTGCTGACCCAGAACGAGCTCGACGCGGCCAAGACCGCGCACCTGGATTATCTCAACGTCCAGGGGCAGCCGAGGTATACGTGGGCACCGAGCTTTGCCCTCGCCCGCGCGTACGTGGACCAGCTCGACCGATCGAAGGGTCTCGGCGAGCCACGCATCTCGGCGATTCGTCAGGCGCTGTCGAGCGCGGAGAGCGCCTCGGGGTCGGCGCGCAGCAGCGCGCTGTCACAGCTCGCCAGTCAACTGGACGGTGACGCCGGCGGCTCGCGCGACGCGGCGAAGGTGCGGACGCTCGCGGCGACCGTTCGGAGCCTGGCGCGATGACCGAAACGCGTCCGTGCCGCTCGCGTTTTACGCGGACACTCGCCTCTCTCTACCGTGAGTCGCGACGCGGCGCGACCGCGGTTCGCGGTGGGCATCTTCGAACAGCATCGCCGCCGGTTGATCTGCGATCCCCATTCCCGTCGTCAGCGCCGCGAGTCCATGGGCCAATTCACGAAGCCGTGCCGGGGACAACTTCTCAAGTCCCTGAATGAGCAGTGCGGTCGGCGCCGGTGACTCGGCCGTGCCGACCGCCCGCCGCCCGCGCGGGGTGAGGGCGATCGACGCGCGGCGCCGATCGTCGCCCGACGCCTCGCGCCTTACGTGCCCCGTGTCGACGAGCCGATCCACGATTGTCGCCACCGAGCTGCGGTCCGTCATCGTCGCCGTCGCGAGGTCGTTGATCGAACACCCAGGTGCCTCACCGACCGCCGACAGCACGAAGATCTGGGCGGCGCTCAACCCAGTCGCGCGCTCCGTGCGGCGTGCGACGACGCGCAACTCGCGCAGGATGCGCCGGAACGCATCGACTGCATGTACGATGTCCGATTTCGGGCGGGGGCCGACGCGTGACTTTGTCATTGATTTATCCGGGCAACAAGGACCCGCAGGACGTCGTCATGTGCCGCCGCATCGCAGGCCGGGGTACGAGTCGCCCACACGTCGGCAACAGCCTGCATCAGACGATCGGCATCGGCGTCTGAATTCTCGCGCTGCTGAACGGCACGCCGGATGGGCGGTGACAATAGCGCTCTCGCCGTATCCAGCGCTGCCGCGGGAGCACCGGCGCACGACGCCACCACAGAGACCGTCCGCGCGAGCAGCGCGTGACTCCTCGATAGCCGCTCGCTGGCGTCGATGCCCCGTGCTGTAGGGTCGAGGGCAAGCATCGTGTCCACCAACCCGAGGCGGCCCAGCGTTTTCGCGTCGCCGGGGCGCAATTGCACCGCTTCGGCCAAGTCCGCGCGCGCGGTTCGCAAATTGCCCGTCGCGATCGCCGCTTCGGCGAGGCCCGCGTATGCTTCGCCGTCGGCCGGATCGCGCTTGAGCACTTCGCGAAACATCGCCGCGCTGCGCGCGGGCGACCCGGCGAGAATGAACAGTTTGCCCAGCCGGCGGCGCAGCGCAACGCTGTCAGTCGACACGTCCTCGAAAGGCAACAGCTCGGCCAGTAGCTCCCTCGGCGTGCCGCGGGCAGCGAGCAGATCGATCAGCTCGAACCGCGCCTGGTTGCGGCGTTCGACCGAATCCGCGCCCCAACGCCCGAAGATCGCACGGTGCAGATACGCCTTCGTGTCCTCCGTGCGCCCCTCACGGAGCATCACGTGCGCCATGGTCAGGTTTACGGCGCCATCGTTTTCCGCGCGCGCGAGCAAGGCACGTAGCGTCGCCTCGGCGTCCGCGGTCCGTCCCTCCTGCAACATCGCCTCGCCGAGCGCGAGCGCGTAGTTGACGTTCGATCGATCAATGCTCACGGCCGTCCCAAAATGATCTGCCGCGTCCGATGGACGTCCCGCACGCAGGGTCGAGACACCGATCTCGTACTCGGCGCTGGCGCGCGCTGCGGATTCGCGTTGATCGAGGTGTGCCAGAAATAGGTCGAACGACAGGAGCAACCCGATCAACGTGACGATGCCCGCAATCGTGCCCATGAAAATGGACACGTTCGCAACGCGGAGCTGCGTGGTCGCGCGGATGCCGGTATCAGTCGTCGACACGGCGCGGGAGATCCGGAACCTCGTCGACACGCTCCACGCCATAGACATGGAGAATGTCCGGCAGCGTGACGACTCCAAGCATCGTACGAACGTTGGCTCGGCTCACGACGGGCAGCACGGTGTGGCGCGTCGATCCCATCCGCGCGAGCGCGAGGCCCAGTGGATGATCGCCGTGGACGTGCGGAAGACCGCCATGTTCCGCGGTGGTGATCGCGTCGAGGAGCTCTCGCACCGGCACGGATCCTCGACCGTCGGAGGCCGCAGCAACGACGTCCGACGTTCGAACCATTCCCAGAAGTCCGACGTCGTCAGCGACCGGCCATGATCCAAGCGTCGAGCCGCCGATGCGACGGCGCGCTTCGTCGATCGACAAGGCGGGGGCGAGTGCTGGTGGCGCCGTCGTTGTCGCCGCGCTCACCCGCAGCTGTCGCGACATCGTGCGAAACTCACCGCTCGGCAGATGCAGTCCGTCCTGGCGAGACAGGGCCTCGTAGATCGGCTCGCGCTGGAATTTCTGCGAGATGTAGAACGCCAGCAGGTTCGAGATCATCAGCGGAACGATGATCGTGTAGTTCCGGGTGACCTCGAAGATCATGATCACCGACGTCAACGGCGTGCGGATGATCCCGGCGAACGCGGTGCCCATACCGACGAGCGCGTACGCGCCGGGACCGGCCGTCGTCGCCGGCAAAAGGCTATGCGCGACCTGTCCGACGGCTCCGCCCATCATCGCGCCAATGAACATGCTCGGACCGAAAATGCCGCCCGCGTTCCCCGACGCGTAGCACATGGCAGTCCCGATGATCTTGAGCGCGGCGAACAGAATCAGCGCATGCAGCACCAAGTCTCCGCTCAGCGCGCGATCGACTTGGTCGTACCCGACGCCCATCACCTGCGGCACGAAGTAGCCGATCAGACCCGATGCAGAGTCCACCGGCAACCGGTTGGACCCAGACCGTCGACTTCGGAAGGCGCGCGAACGCTTTTCGGAGCTCGAGGAGGAGCCGCACGAACACGACTGAGCCGAGCCCACCGACAATACCGAGGGCCACGTAGACGAGTAGCTCCGACGGGTCGACAAGATGGTACGCGGCGACGTGAAAGAGCGGTTCGTCGCCGAGCACGAGGTGGAGCACCATCCACGACGTCGTCGAGCTGAGGACGACGGAACCGAGGATCGGCGCATGCATGTCGCCCATGATTTCCTCGAGCGAGAAAAGCACGGCGGCGATTGGGGTGTTGAACGCGGCGGCAAGAGCAGCCGAGGCCCCTACCGGGATCAGCCAGCGGACTTGCGGCGTGCTCAGGCCGAGCCGGCGCGCGATGACGGAGGCAATGCCCGATCCGATGTGTACCGACGGGCCCTCGCGTCCAAGTGCGATGCCGCTCGCCAGCGACGCCGAGCAGCAGAAGAACTTGCCGAGGACGGTGCGCAGCGAGATGTAGCCGTCGTTGATGAAGATGGCGGCGCGCGTCTGTGGAATGCCGCTGCCGCGGGCCTCGGGAAAGAACCGAAAGAGGAGATATCCCGTGCCGAGCGCGCCGAGCGTCGGAATGACGATGCGCCAGGCCGCGGCGCCGCCCGGCGGAAACATGCGCGCCGCCAGACGGCCCGTCAGCAGAATGAACGCGACGACGACGAGTCCAACGAGCGCGCCGATGAGAAGGCTGAGGGCGAGGGCTAGGCGATCCTCGCGCCGGCGAACGTCCTCAACGAGCGTAATGAGGCGTTCGTACCACCTCGCGTTCCCGGGTTCGTCCAAAATTGCTGTTGTGTGAGTCAGGTGCTGCTCCGGCGACTCGCCTACGGCACGAGATGGTTGCCGGCTGCGGTAATCACGACCTCGTCGCGGCGGTTCTGACTCCAGCACGATTCCTCGTGCTCCGTGCACACGGGGCGCTCCAGGCCGTTCGACGCCGTGGTCATGCGGTTGGTCGGGATGCCGCGCTCCTGGATGTAGCGCTCGACGGCGGCGGCGCGGCGCATTCCCAGTGCGAGGTTGTACTCGTCCGACCCCCGATCGTCGGCGTTCCCTTCGATGCGGACTTGCAGGCTCGGATTGTCACGGAGGATCTCCACTTTGCGCTCCAGCAACGCCGTCTCGCTCGGGAGGATCTCGTCGCGATCGAATCCGAAGTGTACCGGCTGGAGCAGCGCGCGACGGGCGTCGTCGGCGGTGCGCCCCGCCGCCGCCGCGCGACGCAGACTGTCGGCGCGGGCGTTGGCTCGTGCGATCGAATCGCGTCTCGCCGCATCGGCGGCGGCCCGATCACGCGCGGCGCGGTCGTCGTTCGCGTTGGCTCCGGTGGTCGTGAAAGCCGGCGTCAAGGCGGCCGGCGGTGGTGCGTGGTGACAGCCCGCGATTCCGGCGAGGGTGAGGGATGCGACACACGACAGTGTTCTGATCAGCGACCGCATGGTGGCCTCCGTGCAAGACCGTGACGAGTGCGCCTCACCGGCCGGCGCGAGTGATTGACATACGGGGTATACCCCATATTATCGTCCCTGGTCCCGAGTGGCAACCGAGCCGACGCCGGGGCCTAAATCTTTCTTTGTGCCGCCGTGAGAATCGCGATCAATGGCGCCGGGATCGCCGGGCCAACGTTGGCGTCGTGGCTCGAGCGTACTGGGCGCGAGGCGCTCTTGGGCGGGCCGGGCCTGTCAAGTCGTCAATACACTTCGCCGGTCGGCCACCGTCGCCATCACCTATAACGGATCCGCGATTCAACTCGACGAACCGGCTCTCGTCGTTTAGTTCGGCCTGACGCACCGCGCTGTCTCGGCGTTGGCGGGCAGCCCGGTCCATGTTCACGTGCGGAGGGACGATGGAAACGCTGGCGTTCCTGGTCCTCGCCTCGTCGCTGCCGCTGGCCGAGGCGGCAGCTGGTTCCGATTTCCGATGAGTGAACCACCGGCGCACGACGACGGTGACCGCCTGGCGCGGCAACTGCACTTCGTTCGTGAGCTCGACCGTCTCAAGTCGGTGCTTCGGCGGACGTCGTTGATCGACCGCTCGCGGCAAGAGAATACGGCGGAGCATAGCTGGCACGTCAGCGCGATGGCGCTCACCCTATTCGAGTACGCGCCCGCGGGCGCGGAGCTGGCGCACGTCGTCGAGATGCTCATCGTGCACGACATCGTGGAGATCGACGCTGGCGACACATTCGCCTTCGACGTCGCGGCGAACCTCGGCAAGCAGGCGCGTGAACACGCGGCGGCGACGCGATTGTACGGCCTGTTGCCGGCCGACCTCGCACATCATCTTCGCGGCTGCTGGACGGAGTTCGAGGCGGGGGAAACGCCATCGGCGCGCTTCGCCAATGCCCTCGACCGGTTGCAAGGTCTGATCGCCAACGACACGCCGGGCGACGGCGGCACGTGGCGTTTGCACGGTGTGACTCGGAGTCAGGTGCTGGCGCGCATGGCTCCGATCGAGGAAGGCGCGCCGGGGCTGTGGCCTGTGGTCGTTGCCGCGGTGGCCAGGGCGGTGGAGCGGGGTCATGTCGCGGATGAGTAATCGTGCGCGCCGGCGAGACCCACACGAGCCCCGGCCCCATCGGCGCCGCTCCGTCCGCCGAGGCCGCTCCGTAGATTGCTGTGCATGAAGCGTCTCGGTCAGGCGTTCATGATCCTCGGTGCGGGTGTCGGCGCGACTGTCGCGATTGCGATGGCGGGGCACTATGGGCCGTCTGGCGCGCCGTGGATCATCAACGTCGCGCTGGCGAAGCTCGGCCTCGTTGCATCGGGCGGGCTGATGGCAACCGGTGCGGTCAGCGTGCGCATCGCCAATCGACGCAAGCAGTCGAATGTCCTTCCGCGTCAGCGGTAACTGGGAAAGAGCGGCCCGCTAAGCGCCGTCGCGACCTGACCTGCCAACCACAACGTGACCATGCTCAAACTTCTCGGCGTGTGGGCAATTCTTGTCGCTGCCACAACGATGGAAGCAAGTGGCGATGCGCTCGTGCGCATCGGCCTATTCGACAAGGGGGGCACAAACCGAGTAGCCGCGGTGGCCGCAGGAGCGGCCCTCCTCCTTGGGTACGGCATCGCCGTCAACCTGACCACTATCCCATTCGAGCGCGTAGTGGGTTTGTATATCGCCACACTATTCTTGGTGTGGCAGATCGTCAGCTTCTTCACGTTCCGCGCGATCCCGAGATTTCCAATCGTTGTAGGCGGAACGCTGATCGTCGTCGGCGGCCTGCTGGTCACGTTTTGGTCCAATGGACCGACGCAAGAATCTGTGCGGAGCGGGGCCGGCCGGTGATGCTCGTGGTTAGACCACTTCTCTTGAGCGGGCACCGTCCTCTTTAGCGTGGGAAATGAGCCACTCGACGATGCTCGCCATTGCGTCCGAGTCGAGCGTCGCGTCCGGACCGTTGTAGCTCGCCACCACATGCGCCGCGTTCAACTCGGCGCGCGGCTTCGGCTCGTGCTTGAGCACATGGTTCGCGTGCTCTGGAAACAGGAACGTAACTCGCGAGCGGTTTCGAGCCGCGCGCGCGAGCGGCTCGCCATCGGCCTGCCAATCGATCTGGATGTCTTTCTTGCCGATGACGACCAGTACAGGGACGTTCACTTCTGCGAGTAGAGGCGCACCATCCGCTGCCCAGAGTTCCCGAGCAAAGGGCAGGTTGACCGGCGCGGCGAGACCCCCGAGCAACGCCTGAACGCCGGCTGGAAGCGACGGGTCGGCCGCGACCGGCTCGGCTGCGAGGAATCGAGTGATCGCCGCGTCGTACAGCGCCATCACTTCACTGCCGTTCGGGAGGCTCGCCGTCTGCGCAGCGATCTGTGAACGCGCGACGTCGCCCACACTCCGGCCTGGTGGCGCGATCAATACGAGTCCCGCGAGAGCAATCTTCGGTTCGCGAACCTGATAGTTGAGCGCGTGCAGCGTCCCCTCGCTATTGGCCAGTGCGAAGATTCGGTCGCTGCGAACGAACGGTCGGCGAACGAGTTCGCGAACGGCGCCCGCGAGTTCGTCGAGATGGCTCTGCATGCTCACCCTGCCGATCATCCGCTCGACGTTCTCACGCGCGTGCGGTCCCGAAGCGCGTTTGTCATAGCGCAGCGAGGCGAACCCCGCGCGCGAAAGAGCGTCGGCAATCAGTCGCGCGCTGCCGTTCGTGCCCGGAAGGAGCGGCGTGTTCCAGTCGCGATCGGTGGGGCCGCTCCCGGCGACGAACACGACACCGGGGAAGCGTCCACCTCCCGGCGGGCGGACGAGGGTGCCGTGCATCGCCATCGAGTCGAGTTCCCACTCGACCTCGGATGTTCCGCCACTCACCGCAGGTTCGGACATTGGCAGCGATCCTTTTCGCAGGACCGTGAGCAAACGCGGACCTTCGGTCACTAAGAGACATGGCGCGGGCCACACCAGCAAGTTCACCTGGTGGCCACGGACGGAGGACGACCGGGCGCGTCGGAGCACCGCCACCTTGAAGCGCGGCTCAACGGCAAGACTCATCCCAAGAATCCGGCTTGCGCCTACGCAGAAGGCGGCCGCGTGTGGACTCGCCCAGGTACTTGTCCTACCTTAGCGGCCGGCATGACGGATCCCCTCCAGCAGCAATTGCGCGATGCCCTCGGCGTCGCGTACACGATCACGCGCGAGTTGAGCGGCGGCGGGATGTCGCGCGTCTTCCTCGCGGAGGAGGTGGCGCTCAACCGTCGCGTCGTCGTCAAGGTGCTGCCGCCCGAGACGGCCGCGGTGATGAGCATCGAGCGTTTCCGACGCGAGATTGCGCTCGCGGCTCGCCTCCAGCACCCGCACATCGTACCGCTGCTGACCGCGGGGGAGGCCCAGGGCCTTCCGTACTTCACGATGCCATTCGTCGAGGGCGAATCGCTGCGCGCTCGACTCGCGCGTCACGGCGAATTGCCCCTGGCCGAAGCGATTCGCCTGCTGCGCGAGGTGGCGAGCGCGCTCCAGTACGCCCACGAGCGCGGCGTCGTTCATCGCGACATCAAGCCGGACAACGTGCTGCTGTCCGGCGGTTCGGCCATGGTCACGGATTTTGGGATCGCGAAAGCGATCAGCGCCTCGAGTCAGGACGAGGGAACGCCAACGCACAGCGGACACACGTCCCTCGGAGTGGCGCTCGGCACGCCAACCTATATGTCGCCGGAGCAGGCGAGCGCCGATCCAGCGGTGGATCACCGCGCGGACCTCTACGCGTTCGGCGTGCTTGCATACGAGGCGCTCACCGGCCAGCCGCCATTCGCGGGGCGCACGCCGCAGGGGCTCCTGGCGGCGCATATCACCGAGACACCGGAGTCGATTCAGACGCGACGCGCGAATCTGCCGTCAGGACTCGCGATCCTCGTGATGCGCTGTCTCGAGAAGCGCCCAGCCGACCGCCCACAGTCCGCCGCCGAGATCGTGCACGCGCTCGACGAAGTCACGACGCCGAGCGGAGGAACGGCGCCGCTCACGGCACCACCGGCCGTCGCGACGACGGCGCCCGCGCGCGGCCTTCCATGGAAGTGGATTGCTGGCGGAATCGGGATCGCGGCGATCGCGGCGCTCGCGATTGTACTCGCGCCGCGGCGCGGTGCCGCGCCGACGCTCACGACCGTAGCCGTCTTTCCGTTCGAGAACGCGAGCGGCGATACCTCGATGGCGTATTTCGCCGATGGGATGACCGACGAGCTTTCGGCCGCGCTCGGAGACGCCGGACTGAAGATCGTGGGCCGCGCGTCGGTGCTCGCCGTGCAGTCGAAGCACCTTTCGGATCAAGAAGCGGGGAAGGCGCTCGGTGCGGGGATGATCTTGCACGGGCGCGTCGCGCGCTCGGTGGACCGTCTGCGTGTGTGGACGCAGCTGGTGAGCGCGGCCGACGGCGCGGCGATCGCCACCAAGACGTACGACACGACGATGAGCGACGTGTTCGCCGTGCAGGACGGGTTGGCGCACGCCATCGCCGCCGCGTTGCGCCCAAGCGTCTCGTCGTCGCCCGCCGTGACGCCGCAGCATTCCGGGCACGGGACGGACGACGTGCGGGCGTACGAGCTGTTTCTCAAAGGCAACTACTACGTGGATCGGCAACACCCCGAGCTGGCGATTGCCTCGTACAAGGAAGCGATCGCGCGAGACCCGCAGTTCGCGCGGGCGGTCGCTGGGGCGGCCGTGGCGTACACCGTCTTGGCATCCGCGGGCACGGCGGGCAGCGACACGGCGTACGCTCGCGTGCGAGAGTTTGCGAGCCGCGCGTTGGCCCTCGACTCGCTCTCAGCGGCGGCCCACAGCGCGTGGGCGTTCGTGCTATCGAACGATTTGCGATTCAACGAGGCACTGGCCGAGCAAAAGCGCGCCTCCGATTTGGACCCGGACAACACCGAATACCTGGGGGACTACGCCGGCGCGCTCGCGGCGGTCGGGCGGGTCGAAGAGGCCAACCAGATCATCCGACGCGCGCTCGCATTGGATCCGCTGTCGGTCCAGAGCATGGTCGACGCTCAGTACTTCAACTACATGTTGGGCCGCTACGATTCGGCGACCGCGTTCGCGCATCACGCCCTCGAGCTCGACCCGACGTCCGGACTCTCATGGTCGAACCTCCTCTCCGTCTACAGCGCGACGCACAAGCCGGACAGCGCGCTCGCCGCCTCGCGCAACTGGTACGCCCTGGGAAAGACGTACGGCTCGGCCGACTTCCTTGTGCTCAGCTACGCGCTGGCCGGCCATTGGAGCGAGGCCGCAGCGCTGCGCGACTCGCTGCGGAAGAACCCGGGTGACAACTCGCCGAGTTTGTCACGAATGCTGATCGATTTCGCGTATGCCGATTTCGACGACGCCATGACGGCGCTCGAGACGGGCTTCGACCACCGCGAACCGGTCTTCGCGTCCCTCGTCGTCTCGTGCGATCCGATGTTCGACTACTTGAAACCGAATCCGCGGTTCGCCAAGCTGATGGATCGATACGGGATCAAGGCATGCCCGGCAAAGAATGTGTGGCCCGTGGCGAAGCCGCCTAGATAAGCGGTAAACGCCTCGGCTCGCGGCTGACGGCGATCGGCTACGGCCGGGTGAGCGCGCGATTGACGTAGAGCCGCGTGTTCAACGAATCCGCCGCCTGCGCCAGCGCGTACCATTGGTCGGCGCGGGCCGCATCACCCATCGACGCGTTCGCCAGGGCTACGCTGACCACCGCGCGATCGGTGACCGAAATGCGCCGGAGCACCGCATTGACGGCAGCAAGCTCGCTTGCCTGTTCTGCCCGCTCGTTCGGTTTGAGGTTCGTGTCCTCGAGCGAATCGTCGAGCGCGACCTGTCGGGCGCTCTTGCGAAGGGATTCGAGGTGATAGTGCCTGGCAATGGTGAACAGATACGCCCGCACCGTCTCCGTGCGTATGGCTTGCGGCGACGCCAGGGCACGTGCGAACGCCTCGGATGTGATGTCCTCGGCGTCCGCACGATTTCCAGAGAGATGCAGAGCAAACCGGTAGACGTCGGTCGCGTGCCGCGTGTAGATCTCCGCGAAGCCGATCTTCGACGGCTCGTCCGTTGGCTTGGTGTGGTGCGACGAAGGCATCACCAGTAGATATGCAGAGAAGCGCCAAAGGTTACGCGGGGTTTTTGGTTGGGGGCGGGGGTGGGGGTGGGGGTGGGGGTGGGGGCCTCGTGTCTGGATTGTTTGCACTCATGGCTCGGAGCTTTCATGGATCGGCTGCGGCTGGACATTCGCCTCGCGCTGCGCGGCTTTCGCGCGTCGCCGGCGTTTTTTTGTACGGCGATCGGCGTTCTCGCGCTCGGCATCGGCATGTCGGTGGCGATCTTCACCGTCTTCCGCACCGTCCTGATTCGAAAGCTGCCGGTGACGGACCAGGACCGCGTCGCGGTGATGTGGACGTATCGGGAGCCGTCCACCGATTTCGCGCTCGACCCGCGCGAGCTCGGTGATCTCCGCCGGTCGTCGCGGACGATGACCGACATCGCCGGCGTCGCGCACTGGGGAGCCGCGCCGGGCGCCATTCGCGACGGCGATCGCGCGTTGAACCTCAACAACGCGTACGTGACCGGCAACTTCTTCGACGTGCTTGGCGCGCGGGCCGTGGTCGGCCGATTGCTTCGGTCGAGCGACGACGACGTCACCGACACGGTCAGCTATGGCCCGAGCGTCTCGAGAAGCATCGTGTTGAGCTACCACACGTGGCAAGGCAATTTTGGCGGCGACTCGGCGGTGGTTGGACGACATCTGGCCGACGGGCTGACCGGCTGGACCTATACCATCGTCGGCGTCGCGCCGCCGGGCCTCGACTATCCGATAAACACGGATGTCTGGATCCCGATCGTCGGCGGCTGGCGATCGTACACGTCGGTGTTCGTCGTCGGCCGCCTCGCCCGAACCAGCTCACTGGCGGCGGCGCGCAACGAGTATCTCGCCAGCTCGAACCGCACGGCTCCGCTGTTGCGCGCCACCGGCGCGCACGCCGAAACGTTCACCAACGCCGTGGTCGGGAACGTCAAGCCGATCGTCGCGCTGCTCACGGCGGCGGCGGCGCTGCTGCTCCTCATCGCGTGCATCAACGTCGGCAACCTCCTGCTGCTTCGCGCCTCCGGCCGCACGCGCGAGCTCGCCGTTCGGCGAGCGCTCGGCGCCACCTATGGCAATGTCGTCCAGCAGTTGTTGGTCGAAGCGGTGCTGCTCGCCGTGGGCGGCGGCGTCGCCGGGCTGCTCGTTGCCGCGGCGCTCGTGCGTGCCGTTCCACTGATCGCGCCGCCCAATGTGCCGCGGCTCGACGAGATCCGGCTCGCGGGGGCTCCAATCGTCGGCGCGATCGCTGTGTCGGCGCTCGCAGTGCTGATATTCGGGCTGATGCCGGCGCTGTTCGCGGCGCGTGGCAGCTTCGGCTCAACGCTCCGGCTCGACGCGCGCGGGGGGCGCGAGACGCGGCGGCGACGCATGGCTCGCCAAACCCTCGTCGCCGCACAGGTCGCGTTGGCGATGGTGATGCTCGGCGGTTCGACATTGCTCGCGAGAAGTCTCGAACGCCTCGAAGGCGACGATCCCGGCTACGTGAGCGATCATCTGGCCATCCTGGACGTGACGTGGGACATCACTCGCGACGCGATCGGGCCGGCGAGCGCCAAGCTCGCCCACCGTCTCGAGCTGCGTCTCGAACAGGTTCCCGGCGTGACGGCGGCCACGCCGCTCGTGTTGCAGCCGTTGATGGGCACGGGCGTGTGGCAGATCCGACTCGAGAAAGCGGAGCAGCACGGAGCGGAATGGCGGTCGAACCCCACGCTGCCGGCCGACATCGTCGGCGCCGGTTTCTTCAAGACGTTCGGCGTACAGCTCGCGAAAGGCCGCGCATTCACGGATCAGCGACGATGCGAGCGCGCCCCTCGTCCTCATCGTGAGCGAATCGTTCGCGCGACGGATGTGGCCCGGCGAGGACGCGATCGGAAAACGCGTGCGATTGCCGGCGGCGCAGGAGGCGGACATTGTCGGCGCCAACGGCTGGCGCACTGTCGTCGGGGTGGCGCACGATTCGCGATTGCGCAACGTGCGGGAGACGACACCGATCGTCTACTTCCCGATCGGTCAAGGC
This sequence comes from uncultured Gemmatimonadaceae bacterium, assembly GCA_963761305.1. Classification (GTDB taxonomy): domain Bacteria; phylum Gemmatimonadota; class Gemmatimonadetes; order Gemmatimonadales; family Gemmatimonadaceae; genus JAQBQB01. The sequence goes on along the minus strand of CAVXGK010000002.1, from coordinate 1,109,557 downwards.
ACCTGGCAAGGGTCGTTCGCCCTTCGCAGCCCCGTGCCGCTGGCGACGTTGCTTCCGGCGCTGCGCGCCGCCGTGCGCGATGCCGACCCCGGGCTCACGCTGTTTAACGCGCGGACGATGGGCGAGCTGCTCGATCGCCCACTGGCCGAGCCGCGCGTGAGCGCGCTCCTGATGTCGACGTTTGGTCTCGTTGCGCTGCTGCTCGCGTCGATCGGGCTCTATGGCGTCATGTCATCGCTTGTGCGCGAGCAGACGCGGGAGATCGGCATCCGCATCGCGCTCGGCGCGACGGCATCGGTGGTGCGGCGCGCGGTTCTGGCGCGCGCCGCGATCGTCACGACGAGCGGCGCGGCGATCGGACTGGTCGTCGCGCTGGCCACGTCGCATCTGCTCGGCGCACTTCTCTACGACGTCAGCGCGACGGATCCACTGTCGCTCGGCGTCGCGTGCGCGGTGCTGCTGGGGATCGGCGCCGTGGCGGCGTATCTGCCGGCACACCGCGCGAGCAGGATCGATCCGGCTCGCGCCCTTCGTGAGGGCGAGTGACGTGGCAAGCGAAAAGAGCGAACGCTCAAGGCCGCGATGACCGCGAGACGCTCGTGCTCACCGCCGCTGTGGCGCGCATAGGCGCCCACGACGGCCAGTAGTTGTTGCCCGCCGGCTGGGGCAACATGACCACGCCGCTGCCGTCCGCATTCATCATATGGATTCGGGACACGCCGCCGACCACCCGTGTAAAGAGGATGCGTCCCTGAGGCGTCCAGCTCGCCATGCCGTCCGTGGCGTCGGTGGTCAACTGGGTGATGGCCGAGCCGTCGAGTGGAGCCATCGCCAGCCCGCGGTTGTCGCGAAAAAGCACGCGGCTACCGTCCGGCGACCATTCGGGCCCGGACTCACCGGATGCGGACCACTGGAAGACCGTTGCAAAGGCCGGAACCAGCGTGCGGAGCCCCGATCCCGACAGGTCCGTGATCAGGATCTGCGACATGGCTGTGCCATCGTTGGCGACCGACATGAACTCGAACGCGAGCGACCGGCCATCCGGCGACCACGTCGGCGCCATGTACAAATCCGTTAGCCAGTTCGAAGGGTACGCGACGCGGCTCTTGTTGGAGCCATCGGCGTTCATCACCTCGATCGAGTACGTGTCGTCAATCTCGTCGAACCGGTAGGTAAAGGCGATTCTGGAGCCGTCGGGCGACCACTCGGGATCGGCCGAGTTCCACGACAGACTATCCGTGAGATGCGCCAGGCCTTCCGGCCCGTCAGGATTGGCAACGAAGATCTTCAGCTGGCACGTGACGTCGTTCCACCAACACGGGCTCGACGGGGCCGGCGCTGTGAACTGGCCTGAGAAGACGAGCTTGCGGCCGTCGGGCGACCAGCGCGGGTGGCCGAGGGCCCCGCCCGCGTAGATCGTCCGCAGGTCCGAGCCGTCGACGTTCATCACTACGACGGACGATGGCACGTTCTCGTAGCGGCTCTGGGCACTCTGCACGAACGCGATGCGGTCCGACGACGTATCCAAGGTGTCCACACCGAACGCCGCGCTTGTGTCGGCGCGCAGTCCAGTGGCCGTCGCGACCAGCCGGTGGGAGCCGGTTGCGGTGGGCGTGAGGTCGGAGAAGGTGGCGACGCCATTCACCGCGACAGCGATCAGAGTTCCCTGAAGCGACCCAGTCCCTCCGGGTGCGAGCGCGATCGTCACGCTGACGGGCGTGGTGACGGTCGTGCCGAGGCTGTCCTTGACGGCGATCTGGATGGGCGGGTTGATCGGCACTCCGACGAAGGCGGGCGTCGGCTGTACGGTGAAGGCCAGTCCGAAGGCGCTTGCGCGGGTCGGGACGGCCGGCGCAGCGGGTGTTGTCGGGACCGCGTTCGGGCTTGTCGAATCCGTCCCGTGGCCACAGCCGGCAGCGACGAAAATGCCCAGCGCCGAAATCAGTTTGGGTGTCCGAACACGAGGCACGTGCTCTCCTGGACGCTATCCTCGGGCGCGCAGGATTTGCGCACCTCGATGGCTACGACGCGCCCACGCCGCGCCCGGCGAGTTACCGCCGCGGCAGGCCGCCACTATGGTAAACGAGGACGGTCGCATCATCCCGACATTTACGTCTTTCGACCCGCCCGGTTCGTCCATTCACAGAAGCGAGTCGGCAAGGCGCGCGACGTTCTGCGCTACCTTCGCGGCGAGCGGGCGGCGGCTCCACTCCTGTGCGTCGAGGAGGTCGCTGTTGGCGAAGTAGCGCTCCTGAACACGAACGAGGTCCCCAACGACCGCGGGATCAAACGCGACGAGGCTGGCCTCGGCATTCAATGCGAACGAACGGATGTCGATGTTGGTCGAGCCGAACACGGCCACCTGGTCGTCGATGCTGATGTGTTTCGCGTGGAGAAAGCGCGGGCGGTAGAGATGAATGTGCACGCCCGCGGCCAACAGGTCTTCGTAATACGCGCGTTGCGCGAATTGACTGATCGGCTGGTTGGCGTTTTTCGACACGACCAGGTGCACCGCGACCCCACGTGCCGCCGCCGTCCGGATGGCCTGGAGAAACGGCTCGTCGGGAATGAAATACGGGGTTGTGATGACGACGCGCGTGCGCGCGGCGTAGAGAAGCGTGATGAAGAGGTCGCGCGTGTTTTCCCGTGGATACCCTGGCCCACTCGGTAGCACCTGGGCGGCCGTGGCGCCCGCGACGGCCGCAGGGGCGACGACCAAACCGAAGTCGAGTCGCTGGTTGGTCTCCAGGAACCAATCGATCAAGAACACGGCCTCCAACTGCGCGACGACGGGACCCTCAACTCCCGCCATGAGCTCTTCGTTTGGGTAATCGGGCAGAAAATTGGGATCGACGATGTTCTGCGACCCGGTGTAGCCGAGGCGCCCGTCGATGACGGCGATCTTGCGGTGATTTCGAAGATCGAAGCGGCCGGCGCTTCGGCGAAACAGTCCGACCGGAAGCGTTGCTTTGACTTCCACGCCGGCCGCGCGCAAGCGCGGACCGAGACGCGCGAGTCCGCGCTCGCCGCCTACGGCATCGATCAGCACGCGGCACGTGACGCCGCGACTCGCCGCCCGCGCCAACGCGTCGGCCACGCTCAGCCCCGTGGCGTCGTCCGCAAAGATGTAGAACAGCAAATGAACATGGGTTCGAGCGTGATCGATGTCAGCGATCAGCCTCGCAATCCATCCCGCATACTCGGCGAAAAGCTCGATGCGGTTTCCAGCAAGGGGCACGAAGTCGCCGAGCTCGAAGGCCAGCCTCGCGGCGCCGGCGTAGGCGGATGGAACGACGGCGAGGGTGGAGTGGGCAGCAAGACGTTTCGCCTGTTCGCGGCGAACGATTTGCGAGGCGCGCGCCTGTTTCTCACGACGAAGGTGCGGGACGCGTATGCGTCCGAACAACGCGTAGATGACGAGGCCCGGCCAGGGCAGGAGAAAGATCAACAGAAGCCAGGTACGCGTCGCTGCCGCAGTGCGCCGCTGGGGAACATAGACGAGCATGACGAGGCGAACGGCCCACTCGCTGATGTAGTACAGCGAGCCGAGGAATGCCGGCGTGGTGTGCACGACGCTACTCTTTCTCCATGAAACGGGCCTCGCTTACGACGATCATATTTCTCTTGGGAGGACGATCGTGTCTCATGACAAGGGCAGTCATCCATCGAATGAATCCGACTCGAACCGCGACGAGCGGCGGCGCGTCGAGGTCGAACTCGCCTCTCGTCTACAATCTCGGGGAATTCATCTCACCGGGCGAGAAACGGATGAGGAACTCGGCGAGCTGCTCGAGGCAGTCGAGCGCTTCGAACGCGCGATCGAGCGTCACGGCGGCGATCTCATGGTCGACGAGCCGGTGCACTCGGCTGAAGCGCGAGAGCCTGATGACCGGCGGTTCGTACTTCCGCCGCGTCGAGAGGGTGAAGCCGTCACAGCGTATCTAGAGCGGCTCTCCGACGCGACCGATCGCGTCGCCAAGAGACGGCCGTGAGCAAACCCGCGGGCACCGTCAGGGAACGTGTGTTCCCGCGCTTCACTTGTTGTGCTTGTTCCGCTCGTGCTGAATGATCGCGCCGGCGACTGCACCGGCGATCGGGTGGCCAAGCGCATGGCCGGCGACCGCGCCCGCGCCTGCGCCGGCGAGCTTGCTGTGATGTTTCGGCTTTGCCGCGGCCGTTTCAACGCTCGCTGGCGGTGCACCGTACGAGGTGCCCGGCACAGCGTAGGGTTGCGTGCTCGACGGCGGCGCGACGTTGCCTGCCGCGCTCTTTTCGTTCTTTCCCTGACCGCACGCAAACACCGGCACCACGACGAAACCGATCAGCGCGGTCCGGACTCGAGTGTTGCACTGCACGGAACGACTCCTCAAGCGTCACCGCTTTTGTAGAAAGGCAGTCGCCATGCCGGCGGGCACGTTCGGTGCGCGTGCCCCCGTTCGATGGAGCGCCGTCGCCCTCTCCCAACCGATCCCAACGGGCCGAAGTGCACCATTTATCATGGCCACTCGGTCTCGCCCGACCCGGCACACCCGAGTCACTGGCGGGATGCGAATGAGCTATGGGCAAAGGGGCCGGGCGATGAAGCAGTTCTTCTGATCGTCGATTGCTCGATGCTCGAGCGCCGAGATCGGCTTCGGCAGCTCCCGCGTCGAGTCGTTCTCGTTGCGGCGGACGAGGCTTCGCGCGAGGCATTGGGGCGTCGTGCTCCGATCTCCATTGCCGGACTTGAAGATCTCACCGCGAGGAATCGCGTCATTGACGCCGCGTGCTCGCTCGCTTGCGCCCGGCGAACGGCGGAGGCCCTCCGCACGCGGCTCGCGCGACTGAGGCTCGAGTGGCGCGAGCTGAATCGCATCGGAACGGCGCTGATGTTGGAAACCGATCGCGCGGATCTTCTGCGCCAGATTGTCAAACAGGGGAAGCGGCTGACGGGAAGCGACTCCGGCGCGCTCCTCCTGATGGAGACCGACGAGGACCACGTCCCGCGCCTGCGCCCGGTGTTCTGGGAGTTTGACTTCCTCCCCGAGCTGCGCGTGCCGCCGACGACGTACTCGATCGACGACACGAGCGTCCCCGGATACGCCGCGCGCACCGGCGAGACGATCGTCGTCGACGACGTCTACAATCTCCCTCCGGGCGCACCGTTCCGGCACGACACGACCCTGGACGAGGCGTACGGCTATTACACGAAGTCCGGACTGATCGTGCCGATGATCGACCATCGCGGTCGCACCGTTGGTGTGCTGGCGCTGGGCAACCGCAAGTCGGACCCCAACGCGCGCATTACGAGCAAGGAGTCCGCCGATCGCAGCGTGCTGCCGTACACCGACCGCGAAGTGGAGCTCGCGCGATCGCTGGCAGGCCAGGCGGCCGTGTCGATCGAGATCCATCAACTGTACGAGCGAATCGAGGACATGCTCGAGAGTTTCATCGAGGCGGGCGTCACGGCGATCGATCAGCGCGATCCGGCCACAGCCGGTCACTCGCTCCGCGTCACGTCGCTTGTGACGGCGCTCGCCGCGGCGGTCGGTCGCGCCGATCGCGGAAAGTACCGCGACGTACATTTTTCGCGCGCCGAGCTGCGCGAGCTTCGGTTCGCCGCCCTTGTCCACGACGTCGGAAAGGTGGCCGTACGCGAGGCCGTGCTGATGAAATCGAAGAAGTTGCCGCCCGTTCTGTGGGAACGCGTCGACGCCCGGTTCGACCTGATCCATCGCACGATCGAGCTCGAGCACTGCAGGCGACGTGCGGAGCTCCGACGCTCGCCGGCGCCCGATCGAGTCGCCGACGCGCGTCTCGACGCGGCGTTGGCGGCACAGCTCGAACAGCTCCAGCGCATGAGAAGAGCGGTGACGGCCGCGAACGAACCCGATTCGAACTCCGAGCATCCACCAGCCGAGTTGGCGGACATCGCGTCGAGAACGTTCGAGCGGGTCGACGGAGGCCTCGTGCCGTATCTCACGCGGGACGAGTTGCACTTCCTGCAGATTCCGTCCGGCACCCTCGACGACGCGGAACGCACCGAGGTCGAATCGCACGTCGATTCCGGGCGAGCGTTTCTCGCCGGCATCCCACTGACCGACGACTTGAAGAACCTGGTCACCTATGCATGCGATCACCACGAAAAGCTCGACGGGAGTGGTTATCCGAACGGGCTGCGGGGCGACGAGATACCACTGCAGGCCCGGCTGATCACACTGGCGGATATGTTCGACGCGCTGACGGAGGCGGGCCGTCCATATAAGCCGGCCATGCCAGTCGACGAGGCGCTCGCGATCCTCCGCTCGGAAGCGAACGCCGGCCGTCTCGATGCCGATCTGGTCGAGCTCATGATCGAGAGTCGGGCGTACGCTTCGGTGTCGTGAGCCGACTGCTCCCTAGGTTGGCGGCGATCACGGCATCGAGGGCACGGCCGCTCCCTAGCCACCTCGCGAAGGGAGCGGCGTGCCCGCCGATTCGAGGAAGGCTCCTCGCGCTATCGGCTACGCAGCCGGGCTCGGAGCCGGCGCCGGCGTAGACGTCACCGCGCCTGCTTGCGGTGCCGGCGGCGACCCGGAAGGAGTCGCGGAATCGCCACTCGTCGGTGGGAACGACGTCGCCGGCCCGCGTGCAGCGGCGTCGATCGACGTGCTCGTCGGCGCACTCACCTTGCCGCCGAACCGCTTCGCCGCGGTCCATTGGCCGAGCAACGCGAGGTTGCCCTGAATGAGCGGCTCGACGAGCGAGTCGAGCACCTTCACCGCCTGACGTCCGCGGGTCGCTTCGGCGTCGAGGCCGACGGTCGCGCCGCGCTGGGCGGCGCCGTTCGAGGTGCGGTTCGTCAACGAGTTGCTGAGCGCATCCGCCGCGCCCTGCAACTCATCGAGGAAGTCCGCCGGCAGACCGGCGCCGACGAACGCGTCGGCATACTCGCTGGCCGCGGTCTTCATCGCCGCGGCGTACGTGATGAGCGTGCGCGACGTCGCGTTCTTGGGCGGCATCTTGAGGGCCGCGAAGTCGGGCACTTGGCGGAGCTGTGCGCTGGCGACCGTGGCGATGGGCCGCATGTGATTCAGCTTGAGCGCGTTCCGAAGCACGCGCTCCTTCGCCGCCTCCGCGGCCGCCGCGCGCTTGGTCGTCGTCTGGTCGGCGGCGTGGGCACTCAGCTTGCCGACGACGTCGTCGAGGATCTTGCGGTACCCCGACGCGTTGATGTCGCCGAGTGACGAGCCGTTGAGGTCCAGGAACCGCTGCACTCGGGTCAGCGTGTTCAGGGTTGCTGCATGAGAGGATTTCACTGCGTCTTTCTCCTTTGGGAGAGAGGATGAAGCGCCCGGACCACGGGATGTGGCGGGCGCGAGCTCGGCGCGCGATGTCGCGCCGAACGCTGAACGGGACGGAAGGGAGTCTTCTATCCCGGTGAGGATGGGTGTTGCAGATGTCAGTCGAGGCGAACGCGACTTCATCTGGTCCAGACGCGACTTCATCTGGTCCGGATGCGATTTCACGTGGTCCGGACGCGATTTCATCCGGTCCGCGGCCTTCGTGACGCGGTCCGGCGGAGGCTAGGCACGGGATCGTGCGAGGCGATCGCGGGATCGTTCCAACTAACTCTCGGCAGAAGCGGAGAGACTCTCGGACGAAGGCGAGTTAATCGCGGACGTGCGCGACTGAATCTCTGGTAGAGGCGAGCGAATCGCGGCCGGACCCGAGTGAATCTCGGACGGAGCTGAGTGAATCTCGGACGGAGCTGAGTGAATCTCGGACGGAGCTGAGTGAATCTCGGACGGAGCTGAGTGAATCTCGGACAGAGCCGAGTGAATTTCGGACAAGAGCCGAGTGAATCTCGGATGTAGCGTCAGTGATCCGCGACGCTTCACGCGAAGAGGCGGTCGCACGCGAGTTGCTCTCGGCTGCGACAGGGTTGAATCGCGCTGAGCGCGCCTTCGTGGACGCTGGGAGCGACTTCAGGTGCGTCGCTCGCGGATGAATCGGCGCGTGGGCGAACGCGTTCAGCGATCGCCGCGTCGCAACGTCGTTCCTCGCGCCCCCTACTTAGTAAGTGGGAGCCGACCGCGATTTGCTACCAAATGTCCTCTTTTGGCGACGCGGCTTTTGCGAGCTGCTGACGAACGGCTGACAATCGACGGCTATTATGCGGCGTAAATGAGCGTTTTCACTCGGTGCAACGTTTTGTTGCGGTAGCAAAATCGCGTCGGCTCCCACTTCTATAAGTAGGGGGCGAAGTCCGCCGAGGCCGGCCGGCGTTTGCCCCTACAACTCACCTTCACTTGGAGGCACCGATTTGATGGAATCGCCGGACGGCGGCGGATGCCAGGACGAAGCACAATTGCTAGGGCGCGTGCAGGCGAGTGCGCACGCGGTGGCTCGGCGGATGGTCAGGTCCCGAGACCGCGCGAAAGACATCGCCCAGGACGTGGCCGCGGAGTGTTTGTCGCGGCTGCGGAGCGGCACATGGGACGTGGCGCCGGAGCGGCTGGAGGCGTACGTCGCCACGATGGTACGGCGGCGGCGAAACGAGCTGCGGGTGCATCGCCGACAGGCCGCGGCGCGCGATTGGACGTACCTCAGTGAGATCGCGGCGGACACTCGGGCGTGGATGAATCCCGAAGCGCAGTGGGAAGAACGAGAGCTGGCGGCGCTCTACGGTGCCACGCTCATGAAATTGCGCCCTCGCTGCCGTCAGGCATTCGTCGCGGTGCGGGAGCACGGCCAATCGTACGCCGAAGCGGCGAGAACGCTCGGCACCTCGGAAAAGATGATTGGCAAGTTCATCACCGAGGCGCAGCGTGTGTTCCGGGCCGAGCTCCGCGCGCGGGGCATCCGGGTGCCGCGAGAGAAGAGGAGCGTGAAGGGGAGGGGGAGGGAGTCGCCGACTGCATTCGTCAGCCGCGGGCCACGACGCGTGGCCGCCTCCGTTGCACCGGCTGTGGAGGCGCACGACCCGGGGGCCGCCGAACGCGCGGCGCGCGAGCGAGCTCGCGAGGCGGAGTTTCGTTCACAACTCGCCGCCTTTCGACGGACGAGCGCGTTCCTCAAGGCCGAGCTGGCGACTCGAGTGGGCGACACGAGTGCGGATACGACCCAACCCGGCTGAAACTTGAGCGGCAAACAATTACGCGACGCGTCGAGGCCAATGGCCCGACCCTCAACGACACGCCCGACGCGCGCTTACAGAACAGGTCTACACGGACCAGGCGAAACTCGCACCTTCGATCGCCAGTACTCGACGCTGATGAACGAGCTGCGGCCCGTTGAGAATCTGCTCAAGACGGTCCAACGCGCGCGGCGCGTACCCCGGCAACGACGCCTGTCCATCCTCGGCACGTCCCTACCACATCGAGACCCGCCGCAACACGGCCGCCCGGGGACGGTGGCTGCGTAGAGTCGGCGGCCCCCGTCTTCCAAGCCAAGCACGGCTCGAGCCTCTCGACCTCCTCGCTTTTCCACGGCGGCTACCGTTTCGAGTTGTATCTCAACGTCCAGATCACCAGCACCCCACATGTTGAATTGAGGTTGTTGTAGCGTTGGGGTGTTTGCGCCGGAGTTGCGTAGTACTCGATCGCCTCTATCTCCGCCGGCGGAATCGAATTGACATCGAAGAGGGGCTCACTGTCCCAGCCATGATAGATCTCGATGTCGTCCAGATACACCTGAGCGTAGCAACTCGGCGTTGCGCCAAGATTCTTGTCCGAGCGCAGGGGGATCACGACGCGTGTGCCATGTGCGCCGATTATCCATGAGCGTCCCCCGGTTCCTCGGACCATCGACAGACCGTTGAACGACTGAAGGATCGACGACGTCGATGGGCCGCCCTCGAGTTTCGCCAAATCGGCGCGCGTGAGAAAATGCCCAAGTCCGAGCCTGCGGTTGTCCTCGAAGCTCTCCATCTGCTTGTCGACCGCCGATTCGGTGACGATGACCGAGTCTAGCGTCACCGCGCGTACCAGTTCGAATCGCCGCCGCAGGGTTCGGTCGGCTGAAAAGGCGAGGCTCGTGTCGATCGCACGATATCCGAGCCGACGCACAAGCACGTGCTGGATTCCAGCCGGAACGCCGTCGATTCGAAACCCGCCGGCGGCGTCGGTCACGGTGCTCTTCGACAAGGCCGGGAGTGAGACGTCCGCCGTGACTACCGGCCGACCTGCTGAGTCGGTGACCGTGCCGACGAACGGCGAGAGGTCCAGGCCTGCACGGCGGCCGAGCGCGAGTTCGGCGCGCGCGAACCGACCGCCCGGCGGAATTCGGACGTAGACCGGTGGGGTATTTGTGTCAGCGACGGTGAGAGAGATCGTCTTGTCGATGGGCACGCCGCACAGGCGGAACATCCCATGCGAATCGGTCCGCGTCTCCAAGGACTGCCCATGACTGCTGGCATTCTCGATAGACTGCGCGCCGACAGGCATGAAGACTTGCCTCCATTCGGCGGTGACCTTCGCGTTGCGCGGTGGCATGGAGTCGCCTGTCGACGTTACCGTGCCCAACACGATCCCTTCCCACTCTAGCTTCCGGGTGCCGCAAATAAGCGACAGGAGCTGGGTCCCGTTGGGAACGCGCAGTTCAATTGGTGGCGCGGAGTCGGTGAACGCGAGCGGGATCTGATGCAACGCGTTGACCGAGTCGAGCGACGGCGTGCGGATCTCCAGCGTGTAGTCACCGAGCAAAACGCCTGTTATCGCAAAACGGCCACGCGCGTCCGTCGAATCGCCGAGGTTGGTTCCAGCGAGTCTCAGCCGCGCCCTTGCGATTGGCGTTCCCGAGGCAGAGTCCACCACGGTGCCGGAAAGCGCGACCAGCGGTCGCCTCCACAGCGTATCCGCGCCTTGGCGTGCGAGCGCAAGCTCGCCGCCGGCGACGCGGACGGCGACGATCTGCAGGTGGCTTTCCGAGTGACCGAGTTGAAGTCTGGCTCCGCCCCGGACTTCTGAACCGATCACCTGCTCCAGCACGGGCATACGAATGTTCCAACGAGAGATGGCCCACATCCCGTTGGCTAAGTGAATGAAATCCGCCGCGCCGAGCGCAATCGCATCCTGTTCTGGAAGCAGGTTGGAGTAGCGGAACTCCAAGCTTCGTAACTCGGCCGTGTTGGCGTCGAGCCAGAGCGTGCCGCGGATTTCCGGTATCTTTCCGCGATCAGGCGTCGGCTCGAACGCGAGGCCAAGACGGTCCTTGCCGGTCGTCAGGTGGAAACAGTGGTCCTCCACGAAGGATGGGGCGAGGAGCACCTCAAGCCCCGGCGCGTAATACGTCGTCACGTTGTCGCGATCGGTGACGACGTAACCGTCTGCATGGAGGGCGTCGGCCGAACGCGTCCCCCACGGCTCGCGGACGTACCCAGAGTGAATGGTCGACGCCTGCGCACGGATCCGGCGGTCGTCAGGCTCCAGCGTGCGCTCGTACGAGATGGTCGTGGTGAAGATGTCGTGCGTCGCGGCAGTGAGCGACGCCGCCGCGATGGCAGCGCGGATCTGTTCCCAAACTGCGAACGCCGCACCGGAGTCGTTGAGGGCGCGGCAGGCATTGCGGCTCGCGACGCGCACGGTATCCAAGCCGATCGGTAACCCGGTAAGTACGATCCGTTGTGCGACGTCCGGACCCGCTTGCAGCGTTACCGGAGCCGAGTCGGTGGGACGAAACCCGATGCGCAGTGTATGGATGCGGTACGTGCCTGCCGCCAGCGCGACGCGGAACTCGCCGCGCTCATTAGTCAGGGCACGGCCAGCGACACGAGAGGACGCATCAAGAATCTGGACAACCACGCCCTGTACCGGCACATCGGCGCGGTCAACGACCACGCCGCGTACTGCCTGAGCGCCAGCCGTCGCGGCGCAGAAGAGTCCCGATATTAGCGCTGCGACGAGGGAGGCAAAGCCGAGACGTCTCATACTCCTATCCCGACTGAATGTGTTGATGCAACGATGCCGCGCCGTTGCGGTCGACGCAAGTTCGCTCGGGGCCGACGATTGACTCTTGCAGGCACGGGAGTTGACTCGTTGACCGGCACACGCTCGAGCGCGGCACGTCTCGAGCATCGATATTCGCCTCGCGGCTACCTCCTACTGCTGGCTCGAGTGTCCAGGATACTCTCGACAGCTCTAACGAGCTCTGTATCACTGGGCGCTCCGGCAAAACGCCTATCGTTAACGAAAACCGTAGGAGTTCCGACCACATTGAAGTGCTTCGCCATCTGTACGCCGCGATCAATAACAGAAAGCGGAATCGTGTCGCGAACGCAGTCCGCGAACCGACTTACATCAGGAACCCCGGCGGTCATCGCGAAACTGCTCCACGGTTGCGACCCAAGCAGGCTCTGAGCGTCGTAAAGCGCGTTCACCATTTCAGAAAAGCGACCTTGGCTGGCCGCGCACTCGGCCGCACGTGCCGCTTGAGCGGCGAAGGGATGCATGGGAAGGGGGTCGTGAACAAAAACAAGTTCCACGTCTTTGGGGTATTTCGCAACAACCGACCGGACCACACCGTTGAAGTACTTGCAGAACGGACACTGAAGATCGGCAAATTCAATGATCTTTACTCGCGCACTTGTGTCTCCAATGGGCCTACCGGCCGGAATGATTTCGCGCCAATTCGCAGCGGTTGTCGGCGCGGATCTCTCCCTGCCGACCGTAGTGGAGTAAAACTCTCGGTGGACGAGGGCCACCGCCATGACAAGCGCGGCGGCGGTTAACAAGGCGGATTGAAGTCTTTCCATATTCATTTGAGAGGCACCTCTCTAAGCAGATCGTCTTACCGCTGCCGCAGATCGACGCGATGCGCGGCCGCCGCCATGCATTTTTAACGCCGCACACAACTACGTGACCCGACCGCTCGTGCGACGGGCGCATTTGCTGCGGCATCGGCACGGCGGTCGGGGCAGAGTCCTACGACGCGAAACTGCAGACCCATTCGATCTGAGGCGAGTCGCAGTCGGGACCATTGTCCAAACAGATCGGCGGCCCGCAGCCGCTGCACGAAAGGTTCGGCGGCGGGTTCTCCCCGGTCGTACACGTGCCCTGCACGGGAAATTCACAGAAGAAGTCCCCGCAACTGCGGGGCGCCGCGTTGGCGGAGCGCGGTACGACGAGCTCCGCTGCTGCCATGATGATCACGCAGCACTGCAAAAAGATCCGCCCTCGACTCCTCATCGACACACCTCGTGTGTGGGTGCTGCGCGCGGGCCCGAAGACTCCAGTCATCGTCGAATGGTATCTGCGCGTTAGAGCCGGGTGGCCATGACCACGCGTCAGCGGTTGGCAAGGATTGGGTAGGCCGAGGCAGGTGTCAAGCGAATGTGACCCGAAGCATTTATTGAGACGATCGTAATCTAAGTCTGCCTGTGTTGATCACCACTGTGCTACATTAGAAGGCAAATTAATGTTGTCAATAACACAACCTGGTTGTCTGGTCTGTCGCGGCTGCGCAACGTGCGCTTGCGAGCCAGCCAAGGTTGGCGCTTCACCATTGACGGCGGCGATCTACGCGATCATTATGCGCGCCGGTGGCAAAGCCCCTCCCATTGAACGCGTCGACGCGTGTCGGAGTCCTGCGGGCATGCATTTGGACAATCGTGACTCATGCAACGAACCGAGCGGCTCGCGGGCAGGCCAACTTCTCCGGGTGAGCGGGCCAGTGCCATACCAACGAGTACAACCCCAGCGGCTGCGTCCGCACCTGGCTCCGGAGCACAAGGCGCACTCATGGCGAGGATCAGCGCCAGCTATGACGTGCTCTTCGCGCTGACCGCGGCGGTGTCGCGGGGTGTCTCGGAATACGCTATACGGTCGGCCGACGGCGAGATTGCACTCGTGGCGCGCATCTCCACCGCGAGCGCCGACGACAGGGGCTGGTACTGCATTGGCAACGTTCCGGTAGACATCGATTGGCCGCGGCGAACCGTCTCGTCGAGCGTGGGTCGCACCGTGCTGTCAGACGTGGAACTGCGCCTGATGGATGCTTTGCTTCGCTCGAACGGCGGAGTCGTGAGGCACGCAAAGCTCGCCGGTCAAATCACAGTGCGTCGCCCTGGTTCCGCCTACCGCCCGAATACCTTGGCTGTCCGGATCTGCGGGTTGAGAAAGCGACTGGCCCTCGTTGGCGCCAGGAAGGCGCTCGTGGCCGTCCGGGGAGTTGGGTATCGCCTAGTTCAAGGCGCTTCTTAATTCGCTGCTGATTCTCACCGGCAGCACGGATTCTCCCGCAGCTTTCGACGTGCCGGTGACGAACGGGCTTGACGATGTGGATGTAGCGCTAAGCACGATAGTGGACGTACAGCGAAACTGAGCGGCTCATAACGACCAATGAAAGGTGGCGTCTTAGTAATGGATGATGTTCCGGCGGCTCTGGCCATCATGTCATCCGACGGCGGCGCGATGGCGGACGAAGGAGCACAAGCGGTGCGATCAGCCGTACGCGCCTACGCGGCGCGGCGCGGATGGGAGGTCGTTCCGCACCGCCTCTATGCTGACTGGGCCACGAAGACCGTTGCGGCGGACGGGCGTCATTGGCTGATCCTAGACCCGCTTCTTCGGGGCGAAGAGATCGCGGAGAGAGGAACCCGCACCAACCTCACGCGGTGTGCCGATGCTCGGTTTCTGAGTCCGGTCACTGGGTTTGAGCTCGATAAACTCGCGGGCCATCCGACTGTTGGTGTAGTGGATGACGCAGTATCGAGCGGCCGGACCCTGTGTCAGCTGAGTAGGTTGTGCGTGCAGGCGGGCTCGCGCATCGAGGGAGTAGCAGTTGGCTGCTCGTCCCGAGTGGGGCGCGCAACGGTCGAATCGCGCGTCCCGGGCGTTCGTTGGTTCGCGTTCTTACCTGGCGATTGGCAGGTCCTTCACCTTCGCGATGGGTGCCCGTTCTTACCCTATTCCGGACGCCCGCTTCGTTCGGTCGCATCGCCGACGGGCTCCGTCCCCGCGGACCTCCGGCTTCCCTCGTGGCTTGCCGTCGGGAGCATTTGGCAAGTACTCTGGCTGGATGATGATGTTAAGCAGGCGATTCGGTCCGGTTACCGTCGAGTTCTCGGCGTGTTGGCGGCAAGGTTGGGCCGACCTCCACAGATAGACGACGTCTCGCTGTTCGGCGAAGGAGCGACTTGCCTCGCAGAGAGCGATGGAGACTACGCGAGCGACACGTTGCTGGAAGCTCTGCTCCCCGTGACCCTGGCTGGTGGAGGCTGAGACTGGCACGCGAGGAAGCTGCGCCCCCACTCAGCGATTTCGAGCGATGCCCCTGCGAAACGGATTGCGCTCCAACAGCGGGCGCCGCCGCTCGATCACGTTGGCCGCCCAGTTGTAAACGGCCATGAAGAACTTCCGATCGTACCGGATCAACCGATTTCGCACGCTCTTCCCTTCGGCCTTCTCCCTGTCCTTCTATCCGGCCGGCTTGGCCGCTTTGCTCTATCTACGGCCTCCAGCCATTGAGATCCGCCGGCGTGATTCAACGCCGATCCGCACACTGCTTCAATGTCGACACGAGCGCCCGCGGCGAGTGGCATTCGGCACAGCGGCGCATGGCTTCGCCGCGGTCTGTGTCGCGGGTGATCTCGCGCTGGATCAGCTCCGCGAGTTCGCCTGCGCCCACGGATGCACCCGCGAAGGTGACCGCCTCACCGAGTTCGAGCGCCGCGCCGCGCGCCGTGGCGACGATCGGCGTTCCTACGGCCAGCAATCGCGCGACGATTCCTGAACTCCCGCCAAGGTCGGTCGATCGCAACTGCACTGCGAGATCGACCGACGCCATGAGTGCGTCGAGACGCGCGCCCATCCGGCGCCTCGTGCACCTCGATGGCGCGCCGCTCGGCGCGCTGTTCGCGCGCGCGCCGCGATCGTCACGACGAGCGGTGCGGTCGGACTGGTGGTCGCGCCGGCCGCAACGCATCTGCTCGGCGCGCTCCGCTACGACGTCAGCTCGACGGATCTACTGTCGCTCGGCGTCGCCTGCGCCGTGCTGCTGGGGATCGGCGCCGTCGCGGCGTATCTCCCGGCACACCGCGTGAGCTGGATCGATCCGGCTCGGGGCGCTCCTTGAGGGCGAGTGACGTGGGCAAGCGATAAGAGCGAAAGCTGATCGCTCGTTGTCAGGGCTCACGGCAAAACGATCTTCACGCCGTCGGACTGACCAGGCGGCACCTGCACGTACGCGGAGTGCGAGCCGGAGAATGCGCCGAGCCAGATCGTGTCATTGGCGGGCAGCCCGCACAACGCGAATCGCCCAGCCCCGTCAGCGTGCGTCGTGGCCTCCGGGAGGTCAGGGATCGGCTCGAAATCGACGAACGCTCCGGCTGCCGGTTGCGGGCCGCCCGAAGTCGCGAGCACGACCGAACCGGAAACCGACCGCAAGCCCGACGGCGACGAAGCCGTGGGTGCGACTACCGCCGTCGATACGAGCGGGATGTCGACCGTCGTGTCGCCTCGGACGGTCGGTACGGATACGGCGCATTGCTGGTCATAGCCGTCCTGGAACGCCTGCAGCCACACATGCACCCCGCTCGGCAGGTCCGAGACCGAATACCGTCCAGCAGTGTCGGAGTGCAACGGGCCGTGCGCCCACCACCAGGAGTAACCGAACCCGGCGTCTTCGGTCACCCATGCATTTACGCCTACGCCGGGGATCGGGCGCCCACCCTCTCGGACGAGGCCCGTGATCGTGTACGAGCCGGGTATGGGAGACGGGGGTCGAGTTGGTGCCGGCGCCAGAGGCGTGGACGGGTCACTGACGACGGCCGTGCCCGTCGTAGATGGGGTATCGCCGCTGCACCCGGCACCGAGCATCGCGACGGCCGCGCTGACGACGCCTCGTACGATCAAGGTTTTCGCCCTGGACCACATAAGCTCTCCCCCCCCCGTGAGTTCAGTATTGGTGCGCCGCGGCAAACCGCCACTTGGGTAAACGAGAACTGTCGCATCGGCCCGACATTTACGTCGTTGGACCCGCCCGGCGTGCAGAGGAACCCCCTGGCCAGGTATGCGTCCACGCGATTGCGACTTGCGACGATCGTTCTCATGTTCAAACCGTCAAGACGCCGGAATGGCTCGGTCGACGATCGAGATCCACTGAACAGCAAACGACGCCCGTGGCTGCGCCCCGACATTTCGGACCTGCGATTGAAAGCTCGGAGTCGCTCGACGCGCTCATGCCGTTCGTCTATGGCGAGCTGCGGCGGATCGCTCACGCCCAGTTGTCGCGCGACCGCGGCTCGACGCTGGCCACCACCGGGCTGGTGCACGAGGTCTATCTCCGTTTGGCCGGCAGCCGGCAGGCCGATTCAATCGATCGCGTGCACGTGCTCGCGTTGGCGGCCGTGGCGATGCGCCAGGTCATCGTCGATCGCGCAAAGGCGCGGCGGGCGCTCAAGCGAGGCGGGACGGGCTACCGCGTGACGCTCGACGAGGAAGCCATCGCCGCGGAAGACCAATCCGAGGCGGTCCTCGAGATCCACGACGCGCTCGACCGCCTCGCATCGATCGATGAGCGGCTGGCTCGAGTCGTGGTGCTTCGATTCTTCGGCGGCTTGCCGCCGGAAGCGATCGCCGCAGTGAACGGCGTGACCGTCCGCACCGTCGAACGCGATTGGGCCAAGGCCCGTATGCTGCTCCGCGAGCTTCTCCCGCAATGACCGACACACCGCGATCGTATCCCACGCCGGTGGAGGCCGACCAGGGGGCCTCGATCTCGTCCGAACGGTGGGCCGCGCTCGAACCGCTGATCGACGCGGCGCTCGATCTCCCACCCGAGGAGCGCGATGCATACTTCGACCGCGCCGCGAATGGCGATCGGGCGTTGCGTGCGCAACTCGCGCGCCTGGTCGCCGCTTGCGAGCGGGACGACGCGCTCCTCGACGCGCCCGCCGGCGAGCGGTTCGCCGCCCTGCTCGAAGAGACGCCGCCACGAATCTTGAATGGGCGATTCGTGATCGAACGCGAAATCGGCCGCGGCGGCATGGCGGTCGTCTATCTGGCTCACGACCGCAAGCACGATCGGCAAGTGGCGGTCAAGATCCTGGGGCCCGACGCGGCGGCCGCGATCGGCGCCGACCGCTTCGATCGAGAGATCAAGTTCGCCGCCCGGCTTCATCATCCGAACATCGTCCCGCTGTACGACTCCGGAGACGAGCAGGGCTGGTTGTATTACGTGATGCCGGTGATGCGCGGCGGCAGCTTGCGCCAGCGGCTGACCTCCGGGCGCGCCGCTTTCGTCAGAGGCGCGTGCAGCGAATCCTGCGCGAGATCGCCGCCGCGCTGTCGCACGCGCACGAGCAGAACGTCGTCCATCGCGACGTGAAACCAGAGAACATCCTGTTCGACGGCGAGCGCGCCATGCTCGCCGACTTCGGCGTCGCTCGACCGCCCTTGACCGTCGGCGCCTCGGCCGGAACGCCGGAGTACATGAGCCCCGAGCAGGCCGACGGACGTGGACCGGTCGACGCGCGCAGCGACGTCTATTCACTGGCTGCCGTCGTGCAGGAAATGCTCGGCCGACCGTGGATGGACGCGAGCACCGATCCCTCGCTCGCGTCGTCGACGGACGTACCGCGGGCCGCGCACGATGTGCTGCGGCGCGCCCTCGCCCGCGATGCGGCCGAGCGGTTTCCGTCTGTTTCGAGTTTCGACCACGCGTTCTCGGCGGCGTTCGCGACCGCCCGCTCCCGACGCGCGACGCGACGCTGGGTGGTGGCGGGGGGCATCGGGTTCCTGGCCGCCGTGTCGCTCGCGGCGTATGCGGTCATCGCCACGCGCGGGCATCGCCCCAACTCCGATGCGTTCGATCTCTATCTTCGCGGCACGGATCAGCGTCTTTTCCGAAGCGACAGCGGAACGCGAGCCGCGGTTGGGATCCTCGGTCGCGCGGTGGCGGCCGACTCGCTCTTTCCCGCCGCATTTGCCTCCCTGGCCCGCGCGTACAACGCCGTTTGTCTGGGCGGCGAGGCGCGCCGCGCCCGGCTGGTGGCGTGCGACAGCGGTGCGGTCGCTGCGCGGCACGCAATCGCGCTCGACTCGACCCTCGCCGACGGCTACGCCGAACTTGCCTGGGCGAGTCTCAATCGCCTCGATTTCTCGACGGCCGAGTCGGCAGCGCGCCGCGCGGTGGTTGTGGAGCCGGACAATTCGGAGGCCCACCAGTTCGTGGCCGCCGTCGACTTCTGGCTCGGCCGCGTGGACGAGGCAATCGCGGAGTCACGGCGCTCCGTCGCACTCAACCCTCGCGCGATCGATGCCATCGCGCACGATGGCCGGATCCTCGCAATGGCCGGGCGGGAAGACGAAGCGCTCGTTCTCCTGCGGCCGTTGCAGTCGCTGCGTCCCAAGGTGCGTCGCGCCAGCCAGACTGTGGAAAGCATCTACGAAGACCGCAAAATGTGGCGCGATGCAATGGTCGAAGCCGGCAACGATTCCGCTGGCATCGCGCGCATTTTCGCCGAGTCGGGGCGCGGTGCTGAGGCCCGCGCGATCCTCCGAGGTCTCGAGGCGCGATGGAACGCCGGTCGCGGTCGGGCGTGGGATGTGGCAGGCGTCTTCTTCGGCCTGCACGAGTACGACAGCACGTTCACCTGGCTCAATCGGTCGGTCGACGACCTCACTCTTCGGGACAACATCTTCGAGCCGCGCTTCGCCGTCGCGAGGGCCGACCCACGATTCGCAGGATCTGATGCGGAGAGTCGGTCTCACCCGAGCGGCTGCGACGCACCCTTGAATCGCCCGTCCTTCATCAGCGTAATCACGGCAACGGGACGTTTGCCCTCGAGGACTGGCGTTACGTCTACGGCCGTGTAGCCCGGATTTGCCGCGACCGCTTTGGCGAGCGCCGACGCGAGCGCCTCCGTCGCCTTCGCCGAGGCTTTGCTCTGGGCCTTTGCGTCTTTCAGGTCGTCACCTCCGGTGATCTTGTCGATCCTGGCCACCTTTCCGGTCATGTGATCGACGAAGACCTCCGAGTACGCGCCCGCCTTCTCGACGAAAACCGAGAGCTGGAGCTTCCCGTTCTCGAACTCGTATCTCGCGGAAATCGGGTTGCCGGAGGCGCTGGCCGTCTCGATGCCGTCCGCAAGCGCCACATGATTTGCGCCGCGCATCGCGGCCGCCAATTCCGCCTGCGCCTTCGTAGCCTGTGCCGACGCGACGCTCGTCACGAGCAACGTTCCAGCAGCGGTCAATCGAGCCAACGTAGCCATAGTGGACATGATTCGTCTCCGGTAAGTTTTCGTGAATCAACGCCGACATGAATATTGCTTCAATCTCGACACGAGCGCCCGCGGGGAGTGGCACTCGGCGGCGTGAGATGGCTCACCGCACGCTCACCTCCACCACCCTCATTTCGCTCCCGTGACCCCGGACGACAACGAACCGCTTGCGCCGATAACGCCGGACGAAACGGGCCGGCCGTTCCTCACGGTAGCGATTTGCACGCACAACCGAGCGCGCCGGCTCGGCGAGACGCTCCGCTCGCTCACGCTTGCTTCGTTGCCGCTGCATCACCAACTCGAGATCGTCGTCGTCGCGAACGCTTGCACGGACGACACTGAGCGGGTCGCCCGGGAATACGCGTCGCGCCTGCCCTTGCGCATCGTTGTCGAACCCGAGCCGGGCCATTCGCGGGCGCGCAATGCCGGAGTGCGGGCGGCGCGCGGTGACTACATACTCTGGACGGATGACGACGTGCGGGTGCACGTCGATTGGCTCACCGCATACGAGCGCGCCATCCTGAAATGGCCCGGCACGACAGTTTTCGGCGGCACGATCACTCCGGTCTTCGAAGGTGGACCTCCGCCGTGGCTCGCTCGCTCTGTCTACGTCTGTGAGTCGG
The DNA here is from genome assembly GCA_963761305.1 of uncultured Gemmatimonadaceae bacterium. Taxonomy (GTDB): domain Bacteria; phylum Gemmatimonadota; class Gemmatimonadetes; order Gemmatimonadales; family Gemmatimonadaceae; genus JAQBQB01. The sequence continues at coordinate 1,088,752 of CAVXGK010000002.1, read as the reverse complement.
CGTTCGCTACGCGACGACCGTCGGCCGATGCAGCGGTCGTTCCGGAACGAGACGGCCTTCCGTACGGAGCGAACTTCGCGATTGCCGTGGCGGCGCAGCGCGCGCGACCATACGACGTAACGCTCGGGCGCCAACCCAGCCGATGGCTCATCGGAGGTGAGGAGATCGACGTCATCCAAGCGGTGCTCGACGCCGGCGGCACGGCGCGCTGGGTTCCCGACTCGATCGTCGAGCACATGATCGAACCCGAGCGTCAGACGACCGCATACCTCCGCCGATATTTCGAGGGTCATGGCTACGTCGTGGGCCTCGAACAACGGCGCGCGGCGCCTGGCTCACCTGGGTCGCTTGGGTCACCTCGGCCGGTGCGCGATGCAGCGGTCATGCTGTACCGCGAGATCGCCTTCCGCCTCATGCGGGCGACTCGTCCGCCCACAGATTGGGTGCCGGCCCTGCTCCGTGCAGCGATCGCACGCGGCAGGTATTACGGACGGCGCGCGGTCAAATCCCCGCCCGATAGGCGAGCGCCGGGAGCACATGCCCGCTCAGATTCGGGGGCGGCGTCGCTCCGGTAAGCGCGATCAGCGTCGGAACCACATCGAAGGAGCTCGCGTGCGCCGTGTCGCCCGCGGGGATGTCCTGCCCCGACACGTGAAGAAATCCGTGGGCGCCTGTGTGCCCTCCCGTCCGGCGCCAAGGTACCGGGCCGATCGTGCCAAGCGAGGGATGGGTGAGTCCGAGGGCGGTTCCGCGCCAGATGATCGACACGTCGGCCTGCGATGGGCCGACCAGCGCGGGGTCGCCCTCATGGCGGATGATTTCCTCGACCACGCGCTCTCCGGTGATGGCGTCGCGGCACTCGTGCAAGAGCTCGGTGAGTGCGTCCTGTGTGCTCCGGTACTTGTCGGGTTGAACGATGCCCCGGGACTCCCGTCCGGCCAGATTCACGCGAATCCGGCCGTCGTAGAAAGACGGCAGGGCGAACGCGCGCATGGCCGGCCAGAACGACTGATAGCGCATTGCCGGCATCCACCCCATCGCCGGGGGATCATCGTTCACGATCATCGCGTGGGGGCGCCGGCCAGTCACCCGATCGCGCAATCCGCGGAGCCCGCGACGGACGGCAGACTCGCCGCCCATCGGTACGATGTCGGCCACCGCTTGTTCCCAGGACTCGTGTTCGCCGAGCAGCGGCGTTCCGTCGCTCAGCCGGCTGGTCCAACGGGGCTTCTTCATGTGAGGCCGGCCGAACGCATGGCGGTGGAGGAGCTCCGGCAACAGCGCCATCACGGGAACGTCGGCGTCATTGATTCCCATGCCGTGCATGGCGAACAGCACGAGCGTTGCGTCGGGGAACGCGCCGGCCATGGTGCCGATGAGATTGTCGGTCGCGGTGTATACGTCGCGCAGGCCGGCGGCCGCCGGCGCGGCCGACGGCAACGCGTGCAGTGGATGTGAAGCATCGACGCCATGCCATAGTGGCTCGATCGCCGAATGCGTTTCGCTGGTGACGACGATGGCAAGGTCCCACTCTGGCAGCCGCTCGGCGAGCAGCCATCGTGTGACCTCCGACCGGACGTTCACGGCGCGCGTCAGCGCGTCCGACGCCCGGCGTGTGCGTTCAGGCGAGGGCCAAGAGAATCCGTAAATCCACTCCGGAGCGGGATAGGCCCCGAAGCGCTGCTTGATTTCGGCGAGCAGGCTTTCCGGCCGAGACGTGGGATCAATACCCGGATCGTGCACGCCCCAGCCGATGAGCCCCTGTACGTCGGGCGCCGCCCCGAGATCGCAGTACGGGAGATCCGCCACAACGGAGCGAAGCGGGAGATCGGCCAGGAAGGGTCGATAGGTCGTATTCTCTTGACGGGCCGTGTAGCGATCCTTGTCGAAGGTCACGGCCGACCAGCGCGCACCGTCAGAGGGGGCCCGTCCGGCGCTCACGTGCTCCCACGCGAGGCCCGAGAACTTGTCGGCGCCGTGATCGAGGCGGGCGCGCAGCGAGCGAGCCGCGATCCGCGCGAAGTTCGGCATCAGTCCTTCGGAGATGAAGTGCTCGGCGAGCGTGATCTCGAAGCCGTCGAGGCCGATCGCGATTACACGCGAGGGCATGGGTTGGGTTGAGTGATGGGTCGGGTTGTGCGTCTCGAGCCAATACTGATGGTGCTCTTGGCCAAGATGGAAGACGCTTCATTCTAATAGTGCAAGCAACCCGAACCCCCTATGTGCAGCGTATCTTCATTTCCGCCATTCCCATTACGGATCTCTCCCCCCATGCCGCATCGCCGACGTTCGCCCAGCGCGCTCCGCGCCGCCGCCGTGATTCCTGTTCTGCTTCTCGCCAGTACTTCCGCGAGGGCGCAAGCGCCGGCCAAGGCGGCGCCGGTCTTCACGAACGGAATGGCCCAAGTCGTTCCGGCATTTCAGGACTCGTCGCAATGGATTCGGCAGGAGCTGTGGGTCGAGACCAACTTCGACAGCGACCACGACGGCAAGCCGGACCGGGTGCACGTCGACGTCACCCGGCCGCGCCAGACGGAGACGGAGGGGCTCAAGGTCTCGATTCTGTATGGATCCAGCCCGTACTACGCCGGCACGTCGCGCGGCCAGGTGAATTGGAACGTCCAGCAGGAGCTCAACGATCAGCCGGAGCCGCGCGGCCACATGAACGAGCCGCCGTATCAGGCGAATCGTTCACGAATCTCTAACGCGCTGGTCAACGAGTGGGTGCCGCGCGGCTTTGCCGTCGTGCACTCCGAGGCGCCCGGGACCGGGCGGTCGCAAGGCTGCCCGACAGTGGGCGACGCGCCGGAGCGGCTGCCGATGAAGTTCGTCGTCGACTGGCTCAACGGCCGTGCGAAGGGCTACACGACCGAGACCGGCAACGAGGAAGTGAAGGCGACGAGCTGGTCGACGGGCAAGGTGGGGATGATCGGCACTTCATATGAAGGGACGCTGCCGCTCGCGGCGGCGACGACCGGCGTGAAGGGTCTCGAGGTCGTGGTGCCCGTGTCGCCCAACACCTCGTACTACCACTACTACCGCACCAACGGGCTGGTTCGCTCACCTGGCGGCTACCTCGGCGAGGACGTCGATGTGTTGTACGACTTCATCGCCAGCGGTGACAGCACCGGCCGGGCGAACTGCGACAACCTGTACAAGAACGGAATCTTCGCCGGACCAAAGGGTCAGGATCGGGCGACGGGCGACTACAACGATTTCTGGGCAGCGCGCGATCTCCTGCCGCACGTGAAGGACATCAAGGCCGCGGTGCTGCTCGCGCACGGGTTCAACGACTACAACGTGGTCCCCGAGCACAGCGTGCGGATATACAATGAAATGAGAGCGCGGGGGCTGCCTGTATCGATCTATCTCCATCAGGGCGGTCACGGCGGCAACCCGCCGGCCGACATGCTGAACCGATGGTTCAGCCATTACCTGTATGGTGTCGACAACGGCGTCGAGAAGGATCCGCCTGTATGGATCGTTCAGGACGCGGCGGCGCAGGAGCCGCGGGCGGTGGCGGCGGCTCAGGCGGCGATGCAAGTGGCGGCAGCGCGAGGCCCCGATTCGACGACGGTGGGCGTGGGTCGTGGGCGGGGCAGAGGCGGGCCTGTCATGCCGCCGACGCCGTTCGCGTCGTTCCCGGTGCCGGGTTCGGTGCCGGTGGTGTTTCACCCGTCTGCGGGCGGGACGAACATTGCGGTTCTCTCACTCACGAACGCAAACAGCGGGACCGACTCGCTGGTCGACGACGTCGGCAAGAGCGGCAGCGACGTACGCGATGATGGACCGGTCACCGAACCGGTTGGTCTACGCGACGCCGATCTTTCACGACACGGTGCACATCTCCGGAACGCCGAGGGTGACGCTTCGGATCGCGTCGAGCGCGCCGGCGGCGAATCTGAGCGTGTGGCTGGTGATGCTGCCGTACGACTCGACGCGGATGGGATCGCAGAGCCACGTGGGACTCATCACGCGCGGCTGGGCGGACCCGCAGAATTACAAATCGCTCACGAAGGGCGGCAACTACGACTCGAAGCGGCCCGGTGAGAAGCTGGTGCCGGGGAAGTTCTACGATCTCACGTTCGATCTACAGCCGGACGACGAGTTCGTGCCGGCCGGGAAGCGCTTGGCGGTGATGATCATGTCGAGCGACCGGGAGTTCACGCTGTGGCCGAGGGCGGGAACGCAGCTGACGGTCGATCTCGCGCATTCGTCGTTCTCGATCCCGATCGTCGGGGGGACGACGGCGCTGGAGAAGGCCGGGATGCGTTAGGGACTGTGTTGGGCGGCAACTGCAACAGCGAGGTGGTACAACGATTTCGCGGATGACGGCCGATTTCGCGGATTACAGCAACACCAATTATGGTTTTGCCTTTGCAGTCTCCGCGAGATCCGCGTGGTTATCCGCGAAATCGTTGTCCTACCAGCTGTTGTCGTTCAACGTCGCGTGCCCGGGCAATCACGCAGAAACGGCAAAGGGACGGCGCTAGCGCGCCGTCCCCTGCATTCTCCAAGCGGCCGACGTTCAACCAATGCTGTGCAAGCCTAGAATACCGGAAAGAATGTTGCCCAGAATGGACGGGGACCCGTTGACCACGGCGCCGTACTGCGGGTGCTTGGCGTAGCCGTCCTCGTAACCGCGCTGGAACCCCTCGCGGAAGTAGTAGTTGTAATCACTCTGCGGGAGGTAGGTGCCGCTGAATCCGTAGTTGGCGTCCTCGTAGCCATACGACTTCTGATAGTTCGAGGGCCAGTGATCGCTGCGATCGGCGCGTCCGGCCTTCCATCCCTGCTGATAGCCGTTGTTCACCGCTTGTCGCATCACGTCGGCGCCATACCTGTTGGTTTCGCGATCGGTCGACCCGACGGTATACCGGAAGGTCATCGGCGCCGAGTAGTACGGGTCGCGCTGAACGTCGCGCGGAGTGTTGAGCCGCTTTTGCTGGAGTCGCAGGTTCGCCGCGTACTGCTGGCTCACGGTGTACTGGGCGCTGCGTTTCTGCTGCTGCAACGCCGCCGAGGCCTGTTGCGTACCGCGCACCTGATTGGCGAGCGCCGCCTTGTAGGCGGTGTCGCGGTGGCGCTGCTCGTCCACTCGCTGCTGCTGTTCCTGCTGCGGGACGGGTTTCGGATCCTGACCGCGGCCGCGACCGCGATCCGGATCTTGCGCGTGGGCGACGCCGGCGACGAGCAGCAGCGCGGCGGACGTGGTGAGAAGTGTCGATCGTTTCATAGGTGGGTTGCCTCCAGGCAACGGATCTTGGCGAAGCGCCAAGGGAATCAACGACTGATCTAAGGCATCAGTCGTGCCATTAGCACTCTAACATATATACTATACACTACCTACGCCGCGTGTCGCGCCGGCGGCACGAGATCGCCCAGCACCCGGCCGAAAACCGCCGGCGACACGGGAAGCTTGAGCCACGTGATCCGCTCCACCGCTGCGAAGGCCGGCGATGCGGCGCTCCGCTCGGACGAGTGGAACACCACCAGCGGTACGCGCCGAGCCGAGCTCTCGATGATCAATCGGTGAACCAGGCCGACCTGCGCGTCATAGTCGCAGATCACGACTCGGGGCTGTGTCCTTGTCAGGGACAGCCATGGTCCCTCGAATTCCGTCGGAAATGCCGGCGCGAAGCCGCAGTCACGCACCAATTGCCCGACGGTCGTGGCAAAGGCCGTGTTGGTCGATGCGACGAGCACCGTACCCTTACTCTTCACACGCCGAACGACACCCGAATCCATCATTCCCCCCGCCCAAAGAAGCCAACCATGCTCGAAGCCCATCAATGGCACTTTCCGCCACTCTGATCCCACACGCGTCCCCCGATCTCGATGAACGCGGACCGGTACTCGGCGGCGCCGAGCGTCAGCAGTAGTACCCCCGCGCGCCCCTCGATTCGATACAGGCTGTTGGGGTTGATGCTGCTGAATCCGCGCAGCTCTTCACCACCCGTGCCCGCGACGATCTCCGTAATCCCCTTCGTCGTATCGGCCACGCCGTCCGGGGTCATCGGGCGAAAGCGCTCGTAGTCGTGATCGTGGCCGTTCAACACGAGATCCACGTCGTTGTCGTAGAGAATCCGCCACATCGGAATGAACCGGCGGTCACTCCCGTGCCATCCGGAGCTGAATCGCGGATTATGCCAGTAAGCGATGGTGCAGAGCTTTTTGTGCGCCTTGAGATCCTTCGCCACCCAGTCCATCTGCGCCTGCCGCGCGGAATCCGTGAAGCTCGAGTTCACGACGATCTCGCTGTTGACGACGACCACGTGCCAGGCGCCGACGTCGTAGCTGTAATAGCCTTTGCCCTCGTCGCCGGCCGCCGGTCCGAAGTACTTGTAGTACGGATCGGCATTCAAGGTTTGGTACTCGTGGTTGCCGGGAGCGGGGTGCAGGCTCTTGATGATTCCTTTTTGCGGATCGCCCCAGGAGGGCGCGAAGCACTGATTGAACTGGGCGGTCGTGCCGGACGAATAGGCATTGTCGCCCAGCGTGAAAACCGCGTTGGGCACCTTGGCGACGCTGTCGGCGCGAAGCACGCTGTCGACCAATCGGGCGGTGCCGTAGCTCAAGCGCTGCGAACAGCTGGCGATGTCCCCAACGCCGACCATCACGGAGGCGCCTGTCAGTGCGACGAGGGCCGCCGCCGAGGCGGCGGGCGGCGGCGTGAGATCGACCGGTGGCTTGCAGTCCAGGACGAGCAGCGCGACCAGCAACCCGACGAGCGGACCCCTGTACCTCATGGAAGGCATGATCGTTCCTGGTGGATGAAGAGCGACGGCGAGACGCCGGTCGCTCAGAAATTCAGACCGAGCCCGAGTTGCAATCCGGTGTGACCCGGCTCCGTGGTTCGCGTCAACGTGACGACGGGCGACGCGTCTGCACGGCCCACCCAGATTCCTTCGCCGGTCCGCGAATGCCACCCGCCCGGCGAGCTCCCGCCGACGTACACCCGTCCTGCCTCGGCAATGCCGAGGACCCCGGCGCGCAACGGCAACAGGACGGTGAATCGTGCGAGGGGAATTCGAAGCTCCGACGTCGCGTAGAGCGCCGCGTCGCCCGCGTATCGCTGCGGATCCATGTAGCGCGTGGTTCCTTCGCCGCCGATGGCCGCCGCCTCGTAGAACGGAAAGTCGCCATACAATTTCTTGGCGCCAGTCCGGACGATGAACAACGGATGCGTCGGAACCGGGACGGTGACGGACGTTGCGACCGCAGCGGCAACTTCCTCGAACGGCGAGCGCACATCCATCGCGGCGGGGAAGTAGGATCCGTTGAGCGCGATCAGGACCCTGTGGCGCGTGTGCTCCTCACTGTCGGGCACCGCGTGCCACTCGTACCGCGCATCGAATCGCATTCCGGCTTGGGTAAAGGCGCCGAATCCGTATGGACGAGCCGTCGCCAGATATGGGCTTCGCGCGCTGTCGCTGACCGAGTGCTGGATGACCGGCCCCAGCGAAATGTCCGTCGTGGACCCGATGGCGAGCGCGATCGCGGGATGAAACATCCACTGCCGCTGATGCACCGCGAAGTATGGATTCGTGCCGCCGGAGTCGGCAGTCGCGTTTCCGAAGCCGTTGAAGTTGGTGACCTCGAAATCGGATGCTCTCGCGATGGCCGCAAAGTGGATTGGAGAAGACTCCAATCGCCGATCCGCCTCGACGGTGACGCGTGCTCCGCGAAACTCCGTGGCGTACTCGCCATCGACCGCGAGCATCGATTCATACGGCCGATCGCCGAACCCGTACGTGTACCGCGCGACACCGAATCGCGGCGTGATGCCGACCCCGCGATGGTCGCTGAGTCCCACCAGCGGGGTGTACGTCACACCGAAGTCGGGACCCGGCGGCGAGAGCGTTCCGTTCTTTGTCTCCCACGGCCGCCGATCGAATAAGGTGTCCGGCCCATACGACACGCCGACGACTGTGCCCGAATCGTACAAACGCGTTGTGTGCGGCTGTCCGCCGACCGTCGATGAATCGATGAACGTGTTGGTGCCGTTCCCGCCGATGATTCGGAGCGGAATGCTCGTCCGCGCATGGCCCGTCACAAGCGCCGTATCGTCGCCGCCGTGCAGGTAGATGACGATCTCCGACGTCTCGCGCGGGTCGAAGCGGCGAGCAAAGAAGGTCGCTCCTCCCGACTCGAGGCGGACGTCCACCACGCCATCGCTCGTGCGCGTGACCAGCGCGCGATCGGCCGAGTCGCTCCCGTGCACTTCGACCCGGGCGGCGAGCAGACGGTAGTACTGGTCAGCCGCCTTGGGCAGCGCGTCACGGCGCTTGATGAGCACCGCCTCGAGCCTCGCGACCGACGCCTGATACTCGAGCGGCATCGCCCGCGCGGCCTCGTTGATCACCGCGTTGGTGACGTGCGACTGCACCGCCAGCGCGATCGAATCCCACACCGGCTTCTCGAGCCCCGCCAGGAGCCGCGCATCGAAGTCTCTCGGCTGCGTGAGTCCGACCACGTCCGGCGCGTTGCCGAACGAGATCAGGCTCGTTTTGCCCATCGCGGCCAGTCTCAGGAGAAAACCGTCATAGGACACGAAGGCGTGGTCTCGGTCGCGGGCGATCGGCTCCCATTCTGTCTTCGGCCCCGACTTCATCCGCGCCCACTTCCACTGACCGGAGTGACGATCGTTGTCGTTGATCAGGAAATCGGTCAGCCGCGCGGCAAGAAACGCGCGGGCGTCGGCGTGCTCGCCAGGGTCCTCGTTGAGGAGCTTCAGCAGCTCCGGGCTGTCGATGATTTTCGTTGCGCGAGCGAACCCCGGCGCGCCCTTCGGCACGTTGGGGAATTCCTCGATCATGCCGAGACGTCCGGCGAAATCCGCGCTGAACTTGCCGAGCGCGGAATCGTTGGGCATGACGACGAGCACCGCGGTCGGATGGAGGACGCCGCTCGCTTCGAGGATCGGCGCCGAGATTTCGGCGGCCGCCGGATGCTCGGCGCTGACTTGGTCCTGAAAGAATCCGCCAACCGGCGTGTGCTCGAATCCCTTCGGCGCGCCGGTCGCGCCCTTGTCGGAGAGGCGGAACACGTACTCGGTGCCGTCGGCGGTCTCGAGACGCAGAGACTTGGTCTGCATCCCACCGCCTTCCTTCGTCGGATGCAGCCCGCCGAGGTAGGTCTGCCAGTCGAGCACGGGGACGCGAATCGGCATCGCCCACAGGTCGCGGTACGCGCCACCTGCGAACCATCGATAGAATGTGCCCGCCTGGTAGCGCGCTCCCGCCGCGACGGTGACGCTTTCTGGCTTCAGCGTGGGCGAAGGCCCAGGCTGTGCCGCGGCGGGCCATGAAACCGCTGACACGAGGGTCGCGGTCCCGATGACGATCGACGCGGCACGCCATGTGGCGTTCATACGGGTGCCTCAGCCTTCTTGCGTTCCTGGCGAACCTCGCCGGCTTCCTTCGCCAACGCATCGCCAATTTCCACGTCGGCCTGATCGATGAACCCATTGCCGCCTGACCGGATCGCCGTCAACATCGCGTCGCGGTTCACCGATTTGCGAGTGCGAAGGAGATAGTAGAGCTCGGACGGTTTGCCGGCGTTGGTGACAACCTCGTCGAGCTTCCATCGCTTGCTGACGTCATTCAGGGTCTTCTCGATGTGCTTCTGGGCGCCGTCGAGCTCGGACGTGGTGACGGCGAGGACCGCGTCGAACCTCGGCTTCTTTCCGTTTCGTCCGAGGAGAACGCGCACACGCTCGAATCGTTCGGCGAGCGCCTCCACTTTGTTCGGCGTCAACGCGAGAACGAGATCGCGATCGGGAACGACGTTGCCGCCGTGGTCCTTTCCGGCGAGGTCGCCGAGCGGCTCGGCCCACTGCGATGAAGCGGTCGGCTCGAGCACGGTGCGTCCGAAGTCGGATCGCCACAGAAAGACGAGGACAAAATTGAAGATGCACGACAACGTCAATGCGATCGTGATGTCCTGAACGCCCGCGGCGAAGCCGACGGCGATCGCGAGAAAGATGAACACGATGTCGCGAGAGTCGGACATGTTCGTACGGAACCGGACGGCGGCCACCACGCCGCCAAGGCTGAACGCCAGCGCGAGGCTGTTGCTCACGATCAGCACGACACCGGCGACGATCATCGGCAATACGATCAGCACCTGCACGACGGACTGGTTGTGTCCCTGGGCCGATCGCGCCGACATGTAGACCCAGGTGACCGGGAGCATGAGCGCCAGCGTGCTGAGCAGGATGAAGGCGGTGCTCAAGCCGAACGTGGCGCGCTCCATGAGATCCATCGGCGGGGCCTGGGACTGGGCGGCCGAGACACTGTCGCGCAACAACGCCGCCGGGGCCTTCGCGAGGTGTTTGAGGCGGTCGCCGGTCAGCAGGTGGTCGAGTGCCGGAAAGAAGTGGAACACCACCAGACCGACGATCGCGAGAAGCGCGTAGTACGCGGCAAGGCGACGAACGGGCCGCGAGGAGCCGAGCGTGAGATACGACATCATTCGCGTGAAGAAGCTCATCCAAGGAGCCTACTTCTCATCGCCGCGATCACCCATGACACGAACGGGTGATTAAGTAGGTACGCCGGCCACGCGGCCAGCTAGCGAGCCGCGAACAGGGTCACCCCGGAGCTGAGGTCTACGCGGGTACCGGCGGCAATTCGACGATTTCGAGCCAGTACCGCCCGAGCACGTTCATCGCCTCGACCAATCCCGAGAACGTGACCGGCTTGGTGATGAAGGAGTTGACGCCGAGCCGGTAACTCCTGATCACGTCGGCGTCCAGGTTCGACGTCGTGAGAATCACCACCGGGATGTCGTGCAAGGTGACGTCGCCCTTGAGTCGCCGCAGCGCCTCGCGGCCGTCCATCTTCGGCATGTTGAGGTCGAGCAGAATCAGCCCGGGCCGCGGCGCCGCTCCGGTTTCACCGGAGAACGGACCACGCTGGTACAGGTAGTCCAGCAGCTCCTCGCCGTCTTCGACGAATCGCAGATCGTTGGAGATGTGCGCGTCTTCGAGCGCCTGCCGGGTCAGCATCCGGTCGTCATCATCATCATCGCAGATGAGAATCGTGATCGGAATCTTGTGCTTGTCTTGCATCATCATGGCGTGTACTCCACCTGGGCCTGGCTGATGGGGAGGTTGACGGTGAACGTCGTTCCCTGACCAACGATGCTCGTCGCGGCGATGCTGCCGCCGTGACGCTCGACGATCTTTCGACAGATCGCCAGTCCCATGCCGGAGCCTTGAAACTGCGTCCGCGTATGAAGGCGCTCGAACAGGCGAAAGATCTTTTCGTCGTGTTCCTGCTTGAAGCCGATTCCGTTGTCGGTCACGGTCATCCTACAGACCCCGTCGTGCGAGACCGAGGCGCCGAGCTGTATGAGCGGCGCCACGTCGGGACGGCGAAACTTGAGCGCGTTGCTGAGGAGATTCTGCATCAGCTGGCGCATCTGCGACGCGTCGGCGTCGATCGCCGGCAACGTGCCCACGTCGATCCGGCCGCCCGTATCGGCGATGACCGTCTCCAGGTCGGCGACGACTTCGCGCGCGATCATGGCCAGGCTCGTCGGGGCGAAGGCTGCCGCGTCCGTCTTGATCTGCGAATACGCCAGCAGATCGGCGATGAGGGTGCGCATGCGCGCCGTGGCGTCGAGCATCCGGTCGAGGTATTGGCGCGGGTTGCCCTCGAGGAGCGGGCCCGCCGACGTGCCGAGTCGCTCGCCAAACGAGACGATTTTGCGCAACGGCTCCTGGAGGTCGTGCGAGGCGACGAACGCGAACTCGTTCAGCGCGGCGTTGGATCGCTCGAGCTCGCGGCGCTGAATGGCGAGGTGCCGTTCGGCGAGCCGTCGCTCGGTCACGTCTTCGATCGCCAGGAGAATCAGCCCTGAGACGTCCGCGCCGTGCGAGACGAACCGGGCATTCAACTGCATGATCTTGCGGCCGATGCCGGGAAAGACGTGGTCGACGTCGACGTCGTACAACTCGCGCTCGGCGACGAGGCGATCGTGCAACAACGCCCGAAGGGGAGGAATGTCCCACTGACCATCGCCCAACGTGAACAGCGCTTCACCGATCGTGTCCTCGGGCGCGACGCGAAACGTCTGAAAAAACGCGCGGTTGGCGTGCCTCACACGGAACTCGGAATCGAGCACGAGCAGCGGCTCGCGCACGGTATCAATGATGTCCAGCAACAAACGTTGGTCTGGCGACGGGCCCCTCGCCGCGGGGCCGGCGCTTGCTTGGAAGAAAACCTCGTCGCGCGTCATGGGACGTAGCGTAGGAGTCGCATGGACCACCGGCAATCGCACGAACGGACTAGATGACCTACTACCGCGTCCGAAACGCCGGGATGGCCGGGGTGGGTGACGGCGGTAGATTCAGCTCCGTGGCAGTCTATTCCATGGCTGCTCACGATTCGCGCACTCCACGTGCATGACGGCACCCCAGCTGTCCGGCGATATGATCACTGTTGCGATCGTGGACGACAATCGCCTCGTGCGCGAGGCGCTCACCGCGATGCTCGATCGGATTCCCGATCTGCGCGTCGTCGGAACGGGCGTCGCCGATGCCGCGTTCATCGACCAGGTCAAGCCGGACGTGTTGCTCCTCGATGTCGGCCTGGTCGACGACGACAGCCTCGGCGTGGCCGCGGACCTGACCAAACGGGCGCCAGGGACGAAGATCATCGTGATGGATCTCATCCCGATGAACGAAGACATCGTGCAGTTCGTGAATGCCGGTGTGTCGGGATTCGTGCTCAAGGACGCCACGTTCGACGAGTTCGTGACGACCATCAGATCGGTGGCGGCGGGGGGCAAGGTGCTGCCGCCGCGCATGGCGGAATCGCTGTTCTCGCAAATCGCCAGCGCCGCGGCGGCCACGCAGGGCCGCGCGCACGTCCTGGAGGACGTGCGCATGACGAAGCGCGAGCGCGAGGTGATCGAGTTGATCGGCGAGGGGCTGAGCAACAAAGAAATCGCCCAACGGCTCAACATCGCGGCGCACACGGTCAAGAGTCATGTGCGGAACGTCATGGAAAAGCTGACGCTGCACACGCGGCTCCAAATCGCCGCGTACTCCAGGCGAGACGGCGCATAGCAGCTGCGAGGCCGGGCGGTCACTCGCCCGGCCGCTCCGCCAAAAGGCGTAGGCCGACGTTCACTCCTTCGTGCGATGGCTCGCGCGTCCCGATGAGGCGTAGTCTGTCTCATCAGTATGGACACGGTGAAGCGTGGCGTCCTGATTTTCTCGATCGCCGCCGCGCGCGCCGGCGCGCAAACCGCGACGCCCGCCGAGCGGCTGTGCGACGGCAAGATCGTGACCTCGATCGTCATCACGCCGCGCGATCCATCGGTCCTGGCCGTTCCACGGCAATTGCGGGGATTGGCGCGCACAGTCGGATTGATCTCCACGACATCGACAAAGGAAACGATCGGCGACTTCCTGCTCCTGTCGATTGGCCAGCCTTGTACCGAGCGACAGCGTGCGGAGTCGGAGCGCATCCTGCGCTTGCAACCCTTTCTTGCCGACGCAAGCGTGCGCGTCGTACCGGACACCGGCGCCGGCGTCCGCATCGTCGTCGAGACGGTCGACGAGCTCCCGACGGTGCTCGACGTGCGACTGCGAAACATGCACCCGTCGCTGGTCCGCTTTGGCAATAACAACGTCGGCGGTCAAGGACTGTACCTGGCGACGAGTGTCGAAAACGGCCTGGCCTATCGTACCGGCTTCGGCGTGTACGCCGTGGCGAACCAGGTGCTTGGTCAGCCCTACACGCTCGCGCTCGTGGCGGAACGCGCCCCGGTCGGCGGACAGCTGACCGTCGCCTTCGACCACAAGTTCTTCACCGATTTGCAGCGAACTGCGTGGCACGTGGGCCTCAGCGACATTGATCGCTACGTGCCCTTCCGTGTTCCCGACGGCGATGGGCCGTCGCTCGAGGTGCGGCGACGGTTCTGGGACATCGGCGGCGTACGGCGCGTCGGGCTGGGGCGTCGAGCCGCGTTTCTCGGCACGCTCGTCACGGGTGAAGACGTGGTGCCGGCCAACCGATTCGTCGTCGTCTCGGACTCGGGGCTCGTCGCGGCCGCCGGTCCCAAACTCGCCGATTCCGTGGCTTCGTACCGAAACGTGCGCGTCAACGCCGTCGCCGGCGCACGCGCGCTGTCGTTCATGACGGTGCGCGGATTCGACGCCCTGGCCGCCGCGCAAGATGTGGCCGTCGGCGCTCAGTTCGGCGCCCTGGTTGGGCGCACCATCGGTGGATTCGGAAACACCGACGACGACCTGTTCGTCTCGGCCGATCTCTATGCGGGGGTCGGCTCCGCCAGGTCGTTCGGCGCACTGCGCATCGAGGGGGAAGCCCGCGATGACCGGCGCACGAACGAGTGGGATTCCATGATCGCCAGTGGACGACTGGCCTGGTACGTCAAGCCTTCCGCGGCGCACGTCGTCATCAGTAGTCTCGAATGGTCCGGCGAGCGGGGCGAACGTGTGCCGTTCCAACTGGCGCTTGGCGACCTCCAGGGCGGCGTGCGGGGCTATTCCGCATCGAGCGATGCCGGAGCGGTGCGCGGCGTCGCGCGGCTCGAAGAACGCTGGTCGATCGGCGGATTCACGTCGCACGACGCGCTTGGCATGGCGAGCTTCGTCGACGCCGGCCGCGTGGCGGCGGGTGATGCGCCGTTCGGCGTGAACAGCAGCGTGAAGGTCGGGATCGGCGTTGGACTCCTGGCGGCGTTCCCACCGCAGTCACAAAGACTGTGGCGGCTGGATGTCGCCGTTCCGGTGAGCCGGGACCCGCACGCGCGCGGCGAGCTTCGCCTGACCGGTATTTGGACGCGAGGATTCTGGCGCGAGCCGGATGACGTGGCGCGTGGACGCAGCGGGGCGGCGCCGTCCGCGATCTTCACGTGGCCGTGAGCGCCTCGGCCGCTCCGCCAAAGGGCGTAGGCCGTCGCTCACCCCTTCGTGCGATGGCTCGCGCGCCCCGATGAGCCGTACTCTGTCCGACGTGATTCCGCGACTCGGTGTTGCGCAGAACGGGACGTCGCCCGTCAAATCGGCGACGGCACCTTCGCTGGCCGGCGAGATCCTCGGACGCGGCCGGCCGTGGAATGCGGACGCGCCGATGACCGGCGAGGCGATGCAAGGCTCGTTCACGCGAGTATCCGACAGTCTCCGGCGTTCGATTGGCGAGGACGGATACCGGGCGTTGCTCGGGCGCGCGATCGCGCGCACGCAGTCCAACCAGCCGGTGTGGACCATCCTGCGGTACGCCGGCCTCGAAATCGATCTGGACGTTGTCGCCGCTGTGGGCGGCCACGGTGCCAGCACCGTGGCCGCCGCGCTCGAATCGCTCGTTGCGGCGCTGCTCGACATTCTGAGCGATCTCATTGGAGCGGAAATGGCGCGAAACCTTCTGGATTACGATGACACCCACCGCACGCCAGCCCGAGTCGAGCCATGACCGTTTCAAAGCCATTGGAGATCCGTAACATCGCCACGGGAGTGCCGGGTCTCGACGCGGTCCTCGGCGGCGGCCTGTGCGAGTATTCCTTCAACCTCATCGCGGGCGCGCCGGGGTCGGGAAAGACGACGCTGGTGCAGCAGATCCTGTTCGCCAACGCGACGCCTGAGCGACCGGCGCTGTATTTCACGGTGCTCGGCGAACCGACGATCAAGATGCTCCGCTACCAATCGCAGTTCGGTTTCTTCAATCCGGCTCTCGTTCCCACGTCGGTGCGGTTCATCAACCTGGCCACCGAGGCGACGGGCGGAAACCTCGACGCCGTCTTCCAGCGTGTGGGGGCTGAAGTGGCCGCCGTGGCGCCGGCGTTCATCGCTGTCGACTCGTTTCGAACGATCGTCGGCGAGCATCAAACACCGGCGTCGGGCGTGATCGAGCTGGCGCGCTTCGTCAACCGGCTTGCTCAGCAGCTCACGACGTGGGAGGTCACCTCGTTCCTGATCGGCGAATACGCGGACAGCGAGCAACGCCACCCGGTCTTCACCGTGGCCGATACGATCATCCGGCTATCCGAAGACGTGGATCGGAATTCCGCCACGCGCAAGCTCCGCGCGGTCAAGGTTCGCGGGCGAAGCCCGATGCCGGGACTGCACACGTTCCGTCTCACCGACGCGGGCATGCAGGTCTTTCCGCGAATTCCGGAACAGCAGCGGCGACGCGTCGTTCGGCGGAATGCGCGCCTCGCGACTGGCGTGCCGGGCCTCGACGAGATGACCGGGGGCGGCATTCCGGCCGGCGACGTGGTGCTGCTCACGGGGCCGGCGGGAAGCGGCAAGACCACATTCGCAACGCACTTCATCGCGCAGGGACTCAGCGACGGCGAGAGTTGCGTGGTGGCGGTCTTCGAGGAGTATCCCGAAGCGTATCTCGCTCGCGCGAAAACCGTGTCGACCGACCTCGACACCATGGTCGCGGAGGGACGGCTCGCCATCACGTATCTGCGGCCGCTCGACTTGTCGGTCGACCAGATGCTCGCCGAAATCCAGGCTGCCGTCGAACGCGTGGGCGCGACTCGGGTTGTCATCGACTCGCTCTCCGGCTTCGAGGTCGCACTCGCCCCGACGTACCGCGTGGACTTTCGCGAATCGCTGTATCGCCTTGTCGGTGCGCTCACGGCAACGGGTGTCACGGTGCTGATGACCGACGAAGTCGTCGACGCGAATCCGGGCGGCCGGTTCACCCACGAGCGCGTGTCGTTCATCACGGACGACATTCTCGTGCAGCGGTACGTCGAGATCGACGGCAGGCTGCAGAAGGTGCTGTCGGTCGTCAAGATGCGAGGCAGCGCGCACGCGACCGACTTCCGGGCGTACACGCTGACGTCGGATGGCGCCGTCATAGGACCGTCGCTGTCGAACTATCACGGGATCACGACTGGTGTTCCGGATCTCGCCGAAGTGGCCATCGGCGTCGGCCCAGATGGTTAGCCGCGACCTGGGCGGTCATGCGGGCGCGAACGGACCGGCCCTGTCGGAGTTGGCCCGTCAACGCGCGATTACCGAGCAATTCTTGTTCGCGGCGCTGCGCTCCCGCGACGAATCGCGCGAGGCGGTCACTGCGCACCGTCGTGCCATGTTCTTGGCATCGGCAAGTCGTGAGCTCGCCATGTCGCTCGGCGACGAAACAGCGCGTGAGAGGATTCGGCGGCGCGCCCTGCCGCGCGAGGGCAGTTGGTGCATCGTGGACGTCGTCGAATTCGATGGCGCGGTTCACCGTTTACCCGTCGCTCACCCCGATCCGGCGAAACAGGACGCGGCGCAATCGTTTGCCGACCGATGGTTCCCGGTCGCGCCCGCCGTCGGCACAGAAGCGAAGGGCGCGCCGAGCGCGGTCGCGCGCGAGACGGATTACGAGGTAGGCAACGAGGCGGCACGCCGCGCGCTCGGCTCTGGCGACCTGCTGGTCGTGCCGCTGGTTGTGCGCGGAAGAGTCCTTGGCGCGATCACGTTCGTCACGCGGGAAGACGACGCGCCGTTCTCGCCGGACGAAGTCAAGCTTGCGGCGGACCTCGCCGACCTGTGCGCGCTCGCCCTCGACAACGAGCGGTTGTATCACGAGGCCCGGGAGCTCCGCCAGAGCGCCGACGTCGCGAACCGCGCGAAGTCGACGTTTCTCGCCAACATGACCCACGAGCTGATGACGCCACTCAACGCCATCGGCGGGTACGTCAGTCTGATCGAGTTGGGGCTGCGCGGTCCCGTCAGCCCTCAACAGGTGATCGACCTCGGGCGCGTACGACGCAACCAGGAGCACCTGCTCGCGCTGATCTCAGAATTGCTCACGTTCGTGCAAACCGAGAGCGGCCGAATGGAGTACCAACTCGCCGAGATGTCCGTGCAGGGAACACTGAACGAGGTCTCCGAAATGTTGCGCGGCATCACGGACGACCGGGGTTTCGGGCTCTTCCGGTGGCCCGACGCTGTCGACGCGGTCGTTTGGGCCGACCCAAATCGCGTCCGGCAAATTCTCATGAATTTGTTGACGAACGCCCTCAAGTACGCCGCGGCGGCGGGTGGGCAGGTCACGCTCAGCGTCGAGACCACGCCGACGGCCGTCGCCATTCACGTGGCGGATACCGGTCCCGGGATCCCGGGTGAGAAACTGTTCGTGATCTTCGATCCGTTCGTCCAGCTGGCGAGCAACTGGACGGAACGGCGCGGTGGCGTCGGCCTTGGCCTGGCGATCAGTCGCGACCTCGCGCGGGGGATGAATGGAGATCTCACCATCGAGAGCACCGTCGGCGTCGGCTCGCGATTCACGTTGCGTCTGCCGAGCGCGGCACGCTGACCGGAACGTCATGAGA
The DNA here is from genome assembly GCA_963761305.1 of uncultured Gemmatimonadaceae bacterium. Lineage (GTDB taxonomy): Bacteria > Gemmatimonadota > Gemmatimonadetes > Gemmatimonadales > Gemmatimonadaceae > JAQBQB01. Next base: position 1,070,440 of record CAVXGK010000002.1, on the reverse strand, counting down.
TCTTCTCCTGATGAGTTTGGAAGGATTCGCAGACAGTGGATTGACTTTGCATTTGAGACGAGTAAGTTGAGTAATCTCAGATGCTGTGATCCCCGAGGCGCATGCGGAGTCATGCACGGTCGCCAGGCCTCGGGAGGAGCAAATCGCGAAACCGGCTGAGCGGAGATCCACATCGTGGAGCTCCTGCCCGGCCGGTTTCTTTTTTGTTTCTCGCCTCGCTCGGCGCCGGCGTGATGAGCGCCGAGGCGCACCAAAATCAAAATGCTGGAGGCCATCGGGACCCGGTCATCCAGGCTCAGCCCGTCAGGGCCCCCGATAGCACAGAGGCAGTATGAACAGCACGTCAGCGCCAGCGACGCCCGTCTCCTCCCGTCTGTTGTTCGAATTCGAGCGGTTGCTCGAAACCAACTTCGGACTGCAGACCATGCGGGGAACCGCGCACCCCACGTTGAACGAGTGGAGTCCCGCGGCAGACATTCACGAGACGGACGAGGCGCTCAGCTTCGCCGTCGAACTGCCGGGGATCGCGCCGGACCAGGTGCAGGTGACCGCTGAGGAGAACGTGCTCACCGTTCGCGCGACGCGCTCACCGCGGCACGAGGGAAAGCTCGGCGCGCGCTTCCATCTCATCGAGCGGCACGATGGCACGTTCGTACGCCATTTCCAACTGCCGGTCAACGTCAACGCGTCGATGATCACCGCCGAGTATGCAAACGGATTGCTCGCCCTCCGCATACCGAAGGCGGCGCTCCCGCAGGCGACGGTGATCAAGGTGAAGACCATTCCGGATCATGCCGAGAGCGCATCGGCTGTGATGCCGCGCGGCGAGGTTCGCGCCGCGCTGAAACCCGGGGCGTCGACTCCGAACGGCTCGAGCAAGACAGCCCGTGCTGGGGCATCCTCGTAGCATCTCGTGACTCGGGCAGGCCGGTTCCAAGACCGGTCCGGCCTGCACCGACGCTATTGAGCTCGCGACGATTCAACGCCGCAAACACGCAGTGAGGTCATGATGCGATTCACACCCTTTGTCCTGCTCGTGGCCGCGGTGGCTTTGAGCACAGGCCACGTCGGCGCTCAGGAGTCGAGCTCGAAGAGCGGGGTCGGCGCGGCCGCCCTGTCGCTCGGCGCCCCTGGCCTCGCGTTTGGTTCGTACTACGTGGGCGAGCCTCGCCACGCGTTCGTGTTCAGCGGCGGGGTCGCGATGAGCGTGCTCCTCGCCGTGTACGAGTCGCAACACGTGTCTACGTATAACGGTCAGCGGGTCGGGAGCTGCCTCGGCCTCGTCGGATGCAGCTCGGGTCCGCGCTCGTCGACTATAGCGACCTCCGCCGTACTCCTCGCGGCGGGCTTCTGGATCGGGTCGGCATCCGACGCCGTCGACGGCGCGGCGCGGCACAACAACACGCTGCGCACGGCGGGAACGTCGCGCATCACGGTCGCACCGACGGTGATGCAACTGGCCGATCGGCGCGCGGCACCCGGTGTCGCGGTCTCGTTTCGGTTCTGAGGCAAATGCCGGCGATGCAAGGCGGGTAGCGAGCGCGGCTCAGGAGTTGCACGTCAGGCTGAACGGGTAAACGAGGCCAACAGCCAGGCAGGGACTCTTGGGAGAGCAGACATGAGGAAACACGCAATCACGTTCGCGCTGTGCGCCGCGGTGGCCGCGGTGGGAACCGCACGCGCCGAAACTCCGCGCGAGAAGGCAGAAGGGCCGGGCAGCAAACTGGCGGACGCCACTGCGGTGTACCGCGAACTGATCTCGGCGAGGGACAAGGCGATTCCCAAGGAGTTGCTGGACCACGCCAAGTGCATCGCGGTGCTGCCTGGTGTGATCAAGGCGGCGGTCGGCTTCGGGGGCCGGCATGGGAGTGGGGTAATGTCCTGCCGCACGGAGACCGGCTGGAGCGCGCCGGCGTTCGTCAGCATCAGCGGTGGAAGCTGGGGCGTGCAACTCGGCGTTCAGTCGTCCGACATCGTGTTGTTCTTGATGAACGACCGCGGCGCGCGCTCGCTGGTCGAGGGATCCCGTGTGACCCTTGGGGGACAGGCCAGCGTCGCAGCAGGCCCATTCGGGCGCAGCGCCGAAGCCGCCACCAACCTCGACCTCAAGGCCGAGATTTATTCCTACGCCAAGTCGAAGGGTCTCTTCGCCGGGCTCTCGTTGGAAGGCGCGGAACTGAGGGCCGACAGGGACGACAACAGAGACTACTACGGCACCGACGTGACCACCACGCAACTGCTGTTCGGTGCCGCCCCGGCGCACGTGCCCGCGGAGGCGCAGACGTTTCGGCAGGCGCTCCCGTAGCGATCTGCCTCGCGCAGCTGAATGACGATCGACCTCGACGCGGGCCGCCGCACGCGTGAGGTTTGTGGATGCGATGCACGCGCGGTCTCCTGGCGACGAGCCTTTGGGTTGCCGCCTCGGCCGCCGGAGCACAGGTGGCCGCGCGCGATTCCACTGGATCGATCGCCGGCACCGTGGTCGCCAAGGGAACGGGCGCGGCCCTTCCTTATAGCGTGGTGTCGGTGCCGACCCCCGCGGGGGCACGCGAGCGATTCACGAACGAACGCGGCGCGTTCGTGCTCGCCGGCATCCCCGCGGGCCGCGTGCGACTACTCGTCAGACACATCGGCTACTCTCCGACGAGCCTGACGGTCGAGGTGCGCGCCGGCGTGACCGACACGGTGCGCGTCGAGCTCACACGGATCGCCGTCGAGCTGAATCGGGTGACGATCGAGGGACTCGGGCGCTGCACGTCGCCCGGGCCACCAACGGCCACCGCCGATCCTTCGTTCGCGGCGATCTTCGAGCAGCTGCGCGAGAACGCCGATCGCTATCGATTGCTCGCCGAGTCCTACCCGTTCGCGTACGCGATGGAGCGGAGGTCGACGATCCACTACGTGGGCGGCGATGCGGTCACCACGTCGATCGACACGACGCGAATCGGCACGGGCGTGCGGTGGCGGTACGCGCCGGGGACGATCGTCACCGTAGGATCCGAACCGTTCAATCGCCAGGTTCTCTTCAACCTTCCGACGCTGCTCCAGTTCGCCGAGCGGGGGTTTCTCGACACGCACTGCTTTGGCAACGCGGGCGCCGACGTGGTGGACGGACACGCGGTGGTGCGCATCGACTTCAGCGCGTCGTCGCGCATCAAGTCGCCCGACGTCTCGGGATCGATGTATCTGGATCGGGAGACGTTTGAGATCCGGCGGACGACGTTGCGCCTCACGCGCATTCCCGACGAGGTGCCGCAGATCGCCGCGGTCGAAGTCGTGACCGATTTCAAGGAGATCATGCCGTCGATCTCCGTTCCGTCGACGATCCAATCCGTGCACGTGCTTCACACCGATCGAACGCGGCCGGTGCTTCCCGATACAGCGTACGAGATCCAGCGCATGGTGGCTCTCACGTTTCTCAAGGCGCGCCCGGGCGAGGAGCCGAAGCTTCCCCGATAGCGTGAAGCGACTATCTGGAAACGACCGCCGATGCGCCGTAGTGCGTGGTCGTCAGCACCGCGTGTCGGTCCTTGTACGTGATCACGTAGACCTGGTCATAGACTTTGCCTTTCCACTTCGCCGGTTCGGGGTTCACGCCGAGTGCGGCGGCGAGCTGCGGAATCCACTCGTGGTTCCAACAGATGACCACCGTCTTGCCGGCGAGCGATGGGTCCGAGAGCACGCGCTTCGCGATCGCGTCGTAGTCCTTCGAGTGATAGGGCGTCAGCACAGGGAGTCGGAGCGCGCTCGCCAGCGGCGTGACGGTCTCTTGCGTTCGCTGCCCGTTGTCGTCCTTGGTCGTCTCGGTCGCGAAGATCGCGGCGGGCGTGCCTAGGCGAATCATCGCGGGGTCGTGGGTCATGAACTCCGCGAACGCCTTCGCCCTCGCCCGGCCGTCGTTCGACAGATGCGGATCGTTAGCGTCGCTCGGCTCTTCGCCGTGGCGGATCAACACGATGTGGCCGGGACGTCCGGGCAACTGCTGGGCGCTGCCCCGGGCCGCGCACGCGACAAGCAAGGCAAACGCGATATAGCGGATTCTCACAGGCTGCTCCTACTGGATGGCCAAGGTTACACGGACGCAGCCTAGGAGTTCGATGGACCGCCGGCAATGACACGAACGGACCTGGCCGCACCGCCAAAAGGCGTAGTCCGCCGTTCACCCCTTCGTGCGATGGCTCGCGGGCCTCGATGACGCGTACTCTGCGCGTACATGACCCGAACCAAGACAATCACCATCGCGGCAGTGGCGCTCGTCGCCATTGCCATCGCCGTCTGGAGCGTACGTCACGCTCGCGACGGGGGTGAAACCGGTTATCGATTCGCCACGGTCGAACTCGGTACCGTCCTGCAAACGGTGTCGGCGACCGGCGCCCTGAGCGCGGTGAAGACGGTGCAGGTCGGGACGCAGGCGTCGGGACAAGTCGCGGAAATTCACGCGGACTTCAACGATGTCGTCAAGAAAGGCCAACTCCTCGCCCGCATCGATCCCGTGTTGCAGCAACAGGCGGTGAGCGATGCTCAAGCGCAGCTCGAAAAGGCGCAGGCGGAGCTGCTCCAAGCGCAGCAAGAATACAATCGCAACGAACCGCTGTTCAAGCAGCAGTTCATCAGCGCGACGGAGTTCGGGACGATGCAGGTGAACCAGTCCGTCGCGGTCGCGTCGGCAAAGTCAGCCCAGGTCACGCTCGACAAGGCCAAGCAAAACCTGTCGTACACGAACATCTACGCGCCAATCGACGGCGTGATCGTCGAGCGCGATGTCGATGTCGGACAAACCGTCGCCGCCAGTCTTTCCGCGCCGCAGCTTTTTCTCATCGCGCAAAACCTGGCGCAGATGCAGATCCTCGCCGCGGTCGACGAGAGCGATATCAGCAGCATCAAGGACGGACAGTCGGCGCGATTCACCGTGGAGTCGTTTCCAGGTCGTACGTTCGACGGCGTGGTCGAGCAGGTGCGGTTGGAGTCGAAGCTCACTGACAACGTTGTCAGCTACACCGTCGTCGTGACGCTCGACAATGCCGGCTCCCAGCTGCTTCCCGGGATGACCGCCACGGTCGAGTTCATCACCGGCTCTGCTACGAACGTGCTCACCGTGCCCAACGCGGCGCTGCGCTTCACGCCGACGTCCGAAGAGCGCGCGGCGTCGGGCCTTCCGCTCACGACACCGAGCGCCGCGGGAACAGCCGACACCCCGGTAGCCGGAATGCCGCCGGCGGTGCGTCCACGCCGCGCCGGTGGATCAGCGGCCGGCAGCCCCGGTGCCCCGGGTGCCGCCGGCGACCTTTGGACGCTCGACGCGAACAACAAGCTCGCGCGGCTTCCCGTGAGCGTCGCCCTGAGCGACGGCCAGCGCACGCAAGTCAGCGGCGCGGGACTCGCGGCCGGCACGCAAGTGATCATCGGCAACGCGTTGGTCACCGGCACGACACAAGCCCCACCGTCGGCCAACCCACTCGCGCCGGCGGCCGGCGGCGGACGCCGGGGTGGCGGCTGATGACGGGGCCCGTCATGAACGGATCGCGTCCCGTCATCGACGTCGCCGCCGTGACCAAGGTCTACCGGATGGGCGAGAACGAGGTGCTCGCGCTGCGCGGCATCGACCTCCAGGTATTTCCCAACGAGCTGATGGCGGTGATGGGCTCGTCGGGGTCCGGAAAGTCGACTCTGATGAACATTCTCGGGTGTCTCGACGTGCCGACGGCCGGTCGGTACACGCTCGACGGCGTGCGGGTCGACGGCTTGTCCAAGAACGAGTTGGCTGATTTGAGAAATCAGAAGCTCGGCTTCGTCTTCCAGGGATTCAATCTTCTCGCGCGGACCTCGGCGGTCGAGAATGTCGAGCTGCCGCTGCTCTACGATCGCGCCGGCCGCTGGAAGAACACCAGGGAGGCGGCCGCCGAAGCGCTGACACGCGTCGGTCTTGGCGAGCGTTTGGACCACCAGCCGAGCGCATTGAGCGGCGGACAACAGCAGCGCGTGGCCATTGCGCGCGCACTCGTGACCCACCCCACGCTGTTGCTGGCCGACGAGCCGACGGGGAATCTCGACAGCCGAACGACCATCAGCGTGATGGCATTGCTGCAGGCACTGAACGACCAGGGGGTCACGGTCGTCATCGTCACGCACGAACCCGACGTCTCGCAGTACGCCAAGCGCATCGTCGAGCTACGTGACGGACGCATCGTTCGCGATCACGCGGTGGACAATCGGCGGAACGCGGCCGCCGATCTGGAGGCGCTCGGCGACGACGTGATTGGCTTGCCGGTCGTCGGGAACGCGGCATGAAGCAACGCACGCTGCTGCGCCTCGCCTGGCAGAGCATTCTCAAGAACAAGATGCGGACGCTGCTCACGATGCTCGGCATCGTGATTGGCGTGGGCGCGGTGATCGTGATGGTCGCCGTCGGGCAGGGCGCGCAGTCGCAGATCGAGGCCCAGATCAGCAGCCTGGGAACGAATCTCATCATCGTCCTCCCGGGCTCGACGGCGCAGGGTGGCGTGAGCCAGGGCGCCGCGACGTTCAACCGCTTGTCGATCGACGACGCCGAGAAGCTCAAGCGCGAGGGAACGACGTTCGCCGCCGTGTCGCCAGTGGTCTCGACGCGACTGGTGGTGATCGGTCCGCAGGGCAACTGGCGGACCACGATCAACGGCGTGTCGCCGGATTACTTCACCATTCGCGATTGGCCGGCAACGTCGGGCGACATCTTCACCGACGTCGATGTCACCTCGGGGCGTAAGATCGCGGTCCTCGGCGCGACCGTGGCCAATCAGCTCTTCCCCGGGCAGGATGCGACCGGCGCTCAGATTCAGATCGGGCACGCGCCGTTTACGGTCACCGGCGTGCTCGCGGCGAAGGGCCAGAACGCATCCGGTCAGGACCAGGATGACGTGATACTCATGCCCTATACGACGGCGCAAACGCGGCTCAGCGGCAACGTGCGCATCGGACAGATTCTCATCAGCACCTTCTCGCCGGGCGACATTCCGGCCGCCCAAACCGAGATCACGGCGATCATGCGCGAGTCGCACAAGTTGGGCGACGGCGCCGACGACGATTTCACGGTGCGCAATCAGACCGAGATCGCCACGGCGGCTACGAGCACGACGTCGGTGATGTCCGGCCTGTTGGCGGCGATCGCGTCGGTGTCGCTGGTCGTCGGCGGCATCGGCATCATGAACATCATGCTCGTCTCGGTCACAGAGCGGACGCGCGAGATCGGCATCCGCATGGCCATCGGCGCCCGCGGCTCGGACGTGCTCACGCAATTCCTCGTGGAGAGCATCGTCATGAGCGTTCTGGGTGGTCTCGTCGGGCTGATCGCCGGCTACGGCGGCTCGATGGTGCTCGCCCGCCTCACGGGCTGGCGAACGGTGGTGCCTCCGTCGGCGGTGCTGATGGCCGTGGGATTCTCGGCGGCAGTCGGCGTGTTCTTCGGCTACTATCCGGCGCGCAAGGCCGCGGCGCTCAATCCCATCGAGGCGCTGCGGTACGAATGACACACGCCTGCTCCCGGTCCGCCGTGTTGATGATGTTCGCGCTCGCGGCCAGCGCACAGGCGCTTGTTGCGCAGGACACCGCGACGACGCGCCACCCCGAGGCGGGACCGATCACGCTCGCCGAGGCGATCCGCATCGCCCTGTCGCAGAATAGTTCCGTGCGGTTCGCGCGGAACGCGACGACGCTCGACTCGCTCACCGTGCGGCAGTTTCGCAACGCATTCCTTCCCAACCTGTCGGCGAGCTCGCAGACCTCGCAGGGGTTCGGCAGCGGCCCGAGTGCGCCAAACTCGGTCTCGACCAGCGCCGGTGTCTCGAGCGGCGTCACGTTGTACAACGGACGGCAGAACGTCAACTCGCTGCACGAGTCCGAGCTCATCCTGCGCGCCGGCACTCAGGACCTCGGGCGGACGAGGCAGACGGTCGTCTTCACCGTCGCGTCGGATTTTCTGAATCTCATCACGCAGCAGGAGCAGGTGCGGGTGCAGCAAGAGAACCTCGTGGCGCAGGAGCAGGAGCTCACGCAGCTCGAGGCGTTCACGAAAGCGGGGACACGGGCAATCGGCGACCTGTACCAACAGCAAGCGGCCGTCGCCTCGACGCGATTGGCGGTTGCCAACGCGCAGCACGCAACGGACCTCGCCAACGTCGACCTCATTCAGGACCTCCTGCTGGATCCCCAAGGCGACTACACCTTCGTACCGCCGGCACCACGTGACACAACGAAACCGTCGCCGGCCTTCTGTCTCGACAGCCTGATCACGGTGGCGCTCGCGCAGCGCGCCGACGTTCAGGCGCAGCGCCTCCGCGTCGAAGCAGCCAAGCGCGAGATCCTCGTTGCGGAAGGCGGACGCTTTCCGCTCATCTCGGCGAGCGCCGGATACAGTAGCGGGATCAACAGCATCGCCGACGGCAGCTTCGAGAGCCAGCTGAATCAGCGGCGCGGCGGGTCCTTCGGCATCGGCGTTTCGGTGCCGATCCTCGACCGTAGCGGCGTGTCCATCGCCCACCAGCGCGCGCAGGTTCAGCTCGAGAACGAGACGCTGACGCTGCGCGACGTCGAGCACACCGTCGCCCTCGAAGTGCGCCGTGCGCTTCTCGACTATCAAGTGGCGCAAGAGCAGATCGTCGAGACCAATGCGCAGCAACGGGCCGCCGCGCTCGCCCTCGAGGCGGCACAGGCGCGCTACCGCGACGGCGTGTCGACGTTCGTGGAAGTTGCGCTCGCGCGCGCAACGCTGATCCAAGCTCAGAGCTCGGCGGTGAATGCGCGGTCGAGCGTGGCGTTCCAGCAGGCCCTGATGTCGTACTACACCGGCGTGCTCGGGCCGGCCAATGCGCGAGTGGATCGCTAATCCAATCTGTCAGCCGCGCCGAGTCTCCGCGTCAGCGCCCTATGAAAGCGGGGATGGCAGGTACCGTGGCGCCTCGCTGCCGCACGGCCACGAATATCAGAACGCTCAGCCCCGCGGCAAAGAAGCACCACACCGACGTCAGCGCCTCGGTGCGGATGAGCAGCGCGGCTCCCAGCGAGAGCACGAGCGCGGCACCGAACACATTCGACAGTTCGATGCTCGATACGAAGAACGACACCAGGGCCGGCGCGGTGTAGGCGGCGACGAGCAGGAGGTGACTCACCGTGCCCGTGGGAACGCCGAAGTTGTAATGCACGCTGCTGCCTTCGATGAACGCGCTCGGCTCCCACCGGGTGAGCAGCACCAGCGCGCCCAGCGAGACCAACACGCCGGCCCACGTGAGACGCGTGAGCCATTTCCGTCGCGCGGCATCCCGTTCGGCGACGCGCAGCGACCACGGCACCCAGGTCGGCCAGATGACGAGCGCGAACGCGAGGAAGCCGAACACCGCGGCCCGAAGGAGCGTCGCGTGCGCCGGCGCATCGATCGTGAGCCAGACGATCCCTTCAGTCGCCTGTTGGAGAGCGAAGCCGAGGGGAATCGCCGCGAAGAGGCGCCGCGGCTTGTCGGCGCTGGCGCCGATCGAAGCTCCGCCGATGGCAGTCAGCACTCCGGCCATCGTGAAGCTCGCGCCAGCAGAGAAGCACATCAAGGAAGGTAGCGGGTCGAACCAGGAACGGCGTTTCCGACCTCGCGGCGCGCGCGCAGGGGCGCGGGGAACGTTACGGCAGTGCGACGGGCGGGAGCAGCCGACTCGCCGCTCTCAGCCTCGCCCGCGCGATCCTCGGCGCGCCGAACATTCGACACAGCGCGCCGATCACGGCGACGACGGGTGCCAGTACGCCGCTGCCGTAGCAGAGAAACAAGGGCAGCCAGTTATGCCAGGCAAACCCGGCGTAGAACGGTCCGGCCACGAGCGTGATCGGAAGCAGGAGAAACGATGCGGCGAACCCCCAAAAGCCGATCGCACTCGAAATGACCACGAGATCGACGATCAAGCCGCAAACGATGCCCACGAACCCCATCGCCGCGCCGGCCACGATGAGCACCACGCCAACCCTGCGCGCGATGCGACGCAGCGATCCGAGAGGATTTTTCTCCATGGCGGAAGCCTAGAGAAAAACGAAACCCGCGGCCCACGCGCTGGTATGGCTCTTGTAACAAAGGAGCGACTCGCTCGTGTAAAGGGGAAGCCGCTCGCTCGTATAACAGGAGATTGGCTCGCTCGTGTAACAAGGGAGTGACTCGTTCGCGCGGTCATACCGTGTTCCGCCCGGCGTTTGTACGCTTCCACACATTGACCGGCATTTTCTGAGGCAAGGAAATTCTCTGTGACCGCGTTCGATCTCATGCCGTGCCGATTGTGTGGGAATCCCGTGAGCCCGCTCGCGAAGGTCTGCGCGACATGCGCGGCGCCGGCTCCGACGCCGCCAAAAGGTGTCAGGGTCATCACGCGAGCCAGCCTGGTTTTCTCCGGCTTTGTCGCGCTGTCGATCGTCGCCGTCACGCTGGGGATGCTGCTGCTGCCGTAGGGCCCCGGCAGATCGGGCAGCGTCCGATTCCCGGTGAAGGCGAACGTCGCGTTCTACTCCGCGCGAAGCGCTCGTGCAGGGTCGATCCGCGTCGCGCGTCGCGCCGGGATGTACGCGGCGCTTGCCGCCGTCAGCAGCAGCAATGCCGTCACGCCGGCAAGCGTCGTCGGATCAGACGGCCGGACGTCGAACAGCATCGACTTCAGCAGTCGTGAGCTGGCGAGCGCGCCAACCAGACCCACCGCGGTGCCGGCGCAGGCGACGATCATCGCTTGCTTGAGCACCATGTTGCGCACGCCGCTCACCGTGGCGCCGAGCGCCATGCGAATTCCCAGCTCGCGCGTCTGTTGGCTGACCGCCGACGCCATGATGCCGTAGAGTCCGACCGCCGCGACGACGATCGCCGCCAGCGCGAAGATCGACAGCAGCAGCGCGTCGAATCGCGGCACGGCGAGCTGCGGCGCCACGAGATCGTCCATCGACTGGGCGCGAACGAACGTCGCGCCGGGGGCGGCCTCTACCGCGCGACGCCAGGCGTCCATCGGCATCTCAGGGCCGCGCGTGCGCACGGCGAAGTAGCCCTGCGCCAACACCTGCCAATACGGTCGGAAGATCGTCGGCGTGCTCTCGCGGTGCAGCCGATAGTGAAAATCGCGCACGACGCCGACGACGGTGACGAGCGAATCCGGCGAGTGTTGTTCCGGGTCGTGAATTCGCTTGCCGATTGCCGACTGATTCGGCCAGAGTCGGCGCGCGACGCCTTCGGTGATCACAGTGACTCGTGGCGCGTCCTCGCGGTCTCCGTCGTTGAACACTCGGCCCGCGACGAGCGGAACGCCGAGCGCGCGAAAGAAGTCCGGGCCCACGGCGTCGAATCCGAACCACGGGTTCGTCTTGGCCTCCGCATCCGACTGCTCTTCAGCGGCAAAGCGACCCATCCATACATTGGAGCCGAGGAAGGGCGGGGCGGCGGCCGGCGAGATGCTGACGACCTGCGGCAGCGCGCGCAGGTTCGCCATGATCCGCTCGTGCGCGGCGAAGTTGACCTTGTCCGCGCATCGCGACCACGCGGTTGTATCGGCCGCGGTGAGCACCGTGCCCGTCGGCCGACAGTCGTTCGCGTACGTTCGCCATGGCAGCGAGACATTCAGCATCGTCAGATGGTCCGTGGGATATCCCATGTCCATCGACGCGAGGCGGGCGAGGCTTCGCACGAGCAGACCGGCACCGGCCAGCACGACAACGGCGAGCGCGAGCTGCGAGGCGACGAGCGCCTGACGAACCTTGCGCAGGCGACGTCCCTCGGTGCCCGAGCGCGTGTCGGAGCGGAGCGGCGACGAAAGATCGAATCGCAGCGCGACGAGCGACGGCGCGACGCCGAACAGAATCACCGTCGCCGCTGTAACGAGCGAACCGGTGAGCAGCGGCGTGCCGGCGAGCACGATCAGATCGGTGCGCGGCAGACCGGTCGGCGCGAGACGAATCAAGGCGCCGAGCAGGACGCGCGCGAACACAACGCCCAGTACGCCGCCGCCGGCGGCGAGCAGGACGCTCTCGGTGAACAGGTGCCGCAACAGATCGATAGCCGACGCGCCGATCGCGCGGCGAATCGACAGCTCGCGCACGCGGCCGGCGGCACGAAGCAGGAGCAGATTGCCGACGTTGGTGCACGCGAGCACGAGGAGAAGCACGACCGCCGCCGAAAGGGCGAACAGCGCCGCGCGGGCCTGGCCGGTGACCATGTCGTCGAGCGTGTGGACCTGCGCGCCGACCGAATTTGCGCCGAGGTTGCGCGCCTGCTCGGGATCGCGCTGGAGGAACGTGAGGAAATCCTTGCGCGCCGCTTCGGGCGTCGCATTCGGCGTGAGGCGCGCGACGACGTCGATGCTGCCGTACTCCGAGGCGATCCAGAATTCGACGCCGCGCGGATAGTCGAGCCCCGGCGGTGCGACGCCGACGATCGTCATCGTCCACGTCATCTTGGGCGAGACGAGGTGGCGGCCGATCACCGACGAGTCGCCGCCAAAACTGTGAAGCCAGGCCGAGTAGCTGAGGACGATCGGCACTCCGCCGTTCCCAGAGTTGGCGCCCCAGGGCACTTGGTCGCCCGCGCGGAACAGTCGGCCCAACGCCGGGTCCGCGCCAAGGACAGAAAAGAAGTCGTCGGTGACGACGGCCTCGCGCAGGACGATCCGGCGGTCGCCGTCGGCGAGCGCGTCAGCGAGAACGCGCCAATGGGCCAATCCCGCCGCGCTGCGGAGCGTGTGCGTCTCGCGGCGAAGGCGGTGGAGCTGTGACGGAGTGATCGGCACCTCCGTCGCGGCGCCACCGGCGATGCCCGACAATTCGACGATCTGTTCCGGTTGTCGTACCGGCAAGCGGTGCAACAGAACGGCTTGAAAGACCGTGAACATCGCGGTCGACATGCCGATGGCGAGGCCGAGGATGAGGACGACCGTGATGCTGAACGCGGGCGCTCGGCGGAGCGAGCGGGATGCGTGGGTCAGTTCGCGACGGGTCCTATCGAGCATGCTCCATCCCCCATCCTCATCGCCGGCGTGATGTGTTCGCTGAAGGTACGCCAATGACACGTCACTCGGCGCCCTCCCCGGCGATCGGGAACCGGGGCGACGAGCCCGCTCGTTGGCCGAACGTCGAATGGTCCAATGCCCGAACCCGGGGGACTGTGCGGGACGCCCGACAATTCAGACCCTCGGTCCGATTCAGAGTAATCTCAACACCAAACACCCGTCCGGCGCGGCGCTCGTGCCCTTAGTCGTAGTCATGGCGGCACTCTGTGTCTGCCTCGCGGCCGGCCAACTTGGCGCGCAGGTCCGAGGCGTCTACCCGCTCGGCATGAGCGCCGTCGGCGGAGGCGTGCTCCCCGAGGCCGGCTTCACCTACGCGAATCTCTTCCTGTTCTACGCGCGCGACGAGCTGAGAGGGCCCGGCGGCGAGCTCCTGGCCACGGGGCACAACTCGGTGTTGATGGACATGAACATCTTCACCTGGGCCAGCGACACGACGACGCCACGCGGCCGGCCGCGCTATGCGATCTCGGTGACGCTGCCGATCGCCAACAACTCGCTCGCGTCCGACACCGAGGGAGCGCTCAGCGGTGGCGGTGGCTTCGCCGACTCTTTCTATCAGCCGGCGATTCTGGGCTGGAGCCTCTCGCGGGCGGACCTGAAGGTCGCCTATGGGTTCCTCGCACCGACGGGGCGTTTCAAGGCCGGCGCCGCCGACAACGTGGGGTCGGGTTATTGGACGCAGTCACTATCTGCGGGCCAGAGCATTTACATGACCCCGAGTCGCGCCACGACGCTCTCGGCTTTCGAGATGGTCGAGTTTCATTCGACGCAGGCGGGCACGCACATCGATCCGGGCGAGAACATCGATCTGGACTATTCGCTGATGCAGCGCGTGGCATCGTCGAAGGACATGCGCCTGCAACTCGGGCTCGTCGGCTACGCGCAATGGCAGACGACCGACACGCACGGACCGAATGTGACGCCGGAGCAGGCGAGTGCCCACTACCGAGTGTATGCGCTCGGATTCGGATCCAATCTCAATCTGCCAGCGAGGCGCGTGACCCTCGCTCTCCGGTACTTCGACGAGCTCTTCGCTCGGTCGACGCTCCAGGGCAACTCGATACAGATCTCGAGCACGATCGGCTTCTGAGGCTTCTGAAGCCTCTGAGCGTGACGCGACGAGCTCGCTCATTGGACAAACGTCGCATGGATCGCTCGCCGTCCTCGGCGGACTTTCCGGGACCCACTGACATCCGAACCTTGGCGGGATTTCCCCATGAGCAGCGCTCCTACAACCGCGAACAAGAACGAACACGACGGGCACGCCGCCGAGAACGGCCATAACAATCACGACAATCACAAGCCGGAGTGGGCCAATCCTCGCGCGATGGCCATTCCGCGGGAAGGCTATCTCACGCTCGAGCGCGGGCGGTACGGTCCGACCTATCCCCGAACGCCGGCGTGTCACGGCTTCACGATCATCGCGAAGATCAAACCCGGCACCGAGGAAGAAATTCGGGCCTACGGCAAGTCGCTCGAGGATTCGGTCGCCGGCGATCCGCACGTGTTGGCGCCGCTCCAATTGCACTATCTGCGCTGGGTGCTCTTTCCGATCGGGCAAGACCTGTACTTCATGTACCAGGGCATCTTCGACACGGATTTCGACAAGTACGTCGAGGACGCCATTCAGATCTTCTCGTCCACCGGCATCACGACGATCTTCGAGAAGTTGGAAGGCTTTCCCGAAGATTGGAAAACCAACGCCGCCGCGTTCGTCAAATTCGTTCGCGACCACCAGCGGCCGAGTTTTCTGGAGTACGGCGAGTATCCGTACGTCACGGCGGATGAGATCAAGAAGGCCTTGACCATGAAAGAGGCCTTCTCGGTGATGCTGGACCAATACCAATAGCGTCGCCGGCGCAACGACTGCCGCCCTCGACGCCGCGATGACCGACCATCTCGAGCTCGACGACATTCAGCACTTCCTGCTGGCGCGAACGCCGGCGCGTGCCGCGCGCTATGAATTCTTGAGCTTCACGAGCGCCGAGTCGGGCCGCGCATGGCTTGCGGGAATCGTCGACAAGGTGGGAACGGGCGCGTCTGTCGGCTCGAATTCGCCGGACATCCGGTGGATCACCGTGGGGTTCACGTGGAACGGCCTGCGCGCGCTCGGAGTCGGCGATGCGAAGCTGGCGACTTTTCCCGAGGAATTTCGCGAAGGACTCGCCGCACGTGCGGCGATCGTCGGCTTCACCGGCGCGAATCACCCCGACAATTGGGATGGACGGCTCGCCGACCCGTCGCTCCACGCGATCGCGATTCTGTTCGCTCGCGACAGCGCCGAGCATGATCGAGCGACGCAGACACATAAGGCGTACTTGTCGGAGGTCGGCGGAGTCACGCTGCTGTCGTTTCTGGACCTCGAGGCCATCTCTCCGGACGGCGCGCCGCGCGAGCATTTCGGCTACCTCGACCGCCTTTCAGAAATCCCGATCGAGGGATTTGGCGCCGCGCCGACGCCGGGCTCAGGAGCGCCGGTCAAGGCCGGCGAGTTCTTTCTCGGATACGCCGACGAGAGCGGCGCCGTCCCCGAGATTCCTCAGCCGCAGGAGCTTTCGCGCAACGGTAGCTTCGTGGCGTATCTCAGGCTGCAGGAGCACGTCGGCAAATTCCGCGAATTCCTCCAAGCGCAGGGTGACACGCACGAGGCGCAGGAGCTTGTCGCCGCCAAATTGATGGGACGCTGGCGCAGCGGCGCACCACTGGCGCTCGCGCCGGAGAGCGAAGACCCGGCGCTTGGCGCCGACCTGCAGCGGACGAATGATTTCGCCTACGCCGAGTCGGACCCGTACGGGTATCGCGTTCCGGTGGGGTCGCACATCCGGCGAATGAACCCGCGTGATACGGGCGACAGCGTCGAGCGGCACCGCCTGATTCGTCGCGGTGGCACGTATGGGCCGCCGCTGCCGGAAGGCGTCCCCGACGACGGCGTGGATCGCGGCGTCGCCGCCTTCCTCGGCTGCGCAAGCCTCAGCCGACAGTTTGAGTTCACGATGAACGTGTGGGCGAACGATCCGACGTTCAAAAATCTCAAGAATGAACGCGATCCGATCATCGGCACGCACGACGGCACGTTCGACATGACCATTCCAAAACGGCCGGTGAAGAAGAAGATCGCGAGGCTGCCGGCATTCACGACGGTTCGCGGCGCCGCGTACTTCTTTTTGCCCGGTCTTCGAGCGCTTCGCCGGATCGCCGGCTCGGATGCGCCCACCACGAGGCTCGCATGACATCGTATCCCGGTCCGAGGACCTACAACCAAGTCCGCGTCCCGCGGAAGTACACGCGGGGCAAGCCGCGGTTTTCCATCTACTGGACGTGGAGCTATCCGTGGGAAGCGAACCGGGACCTCACGGAGCTCGACAATCGGTTCTCCACGATGACCGAGGTGCGGCGCGTCCTGTGGCCGGACTACGAGACGCTCGAGTACTCGGAGAAGATGTTTATTCAGGGTATCGCCGGGACGCTCGAGTTGTTTCATCTCGGACTGATCCGGTTTCAACAGGCGGTCGGCGACACTACCGGACACCCTGTCGCGGTCTACCAACGCATCGACCAGGCTGGGCAAAAACAGCCGCTCGACAACGGCTTGCTCGACGATACGGACACGCTGATGGTCTTCGGCCTCGATCATCTGGTCACCGAGCAGGAGGCGTCGGCGGAGGAAATCGAGGCCCTGCGCGCCTGGCTGACACGCGAGGGCACGCGGCTCATCCTGGGCCCGCACCACGACGTCGGCGCGTCGAGCGACTTTAACGTGCGCAAGATGGAGTACAAGCATCACGGCGACGCGCTCGTCCCGAGCCAGCAGCGCTTCGGCCGTTATACACGATCGCTCATGAAAGGACTGGGTGTTCCGGTCGAAAATCAGTGGGGCCTGCGGCCGGCGACCATCGAGGGCACGACGCAGCTCCAGCCGCTCATCACGACGAACGACCTGGACACACACGGCTGGCTCGAGGGCGTCAAGACGTTCATTTTCCACCAGCACCTGCCGCACTACGCGGTGACGACGGATGACCCCAAGGCCATCCATGTGCTGGCGCGCCAGCCGATCGACCTCCGGCGCCCGCACCCGTTCATCGAGGCGGGGCACCGCGACTTCAACATGTTGTTGTGGATGCCGCCGACGAACGAGCGGGCGGGCGACATCCTTTTGGCCGACTCGACGATCTTCACCACGCTGTTCGGCGGCGACGAGAGTCTGGATCGGTTCTGGAAGAACATCGCGACGCGGTGAAGAGCAGTTTCGGCCAAGCGGTCAGACTGCTCCACGGGCGTGTCGTCGTCACCGCGTCGCCTCTGCTACGTCGAGCGACGTATGGCATGTGTCGCCAGACGGTGTAACTTCGAATGTGAGTCGACGCATCCAACGGTCAACGCGTTGCGAAGTGCGGCGACAACTCTCAATTCGGAGGCGTCCATGGTCTCCCGAGGCTCCGGAACATGAGCTTCACCTCCCAGCGGGCACTGGCGACGGCTGCCGATTCCTGGAAACCGTAAACAGCTGGGAGCCAGCATGCGCGTCGCTAACCTCACCGCCTGTCTGCTGTTCACTGTCGCGGCTGCCCCACTTCGCCCACAGTCGTCGCAGCGCGCCAATTGTGATTCGCTCCAGTTGCGCTTTGTCGACGACACTCCTCCGCCGACGGCGCGGCGGTACCTGAATGCGAGCGACGGCCGGGAATACTTCCTGCGCGATACGGTTGTCCTCGATGCGCGCGGCGTTCGCACCATCCTAGTCGCATCGCACCGTCTCGGGCCCGACACCGTGTGGGACGTGGTAGGCGGACTAACGCCGGCCGCGGCGCTGTCGTGGGGGGACGCGACGGCCAGCCACGTGGGCCAAACCATTGCCGTACTCTTCGGCGGGAAACTCGTACAAACCGCGATCATCGAGAGCCGGGTCGGAGGCCGTATCCTCGTCGACGGCAACGTGCCGCGTCCAGTCGCCGACTCGCTCGCCCTTCGGGCACGTCGATTCATCGCCGGCTGTTCAGCCTCCTAAAGCTTGCGTTGGGAATTGACCTGCACGCTCACCGTATGGGTGTCTGCTGTACCATGACCGTTTGCCAGCGCCCATCGCGCCACACGAAAACGCGCGTATACCAAATCCTGGTCGCGAACGGCTTCGCGAGGTACGTGCCGGTCCGGTTGACAATGCTCGTCAGGATCCCGACGTCGCCGTAGACGCGCACGTCCAGGCTGTCGTACTTGATCGTGAGCAGTTTCAAATCGCCCGTCGCGACGTCGCGCATGTTCTCGGCCCAGGTGCGAAGCGTGCCGAGCACCGAGATCTCGACGAACTCAGTGGCGTGGAGTCGCGAAAGGGCGACCGTGTCGGACGAAAGGAGGGCATCGCGAATGGACATTTCCGCGGCGCGAATTTGGTTGGCGCGAGCCGACGTGTCGGCGCGGCCATCCGCGTTGACGACGAATTGACCCGGTTGGGCGTGCAGCCCTTGGGCGCCGGCCAAAGCGAGGGCCGCCCAGGCGACGGCCAATCGTGGGCTCAAACGGACACACGGAGTCGCTCGACGAGCTTGTCGAATCCCGCCCCAGGAGTGAAAGGCGTCGTCGCGCGTCATAAGACTTCCCTCAGAAGACAGGCCGGTTCGTGCGGAGCGGTGTTGCAGTCGTGGTCGAACACTAGCACCCGCGCACCGCATCCCACCACTTTCGACGAGATTGATGCGTTCCGTCGATCTCACCAATTGCTCCTTCCGGACACGCAATGACCCCTCGGCAGGATTGGCTCACGGTGATCGCGGTGGCCGTTGTCGCTCACGCCGCCGCGTCGTTCGTGCACGAGGCCCTCGGCCACGGCGGCGCTTGTCTGCTCGTGGGCTGCCGGCCGCAGCTGCTCACGACCATGCAGTTCGAGGGCGACGAACGGACCGTGTCGACGTTGGGGATCAAGTTCATCGCCGCCGGCGGCACGCTCGCCAACCTCGTGGCCGCGACGATCGCCGCGGTCTTCCTGCGGCGGCGACGAGAGCGCGCCGACGCGGGCGAGTATTTTCTCTGGCTGTTCACGACGATCAACCTCATGGAAGCCGCCGGCTACTGGATGTACTCCGGTGTCGGCAACATCGGCGACTGGGCGGACGTGGTTCGCGGCCTCACGCCGTTCTGGGCGTGGCACGCGGGTCTGTTTTTCCTCGGGGCCGGCGGGTACTGGCTCGCGACTCGGTGGGCAATGGGCCGTCTCGGGCGGCGTCTGCGCACGTCCGGCGCGTCGCGCGTCGCCGAAGCGAACCGCTACTCGCTCACTGCCTACGCCGTTGGTGGCTTGCTGTCGCTCGCGGCCGGACTGTTCGAGCCCGGTGGAGCGTTCATCGTGTTGATCTCGGGTGTCGCCGCATCGCTAGGCGGAACGTCGGGGCTGGCGTGGGGACCGCAGTTGCTGCGCAACCCAGATATCGGCGAGCCTGAAGATCCACCGCTGCTCGTCGTGCGCGATTGGCGTTGGCTGGTGGCGGGCGCTCTCGCCGCGGGGCTCTACGTTTTCGTGATCGGCCACGGGGTGCGACTCGACGGGCTTCGTGGTTCAGCCGGGTAGCGGTGTACAGAACGCGGCGCTCGAAACCGCCTTTCACTGATAACGATCTCTGCGCGGAAGGACCACTCGAGCATCAGCAACAGCATCAGCCATCATTGGCCTCTGCGCGCGAAAGTTCACCTTGCGCTCGCCAGCCGAGCCGCCAGCGCCTCGCCGATCACCAGCGACGCCGTCGCCCCGGGACTCGGCGCATTCAGCACGTGGATCGCGTTCGGACGTTGAACGAGGAGAAAATCGTCGACGAGCGATCCGTCGGGCCGAATGGCCTGGGCGCGAACGCCACGCGGCCCGGGCATGAGGTCGCGCAGCTCGACCGACGGCACGAGCCGCTGGAGCGATCGGCAAAACATGGTAGCGCTCAACGAGCGACGGATCTCGGCGAAGGTTTGTCGTGGATAGCGAACGGCGAACCGGCGGAGACCCGAGTAAGCGAGCGCTTCGCTGACGTCGCGAACCGAGATGTCGCGGCGGCGGTAGCCCTCGCGACTGAGTGCGAGCACCGCGTTCGGTCCGGCCTCGAGCTCGCCGTCGATCGTGCGCGTGAAATGGACTCCCAGAAATGGGAAGTTGGGATCAGGAACCGGATACACCAGATTGCGTACGAGCGACCGGCGCTCGGGTCGGATGATGAAATACTCACCACGAAACGGGACGATGCGGCAATCGGTCCGTTCTCCGGCCAACCGGGCGATGCGATCGGAGTGCAGGCCGGCGCAATTGATGAACGCGTCGGCGCGAACCTCGGTTGCGTCGGTGTCGATGCGCCAGGCGGATCCATCAGCCTCGATCTTTCGCACGCCGGCATTCGTCTGCACAGCGCCGCCCAAGCGCACGATCTCCCCGGTGAGCGTCTCGACGACCCGACCGTAATCGACGATTCCTTCTTCAGGCACGTGCACCGCGGCGACACAACGGACATTCGGCTCGAGCTCGGCGGCCTCGGCAGCGCCGAGCCAGCGTAGTCCCACGAGGCCGTTGGCCGTTCCGCGCTCGAGGAGCGTTCGCAGGCGCGGTACCTCCGAGTCATCGGCCGCGACGACGAGCTTTCCACAAATCTCGTGCGGAACGCCATGTTCGCGGCAAAACGCGGTCATGGCGCGAATGCCGCGGACCGCGAAATCGGCTTTGAGCGATCCGGGCTTGTAATAGAGGCCCGCGTGCAGCACGCCGGAGTTGTGCGTGCTCTGATGCTGCCCGGGCGCCGACTCCTTCTCGAGCACCGTGACGCGGCGCGAACCGTCGGCCAGGAGAAGGGCGCGTGCCGTGGCGAGGCCGATGAGACCACCGCCGATGACGACAATCGAGGCTGACTCTGGCATTGGTACGCCGAAGTCTATCGGCGAATGTAAGGAAACTGCAGCGCCAACGTTCCATCGGCCGCCGCTGTCAAAAGTTGCGCGCGCGTCGTATTCTCTTCGAGCGATGGAACGCCAGCCGACCGGTTCGAAACCGTGACACGCCTCCGACTTCGTCTTCCTTTGGCCGCTGTGTTGTTCGGGCTCGTCGCCGCCTGCGCGGGGCACGCGCCGTCGAGCGGCGTCGCGTTCGTCCCCGGCCCCGAAGGGGCGAAGGCCAAAGCCCGAGCCGACAGCGTGCGGTGGCCCTACACAACCGCCGACATCCGCTTCATGTCGACCATGATCCATCATCACGCGCAGGCGATCGTGATGTCGAAAATGGCGCCGACCCATGGCGCGAGCGACGCGGTGGTACGCCTCACCGAACGAATCATCAACGCACAGTCCGACGAGATCGCGATGATGAGTCGGTGGCTCGCCGACCGCAATCAGCCGGTGCCGGAGCCCAATCCGGCCGGCGAAGCGATGAACATGGACGGCATGACACATATGGTATTGATGCCCGGCATGCTCACCGAAGCGCAGATGCGGCAGCTCGACTCCGCGCGCGGGCCCGAGTTCGACCGGCTCTTCCTGACGGGAATGATTCAGCACCACCGCGGCGCCGTCCAGATGGTTCAGGAGCTGTTCGCCAATCGCGGCGCGGCGAACGACGAGATGGTGTTCAAGTTCGCCGCCGACGTGAACGTCGATCAGACGACGGAAATCAACCGAATGCTCGAGATGCTGCTCGTCGCGCCTTGAGCGTTCATGCTGTGTTCGTACCCCATCCGAGGAAGCACATGAGAGTCTCGTCCATTGCACAACTGAGCCTCGTCGCGGCGTGGAGTGCCGCCGCCGCTTGCGGCGGATCGAACGCGCCGCCGTCTTCGTCGCCGACGCCCGCGGTCATGCAGGCCGGCGAGGTCGCGCCGCACATCGACGCGCGCTCGCACCTCAAAGGCGGCCTCATGGACGCCGGCGAAGCGACGTTCGGCCTCAAGGTCGACGCCAAGGCGGTTTCGCCGCCGGGCTTCCTCGGCCAGACCAACTCCGACCTCGCTTTCGTCGGCAGGTACGCCATCCAGGGCAACTACAACGGACCGGTGGTCTGGGACATGACCGATCCGTCGCACCCCGCTCTGGTCACCGCGTACCAGTGCCCGGCGTCGCAGAACGACGTGTCGGTCTTCAAGAATCTCATGTTCATGTCGGCCGAGGCATTCAACGGTCGCGTGGATTGCAAGCCGAGCGGGCAGTTCAACCCCGCTGACTCGGTGAGCAAGGATCGCATGCGCGGCGTGCGCGTGTTCGACATCAGCGACATCAAGAACCCGAAGCTCGTCGCCAACGTCCAGACGTGCCGCGGCTCGCACACGCACACGCTGGTCGAAGATCTCAAGGACAAGGACAACGTCTACATCTACGTCTCCGGCTCGGCGCCGATCCGCTCGGGGAGCGAGCTGCCCGGATGCGTGAGCGTCACGCCGGACAAGGACGCGCAGTCGTCGCTGATGCACATCGAGATCATCAAGGTGCCCCTGGCGCACCCGGAGCAGGCGGCGGTCGTCAACCGCGCCAACATCTTCAGCGAGCTCAAGGCCCCTCCGACGCACGGTTTGTCGGACGCGGACAAGTCGGCCCAGAGGCGGGCGGTCGACTCGGTGCGTACGCACGGAAACGGGTTCATCGCCATCAATCCGCAGACGAAGCTCGAGTTCGCGGTCAATCCGTTCTTCATCCGCGGGCAGCTCGACAGCATCATCAAGGCGCGCGGCGGCACGCCGTCGGCGCAGAACACGCCGTCGAACGCGACGTCGGCCGACACGGCCGCGCTGCGCACGGGCTTGCAGGCCATCATCGACCGCGTGGCCGGGCCGAACCCGAACGCGCCGGTCCCGGGCACGAGCTCCGAATCGGCCTTCCGTCAGTGCCACGACATCACCGTCTATCCGGCGCTCGGCCTCGCGGGCGGAGCGTGCGAGGGGCACGGCTTCCTGCTGGATATCTCCAATCCGACCGCGCCGGTGCGCCTCGATGCCGTCGTCGATTCAAACTTCTCCTATTGGCATTCGGCGACGTTCAATAACGACGGCACGAAGATCCTGTTCTCCGACGAGTGGGGCGGGGGAGGCGCGCCGAAATGCCGCGCCGGCGACCCGAAGGAATTCGGCGCCGACGCCATCTTCACCATCGAGGACCGCAAGCTCAAGTTCCAGAGCTACTACAAGCTCCCGTCGATCCAGACGGACAAGGAGAATTGCGTCGCCCACAACGGGTCGCTCATCCCGATCCCCGGCCGCGACGTAATGATCCAGGCGTGGTACCAGGGCGGCATCTCGGTGTTCGATTTCTCCGACGCGAAACACCCGAAGGAAATCGCCTACTTCGACCGCGGTCCGATCGACTCGACGCGCTTCAGCATGGGCGGATCGTGGTCGGCGTACTGGTACAACGGCCAGATCGTGAGCTCGGAAATCGCGCGTGGTCTCGACGTGGCCGAGTTGGTGCCGACGGAGTACGTGTCGCAGAACGAGATCGACGCCGCCAAGACGGTACACTGGGACCAGCTCAACGTGCAGGGCCAGCCCAAGATCGTGTGGCCGCCGAGCTTCTCGCTGGCCAAGGCGTTCGTGGACCAACTCGAGCGCAACAAGTGTCTCTCGGGATCGCGAATCGCCGCGTCGCGCCAGGGCATCGCGCAAGCCGAGGGCGTGTCGGGCGCGCAGCGACGCGACGCGTTGCAGCGTTTGGCGTCGTCGCTCGACGCCGACAAGTCGAGCTCGTGCGATGCGCCACGAATCGGGATGCTCCAGAAGGCGTTGCGGGATATTCCGGGCGGCCTGGTCCCGTAGTCATTGGTTCGCCAAAGCAAGAACGCCGGTCCTGACGGGCCGGCGTTCTTTTTCGTCCGTGACCGCGTGCTACCGAAACGCGGTCAGAGCTTGGCCACCGCCGTCGTCGCCGACGCCGCCGTTGGGGTGGGATTGTCGTAGATTGCGACGAATGAGCCGCGGCATCCCGACGCCCTCCACGGATTCGCCCGACGCGCCTGCAGCGGCGCTCGAGATGGCGTCGCCTGACACGGCGGCGCCGCGGACCGTCGAGCGGCGCTTCGATCGTTCGATCGTCGACGGCGCGCTGTCGCCGGCAGTATGGAAGCTGGCGTGGCCCAGCGTCCTCACGAACGTGATCGGCGGTCTGCAAGGGATGATCGACCACGCGCTCGTCGGCAACCTCGTCGGATTCACGGCGAACGCCGCGATCGGCGTGAGCTTGCAGATCTTTCTCGTCGTGATCGTGTTCCTGTCGTCGATGTTCATGGGGATGAGCGTTCTCGTGTCGCGCTACGTCGGCGCCGGCGATGGCGACATGGCCGATCGCACGGTCTATCAGGCCTTCCTCGCCGTGATCGTGCTGTCGTTCGGCGTTCTCGCTCCCCTCGGCTACTTTTTCGCGCCGTTCCTGCTGTCGCTCGTGAACGCCGCTCCCGCCGTGCAGCATGAAGCGCTGCCGTTCTTGCGCATCATGTTCGGGTTCAGCGGCGGGATGCTGATCTTCTTCATGGTCGGCGGCGCGCTCCGTGCGGCGGGCGACGCGCGCACGCCCATGATCCTCGGCGTCACGATGACCGTGCTGAACGTCGCGCTCAACGTGACGCTGATCCGCGGATTCGGACCGATTCCCGCGTTCGGCACGCGGGGCGCGGCGATGGGCACGGCGATCGCATCGGGTTTCATCGGCATCTACTCGTTGTGGAAGTTGGCGCGCGGTGGGTGGGTCGTGTCGTTCGCGCACCGCGGAGGGTGGGGACCCGACTGGCCGATCATTCGCGCGCTCTTCCGCTTTGGCCTGCCGACCGGTGTCCAGGGCATCGCGATGAACATCGGCGGCGTGCTCTTGTTGGGCTTCATCGGCTCGCTGGCACAGAGCGCCGCGTCCCAGGCGGCATACGCCGTGTCGTACACCGAGCTGTTCTCGCTGGTGACGTGGACGTCGCAGGCACTTCTCGGCGCCACGGCGGCAATTGCGGGCCAAAACCTCGGCGCGGGACACCCCGACCGGACGGTCAAAGGCGTGCACGTAGCGGCGCGGTTTGGGTTGATGGGCGCGGCGCTCATCGGTCTGCTCTTTTGGCTCATCCCGCGGCAGCTGCTCGCCATCTTCGGCATGCACGATCCGATCGTCGTCGGCATCGGCGTGCAATTGCTTCATGTTCTCAGCGTGAGCGGCTTGTTCATCTCTGTCGCTCTGACCTACACGGGCGGCCTGCAGGGGACCGGCGACACCAAGAGTCCGCTCTACATCTCTCTCGTCTCGCAGCTCGTCATCCCGCTCGGCATCGTCTTCGTATACTCGCGGCTCGGTACGCTGCAGCCGATCACGATCTGGCTCGCGATCCTCGTCGGCCACGCCACGCGCTGCGCGCTCAGCGTTGTCCGATTCAATCAGGGGAAGTGGCGCAGCATCGTGGTGGTCTGACCAGTCATCCGGCCGTTTCGACTGCGGCCCGCCCGACTTGACAGTATGTTTGGCGTCGACCGCCGCAAGCCATTCGTCCTGCCTTTGAGGGTCGCAAACATGCGCGTCCTGTTGCTCGTCTCACCGCTGCTTCTCGCCGCGTCCCTCACCGCGCAAACGCCCGAGCAACTGCGAAACCTCCACTGGCGCTCGCTCGGTCCGGCGAACAACGCGGGGCGCGTCTCCGTCGTGGCCGGCGTGCCAGGCAATCGCGACGTGTATTACGTCGCCGGCGCGAACGGCGGCATCATCAAGACGACGAACGGCGGCATCACGTTCAAGCCCATCTTCGACAAGGAATCCGTCGCTTCGATCGGCGCCATCGCCGTCGCACCGAGCGATCCGAACATCATCTACGTCGGCAGCGGCGAAGAGAATCCGCGCAACAACGCGTCGATCGGCGATGGGATGTACAAGTCCGTCGACGCCGGCGAGCACTGGACCCACATCGGGCTCGTGCAGAGCGACAAGATCGCGCGCATCGTGATCGACGCGAAGAATCCGGACGTCCTATACGCGTGTGGACTCGGTCGGGAGTGGGGCCCGAACGAAGAGCGCGGTGTGTTCAAGACGATCGACGGCGGCAAGACGTGGCGAAAGGTTCTCTTCGTCGATTCGCAGACCGCGTGCTCCGACATCGCGGCCGATCCCGGCAACTCGAACATTCTGTACGCGGGCATGTACACGTATCGGCGCTGGGCGTGGCATCTCGAGTCGGGCGGCGGGAACACGGCGGTCTATCGCTCGGTCAACGGCGGTGAGACGTGGGAACGCCTCTCGGGCAAGGATCGCGAGCGCGGTCTGCCGAAGACGGACATGGACCGCATCGGCATCGCCGTGGCGCCGAGCGATCCGTCGATCGTGTACGTCGTGAGTGAGACAAAGAACGAAGGTGAGCTGTGGCGGTCGGACGACGCCGGCGATCATTGGCGCGTCGTGAACCGCGATCCGAACATCAACTTCCGTCCGTTCTACTATGCGGACATTCGCGTCGACCCGCAGAATCCCAACCGGGTGTTCTCGCTGTCGGGATCGCTCTACATGTCGGAGGATGGCGGGCAGAACTTCCGCACGATCGCGCGCGACGTGCACGGCGACCACCAGGCGATGTGGATCGACCCGATGAACCCGAAGTACATCCTGAGCGGATCGGACGGCGGCTGGCAGGTGAGCTACGATGGCGGCAAGAACTTCGAGGTCGTGAACAACTTTCCGTTCACGCAGTTCTACCACATCAACTTCGACCTGCAGCGCCCGTATATGGTATGCGGCGGCTTGCAGGACAACGGCAACTGGTGTGGACCGAGTCAGGCGCTGTCGGGGCAGGGCATCCGTAAGAACGACTGGTTCACCGTCTCGGGCGGTGACGGCTTCTTCACGGTGCCGGTGATGGACAAGCCGTGGCTCGTCTACTCCGACGCCCAGGGCGGCATGATCAACATCACCGACACGCGCACAGGGACGCAGAAGACGATCTATCCGTATCCGAATCGCGTCGGCTCGGTGGGCGACGCGATGATCAGCCACAAGTATCGCTTCAACTGGAATTCGCCGATCGCGCTGTCGCCGATCAATCCCAAGGTGGTGTACTTCGGCGGCAACGTGCTGTTCAAGTCGGTGGACTATGGCATGTCGTGGCAAGTCATCTCGCCCGACGTGACGACGAACGATCCGAAGAAGCAGGAGAGCTCGGGCGGCCCGATCGTCGTCGACAACACCGCGGCCGAGTTCCACTGCACGATCATCACGATCGCGCCGTCGCCGGTCGACTCGAACGTCATCTGGGTGGGCACCGACGACGGCAACGTGCAGGTGACGCGCGACGGCGGCAAAACCTGGAGCAACACCTTCACGAACGTGGCCGGCCTCAAGCCGAACGCGTGGATCCCGACGGTCGACGCGTCGCACTACGCCGCGGGCACCGCGTACGTCGCGGCCGATCACCATCAGGACGACGACTACTCGCCGTACGCGTACATGACCACGGACTACGGCAAGACGTGGCACAAGATCACGGGCGACTTGCCGGCGTCCGCGGCCTGGACGCACGTCGTGCGCGAGGATCCACGCAACCGCGACCTGCTCTACATCGGCACCGAGATGGGCGTGTGGGCGTCGTGGGACAAGGGCACGCACTGGGTGTCGATCCGCGGCGGCTTGCCGCCAACGCCGGTGCGCGACATCCAGGTGCATCCGCGAGACAATGATCTTCTGCTCGCGACGCACGGACGCGGTCTCTACATCATCGACGACATCTCGGCGCTTCAGAACCTGGGGGCCGCGGAAACCGCCGACGCGACGCTCTTCGACATTCGCCCGGCGACGCGCTGGGTGCTCTGGAGCCGCGACGGAAACCTCGGGCAAAAAAAATGGACGGGTGAGAATCCGCCGCCGGGCGCGCTGATTACGTATTTCCTCAAGTCGCAGCCGGCAAGCGAAGTGAACATCACGATCACCGACAAGGATGGCCGCACGGTGCGTCGCATGCGCCGCGTGTCGGACGACGCTGGAGTGAATCGCGTGGCGTGGGACCTTCGCTCTGATGCGCCGGCAGGCGGCGGAGGTCGTGGTGGACGCGGCGGCGGCGGCGGCGGCGCGGCGGCGCCGGCGACCGATGCCGACACGTCGCTGGCGGCGTTCCGCGCCCGGCGCGCCGCGGCGCAAGCCGATCCTGACCAGGGCGCCGGCGACGAAAACTTCGGCGGCCGGGGCGGAGGAGGCGGACTCGACGTGCTGCCCGGCGTCTACACCGTCGCGTTGTCGGTCAACGGCAAGCAGCTGACGAAACCGGTTCAGGTCGAGATCGATCCGCGATCCGACATCACTCCGGCGCAGCTCACCGCGCAATACCAAACCGCGACGCAACTCAACGACATTCTGGCTCGTGTGAATCGCGTGATTACCGGCACCGACGATCTCCTCGCGCAACTGACGTCGCTGCAGACGCAGCTCCGCCGAGAGCAGGGCTCGGGCATCGCGCAGCAGGGTGAGGTGCAGACCGACATCGACGGAACGATCAAAGATCTCCGCCACTTCCGCGACTCGGTGCTCGCGCGACCGCTGCCGGGGCTCGGCTATCGTCAGTACCCGCGTCTGCGCGAGGAGGCGCAGACGGTGTCAGGCATGGTCAGCCGGCCGATGATGCCGCCCACCGCGGGCGAGATGCTCCGAATGGGCGAGCTCAAGACGGAGGCGGATCAGGCGCAGGCACGCCTGGATGCGATCGTCGCCGGTCGCGTGGCGAAGATCAACCAGGCGCTCGCGGGAACGCCACATGTGATTACGCCGGCGAGGCCCGTCATCCCGTAGCGGGTGGACGGGTGGACGGAATGAGCCTTGGAAATCTCTAACGCGCGTCCTTATCGACGCTGAAACTCCGGCGCCCCGAGCGCCAAGCCGACGAGCTGCGCGAACGGCACGGGCTTCGGGTTGGTGTTCATGACGGCGACTTTCGTTGCAGCGTCGGCGAGCGGGTTCAGTCCGTTCATCAAAATGCCCCGCGTGTCGGGTGACGCCTCGCCGGCGAACAGCGCGCTGATCACGCCGTCCACTTGCGCCGGGTACGGGAGCGGTCGCAACGCTGGTGTCGGACTCCATCGATCCAGCGCGACGCCCGGCACTCGGCCGGACACGGTACCCATGCCGAAGTTGATCCGTTGGATGATGGCCCCCGAGTTCAGCCACGCCGTCCCGATGTCGGGCCATCCGTCCGGCGTCAGGCGGCCGAACATCGGCTGGCCGAGTTGCGCCGTCAGCTGCGTCGCGCGCGCCGCGGTGTCCGGGCGCGCCTCCATCGCGCGCATGGTGCTCACGACGAGCTCGTACGGCGTTTTTACCTTGGCGTGGTAGGCTTGTCGGCTGTACAGCTCGGGGCTGGTCACCAGCGCGGCGATCACCTGGCGAACGTCGCCGTCCGTCTCCCGAAACCGTTCCGCCAGTCGCGCCACGAGGAGTGGCGGCGGATCGTCGCTCACGAAATGGCGCACGAGCTTCGTCGCGACGAAGTGTGCCGTCGACGGGTGTCGGGCGAGAATGTCGAGCACCTCCTCGCCGTCCTCTTCGCCGCGCCGCGGCGCAAGCGTGTGGCCGAGGACGTGCTTCGCGTCGGCGTCGTGCCACTCGGGTCGAAAGACGAAGCCGCCGCCAGAGCGCGGATCCTGAATCGTCCACCCGGTGAGCGCACGCGCCACCTCCTGCACGTCGTGCTGCGTGTAGCCACCGTCCACGCCGAGCGTGTGGAGCTCCATCAACTCGCGGGCGTAGTTCTCGTTGAGCCCCTGCCGGCGCCGCTTGGCGGCGAGGCGAATCTGCTCCACCTGCAACGGCGTGCGCGCCTTTGCGATCCGTTCCAACTCGCCCAAGGTCTGGTGCGCCGTGTCCGATTGGCTGTCCCAGTTGTCGAGGTAGTAGAGCATTGCCGGACTGTGAGCAACGGCGCCGAGCAGATCGCGGAACCTTCCCAACGCGTGGGCACGAATCACGTCGCGGTCGTAGGACGCCAACGTGTATCGAGTCGGCATCTTGCCGGCGAACACCGAGAAGTGGTTCTCCCAGAAGTCGGTCATGACCTCGAGGAGCTGTCGTTCGCTCGTCGCGTCGCGCAGGAGCTTCGCCGTGAGCACCTGTTGGCCCAATCGGTTGCCCTGATCGTTGAGCGTCTTGAAGCGCGCGCTGTCGTCGGACGTCATCGTGTACGGCGCGTTGTCGGCCAAGCCATGCGCGCGCCGCACCGATCTCAAGAACAAATCCTGCGGCGGATACGCGTCCGCGAGCTCGGCTGTCGAGTGAGTCTCGACGGGAAGCAACGCGAGCAATGAATCCGTGACGGGATCGGCAAGTCCGTCTGGCTCCAGTTGTTCGCCAAGCCAGCGGTCGAGCCCGATGGATTCGACCTGGGCGAAGTCGCCTGGGCGCGTGCCGAAGGTGAATCGGGACAATGCCTGCTTCACCTGTTCGTCGGCCGTCAGCTCGCGAATGCCGGCTGGTCGCGACAACTCCATCGGAATCGGCGCGGTCGATCCGCCACAGCCGCACGCAGCGATCGCGATCGCCCCTACTGTCCACCGCGTCACACGATCCACCGCACCGCCTCCAAAAAGGTCTGCAAGTGTCGCTCTCATTCCGGTTGACCGGTGCGGCGTGCGTCGAGTCACCACCGGCGCCGCAAAGAAACCATCAATAGTCAGAGCTCGTCATCCGGATGCCGAAACGGGTAGCCGACGCCCGGCTCGGTGACGATCAGCACGGGTCGCGCGGGGTCAGGCTCAATTTTTCGCCGTAGATGTGTAATGTGGACGCGGAGATGGTGCGACGCGTTGCCGTACGTGCGCGCCCACACCGATCCCCACTTAGAACATGCTCGACGCGCGAAAACAGTCTAGACCGTTTTTCGGGTTCGTGCATATACCGGGTGTGGGACGGCCCGACTCGTTCATGGGCACATTCGACTTCGGCGCGGGCACCTGAGACTCCTGCGGCGTCACTTGGCACTTGACGCGGAGCACCTCGCAATGAGTTCGCGACACTTCGCAATGAGTTCGCGACACTTCGCAATGCGTTCGCGACACTTCGCAATGAGCTCGCGACACTTCGCAATGAGCTCGCGACACTTCGCAATGCGTTCGCGACACTTCGCAATGAGCTCGCGACACTTCGCAATGAGCTCGCGACACTTCGCAATGAGCTCGCGACACTTCGCGGTGACTTCGCAACACCTCGTGTTGACTTCGCGACACCTCGTAGTGACTTCGCGACACTTCGCGATGAGTTCGCGTCCGCCCGCAGTGAGGTCGCGACACCTCCCAATGAGCTCGCGACACTCCGCGGTGAACGCGGGACACGTAGCAGTGAGCTCGCAACCACCATTCGGCCGGCGGCACAGTCTACGCTGGCCGCACGCGAAGCCTAGTCGTCGTTCTCCACCCAGTCGAACGTTCGCGTCACCGCCTTCTTCCACATCGCGTACTGCCGCTCGCGGGTCGGCGCTTCCATCTGCGGCAACCAGCGTTTGTCCTCGGCCCATTTGTCGCGCAGGTCGTCCATCTGCCAGAACCCCACGGCCAGGCCCGCGGCGTAGGCCGCGCCAAGCACGGTGGTCTCGACGATCTCCGGGCGGACCACCGGCACGCCGAGGATGTCCGCCTGGAATTGCATCAGCAGTTCGTTCTTGACCATGCCGCCGTCGACCTTGAGCGATTCCAGCTTGATTCCAGCGTCGGCCTCCATTGCCTCGGCCAGCTCTCGGCCCTGGAACGCCGTCGCTTCGAGCGTCGCGCGCGCGATGTGGCCCTTGTTGATGAAGCGAGTCAGCCCGGCGATCACGCCGCGCGCGTCGCTGCGCCAGTATGGCGCGAAGAGTCCCGAGAACGCGGGGACGAAGTAGGCGCCGCCGTTGTCGTCGACTGTGCGGGCGAGATCCTCGACTTCGGCCGCCGATTTGATCAGCCCGAGATTGTCGCGCAGCCACTGCACGAGCGCGCCGGCCATCGCGATCGAGCCCTCGAGCGCATACACCGCCGGGGCCTCGCCGAGGCGATAGCCGACCGTCGTGATCAGGCCGTTCTTCGAATGCACCGCGCGGGTGCCGGTGTTGAGCAGAAGGAAATTCCCCGTGCCGTACGTGTTCTTCGCGTCGCCGTCGTTGAAGCACGTCTGACCGAACAGAGCGGCCTGCTGATCCCCGAGGTCGCCGGCGACGGGCACGCCGGCGAGCGCGGGAATCCGCGCCTCGCCGTACACCTCGCTCGAGGAGCGGATCTCCGGCAACATCGAACGCGGCACGCCGATCGCGTCGAGGTTCTCCTGCGCCCAGTCGAGTGTTTCGAGATCCATCAACAGCGTCCGGCTCGCGTTCGTGACGTCCGTGACGTGCACCCCGCCGTCGGATCCGCCGGTCAGGTTCCAGATCATCCACGTATCCATCGTGCCGAAGAGGACTTCGCCGGCCTCGGCGCGCTCGCGTACGCCCGGCACGTTGTCGAGGATCCAGCGAATCTTCGGTCCCGAGAAATACGTGGCGAGAGGGAGACCGGTGCTGGCGCGAAAGCGATCCTGTCCCTTCGACCCGCCCAGCTCGCGGCAGAGACGGTCGGTGCGCGTGTCCTGCCACACGATCGCGTTCGACACCGCCTCGCCGGTGGCGCGATCCCAGATCACGCTCGTCTCGCGTTGATTCGTGATGCCGATCGCGGCCAGGTCGGAGGCTGTGACGCCGGCCGAGTCGAGCGCCTCGGCGATCACCTCTTGCGCGCGTTCCCAGATCTCGGCGGGTCGGTGCTCGACCCAGCCTGCCTTCGGGAAGATTTGCTCGTGCTCCTTCTGCGCGACGCCGACCGGGCGTCCCGCGGAGTCGAAGATCATAAAGCGCGTGCTCGTCGTGCCCTGATCGATCGCGCCGACGTACCGGGCCATGCGTTACCTCCTCGGACTTGCTGCTGTGGACGCGATGCGGCGGGAAGAGAGCTCACTCTTCATCGACGATGACCTCGCCGCGCACCAGGGCGCGCGGCGTCGCTCGCGTGTTGCGGGCGGCCAGCACCTGCTGGATCAGGAGATCGTAGACGACGGCGCCGGCCAGGCCACCGATGATCGGCGCGACAACTGGGACCCACCAGTACGCGCGGAGCTTTCCGGCAACGCCGGGAAACGCGGCGTCTCCCCAGCCAGCGATCCAGGTCAACACACGAGGGCCGAAGTCGCGCGCCGGGTTGATGGCGTACCCGGTGTTCGCGCCCAGCGACGCGCCGATCGCGAACACGGCGAGGCCGAGCACCAGCGGACCGAGATTCGCCCGCGGGGGCGTACTCATTGGGTCGCTCACGGCCAGGATGAAGATGACCAGGAACGCGGTGCCGACGATCTCGGTTATCATCGGTCCCCAGTAGGTCGAGAAGTAGACCGCCGGTCCGGTGACGAAGATGCCGGCGCTCGACCCGCCGTTGCGCGCGATGCCGTGAGCGATCTCATATGCCCCGATCGCCTGCGCGAAGAGGCCGAACACGAGGGCGGCGCCGACGAACGCGCCGAGCACCTGGGCAACGATGTAGCCGGGGACCTTGGACCACGGGAAGCCTCGGCGCGCCGCGAAGGCGAGCGTGACCGCCGGGTTGAGATGGGCGCCGCTCACTCCGCCGGCCACGTACACGCCGAACGTGACCGCCATTCCCCAGCCCACGTTGACGATGAGCCAGTCGCCTCCGGCGAGGAACGCGGTTTCGGTACGACCCGATTCCGGCAGCGCGGCCACGGTCGTCGCAACGACGCCGCAACCGAAGACGATCAGGACGAAGGTGCCAAAAAACTCGGCGAGATAGTCGCCGGCAGCGGTCGTGCGCCACGACGTCTGCGGACCGACCGAGTGCCCGAGACCGCCGCTTGCTCGCTCGCCCCCCGGCCCGCGCTCCGCCACGAAGCCACTCCGTTTTACAGAAGGCGAGATCTAGCTGCAAGACCCGGACAGGATGATGGGACTTTGGTCACCGGCCCTGTTCGCCTTTCCGCCGGTCCACCTGCCATTCGGCTTGAAACTTGAGTCGTTCGCCACGCCCTCGGGAAATTCGAGACACGCCAGACAGGAGCGTCGGGTAGCATGAGCCGGCTCAAGCGAAAGGAATTCGAGGCGGAGCTCAGCCGCCTGCACGTCGGGCTGGTGGCGCTCCAGCACTGGGTCGTGAAGAAGGGTCTTCGGGTGTGCGTGCTCTTCGAAGGGCGCGACGCGGCGGGGAAGGGCGGCACGATCCGTCACCTCACGGAGCGCGTCAGTCCGCGCATCTTCCGGACCGTCGCCCTCCCGGCGCCGACCGACCGTGAGAAAAGTCAGATCTACATGCAGCGCTACGTCGCTCACCTGCCGGCGGCGGGAGAGGTCGTGATCTTCGACCGCTCCTGGTACAACCGCGCCGGCGTCGAGCGAGTGATGGGCTTTTGCACGCCGGCCGAGGTAGAGCAATTCCTCGACGAGATCCCGCGCATGGAGAAGGTGTTCGTGGAAGACGGGATCGTGCTCGTCAAGTTCTGGTTGGAAGTGAGCAAGGAGGAACAGACCCGCCGGTTCAAGCGCCGCATCAAGGACCCCCGGCGGCGATGGAAGCTGTCACCGATGGACCTCGAGTCGCACAAACGCTGGACCGACTACTCCCGTGCTCGCGACGAGATGATTCCGCGCACGCACACGGAATGGGCGCCGTGGATCATCGTGCCCTCGGTCGACAAACGTCGAGCGCGGCTCAACGTGATCGCCCACCTAGTCAGCCTGTTCCCATGCCCGGCCGTGCCAAAATTCAAGGACAAACTTCCACCGCACCAGAAGTCCAAGGGCTACGAGGAAGCCGACCTGTCTTTCGCGCTGATACCCGAACGCTATTGAAGTCGGGTCGTGGCCTGCTCGAGACGCGGGCAGGAGTGCACGGGGCGCGCAGAATTGCCGCGCCCCGTGCGAGGAAACGCGGCTACATCGCGGTAATGGTGAATGTGACCGGCGTGAGGGTGCCGCTGGTCGCGGTCACGGTATAGCTCCCTGGTGCCGCGAGCGTCGTCAGCGTCACTTGCGTCGTGCCGGTGGCGTCGGTCGTCGACGTCGTCGCGCTCAACGTTCCGCCGCCGGTCACCGCCCACGTCACCGTCGCGCTGGCGACCGGGTTCGCGAACTGGTCGGCCACTTTCACGACGAGTGGCGCGGTCACCGCGCCCGCCGTGACCGTCTGCGTGCCGCCGCTGGTGATTGTCAGCTGCGACGCCGGTCCGGCCGTGGCCGTGGCCGCGATGAATGCGTTCGCGCCGGCGGCGATCGATGCTTCGAGCGAGTCTGTTCCGGCGATCGTGCCCATGGTCCACACGACGGTCGCGTTGCCGTTCGCGTCCGTGGTACTCGTCGATGAGGCCACGCTGCCCGCGCCCGACTGGATCGTCCACGTCACCGTCGCATTCGGCAGCGGCGCGCCGTTCTGATCGACCACCAGCACTCCGACGGGCTGCGCCAGCGCCGTCCCCACGACCGCGGTCTGACCGTTGGTCGCCGCGACGACCGTGACCGCGGTCGCCGAAGGCGCCACGGAATTGTTGTTGTCGCTACAGGCACCGACGGCGACGAGCGCCGCCAAGACCAGGCCGCGGCCCGCGGCGCCATCGAACCACCGTACCGCCCCACTGATGCTGTGCTGCATGTCCCGTCTCCTTCGGTTGAGAGTTCTCTGATAGCTCTCACACGTTGCTTCGCCGAGGGTGGTCGGGCGCTACGCGTGCTACACATGTACGACGCGGCGAACGCGGCAACGTTGGTGCCGTCGAGCGCTAGCATTTGTTTGTGCCGTGTGACGAGCGTGGCGAGCTGCGCTGTCCACGCGCGTGGCGATCCGGCACTCTGCGGCGCTCACCCGTCCTATCTGTGACGGAGTGAGGTCACCCTCTGGTGCAGGCGTCACATCAGCGACAGAGTTCAACGAGCGCGTCCGTCCGCGAATCCACTCGGAGGCACCGATGAAAGCGTCCCCTGCCGTTCACCGCAGAGTCATTTTCCTCGCACTCTCGCTCGCCGGAGCGGCGGGTCTGCCTGCGCAGTCGCCGAGCGGACGGCCGCTGGCGATCGAGGACTACTATCGCCTGAAGACGGTCGGAAACCCCGACCTCTCGCCCGACGGCAAGTGGGTCGCCTTCACCGTCAGCACGCGCGTCGAAGCGACGAACGACAACACGACTGAAGTGTGGCTCGTTCCGTCCGACGGGTCCGCAGTTGCTCGTCGCGTGAGCGCCGCGGGCGACAACGCCGTCGCGCCGGCGTGGCTCGACGACGGGCGTCTTCGTTTCGCCGCCAACGGGCGCGCGTTCGTGCTCAATCCCTCGTCGCCCGCCGAGGTCACCGAGGCAGGCACGGCGAGCGCGCGCGGCGGCGGTGGTGGCGGCGGCCGAGGCGGTGGTCGTGGTGGTCGCGGCGGCGGCGGCGGTGCGATGTCGAATGCGGCCGGAACCATGGTCGCCGTCGTACGCGACACGCCGCCTCCGAAACGCGAGGCGGTCTACGAATCGGATTTCGCGAAACGACACGAAGAGCGATTCAAGGGCGTGGAGTTCGATTGGATGGATTTTCAGCGCGACGCCGCGCCGTTTCCGCTTCCGAATCGCGCCGACCCGCAGGTCAGTCCGCCGCAAGAGATCTTCGTGACGCCGACCGGCGGCGCCGAGCGACAGCTCACGCACCTCGGGCTGCGTCCGGCGGGCGCGAACTGGAATCCCGCCGGGACGATGTTGGCGTTCACCGCCGACTCGAGCTACCGCAACGAGATGCTCTACGGCCGCAGCGACGTGTGGACGGTGAGTGTCGACGGGGCGGTGAAGAAGCTCACGTCGAACCCCGCGTTCTCGTACGCCGGCGCGCAGTACTCGCCCGACGGCGCGTGGATTCTCACCACGAGGTCGACGCCGACCGATTGGGTGATCGCGAAGAAGATGGACAACGGCGGTCCGGTGGACGTCGTGCTCGTTCCGGCGAATGGCGGCAACGAGGTCAATCTCACCGAGGCGTGGGACTATCTGCCGTCGGCGCCGTTCTGGAGCCGCGACGGCAAGTTCGTCTACTTCACCGGCGGCATCGGCGGTACGACGCATCTGTTCCGCGCGTCGGCGAACGGCGGCAAGGTCGAGCAGGTGACGACGGGTCAGCGGCGGTTGAGCGGCTTCAGCTTCGACCGGGCCCAGACGCGCATGGCGTATCTGGTCGGCACGTTCGACGCGCCGTCGGAGATCTTCGCTGCGCGCGTCGATGGGAGCGGAGAGGTTCAGCTCACGCACGTATTCGATGACTTCACCAACGAAGTGACGCTGAGCAAGGCCGAGCGCCTCAACTTCACCAGCCCTGACGGCACTCCTATAGAAGGCTGGCTGACGTACCCGTACGGCTACCGCGCCGGCGGCGGCCCATACCCGCTCGTCGTCAGCAACCACGGCGGCCCGCATGCGGCCAACGAATATGGATTCGACTTCAAGAATCAATATTTCGCCGCCAACGGCTATTTCGTGCTCGAGGTGAACTTCCGCAGCTCGACCGGGTACGGCGAGAAGTTCCTCTGGGGCACGTGGGGCGCGTGGGGCACGAAGGATGGGCAAGACGTGATGGCCGGCGTCGACTATGCCATCGCGCACTATCCGATCGACCGCAAGAAGGTGGCGGCGATCGGGCACTCGTACGGCGGCTTCATGACGAACTGGCTGATCACGCAATATCCGGATCGCTTCGCCGCGGCGGCGTCGGGCGCCGGCATCGCCAACTGGACCAGCGACTACGCGAACTCCGACATCCCGCGCACCAAGGAAACAGAGTTCTGGGGTCCACCGTCCGACCCCAAGGCGCGCGAGACAATGATCAAGCAATCGCCGATCACGTATGCCAATCGGATAAAGACGCCGACGCTGTTCATCAACGGCGAGATCGACCACCGCGTGCCGTTCTCGGAGAACGAGCAACTGTACGTGGCGATCAAGAAGCAGGGCGTGCCGGCCAAGATGATCCAGTATGCCGGCCAACCGCACGGCATCGCCGGGTCGTGGAACAACGTGCACAGGATGCTCAACGAGCGGGCGTGGTTCGACCGGTACGTGAAGGGGAAGGCGGTGCCGTAGCTGGGTGGACCGGTGGACCGGACAAAAAGATTCCCCAAAGAGGACGCACCATGCGCTTGATCGACGAGACCTTTGCCGACCTTCGATTCGCCGGCCGCCTGTTCAAGCGCGCTCCGGGGTTCACACTCGTGGCCTTCATGACATTGGTGGTCGGCGTCGCGAGCGTCACGAGTTTGTTCAGCTACATGAACGCGATCTACTTCGCGGCGCTGCCGTACAAGGACGCCGATCGCGTCGTCGCGCTGAACGAGCGCCGTCCCAAGGGGTTCTACTCGTTTAGCGCCATGTCGCTCGACGCGGTCCAGCTCGTCCAGCGCAGCAACCGATCATTCGAGCGCGTCTCGGCGTACGACGAGTCCTTTGGCAATGCGGTCTTCGGCAGCGCGCCGCGGCAGCTGCGCACGTTGCGCGTCGACTCGGCGTTCGTGCCGTTGTTCGATCTCCGCCCCGAGGTCGGGCGACTGCTCTCGCCCGAGGAGATCGCCGCCGGCTCGCCGATGCTCATGCTCTCGGACCAACTCTGGCGTGCGGAGTACGGCGGCGATCCGGGTGCCATGGGCAAATCGGTGACGATCGGGAATCACTCGTACACGATCGTCGGCGTGCTGCCCCGCGGATTCCGGTTCCCCTATCAAACCGACGCACTCACGGGAATGGGGACGCCGTCGGATTCGGCCGCGAGGCTGCACGACCGCGACTACGCGATGATCGGCAAGTTGCGGCCCGGCGTCACGCGCGACGCGGCTCGAGCGGAAATGCAAACCCTCGCCCAACGCCTCGCGGGATTCGACAAGGTCTATGACCGTGTGCAACTCGAGGTCCGCGACGAGATGCTCGACCGCAAAGGCTATGCGTTCCTGCCGGCGCCGAGTCTCTTCCTTGGCGCCGCGCTCTTCGTGCTCCTGATCGCGTGCGCGAACGTCGCCAATCTGTTTCTCGTCCGAGCCGCCGAGCGACGGAGCGAGATGGCGATTCGCGCGTCGAT
This sequence comes from uncultured Gemmatimonadaceae bacterium, assembly GCA_963761305.1. Lineage (GTDB taxonomy): Bacteria > Gemmatimonadota > Gemmatimonadetes > Gemmatimonadales > Gemmatimonadaceae > JAQBQB01. The sequence continues at coordinate 1,031,386 of CAVXGK010000002.1, read as the reverse complement.
GGGGGCGGCACGACGGCGCCTGATGCGGCAGACGCTGGTCGAAACGCTACTTCTGGGAGCTGCGGCAGCGGTGTGCGGCACCGCGGTGGCCGGCGCGCTGGTGCGCCTCGGCTTGCACTTCATTCCCACCACGGGGTTCCCGTCGTGGTTCCACGTGGCGATCGACTACCGCGTGCTGGCGTTCGCCGTCGGCCTCACGGTGTTGGCCACGATTGCCGTCGGCCTCATGCCGGCGATCGAGGGAACGCGCATCGATCTGGTCGCCGCACTCAAACGCGGCGGGGAAGGAGGCGCGGCGGCGAGCGGCATCGCACGGGCGAGTCGGCGCGGCGCGGCGTTACAGCTGGCGCTCTCGGTGGCGCTGTTCATTGGCGCGGCGCTGCTCGTGCGGAGCTATCAGCGGCTCAGTCGCATCGACTTCGGGTATCCGGCGGATCGCATCGCGGTCGTCGAGCCGCTCTTCGACCCGGCGCGCTACGGCGAGCTGTCGTCACGTGTGCAGTTCGCCGACGCGATCATGGCTCGAGTGCGCGAGCTGCCTGGTGTAACGACGGTTGCGTTGCGCGGCGGATTCTGGCGACTGCGCACCGCGCCGAAGCCGGCGTCGTCGGATTCGCCGTCGGCATTCGACGACCGGCTCATCCCGGATCGTGACACAACGCGAGGGGTCAAGGGCATTGGGAGCCCGGAACTCGTCGTCATGACCGACAACTATTTCTCGCTCGTGCATTTGAGAATGCGCGTCGGCCGCAATTTCGCCACGGACGACGTCGAAGGCTCGACGCCGGTGACCGTGATCAGCGCGTCGGTCGCCAAGGCCGTGTGGCCGAGTGGCAGTCCGATCGGTCGTACGATTCAGGTGGGAGCGAAGGGAGATGCGCTCACGGTGATCGGAGTGGTCGACGACATCAACGAGTTTCGCGGCGGCGGTCGCGGCTACAGCAACGGACCGAGACCCAAGCTCTATCTCTCGGCGCGGCAGGCGTTCAGCGGATATCCCGAGATCCTGGCGACCGGCCGTGGCGACGTGCAAGCACTGCACGCGCACATCGTCGACTTCGTGCGCGCCGCCGATCCGACGATGGTTCTCCTTCGCGACACGCCGACATTGGCCGACCAGGTCGACCCCGCGTTGTTCGAGACGCGCGTCTTCGGCGGTCTGATCGGCGTCTTTGCGGTGTCGGGGCTCTTTCTCTCCGTCATCGGCATCTACGGCGTCGTCGCGTTCGGCGTCGCGCGTCGCACGCGCGAGATCGGCATTCGCCTCGCCCTCGGCGGCACGCCGGGCGACGTGATGCGCGTCGTGATGGGCGACGGCGCGCGGTTCGTCGTCGTCGGCATCGGACTCGGACTGTTGCTGTCGACGGCGTTCGGCCGGCTCATCAGAATAGTGCTGTTCGGCGTGTCACCGCTCGATCCCGTCGCCTACGCGGGCGTCGCCGCGTTGTTCGCGCTCGTCGCCGTCGCCGCCTGCTGGTGGCCGGCGCGCCGCGTGACGAGAGTCGACCCGCTGATCGCGCTGCGCGCCGACTGAGCGCGGCGCGATCGGATCAGCGGTTCGGCGAACCCTCGATCAGGCGCTTCGGCTCCGACGCCGGCTCGGCGAGCTCCGACGCCGAGGTCGGCGCAGCCTCGTTGGGTTGCGCGTCGAGATGCTCGCGATCGGCGTCTCCGGCGGCGCCGTTCATCCCGCGCTTGAATTCGCGAATCCCCTTGCCGATCGACGCTCCGATCTCGGGAATCCGTCGCGCTCCGAAGAGCACCAACACGATCACCAATACGAGCGACAGTTTTTCGATCCCAAACCCTTCCATTAAACCCCCTCGACCGGCGTCGACCCAAAGCTGCATCGAAGCACACGCTTCAGCCAGCCATTCGAGGTGTCGCAGCGCCGGCGAGCCGGGCTCGTGAACGCAAATTTCCTCTTTCTTATCGGCCGGCCACTGGGGAGCGACGCGGTCTGGCCCGAATCACGAAGGGCGGGTGCGGAGCGCGACGTCGCGCGCCGGCACCCCTCGTGCTCGGCAAACTCGACGCAATGCTTGGAGGCCACGCGATGTCGGACGACACGAAGCTCGATCGCCGCGATTTCTTGGGCACCGCGGCCATGGCCATTGCCGGCGCCAAGTTCGGCGCGCGAGGTACAGAGTTCGTCGAGCCGACTCTTCGGGGCGCGTCGCCGATTCGCAGATCCGAGCGGACGCCGTTCGGACCGATCAAGCAGATCGATGCCGGCCTCTTGAACGTCGGGTACGCCGAGGACGGCCCGGCCGGCGGACCGGCCGTCGTGCTGCTGCACGGTTGGCCGTACGACATTCACAGCTACGCCGACGTCACCCCCATTCTCGCGGCGAAAGGCTACCGCGTGATCGTTCCGTACCTTCGGGGCTACGGATCGACTCGCTTTCTCTCGAGCGACACCGTTCGCAACGGCCAGCAGTCGGTGGTTGCGCTCGACGTGACCGCGCTGATGGACGCGCTCCAGATCAAGCAAGCGATCATCGGCGGCTTCGACTGGGGATCACGCACGGCCGGGATCATCGCCGCGCTTTGGCCGGAGCGCTGCAGTGGCATCGTCGCCGTCAGCGGCTACTTGATCACGAATCTCGCGGCCAACAAGCAGCCGTTGCCCCCACCTGCCGAATGGGGATGGTGGTATCAGTACTACTTCTCCACCGATCGCGGCGTCGCCGGCTACGACAAGAACCGGCGCGACTTCAACAAGTTGATTTGGCACAATTGCTCGCCGAAATGGAATTTCGACGACGCGACGTACGACCGAACCGCCGCGGCGTTCGACAATCCGGATCACGTCGCCGTCGTCATCCACAACTACCGGTGGCGGCTCAGTCTCGCGCAGGGCGAAACGAAGTACGACGAGTTAGAGAACAAGCTTCAAACGAATCCGGTGATCACCGTGCCGACCGTGACGATGGGGAGCGATTTCGACGGCGCGAACGCCGACGGCAACGCGTACCGCGACAAGTTCACCGGCAAGTACGCGCACGTGACGCTCAATGGAATCGGACACAACGTGCCGCAGGAGGCGCCGCGGGCCTTCGCCGATGCGATTGCTCGAGTGGACAGCTTCACCGTCGCCAGTCGAAAATAGGCGCCGACGCGACGCCGCTAGTCGCCCCGCGCGACGGGCAGCGTGAAGGTGAATCGCGTTCCACGTCCGACCTGGCTCTCGCACCAAATGCGGCCGCCGTGCGCTTCGACGATACCCTTGCAGATGGCCAGCCCGAGGCCGATGCCTCGACGATCGGTCACCTTCGCTTGCCAGAAACGCTCGAACAATCCCTTCATCACCTCGGGCGTAATTCCCGGGCCGGTGTCGGACACCATGAACCGAGCCTCAGCCGGCGAGGTTTCGCTCGGGGCCGCGCGCACGGTGATTCGCCCGCCGGCTTCGGAAAACTTCACCGCGTTTCCCACGAGGTTGTCCAAGACCTGAAGCACTCGGCTGCGATCCGCGAAAACGGCCAGACTCGACGGCGCCGACCCCACATCCAGCGAGAGCCCGTGCTCGGCCGCCGTGCCGTTCCACGACTCCGCCGTTTGGTTCAGGAGCTCACGGACCGCCACGGGCTCTTGATCGAGCACCAGTCGCCCCGCCTCGAGGCGCGTCACGTCGAGCAGGTCGCCGATCAATCGATTCATGCGATCGACGGCGCGCCGAATCATGCCGAGCACCTCTCGAGCCTCGGCAGCATCCTGGCCACCCTCCTCGAGCAACGTGGCGGCGCCGAGGACGGTGCTGAGCGGATTTCGCAGGTCGTGGGCGACGACAGCGAGCACTTCCTCGCGCGCTCGGGCGAGCGTCTCGGCCGCCTCGCGGAGCTGCCGCTCGACGTCGAAGCTCTGCGCTCGCACGAGCGCGCTGGCTGTCGCGTCAGCGAACAGTTGGAGGAGGCCGCGTTCCGCGTCGCCGGGCATGTACGAGTTCGCGAATTCGAGCGACAATACGCCGATCGACCGATCGCCATAGCGCAGCCTGAGACGCAGCTCGTCATCCCCTGGGGGACCGGTTGTCTCCGGCTTGTTCGCCGGCTCGCCGAACGTGCTGAGAGGCTTGAGGTCGTCGTCGTCGCCGCCAAGGAGCAGCGCCCCGTATTGCAACGGCGACAGCACTGACGCGCGAGTCATCGCCACGCGACCGACGTCGGCAACTGTCGTTGCCCGGGACAGCGCCGCCGTGGCCTCCTGGAGCTCGGCGATTCGGTCCCCTCGCTCGCGCATGTTGCGCTCCGCGGCGCGCAGACGGGCCGTCGTCGATCCGACGATCAGTGCGACGAGGGCGAATACCAGCGCGTTGACGCCCTGCTCGGGCTGCTGGAGGTCGATTTCCCCGATGGGAGGAATGAAGTAGTAGTCGAGCGCCAACACCGAGAGGCCGCCGGCGAGCAGAGCGGGACCGGCGCCGCCAAACCGCGCGACCAGCACGACGACGGCCACGAACAGCGACGCCGAGGTCGTCGCCCCGAATCGGTGAAGAGCCAACGACACGCCCAGCCCGACACCAGCCGCGACGATTGCCAGCGTGTATCGTGTGACGATACGCGCGCTCGCGCTCCTGCGGAGGTAAAGCGGGACGGTGAGCAGAGGATCCATCCAAGACAGCTACACCTGGCGCGAGGCAAAGTATGGCCCCAGCCTTGCGCGTGCTTCCTGGACTCGAGTAACCGGCAAAGAACTAGGCTTTGCCGCCTCCGCGCATCACCCGTCGCGCTGCGAGGGGTCGGGAGCGAAGAAGTCCTCGACCACCCACCGAATGATCGTCTCGAGATGCGGGTCGGCGACTCCCGACACCGCCGAGCCCGTGAGCGCCACGGCCTCGATGATGACGTCGTCGACCGGCCGTCCTGCGGCGCGCGATTCATCGACGAACGCGCGCACGGCAAGCCGAGCGACGGCGTTCTCTGATAGAAAATCCCAGCTCGACCGCTGGCTGACGTGCGCGAAGATCTCGCGGAGCATGTTCGCTGCCGAGGTTTCTTCCATTGTCCTGTCGACGGGTGCGAGCCGAGTCACGAGTTGGGGCGCGAGCAGCGCGATGCAATGCCATCGCGACGACCTGTGAGGCTAACGAAACGTCACGCTCCGGCCCGCATCCTTTCGGAGATGTAAGAGACGCGACCGATGTCTCGCCGAGGGCGGATGTCAACCGGCCCATCGTGCAACATTGCACGACGAGTCAAGGAATCGCTCTTGCCTTTTGTCATGGCAGTTATGCGAGCGACTTGGACGCGTCTGCGGTTTCTGTGTCCGGCGTTGCTGCTCGCGTTCGCCTGTCGCGACTCGAGCACTCGGCGCGATTCGCTCATCGCCGCGGACGGGCGGCACCATTACACGACGTTCTCTGCCGCCGGTGAAGTCGAGGATGCAAAAGGTGTGGTCAACATCTATGGAGCCACGGGCGCCAATGCACTGTCGCCCGTCGCCGCGCGTGCCAAGCACCTCGTCTACGTGCCGAACTCGCGGTCCGGAACGGTGAGCGTGATCGATCCGGCGACGTATACGGTCGTGCGCACGTTCAGGACGGGAAACGTGCCGCAGCACGTCGTACCCTCGTACGACGAGACGACACTCTGGGTGCTCAACAACGGATCGAGCACCGTCGTGCCGATCGATCCACTCACCGGCAAGGAAGGCGTGCCGGTTCGCGTGATCGACCCGTATAACATGTACTTCAGTCCCGACGGCCGTCTCGCGATCGTTGTCGCCGAGCGCCGCCAGCGATTGGATCTTCACGATCCGGTGACGATGGCGCCCGTGGGATCGATCCAGACGCAGTGCGTCGGCATCGATCACATGGAGTTCACCGACGACGGCCGCTACGCGATCGCGACGTGCGAGTTCGACGGCCGCCTGCTCAAGCTCGATCTCTCGGAGAAGACGCCGATCGCCTATCTCACGCTCGACGACACGTCGGGCGACGGCGGCGCGATGCCGCAGGACATTCGCTCGTCGCCCGACGGCAGCGTGTTTCTCGTGGCCGACATGAAAGCCGACGGCGTGCGATTCATCGATCCGACGAGTTTCACCCAGGTCGGGTTCGTTCACACGGGGAAGGGAACGCATGGCATCTATCCGAGCCGCGACGGTCGCTTCTTCTACGTGACGAATCGCGGATGGAACACGCTGGTCGCGCGTCCGCACGGCGAAGGGTCGGTGAGCGTCGTCGATCCGATCGCACGCAAGGTGGTCGCGACCTGGACGATCCTCGGCGGTGGCAGCCCGGACATGGGCAACGTGACCGCCGACGGCAAGGAACTGTGGGTGAGCGGCCGCTACGACAGAGAGGTGTACGTGTTCGACACGGCGACCGGCAAGCTCACGCATCGCATTCCGGTCGGCAACGAGCCACACGGACTCTGCGTCTGGCCACAGCCCGGGCGATACTCGCTGGGGCACACCGGCAACATGCGCTGAGCGGGAACGCGTGAACGACGTCAAGGGCGAATTTCTCGAGTCTCGTCGAGTCTCCTCGCTCTTGGCGCTGTTCACGTGGTTCGTCGGTTCGCCGCTTGCGGACGATTCCGCCATCCCAAACTCGGCCCACGCCATCCAGTACAGCGACTGGTACAACCGGCGCCTCACGATCCATCGCATCGGCAGCTACACGATGCTTCCGCTCTTCGCGGCCGAGTGGTCGCTGGGTCAGAATCTGCTGCAAGACCGCGAGCGGTCGACGTGGATGCTCGACACGCACCAGTTCGTCGCCGGCGCGATCGGCGTGCTGTTTACCGTCAACACGGTGACCGGCGCCTGGAATCTCTGGGACTCGAGACACGATCCCGCCGGGCGAACACGGCGCATTCTCCACGCCGCACTGATGCTCGGCTCCGGCGCCGGGTTCGTAGGGACGGGTATCGCCGCCAACAGCGCCGGCCGATCGCGCGCCGACGCCGACCGTCATCGCGCGATAGCGCTCAGCTCGATCGGACTGAGCACCGCGGGAACTCTGATGATGTGGTTTTGGAAGGATTGACCGGCTACGCTTGCGCTCCTCCGTCGCGGCGAGCAGAGTACTCTTTCCCTCTCGCCGCACCCGGAGCCGCTCGATGACGCCCCGTTCGCTTTCGCTCCTGCTGGTCCTGTTCGCTGCCGCTCGAGTCGCGGCGCAAACGCAGTCGGGCTCCGCCGCATCGGCCGCCGATCCGTACATCTGGCTCGAGGATCAGCGCGGTGCTCGGGCGATGGCTTGGGTCAACGCGGAGAATGCCAAGACGACGGCGGTGATCGAGAAGGATCCACACTACGCCTCGCTCTACCGCGACGCGCTCGCCGTTGCCCAGGCGAGCGACCGCATTCCATATGGCCGCTTCCTCGGCGGACAGATCTACAACTTCTGGCAGGACAGCGCGCACGTGCGCGGCATCTGGCGGCGCACCACGCTGTCGAGCTATCGCACCGCGTCGCCGCAGTGGACGACGGTGCTCGACCTCGACTCGCTCGCCAAAGCCGAGAAAGCGAATTGGGTGTGGCAAGGCGCCGACTGCGCGCTGCCGGCTGAGCGTCGCTGCTTGCTTACCCTGTCGGACGGCGGTGAAGACGCGTCGACCGTCCGCGAATTCGACCTCGGCACGCGCGCGTTTCCGAAGGACGGATTCACGCTGCCGCATGGCAAGCAGAACGTGGCCTGGGTCGGCGAGGACACGTTGCTGGTGTCACGCGAATGGAACAAGGGCGAGCTCACCGCGTCGGGATATCCGTACATCGTGAAGCGCGTCGTGCGCGGCCAGCCGCTGGCGAAGGCCGTCGAGGTGTACCGCGGCACCGCCAAGGACGTCTCGACGTCGCCGTTCACGCTCGACGACGGGACCGGACATCGCGCCGTCTTGATCGGTCAATCCACCAGCTTCTTCGAGACGCAGTATTTCATGGTCGGATCCTCGGGCGTGCGCCGGCTCGCGATACCGCTCAAGTCCGGCCCGATCGCGATGGTCGACGGACAGGTGATCGTGAAGCTCTCCGAGGCGTGGAGCGAAGGCACGACGCACATTCGCACCGGTTCGCTCGCGTCGTTCGATCTGGCGAAGGCGGCGACGGATCCATCGCATCTCGCGCCGGTGGCCGTGTTCGAACCCGGCCCGCGCGAGTCGGTCGAGAACGCGGCGGCGACGCGCGATCGGCTCGTCGCCAGCATCTACGAGAACGTGCGCGGCCGTACGTACGTCTTCGCGCGCGGCGCAAACGGCGCCTGGACGCGGACCCGCCTGCCGCTGCCGGACAATCTCGCGACGACGGTCACCGACGCCGACGTGCACGGGAACGACGCGTTCGTGAACGTCGCCGGATTTCTCACGCCGAGCAGCGTGTGGCTGGCCGACGCGCACGCCGGGTCGATCGACGTCGCCAAGTCGCTGCGCGCGCAATTCGACGCGGCGCGCGACACGGTCGAGCAACTCGAGGCGACCTCGAAGGACGGGACGAAGGTGCCGTATTTCGTCATTCGTCCGAAGTCGATCAAGCTCGACGGCTCCAACGCGACGATCCTGAACGCGTACGGTGGATTCGAGGTCTCGTCGACGCCGTTCTACTCGGGGTCGCTCGGAAAGCTCTGGCTGGAGCACGGCGGCGTGTTCGTGCTGGCGAACATCCGCGGCGGCGGCGAGTTCGGACCGGCCTGGCACGAGGCCGGCCTCAAGACGCACCGCCAGGTGATCTACGACGACTTCGCGGCCGTCGCGCAGGATCTCATCACGCGCAAGATCACGAGTCCTCGGCGGCTTGGCATTCGCGGTGGATCGAACGGGGGATTGTTGATGGGCGTGGAGATGACACAGCATCCGGAGCTCTGGGGCGCGGTGGACATCGAGGTCCCGTTGCTCGACATGCTCCGGTACGAACAGATCGATGCCGGCGCGTCGTGGGTCGGCGAGTACGGCAGCGTGTCGGTGCCAGCGGAACGCGCGTTTCTCGCGTCGATCTCCCCGTATCAGAACTTGAAACCCGGCGTGAAGTATCCCGAGCCGCTCATCTGGACGACGACCAAGGACGATCGCGTGGGCCCGCAGCACGCGCGCAAGTTCGCCGCGAAGATGGCGGCGATGAAACTGCCCTACATGTTCTTCGAGGTGACCGAGGGCGGCCACGGCGCCGGGGCCAACCTGCGCGAGCAGGCGCACACCACGGCGTTCGAGTACACGTATTTCGTGCGGCAGCTCACGGATCCCTCCTCCCGGCCGCTGATTTTCTGAGATCGAGATGAACACACTCGAACTGGATACGCGCCTGAATGCGTTGATCATCGAACGCAAGTCGCGCGAGGCAGTCGCGGTGCGCCGGTGGAAGAACGGGGGGGTGGTGCGCGAGCGCTTCTACCACAAATAGGTCGAGCGTTCCACGCACCATCACGACGAGCGGCATCCACTCGAAGAGCGCTACCGCTACCATAGCAGCGGGGTCTGGTCGCCACTTCGGCAACCGGTGTTTCGCGCCCTCTGGGTGGCGGCGCTCGTCTCGAACGTCGGCACGAACATCCAGGACGTCGCGGGTCAGATCTACACGAAAGGTGCGAGCACGTCGGCGGTCTGGCCGGCGCTCGTCCAGACGGCGACGCTTCTCCCGATGGCGATGTTCGCGTTCGCGGCCGGCGCGGCGGCGGATCTGTTCGGCAGCCGCCGCGTGGTGCTCATCGCGCAGTGCTGGATGCTCGGCGCGGCGAGCGTGCTGGCGATCGTCACGATCTCGAACGGCCTGACGCCGCTTCGGTTTCTCGGCTTCACGGTGCTGCTGAACGTCGGGCAGGCGATCGCCACGCCGGCGATGTTCGCCGTGATCCCCGAGATGGTCCTGCCGCGCCGTGATGGGCAAGCCTACGCGCTCAACAGCCTCGCCTTCAACTGCGCGCGCGCCGTCGGGCCGCTCGTCGCCGGCTATGTCATCGCGCAATTCGGTATGGGCGCCGCCTTCATCTGCAATGCGGCCTCGTTCGTGGCGGTGATCGTCGTGCTGGCGCGCTGGCACGACCGGCCGGCGATCCACCCGAACACCGCGGCTTTGGGCAGCATCCTGCGGCAGGGAGCTCGCGAGATCGTCGCCATTCGCGACTACACGTCGATTCTCACGCGTGCCGGATTGTTCGGCGTCCTGGGAGTCGCGCTCTTCGCGCTCCTGCCGAGCGTGCAGCACGGCGCGACGCCGACGGAGTACGGGCGCCTGCTGTCGTTCTTCGGCATCGGCATCGTGCTCGCCGTCGAGATCATCGGCCCCGTGCAGCGACGCCTCGGCCTGGCGCGGGCGGGGATCTGGTCGTGCGTGCTGTTGGGCGCGAGCTCGGCGATCGTCGCCGTGAGCGACGGGTGGACGCTTCGTATCGCGCTCGCCGCCGCGGGCGTCGCGTGGCTGATCATCAACTCGAGCCTCGTCACCGACGTGAAAGCGTGCGTGCCCGACGCCGAGCGGGGCCGCGCGATGGCACTCTATTTCGTCGTGCTGTTCTTCGCCATGGGGTGCAGCGCGCCGCTGCTCGGACGCATCGCCGACGTCGCGTCGGTCGGGCCGCGCCGTTGCCTCGCCGCGGCCGGGCTGGCGATGATCGTCGTCAGCCTGGGCCAGCTGATGCTGCGGGCTGTTCGGCGCGCGTCGTCGCCCCCTCCAGTGACGGCGTCGTAGCGTCGCCGCGAGTCGCGTCCACCGGGCGACTCGCCCACTCGACCACGAACAACGACGTCGTCGCGGCGTTCTTGGCGAGCGTGACGCGCCCGACCGGTGTGCACGTGAAGTCGTCGGCGAAGCCGGCCGCCGCCAGCGCGGTGAACTCGCGGCTCGCGTAGACCTGGCCGGGCAGCGTCACCGGCTCGATTCGCGCGCCCCGAATGGTGTGCCGCCCGGTGAAGTTCTGATATCCCGTGATGGGATCCTCATATGAGAATATCGGACCGGCGTGGAGCCCGATGCGCATCGTGAGGTGTCGCGGCAGACCGTAGTCGAGCCAGTTCGTTCCGGTGATCACGTCGCGCAGCTCGAGCGAGAACCGGCCGGCGCGACCAACGTCGTCGAATACCATGTACAGCCCGTCGCCCCAGGTGTTCTTCCAGGCCGGCCGGTTCGGCGATTCGCGCGCCAGGCGTCCGATGCGCCCGAGAAAGTGCTTCACGAGCAGCGGCTGTTGGTCGTCGGTGAGCTGGCTCGAGTGCACGACGTCGGCGAAGAGAATGCCGAGGATGCGCGTGTCGGCTGCCCAGTCGCTCGGCGCGGACGACCCTGCCGGCGACGACTGCGCAACGCGCACGCCGCGCATCGACGCGACGTCGACGACGATCGGCTTTTGCCCGCGATCGCGCAGTGTCGTCACGGCGCGGTCCACGTCGCTCGCGTTCGCCCCTTCGTCGATCACGACGAAGGGAACGAGCTCCGTGTCGAGCGCCAGCGCTTGCACGCGCGCGAGACCGAACAGCAGCCGCTCGGCGTATTCGTGAAGCGACGTGCCGACGGTGAACCGACGGTCGGTGGCGACCACGACCTCGTCGGCGTTGGCGACGGCCCGATCGAAGCGGTCGCGCCACGGGCCCGCGCCGTCGCGAGCCACACGATCGGGGATGAATTCGTCCGGCCCGTACGGCAGGACGATGTGCGTTCGCCCGCCGCGCTGCTCTACGCACTCCAGGAGGAGGATGTCCGTACCCGCCGCGCCGGACGAGTACGCGAATCGCACGTCGTCGTCGGCGAGTCGTCGCGCGATCAATGCCGACAATTCGGTTTCCAGCGCAGCGGGAAATGGTCCGTCCGCCGAGAACGACGCGGCCCCGACGATGGAGGCGAACGCGGACGCGGAGCAACCCGTCGACGAGCACGCGGTCCAGACCCAGCGCGTCGATGATCAGGCGCGCGTTGCGTCGCGTGCTGGAGACGTCGCCGGGCTCGTTGCCGTATTCGAGCGCGCGTTCATACCAGCGAATCGCCCGTTCCTGGTCACCGAGAATGAGCGCCGACTCTGCGACCGTTGCCGCTGCCCAATACTTCTGGCTGGCGGGTCCACCTTCGAACGCCGACTCGGCCCGCGACCCGACAGCGCGCGCGAGCGTTCGCGCCGACTCGGCTTCGCCGAGCCGAAGGTCGAGCGCCGCCGCGTTGATGCCGCTGTAGTACCCGCCGGACACGTCGTGCGCGCGCAGGTACGCATCGCGCGCGCGCACGGCGGCGCGCGTCGCCTCGTCGCCGCTGCGGCGAAGCGCCTGTTCCTTGTAGACGCGCGCCAATGCAGCCAGCGTCTCCTCGAGCTGGTCGGACGACTGTCCGCCTTCAGCCGCCAACGCTTCCATCGCGACGATCGCGCGCTCGGCATCGCCGCTTTGCGCGAGCGTGAATCCTTGCAGCTGGCGGAGGCGCAGGTTCGTCGGATGATACCGAAGGCCTTCCGCGATGGCGTCGTACGCGGCGAGCGGCTCGCCCGCGCGGCGAACTGCTCGGCCGCGCGAACGTACGGCGTCGGGGAGGAGGCCCACGTCGACTCGTCGTGCAGTTGCCACTCGCGGACCAGCGCGTGGGCGTCGGCGCGCGCTGGGCGCGGGTACATGGTCTCGACGACGATCGAGCTGGTCACGCGCCGCGAGCTAGAGGCGGAGATCGAAGCCGGCGAGCAGCCGGCGCTGCATGCGGCCGACCGTGTGACCGTCTTCGACGTGCGGCGCGTTGACCCACGAGCAACCGACCGCGATGCCGGCGTTGCCGAGCAAATCGCCGATCACGCCGCCGGCGACCAGCTCGTCGGCCAGGCTGCCGCGGGCGACGTTCGTTCCGGCGAAGATGCCCAACGGACGTTGCTGCCAGAACGGACTCTGCGCGAAGTGTCCGTCGAGAAATCCGAGGTTGACCATGTTGTACACGACGGTCAGATACGCGTTGGCGGACAGCCGCGGCGTTTCGCTCGTGATCTGCAGGTTGCTGTTGTATGTCGGGATCCGGCCGCCCCAGGTGACGCCAGTGAGCACCGCCAGGTCGAACATGCGATGCTTCGCATTCACGAAATCAGCATAAATGAAGTCTATCCGGCCGAGCGAATCGGCGGTCGGCGCGTCGGTGGCGCGGCGCGCGGCGGGGAAGGCCTTGCAACGCACCGGCGCCAGCGACAGCTCCACCTGCGCGTTCTCGATGAGGCCGAACCGGCCGAAGCCGGCATACATCCGGTCTGCCGTCGTATCCGCGGACACCTCCTGCAACTCGACGAGGCGCGTCGAATCGGCGGCGGCGGGGTCGCTCCCAGGATCCACGCCGACGAGCTTCGTGAGACCCTTGATCAGCAGCGACACGACCGGATCGCGATGATAGGCGATCAGCCGGCGGGAGAATCGAAGATCCGACGTATCCGACGACAGCACCGTCGCTCGCGCGCTCGCCGCCGCATTGGCCGCCCCATTTCCGCCGCCACCACCGCCTCCGCTCCCGCCCCCAGCGCCGCCCGGTCCTCCTCCGACTCCGGTGGCCACGCCGCCGGCGGTGCTACACACGCGTGCGGCGGGTGCGTCGGGGGCGAACGGCCGCGGCGCCGGCGAACCGGCCAGGTCGGCCCGCAGCGCGCGATCCTCCTCCGGCGTCAACACGTCGTGCATCGGCCGGTCGCTGAAGATCGAGGCCCAGATGTACCGCTCGCCGTACAGCACTCGCGACGTGGAGTCGACGTCGCGTCCGTGAAGGAACGTTTGGTGAATCACGCCCGACGAGTCGATGTAGACGATCCAGTCGGGAAGATCGGGGCGGAACACGCTGTAGAACGTGCCGAGTGCGCGCGTCCAACACTCGTTTTCAGCGCGGAGCGGAGCTCGCGCACGTCGCGCGGAGCGAGCTGGCGCACCGCGAACTCGGGCAGCCGGTCTGATTCCGCCACGGGTGCCGGGTCGAGACCACAGGGAGTCGACGACCCGACCGACTGCGCGCGCGCCGCGGCGGCGCCGCCGAGCATGAGCAGGGTCGCCGCCACCCACGCACGCGCGCGAGTATCGTGCAGCGAAAGAGTGCGGAACGGATTCATCGGCTATTTGGTGATGAGAACCGAACCGGTGCCGGTGACGCTCTGCGTGCCGCGCGCGGCCCGCACGCGAAGCGTCACCGGTCCGAGATACGGGCCGTCGCCCGCCGTGTACGACACCGAGACGGCCGGTGTCGTTGCGATTAGAGAATCGGCGCTGAAGCGCCCGAGCGTTTGCCCGAGCGTGTCGACCGCCTTGAAGAAAACCAGCGATCCCGGACTCGGCGCGCCGATGGTGCGCAGCAGCGTGACGTTGAGCGTCATCGTGTGGCTCGAGCCGGTGGACAGCACTGGCGATTGCGGCTGCACCTGCACGACCGTCGCTGGAGCCGGAAGCCACGTGACCGTCACCGACCGGGTGATGCCGGCCGCCGTGGCCGTGATGTCCGAGCGCGCGGTGTCCGAGGGTGCACGCAGTTGCACGCGCGCGTGCCCGCTCGCATCGACCGGAACCGTGACGGCGCCGCTTTGCGACACGGGAAGCAATGTGCCGGCGGTGCTGGTGAAGCTCACCGTGGCGCTCAGCGGCGCCTGGATCGTGTCGAGCGCCGCGTCGATCGTGACGGTGCGCGTCCCATCGGCGGTGTCGACGAGGACGGCGCCGGCGCTGTCCAAGTGCGTCTGAATCGTGAGCGCGACAAAGCCCGATTGACTCGGCGGGTCGGGAAATGTGCAGCCGGAGCCGATCACCGTCAGCGCAATCGTTGCCGCGGCCAACGTGACGAGTGGCCTGGGGAGATGAGGCAAGCGAGTTTTGGGCGAGTAGGAGCGAGGGGGGAAGCCACTCCTCTTGCGGGCCGAAGCTACCAATCGGCGGTCCGACCCGCCAGTCACGCGCGACTCGTGTGCAGAGGCGCGGGCGTCTGGCGAAACCACCCGGGCGGGCGGACCTTTGAACGCTCAGTGGAATCGGATCTCACACGGTCAGCCTGGACTTGACGCCACCGCCAGTCGCCGCGCCGCCGCGGCCGCGCATCACGTTGAGGGTCGGAGCGACGGGGCATCGCGCCAAGGCGCTGGAGCCCGTCGACAAGACCGCGTTGTGCAACTCGGTGCGGCTGGCGCTTCGCAAAATCGCCGAGCATGCACGTGAGATCGCGGGCGCGGGGCAGGGTGACTACTCGGCCGATCCGCCGCGACTCGTGCTCGTGTCCGCGCTGGCCGAAGGCGCCGATCAGCTGATCGCCGATGTCGGACTCGAGCTGGGGTACGAGCTCGACGCGCCGCTGCCGTTTGCGCGCGACGAATACAAGAAGGACTTCGCCGACACGTCGGGGTTCGACCGGCTCATTCGCCGCGCGCGCTCGGTGCTCGAATTGGACGGAGACCACTCGACGGGCGCGCTGCCGTATGCGCGCGTCGGCCGCATTCTCCTGGGGCACACCGACGTGCTCCTCGCCATCTGGGACGGCGAGGCCGCGAACGGCCGCGGCGGAACGGGCGAGGTCGTGGTGGGCGCGGTCGCGCTCGGGATTCCGGTCATCTGGATTTCATCGAAATCCCCTAATACGTGTTCCGTCATCTCCGCCGGGGCGGAGAGCATGGGAGCCACGCAGTCGCTCGACGTCCTGCCGCGAGAGATCAAACGGCTGCTCGACGTGCCGGACGATCCGGAGGGTGTGATGCGCGGCGCGTACTGGCAGGATCAGGGGCCGGGTCGGCGGCTTTGGCGAGGACTGTACCGGGCGTTCACCGAACCCCTCGTGCGTCCGCGCAAGAAGGCTGCATGGCGCGAGACGGCGCCCGATCCGAACGGACCGCTACCCCTGTCGCCGGTGGAAGCGGAGCGCGTACGGGCCGACGATCTGGCGAACCGGTACGCCGGCCGATATCGCGACTCGTTCGTCGGCGTGTACCTATTCGGCGTCTTCGCCGTGGCGTGCGCGATGTTCGGCTACATCTCGTCGTGGGCGACTTGGCTCGAGCTCGCGACGATTCTGTGGGTGCTCGGACTCATCGTGTGGGAGCGCCGGCACCGCTGGCACAAGCGCTGGCTTCACTATCGGCTGCTGGCCCAACAACTGAGTCACGGCGAGTTGCTTTGGCCGATCGGGCGCAGCTTGCCGTCGTTTCACACGCCGCCGTATCACGAAGACGCCGACGCCACGCACGATTGGGTGAACTGGCTCTTTCGCGCGCGACTTCGCGAGGCCGCGCTGCCGCCGGTCACGATCGACCGGCCGTATCTGAGAGCGTATCGCGACCAGTGGTTGGCGCCGCGCATCGTCTCACAGGTCGCGTACCACACCGTCAACGCCGACCGAAGCGAACGCCTGGAGCATCGCATCCATCGCCTCACCAAGTTGTTGTTCGGGGCGACGCTCATCGTGTGCACGCTCCATCTCGCGTACGACTACCGGCGTCTCCAGCACGAGCACCTGTCGCCGTGGGTACTGGCCGAGTCGCTGCACGACGCGGCGCGGTGGGGCAACGCGTGGCTGGTCGTCGCCGCCGCGCTGCTGCCCGCCCTCGGCGCGGCATTCGCCGGCATCGCCGGACAAGCGGAATTCGGGCGAATGCACCGCCGGTCGAGCGCCATGGCCGCGCGTCTGGCGCAATTGCGCGTCCGCGTCGAGAACGAGAGCCTGCCCCTCGATTCCGATCAGGTCGGCGAGAGCGCGGCGCAGTTCGCCGACATGATGGCCTCCGAGTTGATCGACTGGCAGGTCATCTTCCGCTCCAAGAGTCTCGAGCCGCTCTAGCAGCTACGTGTCGCCGCCGCGGATCGCCGTCGTCGGATCGACGCTCGCCGCGCGGCGCGCCGGGAGATAGCACGCCACGGCGGTCGCCGCCGCCAGCGCGAGTGCCGCGAGTGCGATGGTCCCCGGATCGGTCGGCGCCACGCCGAACAGCAAACTCTGAAGGGCGCGGGTCGCGGCCCATACGCCGGCGAGCGCGATCGGAAGTGCGATCGCGAAGAGCACCGCGCCTTCGCCCAGCACCATCGCCAGCACGTCCTGCGCGCGCGCGCCGAGCGCGATCCGCACGCCGATCTCGCGCGTCCGTTCGGCGACTCCGGACGCCATCACGCTGTACGTGCCGAGTGCCGCCAGCAGGAGCGCGAGAAGCGAAAAGCCGGAGAGGACCAGCATCGTGAATCGATCGCCGACGTTCGCCTGGTCCAACACTTCGTCGACGGTCTGCACATCGAACAGCGGAACCGAGTTGTCGATCGACCGCACGATGCGCCGCACGTCCGTCACGATCGGGCCCGCGGCCCCGGTGTAGTGGACGACGAGATTGCCGCCACTCTGCGGCGCTTGCTGCACGGTGAGAAAGATCTGCGGCCGGGGCGCCGCACGGAGCGACGGATCATGCACGTCTGCCACGACGCCGATGATCGTGAACAGCGGACGGCTGCTGCCGCCGAGGCCGACGCGCCGGCCGACCGGATTCGGCGAGTGAAGGATCGTCCTTGCCGCGGTTTCGTTGACGATGGCGACGGCCCGCGACGTCGAGTCGGTGTTGTCGGTCGCCGCAAAATCGCGCCCGGCGCGCAGTGGAATGCCCATCGCGCCAAAGTAGCCGACGCTCGCGATGCGATAATCGGCGCTCGGGCCCGTACCCGGCGGCGGAGCGGGATCGCCGTCCACGACGATCGCCGTCGTCACGTTGCCGTCGTGCAGTGGAAAGCGATTGATGAATCCGGCGTCGCGCACACCCGGCAGCGCGCGGATCTGCTCGAGCAAATTCTGATAGTAGCGGAAGCGCGCCGAGGGGGCCGCATAGGCCACGGACGGGAGCGCGACCTTCAGCCGTGCCACGTGATCGCGCCGAAATCCCGCGTTGACGCCGGACAACCGCGCGAAGCTATTGATGAGCAGCCCGGCCCCGACCGTGAGCACGAGGGCGAGGACCAATTCGCCGACGACCAGCGCGCGGTACACGCGTCGCGCGCCGCGGCCATGCGATGCGCGCGTCGAATCGGCGAGCGTTCGCCGCATCGTCTTCCGCGCCGCGCCGATCGCCGGAGCCGTGCCGCACACCAGCGTCACAGCGACGCTGACCGCCAGTGTGAACCCGAGCACCGGCCCGTCGATGGCGACTGGTCCGAAATGCGTGATCGGCACGGGCAGGACATTCGAGAGCGTGTGCGTGGCGGCGATCGCGAGGCCCACGCCGAGCACCGCCGCTCCGAGCGCGATCACGGCGCTCTCCACGAGGAGCTGTTGCACGATCGCGGCCGGCTGTGCGCCCATCGCCGTGCGTACCGCAAGCTCCTGGCGCCTGCCCCACGCGCGGCCGAACATGAGATTCGTCACGTTCGCGCAGCCGATGAACAGTACGGCGCACACCGCGCCGAAGAGCACGAGAATGGGGCGCCGCACGTCGCCGAGCAGATCGTCAGCGAGCGGGCGAACGGCCACTCCGAGCCCGCCGTCTTCCTTGGCGTGCTCCTGACGCAGCTGCGCGGCGATCGGCGTCATCTCGCGTCGCGCCGCGTCGATCGACATACCGTCGCGAAGCCGGCCGACGACCGAGAGCAGATGCACTTCGCGACGGTCGAGGTACGTGCCGAGCACCGAGAGCGGCAGGAGAATGTCGACCTTCGATTCAGGAAAGACGAACCGCGTGTCCATCACGCCGATCACGACGTACGGCTTGCCGTCGAACGTGAGCGACTTGCCGAGCACGCGCGGATCGGCTTGAAGCTCGCGCGACCAGAACTCGTGGCTGAGAATGACGGTGCCTGGCGCGCCGGGGCGGTCTTCGCCCTCCGCGAAGTCGCGTCCGAGGCTCGGCGATGTGCCGAGCGTTCCCAGTAGATTCGCCGAGACGGCGCCGACGTCGAGCCGCTCGACGCCATCGGGCGCCGAGTAGAGCGTGTTCCAGGTCGGGAAAAACGCGGCGAGGCGCGCGAACGCGTGCGAGCGCGCTCGCCAGTCGTAATAGTCGCCGACGGAGACCTGATAGTGGTTGTTGTTCTCTTTGGGATTGTCCGACGACACGGCGACGAGCTGGTCGAGATTCCGATAGCCCGGTCCGTCGAGGAGCGACGACTCGACGATGCTGAACACCGATGTCGTCGCGCCGATGCACAGTGCCAACGTGGACACCACGACTGCGGTGAACACGGGCGTGCGGCGCAGCGATCGCACGGCGAAGCGGACGTCGCCGGCCAGTGTGTTGGACCGCGCGCTCTCGTCGCGGTGCAGCCGTCGCCGCAACGAGAGCGCATCGCTCATCGCGCCGAGACAGCGCAACCGAAGTCGGAGCGCGTCGCCGACGGATTGCCCCGCGTTCGGGTCGCCTCGCCACGTCCATTCGAGCTCGGCAATCCACTCGGCGATCCACTCGTCGCGGCGCGACGCCGGCAGGAGGCGCGCGGCGAGGCGAACGAGCGTCGAACCCGGGGGGTTGGCGGTCGGCGCGGTCATGTGGCCGCCGGCGCGGCGCCAGGCGCCAACGTGCGGGCCAATCCCGGATAGCGCTCGTTTGCATCGCGCAGCGCCTGCGCGCCGGCGCCGGTGATCTGGTAGTAGCGGCGGGGCGGTCGCTGCGCGTCGCGCGCGTCGGCGATCGACTCCCACCGCGCGCGGAGCATGCCCGCTTCCTCGAGGCGGCGCAGGATGGGGTAGACGGTGCCGCTTTTGAGCCCCGACGCGTCGATGATGTCGAATCCGTGGCGGAAGCCGCGGTGCACGGCAAGGAGGACGATCGCCGTGGGGTAGGTAAATCGGAAGGGAGCGGACATGCGGGCCTCTAAGTCGTTCTCTACATAGGTAGGGTACGACAGAGGCCGAGGGTCGTCAAGTAGGAATCATGGCGGCGGCGTGCGGTCGCGCACGCACAAGAACGAATTGCCTTTCTTCACGTACAGGTACGGAGCCTCGCTGGCGACGTCCATCGGCGTGGCGGCGTCGGACCAGATGCATTGCTTGGTGCTCGACGCGACCAGGTGTTGACCGGGCTGCGTCTTGGCCTCGACGGCGCGTTCACCTGGTCGTGGTGAGCAGCGAGCAGGCGTCCGGGTCGGCCGTCGCCGACGGCGCGATTGTCCGAGACACGCCCGGGAGTGGTCCGGCGAGGAGCACGAACGATACGGCGACCACCGCGCTTCTATCGAAGAGTTGCACGCTGGCTCCCGGGCGCGAGAAGGCCCGAACGTACGACGGCGAATGACGCGTCTCGAGCCGAGCGGGCTGGGCCACACGGCTGTTAGAATGTCCTATCAAATGCCCAACCGCATCGCGCTCGTCACCGGAACATCGTCCGGCCTCGGGGACGCCGTCGCCCGCCAGCTGCTCGAGCGCGATTGGAGAGTCGTCGGCTTCGCGCGGCGCGACCCGCAGATCCGGCACGAGCACTATCAACACGTGTCGGTCGATTTGGGAGACACGCCGTTGCTCGCGCGTATCGTCGCGCCGCGCCTCGACGCCGCGTTCGGCGAGGCCCGATGGGCGCGCGTGGCGCTGGTCAACAATGCTGCCCACGCCGGATTTCTCGGACCCCTCACGCGCACCGAGGCCGAGGCTTTTTCCGGCGTTCTGGCGACGAACGTCGTCGCGCCGGCGTGGCTGATGGGTCAGGTCGCGCGGCGCACGCCGGCCGAGACGCCGCTGCGCATCGTCAACGTGTCGTCGGCGGCGGCGGTGCGCGGAATCGCGGGACTCGGCGCCTATTGCACCAGCAAGGCCGGGCTCCGCATGGCCGGCATGGCGCTCGCCGCCGAAGAGGAAGCGGCGCGCGCCCGCGGCACGCACGCCGACATTGCAATTCTCTCATTCGAGCCCGGAACCGTCGATACGCCGATGCAGGAGACCGCTCGCACGTCGTCGCGCGAGAGGCTGCCGTCGGTGAGTTTTTTCGTGCGCCTGGCCGCCGAAGGCCACCTCGTGCCGCCGTCGGCCCCGGCGGGCGACATCGTCGCGTTTCTCGACAGCGACGACGAGCCGCTGTTCAGCGAACGCAGGCACGCGGGGAGGTAGCCCGTCGCGCGAGCTACGGCTGCTGGCCTGCCAGCTCGTCGGTCGCTTGCGCGAGTCGCTCGCGGTAGGCGCGAATCGTCTCGTCGGCTCGGCGCATCGGCAGCGCGAAGCGCGGGTCGTCCGGTTGCGCGAGCGTGCCCGGGGGATTCTCGTCGAGCATGAGATCGCCGCCACACTCCTCGACCGCTTCCTCGAATCGCTCGACTTCCTCGAGGACGAGGATCAACGATTCGGGACTCTCGTCACCGTTGAGCGTGATGCCGAGCGACTCCAACCGCGCGATCACTTCTTCCGACGCCCGCCGCAGATCGTTCGATCGTGCGTAATCACCCGCGCTGTCCGCTCTCGGCATACGGCCCCCGAATGGCGTGAATGAGTCCCCCACATTGCTCGAACCGTTCTCAACGCGCCCGATCGGGTCGCATAAATGGCGCCATCGCTTCGCGCGGTGTCGATTTCCTACCGCCAGGTGAGCGCCAGCCCGGCGTCGACCGTCTGCACACTGCGGAGCGTCGCGTGTGCGAGAAACGCGTTGGTGAACACGGTGAGCGCGATCGGAAAGGCTGGCAGCGTGACATCGTACATGATGCCGAGTTGGCCGGCGAGACCGCTCACATTTCCGTGGCCGTCCGGATCGCCGTCGCCGTAGCCGAGGCCGGCCTTCACGTAGAGGGGAATGACCGGTAGGCGCGCCTGCACGAGGCCCGTCGCGAACGCGACGTGCGAGACGCTGCCTTTCCAGTAGTCGACCTCGGCGCCGAGGCCGAGCAGCGGAAACACCGAACGAGTGACCTGGCCCATGAGGATGGGAGCACCGGTGCCGTACGAGAGCGACTCGTCGGTCGAACCAGATATGCCGGCGCCGGCGCCGACGGAAAGTCGAAGCTGAGACTGGGCGACGGCGGGGAACGCAAGGAGCGCCGCGAATGAGAGTAAGCGCATGGAAACCGAAGGGCGAAGGTGACGAACGGCGATGGTAACGAAGAGCGAGAGTGACGAAGGGCGATGATGACGAAGAGCGAGAGTGACGAAGAGCGAGAGTGACGAAGGGCGAGAGTGACGAAGAGCGATGATAACGAAGAGCGAGGGTAACGAAAGGCGATGGTAACAAACGGCGGAAACGGCGAGAACGGCACGTTCAGATCCGAGACATCAGTTTCAGAAACTGATACAGGGTGACTGACTCTGGCGGTCCACCGGTCCACCGGTCCACCGGTCCACCGGTCCACCGGTCCACCGGCTCAGCCTGCGAGAACGGGGCCAGTCCGCCTACAGAGCAGACGAGCAGAGGCTGTGCGATGTGACTCTTCGAGAGGGCAGGGGGTCGTCCTCTGAAATCGACCGTTCAGGAGAACAGCCATGCGTCGCTTCCTGATGCCGGTGCTTTGCGCGATCGCGGTGGGTGTGTTTGTCACGGTACGAGTCGGCGAATCCGCACTGTACCCAGCCGCCGCCGACGAGCTCGCGGTGCACGAGTGGGGGACGTTCACCACCGTCGCGGGGGTCGACGGCCGAGCGATCGACTGGTTGCCGCTCGGCGGCCCGAGCGATCTGCCGTGCTTCGTCGAGCACTTCAACAGCGACCCGCTGGTCAAGGTGTTGCCCAACGGTTCGCGGATCGGTCCCGGCGGCGCGAGCACCAATGTCGCGTACGGCGACGCCCGTCGCGGCATGGCGGCACGAGTACGCATGGAGACGCCCGTTCTCTACTTCTACTCGAATCGCGACACCACGGTGCGCGTGCGGGTGCGATTCCATCGGGGCCTCATGACCGAGTGGTATCCGCCGGCCGTCGTCTCCCAGGCAGCGGTCAGCGCGGCGACGCTGCGGAATCCGAACGAATCCAGCGTCATCGAGTGGCCGAGTGTACGAGTGTCACCGACGGCGCAGCCGGCGTTCCCGCTCGAGCGCGGTGCGTCGCACTACTACGCCGCCCGCAGCACCGACGCCGCGCCGCTATCGGTCGGCGACCAGCACGAGCGATTCCTCTTCTACAGAGGAGTGGCGGATTTCGACGCGTCGCTGAGCGCGGCCGTCGACGGCGACGGCCGCATCGTTCTGAAAAACGTTTCGGACGCGGAAATCCCAGCCGTCGTGTTGTTCGAGCGACGCGGCGCGAGGCTTGGATTCCGCGTCGTCGGGCGGCTCAGCGGCGACCGGACGGTCGCGCCGCCGTCACTCGACGGTTCCTTCGACGACCTCAGGTCGACGCTCGAGCAGACCCTGGTGGCCAATGGCCTCACGGCCAGGGAAGCGTCGGCGATGGTCGAGACGTGGCGCGACTCGTGGTTCGAGGAGGGGACGCGCGTGTTCTACATCGTACCGCGCCGAACCGTAGATGAGATCCTGCCGCTCGAGATCGCCCCGGCGCCGTCTCACGTCACCAGGGTGTTCGTCGGCCGCATGGAAGTCCTGACACCCGCGACCGTCCAGACCGTTCGAACGGCAGTCGGCGCCCACGATCAAGAAACCCTAGCGCGGTACGCCCGCTTCCTTGGACCGATCGCCGACCGCATCTTGTCAGAGACGGCCGACGCCGCGATGTCCGCCCGAATCCGGGATGTCACCAACGCGGCGCTTGCGTCCTATCTCCGCCGGACGGCGATTTGTGAATAGAGTTGTCACAACAACGATGGTGGCAGTCCTCGTTGCGTGCGCGCTTCCAGTGGCGCACGCGCAGCGTACCGGGGGTTTCGGCGGCATGCTCGGCTGCCAGAACCCGCCGATCAACAACATTCCGTACGACGGCCGCTTCACCTTCGCGCGGCTGATGTACACCGGCGGTCCGGGAGGGTGCTACTACCGCGGCGAGCCGTCGTGGGCGCACGGATACGGCTATACCGACAACGGCACCGCCGAATCGAACCTGCTCAAGATCACGGCGGACATCAGCACGTTGCGCCCGCACGTCGACGCGACGAACGCCATCGCGATCGACGACCCGGCCCTCTTTCACTATCCGGTGGCGTTCCTCGTCGAGGGCGGGTACCTGACGCTCGACGACAAAGAGGTGGCCGCGCTCCGGAAGTACATCCTCAAGGGCGGCTTCCTCATCATCGACGACTCGCGCGAGGACAGCCGCCGCGGAAAGTCGGGATGGGCGAACCTGGAGGCGATGCTCGCCCTCGTGCTGCCCGGACTGCATCCGGTCGACATGGACATCGCGCACCCGATCTTCCACTCGTTCTTCGACATCCCGTCGTTCGACATCGTGAGGCAGTTCTACGATTTTGGTCCGCCCGTGTTTCGCGGCGTCTTCGAGAACAACGACCCGAAGAAGCGCCTCATGGTGATGATCAACTTCAACACGGACATCTCGAACTACTGGGAATACTCGGCCATGGGCTTCCGGCCCATCGACGAGTCGAACGAGGCATACAAGCTCGGCGTCAACTACCTCATCTACGCGCTCACGCATTAGCCGGGCGTCGGAAGCCGAGGTTGTTCCGGGAAAGGCACGGTTGGTGCGCCTCTCTGAGGCGTGTCCGACGACGAACTTGATCGCGCCGACTGGCTCGCGGCGAACCGACGGGGCCGCCATTCGTTCATCGAAGAACGCGTCTCGCGCATCGGCGCGGTGCTCGGAATCTCGCTGGCCGCCTGGAACGCGCTCGTCGGCGGAAGTCTCGGCGAATACGACGCGAACCGACTCGTGTTGGAGAGCGCGTTCTACCTCAGTGGTAGCATGGTGTTGAGCGGACTCGCCGCCATGCTCGAGTGGCGCTCGCTCCACCGTCGTTTCGGTCACTGAACGGTCGCTCGTCGGCCGCGCCGCGCGTCGGCCGAACGCGTGTATAATGAGGAGCGAACGTGTCCGGTCTCACGGAGCCGGACCGCTCTGACTTGGAAGGACCAACCTATCGTCGCGTTCTCAGCCGAGGAGAGCGTTCCCATGAGTGACGTCCCACCGCGCCGCCTGCGGCGCACGCGTACCGGCGTGGTCGCGTCCGCGGCCGCGGTGCTGACGATCGTGCCTCTCGCGCCGTGCGTCGCGCAAGCGACGAGGATCGATCGCTTTCTCCAGGCGTACGTCGACTCGAATCGAATCGCCGGCGCCGTGGTGCTCGTGCTGCGCGACGGCAAGGTCGTCTACGACAAGGCCGGCGGTTGGGCGGACCGCGAAGCGCATCGACCGATGACCACCGACGCGATCTTTCGCATCGCGTCGGAGTCGAAGCCCATCACGTCAGTCGCGATCCTTCAGCTCGCCGAGGTGGGGAGGCTTTCGATCGACGATCCGGTTTCGCGGTGGGTCCCCTCCTTCGCGAAAACGTTCGTGGCGAGCAACCGAGCCGGTGACAATGGACGCACGCTGGTGCGCGCCCGTCGCCCGATCACGATTCGCGATCTGATCACGCACACGGCGGGCATTTCCTACGGTCTCGAGCCTCAGGTCGCCGCGCGCTACGCCGCCAAGGGGCTTGGCCCCGGAGCCGGCGCGGGACTCGGCTGGTACACGGCCGACAAGGACGAACCGGCGTGCGCGACAATGCAGCGCCTCGGCACGTTGCCGTTCGTCGCGCAGCCGGGCGAAAAATGGGTATTCGGGTACAACCTGGACATTCTCGGCTGCGTCGTCGAGCGCGTCTCGGGGATCCCACTCGACCGCTTCATCCACGATCGCATAACCGCACCGCTCGGCATGAAGGACACGCACTTCTTTCTGCCGCCCGACGAGCGCCCGCGGCTCGTCGCCGTGTACGCGAGCGACTCGACGAACCATGCGATTCGCGGGCCGGCCGGTCCGCGCGGCCAGGGTGATTATGTGGACGGGCCGCGAAAGAATCTCGCCGGCGGCGCCGGGCTGCTCTCCACGGCACGCGACTACGCGCGTTTCCTCGAGATGGTGCGGAGCGGCGGCACGTTAGACGACGTGCGAATTCTCTCACCGCGCTCCGTGGACCTGATGACGCACAATCAGATCGGCGCGCGCTACGGCGTGCCGGGGCAGGGCTTTGGCTTCGGCTTTTATACGATCGACAACACGGGGGCCGACGGCCCGAAGTCGATCGGGACGTTCGGCTGGCGCGGCGGATACGGCACGATCGCGTTCGTGGACCCGACGGAGAAGCTCACCGTCGTGTTCATGATCAATCAGATTCCGAACACCGCGGATCTCGCGGCAAAACTGCCGGGCGAAGTCTACGCGGCATTGGTGAATCGATAGCCGAACCGCGGTTCATTCCGCGCGCATCGACTCCACGGGATCGATGCGCGTCGCGCGGAGTGCCGGCCCGAACGACGCCGCGATCGCCACGATGAACAGCACCGCCGCCATCGCGGCGAAGAGCGGCGCGTCGTACTCGTCGCCGTCGAACGAGAACGCGTACAGCCATTTCATCGTGTACTTGGTGCAGAGCAGCCCGAAGGCGACGCCGCCGAGCGCGACGGCGTTCCCCTCGCGGAGCACCGCGCGCAAGATTTGACGCGCGTCCGCGCCGAGAGCGATGCGTACGCCGATCTCGCGTCTGCGTTCGGCCACCGAATGCGCGACGACGCCGTAGATGCCGAGGGCCGCGAGGCCGAGCGCGAGCAGCGTGAACAGCTGAAACACGCCGGCGACGAAATCGTGGCTCTCGCGCAGCGTGCGGAGTCCGATCGCGTCCTCCATGCTCTCTGCGTTCGCCATCCACGAGTACGGCAGCGCGACGGCTAAAGTGTGGCGGAGAGTGAGTGGCATGTGTTGCGGATCGCGCGCCGCGCGCACGACCAGCACGTTCGAGTAACCGAACTTGCTGGCGACGAACGTGTCCGTGGCCGCCGGACGGTAGTACATCACGCCGAGCGCGTGCGGCGGTGGTGCGTGCGGATTGTCGATCTCGTGCTGCGTGAAATGCCCGTGCGTCAGCCGCGATACGCCGATCACGCGCACCCAGGGTGCGTGCGACGAGTCCGTCCCCAGCTTGATCTGGTTGCCGACGACGTGGCCGTCGGGCCAGAGAAAGAGAGCGGTCTGCTCGTCGATGATCAGCTCGCCCACGCTCGACGCACCGTCGGCGAAGTCGCGGCCTTGCACGATCGGGATTCCCATCGTGCGCAGATATCCCGGTGACACGACGCTGTAGCCCTGACGCATCGACAAGTACTCGCGCTTGTCGCCGTGCGCGTCGACCGCGGCGATCCCGGCGCCGTCGAGATAGCCGCTGGTCGAGACCGCGGCGCTCGCGACATCGGGCACCCCGGCCACTCGGCTCAACGCCTCGTTCTGCGCGTCGACGTAGCGCATCACGACATGCGGCGTGCGGTTGAAGAACCACGCGCGCGTCAGCGGCTTGAGGTCGTAGCCGGTGTCGTACGTGTTGTACGCCAGCGCGCTGCGCACCACGATCGCCGTCCCGCTCAACACGGCCAGCGCGAGCCCCATCTCGACCATGATCATCAACGAATACTTGCGGCGGTTGTTCGCATTCGCACCCGTGCCGGCGCCCGACTTGAGCAGCTCGTTCGGATCGGCGCGTGAAACATGAAGCGCCGGCACGAGACCGATGATGATGACGCACACGACGCACGCCGCGATGCCGAACGCGAACACCCGCCAGCTCGTCTGCGGCGCGATCACCCACTCGGCGACGCTCGGCGGAATATGCGCCTCGAGCAGCTTGTTGCTCCACAGCGTCGCCAACAGGCCGAACACGAGGCCCGCACCGGCGAGCAGGCCGCTCTCGAGCAACAGCTGCGCGATGATGTCGCGGCGCGTCGCGCCGAGTGCCGCGCGCAACGCGAGCTCGCGACTGCGGCCGAGTCCACGCGCGAGCTGGAGGTTCGCCAGATTCGCGCAGGCGATGAGCAGCACCGCGAGCACGGCCCCGATTAGAGCGAAGTGAAATCCGGCGAGATGGAACTGGCGGAACTCGATCGGTTTGAGCAGAAAGCCCGCGCCGCTGGACGTCTCGCCATTCGCTTCAGCGAGCCTGCCGAATCGCCGCGACAGCTCGTCGATCATCGGCTGCGCTGCCTTGAGCGTCATACCCGGTCGCAAGCGTGCGACGTTCATCGCGAGCGAGGCGAGCGGCACGGTCGGCTTCGGGAGCATCCACACGTCGACCGCCGATCCCGGGAGCTGTGACGCGCGATCGACCACGCCGATGATCGGGTGCGATTCGCCGTCGATGCTGATCGTCGCGCCGACCGGGGAGTCGAATAGGTAGAGGCCGCTCGCCACCGCGGTACTGATCACCACCGGCGACGACGAGTCTGTGTAGTCGGCGTCGGTGAAGGCGCGGCCCGCGGTCGGACGCACGCCGAGGAAGCTGAAGATGTTCGGCGCGACGGTGGCGACCGACCCACGCCGGAGGCGACGTCCGTGCTCGAGCATCGCCGCGTCGCCGTGCGCCGCGACGCTCGTCGTCGCGACCAGCACGTTCGACGCCGAGTGCAGAAGCTCGGCGCGCTGCCGAAGCGTGATTCTCCCGTACCGGTCGCCCCAAACGCTCAGCGAATAGAGCTGCTCCGGGTGCGACACGTCGACGCGCGGTTCGAGCATCGCGTCGAGCACGCTGTACATTGTCGTGTTGAGCGCGATCGCCAGACCGAGGGAGACCACGGCGACGATGCTGAACGCGCGCTGTCGCGCGAACGAGCGGGCGGCAATGCGAAGGTCGGTTCGGGAGAGGCGCACTGGTGGGGAACGGATCGGGTGGGCGGGGAAGCGGCGTCGGAAGGGAGACGAGCCGATGGGCCGCAGGACACGCGAGGGGCTCCCGACGCGCAGATTGGCCACGTTTTTTGGCGGCGAATCCCAGGAGCGGACAACGCCCGCGACGCAGTGCAGCCGACGAAAACTGCCGTTCCTCGCTCGGCTACGGAAAAAACAGTTGACAACCGCGCGGCGCGCCGCATATTACGGAAACTTCCGTAGCCGATCCACCGGTTCACCGGTCCACCGTTCTCGCGTACCCTGATCCAATGTCCGACTTCTACTTCCCGCCCCGTGAGCTCGCCGTCATGAGCGTGCTCTGGCGTCTCGGGTCCGCCACCGTGAGCGAAGTCAAAGACGGGCTCGACGACGAGCTGGCGTATACCTCCGTGCTCTCGGCGCTGCAGACACTCGAAGAAAAAGGCTACGTGCGGCACGAAGCCGAGGGCCGCGCCTACCGCTATTTCGCCGTCGTGGAAGCCGAGAAGGCGGGGGGCAGCGCGCTCGCGCGAATTCGCGACGCCATCTTCCACGGCTCGGCCGAGCGGATGCTCGCGCAGATGGTCTCCGACAAGAAGCTGAGTCGCAAAGAGCTCGAGCGCCTGCGCGCGTTGATCGCGAAGCGGCTCGGCGGAAGCGCCGGAGGCGACAAGTGATGCTGCTCTGGATGACGTACGCCGTCTTGATCGGTGGGTTGACCGCGCTCGCTGCGCTTGCCGTGGATCGCGCGGCCCGACTCGTTCGCATGCCGACGCGCTGGGTATGGGCCGCGGCGATCCCGCTCGCGATCGGATTGTCGATGCGTCCGCCGGAGGTCGACGGTTCGTTCGACGTCGCTACGTTCGGCGTCTCGTCGAATGACCTGGCTGGCCGCGTGCCGGCGGCGACGGAAGGCTGGTTCGCCGCCGCGCGTTGGCGACTCGCGGAGACTGCGCGCCGGCTCGACGCCGCGCGCGTGCTCCGGTTGTCCGGCGTCTCGACGATCGGTCGCGTCGACGACCGGTACGCGATCGGCGCGTGGATCGCGCTCAGCACGATGCTGGCGCTCGCGTTTGTCATGGTGCACGCCCGGCTTGGCCTGGCGCGATCACGGTGGCCGCGTGCGGAGCTGCACGGCGCGCCGGTGCGGCTCTCGACGCGCGTCGGGCCGGCGGCGATCGGGCTGCTCCGTTCCGAGATCGTCGTTCCGGCGTGGCTGCTCGCGCGTTCGAGCACCGAGCAACGAATGGCGATCGCACACGAATCGTCGCACAAGCGCGCCCGCGACCCGCAGCTCCTCGGCGCCGCGTGGATCGCGCTCATTCTGTTTCCGTGGAACCCGGCGCTGTGGCTGATGGTGTCGCGCCTCAGGCTCGCGATCGAAGTCGACTGCGATCGTCGCGTGCTGCGCGGGGGCGCGTCGCCAAGCGCGTACGGATCTCTGTTGGTCTCGGTCGCCGAGCTGGCGTCGCCGCTCCGTCCCAGCGCGCTCGCGCTGGCCGACGATTCATCTCATTTGAAGACGAGGATTCTTGCCATGGACGCACATCTTCCGAAGTTCGGTCGGACCCGCGCCGGCCTTGCCGCGCTGATCGGCGCCATCGCCGTGCTTGCCGCGTGTGAAGCGAAAGAACCGACGGCCGCCGAGGTCGACGCCATGACCGGCGCGTCGGCGGAGAAAGCGGCGCACCAAATGGGCGTGCTGCGCGCCGCCGACACGGGCGTGGCTTATGTCGTCGACAGCGTCCGCGTGTCGCCGGAAACAGCGCACCGCCTCGGAAGCGACCAGATCCTGACGATGAAAGTCCGGCGTGACGGGAATACGTCCCCCGAAATCAACATCACGACGAAGCACGACCTTGCTCGGGTGGCACCCGACACCGGCATCATGCCGGCTCTCGCGCGGCGTGCTCTAGGTGACACCGCCGTAGCCTGGTTCCTGAATGGTGTGCGCGTCGACTACGCGAGCGAGGTTCGACGGCTCGATGGCAACAACATCGAGAGCGTCGAGGTGCTCAAGGGTCCCGCGGCCGCGGCAGAGTACGGGACACCGCCGGGCCAGAAGGTCATCGCGATTCGGACGAAAAGCGGCACGTCGAAGTAAGTGGCGCTGGAACGGCAGTCGTCAGTTGACGGTGATCGATTCGAGTGTCGAGTGAGTGCTGCTGCGCTTCGCGGCATCGCGAACTGATCACTCCTACCGAAACCCCCAACTGACAACTGCCGGCGGCAGTTGGCTCCTAAGGATTTGGCTCGACGACCAGCACGACAAATGACCCCGGCACCATCGGGGGCCGGCCGCGCCGCCCGCCGGCATTCTCCGGCGCCGCGCCGAACTTCGCGCCGGCGAGAAAGATTCGGTGCGTCGTCGGGTCGAGCCCCATGTTCCGCGAGCCGGTCATGGTCTGCACCGTTTCGACGACGTGATACGCGTCCGGCGTGTCTTCGTGGATCACCGTGAGCGTGCCGTCGGCGTTCGACGCGAAGGCGTTGCCACTCGCCGGATCGTAGCCCGCGCCGTCGACGCCTGATCCGATGGGCAGCGTCGTCACGACCTTTCCCGCCGCGTAGTCCGACACGGCCATCACGCCGCTGCGGCAGCCGCTGAACAACCGGTGATGCGTGACGTCGATCGCCATCGACACGGGATTCTTGCACGGCGCGGTGGACCAGCGGCGGGTCACCTTGAGGTTCTTCGCATCGATCTCGACGACCTCGCCGTTGTCGGTGAGATTCGCGTACACCTTCCCGTCGCCGGCGGAGACGCCGTACTCGGGTTTCCCGCCGAGGTCGATGTTGGTGATCAACTTGCCGGTCGCGGGATCGATGACGGTGGACGAATGCGCGTCGCCGTTGAACGTGAACACGCGGTTCCACGCGGCATCATAGATGATCGCATCCGCGTCCTCGGCGGCGTGCGTGCGGCCGAGCACCTTGTACGTCGCCAGATCGAACATCACGACCGAGCTGTCGTTGCCCGACGTCGCAAAACCATGACCGGATTGTTCGGCGATCGCCGTGCCGTGCGCACCGTTGATGCCGGTCACCTCGCCCAGGAGCGTTCCGTCGTCGGCGTTGACGACCATCACGCGGTTCTGGCGGCCGATGAACACGCGGTGATGCGGAGGATCGGGAACGACGTAGTCCCAACTGCCGTCGCCGCCCAGCGGATAGGTATGAGAGATGTGATATGAGGGCGACTGGGCGGGCAAGCTGCTGATGGCGCACGCGAGAATGCCGGCGGCGAGGCGACGCATAAGAGCTCCGTGAGACCGTGGAAACTCGGTCGAATGTAGGCGGACCCGGGGAAACGAACCTGACGCCGCAATGACAACCATTGGCGAGAAGAACTGACCTCGTTGGTCGACCGTTACAGAGCGCCGCCGCCCGCCGAGCGGGTTCAACCGATCGGCCCGGACCGGGCCGTCCGGGCAGTGGCGTCGACACGCGGACCGGGACCCTTCTATATTCTGCTCCCGATGGCCGCGCCGCCAAAACAGACTATCGTCCTCGACGCGAGGGCCTTCGACCGGACCGTTCGGCGAATGGCCGACGAGATCGTTGAACTGAACGAGGGAACCGACGACCTCGTCATCGTCGGTATTCAGCGCCGCGGCGTGCAGCTCGCGGCGCACATCGTCTCCACGATCAGCGAGCGCGAGAAGGCCGACGTCCCCCGCGGCGCGCTCGACATCACGCTTTATCGCGACGACCTCCAGACGGTCGGACCACGCCCCGTCGTCGGCCAGACCGAGATTCCGGTCGACATCGACGGCCAGTGCGTCGTCATCGTCGACGACGTGCTCTACACCGGGCGAACGATCCGCGCCGCGCTCGACGAGCTGGCCGACTTCGGAAGGCCACGGCGAATCGCGTTGGCCGTTCTCATCGACCGGGGCGGCCGCGAGCTGCCGATCCAACCGGACATCGTCGGCAAGACGATCTCCGCGCCGCCGTCGCAGCGCGTCGATGTGCTGGTCGAGGACATCGACGGCAAAAAGGGCGTGATGATCACGCAACGCGAGGACACCGCGTGATTCACTCGCTCGGCAAGGATCTCCTGGGGCTCGAGCCACTGAGCGGCGAGCAAATCCGGTTGATTCTCGACACCGCCGAGCCGTTCAAGGAAATCAGCGAGCGCGCGATCAAGAAGGTGCCGACGCTGCGCGGCGCGACGATCGTCAATCTGTTCTTCGAGGCGTCCACGCGCACGCGCGTGTCGTTCGAGTTCGCTGAAAAGCGCCTCTCGGCCGACACGGTGAACGTCGCGGCCTCGGGATCGAGCGTGTCGAAGGGCGAGACGCTGGTCGACACGGCACGCAATCTCGAGGCGATGCGGATCGACATGGTCGTCATTCGGCACGGTGCGTCGGGCGCGGCGAAGTTTCTCGCCGACCGCATCGAGTCGAACGTGATCAACGCCGGCGACGGCACGCACGAGCACCCGACACAGGGACTGCTCGACATGCTGACGCTGCGCGATCACTTCAAGCGGCTCGACGGCATCAAGGTATGCATCGTCGGCGACGTGCTGCACTCGCGCGTCGCCCGATCGAACATCTGGGGACTGCAGAAGATGGGCGCGCAGGTCGGCGTCTGCGGGCCGAGGTCGCTGCTGCCCAACGCGATCGACGAGTTCGGCGTCACGGTGTTCGATCGCGTGGAAACGGCGCTCGAGTGGGCGGACGCGCTCAACATTCTGCGCCTGCAACTCGAGCGCATGACTGCCGGCTACATCCCCTCGCTGCGCGAGTACAATCGCGTGTTCGGTGTGTCGCGCGAGCGGCTGGACGCCGCCAAGCGCGACGTGCTCATTCTCCACCCTGGACCGATGAACCGCGGCGTCGAGATCGACTCGGACGTCGCCGACGGTCCCTTCAGCGTGATCCTCGACCAAGTGACGAACGGCGTCGCGGTACGAATGGCGGTGCTTTATCTCCTTTCGGGTGGCCGGCCCGAGTTGGCCGAAGCGGCGAAAAAGGGTGGAGGTGAACGATGAGTCGCTCGCTGCTCCTGCGCGGCGGTCGCGTCGTCGACCCGTCGCAGTCGCTCGACGAAACCGGCGACGTGCTCGTGATCGACGGTGAGATCGCGGCGGTCGGGCCACGCGCCGGCAACGACGCCAAGGGACGCGAGGGACTCGAGACGCTCGACTGCACGGGGCTCGTCGTGTCGCCAGGCTTCGTCGACGTGCATTGTCATCTGCGCGAGCCGGGCCGCGAAGAGGTCGAGACGATCGCCACCGGTGCTCGGGCCGCGGCGGCGGGCGGATTCACCGCGGTGTGCGCGATGCCGAACACCGATCCCGTCACCGACAACCAGGCGGCGGTGGGATTCATCATCCGGCAGGCGCAGCGCGCCAACGCCGCGCGCGTCTATCCGATCGGCGCGATCTCCGTCGGACAAAGAGGCGAATCGCTGGCCGAGTTTGGAGAGATGGTGGCGGCCGGCGCCGTGGCGGTGAGCGACGACGGCCGGCCGGTGGCGAGCGCGCATCTCATGCGCACGGCGCTCGAGTACGCGCGCACGTTCGGGATTCCCGTCGCCGACCATTGCGAGGAGCCGACGCTCGCCAAGGGCGGCGCGATGAACGAGGGCATCGTCAGCGCGCGCCTGGGACTCAAGGGTGTGCCGTCGGAAGCCGAGGAGATCATGGCGATCCGCGACATTCTCCTCGCGCGGCGCACGGGCGGGCACATTCATCTCTGTCACATGAGCACGCGCGGCTCGGTCGAGCTGATTCGCTGGGGCAAGGAGCGCGGCATCAACGTGACGGCCGAAGTCTGCCCGCACCATCTCTCACTCACCGAAGACGCCGTCGGTGACTACGACACGAACGCCAAGATGAATCCGCCGCTTCGCACGGCGGACGACGTGGCGGCGATTCAGGAGGCGGTGCGCGACGGAACGATCGATCTCATCGCCACCGACCACGCGCCGCACCACTATGACGAAAAAGAGCGCGAGTTTGCCGACGCACCGAACGGCATCGTCGGACTCGAGACGGCGCTCGCGGTGAATCTCACGTGGCTCGTGGCGCCGAAACGGATCGACTTGCCCACGCTCATCGAAAAGATGTCGTGCGCGCCCGCTCGCGTCTTCAAGCTGCCGGGTGGAACGCTGCGCCGAGGCAGCGCGGCCGACATCACGGTGTTCGACCCCGACGTGGAATGGACGGTCGATCCGGCGGCATTCAAGTCGAAGGGTCGCAACACGCCCTACACCGGTCAGACACTTCGTGGGCGAGTTCGATGGACGGTGGTCGATGGTCGCGTCGTTCACGACGCCGCCGCGGCAGGCATTGGCGCCAGGGGCGGGGTTGGCGGCGGGGGCAGGAGACCGAGGGGATAGTGGCGGCTCGCGACCGCGACGCAGCCGGCCTGGCGATCGTCGGCGTGTGCCGGCGGCTGTACGAGCGCGGGTTGATCGCGGGGCCGGACGGCAACGTGTCGGCCCGGCTCTCCGACGGGTCCATCCTCGTCACGCCGAGCGGGATGTCGAAGGGGATTGTGACCCCGGAACACCTCGTGATCGTCGACACCGAAGGGACGGTGCTCGAGGGGAATCTGCGACCATCGAGCGAGCTTCGGATGCACCTTCGTATCTACGCGCGCCGGCCGGATGTTCGCGCCGTCGTGCACGCGCATCCTCCCACGGCAACCGGGTTTGCGGTCGCTGGCGAAGCTTTTATGGCGCCCGTGCTGCCGGAAGTTATCTTGCAGATGGGCGAGGTTCCGCTGGTTCCATATGCCACGCCCGGAACGGATGCGCTGGCGGATGCGCTGGATCCGTATCTCGATCACCACGACGCACTGCTGCTGGCCAACCACGGAGCCACCACGCTCGGGGCGACTCTGACCGAGGCGCACCACAGAATGGAAAGTCTGGAACACGCCGCGCGCATTTTGCTCGCGGCCCGCGCGGTTGGCAAAGTGCGGGAGTTGAATGTCGCCGACGTCGACGCCCTTCGCTCGAGGCACGAGGATCATCGATGACCGATACGAATCGTTCGCTGCAGGAGCTACCGGCCCTTTTGGCGGAGCGCCGTAAATACGAGAAGTGGCTGAGTGCCCTCGAGGCTCGGCGCGACATCACGCCGCAGCATGTCTTCGAGCGCGTGAAGGCCGACTATACGGGTCGCCTGGAGCGGGTAGATGAAGAGCTGGCCGTGCATCGCCAAGCGGTGCAGGAGGAGCGTTCGAGCCTGCATTCGCGCCGATCGCTCCTCGAGGCCGAGGAACAGCTCCGGCGCGACGAGCGCGCGGAGCTCGAGCTGCGCCAACACGTCGGTGAGTTGGCGGGGAGTGAGGCCGAGTCGGCGTTCAAGGCGGTGGATGACGCGCTGAAGCAACTGGTCGGAGAAAAGACGGGGCTGTCGGCGCGCATCAGCGAGTTGGACACGATGCTCGAGCTCAAGCCGTTTTCGACGCCGATCGCCGGTGCGGGGATCGAGTCGCCGCCAATTGGTATCGCGAGTGTTCCGATTTCGGCGCCGGCGCCGGCGCCGGTGCCGGCCGCTCCACGCGCTGCCGCACCGATCAGCCCGCCGCCGCCGCCCGCACCGCCGCGTCCGGCCGCGTACGCGCCCCCGGCGGCGCCGAACGTGCCCGCCATGGCCACCGCCAAGACCGAGCGCGCGGAGCCGATCATCCCGTCCACCGAACCGCCTCCGCCGGAACGCGGCGTGCGCACCCCGGACGGACGTTTCGACGAGATGGCGTTCGTGCGCAACGTGGTGGGCGCGGAAGGAAACACCGCCGCGCCGGCTGCGCCGCCGGCTCCGACTCGAGTCGTGCGCGACGTCGGCAGCGCGAACGTGCCGCTGCGTGGGCGCGCGTCACAGGAATCGCTGATCGACACGGTGCGCATCGACCCGTCGCGGGTCGACCGTCCGCTCGCGGCAAACGTCCCCTCCAATACGCCGATCGTGCTGCGCACGTCGGGTCAAACGGAGCAGTCGAAAACGCTCAAGTGCAGCGAGTGCGGAGCGCTAAACTATCCGACGGAGTGGTACTGCGAACGCTGCGGCGCGGAGCTCGCGGCACTGTGAACTCCGAACGGCGAACGTGACGAACTCCGAAGGGAACGAACTGCGAAGTTGACGAAGGGCGAAGGTAACGAGCGGCGAGTACGACGAAAAAACGAAAGAGCCCGGAGACCCGGGCTCTTTCGTTTGTTTCGAGGCGACTCGCGCTTTAGGCTGTCTTGGCGATGGCGGACTTTCGCCGCGCGGCGGTGTTCCGATGAATGAGTCCCTTGCGGGCCGCGCGATCGAGCAGCTTCACCGCGGCCAGTTTCGCCGACGCGGTGGCGCCCGGCGCGGCCGCTTTCTTGACCGCCGTTCGCAGTGCGGCGCGTTGCGCGCGGTTGCGGACAGTGGCTGCGCGGGTCTTGCGCATATTCTTCTTGGCGGACGCGATATTCGGCACGAAACGGGTCTCCGGATTCGATAGAGCGATGGTGCTTTGGCGAGGCGTTGAAGCTAGAGTTTAATAACACGAAAGTCAAGGCGCGATAAGGCTTTGACACACTACTCGCGCACTACTACCTTACGCGCGGGACCGCCATGCCCGGCGCGGGGCGCACGCGACCGGGACGACGACCGCCAACCTGTTCCCGACCGCCGACCGTTGCAAATCCAGGATGTCTTGCTCGCCGCGCCGGTGCTGCTGTTCTCGGTCATCGCGCACGAGTACGCGCACGGCTATGCGGCACTCAAGCAGGGGGATACCACCGCCCTGAGTCTCGGTCGTCTCACGTGGAATCCCATCAAGCACATCGATCCGTTCATGACGGTGATCCTGCCGCTCGTGCTCGCGGTCTCGAGCGGCGGCCGAATCATCCTCGGCGGGGCGAAGCCGGTGCCGGTGAATCCGCGGAACTACCGCAACTTCAAGCGTGGCGACATCATCGTGTCGCTGGCCGGCGTGACCGTGAACCTCCTCATCGCGATCGTCGCGATGATCGTCTTCGTTCTGGTCGGTCTGGTCGGACACGCGGTCTCCGGACTTGAGACGACGCTCACCATTCTGCAAGCGATGATGTACGTCGCGGTGCAGCTCAACCTGCTGCTCGTGGTCTTCAACCTGCTCCCGATTCCGCCGCTCGACGGCTCGCACGTGGTGAAATATCTGCTGCCGCTGCGGCTGGCGGTCTGGTACCAACAGATCGGTCGGTATGGTATCGTGATCCTCGTGTTGTTTCTCGCGTTTGGCGGCAACGTACTGGGCCTGTGGCAGCGGTCGGCCGATTCGTTCATCGGCGGATTGCTCGGGCCGTACGCGCTGCCGAACCTTCCCGAGTGGCTCGCCTGACCACCCAATGACCCCCCCCCAGGCATACGTTCCCGACGCGTTCGCAACGACGACCGAGACCGGCTTCGTCGTCGAAGTCTCGTCGTTCTCGGGACCGCTCGACCTGCTGCTCTCGCTCATTCGCGAAGAGCAGCTCGACATCTACGACATCCCCATCGCGCGGATCTGCGAGCAGTTCGTCGTGCGCATCCGTACCCTCGGGCTCAACGAAGCCGCCGAGTATCTCGAGATGGCGGCGCGGCTCCTGCGCATCAAGGCGCAGATGTTGTTGCCGCACGGAGACGAGGAGCAGTGGGAGGATCCGCGCGCCGAGCTGGTGCGCCGGCTCCTCGAGTACCAACAGATGCGCGAAGTCGTCGACGTCCTCGAGCGTCGCGGCGAAGAGCGGCGCAACCAGTTCGCGCGCGCGTATCTGCCGCAGGCTCCCGTGGCCGCGCAGGCGCCGCTTGCGCTCTCGCTCGCCGAGCTGCTTGCCGCGGTCGACCGAGTGCTTCGTACGGTTGCGCGCCCCGACATGCACGAAGTCGTGCCGCGCGCGCTCGACATTCCCGGCGCGATCCTCGTCATTCGCTCTGTGCTCGCCCTCAAGGCGCGCATCCGCTGGACGCAGCTCGTGCAGCGCGACGCCGAGCCATGGCAGATTCTTTCGACGCTCCTCGGTCTGCTCGAACTCGCCAAGATCGGCGAGCTACGCGTAGACCAGCCCAGACCTTTCGCCGACGTGGAGATCACCCGTGACGCCGCTAGCGAAGCTGCTTGAAGCCGCGCTGTTCGCCAGCGCACGGCCCATCGCGACCGAGGAGCTCGCCGTCCTCGAACCGGACGCCTCGCCCGCCGAACTTCAGTCCGCCCTCGACGAGCTGCGCGAGCACTACAACGTCGACGGCCACGGCGTCGAGCTGCAGGAGCTCGGCGGCGGCTGGCAGATTCTCACGCGCGCCGAATACACCGAGGCGATCGAGCGAGCGCAGTTGGCGGCGCGACCGGCGCGACTCTCCGGCGCCGCGCTCGAGACGCTCGCCATCATCGCGTATCGCCAACCCATCTCGCGCGCCGAGATCGAAGAGATTCGCGGCGTGATGGTGGGGAGCGTGCTCAAGTCGCTCCACGAGCGCGGTCTCATCGACGTGACGGGCCGCGGTGAAGGTCTTGGCCGGCCGCTTCTCTACGGAACGACGCCGGTCTTCCTCGAGTACTTCGCGCTGCGTCATCTCGAAGAGCTGCCGCGCGCCGACGAGCTGGCGATCGCGCTGCGCGTCCCGGGTCACGTCGACGACGCGGCGACCGCCGACAAAGCGGAGCGCGCGGAAGTCGCGGAGCCTGTCAGCCGCGTCGATCCGACCGAACCGGCCGACCGGTTGGTCGAGGTTGCGTCGCTGCGCGCCGACACGATGCCGGGCGACTCTCCCGCGGAGTCGGCCGACGCCGATACCGCGGGCCTCGCGGAAGCGAGCGTGTAGCATGGCCGGGACGATGCGCATCCAGCGCGCGCTGGCACGCGCCGGAGTCGCGTCGCGGAGAAAGGCCGAAGAACTGATCGCCGCCGGACGAGTCCGCGTGAACGGCGCCGTCGCGCAAACGGGGCAGGTCGTCGATCCCGCGCGCGATGAGATCGTCGTCGACGGACGAGCCATAGAAGCGCCGCGCGAGTCGGTCTGGTATGTGCTGAACAAACCGGCCGGTGTGATGACGACCCGTTCCGACCCCGATGGCCGTCGAACCGTGTTCGACCTCGCGCCGAACGTTCGCGGGCTCACCTACGTCGGCCGGCTCGACTATCTCACCGAAGGGCTTTTGCTCCTCACGACCGACGGCGACGCCGCGCATCGGTTGTCGCATCCGCGCGGCGAGATCGAGCGGACCTATGTCGCGACGGTCACCGGCAAGG
Organism: uncultured Gemmatimonadaceae bacterium; assembly: GCA_963761305.1. Classification (GTDB taxonomy): domain Bacteria; phylum Gemmatimonadota; class Gemmatimonadetes; order Gemmatimonadales; family Gemmatimonadaceae; genus JAQBQB01. The sequence continues at coordinate 991,665 of CAVXGK010000002.1, read as the reverse complement.
GAGACGAAGCGGTTCGCATCGCCCGCGACGGAGTGATGCTCGACGACGGTCCCGTGAATCCCAAGCGCATCTCCGCGACCCACATCGGTCGCGACCGTTGGGACCTCGAGGTCACCATCACCGAAGGACGCAAGCGCGAGGTCCGCCGTTTGTGCACCGCGCTTGGACTCGGCGTCGAACGCCTGGTGCGCACACGGTTCGGGCCGATTTCGCTGGGCAGCCTACCTTCCGGGGCGGTGCGGGAGCTGACGCGCGAGGAGCGATCGGCGCTCGCCGCGCTGGGGCCGTCGCCGCGTGCCGAAAGTCCGGCACCGGCGTCAAAACCTGGGGTAGGACGCCAGGGGCGACCTCGTCGTCGGTTGTCCAAGTGATGCATCGGTGACCGGAGTCCCCGGCCACTCGCAACCTCGAACCTCATCGAACGTGGCCACAACTCAGGTTTCCAACGCGGCGGATTCCAAGCTCGTTCAGGAAGTCGCGCGTCAAGTCGCCAAACGTGTCGTCGGCCAGGACTATATGGTCGACCGGCTGCTGATCAGCATCCTCACCGGCGGCCACGTGCTGCTCGAAGGCGTGCCGGGCCTGGCGAAGACGCTGACGGTTCGGACGCTCGCCGAGACGATCGACACGACCTTCCACCGCATTCAGTTCACGCCCGACCTGCTCCCGGCCGACGTGGTCGGCACGCAGGTGTACGATCAGTCGACCGGTCAGTTCTCGGTGAAGCGCGGGCCGATCTTCGCCAACATCATCCTCGCCGACGAAATCAACCGCGCGCCGGCCAAGGTGCAGGCGGCGCTGCTCGAGGCGATGCAGGAGAAGCAGGTGACGATCGGCGGCACGACGTTCAAGCTCGAGGAGCCGTTCCTCGTGCTGGCGACGCAGAACCCGATCGAGCAGGAGGGCACGTACCCGCTGCCCGAAGCGCAGGTCGACCGCTTCATGCTCAAGTTGCGCGTCGGCTATCCGACGCGCGACGAAGAGAAGGAGATCATGCGGCGCATGTCGAGCGGCGAGCCGATCGAGGTCGACGCTGTCGCGCAGCCGGACCAGATCCTCGACGCCCGGCGGCGCATCACCGAGTTGTACATGGACGACCGCATCGTGGACTACATCGTCGACATCGTGCTCGCCACGCGCGAGCCGGCGGCGGCGGGACTCCCGGACCTCGTGCCGCTGATCGAGTTCGGCGCCAGCCCGCGCGCGACGATCGCGCTGGCGCAAGCGTCGCGGGCGCACGCGTTCCTGCGCGGTCGCGCGTTCGTGACGCCCGACGACGTGAAGGCGATCGCTCCCGACGTGCTCCGCCATCGCGTGCTCACGACGTATGAAGCCGAGGCGGAGGACGTGACCAGCGACCAGATCGTGCAGCGCGTCTTCGCCAAGATCGAGAGCCCGTGATGCGCGGCATGCAAGGGACCGCGAGGCCGTACCCCGAGTCCTGACGTGGCGTTCTCGCTTTTCCGGCGGTCCCCGAAACCGACCCCCGCGCCGCCGCCGCGGCGAACGGGCGCCTTCGCCGTCGCGACGACGTCGGGCACCGCGTCGCCCGCGGTGCCGCCCGACGTGTTGCGGCAGGTCAAACTGCTCGAGCTGCGCACGCGCGGCCTTGTGAATTCTTTGTTCACCGGCGAGTACCGGTCGGTGTTCAAAGGGCAGGGCATGGAGTTCTCCGAGGTGCGCGAGTATCAGGCCGGCGACGAAGTGCGCAGCATCGATTGGAACGTCACGGCGCGCATGCAGCGGCCGTACGTCAAGCGGTACATCGAAGAGCGCGAGCTGACGGTGATGCTCGCGGTCGACGTCTCGGGCTCCGAGCGGTTCGGCACGCGGCGGCGATTCAAGAGTGAAGTCGCGTCCGAGCTGGCCGCGGTGCTCACGATGTCGGCGATCCGCAACAACGATCGCGTCGGCGGACTGATGTTCACCGATCGCATCGAGCACGTCGTGCCGCCGAAAAAGGGCCGCCGCCATGCGCTGCATCTCATCCGCGACGTTCTCGCGTTCGAGCCACAGGGGCGCGGCACCGACATCGCCGGCGCTACGGAGTACCTCAACAAGATGCTCTCGCACAAGGCGATCATCTTTCTCGTCTCCGATTTCCTCGGCGAAGCGATCGAGCGACCGCTCAAGCTGCTCGCGCAGCGGCACGACGTCGTCGCGGTGACGGTCGAGGATCCGAGCGAGCGGACGCTTCCGGACGTCGGGCTGGCGCGATTCGTCGACCCGGAGACGGGAGTCACGCTCGACGTGGACACCAGCAACCCCGGCGTGCGGCATCGGTACAACACGGCCGTCGCCGAAGAGAGCGATCGGCGGAAGCATTTGCTGCGACGGCTGGCGATCGACGAGATCGCGGTGCGGACGGACCGCGGCATCATGGAGCCGCTGCTCCGATTCTTCCGCTCGCGCGAGACGAGGGTGCAGCGATGACGCGCCGTCTCGGAGCGCGATCGCGCCTTCTGTTGCTGGCTGCGGCATCGCTCGCGCTCGTGGCGGGCGCCGCGGCCGCACAAAAAGCACCAACCGTTCGAAACGCGTTCGACGTCAAGATCGCGGTTCGCGTCGCCTCGGACAGCGTGAAAATCGGCGATCCGTTCCGCGTCACGATCGGCATTCGGGCGCCGCTGGGCGCGACGATCGATTTTCCGCGCGAGCTCGATTCGACCGGCGCGGTCCAATCGCTGGATCCGGTGAACGTGCACACGAGCGCCGACACCTCGGCCGTGGAGCAGTACGCCGAGTATCGTGTGGCGGCGTGGGACGTCGGGAAGCAGGCGATTCGCCTCGACGACATCATCGTGAAGTTCGGCGGCGCGACGCGGCGCGTTCCGGTCACCGGCGCGGCGATCTTCGTGAAGTCCGTGCTGCCCGCTGACAGCGCGAAGCGAGTTCCCAAACCGCCGCGGGACTTGTTCGAGGTGAATCCGTTCCCGTGGTGGCTCTGGGCGTTGCTGGCCGCCATCGCCGTCGGACTCATCATGTGGTGGTGGTGGAGTCGCCGACGCCGGCGCGAAGAGCAACCGATCGCGGTCATCGACCCATTCCAGCAGGCCGAGTCCGAGTTCGAGCGCATCGAAAGGCTGGCGTTGCTGGAAGCGGGCGAGCGCGGGCGCTACGTGACGCTGGTGGTCGAGGTGCTGCGCGACTATCTCGCCGCGCGGCACACGCGCGCCGCCTTGTCGCTGACGTCCACAGAATTGCAGCGAACGGCGCGCGAAATCCCGACCGTCCCGGAGCCGCGACTGTCGCGCGTCCTCACCGACGCCGACCTGATCAAGTTCGCGCGGCGCGCGGTGAGCACCGATCGGGCGCGGGATCTCGGACGTGAGGCACGGGCCATCGTCACGGTCGAGCACGCGGCGATACCGGCCGAGCCGGCGGCGACGCCCGTCTCACCGTCGCCGAGACAGCCCACGCCGCCACCTACCTCGCCGGCGGAGGCCGCATGATTGCCTTCGGCCGAATTCAGTTCGCGACGCCATGGGTGCTGGCGTTCCTGCTGTTGCTGCCCATCTGGTGGATCATGCGGCGGCGCCGAAAACCGCCGGCGATCGTGTTCTCGCGCGTCGGCGTGCTGGCGCAGGGACCACGGGCCGGCCGCCGCACGACGCTGATCCTCTTCGTGCTTCGAAATCTCCTTCTCGCGTCGACGATCGTCGCGCTGTCGCGGCCGCGAACCGGGTCGCACTCGGAGAACGTCACGAGCGAGGGCATCAACATCGTCCTGTGCATCGACCTCTCGAGCTCGATGCTGGCGCAGGATTTCACGCCGAACAACCGGCTCGAGGTCGCGAAGGACGTGGTGAAGCGGTTCATCGCGTCGCGCACGAGCGATCGAATCGGCGTCGTGGCCTTCGCGTCCGAGGCGCTGACGCAGGTTCCGCTCACGACCGACTATCCGGTGGTGAACCTGGCGGTGGACAACCTCTCCGCCGGGCAACTCGAGGACGGCACGGCGATCGGCACGGCGATCGCGACCGCGGCCAACCGGCTGCGCGACGCGCCGGGTCAGTCGCGCGTGATGATTCTCCTCACCGACGGCGAGAACAACCGCGGCGCGATCGACCCGCGCACGGCGGCGAAGGCCGCTGCCGTCTTCGGCATCAAGATCTACACGATCGGCGTCGGTACCGAGGGCATGGCGCCGGTTCCGGTGGGACGCGGGCTATTTGGACTTCGGTATGAGAATCGTCTGGTGCGCATCGACGAGCCGCTGCTCGCCGACATCGCCAAGACGACCGGCGGCCGCTACTTCCGCGCGCGCGACGCCGCGGCGTTGCAGCGCATCTATCAGGAGATCGACCAGCTCGAGCGCGAGCCGGTACGGACGCGCTCGTACGTGCGCTACACGGAGCTCTTCCGCTGGCCGCTGTACTTCGCCACGCTGATCCTGTTCGGCGAGTTGATGCTCGCCGCGCGTCGGGGCCCGCTCCCGTGACGCCCGACATGACGTTCGACTATCCGTACCTGTTGGCGCTCGCCGTCGTGCTGCCGGTGCTCGCCGTGCTCGTGCTACGACGCGCGTACAAGCAGCGGAAGGCGCGACTCAATCGCCTCGGCACGATGGACGTGATCTCGCGGATCATCCCGCCGCGGACGCTCGTGAAGCCGGGCTGGCGCATGGTGCGTCTCGGCGTCGCCGGCTCGCTCGTCGGGATCGCCGTCGCGGGGCCGCGCTGGGGCGACGAACGAACCGTGGTGCGCTCGCGCGGCATCGACATGGTGCTCGCGCTCGACGCGTCGCTGTCGATGCTCGCGCAGGACGAGCGGCCCAGCCGCCTCGAGCGAATGAAGGAAGAGGTGCGTCGGCTGCGCGCGCTGTCGCCGGGCGACCGCATGGGCGTCATCGCGTTTGCCGGACGAAGCTATGTGCTCTCGCCGCTCACCATCGATGAAGGCGCGCTCGACCTCTTCCTCGACAATCTCGATCCAAGCGTGGTCGGCCAGGCCGGCACGTCGTTGGCGCGCACCATCCACCAGGGCGTCGACCTGCTCGGCGCGACGAACAGTGGCGCAGATCGCGCACTGGTCGTCATGAGCGACGGGGAGGCGTTCGAACCGCTCGAGGACGTCGAGACGGAATCGAAGCGCGCCGCCCAGCAGAACATCAGCATGGTGACGGTGGGGTTCGGCACGACCGAAGGCACGACGATCCCGATCAAGAATCCTGATGGATCGACGACCACCAAGAAAGATGAAAACGGCAGCACGGTGATCACCAACTACCATCCAGAGTTCTTGAAAGGCGCCGCCGACGCGGCGCGCGGGACGTTCATTCCGGCCGACGCCACCGACAAGGCGGCCCGGGTGAAGTCCGCGCTCGCCACGTTGCGCACCCAGGCGCGCTCGAGCCTGGGCGGTGAGACGAAGACCCCTCGCTACCAGTGGTTCCTTTTCCCGGCGCTGCTGTTGCTGTTGCTGGATACGCTGCTGACCGAACGGCGCGGGCATCGCGCGCCGCGCTCGGCCGCGCAAACGGCCGCCGCGGCAGGGCTGCTGCTGACCGTCTCGCTCAACGGCTGCGCGCGCCTCACGCGCTCCCAGCAGGCGGCCGACGCGTTTCACCACGGCCAGTTCCCGCGCGCGGCGTCGCTCTACCGCGACGCCATCGCCAGCGGCGACAAGTCGGCCGAGGCGCTCTACAACTTCGGCACGTCGCTCGTGGCGGCTGACTCGAACGCGTCGGCGGTCGATGCGCTCCGGTCGCTCACCGACATCAAGCGCGACGAGTTGCGCTTCCGTACGCTGTTCAATCTCGGTTTGGCGCACCTCAAGCCGGGCCTCGCGTCGCCGCCCGGCGAGCAGAACGGCGAGCTCGATTCCACTTTGGCAGTCTATAAGAAAGCGTTGCTCATGCGTCCGAACGACATGGACGCCAAGTGGAACTACGAGCTCGCGCTCCGACAGAAGCAGAAAGGTGGCGGCGGCGGTGGCGGAGGAGGCGGCGGCGGGTCGAGCACGCCGCCGCAGCAGCACGCGCCGCAACCGCAGGGCGGTCTCGGGCAGGAGCAAGCCGAGCAACTCCTCGGCAGCGCGGCACGCGAAGAGCGCGACACGCAGTCCAAGCGCCAGAAGGCGAACCGCCCCGAGCCGCCGCCTGGAGGAAAGGACTGGTGATCGCCGCGCTCGCCGTCATCGCGCAGCTCGCGATCGTCGCGCACGGGCCCGACTCCGCGTCGGCGTGCGAGGCGTTCGAGGTGAGCGTGGCGGTGAGCGCCAGGGGATCCGTGGCGCCGCGGGTGATCCCGCCGTCGTTCTATCCGTTCGACATTCTTCGGTCGTCGCCGGTGCCGCATCTGTCGTACGACCATCGCGGCGACGGGTCGGTGACGGCGGAATATCGATACGTGCTCACGACCGACCACACCGGCACGTACACGCTCGCGCCGTTCGAGGCGCGCATCGGGAATCAGGTGATCCGTTCGCGGGCCGTGCAGGTCGCGGTGCACTCGGCCGGGCGCACGCAGGTGCCGGCGGTGGTCGCGCGGGCGCGTATCGACACCAGCCTCTCCGTCGATTTCCGCGCGCTCGCGCTGCCGGAGACGGTGTACGTCGGCCAACAGGCGAATTACGAAGTCGCCGTCTTCCTGAACGCGGCGGTGCGCGATCGGCTGCGCAGAAATCCGACGTTCTTTCCGCCGGACATGCAGTCGATGCTCGCCTACGATCTTCCGGCGCGCGCCAATCCCCCGAGGCGCGAGGGCGGCTCGCATTGCTTCGACGCGCTCGTGTATCAGCGGGCGCTCTTTCCATTGATGCCCGGCCGTTTCGCGATTCCGCCGGCGCAGCTCGTCTACTCGTTGCCGCTCTCGGCGAGCTTCTTCAGCCGCGAAGAGACGCACGAGCTGGAGACCGACAGCACGATCCTCATCGCCGTGGAACCGCCGTCGGCGGGACGCCCGGCCGAATTCGGCGGCGCCATCGGCAACGTCCGCGTTGCGACGCGCCTCGACACGTCGGCGTCGCGCGTCGGCGATCCGATGGTGCTCACGGTGCGCGTGATCGGCACCGGGAACGTGAAGCTCTTCCCGCGGCCCGCGGTTGGCGTTCCCTGGGCGACGCTCGTGAAGGGCGACGAGCGGGTCCGGGTCGACACCAGCGCTCGTCACATCGCCGGCTCGAAGGAATTCGATTGGCTGCTCACGCCGAAAGTCGCCGGCGAGCTGGACGTGCCGCCGATTCGCTACGGCTATTTCAACCCCGACACGCGCCGTTACGAGGTCGCGTCCACGGGAAGCACACGCGTGCACGTGGGGCCGGGATCGCTCGCCTCGGCTGACACGGCGCGAACGGAAACGCTACTCCCGCTCCGCCCGCGATATCGCGGAGCGCCGCGCACGCCGCTTCACGAGTATCCCGCATTCTGGGCGCTGCTCGCGCTCGCCCCGCTGCCGGCGATCACGATGCGGCGACGCAGCGTGAAGCGCAGACCCTCCGAGCGGGCGCACGAGCCATCGCGGCGCCTCGGCGCGATCGTTCGCGCGGCGGCGCAGACGCGCGACGCATCCAGCGTGCGCCGCGCGTACGCCGCGGCGCTCTCCGAGCGTCTCTCGCTTCAGCCGGAGAGCTTTACCCGCGCCGGAGGGTTGGCGCGCGTGCTCCGTCGGCGCGGTGTCTCCACCGGCATCGCGACGCAAGCCGAGCGCTTTTTGCGCGAGCTCGACGAGGCGGCGTTCGCGTCCGGCGGCGCGCTGCCCTCCGACGCCGCGGAGCGTGCCGAGCGACTGTACCGTGCCGTCGACGACGAGTCGCTGCCGCGGGCGCAGATCGTCACGCGCGTGCTCGGTGTGATCTTCATGGCGGCGCTCGGCGCGGCGGCAGCGCACGCGCTCACCAAGCACACCGATCCGCAGCGCGCGTTCGACGCCGGCGTGGAGGCATACCAGCGGCACGAGTTCGTCGCGGCGCGCGAATCGTTCCTCGAGTCCGTCGCCGCTGAACCGCGCGCGCCCGACGCGTGGGCCAACCTCGGCACCGCGGCGTGGGCCGTGGCGGACACCGCTCGGAGCGTCGCCGCGTGGCAGCACGCGCTGCGCCTCGAGCCGCTCGCCCCCGACGTGCGGGATCGCGTCGAGCTGATTCACTCGTTGCCGTGGACGTCGAGCGGCTTCGTCGCTCCGGTGCCGGTCGAGTGGATCTTCCTCGTCGCGGCGCTGCTCTGGTTGGCGACGTGGAGCTGGGCGGCGCTGCGGGCACGGCGCGGTGCCATCGTCCGTCGCACGCGACTCGCGTGGCTCGCCGTCACTGCCGGCATCGTGGTGCTGGCCGGATTCGAGCTGCGCGAACGCGATGCGGGTCGCCACCTCGACGTGCTGCGCCGCACCGCGTCGCTGACCTCCGACCCAGAGATCGGCGGAGAACGCGGTCCGACCGCCATCGTCGGCGAAGTGGTGCGAGAGATCGGCCGCCAAGGCGCGTGGTCGCGCGTGCGGCTCGACGACGGGCGCGACGGTTGGGTGGAGTCCGCCGCGCTCATCTCCCTCGACACGCGGGACGCGTCGCAGATCGCCAATTGACCGGTTGCGATTGACCGCCGGCGCGGCGCGCCGGTAGCTTTGGCGCCGTGACCGTCGCTCTTCCCCCGCGCATCGCCGTCCTGCCGAGCGACGTCGCCGATCAAATCGCCGCGGGCGAAGTCGTCGAACGGCCGGCGTCCGTCGTCAAGGAACTGATCGAGAACGCGCTGGACGCCGGCGCGCGCGCGATCGACGTCGCGATCGAGGACGGCGGCCGGCAGTCGATCCGCGTGAGCGACGACGGCACCGGCATGTCGCGCGACGACGCCGTCCTCGCGCTCGAACGTCACGCGACGTCCAAGATTCGCTCGGCGGGCGATCTCGTCGGCGTGCGCAGCTTCGGCTTTCGCGGCGAGGCCTTGGCGGCCATCTGCTCCGTGTCGGAGCTCGAGCTCGAGACCGCGCCCGACGACGGCGCGGGCACGCTCGTCCGCGCGGCCGCCGGACGCGTCATCGACGTCGACGCGACGAGCCGGCGTCGCGGCACGACCGTTCGCGCCGCGCGACTGTTCTTCAACGCGCCCGCGCGGCTCAAGTTTCTGCGCGGGGCGCGTTCCGAATGGCGCGCCATTCTCGACGTCGTCGCCACGATGGCGCTCACGCGCCGCGACGTGCGCATCTCGCTCGCGCACGACGGACGCCCGATCTTGTCGCTGCCCGCGAGTGCGACGCCGCGCGAGCGGTTGGCGGCAATTTACGGCGGACCGTTCGCCGAACGATTGCTCGACGTCGACGACGTGAGCGGCACGACGCACGTCGCCGGTCTCGTCGAGCGGCCGTCGGACGCGGGCACCGCGACGCGGCGCGTCTTTCTCTCCGTGAACGGTCGCGCCGTCCGCGACGCGGGCCTCGCGCGGGCAGCCGAAACGGCCTATCGCTCGACGATTCCCGCGGGTGTTCGGCCGACGCTGTTTCTCGACGTCGTCGTTGCCGCGGACTCCGTGGACGTGAACGTGCATCCGGCCAAAGCCGAAGTGCGCTTCCGCGATCGATGGAGCGTCGAGCGCGCCATCGAGACGGCGGTGCGACGCGCGCTCGGCACCTTCGACGCCAGCGCCACGTTCGGCCGGCGCGTGTGGCCGACACACGCGCCGCTCGACCTGGGCTCGCCGCAAACGAGCCAGCTCAACTCGATTCCCGCCTCGGCGCCGCCGGTGCCTGATGGTCTGTTCGCGGAGCCGTCCGGTCCACCGGCCCAGCAGTCCAGCGGTCAACCGGACAGTCCACCTGTCCAGCCGTCCACCGTCGACGTTCCGCCGCTCTTCCAGCTCCATCGCACGTACATCGCGTTCGAGCACGAGCACGGCGTCGTGCTCATCGACCAGCACTCGGCACACGAACGCGTGTTGTTCGAGCAGTTCATGGGCGCGCTCGAGCGCGGCGAGCAGCCGGCGCAGCGTCTGCTGTTTCCCATGACCCTGCACCTCGGGCCCGCCGAGGCCGAGGCGTTCGAGCAGAATCGCGCCGCGTTCGAGGGGTTGGGATTCGAGATCGACGGCTTCGGCGGACACACCCTCATCGTGCGTGCCGTGCCGATGCCGCATCCGCGCTTCGACCCCGAGCGCTGTCTTCGCGAGACGCTGGCCTCGATCACCGGCGACCGCGGCGCGAGCGAGCATTCGCGGCACGAGCGCTTGGCGGCGACCGTCGCGTGCAAGGCGGCGATCAAATCCGGCGACGCGCTGTCGCCCGCCGAGCAGCGCGCCCTGTACGTCGCGCTGCGCGACACGACGCTTCCCGCGCACGACGTGCACGGACGCGCGACGATCGTCCAACTCACGTGGGATGAGATCGACCGACGATTCGGCCGCCACTGACGTCGGAGTGATCTGCGGGCCGACGGCGAGCGGCAAGAGCGCGATCGCGATGTGGCTCGCCGAGCGCTCGCCGGTCACGATCGTCAGCGCGGACTCGCGGCAGGTCTATCGCGCCTTCGACATCGGCACGGCGAAGCCAACGCCGGAGGAACGCGACCGCGTGCCGCACGCGGGCATCGACGTCGTGGAGCCGACGGTGCGCTATTCGTCGGCTGCGTGGGCACAGGGCGCGGAAGCGTGGATCGCGGATTCGCTCGCGCAGGGTCGCGCGCCGCTGGTCGTCGGTGGCACGGGGCTGTACCTGCGGGCGCTGTTCGAAGGTCTGTTCACCGAGCCGCCGATCGATCCCGAGCAACGGCGGCGGCTCGAACCGCAGCTCGCCGCGCTCGCCACGGCCGAACTGCGCCGATGGGTCGAGCGGCTCGATCCGGCGCGCGCGCACCTCGGGCGCGCGCAGCTGTTGCGGGCGACGGAGATCGCGCTCCTGACCGGGCGTCGGATGAGTCACCTCCACGCCGCCCACCGAACCGCGGCGAGCCCACGTTGGCGCCCGCACTATCTTGTGGTGGATCCGGGTCCCGCGCTGGCGGAACGAATCGGCGCGCGGCTCGACGCGATGCTCAATGCTGGATGGCCGAACGAGGTCGAGCGACTCATGCATTCGGTTCCACCGGACGCGCCGGCGTGGAAGGCGACGGGGTACGAGGCCGTGCGACGCATGGTGCTCGGAGAGTTCACGCGCGACCAGGCGCGCGAGGCGATTCGCATCGACACGCGCCAGTACGCCAAGCGCCAGCGAACGTGGTTCCGCCATCAGCTGCCGCCGGACCGCGTTCTGACGGTCGATCCGCTGGCGCGCGATTGGAAGGAAGTCGTCGAGCGGTGGACGACCGGGATGGTCCACTCGGGTGATCGGACCTCGGCGCGAGGGAGTCGGTGAAGGTCGGCATCACCTGCTACCCGACGTACGGTGGTTCGGGGGCGCTCGCCACGGAGCTCGGCATCGCGCTGGCCCGCCGTGGCCACGAGGTCCATTTCATCACGTACCAGCAGCCGTTCCGTCTCCCGGCGTTCACGCCGGGGATCTACTTCCATGAAGTGGACGTCGGGCGGTACCCGTTGTTCGAGTATCCGCCGTACGACCTGGCGCTCGCCGTGCGCATGCACGAGGTCACGCTGGCGCACGGGCTCGATCTCCTGCATTGCCACTACGCGATTCCGCACGCGACCAGCGCCTGGATCGCGCAGGAAATGCTCAAGCAATCGCTGCGCGACATCCGCGTGGTGACGACGCTCCACGGCACGGACATCACCATCGTCGGGCAGGATCCGTCGTTCCGGCCGATCACGAAATTCTCAATCGAGAAGTCGGACGGCCTTACGGCCGTGAGCCGCTATCTCCAGACGGAGACGCTGACGACCTTCGGCTGCACGGCGTGCCGCATCGAGGTCATCCCGAACTTCGTCGACCCCGAGGTCTACGACCGGTCGCGCTACCCGTCGATCTTCACCGAGCAGGTGGATGCGGGCAAACGCGTGCTCATGCACGTGTCGAACTTTCGCGCCGTGAAACGCGTGACCGACGTGATCAAGATCTTCGCCCAGGTGGAGCGGGAAATTCCCTCCGTCCTCATGATGGTCGGCGACGGTCCCGATCGCGTCGACGCCGAGGCCGAAGCGCGCGCGCTCGACATCCAGGACAAAGTCTTCTTCCTCGGCAAGATCGACGCGGTCGCGCCGCTGCTGGCCGGGGCCGATCTTTTCCTCCTGCCGTCGAGCACCGAGTCGTTCGGCCTGAGCGCGCTCGAGGCGCTGGCGTCGGGCGTTCCCGTCATCGGCACGAAGACCGGCGGACTTCCCGAAGTAATCCGCGACGGCGAGACGGGATTCCTCTGCGAAGTGGGCGACATCGACGCGATGTCGGCGGCGGCCGTCGGCGTGCTTCGCGACCGCGCGCGCTGGCACGCGATGAGCGATCTCGCCGCGCGCGATGCGCGTGAGCGCTTTTCGCTCGACGAGATCGTCGGCGAGTACGAGGCGTTCTACGAGTACACGTTGGGATCGCCGTCGCGCGCGGAACGCAACGCCGCGCGACACACCGCCCACGTCCCACACGGCGCCGCGTGAGCCTCACGCACGCGATCGTCCTCGGGATCGTGCAGGGCCTCTCCGAGTTTCTGCCGGTGAGCAGCTCGGCGCACCTGGCGCTCGTGCCGTGGCTGTTGCATTGGGAGGATCCCGGCCTGGCGTTCGACGTGGCGCTCCACGTCGGCACGCTCATCGCCGTCCTCTGGTACTTCCGCGCCCAGTGGATCGCGCTCGCGCGCGCGGCGGTCGGGCAGGGAACCCCGGAGGAGCGACGGCGCGTCGGCTATCTCATCATCGCGACCATTCCCGGCGCGATCGCCGGGCTCGCGCTGGAGAAACAGGCCGACACGACCTTTCGCGATCCGCGCCTGATCGCCGCGGTGCTCGTGGTGATGGGGGTCGTGCTCTGGTGGGTCGACAAATCGGCTGCCTCGGATCGTCAACTGCCGTCGATGCGCGCGCGCGACGCGCTGCTGGTCGGTCTGGCCCAGATGTTCGCGATCATTCCGGGCGTCTCGCGCTCCGGATCGACGATCACGGCGGGACGCGCGCTCCGCTTCACGCGCGAAGACGCCGCCGTGTTCAGCTTCCTGATGAGTATGCCGATCATCGCCGCGGCCGCGCTGCTCAAGCTGCCGCACGTGCTCAAGACGGAAGGCCTGACCGCCCCACTCGTCGCCGGGGTGATCGCCTCGGCCATCAGCGGTTGGCTGGCCATCACCGTGCTCCTCCGGTTCGTGACTCGCCGGAGCTACGGCGTGTTCGCGGCCTATCGCATCATCGTCGGATTGATCGTGCTGATCATTGCCTTCACTCGCTGACCGAATCCCACAACACACACACATGACGAACGCCGACGATGGCGGGGTCGTGCGGTACGACGGAGCGACGGCCCGCGAACTGGGGGCGCTGCTCGGCGTGCCGAGCATAGAACTGCTGGCGACGGTGTCGTCGACGCAGGACGTGGCGCACGGATTGGCGTCGGACGGTGCGCCCGCCGGGACGCTCGTGCTCGCGGACGAGCAGAAGAGCGGGCGCGGACGGCAAGGGCGAACGTGGACCTCGGAGCCCGGCGCGGGCGTGTGGCTCACGATGATCGAACGACCGACGGACCCGGCGTCGGCGGACGTTCTGTCGCTGCGCGTCGGACTGGCGCTCGCGCGGGCGCTCGATCGCTTCGCCGTCGAGCCCGTGCGTCTCAAATGGCCCAACGACGTCTACTCGGCGGGTCGCAAACTCGCCGGCGTGCTCGCCGAAGCGCGCTGGCGTGACGGCGCGGTGGAGTGGATCGCCGTCGGCGTCGGCATCAATTGCCGCGAGCCGGCGCGCGAGGAGCGCGCCATCGGTCTCGCGCGGGGCACCAAGCGTTTGGATGTGCTGCGCGCCGTGGTGCCGTTGCTGCACGCGGCGACGACGACCGCGGGTCATCTGACCGAGGCGGAGCTAGCCGAGTTCGCGACGCGTGATTTTGCGGTCGGGCGGGGGTGTGTCGAGCCGGTCGCTGGCCGGGTGGCCGGCATCGACTCGACCGGAGCGCTGCTCATCAACACCGGGTCGCGCATCGCGGCGGTGCGCGCCGGATCTCTCGTGCTTCAGGGCGGGGAGGAGGCGACGTGATTCTCGTCTTCGACGTCGGCAACACGGAACTGACCATCGGGCTGTTCCAGGAAACGGAGCTTCGCGGGCACTGGCGCGTCATGACCGACGTCGCGCGCACGCCCGACGAATTCGGCGTGCTCCTTCGCTCGCTGCTCGCGGCGAGCGAGTTTCTCCCCGACGCGGTCGACGGAGTGGCGATCGGCTCCGTCGTGCCGCGCGTGACGGGCCCGTTGAGCGATGGATGTCAAGCGTACTTCCCGGTCGGCGCGCCCCTCATTGTCGACGCGTCGTCACGATTGCCGATCAAACTCGACGTCGACGAACCGATGACCGTGGGCGCCGATCGCTTGATCAACACACTGGCGGCGAGCCGTCTGTATGGCCGCGACGCGATCGTGGTGGATCTGGGGACCGCGACGACGTTCGACTGCATCACGTCCGACGGCGTGTTCCTCGGCGGCGTGATCGCGCCGGGTGTCGTGACGTCGTCGGAGACGCTCACGCGCCGCACATCGAAGCTGCCGGCGACGGAGCTGACGATTCCGGCGCGCGTCATCGGGCGTCGCACGGAGGAGTGCATTCGCGCCGGCGTGATGTTCGGGGCCGCCGACGCCATCGACGGAATCGTGGCGCGCATCAGGGCCGAATGGCCGCGCGCCACGGCGCCGACGGTCATCGCCACCGGCGGGATGGCCACGACGATGGCGGTCCTGTGCAAGTCGTTCGAGCGGGTGGAGCCGCACCTTACGTTGCAGGGGCTGGCCATCGCGTACAGCCTGCTGTCGGCGCGCGACCGACGCCTATAAATCGTTTTACGGGAAAGATTTGCGGCTGTTGCAGCGGCGTTACAGCCGCGCTTGACTCGGCGCCCGGACGTCCGTAAACTTGAGTGCTGTTAGCACTCGCGTGAAGTGAGTGCTAAGAGTCCCATTTCGCTTTCACGTCATCGCAGCCAGAGCAAGGAGGAGCACCCAGTATGGCCACCAAGACCAGCATCAAGGTCAACCCGTTGGCCGACCGCGTCGTCATTCGCGCGCTCGAGGAGACCGAGCAGATGCGGGGCGGTCTGTATATCCCGGACACGGCAAAGGAAAAGCCGCAGCAGGGCGAGATCATCGCCGTGGGCCCCGGCCGGTTCGAGAAGGACAAGCGCGTCCCGATGGACGTCAAGGTCGGCGACAAGGTCCTGTACGGGAAATACAGCGGCACCGAGGTCACCATCGACAACGAGCAGTATTTGATCCTCCGCGAGTCCGATGTGCTCGCGGTGCTGTCCTGAGATTCGCGTCCTGACGCAAGCAGATCGGCGGTGAGCGCGCTCCGTTGCGTGGCTCGAGCCGGCACTGAAACACCTCAACACTGAGATTTTTGCCATGGCAGCCAAAGAACTCCATTTCAATGTCGACGCGCGTGCCGCACTGAAGCGCGGCGTCGATCAGCTGGCCGAGGCCGTGAAGGTCACCCTCGGTCCGAAAGGCCGGAACGTCGTCATCGACAAGAAATTCGGCGCCCCCACGGTCACCAAGGACGGCGTCACCGTCGCCAAGGAGATCGAGCTCAGCGACCCGCTCGAGAACATGGGCGCGCAGATGGTCAAGGAAGTCGCGACCAAGACGAGCGACAACGCCGGCGACGGCACGACCACCGCGACCGTCCTCGCGCAGGCGATCTTCCGCGAAGGCCTCAAGAACGTCACCGCCGGCTCGAACCCGATGGCCATCAAGCGCGGCATCGACCAGGCCGTGAGCGCGGTCGTCGCTGAACTGAAGAAGATCAGCGTCCCGACGTCGGGCAAGAAGGAGATCGCCCAGGTCGGCGCCATCTCCGCGAACAACGACCAGGAGATCGGCGATCTCATCGCCGACGCGTTCGACAAGGTCGGCAAGGACGGCGTCATCACCGTCGAAGAGGCCAAGGGCCTCGAGACGACGCTCGAGACGGTCGAGGGCATGCAGTTCGACCGCGGCTACGTCTCGCCGTACTTCGTCACCGATCCGGAAAAGATGGAAGCCGTCCTCGAGGACGCGTTCATCCTGATCCACGACAAGAAGGTCTCGTCGATGAAGGACCTGCTCCCGGTGTTGGAGAAGGTCGCGCAGCAGGGACGTCCGCTGCTCATCATCGCCGAAGATATCGAGGGTGAGGCGCTTGCCACGCTCGTCGTGAACAAGCTCCGCGGCACGCTCAAGGTCGCGGCCGTGAAGGCGCCGGGCTTCGGCGATCGCCGCAAGGCGATGCTGCAGGACATCGCGGTCCTGACGAATGGCCAGGTGATCAGCGAGGAAGTCGGCTTCAAGCTCGAGAACGCGGTCGTCACGGACCTCGGCAAGGCCAAGCGCATCGTCGTCGACAAGGACAACACGACGATCATCGACGGCGCTGGAGCGGACGACAAGATCCAGGGTCGCATCAAGGAGATCCGGGTCGCGATCGACGCCAGCACCAGCGATTACGACAAGGAGAAGCTCCAGGAGCGTCTCGCGAAGCTCGCCGGCGGTGTGGCGGTGATCAACGTCGGCGCCGCGACTGAAGCCGAGATGAAGGAGAAGAAGGCCCGCGTCGAGGACGCGTTGCATGCGACGCGCGCCGCGGCGGAAGAGGGCATCGTCCCCGGCGGCGGCGTGGCGTTCATTCGCGCGCAGCGTGCGCTCAAGACGCTCAAGCTCGGCGAGGCCGACGAACAGATCGGCGTCGACATCATCCGTCGCGCGATCGAGGAGCCGATCCGCATGATCGTGCAGAACGCGGGTGGTGAAGGCTCGATCGTCGTCGAGAAGGTGCGCGGTTCGAAGGACGACGCGTTCGGCTACAACGCGCTCACCGACACGTACGAGAACCTCGTGCAGGCGGGCGTGATCGATCCGACGAAGGTGACGCGCACGGCGCTGCAGAACGCAGCGTCGATCGCCGGTCTGCTCCTCACGACCGAAGCGCTCATCGTCGAGAAGAAGGAGAAAGAGTCCGCGCACCCGGCTCCGCAGGGCGGCATGGGCGGCATGTACTAAGCAAGGCACACCGAAGTGAAACGGGCCGCCCTTTGGGCGGCCCGTTTTGCTTTCGAGTGCGGGTACGGAGTACGGAGACGGAGTGCGGAGACCTAGAACAACGCGTATTGCACCGGCTTCTCGGCGCGCGCCGCGCCGGGGACGAACGGACCGACGACGTCGTCCTGCTTCGCCGCCGTGAGCGTTCCTTTGAAGCGCGACTTGGCGAGCGCGGCACGCATGTTGGTGAGCGCGACGCGCGGCGTGTTGCATGTCTCGCTCAGGTGCGCCAGCACCAGATGATTCGTCTGGCGCGTCACCGCGTCGCGCGCGAACACAGCCGCGTCGTGATTGCTCAGGTGCCCGACGCGCGACGCGATGCGGGCTTGCAGCCACGGCGGATACGGCCCGGCGCGCAGCATGTCGGCGTCGTGGTTCGACTCGAGGACCAGGATGTCGAGCGACGTGCACGCCCGCGCGATCGCGCGGCTCACGTGGCCAAGGTCGTAAAACAGTCCGGCGCGCGCGCCCGTGGACTTGCTCGTCACGACGAAGCCCACCGATTCGTGCGCGTCGTGCGGCGTCGGCGTCGTGCTCACCGTCATCGTCGGAAAATCGATCGTCGTGCCGGCGGCGAACCGGTTCACGTGCGCGCCGGCCAGTTTCGCGGCGCGCGCGGTCGCCGGCGTCGCGTACAGCTCCCACCCCCACCGCTTCATCGCCGACTTGGCGCCGTGCACGTGGTCGGAGTGCTCGTGCGTGATCACACACGCGTCGATCGAATCCGCCTTCATGCCGATCGTCTTGAGACGGCCGGCCAGCGTCCGCGTGCCGTAGCCGCAGTCGATCAGGATGCGCGACCCGTCGCACTCGACGAGAATCGCGTTTCCTCGGCTGCCGCTGCCCAGCATCCAGAGCTTCATAGATCGCGCGTCACGCGTCGCGCTCCTCGAGGACCCACCGGCTGGCGTGCGTCGCGGCGAGATGCCGCCGCGCCCGGTCACTCAACGTAACGGATCGGCGCGACATCATGCGCACGGCGCCCTCGATGAACTTGTCGGCGTGGTGTACCTGATACGGCCAACCGTCGCCCCACGAGAACGGCGCCACCACCTTGGGCGGCATCGCGCCGTAGAGATTCGATCCCGCGCCGACCACCGTGCCCGTCGTCAGACGAAGCCCGATGCCGGTCTTCACGTGATCGCCGAACATCGTGCCGAGGAACTGCATGCCGGTGTCGCGCACGCCGTCGGGCGTCCACATCGCCACCGGACCGTATGTGTTCTTCAAATTGCTCGTGATCGTCCCGGCGCCGATGTTCACCCAGCGGCCGAGATACGAGTGGCCGACGAACCCGTCGTGTCCCTTGTTGGAGTGGCCGACGACGACGCTCGTGCTCAACTCGCCGCGCACCTTCGACCAGTCGCCAATCGAGCAGCCCGTCACGTCGCCGCCCATCACCGTCACGTGCCGGCCGATGTAGCACGGTCCGCTGATCCGCGTGAACGCGCGCACGTGCGACCCCTCCGAGATCATGATCGGCCCGGCCGACGCGTCGAGGACCACGTGCGGTTCGACCACGGCGTCCTGCGCGACGAAGACCGGTTGGTCGCCGAAAATGGTCGCCTCTCGCGGCAGAGAGCCCGACATGCCGCGCGTCGCGATCGGAATGTCGTGCGTCACCTGCTCGTTCATCAGCCGGATGAGATCCCACACCTCGTCCAGCCACCAGCCGTGCACCTCGGCGATCGCGCCGGTGCCGGCGGCGATCTCGTCGAGCGAGAACGAGCCGTTGGCGAATTCGAGGACGTCCATCGGCTCGCGAAGTCGGAGCGCGGCCATGCGATTGCCGCACCGCCACATCGTGCACGGCGCGACGCGACGCGCCACGGACTGTGGATCCGCCGGCAGTTGGGGCACGCACCGGCTGTTGACGACGATCGACCCGGCGGGGATGACGCCGCTCGCGGCGGTCGCGCCGGGTTCGTCGAAGTCCGCGTGGCGCTCGCCGGCCATGAAGAACACGCCGTCGCTCGGCTGCATCGCCTGGCGCCAGCGCTCGCGGATGAGCGCGATGCCGGCCACGAGCTCCGACACGGGGCGCGTCGTGGCGAACGGCTCGAAGTTCCGCGCCACCGCGTCGTCGTAGAGGTACACGGCGCTCATGCGCGCTCGCCTCCCCCGTCGCGGACGCCGCGGGGCAGGGCGTCCATGAGCGTTTTCAAATCGGCTGACCGGTCCACTGTCGTGACGAGCACCATGTCGCCCTCGACCACCACGACGAGGTTGGAGACTCCGTACATCACCACGGTATTTCCGGGGGCGTGGACGACATTGTCGCGTGCGTCGATCGCGTAGGCGCGGCCGTGGGTCGTGTTGCCCTGCGCGTCGTGCGGCCGGACGCGGCGCAGGGCGCCCCACGTGCCGACGTCGTCCCAACCGAAGTCGCCGGTGAGCACAACGACGCGGTTGCTCCGTTCGAGCACGCCCACGTCCACCGAGACCGGCGTGACGGCGCCGAAGAACCCGCGGACGTCATCGGAGTGCGCGTGGAGCGCGCGCGCCACCTCGGGCGTAAGACGCCGGACGTCGTCCAGAAAGTCGCCGACGCGCCAGACGAAGATGCCCGAGTTCCACAGATAGCCGTCGCGGCACATCTGGTCGGCGCGCGTGCGGTCCGGTTTCTCGACGAACCGCGCTACGCGCCGCGCTCCGCTGCCCGCGTCGATCGGCTCACCAGGGTGGATGTAGCCGAACCCCGGGTCCGGACGGGTGGGGACGACGCCGACCGTCACCAGTGCGTGGTGCCGCTCCGCCATCTCAGCGCCCGCTGTGAGCGCGCGTTGAAACCCCGCCGGGTCGCTTACCGCCCAGTCGGCGTGCACGGACATCATCACCGCCTGCGGTCCGTCGCGGCGAGCGATCTCCTGGGCCGCCCAGGTCAGCGCCGCCGCCGTTCCCGCTGGGCGCGGCTCCGCGACCAGGTTCTCCCGAGGGATGTCCGGGAGCAATGCGGCGATGCTTGGCACCAACGTGTCATTGGTGAGTATCAGGGTTCTGTCGGACGACACGATGGGACGAAGCCGCGCCACTGCGTCGGCGAGCAGCGGCTGCGAGGTGACCAATGACAACAACTGTTTGGGGCGCGACGGCGTGGACAGCGGCCAGAATCGCGACCCGACCCCGCCGGCGAGAACGACGGCCCAGCGGCTCATCCGGGCGGGGCGTCGACGCTCGAGTCGTCGACGGCGAATCCGACCAGCTGCGCCGCCCGGGCGTACAGCTTCTTGGGGCTGAACGGCTTGGTCAGAAAGTCGTTCGCGCCCAGCGCCATCGCGCTGGTGTGCTGCTGTTCCTGACCGGCGGCGGTGAGGATGATGCAGGGGATCTTCTGCCAGCGCCGGTCGCGGCGCATCGCGGCGAGCACGTCCAGCCCGCTCAGATGCGGCATCATGAGATCCAGCAGCACGAGACCGATGTCGGGCTCGCGCTCGAGCGTTTCGAGCGCTTCGCGTCCGTCGTAGGCGAGCGAGACGCGAAACGGCCCCTGTTCGAGCTTCATCTTGATGATGCGGCCAATGTGGGGTTCGTCATCGGCGACGAGCACATGGCACGTGGGCGAGGCAGACACGGCGGTTGTTTGCGCTTAGACGAGGGCGGCGATGCGTTCGCGGTTGCGGCGGATCTCGAGGAGCAGTTGGCCCACGGCGGCGCCGGGCGACGCGAGAACGAGAAGCACTGCGTCCGTGGTGAGCACCGAGACAATAGCCATGCCGCGGCGGTATTCGAGGACGGCCGTCACCAGTTCGCCGCTGTTTGCGGCCGCACCGAGCTCGTCCGCAGGACCGAGGATGGCGGGAATCCGAGCAACGATGTCGTCGGCGTCGAGGCCCTCGGTGAGTTGGCCGTCGATCAACAAGCCGTCGCGTCCGAGTACGACCGCGGCGTCGACTCCCTCGCGCTGCCGAATGGCGGCGACCAGATCACGGATGCTCGGCATTCCCTCGTTCGCGCTTCCCCCCGAAGTGGTGGCGAAGCTAGAGATCGAAGTGGTCGAAGTCAAGCGGCGCCAATCGCTTGAAGAATTCTCAACCCGTCCGTATTCTTCGCGTGACTCCCCGATGACAACTCGACGTTTTTCGCCGATTCCGGCGCCGATTTTTACGCTGGCCGCCTTCGTTGCCGCCATCTCCGCCGCGTCCTGCGGCGACCTCCTCACCACGCCGGCTTCGCTGCCGACGCTGACCGACAGCGGTGTCGTGTACGCGATCAACGGCGCGCCGCTCGGCGCGCCGACCGCGCTGCAGATTGCCGCGGGCACGCTGGTACCTGCGAATTCGAGCTTCGCGTTCGACGTGGCGTTCGACATCGACAGCGCGGGGCACGTCGTGTTCTTGCCGCTCAAGACCGTCGCGTCCGGATTGGCGACGACGCATTCGGTCGGGCTGCAAGTGTCGCAGGTGACGTTCGACAATTTGGTCAGCGCGCCGAAAACGGGCTATCGCGCCGATACCGCCCTCGTCGGCGCCGCGGGCGTCACGATCCTCGCGCAGTCGAACGACGTCACGACGTGCGGGCTCGCGATCTCGGGTCAGAACCTCTATGCCAAGATCGTCGTGACCTCGGTCGATCCGGTGGCGCGGTCGATGAACATCACGTTCACGGTCGATCCCAACTGCGGCTTCGTGTCGTTTGCCGACGGCATTCCCAAGAACTAGCGCATGCACGACGCACGGATGCTCCGCGAGCAGGTCGATCTGCTGCGCGATGGGCTCCGCCGCCGCGGCGCGCTCGATGGATTGGCGCCGCTCGTCGACCGCGGCGTGCAGTTGGAGCGTGACCGCCGCACGCTGATTCAGGCGGTCGAAGAGCGAAAGGCGGCGCGCAACGCGAACTCGCAGGAAGTCGCCCGTCGCAAGCGCGCCAAAGAAGACGCCGACGAGCTGATCGCGCAGGGAAGGGCGCTCGGCGACGAGATCACGCGGCTCGAGCAGGAGCTCGGCGAAACGCAGCAGGCGCTCGATCGCACGCTGCTCGAGATCCCGAACGTCACGCTTTCCGCGGTACCCGAAGGCGACGAGGCGAACAACGTCATCGTCCGCGAGTGGGGGACGCCGCGCGCGCGCGATGGGGTCAAGCCGCACTGGGAGATCGGTGCGTCGCTCGGCATGATCGACCTCGAGCGCGCGGGGAAGGTCTCGGGCTCGGGCTTCGTGTTCTATCGCGGCTTCGGGGCGCGCCTCATCCGCTCGTTGATCGCCATGTTCATGGACGTGCATCGCGAGGAGCACGGCTACGAAGAGGTATGGCCGCCGCTGCTCGTCAACCGCGCGACGATGACCGGCACGGGACAGCTTCCCAAGTTCGAGGACGACGCGTACGCCACGCGCGGCGACGATCTCTTCCTGATCCCGACGGCCGAAGTGCCGGTTACGAATCTCTATCGCGACGAGATCATCGAGGCGGACGCGATGCCGATGGCCTTCGTCGCCTACAGCAAGTGTTTCCGGCGCGAGGCCGGGTCGGCGGGAAAGGACACGCGCGGCATTCTGCGCACGCACGAATTCGACAAGGTCGAGCTGGTGCGTTACACGTCGCCGGAGCAGTCGGCCGAGCAGCTCGAGCTGCTCACGCGCCACGCCGAGACGATGCTCGAGCGGCTCGAGCTGCCGCATCGCCGGAAACTGCTCGCCGCGGGCGACACCGGGTTCAGCTCGGCGATGACCTACGATCTCGAATGCTGGGCGCCGGGCGTGGGCGCGTGGCTCGAGGTGTCGTCGTGCAGCACGTTCACCGATTTTCAGGCGCGCCGCGCGAACATCCGCTATCGTCCGGCCAAGGGCGAGAAGCCGCGGTTCGTGCACACCCTCAACGGCTCGGGACTCGCGTTTCCACGAACGATCGCCTGTCTGCTGGAGCATCATCAGAACGCCGACGGGACGGTCGCCGTTCCGAACGCGCTTCGCCGGTATCTCGGCGTCGACACCCTCCGCTAAGCGGTTCGACGCGCATGCGGCGCAGCAAGCCCGAGATGCTGATCGCCACGCTGTTTCTGGTATTGTTGGGGTCGTACGTCTGGTACACGCAGCACGTGATCGTCGATCTGCGCGCCGACGCGCGGCGGTCGACGGAGATGTACGCGCGCGTGTTTCGAGCGTTCGCCGACAGTGCGCCGGGCTCGATGGACGCCGCGCTCGTCGACCTCTCGCAGAGCATTCAGGCGCAGGGCGTGCCGCTCGTCCTCACCGACCAGAATGGCGTCGTCACCGGACACGCCAACCTCCCGTTCGATTCGCGGCACACGCTGGCCGACTCCGATTCGCGGATCAAGCAGTACGTCGCCGTGCTCGAGGGCGAGCACGCGCCGATCGTCGATTCGCTCATTGGAAAAGTCTACTACGGCGATCCGGCCGTCGTGCGGTGGCTGCGCATCATTCCCGCGCTCCAGGCGAGCATGGCGGCCATCCTGCTGCTGGCGTGGGTCTACATCGTGCGGACGCGCGGCGACGCGGCGCGCGAGCGCCTCTGGGCCGGCATGGCGCGCGAGTCCGCGCACCAACTGGGCACGCCGCTCTCCAGCCTCGCCGGCTGGATCGAGCTCATGGAAGAACGCGCGCGCGACGAATCGTCGGCCGCGGCCGCGCGGCACATGCGCGCCGACCTCGATCGCCTCGACCGCGTGGCGCACCGGTTCGAGCGCATCGGCCGCGATCCCAAGTTCGATGACGTGGACGCCGGCGCGCTTGTCGGGCGCGTCGCGCGCTACTTCCAGGCGCGCGTTCCGACGCTCGCCAACACCATCGTCGTGGAGCACGACGAAGAGCCGGGGCTGCCGAAGGTGAAAGGCGACGCGGTCCTGCTCGAGTGGGCCATCGAGGTCCTGACGAAGAACGCGATCGACGCGCTCGCCGGGCGGGGCGGACGCGTGCGGCTCACCGCGGCGCACAGCGGGTCGGAGGGCGTCGTCATTCGCGTGGCCGACGACGGCCCGGGTGTGCCGCGCGAGCTTCGCTCCCGCGTGTTCGAGCCGGGATTCTCGACGAAGCAAAGTGGCTGGGGCATCGGTCTTTCCCTCGCCAAGCGCATCGTCGAAGAGAACCACGGCGGCGTGCTGCAGCTCGCGCCTCCCGATTCCGTCGCCGCCGGCCTGCGAACCGCTGCCGGCACGACCGGCGCCGGGGCCGGGGCGACGTTCGAGATTATTCTTCACTGATGCAGACGATGCTGGACGAACGCCTGACGTCGGGTCTCAACCCGGCGCAGCGCGAGGCTGTGCTCCACGTCAACGGTCCCTTGCTCGTGCTCGCCGGCGCGGGCTCGGGCAAGACGCGCGTGCTCACGACGCGCATCGCGCGGCTGATCGACGTCGAGGGCGTGAACGCGCGAAACATCCTCGCCGTCACGTTCACGAACAAAGCCGCCGGCGAGATGCGCGACCGCATCGGCCGGCTGTTGGGCAGCGGACCGGCCGGCATGTGGGCGGGCACCTTCCACGCGATCGGCGCGCGCATGCTGCGCGCGTCGGCGCACCTCGTCGACCGCACGCCGACCTACACGATCTACGACCAGGACGACACGCTCGGCGTCGTGAAGCGGCTCATGGAGCGTCACGGCATCTCGCCCAAGCAGTTCGCGCCCCGCGCCGTCCAGTCGGCGATCTCTGACGCGAAGAACGCGCTCGTCGAGCCGGCGGAATACGAGCGCGTGGCGTTCGATCCGTTTTCTAAGGCGGTCGCGCCGGTGTTCAGGGACATGGCCGCTGCCCTCCGTCTCGCCAACGCCGTGGACTTCGACGACCTGCTCGTGCTCCCGGTGCGAATGCTCCAGCGAAACGCCGAGCGGCTCACGCGATATCGCGACCAGTTCAAGTACATCCTCGTCGACGAGTATCAGGACACGAATCGCGCGCAGTACGAGCTGATCAAGCTCCTCGGCGGGCAGCACGGTAACGTGTGCGTCGTCGGCGACGACGACCAATCGATCTATGGCTGGCGCGGTGCCGACATTCGCAACATCCTCGACTTCAACAAGGATTTTGCCGGCGCGGCCGTCGTGCGTCTCGAGGAGAACTATCGCTCGACGCCGCAGATCCTGGACCTCGCCAACGTCGTGATCAAGGCGAACACGTCGCGCATGGGCAAGACGCTTCGCGCGACGCGCGGCGGCGGCGATCCGATCACGCTCGTGCGCTCGCTCGACGAGCGTGACGAGGCCGACTTCGTCGTGAGCGAGATCGGCGCGCGCCGCTCCGGCTCCGCCCCCACGGGATACGGCGACGTCGCGGTGCTCTACCGCACGAACGCGCAGAGCCGCGCGCTCGAGGAAGCGCTGCGGCGCCAAGCGATGCCGTATCGGCTCGTCGGCGCCGTTCGCTTCTACGACCGCCGCGAGATTCGCGATCTCATGGCGTACCTCAAGCTGATCGCGAACCCCGCCGACGACGAAGCGTTCCGCCGCGCCGTCGGCGTGCCGAAGCGCGGACTCGGTGAGACCACGATCGAGCAGCTCGCCGAGGCGTCGCGCGCGTCGGGCGTGCCGATGCTCATGGGCGCGCAGCGCGACGAGATCGTTTCGGCGCTGCGGCCCGCCGCGCGCGTCGCGTTGGCGGAGTTCGTTCGTTTGATCGGCGGCCTGCGCGAACGCGCACAGGAAGCGGCGGTCGACGAATTGCTCCGCGAGCTCGTCGACGCGATTCGCTACGGCGACTATCTGCGTGCCGAAGGGCCGGAGTCGGCCGAGCGGTTGGACAACGTGCGCGAGCTGATCACCGGCGCGGCCGAACTAGTCGCCGACGAATTAGGCGAGGTCGGTCTTCGCCCGCTCGACCATTTCTTGCAGCGCGCGAGCCTCGTCGCCGACTCCGATGCGTTGGCGGCCGACGCCGAGGCGGTGACGCTCATGACGTTGCACAACGCCAAGGGTCTCGAGTTTCCCGTCGTGTTCATCACGGGCCTCGAGGACGGGCTGTTTCCGCTGGCGAAAGCGTACGAAGACCCGCCGCTGCTCGAGGAAGAGCGTCGCTTGTTCTACGTCGGCATCACGCGCGCCGAACGAAAGCTGTATCTCACGCACGCCGAGGAGCGACGCCGCAACGGAGAGCTGCTCGGCGCGCGGCCGTCCGGCTTTCTCGACGGCATTCCGAGCACGATGCTCGAGTCGCGCAGCACGATCAAAGTGCGAAGCTCGGGGCGCTCGTTCATGCGCGCCGGCGTGGAGCGGATCGGCTCCGGCCGCGGCTATGGCCGTTCGGGCGGCGGCGGGGGCGGGGCGGGCATGTTTCCACGCGGCGCGACGTCGTCGTGGGATGACGACCTACCCACTCGCGAGTCGGCCGCGTCGCGTCGGCCCGGCTCGCCGGTCACGCTCGGCGGCGGACGCTCGATCGAAGACGAGTCGCAGGACGCCGCGGTGTTCGTCGTCGGCGCGCGCGTGCGTCATCGCAAGTTCGGCACGGGCACGATCGCCGAGCTCGCCGGCTCGGGGCGCGACGCCAAGGTGAAAATCGATTTCGACGACGAGGCGATCGGTCGCAAGACGCTCGTGATCGCGCAGGCGAATCTCGAACGCGGAGACGAGTGACGTGGCGGTGACCATCGACGACGTGCGGCACATCGCGTCGCTTGCGCGCGTCGGCGTGACCGACGATCGCGCCCGCGCCCTCGTGTCCGAGCTCAATACGATCCTCGAGCACATGGCCGTCCTGTCGCGCGTCGACACGTCGGACGTCGAGCCGCTCACCGGCATCGGCGTCGAGCGCGCCCCGCTGCGCGAGGACGCCGAGCCGCCGGTCGCGCTCCAACGGCCGATCGCCGCGTTCGCGCCGAGTGTGCGCGACGGGTTCTTCCTCGTGCCGCGGCTGTCGACGCACGAAGACGACGACGCGTGAGTGAGCCGAGGCCAGTCTCCGCCGCGACCCTGCGCGAGTCGGTGCAGGCCGGATTGTCCGTCGTCGACGCGATCTCGCGCTCGCTCGATCGCGCGAGCGCGGTCGGCGCTGGACGCGACGCGCTGAACATCCTGCTCCACGAGGACCGCGAGTCGGCCATCGCCGACGCCGAGCGCGTCAACGCGCGATGCCAGGCCGCGCTCGACGACGGCGGATCGGTCGGCGCGTTGGCCGGCGTGCCGGTCGTCGTGAAGGACAACATCGCCACGCTCACGCTGGCCACGTCGTGCGGCTCGCGCATTCTGGAAGGGTACGTGAGTCCCTTCGAGGCGACCGCGGTGACGCGGCTGCGCGCGGCGGGCGCGGTCGTGGTCGCGAAATCGAACATGGACGAGTTCGCGATGGGCTCGTCGACGGAGAACAGCGCGTTCGGCCCGACGCGCAATCCGGTGGCGCCGGACCGCGTGCCGGGCGGATCCTCCGGCGGGTCGGCCGCCGCGGTGGCGGCAGGCATCGTGCCGATCGCGCTCGGCTCGGAAACCGGAGGGTCGGTGCGACAGCCGGCGGCCTTCTGCGGCGTGGTCGGCGTCAAACCGACCTATGGGCGCGTGAGCCGATTCGGGCTCGTCGCGTTCGCGTCGTCGCTCGACCACATCGGCGTGTTCGGCGCGACGCGTCGACGACGCGGCGGTCGCGCTGCACACCGTCGCCGGGCACGATCCGAACGATTCGACGAGCGCGGCGCGGCCGGTCGTGGACTATCGCCAGCGGGCGAACGCGTCGCTGCACGGCCTCGTCGTCGGTCGGCCGCGCGAGTACTTCCCGGCCGATCTCGATCGCGGCGTGCGCGAACGGTGCGATGCGGCCATCGATCGGCTGCGGTCGCTCGGCGCCGAGGTGCGCGACGTCTCGCTGCCGCATACGGATCTTGCCATTCCAGTTTACTACATCGTCGCGCCGGCCGAAGCGTCGGCGAACCTCGCGCGCTTCGACGGCGTTCGGTATGGATTGCGGCTGAGCGGCGACGGCTTGCGCGGGATGTACGAGGCGACGCGCTCGGGCGGATTCGGGCCCGAGGTCACGCGGCGCATTCTCCTCGGCACGTACGTACTCTCCGCGGGCTACTACGACGCGTATTATCGCAAGGCGCAGCAGGTGCGCGCGCTCATCGCGCAGGACTTCACGCGCGTCTTCGACGCCGGTGTCCACGTGCTGTTCACCCCCACGACGCCGACGCCGGCGTTCAAGCTCGGCGCCAAGAGCGACCCGTACGAGATGTATCTCAGCGACATCTTCACGTGCACGGCGAATCTCGCCGGCGTTCCGGCGATGTCGCTCCCCATCGGCCGCGTCGAGGGTCTGCCGGTGGGTGGGCAGCTCATCGCCAACCACTTCGACGAGTCGCGGATGCTGCGCGTTGCGTACGAGCTCGAGCGTGCGTTGGGCGACGAGGCGCGTCTATGAGCGCGGGGGTCGGCGAACTCGGTTACGAGATGGTCGTCGGGCTCGAGGTGCACGTCCACCTCAAGACGGCGACGAAGATCTTCTGCCGGTGCTCGACAGACTTCGGCGCGCCGCCCAATCTGCACACCTGCCCGGTGTGCCTCGGCTTGCCGGGCGCGCTCCCGGTCCTGAACGACCGCGCCGTGGAGCTGGCGGTCCGCGCCGCGCTCGCGCTCGGCTGCACCGTGCACCCGACGTCGATCTTCGCCCGCAAGAATTACTTCTATCCCGATCTCCCCAAGGGATACCAGATCTCGCAATTCGATCGCCCGCTGGCCACGAACGGGCGTGTGGCGCTGCCGGCGTCGCCCAGCGAAGTAGCGCGATCGATCGGCATCACCCGGCTCCACATGGAGGAAGACGCCGGCAAGTCGATCCACGATCGATTCCAAGGCGCGACGGCCGTCGACCTCAATCGCGCCGGCGTTCCGCTGGCCGAGATCGTGAGCGAGCCGGACATCCGGAGCGGCGCCGAGGCGGAAGCTTATCTCAAGACGCTCAAGCAAATCCTCGAATATGCCGGCGTGAGCG
Source organism: uncultured Gemmatimonadaceae bacterium (assembly GCA_963761305.1). Taxonomy (GTDB): domain Bacteria; phylum Gemmatimonadota; class Gemmatimonadetes; order Gemmatimonadales; family Gemmatimonadaceae; genus JAQBQB01. Next base: position 962,738 of record CAVXGK010000002.1, on the reverse strand, counting down.
ACGTGAGCATGGAAGAGGGCAGTCTGCGCGTCGACGCCAACGTCAGCCTTCGCCGCCCCGGAGCAACCGCGCTCGGCACCAAGGCCGAGATCAAGAACCTGAATTCCTTCTCGGCCGTGGTGCGCGCGCTCGACGCCGAATCTCGGCGCCAGGCCGCGATGCTCGACGCCGGCGGCCGGATCGAGCAGCAGACGATGCTCTGGGACGCCGAGATGGAGGAAGTGCGGCCCGCGAGATCCAAGGAAGGGAGCCACGATTATCGCTACTTCCCGGACCCCGACCTGCCGCCGCTCGTCGTTCCGGCCGAGCGGCTCGAAAGCATCCGTCGAGAGCTCCCCGAGTTGCCCGACGATCGCGTCAAGCGGTTTCGAATTTCGTACCCTGCGCTCACCGAGTACGACGTCGGCGTGCTCACCGTGACGCGGGCGCTCGGCGACTATTTCGACGAGCTGGCGACCCGAAGCGGCGATGCGAAGGTGTCGGCCAATTGGATGCTCGGCGAAGTGCTCGCGTCGCTCAAGACGAGCGGTCTCTCGATCGAGCAGCTTCGCCTTCGGCCGGCGCAGCTCGCCGACTTGCTCGCGCTCGTGCGCGACGGTGTGGTCAGCCACACGGCGGCCAAGCAGATCTTCGGCGTCATGGTCCAGACCGGCGACGCGCCCCGCGGCATCGCCGAGCGCGAAGGATTGCTCAAGGTCAGCGACGACGACGCACTCGTGCGCTGGATCGACGATGTCCTGGCCGAGAATCCCGGCGAGGCGGGGCGATTTCTGCGTGGTGAGCGGCGCCTGCAAGGCGTGCTCGTGGGGTTGGTGATGAAGAAATCGAACGGGAGCGCCGACCCCAAGCGCGTGAATCAGCTGCTCGCGGCGCGGACTGGCTCGTAGAGCGGAGCGGCGAGCGTCGCCGAGTAGGCTAACGACGACGCCGGCAGGCCGAACTGCAGCTCCGCTTCGTCGTAGAGGCGCGCCTCGCCCGACTCGCGCAGCACGCGCCGGCGAATCCGTTTCGCCATCCGCAGCGCCGCGTCCCCGGACGGGTCGAGTTGGAAGGGCTCGGCTCTGTCCATGCGGAGCAGCAAGTCGATGATGAAGTCGTACGCGCGGGCGAGGTAGCGCCCCACGTCGTCCTCGGCGAGATCCCAGCGGCTGTTCTCGCGCAGCAGTTGGAAGATCCGCTGCCACGACTCGTTGTCGGCGACGATCACCATGCCGCGGAAGATTCGCCGGTTGGTCGACGTGCTGAAGATGGTCGGACTCAAGACGCGGTCGAGCAGGCCGTCGGACCGCGAATGGTCGATCAGAATCAACTCGCGGGCGCGGCGAGCGACCTCGACGCCGAGGTGCGTTTCGAAGCGGCTCTCCCAATACGAGTGCCCGAGCGACGACGTGCTCGACGTCACGGCCAGCTGGCGCGGAACGAAATAGTTGTGCGCCACGGCGTCGGCGGCGAGATGCGCGAGGTAGCCGAGGCCGAACGCGCGCAACTGCGGCTCGGCGGCGCTCTCGTAGATCTCCATGCCGACCGTCCACGAGTGACAGTGGCGGCCGGCCGGCGCGTATTTCTTGGCGATGCTCGTGTCGGCCGCGATCGAGCCGTACAAGAAATCGTATGGAAATTCACTCAACAGCGCGGCCACGCTCGGCGGCAGGAATTGCAGCGATCGAATGACGGCGTCGCCGAGAAAGACGTGGGTACCGGGGGTCCAGGCGTGGGCGACGGCGGGCGCCAGCACCACGAACAGCGCGGCGAGCCAGAGGCACGACGGCGCCCGCGGCGCGCGGCGCGGGCGTCCGGCGCGCGCGCGCACCCTAGACGCCAAGGCGCCTGCGCTGGCGCCGGATGGACCGGCGCAGGTCCTTGAGCTCCGACGTCACCGCTTCGTCGATCGCGTCCCGCGCGCTCTCGACATAGTCGGCCATGTTGTGTCGCAGCCGGCGCATCATCGGGCGAACCGATCCGCTGTCGCGATTCGACCGCTGCGTCAGGAAATAGACGAGGCCGGCGCACACCGCCGCGCCGACGGCGACGGCGCCGACGATTTCGGCGTTGCGTCTACGACGCGCGCGGGCGACGCGCACGGGAACGTATTCGTGGTGCGGGTGACTCCGCCGCTGATTCATGGTCGTCGTCCTGGTCGTCATCGCCTTCCTCCTCCTCGGCGGCGCCGCGGGGCGCGGCGCCATCCCCATCGTCCGACGCAAGGTCCGTCCCACGCCGTCGGCCGAGCGACGCCGCGCCACGGCCGAGCCCGCGAACCGCGGCCGCCGTCGAGACGAACAGGTCCTCGGCCTCGTTCTGGACTACGTCCAGGAGTGCATTGAACTCGGCAAGCCGCTCTTCCGTGGCTTCGAGCGCGGACCGCACCTTGTCGTTGGCCGACGCGACCGTATCGCTCACCGCCTCGACGTCGCCGCGAATCGAATGCGTGACCGCGGACAGATCCCGCGAGATCTCCTTCCCGCGTTCGATCACCGGCTGCAAGTCGTCGAACGTGCCCTGCAATCGCTGGATGAGCGGCTTGACGTCGTCGAACGTGCGTTGCACCAGCTGCTCGAGGCGCTTGCCGGCCTGGCGGGCGCGCGCCGCAGCCACGATCAACACGATGATCAACACGACGAGCGAGACACCGATGATGGCGGTGCTGATCGCGGTGATCTGTTCGAAGACGTTAGTCATCGTGCGCAGGGCTCGAAAGTGACGATTCCACCGGGCCGCATCCTACGGAACACCGAAGACGAGTGCAAGCGACCCGCGGCATTGACCTTGGCTTGGCCCCCCGGTCATTCTTCGCTCCGACCACACCATCACGCGAGCGATTCCGGCACATGACGGCTACGCAGTTCCTCGTTCACGGCGGCTCGCCCCTCTCGGGCGCCGTCCGCCCCTCCGGCAACAAGAACGCCGCGCTCCCGATCGTGTGCGCCGCTCTGCTCACCGACCAGCGGGTCACGCTCGAAAACGTCCCACGCATTCGCGACGTCGAGACCCTCGTCGAACTCGTCGCATCGACCGGCGCCGACATCGGCTGGGAGGCGCGCAACACGCTGCATGTGCACGCCAAGACCGTCCGGGCGGCGACCCTCGACCCCGTGCTCTGCCGAAAGATACGCGCGTCGATCCTGCTCGCGGGACCGCTGCTCGCGCGATGCGGCCAGATCGAGCTTCCGCCGCCCGGCGGAGACGTCATCGGCCGCCGCCGGGTCGACACGCACTTTCTCGCCCTCGAGCGTCTGGGCGCGTCGTTCGAGCTCAATGACAGCTTCCGCCTCACCACGCCCGGATTGCGCGGCGCCGACGTGTTTCTCGACGAGCCGAGTGTCACGGGCACCGAGAACGCGATCATGGCCGCCGTGGCGGCGACGGGGACGACCCTCCTTCGCAACGCCGCGTGCGAGCCGCACGTGCAGGACCTCTGCCGGTTCCTCGTGACGCTCGGCGCGGACATCCAGGGAATCGGCACCAACCTGCTGACGATTCAGGGTGGAAAGCCGCTTCACGGTGGCACATACCGCATCGGACCCGACCACATCGAGGTCGGGTCGTTCATCGGGCTTGCGGCCGTGACCCGGTCGACGCTGCGCATCCAGGACGCCGGCGTCGAGCATCTGCGTTCGACGTTGATGGGCTTCGCCCGGCTCGGCATCTCGTGCACGATCGAGGGCGACGATCTCGTCATTCCCGCCGACCAGGAGCGCGTGATCCAGAGCGACCTCGGGGGACACGTGCCCAAGCTCGAGGACCAGCCGTGGCCGGCGTTTCCGGCGGACACCATGTCGATCGCGCTCGTGACCGCCACGCAGTGCACGGGCCTCGTGCTCATACATGAAAAGATGTTCGAGTCGCGCCTCTTCTTCGTCGACAAGCTCGTGGGGATGGGCGCACGCATCGTGCTTTGCGATCCGCATCGCGCGCTCGTGGCGGGCCCGTCGCGGTTGCGCGGCAGCGTCGTTGAATCGCCGGACATTCGCGCCGGCATGGCGATGGTGCTCGCCGCGCTCTGCGCCGACGGCGAGAGCACGATCAACAACGTCGGGCAGATCGAGCGCGGCTACGAGCGCATCGACGAGCGGCTGCGCGGGCTTGGCGCGCGGATCGAGCGCGTGGACGAACGACGGCATTCATGAACGTCGTGGGTCAATCGGAGATCGCGCCGGGGTTCGCCGACCTCGGCGTGCTCGCCTTCACCACGACCCGCGACGTCGGCAGCTTCGGCATGTCGAGCGACGATCCGGCCAAGGTCGTGACCGAGCGCTGGTCGGCCCTGCGAGATGAGCTGCGACGCGCCGGGCCGCGTCTCGCCACCGCCAGCCAGGTGCACGGTTCGACGGTGCTCGTGCACGCCACGTGTTGGGAGGGGTGGCTTCGCGCCGACAACGCCGACGGACACGTCGCGATGGAGCGGGGAACCGCGCTCGCCGTCACCGTCGCCGACTGCGTTCCGGTCTTCATCGCGCACGAGTCGGGCGCGCTCGCGCTGCTGCACTCCGGTTGGCGCGGCACGGCGGCGCGGATCGTCGAGCGCGGGATCGACACGCTGGCCAAGCGCGGCGTTCCGGCGGCCGACCTCAGGATGCATCTGGGGCCGGCGATCTGCGGCGACTGTTATGAAGTCAGGGGCGACGTGTACGCCGAGCTCACCGGCACCAACCCCGGGCGGCCGACGCGGGTGGATCTGCGCGCCCTGATCGCCGAGCATGCGCAACGCGCCGGCGTGCGCGACGTCACGATCAGCCCGTGGTGCACCCGCCACAACAACGATCGCTTCTTCTCGCATCGCGCCGGCGACGGCGGACGGCAACTCGGCGTGATGATCGCGTCGCTCGGCTGACTCGCGCGCGAACCTCGCGCGAGTCGGCCGATCACGGTTGTTTCGCCAGCTGGAGCGCGCGATCGAGCACCGGATCGACGGCGCGCGCCTCGTCGGCGGCCGTACTCTTGACGACGACCGTCGGCGCGAGACCGATCGACTCGAAGCTGGCCCGGTCGGGCGTGTACTCGATCCACTCCGAGAGCTCGTACGTCCAGCCGTTGGACAGCTCGCGAACGATCGGTCCTCCGGAGGCGCCGCCGGTCGTGTCGCCGACGATGGAGACGCCGGGGATCGCCCGCATCGCCAGCACGAAATCCTCGGCGCTGCTGAACGAATGCCGGTTCGCCAGCACGATTACCCGGCCGCCGAAGTGGACGCCGCTCGGCTCGATCGTCTCTTCGATGTAGTCGGTGAAGTCGTCGTGCCGCGGTCCGTTGCGGCGTCGCACGTAGCCGTACACGCGATGCCGGTCGGCGAAGCGGTGCGCCATGTCGGCGGCGAGGACGTAGTTGCCGCCAAGGTTGTCGCGCACGTCGATGATGAGCGCGCGCGCTCCGGGCAGGCCACGAATCACTTCGTCCATGTCGCCCGCCCCGCCGCCGTCGAACGACGCGATCCGCGCGTAGCCCACCGAGTCGGAGACGAATCCGAATTGCACCTCTCCATCCGCCGTCGCGTTGATGGCGGGGAGGTATCGGACCATCGTCACGGCCTGATCGAAATACGTGGCGGCCGTATCCCATCGCGACACGTAGCGCATGGTGCTGGCCGCGCTTCCCGGCGTGAGCGACACGTGCATGTCCTTCAACTGGGCCAGCATCGTCGCCAGCACCCGTGCGAACCGGCTGTCGTCGGGCGCCGAGACCGCGAGCGGGCGATAGTGCTTGCCGAGCGAGTCCCAATTCACGTTGGCGAGCGCGAAGTAGGAGTAGTGCAGATCGAACTGGTTCCACAGGTCGTCGAACATCGAGCCGTAATCCGTGGCGGCCGGCGGTCCGACGAGGGACTCCGAGCACGCCACCGCGAAGATGGCGACGGCCAACACGGCGAGGCGACGGCGCTTCATGGGGCGCCGCGACCGAAGTAGCGCGAGAGTCCGAACGAGAAACTCTGCGAGACGGTGCGGAGCGGCTGGGCGTCGCGGTAATTCAAGAACGAGAAATGATACGCGAAGACCAGCCCGAGATCGTGCAGCGGCGGCGGCGTGTACGCCAGAGCGCCGTTCATCGCGCCGATCTCGCGCGGGCCGATGCGCCGCAGGTCGAACACGGACTGGTCCGCGGCGACGGAATAGCTGCGATCAGAGAACCCGAATAGCGGCGCGTCGATCGCGAACTGAGCGGCGCCGCCGGCGATGGCGCGGCGCACGACGACTGCCGGACCGATCGTCGCGAACGCGGCGAAGAAGCCGGCGCGACTGCCGTCTGGATCGGCGTACTGATGCTGGGTGTCGATGCCCCAGACCGCGCCCGACACGCCCGCGGAAAACGTCCAGGCACGCGTATCGCCGATGCTTCGCATCGACGATACGCGGACGCTGCCTTGCAGGACGCGCTCGTTGGCGTCGATCGCAGCGTCTTGCGGGCGAAAGTGTTGCGCGTCCCACGTCGCGTCGACGCTGAACGTGCTGTGTGCGCTGAAGTGTTCGTAGCTACCGGAAGTGTTATAGCCGGTTCCGTTGAACGTGAGCGGCGAGACCGACGCGTCGCGGTGCTGGCTGTCGGCGAACCCGGCAACGATCGAGAGTCGATCGCGTGGTGCGGTTGGGAGCGTGTCTCGCTGCGCGAACGCGGTGGACACCGCGAACAAGACGAAACCCGCCGTCGTCGGCGCAGTTCTTGACCACATCGTGGTGGATTTTCTGGAGGAGAGCGAGGGAAGGACCAACTCGGTTCGTTCTCTTCCTGAAAAGAACGGACGGGACCACGGGTCGTCAACGCCCGGTTCCCGTGTCGTCGCAGGAGCGGCATCGGCGAAGAAGCTGAAGTCCTAGGCCTGCGAGAACGCAAACAGTCAACGCAGCGGGATGGGAGGTAGGGTCATGGTGAAGGAGACGGTGAAAGTCACGCGTGCATCGCTGGCGATGCTTACGGCGTTCGGGGCCATGGTCGCGGTCGGTTGCAGCGACAGCGACAATAACCTCGCCGTGCTCGTGGCAACATTCATTACGGCGAACGCCGGGAGCAGCGGGCAGACAGCAGTGGCAGGCTCGTTGCTGCCGAATCCAGTCAGCGTGCACGTGACGGATCAGAACAACAACCCGCTCGCGGGTGCAGTCGTGTCGTGGGCCGTCGTGGGGGCCGGTGGCTCGGTCAGCCAGGCCACGAGCATCACGAACGCCACGGGTGACGCGACCACGAACTGGACGGTCGGTTTGGCGGTGGGCACGGATTCGCTGGTCGCGTCGATTCCGATCGGCGCGTCGGTGACGATCACGGCGAACGTGATTGCGTCGGTGACGTCGTTGCTGAAGGTCAGCGGCGACAATCAGACGGTCACGGCGGGCACGAATTCGCAGCCGCTGGTCGTTCAAGTGACGAATGCGAACGGCAGCGGGGTTGCTGGTGCCACGGTAACGTGGGCCATCACGAGCGGCGGCGGTGCGTTGAGCGCCACCTCGACCGTGACCGACGCCACCGGCACGGCTTCGGTAGTGCTGGCGACGAACCCCACGCCCGGGACGGCGACGGTGGTCGCCACGGGGCCGTCGGGCGCTATTCAGACGTTTGCAGTGACGGGCGCGCCGTAACGGCGCGCTCGTAGTTAGTTTTACGGAGTGACGCGGGAAGGTGATGGCGGGTGACCGCCCCCTTCCCGCGTTCCGTTCCGGGCGTTACATTCTTCGTGCTGCGCGGTCTCGGTGGCCGCGAGTGAAAATGTGGGGGAGGCTCCCCACATTTTTTTGTTCTTCACGACTTCCTCGACACGATGTGAAGGACGCGCTGGAAGACGTTGCGAGACAGGAGCTTGATGCGGTCGGGTACGACCTCGTCGAACTCCGCAGGGGCGGGACGCGGAACCGGCCGCTGATCGAGGTTCGCATCGATCGGCGCGACGGGTCGGCGGTGACGGTCGACGATTGTGCGGTGGCGTCGCGCGCGCTCGAAGCGCGCCTCGACAACAGCACGATCGTCGCGCCGCAGTACGTGCTGCAAGTGTCGTCGCCGGGTGAGCGCCCGCTTCGTTCGAGCGCCGACTGGCGGCGGTTCGTCGGCGAGTGGGCCAACGTGCTGAGTCCGGAGCACGGTGGTCGTGTCGAAGGGCGGATCGTCGCGATCGAGGGCGACGCAGGGTCGGACGAAGTCGCGGTGCTCGAGCTCGAAGGCGGAAAAATGCGCCGAATTCCGCTGTCGGCAATCAAGGAGGCGCGGTTGGCGTTCCACATGTAAATCGACGAGGGAGTCCTGGATGGTCAGCTCGACAGAAATCTTGTCCGCGTTCCGCGAGGTCTCGAACAGCAAGCAGCTCGACCGCGCGGAATTGTACGCGTTGCTCCAGGACGGAATCCTCGCCGCCCTCGCCAAGAAGTACGGTCCCAATGTCCAGGCCGAAGTCGAGATCGACGACGGCAAGGGCGACATCAGGATCGTGCTCCTCAAGACGGTCGTGGCAACCGTCGAGGATTCGAGCAACCAGATCTCTCTCGAGGACGCCAAGGCGTTCGACGAGAGCTTCGAGCCCGGCGACGTCATGGAGGAACCCATCGACTTCGCCGTCTTCGGCCGCGCCGCCGTCCAGGCCGCGAAGCAGCGCATCATCCAGCGGGTCCGCGAAGGCGAGCGCACCCGCATCCGCGACGAGTTCGCGACGCGCGTCGGCGACCTGCTCTCCGGCGAAATCCAGCAGATCGAGCGCGGGAAGCTGGTCGTCATGCTCAACAAGTTCCGTGAGGCGGAAGCGATCATTCCGTATCGCGAACAGAATCATCGCGAACACTTTCACCAGGGCGAGCCGATTCGCGCCGTGTTGAAGCGCGTCGAGGAAACGCCCAAAGGGCCGCGCCTCGTGCTGAGCCGCGGCGACCCGCTCTTCGTCAAGGCGCTCTTCAAGCTCGAAGTCCCCGAGATCCAGCAGAACATCGTCGAGATCCGCGCCGCCGCCCGCGAAGTCGGCAGCAGGACAAAAATCGCCGTCTTCTCGCGCGACGACTCGATCGATCCCGTCGGTGCGTGCGTCGGCCTCAAGGGCTCGCGCGTCCAGGCGGTCGTCAACGAGTTGAACGGCGAACGCATCGACATCGTGCCCTGGTCGCCCGATCCGGAGCGCTTCGCCAAGCTGGCGCTCGCGCCGGCCAAGGTCGCGCGCGTGTTCAGCGATCCGAGCACCAAGACCATCCAGGCGGTCGTCGACGAGGACCAGCTCTCGCTCGCCATCGGGCGGAACGGCCAGAACGTTCGGTTGGCCTCGGAGCTCACTGGCTGGAAGATCGACCTCTACTCCAGCCGGGAGTGGATGGAGCGCGGCGGTGAAGGCCAGATCTTCGCGCCGCTCCCCGCCGAAACCGAAGAGATGGCCGACGTTCGCTTGACGGACATCGGCGGCATGCCGCCGGCGACCGTCGCCGTACTCGCCGAGGCCGGCTATCGAACGTTGAACGACATCATCGACCTCGAAAGAGAGGACTTCTTGAAGCTCCCCGGCATTGCGCCTGAGGAAGCCGATCGCATCATGGCGATGATCGATGAGCTCACGACGGAGGACGCCAGCGCCGAGCGCGAAGAAGCGGGCGGAGCGGGAGGAGAGGGCGGGGCTGGGGGGAACTCAGCGGCGTGACAACCGACGCCGAGATCACCTCGCGGGTCTTTCGCCTGTTGGGCCTCGGCGTGCGAAGTCGCGGTGCGGTGGTTGGAGTGAAACAAGTACGTGAAGCAGCGAGGCGAAACACGTTGCAGTTCGCGGTGGTAGCAACCGACGCCTCAGTCAACAGTCGAGATAAGATCGTGCCGCTGCTGCAAGCTCGGCGAGTTAACTTTATGGAAGTACCTTCCGCTGCGGCGCTTGGCGCCGCCGTCGGCCGCGACCAAACGGCCGTCGTTGGCATCATTGATCGGCAGTTGGCTGCCGGGGTTCGAGCGCTCGATTCTACGAGCCGTCCTCGAACCGGTCAGGAGGATGTTTGAGCAAGCTCTCAGTGGGCGAATTGGCGAATGAATTCGGAATGCCATCTGACGAAGTAGCGTCGCTACTTCGTCAGATGGACATTCCGTTTCGCAGCCACGTGAGCCTGCTCACGGACGATCAAGTCGCGCGCGTCCGTGCCCGATGGGAACGCGAGAAACGCGTACGCGCCGAGCAGAAGGCCGCTCCGGCGCCCGCGGCGCGGCGTCGCCGCACGACCGCGGCGGTGCCCGAAGTGGCGGTCGCGCCAGCATCGGCCGAGGCGCCGCTCCGTCGTCGCCGAAAGGCCGCCGACGTGCAGGCTGCCGCCGAAGAGCAAGCTGCCGCCGCCGCGGCCGCGCAGGCTGCCGCCGATGCGCGCGACCAGGCCGAGGCCGCCGAGGCGGCGCGCCTCGAAGCGGAGCGAGCCGAGATGGTGCGCATCCAGGAAGAACGTCGCGCGCGAGAGGAAGCCGCCGAAGCCGAGCTCGAGGAGCGCGAAGAGCGCGAACAGGAGATCACACGACCCGCGGTGGCGGCCGACGGTGCGCGCGCGAGCGCGACGGCGGCGCCGACCGCGCCGTCGCCGGATCGTCCCCGTCCGAGACCGATTACGCCGGGCGCGCCGCGTCCGCGTCCGATCGCGAGCAGCGGAGGATTCCCGCCGCGTCCCATCGCCTCCGCCGCACCGGGTGGAGGGGCAGCGCCGCCGCGTCGTGACGACAAGCGGCCTGGCGGTGGCATGGGTGGTGGCGGAGGAGGCGGCGCGGCGCCGAGCGCCGGCACCATCGATCGTGGCGGCGGACGTCGCAAGAAGGGCAAGCGAGGCGCCGTCGACCAGGAAGCGGTGGATGCGAACATCGCAAAGACGATGGCGTCGATGCGCGGCGCGCCCTCACGGCGTAACGCGAGCGACATGCGTCGTGGAACTCGTGAGGACCTCGAGGCGGCACGCGCCGCCCAGGCCGAGCGCGAGCGAAAGACCGTTCGCGTCAACGAATTCATCACCGTGAGTGAGCTCGCCCAGATCCTCAAGGCGCCCGCGACTCAGATCGTCGCGTTCGCGTTCAAGGAGATGGGGCTCATGGTGACCATCAACCAGCGACTCGACTTCGACCAGATCGAGTTGATCGCCGGCGAGTTCGGCTTCCAGGCCGTGCGCGAAGACGAATATCAAGCCGAGGTCCCCGGCGTCGAAACCGAGGTGGACCAGCCGGAGGAATTGGTTTCTCGTCCGCCGGTCGTGACCATCATGGGCCACGTCGACCACGGCAAGACGTCACTGCTCGACTACATCCGCAAGGCGAACGTCGTCGCGGGCGAAGCGGGCGGCATCACGCAGCACATCGGCGCGTACCACGTCTCGCTGCCGAACGGCAAGAACATCACCTTCCTCGACACGCCGGGCCACGAGGCGTTCACCGCGATGCGCGCCCGCGGCGCGCAGGTGACCGACATCGTCGTCCTGGTCGTCGCCGCGGACGACTCGGTCATGCCACAGACGATCGAGGCGATCTCGCACGCCAAGAACGCCGGCGTGCCGCTCATCGTCGCCATCAACAAGATCGATCTGCCGCAGGCGAATCCGGGGAAGGTCAAGCAGGAGCTCCTGCAGCACGGCGTCGTCCTCGAGGAGTTCGGCGGCAACGTGCTCTCGACCGAGATCTCGGCCAAGAAGGGCACGCACATCGGCGAATTGCTCGACCAGATTCTCCTGCAGGCGGAAATTCTCGACCTCAAGGCGAATCCGAATCGTCGCGCGGCGGGCACGGTCATCGAAGCGTCGCTCGATGCGGGGAAGGGCCCCGTTGCCACGGTGCTCGTGCAGAACGGCACGCTCAGGGTCGGCGACGACTTCATCTGCGGCATGTACTCGGGCCGCGTCCGCAATCTGTTCGACGAACGCGGCAAGGCGGTCAAGCTCGCCAGCCCCGCGATTCCCGTGCAGATCCTCGGCTTCCAGGGCGTCCCCATGGCGGGCGATCAGTTGCTCGTCGTCGAGGACGCGGCGTCGGCGCGTGAAGTCGCGCAGCGTCGCGAGCGTCTCGACCGCGAGGCGAAGAGCCGCCGCGGCAACCGCGCCGGGGTCACGCTCGAAGATTTCATGGCGCAGGCGGCCACGGGCGGCGTTCGCACGCTCAACGTGCTGATCAAGGCCGACCAAGGCGGTCCGGCGGAAGCGCTCGCCGACGCACTGATCGGGCTCTCCGGGCCCGAGGTCAAGGTCGACGTCGTGCACCGCGGTGTGGGCGCGATCACGGAGAGCGACATCCTGCTCGCCAAGACCGCCGGCGCGATCATCATCGGCTTCCACGTGCGTCCGGACAACAACGCGCGCACGGCGGCCGAGCGCGAAGGCGTCGAGATCAAGCTGTACCGCATCATCTACGAGGCGGTGGCCGACGTCCGCTCGGCGATGGAAGGCATGCTCCGTCCCGAAGAGCGCGAGGTCATTCTCGGCGAGGCGGCGGTCCGCGAGGTCTTCAAGATCTCTCGCATCGGCACGATCGCCGGCTGCTCGGTGCGGAGTGGCGTCATCAACCGCCAGGGCCGCGTGCGCGTCGTGCGCGACGGTGTGGAGGTTTTCGACGGTATCCTCGCATCGCTGCGCCGCTTCAAGGACGACGTGCGCGAAGTGCGTGAAGGCTTCGAGTGCGGCATCGGCGTCGAGAACTTCAACGACATCAAGGTCGGCGACGTCATCGAGTGTTACCGCAAGGAACAGGTCGCGCGGACGCTCGAAGCCGCGCCGTCAGCCTAGCCTTCGCCCGAGAGTGCTAACGTGGCCGCCGACCATCGCCGCGCCGACCGCGTGGCCGAAGCGATTCGTGAGGAAGTAGCGACGTTCCTCGCCGAACAGGCGAAGGACCCGCGCATCACCCGTCTCGTGACCGTCACGGGCGCGCAGGTCACGCGCGACCTGCGCCATGCGAAGGTGTTCGTCAGCGTGATGGGCAGCGAGACCGATCGCAAAGCGACGTTCGAGGGGCTGGCGAGCGTCGCGACGCATCTGCGGGCGCACGTCGGTCGTGCGCTGCACCTTCGTCTCGCGCCGGAGATCGTGTTCGTCGCGGACGAGAGCGTCGAACGCGCCGCCCGCATCGAGACGTTGCTCTCGCAGATCAAGGACGGAACGACGCCCCCCGCTCCCGATGGAGACGCGGACGACTGACGTCTGCGGGCTCGCGCTCGTCGACAAGCCGGCGGGCATGACCTCGCACGACGTCGTGGCTGTCGTCCGTCGGGCGACCGGCACGCGACGCGCCGGACACGCCGGCACGCTCGATCCATTCGCCACCGGGTTGCTCGTCGTGCTCCTCGGCCGCGCGACGCGGCTGATTCCGTACGTCGACGGCGAACCCAAGGTCTACGAGGCGACGATTCGCTTCGGCGAGGAAACGGACACCGACGACGCGACGGGCGTCGTCGTTCGTCGCGCCGATCTGCCCGACGACGCGGCCATCGCGCGCGGCGTGGAACAGCTCACCGGAGAGATCGATCAACTGCCTCCGGACTATTCCGCGAAGAGCGTAGATGGCGTCCGCGCCTACGCTGCGGCGCGGCGTGGCGCGCCGCTCGAGCTCTCGCCGGTGCGCGTCGTCGTGCACGAATGGCGGCTGCTCGGGCGAGAGGGCAGCGACGTGCGCGCCCGCATCACCTGTGGCGGAGGCACCTACGTGCGCGCCCTCGCGCGCGACCTCGGTCGTGCGGCCGGGAGTGCCGCCCATCTCGTCGCGCTGCGCCGCGCGCGGAGCGGCACGTTCTCAGTGGACGACGCACAGTCGCTCGACGACATCGTCAATGGCGTCGCGACGCTGCGCGGCTCGCTCGACGCGGTGCCGCACCTGCCGGCTCAGAGCGTGACCGACGCGGAGCTCGCTCGCGTCTCGCATGGCAACGCCGTGCCGGCGAGAGTCGACGCCGAGCTGGTCTCGCTGCTCGACGACGCCGGTTCGCTGGTGGCGATCGCCGCCCGTCATGGCGACGAGCTCCGCCCCAAGACCGTGTTGCGCGATGCCGAGTGACGACGCGCGCGTCGTGAGCGCGCCGGAAGACGTGAGCGGATTTCCCCAACTGGCGGCCGGTGCCGTCGTCACCGTCGGCACGTTCGACGGCGTCCATCTCGGCCACCGCGACATTCTGCGGCGTCTGCAGGAGCACGCGAGCCAATCGTCGTGCCCGGCGCTGCTCGTCACGTTTCGTCCGCACCCGCTCGAGGTCGTGAATCCGGCCGCGGCGCCAATGCTGTTGACGCCTGGTGAGGAACAACTCGACGCCCTCGCCGACAGCGGCCCGCTCCTCGTCGCCGCGCTGCCGTTCACGCGGGCGCTCGCGGCGTACTCGGCGGAGTCGTTCGTGCGCGATCTGCTCGTGCGGCGGTACCGCGTGCGACGGCTGGTCATCGGCTACGATCACGGGTTGGGACGGGGACGGAGCGGCGATGCGCGCTTCCTGGCCGGCATGGGGCGCGAGGTCGGATTCGACGTGGACGTCGTGCCGCCCACGAACGACTCGAGCGGCGTGCCGGTCTCGTCGAGCGCGATTCGCACGGCGGTTGCGCACGGAGATCTGCGCCAGGCCCGCGCGGGACTGGGTCGCCACTACGGATTTCGCGGCGAGGTCGTGCCGGGCCAGCAGCGCGGCCGCGATCTCGGCTACCCGACGCTCAATCTGGAGCTCGGCTCGGCGCGCAAACTTCTTCCGCCGGCCGGGGTATACGCGGTCCGCGCCCACTCCGCGCGCGGCTCATTCGACGGCATGATGAACCTCGGTCCACGTCCAACCTTCGGCGAGTTCGATCGCCTCCTCGAGGTCCACCTCTTCGGTGCGACCGGCGACTGGTACGGCGACTCCGTCAACGTCGAGCTCGTCGCACGCTTGCGGGACACCACGAAATTCGACTCGGTCGACGCGCTCGTGACCCAGCTGGGCCGCGACGCCGATATGGCTCGTCGCGCGTTGACGCAAGCGTAAGAGCCAGTTAACGTTAAAGGCTTCGCAAACCAACCCTCCACCCGCGGTTCGTATGCCCCTGAAGTATCGCATCTCCATCATCGTCGCCCTGTGTCTCGTGTCGGCGTATCTGCTCTTCCCGCGTGACGTCACCACGCGCGTCCGCGGTGCCGACGGCGTCCTCCACGACGAAACCGCTCGACACGTTCCGCTGCAACGGGGACTCGACCTCAAGGGCGGCACCTACCTCGCGCTCGAGGTGGACGATTCGAAGCAGGCCATCGCGGCCTCCGACAAGGCCGAAGCGATCGACCGCGCGCTCAAGACGGTTCGCTCGCGTATCGATGGCTACGGCGTCTCCGGGTCGGTCGTGCAGAAGCAGGGGAAGGACCGCATCGTCGTTCAGATTCCGGGCATTCAAGATCCGGAGCGCGCGCGCAAGCTCGTGGAAGAGCAGGCGTACCTTCAGTTCAAGATCACCGACAAATCGCAGGCGCTCGAACGCGACCTGCCGAAGCTCGATCAGCTCGTCAAATCGCGTGGACTCGGCCGAAAGTCGGACACCACGTCCGCGGCCGCGACGAGCGCGTCGAAGGGGTTGCAGGGTCTTCTGACCCAGGCTGACACGTCCAAGAAAGTCGAGTTGCCGCTGGGCAAGACGGATTCGGCGAAGAAGCTCGCGGCCGGCGGCAAGGGCGCGGCAAAGAAGGACACGACCAAGAAGGACACGCTCAACGCGGACTCGCTCAAGCTCCAGGCGGGCGGCGCGTTCTCGAGCTTGCTCCAGCAGGGCGACACGCCCGGCGGTTTCTACGTCGCCGCGGACAACGTGCCGACGCTCGATGGCTACCTCGCCGACTCCGCCGTAAAGTCGGCCATGCCGCCGGGCAAGGATTTCCTTCAGGGCACCGACTCGGCGTTTCTCGGCGGCAAGCTGTACAAGGCGTACTATCTCGTCGATTCGAAGCCGATCATCACCGGCGACTACCTCACCGACGCGCGGCCGAACCAGGCGGCGCTCGAGGGCACCGTCGTCGAGTTCACGCTGAGCAACGAAGGCGGCCGGCGCTTCCGTAACGAAACGGGCAAGCACGTGGGCGACTACATGGCGATCATCCTCGACGATCGCGTGATGGGACGCCCGCCCGTGATTCAGAGCGCGATCTCGACGCGCGGGCAGATCACGATGGGCGGCAAGTCGCTCGCCGACGCGCAGGATCTGGCGCTCGTACTGCGAGCGGGCGCGCTGCCCGTCCGGCTGCGTGTCGCCGAAGTGCACAGCATCGGGCCGAGCCTCGGCCAGGACTCGATCAACAAGGGCCTTCGCGCATCGCTCATCGCGGTGAGCCTGGTCGTGATCATCATGCTCGTCTACTACCGATTCTCGGGCATGCTCGCCGTGCTCGCGCTGGGACTCTACGTGCTGTACACACTGGCAGCGCTCGCCGGGTTCGACGCGGTGCTCACGCTGCCGGGAATCGCCGGCTTCGTGCTCTCGATTGGTATCGCGGTCGACGCCAACGTGCTGATCTTCGAGCGCATTCGCGAGGAGCTCGCCCGCGGCAAGACGGTGCGGACGGCGATCGATGAAGGATTCCGCCACGCGATGCCGGCCATCGTCGACTCCAACGTATCCACCATCCTCACCGCCGCGGTGCTCTACCAGTACGGCACCGGTCCGGTGAAAGGCTTCGCCGTCACGCTGATCGCGGGCATCGCCGCGTCGCTGTTCACCTCGATCTTCGTCGTTCGCACCTTCTACATGATCTGGCTCAACCGCTCGCGCGGTGCCCAGACACTGAGCATCTAAGGGTCACTTCATGCTGCGCATTCTTCACGACACCAAGATCGATTTCATCAAGTACTGGAAGACGGCCGCCATCGGCACGGTCGCGTTCATCGCGCTCGGCCTGGTGCTCCTCGTCGTTCACGCCGCGCGGCACAACGGCAAGGCGCTGAACGAGAGCGTCGAGTTCCTCGGCGGCACGGTGGTGCAGATCGAGTTCGCCCAGGACGCGCCCCCTGACGTCGTCCGCTCATCCGTGGACGAGGCCGGATTCTCCGGCTCCGAAGTCACGACATTCGGCGACGCGCATACTTTCCTCGTCAAAGTGCCGCCGGTCGAAGGCGTCGCCGCGGCGGCGAACGCGGACAGCGTCGGAGCGCACATCGTCGGCGTTCTCAAACAGCGTCTGCCCAACGATCCGGGCAAAGTGGTGCGCGCCGAGTCGGTCGGTTCCTCCGTCGGGTCCGAGCTCAAGACGAAGGCGATCACGGCGATTCTCCTTTCGTTTCTCGTCACGCTGATCTACTTGGCGATCCGGTTCGAGTGGCGCTTCGGCGTCGCTGCCACGATTGCCACGGCGCACGATATCCTCACGACGCTGGCGTTCCTCGCCATGATGCGCCTCGAGATCTCGCTCACCGTCGTCGCCGCCATCCTCACCGTGATCGGCTACTCGCTCAACGACACGATCATCATCTTCGATCGTGTGCGTGAGAATCTGAAGAAGCAGCGCAAGGAATCGCTGCGCGAGGTATTGAATCGCTCGATCAACGAGACGCTCCCGCGCTCGGTGCTGACGCACGCCACCGTGTTCGCCGCGACGCTCTCGCTGCTCTTTTTTGCGGGTGAAGTCATACGCCCGTTCTCGTGGATCATGGCGTTCGGCGTGTTCACCGGAACGTTCAGCTCGATCTACGTCGCCGGCGCGATTCTTCTGTACATCGAGCACCGCTGGCCGCGAACCAATGGGCCTCAGCAGAAGGGAACGACGCGTGCCCTCGCCGAGGAGCGGCGACGCGAGCGGCCGACACCCGTCGGAACGCGATGACGTCGTACTCGAACCGCCGCCTCGCGCGGCGGTTCGTTTTTTCATGGTGACGTTTCTCGACAGCCACGCCCACCTGGCCGATCCGGCGTTCGATGCGGATCGCGAGCTGGCCGTCGAGAACGCGCGCGCGGCCGGCGCGATCGGCGTCGTGTGCATCGGCGAGTCCATCGCCGCCGCCGAGCGCGCGGCGACGTTGTCGGCGGCGCATCCCGGGTTCGTCTGGTTCACGGCCGGCGTCCATCCGCACGACGCCGCCGATTTCGACGACACACGCGACTCCGCGGCGTTGAGAGATCTGGCACGCCGAGGCGCCGTGGCCGTCGGCGAGTGCGGGCTCGACTACCACTACGACCACTCGCCGCGCCTGGCGCAGCGGCGCACGCTCGCCGCGCAACTCTCGCTGGCCCGCGAGCTCGATCGGCCCGTCGTCGTCCACACGCGCGAGGCCGAAGACGACACCCGCGCCATGATCGTGGAGGCGGGTTCGGCCGGGGTGCGCGGCGTGCTGCATTGCTACACCGGGACTGCGCCGCTCGCCGAGGCGACGCTTGCCGCCGGTTGGTACGTTTCATTCAGCGGCATCGTGACGTTCAAGAAGTGGGACCGCGACGACGTCATTCGGCTCGTGCCGGCCGATCGATTGCTCGTCGAATCGGATTCACCGTACCTCGCGCCCGTTCCG
This sequence comes from uncultured Gemmatimonadaceae bacterium, assembly GCA_963761305.1. Taxonomy (GTDB): domain Bacteria; phylum Gemmatimonadota; class Gemmatimonadetes; order Gemmatimonadales; family Gemmatimonadaceae; genus JAQBQB01. The sequence goes on along the minus strand of CAVXGK010000002.1, from coordinate 944,359 downwards.
TACCGTGGTCGGCGAAACGAACCGGCGTGGGTTAGCTTGACCGTCGCGCGCGTCGCGGCCGTTCGCGGCGTCGATCCGGCGACGCTCGGTGAAGTCACCGCACGAAACGCCGCCCGGTTGTTCGGACTGTCCATCTCTCTGGAGAATCATTCGTGAGCGTGAAGACCGTGCACACGAACGCCGCGCCCGCGGCGATCGGACCGTACTCGCAGGGCATCGTCGCCAACGGATTCCTGTTCACCGCCGGCCAGATCGCCATCGATCCGGCGACCGGCCAGATCGTGGCCGGCGACGTAGCGACGCAGACCGAGCGCGTGATGGCAAACCTCGCCGCGGTCCTCGCCACAGTGAACGCGACGTGGAAGGATGTCGTCAAGACGACCGTGTTTCTTCACGACATGGGCGACTTTCCCGTCGTGAACGAGGTGTACGGCAAGGCTTTGGGCGAAGCGCGGCCCGCGCGTTCCACGGTCCAGGTGTCGGCACTGCCGCGCGGCGTGCTCGTCGAGATCGACGCGGTCGTCGCCGTTCCATGATCGCGCAGGACACGACCACGCGCCTCACGAGCTTCGCGCGCTGCGCCGGATGCGCCGCGAAGCTCGGCCATCTGGATCTCTCGCAGGCGCTCGCCGGCGTGCCGGTGCGCTTCGATCCGCGGCTGCTCGTCGGACGCGAGACGTTCGACGACGCGGGTGTGTTCCAGGTGTCGGAAGATCTCGCGCTGGTGCAGACGGTCGACTTCTTCGCGCCGATCGTCGACGATCCCTACTCGTTCGGCCAGGTCGCCGCGGCAAATGCGCTCTCCGACGTCTACGCGATGGGCGGCGAGCCGCTCACGGCGCTCAACATCGTCGGGTTTCCCGCCAATCGTCTCTCGCTCGACGTGCTTACCGACGTGCTGCGCGGCGGGCAGGACAAGGTCCACGAAGCCGGCGCGCTGGTCGTCGGCGGACACACCATCATCGACGATGAGCTCAAGTTCGGCCTCTCGGTGACCGGCCGCGTCGACCCGAAGAAGATGCTCAGCAACGCCAACGCAAAAGTCGGCGATCGCTTGATTCTCACCAAACCGCTCGGCACCGCCATCCTTTCGACGGCGGCGAAGCGCGGTGAGCTCGGCGATCGTGAAACCAACGGCCTGATCGCGTCGATGACGAAGCTCAACGGCGGCGCGAGCCGGGGCGCCGTCGCGGTCGGCGCCCGCTGCGCGACGGACATCACCGGCTTCGGATTGCTCGGCCATGCCAGCCACATCGCCGACGCGAGCCATGTGACGCTCGTCATCGAGTCCGAGCGGCTGCCCGTCTTGCCCGGTGCCCGCGACGCATGGGAGCGCGGCGTGACGACGAGTGGCTCCGAGCGGAACGAACGCTACCTCGAGTGCCGGGTAGAATGGCGAACGTCGTCGGCGTTTTCACGCGCGCTGGCGATGGATCCGCAGACGTCGGGCGGTTTGCTCGTCGCCGTGCCGTCGGCCGTCGTCGACCAATACCTTTCGCTCGTGCCGGAAGGCGTCGAGATCGGCACCGTCGTGGAACGCCAGGCCAGTGGTCTCGTGCTCGCGTGACGATGTGGCAAGCGAGACAAGCGAAGTAGGGGAGTGGAGGGAGCCTGGTGGCTCTCGCGGTCTTCAAAACCGTCTGCGACCTGACCTTTGTCGGGTTGGGTGGGTTCGATTCCCATGCACTCCCGCCAGCACGCCGATCGATCGACACCCGCGATCATCATGATGCATTCATTCTCGATGTCTAACATCCGGCGCGGCGCCGCGCTCGGCGCGGCGATCGGCGCCCTGGCGGCGCCGGCGGCCGCACGCGCGCAGCGGCCCGATTCGACCGGCGCCCGCGAGCCGATTCGGTCGCTGTCGACCGTGCCCCCCGACTCGCTGCGGCCGCCGATCGGTCCGACCCGCGCGTTCGTGTTGTCGTTTCTCGTGCCGGGCTCGGCGCAGTCGATGCTCGGCCGCCACAAGGCCGCCGCGACGTTCCTCTTCATCGAAGCCGTCTGCATCGCGATGATTCGCGAATCCGCCGCCGACGTTCACGAGGCGCGCCGCACGGCGAACGACACGATCATCGTCTCGTACGTCGATCCGTCGGGCACGCCGCTCATCACGACGTCGCCCCCGCGTTTCAGCTCGCAGGAGGTGCATACGCGCGAAGCCCACGTCGAAGACTGGGCGGCGCTGCTCGTCGGCAATCACCTCTTCGCCGGCGCCGACGCGTTCGTCTCGTCGCACCTGTGGGACGTCCCGATCCACGTGGGCATGCGGTCCACGTCCGCCGGCGGCCACGGGTTCACGATCGGCGTGTTGCTGCAACGCTGATGGCCAGCACTCGACCGATCGGCGTCTTCGATTCGGGAATCGGCGGCCTCACCGTCGTGCACGAGCTCATCCGCCAGTTGCCGCACGAAAGCATCGTCTACTTCGGCGACACGGCGCGCGTGCCGTACGGACCGAAGAGCCCGGACACCGTGCGACGCTACAGCCGCGAGATCGCGGCGTTCCTCACCGAACAGGACGTCAAGGCGATCGTGATCGCCTGCAACACCGCGACGGCGCACGCGCTCGGCACGTTGCGAAGCGAACTCACGTTGCCGGTGATCGGCGTCGTCGAACCCGGCGCGCGCGCCGCCGTGGCGGCGACAAAGACGGGCCGCATCGGCGTCATCGGAACGGCTGGGACGATCAAGTCCGGCGCGTACGAGCGCGCGATCTGCGCGTTGAAGCCCGACGCACAAGTGACGGCGCGCGCCTGCCCGCTCTTCGTTCCGATCGTCGAGGAAGGCTGGCTCGATCACGAGGCGACGCGCCTCATCGCACGCGAGTATCTCGCGCCGGTCGTCGAGGCGGGCGTCGACACGCTGGTCCTCGGGTGCACGCACTATCCGCTGCTCAAACCGCTTCTGCGCGAGGTGATGGGCTCGGGCGTGCGACTCATCGACAGCGCCGAGGAGACGGCCGCCGAGGCCGGGCGCACGCTGGCGGGAGATGGGCTCGCGGCGCCGCCGGCGTCGGAGTCGGAGTATCGGTTCGTCGCGTCGGACGATCCCGATCAATTCCTACGCGTTGGTCAGCGCTTTCTGGGTGGCGCGGTGGAGAACGTCGAGATTCGCACTCTCGGCTGATCCGCTCGATCCGGTTTCCCAACGGCGCAGCGCGATCTCGTCGGCGGTGATGCGGAGAAAGGTCGGCGCGTCGAGCCACGAGCCCGCGTTGGCGTACGCCGCGCCGCCGCTCAAGCGCTCGAGTGTGGCCACGTGCGAGTGTCCGAAGAGGACCAGCTCGATCGACGGCTGCGACGCCGCGATCCGTTCCGCGGCGACGTGAAGTCCGCGACCGTGGTCGCGCGCCGCATAGTTGCGGCTCGCGTTCGAGCTCCCCGACGCGAGGCGCGTCGCGATGTCCGGATGCACCCATCGAAATGCGCGAATCGCCCACGAGTTGCGAAGTACGCGGCGTAACGCGCGATACCGTCGATCCTCGCGCGGACGGAGTCCGTCGCCGTGCTCGATGTGCGTGCGCCAACCGGCCACGTCTTCGACGATCGGACCGAACCGGTAGTCCACGCCGATGTCGCGCCGAAGGACGTCGCCGCCCCAGCAATCGTGATTGCCCGCGACCATCAGGACCGGTACGCCGGCGTCGACGACGTCGGCGAGCGCGGCCACCGCGCGGAACGCGCCGCGCGGAATCACCGTTCGCCACTCGAACCAGAACTCGAAGAGGTCGCCATTCACGACCAGCGAACCGGCGTGCGTGGCGACGTGGCGGAGAAACGCGATCACGGCGCGCTCGACGTCGGCGCCGGCGAAGCCCAGGTGGGCGTCGGAGAGGACGTAGCAGGGCGCTTTCAGCACGCGACGAATTCTATTGACGCCGCGCTCGCTTTACAAACAAACCACGCCCAACGATCCTTCGCGACGTGACGAACGATGCCGCGGCCTCCCGCACCGTGTCTCCTCCGGCGCTGCCGCCGCACGACATCCAGCTCCGCGTGCGCTACGCGGAAACGGACCAGATGGGTGTCGTCTACCACACGAACTATCTCATCTGGTGCGAGGTGGGCCGTACGGACTTCATCCGCGCCCGCGGAATGAGCTACGCCGACATCGAGCGATCCGGCGTCGGTCTTGCGGTGTCCGACCTTACGGCACGATTCCACGCCGCCGCGCGCTACGACGACCTGATTCGGGTACGCACGACCCTCACCGATCTGCGGTCGCGGAGCATCACGTTCGACTATCTGATCACCAACGCGGACACCGACGAGCGTCTCGTGAGCGCGCGGACCACGCTCGTCTCGATCGACACGAGCGGCCGGTTGGTGGCGATACCGGCGGCGGTGCGCGCGCTGTTCGAACCGTTGCTGGGAGGACGAGGCGCGTGATGCACGGCGCGACGCAAGGCTCGACGCAAGGCTCGACGCGAACAGGCTTGCCACGACGAACACGCGGCGCGCGAGCCGCACGCGCGCTCGCCGTCGCCGCGCTCGCCGGTTCGAGTGCCTGCGCGCCGCCGAGGCTGACGCCGCTGACCGGCGATCTGGCGCCGGCGAGCCGACTACCGCGAGCCCAAATCGCGCCAGGTCATCACAAGGTCGTGTTCAGCTGGGAGGTCAGCCAGTACACGATGACCACCCGTGGCGACGGAGCGGCCCGTATCGCATCGCCCGATAGTGCGCGGCTGGACTTTTTCCTCGGCGGCGGGATCAGCGGCGGCATGGTCGTGCTGATCGCGGATTCGCTCCGAACCCCCCCTGGCGCGGAAGGGCAGAAGGATCTCATTCCGTCGGCAACCCTGCTTTGGGCGGCTTTGGGGCGCGTCGCGTTGCCAAATCTTCCCGATACCGTCATTCGTGTTGAGGGTACGACTCTGCGAGCCGACATCGGGCGTCCCACCACCTGGCGGCTCAGCTACCACGGCGACTCACTGATTCGCGTCGAACGCGTTCAGGACGGGCGGGTAGCAGAATGGGTCGATCGTAGCGACCCCTCTCACGTGAAGTATCGGAATGAAGGCGCGCGGCGCACACTGCAGCTCACGATTACAAAATCGGAAGATGGCGGCGAGTTCGATGCGGCGATTTGGCGGTTCAATCAGTAGTCTCTCACTCCTCCTGCTGGCGGGCTGTTTCTATAGCCTCGCCGGGGGCGGGTTGCCGCCGAACATTCATACGATGGCCATCGCGACGTTCGACAATCAGACCGCGTCGCCCGACGTCACCAAGGAACTGTACGACCGCATGCACGAGGAGCTGCAACGCAAGCTCGGCGTGCGCGACGCGCCGCCGGAACGCGCCGATGCCCTGGTGAAGGGCGTCATTCAGACGTACGACGCGGACGTTCCAGTGGGCTTCAACGCCAATCCGCAGCAGGCCCTCACCGCGCGCCGCCATCTCGCCATCACCCTCGAAGTGGACATCATCGACCAATCGAACGGCCACACGCTGTTCACCAGCAAGGCGCTCCGCGGCGAGGCCGACTATAACGAGCGCGCCGAAGCGGACGGCCGAAAGCAGGCGATCGAAAAGCTCGTCCAGCAGATCGTCGACGGGGTGCAAAGCAATTGGTGACCACGCGGCGCGGGGCCAGCACGATGGGCTGTCTGTTCAGCGTCCTCGTCATCGCGGCCGTGGTGTACTTCGGCGTGAACGTGGCCCAGGCCTACTGGCGTTTCTACGAATTCCGGGACGACATCCAGCAGGAAGTGCGGTTCGCCTCGCACAACACGAATGACGTCATCGTCGTTCGGTTGCGCGCCGTGGCCGACTCCCTCGGCCTCCCCGAGGAGGCGGGTCACATAAAGATTCATCGCGACCGGGGGTACATCTCGATCGAGTCGGACTACGACGAGCCGGTCGAGCTGCCGGGCCACGTTCGGCAGCTGCACTTCCACCCGAGCGCCGAAGGGCCCCTTTGAGCGACGCCGCCGACCCGCGCGAGAAGATCCTTCCCTGGGATCGCGCGCGCGAGTGGCGGGCTGGTCGGATCGAGGAAGGACGCGTCGTCTTCACGAACGGCGTCTTCGACCTGCTGCACACCGGCCACCTCGACGTGCTCCTCGCGGCGCGTCGCGCGGGCGATTACCTCGTCGTCGGCGTCAACAGCGACGCCTCGGTGCGCCGGCTCAAAGGGTTGACGCGGCCGGTGCGCGACGAGGGCGCCCGCTGTTATGTTCTGGCCGCGCTGACGATGGTCGACGCCGTCGTGATTTTCGACGAGGACACGCCGCTCGAGTTGATCCGCGCGCTGCGTCCGGACGTCCTCGTGAAGGGGGGCGACTACAGCGAATCGACGATCGTCGGCGCGGACGAACTGCGGGCGTGGGGCGGCGAAGTCGTCGTCGTCCCGCTCACGCCCGGTCATTCGACGACTTCCACGATCGAGCGAGTGCGTGGCCGCTGACCTTCAGACAATTCAAATAGATCGCACCGCCCGGCGCGACGACGAGATGCGCCCGGTGACCCTCGAGCGCGGCGTTGCGCCGTACGCCGAGGGCTCGTGCCTCGTCTCGTTCGGCGCGACACGCGTGCTGTGCACCGCGTCGGTCGAGGACGGCGTGCCGGCGTGGAAGCGCGGCCGCGGCGAAGGGTGGCTCACCGCCGAGTACGCGATGCTCCCGCGCGCGACCCGGACGCGCACCTCGCGCGAGCGCTCGCAGGTCGGCGGCCGGACGCAGGAGATCCAGCGTCTGATCGGGCGCAGCGTGCGCGCGATGCTCGACGACTTCAAGTTCGGCGAGTTCACGATCAAGCTCGACTGCGACGTGCTGCTCGCCGACGGCGGCACGCGCACCGCGTCGATCACCGGCGCCTGCGTCGCCGTGAGCGATGCCTTCTCGTGGCTCGTCGGCACCGGGCGTCTGAACCGCACGCCGATCAAGCGGCGCGTGTCCGCGGTCAGCGTCGGCGTGATCGGCACCGCTCCGCGGCTCGACCTCGACTACGAGGAGGACGTTCGCGCCGCTGTGGACATGAACGTCGTGATGAGTAGCGAAGGACGCTTCGTCGAAGTACAGGGAACCGGCGAACACGGCACGTTCGACCGCGCCGAGTTGGATCGGCTCATCGAGCTGGCGGTGAAAGGGATTGGTGAGCTGGACGCGGCGCAGCGCGACGCGCTCGACGCCCCGCTCCCTCGAGGCGCGTGAACGTGGAGGCCGTGCTGCTGCTCGCGACGCGCAGCACGGGCAAGCTTCGCGAGCTGGTGCCGATCTGCGCCGCGCGCGGCATCTCCGCGTTGGGACTCGACGCCGCGGGCGTCGTCGAGTCGCGTGTCGAGGACGAGCTCGAGATGCTCGACAGCTTCGAGGGGAACGCGCTGGCCAAAGCGCGACACTTTCATCAACAGACGGGGCTTCCCACCGCCGCCGACGATTCCGGCCTCGTGGTGCCGGCGCTCGGCGGACTGCCCGGCGTGAAGAGCAAGCGGTGGAGCGGCCGGCCCGATCTCAGCGGACGCGCGCTCGATGAGGAAAACAATCGCCTGCTGCTCGAGCGACTCCAGGGCATCGACGACCGCCGCGCGTATTACGTGTGCGCCGCGGCGTACGTGGATTCGACCGGCGAGATCGTGCGGCGTGGCGAGGTGCACGGTCGCATCGTCGACCGGCCGCGCGGCGACGACGGGTTCGGATATGATCCCTACTTCGAGGCCGACGAGCTTGGCGGACGGACGTTCGGCGAGGCGACGCGCGAGGAGAAGGAGAGGGTGAGCCATCGGGCGCGAGCGTTCGGCGCGTTGCTGGACGTGCTCGTCGACCGTCCCGAGGTGGCGCGGAAGTCGGTGCGTCACAGTTGATTCCGCCTCGAGCCGTCGGTACATTGGGAGGCTCGCGGGGCGTAGCGTAGCCTGGTATCGCGCCTGCTTTGGGAGCAGGAGGTCCCCGGTTCAAATCCGGGCGCCCCGACCTGCAGGAACCGGCACGATCGCGTGGCACCAGCGGCACCATTGGTGAGAAGCGCCAGTAGCTCAGATGGATAGAGCAACAGCCTTCTAAGCTGTGGGTCGGGGGTTCGATTCCCTCCTGGCGCGCCACACGACTCTGTGGGTGACTGCGAGTTTGCTCCGGGTTTGCACGATGGAGCGGGCCGTTAGCTCAATTGGCAGAGCAAGCGACTCTTAATCGCTAGGTTGTAGGTTCGATTCCTACACGGCCCATGCGGCCGGCGGAAGATTGCCGGCGTCGTTTTTGGAGTAGGGTTGCAGTGAGGTTGGAATGGTGTTGGAACACGGGGCGGGGAACGGGGTTCTTTTCCGAGCGCCTCGGCGTCGGTGATTCGGGAGCTGTACAGGCGGTACGAGCTGTACCGGGAGTACAAGGCTCAGTTTGCCGGCGAGACGTGCAATGCTGGACGGGCTGAAACGGGGGTTGTTTCGGCTGCGGTCCGTGGGTAGAATCAAGGCCCGCTGGGTGCCAGGAACGATGGCGACGCACGAGTCCGATTGGATGGTGCGCGCGAGGCGTTTTTGGCGACGCGAGGCGGGAATGACGCCCTCGAAAAAATTCAGTTCTGCGCTTGACGCAACCGTTACGCGTGGATATAATTAAAGGCTGTCGCAGATGCGACAGGACTTTTGCAATCGCTGATTGACAATCGAACGTGGGAAGAACGGATGTGCGAGGCGAACTCGTTAATCCTTGGTGCCTGTTCGGGGCCCAAGGGGAGAGTTCAAACCTGAACATTTCGTGATTCGGACGCGCTGTCTTCGCTCAAGCGAAAGTGACAGCGTGAGACAGCGGAGTCTGAACGAGCTAGTCAAATACTCTTGTGGAGAGTTTGATCCTGGCTCAGGACGAACGCTGGCGGCGTGCTTAACACATGCAAGTCACGGGGGCCCGCAAGGGCAACCGGCGAACGGGTGCGTAACACGTGAGCAATCTGCCGATTTCTGGGGGATAGCCGGCCCAACGGCCGGGTAATACCGCATACGCTCGTTGAGAGGAGTCTCTCGACGAGGAAACCTCCGGGGGAAATCGAGGAGCTCGCGGCCTATCAGCTAGTTGGCGGGGTAACGGCCCACCAAGGCGACGACGGGTAGCTGGTCTGAGAGGATGGCCAGCCACATTGGGACTGAGAAACGGCCCAGACTCCTACGGGAGGCAGCAGTGGGGAATCTTGCGCAATGGCCGAAAGGCTGACGCAGCGACGCCGCGTGTGGGAGGACGCCCTTCGGGGTGTAAACCACTGTTGCCCGGGACGAACATCCCTTTTCGAAGGGACTGACGGTACCGGGTGAGGAAGCACCGGCTAACTCCGTGCCAGCAGCCGCGGTAATACGGAGGGTGCGAGCGTTGTCCGGAATCACTGGGCGTAAAGGGCGCGTAGGTGGCGCGGGAAGTCTTCGGTGAAAGCTCAGGGCTCAACCCTGAGTCGGCCGGCGATACTCCCGTGCTCGAGTGTGGTAGAGGCCAATGGAATTCCGGGTGTAGCGGTGGAATGCGTAGAGATCCGGAAGAACACCGGTGGCGAAGGCGGTTGGCTGGGCCACAACTGACACTGATGCGCGACAGCGTGGGGAGCAAACAGGATTAGATACCCTGGTAGTCCACGCCGTAAACGATGGGCACTAGGTGCTTGGGGGAGCGACCCCCTGAGTGCCGGCGCTAACGCATTAAGTGCCCCGCCTGGGGAGTACGGCCGCAAGGCTGAAACTCAAAGGAATTGACGGGGGCCCGCACAAGCGGTGGAGCATGTGGTTTAATTCGACGCAACGCGAAGAACCTTACCTAGGCTTGACATGCACGGGAAAGCTCTGAGAGACCAGAGCCCTCCTTCGGGACTCGTGCACAGGTGCTGCATGGCTGTCGTCAGCTCGTGTCGTGAGATGTTGGGTTAAGTCCCGCAACGAGCGCAACCCCCGTTCCCAGTTGCTAACAGGTTATGCTGAGGACTCTGGGAAGACTGCCGGTGCCAAACCGGAGGAAGGTGGGGACGACGTCAAGTCATCATGGTCCTTACGTCTAGGGCTACACACGTGCTACAATGGCCGGTACAGTGGGTTGCGAGCCAGCGATGGCAAGCCAATCCCTTAAAGCCGTCCTCAGTGCGGATTGGAGGCTGCAACTCGCCTCCATGAAGCTGGAATCGCTAGTAATCGTGGATCAGCTACGCCACGGTGAATACGTTCCCGGGCCTTGTACACACCGCCCGTCACGCCATGGAAGCTGTGAGCGCCCGAAGTCCGTGTCAGAACCCGCAAGGGACTAAGCGGCCGAAGGCGAGCGCAGTGACTGGGGCGAAGTCGTAACAAGGTAGCCGTAGGGGAACCTGCGGCTGGATCACCTCCTTAACGGAACTGTCGAGTAGGTCCCGGTGCGCGTCGAACTTGTTCGGCGTGGCCGTGTGACTGAAAGAGTCCGTAAGTCGCTCGTCTCGTACATCGTTCTTCCCACGTTTGATTTTCGCTTCGATGCCCGGTGGCGCAGGGAGACCTGTGCGCCGCGAGCGTCAACGCTGTTTGACAACGGATGGATTTGGTAGATCGCGGATTTGTGAATCTGAAGAGAGACTTTTTATTTCGTTTTTTGAAATGATTGTCACTCGTAACAATGATCTGAAAAAGATCGCGCGTAATCTGCTTGCTACAATATCAGCTTTGTAGTCAAGCGAACGAAGGCATGTTGGGGAATGCCTGGGCACACGGAGGCGATGAAGGCCGTGGTAAGCTGCGATAAGCCAGGGGGAGCGGCACACACGCATTGATCCCTGGATGGCCGAATGGGGAAACCCGGTCGGGCGCGAGCCCGATCACTTGCGAAAGCGAGAGCGAACCGAGGGAACTGAAACATCTCAGTACCTCGAGGAAGAGAAATCAATTGAGATGCCCTTAGTAGCGGCGAGCGAAAGGGGCCCAGCCTAAACCGTCCTCCTCGTGGGGACGGGGTTGTAGGACCCACAGAACCTTGCGACGACGCCAGCCGAAGTCCCATGGAATAGGGCGCCAGAGACGGTGAAAGCCCGGTAGGCAAAGGCTAGGTGTTGCAAGCGGTGGAGTTCCTGAGTAACGCCCGGTACGAGAGTCCGGGCGTGAATCTGGGGGGACCACCCTCCAAGGCTAAAGACTCCCGTGTGACCGATAGTGGACGAGTACCGTGAGGGACAGGTGAAAAGCACCCCTGTGCGGGGAGTGAAAAAGATCCTGAAACCACATGCCTACAAGCGGTAGGAGGGAGCTCGCGGCTTCGGCCGTGATGTCTCCTGACTGCGTGCCTTTTGCATTATGATCCGGCGAGTTGCTACTGCGGTGCGAGGCTAAGCCGGTTTCCGGCGGAGCCATAGCGAAAGCGAGTCGTGCAAAGACGGCGCTTGAAGTACCGCGGTGCAGACCCGAAGCCAGGGCGATCTACCCATGAGCAGGGTGAAGCTGGGGTAACACCCAGTGGAGGCCCGAACCGGTGTGGGTTGAAAACCGCTCGGATGACTTGTGGGTAGGGGTGAAAGGCCAATCAAGCCTGGAGATAGCTGGTTCTCCCCGAAATCTATTGAGGTAGAGCCTCGAGAATTGTTAGCAGGGGGTAGAGCGACTGGATGGGCGCGGGGGCCAGAGCGGCCTACCAACCCCAACCAAACTCCGAATACCTGTCTAATGGACCTCGGGAGGCAGTCGTTGAGCGATAATGTCCAACGGCGAGAGGGAAAGAACCCAGAGCCACAGCTAAGGCCCCGAAGTGGCCGCTCAGTATAGCGAAGGATGTGTCCGTGCCGTGACAACGAGGAGGTTGGCTTAGAAGCAGCCATTCCTTTAAAGAGTGCGTAATAGCTCACTCGTCCAGCGTGGATGCGCCGAGAATGGTCGGGATTAAGCGGCCCGCCGAAGCTTGGCCTTGTTGCGTAAGCAGCAGGGGTAGGGGAGCGTTCTGGAAGCGGTGAAGGGACCGTGGCAAACGTTGTCCTGGAGCGACCAGAAGTGAGGATGCCGGAATGAGTACGCGCAAATCTGGGTGAAAACCCCAGACACCGGAAACCCAAGGGTTCCTGCGCCATGGCAATCAGCGCAGGGTGAGGCGGATCCTAAGGTGAGGCCCCAGAGGCGTAGCCGATGGACAACGGGTTGAAATTCCCGTCCCGCCGTACCGTGATGAACCACAGAGGGACACTGGAACAAAGCACGAGCGGTCTTGTGGATTGACCGTCGAATGGTGTAGGCCACCTTAAAAATGGCCGAGACCGTACCGAAAGCGCGCGCCGCAAGGCAAGCGCAATTCGTGTGGAGTCGACAGGCGAGAAAAGCTCTGTGGGGAGCGGTGCGACGTCCGTACCGGAAACCGACACAGGTGGGTGAGGCGAGCAGCCTCAGGTGAACGAGTGAAACGTGGTCAAGGAACTCGGCATAATGATCCCGTAACTTCGGAAGAAGGGATGCTCGAGAAGGTGACATGAACAATGAAGCTTCCTCGAGTCGCAGATAATCGGCCCAAGCGACTGTTTAGCAAAAACACAGGTGTGTGCCAAGCCGCACAAGGCGCCGTATACACACTGACGCCTGCCCGGTGCCGGAAGGTTAAGGGGAGAGGTTAGCCGCAAGGCGAAGCCTTGAGCCGAAGCCCCGGTAAACGGCGGCCGTAACTATAACGGTCCTAAGGTAGCGAAATTCCTTGTCGGGTAAGTTCCGACCTGCACGAATGGCGTAACGACTTGGGCACTGTCTCGACCACGTGCTCGGCGAAATTGCAGTCTCGGTGAGGATTCCGAGTCCCCGCGACAGGACAAAAAGACCCCATGCACCTTTACTGCAGCTTGTCATTGGACGTTGCACATCGCTGTGTAGCATAGGTGGGACCCGTTGAACCTTGGGCGCTAGCTCGAGGGGAGGGAACAGTGAAATACCACCCTGCGTCGTGCGACGCCCTCACTGCGAAGGGAACACCCCTTCCAGGACCGTGGCAGGTAGGCAGTTTGACTGGGGCGGTCGCCTCCGAAACAGTAACGGAGGCGCGCGCAAGGTTGGCTCAGCGCGGACGGTACTCGCGCCTATAGAGTGTAACGGCAAAAGCCAGCCTGACGGTGAGATCGACGGATCGAGCCGCCACGAAAGTGGGCCGTAGTGATCCGGTAGCCCGGTGTGGAGCGGCTATCGCGCAACGGATAAAAGGTACGCTGGGGATAACAGGCTTATCGCATCCGAGAGTTCACATCGACGATGCGGTTTGGCACCTCGATGTCGGCTTATCACATCCTGGGGCTGGAGAAGGTCCCAAGGGTCCGGCTGTTCGCCGGTTAAAGTGGTACATGAGCTGGGTTCAGAACGTCGTGAGACAGTTCGGTCTGTATCCGTCGTGGGCGTTGGAGAGTTGAGGGGAGCGGACTCTAGTACGAGAGGACCGAGTCGGACGACCCGCTCGTGTCCCGGCTGTCCTGCCAAGGGCAACGCCGGGTAGCGATGGTCGGCTGTGATAACCGCTGAAAGCATCTAAGTGGGAAGCACGCCCCAAGATGAACTCTCCCGAGGCCTTGAGCCTCCTAAAGGGCCGGGGAAGACTACCCCGTCGATAGGCCGCACGTGGACGCCCTGCAAAGGGTTCCAAGCGCAGCGGTCCTAATCGCCCGTGTGGCTTGACTACTCCCAGTGGTTTCGACCACCAGGAGCAACAAGCTCCAATATCGCAAGCAGAGCAGCACGATCTTGATCAAAGATCCATAAATACCATCTACCAAATCCTCCGTCGTCATTCCTCTTCAGTTTCTCGTTTTTTTTGCTTTCTTGTCGTGCGTTGACAACCGATTTTTTCGCTGGCGACTAGAGCGTAGGGGCCACACTCGTTCCCATTCCGAACACGATCGTTAAGCCCTACAGCGCCGATGGTACTCCGCTCGCGAGAGCGCGGGAGAGTAGGCCGTCGCCGGCACCCCCTTGGTTTCCTCGGAAACCCCAAATGCCTCAGCCGTTCGGCTGGGGCATTTGTGTTTTGGCCTGACGGCTTGACCGCCTGACGGCTCGACCGGTCGAGAAGAGCGACCCGCGTCATTGCCCTCCCGCGGTCCGGCCGTCAAGCTGTCTGGCCGTCCAGCCGTCCGGCTGCCTTCCCCAACTGCTCCCCACGCCCCCTTCCGTGCCACGCGCCGGCATCGTCACCGTCGCCGGGAAGCCCAACGCCGGCAAGTCGACGCTGCTCAATCGCATCGTCGGCGAAAAGCTCGCGATCGTCAGCCCCAAGCCGCAGTCGACGCGCGACCGCATCGTCGGCATTCATTCCGCCGGCGACGCGCAGATCGTTCTGCTCGACACGCCCGGCCTGCTCGACCCCCGATATGCCTTGCAGCGCTCGATGCGCGCCACGGCTCTCGCCGCGCTGGCCGACGCGGACGTCATTCTCTATCTCGCCGATGCGGCCGCCGGAGATCCCGAGCCGCTGGCGGACTTGGCCGGGCTCCAACGTCCGCCGCGTGCGCCGATCGTGGTGGCGTTGAACAAGCTCGATGTCGTGCCCGCGGCGCGTCGCCAGGCACTGGCTGCGCGCCTCCCCGAGGCATCTCTCGTCAGCGCGGCGACGGGCGAAGGCGTCGACGCGCTCGTCGCCCGCCTCGCGTCGCTGCTACCGGAGAGCCCGTTCCTGTACCCCGAAGACGAGCTCAGCACTCAGACGGTGAGGTTCTTTACGTCGGAGCTGATTCGTGAGACGGCGTTCGAGCAGCTCGACGACGAGTTGCCATACGGAGTTGCGTGCGTCATCGAGGAGTTCCGGGAAGCGCAAACGCCGGTTTACATTCGTGCGGTCCTCCATGTCGAGCGCGACAGCCAGAAGCGCATCCTCATCGGCTCGGGGGGTCGGCGGATTCGCGCCATCGGGCGCGACAGCCGCCGAAAGATCGAGACGCTCGTGGGGTCGCCCGTGTACCTCGACCTGTGGGTCAAGGTCCTACCAAACTGGCGGCGGAATCCGCATGCGCTCGCGCGCCTTGGTTACACGATTCCGGAGGACAGCACGCCATGACAATTCGTCCACCCGAGCAGCTGCTCGCGATTCTCGTCTGCCCGAAGTGCAAGGGCGATCTCGAGTATGTGGAGGCGGAGTCAGTGCTCGTCTGCCACAAGGATCGTTTGAAGTATGCCGTCCGCGATGGGATTCCAGTCATGCTCATCGACGAGGCGACGCCGTTCTGAGTATTCGCAGTTTGGCGAGCGCGACGCGGCTCGTCCCGCGCCGGCTCGCGTACAGCTTTCTGATGTTCTGCGCGGTGGCGGGCGTGGCGTCGGCACAGGCGACGCCCGAGACGCAGGGAGGTCTGGAGTTCATTCTCCCGATCGGAGCGCGCACGCTCGGCATGGGCCAGGCGGCGACGGCGGCCGCGGTCGGGTCGGACGCGCTGTGGTGGAATCCCGCGTTGATCGCCCGCGGACCGCGCGAGGCCGCGCTTCAGGTGACCCAGACGCTGTCGACGCAAACCGGGACTGACGCGGGGTTCGCGTTCATCTACGCCGTGCCGAAGATCGGCGCGTTCGGATTGAGTTTGCGATATCTCAATTTCGGCGATCAGGCGTCGACCGACACGTCCACCGGCGTACAGATCGGCAGCTTCTTTCCACAGAGCACCATCTTCGCCGCGACGTTCGCGGCGCCATTCGGCGACCGGCTCGCATTGGGACTCACCGCCAAGGTGCTGCGTATCAGCTTTCCGTGCACCGGGAGTTGCGCGGATTCGCCCGCGTCCGCGACGCCACCCCAAACCGGTGCGCTCGATCTCGGCGCACAGTACATCGTGACGAGCGACTCCGCGCTCATGCTCGGCGTTGCGCTCCGCAACATCGGGTTCAAGCTCCAGATCAACGACGCGCCGCAGGCCGACGATCTGCCGAGCAGAATCGCTTTTGGCGTCGCCTCGGCGCCGAAGCTCGCGCAGCTGCCGCCCGACGTGCGACTGCGCGCCGCAGCGGACATCGTGTGGGCGTTCAGCCCGAGCGCATCGCCGGGGCTCGACCTCGGCGGTGAAGTCTCATATAAGGATCGTTATCAGCTTCGCGCGGGGTACGTGGTGAACGGTCCCACGGGGTCGGGACTCACGTTCGGCCTGGGCATCTCGACGGGCAAGCTGCACGTCGATCTTGCGCGAATGCTCACCGACGTCGGCCAGCAGTCCGGCGTGACGCCGACGTTCATCGCGCTGAGGTATCTCTACTGATGCGCGCCGTCGGGCGAATCGCCGCGGCGGTCGTGGTGTCCGTGCTCGGTGGCCGCGCGGTCGACGCGCAGCAAGTCGACGGCTTGCGCGCCGGCGTTTACGTCGCCGGCCGCCCGGTCCTCGATTCGACGTCGGCGCTCGACGGCCGCCGTCCGCCGTCGAACACGCCGGGCATCGCCGACATTCGCGTCCGGCGGCTGGCGCCGCTCATGTCGGCGGTGGTGCCCGGCAGCGGACAGTTCACGCTCGGCAACGATCGATTCATCGTGTACACGGCCGCCGAGGTGATCGGCTGGTGGCGGTTCAGCAAGAGCGCGCACGAGCAAACGCAGCAGGAAGCCGCGTTCAAGTCGATCGCGCGAACCGTGGCGCGGTCGCACTTCTCGAGCGCGCCCCCTGACGGCGACTGGACGTACTACGAGTCGATGCGCGATTTCCTCGAGAGCGGCGCGTATTCGCTCGGCAACAACGGGGCGGTCGTCCCCGAGACCGACGTCACGACGTTCAACGGGCATCTCTGGCAGCAGCTGCTCGCGACCAATTCGACGACAGCCGCCGCGCTCGTGGCCTACGAGCAACAGGCGGTCAAACCGAACTTCCAATGGTCGTGGCGCAACGCGCAGCTTCAGTACGACCAGTTCATCCGCACCACCGACAAGCGAAACGACGCGCACGCCGCGGCGGTGCAGGACCTGATCTTCATCGGCGCCAATCACGTGCTCAGCATGGTCGACGCCTTCGCGACGTTCCGGCTGCAGATTCGTCCTGCCCCCGGGGGGGTGACCCGCGGCGCGTCGCTCGAGGTGAGCAGGCCCTGGTGACCACAGTCGCCCGGACGACGAAAAAGAACTGCATGCGGGCGCTGGAACTGCCCGCGCGTCCTGGTTTGATTTGATTCGAGTTCGCGCCTGCAGCCGGGCGCGATTCCTTCGCCGCTCCAACCCGCCGGCATCGCAACGAGTGGCCACTCCAAGCGCGATCGTGTATTCGGGTGAAGGAGCCCCGCCGCTCGAGCCCATCGAGCAGTGGTTGGCGACCCTCGACGTCCCCGTCCTCGCGCTCTCCGATGCCGACACACTGATGTCGGTGGCGCTTCGCAGCCGGCCACGGGTCGTGATCTTCGACGCTCGGCGCGCGACGGCGTTCGTGCTCGATGCGCTGCGCCGGCTCAAGTCCGACTCGTACACCGGCATCGTGCCGGCCGTCGCGCTGACGGAAGACGCAGCCGCGGCGTTCAAGGCCGGGTTCGACGCAGGCGCGGACGAGGTCATTCGCGAGGGGCTGGCGACGAGCGAGATGATGACGAGGCTGAGCGCGCTCCTGCGCCGGTCGGACCGGGACCTGTACGTCCACCCATCGACGCGGCTGCCGGGCGCCATGGAGATCGAGGCGGACATCGGCCGCCGCCTCGAGGCCGGGACGCTGTTCGCGGCGTGCTACGCCGACCTGGATCACTTCAAGGAGTTCAACGACCGATACTCATACCACGAAGGGGATGGCGTCATCAGGATTCTCGCGCAGATCCTTCACGACGTGGTGAAAGGGCATTGCCAGGAGCGGGGCTTCGTAGGACACATTGGCGGCGACGACTTCATCTTCATCGTGCCGCTCGACGACGTGAACCCGGTGTGTGAGGAGATCATCTCGATCTTCGATGCGCTCATTCCCTACCAGTACTCCGACCAGGACCGCCGGGCGGGATATTTCTTCGGAAAGGATCGCCGCGGACAACTTCATCGCGTACCATTGATGACCGTGTCGATCGGAGTGGTGACCAACGAGCGCCGGCGCTTCGGACACGCGGCGCAGGTAAGCGCGTTGGCGACGGAGATGAAGAGCTACGCGAAGACGTTGCCGGGATCGGTGTATTCGGTCGACCGACGCACCGACGCGGTGACAGAGCACCCGGCCGAACCCGGGCGTTCGTTGTCGCACGGTAGTGTGGCAGCGCGATCCGAGAGCGGAGGAGAAAAGCCTAAGTGAACGTTTCGTGTCCAGAGTGCAATTCGGTTTTCCGCGTCGATCCGGAGAAGGTGCCGTCGGCGGGCGTGCGCGCGCGCTGCTCGGTCTGCGGCGGCGTCATCATCGTCGGAGCCGCCGCGCCGATCGACGAGGAATTCGCGGCGCCGTCGACGCCGGTCGCAGCCGTGCCGGCCGCGGTCGCCGCTCCCGGCGCGACGGCGAATTCGGGCCCGGCGCTCGCTTGGCCAACAGAAACGCCGGCAGCGGCGTCGCCAGCGGCGCGGTCCGCTACGCCGACGCCGCCACTCGCCGGCACTCCTCCGGCGGCGCTTCCGTTCCCGACACCGATTCCGCGGCCGCTGACGCCCGCGCAGCGGGCAACGCCGGCTGCCGCTGCGCCGCCGTCGCGCCCGATGCTCATGTCGCCTTCCGTTGGCGGCGCACCGCCGGCCACACCGCCGGCGTCATCCGCCACGCCGCGTCCGGTTCATCCGCCGTTCGCTGGTCCGGCGACCGCGCCGCGCACGCCAGCGAGCGCACGACCGTCCGGCGCGCTGCCGATTCCGCCGGCCGTCTCGCCGGGTCCCGCGCGGCCGGCGGTGCGTCCGGCGCAGAGCACGCCGCATCGCGCCTCGACTCCGATCGCTCCGGCGCCTCCCGTGGGCGGCACGCCGGTCAGGCCGGCGACTCCGATCGCTTCCGCGCCGTCCGTCGCCGCTACGCCCGTGCGGCCGGCTGGGCCGGCTACGCCGGCTACGCCCACGCCCACGAGCCCCGCGAGCTCGGCGAGCAGCGGGATCGCGCCTGCCGCATCGCCGACGCCGGCCACGCCGTCGCGCGCGCCGATCAATCCGTTTCTCGCCAACGACCCCAACGCCAAGGCTCGGCGGCTGGCGCGAGCCCTCGTGTCGGATCTGGTGACGTACTTCCCGCAGCGGCGCGACGAAGGTCTTCGCGACGGCACACTGCGCGAGCTGTTCCGCGAGGAGATCAAGAAGTCGCAGGAGGAATACATCGAACAGGTCGGCCGCGATTTCGCCGAGTCGTCGACCCATTTTCAAGACGCGCTGAACGAAATCCTCGCCGGCGGCCAACGCCTCTTCTGACCGCGTCCGGGTGCGCCGATCGCCGGGTGGCGCTAGGTTGAGATTTGTCAGGCAAGCGAGCCGTCCGGCGCGATCGCGGGACGGCTCGTCTCATAACCGGGGCCGGGGAGAATCGATCAATGGCAGAAAGCGAGCGGGCGCGTCAGCTTCGGCAATACGCCGAGCGATTGGCGGAGCTGCGGAGGTACCTTTGACCTCGATGCCAAGCGCGAGACGCTTCGCGCGCTCGAGGAACGGATGGCCGCGCCGGGTTTCTGGAACGACCAGCAGTCGGCGCAGGCGGCGGTCCAGCAGATAAAGACCGTCAAGGTTTGGGTGGAGCCCTTCGACGCGATCGGCGGACGCGTCGAAAGCGCGCGCGAGCTCGAGGGCATGCTGCAGTCGGAGCCGGACGCGGAGATGTCGGCGGAGCTCGACCGCGAGGCGACCGCGCTGGGATCGGAGATCGAAGCGTTTCGCCTTCGGTCGTTGCTGTCGGGCCCAGACGACTACCGAGACGCGCAGCTCGAGATCAGCGCCGGCGCCGGGGGCACGGAAGCGCAGGATTGGGCGTCGATGCTCATGCGGATGTACACCCGCTGGTGCGAGCGCAAAGGCTACAACGTCGAGATCCTCGACTTGAGCGACGGCGAAGAAGCGGGCATCAAGGGCGCGGTGCTCGAGGTCAAAGGCCTGTACGCATACGGATTCTTGAAAGCCGAGATCGGCGTCCATCGTCTCGTGCGCATCTCGCCGTTCGATGCACAGGCGCGCCGCCACACGAGCTTCGCGTCTGTGTTCGTGTATCCCGTGGTGAACGAGGAGATCAACATCGAGATCCGCGACGAGGACATCAGGATGGATGTCTTCCGCGCGTCCGGCGCCGGCGGCCAGCACGTCAACAAGACCAGCTCCGCCGTCCGGCTCACGCACATTCCCAGCGGGATCGTCGTGTCGTCGCAGCAAGAGCGGTCGCAGCACAAGAACAAGGGCACGGCGATGAAGATGCTGAAGAACCGGCTCTATCAGCTCGAGGCCGAGCGGCAGGCGAAGAAGAAGGCGGAGCTCGACGCGACCAAGTCGGACGTGAGCTTCGGCAATCAGATTCGCAGCTATGTCTTCCAGCCGTACACGATGGTCAACGATCACCGCACGGAGCTGAAGATCCCGGACGTGCAGCGGGTGATGGACGGGGACATCGATCCGTTCATAGAAGCGTACCTCACTTCGTTCGGTGCGCGTCCGAGCGGCGGGAGCGCCGCGGCGTGAGCGACGACGCGAACTTCGTCATCCGCGCGCGGCGCGAAAAGCTCGACGCGCTGATCGCGCGCGGTGTGACGCCGTTCGCGTATGGGTTCGATCGCACGCACGTGGCGGCCGACGCGGTGCGGCTGCATCCGGCGGACCAGGAGGGCGAGGGCGACGTCGTCCGAGTCGCCGGGCGCATCGTCGCGTGGCGCGCGCACGGCAAGACGACGTTCGCGCATCTCGCCGACGAGAGCGGCCGCATTCAGCTCTACTTCAAGAAGGACGCGTTGGGCGACGAGACCTATTCGACGCTCGAGCTGTTCGACATCGGCGACGTGATCGGCGTCTCGGGCCCGCTGTTTCGCACGCGAACCGGCGAGGTGACGGTTCGTGTCACGGAAGTGCAGCTCTTGGCCAAGTCGCTGCGGCCGCTGCCCTTCGGCAAGGAAGAAGAGGTAAACGGCGTGAAGGTGCGGCATTCGGGCTTCGCCGATCCGGAGCAGCGATATCGCCAGCGGTACGCGGATCTCGCCGTGCATCCCGAGGTGCGCGCGCTGTTTCGCGCCCGGTCGGCGATGGTCGCGGAGTTCCGTCGCGTACTCGACGGGTGGAACTACCTCGAGGTGGAAACGCCGGTGCTGCAGCCGTTGTACGGCGGCGCCTTGGCGCGCCCGTTCACGACGCACCACAACACGCTCGACATGCCGCTGTTCCTGCGGATCGCCGACGAGCTGTATCTCAAACGACTCGTCGTCGGCGGGTTTGATCGGGTGTACGAAATCGGGCACGACTTCCGCAACGAAGGCATCGACCGGACGCACAACCCGGAATTCACGATGCTGGAGTTTTACGAGGCGTATGCCGACTACACGGGAATGATGACGCGCGTCGAGACGCTGGTGACGCGGGCGGCGGCGGCGGTGAAGTCGGTGTGGTCGCCTCCGTCGACCGAAGGCGCGGTGGAGCACGGCACCCAGCCGGTTCCGGAGCTCGCGCCGCCGTTCCCGCGGATCGAATGGCTCCCTTCGCTCAACGCCGCGCTCGGCGCCGACGCGTCGGCGCTCGGCGACGAGGTTTTACGGAACGCGGCCCGCCGTGCCGGCGTACAGAAGGTAGACTCCATGAGCCGGCCCAAAGTCCTCGACGAGATGTTTCAGACCCTGGTGGAATCGAAGATCGTGTCACCGACGTTCGTGGTGGACTATCCCGTCGAGCTCTCGCCGCTGGCGAAACCGAAGCGGGGGAATCCCACGTTGACGGAGCGCTTCGAGCTGTTCGCGCGCGGGCGCGAGGTGGCGAACGCGTTCAGCGAGTTGAACGATCCGATCGACCAGCGCCGACGGTTCGAGGCGCAGGCGGCGTTGCGCGCCGCGGGCGACGAGGAAGCAGTCGGCGTCGACGAGGACTATCTGCGCGCCATGGAGTACGGCATGCCGCCGATGGGCGGTGTAGGGATCGGCGTGGACCGGCTGTTCATGTATCTCACGAACACGCCCAACATCCGCGACGTGATCCTCTTTCCCACACTGCGCCCGGAGTGACGCGGATGAAAACGCCGTGATGAGTCGTCTCGAGATCTCGATCGCGTGGCGCTACATGCGCAGCCGGCGCGGCTCGCGCCTGCTGTCGCTCATCAGCACGATCGCGATTCTCGGCGTGACGGTGGCGGTGAGCGCGCTGATCGTGATCATCGGCGTGATGGACGGACTGCAGACGGATCTTCGCGAGAAGATCCTCATCGGCAGTCCCGACATTCGTGTGATGACGTACGGCGAAGATCTGGTGATGAACGACTGGCGGCCGGTGCTGTCGAAGGTGCTGCGGCAGAAGGGCGTCGTCGCGGCCGGGCCGTTCGTGCACACGCAGGCGCTGGTGCTCGCCGGACATCACAAGTATCTCGAGGGCGTGTTCGTCGAAGGCCTGCCGCCGGATGGTCCGGGCGTGGCGCAGGTGACGACGATTCGCCAGCGGGCCACGGCCGGCGATTTCAAGTTCGAAACGCTCGACGGCGAGCACCGCGGCGCGGTGCTCGGCTCAAAGCTGGCCGAGAAGCTCAACGTCATACCGGGCGCCGACTCGATCACGCTGCTCAGCATCGACCAGAACCACATCGATCCGGTCACCGGCTACCCGGCGGCGAAGTCGATGCGGCTCGAGGTGACGGGCACGTTCGACACCGGGATGTACGAGTACGACAACTCCTACGTCATCGTGTCGCTCGCCACGGCCCAGCAGCTCGCGCAGATCGGCGACGCGGTCACGGGCATCGAGGTGAAGACGCCGACGCGCTGGGTGGCGCCGGAGATCGGGCAGCAACTGACGGACAGTCTGGGCCCGCTGCGCGTGCTCGATTGGCATCAGCAGAACAACCAGCTGTTCAGCGCGCTCAAGCTCGAGAAGCTCGGCATGACCGTGATCCTGCTGCTCATCGTGCTCGTCGCCGCGTTCAACATCATCAGCACGCTAGTGATGGTGGTGAAGGACAAGACGCGGGAGATCGGGATTCTGCGAGCGATGGGAATGCCCGCGCGATCGATTCGCCGGCTTTTCTTCGCGCAAGGCCTCGTCATCGGCATCGTCGGCACGGGCGCGGGACTTCTCGTCGGCCTGACCGCGGCAGTGGTGATCGGCAGGAACAAGCTCATCGCCCTCGACCCGACCATATATTTCATCGATCACTTGCCCGTCGCGATGCAGCCTCTCGACGTAACGCTCATCGTCGTCGCGAGCCTCGCGGTGGCCGCGCTGGCCACCGTTTACCCGGCGTTGCAGGCGGCCCGTTTGTATCCCGTCGAGGCGATCCGGCACGAATGATGGTGCTCGAGGCAGTGGACCTGGCGAAGGAATATCGAGGCGGCGACGGCAGCACGATCACCGTCCTCAATGGCGTGAGCTTGCAGGTCCCTCGCGGCGAGATGCTGGCCGTGGTGGGGGCGAGCGGCGCCGGGAAGAGTACGCTGCTGCATCTGCTCGGCGCGCTCGACGAACCGACGCGCGGCGAGGTCTACATCAACGGCACGCGTCTTCCAGGATCGCGCGCTCGCGCCGGAAGTGACGTTTCATCCGAACGCGACAGTTCCAAATCTGAGGGCGGGATCCGGAGCTACCGGGAACGGCGGGCACGTCGCCGGCTGGCCGGAAAACGGGACCTCGAGGTCTCGACGCTTCGGAACCGCTCAGTGGGCTTCGTGTTTCAGTTTCATCACTTGCTGCGGGAGTTTACGGCTGTGGAGAACGTCGCGATGCCTCTACGCATCGCCGGGTGGGACGAAGCTCGCGCCCGCCGGCGCGCGTCGGAGCTCCTGGAGCGGGTCGGACTCGGCGCGCGCATGGAGCATCGTCCGGCTGAGCTGTCGGGCGGCGAGCAGCAGCGCAGCGCGGTCGCGCGAGCGCTGGCGATCGACCCGGCGGTCGTGCTCGCCGACGAGCCGTCGGGCAACCTCGACCACGCGACGAGCGAGCGGCTGCACGACTTGTTCGTTGAGCTGTCACGCGACCTCGAGATTGCGATGGTGATCGCCACGCACAACCGCTCGTTGGCGGCGCGTGCCGACCGGACGTTGCTGCTCGAGGACGGACGTCTCACGCAGACGGACATTCGGGAGGTCGTTCCCTGATGGTGTGCGACGTGTGCAAGGAGCGCGACGCGGCGGTGCACCTGACGACGATCGAGGACAACGCCGTCCACCAGTTGCATCTCTGCGAGAAGTGCGCGGCTGAACGCGGCGTCGAGACGCCGGCGGCGGCGCCGAATCATCCGCTCGGCGAGTTCCTGCACGACGTGCAGCAGCAGGTGGCGCTCACCGGGCTGACGTCGGGCGAATCGGCGCGGTGCCCGTTTTGCAACACCACCATGGCCGATTTTCGGACGACGGGCCGTTGGGGATGCGCGCGCTGCTACACGAATTTCGAGGCGGCCATTCGGGAATTGCTGCGGCGCGTGCAAGGCAATCACCGGCATGTCGGACGCGCGTATCGGGCGCCGACCGGCGAGGCGCTCGACAACGTGACGGAGATCGGCGTGTTGCGCGAACGGCTGCGTCGGGCGATCGAGAGCGAGCAGTTCGAGCTCGCCGCGGATTTGCGCGACAAGATTCGGGTGATCGAATGACGGTTGACCTTTCGTTGTTGCCGGACGGCGGCGTCGGCTGGCTCGACGCGTCGGGGAAGAACGCCGACATCGTGTTGTCGACGCGGATTCGTCTGGCGCGAAACGTCGAGGGCTACGCGTTCACCGGCCGCGCGCGCGACGGCGAGCGGCTGCGCGTGTTGTCACAGGTGCGCGAGGCCGTGACGTCGATCCCGGCGATGTCCGATTCGGTGATGTACCGCCTCGACGAGCTGCCGACGACCGCGCGGTCACTGCTGCACGAGCGCCACCTGGTGAGCAAGGAGCTGGCGGGTTTGGAGCCGCCGCATCCGCTGCGCACGGGGGCTGCGGTCTTTTTGGCCGACGGCCTCGGCGTCATGGTCAACGAGGAGGATCATCTCCGGCTGCAAGCTCTGCGCTCGGGATTTGCATTGCAGGAGGCGTACACTGCGATCGACAAGCTCGATCGCGAGCTCGGCTCACGCGTGCCCTACTCGTACCACGGGGAATTCGGGTTTCTCACAGCATGTCCGACCAACGTGGGTACCGGTCTCCGGGGTTCTGTCCTCATTCACCTGCCCGGTCTCGTTCTGACGAAAGAGATCGCGAAGGTGCTCAACAGCCTGCAGCAAATGGGGCTGACGTATCGCGGTCTGTATGGGGAGGGAAGCGAGGTCGTAGGCAACTTCTTCCAGATCTCCAACCAGACGACCTTGGGGCGTTCGGAGGAGGAACTGCTCGACCAGCTGTTGCGCGTCGTCGGGCACGTCGTCGAACGAGAGGCGGAGGCTCGCCGTGTTCTGCTCCGAGACGCGGGTTATATTATCGAGGACAAGCTTTGGCGCGCATACGGCACGCTTCGATACGCCCGCAGCCTCACGTTCGACGAGGCGATGAACTACCTCAGCGGCGTTCGGTTGGCCGTCGGGCTGAAACTGATCACCTCGCTCAGTGTATACACGCTCAACAAGCTCCTGATCTTTTCGCAGGCCGCGCACCTGGCGTACGCAGAAGGCGGTGGCCGGGCTCTGACGGAAAGCGAAACCAACTTGGCGCGCGCGCGATACGTGCGACGAGCGCTGGAAGAGGAAACGGGCTCTGTTGGGTGACCATGCCGGTCACCCCGATGTGAGGGGACAATGAACGGCTACAACTTCACCGAACGCGTACGCAAGGTCCTCGCAATGGCCCGCGAGGAAGCCGCGCGTCTGCACCACGAGTACGTGGGCACCGAGCACATTCTGCTCGGTTTGATTCGCGAGGGTGAGGGAGTCGCCGCCCAGGTGCTCCAGAACCTCAGCGTCGAGCTGGACGACATCCAGCAGAAGATCGAAGAAACGGTCAAGAAGGGCAAAGCCGGGCAGACTACCGGTCCCGACCTCCCCTATACGTCGCGCGCCAAGAAGGTCCTCGAATTGGCGATGGCCGAAGCGCGCGACCTCAATCACAGCTACGTTGGCACCGAGCATTTGCTGCTTGGGCTTCTCCGTGAGGAAAAGGGGATTGCGGCGCAGGTGTTGACCGACGCGGGCGTCAATCTAGACGCCGCCCGCGCCGAGACCCTGCGCATCCTCGGCACGGAGATGCCTCAAGGCGGCGCGCAGCAGGCGGCTGGTGCCGCGCCGGCGCAGACGCCGCCCAAGGGCGAGAAAAAGTCGAAGACGCCGGCGCTCGATCACTTCTGCCGCGATCTCACGCAGCTCGCGGCCGAGGGGCAGCTCGATCCGACGATCGGCCGCGCGAAGGAAATTCAGCGCGTGATGGAAGTGCTCACGCGCCGAAAGAAGAACAACCCGGTGCTCATCGGCGAACCCGGCGTCGGCAAGACGGCGATCGTCGAGGGACTCGCGCAGCTCATCGCCAACGGCGAGTGCCCGGAGTCGCTGCGCGACCACCGCGTGCTCTCGCTCGACATGGCGGCCGTCATCGCGGGCACCAAGTATCGCGGCCAGTTCGAGGAACGGCTCAAGGCCGTGATGAACGAGATCGCGCAGAACAAGCAGATCATCCTGTTCATCGACGAGCTGCACACGCTCGTCGGCGCGGGCGCCGCTGAAGGCGCGATCGACGCTTCCAACATGTTGAAGCCGGCGCTGGCTCGTGGAGAGCTGCAGTGCGTCGGCGCGTCGACTCTCAACGAGTATCGCAAATACATCGAGAAGGACGGCGCGCTCGAGCGTCGATTCCAGACGGTGATCGTGGATCCGCCCTCGGTCGACGAAACCGTGGAGATCCTGCGCGGGCTTCGCAAGAAGTACGAAGACCACCACAAGGTCACGATTCCCGACATCACGCTCGTCTCGGCGTCCAAGCTGTCGGAGCGCTACATCACGGACCGGTTCCTGCCCGACAAGGCGATCGACGTCATTGATGAAGCGGGGGCCCGTGCACGGTTGGCTGCGCAGGCGCCGCCGCCGGAAGTCGCGGCGCTCAAGGCCGATCTGGAAAAGGTGAACAACGAGAAGGAAGCCGCGGTCCGCGATCAGAACTTCGAGCGCGCGGCGTCGCTGCGCGACAAGGAGCGCGAGCTCCAGGGTGGCATCAAGCAGAAGCAGTCGGAGTGGGAGGCGCGTCGCCAGTCGCATCGGCCCGTGCTCGGCGAAGAGGAGATCGCGTTCATCGTCAGCCGGTGGACCGGCATTCCGGTGACGCGTCTTCAGGAAGCGGAGACGGCGCGTCTGCTGCGCATGGAAGACGAGCTGCACGAGACCGTGATCGGCCAGGACGAAGCGATCAAGGCGATCTCGAAGGCGATTCGCCGAAGCCGCGCCGGACTCAAGGATCCGCGCCGTCCCATCGGCAGTTTCGTGTTCTCAGGTCCGACGGGCGTCGGCAAGACCGAGCTCGCGCGCTCGTTGGCGAAATTCCTGTTCGCCGACGACGCCGCGCTCATCCGCGTCGACATGAGCGAATACATGGAGAAGTTCTCCGTGTCTCGCCTGATCGGCGCGCCGCCAGGCTACGTCGGCTACGAAGATTCCGGCACGCTCACGAAGGCCGTCCGTCGCAAGCCCTACAGCGTGATTCTGCTCGACGAGATCGAGAAGGCGCACCCCGACGTGTTCAACATCCTGCTGCAGGTGCTGGATGAAGGTCACCTGACCGACAACTATGGCCGCGTGATCGACTTCAAGAACACCGTCGTGATCATGACGTCGAACGTCGGCGCTCGCGACCTCAGCAAAACGAAGGCGCTCGGATTCACGTCCGGCGACGACAAGGCGAACTGGGAGCGGCGGGCCGAGAAGGTCCGGGACGAGTTGAAGAACGTATTCAACCCGGAGTTCCTGAACCGCCTCGACGACGTGATCGTGTTCCACCCGCTCAGCCGCGAGCACATTGCCCAGATCGTCGGCGTGCTGCTCAAGGACATTCGGCGTCGCCTGTCCGAAGAGGAGCTCAGCCTCCGGCTGACCGACTCGGCCACCGACTTCCTCGTCAAGCACGGCTACGACGAGCAGTACGGCGCGCGACCGCTCAAGCGAGCGATTCAGAAGTACATCGAGGATCCGCTCTCCGAGAAGATTCTGATGGGTGAGTTCTCTCGCGGGGACGAATTGGAAGTGGACGCTGGCGCGGATGGGGAGCACCTGGACTTCCGGGTCCTGACCGGCTCGACACAAGCGTAAAGATTTTGAAGCGTTAGACCCGGCTGGAGCCCGCTATTTGCGGGATCTGGCCGGGTGTTTTTTGTGTATATTGCGGGATTATGCGACCTGCGCGCTTCCTAACCGCTTCCGTCGGCGTGGTCGTGGCCATTTCGGCCCACCAGCTTGGCGCCCAACAGTCCTCCCAGGCCGCCGCGTCGGGGCCTTGTGCGACGCCCGACAGCGTCGCGTTCCGAGGACTGTCGCGGATCCCCGAGGGGGATGTGCGCGCGGACATCGGCATCACGCCCAAGTCCACGATCAGCGGACGGATCGTCACTCAGGCGCTCAAGAACATCTACGCCACCAACAACTTCGAGCCCAACGCCAACGCGACGTGCGAGGTGATCGCCGGCAAGAATGTGTTGGTGTTCAACTTGACCGAGCGTCGCATTCTCAGCGAAGTGTCGGTCGTCGGGCCAAGCAAGGTGTCGCCGTCGTCGGTCAAAGACCGAGTTGACCTGCTGATCGGCAAGCCGATCAATCCGGCGCAGGTCGCGAAGGATGTGTCGCGAATCGATTCGCTGTATCAGGCGGAAGGCTACTTCCTGGCGAAGGTGACGGTCGACACGGTGAAGGACGGCGCGGCCACGACGCTCGTCTTCCGCGTCGACGAAGGCCGGCGTCTCGCGATCTCGGGCGTCCAGGTCGAAGGCAACAAGGCGCTCACCGCCAAACAGATCGTGGGTGCGATGTCCACCAGTCCAGAGGGCTTCTTCTGGTGGAACAAGGGTGAGTTCGACGAGGACAAGTTCAACGAGGACATTTCCAAGTCGATCCCGGAGCTCTACGCGTCGCGCGGATTCATCGACGCACAGGTCGTGAAGGACACGCTCATCGTCGACCGGAAGCAAGGCAAGGCGCTCGTTCGTCTCACCATCCAGGAAGGCCAGCAGTACCGCATCGGCAGTTTCGAGGTGAACGGCGCGAAGATCTTCTCGAACGAACAGATCGCGACGTTCTATCCGTTCGGACCGAAGAGCAAGACGATGGGCCAGGCGGTGAAGGGAATCATCGGCCGCGGCGCCGCACCGGAAGGCGTGTTCGACCAAGGGGCTTGGGACGCGGCGACCGACAAGGTTCGCGACGCCTACGAAGACCAGGGCTACATCTACGCGACCATCGCGCCGGTCGTCGAGCGTCGCAAGGTCGGACCGGATTCGGTGCCCACGGTCGACTTGCGGTGGGAGGTCGACGAGCGAACACCGGCGATCATCAACCGCGTCGACATCCTCGGCAACGACGTGACGACCGAGACGTGCATCCGCGACCAGCTGTTCGTGGTGCCGGGCGACGTCTTCAACAAGCAGCGCTTCATTGACAGCTATCGCAACATCGCCAACCTCGGGTTCTTCGAGCAGGACATGCCGACGCCCGAGACCCGACCGGTGAACGACAAAGGCGACATCGACCTCATCTTCCACGTGAAGGAGAAGCGCACGGGCAACGTGAACTTCGGCGCGTCGGTGGGTCAGGGGACCGGCGTGGGTGGGTTCATCGGTTTCGACCAGCCGAACCTGTTCGGCGAGTGCAAGCGCGGCTCGCTGCAATGGCAGTTCGGGCAGTACATCAAAGATTTCACGATGAGCTACAGCGATCCCCGCATCAAACAGTCGAACGTGTCGGGGACGATTTCGGCCTATCACCAGCAGTCGCGCTTCGTCATCCAGGACATCGGCCAGTCGACCACGACCGGCGGCCAGTTGCAGTTCGGCTTCCCCGTGTTCAACTCGCGGTCCACCCGCTTCTACGCCAGCTACGGCGGGGAGAAGGTGAAATACGGCGCCGACGGCCTGGTGGCCACGATCCAGTGCAACGGCTGCTTCCGCTCGACGCTCGGCTTCCAGCTCGACCACGATACACGGCTCGGTATGCCGTTCCCGGTGGCCGGTGTCCACGAGAACGTGTCGCTGCAGCTCAACGGCGGTCCGCTGGGAGGCACGGCGAATTTCCAGCGCATGACGACGGAGATGCACGCCTACACGCCGATCGCGACGCTGGGCAAGGCGATCGGGGCCGAACCGGCGCAGCTCATTTTCGGGTTGACGGCGCGGGCAGGGGCGGTCTTCGGCGACCCGGGCCCGTTCTTCGTGTCGCAGGCGTTCACGATGGGCGGCGTGCAGTACGGCGAACCGCTGCGGGGCTATCCCGAGTTCTCGATCACGCCGCTCGGGTACATCGCCAACGCGGACCAGCTCCAGGCCCAGCGGGCGTCGTTCGGCAACGCATTCTTCCGTACAACGGCCGAGCTCGGGATCCGCGTAAGTTCTCAGCTGTACATCGACTCATTCTACGACGCCGGGAACCTCTGGGAGCGTCCGCGCGACTTCGACCCCACCCAGCTGTTTCGTGGGGCCGGGTTCGGCGCCTCACTGGTGACCCCGCTCGGGCCTCTCGGGGTCGATTTGGGATACGGGTTCGACAAAGTCAATTCGCTTGGCCAGCCGGATCCGGGTTGGCAGGTGCACTTCAAGTTCGGCAATATCTTCTAAAGCGGAGTTACCAATGCACTCGTTCGTCCGCGCGACGCTGATCGCGCTCGTTCCAACGGTTGGCGGCGTCGCGGCGATCCAGGCGCAGGGGGCGATGAAGATCGCCTACGTCAACACGCAAGCTCTCATGGAAGCGGCGCCAGGACGTGATTCGGCGACGGCCATCCTGACGCGGGAAGGCAACGTCTTCCAGGGTCAGCTTCAGAAGTTGCAGGACTCGGTGAATGCGATGCTCTCCAAGTTCAACAAGGAGGAGCCCACGCTCACTCCCGCGAACAAGGACAAAGCGACGAAGGCGATCCAAGCCCTCGAGCAGGAGCTCCAGAGCAAGAACCAGGCGTTCCAGCAGCAGTACGACCAGCGAAAGCAGGAGGTCCTCGCACCGATCACCGACTTGGTGAAAAAGGTGCTCGACGACCTCCGCGAAGAAGGCAACTACTCGCTGATCCTGATGAACGATCCTGGCTCAACGCCGATCGTCTCGGCGGACAAGAACCTCGACATCACGGACAAGGCGATCTCGCGGCTTCGCGCGTCGAAGGCCCCGACGATTCCTGTCACGGCCCCGAAGGGCGGCGCGCCAACGGCGCCGGCTGGCGTGACGAGGCCGAAGCCGCCGACGCAGTGACGGCCGACGCGCCAGCGTCTTCGAGCAAGTCCAACGGCGGTGAGGGCGGTTTCGTCCTCACCGCCGCGGCTATTGCGGAAGCCGTTGGCGGGCGCTTGGTCGGCGACCCGGCAGTCTCGATCGCCAGTGTGGCCCCGCTGGACCGCGCGTCTCCGACAGATCTGAGTTTCTTCGGCACGGCCAAATACGCGCCGGTGTTCGCGACGTCGCGGGCCGGCGTGGTGCTTGTGTCGCCGGAGCTCGCGAAGTCGCCTGGACAGGCGCCGAGTCGAGTCGTGGTTGACCGGCCGCTGGAGGCGCTGCTGTCGCTCCTCCCGCGCTTCCATCGTCGCGCCGAGGGCGCGGCAGGCGTGCACCAGACGGCGATCATCGGGCGCGGCGCGCGACTCGGACGCAACCTCTCTCTCGGGCCGTACGCCGTGATCGGCGACCGCGTCGTGCTCGGCGACAACGTCGTCGTCGGCGCGCACTGTGTGGTCGGAGAGGGTGTGGAGATCGACGACGATTCGCGTCTCTATCCCAGCGTCACCGTCTACAGCGGCTCGCACATCGGGCGACGGGTGATCGTCCACTCCGGCGCGCGCATCGGGTCGGACGGATTCGGCTACGTGCAGCGCGACGGCAAGCATCTCAAGATTCCGCACGTTGGCCGCTGCATCATCGAGGACGACGTCGAGATCGGGGCCAACTCGACGATCGATCGCGGCAGCATCGACGACACCGTCGTGGGCGCGGGGACGAAGATCGACAACCTGGTGCAGATCGCGCACAACGTGCGGATCGGGAAGTTGTGTCTCATCATGGCGCAAGTGGGCATCGCCGGGTCTGTGCGTGTGGAGGACGGCGCGATGCTGCTAGGGCAGGTCGGCGTGTCGGGGCACCATACGATCGGGGCGGGGTCCCGGCTTGCTGCGCAAGCCGGTGTCTTTGGCGATATTCCTGCCGGTGAAACGTGGTCCGGGTATCCGGCGCGCCCCCACAAAGAGGCGCTGCGGGCCCAGGCCGCGCTCTTCAAACTTCCCAGCCTTCTTCGCCGCATCGAGCGCCTGCTCGAGTCCACGCCCGATACAAAATGAATCGTCGCACGATTGCTCACCCGGTGTCGCTCGACGGGGTCGGGCTGCACCTGGGGGAACCGTGCTGCCTGCAGTTTTTTCCGGCTGCCAGCGGCGCCGGGATCACGTTCCGCCGGATCGACCTCGAAGGATCGCCGATGATCCCGGCGCTGGCCGAGCACGCGCTGCTCACCGAGCGCCACACGCAGCTCGGCGCCGATCCGGTGTCGGTGCACACGGTCGAACACGTCCTCGCGGCCGTCGCCGGCTGCGGGTTGGATGACGTCGAGATCCGCCTCGACGGACCGGAGCCGCCGATCATGGACGGCAGCGCCGCGCCGTTCGTCGACGCGCTGACGCTGGCGGGCGTGGTGGAGCATGCGGGCGAAGTGCGATACCTCACGCTGCGCAAGCCGCTGTCGTTCGCCGACGGCGAGTCACGCTACGAGGTGACGCCGTCGCGGGATCTGGAGCTGGACGTGACGATCGACTTTCCGCACCCGATGATCGGGGTGCAGCGCTGCTCGTACCGCCATGCGGCCGACGCGTTCGCGACGGAAATCGGGCCGGCGCGCACGTTCGGCTTTTTGCGCGAGGTGGACGCGCTCCGTTCGATGGGGCTCATTCAAGGCGCGTCGCTCGAGAATGCGGTCGTCCTCGACGACACGGCCGTGCTGGTGGGAGGCTCACCACTGCGCTGGCCCGACGAGTTCGTGCGCCACAAGGCGCTCGATTGTCTGGGCGATCTCGCGCTGGCGGGGATGCGGGTACGCGCGCGGGTGACGGCGATCAAGCCGAGTCACCGCGGAACGGTTCAACTGGTGCGAGCGATGCAAGACGCTGCGAAGGAGAAGACCGTGATCGAGATCGACGACATCATGAAGGTGTTGGCCCACCGGTATCCATTTCTTCTCGTGGACCGGATTCTCGAGATCGACGAGAAGCGCGTCGTCGGACTCAAGAACGTCACGATCAACGAGCCGTTCTTTCAGGGACACTTCCCTGGGCATCCGATCATGCCCGGCGTGTTGATCATCGAAGCGATGGCGCAAGTCGGCGGCATGCTGCTCATGGGATCCGTGCCGCAGCCGGAATCGAAGGTCGTGTATTTCACGTCGCTCAACAACGTCAAGTTCCGGCGTCCGGTGAAGCCGGGCGACCAGCTGCGCTTCGAGCTGGAGCTGCTCCAGGTGCGCGGCATGATGTGCAAGATGTCTGGGATCGCGAAGGTCGATGGACAGGTGGTCTGCGAGGCGGAAATGGGCGCGGTGGTGCGAGACAAATGAGCGATTTGATTCATCCGAGCGCGATCGTACATCCGACCGCCGTCATCGCCGACGACGTCGAGATCGGCCCGTTCGCCATTGTGGGAGAGAACTGCACGATCGGCGCGGGATCGGTGATCGCGACGCGCGCGGTGCTCGAGCGGAACGTCTGCCTTGGCCGGGACGTGAAGGTGGGCGTGGGCACGGTGCTGGGCGGCGATCCGCAGGATCTCAAGTACAAGGGCGAGCCGACGACGGTGGAGATCGGCGACGGCACGGTGATCCGCGAGTACACGACGATCAATCGCGGCACGACGCAGTCGTTCAAGACGACGGTGGGGAAGAGCTGCTTCCTGATGTCGTACGTGCACCTGGCGCACGACTGTCACATCGGCGACGGCGTGATCATCTCCAACGGAACGCAGCTCGCCGGCCACGTCACGATCGATTCGAAGGCCATCCTGAGCGGCCTCGTCGCGGTGCATCAGTTCGCGACGATCGGCGGCTTCTGCTTCATCGGCGGCTGTTCGCGCGTCGCGAAGGACGTTCCGCCATACGTGAAGGCCGTCGGCAATCCGATCAAACTCTACGGCTTGAACAGCGTCGGCCTCGAGCGAAACGGAATCCCGGAAGAAGTGCGCCGCGAGTTGAAGCGCGCGTACCGTCTGTTCTTCAAGTCGGGGCTGAACCTCACGCAAGCGCGCGAGCGGGCCGCGGCCGAGCTGCACTCGTATCCGGAGATTCAAGAGTTCCTCGCGTTCTTCGAGCGAAGCGACCGCGGCTCGGTGGTCGGATGACGATTCGTGTCGGCGTGGTCGGAGCGGGGGCCCTCGGCTTTCACCACACGCGAATTCTTCGCGACGTCCCGGGCGCCAAGCTCGTCGGCTTCCACGACTCGAGCGCCGAGCGCGCGCTGACGGTCGCGTCCGAGCTCGGCGTCGAGTCGTATGCGTCGCTCGACGCGCTGCTCGACAAGGTGCAGGCCGTGTCGATCGCCGTTCCGACGCCGGCGCACTTTGCCGTCGCGGCGCCGGCGCTCGAGCGCGGGCTCCACGTGCTCGTGGAAAAGCCGATCGCGGCGACACTCGACGAAGCGGACGCGTTGCTCGCCATCGCGAGGCGCACCGGCGCGGTCCTCCAGACGGGTCACATCGAGCGGTTCAATCGCGCCGTGCGCGGCGCGCTGCCGTACGTCGAGGCTCCGCGTTTCATCGAGAGCGACCGGCTCGCGCCCTTCAATCCGCGAGGTTCCGACGTCGCCGTCGTGCTCGACCTCATGATCCACGACATCGATCTGGTGCGGACGTTCGTGGGCGGCGGGGTGTCGACGGTGTCGGCGGTGGGCGTTCCGGTGCTCACGCCGTTCGTCGACATCGCCAACGCGCGTCTGACGTTCGACTCCGGCGCGGTCGCCAACATCACGGCGAGCCGAGTGTCGCGCGAGCGGATGCGCAAGCTGAGGATCTTCCAGCAGAGCGGGTACCTCTCGCTCGATCTCGCGGCGGGGACGGGCGAAATTTACAAGTTGCGGCGCGATGTCGACTTGGCGGCGCTCGTGCGCGACGCGCGCGGCGCGCAAGCGATCGAATCGTACGTCGAACGGATCGCGATCGACGCGCCCGACGGCGAGCCACTGCGGCTCGAGCTCGAGGCCTTCGTGCGCGCCGTCGGCGGCGACGGCCCGCCGCCGGTGACGGGCGACGACGGACGGGAAGCGCTCGCCGTCGCCTTGTCGATCGTGCACGACATCGAACGAACCGGCGCGCGACTCGGCGGCGCGCCGCCGCTCGCCATGGCGGGTCAGCCGTTGGCGGCCGGAGCGGCAGGCAGTCGTGCGTGAGATTCTGTTCGTCGCCGGGGAAGTTTCCGGCGATTTGCACGCCGCTCGCGTCGTACGCGAGTTGGCGGCGCGCGGCGCGGGCGGCCGCTTTCACGTCGCGGGCATCGGCGGCGACGAGATGCGCGCTGCCGGCGTCGAGCTGGTTGAGCACGTCGAACAGCTCGCCGTGATGGGATTCGTCGAGGTCGTCAAGCACGTGCCGAAGCACTGGGCGCTGCTGCGTGAGCTCGAGCGGCGAATCAAGAGCGGCAACGTCGCGCTGGTGGTGCTCATCGATTACCCGACGTTCAACATGAAAGTCGCCGACGCCGCGGCAGCGGCCGGCGTGCCCGTGCTGTACTACGTCACGCCGCAAGTGTGGGCGTGGGGCGCCGACCGCCTGGATCGTCTCGCGCGCACCGTCACGCAAGCCGCTGCGATCCTGCCGTTCGAGGAGCCGCTGCTTCGCGCCCACAACATCGACGCGACGTTCGTCGGCCATCCGCTGCTCGACCGACTCGAACAGGTCCCCGACAAGTGCGACGCGCGGCGCTCGCTTGGCCTGCGCGACGACGCGCCCGTGCTGGCGCTGTTCCCGGGAAGCCGCGCACAGGAGATTCGCCGGCATCTGGACGGCTTCGTCGCGGCCGCGCGGGAGCTGCAGCGGCGCGATCCGAGACTCCAGGTCATCGTGAGCGCGGCGCCGCACGTGGAGCTCGAGCCTCGGCGTTGTCCGTTTCCGACGGTGCGCTCGGCATCGTTCACGATTCTACGCGCGGCCGACGCCGCGCTCTGCAAGAGCGGCACGACCACGCTCGAAGCGGCGGTCGCCGGCTGCCCGCTGGCCGTGGCATATCGCACGAGCCGACTTACCTACGCGGCCGCGCGACGCTTGGTCAAGATCTCGAATATCGGTCTTGTAAACGTCGTGGCCGGCACACGCCTCGCGCCGGAATTCGTCCAGGACGCGTTCCAACCCGTCGCCGTCGCCGACGCTCTCGCGCCGCTGCTGGATCGCACGAGCGCGGAGCGGCGCACCATGGTCGAAGGTCTCGCCCGCGTGTGCGCCTCGCTGGGAACGCCGGGCGCCGCCGGACGCGTGGCCGACATGGCGCTCGCTCTCGCCGATCGGACCGGGAACCGCGATGGCCGCTGAAGCCCGGCCGGCTCCGATCGACGCCCGTGCCGAGCGGCGCATCGCGCGGCTGGCGCGCCTCGGAACCTGGCTCGTCCGTCTGCTCGGTGGAACGTGGCGCATTCGCGTCGTGCACGACGCCGCGGTGCGCGAGCGCCGCGCCGGCCACCTGCCGATCGTATTCTCGCTCTGGCATGGTCATCTGCTCGCGCTCCTGTATCATCATCGCGGTGAGGGCGTCACGGTAATGATCAGCGAGCACGGCGACGGCGAGATCATCGCGCGCATCGCCGAGCGTCTGGGATTTCACACGGTGCGCGGATCGACGTCACGGAACGCGGCGCGGGCGCTGCTCGAGGCGTCGCGTGTGATCGAGCAAGGCCGCGATCTCGCCGTCACGCCCGACGGCCCGCGCGGCCCGGCGCGTACGGTCGCGCCGGGCGTCGCCATCGTGGCGCATCGCACGGGCGCGCCGGTGGTCGGGGCGATCGCCCGCGCGCACTCGCCGTGGCGTCTCTCGACGTGGGATCGATTCGAGATTCCAAAGCCGTTCAGCCGAATCACGATCGCGTACAGCGATCCATTCTTCGTCGCCGCCGCCGAGTCGCGCGACGCGGCCGGCTCGGTGGATCGCGTGGCCGAGGTGATGGCGGCGACGGAGATGGTTGCGCATGGCTGATCCCCGCACGGTGGAACACGTCTGGTACGGCACCGACTACTCGGCGGCTATGGCGCGCACGCTGCTGACGCCGGCGTCGCTCGCCTACGGCGGCATCGCCGCGGCGCGCGACGCGCTGTACGACGTCGGATGGTTGCGCACGCACCGTCCGCCGATTTCGGTGGTGAGCGTTGGCAACCTCACCGTCGGCGGGACGGGGAAGACTCCGATCGCGGCGTGGATCGCCGGCGGGTTGGCGGCGCGCGGCGCGAAGCCGGCGATCGTGCTGCGCGGCTACGGCGACGACGAGCCGCTGGTGCATCGCGCGCTCAACCGGTCCATTCCGGTGATCGTCGGCGGCGACCGGCTCGCGGCGGTCGAGCGCGCCGCGACCGACGGCGCCGACATCGCGGTACTCGACGATGGATTCCAGCATCGCCGCATCGAGCGCGACGTGGACGTCGTGCTGGTGAGCGCGGATCAATGGACCGACGTCGTGCGCTTGTTGCCGGCCGGGCCGTGGCGCGAACCGTTGCACGCGGTGCGACGCGCGACGCTGATCGTCGTGACGTGCAAGGCCGCACACGACGACGCGGTGGATCGCGTGCACGACCGGCTGGCGACGATCGCGCCGCTGGTGCCGCGCGTGTCGGTGCGCATGGTGTTGCTCGACCTCGTGAACGCGATGGACCGCACCGACGCGCGACCGTTGTCGGCGCTGGCCAGTCTTCGCGTCGGCGCCGTGATGGCGATCGGCGATCCGACGGCGTTCATTGCCCAACTGCGCGGGCTGGGGTCGCGCTTCGACTCGCGCATGGACGCGCGCGTCTTTCCAGATCACCACGCGTTCACCGACCGCGAGGTGGCCGAGGCCGCGCGCGATTTGCGGCACGTGGACATCGTGCTGTGCACGCTCAAGGACGCGGTCAAGTTGAAGGCGCGTTGGCCTCGCCTTGGACCGCCGTTGTGGTATGTTTCACAGGATGTACAAGTCGATCGCGGCGTCGGAGGCTTGGATTCCGTGCTCGACGGCTTGGTGCGCGCACGAGCTCAACGAACGCCCTCCCCGATCGCCGGCTGACGCCGGCCTGTTTTCTTCCAATGGTCACCGACCTCCGACTCCCAACCGACCGAATCGTTCGACCGGATAAAGACCGGTTCCTCAACGAAGAGAATCCTTTCGAGGCCATGATGTCGCGGTTCGACCGCGCGGCCGACCTGCTCGATCTCGAGCCGGGCCTCTACAAGGTGCTCCGCCATCCCGAAAAGCAGATCACCATCTCCGTTCCGGTGATGATGGACAACGGGGAGGTCGAGGTGTTCATCGGCCACCGGGTGCTGTACAACACGTCGCGCGGACCAGCAAAGGGCGGCATCCGGTTCGATCTCAACGTGACGCTCGAAGAGGTGAAGGCGCTCGCGGCCTGGATGACCTGGAAGTGCGCGGTCGTGAACCTGCCGTTCGGCGGCTCGAAGGGTGGCGTCGTGTGTGACCCGCTCAAGATGAGCGCCGGCGAGCTCGAGCGTCTCACGCGTCGATACACCGCCGGCATCATCAGCACGCTCGGCCCCGACTCCGACGTGCCGGCGCCCGACGTCAACACGAACGAGCGCGTGATGGCCTGGGTGATGGACACGTACTCCATGCACATGCGCCACACCGTCACGTCGGTCGTCACCGGCAAGCCGATCGAGATGGGCGGATCGCTCGGACGCCGCGAGGCCACGGGCCGCGGCTGCATGATCGTGACGCGCGAAGCGCTCAAGCACCTCGGCATGCCTGTTCAGGGGACGACCGTCGCTGTGCAGGGATTCGGCAACGTCGGCTCGGTCGCCGCGGACCTGCTGTCGCGCGAAGGCTGCAAGATCGTCGCGATCAGCGACCGCACCGGCGGCTACTTCAACCAGAACGGCATCGACATCGACGCGGCGATCAAGCACGTGAAGCGCGTGCGCTCGCTCGACGGATTCGACGGCGGCGACCAGATCTCGAATGACGATTTGCTGTTGTCCGACGTCGACGTGCTCGTGCCGGCGGCACTCGAGAACGTGATCACCAGCAAGAACGCGGCGAAGGTCCGCGCCAAGATCATCTGCGAAGGCGCGAACGGTCCGACGACCGCCAGCGCCGACTCGATCCTCGACGAGAAGGGGATTTTCGTGATTCCCGACATCCTCGCCAACGCCGGCGGCGTCACCGTCTCCTACTTCGAGTGGGTGCAGGACCGCGGCGGCTACTTCTGGACCGAAGACACGGTCAACGAGCGGCTCCACGACATCATGTGTCGCAGCTTCGCCGACGTGCTGCACCTGTCCAAGCAGCACAAGGTCAACATGCGTACGGCGGCGTACATGCTTTCCATCAGCCGCGTGGCCACGGTGCACCGGCTGCGCGGCATTTATGCGTAAGGCCGCGTCGGCGGCGTGCCGGGCGTGTCGTCGGCCGGGAGCGCGCCGCTGATGTGCGGCGCGCCGGTCGATGCGTATCGTCGTCGCTGTCGTCGGCAAGCCGCGCGACGCCAACCTGGCCGGAGCGATTCGCGACTATGAGGAGCGCGCCGCGCGCTACTGGCCGCTCGACGTCCGCGAGGTGCGTCAGGAGTCGGCCGCCGGTTTGTCGGCGAGCCGCGCGCGGGATGCTGAAGCCGAGCGGCTGCTCGACGCGATTCCCGAGGCCGCGCAGGTGGTCGCATGCGACGTGAGCGGACGGACGTACACCTCGGAGCGCTTCGCCGAATGGCTCCAGGCGACGCGCGAGCGTGCGGTGGACGTCGCCTTCGTGATCGGCGGCGCGTTCGGACTCGGCGAAGCGGTGAAGACTCGCGCGACGTCGTCGCTCGCGCTGGCGCCATGGACGTTGCCGCACGAAGTGGCTCGGCTCGTGCTCGCGGAACAGTTGTACCGCGCGGGCACCATCGTGCGCCGAGAGCCGTATCACAAGTGATTCGGTCGGGCACACGCCGATGAGCCGCGCTGAAGTTCGGACGGAGTCGCTCGGCGGGTCGCCGCTTTCAGTCGCGGCGCGCGCCGGTCGATTGTCGGATTGGTATCCGCCGCTGCCGCGCGACGCACGCGGCTGGCGCGCTCACGCGGGCAGCGTGGCCGACGACGTCGCGCGCGATTGGCTCGACGGGCTCGCGCCGGCCTTCGCCGCGAGCGGCGCCGCGGCAAAGCGTCTCGCCGAGAGCGCGAACGGGCGAGGCGTCGTCATCACGACAGGGCAGCAGCCGGGATTGTTCGGCGGCGCCATCATGACGCTGGCGAAGGCGATCAGCGCGCGCGCGATCGCCGACCTGTTGCGGGACGTCACCGGAATGCCCGTCGCTCCTGTGTTCTGGGCCGCCACCGACGACGCGGACTTTGCCGAAACGGCGAGCGTTTGGGTCGCGACCGACGGCGGCGCCGATGAGCTGCTGCTCACCGACAAACCGCCGGCGGGAACGCCGATGGCGCTCGCCGCGCTTGGCGAGTCCGTGCAGGGACTGACCGAGCGACTTCGGGTCGCGTGCGGATCGGCGCCGCATTCGTCGTACCTCGATGCCGCCGGGCGCGCCTACGCGCCTCGCGACGGAACCACGATCGGAAGCGCGTATGTGTCGCTGCTGCGCGAGCTGCTGGAGCCGCTCGAGATTCCGGTGCTCGACGCGTCGCACGCGTCGTTCCTCGCGCGCGCGCGTCCGATCCTGGAGCAAGCGTCGGCGTCCGCGGAGTCGATCGCCGCCGCCGTGCACGCGCGAACCGACGCGATCCGAGCCGCGGGCTATCACCCGCAGGTCGAGGAAGTGTCGGGGTTGTCACTCGTCTCCATCACGGAAAACGGAACGAAGCGCCGCCTCCCGATCGGTGAGGCGGCGTCGCTGCGAGATCGTGCGCCGTCGAGCGCGCACCTCTCGGCGACTGTGTTGCTCCGACCGGTGGTCGAGCGCGCGCTGCTGCCGACGGCGACCTACGTCGGCGGGCCGGGCGAGGTCGCGTACTTCGCGCAGGTGAGCGCCGTCGCCGAATCGATGCGCGCCGCGGTGCCGCGCATCGCGCCGCGCTGGTCCACGACCATCGTCGAACCGCGGATTCAGAAATGTCTCGACGAGCTTGGGCTTGCCGTCGAGGATCTGGTCGATCCGTATGCGGCCGAGAGCCGGATCGCGCGGCGGCGTCTCGCGCCGGGAGTGGACGCGGCGCTTCGTTCGTTGCGCACCGAGTTCGCCCATGCGTTGGACGCTTTGCGATCGGCCGACGGCGACCTGCTCTCGGCGCGCTCACTGGACGGTGCGCGGCGTGGACTCGAGCACCACGTCGAGCGACTCGAGCGTCGCGTGCTCGCCGGCGTGAAGCGGCGCGAGGCGTCGGTCATGCGCGACATCGCCACTGTGCGCGGATCGCTGTA
Organism: uncultured Gemmatimonadaceae bacterium; assembly: GCA_963761305.1. Taxonomy (GTDB): domain Bacteria; phylum Gemmatimonadota; class Gemmatimonadetes; order Gemmatimonadales; family Gemmatimonadaceae; genus JAQBQB01. The sequence continues at coordinate 902,767 of CAVXGK010000002.1, read as the reverse complement.
CCCCGGCGGCACTCGGCAGGAGCGACAGCTGTCGTTCGTGCCGTTCCTCGCCAAATACGGTCCCGAGTTGGTCGACGCGATGCTTGGTGCCGCGCGTCTGCACGCGCGGGCGCTGGTTGGCGACGTTACGTCGATCGCGGCGCCATCCGTCGAGACCGCCGCGAGAGTATGACCGCGACGGTTCGCGGTTCGACGAGCGATCCGAGCGTGCCTCCTCCTCCACCACCGCGCCGCACTGGCGGCGCGGCGACGATCGTCGCCACCGGCATCATGCTCTCGCGTGTGTTCGGCCTCGCGCGGCAGATGCTCATGGCGCATTACCTCGGCGCGAGTCTGGCCGCGGACGCGTTCACGGCCGCATTCAAGATTCCGAACATTCTCAACAACCTGTTCGGCGAAGGCGCCCTGTCGGCGTCGTTCATTCCGGTCTATTCACGCCTCCTGGAAGACGGAAGGGAAGAGGACGCGGGGCGCCTCGCCGGCGCGATCCTGGGGCTGCTGTCGCTCGTCGTTGCCGCGAGCGTGCTCGTCGGCGTGCTCATCACGCCCTGGCTCATTCCACTCATCGCCCCTGGATTCGACCCGCAGCGTCGAGCCCTCACGATCACGCTGGTGCGGATTCTCTTCCCGGGTGCCGGGATCTTCGTCGTCGCGTCGTGGTGCCTGGGCGTTCTCAACAGTCATCGGAAGTTCCTGATCTCGTACAGCGCTCCGATCCTGTGGAACGTGGCGATGATCGCCGCGTTGCTGGGCTTCGGGCCGAAGCGCGCGCCGCCGGACCTGGCGGTGATTCTCGCATGGGCATCGGTCGTCGGCGCACTGTTGCAGTTTCTCGTTCAGTTGCCGACGGCGATCGCTCTCACACGCCCGTTGCGCGTGTCGCTCGATATGACGTCTGGGGAGGTGCGACGCGTGTCGCGCAACTTCGCCCCGGTGCTGACGAGCCGCGGGGTCGTCCAGATCAGCGGCTACATCGATCAGTGGCTGGCGAGTTTTCTGCCCGGCGGCGTCGTCGCGACGCTGAGCTACGCGCAGACGATCTATCTGCTGCCCGTCAGCCTGTTCGGGATGGCCGTTTCCGCCGCGGAGCTGCCGGAAATGTCTCGCGCGGTGGGAAGCCAGGAAGAGATCGCGGCCCAGTTGCGTGCACGGATCGCGACCGGACTCCGGCAGATCGCGTTCTTCGTCATTCCGTCCGCGATGGCATTCCTCGCGCTCGGGGACGTCATCGCAGCGCTGTTGTTCCAGAACGGCGGCAAGTTCACGGCGACGGAGTCGATGTACGCGTGGGGCATTCTGGCTGGCTCGGCGGTCGGGCTGCTCGCGTCGACGCTTGGGCGACTGTATTCGGCGACGTACTACGCGCTGCACGACACGCGCACGCCGCTGCGCTTCGCACTCGTGCGCGTCGCACTCACGACGGTGCTCGGCGCGCTGTTCGCCTTCGAGGGCCCGAAGCTGCTCGGAATCGACGCGCGTTGGGGCGCGGCGGGTCTGACATCGTCGGCGGGCATCGCGGGCTGGGTGGAGTTCACCCTCCTGCGCACACAGCTCAACCGGCGAATCGGTGTCACCGGAGTTCCCGCCGGACTCGTCGCCACGCTGTGGGGCGCCGCGCTCGCGGCCGCCGCCGCCGGATGGGGCGTGCGTGTGTACGGCGTGGGCGCGTCGACGTTCATCTCGCGCGCGTTGATCCTGGCGGTGTTCGGCGTCGTGTATCTGCTCGCGACCCTCGCGCTGGGCGTTCCTGAGGCGCGCAGCCTGTTCCGGCGTCTGCGGAGACGATCGCGCCGGGGATAACTTTCGGCATGGCGCTCCCGGAGTCCGTTCTCGACAAGATCTCGTACCTGCCCGAGTCGCCGGGGGTCTACCTCTGGCGTGACGCGGAGGGCACGGTCTTGTACGTCGGGAAGGCCAAGCGTCTGAGGTCGCGGGTTCGCAACTATGTCGCGACCGATCACGCCGAGAGCATAAAGACTCGCGCGTTGATGCTGGCCGCCGCCGACCTCGACACGATCGTGGTGCCGAGCGAGGCGCACGCCTTGATCCTCGAGGCGAACCTCATCAAGGAGCACAAGCCGAAGTACAACATCGCCCTCCGCGACGACAAGTCGTATCCCTACATCAAGGTCACCGTCGCCGAGCCGTTTCCGCGCGTGCTCGTCACGCGCCGGCTGATCGACGACGGGAGCAGGTACTTCGGGCCGTACACCGAGGTCGGTGCGATGCGCCGGGCGCTGAACGTCGTGAAGCGAGTCTTCACGGTGCGGTCGTGTAACTACGACATGCCGAAGCAGATGCCCGAGCGGCCGTGCCTCGACTATTTCATCCATCGATGCAAGGCGCCGTGCATTTTGGCGCAGACGCAAATCGAATACGCGGCGATGATCGACGAGGTGCTCGTTTTTCTCGAGGGCCGTACGGATGAAGTCGCGCGACGCGTCCGCAAACGCATGGACGACGCGGCGGCCTCGCTCGACTTCGAAGGCGCGGCCGAGCTGCGCGACGCGCTCAGGCATCTCGAGTCGATGGCCGAACCGACGGTCGTGTTGTCGATCGACGGCGGCGACCGCGACGTGGTCGGCTATGCGCGCGACGGCGACGATGCCGCGATCGCGCTGATGCGCATTCGCGGCGGCAAGCTGCTGGCGCGCGAGCAACAGTTTCTCGAGAACGTCGAAGGGGAGACCGACGGCGCCGTGTTGCAAGCGTATCTCGCCGGCGGTTACCTGAAACTCGAGGATCGGGCGGCTGAGCTGCTCGTGCCGTTCGACCCCGAGGAGCGGGAGCTGGTCGAGGCGTCGCTCGAGCGCACCAAGATCATCGCGCCGCAGCGCGGCCCGCGGCGCGATCTGGTCGACCTGGCGATTCAGAACGCCCGTCACCTGCTCGAGGAGCTGCGGCTCACCGGCGAGGAAGCGGAAGAGCGCGCGGGCGATCCGATTTACGAGCTGCAGCGTGCGCTCGGCCTTCAGAAAGTCCCGCGCGCCATCGCCTGTTTCGACATCTCGCATGCGCAGGGCACGGACACCGTCGCATCGTGCGTCTGGTTTCAGAACGGCCGGCCGTATCGCGCCGAGTATCGCAAGTTCAAGGTGAAGACGGTCGAGGGGATCGACGACTTCGCCTCCATGCACGAGGTGGTGCGGCGCTACTTCGCCCGGCGCATCGAGGAGGAACGTTCGCTGCCCGACCTGGTGCTGATCGACGGCGGCAAGGGACAACTCCATGCCGCCGCCGCCGCGCTCGAATCGTTGTCGCTCGGTGCGATGCCGATCGTGAGCCTGGCGAAGCGCGAGGAGGAACTGTTTCTCCTCGGCCGGCCCGAACCGCTCCGACTGCCGCGCCGATCGCCGGCGCTGCGCGTGCTCCAGCAGGCGCGCGACGAGGCGCATCGCTTCGCGATCACCTTCCAGCGGAAGCGTCGTTCACTGCGTACGATGACGTCGGAGCTGCTGCGGGTTCCCGGCATCGGCGAAGCCAAACGACGCCAGCTGCTCGAGGCGTTCGGAAGTCTTCAAGGCGTGCGAGACGCCGCGCCCGAAGCGATCGCCGCGCTGCCTGGATTCGGACGCAAGACGGCCGAGCGCATCGTGGAAGCATTGCAACCCAGTTCACCGACCGCGGCGCCCCCTGCGGCGACGACGGCCGACGCAGAGCGCGACCAATCCGATTCTCCAACGAACGACACTCCGTCAGAGATCACGTGAGCACCTGGCACCTCGAATGTTCGGCCTGCGCGACGCACGAGCAGGGAACGGCCCGCGCCACCGTCTGCCCCAAGTGCGGGCAGCCATTTCTCGTCATCTACGATTCGCCCATGCCGTCGCGCGACGCGATGACGCCGCGCTGGGACATGTGGCGATACGCCGCCGTGATGCCGCTCCAGGCGAATGAGGAGCCCGTTTCTCTCGGCGAGGGACTGACGCCGATGAGCGAGCTGCCGAAGCTCGCGCGCGAGATCGGCGTCGCGCGCTTGTGGGTGAAGGACGAAGGCCTGAATCCCACCGCGTCGTTCAAGGCTCGCGGCATGAGCGCGGCGGTCACGCGGGCTCGCGGTTCGGGCGTTCCAGGTTTCGTCGTGCCCACGGCGGGCAACGCCGGTGCGGCGCTGAGTGCGTACGCCGCCGCGGCGGGATTGCCGGTGCGCGTGTACGCGCCCGACAGCACGCCGAAACCGATCCTGGATACGATCCGCGCTCTTGGCGCCGACTTGCAGCTGGTGAAGGGGCACATCGGCGACGCGGGCAAACAGGCGCGCGCGTTCGCCGCTGAGAGCGGCTACTTCGACGTCTCCACGCTGCGCGAGCCGTATCGCATCGAAGGCAAGAAGACGATGGGCATCGAGCTGGCCGAGCAGCTCGGGTGGCGACTGCCGACGCACATCGTGTATCCCACGGGCGGCGGCACGGGGCTCATCGGGATGTGGAAGGTCTTCGCCGAAATGCAGCGTGGCGGGTGGCTTTCCAAGGATCTCACGCTGCCGCGCATGATCGTCGCACAGGCGGACGGCTGCGCGCCGATGGTGCGCGCCTTCCAGGCGCACGCCGACCACGCGACGCCGTGGGAGAATCCGACCACGCATGCCAGCGGTCTTCGCGTCCCGGGTCCGCTCGGCGACCGGCTCATTCTGCGCGCGCTCTACGAGAGCAAGGGCGATGCGCACGCGGTGAGCGAAGACGCGATTCGTGCGGCCACGCTCGAGCTGTCGCGCGCGAGCGGCGTGGACGCGGCGCCCGAAGGCGGTTGTGCGCTCGCGGTGACGCGCGAACTGGTCGCCGAAAAGCGGATTCCGCGCGACGCCGAGGTGCTGGTGTTCAACACGGGCAGCGGCGCGTCGTACCGGTTCTGATCTCGAAATGCGCATCGCGATCCTCGACCCGTTCAGCGGCATCGCCGGCGACATGGCGCTCGGCGCGCTCGTGCAGCTGGGCGTCGAGCCAGCGTGGCTCAAGTCGCTACCGGTGGCGCTCGGCCTCGATGGCGTGCGCGTCGACATTCGCGACGTGCGGCGCGGGGAGATCGTGTGCTCGAAGGTGGATTTCGAGATCCCGCCGCAGCCGCACGGCCGCCACGTGCACCACATTCGCAAACTCGTCGACGCGACGAGCGCGCCCGAAAAGGTGAAGGATCTCGCTAACCGCGTGTTCACGGCCATCGGCACCGTCGAGGGCGCGATTCACGGCGTGCCGATCGAGAAGGTGCACCTGCACGAAGTCGGCGCGGTCGACGCGATCCTCGACGTGGTCGGCACGATCTGGGGACTCGAGCGCCTGGGCGTCGAACGCGTGTACTGCGGTCCGATCGCGCTCGGCGACGGCACCGTGCGCGCGGCGCACGGCGTCTTGCCCGTACCCGCGCCGGCGACGCTCAAGTTGCTCGAAGGCCTCGCGGTCTCTCCCGGCCCCGAGGGATCGGGTGAGCTGGTGACGCCGACGGGCGCCGCGCTCGTCCGCATTCTCTCCCAGGGACTGCCGCCGGCCGAGTACATCCCGCGGGCGAGCGGCTACGGCGCCGGCACGAGAGAGTTCAGCGATCGCGCCAACGCGCTGCGGATCATCCTCGCGGACACGCACGACATGGCCGAGAGGGGGAACACCTCGGGCAACGGGCGCGAATCGCTGGTCGAGCTCGTCTGCGACGTGGATGACATGAGCCCCGAGTATCTGGCGCCGATCGTAGAGCGCGCGCGCGAGGCCGGCGCGCTGGACGTCGTGCTCCTCGCCGAGACCACCAAGCACGGTCGTCCCGCGGTCCGTGTCGAGCTGCTGTGCCGACCCGTCGTGGCCGATCGCCTCGAGGAATTGCTGCTCATCGAAACGACGACGATCGGCGTCCGGCGGCGTGAGGTGTTGCGCCGAGCCCTCGCTCGTGACGTGATCCGAGTCACCGTACTCGGGCACGAGGTGAGCGCCAAACGGGTGACCTTGCCCGACGGCCGCCACCGGACCAAGCCCGAGTTCGCCGATGTTCAGCACGTCGCACTGGCGACGGGCCGACCGCTACAGGATATTTTCAGGCTGGCCGCCGCGGAGGCGGAACGCGTCGCAGACGCCTAGGGTAGGGATTTTGGTGGGTGTCATACCCGCCTGAACTACAGGACACTCAGGAGAGACAACGATGTACGGTATGGGAAAAACGCTTTTGCCCGCACTCATGCTCGTCGGGGCATCCGTTGCCGCCTCGGCACAGCAGAAGGCGTGTGAAATCGACGAGGGCTCACCCAACCAGGTCGCACGCGCCTACCTCGACATCCAGACGGCCTCGACGGCCAAGCCGGCGGAGCAGCCGGGCAGACTGAAAGACGCCGTGAAGCTCCTGGCTGACGGCGACATGAAAAAGAATCCCGCCGGCCGCGCGATGGTCCTCGGGAAGACCTACGTCCTCTGGATGCAGCAGCCCGGCATGACGACCGGCAGGACGACGCGCGGCACGGTCGGTTTCGTCACCGACACCGCGGCGGCGTTCGACCTCCTCGTCGGCATCGATTCGGCGTTCAGCATCGTCGAGGCATCGAATCCGGAGTGCATCTCGCAGACGACCGCCTACCGGCAGCAAAAGGCGTGGGTCGATCTCGTGAACCAGGCGAACGATCTCTCCAACTCGAATCAGCTCGACTCGGCGGTCGTGGTTGCCAAGCGGTCGCTCATCTTGTCGAAGCACGCGCCGTACGGCTACAACGTGATCGCGCAGGCGGCGATGAAGAACAACAAGCCGAAGGAAGCGATCGAGGCCTTCAAACAGGCGATCGCCTCGGCGCAGGATTCCACCATGGCCGACACGCGCCGGCAGCTTCTCGCCTATCTCGGGAACTACGCCAGCGATCAGGCCGAGGCGGCCGATGCGGCCGACAAGGCCGCGTACATCGCCGAGGCGAAGTCGGCGTACGAGCAGCTCGCCAAGGACCCCGGAACCAAGTACGCCGACAACGCGCGCAGCGGGCAGGCCCGCCTCGCCATGCTGAGCGGCGACACAGCGGCGATCAAGGGCTCGTACTCGGACCAGCTCGCGAACCCAAGCGCGTTCTCGTACAACTCGCTCATGATGGCCGCTGTCACGGCGGCCAAGGCGCAGCAGTCGAGGGACGCCATCAAGCTATTCGAGGCGGCGCGGGCGGTGAATCCATACCATCGCGACGTACTCTACAACCTCGGCCGCCTGTACCTGCTCGACAGCAACTTCACCAAGGGCATCGAGATCGCTCAGACGCTGGTGAAAGTGGACCCGGACAACCCGGACAACTATCAACTCCTCGCGGTCGGCTACGGAGCCATCAAGAAGGGGTACGACGCCAAGCAAAAGGATTGGGAAGCGAAGGCCAAGATGTACGGCGACCGGGCCAACAAGTCGAAGTCGGCTCCGGTGGTGAAGGCCGCCATCGACTCCGCCTCACGGGTGAATCCGTTCATCAAGGCGTACGCCGACTCGTCGAAGTTGGCCATCGACTCCGCGCTCAAGTTCCAGACGGCGATGTCGTCCTTGCCCGCCCGCGTAACCTTCACCGAGTTCACCACGGCGACCGACGGGAAGACGACGATCGGCGGCTCGGTCACGAACCCGACGGACGCGGCCAAGAGCTACACGCTCAAGCTCGAGTTCATCGACAAGGGCGGCAACACCGTGACGACGCAAGACGTCGCCGTCGGTCCGGTCGCGTCGCATGAACGAACGACCTTCAAGGCCACGGGCACCGGCGTGGGAATTGTGGCCTTCAAATACGCGCCGCTGAACTGAGCCGACATAGCTGCCTGACATTCGAGCGCGCCCGCCGAGCGGCGGGCGCGCTCTTGTTTTTGTGAGCACGACTGCTCGGATAGAGTGGTGGAGGTTGTCACGTGCAAGTTGATCGCTTTGCTTGTTTTCGGTCCTATGATCTCCTACATTGCATGAGCTGTTCGCTGCCTACCGTCGCCCGCCAGATTCTTCCTTCCCGCATCGCTCGCTCAAGGCTCCTCACATGGTTCGCGTGAAGGCTGTCGAAGCGGGAAGCATCGCGAGTGAGCTCGGGATCGGCGCGGGCACCGAGCTGCTGACGGTCAACGGCCGTGAGCTGGCGGACTTCCTCGATTGGGAATTTCTCACCGCCGACGACGAGCTCGTGATCGAAGCGCGCGAGCCGGGCGGAGAGGCGGTCGTCTACGAGGTGGATCGCCCGGACGGCGAGTCGCTCGGCGTGGAGCTGGAGCCGGCGACGATCCGTCGCTGCGCGAACCGCTGCGAGTTCTGTTTCATCGAGGGACTGCCGAAGGGGCTGCGAAAGCCGCTTTACGTGCGTGACGACGATTACCGGCTGTCGTTCGCGTACGGCAACTTCGCCACGCTGTCGAACCTCAAGGACCGCGACTTCGCGCGCATCATCGAGTACCGGTTGTCGCCGCTGTACATCTCGGTCCACGCCACGCCGTGGGAAGCGCGCAAGGTGCTGCTCAACAATCCGCGCGTCCCGAACGTCGTCGAGCAGCTCACGCGGCTCGCCGGTGGCGGAATTCAGTTCCACTGCCAGATGGTGATCGTGCCCGGCCTCAACGACGGCGAAGTGCTCCGACAGTCGCTCGCCGACCTCTGGGCGCTCGACGACGCCGTGCTCTCCGTGGCTGTCGTGCCCGTCGGGCTCACGCAGTTCTCGCATCTCTACACCGGCCAGCCGATGGACCGCGACAAGGCGCGCGTGCTGCTGGGCGCCATCGGCGCGTGGGCGGACCGGTCTCGCGTCGAACGGCCCGATCTCGGGCACGCGTGGGTCTACGGCTCGGACGAGCTGTATCTCCTCGCCGAGCGGGAGCTGCCGTTGCCCGACTACTACGGCGACTTCCCGCAGATCGAGAACGGCGTGGGCGCGGTGGCGTCGCTGCGCCAGCGCGTTCGCGACGGACTCGGCGGACTGCCGCGGTTGGACGGCAAACGAATCGGTGTGGTGACGGGCGTTTCGATGGCCGGCATCATGCCCGAGCTGCTCGAGCAGATCACGTCGGCCACCGGCGCCACGTTCGAGATGCTCACCGCGACCAACTCGCTGTTCGGTCCGACGACGACGACCGCCGGTTTGCTCGTCGGCGCCGACATTCGCCGGGCGCTCGCCGGGCGCGAGGATCTCGATCTCGCGCTGATTCCCGCCGAGTCGATCAACGACTCCGGTGTATTCCTGGACGACGAATCGTTCATTTCGCTGCGCGAGCAGCTCCCCATGCCCGTCTATCCGTCGTACGACTTCGTCGATGTTCTCGCCCGCGAACGCGATCCGCGATTGACCGGAGTCGCCGCGTGAACGTTCCGGTCGTCGCGCTGATCGGACGGCCGAACGTCGGAAAATCGGCGCTCTTCAACCGCATCGTCGGCGACAACAAGGCCATCGTCTCCGACGAAGCCGGCACCACGCGCGACCGCCATTTCGCCGAGACCGACTGGGCGGGACGATCGTTCTGGCTCGTCGACACCGGGGGCATCAACGAGGATCCTCGCGCGCCGATGGACGTCGAGATTCGGCGCCAGGTCGACGAAGCGATCGGCGAAGCGGACCTGCTGCTCTTCGTCGTCGACGCGCGTGCCGGCTTGCATCCGGCGGACTACAACGTCGCCGAGATCCTGCGGAATTCGCAGAAACCCTGGCTGCTCGTCGCCAACAAGGTGGACGACCCGCGCGACGCCGACTTCTACGAGTTCTATCAGATCGGCGTCGAGCAGGTGTTTCCGGTCTCGGCCATCAACGGAAAAAACTCGGGCGATCTGCTGGACGCCGTCGTGGCTCGGCTGCCTCAAGTCGTCGCCGAGCCCGAGGACACGCTCCGCGTCGCCGTGATCGGCCGGCCGAACGTCGGCAAGTCGTCATTCGTGAATCGGCTGCTCGGCGAAGAGCGGCTCGTCGTCTCCGACATTGCCGGCACGACGCGCGACGCGATCGATACGCCGATGCGGTTCCACGGGCGTCAGTTCATCTTCGTCGACACCGCCGGCCTGCGCCGCCAGTCGAAGATCGACGACGGTATCGAGTTCTATTCGTCGCTGCGCACGCGGCGCGCGATCGAGCGCGCCGACATTTGCATCCTCCTCGTCGACGCCACCGAAGGCGAGATCCAGAACCAGGATCTCAAGATCGCCGCGCTCGCGTGGGAAAGCGGACGGGGGCTGATCGTCGCGGTGAACAAGTGGGACATCGCTGCCAAGGACGACAAAGCGGCGGCGAAGTACCAGGTGGCGGCGGGCGAAAAAGCGCCGTTCCTGAAATTCGTGCCGTTCTTGTTCACCTCCGCGCTGACTGGTCAACGCGTCACGCGTGTGCTCGAGACCCTCCAGCAGGTCGAGGAGGAGCGCGCCAAGCGCATCGGGACGGCCGAGGTGAACGCCAAGCTCGGCGAGCTCGTGGCGCGGCGTCAGCCGCCGCAGGCGGCGGGGCGCGAGATCAAGCTCAACTACGCGACGCAGATCGAGACCGCGCCGCCGACGATCGCGGTCTTCGGCAATGCGCCGGATCTCGTCGAAGAGCACTATGTGCGGTATCTCCACAACGGCTTTCGAGCGTTCTGGGGATTCACCGGCAATCCGTTGCGCATCGTGCTCAGGCGGAAAGCCGGCTGATGCTTCGCCTCGCGGCCGCGTTGATCGGGTCGTACCTGCTCGGATCGATTCCGGCGGCGTACATCGCCGGACGCGCGCGAGGCATCGACCTGAGAAAGCACGGATCGGGCAACCTCGGCGCGACGAACGTGATTCGCGTGCTCGGGGCGCGGATCGGTCTCTTGGTGTTCGCCTTCGACATGCTCAAGGGCACGCTGCCCGTGGTGCTGTTTCCGCGGTGGGTGCCGGCCGACGTGATGCCGATGCACGACCCGTTGCTGTTCGGGATCCTGTGTGGCGTGTGCGCGATCATCGGACACACGCGCCCGATCTTCCTGGGGCTGGGCAAGGGAGGGAAGGGCGTGGCCACGGCAGCGGGCGTTTTCCTCGCGCTGGCGCCGATTCAAACCTTGCTCGTGCTCGTCGTGTTCGCCGTTGTCCTCAAGTCGAGCGGATACGTGTCGTTGGGCTCGCTCACGTGCGCGACCCTGATGCCGGTGCTGCTGTGGCTCACGGTGGGTGTGCGGTCGCCCTTGTTCGCGATCAGCGTGCTCGTCGCCCTCTTCGTGTTCTGGACGCACCGCGCGAATATCCAGCGCCTGCGCACAGGCCAGGAGCATCGGTTCGGCAACAAGGGCGCGGCGACGAAACGTCCAAACGCCGTCGTGCCGATCGCCCTCGTCATCGCCGGGGCGATCTTCATCGCGACGAGGTTCCGCTGATGCGCGTCGCCGTCATCGGCGCCGGCGCGTGGGGCACCGCGCTCGCGGACCTCCTGGCATCCAACGGTCACGAGACGACGATCTGGGCCTTCGAGACCGACGTCGCGAACTCGATCAACAGCCGTCACGAGAATCAGCGTTTTCTCCAGGGCTTCACGCTGGCGCCGTCGCTCCGCGCGACGAACGATCTGCGCGCCACGCTCGACGGCGCGACGCTGGTCGTCTACGCCACGCCGTCGCAACACCTTCGCCGCATCGCGGCCGAAGGCCTGGCGAGCGTTTCGCGCGACGCCGTGCTGTCGGTGGCGACGAAGGGCATCGAGCGCGAAACCCTGGCGCTGATGACGTCGGTCATCGGTGAAGAAGTCTCTGGCCGGCCGGTGGTCGGAGTGTCGGGGCCGAGCTTCGCGTCCGAGGTAATTGCGCGACAACCGACGGCGATCGTCGCGGCGAGCGTCCGTCGCGACGCCGCGCGCGTCGTGCAGGACGCGCTCAGCAGCAAGTCGTTCCGCGTCTACACCAACGACGACGTGGTCGGAGTCGAGCTGGGCGGCGCGCTCAAGAACGTGATGGCGGTGGCGACCGGCATCGTCGAGGGCGTAGGGCTCGGCAACAACTCACGCGCCGCGCTGATCACGCGCGGGCTGCACGAGATGACGCGGCTGGGTGTGGCGCTGGGTGCGCGGCAGAACACCTTCGCCGGGCTCGCCGGCATCGGCGACCTCGTGCTCACGTGCACGGGCTTACTCAGCCGCAATCACGCGCTCGGTTTGGAGATCGGCCGCGGCGCGACGCTCGAGCAAGCGCTCGCCGGCAAGGAAACGGTCGCCGAAGGCGTCAGCTCGACGGCGAGCGGATTGGCTCTCGCCGAACGATGCGGCGTGGACATGCCCATCGTACAAATGGTGCACCGCATTCTCTTCGACGGACACACAGCACGAAAAGCGGTCCCCGAGCTCATGGCGCGTGAACTTCGATCGGAGCAAGACCTGTGACCCCATCCTCTTCCCGTTCGCACTCGGCGCCGCGCGGCGCACACTCCGAGCCGGTGCAGGAATTCTTCTCCATCGGAGAAGTCTGCGACCTCACCGGTCTCAAGCCTCATGTGTTGCGGTACTGGGAGAGCCAGTTCCGCTTCCTCAATCCGGCCAAGAATCGGTCCGGAAATCGCGTCTACCAACGGCGCGAAGTCGAGCTCGTGATGCTCGTGAAGCATCTGTTGTACGATGAGAAGTACACGATCGAGGGCGCGCGCCAGAAGGTCGACGAGCACCGCAAGAGCGGCGATCTCAAAGTCATCGCGCGCGGCGCGCTCACGGTCGAAGCGTTGGAATCGCTCGAGGGCGACCTGCGCGATCTCGTGACGTTGCTCGATTCGCTCGCCCTCGCGGACTGACCGCCGCTCGATGCGCTTTCTCGTCACGAACGACGACGGCTTCCTCGCGCAGGGCATCGAATGTCTCATCGCCGCGGCCGAGCCGCTCGGCGAAGTGACGGTCGTGGCGCCCGATCGCGAACAGAGCGCGACGAGCCATTCGCTCACGCTCCACCACCCGCTCCATCCCGTGCGGCGCGGCGATCGGCGCTGGCAGGTCGATGGCACGCCGACCGACTGCGTCATGTTGGCGCTCGAAGCGCTGATGCCCGAGCGACCCGACTTCGTGCTCAGCGGCGTCAATCACGGCCAGAACATGGGCGAGGACGTGCTGTACTCCGGCACGGTGGCCGCCGCGATGGAAGGTCTCGCCCTCGGTGTACCGTCGATCGCGATCTCATCGGCGGGTAGCGCGATGCGCGCCGATCCGGCGCGACTACGCGCGCAGGTGCCGGTGCTGACGTCGTTGTTGAAACACGTCACGTCGCTTCCGGCGCTTCCGGCCGACACGCTGCTCAACATCAACCTGCCGCCGCTGGTGGGGGATCAGGTGAAAGGCGTCAAGCTCACTCGCCTGGGACGTCGCGTCTACTCGCAGTCCGTCGCGCCGATGAAGGATCCGCGCGGCCGCCAGATCTATTGGATCGGCGGCGGCCAGGCGAGTTGGAGCGGGGAAACGGATTCCGATTTTCGGGCCGTCGAAGACGGCTATGTCTCCGTCACGCCGCTCCACCTCGACCTCACGCACCACAGCGCGCTCCAGGGCGCGGAACGTTGGTGGCGCAATCCATGACACGCTCCAACGGGTCGACGAACGACCGCGAATTTCTCGGCGCCAGACAGCGACTCGTCGAGACGCTCCGCGGCAAAGGCATTCGCGATCTCGCCGTGCTGCGCGCCATCGAGATGACGCCGCGCCACGCGTTCGTGCCGACCGGCCTGCGCCACCGTGCCTACGAAGACGCGCCGCTGCCGATCGGAAACGGACAGACGATCTCGCAGCCGTGGGTCCACGCGCGATACCTCGAGCTGCTTCAACTCTCTGGCAAGGAGCGCGTGCTCGAAATCGGGACCGGCTCGGGCTACGAGACCGTGCTGCTCGCGCATCTGGTCGCGCAGGTGTTTTCGATCGAGCGCATTCCGGCGTTGCTCCAGCAGGCGCGCGAGAACATCCAGCGCACCGGCGTGAACAACGTGTCGTTGCTGCTTGGCGACGGCAGCATCGGATGGCGCGAGTACGCGCCGTACGACGCGATCCTGGTCGGGGCGGGCGCGCCGTCGATCCCGCAGCCGCTGCTCGACCAACTCGCCGAAGGCGGACGATTGTTGATTCCCGTGGGCGACCGAGAGGAGCAGCGCCTCGTCTTCGCCGAGCGAAAGGGCGGGCGCGTCGAGATGCGCGAGGAAGCGCCCGTGCGGTTCGTGCCGCTGGTCGGGCACCACGGCTGGTCGCGATCGGACGACGCCTGACCGGGACGCCGAGATGCGAATGCACGTCCTGGTGTCCGGCCGAGTGCAGGGCGTTGGATTCCGATGGTTCGTGCGCGAATCGGCGATCGAGCTCGACCTCGCCGGCTGGGTCCGAAACCGATCCGACGGAAACGTGGAAATCGCGGCGGACGGAGAGGACGAGCGCGTGACGCGTTTTCGCGCGATGTTGCGCGAGGGACCGTCGCACGCGAAAGTCACCTCCGTCGACGACGTGCCCTCGCCGGAGACGCGCGAGCTGCGTCGACCATTCGAGATCGCGCGATGACAGAACCGATGAACGAACGTCCGAGTCAACACACGATGACGATCCTGATGGATTCGAGTGCAGGGCACCACCCGCGTCTCAGGTCGCTGATCCGCGACATTCCGGATTATCCCAAGCCGGGAATCCTGTTCAAGGACATCACCCCATTGTTGGCCGACGCCAACGATTTCGCACTCGTCACGCGGCTCATGGCGTCGCCGTTTCTCGACTCGGACGTCACGCACGTGGTGGCGATCGAGAGCCGGGGGTTCATCCTCGGCGCGCCGGTCGCGCAGGAGCTCGGCGCCGGGTTCGTGCCGGTCAGGAAACCGGGGAAATTGCCGTCGACGAAGCGGCGCGAGGAGTACGCGCTGGAGTACGGCACGGACGCGCTCGAGATGCACGACGACGCGGTGGGTTCTGCGGCCCGCGTGCTCGTCGTGGACGACGTCTTGGCCACCGGCGGGACCGCTGCGGCCACGTGTCGGCTGGTCGAGGCGCTCGGAGCGTCGGTAGTCGGACTGTCGTTCCTGTTGGCGTTGACGTTTCTGCCCGGCCTCGAACGGCTCCGAGGGCGCCGCACGAGCGCGCTCCTCAGCTACTGAGTTCGGCGAGAGAGTACTGCCGTCGCCCTGACGGTTGGGCTAACTTTCAAGGTTCCCGGCCAGGGCGTTGGGCTGCAATTCGTGGTGGATGCCCCTGTAGCTCAGATGGATAGAGCAGCGGTTTCCTAAACCGTTGGCCGCGTGTTCGAGTCACGCCAGGGGCACTGGGGTACTCGTTCAGGGGCTGGGACGTTCGCACCGATCACACATCTACCTGTTCATGACTGGCATTCAAGCTGATTCGCCCTCGTCGTCCGACAAGCTTCAGGACGCTCTCGACTGGGCGCGCAAAAATTCGAGAGTCTGGATGATCGTCGGCGGCGTGCTCGTCGCCGGAATCCTGGTCTATCTGTTCATGGGCCGTCTCAGGCTTATCACGAATACGAACGCCGAGCGCGCGCTCAGCAGTGCCAAACAATCCCTCAATTCGGGGAACCTGCCGCTGGCGCAAAGCGACCTGGACAAGGTGTATTCGCGCTACGGATCGACACCGGCCGGCATTGAGGCGGCGATCCTTCTGGCCGGCCTCGACTACGACGCTGGCAAGGTCCAGGACGGCATCAATCTTCTGCGGAAGGCGTCCGGAGCCGGCGCCGCCAGCAGTGTGGAGTCGTCGATCCACAATCTGATGGGCGACGGCTACGCGCAGCTCAGGAAGCTCAACGAGGCCGGGCAGCAGTATGAAGCCGCGGCGGCGGCGACGTCTTTTCAAGCCGAGAAGGCCTCGCTCAGAGCGAAGGCGGCCCGAACCTACCAGGCGTCTGGCGATACCGCCAAGGCCCACAAGATTTGGTCGGACCTGGCAACCGATCCGAACACCGAGTCGGTATCGGCCGAAGCGCGGGTCCGGCTTGGCGAGCTGACGGCGCAGCCGGCGAAGAAGTAGGCCTCCGCAGGGACGTTGCCCTCGACCGCGCCTGTCATTGCGAAGGGCGCGGCGATCCCGGACCGGTCGATTCGCGGGCTCTTAAGTGGGCAGCCAGAAGGTTCGTATAAGATGTATTATGTCAACCGAGCGCGGGGAAGGTTTGTGGAGAACCGGCTTTTCCCACGGATTTCAGACCTCCTCCAGCGACCCTCGGAACACGATCCGGCCTTCGCCCGACAGACTCGGCAGCCAACGGTCGCCGGACCGTTTGAGGGTCACGGTAAGTGGAAGCCCGGATCGGGACTCGATCTCGATCGGCGAGCCCAGCCGTTCGTCGCCCCAAGTCGCGAGCAGGATTGCGACGGCCACCGCCCCGCTGCCGCACGCGAGGGTCTCCGCCTCCACGCCGCGCTCGTAGGTCCGCATCGCCCAGCCGCGGCCGGCGGCGGCACCGTTTCGCGGCGACTCGGAGACGAAGTTCACGTTGGCGCCGATCGGAAACGCGCTGTGCGACCGCAATGGTCGGCCGCGCCCCACGACGTCCACCAGGCGCGTGTCCGCGCATCGAATGACCAGGTGCGGCACGCCGACCTTGGCGAACCCCATGCGGGACTCGCCTGACGCCAGCCCGATGCCTTCCACGCCATCCCGGATCTCGACAACGGGTTCCAGGTCGATCTCCGGGTTGGATCCCCGCATCCGTGTCTGCACGACGCCATCGTCTGTCTCGATCGACAGCGCGCCGTCGCGAGCCATTCCGAGCTCGTAGCCGAGCCGAGTGCCGCACAACGTGGCGTTGCCGCAGAACGCGGCGCGCGAGCCGTCGGCATTGAGGTACGTCAGCCGAACGGAGGCTTTGCTCGATGGCTCGAGAAACACCATCCCATCGGCTCCGACGCCTGTGCCGCGCGAGCAAATCCGCTGGACCAACTGAGGATCCGCGAGCGATCCCGGGCCGTCAGATCGAGCGTCGACGACCACGAAGTCGTTGCCCGACCCGCTCATTTTGTAGAACGACTGGCCGGCGTTGCTCACGAGGCGCTCGATTCGGCTAGGTCGATCACAGACGGCCGCGAATCGCCCACCAGCGCAGGCGCCAGACCATCCAGACAGCTTCGCGGACG
The DNA here is from genome assembly GCA_963761305.1 of uncultured Gemmatimonadaceae bacterium. Lineage (GTDB taxonomy): Bacteria > Gemmatimonadota > Gemmatimonadetes > Gemmatimonadales > Gemmatimonadaceae > JAQBQB01. The sequence continues at coordinate 885,787 of CAVXGK010000002.1, read as the reverse complement.
ATCGCCTTGGACATCTTGCTCGTTCCCTCCGTGCGGTCCACGAAGACGATCGGGATCTCAACGATGCGAAATCCGCGCTTGGACGCGCGGACGCTCATCTCGATCTGGAATGCGTAGCCGTTCGATTTAACGTCATTAAAATCAATTGCTTCTAGGACTACTCGGCGAAAACACTTGAAGCCACCGGTGGCGTCCCAGACGCTCAGCCCGGTCACGAATCTGGCGTAGACGTTGGCGAAGTAGCTGAGCAGCAGCCGCGAGATCGGCCAATTGACGACCGTCACCCGCCCGTCACGATAGCGGGAACCGAGGACCAGGTCCGCGTTCTGGATGGCCGACAGAAACTCCGGCAAGTGGGCCGGGTCGTGAGAAAAATCGGCGTCCATCTCGAAGACGGCGTCGTATCCCTGCTCCAGCGCCCAGCGAAACCCGGCGATGTAGGCGGTGCCGAGCCCCATCTTTCGCGGCCGGCACAGGATGTGGACGCGTGACTCGCCCTCCATGATGGTCTGCACGATCGCCGCCGTCCCGTCGGGTGACCCGTCATCGACGACCAGAATTTCGAGTCGACGATCCTGCGAGAGCACGCGGTCGATGAGCCGCGCGATGTTCTCGCATTCATTGTAGGTCGGGACTATGACGAGGGCGCGCTCAATGCTGAGCGCGCCCTCGTCATCGCTTGAGCGATTGGAGGTGGAGCGTTCCACGCTCCTATTTTAGCACATAAATCTTGTTCGTGGCGGCATCGAGCGCGACGAGGAAATCGCCCAGCGGACTGAACTCGACCCGCGTCGGCGAACCACCGTTGGGGATCGGGATGAAGCTCGGGACGAGATTCGTCTGGAACTGGCCGTCCTGGAACGGTGCGTTGAACAACGCGCCGCTCATCGACCCCCAGAGCGCCTGGTTGTCCGGCGAGATCGCGACGCCCGAGAGCGGCAGCAAGAACGTGACGGTTCCGCTCAAGCCTCCGGCGGCCAGGGGCGTCATCGTGACGTTGGCCGTACCGTCGATCGTGTAGAGCGTTTTCCCATCGCGCGACACCGCGAGGTCGGACACCGTGGCCGACGGGGTGAGCTGACGCTTGATCGTGTTCGTACGCGTGTCCACCTCGAACACGCTGCCCAGCGCCGTGCCGATGTACAACAGGGTGTCCCCTGCCGCGATCTTCATCGCGTTGGCGGTGCCGCCGAGCAAGATCGTCGAGGTGATCGTACCCGACGCGACATCGATCGAGATCAGACTGAAGTCCGTGCGATCGACGAACAGGGTCTTGCCGTCGGAGGTGATCGCCTGCTTGAACGGCGTCACCCCGAGGTTCACCGTCTGCGTGACCGACAGCGCGGCGGCGTTCAACACCACGGCTTGCGGCGTCGGACTGCTGGTCACGGCGGAGACGACGCTTCCACCGACGCCGATGTCCGTGATCACGCCGCCTGCAGAGCCGGTCGTCGTCGATGCCGTCGCGGTCGCGAGGTCGACCGGGGCGACGGTGCCGGAGAAGATGCCCGCGTAGGCCGTTTTCTGGTTGACCGCGATACTGGTGATGAACCCGCTCAGCTGCGCGGCACCGAGGATCGTGCCGACCGGATGCCCGATCACGCTGACGGCCTGCGTCGCGCTGCCCGTTCCCGAGGCGGCGGTGATCGTCACGTTGCCTGCGCCCACACCCTTCACCGTGCCGCCCGTGTCGACCGTGGCGATCGAGGCGCTGCTGCTCGACCACGTGATCGTCGCGGTGGGAATGACGTTGTTGTTCGCGTCGAGCGCCTGCGCGGTGAGCTTGAACGTCCGGCCCGCGGCGAGCGTCGGCGCGGTGTTCGTGATGCGAACCTGCGACGCCGTGCCCACTGTGCCTGTCGCCGAGAAGACGAGCGCCGGGAGCGACGCGACCGTCGCGCTCAGCGTGTTGGCGCCGATCGACGGGCCGAGCTGCCACGAGCCGACCGTCGCGATACCGGACGCGTTCGTGTTCGCCAAGGCGCCGGTGATCGCTCCGTTGCCGCTCGCCACCGCGAAGGTCACGAGCACGTTCTGCAACGGATTGCCGAACGCGTCGACCACTTTGACGGATGGCGCGATCGGGACCGTCGCTCCTGCGACCGCCGATTGCGCGTCTCCGGCGGACTTGGTCGCCGTCGCCGGAGCGCCGGCAGCGGCAATCGCGACGAAGTTCACCGACGTAAGTCCCGTCGCCGTCGCGGTAGCTGATTGGACGCCTGCCGTGGGACCGAGAGTCCACGTCGTCGTCGCCCGGCCGGCGGTGTCTGTGTGCACGCTGGTGGAGCTCACCGAGCCGCCCCCGGAAGTCACCGCGAAGGTGACGATGGCGCTGTCGATGGACCTTCCCGCCTGGTTCTTGACGATGACGGTGAGCGGCGTCACAACGGTCGATCCCACGGTCGCCCTGATCGTGTCGGTCGGGGTTCCGGTGATCGTCGCTGGGGTGACGTCGACTCTTGGTTCGGTGGATGATCCGCAAGCGCCCGCGAATGCAAGCGCCGCGATCGCCGGCAATAGGAAACGATTCGGCACGTTGGGTGATCGGTCGGCGGGTGACGCCATCGAAGGGTCCTGTTGGATTGGATCTCGATCCACCCACGCTACCCGTCAACGGCTTCGTCGACGGGTGTTGGACCGAGGCCAGGCGACAAACTAGCTGTGTGTCAGCCTTTGGTGGGTGCCGTCGACCGACGGTCGACAACCCCACCTCCAATCCAGACGATCAACGCCGCCAGAAGTGCCACAATCGTGACCGCCTTCCCCCTTTCGTAGGCGGTATCCGTAAACCGGAGCTGGATGCCGCGGGCGCCCGCCGGAAGTGGAACGCCGATCAGGTTGTAGTTCATCCGCTCGGCCGCCGCCGGTTTTCCGTCCACGGTGGCGTGCCAGCCGGGATAGTAGTTCTCTGATACCACCAGCGCCTGTCCGGCCGTCGCCGGGGTGTCGAGCTGGACGTCGATGGCACCGGGTTCGAACCGCGGGGTCGCCGCTTTCTGAGGGGCCGAGGGCGGGGCTTCGCTCGGAGAGATCCCCGACGAATCGACGGTCGGATCGACGAGGGCGGCGCGCGTTTGATCGAAACTCGGATTGCTCACCGTGGCGAGCGCCTGGTCGTCCGTCGCCTTGAGTCGGGCCGTCGCGACCCACGAGGCAGGGTTGTCGCCCGGAAGCCGATAGAGATAGACCGTCGTGCCCGCGGCGTCACGAACCGGCCCAACGATCTTGGTCGGCGGAGCGGGCCAATGAAACTGAGTCGCCGCCGCCGAGATCAACGAATCGGGCAGCGTCGTGTAGAGGTACTGCGCGTTCTCCTGCCGCCAGATCGCCGGATTGATCTGGGCCTCGCCCGGATAGCCGGCGTCGGGTTCGAGCTTACCCATCAACTTCTCGAATCGATTCAGTTCGTTGCCGTGATAGCCGATGAGCGTGCGCACGTCGTGCACCATGAGGCCGTCGCCGACGAACGCGGGATCCCCCACTCGGTCACCGGTTCCAAGAAAGTCGAGGGCTACGACTCGCCCCGGTTGCTTCGCTGCCCGCACACTGTCGATCGCCGCGTCCGGGGCGAACAGCACCGACGCCGGTGCGTCGAACTGCCAGTACAAGTGCTCGATCGACCAGAGATCGAGCGCGACTACGCCGAGAAGCGCGATCGCCGCCGGTCGAACGCCAATGCGATCGGTCGCGACGGCCCAGCACACGCCCGCGACGACCAACAGCGCCAGCGCCGAGCGCAACGATCCGAATGCCAACGACGCAGCATTGGCGTCGATCACCTGATCCCGCTGCATCTGTTCCGGGAACGTGGAGCTGACGACGTGCGCGAGCGACGTCAGCCCACCGGTGGCGCCGAGCACCCCCAGCACGACCGCGGCGATCATCCAACCGATGGCGAAACGCGTGCTGCTCAGGCGCGACAGAATTCGCTCGGCGCCGAGTCCGGCGAACACGGCCACCGCGAACATGCCGACGTACATCATCGTGCTTGGCGCGCGGAAGTAGTGAGTCCCCGGCACGACGGCGTAGATGAGACGATAGAACGGCGTAAAGCCGCCCAGCGCCCAGAGGATGGAGACGATGAGCGTTCCGCCCCAGAAACGGCGGAACGAGACGCGGGTCCCCGCCCCGATCGCGGCGGTCGCGAGCAGAATCACCGCGGCGCCGGCGTACTCGCTATGGAAGTGGATGCCGTTCCGCCCCCAGTACAGATCGAGAATGCCGCTGAACTGCGGCACGATTGTGTTGATCAACTCCTCGATCGGCATCGAGAACGAGGTCGCGAACTCGTAACCACGTCCGCCGCCGCGTGGCGACCACGGGACATACTCGCGCACGGGAAGGAACTGCACCGCGCCGATGAGCAATCCGAGCATCACTGCGCCGCCCGCGAACGCGAGCCGGCGAATCGCCGTCTCGCGGTCCAGCTTTCCCGAGCCAGGATCGGCGAAGGCGAGGTAAAGCGCGAACGCCCCGCAGGTGAGCAGGAAGTACTGGAGCAACTGCGGATGCGGGCTCAACACCGCCAACCCGACCGTGCACGCGAGCGCTCCCCATGCCCAGTGCTTTCCGTCGCGGACGCCCCGCGTGACGAGGAGGAGCCCCAGAGGCATGAGCGCGCTCACGAACAACTTGCCGTCGTGCCCGGGCGCCGCGTACGCCGCGATCGGCCCGCTCAGCATGTACGCCAGTCCGCCGATCAAGGCCGGGTAGAACGAGACGCCCCAGGCACGCAAGAACTCGTATGTAAAGAGTCCGGCGAGCACGATGTGAATCACGAACTCCCAGGTCATCGCGCGGTCCGTGGGCATCACCATGCGCAGCAGGAACGTCGGGTAAAAAATGTCGCCGTGCATCGCGGCGACGTACGGCAGTCCGCCGAGGAAATACGGATTCCACTGCGGAAATCCATGCCCGGCGCGGAGCCAGCTCGCCGCGAATTCTCGGAACGCGTAGCCGGCCTTGTACTGGTCGCTCCGCGGGTTGATCAGGAACTGTCCGGCGAGCGCGGGATAGGCCAGCAGCATCGCGGCAACGACGTACACGAGCGTCGCCCAGGCCGTGGCGAAACGCGGCGTCGGCAGCGCGGCGCCTGAAGTCGCCGTGCGGCGCGCACGAGGTTGCGGCGTGGTGGCTTGCGCTGCGGGTTGTGCCATTCAGGTCGTTGGGGCTCGAGAACGTGATCGCCGAACGCCTATCCAGAACAGAAGACCGGGCACCAGCTCCAGCACCGACAGCCACAGACGCGAGCTGACGGCAATGACGGCCGCCGTCGGCGGAGCGGCCAAGTGCAACGCATCGAGCGCGACGGCCAACGCCACTTCGCGAACGCCCAGCCCGCCCGGAAAGACGACCGCAAGATAACCCACGAGGTACGGCCAGGCGAAAGCAGTCACGTAGTCGGCGTACGACCCCTGCGCGCTGCCCGTCATGCCGCGGACGAACAACTGGAACGCGGCGCCGTACATCAGCCACGCGATGATGTTTGCGACGATCGCCACATACACCGCACGATGCGGAAGGGTCACGTCCGCCAGATCCCGCCCCGTGATTCGCCGCGCCAACCTCATCATGATCGGAAGCGCGAACGGCAACAGCAGGATGCCCGCCAGGGCGAGGACCACCAGCGCCACGCCTACGCCGGTTCTGCCGTGTGACAATCGGTCGAAGGAGCGCCATCCCGCCACGAGCGCGACGAGGAATCCCATCGCGATGTTCACGACCGTGTTCAGCACCGACGACCCGGCGGCGGCGACCGGACTCACCTTCGCGTTCTGCGCCATTTTCGCCATGACCGTGATCTGCCAGATCCGGCCGGGAACGTAGAGGCCCAATCTGGAAATGCTCATGATCCGCGCCGCCGGCCAGAAGGCCAGTTTTGCCTTCCACGCGACGAGAATCCGCCGCCACGCTTCGATCAGCACCGCGTAGGTCGCGAGGACCACCACGCCCGACGCGGCGATCAGTGTCCAGTTCGGATTGATCTCGAGCGGCTGCCTCTCCACGGCGTGCCACTGGCCGACGAGGGCTCTGACGACGAACCAGGCGACGACGACCGTCGCCACCACCTGCACTGCCAGCCAGCGCCTATTTCGGCGAGGCGGCGATGGCGGACTTGTAGACGTCGGCGTAGCGTCGGGCAACCGACTCGGGGGCGAAGGTGGCGAGGGCGTGCAGACGTCCGGCGGCGCCGAGCGCAGCGCCGCGATCGTAACGCGTGAGCAAAGCTTCGATTGCCGCCGCGAGCGCGCCGGCATCGACGTCGGCAACGAGGATTCCGGTGCGGTCATCCTGCACGACGTCGGTGAGACCGCCGGAGGCGAACGCGATGACCGGCGTAGCGCAGAGCTGCGCCTCGACGGCGACGAGACCGAGTCCCTCCTCCACCGACGGAACCACGAGCGCGATCGCCCGCCGATAAAACGCGGGCAGCCGATTCTGCGGAAGCGCGCCGTGCCAGGTCACACGGTCGTCGAGGCCGAGGCCGGTCGCGAGCTGCCGAAGCTGCTCGCGGTCTTCGCCGTCGCCCACGACGTCCAGTCCGGGCGAGCCGTCGGGAAGCTTGGCCATGGCGTGCAGCAGGAGCTCGATCCCCTTCTGGCGATTGAGCCGTCCCACGAACAGCAGCCGATCGCCGCGCGTGACGCCGTCCGGCGAGAAGAGATCCGTCGCCACCGGCATCGGGGCGACGACCGGCACCGGCGCGGACACGACTTGCTGCACTTCCGACGCGAGCCATCGCGACACGGCCGTAACGACGGCCGAGCGGTGGAGCACGTGACGGAACGCGGGGCGCGAGAATGCCACGGCGCGAGCGAGTCGCACGTCGCTGCCGTGGAGCGTCGTGACGAGCGGCTTGTTGGCGAGCCGGCCGAGCCACGTTCCGACCAGTCCGTTCGGGAACCACCAGTGCGCGTGCACGACGTCAGGCTTGAACTCGCGGCGCGCCCGCACCGCCGACCGAAACTCGGCACCGAGAAATCCGAGCAGTGATAAGCGCGCGCTCCACGACGCCTGGACCTGCGACGCCATCGTGCCCGTGTAGGCGAGCGTCTCGTAGCGTCGCGGCGCGTAGTGGAACCGATCCACCGGCACGTCGTCGAGCGTGGCGTGATCCGGATAGCCGGGGGCCGCCGGCGCGACGACGCGCGTGTCGAACCCCTCGGCGCGCAGTGCGGTCGCCAGCAGGAGCACGAACGATCCCGGCGTGTCGCCGTGTTGCCGCGGGAATGAGTGCGTGAGAAAGAGAACTCTCATGTCTTCGAGTCGTTCACTCCTGTCCGCCGTCGGCCAATTCGTCGAGCTGCCGGCGAATCTCCCGGAGCTGGGCGCGTTGGCCCGCGATCTGTTCGCCGATCAATCCGGTGGCGAAGAAGATGCTGCCGAGGATGAGACACGTCTGAACCACCGTCCACAACGGGCGCACGGCGAGCGAACGAACGAAGACGAGCGCGATGATGCCGAACAGCGTGCTCGCCGCGAACAGCGCCGCGCCGAGCATTCCGAACAGCAGCAGCGGCTTCTGGCTGAAGCGCAGCTCGAACCACACCGACAGCATGTCGAGCACGCCCACCGGAATCCGGTGCCACGTGGCGAACTTCGACTTTCCGGCGTGGCGCGGATAGAGCGGCACCGGGATCTCGGTCACCGTGAATCCCTGCGCGGCCGCCATCACCACCATGTAGCGGTGCCAGTCGGGGCGGGTCGGAATGCTGTCCATGACCTCGCGCCGGTAGGCCTTCACCGAATTCAGGTCCTTCACCGGAACGTGGAAGAGCGACCGGCTCAGCCAATTATAGACGCCGGAGACGAACGCCTTGTCGTACTTCCCTTCCTTGAACCCCGTCACCATGTCGGCGTCGCCGGCGAGGATCGGGGCGACGAGTCGCGGAATGTCCTCGGGCTTGAACTGCAAATCGGCCGGATAGAAAACGAGCACGTCGGCGTGCGCGGTGAGGTAGCCGGTGCGCAGTGCGTCGGCGATCCCACGGCGCGAACGGTGACGCACGGAGCGCAGGAACGGATAGCGTTTGGCGAGATCCTGCAGCACGGCCCACGTACGATCTACGCTGCCGTCGTCGATGACGATGACCTCGTAGGTGTGCGGCGACGCGGCGAACGCCTCGGCGGCCTGCGCCATGAACAGCGGCAGATTTTCGGCTTCGTCCTTCGCCGGGACGAGCACGGAGACGTCGACCGTGTCGCGACGTCGTCGTGGCGAAACGAGGCTGCTGCCCGCGGACGGGTTCATCGGCGCCCCGATCGTGGAGGTCATACCCGCTTGCGCATTCGAGCGGACAACACTCCGAGTTGATCGCGGTACTTCGCCACCGTGCGGCGCGCGATCTGGACGCCGCCCTCCTTGAGGATGTTCACGATGGCCTGGTCGGTGAGCGGATGCTTGGGATCCTCCTCCCCGACGAGCTTTTCGATCTGCGCCTTGATGCCGCGGGCCGATACGTCCTCGCCGGCGGTCGTCGACAGACCGGACGAGAAGAAGAACTTGAGCGGGAGCACGCCGCGCGGCGTTTGCACGAACTTCTCGTTCGTCACGCGGCTCACCGTCGACTCGTGCATGCTGATGACTTCGGCGACCTCGCGCAGCGTCAGCGGCTTGAGGAACTGCACGCCCTTCTCGAAGAAGTCGCGCTGCCGGTCGACGATGTAGTTCATCACCTTGAGCATCGTCTGCCGCCGCTGCTCGATCGCCTGGATCATCCAGTTGGCCGAGTTGAGCTTGTTGGAAATGAACTCCTTGTTCTCACCCTCGAATTTTTTCTTGTCGCGCGCGATCTCCTGGTAGGCGCGGCTCAGCTTGAGGCGCGGCAGGTTCGCGTCGTTCAAAAAGACGTGGTAGCGCCCGTCGATCTTCTCGACGATGAGGTCCGGGATGATGTAGTTGTCGCTGGCGCTCGAATAGACGAGCCCGGGCTTGGGGTCGAGCTTCTTGATCTCGTCGGCGGCGCGCTGGACGTCGCTCGGGCTGATGCCGAACCGCTTGGAAATCTCGCTCCAGCGGTGGTTGATCAACTCGTCGAAGCAATCGCGCACGAGGCGGAACGGCACCGACTGCTCGAGCCCGGCCTCGCGGAGCTGGAGCATGAGGCATTCGCGCAGGTCGCGCGCGCCGACGCCCGGCGGGTCGAGCGTCTGCACCGTGCGCAGCATGTCGTCGACTTCCGGCAGCGTGTAGAGCGGCAGATCCTCGGTGTCGCGCTCGATCGCTTCGGCGGCCTTGACGATCGTGTCGTTGACGGTCAGCAGCAGGGTGTCGAGCGGACACGCCAGATAGCCGTCCTCGTTGATGTTCCCGATGAATTCGTCGGCGAGGAGCTGCTGGCGCGGCGTCAGGTCGAGCAGCGTGATCTGGTCGGCGAGGTGGTCCGAGAGGTCGCGTGTATCGACCGTGACGGGCTCGTAGTACTCGCGCTCTTCGTGCTCTTCGCGGCGGCCGCCGGTGTCGAAGCCGTCGAGGAGAATCTCCTCCCAGTCGATCTCGTCGCTGCTGTCCTTCTGCTCGGTCGGCGCCTCGGGTTCGGCTGCCTCTTCTTCCTCGCTCTCCTCATCCTCCTCGAGCTCGACCATGTCGAGGAAGGGATTGTTTAGCAATTCCTGCTTGAGGTGCTGCTGCAGGTCCAGCAACGGCATGTACAGCAGGTCCATCGCCTGATACAGGCGAGGGTTGATCTTGAGCTCCTGCCTGAGCTGTGTGCTCTGCGAAAGTCCGGCTTTCATGAGTCGGGGTTAGGCCGCCGGCATCGCGTCGCGATCCGCGGCGAACCGCGAACGGAGACGTGCCGTGAGCGTTGGACCAAGATAAATGTCGGCAACCGTGTCGTCGAACACGAGTTCGCGAACGGTGCCGGACACCTTCACTTGTCCATCAAACATGATGTATGCCCGGTCCACGATATCCAGGGTTTGTTCGACGTTATGATCGCTGATGAGCACACCGATGCCCCGGTGGCGAAGGTTACCGACGATCTGCTGAATGTCGTGTACGGCAATCGGATCGACGCCCGCGAACGGCTCGTCCAGCATCATGAACTTCGGCTGCGTGACGAGGGCCCGCGTGATCTCCAGCCGCCGCCGCTCACCGCCGGACAGCGAGAATGCCTTGCTGTGGCGCAGGTGCTTGATACTGAGCTCGTCGAGCAACGTTTCGAGGCGGCTCCGCCGTTCGTTCGACGGCAGGTCGAGCGTCTCGAGAATGGCCAGGATGTTGTCCTCGACCGACAGCTTGCGAAAGATCGACGGCTCCTGCGATAGATAGCCGATCCCTTGCCGCGCTCGCTTGTACATCGGCATCGACGTGATGTCTTTGCCGTCCAGCACGATCCGTCCAGAGAGCGGCTCGATGAGGCCGACGATCATGTAGAACGTCGTCGTCTTTCCCGCGCCATTCGGGCCCAGCAGTCCAACAATCTCTCCCTGTTGCAAGCGCAGGGCCACGTCGTTTACGACCCGGCGTCGGCGGTACGTTTTGACGAGCCCGTGGGCTTCCAAAACGCTGCCGTCGACCGCCATGGTCGGGCGAACCGGAGTGGCGACGCGCGTGTCGGCGACGCCCGCGTGCTCGCCCGTTTCCCGCAGCACTTTCGCCAGCGGCTCGCGGGCGGCGGCGATGTCGCGCCACGAACGCTCCGAGAACCAGACCTCCGGCGCATGCTGGAACCCGCCCAGCGGCGGCACGACGATGCCGTCTCCGGCGAGGCGCGGAAACACCGACTGCGCCAGGTGCTGCCGCACTTCGTCCAGACTCAGGCGTCCCGCTTCACGCTCGGCGTCCCGGCCGGCGGCGCGCAGCGCGGCCAGGTAGTCGTCGCGGTACACCTTGATGACCGCGTCGACGCTGGCGAGACCGGTTTCGTCGGCGGCGGTGATCAGGGCATGGAGCGCGAGGGCCGTCGAGCGGTCGCCGCGCGACAGCTGCTCGGCGAGAGCGCGAGCTCCGGATTCCGGCTCCGGCGGAGTCTCCGGCGGAGTCGGTGAATTGGGCGGGATGGGCGGCGGCGTCGTCACGGGCGATGCAAAGTTGACGAATCGGACGGCGAACGGTCGAAGCTCGACGCGGACGGCGGCTTCGCCGGCGTGGGAACCGGAGTCTTGGGGGGCGCGGCGGGCGTCTTTGACGTCTTCGATGGCGTCGTTCCCTTGGCCGCGCCGCCCTTCCGACGACCCGTCGTGTCGGGGCGCGCCTCGACGAAAACGCCGTTGACCGAATCGACGGTCGACACCGTCGCGACCTTCTGCGAATCGGGGGAGAATAGGACGGTGATGTCGCGCGCCGTCACGTAGCTGAGCGACGCCTGCCGCACGCTGGTGTCGCTCGGCGCGACGTGATAGAGCGAGCTGGCGTTTCCCAGGGCGACGAGCCGTTGGATGCGCGGCGCTTTCGACGTGTCGCGCGGCGAACGCGCCGACGTGTCGAAGTGCGCGATGACCGTGTCGCCGCGGAGCCAGTCAGTCGTGTCGGGCTTGGTGATCTTGTACTTCGTCGTATCCGGCCTGCCCTGCGCGAACGCTTTGCGCAACGCGCGCACGAGCCGCATCTGTTGCCCAGGCATCGTGACGTCGAGCGAATCGGCGATCATGTTCTGGCTCGGCGACACGACCTTCGCCCGATTCACCGAGCTCCACGCGTAGGCGTGGTCGAGCAGATCGTTACGCACGCGCAGGTCGATGGTGTCGGACGTGAGCGTCATCGAATCGGATACGGCCTTGGCGTTCGCGCGCGCGATCACGCGCGTCAGCTTCCGGTTCGACGAGAACATGTCGATGAGAACGCCGGTGAGCGTGAACGGATGATCGCGTTTGCCGACCACCTTCGGACCACGCATCAACCGCATCGTCTCCTTGCCCTGATCGATGAATGCGGAATCGCCGGTCGCGGTGAGAGCCGTGTCTTTGAGATCATCCGACGGCCGCGTGATGACGACGCGTCCCCCGCCGTAGACGAGGCTGTCGCCGTCCATGAAGACGTGGTCGGCGATGACCGTCATCGGCGGTGCGAGCTTCCCGGTCGAATCGCGTTGGACGATGGTGATAGTGGGCCGCGCGATGGCGCTCATCTGCTCGCGCGGACGAATCCTCAGCACGGCGCGCTTGTACTCGGCCTGCGGCCCCACGAGCGTCGAGCCGCTTGCTGTCTTCGCGTGGACGTTGCCCGCGCCAACGACGCGCTCATCGGTTGGGAAATAATTGAGGAAGTCGGCGGTGACGTGAAACCGCGGCTCGTCGGCCGTCGCGTTTTTCACCAGTTGGTCGTGATCGGGATACGCCTCGGCGCTGTCGCCGGTGAGAACGATGCCTCGCGCCGGACAGCGGATCACGACGTGACCGCCGAGGAACGTGATCTGGCCGACACCGGGCACGCTGTCGCTCGCGAGTCGATCGCTGCTCGACGTGCAGCGCGTGGATTTGGCTGGCGCCGCGGTACCCGCTTGCTGGGCGCCTCCGGTGCGAGAGATCGCCAGCGCAATCACAAACGCGCCGAACGAGACACGACGGCTCATCGCTCGGGCAGCTGGACCGACGAGCTGCTCTTGCACTCGCGCATGCATCGGAACGACGTGAAGCCGCTCGTCGTCGAGAGCTTGGCGCCGGGGGCCTGCGTCGACGTGAATCCGACGCCGGACTGCATGTCGCCATCCGGCTTCGTGATCGTGTAGCTCGTGTCGCTCGTGAGGACGTGCGAGAGCTGGTTGTAGACGACGTGCGGCGAACGAAGCGTGCGCCCGTCGACGAGCTTGACCACTACGTCGCCCCAGCCCTCGAGGATTTGTGTGGGCGTGTTGTACACGCCGTGCTTGGCTTCCATCGTGCCTTCGGGCGCGCCGGTCTCGGTCGTGAACTTCACGTGCGGATGCCGGAGGTCGAACCGGGTCGTCTCGTTGAGCACGTACGCGGTATCGGCGGTCAGGTCGCCGCGCTGGATTCCGTTCGTCGTGAGAAGAATGTTCGCGTCGAACAGCACCTGATCGGCGCTGTCCGCGGCCGAGCGTCCCTCAGTCACGGGCGGTTGCTTGGTGTCGGTGCAGGCGCCGGCGGCGATGGCCGCCGCGGCGAACGTCAGACACGCCAGGCTGCGCATCATGCGACGCGAGCCCGCATGAGGTCGTGAAGGTGCACGACGCCGACGAGGCGTTCCTGCGCGTCGAGCACCGGCGTGGCCATGATGCCGAATTGCTCCATGCGGTAGGCAACGGCGCTGGCCAGCTCGCCGACATGAGCGACTTTCGGTTGGCGCGTCATCACCGCGTGCACTGGCGTCGGCAACACATCGTCGCCCCGTTGAATGAGTCGGCTCAGGTCGCCCGCCGTGAGCAGCCCTTCGACGCGGCGTCCGGCATCGCAGGCGACGGCGATGCCGCGCCGGGCGGCAATCATGGGGATTGCCTCTTTCAGCGTGTCCGACGAGCGCAACACGGGCAGTTCCTCACGGAGCATGATCTCCTCGACACGAACCACGAGCTGTCGGCCGAGGGCGCCGCCCGGATGGAGCCGAGCGAAGTCCTCGCGCTTGAATCCCTTCTCCTGCAACAAAGCGACGGCGAGCGCATCGCCAAGGGCGAGCGCCGCCGTCGTGCTCGTCGTCGGGGCGAGGTCGTGCGGACATGCCTCTTCGCTGACCGCCGCGTCGAGCGAGACGTCCGAGTTCCGGCTGAGTGCCGACGTCCGGTCCCCGGTGATGGCGATGGTTCGTACCCCGAATGCCTGCAAATGGCTCAACAGGCCGAGGAGCTCGTCCGACTCGCCGCTCTTGGAGATCAGGATGGCGACGTCGTTCCGGCCGACGATGCCGAGATCACCATGGACGCTGTCGACCGGGTGAAGGAAACTGGCCGGCGTGCCTGTGGACGTGAGCGTGGCGGCGATTTTGTGGCCGATGAGTCCCGACTTCCCCACCCCGGCGACGAGCACTCGCCCCGGCGATTCAGCGATGAGCCGCACGGCGTCTGCGAACTCCTGGCCGATGCGTCCTTCGAGCGCGGACAACGCGTCGCGCTCGAGGCGGATCACGCGCCGCCCGCGCTCGACGATCTCGTCGGGGTTCATCGTTGGGTCACGGTTGGCAACGGCGTAAAGAGCGAGCGCTCGGCCACGTAGCCGTGCCATGCGTCGTCCCAGGCGCCGCGTGCCTTGAGGAAAAGCTCACAGAACTCGCGCACGGCGCCGCGACCGCCATGACTCTCGAGGTGCACGCGGCACTCGCGACGAACCTCCGGGACGGCGTTGCCGACGCACACCGGAAGTCCCACGAGCCGGAGCAGCGGCAGGTCGGGAAAGTCGTCGCCTACGAACGCGCACTCCTCCGGACGAATCCCCTGCCGCTGGATGATCTCCAGGAAGCCCGCAAGCTTGTGGCCGTCGGGCCCCTGCACGACGTCGTCGACGCTGAGCTCTGCGCCGCGATGGCGCACGCTGTCGGAGATGCGGCCGGTCACGATCGCCACGCGCACGCCGGCGCGGTGGAGAAACGAAACGCCGATCCCGTCCTGGATGTCGTAGCGCTTGAACTCGAGCCGCCGGCCGTCGACGTCGCCGAGATAGATGCCGCCGTCGGTCATGACGCCGTCGATATCGAAGCCGACGAGCTTGACCGTGCGCGCGAAGACGGGATCGATCATCGCCGTGCCCGGTCCCACACGGCGATCACGCGCCCGATGAGCGCGTCGAGCTCATTCAGCGGAATGATGTTCGGCCCGTCGCTCGGCGCGTTGTCCGGGTCAGGGTGCGTTTCCATGAAGAGACCGTCGGCGCCGGCCGCCGCCGCGGCGAGCGCCAGCGGTGGGATGAACTCGCGCGCGCCGCCGCTGGCGCCGCCTTCCCCGCGGCCGGGCTGCTGCACGCTGTGCGTCGCGTCGAAGATCACGGGACAGTCGCACGCGGCGCGCATGCGCGCGAAACTCCGCATGTCGACGACCAGATCGCCGTATCCGAAGAAGGAGCCGCGTTCGGTGACGGCCACCTCGGATTGGCGCACCAAATCGGCCTTGCCACGCACCTTGTCGACGGCGCCGCGCATGCCTTCAGGGTGCATCCACTGGCCTTTTTTCACGTTCACGGCGCGGCCGGTGGCGCCGGCGGCGACGAGCAAGTCCGTCTGCCGACAGAGGAACGCCGGAATCTGAAGCACGTCGGCGATCTCGGCGGCCGGCGCGCACTGGTCGGGCAGATGCACATCGGTGAGAATCGGCAGTCCGGTTTCTGTGCGAACGCGGTCGAGCGCCGCGAGACCTTCGTGCATTCCTGGTCCGCGGTGCGCGCCGGCGTTCGACCGATTCGCCTTGTCGAAGCTCGCCTTGTAGACGATGCCGCCCGGCACGCGCTCGGCGAGCCGCGCGAGGTGTTCACCGACGCGCAGATTCAAGGCATCGGATTCGAGGACGCACGGTCCGGCAATCAGGAAGAGCGCATCGCGCCGGAAGTGCGTCGTCACGTCAATCGGCCGCTTCGACGAACGACGACGACTCGCGTCCCTGGCGGCGCGTGTGCTTGGCCTTCACGGCGGCGGCGATGAACCCGGCGAACAACGGATGCGGGCGCGTCGGGCGCGACTGCAGCTCCGGGTGGAATTGGCAGCCGACGTACCACGGGTGCGACGTGAGCTCCACGATCTCGACGAGCTGACCGTCCGGCGACAGACCGCTGAGGCGCATGCCGTGTTGCACGAAGAGATCGCGATACTTGTTCGACACCTCGTACCGGTGGCGATGCCGTTCGCTGACCTCGGGCTGCCCGTAGATCTCGGCGACGCGCGAGCCGCGGGCGAGCCGGCACGGATACGCGCCGAGCCGCATCGTGCCGCCCATGTCGGTCACGTGCTGCTGCGACTCCATCAGCGAGATGACGGGATTGTCGCACTCGGGAGCGAACTCGGACGAGTGGCTGTCGTCGAGGCCGCAGACGTTGCGCGCGAACTCGATGATCGCCGTCTGCATGCCGAGGCAGATACCGAAGAACGGCAGGCCGGTCTCGCGCGCGTGCCGAATCGCTTCGACCATCCCTTCGACGCCGCGCACGCCGAAGCCGCCGGGTACGAGGAGGCCGTCGACGCTCTTGAGAATCTGCGCCGCGCGCTCGGGCGACGCCGCCGTCTCGCTCGACATCCACTGCACGTCAACGCCGACGTCGTTGGCGATGCCGCCGTGGATGAGCGCTTCCTGCACGCTCTTGTAGCTGTCGGCGTAGTCCGTGTACTTGCCGACGACGGCAATGCGAACGCGTTCGTGCGGCGAGAGGACGCGTTGCACGAGCTCGCGCCATCCGCCGAGCGGCGGTTCGGGCAAATCGAGTCCGAGCTTCTGCACGACCTTGTCGTCGAGGCCCTGTTCGTGGAAGCGCAGCGGGATCTCGTAGATCGTCCGCACGTCGGGGCTCTCCACGACGGCGCCGAATTCCACGTTGCAGAAGAGCGCGATCTTGCGCTTGATGTCGTCGGAAATGGGACGGTCCGTGCGCACGATGAGCACGTCCGGCTGAATTCCGATCTGCATCAGCTCGCGCACGGAATGCTGCGTCGGCTTCGTCTTGAGCTCGCCGGCCGCCGCGATGAACGGCACGAGCGTGAGGTGGATGAAGATCGCGTTCTCGCGGCCCACGTCATGGCGGAACTGACGAATCGCCTCGAGGAACGGCAGCGATTCGATGTCGCCGACGGTGCCGCCCACTTCGACGATCACCACGTCGGTCTCCGGCGAGAGCCGGCGAATCGCGCCCTTGATCTCGTCGGTGATGTGGGGAATCACCTGCACCGTCGCGCCGAGGAATTCGCCGCGGCGTTCTTTGGTGATGACGTTCAGGTAGATGCGGCCGGTCGTGATGTTGTTCGCCTGCGACAGCGCACGATCTATGAATCGTTCGTAATGACCGAGGTCGAGGTCCGTCTCGGCGCCGTCGTCCGTCACGAACACTTCGCCGTGCTGGAACGGCGACATCGTGCCGGGGTCGACGTTCAGGTACGGATCGAACTTCAGCATCTGCACGCGCAACCCGCGCTCGACGAGCAATCGGCCGAGCGACGCGGCGGCGATACCCTTGCCGAGTGACGAGACCACGCCGCCGGTGACGAAGATGTACTTGGTCGTCGACGGCCCTTGGCCAGGGCGAGGCGGAACCAGCTGCATTGGTGTCATCCCGTTGTGAAGGCCGACCACCGTTCGTTCGCGCGCACGAGGTCCTGCTCCGTATCTATGCCCGGCCGGACCGGCTCGTCGACCAGCGCGACGCCCATCGCCATTCCAGCCGCCAGCGGTCGAAGCTGCTCGAGCCGCTCGATTTGCTCCAAGGGGTTCACCGGCAACGCCACCCATCGGCGCAACGCGTCGATCGTGTACGCGTAGACGCCGATGTGTTGCCACACGTGGGCGCGCTGCGTTTCGGCGTCACGCTCATTTCGCAGAAACGGAATCGGCGCCCGCGAAAAATACATCGCGCGGCCGTCATCGCCCGCGACCACCTTCACGACGTTCGGATCGGCGAGGACATCGCCCGGGGCGAGCACCGCCGCGGTACCGAGCGCGAAGCGCGAATCGCCGACGATTTGCGTGGCGCCGGCCACCGACTGCGTCGATACGAAGGGCTCGTCGCCCTGCACGTTGACGACGACGTCAAAGCCGCCGAACTCCGGCCGCGACACGACTTCGGCGATGCGATCGGTGCCCGACGGATGCGACGTGCGCGTCATGACGACCTCGGCGCCGTTGGCGCGGGCGGCGTTGGCCACTTCGTCGCTGTCGGTCGCGATCACGATCCGATCGGCCACGCCGATCTCCGTCACGCGCTGCCAGACGCGGACGATGAGTGGGAGCCCGGCGAGGAGTCGGAGGGGTTTTCGGGGGAGGCGCGTCGCACCCAGTCGGGCTGGGATCACGGCGAGCGCCCTCATGCGCGGCGCTCAGGGGGGATGGCCGCAACGATCACGTACCCAAATGTAGGCGGCCCGGCGAGGCGGAGCAAACCGACTCGAACTCGTGGTGGTCGAGCGGCCCCTTGACCGATTCGGGTGCGCCGAGGGGGCCACTCGAACGGCCGAGAGAAACTTCACACAGATGCCGCAGATGGACAGCAATGCCGCAGATGAACTGCAACGGGGTAACCCTTTGTTTTCATCCGCGGCATGCCGTTCAAATCTGCGGCATCTGCGTTCACCTTTCTCAGCCGCCGCTACGGAGCTCGCCAGCCGAGACTACTGGAAGAGCGAAATGCCCGCCGAAACGATGGACCTCCGGCGGCGCGGGTCGACGAGCCATTCGGCGTAGAAGTAGCCGGCGGCGAGACGCACTCCGCTCAGCTGCTCGAGTGACGGAAACCTCTGGAAGTCGGCGCCGCCGAGTGCTTCGCGGAGCTCGACGAGCGGCGGACCGAGGAACGGGATCGACCAGCGCCGGATCGGGACGGCGTAGTGTGCGTCGAGGTAGACGACTTGATCGCCGCCGAGCGAGAGCATGTCGATCGTCGCCAGAGTGCCGGGACCGCCGATGTAGGCCCACCGCTGGCGTGGCGTGTCGCCGCCGCTCGTCGTGACGACGTGCGCGTAGAGGTGCAGCGTCTGTCGGCCGAACGTCGGGAACGTCACGTTGCCGTCGAACGTGAACTGGGCGAACCAAGGGTCGAAGACGGGCGTGCCGTCGGTGGTCGACGACTGATGTGCCATCTCGGCGCCGAACCGGAAATGCGTGGGGATCGCCGCGCTATCCAAGTCCACTTCAATTCCGGCGAGCGCGGACTGGATGCCGCCGCCCTGAACCGTGGGATTGGGGCGCAAGCGCGCCAACGAATCATCTCGACCGAGGAAGGTGAACGGACCACCCTCCAGCACCGATTCGGCGCGAACGCTCTCGACGTGCTCGACCCGGGCGCCGAGCTCGGGCGTCGCGCTCCATAGCGCGTTCCCAAAGGCGTGACTCAGCCGGAGCTCACCTCGCGTTCCACGCGAATAGTTGCGCGCATCCTGACCAAACGCGAGGAACTCGAAGCTGTTGATCAGATCATTTCGAATCCACTCGTCGTTGGTGAAGATCCCACGCGCGGCGGAGAAGTCGAGCGTCGTCCGCGGCCTGAGATCGATCTTGCCCTCGACGCTCGGGTCGACCGCCCCAATCTGCGACCGGTACGCGACGAGCGGCGTCGCGCGGAACTTGAGCGTCGGAACGATGACGTCGAACCCGACGGGGAGCCCGAGCCCGCTCACACGCTCGTAAGTCGGCATACTGAGTCCGCTGAGTCCTGTCAGACCAACGGAAGGTCGCAGCGAGTCCGCCGTCTGTGCGTTGAGCCGCCCCGCCCCGCCCCACGCGAGCAGGGCGAGCGCGGCGGCACGGCGGATCACCGCGCGAGCTCCAGGAAATTCTTGAGCAGCGCCTTGCCATGTGGCGTCATCACGGATTCCGGATGGAACTGGACGCCGTACACGGGATGTTCGCGATGCTTGACCGCGTGCACCTCCGACGGATCGTCCTGCGCCACGGCGATGATCTCCAGCGAGTCGGGTATGGACGCGCGATCGACGATCAGCGAGTGGTAGCGCATGACTTCCATCGGCGACGGCAACCCGGCGAAGACGCCGCTTCCATTGTGACAGATCTGCGACGTCTTGCCGTGCATGACGCGGTCGGCGAGCACCACGTCGCCGCCGTACGCTTCGCCGATCGCCTGATGTCCGAGGCAGACTCCGAGGATAGGGATCGACGGACCCCAGCGCCGCACTGCCTCAACGGAAACGCCGGCTTCTTTCGGCGTGCACGGACCCGGCGACAGCACGATGGCCGACGGCGCCAGCGTGCCAATGTCGTTCACGCTCACGGCATCGTTGCGGCGCACGACGACGTCCGCCCCAAGCTCGCCCAGGTACTGGACGAGGTTGTAGGTGAAGGAGTCGTAGTTGTCGATGACGAGAACCATCAGGCGAGTGCGGAGAGCGGGGTACGGAGACGCGAGATCAGGTGGCCGTGGCTCAGGCTCGTGGATGATACTGCCGGTGCACCTTTCTTAGATACTCCCGATCCACGTGCGTGTAAATCTGCGTCGTCGAGATGTCGGCGTGCCCGAGCATTTCCTGCACGGCGCGGAGGTCGGCTCCGCCCTCGAGCAGATGCGTCGCGAACGAGTGTCGCAAGGTGTGCGGCGATACGGACTTTTCGATTCCGGCGCGGTCCACGTACCGGCGCAGGATTTTCCACGCACCCATCCGGCTCAAGGGCTCGCCGCGCGCGTTGAGAAACAGCACGCCCTTCCCGCCCTTGCCGATCTGTTCGAGTCGCGGACGCAACTCGCGGATGTAGGTCGCCACGGCGGCGATCGCCGAGCGGCCGATGGGAACGAGGCGCTCCTTGCTCCCCTTGCCGAACACGCGCACGAGCTTGTCCTCGAGCAGCAGGTCGCGCGTACCGAGCGAGATCCACTCGGACACGCGCAGTCCGGCGCCGTACGCCAGCTCGAGCATCGCGCGATCGCGGAACACCAGCGGATCGTCGAACGTCGGCGACGCGAGCAACCGCTCGATCTCGGCCACGGTGAGCACCTCGGGCAGCGTACGCCAGCGCTTCGGCGTCTCGAGTCGTTCGCTGGGGTCGCGCGTGACGGCGCCGTCGGCCATCAGGAAACGAAAATAGGTGCGGACGGCCGAGATGTTCCGACGGATGGACGACGGCGAGAGGCCGACGTCCTTCAGGTGATACACGAACTCGCGGAGCACGCGGCTCGTGATGTCCACCGGCGACTTGCCGCCCTTGGACCCCACGTAGCCCACGAGCCGCTCGGTGTCACGGCGATACGCCTCGAGCGTGCGGGGCGAAGTGCCCTGCTCGAGCGTCAGGTAGTCGCCGAAGCGGTCGAGCTGAAATCGCAGTATCGCGCCTTCGTCCAGCATGCTCGCTCCTGCCACGCCGTCACGACGCCGCGGGCACGAGCGTGGCGACCGCGATGCAGGCGATTCCTTCGCCGCGGCCGATCCAGCCCATGCCTTCGTTGGTCTTGCCTTTGACGCTCACCTGCGACGCGTCGAGCGCGAGCGCGGCGGCGATCCGAACGCGCATCAACTCACGGTGCGACGAGATGCGCGGCTTCTCGGCGACAATGGCGACGTCGACCTGATACACGATCCACCCGAGCGACCGAACACGTTCCGCGGCGATGCGGAGCATCTCGATCGAGTCGCGGCCTTCGTTGCCCGGATCGTGGTCGGAGAACATCTCGCCGATGTCGCCCGCCGCGGCCGCGCCGAGGATCGCGTCGGTGATCGCGTGCGCAGCCGCATCGCCGTCGGAGTGTCCGACGAGATGCACGTCGCTCGGAATGGGAACGCCGCCGAGGATGAGGGGTCCCGGCGGCGCGAACTTGTGCGAGTCGTAGCCGATGCCGACGCGCGGCGCCGATTGACGCGCGGAGCCGATCACGCGGCGGCGCCGGCGGCCTCGAGCGGCAGGATCGTGTAATCCTGCCGTCGCCGCGCGACGGCGAAGCCGGCGTCGCGAATGAGGCGCTCGATCTCTTCCGTGGTCGTGCGGTGCGTCGTGTTCGCCGCGGACACGACGTTTTCCTCGATCATCAGCGACCCGAAGTCGTTGCAGCCGAAACGGAGCGCGGTCTGCCCGATCTTCATGCCCATCGTCACCCAGCTCGCCTGCAGATTCGGCACGTTGTCGAGCACGATGCGCGCGACGGCGACGGTGCGCAGATACTCGAGCGCGTCGGTCTTTTGCATGTGCGACATCGTCGGCGTGTTCTCGGGCTGGAGCGGCCAGCAGATGAACGCCGTGAAGCCGCCGGTGCGCGCCTGCACCTCGCGCACGCGCTCGAGGTGCTCGATGCGCTCGGCTAACGTTTCGCCGATGCCGTACATCATCGTGACCGACGTCTTCATCCCTTCGTTGTGCGCGATTTCCATGATCTCGAGCCAGCGGTCGGCGCCGGCCTTCTTTTTCGCGACGAGGTCGCGCACGCGCTGCACCAGGATCTCGCCGCCGCCGCCGGGAATCGAGTCGAGCCCGGCCTTCATCAGCTCGCGGATGACGTCGCGGGCGTCCATGCGGAACGTCTTGGCGAAGAAGTCGACTTCGCTCGGTGAAAACCCATGAATGTGAATTGGATGATTGCGCTTGATGTAGCTGAGCAGGTCCAGATACCACTCGAACGGGATGTACGGGTTGTGCCCGCCCTGCATGAGAATCTGGATCGCGCCCATCTGCTTGGCTTCGTCGATCTTGGCGCCGATCTGCTCGTACGACAGCGTCCAACCTTCGTTGTGCTTCGGCCGCCGGTAGAACGCGCAGAAGCCGCAGTCGGCGACGCACACGTTCGTGTAGTTGATGTTCCGGTCGACGATGTAGGTGACGGTGTTGTGCGGATGCTTCTCGCGCCGCACGCGATCGGCTTCGGCGCCGAGCTCGATGAGCGACGCGTTCGTGTAGAAGTCGAGAACGTCCTTCATGTCGCGCATGTCAGGTGTGTCAGGCCGCCGGAAGAAACGCGAGCGACCCGTCGGGCACCTTCCCCGCCGCGACGAGACGCCGAAAGAACTCGGTGAGACCAGCAAGGTGCTGATACGACAATCCGTAGTCGAGCCCGGACAGATATTCGGCGCACACGGGTTTGAGGACGCCCGTCGCGACCGCGGCCTGCGCAGCGAGCGCGTCGAGATGCTGAAGCCCCCAGTCGCGCGACGCGATGAGTCCGGCGTGAATCGCCAGCGCGCGGTCGACGGCCGCGGTACGCTGCGCGACCCATACGGCGAAGACGAACGGGAGTCCCGTCCACGCCTTCCACTCGCTGCCGAGATCGTAGGCGAATCGGTACTGGCCCAGCGTGTGGTCGGCGCCCAGCGATTCCGGCGAGCGAAGCCGCGACCAGAGGTGCAGCGCCGCATCGCCGATGACGAGCCGCGCGTCGTGCTCCTCGTCGCCGAAGCGGGCGATGTCCGCCAACTCGGCGTCGCTCGGCACGAACGCGGGCTTCGCGTCCCACACGTCGTTGAACAGGAGCTCGAGCAGCGCGACGCTGGTCATCGAGCTGCGGCTGACGAGCACGCGCCGTCCGTGCAGCTCGGACGCCGGCCGCTTGGAGAACAGCACGACGCTCCGCACCGGCCCGTCGCTGCAGATCGAGAGATCGGGCAGCAGCAGGTACCGCTTCGCGTCGCGCGCGTACTCGACGGCCGAGATCACGCTCACGTCGAGCGTGCCGGCCGCCATCTGTCGATTGAGCTCCGTCGGCACGCCGTCGACCAGCTCCCCGTTCAGCGGCACCACGCCCCTATCAATAGCGCCGTAGACCGGATAGCAGTTGATGTACGGGATTCGGCCGACGCGCATCGTGCTCACGCGGCGATCGAGGATTGGCCGCCGGTCGTCGGCGACGACGACGGCGTCGGCTCGTCGAACGTGCGAATCACGTTGTAGAACGAGTCGCGTTCGGCCGGCACTTTCTTGGCGCCGCGAATCAGGCGCAGCAGTTGGTCGAGCGTCATCGCCTGCGCGGTGTGCGCGCCGGCTTCGTGATAGATCTTCTCGCGGACGACGGTGCCTTCGAGATCGTTCACGCCGAAGTGCAGCGACGTCTGCGACACGAACGGCGTGACCATGATCCAGTGCGACTTGATGTGGTCGAAGTTGTCGAGGAAGAGCCGCGCCACGGCGAGGTTCTTGAGGTCGTCGAAGCCGCTGGTCGCGAGGCCGGTGCGGTGCAGCGTCTCACCCAGCTCGTTGTTGTCCGGGTGGTAGGCGAGCGGGATGTAGGCGAGGAAGCCGCCGGTCTCGTCCTGCAGGTCGCGCAGCATGTCGAGGTGCGCCATGCGGTCGGCGTACGTCTCGACGTGGCCGTAGAGCATCGTGCAGTTGCTGCGAATGCCGAGCGAATGGGCCTCGCGGTGGACGGCGATGTACTCCTCGCCCGACAGCTTCTTGTCGGCGATCGTCGCCCGCACGCCCGGGCTGAACACCTCGGCGCCGCCGCCGGGCATCGTGTCGAGCCCCGCGTCTTGCAGCGCGATGAGCGTGTCGCGGACCGACAACTTGCTGATGCGCGCGATGTGCGCGATCTCGACCGCGGTGAGCGCCTTGATGTGAACGTGCGGAAAGCGCTGCTTGAGACCGCGGAACATCTCGACGTAGTAGTCCAGCCCCGCGTGCATGTCGAGGCCGCCGACGATGTGGAATTCGCGCGTCAGCGTGCTGTTCGACGAGGCGGCTTCCTCGTACACCTGCTCGAGGGTGTAGCGGTACGCGCCCTCCTCCTTCGGCAGCCGGGCGTACGAGCAGAAGACGCACGTCTTCCGCAGAATGCAGATGTTCGTCGGGTTGAGGTGCTGGTTCGCGGCGAACGTGACGCGGTCGCCGTGCTTGGCGCGATTCACCGTGTCGGCCATGTGGCCGATGCCGAGGAGATCGCTGCTCTCGAACAGCGCCACGCCGTCGGCGACGCTCAACCGTTCGCCGCGCGCGACCTTGTCGGCGACCGGACGAAGCGCCGAGTCGCCGATCAGCCCCGCATCGAGTGAGACTGCCGGCGACGGCACGTCGCTACTCCTCGAAGCGCTTGATCGCGAGGGTCACGTTATGACCCCCGAAGCCGAAGCTGTTGCTCAACACGGCGCGCACCGGACGGGTGGCGGCGACGTTCGGTGTGTAGTTCAGATCCAACTCCGGATCCGGCGTGTGGTAGTTGATCGTCGGAGGAATCACACAGTCGCGCACGGCCAGCGCGCCGATGATGAACTCCACCGCGCCGGCCGCGCCGAGCATGTGGCCGGTCATCGATTTGGTGGAGCTGACGTTCACCGTCTTCGCGGCGTCACCGAAGACGGCTTTGATGGCCTTGGTCTCGTTGAGATCGTTGGCGGGCGTCGACGTGCCGTGCGCGTTGATGTACTCGATGTCGCCGGGCGCGAACTTGGCGTCGTTCATCGCACGACGCATCGCGCGCTGCGCGCCTTCGCCGTCGGGCGCCGGCGCCGTCAGATGGTACGCGTCGCCCGTCGCGCCGTAGCCGACGATCTCGGCGTAAATCGGCGCGCCGCGGCTGAGGGCTCCCTCGAGGCTCTCGAGAATGACGATGCCGCCGCCTTCGCCCATCACGAATCCGTCACGCGTCGCGTCGAACGGACGCGAGGCCGTCTCGGGGGAATCGTTGCGCTCGGAGAGCGCCTTCATGTTCGCGAAGCCGCCGATGGCCATTGGCGTGACGGTGGCCTCCGATCCGCCGGTGATGATGACGTCGGCGTCGCCGTACTGGATGGTCCGGAACGCGTCGCCGATCGCGTGCGCACTGGTGGCGCACGCCGAGATCGTGGCGTAGTTCGGGCCCTTGGCGTTGAACCGCATCGACACGAGGCCGGCCGCGATGTCCGAGATGAACATCGGGATGAAGAACGCGCTGATCTTGCTCTGTCCCCGCTCGCGGTAGACGTCGTGCTGTTCTTCGAACGTCTTCAAGCCGCCGATGCCGCTGCCGATGATGACGCCGAGTCGATCCGGATCGTAGG
The DNA here is from genome assembly GCA_963761305.1 of uncultured Gemmatimonadaceae bacterium. Classification (GTDB taxonomy): domain Bacteria; phylum Gemmatimonadota; class Gemmatimonadetes; order Gemmatimonadales; family Gemmatimonadaceae; genus JAQBQB01. The sequence continues at coordinate 860,307 of CAVXGK010000002.1, read as the reverse complement.
GCGAACCGTTATCGAGCCCGGCGTCGGCCATGGCCTGGACCGACGCGGCGATGGCGTACTGAGCGAACGGGTCGGCCCGCTTGGCCTCTTTGCGCTCGAGGTAGACGAGTGGATCGAAGCCCTTCACCTCGCACGCGAAGCGGACCGGGAACGTCGATGCGTCGAACTTCGTGATCGGCCCACCACCGGACACTCCCTCGGTGATCGCGCGCCAAGTCGTCGCCACGTCGTTGCCGACTGGCGTGATCGCCCCCATTCCGGTGACGACGACCCGGCGTTTGCTCACGCGGTGGTCCCGACCTTCTGATTCAGATAACCGACCGCGTCGCCCACCGTGCGGAGCTTCTCGGCATCCTCATCGGGGATGTCGATGTTGAACTCCTTCTCGAACTCCATGACGAGTTCGACGATGTCGAGGCTGTCGGCCCCGAGATCCTCGATGAAGCTCGCCTGGTCGGTGAGCTTTTCACGCTCCACGCCCAGTTCCTTCTCGATAATGTCACGAACCTTCTGAGCGTTGTCGGGCATTTGAATCAGTCCTCGGTCGGATAGAAGAATTGGGAGCGGGGGTGTGCGAACAATCTACTCAGCCCGGGCGGTCATTGTCAGCTAACGTGAATCGGCATTGGAAGATGCGACCCCGGCCTTCCTGTCGTCTCCGGCGTCGTCACATGACCATCCCGCCGTCGACGACGAACACTTGTCCGGTGATGTAGCTCGCGAGATCGGACGAGAGAAATGTCACGACGTTGGCTACGTCGGCCGGGGTGCCGAGACGTTCGAGCGGGATCTGCGTGTAGAGGGTTTTCTTGGCCTCGTCCGTCATCGCGTGCGTCATGTCGGTCTCGATGAAACCGGGAGCAACGACGTTGGCGAGGATGTTCCGCGACGCCAGCTCCTTGGCGACGGACTTCGTGAGGCCGATGAGCCCCGCCTTGCTCGCCGCGTAGTTCGCCTGACCCTTGTTGCCGACGACCCCGACGACGCTCGAGATGTTGATGATCCGACCCCAGCGACGCTTCATCATGCCGCGCGTAGCGGCGCGCATGGCGACGAATGCTCCGCGGAGATTGGTGTTCAATACGGCGTCCCAGTCGTCGTCCTTGAGACGCATCAGCAGGTTGTCGCGGTTGAGCCCCGCGTTGTTGACCAGAATGTCGATCGCCCCGAAGTCGCGCTCGACGCTCTCGACGAGTCCCGCGACGGCTGTCGCGTCGCCCATGTCGCAGCCGTATCCCCGCGATTCCGCCGAGATGGCCGCGGCCGCTTCCTTCGCACGCTCGGCGTCGCGACCCACGACGGCGAGGCGAGCGCCAGCGTTCGCCAACGACTCGGCGATCGCGCGACCGATGCCGCGCGTGCTGCCCGTGACGAGCGCGACTCGCCCCGTGAGGTCGATCTTCACGCGAGGGCGAGCTCGGTGAGCTGTCCGACTTCGTCGGCGGTGCCGCACGTCGCCGTCTTGAGCGAGGGATCGATCTTCTTCACGAGCCCCACGAGCACGGAACCCGGCCCCATCTCGACGTACAGCGCGTTCGGATGGGCGCGTCCGATCGCGGCGACTTCGTCGCTCCAGCGAACCGGGCTGGCGAGCTGTTTCAGCAAAAGGCTCTTGCCGGAAGCGGCGCCCGTCACGGGCTCGGCCGTCACATTCGAGTAGACCGGGAAGTCAGGGTCGCCAAATGACAAGGAATCAAGCGCTTTGGAGAGCCCATCGGAGGCGCTTTCCATGAGCGGGGAGTGAAACGCACCGCTCACGTTCAGCCGAATCGCGCGCTTCGCGCCGGCTTCCTTGAACAGCGCCATCGCCCGCTCGACGCCGGCGATCTCTCCGCTCACGACGAGCTGTCCGGGGCAATTGTAGTTCGCCGGAACGACGAGTCCCGCTTCGCGCGTCGCCTGCTCGCAGATCTCGTCCGTAGGACGACTTGCGTCTCCCAGAATTGCCGCCATCGTGCCGGGCTGCCTCACGCCGCTCTCGTACATCAGCTCGCCGCGGCGGCGCACGACGCGAACCGCGTCTTCGACGCCGAACGAACCGGCGGCGTGATATGCGGTCAACTCTCCGAGCGAGTGCCCCGCCGCCGCGACGACGCGCGACGCGATCGCGTCCTTCACGATCGCCCAGACGGCGGCGCCGTGCGCCAGGAGCGCCGGCTGCGCATTCTGGGTCAGCGTGAGCTCCTCGGCCGGACCGTCGAAGCACAGACGGCTGAGGGGCACGCCAAGGGCGGCGTCGGCCCGATCGAACACGTCGCGTGCTTCGGCGAAGGCATCCACGAGATCCTTCGCCATGCCCGGCTTCTGGGAGCCCTGACCCGGGAATAGAAGTACGACGTCCATCGTCAAAGGCGGACGACCAACGAGCCCCACGTGAAGCCCGCGCCAAAGGCGACGAGCAGCACGGTCGAGCCTTCGCCGATGACGCCCTTCTCGATCGCCTCGTCGAGCGCGATCGGCACCGATGCCGCCGAGGTGTTGCCGAAGCGGTCCACGTTCACGTAGACCTTGTCCATCGAGATGTTGGCGTGCTTGGCCGTCGCCTCGATGATGCGGATGTTCGCCTGGTGCGGAATCATCAGGTCGATGTCGGCGCCGGTGAGCTTGGCGGCGTCGAGGGCCCGCGTCGCCGCCTCCGACATCGACCGCACGGCGTTCTTGAACACCTCTCGGCCGTTCATCGTGATGAACTGCGAGTGGTCGGCGAGGACGTCGGCCGAGAACGGCCGAGCGGCGCCGCCCGACGGGCGACAGAGCAAATCGCCGAGCGTTCCGTCGCTGCGCACGAAGGTCGAGAGAATCCCTTTGTGGTGCTTCGACCGCTGGAGCACCGCGGCGCCGGCGCCGTCGCCGAACAGCACGCACGTGGAACGGTCGGTCCAGTCGGTGATCGCGCTCAGCTTCTCCACGCCGACGACGAGCGCCGTGTCGGCGTTCCCGGCCGCGATCATGCTTTCGGCGACCGTCGTGCTGTAGATGAATCCCGAGCACGCGGCGCCGACGTCGAATGCCGCCGCGCGGCTCGCGCCGAGCGCCGCCTGAAGATCCACCGCCGCCGACGGCAGCAAACGATCGGGCGACGCGGTGCCGAGCACGATGATGTCGATCTCGCCGGCCTGCACTCCGGCTTTTTCCATCGCCAGTCGCGACGCGCTTGCCGCGAGATCGGTCGCACTTTCGGTCTTGGCGATGTGGCGTTCCTTGATCCCCGTGCGCTCGACGATCCATTCGTCGGTCGTCTCGATGCCGATCTTCGCGAAATCGAAGTTCGTCATCACGGTGGACGGGATGCCGCGACCGGTGCCGGCGAAATACGCGACCGGTCGTTTCATGCGAGATGCCGGCCGATGTGCTCGTTCATGCGCGTCTCCACGGCTTGCACGCCGACCTTGATGGCGTTCTTGATGGCGCGCGGCGACGACTTGCCGTGCGAGATGATGCTGACGCCGTTCACGCCGAGGAGCGGCGCGCCGCCGTGCTCGGAGTAGTCGAGCTGCCGAAGAGCGCTCATCAGCGTCTTTTCATCCACGCCGGCCTTGGCGAGCAAGCGCGTGATGAGCGGCGCGACGGCCTCGTAGAATTTGAGGACCACGTTGCCGACGAACCCGTCGCAGACGACGACGTCGATGAGACCGCGGTCGCAAGCTCCCGCGGGCAGGTCGCGCCCTTCGACGTTGCCGAGAAAATTCAGGCCGGCCGACTGCAGGAGCTGGTGCGCTTCCTTGGAGACCGCGTTGCCCTTCTCCGGTTCCTCACCGATGCTCAGCAGTCCGACCGCCGGGTTGGTTCGGCCGAGCAGATCTTCGGCGTAGACGACGCCGAGCCGCGCGAACTGTACCAGCTCGTCGGCCGAGCAATCGACGTTGGCGCCCGAGTCGAGCACCACCACCGGGTTGTGTCCCGTGGGAAAGAGCGTCGCGATCGCCGGCCGTTTGACTCCCGCGTGGAGCTTGAGCACGATCATCGACGCCGCCATTTGCGCGCCGGTGTTGCCGGCCGAAACGAACGCGTCGGACTTGCGTTCGGCCTGAAGCTTGAGCCCGACGATCATCGAGCTGTTCGGCTTGCCGCGGATCGCCGCCCCCGGCTTGTCCGTCATCTCGATGACGTCGGCCGCTTCGACGACGCTCACACGATCGCGCTGCCCGCGCGCCGCGGCATACTGCGGGTCGGCGAGCAGCGCTTCGAGCTGTTCGTTGACGACGCTCGTGCGACCCACGAGCTGCAGCGTGTGGCTTGCATCCAGCTCGCCCAGGGCGAGCAGCGCGCCGGCGACGGTCGCCTGGGGAGCGAAGTCGCCCCCCATCGCGTCCAACGCGATTCGCGCCAAGGCTACGCTTCCCTGGCTTCGACCCGCTGTTTACCGGCGTAGAAGCCGCATTCACCGCACACGCGGTGCGGTCGCTTGGGCGAGCCACACTTGGGACACGCCTGCAGAATGACCGCGGGCGCTTTCTTGTGCGTGTTGCGGGCGCGCTTCTTTCGTTTCGAGGTGCGTCTCTTGGGGACGGCCATGGTCGTGAGAAGTTGCGAGGTGAGTTGTAAATCGAGGGCTCGGGGACGCTATCGCGACGACGACTGCTTCAATTTCTGCAACACGTCCCAGCGCGGATCCACTGCCTGCTCTGCGCATTCGTGCGGTCCGGCGTTGAGATCGACGCCGCAGCGGGGGCAGAGACCTTTGCAATCGGGCCGGCAGAGCGCGAAGGCCGGCGCCGCGAGCAGCCACTGTTCGCGCAGCGCGGGCCGTAGGTCGAGGTTCGCCGCCGTGCGCTCGTAGACGTACACGTCCGGTTCGTCGGCGTCTTCGCTCCCTTGCTCGGCGAAGATGATGTGCGCTTCGTCGGTCACGTGGGATTTTGCGTCAGCCAGGCAGCGGCTGCACTCGAGCATGACGTCGCCGGTCAGGCGGCCGTGCCAGTAGAAACGCCCTTGCCCGGCCGAGGAGATTCGGCCGGTGACGTGCACGCCGTCGATGGGTTTTCGATCGGTTGGATCCCAGACCGGATCGTCGGCCGACAGCACTTCGTCGACGACCGAGGCGTGTGCATCGAGGGATCGAATGTCGAATGACAACATCCCCCAAAGCTAGCCCGTCACGTGTCTCACTACAAGTTGCTGAGGCGACAGAGCTTAGATCGACGCCGACGCTCCAATCAGCGGGCACCGAGGACGTCGGCTTCGGAGAAGAAAAAGCGCGATTCCCGGGCGGCGTTTTCGTCGGAATCCGAGGCGTGAATCGCGTTTCGTTCCTTCGACTCCGCGAACAGCTTGCGAACCGTGCCGGGATCAGCTTGCGCGGGATCGGTGGCGCCAATGGCTGTTCGAAGCGCGGCGACGGCGTTGTCCTTCTCGAGCACCATGGGCATGCACGGGCCCGAGGTCATGAACGCGACGAGCGGCGTGAAGAATGGCCGTTCCCGGTGCACGGCGTAAAACTCGCCCGCCTGGGATTCATTCATGTGGACCACGCGGCTCGCGAGGACCTTGAAGCCCTGCTGCTCGAGGTGCGCGATGATCTTGCCTGCTTTGCCCGTCGACAGCGCGTCGGGTTTGATGATGGTCAGGGTATAGTTGCCGGCCATGTCGATTGCCTGTGATTTCAAGAGTTGTGTCGCTCGAGATGGTATCGGGCGAACGCGACGCCCAAATGTAGCCGCACTGGCGTTCGCGCTCACCTGGGTCGTTGGCTTCGGTCCGTCCCCCTTCCGCGGGCTCTCCGTCGGACGGTCGCTTCGTCGCTGACGATTGCGAGCCATCGCGTGGCACCTCGAGCCCGCCGCAAATGTTCCCCGGCCTCGGCCGCGATTCGACTAAGGACAAAGGACCATTGCTCGCGCTAGCGGCCCGCATCTCGCTTTACCAAGAGGCAGTCGCTTTTCAGGAGGTCTGCATGCCAGCGACAAACTTCAAGTACTTGAGCGCGTTAACCGTACTGGGCCTTGTCGGAGCGGGAGCATCGCCGCTGCGGGCACAGCGCGAGCTGTTCAGTTGGACTGGCCGCGTCGATCAACAGATTCTGCTCACGATGAGCGGCGGTCAGGTGTCGACGACCAACATCGGTCCGGCGGAGCCCGGGCAGCTCGGGGTGAACGTGGTGTCCCCAATGCCGCACCGTGACGGCGACGTCACCGTGCAGGTGCTGGAAGGGCGCGGGAGCGCCGAGGTGATCCGTCAACCGACGGCTGAGAACGGATACACGACGGTCATTCGAATTCGCGATCCGCAAGGCGGCAGCGGGTTCTATCGACTCGAGGCGGACTGGCAACCGGCCGCGGCCGGCGAACTCGGTCCACCGCTCGACCGTGAGTCGATGAGTGACTCTCGGCACGTGGCGCTCCGATGGAGCGGCGATGTCGATGACGATCTCGAAATCGTGCTGAGCCCCAACCGCGTTTCGTATCACACGTTGAGCGGTCACGATCCGCAGTTGATCGAATCGACGCTCAACGGCATTCCGGATGGCGCGATGAGCGTGCGCGTCTCCGAGCGTGAAGGCCGCGGTCGCGTCGTCGTGACGCAGCAGCCGTCGCCCGACAACGGGTACACGGCCATCCTGCGGATCCAGGACGTCGAGCCGGGGTACGGTCACTATAGCTTCGACGTCCTCTGGCAGTAACGCACTCGACGAGGGGCGGTCAGGTCTGACCCACCGAACGCCCCGCTGCACAAATGGCTCGCCGAAAGGCGAGCCATTTGTCTTTTCTCCCCGGTCCCGGCGCGCCGGCTAGAGACGCTTCTGCAGCAGCTCCACGAAATCGATCGGCCGCTTGGCGACGCCCATCCCGGCCGCCTCGAACGCCGCAATTTTTTCAGTAGCGGTTCCCGCGGAACCGCTGATGATCGCGCCGGCGTGTCCCATGCGGCGCCCCGGCGGCGCGGTCTGCCCGGCGATGAAGCCGACGACGGGCTTCTTCATGTGCTCCTTCACGAAGGTCGCCGCGTCCTGCTCGTCGGTGCCGCCGATCTCACCCATCATCGCCACGGCTTTCGTGTTCGGATCCGCCTCGAAGGCGGCGAGGCAGTCGATGAAGTTCGTGCCGTTGATCGGATCGCCGCCGATGCCGACGCAGGTGGACTGCCCGAGCCCGGCACGAGTCAACTGGTATACGACTTCGTAGGTGAGCGTTCCAGAACGACTCACGACGCCGACGTGGCCCGGCGTGCAGATGCGGCCGGGGATGATCCCGACCTTGGATTGGCCGGGTGTGATGAGACCCGGGCAGTTTGGGCCGATCAGCCGCGCGCCCTTCTCCTTCACGAAGGGGTAGACGCGCGTCATGTCCAACACCGGAACGCCCTCCGTGATCGCGACGACGAGCTTGACGCCCGCGTCGGCCGCCTCGAGGATCGCGTCGGCGGCGAACATGGGCGGCACGTAGATGACCGACGTGTTCGCGCCGGTGGCCGCGACGGCGTCGGCGACCGTGTTGAAGATCGGCGTCTTGCCCTCGAATTGCTGTGCGCCCTTGCCCGGCGTGACGCCGGCCACGATGCGCGTGCCGTACTCCAGCATCTGCTTGGCGTGGAACGAGCCGTCGCGGCCCGTGATGCCCTGCACGATGACGGTCGTGTCCTTGTCGATGAAGATGCTCACGCGGCTTTTCCTCCCTTGGCGAGCGCGACCGCGTTCTTCACCGCTTCGTCCATGTCCGACGACGCCGAGAAGCCGTTGTCCTGCAGAATCTTCATCGCGATCTCTTCGTTCGTGCCGGTGAGTCGGATGACGATGGGCACCTTGAGCGGATTCTTTTTCGTCGCCGTCACGATGCCGTTGGCCACGTCATCCGTCCGAGTGATGCCGCCGAAAATATTGAAGAGGATCGCCTTCACGTTCGGATCCTCGGTGATGATCTTGATCGCGTTCACCACTTTCTCCGGATTGGACGAGCCGCCGATGTCGAGGAAGTTGGCCGGGTCGCCGCCGTAGTATTTCACGAGATCCATCGTCGCCATCGCCAGGCCGGCGCCGTTCACCACACAGCCGACGTTCCCGTCGAGCTTGATGAACGTGAGGTTGGCGTTGCGCGCCTGCACCTCGCTCGGCGCCTCGGCGGTTTCGTCGCGCAGCGCCGCGATTTCGGGATGGCGATCGAGCTCGTTGTCGTCGATCACCATCTTCGCGTCGAGGGCCACGACGTCCCCCGTCGGCGTCGTGACGAGCGGATTGATCTCGGCGAGCGAGCACCCGTTCTTCATGAACGCCACGTAGAGCTGCATCAGGATCTTCGCCGCGGCGCGCACTTGCTTGACGTCGTCGTAGAGGAAGAAGCCGAGCCGGCTGGCCTGATACGCCTGCAAGCCGTATCGCGTATCGATCGGCAGCTTGAGGATCTTGTCGGGCGTCTTGGCCGCGACCTCCTCGATATCGATCCCGCCGGCCGGGCTCACCATAAACACCGGTTTCTTGGTCGCGCGGTCGAGGATGATGCCGGCGTAGGCTTCGGTCGCGATGTCGGCGGCGGGCGTGACGAGCACTTGCTCGACCGTGAGTCCCTTGATCTGCATGCCGAGGATCTTGCTCGCGATCTCGCGCGTTTCCTCCGGCGATTTGGCGAGCTTCACGCCGCCCGCTTTGCCGCGTCCGCCGGCGTGGACCTGCGCCTTCACCACCACCGTGCCGCCGAACTTGCGGGCGATGGCTTCGGCGTCGGCCGCGCTTCGCGCCACCTCGCCCGGTGGAATCGGCACGCCCTCCTTTCGCAGCAACTCTTTCGCTTGATACTCGTGGATGTTCACGCGTTCTCCGTAGGCTCCGTATGCGTCGTGTCGTTCATGCGGTGATCGTGGTTCCTGCCTTGCCATGCACGGCGGCGGGCCCTCGCGCGAGCGACGTGATGATCGCGCGCGGTGGCTCGGCGCCGCCGGTCAACCGCGCCGCGTCCGTGCCGCGCACGAAATCAATCGCCGCCCGTATCTTCGGCGCCATACTTCCCTCGCCGAATGCCTCCTGTTTGTCCATCGCCGCCGCTTCGTCGGCCGTGAGCGCGCCGAGCGGACGCTGTTTCGGCGTTCCCCAGTCGGCGTAGACCGCGTCCACGTCCGTCAGGATCAGCAGCAGCGCCGCGCCGAGGTCGCGCGCCAACACCGCGGCCACGAGATCCTTGTCCACGACGGCGTCGATCCCCTCCCAGCCGAGCGTCGGGTGCCGATACACGGGCGCGCCGCCGCCGCCGCAGGCGATCACCGGTGTCCCCGCGTCCATCAGCGCTCGGATGACGTCGAGCTCGCGGATTCCGAGCGGCACCGGACTCCCCACGACGCGGCGCAGATTGCCGTGGCCGTCGGCCTTCACCGAAAAGCCGTCGTGCTCGAGCTCATTGGCTCGCTCGGCAGACAGCGCGTGCCCGATGAATTTCGTCGGGTGGCGGAGCGCCGGGTCGTTCGGATCGACCTGCACCTGCGTGATGACGGTGGCAACGCTGCGTGCGAGGCGAGGCGCGCCGCCGTCGCGCATCAGCGCATTCTCCAGCGACTGCTGGATCATGTAGCCGATCCAGCCGGCCGTCGCCGCGACGAGCACGCCGAGCGGCAGCGGACTTGCCTCGTCGCGCGCCGCTTCGTTGCGCACCATCTCGTCGCCGACCTGCGGTCCGTTGCCGTGAACGACGCACACGTTCCAGCCGTCGTGAATCAGCTCGACGATCGGGACGAGGCTTTCGCGGGTGTGTCGGAACTGATTGTAGATGGTCGACGGTTCACCGGCCGGCGCGAGCGCGTTCCCGCCCAACGCGACGACGGCGATGCGTTTCGATCTCGACGCGAGATCGATCATCGGCGCTTCTCCGGCGCGACCAAACGCCCGAGCGCATCGAACGCTCGGCCGAATGCGACCCAATCGCCGCGGCGCATCGCGTCGCGCATCTCGGAGTAGAGCGCGTTCGCGCTGCTCTTCACCTCGGGCGACGCCGTCGACGGCAGCGCGGGCACGGGCGGCACGAGGCCGAACGGTGGCGACACCGAGCGCGACGTGTCGTCGTACAACAGCGCGACCCGGCTGATCGACGGCGTGTTCTGTGGACGCCACCGATACGACGGCTGCAGGAACGCGATGCCCCCCCCCGATCGCACCGGCACGACGCGCACACGTCCGTTGGCAACCGGTCCGTCGCGCAGGCCGGTGCCCGCGCTGTCGATCGATCGCATTCGATCGAGCAGGCCGCCCCAGCGTGGGCCGGCACTCGCCAACGGATACCACGCCATCGAGTCGGACGCGCCGCCGATTCCGACGATGAGTCCGCGCAAGCGATCGTTGTCGTCGACGAGCGGCAGCGCGACGGCCGTCGTGCTGCTGCCGCGCAGCGCGATCGGTAACTCGTCGCCGGAGAGCGCGCTGTCGGCGCCGTTGAGCACGGGCACGCGGCGCCCCACGCCCGGTCCAGGCCCGTACCAGCCGAACGCCGCCGCTCTGGCGAGCAGTCCGTCGAGCGGCGCGCCGACCGCCGCGCGCAATCCCGGCGGCAGCGACTGCCACGTCGTGAACATCGACGGCAACAGGCGCACCCACGTCGACGCGACCGGATCGAGCACCGAGTCGCGCACGAGAAAGACGTCGCCGGTGGACGCCTGCACCACGGCGGTCGCCGCGTGGCGGAGGTAGCTGAATTCGTCGGTGCCGATCTGTACGCGGCGCGCGAGCGGGTAGTCGACGGAAGCGGAGTACAGATCCACCGTCCAATAGAGCGAGTCGCCGACGAACAGTGGCGCGACGCGGCGTCCCTGGAAGAAGAACGGCGCGAAGCGATGCAGCCGGTCGCGGATGTCGCGATGCGTGATCAGCGTCGGATGTGGTTGAGCCACGTCCCGAGACAAGATTCGCACGTTCTGCAACGACCACGCGGCGGTGAGTCGGGCGAGGAACGAATCGAGCGGCACGCCGGTCGTGGTGAACGAATCCGAGACGACGGCTACGGGCGACGCGCCCGGGAATACGATCGGCTGGTCGAGCGGGATGTCGTCCGTGGCCGACGCATCGGAGCCCGCCGCCCGCAACGGCGCGCCGCGCTCGTCGGCGTCCGCGGCGAGCACGCGGGCGACCGTCCATGGCGCGCGTGCCGACGCGCCGGGCGGCGGCGCGCTCACGACGCTGGCAACGAGTCCCTGCGGAGACGTTCGCCATCCCACCGCGGCGTTCGCGTCGTCGGGCGCGCGGTTCACGTCGATGGCCCGGCTGAGCGCCGGCCCTTCCCACACCGGAATCCACGGCAGCGCCGCCGCGAGCGTGGGATAGACGCGCGCCGAGTCGAGCGGTGCCGAGTCGATCGCGAAGGCACGTTTGGTGAACGCGGCGCGAGTGGCGACGTAGTCGTTGTCGCGCGCGCGCCGAGAAGCCTCGATCCCGACGTGGCCCACCGCGAACGGTACGACCTCGTGGACGATCAATCCCAGCACGACGATGGTGAGCACCGCGACGCCGGCCAGTCGAAACTGCCCGACGAATCCGCTCCAGATCACGACGAGCGCCGCACCGAGCGTCGCCAGCGCGAGCACGAGGTCGCCCGTGACGCCGACCTTGTCATCGACGAATCCGAACAGCCCGTCGGGGCCGGACCCCGACGTGACGAGCGAGTACATGTCGAGCCTGAAACTCCACGCGGCCAGCAACAGCAGGACGCCGGCGAGCACCGTGAGATGCCGCCGAACATATCCGGAGACGTGCAGCGCTCCACGCTGCCAGCGCAGACTCGGCGTGAGCGCGTACAAGAGAATCGCTGCCACGCCGACGACGGTGACGGCGAAGAACGTCCAGTCCCAAACCGTGTTTTCGAACGGCATCCAGTAGACGAAGAACCCGATGTCGGCGCGGAAGTTGGGTTCGGGCTCTCCAAACGACTGGCCCGACCGCGCCAGAATGAGCGACGGCCAGTCGTCGCCCGACGGCAGCAACAGGAGTCCGATCAGGACGGCGAGGACGACGGCGGCGGCGATCAGGTACTTCCCCGGCACTTCTTCGCCGATCTCGAGGTTGCCGACGCGTCGCGGAAACACCAGCGACACGACCGAATGCCGCACCGCATAGAAGTTTACGAATGCGAAAATCGTCGTGGCGAGGAACGCGCCGGCGTCGATCGCGGCGATGGCGCCGCTGCGGAGACGCCAGAGCGCGCCGGCGCCGAGCGCCTCGTACCATTGGTAGTCGGCGTAGATCGCCGACAGCGCGCGGCCGGCAAGCAACAGCACGGCCACGGCGGCCAAGCCGGCCACGACCCACCGCCGCCGCGTCATGTCAGATGCGCACGCCCTGCGCGCGCAGCCACCCCTCCATTTCGCCGCGGATCGCGGCCAGCCGCTCGGCGGTCGCCGCCTCGTATCGCACGACGATGACCGGCTGCGTGTTCGACGCGCGAATGAGGCCCCAGCCGTCGCCGAACAACACGCGCACGCCGTCCACGTCGATCACGTCGTGCTTGGCGCGGAAATGCTCGACGGCTCGACTCACGAGGCCGAACTTGAGCTCCTCCGGCACGTCGATTCGAATCTCCGGCGTCGAGACGAGCTCCGGGACGTCGGCGAGCGCCTGCGCCACGGTCCGACCGGAGTCGGCGAGAATACGCAGCAGCCGCGCCGCGCCGTAGAGCGCGTCGTCGTGACCGTAAAAGCCTTCGCTGAAGAACATGTGGCCGGACATTTCGCCGGCGATCGGCGCGTGCGTCTCGCGCATCTTGTCCTTGATCAGCGAGTGGCCCGTCTTCCACATGAGCGGCTTGCCGCCCGCGCGTTCCACCGCGTCGGGCAGCGACTGCGAGCACTTCACGTCGAAGATGATCGGCTGTCCCTTGCCCGTTCGCGCGAGCACGTCGCGCGCGTAGAGAATCAGAATGCGGTCGCCCCAGACGATTCGCCCGTCTCCATCCACCACGCCGATCCGGTCGGCGTCGCCGTCGAAGGCGATCCCGATCTCGGCGCCGTCCTCGCGCACGGCGCGGACGAGATCCTCGAGGTTCTCCGGGACCGTCGGGTCGGGGTGATGATTCGGGAAGGTGCCGTCGCTCTCGCAGAACAGTCCGCGGCTCCCCTTCGCCAAACCGAGTCGCGCGAACAGGCGCGGTGCGACGAGCGCGCCGGCGCCGTTGCCGCAGTCGTAGACGGCGCGAATGGGGCGCGAGAGTTTTCCGATGCGATCGCCGACGTCGTTCAAGTAGCGGTCGATGATCGGCTCTTCGCGTACGACGCCGAGCGTCGCCGCCGCCGGCGCGGGGCCCTGCGTGAGCTCGTAGAGCCGCTGGATCTCGTCGCCGTGCAGCGACGCCGTCCCGACCGACAGCTTGAAGCCGTTGTACTCGGGCGGATTGTGCGAGCCGGTGATCTGAATTCCGCCGACGACGGGAAGCTGGTTCAGCGCCCAGTAGTTGAGCGGCGTCGGCACGACGCCGATGTCCACCACGCCGACGCCGGCCGCGGTGAGTCCGTGCACCAGCGCTTCGCGAAGCAGCTCGCCGCTTGGCCGGTTGTCGCGACCGACGGCGACGTCGCCGCGGATGTCGTGTGCCGCGAGGTATGCCGCGTACGCGCCGCCGAGCGCGCTGGCCGCTTCCGTGGTGAGATCGCGATCGACGATGCCGCGGATGTCGTACTGGCGAAAGATCCCGGGGGCGATGGCCATGGTTCAGAAAATAGAACGGGGCCCCCGCCCGCCGGCGTCGCGGATCACGGCCCCGTCGTACGGCGGTTCGACCCGGCGCCGGCGATGAGCGTCGCGGCCGGCGGTGCGTTGGAGGCCTGCGGTACCATCTCCACCCTGGGCCTGGCGAGCCGAGCCACGGAGATCGCCTGCTCGGGGAAGATGCCGAGGAAGAGAATGAGTCCGACGCTGATGGCGAGGATCATCCGCGTCAGACCGCCGGACGCTTCGGGGACCGGCGCGCTCTCCGGCCGCGGACGCATGAACATCAGCATCACGACGTACATGTAGTAGCCCGCCGACACGACGGTCGTGAGCACGAGCACCACGGCGAGTGTCGTCTGTCGCACCGGCGCCTGGAGCGCGGCCTGCAGCACGTACCACTTCGCAAAAAAGCCCGCGCCGCCGAAGATCGGGAAGCCCATCAGCGAGAGCATGAGCACCGCCATCGCCACCGCCAGTCCGGGGCGCACGCTGTAGAGTCCCGACAAGTCCTCGAGCATCACGGCGCCCTGCCCTTCGCGCGTCAGCGTCACGACGACGGCGAAGGCGCCGAACGTCGCCAGCGTGTAGACGAAGAGATAGAACAACAGCGCCGACGAGCCTTGGAACGTGCCCGCCGCGAGCGCGACGAGTAGATAGCCGGCGTGCCCGATGCTCGAGTAGGCGAGCAGGCGCTTGAGATTCTTCTGCACGAGGCCGATCGCGTTGCCGATGATCATCGTCGCGATGGCGAGCCCCGTCACGGCGGGCAGCCAGGTCGTGAAGCTCGCCGGGAACGCCTCGAGCCACACGCGCAGGAACGCCACGAACGCCGCCGCCTTGACCGTCGCCGCCATGTACGCGGTGATCGGCGACGGCGCGCCGTCGTAGACGTCCGGCGCCCACATGTGGAACGGCACGGTGGCGACCTTGAACCCGAAGCCGACGAGCATCAGCGCGATGCCGGCGAGCAGTAGCGGGCTGTCGGACGAGGTCGTACTGCGCGATGCGTTCGGCGATGAGCGTGAGACTCGTCGTGCCGGTGGCGCCGTAGACGAGCGCGATGCCGTAGAGCAGGAACGCCGTCGAGAACGCGCCGAGCAGGAAGTACTTGAGCGCGCCCTCGGCCGACCGCTCGCTGCGGCGGTTGATGCCGGCGAGCGCGTAGACGGAGATCGACATCAGCTCGATGCCGAGGAAGACGATCATCAGGTCGCGCGCGGCGGCGAGCAGCATCATGCCCGACGACGCGAGCAGGACCAGCACGTGCGTCTCGGCCGCGGTGATGCCGGTCCGCATGTTGTCGTCCATGCTCAGCGCGATGGTGAACAGCGTGCCGAGCAGGATCACGACGTCGGCGAACCACCGGAAGTTGTCGAGCGCGATCGCGCCGCCGCCCGGCACGGCGACGAATCGCGCCGCCCACCACAGCGTGAACAGCATCGTCAGGCCGACGAGCGAGAATGCTCGCCATACCGATGGTGCGCTGATGCCGGTCGCTGTCGCTCTTCCACGCGGCCCAGACGAGCAGCAGCATCGCGCCGCCCATGAGGACGAGGTCCGGGACGAGCGCGAGCGTCAGCTGCGCGGGAATCGAGAGGTCGAGCGCGCGAGGTATCATCGGGCGTCTCCGACCGTCGCGTCGGGCGAGCGTCGCCGCGCGGCCGCGATCGACCTGGGTGCACGAATCGAGCCGCGGCGCCCTGCATGCGATCGAGGACGGGCGCCGGATACACGCCAAGCCAGATGATGGCCGCGATGAGCGGCACCATGATCGCGAGCTCACGCCGGTTGAGATCCGGAATGTGCTCGTTCTCCGGTTTGTCGAGCGGATTGAAGAGGATGCGCTGAATCGCCCACAGCAGATACGCCGCGGAGATGATCACCGCGGTCGTCGGCGATGAGCGCGAAAATCGGCTGCGTGCGGAACGAGCCGATCAGGACGAGGAATTCGCCGACGAATCCGTTGGTGCCCGGCACGCCGATGCTGCTGAAGGTGACGATGGTCAGCATCGCGGCGAACATCGGCACGACGCGCGCGATGCCGCCGTAGGCGTCGATCAACCGCGTGTGTCGACGCTCGTAGATCATGCCGACGAGAAGGAACAGCGCGCCGGTCGAGATGCCGTGGTTGATCATCACCATCAGCGCGCCCTGCACGCTCTGCACGGTGAGCGCGAAGATGCCGAGCATCACGAAGCCCAGGTGGCTCACCGACGAGTAGGCGACGAGCTTCTTGAAGTCCGGTTGGACGAGCGAGACCAGCGCGCCGTAGACGATGCCGATCACCGCGAGCGTGAGAATGACCGTGCGGATCGTGGGGCTCATCGCCGCCGACGGGAAGAGCGGCACGGCGAGTCGCAGGAAGCCGAACGTGCCCAGCTTCAGCATGATGCTCGCCAGAACCACCGAGCCGGCCGTGGGCGCTTCGACGTGCGCGTCGGGCAGCCAGGTGTGGAACGGGAACATCGGCACCTTCACCGCGAACGCGAGGAAGAATGCGCCGAAGAGCCACTTGGCCGCGGTCGGACGTGATCGGCCGCGTGCGCGAGCAGCTAGTCGTAGTTGAAGTTCGGGACTGCCGATGATCGGGTCGCGCGCGCGACGAGCCCGAGGTACACGATCGCCACGAGCATCAGCATCGAGCCGACCATCGTGTAGATGAAGAACTTGAGGCTCGCGTAGATGCGGCGCTCGCCGCCCCAGATGCCGACGATGAAGTACATCGGCACGAGCATCACTTCCCACATCACGTAGAACAGGAAGAGGTCGAGCGCCATGAACACGCCGAGCATGCCCGTCGTGAGGATGAGCATGCAGCGCGTAGTAGCTGTGCGAGCGCTGAGCGGATGCTCGTCCAGCTGCCGCCGACCGCCAGCAGCATGATGAACGTCGTGAGCAGGATCATCATCACGGCGATGCCGTCGACGCCGAGCGTGAAGCGGATGCCCCACGAGCGGAATCCACGGCCAGTCGACCAGTCGACTGCCACGTCGGCGACCGACGCGTCGAAGCTCCACCACAGCCCGAGCGAGACGACGAACTCGATGCGCGAAGACCACGAGGGCCGTCATGCGCGGCGCGTTGGCGCGTGCCGTCGGCCACTTCGTCGCCGCCGGTCGCGCGGATCGCCCGACGCCGCGCACCCAGATCGATCGCCGCGCCCGATCACCGGGATCGCGAGCAGCGCCGGGAGCACCCAGTGTTGATATCCGATCGACGGTCAGAAAGCCGAGTCATGAATTCCGGTGTTGAGAGCGAATCACCGCACCGTAACGGCGCCGAGCACGCGCGAGCACGCCGACCACCAGCACCCACGCGTACGTGCCGAGCTGTCCCGACTGGAACTGCGATCCCATCCATCCGACGAGCCGCGCGAGGTACGCGCCGCCCGTTCACGCCGAGTCCGTCGATCAATCCCGCGTCGACGCCGCGCCACAGCAGGCCGCGCGACGTTCCGACGATCGGCTTCACGATCGCGTCGTCGTAGATCTCGTCGACGTAGTACTTGTTGCTCGAGCACTTTCTCGAAGCCTTCTTCGCTGCGGCGAGTCGCTCTTGGGAACGAGCGTCTCCGGGTTGCAGTCGCACGACGGCGGTGGCGATACCCGCCACGGCGATGAGCACCGCGACGCCAGACCAGCCCCAGCTCCGTGCCGCCGCGACATCGCGCGTGGCGCCGCCGATCACTCGCTTGGTTGCCTCGCCCACCACCGGCTCGAGCCAGTGGTCGAGGCCTCCCACGGGGCCGAGCGGCGCGAACTCAGGCAGGTTCAGCCAGCCGCCGACGGCCGTTAGCACAGCCGAGCACGACCAGCGGACCCGTCATGATCCACGGCGCTTCGTTGCAGATGCGATCGCTCGGCGTCGCCGGTGCGGTTCGGGCCGTGGAAGGTGTAGAGCATCATGCGCGTCATGTACATCGGCCGTCATGAACGCCGCGGCGAGGCCAAACACGTACGCGAGATACAGCCAGAACGTGCCCGGAATGCCAAAGAGGTGAGCTTCCGCGAGCGTCGAGCCCTGCGCGCGCGCGAACGACCGCGCCGAGGATCTCGTCC
Organism: uncultured Gemmatimonadaceae bacterium; assembly: GCA_963761305.1. GTDB lineage: Bacteria > Gemmatimonadota > Gemmatimonadetes > Gemmatimonadales > Gemmatimonadaceae > JAQBQB01. The sequence goes on along the minus strand of CAVXGK010000002.1, from coordinate 842,643 downwards.
TTCGAGAAGAATCCGGCGAGCGGCGGAATGCCGGCGATGGCCAGCGTCGCGATCCACATCAGCACAAACGTGATCGGCATGTACTGCCGCAGGCCGCCCATGTTGCGCATGTCCTGCGCGTCGTCGTGGTTGCCGGTGTGGTGATACGCGGCGTGCATGCGAAGATCACCGAGCCGGACCCGAGGAACAGGAGCGCCTTGAAGAACGCGTGCGTCACCAGGTGGAACATGCCCGCCACGTACGCGCCGGAGCCTACGCCGACGAACATGTAGCCGAGCTGCGACACGGTCGAATACGCGAGGACCTTCTTGATGTCCCACTGCTTGAGACCGATCGACGCCGCGAAGATCGCCGTCAACGCGCCGATCATCACGACCACCAACTCGGCCACCGGCGCGAGCGAGAACAGCATCGAGCTGCGCGCGATGAGGTAGACGCCCGCCGTCACCATCGTCGCGGCGTGGATGAGCGCCGACACCGGCGTCGGGCCGGCCATCGCGTCGGGCAGCCAGATGTAGAGCGGAATCTGCGCGCTCTTGCCGGCGCAGCCGAGGAACAGGAAGAGACAGATCGCCGTCACCACCGGCGCCGCCGACGGTCAGCGCGTTCGCCGCCCGCGGCGACGCCGCGGAAGTCGAGCGGTTCCGATGTTCGCGAACAGCAGGAACATCGCGATCAGGAATCCGAAATCGCCGATGCGGTTGACGATGAACGCCTTCTTGCCCGCGTCGGCGTTGGCCTTTTCGCTGAACCAGAATCCGATCAGCAAATACGAACAGAGCCCGACGCCCTCCCACCCGATGAACATGATCGGGTAGTTGGCGCCGAGCACCAGCAGCAGCATGAAGAAGACGAACAGGTTGAGGTACGCGAAGTAGCGCGGATACCCCGGGTCGTCCTGCATGTAGCCGACGCTGAACAGATGGATCAGCGTGCCGACGCCGGTGATGACGAGCACCATCAGCATCGACAAGCTGGTCGAGCTGGAACGCGGCGTCGATCTGCAGGTCGCCGACCGGCATCCACGAGAAGTAGCGTTGGACGAAGGGCTCCTCGATCGCGCCGCCGCCCGCGCCGCGCATCGCGACGAAGATCGCCGCGGCGAGGAGGAAGGCGAGCACCAGCACGCCCGGGCCGACGATGCTGGTGATGCCGGCGAAGCGGTGGCGCGGGATCTCATGGTGCGCGTGCTTGCCGGCGTCGTCGTGCCCTTCCCCCTGGCCGGCGTGCGATTCGTGGTGCGCGGCGGATGGGTCAGTCGGGCCGGGCCGATACGCCGCCACGATCGACAACAGGCCGTTGATCGCGAACCCGAGCAGCGGCAGCAGCGGAACGAGCCACAGCCACTGCACGGCCGTGCCGTCCAGCGGATGGGGCGTTTGCGTGGCGACCGCCGCCTGAAGGAGCGAGTGCATCAGCCTTTGAGGAGGTTGATGTTCTTGAGATCCACCGTCGGGCGATGGCGGAACAGCGCGATGATGATCGCGAGACCCACGGCCGCTTCGGCCGCGGCGACGGTCATCACGAAGAACACGAACACCTGTCCCGCCGCGCCGTAGGCCTGCGCGAACGCGACGAACGTGAGATTCACCGCGTTGAGCATCAGCTCGACGCACATGAACACGATGATCGCGTTGCGGCGAATCAGCACGCCGAAGACGCCGATCACGAACAGCACGGCCGAGAAAAAGAGCGCTTCAGCGAGCAAGGTCTTCTCCGCGCTGACGGCCGACGACGACGGCGCCGACGATCGCCGCCAGAAGCAGCACGCTGGTGATCTCGAACGCGAGCAGATACTGGTTGAACAGCGGGCCGGCGAACGGCGCGATCGCGCCCGTGGCCGCGACCTGGTTCGCGGCGAAGCCCGCCGGCAGCGTCAGCGTCGGCGGTGTCTTGGCGCGCGTCACCGCGAGCACCTGCGCCAGAATGGCGATTCCGACCGCGCCCGCCGCGATTTTCCACCCGATGCCCCGAATGTCGGCCGGCGGCGATTGGCCGAGGTTGAGGAGCATGATCACGAACAGGAACACGACCATGATCGCGCCGGCGTAGACGATCACCTGAATGGCGCCGATGAACTGCGCGTCGAGCATCACGAACAGCGCGGCGAGGCAGAACATCGTGTTCACCAGCCAGAGCGCGGCGGCGACCGGACTCTTGCGCGTCACGAACAAGAGCGCCGACACGATGCCGATGAGTCCAAACAGATAGAAATGGAACGTGAACAGCAGCGGCAACGCGCCGTGCGCCATGGACGGGGCTTGCTGTAGTGCGAGCGGGGCGGGCGGCGCGACCATCACTCGCCTTTCGGGTCGGCGGGGTCCCACATCTCGGACACCGGATGCGTCTGGGACGTCAGGCGCTCCAGGTCATAGACGAATCCGTCGCGGCTGTACTCCGAGTTCTCATAGTGCCGCCCGAGGTGAATCGCTTCCTCGGGACAGACCTCCTGGCAGTAGCCGCAGAAGATGCAGCGGAACTCGTCGATCTCGAACACGAGTGGATAGCGGTTCCCGTTCTCGTCTTCGCCCGGCACGAGCTTGATGCAGTTCGCAGGGCACACGCTGGGACAGAGACCGCACGCCACGCATTTCGCCTTCCCGTCTTCCGTGGTGAGCATCCGGTGCGTGCCCCGCCACCGCGGCGAGAGCGGCCATTTTTGCTCCGGATACTGCCACGTCACTTTCTGCGGGTCGAGCAGGTGCTTGAGCGTGAGCGCCATGCCCTGCAGCGACGCGCGCACATAGCTCGTCTTCGCGATGGGCCGCTCGAGAATCTTCACACCAATCGCCATCAGTCGGCTCCTCCGTGCACCACGCCCGCGCCGACGTCTTCCCGCGCGTCGGAATACCGCTCGCGATCGAACGTCGCGCGGCGGAGCTTGGCCAGGTTGCGCTTGTCGAGGCGCGAATACGCGGGGCTGATGAGCCGACCGCGATCGATGACGCCGAACATGATCACCAGAAGCACCAAGTTGATGACGAGCATGACGAGCGCGAACTGCCACGACGAGGGATGGAATCCCACCGCGTCGAGGCCGAGCGTCGCCGCCGCGACGATGACGATGTACGACAGCGCCGTCGGCAGCATGAACTTCCAACCGAGCGCCATGAGCTGATCGTAGCGGAAGCGCGGCAGCGTCCAGCGGATCCAGATGAACACGAACACGAAGAAGAGGATCTTCACCCAGAAGAACCCGAACGTCACTACCGTTTTGAGAAAGGTGTGCGGCGCGACGTTGTCCCACTGGGTGAACGGAATGTCCCAGCCGCCGAAGAAGAGCGTCGACATCAGCGCGCTCGCCGTCATCACGTTCGAGTACTCGGCGATGAAGAACATCGAGAACTTCATCGACGAGTACTCGGAGTGATACCCGGCCACCAGCTCCGATTCGGCTTCGGGCAAATCGAACGGCACGCGGTTTGTCTCGGCAAACGCGGCGACCATGAACACGAAGAACGCGACCGTCGTGTTGATCACGTTCCAGTGCAGTCCCCGACCCGCCTGCTGATTCACCACCTGGCTGAGCGAAACGTTGCCGGCGAGGATGATCACCGGAATCGTCGACATGCCCATCGAGATCTCGTACGAGATCATCTGCGCGCTCGAGCGCAGACCGCCGAGCAGGGAGTACTTGTTGTTCGACGACCAGCCGGCCAGCACGATGCCGTACACGCCGAGCGACGAGATCGCGAGAATGAACAGGAAGCCGACCGGCATCGGCGCGATCGCCGTGTCGATCGTGCCCCACTTCGAATCCCACGGCGCGCCGTACGGAATCACCGCCCAGGTGAGCAGCGCCGGCACGAACGACATCACCGGCGCGAGAACGAAGAGCGGCAGGTACGCCTGGCCGGGGTACGTCTCTTCCTTCATGATGTTCTTCACGCCATCGGCCACCGACTGCAGCAATCCAAACGGCCCGACGCGATTCGGTCCGCGGCGATCCTGGATGAACGCGCAGATGCGCCGCTCGGCCCAGATCACCAGCATCACGCCGACCATGTAGATCGTGAAGAGGACGAGGATCTTCACGACGGTGGCGAGGAACCACACGCCGCCGTGGCTCGGCGGCGGAAGGATGAGGAGCCCGTTCGTCGGCGACTGCGTCAGCGTCTGCTGCAGCGCGAGGATCACGCGGGTGCTCCCACGCGCGGCTTCTCGCCGGCGATCAGCCTGCCCTTGAGACCCAGCCGGTCGTATGACATGCCGGCGAATTCGGGCTGCGCGCCGGCGAGCGCGGCGAAGACGTCGCTCGCCAGCGAATAGTCCTCGGGCGTGCCGAGGGCGGCCAGCAGATCGGCGACCACGAACCAGCTGGGCCGAGCGAAGCCCGGCGCGGCCTTCGCCTGCATGAAGCGCTGGACGCGGCCGCGCAGGTTGGTGAACGTGCCCTCTTCTTCCGTGAAGTTGGCGATCGGCAGAACGGCGGCGGCGAGATGACGCGCCCACGGCGGGAGCGTCGTCGAGATGACGACGATCGCGCTCGCTTTCGCGACGTCCGCCGCGTCGGCGCCGATCAACTCTTCGTCGGCGACGACGAGCACGTCGCCGTTGGCGAGGCCCGACAGCGGCGTCGCGCTTTGCTTGAAGCCGAGGAGTTCGGCGCCGCGCCCGTTGGCCGCGCGATCCTTGCGCAGCGAGAGATCCTCGACGCCCGGGAGCGGCGCTTCGTCGCTCTGCTGCACGCGGAAGGCGCCCTTCCCGCCCGTTTCCTTCACGAGCTTGGAGAGCAGGAAGAGCGCTTCATTCGAGAGGTTGGGCGAGGCGAGCACGAATGCTTTTTTGCCGTTGAGGACCCGCGCCGCTTCGGCGATGGCGACCGGCCAATCGATGCCGGCCATCGCGTCGCCGCGGCGGACCATCGGCACGTCGACGCGATCCTGCCGGTTCATCCAGCGGTAGTTGAGCCGGCCGTGGTCGCACATGAAGTACGAGTTCACCTCGTCGTTGGGACGCGGACGCAGCTTCACGACGACGTTGTCGCGCGTCTCGACGATCATGTTGCAGCCCTGCGAGCAGTTCGGGCACACTGACGCCGTCCGGTCGAGCTCCCACGCGCGCGCTTTATTCAACGAATCTTTGGACAGCAGGGCACCCACCGGGCATAGATCGATGACGTTGCCGGCCCACGCATGCGTGAGGTCCTTGCCCTCGAACTTGCCGATATACGCACGGTCGCCGCGCTCGCTCACGTTGAGCACGGGATCGTGCGCGACGTCTTCCATGAAACGCACGCAGCGCGTGCAGAGGATGCAGCGGTTCGGCGTGTACATCACGTCGCCGCCGAAATCCTCGACCGGATTGAAGCGCTTGGGATCCCGGTAGCGTCCTTCGCCGCGGCCTTCCATGTACGTGTAGTCCTGCAGCTCGCACTCGCCGGCCTGATCGCAGATCGGGCAATCGAGCGGGTGGTTGATGAGCAGCATCTCGAGGACGCCTTTGCGCGCCTCGATCGACTTGGGGGAGTGCACGTGGACGACGTTGCCCTCGGCCACCGCCGTCGCGCACGACGGCGCGAGCTTGGGCGCCTTCTCGACCTCGACGAGGCACATGCGGCACACGCCGGCGACGGGCAGCCCCGGGTGGTAGCAGTAGTGCGGCACGAGCACGCCGGCGTACTTCGCCGCCTCGAGGATCGACGTGCCCGCCGGGACGGTAACCTGCCGTCCCTCGATCGTGAGCGTTACGCCCGGAGGTGCGTCTGCCATCAGGCCACCGCCGGCACGAGGATCGTGCGTTTCGTCTTGATGAGCGCCTCGAAGTCGGCGCGGAATTTCTTGAGACCGGACACGACCGGGACCGCGCAAGAGTCGCTGAGGACGCAGATCGTCTTGCCGGTCATGTTGTCGGCGATCGAGAGCAACGTGTCGAGATCCTCCGGCGTTCCGTCGCCGACGACGATGCGCTCGAGGATTTTCGTGGTCCACGCCGTGCCCTCTCGGCACTGCGTGCACTGCGCGCAGCTTTCGTGGGCGAAGAACCGCGCCGCGCGCGCGATCTGCTTCACCAGATTCTGCGAGTCGTCGATGCAGATCACGCCGCCGGAGCCGAGCATTGTGCCCTGCGCCACGAAGCCCTCGTAGTCCATGAAGGTCGACTCGGCCTCGTCGACGGTTTGAAGCGGCACCGAGATGCCGCCCGGAATGATCGCCTTGAACTTGCGGCCCTGCGGCGGACCGCCGCAGAGATCGTACAAGAATTCTTTGAACGGAAAGCCCATCGGGACTTCGTAGTTGCCGGGCTTCTGGATGTTGCCGCACACGGAGTACAGCTTGGTGCCGGTGCTCTTGGGGTTGTCGGCGCGCATCCACTGCTTGTACCACGCGGCGCCGTTCTGGAGAATCGGCGGCACGGCGGCGAGCGTCTCGACGTTGTTGATCGTCGTGGGCTGCGCGAACACGCCGGAAACCGCCGGGAACGGCGGTTTGATGCGTGGGTTGCCGCGCTTGCCCTCGAGCGAATTCATCAGCGCGGTCTCTTCGCCGCAGATGTACGCGCCCGCGCCGCGATGCACCCAGACGTTCACCGTCTTGCCGCTGCCCATCGCGTTCTTGCCGAGGATGCCCGCGGAGTAGCACTCCTCGAGTGCCGCCTCGACGCGCGCGATCGGCTCGGTGAACTCGCCGCGAATGTAGATGTAGCACGTCTCGGCGCCGATCGCGTACGAGCCGATCGCGCAGCCTTCGACGAGCGCGTGCGGCGTCCACCGCATGATCTCGCGGTCCTTGAACGTGCCGGGCTCGGACTCGTCGGCGTTGCAGCAGAGATAGTGCGGCTTGCCATCGCCGGGCTTCATGAACGACCACTTGAGGCCCGTCGGGAAGCCGGCGCCGCCGCGGCCGCGCAGTCCGGAGTCTTTCACCACGTTCACGATGTCGGCCGGCTGCATCGCGAGCGCCTTCTCGAGCGCCGCGTAGCCGCCGCGCTTCTTCCAGCCGGACAGCGTGGTCGCGTCCTTCTCGCCAAAATGCTTGGAGAGAACGACTGCTTCACGCCGGTGCGGTGCGTGCGGATATCCCATGCGTCAGGCGAGTCCGGCCAGGATCTCCGGCACCTTCTCCGGAGTCACCGACTCGATGAAGTCTTCGTTGATCATGATCGGCGTGGCGAACCCACACGCGCCAAGGCATTCGACTTCGATCACGGTGAACTTGCCGTCGGCGGAGGTTTGGCCAAGCTCGAAGCAACCCGTGTGTTTCAGGAACGCGTCGACCACGCCCTCGGCGCCGCAGACGTTGCACGGCGACGTCGTGCACACTTGAATGAAGTGCCGGCCGACCGGGTGCTGGTGGTACATCGTGTAGAACGTCACGACGCCTTTCACGTACGCCGGCGTGAGATCCAGCACCGCCGCGACCTCGGCCATCCCGTCGTCGCTCACCCACCCGCGCTCGTGCTGCACCATCCAGAGCGCGGGAAGCAGCGCGGCCATTTTGGTCGGATAGCGCGTGAGGATCTCGTCGAGTTCCTTGCGCCGCGCACTGCCGGCGGTGAAGACAGGCGCGTATGGCTCGGTGTGAACGTGACTCACCGATCAGTCTCCGTCATTGAGTTGCTGGTCTCCGCACTCCGCAGTCCGCTCACCGGTCGATCTCTCCCATGACGATGTCGATCGACGCGTTGATCGCGATGACGTCGGAGAGCAGATGTCCTTCGACCATGCGAGGAATCGCCGAGAGGTTCACGAACGACGGCGGTCGAATGCGCCAGCGCACGGGCTTGGGCGAGCCGTCGGAAACCATATAGTAGCCCTTCTCTCCCTTGGGGCTCTCGACGGCGACGTAGCATTCGCCGATCGGTGGACGCGGGCCTTCCATCACTTGCTTGAAGTGATGGATCATCGACTCCATGTCGCTCGTCGCTTTGCTCTTGGGCGGGAGAATGACGCGGTGGTCGTCCACGTTGACCGGCCCCTCGGGCAAGCGGCCGATCGCCTGCTGGAGGATGCGCGTCGACTGCCGCATTTCCTCCATGCGCACGAGAAAGCGATCGTAGACGTCGCCGTTGGTGCCGACGGGGACGTCGAAGTCGTACGTCTCGTAGTCGAGATACGGAAAGTCCTTGCGCACGTCGAACGCGACGCCCGACGCGCGAATCATCGGGCCCGAGAGTCCGTAGTTGATCGCCTCGTCGCTGGACATCACGCCGAGTCCGACGGTGCGTCCGACCCAGATGCCGTTGCGCGTGATGACGCGGTCGATTTCGTCGACGACTTTCGGGAAACCCGTCACGAAGGCCGTCAACTGCTCGATCCACTTGTCCGGGATGTCGGCGCCCATGCCGCCGACGCGCGTGAGCGTCGTCGTGAGGCGCGCGCCGATCCACGACTCGAGCATCTCGTAGATCTTCTCGCGCTGCTGGAACGCCCACAGGAACGGCGTGTACGCGCCGATGTCGATGCACGTCGTGCCGAGCCACACCAGGTGCGACATGATGCGCGACAACTCGCAGGCCATCACGCGCAGCACCTTGCAGCGCTCGGTGATCTCGATGCCGAACAGCCGTTCGGCGCCAAGCGCGAAGGCGACGTTGTTGCCCGGCGAGTTCAGATAGTCCTCGCGGTCGGTCCACGGGATGATCTGATTGTACTGGCGATACTCGCCGATCTTCTCGAAGCCGCAGTGGAGATAACCGACGTGCGGAATGCACCGCACCACCGTCTCGCCGTCCAGCTCGAGCACCAGGCGCAGCACGCCGTGCGTCGCCGGATGCTGCGGCCCGATGTTGATGAGCATGTGCTCACCCTCGAGATCCGGCTCGAGACCCGGCGGCTCGGCGACGGCGACGGTGTTGCCCGCTTCGTCGACCGCGAGCGGGACGCGGCGCGGCCGGCCCTGCGCATCCAGGCCGCTAGTCGAAAGCTCGACGTCGACGGTGCGTTTCGTGGTCGCCATGCTACTCGCCCGTCCGTTCGCCCGAGGAGAGGCGCCGCCGCATGTCCGACGGCAGATCCTCGAGCGCCTGCGCGATCGTGAGCTCGTCCTGTGAGTACCGCGCCTCGGGGTTCGCGGCGAGCGCTTGGCGAAGCTGCTCGGAGCGGCTGAACCGTCCACGGAGCGGAAAATCCTTTCGCAACGGATAGCCTTCCTTGTACTGCTCCCACATCAGAATGCGGCGCAGGTCCGGATGGCCGGCGAACGTGATGCCGAACATGTCATAGCATTCACGCTCGAGCCAATCCGCCGACTTATACACGTCCCACACGCTCGGCACGCTGAGCGCGGCGCCGGGCGGGATCACCATCTTCACGCGCAGGAAGCGCCGGAACGGCAACGATCGCAGATGCCACACGACCTCGATCGGCCGCTCGAGGTCGCGGTACTCGACCGCCGTGACGTCCGACAGATAGTCGTAGCGCTGCCCTTCGTCCTCGTGCAGCCAGAGGATGACGTCGTGCACGCTCGCCGGATCGATGATGATCGTCGTCTCTCCCCACACGACGTCGACGCGCTGGACGACGTCGGGGAATTGCGCGCGTACCGCGTCGGCGGACGGATTCGGATGCGTCCCGGTGCGAGGGACGGTCTTGGGTGTCGACGGCGACGGGGCGCCGGTGACGAGCGCGCTTCCAGCCACGACCAGCTTGAATGAGGCGTCGCTGCTCACAGGCCGGATCGCGTCTGTTGGACCGAGTTGCCGAACGGCTCCGACACCTCGTCGATCTCCGACGGCGCGATGAACAGCTGGCTCGTGGGATCCGGCTCCATCTCGTCGCGCAGCGATTTGTCCGCCATGCGCTCCTTCTCCACCTTCTTCTGCAGCATCATGATGCCGTAGAGGAGTCCTTCCGGCCTCGGCGGGCAGCCCGGCACGTAGACGTCGACCGGGATGATCGTGTCGATCCCCTGCACGACGGCGTAATTGTCGAACATGCCCCCGCTCGACGCGCACGCGCCCATCGAGATGCACCACTTGGGCTGCGGCATCTGCTGCCAGATTCGTCGCAGCACGGGCGCGAGCTTGAACGGCACGCGGCCGGCGCAGATCAGGAGATCAGCTTGGCGCGGCGAAAACGCCTGACGTTCCATGCCGAATCGCGCGAGGTCGTACTTGCTCGCCGCGGTCGCCATGAACTCGATCGCGCAACACGCGGTGCCGAACGGCATCGGCCAGAGCGAGTTCTTGCGACCCCAGTTGATGAACGCGTCCAGACGCGTCGTGATCCACGGTTCCTCGCTCGTGGTCTGAACGAGGCGCGATTCGGGACGGGGGGGGGTACTCAATCCCATTGCAGCGCTCCTTTCTTCCACACATACACGAAGCCCACGAGGAGGATGATCATGAACACGATCATTTCGGACAGGCCGAACAGTGACACGTGGCCGGCTGGGCACGCATTGTCGACCATCGGAAGCGTGCACGACAGTTGTCGGAAATACGCTCCCCACGGGATCAGGAACACCGTTTCGATGTCGAAGATGATGAACAGCACCGCCACCATGTAGAACTTCACGGAGAAGCGCTCGTGCGCGTCGCCGAGGGCCGGCATTCCCGACTCGTATGGACTCTGTTTGACCGGGGTGGGACGGGGGCGAAGAACGAGGTGGGAGAGACCCAGCATCAGCACCGCGTTGGCGATGACGAAGCCGAGGAGGAGCAGGACTGGGAAGTACGTACGAAGCATGAATCTCCCACTTCGTGAAAACTTTCACTAAGTCCAGCCGCGGAAAGTTATCCGACGCTGGAGAGTGGGTCAACGGCGCGACATCCGTGTTGGCGCGACGTGCTTGGCGCGGCGACCGCGCGCGAATAAACTTCCGCGCGCCGTTCACCGCACTCGCCCTCCTCGCCGTTCACCGCACGCCGCCCCCTCACACCTCCCCCCCTCGAAATGACCATCATGTCAGACCGTTGGATCACCCGGATGGCGCAGGACCACCGGATGATCGAGCCCTTCGAGGGGCGCCAGGTGCGCAAAGGGGTGATCTCGTACGGCGTGAGCTCGTACGGCTACGACATGCGCGTGGCGCGGGAGTTCCGGATCTTCACCAACGTCCTGAGCTCGATCGTCGACCCCAAGGCATTCGACCCGAGGTCGTTCGTCGAGTTCGAGGGCGACGTGTGCATCGTGCCGCCCAACTCGTTCGCGCTGGCGAGGTCGGTCGAGTACTTCCGAATCCCGCGCAACATCCTCACGGTGACCGTCGGGAAGTCGACCTACGCGCGATGTGGGATCATCACCAACGTCACGCCCTTCGAGCCGGAGTGGGAAGGCTTCGTGACGCTGGAGATCTCCAACACGACGCCCCTCCCCGCCAAGATCTACGCCAACGAAGGCATCGCGCAGGTGCTCTTTTTCCGTGGCGAAGAAGAGCCGGAAGTCTCCTACAAGGACAAGGGCGGCAAGTACCAGAGCCAAGTCGGCGTCACGCTGCCGAAATTGTAAGTGGAGGGGTGAACCGGTGGACCGGTCCACTGGTCAAGACCTAGTGCACGTGCTCGCCCATGAGCATCGCGACGAAGCGTTCCATGCGCTCTCGGCCCCCCGGCGTCAGTGCACTCTCGTAATAGGCCGTCTCCATCGCCTTCCATTGATTCGCCAGCCGGTCGGCGATTCGATCCCATTGCGCCGCGTCGTGCGCTTGCTGCGCAGCGAGCATCTGTGGAATCAGCGCGCGCACAGAATCGCGGCGCGGCACCAGCACGGCGCGCAGCGCGATCCGTGATTCGAGATTTGGAAAGATCGCCGTCGTGTCGACGACTTCCGACAAGGCGAGCGAGGCTTGTCGTACGCGCACGTTGAACGCCGGCTCGTGCATGCGCGACGCGTCCGGCGCGTCGAGGCCGGCGGCCCAGAACGGCAGATTCGGATTCGTTCCGGCGAACGGACCGTCGGGCGATGGCACGAACCAGACGTGCAGCATGACGAGCGTCTGTCCTGGCGGCGCCAGGTTCTGGTGCTCGTGCCACGGCGGCGCGCCGTCGAACAGCTTCGGCCTCGAGGTATCGGACACTGGCGCGAGGTACGCGTACGCGGCACCGACCAGCGAATCCTTTCCGGCAATTCTCGAGAACATGAGGTTGTCGGGCGCGGCGATGTCGCTCTGTTTGGCCTTCACCATGCGCGTTTCGTCGACCCAGTGCACGCCCATGGTGGGAATCCAACCAAAGACGGGCTGGAATCCCGCGCTCGCCGCCGCGCCGCTCGCGCCGAGCGGCAGCGTGGCCTTTGTCACGCTGTCGATTTCCAATTTTGCCTTGGCGGACAGGGTCGTGCCGTCATCCATTCCCGCCACGCGCTCCTTCATCGGCATCTGCGCGAACATCGACGGCGCGCCGACGAGCGAAACAAGCATCGCGGCGACCGTCGGGCGCAGCGCGCCGCGTCGAATCGAGTGCGTCACAGGTAGCTCCACGTTTCCATGGGTTCGTTCTCTTACGATCGAGGCGGCGAAAGGTTCACAAGCTCGCGGCCGCGCACGCAGCCTAATATGGTGACACCGTTGCGCGAAGTCGCCCGCGCCCAACCGGACGGAGCGCCACGCGATACCAGCGGCGATCGCCGAACCTGGCGCGAAGCTGCTCGTTGCGGTCGCCGAGGTCTGCTGCGTAGACCACGTCGCCGCCACCGATACGACCGTCGGCTCCGATCTCTTCCAGCGGCAGCATGGGACCAAACGGCGCGCCACCCAATCGCCGGTCCGCGTCCAGCTCGGATTGACACTCCGGCGTGATCGACGCGCGCGATGCGAGGTGTACCTGACTCCCTCCAACCGAACCCTGCTGCGCGGGCCTGGCGAGCGGGACGACGGCCGCGCGCAGGGTCACCATCCGACTCGGCGATCGATCCGAGTCCCCTTCGGCGGAACGGATCGCCATGAGAATGGAACAGGCGTCGTTGCCCGCGATGAGTCGGGCGGCGTCGCTCCGCGTCATGCCGACTCCCCACAGCCGGCGCGCCAGTCGCATGGTGAACGGTTCGCGGAGAAACACGACGGCGTGGTGCACGTTGGCGTCCCTCACCGCGCCGGCGATGTCGACCTTGAGCGTTTGCCGCGCGTTTCGCGCTTGTGTGGCGAGACCGAGCACGCTGAACGGCAAGCCGGGAACGAGCCACGCGATGGCCAGACACGCCAGCACACTCGCAACCGCGCCTCGCAAGACTCGTCGATCGAATCGCTCGGCGAGTACGAACGGCGCACGCGCGATGAGCACCACCAGCGCGGGGAGCGCCGTGTAGAGAAAACGCGGGCCGAGGAATTCCCCCTCGCCCCAGTATGCGCCGTACGCCGCCAACTGCGCGCCGAGCAGCGCGAGGACCAGTCCGTCCCATCGCGAGAGTCGTCGCGCCGCGAGCAGTGTGACCACGGCGACGAGAATCGCCGGGACCGGCCAGGCGAGCAGGAACATGTTCAGCTCGCCCACGTAGGTCGTCGCGAGATCGAGTCCGCGACCCAGCGTGTGCGTGTTGCCGTACGGATCCGAGTGAAATCCAACGCGGTGGCCCGTCCCCCAGAGCACGTCGTAGCCGAATCGAAACGCGCTGCCCGTCGTGGCATGATTCGCCAGCAGGAGTGGTAGCGCGCCGAGAAAGCCGCCGGCGATCTCACCGGGCAGGTCGCGCCACTTCGCCCGCGCCGTCCACGCCACCGAGATCTGAAATACGCCGATGGCGACGGCGACGGAGACGGCGTCGAGCGGCCGGATGGTCGCGATGAGTCCCACTGCGAGGCCGATCGCCACGGCGAACGAGCCCGAGCGCAGCGTCGACGTCGATCGTTCCCAGGCGACGACCAGCGCGAGCGCGGTCGTCGTCAGAAAGAGGACCGGGACGTGGTTCATCCACGTGCCGGCGAGCATGAGCACCATCGGCGCGACGGCGAAGAGCGCGGCGATAGCGCGTCCTTGCACTTCACCGTAGGCTCGCCGGGCGAAGACGTAGAGCATGATCGTCGAAATCCCGAGGAGAACGGGATTCACCAACCACGGCGCGCCGACGAATGCGCCCGGCACCATCGCCAACGGTCCGCCGATTGGAAACTGTGAATACCAACGCCCGACGTCGACGACCGTTTCGAGGCCGAAGAACTCGCGGTTCGCATCGACCGGGAGCGACAACCGGCCGTGCAGCAGAATCTTCGCATGCCAGAGTTGGGCAATCTCGTCGGGCGTGCTCGCCGAAGTTCCGAACGCGTACCGCGCGAAGAACAGACTCAGCCCGGTGGCGGCCGCGGCGACGATCAGCGCGAAGAGGACCGGCGGCGTTCGCATGAGGAGGCGCGCCGACCGCGCGGGAAGATCGAGCACCGCGTCGCGTCCGGTCCGCGCGCCGACGGCGAACGCCGCGCCGACGACCAGTCCGCCGAGCAGCCAGTAGGCGAGCACCTGCCCCGGATATCGGTTCTCCGACACCGCGAGCGGGAGGACGCAGGCGAGTGCGAGGAGGGCGGCGCTGACTCGCGCCAACGTCGATCCGCCGACGTCGCGCGCCACGCGCCCGGCGTCGCGAGGACGGTTACGAGGCTTCCTTCCGTGCGCCGCCGCCGAGCGGTCGTTCGCGGATCTCTTGCGGGACGAGTCTTTCATCGGTCGCGCCTCCGCGAGTCGATGACTCCAAGTACTCGGCTTCCTCGCTCACCGCCGCACCGTGCATCTGATCGTGACGGTCGTGCCTGCGCGTCCCAGTGCTTCCGACAAGGTGCATTCCGGGATACGAATGTTCAATCTCTCGGCCCTTTTCCCGACTCCGGGCGGCAGGCCGGCGGCGGGGGCGTCATCCGGTGCCCGCCTGGGCGCGCTCCTCGCGGTGGGTAATCGTCGCGGCCAGATAGTCGTGGTTCATCCGCGCGATCGTGTCGATGCTGATTTCCTTGGGGCACGCCTCCTGGCACTCGCCGTACAGCGTGCAGTGGCCGAACCCCTCGGCGTCCATCTCCGCCACCATGCGCAGCGCGCGACGCGAGCGCTCGGGCTGGCCCTGCGGGAGAAGCCCAAGATGCGCGATCTTCGCGGCGGTGAACAGGGAGGCCGAGCCGTTCGGGCACGCCGCGACGCAGGCGCCGCAGCCGATGCACGCCGCGGCGTCCATCGCGGAATCCGACGCCTGTTTGGCGACCTGAATGTTGTTCGCGTCCTGGGCCGCACCCGTCGGCGCCGTGATGAAGCCACCGGCGGCGATGATCCGGTCGAACGCGCCGCGGTTCACGACGAGGTCCTTGATCACCGGGAACGCGCGCGACCGCCACGGTTCCACGTCGATCGTCGCGCCGTCGGCGAAGCTCCGCATGTGGAGCTGGCAGGTTGCCGTGCCTTTCATCGGACCGTGCGCGACGCCGTTGATCATCATCCCGCACGAACCGCAGATGCCCTCGCGGCAGTCGTGGTCGAACGCGATCGGCTGTTCGCCCTTGGTAATGAGCGATTCGTTCACGACGTCGAGCATCTCGAGGAACGACATGTCCGGGCTGACGTCGTCGGTGTCGTAGCGCTGCATCCCGCCCGGCACGTCGGGGCCGGCCTGTCGCCACACGAAGAGAGTCACGTGCATGATGAGCCGCGCGCCTCCTATTTGTACGAGCGTTGAGACAGGTGGACGTTCTCGAACACGAGCGGCTCCTTCCTGAGCGCGGGCGGCTTCCCTTCTCCCGCGTACTCCCACGCCGCGACGTAGGTGAAGCGTTCGTCGTCGCGCAACGCTTCGCCCTCGGGCGTCTGATGCTCCACTCGAAAATGAGCACCGCACGACTCCTCGCGGTCGAGCGCGTCGACGCACATCAACTCGGCGAGCTCGAGGAAGTCGGCGACGCGTCCCGCGTATTCGAGCGATTGATTCAACTCGGCGCCGGTGCCCGGCACGCGCACGTCGTGCCAGAATTCGTCGCGCAACCTGGGAATCTCGGCGAGCGCCGTCTTGAGTCCGGCCGCGTCGCGCGCCATGCCGCAGTACTCCCACATCAGCTTGCCGAGCTCGCGATGGATCGACGCGACCGTGCGGCTTCCCCTCACCGCGAGCAGCCGCGACGTGCGTTCGCGAACCGCCTCTTCCGTGGCGCGCACCTCGGCGTTGTCGTCGGCGACGCGCTCGAGCTTCGTCGATCCGAGATAGTCGCCGATCGTGAGCGGCACGACGAAGTAGCCGTCGGCTAGTCCTTGCATCAGCGCGCTGGCGCCGAGCCGGTTCGCGCCGTGGTCGGAGAAGTTCGCTTCGCCGATCACGTGCAGGCCGGGGACGTTGCTCATCAGGTTGTAGTCCACCCAGAGTCCGCCCATGGTGTAATGCACGGCCGGATAGATGCGCATCGGCACTTCGTACGGATTCTCGTCGGTGATGCGTTCGTACATCTCGAACAGATTGCCGTAGCGATCTTCGATCGTTTGCCGGCCGAGCCGCTTGATGGCGTCGGCGAAGTCGAGATAGACGCCGCGCCCGCCGGGTCCCACGCCCCGCCCCTCGTCGCATACTTCCTTCGCGGCGCGCGACGCGATGTCGCGCGGCGAGAGATTGCCGAACGCCGGATACTTTCGCTCGAGGAAGTAGTCGCGGTCGCCTTCGGGGATCTGGTTCGGCGGCTTGGCGCAATCTTCCTTGCGCTTCGGCACCCACACGCGGCCGTCGTTTCGCAGCGACTCGCTCATCAGCGTGAGCTTCGACTGATGCTCGCCGCTCACCGGAATGCAGGTGGGGTGGATCTGCGTGAAACAGGGATTCGCGAACGCCGCGCCGCGCTTGTACGCGCGCCAGATCGCTGTGACGTTCGATCCCTTGGCATTGGTGGACAGATAGTAGACGTTGCCGTAGCCACCCGTGCCGAGGATGACGGCGTCGGCGACGTGCGTCTCGATCGCGCCGGTGACCATGTCGCGCGTCACGATGCCACGTGCGCGGCCGTTCACGACGACGAGATCGAGCATCTCGGTGCGCGGGAACATCGTGACGCCGCCCTTCGCGATCTCCTTCTCGAGCGCCTGGTACGCGCCGAGGAGCAGCTGCTGGCCGGTTTGCCCGCGCGCGTAGAACGTGCGTGACACCTGCGCACCGCCGAACGAGCGATTCGCCAGCAGTCCGCCGTACTCGCGCGCGAACGGCACGCCCTGCGCGACGCACTGGTCGATGATGTTCACGCTCACTTCGGCGAGGCGGTACACGTTCGCTTCGCGCGCGCGAAAGTCGCCGCCCTTGATCGTGTCGTAGAAGAGGCGAAAAACGCTGTCGCCGTCGTTCTGGTAGTTCTTCGCCGCGTTGATTCCGCCCTGCGCGGCGATGCTGTGCGCGCGCCGCGGCGAATCCTGAAAGCAGAAGCAATGGACGTTGTAGCCCAACTCGCTCAGCGATGCGGCCGCCGATGCGCCGGCCAATCCCGACCCGACCACGATGACGGTGTATTTCCGCTTGTTCGCGGGGTTCACCAGCTTCATCTCGAAGCGGTGTTTCTCCCACTTTCTCTCGAGCGGACCGCTCGGCACCTTCGCATTGAAGTCAGCCATTGAAGTCGGCCATCGGCCCGCTCAGTGAATCACGCCGACGATCACGCCGACGGGAACGAGGGTGAAGCCGAGCCACACGCCGACGGCGACGACGAGCGCGATTCGGCGGTGCAATGGATGGTTCGACGCCTGGGCGTAGCCGAGCGTGCGGATCGAGCTCCACGCGCCATGGTACAAGTGCATTCCCAGGGCGATCATCGCGACGATGTAAAACGCCGCGACCCACCACACGTGGAAGCTCGCCACGATGTTGGCATAGACGTCGTGGTCGCCGTGCATGTCGACCATGCCGGCCGCGTGGCCGGGGTCGAACGTCTCGGTGGTGAAATGCAGGATGTGAAAGACGAGGAAGACGAGCAGCAGCACTCCGCCCCACTTCATCGTGCGCGCGGCGAGCGTCGACACCTGCGGCTCGCGATGTTCGTACCCGATGGGGCGCGCGGCAGCCGTGCGTCGCGTGAGCTGATACGCCATCGTCACGTGCAGAATCACCGCGGCCAGCAGCGCGACGCGCAGGACCCACAGCAGCTCGTTGAGCGGCCCATGCAGCGCGGCGCTGTACGCGTTGAGCTTCGACGCTCCCTCGAACGCCTGGAGATTGCCGGCGACATGGACGATCACGAAGCCGATGCCAATCAGCCCCGTGATGCCCATGATCACCTTCTTTCCGATCGTCGAGCGATAGAACGTTCCAAGCGACATCTGTGACCGGCTTGCGTCTGCCGGCCGATCGGCGATCGGCCGGAACGGCTCTACAGCTAGAGCGGCGACATCACAGCTTTACGGCGCTCATCGGCTCACGCACGGCCTCGGCGCTCTTCGCCAACGCGGCGCGCTCGTCGGCGGTGAGCTCGACCTCGATCACCTTCTGCAGACCGCCGTGGCCCAGCTTGCACGGCACGCCGAGGAAGAGCCCCTTCATGCCGTACTCGCCCTCGAGCCACGCCGCGCATGGCAGGATGCGGCGCTGGTCCTTCACGATCGCCTCGGCCATCTGCACCGCGCCGGCCGACGGCGCGTAGTACGCCGAGCCGGTCTTGAGATGCTTGACGATCTCGGCGCCGCCATTGCGCGTGCGATCGACGATCGCGTCGAGCTTGGCCTTGTCGATCAGCTGCGTGATCGGAATGCCACTCACCGACGTGTATGAGATGAGCGGAACCATCGTGTCGCCGTGGCCGCCGAGCACCATCGCCTGAATGTCGCGCACGGAGACGTCGGCTGCTTCGGCGAGAAACCCGCGGAAGCGCGCGGTGTCGAGCACGCCCGCCATGCCGATCACACGCTCGCGCGGAAAGCCGGTGACTTCCTTCGCCACGTAGCACATCACGTCGAGCGGGTTGGACACGACGATCACGATCGCCTTGGGCGACGTCGCCTTGATCTGCTCGGCGACCTGCTTGACGATGCCGGCGTTGGTGTTGAGCAGGTCGTCGCGCGACATGCCGGGCTTGCGTGCGATGCCGGCTGTGATGATGACGAGGTCCGAGCCGGCCGTCTCCTCGTAGCCGTTCGTGCCGATGATTCGCGAGTCGAAACCTTCGATCGGCGCCGACTGCCACTGGTCGAGGCCTTTCCCCTGCGGGATTCCCTCGACGACGTCGACCATCACGACCGTGCGCGCCAGCTCCTTCTCCGCCACACGCTGCGCGGTCGTCGCGCCGACATTGCCGGCACCGACGACCGTAATCTTGTTGACCATGTCAGTGAGTCTTCGCTGTGAAGTGAGTACCCGCAGCGAAAGGTAAGACGCCCGGTTCGGTCGTTGTAGCGTGGTCCGGCGTGGAGCGCTCAGCCGCCGACTTGCGAGAGCGCGCGCAGTCCACCGACCTGCATCTGCAGCAACTCGTGCTCCTTCGGCTTGTTGGCCAGCGCGTCGCGGAAGAACGGCGCGAGCGGCAGGCCCGAGCGCAGCGGCGACCGGAGATCCACTTCATGATCCCCGAAGAGGCACGTGCGCAAACGACCGTCGGCCGTCAGCCGCACCTTGTTGCACGACGCGCAGTACGTATGCGTCATCGGCGTGATGACGCCGATCGTTCCCGGCGCGCCAGGCCAGGTATAGTACGCCGCCGGTCCGTTGCCGCGCGCCGGACCTGATGTCGGTGTGAGCGGCGCGATGTCGCCGAGTCGCGAGAGGATCTCGTCGCTGGGCACGATGTGCTCCCACGTCAGCTCGCGCATGTCGCCGACCGGCATCAGCTCGATGAATCGCACGTGCCACGGGTGCTCGAGCGTGAGACGCGCGAGGTCGAGTATCTCGTCGTCGTTGATGCCGCGCATCACGACCACGTTGAGCTTGATGGGGTCGAGGCCGGCGGCTTGTGCGGCCAACGCGGCGCGAACCGGATCAAACCTGAGGTTTCGTCGCGCGATGTTCGCGATGCGATCCGCGCGCAGACTGTCGACGCTCATGTTGACGCGGTCGAGCCCGCACTCGCGGAGCGTCTCCGCGATCTCCGGCAGCCGCGCCCCATTCGTGGAGATCGCGATGTCCTCGATCTCCGGCACCGCGCGCAGCATGCGAATCAATTCGTGGATCTGGGGCCGGATCGTCGGCTCGCCGCCGGTCACGCGCAACCGACGCAGCCCGAGCGGCGCGAGCTGCCGGACGACCTCCGTTATCTCTTCGTACGACAGGATGTCCGCCTTGGGCAGCCACGCGAGGCCCTCGGCCGGCATGCAGTACAGGCAGCGGAAGTTGCAGCGGTCCGTCACCGAGATCCGCAGATACTCGATGCTCCGTCCGAACTGGTCGAGCGAGCGCTGAGGCTGCATCAGCCTGCCGCCTCGGCGGTCGCGCGATGCACGGTCGGGTCGACCCACTCTCGCGTCCCGTCGGCGTAGTGCTCGCGCTTCCAGATCGGCACGCGTCGTTTGATCTGCTCGATCACGTAACGGCTTGCGTCATAAGCGGCGGCACGGTGCGGATGCGCGACGGCGATCGCCACGCTCACGTCGCCGACCGTCAGCGTCCCGACGCGATGCTCGACGACGACGTCCGTCGTTCCGAACTCGGCGCTCGCTTCGCCGACGATCGAGGACAGCTCGCGTTCTGCCATCGACCGATAGGCGGAGTACTCGATGCCCGTCACGCCGCGCCCGTCGTTCGAGTCACGCACGGTCCCCAAGAAGAGGATCTCCGCCCCGTTGCCGTCGCCGGCGACTTCCACGGTAAGCGCCGCGGGATCGATGACGTGATCGACGATCGCGCTTCGCATCAGCCGCCCGCCACCGGGGGAATGATCGCCATTTCGTCACCCGCCGCGAGCGTGCGGTCGGCTCGAGCGTACTCCTCGTTCACGGCGATCATCGGCTCCGCTGGAAGTCGAGCCGCGCCAGCCATTTCGCGCACGCGGCGCAACGCCTCGCCGACGGTCGAGCCGTTCGGGAGATCGAGTGGGATCGTTCGTTCGCCGAGCGCGTCGGCGTAGGACGCGAAGAGCAACACGGTCACGGTCATGCGATCAGGCGTGCGATGGCTTCTCCGAAATGATGCGCGCTTCTCGTAGCATAGCGACCTGAGACGACAACGGCCCGACGCCGTGGTTGCGTCGAGCCGCGAAGTCGTGAAGGCGAAGTGCTTACGCCTCCGTCATTTCCTCTTCGTCATCCATTTCGTCGAGCGGCAGACCGGCGACCATCGCGCGCAGTTCCTTCGATGGCTTGAACACCGGGACCGGTCGCGCGGACACCTCGACAGGCGAGCCCGTCCGCGGATTTCGCGCCATCCGTGTCTTGCGGTGGCGGATCTTGAACGTCCCGAAGCCTCGAACTTCAATGTTCTTCTGTGCTTGCAATGCTTCCTTGATCGAGTCGAGGAATGCATCCACGACTCGAGCGCAGTCTTTCTTTGAGATCATCGGCCCAGCGGTGCGTGAGATCTGGGCTGTGACCCGTTCGACCAGGTCGGCTTTGGTCATTGAATGCCTCAGTGTGCTGACGCCCGTGGGTGGCGGAGACAAACCGAACTTATCTCCGTTAACTCTTGTGTGTCAAGAGGTTGGACCACCTGAGGCCGCAGCCGGCCCAGCGTGGGAACGGACTGTTTCAAGGAACTCGTCGAAGAGCGGGCGGCCGTCGTGGGGCCCAGGGGCCGCTTCCGGATGATACTGAACGGCAAAGATGGGCTTGTTTCGGTGCCGCAACCCCTCGACCGTCCCGTCATTGAGGTTCACGTGGGTGAGTTCCAGCTCCGGCGCCCCCGGAATCCCGCTTGCCGACCCGTCGACGGCGAATCCGTGGTTCTGCGAGGTGATCAGCACTCGGCCGGTCGCCAGGTCCTTCACGGGGTGATTCCCGCCGCGATGGCCGTACGGCATCTTCACCGTGTGGGCGCCGTAAGTCAGCCCCAGGATCTGATGGCCGAGGCAGATGCCGAAGATTGGAACGCCCGAGTCGGCGATCTTCTGCACCATCGCCGGCGCATAGTCCACTGCGGCCGGATCTCCAGGACCGTTCGACAAAAACACGCCGTTCGGCTCGAGTTGGAGGGCTTCCTCGGCCGTCGTTTTCGCCGGGACCACCGTCACTCGACAGCCATGTTCGGCGAACAGGCGGAGAATGTTCCGCTTGATCCCGAAGTCGTAGGCGACGATGTGATACGGCGCGTCGGCGCTTCCCCAGTCGTAGCGGTCCGGCGTCGACACGACTGACGCGAGATCGAGTCCCTCCATCGCCGGGCATGCGTCGAGCGCCAGCAGTGCCTCGCGCGTCGGCTGCGTTCCGCGCGCGACGACGCCGCGCATCGAGCCCACGCTGCGGAGATGCCGAGTGAGACGGCGCGTGTCGACGCCCTCGAGAGCGGGCACTCCGGCGCGCTCGAGCCACGTGAGCAAGTCGCCGTCGGCGCGCCAGTTGGAGTACATGCGAGACAATTCGCGTACGACGACGCCGGCGACTTGCGGCTTCGCCGACTCGGGATCGTCGGCGTTGACGCCGTAGTTGCCGATCATCGGTGCGGTCATGACGACGATCTGCCCCCGATACGACGGATCGGTGAACACTTCCTGGTAGCCGCTCATGTTCGTCGTGAACACGACTTCGGCGACCGTCGGCATCTCGCTCGGCGTTGCCAGCTCGCCAGAAAAAAGGGTTCCGTCTTCGAGAAGAAGGAACCCCGGAGTGTTGCTCGACGAACTCTTCACCACGCGCTCACGGCTTTTTCGGGGCTGGCTTTGGCGTCGTCGGAGCGGGCGTCTTCGTGCTCGGATTCGTCGTCGTCGGCTTGGCGCCAGACGGCGTGGTCGGCGCGGCGCCGGTCGGAGCCGGGTTCGCCGGAGCGAGACCAGGGACCGCGTTGGCGCCGCCGGGCGCGGCGTTCACCGGAGCGGGAGCGGAAACCGGAGGCGGCTGGAACGTCTGATCCAGAACCGACTTCGGTGCGCGGCTGCGCGTCGAAGCGATCGCAAGGAGGAACGACAAGCCGAGGAAGAGACCGCCGCACCACCAGCTCGCCTTCGTGAGCAGGTTGCCGGCTTGGCGCGTGCCCATGAACGAGCTGGTCGAGCTGCTGACGCCGCCGAACGACGCGGCCAACCCGCCGCCTTGACCGGACTGCAGCAGAACCGCGGCGACCAGCAGGATGCTGTCGATGATCAGCAGGACGAGAAGGAACGTATACACCATGTTCAGCTGCTCTATGTGGCGAAGTGTAAGCCTAAAATATCACGACACTTAGCGCAGCGCGTCAAGTGCCGCAGATGCGCACCCAATCGTCGGCGACGAGGCTCGCGCCGCCGACCAGTAGTCCGTCTACACCGTTCGCGGCGAGCAGTGCGCCGGCATTTCCCGGATTGACGCTTCCGCCGTACAGAATCGGAATCCCCGCTGCCGCGCCCGGCACGCGCGACTCGAGCGCGGTGCGAATCGATGCGTGCACGGTCGACGCGTCCTGCGGGGTGGCTGTCTTTCCCGTGCCGATGGCCCAGACGGGCTCGTAGGCGATCGCCATCGACGAAATCACCGACGGCGAGAGCTTGGAGAGCCCCGTTTCGAGCTGGCGCAGGACGACCGATTCGGTCTCTCCCGATTCGCGCTGCGAAAGCAATTCGCCGACGCACAGGATCGGAACGAGGTCGTTGCGCGCCGCCGCCGCGCACTTGAGCGCCGTCTGCTCGTCGGTCTCACCGAACACGTGTCGGCGCTCCGAGTGACCGACCAGCGCGAAGCGCGCTCCGGCGTCGCGCGCCATCGGCGCCGAGTTCTCACCCGTGAAGGCGCCTTTGTCTTCGGTCCAGACGTTCTGCACGCCGACCCCGATGTCGGTGCGTGTCGACAGTGCCGTGACCACGGTGGTGACCGAGAGCGTCGGCGGAAACAACAAGACCGTACGATCCGACCGCGGCGACCACCGCGCCGTGAACTCCGCCACGAACGCGCGCGCCGCGGTCGGGCCGTGATTCATTTTCCAGTTTGCCGCGAAGACCGGTCGCTGCATTCAGATCCTGTCGTCGAGCGCGGCCACGCCGGGCAGCACCTTCCCTTCCAGGAACTCAAGCGAGGCGCCGCCGCCGGTCGACACGTGGCTCATCGCGGCCTCGAGGCCGAGTCCGGCCACCGCGGCCGCGGAATCGCCGCCGCCGACGATCGTCGTGGCGCCGAGCTGCGTGGCCGTCGCCATCGACTCGGCGATCGCGCGCGTGCCGGCGCCGAAGGCGCTCGTCTCGAACACGCCCATCGGACCGTTCCAGAGAATCGTCTTCGCGCCCTCGATGACGCCGGCGAACTGTCCTGCCGACGCCGGACCGATGTCGAACATCGCCTCGTCGGCGGGAATGGCTGTGCGGCTCACGGCGTGCGCCGTCTGCGGTGCGTCCAGCGATTTCGCGACCATCGCGTCGGACGGAAGAAAGATCTTCGCGCCGCCGCGGGCCAGCAGCTCCTTGGCCATGTCCACGCGGTCGGCTTCGACGAGTGACTTCCCGACCTCGAGCCCCATCGCCTTGAAGAACGTGCACGCCATCGCGCCGCCGATCAGCAGCCGATCGACGCGCGGCAACAGTTGTTCGATGACGTCGATCTTGCCCGAGATCTTGGCGCCGCCGAGGATGGCGACGAACGGCCGCTTGGGATTCTCGAGCGTGGCGCCGAGGTAGTCGAGCTCGCGCTGCATGAGAAGTCCGGCCACCGCCGGGTGCAGGCAGTGCGCGATGCCTTCGGTCGACGCGTGCGCGCGGTGCGCCGATCCGAACGCGTCATTGACGAAGAAGTCGCCGAGCTCGGCGAGTTCCCGACAGACGGCTTGGTTGTTCTCTTCCTCGCCTTCGAGAAAGCGGGTGTTCTCCAGCACGACGACGCGCGCGGCGGGATCGTGCGTGGCCTTCACCGCTTCGTCGGTGTCGGTCGACTCGATGAACACCACGTGCTGTCCCGGCATCAACTCGCCGAGCCGGCGCGCGACCGGCTCGAGGGAGTACTTCGACTCGGGCTTTCCCTTGGGACGCCCGAGATGGGAAAGGAGGACGACGCGCGCGCCTCGGTCGAGGAGCGCTTGAATCGTCGGCAACGCCGCGCGAACGCGGGTGTCGTCGGTGACTCGGCCCTTCTCCAGGGGAACGTTGAAGTCCACGCGCACGAGTGCGCGACGGCCTTTTACTTCCTGATCCGAGAGATCGCGAATCGTCTTTTTGTTCATGATGGATTCGTGCTACAACCGGGCGCCGATGTAGCGCAGCAAGTCCACGCAGCGCGACGCGTAACCCCATTCGTTGTCGTACCAACCCGAGACCTTGAGCAGCGTGCCGTCGACGACGTTCGTGCACTTGGAGTCGAAGATGCACGAGTGAGGATCGCCGATGTAGTCCGACGAGACGAGCTCTTCCTCGGTGTAGGCGAGGATGCCGCTCATCGGTCCGTCGGCCGCCGCCTTGAACGCGTCGTTCACCTGCGCGATGGTGACCGGCTTTTCCACGAGGACGGTGAGATCGGTGAGTGAAACGTCCGGCGTCGGGACGCGGATCGAGATGCCGTCGATCTTGCCCTTGAGCTCGGGCATGACGAGCGACGTCGCCTTGGCCGCGCCCGTCGTCGTTGGGATGATCGACAGCGCGGCGGCGCGCGCGCGGCGGAGATCCTTGTGCGGCAGGTCGAGGATCTGCTGGTCGTTCGTGTAGCTGTGGATGGTGACCATCGAGCCGCGCACGAAGCCGAACGCGTCCTTCACGATCTTCACCATCGGCACGAGACAGTTGGTGGTGCACGACGCGTTGGAGATGATGCTGTGGTTCGCGGCGTCGTACTTGGTCTCGTTCACTCCCATCACGATCGTGATGTCTTCGCCCTTGGCCGGCGCGGAGATGATGACCTTCTTCGCGCCACCGTCGAGATGCTTCTTGGCGGCGTCGGCGTTGGTGAATCGGCCGGTGGACTCGAGCACGATGTCGACGCCGAGATCCTTCCACGGGAGCGCCGCCGGATCCTTGTGCGCGAAGACCTTCATCGAGTGTCCGTCGACCACGAGCGAGCCGTCAGTCGCTTCGACGTCGCCCGGATAGGTGCGATGCACGGAGTCGTACTTGAACAAGTGCGCCAACGTCTTCGTATCGGTGAGGTCGTTGACCGCCACGATTTCGATGTCCGCAACCTCCTGAAGCCGCGCGGCGCGGAGGACCTGTCGTCCGATACGCCCGAAGCCGTTGATCCCGACGCGAATTGCCATTCCGTGCCCTCGGTGGGTGGTCACAAACGGTCGCCCAGCGCCGGCGCCCGCCCAAACGTGACAAAACTAACGATCCGGGCGCCGCCGGCGCAGAGCGCGGCGGCACACGCGTTCAACGTCGCGGCCGTGGTGACGACGTCGTCGACGACGATCACGTGTGCGCCGCGCAGCGACTCTCGCGCCGACTCTCGCACCGAGAACGCGCCGGTCACGTTGCGGAGTCGCTCGCCGGGCGCCAATCGCGTCTGCGTTTCGGTGTGCCGCGTGCGCGCGAGCACGTCGGTCCGCACGGGAATCTTCCACGCGGCGGCGAGCGGGCGCGCCAAACATGCGCTCTGGTTGTAGCCGCGTTCGTGCTCACGTTTGTCCGAGAGTGGAACCGGCACGATCGCCGCGCGTTCCTCGACGACGTCGAGCGGCCAGTCGCAGCGCGCCATGCGGGTCGCCATCTCGCCGGCGACGCGATGCCAGCCACCGTACTTGAGCGCGTGCACGACGCCGAGCCCGACGTCCCCCGCGGCCCAGGCGACGCTCCGCGCCGCCCGCACGTACGGCGGCAGCAGCTCGCACCAACGGCACTTCTCGCCATAGGTCGGATGGCCGCACCGATCGCAGCGCGGCCACGGCAGTCCCGGCACGAGTGCCCAGCATCGCCCGCACACAAGGCCGTGCTCGCCGTGATCCAGTCCGCGCTCGCACACGGTACACGCGCGCGGCATCAGAAAGTCGGCCAGCGCCGAGCCTAGGTCGCGACCTCTCCGTCGCCACCCTGCGCCGCGCGCAACATCGTATGCCGATCGGGCGCTACGCCGAACCATCGCTCGAATGCCAACGCCGCCTGTTCGACGAGCATCGCGAGTCCATCGGCCGCGGCCAATCCCCGCGCGCGCGCCGCGCGGACGAGCGGCGTCGGCTCGCGCCGGTACACGAGGTCGAGGACGCGGGCAGTGCTCCGCAGACCCGACACGTCGAACGCAGTGTCGTCGTTGCGCATGCCGATGGATGTCGCATTGACGAGAAGATCGGCGCCGTCCAGCGCGCGTGCGTCATCGACCGGTTGCGCGACGGCGCCAAATCGCTCGCACAGCGCGCGGGCCCGCGCGGCCGTCCGGTTGTGAACGCGCACGGTCGCCGACGGCCACGATTCCACCGCGGCGACGACCGCCGCGGCGGCGCCGCCCGCCCCGAGCACACCGACGCGCAGCTTGGCCGGCACCACCGTCGCGTCGAACAATCGAAGCACCGCGTGATGCAGTCCGCCCACGTCGGTGTTGTCGCCGGAGAGCGAGCCGTCGTCGTTCACCCACCACGTGTTCACCGCGCCCACGCGTTGGGCGACCGGCGACAGCGTCGCGCACGCGGCGTACATGCGCGCTTTGTGCGGGATCGTGACGTTCCCGGCCGCGTGGTCGCGTGTCAGATCTCGAACTACCGAATCGAACTCTTCGGGCGCGACGTCGAGCGCCTCGTATCGCGCTCCGATCCCGGCCGAGGCCAGCGCCGCGTTGTGCATTTGCGGCGACTTCGAGTGGGCGACGGGATGGCCGAGCAGCACCAGTCGCTCGGGCGGTGCCGTCACGTCGCCCCCGTGCGCTCCGCCGTGATTCGATCCAACACGCGACGGATCTCTTCTTCGAGCTCGGTCGCCGTTGCCCGATAGACCTCCAGCTCCGCGCCGACCGGATCGCTGATCGGTCGCACCGACGCACCGTGCGACGCATACTCCGACAACAGATACGCGCGTCCGCCGCCGCCGAGTGCCTCGACCCGCTCCAGGTGGTGCGGGCCCATGGCGAGAATGAGGTCGGCGTTCTGCACCAGCTCGCGGGTGAGCGTCTGCGCGCGGTGCGTCGTGAGATCCATGTTCCGCTCCATGCCGACGAGCAGCGCGCCATCGCTCGCCGGCGCGCCCGTGTGCGCGCTCGTTCCGGCGCTCGACGGGTCGACGTCGGTCAGCCCGCGCTCGATGGCGACCTTTCGCGCGATCGCCTCGGCGAGCGGACTGCGGCACGTGTTGCCGGTGCAGACGAACAGGATCTTCATGCGATCACGCATCTCCGATCAGGTTGGGCACGCTCTCGCGCAGCGTCGCCGCCGAGATCGCCCCGGGACGAATGACGCGCGCCCGCCGGCCGGTACAGTCGATCACCGTCGACGGCTTCGACGGCGTCAACGCGCCGCCGTCGAGCACCCTGAGTTCGCCTCGCGTCACCGCATCGCCCCATTGTGACAGAATCTCAGCGGCACGCATGGCCGGGGGAACCCCCGGACGGTTGGCGCTCGTCGACGTGATCGCATCCCCGTGCGCGTGAATCAGTCGCGTGATGCCGGCGTGGCTCGTCCACCGCACGGCGACGCCGCCCTCCGGACCGCGGAGCACATCGGGCACGCGACGCTCGCCGCCGGCGAGCACCAGCGTCAATGGGCCGGGCCAATGGCGCGTCACCAGATTCGCCGCGTAGCTCGGCAGCCGCAGATCGAGACGCTCGATCATGTCCGGCCCGGAGATGAGCAGCAGGAACGGCTTGCCCGGTGGACGTCGCTTGAGTCGCACGAGCGTGTCCACTGAGTCGCGATCGATGCCGCCGCCGAAGCCGTACACCGTTTCCGTCGGATAGGCGAGCACCTTGCGCGCGGCGATCTGTTCGAGCGCCGGCTTGATCGCCGCGCCGATCTCTTCGGCCGACCAGAACGGGATCGAGAGCGACTCGACTCTCATTCGGCGAGCGGAAAGAATGCCTCCGCGCGGTCGAAGTCCGCGTCCTCGGTGATCTTGAGCGCGCGCTCGCTGCCGCGCACGACGTGCACCGGTTCGCCGATCAATTCGCACAGCGCGGCGTCGTCGGTCGCGGTGAGTCTGTTCGCATGCGCATGACGGTGCGCCCGCACGATGACTTCGCGCGGAAACCCCTGCGGCGTCTGCGCGCGCCACAGCCGGTCGCGGTCGATCGTGCGCACGATTCTTCCCTCGGAATCCACTTCCTTCAACGTATCGACCACGGGCAGCGCGGCGATCGCGCTCACGCCGGCGCGCGCGGACTCGACGACACGATCGATCGTCGCATCGCCGACGAGCGGACGCGCGGCGTCGTGGACGAGCACGACAGCGGCTTCGTCTGGCAAATCCTCGAGTCCGTTGCGGACGGATTCGGTGCGCGATGCGCCGCCGACCGACACCATGAGCCGGTCGACGTCGCACTGAAACACCCACGGCGGCGGATCGGCGACGTATTCGCGCGGCAACACGACTACCACGCCGACGACATCGCCGCGTGCCATGAACGTCTGGAGGCTGTGCAGGAGCGCCGGCTTGCCGGCGACCCAGCGGAACTGCTTCAGCTCCGTGCCGCTCGTTCGCGTGCTGCCGCCGCCGGCGACGATCACGACGCCGACGTCGCGCGTCTGTCCGCTCGACGTCGGCCGGCCGTCGGTCATTGCGCGAACACGCGCTGAAACAGCTCGCCGATCGTCCGCACGCCCACGACCTCGATGTCCCGCGTCACGCGCTTTGGAACGCCGCGTTCGGCGAGATAGATCCGGCGCATGCCAAGGTTTGCCGCTTCGGCGATGCGTCGCTCGGGCTGCGACACGGCCCGCACCTCGCCGCCGAGTCCGACTTCGCCGGCGAACACCGAATCGGGCGCCAGCGCTCGATCGTACACGCTCGACGCGAGCGCCACGGCGACGGCGAGATCGCCGGCCGGCTCCTGCAGTCGAATTCCACCCACGACGTTCACGAACACGTCGAGCTGCGCGAACGAGAGTCCGGCGCGCTTGTCGAGCACGGCGAGCAGCAGCGCGAGTCGCCGTCCGTCGAACCCGGTCGCGACGCGCTGCGGCGTGCCGAAGCCCGCTTTCGCGACGAGCGCTTGAATCTCGACGAGCACCGGTCGCGTGCCCTCGAGCAGCGCGGTCAGCGCCGATCCCGACGCCGTCTGCGTGCGGTCGCCGAGGAATAGCTCCGACGGGTTGGCGACGGGGTTGAGCCCCCGCTCCGTCATGCGGAAGACGCCGATCTCGTCGACGCTGCCGAATCGGTTCTTCGTCGCGCGCAGCAGGCGGTGGTCGAGCGTGCCTTCGCCCTCGAAATACAGCACGGTATCGACGATGTGCTCGAGCGTCTTGGGTCCGGCGATGCCGCCGCCTTTGGTCACGTGGCCGACGACGAACACCGTCGTTCCACTCTCCTTCGCGAAACGCATGAGCCGCGCCGCGCACTCGCGCACCTGACCGACGTTCCCCGGCGCGCCTTCGAGATCCGTCGTGAACACGGTCTGCACCGAGTCGACGATCAGCGCCGCCGGCGGTGCTGCCGCCGCGGTGGCGAGAATCGTCTCGAGATTGGTTTCGCTCAGCAGCGAGACCTCTCCCGCGTTTCCGCCGAGCCGGTCGGCGCGAAGGCGAACCTGGAGCGCCGATTCCTCACCCGACGCGTACAGCACCGGGCGTCCCGTCGCCTCGAGTCGCGCCGCGACTTGTAGCAGGAGTGTCGACTTGCCGATGCCCGGCTCCCCGCCCACGAGAATCATCGACCCGGGCACGACGCCGCCGCCGAGCACGAAGTCGAATTCGTCGAGTCCAGTCTGCCATCGGTCGGCATGCGATCCGACCACGTCGCGCAATCTGGGCGCCACGGCGACGCTTCCGCCTTCGGCGAGTCCGCGAGCGCCCGCCGCCCGCCGCGCGCTCATCGCACCCGACGCGACCCGCGGCGTGACGATCTCTTCGACGAGCGTGTTCCACTCGCCGCACGTGTCGCAGCGGCCTTGCCACTTCGAGTGTTCAGCGCCGCACTCGGTGCAGCGATAGGCCGTCTTCACTTTCGCCATGATTTCGAAGCTTAGCGGGGACTGCCGACGAAGATCTCGCTGGGCGGCGGTTGTGTGGCGGGCGGGCCATTACGACACGGTACTGCAACGATTTCGCGGACTGAACAGATTGGCGCGGAAACAGCAAAGACTTTGGGAGCATCAAGCTGCGAGGCCCGGTGTGCCGACGCGGACCAATATTCAAGCACTTCACAAAAGCATTTCTCCGCGAAATCCGCTCCGTCCGCGAAATCGTTGCAGTACCGTTTCGTAGATTTGCAACGGGCGTAAGAAAAGCCGAACGCGCTACGGACCCGGCCTGCGACACACTAGCTCCGCTGCGAATAGCTCTCGAAGCGCGTGTACTGCTTATGGAAGAAGAGATTCACGAGGCCGGTCGGACCGTTGCGCTGCTTGCCGACGATCACCTCGGCTTTGCCCTCGAGCGAATTGCCGTCCTTGTCGGTGGGGCCGTCGTAGAATTCCTGGCGATACAGGAACATGATGAGATCCGCGTCCTGCTCGATCGCGCCCGACTCGCGCAGGTCGGAGAGCTGCGGACGCTTGTTGTCGCCGGTGCGTTGCTCCGGCGCGCGCGACAGCTGCGACAGCGCGATGACCGGAACGTTCAGCTCCTTGGCGAGCGCTTTCAGTCCGCGCGAGATCTGACTCACTTCCTGTTGCCGGCTCTCGGCGTGGCTGGGCCCCTGCATGAGCTGCAGGTAATCGACGATCACGAGGCCGATGCCCGACTCCGTCTTCAGTCGACGCGCCTTCGACCGCATCTCGAGCAGCGTGATGCCGGGCGTGTCGTCGATCCACACCGGCGCCGTGCCGAGGATGCCGGCGGCGCGCGCCAGGCGCGGAAAATCGTCGTCGCGCAGCAATCCTTTGCGGAGTCGCTGCGCGTCGATGCGGGCCTCGGAAGTCAGCATGCGTTGCACGAGAGACTCTTTACTCATTTCCAGCGAGAAGAGTGCAACCGGAACTTTGTGCTCGATGGCCGCGTATTGCGCGACGTTCAACGTGAACGCCGTCTTCCCCATCGACGGGCGCGCGGCGACGATGATCAGGTCGGACGGCTGGAAGCCCGACGTGATCTCGTCGAGATCGCCGAAGCCGCTCGCCACGCCGGTGACGGTCGTGCCGCCGGCGTGCAGCTTCTCGATTCGTTCCATCGTCGGCCAGAGCAGCTCTTTCAGTCGCGTGAACCCTTCGCGCGTCTGCTGCTGGGCCACCTGAAAGATCTTCGACTCCGCGTCGTCGAGCAGCTGGCGCGCCGTGACGTGGCCGTCGAACGCTTCGGCGACGATCGACGTGGAGACTTCGATCAGGCGGCGGAGGATCGACTTCTCGCGCACGATCTGCGCGTGATACTCGATGTTCGCCGCCGTCGGCACTGCGTCGACGAGAAAGCCGATGTAGTCCTTGCCGCCCGAGCCTTCGAGATCGCCGCGCCGTTGGAGCTCGTCGGACAACGTGAGCGGATCGACGACGCCTCCGCGCTCGGCGATGCCCACCATCGCGCGAAAGAGTCGGCGATGGCGCTCGGCGTAGAACATCGTGTCATCGACGAATTCGACCGCGCGGAGCACCGCGTCCTGGTCGATCAGCATCGCCGAGAGCACCGCCTGCTCGGCGTCCTCCGAGTACGGAGGACGCCGATCGCGGTACGGATCACGCGCCGGCGGATGGGTGGGGCTGATCGAGAATTCGACGGGCGAGCTGGACATCTTCCCAAGTGGGACGCTTCCAACCCGGATTCCGGAGAAGCGCGGCAGGGTGATACGTGACGACGAGTGGTACACCGTAATAGCGGTGAACCTGGCCGCGCAACTTGCCGATCGACAGCGTGGTGTTCAAGAGCGTCTGCGCGGCAAATGTGCCAAGCGCGAGAATCACTTTGGGTTGAATCAGTTCGATCTGGCGAATCAGGTAGGGCGAACAGGCCTTTACTTCGTCCGGTAGAGGGTTACGGTTTCCCGGCGGACGATGTTTGAGGACGTTGCAGATGTAGACGTCCTCGCGCTTGAAATCGATTGCGGCGAGGATTTTGGTGAGGAGTTGTCCCGCCGCGCCGACGAACGGACGTCCGGTTTGATCTTCGGTCGCACCCGGCGCTTCACCGACGCACATGAAGTCCGCGTTGGGATTCCCTTCGCCAGGCACCGGGTTCGTCGCCGTCGCATGGAGCGGGCACCGCGTGCAGCTCGCGACGTGCGCAGCGATCGCCTCGAGCGAGTCGAGCGCCGCCATCGGTCCGCCAAACAATTCACCTACCGGCGTTCCAACGGAGATGCCCGGTGCAACAGAAACGATCGGTGCCACCGGCGGCTCCGCACTCGCTTTTTCTGGCGCGGCAAACGAGGTGTCTTCCGGAGGTTTCGCCGTCGTTGCCGGTCCACCGGTCCACCGGTCCACCGGTCCACCGTCAGTTCGGTCCACCGGTCCACCCGCCGACGGCGCCACATCCGCCGCGCGCAGAATCGCTCGCCAATCGTTCGGATCCGGCGGCGTTGTGACTTCGCTCTCCGACGGCGCGCTGGTTTGTTTTGCGCCACTCGTCGCCGGCGCGCCGAGCAAGCGCATCGCCTCGTCGACGGTCATGCGATCGAGCAGGAGCTCGGTCTCGCCCATCTCGCGGCGCTGCTCGAGGTAGCGGCGCAGTTGTTCTCTAGCGTCCACCGAGCAACGCCTCCACACGATCGAGAATCGCGTCGGCGACTTCACTCTTCGACATCAGCGGCAGCGCGGTTTCGGCGCCGTCGCGCGCGATGAGCGTCACGCGATTCGTGTCCGTGCCGAAGCCCGCACCGGGCTCCGTCGCGTCGTTGACGACGATCATGTCGAGATCCTTGGACGCAAGTTTGCGGCGGCCGTTGGCGAGGGCGTCGTTCGTCTCCAGCGCGAAACCGACGACGATCGAACCGTGTCGGCGTTTTTCGCGCGTCGACTTCAAGATGTCCGGCGTCGGCGCGAGCGAGATCGGCGCCGGAGCGTCGGTCTTCTTGATCTTCGACTGCGCGACGGTCGACGGTCGAAAATCCGCCGGCGCGGCGGCCATGATCAGCACGTCGGCCGACGGCAGCGCGCTGTCGATCGCGGCTTTCATGTCGCCCGTTGATTCGACCGTCGTCACGCCGACCGCCGCCGGCGGGTCGACGCTCATCGGTCCCGACACGAGCATGACGTCGGCGCCGCGGCGCCACGCCGCCGACGCGAGCGCGACGCCCATCTTGCCGCTGCTGTGATTCGAGATGAATCGCACCGGATCGATCGCTTCGCGCGTCGGGCCGGCGGTGACGACGACGCGCTTCCCGTTCAACGAGCCGCGCGGCTCGAGTAGGCGCCCAACGTGCGCGAAGATCGTCTCCGGCTCGGGCATTCGTCCCGGACCGGTTCCCTCGCCCGCCGCGAGCGCGCCCTGGTCCGGCTCGAGCACTCGGTAGCCGAGTGTCTCGACGTGAGCGACGTTGTGCTTCGTTTGCGCGTGCGCCCACATGTGGTCGTTCATCGCCGGCACGAGCAGCACGGGACAATTCGCGGCCAGCAGCACGGACGTGAGCAGATCGTCGGCTTGGCCCGCGGCGGCGCGGGCGAGAAAGTCGGCCGTCGCTGGTGCGACAACGATGGCGGTGGCACCTCGCGCGAGCGCGATGTGATCCAGCGCGCGCCCCTGCTCGAACATGCCGACGTGGACCGGCCGCCCGGTGAGCGCTTCGAACGTGATGGCGCCGACGAACTCGGTCGCGGCACGCGTCATCACGACGTCCACTTCGGCGCCTGCCTTCGTGAGCAGGCGTGCCAGCCAGGCCGATTTGTAACTGGCGATGCCTCCCGTCACCCCGAGGAGGATTCGACTCCCCGCGTACGGGCGGATGGAACTACTCGGCGCGTCGCCGCGGGACGACGTGGTACTCGATGTCACCCTTCGCCAGCTCTTCGAGCGAGCGCGTGGTGAGCTTCTTTTCGCGCGACGACGAACGGTCGCGCGGGAACTCGTTCAGCACGCGCGCATACTTCGCGGCGACGAGCACTCCCAGGTACTTGTTCGCGGCGTGACCCGCGATTTCGTCCGGCGTAAAGACCCGCATTCGATCAACCCGTTGAATGGCGTTGTATTTCCGATTCGAGCCGCCCGACGAGCTGCTCGACCTTGCGCTGCAATCCGAAGATCCGTTCCCGGCTCACGACTTCGGCGTCCAGGATCGCCCCCACGCGCGCGACCGCCTGCTCGAGGTCGTCATTGATGACGACGTACTGATACTCGTTGACGGCTCGCAGCTCGTGGAGAGCAGAATGTAATCTATCGACGAGCTGCGCGGGGGACTCGGTGTGACGGCGCCTCAGGCGTTCCAGGAGGACGTCGGCAGAAGGCGGTAGAAGAAATACACTTACGGCCGTCGGAAAGCTGTCGCGGATCTGCCGGGCGCCCTGCACGTCGATGTCCATGATGACGTGCCGGCCCGCGGCCAGCACGCGCGAGATCTCCCGCCGGAGCGTGCCGTAGAGGTTGCCATGCACCTCAGCCGATTCGATGAACTCGCCAAGCCGGCGTCGCTCGAGGAACTCGTCGCGGGTGAGGAAGTGGTAGTCCACCCCGTCCTGCTCTTTGGGGCGAGGCGCGCGGGTCGTGCACGACACCGAATAGCCGACGTCGGTTCGCTGGGCCAGCAACCGATGCGCGATCGTGGTCTTTCCGCCTCCCGACGGCGACGACAGGATGATCGGGAAGATCACCTGCCCCCACGCGCCGCTGTCGTCGTCGCCCTCGCGGTGCTCGTACTGGGTCACTCGAGGTTCTCCGCCTGCTCGCGGATTTTCTCCAGCTCCTCCTTGATCAGTACGACGTCCTGCACGATCGCCGCGTCGTTCGCCTTGCTGCCCGTTGTATTGGCTTCGCGGAGCAGCTCCTGCAAGAGAAATCCGAGCCGCTTCCCGACGCCGTCGGTCGGCGGCGCGGCCAGCGTGTTCCGAACGGCCGCCACGTGCGTGTGAAATCGGCTGATCTCCTCCGACACGTCCAGCCGGTCGGCGAGCACGGCGATCTCCTGCGCGATTCGCTGCTCGTCGATCGCCACCCCGGCCGCCAGTTCCTGCACGGCCAGACGCAACCGATCGCGCTGTTCGATGAGACGCTGCGGCGCACGCGCGGCGATGCGCTCCACCGCCTGCTCGATCAGGCCGAGGCGTGCTCCGACGTATCCGGTGAGTCGCGCTCCTTCAACTGAGCGCATCGTGTCGAGCGTTTGCATCGCGCGATCGACGATCTTCACCAACTCGTCCGCGGTTCCCGCCGTGTCGTCCGCCGGAGCGGCCACGACGTGTGGAAGACGCAGCACCGACGCGGCGTCGATCGCGCCCTCGAGAGCGAAACGCTGCTGGAGCCGGCGGATCTGATCCACGTAGCTGCCGAATCGCGCTTCGTCGATCGTGCCCTCGGCTTCGTGCCGGGCGAGCCGCGCCGTGAGCGATACGTGGCCGCGCGCGACACCGCGGCGCATCGCCTCGCGCACCTCAGGCTCCCAGCGGCTCAGCTCGACCGGCAGCTTGATCGACGGATTGAAGAAACGATGATTGACCGAGCGAATTTCGACGGACACCCGCGCGCCGCCGACCTCGCCGTCCGCCGCTCCGAAGCCCGTCATGCTTTTTATCATATCGCAGGGCCGAAACTACGGACTGACAAGAAGATTTGTCAATCGACGAATGACCAGCGTATGCCGTAGAAATTCGTCTGCCGTGGCATGATGAACCCGCCGATCTCCGAGTAGCGCTCTCCCAGCATGTTCCGGAACTGCCACGAGATCGTGGCGCTCAGAATCCGAATCTCGAGGAGCGACGTCAGTGTCCGGTATCCTGTTCCGATCGCCGGCTGGTTCGAGATGAGCGACGGAAACTGGACTTCCGACCGGTACTCGTGGACGAGCGACGCGACAAGACCAAAGTCGTTCGACGGGAACCTGTCGATCAGGTTCGTGCGGATGAAGAGCTCGGCGCGCGTCTGATACTGCGGCCGATACGCGCCCGTCGAGTCGTTCCATCGAATGCCCCACGCGTCGGCCTGAAGCGGGCCCCAGATGTGCCCGCGTATCGCCGCCTCGTAGCCCGTCGCCCCCGGCGCGCGCTGCACGATGAAGCTCGAGTCGAATTCGATCGCCGGCGCGAGACGCACGCTGTCGCGCCGCAGCACGCCGCCGATGAACCACAGTCCCGCGAGCCGCAGCCCTGCTTCGCCGCGCAGGTAGGTCGTGGTGACGTTGGTCTGGCCCAAAATGCCCGTCGGGCCGAGCACGCCGGGCACGTCGTAGTCGATCGAGCGGGCGGCGCTGCCGAGCAGCGAGATGAACGGGAGCGGCATGAGGCGGAACGAGACGTCGGCGCGCGCCGTGGAGTCGGTGCTTTTCCCTTCGGCGAACGCCGAGATGTCGACGATTCCGGTCGTGAAATTGGCCCGAGCCGATGGCGTGAACAGCGTTTGTCCCGCCGAAGCGAACACGCGGGCCGTGGCGCTGGCGTGGAAGTAGCCCTGCACCGTTCCCGCCGTCGCGATGTACTGCTTCAAGTACTTGTTGGTGTCCAGCGACGCGATCGCCAACGCCGACTCGGCCGGAGTCGTCGGGAATTGGGCGAGCTGCGACCGAAATCCCGTGTACCGGTACTGCGACGCCACCGCCATCACTTGGCCCCAGGCCTTGTCGATGTCCGGATCGCCATAGGCGACGCGAACGTAGGCGTCGGTGCGCGACGATGAAGTTTCCGGAAGCGAATCCCCCTGCACGTCGAGCGCCTGCTCGCCGATGATCGTACCGCGATGGCGGCCCACGCGTTGCCCGAACGCGTCGATGCTCCACTTCTGCTTCGCCCACCCGGTGCGCACCATGATGCCGACTTGATCGCTGCTGTTCCCGAACTGCGCGGGCGGCGTCGTGCCGTACTGCTGCGCTCCGAACTGGAAGGCGGCGCCGTCGTTCGACCGCGCGCCGAAGAAGCCGCGATAAAGATTCGTCGACTGATCGCCGGTCGAGACGTCGGTGCGCGTTTCCGGATGCGTGTTGCGGACTCGCCAACTCCGCAGGTACACGCGCACTTCGTCGGCCGACTGCTCGATGGTCGCGTCTTCGACGGACCAGAGGTTGATCTGGGTGAGGTCGGGTACGCCGCTGGTTCGCGGATCGAGCGAGATCTGCTCGGCTCCGTCGTAGAACACGCGCACGCGCCGGACGTCTCCGAGATACGACGCGACCTGCGGCGGCGGCAACCATCCGCCGCGGTATGTCGAGATGCCGACCACGCGCTCCAGGAGGTCGGCCACGGTGAGCGCGCCCGACGCGAACACCGAGTCGCGCGACCAGTACAGGCGTCGCCCGATCGAGTATTCCGGCGGACTCTCGGCGTGGGCGATCGGCGACTTGATGCTGTCGGCTCGAATTCGCGCGCGGCGCGTCGAGTCGGCCTTGTAGATGCTGTCGCGCACTGTATCGGCGCGCGTGAGCAGGCGGTGCAGACTGTCCGGGGGCAGCGGCACCTTGGGTTTGATCGTGTCGATCACCTGCGCGCCGGCCGGAGCGTGAAAAACGGCCCCGGCCAACAGGCCGAGGCCGATGACCAGCATCATGCGGTGCATCGAACGGCTCAGCGCGCGCGCCCCCGCACGAATTCGACGAACGTTCCTACGGGCACGCCCGTCGGCCCGCGCGGAACCGTGCCGAGATCCGACTCGGTGTACGCGGTTCCGGCGATGTCGAGATGCACCCATGGATAGTCGTCGGCGAATTCCTTGAGGAACAATGCGGCCGTGATGGTGCCGGCGGGACGTCCGCCGGAATTCTTGATATCGGCCACGTCGGACTTGATCAGGTCCTTGTACTCGTCCCACAGCGGCAGCGGCCAGCCGGGTTCTCCGGCGCGCTTTGCCGCGTCCAACACTTCCTGAACCAGCGGTTCTTGATTGCCCATCACGCCCGTCGCTGTGTGCCCGAGCGCGATCACGCAGGCGCCGGTCAACGTCGCCGCGTCGATCACCGCGGCGGGTGACATCCGCTTGGCGAACGCCAGAACGTCGGCGAGCACCAGCCGTCCTTCGGCGTCGGTGTTGATGATCTCGATGAACTTTCCGTTCGACGCCTGAACGACGTCGCCCGGCTTCATCGCCTCGCCCGACGGCATGTTGGTCGTCGAGCCAATGAGACCCACGACGTTGATCGGAAGTTCCAATCGGCCGATCGCTTCCATGGCACCGAGCACGCCGGCCGCGCCGCACATGTCGAACTTCATCCACTCCATGCCCTGCGCCGGCTTGATCGAGATGCCGCCCGAGTCGAAGCAGAGTCCCTTGCCCACGAGCACGACCGGCTTCGCGTCCTTGGGACCTTTCTTGTACTCGAGGATGATGAGCCGCGGCTCCTGCGTCGTCCCCTGCGCGACGGCGAGGAACGATCCCATTTTCGCTTCCTGCATCGCGGCGCGGCCCATAACGGTGGTCTGCATGCCGAGCCGCTTGGCGATGTCGCGCGCCGTGTCGGCGAGATAGTCGGGCGTGCAGACGTTGCCCGGCAGCATTCCGAGCCGGCGCGCGAGCGCCAGCCCTTCACCGAGCGCTGTCGCGGCGCGCGCGCCGGTCGCGCGCGCGTTGGCGTCGGCGGCGAGGAGCACGACCTCGTCGAGCGGAGCGCGCTGTTCATCCGCGGGGGGCGCGGTCTTCATCTCCTTGAAGTCCCACGCGCCGATGCCGAGCCCGACGCCCGCCGCCTCGACCTCGGTCGCGCTCACCGCGCCGGCGTAGAACGCGAGACGTCCGACGCCCAGGCGCGACGCCTGGCGCGCCGCGATGGCGCCGGCGCGGCGAATCGAGTTGGTGCGGTCGGAGACCGTGCCCATGCCGACGAGCAGCACGCGCTGAACTCCGCGCTCTCCGCCGGCGAGGTGCAGCGTCTCGTCGCGGCCGCCGCGAAAGTCGCGTCGCGAAATGGCGCGCCCGAGCGCGCCATTCGTCGCGGCGTCGACGGGCGCGAGGTCCGACGCGAGCGTCGGCGACGAGGCCAGTGCGATGACGAGCAGCGGAACGTCGAGCGTTCCGAAGTCGGGTGCGGCGCCGGAGATCGCTGGTTTCATGTGAGTGCGGCAGTCCGCGTCGTCGTCATGCCGTCATTCCTTTTATGATTTGATCCCCGAACGCCGTCGTCGACACCTCGGTCGAACCCGGCATCTGGCGTGCGAGGTCGTACGTCACGCGTTTCGACTTGATGGCGTTCTCGAGCCCGCGCGTGATGAGCACGCCCGCTTCGTTCCAGCCCATGTATTCGAACATCATCACACCCGAGAGGATGACGCTTCCCGGATTGATCTTGTCCTGGTTCGCGTACTTGGGCGCCGTGCCGTGCGTCGCCTCGAACACGGCGACGCCGTCGCCGACGTTGCCGCCCGGCGCGATACCGAGCCCGCCCACCTGCGCCGCCGCGGCGTCGGAGATGTAGTCGCCGTTCAGGTTCGGCGTCGCGATCACGGAATACTCATCGGGGCGCAGCAGCAGCTGCTGGAACATCGAGTCGGCGATGCGATCCTTGAGGATGACCGCGTCGGCGCGCGCGTTCGCTCCGCCCTTCGCCAGCTCCGACTCGGCCACGACGCTCTCGCCGAACTTGTCATGGGCCAGCTCGTAGCCCCAGTCGCGGAACGCCCCCTCGGTGAACTTCATGATGTTGCCCTTGTGCATCAACGTCACCGACGGCTTGTCGCGTTGGAGCGCATAGCGAATCGCCATCTCGATCAGGCGCTTCGATCCGAAGGCCGACATCGGCTTGATGCCGATCGCCGATTCTGGACGGATCGACTTCTTGAACTCGCGCTCGATGAACAGCCGAAGCTTCTCGGCCTCGGGCGAGCCGGCCTTCCACTCGATGCCGGCGTACACGTCTTCCGTGTTCTCGCGGAAAACGACGATGTCGAGCTTTCCCGGATCCTTCATCGGGCTGCCGACGCCCTCGAACCACCGCACGGGGCGGATGCAGGCGTAGAGGTCGAGGACCTGGCGCAGCGTGACGTTCAGCGACCGGATGCCGCCGCCGACCGGCGTGGTGAGCGGCCCTTTGATGGAGACGCGAAATTCCTGCATCGCGTCCACGGTCTCCTGGGGCAGCCAGTCCTGGTAGGCGGTGAACGCCTTCTCGCCGGCGAAGACTTCCATCCACGAGACGCGCCGCTGGCCGCCGTAGGCCTTCTCCACCGCCGCGTCGAAGACGCGCACCGAGGCGCGCCAGATGTCGGCCCCCGTCCCGTCGCCTTCGACGTACGGGATGATCGGATGGTCCGGCACTTTGAGGACGCCGCGTTCGTATGCAATGCGTTCGCCGGCCGACGGGACGGTCGCGAGCTTGTATGTCGCCATGACGTTGTGAAAGGCTGAATGGATCGAGCCGGCGAAAGCTATGCCGCAGTGAAAAGCCGTTCAAGCGTTCGTGCCTCACGGGACTTATAGTGTGACGTCCCCACCTCGTCGCCCTCTCCCATGCGCCTTCGCAGCCGGCTCGTTCTCGGTCTCGTCCTCGGTCTCGTCCTCGGCGTTCTTTGGCATCGCGACGCCTCCGCGCAGCGCGCGGCCACGGTCGTCATCGTCGTGCGGCACGCCGACAAGGACACGATTCCCAAGGACGACCCGCCGCTGACGGCGGCCGGTGTCGCGCGCGCGAACGCGTTGGCGGCCGCACTCGCCGACGTTGACGTGGAGGCAATCATCACCACGGAGTTGCGGCGATCGCGCGAGACCGCTCGCCCCCTGGCCGACGCGCGTCGGTTGACGCCGACCACGGTGCCGCATGGAACCGACATCGCGCAGCACGCGCGGGCGGTCGCCGAGGCCGTGCGCCGCGAGCACGGCAAGACGGTGCTCGTCGTGGGCCACGGCGAGACCGTCGGTCCGATCATTCAGGCGCTCGGCGGCCCCGCGATTCCCGAGGTGTGCGGGTATGAGTACTCGAACCTCTACGTGCTGGTGCTCGATGACGGCGGCAAGGCGGTGCGGCTGATCCATTCGTCGTACGGCGCGCCGTCTCCGGCGCACGCGTCGCCGTGCACCCTCGCTCGATGACGTCCTACCTCCGGTGAACCGCATGTAGCGCCGAAAACCGCTCCAAGCGCATATTGGGCGACCGCCAGACCGGTGAGGCGCATATGACGTCGACCAGATTCGACCCGCTGACCGCTGCACCCGTTTTCTTCAGTTGCATTTCCGGCCCCGATCAGGGGAAGCGGATCGCGCTCACGACGACCGAGCTGCTCGTCGGCCACGACATCGCCTGCAACGTGCTGAGCGACGACCCCGACGTGGGCGACCGCTTCGTCGTGCTCTCGCTCGTCGGCGGGCACGCACACGTGCGAGCGCTCTCCATGCCGCTCCCATACGTCGACGGCCACGCCGTCACCGAGGCGATGCTCGGCCCCGGCCAGCAGGTGCGCCTGGGCCGGTCCGTCTGGCAACTCGGGAGCACCATCACGACGCATCAGCATCACGCCGGCGGGGCGGGCGTGCGCGAATTCGTCAATCTCCTCGGCGATCAGCTCACCCACGCGGCGGGCGTGGACAAGCCGACCGACTGGAGCCCGCGCGAGATGTTCGCCGACGTCACCAAGGCGCACTCGGACGACGACATCGAGGAGTACTTCACCGTCGGCACGACGAAGACGACGCCGCCGCTCGCCGCGATCGACGCGACGTGGCCCAAGCCGTGGGTTTTCGTGCGCGTGTTCGGGTTGTCGCTCGCGCTCTACTACGGATTCGTGCTGGCGTGGCAGGAGTTCGACA
This sequence comes from uncultured Gemmatimonadaceae bacterium, assembly GCA_963761305.1. Taxonomy (GTDB): domain Bacteria; phylum Gemmatimonadota; class Gemmatimonadetes; order Gemmatimonadales; family Gemmatimonadaceae; genus JAQBQB01. The sequence continues at coordinate 799,949 of CAVXGK010000002.1, read as the reverse complement.
ACATCAACCTGATTCCGGGCCTGATCATGATCGGCTCGGTGGCGGTGCCGCTCTCGCTGCTGATTTTCTTCTTCGAGGTGAACGTCCCGCGCAACATCTCGCTGTACCAGGTGCTGCGGCTGGCACTCATCGGCGGCTTGGTGTCGATCGTCGTCGCGCTGTTCGGCTTCAAGTTCACGGGGATCGGCACGTGGCTCGGCGCGGCGGGCGCCGGGATCGTCGAGGAAATCGGCAAGGCGTCGGCGCTATTGCTCGTCGTGCGACGGCCACGCTATCGCTGGACGTTGAACGGCCTCCTGTTCGGCGCGACCGTCGGCACCGGGTTCGCGGTGTTCGAATCGGCGGGCTACGCGCTCAACAGCGCGTTGGGCACCGGCGACCAAGCCATGCGCGCCACGATCTTTCAGCGCGGTGTGTTGTCGGTGTTGGGCGGACACGTACTCTGGACGGGGCTCGTCGGTGCGGCGCTCTGGCGTGTGCGCGGCGACCAACCGTTCAAGCGCGAGATGTTCGCCGATCCGCGATTCCTGCGCGTGCTCGGGATCTGCATCGTGATGCACATGACATGGAACTCGCCGATTCCGGAGACGTTCTTCGCCAAGTATCTCGCGCTCGGCGTCGTTGCGTGGCTGCTGGTGTTCGGGTTCATTCAGAACGGGCTCAAGCAGGTGCGCGAGGCACAGGCGGCTGCCTGAGTTCCCGGTCAGGCGCCCGTCTCGGCGACGCGGCGAGCCGACTCGACTCGGGACGCGTCGGCATTGCTACTGTGGGGAGCGGGCTATGCGACACGCGCCAACCGGTTGTCGCCGCGAGTGCTCCCCTTTACCGAACCGCCACGCTCATTGGGGAGCGACCGATCAACCTTCGATCCTCGGCCAGCACGGTTTCAAGGCGTGAAGGGACACTTTCTGCCGCGTCGAGCTGACTTGGGCGGCCGAACGCCGAAGTTCGCGTTTGGGCGGGCTGCCATTTCCTTGGAAGCACGCGACTAATTCGCGTGTCGAACGTGTTTGAAGGAGTCGCCGCGAGACTTGCTTCCACGGACGCCGATTTTTCCCGCGCCGACCGCGTTGAATTCGCCGCCGACTTCTCACTGGCCGCACCAGGCAGGACGGTTTGCGTCGATGGCCGGACATTTGTGGTCCTCGCCGGCCGACCTTCCCCCGCGGACGACGGACTTTCCCCGACGAACACCGGACTTTCTGCCGGGGTCGACGAATTTTCCCCGACGCGTAGGAGACAAAACGGTGAAGACCGGCGATTTCGCACGAGTGTCAGCCGGCCCGTCACCGCGGTTCGCTCGCGAGACGCCATCCCAATCGGCCGTTCACGAGTCCCTGTCGCGATTGCCGAACTGCGCTCGGCGCCGGCGTTCGATCCCGCCGGACGCGACGCACGCCCCTGATGTCGTGCGTTGGTTGACGCGCGCCAATATTGAAGTGCGCCGTCTCTGGCACCGAGTCGCCTTGGGTCTACGCCAGGCTCGAGTCGCGGCGCACCGAATGTGAACTGTTCCGCGTCGGGTGCCAGCGTCGAGCGGCGCCGTTCCATCGCGTGCGGGCGACCTGCGCGTTCGTTTGCGCGCGGTGTCGGAGTCGTCCGCGTTTAGTGCAACCCGGCAACGCCGGTCGTCCACCGTTTGCGCACGCGGTTCCATTCGCCGTGCACGCACTGTCAATTCACGCGCACGCGGTGTCAATTGCAAACGTCGACGGTTAATGCGCCGGCGCTACGATGCCCGAGGCGGGACTCGAACCCGCAAGAGCCGAAGCTCGGGGGATTTTGAGTCCCCTGCGTCTACCAATTCCACCACCCGGGCCGGGACTCGAATGTAGTCACCGCCCCAACCCCCCTCAATCGGGATCGCGCGCCAGCGGAGTGTCAGGCGGCGGCGGCCCGGGAGGCGCGGCGGCGGACTGCTGGATCTGCTGCAGACGATTCGCCAGTTGTTCCTGCATTACCGTGAACCGCGCTCGCTGCAGCGGCGTGAGAACTCCCGCAAGCTCCTTCTGCTCGTTCTCGAACAGATCCGCGCGCCGCCGCTGCGCTTGCACGAGCACGTTCATCTGCTGCTCGATGCGAGCGTTCTGATCGGGGGCGGTCGAATCCTCCATTGCCGCCTTGAGGCCGACGCGCGCCGAGCGCTCGTCGCGGAAGATGTCGCCGCGCTGGCGATCGTACTTCTGATTCACGCGCTGCAGCGACTGCATCTGCTCGTCGTTGAGGTTCAGCACCTTTCGCACTCGGCGAGCGAACGCTTGACGCACCTGCCGTTGCAACGCGGCGCGATCGCCAGCCGGCGCGCCGGAGTCGGCGCGCTCCGCCTGCCGCTCCTCCTTGAGCGCTTGGCGTGCGGGCCGCCGAGGGGGAACGGCTCGTCCGCCCTGCGCCAAGCCCGCGCCGGGAAGCGCCGCGCACAGTGCGGCGATCGCCAGCAGACGGTGGATCGCGTTCACGAAACGCTCACAGCCCCGTCGGCGACGCCGTGCGAGCGCCGACGCGGAGCGTGACCGGTTCCGGGTCGGTGATCGGCGTCGCGTCCATGTGGTCGATGTCGTTCAGCAGCGACTTGAGTTGGCGCGAGTTCAGATCGTCGATCCGGCTGTTGCCAAGGCTCGCGCCCTGATCGTTCGTCGACGCAACCGCTTCCGTCGCGCCGCGAGACACAGGCCGTGTCGTCACGGGCAGCGAGCGGTTCGGTGTTGCAGCCACCGCGGCGGGATGCGACGCGGTCTCGGCTGCGGTCGGGCGAACGTTCGACGGCGAATCGACGCGCGTCGTCGTCTGGGTCGCGACCGTCGCCGCGGGGCGAGCCGCCGCCGCGTCGGTCGAATCGCGTCGGCCATCGCGCGCGTTGTGAATCACGACCATCGACGTGCCGCCGGCGACGAGGAACGTCACCGCGGCGGCGATGCGCCAGTCGTTCAACACGCGCCACGCACGACGTCGCTGCGCCGGACGAGCCGACCCCGGCTTGGGCAGCGCCGCGACGATGCGATTCACGTCCACGCGCGGCGTTCCGCGATGCAACGACCCACGCATCGAGCGCAGGAGCTCCAACTCCGAGCGACAGTCGGCGCAGCCGTTCACGTGCGCGAGCACCTGCGCGCGCGTCGGCGCGTCCAGGCGGTCGTGCAGCAACTCCGGCAACAGATCCCGGATCTCGGCGTTTTGACAATCACTCATTGAGAAACTCCTTCACAGCGCGCATCGCGTTGTGATAATGCACCCGCGCGGCGCCTTCCGTGGTTCCCACCGCCGCGGCAATCTCCTTGTACGACAGTCCTTCCGCTACCCGAAGCGTAAAGACCTCCTTCTGCGTCGGCGACAACCGGGCGACCACCTGTCTCATCCGACGCTCCGTTTCATCGGCGACGACCGAGTCGAGCGAATCGTACTCGGTCGATGCATCGTCTTCCTGGATCTCGACGCGATCGCGCCGCCGCTTCTCTGCTCTGCGCCGGTCGACGAGCAACCGTCGCTCGATCGTGAACAGCCACGTTCGAAACGAGCTCTCGCCGCGAAACCCATCCAGCGAGTTGAACGCTCGGACGAACGTGTCCTGTACCAACTCGTCGACTTCGTTTCGTTCTCCCGACGCGGCCGCGAAACGAGCGAGCGCCGAGGCATGCCGAGCGACCAGCGCGCTTGCCGCGCGTTCGTCTCCAGCCTGCCATCGAGCGATGAGCTCCAAATCCTGCCCATCATCGGCGTCTCTCCTGGACTCCGAGCTGCCTTCGCGTGCCGCGTGGCTCATTCTGTCCAAACGGTAGACGTCACAGGACTTGCGCCGTTAAGGTCCAGATCGTCGGAGGCAGTCTCGAGTGTCTCCGCCGGGGGACGAATCGAGCCGATGGCGGCACGAGCCAACCCCGTGGATTCGGCGTTCTCATCTTGACGAACAATGGCCATCGAACGAATCGCCCACCGCGGCGCCCGAACCGAGCTCCCGGAAAACACAGTCGCCGCCTTTGCGCAGGCATTCGCGCGTCGAGCCGATGCGATCGAATTGGATGTGCACGCCACCAGCGACAGGGTTGTGGTCGTTCATCATGACCCCGACCTCGGCCTTCCCGTCAGCGTCGCGAAACGACGCATCGCCGGGATGACGTGGGCGGAGGTCGAGGCAAGCCGCGCGGAGACAGGCGTTTCCGTCCCGACGCTCACGGAAGTTCTCGCCGTCGCTCCGGCGACCGCGACGGTCTACGTCGAGATCAAGGGCCTGGGGATCGAGGAGCTGGTGGCCGAGGTAATCGGCGCCACGACCACGCGCTGTGCGGTACACTCGTTCGACCACGCAACGATCGAACGATTCAAGTCGATCGCGCCCGACGTGCCGCGCGGACTCTTGTTCGAATCAGGGCTCGACCAGCTCGAAGACGCGGTGCGTCGCGCCGGGGCGCGCGACGTCGTGGCCGCTCCACTCGCTGATCAACGCCGGCCTCATGGCGAGGGCGCGCGCGCTCGGCTGCCGGGTGATCGCGTGGACGGTGAACGACGCCGACGAAGCGCGGCGGCTCGCGGCCCTCGGCGTGGACGGGGTTTGCACGGACGACGTCCGGATCCTGGACGGCGCGTTGGCTTGATTCGGAGCCTTGGCCTGATTCGGCTCGCTGCTGCGCGCTCGCTCTAGGAGGCAGCAACAGCTTCAGCCTTCAGTGCCTGATGCTGATGCGGTCGCTGATTGCTGGAGTCCGCCCTTGAAATGGATCGCTATCCGGCCAGGGTCCTCGCCCTTTACGGCCCAGACGGCGCCGGCGGCTCGATGGGCTTGAAGGTGTCCCTGCGGCTCTTGGCTGCCTCGGCGACGAGCGTCTCGAGTCGCGTCACCTCCGACTCGGCGGCCGTGAGGTTGTTCATGTGCGCGGTGTAGTCGTCGGCCGAGAGGTCGCCGCCCGCTTTGCGCGCGTGGAAGACGGCGTAGCCGAGCCGCTGGGCGAAGCGGTCGACGGATTGGCGCGCGCGGTAGAGGTCGAGGCGCAGCCGCCCTTCATCGATCGCGCGTTGTGCCGAGCGTCCCGCGCGATCCAATTCCTGGCGCAGCTTGTCGATGAACGCCATCCGAGCCTCCTAGCGGTGAACCCGTCCACCGGTCCACACGTCCACCCGAGCTATGCGACCGACGCCTCGCCCGAAGCGGGATACACGCTAACCTTGTACCGCGCTTTGCTCTTGTGCTCGAACTTCACGACGCCGTCGATGAGGGCGTAGATGGTGAAGTCCGTGCCGAGGCCGACGTTGGTGCCGGGATGCCACTTCGTGCCGCACTGCCGCACGATGATGTTCCCCGCCACGACGCGCTCGCCGCCGTACTTCTTGATGCCGCGGAACTTCGGATTCGAATCCCGGCCGTTTCTCGTGGAGCCGACGCCCTTCTTGTGTGCCATTGCGAGATCCCTTAGCCGAGCGAGATGGCGTTGATACGAATTTCGGTGAAGCCCTGCCGATGCCCGCGCTTGCGCGCGTAGTTCTTTCGGCGCTTCTGCTTGAAGACGATGATCTTCTCGCCGCGTCCGTGGCGCACGATCTCGCCGGTGACGCTCGCGCCCTTGAGCGACGGCACACCGGTCTTGACGGCCTTTCCGTCGTTGCCGAGGAGGACGTCGTTGAACTCGATCGCACCGCCCTCTTCGCCTTCGAGGGAGGGGATCTTGTACGTGCGGCCCGGCTCGACGCGGAACTGCTTGCCGCCGGTGCGGATGATGGCGTAAGGCATATGATCTATGAACTTGGTGAGCCTATAAAGCTAGGTAACACGGCCATTTGTGTCAACAACGGGGCCGGACACTGGCGTAGCCTGATGGTGATCGCTGCTGGGCTGGACTCTTGGCGGCAGCAACAGCATCAGCAGCCAGAAATAACTGCGACATCCTCTGAACGCTGACGCTGTTGCTGATGCTGGATGCTGGATGCAGGATGCTGTTGCTGTTGCTGATGCTGGAGAGGTAGTTACCGCAGCGATCCCTATCAGTCCACGCGCGCGGCTTAGGCGACCGCGTACTGCTGGGTGACGTCCCTGCCGGCGGACTTCACGACCAGCTTGAACTCGTCGGGCCGAAGCAGCGGGTCGTCGCGGAATTCCAGCCCGAACCCGACGGCCTTCTCGAGCCGCTTCAGCAGGTCCTTCTCGTTCTCCAGCACGTACATCGCCACGTCCGGATGCAGGCGCACGACGAGGTGGTCCTTGCGTCCCTCGAGACCGATGCGCTTGATCGACCGTTCGACGCGGCGTGCGATGGTCTCGGCGGTGAACACGCGGCCAGTGCCATGACATGTCGGGCACGGGTCGGTCATGTTCTGCAGATGGCTCTGCCGCACGCGCTGGCGGGTCATCTCGATGAGCCCGAGGTCGCTCACCGCGAACGCCTTCGTGCGTGCGCGGTCGCGGCCGAGGTGCGTGCGCAGCTCCTGGAGCACCTTGTCGCGGCTCGACTTCGTCTCCATGTCGATGAAGTCGCAGACGATGATGCCGCCCAGGTCGCGCAACCGCATCTGGCGCGCGACTTCGCGCGCCGCCTCAAGGTTCGTCTTGAGGATCGTTTTCTCGGGGTCCTTCTTGCCGGTGTAGCGGCCCGAGTTCACGTCGACCGACACCAGGGCCTCGGTCGGCTCGATGATCAGGTAGCCGCCGGATGGAAGGTCGCAGCGGCGCTTGAATAGATCGCGCAGCTCCTGCTCGATGCTGGCCTTGTCGAAGAGCGGCGTGGAATCCTCGTACAGCTTCACGCGATCCACGAGCTCGGGGGCGATGCCCTTCAAGTACTCGAGGATCTCGTTGTGGACCTGCTTCGAGTCCACGGTCACCTGCTCGACTTTCGTGCTGAAGACGTCGCGCATGAGGCCGCGCGTGAGGCTCGTCTCGCGGTGCACGAGGGCCGGCGCGCGCACGAACGTCGTCTTCCGCTTGATCTTCTTCCAGGTGCCGATGAGCGTCGTGAGCTCGCGCTCGAGCGTTTCCTGCGTCACGTCTTCGCCGACCGTACGCACGATCACGCCGCCGGCGTTTTTCGGGAGCACCTCTTCGACCTGCGCGCGCAAGCGCTTTCGCGTCTCGCGATCGCCGATCTTGCGGCTCACGCCAACGCGATCCGCGCTCGGCATGAACACCAGGAAACGTCCAGCGAGTGACACCTGCGCCGTGACGCGCGGTCCCTTGGTCGAGATGGGCTCCTTGGAGACCTGGACGATCAGGTTCTGGCCGCGCTTGAGCACATCCTGAATCGCGGGCGCCTGCGCGCGTCGTCGTCGGCCGCGCGGCGTGTCCGCCTCGGCGTCGTCCGACTCGTCATCGGTGTCGTCGTCCTCCTCGTCGGCGTCCTCGGGGTACACCAAGTCCGACGCGTGGAGGAACGCGCTTTTTTCGGTTCCTATGTCGACGAAGGCGGCTTGGATGCCTGGTAGGACCGCTTCGACTCGCCCGACGTAGATGTCGCCGACCATGCGGCGCGCATCCGGGCGATCGACCAGAAGTTCAACGAGCTGGTCGTCCTCGATGATGGCCACCCGCGTTTCGCGCGGATTGGCGTTGATCAAAATCTCTCGTTTCATCAGTACCCATCGCGGCTCCAGGTCCCGGCGACTCGGCGGAACGGGCGCGATGGCGTTGCAAAATGTGGGGTGAGTGCCGCTCCGCCGATGGGGCGGGCGCGACGTCTCGTGGATGGATGGTCCAAGCTCTCCGGGTGATCGTCCACATCGGATCCGGCTGAGACGCGCGAGGGCTCGTCACGTCCGGCGGCGTCGCCGCCGGGGTACTCAGCAGGGTACGGAGCGATGTGCGATCGGCCCAACGAATCAGGCGGCGCACCGGAAACAGGACGAACGCCAGCAGACGGGCCAAGACCGCATTGGCCGCCGACTGGCGCGGGACGCGCACGTGCCGCTTCGAGTCGCGGAACAGGACGGGCGCAGGAGGAAGCGCGACAGAGATCACCGCTGAGAAATCTAAGCGGCGAACTGATGTTTTCGCAATGAGTTAGAACGAGCCGCGCGATTCGAAGCGAGGCCGGCGGAGCCTCTTGAAAGCCCGGGCACCACTAGAATGTCCCGGCCGCCTCGCCGAGCGTCTCGCGCAGCAGCTGGCGCGCGATGACGATCCGCTGAATCTCCGACGTTCCCTCGCCGATCTCGCAGATCTTCGCGTCGCGCATGAAGCGCTCGATCGGATAGTCCTTCGTGTAGCCGTAGCCGCCGTGCAGCTGCACGGCGGCGATCGTCGCGCGCATGGCCAGCTCGGAGCAAAAAAGCTTGGCCATCGCCGCCTCTTTGCCGAACGGCTTGCCGTGCTGAGCCAGCCACGCGGCGTGATACATCAGGTGCTTTCCGGCTTCGATCTCCGTCGCCATGTCGGAGAGCTGGAAGTGCACGCCCTGGAAGTTCACGATCGGCTGCCCGAATTGCTTGCGAACGCTCGTGTATTGAATCGACTGCTCGAGCGCGCCCTCGGCGATGCCGAGCGACAACGCCGCGATGCCGATGCGTCCGTTGTCGAGCGTCTTCATGAAGTTGATGAAGCCTTCGCTCTCCGCGCCGAGCCGGTTCTCGACCGGAACCTCGACGTCTTCCAGGATGAGCTCGGCCGTGTCGGACGCGCGCCAGCCGAGCTTGTCTTCCTTCTTGCCGGCGCGGAATCCGGGCATCGGAACGAGCGACGGGTCGTGACCGACGCCGACCTGCGCGGTCTCATCGAGATCCGACGTCTGTTTCGTGACGATGAACGAGCTGATGCCGCGCGTGCCGGCCGAGGGATCGGTCACCGCGGTGACGACGAAGATTTCGCCGACGCTGCCGTGCGTGATGAACCGCTTGGTGCCGTTCAGCAAATAGCAGTTGCCGCGACGCACCGCCGTCGTGCGCGTGCCGCCCGCGTCGCTCCCTGCCTCGGGCTCGGTGAGTCCAAAGCCGCCCATGACCTTTCCCGACGCCAGCAGCGGCACGTAGCGGCTCTTCTGCTCCGCTGTACCGAATTTGATGATCGGCGAGGTGCCGAGCGTCGTGTGCGCGGAGATCGTGAGCGCGTGCGACGCGTCGACTTTCCCCAGCTCGTGGATCACGATCATGAAGCTCAGCAGGTCGAGCCCCGCGCCGCCAAGTTCCTCGGGCCACGGTACACCGAGCAGTCCGAGCTCACCCATCTTGCGAATGCTTTCCCACGGGAACTTGGCGCTCGCGTCGTACTTCGCGGCGATCGGCGCGACCTCGTCACGGGCGAACTGGCGCACCATCTCGCGCGTCGCGAGGTGCTGTTCGGAGAAATACAGCGAATCATCCATGGCAGTCGTCGTTAAGCGGCTTCTGTATCGTCAGACGAGCGAACGATCTCGAGAAATCGTTCGCCGTAGCGCTCGAGCTTCACCGGACCGACGCCGCGAATCTTCCCCATCGCGCCGGTGTCGGCCGGACGACGCACGGCAATCTCGGCCAGGGTCCTGTCCGGGAAAACTACATAGGCGGGCACCTGTTCTTCACGGGAGATCGTCCGCCGAAGGTCGCGGAGCCGGGCGAGGAGCGCCTGGTCGGCGCCGGAGAGAATGGGCGCTTCGTCTGCGGGAGAGGCGTCTCGCGGACGGTCGGCGCCGCGTCGCTTCGCTCCCCGGTCGGATCGCCCCCGGATGCTCGGCGCCGTCCCTTCCTCGACGACGACCTTGGTGCCCATGCAGTTGTCGCAGCCGGCGCACTTCGAACGCGCCGCCGGGTCGCCGAAGTACCGCAGCACGAGTCCGCGGCGACATGCCTTCGTGTAGGCGTACGTCTGCATCATGTCGAGCTTTTGCAAGTCGGCTTTGCGGCGCCGGTCGATCGTCGGCCAGTCGATGCGAAACGCCGTGAGCGGCTTTTTCGGCGAAGTGAGTGTGGCGCCGGAACCGACGCGTTTCCAGGTGAGAAACTGTCGCGATTGCAGCGCGTCGAGTACCGGCATTGCGCCCTGACCACCACCGAATCCCGGCGGCAGCCCGTCGAGATCGATCGGCGCACCGTCGTGAATCGACGAGCCGGCGACCCGCCACATCGCGCGCAACAGTCCGAGCTCCATCGACGCCGCACCGGGGTCGAGCTCGCGCTTGATTCGCTCCGGCGTCGCCAGGAGGCGCACCATCACGCGCGCGCCCGATTCCGCCTCGACGCGAAACGCGCCGCCCTGCGTGAGAATTCGCAGCGCCGACTCGACGTCGCGCTCCCCGGCCTTCGCTCGCAGCCGCGACGCGAGGTCGGCCGGCGTTGCATCGACGGCGCCGCTTTCGTCGGCGTTGCGACGCAGCAGCTCGTAGACCTCGTCGACCAGCTCGCGCTCGGGATACGCGCCCTTGATGAAAAACTCGTGCGTGAACCGATCGGGGAACGCGTGCAGCAGGTAGCACGTCGCCGGCAAACCGTCGCGCCCTGCTCTGCCGGCTTCCTGGTAGTAGGCCTCGAGCGTGCCGGGCATGGCATAGTGCACGACGAGCCGCACGTTCGGCTTGTCGATGCCCATGCCGAACGCATTCGTCGCCACGATGGCGCGCACCTTCTCGGTCATGAACGCGTCCTGCACCGTGTGGCGTCGCTCGTCGTCGAGGCCGGCGTGATACGCGGCCGCCTTGATGCGCGCGCGCTCGAGCAGCAGCGCGATCCGTTCGACGGCCTTTCGCGTCGCGGCGTAGACGACCGCCAGCCCGTCGGTCTCGCGAAGGAGCTGGACCAACGCGTCGTCTTTGTCGCGATCGGTCTTCGTGGGCACGACGTGATACGCCAGGTTCTTCCGGTCGAAGCCCGTGATGATCGTCTTGGGCGACTCGAGCTTGAGGTGCGTCACGATGTCCGTGCGCACGTGCGGCGTGGCCGTCGCGGTGAGCGCCACGGTCGGCGGATTCCCGAGGCGTTCGCGCACGCTCGAGATTCTCAGGTAGCTCGGGCGGAAATCGTGGCCCCACTCGCTCACGCAATGCGCTTCGTCCACCGCCAGCAGCGAAACGCCCGCGTCGCGCAGCCGCTCGGCCGTCGTGCCGAAATCGAACCGTTCGGGGGCGACGTAGAGGAGCTTGACGTCGCCGCGCATCGCCCGCGACAGACGATCAGAGATCTGTGATCCGGTGAGCGTGCTGTTGACGAACGTCGCCGGCAGCCCGCGCGCCGCCAGCGCGTCGACCTGATCCTTCATCAGCGAGATGAGCGGCGAGATGACGACGGTCAGCTTCGGCAGGATGAGCGCCGGCACCTGATAGCACAGCGACTTGCCGCCGCCCGTCGGCAGCACGACGAGCGTGTCGTGCCCGGCGAGCACCGATTCGACGGCCGCCTCTTGGCCCGGCCGAAACGCGGGATAGCCGAACCGTTCGCGAAGGACCGCTCGCGCTTGGTCGAGCGACGGTGTCGTCACCGGGGTCGTCGAAGGCGTGGTCGTCATGCGTCTAGCGTGGCGCCGAGCGGAGAGAACCTCAGCATCGAAGCGCCGCGCGCCCGACCATTACACCGCGCGTGCGAAATGCCCGCGCGTGAACGACGTGCCGAGCAGCCGGCGAACGTCCGCCGTGTCGGGCTCGTTCCCCGCGGCGAGCGCATCGAGCATCCCACGATAGCGCGCCACGATTTGCCCGACGTCATCGCCCGGCACGTTGAACACGAGCTGGTATCCGCGAATGCCGGCGCGCCACAACCGCGGCAGAAATTCCGATCCGTCTATGGGACGTGAATGGAGTAGTCGGTTTCGGCAGGCCGAGTCAGTCGCCACAGGGAACGTGTAGCCAGTCGGATCCGTGAGCTCGACGTTCGTGTGTTTCTTCACGCAGAGATCGCGGCACGTCGTCGGTTCGCGCTCGAACGCGGCCGACAGCACGCAATGCTCGATCGTCATCCCCTCGGGGCGGCCGAAGAGCAACACGTCGAACCCCCGCCCGTTCCACGGCGCGACCAACTGCGAGAGCTCGTCCGCCGTCAGCTCGACCGACGCCACGATTCGCCGCGCGCCGAAGCGAAACACCTCGGCTGCCGTGTGCGCGTTGAAGACATTGGTCGCGTAGTCGGCGACGACGTCGCGGCCGGCGCGCCCCATCTCCGACACGAGCCCGAGATGCCCGCTGAGGAGCGGGAGGTCGAGATCCAGCCACTTCTGAATCGACCGTCGCTCTTCGGGGCGAACGATGGTGGGCGTGCGGAGACGAAGCGTCACGCCCGCGTCGGCCAGTCGGTCGCGCAGCGCGCGCACTCGCGCGAGCGGCGGCGACGGATGTCTGAGGAAGGGATCGAAGCAGATCTCCGTCGCGCCGGCGGCCGCGGCGCGATCGGCGTCGTCGATCTGGTACACCTGTGCCGTCAATCGCGGGCATTCGGGCGCCGGCTCGTCGTTCGCGCGCGCCGTCCCGACGTCGACCGCGGCGACGGCGGCTTCGATATGCGACGAACGCTCGGCGATTCTCGCGTCGCTCGCCCAGTTACGCCGCAGCGTGAGCTCGTCGACCGCGTTCTGTCGGAGATGATTCAGCTCGCTCACCGGGAGAAACAATCCGGATGTGAGCCCCTGCACGTCGACGGCGCCGAGCGAGAACGGCGTCTCGCCGAGGCGGCCGAGCTGATCGCGCAGCAATTCGGCGTCGAGCGGCCGCTTGGTCGCCGGGGAGAGCGTCGCGTCGCTTCGCACGGTGGACGATTCGCCGTTGGACGTGAACACCGCTTTGAGCGGCGTCCCATGCGAACCGAAGAGCCGCACGTCGAGCCGAGCGCGCCGCTCACGCACTTCGCGGCTCATCGACGCGAAACTCGCCCGCGCGCCGGCCAGCAGCGCCGCTTCCGACGTGCGAATCACCCGCCATCCCGCCGGCACGCGCGTGCGCGATTCGATCGCCTGCTTCACGCCGCCCCGCGTTGCGATCGTGCGAACGCTCGCGACGGTGAAACCGATCGTGGGGCCGCCGAGCGAACCCGGCTCCTCGAATCCGAGCCCATCGCCTTCGCGAATCGGCGACGACACCTCGACCAGCAGCTCCCCGCGCTCCTGCCCGACCACGACGCCAAGGTCGAGCCCGCGATTGTCGGGTTGCGTGCGCGTGACGTAGTCGCGCCCCGCGCGGCCGCCGTACATGCCACCGGTGAATCCGCGGCTGAAGATCTGCACCAGCGGTTGAACCTCTTCGACCGTCGCCGGCGTGTCGTCGCCGCGTTCGACGCGGTCGAGAAACGCGCGATACGTCTTCGTCACCGTGGCGACGTACTCGGGCTTCTTCTTCCGTCCTTCGACCTTGAGGCAAACGATGCCCGCGTCGGCGATCGCCGGCAGATGCTCGTGCGCGGCGAGATCCTTGGCCGAAATGAGGTAGCCGCGATCGAGCTCGGATCCGTTTGCGGCATCGGTCAGCACGTAGTCCTTGCGGCACGACTGCGCGCACGAGCCGCGATTCGCGCTGCGCTCGGAGATCATGCCCGACATGAAGCACTGCCCCGAGTACGCGATGCAGAGCGCGCCGTGTACGAACGACTCGAGTCCCAGCGCCGGCACGGCCGCGCGAATCGCGCGGATGTCGTCGAGCGTATTCTCGCGCGCGAGCACCACGCGATCGACGCCGAGTTCCAACATCACCCGCGCGCCCGACTCGTCGTGCACGGTCGTTTGGGTCGACCCGTGAATCTCGAGCTCGGGATAGGTCGCCTGAATCAGGCGAATGAGCCCGAGGTCCTGGACGATGACGGCGTCGATCCCGCGATCGACCGCTTCACCGAGGAAGGCAAGCGCTTCCACCATCTCGGCGGGCTTGATGAGGACGTTGAGGGTGAGGTAGATGCGTCGCTGTCGCTCGTGGGCGATCCGGCACGCCTCGGCGAGCTCGTCCAGGCTGAGCTGCGCCCCCTCATCGCGCGCATTGAACCGCGCTGCGCCGAGATAAACGGCATCCGCCCCGTTGGCCACGGCGGCGCGGACGGCGTCCAGTGAACCAGCGGGAGCGAGCAGCTCGGGAACGTGTCGCGACACCATAGCCGTAGAAGAATAAGCCCATGGCGGAACGAGTGCGGTGGCGGAATGCGGAGACCTATCCTTCCGGTCGCTTCTTGAAGAACCTCAGCGCCGCCGCCGCGGCGAAGAAGCCGATGCCGATCCACTGCCGCCGCGGATCTTCGGCGCGCGCGCCGTAGCCCCAGACGACGAGCCCGATCGCCGCGAGCACGAGCTGAATCTCGGTGCGCCGCTTGATCTCGATCACGCCGCGAACGTTAGCGGACTATTTGGCGCCGAGTAATCGGGCCAACGGCGCCCATCGGGCACGAACAGTGACGCATCCCACACCGACTCGGCCTTCGGCTTGCGAGTCAGCCATCTGACTCTGTCCCGGATTAGGGCCATTATGAAGCTGACTGTCGCGCTCGTAGCATCGTTGGCAATCTCTGCCGTCGGTAGTAGTGTGGCCGCGGCGCAGGATAGTCGCGGGGCGTTCGCCGATCTCAAAGTGCGCGAGCAGGAGCCCTGTGCTCTGACCGCGCCGGTTCTCGACAGCGCTCGCGCGGACGTCGCGGACATCTTGTTCAGCGACAGCCGGCTCATTGCCGAGCTCCGGCACGAGCAGGGCATTCCCGACTCACCCGGCCAGGTCACCGTGTCGCCGGTCAGCGATGGTACGGTGTGCAGGCGCCTGGCGTCGCAACTCGATCACGTTGTTTCGTCGACCACCAGGCTCGCGGTGTTGCGCGTGGGATCGATCTTCTACGCGCGAGATCCCGATCAGAGTCGAGCAACCGGGGTTTTTGCGGATAGCACGCTTCATGTCGTGGTGCGACTCGGAGCGGCGATGGGCAAATAGAGGCGCGGCGTGGTGGTCCGCTCCGTGGAATCGCCGAGCGGACTTACCTGGACTCCGACGTCAAGCCCGCGGCGCGGGCGTCGGCGTCGGGCACGTCCAGAACCAAGCGCAGTAGCGCGGTAGAGAACACCTTCCCCTGCGCGTCGGTCTTGAGCGACAACGTGCCGCCGCCGTCGAGCGCGCCGTGGAGCAGGAAGTTGAGCGCGTTGAGATTCGGAAGTTCATATCGCTCGACGCTGCCCGTGATGAGCCCGGCGAAATGCTGTGCGACTCGCTCGCGAGTGAGGTACCGCTCGAGCACCGGATACCACCGCGCCTCGAGGGCGATCACGCCGACGTTGGCCGTGTCGCCCTTGTCGCCGGAGCGTGCGTGCGCGATGTCGACCAGTCGCACTTTCACGAGAGCACCTCGACCTTGGTCCGCACGACCTGTTTGTCGATGAGCGCCGGCCAGTAGGCCACGATCTCCTCCACTTTCGGCCGTCCGCCGGCGAATCCCGTCACCGTCGGCGGACCGTTGAGGACGAGCGGCACGATCTCGCGCGTGAACCGCTCGACGGCGGCGCGATCTTCGCCGCGCACGCCGATGCGGAACTGCACTTCGGGCGGGTCATGCGGGTCGCCGGCAAGGCGGCCGTGCGTCGCCGACGCGCCGACGAATTCCGTGAGGATCGAGTCGAACTCGAGGCCGAGCCGGTCGAGGCGCTCGCGCAGCACGCGGTCGGCCGACTGCGCCTTGGCGAGAGCGTCCGGCCACGCGTACACCAGCGTGCCGACGGCCTTGAATCCCGCGCGGTACGCGATCGAGACTTTGAGCTTGTCGGTCGGCGGGCGGCCCTTGATGCCGAACACACGCACGCGGTCCTCACCCGCCGCCTCGAGTCGAATCGTGGTGAAGTCGGCGACGACGTCGGGCGTGATGTACGAGTGCGGGTCGCCCATCTCGTAGACCAACTGTTCGGAGACCGACTGCACCGAGATCCGGCCGCCGGTGTTCGGGTGCTTGGCGATGACGAACGTCCCGTCGGCGGAGCCTTCGACGATCGGATAGCCGACGTTCGCCAAGTCGGGGATGTTCTTCCAATCGTAGAGGCAGTTGCCGCCCGAGCATTGCGCGCCGCACTCGATGATGTGTCCCGCGATGATGCCCGCCGCGAGCCGGTCCCAATCATCGGCCCGCCAGCCGAACTCGAAACGGAGCGGCGCCATCGTGAGCGCGGTGTCGGTCGAGCGGCCGGTGATCACGATGTTCGCGCCGCGCGACAACGCTTCGACGATCGGCACCGAACCGATGTACGCGTTGGCCGACAGCACGCGATCGCGCACCGTGGAGAGCGGCTCGCCGGTGTCCATGTTGGCGAGCGCGTGCCCCTGCGACAGCAGTTCGTCCAGCCGCGGCAGCAAATCGTCGCCCGTGACGACGCCGAGGCGCACGCGATCCGACACGCCGTGCTTCACCGCCACCTGCCTCACCGCCGCCGCGCAAGCCGGCGGATTCACGCCGCCCGCGTTGGCGATCACGCGCACGCCGCGCTCGGCGACGCCGGCCAGCACGCTCTCCACCGCTCCCACGAAGTCGCGCGCGTACCCCATGTTCGGGTCGCGCTCTTTCTGCTTTTGCAGAATGCTCATCGTGACTTCCGCGAGGTAGTCGAGCATCAGGTAGTCGATCGGACCACCCTCGACCTGCCGCCGCGGCGCCTCGAGCCAGTCGCCCCAGAATCCCTGTCCGGCGGCGACCCGAACCACTTTGGTCGGTCGGGCCACCCGCGTGAACATCTGCGTCGGTGCGGTCATGCGTCGTCGAAGTGTGCGGGAAGAACGAACGGGCCGAGGTGGGGCCCACGATTTTGCAGCGCGGCGCGCAGCGCCAGGGCGATCACGTCGCGCGTGTCCTCGGGGTAGACAATGGCGTCGATGAAGCCGCGAGCGCCGGCGAAGCGCGCGTCGAGCTGGTGCTCGTAGTCGGCACGCATCTCGGCGATCGCCTCGGCCGTGTCGGACGAGACCTCGGTCTTTTTGGCTTTGGCCTTCTCGATTGACGGACCGTGCACCGCTTGCACCGCGGCCTCGCCCTCCATCACCGCCATGCGACCCGTCGGCCAACTGAAGATGAAATCCGGATCGAAGCCCTGCCCGGCCATGGCGTAGTAGCCCGCGCCGGAGGCGTGGTTGACCGTCAACACGATCTTCGGCACGCGCGCCGTCGCCATCGCTTCGACGAAGCGCGCGCCGGCGCGAATGATCCCTTCGTGCTCGGCTTCGGGTCCGACCATGAAGCCGGACACGTCCTGCACGAAGAGCAGCGGAATTCGCTCGCGGTCGCAGCGGTCGATGAAGTACGCGACTTTCTCGGCGCTCTCCGTGTACACGATGCCGCCGAAGCGCGGCTTTTCGCCGGCGCGTCCCTTGATGAGACCGCGCTCGTTGGCGATCACGCCGACCGGAACGCCGTCGATCCGCGCGTCGGCGCAGATCATCTCCCGTGCGAGGCCGCCCTGGAATTCGTCGAGCTGGCCGCCGTCCACCAACGCACGCAACAGCGCATGCACGTCGTACGACATCCGGTGGTCCGTGGGCAGCAGATCGTAGAGCGCGTCGGCTTTGCCCGTCGGGCCGACGACGCCGTTACCCGCTCGCTTCTGTTTGGGAAGCCGCGCCACGAGATCGCGCAGCTTGGCGAGGCACGACGCGTCGTCGTCCGCTGCGTAGTGCGCCACGCCGCTCACTTCCGTGTGCGTGACCGCGCCGCCGAGCGTCTCGGCGTCGATCACTTGTCCGGTCGCGCCCTTCACGAGATTCGGTCCGCCGAGTCCCATGAACGACGTGCCTTTCACCATCACGATGACGTCGGAGAGCGCGGGCAGATACGCGCCGCCGGCGATGCACGGGCCCATCACCGCGGCGATCTGCGGAATCCGCAGATATCGCCGCATGATGGAGTTGTAATAGAAGAGGCGGCTCGCACCGTACTGTCCGGGAAATACGCCGCCCTGATACGGCAGGTTCACGCCCGAGGAGTCGACGAGATAGATGATCGGGATGCGGCAGCGCATCGCGATCTCCTGCGCGCGCAGCATTTTCTTGATCGTCTCGGGCCACCAGGAACCGGCTTTGACGGTCGCGTCGTTCGCGACGACGACGACCTGGCGGTCAGAGACGGTGGCGATGCCGGTGACGACGCCCGCGGCCGGCGCCTGCCCCTCGTATTCGTCGTAGGCAACGAGCAGGCCGATCTCGACGAAACGCGAACCGGGATCGCACAGGCGCTCGATGCGCTCGCGGGCGGTGAGTTTCCCCTGCGCGTGTTGGCGGGCGACCTTCTCCGCTCCGCCGCCTTCCCTGAGCCGTGCTTCGAGCTCCCGGACTTCCGCGCTGAGGTGGCGAAGTCGTGAGATCGTCACGCTTCCTGCCCGAGCCGTTCCTCGCGCTCGGCGAACCATTTCTTGATGTAGTCGATCAGATCGGTCGTCTTCGTCCCGGGGCCGAACAGCTGGCCGATGCCCTGCTCCTTGAGCGAATCCATGTCCTCGCGTGGGATGATGCCGCCGCCCGTGACAAGGATGTCGTCGCGGCCCTGCTCGTGGAGCAGCTCGCGGACCCGCGGAAACAACGTCATGTGGGCGCCGCTAAGTATCGACAGGCCGACGACATCGACGTCTTCCTGCACGGCGGCGGTGGCGATCATCTCGGGCGTCTGATGGAGACCCGTGTAGATGACTTCCATCCCCGCGTCGCGGAGCGCGGCCGCGACGACTTTCGCGCCGCGATCGTGGCCGTCGAGGCCGGGCTTGGCTACTAAAACTCGAATGGGACGCATGGCGCTCTCAAGCTAGCGGCGGCGGCGCGGTCGCGGCAACGGACGAAACGTGGCTCGCGGCGCGTGAGACCCATCGTCTTTTCGGGCGACGAGCATCATTTCGCTCGAGCGCCGCGTGAGCGGACGGTCGCGAAAGCTGTCGAACGACTGCTCGACGATGAGCCCGACATCGGCGCACAGCTCGGCCAGACGCGTCGGCGAGTACAAGCGGATGCGATGCACCCGTTCGCCTCGATTGTCTTCGCCCGCCCAGACGGTGTTGACGGTGAGGATTCCCGAAAGCGCGTCGAACGACCGCTCGTGGGCGACGAGCGTGCCGTTGCTCGTCTGCCACCAATCGCGGCCGAGGAATCGGGCCATCACGCCATCTCGACTCGCGCCGTGCCACACGAGCACACCGCCGGGCACGAGCACGCGCGCGAACTCCGCGAGCACGCGACGGTCGTCGGCTGGTTCGGCGAAGAAACCGAACGACGTGAAGAGATTCAGAACGACGTCGAACCGACCGGTCCACGCCGGCGGCAACGATCGCATGTCGCCGCGGTGGTAGCGAAGCCTCGACGACATCCCGCGCTTGCGCGCGCGCGCCAGGAGATCGGCCGAGTAGTCGAACCCGTCGACGTCGAAGCCGGCTTCGGCGAGCAAATGGGCGTGGCGCCCCTGTCCGCACGGAACGTCGAGAATTCGCGCCCCCGACGGCACGCCGAGCACGTCGACGAGACGCGCGACCTCCCGGCGGTCGCGCTCCGGAGAGAACAGCGGTTCGTACTCGAGCAGGTACTGCGCGTCGAAATAGTCGGTCCACCAGTCCGCGCTCGCCATGCGCGCAAAGCTAGCGGCTCGTCAGGAACGCTCGACCGTCTGGCGCTGCCCCGGCGCGAACGTGGGTGTCGCCGCGGCGCGAATGCCCTTCATCGCGCGCGCGACGGCCGCGAACAACTCGTCGCTGCCGAGCGGCTTCCGCAAATAGGCGCTGGCTCCGGCGGCGAGGTAGCGCGCCTGCGCCTCGGGAGCGTCGTCGGCCGTGTAGATGAGGACCGGGAAACGTTCCCCGCGGTTCACGAGTCGATGCTGAACCTCGAGGCCGGTCATGTCCGGCATGTGCGCGTCGAGCAACAGGCAGTCGGGCGCCCGCCCCCCCGCCTCGAGGAAATCGATAAGCTCGAGGCCCGATGCGAACACCGTCGCGTCGAGACCGAGCGCGTGACACAGCCGTCGCAGGCTGACGCGCACGGACTCCTCGTCGTCGACGATCGCGACCGAGACCCTCGGCGGGGGCATGTCCATCAGGCCGATGCCGCCAGATTGCCGGCGGCCCGCGCGCGATCCGCGCCGCCTCGGTGTGAGTCGTCGCCGCACCCTCGCACTTTGGCGCTCGGGAACACGCAGTGGAGGGTCGCCCCGCCGTCCGCGTTGTTCTCGGCCCAGATCCGGCCGCCGTGCGCGGCGACGATCGTCCGTGAAATCGAGAGACCCAGGCCGAGGCCTTCTTTCTTCGTCGTCACGAAAGGCTCGAACAAGTGATCGCTGAGTGAGGCGGGAATGCCGGAGCCGGAATCCCGAACCGAGAAACGTATGTGGTTGCTCGCGTCCGCGACGACGATGAGCGACAACCGGCGCGGGTGCCTGCCATCGGCTTGCATCGCCTCACACGCGTTGAGGATGAGATTGAGCAATACTTGCTGGACCTGGATGCGGTCGGCAAGGACCGCGGGCAAATCGCGCGAGACCACCGCCGACGCGGACACGCCGCGACTGATCAGCTCGGCGTGCGCCAACTCGAGTACGTCGGCCACCAACTCGGCCGCGTCGAGCGGGAGGACGCGCGTCTCCCCACGAGCGAGTAGTGCGCGCAAACGCTTGATGACCTGCGCCGCGCGCTGATCCT
This sequence comes from uncultured Gemmatimonadaceae bacterium, assembly GCA_963761305.1. Classification (GTDB taxonomy): domain Bacteria; phylum Gemmatimonadota; class Gemmatimonadetes; order Gemmatimonadales; family Gemmatimonadaceae; genus JAQBQB01. The sequence goes on along the minus strand of CAVXGK010000002.1, from coordinate 779,479 downwards.
GCGCCAAGATGTCGCCCAACGCCGCATCGATCTCGCGAAAGTCGAGGGGATGGCGTTTGAGCAGATGACGCGCCGCCTCGGCGTTGTTGGAGATCGACGTCAACGGCTGGTTGAGCTCGTGCGCCAGCGCCCCGGAGAGCTGGCCGAGGGCCGTGACGCGGGCGAGGTGCGACAGCTCGCGTCGCTGCTCTTCCATCTGCATTTGCGTCTGATACCGTGCCGTCACGTCGGCACGCGTGACGACGGCGCCGCCCTCTCCGCCCTCGAGCGGTTCGAAGCTCAGAGCGTAGCGTCGATGGCCGCGGAGGTGATCGTCGTACTCCATCTCGACACGAGTGGCCTCGCGGGCCAGCACGCGCGCCACCCCCGCCAACGCCCGCGTGGCAATCGGGTCGCCGCGATCGGCGCTGAGACGACACGCGTCCAGGTAATTCGCGCCCACCAGCACACGGTGAAAGCCCACCGCTGCCGACGAGTGCGCGAAGCGGCGCCACGATCCGTTGACTTCGACCACGCTGCCTGCCGCGTCAAGAATCGCCACATGATCCTGGAGAGAGGCCAGCAGCGCGCCATGCAGTTGCACCACACCGCGTCGCGCGGAGCTCACGGCGGCGATGCAGAGCACGGGGACGGCCGTGACGGCCACGAACAGCTGGAGGACCAGCACGTTCTCATCGGGCGTCGCGGCCGAGAACAGTCCCGCCTCGCGATCGGCGCTCCAGATCGCACCGAACGTGATGGCCGTCAATCCCAGCGAGACCGCTCCCGTTCCGAAACGAAGCGCCATCCAGATCAGCACCGGCAACGGCGCGTACAGTCGTAACGCGAGTTCCCACCGGCTGCCGGTGGGAACCAGGAAGGCCACGATGCAGCTCAGGACCAATGATGCCGCGATCGCGGCGAGTTCCACGAGCTGCGCCCGGCTCACGCGCGGGCGGCGTGACTGCGCGACGTACGTCGCGCCGAGCATCAGCGCGGGAAGAATCGTGAGCCCGGTGAGGGCGTTGGACAGGAACCATTCGACCCACGTCCGCCAATAGGTTTGCGGCGCGGAGTGAATGACGACGTTCATGGCGCCGATGGTTGCGCCGGCCGCGGGGGCCACGAGCACCGCCGCGAACAGGAACCGCGCGAGGCCAGGCACGTCCTCGAACTGTCGAGGGCCTTTGAATGCCCAACGCAGCATCGCGACCGCGACGAGTGACCGCGCGATGTTGGCGACGGCGGCGAGGAGGACCCACGATGCGCTCCACTTCGGCCAACTCGCCGCGAAGTGCGTCACGACCTCCACGGCGACGTACCATCCCCAGTCGCGTCGGGGCGACAAGAGCAGCACCGCGGTCAGCGCAGCGTACGGCGGAAAAACGACGGCGCTTCCGATTTGTGGGTAGCGAAGCGACGCCCCGACGATGTGGCCGAGCAGGACGATCGGCGCGAACAGCAACATGCCGCGCCAGAGCCCGAGCGATGCTGTGCCGGGCGCCGTATTCACTGCCGTCTCATTTATCAGATGTGCCGCCCGAAGTGCGCGGGAGAGACGTTGAGCGTAGCGGGACGGTCTCGGGCGTGACGATACGACCTTGGTCCTATTTTGTCACCGCTGCGGGCCGTCCGATCACGATGCACCGGTTATTCCGCTCACCAGCTCGGCTTCGCCATCTTGAAGCCATGCCCCGATCCTCCGGAGGAGCCGATGTCCCGTGATCATCACTTGACCCGCCGCGAGGCCATCAAGTTCGGCGCCGGCGCGCTGCTCTCCGCGCGCGGGCTTCCCGCCCTGACGTTGACGTCCTCGCGCCTGACGGCCGCCGACCTCATCGAGCGCGCGATCCCCTCGAGCGGCGAAAAGCTGCCCGTCGTCGGCATGGGCACGGCGGTGAAGTACGAGCACCCGACGCCGGAGCAACTGCCGGAGCTCAAAGCGGTTCTCAAGCGCTTTCCCGAGCTCGGCGGAAAGTTGCTCGACACCGCTCACTCGTACGGAGACGCGGAGATCGTTGTCGGCAACGCGCTCGCCGAGCTTGGGAATCGCGACAAATATTTTCTCGCGACGAAGGTCGGACGCCCCGCCAACGACCGCGCCACCGCTGCCGCGCAAATCGACGATTCATTCAAGCGGCTGCGCACCGAGCGGATCGATCTCCTGCAGATCTGGAACCTGGCGAACCCGGATGAGATCGCCCCGCTGCTCAGGGAGCTCAAGGCCTCGAAGCGAATTCGCTACACCGGCTTCACCACGAGCTTCAAACCGCAGTACGCGCCGCTCGAGGACGCCATGAGGAAGCACAAGCTCGACTTCCTCCAGGTCGATCTCGCGGTCGACAATCGCAGCGCCCAGGAACGGCTGATTCCGGCCGCGGCGGACCTCGGCATGGCGGTGCTGATCAATCTGCCGTTCGGCCGCACGCGTGTTCTTCCACGCGTGCTCGGCAAGCCGGTGCCCCCGTGGGCCGCGGAGTTCGACGCCAAGACGTGGCCGCAGATTCTGCTCAAGTACATCGTGTCGAATCCCGCCGTCACGTGCGTCATTCCGGGCACGGACATGGTGGCGTACGCCGAGGACAACAACGCCGCGGCGCGCGGTCGCTTGCCGGATGCGGCGATGCGGAGGCGAATCGAACAGTATTTCGATCAGCTCGCCTGAGTCGGCGACAAGGTGCTCGCCCGCACTCTGACGCCGCACTCAGTCCTTAGAAGAAGACCGGCTCCCTGTACGCGCCGAACACGTCTTCGAGCGCCGCGCGGATCTCGTACAGCGTGCAGTACCGGCGCGCGCACTCCAGGATGTGCGGGAACACGTTCTCGCTGCCCTTCGCCGCGGTCCGAAGCCGGTCGAGCGCTTCCGTGCACGCGGCGCTGTCACGCTCGGCGCGCATTTTGGCCATCGACGTGCGCTGTGACGCTTCCGCATCCGCGCCGACCTTGAGAATCGGAATGCTGAGCTCGGGTTCGTTGGTGACGAACTCGTTCACGCCCACGATCACGCGACGGTGCTGCTCGATCTCCCACTGCTGGCGGGCGGCCGACTCGGCGATCTTGCGCTGGAACCAGCCGGTTTCGAGTCCTCGCACGACGCCGCCCACTTGCTCGATCTCCTCGAAGAGCGACTCGGCTTCGCGCTCGAGCTGGTCGGTGAGCGCCTCGACATAGTACGAGCCGCCGAGCGGATCGATGACGTTCGGCGCACCGGTTTCGTAGGCGAGAACCTGCTGTGTGCGCAGCGCGACCTGCACGGCTTCTTCCGTCGGCAGCGCGAGCGTCTCGTCCATCGAGTTGGTGTGCAGTGACTGCGTGCCGCCCAAGACCGCGGCGAGCGCCTGATAGGCGACGCGCACGACGTTGTTCATCGGCTGCTGCGCGGTGAGCGTGACGCCGGCCGTCTGCGAGTGGAATCGCATGATCCACGACCGCGGGCTGCGGGCGCGATAGCGCTCCTTCATGTGGCGCGCCCAGATGCGGCGCGCCGCGCGGAGCTTGGCGATCTCCTCGAAGAAATCGTTGTGGATGTCCCAGAAGAACGACAGGCGCGGCGCGAAATCGTCGACGTCGAGTCCGCGCGCGATGCCGCGCTCGACGTACGTGAAGCCGTCGGCGAGCGTGAACGCCAGTTCCTGCGCTGCCGTGGATCCCGCTTCGCGAATGTGGTAGCCGGAGATCGAGATCGTATTCCAGAGCGGCGCGTGTTGCGCGCCCCACTCGAAACAGTCGACGATGAGACGCAGTGCGGGCTCGATCGGGAAGCACCACGCATGCTGCGCCATGTACTCTTTCAAGATGTCGTTCTGAATCGTGCCGCGCAGCTTGTCCGACGAAACGCCCTGCTTCTCCGCCGCGGCCACGTAAAACGCCCAGACGATGATTGCCGGCCCGTTGATCGTCATCGACGTCGACACACGATCGAGCGGAATGCCGTCGAACAGCACTTCCATGTCGGCGAGGCTCGAGATCGCGACGCCGGTCTTGCCGACTTCGCCGAGCGAGCGGGGATGGTCGGAGTCGTACCCCATGAGCGTCGGGAAATCGAACGCCGTCGAGAGCCCCGTTTGGCCGTGCTCGAGCAGGAACTTGAAGCGCGCGTTCGTATCGCGCGCGCTGCCGAAGCCGGCGAACTGCCGCATCGTCCACAGCTTGCCGCGGTAGCCCGTCGGGTGAATGCCGCGCGTGAACGGGTACGTGCCGGGAACGCCGAGGTTGTCGGCCGTCTGCGGATCGACGTCGAGGGCCGTGTAGAACGCCTCGACTTCGCGCGCCGAATTCATGAACGCGATGTCGCGCAATTCGCCCGCGGCATATCGGCGACGCCACTCGGCGAGCTCCGCCCGCAGGCGATCGAGCTCGCCCCGGTCGTCCTCCGCCGCGTGGTGGGTGAAGTCTCGCGTCGACGTCATGACTCGTTCCGCGTTAGAAGGTCCGCGCTGCGCGCCAGCAATTCGTCCGCCACGGCGAACGGATTCGTCGCGCCGGCTTGAAGCGCCGGAAGCTGGGTGTCCAGCCACGCGTTCGTGTCGGAGTTCGTCCAGAGGCGCCTCCGGACTCGCATTTCAACGACGTCTTCGACGCGATCGCGCAACCGAGCCCGGCGGCGCGCGCCCAGCTCCCCGCTCTTCTCAAGATAGCTGAGATGCCGATCCGTCGCCGCGATCACTTCGGCAATTCCCTCGCCTTGCGATGCAACGGTTCGAAGCACCGGAGAGGTCCAGTGGTCCGGGTTGTCCTCGCGAGCCGCCGCTCTGGCGGCGCGCATCGGATTCATCGAGAGGTCGACGCCGTGGTGCGCCGGCACGTTCCGCATCGTCGCGCCCTGGCGAAGTCCGAGCATCAGCTCGATCTCGTTGCGCAGACGATCCGCACCCGGCCGGTCCGCCTTGTTCACCACGAACACGTCCGCGATCTCCATCAGGCCCGCCTTGAGCGTTTGAATCGAATCGCCCGATTCGGGAACGAGCACGACCACGCTCGTGTCCGCGGTGCGCGCGATGTCGAGCTCACTCTGTCCCACGCCCACCGTTTCGATGAGCACGCGGTCGAGTCCGAACGCGTCGAGCACGTCGGCCACCTCGCGCGTCGCGGCGGCCAATCCGCCGAGCGACCCGCGCGTGGCCATCGAGCGAATGAACACGCCGGGATCGAGCGCGACGGCTTCCATGCGAATGCGATCGCCGAGCAGCGCGCCGCCGGTGAACGGCGACGTCGGATCCACGGCGATGATTCCCACCGACAGGCCGGCCTCGCGATACGAGCGCGCGAGATGGACGGTGAGCGTACTCTTTCCGGCGCCGGGCGGCCCGGTGATCCCAATGCGTCGCGCCCGGCCGACGCGCGAATGCAGCGTCGCCAGAATGCGGTCGAAGCCCGGCCGGTGATTCTCGACCACGCTCACGACACGCGCGAGCGCGGCTTTGCGTCCCGCGTCGAAGTCGGCGAGCAGTTGGGCAGTGCGATCCAGCGCCGGCGTCGCCGTCACGATCCGCTCGGCTTGGCGCGCGGCGGATCCGGCTCGTCGTGCTCGTCGCGGATGTCGCCGACCAGTTCCTCGAGCAGATCCTCGAGCGTGACGAGCCCCAGCGCGCGTCCCGACTCGTCGCGAACGACGGCGAGGTGCAGTCGCTCTCTGAGCATGCGAAACAGTAGCTCGTTGCACGGCGCGCCGGGAGCCGAGAAGGCCACGGGACGGAGCCGTCCGGCGATGCTGCCGTGCGATTTGATCACGTCGAACGCGTGGACCATGCCGATGATCTGATCGAGCGTTCCATGATAAATGGGAACGCGGCTGTAGCGCGACTGCGCGATCTGCGCGGCGAGCGAGTGCGGATCCACGCCGTCGGGGAGCGCGAACATCTCGGAGCGCGGCGTCATGACGTCCTTCACGACTTTTCCGCTGAATTCGACCACGCCGCTGATGATCGCGATCTCTTCGCGCTCGCCGATGCCCTCGAGCTCACCCTCGCGCAGCAACTCTTGAATCGGGTCGCGCCCTTCCGCCACGGGCTTGGGCGGCGCCTGCTCGACGACCAGTCGCGCCGCGGCGCGCCCGATCCCGACGAGCGGGAGCGTCGTCATGTCGGCGAGGCGTAGCACGGGCAGCGTCGTTGCCGCCACGGCCGACGGCCAACGCCGCGCGATCGCGCGCGGCACGAGTTGTCCCGCGAGAACGACCAGGCCGGCGAACACGATCGCCTCGAGGAGCACTCCCGACACGCCGCCCGTCGTGCCGAGCGACATGCCCGCGACGACGAGCGTCAGCGCGACACCGGCTCCGGCGGCGGTCAAGAGGCGGTGCGGCCGTTCCAGATACGTCACGGCCGCGACCGACCCGCGCAGCCGCCGCTCGGCCCAGTGCCGGAGCCAAATCCGGCTCACGAGTCGGACCGCGGTGCCCCCGGCGGTGAGCATTGCGACGACGCCGAGCGCGACGAGCAGCGGCAGCGTGAGGGTCATTCAGTCTCCGCCGTGCGCGCCGGCTCGAGACGCTCGAAGTACACGCGCTCGATGCGCCGGCGCCGAACGCGTTCCACCACGACGCGAAATCCCGAGTGCGCGAGCCATTCGCCCGATCTCGGCACGCGTCTGAACAGCGCGTACACGAGCCCGCCCACTGTCGCCACGTCCTCGATGCCGAAATCGGTCTCGAGACGCTCGGCCAGCTCGTCGATCGGCACATTGCCGCTCACCCAGAAGCGATCGGCGCCCTGCTGCTCGATCGGCGGCTCCTCGACGTCGTACTCGTCGCGAATCTCGCCGACGATCTCCTCGAGAATGTCTTCGATGGTGATGAGCCCCGCGGTGCCGCCGTACTCGTCGCTCACGATGGCGATGTGCGTGCGGCTCGACTGAAACTCGCGCAGCTGCGCGTCGATCCGCTTGGAGACGGGAATGAACGTCGCGCGGCGGACGAGCGATCCCCAACCGCCCGCCGGTTCCTCGTCGGCGACGATGGCGGGGAGAACGTCCTTCGCGTACAGGATGCCGACGATGTCGTCGATCGACTCGCGAAACACGGGCAGCCGCGCGTGCTGCGAGCTTCGAATGCGGTCGAGCGTCTCGGACCACGGCGTTTCGGCTTCGATGCCCACGATGTCGACGCGCGGGATCATGATTTCCTGCACCTCGGTCTCGCCGAGTGAGAAGACGCCGTGAATGAGCTCTTCCTCGGCCGACGAGACCTCCGCTTCCGCCGCGACCACTTCGCGGAACTGTTCGGCGGACGTCTCGCGGTCTTCGTCGCGGAGCGGCGCGGCGGGGATCAAGAGGTGCAGCGCGCGGTCGATCAACTGCCCGAGCGCCACGGCCGGACGAAGCACGACGCTGGTGAATCGCGTGAGCGGCTCGAACCTCGATGAACCGGCCTCGGCCGCCGCTTCGCCGATCGCCGGCCCGAAGCCTTCGGCGACGGCGCACACGATCACCCCCGCCAGCGCGATGGCGAGCACTCGTATCCACGGCGACGCGTCGGGCAGCCGCAGTCCCTGCGCGAAGGCCGCTCCGGCGATCACGTAGGCGAGCACGCGAGCCATCGACAGCGCGCGATGGTCACGCTCCCGGTCGGCGAACTCCGCGTCCCACGCGCTCGTCGTTTCGGACACGTGCGAGACGAGCAGCGCCGAGTCGGCCGCGGCGCACGCGACGGCGACCAGCGTCGCCGTACCGCCGACGATCCAATCCGCGATCTCGAGGATCACCGGCCCCCCCCTTCCCCGTCAGACGCCGGACGATCCGCTCCTGTCGCTTCCACATTGGCGACGCTTCGCGCGTCGATCCGTCGGGGTGATCGCGGCCGAGGACGTGAAGCGTTCCGTGGACGACGAGCCGGACGAGCTCCTCGCGTACGGGCACTCCGCGCGCCGCGGCATTTTCGCGCGCGACATCCGGCGACAGATATATATCGCCGATCACGGCGTCACGGTCCGTCGCGCGCGCGAACGAAAACGAGATCACGTCCGTCGGGCCGCGATGTCCGAGATGCGCGCGGTTCAACCGCGCGATCGTGCGGCGGTCGACCAGCGCGATCGAGACGAGGGCGTTGCGCACCTTCTCCGCCCGCAGTGCCGCGCGAGCCGCGTCGGCCAGCCGCGCCGCGGCGATGGGTGAGCGCACTCCGGACGTCGAGACGTCCACGTCGAGGCTCACGCGTGCGCGCGCGATGCGAGGCGGAGGAGGACGGCGGGAGACACGCGCACGAGTGGCTAGACCTCGCTGTCGGCCGCGTACGCGCGAACGATGTCGCGGACGAGGCGGTGACGAACCACGTCGATCTCCGTGAAGTAGTGGAATCCGATGCCGTCGATGCCCGGCAGGATTCGTTCGACCTGCATGAGGCCCGAATCCTCGCGCTTCGGCAGATCGACTTGCGTCTTGTCGCCGGTGATGACCATTCGTGAATTCACGCCGAGTCGCGTGAGCAGCATCTTCATCTGCATCGTCGTGGCGTTCTGGGCCTCGTCGACGATGACGAACGCATCGCCGAGCGTGCGCCCGCGCATGAAGGCGAGCGGCGCGACCTCGATGACGCGCTGCTCCAGCGCGCGCTGCACGCGCTCAAAGGGCATCATGTCGTCGAGCGCGTCGTACAGCGGGCGCAGATACGGGTCGATCTTCGCCTGCATGTCGCCCGGCAGGAAGCCGAGATTCTCGCCGGCTTCGACCGCGGGCCGGGCGAGCACGATGCGCCGGACTTTCTTTCGCGCCAGCGCGTCCACCGCGGCGGCGACGGCCAGATACGTCTTGCCCGTTCCCGCGGGTCCGATGCCCACGACGATGTCGTTCTCCTGAATCTTCTTCAGGTACTCCGTCTGGCCGGCCGTCTTGGGCTGGATGACGCGTCGGATTCCCGGCAGGGCGATGCGAGTGCCGTTGCCGGCCGGCGAGTCCGCTGAGTCCTCGGTATCGTCGTGCCGCTCCACCGAGTCGCCGAAGCGGAGGATGTCGTCCGGCGTGAGATCGCGACGCTGCCGGGCGGCTTCGATCATCCGATGGGCGATTCCCGCCGCGCGGGCGACGAGATCCGGCGGGCCGGAGATCGCGAGCGTATCGCCGCGCAGCGTGATGCGCGCGCCGCTCACTCGCGACAATTCGACGAGGTTGCCGTCGTTCACGCCCGCGAGCGTCAGCGGGTCGGCGCCTTCCGTGGAGAGGCGCTCGGTCACCGCGTCGGTCACGCCTTGGTTTCCGTCACGCTGATGTGCAGATCGCGCAGATCCTCCGGCGGCACCGCCGATGGCGCGCCTTCGAACAGGGCGCGCGCCGCGGTCGTCTTCGGAAACGCGATCACGTCGCGCAGCGAGCCGGCGCCGGCCAGCTGCATCGCGACCCGATCGAACCCGAACGCGATGCCGCCGTGCGGCGGCGCGCCGGCGCGGAGTCCTTCGAGCAGGAACCCGAACCGCGCCGCGGCCGTCGCTTCGTCGATGCCGAGGAGCGAAAAGACCTTCGCCTGGAGACGCGGGTCGCTCACGCGGATGCTGCCGCCGCCGAGCTCGGTGCCATTGAGCACGCAGTCGTAGGCCTGGGCGCGCGCCTTCTCCGGCGCGCTGTCGAGAAGCGGCAGGTCCTCCGGCATCGGCGACGTGAACGGGTGGTGAACCGCGCCCAGGGCGCCGGTGGCCGGATCGCGATCGAACATCGGAAAATCCGTGACCCACAGGAACTTCAATTTGGATTCCGGAATCAGGTTCATGCGGCGCGCCACGTCCTCCCGGACGCGGTCGAGCGCCGGATTCGAGACCCGGTCCGGGCCGGCCACGAACAGGGCGAGCTCGCCTTCGGCCAACGCGAGCTGCTTGTTCGATCCTTCCAGTAAAAACTTTGCGATCGGTCCATCGAGGGCGCCGTTCACGAACTTGAGCCGCAGCAGTCCGGCCGCGCCGGCCTTCTTGGCCTCGGCTTCGATCTCGTCCACCTGCTTGCGCGACAGCGCGGCGCCGCCGGGCACACGAATGCCGCGCACGCGTCCGCCGGCGTCGAGCGCCGCGCGCGTGATCGCGAACTCGGCGCCGCGAAACGCCTCGCTCGCGTCGAAGATCTCGAGCGCGTAGCGCGTGTCCGGCCTGTCCGAGCCGAAGCGCTCCATCGCCTCGGTGTAGGTCATGCGCGGAAAGCGCGGCGGAATCTCGACACCGGCCTCGCGCCACAGCGCGCCGACGAGTCCTTCACTCAGCCGAAGAATGTCTTCGGTCTGGATGAACGACGCCTCGATGTCGATCTGCGTGAACTCCGGCTGCCGGTCCTGACGCAGGTCCTCGTCGCGGAAACACCGCGCGATCTGGAAATACCGGTCGAACCCCGAGACCATGAGCAGCTGCTTGTAGAGCTGCGGCGACTGCGGCAGCGCGTAGAACTCGCCCGGATGCACGCGGCTCGGCACGAGATAGTCGCGCGCGCCCTCGGGCGTCGGCTTGGTGAGGATCGGCGTCTCGATCTCGAAGAAGCCGTTCTCGCTCAGGTAGCTCCGCGTCACCTGCATGAGCCTGTGGCGCAGGATGATGTTCTCCTGCAACTCGGGCCGGCGAAGGTCGAGAAAACGATGGCGCAGACGCAGCTCTTCGGCCGCGAGGTTCTCGTTGCGCGCGCGCGCGACGGGAATGGCCGGCGGTGTCGACGGACCCACTACGGTCAGTCCCGTCGCGCGAATCTCGACCTCACCTGTCGCCAGATCAGGGTTTCTCATCGCTTCCGGCCGCGCGACGACGTCACCATCCACGAGGACGACGGTCTCGGGTCCGAGCGCCGCCGCGGCCGCGCACACGTCGGCTGCACAGTGCTTCGGATCGAACGAGATCTGCACGATCCCCGCGCGATCGCGCAGATCGATGAACGCGAGCCCACCGAGGTCGCGATTGCGATGCACCCAGCCGCCAAGCCGCACGCGTTGCCCGACATCGGCAGCGCGAAGGGCGCCGCAGAGGTGCGTGCGCAGAGTTGTGGCGTGTGGGGCGAGAAGCAGATTCTGCTTCGTCGAATGGTTCATTCCAGTTCACGGAATGTATTCGGACCGGGTCGTTGACGGTAGTGATTTTGCTTGACCGCTGCTGTGTCGTCCGCTAACCTCAAGTGTATGTCGCGCTTCACCTTCGCCGCGCTCGCTTCAGTCCTCCTCTCGGCGCCCGCGGCGGCCCAATCGGTGCCCGCGCGCGACCTGTTCGAGTTCCCGCTCGGCCTCCTCGCCGACGCGCCGGCCTTGAGCACGCGAATGCCCGCCAGTCTATGGAATCCGGCGAGTCGTGCCGCCGACTCCACGCAGCGCGCGTCGATCGGTCTCGCCGGTTTGACGACGCCGCAGAACCAGGGCGTTCAACTGGCCATGATCGGCGCCGAGTACCGCGTTCGACCCGGTCTCCTCGCCGCGGTCTCTTACGCCCAGGCGTCGGTGAGCGACATCCTGCGCACCGAGACTGATCCGCAATCGATCGGCGGCGAGATTCCGTACGGCACCAGCCTGTTCTCGGCGGGCCTCGCGATGACGAATCGGCATTCGGCGTTCGGCACTTGGTCGGCCGGAGTCGCTGCCCGTTATCGATGGGCGACGGTGGACCAGGATCAAGGAAGCGCGCTGTCGCTCGACGGGGGTGTGATTGTCGACCGAATTCTCGGCACGCCCCTGCGTGCGGCCGCATCGACCTTTCTCTTCAGCCCCGACCGCTCGCAAGACGCCGCGACGTTGATGACCGCCGTCGACGCACCGGTCTACCGCCGCGATTCCTCGCTCACCGTGCGCGTCGGCTACTCGGCATCGGTGACGCAATCGCGCGGGCGAGACGACTACGTATTCACCAGCGTCGACCACCGCTGGTTCAACGCGACCGGCGGCTTCGACTGGTCGACCGTCTTCGGCGATCGCGACCGCCGCTTTCGGCTTGGCGTCGGACTTCGGTACGCGTCGTATGTCGTGGCGGTCGGGCGCGAGGACGGGTTCGCGGGGATCGGCGCGAGCTACCAGTTTCTATTGACTCGCACCATCCCGTGACCTCTCAACCCACGCGCGGGAATCTGCTGGACATGACACCCGACGCGGCGCAGGCGGCGCTCGCCGCGTTCCTCGAGCGCGCGGGCGAGCCGAAGTATCGCGCTGCCCAGATCGCGCGCCGGCTCTGGACGAATCCGGCGGCGAGCTTCGGCGACATGACGGAGCTACCAAAGGCGCTGCGCGAGTCGCTGGCCGAGGCGTTCGATCTCCCGCGTCTGGAGGTGGCGGCGCGTCAGAAGTCGGTGGACGGCACGGAGAAGTTTCTCTTCCGACTGCACGACGGCGAAGCGATCGAGAGCGTCGCAATTCCCGAGGGCGATCGCACGACGCTCTGTATCTCGTCGCAGGCGGGATGCGCGCTGCAGTGCGCGTTCTGCGCCACCGGCGCGATGGGGTTCAGCCGCAACCTCTCGGCGTTCGAGATCGCGGCGCAGGTGCGCGAGATGCGCTTGCTCGATCCGCCGATCGCGATCACCAACGTCGTATTCATGGGCATGGGCGAGCCGCTCATGAACTGGAAGTCGGTGGACAAGGCGCTCACGATCCTCAACCACCCCGCGGGACTCGGGATCGGCGCGCGGCACATCACCATTTCCACCGTCGGCGTGCTCCCGGGCATCGTCGCGCTCGGGGAGCGACCGGAACAGTTTCGCCTCGCGATCTCCGTCCACGCACCGAGCGACTCGCTGCGGCGCGAGCTGATGCCGATCAACATCAAGTATCCACTTGCCGACGTGATTCGCGCCGCCAAAGTGTTCGACCGGCGGGTGACGTTCGAGTACGTGATGCTGGGCGGCGTGAACGACGGGCCGGAGCACGCGATTCAGCTCGCGTCGCTGGCTCGCGAGTGCCGTGCGTTCGTGAACCTGATTCCGCTCCACCCCGGCGGTGCGCGCGGTTTCACTCCGACGCCGGCCGACCAGATCCGCGTGTTCGCCCGCGAGCTGCGCGACGCGGACGTCGAGGTCGCGATACGAAAGAGCCGCGGCGTGGACATCGCCGCGGCGTGCGGACAGCTACGGGTTGAGCGTCTCGGGCGGCGGCCGCCACGCCGACCCGATCACGACGGCGATATCCAGGTAGCGTGAGCTGTCGGTGCGCGCTTGAATGCGCGCCGGCGGAAACAGCGAGGCGATTCGCTTCGCCCAATCCGGATGGCCGGAGAGATCGAGGACGAGCGTCGTATCGGCTTGCTTGCTGGTCGTGCCCGTTTCCACGACGTCGAATCCACGATCGCGCAGCACGGCCGTCGCGCGGCGCGCCAACCCGCGAACGTGGGTGCCGTTGAGCACCTGCACGCGAATTCGAACGCCCTCGGGCGCCACGACGCCCGGCCGCGTTTTCGGCGCGCCGGTGACCGTCCGAACGGGGTGGCGTGACCTCGAGATCGCCACGCCGGTCGTACCGATCGCCATCAGCGTCGAAACACCGAGCACGATCCACTGCCGCTTTACCGGACTTCGTTCCACAACCCCACCGTCTCCGGAAAGAGCGTAAATCCCTCACGCAATGCGTGCTCTAGACGCGCGCGGAGCACCTGGCGAAACACGCCGTCGAAATCGTGCGGTACCTGATAGGCGAGGAAGGCGCGATCGCGTTTCGCGAATCCGCGGCCCGGCTCGAGGAAATCCGCCATGTAGAGGGCGCGGCCCGTTCGGTCCCAGTTCGGCGAGCCGACCGTATGGAAGCGAATCGCGTCGAGCAGCGCCGTGTTGGTGTTCGCCTGCGAGGCGAGGAGGTTCGCCACCGCCGGTCCGTGGAGCAGCTCTTCCTCACGGACGAGATCGCCCGACAATCGGCGCAGTCCCGACTCCGGCGCGTCGCGGAGCGCGTCATGGAGCAGTCCGGCGTCGTACCACGTCTGCCGTTCGTCGCCTCGCACTTCGAGCGCGTCCGCCCACCGCATGAGCAGGGCGACGACGCGGGCGATATGCCCCATCCGCTTTTCGCTCACGCATGCCCAGTCGGGCATGACGAGTGACGGGGACAGCTCGTCGACGCGTCGCGTCATCGTTGCTCCCGGAGTGCGGCCAGTTCCCGTTGCCAGAACTCGCGCTCGGCGAGTCCCGGGTGGGGCACCTCGAGATCAGGCTCGCGCGCCGTCTGTTCGTCGAAGCACACGATGTCCAGATCCAACGTGCGCGACTCCCACCGGTCGCGTCGCAGGCGGCCTTCGCTCGCTTCGATCGCGTGCAGCCGATCGAGCAATTCTCGCGGCGTGAGCGACGTCTCGACCGCGACCATCTGATTCAGGTAGGCCGGCTGTTCGAGCTGCCCCAGCGGTTCCGTCTCCTCCACGGCCGACTCGGCGACGACCCGGCTGTCGGGCAGGCGCGCGATCGCGTCGCGCGCGTGGGCCAGGTGTCGCGCGCGATCGCCGAGGTTCGACCCCAGCGCGATGTAGGCGACGTCACGCATCGGCACGGCGCTCGACGATGACTTCCGCGTATGCCAGCGGTCCGGGAAGCGCGACGTGCGGTTTGCGCACGGCGACGCGCGCGGTGCGAATGCGCGGTGAATGATCCAGCGCCGATTGGGCGACGCGGTCGGCCAGTCCCTCGAGAAAGCTTGTCTGTCCGACGACGGCGTTCGCGGCGATGGCGTAGAGCTCGCGATAGTCGATCACGCCTTCTCCCTTCGCCACGGTCACCGTGAGATCGATCTCGATCGGCTGCGGGATGTCGCGCTCGTGCGGAAGAATGCCGACGAGTCCATGAAAGCGCATCGCGCGCAGCGTGATCTCCACGGCCGACCCTTTCTCCGGCGCGGTGGGTTTGCCGGCGCGGCGAATCACGCGGCGTCGATCGCCGCGCGCAGCGACGATGCGAGGGCGACAGCCTGGGCAACGCTTTCTCCGGCGGCGCGCACGATCGCGCTGCCGACGACGACACCGTCGGCGATCGTCGCGACCCGCGCCGCCTGCTCCGGGCGCGACACGCCGAACCCGACGCACACCGGGAGCGACGTCGCTTCACGCAGCCGGCGAACGGTCGCCGGCAGTTCCGACGGCAGGTCGTCGCGGGCGCCGGTCACGCCGAGGCGGCTGATGAGGTACACGAAGCCGCGTCCGTGCTCCGCGATCTCGCGCATGCGGTCGAGCGGCGTCGTGGGTGCGACGAGGCGGATGAACTCGAGCGGGCCGGCGCCGATGCACGCTTCTCGCTCCGGATCCGCGCCGACCGGCAGGTCGGTGAGCAGCAGGCCGCTCATTCCCGCCTGCGCCGCGCGCCGCAGCGCGTCGTCGCCGGCGGCGAGAATTGGATTCAGGTAACTGAACAGCACGAGCGGCACGCCCACGTTGGCGCGAGCCACCAGCTCGAGCAGCTTGTCGAAGTTCATCCCGAGCTCGAGGGCGCGCTGCGAGCTCGCTTGAATGACCGGGCCGTCGGCCATCGGATCCGAGAACGGAAGTCCGAGCTCGATCACGTCGGCGCCGGCGTCTTCCAGCCCGCGCATCAGCTCGACCGTTCGATCAGCGTCCGGATGGCCGGCGGTGATGTACGGAACGAGCGCCCGTCGCTTGCGCGCACGGAGCTCGGCGAAACGCCGCGCGATGACGTCAGACGAAATAGTCGCCGATCCGGATGCCATACCGCTGTGGGTCCTCGGTCTTGATGATCGTGCGAAGATACACGCCTTCGGCGTTTCGGTCGGCGAGATCCGCCAGCGTGCCGGGATGCGAGAGGTTCCCCATCGCGTCGGCGATGACGCGCACGATCGGCCGCGACAACATGTCCTGGATCGGATTGACGGCGTGTACGATCGCCAGCTCGAACGTGTCCAGCACGACCAGCGTGCCGACGGGATAGACGCCGGTCAGGTTGATGAACGCCTTGAGGATGACCGCGTCCATGCCGCGCCGTGGATTGTCGCGCATCTCGCGCATCACGTCGGCGGGACTCCACGGCACGGTTTGATACGCGCGGCGGCTCGTCGCCGCGTCGAAGCTGTCCACGATCGCCACGATTTTGCTGAAGACGCTCATCTGCCGCGCGCGGGCCGGCCGCGGGTAGCCGCTCAAATCGAGCTTCATGTGATGCTCGTACGCGACGACCATCGCGCGGTACGGCAGTTCCTCCGCGCCGCGCAGCGTGAACAGCGCCAAGATGCCCAGCCACGGATGCGCCGACATCTGCACCCATTCCTGCTCCGACAACCCGTCCGTCTTGTTCAGCAGCTCTTGCGGCACGCGCGATTTGCCGATGTCGTGAAAGAGCGCGGCCATCCCGAGGTCGTAGAGCTGGAGCTTGGAGAGACCCAACCGTTTCCCGAGCGCCACCGAGAAGATGCAGACGTTCACGCTGTGCGTGAACGTGTATTCGTCATAGTCGCGCAGGGTGGTGAGCCCGAGGAGGGACGTCTCCTCGTTGAGGATCTGGTCGACGATTCCCTGCACCACGCGCTTCACCTTCTTGATGTTCGCGCCGGCACCCATGCGCACCGACGTCATCAAGTCGCGCGTGGCGGCGACCGACTGGGCGTACGTGCGCTTCGCGCGCTCTTTCGCCTTCTCGCGATCGTCGTCGCCGTGATCGGTCGGCGGCGTCAGCCTGAACGAGGACACGCCGGCGGCGGCCAGCTTCTCGATCAATTGATCGAATCGCGCCGACGGTTCGTCGGCGCTCGGCGCCTGCAGCAGCGACAAAAAAATGAGCCAATCTTTCGCGCTCACCGTCGTACCGAGCGTGATGCTGCCGATGCCGGATCCACGAAAGAGCGTGAGCAGATGGCTGAAGCTGGCGAAGTTGTCGAGGTCGAGCCGAAGCCGCGTTTGATTCACGAAGATGAACTCGCCGGACATACGGAGCTCGAGCTCGCCCGCGGCCTCGATCAATCCCTTGGCCTGTGCGGTCACGTCGGCGAGCGCCTTTTGCACCGCGGCGTTTTCGACCGGATAGAGCTTGACCGCGCGAAGGGCGCCGTAGAGAGCGAAGGTGAGCTGCCGTCCCGCGCGGCGAACCTGCGAGTCGGAGATCGGGTCGCTCGCCGCGGCGGGGGCGGCTTTCGTTGGAGCGGTCACTGGCCGGCTCCCGGGCCGCGCAGCGCGCGCGTCACCGCGTTCCGCACGATGACGTCCTTCTCGCCCGCGGCCTTCCGCAACGACTCGAGTGCCTTCGGAGTTCCAATGCGGCCAAGCGCCATCGCCGCGCACGCGCGGAGCTCGTCGTCTTCGCGCCGGCCGAGGAAGCCTCGTCCGTTGAGAATGTTGTCGCACAGCACAATGCCGGCTTCACCCGTCACCGCGCCGTACGCCTCGAAGAAGGCCATGCGCTCGGTGAGGTCCGCGTCGCGAATCCTGCCCTTCACCGCCGCCTCGAGACGCGCCGCGGCCGGTTTGTGCGGCTGCGACGCATAGGCGCGTGCGGCGCCGACGCGGACGTCGCGACTCTCGTCCTCGAGCGCGCGTTCGAGGGCTTGCAGCGCGCCGGGCGAGCCGATCGCCGTAAGCGCGCCGACCGCGAGCTGTCGCCGCTCGTCGTCGCCGCCGGCGAGAACCTTCGCCAGCTGCGGCACGGCGCCCTGCGCTTTGAGACCGCCCGATCGACGGATCGCTTCGAGCGCGACCTCGGGATCCGGCGAGTCGATGAGCTTCACGAGCTGCGCGGTATTCGCCGACGCGAGTCGTTCAGCGGCCAACTCGAGCAAGGGGCGCAGACGCTCGTTGCGCGAGCGATTCAACCACTGAAACACGGTCGCGAGCGCCACCGGCTGCAGCTGCTCGAACAGCGCCTGCAGATCCTCCGGCGGCGGCAGGTCGGACGCATCGTCCAGCGCCTGGAGCAACTGGGCGAGTGTGTCCGGGGCGCTGAGGCGGGTGGCCAGGTCGCCCAGCCGTTGCTTGTGCTCGGGCGAGAGCTCACCGGCGCGCGTCAGCGACTCCTGCGACTCGCGCAGCGCGTACGCCGCGCCGCGGAAATGGCTGCCGACGAGGAGAAACGCCATCAACGTGTGGACGTTCTCGATCGCCTCGACTCGCACTGCGGGATTCTGTTGCGCGTCGACGATGTCGAACAGGGCGGCGACGACGTTCGCGCGGAGATCCTGCTGATATTCGCGCGCGATCTCTCCTTGCAGGTACTCGATCTCCGATTCGTCGAGGAAGTAGAGCGTCGAATCGAAGTCGGCGAGGTTGACGACGGAGGCGACGTTCGTCTCGGGCGGCGGCTCGTGGGCCGCCGCGGCTACCTCGCCCGGCGTCGCCGGTTGTGCGGTGGTGCCGTCGGTCGGATCGCCGCCGGATCCGTCGTGCAGGAGATCGATGTAGCGGTACTTGAGGAACGACAAGTCGGCTTCCCACAACATGGCGACGAGGTCATCGTCGTCAGGCTGCGCATGCCGAGCACGTTGAATGATCTCCAGCAGTTTGACGCACTCCGCGTCTTCGAATCCGCGTTCGAAGGTCACCTCGCGCAGGCCGTCCTTGTACAACAGCCAGGCGAGATTGTCCGCCGTCTTTCCCATGTTCGAATCGCTCGACACGACCGCGTCGTGCCAGCGCAGGTCCGTCTCGCCGACCGTGAGGGTGAACTCGTCGGTCTGCGCCCAGATCGGACGGAAGCCCGCGCGGAGCGCGTCGATCGCGCTGCGGTAGATCGGATTGTTCGGCAGGTAGAGCTGGAGGGCGCGGCCCGCCTTGGCGAGGAGCCGCAGCCACTCTTCGATCGGCGCCGGCGGGAACGGGAGCTCGGTCGCGTCGGACGGTGCCGACGGCGGCCTGAGCGACGACACGGGCGGCGACGTAGGCGACGTCACGGTTCGAGAATACTCATCGAGCTGACTTGCGCCACGTCCTTGTCGCCGCGGCCGCTCACGCACAGGAGCACCGGCTCGTCGCGATTCCACCGCCCGCGCTGCGATGCGATCCAGCTCACGGCGTGCGCCGTCTCCAGCGCCGGAATGATTCCTTCCAGCCGGCTGAGAAGGCCGAACGCCTCGAGCGCTTCCTTGTCCGAGACGGCGACGTACTGCGCGCGCCCGGTGTCCTTGAGGTACGAGTGCTCCGGCCCGACGCCCGGATAGTCGAGCCCTGCGGAAATCGAATGCGCGGGATGCACCTGCCCGAACTCGTCCTGCAACAGATAACTGAGCGAACCGTGGAGCACCCCCGGACGCCCGCGCGCCAGCGACGCCGAATGACGTTCGGTGTTCAGCCCTTCGCCCGCCGCCTCCACGCCGACCAGCTCCACGGCCGCGTCGTCGACGAACGCGTGAAACGCGCCCATGGCGTTCGACCCGCCGCCGACGCACGCCACGACCGTTTTCGGCAAGCGGCCGGCGCGTTCGAGCATCTGCGCGCGCGCCTCCCGTCCGATCACGGACTGAAAATCGCGCACCATGCGCGGGTACGGCGCCGGTCCGACGACGGATCCGATGATGTAGTAGGTGTCGTTGACGTTGGTCACCCAGTCGCGGATCGCTTCCGTCGTCGCGTCCTTGAGCGTTTGCGTGCCGCTCGACACGCCGACGACTTTCGCGCCCATGAGCCGCATGCGGAAGACGTTCAGCTCCTGCCGGCGCATGTCTTCCTCGCCCATGTACACGACGCACTCGAGGCCGAACCGCGCGCAGACCGTCGCCGTCGCCACGCCGTGCTGCCCCGCTCCGGTCTCCGCGATGATCCGGCGCTTACCCATGCGCCGTGCGAGCAGCGCCTGGCCGACCGTGTTGTTGATCTTATGCGCGCCGGTGTGGTTCAGATCTTCGCGCTTGAGCCACACGGGCGCGCCGACGTGCTCAGAAAAGCGCGGAGCGTCCGTCAGCGCGGACGGGCGACCCACGTAGTTCGTGAGCATCTCTTCCAGGTCGGCGACGAACCCTGGATCGGCGCGGGCTTCGTCGTAGGCGCGCTCCAGCTCGTCGATGGCCGGAATCAGCGTCTCCGGGACGTAGCGGCCGCCGAAGGCGCCGAACCGATCGGTGCGTGGCTCGGTCGCCGTCATTTCGGTATCGATGTCAGAATCGCTGCATCGCGGAACAGGCGCATTCGGTCGTGATCCTTGATGCCGGGCGCCGACTCGACGCCCGATGAGACGTCCACCACGTCCGGCGAAATCGCCGCGATCGCCCGCGCCACGTTGTCCGGACGAAGACCGCCGGCCAACACGACGCGCTTGCCGATTCGCAGTGATTGAATCTTGGTCGCCATCTCGTCCCAAGCGAAGGCCACCCCCGACCCGCCGAGCGATCCGTCGACGAACGAGTCGAGAAAGAGCACGTCGGAGATCGCAGCGATCCCGGTCGCGTGGGGCGGCAGCGAGCTCCCCGGGATGCGGATCACCGGCCACACCTCGGCGTCGACAGCGCTCCGCACCGCGTCGACGCGCGCGACATCACTTGCCCCGTGCAGTTGCACCGCCCGAAGCGACAGCCGCCGCGCGATTCGGGCGATCTCGGCCGGCGGCTGATCGCCGAAGACGCCGACGCGTCCCACGTCCCGCGGCACGTCCGCCAACACCGCGGCCGCTCGATCCTCGGTCAGCAAACGAGGCCCGCTGGCGAAGATCACGCCCACGTATGACGCGCCCAGCTCGGCCGCGTAGGTCACGTCTTCCGCCAGCGTGAGTCCGCAGAACTTGATGGCCGGACCGGAGCGCTCAGACAGCACGGGGTTGCCTCGGCACGTTCGTGAGATCTCGCACCGACGCGCACGGGTCGGCAGCCGCCGACACGGCGGAGCCAACGAGCACGGCATCGGCGTGGCTTGCCGCGATGCGCTCCACGTCGCGCCGACCACTGACGCCGCTCTCGGCGATCGCCACGAAGCGCGTCGGGATCTTGTCGATCAGCTCTTCGGCGCGACCGGAGTCGATGACCAGCGTCTCGAGGTTGCGGTTGTTCACGCCGATGACCGTCGCGGTGTTGCTGCTCGATGCGGCGTCCACGGCGCGGCTCAGTTCCTCGAGGTCTCGAACCTCGAGCAGCACCTCGAGCCCCAGCTCGTCGGCGGCACGAACCATCTCGACCAGCGCGTCGGGCGACAGCGCGCGAACGATGAGCAGCGCCGCGGATGCGCCGATCGCCTTCGCTTCGACCAGCTGAATCGGATCGACGTGAAAGTCCTTTTTCAGCACGGGCACCGAGACGGCTTCGCGCACGGCAACGAGGTCGTCCACCGATCCGCCGAAGTGATCGGGCTCGGTGAGCACCGAGATCGCAGCCGCGCCGCCGGTCGCGTATGCTTGCGCTTGGTCGACGGCCGAGAGCCCTGCGTTGATCCAACCCTTGGACGGCGACCGTCGCTTCACCTCGGCGACAACGGCGACGTCGCGGCGGCGAAGTGCGCTGCCGAACTCGGGCGGACGGGCGATGCGCGTGGCCGCTTGCTCGAGCTCGCCCCGCCTCGGGATCAAAGCGTCGACGCGCCGCCGCGCCTCGGCGACGAGGCGTCCGAGGGTACCCCCAGGCGCGGTCCAAGCAGTCGACGCTTGCACTTCGGTACCTATTCGGATATCGTTGGATTCGGGTCTTCTTCGGTGCCCCGGGTCACGAGACCATCAACCCGACTGAACAGGTCACTGTCCATGCCGCTCACGAAGCGCCAGCGCGAAATACTAAACTATCTCACGGCGTACACCGAGCAAAACGGCTTCGCGCCGAGCTTCGAGGAGATCGCCGAGAACTTTGATTACAACTCGCTCGCCACGGTCCACGAGCACCTGACGAACCTCGAGCGCAAGGGCTACATCAAGCGAAGCTACAATGAAAGCCGCGCGATCGAGATCCTGCCGACCGAGGCGTCACCGCGGGCGATCGAGCTCCCGCTGCTCGGCGCTGTCGCGGCCGGCGTTCCCATCGAGGCCCTCGAGCATGGTGAGACGCTCACTGTCCCGGAGGCGCTGATCGGCCGGTCCGGCAGCCACTATGTGCTCCGAGTCCGCGGCAATTCCATGATCGACGAGCAGATTCGCGACGGCGACTTCGTGGTCGTGAACGAGCGACAGCGGGCCGACAACGGCGAAATGGTGATCGCCCTGCTCAACGGCTCGTCGGCGACGGTCAAGAAGTTCTACCGGGAGCGCGACGGCCGCATTCGCCTTCAACCGGCCAATGAGACGATGCAGCCTATGTACCTCCACGAGAACGACATCAAGATCCAGGGAATCGTCGTTGGAGTCTTACGGCGGTACTGAGGTAGACCGGTAGACCGGTAGGACAACTAGTCGTCAGGCCTGAGCAGTCGGTCGCACGAACGCCTTGCGCAGGCGTTCGAGTGCATTGAGCCCCACTCCTGACTTGACCGCTTCTTTCGCCGAAGCCACAGCGTCGTCGAAGGTCGGGGCGGAGCCGCCCACGTAAAGCGCGGCGGCAGCGTTGAGAACGACGGCGGCCGTCGCCGGCGCGTTGCCCGAGCCGCGAAGTACGGCGAGCACCGTCTCGGCGTTCTGGGCCGGAACGCCGCCCGCGATCTGATCGGGTGAGCCGCTTCCGAACCCGTAGCGCTTGGGGCTAATCGTCCACTCGCTCATCGCGCCGCCGCGGACCTCGATCACTTTGCTGTCGGCGAACGGGGAGATCTCGTCCATCCCTTCGCCGTGGAGGACGAGCGCGTGCACCGCTCCCAACTCAGCCAGCGCGCCGGCGATGAGCGGAAGTCGCCTCGCGTCGGAGACGCCGACGACCTGACGACCGGCTCCGGCCGGGTTCGCGAGCGGTCCGATGAGGTTCATTACCGTGTGCACGCCGAGCTCGCGTCGAACCGGGCCGACGTGTCGCATCGCCGGATGCATGAGCGGCGCGAACATGAACACGATTCCCGCCTCGGCGAGCGCCGACGCCATGGTCGTCACCGGCGCTTCGATCGACACGCCGAGCGCCTCGAGGATGTCGGCGCTGCCGCATTGGGTCGTGAACGACCGGTTGCCGTGTTTCGCGACCCGCAGACCACTCCCGGCCGCGACGAATGCGGCGGCGGTCGAGATGTTGAACGTGTTGATCGAGCCGCCGCCGGTTCCGCACGTGTCTACCAGTTCGTCAGGGCGATCGGCCGGCAAATGCACCATCGCACCGCGGAACGACCTGACGACAGCGGCGAGCTCCGCCGGTGTTTCGCCCCTCACCCGCAGCCCGATCAGCAGAGCGGCGATCTGGGCGGGGGTCGCGTCGCCGTTGAACACGACGTCAAAGGCGGCCGTCAGCTCCAGCGGGTCGGGAGCCTCGCCCGCGGTGAGACGACGTACGGTGGAGAGAAGTGCGTTTGCCGGCGAGCTACCGGACACTGAGCGCCTCAACGAGGCGGTCCGGCAGTCGGGCGTGTGAGGCGACGATCGAGATCACGAGGCCGAGCAGGCGCACGCGGTCCACATCCTCTTCGGTGAAGATCCCCTGCATGGCGCGGTTCGCCACGTTCACGACGCCGACCAGCTCGTCGTGATAGACCAAGGGGAAGCTAATGAACGAGCCCGTCGTAAAGTGCCCGTCCTGCAGCAGCGGATGGGTGTGCGCCTCGGTTGCGTCGCGGACGAGCACGGGCTCTCGCGCGAGGGCGACGCGCCCGGCAACTCCCTGCCCCATCGCCACTCGCATTCCCTCCAGCACGCCCGGCGCGACGCCCCTCGCCGCGGCGATGTAGAGCGAATCACCTTCGGGTGTTCGGAGCATCAGCGAACAGCGCTGCGCGTGCATCTCGTCGCCGACCAGCGACAGGAGGCCGTCGGCCAACTGACGCGGATCATCGGTCGAGGCGTCGACGGTCAAGACCTTGTCAATGAGAAAGATAGTGCGTGTCTTCTGACGCACTGCTTCACTTCGGCGGTGGAGCTCGACGTGGGCCTTTTCGAGCTGTTCCACCGCCGAGGCAACGGTCGCGTCGACCGCCTCGGCGCGCTTCAACGCGCGACGCGCGTCTTCGTTCGCGCGCGCCAGCTCGCGCTCGAGAGCGAACACGCGCGCCGAGTCGCTGGAGTCGGGTGCGCTGCTCGTATTCGTGAGTCGCGATTCCAGCTCGGCCAGCCGCGTCTCGTACTCGCCGTGGACGCGTTGGGTGACGTCTTCCAGGGTGTGCACCGCCTCGTCGCGCGCCGAGCGCTCGAGAAAGCGAAGGTATGCGAGCTCGAACAGCGCGATGGCCGGGAGAAAACGTTCCGCCGTGCGCGCTCCGAACAGTTTCCGCGTCTCGTAGAGCACGAGCAGCGCACTCAGGTGTCCGTCATAGCGCAGCCCGCGCACGTTGAGCCAACCCGACTCACCGAAAGACGGAATCTGGAACAGGCGCGCGAACTCGTCGCTCGAGTCGGCGAAGTCGACGAACTGGCCGCCGGCGGCGATCGCCGTGCGCTCTCGCGTGGGCAGATGATCGAACGTCGTGTCGAGCGCCACGCGTTCCAAACCGGCGGGCGTGAGCAGCAACCGCTCGACCAGCATCTCGCGCCGTTCGTCGAAATGAACCAGCGCGAGCCGTGCGACGCGATCGACTTCCGCCAACGCTTCGCCCAAAGCGGCGAGCGCGGCGTCGGGATCGGCCGAGACAGTTAGCGCGTGGGCGAGAGACGAGAGCGTGCGTGGGGGCATCGCGGCGGCAGATGAGGGATCGGTCGTGCGACAACGTCAACGGCGTGTAACGTGAGGCTCCTCCACACTATGACGCACGAGCGAGTTGCTTGACACACTCTCCGGTTTCCCTAGCTTTCCGGCGATGGCCGAACGCACCGTGCGACTCGTGTTGCACTATGACGGGGCCGGATTTAGTGGATGGCAGCGCCAACCGGAGACGCGCACCGTCCAGGGCGTTTTGGAGGCGGCACTGGAGCGCCTCATGAGCGCGACAATCGCCGCGCTGGGCTCGGGTCGGACCGATGCCGGAGTGCACGCGCGAGGACAGGCGGTCGGATTGCGGGTGCCGGACCGGTGGAGCGTTCAGGAATTGCGGCGCGCCCTGAACGCCGTGCTGCCGCCGGATGTTTGGGTCGCCGCGGCGACCGAGATGCAAAGCGAATTTCACGCGCGCTACAGTGCAGTGAGCCGGCGCTACAGCTACTACGTCGGCACGGATGACGAAGCACACTCGCCGTTTCGCGGGCGGTACGAGCTGGCGTTCGGGCAGCCCCTCGATCGGGGCGCTTTGGATGTCGCTGCCGCGCGCATCGAGGGCGAACACTGCTTTCGGGGCTTTGCCGTGCGCGGCACCGCACCCGCTCACGACGATCATCGCTGCCGCGTGATTCTCGCGCGCTGGCGGGATCGCGTTGGCGGGCTGGTGTTCGAGATCGAAGCCAACCGGTTCCTACACCATATGGTGAGATTTCTCGTCGGGACGATGCTCGACGTCGCCACCGGGCGCCGCCCGGCTGACGACGTGGCACGTCTGCTGAACGCAGAGACGAACGAGGACGCGTCGCCGCCATCCGCGGCGCACGCGTTGTTCCTCGATGACGTCGTGTATCCGCCGGAGCTCTACCTGGAGCCGCCAAGGACCGTCGTATGATGTCTCGATTGATTCGACTACTGCTGCTGTCAGCTGTCGTGGGATGCTCACGAACGCCCGACTCGTCGAACGCGCAGCAATTGGCGAATGCGCCATCGGCGGCCGGACGACTCGCGGCGTCGACGCAGGTCTCGGCGACGCGGCAGAATGCCATCACCAACGCGATCGCCAAGATCTCGCCATCGGTCGTGACGGTGCAGACCGAACAGGTCAATCAGGCGCCGCAGGATCCGTTCGACATCTTCTTCGGACGCGCGCAGCCGCGCACGTCGGCGGGACTCGGCACCGGGTTCGTGGTTCGCTCGGATGGAGTCATCGTCACCAACGCGCACGTGGTCGCCGGCGCGACGAAGGTCTCGGTGATGATGCGCGACGGGAGCGTGTTTCCGGCCAAGGTGCTCGGGTCGGACGAAGCGAACGACATCGCCGTGCTGCGCATCGATGCCAAGAGTCTTCCCGACGCGAAGCTCGGGAACTCGAACAACCTGGTGATCGGCGAATGGGCGATCGCCATCGGCAACCCGTTCGGGTTCTACCTCGGCAACAGCGAACCGAGCGTGAGCGTGGGCGTGATCAGCGCGACGCAGCGCAATCTCATCGCGCCGGGCGAGGGTCAGGCGTCGTACTTCGACATGATCCAGACCGACGCGGCGATCAATCCCGGCAACTCCGGCGGGCCCTTGGTCGACGCCGACGGCGAAGTCATCGGCGTGAACAGCAGCATCTTTTCGCCGAGCGGCGGTTCGGTGGGACTCGGGTTCGCGATTCCGATCAATCGCGTCGCGCGCGTGGTGGATGACCTGATCACGCACGGCTCGATTCGCAGTCCGTGGATCGGGGTGCGGCTCCGCCAGTCGAATTCGGCGAACCCGCGCGACCAGCTCACGCAGGGCGCCTACGTCGCGGCGGTCGACGCCGGCTCGCCCGCGGCCCGCGCCGATCTCCAGCCTGGCGACGACATCCTGCGCGAGGGCAGCCGCGTCATCCACAACCCGTTCGACTGGCAGGCCGCGCTGCTCGACTTGCGAGTCGGTCAGCCCGCTCAATTGCATGTCAAACGAGGCACCCGCGAGTTCGACGTCGACGTGAACGTCGCCGATCTGCCCGAGGTCTCCGCGCCCAAAGTTCAGGTCCTGCGCGAGCTCGAGCTGGTGACGGTGACGCCGTCGATCGCCTCCGAGCACGCGCTCCGGAGCGTGCGCGGAGCGCTCGTGTTCAACGTGAGCCAGACGGTGTCCGACCAAACCGGACTCCAGACAGGCGACGTGATTCTGCAAATCAACAGCACGCCGATTCACTCGGCGGAGGACGTTCAGAAAGCCATCAACTACTACGGCAACCGCACCTATCTGCGCGTCACACTCGAGCGACAGGGGCAACTGGGAATGACGGAGTTCGCGCTCAGATGAGCGATCACGATCGCTACTCGTCGCCGCTCGCCGAGCGATACGCGTCGAAGGCGATGCTGTCTTTGTGGTCGCCGGCCGAACGCTACGGCCAATGGCGACGCCTCTGGCTCGCGCTCGCCGAGGCGGAGCAGGCGCTGGGCGTTTCGATCCCCGACGCGGCGATCGTCGAGATGCGCGCGCACCTCGACGACATCGACTTCGAGGCGGTCGCGTCGTACGAAAAGCGATTTCGTCACGACGTGATGGCCCACATCCACGCCTTCGGCGACGTCGCGCCGGCGGCGCGCGGGTTCATCCACTTTGGCGCGACGAGCGCGTTCGTCACCGACAACGCCGACCTGATCCTGATGCGCCGCGGGCTGGAGCTCCTGCGCGCCAAGGCGATCCGCGTGCTGCGCGCCCTGTCCGCGTTCGCGCGGGAGTGGCGCGCCGAACCGACGCTGGGCTCGACGCACCTGCAGGCGGCGCAGCCCACGACGGTCGGCAAGCGGGCCGCGACGTGGATGCAGGATCTCGTGCTCGACGTCGCCGACCTCGACCATCGCATCGCGACCCTGCCCTGCCGGGGCGTGAAAGGCACGACGGGTACGCAGGCGAGCTTTCTCGAGATTTTCGGCGGCGACCATGCGAAGGTGCGCGAGCTGGACCGCCGTGTATCCCGCGCCATGGGCTTCGAGCACTCCATCCCCGTTTCGGGGCAGACCTACACGCGCAAGCTCGACGCGCAAATTCTCGGCACCGTCGCCGGCATCGCCGCCAGCGCGATGAAGTTCAGCGGCGACGTGCGGGTGCTGCAGTCGGTCGGCGAGATCGAAGAGCCCTTCGAGAAAGAGCAGGTCGGGTCGTCGGCGATGGCATACAAGCGAAACCCGATGCGCTGCGAGCGCATCGCGTCGCTCTCGCGATTCGTCATCTCGCTCGAGCCGAACGCGAATCTCACGCACGGGACGCAGTTCTTCGAGCGCACGCTCGACGACAGCGCGAACCGCCGTCTGGTGATTCCGGAGAGCTTCCTCGCCACCGACGCAATTCTCGTGTTGATGGAGAACGTCGCGTGCGGCCTCGAGGTACATCCCGCCCGCATTCGGCGGCGGCTCGCCGACGAGCTGCCGTTCATGGCCACCGAGGAGTTGATCGTGCGCGCGGTGAATGCCGGCATCGACCGCCAGGTTGCGCACGAATGCATTCGACGCCACAGCATCGAAGCGGCGCGCGCCGTCAAGGACGGCGCGGAACGCAACGATCTGCTCGACCGGCTCGCTGGCGATCGCGAATTCGGCGTACCGATCGGCGATCTCGAGGCGGCGCTCGATCCGCACCGCTTCGTCGGTCGCGCCGCCGAACAAGTCGACGAATTCCTGCGCGAGGTGGTCGATCCGTTGCTCGCCCGCAGGCAGGTCCTACACACCGAAGCCGAGGACGTGCGCGTATGACCGTGGCCGAGCTCACCGGCATTCCCCTGCGCCACCTGCGACGCGGCAAGGTGCGCGAGGTCTACATCGTCGACGACGACCGCTTACTGCTCGTCGCCACCGATCGCGTCAGCGCCTTCGACGTGGTGATGGCCGAGGCCATTCCGCACAAAGGCGCTGTTCTCACTCAGATCACCGCGTGGTGGCTCCGCCAGTTCGAGAGCCTCGTCCGCCATCACATGCTCTCGGCGAACATCGACGAGATCATCGCCGAGGTGCCGTCGCTCGCCGATCACCGGACGTCGCTCGTCGGCCGCGCGATGCTGTGCCGCCGCACCGACGTCTTTCCGGTGGAGTGCGTCGTGCGCGGGTACCTGTCGGGTTCGGCGTGGAAGGAATACCGCGCGAGCGGCACGCTGGCCGGCGAGCCGTTGTCGGCCGACCTTCGCGAGGGCGACAAGCTCGAGCCGGCCATCTTCAGTCCGGCGACCAAAGCCGAGACGGGTCACGACGAGAACATCACGACGGAGCGTATGGCCGAGACGGTCGGCGAAGACGTGGCACTCGAGCTCGAGCGGTTGAGCCGACTGATCTACGACAGCGGTCGCGAGATCGCCGCCAAACGCGGAATCATCATCGCCGACACCAAGTTCGAGTTCGGCCGCGATCGCGCCGGCGTCATCACGCTGATCGACGAAGTGCTCACGCCCGACAGCTCGCGCTTCTGGCCCGCCGACCGGTACACGCCGGGCACGCCGCAGCCCAGCTTCGACAAGCAGCCGCTGCGCGACTACCTCGACGGGGAGCGCCGCGCGGGGGCCTGGAACGGCGACGCGCCGCCGCCATCGCTTCCACCCGCGGTCGTCGACGCGACCAGCGCGCGCTACCTCGACGCGTTCCGCCGCATCACCGGATCGACGCTCGACGAGGCCGTCGGCGGAGAGGCGCGACCGTGAATTTCGCCCGCGAGGGGTTGAGCTTCATCGTCATCGCGTTCCTCGTCGCGGCGGCCGTGTTCGCCGTGGCGCTCATGCGCCGATCGTGGCCGCTCTGGCTGTTCGCGTTCGCGCTGGCGCTCATCGCCCTCTGGGTCGCGTACTTTTTTCGTGATCCCGAGCGCACCGGCGAGCGCGGCGAACGGCTCGTCATCGCGCCGGCCGACGGCAAGATCGTGATGATCACGCAGGTGGACGAACCGACTTTCATGAAGGAGCGCTCGATCCGGCTGTCGATCTTCATGAACGTGTTCAACGTGCACGTGAACCGGTATCCGGTGGACGGCATCGTCCGTCTCGTGGACCACACGGCCGGCCGCTTCATGAACGCGGCCGCGGAGCAGTCGAGCCTCGAGAACGAACAGACGTCGATCGGCATCGAGGCGGGCTCGAACCACGTGCTCGTTCGGCAGATCGCCGGTCTCATCGCGCGCCGCATCGTCACCGACTCGAAGGTCGGCGATCGTGTGCAGCAGGGCGCGCGCATGGGGCTCATCCGCTTCGGGTCGCGCGTCGACGTATTCGTGCCGGTGAGCGCGTCGCTTCGCGTCAAGGTCGGCGACGCGACGTTCGCCGGCACCACCGTCCTCGGCGAGCTGAAGGGCCAATGATCGCCATGCGTCGCGGATCCGGAGACCGGCGACCTCGCCGCGTCGTGCGGCGGGCCGTCGTGCTGATGCCGAACGGTCTCACGCTGTTCAACCTGTTCTGCGGCATCTACGCGATCATCCTCGCCATTCGCGGCGAGTTCGCCACGGCGCCCGCGTTCATCGTGCTCGGCGGAATCGCCGACGTCCTCGACGGGCGCGTCGCGCGCGCGACCGGCACCGGCAGCAAGTTCGGCGAGGAGCTCGATTCGCTGGTCGACGCCATCACGTTCGGCTTCGCGCCGGCGCTCATGATGTACCTCGAGCTGCCGAGCCACGGCACGTGGGAATGGCTGTTCGTGTTCATCTTCACGGCCTGCGCTGTGATGCGACTCGCGCGCTTCAACATCGAGCAGGCCGGGCGCAAGAAGACCTACTTCCACGGGCTGCCGAGTCCCGCCGCGGGCCTCACGCTGGCGACGTACTACTGGTTCAGCCAGACGCCGCTTTACAATCAGGCCGTCATTCTCTTCACGAACAGCACGCTCTCCGAGTTGCCGTGGCACGTGATCCTGCGCGGTCTGATGGCGGTGCTCGCCGCGCTGATGATCAGCGAGGTGCCCTATCCCAACGTGCCGTCGATCGGATGGCGCACGCCGCGCAAGCTGGTCGGCTCGATCGTCGTGGCCGGCTCCATCGTGTTGCTCGTGGTGCGGAAGGAGGAGTTCATCTTCCCCGCGCTTCTTCTCTACGTGGCCTACGGCTTCGTGCGTGCGACGATCCTCGGCATGCTTGGCCGGTCCGGGTCGCCGGAAGAGGCCTACGGCGGCGATGAGCTCGAACCACTCGAGCCGCTCGAGCGCGATTCGCGGCGCGGTGTGCCGGCGCGGACGACGCCTCGAGTGGCGGCGGCAGGCGTTGTCACCGAGACGATCGCCGGCCGGCCGATTCGCGGCGACGGCCGCGACGAGGATCGCCGCGATTCGCGCGACGGCGCCCGCGCCGAGGAGACGCGACTCTCGCGGCGGCGACGGCGGCGGCGCGGCCAGCGCGGCAATCGACCGCCTTCCTCGCCGGGATCGACCTCCGGACCACCCCCTTCCGCTCCACCAACTTCTTCTCCACCCCCTGACTCGCCGACTGGAAAGCCCGAATGAGTCGATATCGCGTTGCCGTCCACATCACGCCGCGCCGCGGAATCCTCGACCCGCAGGGCCGCACCGTCGCCGATGCCTTGCACACGCTGGGCTTCGCCGCTGTGCGCGACGTCCACGTCGGACGTCACGTGGTCGTCGAGCTCGACGCGCCGAACCCGCAGGACGCCGAGCGCTCGACGCGCGAGATGTGCGACCGGCTGCTCGCCAATCCGGTGACCGAGGACTTCGAGATTGCCGCCGTGGAGGCGACATGAAGTTCGGCGTCGTCACCTTCCCCGGCTCCAACTGCGACTTCGACGCCTATCGCGCGGTGGTCGATGGAATCGGCGAGGACGCCGTCTTTCTCTGGCACAAGGACCACGACCTTCAGCACAGCGACGTCGTGATCCTGCCCGGAGGATTCTCGTACGGTGACTACCTGCGTCCCGGCGCCATCGCGCGATTCAGCCCGATCATGCGCGAGGTCGTCTCGTTCGCGAGTCGGGGCGGGCCGGTGATCGCCATCTGCAACGGCTTCCAGATCGCCTGCGAGGCGGGGCTCCTGCCGGGCGCATTGCTACGGAATGAGAGTCTGAAGTTTGTCTCGGAACTTGTATCACTTCGTGTCGAATCCACCGATACGTGGTTCAGCAACCGATACGAGGCCGGCCAAGTGCTCCGAATCCCTATCGCGCACGGAGATGGGCGTTACACGGCGGACCAGCAAACGGTCGATAGACTGGAAGGCGAAGGGCGCGTGGTGTTTCGGTACGTCGGCGGTCCGGGAGACGCCGACGAATGGTGGTCCCCCAACGGAGCCACACGCGCCATCGCCGGAATCGTCAACGACGCGGGAAACGTGCTCGGCATGATGCCGCACCCCGAGCGTGCCGTCGATCCGCTGCTGGGTTCCGCTGATGGACTCGGCGTGTTCGAATCGCTGCTCGCCCGCGTCACTGCATGAGGAAATTGCAATGATCGGGCTGCTTCTCGCCGTCACACTCGCCGCGACCCAGGCCGCGGCGCAGGATCCCACCCCGGCCACGATCGACTCGGGCATGACCCGCGCGCAGGTCGTCGCCAAGCTGGGCGAGCCGATGTCCGCTCGGACCTACGACGGCCACACGTATCTGCTGTACAAAAATGGATGCGAACGCTCCTGCGGCATGAGCGACCTCGTCGTCCTCGACAGCGACAAGGTGGTCGACGCGATTTTTCGCTCGAGTGCCCGCCGCTATTCGGGCACGAGCAGCTCGCCGCGCATGATCTCGATCGCCGACGCGCGCGTCGGGTCGGACCAGGGCGAGAAGGTCGCCAAGGCCGACAAGATCGACAAGCAGACCAAGGCCGCGAAGGTGGCCAAGGTCGACGCGCCCAAGGCCGACGCGAAAAACGCGAAGGTCGAGAAGGTCGAGGGCGGCGAGACGGCGCCCGCCAAACCCGCCGCTCCGAAGAAACCCGCCGCGAAGGACACGACCGCCAAGAAGTCGCAACCCGTCAAGAAACCAGCGAGCTGACTAGACGATGCAACTGAGCGCGAAGGTCGAGCCGCGTCCCGGCGATCCCGCCATCACTCCGGCGCTGGTCGCCGAACATGGACTCACGCCGGACGAGTATCGCCGACTCGTCGACATGTTGGGGCGCGAGCCGACCTTCACGGAGCTGGGCATCGTCAGCGCGCTGTGGAGCGAACACTGCTCCTACAAGCATTCGCGCCCGCTCCTCAAGACGCTCCCCACGCACGCGCCGTTCGTGCTCCAGGGTCCGGGTGAAAACGCCGGCGTGATCAGTATCGGCGACGGCCTCGCCGTCGCGTTCAAGATCGAGTCGCACAACCACCCGTCGGCGGTGGAGCCGTATCAGGGCGCGGCGACGGGCGTCGGCGGCATTCTGCGCGACGTGTTCACCATGGGCGCCCGCCCGATCGCGATGCTCAACTCGCTCCGATTCGGTTCGCTCGACTCGGCGCGCGTGCGCTACCTGTTCGCCGGCGTCGTGAAAGGCATCGGCGACTACGGGAACTGCGTCGGGATTCCCACCGTTGCCGGCGAGGTATCGTTCGACCCAGCCTACGAGGGCAATCCGCTGGTCAATGCGATGTGCGTCGGCTTGATGCACGAAGACGAGCTGATTCGCGCGGTGGCGCAGGGCATCGGCAATCCGATCATCGCCGTCGGCGCGCGCACCGGCCGAGACGGGATTCACGGCGCGTCGTTCGCGTCGGAGGATCTGTCGGCGCAGAGCGACGCCAAGCGTCCTCGCGTGCAGGTGGGCGATCCGTTCACCGAGAAGCTGCTGCTCGAGGCGAGCCTGGAACTGATTCACAGCGGCGCCATCGTCGCCATTCAGGACATGGGCGCGGCCGGCCTCACGTCGTCATCGGCGGAGATGGCCGCGCGCGGCGACGTCGGCGTCACGATCGACACGACGAAGGTTCCCGTGCGCGAGACGGGCATGACCCCGTACGAGATTCTGCTCAGCGAATCGCAGGAGCGAATGCTCGTCGTCGCCAAACGGGGACGCGAAGACGAAGTCGCGGCGATTCTCCAAAAGTGGGACCTCACCGCGGCGGTGATCGGCGAGGTCATCGCGGAGCCGGTGTATCGCGTGACCGAAGGCGACCGCGTCGTCGCCGAGTTTCCGGGCACGCGCCTCGTCACCGACTGCCCGACCTACACGCCCGAGGCGCGCGAGAGCGAGACCATTCGCGACGCGCGCGAGCGCGACGTGAACGCCGTCGCCGAGCGACCCGAGGAGCGCGATCCGCTCTGGACCCTCGACCAGATGCTCTCGTCGCCCAACATCGCGTCGAAGACATGGGTGTTCCGGCAATACGACACGACCGTGCGGACCAACACGGTGATCGGCCCCGGCGGCGACGCGGCAGTGGTGCGGGTGCGCGGCACCGATCGCGCCCTCGCCCTCAAGACCGATTGCAACGGCCGATACGCCTATCTCGACCCGCGCGTCGGCGCGCGTATCGCCGTGTGCGAGGCGGCGCGTAACGTCGCGTGCACCGGGGCGCGGCCCATGGCGATCACCAACAACCTGAACTTCGGCAACCCGCGGCGCCCCGAGGTCTACTTCCAGCTTCGCGAAGCCGTCCACGGTATGACCGAAGCGTGCAACGCGCTCGGCACGCCCGTCACGGGCGGCAACGTCTCGCTCTACAACGAGAATCCGGGCGGCGCGGTGTTCCCGACCCCGGTCATCGGCATGGTCGGCCTGGTGGAATCGCTCGCCCACATCACGCGGGCGAATTTTCGGCAGCCGGGCGACGCGATCGTCCTGCTCGGGTCGCCCACGGACCACATCGGCGGCAGCGAGTATCTGGCGCGCGTCCATGGCGTCGTCGCCGGATCGCCTCCGCCGTGCGACGTGGACGACGAACGCGAGTTGATCGACGCGTTGCTGGAGGCGATTCAACGCGGCGTGGTTCGATCGGCCCACGACTGCAGCGACGGCGGCCTGGCGGTCGCCATCGTCGAGTGCTGCATCATGGACCGCGCCAACCAGGTCGGCGCCACGATCGACCTGACGTCGTGGTCGTCGCTGCCCGATCGCGCGCTGCTGTACGGTGAAGCGCAGGCTCGCGCGGTCGTCAGCACCGCGTCGCCCGACGTCGTGCTCGCCATCGCGGCACGACACGGAATTCCGGCGCGCGTCATCGGAACAGTAGGAGGAAGCGGCGAACCCGTGCAGATTTCAACCACGTCTGCGCGAATCGTCGCGCCGCTCGCGCGGCTCGACGCCGCCTATCACGAAACGATTCCCCGGATCATGGCGCAGTCGGCGCTTGCCGCGCAGTAGACCGCGTGCGAGCCTCGACAGCCGTGATCGTAGCCCGGACCTGAAATCATGTGCGGCATCTTCGGAGTCCACGGCCATTCCGACGCGACCCACATCGCGCAGCTCGGTCTGTACTCCCTCCAGCATCGCGGTCAGGAATCGGTCGGCGTGGTGTCGATCGATGACGCGGGACAAGCGCGAGCGGTGCGTCGCATGGGGACGCTTTCCGACGCGCTCGTCCAAGACCTCTCGAGGATCCCGGGCACGTCGGCCGTCGGGCATACGCGGTACAGCACCGCCGGCTCGTCGACGATCGACAACGCCCAGCCGGTCGTCGCCCGCTCCAAGGGCGGCTTCATCACGCTCGCCCACAACGGCAACCTGATCAACGCGGCCGAGGTGCGGCACGAGCTCGAGGACAAGGGTTCGATCTTCGCCTCGACGAATGACTCGGAGGTCATCGTCCACGAGCTCGCGCGGTCCACCTCGCCGACGCCCGCGCTGCGACTCGCCGACGCGTTGAGGCGTGTGGATGGCGCCTACAGCCTGATCGTCGCGATGGGCAACACGATGCTCGCTGCGCGCGACCCGCGCGGCTGGCGTCCACTCGCCATGGGCCGCCTCGGCGACGCGGTGGTGTTCGCGTCGGAGACGTGCGCCCTCGACATCGTCGGTGCGACGTACGAGCGCGACGTCGAGCCGGGCGAGATCGTGTCGGTGAACGGCAACGGCGTGCAGTCGTCGCATCCGTTGGCGAAACAGGAATCGCGCCGCTGCGTGTTCGAGTACGTGTACTTCGCGCGGCCGGACAGCCGCGTGTACGGCGGCTCGGTCGATCGGGCGCGTCGCGCGCTTGGCAAGCGGCTCGCCCGCGAACATCCGGCGCCGACGGCCGATCTGGTGTTCAGCGTGCCCGACTCGTCGAACTCCGCCGCGCTGGGATTCGCCGAGGAGAGTGGGCTGCCCTACGAGCTCGCGCTCATCCGCAATCACTACGTGGGTCGCACGTTCATCCAGCCGACGCAGGCCGGCCGCGACGCGAAAGTGAAGGTGAAGTACAATCCGGTCCGCGAGATCATCGACGGCAAGAGCGTCGTGATCGTCGACGACTCGATCGTGCGCGGCACGACGACGCGCGGCC
Source organism: uncultured Gemmatimonadaceae bacterium (assembly GCA_963761305.1). Lineage (GTDB taxonomy): Bacteria > Gemmatimonadota > Gemmatimonadetes > Gemmatimonadales > Gemmatimonadaceae > JAQBQB01. The sequence continues at coordinate 743,631 of CAVXGK010000002.1, read as the reverse complement.
TCGTCGCGCTCGTGCGCGGTGCCGGTGCGCGCGAGGTGCACATGCGCGTGAGCTCCCCGCCGGTTACCGGTCCGTGTTACTACGGCATCGACACGCCGTCGCGCGAAGAGTTGATCGCCGCCAACAACAGCGTCGATCAGATCGCCGTGCACTTGGGCGTCGACAGTCTCGGCTATCTCTCGCTCGACGGCATGCTCGAGTCGGTGCCCAACGGCCCCGGTGGATTCTGCCACGCCTGTTTTTCAGGCGACTATCCCACCGAGCCGCCGGCGGACCCCGACAAGCTGCGGTTCGGCTGCGGCTGCTAGTGACGACCACCGCCGCGACGCAATCCGTTTTCTTCTTCGGCGACGGCCGCGCCGAAGGCACGGGGGACATGAAGCGTGTCCTCGGCGGAAAAGGCGCCGGACTCGCCGAGATGACGAATCTCGGCGTTCCAGTGCCGCCGGGATTCACGATCGCGTGCGCGACGTGCGTCGAATACCTGCGCACGCATCGCCCGCCGCACGGATTGCGCGACGAAGTGGACGCCGCGTTAGAGCGCCTGGAGCGCGCCACGGGCAAGACGTTCGGCGACTCGAAGAATCCGCTGCTCGTGTCGGTGCGCTCCGGCGCACCCGTCTCCATGCCCGGGATGATGGAGACGATTCTCAATCTCGGCCTGAACGACGAAACGGTCGCGGGACTCGCCGCCGCGAGCGGCAACGATCGCTTCGCGTACGATTCGTATCGCCGATTCATACAGATGTACGGCGACGTGGTGCTTGGCGTGCCGTCGTCGCAGTTCGAGCATTTGCTCACGACGAAACGCATGACGACCGGCGCGGCGACCGACGCGGATCTTTCCGCGGACGCGCTCAAAGCGGTGGTCGCCGACTATCGCGCGCTCGTGCAAACGCGCACCGGCCACGAGTTCCCTGCTGACCCCGCTCAACAGCTGTGGGGTGCCATCGAGGCAGTGTGGAGATCGTGGACCTTAAAGAAGGCTGTGGACTATAGAAAGGTGCACCGAATCGCCGATGATCTTGGCACGGCGGTGAGCGTGGTTGCGATGGTCTTCGGCAACCTCGGGAACGATTCTGGAACCGGGGTCGCCTTCACGCGCAATCCATCGACGGGAGAGAAGAAGTTCTACGGTGAATTCTTGGTAAACGCACAGGGCGAGGACGTGGTCGCCGGCATTCGAACGCCGCTCGCGATCGACGAGATGAGCAAACGTCTGCCCGACGCGTATGACGAGCTGCTCGACACTCAGCAGCGGCTCGAGCAGCATTTCAGGGACATGCTGGACATCGAGTTCACAGTCGAGCGCGGGCGGTTGTACCTCCTCCAAACGCGCACCGGAAAGCGTACGGCGACCGCCGCGGTTCGCATCGCCATCGACATGGTGGACGAGGGCTCGATCGACCCGTCGACCGCGGTGCGCCGCGTGATTCCGGATCAACTCGACCAGTTGCTCCACCCTGTCATCTCGGCGGACGTGCGCGCGCTGCCGATCTGCACGGGACTTCCGGCCAGTCCCGGTGCCGAGAGCGGCGTCGCCGTGTTCGATCCCGACGTCGCTGTGCAGCAAGCCGCGACCGGCAAGCGCGTGATCCTCGTGCGCGAAGAGACGACGCCGGAGGACTTCCACGGCATCGTCGCCGCGCGCGCCGTGCTCACGGCCCGCGGCGGCATGACGAGCCACGCCGCCGTCGTCGCGCGCGGCATGGGCAAGTGCGCCGTCGTCGGCTGTCGCGACATCAGCGTCGACGTGGTTCACCGGCGGTTCACCGCGGGTGATCACACCGTGTCCGAGGGCGAATGGATCACGGTCGACGGCGCGTCGGGCCGCGTCTATTCCGGCGATCTGCCGACGACGCCCAGTGAAGTCGTGCAGGTGATTCGCGGCACGCGGGACCGGCGCTCGGCGCCGACGTACCAGTCGTTCGCGCGCCTGCTCGGGTGGGCCGACGACGTGCGCCGCCTGCGGGTTCGCGCCAACGCCGATACGCCGCACGACGCGCGCATCGCGCGCGGCTTCGGCGCCGAAGGCATCGGCTTGTGCCGCACGGAACACATGTTCTTCGAGGGCGATCGCATCGGCGCCATGCGCGAGATGATCGTCGCCCGCGACGAGCAGGGTCGCCGCCGCGCGCTCGCCAAGCTGCTCCCCATGCAGCGCTCGGATTTCGAGGGAATCTTCGAAGCGATGACCGGACTGCCGGTGACGATCCGGTTGCTCGATCCGCCGCTGCACGAGTTTCTCCCGCACGGCGGAGAGGAGAGCAAGCTCCTCGCACGCACGCTGGGAATTCCGCGCGAAGAGTTGTCGCACATCGTCGATTCGCTGCGCGAAACGAACCCCATGCTTGGGCATCGCGGGTGCCGCCTCGGCATCACATTCCCCGAGATCACCGACATGCAGGGCCGTGCGATTTTCGAGGCGGCCGTGCGCGCAAAGCGACGCGGCTTCGACGTTCGTCCCGAGCTCATGGTGCCGCTCGTCGCCACCGTGGCGGAGTTCGACAATCAGCGCGCGATTCTCGAGACCGCCGCACAGGGGATTCTTGGGGCGATGGGTGAGGAGATTCCCTACACCATCGGCACGATGATCGAATTGCCGCGCGCCGCACTTACCGCGGATGAGATCGCGGAGAAAGCAGACTTCTTTTCTTTTGGCACCAATGATTTGACTCAGACCACTTTCGGTCTGAGCCGAGACGACGCCGGGCGGTTCCTACCGAATTACATAGATCGTGGTATACTTCCCGACGACCCGTTCCAGGTCCTTGACCGGAACGGGGTTGGCAAACTGATTGGATTTGCCGTAAAGGCCGGTAGAGCGGTCCGTCCGCAGCTCAAAGTTGGGATCTGCGGCGAGCACGGAGGCGAACCTCGCTCCGTGGCTTTTTGTCACTCTATCGGACTGGACTACGTCTCGTGTTCTCCCTTCCGAGTCCCAATCGCCCGACTGGCCGCTGCCCATGCCGCTCTTGAATCCGGCTCTTCGAACCAGGCGCTTCCGTCGTAACCACCCGACGCTGCCGAACCTGCCACCGCTCGAGTCCACCCACGACGAGCGGCCGCTTCGCATTGCCCTGGTCACTGAATACTACTATCCGCACCTCGGCGGCGTTTGTGAGCATGTGCATTTCTTCGCTCGCGAAGCCCGCCGCCGTGGGCACCATGTAGACGTCATCACGTCGCACATTCCGGGAGCCGAAGACCAGCCGCACGTCATTCGGATCGGCCGCAGCCAGCCGGTCTACGCCAACGGCTCACAGGCGCGGATCACACTCGGTTGGAATCTCCGCCGCGACATGCGCCGCGTGCTTCGACAGGGACAGTACGACGTCGTGCACGTGCACTCGCCGCTCACCCCCGTGCTCCCGATCCTCGCGATCGAGGAGGCGGAGTGTCCGGTCGTCGGCACGTTCCACACGTACTTCGACCGGTCGTTCGGCTACACGGTCGGCCGGCGCTTTTTCCAGAAGCGGCTCAACATGCTCAGCGCCGCCATCGCCGTCTCGCACAGCACGACGGTCGCGCTCGACCGCTATTTCGAGGCGGACTGGCGGATCATTCCGAACGGAATCGACACCGATGTTTTTCATCCGAGTGCTCCTCCCCCGCCGGGAATGACGAATGATGTTCCGACGATTCTCTTCCTCGGCCGCTTTGACCCGCGCAACGGTCTGTCGACGCTGATCGACTCGTTCCGTCGTGTGAAGGCGAAGGGCAACCGCGGGCGCCAGGCGCGCCTGGTGGTCGTCGGCGACGGACCGCTTCGTGAGCATTACTACAAGCAGGCCAATGGGGATCGGGACATTCGTTTTGTCGGTGCGGTGCTCGAGGGTCGGCCCAGCTACTACGCGCACAGCTCGGTGTACGCGTGTCCCACGACCAAGGCGTCGTTCGGCATCACGCTGCTCGAATCGATGGCGTGCCAAACGCCCGTGGTCTGCTCCGACATTCTTGGATTCCGCGACGTCGTGGTGGACGGCCGAGAGGCGCTGATGGTGCCGTGCGGCAACCGCGATGCGCTCGCGGACGCCCTGGTTCGAGTGCTCGACGACGAAGGACTGGCCATCCAACTCGGCACCACCGGTCGGGAGAATTCGCTCGAATACTCGTGGGCCCGTGTCACGGCTCGAGTGCTCGATGTGTATCAAACCGTTCTCGGAAACGTCGCCGTCCCGGTATGATCCTCGGCCTCGGCGCGGCGGCCGTCGTACTCGGCGGCGCCGCGCACGGCGCTTTTCACCGCAATAGTCCGATCTTCGGTCCCACCGTTCGTCGCCTCCGGACGCATGACCGCGTCGTCGCGCTCACCTTCGACGACGGACCGAACCCAGCCGCGACGCCGCTCGTGCTCGACGCCCTCGCGTCGCGGGGGGTCAAGGCGACCTTCTTCATCCTTGGCCGGCACGCCGAGCGATGGCCGGACCTCGTGGCGCGCGCGAGCGTTGAAGGCCACGCGATCGGCAACCACGGCTATTTCCACCGGAAACTTCACTTCAGGTCGCCCTCGTACGTACGGCGTGACCTCGAACTTGGGACCGGCGCCATCGTGAGCGCCGGGGCGCCGCGGCCTCGGCTCTTTCGCGCGCCACACGGGTTTCGCAGCCCGTGGGTGACGTACATCGCCCGCACCCTTGGCCAGCGAACCGTCGGATGGTCGCTCGGCGTCTGGGACTCGGCTCGGCCCGGCGTCGACGAGATCGCCCGCCGCACGGTCGACGGCGCGTCGCCGGGGTCGATTCTGTTGTTGCACGATGGTGACGGGTATGATCCCGACGGCGACCGGATGCAGACGGCACACGCCGTGCCCCTCCTCGTCGATCGCCTACTCGATCGGGGCTACCGATTCACGCTGCTCGACGCCGCATGAACAAGACCGTCTCGCGATCGCTCCGCGCTCTCCTCAGCGTCGCGATCATCGCGGGACTCGTGCTGTTCGCGCGCAAGGTGAACTGGTCGCTGACGTGGGAGCACATCACCCAGGCGAACCTGACGATCCTGCTTGCCGCGGCGATCGTGAACTTGCTGTCGCTGGCGCTCAAGGGAGTGCGCTGGTGGATTTTCCTGCGGCCGGCCGGCGTGCCGTCCCTCTGGTTGGCGCTGCGGGCGACGTTCGCCGGCGCGGGGCTCAACAACATTCTCGTCGCCAACGGCGGCGAAGCGGCGCGCGTCGTTTTCGTGGCGCGCACCGCGCACGTGCAGAGCGCCAAGATCCTCGCGTCGCTCGCGCTCGAGCGGATGTTCGAGCTGATCGGCTACATCGTGATCTTCGTGCTCGCCGTGTCGTTCCTCGAGCTGCCGCCGTGGTTGGCTCGCGCGCGACCCGTCGCTTGGATCGCATTGGCGGTCGTGGTCGGGCTCATGATCTACCTCGTCCGGCGCCCGCACCTGGAGGAGATCAAGCCGCTTGAGAAAAAAGCGACCGGATGGCGCGGCCGCGCCGCCGAGTTCTTCCGGCATTTTGGCGCGACGATCGGGGGGATCTCGACGGGTCCGCGGTTCATCGCCGCGCTCGTGCTCTCGGTCGCCATCTGGGCAATGCAGGTCTGGACGTACGCGCTCACGGCGCGCGCGGTGGACTTCAACCTGTCGCAGGTCGGCACTGTGTCGGCGCTCCTCGCCGTGAACCTCGGGTTCGCGATTCGTGCCACGCCGGGCAACGTCGGCATTTTTCAGGCGCTCTACACGCTCATGGCGACGGCGTTCGGCATGGATCGAGACCAGGCGATCGCCGTGGCCTTCCTCATCCAGACACAGCAGATCATTCCGGTCACGCTGATCGGTGTCGCGCTGGCGCCCGAGTTCATCTTCAAGAAGCGCGGCAAGCGCGCGACCGACTCGGGCCTCGATCTGCACTCGCGAGCTGAAGAGCTCAGCTAAAGGCCGCTCACCGAGAGCGGCCGTACGGTCGTTTTGGTGTTCGCTGGTGCGAGCGGGATATCCAAGGCGAAACCGACACAGACGGATTGAACGGAAACAAACAGAAGGGACTTGGTTGAACTGTGAACGAAGACTCTGTCGCAGCTCCAACAAAGTCCTCGTCCTCATCCGTTTTGTCAGTCAATCCGTTGGTGTCCGTTTTCCCCGCGGCTCTCTAACGGGCGTGAGGGCGGTTCCCGTCGTGCAATCCCGGCTTTGCCCGGCTCCAGCTAAGTTAGCGTGCACTCGGGCAGGTCTCGCGGATCACGCAAGTGCCGCAGTGCGGGTTCGTGGTCTTGCAGACGGTTTGGCCGTGCGTGCGCAGGAGGAGATTGGCGTCGATCAGCGTGTCGATATCGTCGCCGAGCTCGGGGAGCGCCGCCGACGTCGCCGAGCGATAGGTGGTCGTGTAGCTCTTGGCGGAAGTGCCGTAGCCGAGGCGCGTGAGCACGCGAAGTCCGTTCGAGTCGACGCCCAACACGGGATGTGAGTGCGTGAGGAGTAGAATCTTCTCGGCGCCGGGTTCGCCGATGCCGTAGATCCGCATCAGCTTGTTTTTCGCTTCCGCGAGTGGGCGCTGACACACGTCGTCGAGCGAGCCGTCGAATTCACCGACGACCAGCTCCGCGGCCGTGATCAGATTGTTGGCCCGCTCGGGCGCGCCGATGCCGCCGGTCGCCAACACGTCGATCAGGTCGGCGCGGCGCGCGGCAAGAATCTTTTTCGGTGTGAGGCCGATCTTCCGCTTCAGCAGCGCGAACGTGGTCGCGCGACGTTCGTCCGGCGCGAGGTACGCCACTTTCTCCCACGCGACGAGCTCGAACGCGGTCTTCGCGGGGGGCGGCGTCGGCGGGCCGTACTTCGATCGCAATTGGCCGACGAGCTTCGCCAGTCGCGATCGCAACTCAGGCTCGCGGACGAATCGCGTGCGGCCCCGATTGTTCGCGCGCGCGCGCCGCCAAGATCAGCACCATCGCCAGCGCGACAGGCGCCGCGAAGCTGCCTCCGCGTTCCACGATCTCCCAGAACGGTTGGCCCGCGACGACGAACAGCGACTCGGTCGACAATTTCCAGAACGCGGCGAACAACGCCAGCGGCACGGATGGCCAGCAAAAACGATGCGCAGCGTCCACTCCAGCGCCGCCGGGGACAGCGCTCGAGAGGTGATTCCGGGGACTCGCTCCGATGCGAGCTGTGTGCGCGACGCGTACATTGCTGAGAGGCGTGGGACGGGTGGGCTCCATTAGTATATCACTCGGCGCACGCCCCGGGCGACCCGCGATCGCCGATTCAACCCGCCGCGTTTGTCACGATTTCCTTCCCGCCCACGTTCGAAGATGATCTACCGTACCGCGAGACGTCTCCTCTTCCTCGTCGTGTTCATCGCGCCCGTCGCGTGCCACCCTTCGCCGGACGCCGACCCGCGCATGGTGTCCGAGTGGGAGCGCGCGCTCTATGGCGTCGTGCGCGCCGAGCGGTTGTCGCCGCCGGTTGCGTCGCGCGTGTTCGCCTACGCGTCGGTAGGGCTCTATTCGGGCCTGACCGCCACCGACCCGAAAGCCGCGCCGCTGGTCGGCGTCGTGAACGGGCTCGATTCTCTCCCCCACCCTGACGCCGGAACGTCGTACGACCCGACGCTCACGGCGGTGGCGGCCGAGCACACGGTGCTCGACTCGCTCTTCGCTGAAGGACTGCCGACGACGCGTTCGGCGTTGAGCCGCCTCGCCGATTCGCTCGAGCACGCGCGGCGGGACCTCGGCGTCGCCGGCGACGTCGCGGCGCGATCCACCGATTTCGGTCGGCGAATCGGATTGGCCATCGTCTCGTGGTCGCACGGCGACGGCTTCGACAGCACGCGCGGCAAAGCGTACGTCGCGCCGGTCGGCGCGGGGCTCTGGGTGAACGACGACCCGGCCACCCTCTACGCGACGCAAAGTCTCTCCGGTGCGAGCCAGGCCGTGACGCCGAGCAATCCGGCGAACGCGCTGCGAGCGGGAACGGTCGATGATCGTTCCCTCATTCTCGATCGGCCAAAGCGCTCCGGGCGAAAAACGCTTCCTCCCACGAACATGGCCGGCGTGACCGAGCCGTACTGGGGGTACAATCGTCCCTTCGTCCTTCACGCGTGGAACGACTGCCCGGCGCCGTTGCCGCCGACGTTCTCGCTGAAGCCAGGCACGCCGCTCTACGAGGACGCACGTGTCGTCTGGGAAACCGGCAAGCAGCTCACGCCCGCCCAGCGCGAGACCGCGCTCTACTGGGCGGACAACGGCGGCGAGACGGGAACTCCCGCGGGACACTGGCTCTCGATCGCCAGCCAAATGGTGACCGAGCGTCACCTGAGTGCGGCACAGGCGGCGTGGGTGATGGTGGCGACGAGCGTCTCGCTCAACGATGCGTTCATCGCGGCGTGGGGTTACAAGTTCCGGCTCAACCTGATTCGCCCGCGCACGTTCATTCGCGAGACGATGGACTCGACCTGGGAACCGGCGATCCCGACTCCGCCCTTCCCCGAGTACCTAGCAGGTCACTCGACGATCTCGGCTGCGGCCGCCGATGCGATGACCGCGATCCTTGGCACAGCGCCGTTCGAGGACAGCACGAGCATTCCGCTCGGGCACGCCGTGCGGAAGTTCAACTCCTTCCGCGATGCGGCGATCGAGGCGGGCATGTCGCGCATCTACGGCGGCATCCACTTCCCGTCAGGCAACCTCGAGGGTCGCAAGCTCGGCGATTGCGTCGCGTCGAAGGTGCAGGCTCGGCTGAATCTGAAGCCGCTCCAGTAGAGCTCCATCCCCGGTCGCGGTGGCGCGGCCCGAAGTCTGCCTTTATCGTCGCCAGAGGTACGCGCGGGTGCGACATGATGGCTCGCGCGAAGGATGGTCCCATGCGCGACGGAAGCAAAAGGCCCGGCGTCGACCCAGAGTCCGCCGGTGTGTCGAAAGGGCGGCGCCACAACGTGCGCGCGCCCGCCCGTCCTGAGGACCGCGGCCTCGACGAGCATCCTGAGCACCCCGCACACCCCCCCCGATCCGATCGCCCCGCCTCCACGAGGAAGCCGAATGACGATGACGTAACCAGAAAACGATGATTCTGTTCGCCTGAAGGAGGCGGTTGTGAATTCTAGAATACTTCTCGTCGCGGGAGCGGTCGCGGCCGCGGGTTGCGCTCGATCGTACGCCGAATTGACCCCCGCCGTGGGAGCGACGCCAGCGGCCGGTCCGGGAGACGGCGCCCTCGGCACGGCGGCCGGCGTGCAGGTGTCGGCGCACATGCAAGCGTGGCACTTCGATCCCCCCGGGCTCGAAACGAGGGTGACGCCGGTGTTGATGCAGTTTGCCAACAACGGCGACCATCCGATCGTCGTGCGATACAAGGACATCACGCTCACCGACGGCGGCGGGACGCGATACGACATCATTCCGCCCTACAACATCGGCGGCAAGGTGAGCGTGCCGGTCACGATTCAGGATCCCTACTACTACACCGGATACGCGTACGCGTACCGGACGGCGCCGATGTTGGTCCGGTACAACGGCGGTTTCATATATGATCCGCAGTACTACCAGCCGTATCTCACCGTGTACACGGACGTTGCGCTGCCCACGCAGGAGATGGTGCAGCGAGCCCTGCCCGAGGGCGTCATCAATCCGGGCGCCACGGCGGGCGGTTTCGTCTACTTCAAGGCATTCCGCCGCGGCGAGCGAGTGTTCACGCTCCGCGCCGACATCGTCGACGAGGCGTCGGGCGCGGTGCTCGGCACCGTGAGGATTCCCTTCCTGGCCAACTGATTCGCGTAGGCGCGGTTGTCCGTACGATCGCGACGTAAGCAAAGAGGCCCGGCGGCGACGCCGGGCCTCTTTGCAGGTCGGGCGTGCGTTTGCGCATTGACCTGTTATCATTGCAGAACCGTCGACGCCGGCGACTCCCACGACTCCATCCCACCGAGCCTGCCTTGCACCCACGCCTGCCCAAACTCGCCGTCGCGTTTGCCTTTGCGGCCGCCCTCGCGTCGCCCACGCGCGCCCAGGAGTCCCGTCGCCTCGCCGAGCCCGACTCGATTCCGCTCGATCTCGCCGCGGCGCTCGTCTCGGCGGGCGGCTTCGGCGGCGAACCGCAGATTCTCGTCGGCTCGATCCCCGAGTGGATCGCACCCAAACTCTTCGTCCCGCCGGGTGCCCGGGTTCTCGGCTCGGCGTTTCTCGGAACCGCGCTGGTTGCCGTCGTCAGCGTTTCCACGGCGTCCGATTCGGTGCTCGCCGACTTCAAGCGAGGCCTGGCCCAACGCGGATGGAGTGCTCCTCCACCACCGCCCGTCTATGGCGGCGGGGGTTTCCGCCCGGCGACGACGTCGGTGCCGTCATCGCCGTTCGCCCGCGACCTCCTCTGCAACGACCAGCAAATGCTTTCCATGGCGGCGACGCGTCGGCGGGGCGTTGCAACCGACGTGACGCTGCGCGTCACGTCCACCCCGGGGTTCAACCCATGCCATCCGTCGCAACCGTACCAACCGCCGGTTCGATCGCCGATGCCGACGCTCTACAATCCGCTCGGCGCGAACGACGCGCGCATGAACGGCGACTGTGTCTTCTCCGGGTTCACGAACTCGATGGGTAGCGGCGCGTCGATCCGCACGCCGATGACCCCCGACGCGCTGCTCGATCACTACGGCAAACAATTGGCCGACTCCGGCTGGAAGGCGGCCAGCGACAAGAACACGATCACGGGTCGGACGTGGGCTCGACCCGACTCCGCCGGCACGCCGATAGAGGTCACCATAACCATCACGTCGTCGCCTCGCGAGACCGGCTGCGAGGAGCTCAACATGCAAGTGCGCACCATGCGCAAGCCGTGAGCTTGCGGCGCATCGCGTCTCTCGCGACGCTGGGGGCGACCGTCGGACAGATTGCCTGCCGGTCCGCCGCGCCGGCGGCAGGCCAACCGCGCGATCTGTTCGTCTCGACCGGCGAATCGTTCACGGCGCGCAACGGCGCCGCGGCATTGCACGACTTCAAACCCGAGCTGGCCCCCGTCGACTCGGGCGGAGAATGCATCGTGGGACACACGGGCGGCTCGGGCGCCACGATCGTGCAGGTCTACTTTCCGAGTCGTGCTGCCGTCCGAACGCAGATGATGATCACCTTCGATTCCTCCGGTCGGCTCGTGCGCGTGTCGGACCGCTGGGGTGTGAGACCGATTCCCTCGACAGTCGGTATGACGCCGGAACAGCGCGACAGCACGCTGCGCGTGGCGTCGATCGGGATGCGCTCGACGGCGATCACGCTCGACTATTCGGTGGACCAGGGATTCGCGATGAATCGCGGAGGCGGCCGGCCGACGGACGCGATCGCCGCGCCGGCGCGGGACGTCGAGCGGCTCCCCCAACTGGGTCCTCCCGTCGCGCGCATCGAGCGCGCCCGACGCCTTTGTGGCGTCTAGGGAGACGACGACTCGGGTCCGAGCGCGGGAAGCGCGACCCGGAATTCCGTTCGTCCGGGGCGCGACTCCAGCGTGATGTGGCCGCGATGCAGCCGCACGATTCGCCGAGCGATGTCGAGACCGAGTCCGGTTCCTTGCCCGACCGGCTTGGTCGTGTAGAAGGGATCGAACACGCGCGCCTGAAGGTGGGCCGCGATCCCGGGGCCGTCGTCGATCACGCGAACGACGACATCGTCGTGCTCGTGCGTTGCAGTGATGACGATTCCCCCCGACGCTCCGGCCGCGTCGAGCGCGTTGTCGATCAGATTCGCCCACACCTGCGTGAGCTCCGCCGCGTGCCCCCGCACCGGCGGCAGGTCGCCCGATACCTCCAGCCGAAGCTCGAGCGACTTCTCCCGCGCGCGCGCCGACATCACGGCCACTGTGTCGGCGAGTCCGCGAGCGATGTCGGCGGCTTCAGTCACCGTCGCACGATCCATGTTGGAGAACCGCTTCATCGCCGACACGAGATCGTGAATTCGTGTCGTGGCCCGGTCGATGTCCGACGCGAGCGATTGCACGGTGTACTCGGCCGCGATCAGCCGAATGGCCGCTGCCAGCGCCTGCGGCGAGAGGCCAGCGGCGAGGTCGTCGAGTTGCTCGACGCGAATGCCGCGCTCAGCCAGGACCGATGCGCACTCCGCGTCTCCGGCGCGGGCTTCGAGCCACTCCGTGAGTCCTTCCTCCAAGTCGGCGCGCTCGAGCGCCGTGCGCGGCGTTGTCGCGTCGCCGGCGACGTGGCGAAGCGAGTCCAGGCGATCGCGCTGAGCCTGTGTCAGCGGCGCGTGTTCGAGCGCGCTCGACGCTCGCGCCGCGTCTGTCAACGCGTCGCGAAGCCGCGTGGCGCTGCGCGCGGCGGCGGATGCCGGGTTGTTGAGCTCGTGCGCCATTCCCGCGGCGAGACGACCGAGCGACATCGTCTTCTCATCCTGGAAATGACTCGACGTGAAATCTCTGGCGCGGTCGAGCATCGTGTGGACGAGCGACGCCGTCACCGTCGGGCAAAGATTGATCAGCGCCGGGAAGTCCTCGCGGCGAATGCTGAGGATCTCCGCGGCTTCTTCGATGATGCTGTCACCCGGTGGCGACACCATGCGCGAGTACGGTAAGAGGCCGGTCACGTCGCCCCCGCGCCATTCCATGAACTTGCGCGGCCCGCTGCCGGCGTCGACGTACTGCACGACGCGTCCGGCCAAGACGACGAGCATTTCTTCGCTCGGCGCGCCACGGCGGTACACGACGTCACCCACGCCGTAGTGGTGCGTTTCGCCGTGCGCGGCGAGCCACGCCAACTCGTCGCGCGGCGCGGTCCCGAGCATGCGATGCTGTCCCAGCCTGTCGACCAGTTCGGCGCCCGTCACGTCGGCCCTCGCCGCGCACTTTCCATCTGTTCTCCGCTCTCCGCCAGCGCACGCGCCAGCTCCCGCGCGCTCGCGAATCGATCCGCCGGGTCCTTCGCCGTCGCGCGGACCACGCACCGCTCGAGCGCCGGTGGAAGGCCGCGCCGGGCCTCACCGAGCCGGCGTCGCGTCTCGAGGGCGTGGCGCGCCGGCGTCGTCGCGCTCGTCGGCACGATCGGCGCCCGGCCGGTGAGCATTTCGAAGAGCACGCATCCAAGACTATAGATGTCGCTTCTCACATCCAGCGCGCGCTGCCCCGTGGCCTGCTCGGGACTCATGTACGCGGGCGTGCCGATCACGACACCCGTCGATGTCAGACCACGTCCTGTCCGCTGCGCTTGGCGCGCCACGCCGAAATCGGCGAGCAGCGCGCGGCCGTCGGCGAACAGAATGTTCGATGGCTTGATGTCGCGGTGGATCAGCCCGGCGCCGTGCGCATACTCAAGCGCGGCCGCGATGTCCGCGGTGATCGCGAGGGCGTCGCGCAGCGGCGGCCGGGGTTCACGCTCCAAACGCGCGGCGAGCGTTCCGCTCTCATAGTACGGCATGACGTAATACAGTGCCTCGTCGGTCTCGCCCGAATCGTACAGCGGAACGATGCGCGGATGTTGTAAGCCGGCTGTCGTCCGGATCTCCGCCGCAAAGCGGAGCGTCCCGATACGTTTGCGCGCCGACGGACGCAATACCTTCACCGCTACCGAACGGTCGTGCACCGCGTCGTGCGCGAGAAACACGACCGCCATCCCGCCGCGTCCGATCTCTCGCTCCACGCGGTAGCGCTCCGCGAGAACCGATGGGAATCGCGAGGTGGCGTCGTCGTCGAGGAGAGAACCGAACCGCTCGATGGCGCCCGCGTCGAGCAGTGGGTCGCCCTCCTCGCATTCGTCGACCAACCGGCGCAATTGCTCGGCCATTGCGGCGTCGCCACGACAGGCATCCGCGATGAACGCGGCGCGACGGTCGGCCGGCGTGTCGAGCGCGGCGTCGACGAGCGGGCCAAAGACGCGCCACACCTCCGGCGACAGCGGGCCGGAGTCGAGTGCGCCGCTCACGCGATGCTCACGAGATGCTCACGAGATGCTCACGAGATGCTCACGAGATGCTCACGAGATGCTCACGAGATGCTCACGCCACGTTCACGCGGACAGCTCGCGTCGCAGCAGCATTCGCGCCCGTGCCCAGTCGCGCTGTACGGTGCGTACCGTCACGCCCAGCACCTCGGCGATCTCCTCCTCCGACAGTCCGCCGAAGAAGCGGCACTCGACCACTTGGGCGAGGCGCGCGTCGACCAGCGCCAGCCGGTCCAGCGCGTCGTTGATGTCGAGCAAGAGCTGCGGATCGTCGTCGCCGGCGAGCGCGTCGGCGTCGAGCGTGACCGCTGCTTTGCCGCCGCCTCGCTTTCGCGCCGCGCGCGATCGCGCCCGGTCGATGAGGATGTGACGCATGGCGACCGCCGCGATCGCGAGAAAGTGCGCGCGGTCGCGGGGCTTGGCGTTCGCCGGATCGACGAGCTTGAGGTACGCCTCGTTGACCAGCGCGGTCGTGCCGAGCGTCCCCGTCTTCACGCCGATGCGGCGGCCGCGCGCCAGATGGCGCCGCGCGATCAGGCGGAGCTCCTCATACGTGAGCGCGACGAGACTGTCGATCGACTCCGGGCTCGTATCGCGCAACGCGGCGAGCACGTCGCGCCGCGTCGATGGGGACGTCATGTCGCGCTGCCGACGTGTCGCGTTTGAGCGCTTGGCATCGTGGTGGGAAGCGGGGGCGAGACGGCGGCGAGGACGCCGCGTCGACGCCAAACATGTCCACACGTTCGGTCGTGTGGCAATGCCACGCCTCACACGCCCCGGCCGGCGCGAGCGAGCTGGGTCGGCAGCTCGAGATGAAACGTCGCGCCGGAGTGCCCGTCGTTGTTCCGCGCCCACAATCGACCCCCGTGGGCCGTCGCGATCGATCGGCCGATCGCCAGTCCGAGCCCGAGCCCCGCATCCTTTGTCGTGAAGAACGGCTCGAACACGCGATCCTCGTCGTCTCGCGGGAGCCCGACTCCGCGGTCGATCACCGCGACGTCGACGCGATCCGCCGCAACCTTCTCGACGCGCAACTGCACCACGCGCTCCGACGGAGCGGTCTCGATCATCGCCTCGCACGCGTTCACGACGAGGTTCACGACGACCTGAAGCAATTGCACCTGGTCGCCCTGCACCCTCGGTAGCGGGCCAAAGATCTGCGCGTGCACCGCCGCGCCGGCCGTCGCCGCGGAGGAACGCGTGAGGGCCAGCGCATCGCGAACGACGGATTCGACCGCGATAGGCTCGAGGTGCGGCGTCTCGCCCTGAAGCAGCGAGCGCAAACGGGCGATGACGTTCGACGCCTGCTGGTCCTGACGCACGATGTCCTCGAGAATCGGACGCAGCTGGTCGACGTCGGCGCCGCCGCGCCGGAGCAGCAACAGAGCGGCCTGCGCGTTCGCCAGAATCGACGTGATCGGCTGCCGCAGCTCGTGCGCAAGCGCACCGGAGAGTTCGCCGGCCGTCGCGATGCGCGTGACCCGCGCGAGCTGGTTGCGCTGGTCGTGGAGCGTCGCTTCCGTGCGCTCGCGCTCACGGATGGCCGCGGCGAGCAACATCACCGGCGGGCCGATCACGATCCAGTAGAGTTGGAGCGACAGCACCATGTCGGCGTTCTCGGTCACGACGAACGGGCCGAGTTGCCGCGCCGTCCCCCACATCGACAGCGCGGCGATGCAAAGCAGCGAGGCGCTCGCGCCGGCGGGGCCCAGGCGCACCGCGGCCCACATCAGCGGCGGAAACGTCAACAAGAGCACCCACGGAAGCCGCGCCAGGCCAGGACCGGCGTCGAAGGCGACGAGCCCGACGCCGAGCACCGTTCCAATGATCACCGCGGTCTCCAGCGCGCGCCGAGCCGAGATTGCGCTCAGCCAGTCGGGCCCAAGACGCGCGCCCAACACCACCGCCGGCGTGACGATGAGCAGAGCGGTCGTGTTGGAGAGCATGACGCGCATCAGCGCGATCGTCGGGGTGAACGCCGTTTCCACGCCGGCGAACGTGAGGACGAACGCCGACGCGGTGAGGGCGAACAGCAACGACACGCCGAAAGAGAGCGTGGTGAACACCAGCACATCGCGCGGCTTCTCGAACCGCAGAGGCAACCCGATGAACCGGCGCACGGCTTCGGCCGTGGCGGCCGTGAACGCCGCGTTCGCCCCGATCTGCCACGCGACGCGCCAGGCGGGAATGGATGTTCCCATCGCCACCGCGTGCGCCAATGCGGAGGCGGCGAACACGAGCCACCACGATTTGCGCGGCGTGAGGAGGAGCGCCGCCAACAGAAGCGCGTTCGGCGGCCAGACGACGCCGATTTGAGAATCTTGAAAGCGGAATCCGCGGCCGAGCCGCGCGGTCAGGACGTAGGCGACGGCGAAGAGTGCGATCCAAACGACCGCGTGCGCCGTCTTGCCCACAAGTGTGGTGGCGGTCGCTTCGGTGCTGACCCTCGAACCCAGATCCACCCTCGGCGTCGCGCTCGCGGCATCGCTCATACGATCCCCGGTGCAGGTTGGGCCTGGCGAGAATATCGATCCCCGCGTTGGGAATCAATGAGCGGCATCGCCCAAGCGCCTAGGGCTGCGGCGCCTGCTGCACTCGCTTCGCATCCTCCCAACTCGACAGCCTCAAGTGTTCGGCCGCGACGTGTGCCGGCGACCTACAACGATTCTTGCCCGGGAGCCCGGAACGAGGATGGTGCAGTCACGGCGCGCTGGCCCGAGGGCGGTGTTCCGCCTTGAAGATCACGCGCCAGGTTGCGCCGCCATCCTTGGAGTCTTCGAACAGTTGCATGGCACGATGTCCGCTCAGCGGCATGATCGTCACGCGGCTCCGCGAGAGACTTTCTGCCGGCGGGTCGAGCAAGGCGATGAAACGAACGCCGGGCCCGACGTAGGTCGTATCGGAACGCCGAATCGTGACGCCCAGCGGCGCGGGCACCTGATTCGAGACGTACACCTGCCGCCACTCCCCAGTTCGCCCGTCGAACGCCGACAGGTTGAATCCCTTGTCGCCGACGCGGCCGGTCCACTCGGCCGTGATCGCGCAGTCGTCTATCACGGCGCGCACGCGTTGTGTCGCATAGTGCGCACCGGTGGAATCGACAACGTCCCAGTCACCGACCCAGAACGCGAGACGTTGATAGTTCGAATCCGCGGCGCATGGTGGCGCGGCCGCCGATCGGAGGTGCGCGACGTCGTCATGGGCCGGCGCGAACGCGAGGCTCGCCCCGACGGTGAGGATCGCGAGCCAACTGAATGAGGTATTCATGAACGCGTTGTAAGAACGTGAGTGAATCGATGCGTGAGGCGCCGCTTCGACATTCTACGGATCGTCGGGCCGTTGGTGGATGGATGAATCCGCCGGAGCCTGGTACTTTTCCACGAATGCCGAAAACCCGTACATCGCGGCCTTCTCGCTCAGCGGCTGTCCCGAGAGTCGCCTTCGACCGTCGGAAGTACGGCCGGCATCTGCTCATCGACGTCGGGTGGGTGCACGACCTGCGCGGCTTCATCGTCGGCGAGCCGCACGCTCTCGGGTTCTTCGACATCACTCTGGTGACGCGCGGCTCCGGATGGTTTTCGCTCGACACGTACCGGCACGCGGTCCGCCCCGGGATACTGGTCTTCACGAGGCCGGGTCAGGTCCGGCGATGGGAAACGACGAATCTCGACGGCGTCTGCCTCTTCTTCGAGGACCTGTTCACCAGGGAGTTTCTGCGCGACGATGCGTTTCTCCGGCGCCTCCCCTACTTTCAGGCCGACCCCGCTCGCGCCGCGCTCGCCTTGTCGGCGGCGGCTGCCGGCCGTGTGCGGGCCCGGCTCACGACGATGCGGCGCGAGTTGGCGCACTTCCGCCGCGACAGTGTGGATCTCCTGCGGGCTCGGCTTCACGAAACGCTCATCGTCCTCGCGCGACAATACGCCGCGGCGCATCGCGTGGCTCCTCAGCGTCCGACGCACGCGGTCGTATCGAGGTTCCTCGAGCTCGTAGACCGCGATGCCGCGCATCGGCACCGCATCGCCGACTACGCCGTGGAGCTGGCGGTGACGCCTGGGCACTTGAGCGTGCTCTGTTCGCGGTTCGCCGGGCAGCCCGCCAAACGCGTGCTGCACAATGAGCTCGCGTCGCGCGCGCGCCGCATGCTTCTCTACAGCGGCGAGTCCGCGAGCCGCATCGGAACGTCGCTCGGCTTCGAGGATCCAAGCTATTTCAGCCGATTCTTTCGGCGCGAGACTGGCCAAACGCCGACCGAGTTTCGCTCGGCGCAGGCGCGGCGCGACCAAGGGCCTGACTAGACGCGGAGTCTCGCGTCATGTTTCGCGAATGACCGCGCAACCGGACTCGACCTCGAGTGCTCATCACCGCCCGAACGGCGGCTATCAGAACCCGTGGCCCGGGGAGGCGCCGCGCGGATTCAAAGACGCCTTGCGCTGGCGGTTTATCGACCGCTTCCGGACGAAACTCGCGCCGAATCCACCACGCGGATGGTGGCCGCGCCGGACGCCGTCCATCCTCGTGCCGCGCGCAAAGCCCGGGTACCACTCTGTCACGTGGGTTGGCCATGCGACGGTGCTGCTCCAACTCGGAACACTGAACGTGCTGACCGACCCCGTGTGGGGACAGCGCGCCTCGCCGTTTCCGTGGATCGGCCCGCGCCGTCTGACATCGCCCGGTGTCGACTTCGATGCGTTGCCGCCGATCGACGTCGTGCTTCTCTCGCACAACCACTACGACCACCTCGATGCGCCGACCGTGCGGCGCATCGCCAAGCAGTTCCCCGCCGCGAACTGGCTCTGTCCGCTCGGCGTCGGCGAGCTGCTCCGGTCGCTCGGGGTGCAACGTGTCGACGAGCGTGACTGGTGGCAGACGGCCGACGGCGAGGGCTACACTGCCACGTGCACGCCGGCTCGGCATTTCAGCGGCCGAAGCATTCGCGATCGCGGCGACACGCTGTGGAGCGGCTGGACGATCGCCGCCGACGGCATTCGCGTCTTTTTCGCCGGCGACACGGCCTTCCATATGGAGTTCGCCGCGATCGCTCAGCGGTCGGGCCCGTTCGATTTGGTGATGCTCCCCATCGGCGCGTACGAACCACGCTGGTTCATGGAGAGCGTGCACATGAGCCCCGAGGACGCCGTCGCCGCCTACCGCGCTCTCACAGCCCACGGCCCGAGCCGCCCGCCATGTCTGGCGATCCACTGGGGAACCTTTCGTCTCACCGACGAGGCGCTCCAGGAGCCGCCGGCTCGGTTCGCTCAGCGATGGAAGGAGGCCGAATTTCCCGACGCCGCCAACTTCACATTCGCGATCGGAGAGACGAAGCGCTTCTGAGCAGCCCGATGTGATTTTCTTCTCGACTCCGGTAGGGCGTGCCGAACCGTGCCGGTATGGTGGTTGCATGTCGAGCGTTCTCTGCTGCGGGCCGGAGAACCCTCGTGAGCGACTCGTGACGATGCTGGCGGATCTACTCCGGCGGTCAGATCCAGCCTGGAGTCTGGTGGAAGAGGGCGCGCCGGGTCCACGCGAGCCCGCGATCGAATCCATCTTCGCCATCGTCAACGGATACCTTGGCTCGCGCGCGTCGCTTGCCGAGGGCGGCCCTTTGTCGAGGCCCGCGACGTTCGTCGCCGGCGTGTTCGCGCCCGATCCCGAGTCGGGCGGCGGGCCGACGATCTTTCGCTTGCCCGATTGGTCGCACCTCGAAGTAGTCGTCGACGACCGACAATTGTCGTTCGATGCGGGACGACTGCTCGAACATCGCCGCGTGCTCGATCTGGAACGCGGCCTGTTGTGGCGCGAGTGGAGGCAGGAGGACGCGAGCCGCGGCGTCACTCGGGTGATTCTTCTCCAGTTCGCGTCGCTGGCCGATCGCCATATGCTCGTTCAATCGCTGACCATCACCGCGGAGAACCGACCAGGAACACTCGGCGTTGTCGCTCGGCGGGCCAAGAGCGTCGATGGCGTCACGTTCTCTACGGCAGTGCAGTCGTATCCGCCTCCGTCTCGCACGGACCGCTCCGAGGATCGCCTCGAGACACATTTGTCGTGGCAGGTGGCGGCAGGCAAATCCATTCGCTTCGATCGCCTGGTATCGGTCCATGCCGCCCGCGACCGTGAGGAACGCTCGGATTCGGCATCGCGTGCGCTCGACTCGATGCAACGCGATGGAGCCGATTCGCAGATTGAAGCCCACGTCGACGCGTGGCGCGCCAGATGGAAGGCCGCGGACATCCGGATCGTGGGCGACGAACGTGCTCAACGAGCGCTCCGGTTTGCGATCTATCACCTGCTGTCAGCCGCGAATCCCGACGACGAGCACGTGTCGATTGCAGCGCGAGGCCTCACCGGACCGGAATACCGCGGGCATGTGTTCTGGGACACGGAGATCTACATGTTGCCGTTCTACATCTTCGTGGATCCACCGTCGGCCCGCGCGCTCCTGATGTATCGCTACAACACGCTCGACGCCGCGCGCCGAAAGGCCAAGTCGCACGGCTTCAAAGGCGCGCTCTACGCGTGGGAGTCCGCCGACACGGGCGACGAGACGACCCCGCGCACCGTACGCGGCCCAAACAAACAAGTCATCCAAATCCTGACCGGCGAGTTCGAGCACCACATCAGCGCGGACGTCGCGTACGCCGTCTGGCAGTACTGGCGAGGCACCGGGGACGACGAGTTCATGGCCACGGCCGGCGCCGAGATCCTCGTCGAGACGGCACGGTTCTGGGCGAGCCGCGCGCAAATCGAAGCGGACGGGGCGGCGCACATCCGACGCGTCATCGGCCCCGACGAATACCACGAGCCGGTCGACGACAACGCGTACACGAACGGAATGGCGCGCTGGAATTTGCTGCGCGCGGTGGAGATCCTCGCCACGCTGGAACGCACCCGCAACGCGGATTGGTTGTCGCTGTGCGGCCGTCTCTCGATTGCCGACACAGAACCGGAAGAGTGGCGCCGAACTGCCGAAGCGTTGGTCACGGGCTTCCGTCCCGATTCCAGTCTGTTCGAGCAGTTCGACGGCTTCTTCAAGCTCGAGGACATCGACGTCGGCTCCTACGTGCAATGCGGGCAGCTGATCGACGTCTGCCTCGGCCACGACCGGATCCAACGCGTGCAAGCGGTCAAGCAGCCCGACGTCGTGGCTCTCTCCGCGTTGCTGTGGAACGAGTTCCCCAGATCGATTCACGAAGCAAACTTTCAGTATTACGAGCCGCGCACGGCGCACGGGAGCTCACTCAGCCCTTCGCTGTCCGCGATGGTGGCGGCGCGACTTGGCCGTGGCGCGGAGTCGCTCGAACTATTTCGCCGGGGCGCCGACATCGATCTCGGCGAGACCGAGCCCGGTGCCGCCGGCGGCGTGCACATGGGCGGCCTTGGAGGGCTGTGGCAGGCAGCAGTCTTCGGCATGGCCGGGGCGCAGATACGGGACGACGGAATCGCGCTCGATCCGCGACTTCCACCCGGCTGGTCGGAGATGCACTTCCCGGCGCGTTGGCACGGCCGCACGCTCGCCGTCCGAATCACCGCCGATCCACTCGACGTCGAGGTCGACGTCCTCGATGGCGGCGAGCTCACGCTCTCGATCGTGGACGGGCCGACGTGCCGCGCGCGCTCGGGTTCACGTTACCAGGTGCATCGCGAGCAGGCTGCCTGGAGCGACTGGCACGAGGACGGCGGATGACGACCGCCGAACGCATCGATCTGAGCCAGTTTCGAGCCTTCTTATTCGATCTCGATGGCGTGGTGACCAAGACTGCCAAGGTTCACGCGGCGGCCTGGAAGCAGCTCTTCGACGACTACCTTTCGCGACGCGCCAAGCAAACCGGGCAGCCGTTCAAGCCGTTCGACGCGGTCGACGATTACCAGCGGTACGTCGATGGCAAGCCGCGGCAGGACGGCGCCGAGAGCTTCTTGCAGGCACGCGGCATCGCGCTTCCGATGGGCAGCCCCGACGACGGCCCGAATGCGGAAACGGTCAACGGCCTCGCGAATCGCAAAGACGTGTATTTCATGGATGCGCTCGAGCACCATGGCGTCGACGTCTTCGATGGCACGGTGCGCTTCATCCGCGACGCGCGCTCGCGCGGCATCCACACGGCGATCGTCTCCTCGTCGCGGAATTGCGCGGCGGTGGTTGCCAAGGCCGGCCTCACCGCGCTGTTCGATGCCCGGGTCGACGGCGTCGATCTCGGCGAGCTCCATCTCAGAGGCAAACCGGCCGGCGACACGTATGTCGAAGCGGCGCGTCGCCTGAACGTGCCGCCCGACCAGGCGGCGATCTTCGAGGATGCCATCGCCGGAGTAGAAGCCGGGCGCGCCGGCCGATTTCGGCTTGTGGTCGGGATTGGTGACGGCGAACACGGCGCGGCTCTTCGCGCGCATGGTGCCAATCTGGTCGTCGCCGACCTCGGCTCCGTTCAGCTGCTCGACGGACCTGAGCCGGCGACCGCGGGCGCCACTCTCCCGGGCATTGCCGAGCGAAAAGGCAACCGCTGAGTCACGAAACGAACGATTTCTAGTACAACCGGTATACTATCAGCAATGGACGGCTCCTGCCGTCCATTGTTTCGTCACCGGTGTTCCCGCCGAGGCATTGCCCACGTCGCCATCATCGAGTCGCAATTCATCCGCCCTCGCCGCCGCATGGCTCGCGGCACTGGTGGCCATGACGGGCTGTATCATGGCGCGTCCCTCTCAAGTGTCCATCGGAGCCGCCCCAGCGGATCTTGGCGCCGTGAGTGTGACCTACCAGAGCAGCTCAGGCAGCAACATTCACGCGTGGCTGGCGCGCGGAGCGCCTGGCGCCGGTTCGGTGCTGCTCCTCCACGGTGTCGGCTCGAATCGGACGAGCATGCTCGCTCGCGCGAGATTCCTGCACCGTCTCGGGTTCACGGTGCTGGCGCCCGACCTCCAGGCGCACGGCGAGTCGCCCGGCGACCACGTCACGTTCGGCGCGCGTGAAAGCCTCGATGCTGCGGCGTCGATGACCTTTCTGCGCAACGCGATGCCCGCGGAGCGAGTCGGAGTGATCGGTATCTCGATGGGAGGCGCGGCGGCGCTGCTCGGCCCCGGCCCGCTCGACGCGAACGCCTTCGTCCTCGAGTCTGTCTATCCGACGATTCACCAGGCGGTGAGCGATCGGCTCGGCACATGGCTTGGTCCGCTGGGCAGCGTGGCGCGACTGTTCACGCCGGCCGTCATTCATTTTGTCGGCAACGACATCGGCGTCACGGAAACGGAGTTGCGGCCGATCGATCGGATCGCGGAGCTGCACGCGCCGCTGTTGTTCCTTTCCGGCACCGACGATCCGTATACGCCCATCGCCGAAGCGGAGTCGCTCTACGCGCACGCCCCCGCCCCCAAGTCCTATTGGCCGGTCGAGGGTGCTGGGCACGAGGACCTCTACGCGTACGACAGAGCCGAATACGAACGGCGCGTCGGAGGATTTCTTTTCCGAGCGCTGCGCGCGAACGGAACGGTCGTCGGACAGTGATGAGAAGACGCGCGACGTAGGCGCGCCCACCGTCTTCAAATCACGTCAGGTTTCCGAGGGGAAGGAAGCGCCGGCTCGTTGAGCGTCCTCCACGCGCGCGCAAACTCATTGGGCGTCACGACGACCGCGGACTCAGGCGGCACCAGCTGAACCGTCGGCACGCCTCGCGCCGCCAACTCGGCCGCGATGGCGTGGACGAGGTACTTGGTGAACCGACGATACGGGCGCCCCGAGACGGCGACCGTGCTCGTGTGCGGCAAGCGCGACACGATGCAATCGCCGCCGTCGAAGATGCCCCAGCCGTCCGTGGAGCAGTAACGCCACAGCGGTGAGAGCTCGATCTCGAGCGACGCTCGCGCGTCCCAGGCCGCAACCAACGAGCCGATCTTCTCCTTCACGGCGAGAAGCCGCGTCGGATCGGCGAGCATGTCTTCAACGGTCTCGCGAGGAAGTTCGTCCATTTCCCCGAACATGCGGTTCGTCGCGCCGCGATCGCAAGTCGAAGCGTCGTTACGTTCTCGTTGCGCGAAAGAAACGAACGTTCCCTTGCGATCAAACGCGAGTCACGGCCGCGCCGCGCAATACGAGTGCCGCCACGCTCGCTCACCGCTGCGACGAAAGGCCAATGGCGCACGGATTTCTGCGTCAAGAATTTCAGCGGCTCGCGCTCACCTCGAGCGCTCGACGCCATTCCACCATCGGGGAGGGTTCGATGAGAGTCTTCACGCGCGCCAACCGCGTCCTCGGCGTGACGGCCGCCGCTACGCTCCTTTGCGTATTCGCGAATTTCGCCGGCGCACAAGCCGCACGGCCCGCGATTGTCCTCGTTCACGGCGCGTTCGCCGACGGGTCGAGTTGGGCGAAGGTCATCCCGATCCTTCAGGCCAACGGCTACAACGTCACAGCGGTGCAGAATCCTCTGACGTCGTTCACCGATGATGTCGCGGCGACCAAACGCGCTCTCGACCTGCAGACCGGCCCCGTCGTTCTCGTTGGCCACTCTTGGGCCGGCACCGTCATCACCGAGGCGGGGGTGGATCCGAAAGTGGTCAGCCTCGTCTACGTCGCGGCGTTCGCCCCTGATGTTGGTGAGGTAGTGAGTGACCTCGGCAAGAACTATCCGACACCCGCGGCGCTCGCCGCTCCGATCGTCGACAAGTCGGGCTTCATGACGCTCTCGACCGACGCGTTCGTGAAGCATTTCGCGTCAGATCTGCCGGCGTCCGAGGCGCGCGTGCTCGCCGCCGCGCAGGGGCCGATCCTGGCCGCGTCCTTCGGCACTCAGGTCTCGAACGCCGCGTGGAAGGCGAAGCCGTCGTGGTACATCGTCGCGAAGTTGGACGAGGCGATCCCGCCTGACGAGGAGCGCTTCTTCGCCAAACGCATGAACGCAACGACGACGGAGCTCAGCACGAGCCACCTGGCGATGTTGTCGAAGCCGGCGGATGTCGCTGCCGTCATCATGAAAGCGGCGAACGTCACGCAGGCGGCGCGAAAATCCCCGTAAGGTCGCGTCGCGACGGGCGACTATTTCACGGCAGCGCTAGCCGCTCGTCTTCTTCCTTCGCGGTCGAGTCGTCGTTCGACGTGCGATCTCGGCGTGGTAGACCTCCGCCAGGACGACGAACGCGGTTCGCGCAACTTCCGAGTGCACGCGCTTCGAGACGCGGTCCACGGTCTCGGCGTCCGCCTTGAGCTCTTCGTCGGGCTGGGCGCGTGCACTGGACTCCGCGACTTGGCGGAGTCCCTGAATTGCCTTCTTTGACAGCATGCTGATCGACGGTAGGCGGCGCGCGAAAGATAAGTCGTAGGCGGCCTAGGCCGCCGTTCTGGTCGCCTGGTCGACGACGTCGTCCTTCGCCCTCGAAAGCGAGAACGCCCCCATGAGATGAACGATCCCGCTCACGAGCGCGAATCCGGCGATGAGTCCCATGATCGAAGCCAACGTTGCTCCCGGTGACATGAGCGCAAAGATGCCCGCGACCACAGCGACCAAGCCGAAGGCGAGCGTCCACCCCCACGACACTCCCATCCTGCGCTCCAGCACGGCGGCGGAAATCGCGAACACGCCGGTGATCAGCAGCCACCACGCGACCCAGATCACCGCGAACGCGAGCGAGAGCCCGGGATAATTTCGCAAGGCGGCGACGCCGAACACGATCCCCACGATGCCGCTCAGCAGCAGGACCCACCACTGCGGAAAAATCGAGCGGAGTGCGAACGAGTGGACGACCTGGACGGTTCCCCCGAACAGCGCCCACCATGCGATGACCAACGCGAGCGTCGCGATCGAGTCGAGCGGTTTCCAGAAGATCAGGACTCCGATCGCAATGCCGAGGAGACCGCGGAGAACGAGCGCCCACCAGGTACGACGGTATGCAGCGCGAATGACGTCTGACATTGTCGTCTCCCGCCGAGGGTTGAAAGAACCCTCGAGCATACAGCGCCAGGGGACGCTTGGCGAGCGCTGCTACTCGCGAGAAGCACCACCGCACTCGTCCCGCATCCTCGTTCCATGTCTCCGCACTCCGTCACCGCACTCGTCCCGCATCCTCGTTCCATGTCTCCGCACTCCGTCACCGCACTCGTCCCGCATCCTCGTTCCATGTCTCCGCACTCCGTCACCGCACTCGTCCCGCATCCTCGTTCCATGTCTCCGCACTCCGTCACCGCACTCGTCCCGCATCCTCGTTCCATGTCTCCGCGCTCCGTGACCGCCCCTCGTCTGACGGATCGAGAGTGCGCGGTCGATGAGCTCGATGACTACGCCGAAAGGCCAATGACGCGACGCGCGACGCACCGTTAGCGTGCCCGCCCCCGTTTGTGCGACGCCCAACACCACCGACTCGGTGGAAGGAATGCTCATGGCTGACAATCTGATCGTCATCGGGTTCAAGGGAACCCGCCGCGCGTCCGAAGTGCTCTCCGAATTGCAAAAGCTGGATGACAGCTGGGTGATCGATCTGAAGGATGGCGTCTCAGCGTATCGAACCGATGACGGCGAGCTGCGCATCGATCAGAGCGTGCAAGCGACGCGCGGACAAGGAGCGGACTTGGGGTTGATCGCCGGCGCGTTGCTCGGTGGGCTGCTGGCCGCGCCCTTCACGGGCGGACTGAGCGCAGCGGCAGCGGCCGGCGCGGTGGGTGCCGGCGCGGCCGGCGGTGCGATCGGCGGAGCCGCCATGGGTGCGGAGGACGCCACGGATTTCAAAAAACGCTACGGCATTACGCAGGATTTCGTCGATCAGGTCGGCAAGTTGATCAACCCTGGCGAGTCCGCTGTCTTCGTTCTCGCGCGCACGGCCGATCCCGATCTCGTCGCCGAAAAATTCCGCGGGTACGGCGGAACGATTCTGCGCACGAACTTGTCGATCCCCCAGGCGGTGCGCGCGCAACGCACGCTCCGCGGCTAGCCCTCAGTCATCGTTCGTCCGCGCGCCGAACGGACAACACAGACTCGCGCTCGTAGAGGCACCTACGAGCGCGAGTCTGTGTTGCACGGTTCACCGTCAAAACGAATCGGCGAACGAACTCGAGCGCCTTGTCCGCGGCCTCGGATCGTCAGCGCGTGCCCGCGGTTCGGGATCTCGACGATCTCCGTGACCGACGGGTTGTCCTTCTGCTGGTTGTATGACGCGTGCGTGATCGCTCTGCTCACGCCATAGAACGGCGCGTTGGTGCTCATCGACGGCGTTTGTGGGATCGACCAAATCGTGCAGGTAGGCGCAGACGCGCTGGACCGGCCCTGCCGGGCATCGATCGTGCGGCGACGCGTCGCGTGCGAGAACAACTCGTTCAGGCGATTCGCGCAATCCGCGCGACGAACTCGATGGTTCGGCGGACTGCCGTCACGAGCACGACAGCCTGTGTGTTGTTGCTCGGTGCCTGCGAGCGCGACAGGTCGAGGTCCGACTCGGGAAGCTTGGCGTCCGCCGCGTTTCGCACGTCGGCGAAACCCCTGGGCCCGATTCCGACCCCAGATGCCCTCGCCGAGCCCAAGTCCTTGCAACAGGTCGGTGTACCGCTCGCGCTGACCCGCGCCGTGATCCCCCTGGACAATCCCCAAACTCCGGCGAAGGTGGCACTCGGTGAAAAGCTGTTCTTCGACGGAAGACTGTCCGCGAATGGAACGGTGGCCTGCAGCAGCTGCCACAACCCGCAGCTTGCGTTCACCGACGGTCGGGCCGTCTCCGTCGGGATCGGGAACAGGCTCGGTCAACGGAACGCTCCCACCATCTTGAATGCCCTGTACAACGTGACGCAGTTCTGGGATGGCCGTGCCGGCACACTCGAGCAACAGGTCATTTTCCCGATCACGAATCCCGTCGAGATGGGACAGCCGAACATCGATAGCGCGGTGGCGCGAATCGCCGCGATCACGGAGTATCGCCGGGCGTTCCAGACCATCTTTGGACGTCCCATCAACGGTGGCGACCTCGCGCGCGCAATCGCGTCGTATGAGCGGTCGCAGGTGGCGTTCGACTCGCCATTCGACCATTTCGTGGCGGGAGACTCCAGCGCGATCGACGCCTCGGCTCGCCGCGGGTGGAAGCTCTTCAACACCCAGGCGCGTTGTAACAAGTGCCACGCGCTCACCGATACGACATCACGGCCCACGACCTTCACCGACAACGATTTTCACAACATCGGCGTCGGCATCGTGCGACACCGCGTCGTCGAGATGGCTCAGCAGGCGGAGGAGCTCGTTGAAAAGGGCGACACGGCCTCGATCGACCGCGCGGCCATCATTTCTCCCATGTCCGCGATCGGCCGCTACCTCGTGACGCGGAAACCGGCGGACATCGCTTCGTTCAAGAGTCCTGATCTTCGCAACGTGCTCGTGACCGGCCCGTACTTTCACGATGGCTCCGCCAACACGCTGTGGGACGTCGTGGACCACTACAACAAGGGCGATGGGGTTGAGAATCCGTATCTCGACCCCGATATCCAACCGCTAGCGCTCACCGAGCAGGATATCGCCGATCTGGTAGCGCTGATGGCGTCGCTCACGAGTCCAGCCTACAAGGAGCTGGGCGTCCGCGAACTGATACGCCAGCGTCAGCTGTCCCTCACGTCACGACCGCAACGAGACACGGCTCGAGCATTCGGTCCAAAACCGACTCAGCCCAAGCCGCCAACACATTAATCGCGAGACATCGGAGTATTCAGTGACAGGTGAAATGAAAGTCGGCGTCATCGGACTGGGCCACATGGGAAGCGGTATTGCCGCCAGCCTAATGCGAAGCGGCTTTGAGGTGACGGTCTATAACCGGACCCGCGAGAAGGCGACGCCGCTGGTTGCGAAGGGAGCGCATTTGGCTGCCACCGTGAGCGATGCGTGCCGAGGCGACGCCGTCATTACGATATTGGCAGACGACCACGCGGTGAACGAGGTTGTCTCCAGCAACGATGGTATTCTCGCGAACCTACCCAAGGACGGGATCCATATTTCGTCGAGCACGATCAGCGTGGCGTTGTCGGCGGACCTGACGGAGCGGCACGCCCGTGGCGGCCAACGCTTCATCGCCGCGCCGGTATTCGGACGTCCGGACGTCGCCGCGGTGGGAAAGCTGTTTGTGGTTGCAGCGGGCTCCCATGACGCCATCACGACGGCGCGGCCTCTGCTCGACGCGATCGGACAGAAGACCTTCGTGGTTTCAGAGACACCAAGCGCGGCCAACCTCGTCAAGCTCAGCGGCAATTTTCTGATCGCGTCGGTGATCGAGTCGCTCGGCGAGGCAATGGCGCTCATCGACAAAGGCGGCATCGACCGGCGGATGTATGTCGAACTGCTCACGTCGACGCTCTTCGGAGCGCCCGTGTACAAGACGTACGGATCGCTCGTCGCGGAGCGGAGGTTCGAGCCAGCCGGATTCGCCGCGCTGCTCGCGCGGAAGGACATCCGCCTCGCTCTCGCGGCGGCTGAGGAGCTATGCGTGCCGCTCCCAATCGCCAGCTTGCTCCGCGACCGGTTTCTCGCGCTGGCGGCGCGTGGAGGCGATCATCTGGACTGGTCAGCCATCAGCGAGTTGGCGGCGCACGACTCGGGAAGCACACCCCCTCAGGAGCAAGGCGATTCGATCGCGGCATGAAAGTGCTGGACCGGGATCAACGCCACGTCGTGTTCCCGGATCCTTCCGCTGCGCTCATGCCGTGTAGTGGGCGCTGTCACCCGCCGTCGCGTCGTACGTCGCGCCCGAAACCATGCGCGCCTCGTCAGAGGCGAGAAAAACCACCACCGGGGCGATGTCCTCGGGGTCGATCCAGGGCACGCCAAGCGGTGACGAGGCAATGAGGCTCTGCCGCGCGGCCTCCTCGTCCGCCGCCGATCCGGAGGGTTGTTTGCCCGTGGCGGCGAGCGCTTGCGCGTAACGCGACTCATGTCGCGTGAGGGGCGTGTCGATGAGTCCCGGCACCAGTGCGTTGACGGTGATACCGTACCGGCCGAGCTCCAGCGCCGCCGATTTCATCAGCCCGATGATGCCCCATTTGGAGGCCGAGTAGGCCGCGCCGTGCAGCGTGCCGTGCCTGCCCTGGGTCGACGTCGTCACAATGATGCGTCCTCCACCGTTTCCACCAATGCGCTTGATGATGTGTGGTGCGAAAGCGCGAATGGCGTTCGCGGTCCCCGTGAGATTGACATCGACGTGGACGCACCAGTGGGCATCGTCCATCTCGAGCAGCGGCTGAAAGGCCTGCGTACCTGCGTTGGCGAAGAGGATGTCGATCCCGCCGAGCTCCTGTGCCGCGCGCGCGGCGGCATCGCGCAGCGCCGGGAGGTCACGCTGATCGCAGATGATGCTCACCCACCGTCTGCCGCTCGCCTCGATTTGCCTACCCGTCTCCCGCAAATCGTCCGGGGTCGCCGGCACCACTCCAGACTGCGAATCGACGACCGCGCAAATATCAATGCCGGCAACGTCGGCGCCTTCGCGCGCCATCGCCACGGCCACCGCTCGGCCAATTCCGCGCGCGGCGCCGGTGACGACGGCCAGTTTACCCCGAAGACGATCGCTCACCTGAACGCTACCTCACGACGATGGGTACTCTTGCGCCCTTCGCGAGGCCGGTCCTTGCGCTCGCGCTCCTCGTGATCATGACAAGCCAGGGTCAACGCCACGTTGTGTGCCCGGTTTCCGACAGCGCACGATCGAGAAAGGTCGCGGCGCTGATCAGCGCCAGATGCGTGAACGCCTGCGGAAAGTTCCCCAAGTGTTCGCCGCTCGACCCGAGCTGCTCGGAGTACAGACCGAGATGATTGGCGTATCCGAGCATCTTGTCGAAGAGCAGGCGCGCCTTTTCCGTCTGGTGTGCACGCGCCAGACACTCTATGAACCAGAATGAGCACGCGGTAAAGCTGCCCTCGGACCCGCTCAGGCCGTCGACCGGCGAGCTCGCGGTGTCGTATCGATAAACCAGCGCGTCCTCGGTGAGGTTTCGCTCGATGGCATCCAAGGTCGAAAGCCACCGGGGATCGACGGGGCTGATGAACCGCATCAGCGGCATGAGCAGCACCGCGGCGTCGAGCGTGTCCGCGCCCTTGTGCTGCACGAAGGCCTCGCGGTCTTCGCTCCAGAAGTTCGTGAAGATGTCGTCGGAGATCGCGTCGCGAACCTGGCGCCAGCGGTCAGATGGCCCGGCGAGCGAGCGCTTCTCGGCGAGGCGAATCATCCGGTCAAACGCGACCCAGCACATCAGCCGAGAGTGGAGGAACTCCCGTCGCCCGCCGCGGACTTCCCAGATGCCCTCGTCCGGCCGCTGCCAGTTCTCCTGCAACCACTCCATGCCGCGTTGTATGTCCCGCCATTCGTCGTACGACATAGCGTCACCGTACTTGCTGGACAGATAGACGGCGTCCGCCAGCGCGCCATAGATGTCGAGCTGGAGCTGGTCGTGCGCCGCGTTGCCGATGCGAACGGGGCGCGAGTTCCTGTAGCCCGAGAGAGAGTCCAGCATGATCTCATCGAGATCCCGGCTGCCGTCGGCGCGATACATCACCTGGAGCGGCCCCTGTTCGGCATCCGGGCGCGCGAGGCTGCGAATCCACCGAGAGAAGGCATTCGCTTCCTCGACAAAACCAAGTCTCATCATCGCGTACATGCTGAACGCCGAATCACGCAACCAGGCGTAGCGATAGTCCCAGTTCCGCGCGCCGCCGATCTTCTCCGGAAGGCCGAACGTGGCCGCGGCGATCAACGAACCGTGCTGGGCGCTGGACAGCAGCTTGAGCACCAGCGCCGACCGGTCGACCATTTCGCGCCAACGGCCCCGATACGTCGAATGCCCTATCCAATCACGCCAGAAGCGCGACGTCGCTAGGAAAACCTCTCCGACGACGGCGGGGTCGAGCGGGCCTTCGGGCATCTTCTCGTCGGCGGTCATTTGCCCGAATGCCATCATCGCCGTCTCGCCGGGGTTCAAGGTGAACGACGCATGGGCGTCGCCGCCAACGATCTTCAGGGGAAAGGTGGCGTGCAACGCCACTCTCGGGCACGTCGAACAATCCGGCGTGAAGACAACCGCGCCCGGAGCCACCTCGGCCCGGTGGCTCGATCGGGCGTAGTCGAATCGCGGCGCGCAGTGCATGGCGAAGCGCAGCTGTCCCTTGATCACGCGCAGCATTCGGATGATGTGGTTGCCGTATCGCTGCTGCCTGTCCCGTCCGTTCCCGACGGGCATGAAGTCGGTGATTTCGGCGACGCCATTCTCCGAGAGCAAACGCGTGAGGAGGATGTTCGTGTTGGGCAGATAGAGTTGCTTGACGCGCATGTCGTCGCACTCCGGATTGAGCGCGAATGAGCCACCGCGTTCGCGGTCGAGAAGCGCCGCGAAAACCGTCGGCGAGTCGAAATCGGGATAGCAAAGGAAATCGATCGACCCCTCGACACTGACGAGCGCGATGGAGCGCATGTCGCCGATCACGCCGTAGTTCTCGATCCGGTGATCGCCGTCGACTCTGCTGGCGCGTGGCATGGTCCCAGCGTCGCTGCATAATTCGCGCGCGCCTCGAGCCCGGCGCAGACGTACCGCCGAACGTACGACGGCCGACATGTTGCACGCGCGGTGGACGCGCTCGCGCGCCGTCGCGACTCCCCTGCACGAAAACCGTCGTCAATGAGATCGGAGCGTCATCAGCTTCACAGCCGAACCGTCGTTCGAACGGGCTTCATCGTGCTCGTGTTGGCGTGCAGGCAGCCAAAGGCACCGCCGCCTTCGGCTCCGCCCGTCGTCGAAGTGGTCCGGGTGCAGCAGCGAGACGTGCCCATCTACCGCGAATGGGTCGCAACGCTCGACGGCTACCGCAACGCCCAGATTCGGTCCAGCGTGGACGGCTATCTCATCGCGCAACGAATTCGCGAAGGCTCGCTTGTCCGGAAGGGTGAAGTGCTGTTCGAGATCGATCCCCGCCCGTTCCAGGCGGCCCTCGATCAAGCGGCCGGCGATCTGGCGGCGCGCATCGCGGATGAGCGTCGCACGGCTCGAGACGTCACGCGCGATCGCCCGCTCGCCGAAGCGCGGGCCATTCCCCAGAGCCAGCTCGACAACGACGTCCAGCTGCACAACGCGGCCGACGCCGCCGTCGAGACGGCGCGCGGCGCCGTTCGTCAGGCCGAGCTGAACCTCGGCTTCACCCACGTTCGCTCGTTGATCGATGGACTCGTCGGCATCACCGAGGTGCAGATCGGCAACCTCGTCTCTTCGACCAGCGTGCTGACGACCGTCTCGCAAATCGAGCCGATGAAGGCGTGGTTCGCCATCAGCGAGCAAGAGTATCTCGAGGTCGCCGACCGGATGCATGGCGAGGTTGTCGCCAACGACGGCGACGGCGACCGTGTCCTGGCATTCGAGCTCACGCTGGCCGACGGTTCACAATATCCTCACAGCGGCTCGTTTCTCTTCGCCAACCGGCAACTCGATTCACTGACCGGCACGCTGCGCATCGCGACGTCGTTTCCGAATCCCACACGGCTGCTTCGGCCCGGGCAGTTCGCCCGCATTCGCGCCGCGACGTCGGTTCAACGCCACGCCTTGCTCGTTCCCCAGCGCGCGGTCACCGAGTTACAGGGCACGTACCAAGTCATGGTGCTCGAGCCCGACAGCACGGTGCGCATTCAGCCGGTCACGGTCGGTCCGCGCATCGATTCACTCTGGGTGATCACGCGCGGGCTCCAACCCAACGAAGTCGTCGTGGTCGAAGGCACCCAAAAAGCCCAGGCGGGCATCAAGGTCGCCGCCAAGCCGTTCGGCCGACCCGCGGGCTACTGACTCATGTCGAAGTTCTTCATCAACCGCCCGATCGTGGCCATGGTGATCGCCATGCTGATGGTGATCATGGGCGCGGTGTCGATCCTCCAGCTTCCGGTGTCGCAGTATCCCGACATCGTACCGCCGGAAATCGTCGTGCAAGCCAACTACGTCGGCGCGGACGCGCTCACCATCGAGCAGGCGGTCGCGACGCCGATCGAAGAGCAGATGAGCGGCGTCGACAACATGAGCTACATGTACTCCGTCAACGCCAACTACGGCGTGATGCAGTTGCACGTCATCTTCGACGTCGGCACAAATCCGAATACCGATCAGATCCTCGCGCAGTCGCGGGCGTCGCAGGCCAACGCCAGTCTGCCCACCGACGTCATCCAGTTCGGCGTGACGGTGGGGAAGTCGTATTCCTCGCCGCTGATGCTGATCAGTCTGTATTCGCCGAAGGGCACGTACGACGAGGTCTTTCTAACGAACTACGCGTTCATCAACCTGATGGATCCGCTCACGCGCGTACCCGGCGTCGGCCGCGTGCAGATTTTCGGTGGCGAGTACGCCCTCCGTTGCTGGATCAAGCCGGATCAACTGGCCAGGCTCGGCGTGACGGTCGCCGAGATCGTCAACGCGATCGGCGCACAGAACTCGGTCAACCCGGCCGGCCAGATCGGCGGTGAGCCGGCCCCGCGGGGCCAGGAGTTCACCTATACGGTACGGGCACGAGGCCGCCTCGAGACACCGGAGGAATTCGGCGAGATCATCGTGCGCGCCAATCCCGACGGCTCCGTGCTGCGGCTGCACGACGTCGCCCGCATCGAGTTGGGGGCGCAGACATATACCCTCACCCCACGCTACAACGGCAGTCCGGCGGCCGTGATCGCGATTTACCAGTTGCCCGGCTCGAACGCGGTGCAAACCGCCGACGGAGTCCGGAAAGAGATGGAAGAGTTGAAGCAGCGCTTTCCGGCCGACGTGGCGGACGAAGTCTCGTTGGACACGACCCAGGCGGTGCGAGAAGGACTCCGCGAGATCATCACGACCCTGCTCATCGCCATCGGGCTCGTGGCGATTGTCGTGTTCATCTTCCTGCAGGACGTGCGCGCAACGCTGATACCACTCGCCGCGGTGCCGGTCTCGTTGGTCGGCACCTTCGCGTTCTTTCCCCTGCTCGGCTTTTCGATCAACACCCTGTCGCTCTTCGGCCTCGTTCTCGCGATCGGGCTCGTGGTCGACGACGCGATCGTCGTCGTGGAAGCGGTGCAGCGTCACATCGATGAAGGCATGACACCGCACGACGCGGCGTTGAAAGCCATGGACGAGGTCTCGACGCCGGTGATCGCCATCGCGTTGATTCTGGCGTCGGTATTCGTACCGACGGCGTTCATTCCCGGAATCAGTGGACGGTTGTTTCAGCAGTTCGCGTTGACGATCGCCCTGTCGGTGGTGCTCTCGGCGTTCAACGCGCTCACACTGAGCCCCGCTCTGGCCGCCAAGCTGCTGCGCCCTCGCGAGAAAGGACGCGGACTCATCGGTCGGTTGTTCGGAGGCTTCAACCGGGTCTTTACCGCCACCACGAACGGATACATCCGGATCTCCGGTCTGCTGATCCAGCGATCGGCGATGATGTTGCTATTCCTCGCGCTCGTTGCGGTGAGCGCGTACCTGGTCGCGCGTCGCGTGCCCTCGACGTTTCTCCCGCAGGAGGACCAGGGCTATGCGTTCGTTGCGCTGCAGTTGCCCAACGCCGCGTCGTTGCAACGCTCCGACGCGGCGGCGCGCAAGATCGAAGACATCATGAAGCACACGCCCGGAGTGCAGGGCTACACGAGCGTCGTGGGATTCAACCTGTTCAGCCAGGTGCAGGCAACCTACAACAGCTTCTTCTTCGTCACGCTCAAGCCCTGGGGAAACCGGCCGACGGCTGACGCGATTCAACAACGACTGAATCGCGAGCTCTCCACGCTCGTCGAAGGCGTGGCATTCTCCTTTCCGCCACCGGCGATACCGGGAATCGGCACGTCAGGCGGTGTCACGTTCGTGCTGGAGGATCGCACGAGCCGAGACATCAAGTTTCTCGCCGCCAATACCGATCGGTTCATGGCGGCGGCTCGACGGCGTCCCGAGCTGACGAACCTCAACACCACACTCCTGGCCGACATCCCGCAAGTCTACGTTGACGTTGACCGCGCGCGGGTTCTCGCTCAACGCGTGAATCTGTCCGACGTCTATCGAACCATGCAGGCGTTCATGGGCGGCGCGTTCGTCAACTACTTCAATAGATTCGGGCGGCAGTGGCAAGTCTACGTCCAGGCCGACAGTGAATATCGACGGCGCGCCGAGGACATCGGTCAGTTCTACGTAACGAACGCCGATGGTCAGCGCGTACCGCTGTCCGCCGTGACGCGCATGCAAGACTCGACCGGTCCAGAGTTCACGATGCGGTACAACGGATACCGCTCCGCTCAGATCATCGCGAGCGCGGCGCCGGGGTACAGTTCCGCACAGGCAAGGCACGCGCTCGAAGAAACCTTCGCCCAAACGATGCCGCGGGACATGGGCTATGGGTATCTGGGCATGTCGTTTCAGGAACAGCTGGCTGAAGAGGGCGTTTCGCCCATGGTGGTGTTCGGCCTCTCCCTCCTCGTCGTTTTTCTCATCCTCGCCGCGCAGTACGAGAGCTGGTCCCTTCCCTTCAGCGTGTTGCTCACCTTGCCGGTCGCCGTGTTCGGCGCGTTCCTCGCCCTCACGATCCGCGGCATGGAGAACGCGGTCTACGTGCAGATCGGTTTGATCATGCTCATCGGCCTGTCGGCCAAGAACGCAATCCTGATCGTCGAGTTCGCGAAGCGGGACTACGATAGCGGACGCTCGATCGACGAGTCGGCCCTCGACGGCGCGCGTTTGCGATTTCGGCCGATCCTCATGACGTCGTTCGCGTTCATCATGGGCTCGATCCCACTGGCGATCGCGTCGGGCGCCGGCAGCGCCGGGCGGCGCATCCTTGGCACGACGGTGGTCGGCGGCATGTTGGCGGCGACGCTGTTGGCGATCTTCCTGATCCCGGCGATGTTCGTCTTCGTGGAGAACCTCAGCGCGCGCGCGCGGCGACGCTCCACGAAGCAACCCGTCGTCGTACAAGGCTCCGGCGATGGCAACGCGCAGTAGCGGTGTCCTCCCGCTGGGCGTGCTCGTCGCGTTCTCGTTCGCGTGCAGGACGGTGGGGCCACGTTACGAGAGGCCGCCGATCGACGCGCCGGCCACGTTTCGCGGAGCGTCGGCGGACTCCGTCCGTTCCGCGTCGCTCGGCGAGGCAAAGTGGTGGGAGGTGTTCGGCGACGAGGAATTGCAAAGGCTGATCGCCCAAGCGTTGACCGAGAATTACGACGTTCGCATCGCGGCCGCACGCATCCTCCAGGCGCGCGCCCAGCTCACCATCACCCGCGCCGATCAGTTCCCCACCGTCGTGGCTGACGCCACGACTACGGGAGAGCGAACGCCGGCGAGCCGTCAGGGCGGATTCCCCCTTCCCGCGTCGACCCAAGCCGTCTATCACCTCGATGCGACGCTGGCGTGGGAGATCGATTTTTGGGGCAAGTTCCGCAGCGCCACGGACGCGGAACGGGCAACCCTGCTCGGTACCGAGTGGGCGGCGCGCGCCGTGTTGGTCAGCGTGGTCGATCTCGTCGCGCAGGGCTACTTCACGCTGCGCGAGCTGGACCTCGAGCTCGAGATCGCGCGACGCACACTCACCGCGCGCCAGGAATCGCTGCGTCTCACTCGTACGCAAGAGGCGGGCGGCATCGTCTCGATGGTGGACGTGCGCGAGGCCGAACAGCTCGTCGCCACGGCAGCCTCGGTGATCACCGACACCGAGCGCTTGATCACGCAGCAGGAGAACGCGATCAGCATTCTCCTCGGGCAGAATCCGGGGCCGATTCCACGTGGCCGTCCGCTGGTCGATCAACCGGAACCTCCCGAGGTTCCGGCTGGTCTGCCGTCGAGTCTCCTCGAGCGCCGGCCTGACATTCGTGAGGCAGAACAGACGTTGATCGCGGCGACGGCGCGCATCGGCGTCGCCAAGGCGGCCCTGTTCCCCGCGATCACGCTGACGTCGACGGGCGGACTCCAGAGCAACGCGCTCTCCGCGCTGTTTTCCGGTCCAGCCGTGCTCTGGACCGTGTCAGGCGGCGTCGTGCAACAGATTTTTAATGCCGGTCGTCTCAAGGCCAATGTCCGGCTCACCGAAGCGCAGCAACTGGAGTTCGTCTACACCTATCAGCAAACGGTGCGGCAAGGATTCCGGGAGGTGTCCGACGCGCTCGTGGGCTATCAGAAGACGCGCGAGCTTCGCGGGCAGCTGACCGAACTCGTGGCCGCCACGCAAGACGCGGCGCGTCTCTCTGACATTCGTTACCGTGGCGGCGTGGCGAGCTACCTCGAGGTGTTGACCAGCCAAACCAATGCCTTCAACGCCGAGCTGACGCTCGCGCGTGGCCGGTTGAACGAGCTACTGGCCCTGGTGCAACTGTACGCCGCTCTCGGAGGCGGTTGGCAACCATAGCGCGGTAACGGGCGCTCTGAATTTCCTTCCGAGCCGGTCGAATGATGGCCGGCGTCTCTCAAATCACCCACGCCGCGCCCATACCGCTATTCATGCCGACTGTTGATGGGCCTCGACGAACCACAGCCATTTGTCGATGCCGCGCGAGATCTCGGTGAGAATGTCGGCGCTATCGGCGTCCTCCAGTTCGTTCATCTCTTCGATCCCCATGCGGGCCGTTCGCCCGAACTGGGACAAGCCGTCCGACAGCGCAGCCACATGCTCGGCGCCGTCGAGTTTCGCGACCGGATAGTCCGAAAGTCCTGTCCGGGTCGACACGGCGCCCACCGTCCCTTCGGCGATGCCGCCGAGCTGCACGATGCGCTCCGCGATCAGGTCGGCGTACTCGCCCACCGCTTCATTCACCTCGTCGAACAGCTTGTGCAGCGCAATGAATGACGGGCCCTTCACGTTCCAGTGCGCCTGTTTGGTTTGCAACTGAAGGTTGATACAGTCGGCCAGCCGCTGGTTCAACAGTCCAACGACCTCGACCCGCGTGTTCTCGGGTAGGTCGTTCTTGGTCGAGTAGAGCGCTTGTTCCGTCGCGTTCGCCATGGTCGCCGCCCGTGTCAGTGGTAGTCGTGAACTGCTCGCTCTCGAAACAATAGCACCGCCAGCCAATGTCACCCGCGGGGTTCCGTCTCCTGTTCGATGACCGCGTCACTCCGGCGTAAAGGTTGCGGACGTCAGGGCTTCATGAGAACGCGGAAGAAACGCACCCGGCCCACCCGCCGATCGCTTCCAACGACGATGCGAGCGGCTGCAATTGACCGGTTCGGGCTTCCGTCCGTCCTGAAGACTCACGAGCTCCCGATTCCGAGCCTCGGCCCTCGCGACGTTCTTGTCGCCGTGCATACGGCCGGAGTCGGCACCTGGGATCCTGAGGTGCGTACCGGCGCGTTGTGGCCCGAGGGAGTGCGCTTCCCTCTCGTCCTGGGCATGGACGGGTCGGGCACTGTCGTGGCTCGCGGCGCTCGCGCGCGACGGATCCGCGTCGGCGACAAGGTCTACGGCGTCTTGTTCGACCCCGCGAAAGATGGGTTCTACGCCGAGTACATCGCCGTGCCCGAGCAGAACGTCGCGCGGATTCCGAGACGACTCGACCTTCTCCATGCCGGTGCGTTGCCGGCCGTCGCGCTCACTGCACTTCAGGGCATCGACGACGCCCTCGAGGTCAAACGCGATGAGAGTGTTGTGGTAGTCGGCGCGAGCGGCAATGTGGGCGTCTTCGCTGTTCAGTTCGCGAAACAACGTGGCGCGGCGGTCCTCGCGATCGCTTCCGGCAGGGACGGCTGCGCCCTCGCCCAACGACTCGGCGCTGACGTGGCGATCGACGGAAAACGGGCCGACGTCGGCGATGAACTATTCGACTTCGCCCCCGACGGCGTCGATGCCGTCCTCGGGCTGATCGGCGGCAACGTGCTCACGAAATGCATCGCGGCACTCCGTCGCGGCGGGCGCGTCGCGTATCCAAACGGTATCGAGCCGGCGCCGCGCAAGCGGCGCGGCATCAAACTCGTTTCCTACGACGCCAAGCCGGGTGTGAAGGAATTCGCCCGTCTGAATCGCGCGCTCGACAAGCCATCGTTGATCGTGCCAATCGCCAAGCAGTTTCCGCTCGGCGCGGCGGCGCAAGCGCACCGTATGGTCGAGAAGGGACACCTGCTGGGTAGGGTCGTCCTGCGCGTCGCGCGGTGAACCTGACCGGGTCAATCCATCATCCGCTCGACTTCCATCGTACTCTCCGGCGCGTCCCGCTCGGCAAGCGGCTCTGGAGCAGCGCTCGAAACGGCACGCCACCATGGATCGACCCCTCCCCCATTCGACCGGTCAGGCTCCACAGGCGCACCGAGCTTCGGCATGATCAGGGGAACAGCGGCCGCCGTGCCAAGTCGGAGGAGCGTCTCCGCCGGTTCGCTCCACGGGATGTATCGCGAGGTTGAACGTCCCCCAATGAATGGGCAGAAACCCGCCGCTGGCGAGGCGCCCATACGCGCTCAATGCATTGACGGGTCCGAGATGGATGTCGCCCCATGACGGGTGATACGCGCCTATCTCGAGCGCGACCATGTCGAATGGGCCGAGGCGCCGCGCGATGTCATCGTATTCGGGCGTGAGTCCCGTGTCGGCGCCGAAAAAGAACGAGTGTCGCGGTCCGCGCAAATGGAACGACGACCACAGCGTCGCGTTGCGATCCTTGATCCCTCGCCCCGAGAAGTGTTGTGCCGGCGCAGCCGTAATCGAAACGCCCTTGAGATCGGTCTCGTCCCACCAGTCCAGTTCTGTGATCCGCTGCGGCGGGATTCCCCAGCGCTCGAGCCGCTCGCCGACACCGAGCGATGTGATGATTCGTGCCCGGGTTTGCAGCTTGGCGAGCGACAGGATCGTCGAGCGATCGAGATGGTCGTAGTGGTCGTGCGACAGAATGACGCCGTCGAGCGGCGGTAGCGCATCGAGCGCGGCCGGAGGCGGATGAAAGCGCTTCGGACCGGCAAATGGCAACGGCGACGCACGATTGCTCCAGACCGGATCGGTGAGGATTCGCACGCCGTCGATCTCGATGAGCAGCGTGGAATGCCCCAGCCATGTCACACGCAGCCCGGACGAGGGCGGCGTGTCCCAGAATGGAACTGGGTTTACGAGCGGCAATGGCGTCGACGGAATGCGGTTCTCGTCGGGACAGAGGAACTCGCGCATCGTTGGACGCTCGACGCCTGGCTTGAGCCCCGACGACACGGGATAGGTATTCTTGAAAACTCGGCCGTTGAACTGTGGCGACGCCGACACTCGTTCGCGACGGAGGCCGTTCTCGGTGGCGCGACGGGGAGACATCTGTCTAAGATAGTGCGTGAGCCATAGCCGCCGGCCGTTGCGGCATCCGTCGAAAGTCATAGCGCGAGCCTCCGTTGTATCCGTTCGCTTACGACGTCGATCTCGACGCGCGCGGAGGAATGGTGCCGGGGCCGGTCCCACGCGACAATCCGGCGAACGGCCTAAATGAGATATCACTTTTGTCCTAGGACGCGTGCGTCACCGTCTCCGCGGAGATGAAGTGTCGCACCACACTCGTGCCGGTTGCGTAGCGAAACACTCGACTCTCAATGGCTTGATCGGCGGCCGTCGACCGGGCGTGCTGGCGGAGATGCTCCGCCCACGAGCTGACGAGAAACGTCTCGACGTACAGGTCGGCTTTCTCGATGTCACGAAAAATTCCCCATCGATAGGCGCCGTCCCGCCGTCGGACTCGGGCGTATTCGTGCATCGCTTCGAGAAACGCATCCACCTGTGCGTCCGGCACGGTGTACTCGGCGGTCACCAACACCGGCCCATCGTCGAGCGCCGGCTGCCCGCCTTCGGGCGGCACCGGCATGCGCCAGTGGTTCCACGGACTGGCGTCGGCAGTGGTGTCCGGCAATCGCGCCAGGCGCGCCAGCGCCACCGACAAGATCGTTCCGACGCCCGCGCCAACGAGCGCGAACAGAATGCTGCGATGCGCGGCGACCGTTCCCCAGAATGCGCTTCCCGCGGCCAGGCTTCCTTGAAACACCAGCAGGAACACGGCAAGCACCCGCGCCCGGACCCAATCGGGAGCGAGAATCTGCATCAACGCGTTGACCAGCGAAATGAACACGATCCACGCCGCGCCCCCGACAAGCATCAACGCCGCGAGGATCACCATGACGTGGACCAACCCCGCGGCGATTGTCGCCAGGCCGACGACCACGATGCCGCCTGAAGCAACGACCTCAGTCGACCAGCGCGATCGTGCCTGTGGCAAGACCACGGCGCCGAGGACGGCGCCCGCCCCGAAGCAACCCAACAGGACTCCGTACCCGGTCGGGCTTGCGCTCACGCCGTGCGCCACCGACGGCAACAGCGCGAGGAGCGCGCTGGCAAAGAACATTGTCACGCCCGCGCGAAACATGACGCGGCGCAACGCCGGCGAATATCGAACGTACCGCACCGCGGCGACGATCGCGCCCACGACTGTTTCGGGCGGCGTCGTGCGACGGGTCGCGGGCCGCTTCCACCGCGCGACAACGGTCAGCACGCCCGCAAACGACAGCACGTTGATGGCGAACGCCACACCCACACCGGCCACGGCGATGACGACGCCCGCCAGTGCGGGGCCAACCGCCCGCGCAAAGTTGAATTCGATTCCGTTGAGGGCCGACGCCGCCGCGAGGTCATCCTTGCCCACGAGCTCGGGAAGCACCGCGCGCCACGTCGGCGACTCGATGGCGTCGCCGGCCGAGAGCGCGAAGGTCAGCGACAGCAGCAGCCACGGCGTCATCGCGCCGCCGAACGTGACGACGGTGATGACGATCGCCACGCTCGCCATCCACGTCTCGGTATAGAGAATGAGCTTGCGCCGATCGACGATGTCACCGATGGCGCCCGCCGGGAGCGCGAACACGAAGAACGCGAGCGCCGACGCGGTCTGCGTGAGCGCGACGTACATCGGGCCGGCGTGCAGCGAGACCATGAGCCAGGCGGCGCCGACCGTCTGCATGAACGTGCCGACGTCCGACACCACGTCGGCAAGCAGCAGCTTGCGGAAGACCGGATTGCGAAGCGGGCGCCACGCGCTCTGTGCCTACCCTGCACTTCAGGCTGCGACGAGGTCAATGTGCGTCACTCCGGCTTTGGCGCTCACCCACGTCGGGGCGTACTCGCGTTCGTAGAGTTGAATGAGCGCCAACGTGCATTGAACGATGGTCGGCCCGATGAGCACGCCGACCGGTCCGAGGAGGCGCAAGCCAACCATCGCGCCCACGAGCGTGATCATTGGGTGTGTGTTGCCGACACGGCGAGAAACGACCGTGCGAACGACGCGATCGATCAGCGACGGAACGATCTTGCCCAACAGGACCATCACCAACGCGGCGCCGACGCGTTGTTGCATGAGCGGCGCGATGACGGCTGGAATCCACACCAGCGCGTTGCCGACGACTGGCACTAGTGTCGTGAATCCGGCGATCATTCCCCAAAACGCCGGC
Organism: uncultured Gemmatimonadaceae bacterium; assembly: GCA_963761305.1. GTDB lineage: Bacteria > Gemmatimonadota > Gemmatimonadetes > Gemmatimonadales > Gemmatimonadaceae > JAQBQB01. Next base: position 700,408 of record CAVXGK010000002.1, on the reverse strand, counting down.
GCGCTGTTACCGATGATCCGGAGCCCGATCCCAATGGACAGCCCCTGAAGCCCCGCCGACAAGAGAGTGCCGAGCAGCGTCGCGCGCGTCACCTCGACGAAGGTGCGTCGTAGACCGTCGCTGCCGTTTGCCGAGAACGGCAGGTGTCTTCGCACCGCATGCCAGGCGTCGTCGCCCGCGACGAGGAGGAAGTACAGCCCGAGTAGAGCGATCGACAGATCGATGATCGCGTGACCGACGCCGCCGAGCGCCGGGCCGACCGCCGCTGAAAGCCAGCCCATCGAGGAGGCACCGAGATGGGCGACCAGCGTGTCGGGATTTGCGCCAAGCAGCGACGGCGGCGAAACCCGTAAGCGGTCGACGGCGTGCTGCACCTCGGCTATGGCCGCCGGCGCTTGTCGAACCACCAGCGTCGCGAGGAATGCTCCCGGCGCAGCGAGGAAGAGCCAGACGAGGACGACCACGACAAGAGCCGCGCCGCTCCGGTGCAGGCGCTTCGCGAGTCGCTCGTAGACCGGCCGGCAGATGACGGCCAACGCCGGCGCGGCGACGAGGCCGGCCGCGAGGGGCAAGGCGCCGATCAAGGTCACCGTGATCGCGGCGGCAACGAGTAAAAGCGCAGCGCGACTCGAGCTCGCCTTCTGATCGTTTGCCATGTCGGCCTCGGCGAGCAAGAGTGTAGATCCGCCTACATCCCTACACCATCGTAATTGGCCCAGCGCGATCTGGCACACCCTCTTCCTAATGGGCGTTCCCTCCCGGCCCGGCCCGCGTTTCGCGTTTGGTGCCGCCTAGAAAATCCTCATGGGGATCAGTGCTCATGCCCACGTTCAAGACAAAAGACGATACTCAGCTGTACTACAAGGATTGGGGCACCGGCCAACCAGTCGTGTTCAGCCACGGGTGGCCGCTGTCAGCCGACGCGTTCGAGGATCAGATGATGTTTCTCGCCTCGCACGGCTATCGTTGCGTCGGTCATGACCGGCGCGGTAACGGCCGCTCGGACCAACCCTGGAATGGCAACGACCTCGACACATATGCCGACGATCTCGCCGAGTTGGTGCGCGCGCTCGACCTTCGAGATGCCGTCCACGTCGGGCACTCGACCGGCGGCGGCGAGGTGGCGCGCTACATCGGGCGCCACGGCACCGAGCGCGTTGCCGCGGCCGTTCTCATCGGTGCCATTCCGCCGCTCATGCTCAAGACGCCGGCAAATCCGAACGGCACTCCGATAGAAGTATTCGATCAGCTTCGCGCCGGCGTGGCGGCGGACCGGTCACAGTTCTTCATGGATCTGAGCATGCCGTTCTACGGCTACAACCGGCCGGGCGCCAAAGTGAGCCAGGGCGTTCGCGACCAGTTCAGTTTGCAAGCGATGATGGCGGGGCTCAAGAACTCGTACGACTGCATCAAGGCCTTTTCAGAGACCGATCAAACGGCCGATCTCGCTCGCTTCGACGTGCCGACGTTGTTCATTCACGGCGACGACGATCAGATCGTGCCGATCGCGGCGGCGGCGCAGCGCGCGGTCAAAATGGTCAAAGGGGCGCGGCTCGAGGTGTACAAGGGCGCTCCGCATGGCATGTGCACGACGCTCAAGGATCGCGTGAACGAAGAGCTGCTCGCGTTCGTCACGTCGGCAAAGAATGCCAAGCAGCCGCTCGCACGGTCGGCGTAGCCCGAGACGGATTCAGTCGCGGGTGGCAGCGCCGAAAACGCCAGTCGCTGCCACGCCGCCGACGGCTGGAGAGTGGCCGCGGCTCCCGCTGGCCGAGTGGCGCCCGACGTATGAAACGCTGCACCGGTGGGTGCAGATCGTTGGCAAGACGCGTCTCGCGCTCGCGCCTTTCATGAACCATTGGTGGCACAGCGCGCTCTACGTCACGCCGTGGGGCCTCACGACCTCGTCGATGCCTACTAACGGTCGCGCCATCGACGCGGAGTTCGATTTCGTGAACCATGAGCTCACCGTGCGCCACAGCGGCGGCGAGACCCGGACCATCGAGCTCGAGAAGAAATCGGTGGCCGATTTCTACGGAGAGTGGTTCGAGCTGCTGCGCGGGCTGGACGTTGACGTCCGGATTTGGCCGAGACCGAATGAAATCGCCGACGCCACGCCTTTCGCGGCCGATCGGGAACACGCCAGCTACGACGCCGACGCCGTGGGCCGGTGGTTCAGGGCCCTCTCGAGCGTCGATCACGTGCTGAAGGAATTCCGCGGCCGGTTCGTGGGCAAGTCGAGCCCGGTGCATTTCTGGTGGGGTGGGTTCGACCTCGCGTGCACTCGCTTCTCCGGGCGCCGCGCGCCGCCGCATGCTGGTGGAATCCCGAATTGCCCCACGTACGTGATGCGCGAAGCCTACTCGCACGAGTGCATCAGTGCTGGCTGGTGGCCCGGTACGCCGGGATCACCGGTCGCTGAGGCGGCGTTCTACGCGTACGCGTATCCGGAGCCCGTCGGTTGCGCGTCGGCACGCATCCGGCCGGCCGCCGCCTTTTATCATCCCGAGTTGCGCGAGTGGATCCTTCCGTACGATGCAGTTCGCACCGCGCCCGATCCCTCGGCGGCGATCACGGCGTTTCTCGAGAGCACCTACGAGGTCGCGGCCACGCTCGGCGGCTGGGACGTCGACGCCCTCGCGGTCGCGCCGGTGAAAACGAGTCGGTGAACGGAAAGCAGCCGGTTCGTGAAGGTGCCGTGTTCGCAATCGACGGCGAGCCGAAGGGCGCTCGAAAAGCGAGGCACGATTCGTGTGGTCGACATTTCCCGCACGGGCCGGCACCACGCTGGCCCGCATTACCGGAGAATGAATGCGAGGCGCAGCCGCGGTAACGGATTCTCATCAGACGGCGACGACGCAGTTCGTCGACGCCAACGGTGTCGCGTTCGCCTCTCGCCGGATCGGGCCGTCACTTGGCATTCCACTCGTCATGTTTCAGCGCTTCCGCGGCAACATGGACGATTGGGATCCGCTCGTCGTTGACGGACTCGCCTACGAACGGCCCGTCGTGCTGGTCGACGGCCGCGGCATCGGGCGCAGCGGTGGCACGACCCCGAGCGACGTCGACGCGATGGCCAAGGACGCAACCGCGTTCATCGACTCGCTCGGCGAGGAGCACGTCGACCTGCTCGGCTTCTCGCTTGGCGGGATGATCGCCCAGCAGATTCTGGTAGACCGCCCCGAGCTCGTGCGCGCCGCGATTCTCGTCGGCACAGGACCGCGCGGCTCGGTCGGTGTGTTCTCTCCCGAGGTGGAGAAGGCGGCGTCGAAAATGCCGGCCGATGCGCAGTCGCTCCTCTCCCTGTTCTTCGAACCGTCCGAGTCGAGTCAAAGCGCCGGGCGTCGGCACGTCGAGCGCGTCATGCTGCGCAGAGACCGCGAGCCACCGGCGAGTGAGGCGGCGGTGAACGCGCACGTCGCCGCGCTTCACGCATGGTCGCAAAAGCCCGCTTCGCCCGACGGGTTGGCGAAGGTACGTCAGCCCGTCCTCGTGGTGAGCGGCAGCCACGACGTGATGGTTCCGACAATCAATTCCTACAACCTGTCGCAACAGCTCGTGAACGGCGAGCTGCTCGTGTATCCCGACTCGGGGCACGGCTCGCTATTTCAATTTCCGGAACGCTTCACGCAAGACGTCGCCCGATTCGTCGCCGACGTCACCGCCTGATCCGACTACTCCGCCGCCTTTTTCGATCGCTTGGCTTGATTGCGATCGGGCTACGGGCGGGCGGAGGAGCCGGCGCCCGGACGCAGCACGACCACTGAACGGTTCTCCAGCTCCGTCACAACGACGAACCGGCGCGCCAACGCGCTGGTTGCGCCCTGCGTTGCGGGTGCCAAGGTCTTCAGCGGACCGATCGCCTGAACGATCCCGGCGCCGTCGGCATTCGTCGCGAGGACCGCCAGCGGTTCGAGGTTTTCGAATGGAGCGCGGTCCGAGGTCGTGAGGTACACCTGATATCGCGTCTTTGGAGTGAGGCCGCGAGCGGCAATCTGAAGGAGATCCAGCAGGCCCAGCGAGTTGACGGCGACCGTCGCCTGCGCGTTGGGCAACTCGGGTGCGCCCATTTGTAGATGGAGGTGGGCGGTGTTCCCGGCCTCACCGAGCGGCACCAGGTTGGCCGCGCCGTCGCCGCTCGGAACCGCGCTCGGCACATACACGAGCGCTTGCGTCGTCTGGCCGATCGGAATGCTGGCGACGACGGAGTTGGTGAGCGTGTTGATCGCCACGGCCGCCTCGCCGTTCTCGAGCGCGACGTACATGCGCGAGCCATCTCCCGACGGCCAGAGGCCGTGCGGGAGGTCGCCGACGGTTATCGTCGCGACCAGCTCCGGCTTCGCGCCGCGTCGGAAGACCTTCACTTCGTTCAGTCCGCCGATCGTCACGTACGCGAACCTGCCGTTGTGGTTGTTGGCGAAATTCACGTGGTTCGTGATCGGCCCCGTCTCGAGCAGGGCCTTCTGTTCGAACGGCGGCTTGGCATTGAACACCTGGACTCTGCCGACGTCTTTCAACGTGACCCAGACTTCGTCGTTTTCCGGCGTCACCGCGATGTTCGGGCAAAACGGGCTCGCCTGCGGCACCCGCTTCACCACCTGATGCGTTCCAAGATCGACAATCGCCAGCTCCGGCGTGAAGCTGGAGCAGACGAACGCGAAACGGCCGTCCGGGCTGAACATTGCCATACCCGGCCCGTTGGCCATCTTGATGCGTCGCGTTTCCACCATTCGCGCGGGGTCGATGACAGACACGTAATCCTCCCCGCGCACCGTCACCCACAACTCCCGGCCGTCGGGTGTGAAGAAGGCCTCGTGCGGCGACCGACCAACATAGATGGTTCCTCGCACCGTGTTGGTGGCCGTTGCGATCAATGTCACGGAATTGGAAGCGATCGACACGACGGCGAGCGTCCTCGAGTCGGGAGAGTAGCCGAGTCCGTGAACGAGCAGCTGGCCGGTGTAGAGCGGAGCGATCGACGCCGGCACTGGAACGCCAAGTCGGATCACCCCAAGCAGTGTGTTGCTGGACGGGTCGATGACTGAAACCGTGTTCGACGTCTGATCCGCCGCGTACACGCGATCGTGGCTCGTTATCGGAATGTCTCGGCGGCCCCATGGGGCTTGTTGGGCGCAGACATAGACGGGCACGAGAGCGAGCGCCAGCGATAACGCGCGCGTCATCGGAGAACTCTCGTGGAAGCGTGTCCGGACACTGTGTGCGAGGTTTCCGCCGCACTGCCCCGCCGCTCCAACCAGAGTCGCATTAAGTCCATCTCGGATTGTTGATCCGTGATGACTTCTTGAGCCAGTCGGCGCATCTGTGGATCGGCGCCGTAGAGCAGTTCCGCTTTGGCCATGTCGATGGCCGCCTGATGGTGCGGCAGCATCAGCGTCGTAAAATCGACGTCGTTGTCGCCCGAAGGGCGGACCGGCGCCACGGCGGCGTGCATGGAACCCGTGGCCTCGGTCAACGCCGTCCAGCCGGGTTGGGTCTTCGAAATCCGGCTGGAGGTGTCCGAGTCCTGGCAGCATGCCGGCAGCGCGAGGAAGAGCGTCGTCAACATCCACGAGCGTCGCCAACTGACTTGCATTTATGCTCCTAACTCCCCCTCAAGTCGCCCAGCATCTTGCCGAGGTCCATTTCCGCATCGCGCGTCTGGAAACCACAATTCATCCCGGCTTGCGTCCGGCCTTGAGCCTCGGGTTTGAGCGCGGCTTCGCCGAACAAATCGGAATCACGACGGTAGTCGTCGGCCGCCGCGAGCGCGATCGCGTTGATTCGATCCTTGACTACGCGCGCGCCGGTAGCCGGAAACTCGGCGATCCGATGCGCGAGCGACATGACGAAGTCATCGAGTACGTCGGCGGGCATCGATCGATTGATCCATCCGTACCGCTCAGCCAACTCGGCGTCGTAATCCTGCGCGCTCAGAATGACCTCCAGCGCTCGCGCGCGCCCCATCAGTCGCGCGAGGTGCTGAATGCCGCCCGCGCCGGGGCTCAGCCCGAACGCCGCCTCAGGCTGGCTGAAGATCGCCGACTCTCGCGAAGCGAACGCCATGTCGCACGCGAGTATGAACTCGCTGCCGGCTCCGCGTGCGCGCCCAGCAATCTGCGCGATGGTCACGACGCGACTTGCGCTCAAATGACGAAACAGCAGGCCGATCGAGGCCTCGCCAGTCAGTTTCGCGGCCTCCGCACGGTATTCCTTGATGCGGTTCACGTCGGCGTGGGAAATGAAATAGTCGGGATCCGCGCTCTTGAACACGACTACTCGAAGGGCGTCGTCGGCTTCGGTCTGCTGGATGAGGGCGACCAGATCGCGCACCAACTCCGGTCCGAGGAGGTTCATCGGCGGAGCGAGGATTTCCGCGGACAGAACCCCCCCGTCCCGGTGCACTCTGATCGTCTCGAACGCCATGATTGCTTATCGCACCAACTTCTGCCGCAGCGGTCTGAAGCCAGTTCGAAGGTCTTCTGTCAGGAGTTGAGGTTGCTCCCAGGCGGCAAAGTGGCAGCCTTTGTCATGCCGCACGTAGAAAATCATTTTGGAATACGCGCGCGCGGCCCAGCTACGCGGCGCCGCGTAGATCTCGTCAGGGAAAACGGTGACGACGACCGGAAGCGCGACGCCTCTCGCATCGAAGAAGCCGCCCTTGCCCGGCAGTTGCCGCGCGTCCCAATAAAGACGGGCCGACGAAATCGCTGTGTTGGTCAGCCAATAGAGCGTGATGTTGTCGAGGATGTCGTCTCGCGTGAGACCTTCACGCTGCCCGTCGAAGACACGCACGATGAGCTCGTAGCTTCGCGCATCGTGATCGAGCATCCAGGCGGCGAGCCCCACCGGCGAATCGACGAGCGCGTAGAGCGTTTGCGGCCGGAGGCCCATCTCGTTGGCGTAACCGACCCCCTTCTTATAGAAGAAGTCGAGCTGATCCCAGGCGTTCTTCTCTTCGGCGGAGAGACCGGCGGGAGCCGGCCCGCCAGTCGCGAGCGCCTTGCTGATCTCCGGTGGCACCGTCGCCGGCATGTTCGTGGAAATACCGAGCAGCCCCGGTGGCGCCTGCAGAGCCATCGTTTCCGAGATGGCGTTCCCCCAATCGCCGCCCTGCGCCACGTACTGCGTGTACCCCAGGCGGTTCATCAGCGTCGCCCATGCCCGCGCGATGGTGACGGGATTCCACCCGGGCGCGGTCGGTTTTCCCGAGAATCCGTAGCCGGGGAGTGACGGAATCACCACGTGGAAGGCGTCATCTGCGGTGCCGCCGTGGGCCGTCGGATTCGTCAGTGGATCGATGATCTTCATCTGCTCGATGATCGAACCCGGCCATCCGTGCGTGATGATGATCGGCATCGCGTTCTCGTGCTTCGAGCGCACGTGAATGAAATGAATGTCGAGCCCATCGATCGCGGTGATGAACTGTGGAGTGGCGTCGAGCTTCGCCTGGCACTTGCTCCAGGCGTAGTCGGTCCCCCAATAGCGAGCGAGCTTCTGCATCGTAGCGAGCTGGACGCCTTGGGATGCGTCGGGGACGGTTTCGCGCTCGGGCCACTTCGTCGCGTTGACTCGTCGGCGCAGCTCGGTAAGGTCCGCGTCGGAGAACTTGGGGTGGAAGGGACGAATGTCGCCCGCCTCGCTCGCGGTCTCCACTTCCGTCATCACGTCGGTCATGGCCATCACTCTCCTGGCAAAAACGGCGAGACCTGCCTGACTCGCAGCCACGCCGGCGACCGCGGCGGTGCAGAAACGACGGCGATTCAGGTCAGGGATGTTTGCCATACGAGTGGCTCTCGAGGTCGCAGCAGTAGCGCCGCCTGACCGGCATCTCTCATGCCGATCCTGACGCGCACAGCGCTTCGAGCGGTGCTGTGTTCTAAGCGTCCGCGCTGAGGGCGCGTCGTCGCTCGGCTTCGCCGCGGTAGGCTTCCAGCACGACTTGCGTCGCCGCCTGCATCTCGGCCGTGCTGACGCGGTCATGCGCCGTCTGCGCCGATTGAACGTCGCGTTGGAGCGATTGGTCGGACGACGCAAATGCGCGTCTTCGTACCCGTGATCGCAACGCGTCGAGCGCCTTGGCCGAGAGCATGCCCCCAATTGGCATCCGACCTCAGCGGTCGTCAAGGCAACATCTCGTAACGATTGGCACCGCCGGGGCGTCGCGCGACCCGGCGATTCGCTATCCCGGCCCCGTGACCGCCCGATCCGGAAGGTCCGGGACGAGTCCGCGGACGACACGTCGCAATTCCTCGAGCACGGCCCCGCGCTGCTCGGCCGGCCAGTCGGCGAGCAGATCGTCGAGATGCGCGCGGCGGGCGTCGATGAGCCGCGCCAGCGCGGCGCGTCCGGCATCCGTCAAGTTCCGTTGGCCGGAAGCACCCCGGCCCCTCGCGGTGATCAAATCGGAGCGTTCTAATTCAACTTCACTCGCCACCAGCCGGTCCGACTGAATGCGGTACCGACTTGCGAGCTGCGTCAGATCGAGCGACGGCTCGCGTTCGAGTCGTACCAACAGCCACGCCGCGCCGGGGCTGAGCGTCAGCCCCGCGCGCTCCACGATCCGGCCTATGTGCGCACGCTGCACGTCGCGGTCGGCAAAGACGGCGAGCGACCGGCGCAGCTCCGTCTCCGACTCCGCCGACTCCGGACGTCCGAACGCGCTCGCGACTTCCTCACCCGTCTCCGCTGCCGTTGCCGCGACGGTGCGACGCAGCGGCTGCTCCGGGAGCAGGAGTGTCAGCACGAAGCCGACGGCCGCCGTCGCCGCGGCGATCAAGAAAACGGTCCCGAGCGCCGCCGCGAACGCGTGGGTGTACACCGCGCGCGCGGCGGGAGCGAGCGCAGCGAGGTCGCCCACACTCATGCCGCTCCCCGTCGGGGCGATTCCGGCGGGTCCGCCCCCCGCCGCCGATTGCGCGAGGTTCGACGCCAGGCGCGCCGCGAACACGGCACCCAGGAGCGCTGTGCCCAGCGACCCGCCGACGAGGCGGAAGAGTGTCGCGCCCGACGTCGCCACGCCCAGGTCACGGTACTCGACGGAGTTCTGCACGGCGATCACGAGCACTTGCATCACCATCCCGATGCCCAGCCCCAACACGAGCATCGCGATCGAGGTCGTCAGCGTCGTCGTCGTCACCGACACGCGCGACAGCAGCGCCAGCCCGCCCGTCGCCACGGCGGTGCCGATCACCGGAAAGATCTTGTAGCGCCCGGTGCGGCTGATGAGATGTCCCGATGCGATCGACGCCGTGAGCATCCCGGCCATCATTGGAAGCATCTGCAACCCGGACGACGTGGGCGTTGCGCCCCGCACCACCTGGAGGAAGACCGGCAGATACGTGACCGACCCGAAGAGCGCGAAGCCGACGATGAGTCCGATGACGGACGTGAGCGCGAAGGTTCGGTTGCCGAACAACCGCAGCGGGATCACCGGTTCCACCGCCGAGCGCTCCACGACGACAAAGCCGGCGAGCGATGCAGCGACGACAGCCACGATCGCGATCATGTTCGGCGACGACCACGGAAACGTCGTTCCGCCGAAGTCGGACATCAGAGTGACGGCGGTGAGGAACACGGCGAGCAGCAGCGCACCCCAGTAGTCGATCGCGTGCGACACACGCTCGGTCTGCGACGGCAGCGTGGTGCCCAGCACGAAGAGCGCGAGAATGCCGAACGGCAGGTTGATGTAGAAGATCCAGCGCCAAGTCAGGTGCGTCGTGAAGTATCCGCCGAGGAGAGGCCCGGCGATGCTCGCCAGACCGTACACCGCGCCGAAAATGCCCTGGTATCGGCCTCGGTCGATCGGGGCGACGATGTCGCCGACCGTCGCCTGCGTGGTGACCGTCAGACCGCCGCCGCCCAATCCCTGAATCGCCCGGAACAGGATGAGCTCCGTCATGTTCTGACTGAGCCCGCACAGCATCGAGCCGACGAGAAAGAGGACGGTCGCCGACTGGAGCACGATCTTGCGACCATAGAGATCGCCGAGCTTCCCGTAAACGGGCGTGACGACCGTCTGGGCCAGCAAGTAGGCGGTGACGACCCAGGCGAGGTGGTCGAGCCCTCCGAGGTCGCCGACGATCGTCGGCAGCGCGGTCGAGACGATGGTCGAGTCGAGCGCGGCGAGGAGCATCACCAGCACCAGTCCACTGAACGCGACCAGGACCTGGCGATGTGCCAGCGGGCTCCCGCCTGCTGGGCGGGCACCGGCGGGGAGCGCGTTCGGAGCGGTCATGTCATGGGGCGGTGCGAGAGACCAGAATGTAGCCACGCCGGGCGAAGACGCGGGGCGCGCTTGCACCGGTCGTGACATTACCGCAAGCTGCTTTGACGCGTTCCGCAGGCGGAGCGCGACCCTACGCCGACCGACCACATTGAGGATTGTATGAACAGAATGTTCCGCATGTCTTTTGCCGGCGTCGTCGCCATCGGCGCGGCCGCCGTGGCGCACGCGCAGCAGGGCGCTCCGGCTCAGTCGGGCCAACCTGCCGCGGCGGCGTTTCCGGCCGCGGGCGACATGGCCCCCGACTTCACCGCCACGGCGACCGACTCGACCGGCAAGACGATCCCCGTTTCGCTCAAGTCGCTGCGCGGCAAGGTCGTCGTGCTCGCGTTCTACCCGCTCGACCGCTCCTCCGGTTGCACCGCGGAGTTGAGCAAGTTCCGCGATGAGTACACCTCGCTGTTCGGCGACGGTGTCGTTGTGTTCCCGACCTCGGTCGACAGCCTTCAGTCGCACGCGAGCTGGGCCAAGGACGCGCACTTCCCGTTCGCGATGATCGCCGACACCAAGAGTGACGTGGCGACCAAGTACGGCTCGCAGGGCGGCGCCCGTCCCTACTTCAAGCGCACCGTGTTCGTGATCGGCAAGGATGGCAAGATCGCGTACGAGGATACGCGCTTCAACGCGCTCGCCCAGGACGGCTACGACAAGCTCACGGCAGCGATCAAGGCCGCGAAGACCAGCTGAAACGCGTTTGACTGGTTTGGAAACCGTAAGCGAAGGACGGCGTCCGTGTCAGGACGCCGTCCTTTCGTATTGGACCATTGTGGACCACTGAGGCGGTCGTCGCGTAGTTTTCAGGATGCCGGAAGAAATCGAGATCGACACCGACAAGCTGCGCGAGACGATCGACGACGAAATCGAAAAGTCGGGCGGGCGGATGCTGCGCATCACCGCGCTCATTACCGCCATACTCGCGGCGGTGACGGCCGTCGTTTCGTTGCGAGCCGGATCGACGGTCAACGAAGCGCTCGTGCTGGAGAGCGAAGCGACGCAACTGCAGGCGCGCGCTTCCGACGAGTGGGCCTACTATCAAGCGAAGGGGATCAAAGGGGCCGTCGCCGCGACGGCGGCGAACGCCTACGCGGCCAACAATCGCGCCGCTCCCGATTCCCTGCTCGCGCTGACGGCGCGGTACGGCAGAGAGCAAGCCGACATTCAGACCGAGGCGCGGAAGCTCGAGCAGGAGCGCGATACGAAGGTCGCCGAAGCGGCGCGCTTGCTGGCCGAGCACCATCACTATGCCTTCGCTGTCGCGCTGCTCCAGGTGGCGATCGCGCTCGGTGCGGTGGCCGCGCTCACCCGCCAGGCAAAGGTGCTCATGCTGGCCTGCCTCGCCGGCGCCGGCGGAATCGTCGTCGCACTCGTTGCAAGCCGGAGCGGCTGAGGGAACGCCCGTGGAGCATTTCTTCCAGGATCTCAAGTACAGTCTTCGAACGCTCCGACAGCAGCGGGCCTTCACCATCGCCGCGGTCGCGACGCTCGCGCTGGGCATCGGCGCAACGACCGCCGTCTTCTCGGTCGTCAACGCCGTCCTTCTCCGCCCGTTTCCGTTCCCCGATGCCGGCCGGATCGTGCTCTTCATGAACACGTCTCCGAACGGCAACAGCTTTCCGGCAGCGTCGCCCGCCAAGTTCGCGCACTGGCGGCGTCAGACGGATGCCGTGCGGGACGCGTCGGCCTACCGCTCCGTTTTGGTGAACTACACGGGCGGCGACACGCCGGAACAGGTCACCACCGAGCAGGTCAGTCCGCCGTTCTTTCACCTGCTCGGCGCGACGCCGGTGCTTGGGCGCATCTTCACGACCGACGAAGATCTTCCGACCGCAGGAAAGGTCGCGGTCCTCTCCTACGGCTGGTGGACGCGACGCTTCGCCGCCGATCGAGCGATCGTGGGCAAGACGATCTCCCTCAGCGGCGAGCCGTACGTCGTCATCGGTGTCATCGGGAACGGCTTCGACCAGTCCGACCTCGGTGACACTCCGGACCTGTGGACGATGTTTCCGATCGATCCGAACACGCAGGACCAGGCGCACTACTTCCGAGTGCTCGGCCGGCTCGCGCCCGGCGTGACACTCGCGCAGGCACAGGCAAAACTGACGCAATCGGCGGCCGCGTACCGCGAGCGCTTCCCCGGCTCACTCGGGCCGAAGGAGGCATTCAGCGTGGAGCCGATGCAGAAGATCTTCGTTCGCAACTCGCAGTCGCTCCTCGTCGTCCTGATGTCGGCCGTTGCGGGCGTGCTGCTGATCGCGTGCGCCAACGTCGCCAATTTGCTGCTCGTCCGCTCGACGGTGAGAAAACGCGAGCTTGCGATTCGCGCGGCGATGGGCGCCGATCGCGCCCGCATCATACGACAGTTGCTCACGGAAAGTGTGCTGCTCTCGATTGTGGGCGGTGCCGCTGGGTTGACGCTCGGCCTCGTCGGCATTCGTTCGCTGATGTCGATCAACACGGCGAATCTGCCGCGTCTGGGCGAGGGCGGCACGGCGATTCAGTTGGACTGGCGGTTGGCGGTGTTCACCATCGTCGTCTCGATCGTGACCGGATTGCTCTTCGGGGTAGCGCCTGCGTTTCAGGCCGCGCGGCAGGATTTAAGCGGCACGCTGAGGGACGGAACCGGGGCCTCGGCTGGACGTGCCAATCATCATGTGCGTTCGACCCTCGTGGTGGTCGAAATCGCGCTCGCGCTGGCGCTCGTGATCGGCTCCGGACTCTTGATTCGCACATCGCTGGCACTCCGCGCGGTCGCGCCAGGCTTCGACGCGTCGAACGTGTTGACGATGACCATGTCGTTTACGGGTCCGAGGTTTCAGACGTCGATGTCGGTCGAGCAAGCGATTCGCGACGGAGCCGATCGGTTGCGCACGGTGTCCGGTGTCGAACTCGCGAGTGCTTCGTGCTGCGTGCCGCTTCAAGGCGGGTACGGCCTGCCGTTCCGCGTCGTGGGCAAGGCGCTTCCCGAGGGACAGCAGTTTCACGGCAACGGCGACTGGATCACCGTGTCGCCGGGATACTTCGAGGTGTTCAAGATCCCGGTGCTTCGCGGCCGAACGTTCACCGATCGCGACGACGCGAATGCGCCTCCGGTGGCCATCATCAACGAAGCGATGGCGAAGGAGACGTGGAAGAACGGCGATCCCCTCAACGATCGGTTGACCATCGGCCGCGGCGGCATGAAGGAGTTCGCCGCGGAGCCCGACCGGCAGATCATCGGCGTCGTCGCCGACAGCCGCGACGACGGGCTCAATCAGAACCCCGGGCCGAAGATGTTCGTCCCGCAGGCGCAGATCCCCGACAACGTGAACGTACTCAATACAAAGATCGCGCCGATGTCGTGGGTGATCCGCACGAGGGTGCCGCCGCTCTCCATCGCCGCTGCCGTCGAGTCACGGCTCCGTGAGGCGACCGGTCTGCCGGTGGCCGAGGTCCGATCGATGGACCAGATCGTCTCGCGATCGACGTCGCGCGAGCAGTTCAACACCTTGCTCATGGCGGTGTTCGCGCTCTCCGCGCTCACGCTCGCGGCGATCGGCATCTACGGCGTGATGGCGTACGCGGTGCAGCAGCGCACGCGCGAGATCGGCGTTCGTCTCGCGCTCGGAGCGGAGCCGAATCAGGTGCGGACGATGGTCGTGTTGCAGGGAATGCGGCTCGCGCTCATCGGCGTGGTCATCGGCGTTGCGACGGCGTATGCACTGTCGCGATACATGAGGAGTCTTTTGTTCGGTGTCGAGGTGCGCGATCCGCTCGTGTTCGCGGGCGTGCCGTTGTTGTTGGCGGTCGTTGCCCTGGCCGCGGTGTGGATCCCCGCCGCGCGCGCGAGCAAAGTCGATCCGCTCGGCGCTTTGCGATCGGCCTAATCGGCGCCGTCAGGACGGCGGATCTCACGGGTCTCTTAGAGAAACCCGATTGATGTTGCAAACGGCCGCTCCACACCGGAGCGGCCGTTTTTGCCCGCGAGAATGATTGCGCTCTCAGCCTGTCCGGGCTGGAGTCACGTGGTCAGAACCGGTAGGCGAGCCCCAGCGACAGCACGGGGTAGACAGGGATCTTGTTCGCGTTGCTCGCTGACTTGGCGACCTGCGCGTTGAGGTCCGATTGCAATTGTGCGTTGCTGCCGGCGCCAGTCGCCGTGAGCGCGACGGTCGGCTTGCCGATCGCCGCGCCCAGATCGAAAAGGAAGCCCAGTCCAGCGTGCTTTGCCGCCGGCGTACCGAATCCGAGTCCGACATAAGGAAGTGCGCTGGCCCACTGCGCGGTCTCCGTCAGCGTGCCGACCTGCGCTTGGGTGTAGCTGTGACTATTGATTGTGAACGTGCCGTTGCTTGGCACGCCGCCGCCCGAAAGCGTGATCGGGCGCGTCATCACGCCGGCGCTAAAGTGGAAGGCGCCGCGACTGGCCGGGTAGAGATCGATCAACCCGGTGATGCCCTCGAATTTCAGACTGGCGTCGTAACTGACGTCGTTATTGGTAAAATTTTTGTTGTATGTGAAGTAATTCCCGCTCACCCGAAGCCCGACGTGTGGCGTTACCAGCTTCGAGATTTCACCGCCGATGCCCAGCGTGCCGAAACGCACTGCGAGCGAGAGATCGGTCCCCTGCGCGTCCGACGACTGTGCGGATAGAGCCGCGGGCAACAGCGACGCAAGTCCCAGTATTGACAGGAGCCGCTTGAAGTTGCCGTGAAAACGTACTCCATCACCGTGAGTCGTCCCACTCTGCGTCGACATCGTCGCCTCCGCGCGCTTCGGCTGGCGCGCGATTGCGCCGTTACCGGTCATGAAACGTGCGCGACTCCGTCGGTGCAGTCAACAAAATCAAGCGCAGCCTCTCGTTTTCTTCTTGGGTGCACCATGGGCGCGCCTGGGTGTCCGCGGTGGGAATCCCGAGCGGCGATCGGTCGCACTCGAACTACGCCGCATTCGCTTCACCTTCGTAGAGCGCCCCGGGGAGCCGCAGCCAGGAAGTCATATACATTCATGGCAGTGCGGGAGAGGGCTCCCTCCTTGCACCTGACGAGAGAAGCACCGAAGGAGGAGGCAGCAATGAAGAAACTCTTGAACCTGTCGCTCATAACCGGACTCGTCGCCACCAGCGCGGTCGGGGCATGCTACCATCAGCCGCCGAGTTACGCAGTCTCGCGCGCCGCGACCAGGCCGCCGCCCACCGCCCGGCTCGAGGTAGTTCCGCCCTCGCCCGGAGCTAACTACGTCTGGATAGCCGGCCGATGGGGCTGGAGCAACAACGACTTCGCGTGGGTTCCGGGCTCCTGGGTCCTACCGGCGACCGGGCACTCGATATGGGTGCCGGGCATTTGGGAAAGTGATGGGCACGGTTGGTTCTGGAGCGACGGCCACTGGCTGTAGTTCGGGCTGAGCTGTCGGCTCCTGTGATTTATTCCGGCCGCTTGGCCACGAGCTTCAGCCGCCGCTGAATCGCCTGCATGAACATCGCCTCGAGCTTTCCCGTTCCGGCGCACGACACAATCGCCGAGGGATTCGCGCGATCTCGCCCCGAGCCATTCACCAGGACCCGAACGACGCTTCCAGCGGGTTGGTCGGGCGCGACCCAGGCGAAAACAGCGAAGGTCAGCTCGTAGGTGTCCGCGGTGGGAGTCCCGAGCGGCGACCGGTCGCACTCGAAGTACGCCGCATTCGGTTCACCTTCGTAGAGCGCCCCGGGGAGCTGCAGCCAGGAAGTCATATACATTCGCTCATTCCCACTCCCTGATGGGCCGCCCTTGTACCCGAGGTCCTGGAATGCGGGTCCGAGCACCTTCCACGTATCGTCAACCGTCGCATCGACGTGTTGCGAGACCTTCACTTCCCTGTCGCGGAACCTGACTTGCGCGAGCGTCTCGGCACCGGGTTGACCGGATGCGCTGCCGGAGGTGCCCGTCGACGCGCAACCGACAAGCGCCGACAGTAACACGGATGCAATGACGATGAATCGCATTTGGCGACGAGCTCCTCGGCGAACCGTACCGGTTGTAATCGCGACGATGTCCGCCGCCGCTCCGAGCTACTTGCGGCGAGTCGCTGTTACGTGCTGGCCGCCGGCGTCGACGACGAGTCGATCGATTTTGCCGCCGTCACCTTCGAAGGTGAACTTGAAGGTGCTGCCGCGCAGGACGAACCGCGTCGGGGTCTCGGCGATCAGTTCGTTGATCGCGGCCTGACCGGTCTGCTGAACCGCGAGAGCGTGACCGACACGGCTCACGATGAACGCTGCCGGTCCGAAATCGTACGTGCCGGCGTAGCTGTCGAGCACCTTCTGGTCCACGGCGATGCCCTTTTGTTGTGGCCGCGGGATGTAATCCTCTCCGCGCAACAGCTTGAGAGCGGCGTACACGATCTCCGATTGCGCCGGCGGAGTCGCGTCAGGGAGGTAGTCGGAGTTCGTCATGTAGTAGACGCCGACGCGCGCATCGAGGTCGCCGATCAGGAACGCCCGCTGGCCGCCGATGGCGCCGCCGTGGTGGATCAGCGTGTGTCCACTCGCGCTGTCATGAACCAGCCAGAACCCGAACCCGTAGTCGCCGCCAAAGCGCGGCGTGTGCATCTCGCGCACCGACGCGTCCGACAGGATCCGGGTGCCGTGAAAGACACCGCCGTTCAGTTGCGCCGCGAGGTAGCGAGCCATGTCTTCGGCGGTCAGATACACGTCGCCGGCCGGATAGACGTCGAAGTGCACCTGCACCTCCGGCACCGGCTTGCCGAACGCACCTCCCGCCTTGTACGGAAGCGCCATCACCTCGACCATCTCGGGCGTCGGATAGACCGGATGCGGCGTCGTCACGCCGAGCGGCTTCAGCACGTGCTCGAGCATGTACGTCTCGTAGTCGACGCCGGAAATTTTCTGTACGAGGAGACCCGCAGTGCCATAGGCGAAGTTGTTGTACTCCCACTTCGTCTCGGGCGGCCGAACTGACGAGAGCCCGGCGGTCATCGCCTCGAGGGTCTTCGGCAGCTTCCGGCCCCAGATCGGTTGCGTCTCGGCGCCGTTCGTGAGGCCGGACCAATGCGACAGGATGTGCGTGAACGTGACGGGCTTGTCCGCCTGATCGTGCACCTGGCTCTCGCCGAGGTAGCGGTTGATCGGATCGTCCAGGTGGACCTTGCCCTGCTCGACGAGCTGCATCACCGCAGTCGCGGTGACCGACTTGAACGACGAGCCGGTGCTGTAGAGCGTCGCCGTCGTGGCGGGCGTGCGGGTCCGCATGTTGGCATAGCCGAACGCGGCCGTCCAGACGATCGAGTCGCCGCGAACCAGGGCGATCGACATCGATGGAACGCCGTTCTCGGCGAGCGTTTTCTCGATCAGGCCCGAGAGCACCTTCTTCGTCTTCTCGAGATCGAATTGCCCGCGCTGGGCGATCGCGGTAGATCCGGGAAGAACGGCGAGCACCAGCAGGCCGATCAGGCGAAGGTGTCGACGCGTCATTGTGCTTCCGCGAGAAGGAGGGGGAGATGGGCGAGCCAAGCTTATGACGCGGCGCGCGGATGGGCAAGCTGCCTCGCTCCTACAACATGTCGTGTTTCAGAGGCTGCGCCGAATGGTCGTCCAGTGTTGATTCATCGGCGTCGACGTCGAAGCGCCTGTCCAAACCACAATTGCCGCACATTTCTTGGTGGCGATGCCTTGCGGGATGGTGGCGATGGGTTCGACAGACCGTCGCATCGACTTCCCCTTGGTGGCGATCGGTTCGGCAGGCGAGACGGTGATCTACGCGCCGCGACCGGTAAGGCTCGCGGTGGTGGCGGTGACCTTCGCGGAGGGGTCAGGTCATCTCTCGACCGGTGGCGTTGAGACGCATCGAGTGGTTCGCGTCATCCACGCGGTGGTGCCAGTGCCCTATGCATTGCGACCGATACCAGATGTCGCGCGACCACAGGGCTCAGCGCCGGTTCCGATCAACTCGACGGCCGGTGCGGTGAACCCGCCGCTGGTGGCGATGAACGAAGCGACGGTGGCGATCGCCTCTGCGAGCAGGACGATGTCGTGCGCCGATGTTGCCACTCCCACACGCATTGCGACCAATTCGTTGGCGCGCGCAGTGCGATGCCCTCCGCGGGGATGGCACTGAACTCCGCGGTGATGGCACTGAACTCCGCGGTGGTGGCACTGACCTCGGCGGTGAGTCGACCGATCGTTGTAGTGGTGTACGATGACCTCCGCAGTGTTTCCGATGAACTCGTCGCGTCGGCCGGCCGCCTCGCCCGATGCGACCAATGACTTCGTGCGACGGTGGCGATGATCTCTTCGATGCAACCGGGGACGTGCACCGACGGGAAAGTCAGCTCGTCGTTCGGGAAACTCGTTTGTTCGCTGGTGGCGTAGAGAGTCGGCTTGGTGGCGGTCGATTGTTCGATGAGACAAATTGGATGCTCGACCCGGGTGCAGCCGCCGGCCGAGCGAACCGCTCACTCTCCCTTCCATCGAATGAGTATTTCGCCGTGGAAACCTGATTACCCGCTCACGCCGGCGACGGCGGCTGGAATCATCGCAACGCGCTTCCCCGACATTGACGCAGAAGCTCTGCGAGCACTGGGATCGGGCTGGCACTTCGACGTGTTCCTGACCACAGACGACTGGGTCTTTCGCTTCCCACGTCATGGCTGGTGCGCGGATCTGTTCGACGCCGAGGCGAGCGCTCATCGTCTCGTCGCCGACAGGCTCCCGTCGAACATCTCGGTTCCCCGAGTGGAGCGAGTCGGCGCGCCGGCGCTCGGGTATCCGTACAGATTCGCCGGCCACCGCTTCATCTCCGGTGTTCCGGCCGATTCGGTTCCTGCGAGCCTCTTTCCAGCGGTCGGGCGAGAAATCGCGACACTGCTCGGGGCGCTCCACTCGATTCCCGAAAGCGCAGCCCGCGCCGCTGGAATTCGAGAGAGTGACCCGAACGAGGAGGGAGCTCGCGAATGGGTCGAACACGGTGTTGCCGTCGTACAACAACTGAAAGGGATCGATCCGGTCGTCGATCGAGCCGCGACTTGGCTGAGCGAAATCCCGCTGTCGGCTGAGCCGTGGGGTGGTCGGCTGCAGCCAGTTCACGGCGATCTGTCGACCGAGAACGTCCTGGTGAACCCGAACGCCGGCACTCTCACCGGTATTCTGGATTGGACGGGCATGACGCTTGGCGATGCCGCGCGAGATTTTGTTTTTGTCGCGGCGTGGCAGGGCTGGCCCTTCGTCGAGCAGGTGCTGATGCACTATCCGCTCAGAGTCGACGACGGGTTCCGAACGCGGATGCGCACAATGTCTCAGACGCTCGCGACCATCCACCTCGCGTATGCGTACGAGGCAGGCTCGGATCTGACACCGCACGTCCAGGCGGTGCGGAACGTGTTTGCACCGGCTACTGCCTGATCGCGCTCGAGGCGGCCGAGGAGCTCAGTCGGAACGACGCCGATCGCGTTGACGCGCCCCGCGGCCTGTTGGCCGCCGCTGTCGCCGAGTGCATCGACGATCGCGTCGAGGTCGGCGCGCATTCCCGACTTGTTGATGGTGCCCAACACCGCGTCGTTGGTGATCAAGAACGCCTGCATGCGGTGGCCGGGGTTGTAGATCCGTTCTTGTAAACTGTTCAAGTGTCCTCCGACACATGAATGATTAGATGAACTGCTGTCGAGCTGTCTTGCAGTCCTTGTGAACTGCGTTTCCGAACAATTGATGCCGTCGCCTTGCCTCCTTGAATGCCGTTTCGGTGAGTTGATGCTCGCTCGAGACGTGTCGACGTCGTCTTCACGAGCTCCAACGTGAGCGGTTCATGCGGCGATGTTGTGGCACCTCCTTGTGATGGGTGTTGAGATCGGCCCAGTGTAGACGGTTCCGCGCCGAGTGAAAGGCGAACTCGGTCGAGTGAACGACGAAGGCCGTCGAGCGAAGGATGAACGCCGTCGAGTGAACGGTGAACGCCGTCGAGTGAACGATGAACGCCGTCGAGTGAACGGTGAACACGGTCGAGTGAATGCGTGCGACGGTCGAACGCTCTGCGTCGACCTCGAGAACGCCGCGTCAACGCTCGCGAATGGTCGCGGAGCGGCGAGTGGTGCCCGCTACGCCCACGCCGGCTCGGCGGAGCCGGCGGCGCGAGTCGGCCTACTCAACGGTTTCGGATGTGAACGGGTGAGGCATGGCCGTTCGCGCTGCTGCGCCGGGAGGCGGGCGAGAACTTCGCGACACGCGCCTCTCTACTTATGTCTTATCGCCGGATCGCGTTTTGGGGCAGGGCAAATTTTGCCGGCTGTAAAAGCCTCATTGAAGAACTTTACCACGCCGAGGCCGGTCATAGTGACCCATTCTTGCTGGCAGCCGGGCCCACAAGACGGCGAAGTTCGGCGATTCGCGGGCGCTCTCTCCTAGACGATTTAGGCAAAGTCGAGTGCTGCGGATCTTCGCCTAGTCGATCTAGGAGAGCTTAGTTTCTGCCCGACGTTATCCGTCGCCAGACGGACTTAACTGCCCGCATCGCCGAGCCGCCGCCGGCGATCGAGGCGTCATTCTCGCGGGCCCATGATCTTCTAAACCTTCAATTGAACGACTTTATACGCCGCGATGACGCTCGGCTGACGCTTATAACTGTTCACGACGGTTAGGGGATACCCCGAAACCGCGGTCGGCGGATAAGTAATAAGTAGAGAGGCTCGAGTCACCGAAGTCGGAGTTCACTATTGATCGTGTGAACGTTGAGACGAAACCGGGCCCCTCGCGTCACTCCTCGCGCAACGACTCCATCGGATCGGCGATGCTGGCCCGGCGCGCCGGTATGAACGCCGCCGCCAATCCAACGAGGCACATCGCGGCCACCACGGCGACGAGCGTGACGGGATCCATCGGCGAAACGCCGTAGAGCAGCGCGCCCATGAGTCGCGTCGTGGCCAACGCGCCGGCGAGACCCAGTAGCGATCCCAAGGCCGCGAGACGAAGCCCCTGCCCGAGTACGAGCGAGAGCAGCGCCGACGACTCCGCACCAAGCGCGCGGCGAATGCCGAACTCGCGAACGCGCTGGGCGACGCCGTAGCTGATCAAGCCGTACAGCCCGATGGCGGCGATGATCACGGCGGCGATCGCGAAGCCGAGCATCATTCCCGAGATCATGCGGTCCGGCGCTACGTCTTCATCGATCACCGACTCCATCGTTTGAACGCGAGTGAGGGCGAGGTCGGGGTCGAAATCATGAACGATTCGCGCGACGGCGGGCGCGACGTCGAGGGGGTTGCCTTTCGCCCTCACGACGAACTGCGCTTGGCGCCACGGCCACTGCGCCATCGGGCGATAGACCTCGCCTGGGTACATCGCGACCTTCCGATCGCGCGTGTCGTAGCGCGTGTCCGAGGCGATGCCGACGATTTGCCAGTAAACGCCGTCGATATGGATGAAGCGGCCGATCGGATCCTGGGTGGCGAAGAAACGCCGCGCGACCGTCTGGTCGACGATGGCGACGGGCGCCGTGCCCGAGCGGTCATTCGATGTGAACGCTCTTCCCCGCACGATCGGGATCTCGAGCGTTTCGAAGTAGTCCGCGCTGGCGGGGATCATGCGCACGCTGTAGCCGTGCCCGGGACGGTCTGACTCCGTGCCCCGAATGCCGAATCCATTGGTGCTCGCGGAGTGCGTGTACGGCGCACCGAAAACGGCGGCGGCGCGGATGACGCCGGGAACCGCGTCGATCATTGAGGAGAGCCGATCGAACTTGAGGGAATCCAGCGGCAGGCTGTCACCCGGGACCCGCGGCGGCCCGGTAATGCGAAACGCGAGCACGTGGTCGGCGCGGAATCCCGGATGCACCGCGTGAAGATTGCGCAGCGTCCGTGTGAGAAGCCCTGCCGCTGCGAGCAGCACGATGGCGAAAGCAACTTCGGCGATGACGAGGCCGCGCCGCGTCCTCGAGGGACGTCCCGACGTAGCGGTCCGCGCGCCGTCTTTGAGCACATTCACCAGGGCTGGCCGTCCGAACTGCCACGCAGGCCACAGCCCGATGATGAAACCCGTGATGGCGCCCGTCCCAAGCGCGACGAGCAGCGCCGTGACGTCGATTCCCATCGAGCCCCAGTTGGGAAGTTGCTCGATGACGAAGTCGGGCATCCCATCGCGAATGAGATGCGTCGCCGCGGCGGCGACACCGGCGCCCACGGCTCCGGCGATCAGCGTCACGAGTACCGTTTCCGTGAGTAGTTGCCGGGCGATTCGCGCCGCGCTCGCGCCCATGGCCGCGCGAACGGCAATCTCCTTCTGTCGCGCGGTGAGTCGTGCCAGCAGCAATCCGGCGAGGTTGGTGCACGCGATGAGCAGCACGAGCCCGACGGCGGCAAAGAGTAAATTGGCGGTCTTGTCGTTGTGGCCCGGCGCCAACCAATCCCTGAACGGCATCGCGTCGATCGTCCAGTGCTTCATCGCCGCCGGATACTCGATGCCGAGACGTGCGGCGATCGTCGCCAGCTCGACACGCGCTTGCGCCATTGTCACACCCGGGCGCAAACGGCCGATGGCGTCGTCGTTCGTCCACGAACGGTCGCTCGCATCGGCAGGCCCGAGAATCCTCGGCGCCCACACCATCACGTCATGGGGAAACGTGTATCGTGCCGAGATGACGCCGACGATTGTCCGTGGAATGGCGTCGAGGACGATCGTCGAGCCGACGATGTTGGAATCGGCACCAAAACGCGTGCGCCAGAGCACCTCGCTCACGACGACCGCGTTGCGGCGGCCCTCAGCGCTGTCCGCGGTCACGATCGTGCGGCCGAGCAGCGCCGGCACGCCGAGCATCTCGAACATCGCCGGCGTCACCTTCGCGCCGCTGACGATTTCGGTGTGTTCCGGACCGCGAAGAATCGCGCTCCAGCCAGCGACGAGGGTCACGCCGGTCAGCGTACGCGATTCGTCGCGCACGGTCATGTAATTCCCTTTCGCCAGCCGCCAGCACGCGTTGCAGTCGCCACCCGTGCCCTGCGCGAAGTGGACCAGCTCGTCGGGACGCGCGAACGGCCACGTTCGCGACGGTGATCGCGCGATCGATCGTGTACATCGTGGTCGTGGCGCCGACGCCAAGTCCGAGCGTGAGAATCGTCGCCGCGGCAAATCCCGGGCTCACGCGGAGCTGTCGCAGGGCGTAACGAACGTCCTGTCCCAAGTCGTCGAGCAGGCGTATCCCGATGGCGTCGCGGGCGTCGTCCTTGTGCCGCTCGACACCGCCGAATGTCGCGGCGGCCACGCGGCGCGCTTCGTCCGGGGGCATGCCGCCACGCGTGAGTTCCGCGGCTTCCATCTCGACGTGGAAGCGCATCTCCTCGTCCATCTCGCGCTCGCGCGTCGAGCGCTGGACGAGCGACTGGAGCGTCCGCCAGCGGATCATGTCGCCTGGAGCACTTCTTCGATGGCGGCCGCGAACCGCCGCCAATCGGCGCGCTCGCCCGTGAACTGTTTTCGGCCGGTCGCCGTGAGGGTGTAGAACTTCGCTCGTCGCCCCTCGTCCGACGTGCCCCACTCGGCGCGAATCAGCCCGCGTTCCTCGAGGCGATAGAGCGCCGGGTACAACGAGCCCTGGTTGATCTGGAGCACGTCGCGCGACCAATCGCGGATGCGCTTGGACACACCCCAGCCGTGGAGCGGGCCGGCGAGGAGACTCTTGAGGATGAGGAGGTCGAGCGTGCCCTGAAGCAGGTCAGCGCGTTCGGTCATGGCGAGCGGATTGGAGTTACCTCAACCTTCGACAACAGCTTACGACGACTGTTGTCGGAGGTCAAGGTATCACCAACTCAATCTGCGCCCGTTCCTTTCCCATCAAAGGTCGCGATCCCAACGGCGGCGACAGGATTGTGTGAAGCTGCGTACCCGTCGATGTAGAACCCGAAGGTCCCATTGAGTGTCGCCACGCTACACTGCGCCGGCATCGAAGCGGTTCGGGCGGCGAGCATGAGGCATGCGAATACGGCGTCGCGTCGTGCGTTCATTGGCGGTTCCCTACCCGAAGATGGTTGGTGGTCAGTCAGGGACCTACAGCATCTGGAGACTATCACGAGAATCGCGTCGGCCACGCGACAAGCCAACGCGCACCGATCCAACTGCACCGTTCATCGTGCGGGGCGTTTTTCGTTTTCGCTATTCGCCTGTGACGGCGACAGCGATATGTGTGGGAGACCCAGCCCGCCAAGCCGGTGGCTGGCGGGTCAGTTAGTCGGCGCGTGATGAACGGTAGTAGTACCGCTCGATGCACCAGCCGACCATGTCGACGAGCAGCTTGTCCTTTCCTTCCAGCAGCGTCGGCGACGGAACGATGCGCGAGGTCGAGGAGACGCCCGCCTCGTTCGCGACCCGCTTCACGGCGACAATGACGCGTTCGGGCGGCAAGCCGAGCCCCTTGAGTTCATCGGCGTACTCGCACACTTGCCGCTGAATCTCGCGCTCCAGGGGCGCGGGCAGCGGGAAGCTGACTTCGGCGAGGCGCGCTGCAAGCGCGCCCGCGATTTCTGCGGCGTGGTTGTAATCGCTCACCCTGACAGATTGGTGCGTCCGGCGATTTTTCGCTAGCAAACACTGCTTTAAGGTCACGGCCAAACTGACCGACTGCCCCCGCCGTAGCCGTTGACCCCATCGGCCGCGCGCGGATAGGCATGCGAGCATGCCGACGCTACGTTCGCAGCTCGCGCGCTTCGATCGCACGTCGCACCACGATCGCCGCTACTGTCAAATGGAACGAGATCCCGAGTTCGTCTTGCCGTTGGGATTTGATGCGCCGCAATTCCGCGAGAACGAATCGCGCCATCGGGATGCCGCACGCGATTCGAGTTTCCTTGGACTGATTGCTGTCCTCGAACTCAAGCCGTGGGTCGGCAAACCCAGCGTCACAGGCGCGCGCGAACACCGCCTCCTCGAGTAGGGCGTGGGCGGCTCCAGGCGGCAGCATGAAACGCACGGCGGTCATCGGATCGCCGCCTGGTTGAGCCTGTGCCATGTCATTTCTCCAAAAGACTCGCGCCTGGAGCAGCATCATAGCATCGAGCTGATTAGGCAACCTCCGCTGGGGCGACGCCCTCAAAGCGCCGGCCACGCCGTAACCGTTGACCGCGCCGGACGTGCGCGGATAGGCTGCGAGCATGGAACCATACGCGTTGGCTGCCAGATCGGACCCGTGACCGCCCCACTCGTGACGAAGACCGTCGGGGCCATCAGCGGCCCGAACAACGACTCCTTCACGCCGCACTGTGAATTGAGAACTGCGTACTTGACCGGCGCGTGAGCGGCGGAAGCGTAGTATTCGATGGCTATCTCTGACACCGGGATGGTGTTCACCTCGAACAGAGGCTCCCACGCGTAAGAGGCGCCTGCGTGCATGCTGTTGCTCGGAAGCGTTTGTCCACAAAAAACGAGGTGACCACGTCGAATGAACCGCGCGACAGCTGCCGTTCGCCGCTCATCTCTTCGTCGTGAACCGAAAGGGCACGGTCACCCACGCGGCAACAGGCTTCGATTCCGGTGCGCGCGTGCGGGCGGGCTCGAAGCGAAAGCGCGGCAGGATGTCGCGCACGGCGGACGTGAGCAGCTCGTGATCCGATTGCTCCACGACCATGGTCGCGACGTCGACATTCCCGAGCTCGTTCACCATGAACCGGACGACGACCTGTCCTTCGCGGACTCCGGAGCGAAGCACCGCCTCGGGGAAGCGCGGCGCCGGCGGCCGCCCGATGATGGTGGGTGGGGTGACCCCGTCAACCGCGTCCGCCGACGCCGGAGGTGAGACTTTCTCCCCCGTTTCAGTCCTGTCGGTATCGGACGCTCGCGGTCTCTCCGTTGCCAGACGAGCGATGGAGTCCATGCTCGGAGCCGCCGAGATGCTCGGAACGGCGATCGTCGGGACATTTACCGGGGACACGTCAACATCGATGCGGGGCAAGCGGAGCTCCGATGCAGCGGCCGCCGAAGCACGACGCTCCGCCTGCGTAACCGGGGCGCCGGTCGCGGTCGCCGCGCTCCTCGATCGGAAAGAGTTGCCACGCGTTGCGCCGGCTACGGTCGATGCGATCATGGTCGACGGCGTCGTAGCGACGGGAGCAGTGACGCGCGGCGCGACGGTGAGCTCCCCGGACGCGAAGTCGCTGCCGCCGCGAGCGCGCGGGCGCAACATCAGCAGGCCGGCCATCGCGACCGAGGCCACTCCAACGGATGAATACAGGAGCGTTCGCCTCTTGCGCGCCGGCTCGGGCGAATCGTCCCGCGCCGGCGCGATTGTGGGTCGCCAGTCTCGAGGCGCGTCATTCGCGACATCATTGCGCGCGACACCCGCGGCAACGGTGACAGTCGGCGTTTTCGCGCGTTCGTGTGAACCGGTGGCGGGGCGACCCTGCGGTTCAGCAGCCGCCGCATCGGCCGCGACGGTGGTCTTCGGTTCCAGCTCGGTGACGCGAGACCGCGCGGCGTGCACGCTTGCATGGCCAGGGCCCAGTGCGGCCTCACGCGTTGACAGCGCGCGCCGCAGCAGCGTCACCGCCTCGGCGACGTTGCCGCGTGCCACGCATGTTTCCGCGAGCTGCTCGAGCGTGACGACGGTAACCATGTTATTCGACTCGAGCACGTTCTCTCGAATCCGCAACGCCTCTCTGTACAACGCTTCCGCCGAGGCTTCATCGCCGAGCTTGCGTTTCACGAGGGCGAGGCCGGCGAGCGCAATGGCGGCGTCGGCATTCTCCTCGCCCTGCGCCCGTGCGATCGCGAGCAAACGCTTGAGGGCCTCCTCGGCGCGCGCGTGCTGCGAGCGCTGGATGTGGAGCCGGCTCAATTCGTTCAGCAGCGGGGCGACTCCGCGATGTTCTCTTCCGTAGAGGCGTTCGCTGATGAGGAGCGCTTCGGTGAGGAGCGGCTCCGCTTCTGATTCGCCTGCCGCGCCGAACTTCCGCGAGAGTTTTCCAAGCTGGAGGAGCGCGGTGGCGAGTTCCGGCCGGAGACTGGAATCGGTCCGCGCCGCGACTATTGCCAAGTGGAGCGCTGCGGTCGCACCGAGCTCGTCCCCCACGGCCAGTGCTGTGCGCGCTGCATCGAAACGTTGGGTAAACAACGCTTTCGTGTCGGCCATGTGCACCCCCTGCCGCAAGGCTCCATCCCCAACGCATCAAGGCCGGGGCGGTGCGAAGACAGCGTCCGCACCATCGAACGGTCAGCGCATCGGCGCGTTGCCTGATACACGATGCCTAGAGAAGGGCCTCATCCGCAATGGTCGCCTCGTCGGACCAACCGCGGGTCGCACTTCGGCGGCGTACAGTTTCTCTTCGCGGCGATGAGGACGGCGGGTTCCGAATTAGCACCACTCCACTCTGCGCATGCTGTTGGTATTCAGCGATTTGACGGAAGTCGGGGACGACCCAACGAGCTAACCTCTTGCCGCACTGCAACGACTTCAGGCTTGCTCGAGTGCAGACTTGGACTGTGAGTGCGTCGTGGTCCCTCCTGAGTCGCGAATCGGCTTTCTGCCGTCGGGGGTTCCGGTGGGGGGATCTCGGGGCCGGCGCGCACCGCGACATTCGCGCAAGTCTCCGCGCGTTCAGCGCGTCGCTCGCACCGGTTCGGTTGCGGGCGCGTCAACTGGCCTCGGGGCGAGCCTCCATCACCGCTGTCCGAACGAGCGAATTCCTTCCGTTTTGTTAGCGTGGGTCCGACACGCTATCAGCCAAAGCCAAAACACTTGCCGTGGCGCAGCGGTATCTCAAACCGCTGTCCTACCCGATGAGCGGCCGCCCTTCCCCGCCGAACAGCGCCAGCGGCCACGCGGATCTCGACGTACTAACCACGCAGCAGGTGGCCGCGTGGCTTCAGATCAAGCCGCGACAGGTTGAGCGTTTCGGCATCCCATGCCTCGTGCTCGGCCACAAGACGCGACGCTACCTACGCGCCGACGTGCTCGCGTGGCTCCGGAGCAACGCTCGTCGACCACCAGGCCCGTGTTGTGAGCCGCGACTGATTGCTCGTTGAGCCCGTGTTCGATTGACGCGCTCGGGCGGCCAGCCGGGTGTGCGCCGCACCGTGTGGCTTCGTCGTGATCGCTCACCGGCCCGGACTCGGTGTTCTGAAGCGCCTATCGTCCCGGGTAACTGCCAGCGACTCGCTCGATGGGCTTGACGACGCGAACGCCGGTGAGCGTGGAGTCCGCGGCCGCGCCATTCGGAGGAGCCGTCGGGCCGCCCGCCGGCTGCCAGAACCACGTGTATCGCCCCTCGCTCATTGGCAACTCGACTACCCATGCGTCGCCCGTCGCCGTGGCGGGGATCGGCGCGCGGAGGAAGGTGCCATTCAGCGAGACCTTGGAAGCCCCCAAGGCCGCCGACATCGGCAGAGCGAATCGAACGACCGGCTCACCCCAGTGGCGCTGAATGAGAAAATCATGATCCGGGTCGACGTGCACCGCCGTCACGGCGCCGATGTCTTGCAGTGAAAGCGTGTCGGCTCGATGCGCCAGATGGATCGTCCGCCGAATCACCCCGGACGCCGTCGCCAGCTCGACTTCGAACTTCGGGAGATCGAAGAGCTCGTCGGGTTGACTTTGCGTGACGATCAGTCGCGCGCCGTCCACCCGGGCGTCGATGTCGGGGATGTACTTGCTCCGCAGCCAAGGCATCACGAACGACGTCATGTCATGCCCCGCCGCCTTCGACCACGAAGCGATCAGCTCCTCGTAACCACTCGGGCCCTTCCCCATGCCGTCGATGAACAACCGCATTCCGCGGTTGAACGCCGAGTCCCCCATGACGTAGTTGCCCGAGTACAGAATCCACACACCCTTGCGATAGTGAATTCTTCCGTTGTCGTAGTTCGCCAGAATGCTCTGCTGGCCCTCGAACCCGCCTGCAAACCCCGCTCGGTCGGCGCCGACCATGTACGCGTTCCGCATCGACTCCCAAAACGTGTGATCGGCATCGGCGCCGTACACCGAACGGATCATCAGGCCTTCGACGAACGTGGCCCACGCTTCGTGAAGAAAATTCGACGCGAGGCCGGTTCCGTTCATGGTCCATGCGTGCCCGGTCTCGTGCGCGAACGTTTGCGACGACGCAGATCCCAGCGAGCCTCCGCCGGCTCCAGACACCGCCGCGTTGTTCATCCGGACGTTGAATCCTCCGGCGCCGAGTGCGCGGTCTTGCACGGCCGCCAGGTAGCGCGACGGAAACTGAGGCTCGCCGAACCTCGGTTGCAGCAGGTCATAGACGCGCTTCGTGGCCGCTGCCAGCGAGTCGTGCGAATAGCGAAAGGTCGGCGACGTGAACGACTCGAAGCGAAAGCTTCCGAAATCCGTAGTCCGCGGCCGCCAGTCGCGGTCGAAGATCAGGGCGAGCGCGAACTCGTTGTGCAGGCTTCGGCCGTACACCGTCCGCACTCCCTCTCTCACCGTGTCGGTCTGAGGGATCGTCGTTGTCAGATAGTATTCGGCCGGGATCCGCACCGTGATGTCGATCTGCGCCAACTCGTTCGGACTCAGATAGTCGAAGAACGGATGCCACACGTCGGTGTTGTTGTATGCGCCGAACGCCGGTGATCCGGCGGCAACCGTGTCGGACCCGCGGCCGGCGTTGACGCGACTTGCTGCCAGCGAATACGCGAGAACGAGCCGTGCCGATCGCGCTTGCTGCGTCTTGATCCAGAGCACGCCTCCGCCGAACGCGTGGTCGGCCGGCTTGCCGTCGACGCTCACGGCACGGAGGCGGAGCGCGTTGTTTAGCCGAACGCCGAATCCCACGGCGCACCGACCACGATGCCGACCGTGTCCACGACCTCGATACCGTCGGCGGGGAAAACATCCACCGACAAGTTCTGGGTGCGAATGAAGTTGGTGCTGTCGAACGGGATCTGGCGGATAATCGCCCAGCTGTCGCCGGATCGCACCGCCTCGTAAAAGCCAGAAAAATGCCGGGCGCCATTCGTCTCGTTCGATCCGACCGACGCGGTCCGCGAGCCGCCCGCGCCGGAGCGCACCACTCCACCGAGGAGCAGGACCGCGCGCCGTCCGCTCTTCCAGACGACTTCGCTCAACTCAGCGGCCCTCGTGCCTCGGGCTTCGCGCATGAAGACGCGCCCCGCCGAGTCGGGGTCGATGGCCGCGAATTCCTCGGGCGTGCCCGACGAAAAGGTCTTCATGAACAGAGTGGCGAGCGCCTCGGGCGTCGGCGCGATGGTCGATTTCGCCAGTGCCTGCGCACCCGCGTGCCGATTCGCGCCGGCGGCGAGGGCGAGCGCCGTCAGCACGACTATAGCAGATCGGCTCATCACTGCGTCACGTCTTCGGGAAGTTGGGGTTCGCGGTCGTCTCGCTGACCGGCACAGGAAGGCATGTGCTCGTGCCGAAGTTCCCTTGCGCCGGTTTGTAGAACGTCGTTCCCGACGGGCTGACAAACGGCGTCGCCGTCGGATTGCGAATCCAGTCGCCCAGGTGCTTGGCCTCGAGCCAGAATTCGCGTGCGCGCTGGTTCATCAGCTCGGCGAGAATGGCCGGCGTTCCGACACCCGTGAACGCGGGCTGGCCGTTGGCCGCACGACGAGCGGCGATCAACGTCGATGCAGCGGTCGCATCGCCCGTCTTGAGGTTTGCCTCGGCTACGATGTAGCTGGCCTCGAGGCCCGAGGCGATCCGAATGGGCGTGGCGTACCCGTGAATTTGAGTTGCTGGAAGTACTCGAGCTGCGAGTCCTGGGCCTTCTTCGCCGCATCCTTCCACGGCACGCGCGGATCGTTCAGCGCACGGTAGGCATCGGGCACCACGATCAGGTTTCCGCCGATATCGTACTGGTAGACGAGATTGCCGAGCGTGCGGTTGCTGGCGTCGTCGATCGCGACCGCGTTGTAGACGAACGTCGACGGAACGAGCGCGGCAGCCTGCGCCGCGTGCGCGTTGTCTCCGATCTGGAGGTATGCGCGCGCCAAGCCGACGTTAGACGCGTTCACCACCTTGGTGCCCTCGGTCACGCCCGCCGCTGCCGCCGCGGTACCGACGGCAATCGCCTTCGTGAATCGCACAATGGCGGTATCGAGGACCTGCGTCGGCGTGAGCGGCGGACCGACGAGAATGTCTCCCTGACAGAACGTCTCGCCGAGCAGCACGAGCGAGAAGCCCGAGTTCATCTCGACGCGCGCCAGGTTGATGTCCGACGCCGCCGATGCCCCAGCCAACAATACCGGAATGGCGAGCTCGTTGGTTGCGAGCGATTTCTGAAGCGGCGACCAGACGCTGGCGACGTCGGCCGTCGCCGCGCTCTCGACGCGTCGACCGATGTCGTTCGTCTCCTGCCGAACGGCGCCGACGCTCGCCTCACCGGAGAGGAAGGCCGAGTAGTAGATGAGGTTACCGTATCCCTTGTACAGATTCGATTGCGCAGACAGCGACAGCGTCGACGCATCCTGCGTCGGATCGAACGTCGTGGCGTCGACGACGCCGGGATTGATAACGTCCATGTTGCAGGCAAACGACGACAGCGCGAGGAGCGCGAGAGCGGCGGACACACACGCCGATTTGATTGAGGTCATTGGCGTCTTCTCAGAACTGGACGTTGAGCCGCGTGAACAGCCTGCGGCTTTGCGGCGTCGTGAACACGTCCGCGCGGAACTGGTTGACCAGTCCGTCCGCGCCGTTCACCTCCGGATCCCATCCCGGGTATTTGGTCGAGAGCCAGAGATTTCGTCCCCCGACGGTGATCGACGAGCCCGGAATGCCCAGGCGCTCACCGATTTGCGTCGGCAGCGAGAACGTCACCGCTGCCTCGCGCAGCCGAAGGAAATTGCCGGACACGATGTACGGATCGCGGACCAGCGCCTGTCCCACCGGCGTCCCGCTGGTCTCCGTGAAGAAGGGCCCAAACCGGCGCAGTCGCTCGGCGGTCGAATAGCCGCCCTGGCCGGCGGGCAGAACCGACTCGGCCGAATTCGCCAATGAGCGATCGCGGAAGTCCTGTGTCAGGTCATAAATCTTGTAGCCGGACTTGCCGTCGAACTGAACGTAGAATCGCAGGTTACGTCGGAGGGTCAGCGTGCTGCTCAGGCTCGATTCGAATTTGGCCAACTGACCGCCGACGTTGACGGCGGTGTCGGTGACGAACGCCTTGTTGGCCACGGTGTCCACGCGCACGACTTGCGGCACGCACCAGGCGCCCACTTCCATGCCCGGCTTGAAGCACTGGTTGTTGCTGCTCACGAACGGCGCCACCGATCCCATGTTCTCGATGCGGTTCTGGACGGTGTTCGCCGTCGCCGTGAAGTCCCAGGTCACGTTGCGCGTCGAAACCGGCGTGGCGCGCAGCGACAATTCATAGCCCTTGTTCGACACCTCACCGATGTTTACTAGCGGGCTCGATGAGAAACCTGACGACGGCGCGATCGGGAGGCTCAGCAACAAGTTTTTCGAGCGCTTGTCGAAGTACGTTGCCTCGAGACCGACGCGATCGTGAAGGAATCCGGCGTCGAAACCTCCCTCGAACTCCGACCCCCGCTCGGGCTCGAGATTCGCGTTCCCCGGGCTGCCCGGCGACACGCCCGGTTGGACGACGCCCGCGTCGGTTATGTAATTGGCCTTGCTATACGTCTGGAGAGCCGCAGTGCTACTGGGCGAGCGGCCGGTCGTCCCGTAGGCAGCGCGCAGGCGGAATGTGGAAATGTTCGAGAGTCGTTCCTGCCAAAACGGTTCCTGCGACAGGACGTACGAGATGCCGGCTTTGGGCAGAAAGAAGGCTCCGTAATTCTTACCGAACGCCGAGTTCCGATCTACACGCGCGCCGGCCTCCAGAAAAAGCCGATCGTTCAGCCCGAGCTGCTCTTGCCCGAAGTAGCCGAACGACTTCGACTGGGCGTAGCTCTGCGATGCCGTCGACGTCGTCGCCGCGCCGACGACGTCGTTCGTATTGGTCAGCAATCCCGTCCCGACACCGCCCAGTCCACTGCTCACGGTGTTGATCCATTGGCTGCCGAACGAGAAATCGGACGACATGCGACCGGCCGGCCCAAAGCGGCCGCTCAGATTTCCGAGGTAGTCGGCCGTGTAGAGGTTGGCGTCTGACTCGCTCACCGAGATGACGCCGGTGTTTTGCAACGAGCTGTACCAATTGAGGTTGTTCTTTGGGTAGAGCTGGCTGGCCAGGATGTGCGTGAAGTCTTCGCCGAGCGTGAGGCGGTTGGTGAACCACGAAACCGGCGTGTAGTGCAGTTGCACGCTTGGCGTCGCGCGAAGGGTGTTGTCCTCCGTATTGATCGCCGAGATGGCCTGCACGTTTTCCGACGCGATGAACCAACCGCCGGCGAGCGCGCCGGTCGGATCCCTGGTCACCGACAGCGGCGATCCGAAATCGCCGCCCAAGAGAAATCCATCGGTATCCTGATCGCCTTTGGGCAGCTTGTCGTCCATCCGTGCGACCGAGACGCTGGCGTCCACCGACACCTTCGGCGTGGCGATCCAGGTAAAGTTGATGCGGCCGCTGCGATGGTTCAGGAAGTTGTCCGGCGTGGTGCCCTGCTCGTTCGTCGCGTCGAACGAGCCGTAGTACCCGAAGTTGTCGCCCCCGCCTTGCACGCTGTACCCGAGCGTGCCCGCCGAACCGTTGGTGAACACGTCGTTGCGGACCAGGACGTTGTCGGAGACGACTGCTCCGACCGCCTGGCCATTGCACAATGGATTCGTGCTCGTCGCCGCCACGAGCGTGGCGGTGCACTTCGCGTAGTTGGTGTACGGGGTGAAGTTCGGACTCAGGTTGTCGTATTCGAGCGTCACCTTCTGCGAGAACCGACGCGCGCCCGGCCGTCCCTTCTTCGTGAGAATCTGAATCACGCCAGCTGACGCGTCGGCGCCGTACAGCGTTGCCGCCGCCGGACCTTTCACGACCTCGATGCTTTCGATGTCGTCGGGGTTGAGGTCGTTGAGTGCGCTCAACGTCTGGCCGCCGACGCCGCTGCCTGCCGTGCCGCGCGGGCCGGCAGTCACGCGCACGCCGTCGATGAAGACGAGGGGATAGTTCGAGAGAGAGATCGAAGCCTGGCCGCGTATGTCGATTCTGGTATTGGCGCCGCTCGTTCCCGACGCCGTCGTCATCGAGACACCCGGCGTCTGGGCGTAGAGGAGCTGGCTCACGTCGAGCACCGGCGCCTTCGCCATGAGGTCCGTCGCGTCGACGCTGGCGACGACGGCGGCCTGGGCGCGGCGTTCCTGATTTCCGGCCGTGCCGGTGACGACGATCTGGTCGAGTGCCACAGCCGCCGCCGACATTACGACGTCGACAACGACGCGGCCCGGCCTCAGTTGAAATGGGATCAGCGCGGGCCGATACCCGATCCGCACGACGTGCAGTGTGTCAATCCTCGCGCTGTATCGATCCGGGGGAACGACCAGTCGGAACAGGCCGGCGTCGCTCGTCGTGGTCGAGAGGCGCAGATCGGGAATCGTCACCAGCGCCGCCGCAATCGGTGCGCCGGCATCGCTCGTCGCTTGGCCGACCACAATCGACGAGTCGGCGAACTGGCGCCGGCTCGGGACGGCCGACACGTCGGACGATGCCAGCGTGATCGCCGCCGGCACGGACGTGTCATCGGCACCCGCCGCCGGCACCTCGAAACGTTGCAGCGGCGCCGGAACCAGCATCACCTGTCCATCGGCTTCTCGAAACGTCAGCGTCGTCTTCACAAGCAACGTCTCGAGGGCCTCCCGAGTCGTGGCGGCCGCACAGCGGCAACTCACGGTGACCTCGGGCACGAGGCTCGGACTGTAGACCAGTGCGACGCGTGCATGGTGGGCGAGGTCACGCAACGCCATGGCCAGCGCCACGTCTCGCACCTCGAGACGCGCCGGCCGCTCGAGTACGTCGTCCGACTGGCGGCGCTCGATAGCATCGCCGCGCGTCGCGACCGCCGACGCGGTCCGCGCGGCAAGCGCGAGAGTCAACGCCGATCCCATCGCGGCGTACAAGGCACTCGTACGAAGTGTTGTCCTCATGTTCCTCATTCCTCTGGAAGGACGTTCGACGCGCGCATGTGCGCTGCGCTACCGGCCCGACATCACGACTTCGCCGGGGCGATTCACGCACTGTGCGTTCACTACCGAGCACACCATGTCGATCACGTCGCGTGAATCACGATCGGTGAACGTGCCGATGACCGTGCGATTGGCGATGACCGAGTCTTCGATCACGATTCGAATCCCGTACGTCTCCTGGATCTCGCGAGCGACTTCGCGCATGGGCGTCGACTGAAAGGCCAGGAACTTCCCCACCCATTCGTTCATCTTCGCGGCGTCCGGAAGACGCGTCGGCTCGGCGACAGTGCCCTGGCGAACTCCACTCACCTCGCCGCCGTGCACCTCGACTTGATTGCGCGAACCGGCGAGAGCGACCCGGCCGGACACGACGAGCAATTTCAGTTCGCTCGAATCGGTCGCCATCTCGAATTTCGTTCCGAGCACGGTCGCCTCGCCCAATCGCGTATGCACACGGAACGCTCGGCCGGCGATCTTGGCCACCGAGAAGAAGGCACGTCCCTCGAGCGTCGCCTCACGCATCGCTGCGTGCTGCACGAAGCGCAGCTTGCTGCTCGGCGCGAGGCGAACGACGCTCCCGTCGCTGAGTTGCACGGTCGCCATCTCCGACGGGCCGGTCGAATAGCCGACACCCTCGGCCAACGGTCGGTCAACTTGGGGCGTCGCGGGGCGATGTCGCCACTCGAACGCCGCCGCCGACACAACGAGCACGATGCCCGCCGCCAGCGATGCGCGCAGCACAGTGCGCCGACCGCTGGTCCACCGCGGCGCGATCGGCGACGAGCGCTCGCCCGACAGGATCGACTCGACGGCCGGAGGCTGCCTGGCGGCGACAGCGCGAGGAGCCATCGCGTCGCTCAACCGAGCTGATCGCCGATACAGCTGTTCGTTGACCGACGACTCGTGCCGCCATTCCGCGAGCCGCGCGGACTCATCGTCCGTCAGCTCGTTTCGCAACGAACGAAGAATCAGCTCGTCGATATTCCGATCGCGGGCGCCGGTGCCAAACGGGCGAAACGTCATTTGCCTGGTACCGTCGAGGTGACGTGGCCGGCCTCGTCGAGAAACTCGATGCGCGCGCCGCCGAGCGAGTCGACCACCAAGCGAAGGCGGGGTTTGCCATTTGGATCGGCAAGGTTGAGCACCGCCGACTTCGACGGATCGCGGCCGATGAACAGGCGCTGCACGTTGAGCGGATATCCGTTCCGCGGCGCCGTCCATCGCGTCAGCGCGGCCCGCCGTGCGGACGTGTCGGCGATCTTCATGATCGAATCCCGCTCGTCCACCATCTGCTTGATGTCGATGGGCGCCCGGTCGTTGATCGAGAAACCCATCAGCTTCTGACCGTTGTTGTCGCTGTAGTCCAGGTTCACGACCTGGTCCTGGTTGAACTGATCGAATGACATGTGCGTCGACGCCCGGTAGCTGCCGTTCGTGCAGGCGCCGCCCGTCGTGACCGATCGCCCCTCCGTGCAGGTGCTGCCGGTAAACGTCAGCCCGCCGTTCTCGGTGCCCTCGTCGTTGAAGAAGATGATCCCGGGGCGACCGCCCCCCGCGTAGCCGAACGGTTTGTTCTTGTAAACGGGTCCGATGGATCGCGGCCGATTCGAGAGAACCATCCGATAGTTGCCGTTCGGCTCGCGGATGTTGATCCGCTCGACGTCGATCTCGTCGAACTTCGCGATCCCCGACGATCGCGTGAACGCCGCCACCGACAGGACGGCGAGCAGCGTCGTCGTCACGATGGCATATCGTTTCAGGAAGCGCACATCCTTTTCGATGGACTGGCTCATGTAGGTGGGACCTCGATCCCGAGGGAGAGAGTCTGCATCGCCCACACGCACGTGGAGGCGACGATCTACCATCAGTAATTCCAGAGAGTGGGGTTTTCGCCGGCCGGCGCCTGCGCCTTGACCGTCGTGGCGACCTTGCGGATGAAATCGGCCCACGGGGCATAGTGCCACGAATGGCCTTTCATGGGACGCCCGTACACGAAGTCGCCCTCGTAATGCGGGTTCGTCGTCGTCTTGAGAAAATCCTCGAACTTGTAGACGGCTAGGTTCAGCCAGTAGTCGTCCATGTCGCCGGCCGAGAAGTGCAGCTTGCCGACGAGCTGCGACCCGATCGTCGGCCAATTCTTCTCGGCGTACGCGCGCAGATCGAAACCGTGGTCGCGCATGTACTCGGCGACCGTGTGGTCGATGTGTCCCGTCGCCTTGTCCCAGAGCGGCACCGGATAACCGTCTGCGCCGATCGGACCATAGACCGCTTCCCACGCCTCGAGCTGGTACGCCGAACGACCGTGGCTTCCGAGCACCGCCTCGAACCGGCTCAGCTCTCGGGTTGTGAACAGCGTCTGCCCGTCGGTCGTGCGTTGGAAATAGCGCTCCGTCTTGGTGAAGGGGCCGGTTTGAACGTCGAACGCGTTCGTGTCCGTGTAGATGTTGACTTCCTGATAGCGCGTGAAATCGATCGGATCGGGCTGGAAAACCCACGCGCCGCCGAAGAACTCGGGATGTTGGAGCTGGAGCGCCAGCGTTTGCCACCCGCTGGTCGATGCGCCTTCCAGCTGTCGGGCGTATGGCTTGGCGATCAGACGGAAGGTCTTCTCGAGGAACGGAATCATCTCCTCCACGACGGCGTCGCCGTACGGGCCGTTGTTCGCCGAGTTCACCGAGTACGAGTCGGGGAAATAGGGCGTCTGCTGCTGTAGGCTGATGCAGACCACGCGCGGATAGTCGTCGGCGTTCCACTTTTGGAACGTCGCATACCCGCTCTCGGTGCCGGTCACCGGACTGACGCCGGCCGGCGCGCCCGCGCGCGGCGGGTTCGTCGAGAAGCTGAGCGGAGACTCGCCGTGGCCGAGGGTGTAGACCGTCGGGTAGTGGGTCGCCGGATGCTGGTCGTAACCTTTGGGCAGAAGCACCGACGCGTGCATGAAAATCGGGCGGCCCCAGAACTTGGTGAGCATCGGGCTCTGGAACGTCACCTGCTTGATCCACTCGGTGTCCTTCGGGCGAGTGAACGCGGGCAGGACGTGAGTGACGTCGACCTTGAAAGCGTTTGCCTCCGCCCCGTCGCCGCCCACATGAACCGGAACCACGTCGCTGTAGAGATTGTGCGCCGCGTTGCTGAAGAACTCGATGTTCCCGTCGTTCATCGGCAGCCACACGGTCTTGCCGTCCGCGCGGTGAACTTGCTCGTAGACGTTGATGATGGCCTGGACGAAATAGTCGCCGGGTGGCAGCGCCGAGAGGGCCATCGGGTAGCCGAGCGCGGCCTCGTCGATGACGACGGCACGGCCCGGCGACCACTGGTCGACGTCGATCGCGAACAACGCCGGCCCGCGCGGCGAAATGGCGAGTCGCGGCTCGGGCTGCGCGGTCTTGGCGACGACGAGCACGAGTCGCCCGGTGATCGGCCCGGGGTGAGCCGCTGCCGGAAACGTGATTTCGAATCGCGGCGTGGCCATCGGAACGGGGTGGTGCCTCTCCGCCCAGGCGATGCCGGGAGAGAGCGCCAGACTGGCCATGGGAAGCGCGCGGGACAGCGATGCGAGTTTCATGGAAGTGTGTTGTGAGAACGATCAGGTGGGCGGAGCGACGACGGCGATGGCGTTGCTCGGCGGCCTGCCGAGCCCGGCCAGGAGCGCGGGGAGATCGGTCGTGATCAGGGCGTTTACCGCGGTGGTGACATCGGTGAACTCGGCAACCGACGCAGCGAGGCTTCGATGCTGGGCGTCGGTCGGCGGCATCGACGACGACTCGATCGCCGCAGTAAGGTCGAAAAGCCGTCCGATCCCCGAGGTGATGCTGTTGCCTCGCGCCCGCTGTCGCAGCGTGACGACGCGCGCCGAGATCGCCTTGGCGGCGCTGTCCGTCGACTCGCCCAGAGTTTTCAGCTCGGCGTCGATGGCGTCGAGGGCCGCAATCGCGTCGAAGTAGACGCGGCTCAGGTCGCGTGCACGGAGATTCATCGCGGCGCGGTCGCGCAAACCGGCGTCGGTGCGCGCGGCGCGCGGATCGCTCTGCACGCGCACCTTCTGCGTCACCGTTCGGCCCCGCGCCGTGAGCGCGATGGTATACTCGCCGGGTGCCACGTACGGCGCTCGCGGCGGGCCGTAGAAGCCGGAATCGGACGGCGGCGGCACGTACTTGAAGCGGTAGCGCAGGTCCCACAACACACGGAACGTTCCGCGTCGATCCGGGCCGACCATCTCGTTCACCACGGCGCCGTCGGGTGCCGAGATCCGGATCCTCACGCTGTCGGCCGTGCGCGGATCGTTGGCAAGCGCGTACGAGATGTAAGTACCGACCGGGGCGTTGGGCGCGACGAACGCGTTTCCACCAGGCCATGGAAGGTCGCGATACATCTGCACCTCGGTCGCCGGTCGCAGCGCGAACAACCGGACGTCGTCTAGTCCAGCCGATGCTTCGATCGGTGCGATGTCGTCGAGAATCATCACGCCGCGGCCGTGCGTCGCCACGATGAGATCGTTGTTCTTGGGATTGACGATGATTCGATCGACCATCACCGGCGGCACGTTCCCGCTCGCCGGCAACCAGTGAGCACCGGCGTCACTCGTCCAGTACAGACCGAACTCGGTGCCGGCGAAGAGCACCCGCGGATCGCGCGGATCTTCCTCGATGGTTTTGACGGGCTTCCAGTTCGGAAGGTCGGCGGCAATCGATTTCCACGTCGCACCACCGTCATCGGTGCTGAACAGATAGGGCTTGTTGTCGTCGTCCCAGTGCCCGTCGAATGCAGCGTAGGCGGTGCGCGCGTCGTGCCGAGACGCGTAGACCTTGCTCACGTAGCGCGTCTGCGGCATCGCGAAGCGCGGCGTCAGATCGGTCCAATGGCCGCCGCCGTCGGTGGTCATCTGCACGTTTCCGTCGTCCGTCCCGACGTAGATCGTGCCGCGCGCCTTCGGCGACTCGCTGATCGTCGTGATGTTGCCGTACGCGCTGACGCCGTCGTTCTGCGACAGCGATCGACCTGCGGGAAAGCCGTCGCCCACGCTGAGCTGGCCGCGCCCGAGGTGTTTCGTGAGATCGGGGCTGATCTCGCGCCACGTCGTTCCCCGATCCGTCGAAAGCAGCAACTTCTGCGCGCCAAGGTAGAGCGCGCGCGGATCGTTGGGCGACTGCTGCATCGCCGTGTTCCAGTTGAATCGATAAGGGTCCTGCCCGGCCGCCGCGACCGGCTGGATGAAGCGTTCCTCGCGCGTTACCATGTCGGCGAGAAACGCGCGGCCGTTCTGAGAATTCGCATGAACGAATCGTCGATCGAGCGGATCCACGGCCGATTGGAAACCGTCGCCGAACCCGGTGTTCTGGACGTCCAGGTTCGTCATCCCGCCGCGCGAGTACGTGGCGCTCGGAAACGCCCACGAGCCGTTGTCCTGGGCACCTCCATAGATCCAGTACGGCTCGCGATCATCGATGGCGATGTCGTAGAACTGGCTGATCGGCAGATTGTCGATGTAGCTCCACGAACGCCCGTCGTCGTACGAGAAGTACACGCCACCGTCGTTGCCGAGCATGACGTGCCGCGGATCGTTCGGGTCGATCCACATCGCGTGATGGTCGGGATGCGCATAGGGCGCGATTGAGTCGCTGGAGAACGTCGTCCCGCCGTCATGCGACGCGACGAGCGCGGTAGCGAGCAACCAGACGTGATTCGGGTTCTTGGGATCGACGCGAATCTGACTGAAGTAGTTGCCCCGTTGATTGACCGCGTTGCGTCGCGCCCACGTCGCGCCGCCGTCGTCCGACCGATAGACGCCTCCCCCCGGCGGGAAAGCCTCGACGACCGCGTACACGACGTTTGGATTGCTCGCCGAGATGTCGAGGCCGATCCGTCCGAGGTCGGCGGCGGGCAAGCCGTTCGTCACGCGCGACCAGGTGTCGCCGCCGTCGGTGGACCGCCACAGCGCGCTGCCAGGTCCGCTGCCGGCGAATCCGAACTCGCGGCGCCGGCGCTGATAGGTTGCCGCCACCAGCGTGCGCCCATCCGGAGAGATCACGACGTCAGTGGCACCGGTGTTGGCGTCCACCCACAGCACGCGCTGCCAGGTCGCTCCGCCGTCTCTCGTGCGATAGAGGCCGCGCTCGTCGTTCGGCCCGAAGAGATGGCCGACCGCGGCGACAAAGACGATATCCGGATTGTGGCGATCGATGACGATGCGGCCGATGCTCTGCGTTTCGGCCAAGCCCATGTGACGCCAGCTCGTGCCGCCGTCGGTCGAGCGATAGACGCCGTCGCCCCACGTCGAGCTTTGGCGATTGTTTGCTTCGCCCGTCCCCACCCACACGACATTCGGGTTGCTCGGTGCGATGGCGATGTCGCCGATCGAGAGAGTATTTCCGAAACCGTCGAACGTGGCGTCCCACGTGGTACCGTTGTTCTTGCTTCGGAAGACGCCGCCCGCCGCGGTGGCGACGAAAATCACGTGAGGGTCGCTAGGTACGGCTTCGATGTCGTTCACTCGGCCGCCGAACGCCGCCGGGCCGATCTGCCGCCAACTCGCGGCGTTCGGCCAGGGCCGCGAAATCGCGACGGCCGGTTGGGAAATCGGCGGACTCGTCCGACCGCCCCGCTGGGCAACGGCGGCGGGGCTGGCAACGAGGCAAAAAGGCAACGCGGCGGCGATGGAAAGGGATCGCATCGCCCTTACACGCACCAGCGGCGCTTGCTCTACTATTGGGTCGTCAGTCGAGCAGCCGTCCCAGAGATTTTCGAAGCGCCGCGAGCCCTTTGCTGAGCTGGTTCGCCACGGTCTGCTCGGCGATTCCCATCACCTCGGCGATCTCTCTGTACGAGAGGTCGTGGTAGCAGCGAAGGACAAGAATCTCGCGGCGCCGTTCCGGCAAACGTGCCATCTCGCGATCGATGATCGCGCGAAGGCGGGTGGTGTCGCCGTCCGACACCGTTGCCGCTGACGGCCCGCTCAACTCCAGGAATGTCGCGGCGCTCCGCTCGTCGGCTTGTTGGCGGCGATAATCGCTGATGGCATAGTTGCGCGCGATGCGGCAGATGAGCGCACGGAGCGATCCGGCGGCCGCCCATTGGGCCCGGCGATCCCACAGTTGGCAGAACGCGCGTTGGGCAACGTCCTGCGCGGCGTCCTCGGAGTGCGTGAGCCGCGCGACGTAGTCGACGACCAGCGTCCAGTAGCGAGCCAGCGCTACCTCGAGCGCCCGCGTTTCGTCGAGGGCTAATTGCCGCAACAGCTCCTCGTCCGAGAGCGGCCGAGGAGAGGACGACGCGATGTTGGACGAACTCGAGGATAGCCGCAGAGACGGGGGCACAGCTGAGGCCTCAGTTGTCGCGGGGGAGGGGAGAACAACTGGCGACAACCCGCGCGAATATGCCCGTCATGTAACAATCCCGCAATGGCGCGACGGTTGGCCGAGAAAGAGGCGCCTTGACAGTCCTCGAAGCGTCGAGATAGTCTGGCCTAACAACCTTATATATCAGAGGCGCCCTTTGGCACCCGCTGCCCTCGACAAATCAGATCTCGAACTGCTTCGTGGGACGCTCGATCTTCTCATTTTGAGGACTCTCTCGTGGGGACCGAGGCACGGCCTCGCCGTTCTCCGTTGGATCGAGGAGTCCACGGTGGAACGCCTTCGGGTGGAAGAAGGGGCACTGTATCCGGCGCTTCACCGAATGGAGGACAAGGGCTGGCTCGACTCACTGGGGCCAGACACCAGCGGGACGCAGAGCCAAGTTTTATCGCCTCACCGCCGCCGGCCGTGGGCGCCTCGCCATCGAACTCTCCAAATGGGAGCGCTACTCGGAAGCAGTTGCCTTGCTGATTGCTGCGAACGGAGCGCAGCGATGAGGCACCGACGAGACTGGGCGACCTTCGCCGGGTATTTCGCCTCCGTTCCTCCGACTTGACTAGGCCCTTAAGCTCGTTCCGGAAATAGACGAGGGCGATGAGGCCGACGGCCGGCTACGCGACGCAACGAAGTACTTCGGCAATGGCCCCGAGTGTGTTCCTCACCGTGCGGATGCTCTAGCGTTGGCCGACGTGAGAATGTTTGCCGTAATGTTTGCCGGTCCATGCCTGCCAATGGCGCAAAATCGTGCCTATAAACACTCATGCCGCACTATGAAAACGCATCCTCATAGTGCGTCATGTTTGGATTAGGAAGCCGGTGCTCTCTCGATCCAAGTCGCAGGCGCCGCGCCGGGCGAAGGTCGGACGCGTCAAGTCTGGATTGGACGAGTTTCACTGGGTAAAACGAGCAACGGCGCCCATTTCTGGACGCCGTTGCATCATGCTGGATTCCCTCGGCATGGAGGCGCCGGGAATTGAACCCGGGTCCGAGAATAGATCGACCACAGCCACTACGTGCGTAGTCCGCCGTTAGATGTTTCCGCGCGCTGGTTGGCGAACGACCCACTCGCGGATGAGCCCCCTTGATTTCACCGGCCCGCCGGAGGCGGTCGAGCCAGCAATCCCGGATTTCCGATACCTGAGAAGCCGCCCCGGGCGGGCTTCCTCTCAGGCACTTGCAGGCCTAAC
Source organism: uncultured Gemmatimonadaceae bacterium (assembly GCA_963761305.1). Classification (GTDB taxonomy): domain Bacteria; phylum Gemmatimonadota; class Gemmatimonadetes; order Gemmatimonadales; family Gemmatimonadaceae; genus JAQBQB01. The sequence goes on along the minus strand of CAVXGK010000002.1, from coordinate 656,598 downwards.
TAAAAGTTAGGCGGCAAGGGCGAAGTTGTTGTTCGCAGTTGGAAGTTTGCGGAGTGTTTAACGAGGTGCCCCACGACCTCGGCACGCAGCCACGGCTTCACATACCCCGTCGAAGCCAGTCGCCCCCTTACTCTACGAAATCTAGACGATTCGGGCGGCGGACGCAACGAAATCCGCGCTAAATCGGCGCGTCGATTGACTGAGTTAAGCTCCGCGTGGGCAATTGGTTGTGATGGGAAGCTCAAGTGCCGTGCGATCTCGAGGCTCGCGAGCTCTTCCCATCTCCCGTCTCCCGTTCTACCGGTCGCCCGGTCTACCGGTCTACCGGTCTACCGGTCTACCGGTCTACCGGTCCACCCGTCTACCCGTCTACCCGTCCACCCGCTCACTCCACGTCGTCCGACTCTCACTTCGGTGCGGCCCGCACTCTTGTGGAAAGACTTCGGATGCGGGCGTCGCGCGCCGCGTACAACTCTCACGTGACCCGATTTCACTCTGGACGTCCACGCGAACACTCGGCTCCGCCCCGACGCCAATGCGTCGATCCTCGGTTGCAACTCGCCGCTGATCGCATCAACTCCGCCACGAGTCGGACATCCCTCGTCACGGCGCGAACTCAAATCGCTTCGCCGTGGCGTGCGCGCCACATCGCGCGATTTTCATCGCCACCACCCGCCGTTGCGTCGTCACCTCCGCGAGTTCACTCGACGACGGATCGCGTTCCGCCGCGAAGTGACCGAACTCCGTCGAGGCAGGATCGTGGTGCGCTCGCGACTCCCCGTCATCAATCTGTGACGAGCCGTGGAACCGCCGTCAACTACCGGCGGCAATCCACATTTCAACACCGTCGCGCGCGACGATTATGGATCCGGCGAGCAATGCCCCGTTCGGTTTCAGCTCATGCCGGCACTCCGGGCGTTACGCATCGTCGATCGCCCGCGCCAGACTGCTCCAAGGCAACTCACGACCGCGCAACGCGAGCTCCGGACGACGCAAAGCCAGCAAACTCCTGCCGCGAATCGTCAACGGATCGAGATGCGTGCCACAAATGTTGCGGCAACGCAGCAAAGGACCGAAGTCCGGCGAGCTCAGACCGAAGTCAGTGAACTCATGACCGCAATCCGCCGCCGACGGACCGAACTCCGTCGTCGACGGACCGAACTCCGTCGTCGACGGACCGAACTCCGTCGTCGACGGACCGATCTCCGTCGTCGTGCGATCGCATCGGCCGCGCGCCGGCCGACGTCTCACCGGCGTACCGATAGCCGTCAGCCGAAACCGGAGCGGTTACCCTGCTCCGGCGTGAGTGATTCGAGATGCCGCTACGGCCGCCCCAAATCCGTTGTCGATGTTCACCACGGTGACTCCGGCCGCGCACGAGTTCAACATGGTGAGCAGCGCCGCCAGCCCGCCGAACGACGCTCCATATCCGACCGACGTCGGCACCGCGATCACCGGCGCGCGCACCATGCCGCCGACGACCGACGGCAGCGCGCCGTCCATTCCCGCCACCACGATCACCACCGACGCCGACATCAGCTCTTTGTGCTTCGCCAGCACGCGGTGAATGCCGGCCACGCCGACGTCCGTCACGCGCATCACGCAGTCGCCCAGTGCGTCGAGAGTCACCGCGGCCTCCTCGGCCACCGGCAGATCGCTCGTGCCGGCGGTGACGACGGCGACCGTTCCCGTTCCGCGCGGCGCGGGCGACTCGGCGCGCACGAACGCGGTGCGCGCGACGTCATTCACTTCGACGTTCGGCAGTGCGTCGGCGAGGCGACGCGCGGCGTCGTCGGCGATCCGCGTGACGAGTACACCATCGCCGCGGGCGACGATGCGGCGTGCGATCTCGCAGATCTGGTCGGGGGTCTTCCCCGCTCCGTAGATGACTTCCGGAAATCCCTGCCGAAGCGCGCGATGGTGATCGATCGTCGCGAAGCCGAGCGACTCGGTCGGCTCGAGGGCCAGTGCGTCGAGCGCGTGCGAGACGTCGAGCGATCCGTCCGCCACCTGCCGCAGCAGGTCGCGGACGTGCTCGCGTCTCATGCGGCCGCCGTCTCGATCGAGTCCGTGTCGTCCGCCGCGTCGTCGCTCATCACGATGTCGGCGCCGAACGTGTCGCGCAGGCGGAGATACTCGTCGAAGATCCCTTCGACTTCGTCGAGCGAGTTGACGGCATGCAGCCTCTTGCGAAGCTCGGCCGACGCGGGCAGCCCCTTCACGTACCAGCCGAGGTGCTTGCGGAACTCGATCGCCGCGCCGCGACGATCGGGCTCGTAGGCGGCCGCCATGTGCGCGTGATCGAGCGCGATTGCAAATCGCGCTTCTATAGTCGGCGCCGGGCGCATCGGGCGTCCTTCGAGCAGGTCGCGCGTCTGGTCGAAGATCCACGGCTGGCCGAACGAGCCGCGCGCGATCATCACACCGGCGCAGCCGGTCTCGCGGTGCATGCGCGCCGCGTCTTCCGGCGTCTTGATGTCGCCGTTGCCGAGCACGGGGATGTCGAGCGCGTCGACGACGGCGGCGATCTCCTCCCAGCGCGCGTTGCCCGAGTACATCTGCGTGCGCGTCCGCGGGTGCAGCGCGATGGCGCGGACGCCGGCGTCCTGGCACCGTAGCGCGATCGTTACCGGGTCGCGCATCTCTTCGTTCCAGCCGCTGCGGATCTTGCACGTCACGGGCAGCGACGTGCTGCGCGCGACGGCGCGGATCACGTCCTGCACCAGATTCAGATCCTTGAGGCAGCCCGACCCGCCGTTGCGGCGCACGACCTTCTTGACCGGGCAGCCGAAGTTGATGTCGATGAACTCGGGTGCGAACACGTCGGTGACGAACGCGGCCGCTTCACCCATCGCCGCCGGCGTCGGCGCCGAAGATCTGCACGCCGATCGGCCGCTCGTCCGGACCGAAGCGGAGCTTGTCGATGGTGGCGGGGTTCTCCCGGCGGATGCCTTCGGCCGAGAGGAATTCCGTGACGACGACGTCGGCGCCAAAGCGGCGGCAGAGGCGCCGGAACGGCGACTCCGACACGCCGGCCATCGGCGCGAGGTAGAGCGGGACGGCCGCGTCGAGCGGAAACGGAAAACGCGCCATTCGCCAAAGGTAAGAGTGAGGCGAAGTCCAAGCAACGCGCGCATTTGACACACGTTCTCAGCCCGGATAGCTTCGCTGATTCACGCCAGTTGCCTGCCTTTCTTACGACTTACGCCGCGAATCGCCACGGATGGAACTGCGAGAATTCTTCAGCGAAGACGCAATCGAGCTCAACGTCAAGGGGACGACCAAGGATGACGTCCTCCGCGAGTTGATCGGCTTGCTCAAGCTCGACGAGAAATCAGAAGGCATGCTGTTCAAGATGCTCAAGCGGCGCGAGAACCTCGGTTCGACGGGAATCGGGCGAGGGATCGCCATTCCCCACTGCCGCTCGCTCGTCGTGAACAAGCTGCGCGTCGCCTTCGGCCGCCGGAAAGAGGGCGTCGACTTCAAGGCGATCGATGAGAAGCCGGTGAATTTCTTCTTCCTCATCGTCGCCCCACCGCTCGAGGTCTCGAATCAGTACCTCCCGGTGCTCGGCAAGATTGCGCAGTTCAGCAAGGAGCCGGACGTGCCGGGACGACTGCTCGAGATCACCGAGCCGAAACAGTTCCTGGCGCTGCTCGAGGAAAAGGGAGTCTGAACTGCGGACGGCGAAACTAACAAACGGCGAAACTAACAAAGGGCGAAGATAACAAACGGCGAAGATAACAAACGGCGAAGCTAACAAAGGCGAAGCTGACAAAATCCGAGAAGGGCGAGAGTGCGATGGTCTGACTCGCAGTCTCGCCCTTCTCGGCGTTTGTCACCTTCGATCTTTCGTCACCTGCGCTCTTCGTTACCTTCGATCTTCGTTATCTTCGATCTTCGTTATCTTCGATCTTCGTTATCTTCGATCTTCGTTATCTTCGCCGTTTGTCAGCTTCGCCCTTTGTCACCTTCGCCCTTCTAAGTTCTTCCCACCCAAAGCGCGAGCGCGACGACCGACGGGATGTACACGGCCGCGTAGAGCGCGCCGATCCCGAGCTCCTTGAGCAACGTCTTTCCGTTGCTCTCGCCGTACACCCGTCGCAGCGAGTAATGGGCGTAGAGCGGCGCCCACAGGAACGTCACGATGCCCGTCACGACCGTCGCGGCGACGAGGTGCGTGAACCGGGCGGCGACGCCGAGTCCGAGGGCGATGAAGAAGAAAGTTTGAACGTGGATCGTGAAGTAGAGATGTTCGACGAATCCTCGCCCGCGGTAGAAGAGCGCCAGGATCAGCGCGAAGACGGGGAGCAGGCCGAACATGAGCTTCGGCATGACGGCGACGAAGTCGTCTTGAAATCCCTTGGGGTCACTGGCCAGGCGACGAAGCGCCGGCCGAAACAGCGCGGGGGCATTTTTCGCCGAGGCGAGAAGCGCGGCTCGCTGCTCGGCTGACAATTGGTCGGGACTGCTACCGCCAAAGCCGACGGTGATTTTCGCGTCGCCGACCTGACCGACTTTCGCGACCTCGCTCGGCACCGCCGACGGGGGCGCCGCCGCTGAAAGCACGAAGTACACGAGGCTTACGCTCAGGTAGAGCCGCAGCGGCGTGATGTACCTCGCCCGCTTCCCCTCGAGAAAGTCGACCGTGAGCTGTCCGGGGCGGATGACCAGGAGGCGAAGCGTCGTCGCGAGCTTCCCGTCCCATCCTGAGAATTCCGCGAACGCTTCGCCAAGCAGCTCGCGCAACGACGGCCGCGGCGGCACGACACGCTGCCCGCACGTCGAACAGAACGTGCCGTGCAGCACCGCGCCGCAGTTGAGACACGCCTGCTGCTCAACCTCGACGGCCGGCGCCGCCGCGCTCCACTGCTTGGGTCGGAGCTCGGTTGTCATTCGGGTGGACGGGTGGACGGGTGGACGGGTAGAGCGCGGACCCCTATCGCTGTTTTCGCCTTGCTCGCCGTTCGTTATCCTCGCCCTTCGTTATCCTCGCTCTTCGTCAGTTTCGCTCTTCGTCAGTTTCGCTCTTCGTTACCTTCGCTCTTCGTCACCTTCGCCTTTCGTTAGTTTCGCCCTTCGGCGTCTCACTCCCACTCGATCGTCGCCGGCGGCTTGGAGCTGATGTCGTAGACGACGCGATTCACGCCGCGGACCTGATTGATAATCCGCGTCGAGATCTTTCCCAGCAAGTCGTGCGGGAAATGATACCAGTCCGCCGTCATGCCGTCCGTGCTCGTCACGGCGCGCAGCGCCACCACGTTCTCGTAGGTGCGATAGTCGCCCATCACGCCCACGCTGCGCACCGGCAACAAGACGGCGAACGCCTGCCAGATCTCGCTGTACAGCCCGGCGTCTCGAATCTCCTCGAGGTAAATGGCGTCGGCCTTCCTGAGGACGTCGAGCGCCGCCCGGTCGACCGGGCCGAGCACGCGAATGCCCAGCCCGGGACCCGGAAACGGATGTCGTCCGACCATCTCCTCGGGCAGTCCGAGCTCGCGCCCGACGTTCCGCACCTCGTCCTTGAACAGCTCACGCAGCGGCTCGATGAGCTGGAACTTCATGGCTGGTTTCAAGCCGCCGACGTTGTGGTGCGTCTTGATCGTGACCGACGGTCCGCCGCGCGGTGAGAACGATTCGATCACGTCTGGATAAAGCGTTCCCTGCACCAGGAACTTGTACTCCCCCTCGGCTCTGAGCGAATCGGTCGTCGATTCGAAGACGTCGATGAACGTGTGGCCGATGATGGTTCGCTTCTTTTCGGGCTCCTCGACACCGGCCAGCCTCTCGAGAAACTGGTCCGCCGCGTCGACCGTGATGAGGCGAATGCCGAGATTCGCGCGGAACGTACGCTCCACCTGCTCGCGTTCGTGCAAGCGCAGCAATCCGGTATCGACGAACACGCAGGTGAGCTGGTCGCCGATCGCGCGGTGCACGAGCGCGGCCGCGACGGCCGAGTCGACCCCGCCGGAGAGACCGCAGACGACGCGCGAGTCGCCGACGAGTTGCTTGATCTTCGCGACCTCGCTCTCGACGAACGCCCCCGGCGTCCAACTCGGCTCGGCTTTGCAGACGTGAAAGAGGAAGTTGGAGATAATCTCGCCGCCGCGCGGCGTGTGTGCCACTTCCGGATGGAACTGCACGCAATGAATCGGCTTCGTGCGATGGCGCATCGCGGCGATCGGCACGCTCGGGCTGGACGCGGTCGCGACGAAATCATGCGGCGGCGCGTCGACGTGATCGCCGTGGCTCATCCACACCTGCATCACGTCGTGCGCGGCGAATCCGTCGAACAGGCCGCACGTCTCGTCGACCCGGAGCTCGGATCGCCCGTACTCGCGACGACCGGCGCCGATGACGTCACCGCCCGCCAGCCGCGCCACCAACTGCATGCCGTAGCAGATCGCCAGCACCGGGGCCAGATCGAGAACGCCCGGGTCGACCGTCGGCGCGCCATCCTCGTACACCGAATTGGGTCCGCCGCTGAGGATGATGCCCGTCGGCTTCCAATCGCGAATCCACTCGAGCGAGCGGGTCGGGGGATGAATCTCCGAGTAGACGCGCGCCTCGCGGACGCGGCGCGCGATGAGCTGCGTGAACTGCGATCCGTAGTCGATGATGAGGATCCGCGACGACATCAGCGGGCCCACTCGGGGCCGGAGAGCGTCAGGAACTCGACGCGTCGCGTGTCGAGATCGAGCAGCGCCGCCGTCGGCTTGCCGAACAGCCACCCGCAGGCTTCACCCGGATTCACGATCAACGTCTCGCCGCGCGTCTTCATTTCCTGCTGGTGCGTGCTTCCGTGCACCACCACCTCGTGAGCCAACACCGAGCGTTCGTGGACCTCGCCGATATCGTGCACGACGAGAATTCGCCGCCCGCCCACCTCGAGGCTGTGCGGCGACTCGAACAGCTCGATGCCGAGCGCCGACTGTGCGCGCGTGATCAATCCCTGCGGATCGCCGTCGTTGCGGCCGAACACGCCGGCGAGCGACATCTGCGCGTCTTCGACCGGGGTGAGCGAGAACGGCGAGCAGTAGTCGCCGGCGTGGAGCAGCATGCCGGCGCCGCCTGCCTGGAGTTGTTTCACCAACTCGGCGATGGCGGGCAACCGATCGTGCGTGTCGGCGATGAGTCCGATCTTCATTCGTGCGGTTCTCCGGCTTCCCACGTGGGCGCGTCGATCTCGAGACGCGTCAGGTCGTCGTACAGCTCGCGCGCCGTGATGATGGCGAAGCGATCGTCGTCCACGAGCACCTCGGCGGCGCGGCCGCGGCTGTTGTAGTTCGAGGCCATCGCGTAGCCGTAGGCGCCGACGTCGGAAACGACGATGAAGTCGCCCGGCTGAACATCGTCCAGCTCGCGGTCGAGCGCGAGGAAATCGCCGCTCTCGCACACCGGGCCGACGACGTCGACGCGCCGAGTGTTGCCGTGCTGGCGCATCGCGTCGACGCGATGAAAGGCGCCGTAGTGCGACGGGCGCAACAGCTCCGTCATTCCGGCGTCGGCGATGACGTAGTCCTTGCCGCCGCTGTGCTTCCGATACAACACGCGGCCGACAAGCACGCCCGCGTTGCCGACGAGAAAACGTCCCGGCTCCATGATCAGCTTGAGCCCCGTCGAGGCGACGATCGGCAGCACCAGTTCGGCGAAGCGCTCGAGATTCGGTGGCTCCTCGGTGTCGTAGCGCACGCCGAGCCCGCCGCCGATGTCCAGATACTGGAGTCCGGTGATTCCACGTTCCGCGAGCTCGGCGAGGATCGCCGCGAGCCGCTCGGCGCCTTCACGATAGGGATCGATGCGCGAGAGCTGCGAGCCGAGATGCATGTCGAGCCCGACCAGCTCGATATTCGGCAGCGAGCGCGCGATCTCGGCCACGTGCACGACGTCGTCGTAGGGAATGCCGAACTTGTGTCCCCGGCCGCCCGTCTTGATGTAGTCGTGCGGCGTGTCGAGCGTGATCTCCGGATTCACGCGAATCGAGACGCGTGCGGTCGTGTGCCGTTCGCTCGCCAGCTGGCTGACGAGATGGATCTCGCCTTCGCTCTCCACGTTGATGAAGAGAATCCCGCCGTCGATCGCCTGCGCGAGCTCCGCCGCGGTCTTGCCCACGCCGCCGAAGATGATGTCGCTCGGTGTGAAGCCGGCGCGCAGCGCGCGATGCAGCTCGCCGCCACTCACGACGTCGGCGCCCGCGCCGAGCTCGCGCATCAGGCGCAGAATGCCAAGGCTGGAGTTGGCCTTGAGCGTGTAATGAATACGGTGCGGGAGCGGCGCGAGCATTCGCTCGAGCCGCTCGAACCTGTCGCGCATCGTCGAAGCGCTGTACACGAACACCGGCGTGCCCACCTCGCGCGCGATGTGCTCGAGGGACACGCCCTCGCAGTACATCACGCCCTCGCCGTCATCCCCACGGACGCGGGCGAAGCCCGACGTCAGTACGCTCTGGCCCATACCGCCTCGGCGGTCGATGCGCGGCCGCACTTGAGGCAGGCCGCCGGCGCCTCGGCCGAGCGGAATTCCTCGTCGGGGAGTACGCGAATCGTCGCCTTGGTTTCCTCCTTGATCTGCGCTTCGCACGCTTCGTCGCCGCACCAGCCGGCATAGACGAACGCGCCCTTCCCTTCCATCAGCTCCTTGAAGTCGCCGTAGCTGATCTTGTGCCGGATGCTGTTCGCCTCACGCCGCTCGCGCGCCGCGATCAGCATGTCGTCTTGGATGCGCATCAGCAAGTCGGCGACGTCCTCGCCGGCGGTGTCGAGCGAGACGGGCTTCTTGGCGCGGTTGTCGCGGCGAACGAGAACGCCCTGGTTGGCGTCGACGTCGCGAGGACCGAGCTCCATGCGGAGCGGCACGCCGCGCAGCTCCCACTCGTAGTACTTCGCACCGGGCTTGATGCCCTCGCGGTCATCGACGTGCACGCGGAGGCGGCCCGGATCGCGGCGCTCCCAGTCGAGCAGCTTCTGCTCGACGCGATCGGCCGCTTCGAGGATGCGCGTGCGCTCATCGTCGCTCTTGTAGATCGGCACGATGACGAGCTCCGTGGGCGCGAGCAGCGGCGGAATGCGAATCCCGACGTCATCGCCGTGCGTCATCACGAGCCCGCCGACGAGCCGCGTCGACACGCCCCAGCTCGTGTTCCAGGCGAACTCCAGTCCCCCGTGCTCCGCTTGGAACTTGAGGTCGAATGCCTTGGCGAAATTTTGCCCGAGATGGTGCGACGTGCCGGCCTGCAGCGCCTTGTTGTCCTGCATGAGCGCTTCGCACGCGTACGTCCGCAGCGCGCCGGCGAACCGCTCGGCGTTGGTCTTGAGGCCGGTGATGACCGGCATCGCCATCCAACCTTCCATGAAATCGCTGTAGACGCCGAGCATCTGGCGCGCCTCCTCCTCGGCCTCGTCGTGGGTCGCGTGCGCGGTGTGTCCCTCTTGCCAGAGGAACTCGAGCGTGCGCAGAAAGAGGCGAGTGCGCATTTCCCAGCGGACGACGTTTGCCCACTGGTTCATGAGCAACGGCAGGTCGCGATAACTCTGCACCCACTTGGCGAACATCGAGTAGATGATCGTCTCCGACGTCGGCCGGATGATGAGTGGCTCGTCGAGCTTCTTGCCGCCTCCGTGCGTGACGACGGCCACCTCCGGGGCGAAGCCTTCGACGTGCTGCGCCTCCTTGTGGAGGAAGCTCTCCGGAATCAACAGCGGGAAGTAGGCGTTCTGATGGCCCGTCGCCTTGAACATGTCGTCCAACGCACGCTGCATCCGTTCCCAGATGCCGTAGCCGTTCGGGCGGATGACCATGCATCCGCGCACGGGCGAGTAGTCGGCGAGCTCGGCGCGGAGCACGACCTCGTTGTACCAGGCGCTGAAGTCGGCTTCGCGGGTGGTGAGCTTTTTGTCGTCGGGGGGGGCCATTTGTTGCCGTGAGGTGAGAAGAACTAGATACCGAGGTCCGCGAGCACCTGCTTCCACTCGGCGGGCGGTTCTCCGCTCCACGAGTGATTCGCTCGACCTTCGAGCAAGGTGAGCACCATCGACGCGCCCGCGGAGCGCGCTGCCTTCACCTGTTTCATGAGCGGTTGCGGTTTGAGCGCGTACTCGACGCTCACGCCGCTGCGGCGCAGTGCCGTGGCGGCGCGTCGCACGTCGTGCTGGCGATCCTCCGCCTCCGTGGCGACCCAGACTTGCGGCCCCGTCGCCGACGTCGGCAAGAGTTTTCGATCGCGGAGCAGCTCGGTGAGCACGACGTCGCCCATACCGAACCCGAGCGCCGGTAAATCGACGCCGCCGAGCGACTGGAGCAGATCGTCGTAGCGGCCGCCGCCGCAGATGGCGCGCAGTTCTCCCTTCGCGTCGAACAGCTCGAAGACGATACCCGTGTAGTAGGCGAGGCCGCGCACGATCGTGAGATCGAGCGTCACCCAGTCGCTCACGCCCAGCTGGTCCACGAGCGCCAGATAGCGACGCACCTCGGCGACCGACGCTACGACGTCGGGGGATTTCGCGAACCGGCGAGCGATGTCGTCGAGCTCCGTGCGGTCGAGGATCTGCATCAGCGCCTCGATCGAGTCGGCGGCGAGGCCCAGCTTCTCGAGCTTCTCGACCGACACGGTGCGCGGCTGGCGTTGCACTTTGTCGATCACGCCAAACACCTCGCCCGTCCGCGCGTCGTCGACGCCGAGCGCCGCGAGAATGGCGCGGAGCAGCCGGCGGTCGGAGACGCGCGCTCGCACGTCGGCCGAGGTAAGGCCGCAGCCGCGCATGATCTCGATGGCGACGGCGAGCAGCTCGGCGTCGGCGGTGACGTCCGCTTCGCCGATGATGTCGACGTTCAGCTGAAAGTGCTCGCGCAGGCGCCCGCGCTGCTGTCGCTCGTAGCGAAAGAGCTGCGGCACCGAGAACCATCGCACGGGTTTGCGCAGCGCGTTCGCTTTGGCGGCCGCCATGCGGGCGAGCGTCGGCGTCATCTCCGGACGCAGCGCGATGTCGCGGCCACCTTTGTCGGTGAAGTTGTAGAGCTGGCCGACGATCTCTTCTCCGCTCTTTTTGGTGTAGAGCTCGAGCGGCTCGAGCGGCGGTCCGTCGTACTCGACGAACGCGAACCGGCGCGCCACTTCGCGCCACACACCCATGAGGTGCGCGCGCTCGGCGAACTGTTCGGGATAGAAGTCGCGAAAGCCGGGGAGGGCGCCCTGGGCCATCCTCTAAAGCTATCGGGCTATTGGCGATACCTGCAACAGCGCGAGTGCATCGCCTACCGTGTGAAACGAGCCGGTGACCAGCACGGTTTCCGCGTCCATTTCCGCTCGATGGAGCGCCACCGCGAACTCCGGGATCACCTCGACGTTCACGCCGAGCGAGCGCGCAAAGGCGGCGGCTTCCTCGAGGTTCCACATGCGGCTCGCCGGCGCGGTCGGCGCCATCGTGAGCACGAAACGCGAGACGACTTCGCTCAGCGCTTGCATCATCGAGCGCCAATCCTTGTCGCCGAGCACGCAAAGAAGCGCCGTGATCGGCCGCGGAGGCGAGACGGTGTGAATCGTCTGCACCAGCATCTCGACGCCGGCGGGATTGTGCGCCACGTCGAAGACGAACCGGCCGCGTCGTTGGAACCGCCCCAACATGTGCACGCTCGCGAGGTGGCGAGACGCTTCCGCGGCGGAGACCGCGTAGTGCGGACCGGCGGCGTCGAGCGCGACCAGCGAAAACGCCAGATTGTAGGCTTGATGGCGGCCGGCGAGCGGCGTTCGCAGCGCCACCCGCTCGTCGCGCCACTCGACGTCACACGACGTGCCGTTCGCGTCCACGGTGACGCGATCGAAACGGATCTCGTCGGACGTCCTCACGGCCGACGCGTTCGCGCGCAAGGCGTGCTCCACGAGCAGGTCGCGGACGCGCGGATTGCGCTCGCCGATCACGGCGGGCCGGCCGGGTTTGAAGATGCCCGCCTTCTCTCCCGCGATCGACGCGAGCGTGGAACCGAGATACTCCATGTGGTCGAGCCCGATGGACGTCACACCGGCCACGATCGGATCGAGCACATTTGTCGAATCGAGCCGACCGCCGAGCCCCGCCTCGATCACGGCGACGTCGGCGCCGGCACGCGCGAAGTGGTCGAACGCCATCGCGGTCGTCGCCTCGAAGAAGCTCGCGCCGATCTCCTCGATGAGCGGCATGTGCGTCGCGATGAACGAGACGACGTCGTCGGACGAGATCATCTGACCGCCGACAACCATCCGTTCGCGAAAATCCACCAGATGCGGCGACGTGTACGTCGCCACACGGAGTCCTTTCGCCGCGAGGAGAGCGGACATCGTCGCGACGCTGCTTCCCTTTCCGTTCGTGCCGGCGATGTGGATCGACGGATAGCGACGCTCCGGATTGCCGAGCGCGGCGAGCAGGGCCGCCGTGCGCTCGAGGCCGAACTTGAACGCGCCGGTCGTCCGCGCGAACAAGAAGGCGAGTGCGTCGCGATAGTCGGCGAGCTTCGGATTGGCGGAAGACACGGACAACGGCGCCCTCAGGGCGACGTCCAACCCGTCGCCGCCGGACGCCCGGACATGTGGCGGAGCAGCTGGCTCACCGTTCGTTTGAGATTCCGGCGATGCGTGACGCTGTCCAACATGCCGTGATCGAGCAGGAATTCCGACGTCTGGAATCCTTCGGGAAGGTCCTGTCCCAACGTCTGCTTGATCACGCGCGGCCCGGCGAATCCGATCACCGCGCCCGGCTCGGCGAGGATCGCATCGCCGAGCATGGCGTAGCTGGCGCTCACGCCGCCCGTCGTGGGATTCGTGAGGATCGAGATGTACGGAATCCGGCGCTCGGCGAGCTGTGCGAGCACGGCCGCGATCTTGGCCATCTGCATGAGCGACAGCACGCCTTCCTGCATGCGCGCGCCGCCCGACGCGGACACGATGATGAGCGGATACTTCCGCTCGAGCGACCGCTGGGCGAGGCGCGAGATCTTTTCGCCGACCACGGATCCCATGGAGCCGCCCATGAACGCGAAGTCCATCACGCCGGCGTTCACCGGGAGGTCGTCGAGCGTTCCCGTGCACGCCAGCAGCGCGTCGGTGTCGCCGACCTTCGCCGAGGCTTTCTTGAGACGAGCCGGATATTCGGGAAAGCCGAGCGGGTCGGTCGAGCGAAGGTCGACCTCGACCTCTTCCATCGACCCTTCGTCGAGCAGCAGGGCGCAGTACTCGGACGCTCGAATGCGGCGATGATAGTCGCAGTTCGGGCAGACGTTCATGTTGCGCGCGAACTTTTCACGGATGTCCGTGTGTCCGCACGCCTCGCACTTCTCCCAGACGTCAGCCGGGATCTCGAGTCGTTCGCGCCGGGGTTGTCGGGCTTTCTTGCCCTGCTTGTTCCACCATGCCATGGTGGAAATTTGGGGGTTACCGGGAGCCCAAGGCTAGGGCCGAGACCGGCTTGACGCTACACGCGCCGTCATACCTTCAGGGGCCCGGCGAGGCCTCCACGGCCTTCGCTCGAGATGCGCGCGAGCAATCCCACCGACAACCAGCACGCGAGCATGAACGATCCGCCGTAGCTGAAAAACGGCAGCGGAATGCCGGTGATCGGCATGACGTTGAGCGTCATCCCCACGTTTTCCAACACGTGGGTGAACCAGCTCGCGAGAAGCCCGAACGCCACGAGACTGCTGAAAGAATCGTTCGCGCGTTCGGAAATGCGAATCACGCGCAGAAAGAGAAACAGAAACAGCGTGAGCGCGATCATCACGCCGACGAAGCCGAGCTCCTCGCCGACGACGGCGAAGATGAAGTCGGTGTACTGCTCGGGCAAAAAGCCGCCGCGTTTCTGCGGGCCGTTGAGATAGCCGCGTCCGAACCACCCGCCCGATCCGATCGCGGTGATCGACTGGATGACGTGGTAGCCGCTGCCGCGCGGGTCGGCCGTCGGATCGAGAAAGACCTTGAGCCGGTTCTGGCGATACGGCTTCATGTGTTCCCAGAGCAGCGGCCCGACGATTCCCATCATCGCGTTCGCCGCGACGACGAAGAGGCCTTCGCCGAGGAACGGCTTGTACCACAGCACGAGCCCGAGGAGCAGCAGGAACCACGCGCCCCACACGTATGGGTCGAAGCCGAGGATCAGGCTGATGACCGGGCTCGCCAGCAGAATGAGCAGTTGCCACGGCACGCCCGCCCAGAACAGCATCGCGAAGAAAATCCCGACGAACACGATCGACGTACCGAGGTCGCCCTGCGCCATGATGAGCAGCAGCGGCACGCCGGCGATGGCGAGCGGCTTCCACAGCTCGATCATCGATTTCGGCGTGACGCGGTTCTGACTCAGCATGTGCGCCAGCATCAGCACGACGGTGAGTTTGGCCAGCTCCGCCGGTTGTCCAAGTCGGTGCCCGGCAATCGTGAGCCAACCCGACGTGCTCGTCGCGGTGCCGCCCCCGGATCCCAAGCCTATGAGCAGCCCGACGAGCATCACGATCGTGAACGCGTATGCGGGAATCGTCATCCACTCGATCAGTCGCACCGACGCACGGCTCACCGAATACGCGCCGACGATGCCGACGACGGTCCAGATGATCTGAAGCTTGTACGCGCCGGTGGCCGGCGTCTGCACGTCGGTCTGACCCGCCGAAAAGACGACCGCCAACCCGAACGCGGTGAGCGCGATCGCGGTGAGGAGCAGCGGCAAGTCGACGTTGATGCGTCGCGGGGCCGGCATCAGCCCGTGTTCTCGATGGTGTTGTTCACCTGCGTGTGCAGATAATGCTCGATGATCTTGGTCGCGAACGTCGCCGCGGTCGCGCCCTCGAACGTCACGTTCGGCACCATCACCACGACGACCACTCGCGGCGCATTTGCCGGCGCCATGCCCGCGAACCACGCGTAGTAGAGCGATTTTCCATTCTTGTCGGTCTTGAAGCCCGGCACCTGCGCGGTGCCCGTCTTTCCGGCGATGCTCACACCCTGGATGGCGGCGCCGGCAGCCGTGCCGCCGGCCGCGAGGACGCCCATCATCGCCTTGCGCAGCTGGTCCATCTGGTCCGGCCCGAGACGGATCGCCTTGGTGAGCTTCGGTGGGCCACGCTTGAGCATCGGCGTCGGCTCACTGCCGTCGGTGGCCAGCGCGCTGTAGAAGCGCGCCATGTTGATCACCGTCTGCGCGTTCTCGCCCTGCCCGATCGCCATGTTCAATTCGGTCGACCCGATCGTCCAGTTGCGCCCGTAGCGCTGGTTGAAATAGTCCGGGAAGCTCGTCGGAAATCGCGGCCGGCTTTCTTCAGGCAGGTCGATGCCCGTGCGCTTGTCGAACCCGAGGCTCACGCCGCCGGCCACGAGACGCGACAACGTCAGCCGCTGCCCGAGTTGATAGAAGTAGACATCGCACGACTGCGCGATCGCGCCGAGCAGGCTGAGGCTGCCGTGTCCTTCCTTCTTCCAACAATGCCACGTCCGGTTGCCGAAGTAGTAGAAGCCCTTGCACGTCTCCGGCATGTGCGAGTCGAAGTTGATCAGGCTGTCCTCGAGCGCCATCGTCGCGGTGGCCAGCTTGAACGTGGACCCGGGTGCTTGCAACGCCTGGAGCGCCTTGTTGTAGAGCGGTTGCCGCGGGTCGTTGCGCAGCGAGTCGTAGTACGACTGCGACACGCCGCCGACCCAGCGATTCGGATCGGCCGCCGGCGAGCTGTAGAGCGCCAGCACCTCGCCCGTCTGCGGCACCATCGCCACTGCTGCCGCGGCCAGCGAGTCGCCGAAGAGGGAGTGGATGTACTCCTGCAGGTCGAGATCGATGTTGGTGTAGAGCGGCGGCCCTTCCTGCGGCGTCACCGCCTCGCGCGCTCGGCCGTTGGTGACGACGCGGTTGTGCGCGTCCACCTCGACGAACTGAATTCCCTCGCGGCCATGCAGCAGCTTTTCGTACTGCTTCTCGAGCCCCTGTTTGCCGATGAGCTGCCCCGACTTGTAGCCGTCGGCGCTCATGCTCGCGAGCTCTGTCTCGCTGATTTCGCCGATGTAGCCCACGAAGGCGCCGACCGCCTGGCCATCCGGATAGATCCGCTTGGGCGCGGACTGGATGATCAAGCTCGGGAAATCCATGTGATGCTCTTCGAGCACCGACACGACGTCGAGCGACGCGTCCTGCACGATCACCGTTGGGCGGTTTGCCGCCTGGTGAAAGCGGCGAATCGCGTCCTGGTACTGCTTGGGCGTGAGCTGGATCGTGTTCTTGAGACGGTCGAGCGTGGCGCGCAGCGTGTCTTCCGACAATGCAAGCAGCGCCACCGAGTATCCGACCACGTTCTCGGCGATCGGCCGGTTGTTGCGGTCGAGGATGCGTCCACGCGGCGCGGCGGTGGGAATCTGCCGGAGCCGATTCTCCTCCGACTGCAGCAGCGACTCCTCGTTGCGAATCACCTGCGCGCGGAAGAACGCGCCAAGCAGAAACAGCACCGCGCCCGAGACGATCAGGCTCGCCGCGCGCCCCCGGCGAACCACGTCGTTCGGATGAAAGCTCATGCCGTCCGCGTCTCCATCAACGGCCGCATGATCGTCAGCACGATGACGCCGGCGACGGCCGTTATCGCCGCGGCGATCGGGGACCACACGAACATCTGCACCATCAGCTCGGTGCCGTGTGCGTGCCGGCCCAGAATCAAAAAGATCACGTCGAACACCCACTTCGCGAGGAACAGAAAGAATCCGTTCAACGCGAGATTGTCAGCGAAGAATACCGCCTTGAGCCACGACGCCGTGAATCCGACGAGCGACATGGCGAGCGCGGCGGCGCCAAAGCCGCTCACGTCCACCGAGTCCGCCACGAATCCCAGCAAGAATCCGTACAACGCCGCCGCACCCGGCCGCAGTCGCACCGACCCGATCAGCAGCGCGATGATCAGAAAATCGACCGACGCGTGCCAGGCCAGCAGCGGCCGCAGCGTGTAGTGGAGAACGATCAGAATCGCGCAGGCGACGACCGTTCGAACGGCGGTATTCCACGTCACGTCACGGACGCCTGATGCTGTCGGCGCGCGCCGAGTCGCGCCGCGTTCGTGGTGGCACGGACATGCCGAGTGACCGGAGCGTCGAGTCGACGGCGGCTTGGCGCAGCGAGTCGATGGCCGTCGCGCGATTGCGAGCGTCGGCCGCGGCGGCGCGCTTGGCCAGCGAGTCGCCCGCACCGGCGATGCGTTTGGCGGCCGAGTCGGCGTTCATCGCGGCCGCCGCACCCCAGATGTTTCCCGTCCCCTGCGAGATGCGCTTCGGCGTGAGAATGAGCACCGTCGTCACCTGCGACGGAGTCACCGCCGGCCGCACGAGATACGTGCGCGTCCAGACCTCCGACGTCTTGAGCTCGGCGACGATCGTCCCGATCGCGATGCCGCGCGGGAACGTCCCGCCGAGTCCCGACGTGAAGATCGGCGTGCCGGCCTTGAGCTGGACCTTCGTCGGCACGCCACGGAGCTCGAGCATGTAGGCGTCGCCGCCGCTGCCGCGCTGCGCGTGCGGGTAGATGATGCCGAACGTCGTCCCGTCCACGGCCATCGCGCTGGCGCGGAAGTCGGCGTTCGTGTAGAGAATCGCGATGCTCATCGTCGGGTCGGCGGTCTGAATCGTACCGACCAACCCTTCAGGTGCGACGACCGGGCTGTACCGCGTGACCCCGGACGTGCTTCCCGCCGTGAGCGTGAGCGTGGTGACGATCGCTTCGGCCGGAGCCGTTCCGCGGAGCGCGTCGGCGGGGATGAAGCCCCACTCGAGGCGCGACCCGAGCCCGAGAATGCGTCGCAGTTGGTCGTTTTCGGCCTGGAGCGCCTGCGCGTTCATCACGCGCATCACGACCGAATCAACCTCCATCTCGCGCTGATCGTTCGTGACGTAGGCGACGCGCCAGCGTTCGGCTCCCCGCTGCAGCCCGACGAGCGGCGCGACGATCGTACGGCGAAGCGCGCTGGCGATGGGCTCGCGCTCGTCGTCCCGCAACACGATCGCGATGAGCGACAGGGCGACGCACGCGATCAGAAGACCGGCGTCGATGCGATTGCCGCTTCGTGCAGTGTGTGCCACCGGTGTGCCCCGCTACCTCACGCGCTGAGGACCGACCAGTACTTTTCCTCGTCGTCGAGAATGCGACCCGTCCCTCGTACGACACACGTCAGCGGATCTTCGTCGACGTGAATCGGCAGGCTCGTTTCCTGGCTCAGCAGCAAATCGAGTCCGCGAATCAGGGCGCCGCCGCCCGTCATGACGATGCCGCGATCGACGATGTCGCTCGCCAACTCGGGCGGCGTGATCTCGAGGGCGCGGCGCACGGCGTCGACGATCTGCTGAATCGGCTCCTGAATCGCTTCGCGGATCTCGCTGGCGTGCACGCGCACCGTCTTGGGAATGCCCGACACGAGGTCGCGTCCCTTCACTTCCATCTCCCGGTCGTCGCCCACCGGCGCCGCCGAGCCGATCTGTATCTTGATCTGCTCGGCGGTGGGTTCACCGATGAGCAGGTTGTAGTTCTTGCGCATGAACTGCACGATCGAGATGTCGAGCTCGTCGCCGCCGGTGCGGATCGACGTGTCGCTCACGATGCCCGACAGCGCGATGACGGCGATTTCCGTCGTGCCGCCGCCGATGTCGATCACCATGTTGCCCGTCGGCGTCTCCACCGGCAGGCCCACGCCGATCGCGGCCGCCATCGGCTCGGCGACCATGAACACTTCCTTGGCGCCGGCCCCGAGGGCCGAGTCGCGCACGGCGCGCTTCTCCACCTCGGTGATACCCGACGGCACGCAAACGATCACGCGCGGCTTCACCTTGAAGACGTGGTTCTCGATGATGAGCGTCAGGAAGTACCGCAACATCTTCTCCGTCACGTCGAAGTCGGCAATGACACCGTCCTTCATGGGACGGACGGCGATCACCCCGTCCGGGGTTCGCCCGAGCATCCGCTTCGCCTCGAGGCCGACGCCCTTGATCTTCTTGGTTTCGCGGTCGATGGCGACGACGGATGGTTCGTTCAGAACGATGCCTTCACCCTTCACATAGATGAGGGTATTGGCAGTCCCGAGGTCGACCCCGATCGCGTTAGCGGGAAAGAGTGAGCCCGCTTTGAGGAAAGGCCAGCGCATTCCCTTCAGGTTATGGAGGCGTCAGTACTTAGGAAATGAAAGCGGAAGGATTTTCGTAGGTCATGCCAAACGCTTCGGCAACGCCGGGATACGTGACGTGACCATCCGTCATGTTGAGCCCTTTGAGCAGCGCCGAGTTGTCCTTGAGCGCCTGTTTCCAGCCCTTGTTGGCGAGCTGGACGGCGTACGGCAGTGTGGCGTTCGTCAGCGCGAGCGTCGACGTGCGAGGAACTCCACCCGGCATGTTGGCCACGCCGTAGTGGATGATGCCGTCGACGACGTAGGTGGGGTTTTCGTGCGTGGTGGCGTGGATGGTCTCGACGCAGCCGCCTTGGTCGATGGCGACGTCGACGATCACCGCCCCAGGCTGCATGCGCTTGAGGTCGTCGCGCCGAATGAGCTTCGGCGCCTTGGCGCCCGGAATGAGGACGCCCCCGACAACGAGATCCGCCGTCTCGATCTGCTCCAGGATGTTCTGCCGGTTCGAGTGGATCATTACGCAGTTGGCGGGCATGACGTCGGATAGGTAACGAAGACGCTCGAGCGACAGGTCTAGTATCGTCACTTTCGCGCCCAACCCGGCGGCCATCTTCGCCGCGTTGATCCCGACGACCCCGCCGCCCAAGATCACCACCTTGGCCGGAGCGACCCCCGGGACTCCACCGAGAAGGACTCCTCGGCCGCCATAGAGTTTCTCCAAATATTTCGCCCCCTCCTGGACGGCCATCCGGCCGGCCACCTCGGACATGGGGGTCAGGAGCGGGAGCTCGTGGGACGGGAGCTCCACCGTCTCGTAGGCGACGCAGGTTGCCCCGCTGGCGATGTGCGCCCGGGTCAGCTTCTCGTCGGCGGCAAAATGGAAGTAGGTGAAGATGAGCTGTCCCCGGCGCATGTGCGGCCATTCGCGCTCGATGGGCTCCTTCACCTTCATGATCATCTCGCTGTCGCGCCACACGGTCGCGGCGTCAGGGGCTATCGACGCTCCGACGGCCGTGTACGCCTCGTCCGGGAATCCGCTGCCGACGCCCCCGCTGGTCTCGATCGAGACCGAATGGCCGGCCGCCACGAGCGCCTCGGCTCCCGCCGGGACGAGCGCGATCCGGTTCTCGTTGGTCTTGATCTCTTTTGGAACGCCGATCTTCATCGTCAGGTGGGGAGTGGAAGCTGGTGGCTACGGCGTTGCGAGTAACCTAATCGACCTCTCGCCGTCAATCGGTCCCTTTTGGGCCGAGACTGACGACCGTCATGCGCGACGGGTCGAAGTAGGCACGCGCCACGCGGGCCACGTCGTCCACCGTGATGACGTCGATCAGCGCCAGGACCTCGTCGAGCGTGCGGTATGGCTCGTCGTACAACTCGACCGACGCCGCGCGGTACATCCGCGACGACACGCTCTCCAGCGAGAGCGTGACCTGCCCCTTGAGCTGCTGGCGGCCCATCGCGACTTCGTCGGCCGGCAGTCCGTCGTCGACGACCAACTGCAGTTCGTGGCGAATGGCGTCGAGCGCGTCGCCGGCCGACTCCGGCGCGGTGGCGACGTACACGCCGTGCATCCCGCTGTCGGCGTGGAACGACTGAAACGAATAGATGGCGTAGGCGAGCCCCATCTCTTCGCGCACGCGCTGGAAGAGGCGCGAACTCATCCCGCCGCCGAGCAGTGTGCTGAGGAGCAAGAACGGAAAGCGCTCGGGATCGGAGTGCGAAAGAGCCGCGCACCCGGCGACGATGTGCGTCTGCGCGCCGTCGCGTGGAACGTGACGCGTGCTCGGCGCCGCCGCGGTCGGCGGCGGCGAGACGAGCGGCGTCGTATCCCCGACGGGAGCGTCCGTCCAGCCGGTGCGCGCGAGCACGTCGAGCAGCCGATCGTGCTCGACGTTGCCCGCGGCGGCGATCACGACGTGCGCGGGGTGGTATGCCCGCGCATGGAGGTCGCGCAGCTCGGGCACGCCGAGCGCGTTGACCGTGTCGCGCGTGCCGAGAATCGAGTAGCCGTACGGGTGCGGCCCCCACAGCGCCTCGTTATGAATCTCGAATACGAGATCGTCGGGCGTGTCCTCGACCATGCCGATCTCTTCGAGGATCACCTTGCGCTCGAGCGCCAGATCGGCCGCGCGCAGCGCGGGCCGGAATACAATGTCGCCGATCACGTCCGCCGCGTCGGCCAGGTGCTCGTCGAGCACTCGGCCCTGATACACGGTGTGTTCGCGCGACGTGTACGCGTCGAGCGACCCGCCGAGCGCTTCCAGCGACAGTGCGATCTCGTGCGCGTTGCGGCGTTCCGTGCCCTTGAACACCATGTGCTCGAGCAGGTGCGAAATGCCCATGCGCTCCCGCGGTTCGTGGAGCGACGCGGCGCGCACCCAGGCGCCGAACGCGACAGACCGCACTCCCGGCATGTAGTCCGAGAGTACGGTCAGTCCATTGGGAAGAACGGTGCGATGCAACCCGTCGGGCGACGCGGGGGCGCTCACCGTCGGAGCGCTCACTCCCGGCGGGATCGCTCTCCGCCCCGCGCTCCGCGGCGCGGACGCCCGCCACGATCGCCGCCGCCCCCACTTCCACCTTCGCGGCGGCCGCCATCGCCACCACCGTTCCCCGGCTCCGGCTCCGGCATGCCTTCCGGCCGCGGCAGCAGCGCCTTCATCGACAGGCGCAGTCGTCCGCGCTCGTCGCGGTCGATCAGCTTGACCTTCACGCGATCGCCTTTCTTGACGACGTCCTCGGTCTTCTCCGTGCGCTCGTGGCGCATTTCGGAGATGTGGACGAGGCCCTCGGTGCCCGGCATGATCTCGACGAATGCGCCGAACGGCGTCGTCGTCTTGACCATACCCTCGTACGTCTCGCCGACGACCGGCTCGGCGGTGAGCGCTTGCACCATCTGGCGCGCGCGTTCCATCGAGTCGCCGCCGACGGCCGCGATGGTGACCAGACCAGTGTCGTCGACCGTCAGCTCGGCGCCCGTCTCGTCCTGAATGCCGCGGATCGTCTTGCCCTTCGGTCCGATCAGATCGCCGATCTTCTCCGGGCTGATCATCATCGTCACGATGCGCGGCGCGAACGCCGAGAGGTCCGCGCGCGGCGCGGTGAGCGCCTTGTCCATCTCGCCGAGAATGTGGAGGCGGCCTTCTTTCGCCTGCGCGAGCGCCTCCTTCATGATGTTCAGATCGAGGCCTTCGATCTTGATGTCCATCTGGATCGAGGTGATGCCCGTCCTCGTTCCGGCGACCTTGAAGTCCATGTCGCCGAGGTGATCCTCGGTGCCGAGAATGTCGGTGAGGATCGCGTACTTCTTCCCTTCCTTGATGAGACCCATCGCCACGCCGGCGACGGCGGAGCGAATCGGCACGCCGGCGTCGAACAGCGCGAGCGAACCACCGCACACCGACGCCATCGACGACGAGCCGTTGGACTCGAGCACGTCGGAGACGACGCGGATCGTGTACGGGAACTCGTCGAACGCCGGCAGCACACCCTGGAGCGCGCGCTCGGCCAGATTGCCGTGGCCGATCTCGCGGCGCGACGTGCCGCGCATCGGACGCACTTCACCGGTGGAGAACGGCGGGAAGTTGTAGTGCAGCATGAACGACTTGGTGGATTCTCCCGACTCGTTCACCGTTTCGTAGCGCTGGACGTCGTTGGCCGTGCCGAGCGTCGCCGCCACGAGCGCCTGCGTCTGCCCGCGCGTGAAGAGCGCCGAGCCGTGCGCGCGCGGAATGACGCTGGTGTCGATCGTGATCGGGCGAACCTCGTCCGCCTTGCGTCCGTCGACGCGGAATCCGGACTCGAGCACCTGCGAGCGAAGCTGGTTGTACTCGACGTCGCCGAGCAGCGACTTGATGTCCTTGCTGTTGTCGGGGAAGTCGACGAGCAACTGCGTCTGGATCTCGTGCTTCACGCGCTCGACGGCGGCGATGCGCCCGTGCTTGTCCTTGTGGTTGAGCGCATCCTTGATCTTGCCGTTGGCGAGATCCTGCACCTTGGCGTGGAGCGTGTGATCGATCGCGGCCTTCGTCCACTCCATCTTGGCCGGACGCTCGGCGCCCAGCTGCGACAGCAGCTCCTGCTGCGCGGCGATCAGCTCGCGAATTCCCTTCTGCGCCACGGTGAACGCTTCGACGACGTCCTCTTCGCTCACTTCGAGCGCGCCGCCTTCGACCATGTTGATCGAGTCGGCCGAGCCGGCGACGACGAGCTCCATGTCGCTATAGGCGAGCTGCTCGAACGTGGGGTTGAGGACCCACTTGTCCTGCACGCGGCCGATGCGCGTCGCGGCCACCGGCGTCGTGAACGGAATCTTCGACGCGTTGAGCGCGGCCGATGCGGCGACGAGCGCCAGCACGTCGGGCGCGTTTTCCTGATCGGCCGAGATCACGTAGATGAAGACCTGGACTTCGTTCTTGAAGCCCTCGGGGAAGAGCGGGCGAATCGTGCGGTCGATGATGCGCGCCGAGAGGATCTCGAAGTCACTGGGCCGCCCTTCGCGCTTGATGTAGCCGCCCGGGATCTTGCCGGCGGCGTAGGTCTTCTCGCGGTACTCGACGAGCAGCGGGAAGAAGTCGAGCGGGCTCTGGGTGTCGCTCACCGTAACGGCGGCCAGCACCATCGTGTCGCCGAACTGGATGAGGGCGGAACCGGCGGCCTGCTTGGCCATGCGTCCGGTCTCGAGGACCAGACGGCGTCCGGCGAACGTCTTTTCTACGCGATGCATCATTGCTCGTGTGCCTGAAGGTGGCTGAGATCAGCCTTGTGGAAATGACAAAACGCGCGGGTCGCACCGATTGTGCGCCCGCGCGGTCGCGCTCGTCCGCTGATCAATAGCGGAGCCCGAGCTCTTGAACGATCTGTCGGTATCCGTCGACATCCGTGCGCTTCAGGTAGTTCAGCAGCCGGCGGCGCTTGCCTACCATTTTGAGGAGCCCACGACGGCCGTGGTGATCCTTCTTGTGCGCGCGGAAATGGTCGGTCAGATAATTGATGCGCTCGGTGAGCAGCGCCACCTGAACGCGCGTCGATCCAGTGTCGGTTTCGTGCGCCCGGTACTTCTGGACCGTCGTACCCTTTTCAAAAGCCATGTGCTGGTGTGTCCCGATGTCTCCGCCGTCCTGGCGGCGTTCGATTTTTCTCGTTGTCAGCTTTTAAGAATAAACAGCGGCGTACCCGTTGTAAAGGGGCCGCACGCAACGCCTTACGTGTCGCCGCCTACGCGCCGAACACGTGCTGCAGCCACCCGAAGAGGCTCACGAATCCCGCGCGCGTATCGTTGTACATCACGATCACGAACAACAGCGCGATCGCCAAAAGCCCAAAGCGCAGGATGTACTCCCGCGTGCGCATGCTGAATGGACTGCCCTTGGCCGATTCGAGCACGTTGATGAGAATCTGTCCGCCGTCGAGAATCGGAATCGGCAGCAGGTTGAGCACCGCGACGTTGATGCTGAGCAGCACGATCAGCTCGCACAGCGAATAAAATCCGAGCCGCGCCGCTTGAACGGCCTGTCGCGTGATCGTGATCGGACCGCCGAGCTCCGAAACCGAGCGGTCGCCGGCGCCGATCTGATGCAGGATGGTGAACACCTGGCCCGCATCCGTTCTCGCCCGTCGAGCCCCCCACCGAAACGCGTCGGCGAGGTTCACCGACTTCTGGTACGCTGGACTCTTCGCGCCCGCTCCAATCTTGCCGACCGTCCGCGTGCGCGACGACGTCGAGTCGAGCTCCGCGACCGCCTTCGGCGTGATGTGGAGCGTGTCGATCGCCGAGGCTCGGCGAATCACGAAGTCCACTGCGTGCTCTGGAGACGCCGACACGCGGTCGACGATGTCGCTCCACGAACGCACCGGCGAACCACCGACGCTCATCACGGAGTCGCCTTCGCGGAGCCCGCCCTGCATCGCCCGGTCGTTCGGAAACACGGTGTCGATCACGGGCGGCATGTACGGGATCAACGACTGAAGCACCGTCACCGGCGTCGTCGAGTCGCGCAGCGGGATGGTGAATCGGCCGCGTTGCGTCGTGAGCTCGATCGACCGCGCGGATTCGGCTACGCGATCCTCGACCTCTTCCCAGTTCCGCACGCTCTGCCCGTTCACGGCGAGGACCGAGTCGCCCGACTGCAGTTGCAACAGCGCCGGCGCGAAGGCGGGAGCGCGCACGCCGCCGACCACGAACGGCGGAGTGACGACGACGCCGTAGTGAAACGCCATCCACGTCGCAACGCTGAGGGCGAGCACCACGTTCATCGCCACGCCGGCGCTCATGATGATCACGCGCGCCCACAGCGGCTTGCTCTCGAACCACCGATTCTCCGGCACCGGCTTGGGCCCGAACGGGATCATCGCGTTCGGGTCGTAGCCCGCCTCGCCTTCGCTGCGCGCGTTCGCTTCTTCGTTGCCGCCCTCGAGGAACGCCGCCTCCGCGTCGTGACGCGACGCCATGCGCACGTAGCCGCCGAGCGGCAGCCACGCGAGGACGTACTCCGTCTCGCCCTGTCGCCGGCGGTAGATGGCTGGTCCGAAGCCGATCGAAAATCGCGGCGCGTACACACCGAGCGCTTTCGCGGCGATGAAATGCCCGAACTCGTGAACGAAGATCACGAGTCCGAAGACCAGCACCGGAGCAAGAATCGCCTGAACGATGTGTCCTAGCATCCAAACCGTTCCTTCACGTGAGCGCGAGCGGCCGCGTCGGCGGACAAGATCGCTGTGCGATCGTCACCGCCGAGGTGGCTCAGCGAGTCCAAAGTGTCGCAAATCGCCGAGCCAATCTCGGCGAATCGGATTCGTCCCGACAGGAAAAGTGCCACCGCCGCTTCGTTGGCCGCGTTGAACACCGCGGGGGCTACCCCGCCCTGCCGTCCCGCCGCGACGCCCAGCGCGAACGCCGGAAACCGCTCGGTGGACAGCGGCTCGAAGGTGAGCGGCGACAACGCGACAGGGTCGAATCGTGGTACCCCACCGTCCGGTACACGATCCGGGTGCGTGAGCGCATACAAGACCGGAAGTTCCATGCTCGGCGCGCCAAGCTGAGCCAGCACGCTGCCATCCACGAACTCCACCATCGAGTGGACGACGCTCTGCGGATGCACGACGACCTCGATCCGGTCGTATGGCAGGCCGAACAGGAAGTGCGCCTCGATGACCTCGAGCGCCTTGTTGGCCAGCGTGGCGCAGTCGACGGTGATCTTGCGTCCCATGCGCCACGTCGGATGTCGCAGTGCGTCCTCGAGCGTGGCGCGCTCGAGCTGCTCATCGGTCCAGCCGCGGAACGGTCCGCCCGACGCGGTGATGATGATTCTCTGAACGTCGACGCCCGGCCGCCCGGTGATGCACTGGAGAATCGCGCTGTGCTCGCTGTCGACGGGGACGATCTCGCCGCCGCCGGCCTTGCAGGCGTCGGTCACGAGGGATCCGCCCATGACGAGCGTTTCCTTGTTCGCGAGCGCGACCCGCTTGCCGGCGCCGAGCGCGGCCAGCGTCGCCTCGAGCCCCGCGGCGCCGACGACCGCGTTGAGGACGATGTCCACGTCTTCGCGCTGCACGGCTTCGACCAGGCACGTCTCGCCGAGGTGCCAGCCGGGGTGGGCCGCGCCGTTGCCATTCCGCGCGCCGACGATCCCAACGAACGCGGGCGAATACCGATCCGCCTGCTCGCCGAGGAGCTGCGCGTTGTCGTACGCCGTCAGCGCGGCGACACGGAAGCGGTCACGCTGGCGATCCAGCACGCGGAGCGCGGTCGTGCCGATCGATCCCGTCGATCCAAGGATCGCGACGCCGCGCGGGCGGCCCGAGGGCGCCGTCACGCCGGCGCCCAAGTCAGGAGCCATCCGAACAGGACGTAGGAAACAGGGAGCACAAATAGAAGACTATCGACGCGGTCGAGCGCACCGCCGTGGCCGGGGATCAGGGTCGAGCTGTCCTTTACACCGGCGTCGCGCTTGAACAGCGATTCGGCCAGGTCGCCGACCTGCGCCGCCGCGCTCACGAGCACCCCGAACAGGATGACGCCGAACGGCCGCCAGCGAAAGTCGAGGTGCGTGGCCGGCCGGAGGAGCCAACGCGCGAGCACCCAACACACAAGAACGCTGGCGAGGACACCGCCGATCGCCCCTTCGATCGTTTTCGCCGGGCTCACCGACGGAATGAGCTTGTGCTTCCCCATCGTGCGACCCGCGGCGTAAGCGCCGGTGTCCGACGCCCACGTCGCCAGCAGAGGAACCAGCAGCAGCAATCCGCCGGACGCGACCGGAAAGGTCCACCCGCCAAGCGTCACTGCCGCCGGTGCAAAGGCGTACTCATGGTAGCGGATGCCGTACGCGAAGCTCAGCATGCCACCGGTGTACGCGGCGCCGAAGACGGTCGCGCTCACCGCGCCGATCGGATTCCCGGCGACGCCGCGCAGCCAGATCGCCAGCGCGACCACGACGAGCAACACGATCGAAACGAGCGATGCGACGCCGATCGACGCGTCGGGCTGGTAGAGACCCAAATACCGGGCGTGGACGACGAGCGGTGCGAGCCCGGCGATCACGATGCCCGTGTTGTCCAGCGGCGTGAGTCCCGCCCCGCGCGCCATGCGATAGAACTCCGACGCGGCAATCGCCGACGTGATCGCCAACAGCGCGGCCAGGGGCGCGCCGCCGTACACAACGATGGCGATCGCGATCGGCGCGGCGACGACCCCGAACGCGACGCGGCGCGCGAGCTCGGATGTCAAACGGTGCTCACACTTCGCTCACACTTCCATGATCTCGGCTTCCTTCGCCTTGATCAGCTCGTCGACCTTGTGGATGTAGTCGTCGTGCAGCTTCTGGAGATCCTTCTCGGCGTGCTTGACGTCGTCCTCGGACACGCCGTTGAGCTTCTTGAGCACCTCGCGCGCGTGCGTGCGCGCGTGGCGGATCGCGATCCGCCCGTCCTCGGCGTACTTGTGGACGACCTTCACCAGCTCCTTGCGGCGCTGCTCGTTCATCGCCGGGAGCGGCACGCGGATGATCGCGCCCTGCGCCGACGGATCGAGGCCCAGCTCGGCCTCGCGGACGGCCTTCTCGATGACCTTGACCTGGCCCTTGTCGAACGGCGTGACGATGAGTAGGCGCGGCTCGGGCGCGTTGATCGTCGCGACCTGGTTCAGCTGCATCTGCTGCCCGTACATCTCGACGCGCACGGTGTCGAGCATGTTGGGCGCGGCCTTGCCGGAGCGCACGGACGAGAACTCGTGCTTCACGTGCGCGATGTCCTTGTCCATCCCGGCGCGGGCATCCTTCAGCGTTTGTTGAATGGTGCTCATCGAACCAGGGTGCCGACCCGCTCGCCGCGAATCGCCGCGACGACCGAGCCCGGACGGTGGATGTTGAGAACGATCAGTGGGAGCGCGTTCTCGCGGCAGAGAGTGATCGCCGTCTGGTCGACGACCTTGAGCTCTTCCACGATCACGTCACGGAATCCGATTTCCTCGTACAACTTCGCGTGCGGGTCGCGCTTCGGGTCGGCCGAGTAGACGCCGTCCACGCTCGTCGCCTTGATGATGACGTTCGCCTTGATCTGAATGGCGCGCAATACCGCGGCGGTGTCGGTCGAGAAGTAAGGGTTGCCGGTGCCGCCGGCGAAGATGACGAGGCGCCCCTTCTCGAGGTGGCGCACGGCGCGGCGGCGGATGTACGGCTCGGCCAACTCCTCCATGCGGATGGCTGTCATCACGCGCGTGTCGACGCCTTTCCGCTCGAGCACATCCTGCAGTGCGAGGGCGTTGATCACCGTGCCGAGCATGCCCATGTAGTCGGCGGCGACGCGATCCATGCCGGTTTTGGACAACTGCGAACCGCGCACGATGTTGCCGCCGCCGATCACCAGGCCGACCGACGCGCCCGTACCCAACACGGAAACGACTTCGCCGGCGAGCCGGCTCACCGTGTCGAAGTCGTATCCGAACCCTTTGTCGCCGGCCAGTGCTTCGCCGGACAGCTTGAGCAAGACGCGCGGGTATTTCAGCTCTGGCATGCTTATATGCTCGTCCCCCGTCTGCTGACCCTTCGTGTCGGCTCGCGTGTGCTGGGTCGTGTCAGCGTGCTGCTTACGCCTCGCCCAAACGATAACGCACGAAGCGGCGGACCTGAATGTTCTCGCCGGTCTTGGCCGAAACTTCCTTCACCAGATCGCCGACGGTCTTGGCGGTGTCGCGCACCCAGGCCTGGTGCAACAGCGCGACGTCCTTGTAGAACGCCTGCACCTTGCCCTCCACGATCTTCTCGATCAGGTGGTCCGGCTTGCCCTCGGCCTTCACCTGCTCCACGAAAATGCGGCGCTCGGACTCGATCTTCTCCTGCGGGATCGACTCCTTGTCCACCCCGATCGGGTCGGCGGCGGCGATGTGCTCGGCGAGGTACTTGCCGAGCTGCTGGAAGTCGTCGGTGCGGGCCACGAAGTCCGTCTCGCAGTTGAGCTCCACCAGCACGGCGATCTTGCCGTTGTGGTGGATGTAGCTGCCGATGACGCCCTCGCCGGTCTGTCGTCCCGCGCGCTTTTCGGCCTTGGCGGCACCCTTGGAGCGGAGCAGCTCGACGGCCTTGTCGGCGTTCCCCTGGGTCTCCTCGAGGGCCTTCTTGCAATCCATCATGCCGGCGCCGGTCTTCTCGCGCAGCGCGGCAACGTCCTTGGCAGTGATTGTCGCAGTCATTTGTCGATACCAGTCAGACAGAAAAGTTCAAACAGAAGTGTACTTGGTCATGGAAACGCCGCCGGCAATGAACCGGCGGCGGCGGGTGCTGCGTGGGATCTGCGGCGCGAGGACTATGCCTCCGGCGTCTCCGATCCCGCTCCTGCATCCGCTCCGGCATCCGCTCCGGCATCCGCTCCGCCCTCGCCCGGTCCCTTGAGGCGAGCGGCGATCGCTTCCGGCTTGGCGCGGCGGCGCCGCGGCCGCCGACGGCGGCGACGATCTTCCTCGCCGGCCGGCTCCGCGCCGCGGTCCGAGCTGTATGTGTAGCTCTCGCCTTCCTCGGTTTCCTCGCGGACCGGCGCTTCGCGACGGGCCTCGATGACCGCGTCGGCGATCGCCTTGGTGATCAGCTCCACCGAACGAATCGCGTCGTCGTTGCCGGCGATCGGCACCGTGATGAGATCCGGATCGGCGTTCGTGTCCACGATCGCGATCATCGGAATGGTGAGCTTGTTCGCCTCGGCGACCGCGATGCGTTCTTTCTTCGAATCCACGACAAACAAGATCCCGGGCAGGCGCGTCATGCTGCGAATGCCGTAGAGATACTTGGAGAGCTTCTCGCGCTCGCGACGGAGCATGAGCTGCTCTTTCTTCGTGTAGTTCTCGAACTCGCCGCCCTCCTCGGTGCCGCTTTCCAACTCTTTCATCCGGCGCACCTGCTTCTTCACCGTCTGGAAGTTGGTGAGCAGCCCGCCGAGCCAGCGCTCGGTGATATAGAGGGCGCCGGCGCGCTCGGCCTCGGTCTTTACGAGGCTCGCCGAGCTGCGGCTTGGTGCAGACGAAGAGCACCTGCTCACCGCGCAAGACCACGTCGCGCGCGAGCTTCTGCGCCAGCTCGATCTGCCGAAGGGTCTTCTGCAGGTCGATGATGTGAATGCCGTTGCGCTCGGCGAAAATGAACCGGCGCATCTTCGGATTCCACCGGCGCGTCTGGTGGCCGAAATGCACGCCGGCGGCGAGAAGCGCCTCGAGCGTCGGAGAATGATTGCCTTGCTGATCTGCCATGCGAACCGAACCTCAGTGTGGTTTTTTGTCGTCGGACGCTCTCATCGCGGGATCGACCGGCCAAGCCGGCACCCAACCACCGCTCAAACGCCCTGAGAGATGAACTGCGCCTTCAGTTGTCCCGGTCCACCTGTCGACCGGTCTACCCGTACACCTACCGTTTCGAGAACTGGAATCGCTTGCGCGCCTTCGGACGGCCGGGCTTCTTGCGCTCGACCGCTCGTGCGTCGCGCGTGAGGAGTCCCAGGTCGCGAAGCTTGCGGCGATGCCCCTCGTCGATCTTGACCAAGGCGCGCGCCACCGCGAGGCGAAGCGCACCGGCCTGTCCCGTCTGCCCACCGCCGTCCACGTTGGCGCGGACGTCGAAGCGGCCGAGCATGTCGGTCGCCACGAACGGCTGCTGAATCGCGCTCACCAGCGCGGCGCGCGGGAAGTAGTCGCCCAGGGTCCGGCCGTTCACGTCCCACTTGCCGGAACCGGGCTTCAGGAACACGCGGCACACGGCTTCCTTCCGTCGGCCGATGGCGTGGATGCTTTGTGTGTCGGCCATGGGCTACTTCTCGCTCTTGGTGAAGGTCAACGGCGTCGGCTGCTGCGCGGCGTGCGGATGATCCGCCCCCGCGAAGACGCGCAGCTTGCGGCGGAGCACCTGCCGTCCGAGCGCGGTCTTTGGCAGCATGCCGTGTACCGCCTTCTCGATCACGCGCTCGGGATGCTTCGACAGCATCGTATCGAACGGCGTAAAGCGCTCGTGGCCCATGTAGCCCGTGTGGCGGAAGTACTGCTTCTGCTCGGCCTTCTTGCCCGTCACTTTCACCTTCGACGCATTGATGACGATGACATTGTCACCGGTATCCATGTGCGGGGTGAAAATGGGTTTGTGCTTGCCGCGGATGACGCGCGCGACCTCGGCGGCAAGCCGCCCGAGGATCATGCCATCCGCATCGACGATGAACCACCGCTGCTCGATGTCTCGCGGCGTGGCAGAAAACGTTTTCATTTCGTGCGACCAACTGAAGTGGGTCCCGCGCCTCACCGGTGCGTCATGCAACCCGGGTCTCGGCGGCCAGCTAAGGCCTTTTTAGACAGACTCTTAAGCTAGGTAATCCGGCGCGGAGTGTCAACGTGGATGCCGCGCCCACGTCGCGTCCTGCGGTCCGATCGCTCCAACAGCGTGAGAAAGGCGCTCGCCGCCGTCGAGGGTGACCGCCGGTCCAGCGCGAGGCGATTGAACGGGCGCTGAATGCTCAGTCCTTCGACATTCAGAGCGACCAGCCGTCTCGACGCCAGCTGCTCGGCGACCGCGTACTGCGACACCACGCCAATGCCGAGGCCTTCGGCAACGACCTGTTTGATGACCTCGGTGTCATCGACCGACATGATGCGATGGGGACCGATCCCAGCCCGGCGGAGGGCCGCGATCACGATCGCGCGGGTTCCCGACTCGGGTTCTCGCAGGATGAACAGCTCGTCGGCGAGGCGCTTTGGCTGCAGAGTCTGGCCGGAGAGTGGATGCCCGGATGCCGCGACGACTATCATGTTGTCGATGCGCCAGGGAGTTACGACGACGCCGCTGTCCTCGACCGGCGCCTCGGCGAGCGCCACGTCGAGCTCGTGCTCCTTGAGTCGGTCCACGATGATCCGCGTGTGCATCGCGCTCAGCCGCAGATCGACCTCCGGGTGGCGCTTGGCGAATTCGCTGATGATTCGGGGAAGGACGTAGGTCGCGATGGTGGTGCTGGCGCCAACGTGAAGGGACCCTTGTCGCAGCCCCTTGAGTCGGGCGGCGGTGTCTTCGACGGCACGCTCGGCGAGGTACACGGCTCGCGCTTGCTCGTAGATCTCACGCCCCTCGGGGGTGAGGCGGACACGTCGCGTCGTCCGCTCCAGCAGCGGGATTCCGATCTGCCCCTCGAGCTCGCGCACGGCCCGCGACACGGCGGGCTGGCTGAGCCGGAGCGACCGGGCGGCCGCGACCACGCCCTCGTTCTCGACGACGGCGGAAAACAGGCGAAGGAGGTGGAGGTTCATCGCATAACAATAACAAATGGACGCGTGTCCGAAAATCTATTTGTGTTATGCATCGCCGACGCGCATCATATAAGTCCCCCACCGCCAGAACGACCGCCCGCCGCTGTTCGGCGGGCGCCTTCCGTTCATCTCCCGAACGCGCCGCGCCCGACATCATGTGGATCGTAAAGCTCGCCCTTCGACAGCCCTACACGGTCGCCGTCTTGGCGGCGGCCATTCTCCTCATGGGCGGCCT
This sequence comes from uncultured Gemmatimonadaceae bacterium, assembly GCA_963761305.1. Classification (GTDB taxonomy): domain Bacteria; phylum Gemmatimonadota; class Gemmatimonadetes; order Gemmatimonadales; family Gemmatimonadaceae; genus JAQBQB01. Next base: position 623,506 of record CAVXGK010000002.1, on the reverse strand, counting down.
GTCAATGAAGGGCATGCTGGTGGACATCTTCCCGTCGATCGACATCCCTGTCGTCGCCGTCGTGTGGACCTACCCCGGTCTCTCCGCCGAGGACATGGAGAAGCGCGTGGTGCTGCTGAGCGAGCGCGGGTTGTCCTCCGTCGTCGACGGCATCGAGCGCATCGAGTCGCAGTCGATTCCGGGCATCGGGATGCTCAAGGTCTACTTCCAGCCGGGCACCGACATCGGCAACGCCATCGCGCAGATCGCGTCGTCGTCGTCGACGTCACTGCGCCGCATGCCGCGCGGCATTCAGCCGCCGTACATCCTCCAGTCGAACGCGTCGAACGTGCCCGTCGCGCAGCTGACGATGACCAGCGCGACGATGGGCGAAGAGAAGATCTCCGACTACGGACAGAACTTTCTTCGCCTGCGGCTGTTCACGATTCCCGGTCTCTCGACGCCGGCGCCGTACGGCGGCAAGACGCGTGAGATCACGATCGACGTCGATCCGGCGCGCCTGGCTGGCAAAGGCCTCTCGGCGACCGACGTGCGTCAACGCGGTGAACAACTCGAACGTCTTCATCCCGGCCGGCACGGCGCGAATCGGCACGCGTGAGTACAACGTCAGCCTGAATTCGAGCCCGTCGGCGGTTTCCGAGTTCGCGGCGATTCCGATCAAGGTGGTGAATGGTGCGCCGACGACGGTCGGCGACGTCGCCGTCGTCTCGGACGGCTACGCCGACCAGACGAACATCGTGCGCGTGAACGGTCAGCGTGCGGCCTACCTCTCGATCCTGAAGAAGTCCGATGCGTCGACGCTGGCGGTCGTCGACGCGACGAAGGAATTGCTGCCGGCAATTCGCGCCGTCGCGCCGCAGGGGCTCGACGTTCGACCTCGACTTCGACCAGTCGGTGTTCGTGCGCGCCGCCATCTCGAGCGTCGTACGCGAGGCGTTCATCGTCGGCGCTGCTCGTCTCGCTCATGATCCTCGTGTTTCTCGGCAGCTGGCGCAGCGTGTTGATCGCCGTGCGCGTCGATCCCGCTGGCGATCGCCTGCGCGATCATCGGCCTGCAGGCTCACCGGCAACTCGTTCAACATCATGACGCTGGGCGGGCTTGTCGCTGTCGATCGGCCTGCTCGTCGACGACGCCACGATCACCGTCGAAAACATCCATCGCAATCGCAGCGCTGGGGAAACCGCTCACGGTCGCATTCTCGATGGCGCGGCGCAGATCTCGCTGCCGGTGATCATGGCCACGCTGGCCATCTGCATCGTCTTCTTCCCCGTCGTGCTGCTCGACGGGCCGGCGCGATTCCTCTTCGTGCCGATGGCGCTGGCGGTCGTGGTGGCCATGCTCGCGGCGTACGTGCTCTCGCGCACGCTCGTCAAGACACTGTCGCGCATGCTGCTCGCGGGCGAACGCGCCCACGGCCACGGGCATGACGCCGAGGTCGATCCGCGGCCACGCCTCGTCGCCTGTCGCGGTTCTCCTACTGGTTCAACGCCGGGCGCGACGCGGCCTTCACCCGGTTCCAGAATCGCATATTCGAATGCTGCTCTCGTCGCTCGTCACGCATCGCCGGGGTTCACGCTCGCCGGAGCCGCCGGCGTCGCCGTGGTGAGCTTGTCCGCTGCTCGGCCGTGCATCGGCACGCGACTTCTTCCCGTCGACCGACGCGGGGCTGATGAAGCTGCATTTCCGCGCGCCCAGCGGGTACGCGCATCGAGACGACCGAGACGCTACGTGGCGCAGGTCGAGGACCACATTCGCGCCATCGTGCCTCGCCGCGGAGCTCGGGACGATCAACTCGATGATCGGCGTGCCGTCGTCCCTGAGCATCGCGTTCGTCCCGACCGACAACTCGGGAGCGCATGGATGCCGAGATTCTCGTCGCGCTCAAGCCGGGGCATCATCCGACGGAGCAATACGTGAGGCGATTCGCGCGGACCTGGCGCGATCCTTTCCCGGGGTCGACGTCGTACTTCCAGACGGCCGACATCGTGAGCCAGGTGCTCAACTTCGGCCTCTCGGCGCCGATCGACGTGCAGATCCAGGACTCCAAACTGCGACGAGGCGTACACGTACGCCGCCAAGCTGCGCGACGCGATTCGCACGGTGCCCGGCGCCGCCGACGTCCACGTCAAGCAGGTGCTCGACTACCCGACGCTCCGCCTCGACGTCGACCGCCAGCGCGCGTCGGAGATGGGGTTGAGCCAGAACGACGTTGCCAACAGCGTGCTCGTCTCGCTCGTCATCGAGTGCGCTGGTCTCGCCGTCGTTCTACATCAATCCGACGAACGACGTGAATTACCTCGTGGCGGTGAAGGAGCCGCTCGAGGACCTGACGTCGGTGCCCGCCCTGCTCGACATGCCGATGACCGCGGCCTCTCCGTTGATGCAAGTCTCGCAGGCCGGCGCGCCGTCCGAACTGCCGCACGCCTCCACGCAGACGCTCGGCAACCTCGCGCAATTGTCCAATCGCGTCGTGCCGAACGAAATCGATCACTACACCGTGCAGCGCGTCGTCGACGTGAACGCCAACGTCGAGGGCTGCGATCTCGGCTCCGTCGTGGCCGGAATTCAGTCCAAGGTCGCGGCGCTCGGCAAGCTGCCGCCGGGCATGCCGATCGTCGTGCGCGGCCAGGGTGAGGTCATGCACGAGGCGTTCAGCAGCCTGGGCCTCGGGCTCATCGTGGCGATCTTCCTCGTGTATTTGTTGATGGTCGTGATGTTCCAGTCGTGGCTCGATCCGTTCATCATCATGGTGGCGGTGCCCGGCGCGTTCGTGGGCATCCTGTGGACGCTCGCCATCACCGGAACGACGATCAACGTGGTATCGCTCATGGGCACGATCATGGCCGTCGGCATCGCCGTGTCGAACTCGATCCTGCTCGTGAGCTTCGCGAACGATCAGCGGGTCGAACGCGGGCTCGATTCGACGACGGCGGCAATCGAGGCCGGTCGCGTGCGCCTTCGGCCCGTGCTCATGACGGCGCTGGCGATGATGCTCGGCATGATGCCGATGGCGATCGGCTCCGGCGAAGGCGGCGAGCAGAATGCGCCGCTCGGGCGCGCCGTGATCGGCGGGCTGCTGATCGCGACGCTCGTGACGCTGCTGATTGTCCCGGTGGTCTACTCCGTGCTGCGCCGAAATCCGCCGACCAAACACCTCCTTGAACAGCGATTCCTCGCGGAGGCCGTCGGGCACAACCCCGGTGGCGTTTCTCCTTCACCTGCACCGCATGTCTGAGAACTCCGGAAACACGGAACCTGGCGCCGCCGCGGAGTCTCGCGCGGCGGCGTTCACGCCCTACAGTGACGACAGGCGTGCATCGCGCGCGCGGCCGAGCCATCGCGCGCGCATCGCCGTCACGGCGATCGTTCTCCTTCTCGGCGGCGCGATCGCCGTTCGCACGCTGTGGTCTCGACGCGCCGCATACGGCGCTGCCGAGGCGGCCACCCGAACGAACGACGTGGCGCGCGGCAACCGCGTGCGCATGGTGGCCGTCACCGAGTCGCCGGCCGTGCGGCACGTCGACCTCCTCGGCGAAGCGCGCCCGGATGAATCCGTGACGCTGTACGCGAAGGTCGGCGGATATCTGAAAACGGTCACGGTCGACGTCGGCTCTCGCGTGGCGGCCGGAGACGTTCTCGCGACGATCGAATCTCCGGAGACCGACCGCGCGTTGCTCGGCGCCAAGGCCGACTACGACAACAAGCGCGTTACGGCGGATCGGGTCGCGACGCTCCTGCAGCGAAAGCTGGTGTCCGCTCAGGAGGCGGACCAGGCGCGGACCGAAGCTGCCGTCGCCGAGCAGCGGCTCGAGTCGTTCAAGGAACAACAGGTCTACGAGACGCTTCGTGCTCCGTTCGGCGGCCGTGTGACGGCGCGTTTCGCCGACCCCGGCGCGCTGGCCCAAAGCGCCGCGACGTCGCAGACCAGCGCCCTTCCCGTCGTCACCGTGTCGAAGATCGACACACTCAGAATCTTCGTCTATCTCGATCAGGCCGACGCGGCGAGCGCCCGTGCCGGAACGCCCGTCACGGTCACGACGGACGATCGACGCGACGTGCGCATTGCCGCGCGCATCTCGCGCGTCAGCGGCGAGCTCGATCCAAAAACTCGTAAGATGCTGGCCGAGGTCGACATCGAAAACCGCGACGGGTTGGTGGTCGCGGGCAGCTTCGTGCCGGTCCGCGTCGATCTGCCGGATACTCCGAAGCCGCAAGCACCGGCGGAAGCGCTCCTCGTGCGCGGTTCGCAAACCTTCGTCGGCACGGTCGACGAACAGTCGCGCGTGCATCTCAGGCCCGTCACCGTCGTGAACAATGACGGCCGGCTCGTCACGTTCGGGTCAGGCGTTGTCGCAGGCGACCGGATCGCGCTGAATCTCGAAAGCGCGACGGCGGACGGCGATCACGTTGAGATTGCGCCGGATTCGACGGCGCCCGCGAAGGCGGAGACCAAGCCACGGGCCGGATCCGGCGCCGGGAGTGCTCGATGACCACTCTCGCGATGCCACGAGCGACGTGGCTTCTCGTCGGCCTCGCCGCCGCCGGCGCCGTGCAGGCTCAAACGCCCTCGCGCGCCGACACGCTTCAGCTCGACCTGCGGCGCAGCATCGAGATCGCCATCACCGACGCGACGCCCGTGCAGCTCGGCACCGACACGGTGCATTTGGCCGGCATCGGGCTCATGGAGTCGTACGGACGATTTCTGCCGAACATCACGACGGCGGTCGGCACGTTCAATCAGACCGGATTCTCGCTGCTCTCCAGCACGGCGCTGACTCCCACCGACGCGTCGTTCTACGGGATGAGCTACCAGTTGTCGGCGTCGATCAACCTCTTCAACGGATTCCGCGACCGGGAGCACATGCGCGCGTCGCTCGCGACGCGTGACGCGGCCACGCGGGGCCTCGACCGGGCGAAGCAGCAAGTGGCATTCGACGTCGCGCAAGCGTTCTATCAGGTCGTGCTCGACCGGCGGCTCGCCGCGGTCGCGGAAGCGAATCTGGCGCTGTCGACGGCGCGGGACAGCCAGATCGAAGAACAAGTGCGCGTCGGAACGAGAGCCCCGCCGGATCTTTATCGTCAGCAGGCGCAGCAGAAGGCCGACGAGGTCGTCGTGATCGACGCGAACAATCGTACGACGACGGACATCGCGTCGCTGCTCAATCGGCTTCGGCTCGACGCCACGCGGCCCTACGTCATCGTCGAACCGGAGGCCGACACCGCGCGACTCGCCCCCGATGAATTACAGCTCGCGAGACTGATGGCGCAGGCCACGTCGCGCCGTCCCGACCTCGCCGCGGCGGAGAGCAAGCAGACCGCGGACGAGCACGATCGTCAGCTCGCGCGCGGCGAATTGCTGCCGCAGCTGAACCTTCGCTTCGACTACATCGGCGCCGGCCGCGTGTTCGGTCGAGAGCTGATCGACGGCAAGGATCAGCTCTCGACGGGGCAGCGTCCGTTCTTCGACCAACTGGGCGAACAGCGCTACACCCAGCTGTCGCTTGGCGTGTCTTGGAGCCTCTTCGACGGGTACCGCGAGCGGTTCGACATGGAGCGGTCGTTGGTCGCCACCAGTCGCGATCGCCTGAACATCGAAGACCTGCGGCTGCGAATCGGTAGCGAGCTGCAGACGGCGCTCGGCTCGTACCATGCCGCGGAGCAGAAGCTACTCGCGACGGCGGCGGGACTCGACGCCGCCCAGGAGTCCTTCGACGCCGCGCAGGGGCGATACGACGTTGGACTCGCGTCGGTTGTCGACGTGCTCACGGCTCAGACGGCGCTCACGCAGGCTCGCGCGCTGCGGGAGGAGGCGATCGCCAACATGGCGCTTCAGAAGGCGGTGCTGCGGTTCGTGTCCGGAGAGTTGCCGGTTCCTTGACCGGAATTGACGGCGGCCCGGCTAACATTTAAGCCGGGCCGCCGTCGTCTCGAGCCGGAACCCGACTCTCGGTCCCAGTTGCCTAGAAGTTCACCACGAAGTGAAGGAAGAAGATTGAGTTTTGAGGTGTCGGCTTCACGTTTGTGCCGATCGGCGCGGGGAAATCGGTTGGCGACTGGTTCTGCCAATCCGCGGTAAGGGTGATTTTCTGGTTCACGTCCCAGGAAGCGCCGAGGACGACAAAGCTGTATGCCGGTGTGGTACCGGCGTAGTTGGCGGCGCCCGGAACGCTCGAATTGGGGTCCGTCTGCGGCGTGAAATGGTCGTACCGCAAGACGATGCTGAACGGCGAGTGCTGCGACGGGTCGAAGACCTCGACCGGTCGCAGGAATATCCAGCCGGCGAAAAGACCCCCGGTCGAGTCGTGGACCACGCGCGGGCTTGCGACGGTGTTGCCCCCATTGTCGCTGCCGTCCCTGCGTTGATCATATTCGCCCGCCAGGACGAACCGACAACGGCCGCCGGTGCGAAAATCGCAAAGAGACGAGTCCCTCAGGGCCAAGTTCAGGCCAAATCGGTCACGCTGCAGGCCGTCGGTAATCGCACCGTTCGTTCCGGGACCCACTTCTCCGGCTCCCCCGGACTGGAAGGCACTGCCGTTCCAGCCCTTGTAGAACCACGGCGTGATGGCGAAATACCGCAGGTAGTGCGACAGGTCCGCTTCGTGGGCGAACGGCGTGATCGTCGCACGAAGACCGAAGTCCTTGAAGCGGTTGGCGGTCACCGGTTGGGCCTGCCCGGCGGCGCCCGGGTTGTCGTAGCTGGTGTAGGCGCTGCCGTTCGTAAGCGTGGCGTAGATCTCACCCCATCTATTCCCGAGCGTCCCGAGGGCCGCGACTCCGACGTCCGCGGACGAGAAGAACGTATTCCTCTCGATCGGCGTCGTTATGAGGTAGCGCGGCCAGAGGGACTCCGTGTAGTCGATGGCGACGGTATGCAGCATGCCGATGCGGCCTACGAGGCTGGAACCGGGGCCCCACTCGTTGCGAAGGCCCGTGTACTGGGCGTACGCGTACTTGAGGCGAACCACCCAGCCCTGATAGTAGGTGTTCTGCGCGGGATTCGTGTTCTGGAATATGTCGGTCGTGATGCGAATGGCCCCGTTGTCGCCGGCCGGCATGCGGAACGTCAGGTACGCGCGGCCAACGTCGAATAAGTTTGGAGCCGAACCGCCGAGATTCGCTTTCGATGCCGAATCGGTCTTGACCTGCCAGTTGCCGAAGATGACGCCGGAGAAGTCGAATCCGGGTGTAGCGGCCGGCGCCGGCCCCGGGCCCGTCGGGGTTTGGGCGTTGGCCCGGAGGCCGGGCACGATCGCGATTGCAGCGGCAATGGCGATCAGACGCGCAGAGCGTGGAGTCATTGAGGGGGGAGTCTCTCTGCTGGGGAAGATGAGACAACGCGGACCCGGCCGGTGTTACCGGTTCCGTCACAGCAGTCCGAACTTGCGGCAAACTTGTCGCTCGCCGTTCACGCACCGGTAACGGCGGCGTAACAGCGTACCGGCGTGAGTTGGTCCGGCGGTCGACGTCCCTTTTGCGACGCAGCGCGATGGCGATTGCTCGTTAGTGTGCGCGACCGGTGTTCCGGGCCGTCGGCGCGCGTGCCGGACGCAACGTGCCTTCCAGGCCCAACACACAATGCGGCCGGCGACGTCGGATCGCCGGCCGCATTGTTCGCTGCTACGTTTGTCACTTCATCGCGACGTTCTTGACGGTGGCCAGTCGCCTATCGAGCTGCGCGACCACGGCCGGCGGAAGTGGCCCGTAGTCGAGTGACTCCACCTCTTTCTGGCCGTCATGCAGGGCCCAGTGAAGGAAGTCGAGCAGCTTCTTTCCTTTCTGGGGGTCGGCCTGGTTCTGATAGAGCAGGATGTAGGTCCAGGACGAAATCGGGTACGAGTCCTTACCTGACGCATTGACGAAGGAGACGCGAAGGTCAGGGCTCGAGGCGACCTTTGACGCGGACGCGGCGGCCGCTGCGACGATAGATGCGATCGACGGAGCGACGAAATCCCCTGCGGCGTTCTTTACGTTGCCGATCGGAAGCTTGTTCTGCCGCGCATACGCAAGCTCCACATAGCCGATCGCCCCGGGCGTTTGCTTCACCTGTCCCGAGACGCCCTCGTTGCCTTTCCCGCCGAGTCCGGCCGGCCATTGGACGTCCTTGCCACGCCCTGGACCTTTCGCCCATTCCGGGCTGACAGCGGTCAGGTAGTCGGTGAAGATGTACGTCGTTCCGCTGCCGTCGGACCGGTGCACGACGACAATGTCGCGATTCGGAAGGTTCACGCCCTTGTTCAGGGCCGCGATCTCCGGCGCGTTCCATTTCGTCACCTTGCCCATGTAGATGTCCGCGATGAGCTGCCCGGTGAAGTTCAGGGGCTTCATCACATCAGGCAGATTGTACGTGATCACGTCGGCTCCGAGCACCATTGGAACGTGTAGTGCCGGACCTTTCAGCTTCGAAAGCTCCTCATCGCTCATCGGCGCGTCGGAGGCGCCGAAGTCGACCGTACCTTCGGTGAACTGCCGAACGCCGCCGCCGGATCCGATCGATTGGTAGTTGATCCGAACTCCGGTCTTGGCTGCGTATTCCTTAAACCACTTGTCATAGATCGGGTACGGGAAGGTCGCACCTGCTCCGTTGAGATCTTGTCCCGACGCCGGCGCCGTGAGCGCGAACGCGCCGCCAACGACGAGGCCGGCGAGTTTCAATACGCGTGCAATCACGATTGCTCCTTGGTTGAATTGGGGGTGGTTACGATGAACGTCCCCGGTCGGCGTAAAGGACTCCGTCGTCTCGTGTAACACTTGCGTCACTCGGGACGGCTCCCACTCGGCGGCGTTTCCGATCCCGTCACCCAACTGCGCGGCTCCGCCCCAAGAGTCGTAGCTGCGCGCCGGCTCTGGAATTGGCACCGCGACCGGTGGCCCACGCGATTCCCAAGCGTGCAGCCCGGCAGTCGTTACCCGCCCGTTACATGACGTTACCGGCAAGGTTGCAGTGGGCGCGGATGGTTCGCAGAACACCCGTGCCCACTTGGGGGGAAGCTTGCAGAGTCGACCGAACTCCGGTTGTCACGAACGCGTTTGGGAGAGGATCGGTCTCGCGGACCGAATGACCCCGCTCGGCCCCGCCGGGCTCGGCCGGTGAGCGAAAGTATTCCGATGACGCCGAGCGCGCCGCCGCCGACGTCGTCGTCCTCGGCCGTTGCTGCGACTAAGCCCATGGCCGGGTCATCTAGTGGCGATCGTATCTATCGCGTCACCACGACGGCGTTCGCGCTCTTCATTCCGCTGTTGATGCTCCTCATTGCGGCCGAGGTATTTATCGCCGGGTGGCCTGCGCTCCATCAGTTTGGGGTGAGCTTCTTCACGGGAAGCGAGTGGGACGCGGTAAAGGGACACTTTGGAGCTGCGCCGGCGGTTTTCGGCACGATCGTGTCTTCGGCTCTGGCGCTTCTCATCGCGACTCCGCTCGCACTCGGCGTTGCCATCTTTATGTCCGAGTTTGCGCCCCGGTGGATGCGGCAGCCCCTCGCCTTTTTTGTCGACCTGCTCGCGGCAATTCCGAGCGTCGTCTACGGCATCTGGGGAATCTTCGTTCTCGTTCCGTTCTTGCGCGACGACGTGACCCCGTTTCTGAAGTACACACTGCATCTCGAGAACTTTCCGTTGTTCTCCGGTCCGATGTATGGGCCGAGCATGCTGGCCGCCGGGTGCATCCTCTCGATCATGGTGCTGCCCTACATCTCCGCGGTGACGCGAGAGGTTTTGATGGCGGTGCCGCGATCGCAGCGTGAGGCGGCGCTCGCACTCGGCGCGACGCGCTGGGAGATGATTTGGGACGCAGTGCTGCCCTTCGCGCGGTCTGGAATCGTCGGCGGAATCATTTTGGGGCTCGGACGCGCGCTTGGAGAAACGATGGCGGTCACGATGGTGATCGGAAACCGCCATCTGATATCGGCGTCGCTTTTTGCGCCCGGATACACGATGGCGTCCGTGATCGCAAACCAATTCTCTGAGGCGACCAACGACTTTCACGTGTCGGCGTTGATGGCCGTCGGCGCCGGCCTGTTCGTGATTGCGCTCATTGTCAACATCATCGCCCGCTGGCTGGTCTGGCAGGTGGAACGGGGGACCGGACGGTGAGCGCGATGGCGGCTGGCCCCACGAACGCGCGCCCGACACAGACCGCATCGTACAGGGAGCTGTTGAACAAGAGCGCCCGACGAAGTTTGCCGCGCCGGCGAATCGTGAACTACGTGATGCTGACGCTGACCTGGGTCTCCGCGTTCGCAGCCACGGTTCCCCTGGTCTTGATCATCGGCCACCTGCTAAAGGCGGGAGCATCCTCGATCAACCTGCACTTCTTCACGCAGATGCCCGTCGCGGCCGGCGAGGCCGGCGGCGGAATGGCCAACTCGATCGTGGGAAGCCTGGTGCTGGTCGTGATCGCCTCGGCCATCGGACTGCCCGTCGGGATCGGAGCCGGGCTCTTCCTCGCAGAGCAACGGACCGCAAAACTGGCAATGACGGTTCGCTTCCTCTCCGACGTGCTCAACGGCCTGCCGTCGATCGTCCTTGGGATCTTCGCCTGGCAGCTCCTCGTGAAGCCGTTCAAGCATTTTTCGGCGCTGGCCGGGGGCGTGGCGTTGGCCGCGATGATGATCCCGCTCGTTGCTCGCACGACCGAGGAGATGATTCGGCTCGTGCCGGTGTCGATGCGCGAAGCGGCGCTGGCGCTCGGCTACACGAAGTGGCGCACCTCTCTCAACATCGCGCTACGAACTGCGCTGCCAGGGATAGTTACCGGCGCTCTCGTTGCCGTCGCCCGAATCGCGGGTGAAACGGCGCCGCTGCTGTTCACCGCGCTCGGCAATGCGTTTTGGTCTGTCTCACCAGTGCAGCCGATTTCGGCCCTGCCTCTCCAGATCTACTATTATGCGCAATCCGCCTACGACGATTGGCACGCCAAGGCTTGGGCCGGGGCGCTTGTCCTCATCGGACTCGTCCTCGTCATCAGCGTCGCTGCCCGATTCGCGACCCGATCTCGCTTCGGCCTCGGCGGAGATTGAGGATATGGCGTCGGCTTCACGAAGTGCGCGAACCCCGGATCGCGCCAAGATGATTTCGGCCATGCCTGAGCCAGCCAGACCGCCGGCCCCAGATAGTTCGGAGTGCGTCGCCGTCGAGTCGCTCGACGCGTACTTCGGCGCTTCGCGCGTCGTGCGTGACGTGTCGTTCGGCGTTCAAACTGGGCAGGTCACGGCGATCATCGGCCCGTCCGGCTGCGGGAAGTCGACTCTGCTCCGTTGCATCAACCGCATGCACGAGACCGTTCCAGGCGCTCGCGTCGAGGGCGAGGTGCGTTTTCAGGGGCGCGACATCTACGCACCGGGTGTGAGCCCGATTGGGGTTCGGCGTCACATCGGGATGGTGTTCCAGCGACCCACGCCTTTCCCGACGATGTCCATCCGCGACAACGTCGCCGCTGGGCTGGCCGTGCTTCCTCGAAGTCAGCGCCCATCGCGCCGCGAGACCGACGACCTCGTCGAGCGGGCGTTGCGGCGAGCGGCCCTGTGGGAGGAGGTCCGCGACCGGTTATCATCGAGTGCCATCGCCCTTTCGGGCGGCCAGCAACAGCGCCTGTGTATCGCGCGAGCGCTCGCGACGTCGCCGACGGTGATCCTTCTCGACGAGCCGACGGCCTCCCTCGATCCGATCAGCACACAGCGCGTTGAGGAGCTCGTGTACGAGCTACGCGCCGAAGTAACGATCATCATCGTGACGCACAACATGCAGCAGGCGGCGCGCATCTCGGACAAGACGGCGTTCATGCTGACGGGCGAGCTCGTCGAGTTCGCGGCGACGAATACCATGTTCACGGCGCCGAGCGACCCACGCACGGAAGCCTACGTCACCGGACGGTTCGGGTGAGCGCGATCATGGTCGAACCACCGCGCGAGTCGCAGCCCACCGCGGGGAGCCGTGGGTCGGTGGAAGCCGAGAACTTCTCTTTCTGGTACGGCGAGAAGCAGGCACTCCATGGCATCACGCTCTCGATGCAGCCGCGTACCGTCACAGCGCTCGTCGGCCCGTCGGGCTGCGGGAAGTCGACTTTCCTGCGGTCGATCAACCGCATGAACGCGCTGCTGCCGGGCGTGCGCCACGAGGGCTCGATCCGCGTGGACGGCGGTGACGTCTTCGCCGACAAAGATCCCGTCTCGCTGCGCCGCCGTGTGGGGATGGTGTTTCAGCGCTGGAATCCGTTTCCGAAGTCCATCTACGACAACGTCGCCTACGGTCCGCGAATCGGCGGAGTGAGCAAGCGCGGGGATCTCGACGCGATCGTCGAATCGGCGCTGCGCCGCGCCGCGCTGTGGGAAGAGGTGAAGACGCGTCTCCGCGACAGCGCACTGGCGCTGTCGGGCGGCCAGCAGCAGCGTTTGTGCATCGCCCGCGCGTTGGCCAACGAGCCCGACGTGCTGTTGCTCGACGAGCCGGCGAGCGCGCTGGATCCGATCGCGACGCAAAGTGTCGAAGAACTGGTGTATGAATTGCGCCGGGATCTGACGATCGTCATCGTCACACACAATTTGCAGCAAGCCGCGCGCGTTTCCGACGTCACGGCCTTTTTCTACCTCGGACAGCTCATCGAGTCGGGAGCGACGGACAAGATGTTCACGAGCCCGTCGAACGAGCGCACCGAGGCGTACATCACTGGGAGGTTTGGATGACCACGTCGGTAGAGCCAAGCACCACCGGCTTCCGTCATTTTCACGATCAGCTGGCGCAGCTCAAACAGCGCCTGCTCGACATGTCGGATCTGGCCACGTCGCTGCTCGACCTGTCGGTCGACGCATTGCTGAGCCGCGACGCCAGTCTCGCCGACGCCGTGCTGACGACGGACCGCGACGTGGACGCGCTCGAGCTCGAGATCGAAGATCAGGCGATCGGGCTGCTCGCGCTCCAGCAGCCGATGGCGCGCGACCTTCGCTTCATCATCGCGTCGATCAAGGTGGCGAACGACCTCGAGCGCGTGGGGGACCACGCAGTGAACATCGCGCAGAGCGCGCTGCGGCTGGCGTCGAACAGCACGCTCATCACGCCCGACCCCGAGATCGCCGAGATGTCGCGGCGCGCGCGTCAGATGCTGCGCGACGCGCTCACCGCCTTCGTGCGAGCCGACGGCGCGCTCGGCCGCGACGTCTGCCGCGCCGACGACGAAGTGGACGCGATGCACAATTCGGTGTTCCGCATCCTTGTGACGCACATGATGGAAGACGCGCGCACGATCACCCCGTCGCTCGAGCTGCTGCTCGTGAGCCGGAACCTCGAGCGCGTCGCCGACCTGGCGACGAACATCGGCGAGGACGCGGTATTCCTCGCCGAGGGCAAGACGATCAAGCATCACGCCGAGAAGCACCCGGCGCCGGCGGCGCGCGCGACGGGCTGAGTCGGTTGGTTCGTCGCCGTTCCTACGGAGTTGGAACGGCGACGATCGCCAGCCATTTGCCGTCCTGGCTGACGGCGAGGCGGGAGATTCGCGACAGGCCCGCTGACGTGAGGTCGACGGCGTCCTGCCATTCCTTGGTGCCCGCCTTCCACGACACGAGCTTCGATCCGTTCGACGACAGGACGAGGTCGTGCGTCAGCCAGACGATGTCCTCGGAGCCGGGCGGAAGCGCGACGAGGTCGGTCGTCGTCTGGTAGGGCCACGCCATCGTCTTGAGCTTCACCGCGCCCGTCGAATCGCGCGCGGTGAACGAGAACCCGCCGCCGCCGATCGTCGGCGCGAGGGAACGTCCGATGTTGCGAGCCAGCGTGTCGACGTGCCCCGACCGCAGATCGTAATGCACCAGCGCGTTCGGGTTGCCGAGCACGAACAGCGCGAGGTTGTCGGGGTCGATCCACGCGTGGTAGCCGACGGGCTTCACCGGCGGCACGAGCAACTGCGGGTCGGAGCCATCGAAGGCGAAGCTCCAGAGGCGCTGCGCCGAATCGCGCTCGACGCGAATCACCGAGAACCGCTGACCGCCCGGCATGATCGTGGCCGAGTATTCGCTCTCCGGCGTCGACGTGACGCGGCTGACCGTCTTCGGGCCGAGGTCGTAGCGGTAGATGTCCGCCTGGCCGTCCTCGTGGATCGACGTGAAGAGAATGCTCTTGCTGTCGAGCGTGAACGCGGGCTGGTTGTCGTAGCCGGGGCGGTTGGTGACGTTGACCGGCTTCCCGATCACCGGACGCCCTTCGGCCGAGATCGAGATCGGCGCGAGAAAGATGTCGGTCGCCGGCGGAGCCTGCTGCGCGACCACCACACGCGCCACACCGACGACGACCATCGAACCCAGGATCGAACTGCGCATGTGCACCCTCCGCGATGACGTGACGTTCACTCCAGCTCGACCAGCACCGTGCCCTTCTCCACCGCTGTTCCCGGCGCGGCGTGAATCGCGCGCACGCGGCCGGCCGCCGGAGCGCGAAGCTCGTTTTCCATCTTCATCGCTTCCATCACGACGAGTCCCTGCCCTGCCTGAACCTCGTCGCCCGGTTGCGCGTTGACGCGGACGATCAGCCCCGGCATCGGCGCGATGAGGGGAGCGGGGCCGGTCGGGCCGGCGCTCTTCCCCGACAGCTCGCGAATCGCGCGCGCCCGCTCGTCGAGCGCCTCCACCTCGAAGCGATAGCCGTCCAGCCACAGGGTGTATGCACCGCGCGCCCCAGGTCGCACAACCACTCGGTGCACCTCGTCGCCGATCGTCACCATGCGCACCGGACTGCCGTTGATCGTCTCGACGCTCGCCGACACGCGCTCGCCGTCCACGTGCACGCCGTGCTCGTCGAGCGTGACCTGGTGGTCTTCACCGTTCACGGAGACGAAGTACTTCACGGCGTCCCCCCCCCGTGAGCGCGTCGGGCACGAGCTCGCAAACGGTCTCGACGTGCGCCGTCTGCGGGAACATGTCGAACGCGCGGAGCGAGGCGATGCGGAACCGCGAAAGGCGGGTGAGATCGCGGGCGAGCGTGGCAGGATCGCAGCTCACGTAGATCAGGGCGCGCGGCGCCGGCTCGGTCGATGCCAGCGCGCCGGTCACGCGTTCGTGGAGGCCGACCCGCGGCGGATTCAGAAGCACGACGTCGGCCGGCAGCGTCTGCTCGATGACGTCTTCGACGCGCGCGGTAACCGAGCGCGATCCGGCGAACGGCGCGAGCGCCGAGGCGCACGCCGCGGCCGCGTCGCGATCGGCCTCGATGGCGGTGACACGGGCGCCGTCGCTCGCCAACGGGACTGCCGTCGCACCGGCTCCGGCGTAGGCGTCGACGACGGTCGCCGGCCGATGGCTGCGCGCGCGTTCGAGCACGTAGGCGTGCAGCAACGCTCCAACCTCGGCGTTCACCTGGGCGAACGACGCGCTCGCATCGCTCACGTCGTTCGCGCCGGTCCGTCGCGATGCCACCAGACTGCGCGCGCGATGCACCGGCTGCCACCAGAGCGACGTCGCCGCCGGCACGGCCTCGAAGAACTCGGTGCGATTGGGCCACGCGTGTCCGCCGCGCACGACGACCGATACGTCGTCGCCGAGGAGCTGCACGGCGCCGCGCAGCTCGTCCGCGTCGGGGAGCAATCTCCGAGCGGCGGCGACGGCCTTCCAGACGGCGAGCACGCGTTCGTCGGTGATCGGACAGTCGCGCAGCGCAAACACGTGGTCGGGATCGTCGTAGGCGCGGAGACCGATCGTCCACTCGTCGCTCTGCCCCGCGGCTCGACGCATCGTGAGCGTGAGCTTTCGCCGGTAGCGCCACTGGCGCGGACTCGGCTCGATGGCCGGCAGGTCCACGCCGCGCTTGCCGATGCGGGCGAGCGAATCGCGGACGATGCGCTGTTTCGCCTCGAGCTGGGCGTCGTAACGAATGTGCTGCAACTGACACCCGCCGCATTTGTCGGCCACATAGTGCGCGCACTCCGGCAACGTGCGGTCGGGCGACGGCGACAGCAGCGCGTCCATCTCGCCTCGCGCGAACCGTCGCCGCACGTCCATCCGTGCGCGCACGCGGTCGCCGGGCGCAGTGCGCGGCACGAACACGACGACGCCGTCGGTTCGGCCGACGCCATCACCGCCGGCGGCGATCGAGTCGATGTCGAGCTCCGCGAGCGTCATCGCAGTCCCTCGACACGGCCGGCGCGCAGCCACTGGTCTACAGGACCGCCGCCACCACTGGCGACGCTCGACGCCGGCGTCTGACGCGCGGTCTTCCGGTCGCGGTCGGCGATCAGCGCGCCGACCAGCGCGGCTGCCTTCGCCGTGGCGGCGGGCGCCGGCGCGTGGACGATCGAATCCAGCCGTCGCTCGAGCCACTGAATCTCGATCGCGCCCGCCTTGAACTCGGCATCTTCCATTACTCGCAGGTGGAAGTCGCGCGAGCTCTCGACGCCTTCGATCGTCAACTCGAGCAGCGCGCGGTGCATGCGCGCGATCGCAGCGTCTCGCGTGGGTGCGTGGACGATCAGCTTGGCCAGCATCGGATCGTAGAACAATCCGATTTCGCTGCCGGCTTCGATGCCGCCGTCCCATCGCACGCCCGGTCCGCCGGGGACGTGGAGGTAGCTGATGCGTCCCGTCGATGGAAGAAATCCGTTCGCGGGATCTTCGCTGGTGATGCGACACTCGATCGCCCAGCCGCGCGGGACGATGTCGTCTTGTTTGTACGGGAGGCGTTCGCCCGCCGCGATGCGGATCTGCCACTGCACCAGATCGATCCCCGTCACCAACTCCGTCACCGGATGCTCGACTTGGAGCCGCGTGTTCATCTCGAGGAAGTAGAACTTGCCGTCGCGGTCGAGCAGGAACTCGCACGTGCCCGCGTTCACGTAGCCGGCCGCTGTCGCCGCGCGGACGGCCGTCTCGCCCATCGCGCGGCGAAGCTCCGGATTCACGGCGACGCTCGGCGCTTCCTCGATCATCTTCTGATGGCGGCGCTGGACGGAGCACTCGCGTTCGTTGAGCGAGAGCATCGTTCCATGCTGGTCGCCGAGCACCTGGATTTCGACGTGACGCGGGCCGACGATGTACTTCTCGACGTAGACCGCGTCGTCGCCGAACGCGTTCTTCGCCTCGCGACGCGCGGCGTCGAGCGACGATTCCACGTCCTTCGCATCTCGCACCACCCGCATGCCCTTGCCGCCGCCGCCGGCCGCCGCCTTGAGCAGCACCGGATAGCCAAATTCGTCGGCCACGGCTCGCGCTTCTGCCGCATCCTTCAGCGCCGAGGTGGTGCCGGGCACGACGGGCACCTTGGCGCCGATCGCCAATTGTCGCGCCGCGGTCTTGCTGCCCATCGCCGCGATGGCTTCCGCCGGCGGCCCGACCCAGACCAATCCGGCGTCGCGCACGGCGCGCGCGAACCACTCGCGCTCGGAGAGGAACCCGTAGCCCGGGTGAATCGCCTGCGCGCCCGAGCGGTGCGCCGCCTCGATGATCTTCTCGCCGCGCAGATAACTCTCGGCCGACGGCGGCGGCCCGATGTTCACCGCTTCGTCGGCTTCGCGCACGTGCGGCGCACGTGCATCGGCGTCGCTGTAGACGGCGACCGAACCGATTCCCATCTCGCGGCACGCGCGCACGATGCGCAACGCGATCTCGCCGCGATTCGCGACGAGAATCTTCGAAAAGCTCACAGCGGAATGTTGCCGTGTTTCTTCGGTGGATTGCGGTCGCGCTTTGTGCGCAGCGTCCCGAGCGCGTCGATCAACCGCGGCCGCGTGTCGCGCGGGTCGATGATGTCGTCGACGTACCCTCGCCCGGCGGCGACGTAGGGATTGGCGAACTTCTCCGTGTACTCGGCCACTTTCGCGTCCGTCGCCTTGGCCGGGTCGGAGCTGTCGTTGAGCTCTTTCCGGAAGAGAATCTCGACAGCGCCCTTGGGGCCCATCACGGCGATCTCGGCGGTCGGCCAGGCGACGTTGTAGTCGCCGCGAATGTGCTTCGACGACATGACGTCGTACGCCCCGCCGTACGCTTTGCGAGTGATCACGGTGAGCTTGGGGACGGTCGCCTCACAATAGGCGTAGAGCAGCTTGGCGCCGTGCTTGATGATGCCGCCGTGCTCCTGCGCGGTGCCGGGAAGGAAGCCCGGCACGTCCTCGAAGGTCACGATCGGGATGTTGAACGCGTCGCAGAAGCGAATGAACCGGGCGGCCTTGAGCGACGCGTTGATGTCGAGCACGCCGGCGAGGATGGCCGGCTGATTCGCCACGATGCCGATGCTCGTGCCGCCCAGATGCGAGAACCCGCACACGATGTTCTGCGCGTACTCGCGCTGGACTTCGTAGAAACGGGCGTCGTCCACGACGCGGCTGATGACGTCGTGAATGTCGTACGGCTTGTTCGGATGGTCCGGCACGACGTCGAGCAGCGCCTGGTCGCGCCGGTCGCGCGGGTCGGTGCCCTTTCCGCGCGGCGGATCTTCGAGGTTGTTCTGCGGAATGAACGCGAACAGCTCGCGAATGGCGGCGAGGCACGCCGGCTCCGACTCGTGCACGAAGTGCGCGACGCCCGACGTTCCGGCATGGGTGTCCGCGCCGCCCAGGCGCTCCATCGTCACGTCTTCGTGGGTGACGGTCTTCACGACGTTGGGCCCCGTCACGAACATGTACGACGTGCCGCGCGTCATGTAGATGAAGTCGGTGATCGCCGGCGAATAGACGGCGCCGCCCGCGCACGGACCGAGCACCGCCGAGATCTGCGGGATCACCCCAGATGCCAGCGTATTCCGGAGAAAAATCTCGGCGTAGCCGCCGAGCGAGACGACGCCTTCCTGAATGCGCGCGCCGCCCGAGTCGTTGAGGCCGATCACCGGCGCGCCGTTGCGCACGGCGAGGTCCATGACCTTGCAGATCTTTTCGGCGAACGCCTCGGAGAGCGAACCGCCGAAGACGGTGAAGTCCTGCGAGAACACGTAGACGAGCCGTCCGTCGATGCGCCCGTAGCCGGTCACGACGCCGTCGCCGTAGTACTTCTCGTCCTCCAACCCGAAATCGGTCGACCGGTGCGTGACGAACCGGTCGAACTCGACGAAGCTCCCTTCGTCGAGGAGCAGGTCGAGCCGCTCGCGCGCGGAAAGCTTGCCCTTGGCGTGCTGCGCCTGGACGCGACGCTCGCCGCCTCCCTTCTCCGACTCGGCCGTCCGCCGCTCGAGGAGGTCGAGCTTGTCTCGCATGGTCATAGGCGGAAAAAGCTACGCCCGCCCGAGGCGTCATTCTAGACTTGCGCGCCGGCTCGGACGCGCCGGGCGGATTCCTTAGCGAGGCGCGCGCGACCGGTGCAGAATGACCGTGATGGGCAGTGTATCGGCCGGGGTGAGCGACACGGGCATCGAGAGCCGGTCGTAGCCCGCGTGCTCGAACAGAATCACCGCGCTCGAACGGGGGACGAAGCCAAGATTGACCGTCCCAGTCGGCGTCGTCACGGCCATCCGGCTGCTCGCCGAGTCGCGCACGACGGTGCCCGGAAGCGGCTCGCCCGAGTCGGCATCGAACACGCCGACCACCCGAGCGTTTCCGCCGGGTCCGCTGAGTCGAATGATCTTGGGGTCGCGGCGATCCCGGGCAAATCCCGGCGTATCGCTCACGCCCGGGACTTCGTGCAGGAAACGAATCTCCCGAACTCGCTGCCGTTCGAGATCGCTTACGAATCGGCTTCCGTCGGGCATCGCGCTCCGGCTTCCGGGATCACCGGCGTCGGCGGTCAGCAGGCTGCGTCCTATGGCGCTCGTGATCACGGGCACGCCGCTGACCAATTCATCGAACGACGTTTCGACCGTCACCGAGTCGTAGGAGCTCGTGTAGCGAGACTTTCGCGAGAGCGAGACCGTGGACCGGCGAATCACGAACGTCCGTGGGTCGAGATACATCGTGCCGTCGATGTCGGGATCGCGAATGTTCTCGGCCGCGCGAAAATCGATGCGGCGAAAGTTCTGCCCGTCGAGCGCGACGTCGCCGCCGTCTCGGAAGCAGTGATGCTTGACGAACTCCGGGTCGGCGAAAACGGCGAGCGTCGGAATCCGCAGCGCGTACCGCTCGCCGAGCGGCCCGACGCCCGCTGAGATGATGATCTCGCCCGGCTTGTAGCGCCATCGTTGATCGCTCGGCACCTTGATCGAGTCGGTCTTCGTCACGAATTCGAGCGTGTCGAAGTTCAGGCCCGCGGGATTGGCTTCCGGTTTCTTCGGCTCCGTGGCCGTGCGGCTGAACTGCCGTTCGACGACGGAGGTGAACGGATATTGCCTGTTCACGAGTTGGAACTGCTCCGCGTTGAGCTGCAGCTGCTCGAAGATCTGGGGCAGCGCGTCGCCGGTGGCGGCGGGCGCACCCGGCAGCAGACACGGAGCGTCGGTGACGCGCATCGCGGCCAGCCTGACCGGAATTCGTGCCAGCTCGATCTTGACTCGCGTCGTGTCGTTCGCGCGGATGACGAGTTGTGTGTCGACCGGCGTGAATCCCACGTGGCGGACTCGCAGCCGAACGGTCCCGGCGTCGAGGTCGAGGCGGAATTGGCCGCTGTCGCTGGTCAGGCGTTCAGTCGACTGACCGAGGATGGAGATGCCCGAATACGGGAGCGGCACGCCGGCGAGCTTGTCGACGACCTGTCCAACGAGGCGTCCGGTCTGGGCCGCCGCGGTTCGCGCCGGCAACGTCGACACGAGTAGGGCGCCGACCAAGAGTCGCGTCGGACGAAGATTCCTGAGTGCGCGCAGAGGTGGGAGTCCGCGAACGAAAATCATCGATCTCGAAGGCTGGAGCGGATAGATGGATACGGTGCGCGGAAGATGCAAGCGGGTGCGGCGCTGACCCGTGCGACGGCGGCGGTCGAACGGCCGACGTACACGCCGTCCCGACCGAACTGGCCATTCGACTGGGCGCAGAATCCGCTGCGGCGCTCGTCGAGAACGGTGCGATGACCGAGCGATCCGGTCGGCTCACAACGAAATCCAGTTGGCCGGCCGCTCGAAAAAACTGGCGTGTCGCGTCACGACTGGTTCGATGGCCGCGGCGAATGGGAAGTCGGCCGATCGAACCGGATCGTTGGCCGGGACGACCGACAACCTGGTTGGAGCGACTGCTCGTCTATCCATCCCGGCGAGTTCCGCGACCGGAGAATCGAGCGTGCCGGTCGCGCGCTCCGAACGGGTGACTCGACGATCCAGATCGCGGATCCGGTCGAGAATCAGCGGCGTGCGGCGTGAACGGAGCGCGAACACGGCGATCTGATCCGCGGCTCGGTCCATCCCGATGCGCTGGCCGGACGAACCAGTCGGGTGACCGCGGCATCCAAAAATCGCGTCAGTCCGGATTGGCGTCGTTCGCGGACCCGCGCGAAAAGCCAACGACCAGAGCCCCCCTACTTATGTCTTATCCGCGGAGGCGACTTTGACTACATCGTGCTCCGTCACGAACCTGTAACAATGGTCATTGGCAAGCAAGAATAGGAGTTCTCGACCAATGGAGGACGCTAAACATTCTGGAATCGAACTTCAGCATCCGGCAAAAAATTCCGTGTAGTCAAAGTGCGGTCCGCGGATATACCTAAGTAGAGGGCCTCGTGTCGGAAGCCGCCTGTCCACCTGCCCACTCGTCCACCCAAAATCGGGGAGAGGGGCCTACAGGATGTACTGCCGCTTGAGCCGAATGTCCTGCGCCGGAAACGGGCTTTGCCCTTGCGCGAAGACCTTCACCGCCGGGCGCCGGTCCGCCGGGACCATCTTGATGGATTCGCGAAAGTCCTGATTCACCGACGCGAGCTCGCGCAAAACGGCGTCGCGCAGCAGGCCGGCGTCCGGAAGATCCCCCGTGTTGGCGAGCTCGAACCAGATCTCGACGCGTTTGTTGGCGTCGTCGTCCTCGTAGGGGTGCAGCGCGAAGTTGGTTACGCCCTCCCCGAGGAGGTCGATTCGGAGGATGACGTGCTGAATGTCCTCCGGAGTGATCTTGCAGCCGTAGAACCCGACGGCGTTGTCCTGGCGTCCCCAGTGAAACAGGAGCGGAAGATCGACCTGGAGGGCCGGCAGGCGCGCGCCGTGTCGCGCCGCCACGTCGGCGACTTGGCCCGCCGGGCGAACGACGCCGCGGTCGCGAATGTTGTAGCGGATTCGCGGCGAGACGTTCTCCAGCCGGTTGATCGTGAACAGCAGATTGCGATTCTCGTCGCTTTCGATGAAGTAGTTGAGCGGGTCGTACTGGAAGACCATCGGCAGCGACTCGCGGCCATACAGCTCTTCGCCCAGCGCCGGCGTCGACGCGATGGCGTCGCGAAGCGCGATGGTGAAGTCGGTCTCGACGGCGATGTTGATCTCGAGGTCCGACGCGCCGAAACTCGAGATCGTCTTGCGAAAGCGCCGGTTCAGCGCGGCGCGCAGCGGCTGCGACATCCCTTCTCCGCCGACGACTGCGCATACATCGAACTTCGACCAATCAAAGTCCGCGGTGTCGACGAGTCCTTTCAGAAACGGCGGATAGCCGGCGATGACGTACTTGTACTTGGGGCCGAGCAGCTGGAGCGTGCCGATCACCTTGGCCGCGTCGGGGCCGATCGACTTGAGCACGCACAGATCGACGAGCGACATCGAGACGTTCATGCCGGTCGCCCACGGGCCCAGCGCGAAGGCGTTGAGCAGCACGAACGGCTCGTCGCCGAAGGCCGATCGCGTGGCGAACTGAAGGAGCCGTCTCGCGGCGGCGCGCTCGCTCGGTCCGCGAATCCAGTTGCTCGCCTGCCCGCTCGACCCCGACGACTCGTCGATGACGGCGCCGCGCGTCGGCAGCCGTCCGCCCTGGCAGAGCTGCTCGATCGGCCACCGTTTGATGTAGTTGGCCTTGTCCATCGCCGGGACGTCCTCGAATCGCGTCACATCGAGGGCACCGTGCTCGCGCAGGAATTCCTGATAGGCGGGCACGCGGCGACGCGCGTTGAAGAACGCGGCCGACGCGCGCGTGCGCGCAACCCAGTCGCGCGTCCTGGTCGAGAAAACGGGCGCGAACAGCGCCCTATAAGCGCCCCACGACGACAGCGCGACGTCGCCGAGCCGGCTCAACGCCCGGCCCGCGACGGGATCAAACCACCGATTCACGCTCGACGATGTTGCGGAGCCGCGGGGCGCGCGGCGGCTCGTCGCTGTACCCGTAGCGAAACACAAGCCAGCAGTCGCGGACGCCGAACAGCCGCGCGATCGTTTCGGCGTACTTCGGATTGGTGAGCATCGACCCCATCGGCTGCATGTAGATGTCGTGCGCCGCCATCTCGAGCCAGAAGGCCATCAGCATGCGGCCCGAGTGCACGAGATCCATCCACTCGGCGAACGGCCCGCAGAGAAGTCCCACGTGCCGCGTGCCGCGCTGCGTGCGAAGATAGCGACGTCGCGCGAATTGCCGGAATCCGGGGAGTCGGTACAACCACGGCGTGGTGAAGGCGGAGCGCAGTTCCCACGCCGGCTGGTTCATCGGCCGCTCCCAGAGACCGTCGCCGTCGGGCGGCGTCTCTCCGTACCGATACCAGCCGCGAATCTCTTCGCGCTCGTCGCCGAGTTGCAGGTTGTCGATGATGGCGTCGGCGTTGAGCCGCAGCACGCGACGCACGAGCCGCACGTCGTCGACGGCGAGGAACCGATGGCCGTACACCGCGGCGACCTGCGCGAGCGCGCTCACGCTCGCGCCGAGCACGGGACGATCATGATACGGGAGACGCGAAGTTCGCCGCGCCTCGAGCAGCGTGCGGATGCCGTGGCGCGGTTCGAGGCGCATCGTCCAGCGCAGCTCGGCCGGATTGACCGGACCGGGGTCGGTGAGCGTGGCGCGCCCGAGCAGCACGCGCGACGGACCCGAATGCAGCGTGTCGACGTCGATGCACGGCAGCACGTCCACCACGAGGTCGCGTCCCACGAACCGCGCCGCGTGCTCGAGCGCCGTCACGAAGATGCCGAACGCCGACGACATGTAGAGATTGCCGTGGTCTTCGCGCGGCAGCAGGCGATCGCGGACGACGACGATGTTCGCATCGTGCGGACCGAGCGGCACGATGCGAAACGGCTGCGTGTTGTGCGGCGACGGCGCGAGTCGCGCGATGTCGCCGATGCGTTCCCAGACTCGATCGTACAACGGCAGCGCACCTCCCCCCGTCCGAGTCGAAAAGTCAAAGCGCCTCGACCGCGAGGTCGAGGCGCTTTGAAATCGAACTAGAAACCGCGCGCGTGGCTACTCGTCGACGACGGTCATGTCGACGGGCGGGTAGCCCATGTCGTGCTCCGACTCCATCGGGATGATCTTCGACGGGGTTTCGGGGCGCGGCGGCTGATCTTCCGGAATGTTCGTGACGGCGAGCACAATGCGGCGGTGAATTGGATCCACCTCCAGCACGCGCAGGTCGAGCTTCATCGTTTCGTACACGACGTCGGCGGGGCTGTTCACCGTCTTGCCGGTGGTGCTCAGCTGCGAGAGCGGAACGAAGCCCTCGATGTCGTTGCCGATGTCCACGACGACGCCCTTGTCCATCAGGCGCACGACCGTACCGCCGAGCTCCGTGCCGACGGGATACGTCTCACCGATCTTGAGCCACGGATCTTCCTCGGCCTGCTTGAGGCCAAGGCTGATTCGCTTGTTCTCGGAGTCGATGTTCAGGATCACGACGTCGACCGTGTCGCCCTTCTTAACGACTTCCGACGGATGCTGCACGCGCTTGGTCCAGCTCATGTCGGAGATGTGAATCAGCCCGTCGATGCCCGGCTCTATTTCCACGAACGCGCCGAAGCTCGTCAGGTTGCGAACTTTTCCGGAGATGCGGGTCCCGACTGGATACTTATAGGGAAGCACCATCCACGGATCCTGCTCGGTCTGTTTCATGCCGAGCGAGATCTTCTCTTCGTTCGGATCGACCTTGAGCACGACCGCTTCGATCGACTCGCCGATCGACACGAGCTTGGACGGATGCCGGACGTTGCGCGTCCAGCTCATCTCGCTGATGTGCACCAGACCTTCGATGCCCGGTTCCAGCTCGATGAACGCACCGTAGTTCGTGATCGAGACGACCTTGCCCGCGACGCGCGTGCCGACCGGATACTTCTCGGCGACGTCCTTCCACGGGTAGCTCTGGAGCTGCTTGAGGCCGAGTGAAATACGCTCTCGAGTCCAATCGATATCGAGGACTTTGACCTCGAGCTCCTGGCCGATCGCGACCATTTCCGAGGGATGCGAGATGCGGCCCCACGACATGTCGGTGATGTGGAGCAGGCCGTCGACGCCACCGAGATCGATGAATGCACCGAAGTCGGTGATGTTCTTGACCACGCCTTTGCGCACCTGATCCTTCTCGAGCTCCTTCATCAACTTTTCGCGCTTGCCGGCCCGCTCGTTTTCCAAGATCACTCGACGCGAGACGACGATGTTTCGGCGGCGCTTGTTCAGCTTGATGATCTTGAACTCGAACTTCTGGCCGAGCAGCTCGTCGATGTTGGGAACGCGGCGGAGCGCGATCTGCGATCCGGGGAGGAACGCGTCGACGCCCATCAGGTCGACGACGACACCGCCCTTGATCTTCTTGACCAGCGTGCCTTCGACGGGGTGATCGGTCTCGTACGCGATGCGGATCTTCTCCCACACGCGCATGAAGTCCGCTTTCTTTTTCGAAAGGACGACCGAGCCTTCCTGGTCTTCGAGGTGCTCGAGGAGCACTTCGACTTCATCGCCAGGCTTGAGGTCCGGATGGTCCTTGAATTCCTCGAGCGGAACGCTGCCTTCGGATTTGAAGCCGATGTCGAGGACGACCATGTTGTCGCGGATCTCGAGCACCTTGCTCTTCACGATCTCGCCCTCGTCGATCGACGCGAGCGTACCGTTGTAGAGCTCCATCATCTTCTCGTACTCGGACGACGAATACTCGTCTTCCTCGTACAATTCGGGACGGCGATTGACGAGCGGGCGCAATTGGGCGCGCTGTGCATCCCGCTTTGCGCGGTCAGTCACAGCGGAGGCACCGCGTGCTTCAGAGGGGTTACGGGTTTCGATCTCGGGCATACTGAGCGAGTGATCTCCTGAAACGTCCGCGGATTTTTCGCTCGCCGCGGCGAGGTTGGCGTGAGTGACGACATGCTTTGCCGATGACGCAAACGCGCCATCGCGCGGCCGCCGACGTGCGAGCCGCGAACCAGAAATGATACTCTCGTTGGCGTCTCACGTCAACGTCAGAAGGTCCCATAAAATCGGGACTTAGGCCGCGGCGCCGCAGACCGCCTGGAGGACCGCGGCTACCCCCGCTCCGCCGCCGCGTGCGCCAGCGCCACGATGCGATCGACCTGGTCCTCCTGGGTGAGGTAGGTCGTATCGATCAGCACGGCATCGGCCGCCCGGGCCGACTGCGTCGCGTCCTGCGCGTCGCGCTGGGCAATGCGGTTCGTTTCGGCAGCGATCTCTTCGTCCGTCGGACCGCGGCCGAGTCGCTGAACGAGCCGCCGCCGAGCTCGCTCCCAGGGGTCGGCGATGAGGAAGATCTTGAGCTTCGCCGTTGGAAACACGACGGTCCCCATGTCGCGTCCGTCGACGACGACGTCATGCCCGGCCGCGGCGCGCCGAACGAGCTCGTTCACCCACTGCCGAACCCGCTGCATCTGCGCCACCCGCGACACGTGCTGCGTGACCTGCGCGTCGCGCAGGCGGTCGTCAGCCGGCTCGCTGTCGATGACGACGGCGAAGGATTCGCCGAGCGGCACGAACTCAACGCCACGCGCGGCCGCCAGAACGTCGTCTTCGGTCCAGTGTTCCGGCTCACCGAGATGCGCCAGCCGCGCCGCCGTCGCCGCGCGGTACAGAGCGCCCGAGTCGACGTGGCGATAGCCGAGTCGTCGTGCGACCCACTGGGCTGTCGAGGATTTTCCGGAGGCCGCGGGACCGTCGATCGCGATCACGAACGGGGGGCGGCGCGCGTCGGTCATCGAGTGACGCTCGCCAGGTCGTTCCAGAAGTTCGGGTAGGACACCGCGACGCAGTCCTTGTCGTCGATCTCGATCGAATTGCCGCTCGCCGCGCCGAGTATGCCGAACGCCATCGCCAGCCGGTGGTCGCCGTGCGTCGTGACGCGTCCCTCGAGTGGGCCCGA
Organism: uncultured Gemmatimonadaceae bacterium; assembly: GCA_963761305.1. Classification (GTDB taxonomy): domain Bacteria; phylum Gemmatimonadota; class Gemmatimonadetes; order Gemmatimonadales; family Gemmatimonadaceae; genus JAQBQB01. The sequence continues at coordinate 596,425 of CAVXGK010000002.1, read as the reverse complement.
GGGTCCGCGAATCGCCATGCCGTCCGGGAATTCCCGGGCGTCCACGCCGAGGGCCCGCAGGTTGGCGACGACGGCGGCGATGCGGTCGCTCTCCTTCACGCGCAGCTCCTTCGCGCCCGAGATGGTCGTCTCGCCGTTCGCGCGGGTGGCCAGGCAGGCGAGGAGCGGCAGCTCGTCGACCATCGACGGCACGTCGGCGGCTGCGACCGTAGCCGGACGCAGCTCGCCGGGCGACACGACGATGTCGGCCACAGGCTCGCCGTCCTCGAGCCGCGAGTCGACTTCCGTGACCGTGGCACCCATGGTCTCGAGCAGATCGAAGAATCCGGCGCGCGTCTCGTTCACGCACACGTGCTCGAGGCGAATCGAGCCGCCGTCAGACATCGCCGCCAGCGCGGCGAAGAACGCGGCCGACGACGGATCGCCCGGCACCGCGACGTCGAGCGATCGAAGCGAGCTGCCTTGTTCGATCCGCACTCCCGTGGAATGCGTGATGATGCGCGCGCCGCGCGCCAGGAGCATTCGCTCGGTGTGATCGCGCGACTTGTACGGCTCGATCACCTCGGAAGTGACACCGGCGGCGAGCGCCGCGAGCAGCACCGCGCTCTTCACCTGCGCGCTGGCGACCTTGCTCTGCCACATCACGTCGTGGAGCTGGCCGCCCCAGATGCTCATGGGCAGTCCGCCGTGCTCCGCCAGCGAGATGCGAGCACCCATCGACTCGAGCGGCTCGGCGACGCGCCGCATCGGGCGACGGCTCAGGCTCGCGTCACCGACGAACGTTGCCGTGATCGGTCGCGCGGCGACGACGCCGGCGACGAGTCGCGTTGTCGTTCCGCTGTTGCCGCAGTCGAGCGGCGACTCGGGACTGTGGAGCGACTCCACTCCTCGCCCCTCGATGACGAAATCCGGCGACAGGTCGGGAATCGCCGCGCCGAGCGAGCGCAGGACGCCGGCCGTCGAGTGCACGTCGGCGGATTCGAGGATGCCGGTCACGCGCGACGGGCCGTTCGCGAGCGCGCTGAGAATGAGCGCGCGGTGCGAGATTGATTTGTCGCCCGGAACGCGGAGCGTGCCAGACACGTTCATCGGAGCCACGCCTCCAGTGTTGTCGCCAGATCGGTTTTCTCGTCGCGGTATTTGACGATGACCGGCGCCTGCAATGATAGACGATGCTCGGCTCCCCAGCCGCTCGTCACGGCGCGAGCTCCCGGCACAACGACCGCCGCCTCGGGAATCTCGAGCGGCTGGTCCGCACTGCCACGATAGACGGTTTCACGCGCCAGGTCGAACACCGGCGTTCCGCGCGTCAACACGACGCCGGCGGCCAGCACCGCCCGCGACCGCACGATCGTTCCTTCGTAGACGCCGCAATTCCCTCCCACGAGGACGTCGTCCTCGATCACGACCGGCGCCGCATTCACCGGCTCCAGCACTCCGCCGATCTGCGCCGCCGCGCTCACGTGCACGCGCTTGCCGATCTGCGCGCACGATCCGATCAGCGCGTGTGAATCCACCATCGTGCCGCCGTCGACGTACGCGCCGACGTTCACGTACATCGGCGGCATGCACACGACGCCCGACGCGATGTACGCGCCGCGCCGGATCGACGAACCGCCCGGCACGATGCGAACATTCTGCGACACGTCGAATCGGCGAATCGGGTACGTGTCTTTATCGACGAACGAGAGCTCGCCGTCGTAGCGCGTCAGCCGGCCGAACCGAAAACCGAGCAGGATGCCGCGCTTCACCCACGGGTTCGCGCGCCACACGTTGTCGTCGCCCTTGTTCGCCGACCGTATCTGCCCCGCCTCGAGCGCCAGCAGAAACGATTCGAGCGTGTCACCCGTGCTTGGCGGCAGCGTGTCGCCTTCCGCGGTCGCGGCGAGCGACTCGATCTCTTCTTCGAGCTTGCGAAGGTCGGTCACGACGCGAACTCGGCTCCCGCCGCCGAGAGCGCGGCGCGCACTGTGTCACGATGCGCATCGGCGAGCGGCACCAGCGGGGATCGCAGCACGTTCTTGATCTTTCCCATGGCGGCCAGCGCTGCCTTCACCGGCATCGGATTGGACTCGACGAACGCCGCGCGCATCCACGGCAACAGTTTCATATGGATCTTGCGGGCGCCGACGAAATCGCCGGTCAACATGTGGTTGCACAGGTCGGCCATGAGCTTGGGCGTGGCGTTCGAGACGACCGACACGATGCCGTCGCCGCCGAGCGCCATCACGGGCAGCGTGAGCTCGTCGTCGCCCGAGAGCACCGAGAATTCGGGCGTCCGGCCGCGGATCACGTCGGCGATCTGCGACAGCAGCCCCGACGCTTCTTTCGTCGCGACGACGCCGGGAATGCGGGACAGCTCGAGCGTCGTCTTCGCCTCGATGTTGCTCGCCGTGCGTCCCGGCACGTTGTAGACGACGATCGGCAGATCGACCGCCGCCGCGATCGCCGCATAGTGCGCGACGATCCCACGCTGCGGCGGCTTGTTGTACCACGGCGACGTGTGCAAGAGATGCGTTGCCCCGAGATCGCGCACGCGTTTGGAGAGGTCAATCGCCTTCTGCGTGTCGTTGCTCGCCGCGCCGGCGACGATCGGCACGCGGCCTTTCGCCTGTTTCACCACCAGCTCGACGACGCGGCAATGCTCGTCGATCGTCATCGTCGCGGCCTCGCCCGTGCTGCCGCAAGGGACGAGGAAGTGAATGCCTTCGGCGATTTGCCAGTCGACGAGCGCGCGCAACGCACCCTCGTCGACGGTCGAATCGTTGTTGAATGGCGTCACCAAAGCGGTGCCGCACCCGGTCAGTCGTTTCGCGTCCGTCATTGAGAACCCTCTGCTGCCGGCGGTGCGCCCGCCAACACGTCGCGCATGGTGAACACACCGTGCTTGCCGACGAGCCACGCGGCGGCAACGAGCGCGCCCTCGGCGAACACGCGCCGGTCGCGCGCCGTATGTGTCAATCGAATCTGCTCGAACGGAGCATCGAAGATGAACTCGTGCGTGCCCGGAACTGATCCCGTGCGCACGCTCGTGATCGGAATCGCGCCGCCCCACGCCTTTTCCGCCGCGGCCGCGAGCGTCTTGGCCGTGCCCGACGGCGCGTCTTTCTTGGTGGCGTGGTGCGTCTCGATTTCCAGCGCGTCGAACCCGGTCGCGGCGCGCAGCACGCGAGCCGCTTCGGTCACGATCTGCTCGAATGCGTTCACGCCGATCGAAAAGTTCGGAGCGGTGAGAAGCGCGCCCTGACGCTCGGCCACGAAGCGACGCACGGCATCGAACGCGTCGTACCAGCCGGTCGTCCCGACGACCACGGGGCAGCCGAGCCCGACCAGAGCGCGAATGTTCGCCGGCGCCGCCGCGGGCACCGTGAATTCCACGGCGACGTCGGCGCCGGCGAGCGACTCGCGCGTCGGCGCGGCGTTCATGTCGTGTTCGTCCAATCGCGCCACGACGGTCCAGCCGCGCTCGGGCGCCAAGTCGGCGATAGCACGACCCATCTTGCCCATGCCCACGATGACAAGTTTGCGGCTCATGCCACGGCCTCTGGCGAGTCAAAGAACGCGGCGTGGAGGCGTTGCATCGCCGGTTTTACGTGCTCGTCGTCGACGACCATCGTGAGGTTGATGCGGCTCGCGCTGAGTGAGAGCATGTGGACCCGCACGTCGCCGATCGCCTCGAGAGCGCGCGCCATCGCCCGGCCGCCTTCGGCGATCGCGCCGCCGACCACCGAGACGATGCCGCGATTCCGTTCGATCGACACGTCGCCGAGCGATCGCAGATCCGAGACGATCGAATCGAGACGCGACGCGTCGTCGACTGTGAGCGACACCGACACCTCCGACGTCGCCACGACGTCGACCGACGTCTTGTGCCGCTCGAACGTCGCGAAGATCGACCGCAGGAACCCTTCCGTGAGCAGCATGCGCGGCGATCCGACGCGCACGAGCGTCACGCCTCCCTTGCCCGCGATCGCGCTCACGGCGCGCTGCGGCGAGTCGAAGGTGATCCTGGTGCCGTGTCCCTGCGGGTTCATCGAGTTGAGCACGTAGACCGGAATGCCGAGCCGTACCGCGGGCGCGATCGTGTTCGGGTGGAGCACCTTGGCGCCGAACGACGCCAGCTCCGATGCCTCGGCGAACGCAATCTGCTCGATCAGGCGCGCCGATGGAACGACGCGCGGGTCGGCCGTCAGCATTCCGTCGACGTCGGTCCAGATCTCGATGGCGTCGGCGCGCACGGCCGCGCCGATCAGCGACGCGCTGTAGTCGCTGCCGCCGCGGCCGAGCGTCGTGATGATCCTGGTGCCTTCCGCCGAACCGATGAACCCGCCGAGCACCGGCACCCTGCCGTCGCGCACGAGCGGCAGAATGACGCGGCGGCAGGCGTCGGAGATCGCGTCGCGCTGCGGTTCGGCGCGCGTGTACGAATCGTCGGTGATCATGACGTCAGACGCGTCGACGTGCACCGCGGGCAGACCATCTCGCACGAACGCCGCCACGCACAGCACGGACGACATGCGCTCGCCGAACGATGCGATCGCGTCGAGGCTGCGCGGCGTGAGGTCGCCGAGCGTCGACAGCGCCTCGGCGAGATGCGCGAGCTCGTCGACCATCGCGCTCAACTCTTCGCACGTGTCGACCGCGGCCGACCCGTCGAGCAACCCTTCCGCCTCGCTCAGATGTCGGTCGCGCAGCCCCTCGAGCGCGGCGAGCGCGCCGAGCAGGTGGCCGCGCGACGCTTGTTCGGCGAGCGCCAGGAGCGCGTTGGTCACGCCGCCGAGCGCCGAGACGACGACGATCGGCCCGCGATCGAGTCGTGTGGTCACGATGCCCGACGCCCGCCTGACCGCCGCGGCATCGGCGACCGACGTTCCGCCGAACTTGAGGACGATCACGAGCCGGCGAGCAGTCCGCAGCGCGCCATCAACTCGGCGTTCAGCACCGACGCGCCGGCCGCGCCGCGAATCACGTTATGTCCCATCGCCACCAGCTTTATGTCGAACACCGGATCGGGCCGCACACGCCCGACGACGACCGTCATGCCACCGCCGGCGTCGACCTGACGTCGCGGCTGCGGACGATCCGGTTGGTCGGTCACGACGATCGGTCGCTCCGGCGAGCTCGGCAGGTTCCGCGCTTCCTCCGCGCCGCGCCATTCGGCGATCGCCTGAGTGACGTCGTCGGCCGACGCGCGCTTCTTGAGCGCCGCCGAGATGCACACCGTGTGGCCATGCTCCACCGGAACGCGGTTGGCGTGCGCGCTCACCGCGAACGACGCGCTCTTGATCGACGACGACTCCGCCGAGCCGAGGAACTTGCGCACCTCGGCCTCGATCTTGGGCTCTTCGTCGGCGATGAACGGAATCACGTTGCCGATGATGTCGAGCGACGGCACGCCGGGATAGCCCGCGCCGGAGACGGCCTGCATCGTGGTCACGATCATGCGTTCGATGCCGAACGTCTTGTGAATCGGCGCGACCGGGAGCGTCGTCACGATCGCCGAACAGTTGCCGTTGGCGACGATCGCGCCAGGCCATTTGCGGCCGCGTCGCTGCGCCTCGAGCACGCTCAGGTGATCGGGATTCACTTCGGCGATGACGAGCGGAACGTCGGGGTCCATCCGGTAGTTCTTCGCGTTCGTCAGCACGGTGCGTCCCGCGCGGGCGAACGCCGGTTCGGCGTCGCCGGCGGCGGCCGAGTCAAGCGCCGAAAAGATGACGTCGGCGTCGACTTTGTCCGGATCGCACGGCTGCACGATCATGTCGGCGACGAACGGCGGCATGTCGCCCGCGCCCACCCACCGCGCAGCCTCGCGATACGGTTTCCCCGCCGACCGCTCGGACGCGGCGAGCGAAACGATCTCGAACCACGGATGGCCGACCAGCAAGCGGATGAACGCCTGGCCGACGGCGCCTGTGGCACCGAGAATGGCGACGCGTCGGCGCGTCGGTGGGCTGGTCGAGGGCGAGGTCGTGGTCATGGGCTCACGACGCGAGCAGAGTCTTCACGATCTTCTTATATGAACCCACCGCCGCCTTGAGCTCACGCACGCTGATGAACTCTCCGGGCGTGTGCGCGACGTGGATCGAGCCGGGACCAAAGAGCAACGGCGTGCCCCAACGCGACAGCAGCGGGATATCCGACGTATAAGCGACAGGTGCAACTTCGAAGCCGGGGATCGTGTGGAAATGCTGCGCCGGAATGTGCGATCCGAACTCGAGCTCGGCACGCCCTTTCGCCCACTTTTCGATCTGCTTCCGGATGGGCGCGACGTCACCGACCAGTCGAAACATGATCTCGGCTTCCGCCGCGGACGGAATGATGTTGGCCGCCGTGCCGCCGCGCAGCGTGCCGACGTTGTACGTCGTGTCGCCGAGCACGTCGTCGTGCGGCAGGTCGAGCTGGTCGAGCGTCGGCAGCAGCGTGAGCATGGGTGTGATGGCCGACTCGCCCAGGTGCGGGTACGCCGAGTGAGCGGCGCGGCCGTGCGTGCGCACGGTGACGCGCAGAGAGCCCTTGGCGCCGCTCGCCAGCTTGCTCTCGGTCGGCTCGCCGTTGACGAGGAACTTGCTCGTCGCGGCGAGATGGTTCGCCGCGCGCGCGCCGTCGGAGCCCTTCTCTTCGCCGACGACAAAGAGCAGGTCAACGCGTTCTTCACCGTCGGCCGCGAGCTCATCGGCGGCAGCGAGCATCGCCGCGGCGATGCCCTTGGCGTCGCACGCCCCGCGGCCCATGAGCTGATCGCCGTCGCGGCGCGGCGCGATGTATGGAAGAACGGTGTCGAGGTGCGTCGAGAACGTGACGCCGCGCCCTTTGCGCGACGCCCAGACGTTGGCGCGGTCCTTTGTCACTTCCTGAAGGGTGACGTTCCAACCGCGCGCCACGAGCCATTTCGAGACGAAATCCACCGCGCTGCTTTCGGCGCCCGTGGAGGAGTCCAATGCGAGGAGTTCGGCAGCCAGCGAAACGACGTCGGTCATGCGGCAAAAACTAGCCAGTCAGGTAATCGAGCGCGTCGGGCGCGCGTATCGAGACTGACACATCGGGAGGGATCGACAACGGAGCGGTCCTTTGACGACGGAGTTCGTTCGTTCGACGACGGACTTCGGTCCTTTGACGACGGAGTTCGTTCGTTCGACGACGGAGCTCGGTCGTTCGACGACGGAGCTCGGAGGTTCGATCACGGAGCTCGGTCCTTTGCTGCGTTCCCGCAACACTCGAGGGGCGGAACTCGGTCTGGAGACGACTTCGGTCCGGGCGGAGCGGGCGCGATCCCGGATGGAGGTCTCGCGGCACGGTCACGAGGTCGCGTCGTTCGGTCGTGAGCGGTCGATCGGCGTTCCGTCGCGCGCGTTTGAGCGGTCGTTGCTCACGTCGAGGAGGGCGTCGTCGACGCCACGTCGACCGCCGCCTGCGTCGGGTGTGGAAATGTGAATTCTCCGCAGGAGGCGACGGCCTGATCGCGGTCCGGCGACGACGGAATGCGTTCCGTCGAGAGCGGAGTTCGGTCGTGCGGCGTCGGACCGCGGTCGCTCGGCGACTCTACGCGACCCGTCGACGACTGACCGCAGGTCGTGATGACAAAAAAGCGAGGCGTGGCCGACTGGCATCGCGCCGTGTGGCGCGCACGCCAGGCGCAGGCGATCTGACTTCGCGTGATCACGGATTGATTTGGAGCAGTGACGAAGTGTCGTCGATCCGTCGCGAAGTGAAATCGATCATCGGCGAGTTGCGTGAGGGCTGATGCGATCGGGCGCGAAGAAGTCGAAGGCGATACGTGGGACCAGGAAGCCGACGACCGTGGGAATGCCGCGAGCGTACGGGAATTATCCACATCACCGAACGTCAGTGTAGGAGTGAGCGGCGGGACCGCGTGTCTCTTCCTCCCTTGCTGCTTCGACAGAAGTGTGTTACCGTCTCCCTTGTCCATTCGACAAGAGAGTACCTGTGGCCGACTCGTCCGATGTTCTCCAAGGGACGCTCGACCTGCTGGTGTTGAAAGCGCTGGCGCTTGCGCCCATGCACGGATGGGGCATTAGCCAGCGCATCCAGCAACTGTCCCGCGACGTCCTGCGGATTGGCCAAGGCTCGCTCTATCCCGCGTTGTACCGGCTCGAGCGCAAGGGATTCGTCAAAAGCGCGTGGTCGACGACCGAAAACAATCGGGAAGCAAAGTACTACCAACTCACCGCCGCGGGCCGCCGGGCCCTCGGTACGGAGCAGCGCGAGTGGCGCCGCTTCGTGGATGCGGTGGATTTCGTCCTCATTGCCGAGGGCTGACCGATGTCCCTCGTGTCCTCGCTGACCGCGGTGCGAATGTGGCTGCGCGCGATCTTTCGTCGCGACCGCTTCGAACGCGACATGTCGAAGGAGATGCAGTTTCACTTGGAGCGGGAAACAGAGCGCAATATCCGGCGCGGCCTGTCGTTCGACGAGGCGCGACGGGCCGCGCGCATCGCGTTCGGTGGCGTCGAGCAGATGAAGGAGGCGAGCCGCGACACGCGGGGGACGGCGCGGCTCGAGTCGATCGTGCGCGACCTGCAGTATGCGATTCGATCGCTCAAGAGCCGCCCCGTGTTTACGCTCACGGTCATCGCCACGCTCGCCCTCGGCATCGGCGCGAATGCGGCGATCTTCACACTCGTTGACGCGCTGCTCTTGCGCCCGCTTCCGGTGTCGCATCCCGAGCAACTTGTGATCGTGAGCGATCCCGCTCAGGTGAACACGAACACCGACGGCGCTCCGCTCACCGACTACGTCTCGTTCCTGCTCTACGAGGACGTGCGCGCCCGCAACACGGTGTTCACCGACATGTACGCGACCGGATGGTCCGGTACGATCGACGTGCAGATTGGGTCGGGGGCCGGCGCAACCGCCGAACAGCCACACGCGCGATTCGTGACCGGCAATTTCTTTTCCGTGCTCGGTGTGCCCGCATTTACCGGCCGCACTTTCACGGCGGCCGAAGACCAGACGCCGGGGCAAGACCCCGTGGCGGTCCTGACCTACGACTACTGGCAGCGCCGCTTCTCGGGCTCGCCCGCCGCGATCGGCACCGTCATGCGCGTGAACGACGTTTCGGTGACGATCGTCGGTGTCACGCCGCCTGGGTTCGGCGGCGACATCGTCGGCCAGCCGCTCGACTTCTGGCTCCCGATGATGATGGACCCCGCGATTCAGCCGAAAATGGATTTGCTGGACGACCGCGCGTGGTCGTGGGTCGTGATGATGGGCCGAATGAAGCCGGGCGTCACGCTCGAGCAGGCGCGTCAACAGGTGAGCGCCGTCGAGGCGAATGCGATTCGCGACAACCTCTCCGGCCCGGCGCTGTCGCAGTTCGATGATGGCCTCAAAGTGAACCCCATTCACGTCGTGTCGGGTGCCCGAGGGTTCTCCGAGCGGCGCGCCGAGTATGCGAAGGCGTTGTGGGTGATGATGGCGGCGGTTGGTTTGGTTATTCTCGTCGTCTGCGCGAACGTCTCGAGCCTCATGCTCTCGCGCGCCGTCGCTCGCACCCGCGAGATGACGGTGCGCATGACGCTCGGTGCCGGTCGCAACCGGCTGATTCAGCAAATGCTTGTCGAGGGTGCGGTGCTGGCGATCGTGTCGAGCGTGCTCGGGCTCATCGCGGCAATGTGGGGGGCCCGGGCGTTACTCGCGACCGTTGGCGGTTCAAGCCCGGTCGCCGTCGACACGATGCTCGATGCGCGGGTGCTCGCGTTCACGGCGGCGCTTACGTTGGCGTGCGTGCTGCTGTTCGGCGTGTTGCCTGCCTTCCGCGCGACGCGTGTCGATCTCGCGACGTCGCTGCGCTCGCAGGGCCGCAACCTCATGGGCGCGGCGCGAGTCGGTCGCATTCCGTTCGGACGCATACTCGTCGTGGCGCAGATTGGGTTGTCGATGCTCCTCCTCATCGGCGGCGGGTTGCTCGTGCGCAGCATGCAACAGCTCCTGCATGGTGACATCGGAGCGGATCGCGAGCACGTGGTCGCCGTGCGCGTGCCGACAGCGCGTTCGCCATACGTCGGCGCCCGCCTCGCTCAATTCCGGCGCGACCTCGCGGACCGCATCGGCGGCGTACCGGGCGTGGATGCGGCCGCGTTCGCCGATCACGGATTGTTCAGCGGGGGCTTTGCCGGCGGTCGCGTCGATGTATCGGGCTTTGTTCCGCAAGCGGATTCCCAGCGCGTCGTGTCACTCGATCAGGTCGGCCCGAACTTTTTCCACGCCATCGGCGCGCGCTTGATTCGCGGCCGCGACATCGTGTCGCGCGATCTCGAGACTGGGCCCCCCGCTGTGGTGATCAACGAAACGATGGCGAAGCAGTATTTCGGTGCTCGCGATCCGCTCGGCGGTACGGTGACGCTGCGCGACACCCTGTACTACACGATCGTCGGGGTCGTGCGGGATTTTCAGAGTAGCAATGTACGCGGCAACCCGCGGCGCGAGATGTACATCGTGTTCAACAATCCAGCCACGGGCAACGGGGGGCAGGCCAAACTCGCGGTGCACGTGCGCGGAGATCCGGCGCGCTATGTGGAACCGATTCGCCGCGCGATCGAAGACGTCGACCGCACGCTGCCGATCCTTGTCAACCCGGTGAACGACCTCGTTCGCGGCACCGTGTCGCAAGACGTGCTGCTCGTGCAGATGACCATGTTCTTCTGCGTCGTCACTTTGGTGCTCGCGGCACTCGGTCTGTACGGGGTCACGGCGTATTCGGTCGGCCAGCGGACCAGTGAGTTCGGATTGCGCGCCGCGCTCGGGGCCGAGCCCGGCGACGTCACGAGGATGGTGCTCGGTGAGGCGGCGCGGGTGGCCGCTATCGGAATTGTGGTAGGCGTGCCGGCGGGGCTCGCGGCAACGCGGCTGATTCACGCGCAGCTGTTCGGTGTGGGCGCGATCGACGCGCCGTCGCTCACCATCGCGATCGTCGTGCTCGTGGCGACGGCCGTCGTCGCGAGCTATTTGCCGGCACGACGAGCGGCGAAGGTCGGGCCGCTCGAGGCGTTGCGGCTAGAATAGGGGAAGTCTGTTTGCACACTCGGCCGGGCGCCGCGTCGTCGGGCATTCGGCGCGAGACGTGAGGAAGAGAGGCGCCTCGAGAAGGCCATTGAGGTCCGGCGTGATCGAGGCCGTCGCGCTGCTCGTTACAACGGCCCACGACGTCGGTCATGCGGCCAAAACTAGCCAGTCAGGTACGCGGAGTGCCCCTGGCCACGTGTATCGAGACTGTACCTCGGGACGGACGAAGCCGAGGCCAGGAAAGCCTCACGATCAGTGCGGATCGTACCTCGTGTTTGACGCTCAACATGCGGCGACGGCCTGAGCGGTATGTGATCATTGTCCTTTCCAAACTTCCACCAGGGCGTTCCATTGAGTGTTGTTGGACAACACTCAACCGGAGGTTTGTATGCGCCTGTCTCGTTGGATCGGAGTTTCGGTGTTCCCCGCCGTGGTGTTCGCCATGGCCGCGCGATCGGATCGCCCCTCGTTGGATCCGGCCGCTGATCACGTCCGTCGTCACCTCGACAGCGTGTTGGTCGAACTGCGCACGGACTATGTGCCAACCGCGAACGACGAGCGGCAAACGCGCCGCGCGCGGCTAGTCGAGGAGCTCGCGGCCTATCGCAACCGCGGCGAGTTTCCGCACAACTACGACTTTCCCGGACAGCTCGTACCGTATTTCCGGGATCGCCAGACCGGAACGTTGTGTGCCGTGGGTGATCTGCTCGCGTTCACCGGACGAAGCGACATCGTGGATCGCGTCGTCCACCTCGACAACAACGTCCGCGTGGCCTCGTTGGCGGGCGACACGGCCTTTCGCCGTTGGCTCGATGACAACGGGCTGACTCTGGCGGAGGCGGCGCGGATCCAGGTCGCTTATGGGTATTCGACGTCGTCGGCGCAATTGTACGGTACCGTCGCCGTCGGGCTGGGTGCCTCGGTTGGCAGCGCCACATCGTTCGCGACGGGCCTCGCGAACGCGACGACAAACCGGGATGGTCATAGCCACGTGGTCACGACCCTGGGGTTCATGTCCAGCGCGGTGTCGCTGGGCGCGGGTGTTGCCCTGCTCCACAGCCCGGACCTGCCCCGTTCCCTCGGCGCCATGAGCACGTCGATCGGCGCCGCCGGGATCGCGTTGTCGGCGCTCTCGCTCCACCAGCGTCATCTCGTGGTGGCGCGCGACGCGGAGCGCCGGGCCGCGGTGGCTTCGGTGTCGCTCGTTCCGACGTTCGACGTCGGTGCTCCGAACAACCGTCCGCGAGCCGGTGGAGCGCTATCGATTCAGTTCTGATCGTTCTTTTCTAGGACACGCCGGAAGAAGTCCAGGCGTGTCGTAGTACGGCGAGGGGTCCGCGTTGGTCGCGGGCCCCTCGTTGCGCGCAACACGGTCGAGCGGTCGCGTGAATCGATTCACGCTACTCATGCATCGGTCGGACGATGCCAGGACCCAGACTCGAACTGGGACTCCCTTGCGGGAAAGGGATTTAAGCTCAATCACGGCATTCTCGCATGCGTTGTCAGGCGTAACTACGCGCGGTGTCAGAGGCAGATGCTTCGATGTTTGGAGGCACGGATTCGCGAGAAACGCGCGACGCCTTGGCGGCCAGTCGCGTTGTTCTCAACTCGCATCGAGGCACAGGTCGCCTTGTAGGTCCGGCCTTTCACGGAAAGAGAGGGAGCCATTCCGCATTGGAACGAGTCGGCGAATGCCCGACGACATCTCGTGGCAGCCGCTGGCCGAATCGCTCGCCCGCAATGGCGCCCCTGAGATCCTTTCGACAAGCCTCCAATCTGAAGCCTCGAATGCACCGTCAAGTTGGCTGCCGGGACCGTTCCAACAAGAACTTTTTAGCGTACTTGCGCTGGCCGATCCTGTCTTTGTAATTGGGCGGTACAATGACGACCCGGTGTGCGACGCTGCCTCCGACCGATTGAGGAATCATCACCGAGGCACGCCATGCCCGTAATGCGCCCCACGTTGCTCAGCCTTGTTCTGGCGAGCGCACTCGCTGCCGTCGCACCAGCTCAGACATCCGAACCGTCCGCCGTTTCGCTCGGGATTACGGGGGGCGAGAGCGTTCCCACCGGGTCTGGTAGGGATTCGTACCGAAACGGCTTTCAGTTCAGCGGACTCGCAGAGGTACGAACGCCCGTCTCGTGGATCGCCATCCGGATCGACGGAGGGTATCAGGGGCTCGCCGTCAAACCGCTGGAAGGTTTCGACCCGGTTACGAACACGACAGTCACCTCTACGCCGCTCGCGAGTCGATTGTTTTCGGGTACCGTGAATCTCGCCCTCCGAGCGCCCCACCTGCAAACCGCGATACGCCCGTACGCATTGCTCGGATTCGGCCGCTATTGGCTTGACCAAGGCCATCCGCCGGGGATAGGACAGAATACGATTCTCGGGATGAACGGCCCCGACGCGGCGCTAGGCCTCGAAGCACCGCTGACACGTGCAGTGATCTTTGTGGAGGCTCGTTACCAAAGGCTGCCTTACGCGAGCCTTCGGTTCGTCCCGATCAGTGTTGGGCTGCGCCTGCCGTGAGTGAACGCGGCGCTGGTAAGCGCAGGCACATGGCGAACGCCATTTACATGTTGCCAAGTTTGCTCGATGGCGCAGCGGAGCGACCGCTCCACCCCGATGCGGAGCGGCATCCACACTGGGTGAGCGACCTCCCGAGTCATGCGGTACGCGCGAACCGCGCGGCCGTTTGCTCAACCGGCGGCAATATGGCGTCCGTCACTATTCGCCTGGCTGGCTACCGCCCCCGGAGGCCCGCAAGCAGTTCAACCGACGCCGACCGGTCCGATTCGCATCGGTCCGATGTCCCTTTGCTCGCTGCGTTCCGAGTCGATGGCCGCGTCGATCAACAAAGAGAACTTCAACATTGATCAGGATTACCTGCGCGGCTTGACGATCAAGAACGATATTCTTCTCCAGATTGGACTTCCCAACAATTTTCCGCCGTACGAGGACCAGAACCCGCCCCCCCGATTCACTAACGAAACGTCTGATTCGGCCGACGTTGCAATCGCCGCAGCGTTCCCTGGTACGACGCTATTTGTCCAAAGAAAATGGGGGGTGAAGATCCACGATGTGGACAACAACTACCTGGCTAGTCGTCTACAACCTCTCGTAGTCGGCTATGTGGGTGACCTGTACAACGAATGCAAATCACCCAACTAGTCTCAGTTGGAGCGTGGGCGCGCGTTCCGCGGGCGGCGATGATCTTCGCCATGCTCGGTGGCGGGTGTCGGACGTCATCTTCCTCGCGGCCCCCGGACTCCGCGCACGCTGCTTTGCTCCGGCAGTACCGGCGCGACTCCAGCGTGCTTGACTCCCTCTCGCGTCTCGTTAGGACGGACTCACTCCGCGCATTGTACCGTGTCGCATTACAGTCACGCGCTCCGGGTGACTTGGTCCAACTAGCCTGGTGCGAGCAGGCGCGCCTTTCCGTCATGCATGGCATCGTTCCGGCCAGGAAGGCAATCGATCGAATGCTGGATAGAGTGTACGAGGATCGAGGAATCCGAGGGCGCGGTGACGCGTTCGAATATTTCGCGTCACGCGCCCCCGGTTCATCAGGCGTCGATGGCCGTGCTTGCGGCACGATGACTCCGCGGACTCCGGCGATCGTCGCGGGAACGCGGGTCAATGTGAATCCTTCTCGGCCGTTGATGCCTTAAGTGCCGCTCAACGTCGACGTAGCGCAGTGGCGTGTCGCAGGTGTCGCCAGGTTTCCGTGGCAACGCCCGAATCTCTGCCGACACCTTGAGCTGCCGATGCCACTGGGACGTGCGGTCAGTGCGAAAAACCGTGTGCGTAGCGCGATAGCGTTCCACGAATGACTCGAAAGGAAGCGAACCCGATCTTGTGGCTGGTGCTGATCGCACCCCTCGTCGTAGGGGTGGTGTTCGGGGTCGGCATCTGGCGACTCACGGGCCGACTCGCGGGAGATTCGATCGTCCACTATCTCTGGCGATTCCCCCTCTCCGTTTACGCCGCCACTCTCCCACCGGGGAGGGTCATTGCGTGCATGTTCCCGGACGGCTCCAAGAAATTCCGCGCACCCTGATCGGACCGATTGTCTCGGTTGCCGGTCATCTCCTCTTAAAGCGCGCGATCAGAGCCAGCGCGAGCGATCCGCTCACCGGACGGTTCTAGGTCACCACGCTCAGGAACCGGTCTGTTTGCTGCAGTAATCAAGCCGACGTTTCGGTTCCTATGGCAGAGGAAAGCTTCGGAAAGCTTCCCTATCGGATAGACACTAAAGAGTAGACTTTCGGGGGTGCCTGACGGGAGGCATCTCGATGCGAAAGTCGCGGTTCACGGAGTCGCAGATCGTCGCGATTCTGAAAGAGGGCGAGGCCGGCGTGCCGGTGGCGGAGATTCTTCGGAAGTACGGGATTAGTCGGCCGACCTATTTCAACTGGAAGTCGAAGTACGGCGGGGCCAGCGTGACCGAGCTACGCCGCCTCCGAGAGCTCGAAGCCGAGAACGCGAAGCTCAAGCGGATGTACGCCGCGGCCACAAGACGCGGAAGGTGTTCGACCGCTGCAACATCGTGAACGAGGCCGACCTTTCGGCGGGCGTTGCCAAGCTCGCCACGCACCTGGCCGGTCCCGCCGTCATCGAGGAAACCGAGCCGAAATCGAGGCCGCCGAAACGGGCGAAGGGGACAAAAGGGGGACAATCGCCCCTTCGAGCTGTTGGAGATGCGACATGAACGCGAGCTCCCAAGCTACTGCGATGCAATGGGATGCCAGGACCCAGACTCGAACTGGGACTCCCTTGCGGGAAAGGGATTTTAAGACGGCCTTGACCTCTCATAGCGCAGTCCCGCTAGCGAGCCGAGTGTCCAAGAACATCTAGCAAAATCCATCTACGTCGGTGTCGCTGGCGACCAAAATGGCCACCTCCAAAAGGAGGCTGAATCGGTGGACGCCGGTTTCTACTTTCGAATCGCCCAGAATCCGGTCGGTCCCGTCCCGAACACGGCGTCCGCCGATACAGCGAAACTTGCTCCAAAGATCGGCGTATTCGGGTCCCCGAAGGTCCAGTCGACGTGTGGGTTCGTCGCGGAGAAGGCGGTGAGATAACCGAACCCGATCAACCCATAGACCTTCGCACCGTCGGTAACAAGCGCCGATCCATCAAATGAGCCGAGCGGCGACACGATTCTCCAAAGCTCGCGGTGCGCGAATAGGTCGTACGCGACGAGCCAGTTGCCGGTCGAGCCAGCAAAGAGCACCGAGCTTGATACCACAATCGACCGAAAGTCTTCGCCGACCGGCCCTGTGATTCCGACGACGTTCGCGCGCTGGCCGACGCCGGGGAAGAAACTCTGAATCGTTCCCGTTTCGCGATCCAACACGAAGATCTTTCCGTCGAGGCTGGAGCCAAGAACCACGTTTTCCCAGAGTGCGACGGAATACCCCCCCGAGGACGAATCAGGGGCGGCCTGCGGAAAGTGGGTGACCCAACGGGTGGCGCCCGTGTTGGCATCGACCGCGATCACGCCTCCGCCAATTGGATTCGCGCCGTTTAAGAATGTTCCCACCACGATATCGGAATCCACGGCAAGGCTGGGAACGTTCGCTCCGGACGGTTCGGTGCCGAGCGTCAATGCCGCCCACTTCATGGCGCCCGTGGCGGCGTCCAACGCGTAGATAGTGCCATGCCCGGATGAGCCGGTGAAAATGAGACCGTGCGTCGCTCGGAGGAGAAAGGTCCCCGGATGATCCCCGTTTCCGTCGAAGCGCCACTGCTGGGACCCATCGGAGCGTCGAAATGCGATGACGCCACCGTCGCCGCACACGACCAGTGCGTCCGACACGAGGCAGCTACTGGTAGCGGCGGGTGGCGCCCCGCTGCTGCCGGTCGCCGATTTCCAAAGAAGTGCGCCCGTAGTTCCGTTCAGAGCGGACACCGAGTGATCGCCGCCGATGAAGTACACCAACGATCCGTCAAACGCTGGCGTACCACGCCCTACACCGCTCACGTGCCACGCGGCGGACGTGGTGGGGTGATAGTCCCCCGCAGTCGACTCAAACCAGTGGCACGCTGCGATCAGGGAACAGCCGACGACCAGTGTTGGGGTCGCGCATCGCCGCCGCCGCCCAAGCAGGTCAGTCATCAGTCCTCGCCACGGCGTTCAGCGCGAGCGCACACCAGTCACAGCACGCGGCCAACGCGACCCGATGCTCATCCATAGCGAGAAGAGAGCCATTCGGCGGCATGCCACCTCACCCGTTCCTCGATCCCAACTATTACCCCGCCGGTCCGACGTCATCGCAGGGACCCGGAGGTGAGATCCTCTCAGACGGTGAAACGACGAGCGGCCCGAGGCCGGGCCGCTCGTTTGATCTGGGCGGGAAAAGAAGAAAAGGAGAAGGACGAGGGCCCTTATCGTGCGAACCGTACGTCTGACGGGCTGATCTGTCCTGACCTGATCTGATTTGGTCTGACATGAAGTGCGCCCAGACTTTAATGATATCGAGAGGTTGGAATCGATCAAGTGCGCCCTCGCCGTCGGCTTGCGTCACCTGCCGCCGGATTTCCTCCGTCGAGTTACCTCCCGTTCTGCCCCTCGCGCGCCCACTCGGCATGTGCCTTGAGCGGCGCGACAACTTCGTCGCGTGAACCCTCGATGACGTCCGCGCCCTGTTGGGCCCACTGCTCACGGTACAACTCTCTCAAATCCACAAGGTCCGGTCGATTCTGGCCGGGTGGCACGTACAGGACGCCGACCGTGCGGATTTCGGTGTTCGCGCGCCTTTGGATTGCCTCTCGCAGCCGACGGTACAGGAAGAACGCATGCGTCACCCGACCAGCAACTTCACGGATGTCGCGCGTGTGTTCGCCGCGTTCAATTGCGACGCAATCAACGAGAACGTCGCGTCCGGGTGCGCGAAGCGCGCGCGAGATGTACGGAATCCGATGGCCGACGGCCAAGCGCTCGATCCGATCGCCGTACAGCGTGTTCGGCCTCACGTGTTCGGCCTCACGTGTTCGGCGACGAGGGATGCCGGGAAGCCAGTGCCTCGGATGGCGCGATCCAACGCCCGTCGTGAGCGAACGATCACCGCCTTCTCGCCGGACGCGCTGGGCTCACGAGGCGAAGAAAGAAACCGTGTCACTATGTCGCTCATGACAGCGTCGTCGAGGTCCGCGTACAGCGCGCGAGGTTGGCGGACGTACAGTTGCGGACCCAGAAGTCCGGAAAGCTCGACGGCATCGATTCCGCGACCGTGATGCATGGATAGAACTCTACGCAGACGCTTTCGCTGTTCCGGTCAATCAACCCCTCGACGCCAACGGCGAGTCGTCCTGACAACGCGTGGCGAGCGACCACGTAGCCGTGGAGCACGAACTCGCGTGCAGCGGTTGTGCTCGTCCCGAAACCGCCCCCCGCTTCGACGCCGACCAGTTGGGCGAGCGCAGACGAGGCGACGGCGCACGACAGAGCGAGGGCGAACGCGGTCGGCGTGACTGCGCGTGGGACGGGATGCATCGGTTCAGCCTCGGCGAGAAGTTGGCCGCGAGCGTCGAAGTCGCGTTTTTCGCGAGACTGGTGACCAAAATGGCGACCAGCGGAGAGAAACGAGATGAGATGACGCATGCTAAGTGCTTATGCCAGGACCCAGACTCGAACTGGGACTCCCTTGCGGGAAAGGGATTTTAAGTCCCTCGCGTCTACCCGTTTCGCCATCCTGGCCGTCGCTCACCAACGGCGAACGTAGGACCAGTACGTCGCATCCAGCGCAACGCGTCGGGAGGACATACTCGAACCTTGAACAACTCGCGCGCATCCACCTTCGCGCACTCGAGAGCGGGAAACGGGACTCGAACCCGCGACCCCAACCTTGGCAAGGTTGTGCTCTACCAACTGAGCTATTCCCGCGTCCTGAGAATATACCCGGTTCAGGGACGCTCGCCGAGTGCGTGCACGGCGTACCACGCGGTCCACGCGAGGAGCCCGGACAGCGACGCGTCGCCGCCATTCGCGACCGCTTTGCCGTCGGCGTCGATCACCTCGGCGGCGAGGCCGCCGTCGAGCGGCGCGCGGCGCAGCCACTGCAACACGTTCGCCGCGTCGGGCCCGATGAGCCGCGCGCACTGCTGAACGAGCGACTGCGGCGTGACGTCGATCGCCTTCACCGTGCGACGATAGGTGGAATCCTGTCGCGGCACCGCCTCGTAGATCGGCAGCCAAAACGCGGACGCCGAGGGATCGTCGGCTTCGGACGTCGCGCCGGCGAGATCGATCGACGACGCGAAGGTCGACTTGCCGCCGGCCGTCGCTGCCGCACCCGACGCTTGTTTCGCCGCATGCTCGATGAGAAAATGCCGGTGAATCGCCGCGCGCACCGCGTCGGGATCCTGCAGCTCCTTGGCCGTTTCTTCGTCGAGCGTGCGACGCAGAACATCCAGCGCGAGCGCGACGGTGGCGTTGGCGTGGAGCGTGTACGGATGTGCGGCCGGCGCGCCGGACGGACTCACTTCCGTCGAGTACAGCGGGATGCGCTTGTCGCGACGCGCCTCGAGATCGTCGGCGGCGAGATACAACGTGTCGGCGAGCACCGGCTCGTCGACCACCCGATCGTCGCCGGTGTCGCGGATGTAGCGGTCGGTCGCGATCGGATAGCCGGCGACGCCCTCGAGCGCAAACCCCGGCTCGAACAGCGTGCCGTCGAGGTAGTGCACGCCGCGGCCCGGCGCGTAGCCGTGCAGCTCGCACATGCGAAGCAGCAGCTCGCGCGCCAGCCCCGAGTCGGCGAGTTGCACGGCCGGAATCGTCCACGACAGCGCGTCCCAGTCGCGAACCGTCACGCCGTGCCCATTCCACGGCACGCGCGAACGAACCAGATAGTACTGCGCGTCGTCGAGCGCTCGGCCGACGGCGTAGAAGTACGCGAACAAGAGATTTCGGTTGATGAGCCGGTCGATGGCCTCGTTGCCCGACGTTTGCTCGAGCGCCTGGATCGCATCGCGCGTGGCGGCGAGCAGCTCGCGCCAGCCGCGTCGTCGCAGCACGGTGGCCGTGGACTCCGCACCGTCGCGCTCCGGGCCGACGGCGAAGTAGAACGCGACCTGCTCGCGCGAGCCGGCGTCCACGGTGATCGTCCGGCGGATCGAAAAATTCGCGCCGTTGATCTCGACGTCGGCGTCGCCGTCGGGGAGGATCGCCAGCGTCGCGAGTCCGGGCAGCGACGACCCTTCGATCAGCACGGCGCCCGAGTCGCCGCGGATGACGCGCACCGCATCCTCGAACGGGCGCGGCGTCTGCACGCGCAACTGACGGTGCCCTGCCGTGCCGTCGAGCGATACTTCGATCGACCGCGTCGCGCCGCCGCGATTCTCGATCGACAGCGCGTACACCGCGCCCGAGACGTCGGCATCGCGGCCGTACGGCGCGAAGATCGTTCCGCGCACCAGGCACTCGGCGACCGTACACGTGAAGGTGGGGATCCAGCCGAGCGCGCGCTCCCAGGCGATGGGAACCTCCGAGAGGCGGTGGCGTACGCCATCCACGCCGACCGAGGGGCGGGCGAGCGGCGGCTCGTTGCCGGCCACGAACTCCGCACCGCCGGCGAACTCGATGGCAGATCGCGCGCCGCGGTGCAGCATGCCGACGGCGTGGATGGACGCGTCGGCCGGATGAATGCACGGCAGGGCAATCCAATGATTGCCCGTGATCTGCCAGGGAATGGCCGGAGGCGGGAGCAGTGACACGAGCCTGTGTGTATCTTGTTGGCGACCGAGGAATGATAGCCGGGCGGGCTACGCCCCACTTCCCACAAAGCGCGACGCGAGCTTTCGATTGACGGTTCGTCAGTTCATCCGATCGAGTGCGGTTGGTCTCGTCTTTGGGTTCTTGCTTCCGCATCGGTCCGTCGCCCAGGCGACTACGAATCCGCAAGTCGACGCGTCGGTGCTGCCGCGCGGCGTCGGTTCGATCAGCGGCCTGACGTCGTGGACTCGCTACGACGAGCTGTTCGGCACGGCGCCCGGACTCGGCCAGGGCCCGCGCAACATCGCGTATAGCTTCAACGCCGACTCGATGACGACGACGGTCGCGCCGCAGCTCGTGCCGTCGGAGAACGCGATCCGCACGCTGGCCGCCGACCCGGCGTTCCGCCTCTCGGCCGGGAATCTCGTCTCGACGGCCAATTCGCGAATCGTCACGGCGCCGCTGATCCTCCAGTACGGGCTCACGCGCTGGCTCACCATCGGCGCTGTCGTGCCGCTCGTGGAAACGCGCTCGACGACCTACGGCCAGCTCAATCCGAAGTTGTGCGGGAAACCGCCCGCAAACGCACCATCGACTCCGCCGCCGTGCCTGTTCGGTTTCGGGGCCAACGTCGGCCCGAATCCCGGACTCACCAACCCGGACCTCCGCTCGTCCGAGGCGCAGCTCGTGGCGTCGTTTCGCGCCGCGGCGACCGCGTTGCAGGCGCGGCTCACGCAATGTCAGACGAATCCGACGTCGGATTGCTCGTCGCTGCTCTCGGACCCATCCGCCGTGACGGCGCTCATCCAGACGACGAGCACGACGGCCACGGCGATCGAAACGCTTTACGGCGGCGACCCGTCGCATCCGGGCCAGCTCTTCGTTCCGCTGGCCGGCAGCACGACCGAGAGCGCCATCGAGGCGCGCATCAACGGCCTCGTGACGCAGTATCAGACGTTCCTGCCGTCGGCCGTCATCTCGGGCACCGTCGCCGGCGCCGGCGGTCCAGGCGCGCGAAACGAGATGCAGCAAATGCTGGCAATCGTCGGACGCGACTCGCTACAGCTCGTCGACCGGTCGTCCATCGGCGACGTGTCGGTCGGCGCGACGCTGCAGTTGTTCAACACGTTTCACGATTCAACGAAAACCGGACCGCAGGCGCGCGTTTCCGTTCACGGTGAATACCGCTTCGCGACGGGCGAGCCGGCGAACCGCAACCTGCTGTTCGATATCGGCACGGGCTACGGCCAGCCGGGCGTCGAAGTCGGCGGCGCGGCCGATGTGCTGTTCGGAGGCCACCTGTCGGCAACGGTGCTCGGATCGTATACGGCGCAGCTCGGCACGATCGACGTCGCCCGCGTTCCGACGCCGGCGAGCCTGCTGTTCCCCCTCACGCCCGCCATCCCCGGCACGTACTCGGCGGGCAACGTCCTGTCGCTGAGCGTCCTCCCGCGGTGGCGATTCGCCGGCTACTTCGTGCTGAACGGCGAGTACATGCTCACCAACGTCGGCGCGGACAACTACGTGCCGGTCACCACCGTGGCGAGCAATCTCCCGCTGGGCAACGCCGCGGCGACGACGCAAGCGCTTGGATTTGGGTTCTCATATTCGACGACCGGCATCGCCAATCCCGTGCCGCGAACGATGCCGTTCGAGGTGTCGTTCAGCCATCTCGAGACGCTGACCGGGACGGGCGGGCCGATCCCCAAGACGTTCAGGGATCAGATCACGCTGCGAGTGTTCGTCGGGCGGTAACGCCGGGCGATCCGTCAGCCCACCGGCTCGCGCTTCCCCGCCGCCAGCAATTCTCTCGCGTGGGCCCGGCTCGTCGCGCTCTCGGCATCCCCGCCGAGCATCCGCGCCACCTCCATCACCCGCTCGTCCTCGGCGACCACCGCGACATCGGCGGTCGTCACGCCGCCCTTCGCGCCCTTGCTGACGACGATGTGATGGTGCGCCCGCGCCGCGATCTGTGGGAGGTGGGTGATGGCGAAGACCTGATGGTCGTCGGCCACGCGGCGGAGCGTGTCGCCGACCTGTAGTCCGACCCGCCCGCCGATCCCGGCGTCGACTTCGTCGAACACCAGCGTTGGGACGCGGTCGAGGCGCGCGAGGATCGTCTTGAGGGCGAGCATCACGCGCGACAGCTCGCCGCCCGATGCCACGCGGCTGAGTGCGCGGGCTTCGTGGCCGACGTTCAGCGCGACGCGAAACTCGACGTCTTCGGCGCCGTGTTCGCCGATGTGCGGCAGACGATTCAGCGACACGGTGAGATGACCGTCGGGCATCCCGAGGTCCGGCAACACCTCGTCGACGGCGCGCGCGAGCTTCTTCGCGGCGGTTTCCCTCTTCTTGGTGAGCGCGCGAGCCCCGGTCTCCAGCGCCACGCGCGCCGCTCGTTCCCGCGACTCCAGCTCGCGCAGATCGAGTCCGCCCGAATCCGCCAACTCCAACTCGGCGCGCGCCTCGGCGCCGGTGCGGATCACCTCGGCGAGCGACCCGCCGTACTTCTTGGTCAGTCGGAACAGTAAGTCGCGACGTCGCCGCACTTCCTCGAGGCGAGCCGGATCGAGCTCCACCGACGACTCATAGTCCGACAATTCACGGGCCAGCGCCTCGATCGCGAAGAAGGCCGAGTCGAACATCTCTTGCATCCGCGCGAGCGACGGATCGATCCGTTGAATCGACGCCAGCTGTTTGGAGATCGCGCCGAGTCGCTGGAGGGCGGCGTCTTCGTCGCCGTCGAGCGCCGACGCGAGGCCGGCGGCGAGCGCGCGAAGCTCGTCGGCATTCTCCAGCCGGCGCGCTTCGTCTTCCAGCCGTACGTCTTCGCCCTCTTTGACCTTCGCGTCGCCGATCTCGCGGACGACGTGTCGCAGATAGTCGGCGCGTCGCTCGGCGTCGGCGCGGCGCTTGGTGAGATCGGCGATCTCGCGGACGACGGAGTTGAGCTCCGAGTGCGCCCGCGCGACCGTCGCGGCATCGGCGTCGGCGCCGGCAAATGCGTCGAGGATCCGACGCTGCGATTCGCCGTCGAGCAGCGTCTGGGCCTCGTGCTGCCCGTGGATGTTGACCAACGCGCGTCCGACCTCGGCGAGGATTCCCGCGTTGACCGGCGTGCCGTTGATCCAGCCGCGCGCGCGCCCGGGGGTGACCTCGCGCTTGAGCACGACCACCGAGTCGTCGACGTCGATTCCGTGCCGGTCGAGCAGCGCGCGGATCTCGGGCTGTTCGGCGATGTCGAAGGTGCCCTCGACCGTCGCGCGGTCCGCACCGCTGCGGATCACATCCGCGTTGGCGCGCTCGCCGAGCAGAAGGCCGAGCGCTCCGACGATGATCGACTTCCCCGCTCCCGTCTCGCCGGTGAGCGCGTTGAAGCCGGGTGCGAGCGGTAACGCGAGCACTTCGATAATCGCGAAATTCCGGATTCGCAGCTCGCTCAGCATCCGCGTTCCCTTAGCCCGCCGAATCTCGCTCGGCGAGCCCTCCCCAGCCCAGCTTCTGGCGCAGCGTCGAGAAGAACGTCGAGCCCGGGAAGCGAATGATCAACACATCGCCCTCGGCGCGACGAATGCTCAGCGTCTCGCCGCTGGCGAACGTCGTCCCGACTTGGCCGTCGACCGTCACCAGCAGCTCGGCCGGACCGTCGTCGGCGTTGAGCGTGACTTCGGCGCTCGACGGCAGGATCACCGTGCGGATCGCGAGCGTGTGCGCGGACACCGGTGTGACGACGATCGTCTCGAGCGTCGGGAAGACGACGGGTCCACCGGCCGAGAGACTGTACGCGGTCGATCCGGTCGGCGTGGACAGCACGACGCCGTCCGCCGCGTAGCTCGCGACCGCCTCGCCGTTCGCCGACACGCGAATCGAGACGACGCGCGCGAAGCCGCCCTTGTGCAGCACGACGTCGTTGAGCGCGATCCATCGCTCGCGTTCCACGCCGTGCACGTCGAGCACCCGCGCACGCAGCGCCATGCGCGGCTCGGCCACGTAGTCGTGCCGCGCGAACCGCATCAGCGCATTCGAGAGCTGGTCGGCGTTGCAGCAGGTGAGGAAGCCGAGGCGTCCGAGGTTCACGCCGAGGATCGGCACCGGATGCGGCGCGATGATGCGGGCGCCGCGCAGCAGCGTGCCGTCGCCGCCGAGCGTGAGCAGCGCGTCGAGCCGCGACGGATCGTCGAGACGATTGCCGCCGGCGACCTCGTAAAGCTCTTCCTCGTACGACAGCTCGAGCCCGAGCGCCGGCGCGAGCTCGCTGAGCGTCCTGAGGACCGAGGGCAGACCGGTGTATCCGCGGTGTCCGACGACGCCGAGTCGGATCACCCGGCCAGTGCCTCGCTTTCGTGCAGCGCGCGAACGCGTTCGGCGATTCCGGCGGCGTCGAGCCCGCACGCGGCGAGCTGTCGCGCACGCGGCGCGGCTTGGATCACCCGGTCCGGCACACCGTGCACCGACACGCGAACGCTCGCGTCGTGCCGCGCGATGACCGACGAGATGAACGCGCCGAAACCGTTCACCATCGTGCCCTCCTCGACGACCAGGATGTGGCGATGGTCGGCGAGAATTGCCGCGAGCGTGACTTCGTCGTACGGCTTGAGAAAGCGGCAGTTCACGACGCTCACGTTGATCCCTTCCGCGGCGAGCGAGTTCGCCGCCTCGAGCGACGGCCGCACCATCGTGCCGACGGCGAAGATCGCGAAGTCGCTGCCGCGGCGCGGCACGTCCCACGTCGCGTACGGTACGGGATCGAGCACGGCCGTCGTCGCCGGAACGTCGGGCGCGTTGTCGCGCGGATAGCGAATCGAAAATGGGCCGTCGCGGTGCTGCACCGCGCTGGCGAGGAGGCGGAGCATCTCCGTGGCGTCGGCCGGCGCCGTGACGGTCATTCCTGGCACGGCGAGCAGATAGGCAATGTCGTACAGCCCCATGTGCGTCTCGCCGTCTTCGCCGACCAGCCCCGCGCGGTCCATGCAGAAGATCACCGGCAGCGACTGGATCGCGACGTCGTGCACGATGCTGTCGTAGGCGCGCTGGAGGAAGGTCGAGTAAATGGCGACGACCGGCCGCACCCCGCGGGTCGCGATTCCCGCCGCGAACGTGACTGCGTGTCCCTCGGCGATGCCGACGTCGAAGAACCGGTCGGGATGGGCCTTCGCGAACGCGTCGGTCCCGGTGCCGCTCGGCATCGCCGCGGTGATCGCAACGACTGTCTTGTCGTGATTCGCCAGCTCGACGAGCCCCGCGCCGAAAACCTTGGTGTAGTTCGGATTCGACGTCGATTGCTTGCGCTGCGCGCCCGTCGCCGGATCGTGTCCCGGCGGCAACGCGTGCCACTTCTCGACGCTTCGCTCGCCGGCCGGAAACCCCTTTCCCTTCTGCGTGAGGACGTGCACCAGTCGCGGGCCTTTCATGGCACGCACGGCGGCGAACGTGTCGATCATCGCGCCGATGTCGTGTCCATCGATCGGACCGAAGTAGCGAAACCCGAGCTCCTCGAACAGCACGCCGGGCGTGAGGAACGTCTTGACGCTCTCTTCCCATTTGCGGACGATCGTACCGACGGACGAGAGCGGCCCCGGCGCGTGATCCACGATCTCGCCGATCGCCGACCGCACGCGGTTGTACAGCGAGTTGCGCTGAATCGAATTCAGGTACTTGGACATCGCGCCGACGTTGGGCGCGATCGACATCTCGTTGTCGTTGAGCACGACGACGATGTCACGGCTCGAGTGGCCGGCGTTGTTGAGTCCTTCGTACGCCATCCCCGACGTGAGCGCGCCGTCGCCGACGATGGCGACGACCTTGAAGTCCTCGCCTTTCACGTCGCGTCCGACCGCCATCCCGAGCGCGGCCGAGATGGACGTCGCCGCATGGCCGGCGCCGAAGGCGTCGTACTCGCTCTCGCTGCGCTTGAGGAACCCTGAGACGCCGTTCTCCTGCCTGAGCGTCTCCATGCGCGTGTTGCGTCCGGTGAGCAGTTTGTGCGGGTAGCCCTGGTGGCCGACGTCCCACACGAGCTGGTCGCGCGGCGTGTCGAACGCGTAGTGAAGCGCGATGGTCAGCTCGACGACGCCGAGCCCCGCCCCGATATGGCCGCCCGTTCGCGAGCACACGTCGATGAGGCGCGCGCGCACGTCGTCGGCCAAGTGGCGCAGCTCGTCGCGGCTCATGCTGCGAACATCCGCGGGCGATGCGACGCGGTCGAGGACGCTCATGGGTGAGTGAGCATTGTCGCTCTCAAAATTAGCGACGGGCTACGAAGCGCGCTCGACCGCAAAGCGCGCCAAGGCTTCGAGCTCGTCGGTGAGCAGGTTTTCGCGCCGGAGGGCGTCGCATGCCTGCGCGACGAGCTCCACCGCCCGCCGCTCGGCCCCCGCGACGCCGAGCATGCGCGGATAGGTCCCTTTTGACAGATCGAGGTCGCGTCCCGCCGTCTTCCCGAGGCGGTCGGTCGTCGCCGTGACGTCGAGCACGTCGTCGGCGATCTGGAACGCCAGGCCGATCGACTCGCCGTATTCGGCGAGCGCCGCGAGTTTCGCCGGCGATGCGTGCGCCGCCAGCCCGCCAATGACGACCGACGCGCGAATGAGCGCGCCGGTCTTTGCGCGGTGTATGCGCTCGAGGTCCGCCAACGTCGGATCGCTTCCCTCGGCGTCGAGGTCGAGCAGTTGCCCGCCGATCATTCCACCGGCACCCGACGCACGCATCAATTCCTGCGTGATCGCTGCGCGCTCGCTCTCGGACAGCCCGAGGTCGCCGGCCGCACGGAATGCGGTGAGCGCGGCGACGGGAACCATCGCCACGCCGGCCACCGTCGCCGTGCGCACGCCGAACGCCTTGTGTGCCGTCGGACGTCCGCGACGGATGTCGTCGTCGTCCATGCACGGCAGGTCGTCGTGAATGAGCGAGTAGGCGTGGACGACTTCCACACTCGCCGCGAGTGCCGCGGCGTCTTTCGTCCCACCGGCGCTCTTATACGCGGCGACGAGTAACAGACCGCGCAGCCGTTTTCCGCCGCCGAGCAGCGCGTATCGTACGGTCTCGGCGAGTCGCGGGCCAAGCTCTCCGGCGAAGCGGTCGCACAGGTCGGCCAGCTCGCGGTCTATCGCCGAGCGTTGCGGCGCCCAGTCGACCACCGCGGGGGGCCGCTCACTCACGCCGATCGACGACATCGAACGTCCCATCGGCGCGCTCCACGAGCCGGTGCACGGTCGCTTCGGCGTTGGCGAGATCCGCGGTGGCGGCACGCAGATGCTCGACGCCCTCTTCGAACAGCGCCAACGCCTGCGCCAGATCGACGCCCTCGCGTTCGAGTTGCGCCACGATCGCTTCGAGCCGCGCCAGACGTTTTTCGAACGTCATTGCGGCTTCTCGATCGGCGAGCCGCGCACGACCGACGGAACGACGCCATCGCGCACGACGAGGTCGAACGACATACCGTCGGCGAACGCATCGACGGACGTGAGCGTTGCGCCGGCGAGGTCGCGCGGAACCGCGTAGCCGCGGGCGAGCGTGGCGAGAGGACTCAGTGCGTTGAGACGGCCCGCCACCGATCGAATCGCGTTCTTGTGCGCAGAGACGACGCCTTCACCCGCACCGGCCAGATCCCGCCCCGTGTGCCGCAGCCGATCGCGCCGCGCGCGCATCGCCGATTGCGCACCGGTCGTGAGTCGCGTCCCGATGCGCCGCAGTTCGGCTTCGAGCTCGGCGCGCGAGCGCGTCGCGGCTTCGGCCGCGGCGCTTGGCGTCGGCGCTCGAACGTCGGCGACCAGGTCGCACATGCAGACGTCGATCTCGTGTCCGACGGCGGAGATGATGGGCACCGGACACGCCGCAACGGCGCGCGCCACCTTCTCGTCGTTGAAGACGGAGAGGTCCTCCTTCGCGCCGCCGCCGCGCGAAATGATGACGACGTCGGCGCGGCCCCAGTTGGAGACGCGTCGCAACGCCGCGCACAGCTCGACGCGCGCCGAATCGCCTTGGACCGCGGCGGGAACGACGACCAACCGTACGACCGCCTGCCGCCGGCGCACGACGGCCACGATGTCGTGCAGCGCCGCGCCGTCGGGACTGGTGACGACCGCGATCACGCGCGGAAATCGTGGGAGCTGTCGCTTGCGCTCGGGTGCGAGCAAGCCGTCGGCCTCGAGGCGTTGGCGCGTCCGCTCGAGCGCTTTGCGACGCAGCCCGTCGCCTTCGGCGTCGAGCTTGACGATGGTGAACTGCAGCTCTCCGCGCGCCGGGTAAACCGTCGGTCTGCCGAACGCGACGACTTGCATGCCGTCATCGGGCGGCGCCGCGATTCGGCGTTGGTCGCGATTCCACACGACGGCGCGGATCTGCGACGTCCGGTCGCGCAGCGTGAAGTACCAATGGCCGTTGCGGTGGGCCTTGAAGTCGCCGACCTCGCCGCGAATCCAGAGCGGTATGAAGGCGCCTTCCAACAGCTCCCGAGCAGTTTCAGTTAGCGTTCCGATCGTGATCGCGCTTTGCGCCGTCTCGCCCGGATATCGAGCTGGTGCGGCGGCGACGGCGGGCACCGACGGCGCCGGCGATGGTGTGCGCTCGCGCGGCTCCGAGGGCGGCGCCGGAAACAGATCGAGGTCGCCGCCTTCGCCTTCGGCACCGCGGGCGGGACGCCGCGGAGTCATCCCGTCGCTCCCAACTGCTCAGCGGCTTTCACCGTGTTCGACATCAGCATCGCGATCGTCATCTTCCCGACCCCGCCCGGCACCGGCGTGATGAGCGACGCGACTTCGCGCGCCGACTCGAACGCCACGTCGCCGACGAGCCGCGTGCCCGACTTCTTGGTGGCGTCGGGAATTCGATTCACGCCGACGTCGATCACCACGGCCCCCGGCTTCACCATGTCGCCGGTGACCATCTCGGCCCGACCCGCCGCGACGATGAGAATGTCCGCCTCGCGCGTGTGGGCCGCGAGATCCCGCGTGCGGCTGTGGCACACCGTGACCGTTGAGTCGACGCCCGGCTGAACCATCAGCGCCACCATCGGTTTGCCGACGATGTTGCTCCGGCCGATGATCACGCATTCCGCGCCGGCCGTCTTCACACCGTACGACTGCAACATGTACAACACGCCGGAGGGCGTACACGGCGCGAATCCGTCACGCTCGCCGATCGACAGCTTGCCCACGTTCACGGGATGAAAGCCGTCGACGTCCTTGTCGGGGCGAATTCGGCGCACGATCTCGTCGGGGTCGATGCCCTTGGGCAACGGCATCTGGACGAGGATTCCGTGCACCGCGGGATCGGCGTTCAACCGATCGACGATCGCCACGAGCTCGGACTGGCTCGTCGACGCCGGAAGGCGAATCGTCTCGCCGCGCATTCCAAGCTCGTTGCACGTGCGTTCCTTGGCGCCGACATACACGGCGCTCGCCGGATCGTCGCCGATGAGAACGACGGTGAGGCCGGGCGTCACGCCCTTTGCGCGCAGCGCGGCGACGCGGACGGCCACCTCCGCCTGCATCTTGGCGGCGAGGGCCGCGCCGTCGATGAGTTTGTTGTCGAGCTTGTTGTCCATCGCCGAAGCGACCGCTGGTTCAGCGTGCAAAGTCCACGGCCCTCGTTTCGCGAATCAACACGACCTTGATCTGTCCCGGGTACTGCAACTCGGCTTCGATGCGCCGCGCGATCTCTTCGGACATCGTCGTCATGCGCGCGTCATCCACGTCGTCCGGCAGCACGATGACACGAACTTCTCGCCCCGCCTGGATGGCGAAGACCTTCTCGACGCCCTTGTAGCTGGAGGCGATACGCTCGAGACCCTCGAGTCGCTTGACATACGTCTCGAACGCCTCGCGCCGCGCGCCCGGCCGTGACCCGGAGATCGCGTCGGCCGCCTGCACGAGCACCGAGATCTCGCTCTCGTGCGGGACGTCGTCGTGATGCGCCGCGATGCAGTTCACGACCAGCGGATGCTCGCCGTACTTCGTCGCGACCTCGACCCCAAGCTGGACGTGCGTGCCTTCGTGTTCGTGCGTCAGAACCTTGCCGACGTCGTGCAGTAGTGCGCCGCGCCGCGCCATGCTGATGTCGAGGCCGAGCTCGGTGGCCATGATGCCGGCGAGCCACGCGACTTCCTTCGAGTGTTGCAGGATGTTCTGCCCGTAACTCGTTCGCCAGCGCATACGTCCAACGAGCTTCACCAGCTCGGGATGAAGTCCGTGCACGCCGGAATCGTAGGCCGCCTGCTCGCCCGTTTCCGTGATCTGCGTGTCGACTTCCTTGCGCGACTTGTTGACGACTTCCTCGATCCGGCCCGGATGAATTCGGCCGTCGGACACGAGCTTTTCGAGAGCCAGCCTCGCGATCTCGCGGCGGACGGGATCGAAACAGGACACCACGACGGTGTCCGGCGTATCGTCGATGATCACGTCGACACCCGTGGCCAACTCGAACGCCCGGATGTTTCGCCCTTCGCGGCCGATGATCCGCCCCTTCATCTCGTCGTTCGGCAGTGAAACGGCCGAGACGGTCGTTTCCGCTGTGTGGTCGGCGGCGATGCGCTGGATGGCGAGGGCGACGATCTTCTTCGCCTCGCGCTCGGCGTTTCGCTTGGCGCTTTCGCGGATCTCGCGAATCCGGTTGGCGGCGTCGGCCTGCGCCTCTTCCTCCATCCGCCGCAGCAGCTCGTTCTTGGCGTCCTGCGCGGACATGCCGGCCATCTGCTCCAGACGGCGGCGCTCCTCGCCGACCATCTTCTCCAGTTCCTGCTCGCGCTCGGCGACGGATTTTTCTCGTCGACCGAAATCGCTGGCGCGCTTGCCCAGCTCTTTGTCCCGCTGCTCGAGCAGATCGAACTTGCGGTCGAGCACGGTGTCACGCTCCGACACGCGCCGCTCTTCGCGCTCGACCTCCTCCCGGCGCCCGCGAACCTCCTTCTCGAAGCTCTCGCGAAGGCGGATCACTTCTTCCTTGCCGGTGACGACGGCGGTTTTTCGGAGGTTGTCCGCGTCTCGTTCAGCCTCGCCGACGATGCGTTTCGAGGTCTCCTCGGCAGTGGCCTTCGCGTCGGCTTGGCGTTGGCGCTCCGCGCCGCGGCCTCGCGACCGGCCAGAAATGAAAAAAGCCGGCGCGGCAACGAGGAGAGTGCCAAGCGCGGCAATGATCGCGTACACGTTCATATGGAATCTATGCTCCACCGCGGGGTGGTCCGCGGATGCGGTAAAACCACGGCTGTCCCGCCAGCGCACTCTTGCCGTGAGGCGGCGAATCCGGCGCGATACCGACGAAGGGCATCACGTGGGCTCCGCTAAACACAGAGCGCGCTTGGACCTACGGGCCAGCTCGGCTTGTGAGCGCTAAGCTATGGGTTCTCGCAGCAAAAGGCAATGAAGCCGCGCCCGCCGTGCCACCGGCGTCTAACCGTGCGCGCGTTTCGCCGGCGGAAGCAGCGGCCGCACGAATTCGCTCAAATCCGTGATCGACTGATTCGTCGCGTCGAGTGAAGCGCGCGCGTCGAACAATTCGCCGGTGACCTGGAGCGCGGCGAGCACGATGGCGCGGTTCGACTCGACGACGGCGCCGCTGCCCAGAATCCGGCGGATTGCCGAGTCGAGGTATTCGGCGACCGCGTGCGCGTGCTCGGGCGCCGTGTCGGTGCGGATCGCGTACTCCTCGTTGAGGATCGTGACGCGTGTCGTGTTTTTCTTGGCGCTCATCGCTCACCCCCGCGAGCTTGCTGGCGAAGGAACCGGACCCGCTCGAGCATCTGCTTCGCGCGGGCCGTGGCCTCGTCGAGCCGGTTCTGCAGCCGTTCGTTCTCGCGCTCGAGGGTCGTCACTCTGCTCGACAGGTCGAGGGCGATCGCGCCGCCGTCCTGACTCTCGACCTCTTTGAGTCTCGACTCCGCCGTCAGCGCGCGTCGGCGAAAGGCCGCCAACTCGTCGGCGAGATGCCGAACGAGTTGGTCCAGCTCGGCGACCGCTTGCGATTCAAGTGGCTCGTTGTCTGACATTGAGCTCGTCGGCCAGGGCGCGAAGGATTTCGGAGCGGCGTGCGTCCAACTCGCGATCCCGTAGAGTGCGCTCCGAATGGCGGAACGTCAACCTCCACGCGAGGCTGCGATACCCAGGTTCAACTCCAGCGCCAACATAGCGGTCGAATAATTCTACGCTTTCGAGGAGCTTGCCCGACACGCGTCGCATGACGGTCTCGACCTGCTCGGCCTGCACGCCGTCGGGCACTGAAAGCGCGAGGTCGAACTCGGAGGCCGGCATCGACGGCAGCGCCGTGAAGCGATGCCCGAGTTGCCGCGGCTTCTCCGCTGCTCGGTATGCCGACTTCCCCACCGGCGCCACGTCATCTGACGACATCACGCCGAGCGACACCTCGACGCCAAACGCCGGCGCCGCCCAAACGGGTGCGTCCAACTCGAGACGTCGCACCACGCCCACCTTCCGCCCGTCGACATTCACCGTCCACAGCACGCTCGAGTCGGCCCCGCCGGTCAGGCGCGAGACTGCGCTGTCGCCGTCGTTGGCGTCGCTCGCCAAAATGCCGATCGTACCGCCCGGAAACACCGCACGCGCGATGGTGCTCGCGAGCGCTTTCGCGTCCCACTCGTCGTACGCCGCCCAGGCGGCGAAGTCATTGGACTTGGGATCGGTGAAGTGCGGCGGTTGCCGCCGCCCCATCACGAGCGCGCCCACGCGAAGCTCCTCGAGCGGAAGACGTCCGCCGCCCGCTTCGAACGCCGACCCGATCTCGAACAGGCGCAGATTCCCCTGCATGCGCGCCAGGTTGTACTCGGCGCGGCGCGCGAGCGAGTCGAGCACGCTGCGCCGGAGATATGCCTCGTTCTCAGCCAGCGGGTTCGTGACGCGCACGAACCCTTCGCCGCCCGCGACGAACGGCATCGGCCGAAGCTCGAGCATCCCGGCGCCGACGAGCGCATCGCGCACGCGCTTGGAGGTGATCCACGACGGATCGTCGGGCACCGTCCCGGCTCTGAACGGGCGAATCTCGAGGGGGAAGCTGTCGTAGCCGCGCAAGCGCGCGACCTCCTCGATGAGATCGACCTCCGCAGACACGTCCTGCCGCCACGACGGGGACGTGACCTTGAGGTGGTCCGCGGCGAGCTGAACGTCGAACCCGACGCTTCGGAGCAGCGTCTCGACCTCGCCGCCGCCGATCGTCGAGCCGAGCACGGCCGACACGCGCGACGGGCGCACAGCGATGCTGGGTCTCTTCTCCGGCTTGGCCGACGGCCCGGCGAGATCCACCGGCGCGCCGGCGACGCTTCCGCCGGCGAGCAACGTGACGATCAGTGCCACGCGCTCGAGCGCTTTGGGTCCGAGCTCGACGTCCACGCCGCGCTCGAACCGGTAGCTCGCGTCCGTGGAGAGCCCGAGCGCGCGACGTGCCGCGCGAACGCGGCCGCGATCGAAGTTCGCGACCTCGAGAAAAATGTCGGTCGTCGCCTCGGTGACTTCGCTGTCGCGGCCGCCCATTACGCCGGCGACCGCCTGCGGGCGTTGCGCGTCGGCGATGACGATCATGTCGTCTCGGAGCGCGCGGTCCACGCCGTCGAGCGTCGTGATGCGTTCGCCGGCCGCGGCCCGTCGCACGATGAGCGAACCTCCGCCTAGCTTCGACAGGTCGAACGCGTGCGTCGGCTGTCCGAGCTCGTGGAGCACATAGTTGCTCGCGTCCACCACGTTGTTGATCGACCGCGAGCCGACCGACTCGAGGCGTTTCACCAGCCACGACGGACTCGGTCCGACCTTCACGCCGCGAATCACGACGCCCATGAAGCGATGCACCAGTCCCGGCTCGGCCACGCGGACGGAGAGATCGTCGGCCCGGCCGGAGTCCTCGCCGCGCACAGCCGGCGGCACCGACGCGCCAAGGTTCTCGATCGCCGGCAGGGCGAGCAGCTTCTTGGTGAGCGCGGCGACTTCGCGTGCGATGCCGAGATGCGAGAGCAAGTCCGGTCGATTCGCGCCGACGTCGATCACCAGCTGCGTGTCGCCGAGCGGGAGCGCGCGCAACAGCGGCGTGCCCGGCGCGACGTCGATGTTCAACTCGAGGATGCCGTCCTGCTCGTCGCCGAGTCCGAGCTCGCGCGCCGAGCAGAGCATGCCGTCCGAGATCGCGCCGCGGATCTTCCGCTTCTGGATCGTCAGGCCGCTCGGCATCATGGTGCCCGTCGGCGCGAAGGGATAGAGCTTTCCCGCGCGCACGTTGGGCGCGCCGCACACGACGTCGAGCAACGTGCCGGTGCCCATGTCGACGCGCGTCACGTGCAGGTGATCCGAATCCGGGTGCGCCGTTTCCTCGACGACGCGCGCGATCACGAATGGCGCCAGCTCCTGCCGCAACGCGATCAGCTCGTCGACCGTCGCCACGTGCGACGTGATGAGCTCACGCAGCTCGCCGGGCGACTGCTCGAAGGGAACGAACGCCTTGAGCCACTCGTACGAGACGTTCATTCGGAGACCTGCTCCAGGAAGCGCACGTCCGAATCGTAGAGGAGTCTGATGTCGGGAATGCCGTAGCGACTCACGGCGATGCGCGCCGGTCCCATGCCGAACGCCCAGCCGGTGTATCGCTCGCTGTCGACACCGCACGCCTCGAGCACCGAGGGATGCACCATGCCGGAGCCGAGGATCTCGATCCAACCGGTTCCCTTGCACACCGCGCAGCCGGTGCCGCCGCACACGCCGCACTGCACGTCCATCTCGGCCGACGGCTCGGTGAACGGGAAGTACGACGGACGGAATCGCGTGCGCGACGCGCCGAAAAAGCGCTCGGCGAATCGGTTGAGAACCGACTTGAGGTCGACGAAGCTGATGCCTTCGTCGACACACAGGCCTTCGATCTGCGGGAACGCCGGTGCGTGCGACGCGTCGAAGAAGTCGCGGCGATACACGGTGCCCGGGATGAGCACGCGGATCGGCGGCGGATACGACTGGAGCGTGCGGATCTGCACCGGCGACGTATGCGTGCGCAGTACGCCACCGCCCTCGAGGTAGAGCGTGTCGTGTGCGTCGAGCGCGGGATGATTCGGCGGAAAGTTCAGCGCGCCGAAGTTGTACCACTCCGTCTCGGCCTCGGGCCCCGTCGCGATCGTGAACCCGAGCTCGCGGAAGATCGCTTCGATCTCCTCGTTGACGATGGTGACCGGATGCTTGGCGCCGCGCCATTGCCGCCGCGCGGGCAGGGTGAGGTCTTCAGCCTTGGCGCCGTCGCGCGCTCGGTCGAGCGCGGATTTGCGTTCGGTGTGCAAGGCTTCGAGCCGCGTACGGACCTCGTTGAACCGCTTTCCCGCCGCCGGCTTGTCGGTCTTGGCGATCGCCTTGAGACTTTCCTGCAGCGCCTTGACCTGGCCGTGCCGGTCGCCGAGCACGGCGATGCGCGCCGCCTCGAGGGCGTCGGCATCAGCGGCGCTCGCGAGGGCGGTCGCCCCTTCTCGTTCGACGTTGTCGGCGTCGGCCAGGTAGTCGTTGAGATCCATCGAGATCGGGATGTAGTGCTGAGGGCTCGAGCGGTCGACCGGTCCACCGGTCCACCGGTCCACCGGTCCACCGACAATGCGACGACGGCGGCAGAACGACCGAGGTCGCGCTGCCGCCGTCGAGTGAAGAGCGAGACCTTACGCTGCGTTCAACGCGGAGCGCGCCTTGACGGCGAGCGCGGTAAACGCTTCGGGATCGTGCACGGCGAGATCGGCGAGGATCTTTCGGTTCACTTCGATCCCTGCCAGCTTCAGGCCGTTCATGAGCGTGTTGTAATTCATGTCGTTCTGGTGGGCCCCGGCGTTGATGCGGGTGATCCAGAGCTTGCGGAAGTCGCGCTTTTTGTTCTTGCGATCGCGATAGGCGTACTTCCATCCGCGCTCGACGTTGTCCTTCGCCGGACGCCACAGCTTGCTGCGCGCGCCAAAAGCGCCGCGCGCGGCCTTCATGATCTGTTTCTTCCGCTTCAGGCGCGGAACGTTCGATACGGCACGAGGCATTGGTGGCTTCTCCCGTTCCTAGGCCTGCAGCAGGCGCTTCAGTCGCTTTTCTTCACCGTGCGTGGACACCAGACCGGCCTGTCGCAGGCGGCGCTTCCGCTTGGCGGTCTTCTTGGTGAGGATGTGGCTCTTGAACGCCTTGTAGCGGCGGACCTTGCCGGTACCGGTCACCTTGAAGCGCTTCTTCGCGCCCTTGTGGGTTTTCATTTTCATCGTCAGTCCCTCTGAAATTTCATTTTGGCGCGAGAATCATCGTCATCGACTTCCCTTCCAGACGACCCGCGCTCTCGATCTTGCCGATGTCGGTGAGCGCCGACGCGACCCGGTCGAGCACGGCTTGGCCGAGCTCGGGGTGCGCGACCTGACGCCCGCGGAACATCATCGTCACCTTCACCTTGTTCTTCTCTTCGAGGAACCGGCGCGCGTGCCGCGTCTTGGTGTCGAAGTCGTGATCGTCGATGCCCGGTCGGTACTTCACTTCCTTGAGCTCGATCACGTGCTGCTTTTTCTTCGCCAGCCGCGCCTGCTTGGCCATCTCGAACTTGTACTTCCCGTAGTCCATGATGCGAACCACGGGCGGCCTGGCGGTCGCGGCGACCTCCACCAAATCCAGTCCCAGATCTTCCGCCATGCGAAGCGCGGCGTCGACTTCCAGAATGCCGAGCTGCGACCCGTCTGCTCCAATGACGCGAACCGGACTGATACGAATCTGTCGATTGACTCGTACGCGCTTTGTGGTGTCCTGAATAAAGAAAACCTCGTTGAGACAAACGAAAAACGCGGACCCAAAAGAGTCCGCGCGACGCCCGGCATTCCCATCGGGATGCCAGGATCTCATGGACTCCTGCAGCACGCCTCGCCAACGGCGAGGGCCAGAGGGTGGGACCGAGGGTCGGTCCGCTTTTCTGATTGTGGGCTAAACTTAGGCCCGAAGGCCGTTTAGGTCAAGAAGTGGCAAGTCCGTACGTCCGCCCGTCATAGCCCAACCGGCTCCAGGCGTTCTTCGGGTCGTGCTCGAAGACGACCAGCCAGCGCTCGTCCACGGCTCGCTTGAGAATCCGCCGCTTGGTCTCGAGCGTCACCAGCGGCTCGACGTCGTAGCCCATGATCCACGCCAGCGGCAAATGCGCCGCCGTCGGCGCGAGATCGGCGATGTAGAACGCCAGCTCGCCATTCGACTCGATGAGCAGGCCTTGGTGATACGGCGTGTGTCCCGGCGTCAGCACTGAGTGAATTCCGGCGACGATCTCGCGGTCGCCGTCGATCAACTCGAGCTGCCCGGTGGCCGCCAACGGCTCGAAGTTGTGCGGGAAGTAGCTCGCCGCCGTTCGCTCGTTTGTGTGCCTGGCGTAGTCGAGCTCCCCGCTCTGCATCACGTAGCGCGCCTTCGGAAAGGTCGGGCGAATCACGCCGTCGGCGCCCTTGGTCGTGTTGCCGCCGGCGTGATCGAAGTGCAGGTGGCTGCTGATCACCATCGCGATGTCGTCGGGCTCGAGCTTCAGCGACGCCAATCCGTCCTCGAGCCACGTCGGTCCCGCCTGCCCCGCGTTTTCAATTCCGTAAATGTCCCGGAACTTCTCGTTCTCTTTGTTTCCGACCCCGGTGTCGATCAGCACGAGGCCGATCGGATGCTCGACGAGCAGGCAGCGCATGCCGAGCTGAATTCGGTTGCGCGCGTCGGCCGGCGCCTTGCGCTCCCAGAGCGGCTTCGGCACGACGCCGAACATCGCTCCGCCGTCGAGTTTTTGCCCGCCCGCTTGAATCGCGTGCACCGTCAGGCCGCCGACCTGGCGCGTCTGCACCGACGGCACGAGATGGTCGGGCGTCGCACTCGAGTCGCCATGGCGCGCGACGACGGGGTTCGCTTCGGTGCTCATTCTGGGCTCATGAGGTCGTGTCGTCCGAAACGGGGTGAGGCATCGCGGGCGGGCGGCGCTTTTTCCGCCGCCCGGACGGCGTTCGAGAAAGGCGATCGAGCTCGTCCACGGTCGCGATGCCGCGGTCGCGCGCCGCGTCGAGGAGCTTGGCGAAGGCACGGGCTGTGGCGAGCGCGTCGCCGCCCGCGCGGTGCCGCGCGTGGTTTTCAATGCCGTAGAAGTGCGTGATGGCGTCGAGATTCCGCCGGCGCAACTGCGGAAGAAGCCGCCGAGCGAGTCGCACCGTGCACACGCGTCGTCCGAGCAGTGGCCGGCCGGTCGCGCGTTCGACCTCGGCCGAGAGAAACCGCCAGTCGAAGCCCGCGTTGTGCGCGACGAAGACGTGCCCTTCGAGCACGCCGAGCAACTGGCCGCAGATCTCGGCGAACTTCGGCGCGCGCCGGACCATCTCGGCGGTGATCTTGGTGAGCGCGACGACCATCGGCGGAATCGGCCGTTCGGGATTCACCAGCGTCTCGAAGACCGGCGTCACGACGCCACGCTGCACGTGGACCGCGGCGATTTCCGTGATGCGATCGCCGTAGCTGGCGCGCGAGCCCGTCGCCTCGACGTCCACGACGATGAACGACTCGTTGTCGAGCGGAGATCTCCGCACGACGACCTGCGCCCCTCGCCGCTTCGAGGCCGGCGTCCACGTCGCGCCGTCCACGGCGCGCTCGCGCAGCGTCCACCGCCCGTCCGTCGTGCGGGTGAACCGCTGGTGCCCGGCGAACAGCGCCGCCGCCATGTGCTCGGCGATCATCGGCGGAGCGCCCGGGAGCTGGCAGACGTGCGAGATGAGCGTTTGTGAATCGGCGGGCCCGCCGGCGAGATAGCCCGCCGCGCGCTCGGTGAGGATAGTGTCTGCCGTGCCGAGGGTAGGGCTCATCGGCGGGTGGACAGGTGGACCATCCGCTTCAGTTCCACGGATCTTCCCTCAACACCGGGCACGTCATGCATCGCGGCCCGCCGCCACCGCGAACGAGCTCGTTCCCTTCGAACGTGATCACGGCGCGCTCGCCTTCGGCGATCCGCTCGTCCCCGTTCAGAAATGCCGACGCGGCGACGAGGCGAAATCCCATGCGACGCAGCTCGTGCAGCGTGGCCTCGTTGCGCTGATAAGAAAGAATGAGCCCCGGACGCATCGCGATGAAATTACATCCGGACGCCCACTGCTCGCGTTCCTGCAGCGTCCGACGGTCGCCGCCGCAGAATATCGGTTCCAACGGCATGCCGCACTCCGAGAGCGCGGCAAACATGTTCGGTTGTTCGTGGATCGTCTGCTCGCCCTTTCGCCAATGCAGCACGGGCAGGCGTTCCGGTCCGATGAAGTGCGGCGGGAAGACCGCACACAGTTCGCGATCGACCTGCGTGAAGATCATGTCGAGATGGATCGCGTTGTGTTCCTTCGGCATGACCACGACCACGACGTCGCGCACTTCAGTCTCGTCGAACAGCGTCGACGCGAGCTGGTCGATCGCGGCCGGGCTGGATCGTTCGCTGAAGCCGATCACCACCAGGTCCCGCCGCAGCGGGTGGATGTCGCCGCCTTCGATCGTGTAGTTCACGCGGCGTTCGGCGGCGCCGTCGTAGAGAATGCCGGCGTTGCGCAGCTCGGGATGGTGCATGAACAGCGCTTTCATGATGATCGCTTCCGTCCAGCGGATCGCGTAGCGCATCGACCCGACGAGGACGTGATTGCCCACGACGACGCAGCTGTCACGCGTGAAGAACAGGTTGGGGAGCGGCGGCAGGACGTGGCCGGGCTCGTTGAGTGCCCGGGCAATCGGGCCGGGCGGCTCGTCGCGCCCCTCTATGAGCATTTGCACCAGTGCGGACGCGTCCAACTCGCCGATGTCGCGCGCCAACGGCTCGGACGGGACGATGTCCATCGTCTCGCGAATCAACAGCTCGCGCGACTCCTGGGTGCCGAGTGTTTCGGCGAGCAGCGAGCGGACTTGGTAGACCTTGGCGAATCGTTCCAGGACGGTGATGAATCGTCGATGCTCCCGCTGGGCGGACTCGGCCTCGATGATGTCGTCGTAGAGATAATCGGCCCGATTGCTTGGAGTTACAGCGAGCAGTTCTGGTCCCGGCGAGTGGACGAGGACCGACTTGAGCTGTCCGATTTCCGACGATACGTGGACCGGCGGCATGGGTCCAAACCTAGCCGCGCCGCTGGTGTCGTCCTACGCCTTCATTTAACTTGTGAATGAATTCACAAGCAGCGCCCGTTTACGTGAAACGCATTGCAGACTCTACGGTCCGACGACTCTCGGCGTACCTCCGTTTTCTGGAGGACTTCGAGCAACGCGGGCTGACCACCATCTCGAGCGAGGAGCTCGCCAATCGCGGCGGGACCACGTCGGCGCAGGTCCGGAAGGACCTGTCGTTCTTCGGGTCCTTCGGCAAGCGCGGACTTGGCTACTCCGTGCCGGAGCTCGCGGGCAGGCTGCGCGAGATTCTCGGCCTGGGACGCGAGTGGCGCGTCGTGATCGTCGGCGCGGGAAAAATCGGCGCGGCGCTCGCGCAGTATCGCGGCTTCCGTCAGCGCGGCTT
Organism: uncultured Gemmatimonadaceae bacterium; assembly: GCA_963761305.1. Lineage (GTDB taxonomy): Bacteria > Gemmatimonadota > Gemmatimonadetes > Gemmatimonadales > Gemmatimonadaceae > JAQBQB01. The sequence continues at coordinate 555,221 of CAVXGK010000002.1, read as the reverse complement.
CACGATTCTCGCGGCTTATGACAACAACCCCGAGAAGATCGGCCGGAACCTGGACGGCATCTCGATTCGCGACATCGAGCACCTCGAGCGCGATGCGAATCGGGAGCGGCCCGACATCGTCGTCGTCACGGTGCCGGGAGAAGAAGCGCAGCGTGTCGTGGACCGCGTCGTGCGGGCCGGCGTCAAGGCAATCCTCAACTTCGCGCCCACGCAGCTCCACGCGCCGGCCGACGTCACGCTCAAGACGGTGAACATGGCGATGGAGCTCGAGGGATTGAGCTTCGCGCTCACGAACCGCGACTGAACAACTCTCTCCGGAGACGCGCGAACTCGACGGGCGACAATGTCTCCGGCCGCACGGCGGGATCGATCCCCACGCGCGCCAATGCCGCCTCGGCGCGTTCGGCGTCGACTGAGGCGATCGACCTCACGACGCGCCGCATCTGCTTGCGACGCATGCCGAACGCGTCCTGCACGAATCGCCGAAGCGAGTCCTCTTCCTCAGCGCTGACGACCGGATCGGCCCGCGGCTCGATCACCACCACGGCGCTTTCCACCTTGGGCGGCGGGTTGAACGAGCCCGGCGCGACGCGAAACGCGATCCTGGCGCTCGCCACGACCTGCACGTTGACCGAGAGCGCGCCGTAGGTCTTCGTCCCCGGCGGCGCGACGATGCGATCGGCGACCTCGCGTTGAACGAGCAGCACGACGCGTGACGCGCGCGGCGGTTCGAGCGCGTGGAAGAGAATCGGCGTCGTGATGTAGTAGGGCACGTTGCCGATCAACTTGAACGGTCCGCCGGCGAGCGGTCCGAACGACACCTCGAGCACGTCTCCCTCGACGACCGACACGCTCGGCGTTCCAGCGTAGCGCTCGCGAAGCCGCGCCGCGAGGGCGCGATCGTACTCGACGAGAATCAGGCGACCGACGCGCCGCACGAGCGCGTCGGAGAGACTCCCCCGCCCCGGCCCGATCTCGATGACGGTGTCGTTCTCGCCCGGCTCGAGCGCGTCGACGATCCGGTCGAGGATGCGCCGATCGTCGAGAAAATGCTGGCCGAGACTCTTCCGGATTGGGGGAAGTCCGCGCGGCGGACGCGGTTCGCGCGGCATGGCTGGCCGATGACGGACGATCAGCTGCGCAGCAATACGATCGTGAGATCGTCGCGCAGCGGGGCGCCGTCGCGGTGCGTGTTCAGCTCGTCGATGATGTGATCGAGAATGGCCGGCGGCTCCGCGTCCGCGAATGACCGCACGACGTCGAGCACGCGATTCTCGCCGAGCCGTTCGCCGACTCGATTGCGCGCGTCGCTGACGCCGTCGGTGAAGAGGACGAGAAGATCCTTGTCGCGGTTCCAGGATCGCGTCACGGTAGTCGGCGCGCGCTCGTCCATGCCGAGCGGCGGATCGGTCGCGGCGAGGCGCTCGATGCCTTTGCCGGGCGACAAGACGAAGGCGTGCGGGTGCCCCGTGTTCGAGTACCGCAGCTCGCCGGCGAGCGGATCGATCACGGCGTAAAACGCCGAGATGAACATTTCGGTCATCGTCAGCTCTTCGCGCAGCGTCAGGGCCAGGGCCTGGAGCATCTTGCCCGGATCGGTCGTCGCCTGGGCATGGATCGCCGACGCGCTCATGGTCAGCGCCATGATGAGCGCCGCCTGATAGCCATGGCCCGAGACGTCGCCGATCATGACGCCGGTGCGCGACTCGCCGAGGTGGAAGAGGTTGTAGAAGTCGCCGCCGACGCTTTCGGCCGGAATGACGCGCGCCGCGACATGCGCGTTCGCCCTCACGATCTGGTTGTCGGGCAGGAGCTTCATCTGCAGGTCGTGCGCGAGCTGCATCTCGTGCGCGAGCCGCTGCTGCTCGATCGACGCGCGCACGAGCCGCGCGTTCTGGATCGCGGTGCCGATCTGCGTCGCGATGGCGGCGATGAGCTTCTGGTCGCCGGCGGTGAACGGCTGTCCCGATCGCCGGTCCGAGAGATTCACCACGCCGAGCGTCTCGGGTTCGCGGGGCACGGGTGCCGTCCACATGATCGGCACCGAGAGCATGGCGCCGCGACGATAGCTGGCTTCTTCGGGGCACAGCGATTCGTCGCCGTCGAGGAGCGCCGGGTGGCGCGACCGAAACACCTGCGCGCTCACGCTGCACGCATCGTCCACGGAAATTGGCGGGACGTCGATGAGGTCGACGCCGAGGGCGGCGACGGCTCGAAGGGTGTTGGTGGGCCGGTCGAGAACCAGCACCGTGGCGCGGCGCGCGCCGACCGTTTCGGAGACTTCGGACAGGATCGTCTTCGTCGCCTCCTCGAGCGACACCGTGCGTCCGAGAATCTCGCTGATCGTGTAGAGGAGATTGATCTCCTCGTAGCGTTCGGCGAGCTCGTTGGCGGCGTGCTCGACTTCGAGCGCGGACTGGAGGTAGTGGGAGACGACGGGCAGGAGGAGCCGGGTGAGGAGGCGCGCGTCACTCGCGGTGTGGGAGGGTCCAACGACCAGCCATGCGCGGCGCGGACCTGGCACGAGGGACACGATCGCCTCACCGTCGGGGATCGGCACCACCCGTTCCCCTTCGACCGGCTCAGGGAATTCGTGGATCTCCGGCGACGCGCGGGTCGACGCGACGCGCACGATCGACCGCGGATCTCCGGCGGCGTGCATCCAGATCGCCGCCTCGCACTGCGTCGCGGCCTCGAAGGCCTCGAGGACTTCGGACAGCTCGGTCATTCGCGGTGCAGCGTCATGCGCACGACGCTTCCGTGGGGAGCCTCGATACGCTCGACGCGGTCCATGAGCTTTCGCATCAGGAACAGGCCGCGGCCGTCCTCGCGATCGATGTTTCCCGGAGTGGTCGGGTCGACGAGCGAGGCGTCGAGATCGAACCCGGCGCCCTCGTCGGCAACCTCGACGACGAGCCGCTCCGAGTCGACTTCGGCCCGGACGTGGACGTGTTTGGCCGGATCGTCGCCGTTGCCGCGCAGGATCGCGTTGGACAACGCTTCGGTCAGCGCGACGGGGACGTTGAGCATGAGCTGTCGCTGGCCGTACGACAGCTCGATGCACTCGCGGCGCACCAGTTCAACGACGTTCTCGATGTAGCGAACGTCGTTGGGAATGTCGAGTTCAACGACCCGAGCGGGGTCGCCGGAATGGTCGGAGCGGCCCGGGGAACCGGGCTGGATGGGACGGCCGTCCGGATGTGTCAGAAGCTCTTCAACGCTCGGTCGCGGGTGTCGGCGATTTGGAACAGCGTGTCCAGCTTCGTCAACTCGAACAGCGTCTTGAGGTCGTCATTGAGATTCGCCAGGCGGAGCTCACCGCCCTGCTCACGAATCTTCTTCGACAGTGAAACGAGCACGCCAAGGCCGGAACTGTCGATGTATCCCGTCTGCGCGAAGTCGATCAAGAATCGGCGTTCACCGCGCTCCAACTCGTCGAGCACCTTCTGCTTCAGCTCCTGGCGATTGCCGACGATCAGCTGGCCCTCCACGTCCACCACTACGACCTGCCCGTCCTTCTTGATCGAGAAGCTCATGTCGTACTCTCCTGGCGGGCCTCGTTCACCGCCGGGACGCTCACGGATTGGAGCGCCGTCACAGCGGCCACGTTGAATATGTCCTCCACGACCGCGCCGCGCGAAAGATCGCTGCACGGCCGACTCAATCCCTGCACGATCGGCCCGATCGCATTCGCGTGAGCCAATCGCTGCACCAACTTGTACGCGATGTTTCCCGCATCGAGCGATGGAAACACCAGTACGTTAGCGCGTCCCGCAACGGCGCTATCCGGCGCCTTCCTACCGGCCACGGCCGAAGCGAGCGCTGCGTCTCCTTGCAATTCTCCGTCCACCGCGAGCCCGGGCATTCGCGCTCGCACCTCGGCGACCGCGTCGCGAACGGTGTCCACCGACGTGCCCGACGCGCTGCCCCGCGTGCTAAACGAAAGAAACGCCACGATCGGCTCGTCACCGACGATGCGCCGCCGGTCGATGGCCGCGGCAACGGCGATGTCGGCGAGCTGCGTGGACGTCGGGTAGCGGACGACCGCGCAGTCGGTGAAGGTGAGCACCTCCTCGCTCGGTCCACGGAACGCTTTCACGACCATGTAGAAGGCGCTCGAGACGGTGCGCACTCCGGTCGCCGGACCCACGAGCCAGAGCGCCGAGCGCAGCACGTCGCCGGTGGTGTGCATCGCGCCGGCGACGCAGCCGTCCGCACCGCCCAGCGCGACGATCGCATCGGCGTAGTGCAGCGGCGTGTGGAGAATGGAACGTCCTTCTTCTTTTGTGATACCGCGCGCCCCGTGCCGGCTGAGAAAATCGTTGAGGGCAGTCTCCGGAAGTGGTTGCTGCATCGGGTCCAGCACGTCCACACCCAATGCGCGAACCGCGGCGTGGCTCTCCGGCGCTCCGTGATCGAGCACCACGATCGGGCGCACGATTCCACGGCGGGCGAGCTCGGACACCGCGGCTCGCGTCCGCTCGTCCGCGGATTCAGGAAACATAATGCGCCGCGCGGCCGCCGCCGCGCGGCCGTGCAGCGACGCTAAGAAATTCATTTCGGCGACAGACGCGCCTTGAGCGCCGCGGCGACCGCCGGGTGCACGAGGCTCGACACGTCGCCGCCGTAGCGAGCGATCTCGCGCACCAGGCTCGCGCTGATGTACGTCGTGTCGAGCGACGGCACCATGAACACGGTCTCGAGCTTGGGCGAGAGATGGCGGTTCATGAGCGCCATTTGATACTCGTACTCGAAGTCGCTCACCGCGCGCAGGCCGCGGATGAGAAGCTGCGCGCCTTCCTGCGCGGCGAACTCGACGAGAAGCCCATCGAAGCTCTTCACGGTGATGCGGGACTCGTTCGAGACGGTCGCCCGAATCAAGTCGACGCGCTCTTGCACCGTGAAGATCGGGTTCTTCGTCGAATTCGTGGCGACGGCCACGATGAGCCGGTCGACATACGCGAGACTCCGCAGCATGAGATCTTCATGGCCGCGAGTGATCGGGTCGAAGCTGCCGGCGTAGAGAGCGGTTCGCATGGCGCGGAGAATTATAGTCCGAACGGGAGAGGGTCGCTCGTCACCGCTCGAGGCCGTAGAAGCTGATTGCCGTGTCGCCGTAGCGGCGCCGGTCCGGATCACCGGGAAGCGTCTCCGACGACCGGTGCTCGACGCCGAGGATCGACGCGAACGGCGTGACCAGCCACTGCTCGGCGAGACGGGTGGCCAGCGCGATGTCGTATGGCGGATCAGCGAAGGCGAGGTCGTAGGCGCCGGCGTTCAGCTTCTCGGCGAAACGCAGTGCATCGGCGCGGTGGATGATCGCTGCATCGCCGGCGTCGAGATGGGCGGCGTTGTCGCGGATCGCCGCGATGCTCGCCGGTGAGATCTCGACGAAATCCACGACGGCTGCTCCGCGCGAAAGCGCTTCGAGTCCGAGCGCCCCGGATCCGGCGAACAGGTCGAGGACACGCGCGTCAGGCAGCCATGCTCCGACGATGCTCATCCACGCCTCGCGGACGCGGTCGGCGGTGGGGCGAACGCGCGCATCCTTCGGCGCAGCGATTCTTCGCCCGCGCCACCGGCCGGCGACGATGCGCACGGATGGGTCTTCTAGGCGCGGAAGTCCGACAGCCGGGCCTGGAGGCGCGACTCCCCGTTCCATACGTCGCGCTCGAGGCGGTACGCGACGTCGATCGTCGCGCCTTCCTCCACCTCGCGAAGCCTCGGACCCATCCCCCAGCCGAGCGCGGTGAGGCGCCTCTCGCCGTCGCTCAAGACGAGCTTGAGGCCGTCCGTACCGACGACGCGCGGCGGCGCGGCAACGGTGACTCCGCGCGTCAGCAGCAGCGGCGACGGGTTTCCCATACCGCAGGGCTCGAGATGCCGGAGCAGCGACTCGAGGTCCTCGTTAACCTGCTCGAGCGGCACCTCGAGATCGACGCGCAGCTCGGGGATCAGATCCGCCGGCGTGAGCTTCGAGCGCGCGACCGCGTTGAACTGAGCCGCGAACGCGTCGACGCGGTCCGCCGCGATCGTGATGCCGGCCGCCGACTTGTGTCCGCCGAACCGCAGCAACAAGTCGCGGCACTCGGACAGCCCCCCGTGCAAATCAAAGGCGCTGATCGAACGGCCAGATCCCTTCCCAGTGTCGCCCTCGAGCGCGATGAGCATTGTCGGCCGTCCGAACTCCTCCACGACTCGGGACGCGACGATGCCGATCACGCCGGGATGCCAGCCTTGCTCCGCCAGCACGATGCCGTACGTGGACGGCAAGTCCAGCGCGATGACGCGCTCTCGCACCTGCTCGAGCGTGGCGCGGTCGATCTCTTGCCGTCGCGCGTTCAACTCCTCCAGCTCGCGGGCGATCGGGTTCGCTTCCTGGTCGCTCGTCGCGAGCAGGAGCTCGACGCCGCGCAGCGCGCTCTCGAGGCGGCCCGCGGCGTTCAAGCGAGGCGCGAGAATGAACCCGACGCGGCCCGCGGTGAGCGCTCGTCCCTCGAGACCCGTCGCGCGAACCATGGCGCGGATGCCGGCGCGCACGGGTTCATTGAGCAGCTTGAGCCCGTACCGAACCAGCACGCGGTTTTCGCCGCGCAGGGGCGCGACGTCGGCGATCGTCGCCAGCGCGACCAAGTCGAGCATCGCGAACACCGAATTCACGTTGCCGTTCATCGCGCGCGTCAGCGCGAGCGCGAGCTTGAACGCCACGCCAACGGCGGCGAGATCCTTGTCCGGCGATTCACATCCCGGGCGCTTTGGATTCAGCACCGCGTACGCGGGTGGGAGCGGCCCACTCGGCAGGTGGTGGTCGGCGACGATTACGTCGACGCCCGCCGACTGGAGCTTGGCGATCGGCGCGTGCGCGCTGGTGCCGCAGTCGCACGTGAGGACGAGACCCGCACCGCACGCCTCCGCCGCACGCACGCCGGCGTCGCCGAGGTCGTAGCCGTCGGTGGAACGCCGCGGAATGAACGGGACGACGGTTCCGCCGAGCATTCGGATCGTACGCACCATGAGCGTCGTCGAGCAGATGCCGTCCACGTCGTAGTCGCCGTGGACGAGGATCGTCTCCTTGTCGCGAATCGCACGCGAGAGCCGCTCGACGGCGCGATCGAGATCGGCGAGTTTGGCCGGCTCGTGCAGATGGTCGAGCCGCGGACGAAGATACGCCTTGGCGTGATCCGGCTCGCCGAATCCGCGGATCGCGAGCAACCGGCAGACGGCGTGCGGGAGTCGAAGCTCGTCCTGGAGCTGGGCGACGATCGATGCGTCCGGCTCCTTCGGCAGCAGCCAGCGGGCGCGTGGACGAACCGGGGCGGGAGCAGCGACTTCGGAAGCGCTCACGCCAACAAGCTAGGGACGCGACAGGGTCACAACAATCATCATTCCGTCGCGTACAGCATCACGCCGCAACCTTCACAGATCACGGTGTCGCCGCTTCCGACCATCGAGCTTCGGCGTTGCAAGGGAATCATCGTATCGCAGTTGCCGCACGACGGGCCGCGCAACGGAAAGACGGCGGGTCCCGGTCTCCGCAGACGAATCCGATCGTAGGTCGAGAGAAGACTGCGCGGGACGGCCGTTGCCTTGGCATTGCGCGCCGCACGCGCCTCGGCGATCTGTGTCTCGAGCGCCTCGCGGTCGGCCGACAGCGAGTTGTGTTTCTCCGCCTGCGCCACCTCGAGCTCCGCGACGACGTGGCTTCGGTCCTCGGCGAGCTTGCGCGCCGCGACGAGGCGCTGGCCGATGGCCGCCAACTCGCGCTCGTCTTCGTCGATCATTCGCTTCGCCTGCTCGAGCTGCGCGGTGGCGGCGGTGGCTTCGCGCATCGACGTCACGCTGTTCAGCGTCGCCTGATTCTTCTCCTGCAGCGAGCGATGCTGCGCCACGCGAGCCGCCACTTCGTGTCGCCGGCGCTCCTCCGTGTCGGCGGTCTGCGTCGCCTGCTCGAGCAACGCGCTAGCGGCGTCTTTTTCTCTGGCGAGCGCGTCGAGTTGCGGGCCCAACTGGGCGAGCTGATTCTCGAGCTGTCGAATGTTGACATCATCGTCCTGTACTGCCAGCAGTGCGCCAACGTCTGGGTGCACGAGACCTCCAACAAGGGTGAGAGCATCCTGCCAATCAGGAAGGTATCGCGGGTGGCGTCGAGGCGGTGAAGTTTTTCCAACGAGGCCGCCCGAGAGCCTGCAGTTCGGCCGCCAAACGGCGTTTTTCGCGAATCAATTCGTCCTTCGCATTCGCGTCGGCGAGGGGAAGGAAGCGATCGATCTCGGTCATGCGCGCGCCAATCCGACGCCGGGCGAAGTCGTTGATGCTCGCGTCGACCGTCTCCGCCGCGTGATCCAATCCGCCCGTCTCCTCGAGGAGTTGCTGCATCACCTCGATCGTTTGGTCGTCGAGCGTGAGCGCCAGCTCGTCGATCGGGGCCTCCGGGTCCAACACCGCCAGCCGCTCGAAGATCGCGCGGTAGGTCGAATCGGTGAAGGCCTCGGGGTCGACTCGCTCGGCGGCGGCTTCCACGTAGCGGCGACGGTGCAGGAGCGCACGCACGAGCTCTCGCTCCGCGCGTGGACCGACGACGCGGCGAGCGGTGCGATTGGGGGGCGCCGATCGGGCCTGCGCCGCTTCCTCTCGCTCCGGCTTGTCTCGTCCGGCCGCGGCGCCGCGCGGCGCCGGAGCATCCAGCTCGCGCGTGATCGCTTCGGGAGGAATACCCGCGACCTCGCTTGTGCGCGAGACGTAGAGGTCCCGCAGCAAGCGATCGGCCGTGACGCGAATCGTCGGCAGCAGCTTGTCGAGCGCTTGGCGCTTGCGCCGCAGATCGGAGAACCATCCGCCGCGCTCGAGCAGTTGGATCTTTCGGTCGAAGAGGTCGATGGACGCCGCAGCCGCACGCTCGAATCCCTCGGCGCCGGCTTTCGCGACGAACGAATCGGGGTCCTCGCCTGCGGGCAGCGTGATCACGCGCACCGTCGCGCCGGCGCGCAGCAGCTCGTCGCCCGAGCGGAACGTGGCTTTGAGCCCCGCGTTGTCACTGTCGTAGAGAAGGAAGACGTTCTTGGTGTACTTGCGGATGAGCGCCGTCTGCTGCTCGGTCAGCGCGGTGCCCATCGGCGCGACGACCTCGACGATGCCGGCGAGGTGAAGGCGGATCAGGTCGAAGTAGCCCTCGACGACGATGAGCCGGTCGGCCTTTCGAATCGCCTGCTTCGCCCAGTTCAGTCCGTACAGGAGCGAACGCTTCGCAAAGAGCTCCGACTCGGCGGAGTTGAGGTATTTCGGCTCACGATCGTCGAGCACCCGTCCACCGAATCCAGCGACGTGTCCGGACGCGTCGTAGATCGGGATCATGAGACGCCCGCGGAATCGCGTGCGCACCTCGGTTTCGCCTTCACGCATGAGCAGCAGTCCGGCGGCGCGTTGGCGGTCATCGTCGAATCCGAGTGCGCCGAGCGCTTTTCGCATCGCGGCGGGATCGCGCGGCGCGAGGCCGAGTCCGAAACGATCCGCGTCGTCGTGCGAAAGTCCGCGCGACGCGAGGTACGCGCGAGCCACGCTGCCCTGCTCCGACTCCCACAACTGATTCCGGAAGAAATCGGCGGCGCTTGCGTTCACCTCCCACATCGGCTCGCGAGGATCGCGTTCGTCGCGCGAGCGACTCACCTCGCGGACCTCGACGCCGCTCTTGGCGCCGACCCACTTCACGGCTTCGATGAAATCGAGCCCGAGGTGCTTTTCGACGAAGGTGAAGACGTCGCCCGACTCGTGGCAGACGAAACAGTTGTAGCCGCGCGGCGTGACGGAGAAGTTCGGCCCCTTGCCGTGGTGAAACGGACACGGTCCGCGAAAGCTGTTCCCCACCCGCTTGAGCTTCACGTACTCGCCGACGATGGCCACGATGTCGGCTTCCTGCCGAACGCGATCGACGACGTCGTCAGGGATCACGCGAGCTCCGCCACGGTGACGCCGGCGCCGCCTTCGTTCCACGCGCCGAGGCGGAATTCGCGGACGCGCGTGTCCTTGCGCAGCATCTCGCCGACGCGTTCGCGCAGCGCGCCGGTTCCCTTGCCGTGGATGATTCGCAGCATTCGCAGATCCGCGCGCACAGCGCCGTCGAGAGCCTGGAGCACCGCGGCCTCGGCCTCGTCGGGCCGCATGCCGCGCACGTCGATCTCCGAGGGAACGTGCACGTCGGGGAGATCACCTGTCCAGCCGCTCACCTCGCGCAACTCGGAGGCGTCCACCGGAGTGAGGGACGTGCGCTCGACGGTCAGCTTCAGCGCACCCACGACGACGACCGCGGCGGCATCCCGCAGCTCGACGACACGCCCGACCTTTCCGCCGAGGGTGGCGACGGCGACCGCCGTGCCGGCCGTGATCGCGGAGGCAATCGTTTCGGCGCTTCTCGGCGTATCGCGGCGTTTGACGTTGGCGTCTTCGCGATCGAGTCGCTCGAGCTCCGCGTTCTGTTTCGACGCCAGTTGCTCGGCGCGCTGGCGCGCCTCGCGACCCGCCTCGTCCAGCTCACCGGCCGCGCGCGCCTTGAGATCGCGAATCGTGCGGTCGATCTCGGCGCGCGCATCGAGCAGATAGCGGCGGGTATCCTGTCGGGCCTCGCGCTCGGCCATGCGCTCGCGTTCCCGGACACTGTGCTCGCGTTTGGCGAGCGTCGCCATTCGCTCGCGTGCGTCGTCGAGAATCGTCGAGGCCTCGCGTTCGCGCGCCGCCAGCTCTTCGTCGCGACGTTCGAGCTGTTCGACGAGCGCGGCGACCTCACGCTCGTGCTGCGGCACGCGCTCCTCGGCGCGCGCGACCACGGCGTCGGGCAACGCGAGGCGACGAGCGATCGAGATGCCGTACGATCGGCCCGGCACACCCTTGATCAGTCTGTATGTCGGCGCCAACGCGACGGCGTCGAATTGCAGCGACGCGTTCACCACGCCGCCGACCTGTCCGGCCAATTCCTTCAACGCGCCGAGGTGCGTGGTCGCGACGGTGAGCGTGCCGCGGGCGGTGAGGTTCTCGAGGATTGCCCACCCCAGCGCCGCGCCTTCCGTGGGATCGGTGCCCGACCCCAGCTCGTCGATGAGCACGAGCGAATCGGCCGTCGCGTGACGCAGGATCTCGCCGAGGTTCTTGACGTGCGCGCTGAACGTGGAGAGGCTCGCCTCGATCGACTGCTCGTCACCGACGTCGGCGAACACGTCGTCGAATCGTGGAATGCGGCTGCCGGCGCCGACGGGCGCCGGAACCCCTGACTGCGCGAGTGAAGAGAGAAGGCCGAGCGCTTTGAGCAGGACCGTCTTGCCGCCGGTGTTGGGGCCGGACACGAGGAGCGTTCGCTCGTCGGCGTTCATCGACAGGTCGAACGGAACGACGCTCACGCCCTGCGCCAGCAGCAGCGGATGGCGGCCGTTATGGATCTCGAAACCCGCGCCGGGATCGACCAGTTGTGCCGGCGCGCAGGCGTACGCGTCGGCGAAGCGCGCGCGGGCGAACAAACTGTCCAGCTCTACGAGCGCGGACAGCGCGGCCATCATTCCGTCGCGATGCGGGCGTAGCGTATCAGTGAGGGCGAGCAGAATGCGCTCGACCTCGGCCAGCTCCTCGTGCTCCAGCTCGCGGATGCGGTTCCCGAATTCGACCGCGGCGGCCGGTTCGACGAACAGCGTTCCGCCGGAGGCCGACGCGTCGTGCACGATCCCGCCCGTACCAACCTGTCCGCCGCGCCGCACGGGAATCACGTACCGCCCGTTTCGCACCGTCACCGACGAATCCGCCACGCGGTGGTGCGACTCGAGGCGGCCCATCTCGCGCTCGAGAATCCGAATCAGCGTGTCGTGCGCGGCGCGAAGCTCGCGTCGAAGGTGGCGCAGCGCGGGCGAGGCGTCGTCCTTCACCGTGCCGTCTTCCTGCACCGTCTTGTCGACCGCGGCCTCGATCGAAGGCTGCGCGATCAACGCATCGAGCAACGGCGACAACACCGCGCCGACGACGGCGGGCCGTCGCGCGTCGCGTAGCTCGCTCTGCGTGAGACGAGACGACCGAAGCATGGCGGCGCCGGCGACGAGATCGGGTCCGCTCCACGCCGCGCCCTCGACACGCAGTCGCGCCAGCGGCGCGTTGAGGTCGGGGATCGGGTGTGGACGCCACTGATCGTCGCCGCTTGCCGCGGCGCGCATCGCGGCGATGCGGGAGTGTTGGCGGTCGAGATGCGACGCATCGGTCGACGGCGTCAGCGCACGCACGTGCTCGGTGCCGAGGCTCGACGTCGCGAACCCGGCGACGACGTCGAGCACGCGCGGGAGCTCGAGGATGTTCAGCGCGTGCGCGTTCACGGCAGACCCTTCGTCAGACCCTCGACAACCGCGAACGAGGGTGGTCGGCGCCTCAACTCGTGCGTGAGGCTCTCGCCGCCAGTTCCTCGCGCACGATGGCGTTGATCACGCTGCCCTCGGCGCGCCCTTTGAACTGGCCCATCACCTTGCCCATTACCGCGCCGACGTTCGCCGCACCGCCTTCGATCGCGGCAACGACGGCGGCGCGAATCTCCGCGTCGTCGACCGCCGGAGGAAGGTACGCCGCGAGCATGTCGAGCTCGCCTTGTTCCGTGGCGGCGAGATCGGCGCGGGCGCCCTTCTCGTACATCTCGACCGACTCACGCCGCTTCTTGATGCCACGGCGCAGAACCTCCACGACGTCGTCGTCGGTGAGGTCGCGTTTGAGCTCGATCTCACGGTTCTTTGCGTCGGCGAGGATGGTGCCGAGGAGCAGAACCTTCGCCTTGTTCTGCGCTTTACGCGAAGCGGTGAGGTCGTCCTGCAGACGCGTGAGCAGTGCCGCGGCCATTAGCCGTGGCGCGTGCGACGATTCTTCCGGATCGCGGCGTTGAGCTTTCGCTTCCGCCGTTCGCTCGGCTTTTCGTAGTGGCGGTGCTTTCTCAGGTCCGACAAGATGCCGGCCTTTTCACACTTCTTTTTGAAGCGCTTGAGTGCCCGCTCGAAGTTTTCATCGTCGTGGATGATGACTTCCGACAAACTGACTCTCCCCCCTTTGCGGCGTTTGCGCGCCTGATAAGTGAAGCAAGCCGTTAAACTTATGGATTGCGCCGCCGACTTGTCAACTCGGCAGTTTTTGCTCAGTTTACGAGTCAGTTGGTCGCTGCCCGGCGCTCATAGCTCAATTGGATAGAGCATCTGACTTCGGATCAGAAGGTTGGGGGTTCGAGTCCCTCTGGGCGCATCGCGGCGGCCTCGTCCACCCTTCCCCTGCTATCCCGGCGGCCAGGTCATGTGGCGACCGCCCAGGACGTGCATGTGCAGGTGGAATACCGTCTGTCCGCCGTTGGAGTTCGTGTTGACGACAGTCCGATAGCCCGTCTGCGCGATCTTCTCGTTCCGGGCGATGTCCCGCGCCGCCAGTGACAACGCACCAAGCTGAGCACCGCTCGTCGCCTGGTCGAGCGACGTGACGTGTTCGCGGGTCACGATCACGACGTGCACCGGCGCCTGCGGGTTGATGTCGCGAAACGCGATGCACTGTTCGTCCTCGTGAACGATCGTCGCCGGAATCTCGCGACGCACGATGCGGCAGAAGATGCAGTCGTCGGCCATCTAGCTCTCCCGTGAACATTGCGCGGCCCGCGCGACCGCGATCGCCGCGACCGCCGCCGTCTCGAATCGCAGTATCGACGCGCCGAGTCGCGCGCGCCGCCATCCAGCCGCTTCGAGCGACGCGAGCTCATCGTCTTCGATGCCGCCTTCCGGGCCGACCAACAAGGTGACACCCTCGCCGGCGTTGCGCCCGAGCGCGGACAGGAGCGGCTCACCCCGAGGGTCCATGACGATGCGCGTTGGGGTCGCTTCACGCGAGGCCGCCGTTACATCAGAATCCGCGAGCACCGACGGCAGCCACGCGCCACCGGATTGCTCGAGGGCGGAGATCATTCGAGCGCGCGCGCGCGTCGAGAATCCGGGACCCTCGCCGCGAGGAATCACGCTCGCCGAGCGCCGAAAGTTGACGCCTTGCCAGCTCGAAACCTCGAGCTCGGTTGCCTTCTCGGCGAGCCAGAGCATGCGATCGCGGTCGGCGATCGGCGCACACAGATGGATGGCTGGTTGTCGTTCGACGATCGCTACCGACGACACGACGAGCTCGAAGTCGCGGCGGCCGTGAAGGCGCACGGTGGCGGCGGCGAGATGTCCGCCGCCGTCCGTAAGCTGAATCGCTTCGCCGTCGCCGAGCCTGCGCGCGCGCAGATGATTCCGCACGTCGTCGCTCGGCGTGACTGATTCGCCCGGCGCGAGCCGGGCGTCCACATAAAACGTGGCTATCGCCGCTCGACCGTCGCGCTCCACCATTCGCCCTCTTCGATTTCGGCGGCAACGCGCCAGCCCGCGCGGCCGAGCTCGTCGATCATCACCGTTCGCTCGGACGCGAGGATGCCGCTGAGAATCGCGCCTCCCCCAAGCGCGAGCGACGCGCCGATCGTCGGCAGCAAGTCGATGAGCACCGACGAGATGATGTTCGCCGTGATGATTTGCACGGGAGCGACGAGCGGCAGCAGCGAGGCCGCGTGGCCCTCGACAACGGTCACGACGTCGTCGACGTCATTGCGCCGCACGTTCTCTTCGGCATTTGCTATGGCGTCGTGATCCAACTCGATCGCCACCGCGCGCGCCGCGCCGAGCTTGGCCGCGGCGATCGCGAGCACCGCGCTGCCGGCACCGAGGTCGGCGACGTGGTCGCCCGCGCGCACGACGTCTTGCAACAGACGCACGACGGATCGCGTGGTGGCGTGATCGCCGGTCCCAAACGCCATTCCAGGCTCGATGACGATCGTCGTCGCGGGATCCAGATCGGCGGCGAGCCACGGCGGGACGATGGTGAGTCGCCCGACGCGCTGCACCGTGAGCGACTGCTTCCAGCGCTCGGACCAATCGCTGATCGCGAGCGGCTCCGTCTCCACCGACACGTCGCTGGCGACGGCGAGCGCGGCCCGCTCGAACCGGCTCGCGTCATCCGGCCCGTGCGCGTGCGTCACGAGACTATCGGGAAGTTCCTGAACGCCTTCGGCGCCGGCTTCGAACAGCGCGGCCAGAACGTCGTCGCGTCGCGCGCCCGGCGTAACGCGAACCGTGATCCACTCGACGTCTTTCGTCACGCACCGAGGGCTTCTTTCATCTTTGCCCAGAAGCCCTTCGAGCGGCCGTCCGCCGGAACGCCGGGCTGCAGCTCGCCAAGGCGCGCCAGAATCTGGCGTTCCTCTTCGGTGAAACGCTCGGGCGTCCAGAGTTGGACGCGCACGTGCAGGTCGCCGATCCCGTTCGCATTCACGCGCGGCAGACCACGGCCGCGCAGGTGAAAGACCTGTCCGCTCTGCGTTCCGGCTGGAACGTCGAGCGTCGTGTGACCCGACACCGTCGGCACACTCACCTGCGATCCGAGCGCGAGCTGCGGATACGTGGTCAGCACCTCGGTATATAAATCCTCGCCGTCGCGCTCGAAGCGCGGATCGTCGGCGACTTCGAACAGCACGTGGACGTCGCCCGTGGCACCGCCCCGCATGCCGGCGTTGCCGGCGCCGCGCATCGTCATGTACTGACCCGTCGCCACGCCGGGCGGGATCTGCACGGTCAGCTCGCGCTCCCCGCGAAGCCGCCCCTCGCCCCGACACACCTTGCACGGCGTGTGGACGACTTTGCCTTCGCCGTGGCACGTCGGACAAGTCGTCACGCTCACGAACTGGCCGAAGAACGAGCGCTGGGCCCGCCGAACTTCGCCGCGTCCGCTGCACGTGGCGCAGGTCTGCGACTTGGACCCCGATTCGGCGCCCGTGCCGTCGCATTTCGCGCACGGTTCGAGCACTCTGATGAGAATTTTCTTCTCGACGCCGGTCGCCACCTCGGCGAGCGTGAGCGGCACGGTCATCTTGACGTCGGCGCCGGCGCGCGGGTCGCCTTGCGTGCCCATCCCGAACAGCGACTCGAGCCCGCCGAGGCCGCCGAAGTCGCGCATGAAGATGCCGAGCGCTTCGGAGAGGTCCACGTGGTGGAACCCGCCAGAGCCGCCGCGGAGCCCTGCTTCGCCGTACCGGTCGTACGCCGCGCGCTTCTGCGGATCGCGCAGCACGTCGTACGCCTCAGTGATCTCCTTGAACCGCTCCTCGGCTTCCTTCGCGCCATTGTTGCGGTCGGGATGATACGTCATCGCGAGCTTGCGATATGCCTTCTTGATCTCTTCGTCGCTCGCCGTTCGCGGGACGTCGAGAACGCCGTAAAAGTCGGCCATCGGTTTATTCGAGAAGGTCGCTGAGCAGTTGCGACGTGTGGCTCACCAGCGCGATCACTTTGTCGTACGGCATGCGCGTCGGTCCGATGACGCCGATCACCCCGGCCAACGGGCCGATGTGATACTCCGCCGTGACGACGGTAAAGTCTTCCAATCGCGGATCGTCGTGCTCGGCGCCGATCGTGATCGAGATGCCCGGCGCGTGGACGCGTTTCCGCATCGTCTCGCCGAGCGCGTGCGGCGCTTCCGTCAGCTCGAGCAGCCGTCGAAGCCGATCGGCGGCCGAAAACTCCGGCTGCTCGGCGAGCGCCGACATCGAGCCGAGGAGAACGGGCTGCATGTCGGACGCGGGTAGCGCGGCCTCGAACAGCTGGTCGCCTTCCTGCACGAAGATGTTGAGCAACTCGGCCGCGCTCGGCGCGGCGCCGGCGTCGCGCAAACGCTCCGGAAGCGAGCCGCGAATCTGGGCGAGCGTGAGACCGGCGAGCCGCTCGTTGAGCACCGCCGTGACGGCACCGAGCGCCGTGTCAGCGATATCCACCGGCACCTCGACGAACACCGTGCGGACCAGGCCGCCCTCGAGCGAGAGCACCATGAGCATCCGCTCGCTGCTCACACGCACGAGTTCGAGACGGCGCAGCACCGAGTGGTCGAGGCGCGGGCCGAGGGCGACGCCCAACTCCTGCGTCAGCACGCCCAGCGTTTGCGCGGCGCGACGGAGCACCATCTCGATCGGCGACGCGTTCGCGCCAGTGAGCCCCTCGATCAGGCGCTCGGTCTCCGCCGCTTGAAGCGGTGGCAGGCTCAGGAGCGAGTCGACATGCGCGCGGTACGCCTTGTTGGTCGGGACGCGACCGGCGGAGGTATGCGGATGGAAGAGGAACCCCTTGTCTTCGAGGTCGCTCATCGTATTGCGGATCGTCGCCGGAGAAACGCCGAGCCCGAACCGCCTGGAGAGGGTCCGCGAGCCGGCCGGCTCCGCAGTCTCCACATAACTTCGGATCACGGCCTCGAGCACGCGGCGTTCACGCCTATTGAGCTGCTCTGATGCCATAACTTCAAACATAGTAACGACTTCGGCCCACTGTCAAGTCGGCCGCGAGGGCGTCCAGACGGAGCCAGCCGAGTGGGGTCAAAACGATGCGGTTTGTACCATCGAGTTGCGCCCATTTCTCGTGGATCCAGGCCGAAACACGGGCCGCTTCGTGGCTTGCGAGGTCCAGCCCGTTGGTCGTCCGGAGGCCGAGGTACACCTGCTCCGCCGACTCTTCGTCGGGGGTGAGCGTCTCGCGGCCCGCGACCGGGTCCGACCCTTCGGCGACGCGACGGCACCACTCGGCGTAGGCCCCGTGATTCCAACGGCGCTCCGCCCCGTCGAATTCGTGCGACGACGGACCGAGTCCGGCGTAGGGCGTGCGCTCCCAGTACGACGAGTTGTGGCGCGCGCGGTGGCCCGGCCGCCCGAAGTTCGAGACCTCGTAGTGATCGAACCCGGCGGCCGTCAGAACGTCGTGCGCCACGAGGAATTCCGTTTCGTAGCGCTCGTCCGGCGATTCCTGAACCTCGCCGCGCTGACGCCAACGACCGAGCGGCGTGTGCGGCTCGACGGTGAGTCCGTACAACGAGACGTGCGTCGGCTCGAGGGCGAGCGCGCGCTCGAGGTCTGAACGCCACGAGCGCGGTACGCTTTCGGGCAGCGAGAAGATCAGGTCGACGGACACGTCGTCGATGCCGGCGAGGCGGGCGGCGTCGACGGCGCGCGAAATCTGCGCCGAGTCGTGGGTTCGGTGCATCCAGCGCAGGACGCCGTCGTCGAATGACTGTGCGCCGAGCGAGAGGCGGTTGACGCCGGCATCGCGCCAGGCGTGCGCTGCATCGGCGGTGACGTCGTCAGGATTGGCTTCGAGCGTCACCTCGGGGTCCGGGGCGACGTCGATTCGTTTGGTGAGCGTCTCGAGCAATCGCGAAACACCGGATGCACCGAGTCGCGATGGCGTCCCGCCGCCCAGATAGAGGGTCGACGCGCGCCATGGACCTGATTCGGCGAATCGAATCGCCAACTCCCGCTCCACGGACGTCACGTACTCGTCCACCGGCACGTCGCGCCGCACGGCGATCGAGAAATCGCAGTACACGCAGCGGCGCGCGCAAAATGGGACGTGCACGTACACGTGGCGGGGGGGCACTGGCGAAATATGTCCCTCGCCGCGCGTCAGCGTCGCCGTACCTCGCCGGTGAGC
Source organism: uncultured Gemmatimonadaceae bacterium (assembly GCA_963761305.1). GTDB lineage: Bacteria > Gemmatimonadota > Gemmatimonadetes > Gemmatimonadales > Gemmatimonadaceae > JAQBQB01. The sequence goes on along the minus strand of CAVXGK010000002.1, from coordinate 536,691 downwards.
GCGCACTCGACCGCTCCGCGCAACTCGAGGCCGGTGACGGCGCTCAGGCACTGTGCCACGGGCAAGCCGGACCGGGCGCACAACTCGTCGAGCGTCGCCGCGCCGTGGCCGAGAGCCGTCCACACGCGCATCTCGACTTTGTCGTCGATGCGCGGCTCCGATCGAGGCAGCGGCGAAAGGCCGGCGAGACTCATCGCGTCGGCAATCGACACGATGGGGTGCGCGCCATCGCGCAGCAGCAGGTTGCTCCCCTGGCTCTGTGGCGAATCGATCGGTCCGGGCACGATGGCGACCTCGCGTCCCACCTCATTGGCGTGCTTCGCCGTGATCAGCGCGCCGCTGTCGAACGGCGCTTCGACGACGATCGTGAGCTTGGAGATTGCCCCGAGAATGCGATTTCGCTTCGGAAACGATCCCTTGTGCGAGTGAGCGCCGGGCGGCAGCTCCGAGAGCACGAGGCCGCGCTCGATGATCTCTCGATGCAGGGAAACGTGCGCCCGCGGATACGCGACGTCGGCGCCGGTGCCGAGGACGGCGATCGTCGCGCCGTTCGCCTCGAGCGCTGCGCGGTGCGCCGACGCGTCGATTCCGAGCGCCATTCCGCTCACGACACAGGCACCGGCGCGCGTCAGCGCCGTCCCGAGTTCGTGAGTGATGCGTTCGCCGTAGCCCGTCGCGCGACGCGTGCCGACGATAGTGACGAGCGTTCTATCGAGCAGCCCGAGATCGCCGATCCACCACAGGCGCGCCGGCGGATTCGGAAGATCGTTCAGCGCGCCCGGGTATTCGGCGTCGCCACGCTCGATGCATTCGACACACTCGATCGCGCGTTCCACGTCGCGCTCACGGAAGTGGGATCGGGTCGTTGCGCACCGCGGCGGACTTCTTCATGTCGAGCAGTCGCGACCACCACGCGGCGAGGAGCGGATCGAGTCCGGTCCGGCCGGCCGCGCTGATCGCGAACACGCCAAACGCGGCTGGCGCTTCGATCGGCGGCGCGTCGTCGTCGCCCAGCAAGTCCATCTTCGTGAACACGACGCAATGCGGCTTTTCGGCCAGCGCGGCCGAGTATGCGGCGATCTCGCTGCGCAGCTGGTCGTACTCCGCCTGCCAGTCCATCGAATCCACGGGAATCAGGAACGCGAGAAGACGCGTCCGCTCGATGTGCCGCAGGAACTGCAGCCCGAGTCCGCGTCCTTCGTGCGCGCCTTCGATGATGCCCGGAATGTCGGCGACGACGAAGGTCCTTCCGTCGGACAACTGCACGACGCCGAGGTTCGGGGCGAGCGTCGTGAACGGGTAGTCGGCGATTTTCGGATGGGCCGCCGAAATCACCGACAGCAGCGTCGACTTGCCGGCATTCGGCTGCCCGACGAGCCCGACGTCGGCGATGAGCTTGAGCTCGAGCTCGAGGCGGCGCTCCTGGCCGTCCTCGCCCGGCTGATATTCGCGCGGCGACTGGTGCGTGGAGCTGGTGAAAAACGCGTTGCCCTTCCCGCCGCGGCCGCCCCGCGCGACGATCAGCCGCTCGCCGTCCTCGAGGATCTCGCCGAGGCGCTCTTGGGTTTCGAGATCTCGAATCACCGTGCCGACGGGCACGGGCATGATGACGTCGGTTCCCGAACGGCCGCTCTTGTTCGCGCCGGACCCGTGGTCTCCGGCGGTCGCGCTCCAGGCGTCGCGATAGGTGTAGTCGAGCAACGTGGACAGGTTGGAGTCGCCGACGACCACGACGTCGCCGCCGCGTCCGCCGTCGCCGCCGTCGGGACCGCCCATGGGAATGAACTTTTCGCGCCGAAACGAGACGATGCCCGATCCGCCGCTGCCGGCCCTTGCCGTCACGACCACCCGGTCCACGAACACGTTGCTCATTTGCCGCGCACCCGGGCCCAGAGGAGTTTGACGTCGCGCAGGCGCGCCGGGCCGAGCACGTTGGCGAGTACGTCGAGCGTCGCGTCGACGGCGCGGACCGACGCGCCGGCGTTTCGCGCGCCGTGCAAATGCGAATGCAGCTGGCGGTCCTGCCCCGTCGCCGCGCACGCGGCCACGATGCAGAGCTCGCGGCGCGGCAAGTCGAGGCCGGGACGAGACAGCACCTTGCCGTATCCCTCGGTGATCATCCAGTCGTCGAGCAGCGGATGCAAATGCCGAATGTTCTCCCGTAAGCGTTCATACATCCTGCCATAGACCCGCTCGCACGTCGCCTCGCCGTCGGTGCGCGTCGGCTCCGGAGAACCCGCGGCGCCGGCGACCGCCGGATGCACCCTTCGCCATTCGCGCATGGCGTTGAGCGCGCGAGGAAATCCGGCGAACAGATACGACTGCAACAACAGCTCCTCCACCCACACGTCCGGAATCGCGCTCGAACCGCGCGCGATCTCGGCGCGAACCGCGTCTTCGTCTCCCGCCGCGACGACGGCGGCCAGACGCACCAGCGCCGCGGTCGCGTCGTCGAGGACTTCCAAACTGTCGAGTGTGTCGGCGGGCGGCGTCATCAGTCGGCGTCGCGAAGAACCAAATCCTTGCGGATGGAGGTCAGGCGACCAGTCGAATCTCGCCGACGGTCTCGCCGCGCGTATTGCGAACGGGCCGGCGCAGGAAATCATCGAGCCGCGGCGGCAACTGCGCGGGGAGCGCGTCGAACAATTGCAACAGCCGCAGGACGGCCGGGAACTGTGCGCGTGACGCGCCGTCGTCCACTTTGACGGCGATGCCGATCCCAAGCTCGGGCACGGCGGCGCAGTGCACACCCTCGGCGCCGATCTTGGCGACGATGCGTCCGTCCGTCTCCTCGATCAACACGGAATCGAACCGCTCCGTACCACCGACGAGAAACGGGCGCGTCGCCATCGCGTGCACGATGCGGCTGGCGACGGAGCTGGAGTCGAGCGATGCCCGGCCGAGCCGCGACCATGCGCGCGCCATGCTGTCGAGGGCCAGGGAGAACGCGACGACGCCGCAGCCGTCCACCGCTTGCCCGATGTCGTCCTCGTCGACCCCGGCCCATTTGGCCGACGCCTGGAGGCAACAGCGCTGCACCGGATGATCGCGGCGCTCGTACCCGTAGGTCGGCCAACCCGCGGTGTGCGCGCGTGCCAACATCGCGGCGTGCTTGCCCGAGCAGTTGTTGTGCAGCCGCGAGAGTCGCGCCCCCGACTCGCGCAGCAGCTTGAGGCCGCGCGGCGAGATCGGATCGTGCGGTCCGCACGCGAGGTCGCCTTCTTCGAGACCGACGTCGGCGAGCATCGCCTGCGCTAGCGCCACGTGCTCGGGCTCACCGCCGTGCGATGCGCAGGCGAGCGCGAGCTGGTCGTCGCCCCAATGGAGCTCGTCGAAGCCGCCGGCCTCGAGAAACGGCATCGCTTGAAACGGCTTGGCGCACGAGCGCCACGAACTCACGATGCGCGGATCACGCGCTGCGGCCACAAGTTCGTCGTTCTCGGCGATGACGGCGGCGTGCACGGAGTGGCGTGATTCGATCTCCGAGCCTCGCGTGACGACGACATCCAGCTCGAGCGTTCTCATGATCGTGAACAGGTCCGCGCTACGGGGAGGGAAAGGACACAACGTGAGGCCCGCCCTCCCGCCGTTGCCCGTAACATAACCGCGCACCCGCGCCGCAAGCCGCCGCCAACGGCGGGCGACATTCAGACGGCGAAGCGCTGCTGGCGGGTCGCGCGCGCGGCGACGAAAATGCCGACGAGCACGAGCAGTCCACCGACCAGCGTCGGCATGCGCGGAATCTCGCGAATGCCAGGCAAGAGCGCCGCGAGGAACGTCGCACCCACCGGTTCGCCGAGCAGCGTGAGATTCACGACGTAGGCGGGCAGATACTTGAGCGCCCAGTTGAGACCCGTGTGCCCGAGCAGCATCGGGCCGACGGCGAGCGCGACGAAGATGGCGATCTCGCGCGGCGGTTGCCCAAGCACGGGCGCTCCGACCACGCGCGCGAAGATGAGCAGCATCACGAAGCAGACGCCGTACACGATCGAGACGTAGGGCCAGATGTCCAGCACCACGCGCAGCCGCCGACCCGCGATCACGTAACACGCCGCGGTCGCCGCGCCGGCCAGCGCGAGCAGATCGCCGGTGAGCGCGCGACCCGTCATCGCGCCCGCGGACTGGAGCAGGTCGGGCAGCGCGACGACGATCGCTCCGAACATCGCGGTCACGATTCCCACCCACTGGCCGCCGGTCGGCGGCTCGGCGAGGACGGCACCGGAGAGCAGCGCAACCAGCGCGGGCTGCACGTTCACCAGCACCACCGACGCCGCGACGGTCGTCATTCCGATGGACGCGTTCCAGCTCCAGAAATGCAGCGCGAGCATGATGCCGCCGGCGACGGCAAGCATCAATCCGCGGCGGTCGAGTCTCGCGAATTGGCGCCACGATCCGGTCGCGATGAGCGCCGAGAAGATGAATACGAGCGCGAAGCCGAGCCGCCAGATCGCGATCGTCAGGGGGTGCGCGTGCGACAGGCGGACGAGCGGTCCGGCGAACGAGATGCCGACGAGCGCGAGACACAGCACGAGCGGCACGGGAACGCCGCTGCTTGCCGAATTACGCGAGGGCGCAGGCGTGGCGGGAGGGGGTGGGCACATCGCGACCGGGAGTGTAGATCGCGTATCACGGCCCGTCAATGCGTTTTCTCGAACCCTTCATTACTTTCTCGCTCATGAGTCGCCGCCTGCTCGCCCGCGATCGATTGATCGAATTGCTCGGGGCCGCGTCGCAGTGCCGCGTCGCGGTGCTCGGCGACGCGATGCTCGACGTTTACTTGCGCGGGGACGTGGAGCGTATCTCGCCCGAGGCGCCGGTTCCCGTGGTGCGCGTGCGCGAGCGGCGACATGCGCTCGGCGGCGCGGGAAACGTCGCGCAGAACGTGCGCGCGGTCGGCGCGATGTGCGATCTCGTGGCGGCGATCGGCGACGACGTCGCCGGCCGTCACTTGTGCGGCATGCTCGAAGCGATCGGCGCGCCGGTCGGCTCGCTCGTCACGGTCGATCGGCCGACGACCACGAAGACGCGCATCGTCGCGCGGTCGCAGCAAGTCGTGCGCGTGGACGAAGAGGAAGACGGCGATCTCGATGGCGCGGAGGTCGACCGCCTGCTCACCGCGGTGCGGCGCGCGGTGGACGGCGCGCACGCGCTCGTACTCGAAGATTACAACAAGGGCGTGCTCGTACCGCGCGTGATCGAGGCGGCGATGATGGCGGCGCGCGGGCGCGGCATTCCGATCGTCGTCGACCCGAAGTATCGCAACTTTTTCCTCTATCGCGGCGCGACGATCTTCAAGCCGAATCGGCGCGAGCTCGACGCGGCGCTCGGCGCGGCGGTGGATCTCGAGCATGCCGAGGCGCTTCCCGCGACGTTCGCGCGGCTCGGCGTCGAGCATTTGCTCCTCACGCTCGGCGAACACGGCATGGCGTTGGTGTCAGCCGGCGGCGAGATCGAACGCGTCCCGACGGCGGCGCGCGAGGTGTACGACGTGGTCGGCGCGGGCGACACGGTCACCGCGTATCTCGCGCTCGTTCTTGGCGCCGGCGGCAGCGCGCTCGAGGCGGCAGTGATCGCGAACTACGCGGCCGGCGTGGAAGTGGGCAAGCTCGGCGCGGCGACGGTGTCAGCCGAGGAAGTCATCGAAGCGTACGACGCGCATGCGCTTGCGCCCCTGGCACCGAGCGCCTAACTAGCGTGTACCCGGGCCCGTAGCTCAGTTGGTTAGAGCAGAGGACTCATAATCCTACGGTCGCAGGTTCGAGCCCTGCCGGGCCCATAGACGAAGGTGGCGCGCCCGTCTACTTTTCGTGCTCTTGCTCCAACATGGGTCGCGTAGCTCAGCTGGTTAGAGCGCCGGTCTCACATACCGGAGGTCCGGGGTTCGAGTCCCTGCGCGACCACTGCACATCGAAACTTCGAAACATCGAACGTCGACGAAAAAAAGCCCCGCGCGTCAGTGCGGGGCCTTTCCGTTCGTGACGACCGCGCCGGCACGTTCGAGCCGGCCGGCGAGCGCGGCGTCGATCCGCGCTTCGATGACGAGCCGGTCCCCTTCCATGCGCTGGTCCAGCACTTCACCCTGCCGATGAATCTCGGCGATGAGCTTCCCGTCCGCGGGCGAGACCGAGATCGACGCCATCGGACGTTTGGCGCGAATCATCGAGGCGAGCGCGCGACGCAGCGGCTCCAGCCCGCCGTCCGCCACCGCCGACACGAACACGGCCGGCGTCGCCCCGTCGCGCACTTGCGTCTGCAGCGCGATGAGCGCGTCGTGCTCGAGCAGGTCAACCTTGTTGAAGACGAGCAGCGTGTCGCGGCCCGACACCTCGAGCTCGGACAAGACCTGATTCACGACCTCTTCCTGGTCCGGCCACGACGGCGAGCTGGCGTCGATGACGTGGAGGAGAAGATCCGCCTCGCGCGCTTCCTCGAGTGTCGCTCGGAACGAGGCGACGAGATGGTGCGGCAGCTTGCGAATGAACCCGACGGTGTCGGTGATCAGAACGTGCGCGTTGTCTCCCAGATCGACGTCGCGCGTCAACGGGTCGAGCGTCGCGAACAGCCGGTTCTCGACGACGATGTCGCTCGCACCCGACAGGGCGCGCAGCACCGACGACTTGCCCGCGTTCGTGTACCCGACGAGCGACGCGCGAAACTCCGAGCGCCGCGCCTGTCGTTGAATCGCGCGCCCGCGTTGGACGTCGCGCAGCCGGTCGCGCAGCACTTTGATGCGATGACTGATCAGGCGGCGGTCGGTCTCGAGCTGCGTTTCGCCGGGGCCTCGGACGCCGATACCGCCACGGAACTTCTCGAGGTGCGTCCACATGCGCATGAGCCGCGGGAGTGAATACTCGAGTTGCGCGAGCTCGACCTGCATCTTCGCTTCCGCCGAACGCGCGCGCGTGGCGAAGATGTCTAAGATCAATTCCGCGCGATCCATCACGCGCGTGCCGATCGCGTCCTCGATGTTCTTCCCCTGGCTCGGCGAGAGCTCGTCGTCGAAGATGACGAGCGTCGCGTTCGTGCTGGTCACGAGGTCGCGCAGCTCGTCGATCTTGCCGCTGCCGAGGTACGTGCCGGGATTCGGCCGATCGATTTGCTGGAAGAGCTCGCCCGCGATTCTGGCGCCGGCGGTGTCGGCGAGATCGGCGAGCTCACGCAAATGTTCGTCGGCCAGACGCCGAGCGCCGGGCCGCTTGAGAGGCGCGCCCACGAGCAGCGCCCGTTCTTCGGGCGGGGCGACGACGATCGGCGCCCGCGTTATTCGAGCATCCTCGGCGAATCCATCTCCGGGAAGCTAGCGCCCGAGGCCAGTCGTCGTGAACCGCCCGGTGGACGAGTACGGTACCGTGTAGTGCCCGACCGTCGAGCCGACGGTCACGTCGCCGCGCACGTGGTAGTCGACGGCGCCCGTCCGTGCGAGCGTGCGCTCCGCGGCACCGATGCCGGCGTACGAGTAGTTCACGGGAATCGTGACGACGGACGAATCGTTGTCGTTGACCGTGAACTGCTTGTCGAGGGCGCCACTGGCGAGCGTGACGCTGTCACTGTTGAGCAGCACGACGTACGTCAGCTTGGTGGCGTCGAGACGGTAGTGGTTCGGGTTGTACACGGAGAGCACGACGTCGAGGCTGCCGCCGGTGAGACCGATGCCGCGCACGCGCACGTCGCGCAGACGCACGACCGGCTGCTTGAACGCCTGGCGTCCGAGGAACGAGCACGCGGCGATCGCGACCGTCGTCGCCAGCAGCGCTTTGACTGCGAGTTTCTTCATCGCCTGCCCTCCTCCTCACCTTTCTCGTTGCGCCGCCGAAGCTCTTCCCACCACGCCAAGCGCTTGGCGATCTCTTTCTCGAAGCCGAACGGGCCGGGCTCGTAGAAGCGCGAGCCCTTGAGTCGCTCCGGGAGATAGTCCTGCGGAATGTAGGCTTCCGGGGCGTCGTGAGCGTACTGATACCCCGTGCCATAGCCCAGTTCCTTCATCAGACCGGTCGGCGCGTTGCGGATGTGCAGCGGCACCGGCTCGGCGGGATTCGCGCGCGCCGCTTCGCGCGCGGCAACGAGAGCGAGCATCGACCGATTCGACTTCGGCGCCGTGGCCAGATAGACGACCATTTCGGCTAGCGGGAGGTACCCCTCCGGCGGACCCAGCATGTGATACGCGTCACGCGCGGCCACCGCGAGCTTGAGCGCTTCGGGGTCGGCCAGCCCGACGTCTTCAGCGGCCATCGCGATCGCGCGGCGGAACATGATCATCGGATCGCCGCCGCCCTCGATCATGCGGCCCATCCAGTAGAGCGCGCCCTGCGGATCGCTGCCGCGCAAACTTTTGTGAAAGGCGCTCAGCATGTTGTACATCTCTTCGCCGCCCTTGTCGTACCTGGCGAATCGCAGCTGCAGCGCTTCCTTGGCGACGTCGACTGTGATGTGCCCGTTGCGTCCGACGTGGTCGGCGGCCGCCTGCAGAATCGTGAGCACGCGCCGCGCGTCGCCGTCGGCCTCGGTGGCGATCAAGTCCGCCGCGTCGTCGTCAATCTCGAGCGAGAGGTCGCCGAGCCCGCGTTCGCCGTCGGCGAGAGCACGGTCGACGAGCGCGCGAAGATCGTGCGGCGACAGCGGCTCTAGCACGAAGACGCGCACGCGCGACAGGAGCGCGCCGATGATCTCGAACGATGGATTCTCGGTCGTCGCGCCGATGAGCGTGATCGTGCCCGCTTCGACGTGCGGAAGAAACGCGTCCTGCTGCGCCTTGTTGAAGCGATGGATCTCATCGGCGAAGAGGATCGTACCGCGGCCGAGCCGGCGCCGCCCTTCGGCGTCGGCCACGATCTCTCGCACGCGCGGCACTCCTTCGGTGACCGCGGAGAACGGCACGAACTCACGATCGGTGTAGCGGGCAATGACGCGCGCGATCGTCGTCTTGCCGGAGCCCGGCGGCCCCCAGAACAGCACCGAGCCGATCGTGCCGCGCTCGATCGCCTCGCGGAGCGGCTTGCCCGGAGCAAGGAGGTGTTGTTGTCCGACGATCTCGTCGAGCGTGCGCGGCCGCATGCGCGCCGCGAGCGGCTGGCTGGCCGGCGACTCGAACAACGAGCCGGTGCCGGGGCCCGAAGTCGCCGATTCGTCCGCGCGGCGCCGACGATCGCTCATGCTCACACGTCCTGCGCTCAGACCGTCGCCAGCGAGCGGGCGACGAAGTACAAACCGCAGCCGGCCGCGAAGCTGATCGGGATGCGCGCGCCGCTGCGATGCTGAAGCTCGGGCACGAGATTCGACGCGCCGACGTACAGCGTGACGCCGGCGGCGATCGCGAGGCCGTACGTCTGCAGGAACGTCGACGAGTCCGTCAGGAGAACACCAGCGATGGTGCTGAGGCCGAGCGCCGCGGCCGCCAGGATCGCCACGCGGCGCCGCGCGCCCGCGGCCATAAACAAGCTCGAGATCGCGAGCCCTTCCGGAAATTTGTGCAGCAGCACCGCCACGAACACCAACGCGCCAAGCCCCTGGCTGACGCGCAGACTGCTCGTCACCGCGACGCCGTCCACGAACGTGTGCATGAGCAATCCGATCAACGCCGACACGCTCACCATCTCCGACACCGTGTGCGTCTCTTCGCCGAAATGAAAATGTTGGCCGATCGTGTGTTGCGTGAAATGCACGGCCAAATACGATGCCAGAACGAACGCCGGCGCGACCGAACCGGCGACCGTGATCGACTGCGGGAAGAGATCCACCACGGAGACCGAGATCAGAAACCCGGCGGCGAACGAAAGCAGCGCGTCGAGCACGCGTACGCTCCACGACGCGCGCGAGGCCACCGCCGCCGCACCCATGACGTTCGCCAACGCGGCCGCGGTGCCGTACGCGAGTGCCGCCGAGTTCATGTCGGAGCGAGTCCGAGCCGGTCGGCCGCCGTCGTCACCGCGTTCACGAGATCCGGCGCTGCCGGGAAATGCTGGCGATTCACGCGCCAGCTCTTCGCCCGCACGCGCGCCTGTTCCTCGATGCCCTTCCCTTCGAGGAGGTACAGCCAGCGATCCGTGCGCGCGTAGATGAACAGGTCGAGGTGCGGATTCACCGTGAGCTGGTCGTCGCCGGTGTACACGGCGAACTCGACGCCGCCGTAGCGAGCGAGGAGGATCTTGAGTCGCGCGACCGAGTCGCGGACGTCGGGCAGCGCGACCGCCTCGCCCTTCCACGAGCGGCCGCTGCGGAGGTCGTCGATCGCCACGTCGACCGCGGGCGGCAGCTGTTCGCTCAGCGCGTAGAACAGATCGACGACGCGCTCCGCGTTGGCGACGACTCGAGCGACGTAGAGGTCGCCCTCGCGCTCGAACGTGAAGCCGTCCGCGCTCACGCGGAATCGGCGCCAGATCGACGCCTCCGGTTGTCGTCCGCGAAAGAACATGTCGATCCGTCTAGCGATGGGTGGCGTCGCCGTGCAGGCGCGCCGCTTCGCGCAACAACCAGTCGGGCGTATTGCTCGCCGGGTCGTCGATGACCGCGTCGAGCAGGGACTGGAGAATCTTACCGAGGCCGGGGCCGGCCGGAATGCCGGCGCGGCGCAGATCGTCGCCGTCCACGGCGAGCCCGCCGAGATCGATGGGGTCGCGCAAAGAAATCATGAGCATGCGCCGGTAGAGGCGGCACGCGGCGCGTGGCGACGGGGCCGGCCGTCCCGCCGCGCGTTCCGCTGCCCAGATCGCCCAGGCGAGGCGCATCAAAGGCCCCACCGCCAGGCGCGAGACGGCGGCCACCCACCGGCGAACGTTCGCATCGCTCGGCTCGCTCGGGGCCGAAATCGACGCGCCGATGGCCGCTCCGTTCGCGTCCCACGCGGCGATGATCTCCGTGACCGCTCTCAGTTCGAGCTTCGAGCTCCGCAGCCCCACCAGCACCGACTCCGCCTCGCGCGCGCCGAGCGGCGCGAGGAGGGCCGCATACCTGACCGACCGCCGCGACGGACGACGCGCGAGCCCCGGCCGCGCCGCGTAGTCACACACCGCCAGCGCATCGGCCGTCACACCGGCCAACGCGGGAATCAGCGACCCGAACGCGCCGGACTTCTGCCAGATCGTCAGCGCGCCACTCGGCCGGCGCACCTGCTCGAACGTCTTGTCCAACTCCTGCTTCACGCGTTCGGCCGACAGCCGGCCCAGGTACGGCGCGCTTGCGTCCATCGCTCGCCGCGTCGCGGGCTCGATGTCGAAACCGAACCGCGCGGCGAATCGAATGCCGCGCAGCGCGCGCAACCGGTCCTCGCGCATGCGAGCGTCCGCGTCGCCCACTGCGCGCACGATCCCCGCGTTCAAGTCGCGCTGGCCGCCGAACGGGTCGCGCAGTTGGTCGCGCTTGGGCGAATAAGCGATCGCGTTGATCGTGAAGTCGCGTCGCGCCAGGTCGTCGTCGAGTGACACGCCAAATTCGACAACCGCGTGGCGCCCGTCCGTCTTCACGTCGCGGCGGAACGTCGTCACCTCGTGCATCGTGCCTTCGCGATCGAGCACGCCAACCGTTCCGAACTCGATGCCCACCGGAATCGTCCGGCGCGCACCAAACACCTGCCGTACTTCGTCCGGGGTCGCCGACGTCGCCAGATCCCAGTCGAGGTGCGTTTCGCCGAGCAGCGCGTCGCGCACGGCGCCGCCCACGCACCACGCCTCGAATCCCGCCGACTCGAGGCGTTGCGCGATGTCAAGGACGGTGGCCGGCGGATGGAGACGGGTCATTGCGGGGGGGTCGGATCGGCGCGAACGAGCGGTGGAGAATAGCCGCGGCGGTGGGTCCGGTGAAGGTGTGCCCAGTACAGCTTGTGCCCGGTCCGGTCGATATTTTCTGTCGAAGAATTCACGTTCGAGGATCGTCGCATTGAGCGAGTTGGAAGAGTTGCTGGCCCGTTCGATGGCCGCCGAGCCGTTCAAGCACGTCGTCCGGAGCATGTATCACGCTCACGGCTACGATGCATCGCCGCTCGACCGCGTGCGGCTCGACCGCCCGATGCCGCGGATCAAGATCCGCCGACTCCTCACGCACGTGCTCGAGGCCGAACCGGAGCTCGCCGTGGAGCACGTCGCGCTCAGCGCGCGCTCCGGCTGCTCGGATTTCGTCGGCGTCGTCCACGTGCACACGAGCACGGACACGCACGTCTACGAGTTCGTCTGGGACTGCCGCTGGCGCGCCGAGCAGGAAGGTTGGCTCGACGTCTTCGGCTACCCCGATCAAATCCGCGCCGCCGACGAATTCGACTGGCGCTGTTTCGCGCGTTGGGAGCCCCGGACTCAGTAGTCCTCTTGTCGTAGGCGAGCTACGACTCGAGTAGATCGCGCAAACCGGCCAGATCGAGCCCGGCCCCGAGTCCAAGCATCACCTCGAGCCGAGCCTGCTGCGGGCGTCGCGAGCCCGCGAAGATCGCTCCGCGTTCGGCCAGGCGTCGCCCGCCGCCGGGATAGCCGTAGGTGTGACCCACGCGTCCTCGACCGATGCGCGACGTGATCACCACCGGCTTTCCTTCCGCGAACCATCGTTCGATGCCGTCGAGCATCGCGACGGGCACGTTGCCTCGCCCCATTCCCGCCACAACGACCGCTCGGCCGTTGCCCTGTTCGCGCGCCGCGTCGAGCAGGCGCGAGTCGGATCCGGCGTAGGCGTACACGATGTCCACCGGCTGCGCCAACGCCGACGCGTTGAGAATCGGCGGCGGCACGTGCATCGTGCGCCGGAAGACGACGCGACCGTCGTCGAGCACCGCGATCGGACCCAGTCCCGGACTGTCGAACGCGTCGACCATGTAGGTGTGTGCCTTGGTCACGTCCAGCGCCGTGAACACGCGGTCCGACATCACCACCAGCACGCCCTGTCCTCGCGCCTCGTCGCTCGCCGCGACGCGAATCGCCGCGCCGAGATTGCCGGGGCCGTCCCATCCGAGATCGCTCGACGTACGCATCGCGCCGGTGAACACGATCGGCTTGTTGCTCGCCACCGAGCGCGCGAGGAGGTACGCGGTTTCCTCGAGCGAGTCCGTACCGTGCGTGACGACGATGCCGTCGACGTCGTGCCGCGCGAGATGCTCGATGAGGCGCCCGCGGAGCGCCCACATGCGATCCGGCGTCATGTGCGGACCGGGGAACGCGCCCCAGTCGTCGACCTCGAGTTGCGCGAGCTTGTCGATGCCGGGCGCCAGCGCGACGATCTCGCGCCCAGTGAGCGTCGGCACGGCGCCGCCGGCCGACGGGTCGTGGCGCATGGAGATGGTGCCGCCGGTGAAGACGAGAACGATCATCCGCAGAGCACGCTGCCGCCGTTGACGTTGACGATCTCGCCGGTGATGTGCCGCGCGAGATCGGAGCAGAGAAACACGATCGGTCCGGCAATGTCGCGCGCCGCGGCGATACGTCCGATCGGGATGGCCGCCGCGATTCGTTCGCGACCGCCGCCCGCGAACGGCTCGTCGCACATCTCGGTGTCCACCCACCCGGGCGCCACGCTGTTCACCGTGATGCCGCGCTTCGCCAATTCCGGCGCCAACGATTTCACGAGCGAGATCACCGCGCCCTTCGACGCGCCATAGTCGGCGTGATACGCTTCGCCGCGCTGCCCGGCGGTGCTCGACACCAGCACGATGCGCCCGTGGTCGCTCATCGCGCGAATGGCCGCGCGCGTCGTGTAGAAGACCGAATCCACGTTCTCGGCGATCGTCCGCCGCCACTGCTCGTCACTCATCGATCCGAGCGGTACGTCGGCGACGGGCCAGATTCCCGCGTTGGCGACGAAAAAGTCCAGTCCATCGAGCGATGCGACGGCGGCTCCCACCAGCTCCTCGGCGCCGCGCAGCGTCGAGATATCACTGGCGTGCGCCGTCGCCGTGACGCCGTACTCCGATTTGAGCGACGCGACCAATTCCTCGGCGTCCGCACGCCGGTTGCGATAGCCGACGGCGACGTTGACGCCGAACTCGGCGAACAGCCGCGCCGTCGCCGCACCGATGCCGCGCGAGCCGCCGGTGATGAGCGCACGCTTCCCTTTCAAACCGATCATCGCTTCCCCCCCGGCCTGGAGCATGAGCGCTTCGACGTAGTCGCAGATCAGATGTTCGATGCACAGGTGCAGTTCCTGCGCGCGGTCCGTCCGCGACGTGGGAATGACGATCGAGTGGTCGGCGATCTCCCGCAGCTCGCCCCCGTCGCGCGCGCTGAAGGCGAGCACACGCACACCCTTCGCCCTGGCCGCCTGCGCCGCCCGCAGCACGTTCGGTGAGTTGCCGCTCGTGGAGTGAATCACCAGCAGGTCCGCCGGTTTCGCGAGCGCATCCACCTGTCGCGCGAAGATCTCGTCGAAGCCAAAGTCATTCCCCGCCGCAGTGAGCAACGAGGTGTCGGTCGTCAATGCGACGGCTGGATAGGCGCCGCGGTTCCGCGTGTACCGGACGACGTATTCGGTCGCGATGTGCTGCGCGTCGGCGGCGCTGCCGCCGTTGCCGCAGAAGAACAACGTGCCGCCGCGCGCGACCGTCTCGCGCACCATGGCGAGCGCGCGATCGAGGTCGTCGCCCATCGACTCGGCGACACGCTGCGCCACGGCCGCCAAGTCACGCAAGCCATCGGCGAAATGCTTGTTCACCTCGGTGTCCACGGAACGGTCGCTCGCTTTCAGAAGGAAGGAACGTCAGGATCGGCCGAACACCAACGCGCTGAGCCGCTGCACCATGCTTCGACGGACCGTGATCGGCCAGGCCGGCGCGAGCGGCTCGTCTGCGAGAAGCCGTCGCGCGTTCTCGAACGTCAAGAGCCGGACGTTTTCCGGCGTCGTCACCTGCCCCAACCAGTCCCGCGCGATCGCCAGCGTTCGCCGGTCGACGTGCGTGTCGCTCGCGAAGAGATCCACCAGACCCCTGCGCATCAACTCCTCGGCGAGCCGATGCGGGCGCCCGCGCCGGAGGATCGCCGTCACGTCCATCTGAATCACCGCACCGGCGGCTCTCCATCGGGCGACGAGCTCCGGTGTCAATCCCCAGTACCGTTCCGGGTGCGCCACGACGGGCACCAGGCCACTTTCGTGAATCCTCAAGAGATCCTTGTCGGAGTTCGCCGGCAATCCGAGTCGCGCGTACTCCACCAACCGCGCGGTCGATCCGCCAAGACCGAGACGCGGATCGCTGAGGTCAGCTCCGGGGACGTCGAGCCGGATTTCCCATCCGCGCCTCAGCTCCGGCGGTCTCTCGGCCGCGGCGACCAGCTGAGCGAAGATCTCGTCGTGTTGGTCGAACGGCGCCTCGCGCGCGCGAGATGCCTCCAGATGCGGCGTGCACACCACCGTCGTGACCCCGTCCTGCGCGAACCGTTTCAGCACCTCCACCGACGCCTCGATCGACTTCGATCCGTCGTCGACGCCGGGAATGAGATGCGTGTGGATGTCGATCATTCGGCGGCGAGGGCGGTCAGACGTCTCAGCGCCTCGCGCGCGCGACCTTCGAGCGAGTCGGGCGATTCCGCCGCGGCCTCCAACGCGTATGTCGCCAGCGCATCCGCGGCGAGAAGATCGAGCGCCGATTCACGCCCAGGCGACGGCCGCGACGCGACGTCGGCGAGCAGTCGTTCGCATGCGTCGAGACAGAGCTCCGCCGCGCGCGACGCCGGCTCGCCGTTACGGGTTTCGACCGCCGATTCAATGCGCGCGGCGAGTCGGGTGGGTGGCACGGGCTCCCGCGCGCGCAACCACTCGCCGACCGTCACTCGGCGCCGACCAACGCGTCGCGCACGAGCGCGGGAGCGCGCGCCAGCGCCTCGCCGAACCTCGCCGCATCCGGCACGCCGGCCTGCGCCATGTGCGGCTTGCCGCCGCCGCGACCACCGGCCGCCGCGGCGATGTCCTTGATCAACGCGTCGGCACGCAGCCCGCGCGCGCGAAGATCGTCCGTGACCACGACGAGCAGCGTGTTCTTCCCGTCCTCGAAGGACGCCGCCAGAACACCCACGCCGCTGCCGAGCTTCTCGCGCACCGCGTCGCCGAGCGCTTGCAGCTCCTTCACGTCGCTGGCGCGCACGACGCCGGTCACCAACTTCGATCCGTTGCCTTCGATCGTTTGCGCGTGACCGAGCAGCGACTGCAACTGATCGCCGCCGCCGCGCATCGCTTCATCGAGCCGGCGCTCCATCGCGCGACGCTCGTCGAGCAGGGCGGCCACTCGCTTCTCGATGCCGTCGACCGGCGCCTTGAGCGACTCAGCGATGCGGTGCAGCGCGCGCTCTTCGTTGCGAATCAGCTGGTATGCGCCCGGTCCCGTGACCGCCTCGATGCGGCGCACGCCCGCAGCCACGCCCGTCTCGGCGACGACCTTGAACAGGTTGATCTCGGCTGTGTTGCGCACGTGCGTACCGCCGCAGAGCTCCATCGAGAAGTCGGCCACCCGGACCACGCGAACGACGTCGCCGTATTTCTCACCGAACAATGCCATCGCGCCGGCGGCCCGCGCGTCGGCGTACGGCATCTCGCGCGTCGTCACCGGAATGCTGCGCGCGATCTCGCGATTGACGATGCTCTCGATTTCACCGAGTCGCTCCGCGGACACGGGTCCGTGGTGCGTGAAGTCGAAGCGAAGGCGATCGGGCGCGACGAGCGATCCCGCCTGGTGCACGCCGTCGCCGAGCACCGAACGAAGCGCAGCGTGGAGCAGATGCGTCGCGGTGTGGTTTCGCTCCGTGTCGCGCCGCCGGTCGCTCGGCACGCGCGCGATGACGCGTCCGAAGTGGAACGGGCCCGTCAGTCTCCCGATCGCCGCGGGCCGGCCTTCGATCTTGCGGACTTCGTCGACGTCCACGCGCCAGCCTTCGCCGACGATTTCGCCCCGGTCGGAGATCTGGCCGCCGGACTCCGCGTAGAACGGAGATTCACGCAGCAGCACGGCGACGCGCGAGCCGTCGAGGTGCCGCACGGCCGTCGTCTGCGTTTCGATCTCGATCGTGTCGTATCCGACGAACGTCGCCGACGGGCCGAGCCCGGGCGCCGCCTCGAACTCGGTCAGGTTCGACAGCGTGTCGAGCGCTACGCCGACGCGCTTCGCTTTGCGTTCGTCCTGTGAGCGTTTACGCTGCTGATCGAGCGACGCCTCGAATCCGGTGATGTCGACGCTGTAGCCGCGCTCGCGCGCCATCAACTCCGTGAGATCGATCGGAAACCCGAACGTGTCGTACAACCGAAACGCGTCGTCGCCGCTGATCGTGCCGCGCAGATCGGCGCTGCCGCCCACCGATTGCACCGGCGCCACTTGATCGAACCGCGTGAGACCGCCCTCGATCGTCGCCAGGAAGCCCTGCTCTTCCTGGCGGGTCGTCTCGAGAATGTGCTTGGCCCGATGGCGAAGCTCCGGATATGCATCGCCCATCGAATCGATCACAGCCTGCGCGACGTGGACGAGCGTCGGCTCCTTGCGGCCGAGCAGCCACGCATGGCGCACCGCGCGGCGCAGAATGCGACGCAGCACGTAGCCGCGTCCCTCGTTCGAGGGAAAGACGCCGTCGGCGAGCAGGAACGACACAGCGCGCGCATGGTCGGCCAGCACGCGGAACGACGCCGGGCTCACCGCGTTCTGCACCACGGTGCCTGATCTCGTGCGCACGCCAATGCGCGACTCGTCGCTGTCGCGTCCCCAATACGAAATCCCCACCGCCTGTTCGACCGCGGCAAGCATCGGCGCGAAGAGGTCCGTGTGGTAGATCATCGTCACGCCCTGCGTAATCGCCGAGATCCGCTCGAGTCCCGCGCCCGTGTCCACCGACGGCTTCGGCAACGGCACCATCGTGCCGTCGGGTTGCCGGTCGAATTGCATGAACACGAGATTCCAGAACTCGATGAAGCGGTCGCGGTCGGATCCTTCGATGAATGCCTCGAGCGAGAACTCCTCGCGATCGAGCTCCGTCCATTCGCCGGTCGCGCCCTCAGGCAGCCGCCAATCTTTGGCGATGCGGGCCATGTCGACGAAGATCTCCGAGCACGGGCCGCATGGTCCCGTATCGGCCATCTGCCAGAAGTTGTCCTTGTCGCCGAGTCCGTAGATGCGCGAATCGGGCAACCCGGCGATCTCGCGCCACAGCGCGCGCGCTTCGTCGTCGGAGTGATGCACGGAGACACGCAGCAGCTTGGGATCGAGTCCCAAGTCCTCGGTCACGAACTCCCAGGCGAACCGAATCGCGTCGCGCTTGAAGTAGTCGCCGAAGGAAAAGTTGCCCAGCATCTCGAAGAACGTGTTGTGCCGGGCCGTGTGGCCGACCTGCTCGAGATCGTTGTGCTTCCCGCCCGCGCGCACGCACTTCTGCGAGGTCGTCGCGCGACGTTGTCCGCCCGGCGGCGCCTCGGCACCGAGGAAAACGCGCTTGAACTGCACCATGCCCGCGTTGGTGAACAACAGCGTCGGGTCGTCGGCGGGGACGAGCGACGAGCTCGTCAACACCGCGTGGCCGTTGCGCGCGAAGTACTGGAGAAATCGGGACCGGATCTCGGCGGCGAGCATACGCTGAATATAGGACGCCGAGCCGGGCCGATCAGCCGCCAGGGTGTTTCAGAACCCTCCGAAGGCGATCACCGGCTTTCGCGAGAGGGGTCGCCGCAATCATCAGCACAGCAGAGCCTATCGAAACCAGCCGAGCGAAAACGCCACGCCTGTCGCCAAATACCGACGCGACGGGGCAACTCCGGCAATCGCCTCGAGCCCGATGCCGACGACACGGTAGTTCATGTCGAGCTGTGCCGCGGCGTCGAACATCGACTCTCCATTCGCCGCTTCGAGGAATCCCGTTCCGACGCTGCGACCGCCGCCAATGGCAACGACGAAATCGCTTCTCCTCCCCACGGGAAAATGAACTCCACCAAGAATGGCTTGTTCCCCGACTCCCAAGGAACCATCCGTATAGACCGGAATCCCCATCGAGTGCACCGAGAGCGCGAACCGATGGTAGGTCGCCCACAGCGAAAGCGCTCCTCCGCTCGCGCCGAACCGAGAACGTGAATACTCGGGCGCACGGATCGTCGCGCCCAAGAGGCTGATCGACGCCCAGGCTTTCCAGTCCGCCGAGTCACGTTCGCCTGCGGCTGGCCCGTTCACGTTCTCGAACGAACGCGCCACACCTCGCCGCGGAACTTGCCCAGGCGCTCTCGCGCCGGCCCCGAGCGAAAGCGCGATCGCCAAACCAGCCGTCGCCACTCTACTCACTGGCGCCGCCGGACCCCTCGTCGAGTGCACGGCGAATGGCCGCCGCGATGGCATCACTGGCGTATCCACGCCGCGCGAGAAACGCGTAGAGGCGCCGTTGGCGCGTCGTCGGATCCAGCGCGCCGAGGGATCGCGCTTTCTTTTGTGCGGCGCGGTCGATCGCCGCAGTCTCGTCGACCTCCTCCTCGTCGAAGACGTCCGCGATGGCCGCATCGGCGATGGATCGCTCCACGCCGCGCTTGGCGAGCTCCTGTCCGATTCGGCGGCGCGATTGACCGGCGTTCAGCGCCTTGGAACGCGCGAGCTGGCGCGCGTAATTCGCGTCGTCGAGGAGACCGGCGCCGCACAAACGTTCGATCGCCGCGTCGACATCGTGCTCCGGCTCCCCTTTTCGAAGGAGCCTGCGTCGAAGCTCGACGACGCTGCGCGACCTCGACTCGAGCATGTCGAGCGCGCGATCGTAGGTCGTTCGGCGAGCGCGTCCGGCGCTCGGCGTCATTTGCTCGCGTGGGTTCGTCATCGCGGGAGAAAGAAGCCGGAGAGTCGCAGCCTGGTTCGACGGAAACATCCGGGTTCCGTCGTCACAGCCTGCTTCTCTCCGGCCGATTGCATCGGCTCGCGGCGCAACCTACTCCTCGGTGACCTCGATGTCGCTGATCACCTCGCGCGGCCCGACGCCGAGCAGCGTCTTCACCTTCTCTTCGACTTCGGCCATGAGCGCCGGCGTGTCGCGCAGATAGAGCTTCGCGTTCTCGCGCCCCTGTCCGATCTTCTGGCCGTTGTACGCGTACCACGCACCCGACTTGTCGATGATCCCCGCTTCCGACGCGATGTCCAACACGAGGCTCGCGTGGCTGATGCCTTCCGCGTACATGATGTCGAATTCGGCTTGCTTGAACGGCGCGGCGACTTTGTTCTTCACGACCTTAACGCGCACGTGCGAGCCGACGACGTCTTCCTTGTCCTTCACCGGCCCGATGCGACGGATGTCGAGACGCACCGACGCGTAGAACTTGAGCGCCTTGCCGCCCGTCGTCGTTTCGGGATTGCCGAACATGACGCCGATCTTTTCGCGCAGCTGGTTGATGAACACGACCGACGTCTTGGAGCGCGCGATCGATCCGGTGAGCTTGCGCAGCGCCTGGCTCATGAGCCGCGCTTGCAAGCCCATGTGCGACTCGCCCATGTCCCCTTCGATTTCGGCTTTTGGCACGAGTGCAGCCACCGAATCGATGACGACGACGTCCACGGCACCCGATCGCACGAGGATCTCACAGATCTCGAGTGCCTGCTCGCCGGTGTCAGGCTGCGAGATGAGCAGCGCCTCGATGTCGACGCCCAGCTTTCTCGCGTACTCGGTGTCGAGCGCGTGCTCGGCGTCGATGTACGCCGCGACGCCGCCGTTCCGCTGCGCGTTGGCGACGACGTGGAGGCACAACGTCGTCTTGCCGCTCGATTCAGGGCCGTAGATCTCGGTGATGCGGCCGCGCGGAATGCCCCCCACGCCGATCGCCGCGTCGAGATTGATCGCCCCGGTGGAGATGGACTCCACCCGGACCTTCTGGTCCGCCCCCAGGCGCATGATCGAGCCCTTGCCGCAACTCTTTTCGATCTGCGCGATGGCCAGATTCAACGCCTTCTTCTTGTCGTCCTGCAAGGTCGACACAGCCATGCTCTCATCCTCTCGGTTAGACGTCCGCTCTGGCCATTCAGCGTAATCGTAGCGGAAAACACGGGGGCGCTCGATACCCGAACAAAATACGAAACCGGTTGGGCGAATTCAACTGGCAACTTCACGCGGAATCGCGAAGCTCGAACGCGTTGGCCACGTGCCGCACCCGCACGCGCTCGCCTTCCACGAGCACACCGACGACGTCGAAGCGGTACGAATCATCGGGCCGGCCGTGCCGGTCGATCCACACCGAGGCGGAGCGGATCAGCTCGCGCTGCTTGCTCCAATTCACCGCCTCCACCGGATCGCCAAACTCGGCGCCGCGCCGCGCTTTTACCTCGACGAATGCCACGGTGCCTTCACGCTCGACCACGAGGTCGATGTCCCGATGTCCGCTTCGAAACCGCCGCTGCATCACTCGCCAGCCGTGCCGCGTGAGCCATCGCTCTGCGATCCGCTCCCCGAGCGCTCCGAATTGCTGCCTGGCCGCTGACATGGGGCCAACCTACGGTCAGGGCGGCGGGGCTCCGTCACCGAAAGACCGCCGACGGGAGCATTCCATTTCACACTTCGGCGGGTTCCTCACGCCACATCTCAGTCCCGACGAGTCACTACTTCGTGATTCGGTCCAGCGCGCTCACCAGTTGGGCACCGCCCATCATCGGCACGTCCAACGTGCTCCGCACCACGATAGGGTCGCTCTTCGTCACCCAGTACAATCCTTTCGTCTGATCGGCGTGCACCGACACCACCCAGCAGTCGAACGTCCCCGCCGGCACGCGGACGCGGTCCTCGCCGATCACGGCGATGCGCGCCGCCAGTACGCTGTTGCTCCCCACCCCGACCTGCAGCACCGACATCGAGTCCTCCCACGCCGTCTGCAGCGGAAACAGTCGCAGCATCGTCTCCAGCAGCGCGCCGCTGACCATCGTTCCCGGCGGCACCGGCAACATGATCGAGCGCCGTCCAGCCGGCGAGCTGGTGCCGCCGAACGCGCTGTCGCCGCGGAACTCGAGGGCGATGTGCGCTTGGCCGGTCGTCGCCGACCAGTGAACCGGGCGCAGCGCGCCCACGTCGGCGAAGAGCGAGTCTTCCGATGGAATCCCACCGCCCGCGCGTTGTTCGACGAGCAGCCAAGTGGGTGCGGCGGCGTACGTCGCCTGCGACACGGTCACCGTGCGCGTGCCGATTGGCACCGTCGACGCGTCGCGCTCGAGCGTCGTGACGTAGACGAACTGACTCGGCCGCAGCGTCGACACATCGATGCGCGCGCGATGCGCCGTCGTGTCGACGGGATTCTGCGCGTGCGCGCCACGCGTCAAACACGCGAGCGCGACGACGGCGACCAGCGCGCTACGTCCGCGGTCCACAGATCCGATCCAGTTCGTCGAGTCCCACGAGCACGTCGCGCGGCTTCGGGCCGTCCGGCGGACCGAGCACGCCCGCGGCGTGGAGTTGATCGATGATCCGCGCCGCACGTCCGTAGCCGACCTTGAGACGCCGCTGCAACAACGACGTCGAGCCCTGCTGATTCTGGACGACGACCTCCGCGGCCTCTCTGAACAGCTTGTCGCGATCGCCGGCGTCGGCGTCGCTCTCCACCTGCCCGGCCTCCATCGCTTCCTTCTGCCGCACGGCCTCGAGGATGTCCGGCTCGGCGTCGAACGACTCGTCGAGCACGAGTCCCTGAGCGGCGAGCGCCGCGCGCTTCGCGTCCTTCCTGCCTTGATACCAACCCATCAGCTGCTCGGTGTCCTCGCTCGACAGAAACGCGCCTTGAAGACGAGCAGGCTCCGACTTGCCGGGCGGGATGAACAGCATGTCGCCGTTGCCGAGGAGCATCTCGGCGCCGGCGCCGTCGATGATGGTGCGGCTGTCGATCTGTGAGGCGACTCGAAAGGCGATCCGACTGGGAAAGTTGGCTTTGATCAGGCCCGTGATGACGTTCACGCTCGGCCGCTGCGTGGCAAGGATGAGATGGATGCCGATCGCGCGCGCCTTCTGTGCCAGCATGGCGATCGGCGTTTCCACTTCACCGGGCACCGTCATCATGAGATCCGCCATCTCGTCGACGATGACGACGATGTACGGCAGCACGTTGCCCTTGTACGTCAGCTCCTCGAACGCGACGGCGGCGTTCTTCGGCAGCTTGAGCTGGGCGCCGTCCTGCACCCGCTTGTTGAACTCCTGCACGTTGCGGCATCCGTTGGCGGCGAGCAGCTCGTAGCGCTCTTGCATCTCGAGCACCGCCCACTTGAGCACTGACGCCGCGTCGCGGTTGTCGGTGATCACCTTGTGGCGAAGATGCGGCAGCGTGTTGTACACCGACAGCTCGACCATCTTCGGATCGACCATCAGCAGACGCAGCGTCTTGGGCGTGTGTCGATAGACGAGGCTTGTGATGATCGTGTTCACGCACACCGATTTTCCCGAGCCCGTCGCGCCGGCGATGAGCAGGTGCGGCATCTTCGCCAGATCCGCGACGACCGGCTTCCCTTCGAGATCCTTCCCGAGCACGATCGGCAGCGCGGCGCGCGCGTTCTGAAAATCCCGCGTCTCGATCAGCTCGCGCAGCGCGACGATCTCCGAAACCGGGTTGGGCACCTCGACGCCCACCGCGCCGCGCCCTGGAATCGGCGCGACGATGCGAATCGACGCCGCGCGCATCGCGAGCGCGAGGTCGTTCGACAGATTCGCGATCTGGCGGACTTTCACGCCGGGTGCCGGCTCGATCTCGTACTGCGTCACCACCGGTCCGGTCGTGCGTCCCACGAGCTCGCCCTCGACGCGGAACGTCGCCAGCGCGTTCATGAGCTTGCGGCCCATCTCGTCGATCTCGTCGCTCGCGTCGGCCCGGCGCGCCACGCCGGGCGTCAGCAGCTCCGGCGACGGGAGCTCGTCGCCGCCGATCTCGACGTACGCGGTGGCATCGATCGCTGCCGCGATCTCCGCGTCGTGGTCGGCCGCCGCCTCGGCCTTCGATTTCTTCTTGCGACGCTTCGAGTCAGCCGGGTCAGCGTCGACGCGATCGCCGCTCTCGATCGCCCGGAGCGGGTCGATCGCCGGCATCTCGTCGAACGACGGCTCGAGGGCGAGGGCGCGGTCGGCGTCGGTCGGCTCGGGGGCATTCTTGTCGCGCTTCCGACGCGGCTTCGTCTCCGGCGTTTCGACGGCAGCCGCCAACGGCGCAGGCCTTCGACCGACGAGCGCTCGGATCGGATTCCACGCCAGCGTGGTCGCCGTCAGCACCGACGCCGCGAGCGCGACGAGCACCCACGCGCCGAATGCGCCGAACCAGCTGCGCCACCATGCGGCGATTGCTTCCCCCCAAATGCCCGCACTCGCGAATCCCGGTTCCGCCGAGGCGATCGACAGCGCGAGCACGACCGGCACGAGCAGCACCAGGCCGGCGAAAAAGATCATCCACGACCGATCGGTGCTCGACTCGAGGCGTCCGAACAGTCTCAGCGCGTGCACCGCCGGCACGAGCGGAATGAGAATCGCCGCGGGCCAGCCGAAGAACGCCACCAGCGGCTGCGACAGGAATTCCCCCACCGGTCCGACGTTCGCTTCGACGCTGACGCCCGTGCGCAACTGCGCCAGCGCCAGCGCGACGAACGCGCCCGCGAGGAAAACTGCGAGGAGCAGCAGCGCAATCCCGGTGACTTCGCGTTTCAGCGTCGCACTGCTCACGCTATCGGTCGACCCTCACCTATGCCGGCTCCTTGAACAGCTCCGTCTCACGCTCGAGGAACTTCGTGTCCACCTGCCCGGCGACGAACCGGGGGTTCTGCATCACGCGTGCGAGGAACGGAATCGTCGTCGTCACGCCTTCGATGATAAACCCGTCGAGCGCTACATGCATGCGCGCGATCGCCTCGGCGCGGTCGCGACCTTGGCAAATGAGCTTCGCCAAGAGCGAATCATAGTACGGCGGCACCGTGTAGCCGTCGTAGACGTGTGTGTCCAAGCGCACACCTGGGCCGCCCGGCGGATGAAAGGTGAGGATTTTGCCCGGCGACGGCTGAAAGTTCCGCGACGGATCCTCGGCGTTCACGCGGACCTCGATCACGTGGCCGCGCAGCTCCGGCAGCTCGGTCACGCTCAGCGGCTCGCCCGCTGCGACCCGGATCTGTTCCTTCACGAGGTCGATCCCGGTGAGCATCTCGGTGACCGGATGTTCGACCTGGATGCGCGTGTTCATCTCCATGAAGAAGTACGATCCATCCTCGTCGAGCAGCATCTCGATCGTGCCGGCGCCGACGTAGTCGATCGCCTTCGCTCCCGCGACCGCCGCGCGACCCATCTCTTCGCGCAACTTGGGCGTCATCGCCGGACTCGGCGCTTCCTCGATCAGCTTCTGGTGGCGACGCTGCACCGAGCAATCACGCTCGCCGAGGTGAATCACGTGGCCGAACGTGTCGCCGAGGATCTGAAATTCTATGTGGCGGGGACGTGCCAAGTACTTCTCGACATAAACGTCGCCGTTGCCGAAGGCGGAAAGAGCTTCTGATCGCGCGAGCTGGAACGAGCGCGCGAAATCATCCGGGTCGCGCGCCACGCGCATTCCCTTGCCGCCGCCGCCGGCCGCCGCCTTGATGATGACGGGAAATCCGATGCCGCGCGCGAACTCCAGCGCTTCATCGACGTCTTCTACCGGGCCCGGTGTGCCCGGGATGATCGGCACACCGACTTTGGTCATCGCGCCACGCGCGGCGGCCTTGTCGCCCATCATGCGAATCTGATCGCCCGTCGGGCCGATGAACGCGATCTTCGACGCGGCGCAGATGTCGGCGAACTCCGCGTTCTCGGCGAGGAATCCGTATCCGGGATGGATCGCGTCGGCGCCGGTGATCTCGGCGGCGGCGATCAGGCGCGGAATGTTCAGGTACGATTCACGCGCCGGCGCGGGACCGATGCAAACGTCGTCGTCGGCGAAGCGCACGTGTAGCGACTCGCGGTCCGCCTCCGAGTACACCGCAACCGTCTGCACGCCGAGCTCACGGCAGGCACGGATGACGCGCAGTGCGATCTCGCCGCGGTTGGCGATGAGCACCTTGTTGAACATTTACTTGCTCTTCGCGCCGCCTTCGAACCCCGTCCACGTCGTGTCGCTCGATCCCGAGACGCCCTGCACCCGCAAGGCAAACTCGGCGGGAGCGGTCGCGTAAAACAGCGCGCTTTCGTAGGAGATCGAGCCTTGGGAATAGAGATGCATCAACGACTGGTCGAAGCTCTGCATTCCGTACTGCACGTTGCCCTCTTTGATGAGGTCCGGAATGTTGAGCATCTTTTCCATGTCGCGGATGTTGTCGCGCACGGCGGCGGTGTTGATGAGGATTTCGCACGCCGGAATTCGGCCGGCCTTGTCGGCGCGCGGCACGAGACGCTGCGAGACCACCGCGGCGAGCGCGCTCGCCAGCGAGAACCGGACTTCGGCCGCCTGGTGCGGCGGATAGAACGACAGCACGCGGTTGATCGTCTGTGTCGCGTCCGTCGTGTGCAGCGTCGAGAAAACGAGGTGGCCCGTGTCGGCCGCCTTGAGCGCCGTGTCGAGCGTTTCGAGGTCTCGAATTTCGCCGATGAGGATGACGTCGGGGTCCTGGCGCAGCACGCGGCGGAGCGCCTGGCCGAACGTCGCCGTGTCGGTGCCGATCTCGCGCTGGTTGATGTGGCTGTTCAGATCGCGGTGCAGGAACTCGATCGGATCTTCGATCGTGATCACGTTGGAGCGGCGATGCTGGTTGATGTGCTGGATCATCGCCGCCAGCGTCGTCGACTTGCCCGAGCCCGTCACGCCGGTCACGAGCACGAGGCCGCGCGGCTTCATCGCGATCTCCTCGAGCACCGGCGGCAGGTTCAGTTCCGTGACCGTGCGCGCCTGATACGGAATCGCGCGCATCGCGAAGCACAACGAACCGCGCTGCTGGTACAGGTTCACGCGGAAGCGGCCGATGCCCGGCACGCCGATCGCGAAGTCGCACTCCTTCTCATCCGAGAAGAGATTGACCTGCCGCGGCGTCATGAGCTGCTCGGCGAGATTCTTGAGATCCTCGGGGCGCAGCGGCGCGTGCTCGAGCGCGATCAACTCGCCGTCGACGCGCACCGTCGGCGGCCGACCGACCTTGAGGTGGATGTCCGAGCCGTTGCGCCGGATCATCTCCTGCAGAACGGCCTTGAAGTTGATGCCGGAGGGCGCCGCGGCCGGCGGCGCCATCGGCGACGGTGCGGGTGCGGTCGGCGCCTGCTGCGGGGCGGGAGCGTTAGCCATTGGGATCGATCCTAAACAGGGCCTGGCCGTACTCGACCGGCTGTGCATCCTCGACGAGGATCTCGCGCACGACGCCGGAGAACTCCGACTCGATCTCGTTCATGATCTTCATCGCCTCGATGATGCACAGGATCTGGCCTTTCTTGACGCGGTCGCCGACCACGACGTACGCCTTCGATCCCGGCTCCGGTGACTTGTAGTACGTGCCGACCATCGGTGATTTGACGTCGAGCGCGGCCGATTTCGCCGATTCCGCCGCCGCCTCGGGTTCCGCGACGGCCGGAACACCCTGCGCCGGAGAGGTTCGCCCGCCGGCGGTGGGAACGGCTGGTACCATCGTAGGTATCGGCATCGGCGCGGCCACCTGCACCGCGCCGCGCTGTTGGGGGCTTTTTGATATACGGATCTTCAAGCCCTTGTCCGACGTGATCTCGATCGAATCGACGGTTGATTCGTCGATGATGTCGATCAATTTCTTGACGTAGCGTAGGTCGATCATAGGCTTCCGAAGAGTCGCGCCGGATACCGAGTTGGCGTCATCACCCGAGCTCGATCAGCTCGTGCGTGAACCGCGTGAGGACCCGCGCACCGCTCGCCGCAAGGACGACGTCGTCCTCGATCCGCACCCCACCCCATCCCGGGCGATAGATGCCCGGCTCGATCGTCACCACCGCGCCTTCCGCCAACGCCCCGTCGGCCGTCTTTGCGAGCCGCGGCGCTTCGTGCACCTCGAGCCCCAAGCCGTGTCCGAGGCTGTGCCCGAACAGCTCGCCAAATCCGCGCCGCTGAATGTACTCGCGAGCGATGGCGTCGGCATCCCGCCCCGACATTCCGGCCCGCACACCCTGCGACGCGCTCTCGTTCGCCACCCGTACAATTTCGTAAACCTCGCGCTGCTCGGCCGCGGCGCGTCCCATCACGAAGGTGCGCGTGATGTCAGAGCAATACCCGCCGGTTTCGGCGCCAAAATCGAGCAGCAGGAAATCGCCGTCGTCCACGCGGCGCGACGTGGACCGCGCGTGCGGCAGCGCCGATCGCGGTCCCGACGCGACGATCGATTCAAAGGGAAAGCCTTCGCTGCCTTCGTCGCGAAGCGCCTTTTCGAGCACGCCGGCAACCTGTAGTTCGGTCATGCCGGCGCGAAGCTGGGGCAACGTGTGCTCGAGCGCCCGCGTCGCGATCCCGTTGGCCGCTTCGATCAGCGCCAATTCGCTCGGATCCTTTCGCTCGCGCAACGTCTCGACGAGATCGACCGTCGGGCGCCACTGCCACCGCGCGCCGCCGCTCTCCTCGAGCAAACGCTGAAAGTCGCGATGCACGAGATGCGTGGATTCGAAGCCCGCCACTTCCAGGCCAGCGTGCGAGCCGAGTTGCTGCCACAGCCCGGCCCATAGGCTCTGCGGCTCGATCACCACGCGCGCAAAGTCGCCGACTTCGTCGACGATTTGCGTCTGATACCGAAAGTCGGTGATGAACAGCGCATCCCGAGCGGTGACGAACAAGAGCGCGCTCGACCCCGAGAAGCCGGTCAGATAACGAATGTTGGGCAGGCTGGTGACCAGCAGCCCATCGAGATGGGCCGCGGTAATGGCATCGACGAGCGCGGCGAGCCGCGCGACACGAACGTCAGACACGCGCGGCGATCGTGCGGGTGAGTCCGCGGAGCGCGAGCTCGTAGCCGTACGCGCCGAGTCCCACGATGCTGCCGACGGCGGCGCTGGCGAGCATCGAGTGACGGCGCTCGGGTTCACGCGCATACACATTTGTCACGTGCACCTCGACGAACGGCGCGGCGATCGCGGCGAGCGCGTCGCGAATCGCGAGGCTCGAGTGCGTGTACGCGCCGGCGTTGATGACCACGCCGTCGACCTTGCCGCGCAGCCCCTGAATCGCGTCGATGAGCTCCCCCTCGCCGTTGTGCTGCGCGAACTGCAGTTCGACGCCGATCTCTTTCGCGACGCTTCGCAACGATCGCTCGACATCGTCGAGCGTTTCCCGACCGTACAACGCCGGTTCGCGCGTCCCGAGCAGATTCAAGTTCGGGCCGTTGACGACGGCGATCTTCACGACTTCTTCAGTCCGTTGAGCCACGCATTGAATTGTTCGATGTCGTCCGGATCACCCGGTGCGTCACCCGCGCCCATGTCTTCGCTGCGCTCGCCCGCAAAGAACTGGTCGAAGGAGAATCCACCGGACGCGCGGTCGCCCACGTGCGCCGCTGTCGGCTGACGAAACACCGTGTCGAGCGACAATTCGTTCGAGGCCTCTCGCGTCGGTTGGCCGCGCACCGGCTCGGTATCGGGCTCGGGCGCGAACGCCCGCGCGAGCGTGTCGGCGGCGACAAGATCGTCGCCGAGCGCGTCGTCGCTGTCTCCCGCGCCGAAGAGCGCGTCGATCGTGCCACCGTTCGACCCGCCGGACGCGGCTGCGTTCGCGCCGCTTCGACGAATGATGCCGAGGAGAAAATCGCGAATCGTCGGGCCGGCGGAGCGCGTCGCGGCCGGCGTGCTCACCGGAGTCGACGGCATCGCCATGACGTCGATCGGCATCCTCGGCGCGGACGGCGTCGCGTCCACCGGCATCGGCGGCGTCGGTTCGCGTCGCCGGCGCTGCACACGATCCTCGATCTCGTCGATCTGATGGCGCAGCGACTCGTCGTGAGGGCGCCGCGCGGCCAGTGTGCGATAGATGCCGAGCGCGGACTCGAGGTGTCCCTGGCCCAAGTAGAGCCGGGCCATCGTTTCGGTCGCGAACGTGTCGCCTTCGCCCTCGGTTGCAGCGGGGGAAACCGCCGCCGACCCGACGACCGGCGTGCTTGCCACGATCGGCGTCGAGATGGCCGGCGTCGAGATCGCCGGCGTCGACGACGGCGTCGACGACGGCGTCGCACTGACCGCTTGCTCGTGGACTGCGTTCGCCTCGTGAACGTCGCCGATCGGTTCCTCGTGATGACCCGACTGCTCCGACTGCTCGGCGTCGCCGGCGCGCGCGGCATCTGCGTCCACGCCCGCAGCGAATTGCCTCTCGACGCTCTCGAACCCTTCGGTCGGTTCCACCGGTTCCGACGGCGTCGAGAACGTGCCCGCCGAGGGGTACGAAATCACGTCCTCCGCGGGCTCGGCCACCGGACCTTCGGGCGACTCGAACGTGTAGCTCTCGAACCCGCCGACGGGTTCTGTTTCCGATTCGGGGGCATGCGAGTCGAGCCCCGAGAACGGCTCGAATCCAACCGGCATGTCCCGCGGAATCGGATCGGTCGCGTCAGATTCCTCGGCCAAGGACTCCACCGTCGACTCGCGCGCAGGTTCCGGGTCGCTCCACGACGCCTCGACATGCGGTGCGTCGTGGACGTCGCCAGAGACCTCACCCCCCAACGGGCCGAATGCCTCGTCGTCGTCCGACATCTCGTGCGAGACCGCGGGCGGTTCGTAGGCTGACGCCGGATCGGTCGGTGCCGGCGGCGACCCGAATGAGAAGTCGTTGAGATCGAGCAGCTCGTGTTCCGGCTCGGGCGCGGGTACTTCCTCGGCAACCGGCGTGGGGAGCGGCGGCGGGCCCGATCCCGCATCCATCGAATCCGCGGGCGTCGCCGCGGCGTCGCGAGCGGCGCCCGTTGAGAAGGAGAGCGGCGGCGGGGCCAGCGGGTGGGTCGACGACCGGGCCTCGACAACCGCACCGTCGTGGTCAGCGCCGTGCTCGACCCGGAACGGTGCGTCGTCGGGTTCGGGCATCGGCGCTGGTGGGGGCGGAACGGACTCGACCGCGGCGGAGGCCGACAGGGACGCCGCCTGCGCCTGTGCGGCGGAGTCGAGCGACCCGAGGAGCTGCTCGATTTCGACGTCCCGTGGATCCGCCTCGAGCAATCGCTGGTACCAAGAGCGGGCGGCGTCGAAATCGCCCGCTTGGCGCGAGATGTGTCCGAGGTGCCGCAGCGCGATCAGGTTCTCGGGGTCGAGCGCCAGCGCGGTCTCGAAGACGCGCTTGGCTTCCTCATCCCGTCCCAGCTCAAAGAGGGTTTGTCCGTAGACGATGTGACCGCTGATGTGCCCCTGCTGCTGGGGCAGGTATTCCTCGAGAATGAAGACGGCCTGCGCGAGATCCCCCGATTTCCGGTACTCGTTCGCGAGTGGCGCGAAGTACCGTCGCGGGTTCTCGTCAAATTTCTTTCTGAGCTCGTCAATGCGGGCGGAATTGGCCATGACTGCGTTCGCTTTTTAGGCGCGCGGCTGAGGGCCGAAGCCCGGTATGGGTGGGAACCGCATTATACATAAGCCGGACGCTGGGAGTCAATCAGAAGTCACATACTCACTTGATTTTAGCCCGCGTCGGGCCATAAGTTCTCAGGCTTGTCCCACCCGTGGTTTCGTTCCCCTTTTTCGCGTTCCGGAGTTGCTCCTGTGCTAACACAAATGCGGAGCCTGGCGAAGTACATCTGGGTCGTCGTGGCCCTGTTCTTCGTCGGCGGCTTCCTGCTCTACCAAACATCGGGCCTGATGGGCCGCACGCCGGTCACGGCGACGACGGCCGTCGCGGTGGTCAACGGCCACGAGCTTCCCTATCGCGATTTTCAGATCCGCGTTCAGAACGAGGTCCAACAGGAGCAGAGTCGCGCCGGGAAGACGTTGAATCAGGACGACACGCGGCGGATCGAGAACAACGTCTACGATCAGATGGTGAGCGAAGAACTGCTCGACGAGCAGTATCGCAAACGCGGCATCGTCGTGACCGACGACGAGATTCGCGAATTCGCCCGCTACGCGCCGCCGCCGTGGATCACCACCGCGCCCGAGCTGCAGACCGACGGCAAGTTCGACCCGGACAAGTACCAGCGTTTTCTTGCCACGTCAGAAGCGCGGACGAGCGGTCTGCTCATTCAGCTCGAGAACTACTACCGGTCCGAAATCCCGAAGGACAAGCTGCTCGAGCAGGTTTCCTCAGGCATCTACGTGTCCGACGCGGAGCTCTGGCGTGCGTGGCGCGATCAGCACGACAGCGCGCAGGTGAGCTACGTCACATTCGCGCCCACCATCGACGCCGCGACGATGCGCTCCGTTTCCGACGCCGACGTGCGCGCTTTCTACGACCAGCACAAGGACGATTTCCAGGGTGGTGGCCAAGCCGCGCTCTCGTTGGTCGTGATTCCGCGAAGCGTGACCCCGGCGGACAGCGCCGCGGCGAAGGCGCACGCGCAGGCGATACGCGACGAGATCGCGAAGGGCGCCAAGTTCGAGGACGTCGCCAAGCGCGAGTCCATCGACACCCTTTCCGGCGCCAAGGGCGGCGACCTCGGCGCGGCTCCGAAATCGGCGTACGTGCCAGAGTTCTCGAAAGCCGCGGACGCGCTCAAGCCGGGCGAGATCTCGGGGCCCGTGCTCTCGCCGTTCGGATACCACATCATCCGGCTCGACAGCCGAAAGGGCGACACGCTCTCGCTGCACCACATTCTCGTCGCGATACAGCCGAGCGACTCGGCCGGCGCGCGAATCGATCGCATGGCCGACACGCTGTCGCGGCTGGCGGCAGCGAACGAAGACGGCTCGAAGCTCGACGCCGCCGCGAAGCACCTCGGACTTTCGGTCGTTCACATTCGCGCGTTCCAGGATCAGCCGGCGGTTTGGAACGGCCTGGCGATTCCGAGCGCGAGCGCCTGGGCGTTCGGCGGCGCGCACACCGGCGAGACGAGCGAGCTCTTCGACGACGAGCATGGCTACTATCTCGCGCGCCTCGACACGTTGCACCTGGGTGGTGATGCCGGATTTGATGCGGTGAAGGAGACCATCCGCACGCGCTTGGCGACGGAACGCGCTGTCGACAAGATGATGCCCGACGCGCAGAAGCTCGCCGCCGCGGCGGCGGGGTCGTCGCTCGAAGCGGCGGCCAAGCAGGCCGGCAAGAAGGTGGATCAAACGACGATGTTCTCGCGCGGCTCACTCGTGCCGGGACTGGGCCAGTTCACCGAGGCGGTCGGCGCCGCGTTCGCGCTGCCGGTCGGCGCGGTCAGCCAACCGGTGAAAACGAGCGAGGCGGCGTACGTGCTGCGCGTCGACAAGCGTGTCGTCGCCGACAGCGCCGCGTTTGACAAACAGAAGGCGCCGCAAAGGGAGCTTCGCCTGAATCAGCTCCGGCAACAGAAGATTCAGATGTTCATGTCGGACCTGCGTAAGGCCGCGAAAATCGTGGATCACCGGCAGGAGATCAACGTCGCGGTCCGTCGTCAGCAGGCGTAGCACGGGGGTAATACGGACGAATCGCGGCATCTTGCCGCGCTGAAAAGTGGGACCGCGATCTGTGATCGTGGTCCCATTTTTTTTGGAACACAATGTGCTATTGCGCGCGCCGGCGGCGCCGACGTGTTGGATGCCGGCGTCAGCGTCGTCGCCGCGCAACATCAACGGGTCGAGCCCTTCCAGCCCTGAAATGCAAAGTGACGTTGCAGCTGTGAGATCTCACATGAGGCGCGGTTCGGTGAAGCGCGGCAACGAGATACGCGCTATTGGCGGGCAGTTTGGCGCACGTGGCGCGGCGGTTGCCTCTGCTCCCCGCATGAAAATCGACCGACTTACCGCGATTCTCGCCGCGTTGGCAATCGTTTCCCTGTGCGTCGCTCAGCGAGTCTAGGCCTGGCGGCCGGCGCGCTGGCGATCGGCGCGGGTCTCGCGCCTGCACAGGGGCGTGGCACCGGCCCATCGGCCACCGTCGTCCGCAGCGTTGCGAGCTTTTCCATGCCGGGCGTCTTCGGCGCGACGCCCGGGGCGGTGGTTCAGGACTCGCCGTCGGGCTGCGAGCCTGGCGTCTGTTTCGACGTCCCGGTGACGGTGCGGGCGAACAGCAAATGGGAACTGCAGGTCACGGTCACCCCGGCGTCGTCGGGACTCACCATCGGTTGGGTCGAGTCTCGCTCCCCACTCACGACTCACCAACTCACCCCTGGCACCTACTTGATGGTGGCGAGCGGTTCCACCGCGACGCCCGCGCAAGACATCGCGTTGATGTTCAACGTCAATAACACGACGGGCGAAGGCGGCTCCGTGCCCACCCCCGCGCAACTGGCGGCGGCCCTGTCGTTTCGCGTGATCGCGGCACCCTGACCAGTCGCGGCGAGGAGGCCGCGCCCGGCTCAGGGTGCCCGCGGCACGCACAACGCGCGAGCTCGGCTCAGCGCGTACGAAGTGAGCGAAACGTTCCGCTCGCCGACGGCAGCCCACCGTCGACCGGCGTCTCTACCCACGTACCGGTGAGCGAATCGCCGCGTACCTGACCCACGTGCCGGCGCGACACGTCGCCGAGCAGCAAGTCAAAATCGAGCGTGGTCGAGTCAACCGTGCGCCCCGCGATCGGACCGGTCAATCGTCGCTGCTGTCCGCCGGCTCCCACCTCGATGGCGTCGATCGTACCGCTGATCTGCGCGCCCGTTTGACCGCTGAAGGCCAGCGAGCCGTTGAGCTGCGCGGCCGACGGCGATCCCTGCGCGGCGACGTAGCTCCAGCTGCCGACGACGGGAACGCCCATCTTCCCCGGGTCCGTGGGCCCTAGGCACGCGACGGCGGCGCCGCACGCGATCGCCGAGCAGGTCCGCAGCCATCGCAAGACGCGCCAGGACGACTCACGTCGCCCCGGCGCTTGCCTTCGTGTGCTCATGCTGTTGAGTCTCGGCGCGGAACGCCGCGACTTGAGATGTTCCGCCCTTCGACCTGACCGGGCGCCAACGCCTACATCAGTCGCTTCGGCTCGGGCCGCGCAGCTTCCGTGTCGCCCTGGCGTGACTGGGCGTCGGCGGCCGGCAACCGGTCGCCGACGCGCGACTCGTTCAACGCGTCGCGAATCGGCTCGCGAATCTGCTGATCGGCATCGCTGATGTTCCGCTTGAACTCGCGAATGCCCTTTCCGATCGACGCCCCGATTTCCGGCACGCGTCGCGCGCCGAACAGTACGAGCACGATGACCAGGATGACCATCAGCTCCATGAACCCAATGTTCCCGAAATTCATACCGTCTCCTAGAAGAGCGACCGCGCGATGAGGTAGGCCAACAACACGCCCACGAGGCTCAACAGTGAAACATCGATGGCGACAGGTCCCAACGCAAATTTGATTAGCACTAAGTCGACCGGGAGGGGGCCTACCGACGCCGTGACTCCGGCCGTCAGGAATTCCTTCGCCGCGCCCGCCGGAAACAGCAGGCGCGCGGCCTGCTGCATCGCGCCGCCCGCGACGAAGCCGAGGGCCAGTACCAGAGCGTGAAACCCCGGCCGGTGCTTGGATGATCCACGCTGGTTTCGTGTCGCCATTGCTAGGACCGCCGTTCCATGACGTACGCGATCGAGTCGGTCAGAGCCGACCGGACGGAACCCTCCGGTAGGACGCGGAGGGCAGCCTCTGCTTCACGGGCGAACCGCTCGCCCTGCTGCCTCGCATATTCGATCCCTCCCGCCTTTTCGACAATGGCAATCGCGTCCGCGACCAGGGCGTCGCCCGGCGACTCGGTCGCGAACAGCGCCTCCACGCGCAGGCGCTCGGCGCTGTTCAGCCGCGGCAGCGCCGCGATGAGCGGGAGAGTCACCTTGTGCTCGCGAAGGTCGAGGCCGCCGGGCTTGCCGGTCACCGACTCGTCCTCCGTGTAGTCGAGAATGTCGTCGGCGATCTGGAAGGCCATGCCGAGCCGGTCGCCGAATTGCGCGAGCGGCGCGCGGAACTCGCTCGCGCCGCAGAGCGCGCCGCTCTCGCACGCACCGGCAATCAGCGATGCGGTCTTGGAGCGGATCAGGCTGTAATACTCCTCTTCGCCGAACGACAATGCGTCCACGGCCGCGAGCTGCCGCATCTCGCCGATGGTCAGCTCGTTCGCCACGTCGGTCACGATCCTGAGAATCTCGAGATCTCCCATCCCCACGAGCGCGATGAGCGCGCGGGAGTACAGGAAGTCGCCCATGATCACCGACACCTGGTGGCTGAACATCGAATTCACCGTCGGCAGACCGCGGCGCAGCACCGAGTGATCGACCGAATCGTCGTGCACCAACGTGGCGAGATGCATCAACTCGACGACGGCGCCGAGCGACGTGGCGCGCGGGTCGGGCGTACCCGCCGCCTCGCTGGCGAGCAGTGCGAGCGTCGGCCGAAACATCTTGCCACGCATCTGGAGCAGATGCCCGCTCACCTCGCGGATGATCGGCAGGTTGTCGGTGACGATGCGCTGCATCTCGACGACGACGTCGTCGAGCCGCTGTCGGACCGGCGCCTGAATGTCGAGCAGCGCCTCGGTGGGGGGCGTGCGCACGCGCGCGGCGACTCCACTCATCGGAGCGCCTGTTCGATTTCGCTCATCCGATCGACGATGTCCCGGAACTGAATGTCCACGACGAATACGCGTTGATAGTAACCGAGCGCCTCGTCCGCTTTCCCCTGCGACTCCGCCGCGCGGCCGAGCAGATACAAGATACCTACGAGTTGGTCCTCGCTGGCGTTCTCACTCAGGGCGCGGGTCAGAATAGACGAGGCTAACTTGAATTGTTCCTTCTCGAGGAAACACTGGCCGAGCGCCTCGTACGTTGGCAGCCGGTTGGTGGGACCGGCCAGGGCCCTCTGGAACTCGGCGATGGCCTCGTCGACCAGCCCCATCTCCTTGTACGCAATCGCGAGGTCATAGTGGCTCTGGTGGTCCTCCGGCGCCACGTTGCGCGCGATCCCCGCCTTGAACTTGCGCAGCATGTCCGCGAAATCGGCCTGCTCGTCGCCCGTCGGCTCCTGCTCCGGCACCACCATGCGCGTGTCGCGCGGGATGTCGTCGCCCCGCAGCATGTCGCCGAGGTTGATGTACGAGCCGGACGGCGGCCGTGAAGCGCCGGAGGAGCGGCGCGCGACCGGCGCATCGGCGGCACGAGGGAGGTGCGCGGCCGACGGCGTGACCGGCGTGAATCGCCGGTCGGGCAGTGGCCGGGCGGGCGTCAGCGAAGCAAGCGCGAGACGTGCGCGCGGCTCGTCGGGCGCCAGGTCGAGGACGCGCTGGTAGATCGTGCGCGACTTCTCGCCATGTTCGGTGCGCATCAACACGTTCGCCAAGCCGAGGTACGCCTCGATGAGCCGGGCACGGTCGTTGGTGCGGAACGCGTACTCGACGCGCTTCTGCTGATGTTTGACCGCCTCGGGCTCGATGCGCGCGACCTCTTCGGCAATCGACGAGGCGAGATCGAGTTTGCCGTCGCGCTCCGCGCCGGCCATCGCGAATTCGAGTTCTCGAATGCCGCCGGCGCGGTCGCCGGCGTCGAGCATTGCTTCGCCCAGATCGCGGTGCAGCACCCAATCGTCCGGCGACGCCTCGACGCTGGCGGTGAGCGCCCCGACGGATTCGGCCGCGACAGCCGTCGAGCGGCGCGTTTGCGACGGCGTCGGCAAGCCGATCGGTTCGTCGAGCGTCTCGTCGAACAGCGACGGCGGCGCCTCCGATTGCTCGCCGGGGCGCGAGCTTCCTCCGAGCGCATCGGCGAGGAGGATGCCCGGAATCGGGTCGCTTCGCGGAGCGAGCTCCTCGGCTTCCACCGGATCCTCCGGCGCGGCGGGCTCACTTGGTTCCTTCGAAGCCTCGACGACGGGCGCATCGGTCGCCGGCGACGCGCCGATGGCGACGTCGATCGAATCGCCGGCGTCAACCGCGCCTTGCGACCCGAAGGAAAACTCGTCGATCAAATCGCTCGCGCTCGACGAGTCGGTGATCGACGTGAGCTCCTCGAACGGTTCGGGTTCCGCGGGCACCGACAGCGCCGGTGACAGGACCGGCGACGGGAACGACGGCTCGCCGGCAGTCACTGGCGGTTCCGCCTTGGCGGCCGGCGCTTTCACGATCTCGCCGAGCAGTTCCTCCATCGACTCGTCGAGCGGTTCCGGCTCGGGCTCGTCCGCGGGCGCCGGTTCCGGTTCCGGCTCCGGTTCGTCGACGTTGGTCGCTTCAAAAACGGGCGCGGGGACTTCTTCCTCCGCCTCGTCGGGTGTTTCGTCGACGAATGCCGACGCTTCGTCGACCGCATCCGGCGGCTCGTCGACCACGTCCATCGGAAGTTCATCGGTCGGAAGCGAATCGGCGCGCCGCTCAAAGTCGATCACGTGAAGGAAGTCTTCGTCGAAGCCCGCGTGCTCGCCGCCGACCTGCTCCATATTCGCATCGTCTGCCGGTTCGCTCGCCGACTGTTCCTCGACCACCGTGGGCGGCTCGTCGACCACCAGCGTCGACGAGGCCTCGACCGTCACGACGCGTTCCGCGATCTCGATCGCGTCGATCGTTTCAATCGTTTCGATCGCCTCGATGGTTTCGATCGCTTCGATCGCCTCGATGCGCGATTGCTCGTCGGCCACGATCGACGATTCCACCGCCTCATCGAACGAGGGTTCGGCGATCGCGCTCGGCCGTGGTTCGCTGTCGAGCTCCAGAGGTTCGGCCGCATCCTCGGCCTCTTCCTCGTCCGGCACCTGCTCGATTTCCATCGTGTTGGAAAACGTGACCAAGCCTTCCGCCGGCGTCGCCGGTGTGATGTCGGCTGTCGTCTCCGTGTCGAGCCTCGTGTCGACCAACCCAACCGGTGCCGGCGGCGGTACGATCGGCACGCCGCCCGGGATCGATTGGCTGAACGTCGGCTCGTCGAGGTCGATGAAGATGAGCTCCGACGACGTACTCTTGCGGCCCGACTGGCTCTTACGCGGCTCGACTCTCGGATCGATCGCCCGCATACGTTCGACGACGGCACGCGCGTCGCCGGTGCGTCCTTCGCCGTCGAGCCGTTCGTGGAGCGTCTGCAGTTGCTCCAGCGCGTCGGTCTTGCGGCCGGCTCGCGTGAGTTGCTCGGCGAGTGTGAGACGAATCTCGTCCTGATCGGGGCAGAGATCGGCGAACTCGGTGAGCGCGCGGAACGCCTCGTCGACCTTCCCCGACTTCTGCATGCGGTCGGCGTACTCGAGGAAGTTGGTACGCGCTTCGTTCGTGAATCCTTTTTTCGCGCTGATTCGGCCAAGCTTGTAGTAGATCGACGCGCGGCCGGGCGAGTGGCGAAGGACCTTGTTGCAGAGCGCGATGGCGTTGTTGAAGAAACCCGTCTCGGAATACTTGTCGATGCCTCGCTCGTAGTAGTCGACGGCGTCGGCCACGTTGCCCTGGCGCAGCAGCAAGTCGCCGACGCGATTGAACAATCCGATGTCCAGTTCGTCGGCGTAGGTGTCGAACGCCTCGAGCAGTTTGATGTAGGCGCCGACGGCCTTGTCGAACTGTTTCTTGGCCTCGAACTCCGCGGCTTGCTTCTTCAGCTTTGCGACTTGGGACATCAGCCAGATGGGTGCGGACGAGGGCCTTGGACGGAAACGGGCCGCTCAGATCGCGCCGAGTCGGCCGTCAGTGACCTAAGTGGTTCTGGTGACAAGGTTTGCCCCCCACGAAGGTGGCGGTGCAAAGGTTGTCGCCATACCAATATGGGACGGCTCGAAGGTCAGGAACGTCAAACAATGCCAGGTCAGCGAGATAGCCCGGTTCGATCTGGCCGATTTGGTCCCCAAATGCGAGCGCCGCGGCCCCGTTCACCGTGGCCGCCACGGTCGCTTCGGCGACGCTCAATTTGAGCTGGCTGACCCCCAAGGTCAGGACCAGCGGGAAGTTGGGCGTCGGCGAAGTCCCTGGGTTGAAATCAGTTGCAAGCGCGACGGGGATCCCGCGCTCGATCAGGCGTCTCGCGGGGGCGTGTTTCGTCTTGCCCAGAAAGAGCATCGTCCCGGGAAGGAGCGTGGCGACGGTTGGTCCCTGGGACAAGGCGTCGATGCCGGCCTCCGAGATCGCCGCCAGGTGGTCGGCCGACACCGCCCCCAGCTCCGCCGCCAACTCGGCTCCGCCCGACGACGTCAACTCGTCGGCGTGCAGCTTCACCAGGAGCCCGGCGCGGCGCGCCGCGGAGAGGATCTCGCGGCTCTCGTCCACCGTGTACACGCCCGTCTCGCAGAAGACGTCGGCGAACCGCGCCAGCCGCTCGCGCGACACGGCGGGTATCATTTCCTGAATGAGGATCTCCACATACCGCCGCCGGTCGGCGTCCGAGCCGCGGTGGTCGAGCGGAATCTCGTGCGCGCCGAGGAACGTCGGGACGATGCGCGCCGGAAGCTCGCGGCGGAGCCGGTCGATCACGCGGAGCGTCTTGAGCTCGTCGTCGAGCGTGAGCCCGTAGCCCGACTTCACCTCGATCGTCGTCGTGCCGTGGGCCATGAGGCGGCGCAGGCGCTCGTTGGCGAGGTCGAACAACTCGTCCTCCGACCGCGCGCGCAGGTCGCGCACCGACGAGTGAATGCCACCGCCGCGCCGCGCGATCTCCATGTAATCCAGCCCCGCGGCGCGGAGCTCGGGCTCGTCGTAGCGCGGACGGCCGAACACGCCATGGGTGTGCGAATCGACGAGCCCGGGCATGAGAACCCCGCCGCGACAATCGATCTCGGGCGCGCGCGGGAATCGCTCGCGCAGGTCGCTCAGCGGCTCGACGGCGGCGATCTTCCCGTTCTCGACGGCCACGGCCACGCCGGTGCGGATGCCGGCGTCGGCCATCTCGTGTCCGCGGCGCGCGCGTCCCGGCCCGCGGCACGTCACCACCTGCGCCGCGTTCGCGAAGATGAGCGTCTCATCCGAGCGCTTCCGCACCCCGCCTCGGTCCCCGGTGCTTTCGCTCATGCCATCACGTCGCGAATGCGCGAGATGCGGAGCGGCGCCTGCGCCTCGCCACGACAGGCGTAGTAGCACGCGTTGCAGTTCACGGGCTCGTACTTGCGAAAATCCCGCCAGTGAAAATCGGTGGGAAAATCGGGACAGCGCTTCACCTGCCCGGCGGGATCGATGTGAATCGTGCGAATGCCCGACTGGCAGGGCTCGCGCATCTCGCCGCGCAGATATCTCGGAATCTGCTCGAGATAGTAGTCCGAGTTCGTGATCACGCCGCGGCGCCGGCGCTTGAACGCGAGCAGCTCGCGCACGACGTCGTCGGCCTGTGCCAGCTCGCGCTTGCCGATGAGAAAATCCTGATTGCCGTTCTTGGCATCGGTGTAGACGCTGAAGTTCACGCCGACGTCCATTTCCTCGGCGCGGCGCGCGATCGGCACGATCTGGTCGAGGTTGTCGTTCTTAATGACCGTGTTGAACCGGATGTTGTCGATACCCCGCGCGCGCATCGCGGGCACCGCGGCGAAAATGCGCGCGCCGAGCCCGGGAATCCCGCGGGCTTGGTCGTGCCGCTCGTCGAGATAGTCGAGCGAGATGTTGAACTGGTTCACCCCGGCGTCCCAGAGCGACAGCGCTCGATCCGGCGTCAGCATCGCCCCGTGCGTGATGAGCGTGATGTACTTGAGCGAGATCGCGCCGTTCACCCCGGCGACCAGGGCCTCGAGGTCGCGGCGGAGCGTCGGTTCGCCGCCGGTGAACGTCACCAGCATCGGGTTGAAGAACCGCGCGGCGTCGGCGTAGCTCTTGAGCTCGGAGGCGCGTGCGGACGCGTCGGTCGTCCAGTAGTCGCAGAACGAACAGCGCGCGTTGCAGCGTAGCGTGACCTCGAAATGCACCAGCACCGGACGCCGGCGCGCCGTGAGCCACGCGTACTTCCCGAGGAAGAGGGCGACGTGCCACGGCTGGAAGCGCGCGGACAGCATGCGTGTTTGCTCGCGCTGCCGTCAGTCGCGCATCGGCAGGCGAATGCCCTGCTCCGCCGCGGTGCGCACGGCGATCTCGTACCCCGCGTCGGCGTGGCGCGCCACACCGATGCCCGGATCATTCGTCAGCACGCGCTCGAGTCGTATGCGCATCTCAGGCGTCCCGTCGGCGACGATCACCTGGCCTGCATGCAGCGAGTTGCCGATGCCGACGCCGCCGCCGTGGTGGAACGACACCCACGACGCGCCGCTCGCCGTGTTCAGCAGCGCGTTGAGGATCGGCCAGTCGGCGATCGCGTCGCTGCCGTCGCGCATCGCTTCCGTTTCACGGAACGGCGACGCGACGCTTCCCGTGTCGAGGTGATCGCGCCCGATGACGATCGGCGCCGAGATCTCGCCCTTCGCGACGAGGTCGTTGAGGGCGACGCCGAAGCGCGCGCGTTCACCCTGTCCGAGCCAGCAGATGCGCGCCGGCAATCCCTGAAAGTGCACTCGCTCGCGCGCCAGCGTGATCCAACGTTTGAGGTGCTCGTCGTGCGGGAATAGCTCGAGCACGAGCTCGTCGGTGCGCGACAGGTCGCGCGGATCGCCCGAGAGCGCGACCCAGCGGAACGGCCCCTTTCCTTCGCAGAAGAGCGGGCGCACGTACTCGGGCACGAAGCCCGGAATGTCGAACGCGTTGGCCACGCCGCTGTCCAGGGCGACCGTGCGGATGTTGTTGCCGTAGTCGAACGTGATCGCACCGCGCAGTTGCATGGCCAGCATCGCGCGCACGTGCTCGACGATCGACGTGTTGGCGCGCGCGACGTATGCCTTCGGGTCGGCCCGACGGAGTTCAGCCGCGGCGGCGAGCGAGAGTCCCGCCGGCACATAGCCATTGAGCGTGTCGTGCGCGCTCGTCTGATCGGTGAGCACGTCCGGTGTGACGCCGCGCCGTACGAGCTCGGGCAACACCTCGGCGGCGTTGCCGACCAAACCGACCGAGAGGGCTCTCTTGGACGACGTCGCCTCGCGGATCCAGGTGAGCGCCTCGTCGAGGCTGCCCGTCTTGCGGTCGCAGTAGCCCGTCTCCAAACGCTTGTCGATGCGCGCTTCGTCCACATCCACGCCGAGGATCGCGGCGCCGTTCATCGTCGCGGCGAGCGGCTGTGCGCCGCCCATGCCGCCGAGTCCCGCCGTGAGCACGAACCGTCCGGCGAGCGATCCGCCGAAGTGCGTGCGCGCCACCGCGCCGAACGTCTCGTACGTGCCTTGAAGAATTCCTTGCGAGCCGATGTAGATCCACGAGCCCGCCGTCATCTGGCCGTACATGATCAACCCGGCGCGTTCCAGCTCGCGAAAGTAATCCCAGTTCGCCCACCGGCCCACGAGGTTCGAGTTGGCGATGAGCACGCGTGGCGCGGTGGTGTGGGTGCGGAATACGCCGACCGGTTTGCCGCTCTGCACGAGGAGCGTCTCGTCGCTCTCGAGTTTCCGGAGCGCGGCGACGATGGCGTCGAACGCCTCCCAACTGCGCGCGGCTTTGCCCGTGCCGCCGTACACGACGAGATCGTCGGGCCGCTCGGCGACCTCGGGGTCGAGGTTGTTCATCAGCATTCGAAGGGCGGCTTCCTGCTGCCAACCCTTGCACGAGAGCGTCGTTCCGCGCGGTGCGCGAACCAGCCGCGCCGTGTGTGCCTTCTCCGCGTTCGTTTCGTGAATCGTCGCCGTCATTGCGCTACCGACCGTTCAGTGGAGGACCGGGGATTTCGTCGTCGGCGATCGCTTGCGCGAGCCGCTCGATGTCGGGCGAAAGCGTGCGATCGCGCTCGAGCGGCGCGACGAGCTTGCGCACGGCTTCGTGCGCGCGGGCCACGCCGCGCCCCGGTTTGAGCGGCGCGCGGCAATCGATCCCTTGCGCCGCGCACATGAGCTCGACCGCCAGCACGTATCGCACGTTGCGCACGATGCGGCGCAGTTTCCACGCCGCCGCCATCGCCATCGGGACCACGTCTTCCTTGTTGCCGTCCGTCGGAATCGT
This sequence comes from uncultured Gemmatimonadaceae bacterium, assembly GCA_963761305.1. GTDB lineage: Bacteria > Gemmatimonadota > Gemmatimonadetes > Gemmatimonadales > Gemmatimonadaceae > JAQBQB01. Next base: position 492,873 of record CAVXGK010000002.1, on the reverse strand, counting down.
GTCGACGCTCGCCGGGTGCGAGAGCACCTTGCACTCGCTGGCGATCGCCGCCGCGGTGACTTGCGCCATCATGAAGCCGGAATTCACGCCCGCGTCGGCGGTGAGGAACGCCGGCAGCCCCTGATTCAGGTCCGGGTTCACGAGCCGGTCAGTGCGTCGCTCGGAGATGGTCGCGAGGTTGGTCAGCGCGATGGCGAGGAAGTCGAGCGCCATCGCCACCGACTGCCCGTGAAAGTTGCCGCCGCTCAGGAGATCGCCCGTGTCGAACACGAGCGGATTGTCGGTGGCGGCGTTCAGCTCGCGGCCGATGATACCGGCGGCGAACTCGATCGCGTCGAGCACCGGACCGTGCACCTGCGGCATGCAGCGCAACGCGTAGGCGTCCTGTACGCGCGGATCGTTGTAGCGATGCGACTCGCGAATCTCGCTCTCGGCCAGGAGCAGGCGCAGATAGGCCGCCGATGCGGCTTGTCCCACCTGGCCGCGCGCCGACTGAATCCGCTCGTCGAACGCGACGGGCGTGCCGAGCAGCGCCTCCAGCGACATCGCGCCGGCGATGTGCGCCGCGCGCCACAGACGTCGCGCGTCGACGAGCGCCAGCGCGGCGATCGACGTATGCGCCTGCGTGCCGTTGATGAGGGTGAGTCCTTCCTTGCTCGCCAGCGTGATCGGCTCGAGGCCGGCGGCATGCAGGAGATTGTTGGCCGATCCCTGCGCCGTCCCGCGGCGGAGCGCGCCTTCGCCGATCAACGAGAGGGCGAGATGGGCCAGCGGGGCGAGGTCGCCGCTCGCGCCGACGCTGCCCTGCTCCGGCACTGGCGGATAGAGGTCCGCGTTCAGCATGCCGACGAGCAAGTCCGCGAGGTCGATGCGGGCGCCGGAAAAACCTTTGGCGATGACGTTCGCGCGGAGAAGCATCATCGCGCGAACCTCACGCTCCGGGAGCAAATCGCCGACGCCCGCCGCGTGGCTGCGCACGAGATTCACCTGCAGCTCGGCCAGCCGGTCCGGTGGGATCGCGACCTCGGAGAGCTTGCCGAATCCCGTCGTGACGCCGTAGGCGACGGCACCGCTGGCCACCAGTTTGTCGACGACGGCTCGGGTCGTGGCGGCGCGTTGCCGCGCGCGCGGTGCGATCGCCACGCGCGCGCGATCGGTCGCGACCGACGATACCTGTTCGACCGTGAGCGAATCGCCGTCGATGACGACCTCGTGCGTCATGGCGGGAATGTCGACGGGCGGTGGGGACAATTCAAGGGATTGCGCCGTGGGCGCGATCCCTTCTCACGCGCTGCTAGAAGGTGCCCGATCGCACCGTCGCGCGATTGTAGTCGAACTTGAGGTCGGCGTCCGCCTTGAGGCGGATCGTGAACGTGAACGCGAAGTTTCCGTTGGGCGACTGCGTGTAGCCGAAGAGCGCCTCCCAATCGTGCAGATCGCGCTGCAGCTGCACGTTCTGGCTGGCGAACGCGTGGTGCTCGAGGTCGTAGCTCGTGATCCAGTGTGTTCCCCACTTCGGCGTCAAGTTGAACGCGATGTCGGAGGTGAGATTCGTCGTCGGCGGAATGTTGTACGCGGGGCCGCCGGCGGTGGCGGAAACGACCGGCGTGTCCGTCGTCGGCTGCGCCTGTTGGGCGGCGACGCACTGGTCGAACAAGATCGTATTCGAACCGGTGATTTGCGCACAACGCGCGCGCGGATCGAAGTCGATGACGTTGGGGCCGGGCTTGGGCGGCCGCGGGCTCGAGCGGGTGAGATCGAAATGGGCGCGCCACCCAGTCGACTGCTGCAGAAAACGCTCGGGTCCGCGCACGGTGCCGGCGACCGGCTGCGCCGCGGCGTTCTCGGCTCTGATCCTGGAGGCAGCGGCTTCCGCCTCGGCTTTCTTGGCCGAGTCCGTTGGCGGCGGCGGTCCGCCGAATAGCTTGCGAAACACCGTCAGAGGATTCTGATCGCGGCTCAACGTGAACGACGCCGAGATCGACGTGAGATACGGCTTGAACAACGCGGTGTCGCTCAGCGTGCTGCCGAGGAAGAGCGAGTACTGGCTCGAGAAGTCGAAGCCGGGCAGCAAATCCGAGCGGAGCGAATACCCCCAGCTGTCGCTGGTGAAGCCGGCGGTCCTCGCGTGCCCCTGCGCCCGCGCGAAGTCGTAGCTCAGCGGCGTCATCGTGATCGCGAGCAGATCGATCTTGTGTCCGCCGTCCGGATTCGAATCGTTCCGCGCCCGAAGCTTCGCCTGGAACAACTGCGTGAGCCCGAGGTTGATGTTGCTGAGCGGCAGGTTCGTGAAGGATCCTGCGCGCGTGCGACCCAGCGCGGCCAAGTACTCGTCGCTCACGTCGGCGCGCGGTCCCCAGGAGTAGCTGATCGTGGGCGTGAGCGAATGGCGAATGCGTTCGAAGGGACCGAATCCGGGAAAGAGGCCGAAGATCGTCGGCGACGCGCTCAGGCCGCCGGTCAGGCGCTTGCCCTGGTGCACGTACACGCCGTTCGTGCGCTCGGACGCCACCCAGAACGGTCCCGGGTCGGCGTTCTGCAGGCTGATCGACGGCGTGAGGTTGAACTTGTTCTGCCAGAACCCCGGCAGCTTGAAGTCCGGATTCCAGTCGACTTCGCTCCGGTACGTCGCCGCGAAGACGCGCGTGTCGGTCACCGCCCCGGTCTCGACGTTGTAGATCTGGAACTGCTGCGCGAAATCCTGGCGCTGTTGGTGGATGTTGACCGAGTTGTTGAGGGCGAAACCGAAGATCTGGAGCGGCGCCCCAATCGTCATCGTCTCGTCGCTCGAGCTGCGGTTCTTCGCCAGCGTACTGTCGCGCAGGCCGGTGATCTGATCCGTGGTGAAGACGTAGGCGCCGATGCCCGGCTGATCCATGCGCAGCACATCGTGCTGCGAGTAGCTGAAGGCGGGCGTCCAGCTGAAGTAGTCGCCGAGCGTTATCGGCGTCGACGTGAGATTGACCGTCGGCACCGTCTGGTCGATCTGCTGCCGGCCGGGGTACTGCGTGCGCGTGCCCCCGATCGACACCGAGGCCGGCCCGAGCTTCGTCTGATACGCGAGCGCCGACGCGATCGTCGCCAGCGCGGTGTACGGGTTGAACGTGTTCTGCCGTTGGAGCGCGGTGCTGGTGACGAAGTTGACGTTCGCCTGAATGTGGCTGTCTTTCGAGAACTCTTGTTGGTGAGTCCAGCTCACCGCGGTGTTGGTCGTGCCGTCGCGCTGGGTCGTATACCCCAGGCCGACGCGTCCGCTCAGGAACCGATCGAGCCACTTGTAGCTCCAATCCCCGTTGAGCTTGAGCCACCCGGGGTCGCCTTCCGTGGCGCCGGCGGAGCTCCGCCAGTCGAGCCACGTCGCGAAGTCCATGTAGTCGCTCGTCGCCCAGTAGTAGCCGGCGTGGTCCACGTGGCGCCGGTAGCTGGAGCTGTTGCGGACGATGTCGCCGAGGCCGAATTCAGGCGTGATGATTCCGCTATGGCGGCCGCTCTTGGTGTCGCTGAAGAAGAACGGGAACCACATCACCGGCACGTCCCGGATGTAGAGCACCGCCGGCCGCGCCGCGATCATGTTGTCGGACGTGCGCTTCGTCTCGCCGACCTGGAGGTGCCAGTCGGGGATGGAGTCGGGGCAACTCGTGATCGACCCGCCTCTTCCCCAGACCGTGACGCCCTTCCCAGTCTGCGTCGTATCCTGCATGACCTCGGCGAGCGCGATGTCCATGTACCACATCTCGCCGTTGTTGACCGGCAGCTTGGCGTTGGTGATGCGCGCCGTGCGCTGCGCGAGGCTGTAATCGAGCCGCCCGTGGCCGACGATGTCGGCTTGTCCGCTGTTCGGCGGCGGCGTGACGCGGTACTTGCCGCCCGAGACGACCTTGTGCGTCGTCTCCGTGTAGTAGATGCCGCTGTCGCTGACGATCGTCTGCGAGTCGCGATCGACGGCGGCGATGCGCTTCTTGGCGGCGAGCAGGTCGAGGGCGTGCGTCTGGGCGTTGAAGACGGCGGTGTCGCCCTGATAGCGCGTGACGGTGTAGCCCCGCAACTGCAGCAGGCGCTGCGCGACGCTGTCCGGCGCCCCCCACTTGACCTTCGTGCTGTCTTTGCTCGTGTCGCGCGGCGTGGGCTGAACGCGTCCGCCCGGCAGCCGCGGAATTTGAGCATTTACTGAACCGGCGAACGACGCGACGACCAACGCGCCGGCGATCGCCCACCGCTTCACGCGGGCACTCCCCCCTCCGGCGGAGCGTTGTCCAAGCCGCGGCGCCGCTGCTTGCGGCGATGGATCACGTAGGCGGCGAGGACGCTCAACTCATACAGGCCGTACAGCGGCACGGACAGGGCGATCGTCGTCCACACCATGTCGCCCGGCGTGAGGAACGCGCCGATGATGACGATGAGGACGATCGCGTGGCGCCGATATTTCGAGAGAAACGCCGGCGTGACGATGCCGAGCGCCGCGAGGGCGAGGATCACGATGGGCAGCTCGAAGCTCACGCCGAACGTCAACACCATCGCGAAGATAAAGCTGAAATAATCCTCTGCCGTGATCAGCGGCACCAGCGACGGGCCGCCGAACTGGAACAACCACGGGAGCGCCAGCGGCACGACCACGAAGTAGGCGAGTGCGGCGCCGGAGATGAACAACACCAATCCGCTGAACAGCACGCCCAGTCCGACCCGCTTCTCGTGCTGCTTGAGCGCGGGCGCGAGGAACTGCCAGACCTGATAGATGATCACCGGCGACGCGAAGACGAACCCGAAGGTCATCGCCGTGTCGAGGATGACGGTGAAGCCTTCGCTCGGATGGAGGTATGCGAGCTTGTGCTGGGGGATCAACGGCAGAATGGGACGCGCCAGCAATCCGACCGCGTCGTATTGCACCGCCAGCCAGAATCCGAGGCCGACGCACGCGACGAGCGCGATGAGGCAGTAGATGATGCGCCATCGCAGTTCCTCGAGGTGATCGAGGAACGGCATCTCTCCAGTTTTGGACTTCGGAATCGGCATCCCGCTCGAGACTCGCGTGGCGCCTACTCGCTCGGGGTCATCAGTGCTTTTGCGAGCTCGGCTTCGTCGGATTGAGGATACTTGTTGATCAGCCGATTGAGAACGATCCGAGCCTCATTCTTCTTGTTGGCGTCCCATAGCATTCGGCCGCGGCGCCACAGCGCGCCGGCAACGTCGGGACTGCTCGGATATTTCGTTTCGACGAGCTGGTATACCGAGTCCGCCGCCGCCGGGTTCCCATCAGCCTTGTACGCGTCGCCGATGTAGACCTGGGCTCGCGCGTTCTGGTCGTAGTCGGGGTAGGCCTTGATCAAGTCCTCGAAGCCCGAGCGGGCCGTGCGATAGCTGCCCTTTCTGAATTCTTCCACGGCGGAGCTGAACATGGTCGCCGGCCCCGGGAGCCCGCCGGTCGCTCGCTGGCTCGTGTCCGGGCCGCCGGCCGAAGTGGGAGCGGAGGCGGTCGCGCCCGTCACGCCCTGTTCGCGCAGTGCCGCGAGCTGCGTTCGCTGATCCTGCAGATCGCGCGTGTTCTGTCCCAGAATCGACTCGATCTTGATCACCTGCTGGCCCATCGCGTCGAACTGCCCGGCCGCGTTCGCTTGGAAAAGCGCCAGCCGCGCTGTGAGCACCCTCACTGAATCGTTCAGGCGGTCGATGTTCGCGGCGAGCGTGGCGATCTCACGCCGCCGAGCATCTTCGGCGCGAAGGATCGCGGTGTCGTTCTGCGCGAGCTGCGAGCGCGAGGCGCGGATCTCGTCCTGCAGCGTTTGAATGCTGCCTTGCGTGGCGAGACAGCCCGTCGCCGCGAACAGGGCGACGGGCGCGAGCGTCATGAGCGAACGGACGGATCGATGCATCATGGAGCGCGGAGATTCCCGCCGCCGCCGGTGATCTCGAATTCGGCGCGCCGATTCTGCGACCATGCCGATTCGTCGTCGCCTTGGGCGATCGGATGTTCCTCGCCGTAGCTCACCGTCTGAATGCGCGCGTCGGCGATGCCGTGTTGCACGAGATACGCTTTCACCGCCGCCGCGCGACGCTGCCCGAGGGCGAGGTTGTACTCGTCCGATCCGCGCTCATCCGTGTGGCCGGCGACTCGAAGCATCACGCCGGAATTCGCCTGCAGGATTGGCACCTTGGCGTCGAGAATCGCGCGATCGCTCGGGCGCAGGTCCGCTTGATCGTAGTCGAAGTGGATCATCGCCGTGAGCGTGGTGGCGAGCGATCCGGCGTTGGCACGTAGACGCGCCGCTGCGGCGGCGGCGGCGGCGCTATCGGCGGCTCGGCGACGTGCGGCGTCTTCGGCGGCGCGTCGCGCCGCGTCTGCCTGGGCACGGGCAATACTGTCGGCGTTCGGGCCGGAGGCCTGCATCACCGGGGCCAGGGTCGCGGGTGGTGGGCTGTGGTGACATGCGCTGATCGCCGCTACGCACAGCGCTGCCGACGCCAGACCCGCGATCCGTCGAGTACTCGTCATGGGCATCTCCTGCGAGAGAGAACTAGAGGGAGGTAGGGGATTTGGAAGGGGGAGGATCTCGTTCAGGTGCTTGCGCTACTGTCCCGATAGACGCGCCGACCATGCCGCGAGTCGCGAACCTTCCGCTTTGGTGAGTTGACGAACGCGGTTCGATTCCGTGTCCAACACCCACAACTGCCGAACGCCCGTTCGCGACGACGTGAAGACCAGGTGCCGCGAATCGGGGGCCCACGATGGCTGTTCGTTCGCGCCTTCGCCAGTGAGTTGCTTCGGCGTGCCGCCGCCCGCGGGGATGGTCCGAATCTGGAAGCGGCCGTTCATCATCTCCTGGTAGGCAATGAGCCGCCCATCGGGAGACCAGTCGGGGTCGGACCGGTAGTTGTTCGGGTCAAAGTCGTACCGCGTGAGTTGGTCGGCGTTATTTCCATCGGAGTCCATAATATATAACTCCGGCGGGCCTTGGCTGTTGCCGACGTAAACGATCCTTTGTCCGCGTGGGCTGAATACCGGATTCGAGTTCTGCCATCCGTGCGCGACGGTGAGACGCCGAGGCGCGGACGTGCCATTGGCGTCGACGATGTAGATGTCTCCTTGCGATTCCCCGGTGCGCGTAAACGCGATCGAATTGCCGTCGGGTGAAAACTCCGGCGTCGTATAGATGACGTTCCGCGTCGGCCCCGCCAACGCGCGGGAGCGACCGGTCGCCAGATCGATCACGACCAAACGCGACGCGTCGCCAAACGTCGAATACGCCAACTCCGTCCCGGCCGGATTCCAGGCCGGACTGGTACCGTTCGAATCCGTCGGGACGGTGATCTCTTCCGCGCCGTCGCTGTCGACGATGCGAATGTTTCGGCCGCGCATGTAGGCGATGCGCGTGGCGGCGATTCCGCGCTGTCCCGTCATCCACCGCTCGATCTCGTCGGACGCGCGATGCACGCCCAGCCGCCAATCACGACCGAGCCCCGCGCCCGAGAGATCGAAGTCTCCCGCGTTCATCACCTGCATGTGGCCGACGTCGTGGAGCGCGACGTGAACGCCCGTGCCGCCCATCGTCAGCTGCACGACCGCGGCGGCGTTGAGGTGGCGAAAGACGTCGTAGTTGAGCCCCGCCGCGGCGCCCTGCGCTCGAAGCGTCGACGGATCGGCGCTGTCGATCTGAATGACGACGAAGCGATCGCTGAAGTCGAGGTCGCGCTGCACGATCGCGCGCACCGAGTCGCCGAACCCGCCCGACACCGGCAGCACGACGATCGGAATCTTGTCGCGCAGCGGATCGAAGTTCGCGACGAGCGAGATGCCGCGATACGTCGTGTCCTGCGCCCGCAGCACGCGCGCCGACACGGCGAGCACAACGCACAACAGCGAAACGACGCGAGCAACGGGAGCGACGCGAATCATTTGAACATGGATGGAGTGAACCGAACTGTCACCGGAAGGATGTCTTCGCGAAAGCCCGGCGGTAGCGCGCCGAAGAGTTTCCCATCGGCGACCTGTTCGACGGCGCCGATCGCGCGGCGATCGTTGGCGTAGTTGCCGTGCGTTACGAGCTGAATGCTCTCGGGATCTACGGTTCCGTCGCGTTTGATCGTGAACCGGACGACAGCGTCATACCGCGGCGCGCCCTGGCCCCACGCAAGAATCAGCTGGCGAATGATGTTCGACGTGTAGCCCGGGTAGTTGAAATCGAGACCGCCCGTGTCGACGTTCGACACATCGGCTCCCTTCCCACCGGTCGGACCGCCACCGGCCACAGGCTGCGGCGTTTCCTCTTTTGGCAGAGCGGTCTTCACCGGCGGAGTCGGCGTCACTTGCTTCACCGCGGAAACGGATTTCGTCGCCGGCTTTGCCACCGGCTTCGTGGCGACCGGCTTCGGCACCGGCTTTGGCTTTTCGGTTTTCGTCTCGGGCGGCGGCGTCGGCACCGGTTGATTCTGCACGACGCCGATAGCGCGTTCGCCGGGCGGCGCGGCGAACAGCTGCACCCGGTAGATCGGCGGCGACGGCGGCGGCGTTCCGGGGCGCATCAGATAGAACGCGGCCACCAGGGCGCCGTGAAACAGCGCCGACGCGACAAATCCACCGCCCAAACGCGGCTCGGCGATCGCGCTCACACTCACGCTAGCGAATCACCTCCGGCTCCGTGACGAGCCCGACGTTGGAGACACCGTTGGCGTTCATGATGGCGAGGATCTGAACGACCAGCCCATAATCGACGCCCTTGTCCGCCCGGAGATACACGCCGTTTCGGGTCCGGTTCTGCGCGACCGTCTTGAACGAGACGCGGAAGTCGCCGAGCGTGAACTTCTCCGTCCCAATGAAGATCTCCCCTTTGGCGTTGACGGTCACAGCGAGCCCGTCTTTCGACTCGAGCGGCTTCGACTGCGCCTGCGGGAGCGAGATGTCCACGCCGCCCTGCATCATCGGCGCGGTGATCATGAAGATCACGAGCAGCAGCAGCATCACGTCGATCAGACTGACGACGTTCACGTCGGCGTTGAGCTCGTAGCGATGTCGCCGGGCGCGACGAGCCATGTCAGATGCGACCTTCGCGCACGAGCAGCGCGATCACGGCCGTGCCGAAGCGTTCCATGCGGCCGTCGAAGCGATTGAGCCGCGCCGCGAAAATGTTGTAGCCGAACGTCGCCGGGATCGCGACAGCCAGCGCGGCGGCCGTCGCCGTCAGCGCTTCGCCCACCCCAGGCGCCACCGCCGACAGGTTGCCGGAACCCTTCGACGCGATGCCCAGGAACGCCTCGATGACGCCGAGCACCGTGCCGAGCAGTCCGATGAGCGGACTCACCGAGCCGATCGTCGCCAACCACGGAAGGAATCGGCCGAGTCGGTCGCGTTCGTCGGAGGCGTCGGTGTCGAGCAGCAGGTGGAGCGTTTCGATCTGCGAACCGCTGAGCGTCGCCGACGTCGGCGTATCTCCGCCGCCGCCGGGGGTAGCGCGCTCGAGCACCTGCTGGTTGGCCACACGCGCATCGGCGACGAAGCGAATCGCGCGCATGAAGAGCCTCGGCAGCGCACTCGGCTTCGATTTCTTGGCGAGCGTCGCCGCGTCTTCGAGCCTCGACACGTGCTCGAACTCGGACCAGAACTTGTCGGCCGACTTCGCCGCCTTCTTCAGCGAACGCCAGACGCCGAACATGATGGCCCAGCTCAGCAGCGACAGGAACACGAGGACGAGGAGCACGCCCTGGGTGACCGGCGTCGCGTCGAGAATGAGATCCAGCGGGGTCGACGGAACCGCCCCATGCGACATCTGCAACTGGAGAAGTGCGATCGTCACGGTCTCACGCGGTGCGAGTGTTGGCGCTGAACCAGCGGAACGTGTCGGCGAGCCCCTCGTCGATCGAGATCGCCGGGGTCCACCCGAGCTGCGACTTGGCTTTGTCTACCGTGAGGAACGACTGCTGCTGCTCGCCGGGCCGCTTCGGCGCGAACTCGATCGTCGTCGTCGCGCTGGCGGCTGTGCGCAGGACCTCCGCGAGGTGGACCACCGACGTCGGCACGCCCGTGCCGATGTTGAACGCGCGGTCGTCGAGGCGCCGCGGCTCCGGCAACGATTGTGTGGCCGCGGCGAACATGGCCGCTGCGACGTCGCTCACATGGACGTAGTCGCGCGTCTGCATGCCGTCGCCGAAAATGGTGATCGGACGCCCGGAGAGAATTCGCTGGCAAAAAATGGCGACGACACCCGCTTCGCCGTGCGGGTCCTGCCGCGGTCCGTAGACGTTCGAGAACCGGACGGCCGCCATGTCCATCCCCTGGATGCGCGCGTAATACGACAGATAGAGCTCGGTCGCGAGCTTGGCGATGCCATAGGGTGAATCGGGTTCCTTGGCGACGGTCTCCGCGTTGGGCGGCGTGGCGTGATCGCCGTACAGCGCCCCGCCGGTCGATGAGAACACCAGGCGGGCGCGTTTGGATCCGTCGGCGCGCCGCATCGCCTCGACGAGATTGAGCGCGCCGAGCACGTTCACGCTCGCGTCGAACGCCGGGTCGTCGACGCTTTTGCGGACGTCGATCTGCGCGGCGAGGTGCGCGATCACGTCGAACGATCCACCGGCGACGAGGTCGGCCGCGTCCGTCGATCGGATGTCCATGACGTGAAGGCGCGCGGCCGACGCCACGTTTTCTCTCCGCCCGCTCGACAAGTTGTCGATGATGTCGACCGACCATCCGTCGCTGAGAAAGCGATCGGCGACGTGCGAGCCGATGAAGCCGGCGCCGCCGGTAACGAGTGCGCGGCGGGTCACTCGCGCGGCTCCGAAGCTGGATCCGCCGACTCGCGGCGCTCGCCGCTCGAGTCGCCGGAGCGCTCCAGGCCGAACAGATAGCGCACGGTGTCGACGACACCGAGGCCGCGCCCATTCGAGGCCGCGGCGCGAAGGCGAACACTTGGTTCGTGCAAGAATTTGTTCATGAGGCTCCTGGAAAGTTCCTCGACCACGGCTCGTTCGGCGGGGGCGAGGTGCTCCAGCCGGCGCAACGCATCCGACACCTCCCGCTCGCGCACCGACTCCATGCGCGAGCGCATCTCCGTCAACGTGGGCACGGCGGCCAGGCCGGCGACCCAGTCCCAATACCGGTCCACTTCTCCGCCGATCAACTGCTCCGCCGTCGGCATGTCGCTGCGGCGCCGCTCGATGTTCGCCGCGACGACGGCCTGCAGATCGTCGAGGTCATAAAGGAACACGTTCTCGAGCCGCCGGACGGCGAGGTCCACGTCGCGCGGCACGGCGATGTCGAGAATGCAGAGCGGCCGGTCACCGCGCGTGCCCAACGCCGGCCGCACGTGCTCCACGGACACCACCGCCCTCGGCGCAGCCGTCGAACACACCAACACGTCGACGTCGGCCAGGGCGGGCCAACACTCGTCGACGTGCATGGCGGCAGCGCCATATCGCTCGGCCAATTCCTGCGCGCGTTCGAACGTGCGATTGGCGACGATCGCAGCGCGCACACCCTGATCGACCAGACACTCCAGCGCCAGCTCGGCCATCTCGCCGGCGCCGAGCACCATGGCGCGCTTGCCGTTCAACGCGCCGAAGATCTGCTTGGCGAGTTGCACGGCCGCTGAGCTGACCGACGCCGCGCCGCGCGAAACGGACGTTTCGCTGCGCACACGTCCGGCCACCAGCAGCGACGTTTGGAAGAGCCGGTTGAGCAGCGGGCCGGATTGGCTGCGGCACAGCTCCCACGCGTCGCGCACCTGTCCGTGGATCTGCGCCTCGCCGAGGATCATGGAGTCGAGACCGCTCGCGACGCGGAAGAGATGCGTCACGGCGTCGCGGTCCCGGCGCACGTACCCGAACTCGGAGGCGTCGCGGCCGAGCTTCCCGGCGAACGCCGACCACACGTTCGGGACCGCGTCGCGGTCGTTCTCCACGACGTACACCTCGGTGCGATTGCACGTCGAGAGCATCACCGCTTCGCGAGCCGACGACGCGGCGCGCAACGCCTCGAGCGCGGGCACCGCCTCGGTGCTGCGATACGCCAGTCGCTCGCGCACGTCGAGCGACGCGCCGCGATGGTTCACGCCGACGACGGTCAGCGCCATCGTGCCACCCGTTCCGCGAAGCGGCCCGACTCGACTTGATCGCAGAAATCGTCGCCCACGAGCGCGGCCGATGCCTCGAGCCATCGCTCTCGCCGCCCGCCGTCGATCAACGATCGTCGCAGCGACGCGAGATGTTCGACCGCCGACGCGTACCGCGCATCGAACCGCCCGGCGAGCGAGTCGCGAATACGTTTCGCCGCCGCCGGAACACCGCCGGCGTTCACCGACACGACGACGTCGCCGGATCGCAGCACCGCGGGCGTCGTGCAGTTGCCCTGCGTTCGGCGCGTCGACGACGTTCGCCAAGCGTCCCTTGGCGCGCGCGTCGCGGGCGATCGTCGCGTTGAGCGCAGCGTCGTCGGTCGCCGCGACGACCAGCGTCGCGTCGCCTATCTGAGAAGACGAATACGCGGCGCGCGTGAGCGTCAAACGGTCGTTGTCGGCGGCGGCCCGCTCGAGCGCTTCGGTCACCGTCTTCGCGATCACGCGCACGCGTGCGCCCGCGCCGACCAGCGAGAGCGCCTTCCGCGTCGCGACGCGGCCGCCGCCGACGACGAGCGCCGAGATCGACGCGCCCTCGAGTGTGAGCGGGTACGCGCTCACAGGAACTGTCCCGTTGCCGGCGCCGCGACGCGAAACGCCAGGTACAACACCAAGACGGCGACGAAGGCGAGTCCCGAATACTTCGCGGCGCGCTGCGCCTGCCACCCGCGGGCCACGCGCCCGAGCGCCAGGAACGTCACCGCCAGCCACGCCCCGCCGCCCCAGAGCAGTTGCGGCAGGTTCAGCTCGTGGTATTCGACCGAATACGTCGACGCGAGAACGACGCCGAGCGTGAGCCCGAGCCACCCGGCGATGGCCGCGAAATGATTGACGCGGTCCAGCGTCGCCAGCGGCGGAAAGAACCGGAAGATCGTGCCGAAGTGCCGCGATTTGAGCTCGCGCCGTTGCATGAGATACATGGCGCCGGCCGCGGCCGCGGTCGCGAACGCCGCGATTCCGGCGAAGCTCAACGCGATATGCGCGAAGAGCCAGACGCTGCGCGCTCCGCCTTCTTCGACGACCCGCCCGGGTGTGAGGCCGATGACGTTCGCGCAAATGGTCGGCACCGCGGCGAGCGGCGCGGCAACGAGCGTCAGGCTCACGTCGCGCGCCAACAGCTCGACGAGGAGCAGCGTGAAGGCCAGCACAACGCCCGCGAACGACAGCGCGGGACCAAGCCCGGCGAGCGGTACGGCGCGGGACTGGAACCCGAACGCGAGCAAGCCGGCGATGTGAGCGGCGACGCCGACGGCCAGAATTGCCGTGACCCCGCCGACCGATGCCTTCACCGGACGCGCGAACGGCACCGCGGCAAGCGCCGCGGCGCCGAGGTAACACGAGATGGCGACGAAATGGGCGATCGCGATCATTGCGGTCGCCCAAATGTAGTGCAACGCGAGAGCCTAGGGCATCTTAGTGCGACTTAGCGCACACTCTGGGCCCTCGCGCTGGACTGCTCGCGGCTTACGGCATCTTGGCGGCGACGCGCGCCTTGGCCCCTTCGACGAGCGGTTGTCCCTGGTCCAGCACGATCGCCGTCGCGCCGAACGGCGTGACACGGAGGATCTGCGCGTGCGCGATCGAAATCTCGGGCAGCGTCAGATCGTGGCTCTCGTTCGGCCGCTGGCGCCCCTTGTAGATCTCGATCTGGTCGCCCGTCACGATGCCGTCGCGAGCGGAGATGTCGAGGACGACGTAGCTCTGTAGGCTCGGCAACACCGGCTCATCGAGCACCCAGCGGACATGGCCCATGTGGCCGTTCGACACGGCGCTCGGGTGGCCGAGGACGTTCGCCGTACCGCTGTCGAGCGGGATGAGCTTCTGTCCGTGCTTCACTTCGTTGAACATCTGCACGACGTGGCCGACGGACGCCTCGCCCACGCTACCGGCCTGGGTGACCTCGATGATGCCGGTCGGAATCACGATCTGGCCGAAGTCCTCGATCAGCGGACCGAGGCGATAGCTCATGTACAGCGCGTGCTCCATCGGCGCGACGCCCGCGGGCGGCGCGAGGAAGACCGCGTCGTGCAACTGGAAGCGCGATCTCTCGTTCACGGCGATGCCCGAAAGGTCGGCGCTCTCGATCAACTGGCCGGGCCCCTTCGGGCCGCCGTCTCGATCCACCCACGGCGCGGCGATGTACTCACCGGCGCGAACCGCACTCACGCGAGCCTTCAACATCGGCGTCGCCGTGTCGTGCACGACGACCGGCGCGAGCGCGGGCGGAATGAGTACGCTCGGCGCGGGCTCGGGCGGCGCAGCCGCGGCGTTCATTTCCGGTTGTGACGTCGCAGGCGCGGCGGCGGCCGGAACGTCCGACACCGGCTCCGCCACAGCGACGACCTTCGCGTGATCGCCGGGCAATTTGAGCAATTCGCCGGGATAGATCCAATGCGGATCCTCGATCACGCCGGTGTTCAGGCGATAGACCTCGGGCCACAGGAACGAGTCGCCGAGGTATGACTTCGCGAGATCCCAGAGCGTGTCGCCACGCTTGACGGTGTGCGTCTTCGACGTGTCGGACGCCGGCGCAGGCTGCTGCGCCTGCTGCGCGTTCAGGACTTGCGGAAGCGTCGCGGCAATCGCGATCGAGGCCGCGGCAACGGAACGAACGAACGTCCCGCGCTGCCGACTGGTGGGCCGCACGAGCATGGCGTGACTCCAGGCGAATCGTGAAAGACAACTCTCGAGACGGCGAAGGACGCCAGCCTCTGCGGTTTGACGATTCGGTTGGGCGTGGGTAATGGTGTCCACCAGTGGACAGGTGGCCGAGGCCACCTGTCCACCGGCTCACCTGTCCGCCTGGCTAGAACGGCAGATCGTCGTCTGCGTCGTTCAGGGCGTTCGGGAAGTCCTCGAAGTCGTCGCCGCCACCGCCCGCGGGTGCTTTCGACTTGGACGCGGCTGGCGCTCGGCGGGCGCTCGAATCGCCCTCGAAATCAGCGCCGCCGCCGGCGCCGTTGCGCGAGCTGAGCATGATCAGCTCCCGCACGTTGATCTCGGTGCTGTAGCGCGTCTGGCCTTCCTTGTCCTGCCACTGGCGGTACTCGATGCGCCCCTCGACGTAGAGCTTGTCGCCCTTCTTCACGTACCGCTCGACGATGTCGGCGAGGTTCGACGTCTTGGTGCTCCACACGACGCAGCGGTGCCACTCGGTCTTCTCTTGTTTCGCTCCGGCGGCGTCGTTCCACTGACGGCTGGTGGCGAGCGAAAAGGTCGCGACGCGGCTGCCGCCGGTCGTCGAACGCACCTCGGGATCGTTCCCGAGGTTTCCAATCAGGGTGACTTTGTTCAGGCTCCTGCTCACGGCTTCCTCCTGGCGAGAATGTGTGTCCGGCTCTCGCCGCTCACGGTATGATCCAGTCCGTGTTGATGCGCAACCAAATTATCGCACATCAACGTGTTGTATTGCCGACCTCACGTCCTGGCTTACGTGCCATCGCCCTCCATCGACCGGCGCAGCACGATGGCATCCTCCACTGGCCGCCGGTAGTACGACCGCCTCCGTCCAACCTCCACGAAACCGCGCGAGCCGTAGAGATGCCGCGCGCGCGCGTTGGAGTCACGCACCTCGAGATACACGGCTCTCAGCTTGCGCGCCGCCGCTTCCTTGATGGATGCGTCGAGCAGCGCGCGCCCGATTCCCGTGCCCCACGCGTCGGGGGCGACGGCGAGATTCGCAATCTCTCCTTCGTCGGCGACGAACCACGCGACAACATAACCCTCCACCGCGCGTCCGTCACGACGCGCGCACGCGCAGAACGCCAACGGGTTCGACATCGCGTCGCGAAACGATCGCGCCGACCACGGATCGCTGAACACGGCCCGCTCGATCGCCATGATCGCCGGCACGTCGGCGAGCCTCGCCGCTTCGATCGAAACCCTCATCCGCGCGGCAGGGGCCGCCCGTGCGCCGATTCCCATCGCACCTGCGCTTCGGCCAAGCGCCCGTACGCCGGCTCCCAGCTCCGGACGTCGACCGGCCCGCGCGCCGCGAGCAGACCTTCGATGCGCGCGACGCCGTTCGCTCGCGGGCGCGAACTCACGCCGCCGTCGAACTCCGTCGGGCTCACGACGCGCGCGCGATACTCGAGGGCGACCGCGCCGACATCCGCCGCCGGGACGATGCGAGCCGGCTCGAGCTCTCCGACGTTCCCTTGATCGTCGACGTCGTAGAGCGCGACGTAAAACTCTCCGCGCAGCGCGTCGAGCGCGCCGAGGTAGCGACCGGCGCGCGGCTCAGCACCGGCGACAATCAGGGCGAGCGACGGCGCCGCGAACAACGGAAGACACAGCCCGCTGGCGATCCCTTTGGCGATGCCGCCGGCGATGCGGAGACTGGTGAAGCTTCCCGGCCCCGCACCGCACACCACCCGCTCGACGACGCCCAAATTGGCGCCCGCTTGCCTGAGCACTTCGGCGACGGCCGGCATGAGCTGTTCACTCTCGCGCCCTTTCATGGCCGCGGCCTGCTCGGCGAGCACGCGGCCCTCGTCGAGCAGCGCGACGTCGCCTTCGTACGTCGATGCGTCGATGGCGAGCGTGATCACGCGTGACCGCCCGCGTAGAGCAGCCGCTTGGTCGGCTCGTCGGGCAAATGTTGGAGGCCGATCGACACGTGCGACGTCGGAAGCCGGTCGCCGGCTCGCTCCGGCCATTCGATCAGCACCAGTGCGTCTTCGGCCAACATGTCGTCCCAGCCGATGTTCGTGAGATCCTGCGGGCCTCGCAAACGATAGAGGTCGACGTGATACACGCGAGCGCGGGGTGCGGAGTAGCGGTGAACGACGGTGAAGGTTGGGCTGGTGACGTCGTCGGTGACGCCAAATCCGCGACAGATCGCGCGGACGAGCGTCGTCTTCCCCGCTCCCAGCTCGCCCGTCAGCCCGACGACGAGCGGCGGTGACGCGGCGCGGCCGAACCGCTCACCCCAGGCCGTGAGCTCCGCTTCGTCGAGCGCGAGATGACCGTGGCCCGCGAGCGGCGGGATGACGCCTGACGGAGAGTCTGACATTCATCGCCCCCAGCGGCCCGCGCCGGCAACCGGTCGTTTGGCGTTCGCGTCGCGCCGCGCGCGCACCTCGAATAGCTGGTCGCGCAACTGCGCGGCGAGCTCGAAGTCCATCGCCGACGCGGCCTCCTGCATCTGTTCCTCGAGCATCTTCTCGAGCGACTCGACCTCCATCACGGAATACCCGCGCGCCGGCTCGGCGACGCGCTTCTCCGGCTTTTCGGCGCGCGCATCGGCGACGCGCGTGATGAAGCGGACCTGGTCCACGCTCTTCGCGATCGTCGTCGGCGTGATGTCGTGCTCGAGGTTGAACCGAGTCTGCAGCTCTCGCCGGCGGGTCGTCTCCTCGATGCACCGTTGCATCGATCCCGTCATGCGGTCCGCATAGAAGATCGCCCTTCCGTGCACGTGTCGCGCCGCGCGACCCACGGTCTGAATCAGCGATCGGTCGCTGCGCAGAAACCCTTCCTGGTCCGCGTCGAGGATCGCCACGAGCGACACCTCGGGAAGATCGAGGCCTTCACGCAGCAGGTTGATCCCGACCAGCACGTCGAACTCGCCGAGCCGAAGGCCGCGGAGGATTTCCATGCGCTCGATGGCGTCGATGTCGGAGTGCATGTAGCGCACCCGCACGCCGACCTGCTGGAGGTAGTCGCTGAGGTCTTCCGCCATGCGCTTGGTGAGCGTCGTGACGAGGACGCGTTCGCCACGCCGCTCGCGCAGGCGAATCTCGTTGAGCAAGTCGTCCACCTGGCCGCGCACCGGCCGCACCTCGATTTCCGGATCGACGAGCCCGGTGGGCCGGATGATCTGCTCGACGACGACGCCCTCGGAGAGACGAAGCTCCAAATCGGCAGGTGTCGCCGAAACAAAAATCGCCCGCGGCGTGAGCGACAGGAATTCATCGAACATGAGCGGGCGGTTGTCGAGCGCGCTCGGGAGACGGAATCCATATTCGACCAGCGTGAGCTTGCGCGCGCGGTCGCCGTTGAACATTCCGCCGATCTGCGGCAGCGTGACGTGCGATTCGTCGACGACGACCAGGAAATCATCCGGGAAGTAGTCGAACAGCACCGCCGGGCGCTCGCCTTCGGCGCGCGCGGCCAGATGGCGGGAATAGTTCTCGATGCCGGCGCACGTGCCGATCTCCAGCATCATCTCGATGTCGAAGTTGGTGCGCGACTCGAGCCGCTGCGCCTCGAGCAGCTTGCCCGCGGCGCGGAGGTCGGTGAGACGGTCGCCCAGCTCGGCGCGAATCACCTTGACCGCGCGCTCGAGGGTCGGCCGCTGGGTGACGAAGTGCTTCGCCGGATAGATCGCCGCGCGCTCGAGCGACGCGATCGTTTCGCCGGTGAGCACGTTGATCTTGGAGATGCGCTCGATCTCGTCGCCCCACATCTCGACGCGAACGCCCTGCTCCTCGTAGGCCGGGAAGATCTCGACCGTATCGCCGCGGACGCGGAACGTTCCGCGCTCGAACGACACGTCGTTGCGGCTGTACTGAATGCGGACGAGCGACCGGAGGATGTCGTCGCGCGCGATGCGCTGGCCGCGAAGGAGCGTGACCATCTGCTCGCGGTAGGCAACCGGATCGCCGAGTCCATAGATCGCCGACACGGTGGCGACGATGATCACATCGTCGCGTTCCATGAGGCTGGACGTCGCGCGGAGGCGCAGCCGGTCGATGTCCTCGTTGATCGACGCATCCTTTTCGATGTACGTGTCGCTCGACGGGACGTAGGCTTCGGGCTGGTAGTAGTCGTAGTACGAGATGAAGTACTCGACGGCGTTGTGCGGGAAGAAGCTCTTGAGCTCTCCGTACAACTGCGCGGCGAGCGTCTTGTTGTGCGAGAGCACCAACGCCGGTCGCCCGTGATGCTTGATCACGTTGGCGACCGTCATCGTCTTGCCCGAGCCGGTGACGCCGAGGAGGGTCTGAAAGCGGTCGCCCCGGTCGAGGCCGGACGCGAGCTCGGCGATCGCCTTGGGCTGGTCGCCGGCCGGCTGGAAAGGAGCCTGAAGGTCGAACTGCGCGGTCCCCGTGGGAGTCGGCATGGGTTTGAAATATAACGCCGCTCTCGGGGTTTGTTCGGTGTCCGACTTGGTCAGCGCGGACCTCGCCGTCTTCGGTCACAGCGCCAAGCCGATTGCCGTCAGCGGCACCGGGCGCGGTCTCGACGGCGTCCGGCTCGGTGTGGGTTCCGAACATGTGGATCCTTGGTTCGGACCCGTTGATGTCGCCGACGAGAGATCGTTGGCCGTCGACGCACGCCCGAATACGGCGATCCGTGTCTTAGATGTGATCGTGCACGGGCCTCGAACAATCGCCGGCGAATGAAATGAACGAGTGAAGGGAGTTGATGCTGTGGAAAACGGTTTTGACGCGGTGCACAATCTTGTGGGAGTGACGTGCGAGGACTGAGATGTCTCGTTCGCGCTGCGAGTTGTGAGCGTCGGACTTGTTGATGCGACGTTCAGCTTTGTTGGAGCGGGCGTAACGGGCTGTGAAGCGAGCGAAGCAGGTTGAAGTGGCGTGGAAAAGTTTATTGGTGCGAGGGAGACGCGCTGAAGAGGCATGTTCGCGTCATGGAATTCGACGGGGCCTCGGGTTGGAATCGCGGCGACCTGTTTTGGTGTCGCAGGAACGGCGTGAGGTCTGGGGGGAACGGCGTGAGGTCTGATCGGAACGGCGTGAGGTCTGAGGGGAACGGCGCGAGGTCTGAGGGGAACGGCGTGAAGTTCGAGGGGAACGGCGCGAGGTCTGAGGGGAACGGCGTGAAGTTCGAGGGGAACGACGTGAGGTTCGAGGGAAACGGCCGGAGATTCGAGGGGAACGGCGTGAGGTTCGAGGAGAGCAGCGCGGAATGCGAGCGGAGCCCTCGTTGATGGCGTGGGAACGATCGGTGGTGCGGGCGCGTGAGGCTGGCATTCCACGGGACGGCGCGTAAATGCGATGTCGCCGGCAGTCGGTTCGATCTCGTCGCGTTCTTACAGCAGGGGAACGGTTCTGAGTGGGAGGTTCGACCGGGCGAGTTCCGAGCAGCTTGCGCTTTGATACATTCATGGTGGCGACCGCGACTTAGCGCGGTCGTCTCGTTTGTTCGGTACGCCGGTACGCGCGTCGTGGGTTTGCAGTTCCCGCCACCCCCCGCACTGGAATCGATGACGACCGCCACCGCACACTCGACGACAAGTGCGCCGACGTCACTCGCCGCGCCTCGGCAGGCCCGGGGCTCTGACGGACGTCGGCGGCTCGTGCTGTGGAGCGCTTGGTACGGCCTGCTGTTCGTCGCGTTTCTTTCGCTGGGCATCGAGACGGCGGTTCACTTCAACGGTCCGCCGATCGACGGGCCGTTCCAGTTGTACAACGCCCTTCGGCGCATCGCCGCCGGCCAACGCATCGGCGTGGACTTTCAGTTCTTCCACGGCGCCGGCGTCCCCTACCTGCATTTTCTCCCGTTCCGGCTCTTCGGCGGCGGTTTCTTCGCGTCCGAGCTCGCGCGACAGGTCGTTTCCGTGGTCCTCTTTGCGCTCACCTTTCTCGTGGTTTTTTTTGCCTGGACGCGAAAGGGATTGACGACCGTCCAGCTCTCGGTCGCGGCGGCCGTCGCGACCATTCTCCTGCGGCTCGACGCCATCTGTTTTCCGATCAACAGCCTGCTCGGGGTTCGATCGACGATGCCATTGTGGTTCGCCGCTGCGCTCACGCTCTCGATTTCGCCGATTCGACGATCGATCGTGGCGGGCATCGTACTCGGCGGGGCGCTCCTTCTCGGAACCGAGCAGGGACTCGCCGTCATGGCGGCGTTGGTCGCCTCGGAGGCGCTGCTGGCGATTCGCCGAGGAGCGTGGCGCGCCCGCATTCAAGAGACGGCGGTCACCGTGGCGGTCGGCGTCGCGACGTACGCGATCGTCGTGCTCATCCTCGGAGGATTGTCGGGCCTGCGCGGAGCCACGACATACAATTTCCGCATCGTCCCGATGGACCAGTTTTGGTTCTTCGGCGGCCCACCGAACCGCTTCTGGTCGAGATTTGGACAACTCGGCGAGCTGTCCTTCATGCGCCCCTGGATCGTCGGCACGCTGCTCGTCGCGATCGGCGCTCTCGTGAGGCTCTGGCGTTCACCGGCCGGTGAAGATGACAGGCAGCGTCTCGCCGAAGCGGTGCTCGGCGTTTACGCGACGCTCTCGATGGTCTCGATCTTCGGGGTCCTGGTGACCGTTTACCTCGAGCCGGCCGTTCGAGTGGACGTCATCCTGATCCTGCTGGCGGTGTGGCGAGAGGCGGACCGCCTGCCCCTTCTTCGGGCATCGAACGAGGTTTGGCGTCGATGGCGCGCCGCTGCGGGTGCGCTGGCGATTCTGATGGCCACGATGTACATGCGGTTCGACGCGCTGCGAGTGGCCGCCATCGCGCCGGTGCACGTCATCGCGTCGCACGTCCTCGGCGGAGAACGACCGGCGATGTCACAGCAGTGGCAGGACGCCGTGTCGACCGGTCAGCGCGTCGTCGACGATTTCGTGGCCAAGGAACATCGGACGCCGCTCGTTTGGTCGACGTACTCGACGATGCTCGAAGCGAACGACGGGATGTTTCATCCGTCATTCGACTACATCATTCATGCGCTTGGCCCCGCGAATCGACGCGCGTATCAGGACGCGTTCGCGAAGTCGCACGCCGACATCGTGCAGACGCTCAAGCCATCGTACGCCGTCTACGAGGAATGGCTCGAATCGACCTACTGGCCGTTCTACCGGACGGTGTTGCGCGACTATCAGATCGTCGGCCAGACCGATTGGTCCTACTTCTGGGAACGGCGCGCGACCCAATCGCTCGGCGGGCGTGTCGTCGCCCAGGGTCCTGTTCGGCCCGATCAGCGGTCGGCCGAGTTGAACGTCGTCGCGGCACCCGATACGCTGACGTTGCTCGAGGTCCGCATGCGGTACCACGTCGTGAACCCGTTGCGGCACGTGCCGGTCGTGGGCGCGTTGCCGCGCTACGTGGTCGAGATCTCCGGCGCCACGAATCGAAATGCCGTCTCCCTGGCCCCGTATGAGACCGAGCGCACGTTTCCGGTCATGGTTCGTGGCTCGTCGCGAGTAGGATTGCGATTCTCGACGCTCGCATTGGTCGGATCGGCGCAACTCGTGGTGGACTCGCTGCAGGTGAGCGAATTGAACATTCCGGCCGAGGTCTCGACGTGGGCGCGGAATTTCGGGTCTCCGCGCGCGAGCCCCGTCCCACTACGTTGACCGCCTCGGCTACTCCGCGACCACCCGCTCGCGGCGCGCCACCTCGGTCACGCCTTTCACGCGTCGCGCCGCGCGGATGATCTTCTCCAGGTGCGCGAGGTTCTCCACCTCGACGAGCAGCGATCCGGTCAACCGCCCGTCGGTGCTTCGCAGATCCATGCTCTTGATGTCCGTGCCGGTCGAGCTCACGGCGGCCGCAATGTCGGCGTACAGGCCGCGCCGGTCGTTGCCCTCGAGCGCCAGACGAATGCCGAAGCGTTCGCCCTGCGCCTCCTGCCAATCGATCTCGAGACGGCGCTCCGGCTCGTGCGCCAGGATGAGCAGATTCGGACAGTCGCGCGCGATGGATGCTCACACCGCGCCCGCGCGTCACGTAGCCGACGACGAGATCGCCGGGCACGGGCTGACAGCACTGCGCGTAGCGCACCATCAGGCCGTCCTGGCCTTGAATGCGAACGCCCTTCGTACCGCGCACTCGATCCACGAACCGCTCGAAGACGTTCGGCTTCGGCGTTTCGACCTCGTGCACGTCGGGATAGAGATGCTTGAGCGCCAGCGTGACGTTGACGTCGCCCTGCCCGATGGACGCGAGCAAGTGCGTGGCGTCGTTGAGATTCAGCGCCCTCGCGGCGGCGAACATCTGGTCGTCGTCGGGACGCGTCAGGCGCCGGCGCTTCACCTCGCGGTCGAGCATGTCCTGGCCGAGCTTCTCGGCCGAGGACTGCGCCTCGCGCTTGAGCACCTGACGGATCTTGTGGCGCGCGCGGCCGGTCCGGACGTGGGCGAGCCAGTCGCGGGTCGGGCGCGCGGTGTTCGACGTGATGATCTCGACCGTCTCCGAGTTCCGCAGCGGCCGTGAGAGGGGCGCGATGCGGCCGTTCACCTTCGCGCCGGCGCAATGCAGCCCGATCTCCGTGTGCACCGCGAACGCGAAGTCGAGCGGCGTCGCGCCCTTGGGCAGCTGGATGACGTCGCCCGTTGGCGTGAAGACGAAGATCTCGTCCTGGTACAAGTCGAGCTTGAGGAATTCGAGAAATTCGTCCGGCGTCTTGGCGTCCATCTGCAGCTCGAGCACTTGCCGGAACCACGAGAGGTGCCGGTCGAGCTCGTCGCTCTTCGCGTCCTCCTTGTAGCGCCAGTGCGCGGCGATGCCGTAGTCCGCGGTGCGGTGCATCTCGCGCGTGCGAATCTGGACTTCGTAGAGCTGTTTGCCCGGTCCGAACACCGTCGTGTGCAGCGACTGGTATCCGTTCGACTTCGGCTGCGCGATGTAGTCCTTGATGCGCTCCTGCACCGGCGTCCATCCGTCGTGGATGACGCCGAGCGCGTGGTAGCAGTCGGGCACCGAGTTGACGAGCACGCGAATGGCGAGAAGGTCGTAGATCTCCTCGTACGGCTTCTCGCGCTGCTTCATCTTCTTGTAGATCGACCACAGGTGCTTGGGCCGGCCCGTGACCTCGACGTCCTTGATGCCGGATTGCGTGAGCCGCGCGATGAGCGGCTCGGCCATCTGCTTGATGAGCGCTTCGCGCTCGCCGCGCTTCTGCGCGACCTTCTTGGCCAGCGCCTTGTACTCGTCGGACTCGATGTGCTTGAACGAGAGGTCCTCGAGCTCCCACCGCAGCTTCGCCATACCGAAGCGGTGGGCGAGCGGCGCGTACAGGTCGCGCGTCTCCTGCGCGATGCGCACGCGCTTTTCCGGCGGCAGATACTCGAGCGTCCGCATGTTGTGCAGGCGGTCGGCGAGCTTGACGATGATGACGCGCGCGTCTTTGGCGATCGAGAGCAGCAGCTTGCGGTAACTCTCGACCTGCCGCTCCTGCGTCGACCCGCCCGTCGGCAGCTTGGCGATCTTCGTGAGGCCGTCGACGATGTCGGCGATCGGCCGCCCGAATTCCTTCTGGACGTCGGCGATGGTGAGCTTCGTGTCCTCGACGACGTCGTGCAACAATCCGGCGGCGACGGTCACCGAGTCCAGCTGGAGCTCGGCCAGAATTTTCGCGACTTCGACCGAGTGCGTGATGTACGGCTCGCCCGAGTTGCGCCGCTGGCCGCGATGCGCCTCTTCGCTGAAGCGATAGGCGTGCATCAGCAGGTCGCGATCGAGCTTCTCGTGGAGCGGCGGCTCGTTCTCGCGCCACCCCGGCATCAGCTCCCCGACCGCGGTCGCGCTCGTCGCGGTCACAGGAGGCCAGCCTCGGCGAAGCTCGTGTACCGGCCGCGGCCGATGATCACGTGGTCGTGGACGGGAATGTCGAGCAGTCGTCCGGCCGCGACGAGCTGCTCGGTGATCGCTCGGTCGTCGGCGGACGGGACCGGATCGCCGCTGGGATGGTTGTGGACGAGAATCACGGCCGCGGCGCGCTCGGCGATCGCCTCGCGAAAGACCTCCCGCGGATGCACCAGCGACGACGACAGCAGCCCGCGCGTGACGGTGATGTCACGCTCGAGTCGATGCTGCGCGTCGAGCACGGCGACGTGAAACTCCTCCACGGGCAAATCCTCCATTCGCGGCGCGAAGTACTCGACGACGTCGCGCGGTGACCGCACCGGCGCGCCGTCCTGTCGCGCTTCGAGAGCCATGCGCCGTCCGAGCTCCAACGACGCGTGAATCGTCACCGCACGAGCCATTCCTACCCCTGGAATCGCCGTGAGGGCGGCCACCGGCTGACGAGCAATGCGCCGCAGCGCGCCGCCGGCATCGGCGAGAACCGCGTGTCCCAACTGCACCGCCGTGCGGCCCACGCCGCCCGATCCCATCAGAATCGCGAGCAACTCGGCACTGCTGAGCGCCTGCGCTCCGAGATCGATGAGCCGCTCTCGAGGCCGCTCCGAACGGGGCAACTCTCGAATACTTAATGATTTCTCTGATTCCTGGCCAGCCATGGAAGGCCGTCGTCGTAAAAGTTGACGGCCAAGATGTGCACTTAACCCCTCGTTGCCGTCACCAAATCGGCGCCGGCTGAATCAGAGGGACTCCAGTCGCACGCGTCCCCGAGTCCTCATGCGGTCGCTCCGTGGCACTTCTTGATATTTCTTGCCCGACCCGCACGGACACGGGTCGTTGCGGCCGA
Organism: uncultured Gemmatimonadaceae bacterium; assembly: GCA_963761305.1. Taxonomy (GTDB): domain Bacteria; phylum Gemmatimonadota; class Gemmatimonadetes; order Gemmatimonadales; family Gemmatimonadaceae; genus JAQBQB01. The sequence goes on along the minus strand of CAVXGK010000002.1, from coordinate 467,437 downwards.
CGTTCGCCCAATCGACGTTGGCCGGCTGCTGGCTGCCCGAGAGTGATCGGGTTCGTCCCGCGCCGAAGATCACCGGATCCTTGCGCGCTGTGATCGGCGTCTCCGCCGGCTCCTCGGCCGGCCCGCTGTCGACCACCGCGTCGTTGCCGTTGGTCGAGGGGCCCTTGGTCTCTTCGACCGGCACATCCTCGAGGATGCCGAGCGCGTTGTAGCGCTTGGTCGGCTTGGCTTGCTGAGGCGGGGGCGGCGGCGCCGGCGCCTCGAACACGAGCTGCACCTTGAGGAAGCGGTCGGCGAACGTGCTGTAGATGTCGTTCATGAGGTCCACGAACATCGAGTACGCCTCCTGCTTGTACTCGATGAGCGGGTCCTTCTGACCCCAGCTGCGATAGGTGATCGTGTTGCGGAGCTGGTCGAGATCGTAGAGATGGTCCTTCCACTTCTCGTCCAGCACGTTGAGCATGACCAACGAGAGCAGGCGGTCGCCGTACGGCGTGCCCTGATCGTCGCGGACGGTGTCGAGACTCGCGAGCTTGGCGTAGAACGCCTTTCGCGACGCTTCGACGGCGGCGGTCTGCGCGCCCGTCTTGTCGGTCGGCCGCAGATCGTGCTTCTCGAATTCAGGAACCTGAAGCAGATAATGCATCAGGAGGTCCTGGCGGAGCAGGTCGAAATCCCACTGCTCGCCCTCCTGGAATTCCTCGAGGTTCGTCTCGACGCGGAAGGTGATCGCCTTCTCGATCATCTTGAGCGCTTCGCCCTTGAGCTCTTCCCCGCCCTCGAGCGCGAACGAGCGCAGCGAATAGATGACTTCGCGCTGCTGGTTCATCACGTCGTCGTAGTCGAGCAGCCGTTTGCGCGACTGGAAATGCTGGAGCTCGACGCGCTTCTGCGCCCCCTCGATCGAGCGCGTGATGAGCGGATGCGTGAGCATCTCGCCTTCCTGCGCGCCCATGCGGTCCATGAGCGACGCGATGCGCTCGGAGCCGAAGAGCCGCATCAGATCGTCTTCGAGCGACAGGAAGAACTGCGACGCCCCCGGATCGCCCTGGCGGCCGGACCGTCCGCGCAGCTGCCGGTCGATGCGCCGCGATTCGTGTCGTTCCGAACCGATGATGTGCAACCCGCCGTCTTCGACGATGTCGACGAGCTCGTTCTCGGCATCCTTGATCTGCGACGGCTTCGACGTCGTGACGCCCGGGCCGAGTTTGATGTCGGTGCCGCGGCCGGCCATGTTCGTCGCGATCGTGAGCGAGCCGCTCTGTCCGGCGAGGGCCACGATCTCGGCTTCGCGCTGGTGGTACTTGGCGTTTAGCACGTTGTGCGTGAGGCCGGCGCGGTTGAACAGCTTCGACAGCGTCTCCGATGACTCGACGCTCGTCGTGCCGATCAACACCGGGAAGCCCAGATCATGGAGACGGCGCGTCTCCTCGACGATCGCGTTGTACTTCTCGCGGCGCGTCTTGTAGACGAGGTCGTGCCGGTCGTCGCGGACCATCGGCTTGTTCGTCGGGATGACCGCGACCTCGAGCTTGTAGATCTGGAAGAACTCCGTCTCTTCCGTTTCGGCCGTGCCGGTCATGCCGGCCAGCTTGTCGTACATGCGGAAGTAGTTCTGGATCGTGATCGTGGCGAGCGTCTGCGTCTCGCCCTTCACGGTCACGCCTTCTTTCGCTTCGACGGCCTGGTGCAGGCCCTCCGACCACCGGCGACCGGGCATCGTGCGGCCGGTGAATTCGTCGACGATGAGCACTTCGCCGTCCTGCACGACGTAGTTCACGTCGCGCTCGAACAGCGCGTGCGCGCGCAGCAGCTGGTGGACGATGTTCAACCGCTCGGCCGTCTGCGCGTACGCGATCTCGACGTTTCGCCGTGATTCGAGACGCTCCTCGGGACTCAGCGAGTGATCGTGATCCAGCCGGCCGATCTCCGACGCGAGGTCGGGGAGCACGAACGTCTCTTGCTCGCTCGGCGACATGAACGTCACGCCCTCGTCGGTGAGGTGCACCGACTGGCCCTTCTCGTCGAGCACGAAGAGGAGATCGTTCTCGATGTCGCGGAATAGCTGTTTGGACGCCGGCAGGCGCCGGTCGGCGATGTGCTCGAGCTCCTGCTTCTGCACGAGCTGTTTGGTGCCTTGCTCCTGCAGCACTTTCATGAGGCGCTTGTTCTTGGGGCTTCCCAGCTGCGCCTTGTACAGATGGAGTGCGGCCGCGGCGGTGTCGCCCTTTTCGAGGTCGCGTTCGGCCAAGCCGACCAACGAGTTCACGAGCTCCGTCTGCCGTCGGAAGAGTCGCGCGACCGACGCGTTGTGCTCGAAGTACATGGCGTCGTTCTCGTTCCCAACCGGGCCCGAGATGATGAGCGGCGTGCGCGCCTCGTCGATGAGCACCGAGTCCACTTCGTCGACGATCGCGTAGACGTGGCCCCGCTGCACGCGCTGGTCGAGCGACACGACCATGTTGTCGCGCAGATAGTCGAAGCCGAACTCGTTGTTCGTGCCGTAGGTGATGTCGGCGAGATACGCATTGCGCCGGTCCGGCGTTCCCGGCTCGGTGTCGTCCAGACAGCCGACGTTGAGGCCGAGGTACGAGTACAGATGCCCCATCCACTGCGAGTCGCGGCGGGCGAGGTAGGAGTTGACGGTCACCAGGTGCGCGCCCTTGCCCGGCAGCGCGTTCAAATACAGCGGCAGTGTTGCGACGAGTGTCTTGCCTTCGCCCGTCGCCATTTCGGCGATCTTGCCGAAGTGCAACTGCAGGCCGCCCATGAGCTGCACGTCGTAGTGCACCATGTCCCACGTCATGTCGCGGCCGGTGACGACGACGTTGCTGCTCAGCAAGCGGCGCGCGCCCTCGCGCACGGTGGCAAAGGCTTCGGGGAGGATCTCGTCGAGGACGTCGGCGGTCTCCTCGCGCAGCTTCCCTTCCGCGCCACTGCGGCCATCGGGTCCGCTCAGCTCGGCGTCTATCCGCTCCCGTTCCACCGGGTCGGCGGCGGCGCGCTTGAGCTCGCGCAGCTCGGCGACCTGCGCCTCGAGCGCGCTCGTCCGATCGCGAATGATGGCGCGCAGCTTTTCCGTCTGGCCGCGCAGCTCTTCTTCCGATACGTCGTGGAGCCGAGCGTACTCGGCGTTGATCTCGTCGACGACCGGCTGAATTTTCTTCCGTTCGCGTTCGTGCCGCGTTCCGAAGACGGCGCCGATGACTGACTTGAACATTCCGGTCCTCTAGTGGTACAGGCGCTCGGCCGCGATGAAGGCGGCGACGGCGTCCGGCACGAATCCTCGAATCGACTTTCCTTCCTGAACGCGGCGGCGCACTTCGGTGGACGAGATGTCGACCCGCCGCGTCGCGAGCGTGCGCGGCGCACCGGGAATGGCCCCGATGGTTGCCGCGTCGCCCACGCCTTCTCCCCCCCCCCGAACCATCACGACGATCGTGGCAAGCGCCGCGACACGCTCCGGCGCTCGCCATTTGGCGAACGAATGCAGGACGTCGGCGCCGACGAGCCAGAAGAGCTCCGCCCCCGGCCACCGGGCGCCAAGCGTCGCCAATGTGTCAACCGTGTAAGATAACCCGCCCCGATCGATCTCGATCCCGTCGACCTCGAAGCGCGAATCGCCTTCGACGAGCAGGCGCGTCATTGCCAATCGTTGCGCCGCGCTGGCGACGGTGAGACCGACCTTGAGCGGCTGAGCCGCGGCGGGAATGAACACCAACCGGTCGAGTGAGAGCGCGTCGAACGCATCGCCGGCCGCCAACAGGTGGCCGTTATGCGGGGGATCGAAGCTCCCCCCGAGGAGCCCGATCCTCACCGGTCAGCGCTCAGGCGGCGCCGGGGGTTTTGCGGCGGTGGCTTGGCCGGAGTCCGCCTTGGCGGTGGCGGCCGCATTCGGCACTCCCTTGCACGCCTCGACGGTGCGCTTGTCGTTCGGATAGCGCTGTCGCACCTGCAAGCACATTTCGCTCGCGTCATCGCGGTATTTGACGTCCTTGTACACGTCCACGAGGGCGATTGCCGCGTCGTAGGCCTTCGGTGTGTTCGCGTACTTCGAGAGAATGTCCTTGAAGTAGATGATCGAGGAATACGGGTCCTTGCGCCGGACGTAATACATGCCGGCGTCGTAGTCCTTGATCGCGAACCAGTTCTCGAGCTCTCCGATCTCCTTCTGCGCCGTCGCGACGAGAGGCGACGACGGGTAGAGCCCGATCAGCGTGTTGTACGAGGCCAGCGACGTCTCCCCGTACGTCGGGTCCAACTGCGGTTTGCGCCACATCTTGCGGTACGACCGCGCCGTTTCGAGGGCCGCCTGGGCCGCCAGCGAATCGTCGGGGAAGGTCTGCACGAGCCGGTCGTAGCTCTGCGCCGCGAGCAGATGCTCGTCCAGGTGGTCGTGCGCCGACGCCAGATACCAGTACGACCTGGGCAGCAGCGAATCACGCGGGGACAGGTCCGTCGTCAGCTTCTCGAACCCGGTGGCGGCGTCATCCCACTTGTGACGATCATACGCGTGCAGCGAGGCGGCGTAGAGCGCCTGGCTGTCCGTGTATTTCTTGAGATCAAATTCCGGCCGGCACGCCGCGGCGCCAACCAAGAGGAGCGCCGCGACGAGTCTGCGAGGGAATCGGTGCATATCCGGCTGGTACCCCGGGAATGTGGCATCGGTTCGGACGCGAACCTCGTAAGATAACCGGCAACGGGCGTGCGAGTCGCACCGGAATCTGATCGTTTCCGCGTGCCCGTCCGCCCGTTCACCGGTCCGCTTGCGGTTATCGACCCGCCTTGAAATCCCGGATCCAGTCCATGACGTCCACGGTGGCCTCCCAGCCAAGCTCGTCGTGCGCCCGTGTGGGATCGTCGGCGACGTCGTGGCGTCCCGGGTACCCCTCGATCATCGTGATCGGCCCGCCAAATGCCTTGGCGATGTCCAGCACGCTGTAAGAGTTGGGGGCCCGCAGAGCGTAGCCGTCACCGTGGCCGCGTTCGCCGACGAGGATGATGCCGCGCGCCAAGTCGCGCACGTACGTGAAGGCCCGCCGCTGCGTGCCGGGCGACACGACCTCGAGCGGCTTCCCGCTCCGATGCAGCTCCTGAAACCGGGCGATGAGCGTCGCGTACCGCCCCGTCCCGACTTCCCGGAGGCCGAACGCGTTGTAGAAGTAACAAATCGCGTAATCGAGCTCGAACCAGCGGCCATAATCGCTGATCAGATCGACGTTCACCGCCTTAGTGAACGAATACGGATTCTGATGCCGACCGTCGCCCTCGATCGCGAACTTGGTGCTCGACGCCGAATACACGAGCTTCCCGACGCCTCGCTGCCGGCAGAACTCCGCCACCGCTGCCGTCCCGACGATGTTGAAGTCGAAGACGGTCGCTGCGTCGTGGAAACTCGTCGCGATTCGGGCGTACTCGCCGAGGTGATAGATGATGTCTGGCGTCTCGGGGAGGTGGCGCCCGATGTCCTTCGTGTGGCCCTCGCGGTACTCGGCGCCCGCGACGTGATTGTCGCGACGGCCGGTCGAGTAGTTGTCGAGCGAGATCACGTGGTTGTTCGGGTCCGCCACCAGCAACTCGACGACGTGCGAACCGACGTGACCCGCGCCGCCGGTGACGAGAATCGTCCGCGCGGTCATCGGCGTCGTGCGCCGGCGGGAACGCGCCTCACACGATGGCCCGCCGCCCGATCGAGTAGTACTTGAACCCCAGCTCCGCCATGCGATGCAGCGGATAGAGGTTTCGCCCGTCGACGATGATCGGCTGCTTGAGCACCTGCTTGATGCGCGCGAAATCCGGGTGGCGATACTCGTTCCAATCCGTCACGACGGCCAGCGCATCGGCGCCGGTCGCGGCCTGATACCCGGACGTCGCGAACTCGACGCGCGAGCCCAGGCGCCGCGCCGCTTCGTCCATCGCGATCGGGTCGTGCGCCACGACGGTTGCGCCGGCGGCGAGCAGCTCCTCGATCAACGTGAGCGCAGGCGCCTCGCGCATGTCGTCGGTGTTCGGCTTGAACGCCAGGCCCCACACGGCGACGCGCGCACCGGCGACGCTGCCGCCGAGCGCGGCACTGAGCTTCTCGAACATGCGGTGCTTCTGGTCGTGATTGACCGCTTCGACCGCCTCGAGAATTCGTAGGCACGTCGACTCGTCGCGGGCGGTCTTCACCAGCGCCTGCACGTCCTTGGGGAAGCACGAGCCGCCGTACCCGGGACCGGGGAACAGGAACGCCGAGCCAATGCGCTCGTCGCTGCCGATTCCCTTGCGCACGACGTCCACGTTCGCGCCGACGCGCTCGCACAGCTCGGCGATGTCGTTCATGAACGAGATGCGCGTGGCAAGCATGGCGTTGGCCGCGTACTTCGTCATCTCGGCCGAGGGCAGGTCCATGAAGATGATCGGACGGCCGGTGCGCACGAACGGCGCATACAGCTCCGCCATCACGCTGCGCGCGTGATCCGTTTCCACGCCGAGCACGACGCGGTCGGGCTTCATGAAGTCGTCGACGGCGGCGCCTTCCTTGAGGAATTCGGGATTGCTGACGACGTGGTACGGAAAGCGCGCGTTCAATCCAACGGCCTCCGACACCTTGGCGGCGGTCCCCACGGGCACGGTGGATTTCGTGACGACGACCGTCTCGCGGGCCATGCTGCGCCCGATCGTCTCCGCGACGCCGAGCACGTATTGCAGGTCGGCGGATCCGTCTTCGTCCGGCGGCGTGCCGACGGCGATGAACACGACCTCGGCGCCGGCGATTGCCGCGGGCACGTCGGTAGTGAACGTCAGACGCCGAGCCGATTGATTGCGCGCGACGAGGTGGTCGAGCCCGGGCTCGTAGATGGGAAGAACGTTCTTGAGCAGCCCGTCGATCTTCGAGGCGTCCACGTCGGCGCCGGCGACCTGATTGCCCGTTTCAGCAAGGCATGCACCGACCACCAGACCCACGTAGCCGGTGCCGACGACCGCAATGTTCACGTCGTGCTCGGGCCTAGCGGCCGGATCCGTTCGAGCGCGCGGAAAGCGACACGATGCGCGCCTTCGACGAAGCGAGGGTGGCCGTCACGTTGCGCGAGTCGACGATCAACGACGCGTTGTCCACCACCATCTGATAATCCACGCCGCGATGGTCGGTGACGACGACGACGGCGTCGGCGTCCGCGAGCCGCTCTTTGGTGAGCGGGACGCCTTTGCGAACGTGGCCGTCTTCGCGCACGCTGTCGATGTGCGGATCATGGAACTCGACGGTCGCGCCGTGCTCCTCGAGCAATCGAATGACGTCGAGCGCCGGACTCTCACGCACGTCGTCGATGTCGCGCTTGTACGCGACGCCGAGGACGAGGACGCGGCTTCCGTTCACCGGCTTGCGGTCCACGTTGAGCGCCTGCGACACCTTCTCGACGACGAACGCCGGCATCTGGCTGTTGATCTCGCTCGCCAGGTCGATGAACCGCGTCTTGTAGTTCAGGGTGCGCATCTTCCACGCGAGGTAATGCGGGTCGAGCGGAATGCAGTGGCCGCCGATGCCCGGTCCCGGCGTGAATTTCATGAAGCCGAACGGCTTGGTCGCCGCCGCTTCGATCACTTCCCACACGTCCACGCCGAGCTTGTCGCAGACGATCGCCATTTCGTTCACGAGACCGATGTTCACCGAGCGAAACGTGTTCTCGAGCAGCTTGGTGAGCTCCGCCGCTTCGGGCGACGACACGCGCACCGTGTGATCGATGCAGCTCGCGTAGAGCGCCATCGCGAGCTCGGTGCAGGCGGGCGTGATTCCGCCGACGACCTTCGGCGTGTTCTTCGTTTGATAAACCGGGTTGCCCGGATCGACGCGCTCGGGGCTGAACGCGACGAACACGTCTTCGCCGACGACGAACCCTCTCGCCTCGAGCGCCGGCATGAGGATCTCGCGCGTCGTGCCCGGATACGTGGTGCTCTCGAGCACGACGAGCATCCCTTTTCGCGCCTGCCGCGTGGCCGTATCCGCCGCCGAGATCACGTAGCTCATGTCCGGATCGCGGGTCTTGCTGAGCGGCGTCGGAACGGCGATGGAGATCGCGTCGGCCTCGGCGAGGCGGGTGTCATCCGTGGTCGCCTGGAACTTGCCGCTCTTCACGAGCGCGGCGACGTCGGCCGCGGTCACGTCCTGGATGTGCGATTCGCCGCGCATGAGCAACGCGACGACGCGTTCGCTCACGTCGTAGCCGATGACGCGGAATCCGGCCTTGGCGAATTCGACGGCGAGGGGCAGGCCGACGTAGCCCAGCCCGATGACGCCGACGACGGCGCTTCGGTCCTGGATCTTCGCCAGCAGCTTGTCCTTGGTGCTTCGCTCAGCGGCCATAGAACGCTCGGATCGTGGAAACGACTTCGTCCTGCTGGTCGCGGGTCAGTTCCGGATAGATCGGCAACGACAATACCTCGTTCGCGGCGCGCTCCGACTCGGGACACGCACCCTTTTGGTAGCCCAAATACTGAAAGCAGGGCTGCAGATGGAGCGGCAGCGGATAGTAGACGGCGCTTCCGATGCCGCGTTCCTTGAGGAAGCCCTGCAGCGCGTCGCGCCGGTCGGCGCGAATCGTATACTGATTGAAGATCGATTCGTTGGCCGGATCGACCACGGGAGTGACGACGCCGTCGACGCCGCGCAACGCTTCGTCGTAGTAGGCGGCGTTGCTGCGACGCTTGGCGCTCCACCCCTGGAGGCGGGGCAGCTTGGCGCTCAGGATGGCGGCCTGGAGAGCGTCGAGGCGGCTGTTGAACCCGACCTCGTCGTGGAAGTACATCTTGGCACCGCCGTGCATCCGAAGGCGCCTGAGGCGCGCCGCCAACGCTTCATCCTGCGTGACCATCATCCCGCCGTCCCCGAACGCGCCCAGGTTCTTCGACGGGAAGAAGCTGAACGTCCCGATCGTGGCGACTTCGCCGGCCATGCGCCACTCGCCGTCGATCGAACGGCGCGCGCCGATGGTCTGCGCGGCGTCTTCGATGACCGGCACGCCCCGCATCGCCGTCATTACGCGTTCGATCGGCGCCATTTGGCCGAAGAGATCGACCGGCATCACGGCTTTGGTGCGCGACGTGCGCGCCGCGGCCGCCGCCTCGGGCAGGATGTTGAACGTCTCGGGATCGATGTCCACGAACACCGGGCGCCCGCCGGCATTGTGAATCGTGCCGGCCGTCGCGAAAAACGTGAACGGCGTGGTGATGATTTCGTCGCCCGGACCGACGTCCAAGGCGCGCAACGCCAGCAACAGGGCGTCGGTGCCGCTCGCGCAGCCGACGGCGTACTTGGTGTGCGACAACGCGGCGACCTCGCGCTCGAGCTGCTCCACCGGCGCGCCCAGAATGAACAGCTGCGACTCGACGATCCCCGAGATCGCCGTGGCGACTTCGGCGCGAATCGTCTCGTGCTGCGCCCGCAAATCCAACAGAGGAACCGGCATGGCTTCCGTCGTGAAATGTTCGAGAGTATGGAGTATCAGGACCAGACGTGAAGGATCACCGGGGCGACGGTTTCAGTCAACGAAGGCCCACGCTCTCGTCGCGCCGAGGGATCTGCACCTCGCGCATCATGCGATCCGCCTCGTAGATACCCAGGATCAGCTCGAGCGATTTGCGCCCGGCGTGTCCGTCCGTGTCGGGGCGCGCTTCGCCGCGCAGCACCGCGAGCACGTTTCGGTAGTACCCCTCGTGGCCAAAGCCGTAGACGTTCGGCGGATTCGTGTTCACCGACTCGATGAGCTGATCATCCGGATCCGAGTCGGCGAACGACCAGTGTTCGACGCGGTTCACGGCGGTGCCGCCGATTTTCACCGTTCCGCGCTCGCCGAGAATCGTGATGGAGCCTTCGAGATTCTTCGGATACGTGAGGACGTTCACCTCGATCACGCCCAGCGCGCCCGACCGGAACTTGAGGATGGCGACGCCGGAGTCCTCCGCTTCGATGCGACGCGCCTGCGTCGCCGTCTTGGCCATCACGCTTTCCACCGGACCGACGAGCCACTGAATCAGATCCACGTAGTGTGACGCCTGATTCATGATCGCGCCGCCGTCGAATTCCCAGGTGCCCCGCCACGGCTCGGCGTCGTAGTACTCCTGCGGACGCTGCCACCGCACGGTGACGTTGGCGAGATAGATGCGGCCGAAACGCTCCTTGTCGATCGCGCGCTTGAGCAGCTGAATCGGCGGATTCAAGCGATTCTGCTTGACGACGAAGAGCTGCACGCCGGCGGCCTCGCACGCGCGCAGCAGCCTGTCGGCTTGCGCGAGGGAGAGCGCCATCGGCTTTTCGCTCACCACGTGTTTGCCGGCGCGCGCGACGACCGCGCCTTGCGCGGCGTGCAGTCCCGACGGCGTGCAGATCGAAACGACGTCGATCTCGGGGCCCGACGTCTTGAGCATTTCGTCGAGCGTGCGGTACCACGGCACGCCCTGCTCTTCGCCTGCCTTCTGCGCGCGCGCGCCGTCGATGTCGCACACGGCGGTGACGGTCAGGCCGTCGACCTTCTCGAGCGCCTCGAAGTGCGTCTTGCTGATTCGGCCGCATCCCACCAGCGCGAGACGGAACGATCGCGGAGCGTCGTCTAGGCTCATTTGGATTCTCCCCGACCGCCGCCGGCTCCGCGTGAGACTTCGCGGATGCCATCTCCCGCTTTCTCGTACGTCGTCCCGCACGCCGCGCAGCGGCCGGCGCCCGAGTCGCTCAACCGCTCGCCGCACTGGCACATCCATCCGATGCGCCGCGCCGGGACGCCGGCCATGAGCGCATAGGATGGCACGTCCTTCGTCACCACGGCGCCGGCGCCGACGAACGCGTACTCGCCGAGCGTCACGCCGCACACGATCGTCGCGTTGGCGCCGATCGACGCGCCGCGGCGCACGAGCGTTTTGCGGTACTCGTTTCGGCGGGGCACGTGGCTCCGCGGATTCATCACGTTGGTGAACACCATCGACGGCCCGCAGAACACGTCGTCCTCGAGCTCCACGCCTTCGTAGATCGACACGTTGTTCTGGATCTTGCAATTGCGGCCCATGCGCGTGCCGTTCATCACGACCACGTTCTGCCCGAGGCTGCAACGTTCGCCGATCACGGCGCCGGGCATGACGTGGCAGAAGTGCCAGATCTTGGTCCCTTCGCCGACGACGGCGCCTTCGTCCACGTAGGCCGATTGGTGAATGAACACGCCCTCACCGATCACGCGTTCGCTCCCGTCGGCACCGCCGGCCGCTCCGCCAGCGTCGCTTGCCACTCCTGAAGCGACTGCACGCGCGGGCGGCGCGAACGAAGCGACAGAATGGCGTCGGACGCCGCGCTGGCGGCGGACATCGTCGTCGTGTAGGACACGCGATTCACGATCGCCGCCTGCCGCAGCAGATAGTCGTCGAGCTGCGCGTGCTTGCCCATGGGCGTGTTGACCAGCAACTGGACGTCGCGGTTCACGATCATGTCGAGGCAGTTCGGCCGTCCTTCGTGCACCTTGAACACCCGCTGCGCCGGAATGCCGCGCGCGCGCAAGTACGCCGCCGTGCCGGCCGTCGCCATGATCTCAAATCCCATCTCGTGAAAGCGCCGCGCGATCGGCGTGACCGTCGGCTTGTCGGAGTCGATCACGGTGATCAGCACGACGCCCTCGAGCGGCAAGCCGTTCGACGCCGCGAGTTGCGACTTGGCGAACGCCGAGCCGAATGAATCGGAGATGCCCATCACCTCGCCCGTGGACCGCATCTCCGGACCCAACACGGGATCGGTGCCGGCGAACTTGTTGAACGGGAACACCGCTTCCTTCACCGAGACGTAGGTCGGCATGACCTCCTCGGTGAAGCCGATGTCCTCGAGCGTTTCGCCGAGCATGACGCGGGCGGCGAGCGAGGCGAGCGGCACGCCGATGGCCTTCGACACGAACGGAATCGTGCGGCTCGCGCGCGGATTCACCTCGAGCACGTAGACGACGCCGTTCTTGATCGCGTACTGCACGTTGATCAATCCGACGACGCCGAGCGCCTGCGCGAGCGCGACGGTCTGGTCGCGCATCGCCTGCATATCCGTTTCGCCGACGAGATAGGGCGGCAGCACGCACGCCGAGTCGCCGGAGTGGATGCCCGCGTCTTCGATGTGCTGCATGATCCCGCCGATCACCACCCGCGTGCCGTCGGACAGCGCGTCGACGTCGCACTCGAACGCGTCCTCGAGGAAACGGTCGATGAGTACGGGACGCTCCTCGGATACCCGCGCGGCCGTGATGAAATACTGCTGCAGCGTCGGCGGGTCGTAGACGATCTGCATCGCCCGCCCACCGAGCACGTACGATGGACGCACCAGCACGGGATAGCCGATCTTCTCGGCCGCCGCGAGCGCTTCCTCGACGTTGGTCGCGGTGCCGTTGGCCGGCTGCTCGAGTCCGAGTTCGCGAGCGATCTTCTCGAATCGGCGTCGATCCTCGGCGCTGTCGATCGCGTCGGGCGAGGTGCCGAGGATAGGCACGCCGGCGGCCTCGAGATCGCGCGTCAGCTTGAGCGGTGTCTGTCCGCCGAGCTGCACGATGACGCCTTGCGGCTGCTCGCGCGCGACGATCTCGAGCACGTCCTCGAGCGTGAGCGGCTCGAAGTACAGCTTGTCCGACGTGTCGAAGTCGGTCGACACCGTTTCCGGATTCGAGTTGATCATGATCGTCTCGTATCCGCGCTCGCGCAGCGCCATCACGGCGCGCACGCAGCAGTAGTCGAACTCCACGCCCTGCCCGATCCGATTCGGCCCGCTGCCGAGAATCACCACCGAACGCCGGCCCGAGCGCGGCGCCTCGGTCTCTTCGTCGTACGAGCTGTAGAGATACGGCGTGGCCGACGGGAATTCTCCCGCGCACGTGTCGACCATCTTGTATGCGGGTCGCACTCCGTGCGACCATCGCCGCTCGCGAGCTTCGCGCTCCGTCTCGTCGCGCAACGTGGCCAGCTGCCGATCAGAGAAACCCATGCGTTTCATGCGGCGCATGTCGGCCTCCGTCACCTCGACGAGCGTCGCGTAGTTCCGCTCGGCCTCGATCAACTCGCGCAGCTGGTGGAGGAACCATGGGTCGATGGCCGTCAGCTCGTAGACGTCGTCGACCGAGAGCCCGCGCTCGAGCGCACGCTTCACCTGGAAGATTCGCTCGGGCGTCGGCTGGCGCAGCGCGCCGCGCAGCGCCTCGACCGTGTCGTCGGGCAGCCGATCATCCTGCGGACGCGCGGCGATGGCCCAACCGGGACGTCCTGTCTCCAGCGCGCGCAGTCCTTTCTGAAACGCTTCCTTGAACGTGCGACCGATCGCCATCGCTTCGCCGACGGACTTCATCTGTGTCGTGAGGTACGGACTGGCCGACGGGAATTTCTCGAACGCGAAGCGCGGAATCTTCACGACGACGTAGTCGAGCACCGGCTCGAACGACGCCGGCGTCGTCTTCGTGATGTCGTTCGGAATCTCGTCCAGACGGTAGCCGACGGCGAGCTTGGCGCCGATGCGCGCGATCGGAAATCCCGTGGCCTTCGACGCGAGCGCCGACGACCGCGACACGCGCGGATTCATCTCGATCACGAGCATCTCGCCGTCGCGCGGGTTCACGGCGAACTGAATGTTGCAGCCGCCCGCATCCACGCCGACCTCGCGAATGATCGCCACGGCCGCGTCGCGCATCTCCTGATACTCGCGATCGGTCAGCGTCATCGCCGGCGCGACGGTTATCGAGTCGCCGGTGTGCACGCCCATCGGGTCGAGATTCTCGATCGAGCAGACGATGACCACGTTGTCCTCGTGGTCGCGCATCACCTCGAGCTCGAACTCCTTCCAACCGATCACGCTCCGCTCGACGAGCACCTGGTGCGTGGGCGACAGATCGAGCCCGTTGCGCACGATCTGCTCGAACTCGTCCCAGTTGTAGGCGATGCCGCCGCCCGTGCCGCCGAGCGTGAATGACGGACGAATGATCGCCGGGAACCCGGTCCGCTCGACGATCTTCTCGGCCTCGTCGTAGCCCTCGGCGATGCCGCCGGCGGCCACCGCGAGCCCGATGCGGTGCATCGCCTCCGAAAACAGCCTGCGATCCTCGGCGATCGCGATCGCTTCGGCGGTCGCGCCGATCAACTCGACGCCGTACTTCTCGAGCACACCTGACTGCGCGAGCGCCATCGACACGTTGAGCGCCGTCTGCCCGCCCATCGTCGGCAGAATGGCGTCGGGGCGTTCCTTCTCGATGATCAGCTCGACGAACTCCGGCGTCACCGGCTCGATGTACGTCCGATCCGCGAACTCGGGATCGGTCATGATCGTGGCCGGGTTGGAGTTGATGAGAATGACCTCGTAGCCCTCTTCCTTGAGCGCCTTCGTCGCCTGCGTGCCCGAGTAGTCGAACTCGGCGGCTTGGCCGATGATGATCGGCCCGGAGCCGATCACGAGAATTCGGTGCAGGTCAGTTCGGCGCGGCATGTGCGGAAACCGGGGCCTGGCCGGATGATCGGAGCAAGTCGTCGATGATGTCGAGGTGCGTCTTGCGGGGCGCCCATCCGGTCTCGCGCGCCAGCTTCGCGGGCGAGCCGATGAGCGTCGGGATGTCGGTCGCGCGCACGAGCCCCGCGTCCGTCGAAATGTCGGCGTTCACGCCCGCTCGGTGCAAGACGTCGGTCGCCAATTGCCGCACGCCGATGCCGCGTCCGCTCGCGACGTTGTACACCTCGCCCGGTCGACCGCCCTCGACGAGATGGAGGTAAGCGCTCACCACGTCGTCCACGTGCAGGTAGTCGCGCACGACCTCGTTGCCGAGCGTGAGCCGCGGCGCGCCGCCATCGGCGATGGCGCAGACGCGCGCGACCAGCGACGGCACCAGATACTGCGCGCCATGCCCGATGCCCGAGTGGTTGAAGCTGCGTACGCAGACGACACGGACGCCGTGCTCGCGAAAGACCTGCAGCGCGATGGTCTCCTGCGCCGTTTTCGACGCACCGTACGCGTTCACCGGTCGCTGGTCGGCAGACTCGTCGAGCGGCATCTCGGACGCGTCGTGGCGGCCGTACTGCACCCCGCTGCCGACGACGAGCACCGTCGGGTCCAGCGTGCCCGCCGCCTTCCGCCGTGACACAGACGCGAGCAGCCGGACGGCGCCGAGCACGTTGACGTCGAACGCCGCGGTGGGTGCGCGATCCGCATCCGGCGGAAAACTGACCCCGGCGAGATGGAAGATGAGGTCCGGTTTGCTCGCTTCGACGGCCGCGTCGATCGCGTCCGCGTCGCGCATGTCGGCGCGGAACCAACGCGTCGAACCCCGCTCGCCGGCTGAGAGAATCGGCGGACCGGTGAACGACTCGTCGAGCCCGGAGAGATCGACGGAGTCGCCTCGGGCGAGCAGCGACCGCGCGAGCCACTGACCGACGAAGCCGGCGCCGCCGGTCAGCAACGCTCTCATCTACGGGCTGACCTGTGTCGCTCGAGATCCGCGTCGACCATCATGCGCACCAGCTCGGCGAACGTGACCGTCGACGACCAGTCGAGCTTTGCTGCCGCTTTCGACGCATCGGCGACGAGCAGGTCTACCTCGGCCGGCCGAATGAATCGTGGATCCTGGACGACGTATTTCTTGTAGTCGAGACCGACCGCGCTGAACGCCGCGTCGCACAGGTCGCGGACGGAGCATGTGTGGCCGGTGCCGATCACGTAGTCATCCGGTTCATCCTGCTGAAGCATGCGCCACATCGCATCGACGTAGTCGCCGGCGAATCCCCAATCGCGTCGCGAATCGAGATTGCCGAGTCGGACTTCGCTCGCCAACCCGAGCTTGATCCGCGCCGCGGCGTCGGTGACCTTGCGCGTCACGAATTCAAGTCCGCGCCGCGGACTTTCGTGGTTGAACAAGATGCCCGACACGGCGTACAGGCCAAAGCTCTCGCGGTAGTTCACCGTGATCCAGTGAGCGTAGACCTTGGCGACGCCATACGGGCTCCGCGGATAGAACGGCGTCGTCTCGCGCTGCGGCGACTCGACGACCTTGCCGAACATCTCGCTCGAGCTGGCCTGATAGAACCGCGCCTTGGGCGCCGCCTTTTTCATCGCCTCGAGCACGCGTGTCACGCCGAGCGCCGTGAACTCGCCGGTGAGCACGGGCTGCGTCCACGAGGTCTGCACGAACGACTGCGCCGCGAGGTTGTAGATCTCGTCCGGCGCACATTCGGCGACGACGTCCGTGAGCGAGGTTTGATCCAGCAGGTCAGCCGACACCAGCTCGAGCTTGTCGACGAGATGGCCGATCCGCTCGTACGGCGTGGTGGAACTGCGACGCACGACCCCGACGACGCGATAGCCTTTGCCGAGCAAAAGCTCCGCGAGGTACGAGCCGTCCTGGCCCGTGATGCCTGTGATCAGTGCGGTTGGCATGGGTCAGTCAGCGTGTGCGGAGTGCGGAGGCGGAGTACGGAGAACGGCCGCTATCGAATATCGAAAAAAAGGGGAGCTTCGAAAGCTCCCCCTTCTTTACGTTCAGGGTCGAAGCGGCGACGCATCGGTCAGGCGACCGCCTGCCCGCGCGGCGCGCGCTTGATTTTTCCGGCGGCGAGGCAGCGCGTACAGACCTTCACCTTCTGCATCTTTGCCGTCGACCATGGTGCGAACGACCTGCAGATTCGGCTTCCAGGTGCGGCGCGTCTTGTTGTTCGCGTGCGAGACGTTGTTCCCGAACGCGACGCCCTTGCCGCAGGTGAAGCACTTGTGTCGTTGAATGGCCATCGTCAGCTCTCCTTGACCGCCGGGACGAGCTCGATGCGCGCCATTTCGGCGCCGTCACCCTTGCGGTGCCCGGTCTTGAGAATGCGCGTGTAGCCGCCCTTCCGCTTCGCGAACGCCGGGCCGACTTCCTGGAATAGCTTGTCGGCGGTTTCGCGCTTGTGGATGTGGCGAACGGCCAGGCGGCGGTCGTGGAGCGTCCCCGACGCGCGCCTTGGTGATCAGTTTCTCGACGAACGGCCGCAGCTCTTTCGCCTTGGCCTCGGTCGTCTCGATCGCGCCGTGCTCGATGAGCGACGACGCGAGGTTGCGCATGAGCGCGAGCTTCTGTTCGCTGGTCCGGCGAAGCTGGCGCCCCGCTTTACGATGCCGCATTGCTGTTACTCCTCCATGTCGTCGGGCGCGGCGGCGGCGGCTCGGCTCGGCGGCGTGCCCGTATCGAGGACACGAACGCTGCCGTCACCACCTTCCTCGAAGCGCATTCCGAAATTCAAGCTCTCGCGCTCGAGCAGATCGGCGATCTCCTGGAGCGACTTCTTTCCGAAGTTCTTGACCTGCAGGATCTGGCTCTCGGTCTGGCGAACCAGGTCGCCCAGCGTGCGAATGTTGGAATTCTTGAGCGAGTTCACCGAGCGGACGGACAGCTCGAGGTCGTCGATCGGCGTGCGAAGCAGGCTGCCCAGACGCGGGCCGTCTCCGGACGCGGAGTCGCCGTCGAAGCCGATCGGCGCGAGCGCGTGCGTACCGAAGTCGGCGAAATACTGGAAGTGCGTCTGCGCCAGGGCGGCCGCGTAGCTCACCGCCTCTTCGGGCGAAATCGTCCCGTTGGTTTCGACGGTCAGGACGAGGCGATCGTAGTCGGTGCGCTGACCGACGCGGGTTTCGGCGACGGTGAAGTTGGCGCGGCGAACCGGGTTGTAGATCGAGTCGATGCGAACGAGGTCGACGGGCAGCCCGCGGTCGATCGGATGCTGATCGGCCTCGATGTATCCGCGTCCCTTGTTCACGTACAGGTCGACGTTGAGGTCGCGGTCGTCCTGGAGCGTGAACAGGTGCTGCGCCGGATCGATGACGCGGGACGCCGCCGGTGGCGTTGATGTCGCCCGCGGTGACCGCGCCCGACTCGGTGCGGGTGATGCGAAGAACCACTTCCTCGACGTCTTCTGGCAGCGTGAGCGTCAGCGACTTGAGGTTGGCGATGATCTGGTGGACGTCTTCGACGACGCCCGGGATGGTCTGGTGCTCGTGCACCACCCCGTCGATGCGGAACGCCCAGACCGCGGCGCCACGGAGGGACGAGAGGAGCATGCGGCGCATCGAGTTGCCGAGTGTGTGGCCGAATCCGCGTTCCAGTGGCTGGAGGCGGAACTCGGCGACGTTCGGGTTGTCGTCGCGCTTGGTGGATTCAACGAGCTGCGGGCGAACGAGCCCGCGGAGGTCGATCGTGTTCGGCATGTGATGGCGTTCCTAGGGTCTTGCCGGTTGCCCGGCATCGCTCTGCCTCGCCCCTTACGCGCGGCAGACTCGAGAGGGAGTAAGGGTCCCGACCGATGATTCGGTACTGACTACAACTGCCTGATGGTTCCTCGCTTCGGCGCTGCGCACCTCCGCTCGGAATTCGGCATCCGACCTTTGGCGCGCGGCCGCGCTCAGGTCACTTCGAGTAGAGCTCGACGACCAGTTGCTCCTGCGCCGCGATCGGGATGCTCGGGCGCTGTGGGCGCTCCAACATCCGGCCACTGAATGTGCTCGCGATCCACCGCCAGCCACGACAGCGACGGGGCACGCGACGACTGCTCCATGCGACTGAAGCACCGACGACCATCTCGCGCGACGTTCTGCCGGATGCGCACTTCCTGCCCCGGCGCGACGGCAAAGCTCGGGATGTCCACCGTCTTGCCATTCACTTCGACGTGGCGGTGCCGAATGAGCTGACGCGCCCCCTTACGGCTGGCGGCGAACCCCATGCGATAGATCATGTTATCGAGCCGACTCTCCAGTGCTGCGAGAAGGTTGTGGCCCGTGATCCCCGGCAGCGTCGTCACCTTGCTCGAACGTGTTGCGGAACTGTTGCTCGCTCAGCCCGTACATGCGCTTGATCTTCTGCTTCTCGCGGAGCTGCTTCGAGTACTCCGACGCCTTGCGGCGGCGCGCCGTGCTCTGGCCGTGCTGGCCAGGCGCATACGGACGACGTTCGACCGGGCACTTCTCCGTGAAGCACTTGGTGCCCTTGAGGAAGAGCTTGGTCCCTTCCCGGCGGCACTGCCTGCAGCTGGGACCCGTGTAGCGACCCATGGCTCAGACTCTCCGGCGCTTCGGCGGACGGCAACCGTTGTGCGGAATCGGCGTCACGTCCTTGATCGACTTGACCTGGAGGCCGGCGGTTGCGAGCGCCTGGATCGCCGACTCGCGTCCCGAGCCTGGACCCTGCACGCGCACGTGCACGCGCTTGACCCCTGCGGTCAGCGCCTCGCGCGCGCACTGCTCGGCCGCGACGGTCGCGGCGAACGGCGTGCTCTTCTTGGACCCCTTGAAGCCCGCCTTGCCGGATGAGCCCCACGACACGGCATTGCCGTGCGAGTCCGTGATCGTGATGGTCGTGTTGTTGAACGTCGCGCTGACGTGCGCGATGCCCTCCGCCTCCACCACCCGCTTGGCCTTCTTCCCTGTTGCCATACGAAATGAGTTCTCTCTACGTGGTCGCGATGACGTTCATGGTTCCTCGCTTCGGCGCTTCGCACCTCCGCTCGGAATTCTGCAGCTACTTCGTGACCTTCTTCTTGCCGGCGATCGCGCGGCGCGGACCCTTCTTCGTGCGGGCGTTCGTGTGTGTGCGCTGGCCGCGCACCGGCAGCCCCTTGCGGTGCCGGATGCCGCGGTACGAGCCGATGTCCATCAGTCGCTTGATGTTCATGGCGACCTCGGTGCGGAGCGCGCCCTCGACTTTGTACTCGCGCTCGATCGCGCCGCGGATCTTGTTCACGTCCGCGTCGGTGAGGTCGCGAATGCGTAGCGCCGCATCGACACCGCTCTTCTTGATGATCTCGGCGGCGTTCTTTCGCCCGATGCCGTAGATGTACGTGAGACCGATCTCGACCTTCTTGTCGCGAGGGAGATCGACGCCAGCAATACGAGCCATGATGATCAGCCCTGACGCTGCTTGTGCTTGGGATTGCGCTTGCAGATGATGCGAGTCACGCCGTTTCGCTTCACGACTTTGCAGTGCTCACAGATCGGCTTTACGCTCGTACGAACTTTCACGGACGCTCCGAAAAAACGACGCACGGCTCGTGCGTCGAGAAAGACGTTTCTAGACAGACCCTAACAATAAATGAGACCGAGACTTCGATCAAGGGGAGGACGCCAGCTCGA
The DNA here is from genome assembly GCA_963761305.1 of uncultured Gemmatimonadaceae bacterium. GTDB lineage: Bacteria > Gemmatimonadota > Gemmatimonadetes > Gemmatimonadales > Gemmatimonadaceae > JAQBQB01. The sequence continues at coordinate 447,324 of CAVXGK010000002.1, read as the reverse complement.
TAGTTGGCCGAGCCCATCCACCGCGCCGCCGGCACGGCTATTCGAGTGCGAGCCGCACGGCCTGCATCGCCGCGCGCCGATCCTCGGCCCCCGTGACCATCCGGCCGACCACCACATAGAGCGCCCCTGCATCGGCGGCCTCGCGCGGGGTCACCACTCTCGCCTGATCCTGCGCATCGCTGCCCGCCGCCCGGACGCCCGGAACCAGAACAGACAGACGGTCCCCGAATCGGTCGCGCACGAGCCGGGCTTCGCGCCCTCCGCAAACGATCCCGTGTGCTCCGCACTCGGCAGCCAAGTCGCTCAGCCTCAACACCTCGGTCTCTACGCTCAGCGAAGCGTCACGCCCCCAGGCGCGCGCGACTTCCCCGGTCGTGAGAGATGTCAGCACCGTGACCGCGAGGACTCGACATGTTCCGGCCGCATTGACCGCCGCGCGCATCATCGCCGCGCCGCCCGACGCGTGGACCGTCACGAGTGACGCGCCGAGCTTGGCCGCGTTCCGCACTCCGCCGGCGACGGTGTTCGGAATGTCGTGGAACTTGAGGTCGAGAAAGACCTCGCATCCCGTCTCGCGGATCGCCGTCACCACCGATGGCCCCGCCGCGGTGAACAGCTCGTTGCCGACCTTGTAGAACCGGCAGGAGTCGCCGAGCTCTGTCACGAGGGCCAGCGCAGCGGACGCCGTCGAGACGTCGAGCGCGACGATCGGCGTCGTCGTCACGAGAGCCCCTCGAGGGTGCCCACCACATCGGTCACGCGCGCGACGCCGTGCGACTCGCACCACGAGGTCATCTCGCGCACGACGCGCATCGGCGCGCGCGGATCGCGGAGCGCCGCCGTGCCAATTCCCACGAGCGACGCGCCGGCCATGATGTATTGGAGCGCGTCGCGGCCGTTCGCCACACCGCCGACGCCGAGGATCGGCACGCGGACCGCCCGGTGGACGCGCCAGGTGGCGAGCACACCCACCGGAAGAATCGCCGGCCCGCTCACGCCGCCGGTGCCGAATCCAAGCGCGGGGCGACGCTGCTCGACGTCGATCAGCAGCCCTGGAATCGTGTTCACGACGCTGATCGCATCGGCGCCCGCGTCGACGGCGATCTTGGCGGCGTCGCCGATTCGCTCCAGCGTCGGCGAAAGCTTCACGAAGACCGGCCGCTTGGTTTCACGACGGGCGCGCTCTACGACGGCGCGCAGGGCCGACGGGTCGGCACCGAACTCCATTCCGCCCGCCTTCACGTTCGGGCAGCTCACGTTCAGCTCGTACGCGTCGATCGCCGGCGCGTTGGCAGAGGCAAGGCCTTCCTCCAGTCCCGCGATGACGGTCGGATAGTCGTCGACCGCGAAGCCGACGACGTTGGCGATCTTGCGCGTCGCTGGCAGATGCCCTGCTAGCCATGGCAGATGCTCGCGTCGCACCACCTCGAGGCCGGGGTTCGCCAACCCAACCGCGTTGATCATTCCACCCTCGAACTCCGCCACGCGGGGCGCCGGCGCGCCGGCGCGCGGCTCGACCGACACCGCCTTCGTCACGAAGCCGCCCAGCAACTCGAGCTCGACGACGCGATCGAGCTCGGCTCCGTAGCCCGCGGTGCCGGAGGCGAGAACGATAGGGTTTTGAAATATCAGGCCGCTCACGACGCTCTCGAGCGTCGGGCGCGAGGTCACCGGTTCTGGCTCCCGCCGGTGCCGGACTTGCCGCCGTCGACCCGGCGCTCGTAGTTGTCGAGGTACTGCTCGGCCGCGGTCGCGATCGCCGAGGCGATCGAGTCCTGTTTCGTCGGATCGGAGAGATAGCGCGCTTCGCGCCCATTCGTGCCGAATCCGATCTCGACGAGGACAGCGGGCATGAACGCCGTCACGAGCACGCGAAACCCCGCTTGCTTGACGCCACGGCTGGGTCCCGGCGAGACCGCCGCGAGGCGATGCTGAATGAGCTCGGCGACGTGGCTGGATTCACGCAGGTGCTCGTTCTGCTGCATGTCACTGAGAATGAAACTAAGCGGGTCGCCGGTGTCGAGTCCGGGGCCGCTCTGCTCGAACCGCACGGCCGCGTTCTCCATTCGCTCGACGCGGCGCGCGTCTTCGGTCCGCGCCTCGGAGAGGAAGTACGTCTCGACGCCCCTGGCGCCTTCGGGATCCGTCCAGCCGAGGTTCGCGGCGTTCACGTGAATCGAGATGAACAGGTCGCCGCCGTTCCGGTTGGCGATGCGGCCGCGGTCGTCGAGCGAGATGAGCGTGTCCGTCGTGCGCGTGTACACGACGTCGAGGCCCTTGGCCTGCAGTCGCGCGCCGACCCGTCTGGCCACGGCGAGCGTGATGTCCTTTTCATAGATCTTGGGGCCGCCGCCGATCGGGCCGGTCATACCGTCGTCCACGCCACCGTGCCCCGCATCCACGATCACGGTTTTCCGGCCGTGTTTCGAGGCCGCCGGCGGCCGACGGACACCGTCGTCGTACGCGATCGAGGTCGTGAGCGATTCTCGGTCGCGCGCAGCCGGAGCGCTCGGCTCGGCGCGCGCCACGACGGGGCCCGGCGCCATGTCGGTCGAGAACACGACCAGCTCACCCGCGTCGGCGTCCCACCGTGTGTTGGGAACGAACTCCGGAAATACGTCCGACAGGATCTGGAGCGGCACCATGAGTCGTCCGTTCGAGACGACCGGTGCCGACGCGAGCTGGCGGACCTGGGCGCCGACGCGTACGTAGGGCGAACCCGCCTGGACCTGGACGCGCGTGCCCCACGCCTCGAGTGAATACCACGCCGCGGAGTCGTGGCGCACTGAGACCGGCAGCAACGGCGCGAGGCCGTCGGGGCGCAGCATGCGCCCGGCCGCCGTCGCGATCGTCGCGACGCGAATCGAGTGGTGCGCGTCGCGCACCACGAGCGCCGCTCCGGGCGCCGACTGCGCCAGTTGGAACGCCGCGACAAAGACCCCGATCATCGCGCGCGGACCGCGCGGGACATTTCCCGCTCGGCGTCGCGCGTACGCTCGGTGTCGCGCTTGTCGTGAAGTTGCTTTCCCTTGGCGAGTGCGAGGGACACTTTCGCCACCCCGTTCTTGAAGTACAGCTCGAGCGGGACCAGGGTCAGTCCTTGGCGCTCGACGGCTCCAATCAAACGACGGATTTCCTTGCGGTGGAGCAACAGTTTGCGGGTGCGTTCGGGCTCGTGATTCGTGTAACCCCCTCGTTCGTAGGGGGAGATGTGCAGGTTGAGCAAGAATGGCTCACCGTCCCGCAGTATTCCGTACGCGTCGCTGATGTTGGCTCGCCCGTCGCGCAGCGATTTCACCTCGGTCCCCACGAGCACGAGCCCCGCCTCGAAGGTCTCGAGGATGTGGTAGTCGTAGCGCGCGCGCTTGTTGCGCGCGATCGACTGGATCTCGGGCGGGGCCTTCGCCGCGCCGGAGCGCGCTGGCTTGTCTGGCTTGGTCGGGCGGGCGGGCATGCGATCGGCGTTACGGAGGCGTGCGGCTCGAGGCTCGCGCGTTGTCGCAACCTAGACGAGCCATCTTCGCGCAGCAACACAGGATACGTTGACGCACCCTCCGCGCGCGGCTAACTTTGCTTGCTCTGCCGAAGTGGTGGAATTGGTAGACGCGCTGGCTTCAGGAGCCAGTGGGCGCAAGCTCGTGGGGGTTCGAGTCCCCCCTTCGGCACTCAAGCGTTTCTTGGTGAGTTTCTAGCGAGGCGCCGCTCGGCCGACCAGTTCGCTGGGGGCGACGTTCTCAGGCAGCGCAACCGTGCCGAATGTGGCGCGCAGCGCTTCGTTTGCCTCGGTGAGATAGCCGAACAACAGCTCGCCCGCCCGAACGATGTTGTCGTCGCGCAGCTTGAAGCTCCCGCCGGCGAACGCGAAAAGCGTCTGCCCCATTCGCGTCCAGGTCGGTGCACCGGCGCGCGATCCGAGCCCGTCGCGATAGGCGCTCAACCGCGCGTTGAACTGCCGTTCCGCCGTGTCGGTCTTGTCGGCGGCGATGCCTCGGTCGCGTGCGAATGCTTCCGAGATCTCGTGAGCGACCATCGAGGCGGTGCGGTCGTCGAGCGCGTCGCGCTGCGCGGCGATGAGTCCCAGCGCGCGACGCGCGTAGCGCAGCTCCCACCTCGCATGATCCATGTCGCCCCGCGTCGCGTTCTGCGCCAGCCATTCGACGTCGCGGCCGTCGGGTTCGACGAACAACGTGCCGACGTACCGGGCGGCTTTTCGCTGCGCGTCACGGTCGGCCCGCCATCGCGCGAAGAACGCCATCGCTCAGGACTGCAGAACGGGTAGCGAGCGGGCGTCAGGCTCGACAGCCGCGGGTGACAGGCCGACGCGCGAACGCACTTCGCTTTCTTCGGCTAACAAGTCGGCGAGACACACGCCCCCCAACACGTCGTCGATCTTGCGCTGCAGCAGCATCCACACGGGGCGAATGCTGCAGTTGTGCGACGACGAGCATCGCTCCTCGCCGACGGGATGCGACACGCAGTGGAGATCGAACGTCATCGTCTCCGACGCCTCGATCACGTCGCGGATCGAGACCGTGTCGGCCGGTCGGGCCAGCATGTAGCCGCCGCGCGCGCCGCGCGTGCTGCGCACGAGTCCCGCGCGCCGAAGTCGCAGCAGGATCTGCTCGACGTAGTCGCCGGGCAGGCGCTCCACGTCGGCGATCTCGCGCCCCGTAATGGGGCCTTCCGACGCGCGACGCGCCAAATGAAGCGCGCAGATGACTCCGTACTCGGCCAACGTAGTGATGCGCATCGATTTTCAATCTAAGCTCGCCCGCGGGCTCCGGTCAGCCCGCGCGCGTTGGTGGGACAAGCCGGATCAGCCGCCGGCTGAAGCGCCGTACTTGCCGCCGGGAACCCCGATCTCGGTCATTTTCCGCAGGTCGAGCACGTCGTCCACCTCGTCGGCCGGAAGGATGCCGTCGCGCTTCACCAGATCGCGAATCAGGATCCCTTCCTTCACCGACTGCTTGCTGATTTCCGCCGCGCGCGCGTAGCCGATTTGCGGGGCAAGCGCGGTCGCGAGAGCCGCCGACCGCTCGACCCAGTACGCGCACATCTCGCGGTTTGCCTGAATCCCGGTGACGCACCGCTCCGTGAGCGTCGCCACGGCGTTGGTGAGAATCCGGCCGGCGAGCAGCACGTTGAACCCGATGACCGGCATCATCACGTTGAGCTCGAGCTGCCCGTGTTCCGACGCGATGGCGACCGTCGTGTCCAGTCCCATCACCTGGAAGCAGACCTGATTGACCATCTCCGGGATCGACGGGTTGATCTTGCCCGGCATGATGGACGATCCCGGCTGCACCGCGGGGAGCGAGATCTCGTCGATGCCTGTGCGCGGACCCATCACCATCAGCCGAAGGTCGCTGGCGATCTTGCTCAGATCGATCGCGAGGACGCGAAGCGACGCGCTGTAGCCGGCGACGTCGCCCATGCTCTGCATGAGCTGAATGCGATCCTGCCCTTCCCGCACGTCGAGTCCGGAGATCGACGCGAGATGTCGAACCATGAGCGCCGGGTATTCCGCTTCGACCGTCACGCCGGTGCCGACCGCGCTGCCGCCGATCCCGAGGTCGCGCAGATAGTCGGCTGCCTCGTTGACCCGACGCAGGCCTCGGCCAATGGAGCCGGCATACGCGGTGAATTCCTGACCGAGCCGGATCGGCATGGCGTCCTGCAGGTGCGTCCGGCCTGCTTTGACGACGTCGTCGAACTCCTTCCCCTTGTTGGCCAGTGCGGCGCGTAGCCCCTCGAACGCCTTCGTCAGCGGCCCGAGCTGCGCGAGACAAGCGAGGCGGATCGCCGTGGGGATCGTGTCGTTCGTCGACTGCGCCATATTGACGTGATCATTCGGATGCACCGGCGAGTACTCGCCGCGCTTTCCGCCGAGGATCTCGTTGGCCCGATTGGCCAGGACCTCGTTCGCGTTCATGTTGTGCGACGTTCCGGCGCCGGCCTGAAACGGGTCGACGATGAACTGCTCGCGGTGCTTGCCGCCCAGGACCTCGTCGGCCGCGGCGACGATGGCATCCGCGAGCCGCGGTTCGAGACGGCCCGTCTGCTTGTGCGTGAGCGCCGCCGCCTTCTTGATCCACACCTGCGCGACGACGAACGGCTCGAGCGGCGACAGCCCGCTGACGGCAAAGTTCTGTCTGGCGCGGAGCGTCTGGACGCCGTACAACGCGTCGGCGGGAACGTCGAGGGTGCCGAGCGGGTCTTTTTCGCGGCGTGTATCGGGCATGATGAGAGAGCTCTAAGTTCGGATGAAAGGTCGTTAAACGGTCGCCCGCGCGGCGAGACGGCGCGCGGCGGAGATCATGAGGACGAGCGCGGCCAGCATGCCGACTCCAAGCGCGCCAACGCTCAGGGCATGAAACCGCCCGAAAGCGATTCGGCGCGCGTCGTCCGGCGCCAGCGCGTCGATCGGGCCGGCAATACTCGCGCGGAATCGGTCGATGCCGCGTGCGATGGCGAGCGCGGCGCCGCAGGCGGCGCCGAGCAGGAGTCCCGCCGTCACCCGCGCCGTGAAAACGCGGCCGGCGGCACGTGCTTCGACCGCGATCGCCACCAGCGCGACGACGATTCCGGAGTAGAAGATCGCCGGCAGCACACGGCCGACGACGTCCCCGGCGAGCGTGCGACTCGGAAGCGCGGCGAACAACGCCGGTGCGACGATGGCCGCGAACAGGATCGATGCGCCGAGCCAGAGCGCGAGCGCCACAAGCTCCAAGGTCAGCGACGGCGAGCGAGCCGGCGGACCCATCGCCTAACGCTTCACCAGGCGAACGACCCCGGTGAGGAAAGGATTGCTCGCGCGCTCTTCGCCGATCGTCGTTGCCGGTCCGTGCCCGGGATACACAACCAGCTCGTCGTCCAACTCGCAGATCCGCGCGAGCGACTCCTCCATCGCGAGCGGCTCGGCCAGCGGCAAGTCGGTCCGTCCGATGGAACCGGCGAACAGCAAGTCACCGCCGAGCACGACACCGTTGCCGTGAAACACGACGTGGCCGGGCGCATGACCCGGCACGTGCATCACCTTGAACGCGAGACCTCCCAGTGCGAGCGAATCGCCGTCGGCGAGCTCGCGATCCGGAGCGGGCGGCGCCTCGAACGGTACGCCGTACCCGGCGGCCGATATCGGCGCGCGCTCGAGAGTCGGTCGGTCGTCCGGATGCATGTATACCGGCACCGGCCACTCGCGCGTGACGCCGGCGACGCCTCCGACGTGGTCGAGGTGCGCGTGTGTAAGCCACACGCCGTCGAGCGTGACGTCCGCATCGCGGATCCATTCGACGAGCCGATCGGGCTCCGCGCCGGGATCGATGACGACGGCGTGACCCGTCGCCTCGTCGATCACGAGATAGGTGTTCTCCTGAAACTCGCCCACCGTGACCGACTGGATCTTCACGCCGTGTAGCCCCCCATGCCGACGATCGGTTCGCTCGGATGTCCGTCGGCGCGCGCCTTGAGGTACTTCTCCACGGCGATCGCCGCGGTCGTCGCATCGCCAACGGCCGTCGTCACCTGTCGCGTCAACTGCGAGCGAACGTCGCCGGCGGCGAACAGGCCGCGCACGCTCGTCTCCATGTTCGCGTCGGTTCGGAAGTATCCCATGTCGTCGTGCTCGACGTGCTCCACGACGATGCCCGTGTTGGGGCGGAAGCCGATGAACACGAACATGCCGGTCGCCGGCAGATCTCTCGTCGTTTCCGTCGCGACGTCGCGCAGACGCAGGTTGTGCACGAGCCCCTGCCCGTCACCCTGCACTTCGTCGACGACCGTATTCCAGATGACTTCCACCTTGGGATTCGCGAACAAGCGCTCCTGGAGAATCTTCGAGGCGCGCAGCTCATCACGACGATGAATCAGATACACCTTCTCGGCGTAGCGCGTGAGAAAGTCGGCCTCTTCTGTCGCGGCGTCGCCGCCGCCGATCACCGCGACGATCTGGTTGCGGAAGAACGCTCCGTCGCAGATCGCGCAATACGACACGCCCTTCCCCGCGTATTCGATCTCGCCAGGCACGCCAAGCTTGATCGGCGTCCCGCCGGCGGTCACGATCACCGCGGGCGAGGAGTAGACGTCGCCGGACTCGGTGAGCGTCGTGAAGGTGCCGTCGTCGGAGCGCTCGACTCGTTCCACGCAGACGCCGTTGCGAATCTCGGCGCCGAACTTGGCCGCGTGGTCGGCGAATTTCTCGGCCAGGTCACGGCCGAGAATGTGGTCGAACCCGGGATAGTCCTCGACCAACTCGGTGTTGAGGAGCTCGCCGCCGGGCCATCCCTTCTCGAGGATGACGGCCTTGAGCATCGCGCGCCCGGCGTAGAGGCCGGCACAGAGTCCCGCGGGGCCCGCTCCGATGATTACGACGTCGTAATTGTAGGTAGTCCCCACTTCAAATCCTCTCGTCGCAGCACGGCGGCGTTCTCGTCCGCAATCGCCGCATCATGATGCTCAAATGTAGCCGATGCGGGAACCGTCATTCACGACAGTCACTTGCGTATGTGGCGGCCGCCGTCGACGATGATCGTGTCGCCCGTGAAGTAGTCGGCGCCGAGGATGAAGAGGACCGCGCCCGACACGTCCTCGGGGGTGCCGTTGCGCTTGAGCGGCGTCGACTCGACCAGGTGCGCGGCGTCGGACGGGCTCCATTTCTCGGGGAGGAGGACGGTTCCCGGGGCTACCGCGCCGACACGAACCTCCGGCGCGAGAACGCGCGCCAGCGCACGCGTCAGGTACACGACGCCTGACTTCGACAATCCGTGCACGAGGTAGCCGGGCCACGTCTCGAACGCCGCGAGATCGGCGATGTTGACGATCACTCCCCCTCCTTTTGCGCGGCGCAGATGCGGCGCGGCGGCCTGCGACAACAGGAACGGCGCGCGAAGGTTCAGCGCCATGATGCCGTCCCACTGATCGGCGTCCGTCTCGCCGAGCGGCGTGCGCAGCATGACGGCGGCGGAGTTGACCAGTACGTCGAGCGATCCGAATCGCTTGACCACCGCGTCGGTGAGCCCGGAGATCTGGTCCGGCTTGGTGAGGTCCGCGCCGAACGTGTCGCCCGACCCGCCGCGCTTCTCGATCTCGCGCAACGTCTCCTTGGCGCCGTCGGCAGTGGAGTTGTAGTGCACGGCGACGCGCATCTTCTGCGCGCCCAGCGCGACGGCAATCGCTCGCCCCACGCGATGGCCGGCTCCCGTTACCAACGCCGTCTTACCCGCGAGCTCCATGGCGTCGCTCCTCGGCTCGGCTAGTCAAGCATCTACGACCTGGCGAATGATCGTCGGACCTGAAACGGCCTCAGGCCGCACGCTCGCGAATGCGAGCGTCCTGCCGTTCGAGCCACGATCCCGGTACACGCATCATGCCGAGTGTGCGCGCGCCCTCGGAGGCGCCGTGCCAGTCCGATCCGCCGCTCGGCACGAGGCCGAAGAAATCGACGAGGGCGGTAAGTCGCGCGACATCCTCCGGGCTGTGGCTCGGATGACGGATTTCGACGCCGTCGATTCCCGCGCGCACAAATGCCTCGATGCGTTCGCGCGTGCCCGTCTGCGCCGGATGCGCGAGGATCGCCAAACCGCCCGCCCGGTGGATGGCGCCGATCGCGTCGCCCGCGGCGAGTCGCTCCTTCGGAACGTACGCGGGACGTCCGCCACCGAGGTAACGGTCGAACGCGTCGCGAAAGTCGACCGCCCATCCTTCGGCGATCATGGCGCGGGCGACGTGCGGCCTGCCGATGGCGCCGCCGGCCGCCTGCTCGAGCACCGCCGCCATTTCGACCCGCACGCCGAGCTCGTTCAATCGGACGACGATCCGTTCGGCGCGGCCGCGGCGCATGTCGCGCAGCGCGGCAAGCTGCGCTTCGATCTGACGCGTGTCGGACAGGTGCAAGCCGAGGATGTGCGTTTCCGCATCGGTCTCGACGGCGCTCAGCTCGATCCCCGCGACGACGCGCACGCCGAGCGCGGCGCCGGTTTCCGTCGCGAGCGCGATACCGTCGAGTGTGTCGTGATCCGTAAGGGCGATGGCGGCGAGCCCGATGCGCTTCGCCTCGCGCACGACTTCGTCGGGCGGACGCGTTCCGTCCGAAGCGGTCGAGTGAACGTGCAGGTCGACGAGCGCCGCGGCGTCGCCCGCGCGCGGAGGAGTCGACGTCACACCGAGTAGTCGGCTTCCGGCGACGTGTCGCTGGGCTGCGACGCCTCGAAGAGTCGGGCGAGGTCGGCGTTGCTCATCTCCACCAGAGAACGCTCTCGCGACCGGGTCCCCACGGGGGAATAGCGAGTCACTCGCACCTCGCGATCGCCGCCCGTTCCACTGATGAAGAGGAGCCCGAACTCGTCGCGGTCGTACTGCGTCACCCGGCCCGATGGAAATACGAGCCAGTTCTTGCCGCCGATCGTGAGCGTCCGCGATGGCATCAGGTCAGCTCCACTTCCATGTAGACGCGATTCGGATCGAGGATCGGCTCGGGCGCCGACGCGTGCGCTCGCGCCAGCGTGTTGGCATCCGATGCCTCGACGAACTCGAGGAACGCGCCGGGAAGACCGGCTTCCTCGAACGCCCAGAAGCGGCAGTTCTGCTTCGCGTAGTGCTCGTGTTTGCGGCGGAGCTTTTGGTGAAATCGCTCGCGGTCCGGCGGCGTGACGAGCGTGCGTTGAATCGTGAGTGCGCGCGGCACGGTCAGAGCACCGTCTCAGGGAAGGTTTCGAGGCTTCGCTTTACGAAGCCCATGAACTTGTCGGCATCGGCGCCGTCGACGACGCGATGGTCGAACGAGAGGGAGAGATACGAACACGTCCGGATGGCAAGGATGTCCTCGCCGTCCGGACCGGTGAGCACCTTCGGCCGCTTCTCGATCGCGCCGAGGCAAAGAATCCCGACTTGCGGCTGGTTGATGATCGGCGTGCCGGTGAGCGATCCGAACACGCCGGGGTTGGTGATCGTGAACGTGCCGTCCTGCACTTCGCGCGGATCGAGCCGCTTGGTCCGCGCGCGGTTCGCGAGGTCGTTGAGCGCCCGCGTCAGACCCGTGAGCGACAGGTTGTCCGCGCCCTTGATGACGGGGACGATGAGTCCCCAGTCGAGCGCCACCGCGATCCCGATGTTGATCTGCTTGCGATAGATGACTTCGTTGCCGCGCACCGACGCGTTCACGACCGGATGCGCTTTCAACCCGTCGACGACCGCCTTCAGGATGAACGGCATGTAGGTGAGCTTTTCGCCGGTCGCTTTCTCGAACTCGGCGCGATTCTTCGCGCGAATGCGAGCAATGCGCGTGAAGTCCACCTCGAAGAACGTGCTCACGTGCGCCGACGTGTGCCGCGACGCGACCATGTGTTCGCTGATCAGCGCACGCATCTTGGACATCGGCTCGACCACGTCGCCCGGCCACGGCTCGGGAAGCGGCAGCGTGCCGACGTGAACGGGCGCGCCCGCGCCCACGCGCGGTGGGGCCTTGGCGCCCGACTCTATGAAGTCGAGGAGGTCGCGCTTGGTGACCCGCCCCGCGATGCCGCTGCCCTGCAATCCGGAGATCTCGATGCCGTGGTCCGCCGCCATTCGCCGGACGAGCGGCGAGGACTTGGTGCGCAGCCGTTCCTCGAGGGACGCGCCGTTGCCGTGTTCGGGTGCCGGCGCGGCCGGCGGCGTCGGGGCGGATGGTTTGTCAGACGCGGCCGGCTTGGCGCCGGCGGCGGCCTTCGCGGGCACCGACGGAGCGGACGCGGCAGCGGGTGCGGTCGCCGGTGCGGCGGGCGCAGTCACAGCCGCGTTCACATCGGTCTCGAGGCGCGCGACCAGCGTTTCCACCGGAACCGTCTGGCCTTCCTTCACGAGGACCTCGGCCAAGACGCCGCTCACCGGCGCCGGAATCTCGGCGTCGACTTTGTCGGTCGAGATCTCGAACATCGGCTCGTCGCGCTTCACCGCGTCGCCGACCTTCTTGAGCCACTTCGAGAGTGTGCCCTCGGCGATCGATTCACCCATCTGGGGCATCACGACGTCTACACGAGCCACCGACTCACCCTCGTTCCGAGTTTTGCGCGCGGCGACGACCGCGAGCGAACAGCCAGATCGCAATCGTCGGAAGGACGAAGAGCCCGACGACCGCGCCGACCAGCCAGTAGGATCCCCACCCGCACGGCGCGCCGGTCTCAGCGTCCGGCGTACAGCGCGCCACGGCACCGACGATCTTGGCCACGAGCACCCCGATCATCCCGCCGCCGACGAATCCGGCGACGGCGGTAATGCAACCAATACCAAAATACGCGGAACGCGGCGTGGGCGCTTGTGCCTGCGGCCCGCCTGTGGGATGCGCCATCAGCGCATCAATAGCTCGACGTCAGCCGGTGTTCCGGGTCGTCGGCGCGGTGCAGCGCAACAAAGAATTTCTTGACGTTTCGATCGAGACGACTCTCGCCCATCTGATCGGTGTCGATCTGCACGAACGTGTAGTGCCCGCCTTCCGCGCGAACCGTCAGCCGAAGGGCGCCGAGCGGTCCCGTGTACGTGCGCATTTTGGGCGCCGTCGTGTGCTGCGCGAGTCCGAGCGCGGGGAAAAACTCGTCGGCGGCGGCGAGCACGTCCGCGAGCTGCATTTGGCTGCGATAGAAGTGTCGCATCAGGGGGTGTTCGATGGGCGTTCGTTGAGCACGTCCTGCATCCAGTCGGTGCGCTCGAGCGGATGCAACGAATCCTTGCGGAAGCGGATCGCCACGGCCCATGTGCCGGGGATGACGAAGTTCAGCTTCGCGTGATACGTGCCGACCTCGGGTCCGTACTCCATGCCGTCGTACGTCTTGGACTGCGGACCGTTGGGCGCATCCTCGTCGATCGGCTTGCCCGCGAAGAGCTGGCCTTCGCCACTCTCGATCGGCTGCCGCGTCTTCCGGTCGAAGACCTGGATCGTGTAATGGATGTCGTCGCGGGCGTGCGGCGGCGCCTGGTCCGGCTTGATCGTGAAGTCGTAGCTCAGCGTGAACTGATGCAACGGAGGAGGACTGTTGTCGCCGCTGCACGCCGCCACCGCGACGACGGCCGCGACCATCGCGCCGATTCGCCGCACCCGCTCCACAGGTCGCATCGCCGGCTCTCCTCGTCTTACGACTGGTAGTACTCCAGCCCGAGGTGAGTGATCTGCTCCTCACCCATCAGGTGCCGAAGCGTGTTCTTGAGCTTCGTCTGCTGGATGAAAAGATCGTGTTCCGGTTGCAGTCCCGGAGCGGCCATCGGCGACTTGTAATAGAAGCTTAACCATTCCTGAATGCCCTTCATCCCCGCGCGATGAGCGAAGTCGGAGAAGAGCGCCAGGTCGAGCACGATCGGCGCGGCGAGGATCGAATCACGGCAGAGGAAGTTCACCTTGATCTGCATCGGGTAACCCATCCACCCGATGATGTCGATGTTGTCCCAGCCTTCCTTGTTGTCGCCGCGCGGCGGGTAGTAGTTGATCCGCACGACGTGCGAGAAGTCCTTGTACAGATCGGGATAGGTCTCCGGCTGCAGGATCGTGTGCAGCACGCTGAGCTTCGACTCTTCCTTCGTCTTGAACGAAGCGGGGTCGTCAAGCACCTCGCCGTCTCGGTTGCCAAGAATGTTCGTCGAGTACCAGCCGGCGAGGCCGAGCATGCGCGCCTTGAGTCCGGGCGCGATGACCGTCTTCATCCACGTCTGGCCGGTCTTGAAGTCCTTGCCCGAGATCGGCACGCCGCGTTCGTTGGCCAGCGCCTGAAGGGCCGGTGTGTCGACGGCGAGGTTCGGAGCGCCGTTGCAGTAGGGCACGCCTTCCATGATCGCGGCCCACGCATAGAGCATCGCCGGCGAAATCATTTCGTCGTTCTGCTCCATCGCCCGCTCGAACTGCTGGATCGTCGCGTGCTGCGGGCCCGGCTTGATGAAGATCTCGGTCGACGCGCACCAGACGATCGCCAGGCGATCGCACTTGTGCTTCGCCTTGAAGTCGCGCATGTCCTGCCGCAGCTGCTCGGCCAGGTCGCGCTTCGACTTCCCCTTCTTCACGTTCTCGCCGTGGATGCGCGTGACGTACTTGTTGTCGAAGACCGCCGGCATCGGCTTGATGCCCTCCAGGAACTTCGACACCGGGGCGAGGTCGCGCTCCTCGAGCACGCCGGCCTTCTTCGCCGCCGTATACGCGTCGTCGGGAATCGGATCCCAGGCGCCGAACACGAGGTTGTCGAGCGGCGCCAGCGGCACGAAGTCCTTGATCACCGGCGCGCGGTTGTCGGTGCGTTTGCCGAGCCGGATCGTCGCCATCTGCGTGAGCGAGCCGATCGGCTTGGCATGGCCGCGGCGGATGCTCTCGACGCCGGCCATGAACGTCGTTGCGACGGCACCGAGCCCGGGCGTCAGAATGCCGAGCGTGCCGGTGGCAGGACGGATAGTGGGCGATGCCACGAATTCAATCTCCTGTCGTGCTAATGACGCGTGCCGGTACGACCACGGCGACGCAGCCAGAAGGACTTTTCAGTGGTGAGCGGCAACGGGGGAGCGTCGGCGCGGTCGTTCGTCTGGTCGTACACGAACTTTGTCCGCTGCACGACGGTGATCCACGCCGTCACGGTGAGGAAAACCAGGATGAGGTCCAACACCCAGCCGTTGAGCACGAGCCCGAACAGGGCCTGCGGGGCGGCGAGCAACACGGAACGTTCTGGCCGCTGAAGCAGGCCGACTTTCGCATCCAGCCCGAGCGCTTCGGCGCGGGCGCGGATGTACGACGTGAGAAACGCCCCGATCATTCCGGCGAGGCACACGACAACCATCGGGACCGAATGGAATCGCGGGCTAAGCGCGTAGAAAACGGCGAGTCCGCCAAGCACCGCACCGTCGGCGACGCGGTCGAGCGTCGAGTCGAGAAACGCACCGAACGTCGAGCTCTTGTTTGAGCGCCGGGCGACCGTGCCGTCCAGAACGTCGAACAGGGCGGTGGCGGACAGGAAGAATCCGCCGGTCCGGATGTGCCCGAAGCCGTAGATGACGCCGCCGGCGACGGTACACACGGTGCCAACGGCGGTGATCGTGTTGGGATGCACACCGCGACGGACCAGCCAGTTGGCAACCGGATCAATGACTCTGAGATATCCGTTCTGGAGCCAGTCCGGAAGAATCTTCATTGGGCGTAAAAGTAGCCTTTCCAGACACTTGTAGCAACCAAACAGCCGCTCAGGTGCGCCTCGATCGACTCAACCGTACTACGGCGCCTGGAAGCTGACCGTTCCGTTCGGTGTGACGTTGGTACGCAAATGGGTCCCCGCACCGTCGAACGTGACTGCCTCTGAGCGTCGCGGTCGTCCCCGTTGAATACCCCGGAACCGGAATTGTTACCGCGCTGTTCGCCGCGACCTGCCGCGCCACGTTTGTCGTTGGCCGCAAATCAGTACAACAGAAAACGCCGAGCTGAGGCTTGGAACGCGTTCACGGCGGCGCGTCCGCCATCCACGACCCGGTCGGGATCATCGCCGGCGAGCACGGCCTGCCGCATCGCCGAGCTGCCGAAGCGCTCGTCGAACGTCGCGTCGCTGATGCGCAGCGAATCACGGTTCACGCGAGACAGCGCCCACAAGATCTGCGCGCTCAAATGTCCAGGTTGCACCGCATTCCTGTCGGTCACGACGACGCGGACGCCGGGGATGCGTTTGCCGCCGTATTTGCCGTCGCCCGGATTCACCGGTGTGAACGAATCGACGTCGAACCGCACGCCCGGCGGGCGGCGGCCGTTGAGCAGCGATGCGACTTCCGACGCGTTCATCCACGGCGCGCCGAACCGTTGAAACGCGTCGGCCGTTCCCCGCCCCACCGACACGTTCGTTCCCTCGAGAGCGACGAGCGCGGGGTAGACGAGCGCGCTGGTGAGCGTCGGCAGATTCGGCGACGGACGCACCCACGGAAGTCCCGTCTCGTCGAACCACATCGCGCGGTTCCATCCCGAAACCGGAATGACGTGCAGTGCCGCGCCGATGCCGAGTGTCTCGTTGTAGAAGCGCGCGAGCTCGCCCATCGTCATTCCATGCCGCAATGGGAACGGGTATAATGCGTACGGCTTCGCCGGTCGCCGCGGGCTTTGCTCATTGGGATTCGCCAACGCGGAGTCGAGCATGGGCCCGTCAACGTGGTTGCCGGTGATCGGATTGGGCCGGTCGAGGACGATGATCGGCAGGTGGCGCCGCGCCGCGGCGCGCATGGCGTAGATCAGCGAGCCGACGTAGGTCCACGTTCGAGTGCCCACGTCCTGGAGGTCGAAGACGAGCGCGTCGAGATCGGTGAGCAAGCTGTCCGGCGGCGCAATCGCGGTCTCGGTGTAGAGCGAATGCACCGGGAGCCCGCTCCGCTCGTCGACCCCGCTCTCGAGGTGCTCTCTGTCCTCCGTGCCGCGAATGCCGTGCTCGGGCGAGAACAGCCGCACCAGCTGCACGCCGGCCGCGCGGGCGCGCGAATCGCGCAGCACCTCGATGTCCGACACGCCGTGCTCGTCGATGCCCGTCTGGTTCGTGAGCAGCGCGATTCGCTTTCCGCGCACGACGCCGAGGCTGTCATCGAGCAGAACGGTGATGCCGGGGCGAACGTGGGTCGCCGGCGCGTTCGCCGCCGCGTTTCCGGGAGCGGGCGTGGTCGTCGGCGCGGCGTGGGTACATGCCGCCGCACCGCCGAGGACAGCCATCATCAGCCAACGTTGAGCATGCATCGCCTCACGATCCTCGCGCTTCTCGTCACCGTTGCCGCGTGCCGTTCCGGGATGACGCAACCGGCTCCGGCGCCATCGGGCGCATCGCCTTCACTCGTCGCGGCCATTCAACGCCGCATCGAGGACGTGCTCAACCGCGCTCGCGCCGACAGCGCCTTCCCCGGCGCGTTCGCCGTCGTCGGAACGCGCGCAGGCATCCTCGCCGAATATGGCGTCGGCCAGCTCGATTGGGCACCCACGCCGAAGCCTGACGAACACACGCTGTGGGATCTCGCGTCGCTCACCAAGGTCGTCGGACTCACGACGGCGATGATGCAACTGGTCGAACAAGGCCGCGTCGATCTCGACGCGCCGCTCCAACGATACATCCCCGAGTGGACCGGCCCCAACAAGAGCCGCGTGACCGTTCGCAATCTGCTCACGCACACATCGGGGCTCCCGGCGTTCAAGGCGTACGACGAGATCACGCACGACCCCGACAGCCTCGCGAAGCTCATGTTCTCGACGCCGCTCGACACGCTGCCCGGCGTCCGCATGGTCTACAGCGACATCGGCGCCTACATGCTCGGCAAGCTCGTCGAACGGATCACGGGACAGACGCTCGACGCGTACGTCCACGAGCATGTCTTCGTGCCGCTCAAGATGGACGAGACGATGTACAAGCCGCCCGCGTCGCTCCTCCCGCGCATCGCGCCGACCGAATTCGACCCGCGCCGCGGCGGTCTGGTGCGCGGCAAGGTGCACGACGAGCGTGCCTACTACCTGGGCGGGGTTTCGGCACACGCCGGAATATTCAGCTCCGGACATGATCTCGCGCGGCTCGCGCGCATGTATCTCAATGGTGGTGAGCTCGACGGCGTGCGAATCGTACAGCCCGCGACGATCGCACAGTTCACCGCGTACACCGACTCGACGTTTTCGAACCGTGGCATCGGCTGGCAAAAGCCCGACCTTCCCGGGATGAAATTCGCCAGCCCGTCATCCGCGTGGGCCGGACACTTCATGTCGACGCGGGCGTTCGGGCACACGGGATTCACCGGCACCTCGATCGCGATTGACCCGTCGCGCGACCTGTTCGTCGTCTTGCTGAGCAACCGCGTCGACCCGACGCGAAACAACAACAAGATCACCGAAGTTCGCCGCCAGCTCGCCGATTCGGTCGTCGCCGAGTTCGACCGGCACCATCAGTCTCCTCCTTCCCGTCCGCATCGATGAACATCGCTCCGATCGATTGGGCCATCGTCGCCGCGTACTTCCTCCTCTCGGCGGGCATCGGCTTCGCGTTCACCAAGCGCGGCGGCGAGAGTCTGAGCGAGTACTTCATCTCGGGACGCGCCGTGCCATGGTGGCTGGCCGGAGCGTCGATGGTCGCCACGACCTTCGCCGCCGACACGCCGCTTGGTCGTGACGGGTCTGGTGTCGGCGCACGGCGTCGCGGGCAACTGGCTGTGGTGGAACTTCCTGATGAGCGGCATGCTCACCGTGTTCTTCTTTGCGCGGCTCTGGCGGCGAGCGAACGTGATGACGGACGTCGAATTCGCGGAGGTGCGGTACAGCGGCAAGCCGGCGGCGACACTGCGCGTGTTCCGGGCCCTCTACCTCGGCATCCCGATCAACCTGATCATCCTCGGCTGGGTGACTCGCGCGATGATCAAGATCCTCACGATCTCGCTCGGCTTGCATCCGGTACAGATCGGCGGGATGACGATCTCCGGCGAGGTCGTCGCCGTCGGCATCTGTTTCATCATCACGATGGCGTACTCTGTGGCCGCGGGGATGTGGGCCGTCCTGTGGACCGATCTCGTCCAGTTCGTGATCAAGATGACGGCGGTGATCGTGCTCGCCGTGTTCGCGGTGCGGGCCGTGGGCGGTATGGACATGCTCAAGAGCAAGCTCGTGACGCACTTCGGGAGCGAGACCGCCGCGCTCTCCGTGCTTCCGATCTCCTTCGGCGCGAACGGAATCACGGCGTACGCCTGGATGCCGATTCTCACACTCGGCGTGTTCCTCGGGGTGCAGTGGTGGGCGGCGTGGTATCCCGGTGCTGAGCCCGGCGGCGGCGGATACGTCGCGCAGCGAATCTTTTCCGCGCGTACGGAGCGTGACGGCGTGTTGGCGACGCTCGCCTTCAACGTGGCGCACTACGCGCTGCGTCCCTGGCCATGGATTATCACCGGCCTGGCGACGGTGATCCTCTACCCGAACGGCATCGGTCCGAATCACGATCACGAAGCGGCCTACGTGCAGTCGTTCGTGGATCTGCTGCCGACGCCATGGCGCGGGTTCATGATGGCCGGATTCGCCGCCGCGTACATGTCCACCGTGGCGACGCAGCTCAACTGGGGCGCGTCGTATCTGGTGAACGACGTCTATCGCCGATTCCTGAAGCCCGACTCGAGCGAGAAGCACTACGTCAGCGTGTCGCGGTTGGCGACGGTCGTGCTGTTCCTGCTGTCGACGCTCGTCACGTGGCAACTGTCGTCGGTCGAGGGCGCGTGGAAATTCCTTCTCGCGATCGGCGCCGGCACCGGCCTGGTGCTCATTCTGCGCTGGTACTGGTGGCGGATCAATGCGTGGTCAGAGATCAGCTCGATGCTCGCGTCGTTCGCGATCTCGCTGATCTGCTTCCGGATTGTGCCGGGCCGATGGTTTCCCGCCGACGATCCGCGTACCGACTCGGTGATCATGCTCATCACGGTCGCGGCGAGCACGATCGTGTGGCTCAGCGTGACCTTCATGACGGCGCCGGAATCGGATGCCGTGCTCGCGTCGTTCTACGAGCGCGTCCGTCCCGGCGGTCCCGGCTGGGTGCGAGTCTCGACGCGCGCTCGGCTATGGCCGAGAGTCGATTCCGGGTGGCGCGCTGGCCTGGACGAACTGGGTGGCGGGGATCGTCGCCGTGTACTCGACGTTGTTCGGGATCGGAAAGATCGTCTTTGGGGAGTGGGGCAACGGGCTCGTGCTGCTCGCCCTGGCGGCGGTCGCTTTCGCGTGGATCGCTCGCGCGTTCCGGAACGAGGCCCCCCCGCCTGCCCTGGCCGCCAAAGACGCGATGTCCATGGCGGCGGACTAAGGCCATTCCGAGCTCGAATGTAGGGCGAGAAAAGGGGAACGCCAATCGTAGCCCGGCCGGTGGAGCGTTGGGTTCCCGTCCACCTGTGCCCCCCTCCACCTGTCCGCCCCTTGTAGGATCCACTATTATTTCAGAGTGTATGTCTCTCGGCCGATTTGACTTGGCCGCTCCATTCGGAGGCTCCAGATGAGCACGATGAATCAGCCCGAAGTGATGGTGACCGTGACCCCGGTCGCCGCCACCGAGGTCAGCAAGTTCATGACGCAGGAAGGCGTCGATCCGGCCAAGGGCGGCCTGCGTGTGAGCGTCCAGCCCGGCGGCTGTAGCGGCTTCAAGTACGGCCTCCTGATCGAGGACGAGCCGGCGGAAGACGACTTCGTCCTTTCCCAGGGCGAGTGGAACGTGTTCGTCGACCCCTTCTCGGCCCAGTACATGAACGGTGTGATCATCGACTATGTCTCGTCGATGCAAGGATCAGGATTCACGTTCAAGAACCCGAACGCAACCGGCGGCTGCGGCTGCGGAAGTTCGTTCTCGGCCTAGTGTGAATCCGGCGGCCGTACGAGGGGAGGCCCACGACGAATTCGGTCGCGCGGCCTCCCCTTCGTCGTCCCCGGGAAGCGCGCCCCACGTTCCACGCGAGCGCATCCGCGTCGTCATCGCCGGCGACCACGACGACATTGCCAAGCTCGTCGCGCTGCGCATCGCCGAGCTGATTCGCGAAAAGAATGCGGCCGGCGAGCGAGCCGTGCTGGGGCTGGCCACCGGGTCTACCCCGATCGGGATCTATCGCGAGCTCATTCGGATGCATCGCGATGAAGGGCTGAGCTTCGCCTGCGTCGAAACGTTCAATCTCGACGAGTACTACCCGATGCCGAAGGACAGCATCCACTCCTACTACCGGTTCATGTGGGAGAACCTGTTCTCGCACGTCGACATCGACCCGACGTGCGTCCACATCCCGCCCGGCGACATGCCGCGCGAGCGAATCGCCGACGCGACGCGCGCCTACGAAACGGCCATCGAGGAGGCCGGCGGCATCGACTTTCAGATCCTCGGGATCGGCAAGACGGGACACATCGGCTTCAACGAGCCGGGGTCCGGCGCCGACAGCCACACCCGCCTCGTCACGCTCGACGCCATCACGCGAAAGGACGCCGCCGCCGACTTTTTCGGCGAGGACTACGTCCCGCGCGAAGCGATCACGATGGGCGTCGCGACGATCCTCGCGGCGCGCGAGATCGCGATCATCGCCACGGGGGAGCACAAGGCGGCGATCGTCGAGCGCGCGGTCGAGGGCGAGGTCGACATGGAAGTCGCGGCGACGTTCCTGCAGCGGCATCCGAACACGACGTTCTACATCGACCTCGCCGCCGCCGCCGAGTTGACGCGGATCAAGACGCCCTGGCTGGTCGACGAGGTGCGCTGGACGCCGGACCTGATGGTTCGCGCCGTGATCTGGCTCTCGCAGCGCACGAACAAGGCGATCCTCAAGCTCACGCAGCGCGACTACGCCGACGCCCGCATGTCGTCGCTCGTCGCGAAATTCGGTTCGCCGGGCGACGTGAACGGCAAGGTGTTCAACATGCTCGGCGCCAAGATCCGCGGCAAGTCGAAGCTGCCCATCGGCCGGCGCATCGTGTGTTTCTCGCCGCACCCGGACGACGACGTGATTTCGATGGGCGGCATCCTGCGCAAGCTCGTCGAGAACGACAACGAGATCGCCGTCGCGTACATGACCAGCGGCAACATCGCGGTGTTCGATCACGACGTCCGGCGGTACGCCGACTTCCTCGCGCGACTCGCCTCCGAAGAGCGGATCGATCACGGCAAAGTGGACCGGCTCGTCGACGGCGTGGCCAGCTCGCTGGAGAACAAAACACCAGGCGAGGTGGACACGCCCGACGTGCAGGCGCTCAAGCGCATCATCCGCGAGACGGAAGCGGTGAGCGGGCTCGAGACCGTCGGCCTCCCGCGGAGCGCGGCGCGCTTTCTCAATCTGCCGTTCTATCAGACGGGCCAGGTTCGCAAGGATCCGATCGGACCGGAGGACGTGGCGATCGTTCGCGCGCTGCTCGAGGAAATGCAGCCGGACATGATCTTCGTCGCCGGCGATCTGTCCGATCCCCACGGCACGCACCGCATGTGCAAGGAAGCGATCGACGGCGCGCTCGACGAGCTGACGTTCGCGCGGCCCGAGGTCTGGCTCTATCGCGGCGCGTGGCAGGAGTGGCCGATCTATGAGGCGACGTTCCTCGTCCCGTTGTCGCAGGAAGAGCTGCGACTCAAGATTCAAGCGATCTTCAAGCATCAATCACAGAAGGATTCGGCGCCCTTCCCCGGCGGCTATGACGAGCGCGAGTTCTGGCAGCGCGTCGAAGCGCGCAACAAGGGCACCGCCGCCGAGCTGGATCGGCTTGGATTGGCCGAATATTTCGCGATGGAGGCGTACGTGGTGGACGGAGGGGGACGCTGAGTAGCACGTGCGCGGCCTGAACGCGCTCGACTTCGTCGTCATCGCCGCGTACCTCCTCGGCGTGACGCTGCTCGGCATCTGGGTCGGGCGCCGTCAAAAGGACGCGAAGGACTACTTCGTCGCCGATCGCGAGATCCCCTGGTGGGCCGTGATGTTCTCGATCGTCGCCAGCGAGACGAGCGCCCTCACGTTCATCAGCATCCCCGGTCTCGCCTACACGACCAACCTCGGATTCCTCGAGATCGCGGTCGGCTATCTGCTGGGACGAATCGTCGTCGCGTACACGTTGCTGCCGCGCTACTACGAGGGAAACCTCGTCACCGCGTACGCGTTGCTCGAGCAGCGCTTCGGTCTCGCCACGCGGCGGCTCGCGTCGATCGTGTTCATGGTCACGCGGGGCATGGCCGACTCGGTGCGCGTGTTCGCGACCGCAGTGCCGATCGCGCTCATCATCGGGCCCTTGCTGCCGGCGAAAGCCGTGATGCCCGTGGCGGTCCTCGTTCTCGGAACGCTCACCATCATCTACACGATCCGGGGCGGCATGCGCGCCGTCGTATGGACGGAGATCGTCCAGGCGTCGGTGTACGTGTTGGGCGGCGCATCGGCGATCGTGTTGATCGGCCATCTCGTGCCGGGCGGCTGGCCGGCGATTCTTCCGGCGGCGGCGGCAGCGGGAAAGCTCAAGGCCATCAGTTGGTACACGGGATTCGACCAACCGCACACGGTGTACGCCGGCCTGCTCGGCGGCGCGTTTCTCTCGATGGCGTCACACGGCGCCGACCAGTTGATCGTGCAGCGCCTGCTGTCGGCGAAATCGCTCCGCGGCGCCCAAGCCGCCGTGATCGGGAGCGGCTTCGCGGTGATCGTGCAGTTCGCGCTCTTTCTGGTGCTCGGCGTTGGGCTGTGGGCGCTCTACGGCGGTCAAACGTTCCCGACGCCGGACGCGATCTTCCCGACGTTCATCGTCGACAAGATGCCGCACGGACTCGTCGGCCTGCTGCTCGCGGCCGTGCTCGCCGCGACGATGAGCACGCATTCCGGCGCGATCAACTCGCTCGCCGCCGCGTCGACGCATGACATCTACCTGCCGATCACCCGACGCTCGCCGGACGATCCGCGCACGCTCCGCGTGGCACGATGGTTCGCCCTGGCGTGGGGCGTCGTGCTCACCGGCGGCGCGCTGCTCTTCCCCACGAACACCAAGACGCCGGTCGTGGTCGTCGCGCTTTCCATCGCGTCGTTCACGTACGGAGCCCTGCTCGGCGGGTTCTTCCTCGCTATCTTCTGGCGGCGAGCACGCCAGCCGGACGCGATTCTCGGGATGAGCGTCGGCATCGCGCTGATGAGTCTCATCGTGTTCGCCAAGCAGATCAGCGCCGCGGTACCGTCTTGGTCGGGATTCCTGAAGCCGTTGTCGACGATCGCGTATCCGTGGTACGTGCTGATCGGAACGGTGATCACGTTCGGAACCGGGATGATCGCCTCATTCTTTCACTCGAACAACCCGCACCAGGCATGACGTACATCGTCGTTGGCATTGACGGCGGCGCTTCCAAGACGCACGCCATCGTGGCTGATGCGCAGGGCAAAACGCTCGGCGAAACGGTCGGTCCGGCCAGCGCGGTCCGCCCCGGACGCGCCGAAGCGTCAGCCGACGTGATCGCCAGCACTGTGAGCGAGGCGCTCGCGTCGTGCGGTCTCGCGGGCACGACTCCGCGCGCGGTGGCGATCGGCGTCGCCGGCATCGGACGCGACACGGAGCGTCATCAGTTGTGGCAGGCGATCGCGGGGCGCGACCTCGCGCCCGAGGTGGTGATGCAATCCGATTTCAGCATCGCGCTCGACGACGCGTTTGGCGACGGGCCGGGCGTGCTGATCCTCAGCGGAACCGGTTCGGTGGCGTTCGGCCGCGGACCGACCGGCACGACGGCGCGCTGCGGCGGGTGGGGCCCGACCTTCGGCGACGAAGGGAGTGGCGCGTGGATCGGCCGGCGCGCGTTGAGCGTCGTCGCCGCCGCCGCGGACGGCCGCGAACCGGAGACCGCGCTCACCGGCGCGATTCTCACGGCGGTCGAGCTGGAAGAGACGATGGATCTCATCGGATGGGCGGCAGACGCGACGCCCGCCCAATTCGCGACGCTCGCTCCAGTCGTCGTCGCCATCGCGGAGTCGGGCGACCTGCGCGCGAACGCCGTGCTCACACTCGCTGTCGAAGAGCTGGTGCTCCACGCACGGGCACTCGCGAGAAAGCTGTTCACCGACGAACGCGCGTCGCTGCCGCTGGCGCTCACGGGCGGAATGCTCGGCCGCGGATCGACGCTGCGCAAGCGACTCGAGCATCGCCTCAAGTCGGCGGTGCCCGGCGCGCAGGTGAAGTCCGAGGTGGTGATACCGGCGAGGGGAGCGGTGCGGGCCGCGCTACGCGTCGCTGGCGCGGCGGTCGTGTAGGTAGACCGAACCCCCAGCGTGGCTCAACTCCATTTGAGATCGATCTTCGACAAGGGAAGCGACCTGACCCTCTTCCCGGTGATCTCGAAGATCGCGCTGCACAGCGCCGGCACCACCGGCGGCAACGCCGGTTCTCCTAGCCCTGTCGGCGGAAACTCGGTGACCTTGAACGATACGTCCACCGGCGGCGCCTGACGCAGGCGCAGCAGCGGAAAGTTGGGGAAGTTCGTCTGCACCGTGCGACCCTTGTCGATCGTGATCTCCTGGCCCAGCGCTTCGGCGATGCCGTCCATCACCGCACCCTGCGCCTGATTCTCGGCATTGCTCGGGTTGATGATTTGGCTGCCGATGTCGCCGACGACCCACACCTTGTCGACTTTGACCGCGCCGTCCTTGGCGACGGTCGCCTGCACGACTTCGGCGAAATAGCCGCGATGAGAAAAGTGGAATGCGACGCCCATGGCGGTGCCTTTGGGCAGCGACCGGCGATTGGCCCAGCCTGAGCGGTCGCGCACCGCCTCGAGCACGCCGCGCATGCGTTTGCCGTCGAACGCCGGCGCCTGGAAGCCTCCGCGACCTCCACCGGCTGGCGGTGCGGCGGGCGCCGGAGCAGGCTGTTCGTTGGCGAGGAGGTCGAGCCGGAACTGCAGCGGATCCTTCCCCGCCGCGTGCGCCAACTCGTCGATGAACGATTGCACGGCGAACGCGATGCCGTTGCTCCCCGGGGCGCGCAACGCGCCGGTCGGCACGCCGAGCGGCATGAGCGACTGGTCGATGACGAAATTCGGGATGAACCGCGCCGGAAATTCGCTCGGGCCGAGATTCGCGCTCGATGCGGTGCGTCCATTTTCGCCGAACGACACGAAGTGATCGCGCCATGCGGTGAGCGCGCCGTTCGCGTCGACGCCGCCGCTGAAGAAGTGGAATCCGGCGGGACGATATGGATCGTGCTGGATGTCGTCCTCGCGCGTCCACAGCAGCTTCACGGGAGTGTCGGGCAGCTGTTTGGCGATCGCCGCCGCCTCGACCATGTAGTCGTTGGCGAGACGCCGGCCGAAGCCGCCGCCCGAACGCGTGATGTGAATCGTGATGTCGTCTTGCTTGAGGCCGAGCGTCTGGGCCACCAGCCCGCGGCCGCCCGCCGGTTGTTGCGTCGGCGACCAGATCTCCAGCTTGGCATCTCTGAAAACGGCCGTCGTGTTCTGCGGCTCCAGCGGCGCGTGCGAGATGAACGGATAAAAGTATTCCGCTTCGACCGTTTTCGCGGCGCCCTTCATGGCCGCGTCGAAGTCGCCATCCTTGCGGAGATTCTGCTGCGGCGGCTGCTTCGACAGCTCGAGGGCCTTGGCGGCAAATCCCTCGCTGCTCTGCGACGCCGTCTCACCCTCGTTCCACTGGACGACGAGCTTCTTTCGCGCCTGTTGAATGAGCCACCAGTTGTCGCCGACGAGCGCCACGCCGGACAGCAGGCCCATCAGCCCGCCCTGGGATCCTTGGTCGAGGATGAACGCGTGCTTCACCCCCGGTTGCGTCTTCATCTCGTCGAGATTCGCGCTCAGCGCCTTGCCGGCGAACACCGGGCACTTCACGTAGCTCGCGTAAAGCATGCCCGGCAACGTGACGTCGATGCCGAACATCGGCTTGCCGGTCACGATGTTCCGCACGTCCACACCGGTCACGCGCGTCCCGATGATCTTGAAATCCTTCGGGTCCTTGAGCTTCACCGCCGCGAGGTCGGGCGGCGTGAGCGACGACGCCTTCGCGATCAACTCGCCGTATGTCGCACGCTTGCCACTCGCGCGGTGAATGACTACGCCCTCCGACGTCTCGAGCTCGGACTCCGGAACGTTGAGCGTCTGCGCCGCCGCCGTGACGAGCATCGCCCGCGCCGCGGCGCCGACTTGTCGCATGGGCATCCAGTTCGTCGGCGTGGCCGTGCTGCCGCCGGCGCTCTGCCCCTGGAACTTGTTCGTGTCGAGCATCGCCTGCTCGGTCCGCACGTTCTTCCACGCGACGTCGAGCTCGTCGGCGATGATCATCGGCAGCATCGTCTTCACGCCTTGTCCGATTTCTGGATTCTTGGCGATGATCGTGACGATGCCGTCCGGCGTGATGCGAATGAAGTTGCCGAGCGCGTCGACGGCCGACGCCGTTCCCGCGAACGCTTCGGCGGCATTGCCCAGCTTGAGATACGCACCGAAGAGAATGCCGCCGCCGGCGAGGGCGGTCACACGCAGGAACGACCGCCGGTCGACCGATGGATTCATCGTCGTTGTCATTGGCGTCTCCTCGCGGCTCACGGGTTGCCTCCGGAGCGCGATCCGACGGCCGCGGGCATCTCGGCCGCGCGGTGGATCGCTTGCCGAATGCGCAGATACGTGGCGCATCGACAGATGTTGCCGTTCATCGCCGCGTCGATGTCGGCATCGGTCGGATTCGGTTTGTTCGCCAGAAGGGCCGACGCCGACATGAGCTGGCCGGCCTGGCAGTAGCCGCACTGCGGCACGTCGAGCTCCTCCCACGCGCGCTGCAGCGGATGCGAGCCGTCCGGTGAGAGCCCTTCGATCGTCGTGACGTCCGCGCCCGACACGGTCGAAATCCGGCGTTGACAGGAGCGGATGGCGGTGCCGTTCACTTGCACCGTACAGGCGCCGCACTGCCCGACGCCGCAACCGAACTTCGCCCCCTTGAGATCGAGGACGTCCCGAAGCACCCACAAAAGGGGCATGTCTTCGGGCACGTCGACCGAGGCCGGTTTGCCGTTGACCTTGAAGGAGATCGCCATGCCGTCAGCCCTCGCTGAGTTGTCGTGCGCCGCGCTTGGCAGGATCGGCGCGGCGCTACAACGCGTTGCTACACCGGTTGCACGGGCGGTACGCGTAACGTCTCGCCCGCGATCGCGTCAGCCGCCGGCATCGACTCCGCCGGACGGTCGAAATCACCTTCCCAACGTGCCATCACGACCGTCGCCAGGCAATTCCCGATGACGTTGAGCGACGTGCGCGCCATATCCATGAGCGCATCAACCCCAAGAATGACCGCGACCGCCTGAAGGGGCAAGCCGAATTGCGATAGCGCGCCCGACAATATCACCAGCGCGGCCCGGGGCACGGCGGCGACGCCTTTGCTCGTGAGCATGAGCGTGAGCATCATCACCAGTTGCGTCGAAATCGGCATGTCGATCCCCGCCGCCTGCGCCGCGAAGACCGACGCCAGCGAGAGATACAACGTGCTCCCGTCCAAGTTGAACGAGTAGCCCGTCGGCAACACGAAGGCGACGATCCGCCGCGGCACGCCAAGCTGCTCCATCCGCTCCATCGCCAGCGGGAACGCCGCTTCGGACGACGCGGTCGTGAACGCGATGAGCCACGGCTCGCGCACGGCGCGCACGAACCGCCCGAGCGGTACGCGGAAGAGGAGCGCGACCGGGAGCAGTACGAACAGCGCGAAAACGATCAGCGCGCCGTACAGGGTGGCGACCAGAATGCCCAGGTTGCGCAGGACGCCGAGTCCGCTCTTCGACACGGTCACGGCGATCGCCGCGCCGATACCGATCGGCGCGTAGCCCATCACGATGCCGACGAACTTGAACATCACCTCGCGACAAGCTCTCGCACGCCGAAAGCATGAACGCCTTGCCCGGCCCCTGCACGCGCGACAGCGCCACGGCGAAGATGATCGCGAAGAACACGATCTGCAGCACCTGGTTCTGCGATGCCGCCTCGAAGAAGCTCTGCGGCACTGTGTGCTCGATCACGCCCGTGAGCGTCGTGTGCGTCGCCGCAAACTCGGCGCCTTCCTTGGCCGACGCCGCGCCGAGATCCACGCCGCGCCCCGGCTTGATCACGTTCACCGCGATGAGCCCGACGGCCAAGCGCAAACGTCGTGATGATCTCGAAGTAGATGATCGAGCGGAACGCGAGGCGGCCGACGCGCTTCATGTCGTCGCCGTGTCCGGCGATGCCGACGACGAGCGTCGCGAACAGCAGCGGGACGATCAGCGACTTGATCATCCGAAGGAAGACCGACGACAGGACGTTCAGGTCCGACGCGGCCCACCCGTGATGGATGTCGCGCGCGGAATCGGGAAAGAGCCAGCCGACGAACGTCCCGACGACCATCGAGATGATGATCCACTGCGACAGCGTAATGCGTCGCAGGAAGGACTTCGGCGCGGCGTCCGGCGTTGGTGAGAGTGCGGTGGAGTCGTGCATCGTGGCCCCCCTGTGCTCTGAGCTGCTGTGCTCTACTGACTCGGTTCTCGGACTTCTTCGGCGCCGATCAAGCCACTCTTGTCACGTTCGCATCTGCGGCATTGCTGTTCAAATCTGCGGCATCTGCGCTTCCCATTGCTCGAAGGCCCCGTAGCCCGCGTGCGAGGACGCCTCTACGCGTGCCTCGCGGGAACGACCGGACCGGTTCCGCGCCGCAGGGTGGAGTGCGTGTACCCGTACGCGAAGTACAACACGAGTCCGATCACCAGCCACCACCCAAACCGGACCCACGCCAGGCTCGGCAACCCCCGCATCACGAATACGCAAAGGGCGGCTCCAACCAGGCCAACGAAGTGCACGAACGGCACGCGAAATGGTCGATGCCGTTCGGGGTCGGTGTAGCGCAACACGATCACGCCGATGCTGACCAGCGCGAACGCGAACAGGGTCCCGATGTTCGTCAGGTCGTACGTCTCGCCCGCGTCGCCGATCAACGACCAGAGCGCGACGAACACGCCGGTGACGATCGTCGTCACATACGGCACATGCGACTTGCCGCTGATCTTGGCCGCCCAGCGAGGCAGAAGGCCGTCGCGCGCCATCGCGAAGAAGATGCGCGGCTGGCCGTACTGGAATACCAGCAGCACGGCCGCCATCGAGAACACGGCGCCGAGCGAGACGATCTTCGCGATGCTGGTGAGGCCGGTCGCCTTGAGCGCGTAGGCGAGCGGATCGGCCGCCGTTCCCAGATCCTTCGACGGCACCATCCCCGTCAACACAGCGCCGATGATGATGTAGATGACCGTGCAGATCGCCAACCCACCGAGAATGCCGATTGGCAAATTGCGCTGGGGATTCTTCGTCTCCTCGGCCGCCGTCGAGATGGCGTCGAAGCCGATATAGGCGAAGAACACGATCGCCGCACCCTGGTGGATGCCGCGGAAGCCGTTCGGCGCGAACGGGTGGTAGTTCGCCGGCGTGATGTGTCCCAGTCCCACCACGATGAACAGCGTCAGCACGATGAGCTTGATCGCGACCATGATGTTGTTCGCGCGGGCGCTCTCGCGTACGCCGAGCAACAAGAGCCACGTGATGAGCATGACGATGGCGAACGCCGGCACGTTGATCAGAATCGGGATGCCGCCGATGTGCGGCGCGCTCGCCAGAAGACCGTGCACCTTGGGATCGGCGCTCAAGAGCGCCGTGCGGTAGCCCGTGGTCAACCAGTCGGGCATCGGAATCCAGTCGCCGACCAGCGACTTGAAGTAGTCGCCCCACGAGATCGCTACGGCGACGTTGCCGACGGCGTACTCGAGGATCAGATCCCAGCCGATGATCCACGCCACGAACTCGCCGAGCGTCGCGTACGAATACGCGTACGCGCTCCCCGCCTGCGGGATCATCGCCGCCAACTCGGCGTAGCAGAGCCCCGCCAGCGCGCAGCACGCGCCGAGGAGCAGGAACGACAGCACGAGGGCCGGACCCGCGCCCACGCGAATGATCTCTCCGTTCGGTCCGATCTGCCCGGCCGCGGCCGAGCCGATCGACCCAAAGATCCCGGCGCCGATGACGGCGCCGATCGCCAACATGATCAGATCGCCGGCCCCCAACGCGCGCTTCAGCGCGTTGGGGTTGTCTCCCTCGCTCACCAGTTCTGCTATCGGCTTTCGCGAGAAGAGATTCGGCATCTCTGTCTTCGACTAGCGCGCGACCGGAGCGCCGCTTTCGATGCGCATCCCGTAGAACGACCGGTACACGAACGCCGCCGAGATGACGAAGAACACGGCCGCGAGTATGTGGCTCAACCCGGGCCCGCGCTGCTCGGTGAGCGACACCGCCAGCTCGACCGCCAGCAACCCGAACAGCGTGGTGAACTTGATGATCGGATTGAGCGCCACCGACGACGTGTCCTTGAACGGATCGCCGACCGTGTCGCCGACCACCGTCGCCGCGTGGAGCGGCGTGCCTTTCTGCTTCAGCTCCACCTCGACGATCTTCTTCGCGTTGTCCCAGGCGCCGCCGGCGTTGGCCATGAAGATGGCCTGGTACAGACCGAACAACGCGATCGAAATCAGGTAGCCGATGAAGAAGTACGGCTCGTAGAACGCGAACGCGAGCGTGGCGAAGAACACGGTCAGGAAGATGTTGAACATGCCGGCCTGCGCGTACTTCGTGCAGATCTCGACGACCTTCTTCGAGTCGGCCACCGACGCCTTTTCGGTCGACTCGAGGTTCATGTTCGCCTTGATGAACTCCACCGCGCGATAGGCGCCCGTCGTCACCGCCTGAATCGATGCGCCGGTGAACCAGTAGATGATCGCGCCGCCCGTGATGAGGCCGAGCAGGAACGGCGGATGCAGCAGCGAGAGTTTGTCGAGGTTGGCCGTCAATCCCTGGGTCAGCACGACGATGATCGAGAAGATCATGGTCGTCGCGCCGACGACCGCCGTGCCGATGAGCACCGGCTTGGCCGTGGCCTTGAACGTGTTTCCCGCGCCGTCGTTCTCTTCGAGGAAATGCTTCGCCCGCTCGAAATTCACTGAAAATCCGTACTGCTGCTGGATCTGCGCGGCAGCGCCCGGGATCTCCTCGATCTGCGACAGCTCGTAGACGGATTGCGCGTTGTCGGTCACCGGACCGTACGAATCGACGGCGATCGTGACCGGTCCCATCCCGAGGAATCCGAACGCGACGAGGCCGAACGCGAACACCGCCGGAGCGACCATCAGCGCACCCGCACCCTCCGGGAATGACGTGCTGATGAAGTACGCGATCGTCATCAGGATCATGATCGTCATGCCCAGCCAGTACGCGCTGAAGTTGCCGGCGACGAGGCCCGAGAGGATGTTGAGCGACGGACCGCCCTCCCGCGACGATATCACGACTTCCTTGGTGTGGCGCGACTCGACCGAGGTGAACACCTTCACGAACTCGGGGATGATCGCGCCCGCCAACGTGCCGCAGGTGATGACCGCCGAGAGCTTCCACCAGAGCGTGCCGTCGCCGAGATCCGGAATGATGAGCTTCGACACGATGAACGTCGCCACGACGGACAGGATCGACGTCAGCCACACGAGGAACGTGAGCGGCGCCTCGAAGTTCATCCGGTCGGCGGTGGCGTAGCGGGCTTTGGCGATCGCGGCATTGATCAGGTACGACGCGCCGCTCGTGACCACCATCATGATGCGCATCACGAAGATCCAGACGAGGAGCTGGACCTTGACGCGGTCGTCGTGCACCGCGAGCACGATGAACGAGATCAGCGCGACGCCGGTCACGCCGTAGGTCTCGAAACCGTCCGCGCTCGGTCCGACGGAGTCGCCGGCATTGTCACCCGTGCAGTCGGCGATCACGCCGGGGTTGCGCGCGTCGTCCTCCTTCACGTTGAACACGATTTTCATCAAATCGGCGCCGATGTCGGCGATCTTCGTGAAGATGCCGCCGGCGATTCGGAGCGCCGCGGCGCCGAGGGACTCGCCGATCGCAAATCCGATAAAGCAGGAGCCGGCGTACGCGCCTGGAATGAACAGCAGGATCGTCAGCATCAGCACCAGCTCGACCGAGATCAGCAGCATGCCGATGCTCATGCCGGCCGAAAGCGGAATCGCGTAACACGGATACGGCTTCCCGCGGAGCGCGGCGAACGACGTCCTCGAGTTCGCGAAGGTGTTCACCCGGATGCCGAACCAGGCGACGCCGTAGCTCCCGGCGATCCCGATGAGGCTGAACAGCAGGATGACGATGACCTTGTCGATCGAAAAATGCTGCAGCACGCCGAAGTACAGCGCGATCACGATCCCGATGAAGAACTCGAGGATCAGAATGAACTTGCCCTGCGTGATGAGGTACGTCTTGCACGTCTCGTAGATCAGCTCCGACACCTCTCGCATCGACTCGTGCACGGCCATGTTCTTGAGCCGCGTGTAGATCGCGAGACCGAACAGGAGTCCGAGGGCGCACACCACCAAGCCCCCGATGAGGAGCGTGCCGCCGGGGATGCCGAGAAACGTCACCGAGTTGAGGTCCGGGATGACGAGGTTCGCTTCGCCACCGGCGGCCTGCTGCAACAGCGCGTTGACCGTCAGGTTCATTAGTCAGTTGTGTCGAATGGGGAGTCCGAGAGCCTTCACGGGCGAAGACCCTCGCGGCTGCGGCCGGGCAGAAAAAAAGCCCATGTAACTCATCATGGGCCCTGCACTTCAGCTAGATCGCCTAATGATAGGCTCAGCAGTCCCGATTGGCTAGGACGCGCCTCACACGACACTCAGGGGCGCGCAGTTCGCGCCGCCCCTGACCTTCCGACACCGAACGTCAGAAGTCGTAGATGATCTGCGCCTTCATGCGGATGGGCGTCCCATCGGGCTTCGTGCCGGGGCGGAACTTGAAGCTTTTCAGCACCTCATCCAAACGGCGGTTGTAGCCCCCGTCGCGCGTCGGCGTGAACTTGAAATCGATGACCTTGCCGGTCGAGTCGACGTCGTATTCGGCCACGAGATGGAAGCCGCGCACTCTGTCGGGCATCGGCAGCGGCGGAATGAAGAGTTCCGTGGGAGATGGCGGATAGTTCGCCTGATTCCCGCCCCCGGTTCCCGGCCCCATGCCCGAGCCGCGCCCGGTACCGATCCCCGACCCGTTTCCACCGCCCGATCCCGGTCCGTTGCCCGCGGAACCATCTCGGCCGGTTCCACCGCCGGTGCCGGTCTGCGCCGCCGTCGAATCGGGTTTGGGTGCGTCGAGCTTGAGCTCAGGCGGCGCCGGCGTCACTTCCGGAACCTTCATCGCCACCTGCTGAATGACCGGCGGTGGCACGGGCTTGGGTATTGGCGGCGGTACCACAGGCGGCGGGACGACCGCGGGCTTCACTGCCGGCTGCGGTGTCGACGCCACCATGCGGATGTATGTGACGCGAGCGTGGTCGCCGGTTCCACGATGGCCACCGCCACCGCCGCCGGCGGGTCCAGCACCGCCCGCACCCTCAGGCATCTCTTTCACGTCCGCCGTGTGCAGCGCGAAATCGCCGACCAGCAGGAAGATGATGAGCGCGTGCAACGCGATCGACACCACGCTCGACCCTCGTCGGTCGTCGCGACCCACGGGCAGCCGCGTCGCCGGCAACCGCCGCGATTTGCGGACGGGTGTCGTCTCGATGGGCTGAACGATGGGCTGAACGATGGACTGCGGTCGAGGTGCGATTGGCACTGCTGCTCCGACGGGCCTGGCGTGGGTCGCTGAGTTATACGACTAATGACCCTCGAAGGGTTCGTGCCAGACCCGAAAAGACGCGCGGGCGGAGCCGGATGGCTCCGCCCGCGACAAACGTCTGTCCCGTTTGCTACTTCGCCGGAGCCGCGCCTGCCGGGGCTCCCGGTGTGTCCTTCGGTGGAACACCGATGACCGAGTGCACACCGATCGCACCGCGTGAGATGTCCATCGCCTCGATGATCTCGGCATACTTCACGGTCGAGTCACCTTTGACGAAGATGATCTTTTCAGGGCGCGGGTCGTAAATGGACTTGAGTTCCTTGTACAGATTGTCCGTCCCCGTGACCTCTCGGGTGTTGATCGCGTAGTGCTGGTTGGAGTGAACCTCCAGCACGATCTGATCGGACTTCTGGTTGGCCGGCTGAACCGTGGGGTTCGGATCCGGCAGCTGAATGTCGATCGACTTCCGCATCGACGGCAGCACCGCCATGAAGATGATCAACAACACGAGCAAGACGTCGATCATTGGTGTGACGTTCGGCTCGTTGGACAACGTGCCGCCCGTCGAGCCGCCGCTGCCACCGCCTGGGGTCATAGACATTACTTGGCCCCTCCGGCTGGCGTCGTCACCTTCGTGTCTCCAGGAATCGTCGAGACGGTGTTCGGTTTCTGGTCGCTGATCATGGCGACGACCTTCACTCCGTTGTGCGCGGCCATGTCCATCATGTCCAGCACCCTGGCGTACGGCAGTCCCTTGTCCGCCTTGAGGTACATGATGTAGTCGTCACGCTGCCCGTCGACGTAGATGTGCCGAATCGCGGGAGCAATTTCCTCCTTCTTGATCAGCTTTTTGTTCAGGTAGTAGTACCCATCCTTGTCGATGCCCAGGACCTGATCGGTCTGGTCGTCTTCCGGATGGTCCTTGATGTTTTGGGCCTGCGGTGGCTCAGCCTGGAATCCCGCCAAGAGTGCCGGCGTGACCACCATGAAGATGATCAGCAGCACGAGCATGACGTCCACCATCGGCGTCACGTTCGGCGTGGATTGAACGCTGGTCCCCCCTCCACCCGTCGACATTGCCATTCGAAATCCCTCCGCGACGGGGTGGACTACTGCGAGATCGGGCCGCCGCTCGAGGCGGCATTGAACTCACGCGTGAAGCGCGACCGGCCGAATTCGCCCGACACGCCCTTGATGAGGTAGTCGATCATTTCCTTCGACACGTACGTCATTTCGGCCGTGAGGTTGTCGATCTTGGTCGTGAAGTAGTTGTACGCCCACACGGCCGGGATGGCGACGAGCAGACCGAACGCCGTCGTGATGAGGGCCTCGGCGATACCACCGCCGATCGCCGCGAGACCGCCGGAGCCCGACGCGGCCATTCCGGTGAACGAGTTCACGACGCCCATCGTGGTGCCGAGCAGTCCGACGAACGGCGCCGTCGCGCCTACGGTGGCGAGCACCGCGAGGCCGCGCTTCAGGTTCGTGATCTCGAGGAGCATGTTGCGCTCGACCGCGCGCTCCGCCGAGTTGATGTCGGCCACCGTGACCGAGCCGTCGGCGATGAGGGGCTTCACTTCACCAAGCGCGCCGCCGAGGACGAGCGCGACGTGCGACTTCTTGTAGCTCTCCGCGAGGCGGATGGCTTCGGTGAGGTTGTCTTCCTCGAGGAACTGCGAGAACTCGGGGGCGAACTTGATCGTTTCCTTCTGCGCTTTGCGGAGGTTCCACCACTTCGAAACCATGACCGTGAGCGAGTACATCGACATCACCGCCATCACGACACAGATGCCCTTGGCAAAGAGTCCCATCTGGTGCCATAGGCCGAGCAATGAGAAATCCATAATCTTCGAGTCTCCGACTCAGTGAAGTGGTGAGGAGCTACTTGGTCAGGTTGAACTGGAACGGCATCTGCACGAGCTGCCGGACTTTCCTCCCGCCGACCTCCGCGGGGTAGAACTTCATGTTCGGGAGCGCGGATTTAACCGCGTTCGTGAACAAGTCGTGCGTCGACTTGAGGATGTGGAACTGGCTCATGTCGGCCTTGCCGGTCGTGTCGACCACGAACTGCGCCAGCACCTCGCCCTCGACGTTCGCCGAGCGAA
Organism: uncultured Gemmatimonadaceae bacterium; assembly: GCA_963761305.1. GTDB lineage: Bacteria > Gemmatimonadota > Gemmatimonadetes > Gemmatimonadales > Gemmatimonadaceae > JAQBQB01. The sequence goes on along the minus strand of CAVXGK010000002.1, from coordinate 411,107 downwards.
GCATGTCCGGATAGTGCGGCGCCGTGTTGTTCGGGTACGGCGTGACCTGCTTTTCGACCTGGAACTCGAAGTACGTCTGGTTGTCGTTCACCGCGGTCGGCGTTCCGCCGACGACGCCCTTGGCGATACCACCGGCGACGCCCTTGCCCGTGAAGTCCGCTTCGTCCGTGACCTTCTTGGACATGTCGATCTGCGGCAACACGTCGGGGATCTTGATCGGGGCGGTCAGCACCTGGAAGCCCTTCGGTGGCGGCGCCTTCATGATGACTTCCGGCGGCGGCTTCACCTCTTCCTTGGGTGGCGGCGGGTCGTTCTTCTTCACGGTGACGAACTCGACCTTTTCCGCCTTTGGCTTCTCGAGCGCGTTGCCCACGCTGTACGTCGCGTAGACGGCGCCCGCGATGAGGACCGAGTGGATCACGAAGCTCCACAGGAACCCACCGGCGCGCTTTTGTTTTGCTGCCTGCGACTCGATGAGATTGTCGAACATGTCTCGTTGGCCTGATTGGGTACGAGGATATGCGCGGGATGTTCGGTGGGTTAACCTACGCCCCGAGCGTTAGGGCGGAATGCCGACAACATTAAAAGTTGGTGAAGCGTCTGCCCGGCCCCCGTGGCGAGGCGGAACGATTCATCCCTCGGCCGGTTCGACCGCGGGTTCCTGTTCGGACGACTCGGGCGCACCCGGGGCCGGCGGCTGCGAAACGACCGGCAACACGATCGTAAAAATCGACCCGCGGCCGAGCCGCGACTGGACGGCGATCGTGCCCTCGTGCGCCTGCACGATCCACTGCGCGATTGCAAGTCCAAGGCCGAACCCGCCTCGCTCCGACTGCCGTGAGCGCGCGCGGTCCGCCCGCCAGAAACGATCGAAGACATGGGGCAGGTCGTTCGCCGCGATCCCGATCCCCGTGTCGCGGATCGCGATGGCGACCTCGTCGACGCCGCGCCGCGTCGCCGATAGCTCGACGTGGCCACCGCGGGGCGTGTACTTGATGGCGTTCGTCACGACGTTGAGCAGCAGCTGCCGAAGCCGCGTGCGGTCGCCCATCACGACGCCGTTCTCGGGCGACGTGAACGCCAGCGTGAGACCTGCGTCCTCGCCGAGGATCACCGCGGTCTCGTAGATCTCGCGCAGCAACGGTTCCAGATCCACCGGCGTGCGGTGGATGTCGAACCGCCCTTCGTCGGCGCGGGCCAGCGTGAGAAGGCTGTTCACGAGGTCGGACATGCGCGCCGTCTCCTGCAGCGCCTCTTCGAGCGCGACCATGCGGTCGCCGCGGTTCGTCGACGGGTGCATCGCCCGCTCGACGTCGGCGCGCAGCACGGTCAGCGGGGTCTTGAGTTCGTGGCTTGCGTCGGCGGTGAACCGCCGCAGCGCTCCGAACGATTCCTCCAGGCGCGTCAACATCGCATTCACGGTCTGGCTCAGGCGTGCGAGCTCGTCGTTGCCCGGGTCGGCCGGCAACCGGCGGTGCAAGCTCCGTCCGTCGGTAATGGCCTCGACTTCGTTGATGAGCTGATCCACGGGACGAAAGAGCCCGCCGAGCACGGAGTAGGCCGCGGCGATGGAGAGCAGAATGACGATCGGTGCCATGATGATCAACGAGCCCGTCACCAACGGTGGCAGCAGGTCGGCGAAGGACACGTCTTGCGCCACGACGACGCGCGAGATGTTCGGGACAGGAACCGCGGTCGACGATACCGAGTCGGCGACGAGAAACAGCTGCAGCGAGTAAGCGTTGGACGAGTCGCCGTGCAGCACGAGCCGCGCATCCTCGTCGGACGTCGCCAGGCGCTTCGCGACGCGGCTGACCACGTCCTGGTCGCCCGCGGACAACGCCTTCATCGGCGGCGATGCGTAGAGCAGCTCGTTCTGGTCGTTGAAGACGAGGAAGTACCCCGGGATCCGGCCCAGCGTTTTGCGCAGGCGGCCGCTCGATGCCGCCAGGGGTTCGCCGGTGACGGAGTTGTACAGGGTCGTCGTGAGCGCGCTCTCCGGCTGCACCGGGAATTGCTGCTGCAGCGCCCGAATCGCCGCCGCGATCGTATCCGCGGCCGGTCGAATGGTCGCGTCGACGCTGCGCGCGCTCGTGTCGCGCATGACCGACATCGCGATGCCGAAGACGATCAACGTCGCGACCAGCAGCGCGGCGTAGGTCGCGGTCAGGCGGCCGCGCGTCGTCATCTACGTCGCGCGCCCCGAGGCCGGCTCGCGCCTGCGCGGTTCCGGATCCTCCTCCTTGATCATGTACCCGACGCCGCGGACGGTCGTAATCAGCCGATGGCCGTGCTTCGCATCGACCTTCTTCCGGAGGTGGTTGATCACGACATCCACGATGTTCGTGCCCGGGTCGAAATGATATCCCCACGCGTATTCCGTGATGAGCGTGCGGCTCATCACGCGTCCGGCGTGGCGCATCAGGTATTCGAGAACCGTGAACTCCTTCGGCGTGAGCTCGATCAGCTCCCCGCCGCGACGCACCTCGCGCGTCGCCTGGTCGAGCACCAGGTCGCCGACGGTGAGCGTCGGCGAGGCGAGCGCGCGCGGACGCCGGGCGATTGCCTCGACACGGGCGAGAAGCTCCTCGAACGCGAACGGCTTGGTGACATAGTCGTCGGCGCCGGCGCGGAGCGCGGTGACTTTCGCGTCGACGGCGTCCTGCGCTGTGAGCACGAGCACGGGACGCTCGAAGCCACGCGCGCGCAGCGAGTGCAGCAGCTCGAGCCCGGACTTGCCGGGCAAGCGCATGTCGAGCACGACGAGGTCGTACGCCTCGGACCCCGCCCGCCGCTCGCCCTCTTCGCCATCAGCGACGAGATCGACGGACCAGCGCTGCTCCTCGAGCCCGCGCTTCACGTATTGCCCGACGGTCGGATCGTCCTCGATGACGAGGATTCGCATGACGAAAGCTACAGCAGGGACGGTCGGCAAAGCGAGAACTGACGCATCAGCGGACGCCGTTCCTGCCTCCTGATGCTGTCGCCGACGCTACAGACTCCGTCCCGCGCGCTTCACCCAATCAGCGCGTGCCGTCGCCGTCAGTCCTTCTTCGGCCTCGTCAGTCCGTACTCGCGGATCTTCCTGTAGAGCGTCTTCGACGAGATGCCGAGCGTCTTGGCGGCGTGCCCCTGGTGCCAGTTCGATTGCGCCAGCACCGCCTCGATGTGGTGGCGCTCGAGCTCGGCCAACGTGACGGACGAGCCGACGCTCGCGCGCGGCATGGTTCCCGGCGTGAAGAGCGGCAGGTCCTGCGCGCGAATCTCCGTCCGGTCGGCGCTCGACAACAGAACGACGCGCTCGATGGCGTTGCGCAGTTCGCGCACGTTGCCCGGCCACGGGTACGACTGCATGAGCGCGATGGCGTCCGGCGTAAGCACGGGCGCGGTGGCACCGGCGAGCTGCGTCAGGAAGTGCTGGGCGAGGAGCGGAATGTCGACCGTCCGTTCACGCAGCGGCGGCAGCGCCACGGTCACGGCGTTCACGCGACACAGCAGGTCGTCGCGGAAGCGTCCGTCGCGCACGGCCTGCTCAAGGTCATGGCCGCTCGACGTCACGAGGCGCGCCGAGACTTCGACCTTCTGCGTGCCGCCGACGCGGAAGAAGCTCCCGTGCTCGAACGTGCGCGCAAGCTTCGACTGGAGCTTCGTGCTGAGCATGCCGATGTCGCCGATGAACAATGTGCCGTCGGCGGCGAGCTCGATGAGCCCTGCCTTGCGCGTCACGGCGCCGCTGAACGCGCCGCGCTCGTGGCCGAACAGCTCGATGTCCAGCACGCCCTCGGCGAGCAACGAGCTATCCGCCTCGACGATCGGCCCGGTGCGTCCTGAGAGACGATGAATCGCCCGCGCCAGCAGCCGTTTGCCCGTTCCCGATTCGCCGGTGATGAGCACCGGCGAGTCGGTGGTGGCGATCCGCTCGAGGAGCGTGAGCACGGCGTGCATCGGCGCATACTGCGTCACCACCTCGGGCGTCGAGTCGACGCGGGAGAGACGCGCTTGCAGATAGCGGTTCTCGCGCGCGAGCTGGTGCTTCTCCCAGGCGCGCCGCACGAGCACGTCGATCTCCGCCATGCGGTACGGCTTCGCGAGGTAGTCGTACGCGCCCAGCTTCATGGCCGTGATCGCCGTCTCGACCGTGCCGTTTCCGGTGATCACGATGACCTCGGGCGGTTCCGGCTCGGCGCGCATTTGGCGCAATACCTCGAGTCCGTCCACCTCGGGCATCACGATGTCCACGATCGCTACGTCGTACGCTTCGTCGCGAAGCGATTGGAGCGCGGCCTTGCCGTCGCCGACGCAGACGACCTGATGGCCGCGGCTGCGCAGGAACGTGCAGAGGATCTGGGCGAGATTCTCTTCGTCCTCCGCCACCAGCACGCGGATGCCGCGGCTCGGCTGGGTTTCAGCCGTGGAGCGTTCGAAGACCGAACGGTCAGTCGTCGTGCCGCTCATCATGCGGCGCCCGCAGGCAGCAGAATGCGGAACACGCTGCCCTCGCCGACCGTGCTGTCGACCTCGATGCGGCCGCCGTGCTCGGTGACGATGGCGTAGCAGATCGACAGTCCGAGCCCGGTGCCGCGGCTCGGAGGCTTCGTGGTGAAGAAGGGCTCGAAGATCTTGGAGCGATCTGTGTTTCGGATGCCGTGGCCGCGGTCGATCACTTCGGCGACGGTCGTCGCGCCGCCGTTGTCGCTCCGCGTGCGAAGCGAGATCACGCCCTTCTCTTCCATGGCGTCGAGCGCGTTGAGGAGCAGCGCGAGAAAGACCTGCACCAGTTGCTCCTCGTTCCCGAGCACCGGACGGATGGTCGTGTCGCCGTCCACGCTCACCGCCACGCGGCGGAAGCGCGGGTGGTGCTTCACGAGTCGCAGCGTCTTCTCGATCACGGCGTTCACGTCGACGGCCGTCTTGTTGGTCGGTTTCGGCCGGCTGAAGTCGAGCAGCCCGTCGATGATGCCCTTGCAGCGAAGCACTTCCTGCTGAATCAGCGAGAAGGATTCCTTCACTTCCGCCCCGCCGCGCTGCACGGCGACCGTGCCTTCGTCGATCGCCAGCGACAGCGTTTCGGCGCACGCGCCGATCGTCGCCAGCGGATTGTTGATCTCGTGCATCACGCCCGCCGCCAGCGTGCCGATCGCGGCGAGCTTCTCGGCCTGCGCGAAGCGCTGCTCGGCGCGCCGCCAATCGGTGATGTCCTCGCCGATCGTGATGATGTGCGAGACATCCTTGTCGTCGAGGTGCATCGGGATCTTGGTGATCCGGTAGGCACGCGGCTCGCCGAACGCGCTCGACTCGATCGGGAACTGCTGCATCTCACCCGATTCGAATACCCGCTCGAACTCTCCGCGGAGCAGCTCTGCTGGCTGGCGGTGCAGGATCTCGAAGATCGTGCGGCCGATCGCCTCCTCGCGCGACACGCCTTGCAGGCCGATCTCGCGTTTCCGGTTCCAAGCCTGGATGCGATACGAGCGGTCGATCACGTAGAGACCGACGGGCAGCGAATCGATGATCTTTTCGGTGAAGCGGCGCTGCGCCTCGATCTCGCGGGTGCGCGCCGCCACCTCGGACTCGAGGTGGTGCGCATACTCGGCGTCGCGGAGCGCGGGGGCCAACAGGTCGGCGACGGCGGAGATGAACAGCGTGTCTTCGCCGAGTAGCGTGCGACCCGGCCGGACGCTCAGCGCGCCGAGCTCCTGACGGCCCGCCAAAAGCCGCGCGGCGACGAACCCGTCGCTCGAATCGTGGCTGCCGAGCGCCAGCTGCGCCACGACGGCGTCCGGGGAAGTGGCATCCTGGGAGACCGACCATGCGCGGCGAAGACCGTCGAGCCCTCGCAGCCACAGCGTCGCTTGCGTTCCGTCCAACTGCGCGGCGACCGACGACAGCACGCCCGGTATGACGTCGCCCACGGTTTCGCCGGTGGCGACGGCCGCGGCGATCTCCGCCAGCGCGGTGAGGGTGCGCGGGACGGGAATCGAGAGTCGGTGTTTCACGCGCGGCGCTGAAGGGCGCACGCTCGGAGACGGCGACTTGGGAGTTGGAGAGGACGGAGAGGCCACAGCGATGCAGCGGTCGAGGGAGGCGGGACAAGATGACCGATTGCACACGTTAGACGCGCACCAGCGCGCCGCGCAACGCATGGGAGTGGTGCGCCGACCGGCCCCGAAAACTACGCCTCGACGCAGTCTCCGGTGGCTTAGAACAAACCCCTATTTAGCCATGACTTACGATCGCGTCGATCGCGTCAAATAACTCGGCGTCCAAGCGCCGGTCGCTGGCGTTGCTCTCGACGTGCTCCCAGCGAATCGTGCCCCGCGCGTCCAAGAGGAAATAGGCGCGATTGGAGTAGAACTTGGCGTCGAGTAATACTCCATAGAGGCGCGACACGTCCCGCCGGAAATCGCTCAGCATGTGGACATGAAATCCGTGCTTGGCCCGGTACTCCTTGAGCGTGTCCGTCGAATCGACGGAGATCGGAAGCACCGTGACGCCGCGCCGCGCGAACTGGTCATGATCGTCGCGCATCTCGCAGAACTCGGCGGTGCAGGTGCTCGTGAACGCGAGCGGAAAGAACGCGATCAACACGGGCGAGCCGCGCAGCGACGACAGGGTCACCTTCTCGCCGGACGTCGACGGCAGCGTGAAGTCGGGCGCTTCTTGGCCTACGGCGGGAACGGCGCGAGATTCGACTGCGGTCATCGTATCGAAGAGTCGGAGTATCGAAGAGTCGGAAACAGTGAGGAGCCTGAGGACCTCGTGAAATCTATGAACTCCGGGCCGAGATTGGCCGTGCTCGCGTCGACGCTGGTCGCCGTCCTTTCGTCGGGGTGCGGCGGCGGTGGCGGCGGACCCGCGGCTGCGGCGACGACCCTGCCCCAGCCGATCGCGGGCGACGTCGAGCTGACACAGTTCAATCCCTCGCTCGGCGTACACCTCGATCAAATGGTCAAGCGCGCGTCCGGGCTCTACGTGCAGGAGCTTACCCCGGGCACTGGAGCGATCGCCGTTCGCGGCCGCACCGCTGTCGTTCGTTACACCGGGTGGCGCGCCGACGGCAAGCAGTTCGACGACGGCGAGGTCACGGTCGCGCTCGGGTCGCACCAGACCATCGCCGCCTGGGAAGAGGGTCTGCTCGGGATGCGCGTTGGCGGCAAGCGCCGGCTCGTCGTTCCACCGAACCTGGGCTATGGTGCGCGCGGCGCCGGCACCGACATCCCGCCGAACACGGTGCTCGTGTTCGACATGGCGCTGGAGTCGGTGTACTGACGCGCGTCGCGGCCTGACTGCCCTGCTCCTCCACTAGTCGTCGCGGAGCGCTGAGCTGGGCCGGGAAATTGCGGCGTCGCCGCGGAGCGATTGGCTAGCCCTCGTTCTGCGGAGGATGACATGAAGATCGGCATCATCGGTTCGGGTCATATCGGCGGCACGCTCGCGCGTCGCCTGAGCGCGCTTGGCCACGACGTCTCGATTGCGAATTCCAGAGGACCTGAATCGCTGGCCGCGCTGGTCGGGGTATCGGGCGCCAAGGCAGCGACGGTGCGCGAAGCGGCGCACGGCAAGGACGTGGTGATCGTCACCATTCCCGAAAAGAATGTTCGCGATCTGCCGAAAGACTTGTTCGAGTCGGGGGATCACCCAGTCGTCATCGACACCGGCAACTACTATCCCCAGCGCGACGGCCGCATTGCCGCGATCGAAGACGGCACGCCTGAGAGCCAGTGGGTCGCGCAGCAGCTCGGCCGGCCGGTCGTGAAGGCGTTCAATACGATCTACGCGCAGCATCTGCTCGAGCGCGGCCGCGCGGCCGATCAGTCGGGACGCATCGCGCTTCCCGTCGCCGGCGACGACGCGTCGGCCAAAGCCGTCGTGATCAAGTTGATCGATGAGCTGGGATTCGACGGGGTCGACACGGGCACGCTGGCCGATTCCTGGCGGCAGCAGCCGGGCACGCCGGTCTACGGCGCCGATCTGAACTCCGACGCAGCGCAGGCTGCGCTGGCATCGGCGCGCCGCGAGCGACCGGCGGAGTTTCGCGCGGCGGCGACGGGCTGATCGCTACGCGGCCGGGCCGGGCTGACGTTCACGCGCCCGAGCTGTCGTTCACGCGCCCGAGCTGTCGGGTCGTCACGCGCCCGAGCTGTTGTTCACGCGCCCGAGCCGCCTGGGGCGCAAGCGCGCGTGACGTCGGCGGTCGGTGTCACGCGCGCGCCGGTGAACGCGACGCGCAGCCGACGCCACTCGCAGTCCGTCGTTCGCCGATTCGAGGGGGCGAGCGGGTGGGGCTGTCCGGAGCGGAGCCGTTGCAGTATTGCCAGGCAGTTTCGGCAATACTGCAAGCGGTCCGCGGAGGACAGTCCCACTCCGAGCCCCCGGGCCCGCGGGCCCGCGCACGCGCGCCAAGGAACGGATCGGCGTGGCGGCGCTGCGAGTCGGGGCGAGATTGTCGTCGACACGAGCCCTCCTACTTGGGTATTATCGCCGACCGCCATTTCGGGTACCTGTGGCGTTGTGATACGCTTTTCTAAACTAGCAATCGAGAATGTCTACTGAAAAACCCTGTCAGCCGATTGTCAGCCGATCGCCGTGCTGACGAAAAGCTGACAATTTCGGGTGTTTTCCGAAGGGTGCGAGGTACCCGAAACACGGGTCGGCGATAATACCCAAGTAGAGGGGCGCGTGTCGCAAGGTCGCGGGCGAAGCGATCGTGGCTTGATGGGGGTCGCTGTGCGAATAGAGACTCTAGGCGGCAGCGACGGCGTCAGCATCAGTCCGAAAGGCGGTGGATATGTCACCGCTCGCTACGCGGGGCCGCGGCCGGGAGAACTCGCGATATCAGTCCCCCTATATGGGTTTATCCGCGACCCGGGATTTAGCTACATCCCGTAACCGTCGTCGGCGGTTGTTTTCGTCATCGTCGACGTTCGCGTGAGCGGCGAGCATCAGTTAAGCCGCTCAATCGCGAGTCGAGAGAACTGGAATAAATTGATATATAGTCAAAATGCCGTCCGCGGATAAACCCAAGTAGAGGGGACGATGTCGACTAAAATCCGTGGGCGATGGGGAGGACGGGAAAGCACTCACGCCCTGTGATCGATTCGTCGGGCAGTGTGAGACGGTGAACTCGGCGGTGTTGGCAGTGAACCGTGCAGTGAGTTCACCAATGCTTCCAGTGTGAACGGAAACCTCGGGGGTGAGTCGACTTTTCCGAGCGGTGAAGTGCGGTGATCCGCTCTGTGTTTCCGATGAACTCTTGGCGCCAACCGGTCGAATCGTCCGATGAGAGCAGCGACTTCACGCGATGTGCGTGATGATCTCTTCGCCGAAACCGGTCATGTCCGTCGACCGGTACGGTCAGCCGGGCGCTCCGTAAACCCGCCTCGTCGCCGGCGGCGATGAACTTTTCTTTGGCGGCGATCGGTTGATCGATGAGACAAGTTGGATGTACGAACAGGAACGGCCGGCGACCGAGCCAACTGCTGAAATAACCGCTTTACCCGAAGCGACGGCTGCTGTGACCAGTGCGGTGATCGTGCGTTCCGGCCGAGTGTCGGTGGTTGAACGCATCGGCGATCGCAATCGCAAGTCGGCTGGCGGGTTTCGACCGGTGCGGTGGCCGCAGGTTCCGAGGCGTTGATCGTCGCGACGGGTCGAGTGGGTGTCTCGTCCGATGCGCTGACCGTCGCGACCGGTCGACTGGCCGGCGCGTCGAATGCGGTGACCGGCGCAACCAAATCGGCGACCGAAGCGACCGGTCCGGCGGACGGTCGGTCGAGCAGCGGCACTCGCGGCGAAAGTGCGGCGATCGACGCGGAATGGTGGCGTGGACGCGCCATCCAGTGCGTCGTCCGCGTGTATCCGGTGCGGTGGACGTGCAAACCGGTCGGGTGGCGTCGATCGCTACGCGGAGCGCAGACGAGCGAGGTGTTTCTTGAGCGCGGTTCCGGTCCCCAAGATCAACACGAGCCAGATGAGAGACGCCCCGATCCCGAACGCGATTCGTCCGGGCAGCTCGCTGTTGCGCGGTCGATACGCGAGGAACGGCAGCGTGATCGTCGACGAGAAGTGGCGCTCTCCCCTGCCGAACGCGATCCACGTCAACATCACCGCCAGCAGCAAGACGATCGCCATGCCGGCGACCGTTTGAATGTGTCGGAGATACGCCGGCGCGGCGGCGGGCATCGATCCGTCGGCGTTGGTGCCGCCCGCGGCGGAGTCGGCGAAGAGGAGTACGCCGGCGAGGAGAAACGCCACGCCGGCCGCGACGCCCATCCAGGTCGGGACTCCCGCCGACGTGTGCACAGGGAGGACTCGCAGGGCGCCCAACACCGGCGGGACGCCGCAGCCGAAAAAGAGGACGCCCATCCAGAACGCGGAGCGGCGCGTCAGTTGGGTTTCAGCGGGCATGGACTGACTCTCGCATTGGCTGAGGACGCACGGTCGCCAATACAGCGAACGCTCACTCGGCAGGACGATCTCGCGTCGATCCGGGTACTCCCGTTCTGAGTTCGGGCCGACGTTCGCCGATTCTTCGGGATCCATTCACTCGAGCGGTTCGCGTCAAGACGCCACTAGCCGGGTTACCGCCCGCTGGGATGCGCCGTCACACACGAGGACGCCAACCGGAGTCGGCGATGATTCAAAAGGGCCACATTTTGAGCACCGTCGTCGCGTCGAGCCTCATTTGCTCCGCATGCGTGGCGACGGTGAGACCGGTCGCCCCGCCGCCGCGGATGGAGGTCGTCTATGTCGATCGCGAGCCCCCGCCGGCGCGCGTGGAGCTGATCGCCGCAGCCCCCGGCGATGACCACATCTGGGTGCAGGGACACTGGGTATGGCTCGCCAATCGGCGCGAGTACGAGTGGTCGCCGGGACACTGGCGCCGGCTCGAGCCCGGAGAGCGATGGGTGGCTGGCCACTGGGTGCACGAGCCGCGGGGCTGGTACTTCGTCGAAGGACGCGTCGAACCGGTCGTCTATGTCGCCCGCCGGCCGCCCCCGGTGCGAGACGAGGTCATCGTGGCACGACCGAGTCCGGAGCACGTGTGGATCAAGGGCTATTGGGGTTCTCGTAATGGGGAGTTCGAATGGATTGCAGGCCACTGGGCGCGGCCCGAGCCCGGGTTCCACGCATGGGTGGACGGGCGCTGGGAGCACGAGAAGCGCGGATGGTTCTTTGTCGAGGGCCATTGGAAAGCCTGACCCAACCTCCGTGGTCAACGCAGACTGCTCATGGCGTCCTAGTCCGCGGGTGCTTCTTAACGATCACGGTTTGTACATCTGCTCGTGCCCGTCCTTGTTGGTCAGCTTGATGGATGTCGTCGTTCCGCGAGCCAGCATTGAGATACCAGTCGGATCCGACTCTCCACCGAGGCCCAGCGCGGACCCATCCTCCGTGGCGGCGATCTTGACGCTGGGACGCCCCTTGGAGTCGATGAGGCGCAGCAGCACGGTCTCCGGATAGCCCGTCCTCGGGTCCGCAGGGATCACGGTCAGGGTCGACCGAACGCGCCCCTGGTCGTCGACAATCTCGAGAGCCCGCCCCCGGAGGACCGGCGCTTGGGCATTCGCCGCGGCGGCAACGCGAGTCTGAGCCAGCGAGAACACCAGCAGAGCCATGTTCGCAAGCGTCAGGACAAGAAGAACCTTTGCTCTCATCGCAACCTCCCAGGGGTTTAGGTAAGGGTTCGACGTCCGCTCCCTAAGAATCTTTGCCTCGAGTCTCGGTGCCGCGTCTATCAAGATGATGACCCGAATGAGAGACCTTGCCGCGGTCGAGACTGCGATCGCGTTTGGAGCTGGCGCGGCGTCGTTCATCGCACTCCGCGCGGCCCTGCGCGCGACGGCCCGTTAACAAAGACGGGGCGCCATCTGTGACGTCGACAAATCGGCTCCGCTGGATCCAGGTCGCGGCTCTCGCGCTGATGGCCTCCGCGCTCATCGCCGGATTCCTATGGCTCTCATTCACCAACCCGCTCGTGGTGGCGAACGGATGACCGGATCGGTGGACGATTCGCGCATCCCCTTCCCGCGCGGGCATCATGGTTCGTTTGTGTCGCGCGGCTCTCCCACGCGTCGCTCGGGCGCGTAGTACCGCTGGACGCACCACGCCTCGATGTCGTCGATCGCCTCGGGCGCGCGCCGCTGATCGAACCCCGCCGCGACTGAGAGAGATCGAACAACCATCAGAACGCGGACGCAGGGCCGACCACCGGCGCGCAACTCGTCCACGGCCGCAGAGACAGCGTCGCGCAGAAGCAGCGCGCGGTCTCGGCGAGACAGGGCGCGCGCTTCCGGCGTAGCTGCAGCCGCCAGCGCGTCGAACAGAGCGACAGTCGCGGGCCATCCATGCATGTTGCGTGGTTGACAAGGAACGGTTATGACGGACGCTAGTGCACGCCGCGCACCAGTCGCCGTGCGATCAGGCGATTGGGGAGGTCGGCCTATCTCGGCGCGTCAGTGCCGTCGTAGAACCGCTCGATGGACCAATCCACGATGTCGGCCGCCAACCGGTCCGTGCCCGAGAGATGTGCGGCGGTGGACGTGACGGAGTACGAGGGGGCGAGTCCCGCGTCGACAGCGATCTGCTTCACCGCCGCGATGACGCGCTCAGGGGGCCAGCCCAGCGCCTTCGTCGCGTCCACGTACTCGCAGACGCACTCACGCACGGCCGCACGTCTCGCCGGACTCAGTGGACACTCGACCCCACGGAGTTGGCTTTCCAGCACTGTCGCGAGCGACCACACGCCGTCAGGGTATCGACTCGGCATCGAGTACGTCGGTTCGCATATCTCATTCCGGTCCGGATATGCGGCGACTCCAATCGGGCCAGCCCGATCGACTACGGACCGTAGTATCGCTGAACGCACCACGCAACGATGTCGTCCATCACCTTTGGGGTGTGCGCTTCGTCCAAGCCCCCTTCGGTTGCCAGGAGTTTGATGAGTGTCACGACGCGCGCACACGTCCGACCCGGCGTCCGGAGCTCGTTCACCGCCGCCCACACGACGTCGCGCAGGACCACCGCGCGGTCTCGGACCTCCACGGCGCTCAGGGCTCGCCACGCCTGACGGGGTGACCGTATGAGTTCGCACGTTAGGGCGCCACACCGACGGGCTGCTTCGCCGAAAGCCGGTCGGCGGCGAGCTTCCTCGCGGTTTCGAGAGCGTCGCTCGCAGCGACTCTGATCTCCGGGACGACGCCCGTTCCCTCCCAGTCGGTGTGGGTGACGGGGTTGATTGGCCGGGCAAATGGAACTCCGACGGTGAAGTGCCGGCCGGCCAAAAAGTCACCCGCCAGTCCTGGGTGCCCCCGTGAGATCCCACTTCGGCGGGTCGAATTACCACCGCGGTGAGGGCGTCGACGTGAACTCGCTGAAACAAGTCGTCGTCGGTCACCAGAATCAGCGGCGCTTCTCGAACGGTTGCGCCGGGCGTGGCGCGCCCCGCAAATCGAGCTCGTACACGCGCGCCAGCGCATCGTCGATGTCCAGGGTGATGTTCGCCGCGCCGATCTCGTCGAGGGCGCCCGCCGCCTCGAGGGCGGCACGCGGTTGCGGTTGCACGTCCGCAAGGATGACCTCTGCCCCCGCACGCCGGCTCCGCCGCACGACGTCCCGAAGCGCGTGCATGCCAGTCGAGTCGAGCGCGTGGACGTCGCGCATGCGGATGACGAGCACTCGCGGGTGCTCCCCGATGCCGTCGAGCGTCTCGCGAAAGGTCTCGACAGCCCCGAAGAAGAATGGGCCCATGATCTCGAAGACGCTCACTCCGGGCGGAATCGATCGCCGCCATGCTTCGGCCGGTTCGAGCGAGAGATCGTCCTCGACGCCCGCCGATACGATGCTGACGTTGGTCACGCTCGCCATGCGCCGGATGAACAGGAATGCCGCGAGCACCATCCCGACGGCGATCGCCACCGTCAGATCGACGAGCACGGTGAGGCCGAACGTCGCGAGCAGGACGACGACGTCGCTCTTCGGCATTCGCAGCTCGGCCCGAAACGTTCGCCACTCGCTCATGTGGTACGCGACGACGACGAGAATTGCCGCGAGCACCGCCAGCGGAATCTGCGCCGCATACTGCCCAAAAAAGAGCGTCACCAAGAGCAGCGTCAGCGCGTGGGTCATGCCGGCGATTGGAGTTCGCCCACCATTCTTGATGTTGGTTGCGGTCCGCGCGATCGCGCCGGTCGCCGGGATGCCGCCGAACATCGGCGATGCAATGTTCGCGATGCCCTGTGCCACGAGCTCCATGTTCGAGCGATGCCTCCCGCCAATCATTCCGTCCGCCACCACCGCCGACAGCAGCGACTCGATCGCCGCCAGCATCGCGATCGTGAAGGCCGGGGCAACGAGTCCCGTGACCTCGCTGACGGACAAATGCGGGAGTTGGGGGTGCGGCATTGACGGATCGATCGGTCCGAAATGGCTGCCGATTGTCTCGATCGGAAGATGCGCCGCGCGCGCGACAACGGTCCCGAGGACGAGGGCGACGAACGGCGCCGGGACCCGCTGACTGATCCGCGGCCATGCTACGAGGATGACGAGCGACACAACAGCAACGACGACGGCTGCCGGCGTGACGCTCGACGCGTTGGCGGCGAACGCGCCCCACTTCGACACGAAATCCGCGGGCACGGACCCCATTCGCAAGCCGAGGAGATCCTTCACCTGGCTCGAGAAGATGATCACGGCAATCCCGCTCGTGAATCCGGTGATCACCGGATGAGGAATGAACTTGATTGCGCTGCCGAGCTTCGCGAAGCCCATGATCACGAGCAGCACGCCAGCCATCAGCGTCGCGACCGTCAGTCCGTCGACGCCGTACTTCTGGACGATGCCGTAGACGATGACCACGAACGCGCCCGTTGGGCCGCCGATCTGCACGCGCGACCCGCCGAGCGCGGAGATGAGGAAGCCGGCGACGATCGCCGTCCAGAGGCCGCGACCCGGTGTCACGCCGCTCGCGATGGCAAACGCGATGGCGAGCGGAATTGCGACGATGCCAACGATGACACCGGCGGCCAGATCCCGACCGAACTGCGCGCGCGTGTAGCCCTTGAGCGTCGAGAAGAGCTTCGGGACGAACATCGCGGGGTCGAGCGACTAGCGCGGTGTCAGCGACGGAGCGGCCAGTAGCGACTCCGCCGCGTGCAGGAACCCATCTGTATCGAGGTGCGGTTCCACCATCGACTGCACCGCGCAGCCCTTGACGAAGCTCACGGCGACCGCGGCCAGGTCAGCGGCCGCGACCCGCCCGAACCGATCGGGGTCCGCTTTGATCACCGATTCGGCCATCGGGCGGAACGCCTCACGGTAGCGATCGAGCTCGCGCTGCATGCGGACGCGGATCGCGCGGTTCCACAACCCCGCGCTCCAGAACTCGAAGAAGAGGCGGTTCCGCTTCGGCTCCGCCGACAACCGGGCCATCTCCTGGCGGAGGAGGGCGATGAGTTGGTCGAGTGGATCGGCGATGGCGACGATCTCCGGGCCGACGGAGAACGTCATCGTCTTTGCGAGCACCGTTTCGAGGAGCGCCAGCAGGAGGCGGTCCTTCGTCCCGAAATGGAAGATGACGAGCCCGACGCTCGTCCCACTTCGGCGCGCGACGCTACGAACCGTGACGGCGCGAATGCCGCCGCGAAGGGCGAGTTCATAGGTCGCCGTGGTGATCTGCTCGCGGCGGAGGGCGACGGCAACTTTGGTTCCGGGCATGGCGCGGGTGGTTGGCGACGAGACGACACCGGACTCATTGAGCGCGTGTTCAATGTACTCGAGCGCCTGTTGAACGGTAGTTCAACAGGCGCTCGTCGTCACCCATTGCGATGCGCCTGGAAGCTGCGCTCGACCATGAGGAGTCTGCTCGGAAGCCGCAGCTGCGCTGCGTTCAAGGTTTACCGACGACGACGCGCGACCGGCTTGTGACGCACGCCATCGTACGCCCGGTATGCGGCGACGGCGGCTCGCCGGAGAGCCGCGAGCCGCTCCTCACCATTTTCGTCGACGGTCGTTGCTCCGGCGGCTTCCCGCCAGGCATTCACAAGGCGCAGCGTCATCTCGGCGGGACACGTGATCTGCGCCCAACCGACGTGGGTCCCGAATGGGCGTACATCGATCTGCGATCGCGCGACGCCATCGTTCGTTGCTTCGCGGATGATGGCCCCGACGTCGATGGCATCGACAGCACTCTGCGGAGCGATGAACTGGACCGGTTCCGCGGGGATCGCAGTGTCGCTCGTACGCGCGAAAGGCATGCACCGGGGACAAGCATTTCCTGGGCCGCGAACGGAGCTGCGAGTTCCCCTCAGCCGGCCATGTCGATCGCATCGCTGGCCGGGCGCGACCGCGCGTAAAATCGCTGCACGCACCACGCCTCAATCTCGTCGATCGCCTCGGGCACATGCGCCGTCACCACCCCCGCCTCGGTCATGAGGCACCGGACGACTCGGACGATGCGCTCGCACGTGCGACCGGTGGCGCGGAGTTCGTCCACGGCGGCGCCCACCGCGTCGCGCAGCAACAGCGTGCGATCCCGGCCGGAGATATTGTGGAGTTCAGGCGTAACGTCCCTGAGGGCCGCGTAGAGCGCGGCCGTCGCGGGCCATTCGGCCATCTGTGTGGGGGTGGGAAAATCGGCGGTCAAGCTGCGAAAGCAGCCGCAAGCACCAGGCCAGATATCAGGCGCGGCTCCCGCTCTACCCCATTTTCAATCGCGGCAGGGATGCTGCGACTATGCCGTCCAGCGCGGAACGAGTCCGTCGAGTGTTTGGCAGACCCGCGCGCACCCAACCATGCTCTCTTTCGCCACAATCAGGGGCGACTTCCCCGAGAACCGATCGTTGGGGTGGACGAGCCAATCGGCGGCGAGGGTCCCGTCTCCGAAGGCCCGAAGCGCCATGCGGGCAGCGAGCCATGCACGGTCCTCGGCGGTGGTCTCGAAGAGAGTCAAAGCGGCGCATGTCATTGGCCGACAGTATCGGCACGCGGGCGTTGATTCTGACCTCGAGCTCCGGCGATTCGGGGATGGTCGGTCCTTCGGCTCCGTGGCTCGCAGCCTGTCTGCTCACGGCCGGCGGGGTCAACGGTTAGGTCAGCCAGCCAACAAACAATCGAGTAGCTACGGCGCCGTGAGAAGCACGCCGGCCACGCCGTCGCTGAGGTGGATGCGCGGGGCAGCACGATTTGATCAAGCGCCCGAGTTGCTGGAGCTCAAGACGCACGCTTTCGTCAGCGGAGGTCGCGAACACGCGAAACGGGTAGACGAGGGTTCAGGTTCCGCCGCATGTCAGGTGTTGCTCTGACTAATCCCCGCAATCGAGCGCAGCAACGACCGGTCGACGACCGCGAATCGCGATCGACCAATGCGCCGAATTGCTTTCGCCGATCGGAGTGCTCGCGGAGGAGGCGCTCCACGGCGTCGATCGGCAGCTTCGCGCACAGAGTGGGCTCAGTCGCGATGGCCGTCGCGGGAAAGCGTCCCCCACCGAAGACGGGAATCTCGCCGAGCACCCCGCCGGCAGCCTCTGCATGCAGCATCTCGACATGGTGTGCCGTCTCGCGAGCCACGCGGACGCGCCCCGAGATCACAACGTACAGGCCATCGGCGAGGTCTCCTGCACGGAACACGACCTGTCGCGGACGAAACCGGCACGGAATCGCCGATGCAGCGATTCGCTTGCGCACGTCCGGTGGCAATCGAGCAAAGCTCGGCCCCAAGTCGTCAGGATTGACCATGCAACCCAGGATGGTCCTGCGTGTCGTGTTCCAATGGAACCGCGGTTCCAGACGTGAGCGAGCGATCGCCTCAAATATCGAGACGCGGTAACGACCATCCAAGGAGAACCCCAATGCGGCGGCTCCGTCTCGTGATCAGTTGCGTCCTCGGCTTCCCGGTTTGCGTGCTCGCTCAGTCGACCGGGGAGAAACCGGTAAAGCCCGCATCGCACGACAGCGCGTACGCCGCGATGCAGGCGCGCGGCAAGCAGGCCATGGGTGTCGATCAGTACACCTCGGTGCACAAGTTCGACTCATATCCGGACGGTGGACGGATCGAACTGCAAAGAGACCGAGACGACAGCGCTGGCGTGGCGGCAATCCGCGCGCACATTGCCGAAATTGCCAGCGCCTTCAAGCGGGGCGACTTCTCGACACCCGCGTTTGTTCACATGCAGATGGTACCCGGCACGAAGACGATGGCCGCGAAGCGTTCGTTGATCGCGTACGAAGTACACAACCTGCCGCGCGGCGCTGAACTGCGCATTACTACGACGGATCCCGAGGCGCTGAAGGCGATTCACGAGTTCATGGCGTTCCAGCGATCAGATCACCATGCCGCCGGCCACGTTGATCCGGGCAAGCCGAGGTGAGTCAGGCTAGAAGCGTCGGCAGCGCCGGACGCGGATCAAGAGCCCCGAATCCAAGTGAGGCATCAAGGCCACGCTGAGACAGTCGGTCGGGTAAGAGCTGATATTGCGAGCCTGATGCCCTTGGCAGCCACGAAAGGTTCGTGTCTACGATGCCCACGCAAGGCAAACGCTGCAATGTCGCAGATCCGACGATTTCCGCCGACCCGTCTCTCGGTCGGTGACAATCGTGCCTCGCCCGTCACACGATCTTACACGGAATGCTGGCGTCCTCGTCGAATGCGTAGACCGCGCACATCCGATGGTACCCGTCGGCGATGACGACTTTCCCGGTGCTCGTGTCGCGGACGAGGAGGATGGGCGACAGGTGCTCGCGCGCGAGAATTCTCCTCTCGTCCTTCTTGACGTGGGAATTGTTCAGCGGCAGCAACTGCAGTGACGACGCCCGGAAGATGTCCTTCGCCTTGAACTTCGTCATCCTGGCGCGCTTGAGCTTCGCGAGCGCTTGGGTCGCCGACCGGTCGTCCATGATCAAAGTCAAATACGACGCGGCCGCCGCGTAATCGTGCGGCTCAGGCTTGGCAAGCCATTCGATGGTCAGGCGTCTTCTCATCCAGCGAGTTTGGCTGCGTTTGATCGCGTGAGCAAGGCGATGACACACCCGCGGGCCACCGCCCCGGTGCGGTAGAAGGCATACTTGCCGTTCAGCGTGGCCGCGTTGCAGGTCAGAGCGGACCGATTGTGCGCGCTGACCGTCATCGACGACGCTGCGACCGTAGGCGTTGGCGCGCGAACTGCGTGGCGCGATCATCGGGGCACTCCCATATTCGCCGTCGGCTCGACCCATTTCGACGCCCCCGCAACGCGGAGCTTCCTGTGCGAACCCGACGTCCCCGAGTCGTTCGCCGGTCGATGCACGACCGGCGTTTCACCCAAGCGATCGTGGCCGGCGCGCTCGTCACCGCTTGGAGAGGCGCACGATGAACGAACACGCCGTCATGACGCTTCTTGGAATCGGGAGCGTAGCAACTGCTATCTCGGGGTTCAGCGGCGTGGTCGCCGCATTTAGCGGCCGCGCCGACGGCAAGTGGTTACCGGCAGAACGGTTCCGTACGACCAACATGCTCGTTTTGTCTCTCGGAGCATGCCTGCTGTCTTTTCTGCCCTTGACGGAAGAGCTACTTCGGATTCCAGATCAGGTCCTCTGGATGATCGCGAGTTCATCCCTATTTGCATTTTGCTCGTTTTACTTTGTTCGCACGATCATCCTGCTTCGAAGGCCAAGTCTCAGCCGCCGGGGAGCGCTTGTCGAGTGGGTCAGGGTCGTCTATTTCGTTTGTCTAACACTCGCCATCATCCTCCAGGTACTGAACGTTGGTGGAGTGTTTGTAGAGCGTGGCCCAGGTCCTTTCATTGCCGGGTTGGTGTTTATGTTGATTCCGGCCGGGCTCATGTTTGTCTTCTTGGTCTTGACGCCTCTGAGCTCTGTTGAGTACTAGCCTTTATGGACAGAAGAGGAGACGGGACTGGACGAGAGGTGGCTTAACGGAGGGAACGGGATGAGTACGGGTGCCATTTTGGGTGCCGGAACAGGATCACCCTACGGCCGCAAGTCCGCCGTCAGCGCCTGCATCATCCGCAGCCCCCTCGCCCTCGCATTCTCTCCCGCCACAGGAAACACCGGAACGTCCGGCCTTACCCCTGCCACCTCATCCGTCCCGTCCGCGCGCAAGCGCACACAGTTCGGTACTCGGAAGCGCAAACGCGAATTCGTCAGCACCACCTGCCCATTGCTGTCGACGAACCCGCACCCGTCGCCTCCTGTTCGCGATCCGATCGTTCTCGCCGCCTCGTTGTTCCGCAAGATCGCCGTGAACATCTCGGCGGAGGAGTATGTTCGTCCGTCGGTCACGACGTAGAGCGGCCCGCTCCAGCGTCCCCACAGCGGTGCGACCTGAGAGGGCCAGTGCAACTCACGGGCAACGACGGTGTCGATCACGGTGCCAGGCGATAGAGATGCCAGCGGCCCACCAGACGTGCCGACGGGGACGAGCCGCTTGCAACCGTTCCCCGTCCAACTTCGCCGCTCGGTCCACACCCATTGCAGCGGACAGCGTGACGCGTCGAGGCTGTCGCGCCAGGCGACGAACCCGCGCATTGTCTCTTTCACCAGTGCTGACGACGGGTCGCGCCGCTGCGCATCGGTCAGGGCATCGATCTCTTCCTTGAAATACGCCGATGCCGCCGCCGAGTCCTGACTGATGAGCATGGTCGACGAGCGAATCGGTTTCGTGGTGAAGAGGCGCGCGATGATGTCGCCCGAGTCGTCGCCCCCCGAGTTGTTGCCGACGTCGACCGCGACCGCGGCGACGCTGTCCGCATTGAATCGCTCGAGAATGCCGGCCATCGCGACGTACCAGCTCGAAATGACGGCCTCGTGAAGCCGCGGGCGATCGAGTGTGCCGTTGCGGTCCGTTCGCCACAACTCGGGGCGGGGCCACGCGGCGAGGCAAGCGGCGAAGGTCGCCTCCTCCTCAAAGGCCGGAATGCGGACGATGCCGATTCGCGCGTGTCCCTCACCCGCTTGTAACACCCCGGCGCGGAACGGCGTGCTGATACCATCCGTGTACAACTTGAACCCCGCGAGGTTCTCGAAGGGCAATGAGAACTGCGGCGGGTCCGACGCGACGAAGCCGAGCGCGGCGCACCCTGTCGCCGGGTCCTCGCGCGAGAAGGTCGGAGCCGCCGGCGCCGCGACGCGCTGGGGCGGTCTACCTCCCTCGGCGGCCGCGTTGGCGTTGTCCGCGCCGATTTGCGAGAAGTGGCCGTCATGAAACGCGCGGACGAAGGCGATGATCGTGGCGCGAGCGTCGTCGTCGGTCGTCGCGGCTCCGAGCTTCGCGAGTGTGCTACGGTCGAGGGTTGGCAGGTCGACGCCCCCTTCCGGCGAGGCGAACCACGCGAGGTTGGCGTAGCGGCGCTCGAGGGTCTGCTTGAGCATCGTGTAGTCGGCAAGCCAGGCTTCACGGTCGAACGCCTGCGCGCGCGCGCCGCGAGGGAGCGCAGCGCAAGCCAGCATGATCGTCGCGAAGGACCGCGCTATCCGCCGCACGGACTTCGGGATCTCCACGACGCGAACGAGCGGTCGATCCCTTACGGTTTTCATGGTTCGGGAGTCTAACAGTCCGTGATGTAGCCGGCTTTCACCGGCGAAGCGCACTTTCACCCGCCAAGCGGACGGCGATGATGGTACGACTCAGGGTGGCGGAGTATGCCTCGGGCAGCGTTATGGCGCCGCACTCCCACGCGGAGATGTCGTTCTCGGTGATAATCCGCGGTCGGTACGTCGAGCGCATCGCGGGGCGCGAGGTCGAGCACGGCCCGGGCCACATGCTGCTCTATCCCGCGCAGGAGATGCACTCCCAGCGATTCGGCGCGGGCGGCGTGCGCCAGGTGATCTTCACGCCCGACGCCGACACGCTCGACTCGCTCCACGAGTGCGGCATCTCCGCCGAGCGGCCCCGGCACGCGTACGCGTTGCGGATCGCGCAGTTGGGTGCGCGCCTCTGGAACGAAGTGGAGCGCGACGACGGCTTCGGGCGGTTTGCGGCGGAGGGTCTGGCGTTGGAGCTGGTTGCCCTGTTCGGCCGACGGAGGCGCCGGGTTGGCGCGCCGCCGTCATGGCTCGTCGCGGCGCGCGATCAAGTGGCCCATTCCTCGGCTCAGTCACTTACTCTCGAGGCGATTGCTGCGCGCGCCGGGCGACATCCCGTCCACCTCGCAAGAGAGTTCCATCGATACTTTGGAGCGTCGATCGGCGAGTACCGCCGAGCCGAGCGCCTGCGCCGCGCTGACGAGCTGCTGGGCACGACGCGAGGATTGTCCGAGATCGCGCTCGCGTGCGGCTTCAACAGCCACTCACACTTCACACGCGCCTTCGCGGCGGCCCACGGCGTGACTCCGTCGGAGTACCGGAAGCGGCTCGGGGGGCGTGCGTGCGGCTGACGCCCGATCCCCAAAGCATCTGCCGTGCCGATTGGCCACTGGTCAGCCGAGGCGAGAGCGTTCATGCCGGTCGGCCGAGACGGTCCTGTGCTGATTCACAACCTCGGACCCACGCCACATCGCGAGACTCGAGAGAGGACTCTCGAGCAGTAGCTCAAGTTCTCTAAGCCGTTTGGCGCGAGCGCCGCGGAGCGGATGACGGGCGGGAGTTAGCGAGTGGCGGAAGGTCCGACCAAGCCCACTCATACGTCGGCTGACGTATGGTCGCGCATCGCGCGATTCAGGATTTTGGCCAATACCGGTGACGCCGTCACCGAGTACTCGAAGCCGGCCTGTCTCCTGGGAGAGTCTTATGATGCGCGACGCAACTTTCAACCCCTGGTTCGGGGTTCGCCGCGCGGGCGCGGTGCTCTTGCTCGCGACATTCACCATGCAGGCATGTTCATCGTGGGCGACGCAGGAGGGTCCGGTCACACAAGTCGTCGAGCCCGAACACCCATCGACCGTTCGCGTCACCACGAGCGACGGCGGGGTCTGGCAGGTGATGCGGCCGAGAATCGTCGACGATTCCCTTCACGGGGTGACGCCGGACAATCTGGCGGTCTCCATCGCCGTGTCTCGCATAGTCAAAGTGGACGCCTGGAAAATCTCCCCTGGCCGGACGGAGCTGCTCGGCCTAGCCGTCCTGATCGCTTGGTTTGGTAACCGCTTCTAGCGCGTGGAGGTCGCGAGCGTATTCGCGAAGGCCATGGTAGTCCGAGCGTCATGGCCGGTAGTCGTTGCCCCCAATGGGCGACCGTCATCCCGAAATCCGGCCGCGGGGTGAACCCCTGCGTTACCTCAGCCGAAGCCCAAGAGGGCCAAAACGCGCTAACTCGTTGTCCCGCTCATGGAGCGTACCGGGATCGAACCGGTGACCTCCTGGTTGCAAACCAGGCGCTCTCCCAGCTGAGCTAACGCCCCGCCTTGCCTGCCGTTCGTAGATTTGGAATCTAGCAGCAATTCAGACGACCGAGGGAACGTTCCAGTGACTGATACCCAAGCGCCCGCGACCTCCACCGCGCACTTCACCGTGCGCTGCCAATTCTGTGACACGTGGAATCGCATCGACGCCGCCCGCACGCCCGATCGGCCCAAGTGCGGCAAGTGCGCCAAGCCGATCCTCCTCGACCGGCCGCTCGCGCTCAACGACGAGACGTTCGCGCGCACGATCGCCGAGAGCGACGTGCCGGTGCTCGTCGATTTCTACGCGGACTGGTGCGGCCCGTGCAAAACCATGGCGCCGTTCGTGGACGAGATCGCGCGCGAGCAACAAGGCTCCGTGCTCGTCGCCAAGCTCGACACCGATCGCGCCCAACAGACCGCGGCGCACTTCACCATCCGCAGCATCCCGACGTCGATCGTGTTTCGCGGCGGCAAGGAAGTCGCGCGCTACACCGGCGCCATGCAGAAGCGCGGCCTGGAAGAGCTCCTCGGCATCCCGTGATCGGTCGCGAGAACCGGCGCCGCTACTCGTGCGCCGGCAGCGGCTCCATCGTCTCGGGATCGACCGGCACCTGCACTTCGTCGCGATAGGGTGACGTCGACAGCGTCACGCGAATGCGCGGGAAAGCCTCGACGAACATCGTGTAACAC
The DNA here is from genome assembly GCA_963761305.1 of uncultured Gemmatimonadaceae bacterium. GTDB lineage: Bacteria > Gemmatimonadota > Gemmatimonadetes > Gemmatimonadales > Gemmatimonadaceae > JAQBQB01. Next base: position 387,105 of record CAVXGK010000002.1, on the reverse strand, counting down.
CAGCCCCAGGCGCCGAGGTACAGCAGGAGCACGCCGATCTCCCAGATGCCGAACGGCAGTTCCGACACGACGCCGTAGCCCGACGGATACACCTCGATGTACCGCATCAGCCACATGCCGACGAGACTGCACAGCGCGAAGAGCGCGAGCGTCGGCTTGAAAACCTTCGCGGCGCGCGAGAGCAGGCCGAAGAACGGCGCGAAGAAGACGAGGATCACCGACGTCACGGTGACGAATTTCCACGGCGCGATCAGTCGGAGGCGCGGGAAGAACGTCTCGTCGCCCATGTTGCCGTACCAGATCACGAGGTACTGGCCGAACGTCAGGTAGCCCCAGAACGCGGTGAAGGCGAAGCAGAGCTTGCCGATGTCGTGATAGTGGACTTCCTGAATGAGTCCGTCCGCCGTGCCGAGCCGCGCGTCCCACGCCATCACCAGCAGCGCGAACACGGTGAGCGCGCAGAGCCACGCACCCATGAAGAACCACCAGCTGTAGAGCGTGCTCTGGAAGTGAAGCGAGAGGCCCATCGAGAGGTCCCACGACAGCACCGACCAGCCCATCGCGAACAGCAGCACCGCGAACACGGCGAGCTTGCCTTGAAGCGAATGCGTCGAATGGAGCTCGCGGCGCTCGTTGCCGAAGCCGTGGCGCATGCGCGCGCGAATGTTCGCCGCCCACTTGGCGCCCCACTCCGGCACGCGGCCGACGTCGAGCCGCAGCGACGTGTAGACGTACCAGATACCAAGGATCGTCATCAGCGCGTAGATCAGCAGATCGCGCGAGATGAGGAACACCGGATTGAAGTAGAGGGCCTTCTCGGGACCCGGAGGCGCCTCGTGCGTCCACGGGAAGACGTAGTTCCGTCCGCCGATGAACGTCGCCAGCAGGAACACGAACGCCACGGGCAGGAAGCCGACGTAAGCTTCCATGAAACGGATCACGTGGCGCGACCAGCGCGCCGTGGTGATTCGCTGCACGGCGACGATCGTCATACCGCCGCTCGTCAGTCCGGCGAAGAACAGCCAGTTGGCGTGGAACGCGCGCCACGCGCGCTCCGGCTGAACGATCACGCCGACGATGAACACGATGAGCCCGATGCCGAACATCGCGCGCACCGCCGTGCGAATCCACGACGGCAGCTCGCGATTCGTGGCGGCGAGCGCTTCCGACGACGACCATTCGCGGGGCGGATGAATGGCGCTCATCGCGCAGCCCCCGGCTTCTTCGTCGAGTCGGCCGGCGCGGTCGCCGGACGAGCCGTGTCCGCACGCTGTGTCATCGACGGTTTCCAGAACGGAGCGGGACGCGTCGGGCCCATGCGCGACGCGCCGGGCACGAGCGGACCGGTTTCACCCGGGCGACCATGCGAGGTGTCGGGCGGGATCCCCGGCAACTTCCCCTGAATCGAGCGCAGATAGTTGACGATGTCCCAGCGATCCATCTCTTCGATGCGGTTGTAGGGCGGCATCATCCCGCGCCCGTTTCGAATCATGCCAAAGATGTAGCCGTCGGTGTACTTGTCGGCGGCGTTGGTTCCCGCACCGATCGGAATCGGCGGCATGCCGTATTTGACAACAGGCCCGTCGCCCATGCCGAGCCGCCCGTGACACGGCATGCAGTTGATCTGGAACTGAATTCGCCCGCGGTGCACAGACGCTGAATCCGCCGGCGTCGGGTTTGGAATTCCCGCCATGGCGAGGATGTTCGCCGGCAGCGGCTGCCGGTCGAACTCGAAGCCGGGCGCCGCCGAACCGTAGATGGACACAGAGTTCTGCGGGTTGCCGCGGAACGGGATGGTGTCCGAAGGTGATTCCCACGGATCGATCTTCGGCTGCTGGCGGAAGTCGGTGAACCACGAGCAGCCGGTGAGCGCGGCCGCGGCGCACAGCGCCGACGTTCGCGCGAACCGGGCGAGGCGCGCGCTACCGCTCACGTCGCACCTCCTCGGCTCCGTACTTCTGGAGAATCTTCATCGCGTCGTCGGCGCGGTCCGGATCGGTCACGACCCACACGCCGAAATAGCCGCCGCTGAACCGCGCGTCGTATCCGACCGTCTGGGTGAGTCGCGGCACGTGCGACATGGCGAACATCGCGAACACCGTGGCGAGTCCACCGATGAGGACCATCAGCTCGAACCCTTCGATCGTGAACGGCACCCAGGTGGCGATCGCCTTGCCGCCCACCACGAGCGGCCAGTAGTCCGAGATCCACACCGCGATCCAGTAGCCGAACGTCACACCGGCGAGCCCGAACAACAGCGTCACGATCCGCACCTTGCTGGGCGGATGCTTCATGACGTGCTCGAACTCGTGGCGCGGCGTGGGCGTGAACACGGTGATGTCGCCGAACCGCTGGTCCTTCAGATCCTCGATCGCGTGAACGGCCGAGTCGATCTCGTGGAATGCTCCGAGAACGCCTTGCATCAGTGCTCCGCTCCCGTCTCGTCGGGGTGGACGAAGGGCATCGCCAGGTCGCGGTCAGGATCGCCGTGGAGGAACGCTTTTCGAATGCGCGGCGGGATGACTTCCTTGATTTCGGACATCGCCATCACCGGCAACTGCTTGATGAACAGCAGGAACCACATGAAGAACCACCCGAAGCTGCCGATCAGGATGCCGATGTCGACGAAGGTCGGCCGGTACGTGCCCCACTGCCACGGCTCGAACTCGTGCGAGAGCGACGGCACGACGATCACGAACCGCTCGAACCACATGCCGAGGTTGATGAACAGCGACAGGATGAAAAGCCAGCCCGGATTGCGTCGCAGCTTCTGCGACCAGAGCGACATCGGAAGGACCATGTTGCAGATGAGCATGATCCACGCGGCCCAAGCCCACTGCCCGAACACGCGGTTCCAGAAGTAGTCCTGCTCGAACCGGTTGCCGCTCATCCACGCGACTTGGAACTCAGTCAGATAGGCGAGTCCGACCACCGACGACGTGAACAGACAGAGCTTCGCGGCGGCGTCGAGGTCGTTGAGCGTGATGTAATGCTCGAGCTTGAACGCCTTGCGCAGCGGGATGGCGATGGTGAACACCATGCCGATGCCCGAGAAGATGGCGCCGGCGACGAAGTACGGCGGGAAGATCGTGGCGTGCCAGCCGGGCGTGAGCGCCATCGCGAAGTCGAACGACACGACCGAGTGCACCGAGAGCACGAGCGGTGTGGCGAACGCGGCGAGAAACAGATAGGCGCGTGTGAAGTGGCGCCACTCCCTGTCCGAGTTCCGCCAGCCGAGCGAGAGCATCGCGAAGATCGATTTCCGCACCGGGTTCTTCTCGCGATCGCGAAGGATCGCGATATCCGGAATCAGCCCGATGTAGAGGAAGGTGCTGGAGATCGTGAGGTACGTGAGGATCGCGAACACGTCCCAGACGAGCGGACTCTTGGGATTCGGCCAGATGAGGCGCCAGTTCGGGTAGGCGATCAGCCAGAAGAACTTCCACGGCCGGCCGAGGTGCAGAATCGGGAACAACCCGGCCGTCATGACGGCGAACACAGTCATCGCTTCCGACAGGCGGTAGATGCTCGTGCGGAAGCCGGCACGGAAGAGATAGAGAATCGCCGAGATCAGCGTGCCGGCGTGTCCGATACCCACCCAGAACACGAAGCTGATGATGTAGACGCCCCACATCACCGGCGGCTGATAGCCGGCTGCTCCGAGGCCTTCGTGGATCTGGTACGTCCACGTCACGGCGCCGGTGAGCATGCACAGAACGGCGACCCCGAGCAGCGCGAACCAGCCGAGCGTCGGTTGGAGCGTGCCGGCGATCTCGCGGTCGACCTGTTCGTAATCTTTGATCGCCGGGAATCGGACGCCGGCCGACGGAATGTTCGGCCGCGGTCCGCCGGGTCGCGGTGCTTCGGGAAGGCCGGTCAGGGTCGTCGCCATGGCGCGCCCCTATGCCCGCGGCGCAACAGCGCCGGCCGGATGATTGACCTTCTTCAGATAGACCACCGCGCTGAAGGTGTTGAGCTCCTCGAACACGTGGTACGCGCGTGCATCGTCGACGTGCTGCGCCACCGCCCACCTGGCATCGGCCACGTCGCCGAACGTGATCGCGCGCGACGGGCACGCCGCGGCGCACGCCGTCGTGAATTCGTCCGGCTGCATCTCACGATGCTCGAGCGCGACTCGATTTTCGGTCTCGCGAATGCGCTGCACGCAGAACGAGCATTTCTCCATCACGCCCTTGCCGCGCACCGTCACATCGGGGTTGAGCTGCCAGTTGAGCGGCTCGGGGAACGCATACTGCTTGCGGTCCTCTTCGCCGTACCCGAACCAGTTGAAGTAGCGCACCTTGTACGGACAGTTGTTGGAGCAGTAGCGCGTACCGACGCAGCGATTGTAGACCTGCACGTTGAGGCCGTCGGGCGAGTGGTACGTCGCGTACACCGGACACACAGGCTCGCACGGCGCGTTGCCGCAGTGCTGGCAGAGCATCGGCACGAATCGCGTCTCGAACGGTTCGCCGAACTTGCCGTCGGGATTTCCCTCGAAGTAGCGCTCGAGACGAATCCAGTTCATCTCGCGGCCGCGCTCGATGTTGAAGCCCGGCCGTTCGTCGGCCCAGAACGTGGCGTTCTGCCAGTACGCGCCGACGGTCGGGATGTTGTTCTCGGCGTAGCACGCCGTGACGCACGCCGAGCATCCCGTGCACCGCGCGAGGTCGATCGTCATCGCCCAACGCCGCTTGGTCATGCCGAGCGGGTTGTCCGGGCGATAGAGACCTTTCTCCTTGCCGCGGTCCGCGGCCGTCGGCGCGCCGAGGTCGCCCTGCGCGTCGGCCGCCACGGGTGAGCGCAGCCCGGGCAGGAACGCGTGGCTCGCGTCGCCCGGAATGACCTCGCGCTCCGGCGACGGCTTGTTGAGATCGGCGGCGTCGACGGCGCGCGCGATCCCCCGGCCGTGCTGTCGCGCCGACCCTTCGGTGCTCGGCAGAATGCGGTTATCGCCGGTCTTCGAGACCGATGCTTTGGTCGACGTCATCACGAGCGAGCCCGCCGCGTCGGTATCGACGGGGAGCAGATCCATCACGTTGGCCCCGAGGTCGCGCGCGTAGCGGCCGTAGCCCCATTGAACGCGCGACGGATCGTGACTCTTCGGCTCGAACTTCGGTATCGACGCGGTCGCGCGGTGCCCCTGCCCCGTCGGAATGGCGATCGCGTCCTTGTGAATTCCCAAATATGGGAATGCCGGAGCGCGGATCGTGCCGTTCGCCGTCTTTACCTCGAGGATGTCGCCGCGCTCGATGCCGAGGCGTTCCGCCGTCTCCGGGTGAAGCTCGACCCACGAGCTCCAGCAGATCTTGGTGACCGGATCGGGCAGCTCCTGAAGCCACGGCTTGTTCGCGCCACGCCCGTCGCCAAGGAGCGGCGACTGGTACGTGACGAGGAACAAGTCGCCCTGCGTGCCGGCGATCGGCGGCGTCTTCGGTCCCGCGGCAACAGGCGGAGCCAGTACGCGCGGTGGCCGCGAGAATTGCGCGATGCCTTTCGGAAGCGCGGCCGCCAGCGCCGGCGCACCGCCCGGGAAATTCGCGATGTACCACGTCCGGAAATCCGGGGCCGTGAACTTGGCGCCGATTGTCGGATCCTTCTTCGCCGCGGCGATGAGCGCGTCGGCCGTCGAGCCTTTGATCGCCGAGAACACGGCGTCCATGGCCGGCTGCTCGAGCGACACGATGCCGCGCACCGGTTCGGCGTCGCCCCACGACTCGAGCGAATGCAAATCCGGAATGACGAGATCGCAGAGCTCCGTCGTCTCGTCGGGCTGGCTGCTGAAGCTCACGCGGTACGCCGCCTTGGCGAATGCCTCGGCGAACTTCACGTTCTTCGGCAGCACGTAGGCCGGATTCACGCCGCGCACGAAGACGACGCCCGCCTGGCCCGCGCGCATGCGCTCGACGACCGCCAGCACGTGATCGTCCGACGCGATGCCGTCGAACGACGTGATCGGATCGGCCGGACGGATCGTCGTACCGACGGCACCGTTGGCGCCGTTGATCGCCGCCACGGCCAGCGCGACGTCGAGCGCGTCGGCGCCAGTGGTACCGGCCAACGCGAGAACGCGTTGGGACGACGCCAGCTCGTCCGCGAGACGCTGCAACGTCGCGGCGTCGACGCCGCTGTCGGTCGCCGCCTGCTGAATGGTCGTCTTCTTGGCGAGGGCGTTGGCGATCGCCAGCTCACCGCCCGGCTTGCACGCGATCCACTCGTCGGCGTTCAGGCCGGTGAGCGACCGCCGCGGGCCGACGTAGACGAATCGCGGCGCGCCGGCGAGCTTGGCCCGCGCGTCGGCGAAGTCGAGCTGCTGCGGAACGTTCGCGCCCCAGGCGTCGAGGAAGTCGGCGCCGAACGAGAGGATCAGCCGCGCGTCCTGGAAGCTGAGCGACGGCCACACCACGCCGTAGGTGCGGCGATTGGCCTCGAGCGCGGCGCTGTCGGCCTCGAAGTCGACACTGAGATGCGGCGGCATCCCGTACGCGGCGAGCCACGTGTCGAGAAAGCGCGGGAAAATCCCGCTCTCGTGTTGGTTGAGAAAGATCGCGTTGGCCGCGGTGCCCTTGTTCTGGGCGAGCACCTGACTGAGGCGAGTCACCGCGTCGTCCCATGTGATCGCCTTCCACGCGCCGTTCTCCTTCACCATCGGCGAACGGAGTCGATCGGGGTTGTACAAACCCTGGAGCGCCGACTGTCCCCGCGCGCAGAGCGCGCCGCGGTTCAGCGGGTGGTCCGGATTCCCTTCCAGCTTGATGACGCGCCCGTCACGCGTCTCGGCGATGAGCCCGCAGCCGGCCGAGCACTCGCGGCACGTCGTGGCGTAGTAGGTCGACACGCCCGGGACCGTCTGGTCGGGCGATGCGACATATGGAATGAGCTTTCCGGTATCCTCGGGCAGGCAGCCCGTGGCGGCGAGGGCCGCGCCCGACGCGCCGACGACCTTGAGGAACTCGCGGCGCTTGACGCCGGGCGCGCGCGGCTTGGTGTCGTTGCTCATCTCAGTAGTGGCAGTTGGCGCAGTCGTAGCGCGCTTTCTTGCGCTCGACCGGTACGGCGGCGGTCGCCGCGGCATTCGCGGCGGCGTTGGCACCGACGCCCGGCTGCGGGGCGTAGCCGGCCGCCTCGAGACCCTCCTGCGGACTGTAGCCGTTCACGTGACAGCTCACGCACCAGCCCATGTTGAGCGACGAGAACTGATAGACGCGCTCCATGTTCTGGATCTGTCCGTGGCACGTCTGGCACGTCACGCCGGCGTTGATGTGGCGCGTGTGCGGGAAGTGCACGTACTCGGGCAGCTTGTGGACCCGGTTCCACGGAATCGGAATCGCTTTAGGTCCCATTCCGGCGAACACCGTCTTGGTGTCGGCGTAGTGATAGAGCTTGTCGAGCTCCGCGCTGTGGTACGGCTTGTTGCCGTGAAGATCGTTCGCGGGGCGATCAGGCCCGATGGCGTTGTGACATCCCATGCACGTGGAGACGGCAGGGAGTCCCGGATCCATCGACTTGTTGGCCGCGTTGTGACAGTAGAGACAGTTGATGCCGAGCTTCTGCACGTGAACGGTGTGCGGAAAGTTGATCGGCTGGATGACGGTGCGGTGTTGCGAGGACGAAGCGCCGGCGTACGCGGAGAGCATCACGGCGCCCACGGCCAGGGCGAAGAGCCCTGGAATGGCGGTCCATTTCCTTCGCTTGGTCATCGCGATGGGGTGAGTTTTGAAACCCGCTGAGACGCGCGCGTCTTGTGAACTAATTCACAAGGTGCCCGACTGGCCGGGAAATCTGAAAGGACGTGCCACGACACGCAAGCGGGACAATCATCTCGCACCGACTAGGCTCCGGCACGCACGTCGCGCGCGTCGGCGAGTGTGGCGCCGGCAACGTCGTCGGCAAGCAAATCGAGGTTCGCACTGGGCGTCTGCACGAGGCGCAACGGCCACTGTGAACCGAACACGAACCGCGACGACCCGATCGTGCGAAACAGCTTCGAGAGATGGTCTTCCGGCGGGCCCCAGATCCACGAGATGTCCCAGAACACGCGACGTTGTTCGTCGGGCGTGAGGCCCCAGTGCACCTCCTCGATCATCTCGCGAGACGCGGCCGTCACGACGAGTCGTACCGAGCTTCCCGCACGCGCGAGCGCGCGCACGGTCGCGGCGCTCACGTCGCCGGCCGAGTCCATCGGATGGCGCTGGCGCAAATCCTCGAACCGCACGGTGAGGAGGAGCGCGAGTCCCGCGTCGCCGGTCGCCACAGCGAGCTCACGCAGACTCGTCGCCGCGCCGCCGCCGGGAGCCAGCCCCCATTGGGGCGGATACGCGCGCACCGCCGGCGCCCCGGCGTCGCGCGCGCCAGCCAGCGCGTCGCCCCAGTTGGGCCAGTCAGGGCGAATCGCCGGCACCGGCCGCAGACGATCGTCGAACGGTTGCAGCGCGGCGTAGAGCGCCGCGTTCCCGGGCGTCGGGTCGCGATAGAACGCCGACGGCAGATGTCCGACCCACGCACCCTCGATTCCCTCGCGGTCGAGCACGCGGATGAGCGCGTCCGGATCGGGATGCGGGACGTGGCGAAACGGGTACGCGCCGATGAGCGTGTTGACGTCGATCACGCGCGCGCTCCGGCGGCCATGGAATCGCGTTCGGCGTGCGATGCATGCTCGCACCGCGGAAAACTTCCCGGGCGAAAGATGCGCGCCGTGTTCTTCCATCGGATGCGCTCGATGTCGTCGCGCCCGAGACCGATCGTGTCGAGCGCGCGCAGCTTGGCGAGTCCGGTGCACATCGTCAGATCCGATCCCCACAACAGGCGATCCGCGCCGAGCGCGTCGACCGCCGCGTCGAGCATGCCGCGATCGACGCCGCTTCCCGAAAGGTCCGGGTAGATGTTCGGCACGTCGCGCACGGCGGCGAACGTGTGCATGTAGTCGCCGCCGCCGCCGATGTGGGCGAGGATGAAGCTGGCCTTCGGGTGCCGCTCGGCAAGCCGCGCGAGATCGGCGCCATCAGAGATCTCTTGCGACGGCCACTCGCGGGTACGGTGCTGCCAGACGTGATGGAGAATTGGGAGCTGAAGGTTTGCGGCGAGCGCGGCGACGGGATCGAGGAGTGGGTCGTCGGCCCGGCGGCTGGCCAGCAGCTTGATGCCGATCGCGCCGCGTGCGGTGCACCGCTCGATCTCGGCACACGCGTGCTCGGTGTAGTTGGGGTTCACGGTCGTGAACATCCGGACGCGATCCGGCTCGCGCTCGCACAGCCCGAGCATCGCGTCGTTGCCGAGCGTCACGTCGGCCGGCGAAGGGAAATAGGTCGGCGACAGGAAACCCCACGTGCCGAGGATCGACGCGACGTGATAGGTGATTCCGATGCGCTCGCCGGCGCGAAAGCGCGCCGCATTCACGTCGGCCCAATCCGACCGGCCGGTCCCGGCGTGGTGAAAATGAGCGTGGACGTCGATGAGCGGCGCTTCCCCGCCGCCGCCCACTGGCATCGCCACGCGTCGGTCGCTCAACCGGCGCCCTCCGCCTCCTCGTCGCGCAGCGCAACGAGTGTGTCGCTCGCGCAGCGTTCCAGATCACGGAGCGCGTCGTCGTCGTGGGCCAGCGCGGCGTAGTTGTACGCGCCACGCTTGAACAACACACCGTTCGCCGCACCCAACTCGAGGAACCGCCGCTCGCGCTCGGGACGATCGAACCGCAGCAGCCACATCGGGTCGATGCCGTCGACGGTGATCCCCTGCACTCCGCTGGCTTCGATCGCCGCACTCACGGCGTGTTTCATGTCGGCGCCGATCGACCAGAGCGACGCGCAGATGTCCACTGAGTCGTGCCAGGCGAGCACCGCGCTCGCCGCGGCGAGCGCCGACCCGTCGCTGGCGAGCGTCGACGAGATCCACGTCTTGCGGGCCGCATCCATGAGCTCCCGGTGGCCGACGACCGCGGCGAGCGGAAATCCGTTTGCCATCGCCTTGCCGAACGCCGCCAAGTCCGGCATGACGTCGGCGAACGCTTGATAGCCGCCCGTCTTGAGTCGAAATCCCGTCTTGATCTCGTCGAAGATGAGCGCGGCACCGCTCGCCGTCGCCAGCTCGCGCGCACGCGTGATCCATGCCGACGACGGCAATCGCTCGATCACCGGTTCGATGACGATCGCCGCGAGCCGGTCGCCTGCGTCGCCCACCGCCGCCTCGAGCGCCGCGACATCGTCGAACGGCACACGATGGAAATCACGTCGCGTTCCGTCCGGGACGCCCGCCGTCTCGTCGGCCGACCAATCGAGCCAGCCGAAATAGCCGCACCCGACGACGACGTCTCGCCCCGTGTACGTCCGCGCGATGCGCACCGCGGCCGCGATCGCCTCGGCGCCGGTCTTGAGAAACTGCACTTTGTCGGCGCACGGAATCACACCGCACAACCGCTCGGCGACGTCCACTTCGCGCACGTTCGACAGCCCCGCGACGTTGCCGCCCGCGATCGCATCGACGACGGCCCGCGTCACATTCGGTTCGGCGTAGCCGAGCGACACGGCGCCGAGCGCCATCGTGCAGTCGAGATACTGGTTGCCGTCGGAATCGAACATGCGGCAGCCGACCGCCTGGACGTAGTGCGTGGGACCGTCGGAGTCGTCGGCGCCATAGAGCGCGGCGGATCGCTTGCTTCCCGTTGACGCGCCTGTCGGAAGCACGGCGATGGCGCGTTCGTGCCAGGTCGCGTCTTCCTGATCGCCCGAGATGTTCTCGGGTTCACCGCCCTCTTCGGGCTCTTCTTCGGCGACGGTCGCGGCGTCGTCCGCGGACGAGTCGCCCGGTGCGGCCGGCGGCGCGTCGCCGCCTTTGGTGCCTCGCTCAAAGAAGCGGCGGAATGGCATGCTGGAAAATCAGGTCCCTCCCGTCGGCGGCGTCAACCCCGACGGCGTTTGCGCTCGATGAAGTTCATCACCTCGATCGCCATGGCTCGCATGAGCGACAGCTCGCGGGCGTCGGGCGACGCCCGGAAGGTGAGCGACCTCAGCGTGCGCATGATGTGCTCGGAATAGCGCGTCTTGAAGAACTCGATCATCTCGAGCGAATTCGCCGCGTCGGAGAAGTACTGCTCGAAGTCGGCGTTGGTCGGGGGCGGGGCGTCCTTGCGCGGCGGCGCGATCGTTCGCGTGGCGTCGGCGGCGGCGCGGTGCAGCTCGTAGAGCGCGATGAGCGCCGCTTGGGCAAGGTTGAGCGACGCGTGGTTCGTCGTCGGGATCGTGACCGTGGCGTGCACGCGGTCGAGCACGTCGTTCGGCAGTCCGTTGTCTTCGCGCCCGAAGATGATCGCCACCGGTCCGTCCGGCGCCGCGTCGAGCAGTTCGCGCGCCGCCTCGCGCGGCTCGACGAGGTGGATCTTCGCCGAGCGCCGGCGCGCGGTGAACGCGGCGGTGTGGACGCAGTCGGCGACCGCCGCGTCGAACGTGTCGAAGTGCTCGATCCGACGGATCACGTCCATGGTGCCGTGGGCGATCCCTTCGATGCGCACCGCCTCGTAGGGCACGGGGCGAATGAGACGGAGGCGGTGCACGCCCATGTTCTTCATGGCGCGCACGGTCCCGCCGATGTTCACCGGGTCGAGGGGCTCGTACAGCACGACGACCACCGATTCGAGGAGCGACTCAGCCATCGCCCCACTCGATCGGAATGAGCCGGTCTTCGTCCTGCCGGTCGCCGCGCAGATAGGCGAACTCGCCGCGTCCGCCGCTCAACACCAACTGGCCACGCCGGCGCTGACGTCCGCGCGGCATCTCGTTCACGATGACGTCGATCGCCGAGAGTTGACGCGCATCGAGATCGATGTCCACGCGGTAGCCGCTGGTCGTGCGGTCCCAGGTCGCGCGCGGATTCGGCGTCGAGCGAATCCCGGTCCCGGCGACGGAGCGAACGCGCACATGGTTCCCGCCGAGCTCGGGCACGAGCATCCACCCCGCGACGGTGTCGGCGACTCTCGCGTAGAGCTGGATGCCGTCGCCGTTCACATCCGCTGGTTCGTTGTCGAAGGGATTCTCGGCGTTTCGCGGAGCGAACGTGACGTCGCTGCGTGGGACGGTGACGGTGACACGGAGCGTCGCGCCGCGCGCGAGGAACGCGACGTCGGCGGTGGGACGCCCGGCGGCTTCCCACGTGTCTTCGGAGCGTCGATAGTGCGCCTCTCCGAGCGAGATGGCGGTCTCGGAATCGCGGATGAGCCGCAGCGGCGCAGTCGTTTCCGGCGGTTTCCGCTCGCGGCGCGGAAAGTCGCTGGGTTGCACGCCGCCGCCGAGCGTCACCCGGCGCGCGTCTCGCGAGCCGACGTGGACGACGTCGATCTCCCACTGGTCGCGTCCGGCGCGATGCTCGTGAATCATTCCGTCGGAGAGGGCGACACGAACCGAGTCGCCGAATTCGACGTCGACCACCGCGTCGGTCCAGCTCCAGACGAACTCGTATCGGCCGGCGGCCTCGCGCGTTCGCACGAGGCGGAAGGTTTTGTCGCCGTGGCCTGGCGCGCCGGGCGCCGTCGCGCGCCACCACTCAGTGTTGGCTGAGGCGCGAGCCCAGACCGCCATCGCGGCGTTGTCGTGTGTGGCGAAGCCGACGACGCGCGTTCCGCCCTGCACGCGTTCGACGGTCGTGTCGTGCGCAAAGTCGAATCCATCCTCGAGACCGTGGCCGCCGGCCAGCGATCCGCGCTCGGGCGGCGCGCCGCCATCGGTGAGCTCGATCGCCGCGTGAATCGGAAGGTCGAAGACGAGCGTCGATTCCAATTCGTGCGAAGCGGGCGCCGAACGCGGCGCGCTCTGCCACGCGACGGTGTCGATGACATAGTCCGGCAGCACGACGAGCGTTCGCCGCACCCGGACACCGGGCGCGATTTCCGCCTCGGCCTGGATCCAACCGCAGTCGTCTCCCTCGTCGTACGTGCGGAGCACGCCATTCACGGAGTGCTGCGACCGGCCGCCGGCGAGGGGTGCGTTGTGCGCCAGTGTGCTGCGATACCAATGCAGTGAGCGGTCGACGTACGATCCGGTGCCGAAGTCGTCGAGCCACCGGACGTCGTCGCGCATCAGGAGAAGGTTCAACCGATCCGGATGCCCGTGGCCTCCGCCGGAATGACCGTAGTCCAGCGCGACGTAGGTGCGTCCGTCCTCGCGGCGGAACACGGCGAGCCCCTGCCCGTCGAGCAGCGCCGACGCCGGAGGCGAAGCGAGCAACGGCGGCAGCTCCGGCTCGGCGAACAACAGGGCGCGCCAGCTCAGGTCGGCGCGCGACAGGGATGACGCCGACATGTTGCGCTCGACGTCGGCGGCAGAACGATCGCGGCGCGGCGTGCGGCGCGGCACGTCGTCGAGGTACATGCGGGCGAGCGCGCCGCGCAGCGTCGCGTCGTCCTGGCGCGCGAGCCCCAACTCACAGTGCTCGGCGATGCGCCACTGGCGCAGCGAGATCGCGTACTGCGAATCGCGGCGCGACGGAAGCGTGAAATCCGGAAGTGCCGAGAGAAATGGCGCGGCAAATCCCCGCTGAAACCGCTGCTCGAGCGCGGGATCGATGGGCAATTCCGCGTGCTCGGCCATCGTCACGCCGTACCACAGCCCGCGGTGCGCGAAGAGATGATAGTTCTCTCCCTCGTACCAGGTGCCGTCGCTCAACAGACCGTCGGCGACTTGCCGCGCGACGCCGTTCACGCCGAAGACCGCGCGCTCGGTCGCGGCGGAATCGCCGAGGAGACGCGACGCGGCGAGCAGCGCGGCGTCATTCCACACTTGTCGATTCGACCCGCCTTCGTCGTAGTCCGCGATCAGCGCCCGGCTCGGCTCGACGATCTCCGAGCGAACGCGGTCCACCAGTCGCGGTTCGGCCGGCGCCAGCACGTCGGCGGCGATGCAGATCTGAAGCAGCCAGATGGACTCGAGGTACGTGCTGAAGAACAGGCGCGTCGGTCCGAGCACGTTGTCGGCGTTGGGATACCGCAGATAGCGCTGGGCGTACCCGGTAAGGATATCGCGCGAGAGCGACGCGTAGCGTTCGCCGTACCCGAGCGACGAAAGCACCGCACCGTGCACGGCGCGCTCGGCCAGCCAGAGCTGATACCAGTAGTTCCAGAACCGATCGTGCAGCTCGCCGGTGTGCACGCGCCCGCAGCGCGGACATCGATGTTCGTGCGGGGAGAATGGGTCGAACTCGAGCATCGTGCCGTCGATCTCGCAGCGTCCGCCACTGCGCGACAGCAACGCCTTTTCCTCGGGGAAATAGAGGTCGCGCGCCAGCAGCGGCTCCAGATCCGCCGCCAGCGAATCGGCGAGTTGCCGCAGCGGGCCCGCGGCCGCGGCGCGGCGTCGCCCGATCTCGTCAGGTCCGAGCAGAACGCTCATCGCGAGGTCGCCACGCGGCGCTGCCGCGCGTTGTCGATGCTCCAGTCGGCGACCGAGACCATCTCGCCGCGGAGATCCATCGTCACGTTGCGGAGACGAGCCGACAGGCCCTGCACGCCGCGCGAGTGGTAGAGCCAGGCGACGGGCATGCTGTCGGCCAACACGCGCTGCACCGCTTGCCACGTGGCGACGCGCGACGACTGGTCGCCCGCGGTGCGGGCCGCTGTGAACAGCGAGTCGAGCTCACGCGAGTGGAAGCCGGTGTAGTCGAGCGCCCCGCCCCGCTGCCGCGTCTCGAACATCGCCGACACGAACGACAACGCCACGTCGCCGGGGACGCCGGCGATGAGGACGTCGAACGTCTTGCTCGACGCCCGCGCGTCGTTGAGGAACGTGCCAAGCTCCACCTGTCGAATGTCGACGCGAATACCGCGCAGCGCGAGGTCCGCCTGTATGAGCTGCTCGAGCGCGTTGTCACCCGACCCCACCGTCAACAGATCGAATTCGAGCGGCCGTCCGCCGCGGCGACGGGCTCCGTTCGGTCCGCGCAGCCAGCCTGCCGCGTCGAGGAGCGAGTCGGCACGGGCAACGTCGTGAACCGGTGCGCCGGCGAGCGCGAGCGGACTCTCCGGTGGAACGGGGCCGGCCGCCGGCGCGCCGAATCCGGCCAGGGCCGCGTCGACCAGACGCGAGCGGTCGACGGACATCGAGATCGCGCGACGCACCCGGGCATCGTCGAATGGAGGTTTGTGAACGTTGAAAACAAGTCCCGTCGTAAAGAGAATTGGATACTCCACGACGCGCATCGACGGATCACGGCGAGCCAGCGGTGCCATCGCCGGGGAAATGCCGGCGACGTCCAACTCGCCGCTCGCCAGCCCGGCGAACTTCGTCGTCGGCTCGTCGACCACGGTCACCACCAGCCCCGCCACGCGCGGCGGGCCGCCGAGTGCCGCGGGGAACGCGTCGTTTCGCCGAAACGACCAACGCGACCCTGCACGGCGATCGACGAACGCGAACGGCCCGTTGCCGACGGGCGCAAAGTTGAACGCGGCCCGGCGCAGCTCGGCGTGTGGAATCGTGTCCAGCAGATGTGCGGGGACTATCGGCAGCTCGCAAAACACGAGCGGCAACGCCGCTTGTGCCGCATTGAATCGAAGTTCCGCCGTCGTGTCGTCGCGAACGAGCGCGGTGTCGACGGCCGCGAGGTCAGCCGAGCGCCAGTAGCCCGTCGCCGGATCGCGTGCCGCGCTGATCGTAAACGCGACGTCGCGCGCCGTCGTCGGAACCCGATCTTGCCACTCGAGGCCGTGGGCGAGATGCAGCGTCAGCGCGCGACGATCGGCAGACCATGTCCACGACGTCGCCGCGTAGGGAACGGGCTGGAGCTTGTCGTCGTACTTCGCCAGTGTCACGAAGAGCACGAATCGCTGAATCTGCCGCGACAGCGGGTGGATCGTGACGAGCGGATTTCCCGATTCGAGGTCGGTCCCCGACGCGTAGACGACGACGTCGGCCGGTCGCTCCGGTGCCCAGCAGGCCACGGCGAACGGCGCCAGGATCGTGGTCGCGATCGCCGACGCGACGGTTGACAGCCGTACCCGCCTTTGCAGGTTCAGCGCGTGCATCCTCTCGTCGTACTGCGGCGCCTTGCCGGCGCGCTGGGCCTTCTCTGGCTGGTGCTCACGCTCACGTTCGCGCTCGTCCGCCTCGCCCCGGGTGATGCCGCGACTTTTCTCATTCCGCCGTCCGCCACGGCCGCCGATGCCGCACGAATCCGTTCGGAGCTCGGACTCGACCGGTCCGTCGCCGTGCAATATGCACGCTGGGCTGGCGGCGTGCTCCGCGGCGATTTGGGAGAGAGCTCTCTCCGCCGAGAGCCGGTGACGCGCGCGATCGCCGACGCGCTCCCCGTCTCGATCGGTCTGGGCGCCGCATCGCTCGCCCTGACATTCCTCATTGGAGTTCCACTGGGACTCGTCCAGGCCGTCCGCCGAGGACGCTTGGTGGATCGGGCGCTGACCGTCGTGACGACTGTCATGTACGCCGCGCCGAGCTTCTGGCTCGCGCTGGCGCTCGTGGCCGTGTTCACTTACGGCGCGGCCGAGTGGGGATTTCCACCGTGGCTTCGCCTTCCGGCGTTCGGCCTTCATGCGCCGGGACTCGAGCTGAGCGGCTGGGCCTCGCTCTCGGATTTGCTCCGGCACGCGATCCTTCCGGTGAGCATTCTCACCGTCGTCGGCGCCGCCGGGATCGCGCGCTACTCGCGCTCGAGCGTCGCCGACATCCTCGGCGAGGACTTCGTGCGCACGGCGCGCGCGAAGGGGTCGTCGCCGGCGCGGGTCAACATGCGCCACGTACTGTCGAACGTTCTCCCGCCGCTGATCGTGTTGTTCGCCCTGTCGCTGCCGGGACTCGTCGCCGGCTCGATCTTCGTCGAGTCGGTGTTCGCGTGGCCGGGAATGGGCCGACTGATGGTGGACGCGATCGCGGCGCGCGACTACCCACTCGTGATGGGCGCCGCCGCCGTCTACGCCGGACTCGTGATTTTCGCGAACCTGGCCGGAGATGTCGCGCTGCCGCTCGTCGATCCGAGGCGTCGCGCGTGATCGCACGCGCGTTGCGGGCGATACGTACGCTTCCCGGCGCGGCGACCGCGCTGCTCGTCCTGCTCGCGGCCGCCGTCGTGCTGGTGCCGGCCCTCTCGCATCAGGATCCGCTCGGCATCGGCGACGCGCTGCGTCTTCGCCTGCTGCCGCCCTTCTCGCGCGACGCATTCGGAAACCTTCACATTCTTGGCACCGATCGATTCGGGCGCGATCTGTTCGTGCGCATGATGCTGGCCGGCCGCATTTCGCTCGCGGTCGGCATCGTCGGGTCGGTCGTGGCGAGCGGCGTGGGCACGATGGTGGGCGCGGTCGCCGCCTGGTCGAGCGGCGCCGTCGATCGGACACTCATGGCGTTGTCCGACGCTTTGCTCGCCATTCCGCGCCTGGTGTTGCTGCTCGTCTGCGCGGCGCTCTGGCGCCCGGGCCTGACGACGGTCGTCGTGGTGCTCGTGCTCACCGGTTGGATGGGCGTTGCGCGCATGGTGCGCGCCGAAATGCTCGGCGTGAAGACGCGTCCGTTCGTCGACGCCGCGACGGGACTCGGCGCGTCGAGCGCGCGCGTTCTCTGGCTGCACGCGCTCCCCAATTCCCTCGGCCCCGCGATCGTGGCGACGACGCTCGGCGTCGGCAACGCTATTCTGCTCGAGAGCGGCCTGTCGTTTCTGGGCCTGGGCGTGCAGCCACCGAGCCCGAGCTGGGGAAACATGATCGCCGGCGGCCGCGATCTCATCGTCGTCGCCCCGTGGGTGGCGATCGCGCCTGGACTGGCTCTCATCGCGACGGTGCTGTGCTGCACCCTCATCGGAGACGATCTTCGGGACCGGCTCGCCGGGGAGGCGGGGGCGACGCTTCGCGATCGAGCTTAGTTCACCGAACGAGCAGCGTGACGATGGCGCGTGGCTCGGCGGTGAACCGGATCTGGTTGTCGTCGATGCGCGCCGGTGCCAGAACGGTCTCGTCCAGCCGAGATGCGTGCGCTTCGGAGACGGCGAACGGAAGCTGCCACGCGCCGGCGATCGATTCGTCCGTGAGATTCACGCAGCGCAGGACGGTCCAGCGCCCGTCTTCGCTCTCCTTGATCGTGGAGAACGCCAAGCCCGCGCCGGCGAGCTCCGGGCCGGCGACGTCGGGCGGCGTCTCGAGCGCCGAGCGAAGCGTCGTGCCGACCATCGGCGTGAGAAAGTCGTCGGCGGCGCGCTCGATCGAGTCGACGGTGGCCGAGTCGCGCGGGCCATGGAACATGAATGCCAGATTCGTGGCGAACGGTCCGTGGCACTGCGCGCGCGGCGTCGGCACCGGCCAGCCGGCGTGCCCGGGTCGTTCCGGAAGATCGGACTTGGACAATTCGCCGACGGCGCGCACGAGCGTCACGGCGACGCTGCCCTCGTCGCGCGATTCGTACTCGGCGAGCCCGTCGCTCAGGACCGTGCAGCCGCGCGCGTCGTCGAACAACGACACGTAGCGATGGAGCGGCGCCGTCAGCGGCACGCGTTCGTCTTGCGTTTCATCCGCGCTCGGCGCAATGGGAACGCGACGCACCGGACCGAACGCGGCGTCGGCCCACACGTCCGCCCGCTCGACGTCGGTGGACAGCAGGACTCGCAGCCGGTGATCGTCGCGCTGGTTGTTCCCCGTCAGCGCCAACACGAGGTGCGACGCGCCGGCGTCGAGCACGAGCCGCATCGTGACGTCGACGGCGACTGCGCCGCGGCTCGCGTTCGTATCGGTGATCCGCGCGCTAAGCGCGAGCTCGCCGCGCAACGGCCCTCGGTGCACGCGACGCACGCCCCGAAACTGAACGCGGCACGCCCGCGGGCGCGGCGCGGGTGTGTAGAGGTCGCCGATGTCGGCGTCATCCTCGAAGCGAATCAGCGACGCGACGCGGCGGCCGGTGCTCAGATGCTCGAGCGACACGGTGCCATCGTTGTCGACGCTGACGGCGACCGACGCGTTTCGCATCGAACGAGGCGTCGTAGTCACACGATCTATCCGCGCGGCGGCCGCGCGCGTGCGGCGGCCAATCGGCCGAGAGACGATTCCGTACGCGGGCGCGTCGGCGACCCACGCCGCGACGCGAGTCACGGAAACGAGGTCGTTGTCCGGGTAGTGCCGCGGCGATTCGACGCGCGCATTTCGCGTCTCGCGGCCGAGTACCTGAACCGCGCCGAGCCCGGCAATTGATGGAGTGCGCCGAGGCGATGGTGACTCCGCGGCTTTCGCGACCGGCGCCGACCCGGGACCGACCGGAACGTCGGCGATGAACTCTTCGATCTCGACGACGGCCACGCCGGTCCGCCGCCTTGGCGCAGGATTTCGAATGAGCGCCACTGGTTGCCATTCCTCTTTCTTCGTGCGCGCCACGGCTGCGTCGTGACCGACGAGGTCGAGCACGGCGTCCTCTCGCACGCCCGCGGCTTGATTGATCGCCGAACCCAGACGCAACTCCATCGCCGCGGCGACGTCGTCGATCGAGCAGCCGCACAGCGTGTCGTGCGGGTGGGCCTCGAGCAGCGTGCGCCACGCCTCGTCGAGCAGCGCCCGGCGAGAACGCTTTTCTCGTGACGCGAGTGCGTTCCACGGCTCGGCGTCGCGGATCAGCGCTCGCTCGGCGAGTGCATTGAGACGCTTCTGGTGCGCGCGCGTGGCGAACGTGCCTTGCAGCGTCCACGTGTAGCCGTACGAATCGCGGAGCTCGCCGTCGACCGACGGAAGCGCGGCGTGGCTCGCGCGCTCGACCAGCGCCCGCTGAAACCGGAGCAGCGAGCTGCGATGGACGGCATCGCGTGCACCCGCCGCCTCGACTGCGTTCACTGCCGCGCGGTACTCGACCTGTCTTGCGTGATGGTCGGCGCCGTGCGGCAGGAGGACGACGCCGGTCGTCGAGCGCGGCGCCAGCTGCTCTCGCATCGCCGCCCAGCGAGCTTCGGCGCCTTCCGCGTCCACGGGCAAATTCGACGCGAGCTCGTAACCACTTCGCGACAGATGGTACAGCAAGACCCGCTCGCCGCTCGGCGCCGTCCACCATGCCGTGTCGCCGGGCGGGAACCGCCGGCTGCCGTAGCCCCGCCAGAGTACGATGACGCCGAGCCCGAATCCCGTGGCGATGGACGGAAGCGCGGCGGGATGTCCAAACGAATCGGGGCAATAGAGTACCGGTGGCGCGCTGGCGCCGAATCGCGCGAGTGTTCGCCGTCCGGTGAGGAGATTTCTCACCAACGCCTCGCCACTGGGAATCAGCTCGTCGGCGAGGACGTACCATGGCCCAGCCTCGAGACGCCGCTCGCGCAGCAGCTCACCCATCGCGCGCGCGCGATCGGGGCGCACGCGCACATAGTCGTCGAGGACGATCGCCTGCCCGTCGAGCAAGAAGCTCTCTTCGGCTCCGGGCGGATCGTCGATCAGCTCGTCGACCAGCGCGACCAGGCGCTGCCGAAAACGCTCGACGGGGAGATACCACTCGCGGTCCCAGTGCGTGTGAGAGACGAGGTGGACGTCGAGCACGATCCGGAGTCTCGAAGGTGGTGGCGGCGGTGCGGAGTGCGGCGCCGGAACGCTCTGGAACGTGACGCGTTCGTCGCCGAACGCAACCGTTGCCTCGATCGTCTTGCTCACAGAACTTCCTGTGCCCGCGTCCCACGGCTCCTTCACACCACGACATGCACACACTGCTCGACTGGCTGCATCGCGTCCGCGACGTCCGAGGCATCATCGCATGGGGCGGCTACGTCGGCCTCACCGCGATCATCTTCGCCGAGACTGGGCTGCTGGTGGGGTTCTTTCTGCCGGGCGACTCGCTGATCGTGACGGCTGGACTGCTGGCCGCGACAACCGGCGTGTTCAACGTCGCGCTGCTTGGGGTCCTGTTGTCGGTCGCGTCGATCCTCGGCAATACGTCCGGCTACATGATCGGCGCGGCGGCGGGACCGCGGCTCTTCACGCGCGAAGAATCCCTGCTCTTCAACAAGAAGCACCTCTATCGCGCGCACGAGTTCTATGAAAAGCACGGCGCGTCGACGATCGTCATCGCGCGCTTCATGCCGATCGTGCGCACGTTCGTTCCGGTCGTGGCCGGCATGGCGCAGATGGATCGGCGCCGGTACGCGATCTACAATGTGATCGGCGGGCTGGCGTGGATCTGGAGCATGCTGTTCATCGGTTATTTCCTGGGGCGCTACATTCCGGGAGTCGACCGGCACATCGAGAGCGTGATCGCAATCGTCATTCTCGTCTCGATCTCGCCGGGTATCATCGGCTGGTACCGAGCAAGGAGAGCCTAATGGCGTTCACGCTGCCCGCATTGCCGTATGCGAACGACGCGCTCGAGCCGCACATCGACGCGCGCACGATGGAAATCCACCACACCAAACATCACCAGGCCTACGTCAACAACCTGAACGCCGCGATCGAGAAGGCGCCGGAGTTGGCGAGCAAGTCGCTCGACGATCTGATGCGCGGCATCAACTCCGTCCCGGAAGCTGTGCGCGGCGCGGTGCGCAACAACGGCGGCGGCCATTGGAACCACAGCCTGTTCTGGCAGCTCATGGGTCCCGGCAAGGGCGGCGAGCCGACGGGCAAGCTGGCCGACGCGATCAAATCCGCGTTCGGCGATTTCAGTAAATTCAAAGAGCAGTTCGCGGCCGCCGGCGTCGGCCGATTCGGCTCGGGCTGGGCGTGGCTCGTCAACGACGGCGGCAAGCTGTCGATCACCAGCACGCCGAACCAGGACAACCCGCTCATGGACGGCAAGACCGCGATCCTCGGTCTCGACGTCTGGGAGCACGCGTACTACCTCAAGTATCAGAACCGCCGCCCCGACTACATCGGCGCGTGGTGGAACGTCGTGAACTGGGACGCTGTCGCCGACCGCTATCGCTGACGCTTGGGGATAGCAGCGCGCGTTATGGTGCGCCGCTGAACACCACACCGCCGCGCATCACGAACGACACCTTCGTGAGCGCGGCGATGTCTTTTGCGGGATCGCCGCGCACCGCGATGAGATCGGCCTCATAGCCCGGCGCCACCGCGCCCAGTTTCTCGCCGAGCCCCAACGCTGCCGCGGTGGCCGACGTCGCCGTCGTGATCGCGTCCATGGGACGCTGCCCCGCCTTCACGCGACAGATCAGCTCATCCGCGTTGCGGCCGTGCGCGAGCGCCACCGCGTCCGTTCCGAAGATGAGTCGCAGGCCGGGGGTGGCGAGCGCCTTCCTGAACATCGCCGTCGCCGTCGGGATGGCCTTCGCCAAGGCGTCGAACGAGGCATCGGTGAAGCCGGATCGCGCGTACACGTCGCGATGGTCGATGTAGTTCTGAAAGACGAGGCACACCTGCGGGTCGAAGATCGTTCCGTGTTCGGCCATGAGCGTGAGCTCGGCTTGGGTGGCGAACGTGCCGTGCTCGATCTCGGTGCAGCCGGCGAGCGTCGCGGCGCGCACGCTCGCTGCGCTGATGGCGTGGACGACGGAGCGCAGCCCCTGGGCTTTGGCTTCGCCACAGATCGCGGCAAGCTGCGCGTCGGACATCGTCTGGTTACCTCCCGCGCCGAGTCCGGCGGAGGCGAACAGTTTGATGACGTCCGCGCCGCGCTCCTTGAGCGAACGGACGCGCGCGCGCAGCGAATCGGGTGAAAGCGTCGTGTCGCTGAGTTGCGTTATCGAGGTCAGGATCCGCGGCCCGGGGATCTGCCATCGCGCCACCGCGTCGCGGAGGTCGAGATCTTCGACGCCGCCGACGCTCTGAATCGTGGTGAACCCGGCCATCAATGTCGCGTAGAGATTCCCCGCCCGAGCCAGCGCCGATTGAACAGGGGTATCGCCATCCCGCGCGCCGTGGAGCGCGCCCTGTCGGTTGATGTACCAGCCCGGGTGCGTGTGCGCGTCGATCAGCCCGGGCAGGAGCGTCGCATCGCCGAGCTCATAGGTGGCGCCCGACGATTCCACCGCCTTCGCGACGCTCACGATGCGGCCGCCGCGAACCGTGACCAGGGCGTTCGTCGTTTCGTTGCCGCGCCCGTCGATCAGTCGGGCCGCGTGGATCGTGACGGTAGCGTTGTCGGTCGGCGCGAGCGACGAAAACTGCGCCGCGGCGTGCGTCGCTCCGATGAGCGCGAGCGCGGTGGTGATGGAGAGAATTCGCATGGATGGAACGGTAGAGGTCGACGGCGCCGGAACCGGACGCCTGTCGCGGCGAGCGGCATTGAAACTGCCCTTTCGTCCAATACGAGAGAGTTCGAGCCGGCTGCACCAGCTCGCTCTCCGAGGAGGATATACAACTATGACACGAATTCGAATCGCCGTCACGGGCGTGGCGTTCGCCACCCTCGTCGCCGGCTGCATGCCGGGAGACGCTCACACACAATCAGCCGCCGGCGACATCGAGGTCGACTCGCTGTCGGCGTTGCGGACGGTGCTGCTCCGCGTGCAGAACAACTATCCAGCAAAAGTCCGCGTCTACACGCTCCTGGGAGGCAAGGCCAACGAGGTGACGAGTGTGGACCCGAACGGCATCCGCACGGTCGTGCTCGACCCGAACCTCTTCCCATATCCGCGCATCTCGTTCGAGGTCCGTCCCGAGGACGGAACGATGACGAAACAGCTCGGCCCGTTCGCGCTCTACAAGGGCGAGACGGCCGAACTGGTCGTGGCACCGGACCTCAATCTGGCGCACGTCGAAGTTCATCACTCCACGCCGTAAGCGCGGGGTCGCGCAGCGCGTGCGTCGGCACTGAAACTGCCCATCGGTACACCGATGGGCAGTCGTGCGGATGCGACTCACCCGCTCGCTCCCAAGGAGGGATCATGTCACGATTTCGAATCGCGATCGCGACGGCGTCGAGCGCTTTTCTGTTGGCAGCCTCGTGCGCGAAGAACACGTCCCAAACGTCGGCGGGCGAGCTGGACGTCAACGCGTTCACCGCGTCGCGCACCGTGCTGGTGCACGTGCAGAACAGCTATCCGACGCGAGTCCGCATCTTCACCATCATCGGCGACAAATCGAGCGAAATCACGAACCTCGCGACGGACGGGCACCAGACCGTGATGCTGGATCCGAGCCTGTTTCCGGGTACGTCCTTCTCGCTCGACATTCGCCCCGAGACCGGTCCGTCGAAACGGCTCGGTCCGTTCCATCTGAGCAAGGGTCAGACGGCCGACCTCATCGTCACGCCCGACCTCGATTCGTCGCGCGTTCAGGTCCGTCCGACCACGCCGTGAGGCAGTAGCCATGACACGAATTCGAATGGGCATCGCGGGCGCGGCCGTCGTCGCGCTCCTCGCGGCCTGCGCACAAGACCACAGCGTCCATCCGCAAACCGCCGGCGGGGAGCTCGCGTTCGACTCGATGCGGGCGGCGCCGCCGGAGTCGTTCCTTCTTCGCGTACAGAACGACTACGCGGTCCCCGTTCGCGTCTTCGCCGAAGCCAACGAGGACACCAGTCTCGTCGCGAACGTGGCGCCCGGCGCGAGCCAGACCGTCGCGCTGGGTCCGGACTACTTCCGGTACGCGCTGACGACCTTCGAAGTCCGGTCGACGAACGACAGTGCGTCGACGCACCTTGGCCCTTTCAGCTTGAACCGGGGCGATCGCGTACGAATCGTCGTGGCGCCGAATCTCGACTCGTCGCACGTGTACCAGAACGGCTACTGGTAACTCGGCGCGCTACTGCGCCGCTTCGCCCTCGAGGTACGTGTAGCCTTCGAGGCCGGCCACGTAGTCGGCGATGAACGTGTTCGCTTCCTGACGCGTGATGTGCTTCGCCGCGGCAACCTTGCGGCGGAACGTCTGGAGGAGATCGGCCGCGCGGAACTGCACGTAGTTCAACACCTCTGTCACTGTGTCGCCGTGCACGAGATCGGTCACCTCGTAGCCGCCGTTCGGCGGCGGCGCGAGCCGCACGTGTACCGCGTTCGTGTCGCCGAACAGGTTGTGCAGATCGCCGAGAATTTCCTGGTAGGCGCCGGTGAGGAACACGCCGAGCATGTAGGGCTCGCCGTCGTGGAACTCGTGGAGCTCCAGGCTGGCGTTGGACGACTTCTCGCCGGCGAACCGGTCGATCTTGCCGTCGGAATCACACGTCACGTCCTGGATCGTGCCGCGGCGCGCCGGCTCCTCGTTCAGGCGGTGAATCGGCATGATCGGGAAGACGTGGTCGATCGCCCAGCTGTCCGGGAGTGACTGGAAGAGCGAGAAGTTGCAGAAGTACCGGTCGACCAGCGTCGTGTCGAGATCGGCGATGATGTCGGCGAAGTCGCCGGCCTTTCGCGAAACCGATTTCGCCAGCACGTTCGCTGTCGCGAAGTAGATCTGCTCGGCCAGCGCGCGCTCGCGCAGCGTGAAGACGCCGCTGTTGAACAGCTCCTGCGCGCGCTCCTTGTCGAACGTCATGTCGTGGTAGATCTCGCGCACGCGGCGCTTCGAGACCGACTTGCGCGACGCGTCGCGGTGGTCGGCCAGCATCTCGTGCAACAGCTGATGGTCGTCCTCCGTCAGCTCCGGCACCGGACGGTCGGCCTGCGACTCGACGTCGATCACCTTGATCAAGAGCAGCGCGTGATGGGCCGTGAGGGCCCGCCCCGACTCGCTGATGATGTGCGGCATCGGGATCTCGTGCTCGCGACAGGCCTCGGCAAGCGTGTACACCACGTCGTTGGCGTACTCCTGCAGCGAGTAGTTCACGCTCGCGTCGGCCGTCGAGTTGGTGCCGTCGTAGTCCACACCCAGGCCGCCGCCCACGTCGACGTGCGTGATGTCGAGGCCGAGCTTGCGGAGCTCGACGTAAAAGCGCGTCAGCTCGGTGAGCCCGAGCTTGATGAACCGGATATCCGTGATCTGCGAGCCGAGGTGGAAGTGGATCAGCTTGATGATGTCCAGCCGGTTCGCGGCGCGCAGCTTGTCGATTGCCTGCATGAGCTGCGCGGAGTTGAGCCCGAACTTGGACTTCTCGCCGCCGCTCTCCTTCCATCGCCCGAAGCCGCGCGACGCGAGTTTGATGCGCACACCGGCGATCGGCGTGACGCCCAACTCGTCGGCCACCTGGAGCAGCACGTCGATCTCGCTCAACTGCTCGATGACGATGAACACCTTGTGGCCGAGCTTCTGGCCCATGAGGGCGAGGCGCATGAACTCCTCGTCCTTGTAGCCGTTGCACACGATCACATGGTCGGTGTCTTCGCCCAGGCCGAGGATGGCTTGCAGCTCCGGCTTGCTGCCGCACTCGAGCCCGACGCGGATCCCCTTTCCGAATTCGACGATTTCTTCGATGACGTGCCGCTGCTGGTTGACCTTGATCGGGTAGACGGTCGTGTAGCCGCCGGTGTAGCCGAACTCCTCGCGCGCCTGCTCGAAGCGCGTGGTGAGGTCCTCGATCCGCGAGCGGAGGATGTCCGAGAAGCGCAGCAACACGGGCAGCGCGATGCCCTGCTCCTCGAGGTCGTTGGTGATCTCGTACAGGTCGATGGTGTGGTCGGGACGGTCCTTGTCCGGCCGCACGATGACGTGGCCTTCGTCGTTGACGTCGAAGAAACCGGCGCCCCATCCTTCGATCCGGTAGAGCGCGCGGGCGGCGTCGATCGACCATCCAGTGGGCGTCGCGTCGCCGGCGGCGGGGGGAGACGCGGCGCCGTTGCTCTCGGCGGCGGAACCCGAGGAAGCGTCTGTTACGCGAGTCGTGGTGGCCATGCGCCGAAAATAATCGAATTGTCAGGGATAAAGGCGACTGATGTGCCAGTCGGTACCGCTGCGCTCGTACACGTCGCGAATATGCAGACGATCGGGCCTTCCCTTCCAGAATTCAATTCGCTTCGGAGCCACGCGGAAGCCGGACCAATAGGGCGGCCGGGGCACGGGTCCACCGGCGAATCGTTTCGACACCTCGTCGACGCGGGCCTCGAGCTCGCCGGGATGTTCGATCGGACGGCTCTGCCGCGACGCCCACGCGCCGATCTGGCTGCCGCGGGCGCGGCCGGCGAAGTAGGCGTCGGCCTCGTCGTCGCGCACGGGCGCGGCGTCGCCTTCCACGCGCACCTGCACTTCCATCGGCTGCCAGTGAAAGCACAGCGCGGCGCGCCGCGTGGCGAGCAGCTCGCGTCCCTTCCGGCTCTCGTGATTCGTGTAGAACACGAACCCGTCGCGGTCCACGTGCTTGAGCAAGACGATCCGTACGCTCGGCGCGCCGCGCTCATCGACGGTGGCGAGGGCGAATGCCGTCGGTTCGGGGACGGCGGTGCGTGGCAACCGTTGAGCTTCTTCGAAGAGCGCGACGAATCGCGCGATGGGATCGGGGCCGACGTCGGAAACGCCGGTCATCCGATGGCGCGCTTGAAGAAGCTCCGGGTGCCCAGGGTCCAGAAGAAGGTCGAGATCACGACGAGCGCGACGATCACGACGGGGAACGGCATGTGCGGAACGGCCGGGGTGAGCGCGCCGCGCATGCCCTCCGCCACGTAGACCATCGGGTTCACGAGCACCAGGTATTTCATCACCGGAACGACGTCGAGGCCGCGCCACGGGTAGTACGCGCACCCGAAGAACAGCATCGGCGCGATGATCACGCTGAACATCAGGCCGATCTGCTGCGGCGCGATGGCCGTGCCGAGCCACATGCCGAGCGACGAGAAGGCGAGCGAGCCGAGGAGCACGATGATCACGATTTCGCCACCGTGCGACAGCGTCAGCGCTGGCATCGGCCCCATCACGAGGCGCGCAACCGGCAGCACGAACGCCGCGGCGATGAACCCTTGCAACATCGCCGACACGATCTTCTCGGCGGCGATGACGAGCGTCGGCACGGGCGCGAGCAGGCGATCCTCGATCTCTTTGGTCCAACCGAAATCCTGCACCATCGGCAGCGCGACGGATTGAATCGCCGAGAGACTCAGGCTCACGGCGAGAATCCCGGGCAGGAGCGCCGTCTGATATCCCTTGCCGACGAAGCTCATCTTCGGCAGCAGGTAGCCGAACACGACGAGAAACAGCAGCGGCTGCATCGTGGTGCGCACGAGGAAGAAGACGATCTCCTTGCGCGCCACCCGCAGATCGCGCCGCAACAGCGCGAAAAACACCGACCAGACCGACGCCGCATGCTCGGTCCCCAACGGCTTCCGCGCTTCGGCCGCCGTTCCTCCCGACACCACGCTGACGGCGCTCAATCGAGTTTCCTCCCGGTGCGGGACACGAACAGCGTCTCGAGGCTTGGCTCGGTGAGCGTGATGTTGGCGACGGACGTACCGCGCTCCTCGGCCGCCTGAATCACCGGCGAGATCACGCGCCCACCGCGGTCGCTGAAGACACGCAACAACCGTCCCTGCGGCTCGGCACGCAGCACGCCTTCGACGGCGCGCACCGCGTCCACGACGACCGACGCGTCGCCGGACAGCGAAACCTCGATCAGCGTTCCGCCCGGCGCGCGTTGTTTGAGCGCGGCGGGCGTGTCGAGCTCGAGCAGCTCGCCGCGATCGACGATCGCGACGCGGTCGCAGAGCTTGTCGGCCTCTTCCATGTAATGGGTCGTCATGACGATCGTGCGGCCCTCGGCGTGCAGGGCGCGCAGAATGTCCCAGAGCGCGAGGCGGGTCTGCGGATCGAGACCCACCGTCGGTTCGTCCAGGAAGATGACGTGCGGCTCGTGGATCAGCGCGCGGGCGATCATGAGGCGCTGCTGCTGGCCGCCGGACATCTCGTCGACCTTGGCGTTCGCCTTGTCGGCGATGCCGAGCTGCTCGAGCAGCTGCATGGCGCGCGGAACCGAGTGCGCCGCGTTGATGCCGAAGTACGCCGCGTGAAACTGCAGATTCTCGATGACGTTCAGGCTGCGGTCGGGATTCGGCCGCTGTGGAACGACGCCGATGCGCTGCCGTACGCGAACCGCGTCGGTGCGCACGTCGGCGCCGCCGACCACCGCGGTGCCCGACGTCGGCCGGACGCGCGTGGTGAGAATGCCGATCGTCGTCGTCTTGCCGGCGCCGTTCGGGCCGAGCAGTCCGAAGAACTCACCCTCGTCGATCGAGAGATCGAGTCCTTTGAGGGCGACGATCTCGCCGCGCGGCCACGCCGCGCTCGCGGCGGGAGTCGCCATCGGGCTGGCGCCGGGCGGGCCACCCGGCCCCATCGGTCCCGCGCCGCGCCGTTTCGGCGGCGGCGGCGCGGGGTACACTTTGCGCAGAGCGCGAGTCTCGATGGCTGGCATTCGGACCGGTCGCGGAAATCTACGTTGGACAGCCCGCCTCGCCAGCGGAACTCAGGAAGTCTTTTCCGAGTCTGCGTGCCTCGGCTACTGCTTTTTCTCGGGCGTGATGCCGCCGGCTTGCACCGGCGCCGGGCCGAGCTGGTCCTTGCCCTTGGCGACGTACGGGATGCCGTGCACCATCCAGTCCGGCGCCGGCGCGCCTTTGAGCTTGTTGTCGAAGAACTGCTGCATGCGCATGGCGATGTCCTTCTGGTTCGCGCGGCTCGCCGGGTTGTGCACGTCGTTGTTGTAGTCTATGAAGTAGACTTCCTTGCCAAGCCGGCGCATGTTGACGAAGAACTCGATGCCCTGGTACCACGGGACGGCGTCGTCGGCGTCGTTGTTCATGATGAACAGCGGCGTCGTGACCCGATCGAGGTAGAAGAGCGGCGAGTTCTGCATGTACAGCTGCGGCGCCTCGACGAGCGACTTGCCGATGCGGCTCTGGCCGTGCTCGTATTGGCCTTCGCGCGAGATGCCCGTCCCCCACCGGATGCCGCCGTACGCGCTGGTCATGTTGACCACCGGCGCACCGGCCATCGCGGCGGCGAACATGTGCGTCTGCGTGATCGTGTACGCGGTCTGATATCCGCCCCACGACTGGCCCTGGATGCCGAGGTGTTTCTCGTCGACGAAGCCGCGCCGCTCCAGCGCTTCGACGCCGGAGACGATCGACCGCACCGCGCTCTGCCCCGGATACCCGTTCTCGTAGACGATGTCCGGCTCGAACACGAGATACCCGTTCGACACGTAATGCGTCGGGTTGATCACGTTGCGGCCGGTCGGCGGCACGTAACTATAGAGGTTGTTGGACAGGATCTCGTAGAAGTACGCGATGAGCGGGTACTTCTTATTCGGATCGAAGTTCTGCGGCTTGTAGAGGATGCCTTTGAGCTCGACGCCGTCGGCGCTCCGCCACCGCACCAGTTCCGCCGTGCCCCAGTTGTAGTCCTTCTGCTGCGGATTCGCGTCGGTGATCTGCGAGAGATTCGTGAGCGACGGACCGACCCACAGGTTCGGGAAGTCCGTGAACGTGCTCTTCGTGATCATCCACTCGTCCGCCTTGCCCGCCTTGACCGGCGTGCCGTAGGCGAGATCGGACATCACGATCTTCTCGGGTTCCTTGTGCGAGCCGAGCTGCGTGCGATAGAACCCGCTGGCCATCGTCTCCTGGTTCACCGCGTGCAGCATGAGCGGCTCGGCGGGATCGATCACGCCGCGATCTTCGCCGCCCGGGCCGCCGAAACCGCCACGACCTCCACCGCCGCCGCGCCCTCCGCGACCGCCGCCGGCGATCTCGATCCGGAACTGAATCGAGCTCTTGCGGCCGGCCGAGTCGGTGACGTTCACGGGCGGCTTGGCGCCCGTCGGATCGAATTCCCAGACGTCGTAGCGGTCGTACAGCAAGACCGACTTGTCGCCTTTGGTCCACGCGGCGAGACCCCACGCCGGCGTCTCATCGGGATGATCGTCGGTCTCGTTGTCGAATCGCACGCCCTTCAGCGCGCCGGTGAGATCGGTGAGCTTCGCCGTCGCCGTGTTGTACGTGTACCAGTGCGTGTGGTCGTAGAAGACGACGAACTTGGCGTCGGGCGAAAGCTGCGCGTTGCCGTTGATCTTCTCGCGAATCAGCCTGCGCGCGTTCGTCGTCGCGTCGATGACGTAGACGTCGCGGCCGCCCTCGCCCCACATCTGTTCGATCTGATAGCGCTCGCCCGCGTTCGCGACACCGAGCTTGCCGTCTTCCGACAGCGCCACGTTCGGAATCGAGTCGTCGGCGAGCTGCACGACCTTCTTCGTCGACGCGAAGTAGATCGCCTGGTAGGACTTGTTGCGATCGCGCGCCGCGTTGAGACGCTGCGTCGGCTGAAGCACGGGGTCCTTATAGTGCCACAGATCGAACACCGCCTTGCCGACGAGCGAGTCCGACGGCACCGAATCGATCGGCGGCGGCGCGACGCTGAACGTGATCGCCGTGCCGCTGCGCGTGAACGCGGGCGCCGCGTTGTCGGCGATGTGCATCCCCGGCGTCACCTGCGACGGATTCACGATCGGCTGCGCGGCGCCGCCCTTGGCGGACGCGAGATACAGCGTGTAGCGCGGCCGAGCGCCGGCGCCGACGCCGAATTCGTCGTGATCGGAAAGGAAAGCGAGCTGCGTGCCGGTGCGGTCGAACGCGATTCCCTTGTAGTCGCCGCGCCCCGAGGCCAGCGTCGTCGTCGCGCCGCCGGCGATCGTGCGGAGGAACGCGCCGTCCTTCGTCGAGTCACGCGAGACCACCGTGTACGCGAGCACCTTGGCGCTGTCGTCGAACGCGAACGCAAGCACATCGGTCAACCGCTCTTCGGCGCCGGTGGCAAGATTCCGCAGCACGAGCGGCGATCCAAACTGTCGTCGGTTGCTCGGCGCGCCGCCACCTCCGCCGCCGCGCCCGCCGCGACCTCCGCGTCCACCACCCGCTGCAGCAGCACCACCGCCGCGATTCGTCGAATCAGCCGATCCGCTGTCGGGCTCCGGCACGTATGCGACCCACGTCCCGTTGTCGCGCGCCAAGCGGAATGATCTGACGCCCGCCAGCGTCGTG
The DNA here is from genome assembly GCA_963761305.1 of uncultured Gemmatimonadaceae bacterium. GTDB lineage: Bacteria > Gemmatimonadota > Gemmatimonadetes > Gemmatimonadales > Gemmatimonadaceae > JAQBQB01. The sequence continues at coordinate 355,323 of CAVXGK010000002.1, read as the reverse complement.
ACCTTGCCGTCGGGCAAGCTCACGATCGCCAGCGACTGGCGATTCAACGACGCGTTGCGCGCTCGCCCAGCTTTCTCCACCTCGGCTTGCGACGCTTGTGTGCTCACGAGCACGAATCGGCTGTCGGCCGTGATCTGTGCCGGCGCCGCCGCGGGACCCGTCGGATCCTCCTCGCCGGTGCCGCCCGCCGGTCCGCGCAAACCACCCGGCGTGTTGTTCGGCCGTCCGAGGAAGCCGCGCGGTACGCGGAACTCGGTCGTACCGCTCGTCGAACGGATCACCAACTCGCCGTCGCCGACCTGTGGAATGAGAGTGTACACGGCCCACTTTCCATCGTTGGAGAGTGCGGGCGCGTTGATCGACTTCCATTTGTCCCAGTCGGCCTGGGTGAGGACCTTCTTGGGTGCCTGCGCGGCGGAAACGACAGCGAGCGCGGCGGTGAGGAGTGCGGCGAGTCGGGCGCGTTTCATGGCGACGTCGGGATGAGGGGTAGTCGTTCGCTGTAAGTCTACGACACGCGCCCGCGGCGCGTTGGTCATGAGCGTCAGAACGAGAACCGAACCAGCGGATAGCGGCCGGGTGTCTTCGTCAGAAGGCCGAGCGCACCCAATCCCGGTCCGATGTCGAGATGCGAGGCGTCGCGGCCGCTGGCCGGCTCCGGCGCACCGGCGCGCCGGGCGTTCGTCGCACTGAACATGGCCGACATACCGATCGCCGCGCCACCCGCGGCAGACCCGTAGATGAGCGGGGTGTTGCTCGAGCTCACGATCAGAGGAACGGCGAGCCCCATGATGCCGCCGGCCCAGGCGCCGATCGTCACGACATTCGCCTCGGAGGTCGTCAGGTCGAACGGGCGCGCGATCGCGAGGTCCCCGATGAGCAGTCCGGCGACGTACGAGGCGCCCACGCCGATCGCGGTCTGGCGCGGACTCGGTTTGCCGCCGCTGATCACCGCGCCTCCCACCAAGCCTCCGACGAGACCCGCCGTTTGCATCGCGTTGAGATCGCCGGCCGTCACGGTGTACGACGCGACCCGCGGGTAGTTCACACCGAGCAAGTACCCGATCGGCTCGCTCGCGACCACGGCCGCCGCCATGCCGCGTCCCGTTGCGCCCGCGCCGGCGGCCACCGCCCACACCGCGGCGCCCGCGCCCTCGATACCGACGGTCACCCCATGCGCCTCAGCGTCGGTGAGGTGATGGCCGAGACCCACGCCGGCGATCGTCCCGATGGTCGCCGCGGCGAGCGTCGCGCCTCGCACGCCCTTGTCGGCGTTGCCTGTTGCCGCATAGCCGACGCCGAGCGCCGCGAGCCCCGACGCGACCCCGAGGTTGGCTGACAGATCAGCTTGCGCACGGGTGATTTGCCCGCTCTGCGCCGCGCCATACGAGATGAAAAAAGTACCGCCGGCTGTCAGCACGTACGCGGCGCCGGCGGCGGCGCCATCGTCGAACAGCGAGGCCGCCAGCGGGGCGTACATCAGAGCGCCGAGGACCGTGATGTGCCGCGCGTAGCCGTTTCCGGCAGGCTCCGACGGTTCGGCGCCGACTTGCCCGCTCGGGCGACCCGATGCCAACAGAGCGACGTCGATCGCGGCGCCGAGCGTGGATCGCTGCGTGTCGGTCAGCTCGTAGCGTTGCAGCGCGCCGTTGGGCAACAGCGCGACGAGCACGAAGCCACCCCGCGACAATGCGTAGAGTCGAACGTCGCGATACTCGCCGCGCACCGGCCACGCCGGCTCAGAGAGGTGCAGCCGCTCGGCCAACGGTGGCGTGACGACGACCACCCGGTGCGCGCTGTCGAACGGCACGGGGGTCTCAATCGTTTGCGCACGCACGGCGGAAGCACCGACGAGCGCGAAAGACAAGACGAGCGCGGCGCGCATCGCTGAATCCTGCGTTGCGCACCAGCGCAGGGCAAGGCATTCTCCTGCATGCTTCTCAAGCGGATTTACGAGGACGGACTTGCGCAAGCCGCATACCTCGTTGCCTGCGACCAGACGTCGCTGGCGATGATCGTCGACCCGAATCGCGACGTCGAGCGGTACATCGAAGCCGCGGCGCGCGCGCACGTGAAAATCGAGGCCGTGACGGAAACGCACATCCACGCCGATTTCCTCTCGGGTGCGCGCGAGCTGGCCCGGCGCACCGGCGCGCAGCTGTTGTTGTCTGGCGAAGGCGGTCGCGGTTGGCAGTATGCGTTCGCGGCGGACGGTGGCGCGCGGCTCCTGCGCGATGGCGACCGATTCGACGTGGGCACGCTGCAAGTCGACGTGCGGCACACACCGGGGCACACACCGGAGCACGTGAGTTTCGTCGTCACCGACACGACGCTTGGCGACGTCCCGGTGGGCATGTTCTCCGGCGATTTTCTATTCGCCGGCGACGTCGGACGCCCCGACCTGTTGGAACGCGCGGCAAACGTCGGCGGGACGATGGAGCCCATGGCTCGGCGCCTCTACCGGTCGCTGCGCACCACGGATTCTCTTCCCGCGCACCTTCAGGTGTGGCCCGGACACGGGCCCGGGTCGGCCTGCGGCAAAGCCCTCGGCGCGATGCCGTCGACGACGCTCGGCTATGAGCGTCTTGTGAACTGGGCGTTCCAAGCGGAGAGCGAAGACGCGTTCGTCCGCGCCGTACTGTCCGGCCAGCCGGAACCGCCGAAGTACTTCGCGCGAATGAAGTCGCTGAACCGCGAGGGTCCGCCACCCATGCCGCGAGATGACGCGCTTCCCGAGCTGCATGCCGCCGACCTTCGGCGCGCGCTGCAAACGTCGATCGCGATCGACGCGCGGCCGAGCGCGCAGTTCGCGCGGGCGCACATTCCCGGATCGATGTCCATTCCGTTCGGCGACTCGTTCGCGACGTGGGCCGGCTCGCTGCTCGACCCTGAGCGCGACGTCGTTCTTCTGGCCGACGACGCGACGCGCGTCGCAAGTGCCCGGCGCATGTTGGCGCTCGTCGGCTTCGACCGCGTGACGGGATGGGCCGGGCAGACGGCGCGCGACGAGTGGGCGGCCGCCGGCGAGCTGGGACGCGTGACGCAGCTCGAGGTGGCGGACGTGGCGAACGAGAATCACAGAACCGTGATCGACGTGCGGGGCGCCGCCGAGTGGGACGCCGGCCACATCCCGGACGCGCGCCACCACTTTCTCGGCGACCTTCCCAGGTCGAGCGACGAGCTGCCGCGCGATCTGCCCATCGTGCTGCACTGTCAGGGCGGCACGCGGGCGTCGATTGCGGCCAGCATGCTTCAGGCGAAGGGTTTCACGAACGTCGCCACGCTCCACGGCGGGATGGACGCGTGGGAAGCCGCCGACCTTCCCGTTTCCACTTCGAACAACCACGACTCATGATGCGCCGCTCATCTGTCCTCGCGCTCGCCGTCATCGCGTTTCCCGCGCTCGTTTCCGCTCAACGCGGTGGAGGGCGCGGCACGCCGCCGCCGCCCGCCGGCCCCCCGACGCTGCTCGTGCCGGACCGTGTGTGGGATGGCATCGCCGACGCGCCGCACGAGGGATGGGTGGTGCTCGTCCGGGGCGATCGCATCGACGCCGTCGGGCCGCGCGCGCAGGTCGCCGCACCCGCCGACGCCGTCACCATTGCGCTGCCGGGAACCACGCTCCTGCCCGGGCTGATCGAGGGGCACTCGCACCTGCTGCTCCATCCATACAATGAGACGCCGTGGGACGATCAAGTCCTCCACGAGTCGGAAGCGCTGCGTGTGGCGCGCGCCGTGAATCACGCGCGGGCGACGCTGATGGCGGGTTTCACTACGGTGCGCGACCTCGGCACCGAAGGCGCGGGCTACGCGGACGTGGGGCTCAAGCAGGCAATCAACCAAGGAATCATCCCGGGTCCGCGGATGCAGGTCGTGACGCGTGCGATTGTCGTCACGGGTCAGTACGCTCCGAAGAACTTCGCGTCCGAGTACATGGACGACATTCCGCAGGGCGCGCAGGAGGCGGACGGCATCGACGGATTCGCCCACGTCGTGCGCGACCAGATCAAGCACGGCGCCGACTGGATCAAGATCTACGCGGACTATCGCTGGGGACCGAACGGCGAAACGATGCCAGGTCCGACGCAGGAAGAGTTCAACATGGCGGTGAACGTCGCCAAGAGCTCCGGCCGTTCAGTCGCCGCGCACGCGACCACGGCCGAGGGAATGCGCCGCGCGATTCTCGCCGGCGTGGCGACCGTCGAACATGGCGACGGTGGAACACCCGAAGTGTTCAAGCTCATGGCCGAACACGGCGTGTGTTACGTGCCGACCGTGTCCGTGGGCGGCCGAAACAAGTCGACCGTGTTGAAGTACGCGCTAGACGCCGGCGTGACGATCTGCAACGGCGCCGACTCCGGCCCGCTCGCGCACGGCGACAACGCGAAGGAAGTCGAAGGACTCGTCACCAACGGTCTGACGCCGCTTCAGGCGCTGCGAGCGGCGACAGTGAACGACGCCAAGATGCTGCACTGGGACGATCGGATCGGCGCCGTGAAGCAAGGCCTGTTCGCCGATCTGGTGGCGGTGAGGGGCGATCCCACCAAAGACATCATGGCTTTGAGCTCGGTGGATTTCGTGATGAAGGGAGGGACGGTCTACAAGAAGCCTTGAGCGCCCGCCCGCTTGCTTCGTGAGGCCAACGCGTACACTGACGGCCCGAGCGCGATCGCCACGGCTGCTCCCAGCACCGCCTTCACTCCGTACTCGCCGTCGCGAAAGGAGATCGCGACCACGCCGACGAGCACTGCCATCGGGATCGCCGCCAGCACCGCCACGCCGCCACGCCCGAGCGGAATGCGAAACACTCCACGCAGGTCGGGCTCCGTGCGACGCAAGCGAACGAGCGCACCGAACTCGAGGAACAGCGCCAGCGAGTAGAGCAGCACGTCGGCGATCACCAGCTCGCTGAACGGAATCAGCACGAACGCCGAGTAGAGCGCGGCCGACGCGAGCACCGCGGTGCGCGGCGTGCCGTGCGCGTCTTCGCGCGCCAGCGCCGATGGGAGCAGTTCGTCACGCGCCATCACGAACGGAATGCGCGAGTACGACATGAGGAGCGCGTTGTACAACGCCAGCGCGCTCACCATTCCGCCGACGGCGACCAGCGCCGCCAGGAAGACGCCGGATCGTCCGTGCACGGCGGCGGCGGCGATGGCCGGCCACCCGCCATCCTGCCACGTCGTCCAGTCACTGGAGGCCAACGTGCTCATGAGCGGCACGAAGTAGATGAACACGACGAGCGGAAGGGCGAACGCGAGCGCGCGCGGATAGCCGCGCGACGCGTCGCGCATCTCGCCCCCGACCGTCGACGCGTTGTCCCAGCCGATGTAGTTCCAGAGCGCGATCGACACGCCGACGGCCAAGCCGCTCAGACCACCAGCGTCGGGCGCCGCGAACGGCCGCCACGGAAGGTGCGTCGCGTGCGGCAGCGCGGCGATCGACAGCGCCACGAACACCACGACGATGAACGCGCCGGCGACCACCGACGCGCGCCCCACGCGAAACGCGCCGCGAAGATTGATCGCCGTCGCGCCCCAGATCACCACGAGCTTCACTGCCCACTGCCAACGCTCGTCGAGTCCCGGAACGAAATACTTGAGGTACGTAGCGAACAACACGGGATAGATCGCCATGTCGACGAGCGAGTACATCCACGTCAGCCAGCCGTTCTGAAACGCCCAGAAGCGCCCGAACGCACGGTCGACCCACCGATAGTAGCCGCCTTCCTCGGGCAGCATGCTCGCCAGCTCGCCGACGATCAGCACTTCGGGAATCGACCACACGATCGGCACGACGAGCAGAATGAGGAGCCCGAGGCCGGGCCCCACGTCGTGGATCAGCGTCTCGGTCGTGTACGGACCGCCGGACGTGCAGAAGAACAGCACGAAGACGAGGGCGAACGTGCTGAGCGCCGAGCGGGCGCCTCGCGATGCGGCTCGCGGTGCGGCTCGCGGCCTCACGTCGCCGGCGTTTCGATCACGTGGCGATCACTTCAAGAACGGCGAGCCGGCCAACGCCGCCGCGATCCAATCCTGAACGCGCTCCACCTGTAGGTTCGGTACTGTATAGTTGTTCGCCTGGAAGGAGAACAGCAGCATTCGACCATCCGCCGTCGTGACGTAACCGGAAAGCGCGTGCGATCGATCCACCGTGCCCGTCTTCGCGTGCACGTTGCCCTGGGCCGGCGTGCCCTTCATGCGATTGGCGATCGTTCCGTCGACGCCGCCGATCGGCATCGCGTCGTAAAATATCTTGAAGTCGCTGCGCTTCCGCATCGCGTCGAGAACCCTCACGATGGTCTCGGGCGTAACGTAGTCATGTCGCGACAAGCCGCTACCGTCGCGCACGACGAAGCCCGCCGTGTCCGCGCCAAACGCGACGAGTTGCTGTTCGACGACGCGCCGCCCGGCGTCCGACGTTCCCGCGCCACCGCGCTCGAGACCGAGCGTGTGGAGCAAGAGCTCACCGATCTGGTTCTGCGACGGCTTGAAAAAATACGGAAAGATCTCGCCGAGCGTCGGGGACGAGAGCGTGACGAGGCGTTTTTGATCCGTGATCACGGCGTCGGGCGTGCGCACGACGCCGCCGTCGAGGCGGATTCCACGATCGGCCAGCGCCTCAGCGAATGCCGCGAGCCACACGCTCGCCGGATCGCGGATCGCGATCTGCGCGATGGCGCTGTCGTTCGGCATCACCCATCCCGTCAGATGCACCAGCGGCGTCCCGCCGCGCATGTCCGTCGTCGCGCGCACGGCGCCGGCGCGCGCGCCGCCTCGACCGCCTCCGCGCCCGCCGCCCAACGCGGCGCCGCCACGTCCGCCCTCGGGAACAGGCGGCGGTCCTCCCGTAACGAAGTCGGCGACGACGGTTGGTGCGGTATGCGCGGGTCCGACGATGATGCGCACGGGATCACCGACGCTCGCGCCGCCGTACACCGTCACTCGGGCGACGCCTTGATTGAAGAACAACTCGTCGACAGCGGCGCCCGACGTCGTCTCGAGATTCTCCCAGTCCCACGCGCCGATCGTCGTGTCGGGGAATGCATTCCCGCCTTTCACGAGGGCGCCCTTGATCTCGCGAATCCCGAGCGCGTACAACGAGTCGGCCACGAGACGCAGCGGCTTCATCGCATCGCCCATCATCGCGTCGCTCATCGACGGATCACCGTGGCCGACGACGACGAGATCTCCCGTCAGCACACCATTCACGATCGGCGCCGACGATACGAACCACGTCGAGAAGCGGTAGTCGGCGCCGAGTTGGGCGAGCGCCGCGGAACCGGTGAGCAGTTTTTCGTTCGATGCAGGCATAAATAGTTTGCCTGCGCTTCGCGAGTAGAGCGTATCGCCGGCAGCGGGATCGACGACGAGGATTCCCCAGTTCGCGTTTCGCCACATCGCGTCCGACAGCAGCGAGTCGATGCTCGAGTGCAACTCGGCCCGACTGGCGAGGCGTGTGGACCCTGGCGACGGCCGGGTCGCCACGTGAGCGGCGCCACCGCACGCAGTCGCGGCGAAAATGCTGCACACGACAACTATCGAAGAGCGTCCGCGACGCGACGTCGCTGCATTCGTCAAGCGCACTCGATCCTCCAAAAAAGTACGACGATCGGGGATTGCGACCGCGCGTTCAGACAGCGAATGTCGTTGCAACGTTTTCGTCTAGCAACGGGTAACGCGCTCGTAACGTTGCAGTCGATCGGCGTTCCCGGGCCCACTCCCCTCCTTCCTGCGGCTCGCCCACACACCGAGACCGCGTCTCAAAGGACTACACATGATCGGCGCGCGAACGATCTTGACGCTCGCAATCGCCTCGGCGGCCTTGATGGCCCCGCCGGCATTGCAAGCGCAGACAGGAGTCATCGAAGGAACAGCCGTCACTGAAGGCACGCAGCGCCCGCTCTCGGGCGTTCAGATTTCCGTTGCAGGCCAAGTCGGAAAGGGCGCGGTGTCCGACGCATCGGGGAAATTCCGCATCACGGGCGTCACTGGAGAGCGCGTCGTGCTCGACGCCCGCGCGATCGGATATCGTCCCACCACCGACACGGTGCCCGTCGGCGCGACGAACATTCGGATCTCGATGTCCGAACGCGCCCTCGAGTTGAATCAGATCGTCGTCACGGGCACCGCGGGCGGCGCGGAGAAGCGCGAACTGGGCACGTCCATCTCGGCGGTCAACGCCGCGGACGTCATGGCGCAAACATCGGTGCCGAGCGTCGACGCGCTGCTGAACGGCCGCGCGCCCGGCGTCGTTGTTCTGCCGGGATCCGGTCAGGTCGGAGCGGGCGCGATCATTCGCGTCCGCGGCGTCGGCACGTTCTCGCTGAGCAATCAACCGCTCATCTATGTCGACGGCATTCGCTCCGACAACGGTCAGACGGGACTCGTGCAACGCTTCGACGACTTCGACCCGGAACAGATCGAGAGCATCGAGGTGCTCAAGGGCCCCGCGGCGGCGACGCTCTATGGAACTGAAGCAGCGCGCGGCGTGATCAACATCATCACGAAGAAGGGTGCCGCCGGCTCGAACAAGTACACGTTCACGGCGCGCGACGGAGATCAGTGGTTCATGGATGCGGCGAGCCGCATGCCGACCAACTACGCGATCAATCCGAACACCGGCCAATTGGATTCGATCAACTTCGTGAAGAGCGAAGCCGCGGCCGGCCACCAGCTGTTCCGGACCGGCGTGAACCAGGGCTTCGACGGAAGCGTGAGTGGCGGCTCGAGCCTCTATCGGTACTACGCCGCTGGACAGTGGGACAACGAAACGGGCATCGTGACGCAGAACGCCCGGACGCAGAAGAGCGCCCGCACAAATCTCTCGATCGTGCCCAACAACAAGTTCGATCTCGAGACGAACGTCGGCTACATCACGAGCCACACGATCGTGACACCCGAAGGGAGCGGCGGCGGCGTGTTCTTCACTGGCGAATACGCCGAGCCGCAGCGGACCGCGGCATTCTGCCCGACGACGAACGCCCCCCGGGGCTGCGGTTTGGCCCGCGGTGCGTTCAGCAACCCGCCGGAAGTCTACATGGCGACGAACTCGTGGCAGGACCTGCAGCGCTTCACCGGCAGCGTGTCGGCCAAGTGGGACCCGTTCCCGTGGATGTCGCATCGGCTGCTCGTCGGAACGGACTACGCGCTCGAGGACATCCAATCGTACCTGCCGTACCAGACGGATTCGGTGATCGTGTTCTTCCTCGGCACAGGCTTCGACGGATCGCGCTCCGAGACGACGCAACAGACGCGACTCAACACGTACGACTACGCCGGCACGGTGCACTTCAACCTGACGCCGGCGATGGTCTCGAAGAGCACGTTCGGCGCGCAGTACTACACCAACACGCAGACCGCGTTGGCGGCATCAGGCACGCACTTCCCTACCCCGGGCCTGTCCACCATTTCCGCAGCCGGCACCAAGGGAACGCCGAGCTCGAGCTTCCTGGGCAACAACACGCTCGGGTTCTACGGTCAACAGGAGGCGTCGTGGAACGACCGCCTGTTCTTGACTGTCGCCCTACGCGTGGACAACAACAGCGCGTTCGGTAGCGACGCCAGCTGGGTGACGTACCCCAAGGCGAGCGCTTCGTGGGTGGCCAGTGAAGACCCGCGCGTGCGCGACCATCTCCCGTCGGCGATCGATAATCTGCGCCTGCGTCTCGCGTACGGCGGCTCGGGGCAGCAGCCGGCGGTCAACTCGGCGCTGCAGACGCTGTCGCCGGTCGCGGGGCCGAATGGGGCGACGGTGCTCACGACTGGCAGCGTCGGCAATCCCGATTTGAAACCGGAGCGCGTGCTCGGCACCGAAGCGGGCTTCGAGGCTGGTCTGTTCAACGAGCGCATCGGCGTCGACTTCACTTTCTATAACGACGTCTCGCACGACGCGATTCTGTCGAAGACGACGGCGCCGTCGGCGGGCTTCGGCGGCGGCAGCCAGTTCTTCAACGCCGGTCAGATCAACAAGCACGGCATCGAGCTCGGAGTCAAAGCGCAGGTCCTCAATCGCCGAGCGTACGGCTGGGACATGCAGTTCAACGTGGCAACGAACCACGCGAAGATCATCAAGTTCAGTGGCGCCCCGGGGGACACGATCATCGACCTCGGCACCGCGCCCCCGCAGGGGCATCGCGTGGGCGGCTCGCCGTTCGACTACTACACGTACAACGTCGTCAGCGCGACGTACGATCCGACGACCAAGAAGGCGATCAACGTGATGTGCCAGGACGACCACGGGAACGTCGCGCCGTGCCTCAACGCCGCCGGGGTTGTCGTCGCACCGAAGGTCTACTTCGGCCATTCGCTGCCGACCGGCGAGGGATCGTGGGCGAACACGTTCCGCCTGGGTCGCTTCCGATTCTATGGGCTGGTCGACTTCGAGCGCGGCGCCAACAAGTTCGACAACAACCTGCGCATCAACTGCCAGCTGAACACCGACTGCCTCTACACCATCTTTCCGCAGAACTACGATCCGGCGATCGTGGCGCAGATGCAGGGCAACGGTACGCTGCGCAGTGCCTTCATCAAGCCGGCCAGCTTCACCAAGCTCCGCGAGCTGTCCGTGTCGTACGACGCCTCGGAGCGCGTCGCAAGCTTTATCGGCGCGAACTCGATGGCCGTCACGGTCAGCGCGCGCAACCTGCACACCTGGACGCGCTATACCGGTCTCGATCCGGAGGCGAGCCTCGCGGCGTCGAATGGCACCGGCTCGAACAGCGGGAACGCCCTCGACCAGTCCGAGTTCCCGCAGCTCGCGCAGTTCCTCGTGACCTTCCGTCTCGCCTACTAATAGATGATTCCCATGAGACATCTCATTCAATCCACCAAGAAAAGCTCGGGGCGGATCGGCGTCGGGATCGTGGTCGGCGCTCTCGCGCTGGCGGCGGTCGCCGGATGTGACACCACGCGCCTGCTGACGGTGCAAGCGCCGAACAGCGTGCCGGCGACCGTGTTCGACGATCCAGCCAACGCCACGCTGATGGTCAACAGCGCGATCGGCGACTTCGAATGCGCGTTCGGCGGCTTTGTGACGACCGAGGGTATCGCAACCGACGAGCTGCAAGACGCGACGATCACGGCCGCCAACTTCCAGCTCGATCGCCGCGACGACGGGTTCACTTCCGGATCCTACGGAACCGGCGGCTGCACTGCATCCGAAGGCATTTACACGCCGATGTCCACGGCACGTTACGAGGCGGATCAGGCGATCAATCGACTGAACGGCTGGACCGACGCTCAGGTCGCCGGCGGTCGCCAGACACTCCTCGCGGAGGCCGACGTCTACGCCGGCTTCTCGTACGCCACGATGGGCATGGCGATGTGCCAAGCCGCGTTTGACCTCGGGCCCGCCGTCGACCAGAAGGGAATGTTCGCGCTCGCCGAGAAGCGATTCACCGACGCGATCGCGGCGGCGACGGCATCCAATCAGACGACGATGCTCAGCGCGGCGTACGCTGGCCGCGCGCGCGTTCGTCTCTTCCAGCACAACCTGCCTGGCGCGATCGCCGACGCCCAGCTGGTTCCCAAGGGATTCGTGTTCAACGCCGCGAACGACGCGACGACGTCGCGTCGCTTCAACCACGTGTACAACATCATCTCACTGGGCGGCGGCACGACGGTCGAGGTCATGACGCGCAGCCTGACGACCGAGAACGGCGACGTCGATCCGCGCTCGGCGACCACGCTGCTTAGCGCCGTGAAACCGGCTGACGGCAAGTCGCAGATCGTCATCCCCAACAAGTTCAACGCCGCGACCGCGGCGGCGGCTGAAGGCATTCCGCAGCCCGTCGCGCGCTACGAAGAGGCGCAGCTCATTCTCGCCGAGGCGCAAGGTGGCGCGCAGGCAGTGAGCATCGTCAACGCCCTCCGCGCGGCGGTGAACCTCAAGCCGTACACGGGCGCCACCGACGCGGCGTCGATCACGAACCTGATCGTCGGAGAGCGTCAGCGCGTCTTGTTCGTGGAAGGCTTCCGGGCATTTGACATCGAGCGATTCAACCTTCCGCTCAATCCCGTCGCCGGAACGGCATACCGCTCCGGTGGTGTCTACGGCCACACGGTGTGCCTACCGTTGCCGGACGTGGAGCGGTTCGCGAATCCGAACATCAACGCGGCGACGCTGATCTCGGGCGTGCAGGGACAATTCCCGCTGCCATGAGCTGACAGTAGCGTTGCCAACAGAAAAGGCTCGGGTGCCACGGCGGCGCCCGAGCCTTTTCCGCGTCGCCGGTCGCCCTATCTGGTCCAGATCATGATCATTCCGCACCAGGTGTCGTCCCGCGCGCCGCTGTACTGCAACGGGATCCGCGCCGGACCGTCGAAGACTTCAATGCCATGGACCTCGTTCGGCTTGGGGAGCAGCCGCAGGTCGACAGCGGCATCTTGAGGGCGCACCGGCTTCATTTCCATCCCGTCGACGAAAATCCTGAAGTAGCACGGCACGAGCGTGAGTTGCGGCGTCACCCTCATGCCTCTCGTCGACTCGGCGGTCACCATTCCGCTGTCCACGATCTTCACGCCCGGCACGTTCATCAGCATTTGCCAGATGTCGACCGGCCCGCGCTTGTCGATCTCTTCCTTGGTGAATGCGGCGTTCGCCGCGTGCATGCGAAGCCGCTCCTCGAACTCGAAGTGGCGGCCGACGCGCGCCGTTCGCGATTGCGCCGTCACACGCATCGTGTCGAGCATGGGGAGGGTCACGGTGCTCATCAGGATGGGAATCAAGTTCCTTCCCGCCACGACGTCCATCGTCACTTCGCCCGGCGTGTAGCCGATGTGCCGCGCGCGCACCACCACGTTCCCCGGCTCGACCTCCGGCAGCAGTGCGCGGCCGGTCGGTCCCGTCACCGCTTGGCGCGTGTGCCCGCCCGACACGACCTCGAGGCTTGTCTCCGGCAGCGGGTCGCCACCGAGTCGCGTGACGTCGATCTCGACTGACGCCGTCGTGCGCGCCGGCACGCCGCTCAGCAGCGACGCCTCGCGCGCCGCGCTCGACGCCTGCTCGTGCAGCACGAGGTCGACACCAGCGAAATCCTGCTCGCGATCGAGCCGGGTCTTCTGCACGTCGGAACCGGAGTCGGTCGCCGCGCGCACGACCACCTCCTGGTCGCGGGGCACGCCGCACAAGCGCCAGTTGCCGGCGTGGTCGCTCAACGCTCCGAGTGTGTGCTCGCGGTGCGCCAGCGCATCGGAGCCGCCGCCAGCGACGAACGCAAAATCGGTTTGCCACGTGATCGTCACCGACACGCCGGACATCGGTCTCTCCCGTTCGTCACGCACGCGGCCGTACAGCATGCCTTCACCGTTGCGGATCGAATCGCGCGGACATGCGGCGGACAGCGCGTCGTGCGCGCTCGGAAGTGAGACAGAGTCCACGTGCGCGCCGCTCGTCGCCTCGATCTCGTGCTCGACCGGCGCCATGCCGAGCGAATCCATGAACGCCGTCGACACGCGCCCGCGATAGCGACCACCGAGCACCGGCGTCAGCTCGATGCGCCCCTGGTCGTCGGCGGTGGCGGCGTAGTCCGTCCCCTCGAGCGTGAGCCGCGCGCGCGACGGACGTATGAGCGAATCGCGCGCGAACACCTGAACGGAAATGCGCGGGCCCGTCTGGCGATAGACGAGCGTGTCGTGTCGCATGACGCGGTTCACTTCCCCACCGGTGACCTGTACGCCGCCGAGCGCTTGCGAGCTCGCCGACTGAATCACGCGGCGCATGCCCGTGCCCGGCGACCTGTCGCGCGCTTCCACACGAGGCATTCGGACGCTCCACCGGCTCACGAGCCAGTTGCCGTCGCTCAGCCGCAGGAACTCGACGCGTCCCCCCGGATGCGCCGGATGCACGAGGTCGGGAAGGTTCGTGTACTCGAACTCCAGCGTCTCCAACTCGGCGGTCGTCCGGTCGACCCACAACACGCCTTCGATGTCGAGCGCGTCGCGGCGGCTGCGCGCCGGCGAGAACGCCACGCCGATCAGATGATCGTCGCCGGGCGCGGCTTGCAGATGAAAGCAGTGCGTCGACGCGAACGAATCGGAGAGCAGCACGTCGGCGTCGGGCGCGTAGTACGTGGTGCCGGTGTTGTCCGACACGACGTAGCCCTTGTCCGCCAACTGACCGGCCGGCAGACTGCGGAAGGCATGCGTGGTCGGATTGGTGGCCGACTTCACGCGTTGCGACCGCACGATGTGCCCGGACGAATCGAGCATGCGATCGTACTCGATCCAATCGGCGACGAGCGGCACGTCGTCCGACGACAGTTGCGAGCTGAGCATCGCTTTGCGCGCCTCGTCCCAAACGCGCGCCACCATCATACCCGAGTCGGCGCCGACGCGGCAGGTCTCCTTGTCGCGCACGTTCACGGCCGAGAGCACGATGGCTTCGCCGCGAGAGACGATGCGCACGCGCACCGTATCGTTCGCGCCGACGTCCACCACGGGTCCCATCGTCGGGCGAAAACCGATGCGCAGCACGCGCGTGGCGTACCGCCCGGGCGCCGGCACTCTCATCACGAACTCACCGCGCGCGTTCGCCAACGCTCGCGCCGCGTCTGCCGCGCCGCGCCGCGAATCGCTTGCGACGACGATCGCTCCCGCGAGCGGCGTGACGCTGTCGGGGAGCACCACGCTCCCGCGAATCACCTGCGCACGCAGAGACGCGCCGGAAAGCGCGAAGAGCACCGTGCACGCCGCGGACATCAGTTGTCGGCAGACGCGCATCCGAGTGCCCCCGTTCCCTCGTTCAGCTGTCGCGGTTTACCGTCTACGGGTCCACCGCTCCACCTAGAAAACGCTAGTGTCCTTCGTCCACACCAGAATGACGCCGCAGCCGCGATCGTAGCCGGCGAACTGCAACGGAGTCGTGGACGCACCGGCGTAGACCTCGATGGCTCCAATGTCGCGCGGCGCCGGCAGCAGATCCAAGTTGAACGGGCTCGGCAGCGGTACCTGATCGAGGTATACCTGCATTGGGCAGGCACCGAGCTGCGGATTGCCGCCCTCTCGCGCGCTGATCGCGTAGTACTGCGTGATCGGACTCGAGTTGTCCTGCGTCACGTTCACCGCTTTGAACTTGCGGAACAGCTCCGTCGGGAACACCGAGTTGCGCTGCTTGATTTCGTCGGCCGTCATGAACTCGCCCTGCCCCAGCTTTCGGCGCTGTTCGAACTCCGACATGCGAACCGACGGAGCCTTCTCGGTGACGACGACGGCCTTCAGCTGTTCGGGCGAGATCGGCTCCAGCGTATATGACAGCCGAAGCGTGTCCGTCTCCGCCACCTGGATGATGGCCGACGCCGGGCGGAATCCGACGCGCTTCACCATGAGGAGATACTGCCCCACGGGAATCTTCGTGATGCGGAAGCGTCCGTTCGGACCGGTGCCGACGCGGAGGTTGCTGCCGAACACCGTGATGAACGCGCCTTGCAGCGGGGCCAGGCCCGTGTCGCTCACGATGCCATCGATCGTGCCGAGTGGGCGGCTGGCGAGAGTGCTTGCCGGCTCGGTGGGCAAACCGCCGGGTCGCTGAGCGACGACGGCAGGCGACGCGAGCGTCACGCCGAGTGCAGCGAGCACTCCGCAACGGGGAAAGAAAGACGTCATCGAGCGGCCGTTGGAAAGGAACGAGGGAGACATGGCACCAGCCGGGGCAAAGCGACTCTTGGAAAGCTAAAGACGAACACAGAAGCCGGAGACCGGGGACTACCCCGATCGCCGGCTTCCGTTTGCGATCTGTTGCACGATCCCACCGTCACATTACGACCGCCAAGATCACGGTATGCAGTCGTTCAATCCGCTCGGGCCGACGAACGCGCCGCCGAGGGTCAGGCGGTTCAAGCATTCGGCCTGCGGAACTGGCATCACCTTCGCCACGAAGTTCTGGTTCGGTCCCGAGGGAATGTCGAGCGGCAACGTGCTCAGACGGCCGTAGCGGCGAACGTCGGACCAGCGATCGCCCTCCATAAGGAGCGAGAGTCGCTTCTCATAGAGAATCGCCGAGATCACCGCCGAATCCGGCGAAGCCGCCGTGAGCGTGAGCGCCGGCAGGGCGCCCGAGTTCACGCGCACGAGGTTCAGGTCGGCAATGGCGCCGGCCTTGTCACCCGTGCCGAACTTGGCTTCCGCGCGAAGAAGGATGAGCTCTTCGTTGCGGATGATCGGAATCGGAGACGACTGCGTGGGCCAGATGGAGAAACCGAGCGTCGACGTGCCGCTCGTCGGCCCACCGTTCGCCGTCGGCCCGGTGCGCGAGGGGAGACCCGTCCGAATCTTCGCCAGGTACCGCGCGTCGGGCTGACCACTCGCCTGAAGTTGCGCATCCGTCTGAATCGACGTGTGCGCGTACAGGTTGGTATTCGTCTGCTGCGTCAGCCCATTCGGCGAGTCCGGCGACGGCGCATACGTGTCGTACACACCAACGTCGAGCGCGGAGCGGGACGTCGCGGCGGCGTTGAGGAACGACTGACCGAGTGCGGTGAGCGCGGCCTGGAATGCGGCCGAGCCGCCGCCGAGCGAACCATAGTTCACCGCGATACGAGCCTTGAGGGCGCGGTTGAACTGCAAGAAGCCCGCGGTGGTGGTGAAATCCTGGCCGGCCACGGCCGTTCCAAAGCCCGGAGCGAGCGTGAACGGGAACGCCGGACCGGCCGCGGCCAACTTCGCCGCGGCGTCGTCGAGCATCGCCAGCGCGTACTTGTACCCGGAATCCCGACTGACGAACGTCGCGAGATCAAACGGGTTGGCCTTCATCTCGGTGATCGTGCCGAGCGAGTCGCGCGTCTGTAAGACCTCGAACTGCATCAAGGCTTCGAGCGTCTCGGCGAACGCGATCGCCGCGCCCTTGTCCGCCGCGTTGCGCGCGCTGGCGGCGACGGTGTTCTTGAAATTGTAGATGTCGCGAATGGCGCCGAACTCGGCGCCCCACGATCCGTTGGCGAAGCCGGCCGGGTCGAGCTCCTGCTTTCCGTTGACCGTGATTCCCAAGAGGAAGTTCGTCGTGTTGCGACCTTCCTGCGGTGTGAGGTTGTACGCCTCGCGGCCGAGGATGGCGGCGTTTTGGATCAAGCCGGCGCGCGTGCCGCGCTGGTCGGTCAGGAGGCCGGTGGCGAGGAGTTGCAGCGCCGTCGGATCGGACGCCGCGGCGCTCGCGATGGCGCTATTCGGATTGTTGATGTTGATGTCTTTCTCCGAACAGGCCGTCAGGGCCGCCGCGCACGCGGCAGCGGCGATGAGGTGTCGCATCTGTGTATGAGTCATGGCTTAGTACCCCAGGTCGACGCTGAAGAAGAACTGCCGGTTGCTGGGATACGGAGCGAGGTCGATGAAGCGGTTGAAGTTCTGGTTGCCGAAGTTGTTAAACTCGGGGTCGAAGCTCCAATAGTTGGACCACATGAAGAGGTTGCGAGCCTGAACGGAGATGCGCATGTCGTTCGCGCGCGCCAGGGTCGCCCAGTGCTTCGGCGCCTGGACGGAGAGGTTGAGCTCGCGCAGCTTCACGAACGTGCCCGGATCGATATAGGTCGCGATGTCGCCGGCGTTCCACGTGTTGTAGCGGAAGGCACCGAGGCACTGTCCGGAGGAGTTGCTCGTGGTCGAGCAGGCCCCCACGGTGGTCCCCGCCGGCGCTGCGTTTTGAAAATCACGCGAGTTGCCGCCTTCGTCGAACAGGTTCTTCGTCATGTCGGACGTGTAGCCCGCCACGCGCCAATCGAACAGCGCGGTCAGTGTGAGCGCCTTCCACCGGAACGTGTTGAGGAACGACGTCTGACCGAGCGGTGCGGCGTCGGCGATGACCGAGTCGCGCGTCACCGAGCCGGCGATCAACGTCTGGCCGGGGTACTCGCGGTGGCACGCCAGACCGTCGGAGCCCTTATTGACCACGAGGTGGCCGCTGGCGTCCGTCGAGTTCACGCACGTGAACGGCACGTTGCCCCAGATGAGCGTCGGGCGCATGCCCTGCACGATACGGTTGCGGCCGTAGCTCACACCGAAGGAGCCGCCCGGCGCCGCGAACGGCGGAACGGTCAACTTGTCGATGTACTCGACGTTGTGCTGGTACGTCGTGCGGAACGTCCACTCCATGTCGCGGGTGCTGATCGGCACAATGCTCAGACCCGCCTCGAAGCCGCGGGACGACATCGTTCCACCGTTCACTGTCTCGGTACCCAAGCCGGAACTCGGGGCGAGCGGGAAGGTGACGAGGAGGTCCTTGATGATGCGGTTGTAGCGGCTCGCCTCGAACGACACACGGCCGTGGAACAATGCGCCGTCGACGCCGAATTCGGCCTCGTTCATGACTTCGGGCTTGATCGCGGGATTGCCGACCGTGCCCGACGCGACCAGCGTGCTGGCGCCACCGATCACGCCGCCGCTGGCGATCGTGATGTCGCGGACGCCGTAGTTCGGGCGGTTGCCCGACTGGCCATATGACGCGCGGAACTTGATCTCGTCGATCTTGTTCGTAACGAAGCTGAGCGGCTCGGTGAAGCGATAGCTCGCCGAGTACTTCGGGAACGGGTAGTACTTGCTGCGATCGCCGTTGGCGCTGCCGCGGTCGTCGCGGACGCCGGCCGAGAGGGCGAGCTTCTCGTCGAGCGCGATGACCTGCTCGTTGATGTAGTGGCCCTGGTCGCGGAAATCCGTGACCTGATCGCTCGTCGCGATGGCGGCGCCGTTCGTCGCCACCTGACGCGTGGGCGTGAGGCCTTCCATGCGAACGAGATACTGACGGAGGTGCGACGTGCCGTAGGCGAGACCCACCGACGTCTGCGCCGAGTTGAAATACTTGAGGTTCGGGCTGAACGTCCAGACGCCATTCACGCTCTGGTTGACGCCGACGCTCTCGCTCGTATTGATCTGCGACGTGCCGAGGAATCCGTCGGCCCCCTCGAACTGGAGGTAGTTCGGCGAGTACTGGTTGCCCGTGAATTGGAACCGGTCCACGCCGCCGAGGTAGTGGAGTTCGACCGTGTTGTGTACCGACGAAAACGCCGCGTAATCCACACGAACGTTGCCGATCTGGCGCCACGTGTCTTCGGCGTTGAGAATGTTGTGAACGACGTCGAACGGATTGGACGTGCCGTTGCCGCCGCCGTTCATCCACATCGAGATCGGCCGGCCGGTCACCGGATCGATGGCGTTCAGATTGTAGATCGCCGGCGCGTAGCCGAAGGTGTAGATCGGGCTGATGCCGGCGTTGTCGTTGTTGCCGATGCCGTCGTGCGTGAAGTCGTGCGACACGTCGACGCCGCCGCTGACGGTGACTTTCTCGCCGATCGTCTGATCGAGGTTCAATCGGCCGGAGGTCAGGCGGGCACCCGTATTCTGCTCGACGCCCGGCGTCTGACGGTCGTTGACCGAGGCGAAGAACTTCGTGTTGTTGAACCCGCCCGACGACGACATGAGCGTCTCGAAGGACGGCGTGTGCGCGTTGTAGAGTTGGCCTTGCCAATCGTACCACGGGCAGGCCGGCGTGCAGTTCGCCTTGGCGATCGAGTCGGCGTGGGGAGACGTCGCATCGCCCGTCGAGATTACGTCGGCGTAGCTGTTGAAATGTCGCGAGCCGAGGAGGCGGGTCGCCTGCTCGGAGCCCATGCGCTGGGTCACGTTGTAGCGCGTGGTGCCGGCGCGTCCCTTCTTCGTCGTGATGACGACGACCCCGTTCGTGGCGCGCGAGCCGTAGATGGCCGACGCCGCCGCCGACTTGAGAACTTCGATGTTCTCGATGTCGTTCGGGTTGATGTCGGCGAGGCGGTTGACCGTCTGGTCTTGCGTCGACGTCGTCGAACCGCTCGAGCGCGAGATCGACGAAAGGCCGCCGGCGAGCGACGCGTTCGACACGATCACGCCGTCGACGACGTAGAGCGGATCGCCCGCGCCGAGAATCGACGTGGCGCCGCGGATTTGAATCTGCATGCCGCCGCCCGGCACGCCGGAGTTCTCGAAGATGGACGCGCCCACGACCTTGCCGGCGAGATTGCCCTCGAGCGACTTGGCCGGCGCGACGACGAGCTCGTCGGCGGAGACCGACGCGATCGCGGTCGACGCGTTGCGGCGATCCACAGTGGTCGCTTGACCGGTGACCGTCACGCCCTCGAGCTGCAGGACGTCCTTCTCGAGATCGAAGTCGGCGGTGCTCGTGGCGGACGGAATCAAACGAGTCTGTCGCTTGAATCCGATTGCGCGAACGAGAATTTGAATGTCGCCCGAAGGAACTCGAATGCGGTATTCACCGCGCTCGTTGGTTCGGACACCTTGCTGCGCACCGAGAATTCCGATGGTGGCTTCGGTGATCGGTGTTCCGACCCCGGTCTGCGTTACTTTGCCCGTGATCTCGCGCGTCTGCGCGGCCGCGAGGGCCGGCACGATTGCGAGACTTGCCACGAGCGATGCGAGTGTTGCGCGTCGCACTGAGACGCCTCCGACGAGGTGGGTGAGGTGGGTGTGCTACCGTCAGAAGACGTGAAGGCCCGTACGGTGAGCCCGTTCACGTTTACACGTGTACGGGGGTTCAACTCAGGTCCGAGCCGTTCCGTCACATCGAGCGGCGGAGTATCACCATCTGGAAACCGTTGTCAAGAGAGAAGTAAGCGAGTTAACGAAGTGCAAACTTTATCCAATCGCGTCGCCTCGTCCCGCACCGCATCTTCCCAACGGGCGGCCAAATGGTATACAGGTTCAGTATTCCACCGAATCCGCTTGCTCCCACTGATTCCGACGTCGATTTTGACCGCTGATCCAACCGATCCTCGATGAAATCCTCTTTCGTCGGTGCTCAGATGCAGGTCAGATCGCGCGCGTTCGCCCCCGGCGGCATCGGTAACATCGGTCCCGGCCTCGATATCCTCGGCTGCGCGCTTACTGGACCCGGTGACTCGGTCGAAGCGCGTCTCGACGGACCGCCGGGCGTGTCAATCGAAGAGCCCGGTCATCCCGAGCTCCCGCGCGACGCGGCGCGCCACGCGAGTGGACTCGCCGCGCAAGAGGTGTTGCGGCTTGCCGGACGAACGTCGATCGGGGTGACCCTGCGGGTCGAGAAAGGATTGCCGCTCGCCGGAGGGCAAGGCGGCAGCGCCGCTTCAGCCGTCGCCGGTGCGCTCGCGACGAACGCGCTGCTCGGCCGTCCGCTCGATGATCGCGCGCTCGTGCGCGCCGCACTCGCCGCTGAAGAGCACGTCGCCGGTCGTCATGTCGACAACATCGCGCCGAGTCTGCTCGGCGGGATTCTGCTGATTCGCCACGTCGATCCGCTCGAGTTCGTTCGCGTACCGGTGCCGGCGTGGCTGCGCTTCGCGATCGCGCGACCGAATCTCGCGCTCGCCACACAACGTGCGCGGCAGCTTCTCCCCGACAGCGTCGATCGCGCGACGGCGCTCGCGCAGGCAGCCGCCGTCGCCACGATGGTCGCCGCACTCTGCATGGATGATCCCGCGATTCTGCGCGGCGCCGTCGACGATCGAATCGCCGAGCCCGTTCGCGCGGCGCTGATTCCCGGATTTCACGCCGTCAAGCAAGCCGCGCTCGACGCGGGCGCACTCGGCTGCTCGATCTCCGGCGCGGGGCCGTCGATCTTCGCGCTCACCGACGGCGAGGCGACCGCCCAGACCGCGCTCCGGGCCATGCTCGCCGCGTTCGGCGCGAACGGCGTCGAGGCCGAGGGCCGCGTTGCGTCGGTGGACGAACGCGGCGCCCACATCGTGGAGCCGGCGTGACGTTCCCGAGCGTTCAAGTTTGCGAAACATGCGGCGCCACGATCGGCGAGCTGGATCCGATCGGCGCGTGTCCTTCGTGCGGTGGCTTGCTCGAGCTGCACCATTCGCCGCCGAGCTTCGCCACGGAGCTTCGTACGCTGTTCGCCGACCGGCGGCGCGCCGTGCGCGGCCGCGACGCGTCGGGCGTGTGGCGCTACCGCGAGCTGGTGCTGCCGTCGGCGAGTCCGAGCGACGTCGTGACCCATCCCGAAGGAAACACGCCGCTGCTCGAGAGTGGTGCCGTCGCGACATGGGCCGGCTTCGATCGCGCGGACCATCTGCTCATCAAGCACGAGGGACACAATCCCACCGGTTCGTTCAAGGATCGCGGCATGACGGTCGCGATCACGCAAGCCCGACGAACCGGCGCGCGCGCCGTGGCGTGTGCGTCGACCGGCAACACGTCGGCGTCACTCGCCGCGTACGCGGCACGCGCCGAGTTGCCGGCGCTCGTTTTCGTGCCCACGGGCAAAGTGGCGTCCGGAAAACTCGCCCAGACGATCGCCTACGGCGCACGCACGCTCTTCGTGCGCGGGAGCTTCGACGCCTGCCTCACGCTCGCGCGAACGGCGAGCGCGGAGCTGGGCATTCAACTTCTCAATTCGGTGAATCCGTTTCGGATCGAGGGACAGAAGACGATCGTCTTCGAGCTGCTCGAGCAACTGGGCTGGAACGCGCCCGATTGGATCGCGTTGCCGGCCGGTAACCTCGGCAACACGTCGGCGTTCGGGAAAGCGTTACGCGAAGCACGCGAGGTCGGGCTGATCGACCGCGTGCCGCGGCTGTGCGCCGTGCAGGCGGACGGCGCGGCACCGTTCGCACGGAGCTTCGCGCGTGAGTTCGTCGAGCGCGTCACGGTCGAACCGGAGACGGTGGCGACGGCGATTCGCATCGGCGCTCCGGCGTCGTGGAATCGCGCCGTGCGGGCGATCCGCGAGACGAACGGCGTCGTGACGTCAGTGACCGACGCGGACATTCTCGAGGCGAAGGCGGTGATCGACGCCGCCGGCATCGGCTGCGAACCCGCCAGCGCCGCGAGCGTCGCCGGCGTGGCGAAGCTGCGAAAATCGGGCGTGATCACCGCGTCGGACCGCGTGTGCGCCGTGCTCACGGGCCACGTGCTCAAGGATCCGGACGCCGTGACGGACTATCACCGCGCGACCGATCCGCGCCGGCCCCTGGCCAATCCGCCGATCGAGATCGAGGCGCGGGTGTCCGAGGTAGCGCGCGTTCTACGGTTCGAGCGGCGCGGCTGAACCGGAGACAGGCAAGCGCAATTCGCGTTTCTTGCGGTGCTCGACACGGCGGGCGCTCGGTCGGCCGAGCCGCGCGTTGATCCGGTGGGCAGCGCGCCACGCGGCCGCCAGACCGGCTTGCTCCCTGATGTCGAGGGTTTCAATCCAGACGGGAACGAGACTGGTTGCGACCCGGACTTCGGCGCGGGCGAGGGCGAGCAGGCGTCTCAACTCGGCGCGGGCGCCCGGAACGACCGATTTGAATCGCGCCTCGGCTTTGACACTCGTGGCGAGACGCGTGACAGCGGAGCGGAAGTCGGCCAGGAACGCGTTCGACGCGCCGGCAGCGACAAACAGGCGCTTGTGCGGCGCGATGGCGGTGATCATTTGCCGCGCGGCAGTGAGGACATCGCCGACCGGCGCGCGCTTGTGCGGAACCCGGAGCGCCCGTTCGAGCCGCGGTTCGCCGCGAAACAGCAACCTCCCTCGGCGGGCCAGGGGGATCATGTGCCTCTCGCGCAGAAGGTTCGCCTGACGGCCAACGGTCGCGACGGAATCCGGCGCGTAGCGCATTTGCTCGGTCACCATCAAGGCGGCGATGCGCTTCTCGAGCTGGACCAGCGTTTTCGCGATCAGCGCGAGCTCGGAAGACAATCGCGGGCGACGAGTCAGAAACACCCGGGTTCTGGTGACGGAGGCGAGCTCTCGAAGTTGGCGTTCAGTCATGAGTCGGTGCGTGGTGGTGCGGACTGTGTCGTGTTCGTGCGTCGGTGCCCCGTGCGCCGGCTCCGTGTCGCCGTGTTCGATTCGACTCAGCTCGTGCATCGCGTCGCGCGACGGCGATGGCCCTCTCCCCCGCGCGTTGCGCCGGTCGTCGTCTGCGTGGGAATGCGCTGACTGAAGGTGGGCGGCGTTGGCGGTCCGTGAAGATGCAGCGCGCAGCGTGGCCTCGGAAGGTCCGGGCGGGGCCCGGCGTTCGCCGGACCTGACAGCGCGGTGCCATACCGTGGCGCGCAGCCCCTTCGGCGTGACGATTTGTCCGTGAGGCACGGAACACGGTGCGCTCCTCGTACGCACGAAGGCTCGGCGCGGTATCGAGTCGACGCGGGAACGTGAGACGCAACGCGCGGCCTGTGTCGCGAGAGGACCGTCGCTGAAGAACGGAGATCGCTTCACTCAAGTGGACGCCGCCCGAGTCGCTGTGGGCGGCGGTCTGTCAATGAGGGCCTTTCGTCGGATGGATCGTGGGCTCCGTCCATCCGAAGAGGCTCGACCGCCGCGCGAAGAGCACGTTCGCCGGGCATTAAAAGGAGCCCACGAGCAGAAAACTCGAGCGGCCCGCTGCCAAGTCGCCGTTTGACGTAAGAAAGTCAGAACGGCCGCGCGAGATCCGCAGCGTCTTCGGGTGATAGCCGAGCGAGTGCGTACCGTTCCCGCCGCCCAGGAGGCGTAAGGGCGGCGGACCCGCGTCGAATGCGCGCACGTGCCGCAACAATCGCCGGCACCCCAGTCTCAAGCCGCCGTCATGCGATTCGATCAGCCTTCCGGTCGCCGCAATCGACCCTGTGCCCAGGACCATGGAGCCGAGGAGCGCGGGGATGCAGCGGTCGCAGGACGAAGTCGCCTGTCGAACCATGGTTGCGCGGCCTCGTCGCGGCGTGAAGAATTGACGCTCGTCCGTTTCTGTCTGATTCCCTTCGCCTGCCTTCTCTCATGCCCTCGCGCTTCCTGGTTCCGGCCCTTGTATTGGCGGTCGCGACTCCATTGTCCGCTCAAGGCCGCGGTGGCCGCGGCGGCGCCGACACTCGACCCGAGGTGACCTTCCCGGTCGATCTCCCGACCGACGACGCCAAGCTGGCGGCGCTCAAGAAGGAGGCGATGCGCCTCGTCGACAGCCTCTCCACGCTGTCGCAGCAGATGGTCGACGAAGTGTTCAGCTTCGGTGAGCTCGGGATGCAGGAAGAGGAGACGTCCAAGTACCTGACCAGCGTTCTCGAGAAGAACGGCTTCAAGGTCACGCGGGGCTTCGCCGGCATTCCGACGGCCTGGTACGCGACGTGGGGCTCGGGCAAGCCGGTCATCTCGCTCGGGTCCGACGTCGACGACATTCCGCAGGCGAACCAGAAGCCGGGTGTCGGCTACAAGGATCCGCTCGTCGCCGGCGCGCCGGGGCACGGTGAAGGACACAACTCCGGCGTGCCGATGAACATCACGGCGGCGATCGCCGTGAAGAAGATCATGGAACGCGAGCACATGACGGGCACGATCCACCTGTGGCCCGGCATCGCCGAGGAGCAGATGGCGGCCAAGGCGTACTTCGTGCGCGCCGGCATGTTCAAGGACGTCGACATCGTCCTCTTCGCCCACGTCAGCTCCGACCTCGGCGTTTCATATGGTAATTCGGGACAGAATGCTCTGATCAGCGCGCGGTTCAACTTCGTCGGCCAGGCGGCGCACGCCGCGGCCGCGCCGTGGGCGGGCCGCAGCGCGCTCGACGCGGTCGAGCTGATGGACGTGGGTTGGAACTTCCGGCGCGAGCATCTCCCGCTCACGCAGCGATCGCACTACGTGATCACCGACGGCGGGGACCAGCCGAACGTCGTGCCGCCGACGGCGTCGGTGTGGTACTTCTTCCGCGAGACCGACTCGCCGCTCGTGAAGGGCCTCTTCGCCCTCGGCGACACGATGGCCACCGCGGCGGCGATGATGACGAGCACGAAGCTCGCGTCGGTGAACATCCTCGGCTCGGGATGGTCCGGGCATTTCAACAAGGTCATCGCCGAGGACATGTTCCAGAACATCAAGCAGGTGGGCATGCCGACGTGGAGTGACGCCGACCAGACGATGGCCAAGGGCGTGCAGCGCGAATACGGCCAGAAGAATCCGCGCGGACTCTCGGACCGCCCGATGACCGAGCTCCCTGCTCCGCCGCGCCAGGAAGATCTGCGCGGCGGCGGCAGCGACGACATCGGCGACGTGTCGTGGAACGTGCCCACCGTGACGCTGCGCTATCCGTCGAACATTCCGGGGCTGCCGGGGCACAGCTGGTGGAACGCCATCGCGATGGCGACGCCGATCGCGCACAAGGGCGTGGTCGCCGGGGCCAAGGTGCAGGCAATGACGGTGCTCGATCTCATGACCAAGCCGACCGTCATCACGCAAGCGTGGGACTATTTCCGCAACGTGCAGACGAAGGACATCAAGTACTTCCCGCTGATGCGCGCAGAAGATCAGCCCGCGACGTGGCTCAACAAGGCGATCATGGACAAGTACCGCGCCGAGATGCGGAAGTACTACTACGATCCGACGAAGTACAAGACGTACCTCGATCAGCTCGGGATCAAGTACCCGACGCTGAGAGATACGACGAAAGCAGTGCCGTGAAAACCGAACGACGAGGGTGACGAACTCCGAGAACGGCGAACACGGCGAAACCGTTCGGTCGTAGACCGTCCACGCGTCCACCCTTTTTACACCTCGACTGGCTTCCTCACCGCTCTCGTCACCCGCGCGATCGCCGCTTCGAGGTGCTCGCGCGTGAACGGCTTCTGCACGAACGTGTACTCGGACTCCAGCAATCCGCGCCGGAACGCCGCGTCGTCGGTGTAGCCCGACGTGAACACCACCGGCACGTTGGGCCGCGACAGCGCGAGGCGCTTGGCGAACGCGCCGCCGCCGAGGCGCGGCATCATGAGATCGGTGACGACGACGTCGATCGGACCATCGTGGCCGGCGGCAATGCCGAGACCCGCCTCACCATCGGACGCTTCGATCACCTCGAAGCCGATGCGCTCGAGCATGCGGCGTACGGCACGGCGGACGCGCGGGTCGTCTTCGACGAGGAGCGCGGTTCCCGTCATGCGCAGCTCGGCCGGTGACAACGCCGGGGCGGGCGACGACTGCGAGCGGCGCTCCCACGGGAAGTAGATCTTGAACGTCGTGCCGTGGCCCGGCTCGCTGTACGCCCAGATGTGCCCGCCCGCTTCCTTCACGATCGTGTAGGTGCTGGCGAGTCCGAGTCCCGTGCCGTGCCCGGGCGGCTTCGTCGTGAAGAACGGTTCGTAAATCTTGTCGATGATGCTCGGATCGATGCCCGTGCCGGTGTCGGTCACGGCGAGCATCACGTACTGACCCGGTGTCACGCTGCCGTGCGTGCTCCCGTACGCCGCATCGAGCTCGATGTTCTGCGTCTCGATCACCAACGTGCCGCCGTCGGGCATCGCGTCGGCCGCGTTGATGACGAGGTTCATCACGACCTGCTCCAGCTGGTTCACGTCGCCGAGGATCGGCGCGACGTCGTCGGCCAGCCGCGGCACGAGCTTGATGTTCTCCTTGAGCAGGCGCCGCAGCATGCCGCCCAGGCGCGCCACGATGTAGCTCACGCTGATCGATTGCGGTTCGGCGATCGTCTTGCGGCTGAACGTGAGCAGCTGGCGGGTGAGAAGCGTCGCGCGCCGCGCGGCCGCGGCGATCTCGTCGAGGTCGGAGCGTCGCTCGACGTCGCCCTCCGTGCGCGACAGCAGTTCGGCGTACGACGTGACGACGGTGAGAATGTTGTTGAAATCGTGCGCCACACCGCCGGCCAGCGTGCCGATCGCTTCCATCTTCTGCGCGTGGCGGAGTTGCTCCTCGAGTTGCCGTTGCTCGGTGATGTCCAGCCAAGTGCCGACGATGTGCGTGGCGTCTCCGGCGTTTTCGCCGCCGTCCGGAAGAACGCGCTGGTCGTCGCGGATCCAGCGATACCGGCCGTCCTTGTGCCGAAAGCGATACTCGCGCACGCCATCCGAGCCTCTGACCCCGCCGGCGTCCGGCGCTATCGCCGCGTGGGCGAAGTCGTCGGCGCACACGTTCTCGGACCACCACCCCGGTGCGAGCGCGTCGGCGACGCAATAGCCCAACACGTCGAACACATTGTCGCTGACCCAAGTGAACGTCTGGACGCCTTCACGCGGTCCAAGTTCGTACAGTACGGCGCCGCTGGAAGTAATCACCCGCTCCAGCCGCAGCGCCGACGACGCGGCCTCGGCGACCTTGGCTTCGAGCGCGCTGCGGCCGACGTGCAGGCTCGACGACATCCGATTGAACGCGCCGGCCACGGCGCCGATCTCGTTGTCATGACGAATCGGAAGCTGGCGATCGTAATCGCCGCCGCTGATTCCCTCCGCGGCGCTCGCCAGTTCGGCGAGGGGCCGCGTGAACGTCCCGCTCAGCCGCCACGCGAGCGCCGCCGCCAGCAGCACCGCGACGAGGCCGAATGCAGCGATGACGAACATGCTGTCCTGGACGTCGCGCAACACGCTCGCGCGCGGAAACTCGATGACGAGGCTCCACGGCGTATTGGCGATTGGACTCATCGCAGCGAAGACGCGGCCCAGCCGCGGCACGTCGGTATCGACGACGACCTCGCCCGACGCGCGACGCGCGAACCGCGGCGTCTCCACGCGGCGCATGAAGTCCGTCCAAACGTCACCGTTCGAGTTCCCGACGAGGATGGATGCGTCGGAGCCGAGGATCGCGCGCAATCCCGGCGTGCCGGCGCCCGGACCCATCACGCGATCGCGCCGCACGACGTAGCCGAGTGGCGACGCACCATCCCCGACTCGCGCGATGGCGGCGTACACGAGCGTCGTGTCCACGACGGCCATCGGCGTGACGGCCGTCGATTCGCTCCCGCGGACCAGAGCGATGATCGCCGTGCGCTGGTCGACGGACATGGGCGGCCAGCTCGAGGTCGACGCGGCGGTTCGCGTGCCGTCAGCCGTCCAAAGCTCGACGCCCGCGGTGCCCGGCGTCGGGGCAATTCGCCGCAGCGCCTGCCGCGCCGCCTCCGCTCCGCGTGGATTCGGCGCGTGAAGGTACTCGGCGACTTCGGTGTCCGCGGCGACCATCGCCATCGCCATATGCAGCGACTTGGCGGACGCGCCAAGCATGCCCGCGACCTCGTGCACGGCCTGCTCGAGGTGCGCGTTCGCCGCCCGAGTCGCCGATCCGGCCAATTGTTCGTAGACGACGGCACCGAACGAGACGACGACCGCCGCCGATACACCGACGATGGCCAGCGCGAAACGCGCGCGCAGCGATGATCCTGCTCTCACCGGCGTCGAACGAGCGTCAGAATCGTGTACACGGCGACCGGCTCTCCCGTCTGGTTTTTGACCTCGACGTCCCATGCGACCACGCCCTGCAGCGGCTGGTCGGGCTTCGGATCTTTCGGCGTCTTCTGCTTCACCGTAAGCGTCGCCTGAATCGTATCACCCGGATACACGGGTTTCACGAACCGAAGACTCTCCAAACCGTAGTTGGCCAGCACCGGCCCGGGCGCCGGATCGACGAAGAGGCCCGCGGCCGCGGACAGTACGAAATACCCGTGCGCAACGCGCCCCTCGAATAATGAATCGCGCGCGGCGATGTCGTCCATGTGCGCGTAGAAGAAATCGCCGCTGATCCCGGCGAAGTTGACGATGTCCGCTTCCGTGACGGTGCGCCGAGCCGTGACCAGCGCGTCGCCGACGTGCAGGTCGTCGAAATACTTGCGGAATGGATGCACGGCGTCGGTCGTGCGCGCGGCGCCCGGCATGTATTCGTTGACGACGTGCATCAGCGTCGTCGGCGAACCCTGAAGCGCGGTGCGCTGCATGTAGTGGAGCACGCCGCGCGCGCCGCCCATCTCCTCGCCGCCGCCGGCGCGACCCGGGCCGCCGTGCACGAGATGCGGCAGCGGCGAACCATGGCCCGTGGACTCCTTGGCGCTGTCACGATTCACGAGCACCAGTCGGCCGTGATATGCCGCCGTTCCCATGACGACGTCGCGCGCCACGCGATCGTCCGCCGTAAACACCGATCCCACGAGGCTGCCCTTTCCCTTCTTCGCCAGCTCGATGGCGTCGTCGAGCGATTTGTAGGGCATCACCGTGTTCACCGGCCCGAACGCCTCGACGTCGTGCGGCGCCTGCGCGGTGAGCGGCTCGCGCGAGTAGAACAAGAGCGGCGGAAAGAACGCGCCGCGCTGTCGATCCGCGCCGACGACGGCGAAGTCGTCGAGATTCCCGTGCACGAGCTCCGCGCCGCGGGCGATCGCGTCCACGCTCTTTCGCACTTCACTGACCTGCGCGCGCCCCGCCAACGGGCCCATGCGAACACCGTCAACCGCCGGATCGCCGACCGTCGTCGAGTCCAGACGCTTGCCGATCGCCGCCATGACGTCCTGCAGCACCGACTCAGGAACGATGGTGCGACGAATCGCCGTGCACTTCTGCCCGGCTTTCACCGTCATCTCGCGCACGACCTCCTTCACGAAGAGGTCGAACTCCGGCGTGCCGGGGACGGCGTCGGGGCCGAGCATCGAGTAGTTGAGCGAGTCGGCTTCCATGTTGAAGCGAACGCTCTCGTCGACGATCCTCTTGGACGTCTTGAGCATGCGCCCCGTGGTCGCCGATCCGGTGAACGCCACCGCGCACTGCGCGTCGAGATGGTCGAGGAGGTCGCCGGCGCTGCCGCAGAGCAGTTGAATCGCGCCGTCGGGGAAAATCCGCGCGTCGATCATCGCGCGGAACACCGACTCGGCCAGATACGACGTGATCGTCGCCGGCTTCACGATGGCCGGCACACCGGCCAGCAGCGTCGGCGCGAGCTTCTCCAGCATTCCCCACACGGGGAAGTTGAAGGCGTTGATGTGGACGGCGACGCCTTCGATGGGAACGCAGATATGGCGACCGATGAAGGTGCCACCCTTGGAGAGCGGCTCAGGCGGGCCATCTATATAGAAGGTCTCGTTGGGGAACTCGCGCCGGCCGCGCGAGGCGTAGGCAAAGAATGTTCCAATGCCTCCCTCGACGTCGATCCACGAATCGGTGCGCGTGGCGCCGGTCGCGGCGGAGACCGCGTAGAACTCCTCTTTCAATTCCATGAGGCGCTGCGCCATCGCCTTGAGCATCAGCGCGCGCTCGTGGAACGTCATGCGACGAAGGGCGGGTCCGCCGACGCGACGGGCGTACTCGACCATTCCGCCGAAGTCGATCCCGCTGGTCGATGCTTCGGCGATCTTTTCGCCGGTGACCGCGTGAAAGAGGTCGGTCGCCGCGCCGCTCGCCGCCACCCAACGCCCGTTCACAAAGTTCTCGAGCCGTCGCGGCTCGCTTCCGGCGACCCCGATCAACCGCGGCGCCCGCGCTGTCGTCGTCATGAAAGCCTCACAATCATCATAGAAGTCAAACGCGTTCCAGGATGGTCGCCATTCCCTGGCCCACGCCGATGCACATCGTGCAGAGCGCGTAGCGCCCGCCGCGCGCTTGCAGCTCGCGCGCCGCGGTGAGCAGCAGCCGCGCCCCCGACATGCCGAGCGGATGGCCCAGCGCGATGGCGCCGCCGTTGGGATTCACGCGCGGATCGTCGTCGGCGATTTTCAGCTCGCGCAGACAGGCGAGCGATTGCGCGGCGAACGCCTCGTTCAGCTCGATCACGTCCATGTGGTCGAGCGTGAGCTTGGCGCGCGCGAGCGCCAGTCGCGACGACGGCACCGGGCCCATGCCCATGATCCGCGGCTCGACACCGGCGACCGCGCTCGCCACGATGCGCGCGATCGGCGACGCACCGATTTCCTTCGCCCCTGCCTCGGACGCGACGAGCAGCGCCGCGGCGCCGTCGTTCAGCCCCGACGAGTTGCCGGCCGTCACCGACCCGCCTTCAGCTCGGAACGCCGGCTTGAGCGCGGCGAGAATCTCGAGCGTCGTGTCGGGACGGAGGAACTCGTCTGCGTCCACGCACTTCGGCGCGCCCTTCTTCTGAGGAATCTGAACGGGGACGATCTCGCCCTGGAATCGCCCTGCCGACCGCGCCGACGCGGCCTTCTGCTGCGAGCGCAACGCGAAGAGATCCTGATCCGCTCGCGAGACGTGATACTGCTCGGCGACGTTCTCCGCCGTTTGCCCCATCGAGTCCGTGCCGTACTTGGACTTCATGCGCGGATTCACGAAGCGCCAGCCGAGGCTCGTGTCGAACAGCTCGATGTCGCGCGCGAACGGCTTGCTCCCTTTCGACATCGCGTACGGCGCGCGGGTCATGCTCTCGGCGCCGCCCGCCACATAAACATCGCCGTCACCGACCTGCACCGCGCGCGCCGCGTTGATCACGGCGCTCATCCCCGACGCGCACAACCGATTCACCGTCTCACCCGGCACCGACGTCGGCAAACCGGCGAGGAGGAGCGCCATGCGCGCGACGTTCCGGTTGTCCTCCCCCGCTTGATTCGCGCAGCCGAACACGACGTCGCTCACGCGCAACGGATCGAGCGCCGCGTTGCGCTTCATCACCTCGGCGATGACGAGCGCGGCCAAATCGTCGGGGCGCGCCTCGCTCAGCGCGCCGCCGAGGTTGCCGACCGGCGTTCGAATTCCGTCGATGAGGTAGGCTGCCTGCGTCACGAGCGCTCGTCGGTGAAAAAGGGCTTCTCGGTGTCGTACACGGTCCCCCGAAAGATGCTGACGATCGCACCCGCGCGCTTCACCTCGACGCGGTAAAACGCCAGTTTGCGGGTCGCGCTCTCCTCGATGGCCACCGCCGTGAGCTCGTCGCCGGCGCGAATGGCCGTCGGATACGTAATGCTGTTCTCGATGCTCACCGTCACGCGGCCGTGCGTGTTGCATGCGAACGCCAGCGCGCTGTCGGCGAGCGAGAACACCGCACCGCCGTGGCACACGCCAAACCCGTTCAGCATGTCATCGCGCACCGTCATCCGGATCGTCACGCCTCGCGGCCGAACCTCCAACACCTCGATGCCCAGCCACCGACTGAACGCGTCGCGCGACATCATTGCGGACACGACTCGCTCGGCGAGGGTCTGCGCGTCGGCTGTGGTCGGTTTCGACGCGGTCACGAGATGAACCGACCTCCCTCTCGGGCGACGCGGCGCAGCAGCGGGCTCGGACGATAGCGATCCTCGGCGTATTCCGACTGCAAGCGTTCCATCCGACCGAGAACGGCCGGCGCACCCAGTTCGTCGGCCCAGGCGAGCAATCCTTTGGGATAGTTGACGCCGCGCGTCATCGCGAGGTCGACGTCGGCGGGCGACGCCACGCGCATGTAGACGGCGTCGATCGCCTCGTTCATCAGCATCGCGAGCACGCGGTCGACGATGCGCTGGCCGAGGGCGGAGTCTTTCGTCGGCTCCGGCCGCGCGTCGGACGAATACTCGTAGTATCCGAGGCCGCTCTTTCGACCGAACCGTCCCGCCTCCACGAGCCGCTGCTGCGTGATCGACGGCTTGTAGCGCGGATCGTGGAACATGCCCTCATACACCGAGCGCGTAACCGCGTAGTTGACGTCGTTGCCGATGAAGTCCATCAGCTCGAACGGTCCCATGCGGAATCCCGCCAGGTCGCGCATCGCCCAATCGATCGTCGCACAGTCGGCGATGCCCTCCTCGAGAATGCGGATCGACTCGCCGTAGAACGGCCGCGCGACACGATTCACGATGAACCCCGGCGTGTCCGACGCGACGACGGGCGTTTTTCCCCAGGCGCGCATCAGTTGCACGGCTTGATCGACGAGCGACGTCTCACCACCGACTCGCGGGACGACCTCGACGAGCGGCATCAGCGGCGGCGGATTGAAGAAGTGAAGGCCGATCACGCGTTCCGGCTCCTGGCACGAAGCCGCGATCGCGGTCACCGAGAGCGACGACGTGTTCGTCGCCAAGATCGCTTTCGGCGCCGCGTGCTCGAGACGGCATACCAGGGCGCGTTTTGCGTCCAGGTCCTCGATGATCGCTTCGATCACGAGCCCGCAATTGCGAAACGCGAACGCGTCCTGATCGAGCGGCGCCGCGTGAAACTCGATGCGCGCCACGAGCGCGTCGGCCGCCTCGCTGGTAACTCGCCTTTTCTCGAGATCGCGCGCCATCGATTTGGTGATGGATGCGCGTGCACGATCGACCGCTCCCGACGTCGCGTCGGCGAGCACTACCTTGTGTCCCGCCGCCGCCGCGACCTGCGCGATCCCCGTTCCCATCGCGCCGGCGCCGACGACGCCGACCACCGTGTTCGAGTCGAGCGTCATCAGCGGCCGGTGAACACCGGCTTTCGCTTCTCGAGGAACGCATGCACGCCCTCGGCGTAGTCGGCGGTTGCACCGGCTTCGCGCTGCAACTCCTCCTCGAAATCCAACTGCGTCTCGAGATCGACGCCGAGGGACCGATTGAAACCGCGCTTGATGAGGCCGAGTCCGCGCGTCGGCTGCGTCGCGAGATACTTGGCCGTGCCGAGCGCCGTCTCGACGAGCGCGGGCGGCTCGACGACCATGTACACGAGCCCCCAGTCGCGCGCCTGCTCGGCCGTCATCTTCTCGGCGAGCATCGTCATGACCGACGCGCGCTGAAGCCCGACAATGCGCGGCAGAATGAACGTGCCGCCGCTGTCGGGGATGACGCCGATCCTGGCGAACGACTGGATGAAGGTCGCGGTCGACGACGCGAAGACGATGTCGCAGGCGAACGCGAGGTTGGCGCCGGCGCCGGCGGCGACGCCGTTCACCGCGCACACGACCGGCTTCTCGATGGTGCGAATGGCGCGCACGATCGGGTTGTAGCCGTCGCGCACGAAATCGCCGAGGTCGGGCAAGACCTCGCCTTTTGGCGCAGCCTCAGCGAGGTCCTGGCCGGCGCAGAATCCCCGGCCGGCGCCGGTGAGGAGGACGGCGCGAATGGCGCTGTCCTCGGCCGCCCGGTTGAGCGCGTCCAGCATGGCGGCCGCCATCGGGCGGGTGAAGCTGTTCAGGACGTCGGGCCGGTTGAGCGTGATCGTAGCCACGCCGTCGGCAACTTCGAATAGAATGTCGGGCATGCCTCGGAAGCCGTGAATGCGACGATTGGTCGCTGACGATCGTCTGTTGCAGGAATGCTTCTCCTCTACTTGGCGTGGAAACTAGCCCGTTCCCGGCCCGGCCCGCGACGCTTTCTGGGCGCGCTGGAATCGCTGCTCGCGCGGGGGCAGATTTCGAGACGTGACCACACTTCCGGCACCACGCGGCCCACGGACTCGCGTGGGTAGCAAGGCCTCCGCCGCCGCGGCTCCCGCGACGTCGATGACTGCGCCCCCCCCCGATGGGCGGTTCGACTGGCGTCGCATCGCATACAACGCGCTGGTATCGCGCTCCCTCGACGACGTCGAAGAGGCGACGAACAAGAACCGCGCGAACGTGCCGCGTGAACACCTCGTGCTCTACCAGTTCTCGGCGCGCGGACACGACGTCGCGCAATCCATTCTCGGTTCGCTGCTGACGCACCCGCACGACGCGGCAAGCGCGTACTACCGGTCGCGGCCGTTGCTCCTCGCGCTCGGACTCAGCATCGAAGACGCGCTGGCCAGTCCTCTGGGGCGATCCGGCGGCTTCAGCGACGGGCGCGACATCGGCGTCGTGTGCAACCTGCCGAACCGCAATGGAGCCGTGGTGCTGCCGATGTCCGGCGACGTAGGCTCGCAGTTCACTCCGTGCGCCGGCTGGGCGCAATCGATTCGCTATCACGCCGACGTGCTCGACGACGCGAGTTGGAAAGGCGCGATCGGTGTCGTGCTCGGCGGTGAAGGCTCGGTGGCGACGAACGGATTTTGGTCGGCACTCACGATGGCGACGACGTTGTCGCTTCCCATGTTGTTCTACGTCGAAGACAACGGACTCGGGATCTCCGTACGCGGCGACATGCAGACGCCGGGCGGCGACATCGCGCGAAATCTGGCGTCGTTCGGGAACCTGCTCGTGCGCGACGGCGACGGAACGAATCCCGCCGAAGCGGCGGCGCTGCTGGCGGAGGGCGTCGATCACGTTCGGCGCGGCGGCGGGCCGGCGCTCGTGCGGCTCACCGTGCCGCGACTCTCCAACCACTCGGGCCCCGATAACCAGCGCGGCTATCGCACCGACGCCGAGATCGCCGCCGATGCAGCGCGCGATCCGATGCCGCGGTTGCGCGCGCATCTCGTGCCCGCGTTCATGAGCGAGGCAGAGTGGCGCGAGCTCGAGAGCGAAGTCGCACGCGACGTTCAGCAAGCGCTGGACGCCGCGCGGGCACGGCCCGATCCGGATCCCGCCACCGTGGCGCGTTGGGTCTACGCCGACGATTCGCCGGACTCGCCGGAAGCATTCGGCGGTCTCTCACGCGAAGAGCGCGCGCGTGTCGATGGCACTGAAGGCGCGAGCGAGTCGGGTGAAGTGGTTCGATTCGCTGAAGCGGTGCGTCGTACGCTGCGCCGAGAGCTCGAGGTCAACCCGAAGTGCCTCGTGTTTGGCGAGGACGTTGGTCGTAAAGGCGGCGTGCACCTCGTCACCGAAGGGCTCCAGAAGCAATTCGGCGATCAGCGCGTGTTCGACACGAGTCTCTCGGAGGAAGGCATCATCGGGCGCGCCGTGGGCATGGCAATCTCGGGACTCATGCCCGTGGCCGAGATTCAGTTTCGCAAGTACGCCGATCCGGCCACCGAGCAGTTGAACAACTGCGGCACGTTGCGGTGGCGCACGGCCAACCGATTCGCGGCGCCGATCGTCGTTCGCATGCCGGGCGGCTTCGGCAAAGACGTCGGCGACCCGTGGCACAGCCTGAGCGACGAGGTGCGGTTCGCCCACGCGTATGGGTGGCAGGTAGCGATGCCGTCGAACGCTGCGGATGCGACCGGACTGTTGCGGTCGGCGATGCGCGGCGCGAATCCGACGATCTTCTTCGAGCATCGCTCGCTGCTGATGACGAGCGACGGCAGCGCGCGCTATCCGGGCGACGAGTACGTGGTGCCGTTCGGCCGCGCGGCGATCCGTCGCCAGGGCAGCGACGTGACGCTGGTGACCTGGGGCGCGCTGGTGCATCGGTGTATCGAAGCGGCGGAGCGCCTCGGCGAACGGGTCGAAGTGATCGACCTCCGCACGATCGCGCCGTGGGATCGCGAGTGCGTGCTCGATTCAGTTCGGAAGACGGGTCGCTGCGTGATCGTCCACGAGGACAACCTCACGGCCGGGTTCGGCGCCGAGATCGCGGCGACGGTGGCGCGCGAAACGTTCTGGCAGCTCGATGCGCCGGTCGATCGAGTCGCCGTCGAGGACGTGCCGATGCCGTATCACCCGGTGTTGCTCGACGCGGTCCTTCCGAGCGTGGATCGAATCGCCGAGCGCCTCGAGCGAACACTCGCCGTCTGAGCGGTCCACCCGTCCACCTGTCGTCCACCCGTCCACCCGTCCACCCGTCCACCCGTCCACCCGTAGAGCGACAAACCCCTCAGGCGCAGCACGCTGCGGCCTGAGGGGCTCATCCTCGCTGGCGGGATTCGGTCAGTTGGTTCGACGCCACGGTCGTGCGTGGCCTGATCGACTTCCCTTTTCCGTGTGGTATCGGTCCCACCCGGTGCTCTGGAATTCTGCAAAGCGACAGTCACGTCCAGCGACCTCGTGACCGGTGAAGCGGCGTCGAACGTCCGCCCCACGAGCGCTTCGGACAGCGTCCCGCCGAAGCTTTACGCGAACGGTTAAGACCGTGTCCGATCGCGTGGGACCATAGTGCAATTGCGCGCGCGATTCGTCAATCGAGAAAATTTCCCGAACGGAGTAACCGATCTGGTCGGTGAGCCCGGTGGCGTCAGATCGCCTTGAATTCCTCGAACGGTTCGCCGCACGCGCGACACACGCGCAGCGACTTGCAGGCCGTCGACCCGAACTCGCTCGTCAGCTCCGTGTTCCGTGAATGGCAACGCGGGCACGACACCGCGGGCGCGCGACGCATGAGCTGCACCACGCCCATTTCCCGTGTCGAAGAAGGCGGCGCGATGCCGTACGCCTCGAGCTTGGCCTTCGCACCGTCCGACATCCAATCCGTCGTCCACGCCGGCGTGTACGTCGTTCGAATCTCGACGGGATCGATCCCTCGCGCCGCGAGCGCCTGCCGAATCTCCGACTCGATCTCGCGCATCGCGGGACAGCCCGAGTACGTCGGCGTCACCGTCACCACCGCGCCCGATCCGGCGCGCTTCGCGTCGCGCACGATTCCGAGCTCGACCACGCTGAGCACAGGAACCTCGGGATCCTTCACGTCCTCGAGGATCTCGAGCAGCTCGGCGCTCGCCGACTGGGGCGGAGCGCGCATCACCATTGGGCGCCCGGATGCGACCGCGCGAGAATCTGCATTTCCGTCAGAAGATGTCCGAGATGTTCCGTGTGGCGACCGTCGCGGCCGCCTCTCTGCATGTACCCCGCGCTCGGCGCCGTGAGCCCCGCGACGCGCAGGATCTCGCCGATCTGCGCCTGCCAAGCGGGCGCCAGCGTTTCGGGGTCGACGCCGGCGCCGGCGCTCACCGCATCGACATCGGCGGAAGAAGGCAGGAACATCTCGCCCGTGTAACGCCACAGCTCGTCGAGCGCCGTCTGCGCCCGCGCGTGGCTTTCGTCCGTCCCATCGCCGAGCGTGACCACCCACTGCGTGGCGTGGCGAACGTGATAGCGCGTTTCTTTGGCGGCCTTGGCGGCCACGCCGGCAAGGTCCGCGTCGCCCACCGACGAGAGCGCTTCCATCTGGAGCAACGAAAACACGCTGAACAACAACTGCCGCACGACGGTGGTCGCGAAGTCGCCGCGCGGCAGCTCGACGAGCTGGATGTTTCGGAAGTCGGCGCTGTCGCGCAGAAACGCGAGGTCGTCCTCGCTCCGCCCCTTCCCCTCCGCCGCGCCGGCGAGCTTCAGGAACAACGTCGCCTGGCCGATGAGATCGAGCGCGATATTCGTGAGCGCGATGTCTTCCTCGAGGATCGGCCCATGGCCGCACCACTCGGACAAGCGATGCCCGAGCACGAGCCGGTCGTCGCCGAGCTCGAGGAGATAGGGAACCACGTTGGAAGCGGGCATGGCGGGCGTCAGAGAATCCTGACTAGACTCCTCGAACGCCGCGCGGAACCTTGTAGAACTGCGGGTGCCGGTAGGGCTTGTCGTTCCCCGGATCGAAGAACGGGCCCGCATCCTCCGGGCTCGACGCGATGATTGCATCGCTCGGCACCACCCAGATGCTCACCGCCTCGCCGCGGCGGGCGTAGACGTCACGGGCGTTCTCGAGCGCCTGCTCGGCCGTCGCGGCGTGCACGCTGCCCGCGTGCTCGTGCGGCGCGCCCTTGGGCGGCTGCACGAACACTTCCCAGAGCGGCCACTGCGAATCGTCGCTCACGCGGCTTCGCCGGCTTCCGCGCGCTTGGCGGCGTAGGCGTTGGCGGCTTCGCGGACCCACGCGCCTTCGTCGTGCGCCGCACGCCGCGCCGCGAGACGTTCGCGATTACACGGACCGTCTCCTTTTACCACACGCCAGAACTCTTCCCAATCGATGGGGCCGAAGAGCCAGTTGTCCGTCTCCGGATCGTGCCTCAGGTCCGGATCGGGGAGCGTGACGTCGATCGCCTGCGCCTGCGCGACGGTGAGATTCACGAACCGCTGGCGCAGCTCGTCGTTGGTCTTGTGCTTCACGCCCCAGCGCATTAGCTCCGCGGAGTTCGGCGAGTCCTTGTCGGAGGGACCGAACATCATGAGCGACGGCCACCACCAGCGATTCACGGCGTCCTGCGCCATCGCGCGCTGCGCCGGCGGTGCCGGCGGCGAGCGTCGCCATGATCTCGTAGCCCTGGCGCTTGTGGAAGTTTTCTTCCTTGCAGATGCGCACCATCGCCCGCGCGTACGGACCGTACGACGCCTTGGCGAGCATCGTCTGGTTCACGATCGCCGCGCCGTCGACGAACCACCCGATGCATCCGATGTCGGCCCAGGTGAGCGTGGGATAGTTGAAGATGCTCGAATATTTCGCCGATGCCATCGAGCAGCTGGCCGATCAACGTGCCGCGGTCGACGCCGAGCGTTTCGGTGCCGCAGTAGATGTAGAGGCCGTGACCGGCTTCGTCCTGCACCTTGGCGAGGAGCGACATCTTCCGCCGCAGATTCGGGGCGCGCGTGACCCAGTTCCCTTCCGGCAGCATCCCGACGACCTCGGAATGCGCGTGTTGGGACATCATGCGAACGAGCTGCCGCCGGTAGCGCTCCGGCATCCAGTCCTTCGGCTCGATCGTCTCGCCACGGGCGATTCGGGCCTCGAACTCGCGAATTTTGGCCGGATCGTCAGCCGGCGGGGCGGGGTTCGTCGATGCCATCGGTGTCTGCTTAAAGTGAGGCGTGGGCGCGTCTTTCGGCGCGCCCGGGTCGCCCGGAAAAATCTAGTGCCGGACCGAAGCCGCCCGATAGATTTCAACGCGTCGTCCACCTCGTCCCTATCCGCATGCGTGCCCTTCAGTCGCTCGTTGTCGCCGCCCTGGTCGTCGGCTTGGCCGCCCCCCGCATCGTCACCGCACAAGGCGGAGGCGACGGGGACCCGAAGAACCCGTGGAATGACGGGCTGACTCCGGGCAACTATCTGCGCGTCGGATTCGGGTCGGCCACGCCGGTCAGTGCCCACGCCGCCCTAGCCTACTGGGATAAAGGACAGACCTACAGCCTTGGCTGGGAGAACTGGGATACCGGCGCGAGCGGCGTCGGCCGCGTAGGCTTCAGCATCAATGCTGCCTACAGCTTGCTGCCGCTCAACGAGCAGCTTTTTATCACGAATTTTCAAACGCCGGCCGGCGCTACCGCGACCTCGGCGTCGGCGACCCACGCCGGCGTGCTCGAGGTGACGTCGGGCATTCGCCTGCGGATGCCGCTGCCTTACGTCATGCCGAACTTCAGCGTCGGGCTCGGCCTGATCGACTGGCAGCCGGGGGCGATCAACTACGAGTCGACCGGCGGATCGGGGAAGGCGCAGCAGCAGCATCGCGTGAGCGGCGAGTTCACGCTCGGCGCGGGCATCGACAAGAACGTCATCGACGGGTTCGCCGTGTTCGCCGAGGCGCTGTACGTGTACGGATACACGAGCTACGGCAGCGGCTTCGCCACGCCGGGCGGCGTCTGCAACACCGCCGGCTGCGACGCGTTCCGCAACGGCAACACGACACTCGGCACGATTCGCGGCGGATTGCGCGTTCGAGTCGGCCGGTGACCGCGAGCGCGACCCGCGACGCGACCGCCGGCCAGCACGCGGCGCTCGCCGCCGCCGGCAGCGTGTCGACGCTCGTCGCGGAAGGTGTCGCCGACGTCTGCTTCGGGCATCCAAAGAGCAATTCCCTCCCCGCGTCCGTACTGCGCGACCTCGCCGCGTCGATCGGCGACGCGAGCGCGCGCGACGACGTTCGCGCAATCGTCGTCCGCAGCTACGGCAC
Organism: uncultured Gemmatimonadaceae bacterium; assembly: GCA_963761305.1. Classification (GTDB taxonomy): domain Bacteria; phylum Gemmatimonadota; class Gemmatimonadetes; order Gemmatimonadales; family Gemmatimonadaceae; genus JAQBQB01. Next base: position 314,095 of record CAVXGK010000002.1, on the reverse strand, counting down.
GGGCGCGTTCTGCGCCGGCGCGTCATTCGACGAGCTCGTCGCGATTCGCGACGCCGCACAGGGCAAGGCGTTCTTCATGGGCTTCGCGCGCGTGATCGGGGCGATGATTCAATCCCGCAAACCGATCGTCGCCCGCGTGCACGGGAAAGCCGTCGGCGGCGGTGTCGGCATCGTGGCCGCGGCCGACTACGCGATCGCGACGTCGAACGCGTCGGTGCGATTGAGTGAGTTGGCGGTCGGCATCGGCCCGTTCGTGGTTGGACCGGCGATCGAGCGAAAGATCGGCACCGGCGCATTCGGCGCGATGGCCATCGACGCCGACTGGCGCGACGCCGCATGGGCCGAACGCCACGGCCTGTACGCCCGCGTCGTCGACGACGTGGAGACGCTCGACGCCGAGGTGGAGCGGCGCGCGCGCACGCTGGCGGCGGCGAACCCGGAGGCCGTGCAAGGGATCAAGCGCGCCGTCTGGGCGGGGACGGACGACTGGGCGTCGCTGCTCGAGCAGCGCGCGGCCACCAGCGGGACGCTCGTGCTGTCTGAGCACACGAAGCGCGCGATCGCGGCGTTCGGCCAAAAGTAGGGCTGCCTGACGGGGAGCTCACTGATAGCGATCTACGCCGATTGAGCACTCTAGCATCAGCAACAGCGTCAGCATCAGGAATCGCCAGTCTCAGTTCCTGATGCTGTTGCTGGTGCTGACTCCTAGAGTCCCGGCCCCGCGGCGATCCCTATCAGGCCAAGGCAGCTCCCGCCCCTCAGCTGGTCGGCGGGTTGAAGGCCACGCCTGAGTGCTGCGCCTCGATCCAGCTCTTGTGGTAGTTCGGGTCCTCGAACTCTTTCGCCGCCTTCGCCACGTGCAGCGGGCGGAAGGTGTCCATCATCACGGCGAGCTCGTTCGTCGACTTCGCGCCGATCGACGCTTCGGCGCGGCCCGGGTGCGGACCGTGGGGGATGCCGTCGGGGTGATGCGTGATGCTGCCGAACTCGATCCCCTTTCGGCTCATGAATTCACTCGACGCGTAGTACAGCACTTCGTCCGAATCCACGTTGCTGTGGTTGTACGGCGCGGGCACGGCGTTCGGGTCGAAGTCGAACGGGCGCGGGCAGAACGAGCAGACGACGAAGCCGTCGCCCTGGAACGTCTGGTGCACCGGCGGCGGCTGATGCACGCGTCCGACGATCGGCTCGAAGTCGTCGATGTTGAACGCCCACGGGTAGAAGTAGCCGTCCCACCCGACGACGTCGAACGGATGGTGGTCGAGGATCAACTCGTTGATCCCGTCGTACTGCTTCACGAGCATCTGGAAGTCGCCCATCTGGTCGTGCGTCTCGAGCTCGAGCGGCAGGCGGATGTCGCGCTCCGAGTACGGCGCGCCCTCCATGAGCTGCCCGAACTCGTTGCGGTAGCGCTTGGGCCAGCGCACGTGTCCGCGGCTCTCGAAGACGAGCAGCTTGGGCGGATCGCCCGATGGATCGAACAGGTAGCGGTGCAGGATGCCGCGATGGATGACCAGGTAGTCGCCCTCACGAAACGGCAGGTCGCCGAACACCGACTCGAGCGTCCCCATGCCCTTGGCGACGTACACCAACTCGTCGCACTGCGCGTTCCGGTAGAAATGCTCGTCCTGCTTGTCCGGCTCGACGTACGACATCGCGATGTCCTGGTTGAACAGCAGCGGCATGCGATCGAGCGTCGGGCTGCCGCCCTTCTTGGCGCGCGCGGTGAGGAAATGGCGGTGCCGAAGCGTCCGGTCGGGGTCGGCCTCGAGCTTCGTTTCCTTCAGGCGCCGCACGGACTTCACCGTCGTCGGCGGATGCACGTGGTACAGCAGCGACGACGTGCCGGTGAACCCCTCGTGGCCCATGAGCTCCTCGGCGTAGATGCCGCCGCCGGGCTTCCGGAACGCCGTGTGCCGCTTCCGCGGGATGGAGCCGAACGTGTGGTAGATCGGCATGCTCTTTGTGGTGCGTGGTTGATAGCGATCTCTGATAAACGAGCACTCTAGCGGTCAGCGACAGCATCAGCATCGGGCAACGACCGCGGCACTTCCTGATGCTGACGCTGATGCTGCCGCCTAAGGGGCGCCATCAGGCCACCCGAAGAAGTCTGGACGTTTCGATACGGCCTACAGGTTCCCCCTCGCCGCCTGCTCGCGCTCGATGGCCTCGAACAGCGCCTTGAAGTTTCCCTTGCCGAAGCTCCGCGCGCCCTTCCGCTCGATGATCTCGTAGAACAGCGTCGGCCGGTCCTCGACCGGCTTCGAGAAGATCTGCAGCAGGTAGCCGTCGGGGTCGCGGTCGACGAGGATGCCGAGCTCCTCGAGCTTGTCGATCGGCTCGTCGATCTTGCCGACGCGGCCTTGCAACTCCTCGTAGTACGTCGTCGGCACGCGCAGGAACTCGACCCCGCGGTCGTGGAGGGCGGTCACGGTGGCGATGATGTCGTCCGTCGCCAGCGCGATATGCTGCACGCCGGGGCCGTGGTAGAACTCGAGGTATTCGTCGATCTGCGACTTCTTCTTCCCCTTCGCCGGCTCGTTGATCGGGAACTTGATCCGCTCGTTGCCGTTCGACATCACCTTCGACATGAGCGACGAGTATTCCGTCGAGATGTCCGTGTCGTCGAACGAGATGAGATTCTTGAAGCCCATCACCCGCTCGTAGAATCCGACCCACTTGTTCATGCGCCCGAGCTCGACGTTGCCGACGCAGTGGTCGACGTACTTCAGGCCGGTCGGCCGCGCCTGAAAGTGCGGGTCGCGTCGCGCGAACCCGGGCATGAACACGCCGCGATAGTTCTTGCGCTCGACCAACGAGTGAATCGTGTCGCCGTAGATCTTGATCGCGGCGATCACCACTTCGCCGTCCCCGTCGCGCAGCACCCTCGGCGGGGCGGCCGATTCGGCGCCGCGCTCGAGCGCCTTGGCGTACGCGTCGCGCGCGTCGTCCACCCAGAGCGCGATGTCGCGTACGCCGTCGCCGTGGCGGCGCACGTGGTCCGCGATGTCGCCGTCGGGACTCAGCGGCGTCGTGATGACGAGGCGGATCTTGTCCTGTACGAGCAAATAGCTCGCGCGGTCGCGCATGCCCGTCTCGGGGCCCTGGTAGGCGGCGAGCTGAAAGCCGAACGCGCTCTGATAAAAATGCGACGCCTGCTTCCCGTTCCCGACGTAGAACTCGATGTAGTCGGTTCCGTTGATCGGAAACGTGTCTCGCGTTTCCGTCTCGGTGGGCCGGGTTTGCGTGGCCATGCTCGCTCCGTGTCGCCCGATGATCGGCACGCAACCTCTCGGCCTGCGGTGCCGCACTAGTTCTCGATACGCGTCGTCGCTCGCTGCCGGAAATCCTAGACAGCCTGTGCGACGAGGTCAAAGCCCTGCGGAATGAACCGCCCGAGGATAATGTATACCCGGTGACCGCCGCCCTTCCCGCTCAATCCGACGACTTCAACCGTCTCGCCGAAGCTCTGGCGGGCCAGTACGAGCTGCTCCGCGAAATCGGGCGCGGCGGCATGGGCATCGTGTACCTCGCACGCGACATCCGGCTCGATCGACGCGTCGCCATCAAAACGCTCCCGCCGCACCTCGCCAACGACCCGATCGTGCGCGAGCGTTTCCTGCGCGAAGCGCGCACCGCCGGCGGGCTGTCGCACCAGAACATCGTCCCCATCCACCGCGCCGACGAAATCGCCGGACACGTCTTCTTCGTGATGGGCTACGTCGACGGCGATTCGATGGCGCAGCGCATCCGCGCATTCGGCCATCTCGACGAGAGCGAAGTCGTTCGTGAGATGCGCGACGTCGCGCTCGCGCTCGACTACGCGCACGTGCACGGCGTCATCCACCGCGACGTGAAGGCGGAGAACATTCTCGTCGAACGCTCCACCGGACGCGCCCTCGTCACGGACTTCGGCATCGCGCGCCTGGCCGAGGCCACGCCGCTTACCGCGACGGGTCAGGTGCTCGGCACCGTGTACTATCTGAGCCCGGAGCAAGTCGCCGGCGAGGGCGTCGATGCGCGCAGCGACATCTACTCGCTCGGCGTCGCCGGATTCCTCGCGCTGAGCGGCCGGTTTCCGTTCGACGCCCAGCTCGCATCGGCGGTGCTGGTCGCGCACGTCACCAAGACGCCGCCGACCCTGCGCTCGGTCGCGCCGGGCGTCGGCGCGCGGCTGGCGTCGGCGATCGACCGCTGCCTGGCCAAGGATCCGGCGGCGCGCTTCCAAAGCGGCGCACAACTCGCGCGCGAGCTCGGCGAGATCGCGTCGGAAACACCGGAGCCCGCGCCGGGTGAGCGGCGCGTCATCGTGTCGGACACCGACGCGCAACAGATCTGGCGCCGCGCGGCGGAACTCCAGGAATCGTCGAGCGCGCCGCCACTCTCGCCGCTTGCCCCGATGAAGCCTCGCGATGAGGCGCCGACCTCGGGCTACGCGCTGGCCGATGTGCGCGGCTCGGCGCGCGAAGCCGGTATTGCGACGAAAGCGATCGACCGCGCGCTCGTCGAGTACGGGCTCACGCCGTCGAGCTCGACCGTCGCCGCGCCGATCGCGATCACCGACCTCACCGAATCGAAGAGCCTTCTTGCCGGCGAAGCACTGGTGATCGAATACGAAGGCGTCGTCGATGGCGAGGTCTCCGAGCGCGACTTCGACGTGCTCGGCAACGTGATCCGTCAGCGAACGGCCGGCGACGCGGGCACATTGACCGCAGTCGGCCGCTCGCTCAATTGGAGCTCGAACAGCGGAGCGCGGCGCATGAGCGTCACGATCGTCGCGCGCCGAGGCAAGACGACGATCCGATGCACCGAGAATCTGGCTGCGGTCAGCGGCACGACCTTCGGTCCGACGATGGGCCCCGCCGGCGTGGGCGGTGGTGCCATGGTGTTCGCCGTCCTCATGGCCAGGCATCACCCGCTCGTCGCCGCCGCGGCGTGGTTGGGCACGATCGCCACGACGTTCGGCGTCGCGCGAACGATTTTTGTGAGGCGCGTGAGAACCCGCCGCCGGAAACTGCGCGCACTCGTCGAGGCGCTCGCCGCCGAGATCACCGAGTCGATCGCCGGACGCACGTAGAGAACTACGGGAGCGGCAGGTTGACACGGGTCGCACGCTAGTGATAAGATTTTGTCTTATGCGCGGCAATCGTCGTCTTGGAGCGCAGTCCATCGGCGCGATCGTCGTCACGGCGATCGCGATCGCTGTCTTCTGGCGAACGGCCTATCCGACGATCACGTGGTGGGACTCGAGCAGCTACTCGCTCGCGGCGGCCACGCTCGGCATCAACTCGCCGCCGGGGTCGCTGCTCCTGACGCTGTTCGGCTGGCCCGTCGCCCACCTTCCGTTCGTCGACTCGCCGGCGCACGCCCTGAATCTCCTCGCGGGTCTGCTCGCGGCATTCGTCGTGGCACTGGTGTATGCGGCGGCGACGATGGCACTGCGCATCGCGGGCCCGGGGGAGCGCGGCAACTCGGCTGCTGCCTTCGGCGTTGCGGCTGGCGCGCTCACCTTCGCCTTCGGCGGCACGCTGTGGACGTACGCGATTCAGTTCACGCCCTACGTGCTCAGCGCCGTGTTCACCGGACTGATCCTGTGGACGCTGTTCCGGTGGTGGATCGACGCCGACCGTCCCGACGCGTGGCGCTGGCTCGTGCTGGTTGCGCTCTTGTTCGGCCTCGACTTCAGCGTGCATCGCACCAACGCGCTGCTCATCCCGGGCGCCATCGTGTGGATTCTGATTCGCCGTCCGGTCACGGCGAGATCACCGCGAACGATCGTCGCGGGGGCCGGCGGGCTCGTCGCGGGACTCGCCGTGCAACTGCTGCTCATCCCGATGGCGGTGCTCACGCGCTCGACGCTCAACTTCAGCGAGCCGAGCACGCTGTCGCGCTTCTGGGACTACGTGACGATCAAGCAGCTCGGCGGATCGTTCCTGCTTCAATTGTTTCCGCGAAAGTCGCCGGTGTGGTCGGTGCAGACGGCGGACCTGCTCCGCGTTCTTCGCGACAACTACTTGCAGTGGAGCGGACCGTCGCGATGGCTTGGCGTTCTTCCCGCCGTGGCCGCGGTCTGGGGATTCGTGACGCTGTGGCGCGGCAATCGCCGACTGGCCGCGGCGCTCGCGAGCGTGGTCCTGCTGCAAGCGGCGTTCACGGTGCTCTACTTCAACATACCCGCGAATTTCTTCAGAACGTTCGACCGCCACTATCTGCCCGTGTGCGTGACGATCGGCGTGTTCGTCGCGTGCGGACTCGGCGGCGCGATGGCGGCGGTGGCGGCGCGACTTCGTACACCCCAGACGGTGGCAGTTGCCGCTGCGCTGTTCACCATCCTGCCCGCGGCGCGCCTCTGGAGCAACTGGTCGGCGAACGACGCGTCGCGACGCTACTTCGCCCGCGACTACGCGGCGAACGCCCTGCTCGGACTTCCCCCGCGCGCGATCTACTTCACCGTCGGCGACAACGACACGTTCCCGGTGATGTACCTGCAGTCGGTCGAAGGCGTGCGACCCGACGTCACGATCATCAATCTGTCAGTCGCGAGTGTTCCGTGGTGGCCCGAGCAGCTCACGCGACGAGACTCCTTGTTTCCACTGTCGATGTCGCGCGAGCAACGCACCGCGCTCGGCCAGCGTGCGTGGTCTGATACCGTCGCCACCGTGCGAGTAGCTGGAGCGCCGGAGACGCTCGCACTCCCGGCCGGCGCCGTGCCGCCCGATTCGATCCGGCTCAACGTCCACCCGATGTACGGCGACACCATGCTTCCGGCGGAGATCGTGTTGCTGGACATCGTGCGCACGAACGCATGGAAGCGCCCGCTCGCGTTCGCGATCACCGCCACGCAGCGGTCGATGGAATGGCTCGCACCGTACGGCCGACTTGAGGGTTTCTATTTCCTCGCCGCCCCGGCGATCAACCCGCCCGTCGACCCGCAGGTTCTTCGCCACCACCTGTTCGACGTCGCGCGCTATCGCGGCTATGCCGACAGCTCGATTCGAATCGACGACGTGACGCGCTCGATGGGCCTGCAGGCATACGAGCCGCTCCTCACCCTGCTCTCCGCCGACGCATCACTCGGCACGCCCGACAAGTGCCGCGCCGACCGCACGGCGCTGCTCGCGCATCTGCCGTTGGATCGTCTCACCACGCCACCCGACTATCGCGCGCAAATCGAGTCGGCCTGCGGCACGGCGCCGGCGTACTAGCTCGACAGCTCGGGCAGGTCGCGGAAGAGATCCAACGCGGCCGGATTGGCCAGCGCGTCGACGTTCTTCACCGGGCGGCCGTGGACGACGTCGCGCACGGCGAGCTCGGTGATCTTGCCGCTGATCGTGCGCGGAATGTCGCGCACCTGAATGATCTTGCGCGGCACGTGATGCGGGCTCGCGTTGCTGCGAATCTGAACGCGGATCTTGTCCCGCAGCTCGTCGGTGAGTGTGAGTCCCTCAGCCAGACGCACGAACAGCACGATGCGGACGTCGGCGTTGCCGTCGGTGGTCACGTCCTGGCCGATCACGACGCTTTCGATGATCTCGGGGAGCTGCTCGACCTGACGATAGATCTCCGCCGTGCCGATCCGCACGCCGCCCGGATTGAGCGTCGCGTCGCTGCGGCCGTAGATGATCACTCCCTTGTGCGAGGTGATCTCCGCCCAGTCGCCGTGTCGCCACACGTTCGGGTAGTGCTCGAAGTACGCGGCGCGGTATTTCGCGTCGCCGGTGTCGTTCCAGAACGCGACGGGCATGCTCGGGAACGGCGCGGTGCACACCAGCTCACCCGGCGTTTCGACGATCGATTTGCCCTGCTCGTCGAAGATCTCGACGCGCATGCCGAGCGCGCGTCCCTGTAACTCGCCGCGCCACACCGGGCCGGTCGGGTTGCCGCCGGCGAAGCACGAGATGATGTCGGTGCCGCCGCTGATGCTGCTCAACCGCACGGCCGGTTTGACGTGCCCGTAGACGTAGTCGAAGCTGTGCGCGGCGAGCGGACTTCCCGTCGAGAGGATCGCCTCGAGCGCGCTCAGGTCGTGTGTGTCGCGCGGGTGCAGTCCTTCCTTTTCGGCGAGCGCGAGCCACTTGGCGCTGGTGCCGAAGATCGTGACCCGCTCGGCGGACGCCATGTCCCAGAGGATCGGCCGCTGACGGATGAGCGACGCGCCGTCGTACAGGACGATGGTCGAGCCGAGGGCGAGACACGAGACGAGCCAGTTCCACATCATCCAGCCGCAGGTCGTGAAGTAGAACACGCGGTCGTCGCGCGTGACGTCGGTGTGGAGCCCGAGCTCTTTGAGATGTTGAATGAGCGTACCGCCGGCGCCGTGCACCATGCACTTGGGCAGTCCCGTCGTGCCCGACGAATACATGATGTAGAGCGGGTGATTGAACGGCAGATGCTCGAACTGGAGCGCCGGCGACGCGCCGCGCGAGCGAACGTCGTCCCACGTCATCGCGCCGCGAATCCCGCCGATGTCGGGCGACGGCTGCATGTACGGCACGACGACGACGTGCTCGACCTCCTGAATGCGACCGACGATCTCACGCGCGCGCTCGAGGCAGTCGATCTCCCGGCCCGCGTAGAGGTAGGCGTCGGCGCAGAAGAGGACCCGCGGGCGAATCTGACCGAACCGGTCCAACACCCCGGCGACGCCGAAGTCCGGTGAGCACGACGACCAGATCGCGCCGATGCTCGTCGCGGCGAGCATCGCGATCACGGTCTCGGGAATGTTGGGCATGAAGCCGGCGACGCGATCACCGGTCTTGACGCCGAGCGACCGCAGGCCGGCGGCGACGCGCGCCACCTCGTCGTACAGCTGCGCGTACGTCAGGCGCGTCTGCGCGCCGCGCTCATTCCACGCCACGATCGCCTCACGATCGTCGCGATAGCGGAGAAGATTCTCGGCGAAGTTGAGCCGCGTCCCGACGAACCAGTTCGGCCCGAGCACCGGATCGGGCGGCGCCATGCGGTCGCGTCCGACGAGAACGCGCTCACACGCGATCTCAGGGTCGGGTGGCCCGGTGACGATGCCGCCGAAGGCGCGGACCTCGAGCCAGAACAGCTCGACGTTCCGGATCGACCACTCGTACAAGGATTCGAAATCGTGGACGGACTCGCCGCGCCCGTCTTCGCCGAGCGCGCGAACCCGCTCGATGAAACGAGTCAGGTTCGCGCGAGCGATGCGCTCGGGCGAGGGCGTCCACATCGGCTCCATCAACCGGACCTACGGCCGGTTCGACGGCGCCGTCACTCGAGAGGTGTCGTTGAAGAAGCGTGGTGCCTTGGGGCAGGTCGTGCCCCAACCCTTCTCGTCCACGTTCCCGCGGCCGCCGGCCCCACGCCCTGCGCCGACGCCCAAGAGCGCGGCACTCAATTCGGCGCGACCGCCCGCGGCGCCTCGACCTCCACCGCGGCCACCGCGGCCACCATCGGCGGCGAGATCGGCGCGCTGGCGCGTGATGAAGGCGGGGTCCTCGGACGCGAGATACGCGAGCATCGCGACGATCGTCGCGTTTCCCTTGAGATCGTCGAACACGATCTTGTCGAAGCTGTCGCGATTCGTGTGGTGCGTGTACGTGCCGTAGTCCCAGTTGAGCGAGCTGAGTCCGAACACCGGTGCGCCGAAGCAGTCGAACGAGGCGTTGTCCGTGCCGCCCGTCGCCGGCGCCCCGACGCCGGTGTAGTGCATCTGCTGCTGGAAGTACTGCGGCAGCTTGGCGAGCCAGGCTTGCATGTGCTCGCCGGCGTTGGGAAGCCCCACGCCCGACGTGCTCTGAATGCGTCCCGTGCCGTTGTCCTGATTGAAGCCCGCCTGAATCTGTCGCACGATTTCCGGATGGTCGAACGCAAAGGCGTGCGACCCGATGAGTCCTTGCTCCTCGCCCGGCCAGTGCCCGACCATGATCGTGCGCTTGGGATGCGGATAGGCCTCCTTCAGGATGCGCATGGCTTCCATCATCGTGATCGTGCCCGTGCCGTTGTCGGTCGCGCCCTGCGACCCGTCCCACGAATCGAAGTGCGCGGACAACAGGACGATCTCGTTCGGTTTCTCTGAACCCTTGATCGTGCCGAACGTGTCGTACATCGGCACCTCGCCGAGCGACTCCGTCTGCGCGTTGACGCGCAGCTGCGGCCCTTGGTGCTTTTCCGTCATGCGATAGAGAAGGCCGTAGTCCTCGCAGCTCATCGCGATGCCGAGCGCGGTCTTGTTCTTCGTGTCGTAGACGGTGAACGTGCCCCACGCCCCGCTCAGCGGATTCGCGAAGTTCGACACGATCACGCCGAGGGCGCCCGCTTTCTCGATGCGCATGCCGAGGTTGCCCGTCGGATTGCCGGCGGTGACCGGATATCCGGTGTTGCGGAGCCGCGTGTTCCAGTCGTTCACCAGGGTGACGATGGTGGAGTCCATGCGCGTCTTCGACCCCGGCGTGGCCATCGCGGCCCACTCCTCTTCGGGCCGGCACGTCGGGTAGGCGGGCGAGATCAGCACGAACTTGCCCTTCGCGTTCGGCAACCACTTGGCGAATTCACTGCTGTCCTTCACCATCGGGAGCACGACGATGCCGCCAGATACGTTTTGGCCGCCGGTGCCCGGGCTGTCGCCGAGCAGCGTGGCCTCGAGCGTACGCACGCGCGGCTTGACGAGATCGATGTGCGAGTAGCCGCGTTTCCAGCCGCGCCACGTGCCGTATTTCTCGCGGTGCGTGTCGATGCCCCACGACCGGTACATCTTCATCACCCAGTCGCTGGCCTGAACGCCTTGCGGCGTGCCGCTGAGTCGCGGACCGATCGAATCGAACAGCACCTGCGACAGGTCCCACGTGTGGGAGCTGTCGATGCCGAGGGTCCACATTCGCCGGATGACGGGATCGGTGATCACGTCGGCGCCGGATTGCGCGCGGCCGGACGAAGGGACGAGGAGGACGGCGCCAAGCGCGACCGTCGCGAACAGCCGAGGCGACATCGAGATTCTCCGTGTGGGCGAGGCGAAACGGCGAGCTACGGAATTGTGTTCAGCACCACGTCGAACACGAGCGTCGCGTTGGGCGGGATCGGCGGCTTACCCAATTGACCGAACGCCAATTCGGAAGGGACGACGACTACCCGTTCGCCGCCCTCCACCATCCCAATCATCCCGTCCTGAAGCCCGCGCACGACCTGGTTCAGGTCCTGTTGCAAGCTCACAGCCTGATCCACGATGACGCCTGTCTTGAGGAACGTCCGGTAGCTGAAGACGACGATTCGCGGTGTGGTGAGGGTCGCACCGGACCCTTGTCGCAGATCCTTGTAGTAGTCGCCCGCCGCCGTCTTGGTCATCTGGGAGATGTTGATGTTCAGGTTCGCGGCGAACGTTTCCGTATCGGGTTGGCTCGGCACGTCCGGAGCATTGTTGGCGGCGTCCTGCGGCACATCCAGATTGCAGGCCGTCAGGCCCGCCACGGCAAGGAGCATCAAGAGACGTCGCATACGGTTTCTCTCGGCAGAGTTTCAATGCTTCGTCCGGCCATTCACGCCGTGCGCGAATCCCGCACCTAGCGCACCCGAACGACCGACAGCTGCATCGTCGGCGGCAGCGGCTGGCCGTTGGACGTCACGGTCAGCAATGCATCTTGGCCATTCGCCACCGAAAAACGCAAGAAGGAAACGCCAAAACCCACCATGTTCAAGCTCACCTGCACGTTGTCGGACAGGGTGTGCGTCAGGAGGGGGAACGGCGTGGACGTACCACCGCCGGTCAAGATGCTCCGCGAGTTCCACGACGGCTGGAGGAATCGCGGGTCGACGTTCGGCGCGTTGTCGTCGAGGAAGACGGAGATCGCCCAGTCGTGCAGCATCCCGGCCGGCGACATCCCGAGCACGTTCGTCAGGTTCGCCATTCCGCTGGTCTTCGAATTCACGAGGTTGAACCAGAACGTGTTCTCGGTGCCGGCCGGCAGATGGTCGGCGGAATAGCGGAGGAAGTTCCAGATCGCTCCGCGGGTCGCCAGGTCGTCATCGTCGGCGTCGAAGCCGATGGGGGCCTGCGTCTCGGGTGTACCGAGGTACACGCTATAGCGGAGGAAATTGTTCATCGCGAACGTGGAATATGCGCTCGTGAACGAGGGATCCTTGAACGCGGTGATGTCGATGTTGGACCGCGGCGTTCGCTTCGCCGACGCGTAGAAATTGAGCTCCTCGGCGGAGTGCGCGAGCCCTTCATCCAGCCAGCGCTCCTCGAACGCCGTCCCCACGCCGTTCACGTACATCCGGCGCGACGCGTTGATCAGATGCTGGTATTCGTGCGCCACGGTTCCATTCGTCAGCGTCTGCACCAGCGATTTCGATCGCACGTTGCCGTTGACGACGCCGGCGGTATCCGGCACGAGAAGATAGAACATCTCGGCGAAGTTGCTGCCGGGGCACGGGCCGGGCGCCACCGTCTTCGGGTACAGGTCGCGCGCAAAGAAGAAACCGAGGGTGACGCTGGTCGCGCCCATCGACGTCAGCTCGTTCACGGCGCGTGTGAAGAACAGGATCACGCGTCCGTTGCCGTCGATGTCGCTCGGCGCGCCGAACGCGCCGCGATCGACCGGGTCGATCAGCGTGTCGAACGTCACGCCGATCGATTTGTACTCGTCGTCGGTGAATCCGCCCGTGGGGTTGCTCGTGTCGGCGACGACGATCGCGTTGGCGGTGACCGCGGCGACGCGGGCGGTTCTCGGCTGCGGATTGTCGCAGAAGTCGTTCGCGTTGGCGTTCAGTTGAATCAAGTCGCCGACCGACGGGACGGTGGCCGCCGCGCTCGTCGCGCGCGCCGCCTCGAGGCTCGCGCGCCAGCCACCCCGATTCCCGAGTCGCCTCGTCGCTTCGGCGCGCTCGCGCTGCCGCAGCCGATTCTCGAACGTGTGGTCGATGCGGATCGGCGGCTGTTGAACCGACCGTTGCGCCGGCGGTCGCGCCGCGCTGAAGACGTCGGACGTCGGCAGAGAGAGCGGCGAGATCCCCTGGCCTTTCACTTCCACCACCGTCGTCGCGCTGGCGACTCCCGAGTTGTAGTACGGGATGATCGCGTACTCGGTGCTCGCGCTGGATGAGTGAACACAGAAGCCCTGGCCCGACACCTCGGTGAACGTCTGGCCGACGGCAAGATCGACCGGCGCCGCCGCACCCGTGCAAATCGATTGGCCGGGCGCGAGGACGGTGACCAACACGCTGTCCGTCTTCGCGCCGGACGTCGCGACGACGTACGTCGAAGCGCCGCGCCGCAGCGCGCGAACGAGTCCCGTCGCGTCGATGCTGATCAGCGTCGGATCGCGCGGCGCCAGCACCGGCGCGGGCGACGTGGCGTTGCCGAATGAATCGAGACTCGCCGCCGTGATTCTGGCCGAGTCCAAATTCACCGGCAGTCGCAGACTCGGCGGCGAAAGCGCCAACGTCGACGTCGGTCCGGGTGTGCCCATCGCGTGGAAGGTCACGTTCGTCGTCACGCCGCTCACGCTGGCCGTGATCACGTTGTCGCCGGCGATCGTGCCGAGCGTCCACGCCGCCGTCGCCTGTCCGTTTGCGCCGGTCGTCGCGATGCGGGGAGTCGTCGACCCGTTGCCGCCGGTCACCGCGAACGCCACCGACGCTCCCGTCACTGCGTGCCCCGATGCATCCGTCACCGACACGACCAGTCCGGCGGTAATCGTCGTGCCGACAACAGCCGTGCGATTGAGATCGGCCAGCGCCACCAGGTGGGCCGGCGGCCCGACCGATGGCGACGTCGAATCGCCGCCACAGGCGAGCGCCAGCGGGGCGGCCGCAAGCAACACGAGCCGTCGACACGTCTTTTTCACGATCAACGAATTTATTGAAGGGACCGCGACGCGACCCGTGCGCACTCGGCCAGGACGGCCGCGCCCACGAAAAGACAATCCTCCGCCGGGGCGAAGGCCGGCGAGTGGGCGGGGATCATTGGCCCGCCGGGCTCGCGGGCGCCAATGCGCAGGAAACAACCGGGAATTCGCTCCATGTAGTTCGAGAAATCCTCGCCCGCCAGGTTCAAGAAGCCGAGCGGCACGACGTTCTCTCGGCCCAGCAGCGACGACGCAGCCTCGCGCGCCCATCCCGCTTGCTCGGCGGGATTCACTACCGGCGGCGGGCCGCGATCGATGGTGACACGCGCCTCCACACCCAACCCTGAGGCGACCGACTCCGTCACACGCCGCAGCTCGGCGTGCATGAGCGACCGCGACTCGGGCTCCACGGCGCGGATCGTTCCCGTGGCCGTGGCGCGGTCGGGGATGATGTTGGAAGCCGCTCCGGCGGCAATTGTTCCCACCGTGATCACCCCGGGTGTCGCGGGATTCAAGCGGCGAGAGACGATCGACTGGAGCGCCGTCACGACCGAGGCGAGCGCGACGATCGGATCGCGCGCCTCGTGCGGCCGCGCCGCGTGGGCCGCGGCGCCGAGCAGCTCGATCGTGAACGTGTCGGCGGAGGCGGCGAGCGGTCCGTCGTCGGCCACGACCTGACCGACGTCGAACCGGCGGTCGACGTGGCCGCCGAAGATCGCGCGCGCGCCGTCGAGCGCGCCGCTCTCGAGCACGACCAGCGCGCCCCGGCCCGTTTCCTCCGCCGGCTGCAGGACGACGAGCACGTCGCCCTCGGCCGGGTTCGCGGCGAGCAGCGCCGCGGCGCCGACGGCCCACGACGCGTGCACGTCGTGACCGCAGGCGTGCATCACACCCGGCACCGTCGACGCGAACGGCAGATTCGTCGCCTCCTGAATCGGCAGCGCGTCGATGTCGCCGCGCAGCGCGACGACCGGCGCCGAACGCGAGCGCCCCGGAACGCGCACGACGGCGCCCGTCTCGCCAACGCGTCGCACGTCGGTCACGCCGAGCTCGGCGAGCGCCGCCAGAAGGCGGGCCGTCGTCTCTCGCTCGTGAAACGAGAGTTCCGGGTGCTGATGAATGTCGCGTCGAAGCGCGACGAGCCGGTCGCGCAACGCGTCGCTGAACTGTCGCGCGACTGATGCTGGGATCGTCATTCGCTCACCGGCTCCCGCCGGCGCCCGACGCGCCGAGGGTGCGCGCCGTCTTGGACAGCATGTAGAAGCCGTGTCCCTCGCCCGCGTCGCCGTTGACCGAGAGAAAAGCACTGACCGTGTAGCCCGACGTGAAGCCCCAACGCATGCCTTCGCGAACCGACATGCGCCACCGCGCGGCTTCGGGAGAGCCCGTGAGCAACAGCGACTCGCCGTCCGCGGGAATCTCGACTCGCACGCAGTGCGGAAGGATCGTCGCGCCGGTGACCTCGGCGATCCATTCGCTCGTCACGATCGGCGACTGACAACAATCGAGCGACGAGAGCGCGCGCTCGGACTCGGAAAGACGCTCGGCGATCTCGTCGTCGTGCGTGGGCCAGGCGACGATGAGGCGGTCGGTGGCCACGCCACCGTGCAGCGTCGCGTCGGTGATGCCGTACATGTCCACCACGTATTCGCTGATCCGCACGCCGAGCCGATTCAGGTTGAGGTGCGCATTGCGTCCGACGAGCGGATCGAAGGTCCAGTAGATCACGTCCCCGCCGAGCTCGCGCACCATCTTTCGCTGTTCTTCCTTGAGCCGCCGGCCGACGCCGATGTTCCGTGCTTCGGGGCGCACGGCGAGCATGTCGGACCAGTGCACGATCCGGCCGCCGGTTTCGACGCCGGTGAGCCCGAACACGAAGCCGACGAGCCGCCGCTCCGGGCCGAACGCGCCGAGGGCGACGCCGCCGACCCGCTGGGACACTTTGAGGATGCTGGCGGGCACGACGTCGCTGAAGCTTTCGCCCCAGGTCTCGCACTGGAGCTCGACGCACGCCTGGAACTCGTCGGGCACGGCGAGCGGCCGAATCTCGATCGTCTCTGGGTCCATGCGTCAGCGAAGGGTGGGCGGAAGGGACCCGGGCGGTGAAACGTACGGCCAGTAAATCGTCCTCTCAAGCAGAATGAGCACAGTCGCACCTCCGCGCGCGTGGGCTGCCGCGTCGCTGGCCATGCTCGTCGCCGCGACGATCGCCGTCGCGTCGACGGCGCGTGTGTTCAGCGGCACGGTGGACGAACCCGCGCATCTGGCCGCCGGCATGCAGTGGTTGAGCACCGGCGACTACACGTACGACCTGCAACACCCGCCGCTCGGACGAATCGCCGCTGCCCTCGGACCGTTCGCGCACGGCCTGCGGTCTACGGGCAACGCCGCCATCTACGACGAGGGCGCGCAGATCCTCGGGTCAGGGTCGCGCTACGCCGACATGCTGGCGAGCGCGCGCCACGGCGAATTGGTGTTCTTCGTCCTGCTGGCGCTCGTGGTGTGGCTGTGGGCACGAAGTCTCGTCGGCGACACGGGCGCCGCGGTGGCGACGCTGTTGTTGGTCGCGAATCCCAACATCCTCGCCCACGCCGGGCTCGCGACGACCGACATCGCCTGCGCCGCCACGATGACGCTCGCGCTCTTTCTCGCGGCGCGCTGGGTCGACGCTCCCTCCCTCGGTCGCGCGCTGGCGTTCGGCGCCGGCGCGGGACTCGCGGTCGGCAGCCGGTTGTCGGCGCTGGCCTTCATCGGCGCGTCGCTCACCGCGTGCTACGTGCTGCACACATGGGTCACTCGGCGCGCGTCGATCCAACGCGCGTCGGGCCAGCCGCCGCTGACGGTTCAGATAGCCGCGAGCGGCGCGCTCTGCCTCGTCATCATCTGGGCGATCTATCGATTTGCGATCGGGCCGATGCATCCGGGTGGCGTGAGCGTGCCGGCTCCGGCGTTCCTGGCCGGCGTGAACGACTTCCTGTTGCACGGCAGCTCCGGACATCCGAGCTACCTGCTCGGCACACCGGCGAGTCACGGGTGGTGGTACTACTTCCCCGTCGCCCTCGTCGTGAAGACGCCGATCCCGCTCCTGCTGCTGTCGATCGCCGGTGCGGCCGTCGCGCTCAAGGACGTCGCCTCGCGGCGCGACTGGCGCACCGCCGTTCCGGTCGTCGCCGCGCTCACCATCCTCGCCGTCAGCATGAAGGTCCGCGTCGACCTCGGCGTGCGCCTGATTCTGCCGATGTACCCTCTACTGGCGATCGTCGCGGCGCAGGGCGCGATGCGATTGTGGTCCGACGCCACCACCCTCGCGCCGCGGGCCACGGTCGCCGCGTTGCTCGCCTGGTCGTTGGCGATCGTGGTGCGCGCGCATCCCGACCATCTGTCCTACTTCAACGCGCTGGCCGGCGATCATCCCGAGCACGTGCTCGTCGACAGCAATCTGGATTGGGGGCAGGATCTCTATCGTCTGCGCGACACGCTCGCCGCGCGACACGTTCGCGATTCGGTGCTCGTGGCGTACTTCGGCACGGCCGACGTCTCCGCCGCGGGCGTTCCGAACGCGCGGATCCTCGGATTGCACGAGCGCGCGAGTGGATGGATCGCGGCGAGCGAGACGTATCTCGCCGGCGAATGGGTCGGCCACGCCTATGATTGGCTTCTCGACTATCCGGCGGTGGCGCGCATCGGACCGTCGATGCGGTTGTGGTACATCCCGCCGGCCACCGTCACCAGGGATTCGTCGCCGCGCTGAGGCCGATCATCCACGTGCGACGCGGCGACGGCTCGTAGAATTTCGTCGCGGCGAGGGTCGCACCGGTCGCGTTGATGGCGACGGATCCGATGTACTGCTTGTCGAACAGATTCTGCACGCCGACGACGGGCGAGAGCCACGGCTTGCCGAACGCCGCGAGGCCGACGATCCGCGCGTCGACGACGGCGAACGACGGCGCGGCGGCCTGATTCGCGTCGTTCACGAACACCTGGCTCTTCGACTCCACGTCGGCCACGACGAACGCGCGCGGAAGGTGCCACGTCGCGGCCGCTTGCCACTGCTCTTCAGGAATTCCCGGAATCGCCTTTCCGGCGAGCTGCACGCCGCCGCTCACGAAATCACGAAAACGGAAGTGCGAGTAGGCGTACGACGTGGTCAGCGTCACGGGGCCGACGTCCGCGCCGAGCGCGACCTCCGCCCCCTGACGGCGCGTGCGGCCCGCGTTTTCGTAGTACGTGCGTCCGTTGCCGTTGGGAATCTGAAACGGGATCAGCTCGTCGCGCACTTCGGTGTTGAAGAGCGAGAAGTCGTACTGCACTCGGCTCAACCCGAGCCCTTTCGCGCCGACTTCGTAGGTCGTCGAGAACTGCGGCTTGAGATCGGGATTGAGCCCGGCCGACCCGTCGGCATGATTGCCGAGCTCCGTCGTCGTCGGCGTCTCGAACGCCGAGCCGACGCTCGCATAGAGCGAGTGCAGCGGCGACACGCGCCACGCGGCGCCGAGCATCGGGCTGACCGCACCCATGGTGCGCTCGCCCGAATCGTCGTGCCCATCGCCGAGGTAGTGATCGGCGAGGTCGAAGGTGACTTGATCGGCGCGCACGCCGACGCTGCCGCGGAACTGACCCAGCTCGAGTTCGTCGCGCACGTACGGTCCGAGGCTCGAGACGCGCTCGCGCTGATCGAGCGAGAGGGCGCCTTTCTCGATCGGCAGCACCGGGCAGGTCGTGCTGATGGCCGTCACGCCGTTGCAGTTCGCCCAATTCTTTCTGAGGTCGCTGAGCCACTGCGCGTCCGCGCCGACGCTGAAGCGATTCTCGACGCCGTCGACCTGCCACGGGAGCGTGAGCCGCGCGCCCGCTCCCTGTTGGTGCCGATCGACCCGCACGACGGCGAACGTCTGCGGATTGTAGAGGGCGCGCGTGCCGCCGTAGACCTGGCCGGTCAGTTCACCGTCCGAGCCGATGGGACGGGTCGCCGACACGCCGAGCTGCACCTGATGCACGGTCTTACGAGCCTTCTTGAGAACCGACTGCGCGTCGGCCTGCGCCGGACCACTGTCGGCTTGCGCGCGCGTCAACTGGCCGGGATTCAGCGCCACGGGCTCGTCAATGCCCATGCCCGTGAAGCCGAGTTGCGTGTTTCCTAATTGCGCGGTGCTGTGGATGAAGGCGTTGGTGAGCTTTTGCTGCGAGAAGTCGCGGTAGCCGTCGGTCTGTGTGTGGCCGATGTTGCCCTCGTAGGCGAACGGGCCGCTCTCGCCGCCGAAGAGACCCGAGTAGCGCCGCAGGCCCGAGCCGCCGTTCCACGAGCGCAGTTGGGCGGCGAACGGCGTGTCGGGCGGCGGACCGGATCGCAGGTCGATGACGCCGCCCGCGGCGTTGCCGTAGAGCGCCGCGGCCGCGCCGCGAATCACCTCGACGCGATCCACGGCCTCGAGGTCGAGATAGTCGATGGGCGTCTGGCCGTCGGGCAGCGTGAGCGGCATGCCGTCGCGGAGGATGCGAATGCTCCGCGCGCCGAACTGCGACCGCGCGCCGAAGCCGCGGATCGAGATGCGCGTGTCTTGCGAGGGGTTCGTGCGGTTGGCGACGGTGACGCCGGGGAGCAACGACAACGTCTGATCGACGTTCATGTGCATTTGCCCGGGCGCCAGCGAGTCGGGCCGCAGGCTCGCGATGCCGTACGGCAGGTCCAGCGGCGAGCGACCGACGTCGCGCGTTACGGTGACGACGGGCGGCAGCTTGCGCGGCAGCGAATCCTGCGCCGCGGCGACGCGTCCGACGGCCAATGACGCAACCACGACTGCAACCCTCGACCGATGCCGCACGATGATCATCCGATGACGACGCAGCCAATCTATAGGCCGGGCACGCCGCGGTGACCAACGTCGGACGCCCACCGCGTAAATTTTGCGCCGTGACCGCCCCCGCCTCACCAATCTCCGTCGCGCTCAGTTGGAGCGGCGGCAAGGACAGCGCGCTGACGCTGGCGGCTCTCCGCGCCGATCCGTCGGTCGACGTCGTCGGGTTGCTCACGTCGGTGACGCGCGGGTACGATCGCATCAGCATCCACGGCGTGCGACGTTCGCTCCTCCACGCCCAGGCGAAGTCCATCGGCATTCCGCTGCACGAGATCGTTCTCGAGGCGAAGAGCTCCAACGAACAATACGATGCCGCGATGGCGGGCTCGCTCGCCGCGCTCCGTCGGCTCCATCCCGAGCTCTCAACGATCACCTACGGCGACCTGTTTCTCGAGGACGTTCGCCGCTACCGCGAAGCGAGACTCGGCCCGCTCGGTTTCGCCGGTTCGTTTCCACTCTGGGGAATGCCGACCCGCGCCCTCGCCGAATCGTTCGTCGACCGCGGCTTCGAGGCGCGGCTGGTGTGCGTCGACACGACGCAGCTCGATGCGTCGTTCGCCGGCCGCGCGTTCGATCGTGCGCTGCTCGTTGATCTGCCGGCGAGCGTGGATCCGTGCGGTGAGCGCGGCGAGTTCCACACGTTCGTGTCGAACGGCCCGATCTTCGACGCGCCGATCGCATATGCGATCGGCGACGTCGTGTTGCGCGATGATCGGTTCGCCTACTGCGACCTGCTGCCCGAACCTTAGTGCTTGTCCTGCTCGTTGCCGGGCGCGCCGTTCGGCCACCACCACAGGTGCGCGAGCTGCTTTTGCCGCGGCCACACCTCGGCCATCGTGTTCGCGTCGTACATGCGGCCGTTCTTCATCACGTACTTGATCGTGTTCGTGTTCTTGATGTCGTCGAGCGGGTTTTTGTCGAGCACCTGCAAGTCGGCGAGCTTCCCCGCCTCGAGGGAGCCTACGTCCTTCTCGTGACCAATCGCCTCCGCGCCGATGATCGTCGCGACGCGGAGGACGTCGTATCGCGGCATCCCGCCGGACGCGATGTTCCAGATTTCCCACTGGGCGCCGAGGCCTTGAAGCTGGCCGTGGCTGCCGAACCCGACGCGGCCGCCGGCAGCGATCAGCTTCGCGGCCTGCTCGGCGAAGAGTTGGAAGGACCACTGCGACGGCGCCCACCATCCGGGCCGGCGCTCGACCTTGCGCTCGACCTCGTCGCGCGGGGTGAAGCGCCGCAGCTTCTGATCGCTCGCGACGTCGCTGTGCTCGTACCAGTAGTTCTCGGCCCACGGACCGCCGTACTGCACGATGAGCGTCGGCGTCCACGTCGTGCCGGACTCCTTGAGCAGTGTCAGGACGTCCTTGTAGAGCGGAGCGATCGGCAGCGTGTGCTCGCTCCCCATGTAGCCGTCCATCGCCTCGGTCATGTTCTTCTTGAAATCGAGGCCGCCCTCGAGCGTCGGCGTGAGTCCCTGCTCCCGCGCCGCCATGATGATGAGCTGGCGCGTGCGCCGGTCGCCCGA
The DNA here is from genome assembly GCA_963761305.1 of uncultured Gemmatimonadaceae bacterium. GTDB lineage: Bacteria > Gemmatimonadota > Gemmatimonadetes > Gemmatimonadales > Gemmatimonadaceae > JAQBQB01. Next base: position 292,904 of record CAVXGK010000002.1, on the reverse strand, counting down.
CATGTACTGCTTGATGGTTTCGGTATTGTAGAACTCCGAGTATTTCTTGAGGACGTCGCGCGCCTCCTCGATCGTCCGGATGTTCGTTTGCTGGAAGACGCCGGGACCGGTGGCGTAGATGCGCGGCCCGATGAACTCGCCGGCCTCCACCATGTCGCTGTAGGACAGCACGTCCGTGGTCGACGTCTGCGGGTCGCGCGTCGTCGTCACGCCGTAAGCGAGGTTGACGAGATACTCCCACGGCTGCGATCGGTGGATGTTGAACGCCGGCCAGATGTGCGCGTGCACGTCGACGTAGCCCGGCAGAATCGTCTTGCCTGAGACGTCGTACTCCTTCGCGCCCGACGGGATCTGCACCTTTCCTTGCGGTCCGATGGCGACGATGCGGTTGTCCTTCACCACGATGTCGCCCTTCGGGATGACTTCACTCCCCTTCATCGTCAGAATGCGCGCGCCGCGCAGCACGACGGTGCCCGACGGGCGGTCCTTCTTCACGGTGATCGCCACGTCGAAGCGCGTCGCCTCGTAGATCGGCCGGGCCGGCGCTCCGCCACGCCCGCCACGTCCGCCGCCCGGCGCGCCACCGGCCGCGCTGTCCGCCTGCGCGAGGCGTGCCGCCGCTTGCGCCGTCGAATCGCGAACCGCTGCGTCGGCAGCATTGAGATCGTATGTGAACAGCGAGTGGCCGAGCGCGTAGTAGATGTGACGGCCGTCGGCGGCCCACGTCGCGAACTCGCCGCCGATTCCCGTCACCTTGCGCACGGGCACTTCGGACTGCGCCGGGTTGGTCGAGTTGATCGCCGCGCCGTTGGGCGCTCTCGGCACGTCTTCGATGAGGTACACGCGCGGGCCGCCCTGGTCCTCGACCTGCACGAGAACCTTGCTGCCGTCGGGCGACATCATCATCTCGCCGGCACCACCGCCACCGCCACCACCGCCGCGCCCACCGCCGCCGGCCGAGCGCAGAATCGTCTTCTGATCGGTGCCGTCCCATCGCATCGAAACGAGCTGCGTCCCCTCGGCGAAATACACGTGATCGGGATCCGACGTCACGAAATGCGGACGGCCGAAGTTCGAGATCGGCGCGATCACCGTTTCGTTGCCACCGGTGCCCGGGAGCCATACGAGCTCGACGCCGATCGCCGCCGCCGGCGGGCGCTCATCCTCACGCAGATCCTTGTGCATGTTGCGCGGGCCGCGACCGACGACGATCCGCTGGCCGTCGTTCGAGTATGCGGGCTTCTCGTAGTACGCCGGCTTGCTCGTCAGCTTTTCCGGCCGACCACTGCCGTCCGCGCGTGTGCGCGACACCGTGCCGCCGTCGACGTCGTTCCACGTGACGTAGGCGATGTACTGTCCATCGGGCGACCAGGCGGGCTGGAATTGCCCGATCCCATCGTTTTCGGTGAGACGCTTCGGCGTGCCGTTCGGCAGGTCCATCGTCCACACGCGATCGAGCGCGACGAAGGCGAGGCGCTTGCCGTCAGGCGACGGCTTCACATCGCGGACCTGGCGCACGACCATGCTCGTGTCGTTGTACGCGTACTGAAAATGCTGGGGCCCGGCGATCATCTGGTCGACGTCGGCCGTGAACGGGATCATCGTTTCCTTCCCGGTCGCCACGTCAGCGCGCCAAAAATGTCCGTGGTGCCCGATGATGATCGACTTCGAATCCGGCGTGAACGCGTACGTCGGGAAGACGTCGCGGTTCGCGCGCGACTCTTGGTCGTCGCGCTGCACCTTCGGAAGCAGAATGCGCTGGTCGCCGCTGGCCAGCTCCTTGAGCACGAGCGATTCGTCGGCGCCGTTGCGGGTCGCGAAGGCAAGCCAGCGGCCGTCGGGGCTCAGCTCCGGACGCATCCCGCTGCCGACTTCGTTCGTTTTCGTGAAGATGCGGCCGGTCTCGCGATCGAGTACGCCGATCTGCCAGCCGAGCGCCGTCTGGTTGTAGCCGCCGCCGGTGCTGTTTCGCATGGCGGTGTAGACGTAGCGGCCGTCTTTGGTCACCGTCGGGCCGAGGAACACGTTCGGCGCTGCGCCCCCACGCCCGCCACCGGCCGCTGCGCCGCCGCGACCAGCCGTCGTGTCACCTGTGAGGCGAAAGCCGCCGGTGCCGCCGTGCGCGAAGTACATCTGCAAGTCGTTCCCCTGCGAAACGATGATGTACTTGCCGTCGGGCGTGAACGTGGGCGACTGGAAATGCGTGTTGTTGTTGTCGCGCGTGATCTGGCGGGGATTGGTACCATCGGCATTGGCCAGCCAGACGTTGTCCGATCCCGACCGGTCGCTGACGAAAACGACTTCCTTGCCGTCGGGTGAGTAGTGCGGCATCGCATCGTACGCCTGGCCGCTCGTGATCCGCGTTGCCTTGCCACCACTCACGGGCAGCGTGTACAGATCGCCCAGCAACTCGAAGACGATCGAGTTTCCGTCGGGCGAGAGGTCGAGCGAAAGCCATGTTCCCTCGTCCGTGGTGAACTTGAGGGCGTGCGTCGGAGTGAAAGGCAGCCCGCGGCCGGTGGTCGAGTCGCCGCCGCCACGTCCGCGTTGTGCTGTGGCGGGCAGCGCGACGAGCGCCAGGGCCAGCAATCCATTGAGCGCGGTCGACGCCGCGAGTCCGATGGGACGACGCATACGTGCCTCTGCGAGTGTTGAAGATGGTGTCGCCGCCGATGGCGACGTCTGATTCTGGGCGGTGACCACCGGCGCGGCAAGCGGCCGCCCTTGTTGTGGCGCCTAGAAATCGGCGCTCGCGCTCTGCCGCGGACACGCCTTGGCAACCGTCCACTGGTCCGCATGGCCGAGCGTGTCCACGACTAGCCATCGCTGGTCGAACACGGAGCGGTAGCAGATCGACACAACGACTCTCCCCATCTGCTTCCAAAACGGTGTCGGCAACGATTTGGCAGGCAGCGCCAGCAAGTTCACACGATCGCCCGGTCGGAGGCTGTGGTGAAAGATCGTGTTGTTTTCGTCCGTCTGGGCCGAGTCCCCCATCAGCACTTTGAGCGCGGCCAGCCAATCCGATTGAGGGTGCCCGTCCACTGACACGTCGATTGACTGTACGACCGCGGGACCGAGCCCCGTGTTGCCGGCCTGCACCTTCGCTCCGGCCGATCCAACGAACACCCCGACCTCGAGTTGTGGCCATACCTCGGCGCGATCGTGGTCGCGCTGGAGCGACGCCTCGTACACGCCGACGCCCAGCGCGGAGAGGCTGACGATCAGCGCCGCGACGGCGACGAAGGTTTCGGGTTCGGTGTACCAGCGGCGGGTTTCGGCCATGGCGGAGGATTATCTGCTTCCAAGCGCCCGTCGTCCAGCGCGTCGCACGACGAATCGAGGAAGGCTACATTCACCCCCCCGGCGCCCGACTCGCCCTGGGTCACCGCCGCGCCCACCTGGAATGTGAGAGGAGAAATGCAACGAATCATCGGATCGTTCGGCGCCGCCGCCGCGATCGCACTTTGCGCGTGTAGTCAAAAGGACGCCGCCAAACCCGATTCGCCGAAGGTCGCGCAGGAAGGCGCGGCCGCGTCGAAGGCATCCTACGATCCCACGACACACGTCGCCGTCATTCACACGAAGGATTTCGCGTTCGACGCGCCCGATTCGGTGAACGCCGGCTGGACGACGTTCCATCTGATGAACGACGGTCCGAACATCCATCACGTTCAGTTCGTCCGTCTCGACAGCGGAAAGACGGTGAAGGATCTCGTTCCGGCGCTCGACGCCCTGATCGGTGGCAAGGGTCCGCCGGCAGCATGGATGACGTTCGTCGCCGGCCCGAATGCTCCGAACCCGGGCACCGAGAGCGACGCGATGGTCAACCTCGAACCGGGCAACTACGCGATCGTCTGCCTCGTGGACATTCCAGGGCACGTGGCGCATTTGGACAAGGGCATGGTCCGCGCGTTCAAAGTCGCCGCCGCAACTGGTACTCCCGCTGCCGAGCCGACCGCCGATGTGACGGTCGCGCTGAGTGACTACAAGTTCGAGACGACCGGGCCGCTGACGACCGCCGGCTCGCACACGTTCAAGGTTTCGAACGGCGGCCCTCAGCCACACGAGGTCGAGATCGTTCGGTTTGCGCCTGGCAAGACGATGAAGGACTTGGGTGAGTTCATGGCCGTCGCGATGTCGCCGCAGGGTCCGAGCGGTCCACCGCCGATCGATCTGATCGGCGGCGTCTCGGCCGGACTTCCGAAGCAGGTGTCGTACTTCACGGCCAACCTGACCCCTGGCAAGTACGCGATGCTGTGCTTCATCGGCGACATGAAGGATGGCAAACCGCACCTGGAGCACGGCATGGTGAAGGAGTTCGAGGTCAAATAGTGAAGCGCGCCATTGCTCGCATCGCGCCGGCGGTCGTTTTCGCCGGCGCGCTCGGCGCCCAGCAATCGACACCGTTCGCGGTGGGCTCGGCGCACGCCGCGCCGGGGCAAACGTCGTACGGCGCGATCGCGATCGCCGCCGGCTCCGACTCGGCGCTCTCGATGCCGGTCGCGGTCATTCGCGGAGCGCGACCCGGCCCTGTCGTGGCGTTCGTGGCGGGCAGCCACGGCACCGAATACACGTCGATCATCGCCATGCAGCGACTCATCGCGCAGATCGCGCCCGCACGGCTCGCCGGCACGGTGATCGTGGCGCCGCTGCTGAATGTGTACTCGTTCGAGATGATGACGCCGCACGTGAATCCGATCGACCGCAAGAGCATGAACGGCCTGTACCCCGGCGACGCCAACGGAACGCAGACGCAGCGCGCGCTCGCCGCCGTGACCGAGCAGATCGTCACGCCGGCGGACGTCGTCGTCGATCTGCACGGCGGCGACCTCGATGAGGATCTGCGTCCGTACAGCTACTGGTTCCGCGGCGGCCGCGCGGCGCAGGATTCGGCCGGACTGCGCCTCGCGCTCGCCTTCGGGCTCGACCACATCATCGTCACCGACGTGGATCCGTCGTCGCCCACAGCCGGGCGGTCGCTGTCGGGGCAGGCGCTCGTGCGCGGGAAGACGGTGCTCGTGGCCGAAGCTGGCCGCAGCGGAATCGTCGGCGCCGCGGATTTAGCGTCTCTCGTTGATGGTTCTCTCAACGTGCTCGCCGCGCTCAAGATGCTCGACCGGCGGGTGACGCCGGTCAAACACGTCACCTGGCTGGCTGGCGCCGGCTCACGCGTGCTGGCCGACAGCGCCGGCGTGTTCTTCCCGCTGGTGGCGCGTGACGTTCGGGTGACGAAAGGACAGGTCCTCGGCCGGACGACCGACTTCCTCGGCCGCCCGACCGGCGAGATCCACGCGCCGATCGACGGGCTCGTCACGTTCATCCGTGGCGTCCCGTCGATGGCAGCTCGGGCAACCCTGGTCAACATTGCCCCAGTGCTGCCCGACTCCGGAACCTGGAAAGCGCCGAAGTAGACGGCGCTATCGCATCCGCACGACTTCGACCGAACGAACGGTCATGTGCGTGCCGGACGGAATCACCGACTGCGTGGTTCCCGTTCCAAGCGAGACGACCGTGCCGGCCGCCGCGCCCAACAAACCGCCGGTGATGATCTTCGACAGCTCGGCGCCGCCGAGGATCGCGCCGAACGCCGCGCCGGCGATCGCGCCGACGCCCGCGTCCTTGGCCACCGACGCCTTCGTCGGATCCGTCACCTCTTGGTCGACGTTGACGTTCGTAATGCTGGCGTCGAACGGATAGCTGTTTCCGCGAACGCGGATACTGTCAAATGCGAGGCGGATCACCGAGTGCTCGTTCTCGATCGACGAATGGTGCACTCCCGTGACACGCCCGAAGAGCATCGAGCCCTCCGGCACCGCGGCCACGCCGTTCTCCGCCACGACGTTCTCGACGACCGTCGCGGTGAACTGGTCGCCTTCGTGACTGGTCGTCGTACCAACTGATTCGTTCAGACGAACTCGCATCGTTGTGCCCGCTGGGAGCACCGCTCCCGTTCGCGGCGTCGCCGGCGCGACTTCGCCGGCGGACTCGACGCGCGTGCCAGTCGCGCACGCCGCCGCGCCAACGAGCACGCCCAAAGTGATTGCCATGTATCGCGTCATCCAAACTCCTCCGTGTAACCGACGTGAATTGAATGACGCCAAGACAAGGCAATTCGTACGCCCACGTCGTCGCGAGGGACCCGAAGCTTCGGTTGAGCACGCCGCGCTCAGTTGCCCGCCGAGCCTTGACTTGCGAGACTTCGTGCGTCGAGCAATTGGCCGAACGACGTAGTTCGGCTTGGTCACTCGCGAGCCACGAAATCGCGCACGAGCACATAGATGACAGATTCGAGCGTCAGCCGCCGTGAGTTCCTTGCTCAATCAGGCTCGTGCGCGGCGCATCTGGCGCTCGCTGCCGGAGTCATGCCCGCGGCTGCCGAGTCGCTCTGGTCCGCGTCTACCTCGCGCAGCGTCGCGCGCGAACCGTTCGGCAACCTCGAGCGCATCACCGACGGTGTGTGGGCTCTCGTCTCGACGCCGCTCAACGGCGACAGTACGACCGTGTCCAACGGCGGCATCATCGTTGGCCGCAACGCCGTCCTCGCGATCGAGGGCTTCAACAAACCGGCAGGCGCGCAGTGGCTCGCCGGCAAATCGCGCGAGCTCACGGGGCGATGGCCGACACACGTCGCGCTCACGCACTATCACTCGGACCACGCGAACGGGGTCGCCGGATATCTCACGGAGAACGACCATCCCGTCGTGCGCGCGACCGCGCGCACTCGCGACCTGGTGATCGAGCGCAACAAGCCGGATGATGCGTCGCGCGGCGCCGCGGTTCGCGATTCGGTGCTGATCACCGCCACCGAACCGACCAGTTTCGACTTGGGCGGCCGCGTCGTCCACGTCGTGCCGCGACTCGGGCACACTGAAAGCGATATCTCGTTGGAACTCGACGAGCCCTCGATCGTTTTTGCGGGGGATCTGTTTTGGAATGCCATGTTTCCGAACTTCGTCGACGCGATTCCAACCAAGCTCGCAAGCTCGGTCCGCGCCCTGCGCCGCACGCGCGACACGCTCTACGTGCCGGGACACGGGCCGCTGGGTCGCGGTGCGGAGTACGATCGCTACGTGTCGATGCTCGACGAGGTCGAACACGCAGCGCGCGCCGGACTCGCGGCCGGAACGACACCCGCGGATCTCGGCGCAAAGTTCTCGCTGCCGCCGTCTCTCGGAGAGTGGACGCTCTTCAACAAGATCTTCTATCAGCGTGCGTTCGAGGCGTGGTACCGCGAGCTGAAGCCGGCGTAGTCGCGGGTCGTACTGAGTCGGGGGCCGGGGGACGGGCTGTCCGCGGTCCAAGTCACTTCGGTTTTGCTCTGACGTGCTGAAGGAACCACCCACCACAGCGGCGCCAGCGCGCCGGGGAGGAAGCATGCACGATCGTCCACCGACCGAGTCGGACAACCAGGGCAGGCGCGCGTTTTTCGGGAAGCTTGCGGCAGCGGGAGCGGGAGCGGCGGGGTTGACCCTCGCCTCGGCGATCGATCCGTGGGAAGCTTGGGCCGAGGCTCGCGCGAATGGGGCTGCCGACCCGGAGCATTGGCTCGACGGGTTGAAGGGCACGCACAAGCAGCTCGTCGACGCCTACCAGCCCAATGAGGGCTTCCCGTTTGCGTTCGTGTTTTCGTTCTACCTCGTCCAGCCACCGCCGGCGCAGGTCGGGACGGTGATGGTGCTCCGTCATTTCGCGATGCCGTTCGCGTTGAACGACGCCATGTGGGCGAAGTACAAGATCGGCGAAGGCATCAAGTTCACGGACGGGGGGACCAAGGCGCCGGCCACGAAGAACCTCATGTACAAGCCCAAACCGGGCTCGCTGCCGATCGACGACATGGCGATCGACAAGCTCATGGCGAAGGGCACCATCTTCGGCGCCTGCAACGTCGCGCTCCAGTTCCTGAGCGCCGAGTTTGCCGCCAACGCCAAGGTGACCAAGGAGGCCGCGGCCAAGGAGTGGGCGGCGAACCTGATCCCGGGCATCCCGCTCATCCCGTCCGGAACGTGGGGAGTGAACCGCGCGCAGGAAAAAAACTGCACCTACTGCACCGGCGGCGGTTGATCGAGTTACCGTCCGGGGCGAACACGCCCGAGGGACGAGTGGACAGGAGGCGCTCGGCCAGCCGGCCGGGCGCCTCTTTCTTTGCCAGGGAGCTCGGCCGCGGGATAGATGACGGGTCAAGGGTTGCCAAGAGGGGCTAAACGCTTGATAGTGTTGGTGCGTATGCATCTTGACGTCGGGGCCTCCCACCCCCGTTGTCGAGCGTTGGCGACCACTGGACATACGCGTAGCCGCACGACACAACGACGCGACAAACCGGCCCTTCCGGGAGATTGTCGAGCATGAAGATCGTGTTTGCATCGGTTGCGGCGGTGAGTGCCGCGGTGGCCTTTTCGGTCGGCACCGCGACGGGGACACGAGCCCCTAACTACTTGCGGCCCAACACGTCGCACGAAACACCTCGTCCAAGACATCCGGCGAAGCCACCGCGCCACGCGACTCGTCCCGGCCCCGCGCCGACGATTCCGATCAGCGCCCTGAACGCGGTCGTCGATCAATACTGCACCGATTGCCACAACGACCAGATGATGGTCGGCAATCTCTCATTAGAGCACTACGACGTCGCGGCCGCGCCTTCGCGGTGGGCGGCGTCGGAAAAGATGATCAAGAAGCTGCGCACCGAGATGATGCCGCTCCCGGGCGCGCCGCGTCCGGGAGGCGACACGCTGACGCAGCTGGTCGCGACGATCGAACAAGTCATCGATCGCGCCGCCAAGCCCAATCCGGGCACGCGCACGTTCCAGCGTCTCAATCGCGCCGAGTACGAGAACTCCGTGCGCGACCTCATCGGCCTCGAGGTGAGTGCCGGCGACTGGCTGCCGCTCGACACCAAGAGCGCGAACTTCGACAACATCGCCGACGCGCAGATCCTCTCGCCGACGTTGCTGGACGCGTACCTCAACGCCGCGTCGTCGGTGAGCCGGCTCGCGCTGGGCGACAAGAACGCGGCGCTCACGCAGACGACGTACAAGTCCTCGCCGTTCGCGTCGCAGCATCCGTGGGATCACGTCGAGGGTGCGCCCTTCGGCACGCGCGGCGGGATCGTCGCCAACTACGTGTTCCCCGCCGACGGCCTCTATCAGTTCCGCATGGTGATCGAAGGCGGCGTCGGCACGCACCTCGAGGACGTCGACATCTCGATCGACGGCCAGCGCGCGTCGCTCTTTCACTACGAAAAGGGCGTGAACCGGACGGCGGCGTCCGCCGACGCGCCACTCGGCGCAGACCTCTACGTCAGCGATCCGATTCCGGTGAAGGCCGGCCAGCAGCTCGTGTCGGCCGCGTTCGTGCGCCGCACGGATGGTCCCTACGAGGATCTCATTCGGCCGCACGATTGGTCGATGGCGTCGAATGGCAACGCGAGCGCCGGCACGACGACGCCACCGCACCTCATGGAGTTGACGGTCATCGGCCCCTCGAAGATCACCGGCATCTCGGATTCGAAGAGCCGCCGCCTGATCTTCTCGTGCCACCCGTCCAAGACGCTGTCCGAGCACGCCTGCGCCGAACAGATCGTCGATCGACTCGGCACGCGCGCGTATCGCCGGCCGCTCACCAAGCACGACCGCGACGGCCTGATGAACTTCTACACCGAGGGCGCCAAGAGCGGCGGCTTCGAAGAAGGCATCCGGTCGGCGCTGCAGGCGATTCTGTCCAGCCCGTACTTCGTGTTCCGATTCGAGCCGGTGCCGGCGAACGTGGCGCCCGGCCAGAACTATCAGATCAGCGACCTCGACCTCGCGTCGCGGCTGTCGTTCTTCATCTGGGGCAGCATCCCGGACGACGAACTGCTCAAGGCGGCCGAGCAGAAGAAGCTGTCCGACCCGAAAACGCTCGACCGCGCAGGTGCACCGCATGCTGGCCGATCCGCGAGCCGAGCGCGCTGGCGACGCGGTTCGCCGATCAGTGGCTGCGGCTGCAGGACCTCGACAAGGTTCATCCGGACGCATTCCTCTTCCCGGACTACGACCAGCAGCTCGCCGACGACGATGCGTCGCGAGACGGAGCTGTTCTTCCAGGACGTCGTGCGCAACGACAAGAGCATCCTCGACGTTCTTCAACGCGAACTACACGTACGTGAACGAGCGGCTCGCGCGCCACTACGGCATTCCGAACGTGTCGGGCCCCGACTTCCGCCGCGTCGAGTATCCGGACGAGCACGCGGCGCGGCCTGCTCGGCCAGGGCAGCTCTCTCGTGCAGACGTCGCTCGCCGAATCGCACGTCGCCGGTGCTGCGCGGCAAGTGGGTGATGGAAGTGCTGATCGGCATGCCGCCGCCGCCGCCGCCGCCGAACGTTCCGACGCTCGACGAGACCGCAGGACGGCAAGGACGGCCATCCGCTCACGACGCGCGAGCGGATGGAGATCCATCGCACGAATCCGACGTGCAACGCGTGCCACCAGTACATGGACCCGATCGGCCTCGCGCTGGACAACTTCGACGTCACCGGCAAATGGCGGTATCGCGAGAACGGCGATGCTGCTCGACACGCGCGGCAACCTGTACGACGGCACGCCGATCCAGACGCCCGTCGATCTGACGAACGCGCTGCTCAAGCGGCCGATCCCGCTCGTGCGTGCGTTCACCGAGAACCTGATGGCATACGCGCTCGGGCGCCGCGTCGAGGACTTCGACCAGCCCACGATCCGCGCCATCGCCAAGCAGGCTGAGACGCAGCGACTACCGTTTCTCGTCGTTCGTGAATGGGGTCGTGCGGAGTGATGCGTTCAGGATGAAGCGCGCAGAAGACGCAGCGGTCGTGACGGACACCAAAGAGAAGCACTAACAACCCGACTCGGGGGAAGGCGGACCATGGAGATCCTCACTGGAAAGGCGTTGCCCCGGCGGACGTTCCTTCGCGGACTGGGCGCGGCCGTCGCACTGCCCTACCTCGACGCGATGGTGCCGACACTCGGCGCGCTGACCAAGCGGTCTGTCGCCGCGGCGCCCGGCGGCAAGACGCGGTTCGTCGCCATCGAGTCGGTGCACGGCGCGGCCGGCAGCAACATCTGGGGCGCGTCCAAGAACCTCTGGGCGCCCGCCGGCGACCGGGAAGGATTTCGTGCTCAATCCCGACGGCGCGCTGATTCCGCTCGAGCCGTGGCGCAAGCATCTCACGATCGTCAGCAACACCGACACGCGCATGGCCGAAGCGTTCGACGCGCCGGAGATCGGCGGCGACCACTTCCGGTCGAGCGCCGTGTTCCTTACGCAGTCGCACCCGAAGCAGACCCAGGGCTCGGATCTCTACGTCGGCACGTCGATGGATCAGCTGATCGCGCGCCACATCGGCGGCGACGCGGCGATCCCGTCGATGCAGCTCTGCATCGAGAATCTCGACCAGGCCGGCGGCTGCTACTACAACTACGCGTGCGCATACACGGACACGATCAGCTGGGCGAGCCCGAGCGAGCCGCTGCCGATGATCCGCAATCCGCGCATGGCGTTCGATCTGCTGTTCGGCGCGGGCAACAACAACGCCGACCGCATGTCGCGCCGCAAGGCGAATCAGAGCATTCTCGATTGGATCACCGGCGAGACGAATTCTCTGAAGCGCCAACTCGGTCCGTCGGATCAGCAGCGGCTCGACAAGTATCTCCAGGACATTCGCGAGCTCGAGCGCCGCATCCAGGCCGTCGAGGCGCGCAACTCGAGCGGTGAGGCGCGCGAGCTGCCGGAGGCGCCGGTCGGCGTGCCGGATTCGTTCGCCGAACACATGAAGCTGATGTTCGACTTCCAGGTGCTGGCGTTCCAGTCGGACATGACGCGCGTGTTCTCGTTCAAGACGGGCCGCGATGCGTCGAGCCGCGCAATCTCCGGAGAGCGGCACCGACAAGGGCTTCCACCCGGCGTCGCACCACGGCGGCCGCGAGTCGGCGATCCTCGACTTCAACAAGATCAATCGCTACCACGTGAGCATGCTGCCGTACTTCCTCGACAAGCTCGCGAACACGATGGACGGCGAGCAGAGCCTGCTCGAGCAGACGATGATCATGTACGGCTCGCCGATGGCCGACGGCAACATCCACAATCATCGTCGCTGCCCGCTCCTGGTGCTCGGACACGGCAACGGACGCATCGCCGGCGAGACGCACCTCAAGGCGCCCGACGGCACGCCGATGGCCAACGTGTTCCTCACGCTGATGCACAGGCTGGGATGGACGACGTGAAGAGCTTCGGCGACAGCACGGGTGAGTTCGCACTCAGCGTCTGAGGAGGACGCGGCATGAAACGAATCAGCCTGCTCGGTGCGTCGCTGCTCGTCGCGGTGAGCGCACAGGGCTTCGCGCAACAGAAGGACACGCGCGGAAAAGTCACGCTCCCGCTCCCGCCGGCGCACACGCCGGCGGTCGCCGACGCCGCGAAAGACAGAGATGCGGCGACGATGAAAAAGCTGATCGCTCAGGGCGCCGACGTGAACGTGCCCGAAGGCGACGGCATGACCGCCCTGCATTGGGCGGCGGAGCACGGCGATTCGGCCATGACCAGCACATTGCTGCGCGCCCACGCGAACGTGAAGGCGACGACGCGCATCGGCTCATATACGCCGCTGGAATTGGCGAGCCGCTCAGGCTCTCCGGTCGTCGTGAAAGCGCTCCTCGCGGCCGGCGCCGATCCCAATCGTCCCGACGCTAGCGGTGCCACGGCACTGCACCTCGCGGCCGCGGCCGGAAATCCGGATGCCGTGTCGGCGTTGCTCGAGAAAGGCGCGAACCCGAACGCACGAGAAAACGAGTGGGGTCAGACGCCGCTCTTCTTCGCCGCCGAGAACAATCGGGCGTCGGCCATCAAGGTCTTGCTCGCGAAGGGCGCCGATCCCACGCTGCGTTCGAACGTCATGAACCTGCAGGAAGACGCGGCGCGCGATCAGGCCGGAACGAAGAAACGGAACGAAGTGCTCATCGCGTTCGAACCGCAGTCGCGCCGTGACTCGGTCGCGGCCGCGGCAAAGGCGCTGGCCCACGCCGACTCGATCGCCGCGGCCGAGGCGGGTCCGGCTGCCGCTGGTTTTGCGCGGCGTGGTGGTGGCGGAGGCGGAGGCGGAGGGCGTGGCGGCGGACCGCAGCCCAAGGGTCCCTTCACCGCGGCCGAGATTGAAGCCGCGATCGACTCCGGCCGTCTCGCGGAAGCGGCGCGTCCCGCCGCCAACGCACAAGTGACCGAGGAAGTCGACACGCTGAACGGCGGCGTCGCCGGCTACAACGGGACGGTGGGCGGCGTGGGCGGATTCACCGCCCTGCATCACGCCGCGCGCCAAGGCAACGTCGAAGCGGCGCGCGCGCTGCTCGACGGTGGCGCCGACATCAACGACACAAGCCGCGTCGATCACACGACGCCGCTTCTCATCGCCGCGATCAACGGCCAGTTCGACGTCGCCATGCTGCTCGTGCAGCGCGGCGCCAATCCGAACATCGCCAGCAACGTGGGCATGACGCCGCTCTACGCCACGATCAACACGCAGTGGGCCCCCAAGTCGCGCTATCCGCAGCCGCAGGCGATTCAGAACCAGAAGGCGACGTATCTCGATGTCATGAAGGCGCTCCTCGACGCCAAGGCCGACGTCAACACCAAGCTCGGCACGCAGCCGTGGTACTTCGCGTTCAACAACTGCGGCAACGCGAACTGCGGTCTCGAGTATCTCGACGGCTCGACGGCGTTCTGGCGTGCGGCGTACGCCGTGGACGTCGACGCGATGAAGCTGCTCGTGCAGTACGGCGCCGATCCGAACATCCCGGCGATTCGCGCGCCGCAAGGTGGCGGCCGCGGTGGTCGCGGTGGCCGTGGCGGCGGCGGTGCCGCGCGCGGTGCGCCGCCCGGAGACATCGCCGCGTTCGACTCCGCGACGCGCGCCGCGCAGTTCGCCGGCCGTGGTGGGGGGGGAGGCGGCGGTGGCGGGCGTGGGGCTGCGCCGATTCTCGATCCCGCGATCGACTCAGCCGCCAAGGCGGCGCCCGTCGGTCTTGGCGTCTACCCGATTGACGCCGCGGCGGGCGAGGGCTACGGCAACGGGTTTGCCGGCAACTCGCACCGGCACGCGCCCGACGGCTGGATGCCGGCGGTGCGCTACCTCGTCGAGGAACTGCACGCCGACGTGAACCAGCGCGACGTGCGCGGCTATACGCCTCTACACCAAGCCGCCGCGCGTGGCGACAACGAGATGATCCTATACCTCGTCGCACACGGCGCCGACCCGCGGGCCGTTTCGCGCGACGGACACACGACGGTGGACATGGCGAACGGGCCGGTGCAACGCCTGCGGCCCTACCCCGAAACGATCGCGCTGCTCGAGAAGCTCGGCGCGAAGAACCAGCACCACTGCGTCTCCTGCTGACGGACGCCTAGCAGTTCGATGCCGATTTTCGACTATGTATGCCGCGCGTGCGGGCACGAGTTCGAGGCCCTCACGCGCGGTTCGTCTTCCAAGCTTCCGACGTGTCCGGAGTGCCAGTCGGAAGACGCCGAGCGCTTGCTGTCGATGCCGCGCGTGAAGTCGGAATCGACCAAGGCCCTCGCGATGCGTGCCGCCAAACGCCGTGACGCGCAGCAGGCGTCGGATCGCACGCGCGCTCAAAGAGAGTACGAGGCGAGTCACGACGACTAGGCGGACCGGTCGGTCCGGCGGACAGATGTCAGACGTCTGATGTCAGAAGTCTGACGTCAGACGTCTCTACGATTTTTTCTCGCCCGCGACCATCAGCTTGACGTGATCCAGCGCCAGTTGTAGTCCGCCTTCGTCCGGCGTCACGCGGCCGTCGCCGTTCGCGTCGAACCCGGCCATCAGCTGCTCCGACATCGACGCCATTCGGCTGACCAGCGCCGCCGCTTCCGGGGCCGACGTCGAGGCTTGGACCTGCTTGGCGATCGCGATCACCGAGTCCGCACGCATCGCGCTGTTCCTCGCGGCCTGAGCGATGTGCCCGGCGTGCATCGTGACGTTGGGCGACGCGCCCGGCGCCTTCGCGGCGAGCTCGATGTGGGTCGCCGTACCCAGCGCGGCCTTCTTGAGGCCATAGCCGAGTCCCGGACCCGTCGTCACGATCGTGGGGTCGAGGGCGTTGATGACGTGCCCCGCGTGCAGCTTCATCGCGTCGAGATTCCCCGGCTGTCGTCCCGCGAGACCGGCGTGCTGGATCGCAACCTTCGCCTCGGCGATCGCCACCGTCAGGAGTCCGTCGCCGTTGGGCGTGTCGCTGAACCCGTTGATCACGTGGCCGATGTGCGTGCCGACGGCGCCGGCAGGCAGGTCGGCGGGCGGGATCACGTTCACGTGCGGTGGCGGCGGCGGGAGCAGTCCCGGCGTCGGCACGCCGCTGATCTGCGCCACCATCGCGTCGAAGTCCCTTCGAATCCCCGGATCGACGCTGACCAGGTAGACCTTGTGCTCGTAATCCGCCTCGGTCAGGCCGTTGTGGTGCAGGATTTCCGCGATCTGCGCGCGGAGCGAGTCCTGCAAGCCCTGCTGCGACTCGGGCTTCGTGTTCCGAATCGACGCCAGTCTCACGACGATCGAGTCCCGGGCGACGCCGATCTCAACCTGCGCTTTGGCGAAGGTCATCAGATCCTCGTGACTCATCGCCCCCGCGGCCGGCGCTCCGGCCGGTGTCTGCGCGACCGCGGCGACGGGTGAAGTCGCCACGAGCGCGACGAGAGCGATGCAGACCACGTTTGGCGAACGGCGCACGGTGTCCCCCGAGAATCGTGTGCAAATCAGCAGGTCGGCACGCCGACCCATCCGACGTGATAATTGAGAAACGCACCGCCCGGGTCAATCCGCTGCGAAATCGCCCTTCGTTGTCCCTTACGGGGCGACAGCCGGCACCCATTTCACCTCGGTGAGCCTCGGGACGGTCTCGAGGCGATCGAGGAGGCGCGTCCCGTCGTCGTCCACGACCAGGTTGTCGCGACGCACGGCGTTCACGAAGCCCTCGGCCACGGCGCGGTCGGCCATCGCGAGCATCGGATCGTAGTAGCCGCCGACGTTCAACACGCCAAGCGGCTTCTGGTGGATGCCGAGCTGCGCCCAAGTGGCGACCTCGCAGAACTCGTCCCACGTTCCGAATCCACCCGGCAGCATCACGAACGCACCGGCGAGATCCGCCATCAACTGCTTGCGCTCGTGCATGGTCTCGACGACGTGCAGTGCGGTGAGCCCGCGGTGCGCGATCTCGCGTTCAACCAGCGGCCGAGGAATCACCCCGATCGCGCGTCCACCCGCCGCGAGCGTCGCGTCGGCCAGCTCGCCCATGAGCCCCACACAACCGCCGCCGAAAACGAGAGTGATCCCGCGCGCCGCGAGCGCCGCACCGAAGCCTCGCGCCGATTCCGCGTACAGCGGCCGCGCGCCGAGGCTCGAGGCGCAGAAAACACAGACTGATTCGAGTTCTGTCATGGGCGGACAGGTGGACGGGTGGACGGGTGGTGGACGGGTGGTGGACGGGTGGACAGGACAACAGCGAACTGTGCTTCTGAAATCTGACCGGTCTACCGGTCTACCGGTCTACCGGTCTACCGGTCGACCGACTTGCGCACCGCGACCAACTCCGTGTAGAGTCCCCTTCACAACCGAACCACGTGAACGGGGGCAAGCTGTAGGAAGCCGGTGCGAATCCGGCGCGGCCCCGCCACTGTAAGAGACTTCGCGACCGACGATTCGTCGTCGTTCGCGGACCAGGTCTGCTCAATGTCCACTGGCGCGTTCGGCGCTGGGAAGGCGAGCCAGACTGTCTCGAGCCAGGAGACCGTCCCCGTTCATTCCCGCACAGAACCCCTCGAGGGAGGGGCGCGGGGTCGAACGCGAAGTCGCCGACTCCCGGTGCCCTCTCCTTCGCCCCGTCCCCGCTCTCGATCGAGCCAGGACGGGTTTCATGTTTTTGGACGCCGGTATGGCCTGCCATGTTCGTCGAGCGACGCGATCGCTCGGCGCCGCGGCGTGCGTGCTGGCGTTCCTGTTCATGGCACCGCGTGCGACCGCACAGGTGCCGGGCGAACTGCGCGGCCGCGTCACCGACGCGACGACCGGGCGCGCCCTCTCCGGCGCGCGCATCGAGATCGCCGACCGCGCCGAGTTCGCGCGGGCCGAGGCGGACGGTTCGTTCGTCCTGCGTGGGCTCGAGCCGCAGACGTACACGGTCACCGTCCGCGCCGTCGGCTATTCGCCGCTGCGGCGCGACGTCGCGATCGAGAACGGCCGCACGGCGACGCTCGACGCCTCACTCACACCCACCCCCGCGCAACTCTCGACGGTCGTGAGCTCGGCGCGACGCAACGACGCCGACCGAAACGCAGTCACGTTCGACCGCGCGGCCATCGAGGCCTCCGGCCGCCACGACGTGGGCGAGCTGCTCTCGGCGGTACCGGGGCTCGTCGTCACGCGCAGCGGCGGCCCGGGTCAACCTACTGAGGCGTCGATCCGCGGATCGAGCGCAGCGGAGGTGCTCGTCGTCGTCGACGGCGTCGTCGCCAACTCGCCGCTCACCGGCGTCGCCGATCTCTCCCAGTTGTCACTCGCCACCGTCGAGCGGGTCACAGTGCTCGAGGGCGCGCAGTCGTCGCGCTTCGGCGGGCGCGCGCTTGCGGGCGCGATCGTCGTCGAGACGCGTCGCGCCGCCGGCGAAGGATCGCTGTCGATGGACGCCGGCTCGTGGGGTGAGCGGGCGATCGGCGGGTCCATCGGCGACGCGGCGCATTCGGGTTCCGGCCCCAGCGGGCTGGTTTCCGCCGAGCGTCGCACGATTCAGGGGGACTTCACGTACGACGTGCCGGCGGTTCGCGGCGGCGGCACGGCGAGTCGCGCCAACTCCGACGCGTCGACGACGAACCTGCTTGGCGTCGGCGGCTTCGATGGCGCGCTCGGAGCCCTGCGCCTTCGGGCCGATTGGCACTCGACGGATCGAGGCGTCGCCGGCAGCATCGTGCAACCGTCGCTGACGGGGCGCGACGACGAGAATCACTCGTCCGCCGCGCTCGAGTTCACGTCGGTCCCCGGCACGTTGTCGTTCGACGGGTCCGCAAGCGTCTCGCGCGACTACGCTCACTTCTCCGACCCCACGCCGCCGTTCGGGTCGTCGTACGACGACGTGCTGAGGGCCACCGAAGCGCACGGCGCGACATCGGCCAGGGCGACGAGCGCGATCGGCGACGCGACGCTGGGTGCCGACGCGCGGCAGATCGACGTGACGTCGACGTCGTTGGCTCCCGGATCGCCTCGTTTGCAGCGCATCGTCGGCGCGTACGCGAATCTCCGCTCCGAGCGCGACCTCGGCGTCGTCGGACTTGCCGCGACGCTCAACGATCGCGTCGACCACGACGATCTCCTCGCCGCCACCGCGAACTCGCCGCGCGCGTCGGTCGAGGTCACTCGCGGCGTCGCCTCGCTCTCCGGTTCGATCGGCAACGGCTATTCCCCGCCCTCGCTCGCCGATCAGTTCTTCCACGAAGGGGTGCTCGTCAAGGCGAATCCGTCGCTCGCGCCCGAGCGCACGCGCGGCGAGACGGAGCTTCGCGCCGCCGTCCGCGACTTCTCGCTCGGCGTTGCGACACTCAGCGGCGACGCGGCCGTGTTCCGCGCCGACGTCCACGGCATGGTCCTCTGGGCGCCGGATTTCCGGTTCATCTGGAGCCCCGCGAACGTCGACGTGCGCCGCTCCGGCTGGCAACTCGGCGGCCGACTCTCGGTGCCGACCTTCTCGGGCGCGGCGATCGGCGGAAGCGTCGACCACACCGACGTGACGTACGTCGGTCCGGCGCAGACGGGGCAAGTCATCTACCGCCCGCGGGTCACGGCGCGCGTCACCGAGTCGGTCGCGCGGTCGTTCGCGCGCCTCGACGTCGAGACGCGCTACGTCGGCAGCCGGCGCACCGTCGCAGGCACCGATCTCAACTCGCTCGAACCCTACTGGCTCACCGACGTCCATCTGGCCGTGCCACTCGTGCGCGCCAACTGGCGTCTCGAGGGAATGCTCGGCGTCGAAAACGTCTTCGATCGACCGGCGTCGATGCTCGTCGATTTCCCCTTCGGCGGGCGACGCTGGACGTTCGGTCTCCGCACGAGCCGGAGAGGAATCGGAGACACCACGTAGCGGCGCGCGAATCAGGCTCACCGTTTGGACACTCTGTCACGACCGTACTCACTCACCACGAAATAGCCATGCACCGCTTTCCAATTCGCCTTGTCGGACTCACCGCCGCCGTCGCATTCACGCTGAGTTGCTCGGACGACACTACCGCGCCGATCGCTCCGGGATTTCTCGGCGGCACGTCGAGCGACCACGAAGTCGGCGTCGTCGTGAACTCGCTCAGCCGCAGCGTCACGCTGTTTCAGCACGGCAGTCCTTCGACGCAGCAGCAGGTGGCGCTCGGCACCAGCACCACGATCACGCCGACGGGCATGTCCGTGCGCGGGCGGCAGGCGGCGGTCCCGCTGGGCGACGCGGCCTCGGTCGCGGTGATCGATCTTCAGTTGGGCACGGTAAAGCGGTTCTTCACCTTTGCGTCGGGGAACGCCACCGGATCGGCGTTCGTGGACGACACGACCATCATCGCGGCCAACCTGCTGACGAACGTCGCGGGCCGTTTCACGACCGGACAGACCGCCACCGCGATCACCAATACGGTGACCGTCGCGCCGCAGCCGACGGCCGTCGCCGTCACGGGCGGCCGAGCGTTCGTTCTGTCGTCGAACCTCGACGAGAACTTCGAGCCGATCGGGAACGGCATCGTCACGGCGATCGACCCGGCGACGATGAAGGTCCTCGGCACGGCGACCATGGGCGGGACGAACTCGACCGACATCGGCGTCGGCCCGGACGGTCTGCTTTACGTCGTGAACACGGGCGATTTCGTGAACCCCGGCAGTCTCACCGTTCTCAACGGTGCCACGATGCAGGTCGTGACGACGGTGGCCGACATCGGGGTCGGACCGGGCGCGATCTTCGTGGACCAGACGGGGCTGGCGTACATCTCCGGCTTCTTCTTCGGCACGGCCATCTGGAACACGAAGACGCAGCAGTTCGTGCGGCCCCCGAGCAACGGGGTCTGCGCCAAGCTGCCGGACGGGAGCTGCCGAGGCGCGTTCGCGACGACGACGGACAAGGAGGGGAACGTCTACCAGGCCTTCTTCGGCAGCCCGACGCAAAGCCTTCCGCCGTACGTGTTCGTCTTCAAGGCCGCCACATACGCACTCAGCGACAGCATTTCGGTGGGATCCGGCCCATCGTCGCTGGCGATTCGCGTCTTCTAGCCTGGCGAGCGGGAGCGAGCGCGTCGGATGTGACGCGCGGTGGCGACGTGAGGTCTGCCCTCGCGTCGGGATCGCGCTGTGTCTGGAGCAGCATTTTCGACAAAGGCTCGGCGCCGCTGAGCACAGCGGTCGTAGCCCACGCGGTGGGCTCGTCCGAGCCGACCAACCCTGGGGTGCCACCCGCACTCCAGGGTTGTTCTTTTCAGGGCGTCAATGGCCGAACCGTCCGGTGATCGCACCCGACGCGAGCACGTGCCGGCGCAGTTGGAACACGACCGACGCGCCCGTCGTGCGGTCGTTGGCGCCGTCGAGCGTGTCGACGTCGAGCGCGTAGACGGTGAAGATGTACCGGTGTTCGCCGTCGCCCTTTGGCGGACAGGGACCGGCGTACGTCGACAGGCCGAAATCACTGTACCCGCCGCGGCCGCCCGCCGGCGCGCGACCGGTGCCGGCACCCGCGTCGAGCTTCGTCACCGACGCGGGAATCCCCCACGTGAGCCAATGCCAGTATCCGGAGCCGGTCGGTGCATCAGGATCGAAGCACGTAATGGCGAAACTCTTCGTCCCCTCGGGAGCACCGCTCCACGCGAGCGGCGGCGACTGATTCTTCCCGCCGCACCCGGTGAAGACGTGATCGCGTCCGATCACCTCGCCGTCCTTGATCGACTCGCTCGTCACCGCGAGTCGCTTGCCCGCGCCGATCTGCGGGTCGCGAACCGCGACGCTCTCGTAGCTCGACGACGATGACGCCATGAGTGTCCTCGATGAACAGTTGTGAGGTAAGACCTTACTCTCGCTCTTGCACGAATCGCAACGACGTCGAGCAGATTTAGTGCCGTCGAGACTGGCGTCGGCGGCCAACGTTCGGCGCGTTTGGGACCCGCTGAGAACGGTGGGGCTGAGGCTCGTCGGGCCCGGCGGCATCGATCGACCGGCCGGAAAGGCCAAACGCGTCGTCGATCTCAGGCACTAAGCACTAGCAGCACTAACAAGACGCGCCTGGCGGGCGTCCACCCTGTACGGCCGGGGCGACGCCTGGCTGGCGTGTCATTCATGCGAGGGATCCGGCCGCCGGGGGGCAGGCGCGTCCCTTCCAACCATCGACTGGACGATGCATACTCGACGACTCTTCGTGCCCCCGCGCACCTCGCTGCCGCGCTCCGTCGCGCGCTCTTCCCTTGTCTTGCTCGCCGCGACCGCAGTCTTCGCCGCGGCGGCCTGCTCGAACTCCGATACACCGACAACGGTCCCCACCGGGACCGGATCCAACTCCTTCAAGTTGTCGCCGTGCGCTCCGACCGGAACGGTGCAACTGGCCGTCGCCACCGCCACGCGCGTGGACTGCAGCAACGGCGGCACCACGGTGACGCTCGCCGGCAACGGCGCGAGCTACCTGATCCTGACGCAGTTCCCCGTCGATCTCGTCCCCGACACGTTCGTGAACTATCGACTGAGCTCGGGCACGGCGATCTCCGCCTCGTTCGCGCCGTCGGCCAGCCGCTTCTCCGCGTCGCGGCTGAACGCGGCGCGTTTCGGTCTCACTCCGCGGCGCGCCAACGCCGCGAGTCCCGGCATCGTGCAACGTCGATTCTCCGGCGCGCTGCATGCACGCGCGCGGCGGAGCCTCGCCACGAGAAAATGGCCGGTGATGGGCTCGGGCTCGCGTGCGCGCGCATCGCTGTCTCGATCGGCCAGTGTCGTCGGCACCGTGCCGGTGGTGGGAAGCACGCGGGCGTTCCGCGTCCTCACGGCGGACGGCAACTCGTTTACGACGGCCACCGCGAGGCTCACGTACGCCGGGGCAAACGTGCTCGTGTACATCGACACGACGGCGGCGGCGAGCGGCTTTACTCCCGCGCAGATCCAGGCATTCGGCGCGTACTTCGACCAGACGCTTTATCCGATCGACACCACCGCGTTCGGCGTGCCGAGCGACATCGACCAGAACGGTCACGTGATCATGCTGATGTCGCCGGCGGTAAACGCGCTGGTGACGACGGATGAGTGTCAGACCCAGGGCTACGTCGCCGGATTCTTCGACGACGAAGACCTCGGCGGCGGACCGCTCGATCCGAATTCCAACCAGGGTGAGATCTTCTACTCGATCGTCCCCGATCCGACCGGCAAATTCAGTTGCGCCCACACGACGGACGACGTCGGCTTCTCCGTGCCGAGCACCTTCCTGCACGAGCTGCAGCACCTGATCTCGTTTTCGCAGCACGTCGTCGTGCACCAGGGAGCGCCGGAGTACGGATGGCTCGACGAGGGGCTGAGCATCGTCGCCGAGGAGCTCGGGTCGCTCTACTATGAAACGCGGTGCCCCGGGACGGCGTGCCGCAGCGATCCGTCGCAGCTCTTTCCCGACTCGGCGCAAGGCTTCGTCGAAGATTTTCTGTACGACTCTTATCAGTACGCGCTGCTGCCCGACACAGCGAGCGTGACGTTGCACAGCGATTCGGACGACGGATTCTCGTGGCGCGGCGGCGACTGGCTGCTCATGCGCTGGCTTGGCGACCAGATGGGCACGAGCATCTTCAAGAAGCTCGACCAGAGCTCGCAGACGGGCGTGGCGAACATCGAAGCGACCACGGGGCAGTCGTTCCCGACGCTGTTCGCCAATTTCGGGCTTTCGCTCTACACCGACAGCCTGCCGGGCTTGCCCCGTACGACGGCGCCGGCGGCCAATCGGTTCGTCACGCGGAACGTGAAACAGCTGTGGGATCGTCTCTTCGTAACGTCGAACGAGACCGACATCCCGGTGCCGGATCCGTTGGCGCTGTTCCCGATCACCGCCGACACGTCGATCGCGATCCTCGACCCGGGTACGTCGTCGTATTTCCGCCTCGACACGCCGGCGACGGCGGCGACCGTTTCCATACAATTCTCAGGTCCGGGCGGCGCGCCGTTCCCGGCGACGCTCAAACCCCAGTTGGCGATCTTCCGGCTGCCGGCGGGACAGTGACGCGGCCGCGCTCGCTGCCTTCGTTTTCCTTTAAAGAGACTCTTAATGTTTAATAGCATTTTAATATAGAGCGCCTACAGATGGGTTCTGACCGCTCGCCGGTTGGCACCGGGCCGAGGCGCTAGTATGTTGGCGTCAATGACGTCTCTGCGCCCCGAGCACGGCACGTCGACCCACGCCATTCGTTCGAGCGAAGCGCGGTTCGCGCAGCTCGCCGAATCCGGCATCGTCGGCGTGTGCATCGGCAACGTCCACGGCGACACCTTCGAGGCAAATGATGTTTTCCTGAGCCTCGTCGGTTTCAGTCGAGACGAGTTCGACGCCGGCGCGGTGAAGTGGTCCGAGCGGACGCCGCCGGAGTGGGCCGACGCCCACCGCGTAGCCCTCGACGCGCTCAAGCGCACGGGAGTCGCGGCACCGTGGGAAGCCGAGCTGCTGCACCGAGACGGCCGCCGCGTTCCGGTGATCATCGGCGTACACGCGATGCGCGGCGCCGAGCGTCGTCTCCAGCACGCCCAGAAGATGGAGGCGCTGGGCAGTCTGGCCGGCGGCATGGCGCACGACTTCAACAACCTGTTGAGCGTCATCCTCGGCTACACGGGAATGCTCGCCGCCGATCTGGCGACCGAGGACCCCATGCTCGACATCCTCGACGAGATCCGCGGCGCCGGCGAGCCGGGTCGGGAGCGAGCTCGGGAAAGGCACGACGTTCCGCCTCTACTTCCCCGTCGCGACGGCGAACGACGACACCGCCGTTGCCGCTGATCTCAGAACCGGGGCGAGTCTCGCGGGTGAGGAGACGGTGCTGGTCGTCGACGACGAAGCGGGGGTTCGGTCGTTGGCGAGCCGAATTCTTCGAGACAACGGATACACCGTTCTCGAGGCTGCGGACGTCGGCGAAGCTGTGCTCGCCTCCCAGCGCCACGACGGCGTGATTCATCTCGTGCTCACCGACGTCATGCTGCCGCGCACTGGGGGGCGAGAAATGGCCGAGCGGCTGCGGGCGATCCGCCCGCGGCTCACGGTGCTCTATATGTCGGGGTACACGCCGACCGCCGTGGTGCGGCACGGGGTCATCGACGCCGGCGCCGCGTTCGTGCAGAAACCGTTCACGCCGGCGACGCTTGCGCGCGCTCAACGCGCGACCGACACCGGCGCGGGCGCCGACTGGATGTAACCGCCGGCACCGCCCTTCTTGCACGCCGCCATCGCCGTCGCCGCCAACACAAGTAGCGCGGCTGCCATCACTTTACGCATTAAGATCCTCATCGTTATTGGTTCGACCATACGTATCCCACAGCCAGGCATCACGTTCCGCCCCGCGCACACTCGGGCTCAACGGCCGAGGCGACACGCTAAGCGGGCCTCCGCCGGTGTTCGACGGGCCGTCATTTGCGAACCCAGGCCCCACGCCCGAGCCCCGAACGCTCTGGCGAGTGCGGTGTACGATCTCGCCGCCGGAGGAGCAAGCTACGATCAGCGCCGTCGAGCACAACGGGTCCACGCCACGAGCGGCCGAACCGATCGGCCCGTCGACGCGCGCCCTGTGGATTCCGCTGGTCGTGGTCATCGTCGTGCTCGCCATGTTCGTGATCGTGCCCGTCGTGGTGACCGCGCGCGTTCAGGCCCAGCGCGCCATGGTCACCGACTTCATCGATCCTGCGCGGCTTCGCGCCACCGACGTCACGTCGTTCCTGGCCGAGCAGATGTTCGCGATCGGGATGCGCGGGCCTTCGGGCTTGCCGAGCGCCGATCAGCGGTACGCCGCCGCACTGGCCGCGGAACACCGCGGCGCCCTGGCGCTCGACTCGCTGCTTCAGTATTCCACTGCCGACGCCCTCGAGCGGTTCGCCGAATATCGTGAAGCGTCCACGCGCTGGCACGACGACGTATCGTCGATGACAGTCTCTCCCAATTCGGCCGTCCTCGACACCGCTCGCATGGACGGCGACACCGCGATCACTGCCGCGCGCCACCTCGTGCAGCGGCTGGACCAATTGGGAGTTTCGGCGCGCACGGACGTGCGCCGGTGGGAGCGCGTCGACGTGCTCATCACGCTCTTCCTGGCTCCTCTCGCTCTCCTAGCGTGCGTCCTCGTCGTGCGCGCCGGCCGGCACATGGTGCGCCTCGCCGAGACTGCGGAGCGGGATCGGCGCGCGCTCGCCGCCGCGATGGATCAGAAGAGCGCGTTCATGCGAGGCATCTCGCACGACCTGCAAAATCCCCTCGGCGCCGCGCTCGGCAATGTGGACCTGATGCTCGAGGGCGTCACCAAGGCCGACGAACAGCGCGACGCGCTGCTCCGCGTTCGCCGGCTCACCAAGCGTGCGAGCGATACGGTCGCGTCGCTGCTCACCCTCGCCCGCAGCGACACGGGTGAACTCGTGCTCAACGCGACTCCCATCGACCTCGTCACGTTGACCCGTGCCGCGGCCGACGATCACAGCTTCATGGCGGGCGCCAAGGAACAGACCGTCGAGCTCAACGCGGCCTCCCAATTGCGCGCGATGGGCGACACGGCGCGTGTTCGTCACATCGTGGACAACCTGCTCTCGAACGCGAGCAAGTACACGCCGCGCGGCGGGCGCGTTCGCGTCTACGTCACCACGCGTACGCGCGACGCTCGCCGATGGGCGAGCGTGACCGTGCAGGACTCAGGGCCTGGTATCCCGTCTGATTGGCGGGAGCGCGTGTTCGAGGAGTACGCGCGTGTTCCCACCGCGCGCGCGCTCGCACCAGGGTTCGGGATCGGTCTGGCGATGAGCCGACGTATGGCCCGCATCATGGGCGGGGACCTGACCGTCGACGCCGAAGAGGACGCGCCGACCGGGCGCGAACGACTCGGCGGTGCATCGGTCACGCTGTGGCTGGCGCTCGCGGACGAGTCGTAATCGGTCAGGTGGTGACGCCGCGGCGACGCCGCGCGATCTCCACACCGGTGACGCAGGCTGTCAACCACAGCGTGCCGGCGGCGAAGCCGGCGACGACGTCCGTCAGGTAGTGGACGCCCAGGTACAGGCGCGACAGTCCGATGAGGATCACGAGCACGCCGGCCGACGTGATGATCGACGCACGATGACGATTCCCCGGCGGCCAGTAGACGACCAGCACGTACGCCAGCATTCCATAGGCGATCAGCGAGCCCATCGAGTGTCCGCTGGGAAAGCTGAATGTCATGTCGTGCTGGTGCAGAAACCGCTCGGCCCCGACAGGCCGCGGGCGGCGGATGATGCGTTTGAGCTCCCAATCCAGCACGCTGCCGCCGACGAACGCGGCGATCCAGCCCGCCAGCGTGATCCACCAGCGCCTGTAGGCGAGCACGATCGCGACGCCGAGGCAAAGGATCGCCATGACCGTGGCCCCGCCGAACCATGAAATGGCGACACCAAGGTCGTCGCCCAGCGGGGTTGCGCGCGCGCGAATCCAGGCGGTGAACGACAGATCAATGGCCGTGAACCGCTCGTGATGGACGACATCGTCGGTAATCCCTCCGAACACCAACAGCGCTCCCGCGCTCACGAGTAACCCAATCGTGAGATGGAATCCCAGGTATTCGCCGCGGGCGAATCGCGCCGAGACGAACGTTCGGAGCGTCCCAAATCGCGTTCGAATCGTCGGGTCGGGCGGTGACACGTGTCCGGATTGCTTCACGTTTTCTTAGTTATCCAAGTGACCCTTAGCGGTTTCTTAGCCGGCCGAGCGATGCCTGATTCTCACGTGCGGGGTATCGTGGGACAAGCGCCACAAGGTTGACCCGTGCCGTCTTCTTCACTGACTCGAGTTGTCCCGAGGGGGTTCCGCGCCCTCGAAGCGTCGATTCATTCGGCTTGGCTGCGCAGCACGGTCGCGCTGTTCGCGCAGGAGGGCGGTCCGTTATGGGGATGGGATGCACACCCCGACCGCCTGCTCTTCATCCGGTACGATCGTGTCGGCGACATGGTGCTCTGCACGGGCGTGCTGCGCGCGCTCGCGCGCGCGTACCCCGGCATGCTGCTCGACGTGCTGACGACGCCCGGCAATGCCGACGTCTTGAGCCACCTTCCATTCGTGGACGAGGTGATCACTCACGAACGCGAACGGTGGCGCGATTATCCGGCGCTGTTCAGGCGCCTCGCCGCCCGGCGTTACGACGTCGTCGTCGACGGGTTGGTGCTTCGCCCATCCGTCAATTCATATACGACGTTGCTGATGCTCGCCTCGAAAGCGCGCTGGCGCGTCGGGAGCGCCGGGCGGCCGCACGACGGCGTCTACAACGTGCCGGTGGCTCCGCCCCGCAACGTGTGTCGCGAGCATCATGTCCAACACCTGGCGCGCCTCGCGGAACCGCTCGGCGTCGGACCCGGCGACGCCGACTGGCGGCCGATTCTCGTCGTCACCACGCTCGAGCGCGAGGCCGCGCGCGCGCGGTGGGCCGCCGCCGCGGGATACGGCCCACGCATTCTCGTGAACATCTCGTCCGGACACCCGTGCCGTCGGTGGCCCGACGATCGATTCGCCATCGTGCTGCGCGAGCTGCGGGCGCGGACGCCGGACGCGCGCATCGTCGTCGTCGCGCTCGAGCAGGACCTGACGAGCGCGGCCTACCTCGCCGGCTCCATCGGTGGCGGGGCCGGCACACCGACCCTGCGTGAGCTGATCGCACTCATCGCCGAGGCGGATCTCATCGTCACCCCCGACACCGCGGTCACGCACATCGCATCGGCGTTCGCGCGTCCGACGTTGGCGCTCATGCGCCGCCGCACCGAGGCCGAGATGTGGGTGCCATACCGCACGCCTGGAGTCAACGTCTTCGGCCCCACCGACGCGTCGCTCGCCGATCTCCCGACATCGGCCGTCGTCGACGTGCTGGATGAGGCACTGTCGCTGGCGGCGAGCGGCGCGGCGCGACCGCACGCGCTGAGCTTGCAAGCGTAGCGGCGCGGGCTGTACGGCGGCGACCAGCTGACGTTCGTTGGCCGAAGGTCGCATATGTCGTGAGTTGGCCGAAGGTCGATCATCCGCCCTGGGGGCAGGCTACCCAGCACCGAGGGCGCGATGATTCGATTGCCGAGGCCGTGCGTTCGCTTCCCTGCTTTCGCACTGCTCACCATGGGGTCGCTGTTCGACCCATGCGCCGCGTGGGGACAGGACGCAGACCCGAGGCCGCCCTCCCCAGACACCACGCTCACACTGCCGAACACGATGGCCGGCGAGTTCACGCCGGGCGCCGGGTTCACCATCGTCAGGACGTCGTTCGGGAGTCTGAACATCAGCGCGTACGGCCTGTTTCGCTACGTCGACCAGGTGCCGGGCAACCAGACGTTCACCGATCACCTCGGCAACGTTCAGCCGGTGGGCGCGATGAACGCGCTCAACTGGCACCGCACGATCGTGTGGCTGAGTGGTTTCTTCTACGACCCGCATTTTCGCTACAACATCACGCTCTGGTCGCTCCCGACCACGCAGCAGACGCTGCTCTTCGGGAATCTCCAATACATCGTGGCGAAGCAGCTCACGTTCGGCGTCGGCATAGCGCCGAGCACGACGGCGCGCTCGATGAATGGCTCGTGGCCGTTCTGGGCGAGCTCCGACCGCCAGATGGCGGAAGAAGCCTTTCGCGGCGGATTCTCGTCGGGGTTCTTCGCGACGGGCGACATCCTGCCGCGGCTGGCGTACACCCTGACCGTCAACAACAACATCAGCGAGCTCGGCGTCACCCAGGCCAACGACACGCGCAACATGCTGTTCGGCGGGCAACTACGGTGGCGTCCGACGACGGGCGAGTTCGGACCGCGCGGCGGATTCGGCGACTTCGAATACCACACGAAGCTCGCCACGCAGTTTGGCGTGGAAGGCGCGCAGAGCCGCGAGAGTCGCTACGCACCGCTGGACCAGCCACCCAACAACACGCAGATCGACCTGTCCGACGGGACCAATCCGTTCGCGCTGGGGACGCTCGCTCCCGGCGTCATCGTATCGACGCTGTCGTACCGGGAGGTCGCCGCGGACGCCGGCGCCAAGTATCGCGGCTTTTCGTTTCAGAGTGAGTTCTACTGGCGCACACTCGACGACTTCGTGGCTACGGGGCCGCTGCCGCTCAACTCGATCTTCGATCGCGGCTTCATGGCCGAGGCGGGATACATGGTCGTGCCGAAGACGGTGCTCCTCTACACCGCGGGCGGCTACATGCACGACCAGTTCCGGCGGTTTCCCTGGGAGCTGGGCGGCGGCGCGAGCTACTACCCGTCGCACACGCGGAGTTGGCGGCTCAACCTCCACGTGATGCACGTCGACCAGTCGCCTGCGAGCTCGTTCTTCGGGTTCTATCTAGCCGGGCTCACGGGAACGATCATCTCGCTGGGCAGCGACGTGCTGTTCTAGCGAGGATCCGTTATTTCACGAATTCATGAAAGAGGTTGATGCCGGCGCCGATCGCCAGCGACACCGTGCCGCGCCCGAGCCCCAGTTGCAGCCAGTTGCGGCTTCCCTCCGGACGCCACGCCGACTGGGCGAACGATCCGGCGTAGGCCCCGACCACCCGCGGCAGGGCGAACGGGTGGCTGCCGTTCGGCATCTCGTCCGTGACCGCGCCGAGCAGCGCATGCCGAGTGCGGGGACCGAAGCCCTGACACTTGCAGTGCGTGTAGTCGAGCGGACGATTCATGGCGGCGGCGAGCCCCTCGGTCACGCTTTCTTGAATGACGAATTGTCCGACGTTCGAGGCGGCGCGCTTGGCGTAGCCCTCGCCGCCCTTGCCCCACTGCGGCGGATCGTTGCGCGACTGGTCGTAGGCGGCGAACGCCAGCCCCAGGAGGACGCCGTAGCCAAGGTCGATCCCGAACCGTTCGAGTCGCGTGTGATTGCCGATACGGGCCTGTGCGGCGAGGGGGGCGGCGAGTCCGGCGGCGAGCGTCGCGGCGAACACCACGGACCGCCCGATCCCGGCTCGGCCGCGTGCGCTTCTGCTGGCGTTGGTATGAGTCATAGAAATGGACGACGAGCGCAACGAATATGCCGCGTCGCGCGAAATGCGCGCGAGACCGCACGAAGTTCCGTGAAGTTCGCGCGGCCCGGATCGCTCGTGAGCCCAAGTGCCAATGGGCGCCGCAAGTCACGCCCATGACCTTGCGACGCGCACGAACGCGCTTCGCACCCCCGTAGATGCCGCCACGCACACCGATTCGCTGGCTGACCGTCGCGCTGCTCGCGTCCCTCCCGACGCGGCTCGCAAGTCAAGCGCCGCCCGCGAACCACGTCGTGCTCACCGACTCGCACTTTCACCTCACGAACTACATCCAGCGCGGGCCGACGCTCAAGGCGTTCCTCTCGCTGCTCGGCGACAGCATCGGGCGCGTCGCCGTGTTCGGCATCCCGTTGCAGCAGGAGTGGCTCGACGCCGTCAACGGCGCGAATGCGCCGACGTACTACCTCCACTCCGACGCGCCGCTCTACTACTACTCGTTCACCGACGCGTACATCGCGATGCAGTACCGATCGCTTTCGCCGAGCGAGCAGGCGCGCTTCGACCCGATGATCACCGGGTTCAATCCGGGCGACATGTACGCGGCCGACCACATCCGCCGCGTGCTGCGGACGTTCCCCGGCGTCTTCAGCGGGATCGGCGAGTTCACGATCCACAAGGAGTTCGTCTCCGACGCGGTGCGCCCGGGGCCGGCGAGCTTGTTGAACCCGGCGCTGGACAGCGTGTTGTCGGTGGCCGGCGAGATCGGTCTCGTGGCGCTCATCCACAACGACATGGACGTGCCGTTTGCCGCCGACTCGGCGACGCTGAAGCCGTGCGAGGGCTGCGACGAAGTCGTCGCACATCCCGCGTACCTGGATGAGATGAAAGCACTCATCCGGCGGCACCCGGGGACGACCATCATCTGGGCCCACACCGGCATCGGCCGCGTCGTACGGCCCGTCCGCGGCCATGCGGCGATCCTCGCGTCGATGCTCGCCGATCCCGCCTTTGCGAATCTGTATTTCGACATCTCGTGGGACGTGGTGGCGCGCTATCTCGTCGCGTCGCCCGAAGCGCTGCATGCGGCCGCGACCCTGATCAACACGTATCCCGACCGATTCCTGTTTGGCACCGACGCCGTCGCGCCGAAGGACGCCGCGGCGTACCTGATCACCGACGCGTTGTACCGCCCGCTCTGGAACGCGCTGACGCCCGAGGCGCGAGCCAAGGTGCGGGTGGAGAACTATGAACGGCTGTTCGACGCGGCTCGACGCAAGGTCCGCGCGTGGGAAGCGGCGCACGCGAAGTGGCAATGACGGCGCGCCAAGGCAACTCGACACCAAGGGTGAACGCAATGCGGAGTTCGATGAGACGAGACGTCGCGCGATGGTGTGTCGGTCTTGGGCAGGCGGCCGCGATGCTGGTGGTCGGAGCGAGCGTCGGCGCGACGCAGGGAATCGCGCCGCAAGGCCGTTCGGCAAACGACTCCACGCCGGCGCCGGCGGTCAAGCGGCAGAGCGGCGACACGTCGACCAAGATCGAGATCTACGGATTCGCGATGGCCGACGCGATCGGCGATTTCAAGACGAACGACCCGAACTGGTTCGACGTCAACCGCCCCTCGAAGCTGCCGGCGTTCACCGACGAATTCGGGCACAACGGGCATTCGTGGTTCAGCGCGCGCCAAACGCGGTTCGGCACGAAGGCGACCATACCCACCAGCGGGCCGCCGATCACCGTCGTCATCGACTGGGACTTGTTCGGCGTCGGCCCGGACGCGGGTCAGACGACGATTCGACCGCGGCACATGTACGGCCAATGGGGAAAGTTCGGCGCCGGCCAGACGGAGAGTCCGTTCATGGACCTCGACGTCTTTCCGAACATCATCGAGTATTGGGGCCCGAACGGCATGCTGTTCTTCCGCAACGTGCAACTCTTCTGGGAGCCGATCAACAAGCCGGACGGCACTCGCGTCATTTTCGCGCTTGAACGGCCCGGCGCCAGCGGCGACCTCGGCACGCTCGCCGACCGTGAAGAGCTCCAGAACGTGCTGCCGCGCTTTCCGTCGCCCGACTTCTCGGGCACGTACCGCTATGGGGCGGATTGGGGGTACGTGAAGATCGGCGCGATGCTGCGGATTTTTCGCTGGGACGACGTGTTCCCCGCCGACACGTTCGATCTCAGCGGCGGCACCGTCGGTGGCGGTGTGTCGCTGAGCGGCGGTTGGAAGCCGACCAAAAAGGACCTCTTCCACTGGCAGTTCATCTACGGCGCCGGCGTCGAGAACTACTTCAACGACGCGCCGGTCGACATCGGCATCGAATCCAACTTCGACGATCCGCGGACGCCGGTCACCGGGAAGGCGCTGCCCGATTTCGGCATGGTCCTCTGGCTCGACCACACGTGGAACGACCGTTTCACCAGCTCACTCGGCTATTCCCGCGTCGACATCCAGAACAGTGACCTCCAAACGGAGGACGCGTTCAGGATAGGCCAATATGCGTCCGTGAATCTCCTCTGGACCCCGGTGAAGAACATCTTGATGGGCGGTGAGTTCCAGTGGGGCTACCGCCAAAACAAGGGGTTCGGATTCTCCTTCAACGACTACCGGATGCAGTTCTCCGCCAAGTATTCCTTTTCGCAGACCTTTGGAGGAAAGCAATGACGACCGTCAGTCAGCTCGACACCGTCGCCATGCGGCGGCTTGGCACGCTCGCCGCGTTCGTCGCACTCGCCGGCGCGCCGCGAGCGCTCTCCGCGCAGACCGCGCCCGACTACCAGCGCATCGTGAACGCGGCGTACGAGAAATACAAGGATCTGAATGAGGGCAAGAACGCCGACTACATCCCCGCCCTGGCCAAGGTGAACCCGAACCTGTTCGGCATCGCGCTGATCACGCCCGAAGGCCAGGTCTACACCGCCGGCGACATCACCTCCGAGGTCTCGATCCAGTCGGTGTCGAAGGTCTTCACGATGGCGAGGGTGATGCAGGATTCCGGCGAGATGTCCATCGAGAAGAACATGGGCGTCGACGCCACGGGTCAGCCGTTCAACTCGATCGTGGCCATCGAGCAGTACAAGGGTCATCAGATGAATCCGTTGGTCAACGCCGGCGCCATCACGACGACGAGCCTGATCGGCGGCGGCAGCGCCGACGCCGTCTGGGCGAACATCATCGGCACGCTCAACGAATTCGCCGGCCGCCAGCTCACCGTCAATCAAGAGGTCTACAAGTCGGAAGCGGCCACCAATCAGCGCAACCAGGCGATCGGTGCCCTGATGTTCGCCTACGGCCACATCTCGGCCAACTGGCCTCAAGCGGTCGATCTGTACACGCGCCAGTGTTCGGTGAACGTCAACGCGCGCGACCTGGCAACGATGGCGGCGACGCTGGCGAACGGTGGATTGAATCCCGTCACCGGACGCCAGGTGGTCGGCAGCCAGCACGTGCCGGCGATCCTCGCCGTGATGGCGACCGCCGGGCTCTATGATGATTCGGGTCGGTGGCTCTACGTGACGGGCCTTCCGGCCAAGAGCGGCGTCGGCGGCGGCCTGATCGCCGTGTCACCGGACAGGTTCGGCATCGCGGTGGTTTCACCGCCGCTCGACTCGGCCGGCAACAGCGTGCGCGGCCAGAAGGCGATCACTGACATCTCCGCGGCGTTGCACGGCAACCCGTACATCAGCCAGACGCACAACATGATCGCGAAGAAGCGATAGTCAGTGGGTGGACGGGTGGACGGGTGGACGGGTGGACGGGTGGACGGGTGGACGGGTGGACCGGTAGACCGGTAGACCGGTAGACCGGTAGACCGGTGAAAAGGCGGGGCGCGTTCGAGACGCGCCCCGCCGTTCTTTCTCCCCTTCCGAACTGAATCAGGACGTCATCGCGGTTTGAGAGACGCTCGTCTCGATCGCTTCGGCGAGGCGAGCGCGCAGGGCGTCACCGATCCGTTCGCGGATTCCGTCGGCGAGCCTCGAGCGCAGCGAATCGCCGAGGTGGTAGCGGATCGACTCGGCGAGTCGAGTCGTGTCGATGTTGTGCGCTCCGCGCTGTTCGGCGATCGCGGCGCGGATGGCGCCGCCGAGCCGCTCGCGCAGCGCTTCCTCGAGCGAGTCGTGCATGGCCAGCTCGACCCGGTCGCGCAGCCCGTTCGCGACGCGGTCCCGAATCGTCGTCGCGAGACGCTGATGCAGGCGGTCACCGAGCGCCTCGGCGATCGCAGCGCCAGAGCCGTTACCGAGTGTTCGCGTGCCGCCGTTGCCGCCGCGAGCCGAACGATCGAAGAACGTACCGCTGGTGCTGCCCGTGGCGCTGCCGGTGGTGCTGCCGTCGGTGCGCGCCTCGATCGCATGACGCACCACGGCTCGGCGAAGCGTCTCGCGCAGCGGATCGCCCGCGGCGTCCTCGATGGTCAGAGCCAGAATGGAGTGAACGCGGTCGCGCACCGCGTCGGCGATGCGTTCGCGCAGCGCATTCTCCAAGCGGTCCGCCGCGGGGGCGACGATCGCCTCGACGTCGTCCGTGCCGTCTCTTCGCGCCTCGGCGACTTGGCGAAGCGTCTCGCCGACGCGCTCGCGCGATGCCTCGCGCAGGCGCTCGCGGACCGTCTCGCGAAGGCCTTCGCGCACTCGATCGCGGATCGCGTCCTCGACGCGGCACGTGAACGAGTCGACGACGTCGTCTGTCGCCTCGCCGGTGAATTGCCCGGCGAGGGAGCTCTCCGATATCGCGCTGCGAATCGAATCGGTGAACCGCTCGCGGAGCGCGCCGCCGAGGCGTTCGCGAATGCCGTCCGACACGCGCTGCTCGATCGCGTCGCTCAACCGGTCGTTCAGCAGCTCGGCGACCTCTTCGGGCTCGGCGTCGCCCGTCGCCACGTCGCGCAAGCGGTTGCGGAGGTCACGAGCGAGCCTGGCTCGGAGCGCGTCGCGCACGCGGTCGCGAATCGCGCCTTCCAGCCGCTCGCCGACCTTTTCGGCGATCGCTTCGCGCACGAACGTGTCGCGGAGCTGGTCGGCGATCTCCTGGACCCTTTCGTCGCGCGGCTCTCTCGGGGCGCCGGCGCGGCCACGTCGCGTCGCTCCACTGCGTCCCGTCTCGCGGGCGACGTCGATCGTCGATGAGACTTCGCTAATTTCTGATTGCCTGACCATGCGTCTTCTCCTGTGTTACGATGAGGTCACGGTTGTGTTGCCGATCACGGCAACTCTCGGCGGATCCACGTCCGCCGAGTGGTGGGAGGGGACGCGCAGTCTATGGCAGGGGCGCGAACGCGATACTGGACTTTGGTCGCACGCGACGTGTGGCAGAGAACGTGCGGCGCGCTCGGGCATGTCGCACGTCCGCTTCGTCGCGCTGACTCTGGCGCAGGCCTTCGGTTTGTTCTTCGGCATGCTGCTTCTGCTCGAGGCCGGACGACGCTTCGGCCTTCGACAGACCGCGCGACACGGAACCGGAGCGCGCTCGGGCGTCGGCACCGTCGACCGCATCGTCTACGGTCTGCTCGGGCTGCTCATCGGATTCACGTTCTCGGGCGCGGCCGATCGATTCGACAGCCGGCGCGAGCGCATCGGCGACGAGGTCCACGCGATCGGCGTCGGGTGGGAGGCGATCGACTTGCTGCCGGCGGAATCGCAGCCCGACATCCGCGCCGGCTTCAGGCGCTACATCGACGCGCTGTACACGTCGGACCTGAGCGGGGTAGAACCGCCCGACAAGTTCGTCGAGGATCCTCAGATCACCGCCGCGCGACGCCGGCTCTGGGAGCAGGCGGTCGCGGCAGCCACCGTTCCGAGTGGAGAGCGAGCGCGCCTCGTTCTCCTGCCTGCCCTCAGCTCGATGTTCGTATCGGCGGAACGCGAGACCCTCGCTCGGCGGATTCATCCGCCGAGCGTGATCTACACGATGCTCGGACTCACCGCGCTGGCGGCCGCACTGCTCGGTGGATACGCGCTCGCGAGCAGCCCGACGCGCAATTGGCTGTACATGCTCGGAGTCGCGTCCGCTGTTTCAATTTCCGCGTACGTCATTCTCGACCTCGAGTACCCGCGCATCGGGCTGGTTCGCGTGGACCCGCTGGACGAAGTGCTCAGCGATCTCCACGCGATTCTGAAATGACGGCGTGATCGCGGCGCGTCAGCTCGTCGAGAGACGCTTGCCCCAGGTGCGCGCCTTGAACGCGAGCATCACCATCATGATTCCGTACAGCACGGCGTACATGCCCAGCAGCCAGAGCACGGCGATGAGTCCCGCACCGGGCCGGGCGAGGACGGTCACGCCGAACAGGAGGGAGAGAACGCCGGCGATGAGCAGCCGCCACTCGCCTTCCAGTTCCTTGCGAAGGGAGATCGCGACGGCGATCTCGAAGATGCCGCGAAAGACCGCCCAAATGCCGACGAGGAAGAGCAAGCCAATCGCCGTCGCCGCTGGGTGGAAGAAGGCGAACAGGCCGACGCCGATGCCGAGGAGTCCGTCGAGCAGCATCCATCCCCACGACGACTGGGGCCGATCCTGAAAGGCGAGCCAAACCGTCACGACGCCGTCGATGAACGCCCAGGCGCCGAACGCGAGCACGATCACGGCCAGCGTGGAGGCCGGCCTCGACCAGAACAGCACGCCGATGGCGATTGCAATGAGGCCCCGGACCAGCAATGCTGACCAACGGAGTTGAAGAAGATCAGAGAGTCGTGCTTGTATTCCGTCCATTCCCGCCTCCCCCGACACGATGCGGGCGCAGTGGTTGACATTGGTACCTCGACGCCCACAAAAGGCAAAAAGATTGCCCTGCCCGGGCGGGCACGCGGCCTCGGCGCCAGTCGCTAACTTCTCAGGTGAACGTTTCCAATGGCCGGCCCGCCCCAGTCCCGATGAGCGACGATCGACTCGAATGGTTGCATGCCGCGGTCAACGCGGTCTCGAAACTCGACTCCGACGACGACAGCCCGCTTCGCGACGCGCGCTGTCCGAAGTGCAACGCGTCGGCGTTCGTGAATGCCGCCGACCTGTACTACGAGAGCGCCGGCCGCCTCGAGGAAGCGCCGAACGCGCCCGAGGAGGCGCGCACGGGCGGCATGACCGACATACAGATCGTTCGTCGCTTGCGTCCGCCGAAGCGGAAATCCGCGGTGGGCGTCGCGCTGCTCGTCGCCATCCCACTCGCCGCCGCCGGCTTCTACGTGTTTCGCCGCTTCGGAGCGAACATTGGCGAGTTCGCCTTCGTCGCGGCGGCCCTCGTCACGCTCGTCGTGTTCATGACGAGGCTGCGCCGCTACAGCGACGACTACTACGATCGCCGCAAGCGGTGGCGCTCGCTCTACGTCTGCTCGCGCTGCGGCCAGCTCGTCGGATAGCGAAAGCGCCCGGTGCACGAGCACCGGGCGCTTTGTACTACGCTTGCTTTGCCGCGACGACGACTACGGGAACCAGACGAGGCCGACGTGCACGCGCGCCGTCATGGCGCTCACCGACGAGCCCACGAGGTTGTCGACCTGGTAGTTGTTGATGTTACCCATCGACCAATCGGCGGCCGTCGAGAGCGCCACCGCACGCATGAAGTAGATGTTGAAGCCGAGGCCGGCCGAACCGCCAATGCCGTTCGCCGTGTACGTCACGCCGCTCTGAGTCGTGGACACTTGGCGAGCGGTCGCGCCCAACTCGATGAACGGCACGATCACGTGACCGCTGCGGAAGTGCACGCGCGCGCCGAAGTCGGCGTTCCCCAGCATGTACGTGCCGCCGGCCGTCGCGTTCATCTGCGCGTCACTCACGTCGGCGTACAGAGACAGACGCCGCGTGAACCCATATCCGAGAACGACGCCCGCGCCCGCTCCCGACTCCACCGAGCTGCCGGCCATGTTTGTCTGGAGACCATTGCCCTCGGCGTCGAGCCCGATGAACAGGCCCTTCGTCCGAGAGCTGCCGAGCGCGGGGCGAGGCATCGCGGCCCGAGCGTCAGCGACCTTCGCCGGCCGAGCGTCGACGACCTTCACCGGTGCGGCGGGAGCCGGGTCCGCTCGTTCCGCCATGGCTTCGGAAACCGAAATGGCGACAGGAGCCGGAGCAGGAGCAACGGCAGGCGTCGGCGCGGGCGCCTGCGAAGCGACCGGAGCAACCGGAGCGACCGCAACGGGCACGGCCGCGCGCACTACTTCCTTTCGTTCGACGGTGCGCTCGACGGTCTCACCGTTCGAGGTCGACGTGACCGTCGTCGCAACGACCTTGGCGGCGATCGCGTCAGTGCGACGCAGGTTGACCTGACCCATGTCCTCTTTGACTTCAATAGGAGTGTTCCACGCGTAGCGCACGCCCTTCCAATGCGTCGGGACGAGCGACACGACGCGATAGCGGCCGGGCGGGAGAAGTACGATGGCCGAGCCCGAGCGATCGGTGACCGCCATCGACGTGTCGCGCGGCGTACGGATGAACCCGAGCGGCAAGCCCGAGATCGGATGGTACGGGGTCGCGTCATCGGACAGCGTGACGAACACTTGAACGACGACTCGGCCGTTCACGACCGAGCCGGCGCCGCCCACCTGCGCGCGGAGCGGGAGCGCCGCGAAAGCGGTGGAGAGCGCCAAGGAAAAAATGGCAGAGCGACGGATCATGTTTGGCTCCATGGGGAGGCAGGCGAATACGCCTTAAGTAGCGGCTGCCGGTCCGGGAGACTTGAGTGCGGTGGATCACAACCTGCTTGCCACGTTTCGTGCAGGCGTCGCGAGTAGGCGTATGATGAAAATGTTGATCAGTGTTTGCGCGCTCTTGATGATGGCGGAGTCAGCCCGCGCCCAGGCTCCAGGCGCGGCGCCGCCGGGCGATTCCATCCGCGTCCCGATTCTCGTCTACCATAGCATCGCGGCGCATCGTCCCGGTCAGGACGCAATCCAGCGTCAACTCGACGTGGACACGGGCGTCTTCAGAAAGCAGATGAACTATCTCGCCCAGATTGGCGACAAGGTCATCTCGCTCGACGCGCTCGTGTCGGCGATACAGCACGACACCCCGGTGCCCGATCACGCGGTGGTGCTCACGTTCGACGACTCGTGGCTCACGCAGTACGAATTCGCGTTTCCGATCCTGCATCAACTCGGCTACACGGCGACGTTTTTCACCATCACGTCGGCCGTCGGGAAGGACGATGGCTGCATGCGCTGGGACCAGCTCAAGGCGATGCAGGCGGCCGGAATGACGATCGCGGCGCACACGCGCACGCATCCCAAGCTCACGACCATGACGCCGGCGCAGCTCGAGTCGGAAGTCGCCGGCAGCCGCGCTGATCTTCAGCAGAACATGGGTTCGGCGTCGGATCTATTCGCGTACCCATACGGCGAATGGAACCCACAGGTGCTGGCGGCCGTTCGCGCGGCGGGATTTCACTCGGCGCGTGCGCTGTCCGGCGGCGAGTGGAACGGGCCGTCCAGTCTGTTCGCGCTGCATGCCGTACTGGCCACCGACGACATGCAGTTGTTCGAGCGCGCCGTGAAAGGCCCGTGAGGCTTACAGCGTAGGAAACAACGCCGCGGCGGTCTCGGCGACGTCGAACGGCTTCTGCACCACGGCGACGTGGCGATACCGATCCGGGATCATCGTCTCGTATCCCGTCGCGAACACGAAGGGCACGCCGCGCGCGATCAGATCGTCGGCCACCGCGAAGGCGCGAATGCCTCTCAAGTCGATGTCCAGCAGCGCGCCGTCGATCCGGTCCGACGTCGCGAGCAGCGTGAGCGCTTGCTCCACCGTGGCGGCCGGCCCCACGATCTCGGCGCCCGACGTTCGCAGGCAACGCGACAGCGCTTCAGCGACTATGTGTTCGTCTTCGATTACAAGAATTCGAAGACCATCCAAATCAGGTAAATTCACGACGGCTCCTGGTCAAGCGCGATGGACACGACGCAGTGCACTACATCGTCGCCGATCTCGAGGTGCGTCAGTGCGTCGAGTTGGTACGGCAACGCCTTTTCAATGAGGGTACGACCCAACCCCACGCGCGCGCCTCCCGGCGGCGCATCGGTGCGTGGAAAGATGCCGGTCTCGTGCCAATGCAGCACGAGCCGTCGCTGTTTCGCCTCGTTCGTGACGGTCCAGGTCACGCGCAGACGTCCGACGGGCGATGCCAAAGCCCCGTACTTGCGGGCGTTCGTGGCCAGCTCGTGGAGTCCCAGCGCAAGAATCTGAACCGACCGATTCGGAAGCGCGACCTCGGGTCCGTCCACGACGACACGCTCGCCGTCGGGCTCCGCGCCGAGCGCGCGCAGTTCCAGCGTCGCCAGCTGGTTGATCATGACGGATGTCGACTCCCCGCGCGACAACAAGCCCTGGACGCGCGACAGCGTGGCCAGGCGCTCGCGGAATGGACCGGAGAACTCCGACAGCGTGTCACACGAGGCAAGCGTCTGCTCGGCGAGTCCGTCCACGACCGCGAGAAGATTGCGCGTTCGGTGTTGCAACTCGGCGATCAAGGTGAGGTTGGCATGCTCGGCGCGCTTGCGCTCGGAAATGTCGAGCACCACGCCGTGAAAACTCGCCACGCGTCCCTGCTCGAATACGGTCTTGCCGCGCGTGGCTACCCATCGCTCCGGGCCGCCGTTCACGCCGACGACACGATACTCGATGTCGCAGACACCGTCGCCCGCGGGATCCACGCTCTGACCCAGCGCGGCCTGAACACGTTCACGGTCGTCCGGATGAATTCCGGCGATGAAGACGCCGAGGTCCACCGGCGCGTCGGGCGCCAGGCCCCACATGGCTTTGAGGTGCGCGTCCCACTCGATCACCTGTGTGACGGGATCCTGCCGATATCTCCCCAGCTTGAAGAGATCGACCGCAGCCCGCAGCTCGCCCACATCGTCCATCGCCGACGCGCGAAATCCGGTGTGAACGCAGAGCGTGCCATCGACGGTTTCGCCATCCGAAGCGAGGATCGGACTGAAGTCGAACGCTGCACCGTTGATGGAGGCGCGGACGGCATCTCCTGGGCGACCGATCGCCGCCGGGTGCCCGCCGGTCGGCAGAAACCGAACGAAGTGCTGGTTGTAGATGAGTCGCTGTTCCGGTCCGAGAAAGAGCGCCGTCGGCAATGGCGAACGAAGACAAATGCCAACGGCCGTCTTCCGGCTCGCTGACCACGTGTCGAGCGCCCCGAGGCCGGTGGCCGACCAGTCGGTGCTGCGGAGAAGCGGCCCCATTTCGCCGGCGTCGGCGAGCCACGTCATCGTGTCGGTGCTGCCATTGAGCCGACAAGATAACGCGAGCGCGCGCCCGAGTGCGAGGTGGCGCCGAGCCTGCTGACGGTCTCGACATTGTGGCGGACGTCAGCAATCCATATGATGACCCAACGCGTCAACGCGCTCACCGACACGACTGCCACTCCATGCGCCACTCCATCGTGTTCCCCGCAAATTCGCCATGTGCGCCGATGACGTTGACCGCGATCGGCGCGCTGTCGCTCATCGCCCTCGCCGGGTCATTCGCGACCGCGCAGCAGCCGGCCGGCACTCCGGCGGCGCCCGACACAAAGAATTGGACGACGGCGCAAGATCACCAGCAAATGATGGAGCAACTCGGCATCAGAGCGCTGCGCCCGGGACCGAGCGGCAACGAGCAGGACGCGAACCACGCGAACTACGACGAGGCGCAAGCAAATCCCTTCCCCAACTTGCCGGACGTCCTCACGCTGGCGAATGGGCACAAAGTGACGACGCCCCAGCAGTGGACGACGCGAAGGGCCGAGTTGGTCAAGCTGTTCGAGCGCGATGTGTACGGGCGCATCCCGGGCGACGTGCCCAAGGTGACGTGGACGGTGACGGCGACAGACACCGGCACCATTGCCGGACATCGCGTCATCGGAAAGCAGCTCGTCGGCCACGTCGACAACTCGGCGTATCCGGCGCTCACGATCGACATTCCGGCGACGCTCGTGGTGCCGGCCGACGCGAAAGCGCGCGCCCCCGTCATGATCATGTTTCGCCCGGGCAACCTCGACCAGGCGCTCGGCCGACCCGCGCCGCCGCCGCCACCGCCACCGGGCCGTCCGGCGTTCACGTTTCCACCGCCGCCACCGGGCAGCGACGCGCCGGCGACCGAGCAACTCATCGTAGACGGGTGGGGATTCGTGTTCTTGAATCCCACGAGCATTCAAGCCGACAACGGCGCCGGACTCACCAAAGGCATCATCGGTCTCGCGAACCGCGGACAGCCGCGCAAGCCCGACGACTGGGGTGCGTTGCGCGCCTGGGCGTGGGGCGCGTCGCGTACGCTCGACTATCTCGAGACGGATGCCGCGGTGAACGCGAACGAGGTCGGCATCGAGGGCGTGTCGCGCTACGGCAAGGCGGCGCTCGTCACGATGGCGTTCGACGTTCGGTTCGCGACAGTGCTCATCGGATCGTCCGGCGAGGGCGGCGCCAAACTGAACCGTCGCAATTGGGGCGAAGCGGTCGAGAGTCTCACCGGCAGCGGCGAATACCACTGGATGGCCGGCAACTTCCTCGAGTACGGCGCATCCGACGCGACGTTCGGCAGCAAGAACGCCGGCGACCTACCCGTGGATTCGCACGAGCTGCTCGCGCTCTGCGCACCCCGGCTCACCTTCGTGAGCTACGGTGTTCCCGAGAAGGGCGACGCGAAATGGCTCGACCATCAGGGCAGCTTCATGGCGGCGGTCGCCGCGCAGCCCGTCTTTCGCCTGCTCGGCGCGAAAGGACTCGGCGTGTCGGATGACTACACGAAAGAGAAGATGCCGCCGGTGAACGTCGGCCTGCTCGACGGACAGCTCGCGTGGCGCCAACACGACGGCGGCCACACCGACGCGCCGAATTGGAAATACTTCCTCTCGTGGTCGGACTACCATTTTGGACGACGCTTCACACCGTCGAACGCCGTGCAAATGCCGCCGCGCTGAACGGATCGCCGCACGCTTCGGTCGCTCGCGCCAGGAAGCCCGTCACGTTCGCGACCGCGAACGACACACCTGAGAGATTCCGCTCGCGAGGCACGTTGGGAATCGGTCGCGGGAACGGCGCCGCCTTGAAGTGTGGCAGCTGGTCGCCCGCCGTGGTGACATCGATTTCGTCGCGATCCAGCTCGGCGTCGGCCACCACGCCAACGACTCCGGCGAGACTGCCCGGCAGCCACGTGGTGCCGTTCCACTCCCGCGCCGAGATGACGATCGAGCCCCGCTCCGCGGCGTAGCTCACCGCCGGCCCGAGCTTTTCGGCGTGCGCGGGATTCGTCGTGCCCAGGCTGAGGTTGATCAGCTGCGCGCCTTCATCGGCCGCCCAGCAAATCGCCTGGACGAGGACGTCGACGTTCGTCGCCAGTTGCCGGTCGAAGATTCGCGCGGCAATGAGGTCGACCGCGGGACTCTTCTCGCGAATCGCCGCCGCAACCGCCGTCCCATGACCCACGCGATCGACGAAATCGCTGGCGTTGTTACCGGGCAGAAACGACGT
Source organism: uncultured Gemmatimonadaceae bacterium (assembly GCA_963761305.1). Classification (GTDB taxonomy): domain Bacteria; phylum Gemmatimonadota; class Gemmatimonadetes; order Gemmatimonadales; family Gemmatimonadaceae; genus JAQBQB01. The sequence continues at coordinate 249,247 of CAVXGK010000002.1, read as the reverse complement.
TCCACCTCGCACGCCGCCCACGTGCGGATGGTCGCCGTGCACGCCGCTGTCGAGAAGCGCGACGGTCACTCCGCGGCCGGTGCGTCCGGCAAATGGTGTGTCCGCCAACGTGAAGCGCACGGGCTAGAGCGTCTGGGCCAACACGCCGGCCGAAAAGAGGCTGGCGAACGATTGCCCGAGGCCGAGCAGCGTCGCGGCCGTTCCCTCCTCGACGATCCGGCCGCGCGCGAGCACGAGCACGCGGTCGGCGCGGCGCGCGAGCTCGAGCCGGTGCGTGATGAGGATCGTCGTGCGGCCGGCCATCACGGCTTCGTAGCCTGCGGCGACCTGCGCCTCGGTGGCCGGATCCAACGCTCCCGTCGCCTCGTCGAGCACCAACACGGCCGGGTCGGCGAGAAATGCGCGCGCGATCGCGAGGCGCTGGCGCTCGCCGGCCGACAGCGCGCGGCCGCGTTCACCGGCGCTCGTGTCGAGCCCGCGCGGAGTGCGCGCGAGAAGAGCACCTAGGCCGGCCGAGTCAGCCGCGGCGCGCACGTCGGCGTCGCTGGCCCCTGGTCGCGCATAGCGAATGTTCTCGGCGAGCGTCGCGTTGAACACGAACGGATCTTGATCCACCACTAGCACGTGCCGACGGATGTCCGCCAGTCGCGCCGCGCGCAGGTCGACGCCGTCCAGCAGCACGCGCCCGTTCTCCGGGTCGAGCTGTCGCACGAGCAGATCGGCGATCGTCGACTTGCCTTCGCCGCTGCGTCCGACGATCGCGACGCATTCGCCCGGCGAAACGTCGAGCGAGACGCCGTCGAGCACCGGTCCGCCGCGGCCGAACGCGTACGTGACATGTTCGAGCGTCATACGCCCGCGCGCCGAGGGCAACGCCACAGCTGCGGGTGACTCGACGACGTCCACGGGCGCGTCGAGGATCTCGCTGACGCGCTTGAGCGATACGCGCGCCGACGCGAGGCTGGCGTACAATCCCATGAGGGCCTGGATCGGCCAGACCAACCGCATTTGATACGCGACGAACGCGACCAGCGTGCCCATCGTGATCGTGTGGTCGATCACGCGCATGCCGCCGACGAGGAACACCAACGCGCTCCCGGCCGACAGCAGCAATCCCGGCACGCCGCCGGAGAGATAGGTCAGCCGGCGCATCGACATCAGCGCATCGATGAAGGCGTCGTTGTTGGCGCGAAACCGCGACGCTTCGCGCTCCTGCGCGTTGAACGCCACGATCACCTTCATCCCAAGCAGGGCTTCGATCAGGTAGCTGCCGACGTCGGCGCTTCTGTCGCGGACGCCCGCGACGGCCGTCTCCATGCGCGAGCGGTATCGCACGAGCGCCCACAGCGCGAGCGGCAGCAGCGCGAAGCTGACCAGAAAGAGCGTGCGGTCGAGTCGGAAGAGGATGATCACGCTGCCGACGAGAAAGATCACGTTGCCCAACCAGGCGAGCGCGATCTCGGCGGCCACGCGCTGGATCTCGCCGATGTCCGCATTGAGTCGCGTCGCGATCTGCCCCACCGGCATGTTCGCGAAGAACCTCGGCGACAGCCGCTGCAACTGACGGAACACGGCCGAGCCGCATCTCGAACAGGATTTCGGCCGACGCACGTGTGTACACCAGGCCGCTCACGACGTTGAGCGCGAAGCTGCCGAGCGTGAGGACGGTGAACTGAAGAATGATCCTGACGAGCGCCGCGCTGTCGCGCCCGAGCAGCGCACGATCGATCAGCAGTCGCGAGAGGTACGGGATGTACAGCGCGGCGACGGTGCTGATGAGCGACAGCGCCAGCACCAACGCGAGCCGCTTCCAGTGCGGCGTGACGTAGCTGAGCGCGCGCTTGAGATCTCTGTCTAGCAACGAAAATCGCGGCAGGCTCGTCTCCGCACTCCGTACACCGCACTCACTTGTTATCTCGCGGCAGCCGCACGCGGGACCAAGATGACGTTTGTCATGTCCGCCCCGAGGTTCACGGTTCCCAGACGCTCGAAGCCCTGCGTCGCGAACCGGTCGATCGTGCTCCCGGCTGTCGTGATGTAGAGCTGCGTGCCGTTGGAGCTGACCACGAGCCCCATGCGCGGCCGCCCAGGGAACTCCGTCTTGCCGAGCACGCGGCGCGACTCGAGATCGAACGTCCAGAACTGATAGTTGCCGACCTCGCTGTGGATGCCATAGGCACGCTTGCGATCCGGAGCGAGTCGGAAGCTCACCGCCTGGCTGCGGACCGAGCGAATAGAAGTCGAGCTGGCGGTTCGCGAGATCCATGCGGGCGACGCCCATTTGCGTGCGGTGGTTCACCGGATCGTTGGTGCGGAAGAGACCCGTGTAGAAGCCCGGCTCCTCGTAGACGTCGTACGGCAGTCCGAAGTTGATGCGGCCGAGGCCTTCTTCGAACAGCGTCCGCGAAATGTCCCAGTGATCGACCTGCTTGAGCGTGTTGGAGTCGTAGATCAACACGTCGTCCTGCGTGAAGAAGTACATCAGGTCGCCCTTGGGCGCGAAAATGATCTGGGCGAACTCGCGTTCTTCGCCGCGCGGCCAGGCGATCGTGTCCGTCACCTCACGCTTCGCGAGATCGTAGCGGAGCAGCGTGGGGCGGCTCACCTCGTACCGGTCACGATGCTTGGTGTAGATCTTCACCAAAATGATGGCGAAGCGCTCCATCGGGTCGAGGCTGAATCCGTTCATGCGCACCTTCACGCTGTCGTGCGACAGCGTGAACATGCCGAGCGACTGCTTCGTGGCGAGGTCGAGAATCTCGACCTTCTCGTCGCCGGGATCGGTTACGTAGAGGTGCTTCCTGTCGAACGAGAGCGAGATCTCGGGAATGCCGACCGACGTGTGCAGGGTGTCGCGCACGCGCATCGTCGCCTCGTCGAGGACGAGGATGTTGCGCGCGTACGTGCCGACGTAGATGCTGCCGTCGCCGCCGGACGGAATCGGGTCGGCCGACGCGAGCCTCGGCGCCTGCGCGGCGATGCCGAGCGGCGCCAGCGCGACAAGCGTGATCAGCGCGGCGGCGGTGCGAAACGCGTGTCTCATGGGAAGATGAGGTCGATTTTGCGCCAGTCCTTCTGCGCGGACGCGCACTTCCCTGTCCAATCCGGGGCGTAGTTGTACAGATCGGGCACCTGCGCCGGCCAGAAGCACGTGAGGTGGCAGTCGAACAGATCGCGTTCCACCGGCTGGCACAGACCCGCGGTGCCGCCGCTCGAGTCGACCTCCCATCCCGGCGAGAAGACGAACGTGCAGCCGAGTGGGACGTGCGGCGCGTTTTGCGGCCCGCCCTGCTGGAGCGCGACGACGTCGTTCTCGATCGTCGCTTCGATCCGGCGAGCCTTTTGATTGATCGGCGTCAGGTGTCGCATGGACGGGTGGACGGGTGGACAGGTGGACGGTGGACGATTAATCGAACTGCGCCAGGAACTCGGGCTTCTCTGTCGGCGAGAACGCCGTACATCTCAAGGCAGGTGTTCGTCCAGGCGCGAATCCACTCGCAGTAGTGCAGGTTCGGCTCCACGGTCGAGCCGTAGCGCGTGTGTGCTTCATGATAGCAGCCGCCCGCGCACAGCGGACGCGCCCAGCACGTGGAGCAATCAGTCTTGTTGGCGATGTGGTGCTTCATCAGGAAGTCGTCCTGACGCGAATGATCGATGCCGTCGAACACGGTGCCCAGCTTGTGCGTGTCCGATCCGGCGAAGCGGTGGCAGAGCGCGACGTCGCCGTCGGTGGCCACGCCCATGAGGCCGAGGCCGGCGCCGCACGGATAGGCCTTGCTCATGCCCTTGTGAATCTCCTCGAGCGTATCGCGCACGTTCGAGAATCCATGACGGCGGCCCGCCAGGGCCGCATTCAGATAGTCGGCGGCGAGGGTCTGGAAACCGGACAGCAGCTGCCGGAATCCCTCGTCCTCGATCGCATACTCGCGCTGCCACGACGTGGTCACCGGCGCGAAGCCGACTTCCCAGAAGCCCAGCTCCTCGTACAGGTGCCGGTAGATCGAGGTGACGTCGAGATTCTGTCCCGTGAGCGTGACTCGCGCGCCGACCGGGCGACGACGATGGCGGCGTAACAGTTCTTTGATGTTCGGCACGACGAGGTCGTAGCTCCCCATGCCGTTCGCGAAGACGCGGAACTTGTCCTGTTGCTCCTTGGCGCCGTCGATCGACACAGTGACGCCCACGTCGTTCTCGACGATCCAGTCGATGATCTCTTCGCGCAACAGCGTCGCGTTCGTGGTGAGGCTGGCGTTCACCTGCTTGCCCAACGGCTCGGCGCGCTCCCGCGCGTAGGCGAGCGCCGACTTCAGCATCTTGAAGTTGAGCAGCGTCTCGCCGCCGAAGAACGTCAAGTTCACCGCCGGCGAGTCGCCCGCCTCGCTGAACATGAAGTCGACGCTTTGCCGAGCCGTCTCTTCGTTCATGAAGCGGGGCTTGCTCGCGGCTTCGACGATGCGATCCTCGCCGTACTCGTAGCAGTAGCCGCACGACAGGTTGCACTTGCTCGTCACGTTGAGCACGAGCGTCTGGAGCGGAATGCGTCGCTTGGGCTTCTCCGCAACCGGTTTGGGCGGCGGCGCCGCGACCGTATGAATCGCGCGCATGCCGAGCAACTCATCGATCGACGAGCGGATCACCTCTGGACCCCACCGCGTCGAGAGCGACTCGGCGAGCTCGGTCGCCGTGCGATCTCCGTCGGCCAGCGTCTCGAGGACGGCCTCGGCGACGTCGTCGAGCCGCACGACAGCGGCCGACGGCACGAGGTATAGAAAGCGCGCGTCGCCACCGCTAAAGCTGTGATATTCACCGCGCCGGAGCTGCATCATGGCTGCGTTTTCCAGGGTGCGAACCGCATGTAGAGCGGCACGGTGACGACGAGCTGCGCGCGAGCGCGCAGCGGGCGAGGCGACTTGCCTGGGGGTGTATACGTCGCGACGACCCACACGTCGCCGACGTTGTTGCGGTTCGCGCTGCGCTGAGGATTCGGACCGTCGACGTTCGGCGTGAACAGCCCCGTCTGGTCGACGGCGCCCACGAACTTCACGTCGTCGTCGTCGTACGTGACGCCGTATTCCTCGAGCGACCAGGTGGCGTTCACGCGGCCGATCTCGAGATCGTCGTCGGTGTCCGGTTTGCCGTCGGGTCCGTTGTAGTAGGCGATCGCGTCGAACTGTTGGAGCTGTTTCGGGAAGACGTTCCCGCCGACGCGCGCGAGACCGGCCAGCGGCACGACCTTGATGCGGTTGATCTGATCGTAGACGACAGCGCCGTCGCGCAGCGACACGCCGGCGGCGTAGAGATCACGTTTGCCGATGACCGCCGCCGAGTCGACGTTCATGCGCACGGTGATCGAGTCCGGTGTCGCGCGGACGACGCGCTCGATCGTCACCCCGGGGCCGAAGTCGACGCCCGTCGCCGCGATGTTCTTCGGGAGATTCGCGCCGAAGATCGTGACGTCCTGGCCCCGCGTTCCGACGCGCACCGCGTGCGGCGCCACGCCGAGCAGCACGGGATTCGCGCCGAGCTTCTTGAGCGACACGTCCATCCCGACCTCGTCGTAGCCGCCGGTGAACCAGCGGCCGGACATCTCTTCCCAGCCCGGCTCGACGAACATCACCTCGCGCAGGCCGACCGTGTCCGTCGCCTTGAGCGCCGGATCCGTCGAGCGGCCACGCCACTGGAAACCGGTGTACACGATCGACTTTCCGGTGCGCTGCACGACCTTGCCGCCGTCGGCGTAGCGATACGTCGCCTGGGTGACGAACTCGCCATCGCCGGCGCCGCGCGTGACCGTCATCCTTCCATAGAACGCACCGCGACCGGGCTCGCTGCCGCTGAGCGACCACGTGCCCTCGAGATGCGGCGGCCGCATCGTCGCCGACCAGGCGGCCCATTCCGGCGTCCGCAGCGGGAACGTGCGGGCGAGATGGTTGATCGCGACGTCCATCGGATGTGGAACCGCCGCTCCGCTGTCGTTCGTCGCCGGGCCGCCGCGCCGGAACGCCTGAAAGTCGGCGTCCGGATAGAGCGCGCGATGCGTGGCGACGAGCAGCTCCCATTCGCCCCGCGTGCGACGCTGCGTGATCACGCGCCCCATCGAGTGACACGCGCGACAGGTCGTTTCGGTGCGGGTATCCGCCGTGTACCGATACTCGATCGTCCGACGCTCGACCTCGAACCGTCCCGGTCGAAGCTCGGCCGGTGCGAGTCCCTGGTTGTCGCTCAGATACCGCACGATCGCGCGTGCGTCGGCCGGTTCCAGCTTGACGTTGTTGAGCGCGACCATGCGCCGCACGGTCATCTCCCAACCTTCGGGCGTCTTGCGCTCGTACGAGATGCGCTGGAGCATGCCCGCCGAGTCGCGCTGATGACAACTTTGGCAACGCGTCCGCGTCGTCACGTCGCGAATCACGAAGCCAGTCGTCGTATCCGCCGCGGCCGCGCCCGTTCCTGCCGCGGCGCCCCGACCTCGGCCGCCGCCTCCTCCGCCGCCACGCTGAGCGTGCGCGGAGCCTGCCCAGGCGAGAAGTCCTACGGCGAGCCAAACGCGCGATGGAGCGACGAACAGTCGACGCGACATGACCTGAAGGTGCTTGGGGTGGAAGTGACACGCTCCCAGGTGCCCTACGGGATACGCCCCGGCCCCGATGCTGTCAAGCGGTGGACCGGTAGACCGGTGGACCGGTGGACCGGTGGACCGGTGGTGTAGACGTCAAGCCGTCAAGCGCCGTCTGCCGCAGTGAGCATGCCGAATCCGACGAGCGTCGACAGCGCGCCGAGGAAGTCCGGGAGCGGCGCGGGGCCGGCGGCGCGGTTGTACGCGTCGAAGAGGTCTGGCACCTGCTCGAACTCCGGAGCGAGGCGCGCCAAGACCACGAGATCGACGTTGCGGCAGTACCGAACGGCGTTCGCAGACGTCGGCGCCGACAGGTGCTCCTCGAGTGCGATGCGATGGCCGCGTACGACCGGCCGGCGGACGAACTCGAGCGAGCCGGCCAGTTGCAGCCGCAAGACCGGCTGCCGCTTCAGATCCTCGAACGCTGTTTGGATGCGTTTGTCCGTACGCAGCGCGTCGACATCCCACTCGTCGCTCGGCGGCGACGCGTCTCGATCGGCTCGCGCGGACCAGAACGAAGTCTCGTGCGCGCCCGCCGCGTCGCGCGCGAGGGCCGCCGCTCCCTGCCGCAGATGCTCGGCCATCGCGACCTCGCGCGCGGTGAACAGCTCGAGCGCTGCATCGGTCGTCGCGGGGTCGACGAGCGCGGTGTGCACGACGACCGCCGCCAGCCACGCCGAGGCCAGCGCCTTCTTCACGCCGAACGACGACAGCGGATCGACGAACGACGCGGCGTCGCCAACGAGCAGCACTCCGTCGCCGGCAACGCGGGTCGCCGAGTACGGCGTGGCGTCGCACGCCCAGGGCGCATCCACGATCGTTGCGCCGTCTATGAGAGTACGCAGCGCCGTCGCGCGCGCGATCTCAGCGTGGTACGCGGCGGCGAGCTCCGATCGACCCGGCAACGTCGTCACGCGCGGATCGAGCATCACCGTGACGAACCGGCGCGATGCGGACACGGGGATCGACCAGGCCCATCCGTTCTCGTAGCTCTCCACGAACGTGTGCGTCGCGTCCTCGAGCGGCCAGGCGCCGGATCGTTCCCATACGCCTGCGACAGCAATCGTTCGCGCCGCGGACTCCGTGCGCCGCCAACCTCGCCGGGCCATCACGCCCGCCCGACCACTGCAGTCGAGAAGCCATCGCGCGCGCACTGTTTCCGCGGCACCGTTGTCCGCGCGGTCGATCTGCACGCGCCACAAATCGCCCTCGCGCTCCGCCTCGCGCACCGAGACGTCACGGTCCACCGACGCGCCGGCCGCCTGCGCGCCGTCGAGCAACAGCTCGTCGAATCGATCGCGGACGACCTGATATCCGAGCCCCGCTTGGTCGAACATCTCGACGCGTCGGGCGCCGTCGGCCCAGTGTACGGTGTTGCCCGTGGCGCGAATGAATCCGGCGCGATCGATTGCCGCCCGCACTCCGATCTCGTCGAACAGCTTCACGCAACTCGGCGGCAGTGACTCAGCCAGCGGCGGCTGTCGCGGCGCACGCGCGAGCACGATCACGGACTGCCCCCACGACGCGAGAAGGCGGGCGGCCGATGATCCCGCCGGCCCGCCTCCAATCACCGCGACGTCGGCGAGGCGCGTCACGCGTCGACGATGCGCCCGCCACGATACGCCACCACTCCGTCGTTGACGTGGTTCAGCAGCAGCGTCGCATCGGCGCGGCCGTAGCGGTTCATCAGGTCGAGCATGAGGTCGCGCTCTCCATCCCACGGATACCCGAAGACCACGTCGAATTCATCCAGGGCGTGGCCGAGCTCGCGGTAGCCCGACACCCCCGATCCCAACGTGCCGGTACGTCCGTCTCCGTCCGGTGGCCGCCACACGTATCCCGTCGGCATGAAGCTTCCCGCGACGAACTTGGCGCGGGAGTCGAACCTCTTCGCGAGATCGCGCGCCGTCGCGACAAGGTCGCGATCCAACTCGATGCCGTAGGCGTCGAACCCCAGGAGATCGGCGATGATGGTGATGACTCCGGTCGCCGCGCCCCACTCGAGAAATCGAAGATTCGGGCCGCGGTGCCGCATCAATGCGTCGACGACGGAATCGTACTCCGCCGCCACGAAGGGATGGAAGTGGTGCGTGCGCACCTCGTCGTCGAACCGATCCCAGAGGGTCCACCCTTCGACGCACACCGTCGTGAGCCGCGCGCGCAGCGCGTCGCTCATCTCGGACTGGAACGTCATCGAATCACCGCTACGTCAGCGAGGAGCGTCATGGTTCGAAAATTCTCTGCCGTTCCGTTGGGAAGCAAAGGCTACCGCGACAAAATCCGGCGTTCTCAGCCAGAGCTCGGACTTCAGGCCAAATCGACGGCCGTCGGGCTTCAGCGGGCGCGGGCCGCGAGATGCGCGTTGAGAGCGCTGTCCGACGGGACGCGCAAGAGACCCACGCGGTACGCCGCCTGCGCCGACGCTGAATCGCCCTTGGCGTCGTAGGCCATGCCCGTGAACAGCGCCGCCCGCGCGCTTGGCGCGCGCGCATCGAGTCGTCGGGCAGCCGCGAGCACGGAATCCACGCCCCACACCTGCGCCGTCGCGTTGAGAAGGAGAGTCATCGCTGCGGGGTCGGTCCACGCGTCGGGATAGCGCAGCAACCGCTCGCCCATCGCGAGCGCATAGCGCCGCCGGCCGGTGTCGAGCAGGTAGCCGCCATAGTCGAGCAAAAGCGTCTCATCGAAGGGTCGGAGGGCATAGGCGCGAGCGTACAACAGGGCGGATTCGTCGGAGCGGCGCTCGTCCTTGGCCTCGATCGCCAACAACTGATACCCGCGGTAGTCCAGCGGGTCCGCCTTCACCATTTGCGAGAATAGTGAGTGGCGGTCGCGCCAGACGCGGGAGTACTCGCGCGTCTGGACGTAGCTCCGGGCGCAAATCGCGATCACGGTGCTCGCGGCCAACACGGGGATAGCGCGGGCGATCGACGAGGTAACCCGAGCGGGCGAGTCGAGCCTGGCCGCCGCGTAGGCCAGCGCCTGCTCCAGACTCCACGCCAGCAACATTGCGACGCCGACCGACGCCATGTAGAGCGTGCGTTCCGCGATGATGGCGCCCGTTGCGGCGAGCAGGTTGGAGGCCGGCAAGTAGGCGAGCAAGCACCACACGACGGCGACAAACGGTCGCGCGTCGCGCCGGTCGGATCGAAACGCGAGACGCGATGACCAAAGCAGCAGCAGGAGAACCGTGAGCGCCGTCGCCGCGGCCGCGAGCGAGCCATTGGTCCCGGCAGGAAGAGCGCTCGGCCCGTAGTCCGGCGACTGCGTCGTCGGCCACACGAGCAGTTGCATCACCCGCAAACCAGTCGAAAAAACGGCCACGATGCGATGCCATCCGTCGAGCTCGGCCAGGCCCGGGATGGCGAACGACACGTGCCCCGCCACTCCGCCCAACACGAGTCGTCGAATGACGACCACGCTCGCGAGCACGCCGACCCAAAGCGAGACCACGCGCGACCAGCCGAGTGCTCGTGCACGCGCGTCGCGCAGGGAAAACGTTCCCGGTGCTCCCCAGCCGGCCACCGCCAGCAGCGCCAGCCCCGGCACGACGCCGCCCGACTCCTTCGAGAAAAGTGCGGCCGCGTAGAGCAGCACCGCGACGATCGCCTTGCTCCATCCCGGAGGACTGAATCGCTCGTCCGCGGAGTCCTGAGGTGGAAGCAGCCAGAGCGCGAGCAGAATGGCCCAGACGCAGACGAGCACTTCCGAGACATTGGCGACGCTCGCCACGGCCTCCACGTGAACGGGGTGAAGGGCGAACCACAGTGCGCCGCCGGCGGCCGGCCATCGACCGACGCCGCGTCGCAACAGTCTGGCGACGAGAAGCGTGGCCGTCACGTGCAGCGCGACCGCGAACAGGTGATAGGCGATCGCGTACTTGTGCGCGCCGTTCGCCAGGATCGCGAAGCACAGCGTGAGCAGCGGGCGATACAACCCCGGCGTTCCGGGTCCGGCGTTCACCCAATACGGGTGTCGCCACACGTCGAACACCGACTTCCATCCGACGAGCACCGGATTGCGCAGGATTATCATGGAATCGTCATAGACGAATCCATAGAAGAGCGTGCCCACGAATGGCGCGACCGCCGCGACGACGAGACCGATTCGAATCCACGAATCGGCGCGCGAAACCGGCCGGTTCACGCTGACGGTATGGCTGCCGCTGCCAAGGGTCGTGGAACGGCGCGACCGCCCGTCTCGATATCCGTGGCACCGGACTCGTGATACTCGGCGTCCTGGTTCACTCGCCACGGGTCGTACACAGGCGACCCGGCCAGGATGTTCCTGGCCGTCAGGATCGCCGTCATCATGGCGTGATCCTGATTGTTGTACTTGTGCATGCCGTTGCGGCCGACGAGATGCAGATCGGGATAATTGGCGGCGAGCTCCGTTCGGAACGTCGCCACGTGCCCGGCGTAGTCGGCGTCGTAGACGGGATACGCCTTCGGTTGCCGGACGACGCACGCGTCACGCACGTCCTCCGGCGACCCGAGTCCGAGCTCGGCGAGCTCGCGAGCGGCCAACGCGATCAACTCCTCGTCGCGGGACGTCCACAGCCCGTCGCCCTCGAAGCAGAAGTATTCCAGGCCGTAGCAGGCCATCGACGGATCCGGCACCAGATCGGGCGACCACGATTTGAAGTTCTGAATCCGGCCGACGCGCACCGACGGGATCGTGGACGTAGATCCAGTTGTCCGGCAGGTTCGTGCGATCCTTCATCATCAATGCGACGGTGAGAAAGTCGCGATACTTGAGCGCGTCGGTGGCCGCGAGCACGCGCGCCGGCACCGCCGGCGAGATCATGCGCGCCAGCTCACGAATCGGGGCCGAGCTGATCACGTGAGGAGCCCGGAACGTGTGCTCGTCGCCGTGGGCGTCGCGAGCAGTGACTTCCCAGCCGGCGTCGGGTCCGAGATAGTGGCAGCCGCTCACGCGATGTCCGAGCAGGACCTGGCCGCCGTGCTCCACGATTCTGTCGCGGCAGCGATCCCACATCTGGCCCGGCCCGAACCGCGGATAGCGGAACGACGTGACCAGCGTCTTGATCGTGCCGGCGGAGTTCTTCCCGGCTCGCGGCGGAAAGAGCGCCTGTCGTACCGCCGACGCGAGCGACAGTCCGCTGATTCGCTGCGCGGCCCAATCGGCCGAGATGTCTCGGCAGCTCATGCCCCACACCTTTTCGGTGTAGGTCTTGAAGAAGGCGCGATACAGCCGCTCGCCGAACTGGTTGGTCACCCAGTCTTCGAACGACTGCGGATTCGCGATGGGAAACGCCCGGGCTCGGAGATACGAGGCCACGGCGAGCGCCGCCTCGATGGGTCCGAGCTTCCGCAACACCTCGCCGGCGCGAATGGGATAGGCGAGAAACTTTTTCTTGTAGTAGATCCGTGAGAGCCGCGGGCGTTGAAGCAGCTCATCCCCGAGCAGCTCGGTCCACAACGCCTCGATCTCGGCGGATTTCGAGAAGAACCGATGTCCGCCGATGTCGAATCGGAAGCCGTTGTGCTCGGCCGTGCGCGAGATTCCGCCGACGTACTCCGGATCGCTCTCGAGGACGACGACAGGCTCGCCGGCCTTGGCGAGGAGATAACCGGCCGTGAGCCCTGCGGGGCCCGCGCCGATGACGATCGCAGTCGTGTCCAATATCAGGGTCGTCTCCGGTCGCTCGCTCACTCGCGCGGGGGCGCGTCCAGCGACGACCTGTGACGCCCTCGGGTAACGCGGCAATCCTGGTGATCGTGGCTGTCGGTAACACCGTTGTCCAGCACCTCCTGGGCGCCGACTAGCCGGGCGATCGGAAGGCGGTCACTTTCCCCTCGGCTCACAACACAAAAAACCGGGGGAGAGGATGCACTGGGACACCGGCAACATCGCGTTCATGCTGGTCTCGACGAGCCTGGTCATGCTCATGACGCCCGGCCTCGCGTTTTTCTACGGAGGCCTCGTCGGACGCAAGAACGTCCTCACGATCATGCTGCAGAGCTTCGTCTCGATGGGCGTGACGACGGTGCTGTGGGTCGTCTGCGGCTACTCGATGGCGTTCAGCGGGAGCTATCAGAGCGCGACGAATCCCGACATCGGCGGCATCATCGGCAACTTCAACCTGGCATTCTTCCGCGGCGTCGATCCGTTCACGCCGTTTGCCGGCTCGCCGACGATTCCGCTCATCGTGTTCATCGCCTATCAAATGATGTTCGCGCAGATCACGCCGGCCCTCATCACGGGCGCGTTCGCCAATCGCGTGACCTTCAAGGCGTATCTGCTGTTTCTCGTGGCGTGGCTGCTGCTTGTGTACTTCCCGGTCGCCCACATGGTCTGGGGCGGCGGGATCCTCCAGGCACATGGAGTCCTCGACTTCGCCGGCGGCATCGTGGTCCACGCCACGGCGGGGTTTGCGGCGCTGGCCGCTGTGTTCTTCGTCGGGCCGCCGCCGAGTCCCCGACGCGGGGCTGCACAGCATTCCGCTCGTCGCGCTGGGCACGGGCCTGCTCTGGTTCGGTTGGTACGGATTCAACGCCGGCAGCGAGCTGAAAGTCGATTCGGTCACGGCGCTCGCGTTCCTCAACACCGACGTCGCCGCCTCCTTCGCCGCGGTGACGTGGCTGGCGCTGGCCTGGACCTACGAGCGGAAACCGAAGTTCCTCGGCCTGCTCACCGGTTCGATCGCGGGACTGGCGGCCATCACGCCGGCCGCCGGCTACGTGACCACCTCGACGGCGATCCTGATCGGCATCGCCGCGAGCGTCGTGTGCTACTATGCCATTTCGCTCAAGAACAAAATGCAATGGGACGACGCGCTCGACGTCTGGGGCGTGCACGGCGTGGGCGGCATGCTCGGCGTTTTCGCACTGGCGATCTTTGCGACGAAGGCGGTGAACCCGGATGGCGGGGCCGACGGCCTTCTGCACGGCAACTCGGCGTTTTTCGTGAAGGAGTCGCTCGCCGTCATCGGAGCGGCCGCCTACGCGGCCATCTTCACGTACGGGATGTTGGCGGCGATCCAAGCCATCACGCCGGTCACGGTCACAGAGGCCGACGAAGCGGTCGGGCTCGACGAATCGCTGCACGGGGAGCAGGCGTACATCTGAGACGCGAACGCGGTCTGACGACGACGGAGTTCGGTCGTTAGCTCAGTGAGTTCGGTCGTTCGCTCACAGAGTTCGATCCTTTGCTGCGTCTTCGCAACACTTGTGGCGCGTAGTTCGGTCCGTTGACGACGCGCCGCGGGTTGGCGCGGCGTCTACTTCATCCCGCGCTCCGGCTGGACGGTGATCGGTCGTTTTTCGGCGGTCCGTGGCGAGCGATCGATGAGTCCTCGAGGCCGCCGCCGCGGAATGGGCCGACACCGCGGTGAGCATCGCTCGCCAGATCCGGTGTGGTCGCGCTTTCCGGTGTTGAAATGTGGATTGCGGTCGGGAGCGGATCGCGGTCCCGCGGTCTGCGGCGAGCGACGCATGGTCCGTCGGGCACCTGCGGCTGGGCTACGCGCAATGAGGGCGGTCGTGCGTCGACTGAACGCGGGCAGTCGACGAGTGGCTTCGAGCAGATGGCGACAAAACGTCGGGCGGTGACGATCAAACATCGCGCGGCGTGGCGCGCGCGCGACAGTGGGCCAGGAGACCGGGCGCATATCCGCGGTGGGCGGCGAAAATAGCGCGATGGCGGCGGCGGGCCCGGTGCCGCGTGCATCACCACAGGCGCGTCTTCGCGGGCCTACTCGCGGTGACGAGCGAGACACGCAAGCTGCGCGAGCGCCATGGTTCGCACCTAGCCAAACCGCAGCGGCGGCTGGCCGGGAATGTTGACTTGTCCGTCTGAGTCCGGGAGCAAGTCTGCGACCCACGTCGAGCGACCGTAGGTGCCGAGCTGCAGCCGCTGACTGCCATCGTCGTTGCGGACGAAGCGGACGTCCGCACAGTGCGGACGGGCGGGCAATCCCTGAGACGCGCGGCGCCAGCTGCGAGCCTCGTCGTAGGAGATCCAGGCGTTCGCGTCCGTCACTGCGATGAGCACGTCATTGTCGATGTTGCGAGCGGCAGTCAGTCCCCAAAACACCCCTTCCGTGCTGGGGATGCCAAGGCGCGCAGGCGACCAGACCAAATCCCGGAGGGCGATGATGTCACCGTCGCTGTCCCGGTTCTGGATCGCAAACGCGCGGTCGTTGCCGTAAGCAACGATTCGATAGATGGTGCCAGTCGCATTCAGGCTCGGATCGTAGAGGTATTCGACAGCTCCGCCAGTGGACGGATCGAGGTTGTAAATGCGGCGGTTGCCCGTGCCAACAAAGACCGCGGTTCCGTCCACCGAAGCAACGGACCACGGACCGCCTCCAACGGAGCCGAGGTATCGCCACTCCATTGTCTTCGGATCGCTGCCGATGAAAAGGCCGTAGATGTCACCTCCGGTGCCGCCGTCCGAAACGCCTGCAATCGCGTGCATGAGCTCGCGGCCATGCTTGAAGCGCGGCTGCAGAACCGGTTCGAGACTGAGTACGCCTTTAAGGCCGGCCGAATCCTTGGCCGCTCCTGGTTTTGGCCCGTTGATGGGCGGAACGAGGGTATCGACGAACGTCTGCGACGGCAGGTCCCAGCGAGAGGCGATCACAGCCGAGCCATCGAGAACAAGGCTGTGCAACGCCCACCCATTCGGTAGATAGCAATTGAACCCACCGTCCCCGTTGTCCAACTTCACGAAGGGATCCGCACCGGGTTCAACAGGCGACCAGATGTTGCCATTGTCCTGGGTGCCGGCGCCAAGGATACCGGGCATCGCCGCCGAAGCGCCGATCGATCCCCACGCCTGCCTTCCACCATCGGCGGAATAGCATTGCAATACGTGGATTCTCTTGTTGTAGTACCCGTCGAACGTCTTACCGAAGTCGTCGGTCGAGATGATCCCGCCGTCGGAACAGACGTAAAGGCGTTCCCGTATAGCACCTTCGATTGTGATGCCGATCGACGGACTCCAAACCAAAGCGTGATAGTCAGCGTGGTTGGTGCCTTCGGCTTTGTACCAGGTGGCGCCGCCGTCGGCCGACACGAACGGGCCAAACTCCCAACCCACCGCCACCAAATCCGCGTTGATCGGGGAAACGCCGACGCAATTGTTCCAACCGTTCGCTCCCTGTGCGCCAGCATTCGTCAACAACGTGCCGGTCGTCGTTCCAGTGAGCTTCGTGCCGCACAGGTCCCACTTCTGCCCACCGTCGTCGGAGCGGATCACCGTCATGAGGTGACCACTGTCCCCGTCGTTTTTTGAAGTGCTGCACGCGGCGTACAAGCGCGACGGCCGCCCTGTGCACACGTCCATAGACACGGCACCCATCATCAACTGCGCGAGGTCGTCGAGGCCGGTCAGATGTGCGCGGCGCATCACGAGATCGCCGGATGCCTCCCAGGCTCCGACGAACAGGCCTCGGGAACTGTCGCTGCCCATTGCTCCCGAAACAACGGTCGTGCCGACCAGTCCCTCGGGCCGTCCTTGGCGGTTGGCGTTGCTGCTCCCGATCACGACGGAGAACATCGCGCCATTGAACGTTCCGTCGCCATCGCGCGCGGGTTTCCATGTGAACGCGTCCGTCCACGGGGTCGCAGAGCCAAGCCCCAGCAGGGCGGCAAGACAACCGGGGGCCGGCGGACCGGCCGGCGGGACCTCGGCCCAGAGTAGCCCAGCATCACAGGCCACCACGATCCGGCGCGGAGCGTGTAGCACGGCGACTGAGTAGATCTGTCCGGGTTTGAGCGTTTGGATAGAAGCGATCTCATGCCACGCGAACAGCGGCGCCGGAGCCGAGGGATCAGTGACATGGAGGGCACTACGGCTCTGGGAACCCCCGCCGGCGAAAACGTGGTTGTCTCCGTCCTGCCCGAACGCCACGCAGTTGATGTCGGGAACATCCCAGCTGTCAGAGAGCGGCACCGCCGAGGTACCATCGGGCGACACGGACCAGACGCCACCGCTTTGCGAGCCGACGATCAACGGCCCATTAGACGGGACTGCCACATCGTTAATGTGCCCGGTCTCCCAGTAGTCGCCGCGTGCTGGGTCGATCCGGATCGCCCAGTTAGGGGCCTGGCGCCACCGCACTGCGGGATCGTCGCTCACCGTCGGCCTCGGGTGATGTGGGTTTGGTAGAAAGGGCCTCCGCCGCCGCCGCTGACAAGCCCTGGAGCGCCAGGTCTGTTCCGGTGCGCGACAGGGGCGCAACGGCGGCGAACGCGGCGCCAGCCCCAGCTCAATATTAGAGCTCTTGATCCTGACTGACGAGAACGCTTCTCTCCCGCGCCTCAGCTGCACGAGCATCGCGTACCGCGAGGGGAACTCGTACCTCGTGATGCATCGAGGTGCGGGCGTGAACCGCGGTCCCGCGTTTGCACTCGGTATCGTGCCCGGACATCACTTTCTTTGACCTGGTGCCGCCGCTGCAATACCTGCGCACGGAGCAAAAAAGGAAAGCGTGGGCCGACGTCTTCGCGACGCTCAATCTCGAACCGTGACGCTCACCGGTGCGCATCCTCGTCACGGGAGCAACGGGAGTGATCGGACGGCGCGCGATTCCGCTGCTGGTCCGCGCCGGACACGAGGTGACCGGGGCGGGTCGCTCGCTTGAATCGCTTCGCGAGCTCGAACGCGTTGGCGCCTCGTCGATCGTGCTCGATCTGTTCGATCGCGTCGCCGTCCGCCAGGCAGTCGCTGGAAAGGACGTTGTGGTCAACCTCGCGACGCACGTGCCGAGCACCACCTTCCGGCAATTCCTTTACGGGTCGTGGAAGGAGATGAACCGGATCCGAACCCAGGGATCACAACTCCTCGTCGACGCAGCGATGGCCGCGGGCGTTCGCGGATTCGTTCAGGAATCGTTCGCGCCGGTCTACCCGGATTCCGGGGATCGGTGGATCCACGAGAACGTGCCGCTCCAACCGGTCCGCTATAATCGCTCCGTGCTCGACGCCGAAGCCTCGGTCGATCGATTTGCGAAATCCGGGGGAGCGGGTGTGGCCTTGCGGTTCGCGTTCTTCTATGGCTCTCACGACGGTTTCACGCACGATGTCTTGCGATACGTGCGTCGCGGTTGGCTGCCGCTTCTCGGGCGTCCCGACGGTTTCTTCTCGATGGTGAATCACGAGGATGCTGCATCCGCGGTCGTCGCGGCACTCGACGCGCCCTCCGGAGCGTACAACGTCGTCGATGACGAGCCGTTGACGCGGCGCCAGTTCGGCGACGCGCTTGCCAGAATGCAACGCGTGCGCCCGCCGCGTCTGCCGCCACGCTGGATCATCCGCTTTACGGGAAGCCTCGGCACAATGATGGCCCGGTCGCTTCGCATTTCCAACGACAGGCTCAAGTCCGCGACCAGCTGGGTTTTGAAATACCCGACTGTTGAAAGCGGATGGTCCGCGGCCGCCGTCGTCGACCCGTGAATCGGGACGACGGGATCTGCCCGCGCGACGCGTGGAGTTCTGATCCGGGTTGATTCATCGGCGTCGACGCCGAAGCGCTTGTGTCCAGACCACGAGCGCCGCACAGCTCGGCTCGTCGCGCCGAACGAATTGTGGCGGCGTGTTCGGCGGCTGACACAGCTCGATCGCGATCACCTGAGTCAGGGTGACGCGGTCCTCGATGCAGCTTCGACCTACCGGCTAGATGGCTGCGCCGTCCGGCCGGCCAGTCCGAATGAGTACTAGTTACCCTCGGGTACGACAGGAGCGGGCGGGGCTTTCTTGGGGACCGTCACGGGCGATCCGAAGAAGAATCGCGAGTGCTCTCGATTTTCCTTCGGAACGCTCACAAGATTCTTGACGAGCGGGATCAGCTCGCGCTGCTCCGGCGTGATGATGTCGGCCACGATCTCCGGCTGCTCCCAAAAGCTCGTCCAGTAGAGCTTCTGCGTGGCGACCACGCTGTCCAACTCCGCCGGACCGGCGGCGCCCTCGCCTTTGGCGAGGTACGCTCCCAGCGGTCCGTAGACCGCGATCACCCGCGCGCTGAATACGGAGTCCGCTCGACGCAACGCCGTCGTCTGCAGCGCCGTCAGGAACAGCGAGTCCGACTCGGACAGCACCAGCTTGTAAACGCTCGAGGTCTGACGGAGATAGAACGCCGTGAGGGAGTCCGAGCTGCGACGAATCCAGCCCGCCGGCCCGTGCACCGGTTCCACCGCGCGCCGCAATTGCTGAAGGTCGGGATTCGTCGTCAGATCGACGCGGAAATCGACGATGACCTGGAATGGGTTGAACAGCAGCGAGTGACCCGGCCGCGTGTCGGCGAACCGCTGGTTGACCGTATAGAGAAACGCTTGCGCGCCGGCGCTGTAACCGCGCGGCACCAGTAGTGTCGGGTTTGGTATGGCGGGCGACCCCCATCCGCGCAGCCCCGAACTGCCGTGCAACATCTGGTCGATACCCGCCAGCACGTTGTTGAAGTACACGGTGGGTGTCACTCGATTGTTCCACTTTTGCGGCATGTACGGCGACCACTGCGCGTTGAGCGTCTGCGTCCATGGACCACGACAGCCGTTGCGCGGCACGACTTGACCGAGGTTGGCCGAGATGCAGTCTTTGGCCGTCGGGGATCCGCTGGCGAGCAGCGACCGGAGCTGCGCGGCGACGAGGCTGTCCTTCGTGGTGGCCGGGTTCGGGATGAACGCGCGATCTCCGCTCACGCCATCGCCGTTGATGTCGCCTTGGACGATGGGCGTAAACGGAAAGCCCGACTGGATGCGCGAAAACGCCGTGAAGCTTCCGACCCGCGGCACGGCGATCCCAGCGGACAGCACCAGCACGTGACGCGCGTCGTAGTTGCTCGGCGCCCACTCGATCGTGCGCGGGTCGCCGAATCCCGCACCGTCGAAGCCGCGGAACTGGCTCTCGACTTTCTGCAGCGTGTAGCTCAACGAGGTGTAGAGCTGGAACCGGCCGCGGAACTTGAAGACGTCCGGCGACACGCGGAACGTGACCTGGCCACCATAGCCCTTGAGATCACTGACTCGCTCGTCGACGGCGCCGAACTCTGTGCTACGCCGAGCCGCCGATGCCGACAGCGCGCCCGTGGCGGGATCGATCGACGCCGGCGTGACGAACACGGGACGATTGCTGCCGTCGGCGAGCGTGAACTGCTGCGCGCCGGCAAAGTTGGCGTCGACCAGGCCGGGCTGATTCAGGTTGTACGACGCGAGCGTGCTGATTTGTGTGAGCCACGAACCGAACTCCGTCGACCAGTCCAGCGACGCGCGCCAGCTTCTCGGCACGTCGTATGACGGATTGATGAGGTTCACAGCCGTCGCGCGCTCGGCCAGCGGACCGGTGGTGTCCGCGCACGTGCTCGGAATCGAGCTTGGGTCGCCGACGAATCTGTTCCAGTTGGGCAGCGGCACCGCGCTGCCGACGCACGAAAGGACCGACGTGCCGCTCGCGAGTCCGGTCGCGGCTTTGGCGTTGGCGAGCACGCCGGGCGTGAGCAGATCGCGGAACTCACCGATGCCGCCGCGAATCACGCCGAAGGGACTTCTATAGAAGCTGCCCACCCGGTTCCCTGACATGCCGTTGCCGTTGTCGCGGTCCCGGTTGTAGCGGTAGGTGAAGCCGATGCGCGGACTGACGTGAACGCGCAACGGTGCCGCGCCGGTTGTAACGCCGAGCGCTTGTTCGAGCGCCGGGTTCTGTGTGGGCGCACCGAAGAACCCGTCGCCCTCCACGCGCGCGCCGTAGATGAGGGAAACGAACTGGCTCGGCACGAAGGTGTGCGAGAAAGCGAGCGCGGAATTCCAGACCTGACCCGTGCGCGGCGGCTCGGTGAGGGTTCGGGTGAACGTGCTCGGTGTGTTCGCCGCGAAATCGGCGAGCGAGTTGTAGGTGTAGGATCCGTACTGGTTGGGATTCGCCGATTGATTCAGCCCGTCGATTCTCAACCACGCGAGCCCGCGAAAGCGGTGGCGGTTGCCGTGGGCGAACCAATCGGTTTCGTTTGCCGCTTCGCCGAACCAGTTTGTGTTGTTGCTCGCAAGACCTGGGGCGCCGCCCAGCGTCACCATGTCCACATCCTGTCCGCCGGGCGCGGTGGGATCCGGCGAATCGATCAGCACGTTGGCGCCCGGTAACGCCTGATAGGGCGACTGCTGCGTCTTTGTGTCGCCGACGCTGAAGCGCGATTCGTTGAGCACGCGGCGACCCGGCCCGACAAACTTATCCTGAACGAACTGCGCGCCCAACGACGTCTGTTGCCGCTGGCCCGCGGCCGATGGGGCCGTGAGCGCGCCGAACCCAAGCGCGCCGTCGGTAGTATAGCTCACATACGTCGTGAGCATTCTATGATCGAGCGTATCGCGGGTGTCGTCCAGGCGCGTGAGCCACGTGGCGTTGCGGTGCTCACGGTTGCCCGGAATGTTCGCGCCCGTGAGCGGGACGCCGGCCGGACGCGCCGTGGCGACGAGACGCGCCACGGAGTCAGGCGACGCGCCGGCGCGCAACAGAACGTCCGGGTCGGCGGAGAGCAGCGTCGCGGGGTCGCCCACCGCTCGGCGGACGTCGATCGACGTGTTGTAGGTGAGCGCGTCGCGAATGAGCTCGCCGTCCGCCGCAGCGCTGAGACGAAAGCCGCCGCTGGCGGCACCGAGGGCGCGCGACGTGGGGTCGGTGAATTGGAGCGACGTGGGGTCGAGACTGAAGTAGCCGTTTCGCTCTTCGTAATTGCGATTGCCCTGCGCCGGGCGCGTATCGATGGCCGCGCCGGAGAATCCTCCGCGGGTGGCGTCGAACGTGGCGCCGGTGACGCGTGTGTCGCTGCGCGTCGCGCGCGGAATCGACGCCGCGGCGCTGGCCATGCCGTTCATGGTGACGAGTGTGGCGCTTGGATCGGATCCGAGAATCGACACGCCGCCGCCGGTGACTGTGACGTTGGACATGGTGCCGGCGATCGCGGTGAGGTCGCCCGCGACTGTGGGCGGTATCTGGCCGTTGATGCCGTCGGACCACTTCTCGGCCGCGCCGGGATCCTGCTGCATCGGGCCCACCGAGTTGTTCGCGCGCACGGGCTTGGTCGCGGTGACCTTGGTGGCCGCGAGCTTCGTCAGATCGAGAACCAGCGTGAAGTTCGCGACGATCTCGCGCTCGGAACCTTGCCGTTGTACGCGCCGCCGCGCGGACTTGTAGCCCGTGGCGGCGGCGTAGACGAGATAGTCGCCGGTTCCCGTGTCGAAGTGGACGCGAAAGTTGCCGGCGCTGTCGGTGGTGGTATGCTCGGTAAGCCGGTCGGGTCCTCGAGTGACGATCACGGTGGCGGCGACGATCGCCCGCGCCGAGTCGCTCTCGACGTGACCCCTGACGGTTTCCGCAGGGCCGGGTTGGCCGACCTGAGCGGCCAGCGTGGCGGGGACCAGAAGGACGAGGAGAGATCTCATGCCGAGTGAGACACGAAAAGAACCGGGAGAGTTGTCAACATGCTACCGAACGTTGGAAAAGGCGAACGTCCGGTGGCCACGATCTTCGGGCGACTGAGATCCCGCGCTCCGTCATCGGGATGTGCGAAACGAGAGCACCTTCGTATTTTTTTGTTTCTCTCCACGCCCTGCTACCCAAAGCCCCCACAACATGTGCGGTATCTACGGTTGCGTCGGCATCCGCCGGCCGATCGACTACTCCGACTGCGCGCGCCGAACCCGGATGCTTGGCCATCGCGGGCCGGACAACTTCGGGACGCAGCAGCGTGACAACGTGTTTTTGGGCCACACGCGGCTCAGCATCCTCGACCTGACGGCGGCGGGCAATCAACCATTCGCGAACGACGACGCGTCGCTCGTGTTCAACGGCGAGATCTACAATTGGCGCGCCCTCCAGCAGCGCTATCTCGTCGGCGAGGACTTGCGGAGCCGCAGCGACACCGAGGTGCTGTTCCTCTTGCTCAACCGCTTGGGAGTGCGAGTGCCTCCCGCTGCTCAACGGGATGTTCGCGTTCGCCTATTACAAGGCATCGACGCGAACGCTGCTGCTGGCGCGGGACACGACGGGGATCAAGCCGCTGTACTTTGTCGCCGCGGACAGCCACTTCGAGTTCTCCTCGGAGATCAAGAATCTCGAATACGTGCCGAATCTCGATCGCCTGAAGGACTTCCTCGTGTACAACCGCATCGGCGAGAACTTTGTGCCGTTCGCCAATGTGCAGGAGGTGCTTCCCGGTCGATATGTGACGCTGAACACGGTCACGGGGCAGCGGACGGACGCGATCTACGGCGAGCTCGAGTCCCGGGTCGACCGCGACGCGTACGCGCGACTGCTCGCGAGCAACACCCTGGTCGACGATCTCGACAATCGATTGCAGCAATCCATCGCGTTGCATGAACAGAGCGATGCGCCGATCGGCGTGTTGTGCAGCGGCGGGCTCGATTCGTCGCTCATCGCCGCGGTCGTGGCAAAGCGGGATCACGGCGTCGCGCTCTATCACGCCGACTTCGAGGGCGAAGGTCGCGAGACGCATTTCGCGCAGCAGGTCGCTCGCCATGTCGGCGCCGAACTGCGGACCAGTCATATCGACCAAGGTCAGTTCTGGGAGATGTTTCCGGAGGTGACGTACGCGCTGGATGTGCCCGTCGCGCAGCCCCACTCCGTGAGTCTGGCCTTGATCGCCCGCAAGGCTCGCGAGGACGGCCTCAAAGTGCTGCTGTCAGGCGAAGGCGCCGACGAGCTGTTCGGGGGCTATTGGTGGTATCGCCACTATCAGAACTCGTTGAGCCGCCTTTCGTCCCGGTGGAGGCCTTCACGTTTCGTGGCGGGCGCGGTGCGCCGGTTTCTCGCCCGGACGGAAGGCCCCGACCCGTACCTCTATTTCAAGTACGGCCCCTCCGACTTCCAGGAGCATGCGCACGTAGGGTTTGGCTTCGCCACGTGGAGCCTCGACGAACCCATCAAGGCGCTGAGTTTCGTCGGACAAGGCTTTCAGTCGTGGTCCCGCTGGCGACAGGCCGTGGCGAGCTATGACTGGATGCCCAACCGCCGCGACGCCCGGGTCCAGAGCTTCATGCTCCTCAATGCAAGATTCTTGATGCAGCAACTCCTCCAGCGGCTCGATCGCATGTTGATGCTCCATTCGATCGAAGGCCGCGTGCCTTTTCTCGAGCATGACCTGTTCGACTTTGCCCTCAACCTCCCCTTGGACCAGAAGCTTCGCGGCTCGCAGACCAAGCGACTGCTCAAGCAAGTGGCGCTCCGCCATCTCCCGGCAAGCGTCGTGAATCGTCCGAAGGTCGGGTTCTCGGTGCCGTTTGTCGCCTATTCCACCAAGATGCCGAAGCTGTTGGAGAATGGATTCGTGGCGGAGTGGACACGCCTCACGCCGGCCGACTTGCGAGCGTGGTGTGGCGAGCAGACGGGTTTGCTCTACAAACTGATCGCGCTCGAGGTGTGGGGTCGAATATTCGTGCACGGCGAACGGTGGCAGGACGTGCGCGTAGAGTTCTGATCCGTGTTGATTCATCGGCGTCGGCGCGGCGGCGCCCCTGTCTCCAAACCACAATGCCGCACATTTCTTGGTGGCGATGCCTCGCGAGATGGTGGCGATGGGTTCGACAGACGGTCGCATCGATGTTCCCGTTGGTGGCGATCGGCTCGGCAGGCGAGCCGCTCATCTACGCGCGGCGACCGGTAAGGCGCGCGGTGGTGGCGGTGACCTTGGGGGAGGGGTCAGGTCATCTCTCGACTGGTGGCGTTGAGACGCATCGAGTGGTTCGCGTCAGCTATGCGGTGGTGGCGGTGCCCTATGCGTTGCGACCGATACCAGATGTGGCGCGACCACAGGGCTCAGCGCCGGTTCCGCTCACCTCAACGGCTGGTGCGCTAACCCGTCGTTGGTGGGATGGAGAACGTCTGGGATCGCCTCTGCGTCCGCGTGTTGTGATCCGTTCTTGTAAACTCCCACCGCATTGCGACCAATTCGTTGGCGCGCGCGGTTCAATGCCCTCCGCTATCACTGACTCGCGTGATGGGACTGAACTCGCTCATCGACTGTCTTGCAGTCGTTGTGAACTGCGTTTCCGAACAATTGATGCCGTCGCCTTGCCTCCTTGAATGCTTCGTGCGACGTCGGTGATCTCTTCGATGCTACCGGTGACGTGCATCGACGGGAAAGTCAGCTCGTCGTTCGGAAAACTCGTTTGTTCGCTGGTGGCGTGGAGAGTCGGCTTGGTGGCGGTCGATTGATCGATGAGACAAATCGGATGCCCGACCGGGTGCAGCCGCTGGCCGAGCCAACCGTTGAAGTACGTCTTCATCCGAACGGCGGCTCATGTGGCGAGTGCGGTGACAGCTCCTTGTGACCGCTGGTCCGCGTTGAAACATCGGCGACGCAAACGGGCCGTCCGCAGATCGACGATGTAGCACTCCGCAGCGAGAAACTCGACCCAAACTCGACCGCGCCAATCCGGGGGTGAGTCTCGAGAAAACGCGTCACATACTGCGGCGGATTTCGACTAGTCGCTCGCTGATCGCGCTATCCTCGGCTCGGGCGTTGCGAACCGCTGGATACTCATCCGTGTATACAGCTCGCATGACATCACGCTGGGAGCGGACGGTTGACGCTCGCGCTTCGAGCGCGAGGACCACACGCCCTGTCGCTTGCCGGTCTGCCGCGACGCCGTCGGGCAAGGAGCGAAGCGGCGATGGACGCCGGACCTCCGAGTCGAAGCGAAGCTTTGAAGTGAACGCCAGTCGAATCGACCCTGATGAACCCGTCGAACTCAAGTTCAACCAGCCGCGCCGAAATCGAGTCGCGAGCCGACACCCCGGTGCGCCGCTCGGTGAGGTTGAACACCAAGACGCTCTTCCCGCCGATCAGCTCGCACGTCGCCGTCGCGTTCGGCTCGAAGCTGTTGATCGCGTCGAGGTTCTTGAGCGCATTGGTCACAACAGGGCCGTTTATGGTCGATTTCGGCGTGATGCCGACGGCCGATCTGACTTCTGCGTCCGAAAGGCGCGACAACCCGCGGATCGCGAATGCTATCGGGGATTGCACAAGGACCCGTTGCGGCGCCTCCGCCTTGTTCGTTCGACCCGGCAGTCCAGGATTTGGGTAGCAGTTGCGCGCGCGACGGCGGCGCGTGGCTCCACGCCTCGATCGTGACGCCCACGAGTCTCGGCGAAGAACCAAATAGGTCCCTTCGCCGCTCGCAATCGTGCGGCCGTTCTGCGCTGCCTCGACGTGCACTTGGGTCGTGGTTTCGAGCGACGTGATTTCCATCATCGAGGAAAACGGATATATCCCCCAGACGAGTTCCGCGCGACCTCGAGCGACGTGTATGGGTCGCGTCGTTGAGTCTAGGGGCACAACAAACCTGAACTCCGCCAGATTCGTAGCTTCGATCGTTATGCGGATGAGGGACGTCTCGGCACGCACGGCCGTAAAGGGCACGGCCTCTGCGAGAGCCGATCGCGGTGTGGGACCTTGATGCACGTCGCGCCGTTGGACACTGACCACCTGCGCGACGGCGGACCCTGGCCGCTGTGATTCGGAAGGAACTGTCACCTGCGGTTCCTCGTGGCCAGACTCCACAGCTGACGACTTCGTCAGGGTTTCCGACGGCGCGGCGGAACGGGGTGGCGCGGGTGTCTTCTGCGGGACAGCGGCGAGCACACTCGCCACTATAGCGGACGGGCCGACCGTGGACGACACCATCGGAGTCGTGCGGGTCGGCGCAGACGTCTTCCACGCGGCGGTCGCGAACACAGTGGCGGCGATGGCCGATCCGCCGACCGCCGCCGAGAACAATCGGGGGCGTGACGTGATGCGCCGAATGCGGCGCTCGAGGCTCGAGCCGCGCTCCGCAAACGCCACGTGGGGCGCCAATCCGCTCGTCCGCTCGTATATCGCGGCGAGCAATTGGCCGTTCGCGCTGACGTCGCCCCCTTCCCCGAGGACCCGTCGGTCGCAGTCGACCTCCACCGCGAGACGCAGGCGCGCGAGAAGCATCCACAGAACGACGTTCCACGGCTGAAGTGCAACGATGCACATGCTGGCGCATACCAGCGCCGGGTCGAACGCGACGGCGTGTTGCCGTTCGTGAGCGACGATGATCTCCTGCTCCGCTGGTGGCAGCTCGAGCACCCAGCGCGGTAAGACGATTCGAGTTCGCAGAATCCCGAGGAGCGCCGGACCGACGTCCTCTGACACAAGAACCGCGCGATTGGCGATCGTCTCGGCAGTGAGCTCGCCGGCCAGCCGGCGCAGTCGAAGGAACGACATGAGAAGCCAGCACAGGGCGAGCGCTGACAACGCAATCCAGGCGATGATCAGCGCCCTGTTACGGGTCGAGAGCACGCAGTCGATTCGCGACACGCGCCGCCGACATGTCTTATCGAGTGAATCGGGCGAGCGT
Source organism: uncultured Gemmatimonadaceae bacterium (assembly GCA_963761305.1). GTDB lineage: Bacteria > Gemmatimonadota > Gemmatimonadetes > Gemmatimonadales > Gemmatimonadaceae > JAQBQB01. The sequence goes on along the minus strand of CAVXGK010000002.1, from coordinate 222,272 downwards.
TTCTGACTGTCGTCGGTCCGACGCACGTTGACCTTCCCTGGTCGGTCGGCGACTCACAGATCAGCGCTCATTGAAGATTCGGCGATAGAACCAGGGGTTTCGAGTCGAATTGACCGTCCATTCTTCGCTGGAGCGGCGCCGGCCGCGCGGGACGCTCGCTGCTCGACAGCGCGCGCCCTGCGAGACGATCGTCGTCATCATGGCGAAAAGCCATACGAAACGTGCCGGCACCCTGAGAGCGCGGGTGACGTACTCAGCTCCCATCGCCGCGGCGTACAGCAAGAACCCCACGGCCATCGTGTACAACATCCACGCGGCGATCATGGGCGCTTTCCTCGTTTGGCCGGACGGCGCGTTTTGTTTTCCTCGATCCGCTCGTCGAGCACCGCTCGGATCGAGCCAGCTCGCTCGGCGACAACCGCCGTCTCGCACGACGTGGTTCACCAGCGGCTCGGCCGAGCCGCCGAACAGCGTGTCGGCGATTCGTGACAACGCGCTCCGCGCGGCCTCCTCACGCCCGACGCTCGCCCGATACCGGAATGCGCGGCCCTCCTCGACTGGTCGACCTGGTCTTTGTTCTGAGGTTCATGACGACGTTGCCACCGTGTTGTGGCTGAGCGGTCCTCGAGCTTCGCGCGGACCTCGGCGACGGTCGAGGGGACGTGTTCCCAGAGCACGACCATGATGTCGAGCTCGCGTACAGTAAAGGCGGCCATGTCATCTCCGAAGCTTCGGAGTTGATACACGGCGTTGCCCTGTTGTCAACTAAGACTTTCGGAGTGCCGCGGCTTGTGCTTGTCGAGCGGAAGACCTTAGGCGGGCTCGGGCACGTATCTCGCGCACCATCGCGCCGCGCAGAGGACTGGTTGTAGATTCTCTCATAAGGAGCAGCCCGAGAGAGCCATATGGACGATGCAAGCGAGCGAGGATCAGGAACGCGAGAGTTACGACATGTCGTTCGTATACGAGACTCTCGACGATGGTCCCTCTCGACTGATTCGCAGCTCGGACACACGAAGAAGGCTCGACCGTCTGACCGAGTACGAGGACGCGCAGCCGCCGCGATCCCTACGTACCACGCGGCACAAACTGTCGGCAACGGGCCTCCTCGCGACATCGTCACCGAATTCGCCGCGTCACCCGTGCGACCGCGGACCTATCCCGAGGTTTACCGTTTTTGGCGAACCGGTCCAAGTTGGACGGCGTCGCCTGGTCACGCGCTTTCACCTGGCCGAGCTGGCCATCTGCGTTCCCGACTCGTGGTCGCGGCGCTCGTCTCGGCGTGTCTCGCCGACGGATGGACGCAGATGCCCGCGTCCACGGTCGGGTGGTTCGCAGGAGACGAACCGGACATGGTGTTCAAGCGCGGTGACGACGTCCGCACTCTTCGGCGGGTGGATCACGAGCGCGGAAGTGTGGTTCAGATGCTCGATTTGCCGGGTGATTGGCTAATGGAGTAGCAGCCGCGCCAGTGCTACGGTCCACGCGTCTGCCCAACGTTATTCAGAAAGACGCAAGCAGCCACCCAAACACGCTGCCGTGGCACCCCGGGGGTCGACGCCCAGGCTTTGTGTGGCCGCTCTTCGTTGTACTCGATGCGCCACGCCTCGATCGCGCGTTGCGCCTCGGCGATAGTCGGGAACCAGTTCGCATTCAAGTATTCGTCCCGCAGCTTGCCATTGAAGCTTTCGCAGTAGGCATTTTCAACGGCTGGCCGGGCCGAATGAATTGGAGGGTGACGCCGTGCTCGCACGCCGAGCTCGAGGCGAAGGATGAGATTCGCGCGCGTCTCGGCCGGTCGCCGGACAGGGCCGACGCGTTCGTGATGGCGAACTGGGTCCGTGCTCGTGCGGTGCCTTGCCAAGCATCAAATGCGGGACTCCCAGCTGCCACACAATCCTAGACTCTTGCGCGCGCGGCGGCGGGCGAGATCTTCGTCGGTGTCACCGTCTACCGAGGATCGCAGAATGCCGAAGCTCACGCGAAACGCGTTCGTCCGTCTGACGTTTGTCGCGGTCTCGACGCTCGCGACTGAGACCGCTCGTTCGCAAGCGCCGTCGGTCGACCTGGCAAGTTCTGCCTCGCTAGGGGCACTACGATTCCGCTACATCGGTCCGGTCGGGAATCGCGTCGCCGCGGTCGCCGGAATCGCCGGCGATGCGAATACCTACTACGCGGGCGCGGCCTCGGGCGGAATCTGGAAAACCACTGACGCAGGCATCCACTGGTCCCCCATTTTCGACGACCAAACCATCTCGTCGATCGGCGCGCTCGCTGTTGCCCCGTCAAGCCCGAACATCGTGTGGGCCGGCACGGGTGAACCGTGGATCCGATCGCACATCTCGATCGGCAACGGTCTCTACAAGTCCGTCGACGCCGGGCGCACGTGGACGCACTCCGGACCCGACTCGGCGAGCCGCACCGGGCGCATCGTCATCGATCCGGCGAATCCGGACATCGTGTACGTCGCCGCGCAGGGACACAGCTACGGACCGGAAGAGGAACGTGGCGTGTACCGCACGACCGATGGCGGGCAGACGTGGAAGCGCGTGTTGTTCGTCGACGCCAACACCGGCGCAATCGACGTCGTGATGCACCCGACGGACTCGAAAACCCTCTTCGCCGCGACGTGGCAGCTCGAGCTTCACACCTGGGGACGCGAGAGCGGCGGCATGGGGAGCGGCATCTACGTCACCCACGACGGCGGCGACACATGGAAGAAGCTCGAGGGGAACGGGCTGCCGACGCACGAGCTCGGGAAGATCGGCCTCGCCATCTCACGGTCGAATCCCAACCGAGTATACGCGCTCATCGAAACAGGCGACGGCAATCCGCTCCACGGCCGGCCGACGGACAACGGTGAGTTGTGGCGTTCGGAGGACGGCGGCGTGAACTGGCACGTGGTCAGCTTCGACCGCGACCTGGCGTGCCGTCAACCGTACTACACGCGTGTCGCCGTCGCGCCGGACAATCCGGACGAAACCTATTTCCTGTGCGCGACGTTCAACCACTCGTTGGACGGCGGTGCCACGCTCACGGCGAACGGTCGCGGCGTCGGTGGAGGCCGCGGCCGCGGTGGCGCCGCGCCGACGGCGGAAGGCGGCCGAGGCGCGCCGCCAACTCCGGCGTTCACGGCGCCAGGCGGAGACAACCACGACATGTGGATCGATCCGACGAATCCGTCGCGCATGGTCGTCGGGAACGACGCCGGCGTGCACATCTCTACGACGCGCGGCCGTACCTGGCTGCACGTGAATCTCCCGATCGCACAGATCTATCACGCCACCGTCGACAATCGGGTGCCCTACTATGTATACGGCAATAAGCAGGACGGTCCGTCGTATCGAGGCCCGAGCAACAGCCGTGGCGGCGCAACGATCTCGCGCAGCGAATGGCACGCCGTGCAAGGAGGCGAGAGCGGTTGGGCGACACCAGATCCGGTCGACCCAAACGTCATCTGGTCGACCGCGTCGGGGTCTGGGAGCCGAGGCGGCATCGTCGTCCGGTTCGACGAACGCACTCGCACGGGACAGAATGTCGAGGTGTGGCCGTTGAGCACCGGTGGACATGCCGCGGCAGACGTCGAGTATCGCTTCGTGTGGGACGCTCCGTTTACGATCTCGCCTCACGATCACAACACCATCTACACGGGCAGTCAGTTCGTCCACATGTCGAAGGACGGCGGACGGAGTTGGCGTGTGATCAGTCCGGACCTCACGCGGAACGACAAGACGAAGCAACAAAGTTCGGGCGGTCTCACGCCGGACAACATCGGCGTGGAGTACGGGGACGTCGTTTACGCGATTGCCGAGTCGCGCGCGCAAGCAGGCGTCATCTGGGCCGGCACGAATGACGGCCTCGTACAGGTCACGCGCGATGCAGGCAAGACGTGGACGAACGTCACGGCAAACGTGCCGGGGATTCTACCGTGGGGATCGGTGCGCCACATCGAGCCGTCGAAGTACGACGCGGGCACGGCCTACATCATCGTCGACGGCCATCAAGAGAACAACCGCGAGCCATGGGTCTACCGCACCAAGGATTTCGGGAAGACGTGGAAGCTGATCGTCACCGGGATTCCGCATAGCGTCGTGAGCTATGCGCACATAGTCCGAGAGGACCCTGTTCGGCGCGGTCTCCTCTACCTTGGCACCGAAGGCGGATTGTACATGTCGTTCGACGACGGCGACCACTGGCAGGCGATGCAGTTGGGGATGCCGCGCGCCCCGGTGTACGGACTCGTCATCCAGGAGCATTTCAACGATCTCGTCGTCGCGACGTACGGGCGGGGCTTCTACATCCTCGACGACCTCTCGCCGCTACAGAAGCTCACGCCGCACGTGACCGCGTCGGCGGCGACCCTATTCGCGCCGCGCGCGGCGTATCGGTTCCTCGAGATCGAAGCGAACGTCGCGCCGAATGACGATCCGACAGCGGGCGTAAATCCGCAATACGGCGCGGATATCAACTACTGGTTGTCGTCGCCGGGCGGCACCGCAAGCATTGCGATCCTCGACGCGGCCGGGAAGACGGTGCGCACTCTCCAAGGGACCACGCGCGCTGGATTGAATCGCGTGCACTGGGATTTGAGCAACGAGCCGTCGAAGACGGCGCGCATGCGCACGAAACCGGTCGACGACGCCGAGTTCACGATGGACGCCGATGGCACGCGTCCAGCTCCCGGGTTCGGTACGCTATCCGTGCTGATGCCGCCGGGTCACTACACGGTGCGCCTCACCGCCGCCGGCACGACGGCAACACAACCGCTCGAAGTATTGAAGGATCCGAGCGAGCTGGAGACCGCGCTCGATATCGGCGCGTCGACCGAGCTGCTCAAGAAGGTGCAAACCGATATGAACACCAGCGCCGACATGCTGCTCACGATCGAGAGTGTCCGGGCGCAAATGGACTCCCTCGCGGCGCAGATCAAAGGCAACACGTCGATGGTCGATGTACGCTTGCGGGGCGATTCGCTGTCCCAAAAGTTCATGAGTGTTGAAGGCAGCTTGCTCGACTTGCGCATGACGGGGCGCGGGCAGGACGAGGTGCGGTACCCGGCCAGGATTGGTGCCCAACTCAACTACCTCGCCGGGGGCATCGCGGCGTCGGATTTCGCGCCCACGGGCCAACAGCAGCAGGTCACGCAGGTGCTCGCGAAACAAGTGCGCGACACTCACACGGCGTTGCAAGGCCTGCTCGGCACCGATCTCGGCAAGTTCAACGCCCTGTTGCGATCGCGAGGCCTCAAGACGATCGACGGGTCGCTGCCGGCGGTCGTGTTCTAGTCGGTGTTTCGGGCCGAGGCTAAGGAGCGGGGCGATCCGATGCCGTCCGGCTTGAGTGCCTCGTGCTAGATCGCGAAACGGCGTTTCGGCGGGCTCCGAGCACGCGGAGAGCAGCTGGGTATCGTCGGCAGCTCGCGCAGCTTCGACGATCGCGTCGACGTCGAGGGCTCTCGAACGGCGCGTCAAGAGAGCATCAGGCACCTTCGCCGTGACGCGGCTACGCGCCGAGGTATCCCGTATCGCCCATCGGCGGCCGCGTGTCGATGCGACTCCTCGCCTGATCGATGCCCTTGAGTGCGGTGGCTAGAGCGATCTCCAAGTCCGCAACCATCGCAACGTCGCCGCGTCGTTCTGCGAACTGTGTCGCCGCTTCGATCGCCTCGACGATTCGTCGAGCCATCACCACGCGCGTTGTCAGTCGGACATTGTTGCCGCCCGCGTGGCGCGTGTTGGCCTCGATGCGTGGACGCTCAATCCCGTCAGCGCGCGCTTGTTCCTCAATCGCCGCAGCGTTGATTGCCGCGAACGCGCGACGCGGGATCACGAACTGCGCAATTTCGTAGTCAGCGAACTCGGGCTCCATGCAACGCAGCCTAGCATCGGGGCCGGGGCGGTCAACGGTTATCGCGCCGCGGCAGGAGCACCAAGTCGGCCGCTTCCTCAGCATCTTTGAGGAGCGTCTTGCGCGGCGTGCCTATCCGCGCACGCATGGTCAGGCCACGAGCAAAATCCGTGAGTTGGATCGCGCGCACGGCCACCGGAAAGTCAGGCGGGATGTCTCCCACAGAGATCCCGTCCCGGAAACGGCGCTTCACCAGCGCCGCGCCGTCCGCGACCGTGCTCTGCAGGAACCGCTGAACCTCAGCGTCGTTCACAAGCGGCGCGACGCACACCAGAAGGCAGCCCCGGGCGGACCGTTTCTCGGTCGCACTCTCGACGGCGTACCTCAGAAAGCCCGCGATCGAGTCGCGAAGACCCTGTGGCGAGAGGAGTGCCTTCGCGGCTGATGCGCCCTTCCGTTCTGCGTACGCCCTAAGGACGCGCAAGAATATCGCCCGCTTGTCGCCAAAGACGGCATACAGGCTCGGCCGTCCCACACCCATCCCGGCGACGAGATCGTCAATCGTCACTCCGTCGTAGCCTTTCGACCAGAACACCTGAGTCGCCTTTTCCAGCGCCCCCGTCTCGTCGAAGCTGCGCGGTCGACCCCGTGGCCTAGCGGTATTTTGAATCATTTGGTTCAAAACTCATTGACAATGGTCATCGAACCAATATATAACTGAATAGTTCGAAATTACCAAGCCTGCTCTGGCCTCGCGGGGCCTCACGACTCGGCCCTCACCCTTCACCACGAAGACGCCCATGGAACATTCGATGGCGCTCGTCACCGGCACCACCTCCGGGCTCGGTTATGCGGCAGCCCGCACTCTTGCCGGAGAGGGCTGGCGCGAGATCATCGTCACCGGGCGCAGCCTGGCCCGCGTCCAGAAAACGGCCGCTCAACTCGCGGCTGAGACCAAGACACAGGTCTTCACGCCGCTGGAGCTGGAGCTGGACACACTGTCCAGCGTTCAGTCCGTCCTCGCCGAACTCGTCAAGCGAGGTCGGCGGGTCGATTTCCTACTGCTCAATGCAGGAATCATGGGACGTAAGGAGCTCGTGCTCACCCCGGCGGGCATCGAGGTGTCTGAGGCCCCGCTCATCGGCCATCATCAACTGACTGTCGGATTGCTCCGCGCCAACCTGTTGAGCCCAAACGCGCGGATTGTTATCGCCAGCTCGGAAGCTGCCCGAGGCGACGTACCCTTGTTCAGCTTCACCGATGTAGCGGCCTTCGCGGCCAAATACTACCAGGGTGACCGAACCGCTGCTGTGGAAGCCCTGTTGCGTAGCGGGCCGAACGTGAAGTACCAGCCAAACCGGGCGTTCGCGGATGCGAAGCTTCTCGTCGCCTGGTGGGCCGCTGCACTGGCTCGCCGGCTACCCACCGGCATGGCCGTATTCGCCGTCTCGCCCGGTGCCGCCCCCAGCACCAATGCGGTGCGTAACGCTGGCCCGGCCACGAAGTGGCTGTTGATTCCGCTGACGAAACTCATCCCCGGCATGTCTCACACTCCTGAGACTGCAGCCCGTCGGTATCTCCAGGCATCGACGTTCGGAACCGACGTCTCAGGGCAATTCTTCGCCTCGGCGCCGAAGAAGCTCACGGGCCCAATTGAGGCGATGCGTCACCCGCACCTTCACGATCGCGCCAACCAGGAAGCCGCGTGGCAGGCCGTCGTCAGTGTCTCCGGCGTGGACTTGTCTTACCCAGCATCCTTGACCGCGGTGTCCTGAAGGAGCACCCGGTCGCGGTCGAGTGCTTCGTCGGGGATAAAGCCTTTTGGGCGCGCTTCTATCAGGTGTTGGGTCTAACGTGTTCAACGGCTTAGAGACGAACGGTTTTCTGCTCGTGCGGCCGTGGCGCGGGCCGCGCCTATACGTCCCGATCGAGGAATTACGGCGGGCTGGCGTGTACGAGCGCGTTCGAGAGATTGTCGACGCGCGATGTGCGGCTACGAAACGTCCATGATTACGGCCAAGCTCGCGCTCCCATCCCGCCGAGGATTTTAATCCATCCGCGACAATTCGTCATCGGCTGCGGACGCTTCCCTGAGTGAAGCAACCGCTAGTTTCTTGTCGATGTCCGAGGGGCTCCGCCGCTCGCTGTACGCCGCCGTCGCGGCGTTCGTTCTCGTCGCCCGCCCGGGCGCGGGCCAAGCGGGTGTTCCAGCCCCTAACGCGCCGCTCATCGCACCCGACGCGCTCCACGAGAACGGCGCGAACGTGACGATTTCGCTGCTCACCATGGGAAACGGCGAGCGCGTTTGGGAGTTGTTCGGTCACAGTGCGATCTGGATTCACGACAACCTCACGTCGCGCGACACGGTGTTCAACTGGGGCGTGTTCGACTTCCGGCAGCCGCACTTTCTTCAGCGATATCTCAAGGGCAACCGGCTGTACTCGATGGGTGGGGATTCGATGGAAAAGATCCTCCTCGAGTACCGCTACTGGGATCGCACGGTGCTGGCGCAGGAGCTGGATCTCACGACCGAGCAAAAGGAAGCGATCCTCGCCGCCATCCGCACCAACGCGCGCCCCGAGACGTGAATTACCTGTACGACGACTTTCGAGACAATTGCTCGACACGCATTCGCGACATCTTCGACCGCGCGCTCGGAGGTAGGCTGTTCTCGGACGCGAGCCACCGGAGAGGCACGACCTATAGATGGCACACGCTGCGCCTCATGCAGGGCAGCGTCTGGACGATGCTCGGCGTCGATATTGCCCTGGGACTGCCGGCCGATCGCCCGATCTCCGTGTGGGATGAAATGTTCCTCCCGCGACAGCTGCACGACTACATCGCAGGGGCGCACCTCGATTCGCCGACCGGTGCTCGACCCCTCGTGAAAAGCGAGCGCGTTCTTTTCCCATCGACGCGGGGCCCCGAGCCTGACAGGCCGCCAAAGCTCGGCGTCAAACTCGGGATCGCGGGCTGCGCATTCGCGATTCTCCTGCTCTGCCTCGCCGCGGCGTCCACGAAAGACACTCCGTGGATCCGCGGCATAACGGCGACGCTCCTCGGGCTCTGGGCGCTCGTCGCCGGTTTGTTGGGCGTGGTACTCACACTGCTCTGGTCGGTCACCAACCACGTCATGGCGCATGGCAACGAGAATCTCATGCTCTTCAATCCGCTCTGGCTCGTTCTCGTCGTGCTCCTGCCCATGTTCGTCTGGTCGCGTAAAGCCGTGCGACCCACACGCCTCGTGTGCACGGCGGCGGTGACGGTGAGCGTCATGGCGCTTGTCGCACATCTGGTTGGCCTGTCGGGACAGGCCAACCTCCCGATCATCGCTCTCGCCCTCCCGCCGGCGCTCGCGATCGCGGTAATCGTCGCGCGGCACAGTTGATCGCACAGCGATTCCCGGCGGCATCGATGGTGCGCGTAACGCGCGTAATTCTCTCGCCGCTGCCCGCCCTGGTGGCAACGGAACTCGCGCAGCCGCTTTTCCAAACGCACCTCATCGCCACGTTCTCGCTCCTGGCCAGGGTGCTGGCCGCCGTGGGTGCGTACAGAATGCTCGCGTACTCGGTCGCCGAGCGCACGCGGGAACTCGCGATCAGACTGGCGCTCGGTGCCCAACCGGGCGACATGGTCGGTCTCGTTTTACGTCGCGGTGCGCTGCTCGCACTCGGCGGGGTAATCGCGGGCCTCGCTGGATCCCTCGCCCTCACTCGGGCGCTGCAATCGGCGCTATTTCAGACCAGTGCGACCGATCCCCGAGTATTCGCCGCCTCCGCCGCGCTGCTCGCGGTTTTTGCTCTGCTGGCCTGCATCATCCCCGCTCGCCGCGCAACACGAGTCGATCCAATTGTGGAGCTCCGAAAGATTTGACCCAGTAGTCTCGCGGCGCACCGGTTCGGCTTGACAGCGCGCGCACTCCGGACGCACATTCTCCCCACCTAGTGAGGGGAGTCGGACAGATGACCCGCGAGACCAATAGTCTGCTCCACGGCACACTCGACGTGCTCGTGCTCAGAACGCTCGCGGCCGGGCCGATGCACGGCTACGGCATCACCAAGTCCATCGAAGAGCGCACACGCCACGAGCTCGACATCCTCGACTCGGCGCTCTACAAGGCGCTGCAACGTCTCGAGGATGCCGGCGCGATCGATACAGCGTGGGGCGTGTCTGACAACAACCGCCGCGCCAAGTACTACTCGCTCACTGCGCGCGGACGGAAGATGCTGCGCGCCGAGACGGCGACGTGGAAACGGTTCGTCGCCGCAGTCTCGGGCGTGCTCGAGCCCGACGAGGCGTGAGCGATGCCCTTCTTCGCGCGAAAGGTTCCGCCAGGCGTTCGGCTCATCGTTCGGTTGCCGTGGAGCCGAGCTCGCGTCGAACAGGACCTGAACGACGAGTGGCGGTTTCACCTCGAGGCCCGAGCCGCGGACCTTCGAGCCCTCGGCATGAGCGAGGCCGACGCGATCGCGGAAGCGCAGCGGCAATTCGGCGATCTCGCCGCGTTGCGCCACGACTTCGTCCGCGCGCAGGAGCGGCGAGTACGGCGGCGGCGTGTGATCGAGTGGGCGCGGGATCTGTGGCAGGACATCCGCTACACCGTGCGAGGGTTTATCCGGGAACCGCTCTTCTTTGCGTTCGCCGTGCTGACGCTTGCGCTGGGAATCGGCGCGAACGCCGCGATGTTCGGCATCGTGGACAAGTTGCTGTTTCGCGGTCCCGCCCACGTCCTGCAGCCCGCACGCGTCGCGCGTTTGTACTGGACCATTCGGCAACCAGCGGGCGAGCTCCAGACGAGTGCCGCTTTTGACAAGCGCGTATATGTGAACCTGCTCGCCGAGTCGCGCGGATTCTCGGGCATTGCGATGTCTACCGTAGCTTCCAGCACCACGCTCCTCGGCTCCGGCCCTAACGCGAGGCTCGTATCGTCCGCGGCGGCGACGGCCAACTTCATGTCCGTGCTCGGCGCGCAGCCAGTCCTCGGCCGCTTCTTTACGCGCGACGAGCAGGAGAGCGACGTCGCGCCCGCGATTGCCGTGATCGGCTACGGACTTTGGCAAAACGACTTCGGCGGTGATCGCCGGATCCTCGGTCGCACCGTTACCATTTCACTGCGTCCGTTCACGATCGTCGGCGTCGCACCGGAGGGATTCACGGGCGCCGAGTTGGACCGAGTCGACATCTGGTTTCCGCTCGCCGTCAAGACTGAGGCGGATGCCCGACATTGGGGTCCTGGCTATTCAGCCGGCCCCACGATTGTCGGCCGTTTGCGACCAGGTCTCAGCTTGGCCGATGCCTCGCGGGACGCGACGGCCGCGTACCGTCGCACCTACGACGGCCGTGAACGGAACTATGCGGAAGCAACCATCACCGCTGCGCCGCTCCACTTTGGCGTTGACGGAACAGAGTCGACCGAAGCGAACATCGCGCGATGGCTGATCGGCGTGGCGGCGGTCGTTCTGCTCATTGCATGCGCCAACATTGTGAATCTGCTGCTGGCGCGCGCGGTGCGCCGGCGGCGCGAGATCGCGGTGCGTGTCGCACTGGGTGCAGACCGCGTTCGATTACTCCAGCTGTTGCTCGCGAGCAGCCTTCTGCTGTCGGCGACGGGCGCTGCCGCCGGACTCTTGGTCGCCGTGTTATCGGGGAATCTGGTGAGGCGCGTTCTCCTGCCCAACGTGGACTGGACGTCCGGGCCTGTCGATTCGCGCGTGCTTGCCTTCTCGCTCGTGGTCGCCATGGTAACTGGCGTATCAATCGGCATCCTGCCCGCGGCGCGGGCGGGCCGAACGGACGTCACCACGGCCCTCAAAACTGGCGCCCGGGAAGGGGGAACCGGTCGGTCGCTCACGCGCACGGTGCTGATGGCAACGCAAGCCGCACTCGCGATGGTACTGCTCATCGGTGCCGGACTCTTCGTCCGCAGCCTTGAGCATGTGCGCCACGTCGATATTGGGCTCGATGCCGATCGCGTGCTCGTTGTGCGACCGCGCTGGCCGGTGATGCCGCCACAGATGTCTCAAGACGAGCGAACGCGGGAGCAGCAGCGGCGGGAGAATTTCGCGCGTGCGGCGCTCGAGCGGCTGACTACGTCTCCGGTCGTTGAACATGCCGCTGCGGCGGTCGGAATGCCGTTCCTCAATACCTATTCCGTCACCCTCTCGTTGCCCGGGCGCGATTCGCTGCCGCGGCTCACGGGCGGGTTTGGCGACCCCGATGTGAGCGCGGTCTCGCCGGACTACTTCGCGACAATCGGGACCCGGCTCGTGCGCGGCCGCGTATTAAGTCCGCTCGATGGCCCTGGGAGCGAGCCCGTTGCGGTCGTGAGTGAAACGATGGCGCGTGTACTGTGGCCCAATGTCAATCCTGTAGGACAGTACATGCTTGTCGGTGGCGGGCCGGCAACGAGAACTCGGGTCGTCGGTGTCGTTCGAGACGTGCGGCGGAGTGCGATCAAGGAAGATCCGATCATGCACTATTACGTGCCGCTCGGGCAGCTCGCCATGCTGACGAATCCCGACCTCATCGTGCGGCCGCGTGGCGACGGCGTGGCTGTCATCCCCGCGGTCCGCGCAATGGTCCGTCAGATCGACCCGACAATTTCGTTCGTCACGGCGACGACCATTCAGGATCGGATCCAACCGCAGCTGCGGTCGTGGCGCATCGGTGCGATGATGTTCTCTCTCTTCGCCGTCATGGCGTTGGTGGTCGCGGCAATCGGCACGTTTAGCATCGTGGCGTACCTGGTCGAGCAACGCCGTCACGAGGTCGGCGTGCGCATCGCCCTTGGCGCGCGCCCTGCGCACATCGTGAGGCTGATGCTCCGCGGCCCAGTCGTGACCACCGCGCTTGGCGCAGCTGTCGGCGCCGCGTTCGCCCTTCTCGCCGGGCGGTTTGTGGAGCCTCTGCTCTTTGAAACGAACGCGCGTGACCCAGTAGTGATCGGCGCGGTGGGTGGCGTGCTCATCGTCGCATCACTGTTCGCGAGTATGATCCCGGCGCTCCGTGCTCGATCGATCGATCCGATTCGGTGCCTACGCGAGGAGTAAGCCTGGTCGCTCTCACCGCCATTCCGGCTAGCTCACGCAACTATTCCGCTCGAAGCGCGCTCGCTAGTAACGGACTCTGAACGCGAGGCAGCCTATGTTCCGGTCCTCAAAGGTCCCGCCCGGCGTGCGCCGCCTCATCCGACTGCCGTGGAACCCGAAGCTCATTGACCGGGATCTCAACGACGAGTGGCGGTTCCACTTGGACGCGCGGATCGCCGAGTTTCGCGCGCTTGGCATGAGCGAGGCGGACGCGATCGCCGAAGCGCGGCGTCGATTCGGCGATCCAGACGAAATGCGCAAAGAATTCCATCGCGCAAGGATCCGCCGCCTCCGCCGGACGGGATTCACCGAACGGCTTGCGGAGCTGGGACAGGATCTTGGCTACGCCGTGCTCGGACTCGCTCGTCGGCCCGGATTCACCGCTGTCGCCGTACTCACGCTCGCCCTCGGCATCGGCGGGACGACGGCGATCTTCAGCGCGGTGAACGCGCTCTTGCTGCGCCGGCTGCCGTATGGCGCGCCCGACCAGCTCATGACGGTTTCGCTCACCGTGCCGGCGGGCCACGGCCTCGAGGCCCGCGATGACATGGTGTGGTCCTATCCCAAGTACGCCGTGTTTCGTGACGCACAATCCATATTCTCGGACCTCTCGCTGTACACGCCTCAACGCTTCACCATCACGAGCGGCGACGTCGAGCCGATTGAAGGTGAGTTCGTCGGCGCGCGCTATCTCCGCACGCTCGGTCTCGCGCCCGTGCGAGGTCGCGATTTCGATCCGGGCATCGACGCGCATGGGGGCGCCGAACGCCAGGTCATTATCTCGTACTCGCTGTGGCAGCGGCGGTTCGACGCCGAGCCGAGCATCATCGGCAAGACCGTGGACTTGGATCGCGACCGAAGCGATTGGATTGGGAGCAGCCCCGACGATGACACGGCTCATCGTCGAGTGAGCCCGTACGCCGTCGTGGGCATCGCGCCCGCGGGGTTTCGGGGGCTCACCGGGCACGCGGAGGTATTCATTCCAATCACGACCCGCCCGCCGGAAGATCTGGACGAGGAAACAGCGCAACAGCACGAGTTCTATATGGTGGCGCGGCGCAAGCCAGGCATCAGCGCGTCGGCAGCGATCGCAGGAGTCAAGCTGCTCGGCGCGCGCGTGAGCGACGCATTCCCCGGACGCGATATCGGGAATGCAAGTGGGGCGCGACCGCCCGCCCGCTCAGCGACGTTCGCGTGACCCCTCTCATTCGTCGATCGCTGCTTGTGGCGTTTGGCGCCGTAGGCTGCGTGCTGCTCATCGCCTGCGTCAACGTGGCCAATCTTCTGCTGGGGCGCGCGAACACGCGACGACGCGAAATCGCCGTGCGCGTGGCGCTCGGCGCGTCGCGGTGGCGCCTCATCCGCATGCTGCTCACGGAGAACATGCTGCTCGCCCTGCTCGGGGGAATCGCGGGGGTCGCGGTAGCCTGGGTCAGCACTCGCGCACTCAGCACGATCGATCCGGACACGATGGTTCCGAGGGGCATTGAGACGTTGAGAGCACTGGGCGCGGTGACTTTCTCCGGGATCCGGCTCGATTCGACAACGCTGGCGTTCAGTATATCGATCACGTTGCTCGTGGGTCTCGTGTTCGGGCTCGTTCCGGCGCTGCAAGCGACCAGGGCGTCATTGGCGGACGCGATGAAGCTCATCGCCGGCGACAATCGTGTGCAGCAACGCCGCGCCAGCGGGCGAGGCATTCTCGTCGTGGTCGAGGTTGCGCTGGCGATGATCCTGCTCGTTGGGTCGGGACTCCTCATGCGCAGCTTCGCCAAGCTGGTGACGATAGACCCCGGCTTTGACCCGCAGCATGTGCTCACGGTGCGCCTGACAATTCCTCCGCGCGGGATGACGGAAGACTCGATGCCCGCGTTCTATACTGAATTGATCGATCGACTGCGCGCGCTCCCCGGAGTGGTCAACGCGTCGCTCAATAGTTGTCCGCCGCTCGGCGGGGGGTGCTACCGAACGCGCCTCGAGTTCCCCGATCGCTCCGAGGCTGATGCCGCCCGGCTACCAAGCGCTCGCGTGAGTTGGGCGACGCCAACTTGGTTTGCGACGTTGCATGTTCCGCTCGAGCGCGGACGTTTGTTTGCGAGTACGGACCGAGTTGGCACGCCGAAAGTAGTGCTGATCAACGAAGCCGCGGCCCGCACCTATTGGCCGGGCGAGAACCCGCTCGGCAAGCGCGTTGCGGTCGGAGTCGAAGCGAGCGACGCCGCGGAAGTAATTGGCATCGTCGGCGATGTGCGACAGTTCATCGACTCGCTGGCGAAGCCGGACGTCTACGTCCCCTACGCGCAGTCCCCGATTTCGCGAATGATGATCTTCATCCGCGTCGCGGGCGATCCGCTCGCACTCGCCGCGGATGTCCGGCGCGCGATTCATGAATTGGCACCACAACTTCCGGTCTACGACATTCAACCAATGACCGCGCGTGCCGCGGGTGTCACCGCCCAAGCACGGTTCAGCGCCGTGCTACTCGGTCTCTTCGCCGCAACCGCGCTCTCGCTTGCCATCGTGGGGATCTACGGCGTGATGGCACTCGCCGTGACCGCGCGGACGCGCGAGATCGGCATTCGCATGGCACTGGGTGCCGATCCGAGCACTGTCCGTCGGCAGGTAGTGACGGACGGTGTGTCGTTCGCGTCTGCGGGCGTGATACTGGGACTCGTCGGTGCGCTCGCGTGCACGCGTGTCTTGCAGAAATTGCTCTTCGATGTGTCACCGACCGACCCGATTACATACTGCGTGATTGTGGGCCTGCTGGGCTTGGCCACGATTGGCGCGAGTTGGGCTCCCGCACGGCGCGCATCAAGCGTAGATCCAGTGGTCGCCCTCCGGACGGATTGATCGCTCGCCGCTTGCCAACAATCGTTGGACAGCGGCCAGTCCGACCGCCGTTGCGGGCACCGCTGGCTTAGCCAATAAACCCGCTCTCGCCCATCGACAGCGTTCGCGGGTTCCACGCCTCGTAACAGCCGCCGCTCGCTGCCTCGTTCGCGAGCGCGATGCCCTCGCGCAGTTTGGCGCCGGAATCGTTCTGAGGCGCGCTCGCGGCGATTCGTTTCCATTCGGCCACGAGGCGCAGCGCCATCAGCGTTCGGCACGTCACGCGAATCTTCCCGGCGCCGGCGCCGCGTACGTTCATCTCGATGTTCGGCGCCACCATGCCAGCGTCGCGCGCTTCCTGAACGATCCGCGGCAGGTCCAACGCATCGGCCGCGATTCGCGGAACCATAAACTGTGCGATGGCGTACAGCTCGGGTGCGTTCGATGGCTCCATTATGCGGAGGCTAGCCGCGGCGCGCGGGCCGTCAACGGTTACACGTGCCTGACGCGCTCGAGCTACTTAGCCGCACAGCTCCGCAGGGTCAGCGGAGTCAGAAGGGCCACAGTCCACGCGCCAAAGCATGTGGATCTGTGGCCGTTCGACATGCCGCAGAAGCGGGAGGTCTCCGGCCTAAATGTCCGGTCGCCGCGGTCTGGCCGGCCTTCCGGTTCTCGTGTCGAGCGATGCACCGCTGATGCTCAACGGGTGGCGAGGGCCCCAGCGCGAGAACTTGCCACATTGCCGTTCACCCACGCCGAGCGAAGCCATCTCGTCAACCGACATGTTGCTTAGACGGTTGTCGACTCGCTTTTTGTCCGCCGCATCGGACGGTCGAAAAACTGTGTCGACCATCCGATGAAAGGCGTCGACCGTGGCCATGGCACCGTGGCCCCAGCTTCAGTCTTTCCGTTTCGCAATCGATCGCTCGCTGCAGCGGGACCGGATTGTCGGCGCGCAGTTGCGCTCGAATGAGGCGGTACAGCGAGTCGGTGTTAACGGTCCTCGAGATGGAGTCGACGACAACGGAATCGTGCACCCATTTGATCGAATCCTGGATGTATTTCGTGGAGTCCCTGCTCCACCGGGTTGCGGTAGCGGTACTCGCTCCAGGAGCTCGACCCGTTTGACAGGCGCCTGCGCCCGATACAACGGATAGAAAAGACATGCTGAATGCCAAGTGCGCGAGTACCCGCGGACGCAGGCTGCCGAGACGGCGCTCTATCATGGGTGGGATGGCAAGGGTGAGGGCGGGAGGTCGGGCGCCGAGCGCGGCGGCTTTACAGGTTTTCCTGCAACCACGGGCGCTGCGGCATTCGATGGGCGCGTGGATTTCCCCGCGGGGGCAGCTGGCCGAATCCTAACTCGGTTCTGAGAGGCTCCGCACTGGTCGGACAAGCAAAGTGTGTCGCTAGTTATCAGAACGTGGAACGGAGTCATTGTTTGGATTAGCGCTTCTCTCAGGCAATAGTCTTTGCCGCAGGTCGCGACCGCGTCGGAGACCGGCACACCGGGGTTCAGAGGAAAGGGGAGAAAGCCTTGGGTAAGGCTTCCATTTGGGTAGTTCGCCAGCAGCAGGGAGAGGGTGGCGCTACCCGCCCCCGCGCCCGCGCCCGCGCCTGCCTCGCCCCCGGCCGCCGCCGCCTGACTCATCGCGATAGGGCGATGGCGATGGCGCATGAGGCGCCCGCGGGGGTGCAGGCGCGGGCGACACTGCCGGTGTCCCCGCACGGCGCGCCTCCTTCTCTTTCGCCCGCTGTCGCTCGACCCCGCGCTGCGCGCGATGCTTCGCCATTCGCTTCGCGATCGGGATCTCGAGCTTGGCCACCGACTTGGCGTCGTAGTCGAAGCCCGGAATCGTCACTCGTGGCAGCGTCTTGCCGACGGCACGCTCGATCGCCCGCAGGCCGTCCGTTTCCTCCGGCGACACAAACGTGTACGCCTCGCCCGTCGCTTCGGCGCGCGCCGTCCGGCCAACGCGGTGGATGTAATCCTCCGGCGCCAGCGGCACATCGAGGTTGACCACGTGGCCGAGCTCCTCGACGTCGATGCCGCGCGCGGCGATGTCCGTCGCGACGAGGACTCGATACTTGCCCGCCTTGAATCCCGCGAGCGCATCACTGCGCTGCGCCTGCGACCGGTTGCCGTGGATGCGCGCGACGGAGATCCCCTGCTTGTCGAGAAACTCCCAGAGGCGGTTCGCGCGGTGCTTGGTGCGGGTAAAGACAAGTGCTTCATTCACCAGGTCGCGCCGGAGCAGCGCAAGGAGCAGCGCCGGCTTGAGCTCCTGCTTCACCGGATACACGGCTTGCGTGATCCCAACGGCGGGCGCCGCCTTGCGCTCGAGGTTGATCGTCGCCGGGTTTTCCAGCAGGGCGCGGGTGAGCTCGAGGATGGGCTTGGGCATCGTGGCGCTGAAGAACAGCGTCTGCCGTTTGGCCGGCAGGTGCTTGAGCAGGCGCTTGATGTCGGGGAGAAACCCCATGTCGAGCATACGGTCGGCCTCGTCGAGGACGAGCGCGATGATCTGGTCGAGCCGGGCGTAGGGATGCTTGAGGTGGTCGAGGAGGCGGCCGGGCGTCGCGACGAGAACGTCCACGCCGGTTCGGAAAGCGTGTTCCTGCGGGGCCATGCCGACGCCGCCGTACACCGCGGCGGCGGTGATTGGTGTGTGGACGGCCACGGCGTTGAGCTCCTCGAGGATTTGCGCCGCGAGCTCGCGGGTCGGTGTGACGACGAGCGCCCGCGTTCCTCGCCGCGGCTGCTCGAGCAGCCGGTGAAGGATCGGAAGGAGAAAGGCGAGCGTCTTGCCGCTGCCGGTCATGGCGCAGGCGAGGACGTCGCGTCCCTCCATGGCGACCGGTATCGCGTCAGTTTGGATGGGCGTGGGGCGAGCGAAGCCTAGTTCTTTCACACCTTTGAGCAGACTCGGATGCAGCTTAAATGACGCGAATGGCATAGCGCAACGTAGCGGCGTCCCGTATGCGGGCGGGCATCCGCGTCGAAAGCGCTTCCCACGAGTCGAGAACGCTCGCGACCGCGTCGCGCTCACATTGTCGATGCAACCGGCGACAGACTAGGAACCATTGCGAACCTTCGCCACAGCGGGTCCCGCGCCACTGTCACCCCGCCGGCCGCGTCGCGCGCTACGTCATGCACTGGCGAAGACAGACGGTGGACCGCCGGGGAGTCGAACCCCGTCAAAAGCGACGACGCCCCTTTGCGATCGCGGGAGTCGAACCCGCCTGCGCCGCATCCCAGAACCACTACGCGGTCCGATGAGCGAAACCAGTGCGATTCCGGCGTGATAAACGGCTCAAACGTATCCACGAACGTACCCACGCAAACCAAAAAACGAGGACGAGCCGACAGCGAGTGCTTGTCGGCTCGTCAGATCGGGACGGCGGGATTTGAACCCGCGACCCCCTGAACCCCATTCAGGTGCGCTACCGGACTGCGCTACGTCCCGTCAAAACAGTCTGAAAAGTATAGCGCCCCGAACACCAACAATCGAGGCCGAGCCGTATCGCCGTCCTCGCCGTTCGTCACCTTCGGGGTTCGTCACCTTCGCCTTTCACTGGACCGCTCCCAACTCGATCTGCTCTCCTTCTCCTCCTTCGCCTTTCTTCCCTTCCCTCGCCAGCTTCCGCTCGAGCTTCCGGCTGAGCGGATCGAGATACGTGTACACCACCGGCGTCACGTACAGCGTCACCAGCTGCGAGAATGCCAACCCGCCCACCACCGCAATTCCGAGCGGCCGGCGCGTCTCCGATCCCATCCCTGACGCCATCGCCACCGGCAGCGTTCCCACAAGCGCCGCCACCGTCGTCATCATGATCGGGCGGAAGCGCACGTGCGCCGCGTCGACGATCGCTTCGGCGGCCGTCTTCTTCTCGGCACGCTCCGACTCGACGGCGAAGTCGACCATCATGATCGCGTTCTTCTTCACGATGCCGATCAGCAAAATGATGCCGACGAACGCGAATACTGACAGTTCGACGTGGAAGATCCACAGCGCGAGCAGCGCGCCGAAGGCGGCGAACGGAAGGCCCGAGAGAATCGTGATCGGGTGCACGAAGCTCTCGTACAACACGCCGAGCACCATGTAGATCACGAAGATCGCGAGGATGACGAGCACCAGGAGCCCGGCCTCGGTCGCCTGAAATACCTGCGCGGTGCCGGAGAACGCGGTCGTGATGCCCGCCGGAAGTATCTGGCCCGCCAGCCGCTGCACTTCGGCCGTCGCCGTTCCGAGCGAGACGTTCGGCGCAAGGTTGAACGAGAGCGTCACCGACGGAAGCTGGCCGGAGTGGTTGATCGTGACCGGACCGACGCCCTTCGTGATCGTCGCCACGGCTCGGAGCGGCACCACTGTTCCGGTCGTGCTTTTGATGTAGAGCAGGCCGAGCGCTCCCGGATCTTGCTGATACTGCGGCAACACCTCGAGGATCACCCAGTACTGGTTCGTCGGCGTGAGAATCGTCGACACCTGCGTCGAGCCGTACGCGAAGTTGAGCGCGTTCTCGATTTGATCGGCGGTGACGCCGAAGACGGCGGCCCGCGTCCGGTCGATGTTCACGTTCACTTGCGGGTTGTTGTTCATCATGTCGCTCGTCACGTCGGCGAGCAGCGGCGACTGCTTGGCGGCGTCGACGAGCTTCTGCGCCCCCGCGTACATCGCGTTCACATCCGATCCCTGCATCGTGAACTGATACTGGCTCTTGGCCGTTCGGCCGCCGATCTGAATCGCCGGCGGCAGCGACGGATACGAGAGGATGCCCGGAACGTGCGCCATCTTGCCGCGCAGCTCGTTCACCACGTCTTGAATCGGGGATCGCTTGCCGAGTGCCTTGAGGATCACGACGATACGGCCCGTATTCGAGCCGGATGATCCGCCGCCCGAACTGCCCACGGTGGACATGTACGACGCGACGTTTGTGTCGCGCTCCACGATGCCGGCGAGTTGCTGCTGCCGCCGCACCATGTCCCCGTATGACGTTCCCTGCGCCGCTTCGGTGGTGATGTTGATCTGCCCGATGTCCTCGTCGGGAATGAACCCGGTCGGCAGCACCCTGAACAACAGCCAGGTCCCGACGAGCACGAGCAGCGAGAAAAACATCGTCACCAGACGATGAGCCATGGCTAGATCGAGCGTCCGCTTGTACCAGCCGAGGGTCCATTCCCAGGCGTGCTCGGTGGCGTTGTAGAGCCGATTGTGCTTCTGGGCGTGCTGCGCGCGCAGGAAGCGGCTCGCGAGCATCGGCGTGAAGGTCAGCGAGACAACGCCCGACACGAGGATCGACGTCGCGATCACGACCGAGAATTCGCGGAACAACCGCCCGACGACGCCGCCCAGGAAAAGAAGCGGAATGAAGACCGCCGTCAGCGAGAGCGTCATCGACATGATCGTGAAGCCCACCTCTTTGGCCCCATCCATCGCCGCCTGCAGCGGCGGCGTGCCCATCTCCATGTGCCGGACGATGTTCTCGAGCATCACGATCGCGTCGTCGACGACGAAGCCGACGGCGAGCGTGAGCGCCATCAACGACAGTTGGTCGAGGCTGTAGTTGAGCACGTACATGACGGGAAACGTGCCGATCACCGAGAGCGGGAGCGCGAGGCTGGGGATCAGCGTCGCCCACCCGTTGCGCAGGAACACGAAGATCACGATGACGACGAGGCAGAGCGTCAAGACGAGCGTCCGCTTCACGTCGCGCACCGATTGATCGATGCCCTGCGAACGGTCGAAGAGCGTCTGGACCTTCACGCCGCTGGGAACGTCGACGCGCAACGAATCGAGCGTCGACCGCACCGCGTTCGCGACCTCGACGGTGTTCGTGCCCGGTTGGCGCTGCACCGCCAACACGATCGCGCGCACGCCGTTGAACCAGCTCGCGCTCCGATTGTTCTGGACGTCGTCGAGGACATGGCCGAGCGCGCCCAGTTGTACGGCCGCGCCGTTCCGGTAGACGACCGTCATCTCCCGGAACTCCGTCGCGTTGTCGAGTTGGCCGTTCGCCTGGAGCGTGTACGCCGTCGTCGGCCCCCAGAGCACGCCGGTCGGCTGGGTGACGCTCTGCGCCTTGATTGCAGTGGCGATGTCGTCGATGCCGATCTGCCGGTACGCGAGCGCGGCGGGATCGACCTGGACACGTACGGCGTACTTGGCCGAACCGAACACCTGCACCTGCGCGACGCCGCTCACCATCGACAGGCGCTGTGAGAGGAGCGTCTCGCCGACCTCGTCGAGCGCCTGGAGCGAGAGCGTGGTCGAGGTCAGCGCGTAGAACAGAATCGGCGATGCGGCCGGGTTCACTTTCTGATACGAAGGCGGAATGATGTTCTGCGGCAACTGTCGCAACGACTGAGCGATGGCCGCGTTCACGTCTTGCGCGGCCGCATCGATGTCGCGGTCGAGCGAGAACTGCAACGTGATGGATGTCGAGCCGAGGCTCGACGTCGACGTCATGTTGTCGACGCCGGCGATCGTCGAGAACTGTTTCTCGAGCGGCGTGGCGACGGACGCGGCCATCGTCTGCGGGCTCGCGCCCGGCAGCGCGGCGCTCACCGTGATCGTCGGATAGTCCACCGTCGGCAGATCGCTGATCGCCAGACTGTTATAGGTGAACGCGCCGAACACGAGAATGCCGACCATCAGCAGGATGGTCATGACGGGCCGCTTGATGAACAGCTCGGAGACGTTCATTTCCGTATCGGCAGCCGCGTTTTGTCAGAGCGGACAGCTCCTTTTGCCGGCACGATCTCGCCGCCAAGTGACTCCGCCGCCTGTGCGCTGGAGTCGACTCGGCTACCGATGAGCGTCGTTCCGCTCGTGTCCGCGCCGACGCCGGTGATCGCGACGCGCGTCTTGTCGTCGAGGCGCGACTGTCCGTCCACCACCACGCGCTCACCGATGGTGAGTCCGCGTTGAATCACGGTGCGACTCGCCACCAGCAGTCCGGGCACGACGAGACGAATGTGCGCCGTGTTCGCCGAGTCGACCACGAACACGTACGGACCCTGCTGGCCGGTGAGGATCGCGTCGGTCGGAACCGACAGCACGCCGCGCTCGACCCGGAGTTGCACGGTGAGCAGCACGAGCTGGCCCGGCCACAAGCGCCGGTCGGAATTCGGAAAGCTCGCCTTGCCGGTGACCGTGCCCGTCAGCGAATCGACGTTGTTGTCGAGGAACGACAGCGTTCCGCGCGCGACGCCCTGGGTGCTGTCGCTCGACGCCGCCGTGACGGGGAGCGGGCTCCTTGCCACCGCCGCCTTCATGGGAGCGAAGTCCTGCTCGAGCACGGGAAATCGCACCAGCACCGGATTGATCTGGTTGATGACGACGAGCGGCCCGCTGGTCGGGCTCACGTTGTTGCCGCGGCGCACGATCAGTGCGCCCGTGCGCCCGGTGATCGGCGCCGTGATCGACGTGAAGCCGAGGTTCACTTCGGCCGCACGCAGATTCGCCTGATCGGCTTGCACCGTAGCCGCCGCGGCGAGCGCCGTTGCGTGCTGGCTGTCGGCCGCCGATCGACTCACGTAGCCGACGTTGGCCAGCGACTTGAACCGCTCGTCGTCGCGCGCCGCTGCCGCGGCCGTCGCTTGATCCTTGGTGAGTGTGGCGCGCGCCTGATCTACCAGCGCCTGGAGCGGACGCGGGTCGATCCGAAAGAGACGCTGTCCTTTCGTGACGTAGTCTCCTTCCTTGAAGAGCACGTCCTGCAGCGTGCCGCTCACCTGTGCCGTCACCGACACCGTCTGCATCGGCTCGACGACGCCGCTCGCGGAGACAGTGACCGGAGCGTCGATGCGCGACGTGGTCGTCACGCGCACCGGTGTCGGCGGAGTCTTGCGCGCCGGCGGCGCCTGCTTGCACGACGCCGCGGCGATGGCCGTCACGACGGCCGCGATCCATCTGGCCACGAGTCGCCGGTGTCGCGCGCTCATGGATTCCTCGGCAGACCGACGAGCGGAATGTTCGGCCGCCCCCGAACGTCGAGCGAGCCGACGTCGTGCGCCAACTGCGACAGCGCCATCCGCCAGCTCCATCGCGCCTGGATGTCCTCGGCGCGCGCCGAGTCGAGCGCGGTTCGCGCGACGAGGATGTCGAGGATCGTCCCCACGCCCTCGTGGTAGCGGCCCGCGGCGACGTCGGCCGATTGCCCCGCCGACGTGAGCAGCTCGACGGCGGCGGCCAGGCGTTCACGCGCCGTCTGCAACGTCGTGTACGACGTGAACACCTGGACGGCGATCTGCTGTTGCGTGGACGTCACGCGCGCGAGCCCGGCCGTGTACAGCGCTCGAGCCGCGCGGACGTCGTACTGCGATGAGTATCCGTTGAAGATCGGCACTTGCAGCCCGAACACGAGCGACGTGTTGGGCCCGTTCGCCGACGAAGAGCCCTCGACCGACTGCGTGTAGCTCTGGATGGTCGAGAGCGTGAGCGACGGACGGTACTCCGACTGTGTGACGCGGATCTGTGCCCCGAGCTGTGCCGCGGCCGCGCGCGCCTGCGCCAGATCCGGGCGCAACGTGATCGCGCGGTTGATAAGCGTGTCGACGGACGCCGCGAGCTTGGCGACCGAATCGGTCGCGGCGACCGTGGGGATCTCGAAGCGCGCGTTGGCCGGCAATCCCATCGCGGAGGCGAGCGTCGCGCGCGACGTAAGCAGGTTGCCCTGGAGCGTCACGAGCTGAAAGCGGGCCTGCGAGAGCTCGGTGCGCGCCTGCAGCACATCCTGCAACGTGCCCACGCCGACGCGAAACCGCGCCTCGGCGGCGGCGGTGTCGGTCTGCGCCTCTTGCACGGCGGTGACCTGCGCGTCGCGGAGCGCCACGTTCGCGAGATACGTGAAGAGCGCGGACTCCACCGCCAGCACGAGATCGTTGATCGCCGAGTTGTGGGCGAGATTCATCGCGATGGCGTTCTGCTTCGCCGCTTCGATGGCGGCTTTGCGGCCGCCGGCGTCGAGCACCAGATAGGACAGTGAGATCGCCGGCGTGAACTGGGCACGCGTCAGTCCGCCGACCGCGCCCACCGCGCGCGTCGAACCCGCCGACGTGTCGACGACGACGGAATTGCCGTTTCCGCCGCCCCCGAATGCCGAACCTGTCGACGCGCCGGCGAGGTTCAGACTCCCGTTGATCGTCGGGAAGAGCGCGCCGCGCGCCGAACCGTACTGGTTCGCCGCGGCCTGTGCGTTCGCCCACGACTCGCGAGTGGCCGGGTTGCTCTTGAGCGCGAGGTCCACGACGTCGGCGAGTGAGAACTGCACGACGGCGGTCGTCGCTGAATCGGCGGCGAGGGCGGCGGTCGCCGCTGGTGCGACCGGTATGCCGGGTGGCGGCGGTGGCGTGCGGGCCGCGGCGGGAACCGTCCACGGTGTCGACGGAGCAGCGGGCGCTCCGGGGAGGCCGTCGATACGTGGCGTGCCCGGGGCGCTGCAAGCCGACGTTGCGACGACGGCAACGATCGAAACGCGAACGAGGTGCGCGTGATCGGAAACCCAAGCGGGCGCGAGAGCCGAATCAAAGAACATTCGGCCACTACAATTGCAGAACAGGGACCGGAAATTCCGCGCGGAGACGGCGGCGCGGCACGGAGCCAAACTCGACGTGCCGGATCGCCGCGGTTGGTGCCCTTCTTATGTCGGGCTAAGGAATATTTGCGCCCGCCAAAGGCCCTACACGCCAAGCCGATAGTGGTCCGATGGTCCCATCACCCGCCGCACGATCCACGCGAGAACGAGCAGCGGGATGAGCACGACCAGCGCGACCTTCAGCACGACGAAGCCGAGCGACAGGAACGCCAACACGATGCCGAACACCGCGCCGAGCAAACCGAGCACGACGGCAAAGAGCACCAGGAACGGCAGTCCGACCAGAAACAGCACGAGCAGAATCGGCAGCGCGACGATGCCCAGCACGGCGATCACGGGGAGGCCGATGACCGCCAGCAGAATCCCGACCGGAACCAGTACGACGAGCGCGAGCGCTCCGAAGAACAACGCGCGAATGAAACCGAACATGGTTATGAACTCCTGACAAAAACTCCCGTCCACCCGTCCACCCGTCCACCCGTCCACCCGACTACCCCGCGTCGAAGTCCCCACCGGTTTCCGGCGGCGGCGCGTCCTTGGGCTTCGAGTCGCCGCTGCCGCCTCTGAACCAGCGGACGATTCGGGGGCCGACGGCGAACGCGAACCAGATCGGGAGGACGATGAACAAGCCGATCTTGAGCACGGCGACGCTGAGCGTCAACACGAAGCTCACGAGTCCCATGAACGCGCCGCCGGCAAAGACGACCAGGAACACCGGCAGTCCGAACACGAAGAACATCAACAGGATCGGAATCGCCAGGACCAGCAGGATGATCAGCAGCGGCAGCCCGATCGTTTTCAGCAGAAACGCGATCGGAATCAGCAGGCCGAGCCAGCCGAGCTTGAACACCAGGCGAATTGCCGCGATGCGCAGCAACAGCCATCGAATCGCCGACCACATTCGTGCTGCCTCGAGGGAGGGGGACCGTGACGGAGGACCTTACGGGGCGACGGACTGGCTGGTTTCGGGTGGACCGGTGGACCGGTAGACCGGTAGACCGGTAGACCGGTAGACCGGTTAACTGCGAACGAGATCGTCGGCGTTCGCCAGCTTCCCCACGAAGAACTCGCCGAACTCGGCGTACTTGGCGCTCACCTCGTCGAACCGCATGTCGGTGACGAGCTTCTTGAAGTCGACGGGGTCCTTGGCGAAGAGGGTTACGCCCCACTCCCAGGCGTCGAACCCGATCGCTCCGGTGATGATCTGGAGGACACGGCCGGCGTACCGTCGGCCGGTCAGTCCGTGCGCCTGCATCAAGCGGCTGCGTTCGTCGAGCGACAGCGTGTACCAGTTCTGGCCGGCCTCGCGACGCTTCGTCATCGGATAGAAACACACGTACGGCATGTCCGGCGGGAGCGTCGGGTACAGGCGCCGCGCGACGTGCGGATTCTTCCGTTCCTGGTCGGCGCGCTTGGCCAACTCGGTGACGTACGCCACGTCGCCGACGGCGGCGTCCCCGCCCCGCTCCGACGCTTCGCGCGCCAACTGCGCGGTCAGGTGGTAGAGGCCGGCCTCGGTGACGCTCAAGAAACTGTAGTCGAGTCGCAGCTCGTTCGTCTCCGCCCAGCATCGCGCCGCTCGGCCGACGTCGCCGATTTCATCGAGAGTTGGACGAAAGTGCATGGCGAGCATGTCGCGACTGCTGCCAATGAGGCGCGCGTACGCGCTCCATCCGTCGGCCGCCGAAACGGGCGGCCGTGTCGATTCGATGCGTGCGTCGCGTCGTGATACGTGCGAGCCCGCATCATGCGTAAAGACCTGATGCAGGGCGAACCATCCCTCGAGAGTCTCGGGCGGCTGCACGGTCCCGTGTGACTGTATCGACATGGACGAAAGTTAAGGCGAAACCGGATTGCCCCGATACTCTGAATCGGCATCCCATTTGCCATTCGAGGTAGGTATGTCGGATCGAATTGAGGAACGAGACCAAACAGACCGCGTGCAGGGCGCGGGCGCCGACAAACGCCGGCGTCAGTTGCGGGCACTGCTGCTCTCCGCAGCGGTTGCCGCCCGCCAGACGCGCCGTGGTGGTCCGCTCGCGATGACGCGCGCCGACGGCCGAGCCGTCCGCGATCGGATTTCGAAACTGCTGAGCGCCGCGAGCTAACGCGGCGCTCGTCGTTTCTGGTGAGGAGAGGTCGTCCGTGTCGGTCTAGCGGTGCCTTTCCCGAAACTGGTCGGGGCTGGCGAACGACCGGTGTACCGCCTTCGCGCGCTTGAGATAGTCCCCCAGCTGCGCCGGGCTGCAGGCGATCCAGTCCGCGGGAATCGGGGCCAAGCGCCTCCGGTCCACGCCGCGCTCGAAGCACAAGAACTCGCCCGGAATGCCGCCTTCGGCCGTCGGATTGACGACGTCATAGACGCTCCAGTTCATCCCAGATGCGTCCGTGAACTGGCGACGGCGAGGCCGCTCCGCGTCCCCGTTCCCGAGCGAAAACATTGGCAGCACTCCCGACCCCGCATGGCGTACAGAGCAGGATTGTGATGCAGGGAGAGTGCCGCCGGATGCCGGCCACTGACTAAGAAACAGAAGCGCTCGCTTCCGGTCGCTATGTATTCTCGAACCAGACGCGCTCGCCAGCTCGATCGACGCGAGCGTTTCCTCCGACGGTCCTCGCTCTCGGCGGCCTTATGAACGCTCGAATGACAGCATTGGTCTTCACGTGTGCGGCGCTTGTCCCGCCTGACCCTCGCATCGCGGCACAGCAGCCGACGATGCAGTGGTCGGCCGTCGAGGAAGCCTTCGGGCGCAAGGGTGTTCCGCAAACGGCCGACGTGATGCGGTTCAACTTTCCCCGCTCGGACCTCACCGTGATCTGCGCCGGGGTCACGCTCAAGCCCGCCCTGGCGCTCGGAAGCTGGGTGGCGTTCTTGCCAACGGGCGGCGGCAAGGCGCTGGCGATGGGCGATCTCGTATTGCTCGACGGCGAGATCGCCCCGGTGATGGCCGCGCTTCAGGCGGGCGGGATCGACCAAACGGCCGTGCACAACCACCTGCTCAGCGAGTCGCCGCACGTGATGTACATGCACGTCATGGTCGAAGGAGATCCGGCCAGAATCGCCTCTGCGGTCCGGGCCGCGCTGGCGAAGAGCGCGACGCCAATCGGCCCTCCGCCGCCGGCCGCCACCCCGTCTGCCGACCTCGATACAGGCGCCGTCGCCAAGGCGCTTGGCGTATCAGGCCGTCTGAACGGAAACGTGTACCAGGTCACCGTTCCGCGGAGCGAGACGATCACCGAAATGGGGCACCAGTTGCCGCCGTCGATGGGCGTCGCCACGGCCATCAACTTTCAGCCGACTGGAAGCGGCAAGGCGGCGGTCACCGGCGATTTTGTCTTGCGAGGCAGCGAGGTGAATCCCGTGATCCGCGCGTTCAAGAAGAACGGCATCGACGTGACGGCGCTCCACAGCCACTTGGTGGACTCCGATCCCCAACTCTACTTCATGCACTTCTGGGCCAACGAAGACGCGATCAAGCTCGCCCGCGGGCTCCGCGAGGCGCTGGACCAGACCAAATCGAAGCTCTAGAGCCGACAGCCCCCCGGATGCGAGGGCCAGGGCGGGTCGTGAAGTCCTTCGCGTCCATGCCGCGGAGCTAGTCGGCGGCCGCCGGGACGCCGCCCAACGCTTCGATGGCCCGGCGCAGACTCGGGAAGATGCCCTCGATCTGCTCGACCGACACGACGCCGATCGACAACCGGAACCACCCGTGGTCGCCCTGGGCGCCGAACGCGTTGAACGGAACGACGGCGAACCCCGCCGAGCGCAGCAGATACTGCCGCACGTCGTCGTCGGTGTTGAGCACGGTTCCGTCCGGCGTCTGCATCCCATGGAGCGCGAAGCGCGCGCTCACGTAGATCGCGCCCTGAGGCCGCACGCAATCGACCGGCAGTCCGTCCTCACGCATCGCCATCATTCCGTTGTACACGGCGTCCAGCCGGGCCGTCACGTCGCGGCGCATGTGCTCGACGAACCGATCGACCGCGCCGTCGTTGGCGAGGAACTTCGCCGTGGCGACCTGTTCGGGTCGCGGCGCCCAGGCGCCGATGTGTCCCACGATGTCGTTCATCGGACGGATGATGTCCGGCGCGGCGATCGCCCAACCCACACGGAGTCCGGTGGACGCGAACGCCTTGGAGATGGCGTCCACGGTGACGACGTACGGCGCGATGTCCGGCCGGAGCACGATCGGATCGACGTGGTCGAGCCCCTGCGCCGTGAGCATCCAGTACACTGCGTCGTACATGACGTAGAGCGGCCGTTCCCGGTCGCCGCGTCGCGCGTTCTCCTCGAGCACGAGGTCGCACACGTCGGCCAACGTTTCGGCGTCGTAGAGCGTGCCGGTCGGGTTGAGCGGCGAGTTGAGCGCGAGCAATCGCGCGTTGCGCACCAGCGGACGGAGCATCTTGGCCGTCGGCAGAAAGCGAGTGCTCGCGTCGCACTCGATCATCACCGCTTCGGCGCCGACGATCGTGCAGTAGTAGTCGTTGTTCCACGAGGGCACGCCGAACACGACGCGATCCCCGGCGTCGACCAGCGCGCGATAGACGGCGTAGATCGCCGGCCGCGCGCCGGACGTGATGAGCACCGACTCGAGGGGAAAGTCGAGACCGAAGCGCTTCTTATAGAATGCGCGCACGGCCTGCCGCAGCGACTCGAGGCCAATCGACGGTGGATAGGTCGATTCGCCGGCTCGCAGCGCGTCGACGACACCATCCTCGAGCTCGCGGGGTATGGGGAACTGCTTCGAGCTGAAATCACCGACGGTGAGATCGAGGATCGGTTTCCCCTGCTTCGCCAGTTCCTTCACTTCGCCGGCAATTCGCAGGATGGCCGACCCACGCAGGGTCTGAGCGAGCGTAGAGACGCGAGAGGGCATCGTCGTCGGGGGTTTTTTGGGGGGCTCGGAGGCGCGGCTGTCGTGAAAAATACTGGATGCGGCAGTTCCCGATAGGAGGCGATTGCGGTCCGGGGCAATCGGAAGTCCTGCCGGACCAGGCGATGTAGCTTTAGGACTTCTCTCCCTCTCTCGCAGGAGTGTGTGCGGTGACGCCGTGGGTCCGCCGACTCATCGTAGCGAACATCATCGTTTTCTTCCTGCAGCAGGTCGCCGGCGTCACGCAGCAGCTGGAATTCGTTCCAGCCCTGTTTTTGATCCGGCCGTGGACTGTTGTCACGTACATGTTCGCGCACGCCAGTATCACGCACATCCTGTTCAACATGATCGCCCTCTACTTCTTCGGCCCGCGCGTCGAGGAACGGCTCGGAAGCCGGCGGTTCATCACGCTGTACGGGCTGAGCGGCATCGTCGGCGCGCTGGTGTCGGCAATCTTCGCGTTTGACGCGCCGATCATCGGCGCGTCGGGCGCGGTGTTTGGCGTGATGGTGGCGTTCGCGATGTTCTGGCCGACGGCGCAGATCTACATCTTCGGGATTCTGCCGCTCGAAGCGCGTTTGGCGCTCATCCTCATGATCCTGTACTCGCTCTGGAGCGGCTTCAGCCAGAGACACACGGGAATCGCCGACTTCGCGCACCTGGGCGGCGTGGCCGGCGGGTGGCTCTACCTCAAGTGGCTCGGCATGCGCGCCGGAACGAAAAAATTCCGGTCGAAGGCCATCCCGACGGTCGCGAAGGACAACCTCCTCAACTGGAAGCGCGTCGACCCGAAGTCGGTGCACGAGGTGAACCGCGACGAAGTGAACCGCATCCTCGACAAGATCAGCGCCAAGGGACTTTCCAGTCTCACCGCCGAGGAGCGGCTCTTCCTGTCGAACTTCGTTCCGCCCGACGACCGCGTTCCGCCGCCCACGTAGGCGGCCGTCTCTGTGTTCTCTGCGTCTCTGCGTCTCTGCGTCTCTGCGTCGAAGCAGTTGCCGTTAGTCCGCCCGCAACGCGATCGCCGGGTCGACGCGCGCGGCGCGACGCGCGGGCAGCGATGCGGCCAACAGGCTCGTGACCACGAGCAACACCGAAACGCCGACGAGCGTGAGCGGATCGTTCGGCGCCACGTTGAACAGCAGTTTCGACATGAGCCGCGTCGCGAACGACGCGACGATGAGACCGAGCGCGAGTCCGCTTAGCGACAGGGCCAGGCCGTGCCGCACGACGAGCCATCGCACCTGTGACGTCTGCGCGCCGAGCGCCACGCGAATCCCCATCTCGCGCGTGCGATTGCGCGAGATGTGCGCCAGCACGCCGTAGACGCCGACCACCGCCAGCACGACTCCGACGAGCGCGAACCCGAGGAGCATCGTAGTGAGGAATCGAATGCGCGCCAGCGACGACGCACGAAGATCGTCCATCGGCTTGGCGTCGATCAGCGCGAGGGACGGGTCGAGGTCGTGCAGGACGGAGCGCAGCGACGCCGCGAGATTCGACGGATCGCCGCTCGTCCGCAGCAACACGAACGTGCTGCTCGACGGGTACTGCGAAGACGCATTGAAGGCTTCGATGCGCGGCTGAATGTCGAGCGCGTCGACGTGCTCGTTGGCCACGACCCCGACGATCGTGTACCACGCGGATTTGTTCGTCGGCACCCTGTCGAACGACATCCGCTGGCCGACGGGATTCTGTCCGCGGAAGTACGACTTGGCGAGCGCGTCGTTGATGAGCACGACCGGCACGCTGCCGATGCGATCCGTCCCGTCGAACATCCGTCCGCTGAGGAGCGGCACCTTCATCGTGTTGAAATAGCTGGCGCTGACGGTGCGGTGTCCAATCTCGGTGCCGTAGTCGTTGGCCGCGCGACCGTACGCGATGTAGTCGCTCGTGTAGCTGGTCCCCATGAACGGAATGCTCGTCGCGAGCGCGGCGCCGGTGACGCCCGGAATCGCGCGCGCGCGCGTCTCCAGCTGCGACATGAACGCGTCGACTTTGGTAACGGTGTCGTACGCTCGGCTCAGTCCGACCTGTGCCGTGAGCACGCCATGCGAGTCGAAGCCGGGGTCGACGTTCCTGACTTGCCAGAAGCTTCGCACGATGAGACCCGCGCCGGTCGTCATCAGGAGCGCGAGCGCGACTTCGCCAACGACGAGCGCTTCGCCCCACCGCTTGGCGCGGAGACCCTGCCCTGCTCCGCGCCCCCCATCCTTGAGCGACGTGGCCGGATCGCGGCGCCGCATCCACAGCGCGGGCGCCACGCCGAAGATGAGTCCACTCACGACGGTGATCGCCAACACGTAGGCGAGCACCGTGGCGTCGACGCCGAAGTCGTGCACGCGGAGCATTCCGCTCGGCTGCAGCCGCACCAGCGCGCGCGTGCCGACCCAACCCAGTACCAGCCCCGCCGCACCGCCGAGCGCGGACAGCATCGAGCTCTCGGTGAGCGCTTGTCGCACGAGACGTCCGCGACCGGCGCCGAGCGCGAGGCGAAGCGCCGCTTCGCGCTCGCGGCCCGCTGCCTGAACGAGCAACAGGTTGCCGACGTTCGCGCAGGCGATGAGCAAGAGGAACGCGACAGAGGTGAGGAGCAACAGCAGCGGCAGCCGCGTGTCGCCGACGAGGAACGATTGCAGCGGCAGCATCAGCGCGCCCATGTACTTGTTCGTCTCAGGATACTGCTGCTTGAGGCGCGCCACGACGCTCTGCAATTGGGCGTTCGCCGTCTCGAGCGGCACCCCGGGCTTGAGTCGCGCGACGGCGCGTACCCAGTGCGCTCGGCGAAAGCCGACGTCGGCGCGGTCTTTCGGGTCCCAGCCGATGGAGCGCCACAGATCCACGTTCTCGAACGGGAACCTGAAGTCCGGCGGCATCACGCCCACGACTTGGAAGTCGCGGCCATCGAGCGTGACCGACTTGCCGAGAATCGTGGAATCGCCGCCGAATCGCGTGCGCCACGCTCGATCGCTGAGCACCGCGACCGCAGCTGGTCGCCACGTCTCATCGTCGGTGAACGTGCGGCCGAGCGCGGGACGCGCGCCGATGACGGAGAAGAAATTCCCCGCGGCGTAGACGACCTGTATCGTCTGCGGATCACCTCGGCCGGTGAGCGTCGACGTCCCAAGAAAATCGGCGTACGCCGTGACGTCCTGAAAGGCCGGCACGCCGGCGCGCCAATCGAGCACGTTGGCCGGCGCGGCTTCCTGCAAATGCCAGTGCTTCTCGGGATTCTCCTCGGTGATCATCGCCAGTCGGTCCGGCGCCGGAAACGGCAGCGGCTGCAGCACCACCGCGTTCACGGCCGAGAAGATGGCGACGTTGGCGCCGATGCCGAGGGCGAGCGTCACGACGGCCGCCACGCCGAGCGACGGCGCGCGACGGAGCGATCGCAGCGCGAAGCGTGAGTCGGCGATCGCGTCCTCGAGCCAGCGCATCGGGCGAACGTCGCGGTGGTCCTCGCGGACGCGTTGCACGCCGCCGAAGTGCGCGAGCGCGCGGCGGCGCGCTTCGTCGGGATGCATGCCGAGCCGCACGTTCTTCTCGGTCTCGAGATCGATGTGAAACCGGATCTCGTCGGAGAGCGAACGGTCGGCGGCGGCGGGACCAAACATCGCGCGCAATCGCGCGCGCAGCGCGTGCAGGAGACTCATTGGCGGCTTCTCACGACGTCTCGAGGATCAATTCGACCGCGGCGACGTACCGGCGCCAGCTGTCGGTCTCGGAGCCCACGGCGCGCCGTCCCGAAGCGGTCAGGCGATAGTACTTGGCGCGGCGATTGTTCTCCGTGGTCTTCCACCCACTGTCGATCCATCCGCGCTGTTCGAGGCGTTGTAGCGCGGGATAGAGCGATCCCTGGTTCACGTCGAGGACGCCGCGCGAGAACTGTTGAATTCGCGCGCCGATCCCCCAGCCGTGCATCGGCTCGAGGGTGAGCGTTTTCAGGATGAGGAGGTCGAGCGTGCCGCGCAGTACGTCGGCTTGGTCGGACGTCACAGGGGGGCCCGTTCTGTAGGATTCCTACAGAGGATAGGCGGCGTCCTGTAGGAAGGCAACAGGAATGGGATGGACGGGAAGAACGGGTGGACCGGTGGACCGGTGGACCGGAACGGCGCTGAGAAATCTGACGTCAGATATCTGATGTCAGACGTCGGACATCTCTAGCATCCCCACGTCCGTTCGCCGCTCCCCCAAAAAACCAACAGCCCGCCGGTGCGAGTGCACCGGCGGGCTGTCGACCGTTCGCCAATTTGACGCTAACGCGTCAGTTACGGCGTGGTCAGGGCGACGCTCGTCTGACCCTTGGTTTCGATCACGAACACGGCGCGGCGGTTGAGCTCGGCGCCCGGCTGGTCGCCCCAAGCCTTCGGGACAACGAGACGCGTCTTGCCGTAGCCGACGGTTTCCGTCTGCGAGGCCGAGAGGCCCTGCGAGTTGAGGTAATCCTGGACCGCCTTCGCCCGACGCTCGGAGAGCGTGAGGTTGTAGCGGGCCGAGCCCGCGGGATCAGCGAAGCCTTCGATCGTCACCTTCGACTGCGGATAGTACTGCTGCACGATGTGCGCGAAACGCGTCAGCGAGGAATAGTCTTCCTGGCGAACGGTCGCGTCGTTGAAGGCGAAGTTCACGGGCATGTCGAAGTGCAGACCATCCTGCATCGCCGTGATCTTGGCGTTGAAGTCATTCTTCATCGCCTGAAGGTCGGTCTTCAGCTGTTGCACGTCACCCTGGACGAGTCCGAGCTGCTGGCGAAGGGCGCTATCGGTCGAGGCGCGCTGCGCGGCCTCGGCGTCGAGCGCGGCCTTCTGCGAGGCGTTCGCCTGCGCGAGGGCATCAGCGTTCTGCTGCTGCGCGCGCTTGAGGGCGCCCGTGGTGGCACAGCCGCTCAGTAATCCAATTGCCCCGACGCATGCGAGCATCGATCCGGTATGTAGGCGCATCTGCACGATCTCCTGTGGTGTGGTTGGCGAACGGTGATTCGCAGACGGTAGCTCGCAAGAACCGGGCACTACATTGGTGACCACGGTCACAGCTGAAAAACCTTGTCCGTCCAGCGTTTAGCATTCTTAGAAGATTTCGTAGCAGCGCGCAAGACATCCGGGGCACCGAAACTCCGTGATTTTCCTCACGGCGCCGCCTAGGCCACACTTGCCCTGTGCGTTCCGTCACAAATCACCCAACCTTTGCCCTGTGACGTGATGTCCAAGGGCCGAGAGTGCGGTGGCGGCGTGCGGTGACCCGGTCGCCGGCTCACCTCCGCGAACCCTTCCCTCCTTTCCCCATAGGCGACGGGATGCAGAGCCGATACCAGTGGCAATCAATCCGGCGTGACCTGAGCGTCGCGCTCCGGCAGGCCCGCCGAGAGCGGACCCTCACGATCGTCGCGCTGGCCACATTCGCCCTCGGCGTCGGCGCCAACGCGGCGATGTTCAGCGTCGTCCGCAGCGTGCTCTTGCGCCCCCTGCCCTACACGCAGCCCGAGCGACTGGCCGCGATCTGGCCGACGCGCACGATTTCCAACGCCGAGCTCGTGTTCATGCAACGACACGTCTCGACGCTCGCCTCCGTCGCGGCGTTCAGCCCGGGCTGGGGCATCGCGATGACGGGCGCCGGCGAGCCGCACCAGCTCGACGCCGCGCGCGTGTCGACGAACTTTTTTTCGGTCCTCGGCATGCGGCCGATGCTCGGACGAACGTTCGCGCCCGACGAGTCGGTGCCGGGACACTGGAACGTGGCGGTATTGAGCCACGAGCTGTGGGCGTCGCAGTTCGGCAGCGACAGCACGGTCGTCGGCAGGGTCGTCGACATGGACGGAGAGCCGCATCGAATCGTTGGCGTGATGCCCGCGGACTTCGAGGCGTTCCACGCCGATGTCGACGCATGGCTTCCGGTGCAGATCGATCCGGCGTCATCGTTCTACACCGGCGCGACGGCCACGGCGTTCGGACGTCTGCGCCCCGGCGCGACGCTCGCGCAAGCCACGCGTGAGCTCGCCGCGCTCGCGCCGCAAATGCGCGTCGCGTTCAACTACACCGACGACTATGCCCGCGGCGCGACGGTCACCGATCTGCACGAGAGTCTCGTCGGCGGCGTCCGTCGTTCGCTCCTCGTGCTGTACGGAGCAGTGGCGATGCTCGCCCTGATCGCGGTCGTCAACGTGGGGAATCTGCTGCTCGCGCACGCGGTGGGACGGCGGCGCGAGATGGCGGTGCGACGCGCGTTGGGTGCCGGCAAATCCGCGATCGTGCGGCAGCTGCTCGTCCAGAGTCTCGTCTTGGCCACGGTCGGCGGGTCGATCGGCGTGGTGGCAGGCGTTGCCGGGACGAGCGCATTGCGCGCGCTGCTCGGCGCTTCGCTGCCGCGATCCGGCGACATCCACTTGGATGCGACAGTGGTGATCGTGACCGCGCTGGTGACCGTGCTCGCGGGCATCGCGTTCGGCATCGGGCCGGCGCTCGTCGCATCGAGCGTGGATCCCGACGGCGTGCTGCGCGCGAGCGCGTTGGATGCCGGCGGACACCGCGCGACGCGAATGCGCCAGTCGCTCGTCGTCGCGCAGATCGCGCTGGCCACGGTGCTGGTGGTCGGTGCGTCGTTGATGGTCGTCTCTCTGTGGCGCCTGGGACGCGTCGACCTCGGGTTCGACCCGGACCGCGTGGCGACGATGCTGATACAGCCGTCGAGCGGGCAAGTGCGCGCCGCCGATGCGACGAACTATTTCGACGACCTGTCGCACCGCATCGCGGCGCTGCCCGGCGTCGAGCGGGTCGGCGCGGCGCAGCATCTGCCGCTCAGCGGCTTCAACTGGAACGGCTCCCTCGAGATCGAGCGCCAGCCGATCGCGGCGACGGCGGCGCGTCCGCAGGTGATTTGGCGGTCCGTCGTCGGCGACTACTTCGGCGCGATGCGAATTCCGCTCGTCCGCGGCCGTCTGTTCCAGACGACGGACACGCGCAACGCACCGCCCGTCGTGCTGATCAACGCGACGATGGCCGAACGATACTGGCCTGGACGGAACCCGATCGGCGAGCGCATCAAGTTCGGAAACGGATCGCGGCGCGATTGGGCGACGATCGTCGGCGTGGTGGGCGACGTGCGCTCACAGTCGGCCGACCAGCCGGCGCCCGCCGAGGTGTACCGGCCGAATGCGCAGCAGGGACTCGTGTTCATGCACTACGTGATTCGCACGCGCGGCGACCCGCTCGCAGCCATGAGCGCCGTGCGCGCCGCCGTGCGCTCGCTCGATCAAACCGTTCCGATCGCGCAGGTGCGTTCGCTCGAGGAGCTGTCGGCGATGTCGTCGTCGACGCGTCGCACGATCGCGCGGCTCCTGGGCGCATTCGCGGCGCTCGGTCTTTTTCTCGGCGCCGTGGGGATCTACGGCGTAGTCGCGTACGGCGTGCGCCGTCGCACCAGAGAGCTCGGCATTCGCGCCGCGCTCGGTGCCGTCGAAGGCCGCCTGACGACGATGGTGCTCGGCGAAGGATTGCGCATGTCGTCGCTCGGCATCGCGATCGGAGTCGTGGCGGCAGCGGTGGCGACGCGACCGATGCACGCGCTGCTCTTCGGCGTTTCGGCGCTGGACCCGACGATCTACGTCGCCGTCGTGGGGACGCTCGTCGCCGTCACGATCGTCGCCTCGCTCGCGCCGGCGCGGCGGGCGGCGCGTGTGGATCCGGTCGTTGCTTTGAGATCGGACTGATTGGTGGACCGGTGGACCGGTGGACCGGTGGACCGGGAACGACCAGAGGCGCCTACGACTTCGCGGATGCGAGGTACTCGGCGTAACCCGATTCGACATTCGCAATTGTTTTGCTTGAAATCGCCAAAGGCGCCGCTGAGCCGGCGAAGGCGACGAGGCCGAAGACGGGCCTAGACAGCACGAAAACGAGTCGGACGTGGTGTCTCGCGGGCGCCGTTCGTGTTTCGTAGCTTGTGACCATCCCTCCACCCTCCCGAGGAGATGGAGCTCCGCGACCAACTGCAGGCGGCATTGGACGGCACGTACGGCGTGCAGCGCGAACTCACGCGCGGCGGGATGTCGCGCGTGTTCGTGGCGACGGAGACCTCGCTCGGCCGCACCGTCGTGATCAAGGTGATCTCGCCCGAATTGGCTGCGGGCGTGTCGGCGAGCCGCTTCGCGCGCGAGATCCGGCTGGCCGCTTCGCTGCAGCAGGCGAACATCGTCCCGCTTTTGTCTTCGGGCGAAGCGGCCGGCCTGCCGTACTACACGATGCCGTTCGTGGACGGGCTCTCGCTGCGCGACCGCCTCATCAAAACCGGCGCGCTGCCCATTTCCGAAGTCATCAACGTGCTTCGCGATGTGGCTCGGGCGCTGGCGTACGCGCACGAGCGAGGCGTGGTGCACCGCGACATCAAACCGGACAACGTGTTGATCTCGGGCGGCGCAGCAGTGGTCACCGACTTCGGCATCGCGAAAGCCATCAGCGCGGCGCGCACCGAAGGGAGCGACGCCACGCTCACGCAGGCGGGATCGGGCGTCGGCACACCGGCCTACATGGCGCCCGAGCAGGCCGCCGGTGATCCGCACGTGGACTGCCGCGCCGACGTCTACGCGTTCGGTTGCCTTGCGTACGAGGTGCTCGCCGGTGAGACGCCGTTTCACGGTCGCTCGATGCAACAGACGCTCGCGGCGCACTTCTCCGAGCAGGCGCCGAACGTGGGCGTGAAGCGGGCCGACACGCCAGAGCCGTTGGCGAGCCTCGTTGCGCAGTGTTTGGCGAAGGACCCGGGCGATCGACCACAGTCCGGCGCCGAGCTGCTCACGCGTCTCGAAGGCGGCATCACGCCGGCCGGACCGATCTCCTTTCGAGCGCCGCGCCGCGCGCTCGTCCGCGGTGTGGCGGGGGGCGCAGCCGTTCTACTGATCGGCGCCGGTGCATACGTCGCTTTCGGTCGCGGCGCGAGCACGAGCGGCTCGCCGTCCAAACGCGTGCTCGCGGTGTTGCCGCTCACCAACGTCGGCGGCGACTCGGCGCAGGAGTATTTCGCCGACGGCATGACCGATGAGCTGGCGACGGCGCTCGGAAAGGTGGACGGGATTCAGATCGCGGCTCGATCGAGGGCTTTCCAATACAAGGGACGCCGCGATCTCGACGCGCGCAGCGTCGGCCGAGCGCTCGGCGCGGGCTTCGTCGTTCAAGGGAGCGTACGTCGCGAAGGCGAGCGGATTCGGGTCGGAGTGCAAGTGACGAGTGCCGCCGACAATACCGAGATCTGGCAGGATCGCTATGACGGCGATGCGCGAGACGTATTCGCGCTCGAAGACCGCATCACCAGAGCCATCACGGCGGCGCTGGCGGTGCGTTTGGGAATCCGGCCCGGCGCGCCCGGCGATGCCGCGGGCTCGCGCGGGGCGACCAGCGCGCCAGGCGCGACGACCAATCCGGAAGCACACGACGCATACCTGCGAGCGCGCTTTCTCGTTCTGTCCCGTCGATCGGTCACCGAGGCCGCGAACCTGTTTCAAGTTGCGATCGACAAGGACTCCATGTTCGCTCCGGCCTACGCGGGCTTGGCAGAGACCCTCGAATACTTTCCCTACTTTGGCAGCGCGTCGACCGCCGATCTCCACGATCGCGTCGAGAAGGCGGCCAACCGCGCACTCTCGCTCGACAGCTCGCAGGCCGAGGCGCATCTGGCGCTCGCGATGATGCACGCCCACGCGTGGGAGTGGGACGCGGCCGGCGGCGAATTCCGTCGGGCGTTGGCGCTCGATCCGTCCGACGCGTCGGCACACACGCAGTATGCGCGATTTCTCATTTCCGTCGGGCGCCCGCAGGATGCGTTCGCGGAGCTGCGGACCGCGCAGCAGCTCGACCCGGTTTCCGGCGTCGCGCCGGCGTGGGTCATCAACGCGGACCTGGCCCTCGGCCGGGTCGACGACGCGATCGCGCAGACGAAGATCGCGCTCGAGATCGACTCGACGGTGGCGCCCGCGATCGACTTCGCGGCGCTCGCGTTCGGCGCGGCGCACCGATTCGACGATGCCATTCGCCTGGCGCGCCACTTTCGATCGGCGCCGGCGCCGATGTCGGGGAACCTCGCGTATCTGTTCGGCCGCGCCGGCCAGCGGGACAGCGCGCTCGCGATGGCGCGCGAGATGGAACGTCGCCCGCGCACCTCGGCGAGCGAGGTCGTCATCGCGTTCGCTTATATGGGCGTCGGCGACACGACCCGCGCGCTGGATGCATTGGAGCGAGCCACCGACCTCCGTGCGATCTGGCCGTCCTACGCACCGCTGTGCGGCCAAGAGTACGACCTCGTCCGCCAAACCCCACGGTTTGCAACGCTCGTGCGACGCGTCGGTCTCGACGAGACACGATTCACGGGTCCGCACGCGTGCCGAGTGCTGCCGCCGCCCTGAGTCGGGGCGGCCATTCATGGCGACAGCTCGACGCGAACGGTGGGGCTGAACGACCGGACACGCTCGAGATCGACGTGCTGCATTCCCGACAGCCGGAGGAAGCGAAGCCGCGGCAGCGCCGTGAGCGCGGCGACCCCCGCGTTCGTCATGCCGGGAATTGCCGAGAGGTCGATGGATTCCAGCGACGGGATGCCGGCCAAGAACTGCAGCGTCCGATCGGTCGCTCGCGTGTAGCTCGCGAAATACTTCTTGAGGTT
Source organism: uncultured Gemmatimonadaceae bacterium (assembly GCA_963761305.1). GTDB lineage: Bacteria > Gemmatimonadota > Gemmatimonadetes > Gemmatimonadales > Gemmatimonadaceae > JAQBQB01. The sequence continues at coordinate 181,387 of CAVXGK010000002.1, read as the reverse complement.
CGCCAGTCCCGTGATGTGAGACGTCGCAACGTCGCCCGTCTCCCGGCAGTACATCAACACGAGCGACTCGAGCTTTTCACAGCGCCCGATGTGCCGATAGCCGTCGTCGGGAACGTCCATCGGCATCAGCTCCCGCAACGACGGAAACCGCGGCAGCGCCGACAATCCGGCGTCGTCCACGTTCTTGCAACTCACCGACAGCGAGCGGAGCGTGGGAATCTCGGCGAGCGCCGCGAAGCCGCCCGAGCGCAAGTTGTGGCAGCGGCGACCCCAGATGTACTCGATCGACCGCGAGCGGCCGAGCGCGACGAAGCCGTCGTCGCCGGCGCTGGTGTCCTGGCACATGAGACATCGCAAATGCGGCATCGCGGCGATGTACGGCATCGCGTCGTCGGTCGCGTCGAAGGCGAGGAAGCCGAGGTGTGGGAGCGAGACAAGCGGTCCCAATCCGCCCGCCGTAATGGCCAAGCCGCTGTCGTCGATGTTGAGACCGAACAGTCCGTCGAGCCCGACGAGGCTGGCGAGCCCGCGATCGGTGAGAGTTCCCCGCAGGAACAGCATGTTCGGCTGTGCCTCGGGCGACGTGAGTCCGAGCACGACCTCGCCGCCGCGCCACGATTTGAACACGGGATAGTCGTGGAGCGCCCGGAGGCCCTCGTCGGTGACGTGATCGCCGCTGCGGAAATGCGTGAGCGTCTCTTTTCCGGCCAGCGCGCGCAGGGCTCCGTCGCCGGTGGGCGTCCACGCGAGATCCACCTCGACGAGCCGCGGACTCTTAGCGAGATGCCCGACCCCGGCGTCGCTGATGCCCGTCCGCCACAGACCGACCTTCTCGAGATTGGGCAGCCGTCCAAGGATCTCCAATGAGCGATCGCTGATCGGGCAGCCGCCCAGATCCAGCTCGCGCAGCCCGGTCATGCGGGCCAGGTGGGCGACGCCGGCGTCGGTGAGGTGTTTCGAGCCGCCGAGCCGGAGCACGCTGACGTGCTCGAGACGCGAGATTCGCTCGAGGACGTCGTCGGTCATCTGTCCGTTCGCGTCGAGTCCGGGCAGCCCGCCGGCGCGGAGCATCGCGATCGCGGCGTCCCAATCGCGCGTCCGCTCGACCGCGGGGGCGAGTTCTTCGGTCGGCTTCGACAGCAAGCGAAACGGCGCGGAGGCGAGCGGTCGCGGGCTCGCCGCCTGGTCGATCGTGTGCTCGATGAACGATTCCCAGCTCGCGAAGCCGTTGTCACGCATGATGAGCCAGCGCGCGTCGCCCAGCGCGATCGGCACGTCCTCGCCCTCGCCCGCCGGTGGTCGTCCCAGGTCAAGCTGGACGTAGCGGCGCATCGCCTCCCACGAGCGGCGATGCCACGTGTCGGCCCAGTGACGTTGCATCGCCTCGGGCGTGCCGGTGCGATAGGCGTCGAGCAGATTCACCGCTCCGCGCTGAAACCGTTCCACGGCGGCGCGCGCCGCCGGCGTCGAGGCACGACGCAGCATCGCGGCGAGGTCGAACATGCTCAGTCGTTCCGCTCGGTCGGCGGCGCTCATTCCGTTCGCGTCTTGCGGCGACGGATCGGCGCCGTTGGCAATGAGCAGCCGAGCGATCGCCATCGCGCGCGATTCGTCGTCGGGCGGGAGCCACATGAGCGGCGTCTGCCCCCCGCTGGCGGCGCGAGCGCCATCGGGATCGTCGGCGAGCACGTCGCGCAGGCGCTCGAGCTTTCCGGCATACGCGAGCTCCCAGATGTCGCGGCTGTATCGGCTCAGCAGATCGATCATCGCCTGGTGCTGGGAGTACACCGCGGCGCCGAGCGGCGTGTTGCTCCAGTTCGACTCGACGGGATCGATCTCCGCGCCATGGGCAATGAGAAGCGTCGCCACGTCGAGCGCGTTCGCGTACGCCGCGAGATGAAGCGGCCGTTCGTTCTGCCGGTTGGCGACGTCGGGCGAGATGCCGACGTCGAGGAGCAACGCGACGACGTCGGCCCGGTTCTCGCTCGCGGCCATGTCGAGCGGCTGGGGCGCCGCCGTCAGGTCCGGATGCCGCGAGAGATGGGCGCGCACCGCGTCGCGATCGAGGCGCATCGCCGCCGCGGTGAGCGCTTCGACCGGCGACAGCTCGACCGCGGTGCGCGGCGCCCCGTACCGCACGAACAACTCGGCCATCTCCGTCTCACCGCGGCGCATCGCTTCTTCGTACAGCGTACGCTGCGGCAAGGTCTTCGCGTTCGCGGGAGGCGCGTTTGGATTCGCTCCATGCGCGAGGCACCACTCGGCCAACTCGAGGTCGTTGTGTTGCACGGCGATCGAGAGGTGCCAGCGCGCGCCGTCGCCGTAGCCGCCCTGCCCGAGCATGGACCACGCCGGATCGTCCCAGTCGGCGGCGCGGCCTCGTCGCACCGAGTACTCATGCATCAGCTTCAGGTACCACAACACGTGGCCGTGGAAATGAATGTTGTAGATCACCTGCCCGCCGTAGTTGCCCAGCGACGACGCGAACTCGGCGCCGCGATCCAAGAGCAGTCGCACCAACTCGTCACGTCTCGCGTGCGGCGGACGATCCTCTTCCCCTTCGCCGATCGCGCCGACCAACGGCGTGTACCGGCTGTCGCCGGCCATGAAGAAGTCGTTCGGGTCCGCGCCCCGGTCGAGGAGTGCCGTCGCGATCGCGACCGCGTTCTCGCTCACCGCGTCGAGCGGCAGGCGGGTGAAGCAGAGATAGAGGAGCGGCGTCCAGCCCTTCGGTCCCCAGTCCTTCGTCAGGAGATCGCGTGAATTGCCTGCCTCCGATCGCTTCGGCCGCGGCGGACCATCTCGAGCCGTGGCCAGTTCCGGATTCGCGTCGAGATCGCCAAGGACGCCGGCGAGGTCGCCGCACACGACCTTCGTATAGAAACTCGCATTGGCGATCTCCGGGTACCGCTCGAGCAACCGCATGGCCGTGCCGCGGGCGCGGACGTGGTCCGGGCCGCCGCGCACGTGATGGTCAGGGCACGCGTTGTCGAGAAACCGCGACACGATCGCCGCGTCGGCGCGCGCGCCGGTCGCGGACGCCTCGAGGTGTTGCTTGAGCGCCGTCCACCCGGAAAACCCAAACTCTCGCGCGAGGGCGTGCTGGATAGTGCGGAGCGTCGGCGAGTCCGTCGCGTCGGGGAGCGCTTTCGCGAATCGGTCGCGCGCGTCCTCGACGTCCTCGCGAAGCGCCTTGAGCCAGCGCTTCGCCTCCCTCTTCAGACTCTCGAGGGAATCCGTGGGCGCAATACGCCTGGACATGTTCCTCCTCCCGTGTACGCCTGAAGTCCGCTGAGTACAGGCCGGAAGAAGGTTCGAAACGTGGAACGAACGAACCAGTTGGGTGGGATTGCTCCCTTGCCGCGGACAGGAGGCGCCCCAGCGCGCGCTACACGAAGTGTAACGCGGCAACCCATTTGCCCACTAGGATCCATTAGCGAGTACGACGAAGCGTTGACACCGTTCGCGATCTCTCTAGCGTTCGCGGCGCAGCCCCACCGACCCATGGCCTCGAGCATTCCGGGCGCTCCGGCGCGCGGCCCCGCCTCTTCGGCGAAGAACGGTGCCCGGAAGGGCTCCGCGGTGCTGGACGCGCGCCTCATCGAGCTCGCCTACTGCGACCCGGAGTCGGCGTACTCGTCGCTCGACACCGATCGCCAAGGCCTGACCGACGACGAAGTCCTGGCGCGTCGCCAGCGCTACGGACGCAACGAGGTCGCGCACGAGAAACCGCCGAGCTGGTACGCCGAGCTGGCCCGCGCCTTCGCCAACCCGTTCAACTTCTTGCTGACGACGCTCGCCGTCGTGTCGGGCCTGACGGGCGACAACGAGGCGATGACCGTCATCGGCGCGATGGTCGTGTTCAGCACCGGACTCCGCTTCGTCCAGGAATTTCGCTCGGGCAAGTCCGCGCAGGCGCTGCGCGCCTTGGTTCGTACGAGCACCGCGGTCGAGCGCGCGGGCGACGAGTTCGAACCGGACAGCACGCCCGCCACGCGCCGACGCGAGATCCCGATGGACGAGCTCGTGCCGGGCGACATCGTGTATCTCTCGGCCGGCGACATGATCCCGGCCGACGTGCGCGTCGTCGCCGCGAAGGACCTGTTCGTGAGCCAGGCGTCGCTCACCGGCGAGGCGCTGCCGGTCGAGAAGGTGGATCGCGCGATGCGGCCGAGTGGCGCGCCATCGCTGACCGAGCTGCCGACGGTCTGCTTCATGGGCACGAGCGTCGTGAGCGGCACCGCAACGGCGGCCGTCGTCGCGACGGGCGGCGATACCAGCTTCGGCCGGCTGGCGAAAGGTCTCGGCGGCCCGCGCGTGGAGACGGCGTTCGACGTCGGCGTACAGAAGGTGAGCTGGCTCTTCATCCGGTTCATCGCCGTGATGGTGCCGATCGTCTTCCTGCTCAATGGCTTCAGCAAGGGCAATTGGGTCGAGGCACTGCTGTTCGGCCTCGCCGTCGCCGTCGGGCTCACCCCCGAGATGCTGCCGATGATCGTCACGACGAATCTGGCGAAAGGCGCCGTGACGATGGCGCGTCGCAAGACCGTCGTAAAGCGCCTCAACTCGATTCAGAATTTCGGCGCGATGGACGTGCTGTGCACCGACAAGACCGGCACGCTCACGCAGGACAAGGTCGTGCTGGAGCGGCACGTCAACGTCGTGGGCGAGGAAGACGATTTCGTCCTCGCGCTCGCCTACCTGAACAGCTTCTACCAGACGGGACTCAAGAACCTGCTCGACGTCGCGGTGCTCGACCACGCCGAGTTGCAGCGAGAGCTGGCGATCGACAAGGCGTACGGCAAAGTCGACGAGATCCCGTTCGACTTCACCCGGCGCCGGATGTCGGTCGTCGTCGACCACGAACGCAAGGACCATCAGCTCATCTGCAAGGGCGCGGCCGAAGAGATTCTCGCCGCTTGCACACGCGTGCGCGACGAACGCGCGCACGACGGAGAGGCGCAGGTCGTCGAACTCGAAGCGGAACGCCGCGAGGATGCCCGCGAGCTGGTCGCCGAGATGAACGAGGACGGGTTTCGCGTCGTAGCCGTGGCGTATCGGCTCTTTCCCACGACGCACGGCCCCTACTCGATCGCCGACGAGTCCGACATGGTCCTTGCCGGATTCATCGGCTTCCTCGATCCGCCGAAGGAGTCCGCCGGACCGGCGCTGAAAGCGCTTGCCGCACAGGGGATCACCGTCAAGATCCTCACCGGCGACAACGATCTGGTGACGCGCAAGATTTGCCGCGACGTCGGTCTCGACGTCGGGCACATCGTGCTCGGACAGGAGCTCGCCGGATTGGACGACGCCGCTGTCGGCGCGATCGCCGCCGAGCACAGGGTGTTCGCCAAGCTCACGCCCGACGACAAGACGCGCATCGTGCGCTCGCTCAGGGCGCGCGGCCACACGGTCGGCTTTCTGGGCGACGGCATCAACGACGCCGGCGCGCTGCGTCAGGCCGACGTCGGCGTCTCGGTCGACTCGGCGGTGGACATCGCCAAGGAGTCGGCGGACATCATCCTCCTCGAGAAAAGTCTGATGGTGCTCGAGGAGGGCGTGGTCGAAGGGCGTCGCACCTTCGGCAACACGATCAAGTACATCAAGATGACGGCGAGCTCGAACTTCGGAAACGTTTTTAGTGTGCTGATCGCCAGCGCGTTTCTGCCGTTTCTCCCCATGCTTCCCGTGCAGCTGCTGACGGTGAATTTGCTGTACGATTTCTCGCAGGCGGCGATTCCGTGGGACGACATGGACCCGGAGTACATCCGGGTTCCGCGGCAATGGCGGGCCGACGACATCGGCCGATTCATGATTTTCATCGGGCCGATCAGCTCGATCTTCGACGTCGTCACGTTTCTCGTGATGTGGTACGTGTTCCGCGCCAACGCGCCGGCACGGCAGGCGTTGTTTCAGTCGGGATGGTTCATCGAGTCGTTGGCGACGCAGACGCTCATCGTCCACATGATTCGCACCGCCAAGCTGCCCTTCGTCCAGAGCCGCGCGACGCTGCCGGTGTTGTTCACCACCGGCGCGATCATCGCCGCCGGTCTCGTGTTGCCGTTCATTCCGCTCGGCGCAAAACTGGGACTCGTGCCGCTTCCGACGAGCTACTTCGCCTGGCTCGTCGTGATCCTGCTGTCGTATTCCGTGCTGACGCAGATCGTGAAAGGCTGGTACATTCGGCGCTTCGGCTCCTGGCTCTGAGCGGCCGCAATCCCCTCGCATTACAAAAACACGTGAATACACGTCTTCTCGCCGCCGTCATCGGCGCCGCCGTCGTGTGGACGGTCCCGTGCGCGGCCCAGCCGCAGCGCGTGGACCACGCCGAGCACCATCAGTTCGTCATCGACAACTTCAAGACGGAAAGCGGCGTCGTGCTGCCGAAGGCGATCGTCGTCTACGGCACGTACGGCCATTTGAACGCGGCGCACGACAACGCGATTCTACTGCCGTCGCACTACATGGCCAATCATCACGGCTACGAGTGGTTGATCGGCCCGGGGCGCGCGCTCGATACGGCGACGATGTTCCTCGTCGCCACGGAGCTGTTTGGCAACGGCCACTCGTCGTCCCCGAGCAACACACCGGAGCCGCATCATGGGCCGCGCTTTCCAGTGATGACGATCCGAGACAACGTCGACGCGGTGCACCGGCTGCTCGTCGACGATCTCAAGATCACGCACCTGCGCGCCGTGATCGGCTTCTCGATGGGCGCGCAGCAGGCGTTTCAGTGGGCGGTGAGCTATCCCGATTTCGCCGACCGAATCGTCGCGACGTCGGGCACCGCGAAGACGTACGGCCACGGCATCGTGCGACTCGAGGGCCAGATCGCCGCGCTCACCGCCGATCCGACGTTCAACAACGGCGACTACACCACGCCGCCCAAGAAAGGAATGGAGGCGTTCGGGATGGTGTGGGCCGGCTGGCTCTACTCGCAGGAGTGGTGGCGCCGCGAGCTGTGGAAGACGGTCACCGCGCCCGGCACCACGTTCGAACAATACGTCAACACGTTCCGCACGAGCTTCTTGTCGGGCGCCGACGCGAACGACGTGATTCTCCAGGCGCGCACGTGGCAACGGCACGACGTCGGCGCCACGCCCGGCTTCAATGGCGACGTCGAGCGCGCGCTGCGCTCGATCAAGGTGCCGTTTCTATATATGCCATCGGAAACGGACCTGTATTTCCCGCTGACCGACGCGCGCTATGAGCAGCAGTTCATCGCCAAGGTTCAGTTCACGCCGATCCCGTCGCTGTGGGGCCATCCCGCGGGCGCAGGCGCCAGTCCAGCCGATCGTGACTTCCTGAACACGACGATCGCGAAGTTCCTCGCCGAGAAGTGAACTATCCGACGGTCGTGAGTCGCTCGGCCTGAAACGACTGGTAGACGAGGAGCACTACCGCTCCGACCGAAACGATCTTCTGCGCGGTTACCTGTACCACCAGGCCGACCGGCGTCGATGCCCGCGGCCCGAAGTCCAGCACGAGGACGTACGAGACCAGCAGCACGATCATCACCACCCACGCGACGCCGACGCGCGACGGTAGCGCAGGATTCCGGACAGCCGCCAAGCCGAGAAACAGCGGCACCGTCGGAAAGGTGCGGAATGCCAGTTTCGTGAACAGCACGTGCAGCGGCATGAAGTGGTTCTCCGGCGTGGCCGCCACGCCGATGAAGAACGCGCACGTGAGCGCGCCCGCGACGGCGGCGAGCCGGGTGAACCACACGGCGCGCGCCGACCGGGAATAGACGCGCGCGAGCGAGACGAGCATCGCGCCCATCGCGATCACCAACACCACGAGGCTCACGAAGTACACCGGGGCCCCGAACTGATTCGGCTGGCCGTTGTACGCCACCGTCGCGCCCAGATCGCTGAAGAAGTTGTGAAAGAACTGGTAACCGGTCGTCGAGTGGTCGCGATACGTGCCGCCGGGATAGACGACCATCGCCGCGACGGCGCCAAGGCCGGAGAACGTGGCGGCGCGCCGGCTCCACGCGAATGCGCGCGGACTAGCCGGCACGGACGCACCGCTGGTACGACGCGGGCGTGATCCCCAAATAGCGCTTGAATTGCCTCGTCAGATGGCTCTGATCGGCGAACCCGGTCGTCGCAGCGACGAACGAACATGGGACTCCGCGCGCGAGGAGCTCGGTAGCGCGGCGAATTCGCGTTTGCACGAGGTATTGATGCGGGGATAGTCCGACGACGCGCGTGAACACGCGTACAAGATGGAACGGACTGACCCCGGCGCGTAAGGCGAGCGCCGCCAGCGACGTCTGCGCGTTGTCGCCGTAGCAGTCGTCGAGCGCTTCGCGGGCGATTTGCACGAGGCGCGGCTCTCCTTCCCCGTCGCCGAGGCGCCTCGCCGCGGTCGGCGAGCACGACGTGCGCGTGTGACGCTCGACCAGCAGGCCGATCGCCGCCGTCAACGCCTCGTCCGCGGCATCGCGCGCCGACGCATCGGATGCCATCGCGCCCTCGAGTCGTCGCAGGTGTGCCGCGACCACCTCGTCGTGAAACACCGGCGCATCGAGGTCCGGCGGGCACCCGCCACCGTCGCCGTCATCCGCGCACTCGGCCATAACATCGGCCGGGACGTGCGCGGCCACATACTCGAGCACGTCCGCGCCGGGCGCCACCGAGCCGGTGTGCACCTCACCCGGGGGAATCACGACCACCTCGCCGCGATTCGTGACTCGCTCGGCGCCGCGATACCACAGTCGTCCAGCGCCGCGAAGCACCAGCCCGATCGTGAAGAACTCGTGCGTGTGCTTCGGGAACGCCTGCGCCCGATACGACGATCGCATGAGCTCGACCGACGCCCCAGTGGACATTTTCACCGCGACGATCTCCGCATGGTCGGGCCGCGCCCTGGCGAGAGCGTCGTCGGCCGCTTCGGTCATGCTGCCCACGTCAAGAATCCACAAGACACCGGCACGATGACGCCTCTTATTCCGTTGGTTCGCACGTCACGCCGCTCGATGTTCGTCGATCGACTCGTCGGAGGAATCCTACGATGGGCTACACTGTTCCTGCCGAGCACGGCAGCGATGGCGCAGGTCTCGGCCTTGCATCGCGACGTCCTCTCGTGTTGATCGCCGCACTGGCCGTTGTTGCGAGTGTATCCGGCTGCAACAAGGCGTCGAACACATCTGCCGCCGCCGGCACGCTGGATCCGGCGTTCGCCGCGAGCGGCAAGACGATCTTTCGCTACGAGACGTTCGGCGACGAGACCTTCTGGACCGACTCGTTGCACATGAACCAGGTGATTCAGAGCGCGGTCGATCCGACCACGGCGCTCAAGGTCGGCCTGAAAGTAGATACGGACTCGCTGCCGCCGGCCGTCGTCCAGGGCATCAAGAACGGAACGGTCGATCTCAAGAGCCCGGCGACGACGGTCGTGCTCCTCAAGCTGAACGCGGTGGTCGGCGTTCGCGGCACCGTGACGACGGTGAACGGCAAGGACCAGCTCACGCGCGTCGGCATCACGTGCGCGTTGTGTCATTCGACGGTCGACAACTCGTTCGCGCCGGGCATCGGCAAACGGTTGGACGGTTGGCCGAACCACGACCTGAACCCCGGCGCGATCATCGCGCTGTCGCCCGCGTTGACCCCGGCGCAGAAGGCGGTCTACAACTCGTGGGGCCCGGGCATGTACGACGCCCGCTACAACTTCGACGGCAAGAGCGCGCCCCAGGCGATCCCGCCTGCGTACGGGCTTCGCGGCGTGGCGAGCGTGACGTACACAGGCGACGGAAAGGAGATCGCGTACTGGAATCGATACGTGGCCGTCACACAGATGCACGGGCACGGCAGCTTCACCGACTCGCGCCTCACGCCGCCGGAGAACGTGCAGAATCCGCCGGATTCGGTGACGGCGCTGCTCCCGGCGTTACAGGAGTATCAGCTGAGTCTTGTGAAGCCGGCGCCGGCCGCGGGGTCATTCGATCAGGCCGCCGCGGCGCGCGGCAAGACCGTGTTCAACGGCGCCGGCAAATGCGCGACGTGCCACGTCGGCGCGAATTTCACCGATGCGCCGGGCCGCTTGCATCAGGCGTCGGAGGTCGTGAGCGAACCGGAGCCGAACGGTGGGCCGAGCCTCGCGTCACGCAGCGCGACGAAGGAGTATCGCACGACGCCGCTCCGCGGTCTGTCGCAGCACGCGCCCTATTTCCACAACGGCGTCGCCCCGACGCTCGAAGCCGTCGTCGACTTGTACGACACGAAAAAGGGTCTGCACCTGACGCCGGCGCAGAAGACCGACCTCGTTCAATACTTGAAAACGCTCTAGCCCCGCGTCCCTCATTCTCGTTCCAGGTCTCCGCACTCCGTCACCGCACTCGTCCCTCATTCTCGTTCCAGGTCTCCGTGCTCCGTCACCGCACTCGTCCCTCGTTCAGCTCACCAACGCTCCAGCTGACGCCTATGCCGTAGGAGATGACAGATCGAGTGCTCGATGATCATCTCCGGGTCGTAGGTCGGCCCCCAGCGTACGGGGAACGTCAGCGCGCGGACCTGTTCTTCCGTCGATGCGCGCAGCGGTTCGACGGTCGCCTCGGTGAACATGATGCCTTCGGCGAGGAGTCGGCGGACGTCGTGCGGTGACGTGATGAGCGCCGGGTCGACCTCGTAGCGATCGATGAAGTCCACGCCGCGCGCTTTGCGGATGTAGTTCGCGTAGCGGTGCGACGCGCCACACACGTGCGCGCACATGACCCGGGGCGATTTGGTCGTCGGCGAGTTCTCTGGTCGCTCGGCGTCGAACCGCGACGCGTCGAACCAATCGACGACGCGACAAAAGTCCTCGGCCGATCGGGCGTACTCGTCCATCAGCGCGCCGAACATGCCGGCGCGGCCGGGGTGCTGGATGAAGGTGGTGGGCATCGGTATGGGCTGGGTGGTATCGATGGGCGGCAACTACTTCTTCCGTCGCTGCTTCGCGCCGGCTGGCTTCTTCTTCGTCGTCGGCTTCGGCCGAAGCGACGTGACGTACGCGTAGCTGACGTCGAAGTGCCGCTTCAACTCGGCCGTTTTCGCCAACAACGCGTCCGGGACGACGACGTACTCCGGCTGGACGTGGCCGTACTGCTCTGAAAGCGTCGTCTTGTAGCGCGATAGAAACGCCTCGCGCTCTTCCTCCGGCAAGCGGAGCGTGAGCCGGTTCTCTTTGGTGAACAGGCTGAACATGTTGCCGTTGAGCGACGTGTACGGCATCGTGTCGCCCTTTCGCTCCACGTTCGGGTTGGTGGCGAGCAGCTTGTCGTACAACGCGAGGGCCTTGGCTCTCTCCATTTGCGGTCTTCCGGGCGAATGAGCGACGGGTTTCACGCGCCGGGGCGACGGCGCGCTGGCGGGCGCTGCCAATGTAATGCCGCCCCCCCGGCTCGCGGGGGTTCGCGTCGGCGGCCCGAAACGTGTAAGCAAGACTCAGCAGGAGGCGAAGATGAGCCTGTTTCGCCTGACACCAGAGTCGAAAGGGCCCGCACGTCTGATCGAGCTGAACGTCCACGAGGTCAATCAGCTCTTCAATTCCATGGATCCTTCGCCGTTCAACGAGCGGGATCTCGATCAGGACGCGGACGAATACATCGTCAGTTGGGCGCGCGAGTATCCCGTCGACGCGCCCGTCTCTCTGCGCGTCCATCTCGAGCGCTGGCCCGACGTCGATCCGACGGCGCTGATCACGAAGGCCGTCCACAACTACTACGACTACCGGGCCGGCATCGCCCATCTGGAATTCAAACGCATCCTGCGCGAGGGGCGCGTCGCGCTCGTCATCGGACTCGTGTTCCTCGCCACGTGTCTTCTGATCACGCACGCCGTCGTGCCCCGCGACGCCGGCGACTGGGGCGGCTACGTGCGTGAGAGTCTCACCATCGCCGGGTGGGTCGCGATGTGGCGGCCGATGGAGATGTACCTCTACGACTGGTGGCCGGTGCAGCGGCGCGAGCGCGTGTTTCGAAAGTTGAGCGAGATGCCCGTCCAGGTGGTCGGCACCAAACGAGCGGCGCTCAGTCGCGCACGTTGAGCACGGTCGCGCCGCGGATCGCGCCGCCGGCGCGCATTTTCGCCAGCGCGGATCCCGCGTCGGCCAGCGGAATCGTCTCGATCGTCGGCTCGAGCCGTAGCGCGACCGCCGCGTCGAGCACTTCGCGAACGTCGCGGCGCGTGACGTTGGCGACGCTCTTGATCTCGCGTTCCATCCACAGATCCGTGGCGTAGTTCAATCGCAGCAGCTCGGCGCGATCGGCGTCGTTCTTTCTGATGGCGTTGATCACGAGCCGTCCGCCGGGCATCAATTTCGGCAGCGCCTCGACGACCGGCTTCCAGGCCGGCGTCGTGTCGATGATCGCCGCGAGCGGTTCGGGCGGCTGATCGGCGGCATCGCCCGCCCACGTCGCGCCGAGCTCGCGGGCGAACGTGCGCTCTTCGTCGCTGCGTGCGAAGACGTAGATTGGCGAATTGGGATGTCGATGCCGCGCAAACGGGAGTACGAGATGCGCCGATGCGCCGAATCCGGTGAGCCCGAGCGGCTCGCCATCGCGGACGTCGGCGAGCCGAAGTGAGCGCCAGCCGATGGCGCCGGCGCAGAGCAGCGGCGCGGCGTGGACATCGTCGAGCGCGCCGGGAATCGGAATCGTGAACGCCGCCGGCACCGATACGTACTCGGCGTAGCCGCCGTCGCCGTCGCATCCGTTCGATTGGAATCGCGGGCAGAGGTTTTCTTCGCCGGCGAGGCACCAGCGGCATTCGCCGCACGCCCAGCGGATCCAGGCGACGCCGACGCGATCTCCTTCCCGTCGGTCGCGAACGCGAGCGCCGACCGCTTCGATCTCACCCACGACCTGATGGCCGGGCACGACCGGATAGTGCGACGCGGCGACGCGTCCCTCCGCGATGTCGAGGTCGGTGCGACACACCGCGCACGCCGACACGCGGATGAGCACGTCCTCGTCGCCGATCGACGGCCGCGGCACGATCGCGGGCTCGAGCGGCAACGGATCGCCGGCGTTTCGCGCCGGACGGCGAAGGAGAATCGCGCGCATGCTGATACACTGGGCGCTTCTCACGGGATGCGCCATGGCGTCCGCCACATGGCCGGTGTCGCATGGCAACCGACTTGCTCGATGAGCCGACGGGGCTGTTGTCGTGCACGCGTTTTCCGCACGACCGGGCGGCGGAGTGGACGATGGAGCGATGCGGGTTCCCGAACTGAGCGGCAGCGGGCGGCGGAGCTCAACTCACCGCATTTTCGCGGGCATCCTCGTCGCCGCACTCGGCCTCGCGTTGATCATCGCGCTCTTTCCGTTCCTGCCGGGACTGCTGGGCGCGCCGATTCTCGCCGTGATCTTCGCACCGATCTACCGGCGCTTGTCGCGTCGTGTCCGACCGGGTGCCGCGGCGGCACTGACGATCGCGACGGCGATCGCGCTCGTTCTGGTGCCGGCCTCCGCCATCGGCGCGGTGCTCGCTCGCGAGGTCCCCAAGGTCGCCGTGAATTCGGACTTGTCGCACCTGCAGGCGCGCGTCTCGACGCTCGAGGTCGGCGGCGTAGCGATTGGATCGACGCTCGTCGAGATTTCCAAGTCGCTCCAGTCGTGGGGGTCGCGCCAGGTCATGGTCATCGCCGGCAGCGCAACGCGAGCCGCCATGAACCTCATCATCGCGTTCTTCGGACTCTACTATCTGCTCGTTTCCGGTGAGCAGGCGTGGCGATCGCTCGTGGCGTATTCGCCGTTCTCGCGCGCCACCACGGAACGGCTTCGCCTCAAGTTCCGCAGCGTCACCAAGGCGACGCTGCTCGGCATCGGACTCGGCTCGCTCGTTCAGGCCATCGTCGTCGGGACGGGGTTTGCCATCACGGGCTTGCCGAATCCGGTACTCTGGGGCGCGGTGACCGGAATCGTGTCGGTGCTGCCCATCATCGGCGCGTCGCTGGTCTGGGGCTCCGGCACGATCGCGTTGTTCGTCGCGCACCGCTTCGGAGCGGCGCTCGTGCTCCTGTTCATCGGCGGTGTGATCTCGGCGCACGTCGACAATTTCATCCGGCCGATCGTCGCACACCGCGTATCGCGCATCCACCCGATCGTCACGCTCGTCGGCGCGTTCGCCGGCATTCGCTACATCGGAATTCCGGGCGTGCTGCTCGGTCCACTGGCGTTGGCGTACTTCTTCGAGCTGCTGCGCGCGTTCGAGCTGGAGTTCCTCGGAACACCGGCTCGCGCCGTCGCCGGCATCCAAAATTGAATCGAGAGGACAACCTCATGTTCAGTTCTGCCGATCTCATGTCGCTCCATCGTTCGCTTCGCGACGAATGTGTCCTGAGCATCTACGTCGACCGCTCGGCGGAGGATCCGGCCGCGCAACACGCGTGGCGTGCGCTCATCGACGGACGCATGGCCAAGTTGCGCGAGGAGCTCCGAGAATCGCCCGCGGACGAACGCGAACAATTCGAGCGCTGCGTGACGCTGGCCGCGGACGCTCTCGCGACGTTCGGGCCCATGGCCGGCTCGCCGGGCTGGGTCGCCTTCATCACCGTCGACGGGATTCGCGACGCGCGCGCGCTGGCAGTCGGCGCGCCGACCTCGGCGATGTGGAGCAAGGGCGCGTGGCTAGCTCCGTGCCTTCGCGACATCAAGGAGGACCGTCCGGTAGTGGTCGTGAGCGCGGACGCGCGCCACGCCTTGATCAGCGTCTATCGCAACGGCATCGTCGAGCAGGCGGACAAGATTCACGCGCACCACGGCGTCGGGAACCCGCCGCTCCACATGGGAGGTCCGGGGCGACAGAATTTCCATCCCGGGACGAGAGGTACGACCGGGCGCGATGCCGCGCAGCATGCCGCGTTGGCGGGCCGCGATCAGATGCTCGGCGAGGTCGTCGAGCGCGTCACTCATCTGGCGGGAGCCGACGCCTGGATTCTTGCCGGCGGCATCACCCCGACCCGCGAGCAGCTCTACGCGCACCTCGCGTCTGCCGTACCGAGTCGCGTGTGCGAGCTCGAGTCGCTCGACATGCACGCGTCCGACGCCGAGATCGCCGAGGCCGCGCGGGCCGGCGCGTCCGCGCTTCGCGAATTGTCCGACGCGGAACGGATCCACGCCATCGCCGATGCGTCCGGAGCGCATGGACTGGGAGCCGTGGGCCGAGCCGCCACCAAGGTCGCGCTCGACCGCGCGTGCGTTCGCGATCTCTATCTCACCGCGCGATTCCTGAACGAGCACGCCGACGACGCGGAGGCGGCCGTCCACGCGGCGCTCGACCAGGACGCGGGCGTCGAGCAGGTGTCGGGTAGCGCGGCCGAGTTGCTGGACGGACTCGGCGGAATCGCGGCGTCGCTCCGGTTCCAGCCCATGCCCGCGCGTGCCTCCGTCGCGGCGTAGCTCAGCTCACTCGACGGCGAGCAGTCCGAGCTTGAGCGCGAATTGGACGTACTGCGTGCGGTGCGAGAGGTCGACCTTCTCCTGAATTCGCTGCTTGTACGTGTCGACGGTCTTCGGGCTGATCTGGAGTTGCTGGCCGATCTCGGTCGCCGAGTAGCCGAGCGCGATTCGGCGGAGCACGTCGCGCTCGCGGCGCGTGAGTCGCTCGTACTGCTCGCGTTCGTTGTCCGCGGGAGTTGCGTCAGCGCTCATGCCGAGTGAATCCCGCCACACCGCGCGGGATTCCCCGATCGCGCTACGAAACGTCCTCCACGCCCAGAATGACTTCGGTCGATTTCACGATGACCGTCACGGACTTGCCGGGTGCCAGTCCGAGGCGTCTCGCCGACTCGGCCGTGATCGCCGAGACGACACGATCGCCGCCCTTGAGTCCCACGACGATTTCCGCCATGACGTCGCCGACGTGGATCGACTCGACCGTTCCCGCCAGCTGATTGCGCGCGCTGATTCGCATAAGTTCTCCTTCGATGGTGCGGTCGCAAGTTACGCGGCGACGGAAGACACACCCGAAGACACATGACCTTCGCGACACACAGAGAGCCTCACTACACGCACCGCATCGGCTGGCTCCGGGCCGCGGTGCTCGGAGCGGACGACGGCATCGTGTCCACCGCGGCGCTCGTCGTCGGGGTCGCGGCGGCGCGGAGCGCTCACAGCGCGGTGCTGCTCGCCGGGCTCGCCGGACTCGTGGCGGGTGCGATGTCGATGGCCGCGGGCGAGTATGTGTCCGTGAGCTCGCAGGCCGACACCGAGAAGGCGGATCTCGTCCGCGAACGCAGGGAGCTCGCCGAGTCGCCCGAAGCGGAGCTCCGGGAGCTCCAGGAGATCTACGTCGGGCGCGGTTTGGACCCGGACCTCGCGCTGAGGGTCGCCCAACAACTGAGCAAGGGCGACATCCTCGCCACGCACGCGCGCGACGAGTTGGGAATCACGGAAGCGGGCGCCGCCAACCCAATTCAGGCCGCGCTCGCGTCGGCGGCGACGTTCTCCGTCGGTGGCGCGTTGCCGCTCGTCGTTGCCGTGCTGTCACCGCCGTCCCAGTTGATCCCGCTCGTCGCGCTTGCGTCGCTCGTGTGTCTGGCCCTCCTTGGCGCGCTCGCCGCCCGAGCCGGCGGCGCGAGCCGGATGCGCGGCGCGCTCCGCGTCACGTTCTGGAGCGCGCTGGCGCTCGCGGTGACGGCGCTCGTCGGGCATTGGTTCGGAGCAAGCGGCTAGCGGCGGTGGACGGGTGGACGGGTGGACGGGTGGACGGGTGGACGGGTGGACGGGTGGACGGGTGGACGGGTGGACGGGTGGACGGGTGGACGGGTGGACGGTTGCGGTCAAGGGTGTGGCGCCAACATCGTCAAGCGGTCGCCTACCCTCCAACATCCATCCCATGCGCCAGTCGCTCGCCCGATCGGTTCTCTTTCTCGCGCTCTGCGCGTCCGCGCTCTCCGCTCAAACGAAAGTCAAAGAAGAAAAACCAGGCTCCGTCGAGCTCATTCGCCTCGAGAACCAGTGGGCCGCCGGTCTCGTGACGCGAGATCGCGCCCTCTTCGACAAGTTGCTCGCGTCGAAATTCATCTACACCGAGAACGACAAGCTGACGACGCGTGAGCAGGTGCTGAACGACGTCAGCAGCGGGCCGGATACCGTGACGGCCGCGCGTAACGAAGGGATGGCAGTGCACGAGTTTGGCGCGGTGACGGCCGTCGTCACGGGTTGGCTGATCGTCGGAGGCCGGAGCCACGGAACACCGTTCACCCATCGCTACCGATTCACCGACACGTGGGTCAAACGAAAGGCAGGCTGGGAGATCGTGGCCGCGCAGGACTATCTCGCGCCGAAGTGACGGCGTCCTCTCTCTTTCCTCTCGCCACATGCTTCGCCTGACGCTCGCCGTTGTCCATCTCCTGGCGCTCGGCATCGGACTCGGAGGATTGTGGTCGCGCGCCCGGTCGCTCGGCGTGCGCCCGCTCGACATGGGCGCGGTGCGGCGCGCCTTCGCCGGCGACTCCTGGTGGGGCATTGCGGCCTTGCTGTGGATCGGGTCGGGTCTTTGGCGGCTGTTCGGCGCCACGGAGAAGACCACGTCCTACTACACACACGATTTCATTTTTCTCACGAAGATGCGGCTCTTCGGCCTCATCTTCCTGCTCGAGATCTGGCCAATGATCACGCTCATCCGCTGGCGCGGCATGGGCCGCCGCCTCGGAGCCGCGTGGAAGCCGGACGAGACGGTCGCGAGACGAATCAGCGCGATCAGCTACGTCCAGATCGCGTTGCTCGTCGCGATGGTCGCGGCCGCGGTGTCGATGGCGCGGGGCTACGGATACCGGCCGGCCTGATCTCGCAAATCGAGTCCCACCGACTCGACCGGTACTTTGCCATGGTCCAATGCCGACCGTCGCCCGTGCCGTCTAGCGTGCGCAAGCACGAAGGCGACGGAGGACGACGGTGGCGCGGCGCAGCAGGCCTCGGCGTGGCAGGGCTCGCATCCGAGGAGAGTTTGTTCGACGAACGACGAAGTGGGCGGCGATCACCGCGGCGCTGCTGCTCGGCGCGGGCGCGCGGAGCGCGGCGCAGGCGGATAGCGGTTGGCGCTTCTCGGTCGTTCCCTACTTCTGGGCGTCCGATCTGACGGGGAACGTCGGCATCGGTCCCATCGAGACGCACGTCGACAAGTCATTCAGAGACATCGTCCACGTGCTCAAGTTCGGCGCGATGATTGCCGGCGACGTCCGCTACAGGTCGTACGTGTTCGGCCTGGATGCCATCTACTCGCACGTCGGCAACGCAACGACGGTCGCCTTTCGCGGCGACACGGGCTCGTTCGCACTCGGCCAGAAAGAAACGATTCTCAATCCGACGTTCGGATACCAGTTCCATCACGGAGCCTGGAACGTCCAACCGTTTCTGGGCTTCTGGTACTGGAACCTGAGCGCGACGCTCGACGTCGATCGACCCAACGGAACGTCGCACGAACGTTCCGGAGGCCGAAACTGGATCGACGTGACACCGGGAGCCCGCGTCGACTGGATTCCCCGCAAACGCCTGCGCGTACTTGCCGGTGGCGACGTCGGCGGCGGCGGCTCGAAGAACACGTGGCAGCTCTACGGCACCGTCGGCTGGGACGCCGTGTCGTGGTGGACGCTTGCCGCGGGCTATCGCAGCCTGTCGATCGACTACGACCACAACAATCTGCTGATGGACACGAACATGAAGGGACCGATGATCACGTTCGCGTTCCGATTCTGACCGCGAGCTACAGTCTCGGAGAAGCCTCGAGCGTTCGGGAGCGACGCGACAGACCGATCAACGTTCCCACCTGCGGCTCCTGCGCCAGAAGATCCGCCAGCGAGACGCTCGCCAGCACGTGGTCGATCTTCTGCTGAAGGAGCAGCCACACCGGTCTGATACTGCACGCGTGATCGGGTGAGCAGCGCTGCGTGTCCACGGGATGGCTCGTGCAATTGAGCTCGAACGGCGATTCCTCGGACGCGACGACGATGTCGCGGATCGAGATCAGCGCCGCCGGGCGCGCAAGCTCGTAGCCGCCGTGCGCGCCGCGCGTGCTGCGCACGACGCCAGCACGCCGAAGTCGCATCAGCACCTGTTCCGCCGAATCGGGTGACAGTTGCTCCGCGTCGGCCAGCGCGCGAACGGACACCGCGGCGCCCGCATTCCGCGCGAGGTGGACCGCGCAGATGACTCCGTACTCGGCGACTACGGTGATTCGCACGTTAGCGAGGCTCCGTCGTGCGGGAGCGGTTGCGGGCGAGCCCGTACGAGCCGAACACGAGCAGCGCCGCGAGCGCCTGGGCCGCCAGCGTTTCGACCGTGGCGAAGACGGACAGCCAGGTGCCCATCCAGGGTTTCACCACGCCGTCCAGCGCATGGATCGGCGTGGTCGGCAGCCAGTGCGCGAGTTGCATCTCCTGCGCCTGTTCCCCGACCATCACCAGGAGTACGACGCTGAGCAGCACGCCGGTGATGACGAGCATCTTCTTATACGGAAGCTTGCGGCGCATCGCGAACGTCAAGAGCGCCACAGCGCCGGAGAGCGCCACGCCGAGCGCCGCGCCATTCAGCACGGCGCCCGAGCCGAGGCGCAGACGGTAGGTCTGGAGAAACAGCACGACCTCGAACCCTTCGCGATAGAACGACGTGAACCCGAGCGCGGCGAGCCCCAGCCAGAGCGCTCGATTCGGCAGCGCGCCGACGGTCGATCGGTCGATGAGCGCACGCTTCCGGCGCGTGTGCAGCCCGATCCAGCCGGTCCAGTACACGCGGTGGAAGAACCAGTTCATCACCACAAGCAGCACGACGATCGCCAGCAATCCGGTGGCCGCCTGGACGTGCAGCGCCGAGACGTTGTCGCTCAGCGCATCGATCGCGTGTACGGCCGCGATCCATGTCGCCGCGGTGACGATCACGCCGGCGATCACGCCGTAGACGATCGGCGTCCGCTGCCGGGCTTGTGAATCCTGCATGCTCGCCGTCATCGCCGCGAGAACGAGCACGCACTCCAGCCCCTCGCGAAACACGAGGACCGCGATGTCGAGCGTCGCGGAGGCGTTTCCTCGCGCCGCCGTCGGGTCGGGGGCGCCGGCGGCGGCGATCGCCTGCCAAATGAGAACCGCGACGATGCACCCGGCCGCGACGACGACAGCGATCCAACCGAGCAGGGAGCGACGTGTCGTTGTCGAACGGGCGACGGCAGGGGCTGCCGAAAGAGTAGGCACGACGGAGAATCGTGAAGGACGTTCAATCGCGAGGAATCCCGATTGTTTCCATCGGGATTACTCAGTACGTTCGCCGATGGCACATGCGGGCGCAAGGGCGACAAAGGCCTCTGAGCGGCGGTCGATGAACGTCATGTAGTACGGACGCCGCCCTCTGCTTCTCGCCCGCGCTTCGCTTCGTACAGCGCCGACGGCTACCGGTTGATCAGTACTTCCACCAGGGCGCGGTCGTCCCCTCGGGCATCTTCCGCAGCCCGTACTCGGCCATCTCTTTCAACCGATCGGCGCTCGTTCCCGGCCCGCTCCAGCAATGCGGCTTCTGGTCGCCGTAGACGAAGTAGCCCTCGTAGTGCGGGTTGGTCGTCGTCTTCATCCACGCTTGCAGCTCGCGCGTCGCGCGGTCGAGGAAGAAGCTGTCCATGTTGCCGACATAGACGTGGATCTTGTCGACGAGCTTGGGTCCGACCGTGCTCCAGTTGCGCTGCAAGTAGTAGAGCAGGTCGTAGTTGTCGCGCCAATACTGCGTCACCGTGTGGTCGATCACGCCGGTGCGCGAGTCGACCGCCGGCTTGAAGAAGCCGTCGGCCCCGATCGGACCCCACGTCGCTTCCCAGATGTCCTGTTGGCCCGTGCCGGAACGCCCGTGCGTGCCGTTCACGAGCTCCATCCAGTAGCGCTGCTGCGCCGTCTGCCTGATCTCGCCGTTCACCTCGCGCGAGTTGACCGTCGGCGTCAGCTGCCACTGGCTGTAGTTCTTATAGAAGGCGTTCGCGTCCTTGTACATGTTCACGCCTTCGACGTCGGTGAACGTGACCGGGTCGGGGCACGACGACCACGTGCCGCCGAAGAAGTCGGGATGGAAGATCTGTAACGCCAGCGATTCCCAGCCGCCCGTCGATCCGCCCGATAGCCACCGCGCCCACGGTTCTCTAATGACGCGATAGCGCTTCTCGATCTCGGGAATCAGCTCGTTCATGATCGCGTCGCCGTACGGACCCATGTTCACGCTGTTCACGGCGTACGAGTCGTCGAAGTACGGCGTCGGATGCTGGAACGTCACCGCGACGAGGCGCGGAAAATTCTCCGACGTCCAGGCCTCGCGAAATGATTGTCCGCCCGCGCCGCCGCGGCCGCCGGCCGGCGCGTCGAATCCGTACGGCGCGCCGAGGCCGAAGTGGCCCTGGATGTAGTTCACCGGATAGCTGATCGTGGACGTCTTGTAGTCACGCGGCAGCAACACGGTCGCGCCGAGGTAGATCGGGCGTCCCCAGAACTTGGTGAGCGACGGACTCTGGAACTTGAACCGTTGCACGAACTCGTTGTCGGCCGGAATCGCGATCGGCGGAAGGATTTTGTCGGCGACGAGCTTCACGACGGCGCTTGCCTTCGGATCGTAGTGCACCTTCTGCGGCGCGCCGTAGATGTCGCCCGGTGAGCGCGCCCAGTTCTGCCCTTCCCACTGGTCGTCGTGCATCCACAGCACGTGGCCGTCGGCGCGCTTGAACTCCGAGTAGACGTTCACGAACGGCTGGATCCAGTAGTCGCCGGCGGGAATGTCCGCCATGTCGAACACCGGCGTGCCGAGGTCGCTGCCGTCGATCGTCGCGGGAGCGCCCGGCGCGAGACGGTCGACGTCGTGCCCGAACAGCGGCGTGCCGACGCGTCCTATCTGCGTGCGCGGCTCGCGCGTGCTGTCAGTGCCGATGACGATGTAGACGCGACCGGTGAGCGGCTCGCCGCGCACCGACGCGGGGACGCGAATCTCGAACTTGGTTTTCGCTCGGCCCGACGGGCCGGGGAGAATGACCGACGTTTGTGCGGCGACGACGCCGAGGGAGACGACCGAGAGAAGTGAAGCGAGCGAGAGACAGCGGGGTGCGCGCGAGAACACGACGAACGCTCCAGGCTTGGGACCTGGGCACAGTATATACGCGCCGCACCTTGCGTTGGCGAGCCGTTCGGCTCGCGTGTTCTCACGCCCCAGCGCCGTATTGTTCGTCGCTCACCTTCTCGAGCCAATCGACGAAACTTCCGTTCACCGCCTCCTGAACGGCGATGTGCGTCATCGCCGTAGTGGCCGACGCGCCGTGCCAATGTTTCTCGCCTGGCGCGAACCAGATCACGTCCCCGGCGCGAATCGTCTCGATCGGGCCGCCGTCTCGCTGCGCGCGCCCGACACCACTGGTGACGATGAGCGTCTGTCCGAGCGGATGCGTGTGCCACGACGTTCGCGCCCGCGGCTCGAATGTGACCATGGCTCCGGCGGCGCGTGCCGGTGCCGCCGACTGAAACAGCGAATCGATGCGGACCGCGCCGGTGAACCAATCAGGATTCGCTTTGGCCGACGGCCGCGATTCCGCACGCGTGATGTCCATGTATTCCCTCTCGTCTGGCGATGTGAGCTCCGATGCCGAGAAATAGCGGGGCGACGGCCGCCCCTCAACGAGGCACGGCGTCGACTGTAGATTGAGCGGCGCCCAGGGGGAGCGCCTCTCCCACTCAATCCGCATTCCGCCCTCCATGTGATCGTGAGAGCTCTCAGCATTCGTTCCACGATCGCGATGCCTCTCGTTGTGCTCGCGGCGTGCGGCGGCCAGAGTCCGCCGGCCGCGACGGAGGTGGCGGCGAACACCCGTGCGCTCGTCACCCTGCCGGCAAAGAGTGGAGCGACGCTTACCGTCACCACACCGGCGTTCAAAAACGGCGGCGACATCCCGTTCGAGAACACGCAGTACAAGGGCAACGTGTTCCCCGGTCTTTCATGGACGGCCGGTCCCGCCGGGACAAAGTCGTACGCCATCATCATGCAAGACGCGGACGGTATGATGCGCAACTCGAACGGCCTGCCGATCCTGCATTGGACGATGGGCAACATCCCGGCGACCATCACGAAGCTCGACGCGGCGATGACCGACGCGATGAAGGACCACGTGCTGGCGAGCGGCGAAGTGGTGGGACTCGGCCAGGCGATTCAATAAACGGCGCGGTCGTTCACTCCCTGCCGGGTTCAACGCGATAGCGCAACCAGAGAATGTCGCCCTCACGCCTGTCGACGTTCTCGAGCCTGAGCGCAACCGCCGAGATGTCACTGCCGACGACGTCGAACAATGCGGGCGTGCCGACCCGTCCGTCGGCGACCGGCGCGACGAGAAGGCTCACCTCATTGATCAAACCGGCGGCGAGCATGTGCCCGTTGATCCGTCCGCCTCCCTCGAGCATCAATGTTTGAACGCCAAAGCGTGAGCCGACCTTCTCGAGGGCGACGCGCAAGTCGACATCTTGCTGGCCCGCGAGAAGGTACGACACGCCGCGCTGGCGAAGCGACGCGAGATACTCGTCAGATACCCGTTCCGACAGAATCGCCACCACGTGGTCGCCGTCGATATCGTTCGACCTCCACGCCAGGCGGCCGCTCGCGTCAACCGCGAACGCGAACGACTCGTGCAGACCCGGCGCGAGGAAGTCCTCCCGCGGCGCCCCGCTGTCGTGCTCGATCGCAACCTCGGCGTCCGAGCGCAGGCCTCCTGCGAGCGGTTCCATCGTCACTCGACCGCAGATCCATCCGTCGGACTCGTAGCTGGCGTGCACTTTCTCGTACTCGCGACGCACGGCGTCGAAGTGCGGCCACCCGCCGGACACGATTCGCCCGTCGATCGATGCCGCCATGTGACAAATCACGCGCGGTCTCTTCGTTGCAACGTCCATGTGCCTCCCTGCGACACTCTTCGTTCACGCTCGTGGGGGATGAATCGCTGCCTCTTGGGATAGCCAACCACGAAGAATACCAAATCCGTACACCCCCCGGGGACGACGCGTGCTTCGATCGAGCGCGAACGACCTCATAATCATTCGCGGCACGTCAAACGCCGTTACGGCAGAGGTGAGCCATGGAATACGCGGATCGAATCGACGAGATCGGCGGCGCGGGTACGCAGGCGGTAGGCGTCGCCAGCGCGGGGCAAGCGTTCTTTGCGGTGACGATGGTCGGCCTCGGAATCGTGAGCTTCGCCCAACACGATTTCATCCCGACATGGGCCGGAGTGCCGAAGAGTTTTCCGGCGCGTGAGGCGCTCGTCTATCTCAGCGCTTTCGTTTCTATCGCAACCGGCGTCGGCTTACTCTGGCGGCGCACCGCCCGCATCTCCTCGCTCGTGCTGCTCACCGCTTTCGCGGTTTGGATGCTGCTGTTCAGGATCCCCGTCATCTTCCGGGCGCCTACAGCGACCGGCGCGTGGTGGGCCACGGGCGACACGGCGGTGATGGCGGCGGCCGCCTGGGTGCTGTTCGTATGGTTCGCCGACGACCGGGATCGACAGCGTTTCAGTTTCGCGACCGGCGACAACGGGCTTCGCTTGGCGACGGCGCTCTACGGCCTTGGGTTGATTCCCTTCGGCGTAGCGCACTTCACATATCTCGAAA
This sequence comes from uncultured Gemmatimonadaceae bacterium, assembly GCA_963761305.1. Taxonomy (GTDB): domain Bacteria; phylum Gemmatimonadota; class Gemmatimonadetes; order Gemmatimonadales; family Gemmatimonadaceae; genus JAQBQB01. The sequence continues at coordinate 156,796 of CAVXGK010000002.1, read as the reverse complement.
GAACCGTCTCCATGGTGCCGGGGTGGCTGCCCTGGCACTTGGCCTGGGCGTGCTTCTTCGGCGGCACCTTCATCGCGGCAGGCGTGGCGGCGCTCTTCGGCGTGTACGGACGTCTCGCCGTCACGCTCTCGGCGGTGCAGGTCGCCCTGTTCACGGTGTTGGTCTGGGTGCCGGTCATCATCGCCGGGCCCACGGCGTCCGACTGGGGCGAAATCCTCGGCTCTTGGTCGTTGACGGCTGCCACGTGGATGGTGGCGGACTCCTACCGCGGCGTGCCGTGGCTCGCCGTTCGAAACTGATCGCGCGCTACGGTCGGACTACGGCACTCGCCGCCGCGTTCCCGTCTCCTGTGACGGCGGCGCCTGCGGTTGCCCCACCAACGCCGGCGCCGGCAACGACGTAGCCTCGCGACGTGCCAGCACGAGTGGTCCACTGGTGTCGGGCAGCGACGGCGGCGCCGACTTCGCGTCATCGAACCGGAACACCGACGTGAAATCGCCGAACGTCTTTCGCCGCCACTCGGTGATGTTCGGCTCCTCAACACCCGTGATGCGCTCGAGCAGTCGAAGCGACGACGTGTGGTCGAACGGTTGGCTCGATACCCAGCCACCCGCGGTCCAGGGCGAAACGACGATCGTCGGAACGCGATAGCCGGCGCCGATCGGAAGCCCGTGCAGGAACTCGAGCGGCGAGCCCTCGGGCGCCACCGGCGGCGCGACGTGATCGAACAGGCCGTCGTTTTCGTCGTACGTGAGAATGAACGCCGTCTTCGCCCAGACGTCGGGGTTCGCGGCGATCGCGTCGATCTTGCTGGCGACGAAGGCCGCGCCGTCGGCGGGCATGTAGTTGGGGTGCTCCGACTGGAAGCTCGTCGGCATGATCCACGACACCGTGGGAAGCCGGTCGTTGATCGCGTCGCTCTCGAATTCGCCTTCGGGCCCGCGCGCGACTCCCTTGGCGTAGAGCGGCGAGCCGGGCGGCGCCATCCGAAAGTTCTCGAAATACTCCAGCACGTTGGTGCCGTAATTATCAGTTTGCTGATAGACCTTCCAACTGACGCCGGCCTGCTCCAACCGTTCGGCGTAGGTGGTCCAGTGATAAAACCGATCGTGCGGAATCGTGTTGTCGAAGATCGGGCCGCCCCCCGAGGCTTCAGGGTCGATGGTGCCGGTCATCCAATACATCCGATTCGGCCACGTCGGTCCGAGCACCGAGCAGTGCGACGCGTCGCAAACGGTGAACGCCTCGGCCAGCGCGAACTGAAACGGAATGTCGGCGCGCGTATAGTAGCCCATCACGTAGGGACCGTTCAGGCCGTCCGCCTTGCGATGCGCCGGAAGCCATTGGTCCATCTTCCCGTTGTTCCACGCCTCGTGCTGCACCGACCATGCGTGGTTCGTCGACGGAATCTTCTGGGCGTTCGTCGTCCGGGTGTTCAGGTGAAACGGCAGCATGTGGCCGTCAGGATGCTCCGCGTCCGGCTGATAGAAGACCGAGCGGCCGTTCGGAAGTCGCAACGCGTCGGGGTCGTTGAACCCGCGCACGCCGGCCATCGTGCCGAAGTAGTGGTCGAACGATCGATTCTCCTGCATCAGCAGCACGACGTGCTTGATGTCGCTCAGTTGCCCGGTGCGCACCGGCTGCGCGAGCGCGCGCCGGACGTTCACGGGCATGAGCGAGGCGGCGAGCGAGGCCGCCGCCGCGCGCGCCGAAGCGCTCAACAGGCGACGGCGCGTGATCGGTCGATTCAGCGCGTCTTCGAAGGGAGATTTCGACATGGCCAACATGATGAGCGCGGGCCGCGCGCCCGGCAACCCACGCCCGAGAAACAATCAAGTGACAACGAAATCGCCGGTGCCGGCGAGGATCGCCCGGACCCTGCCGCCCATCACCGGTCCACTTGCGCCATCTGCCTCGCGTTATACCGGGGGCCCGCCACTCGCTCCGGCGAAAGCGTCGTATCGAGAGTCGACATCTCCTCGCCCGTGAGCGACACGTCCGCCGCGCCGACGTTCTCCTCGAGATAGCGCCGGCGCTTCGTACCGGGGATCGGCACGATGTCCTTTCCCTTGTGCAGGAGCCAGGCGAGCGCGATCTGGCCCGCGGTGGCGCCTTTTCGCTCGGCGATCTGACGGACGGCCGACGCCGCGCGCATGTTGGCGTCGAAATTCTCACCCTGATATCGCGGATCGTTGCGCCGGAAATCGCCCTCCGGATACTCCTCGGCGCGCTTTACGGCGCCGGTGAGAAAGCCCCGGCCCAGCGGCGCGAACGGCACGAGACCGATGCCAAGCTCGCGCAGCAACGGGATGATGCGCGGCTCGAGGTTGCGCTCCCACAATGAGTATTCGCTCTGGAGCACCGAGATCGGATGCACCGCGTTCGCCCGACGGATGGTCTTTTCACCCGCTTCGGAGAGGCCGAGGAAACGAACCTTCCCTTCTCGGACGAGCTCCGCCATCGCGCCGACGACGTCCTCGATTGGCACGGTGGGATCGACCCGGTGCTGATAGAGCAGATCGATGTAATCCATCCGCAGCCGGCGCAACGAACCTTCGACGGCCTCGCGAACGTGCTCCGGCCGGCTGTCCAGACCGGCAATGCCTTGCGCGCCGAACTTGAAACCGAATTTGGTCGCGATGACGAAGCGGTTGCGCGCAACGCCCAACTGCTCGAGCGCGCGAGCGAACAAATCCTCGTTCGCATACGGCCCGTACGCCTCGGCCGTGTCGAAGAAGGTGACGCCGAGCTCGATCGCGCGATGAATCGTGGCGATGGATTCGCTTTCATCGCGCTGCTCCGGCGTGCCGTAGGACTGGCTCATTCCCATCAGCCCGAGGCCGAGCGACGAGACGGTGAGCCCCTGCGTTCCGAGTGTTCGCGTACTCAGCATGGGTGGCTCGTGTTGCGTGATAGTAGTTGGTGCGGCTCCGACCCTTGAAGATGCCACGGTCGAGTCGATGGAGGACGGAACGAACGGCCGGCTAATCCCGGGTCTTGAAGGACGCGACTAGACTATACGTTCTCCCGGCCCTGTACTTGCGTCCGCTTCCGCGGGGCGGGAAGGCACGCAACCGGAGCGAGTTTCGCACATGACCGACGCGCGCGAGAACATTCGCGGCATGTTGACGCTCGAGGAGCTACGGACTCGGATACGCACCGGGGCGATCGACACCGTCGTCGTCGGCTTCACCGATCACTACGGTCGCCTGATGGGCAAGCGGTACGACGCCGAGATGTTCGTCGAGAGCATCGCCGAGGACGGCGCGCACGGATGCAACTATCTCCTGACGACCGACATGGAGATGGAGCCGGTTCGCGGATATCGCTTCGCAAGCTGGGAACTCGGGTACGGCGACTTTCATCTCATGCCGGACCTGACGACGCTCCGTTCCGCCACCTGGCTCCAACGCTCGGCGCTCGTCCTGTGCGACGTGCACGATGTGAAGACGCACGCACCCGTCGGCGTTGCGCCGCGATCGATTCTGCGAACGCAAACAGACGCCGCGCGGGCGCTGGGCTTCGACACGTTCGCCGCGTCGGAGCTGGAGCACTATCTCTTCCGCACGAGCTACGCTGCCGTTTCCAGTGGGGGGCTTCGTGACCTGACGCCGGCCGGACAGTACCTCGAGGATTATCACCTGATGCAGGGTGCGCGCACCGAGGACTTTCACGGCGCCGTGCGGCGGCACCTCAAAGACTCCGGCGTGCCCGTCGAGAACTCCAAGGGCGAATGGGGCCGCGGGCAGCACGAGGTAAACGTCCGGTACGCCGACACGCTCACGATGGCCGACCGGCACGTCGTCTTCAAGCAATGCATGAAAGAGTTGGCCGACTCCATGGGGCTTGCGGTCACGTTCATGGCCAAGATCGGATCCAACCAGGCCGGCTCCGGATGTCACATTCACTTCAGCCTGTGGCGCGACGGACGCAACGCGTTCGTCGGCAACACGCCCTTCGGCCCGCTCCATTGCTCCGACGAGTTTCGCTGGTTCCTCGGCGGATGGATCGCCCGCGTGCCGGACGTGATGGTGTTCTACGCGCCGACGGTCAACTCGTACAAGCGGTACGTCGACGCGTCCTGGGCGCCGACGCGTCTCGCCTGGAGTCGCGACAACCGCACCGCCGGCTTTCGAGTCGTCGGCGACGGCGAGGGGCTGCGCATCGAGTGTCGCCTCCCCGGCGCCGACTGTAATCCGTATCTGGCGTTCGCGGCGTCGTTGGCGTCGGGCCTCGACGGCATCGCCAATCACACCGAGCCGCCAGACCATTTCAGCGGCGACATCTACGCCGCCCAGGATTTGCCCCGCGTGCCGCACACGCTCGGCGAAGCAACCGAGCGCTTCGGCCAGAGCGACTTCGCGAAGCGTGCGTTCGGCGATGACGTCGTCGAACACTACCTCCATTTCTACCGGTCGGAACAGCGCGCCTACGACATGGCCGTCACCGACTGGGAGATTCAACGTTACTTCGAAAGAATCTGAGTCAGAGGCGTCGACATTCTGGCAGGGCCAACAAGACTTGACGCAGAGCCGCGGAGGACCGCAGAGGCGCGGAGAGATCCAATGAGCAACATTGTCATCAAAGACTTAGGCCAAGTCCTCCGCGTCTCTCAGTTCCCTCAGCGCCTCTGCGTCAAGCTGTTTGTCTTCAGCCTGTTTTGTTTTCAGCCTTACAGAGCTTTGTGACATTCTTGGCGCAGAGACGCGGGGGACGTCGCTACAGATGATGTACCTTTCGCACGATTCCGTCTTTGAGGCGGGGCTACGTTGAAATTGATCAACATCCCTACGCGATACCTCGAAACGCACCGGCAGCCGAACCTCGCGACGAACGGCGAGTCCTCGCTTCCGCAGTTCGTGCGCAAGGCACACCTGGTATGCCGCCTCGAGCAGTCCGGGACCCAGCACCGAATGAACCTTTATGGCGGCGTCGACGACCTGGCCACTTACGTCATTGATCTGCATGCCGCCAAATATCCGCCTATCACGTCAGCCGGACGTCATCGCCAGCGCCGGTCCGTCTCCGCGGCTCCGCGTCACTCTGCGACTCCGCGTCAAAAACAGCCACTGACTCAATGAGACTGCCAAACAAGGTCGCCCTGATCACCGGCGGCGGCAGCGGTATCGGACGCGAGACATCGCTGCTGTTCGCGCGTGAGGGCGCGGCGGTCGTCGTCGTCGACGTCGTCGATGACGCCGGCCGGCAGACGGTCGATCAGATCACGGCAGATGGCGGCCGCGCGTCCTATGTCCACGCCGACGTCTCCTCGGCGAAGGACGGCGAGGCGATGGTCGCGCACGCCGAACAGGCATTCGGCCGGTTGGACGTGCTGTTCAACAACGCCGGCATCATGCATTCGTCGGACGACGACGCGATCGCGACGAGTCAGGACACGTGGGACCTGACGATGGCGATCAACGCCCGCGGCGTGTTCCTCGGCTGCAAGTTCGGCATCCCTGCCCTGCGGCGATCCGGCGGCGGATCGATCATCAACACCGCGTCGTTCGTCGCCAAGCTCGGCGCCGCAACGCCGCAGATCGCGTATACCGCGAGCAAGGGCGCGGTGCTCTCGATGACGCGCGAGCTGGCCGTCATTCACGCGCGCGAGAACATCCGTGTGAACGCGCTCTGCCCGGGCCCGCTCAAGACGCCGCTCCTCATGAGCTTTCTCGATACCGACGCCAAACGAAACCGACGCCTCGTCCACATCCCGATGGGGCGATTCGGCGAGGCGTCGGAGATCGCGAAAGCGGCGCTCTTTCTCGCCTCCGACGATTCGTCCTTCGTGACCGGCGCGGAGTTGCTCGTGGACGGAGGCATCACCGCCGCGTATGTGACACCGGAATGAGCGCCACTGCGACGGACCGCGTGCTGCGAACGATCACGCCGATCGATGGGTCCGTCATCGTCGAGCGTCCGATCGCATCCGATGCCGAGATTGACGCGACACTCGCGCGTGCCGCGGATGCGCAGCGGCGCTGGGCACACGTCCCCGTCGCAGAGCGCGCGGCCGTCTGCACCCGCGCGGTCGACTGGTGCGTCGCGCGCGCGGACGAGCTGGGGGCGGAGCTCACGTCGCAGATGGGACGCCCGATCGCGCACACTCCGTTCGAGATCACGCGCGGGTTTCAGGAGCGTGCCCGCTACATGGCGGGCATCGCCGCCTCCGCGCTCGCCGACATTGAGGTCGAGCACACTCACAACTTCCATAAATTCATTCGACGCGCGCCGCTCGGCATCGTGCTCGTGCTGGCGCCGTGGAATTATCCCTGGCTCACGTCGGTGAACGCGATCGTCCCCGCGCTGCTGGCCGGCAATGCCGTCATTCTGAAGATGGCGCAACAGACGCCGCTCGTGGCCGAGCGGTATGCGGAAGCGTTCGCCGCGGCGGGGTTGCCCGACGGTGTGTTTCAGTATTTGCATGTCGAGCACGATCAGGTCGCACGAATGGTCGGCGACGAGCGAGTCGCGTTCGTCGCCTTCACGGGCTCGGTGGGTGGCGGTCACGCGGTGCAGCGCGCGGCCGCCGATCGTTTCATCGGTGCGGGACTCGAGCTGGGCGGCAAGGACGCGGCCTACGTGCGCGCCGATGTCGCGTTCGACCATGCGGTCGACAACATCGTCGACGGCGCGTTCTTCAACGCGGGGCAGTCGTGTTGCTCTGTGCAGCGAGTCTACGTCGATCGAACAATCCATGATCGTTTCGTCGACGCGGCCGTCGCGTTGACGAATACCTACGTACTCGGCGATCCGCGCGATCCGAAAACCACCATCGGACCGATGGTGAGGAGCGATGCCGCCGAGTCCGTGCGCGGTCAAGTCGACGACGCGATCCGGTCGGGCGCCAAAGCGCCGATCGATCGCGCTCGCTTCGCGGCGGAGCAACCGGGCACGGCCTACATGGCTCCGGTCATTCTCACGAACGTCAGCCACGACATGCGCGTGATGCGCGAAGAGACGTTCGGGCCCGTGATGGCCGTCATGCCTGTCGACGGAGACGAGGAAGCGGTCCGCCTCATCAACGACAGCCGCTACGGTCTCACGTCCTCCGTGTGGACCACGGACGCCGAGGCCGCTCTTTACATCGGCGATCACATCGAAACGGGAACGTGGTACATGAATCGGTGCGACTACCTGGACCCGGCGCTGGCGTGGACGGGTGTGAAGGATTCGGGCCGAGGATGTACACTCTCGCGACTCGGCGTCGAGACGTTCACGCGACCGAAGTCGTTCCATCTGCGACTCATCACCTAAGCCTCGAGAGAGAGGCAACACCGAGTGCACATCGGCCTGCTCGCCTGCGACGAAGTCGCCGAGCGTTTTCGCCATGTCGCGGGCGGATATCAGCAGATGTTCGAGCGGTTGCTGTCGCCGCACATTCCGGATTTGCGCGTCACCCGTTTCGACCTGCAAGCGAGACAGGTGCCCGCGGATGCGCGAGTGTGCGACGCGTGGATCACCACCGGATCGCGCGCGTCCGCATATGATGACGCGGCCTGGATCCGCTCGGTGGAGGAGTTCATCGCGAAAGTCGCCGACTCCGATCGTCCCTTCGTCGGCATCTGCTTCGGGCATCAACTCCTCGCGCGAACGCTCGGCGCCGAGGTGAAGCGAGCGGCCGGCGGGTGGGGCGTGGGCGTGCTGCCCATGACCATCCTACACAAAGAGGATTGGATGGCGCCCGCGCGCTCCGCGGTGCGCCTGCAATACATGCACGCCGATCAGGTCACGGCGCCGCCGAACGGAGCGACGCTGCTCGCCGACGCGCCGCATTGTCCGGTGGCGATGTTCCAGCATGGCACGCGTCTCCTCGGGATCGAGGCGCATCCTGAGTTCCCGGCGGCGTACGCTCGCGCGCTGATCGAGGATCGGCGCGCGCGGATCGGTGAGCGGGCGGCCGAGGACGCGCTGGCGAGAGTCGACGAGCCTGTGGATTCCGACGTCATCGGCGCCTGGATCGCGCATTTTGTCGGCGCCGGGCCAACGCGGACTTCGCCCCCCTACTAATAGAAGTGGGGGCCGGCGCGATTTTACTACCGCAACAGAATGTTGCAGCGAGTGAAAACGCTCATTTACGCGGCAAAATGGCCGCCGATCGTCATGCGAGCGTCATGCGCTCGCAAAGGTTGCGTCGCCGAAAGAGGACATTTGGTAGTAAATCGCGGTCGGCTCCCACTTAATAAGTAGGAGGCGCGAGGTACGAGGCTGCGATGCGGCGATCCCTGAACGCGTTGGCTCGGGTGGCCATTCATCCGGGAGGGATCCACCTGAAGTCGCTCCCAGCGGCCATGAAGGCGCGCTCAGCGCGATTCAACTCTGGCGCAGCCGAGAGAAACTCGCGTGCGATCGACTCTTCGTGTCAAGCGTCGCGGATGACCGACTCTGCATCCGAGATTCACTCGGCCCCGTTCGAGATTCACTCGGCCGCGTACGAGATTCGCTCGCCTCCTCCCGAGATTCATCCGCCTCCGCCCGAGATTCACCCGCCGTCGTCCGAGAGTCTGTCTGCGTCTGCCGAGAGTCCGTTTGCACGATTCCGCGATCGCCTCGCGCGATCCCGCGTTCAGCCTCCGCCGGACCGTGTCACGAAGGCCGCGGACTGGCTGAAGTCGCATCCGGACCATATGAAATCGCGTCCGGACCGAATGACGTCGCGTCTGGATCTCATGAAATCGCGTCCGGACCGGATGAAGTCGCGTCTGGACCTCATGAAATCGCCTCCGGACCGCATCTGCTTTGCTCCAGCCGACGCGCACGTGGCGACGGAACACACTGAGTTGCGACGCGACGACACGTAGGGCGCCTCAGACGAAGGTTCGGTCCCTGCGTCCCGCCTCGAATCGCCTTCGGCTCGACTGACGTCTGCCATATCGACCATCGCCGGGACTGAAGACTCCCTTCCGTCCCGTTCAGCGTCCGGTTCGACAGCTCGCGCCGAGCTCGCGCCTGCCACACCCCGCGCCCCGGGACGCGATACGCTCCGCCTCGAGCCCCTCTCCGCAAGACTGGCCGCCGCGCCGAATCGCGGTACAATACGCCACGCGATGACAGCCCCTATCCGCGCTGAAGACGCCGCGCTTGCCGCTCTCACTGCCGCACTCGCCGGCCGGTATCGCGTGGACCGAAAGATCGGCGCGGGCGGCATGGCCACCGTCTACCTCGCGCACGACGAGCGACACGACCGGAACGTCGCCGTCAAAGTCCTCCACGAAGACCTCGGCGCCACGCTCGGGCAAGAGCGATTCCTCGCCGAGATAAAGACCACCGCGCGGCTGCAACATCCGCACATCCTCCCGTTGCTCGACTCCGGCAGCACGGACCCGGATGGCTCGAGCCGTGGACTGCTGTATTACGTCATGCCGTTCGTCGAAGGAGAGACGCTGCGCGACCGGCTCACGCGCGAACGGCAGCTCTCGATAGACGACGCACTTCGCATTGCGCGCGAGGCCGGCGACGCGCTCGCGTACGCCCACGAGCACGGGATCGTGCATCGCGACATCAAGCCGGAGAACATTCTCCTCCAGGGCGGGCATGCGCTCGTCGCGGACTTCGGCATCGCGCTCGCCGTGCAGCAGGCGGGCGGACAGCGCATGACGCAGACGGGCTTGTCCCTCGGCACACCGCAGTACATGTCGCCGGAACAAGCGATGGGCGAAAAGTCGGTCGACGCACGCACGGATCAGTACGCACTCGCCGCCGTGCTCTACGAAATGCTCACCGGCGAGCCGCCGTTCACCGGGGCGACGGTCCAGGCGATCGTCGCCAAGATCCTGAACTCCGATCCGGAGCCGCCGTCGACGATTCGCACGATGCTTCCGGCGTCCATCGAAAGCGCCACACTCGTCGCGCTCTCAAAGCTTCCGGCTGATCGATTCGCCAACATGACGACGTTCATCGACGCACTCGGTGATTCGTCGACGAGTGTCGCGCGTCCAACGGCCGCGCGGGTGCGTGCAACGGCTCCCAACGGCGGGCGGCAACGTGCCATCGGCATTGCCGGGCTGGCACTGGGCGTTCTCGTCGGCGTCGCTGCGGGTTGGTTCGCGTGGCATGGACGACCCGGCGGCGCCGGCGACAGTGTCGTCGCGCGGTCGTACGTCATGCAGCCGCCGAGTGAAGAGCTGGCGGGCGGCACTTGGGATTTCACCTTCGCGCCGAACGGTGATTTGGTGTACGTCGGGCCCGGCGAAGCGAAAGGAACGACGCAACTGTGGCGCAAGCGCCGGTCGGATCTGCACGCGACGCGGATCAGCGGCACGACGGACGCGCATTCGCCGTTCGTGTCGCCCGACGGAAAGTTCATCGGGTTCTTCACCGAGAGCGGGCTCCAGCGCATCGCCGCGGAGGGAGGCACCGCGACAACGGTTTCCGCGGGCGGGCCTGCCAGCGGGCGCGCCGTCGGGCGAGCCGTCTGGCTACACGACGGGCGCATTCTCTGGGGCGGAACACTCCGAATCGTCTCCGCTCCCGCTGATGGGGGCGCATCGGACGTCGTGGTGACGTCGGCGCCGTTCGCGGGCTACGGCGTCGAGCGTATCGAAGTGCTCCCTGGCGAAAAGAGTGCGCTCGTCGGAACCTGCGCGGCGGGGTGCCCGGCGTCGGCGATCTACGGGCTCGACCTCGTGTCGAAGCGTACCAAACTTCTCATTCACGACGGGTTGAACCCCGTCTACCTGCCGAGCGGCCACCTCGCCTGGATTTCGGCGAGCGGACAGTTGACGGTTGCGCCGTTCGACGCGAGCTCCATGACGCTGCGCGGCGAAGGCCGCATCGTCGCCGAGCACGTGGCGGCCTTCGAGGTCTCGCCAACCGGAGACATGATGTACCGCGAAGGCGACGCCAAGGCGATGTACCGCCCGGTGTCGGTCGACCGATCGGGGAACGCCAGCGTGCTCGACTCGTCCTGGGTGGGGTCGCTCGGAACGGGATCGCTCTCGCCCGACGGCAAGCGTTACGCTGTATCGGTGAACGCCCCGTCGAACGAGCAGATCTGGGTGAAGGAGATGCCCGCCGGCTCGTTCTCGAAGTTCACGCTCGAGGCAGGCGACAACTTTCGACCCGTGTGGTCCGCGGACGGCCGATCGCTCTTCTTCGTGGAGCATGTCGATTCGAGCTTTCGCTTGATGGAAAAGCGTGCCGACGGGTCCGGCGACGCACGGCGTGTGTCGGTCGGCGCACACCAAGTCGTCGAGGCGGCGACGTCGCGCGACGGATGGATCGCGATGCGCACCGGCGCGAGCGACACGACCAATGAGGTTCTCGGGCTGCGCCAGGGCGTGGACACGACGGCGCACGCTCTCGCGTCGCGCCAGGGAGGGGCTCTCAGTCTCGCGGTGTCGCCCGACGGTCACTTCATGGCGTACATGAAAATCGTCGCTGGACGACCGGAGGTGTTCGTCAGTCCGTTTCCCGATCTCGAGTCCGCGCGGTGGCAGGTGTCGCGCGACGGCGGGTTGGAGCCGCGGTGGTCGCACGACGGCAAGGAGCTGTTTTTCGTCACCACGCGCGCGGAGTTCATTGTTGCGACGGTGACCACCTTGCCGACCTTCGCCGTCGTGAAGCTCGACAGGCTGTTCCAGGCGGACGACTATTTTCGCGACGGCGGCTTCCACGCGTACGAGCCGATGCCGGGCGACCAGCGTTTCCTCATGCTGCAAATCGAACAGCCGCCGGGGCGACTCGTGAGCGTCCTGAACTGGGCGGCGGAAGTCGGGTCTGTCGCGAACCGCTGAGCGATTCATGCGCACCATCACCCTCGAAGAGCATTTCGTAACGCCGGCCTTTCTGGAGGGACCGGGCCGATCGCTCATGCAGCGGCAGTTCCCGCCCGGGCACCGGTTGGCGGGAGTGGTCGAGCGCCTCCGCGACGTCGGGAACGGCCGGATCGCTGAGATGGACGCGGCAGGCATCGACATGCAGGTGCTCTCGCTCAACTCGCCAGGCGTCGAACAGTTGAATGCCGACGAGGCGATCGCGCTCGCCCGCGACACGAACGATTTTCTTGCTGGCGTGATCGCGGCGCATCCCGACCGGTTCGCCGGCTTCGCGACGGTGCCGACCGCGGCGCCCGAACAAGCCGTCGGAGAGCTCGAGCGTGCGATCCGCGAGCTCCGATTCAAGGGACTGCTCGTCAACGGTCATCAGCAGGGGAAGTATCTCGACGACCAGCGCTTCGAGCCGATCCTCGCCACCGCTGAATCGCTGGGCGTGCCGATCTACATCCATCCGACACAGCCGCCGGCGCCGGTGGTGGAGGCGTGGTACGGCGGATTCCGGCCGGAGCTGACGTACATGTTCGCCAATGCCGGTTGGGGCTGGCACATCGAGACCGCGGTACACGTGCTTCGGATGGTGCTCGGCGGCGTGTTCGACCGGCACCCGCGACTCCAAGTCGTCGTCGGGCACCTCGGCGAGGGACTGCCGTTCATGATGTCGCGCGTGGACATCATGGAGCAGCAGCTCACGACGCTCGAGCGGCCGGTGAGCGCGTACCTGCGCGAGAACGTGCACTACACCTTCAGCGGCTTCAACTACCTGCCGACCTTCGTCGATCTGCTGATGCAGGTCGGCGTGGACCGAATCATGTTCTCGGCCGACTACCCGTATGCGTCGATGGCGCAGGCGCGCGCGTTTCTCGAGCAGGTGCCGGTGAGCCCTGCCGATCGCGAGCGGATCGCGCACGGTAACGCGGAGAGGCTGTTGCACCTGTAACGCCATCCATCGGATCGAAGGCGGACGTCGCAACGCGACCGGCGGACTAACGCGTCGGGGGCGGTTCGAGGGATGGTGTCCTTTGTCGGTACGGTTCGCCGCGTCCATCCTTCGCCGGGTCGTCCATTGCGCGCACCAGTTTCGCAGCCGGTCCGCACCGCCGCCCGGTATCTCCGGACGAGCCCAGGCTTCTCCCTCGCAGTCGTGCTCACGCTTGGCCTGGCCATCGGCGCAAGCACGGTCGTCCTGTCCGCGGTCAACGCGGTGCTGCTCCATCCGCTTCCCGTTTCACACCTCGATCGGCTCGTTGCGCTCGGACACCGCAACCCGGTGCTCGACAGCCACGGCGGCCTCCAGGCGGCTGAGGTCTTCTCGCTCGAGGACCGCCACGATCTGTTCGCCGCGCTCGCCGGGTATCGATCGGTCAGCTTGAATCTCACGGGATCCGGCGAACCGCGACATGTCGCGGCGGTCACGACGACTGGAGATTTCTTCGACGTTTTCGGCATTCACCCATTCGCCGGCAGATTTTACGATCGCAAGGAGGAACGGAGCGAAGCCACCAGCGTCGTAGTGCTGAGCTACGGTTTGTGGCGCGATTTGACCGGAGCCGATCCGCACGCTGTCGGCCGGACGCTCGAGCTCAACGACTCCAGCTACACGATCATCGGCGTCGCCCCGCCGAGATTCGAGTATCCGCTCGGCGCCCAACTCTGGACGCCGAAGACGCTCGACATCTTTCTCAATCGACGAGCGTCCGACACGTTCCTGTACGCGGGCGCGGTGGTTCCGACGATCGCTCGAATGCGGCCGGACATGACGCTTCGGCGCCTCGAGAGCGAGCTGACCGCGTCGATGCAAGAGTGGGCCGCGCGCAAGCCGCAGTACTACACCATGCGCCCATCGAGGCCGATCGAGGCGCGCAGTTTCATGACGTCGTGGAGCGGCGAGCTTCGATCGATTCTCTTTCTCCTCGTCGGGGCCGTGGCGCTCGTTCTCGCCATCGCTTGCGCCAACGTCGGCAGCCTGCTTCTCCTCCGCACCACTGGACGAGCGCGCGAGATCGCGGTGCGCATGGCACTCGGCGGCAGCCGCGGCGTAATCGTTCGGCAACTCGGATACGAGACGCTCACTCTGGTTGTCCTTGGCGGGCTGCTCGGCCTCCTCATTGCCAATGCGTTGATCGCCGCTGTCGGCCGGTTCGTCGGGGAGCGCGTGCCGGAGCTCGGGGCGATTCGCGTCGACCCGTTCGTTCTCGGCTGCGCGGCAGGTGTCATGGTATTGGCCGCCGCGGCGTGCAGCCTCGGGCCGGCTCTTCGCGCGGCGAAAGCCGATCCGCGCGACGTCTTTGGTGCGATCAGCTCGCGGGGACAGTCGGCGGGTGTCGGACGCAGCCGGTTCCTTCGCGTCGCAGTCGTCGTACAAATCGCGATGGCGTTGATGTTGTCGCTCGGCTGCGCCCTCGCCGTTCGCAGCGTCGTGCGGCTCCTCGCCGTGAAACCGGGATTCGATCCATCGCACGTTGTCACCGCGCAAATCCTGCTTCCCTTCTCGCGGTATCCGGATACGGCGCTGGCCGGTGCGGTACGGTCGCTGGCGCTTCATGAACATCTCCTCGCCGAGCTGCGCGCGTCGCCCGGCGTCGAGGCGGCGAGCACCGTGGATATCACGCCGTTCGGATATGGCGGCGCGCTCGAGGCTGCGATGCACCGTGTGCAGGTAACGTCGGAGATCACACCGGATCGGCGGAACGCACTCGCAGCCGATCTGTGGGACGTCGACGCCGATTACTTCCGCGTAATGAGGATTCCCTTTGTCACCGGTCACGGGTTCACGGGACAGGAGCAGGAGAACCAGGTCCGCGCCTATCCGAAGCAGCTTCAATTCAGTGTGGTGATCGACCAAACGCTCGCCCGGCGACTATTTCCGGGAGAGAACGCCGTCGGTAAGATCATGGGCCCCTGGGCACCGGGATATCGCATCGTCGGCGTCGTCGGCGCCGTGAAACAGTCCGACCTGAGCACACGATTCGACGACGGGGCGATCTATTTCCCCGTCGCTGCTACACAAAACCAGCAGACGATCGTCGTACGAACGGATCTCCCACTCGGAACGGCGGCGGCGCTCATTCGTCACGCGGTGCACGATGCAGACCCCGAGCTCGCGGTGTTCAGCGTCGAACCGCTGACGACATTGGTGTCTCGCTCCGCGGGCCCGCGGGAAATCGCGTCGTGGCTCCTCGTCGGATTCGCGGTGCTCTCGCTTGCGCTGGCGTTGCTGGGTATCTACGCGGTGTTGAGTTACGCCACGAGCCAGCGCCGGAAGGAACTCGCGATCCGGCTCGCGCTCGGCGCACAGCCGCGCGAGTTGTTGGGCAGCGTGATGCAGGGCGCGTGGATCTTGACGGCGACGGGTGTCGTCAGCGGCGGAGTCGGCTATCTCGTCCTGCAACGAGGACTGGCGACGATCGCGTATGGCGTCGACGCGACGGACCCGGTGGCCATTGTGTCGACGGCGTTGCTTGTCGCGGCGACTGCGTTAATGGCGTCGCTGCCACCGGCCATTCGTGCGGCGCGCATCGATCCTATCGAGTCGTTGAGAGCCGACTAGAACGAGATCTAGCCTCGCCGGAGCACGTCGGCCCTCGCGCCGACTCTACGACGCAGCGTGGGAGAGGATTCGCCTGGCGTCGCCGTGGCGAGCGCGGAAGGCTCCGAGCCGCTGCACCGCCAGGTTCTCGTCAATGCGATCCCCAGCGTGACGGCGTCTGCGAGGAACAAGCGGCCGTCGGACGCGTGAACCGCTCGTCCTAACTGAGGGATCAGCCTTGCCGGATCGAGGTTGCTTCGCACGGCGACATAGTACGGCGGAGAAATGAATTCCGGCGACGCCACGGGCGATTGCCCGTAGTCCGTGTAGAGCGTCGCGCGCGGCGTGAGCAGGTTGCGATACCGCGTCGGGGCCACGACTCCGACCACGGTGTAGTAGCGGGTGCCGACACCGATCTGCTGACCGAGGGGATCACGGCCCGGCCACGCTTGGCGCGCAAGCAGTTCATCGACCACGGCCACCAACGGTGCCCCGACCCGATCCTCGCTGGTGAAGACGCGCCCTCGTTCGACGTAGATGCCCAGTGTCCGGAAGTAGTCAGGATCCGCACCCAGGAACTCCACGAATGGACGGTTGGTCGCCGCGCCGGCTGCGTCACCGGGCAAGCTGTAGGCGAGATCGTTGCCCGCGTCCCAGAAGGTGCCTCGGTCAGACCCGTGGCCGAGGCCACGCCGGGCGGTCATGTACGCGCGCATCGCATTCAAGACGGTGGTCTTCCACGCCATCTGGTCGCCGACGCTCGTCGTTTGCGCGATGCGGGCGACGATCAGATGGTCGGGCTGAAGTCCGAGGCGCTCGTGCGCGATCGCATCGAAGCCACGAGCGACGACGATGGCTGCACGAGCATCGTTACGGCCATCGCGATTTGTGTTGCGACGAGGGTACCGCGCAAACGACCGTTCGTTGCAGCTTGGCCTTGGCGACGCTCCTGTAAGTCGCTCGCCAGCGACACACCGGTACTCGTGATGGCCGGGACACAACCTACAAGATCGTGATGACCACGCAGAGACGAGCGTCGCGGTCAAAGCCCGTCCGTCCATCGCCAGCGTATGCCCACGCGGGACTTCTGGCGGCGCGGCCGCGGCGAAATGTGAACCAGGTACCACGCGCACAGAACGCCGAGCGTCCCTCCTGCTGCCGACAGCACGGCGCACTCCATGAGACGTATTGCGCGATGCGTTGGCGCCCGCGCCCAGCGCCGCGCGCACCGCAAACTCGCGCCGTCGAGCGAGCATGCGCACGAGCAGCAGATTCGCGACGTTCACGCACGTCACGATGAGGAGCAATCCGACTGCGGCGGCCACGATGGCTAGCACCGGGCAGATGTCGCCGACGATCACATCGCGAATGTGTTTGGCAACGGGTTGGAGGAAGCCGGCCAAGAGACGCGCGCCTGAATGCGCTCGTCGGGCCGGGCGAAAACGCGCCCAACTCTTCCTGCGCATTGCTTGGTGTCATACCGGCGCGAGCCTACCGATGACGTCATGGAAACCGGGCAGCGTATCCGTGATCGGGAACCGAGATCGGTACGAGAACCAGATCTCGGAGCCACGGGGATAATCCAGCCGCCCGTCGGCTACCCCAACGATCTGCACGCGAGTCAGACCGAGTTGCATGACTCGACCGATGATCGCCGGGTCTCTCCCAAACGCGCGTCGCCATAGACGCTCGCTGATGACTGTTGGAGTCGGAACGATGTTGCGATCGTCGTCGACCTTGAGCAGCCGCCCGCGAATGGGGCGAGCGCCGACAACGTCGAAGAAGCTGCCGGTCACGCCCGACCCGCGCAGTGTGATAACGGTGTCTCCGAGATGGAGAAACCCGACCGCGGCGCCGTGATACTCCACAGCCGCCGTCATCGAGAGCGTCCGCGTCTCGCGCGCAAACGCGGTGTATTCCGCGCCCGAGAGCGGGAAATGCTCCGGCTGTTTGCTCGGATTGTGCCCGTAGAGAACGACCACGCGATCGGCGTTGATCACGGGGAGCGGCGCGAAGAGCACGCCTTCGGCCACGGTGATCACGCTGGTCGCGGCAGCCACACCGAGGCGATAGTGAGCACAGCGGCGACCGCGAAGCCCGGCGTTCGCCGAAGCCCGCGCGCGGCCACCTTCGCGTCCTGGGCCCGTTGCTCGAGCCACGC
The DNA here is from genome assembly GCA_963761305.1 of uncultured Gemmatimonadaceae bacterium. Lineage (GTDB taxonomy): Bacteria > Gemmatimonadota > Gemmatimonadetes > Gemmatimonadales > Gemmatimonadaceae > JAQBQB01. The sequence goes on along the minus strand of CAVXGK010000002.1, from coordinate 139,332 downwards.
GCCGCCCCAAGACTCCCTGCTCCGTTCGGTCAACTCGGCAACGTTCCCGAATCGCGTGCGGGCCGCTCTAATCGCCGCGTGATGCTCCATCCCACCGTGCTGGAGTTCGTCAGCCCGCATCCGGAGATGCGAGTTGATTTCTTCTTCGAGCTCACGCGTGTAACGATCGCGAGCGAAGAACCGAATGCAACTTCGCCATAGTTGGTCCAGCCAGGACATTGTGCGTCTCCGCTACGCTGGCTGAATGACGCGACCGATCGCACGCACTACAGCTTCGAAATCCGCCACTTCGGCCTGGAGCTGCTTTCTGCCTGCCGGCGTCAGCGTGTAGTACCGCGCCCGTCGGTTGTTCTCGGTCTGCCGCCAGTCGGCTTTTACCCAGCCTTTCACCAGCATTCGCTGTAGCGCTGGATAGAGCGTCCCCTCCTCGACTTGGAGCACGCTGCCGGTTGTCTGCGCGATGAACTGCGCGATGCCGAACCCGTGAAGGGGCCCGCAACGCTTGAGCGTCTTGAGGATCAGCATGTACAGCGTGCCGGGCGGTATCTCGCGCCGGAGGTCGTCGCTTCCCACGAGGCGCCTACCATAGTCTGCCTATGGTAAGAGTAGGTCGGCGACGTATGTCCGACAAGGGCGTGGCAGTCCCTGGCACACTCCGAGCCAGCAGATCCCCCACGCCATTCCGACCCTTGAATCTGACGCGCCGCGACACTAGCATCTCCCATAGACGCGACAGGGAGCCGGGAGCGGCTCGTGACTACATTGAATACCCCTCGTGGTGCATGGCGCCGCTACCTTCGTTTCTTTGGCGTGAACGCCGACGCCGACGTCGAGGACGAGCTTCGATTTCATCTCGGCGAGCGCATCGCCGATTACGAGCGGCAAGGCTTCGCGCGCGCCGACGCCGTGCAGCTGGCGCGTGAACGCTTCGGCGATGTCGAGCGGGTCGCACAACTACTGCGCACGCACGATCGCCGCCAGCTTCGGCGGATGGGCTGGCGCGAACGGGTGGAGACTCTCCGGCACAACCTCCGCCTCGCCACGCGAGGCCTGCTCCGCGCGCCCGGCTGGACGACGAGCGTCGCGCTGACGCTCGCCATCGGCATCGGACTCGCCACCGCCGTCTATACGATCGCCGACGCACTGCTCATCCGTCCGTTGCCCGTGCGTGCACCCGACCGTGTCGTCGTCCTGTGGGGCGCGGCGGCGGATGGCACGACGGATCATTTCCCGTTCTTGTACCGCGACGCGCTGGAATATGCGCGACGCACGCAGACGCTCGACGACGTCGCGTTCTTCGCGTACGGCGGCGCCCAGCGGGTGCCCATCGACCTCGACGTCGGCGTCGTACAGCTTCGTCGCTCGCTCGTCTCGGGCAACTATTTCGATTTCCTCGGCACCGCGCCGCTGCTCGGACGCGCCCTCCGCCACGAGGACGACGTCCGCGGCGCCGCACCGGTGGCGGTGCTGAGCTTCGCCGCGTGGCGGCGTTTCTTCGGCGGCGACTCGGCGGTGATCGGACGCCGGATGATTCTGCACTACAACGGCACCGCATACACCGTCGTCGGTGTCATGCCGCGCGCACTGGATTATCCGCAAGGCGTGGACTTCTGGACACCTGTCGTGCCGAACTCGGGTTCCCTTGGCGATCAACCCATCTACGCCGAGCTGAATGCGCTTGGCCGGCTGCGCCGCGGAGCGTCCGTGGCCAGTGCGCGAACTGAGCTCACACGTTTCTTCGCCGCGACGGTCCCGACGTGGCGAATCCAAGGGCATGTGGTTCACTCACGCACGAAATCGTCGGCAACGTCGGACCTGCGGTGATTGCCTTCGGCGCCGCGGCCGCCTTGCTGCTGCTCATCACGTGCATCAACGTCGCGAACCTGCTGCTCGTGCGCGGACTCGGTCGCGTGCGCGAGCTCGCCGTGCGCGCGGCGCTTGGCGCCGGCCGCGCACGGCTCGTCGGTCAGCTGTTGAGCGAAAGCATGTTGCTCGCCGCGGCGGGCGGCATCGTCGGGGCCGGACTCGCCGTGGCGGCGGTCAAGGGCTTCGTCGCGCTCGCGCCCGCGGACACGCCACGACTGGCCGAGATACACGTCGGCGCCGCGACCATCGCGGCGGCGATCGTCGTCACGACGCTCTCGATGCTTCTCTTCGCGGTGGTGCCGAGCGTTACGGCGTCGCGCGTGGACGTGCAGGAGGCTTTGCGCTCCGGGTCTCAGCAGAGCGGCGGCAGCCGACGATTCCGCCGAGGCGCGCAATCGCTCGTCGTCGCGCAAATGGGCATCGCCGTGCTCGTTCTCTGCGTTGCCGGACTCGTCGCGCGAAGTCTCGAATCACTTGGCCGCGTGCCGATGGCGCTCGATCCGGCGCGCCTCCTCGTACTGGAGCTGGCACTGCCGAAGCGCTACGTGGGCGACGCCGACGCCCAGCGCGAGCTCGTGAGCCAGCTCTCGGCGCGCCTTTCGTCCGTCTCGGGAGTACGCGCCGTCGCGCCGGTGTACACGCCGCCCTTCGCACCAGTGGGCGGCGTCTTCGGGAGAATCGCCGCGGAGGGACAAACAGCTGTCGAGGAAGCGCGCAACCCGGTGGTCGACTACGAGCTGGCCACACCGAACGCGTTCGCCACACTCGGCATACCGATCGTGCGAGGCCGCGGCTTCACCGACGACGATCGCCAAGGAACGCCGCCGGTTGCCATCGTGAGCGAATCGATGGCGCGCCAGTACTGGCCCGGCGCCGATCCGATCGGCAAGCGTCTCGCGCGCGGACTCCACGATTTGATCACCGTCGTGGGCGTCGTCGGTGACACGCACTATCGCGACCTGCGCAATCCGCGGCCCCGCGTCTATCTGCCGCTTCGTCAGTCACCGTTCCCGTTCGCGCCAACAACGCTGGTCATCTCCACGACAGGAGCACCCTCCGCCCTCGCGCCGATTTTGCGGCGAATCGTCGGAGAGGATGCGCCAGGCGTCGCCGTCGCGAGTGCGGTCCCGTTCGAGACGTACGTCGGCGACGCGTTGGCGCAGCCGCGAATGAACGCCCTCCTGCTCGGCCTCTTCGCCGGCGCGGCGGTGCTGCTCGCGGCGGTTGGTCTGTTCGGCGTCATGGCGACGACCGTGCGTCAACGCAGCCGCGAATTGAGTCTCCGCCTGGCGCTTGGCGCCACGCCAAGCCGCCTCGGCCTAGCCGTGATGAGCCACGCCTTCGCGATCGCGTGCACGGGACTCCTCATCGGGGTACTCGCATCGCTTGCCGTGACGCGCGGGCTGCAGGCGCTGCTGTTCGGCATCAGGCCAACGGATCTCCTCACGCTTGCCGCATCCGGTTCGCTGCTGCTCGTCGTCGCCATGATCGCGGCGTACGTACCTGCCGTGCGCGCGCAGCGCACCGACCCGGCAATCGTGCTGCGCGCCGAGTAAAGAGACAATCAATCGACAGGACAAAAGAATGCCGCTCGCGTCGACCGATCTGCTGCAAGGCACGCTGCAGATTCTCATTCTCAAAGCGCTGTTCGCCGATTCCACGCACGGCTATGGCATCGCGCGCTGGATCGAGCAGACGACCGACGACGCGCTGCGCGTCGAGGAAGGCTCGCTCTACCCCGCCCTGCGCCGGCTCGAAGACAAAGGATTCATCACGTCGGACTGGGGACTGTCCGACAACAATCGCCGCGCGCGCTATTACACCCTGACTACCGCTGGCCGCGCACACTTGCGCAAAGAAGCCGTGGCGTGGGCGCGGTTCTCTCAGGCGATGACGCGAGCAATGCGCGCCGCGCCAGCGCTCTCCTGAGGGGCGCTCCTTGGCCAGGGCGTCACGAGCCTGACGGCGAATTGCCGCCGTGAAACCGCCCGAACGAACGCGCGGCCATCACACCCATGAGCAGAACGCCCACGCCCACGGCGATGACATGATCCGTCGCGTGCAGATCGAAATGTCCCACGCGGGCGATCAGGAGGTAGGCAATGACGAAATTCGCAAACCCCCACAGCACGTTCACGGTCGACGATGAAAGACCTTCGCCCGGCGGCTTGGCGAACGGAGTCTGAAAGGGCTGCCCCATCATGCCGCTGACGAAATGCGGAACGGCGTTCGCCAGAAATGCGCCGCCGAACAGGTAGGACACGACGTGAAGCCAATCCATGATCAGGCGCTCCTTTCCAGGAAGATCACCCCGACGCGATCCACTCCGCCGCCGTGACGACCGTCGCTTGCTTCGGGAAGACCTTCTCGAGCAGTACGCGATGCACCTCGGCGTCGAGATCCGCGCACACGTCCGATAGGACGGTCAAGGTGTAGTCCTTGTCGGACGCCTCGCGGAGCGTCGACAACACGACACCGCTCGTCGCGATGCCACAGAGCACCAGGTGGCGGATGTCGTTCGTGCGCAGCAGCACCTCGAGATCGCTGCCGGCGAACGCGCTGACGCGCTTCTTCGCCACCACGACGTCGCCATCGGCCGACGTCATTACCGGCTGCGCGTCGACCAGAGCCGCCGCGTAGGCGCGGAAGCGTTCGCTGGCTTCCGGTGCGCCCGGGCGGAATGCGACCACGACGTACACGACGTGTATCCCCTGCGCATGTGCATGATCGACTGCCGACCGTGCGCGCGTGAGATAATCGTCCTTGTCCTCGATTCGGTCGATGATGCCGGGCTGCACGTCCATGACGAGCAGGGCGGTTCGCTGCGGGTCGTTTGGCATGCCGGAGAGCTAAGGCGCTCCGGCAATATACGCAAGCCACTTGTGCAATTTCCTTGTGTAGTTGACTGTTCGGCATGCCATCAGCCAAGTCGCGGGAAGAGCTGGCGATCCGGCTCGTGCTCGCGGTCAAGCACCTGCGCGCGCGCCTTCGGGAGACGTGGCCCTCCCCCGTCCAGTCGCTGCCCACCTCGCAGCTCGCCATCCTCAAACGGTTGCGCGACGACGGGCAGACGACCGCCGCGACGCTGGCGGTCGCCGAGCATGTCAGCCAGCAAGCGATCGCGCAACAGGTGGCCGCGCTCCGCCACGCCGGGTTGGTCAAGACGGCGCATGATCCCAACGACGGCCGCAAGTCGCTCATCAGCATCACCAAGCGCGGCCTCACGCTGTTCGGCGCGGTGGCCGCGTCTCGCAATGCGTGGCTGATGCGCGCAATCGCCTCACAGGTGCCGGCGAAGGAACAGGTGGCGCTCGTCAAGGCCATCGAGCTCCTCGAGCGGCTGGCGTCGGCGGGCGTCGAGGCCGATTGATGCCGCCGGCGACGACACCGAGCATGCTCGGCCGCACGTTCTCCTCGCTTCGTCACCGCAACTTTCGTCTGTACTTCATCGGCCAGATGGTGTCGAACACCGGCAATTGGCTGACGAACGTGGCGATCACGCTGCTCGTCCTGAAGATCACCGGCAGCGGACTTCGCATCGGCGTGCTCGCCGCGTTTCAGTACGGCCCCCTGGTCTTTCTGTCTCCCTACGCGGGCGCGATCGCCGATCGCTTCAGCAAGCGACGTTCGTTGATCGTCACGCAGACGCTCGAAATGGCGCAGTCTATAAGTCTGGCGATTCTCGCGTTTCTGCCCTCGCCCCCGCTGGTCGCCCTGTACGCGATCGCGCTGGCCGGCGGCATCTTCCTCGCGTTCGACAATCCACTGCGCCGATCGCTCGTGACCGAGATGGTCGCGCCCGAGGATCTACCAAATGCGATCGTCCTCTACAGCACGATCGTCAACGGGTCGCGCATCTTCGGACCGGCGCTCGCGGGTCTGTTGATCGTGAGCGTCGGCTACGGCTGGTGCTTCACGCTCGACGCCGCGTCATATATCGCGGTGCTCGTCTGCCTGTTTCTCATGCGCGAAAGCGAGCTCCATCGCTCCGGCACGGTGGCCGAGCGCAAGGGCGCCGTGCGCGCCGGGCTGCGCTACATATTCGACACGCCGTTGCTTTGGATCAGCTTCATGATGCTCGCGATCCTCGGCACGCTCTCGTACAACTTCAACGTCACGCTCCCGCTGTTCGTGACGCAGGTGCTGCACGGCACGGAGCGAACCTACACCCTGTTGTATTCGACAATGGGCAGTGGCGCCGTCGTCGGCTCGCTGTTCATCGCGCACCGTGGGTTCACCCGTATGCGCCACATCATCCTGGGCGCGGTGCTGCTCGGCACGACGATGCTGATGCTCGCACCTGTGTCGTCAGCGCCGGTCGCCGTGCCGATCGTCTTTTTCACCGGCATGGCGGGCATCGTCTACATGACCGCGACGACGGCGATCGCCCAGATCGAAGCAAAACGGGAAATGCACGGCCGAGTGCTCGCCTTGCAGACGGTGCTCATCGGCGGACCGTTGGCGGTCGGCGGTCCGGTCCTCGGCTGGGTGGCCGACACGTTCGGCGGACGCGCGCCGATGATCCTCGGTGGTGTCATGGCCTTTGTCGCCGCGGCGCTCGGTTGGTGGGCGAGTCGCCGCTATACCAGCTGATCAGTGACGCACCGGAGTGGGTCTTTGGGCCAATTGTGCCGTGGTTGGTTCTCGGCACCTTCCTCGCCATGTCACATCACTATTCCGGCCCTGAGTTTGCCTCGCCGCACGACGACGCCCGCCTGGACTTCACCGATTTGTACGCGTTCCCGAAACCCGGAGACAAGAACGCATCGGTTCTGATCATGGACGTGCACCCCTCGGTCAATGTGAAGCCGCCCGGTCCGACGACGACCGACCCCTTCTCTCCCGACGCCGTGTACGAGATCAAGATCGACACGAATGGCGACGCCGTCGCGGATGTCGCGTATCGTTTCCGGTTCTCGCCAGTAAAGGACGGCAAACAGACCGCCACGTGGCGCAGGGCCGACGGCGCCGCCGCCGCGGGCATCGGCGATGACGGAACGGTCATCGTCGAGAACGCGCCGGTATCGATAGGCCGAGAGGCGCAGATCACGAAGGCCGGCAACTGCCGGTTCTTTGCGGGGTGGCGCAGCGATCCGTTTTTCTTCGACGTCGATGGCGCGCTCAACAATCTGCAGTTCACCGGCAACGACTATTTCGCCGACAAGGACGTCTGCAGCATCGTCTTGGAGCTGCCCAATTCCGAGCTGGGATCGAAGGCGGTTCGTCTGTGGGCGCGCACGGTGGACGGCCGAACCGGGAAATGGGTCCAAGCCGACCGCGGAGCGCGAGCGCAGCAAACGCCCTTCCTTCCCGGCGACGATCGAGATGCGTACCTCGCCGGAGAACCGGTGAACGACAGCCGCTTCATCAAGACCTTCGCGCACTCGCTCGAGCATAGCGGCGGATATACGAACGACGAAGCGCGCCGCGTGGCCGAGACGATGCTGCCGGACGTTCTGCCATACGATCCCACACGCCCCGCGGTCTACCCGACGAACGGGCGGCTGCTCACGGACAGCGTCGTCGAGTACTTCATGCCTCTCTTCTCGAACGGCAAAGTAAAGACGGACAACACGCGAGCCCACGGCGACCTGCTCCCCGAGTTTCCCTACGTCGGACCGCCGCACAAAAGCTGACGGATGCCGGAGCAACGCGGCGTCGATTGACGCCGCGATCAACGCCGTCGGAATTCTCGATTCCGACGGCGTGTAAATTTTCGAACCATGAAAAAGATCGGCTTCCTGTCCTTTGGTCATTGGAGCGCCTCGCGCCAGTCGGCCGCGCGGTCCGCGCGCGATGTCCTGCAGCAGTCCATCGAGCTGGCCGTGGCGGCCGAGGCACTCGGCGCGGACGGGGCATACTTTCGCGTGCACCACTTTGCCCAGCAGCTCGCGTCCCCCTTTCCGCTTCTCGCGGCCGTCGGTGCCAGGACCAGTGGCATCGAGATCGGAACGGCTGTAATCGACATGCGGTACGAAAATCCGTTCTACATGGTCGAGGACGCCGGCGCGGCCGACCTGATCAGCAACAGTCGGCTCCAGCTCGGCATCAGCCGCGGCTCGCCGGAGCAGGTCATCGAAGGTTGGCGCCATTTCGGCTATGCGCCGCCGGAAGGCGGAACCGACGCCGACCTGGGCCGGCGTCATGCCGAGGTTTTTCTCCAGCTCCTGAAAGGGGACGGGTTCGCGAAGCCTAATCCAAGGCCAATGTTTCCCAATCCGCCCGGGTTGCTTCGGCTCGAGCCGCATTCAGAGGGACTGCGCGAGCGTATCTGGTGGGGCTCAGCTTCGAATGCGACGGCGATTTGGGCCGCGCAGCAGGGAATGAACTTGCAAAGCTCCACCCTCAAGGCAGACGAGTCGGGCGAGCCGTTTCACGTCCAGCAGGCTCGCCAGCTTCGCCTCTTCCGGCAAGCGTGGACGGACGCCGGGCATAAACGCGAGCCGCGCGTGTCGGTCTCTCGGTCCATCTTCGCGTTGATGAACGATCGCGACCGTCTCTACTTCGGCCATGATGAAAGCGGAGATCACGTCGGCGTCATCGACAATATGCGAGCCGTGTTCGGTCGCACATACGCCGCTGAGCCAGACGTGTTGGTCGAACAACTGAAAGGGGATGAGGCCATCGCCGAAGCGGACACGCTGCTTCTGACCGTGCCCAACACGCTCGGCGTCGAATACAATGCGCACGTGATTGAATCAATTCTCACGCACGTCGCGCCTGCCCTGGGCTGGCGATAGGCCGGGCCATCCGCTCGGCGGACCAGCAGATTGCAGAACAAAACAAAGCGGGACGCGCAGGCGCAGAGGAAAACGGAGAGACGCGGGAAAAGGCCAGCGGACAACCCCGTCACGGAAGCTTTAATCGCATTTCTCCGCGGCTCTGCGTTCCTCCGCGGCTCCGCGTCCCTCTTTTGTTTCTTCTCCGCCTGTCTTTTCAGCATCCTCCTAAGACCTTGCCACGCTCCGCGCGCGGTTCTCCTCCCACTCGACGAATGGACCGTCGAAGTCCTTGAGGTGTGTGCCGTCGAACGACCAGACGCGCGTCGCAACCTCGCGCAGGAAGGCGCGGTCGTGACTCACGAGTAGCACCGAGCCTTCGTAGTCCTCGAGCGCGTCTTCGAGCGCCTCGATGTTCTCGACGTCGAGATGGTTAGTCGGCTCGTCGAGGATGAGGAGATTGGCGTGCGCGAGGGTCATGAGCGCGAGCGCAACGCGCGCCCGCTCGCCGCCGCTGAGCGTGCCGATCTCGCGCTGCACTTCATCGCCGCTGAAGCCGAACGCGCCGAGACAATTCTGCACCTGGCCTCGCGTCCACAGCGGACGCTGATCCTGGATCGCATCGAACAACGACTTTCGGAGTGGAAGGTCAGCGAGATCCTGCCGAAACCACGCGGGTGTGATCGATCCGCCGATTCTCGCCTCGCCCCTCGCCGGTTCGCGATCGCCGATGATTGTGGAGATGAACGATGACTTGCCTGCGCCGTTGGGTCCGATGAGGGCGACGAAGTCGTTCCGTCGCAACACGGCCGTGAAATCTTCGACGAGGACGCGGCCGGGCACGTCCACTTGCAGGTCTTTGACGGCGAGCACCTGGTCGCCGCCGCGCTCGGCGACTTCGAACTTGAGGTCCATCGCCGCCGGATCGCCCGGCGGAGGCGCGAGCCGCGGCAGGCGCTCTAGCCGCTTGCGCTTGCCCTTCGCCTGAAACGAGTTGACGCCCGCGATGTTCCGCCGGATGTACTCCTCTTCCTTCTTCACGTACGCGCGCTGCTTCTCGAGTTCGCGCTCGCGTGAGAGGCGTCGCTCGGCGCGCTGCGGCACGAACTGGCTGTAGTTGCCCTTGTACCACTCGCTCGTGCGCGCCTCGACGTGCAGGATGTGCGTACAGATGGCGTCCATGAACGCACGATCGTGCGACACGACGATGACCGTTTCGTCAGCATCGTGGAGCCATTCCTGAAGCCAGGTCGTGGTGTCGAGGTCGAGGTGGTTTGTGGGCTCGTCGAGGAGCAGCAGGTCGGCGGGCGCAATGAGCTGTGCCGCAAGCCCGACGCGTCCGCGCTCTCCGCCCGAGAGTGTCGACACGAGACGTGTCTTGGATTCCTCAGCGTCGAAGCCCAATCCCTGGAGCACCGCGTCGACTCGAGCGTGGTAGACGTAGCCGCCGAGGTCGGCGAAGCGCTCTTGGTCGTGCCCGAACTTTTCGAGGAACGCGTCACTGACGCGTTCCCCCAGCTCACCCAACTCGATTGCCTGTTCGGCGATGCGTTTCTCGAGAGCGATCACGTCGCGCCATGCAGCCGCACCCGCTTCCCAGACCGTCGTCGCGCCTTCGAATGCGCGGTGCTGGTCGAGCAGGGCGTGCCGGAGTCCCGGCTTACGCGCAACGCTCCCCACCGTCGGTTGGAGTTCCCCGGTGATGAGTCTGAAGATCGACGACTTGCCGGCCCCGTTGCGCCCGATGATGCCCCACCGTTCGCCGTCGGCGACGGTGAAGGTAACGTTCTTGAAGAGTTCGGTCGCGCCGAAGGAGACGCCGATATTGGAAAGCGAGAGAAGAGTCACGCAGAGACGGGAATAGATCGGGGACGTTTGGCGCGGCAATGTGATGCCGAGGGAAAGTTAGGTGCCTGCCTCCACTCCCGACGGACGCGTGGACAGTTCGCTTGGCGATCGGGCAATCACGAGATTCCGGTCGCACGAGGGCCTCGCGCGTGTCCAATCTGGCCGAGTCTGACTCTCGGTCCTGCGTTTTCAAAGGTTCGCAGGCGAGCCGTAGTAACGCTTGACGTTATGGTCGCGCCGCGTTACTATTCCTCGTGATCCAGAGCTTCGCTGATCGCGACACGGAGCGGCTCTTCCACCGGGACCCGGTCCGACGCCTTCCTGCCGAGCTCCACCGGGCCATGCTGCGCAAGCTCGGCATAGTCGACGCCGCCGAAACGCTGGATGACCCCCGCGTGCCGCCGGGCAATCGCCTGGAGAAGCTCAAGGGCAACCGCGCCGGCCAGCACAGTATTCGCGTCAACGATCAGTGGCGGATCTGCTTCCGCTGGAAGAACGGGAACGCGTACGACGTCCAGATCGTGGACTATCACTAGAGGCAATCCGATGGCCCCTCGCAAACTCGCGCCGATCCATCCCGGTGAAGTCCTCGGGCTCGACTTTCTGGAGCCCCTTGGGATTTCGCAGTACCGTTTGGCCAAGGACATCAGTGTACCCGCGCGTCGGATCAACGAGATCGTGCACGGGACACGCGCCATCTCCGCGGACACCGCCCTCCGCCTCGCCCGCTATTTCGGCACCAGTGACCGGTTCTGGCTCAATCTTCAGGCGCGGTATGATCTCGAAGTGGAGCGCGACCACCTCGGCGCCAAGCTGGAACGCGAGGTTCGCGTCCTCGATCGCGCGAGCTAACAGTGACCGTCAAACGGTCCCCCAGGGGACCCGAGGTTCAGCCGTGGGACAGGCCGGTCGAGACAACGCCGACCACGGCGCCGCCGAGGACGAGCCACGCGGAATTGATGCGAGCGCGGATGAGAAGCAGCGCGCTTGCCACGGCGAGTCCGACGGTCAGTGGATCCACCAGCGCGGTGCGCGCGAGTTGCCACGTGACCGCGCCCATCAGGCCGAGCGACGCGACGTTCACGCCGTCCAGAGCCGCTCGCATCGCCGGTGATCGTCGAAGGCGCGGGAGGGCGAGACCGCTGATGGCGACGAAAATGAATGCGGGGACGAAGATGCCAACGGTCGCGACGGTCGCCCCCAAGCTCCCGCCGAGAACGCACCCGATGAACGTCGCAGTCGTGAACAGCGGGCCAGGCGTGATCTGACCGACGGCCACGGCATCAAGGAGTTGACGTTCGGTGAGCCAGTGTAGCCGCTCGACCAAGTCAGCGCGAAGAAACGCAAGAAGCACGTACCCGCTGCCGAAGAGAACGGACCCGATCTTGACGAACACGGCGAACAGGGGCCACATGCCAAAGGGAGATGCCGCTGCCGCGCCTCCGGACATCGAGAACAACGACAGCAAGTGCGCGGGGGCGGCCGACCCACGTCTCTCGATCATACGGCTCGCCGCCATGATCGCCCCGGCCGCGAACAGTATTATGAGTTCATTGATACCCGCGAACGCGCACACCGTGGTCACAGCGGCGAGGAGAATCAGCCGCCGTGTCTTGAGTGCACTGCGGGCGAGCCCCCAGAGCGCTTGCAATACCACGGCGATCACGACGGGCTTGACGCCATAGAGGAGTGCGACCGCCGTCGGCAGCGTGGCGAATCGAACGTATAGCGATGCGATCGCGGTGACGATCAGCGTGGCCGGGAGGATGAAACTGCCACCGGCAACAAGGAGTCCCCACCAGCCAGCGCGCGCGAGTCCGATGTGAATCGCGAGCTCCGTCGAATTCGGACCCGGGATGAGGTTTGTCGCCCCGACGTAGTCAAGGAACTCCTCTCGGGTCACCCACTGCCGCCGGCGGACGACCTCATGCTCCATCATCGCGATGTGCGCCGCGGGTCCACCGAAGCCGATCGTGCCAAGCTTCAGGAACACCCGCGCAATGTCGAGAAGCGGTGTTCGTCGTTCACCATCACCCTTGCCCTCCGGGTTCTCGACGTCGTCAGCGTGCATCAGAGGCCATCGAGGCCGCGGACAGCACCACGAGTTGTCCCGACATCATCGGTGAATGCGACTCGATCGCACACACGATCGGAAAGATGCCGGCGTGGACCGCGACGTACGTCGCCGTGGTTGTCTTGCCACCAGGCAGCGATACGGAGAGGTCGGGAAGGACGAAGGAGTGATCGTCGTCTTCAGGGTTGATGAACGTGAAGTGGATCGTGTCGCCCTCAACGACCGTGACGGTGCTCGGAGAAAACGCGTAGACCTCCTTCCCCTCTAGGACGCCACCCTTCGCGAAAGCCGGCTTGAGGAACGGGAAGAGGTTCTGCTGCTCTTTGACGAGCAGTGGAACGGTGGTGATGGTGATGGCGCGCCCGCGCGGCGAATACGTTGGGGCTCGCCTTGTCAAATCGGAACGCGCGCAAGCCGTTCCAAGCACGAGCGCAACGAGGGTTCTCAGTCCGGTCATAGGGATGCGGGGGCAAGCAATGGGAGTAACTCAGTACGCCTCGATCCACAACTTCGGTGATTCCGTCTCGGCGGCTACCCTGCCGCCATCGAGCAGCCGCACGCGACAAAGCCCCACCAACGTGATTCATTGATGGGGCTTCCGTTACATCACAGAGCGGGCGACCGGACTCGAACCGGCGACGTCCAGCTTGGGAAGCTGGCATTCTACCAACTGAATTACGCCCGCGTCGAGTGAAGATACTCCCGCCGGCGGATCCGTTCAACCAACGAACGGATCGCGGGGCGCCGGAAGGCTCGCGTCGTTACTGGCCTACGGGGTCATCGACGTCGTGGCGTTCGCCGGCGGGCCGCCCTGGATCAGCCAATAGTCGAACCACTGGCGAATTCGTCCGAGCCGGTCGACGAGCAGCCACGGCTCGCCGGAGCGCGAGAGCTCGTGCGTCGACCGCGGATAGCGAACGAACTCCGCCGGCACGCCCATGGCCCGCAGAGACGTGTACCAGATGTCGGCGTTGCCCATCGGCGCGCGGAAGTCCTCCTCCGATTGAACCATCAGCGTCGGCGTCTTCACATTCTTCACATGACGAATCGGCGAGAGAGAATCGTACATCGCCTGATTCTCCCACGGCCGGCCGAAGAACTCGTTGTTCGTCAGCCCCTGCGCGTCCGACGCACCCCACCAGTACGTCCAGTCGCTGATCATGCGATCGGTCTCGGCCGCCTTGAATCGATTGGTCTTCGTCTCGATCCACGCCGTCATGTAGCCGCCGTACGATCCGCCCGTGACGCCCATGCGGGTCGAGTCGACGTCGGGGCGCGCGGCCGCGATGTCCACCGCCTTCATCAGATCCCAATAGTCCTTGCCGCCCCAGTCGCCGCGGCTCGCGTTGGTGAACGCGCCGTTGGTGCCGCTCGAGCCGCGGGGATTGGTGAACAGCACGAACACGCCGCCACCGGCGAGGCTCTGGAACTCGTCGAACCACCCTTCCCCGTAGGCCGAGTGCGGGCCGCCGTGGATGTACAGCACGACCGGATACTTCTTGCCGGGCTGGTAGCCGTACGGCTTCATCAGCCAGCCTTCGATCTCCAGATTGTCGAGCGACTTGTAGGTGAATCGCTCGGCGTCGGAGAACGCGACTTCCTTCTGGAGGGCGTCGTTGAACGACGTGAGCTTTCTCTCATTCTGCCCGTTGATGTCCGACACGTAGTATTCGGCCAGATGAGAGATGTCTGACGACTCGTAGACGAGCTTCGTCTGCGCGCGGTCCATGAGGATGTTCGACACTTCCCGGCGCCCGCCGAGGACCGGCGTGATCTGCTTGGTCGCCGGATCGATCTGCCACAACCCACGGCTGCCGCCGGTGGTCGTGTTCATACGGATCTTGCCGTCCTTGAACCACTCGATCTGTCCCGGCTCGTACTTCCACGAGCCGAGGAGGTCGACGGCCTTGCCGCCGTCGACCGACGCGAGCAGCAGGCGCGAGCTGCTGAATTGCCCCGGACGCCCGACGAACGCGAACTGCTTGCTGTCCGCCGACCAGACGATGTTGGTCTCGCTGCCGAAGTACTCGACCTTCTTCGGCTTGCACGCGGCCGCGTTCCCCGCCTCGCATTCGGCGACGGGCAGAATGTAGAGATCGACGTCGTTGCGGTCGGCCTCGTCGCGCGCGCGATTGTGCGGGAGCTTGGCCACCGAGTCGCGCTCGCGCGCGACGAGCGAATCCGAGCGAAGCTTGGCGTCGGCCGTGAACACGACCCACTTGCCGTCGGGCGAGACGCTCGGCGCCGCGTGCGTGTAGTTGGTGTTGGTGAGCTGCTTACGCTCGCCCGATCCGCGCTGAATGTAGAGTTGAACGGGCGGCGTGCCGGCCGGCGGGAGGAATGCGCCGCGACCTCCGCGCCCACCACCGGCGGCGCCGAGCGTGTCGGCCTCCGCGCCACCGCGACCGCCGCGGCCCGTGCTCGCGATGAAGCCTGCGTCGTTGGATCGCGTCCGCTCGTCGATGAACTGTCGCCCGTCGAAGCGCGCCGGATCGATGGGTTTCGTGATCGATCCCTGCGGCGGACGAGCGAGCGGCAGCATCTTTCCGTACGGGTCGTTCGGATTGACGGCCGACGAATCTGCCGCCGCCCCGCCGCCGCGACCTCCGCGCCCACCGCCACGGCCCCCGCGGCCGCCCCGGCCACCGGCCCCTTCGTCGCCAGCCGTTATTGTAAAACTCTTATCGGCCGGCTGCGCCGCGGCCCCCGCGCCGAATCCACCGCGTCCACCGCCGCTTCCCCGACCGCCGCGTCCAGCGGCCGCGCCGCCGGCGCCGGCCTCGGCGGGAAACGCCTCGCCGCCTTCATTCATCTTCACCGCCCACGTGTTTCCGCGGCTCCCCGGGCGCGTCGACGTGAAATAGAGCGTCTGCCCGTCGTCGGACCAGCGCGGAGCGGTGCTCTCGAAGGCCGGGGCGGTGATGCGTCTCGCCGCCCCACCGGCTACAGGCTGCACCCAGACCTCGGTGTGCCGGACGTCCTTGCTTTCGATCACCGACGTGACGGTGAACGCCAGCGTGTTGCCGTCCGGCGACAGCGTTCCGCCGCCGACGCGTTGAATGCGGTACCAATCCTGGGGTTGAAACGCTCGCTGCTCCGTTTGAGCGGACAGCGCCGTGGCGCACAGCGCGACCAGGATGGCAGCGCGGTTGGACGGGCTATTCATAAATGAGGGGCCTGTGGCGAGGGGTCCGACGCTTGGGGGGAGCGCGCAGGGGCAGCGTTCCTGACAGGATCTACGGGCGGCAACGCTACGCCGCTGCGGGGTGTTGGGAAGAGCCCCTTCCCCGCGGGCGCCGGAAGCCAGCCAACCGGCGCGCCGCTCTCCCCTACGCTTGCCTGCGAACGCTCGCGCGATTGATCAGCCGGACGTACGGGGCGCTCAGGAGCTCGAAGTCCTCGGCGGGCAAGGACTCGCGCGCGAGCAACGCGAGCGCCGCCTCTTCCGCCGCCCCGTGTGCCGCCGCGAACGCGCGACGGCCGCTCGAGTTCCAGTATCGAGTCGAGTGCGTGGCGTAGTACGCCGAGGTCTCGACTGCGTCCCGCACGTACCACGCGGCGATCGCCAGTCCACGATCGTTGATCGTCGATTCGAGCGTGGCGTATGACATCGCGCGCGACGCGTGATGGTCTCGGTCGGTCAAAAGGCCACGACCAATCGCCAGCCACTCGTCGACCGGGAAATCGGCCAGGTGATCGGCGAACTCGTTGACCGGTCCGAGCGCGGGCTCGTCGTCGGGCGTGAGGTGCGTGACGCGTTGCGGGAGCGGAAGGCGACCAGTCCGTACACGGCGCAGCGGCAATACGCTGTCACCGGCGACCAGCGGCGGCGTGCTCGCGCGCGCCGCACCCGGAGCCGTCGCCGCGTCACTCGACGTCGATTGAAATCGCGAGACGATCGACCTGAGAGCGTCGCGGACGCCGGCGCCACGGATGCCGGCCACGCGCGTGAGCGACGCGCCGACACCACCGCCGGCCACGAAGGCGGCGATTCCGGTCACCGAGACTGGAATGAACACAGAGGCGAGCATCGATTTCACTGCGCGTTGAAGAACTGTCTCGAAGCTACGATCCAGCCCATAAACGCTGCACAAACAAACGCGGCGACGGCCATAAAAAGGTGATAAAAGCGGCCCGGTGCGGCGCGCACGCAAACCCCGGCGCGTGCATCATTCGATCGTGTCCGACCCCTCGCTCACGATCCTCGTCATCGACGACGAACCGCAGATCAGGCGGCTCGTGCGCAATGCATTGAACGGCGATCCCACGCTGGCCGCGTCGGCGCCGAAGGACGCCTCGCCGGCGCCCGCACTCCGCATCGTCGAAGCAGCCAACGGCCAAGACGGCATCGACCTCGCCGCCGGTGAGCAGCCGGCGCTCGTGATCCTCGATCTGGGCCTTCCGGACATGGAGGGCATCGAGGTATGCCGCGAGATTCGCCGTTGGTCGAGCGCGCCGATCATCGTGCTCTCGGCCAGGCACCTGGAGACCGAAAAGGTGGCGCTGCTCGACGCGGGCGCCGACGACTACGTGACCAAGCCGTTCAGCAGCGTCGAGCTCATGGCGCGAGTGCGCGCGCAGTTTCGGCGCGCCCGTGCCGCGCAGCCGGGAACGCCGACGAGCGCCGGGATTCCGTCGCGCGTGACGTTCGGCGACGTCAGCGTCGATCCGCAGCGTCGCCGCGTCGAGCGACAGGGGACGGCGATCCATTTGACGCCCACCGAGTGGGCGTTGCTTCGTACGTTCATGGCGCATCCCCGCCAGACGCTCACGCATCAACAACTGTTCCGCGACGTGTGGGGGAACGCGTCGGGCGACGCTCAGCAGTATCTTCGCGTGTACGTCGGCCACCTGCGCCGCAAGGTCGAGGAGGATCCGATGCGCCCGCGATTCATTCACACCGAACCCGGCGTCGGCTACCGATTCGAACCGGACGGTGAAGCGGTGTGACGACGCTCGAGACGGCCCAGCCCGCCCTCGCCCGATCCGGGCGCGCGCGCGTCGCGGCGCGCTGGGCGCTGACGCTGGCCGTGCTCGCCGCGGCGACCATCGGCATGTACCTCGTTCGCGCCCATCTCGACAAGGCGCACGTCGCGCTCGTGTATCTGCTCATCGTCCTGGCCGCGAGCGCGGCCGGCGGACGCGTACTCGGATTGACCGTCGCCGCCGTCGCCTTTCTGTGTTTCGATTTCTTCTTTCTCGTTCCCTATCTCACGCTCGTCATTCAGAATCCGCTCGACTGGCTCGTGCTGGTCGCGTTTCTCGTGACGAGCGTCGTCGCGGCGCAACTGCTCTACCGCGCGACAGCGACGGCCGAGGAGGCGACGGCGCGCGCGATCGAGGTGGACCGACTCGCGGCGCTGGGCGCGGAGACGCTCAACGCGGCGGACGCCGACGAAGCATTGTGCGCGATCGCCGACGTGATTCGCCAATCGGTGCACGCCGACGACTGCGAGATCTACCTCCACGACGTGGGCGGTCGAGTCAAGCGCGGGAGCCTCGTCGAATGGATTCTCGAGCACGGCGCGAGCGCGGTCGAGCTGGCCGACGGCACGGTGCGCGTGGCCCACGAGCTGCCGCACGTCGACGCGCATGCCGGACAGCGATGGGAGGCGCAGCCGGAGACCGTCGCCGCCGTGCGTGCCGTCACTCGCACCGGAGACCGCACCGCCCTCGACTCGTTTCGCCAACGAATGCGCCGCGACGGATCGGTGGCCGCTTCCGGCGCGCCAGAGGTACGCGCGCTCGCGCTCCCGTTGCGCGTGCGGCAGCGGACCGTCGGCGTGCTACGGGTCGCCGCGGCCGACGAGCTCTTGCTCACTCCAGAGCAAGGCCGCCTGCTCGTCGCCCTCGCCTATTACGCGGCGCTCGGCGCCGAGCGCGCCCGACTCGTCGCCGCGGCGGAGCGCGCCGAGGCCGAACGACGGGTCGAGAGTCTTCGGAGCGCGCTCCTCACGGCCGTATCACACGACCTTCGCACGCCGCTCACGACGATCAAGGGCGTCGCCCACGAGATTCTTGGCGGCGCCGACGCGGAACGCGCCGCCGTCATCGAAGCGGAAGCGGATCGCATGAACGCGCTGGTGAACGATTTGCTCGACCTCTCGCGCATTCATGCAGGCGCCGTACGGCCGGCGCTCGCCGTGAACACGGTCGACGATCTGCTCGGGGCCGCGCTGCGCAGCGCCGAGGGAATTCTCCGCGGACGCCGCGTCGAGATCGACGCGCCAAGCGACGCGCTCCTCGCCGGCGTGTTCGACCTCACGCAGACGCTGCGCATCGTTGTCAATCTCCTCGACAACGCCGCCAAATATTCCCCGACCGATACTCCCATCGACGTCCGCGTCCGACGGCGCGGTGATCGAATCGACATCGAAGTCATGGACCGCGGGCTCGGCGTTCCTCCCGGAGAACACGACCGAATATTCGAGCCTTTTTATAGACCGCCGGGCGTGCCCCCGGACGTCCGCGGTCACGGGCTGGGACTGTCGATCGCGCGCGGGCTCGCCGAGGCCGAGGGCGGCGTTGTGCGCTACTCACCGCGCTCCGGCGGCGGATCGATTTTCACGCTCGAGCTGCCGGCGGCCGACATCGACGCACTGAACGCGGCAGGGTAGCGCGCTGAGGCACTGCGGCGTCAGGCTGCAACCTACAACGTGCGTCTCAAACCCTGGCAGACAGCTTGCAGGCGCTGCTCCATCTTGCCGCCACGCACGAGCCTGACGAGACGGCTGTGGACCCGGTTGATGGCGGTTTTTGCGGTCTTTTTATGACAGCGCCCGGCTTTTTTTGTGCGGCCTTTGTGCCTGAGCCCGTAGCCTTTGCGCCTGGATGCGCGGATCGCAGTTGCGGTCATACTCGTGAGCGGGCCATGCCTGTTCGGGCAGATATCTCATGATGGATTTCATCTACGTCATCGGAACGGTTGTGTTCTTCGCCCTGATGATCGCGTACGTGGCTGGTTGCGACCGTCTGGGGCGCACCGCCGACGTCGAGCGCGTCGAGGAGGACGTGCGATGACCATCGAAAGCTGGATCGCCGGCATCCTGGCGGTCGCCATTCTCGTGTACCTCGTGTACACCCTGCTTCGTCCCGAAAAGTTCTGACCGTCGCGTCCCCCCCAATGACTCTCAACGGCTGGCTACAGATTCTCTTTTTCAGTCTTTGCGTGCTGCTCGTCGCCAAGCCGCTGGGACTGTATCTCGTTCGCGTGTACGACGGGTCGCTCACGTGGCTCGGCGCCATCGAGCGGCCGATCTATCGGCTGTGCGGCGTCGATCCGACCGAGGACCAGCATTGGACGCGATATGCCGGCGGCATGCTCCTGTTCAGTCTGGCGAGCATGCTGCTGACGTATCTCGTGCTGCGCATCCAGCATCTGCTGCCGTACAACCCGCAGCATTTTGCGGCCGTACCCGACCGACAGGCGTTCGAGACGTCGGCGTCATTCACCACGAACACGAACTGGCAGTCGTACACCGGCGAGCAGGTGATGTCGTACTTCTCGCAGATGACGCAGCTCGCGTTTCACAACTTCGTATCGGCCGCGGTGGGCGTCGCCGTGGCCGTGGCGTTCGTGCGCGGCATCGCGCGCAAGTCGGCCGGCCGGCTCGGCAATTTCTGGGTCGATCTGACGCGCGGAACGCTCTACGTCTTCCTGCCGATGTGTCTCGTGCTGTCGATGTTGTTCGTGCAGCAGGGGATGATCCAGAACTTCAAGCCGTATTTGGACATCGTCACGCTCGAGGGCGCGAAGCAGACGATCGCCATGGGTCCCGTCGCCAGTCAGGAGATCATCAAGCAGATCGGCACCAACGGCGGCGGCTTCTTCAACGCCAACGCGGCGCATCCGTTCGAGAACCCGACCCCGTGGACGAATTTCTGGTCGGTGTTCACGATCTTCATGATCCCGTCGGCGCTCACCTACCTGCTCGGCCGCATGGTGAAGAGCCAGCGGCATGGCTGGGCGGTGTGGTCGGCGATGTTCGTCCTGTTTTTCGCCGGCGTCACCGTAGCGTACTGGGCCGAAGCGCGCGGCAATCCGATTCACGCGGCGCGCGGCATCGACCTCGTCACCACCGCCACCAATCCGGGCGGCAACATGGAGGGCAAGGAGGTTCGCTTCGGCATCGCGAACTCGGCCCTCTACGCCACCGTCACGACCGACGCGTCGTGCGGCTGCGTGAACTCGATGCACGACTCGTTCACGCCGCTCGGCGGCCTGGTGCCGATGGTGAACATGCAGCTCGGCGAGGTCGTGTTCGGCGGCGTCGGCGCCGGACTCTATGGCATGCTGGTGATGATCGTGCTCACCGTCTTCATCGCCGGCCTCATGGTGGGGCGCACGCCCGAGTACCTCGGCAAGAAGATCCAGGCGCGCGAAGTCCAGATGGCCATGCTGTACGTCCTGGTCTTTCCGGCGGCGATTCTCACCATGACGGCGATCTCGTCCCTGCTGCCCGCCGGCCTCAGGGGACTGAACAACGCCGGGCCGCACGGCTTCTCAGAGATCTTGTATGCCTTCTCGTCGACGGCGGCCAACAACGGCAGCGCGTTCGCCGGCCTGACCGGATCGACCTACTACTACAACACGATGCTCGGGCTGAACACGCTCATCGGCCGCTTCGCGATGATGGTACCGATGCTCGCGCTCGCCGGGTTCCTCGCCGAGAAGAAGATCGCGCCCGAATCGGTGGGGACGTTCCCGGTCACCACGCCGCTCTTCGTCTTGCTGCTCGTTTCCGTCGTGCTCATCCTCAGCGCGCTCACCTTCTTCCCCGCCCTCTCACTCGGCCCGATCGTCGAGCATCTGGTGATGGGCGCGGGAAAACTGTTCTGACCATGGCCGCTCCGACCCGCGTTCCCCCCACGATTCCGCCGGCGACTCGCGGCGCGGTGAACCAAACCGCGCAGCGTCAGCAGGCGTCGCGCAAGCGGCCGCTGTTCGATCCGCCGATCGTCCGCCGCGCGCTGGGCGATTCGATCGTGAAGCTCAGCCCGCGCCACATGGTGCGGAATCCGGTCATGTTCGTCGTGTTGATCGGTTCGGCGTACACGACGGTCTTGTTCCTGCGCGACGTCGTTCAAGGCAGCAGCGATTGGGGCTTCGTGCTTCAGTTGGCGTTGTGGCTGTGGTTCACGGTGATCTTCGCCAACTTCGCCGAGGCCATGGCCGAAGGCCGCGGCAAGGCGCAAGCCGACACCCTGCGCAAGTCACGCACGCAGACCACGGCGAAACGGTTGGCCAAATCGAGCGGCGCGATCGACCGCACGAAGTTCGCCGAGGTCAGCGCCGAGGCGCTCCGCCGGGATGACTTGGTCGTGTGCGTGCCGGGCGACGTCATCCCCGGCGACGGCGAGGTCGTCGAGGGCGTCGCGTCGGTGGACGAGAGCGCGATCACGGGCGAGAGCGCGCCGGTCATCCGTGAGAGCGGCGGCGATCGTTCCGCCGTCACAGGCGGCACCAGAGTGCTCTCCGACTACATCGTCATCCGCATCACGGCCAATCCGGGCGAGACCTTCCTCGATCATATGATCGCGCTCGTCGAGGGCGCGTCGCGACAGAAGACACCGAACGAGATCGCGCTCACGATCCTGCTATCGGGTCTGA
The DNA here is from genome assembly GCA_963761305.1 of uncultured Gemmatimonadaceae bacterium. Taxonomy (GTDB): domain Bacteria; phylum Gemmatimonadota; class Gemmatimonadetes; order Gemmatimonadales; family Gemmatimonadaceae; genus JAQBQB01. The sequence continues at coordinate 117,215 of CAVXGK010000002.1, read as the reverse complement.
CCATCGTCTTCCTGTTCGCGGTGGCGACCTTGCAACCGTTCGCCATCTACAGCGGCGCGGCGACGACCATTCCCATTCTGATCGCGCTGCTCGTTTGCCTCATTCCGACGACCATCGGCGGCTTGCTCTCGGCGATCGGGATCGCGGGCATGGACCGCATGATTCAGCAGAACGTCATCGCCATGAGCGGCCGCTCCGTCGAGGCCGCGGGCGACGTGAACACGCTGCTGCTCGACAAGACGGGCACGATCACGCTCGGTAATCGCCAGGCGGCGGAGTTCATGCCGGTGGCGGGCGTGGCGGTGGAGCTCCTCGCCGATCGCGCACAACTCGCCTCCCTCGCCGACGAAACGCCGGAAGGCCGGAGCATCGTCGTGCTCGCCAAAACGAAGTTCGGCCTGCGCGGCCGCGAGGTCGGCGGCGAGGCCGAAGGCCACGCGCACATGGAATTCATTCCGTTCAGCGCGACCACGCGAATGAGCGGCGTGAACGCCGGCGAGTACGAGGTGCGCAAGGGAGCGGGCGACGCGGTGCTCAACTGGGTCCGCGAGCAGGGCGGCGCGACCCCGACCGATCTCGAGACGACGATTCAACGCATCGCGATGGAGGGCGGCACGCCGCTCGTCGTCGCGGAAAAGCCGACCAGCAACGGTCGAAAGGCGCGTGTGCTCGGCGTCGTGTATCTGAAAGACATCGTGAAAGGCGGCATCCGCGAGCGCTTCGAGCGGCTGCGGGCGATGGGCATCCGCACGGTGATGATCACGGGCGACAACCCGCTCACCGCGGCGGCGATCGCCCGCGAGGCAGGCGTCGACGATTTCCTCGCCGAAGCGCGGCCGGAAGACAAGATGTCGCTGATCAAGCGCGAACAGGCGGGCGGCAAGCTCGTGGCGATGACGGGCGACGGCACCAACGACGCGCCGGCGCTCGCCCAGGCCGACGTCGGTGTGGCGATGAACACCGGCACGCAGGCCGCCAAAGAAGCCGGCAACATGATCGACCTCGACTCCAATCCCACGAAGCTCATCGAGGTCGTGGAAATCGGCAAGCAGCTCCTCATGACGCGCGGCGCGCTCACCACGTTCTCGATCGCCAACGACGTGGCGAAGTACTTCGCGATCATTCCGGCGATGTTCGTGCTCACGTACCCGGCCCTCCAGGCGCTCAACATCATGCGGCTGCACTCGCCGCAGTCGGCGATCCTGGCCAGCGTGATCTTCAACGCGCTGATCATCGTCGCGCTGATCCCGTTGGCGTTGCGGGGCGTCACGTACCGTCCCGCGCCGGCGTCGGTGATTCTCCGCCGCAACCTCTGCGTATACGGGTTCGGCGGCCTGGTCGTGCCGTTCGTCGGCATCAAGCTGATCGACGTGCTGCTCGTCATCACACATCTGGTATAGCGACGATGCTCCGCAAACAACTGTGGCCCGCGATTGCGATGACGCTGGTGCTCTGCGTCATCACCGGCGTGATCTATCCGGGCGTCGTGACGGGGCTCGCGCAGATGCTCTTCCCGCGGCAGGCCAATGGCTCGCTCGTCTCGGTGAATGGGCGCGTCGTCGGCAGTGCGCTGATCGGCCAGCCGTTCACCAGGCCGGAGTACTTCCACGGGCGGCCCTCGGCGGCCGGCAACGGGTACGATGCCACCGCCTCCTCGGGCACGAACAAGGGCCCGACGGATGACAAGCTCGCGGACACGCTGATCGCCCAGGCGGTGGACAGCGCCATCAAGAACGACGGCGCCGTGAAGGGCGCGATTCCGGCCGACATGGTGACGTCGTCGGCCTCGGGATTGGACCCGCACATCTCGCCGGCGAACGCCTATCTGCAGGTCGCGCGCGTGGTGCGCGCGCGCGGCGCGGACTCGGCGAGAGTCCGCGCGCTGGTCGACTCACACGTCGAGGGCCGCCAGTTCGGCTTCTTCGGTGAAGCCCGCGTCAACGTCCTCCTCCTCAACATCGCGCTCGACAGCGCATTCAAGAAATGAAAAGACTCCCGGCTGTTCTCGCGCTCGGCGCGAGTCTCCAGCTCGTGGGCTCTGTGGCTGGTGCGCAGGCGGGGTGCGGCACCGACACCACCGGCAAAAAGCCCGATCCGTTCTCGTTTGGCGACTTCACGTGGCTCAACGGCAACCCGCGAACGACGGACTCGCCGATCAGCACCTCCTACTTCACGGGCGAGTTTCGCGCCGACGCGAGTTTCATCAGAGACTTCAACAATCCGTCGGACCACACGCTCGTCGGCACATCGGAGTCCGGGCGCACGAGCGAATTGCAGGTCCAACAGCTCGGTATCGGCGGCGACTTTCATTGTGGGTTCGTGCGCGGGCGTCTGATGACGCAGTTCGGCATGTACTCCACGATGACGCCGCGCAACGATGCCAGCCCGGGGCGCGGCCAATGGCAACTCGACAACGCCTATCGATACCTGTCGGAAGCCTACGGCGGACGGCACTGGAACGTCATGAACGGCATCAATCTCGACGCCGGCATCTTCTTGTCGTACGTCGGCCTCTTCAGCTATTACAACTTCGACAATTGGTCGTATCAGCCCTCGTATGTGTCGTCGAACACGCCGTGGTTCTTCACCGGGATCCGCACGCAGTTCTTTCCGACCGAGCATCTCAAGATCGAGCCTTGGCTGATCAACGGCTGGCAGTCGTACGGCATGTTCAACTCGAGTCCGGGTGTGGGCGCGCAAATCCTGTATCGGCCGAACGGCGCGGTCTCGATGCTCACGAACGACTACTACGGGCACGACTTGCTCGGCGTTCCGCAGCGGCGGCGCATTCACACGGACAACAGTCTCGAGATCAAGTATTACGACGATAGCACGAAGGCCTTCGACAAAGCCGCGTTCTCGCTCACGGCCGACGCCGGGTGCGAGAGCGGCGCCGGAGTCAGCTGCGGCGGGGCGCTGAACAACCCGCGACAGAATTTCCTCGGATACATGCTCTATGACCGCGCCTGGTTTGCGCACGATCATTTTGGCCTCACCCTCGGTGGCGGTGCCATGGACAACCCGGGCCGATATCTCGTGCTGCTGCCGCCGATCAACGGCGCCACCGCGTTCTCGGGGACGCCGTACTTCACCGAGAATCCGGGCGACGTGTTCAAGGCATGGGACCTCTCGCTCACGTTCGACTACATGCCGGATCAGTTCACCACGTTCCGCGTCGAGGTCGATCACCGCGAGTCGAACGTGCCGTACTTCTCCGGACCGGGCGGTGTCACACCGATCGGTGGCAATCAGGGGCTGCCCGGGTCCATCGTCGCTGGATTCTTCCCGGACCTGCTGCGGGCCGAGACGCGGCTGAATTTCGCGCTGTTGGTCAAGCTGTAATCGATTCTCGAGAGCGGCGACGCAGCGCGCCGTGAGTTACGCGACCACGACCGACAGGCGCGCCCCGACGGGGGCGGCGTTAGGATTGCTCGCGCTCACCGCACTCGGCGTCGTCTTCGGCGATCTCGGCACGAGTCCGTTGTACGCGCTGCAGGAAGCGTTTCACCCTGGCCGCGGGGTCGCACCCAACGCCGAGAACGTCCTAGGAATCGCGTCGTTGTTCCTGTGGGCGCTGGCCTTGATGGTCAGCATCAAGTACGTCGCGATCCTGATGCGGACCGGAAATCGCGGCGAGGGCGGAATCCTGGCGCTGCTGGCGTTGCTGCTCGGCGAACGCGCGACACCACTGCGTCGCGCGACGCTGTTCATCGGGCTGGGTCTGCTTGGAACGGCGATGCTGTACGGCGACGGCATCATCACGCCCGCCATTTCAGTGCTGAGCGCGGTCGAAGGTCTCCAGGTGGCGACGCCGGCCTTTCAGCCGTACGTCGTGCCGCTGACCATCGTGATTCTCATCGGATTGTTCGCGGTACAACATCGCGGATCGGGGAGAGTCGGCGTCGTGTTCGGGCCCGTTCTTGGGCTGTGGTTTGTGGTGATCGCCGTGCTGGGAGTTCACTCGCTCGCACAGAATCCCCGCGCCCTCGTCGCGATCAACCCGCTGTACGCCATCCGATTCTTCGCCCACACGGGCTCGCGCGGATTTCTCGCGCTCGGCGCGGTGGTGCTCTGCCTCACCGGCGGCGAGGCGTTGTACGCCGACATGGGCCACTTCGGCCCGCGACCGATTCGCGTTGCATGGTATTCATTGGCGCTGCCGGCGCTGACGCTCAGCTATCTGGGTCAGGCGGCGCTTCTCCTCCAGCATCCCGAAGCCGCCAGTCGTCCGTTCTACTCGATGGTGCCGGACTGGGCTCTCTATCCGATGGTCGTTCTGGCGACGGCTGCCACGATCATCGCCTCACAGGCACTCATCGCCGCCGTTTTTTCGCTTACGAGCCAAGCCGCCCAACTCGGATTTTCGCCGCGCGTGCACGTCGTCCACACGTCGGGTTCCGCGATCGGTCAGGTGTACCTCCCCGGTCTCAACTGGATGCTGCTCGTCGCGACGGTCGCGATCGTGCTCGTCTTTCGGTCGTCGGATCGCCTCGCGGCGGCGTTCGGGCTCGCCGTGTCGGCGACGATGGCCATCACGACGATTCTCTTCGCGGCGGTGGCGCGCGTTCGCTTCCAGTGGCCGCGATGGCAAGTCGCCGCCGTCGCGGGCGGATTTCTCGTCGCGGACGTGGCGTTCGTGGTGGCGAACGCGTTCAAGTTCGTCGACGGCGGTTGGCTTCCGGTCGTGATCGGCGCCGTCGTCTTCGTCGCGATGTCCACGTGGTACACCGGCCAGCAGATGCTCACGCGCGCGACGCGCGATCGCGGGTTGCCGATTCCGGATTTTCTCACGAGCCTCTCGCTCAATCCGCCCCATCGGGTGCGAGGCATCGGCGTCTTTCTTTCCCCCGACACCGATGCCGTGCCGCTCGTCTTGCTGCATCATCTCAAACACAACCAGGTTCTGCACGAGACGGTCGTGCTGCTCACCCTCGTGACCGAGGACGTTCCACGCGTCAGCAGAGAGCGACGCGTCGACCACCGTGCGTTGTCCCTCGGGTTCCACACGGTCGTCGCGCACTCCGGGTTCATGCAGAAGACGGACGTTCCCGAGATCATGGAGCGGGCAACCGCGATTTCTGCCGCCGGCGATGGTCCGCCGATTCCCAACGATCCCAATCGCACGACCTATTTCCTCGGGCGAGTCACGGTCGTTCCACCGTCGACCGCCGACGCCGGCCGCATGTTTCGGTGGCGCGTCAGACTCTTTCGGCTGCTCAAGCGAAACGAACGCAGCGCGACGCTCTACTTCGGCATTCCGGCCAATCGTGTCGTCGAACTCGGAACCCGGGTCGAGCTCTAGTGCGCTTCCCCGCCCCCGCCCCCGCCCCCGATGCCGGCGCCGTCGTCCCACCAATGAGCCTGGAGCTCGGCGAGACGACGGTCGCGCTGCTCGGCGTCGATGGCGCCCGACAGAAACGCCGCGGTCACTCGTTCACGCTCGGCGTTCACGAGCAGCCTGCGGATGGCGCGCGTCGAACCGTCGCCCCTGCCGAGTTGCGCAGCGAGGACCGCGAGCTCACGCTCGGCCCGGTCCAGAGATTCGTCGTACTCGACCGACAACGCGCGATGCATGCTGTCGTCGACCGCCACCACGTTCCCCGTTCTCTCGACGTCCTCGAGCGAAGAGTGGGCGCTGAGCAGCGCCCGCTGCGTGTCGACGTACGCGAAGTGCGCGGAGTCCGGTCGAGTGAGACCGAGCCATCGCAACGCGGGACCGACGGTGATTCCCTGGATCAGAATCGAGAGGACCACGACGCCGAACGTCATCGTGACGAGCAGGTCGCGCTGCGGGAAGGTCTCGGGGATGCTGAGCGCGAGCACCATCGACAGGGCCCCGCGCAAGCCGCCCCACGAGAGAATCGCCGTCCAGCGTCGCGGAAGGCGCAGATGCGCGGGCAGCAGCGCGGCGATTCCGGTCGTCGCCAACACGCGCGCGACCGATACGACGAGGTACGCGCCCAAGATCGCCCGCCAGTTCGCGATCAGCGTCGGGATCTTCACCATGAAGCCGATCGAGAGAAAGACGAGCGAGTTGAACGCGAAGGCGAGGTACTCCCAGAACGTTGCGGTCGCGATGCGCGCCGCGGCGGACATCGCACCGCGGCCGGCGCGACTTCCGCTCATCAGACCCGCCGTCACCGTCGCGATGACACCCGACGCGCCGACGGCCTCCGCGGCGGCGAACGACCCATAGGCGGCGATCGTGGTGAGCAGCACCTCGAGCGTCGGCTCATTGAGCCGGCGAATCATTGCCGCCGACACCGCGCCGACTGCACCGCCGACGAGTATGGCCGCACCGACTATATAGAAGAAGTCGGCGACGATGGACGCCGAGAAGCCCGCGCCGGCGCTTGCGACGGCGAGCGTGAAGAAGATGATCGCGGTGCCGTCGTTGAACAGACTCTCGCCTTCGATGATTACTTGAAGACGGCGCGGCGCAGCCAGGGCTCGGAACAGCGCGACGACAGCGACGGGGTCGGTCGCCGACATCAACGCCGCAAAGACGATCGCGGCGCTTCGCGTCGGCGTCGCCGCATCGGGAACGCCGAACGCGGAGAGCAGCGGCGAGAGCGCCAGCGCCGTGGCGACGATCGCGACGACGACACCGGGTACCGCCAGTGCTGCCAGCGTCACCCCGTCTCGACGCACCTCCTCGATGTCCAGATCGAACGCCGCCTCGAAGAGCAACGCCGGGAGCACCAAACCAAACATCACGTCGCGCGTGAGGGTCGGTACGGTGAGCAAGTGGGCGGAGCCGACCGCCAGTCCGGCGACCACCAGCGCGACCGTGTAGGGCACGCGCAACCGCCGCGCGACGAGCGAAACGATCGCGGCGATCAGCGACAGCACAACGAAGGTGCCCGGTCGGTTCATGCGCGGAAGGTGGGCGGCCGGGGAGGGCCGGCGCGGCGACGGAGAATGATACCGTGCCCACCACTGCGGCGCCGATCTCCTTCGGCTTGCACGTCCCATGGACTTTCGCGCACCGGGCGACGATCGTGATGGCGATGACTGGCACCAGCGACTTCCTCGCGCTCGTCCGACAGCGCGAACGAGGAAGGCTCAAGGTCTACATCGGCTCCGCCGCCGGCACCGGCAAGACGTACCGGATGCTGCAAGAGGCCAATGACCTGCGACGGCGCGGCATCGACGTGGTCGTCGGCTTCGTCGAGCCGCACGGCCGTGTCGAGACGGTGGCGCAGATCGGCGACCTGGAGGTCGTGCCTCGCCGCAAGATCGAGTATCGAGGCGTCACGCTCGAGGAGATGGACGTCGACGCCGTGATCGCGCGACGTCCGCAGGTGGCCATCGTCGACGAGCTCGCGCACACCAACGTGCCCGGCGCGCGCAACGGCAAACGATGGCAGGACGTGCTCCTCCTGCTCGACGAGGGCATCAACGTCATCACGGCCGTGAACGTGCAGCACATCGAGTCGCTCAACGACGTCCTCGAGCGGGAGCTGGGCGTCACGATCCGAGAGACCGTTCCCGACTGGGTCGTCGGTCAGGCCGATCAAGTGGTCAATCTCGACATCTCGGCCGAAGACCTTCGCCAGCGGCTGCGCGAGGGCAAGATCTATAACGCCGACAAGATCGAGACGGCGCTGGCGAACTTCTTCACCGACGAAAATCTCACGACGCTGCGCGAGCTCGCGCTGCGCGAGACGGCGAGCTCGGTGGATCGTTCTCGCGAGGAGATCGTGCGCCGACAGGAGAGCGGCGGCGTCGGCCCGGGCCGCCGAACGGTCGACCGCGTGATGGCGTGCCTCTCGAGCGATCCCCCGCTCTCGCGCATTCTGCTGCGAAAAGCGAGTCGCATCGCAGGCCGGCTCAACTCGGATTGGTTCTGCGTCTACGTGCAGACGCCCGGCGAGCGCCCCGATCGCATCGATAGCACGCTTCAACGACACCTCGTCGACAACATTCAACTCGCGCAATCGCTCGGCGCCGAAGTCGTGAAGCTCGACGGCCACGACGTTGCCGCGACACTCGTGCGATTCGCCGCCGAGCGCGGCGTGACGATGGCAATCGTCGGCCAAACGAGTCGGTCGCGTTGGTACCGCCTTCGGCGCGGCTCGATCGTCGAGCGATTGATGGCGCCACACACGGGACTCGACGTGCTCGTCGTTTCCGCCGCCGACGACGGCGAGCTGCGCAGCCCTCGCGAGCGCCGACTCGAGGTGGGAGCGGACGAATGACGGTAACGTTGATCAGCCCCACCGTGTCGCGATCGGTCGCGTGGCGTCTGGCGGCCGGAGTGCTCCCCTCGGTACTCGCCGTGGGGCTCGTGATTGGCCTGTTCTACTACGGCCAGGCCGGCCGAGCTGCACCCGAACTGATTCTGCTGGTCGCGACTATACTGACGCTCGTCTCGGTGGTCGTCGCGTGGATCAATTCCAGGTACTTCGCCGATCGCTTGGCACGAATCGCCCGTTCGACGGAAGACGCGTCCGGCGTTCACGGACCGACGAACGAGCTCGATCGCATCGAGCGAGCCGTCGGGACCCTTGGTTCGGCCCTCTCAGCATCGGAGGCCGAGCGAGCGCGCACGAACGCACAGGCCTCGGCACGCCTCGAGCAGCAGGCGACGATGTTGGCCGGCGTCGTGAGCGACGCAATCAGTCAGCTCAACGACGTTCGGCTGCCGCTCCAGATCTTGCTCGAGAGTCCGTTCGGCGAGCTGAATGAAAATCAGGAGGAGCTCCTCCGCGACGCGCGAGCCGCGTCCGACGCCATCGATGTCGCGCTACGACGCCTCGGTCAGGTCGCCGACATCGACCGCGACGCGTTGGCGGTTCAACGGGAGCTGGTGCAGGTGAACGACGTCGTCCGCTCCGTTCTTCCACTGGCGCGCGCCGCCGCCGAACGAAAAGGCGCGCGGACCGAAACCGAGCTGGAGCCGGGCCTCCCGCGCGTCCTCGCCGACCGAACGCGGCTCGCCGAAGCGCTGACGCTGTTCGCCGTCGAGGCGGCTGAGCGCACCGGGCCCGATGTGCCGCTCAAGATTTCCACGATGCGCGACGGCGTGCGCGCGATCATCCGGATTACGCCGACGGTTGCTCGCACCCAGCAGTCGGGCGACGCGTCGCCATCGAGCACCGATGCGGCGGCGGCGGCGGCGGCGATCATCCTTGCGTCACGCCTGATCGGCGCACTGGGCGGCGAGGCGGCGATCGACAATTCCGGCATCGTGCTGCACGTCGGTGGGTAGGGAGCGCGGCCGTATCGCCCGCGCGCGCATCAATCTGGCGTGGCTCGTGAAGATGTAGGGACATCGCGCGACGATTTCGCGAGGCAACGTGGCACAGTCGGTCGCTGTAACGAGCACGCTTCCCGACTCGCGCGCCCGAGAGCGGTCCGTTCCACGGGCTGCCCTCGCCGGCGTGGCATTGAGCGCGTTGGGGATCGTCTTCGGCGATCTCGGCACGAGCCCGTTGTACGCGATGCAGGAGGCGTTTCACGGCGAGCGCGGCGTCGCGGCGACGCCGGAAAACGTGCTCGGCGTTGCGTCGCTGTTTCTCTGGGCGCTCGTGTTGATGGTGAGCCTCAAATACGTCGCCGTGCTCATGCGCGCGGGAAACCGGGGCGAGGGCGGCATTCTCGCGCTGCTCGCCCTGTTCCTTGGCGAACCCCAGCGACGCGTCCACCGAGCGACGATCGCGATCGGCGTCGCGTTGTTCGGAACGGCGATGCTCTACGGCGACGGTGTGATCACGCCGGCCATCTCGGTGCTCAGCGCCGTCGAAGGCATGCAGATCGCGACGCCGGCGTTCCAGCGGTACGTCGTCCCGCTCACCATCGCGATCCTCATCGGATTGTTCTCGTTGCAGCGGCGAGGGACCGGACGCGTGGGCAAAGTGTTCGGGCCGATTCTCGCGCTGTGGTTCGTCGTGATCGCGATTCTGGGCGTCCACTCGCTCGCCCAGAATCCCGCCGCGCTGGCGGCGATCAACCCATGGAACGGCGTGCGATTCTTCTCACACGCGGGGCCACGAGGCTTTCTGGCTCTCGGGGCCGTCGTGTTGTGTCTCACCGGCGGCGAAGCGCTGTATGCCGACATGGGCCACTTTGGCGCGCAGCCGATTCGCATCGCCTGGTACGGATTGGCACTGCCGGCATTGACGCTCAGCTATCTCGGACAAGCGGCCCTTCTGCTGCGAGACCCGTCCGCGGCCAGCCGCCCCTTCTACTCGATGGTCCCCGCCTGGGGCCTGTATCCAATGGTGGCGCTGGCAACCGCGGCGACGATCATCGCGTCGCAGGCGCTCATCGCCGCGGTGTTCTCGTTGACGCGTCAGGCGGCCCAACTCGGCTACGCACCGCGCATGAACGTCGTGCACACGTCCGGATCGGTGATCGGGCAGATCTACCTGCCGGGTCTCAATTGGCTCCTGCTGGGCATGACGATCGCCATCGTACTCATATTCAGGTCGTCGGACCGCCTCGCCGCCGCCTTCGGACTCGCCGTGTCGACGACGATGGCGATCACCACGGTGCTTTTCGGGATCGTCGCGCGAACCCGATTGCAATGGCCGCGGTGGCGCGTCGTGCTGGTGGCGGGCGGCTTTCTCATCGCCGACGTCTCGTTCGTCGTCGCGAACGCGTTCAAGTTCCTCGACGGGGGATGGCTGCCGGTCGTCGTCGGCGCGCTCACGTTCGCGACGATGTGGACGTGGTACGTCGGCCAACGGCGTCTGGTCCGCGCCACGCGCGACCGCGGTATGCCGATTGAGGACTTTCTCACGAGCCTGTCGCGCGACCCGCCGCAGCGCGTGCACGGCGTGGCCGTGTTTCTCGCCCCCGACGTCGACATCGTGCCGCTCGTGCTGATGCATCATCTGAAACACAATCAGGTGCTGCACGAAACGGTGGTGCTGCTCAAGGTCTCCACCGAGGAAGTGCCTCGCGTGCGCGATGCCGACCGCATGGACCTGGCCGAGCTGCGCCTCGGGTTCAACACGGTCGTCGCGCACTACGGGTTCATGGAGGAGCCCGACGTCCCGCGCATCATCAAGCGCGCCGCCCGGATGTCCAGCGCGAACGGCGCCCCATTCATTCCCGACGACCCGCCGCGAACGACCTATTACCTCGGACGGTTGACCGTCGTCCCGCCTCCGCCCTCGACGAGCGATCGAGGCCGCCTGTTCCGCTGGCGCGTGATGCTCTTTCGCTGGCTCAAGCGCAACGAGCGCAGCGCCTCGTTGTACTTCGGGATTCCTCCGAGCCGCGTCGTCGAGTTGGGCACGAGGATCGAGCTGTAAGCGATCGCTCAACGGCCGCCTGTGCCGTCGCCGTCGTCCGACCAGCGGACCTGCAACTCGGCCAGCCACCGCGCGCGCTGCGTCTCGTCGATCGCTCCGGCCTTGAACGCTTCGCTGATCCGTTCGCGCTCGGTGGTCTCGATGAGATGTCGTGCGGCCCGGGCCGACGCGTCGCCGCCACCGAGCTGGGTGACCAACCAGATCAGCGCGTGCTCGGCGCGATCGAGGCGGTCGTCGTACTCCTCGGCGAGTGACCGATGGATGTCTTCGTGCGCCGACACCATGGCGCCGGTTCGCTCCACGTCTTCGAGCGACGAATGCGCGCTGAGCAAGGCGAGTTGCGTGCCGAGGTATCCCGAGTGTTCGCCGCGGTCCCGCTGCAGTCCCAGCCATCGCAGCGTGGGCCCGACGGTGATGCCCTGGATGAGAATCGAGAGCACCACCACGCCGAAGGTCATGGCGATCAGCAAATCGCGCTGAGGAAACGTCTCGGGAATGCTGAGCGCGAGCACCATCGACAACGCCCCGCGCAGGCCTCCCCACGAAAGGATGGCGGTCCAGCGCCGCGGAAGCTCGAGGCGCTTGGGAAGGAGCCCGGCGATCGCCCACGCCATGAGCACGCGCGCCACCGTTACGATCAAGAACGCGATGACGATCAAGCGCCAGCTGGCGAGCAGCGCGGGAAGCTTGATCATCAATCCGATCGACAGGAACACGAACGAGTTGAGCACGAACGCGACGTAGTCCCAGAACGTCGCCGCGCTGATGCGGGCCGCGGCCGACATGCCGCCGCGCCCGCCGCGCCCGCCGCACAACAGGCCCGCCGTAACCGTCGCCACGACACCGGAGGCACCGACCGTCTGCGCCGCGAAAAAAGAGCCGTAAGCGGCGAGCGTGGTGAGCAACACCTCGATGCGCGACTCCGACAGCGTGCGAATCGCCACGGCCGCCGCGCCGCCGATGGCGCCGCCAACGATGACGCTGGTCGTCATGATGTAGACGAATTGCACGATGATGCCGGCCGACGGGTGTGTGCCGGCGTGCGCGAGCGCCAAGGTGAAGAAGATGATCGCCGTGCCATCGTTCAACAGGCTCTCGCCCTGGACGATCACCTGAAGACGCCGCGGCGCCTCGAGCGTGCGGAAGAGCGCCACGACCGCGACGGGATCGGTGGCCGAAATGAGCGCGGCGAACACCACCGCGCCCGCGCCATCGGGAATCAGATCCGGCGGAATGCCGAACGCCTGGAGGGTCGGCCCCAGTGCGAATGCGGTGAGCACGATCGCCGCGACGACGCCGGGCACGGCAAGCGCCGCGAGCGTGATGCTGTCGTGGCGCACTTCCTCGATTTCCAGATCGAACGCGGCCTCGAAGACCAGCGCGGGCAGCACCACGCCGAACATGACCTCGCGCGTCAGCGTCGGTGCGACGAATAGGTGCGTTGCGCCGAGCCCCAACCCCGCCACGACCAGCGCGACGGTGTACGGGACTCGCAATCGCTCCGCGACGAATGACACGATCGTCGCCACCAGCAGCAGCAGAACGACGGCGGCGGGCCAACTCATAGCTCGAAAGGAATACGCGGCGGACGTCGTGGCGCTCTCGTGGACCTTGGACCATAGAGCAACGATCGTGACGCCGATGTCCGGCAGGACGAACTTCGCGTCCTCATTCGTCGCTGAGAGCGTGGCAAGCTCAGGGTCTACATCGGCCGCTGCCCGGTACCGTACTCCTGCGCTAGCCGCGCCATTCGATTCCTGCGTACACGCCGCGTCGCGCGACCGGCAGGCCCGACGCATCGAGCCACGCAGCGTTGGTGAGATTCAGCACGTCGAGCGTGAGCCGGTATGCTCTTCGATTCCACGCGAGTCGCGCGTTGCCCGTGGCGTAGCCCTGCTCCATCGCTCGGCGCGCCAACTCCAGGTCCAAGCGCGCGGTGATCCCGTGCGCGCTCGGCGTCGCGACGCGCACGCCCGTTTGTCGCGTGATCGGACGCAGCGCGTACTTCCCGACGAGCGACGCGCCTTGCGACGACGTGAGCGTCAGTCCGTCGGCGAAGAGCGACCCACGCACGCCGTCGAGGGCCGGAAGGTCGAGCGACGACTCGATCCCCCGGTACGTGGCTGTGCCGACGTTCATCGTCTGCCAGAGCGCCGTCGCCGGCGCGCCGGCCGGCTTCACCCAGTCGATGAGATTCGTCGCCCGACGCGCAAACCCGGTCACGTCGAATGACCACGCGCCCGCCGCGGCGCGCGCGCCGAGATCGCCGGTCCAGAAGCGCTCCGGCTGAAGATCGGGATCGCCCTGGTTCGCCGGATCCGTGTAGAAGCGCTCCGTCCACGTCGGCGCGCGGAAGCCGGCGCCGCCGCTCCCGTGCGCGGAGAGCCACGTCGCGATCGGTGCGCTCACGCTGAGCGACGGCGAGAAGAAGTCGCCGTAGACCGACGAGTGGTCACCGCGAAGCCCGAGGTCCGCCATCGGAGCCGACGAATTGCCCATCGTGGCTTCGCCGAACAACGCGGCGCGCCAGTCGCGGTGCGCGCCGAGCCGCGCGCTCGATAGTTGATCGTGCACACCCTCGGTGCCGAACGCGAGCGCGACCGGTCCGGCCGCGCGCGTCGCAACCAAGTCCCCTATCGTCTGCCAACTCTCATGCCGGTTCTCGTAGAACGACGGGTCGCCGCGGATCAGCACATAGTGGTCCTGGTGGCGGCGCGTCGATCCGGAGAGCGCGACATTCCAGTCGCCGACGCTCTCGTCCCAGCGCGAATCGAGCGTTGTCGTCGTCGTGCGCTCGATGGAGTTGTACGGTGCATAGAAGTCGCTGGCGCCGAAGTCGCGCACGCCCAACGCCACGTTCGTGCGAACGAGTCCGCCCGGCGTCGGTGTCGTGAGCGATAGGCGGCCTTGTCCGATGCGATAGTCCGTGCCGTCGCGGTGGCCGTCGGATTTGTCGAAGTCCGCGGCGCCGGCCAGCGAGAACGCGTCGCGCGACAGTCCGTCCGCCAAGCCACCGCCGACGCTTCCGAAACTTCCCGACCGCACGCGCGCCTCGCCGGTTTGCTGTCGTCGTGTAACGATGTTGATCACGCCGCCGACGGCGTCCGGTCCGTACAGTGCCGATCCGACGCCGCGCAGGATCTCGATTCGTTCGATCGATTCGAGCGGCACGGCGACGTCGAGCGTGTAGTGGGCCGACTGCACGTCGGTCATGCGTACGCCGTCCACGAGCACGGCCACCTGCTCCGGCGAACTGCCGCGGATCGACACGTCGGCCTGCGCGGCGGATCGGCTGTAGATGTCAACGCCCATGACGGTCGAGAGGACGTCGTCGAGGTTGTGTGCCGACGACGCGGCGATCTGTTCGCGCGTGATGACGTCGACGGCGCGCGCCGCTCCCGGCATGTGCGTCCTCGAGGCCACGACGGTGACGGTATCGAGAGCCGCACCTTGCTGCGCGCCAAGGATCGCACTCGGCGCGAGGATGGTGCACAACATGACGCGGCCCGCGGTGCGGGCGCGGAAGAAGAGAGTCGTCATTGAATGGTCGTCGCGGGGTCGAGTCAAAGCGCGCGCAATCTCGACGGGTCGGTCTGGCAGCGCAAACATCGAGGGACGACCGGGCGCCGCGGCGTGACTTCTTTTCGTTATATGCCCGAGGTGGGCGTTTCACGCCTTCTATCGCGGCGACTTTGAGGGACTCGGCGCGACCGAACCGAAGACGTCATCACCGAGTGACGTGAGTCCATCGGACTTCGCGTAGCCGAGGTGGCCGAGGCCGAAGATGTCCTCGACGCTTCTGAGCAGCGAATAGTGGTTGTAGGGCACGTCCGACACCGTGCCCGGCGCGATGAACCGCGACAGCAGCACGGCGCCGATGCGTCCGCCGCCGAACTGTCCGTCGTTCGCGACGCGGGCGTTCGGCCCGGCCACCTGGCCGCAGCACCACGTCCGGTCGAGCGACAGCGCCTCGTCGAACGTGATGATGAGCAATCCGTCATCGCGGAAGGCCGGCGAGTTCATGATGATCGGCACCCAGTGCTTGAGAAACAGGTTGGCCGACTCGAGGCCGCCCGGCTCGCCGTTGACGCATGGGTGGTCGTGGCCGTCGTGACACAAGTTGGGCGTGATGTACGAGAAGTTCGGCGTGGTCGAGGCCGATTTCAGATCGTCGAACAACACAGGGAGCGGCACGACGCGCCGCTTGCACGACGGCGAATCGATGACCGCGTGGAAGTACATGAACGGGTTGTGCTTCGTCGCGTACTGGTCGTTCGGCGTCGCCCACTCGGTCGAGTCCGGACGGCCGATCGTCGGATGTCCGCACGTCGCCGCCTCGCGCGTGGCGTTTGCGCCCATGTCCTCCATGTAGCCCCGCCAGGTGTACGCGCGCGCGTCGAGCTGATTGGCGATCGTCTTCACGGCGGCCGGATACACACAGCCGGTCCCGACGGGCTGGCCGTCGGCGCTCGTGCCCGTTTGCACGAAGTCGACGAATTGCGGGCAGTCGATCTGCGTCATCGCGGTCGCCGGCATGCCGCTGATCATCGCGATGTAGTTGTCGAGGCTGAAGTGCCCGATCCCGTAGTACTGGCGCAGCAGCGCGCCCTGCTTGACGAGCGTGTCGGCGAGGTAGGTCGCGCGCGTCGTCGGGGCGAACGTCGTGTCGAACCCCTCGTTCTCCAGCATGATGACGAACACGTGTTTGATCGGCGGCATCGCGGCGGGCGCGGTGACGACCGCGTCCCTGCACGGCGCGAGCGTGGCGGCGGACAGCAGCGTGGCGGCGGCAAGCGCACGGTGGCTCTGAAAAATGTTCATCGAGCGGCTGACCCTCATGCCTGGTGAGTCCGGCTTTTCCGTGCTCGTAAAGTAGCCCCGCGCACCGGGTTCGCGTGCAGGGTCCGCCAGGCTGGTACCGATCGTGCAATATGGCAAACGCGACCGCTCGACGTCCCGTCGGGAGGCGATCGCACGCCCAATCATTTATGAGATTCTTCACCCGTCTCATCAACTACATCACGCTAGGGTCGGACGCACCCATCCGGCGACTCGTCGCGTACTACGCGGCGGTGGCGCTCGCGTTCCTGATTCTCTACAAGTTCTTCCCGTCGATCGACAGCGTCATGTCCGGCGACCGCCTCGTGGAGCTGGCCAAGACACCGTCGTTCCTTCAGGACGGGCTTGTTGCCGGGCAGGTTCAGGCCCCCGCCGCCAGCATCCAGTCCCGCGTCGAGTTCGCCGCGAGCACGCTCTTCGTTTTCCTCAGCACGTTCGTGCTCATGTTGCCCGTGACCTGGGTCTACATGTCGGCGCGATGGGGGCGCGGCTACAACCAATCGGTCGTGCAAGCATTGATCGTGCTGCCGATGATCGTCGCCGGCGTAGTCCTCATCGTCCGCAACAGTCTTGCGCTGGCGTTCAGCCTCGGCGGTATCGTTGCCGCCGTCCGGTTCCGCGCGAACATGAGCGACACGCGCGACATCGTCTACATCTTTCTGGCGATCGTGGTCGGCTTCGCCGCCGGCGTCCAGGTGATCGTCGTCGCGCTGCTGCTGACCGTGCTGTTCAACTTCGTGCTCGTGCTGTTGTGGCGCTACGACTTCGGGCGACCGCCGCTCGAGCCGACCGCCGGCGCGACGTGGGCCGAGCCGTTGCACGACCTCGCCGGGACGGATCACGGGGGCGTTCCGGTTCCGGACCGCGACCTGGTGCTCGCGCTGACGCCGAAAAAAGCCGAGGCGCTCGCCGAACGATTCGAGCGCGTGCAGCGAATCCTCGGGACCAAGGGCAAGAAACCCAAGTTCGACGCGGTCGTCGCGGTGACGACGAGCGAGGTCTCCGAGGCGCAGAAGAACGTCGAGCCCGCGCTGGCCGCGGTGACGAAGCGCTGGAAGCTCGACGAAGTCGTGAACAACAAGGGCAAGCCGTCGGAGATCTACTACCTCGTGCACACGCGCAAGTCGGTGCCGCGCGACGCGATGGTCACGGCGATCCGCGCCACCGCGAACGGATCGATCTCCAATGTCGACATCGAAGTCGGCGATGCGATCGACAAGGAGCGCGGCGAAGAGCGACAGGCCCGCAAGCAGCGGGAGAAAGGGAGCGATGGATGACGGCCGCCGGGCGCATCGCGTGGTTCGCCATGTGCCTTACGGCGTCCGCGTGCCACAGATCGCCTGACGATCTGGCGTCGCTGGACACCAGCCCGACCGCGCTCGCGCGTGAGAACCGACTCGCACGCTCGCTCGCCCAACCCGACACTGGATCCTGGCACGATGCGCCGCTCGCCCGATGGATCATGCCGCGCGAGCTCCGTGAGATCTCGGGTCTCGCGCTCACGAAGGACGGACGTCTCCTCGCCGAGAGCGACGAGATCGGCAAGGTCTGGGAGCTCGACTACCGCCGCGGCATTCTCGTCAAGCGATTCGCGCTCGGACAAGGCGGGGTAAAGGGCGACTTCGAAGGCATCGCCGTCGTCGACAGCGTGCTGTACCTGCTGACGAGCAAGGGCAAGCTCTACGAGTTCCACGAGGGCGCCAACCACGCGGACGTCGGCTACGTCGAACACGACACGAAGCTCAAGGACACCTGCGAGTTCGAGGGCGTCGCCTACGACCGGTCGATCAACTCATTGCTCCTGGCGTGCAAACACGTCCTCGACTCGACCGCGGCCAACGCCGTCGTCATCTACCGCTGGCGCCTCGACGCACGGAAGGCGGACCGGTTGTCGCGCCTCGTGGTGCCGCTCGACAGCCTGCGAGGCACGAACAACTGGAAGGCATTCCATCCGTCGGACATCACCATCGACCCGTTCACGGGCGACTACGTGCTGATCGCGTCGAAGGAACGAGGTCTGATCGAGATCACGCCGGCCGGCGTGCCGGTGCTGGCGCACGCGCTGCCTCCGGACCACGCGCAGCCAGAAGGCGTCGTGATCACGAAGGACAGCATCCTGATCATCAGCGACGAGGGCGGCGCTGACCTGGGCAAGATCACACTTTATAAATGGCCGTAGGATGCCCCCCATTTCCGCACGGCTCAGCAGCGTGCTCGGGGTCGCGTCGATCATCGGCGCGATTTGGACTCCGGCGCTCGCTCTTCAACAGCCGCACCCGAAGCAAGCCAACGGCTCCCTTGCCGCGCCCACTCCCGGCACTGACACCGTCACTCGGGCGGCTGGCGCGCGATATCGAGCTGACGATTTCATGCGATGGTTGTCGGGCGATCTCTACCGCGATCTGTGGACGACGCCGATCCACGTTCCCGTGCTCGACCTCAAGTCGTATGCGGGCGGACTCACCCCGACCAAAACCGGCGGCGGGATGCAGACGAAGACGCTGCAGTTCGACGCGGCGGACGGTCGCGAGTTCGTGTTCCGCAACGTCGACAAGACCGCCAGCGGCGCCCCGCCCGAGGTGCGAAAGTCTCCGCTGAACGGTTTCTTCCAGGATCAGGTGAGCGCGATGCATCCCGCCGCCGCGGAGCTCGCGGCCCCGATCGTCGAAGCCGCCGGCATTCTGCACCCCGTGGCGCAGATCGTCGTGATGCCCGACGACTCCACCTTGGGTCAATTCCGGACCGAATTCGCCGGGCGGCTCGGCATGATCGAAGAGCTGCCGAAGTCGCCGAAAGAGGGGACGGGGTTCGGCGGCGCCACCAAGATCATCGAGAGTCCCGAGTTGCTGCACGAACTCGAGACGAACCCGAAAGATCACGTGGACGCCCGGACGTTCCTCGCGGCGCGTCTCACCGATTTCTTGATCAACGACAACGATCGCGGCTCACACCAGTGGAAGTGGGCCCGCATCGAGGGCGAGTCGAAGCACGAGTGGGAACCGATCGCCCGAGACCGCGACCACGCCTTCGTGTCGTACGACGGTTTCATTGACGCAATCGGCCGGCGAATTCGCGCCAGCGTCGTCAAGTTCAACGGCACCGTCAGCGTGCCGGGGTTGATATCGCCGAACGACCTCGACCAGCGACTGCTGTCCGATTTGCCGAAGCCCGTATGGGACTCCGTGGCGCAGGCGATTCAGGCGCGAATCACGGACTCGGTGATCCATGCCGCCATGCTCGCGATGCCGCCCGAGTATCGCGCGTCGGCACCGAAGACCGAAGCAATCCTCAAGCGCCGGCGCGCCGCCATCCCCCAGGCCGCGGACGACTACTATCGACTCCTGGCCGAGCGCGTCGAGGTGCACGGCACCGATTCCTCGGACGCCGCCGCGATCCAGCGCGTGAACGGCAAGTTCGTCGACGTTCGCCTCGAATCCGGTGGTACCACGTTCTATTCGCGACGCTTCGACGTGGACGAAACGCACGAGATTCTCGTCTATCTCCACGGAGGCAACGACACCGCGGTCGTGACCGGGAACGTCGATCAGAGTATTCTCGTGCGCGTCATCGGCGGCGGCGGAACGAACAGGTTCGTCGATTCGTCGACCGTCGGCGGCTCGCGGCATCCGACGCGATTCTACGACGCCGGGCCGAAGGAAGGCGTGTCATACGGCCCCGACACCATCTTCGAGCGAACTCCGTGGGAGCATCGGTACGGAACGCTGCTCCCGCCGCTCCCGGACTACGGCACCTCGATTCTTCCCTTCGCCGGCCTGAGCTCGAGCGACCGCCTCGGACTGACGCCCAAGCTCGCCTTCACGCGCTACTCCTATGGCTTCCGCGACCGCCCATACGAGTCGACGCTCGCCGTCGAAGGCGAGTATGCGACGGAGTTCAAGGGTGGGCTCGTCCGCGTGTCGATGGATCGACGCTTCGAGTCGTCGCCTCTTCATTTCACCGCGCTCGGGCGAGTGTCGGATATTCAAGTCGTCGGGTTCAACGGCTTCGGCAACGCGACGAGCGACGACGGGCACCCGGACTCGTTCTTCGACGTCCACCAGCGCCAGTGGTTGCTGAATCCCGCCGTTGGGCTCTCGCTCGGATCGTGGACCGACATCTCGCTCGGACCCGTTGTTCAGCATTCCGTCGTCGACAGCGCGAGAAGCTCGTTTCTGGCGCAGACCCGCCCCTACGGTTTCGGCACGTTCGATCAAGCGGGAGTGATGATGAACGCGAAGTACGAGCGGGTCCCGGCCCCGGGCGAAGACCAGACGTTCGTCCGGGACAGGTACCTGGTCCAAGCCACAGGCGCCTATTACCCGGCGATGTGGGATGTGCGCTCTCCGTTCGAGAAAACGTCGCTTGCGCTCGGCGCGTCGTTCGAGATTCCCGTGCCGACCCGTCCGCTCTTGGTGGCACGCGCCGGCGGCAAGAAGCTCTTCGGCGATTTCCCGTTCTACGAAGCCGCCATGCTCGGCGGGACCGAGACGACCCAGTATATCCACTCGCAGCGGTACGCCGGGGACGCCTCGCTCTACGGCACTTCGGAGTTGTACGTCCCACTCGCTCGGTTCATGCTCTTGATCCCGGTACGCGCGGGGGTAACCGGCGTCGCCGAGTCCGGCCGCGTGTACTACAAGGGAAGCTCGCCCGACGGCTGGCATTCGACGACCGGCGGCGGAGTCTGGATAGGACGAGTCTATGGCTCAGAGATACTCAGCCTCGTTCAAACGACTGGCGAGGAACGCGGGCTTCAGCTACGCCTTGGTCTCAGCTTCTGATATGGACATGGCATGCGTGAAGTCAGACAACGTCTGTGGTTGCGCGGCGTCATCCGCGCGTTGCCGATCGTTCTCGCGTTTCCGTCCCTCGCCGTAGCTCTGCAGCAACCGACACCGGAAACAACGGTGTCGACCAGGATGAAGGTTTCGCTCGGGCCGGCGGCGGTGGGCGAAAGCGCGAGCGTCGCAGCGGGCGCGCGCTATCACGGCGACGGCGTCACGCGCTGGTTCGACGGCGACGCGTACCGGGACCTCTGGATGACGCCGATCCGCGTGCCCGTTCTGAGTCTCCAAACGTTCGTGCCCGGCGGTCTCCGCGTGGTGAAAGAAGGCGGCGGGATGCAGACGAAGAGTCTGCGTCTCGAGGCGGCGAACGGCGACGAGTGGGTGTTTCGTCTCGTCGACAAAAAGCCCAGCGGCCTCCCATCCGAGTTTCGGGGCACACCGGTCCAACACGTTCTTCAGGACCTGGTGAGCGCCGAGCACCCGGCGTCCGCGGAGATCGCGGTGCCGATCGTCGAGGCGGCCGGCGTTCTCCATGCGACCGCGATGCTGATGGTCATGCCGAACGACCCGGCACTCGGAAATTTTCGGAAAGATTTCGCGGGCAAGCTGGGCGACATGGAACGGTTCCCCAACGTGCCGAAGGACGACAAGAGCGAGGAGCCCAAAGCCGGCAAGGGTGCCGAGAAAAAACCGGCCGGGGCGGCCGCGAAGGGCGGCAAGGACAAGAAAGACGAGAAGGACGACGCCGACCGTACCGGGTTCGCCGGCGCATCGAAGATCATCGACAGTCCGGATCTGGTGAAACTGCTCAACACCGACCCGAAGGAGCACGTCGACGCGCGCGCCTTTCTGATGGCGCGCCTCACCGATTTTCTCATCAACGACAACGATCGCCACGCGGGCCAGTGGAAATGGGCTCGCTTCCCGTCGGGCCAGAAGACCGAATGGGAGCCGATCGCGCGCGACCGCGACCACGCGTTCGTCGCCTACGAGGGCGTCGTCGGCAAGGCGGCGCGGGTGGTGCGGCCGAATGTCGTGGGGTTCACCGGCACACCTGATGTCCCCGGACTCACGTTCCCGAACGACATCGACCAGCGACTGTTGTCGGGATTGGAAAAACCGGCCTGGGACTCGGTAGCTCGCGATCTACAAAGGCGGGTCACGGACTCCGTGATTCACGCGGCCGCGTTGGCGATGCCGCCGGAGTTCAGCTCGACCGCGCCGCGCCTCGAGGCCATTCTGAAAAAACGGCGCGCCGCGATCCCCAAGGCGGCCGACCAGTACTATCGCGATCTCGCCAGGCGCGTCCAGGTGAACGGCACCGACTCGGCGGATCGCGCAACGATCGTCCGCGAGCGTGACGGCTCGGTCGACGTTCGCCTCGAGTCCGGCGGCACGACGTTCTACTCGCGCCGCTTCCGTCCGGATGAGACGCGCGAGATTCGCGTCTATCTGCACGGCGGCGACGACACGGCGATCGTCACCGGCCACGCCGACGAGAGCATTCTCGTGCGGGTGATCGGCGGAAACGGCAACAACACGCTTGTCGATTCGTCGACGGTGAGCGGCGACAAACGTCCGACGCACTTCTACGACAAGGGTCCGACGAGCGGCATCTCGTACGGGATGGATACCCTGTTCGTGCGCCTGCCATGGGAAGAGCGAAAAGGAAAACTCCGTCCGGCGGTTCCGAACGACGGCGCGGACGTCCTCCCGCACGTCGGGCTGAATGATCCGCGCACGCTCGGCTTGACCCCGCTCCTCGGTTTCACGCGGTACGCCTACGGGTTCCTGGATCGGCCGTACTCGTCGATGCTGCGCGTCGACGCGGAATACGCGACCCAGTTCAACGGTGCGCGCGTGGCACTGCTCGCTGACAAGCGCTTCGAGGCGTCACCGGTGCACGCCGGCCTGTTCACCCGCGTGTCGGACTTGCAGTACGTCAACTTTTTCGGATTTGGGAACGCGACGACGGTCGATCCCCTCTTCCCTTCCAGTTTCTTCGACGTGCACCAGCGTCAATTCGTGGTCAGCCCCGTGGTCGGATTCGCCATCGGTCAGTGGAGCGACGTGACGCTCGGTCCGGTGTTCCAGAACACGACGACAGACAGCGCGCGGAGCCCGTTCCTCGGTCTGAGCCATCCGTATGGGCTCGGCACGTTCAACGAGGGCGCGCTGCAGCTCGCGGCGAAGTACGACCGCGATCCGGGGCGCATCGATTCGGTCACGCCGGCGGACCACTACCTCGTGTTGGCCAAGGCCGGCGTCTATCCGGCGATGATGGACGTCCGCTCGACGTTCGGCAAAGCGTCGCTGACGTTCAACGCGGCGATTCAGTTGCCGATTCTCACCAGCCCCACGCTGACGTTCCGCACCGGCGGCCAGAAACTCTGGGGGAATTTCCCGTTTTTCGAGGCGGCGACGATCGGCGGCGACAATAGCACGCAATTCATCGACGCGCAGCGCTACGCCGGCGACGGCTCGCTGTACGCGACCTCCGAACTGCTGGTGCCGCTCACGCATTTCAGATTCATCATCCCCGTGCGAGGCGGCGTCACCGGCGTCGCCGAGGCGGCCCGAGTGTACGTCGACGGGTCCTCGCCTGGCGGCTGGCATTCCACCGCCGGCGGAGGTATCTGGATAGGACGCATATATGGCCCACAGACCCTCAGCCTCATCGAGACCGGGGGAGAAAAGCATGGCGTTCAACTTCGACTCGGACTGAGCTTCTAACGGCAAGGATGGATCGTCTCCCGCGCGTCGCTTGCGTTTTTTTCGCGCTGTGTCTTCTGATCCAGTGCAAGCCGTCGTTGCACATCACGCCGCCGGCGGCCGCGGCGCCCGCCGAGCAGGTGGCGCTCACAGGCGCGACCATGTTCGTCGGCGTGGGCGACATCGCGAGCTGCTCGCAGCGGGTCGGCGTCGAAACGGCGATGCTCGTCGACAGCATCCTGCGCGCCGACAGCGTCGCCAAGGTGGATGCATCGGTCTTCACGCTCGGCGACAACGTGTATTCGTCGGGGACGACGGAGCAATTCGAGAGATGCTTCACGCCGTCGTGGGGAAATCCCAAGCTCCGCGTCATGAAGAGCCTCCATCCGAGCCCGGGCAACCACGAGTACTACACGCCGGGGGCCGACCCGTACTACAAGTACTTCGGCCCCGCCGCCGGCGTCGTCGGCAAGGGCTACTACAGCTACGACATCGGTAAGTGGCACGCCGTCGTGGTCAACAGCGAGCTGTTCGTCAGCAACGAATTCGACGACTCGGCCCGCACGGAACAGCTGAAGTGGGTCGAAAGTGACCTGAAGAAGCACAAGACGTTTTGCACCGTCGCGTACTGGCACAATCCGCTGTTCAGCTCGGGCTGGCACGGCAACGACCCGAGGTTCGCGCCGCTGTGGGCGATCCTCTACAACAACGACGTCGACCTCGTGCTCAACGGGCACGACCACGACTACGAGCGATTCCTCCCGATGACTCCGGTCGGAGTCCTCGACTCGGCCAAGGGCATCACGGAGATCGTCGCCGGCACCGGCGGCGAAGAGCTGCGGGGATTCGGCGACATCAACAAGAACTCCGCCTACCGCATCGAAGGCCGGCCCGGAGTACTCGTGCTGACGTTCGGCGACAAGGAGTGGCGGTCGGCGTGGATCGAGGTCGGCGGCAGGGTCTGGGACCAGGCCGGCGGCAAGTGCCACTGATGGCTAACCGCCAACGGACTTGGCCTAATAGCGATCGCTGCGAGGGCGAGACTTTAGCATCAGCGCACCCGCCGTCAGCCCTTGACCGGACGCAGAAAAGGGCGGATCGTCCTTCGCATGCCCACTCGCCGATCGTTCGTCTCCTCGGTGCTAGGCGCCGGCGTGTCCCTGCCCGTCATGCGCCAGTCCGCGTTCCGCCAGCTGTTCCACGCCGAGCCCATCGCCGCCGGCCGGGCGGCGGTCAATGTCGCCGAGGACGAGACGTACTGGAGGGAGATCCAGCGCGCGTTCGACCTCGACCGAACCATGGTCAATCTGAACAACGGCGGGTGCAGTCCGGCGCCGACGCACGTGCTCGAGCAGATGATCCGGGATTTGAGGTTCTCGAACGAGCTCCCGGTCGATCACATGTGGCGCGTGCTCGAGCCGCGCATCGAGTCCGTCCGTCGCGATCTGGCGCAGGAGTTCGCGTGCGACCCCGAGGAGATGGCGATCACACGCAACGCGTCGGAGGCGAACGAGATCATGATCTTCGGTCTCAACCTCCAGCGCGGTGACGAAGTGATCTTCACGACGCAGAACTATCCGCGCATGCAGACGTCGTGGCGCCAACGCGAACGGCGCGACGGCGTCGTGCTCAAGCGC
The DNA here is from genome assembly GCA_963761305.1 of uncultured Gemmatimonadaceae bacterium. Taxonomy (GTDB): domain Bacteria; phylum Gemmatimonadota; class Gemmatimonadetes; order Gemmatimonadales; family Gemmatimonadaceae; genus JAQBQB01. Next base: position 91,976 of record CAVXGK010000002.1, on the reverse strand, counting down.
GTGAAGATCGAGACGCCGGTCAAGAGCACGAAGTCGTATGTCGACCAGATCGCCGCGGCGATCACGCCGCGTACGAAAGTGATCGAGGTGATGCACATCAGTTTCATGACGGGCTACATCGCCCCCGTGAAGGAGATCATCGAGTTGGCGAATGCCAGAGGCATTCGCGTTTTCGTCGACGGAGCACACGCGTTCGCCCACTTCCCGTTCACGCGCGACGAGCTCGGCGCCGATTACTATGGAACGAGTCTCCACAAGTGGCTGCACGCGCCGATCGGCACCGGGTTCCTCTATGTGCGACGCGACAAGATCAAGTCGCTCTGGCCGCTCATGGCGGCCGCAGCCGAGCAGGACGCCGACATTCGTAAATACGAGGAGATCGGCACGCACCCGGCGGCGAATCACAACGCCATCGCCGTCGCGGTCGCGTTCCATCGCGGGATCGGCATCGACCGCAAGATCGCGCGGCTTCGCTACCTGCGAGACCGGTGGGCGAAGCAGCTGCTCGCCGCCAGCGATCGCGTGAAGATGATCACCGAGATCGGCCCGACGAAGAGCGGCGCGATCGGGGTCTTCGGCATCGACGGGATGGACATGGGCAAGCTCGGCGGATGGCTTCTGTCCAAGCACAACATCGTGACCACGCCGATGGTGAACGACGAGTTCTCCGGCATGCGCATCACGCCGAACGTCTATACGACGGTGGACGAAGTGGACCTGTTCGCGGACCGCGTCATTCGCGCCATGCGAACCGGGGTCGCCTAGCCCGGCGGAATCTCCGGCGACGCCTCGTCCGTAGGGCTTCGACATGACTTCCGCCCCTGCGTCGTCCACCGGACCGTCGCCGGAACTGATTGCCCTGCAGCGCGTGGTCGCCGGACGGTATTCCATCGTCCGCGAGATCGGTCGCGGCGGCATGGGCATCGTGTTTCTCGCCCGCGACGTCGCGCTCGAGCGGCCGGTCGCCATCAAGCTCCTGCCGCCTGTGCTGGCGATCGACCCCGGGCACCGCGCGCGATTCGTCCGCGAGGCGCGAGCGGCCGCTCGGCTGTCGCATCCGAACATCGTGCCGATTCACTCTGTCGAGGAGCACGCCGATCTCGCGTTCTTCGTCATGGGTTTCGTCGACGGCGAGACGCTGTCGGCTCGCGTCGCGCGCGTTGGTCCGCTGCGCGTCACGGAAGCGATCCGCGTGACGCAGGAGGTCGCGTGGGCGCTGGGTCATGCCCACGGACACGGCGTAATCCACCGCGACGTCAAGCCCGACAACATTCTTCTCGAGCGCGACACCGGCCGTGCCCTCGTCACCGACTTCGGCATCGCGCGCGTCGACGGAGGTCCGAGCACGAGCAACCCCGGTGCGATCATCGGCACGCCGCGCTACATGAGTCCGGAGCAAGCAAACGGCGAGTCGGTCGACGGACGAAGCGATCTCTACTCGCTCGGCGCGGTCGCTTATTTCGCGACGACCGGACACGCACCGATCGACGGCGACTCGACGGCGTCGATTCTCGCCCGCAAAGTCATGTTGGCACCGACGCCGCTCGCCGCGGCGCGCACCGACGTTCCGCCGAGGTTCGCCGCCGCGATCGATCGCTCTCTGTCCCGCAATCCAGCCGAGCGATGGCCGTCGGCTGAGGAGTTGGTGGTCGCCATTCGGTCGGCCGGCGGTGGGAACGAGATCGCCGCGCCCGTTCGCGCGTTCACCCGCGAGGCCGACCACGTAGGAGCGGAGGTGGCAAACGCCATCGGCGCCGGCACCGTCTCGACAATTCTCGCCATCCTCGCGACCGAGATGCCGCGGCCACCGGGCGATCTGTTCGGCATGTCGTTCGTGATCGTGATGTATTTGGCCGTTACGATCTCGATGGCTGGCCTGGCCGGCATCCGCGTCGTGCAACTGCTGACGCGCGCGCGACGCCTGCTCGAGGCAGGCTACGGCCACTCCGCAGTCCGGCCCGCGTTGCTCGGCGAAGCGCGCGAGCAGGACCTGGACAAGCGCGCCGCCCCGAGCACCAGGCGGACGGCTGCCGAGCTGGCGCTGGGTGTCGCGGGATCGATCGGGTCGTTCTTTCTGCTGGGTGCACCGGGCGACGCCCTGCAATTGCTCGGGTTCGCCGGATCGATCGCCATTCCAACCATGGTCGTTCGTCGCGCTCTCGAATCGCGACGCGCGCAGGATGGTTGGTGGTCTCGCCTGCTGCGCGGTCGAGTCGGCCGTTGGATGTTCCGCGCCGCGTCGCTCGGGTTGGCCAAGCGCGCATCGCTGCCGTCGGTCGGCGAGCCGACGTCGGTGGCGCTCCGCGACGAGCTCGCCACCCTATTCGCCGCGCTGCCAGGAGCGCAGCGAACCGAGTTCGGCGCGTTGCCGGACCTCGCCGTGCGCCTGGAACGTCAAGCGGAACTGCTTCGTGACCGCACGCCGAACCCCGAGACCGATCGTCGGTTGCAGTCGGTGGTTGCCGCGCTCGAGATGCTCCGTCTCGATCTGCTTCGCCTCTCCGCCACGAGCGTCGACACGTCGGATCTGACTCGCGATCTCGACGACGCTCGGCGTCTCAGCGACGACATCGACGCGCGTCTCGAGGCAAATGAGGAAGTGCGCCGCCTACTCCAGTCCGACCTGTAGCACGCCTGTCGAGTTCCGATGGCGGGTCCGTCAAGCCGTAGACGGTGGCGGATCACACGGCGACCAGGACAGGTTTCAAGAATGCGACTGCACACGGCGGCATTCATCGGATGGGGCGGCTTGTCGCTCGCGGCCCTCGGTTCGCCGCTCGTCGCGCAGGAGCACCCGATCCAGTTCGCGTTGCGTTCTCCGAAGAACGTGCCCGTGCGCGACGGAGACACAATCGCGGTCGAGATCCACTCGACGATTCCGGTCGGCTGGCATCTGTACAGCCTCACCGAACCGCCCGGCGGACCGATCGCGACGACGATCGGCGTCGGACCGGCGTCGCTCGCCGCGTTGGGCGGAACGATTGGCTCGCCGATGCCCACGATCGCGCTCGATCCGAACTTCGGAATTCAGACCGAGTGGTACCACGACTCCGTCTCGTTCCGCGTGCCGGTGCGAATCGCGTCGCCGGCGCTCCCGGGAAAGGCACGCGTCGACGTGCGCGTCGGCTATCAAACGTGCAACGACCGCTATTGCCTGCCGCCGACCGAAGACACGGTTCACGTTTCGGTCGTTGTAAGCAGTTCGGCGGTGGCGCGCGGTGGCGGGTCGAACGCGCCACTCAACACGCCGACACAGGCGACCTTTGGAGCTACCCCGTCGGACGCAGCCGCCTCGCCGCTGCAATCCCACTCGGGCGCCGAGTCGTTCGTTCTCTTCTTGTGGCTCGCTGGAACGATGGGCGCGCTGTCGCTGCTCACGCCCTGTGTGTTTCCGATGGTGCCGATCACCATCTCGTATTTCAGCCGAGCCGATCGCGGTACCCGTGGCGCGGCGATCGGTGATGCGGTGCTGTACGCCGGCGGCATCGTCACGGCGTTCACGGGACTCGGCGTCGGTCTCTCCGCGGTGATGGGAATCGCGGGACTCAGCCGGCTCGCGGCCAATCCCGTGCTCAACCTCGCGATCGGCGCGCTCTTCATCGCCTTCGCGCTCAGCCTGTTCGGCGTACTGCATGTCGCGCTGCCGCCGCGACTCGTCAACTGGATGTCGGCGGCGGCGGACGGCACACGGTTCGGGAGAGTAGCCACGAGCCTTCTCATGGGCGCGACCTTCGCCGTGACGACGTTCACCTGCACGGCGCCGTTCGTGGGAACGCTGCTCGTGTCGGCGACCCAAGGCGACTGGCGCTGGCCGGCGGCGGGACTCCTGGCCTTCTCGTCGGTGTTCGCGCTTCCCTTCCTCGTGCTCGCTCTCGTCCCGCGTTCGTTGTCGCGGCTTCCGAGGAGCGGCGAGTGGCTGGCGACCATGAAGGGCGCGCTCGGATTCATCGAGTTGGCAGCGGCGCTCAAGTTCCTGAGCAACGCCGACCTCGTCGAGGGATGGGGGGTGTTCACTCGCCAGGTTGTCGTCGCGCTGTGGGCGGTGATCTTCGCCTTGCTCGCCGCGTACCTATTCGGTTTGCGGTTCAAGCGGCCGGCCTTCGCTCGACACGCGCCGTGGCGCCCTGTTCCCGGCGTGCTCGCGCTCGGCGCGACGGCGTTCGTCGCCTCCGGCCTCACCGGCGCCCGCCTCGGAGAACTCGAGTCGTTCTTGCCACCCGCCGGTCACGCCGCGACAGGTGTCGCGTCGGGGAGCGAACTGAGCTGGGTGCTCGACGACCTCGACCACGGCCTGCAAGCCGCGCGCTCACAGCGTAAGCTTGTTCTCATCGACTTTACTGGATATACCTGTACTAATTGCCGGTGGATGGAAGCGAACATGTTCCCGCGGCCGGAGGTCGAGCGCGAGCTCTCGCAGTTCGTCCGCGTTCGCCTGTTCACCGACGGACGCGGCGACGTGGACCGACAGCAGCAGATCTTCGAGCGCGACCGATTTCAGACCGTGGCGCTCCCGCTGTACGCCGTCGTCGACTCCGCCGGCAAGCCGTTGGCGACGTTTCTCGGCATGACACGCGACGCGAGCGAATTCGTCCGGTTCCTCGCCGGGGCGCGTGCCGCACAATGAACGACGCGAGGCACCGATGACGCGCATGCACTCGACGACCGTCGCCGCACTGCTCCTTTCGTTGCCGCTCGCCGCCTCGGCGCAGACGCCGGCAGCGGCGAAGGCGCCGACCGTGGACGCGAAGACGCCCGGCGATTGCGTCAAGGGACTCAACGACTGGCGCGTCGCTCAGATGACGCCCGCGGCGACCGCCGTTCGAAGCGCGAGCCCCGAGGCGCGCGACAGCGCCGTGAGCATCTATCAACGCGTGTACGCCACCGTGAATGCCGAAGCCGTCCGGTCGGCGAAAGAATGCGCGGCGAAGTTCAGCGTCGAGAAAACGCCGACGTCGCAGCTGTCGGACCTCGTGAGTCTCTACACGTTCATCGGCGACACGGCGAATCGTCGTCGCGCGTCGGAGCGCGCGCTCGCCGCCGCCGATCTCTCGCCGCGACAGCACGGCCAAACGCTCCTCGACGCGCTCGGCCAGGAAATCGGCGCGGCGAGAGACCATTTCGGAATCCTCGACGGCGCTGAGCATGTCGCGAAACAGATCGACGCGCTGCCGGACTCGCTCGCCGACCTCAAGCTGAGCGCGCATCAAACGCTGCTCGGCCGGTACGAGTATCTCGACGTCAACGAAGGGCTGCGCGTCCACGCCACCGCGCTCATCGCCCTCGGCCGGCGGCTCGGCAAGCCGGGCGCGATGATCATGGGCTTCGAGTCCCTCGCCCGTTCGGCCGCGGACCGCCTGCAACCCGATTCCGCGCTCGCGATTCTCGATGGCGCCGAGAAAGAGCTCGGTGCGGAGCAGACGACCGCGCGCTTCGCCGATTTCCGAAATCGTTACGCGCTGATCGGCACCAAGGCCCCGCAGGTGACCGGCACTTGGTGGCTCAACTCCGGCACGTCGACGTCACCGATACAACCGGGCGACGGCAAGGTGCATCTCGTCGAGTTCACCGCGCACTGGTGTGTGCCCTGCAAGAACAGCTACCCCGGCCTTCGCGCGTTGGCGGAGCGCTTCAAGGGACAGGCATTCGAGGGCGTGATGGTGACGGAGCTGTACGGCTACCTCGGGCTCCAGCGCCCGTTGTCGCCCGAGCAGGAAGTGGAAGCCGATCGCGTGTACTACACGCAGGAGCACGCACTTCCGTTCCGCATCGCCATCAGCCCGCGCCCGACCGGCAATCAGGAGCCGGCCGTGGATGCCGCCTATCGCGTCGGTGGCATTCCGCAGATCATCATCCTCGATCGTGCGGGGACGATTCGACAGATCGTCACCGGCTGGGATCAGGGCAACACCAAACGCATCGGCGATTACGTCGAGCATTTGCTGAAACAACCGGTCGCGTCGGAGCGCTGAACTCGGCGGAAGCCGCGCACCGCACTCCGCACTCGAGTCCGACATGGTGCGCCGAGGCTGCGTTCTGTCGCCGGGCGGGAAGAATTGAACGCTTTCTCTCCCTCGATCGAAGCCAGAGCCGGCAATCGATGGCCAAACAAAAGCGCCGCTCATCGCGGCGCCGACCGTGCTGATGTGCTGGTTTTCAGAGCCAGCGGTCGGGATTGAACCGACGACCGCTCGATTACGAATCGAGTGCTCTACCACTGAGCTACGCTGGCGACGTTCTCGACTCTAGGACGACTGTGCTGCATGCCCTGGCACGGACTCGAACCGTGACGCCTTGCGGCACCACCCCCTCAAGATGGCGTGTCTACCAATTTCACCACCAGGGCATTCCACGTGCGACCATCAACCACATTTCAGCTATCAGAGAATCGGAATTTCGAATTCCAACTTTCGCCTTAGCTGTCCAACACGGGAGCGACGGGGCTCGAACCCGCGACCTCTCGAGTGACAGTCGAGTGCTCTAACCAAACTGAGCTACGCCCCCTGAACTTCGGGTGGACAGGTGGACGGGGTGACGGGTGGACCTACACCCGCGCCTCGCGCCAACTCTCCAATCCCTTTCATCGCCTGCTGTCCGCCTGCCCACCTGCGTTCGATAGCCCGTAGGGGAATCGAACCCCTCTCTGCACCGTGAAAGGGTGCCGTCCTAACCGATAGACGAACGGGCCAGGTCGACGCGAACCACCTGTTCCAACCATCTCATACCACAACTTCCAATAGCGGTAACGGGATTCGAACCCGTGTTTGGGCCTTGAGAGGGCCCCGTCCTAGTCCCCTAGACGATACCGCCCTAGGACTTGCTTCTCGCTCGTTGCCGCCTTCCCACTGATGCTGCCGCCCGTCGCTGACGCCTACAGTGTCCGCCCGCACACTTCCCCTAACTCGTCCACGTGCCCTTTTGCTCTCACAGGCCGGGAGGGACTTGAACCCCCAACCGCTGGTTTTGGAGACCAGTGCTCTACCAGTTGAGCTACCGACCTAACTCCAATTCCCGCGCCGCCTCGCCTCGGCGACCGCCGCAGGGTGACTGACGGGAATTGAACCCGCAACCCCCGGAGCCACAGTCCGGTGCTCTAACCGATTGAGCTACAGTCACCATCGGGTCCTTCCCCGCACGGCCGTACAACCTACCGCAAACCTTCAGTTTAATCCGCGCTTCGGTGCCGATCAATCAGCGCGCAGCCGGCTGTCACTTCGCCCGCTCCTGATACTCACCCGTCGACGGATTCACCTTCACCTTGTCGCCCGTGCCCACGAACTCGGGCACGTTGATCGTGACACCGTTCTCCAGCTTGGCCGGCTTTGTCGAGGCCGTCTTCGTCGCCGTCTTCATGACCGGCGCCGTATCGACGACCTCGAGCACCAGCGAGTTCGGCAGCTTGATCCCGACCGGACGTCCATCGTAGTACTCGGCCTGGATCTTCATGTTCGGCTGCATCCACTGCGCGTTGTCGCCCAGCGTCTCCTCGTCCATCTCCAGCTGGTCGTAATTCTCCGTGTTCATGAAGTGATACGTGTCGCCGCCCTGATAGAGGAACTCCAGATCGTGCGTCTCCATCGAGGCCGGGTCGATCGAGTCCGCGGCGCGGAACCGATGCTCGAAGTTCGAACCCGTTCGAAGGTTCTTGAGCTTGGCCTGCACCATTGCGCGCAGATTGCCCGGCGTATGATGCCGGAATTCGATGACGCGACACGGATCGCCCTCGAAAACGAGCACCATGCCTCGCCGGATTTGCGTCGCCGGAATTGCCATATCGATCACTCGTGAAATCTGAGGTCTAAACGTAGACAGCCGTTAAACTTATCGTGTCGAAGCGAGGCAGTCAACGAGGGGCGCAAATCTACTTTGTCCGGGCCTCCAGAACCGGCTCCAGGCCGCGCCAAACGTTCGCCGCCACGATCCGCTCCCCGACGTTGTTCGGGTGCACTCCGTCGCCTTGGTTGAGCCCGCGGCGCCCGGCCACCCCGTCGAGGAGAAACGGCAGCAGCGTCACTCCTTTTTCGCGCGCCACCGTCGGATATACGGCGTGAAAATCCGACGTGTACTTTGCCCCAAGATTCGGCAGCGCTTCCATTTGAATGAGCACGATCGTCGCCCCGGGGCGCGTGGCCTTCACCCGATCCACCGCCGCCTCGAGGTTGGAGCGGAGGGTCGCCGTCGGAATCCCGCGGAGTCCGTCATTCGCTCCGGTCTCGATCACGAAGACGTCGAACGTGCCGCGGAGCAGCCAGTTCAACCGGTCGAGCAAACCCGACGACGTCTCGCCGCTCACACCGGCATTCACAACCTGAAACCGCAGTCCCGCCGAATCGATCTTTCGCTGAATCAGCGTCGGGTACGCGCTGTCGGGGTCGAGGCCGAGTCCCGCCGTGAGGCTCGTCCCGGCGAAGACGATCGTCGATCGCTTCTGCACGTCGCCGTCCGACTGCGCCACAGCGGGCGCGTCTCGCAACTGTGCGGCTCTAGATTCCGTACGGGGCGATGAGTCAGCGCGCACGACCGTCGCACCGGCGGTGGTGCGGTCGCGTCCGCAGGCCCCCACCGACGCCACGCCGAACGCGGCCATGACCAGTCGGCGAGCGCTTCGCCACAACTCACTTCTCCTCTCGCCTGACCTCACGCGACATGCTCCTTGCCCGGGATCTCACGAAAGAATATCGCAGCGGCGACAACACATTGGCGGTACTGCGCGACGTGTCGTTCAGCATCCCGCAGGGCTCGTTCGTCGCGATCGTCGGGCCATCCGGAAGCGGCAAGACCACACTGCTCGGTCTGCTCGCCGGACTTGATACCCCGACGCGCGGTCAGGTGCTCCTCGACGACGCCGACCTCACGGCGCTCAGCGAAGACGGACGCGCCAAGTTGCGCGGCCAAAAGGTCGGCTTCGTCTTTCAGAGCTTCCAGCTGCTTCCCACGCTCACGGCGCTCGAGAACGTGCAGGTGCCGCTCGAGCTGCGCGGCGAGTCCGGCGCCGCCGATCGCGCCGGCGACCTGCTGCGACGCGTCGGGCTCGGCGATCGCCTCCACCACTTTCCAATGCAGCTTTCCGGCGGCGAGCAGCAACGCGTCGCGATTGCCCGCGCGTTCTCCAACGCGCCGCGCATTCTGTTCGCCGACGAGCCGACCGGCAATCTCGACAGCGACACGGGCGGACGCATCGTCGAGCTGCTGGAGGCGTTGAATCGCGAATCCAATGCGACCGTGGTGCTCGTGACGCACGACCACGCGCTGGCATCGCGCGCGCAGCGCGTGATCCGGTTGAGCGACGGCCGCGTTGTTTCCGATTCGCCGACCGAACGAGCCGCCTGATGGCCGCGACGCGACAACTCCTCGCGCTCGCCTGGCGCGAGAGCCGCACGGCGCGTCGTCGATTGCTGCTCTACATGTCGTCGATCTCGCTGGGCGTCGCGGCGCTCGTCGCGATCGACTCGTTCTCCGAGAACACGATTCGCTCCGTACACGAGCAGTCGCGCGCGCTCCTCGGCGGCGACGTCGCGGCACGGCGCAATTCACCCCGCCCACCGGCGATCGATTCGCTCGCCGACTCGCTCGCCCGCGCCGGCATCGCCAACGTCACGTCGACCGGCTTCAACTCCATGGCGCTCGTGCCACGCAGCGGCGGCACGCGGCTGGTGCAGGTACACGCGGTGAGCGCCGGGTATCCGTTCTACGGCAGCATCGTGAGCGACCCGGCGGCCGCGTGGAGTCAGATCACGACCGGCCCGAATGCGGTGGTCGATCCCGCGCTCCTGGTATCCCTCGACGCGCGTGTTGGCGATACGCTCACGCTGGGCAGGGCGAAGTTCCTCATCACGGGAACGTTGGTGAGCGTGCCGGGCGACGTCGGCATCTCGGCGGCGATCGGGCCGCGCGTCTACATCCCCGAGCGATACGTGCCCGCGACGGGCCTCGTCGTGTTCGGCAGCCGCGCCGACTACGAAACGCTGTTCAGGCTTCCGGCGAGTCTGACGAGCGATGCGTTCATCAAGACGTTCGGCAAGCGGTTGTCGGCCGGCAACGGATCGGTGGAGAGCGCGGGCTACAATGAATCACGGCTCGCCAGCGCGATCGATCAGCTGCACGACTATCTCGCCATCGTTGGACTCATCGCGCTCCTCCTCGGCGGCATCGGCGTCGCGAGCGGCGTGCACGCCTTCGTGATGAGCAAGATCGATCCCGTGGCGATCCTCCGCTGCGTCGGCGCGACGAGTTGGCAGGTGCTGGCGATCTACGGGATGCAGGCCGGCGTGATGGGTTTCGTCGGCGCGGCGGCGGGCGTGCTGTTCGGACTCGTCATTCAGTTCGCCATGCCGCTGGTGCTGCACGACTTCCTGCCGGTCGACGTCGATCTGCATCTCGCGCCGCGCCCGATTCTTCTCGGGCTGGCGATCGGCGTGTGGGTCGCACTGCTCTTCGCGCTGCGTCCGCTCGTCGCGCTCCGCCGAGTGTCGCCGTTGCAGGCGTTGCGACGCGAGCCGGATGCCGACGCGCTGCGACGCGCGCGGTGGGATCCGCTCCGCATCGCCTTGTCGCTCGCCATCGCCGCCAGCGTGCTGGCGCTCGGCCTGAGCCGCGCGAACACGCCGCGCCGAGGCGTCGGCTTCACGTTCGCCATCGCGGGCGCGATTGGAATTCTCTGGTTGAGCGCCGCGGGGCTGTCGTGGGCCGCGCGACGATTGATTCGACCGTCGTGGCCCTTCCCGCTGCGACAGGGAATCGCGAGTCTGTACCGCCCCGGCAATCAGACGCGCGCCGTCGTGCTCGCGCTCGGCTTCGGCGTGTTTCTCATGGGCACGCTGTACCAGGTGCAGTACAACATCCTCCGCTCGCTCGGCCTGCGCATCGGCGAAGCGCGCGCCAACGTCGTGTTCTTCGACGTGCAGGAGAATCAGCAGGCGGGAATCGATTCCGTGATTCACGCCGCGCACGAAGAGCTGATCGACGAGACGCCGATCATCGCGATGCGCATCGCATCCATCAACGGGAAGTCGGCCGCCGCCATCGCCGAGGAGATCGACAAGGAACGCCGCACACGCGATTCGGCGCGGGTCGCCGGCGGCCAAGGCGGACGCGACGGAAGGGGCCGCGCGGGACGCGGCGGAATCGTGCGCGACCGCCGAGGACCGTGGGCGTTTCGCCGCGAATTCCGCTCGACGTTTCGCGACTCGCTCACCGCGTCCGAGCGTCTCGTGTCGGGCAAGTGGTTCGGCGCGTCGAACACCGGCGATCTCGGCGAGGTGTCACTCGACTCGAGCCTCGCCGCGGAATTGGGCGTCGGCCTGCGCGACACGATCACCTGGAACGTGCAGGGCGTTCTGATTCCGACGCTCGTCACGAGCCTCCGAGCGGTGCAGTGGCAGACGTTCGCGCCGAACTTCTTCGCGGTGTTCGACCCCAAGTCGCTCGCCGCCGCACCGAAGCAGTTCGCGATTCTCGTGCACGCGTCCACGCCGACGGCCATCGCGCACTTGCAACGCGACGTGGTCTCGCGCTTCCCGAGCATCTCGAGCCTCGACCTCACGCTCGTTCAGCGCACCGTTGCGAGCGTGCTCGGAAAGGTCACGATGGCCGTGCGGTTCCTCGCGCTGATCAGCCTCGGCCTCGCGATCCCGGTGCTCTTCAGCGCCGTCGCGGCGACGCGCCGCGACCGGTTGCGCGAGGGCGTCCTCCTCAAGACGCTGGGCGCAACGCGAAATCAGATCGTGCGCATCATGCTCGCCGAGTACGCGCTGCTCGGCACACTCGGCGCGTTGACCGGCGTGCTGCTCTCGACACTGGCCGCGTGGGGACTGATGCGCGTGATCTTCCGAATGTCGTTCCTGCCGGCGTTCGGGGCGGCGACACTCGTCGCGACGGCGATGATCGGACTCGCCGTGGCGATCGGGTTGCTCACGGGGCGCGACGTATTCGCGGAAACACCGATGGCGGCACTCCGAGAGTCGTGAGTGCGCGATGGGCGTCGGCCATTCCAGGTCCGATTGGCCGGCTGGCCACGTGGTTCGCTCGACGACTGACGGCTGACGTCAGACAGAATCGGACGTCAGACCTCCTGGTCGCCCGACCGGGTTCGTCGCTTCATTGGCGATAACCCCGAACTGGAGTTCGTCGATCGGCTGTCTCGCACCGAACAACACTCTTACAGTTGCGGCGCGCCGCGCATGATATCGTTTCGCACTCCATACGCGGGGCGAACGATGCGCGTCTCGATGTTGACGATTCCGGTGATCACGCTGGCGGCCTCGCAGCTGCTTGCCCAGGCACCGGCGAAGTTTCCGCCGGATTCGCTGGTCAACACCAAGGTCATCCCGAAGTCGACGCCCGTGCTGCAGGTCATCGGCACGATGCGCAACTTCACGTCGGACCTGGGCGTGCGGTGCCAGTTTTGTCACGTCGGCGAGGAAGGCCAGCCGCTCACGCAGTTCAACTTCGTGAGCGACGACAAGCGGACGAAGCTCGTCGCGCGACAGATGATGCTGCTGGTGCAAGAGGCGAATCGCCGGCTCGACACATTGCCTGGCCACCAGCCCGACGACCCGCAGGTCACCTGCGCGACGTGTCACCGCGGAGTGAGCAAACCGATGCCCCTCTCCGCCGTGATCATCGCCGCGGCGACGGCCGGCGGCGCGGACTCGGGTGTGAAAGCGTACCGCGCGCTGCGGCAGCGGTACTACGGCAGCGGCGCCTACGATTTTGGCGAAGGCCAACTGAACACCGCGGCGTTCCGGCTCGGACGAGCGAGCAAGTTCGACGAGGCGCTCGCGATGCTTCGGTTGAACGAAGAGTTCTACCCGAACTCATCGGGGATGTACGTGTTTCGGGGGAATGTGCTGCTCATGAAGGCGGATACGGCGGGGGCGGAGACGGCGTACCGAGAGGCGATTCGGCGGGATTCGACGAACAATGAAGCGAAAGGGCGGTTGAGAGATATCGGAAGACCGCAGCCCTAACGCCGGACTACTGACGGCGTTGGAGGGGCGGTCGGCCACTCTGAGTTCGATTGGCCGGCGAGCCACGTGGTTCGCTCGACGTCTGACGTCAGATGTCAGATGTCAGATGTCAGACGTCAGACCTCCTGCTCGCCCCGGCAGGAGTCGCCGCAGGCGGGTCAGCCGAGCGCGAGGGCGTAGCACAGCCGCGAGACCTCGTCTCCCTGGCGCATCAGGTCCTCGAACATCTGGCGACTCAGCAGTCCGAGCGCTCGTGCCCGAATGAGTTGATTCTCGACTTCCTTCGAGGACGAATAGGCCGTGTCGGCGTAGCGCGCGAGTTCGCGCCTAGAGCGCTTGGCGCAGCCTTCGGCAAGGTTGTCGGGAATGGAGCTGACTGCACGAAGGACTTGGGCGGGGAACCCCGGCGAGACCTGTGCCCTCATGGTTCGAAACGCCGCGTGGACTGCCAACGAATACGCGTTCGCCTTCTGCATGCCACGAGTCGCCTGAAGTTCCCCACCTGTCCTCCGGTTAGGGGGCGACGATATGCATCGGCGGCGGGGCTCCATCACGATTCTGTTTCCGGGGTACGCATTGTCTGACATCTGACGTCCGACATCTGACGTCCGACTTCGAGCCCAAAGTCGTACCTAACCCGGCGCCAGTGCCCAGAATGGCCGGGCCACCCAACGCCTTTCGACTCGCCGCTTCCGGCGCGACCTTACCGGAAGCCAAAACCTCGAGCCCCCCGTGTACCTCGCTCGCGTCCTCGCCGGTCTCACGCTTCTCGCCGCCGCTTCTCTCGGCGCCCAGCTCCCTACCGAAACCCCATCGAAGTTCACTCCCAGCACCTCGACCTTCGACTATCAACGCCGCGACGTCATGATCCCCATGCGCGACGGCGTCAAACTCCACACAGTCATCCTCGTCCCGAAAAACGCCCGCCGCGCGCCGATCCTCTTCACGCGGACGCCCTACGACGCCACCGCCACGACGTCGTACGCCCAGAGCGCGCATCTCGCGCCTGAGCTGAACGGCTACGACAACGCGCTCGACGTCATCATCCCCGGCGGGTACATCCGCGTCGTGCAGGACATTCGCGGCAAGTACGGATCCGAGGGCGACTACGTGATGAATCGCCCGCTCGTCGGCCCGCTCAATTCCACGAAGGTCGACGAGTCCACCGATACGTACGACACGATCGACTGGCTCGTGAAGAACGTGCCCGAGACCAACGGCAACGTCGGGGAACTCGGCATTTCGTACGACGGATTCGAGCCGCTCATGGGACTCGTCAATCCGCATCCGGCGCTCAAGGTCTCGGTGCCGATGAACCCGATGGTCGACGGCTGGATGGGCGACGACTGGTTCCACAACGGCGCGTTCCGCGAGCAGAACATGCCGTACGTCCTCGAGCAGGAAGCGACGCGCGACAATTCGGCGAAGTGGTGGACGGACCACTACGACGACTACGACCTCTACATCAAGTCGGTCTCGGCCGGCGAGCTCGGAAAGCAGCACGGCCTCGAGCAGGTCGGATTCTGGAACAAGATCCTCCAGCACCCGAGCTACGATTCGTGGTGGCAGTTGCAGGCGATGGACAAGATCCTCGCCGCGCAACCGATCAAGGTCCCGACGATGCTCGTGCACAGCCTCTGGGACCAGGAAGACATCTACGGCGCGATCGCCGTCTACAAGGCGATCAAACCCAAGGACGTGAACAACAACATGGTGTACATCACCATGGGCCCGTGGCACCACGGCCAGGAGATCGAGAACGGCAGCAGCCTCGGCGCGCTCGACTTCGATGCCAACACGTCGAAGGAGTTTCAGAAGAACATCCTGGCGCCGTTTCTCGCGCACTACCTCAAGGACGAACACCCGCCGATGGACGTGGCGCCGGTCAACGCGTACGAGACGGGCACCAATCACTGGGAGCGACTGAGCGCGTGGCCCAGCGGCTGCGCCAGCGGCTGCACGATCAAGCTGACGCCGCTCTATCTCGGCCCGGATTTCGTGGCTGGCTTTTCTCCGCCCGCCGCCGCCGGCCACGATTCATACATCTCTGATCCGGCCAAACCGGTTCCCTTCCGCGCGCGGCCGATCAAGCCGACCGGCTACGACACGTGCGCGACCTGGCCGTGCTGGCTGGTCGACGACCAACGCGAGTTCTCGGGGCGCACCGATGTCCTTTCGTACGAGACGCCCGTCCTCACCGAACCGATGAAGATCAGCGGGCAGGCCGTGGCGCATCTCGTCGCCTCGACCACCGGCAGCGACGCCGATTGGGTCGTCAAGCTCATCGACGTCTACCCCGACGAAGTCGGCGGCGACGCGAAGATGGGCGGCTATCAGCTCGCGGTGGCGATGGACATCCTCCGTGGACGGTATCGCGAGGGCTTCGACAATCCCAAACCGATCGCGTCGAACACGCCGCTCGCCTACACGTTCGCGCTGCCCACGGCCAATCATGTGTTTCTGCCGGGGCACCGGATCATGGTGCAGATTCAGTCGAGCTGGTTTCCGCTCTACGACCGCAACCCGCAGACCTTCGTGCCGAACATTTTCTGGGCCAAGGCGAGCGACTATAAATCGGCCGAGCACCGAATCTTCCACGAGCCGGGACACGTAAGCTTCGTCGAGCTGCCGGTCGTGTCGGGTCCGCGATGAGCAGTCTCGTGACCACCTTCGACGGGAACCGATCATGAACTCTCGCCGCGTCATCGGAAGCCTGGTGTCATTCGGGCTCGTGATCTTCGCCTGCGCGCTCGCGATCGTCTGGATCAAGCATCGCCTCCGCGCCCCCAGCAGCAGCCACGTTCGCGTCGAGACGCAGATGCCCCCGGACAGCCTCGGCCCGGGCGACTTGCGGCTCTACAACGCCGACAGCAGCGTGGACGTCGTCCTGATGGGCGACAAGATTCTCGCCGGCCTGTCGGCCAAGACCGTGGCCAAGATCAAGGGCTCGCTCAACGATTCACACGGCGACTCGAGCGGCTTCGGTGGGATGATTTCGAGCATCGTGAAGTCGTCGGTCGCCGGCGCGATCGGCACGCACGCCGTCTTCCCGCTCTCCGAGATCAAGGACATTCAGTACGACGACGGCCGCATCCGCGTCACCTGGACCGACGGCGGCAATCACGACCTGTTCGGCAACACGAAGGTCGACAAACAGAAAGTGTCGAACACCTTCAACGAGGCCGACGCCAAGCGCTTCGTCGCCGCGGTCCGCGAGCGTAAGGGATTGCCGCCGAGCCCGTGATAATTCGTTGATGAAGATTCTGGTGGTCGACGTCGGCGGCACGCACGTCAAACTGCTCGCGACCGGCCACCGTGCGCCGGTCAAGATCGCGTCCGGCCCCAAGTTCACGCCGCGGCAGATGGTGCGCGACGTGCGCGAGGCGACGGCGGAATGGAAATACGACCGCGTCTCGATCGGATACCCCGGGCCGGTGCGCAACGGCAAACCGGTCGAGGACCCGTGGAATCTCGGAGCGGGTTGGGTTCGATTCGATTTTGCGAGGGCGTTCGGAAAGCCGGTGCGACTCGTCAACGACGCCGCGATGCAGGCGCTCGGCAGTTACGAGGGCGGCCGGATGCTCTTTCTCGGTTTGGGAACCGGACTCGGTTCGACACTCATCCACGACGGCGTCCTGATCCCGCTCGAGCTCGCGCATCTCCCCTATGAGCGCGGACAAACGTACGAGCAGGTGATCGGCGAAGCGGGGTTTCAGCGACTCGGCAAACATCGCTGGCGCAAGCACGTCGACCAAGTCGTCGAGCTGCTTTCGGCCGCGTTCCTCGTCGATTACGTCGTGCTCGGCGGGGGAAACGTCCGGCACGTGAAGCGACTGCCCAAGGGTGCGCGCCGCGGCAACAACGCCAACGCGTTCACCGGCGGCTATCGCCTCTGGAAATCGCGGCGACCTCTGTAGCTCGGACTAGCGAACGATCGCCGGAGCGTCGCCTGACATTCTCGCCGCATCGCCCGCGGACACGCGCGCCGCGCACGCCAGAAACAACCCCGTGGTGAACGCGAGCAACGCGCGCTGAATGAACCGACGGTCGAAATTCATGATGCTGGGGAGGGACAGAGGCCTGCGGTAGGAACTACGGCGCGACGAGTCCGGGAGGAACTGCGGCGACCGAGCGCGAACGAACAATGTAATTCCGAGTATCGGCCCGCGTTCAACGGATGTTGACCTGCGTCACATCCACCCGTTCACCCGTCCACCCCTTCACCATCCACCCGTCCACCCGTCTACTTCGAGTTCACCAGACGAGCGGGCTCGACCACAAGTGCCGGCGTCGCCACGGCTCCCACCTCGGTTCCATCACCCCGCTGGCCCGAGAGGCCAAGTCCCCAGCAATAGAGATTGCCGCGGCTCGTCACGCCGCACGAATGACTGCCGAATCCGGTGGCGATCTCCACGAACTTCTGCCGCCCCACCACGCCGACCGGCTTCGTCGCGCACGGAAGTATCTGTCCCCCGCACCGTTCGATGAGCACCGACGGCGAGAGCCCCAACTGGCCGAAGCTGTCGTCGCCCCAACAGTAGCCCGTCCCGGTGATGTCGATGCCGCACGTCTGCACGATGCCGGCGCTCAGTTGCACGAATTCGAGGTCGCTCGCCACCCGCGCGGGCGTCGTGCTGCCGTTCTGCGTCCCGGTGCCCATCTCGCCGCGCGGATTCGCCTCCCAGCAATACGCGAAACCCGAAATGTCGGCGCCGCACGTGCTGAACGAACCGACGCTCAACCACGCCATCGCCGGCGCGCTCGGCACGAGCTGCGGGGTCAATTGCGTTCGTGAGAGCTCGAGCCCTCCGCTTCGCTCGGTCCAGATCGCGCCCCAGCAGTACACGACGCCCGTCGTCGTGCGCGCGCAGGTGCGCGATTGTCCGGCGCTCGCCGCCGCGACGGGAGACGCGATGCTCGCTCGCGTCGTTCCGGGAAAGAGATTTCCGTTTCCCAACTCGCCGCGGTCGTTCGAGCCCCAACACACGAGCACCCCGTCGGACCGCACGGCGCACGTGTGCGAGAACCCTGCGG
Organism: uncultured Gemmatimonadaceae bacterium; assembly: GCA_963761305.1. Taxonomy (GTDB): domain Bacteria; phylum Gemmatimonadota; class Gemmatimonadetes; order Gemmatimonadales; family Gemmatimonadaceae; genus JAQBQB01. The sequence goes on along the minus strand of CAVXGK010000002.1, from coordinate 73,977 downwards.
TGATCTGAGTCCACGGGAGCGAGCTGGGGACTTTCATGAGGGTCGGACCACCCGCTCCGAAATCACTCACCTGTCCCGCGTCGTTCGATCCCCAACAATACGCTTCGTTCGAGCGGGTGATGGCGCACGTGTGGCGTTGGCCCGCGCTGATCGACGCGAACTGGAGCCCCGCCTGGACGAGCTGCGGCGTGGTCGCACACGGATACGCGTTGCTCAGCGATCCGCAGATCGTGTCGCCCTGCGCGACGCCGAGTTGGCCGTATTCGTTGCTTCCCCAGCAGTACGCGCTGCCGTCGGTCTTGATGCCGCACGAATGGTCGCCGCCGACGGTGACCGTGACCCAATCGCTCGAGCCGACGTCGTCGAGCACCGGAAATCGGCGGATGGACGTCGTAGTTTCACTGCACGCGGCCGCGCAGAGGAGCGCGACCAGCGCCGGCCATCCGACCGTTTCAACCACCGCTCGGCGAGCGACGAACGACATGAATCTCAGCAAGGGATTTCGTGCAGCGTTGGTCTTCGGGATCATCGCGGCCACCGTCGAGATGGGTCTCATCCTTTGGTTGGCGCGCTGCTGACGGGGCTCGCGACGGAAAGCGTCCGCCCGCGGCTCAAGGAAGGTTAGTCAACGTTCAACCGGATTGGGCTGTCGAATTGAGGGTCGGGCGGCTAACGTCGCAGCACGCCATCCACCCCGGTGAGGCCATGCCGTCCGCCATCCGTCGACTGATCGCGTTCGCCGCCGTCTCCATTCTGGTTGTCCCCCTGGCCGCCCGGGCGCAGCAGGTTCCGGCCGGCAAGGATTATACGATCCACAACTTCCGCTTCGCGAGCGGCGAAACGCTCGCCGAGTTGCGTATTCACTACATCACCTTCGGGACGCCGCGCCGCGATGCCGCGGGTGTGGTCCGGAACGCGGTGATGATCCTCCACGGCACCACCGGCTCGGGCAGCGGATTCGTGAGTCGCACCTACGCCGGGGAGCTGTTCGGGCACGGCCAACTGCTCGACACGGCGAACTACTTCGTGATCCTCCCCGACGGCATCGGCCACGGGCACTCGAGCAAACCAAGCGACGGCATGCACGCACGGTTCCCGAAGTACACCTACGACGACATGGTCGACGCCCAGCACGAGCTGCTCACCAAGGCGCTCGGCGTCAGCCATCTGCGCCTGGTCATGGGTACGTCGATGGGCTGCATGCACGCGTGGGTCTGGGGCGAGCGGTATCCCGATTTCGTGGACGGCCTGGTACCGCTGGCGTGTCTGCCGATGCAGATCGCCGGCCGAAACCGGATGATTCGCACGATGATCATGGATTTCATCCAGAATGACCCGGGCTACAACGGCGGCGACTACACCGCGCAGCCGGCCGGCCTCCGCCAGGCGATGGGCATGCTGTTCATCATGACGTCGGCGCCCAAGGTGCAGCAGAAGCAGGCGCCGACGCGCGACCAGGCCGACTCGGCGATCCGCGCGTATCTCGACCAGAACGTGAGGACGCACGACGCGAACGACGTCGTGTACGCGTTCAACGCATCGCGCGACTACGATCCGTCGCCGAATCTCGAGAAGATCACGGCGCGCGTGCTGGCGATCAATTCGATGGACGACTTCGTGAATCCGCCCGAGCTGGGGATCGCCGAACAGCTGATCAAACGGGTGAAGAACGCGAAGTTCGTGTTGTTGCCGATCACCGACCAGACGCGCGGGCACGGCACGCATTCGCTGCCGGCGATCTGGGGTCCGCACCTCGCTGATTTTCTGAAGACGTTGCCGGGCGATAACTGACTCGACTCCAACCTCTGACACACGCCTTCGTCATGAATCTTCGCCGCCTCACGTTTCTCGTCGCGATCGTCACCGGTCCCGTCGTCACGGCGCGAGCGCAGACGCCTGCGCTCGGCCCGATCGTGCTCGTCCTTCCGTCGAGCGCTCGCACGCTGGCGCTCGGTGATGTGGGCGTGACCAGTCGAGACGACGACGTGCTGTTCTTCAACCCCGCGCAACTCGCGGTGGCGAACGGATACAGCATTTCCGCCGAGCGCTTTTCGAGCAACGTCGGCCTGACGGCGTTGTCGGCGGTGACCCGATTCAATGGCGGCGGCATCGGCATCGGAATGCGGATGGCGAATTACTATCGCCCCGGTTTCGGGTCGGTTCTGTTGGGTGAACCGATCACGATTCCCTCGCTGTTCGACCCAAGCTCAAGTCCGGCGACCTCCGTCGAGGCGAGCGCGGGCCTCGCGCAGGTCGTGAAGGGGTGGCGCGTGGGTATTGCTGGAAAGGTGGCGCAGGACGAGGACTTCAGTACGCGATTCACGCGGGGGCTCCTCGACCTCGGAGTCTCAAAGCAGTTGTTCGGCTCGTACACGTTCGGCGCGTCGGTGCAGAACATCGGACAGGATTTTCACCTGATCACGCCCCCAGGCCCCGGCATTCCTCCGAGCGGGACGGGGCCATTTGAGGAGGACGTGGGAGTGAACCTGCCGCGCACAGCGACTGTCGGCGCATCCCGCGGCGGACAGCTCGGAGAATTCGACTGGTTCGCCACGACCGCCGTTTCGTGGATCCGCACCAACACCCTCTCGCCCGCCGGCGGCCTCGAGATGAACTACAGTTGGCTGAGCGGCTACAACATCGCCCTCCGCGTCGGCGCGCGGCGCCCGCTGCCGGGCGAAGACGCCGTGACCGCCGGCGCCGGCTTCACGATGGATCGCCTGTCGATCGACTACGCGCTCGAGACCCTGAGCGGCGGCCGGATCGGCAATCGCATCGGCTTGAGGATTCGCTAATGCACGCCACTCGAAACCGAGCCGCCGTGGCCGCCGCGGCCCTGATGATTCTGGGCTGCACGCAGGCGCTCGTGCTCACCAAGGACGATTCGCCGACCGTTCTCTCTCACCAGTTGATCTCGGCGCCGGACCCCGGCGAAAAGGGATCCCTCGCCGTCAAGACGCTCTACTACGGGAGCGGCACCGACAAGCGCCGAGCCGAGTACCGCGATTCGGTCACGATCAAGACGAAGACGGTGGACGTCTCGCCGTTCGTACAGACGGAACCCGACAACGCCAAGGCGCGCGAGAAAGATTGGGGCTTCGGGTTCAGCAAGGTGCCGATCAACGGGCGCGTCTGGTATCCGGCGGGCAACGGCCCCTTCCCGCTCGTGCTCATCGTGCACGGCAACCACGATCCGCTCGACTACTCCGATCCGGGCTACGGCTACCTGGGCGAGCTGCTCGCGTCGCGCGGGTTCATCCTCGTTTCCGTCGATGAGAATTTCATCAACGGCAACCTGCGCGGCGAAAGCGACGGACGCGCCTGGCTGCTGCTCAAGCACATCGAGGACTGGAAGCGCTGGAACGACAGTTCGGCCGGCCCGTTCTCGCACAAGGTGGACATGCACAACATCGCGATCATGGGCCACTCGCGCGGCGGCGAAGCGGTCGGGATCGCGGCGGCGTTCAATCGGCTCAGCCACTACCCGGACGACGCGAACGTCAAGTTCAATTTCAACTTCGACATCAAGTCCGTGTTCGCCATCGCGCCGGTGGACGGCCAGTACAAGCCGGCCGGCCAGTGGACACCGATCGAGAACGTGAACTACATGGTGATTCACGGTTCGCACGACGGGGACGTGTCCTCCTTCAACGGACTGCGCACCTTCCAGCGCATTCGGTTCACCGACGGCAAGCCGTGGTTCAAGGCGGCGTGGTACGTCTATCGCGCCAACCACGGGCAGTGGAACACCGTGTGGGGCAACAAGGACAACGGCCCGCGCAGTGGCCGCTACCTCGACCTGCGCGGACTGATCACGCCCGAAGAACAGCGGCAGTTCAGCAAAGTGGTGATCGGCGGATTCCTCGAGGCGACGCTGCACGGAAAGACCGAGTATCTGCCGATGTTCCGCGACCATCGGTTGATCGGCGCGTGGCTGCCCAAAACGATGTATATCACGCGCTTCGAGGAATCGGGCTTCAAGCCGCTGGCCACGTTCGAAGAGGACGTCGACGTGACGACCGGCTCCGTGCCGGGGGTTACCCTCTCAGGCGATAGTCTTGCAACGTGGAAAGAGAACGCGCTCAACCTGCGCAGCGGGCAGAACGATCCGATCAACACCAACGCGGTGACGCTCGGTTGGAACAACCACATCCGCGGCGACGACACAACGAAGCTCGGCAAGCCGGCCTCGTACACGATCGCGATGAGCGACTCCCTCGTCGGGAGCCTCGGCCTCTCGCGCGAATCGGCCGTGTATCTCTCGCTTGCGCCGACCGACGCCAAGCCCGGCCCGCGTTCGCCGGCGCGCGACACGACCAAGAAAGCCGACAGCACCAAGAAGGACGAAAAGAAAACGCCGCCCAAGAAGCCGGAGCCCAAGGCCGGAAAGGACTCGACGCCGGTCGATCTGACCGTCGAGTTGGCCGACGCCGCCGGACACGTCGCGCGGCTCCCGCTCAGCCGCTTCGGCGTGCCGCGCAGGCCGCTCGAGATTCACATCCTGCGCCGACACGACCAGGAGCAGCAGCGCTATCCGACGCAGTACGAGATGGTGCTGCAAACGTACGTGCTGCCGCTGGCGGATTTTGCCCAAGCGTCGCCGCAGTTCGATCCGTCGCATCTCCGCTCGATTCGTCTTGTGTTCGATCGCCTCGTCGCCGGCACGGTGGTCGTCGACGACATCGGTCTCTCGGCGAACCCGGGTCCGTTCCTGGCGCTCGGAGAGCCGTAGCCGGCGTTGACCATGTGAGGAGGCCGTGGCGCTGATCGACGTCGTCGTCGCGGGCGCGCTGCTCGTTCACGGAGCGCTCTTTCAGGGGCCCTCGGACTCCTCGGCGGTCTCTCGCGCGGATTCGGTTCGGCTGCGACGCTCGGCCGAATCCGCGCAGCGAGCCTTCGAGGCGTTTCGACGCAATCGCCTCCCGGTGCGCCCCGACGGCGGCGGTCCCTGCGACGTTCACATCGGACGCTACTGCTATTGGCGCGGCGACGACACCGACGAGGCCCCGCCGCCCGAGGTGCCGGCCGACATTCGCGCCCGACTGAACGCGCTCGTCGCACAGCTCGACACCGCCACATCACGCCTGACCGCTGATCCATGGCTTGCCGGCCAGTACGTGCGCTACCTCGGCGAGTCACAGCGCGCCGACGACGCGATTCGCTTCGCCACGACACGGTGCGCCGCGGGAACGGCGTGGTGCGCCGCGCTCGCCGGATTCGCCGCGCACCTGGACAAACGCTTCGCGATCGCCGATTCGCAGTTCACCATCGCGCTCGCTGCGATGGACCTCGCTGAGCGATGCCGGTGGCTGGACATCTCCGATCTGCTCGACGACCGCCTGGCCGACCGATTCTCCCATCTGCCGTGCGAGACGCGCGACTCCCTCGCGCGGCAGATTCTTCGCCTGGGTGCGCCGCTCTATTCCGTGAGCACGACCGATCTGTTCACCGAGCACCTCGCCCGCTATACCCGTGCACGCATCGTCGAACACTCCGCCACACCCGACGGCGAGGCATGGGGTGACGACGTGCGCGAGCTCATGATGCGCTACGGCTGGCCGGAGTGGTATTCGCGCGGCTTTCAGAGCATGATGCTCGATTCGCGCATTCGCGTCACCGGGCACGACGCGGGAATGCCGTACGACTTCATGCCGAGCGTTCACGGCGTCGACCATGTGGCGCGCATCACCGACGACGACTGGACGCTCGACGACCGCTTCGCCCGCACGGGCTACGCGCCGGCCTACGCGCGTTCGGTGCACGACCTGCCGAGTCAGATCGCGCGATTCAGGAGAGGCGACTCGATCCTCGTCGTGGCCGCGTGGGACGCGCGCCGCGACACGACGCTGATCGGCCGGCCGCTCACCGCGTCGCTCGCTGTCGTCACCGACGGCGCGCCGCTGACTGCTGCGCGGCAGGACTCGGCGAAAGCCAACGGCTCATTAGTCGCAACGGTGATCGGTGACTCCGGTGTGGTGAGCCTCGAGCTTCTGGCGACGGCGGACCGACGCGCCGCGCGGCGCCGTGAGGGGTTCACCGCGCTCGACTCGAACGGCGTCACGCTGTCCGACCTGCTGCTCTACAGACCGGACGCGTCACCCAATGCCGATTTCGCCGCGGCGCGCGACAACGCCTTGTCGAGCACGGAGATTCCCATGGCGCGTGCGGTGGGCGTCTACTGGGAGGCATACGGCCTGCGCGACAAGGGAGAGCCGGTCCATTTCACGGTGAGCGTGCAGCAGGTCGGCGTGAGCTGGATGCGCCGCGCCATCGAGCGCGTCCACCTCGCCGACCCGACGACCGGGCTGCGCTTGCAGTGGGACGAGGTGCCGGAAAAGCACGACGGAATCGCCGCCCGCGGAGTCCGCGTCGACCTGTCCCGACTCCGCTCCGGCACGTACGAGCTCGCCGTGACGGCCGAAACCACTCGCTCGACCACCGCGGCCATGCGCACCATCATCGTTCCCTGACAAGTCGTCGCCTCGCTAGCGACAACCTCGACCCGCGAGCACATTGAACGTCCACCTTCCTCTCGTGGATGTCGTATGCGCTCGCATCTCTTCGCTGCTCCATTTGCCGCCGCCGCGCTGGCGTTCGCCGGCGTCAACGCTCTCGCGCAGAACGGCGGACCGGCGACGCGTACGACGGCGTCGGCGCCGACGACCAGTGCGGCATTCACCATGGAGGACGCGCTCGACATGACGACCGCCTCCGTCGCCGACTTGAGCGACGACGGCCGCTGGCTGGCCGTGACGTCGACCGTGCGGCGCGACGCGTACGGACAGGACTATCGGCGCGACGGCGACCCCACGTACGTGCATCCGGTGCCGGTCAGATTGCTCGTCATCGACACGAAATCCGGCGCGACGCGTTCGGTCTTTCCCGACAAGCGACCGGTGCGGCTCGCCCGCTGGTCGCCCGACGGCGATCGGTTGGCGTCGCTGCTGTTCAACGGCGACGTCTACGAGCCGGCCGTCTGGGATCGCAAAGCCGATCGCGTGACCGTCGTGCATCTGCCGGCGGGGCGCTACGTGGCCGAGAACAGTGACTTGCGTTGGACGGCCGACGGAAAGGCGCTCGTCTTCGCGGTGCACACGACCGAGTGGCGCAAGAAAGCGCACGACACGTTCACGACGATGACCGTCGGTCCGGTGTTCGTGCAGTCGAGCCTCGATCCGTTCCTCGCCTGGGACGACGTCCGTCGCCTGGGCAACGTGCGCAGCGTCGTCGCGTTCGACTTGAAGACGAACGAGATGCGCGACCTCGTGCCGGAGACGATGCTCGGACAGTACACGCTCACGAAAGACGGCGCCGAAATCGGCTACGACGTCGACGTTCAGAAGAAGACCGACTACGACAGCTTCAACAGCGAGATGTCGCTTCGGGCGCGCCCGAGCGCCGGCGGCGCCGAGCACGTCGTGTTCGCGACGACGAAAGGCATGCAGCTGCAGTTCGCCGACGACGGACGCCACTACGCGTACTCCAAGGACGGCCGCGTGTACGTCGGCTCGATCGACGACAAGGACGCGAAGCAGGTCGCCGGACCGGCGGAGCGAAAGTCCGGTGACGTGACACCGCCCGATACGACGAAGGCCGCACGTGAGCGCGCCGCCAAAGAGCGGTTCTCCGTCGTGCGGTTCAGCCCCACGGGCGACGCCGTGCTCGTCTCCAATCGCGACGGGTTGTGGCTCGTCGATGTCGCCACGCAAACGCGCGATCAGGTCGTCGCCACCGACGATTCCGTCCCTACGTCGCCGCGCACGACGTTCGCCGCGTGGACGGACGACGGTCAACGCATCTATCTCACGTCGGCGTCGCGCACGAAGTGGGAGCGTTCCGTGCTTCGCTACGATCGCGCGGCGAAGCAGTTGACCACGCTCGTCCACGACGGACGCACGTTCTCCGGCATTCGCCTGTCGAAGGATGGCAAGACGGTCGTGCTGTCGATCGCCAACGGGAATCATCCGGCCGACCTCTACGTCGCCGACGAATCGCTCGCGTCGCCGCGCCGCGTCGTCGAGAGCAATCCGCAACTCCAGTCGAAGCGCCTCGGCGCGACGGAGCTCGTGCCTTTCCTCGACGCCGACGGCCATCAGAAGTACGCCGTCGTCTACTATCCGCCCGACTATCAGAAAGGCAAAGCCTATCCGACGATCTTCAACGTGTACGAAGATTTCTTCGACGACACGTTCAACTCGCAGCTCGCGCTGCTCGCCGGGCACGGCTACGTCGTCGTGCAACCGTCGGTCGATTTCGACATCGGCTTTCCGGGCGAAGCCTGGCTCAAGGGCGTGACCGCCGCCGCCAACAAGCTGATCGAGATGGGCATCACCGACTCGTCGAAGATGGCCGTGCAAGGCACGAGCTACGGCGGGTACGCCACGAACCTGCTCGTCACACAGACGAATCGCTTCAAGGCCGCCGTGAACATCTCGGGCAAGGTGGATCTGATCAGCTTCTACACCGATAGCCCGCGCCTCGGGGTTCGCAACGTCAACGCGGCCGAGAAGACGCAGGACCGCATCGGCGCCACGATGTGGCAGCAGCCGCAGAAGTACGAGCAGCACTCGGCCGTGTTGTTCGCCGATCGGATCACCACGCCGCTCATGCTCGTCACCGGCGCGCAGGATTCCAACGTGCCCGCCGACAACACCCGCGAGATGTACTACGCGCTTCGCCGGCTCGGGAAGGAAGTCGTGTGGGTGGACTACATGAACGGCGGCCACGGCGCCGGAACCGCGACCGCGGACGACTTCCTCGACATGTGGCGTCGAGTGCTGGCGTGGTACGACGCCAAGCTCAAAGGCGAGAAATCGAAGTTGGCGACCAATTGACCGGCTCGCTACCTCCGTTGGACCCCTTGTTGAAGCGCGGCTTCGACAGCTACGTTCTGCACCATGGGTGCCAATCTGACGCCGAGCGCTCCCCCGCTGAACAACGATCGGCCTGTCGACCGGTCGATGAACGCCGTGCGGAGCATCGTGCGCGCGTTCCGGGTGAACACGCGCGCGATCGAGCTCAAGATGGGCATCAGCCTGGCGCAGTTGTTCGTCCTGCAACAGCTGACTGAGCGGTCGGCGGATTCTCTCAACGAGTTGGCCGAGCGCACCGCGACGCACCAGAGTTCGGTGTCCGTCGTCGTTCGCCGATTGGTGGAGCGCGGTTTCGTTTCGCGCGCGTCGTCGCCGACGGACCGCCGGCGCATCGAGATCGCCGTGACGCCGTCCGGCCGCGCCCTGCTGGAGGACGCGCCGACGACGATTCAAACGCAGTTGATGACCGCGCTACGCCGGCTCGGCAGTGACGATCAGAAGACGCTCGCTTCGTTGCTCGAGCGCTGGCTCAAGGAAGCCAAGATCGACTTCGCCTCGCCGCCGATGCTTGGCGAAGACGAAGTGGCCCCAGCGGGAAGCCACTAGGTCGCATCGGCGGTCCCGCCCCACTTCCGCTGTCGGGCGATCTCGATTCCGGTCACGCACGCCACCACCCACACGAGTCCAGCCGCGAGCCCCGCGCTCGCGTCGCTGATGTACTGCTGGCCCAGGTAGAGCCGGCTCACCGTGATCGCGACGATCATCGCGATGGCGAAGATCGAGATGAAGCTGCGCGTCAGCGCGCCACGCACGAGCGTCGACAGCAGATACGCCATCATCCCGTAGCCGACGACCACGCCCAGCGCCTTGCCGCTCACCAGGCCCATTCCCCAATCGATGAGCACAACGTCGGCGAATGGAAGCTCCGATCGACGCACGACCACACGCAGCGCCGCGTCGAGCAAGGACCCTCCGATGAACGCCGCGCACCATCCGGAGAGCTCCAGGCCCTTTCGCCGAATCGCGTAGTAGAGTCCCCCGCCGACGAGGAACAGCGTCATCGCACCGCGGCCGCCGAGTGCGCTCAGCACGCGGAACGTGGCAAGCGCCGACGCCGCCGCCGACTGTTCGAGTCGGCCGGCGACCGTGACGTCGAACCGCGTGAGCGGCGACGTGTCCACCAGTCCTTCGGTGATCGACGCGAAGATGCCGATCACCGTGAGGCTGACGAGAAAGCCCACCACCAGGTGAATCGCGAGATACTCGCTGCGCGCGAAGTTGCCCGACGTGTATCGCCACGCGCGCGGATGATTCCCGCGCCACCGGCTCACACGCGGGTTGGTCGCGGCGCGCGCGAAGGTGTGATCGAGCGATGCGACGACCTTGGTTCGGTTTCGCTGGAACCATTTCCAGGCGTACACGACGCCGACGATGAGCGCGACCAGAGTCGCGACGACAAGGCTCACGCGACCGATGTACCGGACGAGCCGCGGCAGATTGCGCCCGAACGCGTAGCCCAACGCGCTGAACGAAAGCACCCAGAGAACGCCGCCCGCCGCGTTGTACGCGGCGAAGCTGCCCGCCGGCATGCCGACGATGCCGGCGAAGATGCCGATGAAGCTCCGCATGAACGCGACGAAGCGTCCGAGCAGAACCGTCTTGCCGCCGTGGCGCGCGAAGACGATTTCCGTGCGCTGCATGCGCTCGGGGGTGAGCTTGATCCAGCGGCCGTAGCGCGCGATCAGCGAACGGCCTTCCTTCGCGCCGATCCAATAGCCCGTCTGTCCGCCGACGAAGGTGCCGATGCACGCCGCGATCACGACGGCGAAAATCGACAACGTCCCGCGGCCGGCGAGTGCCGCCGCGGTCACCAACGCCGTTTCACCCGGCACCGGAATGCCGGTGCTCTCGATGAACAGAAACGCCGCGACGATCGCGACGCCGTAGTGCGCTACCCACTGGGTGACGACGTCGAGCATCGATTGGAGACGAATCCCGGCGGGTGGACACCGCGGCGAAGACCGTGAAACTTAGACAGCCTCTAGCGGAGAATCGATGCTGAACGTCCTCAACCTCGACGAGCTCGAGGCCAAAGCGCGCGAGCGCCTCGACCCGATGCTTTTCGACTACATCGCCGGTGGTGCGGCCGACGAGTGGACGCTCGCCGAGAATCGCGCCGCCTGGTCGCGTTTTCAGTTGCTGCCGCGCATGCTGCGCGGCGTGGCGGACCGTTCCATGGCCACCACCGTGCTCGGCACGCCGATCTCGATGCCCGTCGTCGTTCCCCCGATGGGTTTCCAGGGTCTGTGTCACGCCGAAGCCGAGTCCGCGACGGCGCGCGCAACCGCCGCCGAACAGACGCTCTTCTGCGCGAGCACCGTGTCGAACGTCAGCCTCGAGTCGATCGCGAAAGCATCCGGCGGCCCGCGCTGGTTTCAGCTGTACGTCTACAAAGACAAAGGCATCACCCGCGGTCTCGTCGAGCGCGCCGCGGCGGCCGGCTATTCGGCGCTGTGCCTTACGGTGGACACGCCGCTCGCCGGTCCGCGCGAACGCGATCTTCGCAACAACCTTCGGATGCCGGCGCATCTCGAGCTGGCAAATTTTCCCGAGTCGCACACGGAGATGCATCGCCGCGGCGCGGGCCCGGGATCGTCGCTCGCGCAGTACATCTCCGCGCAGTGGGATCCCGCGCTAACGTGGAAGGACGTCGAGTGGTTGCGCTCGATCTCGCCCTTGCCCGTCGTGGTCAAGGGCGTGCTCGCCGCCGACGATGCCATGCTCGCGGTCGACCACGGGGCGGCAGCGATCGTCGTCTCGAACCACGGCGGACGCCAGCTCGACAGCGTGCCGGCGGGCATCACGATGCTTCCCGCCGTCGTCGATGCGGTCGCCCGTCGCGGAAACGACTGCGAGGTCTACGTCGACGGTGGCGCGCGGCGCGGCACCGACGTCCTCAAGGCCATCGCCCTCGGCGCGCGCGCCGTGATGATCGGCCGTCCCATTCTGTGGGGCCTCACGCTCGACGGCGAGAACGGCGTCCGCGCCGTGCTCCAGCGGATCCGCGCCGAGATCGACCTGTCGATGGCGTTGGCCGGTTGCGCCACGCTCGCCGACGTCACCTCCGATCTCATCGCGCGATAGTGCCCTTCTCCGTTCGTGCCGTTATACTACGAATCATGGGTGCCAATGAGACGAGCGAGCTGAACCCCGCCGGGGGCATCCCTGTCGCACCGTCGCTCATACCCGCGCTCGCCAGCGTCCAGGGACCGCCAACCTACGCTCCGGTCGATCGACGCGTCATCGTGATTTGCGCGTTGGCGGCAGGCGTCGGCGCAGCCGGCGCGTTGATCGCCGCGATCCTCACGCACCTCATCGGGTTCATCACCAACCTCGCGTATTTCGGTCGGCTCTCTGGCGCATTCAGCCCGCCGTCGACCGAGCGCTGGGGCGTCTGGTCGGTTTTCGTTCCGATCGTCGGCGGAATCATCGTGGGCGTCATGGCGCGCTATGGCGCGGCGGCGATTCGCGGCCACGGCATTCCGGAAGTGATGGAGCGCGTGCTGCTCGCGGGCAGCCGCATCTCGCCCAAGATCATGTTTCTCAAACCGCTGTCGGCGGCGGTGGCGATCGGCACCGGTGGGCCGTTCGGCGCCGAAGGTCCGATCATCGCGACCGGCGGCGCGCTCGGCTCACTCGTCGGACAGCTGATTCACGTCACGGCAGACGAACGCAAGACGTTGCTCGCCGCCGGCGCCGCGGCCGGAATGGCGGCGATCTTCGGGTGTCCCGTGTCGGCTGTGCTCCTCGCCGTCGAGCTTCTGTTGTTCGAGTACAGGCCTCGTTCGCTCGTGCCCGTGGCGCTGGCGTCGGTTGTGGCGACCGGAGTGCGAGTCGCTTACTCGGGTCCGGCGCCGGCGTTCACGATGCCCACGGTACTTCCCCCGTCGTTGCCCGCCCTCAGCGTCTACGTGTTGCTTGGCGCGACCATCGGCCTCGTCTCGGTCTTCGTGACGCGCGTCGTGTATCGACTCGAAGACTTGTACGAGGAGCTGCCGATCCACTGGATGTGGTGGCCCGCGATCGGCGCGGTCGTCGTCGGATTGATCGGCCTGGTCGATCAACGAACGCTCGGCGTTGGCTACGACAACATCGATCACATCCTCAGCGGCGAAGTCCTCGGCTTGTCGCTCGTCATGCTGATCACGCTCAAGTTCGTGTCGTGGTCCGTGTTCCTCGGCAGCGGCACGTCGGGGGGAACGCTCGCGCCGTTGTTCACCATCGGCGGCGGGATCGGCGCGCTGTTCGGCGCCGCGGCGGTCGCGCTCGCGCCGTCGCTCGGCGTCGACCCACACGTCGCGGCGCTCGTCGGCATGGCCTCGATTTTCGCCGGCGCGTCGCACGCGTTGCTCGCGTCGGTCGTGTTCGCGTTCGAGACGACGCGTCAGCCGATGGGTCTTCTTCCGCTGCTCGCCGGATGCAGCACGGCATATCTCGTCTCGCTGCTGTTGATGCGCAGCTCCATCATGACCGAAAAGCTGGCGCGCCGCGGCACACCGGTGCGCACGGAGTACAGCGCCGACTTCCTCGATCGCGTGTCGGTCGCCGACGCCGCGACCCGCGACGTGGTGACGATCAACGAGAACACGGCGGTCACCGACGTCCTCGACTGGCTCTCGACGCGCGGCGAAGGCACCAGCCACCACGGCTTTCCGGTTGTCGCGAACGACGGCACGTTGATCGGCGTCGTCACGCGACGCGATTTGCTCGATCCGAGTGCCGACGAGACAGCGCCGGTTCGCACGCTGGTGCGACGCCCGGCGGCCGTCGCCTTCGAGGAGAATACGTTGCGAGAGGCAGCCGACCACATGGTGCACGAGAGGGTCGGCCGCCTGGCTGTCGTGTCACGCGCCGCGCCACGCCAACTCGTCGGCATCATCACGCGATCCGATCTGCTCGACGCACATCGCGTGCGCCTCGATGCCGCGCTGGTCACCGAAGCGCCGCCGATCGGCCGAGCGTGGGTCAAGCGACAAGCGACTCGAGCGCTTCGTCGAGCGCAGAACGGCTCTCGTTGACGCCGCTCGAGGATCCGGACATCGGTTCTTGGCACCGCCGGGAGTCTGATCGCAAAGTCTGGCCGTAACGGGGGGAATACAGACACAAACGGATGAAACGGACACAAAACGGAGAGGACAAAGAGCTTGTTGAACGACTGAGGGCCGCCCACGCGTACCGCGGACGGCCCAAACATCCTTTCAAATGCGTTTGCTCTCTCCGTTTGTGTCAGTCCGAATCCGTTTGTGTCCGTATTCCAATCGTTGATGCCCGTGGGCCAGATCAGCGGTAGTCGTCACCCGGATCTCAGCGCTTCGCCGCTTCGGCGATACTCGCGCCCTCGAATCGCGACCAGGAGGCTCGGGACGACGAACAACGTGATCGGCGTCGACAACGCCAGTCCGCCGATCACCGCGAGCGCCAACGGACGTTGGAGATCGCTCCCTGCCCCGATCCCGAGCGCGAGCGGCAGAAGACCGAACAGCGTGCACAGCGTCGTCATCAGAATCGGCCGCAATCGGATTCTCGCCGCCTCTCGCACCGCCTGCTCGAGCGCCATGTTTTCGTTGCGCATGAGATGCCCCGTGAAGTCGAGCAGGATGATGCCGTTCTTCACGATCAGACCGACCAGCAGGATCAATCCCATGAACGACGACACGTTGAGCGGCGTTCCGGTGACGAGCAGCAACGTCATCGCGCCGACGAACGAGAGCGGCGCGGCGAGTAGAATCACCAGCGGTTCGATGAACGACTGGAACTGAATCACCATCACCGCGATCACGCTCGCTGCCGCGAGCGCCAGCACGAGCAGCAATGCCTTGAACGCCGCTTGTTGCCCGGCGTACTGCCCTCCCAACTCCACGCGAATGCCCCGCGGCGGCGGATTCGCCGCGAGGATTTCGCGTACGTCCGACATCACTTCGCCGAGCGAGCGCTCCCCGAGATCCGACGTCGCGATGAGGAGCTGCTGCTGATTCTCGCGCAGCAGCTCCGAGCGCGTCTCCGTCGGCTGGAAGCTCGCCAGTGTCCCGAGCGGCACCGACCCGTGCGTCTGCGCCGAGAAGATCGGAATCGATCCGAGCAGCCTCGAGTCGTATCGCACTGAATCCGGGGCGCGAACGCGAATGCCCACCGACCGATCGTCCAGGCGGATTTCTCCCGCCGGCTCACCGAGCAGCGCGCCGCTGGCTTCGTCGGCGACCTGAGCGGGCGTCAAGCCGGCTCGATTGGCTTCGGCATTGTTGATCGTCATTTCCATTTCGGCGCTCGGCTCGCTCACGCCGCTGAAGAAATCTTCGAGTCCCTCGACCTTCGAGAGCTTGGGCTCGAGCGACTTGGCGTACGCCTCGAGCGCGTTGAGATCGGCCCCGAACATCTTGATTTCCACCGGCCGTGCCGCGCCGGCGAGATCGTTGATCACGTCCGACAGAATCTGCACGAACTCGATGCGGAGCCGCGGCACGGCAGCCTGGATCTTCGGGCGCACCGCGTCGATCACCTCCGCCGTCGAACGGTCGCGTTCACTCTCCGGTTTGAGCCGGGCGACCAGGTCGCCGCGATTCTGCAGCGTGGCGAACAGACCGAGCTCCGCGCCGAGCCGCCGCGACGTGCCCGTGATTTCCGGCGTCTCGGCGAAGATCTTCTCGACGATGTGAAGCTGGCGGTCGGTCTCGTCGAGCGCCGTTCCGCCGGGCGCGTAGTAATCGAACACGAACGCGCCCTCGTCGATCTCGGGAAGGAATCCCGTCGGCACGTACGCGTGGACGACCACGCCGGCGCCGACCAACGCCAGCGCGATGAGGAGCATCCAGCGCGCATGCCGGAGCGATGCCCCCAAGGCGCGTTCGTACCCGTGCGTGAGCGAGTCGAGCCAGCCGCCGATGCGAGCCCCGATGCCCCTGCGGGTCCCCGATGGGTCGGTCGAATGCCCGGCCGCGGCTTCGACGTCCTTTTCGCGCAAAAACTGCTCGCTGAGCAGCGGGATGATCGTCAGCGCCACGAGGAGCGACACGAGCACCGCGATCGTCAACGTGATCGACAGCGCGTGGAAGAACTGGCCTTCGACCCCCGTGAGTAGCCCGAGGGGCAGAAAGACGACGACCGTCGTGATCGTCGAGGTCGTGACCGGCCAGATCAGTTCCTGGACGGCGTCGCGAATCGCCGCTTGTCGGTCGCGGTTGATGTGCGAGTGCCGGACGATGTTCTCGGTGATGACCACGGCGTCGTCGATCACCAGACCGATCGCGATCGCCATCGCGCCGAGCGTCATCAGGTTGAACGTCTGCCCGATGAGCGACATCACGAAGACCGTCACGGCCATCGTGATCGGAATCGACGAGGCGCTGATCGCGGTGATGCGCGCGTGCCGAAGAAAGAGCAGCAGGATGATCACGGCGAGCCCGGCGCCGATGAGCATCGCGTCGCGCACCGACGTCACGGCTTCGCGGACGAGTGAAGCCTGGTCGTACACCGGCTTGAGGATCAATCCCGGCGGCAGCGTCTTGCGCAACGATGCCGCGATCAGGGCGACGCTGTCGGCGATCTCGAGCGTGTTGCCACCGATCTGTCGCGTGATGTTCAGCAGCGCCGCCGGTCGCCCGTCGCCGGCGATCACGCGGGTGTGGTCCTCGGTGCCCGAACGCACCGTCGCCAAATCGCCGACGCGTAGCCCTTTGCTCACCACGATGTTCGCAACGTCGTCGATCGAGTGCGCCTCGGTCGTCGTCACGATGAGGTACTGCCGATAGTCTTGCGGCATCCTCCCGACCGCTTCGACGGTCGTCGAGGCCTGGATCGCCGCCGCGAGGTCCGCGTACGTGAGCTGCTGCGCGGCGAGTCGCGCCGGATCGGCGATGACCTCGATCTCGCGGGCGTCGCTCGCCATCACGTCCACCCGGCCGACGCCGGGCACCCGCGAGATGAGCGGCTTGATCTGATATCGCGCGATGTCGTACAGCGTCGGCGGGTCGCCGCCCTCGAGGTTGTACGAGAGAATAGGAAAGAGCGACGGCGTCAGCCGCTCCACTTCGATGTCGAGCCCCGCGGGAAGATCCCCGCGGATTTGATTCACGCGTGCCTGGACCTGCTGCAGCGCGTAGACCATGTCGGTCGAGGCACTGAACGTGACGTTCGTCTCGCTGCCGGAGCGGATCGATCGCGACTGCACGCGAATCACGCCCGGCACGATGCTGATCGCCTCTTCGATCGGGCGCGTCACGCTGAACAGGACCTGCCGCGCGCCGAGCGACGTCCCCTCGGCCACGATCGTGATGCGCGAAAACACGAGCTCCGGATAGATCGCCGACGGCAGCCGGTACGCGACCCACACGCCGGCCGCGCTCAGCACCAGCGTCGCCATGTAGATGAATCGGCGCTGCTGCGCGAGCAGGCCGAACAGCGACCCCTTGTTTTCCCCCGCCGTCACGGCTTATCCGCCGAGTCTGGCTTGGCCTTCCCCGCGTTCAACGGAACGACCTTGGCGCTGTCTTCCATGCCGTAGGCGCCGAACGTCACGATCCGATCGCCGGCCGACACTCCCTCGAGAATCTCGACTCCGTTGGCGGTTCGGCCGCCGATCTTCACTTCGTGCTCGTGCGCGATGCCGGCGCTGTCGACGACGAACACCTTGAACGTGTCCCCCTCGGGCACGAGGGCGTCCGACGGTATGACGATGGAGCGCGGACGGGTGACGATGGCGATCGACCCGAAAACGGTTTCACCGATCCGCAGCGCCCGTCGTGTCGACGACGCCCGAACACGAACTTGAACACTGCGAGTGGTCGTATCGACCGTGCCCGGAACCTCCGCGACGTCGCCTGAACCGAGCGGCTCGCCGCCGCTGGCCTGTCCCGCGCTCAGCGCGACGCGCATCCCCGACCGAACGCGCGCGGCGTCCGTCGGCGTCACGCTGAGCAATACGTCGACGGCCAGCGGATCCGACACCTCGACGAGCGGCTGCGAGGGATCCACCGACGCGCCGATCGTCGTCGAGACGCGCGTGACGACGCCGCTGATCGGCGAACGAATCGTCGCCAGTTGCTCGGCGCGCCTCGCCGCCATCGCGTCGGCCCGCGCCTTGGCCGCCTCGGCTTTCGCTGTTTGAGCATCCTTGCGCGGGACGATGCCGGAGTCGGCCAAGAGTTGCTGCCGGGCCGCTTCCTGTTCGGCCGCGACGAGTGCCGCGTCGGCGCTCTGCCGCGCCGCCTCGAAGTTCTGTTGGTCCATCTCGACCAGCGGCTCGTCTGCGTGAACCGCCTGGCCTGTCGACACGTCGACCTTTGCCACGCGCCCTTGCGCCGGCGCGCTCAGCGTGGAGACGTGTCCCGGACGCGGCGTGACGCTGCCGATGGCGCCGAGCGTCTCGGTGAACGGCTGCGGCGTGACGACGATCGTCTGGGCGGCGACGACCGGCTTCGCTTCGGTCTCGGAATCGCCTCCTTCCTTTGCCTTGCACGCGCCCGCGACCAGCATGGCGAGCATCAATGACGCGCGCCCGACGACGGACGCCGTCCGAGATCGACGATTCATGGCGACTGACTGGTGGGGGTGAGTGCCAGCACGCGCAGTTGGGCCGTCGCGATCCAGGCGGCCGCCAGGTCGTCGATGTACAAGCCGCGGATGTCGCGCGCCGCTCGCTGTGCCTCGAGCACGTTGGGCAGCGACGCGGCGCCTTCTCGATACGCGACGAGGGACATGGCCGCGACACGGTCCGCGCTCGCGATCACCGAACGGTCGCGCACGACCTTCGACAGCGCGTTTTCACGTTCCCGCCTGGCGTGCGCGATCTGATTGCGTGCTTCGACCTGTGCCAACGCGAGCTCGGCTTGCGCCCGAAACTGCTCGGCCTCGGCGACGCGGATCTGTCCGCGATTTCGGTTGAAGATCGGAATCCCGATGCCGATCCCCAGTGTCGGCAAAAGCCCCGGCTGGTCGTGATCGCCGTACTCGAATCCGAACGAGAGCGATGGCGTCGGGAAGAACGACCGATGCTGAAAACGCGTCGTCGCGATCGCCGCTTCGAGAGCGCGCGACGCCGCCCCTTCGCCGAGCGTGCTCCCGGCGGGGACCGCCGCCTCGGGTGGGATGCCAAGCGAGTCGACCGCCACGACTTCGAGATTTTCGCTCCTGATGCCCAGCGTCGCTTGGAGATCGAGGAGCGCCGAGATCAGCGTCAGCGAATCGCTCGCCGCGGCATTTTCCTGTTGACCCGCGTTGACCCGCGCCAGCTCCACGTCCATGTCGCTCGCGTCGCCGGCCGCGCGTCGCCGGTCGACCATGTGGAGGAGGCTGTCGCTGTCGAGCGCATTGCGCCGCGAGAGGACGAGCCGTTCGCGCGAAGCGACGGCGCGCGTGTACGTCGTATCCGCGTCGAGAGCGACCGTCGCACGCGCGAGACGAAACCGCAGCCGCGCGGCGTCGAGCTCGAGTTCGGCGGACTGGATCCGCGGCTGGCGAAGCCCTGGAAAATCGAGCGGTACGTCGACCGAATAGTGCTGCGTCGGAACGGCCTTGCTGTACGTCGCCGTGAGCGACGGGTCGGGATAGACGCGCGCGACGACGACCTGGGCCGCGGCGACCGCCGTGTCGGCTGCCGCGACGGCGACGCGCGTACCACGCTCGAGCGCGCCTTGTACCGCCTGCGCGCGCGTGAGACTGACTTGTTGCCCAGGCGCACGCGCGGCCACACCCAGGGTCGCGCCGAGCGCCACTGTCGCAATCAGAAGACGCATGGCCTCTGGGAGGGCGTGTGGTCGGGTACGCTGGATGCTAGCGGGGCGAACCTGTCACAACAATTACAGCGCCGCGCTCGCGTCGGTGATCATCCCTCGATCCAGCGCGCCTTCGCCCGCGGGAAACTGAACCGTCACCTCGGTTCCCGATCCCGGCGTCGACGCAACGAGAATGACCGCCCGGTGTTCCTCCGCGATCCATTGAGCGATCGAGAGGCCGAGCCCCGCCCCTTCGGTTGGACCGCCGCTCGTGTCGGCGCGCGTTCGCGACGGATCCCCGCGATAGAACCGCTCGAAGATCCGCGGTAGCTCGTCGGCGCCGATTCCGACGCCGGTGTCCGACACCACGAGCGCCGGCGCGCCGTTCGGCGTCGTTCGTACCGACACCCGCACCGATCCACCCGGCGGCGTGAACTTGATCGCGTTGTCGAGCAGGATGAGTCCGAGCTGCCTCAGGAGCGACGCGTCGCCGACGACTGGTGCCTCCTCGAAGTCGAGCACCTCGAGCCGTACCGATTTGCGCTCGGCGATCACGCGAGCTGCTTCGGCCGCGTCGAGCGCGACGTCGTCGAGAAAGACGCGCTCTCTCGCGATGGGACGCTGGCCGGCGTCGGCACGCGCGAGCGTGAGCAGATCCTCGACGATGCGTCCCAGTCGAATCGATTCACGCTCGATTCCGCGCAGCGCTTCGGCGTACTCGTCGGACGAACGCGGGCGTTGGAGCGCGACTTCCGCCCGGCTCCGCACGATGGTGAGCGGCGTGCGCAGTTCGTGCGCGGCGTCGGCCATGAAACGACGCATCTGCTCGATCGAGCCCTCGATCGGCGCCGCCGATTGACCCGCCACGATCCAGCCGCCGATTGCCACGAGGATCGCCGCGATCAGTCCGGCCGCGGCGAACTCGGCGATGAGCGCCGTGTAGCGATCCTCGAGCTCGATCTCGTCGGCCACGGCGACGGCGACGTACTCGCGACCGTCGGCCAGCCGGAACGGCGTCGCGTTCGCTCGCAGGATGCGATCGTCCTCGCCATGATTCGCCGCTTGGCCTCCCCCGCCGCTCCCGCCCCCCACGCCAGTGCGCGCCGTCGATTGGGCCAGCGCGCGAAGCCAGGGCTCGAGCGCACCACCCGCCACGGAGACGCCCGTGCTGTCGGCGATCGCGAGCGTACGATCGGGAATGCGGAGCTGGTCGACCGCGGCCGACACGCCGCGCTGGCTCGCGAGGAGCGAGAGCTGCTTCGTCGCGTCGACAAGCGACGAATCGAGGTCCCGATCGAACCGCGACGTGATCGTCGCGAACATCCCGATGCCCAGCAGCGCCAGGATGATCAGGAAGGTGACCGCGTACCAGATCGTGAGTCGGAGCCGCAGACGCCGAAGCGTCTGCGGAACCGGCACAGTTCGATAGACGGAGCGATTCACGGTCTACGGTTTGCGCGGAGGATGTGCGTCTCTTTCGTGGAACTATGACCCATGGCTCGCAACGATCTCATCGGCAAGCGCATCGCGATCCTGGCGACGGACGGCGTCGAGCTGTCCGAGCTGATCGACCCGCGGAACGCGCTCGACAAAGCCGGCGCCAAGACACTGGTCGTTTCACCGAACGAGGACAAGATCCGCAGTTGGACGCGGGACAATTGGGGTGACGACATCCCGATCGACATCCCGCTCGCCAAAGCCAGCCCGGACGACTTCGAGGCGCTCTATCTGCCCGGGGGCCTGATCTGCTCGGATCGCCTGCGGCAGGACGTGCAGGCCGTGCAGTTCGTGCGACGTTTCTTCGAGACGGGCAAGCCGGTGGCCGCGATGTGCCATGCGCCGTGGCTCCTCATCGAGGCGAACGTCGTGCGAAATCGCACCATGACGTCCTACCCGTCGCTGCAGACAGACCTGCGCAACGCGGGCGCGGACTGGGTGGATCGTGACGTGGTCAGCGACATGGGTCTGGTCACCAGCCGGCGGCCCGATGACATCCGCGCTTTCATCCCGCAGATGATCGAGGGTTTCGAGGAGGGCATTCAAGCGACCCAGCGGCTGAGCACCGAGAACGCCGAGAATCAGACGCCCAACCGGTACCCGGCGCCGCGCAACGTGTGAATGAGCTTGAGGTCGAAGCCGTCGTCGATCTTGCGGCGCAGTCGTCGGACGAGGACCTCCAGCACGTTGGTGAACGGATCGTGGTTTTCGTCCCAGACGTGCGCGGTGATCGCCGCACGGTCCACGACCTGATCGCGGTGCCGAACGAGAAACTCGAGCAGCGCGAACTCCTTCGCGGTGAGCTCGATGCTGCGCCCGCCGCGCCGCACGCGATGCGCGCCGAGGTCGATCTCGAGATCGGCGATCGACGTTCGCTCGGGGAGTGGCGTCGGCGGCCGCCGCGCCAACGCGCGCAGGCGCGCCACCAGCTCGCGAAACGCGAACGGCTTGGTCAGATAGTCGTCGGCGCCCGAGTCGAGTCCCTGCACGCGATCGTCCACCGTGTCGCGCGCGGTGAGCATGAGCACCGGCGTGCCGACGCCGCGCTCGCGCAACGCCTGGCATAGCTCGAACCCGTTGCCGCCGGGCAGCATGACGTCGAGGATGATGACGTCGAACGCGCCGAGGACCGCGCGCGAGCGGCCGGCGTCGGCGGTGCTCTCGCGCGCCACCTGAAAGCCGTGTTCTTCGAGTCCGGTCTCTATCACGGACGAGAGCTGCGGATCGTCCTCGACAAGCAGAATCCGCATCAGCGGCAGCGCATCACGGGGCGGCCGGCTTCTTCGCCTTCGCGGCCTTGGCCTTGGCTTCGTTCGCCTCTTCGGCCGCTTCCTTTTTCATCTGCTCCGGCGTCTCGTGTTCGACGCCGATGATTTTCCCGGTGAGCGCGTCGACGTTGACTTCATCGATCCCGGACTTCCCCGGTGTCGCGACGTCGTACGAGTACTGAAGATGTCCGTCTTCGCGCTCGAGCTCGACGCTCTGGATCGCGCCCTTCGGGAATCGCTTGAGCGCGGTCGCCGCGGCGGCCGACTCGGTGATCTTGGCCTTGGCCGCGAGCGAGTCGGGGATGTCGCGCTTGTATGCAGCCTGCGCGCGCGCTCCTGGCGCGGCGATGAGCGTCGCGGCAAGCGGCGCGAGGATCGATGTCCACTTCATGGTGGCCCCTGAACGTATTCGAGCGAATGCTATTCGGGGAACCTGTCAGGAGGATGACTCGACCGCGAAACGACGGTCGGATCGCGGCCACTCTGAGGTCTGTCTTGGAGTGGATGGTACGGCTGCAGGCTCGAAGTCGGACGTCAGAGGTCTGATATCAGACGTCAGACCCGGCGCGACGCGGTCCGATTCCGCCCTGACGCGAAGACTCACCGGCCAACCGCAGGGTCTGACGTCTGACGTCTGAAATCTGACGTCAGACGTCGAGCGCGCACCGCGACGTCGAACCGGCGAGACAAACCTCAGAGTGGCCGCGACCCAATCGCCGTTTTTGTAAGTCTCAGTCGCCCGTAGCCGGCTCCGGCGCCCCCACGATCTGCCCCGCCTCGCTCTTCGCCTTCTTCCGCGAGAACCACTGTTGCCACTCGTCGAGGTACGTATAGAACACGGGCGTGACGTACAACGTCACGAGCTGCGAGAACGCCAGTCCACCAACCACCGCGACGCCGAGCGGCCGCCGCGTCGACGCACCCGCGCCCCACCCGACCGCGATCGGTACGGCGCCCATGAGCGCCGCCATCGTCGTCATCATGATCGGCCGGAACCGTACGCTCGCCGCCTCGAGAATCGCCTCGGCCGGCGTGCGCTTCTTCTCGCGCTGCGCCTCGATCGCGAAGTCGATCATCATGATCGCGTTCTTCTCGACGATACCGATGAGCATGATGATCCCGACGAATCCATAGATGTCGAGATCGAGCCCGACGAGAATCAGCGTCACCAGCGCGCCGAACGCGGCGAACGGCAGGCCGGTGAGAATCGTGATCGGATGGATGAAGCTCTCGTAGAGCACGCCCAGAATCACGTAGATGACGAAAATCGCCAGCAGCATCAGCATCACGAGGCCCTGCTGCGTCGTCACGAACGCTTCGGCGATCCCCGAGAAGCTCGCCGCCACCGTGTTGGGCAGCACGTCGGCCGCGGTCTGCTGGATTTCCTTGAGCGCCGTGCCGAGTGACGTGCCCGGCGCGAGGTTGAACGAGACCGTTACCGACGGCAGCTGTCCCGAGTGGTTCACGGTGACCGGACCCACCGAATAGCGGAACGCCGCCACGGTGCTGAGCGGAACGAGCGGCCCGCGCGTCGAGCGAACCCACAGCTTTCCCAGCGCGTCGGCGTCCTGCTGGTACTCGGGCAACAGCTCCATCACCACCCAATACTCGTTCGTCGACGTATAGATCGTGGACACCTGGCGCTGGCCGAACGCGTCGTAGAGCGTGTTCTCGATCTCACTCGCCGACACGCCGAGCTCCCCGGCGGCCTCGCGGTTGATGTCGACCGTGACCTGCGGATTCTCGATCAGCAGGTCGCTCGTCACGTCGATGAGCCCGGGCAGACTCCGCATGCGCGTTTCCATCTGGCGCGCCGACGTGTTGAGCGCGTTCATGTCGCCGCTCTGGAGCGTGTACTGGTACAAGCTCTTCGACGCCAGACCGCCGATCGAGATCGCCGGCGGATTCTGGATGAACGTGTTGATGTCAGGGACGCTCGCCACCGACTTCGTGAGGTCGCGCGCGATCTGGTCGGCGCTGCGTTTGCGCTGGTCGATCGGCTTGAGGTCGATCGTGAGCTGCCCCTGGTTCGCCGCCGCCGTCGTGCCGACCGACGACGTCACCGACAGCACGTCGGGATCCTTCGTCACCGCCGCCGCGACTTCCTGCTGGTGCTGCACCAGCGCGTCGTACGACACGCCCTCGGAAGCTTCGGTCGTCGCGAGCAGCTGTCCGGTGTCGTCCGTCGGGAACAGTCCCTTGGGCGTCGACCAGAAGAGGTACGCCGTCGCCACGAGAATGACGAACGAAAACGCCAACGTGAGCGGCCGCCGTTCCATGACCCAGGCGAGCGTGCGCTCGTAGAGTCCGAGCCACGCGTCGAAGAAGCGCTCGCTCATCTTGTAGAGCGCGCCGTGTTCCTTGCCGTGATCCGACTTGAGGAATCGGCTCGACAACATCGGCGTGAGCGTCAGCGACACGAAGCCCGACACAAGGATCGCCACGCCGATCGTGACCGCGAACTCGTGGAACAGCTTGCCGATGATCCCCCCCATGAACAGGAAGGGGATGAAGACCGCGGCCAGCGAGAACGTCATCGAGAGGATCGTGAAGCCGACTTCCGCCGCCCCCTCGATCGCCGCCGTCATCCGATCTTTTCCCATCTCGAGATGGCGGACGATGTTCTCGAGCATCACGATCGCGTCGTCGACCACGAAGCCCACGGCGAGCGTGAGCGCCATGAGCGACAGGTTGTCGAGACTGTAGTGCAACAGGTACATCACCGAGAACGTGCCGATGATCGACATCGGCAGCGCGAGGCTCGGGATGATCGTCGCCGACCAGTTCCGCAGGAACAGGAAGATCACCAGCACGACGAGGCCGAGCGTCAGCTCGAGCGTGAACGTCACGTCGTCGACCGACGCCTTGATCGTGGCCGAGCGGTCGTAGAGCGTGTCGACGTGGACGGCCGGCGGAATCTCCGCTGAAAGTTTGCCGAGCGCCGTTTTCACCTTGTTCGCGACGTCTACCGTGTTCGTGCCCGGTTGGCGCTGAATGGCCAGCACGATCGACCGCTCGCCGTTGTACCAGCTGGCGGTTTTGTTGTTCTGAACGTCGTCGGTGATCTTGCCGATCTCGTTGAGGTGCACCGGCGCACCGTTCCGATAGGCGACGATCATGTCGGAGAATTCGCTCGCGTTGTCGAGCTGGCCCGTCGCCTGTACCGTGAGCGCCGTGCGCGGGCCCCAGAGCACGCCGGTCGGCAGATTGACGTTCTGACTCGTGATCGCCGTCGCGATGTCCTCGAGCGCGATGCTGCGCGAGGCGAGCTGCCCCGGGTCGAGCTGGATGCGGACGGCGTACTTCTGCGTGCCGTACACCAGAACTTGCGCGACCCCTCCAACCATAGAGAGCCGCTGCGCCAGCGTCGTCTCGCCGTATTCGTCGAGCGTCGAGAGCGGGACTTCGTTCGATGTGAGCGCCAATGTCAAAATTGGCGCGTCCGCCGGGTTCGTCTTCTGGTACGACGGCGGGATGATGCCCTGCGGCAGTTGGCGACTCGTCTGCGCGATCGCCGCGTTCACGTCCTGCGCGGCCGCGTCGATGTTCCGGTCGAGCGCGAACTGGATGACGATCTGCGTCGTCCCGAGGCTCGACGTCGACGTCATGTTGTCGATGCCGGCGATCGTCGAGAACTGCTTCTCGAGCGGCGTCGCCACCGTCGCAGCCATCGTCTGCGGGCTGGTGCCCGGCAACGAGGCGCTGACCGTGATCGTCGGAAAGTCGACGTTCGGCAGATCGCTCACCGCCAACTGCCGGTACGCGACGATGCCGAAGACGAGAATGCCGACCATGACCAGCGTGGTCATTACCGGCCGTTTAATGAACAACGTCGTGAAATTCATCGAACTACTCGATAGGGTAAGTCATTCACTACAACTCCAATTGCCAACTGCAACTGCCAACGGCCAATTGCAACTGCAACTGCCAACTGCAACTACTCAACGCGGATGAACGCAGATTGACGCAGATGACGCGGATGGTCCCTCGATCGGGTTCGCTCCGTTCGCAACGAGCCGGGAGGAATGCTTTTTGGAACTGACGCTCGGGATGCCACCGGTCGAAACGATTCACCCCTCAACCCGGAAGCTTCCCGAGCGGCTGTCCCAAAAAAACCGTTCCGTTGCTTTTAGTCGCCCGCCGCCGGGAGCGGTTCGGGCGCGACGTCGCCGACGGCTTGTCGCGCTCTCCGACCCAACCAGGCCTGCAACTCATCGAAGTACGTATAGAAAACGGGCGTCACGTACAACGTGACCACCTGCGAGAATGCCAACCCGCCCACGACCGCCACGCCCAACGGGCGGCGTGACGCGGCGCTGGCGCCGACGCCGATCGCGATCGGCAGCGTGCCGGCGATCGCCGACACCGTCGTCATCATGATCGGCCGGAATCGCACGCTGGCCGCCTCGACGATCGCCTTGGCCGGCGACACGTGTTCGTTCCGTTCCCGCTCGATCGCGAAGTCGATCATCATGATCGCGTTCTTCTTCACGATCCCGATCAGCATGATGATGCCCACGTAGCCGTACACGCCGAGCTCGACGTGCGCCAGATACAGCGCGAACAGCGCGCCGAACGCCGCGAACGGCAACCCGGTGAGAATCGTGACCGGGTGGATGAAGCTCTCGTACAGAATCCCGAGAATGATGTAGATGATGAACACCGTGATCAGCAGCAGCAGCCCCATGCCGCGCTGCGAATCCTGGAACGCCTGCGCGGTGCCCGCGAAGCCGCCCGTGATCGTCGCCGGCAGCGACTGGCGCGCGATGCGATTCACCTCGTCCGTTGCCGCGCCCAGCGCCACGCCCGGCGCGAGATTGAACGAGATCGTCACCGACGCCATCTGCCCGGAGTGCGCGACGCTCAACGGACCCGTCGTCGTCTCGAAGTACGCGACGTCGGTGAGCGGAACCTGCGCGCCGTTCGTCCCCGGCACGAAGAAGTGCTCCAGCGCCGACGCGTCGAGCTGGGCGCTCGGCACGGTCTCCATCACCACCCAGTACTCGTTCGTCGGCGTGAAGATCGTCGACACTTGTTGCTGATTATACGCGTTCGCCAGCGCGTTCTCGATCGCGCTCGGCGACACCCCGAGTGTCAGCGCGCGCTCGCGGTCGATGTGCACGCGCAGGATCGGGCTGCGGTTGAGCAGGTCCGACGTCACGCTGTTGAGCAGCGGGTCGTCCTGCAGCCGCGTCATCAGCTTGTTGGCTTCGTCGTAAAGCGTGGTGATATCCGGACCGCGCAGCGTGTACTGATACGACGACTTCGACCCGCGTCCGCCGATGCGGATCGCCGGTGGGTTCGTGACGAAGATCTGAAGTCCCGGGATGCCCGCCATCTGGCGCGTCAGCTCGTGCACCATGTCGTCGGCCGACGGGCGTTGGCCCGCCGGCTTGAGCGTGATGTTGAACTGCGCCTGGTTCGACGAGCCGCCGAAGCTCCCGATGTTCGCCGTGTACGACGCGACGTTCGTGTCCTTGGCCAGCCGCGCCGACGCGAGCTGGGTGTAGCGCAGCATCTCGATGAACGACGTGCCCTGCGCCGCTTCCGCCGTCGCGCTGATGGAGCCCGTGTCGTCCGGCGGGAAGAGGCCCTTCGGAATGACCGTCCAGAGCAGCCCCGTCGCGGCGAGAATGATCGCCGAGAACACGAGCGTCACCGGACGGTGGCGCATCACCCACTCGAGGCTGCGTTCGTAGCCGCGCAGCGACGCGTTGAAGAGGTTCTCCGTCCACCCGAACCAACTGCCGTGCTTCACCTCGCCGTGATCCGACTGGAGCAGCCGGCTGCAGAGCATCGGCGTCAGTGTCAGCGACACGAGCCCCGATACAAGGATCGCCACGCTGATCGTGATCGCGAACTCGCGGAACAGGCGGCCGATGATGCCGCCCATGAACATCAGCGGGATGAACACCGCGGCCAGCGACAGCGTCATCGACAGAATCGTGAAGCCCACCTCGGCCGCGCCGTCGAGCGCGGCTTGCATCGGCGTTTTCCCCATCTCCAGGTGCCGCACGATGTTCTCGAGCATCACGATCGCGTCGTCCACCACGAAGCCCACGGCGAGCGTGAGCGCCATCAGCGACAGGTTGTCGACGCTGAAGTCGAGCATCTGCATCACCGAGAACGTGCCGATGATCGACATCGGCAACGTGAGGCTCGGGATGATCGTGGCCACGACGCTGCGCAGGAAGAAGAAGATCACCAGCACCACGAGCACCAGCGCGATCACCAGCGAGAACTTCACGTCGGCGACGGCGTTGTTGATCGAGATCGACCGGTCGTACTGCGTGCGGACCTTGAGCGTCGCGGGGAGTCCCCGCTCGATCTCGGCCAGCGCGTCCTTCACCCGCTGCGCGACCTCCACCGTGTTGGTTCCGGGCTGCCGCATGACCATCAGGTTCACGGACCGCTCGTTGTCGAACCAACTCACGTTCTTGTTGTTCTGGATGTCGTCGAGCACGTTGGCGACGTCGCCGAGCCGCACCGCCGCGCCGTTCTTGTAGGCGATGATGAGCTGCCGGAAATCGGCCGCGTTGTTCAGCTGCCCCGTCGCCATGATGGTGAGCGTGTTCTCCTTGCCGTAGAGCACGCCCGTCGGCAGCATGACGTTGTTGTTGCGGATCGCCGTCGCGACTTGCGACACGCCGATGTTCTTCGTGGCCAGCTCACCGGGGTCGAGCTGCACGCGCACCGCGTACTTCGCCGACCCGTACACGCCCACCTGCGCCACGCCTTCCACCATCGACAACCGCTGCGCGATCGTCGTCTCGGCGTACTCGTCGACCTGCGTCATCGGCATCACGTTCGACGTGAGCGCGATGTTCAGGATCGGCGCGGCGGCCGGGTTTTGCTTGTGGTAGTTCGGCGGGAGAATCGTCGACGGCAGAAACGGCAGCGTCTTGCCGATCGCCGCGTTCACGTCCTGCGCCGCCGCTTCGACGTCGCGGTCGAGCGAGAACTGGAGCGTGATGTTCGTGCCGCCGAGGCTCGAGCTCGACGTGATCTCGTCGATGCCGGCGATGGCCGAGAAGGCCTTTTCGAGCGGCGTGGCGACCGTGGCCGCCATCGTCTCGGGGCTCGCGCCCGGCAGGTTCGCGTTGACGTTGAGCGTCGGGTAGTCGACGGTGGGCAGATCGCTCACCGGCAACTTGCGGTACGACACGAGGCCGAACACCAGGATGCCGATCATGAGCAACGTCGTCATGACCGGCCGCCGCACGAATAAGCTCGTGAGGCTCACGCGTTCACCCGCCGCGTTTCGCTGCCGTGCTGTCGGCGGCTCCGCCGGATGCGCCGCCACCGCCGCGGCGACCACCACCTCTGCCGCCACGCCCGCGACGGCTGCCAGTCGCGCCGCCGGCAACGTCGTTCGGTCCGCGTACGCGAACCGGCGCGTCCGGCGTGAGTCGCATTTGGCCGTCGGTCACCACGCGATCGCCTTCGTGAATTCCATTCGAGATGATCGAGAGGCCGTCCTGGGTGCGCTCGACGATCACCGCCGCGCTGGCGCGCCGTGTCGCTCTGATCGACGACGTAGACGTACATGCCGCGCTGGCCGCTCACCACCGCTTGCGACGGCACGACGAGCGCGTTGTCTTCGTCGAACAGATGCAGCGACGTCGCCGTGAACTGTCCCGCCCAGAGATGCCCGTTTGCGTTGTCGAACGTCGCCTTGAGCTGCACGGTCTGCGTCGACGTATCGATCGCGTTGTCGATGAACGAGAGTTTGCCGGTCATGCGCTCGCCAACGGGCGTGGTTGGTCCGGCCGCCGAGAGCGCACCAACGCCCTGCGATCCGGAGTAGGCCCCGCCCCCGCCCCCGGCTCCGGCTCCGCCTTGCATCGGCGACCCGGACCCATGCCCCTGCGGCACTGCGCCGGGACCCGCTCCATCCGTTCCCGCGCTCGGAGGACCGCCCGCGCTACCCGGCGGGCCGCCCGAGGCACCCCCGCCCGCGCCGCCACCTCTATGGCGTCCCCCGCCGCTGCCGCCGCTGCCGCCCGCGCTGGCTGAGCCGCCCCCCCCGTCTTGGCCTGGCGGATCGCCCACCGGGTTCATGGAGGCGGCAGCGAGCGAGTCGATCGAAGGTGTCGGCGGTGCCACACCGCCCGGCAGCGCCTCGACGGGCAGACCACCGTTCGCGCCGTACTGCACGACCAGCGGCAGCTGCGCCGACGGAATCGC
This sequence comes from uncultured Gemmatimonadaceae bacterium, assembly GCA_963761305.1. Lineage (GTDB taxonomy): Bacteria > Gemmatimonadota > Gemmatimonadetes > Gemmatimonadales > Gemmatimonadaceae > JAQBQB01. The sequence continues at coordinate 43,446 of CAVXGK010000002.1, read as the reverse complement.
GAATCGCACGAGGATCGGCCGCACCTGGTTGATCACCACGAGCGGCGTCGTGCCGCCCGATCGCACAAGGTTCCCCAGCTTCACCAGCAGGTTGCCCGTTCGGCCGGCGATCGGCGCGCGAATGATCGTGTTGTCGAGATTGAGCTTCGCCTGCGCGATGTTCGCGTGGTCGCCCTGCAACGTGGCGCGCGCGCTCGCTTCGCCGGTCACCTGCGCCTCGGTCTCGAGGAACGTGATGACGCGCGCGTCGAGCAGTTGCTTGTAGCGATCCGAGTTGGCCTTGGCGTTCTCCCACGTCGCGCTGTCGCGCGCGAGCATGGCGAGCGCCTGGTCGTATGCGTTCTGGTATTGCCGCGGATCGATATGGAAGAGCGGCTGTCCGACGCGAACTTCCTGGCCTTCCCGGAAGTCCACCGACTGGATGATGCCGTCGACCTGAGTCAGCACCGTCACCGTCTGGAGCGGCGTGACGATGCCGTTCGATTCGATGATGTATGGAACAGTCGCGCGGCGCGCTGGAATCACGCCGACCATGGCGACTGGTCGCTGCTGCGGTCCCTGCTTCTTGCTACAAGCGGTCGCCGAAATCCCGGCGAGCGCGAGGATGATGTACCACGACGGTGCGCGGCGGCCGAATGGGCGCGGTCCGATCATTAGAGCGTTTAGAGGCAAAACAAACGGTTATGCCGAGCCGGCGGGTGGGGGCCGCTCGAGCCTGCGATTCGTGATATTCGTGGTGGTCGACAGCGAAGCCGCGAAGCGCCTTACTGCCGACTCACGAATGTATTACGTGCAAGCGCTCCAATGTGTTCGGATTGGAGCGCGCCCGCTATCGGGCGACGCCGGCCGAGCGGATGGGAGCCCGCAGGCCAGCCGGACGCAACGCGTCGTCCGCCGCGCGGCCGAGTGTCACCACCGTCGCGAGCGTCCGCCGCACGTCCTCTTCTGTCGTCCGAAAGTTCACGATGCACGCACGCAACGCAAAGACCCCCTCGATGACCGCGTTGGACAGATAGGCCGTCCCATCCGCCTGAATCCGCGCCAGCAGCGTGCTGTTCAGTTCATTGAGGTACTCGGCGGCGTCGGACCGGCCGGCCAGATCCGCCGGGACGTAACGAAACGTGCTGATACTGAGCGATTGCGTGAGCGGCTCGAGCTCCTCGTGCTCGTCGGCCAGCCGGTGCATGAGCATCGACAGCGTGATGTCGTCGCCGATCATCCGCTCATACCCTTCCCGCCCCACCTGCTGGATGGTCGTCCAGACCTTGAGCGCCCGGAACCCGCGCGAGTTCTGCGGTCCCCACTCATGGAAGTTGGTCGGAGGATCCTGGACGTCGCCCTCGAACGTGTAGTACGGGGGATGGAAAGCGAACGCGTCGTGCAGCGCCGCGGGGCGTCTCACGAGCGCACACCCCGCCTCGAGCGGAGCGTACAGCCATTTGTGCGGATCCACGGCCAGCGAATCGGCCAGCGCCATGGCGCGCAACTCGATCGGCGCATCGCGAAGAATCGCCGCCGGCGCGCCGTACGCGCCGTCGACGTGGAACCATAGATCGTTCTCTTTGGCGATCGCGGCGATCTCGCGCAGCGGATCGATCGCGCCCGTGCTTACCGACCCCGCCGTGCCGACGACGATCGCCGGCCGCAGCCCGTCGCGACGATCGCGCTCGATCTGCTCGCGCAACGCCTCGGTGTTCATCGCGCGCGTGTGGTCGACCGGAATCGAGCGCAGCGAGTCGAGACCCAGCCCGCAGATGTCGAGGGCCTTCTCCAGCCACGTGTGCACCTCGGCCGACGCGTACACGAGCAGCCGTTCCGAGCCCGACACGCCGTGCGCGCGCAGATCGGACGACGACTGCGCACGCGTGGCGGCCACGAAGCACGCGAGATTCGCCACGTTGCCGCCGCTCACCAGAATGCCACCGCAGTCCGTCGGATAACCGATCAGCTCCGCGACCCAGCGAATCGTTTGCTTCTCGATCTCGGTGGCGATCGGAGACAGCGCCCACGCGCCACAATTCGGATTCACGGCCGCCGCCAGCAGATCGGCCAGCGCCCCGATCGGCGACGCCGAAGACGTGATGTACCCAAAGAACCGCGGATGCCCGTTCAGCGTCGACCCGGACAGCATCACGTCCGACGCATGCGCGAGAACCTCGCCAGCGGGGGAGCCCTTCAGCGGAACCGGATCGAGCCCGGCGATTCGATCGCGCACCGACGCAGGAGTCGTATTCGGCGCGACGGGCTGATCTCGAATCGTGGCCAGAAAATCGGCGAGCCGGTCGACCAACGCCTTGCCGGCGGCCCGGAACTCATCGGGAGACAGGTCTGCGGGGGACTGACGAGACATTGTCGACATAGCCCTGACTAAAAGCGAAGGTAACAAACCCCGAAAGTGACAAACTCCGAAACTAACGAACAGCGAAGGTGACAAACTCCGAGAACAGCCAAGACTGCGAGGACTGCGAGGACTGCGAGGACTGCGAATCCAGAGGCGACGGGGCGCCTTACGCCGTTCTCGCCGTTCGTCACCTTCGCTCTTTGTTAGCTTCGCCCTTTGGCAGTTTCGCCCTCTGTTATCCTCGCTCTTTGTTATCCTCGCCCTTTGTTATCTTCGCCCTTTGTTATCCTCGCTCTTTGTTATCTTCGCCCTTTGTTATCTTCGCCCTTTGTTATCCTCGCCCTTTGTCATCTTCGCCCTTTGTTATCTTCGCCGTTGGTAATGAAATCCTAAACTCCGTCCTCCCCGCCTTAGACTCGACCTCAATCGTCCCTTCATGCGATAACACGATCCGCCGACTGATGTCCAGCCCCAGCCCCGTCCCCTGCCCCATCGGCTTCGTAGTAAAGAACGGATCGAAGATGCTAGGCAGGACATCCGCCGGAATCCCCGACCCATTGTCGACGATCCGCACCATGACCGTGTCCCCCTCCGCCCGCGCCGTGACCGACACCTCGCCGCCCTGCCCCAGCGCATCGAGCGCGTTCTCGATCAGGTTCGACCATACCTGATTCAACTCGCCTCCGTACGCGCCGACCTTCGGCAGATCGGCGGGGATGTCGAGCTTGATCGAGGCCGATTTTGACTTCGCCTTCGACGCCAGCACGGCGATCGTGTCCGAGATCCCCTGCGCGATGTTGGCCGGTTCTCGCACCGTCGCGCGATCCATGTAGGTGAAGCGCTTGATCGCGCCGACCAGCTCGTGAATCCGCGTCGCGGCGCGCTCGATGTCCTCGGCGAGCAAGCGCGTCGTGATGCCCGACGCCACCGACCGGAGCGCGGCATCCAGCGACTCTTCCGGGATCGCGCTCGCCAGATCGTCGAGCGCCGCCACGGGAACGCCATTCTCGCTCAGGCTCTGCGCCGTCGCCGGATCGGCGCCCTTGGCTTCGAGCCATTCGACCACTTCCTCTTCGTGATCGGCGCGCTCGATCGCCGAGAAGATGCCGGTCGCTCGCGGAAACGCCTGGCCGTCGCGCATGGCGTCGATCAGCGCGATGTCGCGATCGCGGAGGTTGGCCGCCCCCAGTTCTCGCGCCGCCGCTTGCGACTGCGCCAGGTTCTCGACCAGCGTTCGCGCGCTGCGCGCGATCGCCGACGCCGGGTTGTTGAGCTCGTGCGCCAGTCCCGCCGAGAGGCGTCCCAGCGACGCGAGCTTGTCGATCTGCCAGTCGTTGGCCGAAAACTGCCGCGCGCGATCGAGCATGATGTGCACGAGCGTCTCCGTGACCCACGGACATTCGCGCGTCAGCTCGGGGAACAGATCCCGGTGAATGACGAGCCCCTCGATTGACGACTCCGTCGTCGTCAGCCCCGGCGGCCGCTTCATTCGAGAATATGGAAGCAGGCCGGTGACGTCGCCGGCGTGCCACTCGAGGAACTTCTTTTTTTCCCCCGCTCGTTCGACGCTGATCGACCCGTCGCCCACGAAGATGATCACCATCTCGGTGGACGTCGCACCGGGCGGGACGAGGATGTCCCCCGTTCCGTAGCGCCGCATGGTGCCGTGCGTGGCCAGCCACTCGAGCTCCGCGCGCGGCGCGCCCCCCAGTGTGCGGTGCGCGACGAGCCGCTCGACGATTTCCGCAGGCGTGTCGCCCATCACACAGTCTCCAGGTATTCGTGGACCATGCTCACCGTCGCCGATCCCTCGCCCACGGCCGCGGCGACGCGTTTTCCCGAGCCGCGCCGCGCGTCGCCGGCGGCGAAGATGCCCGGCACGCTCGTCTCGAAGAGATACGGGTCGCGCGTCCACCCCGGCGGACGCTGGCCGTCGACCATCAGGTCGCGTCCCGTGAGGATGAATCCCTGCGCGTCGCGCTGCACCAGTCCCGCGACCACCTCGGTGCGCGGCGACGTGCCGATGAAGATGAACAGCGCGTCGGCCGGCATCTCGCGCGTCGCACCGGTCTTGAGATCGGAGATCGTGATCGCCTCGAGCCTCTCAGTTCCCCGCACCCCGCACACCGCTGCTCGCGTTAGCACTTCGACGTTCTTGGTGTCCGCGATGCGGTCGATGAGATACTGCGACATGCTGGCGGTCAGCGATTCGCCGCGCACGAGCATCGTCACGCGCCGCGCGTAGCGCGAGAAAAACATCGCGCCCTGCCCCGCCGAGTTCGCGCCGCCGATGACGAACACGTCGCGGTCGCGGTACGTCGCCGCTTCGGTGAGCGCGGCGCCGTAGAAAACGCCGCAGCCGACGAGCGCCTCGATCCCCGGCACGTCGAGCCGCCGCACTTCCATCCCCGACGCGATGACAACCGTCTTGCTCTGCAACACAGAACCGTCGGACAGCTTCACCACGCGATACGGATCGTTCCGCTCGATCGACCCGACGTCCTGCGCCGTGAGCACCTCGGCCCCGAATCGCTTCGCCTGTGTCGTGGCTCGGCGCGCGAGATCCGCGCCGCTCACGCCGCTCGGGAACCCGAGGTAGTTCTCGATCTGCGAGCTGGTGCCCGCCTGTCCGCCGGTCGCATAGCGCTCGACCAGAATCGTGCGCAGCCCCTCCGACGCGCCGTACACGGCCGCGGCCAATCCCGCCGGCCCGCCGCCGACGACGACGAGGTCGTACTGCTTCGACTTCGCGTGCGTCTGCATGCCGAGCTTCTCGGCCAGCTGGAGCGTCGTCGGCTGGACCATCGACGCTCCGTCGGGAAAGAAGACGACCGGAAGCCGCTTCAATCCGCCCGGCATCGCCTCGACCAGCGCGCGCGCCGCGGGATCCGCATCGAGGTCGACCCACTGGTACGGCACCTGGTTGCCGGCGAGAAAATCCTTGAGTGCATAGCTCGACGGCGAGAGCCCCGTGCCGGCGACGCGCAACCCGTCGAACAGCGGCCGCGTCCTCGCCTTCCAGTCCGTCAACAAGTCGTCGAGGATCGGATACAACCGCTCGGCCGGCGGTTCCCACGGTTTCAGTAAATAATGATCAAGCCCAATCTTATTAATTGCGAGGATCGCCGTCTCGGTATCGGCGTACGCCGTCAGCAACACCTTGCGCGCGTCCGGATACAGCTTGATCGCCTCGGCCAGAAACTGCGTCCCGCTCATCTCGGGCATGCGCTCGTCGACGAGAAAGAGCGCGATCGGCGACCCCCGCTGCTTGAGCTGCGTCGTCGTCTCCATCGCCAGGCGGCCGGACGCGACCTTGATGACCCGATAGTCCGCGCGAAAGTGCGCGCGAAGATCGCGATCGACCGCGTTCAGCACTTCGGGATCATCGTCGACGGCGAGAATGATCGGCTTGACCATGTAGGCGAACGGCGAAGGGAACGAAGGGCGAAGATGCCAAACGGCGAGGATGCCAAACGGCGAAGCTAACGAAGAGCGAAACGAACGAACGGCGAAGACGCCAAACGGCGAGGCTAACGAAGAGCGAAGGTAACGAACTTCGAGAGGGGCGAGAACGGCCAGAGGGGCGATTCAGACCTTTCTCAGCCCGGCCGTGACCTCTCCTTCGGCAGAAGGAATTCGGCAACGGATTGGTTCCGGCGGCAACGGCGGGATGGTGGTTGGCCCCGAGAGCGGCGTTACGGTGTCGCCCATGCCACCGAAACGGACGCTGCGCGTGATCGATGCAGCCGAGGATTACGCCGTGGACGTAAATCGCCGCTTCGGTCGGCGCGCCGGCCGAAAGACGTATTCAGGGCAAGTTATTCGCTCCGCCGGATCGATCAGTTCAAACCTGATCGAGGGCTACGGCCGTGGCCCGGGCGCCGATCGGATGCGCGTCTACCGAATCGCCCGCTGTGAGTGCGAGGAGACAATCGGATGGATTCGGAAGTCGTATCGTCTGGGCGAACTTACCCGTGCCGACTACCACCGCCTCTCAAACCGCGGCATCACGATCGTTCGGATGATCAACGGCTTGAAGTACTAGTCGAACCCCTCGCCGTTTTCGCCGTTTCGCCGTTCGTCACCTTCGCCCTTTGTTAGCTTCGCCCTTTGTTAGCTTCGCCCTTTGTTAGCTTCGCCCTTTGTTAGTTTCGCCCTTTGTTAGTTTCGCCCTTTGTTAGTCGTCGCGCGCTAACAGCGGCCTCGGCGATCGGACCCCGGACGAGTTTGTCAAAGAACTCCTCAACGTTGCACCTTCACGACGCTAATCACCGACTGACTGTCGTCTTCGTACCGTGTCTCGGTGTCTGCGCGCGCGACGCGCACAACTTGAATGCGCGTCCTGAGATGGACCGAGCTTTGGCGAAGCCTTGGGAGAAACTCACATGGCACGGGCTGCACCAACAAGCGATCCCGTAACTGTAGTGCGCCAGTACATCGACGCGTTCAACAAAGGTGACGCTCGGGCAATGGCGGCGTGTTTCGCTGTTCCCGCATCTATCCTCGATGGTCTGGCGCCACATGTGTGGCACGGTCCCACGGCGTGTGAGGATTGGTACAGGGACGTATTGGCGGCAGCCGAACACGAAGGCGCGACCGACTACTTGGTCACGATCGGCACCCCGTTGCATGCCAACGTTACCGGCGACAGTGCGTATGTGGTGGTTCCCGCGAGCATGACGTTCAAGCTATTGGGCAAGCAGATTACTCAGTCGGACGCGACCTTTACGCTTGCACTTCGGAAGCATGAAGACAGTTGGCGCATAGCCGCGTGGGCGTGGGCCAAGGGCACTCCGGTGCCAGCCTAGGGACACAGATGTGTCGCACCACCTCCCGCTGCCCCTCGAGATCGGACAGCTTCCGCTGCGCCAACGCGCGAGCGTCAATCACTGGACTGACATCATTTCCGGGCCAGTCTTGGGGGCCACGTCATCTCGCCTTTTTCGCCGTTCGTCACCTTCGCCGTTCGTCACCTTCGCCCTTTGTTAGCTTCGCCCTTTGTTAGCTTCGCCCTTTGTTAGCTTCGCCCTTTGTTAGCTTCGCTCTTTGTTAGCTTCGCCCTTTGTTTGTTTCGCTCTTTGTTAGTTTCGCCGTTCGCACCACAAGCGCCCCCGCCCCTCCAACAACGACAATCGCCAGCGGGTCGAATCGGAGTGTATGCGCCGCCATCCACAACGGCGCAACCACGTACGCAACCACGATCGCCCGAGTCCTCGCCGGCTCGTCGACCTTCGCCGCGACCCACCACAGCGCCGGCAACGCGAGCGCCGCATCGTACGGCCACGCGTGCCCGCTCGTCGCCACGCCAATGACTCCCGCAAGACTTGCGGCCGAAAGCAGCTCGACCTTCCGCGCCCTGAGCCACCCCAGCGCCGAGACGAGACCAACCATCCCGATCCCAAAGGCCACGCTGGCTGAGACGCCGGCCAGCATCAGCAGCCCCGGAACGCTCACCGACTTGAAGCGGTTGTAGGCGAAATCCGGCCCGACGTAGCCGGCCAGCGACTGGAGATACGGCCTTGGCCACAGCCAGTCCCCGCCTGCCGCGCTCGCGCTGAGTACGTACCATACCACGCCGCACGCCGCCACGACCCCGATCGCCTTCCACTTTCGATATATGAGAAGCAGAATGGCGAACGGCAGCGCGTATGTTGGTTTGTAGCACAGCGCCCCAACACCCAGGCCCGTTCGGAGAGCGCTGCCCCGCTGCAGGCCGTCGATCGCCACGAGCGAAAGGAGTAGACCAAGAGGGCTGTTTTGTCCGGTCACGATTGCTGCCGTCACCGGGGCCCAACCGATGGTCATGTAGAGCGCGTCTCCGGCGTCGAGACCGTAGACGCGCGACGCAAGCCTCGACGCGACAAGCGCGCAGAGCGACATCAGTACGGCATTGACCGCAAAACCCAACGCGATCGTCAGGTGAGACGTCGGCACGAGGAGCCAGGCAAAGCCCGGCATGTACGCGAACGATGTCACGGGGAGGCCATGGGCCGCTCCCCAGGCGGCATGAGCCGCGGGGTCGAGCAGCGCGCGCGTCCCGGCCATCGCGCCGGCGATGTAGAAGTCGACCCAATCCCAGTAGTGCCCGACGCTCGCCACGAACCGCATCTGCGTGAGACCGATCAGGGCGAGTCCGATTCCGTAGAGCCGAACCCTCTCCCGATCGATCCGCAGACCGGTCATTGCTTCGTCGTCAGAGCGAGAAAACGCTTATCGCCGCGAAGGGTGTCGAAGGCTGGATCGCGCAACGCGGTAACGAACCACAGTCCCCGCGGCCTCGCCAGCTCGAGAACGTCAAGCGCGCGGGTAGATTGCCCCGCGGCGATCATCGCACGCGCGATTGCCGTGCCATCGGTCACTCCCACCGCGCCGGCGGCCTTCACCTGGCTCCACTCGATATAAAGTCGGTCGCGAGCACGCGACGTATCGCGCGCCAGTAAATCGACCATCGCGCCAGCGCTCTCGCCGAGGTGGCTTTCTCCGAGCTGCGTCGCGGTCTCGGCGTCGGCCCACGCGAAGCGCAGATCCCCATGCTGCGCGCGAACCACCGCCCGTTGCGCCCACGCGGGCGCGAAGAGCACGTCGCCCACGATTGCCTGGTTGAGCAGGGTGCACGCGCTGCCATCACGGTGATCGGAGATCGCGAGGCTGGCAAGCGCCGCCATCGGCTGCGCTCGCCCCGGTTCGTAAACGAGCGCGCGCTCCAGCAGCGGGCGGCCGGCTTCGCGATCACCCGTGCGGACGAGGGCGAGTCCGTACTCCTCGAGTACCGCCGGGTCGCGAGGGTCGAGCACGATCGCGCGCTCGTAGGCCCGCCGCCACAGCGCGCTGGATTTCCCGTCGACCAGGCGCGCCGCCCCTTCGGCGCGCCACGACAGGCTCGACATCGAGTCGAGCGCGACGGCGTGGCTCGCCGCGTTGCGCGCCTCGAGAGCGACGTCCGTCGCCGCGGTCGAGCTGAGTCCGCGCAGCAGTATCTCGACGTCGGCGAGCGCCAGATCGGCGAAGGCGGCGCTGAATGACCTGTCGAGCCGCGCCGCGTCGCGGAAGTATCCAGCCGCCCGGCCAAACGCCCACACGTCGCGCGCGCCCTGTCCACGCACGTACGCGTCGTAAGCGTTCCCGTTGACCCGTGGCACCCGGTCGAGGGCTCGTTGTTCGCCCGGGTTGAGTTTCCCCAGAATCTGCGTCGCCACCTGCCGCGAGACGTTCTGCTCCACGAGCATCACGTGGGCGGAATCGTGCGGCAGCGTGCGATACATCAGCGCGCGCCCCGTCGCGCCGTTGTACAAGGTGAACGCCACGGTGCGCCCGCGAAGTCCCTCGGTCACGCGGCCCGCGAGCACGTACGTCGTGCCGAGGCTTTCGGCCATCGCGCGCGCGGAAATCGAGTCGGTAACGACGAGCCGGTGCTGGGCGCGGCGACCTATCACGAGGATTCGGGGGACCGACGTGCCGAGCCGATTGGCGATGGCGTCGGCGATTCCGCCCGCCAGCTCCCCCGCCGGGTCGGTGGAGTCAGATGAGAAAACCGACACGGCCAGCGATGAGCGGATCCGCTGCGGAAGGACGTTCGCGGCCTCGGCGCCCGGCACACGGCAGGGCTTGGGCAGCGGAGAGATCCGCTGGGCCACTGCGGCGAACGGAAGGCCCGCCGCGATGGCGAGAGCCGCGAGAAGCGGCGCTCGGGTGCGCATCACTCTTTCGGCGGACCGGCGCTCGTTGCAAACACAGCGCGAATCGTGTCGTGCGGCGTGACCGTGACCGAGATAGACGAAGGCGCGTACTTGCCGGTGCCTTTCACGGTCACCACGTGCTTCCCGGCCGCCGCCTTCAGGACAAGCGGCGCTCTCCCGCGCAACAGGCCGTCGACGAAAACGGTCGCGAGCCCACTCTCGACCGACACGGCGACGAAGCCGGCGACGTTGGGCGATACCGTGTCGCCGGCCAGCGCCGCGCCGCCGCGCCCCGAACTGGCACCTGGGGCCGATCCGATCGCGCCCGCCTCGAGCGAGACGTGCTCCGCTCCGGGTTTGGACGTCTTGGAATCGGGCGTGCGCGTGCCCGCATCTTTTGACCCGTCGTCCACTCGGCGCGTATTCGAGGGAGCCTCGTTTCCGCCCCCGGAGTTCGGGCTGTTGGGATAAGGGTTGAACTGGCGATCGGGGCCCAGCGGCGCGGCTGGCCCAAGCGGCGTCTCGACGCCGATCCGCGTGTTCCCCCGCGACGACTGCGTCGTGTCAGGGCGCCTTGTGGTCGCCGGACTGGGCATGGTCGGCGGCGAGCTCGGATCGATCGCCGGCCCGTCGGAGTAGTTGCCGCCCGGCACGAACATGGTGTTGTCGGTGAATGCAAGATGCCACCAGCGCGTCGCCGTCTTTCGAATGTCGGGCCGAAACCCACCGGCGAGGAACACCAAAATGCCAAGGGGCGCGAGGATCCATACCGGCGAGCGACGCTTGATGTCGCCGCCGTGGTCCACCTTCGCGAGTTGCTCGGCGGGGGTCCCTTGAAGCACGGTTCCGGTGAGCCCGGCGATGAAGTCGTTGATGCTGTCGTACCGGTAGTCCGGATCCTTCCAGGTCGCGCGCTTGATCGCCGCGCCTGCGCTGAGCGGAACGGCCGGCGCAATGGCGCGGTGCGGCATGATCTCGATGGCGTCGATCTCGAGCACGCCGTCGGCGGGAATGCGCCACGTGCGACGGCCGCAGAGCAGCTCGTACGCGATCACCGCAAGCGAGAACTGGTCGGCGCGCCCGTCGATCGTGTGAAGGTTGTGCCGCTGCTCGAACGCGGTGTACGCCGGCGAGCCGATCGAGTTGGGAAGCGGCGCGTCGCGGTCTCCACTCGGGAACTGCCCGAGCATGAACCCGGAGATGAGCGCGTTGCCGTCCCGGTCGAGGTGGACGTTTTCCGGGCGCAGCGCGCCGTGCACGACGCCGTGGTCGTGGGCCTCGTCGAGCGCGGCGCCGATGCCGCGCACGATCTCGATCACGCGCTGGTATGGCACGGGTTTGCCGCTGTCGATCAGATCGCCGAGTGTTCCACCCTCCACGAGGGGCATCTCGACGGCGACGAGCGGTGGCGCGACGTCGAGCCGCGCCATCGGCAGGACGTTGGGATGAACGACCTGCGACGCGAGGTCCGTTTCGCGCACCAGGTCTCGGCGCGCGACCGGATCGTCCCAGGCGATCTTGATCGCGACGTCACGGTTTGCCCCCGCTTGACGGCGTGCGCGAATGGTGATGCCGCCGCGGCCGAGACCGATGGCGGTGCCGAGCACGTAACGACCCTGCAGGGCGTCGCGGAGCCGCTTGAGCAGGTCCGCGGCCTGATCGCTCTCGATGCCGCTCGCGAGCACGGCGCCGCAGACCGCGCACACCACGGCGCGCGGGTCGGCGGGGCTGTCACACGACGGGCAAGCGATTAGGTCCTGCGATTCTTCCGAGGGTTGGGTCACGAGCGAGGCCAATCAGTTGGAACCTCAGACACATCCTACAGAAAGCGACAGCCGATCAATAAATCAGCCGAATCTTGGAAATCTGCCCCAGCGGAGCCGAATGCGACGTGTCAGACTGCACGACGCCACCGGCTAGCGGACTAAGCGTGGTGAAGTACCCGGTCACGGACTTGTTGCCGGTCGCGGTGAACGTGAACGCGCCGACGTATCCGACATGCAAACACGGGCAGCCCGCGACCGTCGCCCCGAACTTGTCCTTCGGTGATCCGATAAAATCCGCGAGCACTACTTCGACTGTCACCGGAAGCGTCCCGCCGTCCGCGTTGTCGAGACCCGACTGTGTGGCGTTCGCTTTGACACCGTTAACGGCACCGAGCCAGTCCCCGACGCCAACCGGAGCCACCCCACCGGTGCACGTAATCGCGTTGCGATAGAACGATGCGCTGTTCGACTGTCCTCCGTGCTGGATGCTGTCCGCCGTCATCGTGGGAGGGAATTGAGCTTGATAGAACACGCTGTCCAACGTGTTGACCTTGGTCCCGTTTTGCACCGGCAGAGTAATCGGATTGGAGGAGGTCCCCGAGAGCTTCGCGATGTCTGAGGCGGTAAGGGTATCGGTATTCCCGTTTGTGTCGTCTCCGATCTCGTGGAAAAGCGCCGACACAGGCATCACGATCGGGGCTACGCAGGTCGACTTGGTGACCTCCTTCCTCGACTGACCGACCGCGATCGACGTCGCGGACGTGAGGTGGCTCTGGATGTCGAGCCCGAAGACTCTGAACACCGGTGCGAACGCATAGTGCGTGGTGTCGCGGATCGTCGCCTTCGCCACCGAGTCAGGCGCGCCGGCAACGAACGTCGATGGCGAGCACGGCGCCGAGCAGTGGCCAAGCGCAAAGTCCGCGGACTGCAAGCTGAGCGCCGCGTTGTCCGCCTTGAACTTCGACGCGTAGAGCTGTGCCTCCGCGAGCGCACTCGACGCGTCAACCGTAGCGGCGTACTTCTCCATCCCCGCCAATGCCGCGGCGTCCGCGGCGGCGTGTACCTGCGCCCGGTTCAAGTTCTCATGACCCGCGTCGACGGCGAACGCCGCCGTGCCGAGGATCACCGTGATCAACAAGACCCCCAGAATGAGCGTGAATCCCCTTCGATTTGATAACTCGATTTCGAGCCTTTGCATGATCGCCCCCGATCCTTACTGGCCCAACGCCTGGAAGACCGGCCCGATGGAGAGAATCGCCGGGCCGCCGATGACCGCGAACAACGCGGGAAGAATGAACAAGGCCAACGGAAAGACCATCTTCGTCGCCGCGACGGCCGCCTTCTTCTCGGCCGCCTGACGACGTTTCCTCCGCATCGACTCCGAGTAGACGCGTAGTACCTTGGCGATCGACGTGCCCCACCGTTCGCTCTGAATCATGTTCGTCCCGAGCGCGCGAAGCTCCTCGACGCCGGTGCGCTCGTAGAGACCATGGAGCGCCTCTTCACGCCGCATGCCGGCATTCATCCGCCGATTCATCGTCAGCAGTTCGTTGGCCAGCTCCGGATGGAGCAGCACCATCTCGCGACCGACACGGAGCAAAGCCGCGTCGAGGCTGACGCCGGCCTCCACACAAACGAGCAGCAAGTCCAGCGTGTCGGGAATCGAGTGGATGATCCGCTCCTGTCGCAACCGCCGAATTCTCTCCAGCATCGCCGGCGGGCCGATGAGCCCGAGGGCAATGCCGATCGTCCCGCTCAAGAGCACCATGAAGCTCGAGTCGTGCGGACCCCACGCGAACATCGCGCCGGGAATGATGAGCGCTGAGACCAGACGGATGACGGTGTATAACACCGGCGCCGCCGGTGACTCGAATCCAGCCTGGATGAGCTGACTGGAAACATCGAGTGAGACGGCGCCCTCCGGCAGCCACCGCTCGGCCACCTTCCCTACCCGCATCGCCATGCTGCTGCTGTCGTCCGGAAGCGTGATGAGGGGGACCACGTCGACCGCGCCGGCGCCGCCGCCACCCGCGCGCGCGAGTGCGATCGCCCGGCGAGCATTCGCCTGGTACGCGCCGATGGCGACGACCACGGCGGTCACCAACAGCATCACCAGAACCACCAAAAACAGCGACGAAAGGTTCACAGGGCACCCATCAGATGTCGATGTCCGCGATTTTCATCAACACGAAGTATCCCAACCCGATCGATGCGGCCGCATACAAGAGCAGCAATCGGCCGGTCGACGTGGTCAGCATGGGAAGCATCATGTCGCGATTGAGATACGACAACGCAAAAAAGGCAACAACCGGGAGCAGCGCGAGCACGCGTCCCGTGAACTTCGGCTCGGCGGTGAGCGTGTCGATCTGGCCGCGTAGAGAACCGCGGTCGCGAATCAGCGTGGCCAGCCCACCCAGCACCTCGCTCAGATTGCCGCCCGTCTCGCGCTGAATGAGGAGCGACGTAACGAGCATCTTGGCGTCGAGCGTCCCCACGCGCTCCTGCATTCCCAGGAGAGCATGACGCATGTCGGAACCCAGCCGCTGCTCGTCGTACATGCGCGTGAACTCATCACCGAGCGGCGCGGCGATCTCATCGCCGCAGAACTTGAGCGCCGCCTGGAACGAGAAACCGGCCCGCATCGCGTTCACGATCATGTCGATCGCGTCGGGCAATTGTTCCTCGAATTTCTTGGCCCGGCGTTTCTGCATGTGGCGCACGACGATGAATGGCGCCACGGCACCGACCAATGCGCCGATCCATGCCGTGAAGAGTCCCCATTGCTCCCCGATCAGAAGGAGGAACGAGGCCGCGATCGCGCTCCCCAGCACGAACTCGCCCACCGACCAGCTCGCGCCGGCCCGCCGCAGCTCGTAGTCCAGCGCTTCCGACACCGACATCGAATCGAGCAGCCGGTCCAGCGCCGGCAGGCTGCTCCGGCGCAAGTCGCGCAGAATGTTCGCCGTCGGCGTCCCCACCGGCGCGTCGTCGCCCATGCGGTCGCGCAGCATCGCGGAGGCGTTCAGCCGGCGCCGGTTGATGACCGCGTATGTCCCCAGCACGAGCATCGCCGTGCCGAAGAAGACGAGAAGGAGAACGAGACCCTGCATGGCTCAGCTCACCCGGCAGCAAACAGGTTGGACGGCAGATCGACCCCCGCCACACGGAGCCGATCGGTGAAGCCCGGCCGAATTCCCGACGCCTCGAACCGGCCGACAACCCCGCCGTCGTTCGTAACGCCCTGCCGGCGGAACCGGAAAATCTCCTGCGCCGAGATGACTTCGCCTTCCATCGTCGTCACCTCGGTCACGCTCGTCACCCGGCGCGTGCCGTCCGAGAGACGCGACACCTGGATGATCAGGTCCAGCGCCGACGAGATCTGCTCGCGCATCGCCTTGCTCGGCAGCGACGTCCCGACGAACTGGATCATCGTCTCCAGCCGCGCCATCGCGTCGCGTGGCGAGTTGGCGTGGATGGTCGTGAGCGAGCCCTCGTGGCCCGTGTTCATCGCCTGAAGCATGTCCAGCGCCTCGGTTCCGCGCACCTCGCCGACGATGATGCGGTCGGGACGCATGCGCAGCGCGTTCTTCACCAGGTCGCGCGCCAGCACCTCGCCGCGCCCCTCGGCGTTCGGCGGCCGCGTCTCCAGACGCACCACGTGCTCCTGCTGGAGCCGCAGCTCGGCGGCGTCCTCGATCGTCACGATACGCTCGCTCGCCGGAATGAACGAGCTCAGCGCGTTGAGCAACGTCGTTTTGCCCGAGCCGGTACCGCCCGAGATGAGAATGTTCAAACGGGCCTGCACGCATCCGGCCAGCAGATACACCATTTCGCTCGTCAGCGCGCCCAGCTCCAGTAGCTGGTCGATCGTGATCTGCGTGCCGAATCGGCGGATCGACAGCACCGGCCCGTCGATGGCCAGGGGCGGAATGATCGCGTTCACGCGCGAGCCGTCCGGCAAACGCGCGTCCACCATCGGCGACGACTCGTCCACGCGCCGGCCCACGCGGCTCACGATGCGGTCGATGATCGCGATCAGGTGCGCGTTGTTGCGGAAGCTCGTCGGCACGCGGGCCAGCTTGCCTTTGCGCTCGACGTACACGTCCTTGGGGCCGTTCACCAGAATGTCGGTGATCGACGGATCGCGGAACAGCGGCTCGATCGGTCCGAGTCCGGTGACCTCGTACACGATCTGCTCGATGACTTCTTCGCGCTCGGTCTGGCTGAGCGGCGCCTTTTCGCTGCGCAGGAACTCGACGACGGCGTTTCGAATCTGCTGGATCAGCACGCCCTCGTCGTTGATCTTCTCCAGCGCTTCGAGGTCCAGGCGCTCGATCAGCCGGCGGTGCAGGTCGACCTTGAGCTGGTCGACCGGGCTGAGAACGGGCGATTCGGTGCGCGACCCGAACGTGCGGCCCGCGGTAGTGCGGCCCGTCGTCGGCGCGGTGCGCGACGTCTGCTGCGTGGTGCGCGACGTGGGCCGCGTCGAGGAACCAGTGAGCGCCCCGGTGATGGCCGCCGTAATCGGGCCCGTGCGGATCGGCCCGGTCGGCGTGTTTTGCGATCCGGACGGCGTACCGGGCGTGCCGCCGGATGGCGTACCGTCCGGCGACTCGCCTGGCTTGCCACCCAAGCCCGGTTTCGGAGGCTGACCGCGCCCCATCAGGCGATCGCGAAGGCTAGCCATCAGTTCTTTCTCCCCATGCGCAAGAGTCGGCCGAAGCGCGATCCGCCCGCGTCGGCGCCGTTTGTGTCTGCTTCTGGCGCCTGAGACGACCCGCCCAGCTTTGCCGCGAGCTGCAGAAACGATTTGGCGAGCGGCGTGGACGCATCCTTGTCGAGTATCGGCTTGCCGCGCGTGAGCGCGTCAGTGAAGGCCCGATAGTCGTTCGGGATCCGCCAGAATACGTCTCGCTTGAGCACTTCCTTGGCGTCACCCACGGCGACGATGTCGCCCGAGTGGTGCCGGTTCACTACCACGAAAATCTTGGACTCGGGATACCCCAACCGCTCGCACAGTTCCAGCGTCCGCTTGGTACTGCTGAGCGCGGGAATCGTCAGTTGCGTCACCAGGACGATGCGGTCCGCGGCGTCGAACGCGGCCAGCGTCCGCTCGCTCATGTGGTGCTCGCAGTCGATCACCACGTTGAAATGCGCGCGCAGATGGTTGATGATCGCCTGCGACGACGCGGCGTCGAGCATCTCCGCGACCTCGGCCCGCTCCGACGCCGGCAGCACCCACACGCCGCCGTCCGTGGCCGACAGCACCGACATCAACAGGTCCTGATCGATCCGGTCCATCTTCGTGACCAGGTCGCCCAGGTCGTACGCCGGCTTCAGGTTGAGAAACACGCGAATGTCGCCGCCGCCCACCACAAAGTCGGCCAGCGCCGCCCGCCGCGTGGGATGGTTGGCCGCGAGTCCGTACGCGAGGTTGACCGCCACGCTCGTCGTGCCGAGTCCGCCCTTGGCGCTGAAGACGGCCATGACCAGGCCGCGTTGCACCTCGGTTCCGGCCCGCCGCACCAGTCGGTCGAGGGCCGCGGCGAAATCGGTCGGATCTGGCGGTGTGACAAGGAATTCCTGAACGCCGGCGCGCATCCCGGTGAGGATGAGCTCCGCGTCGGCCTTGGGCGCCGTGCCGATCAGCATCGAGTTCTCGCGCCGGATCTCGCGCTCGAGCAACGTCATCTCGACGTTGGAGAGTTTGTCGATCGGCGCGATTACGAGATCGTAATGCTCGGCGCGCAATCGAGGCGTTGCCTCGTTGAGCGTCGGAGAGTCGTCGATTCGGACGAAGCCGAACCGATGCAGCACGTCGGCGGCGCTCTTCGGCGGACCGGCTGCGTCGCCGATGATGAGAACGTTTCGTTGCGTCGCCACGTCGATTCGCTCCCGCCTACGGCTTGATGGGAGGCGGCGGGAGCCGCTTCTCGAGCGCGTCGCGCGCCGGCAGCGTCGTATCCGGAAGCATCCGTACGACGCGGCTCGCCGGCGGGTTGTTCGGATTCACGATCGTCGGCGTGACGATGATGACGAGCTCCGTCTGATTCGTCTCCCACGTCGAGTTGCCGAACAGCGCCCCGAGGATCGGAATCGAAGAGAGCAGCGGAACGCCGGTGCGCGTGAGCGTGCGTTCGTCGTCCATGAGCCCGGACAACACGAGCGACTGATC
Source organism: uncultured Gemmatimonadaceae bacterium (assembly GCA_963761305.1). Lineage (GTDB taxonomy): Bacteria > Gemmatimonadota > Gemmatimonadetes > Gemmatimonadales > Gemmatimonadaceae > JAQBQB01. Next base: position 25,488 of record CAVXGK010000002.1, on the reverse strand, counting down.
GCGCCGGACGTCGACCGTGGTGGCGATGCGGCGCGTTCGGAGTGCGGGAATCCGGAAGCCCGAGATCTCCACCGCGTTGGTGAAATCCAGGCTCGACACTTCCGGGTGAACGTTCAGCTTCACCAGGCTGTCGCTCACGATCTCCGGAATGAATGTGAGACGAATGCCGAATTCGCGGTACTGAATCGTGATTGTTGGAGCCACTCCGCCGGCGCCCGGCTGCGCGATCGGGATCGGGACTTCGCCGCCGGCCAGGAAGCTGGCCGTGTCGTGGTTGCCCGCCAGCAGATTCGGCTCGGCGAGGATCTTCGCATGCCCGAGAATGGCCTGCGCGTCGATGAACGAAAGCAGGCTGTTGGTTCCAAAATCGGTGAGCAGCGTGGCGAACTTGGTCGTGGCGTCGGCCAGCGTGACCTTGCCCGTCACCGGATCGATCGAGTTGTCGGTGTTGAAGATGCCCGTTCCGACTCGCGCGTGACCGCCCGGATCGCGGTACAGCAGGTTCACGCCCAGCGAGTTGAAATCGTCCTTGCGCACCTCGGCGATTCGGACGCTGAGCAACACGGCCTTGCGGTCCGACGCCGACCGAACCGAGACGCGGTAGTGGCGGCGCGGCTCGTTGGTGATCCACATGATGATGTCGGTCTCGCCCATCGCCTTGGCGTTGATGACGAGGTTGCGCTCGTCGACGACGACCGCGTCGGCAATGTCCGGCGTCGCCACCGAGACACGCGCGATCGGATCCACCGTGGTGATCGGATAGGATCGCCCGGCGGGGAGGTCGATGCGTGTGATCGTGTCGTCCGGCGCCTGGGCGCCGGCAACCGGCGCAACGAGGAGGGAGGCGAATGCGGCGAGGACGAGAAAAGGCGGGGTGTGGCTTTGACGGAAAGGTTTCACGTGACGATGGGCGGGAGGGATCAGAGCGGAGGCTTGCTCCGCCTGACTGAATCGGCGCGCGCGGAGTCCGTCTTACTGACGAACTTGCGAGTGTCCTGTTTGTCGGCCTTGAAGATCTGGACGACGTTGGTGTCGAGTGTATTCAGTTTCGGCGCGACTTCGCCGGTGGCCGGCGGCTGAGCAGCAACCACCGGCGGCGCGCCGGCCTGTTGCACCGGCGCAGGTCGCCGCGCCGGAGCCGTCGAGCGTCGCACGGGAGTCGGGTCGATTTTGGCCACTGGCGCCGTCCGAAGCTGCGCGAGCACGTCCTCGGAATTGGCGCCAGTCGTGCGGATGGAATCCGGGTCGCCATAGCCGCGGAGCGAGAGCTGGATGCGCCCCGTGCCCGTCGCGATGGCCAAGCGCTCGGCCTCGGCAGGCGTGACCTCGAGACTCACCGTGGCCGCCTGAATCGGGCGATTGTCGGGACCAGTCGCCGTCAAGGTGCCGACGGACAGCACCCGCATGTTGGACATGAATGTCTTCGCGACTTCCTTTTGCGTCGACGGGTCGCGAGTCGTGACCAGCACGTCCACCCGGCTGTTCGGCTGAACCATGCCATTCAGGCCGGAGACGTCGTCGATCTTGATGGCAACGGCGCGCTTGCCTGGCGTGATCTTGACCTGTAGTCCCGAGCTCGTGCCATCCGGCGCAAGGCGGCCAGGCACGATCACTTCGCCACGGAACACGTCGATGCGGGTGACTCGATTCACCACCGAGTCGATGGACGTGAATGCGCCGGCGGGAACGGTGTTGATCGGCCACTCGGCGACGGTGATGCTCGCCCGATCGATCTTGTTGCCTTCGGGGACATCCTTGAACGCGATGACGACCGGCCGCGTGATGACGCGGTTCTGGGCTTTCGAGGCCTGAAGCACTCGGTAGATCCCGAACGTGGCCAGGGCAGCGGTGACCAGCGCTGCCCCGAAAATTGTCGTGTAACGTCGCTCAGCCATGGGAATGCGTCCGAAAAAAGGATTTGCTACTCGTTATTGGTTCTCGTATCGGTACGTCGCCTGTGCGTGCAGCGAATCGGTGTAGCTAACGCTGTGATGCGCGATGATACCGGCCACTGCGGCGACCGGCGAAATCCACGTGAACTTGTATTTGATCGAGACCTTCACATAGGTCGGCGGCGACGTGGTCGACGTGTCGATGTCGATGTTTGTATTCGTGAGATTGGTGCCACCGAAGGTGTACTGGTTGAACCGGGCTTTCACCACGCTGTCGATACTGGCAATTCCCGTCGCCGAAACGCCCGGATGATTCAGGACCGCGCCGAACCGCGCGCCCTCCCGGGCTGCGGAAATCAGGCTGTTCGACGTGTACATGACGCGCCCGAAGTCCACCATGCCGAAGGTGAGGATCAGGATCACGGTCATCATCATCGCGGTTTCGAGAATGACGCTGCCGTCTTCCGATCTCAGCACGTTCCGTGGTCGCGTACCCATCTCCCACCTCAATTGATCAAGTGCCCCGGCCACCACAGGGCGACCAACACCCCTAGCGATATAGCCAGCGCGTACGGCATTCGACGACTCCCGGCGGGCGAGTTTCGTAGCATCGCCGGGTGCTGCACGCCTTGTCCGACTCGAATCAACGTCAAGGCCCAGCCGGAGCTCGCAAGCATGTAGAACAACGCCAACGCGCCTCCGAAGAGCGCGGTGTACAGCGCCCCTTCAATTGCGCCGCGGGCACCAAGGAACGTCGCGGACGCCGCGAACAACTTCACGTCGCCGGCACCCAGCATTCGCAGCAGATAAAACGGAAACCACACGACAAAGCCGGTCAGTAACCCCGCCCCCGCGTGTGTTAGACCTGTAAAACCGCGGTTTGTAACCGCCGCGAAGAGCAATCCGGCCGCGATGGTGGCAACCACGATTCGGTTCGGGATGAGCCGCGTCCGCAGGTCCGACACACAAGCCGCCGCCAGGAGGCCAATCAGCACTACGCTCCGGGCGACAACCGGTGCGGGACCCGCGAACACGCGAACTTCCTTCGGTGCACCGCCTCCGACTACGGGAGGTTCGTGTTCACCGAGTTGAAGCCGTTGCTGATCTTGCTGCCGATGGTCTTGACGGCCACGATGCAAAGGACGGCGATGAGCAGCACGAGCATGCCGTACTCGAGGAGGGCCGCGCCGTCTTCGTCTTTGACGAAGTTACGGGCGATGGCGGTGAGGCGGTTCATGAACGCTCCAGATGAGGGTAAAGGGACGAGCGACCTGCGACTGCGCGACCAGCACACTCTTGACCTGCTGCCACCTCAAACGCGGCGCTGCACTCTACGGAAGCAGTGAGTTCGCGGAGTTGAAACCGTTGGAGACTTTGCTTCCGATAGTCTTTAATGCGACGATGCACAACAGCGCGATCAGCATCACCAGCATGCCGTATTCGATCAGCGCAGCACCGTCCTCGCGTTTTACAAATTCGTCTTGCGGTGTCGATCATGCTTCGTCCCGTTGGCGTCATTTGAAGTCTCGACTTGCGTTAACGTAGGAGAGAGAGACTGCCCTCATGGGCGCATCACCCTGCGACAGCGACACGATGAATCACCTTCGCAGCACGCAACGCACATCTATGGTTCCCAACGCTTTCCGGGGCGATCTGAGGTAGAAAAGAGCGCGGCGAACATTGAGCAAGCGTCCACGACCGCGCAAGCCTTGCATCCGTCACTTACGCTTTGGTCAGGTTCGTCGAGACGCCCTCGCATCTGCAACGCTGGGACCGCCACGCCGAAAAGCCAGAAAATGTCGACCTTGCTTCATGGCAGACTCGACCATTTGTGAGGCGCTACAGCCTCGGAAACCTCATGAAGAGCAGCACTTATCTTAAGCGAGACCATCCCACCGACGTCATGCCTTTGCCGATCCTGTCGGTCCACGCAGACGGACCGTCGAGCACGATCTAGCTCTTGACGATGACGCTAGCGTAGCGAGCGCTGTCGCGCAAATCCAACAACCGCTGAGTCAGCTCGACAACAATTCATAACTACCATGCACTCCAATGTTGTTTTGTTGCGGTCGTTTGCCTTGATGCCTCAATTGGGCGATCCTAGCTGAAGTGGACAAGCACTCGGGGCCGGCAATGCGTGAGACACTCGCTCTCTCGGTGGTGATTCCGGCTTTTAACGAAGCGGGTCGCCTGCCGCGAACGCTGCGCGACCTGCAGGCCTTCCTCGACACCGATCGCCGACCGGCCGAGGTCATCGTCGTCGACGACGGTTCCACGGACGAAACGAGCAAGGTGGTGCGCCAGATCGAAGCGACGGACAGTCGCTTCCGTCTCATTCGCTTGCCGCAAAATCGCGGAAAGGGATTCGCCGTCCGCACCGGCATCGTCAATTCCTCCGGGCGGCTGGTGCTCTTCGCGGATGCCGATGGCGCCACGCCGTTCACCGAGCTTTTGCGCCTCGAGGATCACATCGCCTCGGCAGCCGCATAGCAATCGGCTCGCGCGCGATCCGAGACGACGTCACCAAGGTCGAAGCGCGTGTGTATCGGCGAGTCGCCGGCCGTCTGTTTCACGCCGTAGTGCGGCTGTATGCCATCCGCGGATTCAACGATACTCAATGCGGATTCAAACTCTTCGATGCTGCGGCGGCGCATGACCTCTTTTCGCGCATGCGAATGAGCGGCTACAGCTTCGACGTTGAGGTTTTGCTGATGGCGCGCCGCGCTGGATACCGCGTCGCCGAGGTGCCCGTCAACTGGACCCACCAGCCCGGGTCGAAAGTGCACGTCGTTCGAGACGGATTGCGCATGGCCGTCGACGTGCTTCGCATTCGGGCCAATGCGGCGCGCGGCATCTACGATCAGCCGCACATCGCGCTGCCCGACGCGACACCCGCCAGACCGTCGGAAGCGTCCGTCTCCTAGTTCGCCGCGTGCGGCACCAACTGCGCGCACTGCGCAGCCCGCGGCTCCAAGGAGTGCATCACGGGAAGAAGCGAGTGCGGCAATGGGCTTGTTCCCGCTTCAGCCCACCATCGCTCGGTCACCCAGAGCCCGATCATCGCCGAAGGGCCGCTGATCTGATTCGTGATCGCGATTTTGCGCCACCCCGCAGCCGTGTCGAGGATGGGCGCGACCGGAAGCTTGACGGGAAGAATCGCCAAATCCGCGCTGCGCCAAGGCTGCAGCGGGAAATCGCGTGCCGTTGGAGTGAAATACGCCTCGGCGCGCGCCACGGAGTCAGGGAAAAACGTCCGGCCGTCGATCGACTCCGAGAGTCTGGGAAGCCGCCAGGGCACGTACCCGCCGTAGTTGAACGTCGTCACCAGGCGGCCGCGGACTGAGTCTCTTGTGTTGCACTCGAGCCAGCGGAACAGGGGCTCCGTTGCCCCCGCGGTCATCGAGGGGAGGAAACGCTGCGTCGCGTTGCCGGCCCGCAGTCCGGGATTCAGCCACGTCTCGAGGCCCGCGGCGGCGACGATGGCGAAGATCACCAGTACGATCGCTCGTTGCGCCGTCCGGACGACCGGCAGCGTCGGTGCCGGAAGAAACGAGAACAGCATCGCCATGAGCGGCAGCGAAACGACCCACCAAACGATCAACGAGCGAACGGCGAGCGCAAACATCAGAAGTCCGGCGAGCCATAACACACCGTGAAGAAAGCGGGCCTTGGCGTTGAGACGCGGCACGACGAACCACGGCGCCACTGTCAACAACGCAGCGATGACGACGGGTCCGTTCCCGCAGTCATCAGCACCTGGAAGCCAGGCTTGTACTCGGCGATCCCACTAGGAGGCCCGAGCACGGCGTTCTTCGCGAAATACAGCTTGAACATCGGGACGAGAGCAAAGCGTAAGGCGAGAAGAGCCAGCCGGCGCAAATGGCCGCGCGGCACGGCGATCAGTCGCTTTCGATCGGCGGGAGGATCGTCCAGCAACGCCACGCACGGCGCCAGCGTCAACGGAAACAGCAGGTGCGTGTTGCCGCGAGCGCGCTGATCGCCAAGAAGCGCCGCCAGAATGGGCGCGAGGCGCGGCGCTTCTATCGAGTGGTACACCAACGCCCAGCACAGCGGAAGTACGATCAGAAGAATGCATTGCGGGCGGACGTATGGAGTCGCTCCCAGCGCGACCATCAGGTTCGACAGCGCCATGAGGATGATCACCCACGGATTCCACTCTCGCCACACGACCCAGCACCAGCATCGCCGCGCCGAGCCCCAGATAGAGGAAACCTTGCAGCGCGCCGAGCCCCATCGGGCCCACGTGAACCATCAAGAGGTAGTAGATGAGTTCAATCAACCACGAATACGCAAAGAACGGCGCACCGGGACGTGTCCAGGCAAAGGGCTCGATGAATGGAACGGCGTGATGGCGCGCGATCCACTCTCCCGTCGCCAGGTGCATCGACATGTCGGGGTCCGCGAAGGGCAGCGAAAAACCCGTGGCGAACAACAGCGCCGCGATCACCCAGAGTTGCAGTCGCCAGTGCGACCCGAGCGCCTGCCGCCACTCCTCCGCCCAGCTCGCGCCATCGCGCGTCACGTTCGGTGCCGTCATCACAGCGCCTCTCGATCCAGGCGAGACAAGACCAGGTCTACTCGCTCGATGCGCGTGTCCAGATTCCAGCGAATCCGTCGCGGGCGTTGAACACGAAGCGGCCAGACATACCGCCACGGCCAGTAGTTGTTCTCGATCTCGTAGGCGTTGAATCCGGCCCGAAACAGCGGCTCGAGAACGGCGGAGGGAGCCGGCGTCCCCGGCGTCCACCAATGTGGCGAGAGTTCGATCAGAATCTCCGTGTCAGGCCGGCAAAGTTCGAGGAAACGGGCCATGCCGGCGATCACCTCCGGCTCCCCACCCTCGACGTCGATCTTCAACAGACGCGCGTTGCGAATTTCGGTGTCGGTGAGAATCTCATCCAGCGGCAGCGCCTCGGTCGCCCCCTCGCGAACGAACCCCCTCGTCGCCACGGTGGTCGTCAGGCCGGTGTTCTGGGCGGGCCCGGAGTAGATCGTAACCTCGCCCGGCGAAGCAGCCGCCGCGATGTTGACCGGACGCACGTTAGTGGGAACGCCGTTCAATTCCAATGTGGTCAGAAGCTCGCCGTAGACGCGCGGCGATGCCTCGACCGCCACGACCGAGCCCGTGGCACCGACGCGACGCGATGCGAGCATCGAAAACACACCGATGTTGGCACCGACGTCTACGAACGTATCGCCAGTCTCGAGACGGCTCGCGATGAACGCCGTCAGATCCGGTTCCCAGATGCCGAACAACCATATGTAAAGCTGCACCAGGTCCGGCGGCCGGCACACGAACCTATCCCCGTCGGCCGTAGTGCCGACCACGCGCGGCGTCCCCACCGGAGCGCACGAAGTCGCAGCATCAATACGAGAAGACTGAAGACCGGGACCATCAGCGACGCGCGCACCATTCGCTCGAGCCACGATATGTCCCCTCGCATAGCCTGCGTGAACCGGATCCAACGACGCATCGCGGCGAGGGTTCGGCGCAGCATCGGGGACATGGCGTCGACGTCCGGTTTCACCATGTTACACGATAGCCCATCGGCGAGTCGCCCACACGTGAAACGAACATTTCTCATAGCCGTTGCCATCGGCGGCGCCGTTGCGGTTGCCGTGTGGGCTGGCTTTCCGTTCACGCACGGCGCGACTTCGCGCAATTCCATTTCCACGCGCGGAACTGGCTCGCCGGGCGCGATCCGTATGCCGGCGGATTTCCCATCATGCGACGCACGCGCGTCGTGTCCGAACCGTTCTTCTATCCGTTTCCCAGCCTGTTTCTGCTCGCGCCATTCGCGCTCGTGCCACTCCGCGAAGCCGCCGCGCTCTTCATCGGCGCGTCGAGCGCCCTCCTCGCCTGGGGAATCCTCGTCACGTCGCCGGCGCGACTCCCGATGTTCTTCGGCGCCGGATTCATTCTCGCCGCCGGCTTGGGCCAGTGGACTCCACTCGTCACCGCCACGCTCCTCCTCCCGGCGCTCGGCTTTCTGGCGGTCGTCAAACCAAACGTCGGACTCGCGTCTGTCGCCGCCGATCCCTCGAAAGTCCGCATTCTTGGCGGCGGCGCGCTGCTGCTCGTGTCGTTGGCCTTCCAGCCGAACTGGCCGGCGGAATGGCTCCGCAATCTCCACTCGATGCCGCCGCACCCGATTCCGATTCTGCTCCCCGGCGGATTTCTCGCGCTCCTCGCACTCGCGCGCTGGCGACGGCCGGAAGCACGTCTTCTCGTGGCGATGGCGTGCGTGCCGCAACTCATGTACTTCGCCGACCAGCTCCCGCTCTGGCTCGTCCCCAGGACCCGCCGCGAGTCGATGGTCCTGAGCGTCGCCAGCGTGGTCGCGTGGGTGATCGCGCTCCAAACGCTCAACCGGCCGGGCGGACAACCCCCCTTCGAATCCAACGCGCTCGTCCTCCTCGGCGTCTACGCGCCCGCGCTGATCATGGTTCTGCGGCGCGACAACTCTGGTCGGCTGCCCCAGTTCATCGAGCGGCGCATCGCACAATGGCCGGCGTGGATTCGCGGAACTCCCGAGGACCGTTAGGCCCCGAGAATCACTCAGCGCGTGCCGTGGATGCACGCGTCCACGTACTCCGGCGGGCCCGCCATCGCGCACTCACGCTCGGCGCCCTTGTCGTCGGCGTGGAGCGGCGCGATGTGCACGCCCACCGCCTCGAAGCACTTCGTCCGCGCCCCCGCCGGAACGGCGCCGCAGAAGTCGATCGCACCCGACGCGCCCAGGTCGCGATCGACAAGCGCTTCCACCGCGCCCGAAAAACAGTCGGTCTGAAATGCGCCGGCGCCGCTGCACGTCGCGATCACTTTCGGCCGGTTCCAGCCGTACCAGGCCTGGCTCTGTTTGCCGAATCCTCGATAGCAGTTCGACGCCGAGTTTGACGGCGCGAGCGAGCAGTCCTTGAGCGTTTTCTCAACGTCGTAGTCGCGCAGCCGCGCGATCACCAGCGGCTGATACGACCAGCACGACGGCTGATACGGACCCGCCACACTGTCACACGGAAATGCGGGGTCCGACACGCGAAAGCTGGCCGGTGGACGGCACGGGACCCGTGCCCATCGCCATGTGGTCGTGCGCCGACATAGCGCTGTCGCCCACGTTCATTCGCGCCGCCCCGATCCCGCGCAAAGCATTCTCCATGAACACGCCGTCGTGGCATTCGCCGCGCAGATCCTCCACGCCGAACGCGTCGCACGCAGCGAGCGCCCGCGCCAGGTCGTACCCCATCGACTCGGCGAACCCGTGGCCGAGTCCGTGCGCGCACTCGATCGTCAGCTCGCGCGCATCGCCTGGACGCGCCAATGAAACGCACAATTTCGCCATCGCCGGCGGGTCGACATGCTGCTGCGACGCGAGCAACCCCTCGAGCACGCCGTGATAGCACCCCGCCTCGAACGTCGGCCGGCACTCGCGCAGCACCGCCGGATCATGCCCGTTGTTCGCGATCGCGTATCGGCCGAGCGCGTGCGCGATCATGTGCCCGTCGCCGGCGAGCGTCGAATCCTTCTTCGTGAGCGCCGAGAGACTGTCCATCGCCCGTCCGACCCCCTGCGACTTCGCCGTCAGAAAGACAGAGGCAATGTCGAGGTCGCGAGTCGAGACAGCGGACCAGTCGAACGGCGCCGACGCCCGCGGACGCGACACCGCATTGTCGGCGCGCAGCCAGGCGAACACCAGAACGGCGATCAACAGGAGCGCGGTGACGTCGATGAAGCGGCGAATCATGCAGTCGGGAAAAGGGCGAGAGTGACCATCGTCGGTCGAGAGTAGCGCAGTCGATTGTTAGGTGTGCCAGCCGCCTCGACATGACGAGCATCACGAACTTCACGTGACATCTCTGTCGTTTGCGGTCCACCGGTCCACCGGTCCACCGGTCCACCGCTTGAAAGATGTCGAAAGCCGCACAAAATCGCGCCACCAAGAACACGTTTTGCACGCGCGGAGCCCTCGGTCATTTCCCGCATCCCAGGAGGAACCGATGCCCCGCTCCACCAGCATGACGGTCGCCGCGTTCGCCGCCGCCGCGGCCTGCGCCCTCGCCGCACCCGCCGCCTCGCAAGTCACGACGGCCGGCGGTGAAGTCGTTTCAACAGCGCAGAAGCGCCTCGTCGACCACCTCATCACGATCGACTCGATCCAGGCGGCGACCGCGAAGCTCGCCGCGAGCAAGACGCAGAACCCCGCAGTTCGCGACTTCGCCAATGCGCTGGCGACGGATCACGCCGCCCACGCCACCGCGCTTCAGCAGATCGCCGCCAAGCCGGACGTCGGGCGCGAAGCCGACGTCGGCGACGCGACGACGCCACAGTTGGCGAGGCGCTTCGCAGCGCTCGAATCGATGCCGGCGGGCGACGAATTCGATAAGACATTCCTGGAAACGGTGATCGCCAATCATCAGGCCGAGATCTCGACGATCAATTCAGGCAGGACGGCCGTAAAGGACGAAGACCTGAAGAAGGATCTCGACACGACCACCGGCGCGCTGCAAGAACACGTGTCGAAAGCCAACGAGTTGGCCAAAACGCTCAAGAAGGGCGACGCCCCGATGTCCAAGCCGCCCCGATAGCACGCGCGAGAGATCCGAAGCTCCTGCATTTGCAGCGCCGGCTCACGGCTCGGGATTGGGGACTCCCAACCCGCGCCGTGAATCGGCGCTCGATCGCTCAAGCAGTCATCAGAGAAGTACTAATGAGTAGCCGCATCCTCGTCCCCTTGGTCGGCCTGGTCGTCCTTCCCGCCTGCTCCGATCCGCACTCGACGTCACCTATCGATTCCACGAATGGCCAGGCGACCGTCCGCCTGGTAAATGCCACCGACGCCGCGCTCGACTTCTGGCAGGGCGCCACCGTCGTGAACGGCGGCAGCAACATCGCCTTCGGCGGCGTCTCCACCTGTACCAAGGTCAGCCCGGCGCCGCCCGAGGTCACCGTGACAATGACCGGCACGATGGACAACCTCGCCGGCTCCGCCCCGCCGCTCGACGGCGGCAAGAGCTACACGCTTGTCGCCTTCCCCGGCGGCGGCGGCCCCGGCGCAAGCTTCGCCGCGCTCCTCAACGCCTTTCGCCCCGCCGGCGGCGCCGCCGGCTTTCGCATCCTCAACGCAACCAGCGACGGACCGGCCTTCGACGCCTTCGTCACCAGCGTGAGCGCATCACTCGCCTCGCCCACCACCTCGAACACGACCGCCGGTACCGCGTCGGCGTTCGTCAACGTGACCGCCGGCGCGCGACTGATTCGCGTCACACCCACCGGCTCGCACGACATCCTGCTCAACGCCGGCACGAGAGCCCTCACCGCCGGCACGAGCTACACACTCATCGTCACCCCGCCCGCCACCGGCTCAAACGCGCTGAGAGCCATTCTGACCACGGGATGCTGATTCGGCCATTCGGGCTCAGAACAGAACTGCTCACCGCAGAGGCGCAGAGAACGCAGAGAACGGCCGCGGAGGGGAAGGTCCGTCGCACAACGAACGGGATGTTCTTGAAAAAAAGCTGATCTCGAGGCATCGCTCACGGCAGCGGCTACGGTTGGTCCTCAATCATCCCCGATCGCAGCCGTCCAACGCCGACACTGACGTCTGACGTCTGACGTCTGACGTCCGACTTCGAGCGCGGGCCGTCCTATCCAATGCTCCCGATCTCGCGTGGGAGCATTTGTCCGTTGTCCGTAATTCCGACTCGGTCACCACGAAAGCCAATCCGCGACCCATGTCACCGACCTGAGGCACAGCGTCTGCGATCGTGCATCCGCACGCTTGCAGCGAAGCTGCATCCCGCTTCACCGCCGCGACCGGATCGTCGACCCTCAGAGGATTCCTCGTATCTGGCTGCTGAGGAGCTACCCCTCACCCAGCCGCGATGGTAGCCCCACAACGCCGAAACTGATGTCTGACGTCTGACATCTGACGTCCGACTTCGAGCGCAGCGCCGTCCTCCCCAGTGCTCGCGATCTACCGTGGGAGCAGTGTCGCCGTCACTTGATCGCCCGCCCGAGCACATGTCCATCAATATCTTCTGTCGGTCGAACCCCGGCGATCTGCGCGAACGTCGCCCCGATATCCACCGTTCGCACGAACTCGTCGTATCTCCCCGGCGCTACCCACGGCCCGTAGAACACGATCGGCACATGGCAGTCCTCGTCCCACGGTGACCCGTGCACGCCGGGCGTGCCGCCAGTGCTGCCCCACACGCTCCCGTGATTGAGCGTGATGACCACGGCCGCCGGCCACTCCGGCGGGATCGCGTGTCGCCACCGCCGCGCGATCGGATCGTTGGTTGTATCAGCCGAGAGAATGTCCTTGAACAGATCGGCGCGGAACACGCCGGGTTGGTGTTTCGCCGCGTCGGCGAACGCGCGGGCGAGTGAATCGGCGTTGACGTGGTTGTGCGACAGGCGCGACCGGTTGAGCAGCAGCACCGCGTCCTCGTAGGCGATCGCCGAGTCGGTGTTCATCTTCTTGGCGACGGTCGCCTGAAAGTCCGCGACGAGCGGGTAGAGATCGACCCGCATCGGCTTCGGCCCGTCGCCGGTGTCTTGCGCCAGCTCGGGCGGCAGCGTCGCGCCGTGGTCCGCCGTGAGCGCGAAGACGATCGTCGACGAATCACGCATCTTATATAGTGAATCGATAAGCACCCCGATCGCCCGGTCGACGCGCAGGATCTGGTCGTGCATCTCTCGCGACGCGATGCCGAACCGGTGGCCGACGGCGTCGGTGGTCGAGAGCGACACGGAGAGCAGATCGGGCGCCTGGCCGAGCCCCAGGTTCATCGCGTTCACGCCGTCGAGCGCGAACTGAACCGTCAGATCGTCCATCCACGGAAACGCGATGAAATCGCGCGCCGCCGCGTCCCAGTCGTTCGACAGCACGTGCGGGAACGCCGGCTCGCGGCCGTTGTCCTCGATCGGCACCGTGTCCGGCTCGGGGTACGCGGACAGCGGGAGCAGCGGCAGCCACGCCTTGCCCGCATAGCTCTGCGGAATCTCACGGGCGTTGAACTTCGTCACCCAGTCCGGGAGCTTGTCCGCGTAGTACGCGCTCGTCGAGAAACGCCCATCACTCTGATACCAAAAAACAGACTCCTTCGCCCGCCCGATCGGCAGAATCGCCCCTCGATCCTTGCGCGACACCGACAGCGCGCGCGATCGCGAATTCTTCGCCTTCAACCAGTCGATCAGCGCCGTGCCGCGAAATCGAAACGGAGAAGCCCCCGGCCCGCCCCCCCCGATGATCGGCGCATTCGCATCCGGCACCCCCTCCGCATTGAACACGATCCCGGTTCGTACGGCTCACGCCCCGACAACAACGTCGAATGCCCCGGCGCCGTCTCCGTGTTCGCATGATCCTGAAACGCGTTAGTGAAGACAGCGCCGCCCTTCGTGAGCCGCGCAAGCCCACCCGTGAACTGCGGCGCCCACTTCTCGAGATAGTCCGCACGCATCTGGTCGACCGTGATCAACACGATCAGCCTCGGCGCCCGCTGAGCCGAGCTCGCCCCGGCCAGGAAAGCAGTGGCACGCGGCGGCAAGAGTGGCAAACCAGAACGCCCGACGTCCCGTCATCGACTAACTCCGCATTGGGATGAGACGGACTGAAAAGGCCACGCGACGCAAAGAAGTTCAAGCCCCCGAAAAGCGCCCTTTCTGACGCCTGTCGCCCTCGCCGAGAACCCGCCCCCCGGCCCAGCGAGAGCTGGTCTGACGTCTGCCCTTTCTGACGTCTGACGTCCGATTTCGAGCCCAAGATCGGGGCCAGAGCGCCAAGCCAAACGTCACTGGCCGCGATCCCCTCGCCGTTTCGCCGTTTTCGCCGTTTCCTTACGTGCGATCGCCGCCACCACCACTGTATAATTCTGCCCTATGCGTCGCTCCGTGTGGCTCCGCGCCGGAACCGCCCTTTGGGCAATCTGGCTCCAAGCCGCGCTCCTCGATCCGGGGAGCTTCGACTCGTGCCCAGAGCACAGTCACCACGCCATGGCGACCATGCCGGCGGCGCACATGGCGCACGCCCCGCAACAGCATGGCGCGCCAGCCGACCATCACGGACAGCACAGCTGCACCTGCCTCGGCGCCTGCTGTTGCGCCCCCGCCGTTGCCGTCCCGGCGACCAACGTCTACGCGCCAGTCGTCGCCACGGTCGAGCAAGCGCCCGCGAAGTACGCCAATGTTCGCCGTCGTCGCCGCGCCTCGGCCGTATTCCCTTCCCTTCGCGAACGGTCCTCCCGCTTCCCTCGGCGCTGACGGCCTGACGGCCCAGCGCCCGATCTCAACGCGCCCTCGCCAACTCGCGTGAGGCGCGGCCTGCCGCGTATTTCGCGCGGCCGCCTCGCGCATGCGACCCCGCACGCGCGACCGGCCATCACAGATCGCACATCGAGGAGGGAGAGCTCATGCGGGTCACTTCCGCTTCCTTGTTCATTTTTCTCGGCGCCGCGCTCGGCGCGCCGATGGCGCTCGCCGCGCAGGACTCGACGCATACGTCGCGGCCGACGACGCACGCCGACTCGGTCGCCCGGCTCAAGGCTGTCACGATCGTCGCCACGCCGCCCGAGCGCGCGCAGCCGGTCGACGCGACGACGATCGATGCAACCACTATCCATCTCACGCCCGCTGCGACGCCGTACGATCTGCTCCGGCAGGCGGCGGGGGTCGAGGTCCATCAGCAAGGACAAGGTCCCGGTTTCGCGTCCGACGTCTCGATACGCGGATTCAGCTCCGATCACGCCACGGATATCGCGCTCTGGGTGGACGGTGTCCCGATCAACGAGCCCGTGAACGGCCACGCCGAGGGCTATAACGATTTCTCACTGCTCTTTCCCGGCGGCATTCGCGACATCGATGTGATCCACGGTCCGACGAGCGCGCTGTTCGGCAACTTCGCACTCGCCGGGACGGTGAACGTGCGCACGCTCGACCGGATGGACGGCAGCGAGCTCACGGCGTCTGGCGGATCGTTCGGCCGAGCGGACCTGATGGGCATGACCGGCTTCGACCACGGCGCGCGCGGCGGCGGCGTGATCGGCGCGCGGTATGTGCAGGAGAATGGCTTTCGCCCGAACTCGCACTATGACATCGCGCAAGGACACGCGCGCGTCGAGCACGACCTCTCGTCGAACGTCGCGATCGACGCCGGCGCGGAGCTGTATGGCACGAACTGGGATTCGCCGGGGTTTCTCAGCGAGGACGAGTTCGCCCGTCATGAATACGATATCGTTTCTAACCCAACCGACGGCGGCTACAAGCGCCACGCCCAGGAGCGCGTGAGCCTCCGCGTTCTGGGCTCGAACTACCTGTGGCGAACGACCGTGTACGGGACGGAAGGCCGCTGGCAGTTGTTCCTCACGATTCCGCCCGCCGGCGGCAAGTTCGAGGGCTCGGGGAGCCAATCGGAAGAGGAGGACTCGCGCGCCGGCGCCGGCGCGACGAGCGCCATCACCTGGACGCTGGACCGCGCCGAGATTACGACCGGCGTCGAGACCCGCTGGGACCGATCGAACTACGAGAACTATTTCACCACGGCCCGCCGCCGCGATTCGACCGCGGCGGACGTCATGGGCGCCCAGACCTCCGGCGCGCCGTTCATCCAATCCTCACTCGAGTTGACCGACCGGCTGCGCGCCGACATCGGGGCGCGCTACGACGTGCTGGGCACCAGCTCGACACCCAAAGACTCCGGCACGATCAGCGCGACGCACGGCGTCTTTTCCCCCAAGCTCGGTCTCATCGAGAAGCTCTCGTCGTCGTTCAGCGCCTATGTCAACACGTCGCGCGGTTTTCGGTCGACCGACGGTCTCATCATCGACCCGACACTCGCCCCAATCACCGCGTGGGCCTACGAGGGCGGCGTGAAGTTCGATCATGCCGGCGCGAGCGCCTCGGCCGCGCTCTTCCGCATGGACGTGAGCAACGAGCAGACGTTCAATCCGATCACGCTCGCCACGACCAACGGCGGCAACAGCCGCCGCCAGGGCCTCGAGCTCGGCTGGCGCGTACCATTCGCCAACCAGACCGCCGCGCTGAGCGGCGACTGGACCTTCAACGACGCGCGCTATCGCAGCACGGTCGTCGTCACCGACGACGGCGACGTCGTGACGCTCAACGGCCTGCGCGTCTACAACACGTCCAAGTACCTGGGCACCGCCGCCCTCGACGTCTCACCCCTCGGCCAGCCTTGGCGCCTTCGCCTCGCAGGCAACTGGGTCGGCCCCTACTCGCCGTTCGACGAACCCGGCACCGTGCTCGGCTCCTACGGCCTCGCCCACGTGAGCGGCGCCTGGACGTTCCGCCGCGGAGAGCTCGAGGCGGGAATCCGCAACGTCTTCGACCGCGCGTACCCCGAGCTGGTGGCCGGCGGAGTCGTCTCGCCGGGCGAGCCGAGGACGCTCTTCGTTTCGATGAAGGTCAACCGTAGGCGTTTGACGGCTGGAGTGCACACTGAATGCGTCTGGTGCGCGGTCCGAAAACTGTAGGCGTCAGCAACAGCATCAGCATCAGCAAGGCCGCTCGCTGTCACTGATTGCTGATGCTGTCGCTGGCTCCTAGAGTCCTGCCCCTGCGGGGATCCCCATCAGGCCACCTTCAAAACCATTTCGCTATCACTGACTGCCGATGCTGTTGGTGACTCCTAGAGTCCGGGCCCTGCAGCGATCCCCATCAGGCCACCGCCGCTATCAGAACGCCGCCGCGAGCCCGAGCCTGGCTTCCCTGCTTTCCACTGGGTGGAAATGCAGGCCTGTCACCCCCGCCGCCGGCTCGCCCGGCAGCCGTGACGTGTAGTAGTACGTGATGTCCGGCGCCTGGGCGTTGAACAGATTGAAGATGTCGAATCGCACCGAAACGTCTTTGCTCAGTCGGTACGACGTCTGCGTGTTGAACAGCGTCGTCGACGGCGACTGCACGCTGTCGTTTTCGGTGAGCGCGCGCGGGCCGAAGTAGCGCATGAAGAGACTCGTCGTCCAGCGGCCAACGTCATGCGCCGTGACGCCGGCGGCGACCGTCGCGCGCAGCGCCTCCGGGATGTACTCGCCGACCGGATCGTAGTCCGTGTAGCGAGCGCGCGTCGTCGCCAGATCGAGGTCGAGCAGCAGCCAGCGATTCGGCGTGTAGTGATTCGACAGCTCCGCGCCGGTGCGCATCGACGGGCGGCCCGGCACCGTGGTCCCGTCGTCGCCCGAGTACACGAGCTCCGAGCCGAGTCGCAGCGTCCAGAACGAGAGCGAAGTTTGGAGGTGCGGGATGCGCTGCGTGCGGAGGCCGATCTCGCTGCCGATGCCTCGAACCAACGGCGTCACCGGGTCGACAGCGCTGCCCGAGTTCGGATCCACGTGCTCGGTCGCGCCGCGGACGTCGTTGCTGTGGATTCCCTCGCCCGCGTTCACAAAGATCTCCGACTCGGCGAACGGCCCGATGACGACTGAGAGCTTCGGCAGCCCGATCGCCGACGTGCCGGAGCCGGAGTTCGCCGGCACGTTGGCGGCGACGTTGAAGGCGTAGTCCATGACGCGCGCGCCGGCGATGGTGCGGAGCCAGTCGTTCCACTGCGTCTGATTCTCGTAGAAGAGCGAGCCGCTCGTCTCGTGGACGTGGTCTTGGACGATCGTCGCCAAACGCTGCTGCTTCTCCGTGTGGTACAGTCCCGACGGCCACACGTGATCGTCGCGCACGTCCCAGCCGAACGTGTTCGTCATCGCCAGCCCGCCGAATTCGCCGACCTTCGCCCACGAGCCGTTCCACCCGTAGATGGTGCGATTGTCGGCCTGCTCGATCTGGTCGCCGTGGATCGGATCGTTCAGGAAGTAGGTGAAGTCGGAGAAGAGGTCGAGCGAGTACTGAATGGCGTACGCGGTCGTGTTGAGCGTGCCGCCGCGCAGCATCGTCTGGAAATCGGACGACAGGCTGTAGCGGTGCGATCGCCCCGCGTCGCTCGGATCCACCGCTGAAAATCGGCCGAGCGTTCCGTCGGCCACGGCGCGCTCGGGGATCTGGTCGGTGGCGTTCCACGTGCCGTCGTAGGCCATGCCGGTGAGCGACCATTTGCCGCCGGCGAGCGGCTGCGTGTAGCGCGCCACGCCGATCAGCTTCTTGTAGTCGTCGGGGTGGGCCCACGGCCCGTTTATGTGGTCGGCCTCGAACACCGTAGACCAACCTTCCGGGGCCCACTTCCGGCGACCCGATGGTGAGCGCCCGGCCGTAGGTGTCGCTGCCGGCCGTGGCCTCGGTCCGCGCGTGGTCGATCTTGTCGGCGTACTGGATCTGCGCCGATCCGGCCGTCGCGAAGTCGCCTTGGGCGGCGTAGTACGGCCCTTTGTAGTAGTCGATGCGGCCCACGAGCTCCGGGATCATGAAGTTGAGGTCCGTGTACCCCTGGCCGTGGGCGTGCGACGGCATGTTGACGGGCATGCCGCCGAGGGTCGTTTCGAAGTCCGTGCCGTGGTCTAGATTGAAGCCGCGGAGGAAGTACTGGTTTGCTTTTCCGCCGCCGCTGTGCTGGGTGACGATCATTCCCGGGATGTACTCCATCACCTCGGCGGGGCGCAGCATCGGCCGGTCGGCGATGAGCTGCGGGTTGATGTGGCCCGCGCTGGCAGCGTCGGAGGTTCCGACCGCGTTGTCGTAGTGAGATGTGACGCGAACCGTGTCGAGGTGACGGGAGCCGTTCGAGTCAGGACGCACGGGGGGCGCCTGAGCGGGAACCGCTAGCGGGAATGACGCTGGCAGCGGTCACGACCGCAATTCTGAGCAGGTTCCGCATGGACGTCAGAGGTACGCGACGCTCGACGATTTCGGGATTTGCGGTCGGCGCGATCGGTCCCGACTAGGGGGCGACTAGCGCCCTTCGCGCGAGCGACCTGATAGGCCGATCGTATAAACGCGAAAGCGCCGATAGTGCAACAAGTGACAGCAGTAGGGTCACGGCGAAGGCCCCAATCGTCATCGCGGCGAAGTTCCCGCGCAACGGCCTTTCGGACAAGAGAAGAACGAAGGGATAATGGATTGCGTACAGCGGGTACGACATCTCACCCTGCTGCCGCCGCGTACCTGTTTGCCCCCGCGGGCAAGTCGGGCGGATGCGCCGAGCCATACGATGGCCGGAAATACCACGTAGAGCAAGTGCGAGCTCGATGGCGGGGACGTGCACGGCCCAGGAAACGGAAAAGACCGCGACGAGAGACTCGACGAGGTCGATATGCGCCGGCTTTCGGTCGGAGACCGTCGCTCCCAGAATTTGTACACGAGCACGCCGGCGAAGAACCGAGTATACGGCGCGGCGGAAACAGCCATTGACCGCTGGGCGAGCCCCGCATTGTCCCGAACACCGAACTACGCGCACCGGTTGCCACGACGACGAACGAGAGACCCCGCGCGTCGAGGAGTGGCGCAACGATCGCATAGACGTAGTCTCGCAACGAGTTCGTAGTAATAGGGACCAATGCGGTGCGTTCGAACGTGTACATCGCCAAGGGAGTTCGAGAGGACGTTCGGCATGAGCACGAGGCCCGAAACCGCGATGATCCCGAGCCGGAGTCGCTCGGAAAGCCGAGCCACTCGACGTCTCGAGCGCGACCGCCAAGCCAAGAAGGGCACCTAGAAGCGCCGTGGGCCAGAGGCGCAGAAACCGAAGCCTCAAAAACTCCAGGGGCCCGATCTGGCCGTTCGCTATCCGCCTGCCGTACGCGTGGGCCAACACAAAGCCGCTGAGCACAAAAAAGAAGTCGACGGCGAGCTTGCCGGCGGGCGCCAAGTATGGATTTCCCGTTGCGGTGCCGAAGTGGTACAGCACGACCGCGAACGCGGCGACCCCGCGCAGGCCATCGAGGGTACCGAATCGGTTCTGGGTCATTGCGCCTATGGTAGTTCCTGTGCCGATCGATTGTCCACAGCAGTTTTCCGCTTCAACGCGTGGTTACTGCCTCGCGTGAAATACTGGCGGTCGTCGTGGTGTTAGCTCGTGCCGACCCGATCGAGCTCGGCCGCGCTCCTCGAGGGGTTTGTCGAGAGCTGATCACGACTGAGTACCTGTTGACGGGGGACCACGTTCGCGTTGGCACGGCCGTCGCGCACGTCCCGTTGGACGGCGTAGGGCCCGTTGTAGTAGTCAATGCAGCCCACGAGCTCCGATACACATGAAGTTGAGGTCCGTATACCCCTGGCCGTGGGCGTGCGACGGCACGTTGACCGGACCTGCCGCCGAGGGTCGTTTCCAAGTCCGCGCCGTGATCTAGATTGAAAGCGCGGAGGAAGTACCGGTTTGCTTTTCCGCCGCCGCTGTGCTGGGTAATGATCATTCCCGGGATGTATTGCATCACCTCGGCGGGACGCAGCATCGGCCGGTCGGCGATGAGCTGCGGATTGATGTGGCCCGCGCTGGCAGCGTCCGAGGTTCCCACCGCGTTGTCGTGGTGAGAGGTTACGCGGACCGTATCGAGGTGGCGCGAGCCGCTCGAGTCTTGGCGCACGGCGGGCGCCTGAGCGGCAGCAATGCGGCGGCGAACAAGGTCAGGGCCGCCGCGGTGGACAGGGTGTGGGTTGGAATGCCACGGAGGATCGAATTCGTGCATGAATAGGATTGACTCGGTACGGCATCGTGGCAGGAGTGAGCCCGTCGCATGATTTGGATCGGCCGATACTTAGAGGTGACACCCTGACCCAGCGACGCGGGCGCGCCGCGGTGCCCGTCCCGCCTGCTGGACGGAGCTTCAACCCGATATCGTCGGATCCATCATGACGTCCGTTACTCCCCCGCTGGTATCGCTGCCCGGTCGCGCGTCGTACACGCAGGCAAGCCGCTCGCCGATCCGGGCGGCGATTTTCGAGTCACGCTGGTTTCTCGCCGTTGTTGCAGCACAACTCGTGACGAGCGCGGTGATCTGCGGGCTCACCGCGCGGCCCATGCTGGTGGGCGTCGTCGACGCGTGCGACGCGATGCTCTGGATCGCCTTGGTGTTCGGCAGCATGGCCCTGTTGGGCGAGTTGTTTCGCCGGCGGCTGTTGGAGCCGGGCGTCCCCGCACATGTTGCGTACGGTCGCGCGTGGGCCCGTTTGCGCCAAGATTTGCTGACGAAAGAATACGTCGCGACAGTCGCCCTGACGTTCATCGCGGCGTCGCTGTTCTTGTCGGCGTTTTCGGCAGCGAAGCAAGCGATCCCGGCGCTTCATCCGTTCACGTGGGATGCGACGTTGTCGGCGTGGGACAGCCAGCTCGATGGTGGGCGTCCGCTCTGGCGCCGGCTCCAGCCGCTGCTCGGAAGGCCGGACATCACCGTCTCGCTGGATTGGTTCTACCACCGCGCGTGGACGACGCTGGTGATGGCTGCGTTCGCATGGACAACATTCCTGCGCCCGTCGCCGTTGCGCCGCCGGTACCTCTTTGCCTTTACGGCGGCATTTCTGGTCGTCGGCAACTGGCTGGCGCTCGCCCTCTCGTCGGCTGGCCCGGCATACTTCGACGCCGTGACGTCCGGCTCTCGCGACCCCTACGCCGGTCTGTTGGCCTACCTTCGGTCCGTCAACGCGCAATCGCCGCTGCTTTCCGTACGCGGCGAAGACGTCCTGTGGTATGCGTACAGTCATCGCCTCGAGGCATTCGGGGCTGGTATCTCGGCGATGCCGAGCATCCACGTCGCGACCGCGACGCTCATGGCGCTGTGTGGCTTCACGATTTCCCGCCGGCTGGGGTGGGCCATGACCGTCACAGCCGTCTTGGTCTTCGCGGCCTCGGTAGACCTGGGTTGGCATTACGCGCTCGACGGGTACCTCGGAGCGGCGATCGCCATTCTCCTCTGGTGGGTCGCCGGTTTTGTCACGCGTCGCGGAGCCGAATGAAGGCCAACGCTCGCGATCCGGCGGGTACGTGCGAGGTCTCGATTGTCATGCCTTGCCTGAACGAGGCGGAAACACTCGAGCAATGCATTCGTGACGCGCAGCACGGCTTGCTCTCCGCCCTCTGCGACGGTGAGGTCCTTGTCGCCGACAACGGCTCGACCGACGGCTCACTGCTCATAGCCGAGCATACACGTCGCAGCGGCGATATCGGCCTCGCTTTTCGCTTCTAGGCTTTCGATTCGGGTCGGGATCTTCCTCGGAGGGGTGGCGGCATGCACCTTCGTTACGTCGACAGCTCTCGGTTGGCACTACGCGGTTGATGGATACGCAGGCGCGCTGTTGGCCATGCGCAACATGGTGGTTGGCCGGGCGCGTGACAGGCGGTGGCCGTTCCCCAACGTAACCGCATGCGAGAAACGCCATCTGAGTTCCCTGAAGCCATCACCTCGATGGCCGTGAAGGGGCGTGAGCCTCAACTGGGTGTTGTCATGCCCGCCTACAACGAGGAGGAGAATCTCGCCACCCTCGTGGCCGAACTGTCGGCGGCACTCGACGACGCGCGCGTGGCGTTCGAGATACTAGTCGTCGACGATGGAAGCAGAGACCGAACGCGGTCGATCATTCGCGAGCTGGCCGCGGCGGATCGGCGTGTGCGGGGAATCGTCTTGACCAGGAACTTTGGCCACCAGGCCGCGATCTCGACCGGCCTCGTCCACGTCCGGGGCGACGCCGTATGCATCATGGATGCCGATTTTCAGGATCGGCCATCGGACGCATTGGCGCTGCACGATGCACGCGTCGCGGCAGGCGCGGACGTGGCGTACGCTGTCCGTCGCTCGCGACCCGAGGGTGTGTTCAAGAAGGCTGCGTACCACGTGTTCTATCGGCTTCTCGCCGCGCTGGCGCGAATCGACATCCCCCTCGACTCGGGCGATTTCTGCGTCATGAGCCGGCCATTTGTCGATCGCCTCAACGCACTCCCAGAGCGACTTCGCTTCGTACGCGGACTCCGTTCGTGGATCGGTGGTTATCAAATCGGAGTTCAGGTGGACCGGGACCCGCGGCGCGCCGGATCGCCGAAGTATTCGATGCCGAAGCTCGTCCGGTTGGCGATCGACGGCCTCGTCTCGTTCTCCGACGTTCCACTCCGCCTGGCCTCGGTACTCGGGTTCGCCGTTTCCGGGCTCGCAGCCCTTGGCATTTTGGTTGTCGCGGCTTGGAAGCTCACCGGACAGCTCCCTTCGGGCGCCGGAGTCGCAACAATCGCGCTGTCGATTCTCTTCCTCGGTGGGGTCCAGCTGTTGACGGCAGGCATTCTTGGTGAATACGTCGGCCGCATCTTCGATGAGGTCAAGCGGCGCCCTGTCGCGGTGGTCGGCGAGGTGATAGGCGACCCGCGCGACGTGTCGGAAACCGCCGCCCCACGCTCGAGATCCGCCGTCGGAGTTGCGCCGCTACCAGCGAACCTGGAATAGTCTCAGGTCGACCGCGTTCGGGAAGCGTGCGATCAGCGAGTCGCGGAGTTCGGAGGGCAGCGGTTGCGAGAATCGCGGAGTCTTGTTGATCACGATCACATCCACCTTTTGATCGCGAATTGCTTCAAGAATTCGAGCGCTACGCCCGGTCGATTCGTCGAAGAAGTCGAAAAGGGTGCGCGTGGGGTTTTCTCGCTCTGAAAGAAAGTATGCCTCCGGCGCATCAGGCGAGGCATAGATGTACGGGCTCCTCGAGTGTTGCCGAATCACTGCCGCTAGTGCGACGTACTCGTCCCGCTCGGCGCGGCGGATCGTCAGTCCTCCTCGTTCAAGGTCGAGGAGGGCGGTTGCGTCTCCGGTGAGGACAACGTGTGAGCCGCCGCCGTGAATGAACACCGGCCGCATCAGAAGCCCCAACACCCCAAAGGCCAACAGCGTTGCGACGGCCAAATGCTTCGCCGGCGTCTCTCGAGCGACCGCGATTGCCGCCGCGGCGAGAATAAAGAGCGGCAATACGTATAGGAAATACTGATACGAGTCCACCGGAAACTGGATCAGCGCGCACCATCCAGCGACAGCCGCGACCAGGAAAAGTCGTTCGCGTGCCTTCGGCGACAGTGGCGCATCGGCGTGGGAAGTTGCGAGTATCGCCGCCGCGACCACCATCATTGGCGCGGAATTCGCACCATGTTCCACAACAGGGCGGTGAGAGGGAGGCTGAATGCGGACCATCCGACAATGCCGGCCTCGATCGCGGCAAAGTCCACACTTCCTGTCGACTTACGACAGCCGCAGAGAATCGGCGTGATAGAAGAAGAAGCAGCGGCGGCAGACCAAGGCCGAGAGCCAGCAATGGTGGGCCATCGATCGCAGTCCATTGCAATCGTAGTCGCGGCAGCACCACGACCCCCCGATACAGCGACATCGCGGCGCCGGAGCGCACGTAGGGAATCAAGAAGAGTGCGACGGGAATGAGTGCCCCGACAGCGAGCAACCCCTCGGTCGCGAAAAGCGAACGCCAGACACCCGAAACAGGCTGTCGGGACGAGCGCCAGACTTGGAGCGCAGCAACAACACAGGTCGCAGCGATTGGAGAGGCGAGCGTGAGTGTCTCCGGCCACCGTAGCCGACCCGACATGATCGCGAACGGAAAGGCCGCCACCCCTACGATTGCCAATGAAAAGCCAATTGCGACGAACGACCGCCGCGCGCGTGGCCTCGCGTCGGCCGGTGTGGTCTGGTGAACGCATGGAACACCACGAACAGCGCCAACGCTGCGCACAGGTATACTCCGACGATCTTGGCCAGCACGGAGAGACCCGCGCACACGCCGGCGGCCAGGACCCACCGCCTCGCCCTGTGTCGATGAACCTGAAAAGGGCGGCCACGGCCGTAACCGCAAAGATCAGGTTGTACCACGACGGCATCGCCGCCGGATATGATGAAACTCACGATCAAGGCGACGATCGAGAGTCCTGCCGCCAACGCCGGACGAGCTAGTCGCGAGGCGATGTAATAGAAGGCCGGCATGACGAGCAGGATCGCCACGAAGAGCACTTTCCGGAGCGCGGCCAGGTTCTGGCGAAGCACGCGAAAGGCCAGCGCATGAGGAACGTCAACCCACCGGTGTAGACTTCGTCGAAGTCGCGGTGCGGGAGTTGACCGATCAGCACGCGATGCGCGCTTTGCCCGAGCGTCCCCTCGTCGTCGCACCCATCCTTGGATGATGACAGCCGTCATGTACGCCGCTGAGAATGCCATCACGGCCGCGAGCGCGATGCGTCATACTGTGCGGGACCGCGGGCTTTCAGTCGCGATGCGTGCCGTCACGCCCCTCCCGGATCGAATCGCGATGAATGTAACAGCGGCGTGTCACCACCACGCGGCGGAGCCGGAGTGACCGACGATGGCCGATTCGAGATCGCGCGGCCTACGACGCGGTGTTCAGCAGGCGATCGGCCGTTCCGGCCAGACCGTTCAGTTCTTCGCAGACCTCAAGATTCGCCTCATGGCCAAGGCGCTGCGCGGCCGCAATGTGCAATCGATTGTGGACTTCGGATGCGGCATCGGTAACGCGACGCGCGCCATCGCCGCTCTGTTTTCTGACGCGGACGTGCTGGGATTCGACGTGTCCGTGGAGGTCTAGACGTTGCGCGAGCGGCCACTGGCGCCGGATCCGGAATCCGGTACTCGACGAGTGCCGACGCCGCCCTTCCAATGACGACACCTCGGCAGACGTCGTGTTCACAAGCTGCGTCTT
>CAVXGK010000001.1:0-1791416 GCA_963761305.1 uncultured Gemmatimonadaceae bacterium | reverse complement strand
GCAACCGCAACAGAATGGAATTGGTCAAAAAGGCAATGGCCAGGGCCCGAACGGCGGACGCACCTGCCTTTACTCTTTTATTGTAGGTGCAACGTTGATCCAGACCGTGAGTGGTATTCAAACTCAATACACGTACGGACACGATCCGGAAATGGGCGTTAGGGGCTAAGCCTGATAATTAACCTGAACCAATAACTGCCGAGGGCGGCGAGACGGAGGGATCCATGTCCGGGTATCTATTGAATTTGCATTATTCGAAACCGGCCGCCGCTATCTCGGCCAGCGGATTATTTGTTGACGACAACCCCAACGCTCGCGAACGATCCAAGGTTTGGTACTCAATGGGTACAGGCTGGCCGGCCGTAGCGCCAGCGCAGGACCAGGTGATGGAAGCGTCCAATCTGATACACAAGATACCACCGCAACCGGTCCCTGATAACCCGCACAACGGCCAGGCAAGCTTTGTTTGCAATTTAGGCGACGATATCTATGTCCGGATGGCGGCTGATGGCAGTTGGGGACGCCTTTGGCCGATGTGGCCGGAAGGCGTGAAGATGACCCTTGAATCCTTGGTCGTTTTTGGGCGTCCAAATACCCCGGACCACGGCGGAGCTACCCTGGCGTCACCCTTTGTTTTTCTGGCGCCTCACCATGGATCTGGAATTCATTCACCGCGGCCTGCTTTCTCTCACCGATCGACTACCCCCGGACCAGACGGCTCCTTTATTTTTTACCTTGGCCGCCTTTCGCAGAACGGGATTGGCCAGAAGGGACAAGGGCATCCCCATCAGCCCAACCGCCACAGCACTTACTCTTTCAATGTGGGCGCGAACGTTTACTTCACGGAAAACAACGTCCAGCACCAGTTCGCCTATGGGCACGATCCTGAGATGGGCGTCAGGGGCTGAGGGTAGCTTATTTTTTAGGCAGAGTCGCCAGCATCATCTGGTAGCGGCTGTCCGCTCGCAGGGCCACGAGTTCTGGCTCGTTTTTGATTTCCTTCGGGGCGTAGCCTGATTTAAGTGCCGCAGAGATGGCATCGAGTGCTTTCTCTCGCTCTCCGGAGATCTCATACACCACAGCTGATCTAAACAGGATGATGGGCGTCTTCTTGAGTGCGGCATCTCCGGCTTTAAGTTGGTCCAGCGCTTCCTGTTTATCGCCATGCTTTGCCAGATACAGAGCCAGGGTACTTTGTAAATCCAGGTCATCCGGGTGTGCGGCAATATTTTCCCGGAGTTGCCGGATGGCATTTTCATACGCTGGCTTCGCTTTGGCTGCCTGTCCTGGCGCCCAGCGGTAAGCGTCGCCAAGGTTTCCCCACCACAAGTATTCACCGGGTTCCATTTTCACGGCCTTTTCGAAGGCTGGAACCGCATCGTCATAGCGCCCCTGGAAGAAACGCAGTGTGCCCAGATTGCCGTAAGCGTAGGCATCGGGCTTGATCTCCAGTGAACGCTGAAGGGCCGAAGCAGCGTCGTCATCACGGTCCATCATGTGGTACGCAGCGGCAAGGTTACCTAGAATCACGAAGTTGTCGGGCGTAAGCTTGCTCACCTTTTGCCAGGCATCCACTGCTTCCTCATAGCGTGCGGTCTTGTAGAAAAGCAGACCCAGGTTCATGCTGGCACGCCAGTCCGCAGGATTGAGTGTGAGTGCCCGATGAAGTTCCAGCTCCGCAGCCTTCCCTTTACCCATGCTATTGAACATAAAACCCAGCCAGCGGTATGGCCGGGAACTCTTCGGATCCAGGTCAGCAGCTTTGCGGAATTCTCGTTCAGCTTCGTTGTTGTGTCCGCCTAACATCGCGGCAACGCCGGCAGCCATGTGGGAGTCCGCGAGCGCAGGATCCAGTTGCAGAGCGCGCGCTGCTGATTGGGTGGCTTGTTTTGCCCATTGGCGATCGGGGCTGATGCGGTTCTTTTCAAAATAAGCAAAAGTCAAACTTGCATATGCGGGAGCGTAGCCGTGGTCGAGCTCGAGCGCCCGGTTCAGCATGGTGACGGCGCTATCCAGATTCGTGGGAACATCCCATCGCTCCAGATAAGCCTGTGCCTGAGTGCGCAATGCGAAAGGTGTATCCGCGACAGACGGCGCGGCACTGTTTGCAACGGGCTGGGCACTTGGCGCATTTTGTGACTCGCTCGCGTGTCGCCGCACGGAAAAAATCGCCACTGCGATGGTAATCGCTGCCAAAGCCGCCCCAATAGCTACCCCCCATTTTCTATGGCCCACGCCGGGCTTAGCGACCAAAGGAGAAAACTTATCAGGGACGGTTTCTATTGAGATCGTGGCCGCCGACGAAGAACCGGCCATAATCGATGACCCATGTCCCTGAGCAGCACGCAAATCGCGACCAAGTTCGGCAGTATTCTGGTAGCGGTCTTGAGGCTCCTTCCGCAAGCACCTGCCGACAATCAATGCAATAGGCGGGGCCAGATCAGGGCGGAGATAACGGATGTCCTTGGGTGCTCCGAAATGCAGGTTGTGCAGGATGGCGAGAAGATTGTCCCCGTCAAAGGGCAGCTCTCGCGTGAGCATCTGAAACAGGACCGTGCCGAAGGAGAAGATGTCGGAGCGGGCGTCAACGGCCTCGCCGCGCGCCTGCTCCGGTGACATGTAAGCAAGTGTCCCCAGCGTGCTTCCCGGCATGCTCAGAAGAGAGCCTGTATCATCCGAACTGGGCGGTCCGCCGGCCGTGGCATGCTTGGTTACCTGCCCAACCTTGGCCAGGCCAAAATCGAGCACCTTTACCAGGCCATCTTCGGTAATCATGATATTGCCAGGCTTCAGATCGCGATGGACGATCCCTGCGGCATGGGCTTTCGCCAGCGCATCCGCGATCTGTATCGCATAACCGATCGCATCTGAGTCAGGCAGCCCATGCCCGATAAGAGATGAAAGAGTGTGGCCACGAACATATTCCATCGCAATGTAGGCCACGCCATCATGCGAATCAGTTTCATAAATCGTAATAATGTTGGGGTGATTCAAGGCAGAAGCCGCGCGGGCTTCCCTCAAAAAGCGCTGGCGCGCCATATCATCCAGACTACGGTTCGCGGGGAGGACTTTGATGGCGACGTCACGATTCAGACGAGCATCATGCGCCAGATACACCTCTCCCATGCCGCCTGCGCCAAGGGGAGCGGAGATGACGTAGTGTCCAAGTTTTGTGCCCGCCGTCAACAAAATGGCTTCCCGTGTTGTAAATGAAGCGCCACGATTGTTCTGGGGCTGAAGTGGCGTTAACGTTGGCCAGATTATAGCCCCGGTGAATTTTGTTCACAAGAAAGATCACCCCTTACAGAGTGAGTAAAAGGGATCATCTGCAGCAAATTGCGCTCGGCATGTTTGCAATAGTTTTCACTTGTTTCCCTAAGGGATATTTCCGTTGGTAGGGAACTGCTCTTGTGGGCGAGAACCAGCAGAATCGACTAGAGAATTAGGATTTTATTGAAGTGATTTCCGCTGTATGCAAAAAGCGGTCAGGCCATTTACTGGCTTGACCGCTTTTTTGTAGATGAATGGATTCGCTTAGGCAGTCGCTTTTTCGTTCGCGCGCTTGGCCGTTTCCACCAATGCGGTGAAGCCGGCAGAGTCATTTGTCGCGATATCTGCCAGGATCTTGCGGTCCAGTTCCACGCCGGCTTTCTTCAGGCCGCTGATGAACTGGTTATAGCTCAGACCCAGGGCGCGGGAAGCTGCACCAATGCGGACGATCCAGATCGACCGGTACTGGCGTTTCTTCTGCTTGCGGCCGCAGTAGGCGAACTTCAGTCCGCGCTCCACCGATTCTTTGGCGGCGCGATAAAGTTTTGATTTTGTTAGAAAATACCCGCTGGCGCGTTCAAGTATCTTTTTGCGGCGCTGGCGGCGTTTAGTACCACGTTTTACGCGAGGCATGTGTTGCTCCCTTTTTTGTGCCGGATTTCCCGGCGGTTATTCGCGGCTGCAGGGAAGGTTCAGGTCCCTGTTCACGCGCGGTGAGCTCAACTTGATCTTGCTGATTGAGCTCTTTTTTCAGGCCGGCCTCAGCGCTGATGGAATCAGGCGGGCCGAACTCTGTCCCGAATTTAGTACGGGATCATTCTCCGGACTTTTGGCGCGTCAGCGTCGCTCACCAGTGTATCGGTATCGAGGTGGCGTTTGCGCTTGGTCGCCTTGGAGGTAAGGATATGGCGTTTGAACGCTTTGCCGCGCTTGATCTTGCCGGTCGCGGTTTTCTTAAAGCGTTTTGCTGCGCCTTTGTGCGTTTTTAGTTTAGGCATAAAATCTCAGTACTTAGTAATTAGCCGTTAGCAATTAGCTTTTGACTCGTTGCTACGGCAGTTCGAATTCTTTCTGTCTCACTTGTCTTACGGTGTGATTTAAAATTTTTTTTCTAGCTGCTCTTCACTGCCCCGGTCTGTGGCTGTCCGCCAGCCTGTTGTTGCTGCTGAGGAGGCCTCTCCGGCTTCTTGGGGGCTGCGCCGGGTACCTGACGGGGCGGAGCCAGAATCACGTGCACGGTATTGCCTTCCATGCGCGGCCTGAACTCCACAATTCCTTTGTCGCCCACTTCATTAATCAACCGCTCCAGCACCTTGCGTCCCAGGTTCTGGTGGGCCATTTCGCGTCCGCGGAAGCGCAGGCTGGCTTTCACCTTGTCGCCTTCATTCAGAAAACGCAGCACGTGGTTCCTTTTGGTCACATAATCGTGCTCGTCTACGTTGACGCTGAATTTCACTTCTTTCAGGACGATCTGTTTCTGGTTCTTCTTGGCGGCCCGTTCCTTCTTTTCCTGCTCATAGAGGAACTTGCCGTAGTCCATGATCCTGCATACAGGGGGCACAGCCGTGGCCGAAATCTCCACGAGGTCAAGGCTTTGCTCGCGGGCCTTTCTGGTCGCATCCTGCGGCGTCATAATGCCAAGCTGCTCGCCGTCTGGTCCGATCACGCGGATTTCCCGCGCGCGGATGCGCTCATTCATCTTAATAAAGCGTTTATCTATGCGATCCTCCTGAACCTTCCGGCAAACTCACGTTTTTAGTGGAATTGCGGAGGGCGCCACACACTGTGGCAAGACTAGAAAATTATAGCATGGGGCATTGCGGCCAGAGCGGTTACTCAAAACGGTGAGGAACAAACCTACTCAGGTTATCAGTAATCATCCCGCTCGATTCGCGTATGCCCATGCCGGCTGCCTCGCCATCAATCACCCAGCTGCCAATCACTGGATAGCGCGATTTTATCTGGGGAATGGGAGCCACAGCCTGGTAAACGTAGCGCCCATCGTCGTAGGGGCCGGAAGTGGATGTGTCACCGTGAGCGGTTTTCAGGATAATGTTCGCGCCTTCTCGTCCTAAAAGCGGTTTCTGTACATATTCCGTCATTTTTTCTGGGCCATCCAGATGGGCCTCCAGCAAATTCGCATGCCCTGGATACATCTCCCACAAGATCGCCAGCAAGCCTTTGTTCGAAAACATCATTTTCCAGATCGGCTCCATCCACTGCACCGCACGGGAAGTTTCCAACACATGGCTGCCAAACTCGTCTCGCAGCATCATCTCCCAGGGATAGAGCTTGAAGACCGTCTTGATAACCTTTTCGTCCAGATCCACGAAGCAATGCTTAGCGCTGTCCCAGCCTATGTCCGGTATCAAAATTCTTTTTGTTTTAAGTCCAGCCTGTTGAGCTGTGTCTTCCATGTACGTCACGGTAATGATGTCTTCCATGTCGTGGAGCGCGGCAAAATACACAGGAGATGCAGCGTAATCCCTGAGCTCTTTCCATTTGGCGATCAGGCGCTCATGGATTGAATTGAACTGGTCTGAGCCAGGGAAGCAGTCCTCAAGCCATTCCCACTGAATCACTGCTGCTTCTACAAGGGATGTGGGCGTGTCAGCGTTGTATTCCAGCAGTTTGGGCGGTCCCGATCCGTCATAGGCCAAATCAAAACGGCCGTAAATTGCCGGTGGCTCTTCTTCCCATGTCTGCCGAATAGCCGGAATGGCACTTGCGGGAATATCTAAATCTGTAAACCGGTTTTTATCGATGATGAATTGTCCTGCCTCAAGACACATGGCCTGCAAATCATTGGTGGCTTTTTCCAGTACATCCACTTCTCTGGAAGAGAACTGGTAATAAGCAGATTCATCCCAGTAAGGCGTGGGCTCGCCCGCACCATTGGCTGGCGTGTGATAGAGAAGTCCTGCGCGTGCGACCTTCTTTTGCCAGTTGTCCCGAGGCGTGACAGTAAGGCGTCTCATTCGCCTCCGCTACCGCCGTGCCCACCGGAGCTGCCAAAACCGCCTCGACTCACGCTGGATGAGGTCACTCCACTATAGCCGGAATGAGGCGAATAACTTCCGCCCGAAACAAACGTGCCGTGCGTGTAACTGCCGCCGCCGCCGTAGTACCAGTGGTATCCCACTTGATTGGAAATGCATCGTGAATCGTCAGCCACGGTCTGATGGTCGTCAACGCACCTCTGCATCTCTTTTTCTCCCGCAGGACGTGAGTGAGAGCGCAAGCGTGGCCAGCAGGCCAAGATGGATTTGGGATGATTTTTTCAAGTGGGTCGAGAGTAAGTTAACCTGAGATGAAACCTAAATCAAGCTACTAATCAGCAGAAGCCAAAATTAATATAGGTTCGATTTAGAAGTTATTACTTGAATGTAATAGAGTTTGTGCGGTAGTGATCGGCTATCTAGGACGCATGCATTATCGTTGGCTTTTTTGATGCTTCGTTTTTCACAAGGGACAGAGCGCAGCTGCTGTTGAATAGGTAGCTAACAGGTTTTCACTATCAAGATCTATAACATCAACCTTCAATATCTTGTTGGGCGCATGTTCGCCAGCCAGCCTGACCTTCAGATAGTTGTCGCTCAGCGCTTCTGTCCAGCCATCGCCAATAGATTGCAGAGTGATGGCTTCCAGCGTCCGTCCAATGAATCTCTTCCGAAAAGCTAAGTTCTTTTCCGCTGCCAGTTCGCGCAATATGCGATTGCGTTCCCGAGCCACATGAACCGGCACTTGATTCGGCATGGCGGCCGAAGGCGTGCCCGGCCGCGACGAATAAGTGAACACATGCAGATAGGTAAACGGCAGATGCTCGATAAAGCTGCGGCTTTCTTCGAATAACTCGTCGGTTTCGCCAGGAAAGCCGACCATTACATCGGCGCCGATCGCAGAGTCCGGCATGGCTTCATGGATCTTTCTGATCTTCTCGGCGTAATGCCATGGCCGATACTTGCGGTGCATCCGCCGCAGAATGCGGTCACTGCCGGATTGCAACGGAACGTGCGCATGCTTGGCGATCCGCGGCGATTGCGCTACCAGAGCGATGAGTTCGTCGTTCCAGTCCATGGGCTCAACGGAGCTGATGCGGATTTTTTCGATGCCGGTATGTTCCAGAAGCGCGCGGACCAACTGTTCAAACTTTTGCTGCGGCTGAAAGTCGCGTCCCCAGCGGCCCAGGTTGATGCCGCTCAGCACCAGTTCGCGATAACCTGCTGCAACCAGCGCATTGGCTTCTTCGATCACCCGCTCCAGTCTCATGGACCGGCTCTGGCCACGGACACTGGGAATAATGCAGAAAGAGCAGCGGTTATCGCAGCCATCCTGCACTTTCAGGTTAGGCCGGGTTTTTTCCGCAATGCCGTCGCCGGCAAAGACCGGAGCGGCAATCAGTTCGGTATGGGCAAAAATATCTCCCACCAGAGTGAATGCCGGCGCCGGAAAGAACCACTGTTTCCAGAGAAACAAAATTCTGCAGCGGCGTTTTTGCTTGCGAATTATGCGCGGTCGCGATCTCTGCCACCTGATGCTTGTGCGAATTTCCCACCACCCAGGTCACGCCGGGAAGTGCAGCAATCTCCTGGGGCGCGCGCTGGGCATAACAGCCCGTTACCATAATTCTTGCCGCTGGGTTTTCACGGTGGATACGCCGAATGGAAGCGCGGGCGTCCTGGTCGGCTGCAGCGGTCACGGTGCAGGTATTGAGTACAACAATTCGGCTTCCGTTGCGGAACCCGCCGGAGTCATGCCGGGGCCGCCAGTTGGCGCTCTAAGGTTGCGCCATCCGCCTGGGTGGCGCGGCAACCAAAATTTTGTACAAAATATCCCGGCACAAGGAGCATTATAATGGGAGTCTATATAAGAGTTCGAACTGTTCCAGCTACTCACAACCATTAGGGTCGCTGCCGCATCTCACTAGCGCGACAAAAAGTTAGCACGATCCAACAGTTTCGAATCTCACTGGAGTTCCTCATGAAACGCCGTATTCTTTTGGTTGACGACGAACTGGCCATCCTGCTGACACTCAAAACGATTCTGGAAATCCACCATTTCGAGGTCGAAACCGCGGTTTCCGCCAAGGAAGCCATTTCCAAGCTGAAAGCCAATACCTATCACATGGTGATTACCGATATGAAGATGGACACGACAAGGCCGGTTATGACGTGATCCGCGCGGCGAAAAAGACTGATTACAATCCTGCGGTGGCGATCCTTACGGCTTATCCCCTGCTCGGTGGCGACTGGAAAACCCAGGGCGCCAATTCCATGCTGGTAAAGCCCATGAACACGGACGATCTTTTGCGCCGCATTGAGGTGTTATTGATCCAGCATGAAGACCAGCGGCAGCAAAAAGCAGCGCGAGTAGGCGGCAAATCTCAGAACGCGCCAGCAGCCAAGAAACCTCTTAGATGCCGGCCTGAGGCGGGCACTCAACGCATCATGCTAAGTAGAAGGCATACCTTTTTGAGCATGCCGCTTGAGCGAGACAGCCATGAAGGTACGACCAGCTACCTGTTGTGTTCAAGGTAAACAGCTTCTAGAGAGAACCTTAGGCGGAAGCAGCAGTTACTTTGCGCTGCTGGAAGCACTCCCGGCAAAACACTGGACGTCCCTGCGTAGGCTTGAACGGCACGGTGGTTTCCCGCTGGCAACCGGAACAGACTGCCTTGGTTTCAACGCGCTGGTAATTACCGCCATTCTGTGGCAATCCCAGGGCCTGGGCCCGTTTGCCTTTGCAGTTTTTGCAGCGTTTGGGTTCGTTCTTGAATTGTTTATCGTGAAAGAAGAGTTGTTCGCCTGCGGTGAAAATAAAATCGGCGCCGCAGTCCACGCACTTGAGAACCTTGTCCTGGAACTCCATGAGAGTGCCCCCTTTCCTGCATTCACTGCAGGGAATCCAGAAGAGCACGCACGTCTCCCACAGGAATCCCAGAAGTGAATCCCTACCACTTGGGCCCACGCGGCTTTAAGGCCGTGTTTACAACTAAACCTACGAAGACAAGTTTCTATAAATTAACCGTCAAATAACTTCTTCGCTAACCAGTTATATAAAACTGGACCGTTTTTGAGGGAAAACGGCCCAGTGGATTGCTATACCTCTTTACGGGCCTTTTTACGATTGCGTTTGCGTGCCATTGCTTCCTTCACACGGCGTTTCTCGCCGGGCTTTAGATAGAAGGAGTGCCGCTTGACTTCCTGAATCACGTCCTCTTGCTGGACTTTTCTTTTGAAGCGGCGCAAGGCGTTTTCAAGAGGTTCTGCCTCTTGTAGCCTGACTTCAGCCAAATATAATTACACCTCCCAACTAACCTAGTTGGACTGTGTGAGTTTTGCAGTGTCCTGTGCCCAAGTCAAGGGTAAATTGGCAAAAAGGCATTAAAATGTAAGGTCTTTACCTGTCTTATTTTGAGACGGTTAAAGTAAACCCGCCGACAGGCAGCGTCTTTTGCATCTTTCAAAAAGCCGTTCCAGTACCGGAATACCTATTGCGGATCGGAATACCCATTCCGCATACTAAAGAACACTGAGCTAAAAGGAGGGTGACGTGCCAACCCCAACTTGGATCACAGTTATCGGCTTTGTATTTCTCTTTGCTACTGCTGTAGTCCAACCGGCCACCAGTGACCTCAAGGTGACCACCCGGCATAGCTCAGGCCGTGGAGATTCATTCACCACAATCGAATACCACAGTGGCGAGAATTCCAGGAGTGAAATGCAGTCTTCGTCCGGCAGCGTGCTCGGCATCGCCGCGCCATCATAAGGCAGCGCGGAGCAGAAAAAATCCAGGTCTACGATCTTGATCTGGATGCCCACGAGTATGTCAGCTATCAAACAGACCTTCGTGGCACTGTGCCAGGCGCGAAGCCACTCAACGCCAAGGCATCTGGCAAGACGTTCACGATCAATATTGATACGGTAGATACCGGTGAGCGCAAAGAGATGTTTGGCCAGACAGCGCGCCACCTGATTACCAGACAGAAACGCATCGGCGGGCCAGAGAATTGTTATGGCGGAGGGTCAGAGAGCGAAATAGATGGCTGGTACATCGACTATGACGCACTGCCCGCATGGCGTCGCCCACAACAAGCCGGAACTGCATTTCTTGTTGTATCAACCAGGCCTCAGGGCGCCGAACGCTGCTATGACAAGATTGATTTACATCGCACCGGCCCCATACCAGGATATCCGGTAAAAATGAAGACCACGAATATTTCCGACAGCCCCAGCTACTCTTCAGAGATGGAAGTCGTGGAGTTTTCTCAAGCGCCACTCGATCCAGCCTTGTTCCGTGCTCCAGCCGATTTCAAAAAAGTCTCTAAAATCGTGGATCCTACGAAGCAGCCGTTACAACTGCAAGCCATAATGTACTGGCAGCGATTCAAAGAAGAGGTTTACAACCTGTTTCATTAGTCCAGGACGTGGGTTACTTAGCCGCTCCAGTCCATCCGTATAACTTGGCGGCATTATCATGTAGCGCCATATGAGCCAACTCCAGCGCACGTTCTCGGCTGATTTCACCGTCCTGCATCATGCCGGTCAATGCGATCGCGAGTGCCTCACGCCCGGACTGAGTGGTCTGCCAGCCAATTTCCTCCCAACTGATTTCTGGCGTATTCGCATAAAGATCCGTCCCAAACATGACTTTTTCCGGATACCACTCCAGCAGATCACGTATGTTCTCACTCAGGCGGCGCGTGGAAATGAGCCAGGTCTGCTCAGAGAAATCGGTATAGACGTTGGGCTTCATCAGCAGATAGTCCATATATTTAGGAAATGGGCCAGCGCCTCCATGGATCAGGACGAAATTGGTCTTGCGCAGGGAAGGGTCATTGAGCACCGATTCCAGTAGAGCCGGGTTCGACCCCATGAGCATGAAATAGGTTCCGCATCCGCCGCCCGTATGTATGTGTACCGGCAGTCCCAGCCGTCCGGCCTCGCGGGCAATGTATCGAAACAGATAGTTCTGCAAGCGGATGTAGTCGGGTTTAAGAGGAACGTCGCCTTTTATAAAGTGTGCATAAATCTGCTGGACAACCTCCTGCGGCTCGGATGGGCCGAAATCGAGCGAGCGAAGATACGCAGCCTCAAATT
Source organism: uncultured Gemmatimonadaceae bacterium (assembly GCA_963761305.1). Taxonomy (GTDB): domain Bacteria; phylum Gemmatimonadota; class Gemmatimonadetes; order Gemmatimonadales; family Gemmatimonadaceae; genus JAQBQB01. The sequence continues at coordinate 1,780,047 of CAVXGK010000001.1, read as the reverse complement.
TCACGGCCACCGCGCCGTTCTTTTTCTGCAGCTCAAGCACCGGCGTGATGACTTTTGCCGTGTATTCCTGGAGAGTTGCGGGCAGGGTCTCGCGGTCTACTTCCTTCATGTATCGGCGCAACAGCATGTTTTCCCGCTGGAAAAAGAATTTCCGGTCAGGAGTTTCACTGGCCAGGGAAGATGTCTTGAGGGGATACATCAAAGCATCATCGAATGGCACCCAGCGGAAACGAGGCGGCTGCAAGCCGCGCCCCATGACGATGCGGTTGGCCAGTTCGGTTTCAATGCCAAGCTGGTCCAGCACCCAATTGGGATAATTATCGCCCTGTTCCTGCATGATTTTTTGTTTGGCCTGCTAAAAGCTCTTTCACGTGTTCCGGACTGCGGTCGTTATACTGGTAGTTATAAAGCGCTTTCCATGCGGCCAGTATTGCGGATTTTCCGGGCGTGAGATGGTGGTGGGATCGCTCGGTTCCAGCGGATCGCAGGGCAGCGCGTCAAAATCATCGTCTTTCTCGCCCGCAGCCACCAGTTTGGGCGGATGAGAATGGTTGTCGATGGCTTTGATCTTGTTAATTTCTTCCAGCAGCTGCGGATCGGCGGCCTGCGCACGGAGCATGACTGCCAGAAATAGGAAAACAAGCGCGACAACGGTTCTCTTGAGCATGGGCGGTGTCCTTCAGAAAGGTTGCGCCAGAAGGGTAAACCTCAAATCGCCAGATTGCAAAAAAGAGGGCCTTGTCTAAATGGGAACTAGACATAACTGGAATGCGTTTATACCCTGAAACATCCATGAGTGAACAGCCGGTCATACACGTTCAGCAATTACAGAAGAGCTACGACAAGGTTGAGGCCGTGAGAGGCATCGATTTCCAGGTGGGTGCAGGCGAGGTTTTTGGCCTGCTCGGCCCCAATGGCGCAGGGAAAACCAGCACAATCGAGATTCTGGAAGGCCTTCGCCCCCGCACCGGTGGAGATGCCCTGGTGCTGGGCTTTGATCCTGACGCCAGAAACAGCGCAGTTGAAAGACCGCATTGGCGTCTGCCTGCAGGCCACCAATTTGCCGGCCAAGATGCGCGTACAGGAAGCGCTGGAGCTGTTTGGATCGTTCTATACGCGCAGCGTCAGCGCAGAGGTTTTGCTGAAGCGATTGCAATTGTGGGAGAAGCGCGCCGCTTATTATGAAACGCTCTCCGGCGGACAAAAGCAGCGGCTTGCTCTGGCCCTGGCCCTGGTCAACGATCCGCAACTGCTGTTTCTGGACGAGCCTACCACCGGCCTCGACCCGCAAATCCGTCTGGAGATTCACAAGCTGATCGAGGAAATGAAAGAAGAGAAACGCACGGTGGTGTTGACCACGCATTACATTGAAGAAGCGGAGCGGCTTTGCGATCGCGTGGCCATTATCGATGCGGGAAAAATCGTGGCCATAGGCACGCCGCGTGAACTGCAGCAGCAGAGCCGGGAGAGATCGCGTATTGATATTGTCTGCGGCCAGGACTTGAATGCGGCCGCGTTACCGCACTGGCCGGACACGATTGAATCTCGCCTGGCAGACGACAAGCGCGCTCTCACTGTGTATTCATCGCGGCCAGCGCGGACGCTTTTTGAAATCATGAAATGGCTTGACCAGCAATCCATACCGCTGGAAGACGTCCACCTGAAACGTCCAACCCTGGAAGATGTGTTTGTGGAATTAACCGGAAAGAAGTTGCGGGACTAGCATGAAACCTTATCTGGCAGTGATTGCAATGGACATCAGGCTCGCGCTGCGGTTGCGGGCGGTGATTTTTTTTAACTACCTGTTTCCACTGATTTTCTTCTTTACCTTTGCCACGGTGCTTAAGGGTGAGTCCGGGGCCATGACGTTTGTTGTCACCATGTCCGTGACTCTGGGAGTGCTGGGCAGCGGCTTTTTTGGAGCCGGCATCCGCGCCATTCAGGAACGCGAACTGGGTATTCTGCGGCGATATAAAGTCACGCCGATTACGCCGGCGCCGATTCTGGTGGGATCGATGTTCACCGGGTTGGGCGATTTTTATTCCTTATATTGTGCTGCTGTTGCTGATGGCCCACTTCATTTATCACATGCCGCTGCCGGTGCATTTTTTTGAATTTTTGCCTTTATTTCCCTTGGCCTGATTGCTTTCCGTCGCTCGGTCTGGTGATTGCGTCTGTAGCCAACACCATGCAGGAAGGCACGATCCTGGTACAGCTTTTTTACTTTCCCATGCTGCTGTTGAGCGGCGCCACATTCCCTTCAGAAAAATTTCCCCGGGTCATGCAGATCATTCATAACTTCGTTCCGGCCACCTATATGGTGGAGGGATGAAAAGCATCATGCTTAAAGGGCAGGGCTTGGCTGAGAGAAAGAATTTATTGGCGTGGTTGTATTGCTCATCACCATTGTTGCCGGTACGGTAATTTCCATGAAGCTTTTTCGCTGGGAAAAAGAAGAAAAAATCCGCGGCTCCGCTAAATTGTGGGTATTGGTGGCAATCCTGCCATTTATCGTGATGGGCATCTGGCAATGGGTGACGGCTACTATAAATTCGGGAACATTATCTTCCTGAGCGGTGTCGATTCAGTCATGCAATCTCACTGCTTTGATGGATCGTTGAGCCTGGTACTGCGATGGCCGCAACATTCTTTGGTTTTGCTGCTGCCCAGACGCCGTCGCCCGCCGCAGCCCGTCAGGAATTCCTCCACAAATTTGTGACTGCTGCCGTGGAGCGTACGAATCATATTGTGCGTTACGACCCAGCTTACGTACGCATTCCATATCCCGGTGGGGACGTGCCTGCCGAAACCGGCGTCTGTACGGACGAGGTCATCGCGCCTACCGTGTAGTCGGCATCGATCTGCAAAAAGAAGTTCACGAAGATATGGTGGCCAACTTTACGCCTATCCAAGCAAGTGGCGCTGGCATAAGACAGAGCCCCGATTCCAACATTGACCATCGCCGCGTGCCCAATCTGATGACTTTCTTTAGCCGCAAGGGAGAGAGCCTGCCGATCACCGGCCGGGTTGAAGATTACGCCCCTGGTGATCTTGTTACCTGGGACCTGGGCGGCGGTGTGCCCCATATTGGAATCATTGTGGATAGGAAAGGGCTCTCAGCCGCCGATACATGGTTGAGCACAACATTGGCGCGGGCCCCAAAATTGAAGATGTTTTATTTAATTGGAAGATCACCGGCCATTATCGATATTTTGGTCCCTGTAGCTCCCGCCGCTCCGTCTCCCTCCGTTCGAAGCATCCCCTCTAATCCGTCCTAAGTCACGTTTTGATCGACCGCGCTTTTTGCCGCGTGCAAGTGGCTCGTCCGCTGCGAACCACTCGTCCAGGGCGTTACCTTGGTTCCCCGCGCGGGTGGCAAGTCTAAAGTTTTTGGAGTATAAAGAAATGTTGCGCACAGAGATGCTTTTTCTCACTGGAGAAGCCAGAAATCGGCGCTAAAAATACCATGTCTACCAGCACAATTACCAATACAAAAGGCCTTGAAGGCGTAGTCGCGGCCAGTTCCGGGGTGTGTTACATCGATGGCGATGCCGGAGTGCTCGCCTATCGCGGTATTGATATCCATGAGCTAGCGGAATACTCAACGTTTGAAGAAACCTGCTACCTGTTGTGGTTTGGAAAGCTGCCTCAAAAAGCTGAGTTGGCTGACCTGAAGAAAAACTTGCAGCAGAGCGCAAAATCGATCCTGCCATTTATGACCTGATGCGCCGTGTCCCCAAAACAGCCACACCAATGGAAGTGCTGCGTACGGCAGTCTCCGCACTTTCTTTTTATGATTCTGAGGCGGAAAAGATTGACCATGACGCCAATGTGCGCAAGTCCATCCGCCTGACCTCGCAGATTGCGATGCTGGTGGCCGGTTATGACCGCATACGTAAGGGCAAGAACGTGGTTGATCCTGATCCATCGCTTTCCCATGCGGCCAATTTCCTGCTCCAGTTGAATGGTGAAAAACCCTCGGCGACGGCGGAAAAGGCACTGGATGTCGCCCTGATCCTGCACGCTGATCACGAGTTGAATGCGTCCACATTTGCCGCCCGCGTTACAGCCGCCACGCTCTCAGATATGCATTCGGCCATCACCAGTGCGATTGGCGCGCTGAAAGGCCCGCTGCACGGTGGCGCCAATGAAGCCGTGATGCGCATGTTGTTTGAGATCGATAAAAAAGGTGAAGACCCGGTTGAGCATGTGAAGAACATGCTGGCCAACAAGAAGAAAGTTTCCGGCTTTGGCCATCGCGTTTATCACACGGAAGATCCGCGGGCCACGCACCTGCGACAGATGTCGCGCGACCTGGGACGCTCCGCCAATCCCAAGTGGTATGAGCTTTCCGCCAAGATCGAGCAGTACATCAAGAATGAAAAAGGCCTGAACGCCAACGTGGATTTCTACTCAGCCTCAACTTACACCACGCTTGGGCTTGACGTGGATTTGTTCACTCCGGTGTTTGCCATATCGCGTATCAGCGGCTGGGCAGCGCATGTGATTGAACAGCTGGATGACAATCGGTTGATCCGTCCGCGTGCTGATTACATTGGCCCCGCGTATCCAAACAAATACGTACAGATGGAAAAAAGATAGCCTTTCGCATCCTGAACCCCTCTCTCTTATTTCCTTTCTATTTTTTTTCCCCTCCTTTTGAACAATAAAAAAGGCGGTAGCTGTTTGCTACCGCCTTTCGTGTGTTTAACCGCACAGGGGTCAGGACCCCACATAAACCACGTGTGCATAGGTGCCAAGCCGGACGTTATAGGCCAGGTAAAAACCCGCGTCATCGGGATCGTCATAGATCACGATATCGTCGGTGTCCCAGAGCCAACCATTCACATAGCCGTAATCAGGCTGTGCAACCTCAAAGAAGAAGCCGCCAATGCCAAATCTCTGCGGAGATCCGCCGGATAAACGCCAGATATGCTGCCGGCCGATAGGGCCAGTAAAACGGCCGTGCTCCCAGGGATGGTCAAGATGGTAGCGAGCATCGTGTCCTTCATGTCCTACCCAGCGATCGTTTTCTGCGTGAACGTGCGGGGCTTCTGGGTGGCCTTCTTGATCACGGTAGCTGTGTTGAGCCGGTTGCCCGCCGTGTTGCTCCCCGTGGTTGGGTTGTGGCGCTGGATGAGGCGCCGCATGTGAAGGCGCTGGCCCGTGTGCAGGAATATGTCCCTGACCGACGCCATGCTCGCCGCCATGCTGTGGCGCCTGGGAATGTTGTGGTGGAGCAGCGTGTTGTGGCGGAGCCGAATGCTGCTCATGGTTCTGCTGTGCGAAAACGGGAGCGCAGGCGATCAAAAGCAGGCCAACGAACGCGAAAAATCCAAGATGCTTTTTCATGCGCCCACCGCCATGAATGAATTCAATTTATGCATGTTTATTTTCTCTCCAGGAAAAAGCTCATTATTGTAAGATGCACAAACCAGAGACGTTTTGTCTCAGATGTGTATTTTCTAATAATCAACGTAAGGGCCCTGCGGCGGGAAGTGCCCATCTGAATACTGAAGAAAAGGCGTAGAATAAACCTATGCGCCGCGTTTACCTGGACAACAATGCCACAACACCGGTCCTACCGGAAGTGTTTGAAATGATACGGCCATTTTACCTGGAACAGTTTGGCAATGCTTCGTCCATTCACCACTATGGACAGCACGCGCGTGCCGCGGTGGAAAGAGCGCGCGCCTCAGTGGCTGCGTTGCTGAATGCCCGTCCTGCCGAAATTGTGTTTACCAGCGGCGGTACAGAGGCTGACAATCAGGGCATCTTTGGACTGGTGCAGCGCGGCGACCATGTAATTACCTCCACCATCGAGCACAGTGCAGTAATGAATAGCTGCAAGCGTCTGGAGCAGATGGGATGCGAGGTTACGTTTGTCCCCGTGAATGGCCAGGGTGAAATTGATCCAGAAGAGGTGCGGAAATCGTTGCGCCCGAATACTCGGCTCATCAGCGTGATGATGGCGAACAATGAAACCGGAGTCATCCAGCCCGTGGAGGAAATCGGCAAGATCGCACAGGAAGCCGATGTTTTTTTCCATACGGATGCAGTCCAGGCCGCAGGAAAAATACCGATCGACGTAAAGAAAATTGCGTGCGATGCGCTCTCCATTTCCGGCCATAAGATCCACGCGCCGCAAGGAACTGGCGCGCTATTTATCAAAAAGGGAACGCTGATTCAGCCATTGATCTATGGCGGTAGCCATGAGCGCCAGCGCCGCGCTGGAACAGAAAATCTGCCGGGTATTGTCGGCATTGGCAAAGCCGCGGAACTGGCCAAGCACTGGCTGGAAAGTGGAGGCGCGGCAGAGATGTCCGCCATGCGTGACCGCCTACAAGATTCGATTCTGAGCGCGATGGATGATGTGGGAGTAAACGGCGTGGGAGCATCGCGCGTGCCGAACACCACGAATCTCTGGTTTGATCACGTGGAAGGCGAAGCGCTGGTCATCGCGCTCGATCTCAAAGGGCTGGCGGTTTCCAGCGGCGCTGCGTGTTCTTCAGGCGCCATTGAGCCTTCGCACGTGCTGCTGGCCATGGGACTGCCGCATCAGCGTGCCCGCGCCAGCATTCGTCTGAGCCTGGGCAAGCAGACTACGCAGGAAGATATCGACTTCGCGATCAAGGTAATCCCGGAAACTGTGGGACGCCTGCGCGAGATTTCTCCCGCCTATCAGAAGCAGCCTGTTAGCTAAGATTTCAAAGATCTAATAATTCTAATGCTGGCCATTACGCCGGCACCGATGCAGCCTTGCCACCGAGAGCTTCCCGTATCTTGCCCAGCATATGCTTCAGTGTGAACGGTTTTGGCACAAACGCTACGCCTGGCTGGCTGGTGGCTTCCTTTAGCGCGGCATAGTCGGCATAGCCTGACATGAAGATGATTGCCAGACCTGGATGAGAAGCGGAAAGAGTAGACGCCAGAGTCTGTCCGCTTCCGCCGGGCATCACGATATCGGTGACCAGCAAATCGAGCTTTTGGTCGTGGGCCGTCGCCAGCGCTTCCTTGACGCTGGCCGCTTCAAGCACACGGTATCCACTTTCACGAACGTAATCAGCCAGCAGCGCGCGCAGGCTGGGTTCGTCTTCAGCGATCAGGATCGTTGCCGATCCAGTTTTAGCGGAAGGAACTTTGCCGGCCGCCATTTCTGCCGCTGCGGCCTCCATGGTTCGCGGAAGATAAACGATAAATTCTGTTCCTTTGTCCGCTATGCTGTGGGCCACAACGTGCCCGGAGCATTGCTGCACAATGCCATACACGGTGGCCAGTCCCATGCCATTGCCCATCTGTTTGGTGGTAAAGAACGGTTCAAAAATGTGGCTCAAAGTCGCGGCATCCATGCCAAAGCCACTATCAGCCACTGATATGCAAACGTATTCGCCTGCATGAAGTCCTACAGCCGGGGCGATGCTGGCATCGAAAGTCTGGTTCCAGGTCTTGATTGCGATATTGCCGCCATCAGGCATGGCATCGCGAGCGTTGGCGGCAAAGTTGATCAATATCTGGTCCGCTTGTGAGGGATTGATCTTTACATTCCACAGATCCTGAGCAAGCGAAAGCGATAGCATAATCTTTTCTCCCACCAGCCGTCGCAGCATCTCCTCCATGCCAAGAACCACGTTGTTGAGGTGAAGGACCTGGGGAAAGACCATCTGGCGCCGCCCAAACGTGAGCAATTGATCGGTGAGTGCGCTGGCCCGATCGGCGGCCACATGGATCTCACGCAAGCTGTGGCGTAGATCTTTCGCGCTTTCCGGTAGACGGTGCTCCAGCACCTCGGCCGATCCTCGAACTACCGTCAGTAGATTATTGAAGTCGTGGGCAATGCCTCCGGCCAGCTGCCCGATGGCTTCCATCTTCTGTGCCGTGCGAAGCTTTTCTTCCAGCTTTTCCTTGTCCGCGATATCCCGGCTTACCGTGGCGATATTGGTGAGATGCCCAGCGGCATCGAATATGCCAAAGCCGCGGGTATCGAATGGAATGATTTCATTGGTAATAAAATGCCGCAGGGAAAACCGGCCCTCCCACACGCCACGGCGGCGAATCGCGGGAATGATTTTGTCTTTCAGTATTTTCAATTCGCGCGGCGCTAAGAAAGTCATAGACGTATTTTGATTCAGCTTCAGCGTCATCGCGCAGCCCTACCAGTTTCTGGCCTGCTTTGTTCAGAAAAACAATTTTCCCTTTCAGGTCGGTAATGCCAATAAAGTCTGGACTGTGTTGCAGCGTAGCGGTAAGCATGGCGCGCTCCCACTCAGCCTGCTTGCGGTCAGTGATATCAAAGACCACCCCGGCGGCTCGCACGGCCCGCGCTGTGTCTCCTTCTCCATCAAAGTAACATTTGCCCCGGGCAAGCACCCAGTGAGAAGAACCGTCCGGCCAGGTGATGCGATAGTCTGCATCATATTCCGCGCGAATCCTGGGATCAGTGGCCCGCTTGAGCTTCTCCGCAATACGAGGGCGGTCTGCCGGATCAAGGCAAGAGAAGAACCATTCAAAACTCGGTTGCTCATTGCCGGATACGCCAAAAATTTCTCTAGCTCTGGGTGACCATTCAATTTTACCTGTTTGTAAGTAGTGGTCCCAGGCGCCAATGTTTGCCGCTTCAACAGCCAGGCGCAATCGCTCATCGGCGACTGCCAGATTTTCCTTGGCCACTTTGCGATCATGGATGTCGAGTGAAACTCCCATCCAACTGGTAATTTCTCCCGCTTCATTGCGGATAGGCAGGCCGCGGGTGACATACCAGCGATACTGCCCGTCACTGGCGCGCCGAATGCGGAATTCATTTTCCCAGGGCGTCCCCTTAGTAACAACATCGTGCCATTGGTCGTATGTTTTGTGGACGTCGTCCGCGTGAAGCGCGCGGGTCCATCCGTCACCGCGTGTCTCCTCCAGAGTGAACCCAGTCAGGTCAAACCAGTACTGGTTTACGTACGTGATCATCCCGTTCGGGTCAGACATCCATACGATCTGCGGGGACAGCTCAATCAATACGCGATAACGCACGTCGTTGGAGATATCCTGCGATGTCACAAACCGGCTCGGATCCTCCGCAGGTGAGCGCGGCACGAATGCGGCTAATTGACGACGCAGCTCCGCTACCTCACGCTCCAGCCGGGCGACTGGCGTTGATAGAAGTGGGTCGTCATTCCATGCTGTATCTGAACTGTTCATGAACAGTGTGGATCATTGCAGGCTGGTTCAATGATTGAGCTGCATTGTAGCCCGAGTTACTCCTATTAAATCAAAAAAGACAGCCGATTTGCGCTCTTGGAACAGAGTGTCTCGCGTAAAAAATAATAAATTTTTTCTTAAAATATCTTGTTCCAATTTGAACTCTCGAAAAACGGTTGCGCCGTTGCAATAAGAACGCTGGGGTTCAATTTCTATGCAGCGCAACTATGTGCAAACAATTGCGACCAACAGCACTTTTGCATTGCTTTTTGCCCTCTTCATCCCTCACCTGCGGGGTCACCATCTATAATGGCAAGAGCGCGATTTATGCCCACTCAGACCAATCCCGTAACCCGAACCATTGCCGTAGCAATGTCCGGCGGTGTGGATTCTTCCACCGTTGCGGCCATGCTGCGCGCAGAGGGCCACAATGTAGTGGGCTTGACCATGCAGCTTTGGAACCAGCGCCGCCTGGCCGGACACGAAGGCATGCCGGAGCAGGTACAGGGCCGCTGTTGTTCCATTGATGATGTTTATGATGCGCGCCGGGTCGCCGAAGATCTGGATATTCCGTATTACGTGGTCAACCATGAAGAGCGCTTTGAGCGTGATGTGGTGCGTCCATTCATTGATGAATATCTTTCCGGACGCACGCCCATTCCGTGCAGTTTGTGCAACAACCATCTCAAGTTCGATCAATTGCTCATTACCGCCCGCCAGATTGGCGCTGACCTTCTTGCAACAGGGCACTACGCCCGCTGCGAATTTGATGCCGGGCGTAATCGCTGGCTGCTGCGCCGCGCCGCCGATCCAGCCAAGGACCAGACTTACTTTCTTTTCGGACTTACGCAGGAGCAACTAAGCCGCACGCTCTTTCCTCTGGGACACATGCAGAAGCCGCAGGTGCGCGAGCTCGCGCGCGACCATAAACTGGCCCTGGCCGAAAAGCCTGATTCGCAGGAGATATGCTTCGTCCCCGGCGGCGACTACAAGCGCTTTATTGACGCCTATCTCACCGAGCAGGGTGAGTCATTGCCGGATACCTCCGGCGAGCTTGTTACGACTGAAGGCAAGGTGCTGGGACACCATGAGGGCATACACAATTTCACTGTCGGCCAGCGCAAGGGACTGGGCGTCGCTACGGGCTCGCCTCTTTACGTGATCAACATCAACGGCGCTGAAGGCAAAGTAACCGTCGGCGGCAATGATGATTTGCTCTCACGCACCTTAATCGCCCACAAACTGAATTGGATTTCTATCGATGGGCTACAGAGTGACGCTTTGCGGGGTGACGATTCAGAAGCTACCGCGCCTATGCGCGTTCAAGCAAAAATCCGTCATCGCCATGAGCCCGCGCCTGCCGTACTGGAGCCTGCTCCCAATGGTGAGGTCCGCGTAACCTTCGATCAGCCGCAGCGCGCCATCACACCAGGACAGGCCGTAGTGTTCTATGACGGCGATCTGGTCGTCGGTGGTGGATGGATTGCGGAAGTTCCAAAGAACTGATTAGTTTTCTGAACTGACGCACCCTAGACGGAACAAATGCAACAAAACCACTAATTGTCCGAGAGTGTGTTCCGTCCCAGGATCCAATCACGGCAATGTTTTTCCAGCTCCGAGTCCGAAATATGCGATAGTTGCGAAATCCCTTTCCTGATTTCCGCAACAATAACCAGGAGCTTCGATGCTCTTTCAGGAAACGTGCGTTCCCATTTCAAATATGCAGCTCTATAGAAAACTTCTGCTATTCGATGTTGCCCACGACCAAATAGTAGCTCGCCAATCCATGCCCTGATATATCCCTGGTTCAAGATGTGTTCTCGTCGTGAATCTTTTTCTATCAAAAGCGCAGACTTTTGATAACAGACAAGTGCGGTATCAATCTGTCCCATTAGATGAAGACAACGGCCTATATTTCCGTAGTGGGCACCGCCTCTGATCTCATCCAATTCTTCAGGATCGGTCACTTCAGAAAGCTTCCGCCCGGACAAAAAGACAGGCAACGCTAATTCGGGTTCGCCAGCGTCGCGTAAAGCCAAAGCTAGCATATGTTCTATGTTATCGTGAGTATCCACTCCAGAAGAGATTTTCAGATCGCGGCCAATTGTTCCCCACTCAACTGCTGAGCTGAAATCGCCCCTAACCCATTTTGAGATACAGCGCATTTCGCAATAATTAATATAACGCGTATCCCTGTTCAATACTGTTCTCGAATACTTATCTAATATCCAATCCACTTCTGTGTGCTCTCCAAGATAGCTCAGCTGGTAAATATGACTGCCGATAACCTTTTCAAAGCCTTTATATTTGGCATGGTCCTTAGTCCAATCAGCAGTAGCAAGTAGCAAACGAGAAATTCGCAAGAATTCCCGCGGAAATGCGCTGACGGCGAAAGCATCAGCCACCTCAGAAAGCATCAAAAATGCATCGGCAAACCTTCCAGCAGTAATATCTAGCTCAGCATTTTGAGTCCAATATTCGAGTGTCGATAGTGAAGGCCGCTCGGCAAGGGCAGATTTATGACTGCCTATGTAACGCTGATAAACACGGATAATGGCATCTATGAAAGTGAGTCGTTCTCTGTGATTAAAGTTTCTCCATACGAACTGACGTACCATCGGGTGCAACTCTAAGACATCGTCAGAATGAGGTCGTTTTTTAACTACGATCAAGTTTAGGACGCGGAGCTGCCTGAGTGCGCGCGAGAATCTGTTGTAATTCATCGTCGGGCTTAGGTATTCGCCAATTACCGCTTCTGTCTCTGGTTTCACTGTTTCTGCCATCGCGCGAAGCACCATCTGCTCCTGCTCCTTCAATGTCTCCCAAATCGACGTTAACGTCTTTTCTGGTAGCGGGCCTCGACCGTTGCGGATTTCGTTAACTAACGAAATAAGCTGAACCTCCGGCGCTCGTCGGGCCACCTGCACTGCTAACAAATCAAGCCAAAAAGCGTGGCCTTCCGTGATTTCATGAGCGTCTTCGATTTCACTGGAATTGGACGGTGCCCGGCGCTCGAGAAATAGCCGGCGGGTAGCGTCGATATTCAATCCTTCAAGGTGCAGACTCAGGGCACGTGGATGAGCGTACGCTACAGAAGGACGACAAGTAAAAACAACCTTTGATTTCGATCCCGACAACAGTAGAGCCTTTACGAAAACATCTGGGCTCCCAGTCATTCGAAAAAGTTCAAGATCGATATAGTGATCCACATTGTCGAACACGAATAGGACAGCGGTATCCTTTACTAGATCAAGTAAGACTTGCGTCAGGGACTCGATACTCCTCTTAGCCAAATCGTCCCCCGTAATAGTCCCTGCAGAAAATTTCTCAATCACCGAAGCAAGCTGGTTTTCAAAGCGTTCGCTTTCTTCCTTACAATCACGCCAAACATATACTTCAAACCTTCCACTTGATTGAGATCTCGAAAAATACTGGGCAGCGAGCGTCGATTTACCTTGCCCTCCCAGTCCCGTCAAAAAAATGACATTCGCACTCGTCTCTTCTAACAATCGAAGCTCTTTATCCCGTCCTACGCATACTGCTACGAAGGGTGGGTGATCCTCATCATCCCCTTCAAGGACAATTGGAGAACGCACTACTGTCTCAACTTGGTGCCGAAGTTCTGAGCTTATTGTGACTGGATTGGACTGAAGAAGACTCGATTGGACGATCTGGGGTTGAATAGTCAACCACTTGCTATAGAGCTTTGGGAAAAATTCATGACAATCGATGTTGGTATAAAGAGTGACCCGACTTCTGTTGAGACCTGGCTCTAAGTAGCGTAAAAGAGGCGTTTCTGGTGGCGGTAAGTCTTTATAAAATGTCCAGATGATTTCGGGTGATGCCTTATCATCCGCCACAACTTCCATTAAGGCGCGAGTAAATGTATCGTCCCAGCCGCTATATGCACAGACCACTACGGCTTTATTTCTCAATAGCGCGGAGAGAGACGATTTTAGCTGCGGTCTGGCTTGCCCCAGTTGTCTGCCTGTGTGAAGCGTATCAGAGCCGTGCCAAAATCCGTGTAAATGGATAATATGACAGCCATCGCCTTCAGTGGCTAAATTACCGTCAGAGTGTAATGTAGTTCTGAAGAAATGTCCGCCAGATGATTGAATAGCTACTTGTATTAGTGGATCAAAGTTTGTTGTTAGTATGGAGCCCCCAAAGTACTCCCGATACTTGGCTGGCTAATTGCCCCAGAGCTTGCATGCCAGGCGTCAGGTTCCAGCCAGAAGCATCTAAGTCCATTAAGCGACATGCGTCTTCGGCAGATGCCAAATTCTCAAAATGGGCATCGGCAAATGCCGAACCAGGCTTTCGGGCTGCCATGACCGCTTTTCTTACAATTGCATTCGCGACAGGCTGCCCGCGACGGCCCAGCAAAAAAACGAAAGCAGCTTGGTACTTCTTGTCCGCTCCAGCAGCCAAAAAACGTTCGAATGCAACTAACTGCAAGGGATCGTCGGCAAACTCTGCTCTGATCAAATCGACAAGTGCATCGACTCCTGGAACGCCTGGCATGCCAGGTTTGCTCGGTGCAGACATAGGCGCACCGACCAAAAATAAAACCTGCTGGCCGTATTTTTTAAGACCGTTGGAAAGACGTTCCAAAAGCGCGGCTTCATCATAGGACAGAAAGTGTTCTGGCATCGTGGGTCCGAAAGGAGGTTAATATCCGATTGGTATGGTGTTATACGCCTTAGCAAGGTAGCCATGCATTATTACATGAGTTTGGACAAGCATCTACAAGTATGTAAATCATTTTCGTTGATTGTCCCAGCATTACTGTGCCGCAAGGCACGGCGTCAAAAGACATGTCCTTATTCGCAATTGATTCGTAACTGAAAACTCTTTATATTCCCGGCAGCACCCCAAGGTGCAAGCGGTGAAGATCTTTGAAAATTTAGTAATAGCAAATTGGCCACTAGCGACTAAGCCAAACAACCCTGAAAAACATCAGAAAGGGGGTTCGACCGCTCGGTCACCGCTCGGTCGAATTGCGGTTTGACGTTTGTTTGCAACAAAACGTCTATGCCGGGTGGGGGGTTTGGCTGAAAGATGCAGGCAGAGGGCCACAAAATCGGGTGATCGCCGACATCGGATCATCGGAAAAACCAAAAGCAACTCTACGCCAAATCGAGAGGTAAATCGCTCAAGCCTACGCCAATCTGGGATGACTTGGGATGATGGTCGCTCAACCCTATGCCATCTTCGGATGGTATTGGGAGGGGGAGGGGGGCGATTTAATGTGATTCGCTCCGGCACAAGAGTCACAGCAGCATCTCGTAATAGACAATCGGCGCTGTGCGATAGATCACGTGTCCCACGTCGCGAAAGCCGCACTTCACATAAAACGGTCCAGCGCCCGCGTCGGCATCCCATGCGTCAAGACGAATCGCGTTGCTTGGCCAGTTTCTGGCGATATCCCCCGCCTCTTTTAGAATCAGCCGTCCCACGCCCTTTCCTTGCCAGTCCGGGTGGACCGCCATGCCAATCAGGTAAAGCGCTTTGCTGACTCTGGTGAAATATTTCACATCGATGGCCCAGGGCTTTTTAGTCTGCAGGCATAGTGTGGCAATCACCTTGCTGCCATCGCGCGCGATCAAAGTCCGTTGAAATTTCGGACGCATGAACTCATGCACCTGCACACTGCGCGCGGTTGCAAGATGCGACCATCTGCCTTGTCCATATTTGCCGGTGAGATGTTCTGCTGCTACGTTGCGCACTGCAGCTATGGCGCGGACATCGTCTTCCACGGCAATTTCAAAAGATAAGCTCATTGGCATGAGAGTAATCGATTGGGAATTCTACGGCGCAGATGGCGTGACTATCAAGGAAATCCAGCGCTGGATAACGCGGCAAGGGACGGGAATGCTAACGAGCAGGGAAGAAGCTCTACGCGCTTTCACTCTGCAGTGGCGAGGGCTGGCTGCCGCAACCTTTTTTTGGATCCAACTGCTGGCCATGGCGCGGGTGCAGGAACTGCTCACGTTCTTCTTCCAGTCGCTGCAGCTCTATGGAAATACGCGACTGGTCCCAGCCCAGGGCGCGGCCAATCTTGGGCGCGGCCTCGCGGCTGCACTCTTCTGACCAGCAGGCTCCCAGCGCAACCGGTACACGGCGGAGAAGAATATCGCCCAGGGTAACGGCGGATTCATGTGCCACAGCTTCCACTGCCTCCGCTACCAGATGGCAGCTATGCGGGCAAAGCGGTTCACGCAAACGCTCATCGAGGGATGCCGCGTGTGCAATCGCCAGCGCATGGCGGCCATGCCATTCCGCAATCGCTTCCGCGCAACCCTGCGGAATTTTTGCTTTGCAGGCGACCAGTCGCGCCCACTGCCGCACCGTAGACTCCACATCTTCTTCCATCGCTGGCGATGCAAATACGTTGACCGGCTCAGGAATATCGATGCCCAATTTGCGTCCAACTTCGCGGGCCAGGCTCGCTGCCGTGGTGAGCTTGCCGCCAATCACGGAAATCAGGCCTGCGGCGCCTTCACCCGCATGGTCATGCAAAATGTGTCTGCGGGTCACGGATGAAGAGACCTTCCCTGGCGAAAAGGGAAGTGGGCGGACTCCGGCAAAGTCATAACGAATATCGGCCTGTGTAAGTCCGGAGCGGGGAAAGAGCCGCGCGAAACTTTTGAACAAATATTCAATCTCTTCCGTGCTGGGCTGCGGATTGTCAGGCGTATTGGAGTCGGCAACCTCGCTGGTGCCAACCAGAAACTGGCCGTTCCAGGGAATCACGAAGATGGGGCGGCCATCGACTGCTTCGGTGTAAATAGCTTGTTCTGGCGCGCCGGTAAATTTCGGCAGAACCAGATGAGACCCGCGCACGCCGCCAATCATCCGCGGGGTGGATATGCCTGAAGCGGCGATCACAGTATCTGCCCATGGTCCCGTTGCATTCACAATATGAGAAGCTTGAACGGCATATTCCTGTCCGGAAATGCGGTCGCGCAGCCTGGCGCCAGTGACGCGCCCATTGTTGCGGGAAATCTCCAGCAGCTGCGTGTGATTGCACACCACTGCGCCGGCTTCCACGCTTTCCGCCAGCCATTCGGCCACCAGACGTTCTGGAAATTCACACTGGGCGTCTTCATAGGAATAGACTGACCAGGCATTGCCATTATCTAATTGCTGTTCGAAGGCCGTGCAATCAACGGATGCCGGGCGTTTTCCTCCGGCCCACTTGTGGTAAAGCCAAAGACCGGTCCGGATGGCAAGTGAACTACGCTTAATCGAGCAGGATTGTTTTGGCAAGGCCAACAGAAACTGAAGTGGCCGGACCAGATGCGGCATTTGATTCAGCATGCGCTCGCGTTCGCGCAGGGATTCACGCACCAGGCCGAACTCTCCATATTCCAGGTAGCGCAGTCCGCCATGGATTATTCGTGTGGAGCGGCTGGTAGTGCCGGAAGAAAAATCGTTTTGCTCAACCAGTATCGTACGTTTGCTCCACTGCGCGCACTCACGCGCAATGGCAACACCGTTAATGCCGCCGCCGATTACCAGAACGTCAAAATTCTGGTTATTGGTTTGAATTGGGCTGCTCACATTTACATCTATTTAGATGCTTTTTAGGCACACCACAACATTACTTCGGAATACATTGTGAAAAGCGTGATTTTTTAAGGACTTACAGCCTAAGCGTGCTCTAAGACAGCTTCGGTTTTGGCCCATAAATCAGGGTCAATCTCAGGAAAGACGGAATCGCGCAATTCGATCGCTTCCAGCTCCTGCAGTTTGTCCGCCGGGATCTGATGGGTCACTTCAAAACGGCGCCATGTATCGAGCAAAGCACGGAACTGCTCCAGATGAGTATTAAAGCGTTTCTCGGCGTAGTCGCGCGCAGCCTTGGTGGTGATTAGAAATTGCCAATCAGAAGATTCCAGCAACAGCAGCTCACGGCATAACTGCTTGGCCAGCCGTGTCGCTATTTCATGGCCGCGCCACAAACCGCTGTTGGCCATCTGCTGTACAGCCAGCTCCGCGGGATAGATATGCGTCCAGGTCCATGCCGTGTCGTCATTCAGCCAGACGCTGTTATTGCTCTCCGCGCCCCATGATCCTTCCGGCAAAGCAACGTAACCGCTGGGCGGAGACTGGCTCAGGTATTCAGGGCAGGAAATCAGCTCAACCTGTGATTCCGGTCTTGGCGATTCCAGCACTACGTTCTTCAGCCACTCCGGACCTTCAAACCACCAATGCCCAAAAAGCTCGGCATCAAACGGCGCGGTCAATACAGGGATGCCAGGGGCGTTCTTGCCATGGCGCTCCAGTGTTTCTGCGGTAATATGCGCAAAATGTTTTGCATGGGCGCGCGTACGCTCCAGCGCAATCGCGGGGTCATACGCCTGCTTGAGTCCCAGATCGACCTTTGGGCCTGTAATACGCCAGTAGCGATTGCCACCAGGCCAGCGCTTCTTGTGGAACTCCAGATAATTTGCGTCGCCCGGATAGCCATGATCGCCGCTCCAGACCTGCACGCTGGTGCGTGGGTCGCGCGTGAAGAATGCCACGTGAGCTTCCGGATCAGGACTTTCTGTGTAGTAAGGGCGATAGAAATTCTTGTGCTCGGTGTCGGACTCCGACTCGGTTTCCAGAGCAATAGGAACGTCGCCCGCCATCAACTGGTAGGGCGTAAAACGCGTGGAGCTGTCCACCAGATGAGTGTCGACATAAAAGAACTGCAGATCGTGTTCGGCAAGAATCTGCTCTACACCGTCACGATAAAACGGATGCCGGTTGTAAGAGGAAGCGCCTGCAGGAGCCACGGGAAACTGCCACTCGCCTGCAGGACGGTATCCGCATTCCGGCAACCAGATGCCGCGCGGCTTCCGGTTGAAGAAACTTCGTGTGTCTCCACGCCGTCGTACTTGCGCGCGGATGGATGAATCCGTGCCGAGCAGAGGGAAGTAACCGTGCGTTGCGCCGCAGGTAATAATTTCGATTGCGCCGGTATCGTAGAAGTGCTGGAAGCCACGAATGATATTGGCATTCAGATCGTCAAACTGGCGCAGCGCCTGCTCATAAAAATGCAGCCAGAAGCGCGATACCTCAACCATATGCTTATCGCCTTCCAGCGTGAAGTCGTCGGCGTCTTTATGTGCGGCTTCGATTTTGCGCAGCAGGTATTTGGGAAACTCGTCTTTGAACACAGGATGCGAGAGCTGTTCCAGCAGAATAGGCGAGAGATTTACGTTCGCCTTCAGTGCCAGACCTTGCTGCTCCAACTCGCCAAAAACCCGTATAAGAGGCAGATAGGTTTCTGCAGCCGCCTCATGCAGCCATTCCATTCCATGCGGCCACGTTCCATGGTTGACCACATAAGGCAGGTGGGAGTGAAGAGCAAACGTTACATATCCCAGCGGATTTTTTTTCGGAGATGTCTGATTCATTGGAAATCAGTGGCCTTAAAAAAGGATGACCGGCGCCAAGGCCTTCTTAAATAGATGCACCAACAGCAGCGCAAACTTCAAGTTTACTACAACTGATCCGATTGAGTTGTCACCAGGCCGCAGAGCTGGTTTTCGATATGACGTCAAAATGGCATGACTTTAGATGCAAAAAAAAGAGGAGATGCCGTGAGCAACGGCACCTCCTCTATGTATAGCGTATGAAATATCAGCTCTGCGCGACTTTAAAAGTCAGCGGCGCAGGCGCGGGATCTTTGCTTGGGGTAGGCTCTTCCGCTGCCAGCAGATTAGCCACGGAATCACTCAGGCTCACGCAGTTGCAGCCACGCCGTTTTGACTCATAGAGAGCTTCGTCGGCATAGCGCAACAGGATCTCCGGAGTGAGTACGCCATCCTGCGAGAAAGAGATCCCGAACGACGCGGTGATTTTCCCCAGCGAGTGTCCTGCATGCTGCAGTTCCAGCTTGGCCACCGCTTCGCGCATAAGTTCGGTGCGCTCGCGCACGCTCTCAAGAGAGGTATCGGGCAGCACCATCAGGAACTCTTCTCCACCGTAACGGCAGACAATATCTTCAGTGCGCACGGAACGCCGCAACATGGCTGCCACTTCTTTCAGCACAATGTCGCCGGCAGTATGGCCAAAACTGTCATTGAAGACCTTGAACTTGTCGATGTCCGCCATGATCACGCCCAGGCCGGTATGGTGGCGGCTGGAGCGGTGGAGCTCCTGCTCCAGAGTCGCTTCCAGAAACCGGCGGTTATATAGACCGGTGAGTGGATCACGGATCGACTGATCATGCAGCTTCTCGCGCAACCGTAGGTTGGCCAGGCGCAATGCCGCATATTCTCCAGCCTGCTGGACCATCGCCAGCCGCGCAGCCGTAAACATCTCAGAGCTGGATGTGCTGATGTGCAGGATGCCCAGCGTTTCGCCCAGGGCTGCCAGCGGTAAGCAGGCATAAGCATCTGGAATACTGCCGCTGAAATGCCGGCAAGAAATACCCTGAGAATTTTCCACGCGCAAATGGAGACGGCTGCCGCGCATGGCGCAGCAATCATCTGGCGAAAGGATGTGTTGTGTTGGACTCAGCGAGTCGCCCAGCTTGCCATTACGCCCATCAGGTTGCGTGAACTATCAATGGCAAAAACAGCGCCTGCGCTGTTGGGAATAAATCTTTGCGCATACGCGCCCAGCACTTCATAAGCTTCGGGCGGGTTCACGCATATCTGCAGATTGGCCTGCAACTCATTCAGCAGTTTGCCGCTTTCAGTTTCAATCTGGAGTTGCTGCAGTGACCCCTCAAGCCTGTTTTGCGAATGCAGAGCTGCTTGCTCCGCGATGCGCAACTTCTTTGATTCGCGGATCACCAGCAGAAACAGGAACGCCATCAACGCGCTGAAGATACCCACGCGGACTGATACGCTGCGCTCCACTTCCTGCGCCCGCGCCTGCGTTGCCAGATTGCGCTCATGCAGAATGACTTCTTGTTCGTCTTTGAACTTCTGTACCGCGTTGCGCACCCGGTCTTGCTTAAAGTCGGTTGCCGGGCTGTGATAAATGAGCAGCGTCTTGTTGGTACGCAGGTTGTCGCTTAGCTGCTTCAATTCTTCCGTGATCCACACCTGAAGTTGTTTGATTCTTTCTTCTTGTGGATCGCCTTTGGTCAACTCTTCCACAAGCGCCACGCGTTTCCATATCTGCTTGGAGATTCCGCAAAGGTATCAAGATCCTGTTGTTCCGGCGTCAGGATGTAGTGGAGCCACGCTTCACGCGCATCGCCCAAGCCATCTTGAATGGCATCCAGTTCATAAAGGACCTGGTGGGTATGCTCCACGTACGTTTGTGAACTCAGAAGTTCGCGCGTGCGGGAAAAGCTGTCCCAGGCCATGGCCACAAGGAAGGCAAGCATCAACATGAAAGCGAATGGCAGCAGCTTGCGAGCGTCCAATGCGCTTCTTAAAACGTTCTTGCCGCTGCTTTTCAAATACAAAGGCATTTAGACCCCCGGAAAGGCCAGTATTTTTAGTGTCGCCTGTTACTTTGGCCGCGACGCAGTTTTTTGGGAAAGTCGCCGCAATGATACATTACTTTTGTGTTAACAGGCGCAAAATTCGAACGTGCAGTTTTATCATGGCCCGGCTTAGGGCGCCCGGCGAATGCCATGGGACCGTGAACAAACCTTCGACACAATCAAGCGTTACACCCTGGAAGAAACCTATGAAGTTCTGGAAGCTATTGAAAACAGGGACTGGAAAGAGCTTACAGGCGAACTGGGAGACCTGCTGCTGCAGGTGCTGTTTTATGCCGAAATGGCCCAGGAACAGGGCTCATTCACGATTGACGACGTCCTTGATGCCCTTAGTAACAAGCTGATCCACCGCCATCCCCATGTTTTTGGCGACACAAAGGCAGACGATTCTGCCCAGGTGCTAAAGAACTGGGAAGCCCTGAAAGCAGAAGAGAAGCAAAAAATTTGCACAATAGCGGCGAAAGCTTGCAGACCAAGCCGCAACTGCTGCTGGATGGCGTTTCTTCAAAATGCCGGGACTGCAAGAGGCCCACAAAATCAGCTCCAAGGCGGCACATATTGGCTTTGACTGGCCCACAGTGCAAGGCCTATTTGAGAAGCTCTCTGAAGAGACACATGAATTACAGGAGCAGGTGCAAAAGATTCCGTCCGCTGATTCGCCTGCTGAAAAACTCATGCTTCCGGAAGAACTCAGACAGCGTGTGGAAGATGAAGTTGGCGATCTCTTCTTTGTGCTCGTAAATATTGCGCGCTATCTTTCCGTTGGTGGGTCGTCTTCCAGACTGAACATGTCCTACCACGAGCCGCGTCGGTCCCATTGTCCATCGCGTTCAGGGCTTTCCAACCGTTTGAGTACGAGATCCGTGGATCGGCCGACCTCACCGACGACGGCGGGCGGCAATTTGTCGATGCGCTTCAGATAATCCTCAAGCCGCGGCCACAGACGCCAGCTCGATCGGTCCGCGTCCTCAAGCCAGTCGATGTGATCGTCATCGTCATCAAGAACGGCCGCCGCACCAATCACGACTTTGATGCGCCGCAGTATTTCGTCGACGATCGAGGCGATCTCGGGCTTCAGGTGGCCGAAACCCGGCGCTTCCAAGAATTGTTGGACCCGTTCCTGGACTTGAGCTGGCGTGACGTCCGCCCCGCTCTGAAACAACTGCATCAGGATTTCAACGACCTGCGCCGCAGTGAACTGAGTGAAAGGAGCGCTCATGGTTCAGAGTTGACTAAGTCGCTTCCGAGGAGGGGCTGGAGCGCTGCGCGCCAGCGAACAAACGGTTCGGAGGTGAGTACGATGTGACGGGCCTGTTGCGGAGACTTGCCCGCGCGGATCAGGAAAGCCTGCGTGTGACTCGCCAGTGACGCCATGTGCGTCAGCAATTTGGCATCCGGATCTTCGACGCTCCCGTCAACGGCGCTTCCCGGATCCTGAAGCATTGCCGCAATCGGCACCGTACGCTCCACCAGCTCGAACGCACCATTCAGCAGACTTTCGTGTCCACAACCCGCATGGAGTAGCGCGCGGATCACCGGGTGACTCCGGTCGATACGGAAGCGGACGCCGGATTGCGTCTCCTCGCGCTTCCATACGAACCGTTCTGGTGGTCCCTGCGTCGGCGCTGCGCGCTCTCCTCGATACCGGAAGACGTTTGACGCATCGCTCCGTGTCCGACGGGCGATGCGCCGCAGATCATCCCGGAGATACGCTGGCGCGGCAACGTGCGCTTTCGTCACGTTCAGGTGCCATGCCTCATCCATACTGTTGGGAAGATCAACGGCGATTCGTGCGAGCTTATAGTGCTCCTCTTTCTTCGTCCCAAGTTCAGCCACGTGCCGGGCACGATCAGACGACCGCACCTGTAAATGTAGAACCCTTGGTGCTCATTCCAGCCGCGGGGCCCGCCCGCGCGCGTGTGTTCGTCATCTGACGAAAGCCTTGACTTATGTGGAAGTACATAAGGTGACAGGACGATCGGCGCTCCTTCGAGACGCATGCCTCGTGGGCAGCGCGGTGGACTGTCCGGAGAGAAACGGATCCCAGCCGGCGATGGTTTTCTCGCCGATTCGAATCTGCAGACCGTCGGCAATGAATCGATGAAAGACTAGGCCCAGATGGTCAGCCACGATGCTTAATGCCATGCCGAGGTGCTCGTGTAACTGGGCGGGCGGCACTTTGAGAAAGGTGGCGCGATCTAGGTCCTCGATGATGACCGCTGTGCCGCACGCCTGAGCATCGACGATCGCCGCGTACTCAATCGCAAGACGCGAGTCTGGCGCCTTCAGCGACCACGCCTTTTCATCCCGTACGAACCGCACATCCAGACAGCGGCCACTCGGTTCTTCTCCGGCGCGCTTTGTAATGACGGTCACCGATCTGCCTTGGGACAGCGACGCGGTTTTCATCCCGAGGCCGAAACGGCCCAGATCGCCCGGCGCTCGCGTGGCCCGCGGCCCCTTCGTCCCGAGCCGCATCGCCTCGACAAGCGTCTCGACAGACATTCCTCTGCCGTCATCGACGACACCGATGTGCGCGGGGCGCTGACCTTCTGGCGCAACGGTTATAGCGATCTTATGCGCCTCCGCCGTGATACTGTTGTCCACGAGGTCCGCGATGGCCGAGTGCAACGTGTATCCGAAGTCGCGGAGCGAATCGATGAGTTCACCCGGGCGGGGTGTAACATCCTCCAATCCGCCCTTCTTCACTGGTCTTCAACCCGCTCTACGGGCCCCTTGATCGCACGCTTCAAGCGCCGATCGAGTCGCGTGGGCTCGTCAGTCTGGCACTCCCATATTTCGATCACACGCCAGCCGTCGCGCCGTAAGGCCTGCCGTACCCTGCGGTCGCGGGCAACGTTCTCGGCGAACTTCGCCATCCAGAAATCGATGCGGGATTTCGGCGTATACGCGAATCGACAGGTTCGGTGGCGGTGCCAGAAGCAGCCGTGAACGAGAACGGCCATTCGCCGACGAGGGAGGACAAAGTCAGGTCGACCGGGTAGTTCGCGCGCGTGAGTCCGAAAGGTGTATCGCAGACGTTTGAGCGCGGCCGCTACAGCGCGTTCCGGAGTCGTATCTCGACCACGGATCGCCGCCATGTTTGCCGAACGCCGCCGTCTATTGATTCGATCCATCGTCGGGCGATTGCATGCTCATTGTGCGGGCGACCGTCCGTGCAATCCGCCGCGCTGCAGCGGTCGTGGCGCATTGCCTAGTTGGCGGTGTCGTTCCGACTGGGGAAAGCTGTGAGGGTCGACCGATATTTTGGCCGCCTTAGACATACGACGCGAACCAGCAAATGACATTGGCCAGCCGCATCTGCTCGAACCGAATGCCGCACGTGACGCCCAACAGCAGCGGCGACGCCAGAATGGTCGACAGGCAACGAGCACGAGACATAGCCACGTTCAACCGATTTCGCGACGAACAGGAACTCTATCCCGCGCGGAATGTGCTCGCCGCTCGACGCCGCCATCGAGATCAGCACCACGGCGCCCTCCTGGCCCTGAAACTTGTCCACGGTGCCCACGCGAGCGCCGTTCGGCAGCACGAGCTTCAGCAGATTCACCTGCATATTGTACGGGCTCACCACGAGAATGTCATCCATGGTGATCGACTTCGTCTCGCCGCGCTGATTCACCCAGCATTGTCCGAGCAGCTCACGATATACGCCGTTCAGCCGATCGGCTTCCTCGTCACTCTTCTGCGACCGATCCTCGTGCTCCACCGGCACGAATCGCAGCCCGAATGGCGCGAGCGCGCCGCGAGCGTTCGCCCGAAAGAATCAGCTTCTGTTGCGCGGCGGACTCCACCGACTCGAGCCGCCCGTCGTAAAAGGCATCCGACACGAACCGGCACAGGTCGGGTTGCATGCGCCATGTCTTCGCGAGAAAGATCCCACGGTCCTCCGGCACCGTGGCCCAGTCACCCATCAGGTGATCCAACGCAGAGACGCCGCTCCCGCCCGGGTGCGCGCCCTTGACCGGCTGCGAGAGCTGCATCTGGTCTCCCACGAGCACGATGTTCCTGGCGCTCGCGCCACATGACACGACGCTCGCGAGGCTCATCTGGCCGGCTTCATCCACGAACAGGTAATCGAGCCTGCGGTCAAGCTCCGGCCGTGAAAACAGCCACGCCGTACCGGCGACGAGTTGATAGTCGTCGCTGGTCGCGACGGCGTTGTCGTCCGTGTCTACTATGACTGAACCGCCGAGCCGTTGTTCGGTGTCGCTCGAGGACTTCTTCACGCCCGTGAACTTCACGCCGCGCTCCCGGGCAACCTCTTCGATCTTATTCAGCAGATTGTTGATCGCCTTGTGCGTAAAGGCGGTGACCCCGACGCGCTTGCCATTCTTCAACAGCTCGACGATCGCATGTGCCGACGTGAATGTCTTGCCGGTGCCGGGCGGGCCCTGAATGACCAGGTGCGAGTTGTCCATTCGTCCGACCGCGTCGATTGTCCCTGACAGCAAGTCCGACGTGCCGCCTCCGCCCAAGATGACCGCGTCCGTCAGCCTCGGACGGATCCTTCCGAACGATGCTCGTTATTGCGGCGTAGTCCTTCTCGCGTCCGGCAATAACCGCCTCGGCATACCTGACGATCGCCTCGCGCTGAGTGGTGTCGTTCATCGGGCCGCGGCGGGATCAACGAGATGCCGTCGATCAATGGCTCGCGCGACGGACCCACCTTGAGCTCCAGTGTACACGCGCGCTCGTCGAGCGACATGATCTCGAGCCCCTCACCAGTATCCGCGCGCACCACCTTGTCGCCGGCGCCGAGCTTCAGCTCCTGCTCCGGAAAGCGTAGCGTCCAAACCTTCGACTTCTTCTCAGGCCGCTGAGTGGCACCGATGTGTCCACGATCAGCCCACCGATGCAGTCAGCATCCTCGATCAATTCTTCGACACGCGCGTCCCGGCGTGCGAAGAACTGCCACCATTCCTGCCGCGCCTCGCGGCGGTGGTATTCCAGCAGGTAACCGAGGAGCTCGCGCCACGGGCGTTCGTCGTCGGAGACGTTCAGAACGAGCGCCTGGCGAAGTTCAAGAATGCGCGCGTCGCTGGCTCGGCGCTTCGCCTCGCGCTCCTTTTCCTTCTCGGCGTCTTGCGCGTCCGCTTTCTTGGGATCGAACCACTCCACCTCGGACGGGCCGCAGCGACAGCAACCAATCGCGGCAGAGCTTCGTCGAGCGGCAGTCGAACGCGTTGTACTCCTCGATTTGGTGGAG
Source organism: uncultured Gemmatimonadaceae bacterium (assembly GCA_963761305.1). Lineage (GTDB taxonomy): Bacteria > Gemmatimonadota > Gemmatimonadetes > Gemmatimonadales > Gemmatimonadaceae > JAQBQB01. Next base: position 1,754,173 of record CAVXGK010000001.1, on the reverse strand, counting down.
CAGCGTCTCGTCGCCCAGCGCGAGCCAGCGCTCGAACGCGACGATGCTGTCGCTGCCGCTCGTGATCACCTCCGTCCGCTCCGGGGCGTAGAACGCCTCGAGGTTCTTGAGCGAGTATGATGGCTCGGAGGTCTCGGATCCCCTCTCGGACTACCTTATATAGGTCTACCAGCTTGCGGCCTCGGAGCAGGTCGTCAACCTGGTCCTCGCGCGTGCCGTACTGCTGTGCCAGCCGCTTGATGGCGTCTACCTGTTTCTTGTCCGGCTCGGCCACCGCAGCCGACACCGAGGTGCCGTATTTCCGCGCCAACTTTCTGAGCGCGACTTCCTCGTACGACGGCGTAGTGGTAGACGAACGCGTCGGGAAACCGCGCAATCCGCGCCGTGATGAAATCGAGGGCGTCTTCGAATGCTTTCTTCTCCGAGGCACGGTCGCGCGCCCAAAACGGCGTGAACTTTTCTTCGCCGGCGTCCACGTGGTGAAATCCGAACAGGTATTCCAGGGAGCCATCCGCCGAGTAGACCGGATCGCCCTCCATGTCGAAGAAGAGGTCGCCTTGGTGCGGCTGTGGCAGGCGCGCGAAACCGCGGTGCGGTTCCAGCGTTAGCGTTTCGACGCAGTTCTCACCAGTTCTGCGCTTCACGTCCTGAAGCCGAGCCTGCGCGCGCAAGCGCTGGAGGGTCTCAGCCCGCATTTTCGGGATCTGGCGATCGTCGACAACAGCCAGCTCGCGGAGGTTCGTCACCCCCGCGGCGCGCAACTTTGTGGCTTGTGTGCCGCTGAGCCGTGCGACGAGTCGGAGGCTGTCGGTCGCCTCCCACTCCTCGGTGCAGCGCTCCGACCAGCGGCAAAGCTCGCAGTGCGAACAAGGCTCGGCTTCCGTCTCGTGCTTGCCGGTGGCGAACGCTTCGAACCGCTCGCGCACGACGTCCACATAGTGGCGGTAGTCTTCGACCCTCAAGGTCACCGCGCTGCTGTCGCCGAGCACGACATGCGTGTGCTTCGGGCGCAGCCCCTGCTCGCGCGCGACCAGTTCGGAGTAGATGCACAGCTGTACGACGTGCTTGGGTTGTGCTGTGCGGGCCAGCTTGGTGTCGGCGACCTCGTACGAGTAGTTGCCGAGGTCGGACGCAACGTCGACGCGCAAGAGAAAATCCGAATACCCGTGCCACGGCCCGGAACGCAGAGCACCCTGGTAGATGACGTCCACGCCGTCACGCATCGCCTGACGCGTCGCCGCGGTCATTTCGTCCAGCGACTCGACGCGCGTTATCTCGCGCACGGACCTGCCTTCGGCCTTCAGCTTTTCGAGATAGGCGCGTTCGTGCGCGTTACCCTTGGCTTTGAGGAGGTCGAGGTAGCCGTCTTCGACACCTTCCGGCGCGCGCAGCGCGCGCGCCGCGACTTGGAGGTCGAGAGCGGTGCTGTGCTGGCAGCCAAGGAAGTTGATGAGATCCTTGGCGGAGTAGAGAACGGCGGCGCCGTCAGGTTGCATTCGGTGGCCTGTGGATGGTGCTCAATCTCACGGTGGGGTCTGACAGTCTGGCTGCGCGCACCGCGACCCGCAACCGCATCCACGAGTCGACTGTCAGAGGGGTGCCGTACGTTGAGAGAGCGGGTTTCAACGCTTTCTCAGCGAGGTACCCTTGGAGACAAAGAAGGATGAGCAGCGAATCGTTCGTCTTTCCCGGGACGACGATGGAACAGAGATCTGGCTCGACACGCTGACAGGGCAACAGCTTAGCGGAGTCGTCGAACGTCAGGAGGCGATGGTTCCGCACCCGCTGATTGCGACGGTCGCCGGAGTCCTCGGCGAATTCCAGTGGCAATCACATCTCCTTGGCGTCAATCAGATATGCTGTTCCGTGCGAGCGATCCACGCATCCTATCGCCTGTGCTTCAAGGCATACGATGACCGGCCGGTACTGCTCTGCGTGGCGGAGATCGGCGTCAACGCACCCGAGCCACAACGCGCCCGCGCCTTGGACTACCTGAATCGGGCCAACTGGCGGCTACGCACCGGAAACTTCGAGTTGGATCCGGGCGACGGCGAGATGCGGTTTCGCCTGACCATCGACGCGAGCGGTGGGGCGATCGTCCCCGAGATGATCCGACGCATGGTTCACACGGCGCTGGGGTGCTGCGAACACTACTTCCCGGGCTTGATGAGCGTGGTTTTCGCCGGAGCCGAACCGGCCGAGGCAATCGTAACGGCCGAAGAGAAGAGCAATTAGAACGCTGATGTTGCGATACGTGCCAGGCGTCTCGCGGGATCGGCGGCTGGGGTGCACATTCACGGCCGATTCTGACTGCTGGTTCGCCAAACGGACTTGACCAATAGTCCCGTTTGGCTCGCCGCCCGCGTCGATGTCACCGATATCGTCACGCCGGCAGTCTGAACCGCCCAGTGTCCCCGGGAGCACGGAATGACAAGCGCGCGTCACCTGGTCAGCGTGTGGAATCCGGCCTACGCGGCCGATGCAATGAGCGCGAGCGTGGCTCTGCTTCTTCAACACGCTCGCGCGCACCGAGACGGAAAACTCGAGGAAGAGGACGTGTTCGTCTGGTGGGGCAAGGCCAAGTCTCCAAACCGCCAAGCGCCGTTACCGCACCTGGACGACATTCTCGCCATGGATGAGGTGCTTCGACAGGAGGCCGATGGCGACGAAGAGGTACATCTCTATTTGACAGACTACCGATCGCTATACGTCGGGCACGTCGGCGAGATCATCGCTAACGATCTGCGCGCCGACAAAAGAGAGGAGGCGTACGTTCCAGCTTTCTATCGAACGTCCGATCTCCGGTGCGACTGCTGGTTCAAACTATTCGACATTCGCCGCGTGATTTTGGACGATACCATCGCTGTCATCGAGGAGCTCAAGAAGTTGCGCAACACCCGCTACAATGACCGACCAGTCTCGATCTACGGCGGAATGGTAGAACTGCCGCTGATCGTCACTAGGGACGATGGCGCACGGTACTTCGAGCCGGACGTTCGAGAGAAGCTGATCGAAGGGCGGTATTGGGTCGAGTTCGACGCCGAGCGAGCTGGTATCGGCGAACTCGAAGGGGAATTGCGAGACAACGTCGTCGGCCAGAGAACTTGGCACGCGCTTGATCCGGCGGTTCGCACGTTCGTTGCGACAGCTGAATCACTCTTTCGCGCCCACAGAAGGGACCCCGCGTTTGACTTCTCGCCCGTCGTCCTCGACTTCGCAAAGGCAATCGAGCTTCAGACGAACATCATCCTCCGCCGCGGGCTGTCTGGGGTGCCCACATCCGATCGTCTGACCAACGTCGATGGACGTAGCGTTGATCCAACAGCCGGCGAACACTGGCCTCTCGGTGCGCTGGCGCGCCTCATCGGCGAGGCGCAGCACCTGAACCAGGCACTCAAGCGCCGACTCGGTGCCAGCGGAGAGTGGTTCACGGCCAGCCTCCCCGCTGTGCTGAGGGAATTGTCTGACGTCCGAAATCCGGCGGCCCACAGCAAGGCGGTCGCGGTGTCGGATGCCCAGCGTTGGCGCGATCGGGTGTTGGGCATCGGACAGACGGGCCTTCTCTCTGAGCTTGCCCGTTCAGGCCGATAGCCCGATGATCAGACGCCCGCGCCAGCCACATTCGCTCTCTTTCCACTACAGTCACCTGAAACCTTTCGGATTCCGTGGCGCGACTAACTGAGAACACCGTCATCTACGACGCAGCCGATCGATGGAAACGCGATTGCCTCGTCGCCGACGGGTCGATCTTCCAGGCGGGCGCCATTTGGACAATTGAGCACGCCCGCGACCTCGTCCAACATTTCGTTGAGAAGCCGGACGAGGGTGATCGCACGTTCGAAGAAAAGCTGCGCGATCAGCTGGCGCCGGCTCCGACGGAAGCGACGCAGCTGGCCGCGGAGATGCTTTGGGTGATGATGCTGTTCCCGAGCAATCTCAAGCGCGCCACGAAGGTCAATCTCGTCCGCACAGTGTGGGATTGGTCCGGCACTCCACTGCGCGACCCCAATCGAATGCTCGACGTCTTCGAGAGGGGAATTGGCAGCGGGGGCATGGGCTACAACAACTACCGGCCCTTTCGAGCTGTTCCTGCTAGTTCGGTTCACCGAGGCGATAAAGGCCTTGGATGTCTCGGAGCGCGCATCGCTGCTCAAGGATCCGTGGGGGTTCGCCGACTGGTTCGACCGGTTGCCTGATGCAACGTCCCGGCAACTCCGCCATATGCTCCTTCACCTTCTCTTTCCCGACGAGTTCGAGCGAATCTCCTCGAAGTCGGACAAAAAAAGCGTTGAGAGGGCATTCGCCGGGATGCTTCAGGCGCAGGCGCTGGACTTGAAAGATCGCGCACCGACAGCGTTGGCCCGCGATCGACGGCTCTGGCACTTGCGACACGCCTTGGAAGCGGAACGACCGGGGACTTGGGTCGACTTTTACGAAGTACCTGAAATCGCTGCGCGGTGGCGCGACGCCGATCCGCCCGAGAAGGCCGACGCGACGCAGATTAGTGAGCCATTGCCCGCCAGACCCTACCCGTCCAAGGCCCGAGTGTGGGCGATCGGTGCGGGGCAAGGCGCCGATCGATGGCCCGCATTCCTAGAGCAGGGGCTCGTCGCGATCGGCTGGGATGAGCTCGGCGACCTGGGGCAGTATTCGAAGCAGGACGACATTCGTGCGGCGATCAAGCGGCTGTATGACCGCGAGCAGGATCCCACGAACGACTCGCTCGCCTGCTACCAGTTCTGTCACGACATTGCCGTCGGTGACGAGGTCTACGTGAAACAAGGCCGCGATCGCATCCTCGGCCGCGGTCGCATCGCCAGCGAGTACCAATACGACTCGTCCAGACCCGACTTCCGAAACGTCCGCCGCGTCGAGTGGCTTCAGAAGGGCAACTGGACGCTTCCCGAAACCGCGCAGCTCCCGCTCAAGACCCTCACCGACATTACGCAGTATCAGGCAGTTCGCGAGGTCGTTCGCGAGCAGAGCGGAGCCGGCGTCCCGGCCCTTGCCGAACCGAAGCCCTACGGGGTTGAAGACATCCTGCGGGAGGCTTTCCTGTCCCGCGACACAGTAGAACAGATTCTCGCCAGCATCCGCCGCCGGAAAAATTTGATTATCCAGGGCTCTCCGGGAGTCGGCAAATCATTTCTCGCGCGACGGCTGGCGTATGCGCTGGTCGGGGCCGAATCGCCCGACAACGTGCAGATGGTGCAGTTTCATCAGAGCTATGCCTATGAGGATTTCATTCAAGGATGGCGCCCAAATGGCGGTGGTGGTTTCGCGCTGCGCAACGGCGTCTTCCACGAGTTCTGCCGCCGAGCGCAGTCTCGACCCGGCGAGCCGCACGTTTTCGTCATCGACGAGATCAACCGCGGCAATCTGAGCAAAGTATTCGGCGAACTGCTCCTTCTGATTGAGGGCGACAAGCGGGGGCCGGAGTTCGCCATCCCCCTCACGTACGCTGAATCGGCGAGTGACACATTCTATGTCCCAGACAATGTCTTCATCATAGGCTTGATGAACACAGCCGATCGCTCGCTAGCGATGGTGGATTACGCTCTGCGGCGGCGATTCGCGTTCGTGACGCTCGAACCCGCATTCGCGAGCCCGGCCGTTCCGCCGCATGCTCCTCGAGCGAGGCGTTGACGACGCGGTCATCGATCGGATTCTCGAACGTGTCGGTGAGGTTAACAGGCGGATCGCGGCGGATCACAAGAACCTGGGCCCCGGTTTTGCCATCGGCCACAGCTACTTCTGCCCGACCGGTCCTGTGACCCAGTCGTCGGCCTGGTACGCCGGCGTCGTGCGGGAGGAGATCGCTCCCTTGCTGGACGAATACTGGTTCGACGATCGCACTACGGTCGCAGAGTGTCTCAAGATTCTCTCGGATTGACGCGTGCCTCCAGCCGTCATTCCGATCGAGAACATCTACTACCTGCTCTGTTATGCGTGGGACACACTGGAGGAGGCCGAACTCGCGAGCGTGACCGTGACGCCGGAAATGCGGCTTCAGGACCTGCTAGCCCGTGTTCTCATCGGTGGGCTGACGCATTTGCTGAAGCGCGGCCTAGACCGAACGTACGTCACCGACGAGGATGAAATTGCGGGAATCAGAGGGAGATTGGATCTCGGGGCATCGATCAAACGCACGACGTTCGCCCGCGCGCGTGCCCACTGTGTCTTCGATGAGCTCTCGCCCGACGTGGTGCACAACCGAATCGTCAAGACGACGCTGCGGCGTCTCGCCGCCGCGGCCGATTTGAACCCGGACCTAGCGGAACGACTCAGGGATCTGTACCGCCGAATGCCCGGGGTACAAGAAACGCGAATCACTGGACAGAGTTTCCGTAGGGTCGTGCTCGGCCGCAACAATGCGTACTACGGGTTCCTCTTGGATGTGTGTGAGATCGTCCATCGAAACCTGCTCGTCAACGAGGACACCGGCGAGGTCGAGTTCCGTGACTTCACGAGGGACGATCAGCAGATGGCGGGGCTCTTCGAGAAGTTCCTCCGGCGCTTTTTCGCCAAAGAGCAGAGGCATTTTGAGGTGAACGCACCGCGCTTCGGTTGGCGAGCGAGCGGGGCCGATGAAGATCTGGCGTACCTGCCTGAAATGCGTACCGACATTGTCTTGAACGACAGGACTCAGACCATCGTTGTCGACGCCAAGTACTATTCCGCCGCACTGGGTGAGCACTTCACGAAGAGCAGCCTACATTCGGCGAATCTCTACCAGATGTTCGCCTACATGAGCCATCTCACGCCCGGTGAGGATAGAGCTCGGGTGGGAGGCATATTGGTTTACCCGCGAACGACGGAAAGCCTGCGGGTGAGCGTTGCGTTGTTCGGTCATCCCTTCCTGGCCGCCACTCTGAACTTGTCACAGCCGTGGTCGGGGATACACCGTGATTTGCTGGCGTTGCTTCCGGCGCGTTTTCCGCGCGCCGTCGTCGAGCATGACCAGCTTGGCATCGAGACCGTGATCAAATAGGTCAGCGGTAGGTCCCGCCAACGCGTCGATACCAACCACTTCTGGAGCGACTATGGCCGAAAACACGCAGTCAGCCGAGCGGGGCAGCCAAGCTTGGATACAGCGAGCGGTGTCGACGCGGATGCCGGCACTTGAAACCGCATTGTCGAGCGCGGTCGGCCGACCCAACACCGAAGTATCCTGGAAATCGCCGCATGCTCCTGAGTTTCGTGAGGCGCGCGATGGCGAGGTCTTTCGTCAAATTGGCAGAGAGCCTAGCCGCCGCCCCCTCGCGGACTTCTGGCCTCGCCGTGGCCCGGTGTGGGATGCGATCGCGGTGATAGATGACCAATACGTTCTGTTAGAGGCCAAAGCTCACATTCCAGAGCTTCTTTCGGGCGCGTCAAGAGCGGCGGGGACATCCCTTGAGACCATTCGCAAATCTCTCGGCCGTACGCGAAGGTCTTTGGCTCCGCGCTCTAAGGTTGATTGGGCTAGCAGCCCTTTCTTTCAGTACGCAAATCGTTTGGCATTCCTGCAGTTCTTGCGCGAGGACAATGACATCGATGCGCATCTTGCGCTTGTCTACTTTACGAACGACCGGCGATGCATGGCCCTGACACCGTCGAGGAGTGGCGAGGTGCGCTTCGGCTGATGGATGCATCGCTGGGTCTCAGCGAACATCGTCTTTCAAAGTTCGTCCACAAGATATTTGTCGACTGTCGACCGCTCGAAGCCGTATCACCTCGACGCTCATCGCCGAAGGGAGCAGGCCGAGCGTGACTCGCGTGACGTCGGCAAAGCTCCAGCGCTGGACCGATGTCCTCGTCGCGCTCCTCCGCTACCAATTCGGCGCGACGTTCACGCAGCTCTCGGGAGACGTGCCGGCCTATCGCCTGGCCAAGCGCGCGACGGAGAAGGAGAAGGCGACGGTCAAGCGGATGTTCGAGCGCGACAAGGCGGAGCTGCTCGCGTTCGGCGTGCCGATCGAGACGATCGCCAAGGACGGGGAGATCGAGCGGTATCGGCTGCGGCCGGCGGACTTTTATCTGCCGTATCTCGCCGTCGTGCAGAGCGGGCGAAAGGTGTCGCCGAGTCGGGTCGACAAGGACGGCTACCACTCCGTGCAGGAGTTGGCGTTCGAGCCCGACGAGATCGCGGCGGTCGGCGCCGCCGCCGAGCGTGTGCAGAAACTCGGCGACGCGATGCTGGCCGAGCAGGCGCGGTCGGCGGTGCGGAAGCTGGCGTTTGATGTGCCTGGAATCGTCGATCACGACCACGACGATGTCGTTGTGAGAGCCGAGCGAATCGATCCGGCCGTGTTGCCGGCGCTCGAGGAGTCGCTGCTGTCGCGCAAGCGGCTGACCTTCGTCTATCGCTCGATGTCCGGCGATTCGACGAAGAGCCGGACGGTCGAGCCGCTCGGGATGTTCTTCCTGAATTCGCATTGGTACTTGGCGGCGCACGAGCCGGCGGCGCGAGCGATCAAGAACTTTCGCGTCAGCCGGATGCGCGACCTCGCGGTGAACAAGGCGCGTCCGCAGACGGCCGACTTCGCGCTGCCCGAGGGGTGGAATCTGCGGACGCACGCGACGTCGCGTCTCGCGTGGGAGCTGGGAGACACCGATGCGACGGAGGCGGTCGTCGAGTTCGCGACGCAAACCGGGGCTGTTTCTCCGTGGTTGCAGTTGGGCGCGGCGGTGCCGGGCCATCGGGATCGGCGCAGCTTCCGAGTGAAGTCGGTGGACCGGTTCGTTCGTTGGATCCTGTCGTTTGCGGGAGCGGCCAAACCTGTATCGCCGCCGGCGGTCACGGACGCATTCCGGCAGTCGGCGCGCGAGACGCTGGCGCTGTATGAGGCGGAGAGGTGAAGGGTGCGTCGGGCGGGGCGGTCGACGCGTCGGCGCAGCTGAAGAGGCTGCTGGCGCTGGTGCCGGTCGTCGCCGACGGCGAGGAGCACTCTATAGAAGAGATGGCGGCGATGCTCGGCGTCGACGCGAAGACGGTCGTGCGCGATCTCACGTCGATCGGCGGGCGCTACGACACGCCCGGCGGGTTCGTCGAAGGGCTGGAGGTGTTCATCGAGGCGGACAGTGTGTCCGTCAAAACCGACCACTTCCGGCGCCCGATGCGATTGACGATCGCGGAGCTGCACGCGCTGGACTTAGGACTCGCGATGCTGCGCGCCGAGCGAGGGCCGGCGGAGTGGCGCGCCATTGATAGGGCGCGCGAGAGAATTCGTAAAGCGGTGGCGAAGCTGCCGGGCGCGCTCATGGGCGATGGTTCGTATGCCGTCTCGACAGAGAGCGTCGGCGGCGTTCAGCTCGCGGTCGTGCGCGAGGCGCTCGGCAAGCGGCAGAAGATTCGAATCTCGTATCGGCGCGGGAGTGCTGCCGAGTCGAGTGCGAGGGTGATCTGTCCGTATCGGCTGATTCTGGCGGGGCCGGTTTGGTATCTCGTGGCGTACTGTGAGCGGAGCAGCGGGATTCGGGTCTTTCGGGTGGATCGGATCGAGTCGGCGAAGGTGTTGGCCGAGAAGTGTCCGCCGCCCGACCTGGGTGCGATCGACGCGCAGCTCGAGCGTGGCCCTGTGTTCGTGTCCGATGCGCCGGTCAGGCTTCGTGTCCGTTTCTCGGCAAAGATCGCGCGGTGGATCGAGGAGCGGGAACGGGGGACGAAGGAGGCGGATGGGTCGTTCGTGGTCGAGTATCCGATGGCGGATCTCGATTGGGGGGTGAGGCACGTGCTGGGATACGGTCGTGAGGCCGAGATTTTGTCGCCGCCGGAGGCGAGGAAGGCGATTCGGGAGCGGCTTGTGGTGATGCTTGCGGACGTACGTTGAGAGTTGATTCAACTACCCTCTTTGATTCTGAACGACGCCAGCTTCCGAGGGGCGCTAACTCCCAAGCGGCGCAGACTTCCATGAGGCGCTAACTCCCGAAGGGCGCGAACCTCCGAAGGGCGCGAACGTCCGAAAAGGAGCGAAAACTCCGCACGTGGTTCCTCTGCCAGCGCGCTTCGGAAGCCAGCGCCGTCTGGAAGTCAGCGCCGTCTGGAAGTCAGCGCCGTTCCGGAAGTCAGTATCCCGACTGTCAGAGGGTTCTCGTACGTTGAGAGTCGAGAGTTCGCAAGTTCAACAACTCTCTTCCATGCGAGGAATGCGTGCTCAGGTCACGTGTCGTCCTTACCGCGGCCCTGATGTGCACCGTTGGTTGCCTCCCGACGCCACCGGCGGCGCCGACTCCGCATAATGCGATCGACATTGGCGCGTCGTTTGGCCGGACGTGGGACGCCGTCATCGACGAGTTCGCGCGAAGCAATATTCCGATCAAGACAATCGATCGCTCATCTGGATTGATCGCGACCGACGCCCTCAAGGTCGGCCCGTCCCTCGGCGACGCGGCGGACTGCGGAAAGGATGCGATCGTGGGGCCCGTGTACCCAACCGACGCGACGTACAACGCGTTGGTGCGAGGCGATTCATCTCATACCTCTTTACGAATCACCGTGCGATGGACGCGCATCGGCAAGTCCCGCGTGCTCGCCGACCAGTCGATCGTAAATGAGGAATGTTCTACCAGAGCGACCTGGGAAACGTCGCTGCAGCAGAAGATCAAACAGGCCGCAGAGGCGAAAGGTGCCAAGTAGCCACGCTCGATCGGTCGATTGACTCGTGCCACCCATCAACCACCCACTCAAGAAATCAATGTTCCGACGTCTTGGTCTTCTTTGCCTCGTTGCGGGCATCGCCTGCGGCAGCGACTCCACGGCTCCGTCCGGGCCGCTCGACATTTCCGGCCAGTGGACGGTCTCACTCAACTTCAGCAACAGCCAGTTGAGTGCATCGTGTTCCGCTCAGGGGGTCGTGATCAACTTTACGCAAACCGGCGCTTCGTTTGGCGGATCGCGGCGAGCGGAAGTCAAACGTGTTCGGTGCTTGGCTCCGCGAGCACGTCGAGCCTGGCGGGCACCTCATGGACCGGCGGTCAAATCTCTGGCACCTCCGTGTCATTCAACAGCGCTGGTGGGTGCACGATCGTCGGCACCGTTTCGGGGAGTCCGCCAAACCGAATGAGCGGAACCCTGAATTGTCCGATCGCAATCAGCGGTGCGACGTACGTCTTCACCGGTACTTGGAGTGCCAGCCGATGAGTCAACCGATCGACGGATCTTCACCCACCCACGGAAAGGGCTCTAAAATGCGAATGGTTCACGTAGCTGTACTCGTTAGTTTGGCGCCGTTCTCACAAACGCACGCTCAAGTCTGTGAAGGAGCCGCGTCCTTCTCGGCCGGCCCCGTACGGCTCGGCGCCGGACTCAGTGTCGACAGCGATGCGCAGAGCTATGGCGGTCAAATCGCGTTCGGCGCGCCAAGCGGTCCATTCGTGAGCGGCACCGTCTCGAGTGTTCAATACAAAGACGTGTCGGGCAGCGGACTTTCCGTAGGCGGGGACGCGGGTTTTGCAGTCGATCTCAATCCTCAACGCACCGTTCAGTTTTGCCCCGAGGTGGGATTCGCGTATCAAACGGGACCGAACTTCGATACCGGGTTTGGCAGTGTGTCGATAGCGACCCATGGGTTCAGCTTTGGCGGCGCGATCGGCGGCGTCGCGCTCCACAGCCCCGGATTCGATTTCGTCCCGTTCGTTGGCGGCTCGTACGTCATCGCGCAGGCCACCGCCAGCGGCGGAGGGTTTTCAAGTTCTGCCAATCAGAACTATGGTGTTGCCACGGTGGGCGCGGGGTTCGTTGTCAGCCGAGTGCTGACCATACAGCCTTCTGTCAGCGTGCCGCTCGGTCTCAGCGGCGGGGTCGTGAGTTTTCAGCTCGCCGTTGCTTTCAACGCCGGCGGTCAGGCTCGTTAAGCCCGCATACAGTTCGGCCATCTATTGAGGAGCGCCCATGGGCTTCCGGTTTCATCGCTCCATCCGGCTGCTTCCCGGCGTGCGGATCAACCTGTCGCGCCGGGGAATCAGCACAACCATTGGCCCGCGCGGCGCGAGCGTCAACGTGGGCAGCCGGGGCACTTATGCCAATCTTGGCATCCCCGGCACTGGCGTAAGCAGCCGGACGCGACTCGACTCGGCCGGCCATGCACGGTCCGAGCCCAAGGATCTGACGCGCGAACCGTCGCCTGTCCCCGACTGGCTTGGCCTCGAGTCGCCTCGTCCATCGCGCGGGAGGGCGGTGTGGCCGTGGGTGTTGCTGGGTATTCTGATCGGCGTCGGAGCGATGCTTGTTCTACGCGTTTGAACTGACGGCAACGACCGGGACCGAAGGCCGCGGTTTTGATGCCGAGGCAGGCGAGTCGTCGCTGTACAGTGGACGCCGTGCCCACTGTCCTTCGCACCGGCCCCTACCGCTGCTTCTTTTTTGCCGGCGATCGTACGGAGCCGCCGCATATCCACGTGGAGCGAGACGCCAATCGGGCAAAGCTGTGGCTCGACCCGGTTCGCGTGCACAATGGCGGTAACTTCTCACGCGGTGAACTGGCTCGTATCCTTCTGGTAGTCCGAGAACACGAGCAACTCCTTCTGAGCCGCTGGGATGAGTACTTCGCCGATTGAACCTCGGCCGGCCACTGCCGAGGCAGTTCGCCTGTCCGCAACCAGTCTGACCGTCGATCTCGCGGACGGACGCAGCATTGCCGTGCCGCTCGGCTGGTATCCTCGCCTCGCTGCCGCGACGCCCGCTGAACGAAACAATTGGCGATTCATCGGCCGCGGTGAGGGCATCCATTGGCCCGATCTCGACGAGGACATCAGCGTCGACAACCTCCTGCGCGGGGCACAGTCCGGGGAGAGCAAAGGCTCGTTCAACAACTGGCTACAATCGCGCCGACCCGTGTTGTAAGGCCCTTCAACGATGCGCAAACAACCAGGCACTGATGCAGATTCCGCCGCTGGACTGAGTTCCCCTGTGCCGTGGCATGTCACGGACGTTCGCCCAGCGGGCGGCTATCGCCTCTTCGTGACATTCGCGGACGGAACTCGCGGCGAGGTGGACTTATCGCGTCTCGTTGCGAGCGACGATGCCGGCGTGTTCGAACAGCTCCGCGATCCCGCGATGTTTGCGCGGGTCGGCGTTGCTCACGGTGCGGTTACGTGGCCGAACGGCGTCGATCTCGCGCCGGACGCGATGTACGATGAGATCAAGAAGGAGGAGCCGACATGAGCCGATACGTGATTCTCATCGAACCGACAGACTCCGGCTTCTCGGGCTACTTGCCGGATCTTCCCGGCTGCGCGTCAACGGGACGCACGGTCACCGAGGTCGAGGCGAACATGCGAGAAGCGGTGGAAGGGCATCTCGAGGAGCTCCGACTTGCCGGACTGCCGATTCCCCGACCCACGACCGCCGCGGGCTACGTCGAGCTTCCGACTTAGCCGAAGCGCGCGGGAGCGCACAGGGGCGGCGGTCCCGGTATCCTTTACTCGGGCGTGCCCTTAGTTAGGGATAAGTACACACCTTGAGTAAGCCTACCGAGGAACAGAGGGTGCCCGGCCGCGTGCTGCGTCGCAGGGGGAACCTGCGGGACGCATGGCCCGAAGCTGAGTCTGGCCTATTTAAGGGAACGGCGTATCTTTAAATAACCGTACGCCTTATTTAAGTCCCTTTCCTTGGCTACGCATGCGACGAGGGGTGACCGGCAAATATCTCAGCGTCTCGAACGTCGGAGGTGAGAGCGTCCGCGCGTTTCTGCCGGCGCCGCTGCCGCCCAAGCCACCATTGGCAATCGACGCCGCCCTTCGTGAGCGTCTCGACGCCGCGCTGCTTGCGGTTGGCAGGTTGGACAGCGTCACGACGCTGCTCCCAGATACGCAGCTTTTTCTATATATGTATGTCCGCAAGGAGGCGGTGCTGTCCTCGCAGATCGAGGGGACGCAGTCCTCGCTCTCCGATCTCCTGCTCTTCGAAGCCGACGAGCTTCCCGGTGTGCCGCTCGACGACGTCACCGAGGTCTCGAACTACGTCGCGGCGATGGAGCACGGACTCGCCCGCATCCGCGGTGGCTTTCCGGTTTCGACGCGCCTGATCCGCGAGATTCACAAGGTCCTCATGAAGCGAGGGCGCGGATCCGACCAGCAACCTGGCGAGATTCGGCGCTCGCAGAACTGGATCGGGGGATCGCGACCCGGGAATGCCGTCTTCGTCCCGCCGCCCGCCGAGCATCTCGCGGACGCCCTCGGCGCGCTCGAGAAGTGGATCCATGGGCACCCCGAGCGCACGCCGACCATCATCAAGGCTGCGTTGGCGCACGTCCAGTTCGAGACGATCCATCCGTTTCTGGACGGCAACGGCCGCGTGGGCCGTCTCCTCGTGACGCTCCTTCTGTGCTCCGAGGGGGCTTTGAGCGAGCCACTGCTGTATATCAGTCTCTACCTCAAGCAGCATCGGGCGCGGTACTACGAGCTGCTCGACACTGTTCGGAAGGATGGCGATTGGGAGGATTGGCTCGGCTTTTTTGCCGACGGGGTGGAGTCGAGCGCTTCGGGTGCCGTCGATACGGTTCGGCGCCTCGTGCATCAGGCAGACAGCGACCGCGTCCGGGTGCAGGCGCTGCGACGCATTGCCGGCAGCGCGCTGCGAGTGTTCGACGTCCTCCGCCAACGTCCCATCGCGCCGGCCGCGGCGATCGCGAAGCTGAGCGGCGTCTCCCAGCCGTCTGTGAACACATCACTGGCGGCGCTCGGCGAGCTCGGGATCGTCCGCGAAATTACCGGCCGTCGCCGTGGGCGTGTCTTTACCTACGCGAAGTACCTCGCGATCCTGAGCGAAGGGACGGAGCCGCTGCGCTCATGACTCCGAAATGCCAGATTTCTATACACATCTGGCAGGGCATGGATAGGAAGTCCTGCTTTTCTATGCACGTCGCCGACAGGTCGGCCTCTCATGGGTGAGACGCGAGTCGACCTGCTTCACCTGCTTCAAGATCTCGCCGACGCATATCCCGGCGACTTGCACGAGACGATTCTCACCGAAGTCATCGCCAACGCGCTCGATTCGGGCGCGACGCGCGTTCGGTTGGTGACCGACCTGAGCGCGCAGGCACTCACGGTCATCGACGACGGCCGAGGCATGCGCCGAGCCGACCTGCGACGGTTCCACGATCTCGGGGCGAGCACCAAGACGCGTGGACAGGGCATCGGATTCGCCGGCGTCGGGATCAAACTCGGGCTGCTGGTGAGCGACGAGGTCATCACCGAATCGCGCCGCGGCAAGGAGCACATCAGTACGACGTGGATGCTCACCACGCGGCGGCGCGCGCCGTGGCACTGGACGCCGCCGGCGGGTCTGGTCGCCGAGCGGGGCACGGCGGTGCGGCTTCGCCTGAGCAACGCGCTCTCCCCACTCATCGATTCCGGATTTCTCGAGGCGGCCGTTCGCCGCCACTTCGAGCCGCTGCTCGATCCGTTCTTCGACGACCTGCTGCGCGTGCACTACCCGAACGGCATACGGTTCGAGATCAATGAAAGCGACCTCGCGCTCGCCGGCGTGCGTGAACGCGACGAGCGCGAGGTCGCGCCGATCGCCGTGCGACTGGCGGGCAAGCGCAAGCCGTCGGCCACCGGCTATCTGCTGCGCTTCGATGAGCCGCTCGCGGAGGACCGGCGCGGTGTCGCCATCAGCACTTTTGGAAAGGTGATCAAGCGCGGTTGGGATTGGCTGGGCATGATGCCGGCGGTCGCCGACCGGGTGAGCGGGTTGATCGAAGCGCCGGATCTGGCGGCGTCGCTGACGTTGAACAAGGCCGATTTTCTGCGCAGCGGACCGCGCGGCGCCAGCTTCCTCGCCTATCGCAAGGCGATGCAGGAAGCCGTGAGCGCGCAGCTCGCGCAGTGGGGTGACGCCGAGCGCGGCGATCTCCCGCAGCATCGTCGCGTGGCGCGTCCCATCGAGCGCGACATGGAGTCGGTGCTCGCCGGTCTCGCCGACGAGTTTCCGCTGCTGGCGATGCTTGTGAAGCGAGTGGCGGGCGGGCCGCACAAGCTCCGCGTTGGACGCGCGCGTGTTCCCGAAGCCGATCCGGCCGCCATCGACATGTTCGCCGTGCCGACCGTGGAGCCTAACGCGCCGGCAACCGACGTTCCCACGACCGAACCGCGCACGGCGGAGCCGCCGACCACACAATCACCCGCGCCGAGCCCGGAGGTTGGAATTCCGGCGACCAACGGGCGACGGCAACCAACGCGCTTGGGACTCCGCATCGAATTCGAGTCGCGGGCCGACGATCCGGAGCTTGGACGTCTCGTCGACACGACGATCTGGGTGAACGATGCGCATCCAGCCTCGAGGCGCGCGAAGGAGTGAGGCGGCGCAAGGGACGTCGCGGCGAGCGGCGGTCGTCCTAGGCGGTCAGGATCAAGCGCATCGTCATGTTGTTGCGTGCCGAGTTGCGGACGGATTCGATCGCCGAGCAGATTGTGGCCATGTCAGCGGTACGCCAGCATCGCTGGACGCGAGCGGAAGTCGATCAGCTCATCGACGAGCGTCCGGGTCTTACGCCGCGGTACGAGCTCGTGGGCGGGGAGCTGCTCGTGACGCCGGCGCCCAGCGTGCGGCATCAGCGGATCATTCTGCAACTCGCACTGCTGCTGGCGCCGTACCTCACTCGCCACAAGCTCGGTGAAATCGTGCTCGGCCCGGGCGAGCTGCCGCTCGTCACCGGTGAACGCTACGAGCCGGATCTGTTCGTGCTCCCGGCTGTCGAGGGACGACGACCACCTGCCGACGCTGATCGAGCCGACCCGCTGCTCATTTGCGAAGTGCTCTCTCCCGGATCATCGCGCCACGACCGGATCACGAAGCGTCGAGCGTTTCAGCGCAATGCCCTACCGGAGTACTGGATCGTCGACGCGGACGCGGCGGTGTTCGAGATTTGGCATTCGGCGGACGAGCGCCCGGCCCTCGTCGACGGCACGCTCACGTGGTCACCGAGTGGCGCGCCGACAGCGTTCGAGCTCGACGTGGGAGCATTCTTCGCATCGGTTGCCGACGGCGCGCCACTGGGCTGAGCGGGACGTTGTCAAACGCGCCTCAGCGCCGTTCGGCACCGCCGGCTGACGGCTCCTGCTCGAGCTTCCTGCTCTAGGCTGAGCTCGCGCAAACATCCGAGATGCCCGCCAACCACGTTATGCCCTCATGGGAGCAGTTGACGGTTGCGGGCGCTCGCGCGTCGTACTGCTAGGCCCGCCGACCCGCCACTACCGAACCGCCCCCCTGAGAACCGATGCACCGCTCCAAACCCGCCCTGTTACGCTCCCTCAGCTGCGCCACGTTGGGTCTGTGGATTGTCTGCGTCTCGGCCTGCGGCGGTAGCTCCGACGCGACTCGGACTACAACCCCGCCCGACACGACCTCGACGACACCGGCACCGACAATCCCCGCGGCGCCGACCGGGCTCGCGGCGACGTCGACATCCGCGTCTTCGGTCACGCTTACCTGGACTCGCAATTCTTCAAATGAGACCGGGTTCCAGGTCGAACGGAGCAGCGGCGGAAGTGGCACGTTCAACCTCCTTGCCACGACAGCGCCCGGCGCGACCACGTACAGCGACACCGCCTTGGCGGCGAACACACTCTACAACTATAGAGTTCGTGCCGTCGGAAGCGCCGGCACGAGCGCCTATTCCAACGTCGCGAGTTTGACGACACCCACGGCGTGCCCAGCGCCGACGACTGTCGCGCAAGACATCGACAATCCGACGACGTGGGCCGCAGGCACCGTTGGTTGCGTGCACTTTCACGTCACCGCCGCGATCAACGTGAGGGGACGACTGACAATCATGCCGGGAACCGTTGTCTCGTTCGCGGCAGGCGCCGGGCTGACGGTCGCCAACGGTGGAAGCATCGGCGCCTTCGGGACACCGACGGCGGGCATTCGCCTCACCGGCGACCAGACCGTGCGCGGCTACTGGAAGGGAATAAGCTTCTTCGCGAACGACGTCGCGAACGACCTGAGTTACACAACCGTCTCGTATGGCGGCGGCGATGGAACCGCGCACGCGGCAGACGTGGCCGTCATCGGCACCCCGCAACTCAACCTGTCGCACTCGGTTCTCGAACAGAGCGGGGCTCTCGGCCTGTATCTCGACACCCTCGCCGCCCTCGGACCGTTCAGCGCGGACACGATGCGGAACAACACCGGTGCCGGGATTCACCTGCCCGATCGTTTGCTCGGAACACTCGACAATGCGTCGAGCTACTCGACCGGAAACGGAATCCAGTTCATCGACGCGTTCGCATTCGGCGTCTCCACGCCTCAGACGTGGTTTGTGACGACGACGCCCATTCACCTCACCGGGCAAGTGAATGTCTCGGCGGACCTTGGCATCGCGGCCGGCGCGAACGTCCAGTTTGGCGCGGATGCGGGAATGACCGTCGCGACGGGAGGAAGCCTGTCCGCAGTGGGGACAGCGACAAACCGAATTCAATTCTCAGCCGAAAAACAACAACGCGGATTTTGGCGCGGCTTGAGTATTCTGACGAACAATCCTTCTAATCGCTTGAGCTTCGCCAGCGTCTCGTACGGCGGCGGTGGGACGGGCAGCAATCTCGCCGACGTTTCAGTCGGAAATTCCGCTTCACTCCAGCTCGACAATTCGGTTCTGGAGCAGAGCGCCGGCGTCGGGCTCTACGCCACCGCGTTGGCGACTCTCCCGGGGTTCTCGGCGAACACTTTCCGCAACAACGTGGATGCCGGCGTCCGCGTGACCGACCAACTCGTCGGCTCTCTCGACGCCGGGTCGGACTATGCCACCGGGAACGGCGCCGCCTACGTCGACGCCACCGCGTTCGGTGTGTCGACCAACCAGACGTGGAGCATTACGAGTATCCCGATCCGCACCAACGGACAGACGACCATCTCCGGAAGACTTACGTTGGTGCCGGGAACCACGATTCTCGTCGCGGCCGGCGGGGGCTGGACAATCATGTCGGGGACGCTCACGGCGATCGGGACGTCCACGTCTCGCATTCGGTTCTTGGGCCAGCAGTCGACGCCAGGATACTGGCAGGGTCTAGTCTTTCAGACGGCAAGCTCCGCGAACGAACTGACGTTCACCGAGGTCGCGTACGGCGGCGGAGCTCCTGGACCCGCCCGCGCGGCGACGATCGACGTCTTCAGCGGCGCAACGCTCAAACTCACGAACTCTAATGTTCATGATGGGGCAGGGTGGGGCCTGTTCGTGGAGCTGAGCGGCGCAGTCACTCCGACGCCGGTGGCGTCCGCCGGAAACGTCTTCACGAACAACGCCCTCGGCGGAAGCAACATCCCGTAATCGCGTCCGCAGCAGCCGCGGCCGAAGGCCGAAGGCTCACGGCTCATGCTCAAGCTTCTTGGCTCATGGCTAAGCTCGGGCCGATGATCCGAGATGCCCGAATAGCCACCTGGGAACCCTCATGGCCGACTTCTCGGACACGGGGGGCGAGCCTAGCCTCGAGCATGAGCTGTGAGCAGGAGCTATGAGCAAGAGCTGTGAGGAAATGCTCAGCGCCGTCCGACACTGCGGCCGTGAGACTACGGCCGCACCGCTCTCCCAGCCTGCGTCGCGCTCCCTTCATTCTTCGCCGGCGTAGGATCATCCCAGTTCACGATCGCGTTGAAGATCATGTTGAACTCCCCATGATTCTGCCACCGATAGACAGGATTGTTGGCGAACATCAGCACCCGGCCGTGACCGTCGTACGCCTTCGGGATGTCGATGGCGAAGGCGCGGTTGCGGAGGTTGTCGGCGCCCGTCATCAATCCGCTCAACACTGACGCGTCGCCGCCTACATACTCGGCCAGCACGTTGGCGGAGTCGGCGACGCCAACGTGGAACAACTGCGAGCCCTGGCCGAACTTGATCGGAATCGTGTCGCTGGCGTAGCCGTAGAAGATGGGGCTGTCGGTGCGCGTGATCTTCGCCATCACGAGCGGCTTCTGGGCCGTGACGCCCGCCGGATTCTCCGTGTCGACGGACCGGGCGAGTCCGAACTCGATCGGGTAGCGCGCCGACTGAACGGCGGTAATGAGCGTGCCGCCGGCGTCGAGGAACGCATTGATCGCGTCGACCCCCGGCTGGCCGAAGCCGCCGCTCATGTCGGGCGTCGAGCCGTACATGCCGAGGAACTTGTACTTGTCGCTCTGGGCGTAGGGCTGCGGATGCGCTGCCTTCTTGGCGAATACAGCGGCGCGATTGACGTTCTGCGCCGCCATCACGATGACGTCGTAATCCTTCTTGAGATTCCCCTGCTCGACGCGCTCCTTGAAGATCAGGTCGTAGGGAACGTGGAACTCGTCGAACGTGAAGCGATACCAGCCCAACTCCTGGGTACCGCTCCACTGCGAGTAGACGGCGACGCGCGGCACGTTGGCGTCGTGCGTGGCCACGGTCGGTAGCGCGGACAGCGCCGCGGCGGTGAGACCAAGCGAGTCGACAGCGTGCTTGGCCGCGGAGAGGTCGGCCGGCGATCCGGTGACGATGAACGAACCCGCCGGGAACTTCACACCCTCCGCCGAGAACGGCGCCTCGGCCACCTTCATCGCGACGCTCTTCAGCAAAAAGCGGAAGGCGATCATGTTGTTGGAGCCGAGGTGGGCGACGGCGAGTCCGGCGGCGCCGCTGCCGGCCACGGTGCCTTTTACGACGGCGACGTTCACCGGTGTCACGGCCGCGTCGAGGATCGACTTGTCGTCGACCTGCTTCACGGCGACGCCGAACGCCCAGCCCATCGACCAGCCGCTGTCGTCGTACGTGGTGAGCGCGGGGTCGGGGAAGACCTGTTTCTCGAGAAGATTCTTGGCCAGGCGTCCGTACGGTTGGTTCAGCTTGATCACGTACGAGCCGGCCGGGAAGGTGTCCTTGCCGGCGACCGCGACGTTCTTGAGTGTGCCGACCTCGATGCCCTGCGCGCGAAGGACGTTGATGAGTGTGGCCGGCTTCGTCATGTCCGGCGCTGCCGGAAGCACGAACGCGTACGGTGCCTTGGCCGAGCCATCGTCGAGCGAGTGCTTTGTCTTGAGATAAAAGTTCTGCAATACCATCTGCGGAAACATGGACGTCAGCTGGAGTGCCGACAGGACGCCCGTTTCCATGTAGTTTGTGTTGTCGCGGCGGGTGAACGTCCCGACGCCGTTCGGCGGCAAAGCGAGCCCGCGATACCACTCGCGGTCCTGGCTGCCGCCCTTGCCGGTCGGAATCGTCGCTCGGCCGCCGAATCCGCCGGCGCCTGCTCCGCCGAACGCACCGCCCCGACCGCGCGGCGTCGCGTACATGATGCTGTCGGCCATCGAGTCGGCAGGGATGTCGCGACCGGACTGGGTTTCGTACATCTTCATCATGCCGTTGTGATTGTACGCCACGGAACCCAGGTAGCCTGGCGACCACCCGTCCATGAACGCGTACGTGTACACGCCGGGCATCCCGTACTTCGTCATCTGCTCGAGCTCGTAATTCGCGAAGAACGGCAGCTCGGTGAAGAGAATCGGGTCGAGGTTCGGGTTCTGCGGCGGACCGCCGCTGAAGGTGTACAGCAGCGCTTGCGCTTCGTGCAGATCGTGGATGATCGGCGGATGCGCCGTGAAGTACCAATCGGTGATCGCGCGCATCTCCAACTGCGAGAGGTTGATGTCGCGATTGTTGTCGTGAAAGACGTACTTGCCCCAGTACGGCAGGCCGCCCTCGAGATTTCCACCGCGCCCGCCGCCGCCACCGGCCGGTGGACCGCCACGACCGGCGCCCGCCGTGTCAGTCAGCGCCGGCCGGCGCGCCTCCACGACCCCCGCCGTCCGCCCCCGCCACGACCGCCCCGTCCACCACCTGGCGGCGCTGCACCCGTTGGCGCTCCCGCTCCGGCCGGCGCTCCGGGAGCGGCGCGATTCGCGCGCGAACTGTCGGCGCGCGCGCTGTCCAACGCCGCGACCGAGTCGGCCGCGCCGAACTGCGCCTTCATGTCCAGGCCATGATAGAACCAGTCGACGTTGCGATCGCGTCCGTCAGGTTCGGCGGCCGGCGATACCGACACGATCACGTTGTTCCGGATCTGCGTGATGAGCGGCGACGTCTCGGTGGCGAGGCGATAGACGAGCTCCATGAGCATCTCGCACGGACCGGTCTCACCCGAGTGCAGACAGCCGAGGAAATGGTAGTTCGGCTTCGTCGTGGCGATCAGCTCACGAACTTGAGGATCCGCGAGCCCGCGCGGATCGGCCAGCTTGCCGAGGTTCGCGCGGTTCTGAGCGAGATGCTTGATGTTCTCGTCCGACGACACCCACACGACGACGAGTTCGCGTCCTTCGTCCGACCGGCCGATCGTCTCGACTTTGACCCTCGGCGTCGCCTTGGCGAGCGCTCGGTAGTACGCGACGATCTTGTCGTAGTACGTGAGCTTGGCCGGCGCGCCGATGTAGTAGCCGAAGAACTGCTTCGGCGAGGGGACGCCTGAGACGACCGGGAGGTGATCGACGAGCGGACTCCCGTGGTGCGTCCATGCCTTGTAGAACGTGGCGAACTCGGGATCCTGGCGCTGATTCGGGTCGCGCGTCTCGTTCACGGACGCCTGGGCCCGGAGTGACGGAGCGACGAGGGCAATGAGCGCGGCGGCGGTGATGGCCGCGGCGCGGGCGCCGATGCGGCGCTGCGTGAGTGACGGGAAGATGCTCATGTTGCTAAGGATACGAGCGGTGGCGGAGGACCGTTAGGATCGCCCGCTGGAGCCGGCGGTCACGCGCCGAGCCGGCGATCACGCGTCCGAGCCGCCCGGGTCGTTCCGCGCGACCGCTCGCAGTATTGCCGATACTGCCGGCAATACTGCAACGGCTCGCGCTCCAGACCCCGGGCCGTCTCGGGCGCTGCCTCCGTGTGCGCGCGACGCTCCGCTGGTGCGCCCGCGTGCGCGCCGGCCCGCGGTCGCGGTGTCACGCGCGCGCCGGTGAGCGCGATGCGCGGGCAACGCGCGCTCGCAGTCTGTCGTTCGGCGATTCGAGTGGGCGAGCGGGTGGGGCTGTCCGGAGCGGAGCCGTTGCAGTATTGCCGGCAGTATCGGCAATACTGCGAGCGGTCCGCGGAGGACAGTCCCACCCCGAGCCCCGGACTATAGGCGGCGCACCTCGGACGAGCCTGGTGTAGCCGCGGAACCTCAGCGCTCCTTACTTGGGTCGCACGGCCTGCATCCAGTTCTCGAACACGCTCAGCTGTTCTCGCGACTCCCCGCCCGTCCGTCGCACCATGAGAAATCGCAAGTCGTCGTGCTCGATCGCATATCCGAGAAGATATGGCGCCGTCGAAAACAGACGCTTGGGTGCTCCCGCTGAAAACGTCGGGCGCGTCGACACGGGAACCGACGTGAGAAAACGATCCTTGTCGCGGTAAAACAGCTCGTCCCCGCGGTTCGACCATTGCGGATCGGTGCCCCCGTCGCGCGAGACCTGCCATTTCGCCGCGCTGACGTTTGGAAACGGCACGACGAACACCTCGTACGTCCCTCCCTCCCCGTTGGTCTCGTTCGACGCATAGGCAAGCCACTTCCCGTCCGGCGAGAGGGCCGGGGTCCGCGTGGCACCCGTCCCGCGGAAGAGCGGCGCCGAGGCGCTGTCGCCTCGGCGGCGGGCAAGCAGATGCGTGTTCACGTTGCCCGCGCCTTGCTGGTACACGAGCCACTGCCCATCCGGCGATTCGACAGTCGCCCCGAGGTACTGATTCGTCTGAACTCGAACGACAGGAGGTGTGCCGCCGTCGGCTTGCTTCTCGAGGATCGTCTGGCTGTTCACGCCTCCCGAGTACAACACCGACTTGCCATCGGCGGACCAAGCTGGAAAACGGTTGACGCCCCCTTCGACGCTCAGCTTGGACAACACGCCGTTGTCGAGCCGCCGAACCCAGATGTCTCCGGCCCCGCGCAGCACGGGGGGAGCCGTACCGCGCGCGACAACGACATCCGGCAACGAAAGGCCGCTCGTGACGGCAAGCCGCTTCCCGTCAGGCGAGATCGCCGGATCGGAGAACGCGCCGTGCCACGATGAGTCGACACGCTGTTCTCTGCCGTCGCGGTCGACCCAAACAAGGTCGCGCCCGACCGCGGCGCCGCCACCGCCGCCGACATATAGTAGCGTTCCCGTCCGCGAGACGGCGACGTCGATCGACACGTATTCGGGCGAGATGTCGTTGGCCAGCAGCACGGGGCTGCCGGTGATCTTTCGCGCCGACGGATCGAACGGCACGACCATGAGCGCGCGAGCCGTGGTGACGTAGACCAGGTACCCGGGCGCGGCGTACCGAGCCAAGTTCGCGTTGTCGATGAGCACGTGGTGCTCGCCGGAGCTTCGGTCGGCGATCTCGATCGCGTGATGAATTGCGCCGCCGTCGCGGGGGTGAAGCTCGGCGGTGAACAGAATGCCCCGGTTGTCCGGAAGGACGCTCGGCAGGAGCTCGTCCTCCTCGCCGGCCGCCGTGTCCAGCACGGTGAAGAACTGCGGTTTCGCGCCGGCGCGCGCCGCCACGCGCACCAAGGGCGTCTGTCCCTCGCCATCGGCGTAGATCATGTCGTCGGGGCCCCAGGCCAGGCCGGCGAGGCCGATGAGCGAATCGGTCACGAAAACCGGCGGGCTGCCATCGAGCGCGACGATCATCAATCGCGACGCATGCTGGATGAATCCGACGCGCTTTCCGTCCGGAGAAAAGAACGGGGCGCCCGCTGCCTCCGCGCCGGGGATCTCCTTGGCATGGAGCTCGTCGCGGCGCCGCAGCATCAGGGCGTTGTTCGGACCGCCGACGTAGACGATGGTGGATCCATCCGGCGAGATCGCCACGCGACCCCATCGCCCGGTCGGAATCAGCGACTCGGCGGAATCGAGCTCGATGTTGTATCGCCGCACTGCGGAAGGCGCCGGCGACGCGGGTCGCATCCATGCCCAACCGGCGGCGAGAATCGAGACGGCGGCGACGGCGCCGATCGCCACATCGGCGAACCGCCGTCGCTGCGTCGCTGCCGTCGGAACCGAGCGCGTGCCGGTCGCGAAACGGGGATCGAGCAATGCGTCGGCGAACGCTTTCGCCGATCCGAAACGGTCGGCCGGCAGCTTCGCCAGCGCTTTCTCCACCGCCATCGCGACGTTCGGCGGCACGCTCGGCCGCAGCGTGCGCACCGGCTGCGGCTCCGTCGTCATGAGCTTGGCGATGATTGCCTGCGCACTGTTGCCGCTATGAGGCGCCTCGCCGGCGAGCATCTCGTAGGTGACCGCGCCGAGAGAGTAGATGTCGGTGCGGGCGTCGATCACTCGATCGCCGGTCGCTTGCTCGGGTGACATGTACTGCGGTGTCCCGAGCGACAATCCGGTCTGTGTGACGCGGGCGCCGCCGGCGTTGGAGACGGCCAACGCGATGCCGAAGTCGGCGACCATCGGCTGCCCGTGTTGGAGCAGGATGTTCTCGGGCTTGAGATCCCGATGGATCACGCCGTGTTGGTGCGCGTAGTCGAGCGCGTTGGCCACACCGGCGGCGATGCGCACCGCTTCCTCCACCGGCAATTGCTTTTCGCGGTCTAGTCGATGTCGAAGGGTTTCGCCTTCGACGAACGGCATGACGTAGAACAGCAGTCCTTCCGCTTCGCCGGAGTCGAACAGCGGCAGCAGGTTTGGATGCTGCAGGCCGGCGGTGACGCGAATCTCGCTGAGGAATCGCTCGCCGCCGAGGACGGCGCCGAGCTCGGGATCGAGGACCTTGAGCGCGACGCTCCGGTCGTGCTTGACGTCGCGCGCCAAGTAGACGGTGGCCATGCCGCCGCGCCCGATCTCACGATCGAGGACGTACGCGGTGCCGAGTGAGCGTTGGAGCTGGTCGCGAACCGAGTTCACGCGAGGGAGGGAAACGACGCGCTAATGTAGCGGCCGCCTCTCTTGCGTGCGACCCACGCGGGTCATCGGGCCGGTCGTCGACATTGATCTCGCGTGTGTGTCACGCGCCCGAGCCGCCCGGGGTCGTTCCGCGCGACCGCTCGCAGTATTGCCGATACGGCCGGCAATACTGCAACGGCTCGCGCTCCAGACCCCGGGTCGTCTCGGGCGCTGCCTCCGTGGGCGCGTGAGGTTCCGTCTGGGTGCCGCAAGCGCGCGCGCGCGCGTCCTCCTGCGGTCGTGGCGTCACGCGCGCGCACGTCCTGCGGTCGCGGTGTCCTGCGCGCGCCGGTGAGCGCGACGCGCGCCGACGCACGCTCGCAGTCTGTCGTTCGCCGACTCGCGGGGGCGAGCGGGTGGGGCTGTCCGGAGCGGAGCCGTTGCAGTATTGCCGGCAGTATCGGCAATACTGCGAGCGGTCCGCGGAGGACAGTCCCACTCCGAGCCCCGGGCTTTAGACGGCGCGCACGACGTCTAAACGAGATCTATTCGCCCGAACTGCGGACGAACGCGACGGTGAGTAAGAAGGACGCGCCGGCGTTTGACCGTGCGGCGTGTTCGACGCCGGGCGCGAAGATCAGGACGTCGCCGGCGACGAGCGCGTACGCTTTCTCGAGGGCGAAGAACGTGACGTCGCCCCGGATGACCTGAATCGATACCGGATTGTCGGTGCTGTGGGGCGGCAGTTCTCCGCCGGCGGCGAGTCCCATGATCGTGAGGCGGAGCGGACCCTCCTTCACCAGCGTTCGCGCGCTCCGGCCATGCGTCGCCAGGAGATGCTGGTCGATCGTCATCACGTCGGACGCGAGGTGCTGAACCAGTACGTCGCCGGTGATGGTGCGGTGCATCGATGACATTGGCCGAGCCGTTGTTGTGTCGTGTCAGGATATCGCGATCGGCGCGAAAGAAAAGCCAACCGATCTCGACCGGATGCGCGTCATTCGCGTGCGTGAGCTGGGCTTCACGCGCCCGAGCTGTCGTTCGCGTGTTCACGCGCCCGAGGTGGGCTTCACGCGCCCGAGCCGCCCGGGGTCGTTCCGCGCGACCGCTCGCAGTATTGCCGATACTGCCGGCAATACTGCAACGGCTCGCGCTCCAGACCCCGGGCCGTCTCGGGCGCTGCCTCCGTGGGCGCGTGAAACTCCGGCTGGTGCGCGCGCGCGTCGGTCCTGCGGTCGCGGTCTCATGCGCGCGCCGGCGAGCGCACCGCACACCTATGCGCTCACGCAGTCTGTCGTTCGGCGATTCGAGTGAGCGAGCGGGTGGGATTGTCCGGAGCGGAGCCGTTGCAGTATTGCCAGGCTGTATCGGCAATACTGCGAGCGGTCCGCGGAGGACAGTCCCACCCCGAGCTCCCGGCGCGCGGAGCTCGGAGCCACCGGTGCGCGGAGCCACCGGTGCGTAGGCCTAGCGCTGCTGAGGAGTCTGCGGCGTGTAGTGACCCATCTGGTCGTGGTTCGCGTCCTTGCCGAACACGACGCCGACTTCGCCTCCACCACTGATGCGTTCGACCCGGAACGTCTGCTTGTACGTCTGTCCGTTCACGGTCATGGTCACGAGATAATCGCCCGTGTTGGCCATGTTCGCGCCCGCACCGCCACCGAAGCCGCCGCCGCCCCCCCCACCACCGCGGCCACCGACGACGGGCGGATTCATCCCGATGAGCGACCAGATGTGCTGAATGGGTGAGAGATCGGCACCAGCTGCGGCACCACGACCGCCGCGTCCACCACCACGTCCGCCCCGCGCACCGCCCGCGGGAACGTTCACGCCGGCGGTCGCCGCCGGTGCGAACGCGGCAGCCGTCGCGGAGTCGACTCCGGCGAAAGCGCCACCGCCGCGACGCGTACCAACTCCTTCAGCCGGACGCGCGCAGAAAGTCTCCCACTGCGTCGTCGGGTGTTCGCACGGCTGACCACCGGCGCCGCCTCGGCCGCCACCACCACCGCCGCGGCCGCCGAACTGCGCGACTTGCTGCGGGTTGCTCAGGATGTTCACCTGCGCGCGCACTTGGCGAATCGCCGCCGTGTCGTAACCGGATTTCATCAATGAGTCGAGCACCATCGGCGCGCGCGCGTGCAGCAGGATGCTGTCACGCTTCTGCGACGGCGAGAGCTCGGCCCGTTCGCCGCGCGGACGCGCTTCCTGGAAATTCCAGTCGGCGTGGTGCACGCCCGTGCCGCCCGGCGCGTTGATGCTCGCCAGCGTGTCGCCGGCGGCGTTCGAGACGATGAGACGCACGTTGGCCGGCGCACCGCTCGCGAGACGATACACGATGTCGGCGCCGAACGGCGGGTTCGCGTACGTCATCTGCGCCTGACCCCAGCCGTTGCCCGGCAGGTTCAGTTGCGGACCCTTCGCCCCACTGAAACGCCGTCTTTGGCTTGAACAGATACGTGCCCTGCGCCAGCACCTTGGGCGTCATCTCCTCGAGCGCCGCGATGTCGACGACCCAGATGCTGCGGCCGTGCGTCGCCGCGATCAGTTCGTGATCGCGCGGATGAATCTGCAGGTCGAACACCGGCACTGTCGGCAGGTTGTTGCTCAACCGGCTCCACGTCGCGCCGCGATCGATCGACGCGTACACCGTACGCGAGCTGCCGACGAACAGCAGGTCTCGGTTGTGCGGATCCTCGCGGATCACGTGCAGATAATCCTGGGGGCTCGACGTCGGGAGGTTGTTCACGATCGACTTGAAGGTCTTGCCGCCGTCGTTGGTCGCGAACAGGTACGGCTTGAAGTCGTTCCAGCGATGGTTCTCGAATGCGACGTAGAACGACAACGTGTCGAAGTGCGAGGGCTCGACGCGCACGACGTACGCGTCCCACGGCACGCCGAGTGCGGCGAACTTGGGCGTGAGATCGTCCCACACGGCGCCGTCGTTGTGGGTGATCCACACGTTGCCGTCGTCCGTGCCGGCGAGCAGCAGCCCCGGCTTGAGCGGCGATTCCTGCATCGCCACGACCGTTCCGTACGCCTCGGCGCCGGTCAGGTCGAGCGTGATGCCGCCGGTGTACTTGTCGACGGTGTCGAGCCGGGCGAGGCGCGCTTTTTCCTGGGCGGGATCCTTCTTGACCGAGAGATCCGGCGAGATCGGGTAGAGATCTTCGCCGCGCTTCAGCGACTTCAGAACTCTGCTGCCGCCGAGGTAGAAGACCTGCGGGTTGTGCGGCGAGAGGAAGTAGGGCGATTCCCAGTTGTAGCGAATCTGCAGATCGGCCGAATCTTTCTTCTGCTCGACGCGGAGCTCGGCGATTTTCTTCGCCATGTCCGGCGTTTCCTG
The DNA here is from genome assembly GCA_963761305.1 of uncultured Gemmatimonadaceae bacterium. Classification (GTDB taxonomy): domain Bacteria; phylum Gemmatimonadota; class Gemmatimonadetes; order Gemmatimonadales; family Gemmatimonadaceae; genus JAQBQB01. Next base: position 1,725,047 of record CAVXGK010000001.1, on the reverse strand, counting down.
CTCGAGCGGATCGCCGCGCACGAGGGCGATCGAGTCCTCCCACATGCGATAGCGATCGTTCCACGCCGGCTTGTTGACGCGTCCGCGTTCGCCCGTCTTGAGATTCGTCTGCTGGATGCCGGCGTTCTGCGACTCGCCCCAGACCATGTCGGGGTTCGTCGGATCCTGCGCCGTATAGAATCCGTCGCCGCCGCTGATCGTGAACCAGTACGTGTTGTTCAGCGGCGTCTGACGACGGCGGCTCGGCCCGCACCACGCGCCGTTGTCCTGCGCGCCGGAGCAGACGTTATATGGAACGGCGTAGTCGAAGCTGACGTCGTAGAACTGGCCGATCGGCAGGTTTTCCGGATACCAGAAGTTGCCGCCGCGGTCGTAGGTGATGGCGATGCCGCCGTCCATGCCGATCACCCACCGCTCGCCGTCGTTCGGATCGATCCAGATGGAGTGGTCGTCGACGTGGACGCTCTGGGCCGCGTTCATCGTCGTCTTGCCGCCGTCGTTCGAGACTTGGAGTTCCGTCGACGAGAAGTAGACGCGGTTCTCGAGTTCTTGGATCGACGCGCACTTGCGAGTAATAGAACGGGCGCGTGTCGATGTTGTTCATGTGCTGCCACGTCTTGCCGGCGTCGGTCGAGCGATAGAGACCGTTCGCCTTCGCGTTGGCCGCGGTGTTCAACTTGACCGGCCCGGGCTCGATCGAACTGGCTTCGGTGAGCGCGTAGACGACCTGCGGATTCGAGCGCGAGATGGCGAGACCGATGCGGCCCTTGGGACCTTCGGGGTATCCGTTGCCCTTGATCTCCGTCCACGTCGCGCCGGCGTCGGTGGACTTGAAGAGACCCGAACCGACGCCGCCCGAGAAGAGCGAGTACGGCGTGCGATAGCGCTCCCACATCGAGAGATAGATGACGTCGGGATTCGACGGATCGATCTGGACGTCGACCGCGCCGGTTTTGTCGTTCGCCGGCGCCTTGATGAGCTTCCACGTCGCGCCGCCGTCGGTGGTCTTGTAGAGACCGCGGTCACCGCCCGATTTCCACGCCGGCCCCAACGCCGCGACATATACCGTATTGGCGTTCCGCGGGTCGACCTGGATGCGGCCGATGTGCTGTGTCTTCTCGAGCCCGATGTGGGTCCAGTGGAGCCCGCCGTCGGTGGACTTGTAGACGCCGTCGCCCGGCTCGATCGTGTTGCGCGAGTTGGGCTCGCCGGTGCCGGCGTAAATGACGTTCGTATCACTCGGCGCGATGGCGAGCATGCCGAACGCGGCGACGTCCTTGTCGTCGAACACCGGTCGCCAGGTGATGCCGAAGTTGTTGGACTTCCAGATTCCGCCGCCGGCGGCGGCGACGTAGAGGGTCTTGGACGGACTTGGTATTCCCTGAACGTCCGAAACGCGGCCCATGAAGTTGGACGGACCGATCTGGCGCCACTTGAAGGCGCTGGTGACGGTCGAGTCGAGTCCCTGCGCGGAGGCGAGTCCGGTGGTCGACATGAGCGCGACACCGGAGGCGACGGCGGCGAGCAAACGCGTGCGTTGCATACGTTTCCTGCGGTTGGATTGGAGGGAAGGGCGGGGGGTCGCCCCAGGCGCTTGGGCCTGTTACGACAATAGCGTTACGACCCGGCGCCGGGGAGTGTTGGCGGGTGGGCGCGGTGGACCGGTGGACCGGTGGATCGGGGGCGGCCAGGCCCAGCCGCCTACGGCCTTCGTCCAAACGCCGCGAAGCCCCAGGCGCCGCGATTCTCTCTCGGATCGGCGACGTTCACTCGGAGTCAACGATGAAGAGGCGCGAGTTCTTGCTGTCGAACGCGCAGGCGTGGGCGGTCGGTGCGTTGGGAAGCGCTCGTCTGGCCCCGTTCCTTGCGACCCGCACGACGTCGGCGACGATGCGCGGCCTGACTGATGAGCGGGGCAGCACCCGGCGTTCGACGAAGCTGTCGCCCGACGAGGCCATTCGAGAGCTCGTCGCCGGCAACCAGCGATTCGCCGCCGGCCGATTGACGTCCAGCAACAGTGACTTGTCGGCGCTGAGAGAGCACACGGTCGAAAAGCAGGAACCATTTGCCGCCGTGCTCGGGTGCGCGGACTCGCGCGTTCCCGTCGAACTCGTCTTCGATCAATCGATCGGCCGTCTGTTCGTGACGCGCGTCGCCGGGAACGTCGCGACGCCGGAGATCATCGCGAGCCTCGAGTACGGCGTCGCCGAGCTCGGGGTCAGTGCGCTCGTCGTGCTCGGCCATCAGAACTGCGGCGCCGTGAAGGCGGCGATGCAATCGGAAGAGGTCCCTGGACAAATCAGCTCGCTGTACGCGTATCTCCGTCCCGCCGTCGAACGCGCCAACGGCAACATCGACGCGGCCGTCGAGGCCAATGCGCGATTGCAGGCCGATCTGCTGCGCACGTCCTCGACCGTCATTAAAGACGCGGCGAGCAAGGGATCCATCAAGGTGATCGCCGGGGTCTACGATCTCGCGTCGGGAAAGGTGACGCTGGCCTGAAGAGTGGGTGGACGGGTGGACGGGTGGACGGGTGGACCGGTGGACGGTGGACCAGTGGAACGGTGGAACGGTGGACCCGTGTGATGGGCCACATTTGGCTCAACTCGTGAATCAGCATGCATCGGTTTCCCGTGCGGATCGAGCCCTCGGCGACGCACGCAGAGTGGCTGACCCGCGCGACGGTGTTGGCGAAACGCTCAGAACATTTCGATGCAGAGGTTCAAGATGACGTGGGACGATCGTTCAGGATCTCGTAACGGCCGGCGAGCGCTGCGATGGACAGCCGCCGCCGGGCTCGTGGCGCTGTGCTCAGCTGGAGCTGGCGCGCAGTCGACGCAGCACATGACCGGCCAGCCGAACATTCTCTTCATCATGGGAGATGACATCGGCTGGATGCAGCCGAGCATCTACCATCGCGGGCTCATGGTCGGCGAAACGCCGAACATCGACCGCATCGGTCACGAGGGTGCGATGTTCGTCGACTACTTGGCCGAGCAGAGCTGCACGTCCGGGCGCAACGCGTTCTTTACCGGCATGTATCCGCTGCGCACGGGGATGATCCCGCCGCAACTGCCGGGCAGTCCGTCATATTTGCGGCCCGGCACACCGGCGCTCGCTGTATTCCTGCGCGATCTCGGCTACACGACGGGAGAATTCGGCAAGAACCATTTGGGCGATCACACCGAGGCCTTGCCGACGGCGCACGGATTTCAGGAATTCTGGGGATATCTCTACCACCTCGACGCAATGCAGCAGGTGAGCTTCCCGGACATCAACTCGGCTCCGAACACCCAGGGCGTCGCTCCACCGTGCAAGAACACGCCGGTCCCGGGGCTCCCCGAGGTTCCGGGAGCGGTTGACCAGAAGAAGACGATCTGCCTGATGCCGCCGCGCCCGATCATCTGGTGCAAGTCCGCCGACGGGACGGAGAAGAACCAGACGTGCAAAGACGAGGGGCCGTTGACGATCGACCGATCGAAGACGGTGGACGAGGAGATCTCGGCGAAAGTCGTCGATTTTCTCGATCGCAACGACCCGAAAAAGACCAACAAGCCCTTCTTCGTCTGGTATAATCCGGCGCGCATGCACGTCGTGACCGCGCTCTCGCCGAAGTACGAAGCCATGCTTGGCGTGCGGGGCGGCAAGGATTGGGGCGTGAACGAAGCCGGCATGAAGCAGCTCGACGACAACATCGGCGTCGTGCTCCACAAGCTCGAAGAGATGGGCCAGCTCAACAACACGATCGTCGTCTTCACGACCGACAACGGAGCCGAGCAGATCAGCTTCCCCGACGGCGGCATTACACCGTTCAAGGGACAGAAGGGCGAGGCTTGGGAGGGCGGCTACCGAGCGCCGATGGTGGTTCGCTGGCCGGGGCATATCCCGGCGAACACGGTGGCAACCGAAATGTTCGCCTCGCTGGACTGGCTGCCGACACTCGTCGACATCGCCGGTGGGCCAAAAGGCGACAGCCTGAAGAAAGAAATCGAGGCGGGCGCGTACCCCGGCATCGTCAAGACCACGCTCGACGGCGTCGATCAGCGCGACTACCTCGAGTGCAAGACCGAAACGTCAGCGCGCGACTACTTCTTCTACTTCTCGGGCGCGACGCCGTCGGCGGTGCGTTACAAGAACTGGAAGATGTACTACACGATGTCGCAGCCCGGGCCGGCCGGTTGGATCATGCCGTTGATTCCGTACCACTTCACGCTCGTCCAGAACATCAAGCGCGATCCGTTCGAACAGAACGTCGGCGTCGATCAGAAGTCGGCGATGAGTCTCGGTGGCGCGCTTGGTGGGCCGCTGACCGCGTTTCAGTACGACTGGAACATGCTCCCCCTTGGCCAGCAGTTGTGGGAGCGGGAGTTGGAAACGTACGCGAAATTCCCGCCGCTTCAGAACCCTGAGAGCTACAACCTCAGCGGGATTCTGGCCGAGATGAAGAAGAAGGGTCACCCGAGCGAGTAAGCGACCAAAGTCCAATGGTGGCGTAGCTGCGCGCATGGATCGTTTGTGTGTCCATGCGCCAGCACCCCGCCAAGCGCAAACCACAGAAGCGCTCGCCGATCGCGAAACGAACGTGGCTTTCGCGATCGACGCTGCTAATCGGATCCACGGCCGCGATTGCCGTCGTCGGGCTCGGCGTGTGGGTGCTCCGCGGCCCAACGCTCTCGAAGTCCTCCTCGCCGCATCGAGAGGCGCCACCGACAGAGTTCGTGGGGAGTGCGGCGTGCCGGTCGTGTCATGCGGCCGAAAGCCAACGCTGGTCCCGATCCCATCATAGCGCGGCGATGGCTGCTGCGACGGGCTCGAGCGTCCTCGCGAATTTCAAGAACACGAACGCCGCCGCCGCCGGCGTGCTGGGCGGCTTCTTCAAGCGGGACGGCAAGTTCTTCGTCCACACCGACGGGCCGGACGGACGCCCGGGCGATTTCGCGATTTCGTATACGTTCGGCGTGGCCCCCTTGCAGCAGTACCTCGTCGCGTTCTCAAAGGGCCGACTGCAAGCGCTGACGACGGCGTGGGACAGCCGGCCGGCAGCGAGCGGGGGACAGCACTGGTTCAGCCTTTACCCTGACGTGCACTCGAGCGACGACGAGCTGCACTGGACTCGGCCGGCGCAGAACTGGAACTACATGTGCGCCGACTGCCACTCGACGAACGTGCGCAAGAATTACGTCGCCGCGGCGGACAGCTTCGCCACGACATGGTCGGAGATCGCCGTCGGCTGCGAAGCGTGTCACGGACCCGGATCGCGACATCTGGCGTGGGCGGCTGCGCGTTCGAGCACGGATTCGACGATGGGCCTTACCGCGCAGCTCGACGAGCGGCGTCACGTCACGTGGGTGGCGAACGCTTCTACCGGGAATGCAGTCCGATCTCGGCAACGAGCGAGCGATCGCGAGCTGCAAGTGTGCGCGCAGTGCCACTCGCGCCGCCGAGAGATCGCGGAAGGGTACGTCGCCGGAAAACCGTACTTCGACTTCTATAGACCCGCGCTGCTGACGAGCCCACTGTATCACGCCGACGGACAGCAGCGCGCCGAGGTGTACGAGTGGGGGTCGTTCCTTCAGAGCCGCATGAACGCGCACGGCGTCACGTGCAGCGACTGCCATGAGCCGCACAGCGGCGAACTGCGCGCACAGGGGGCGGCCGTCTGCGCGACCTGTCACTCCCCTGCCAAGTACGACGCGCCCGCGCACAGTCACCATCAAGCGGCAACCGGCGTCACCTGTCTCTCGTGCCACATGCCGGCCGCTACATATATGAAGGTGGATTCGCGGCGCGATCACAGCTTCCGCGTGCCACGTCCGGATCTGTCGGTCACGCTCGGGACGCCGAACGCGTGCTCGTCGTGTCACGCCGATCGTGGAGCGCAGTGGGCGGCGAGCCAGGTGTCGGCATGGAACGGTGGCGCAACGCCCATAGGCCTTCAGCGGTTCGCCGCCGCCTTCGCCGCCGCAGATGCGCGCTCGGCCGACGCGCGCCGGCTATTGAGCGAAGTGGCCGGCGACACGACACAACCGGCGATCGCTCGCGCGACGGCGCTGGCCGAGCTCCCGCCGTCGGATCGCGACGCGGTCAATGTGCTGGCCAACGGCGTCAACGACCCGAGCCCGCTCGTGCGGCTTGGGGCGTTGCAAGGTTTGACGCTCGCCGAACCGTCGCAACGCGCGTCGCTGACTACGCCGCTTCTCTCCGACTCGATGCGCGCCGTGCGAATCGCGGCGACGCAGTTGCAGGCCGGCGCCGCGTTCGTGTCGTCGGAGCAACAGGCGGCGTTCGAGCGCGCGTCGCGAGAATTCGTGGCGTCGCAACAGTACGACGCCGATCGCGCCGACGCCCGAACGAACCTTGGCACCTTCTACGCGGAGCTGGGCGATCTGCCGCGCGCGCAGACGGAGCTCGAGGAGGCGATCCGGCTCGATCCCTTCTTTCAACCCGCGTACGTAAACCTCGCCGACGTCTTTCGCGCTCAGCAGACGGCTCGCGATCCCGACGCGGAGCGCGTGTTACGATCCGGACTCGCGAAAGCTGCCGGCGAGCGCGGTGCTCCACCACGCGCTGGGTCTCGTGCTCATTCGACTGCATCGTCTCAACGACGCTCGCGCCGAGCTTCAGCGCGCCGCGGAGCTCGATCCGACGAACGTGCGGTTCGGTTACGCGTACGCGGTCGCGCTGTACTCGACCGGGAAGGCAAAGGCGTCGCTCACGTTGCTCGATCATTTGTTGGCGCTGGACGAGAACAATCGTGATGTGCTGGCGGCGTTGGCGAGCTACCACCGAGAGCAGGGCGACACGGCGCTCGCCAAGCAGTACGGCGATCGGCTGCGCGCACTTACAGCGAGCGCGGGTCGGCCATGAGCGAGCGTGGACTGGTTATGCCCGCTCGATACCCGGCGGACGCCACGTCCCGTCGACGATCGCCTGCTCCGGCCAATAGAGGCGCGCAACTGCTCCGCACCCGCCGGCGTCGGGTTGTTCAGATTGTGATAATACTGAATGTCGAAGCTCATCGGCTGATCCCCGATGTGCGTGACTTTCGAGACGCCAGCGCCGATGGGCACGTCGCATTGACGTACCTCCGCTGGTTGCTTCTCGTCGATGGGCAGCCGGGGTAGCCCGGCTGCGCGCCGGTTTCGCGATGCGCAGGTCAGGCGCGATGGTACGAGAGGGGAGATTGGACGAAGAGGAAGGGCGGTATAGCGGGCCCAGCGTCCCGCCGTCTAGCTTCCACCGTCGCGCTTCGTCCCCTTCGCTCTAGAGTTCGAATGCCAAAAGCCGTCGTCATGTCCGGCGCCAAACAGCCTCTTCGCGTCGAAGAGATCAGGGAGCCCACGCTGGAACCCGGTTCCGCGCTGCTCCGCACGCTGTATTCCGAGGTCTGCGGCACCGACGTCCACCTTCATCACGGCAGACTCCAGGTTCCGTTTCCGATCATCCCCGGCCACGTCTCTGTCGGCGTCGTCGACAAAGCGCGCGGAGATCTCAAGGACATCGACGGCCAGCCGATCAAGGAAGGCGACACGGTCACGTTTCTCGACGTCCACGAGACGTGCAACAACTGTTGGTACTGTCTCGTCGCCCGTCAGCCGACGAAGTGTCCGCATCGCAAAGTGTACGGCATCTCCTACAGCGCGAACGAAGGGCTTGCTCGGCGGATGGGCCGAAGCGATCTGGATGAAGCCGGGCGTGAAGATGATCAAGATTCCGAAGGACCTCGATCCCGACACGTTCATCGGCGGCGGTTGCGGACTCGTGACGGCGCTCCACGCGGTGGACATGGCGCAGATTCGCCTCGACGAATCCGTCGCCGTGCTCGGCGTCGGTCCGGTCGGCCAATCGTGCATTGCGTTCTCTTCGCTGTCGGGTGCGGGCGAGATCATCGCCGTCGGCGCGCCGAACGATCGGCTCGCCTTCGCGAAGCGAATGGGTGCGACGCAGGTGCTCGGGTTGGATATCCCACCGAAAGAAAGGGGTGGACAGGTGAACGGGTGGACGGGTGGACGGGGAGTGGACGTCGTGATCGAAGCCAGCGGATCGCCCGACGCGGTGAGTCAGGCACTCGATATGGTGCGCGACGGCGGGCGCGTGATCGTGTGCGGCCACTACACCGACAACGGGTCGATCGAGATGCACCCGCATTGGCAGCTCAACCGCAAACACGTCGAGCTCAAAGGATGCTGGGGGTCGCGGTACGACCACTTCCATAGAGCGGTGTCGCTCACGGCGCGCTTCGGCGCGATGAAGCCGTGGCGGGAGATGGTGAGCGGACGATTCTCGCTCGACCGCGCGTCGGAAGCGCTCGCGGCGGTGGAGAATCGGACGGCGATCAAGGCGCTGATCGTTCCTGATTGAGATATCGACCCTTACACCCCGCAAACACGCGCGCTCTATCCAGCTCAGGTTTCATCTCATAGAGTGAGCGGTGGACGGGTGGACGGGTGGACGGTCTCGCCCTTGTCGCCGTTGGTCGCTTTCGCTCTTCGTTAGCTTCGCTCTTCGTTAGCTTCGCCCTTCGTTAGTTTCGCTCTTCGTTAGTTTCGCCGTTCGTTACCTTCGCTCTTCGTTAGAGTTTCGCCCTCCGGTGTATACCACTTGTTTGTTCTGCCACTCCGACCTCGGCGCGAATCACTTCTTGCCGACGTTTCCGGTCGGCCGGCGGTTGGCGTTCGACGCGAAGAAGGGACGGCTGTGGGTCGTCTGCACGCGATGCGGACGATGGAACCTCACTCCCCTGGAAGAGCGCTGGGAGGCGATCGACGAGTGTGAGCGACTCTTCCGCGGCACGCGTCTCCGAATGTCGACCGACAACATCGGACTGGCGCGATTTCGCGGCGACTTCGAGCTCGTGCGCATCGGTCCGGCGCTGCTCCCCGAGATCGCGAGCTGGCGCTACGGCGCTCGGCTCGCGCGCATCGAACCTGGCCACGAGCAACGCGGACTGATCACGCGCGGCGCGCGGCTCATAGTGCGTGGGGTGGCGGCCGGGCTCGTGCACTACGCGCATTCGGTGGGCTTGAGCGACGACACGGTGCTGCGGATGCGCACCTTTCGCCGCGGGAACGGTGTGCTGCTCCGTACTGGAGATGAATTCGGCAACGCCATCACCGTCCGTTACGCGCACTTGGGTGCCGCCGAGCTCGTGCGACCCGAGTTGGATGCGCCGTGGCAATTGCGTCTGCATCACGACAAGGGCATCGCGACGCTCTCTGAATCACCCGCGTTGCGCGTCGCCGGAAAAATGCTCGCCACACTCAACTTCGGGGTCGCCAGCGGCGCCGAGGTGTCGCACGCGATCGCGAAGCTGGACGACGCGGGCGATCCGGAAGGTTACTTCACCCGCGTCGCGTCGCTCGCGATGCGCACGTCGTGGGGACGATTCCCCGACGCGCCGCAGCGAGTAGAAACGCCGCCGAAGGGATCATTCTCCGAGCGACTCGCGTTGCAACTCGCGAATCGATCCTTCTGGGGCCGCGGGGGAACGGGCAGCGACGAGAAGACACCGTTGTTCCGATTGCCGGCCGTCGATCGACTCGCGCTCGAGATGGCAGCGAACGAAGACATCGAGCGCAAAGCGATGCGCGGCGAGCTCGATGCGCTCCACGCGGCGTGGCAAGACGCCGAAGAAATCGCGGCGATCGCCGACGAACTCTTCTCCGACGGAGTGCTCGAGGAGTTCAAGCGCCAGTACTACGAGCGGATCGCGGCCGAGGAGTCGTAATCCGGGCGGCTGCACTGCAACTGCAACTGCAGCAGCAACTGCTCAACGCAGAGGCGCGGAGGCGCAGAGAGAACCCGAGACGTTTGAGGTCTGTCGGCGCCACGAGCCGGGGTGTTTTTGTGACAGCCGCTCCGGATGCATCGATGCGCCGTGAAGAGTCGCTGCGCTAGGAAGCTTCCCGAGCGGCAGTTCTCCAAGGAATCCGGCCCGCGACGCGAAGGATTTGAGTCGTATCGCTGTTCCCCTCTGCGTCTCCGCGCCCCTGCGTTGAGCAGTTACGGGCCGGCGGGTTGAGCAGTTACGGGCTGGCACCTGATCACTACGTTTCGATCGAGAGCTACACAGGCAACACGTAGATCGAGGAGGACGCTGGTGAGCACCACGAAAGTGCAGGACCCGACCGTCACCCATCCCGACTACATCGCGGATCTGATCCACGAATCGTACGCCGGCCCGGCATGGCACGGTCCGTGTGTCGTCGAAGCGCTGGCCCACGTCGACGCCGCGGCCGCGACACACCGGGTTGCGCCGCACCGGCACTCGATCTGGGAGCTGGTGCTCCACCTGGCGCATGGACGGCACCTGTTGATCGAACGCCTCAGGAACGCAGCCGAGCCGGCGTTTCCGCGTGCTATTAAAGAACCGTGGTGGCCCGCGTCGCCGTCGGATCTGAGCGAGACCGCGTGGCTCGTCGATCGCGACTTGCTCGACGATTACCAGGAACGCCTGCTCGCCGCCATCCGGTCGGCGTCGCCCGAGCAGTTGGCGCGAGTGCCGGAGCGATCCGACACGCCCGTGGCGAGACAACTGGTGGGCATGGCGCTCCACGATACGTACCACGCGGGGCAGATCAAGCTGATCGCGCTGTCGGCCGGCGTTTGACTCTCTGAGCGGCACGCTGCGAAGAATCTTGACAGCGCGATTTGTTCCTCGCTCGCGGCAAGTCTTTGCGGCGCGACTTGGCGTGCTGTCACACTTTGGCCTGTGCCAGCGATCACAGCCACATCGTCTGTAGTGAGCGGTATTCACTCCGCAGCTTCAGGCGGCTCAGATGTCGTTGCACACCCCTCAGCAGCACCCGATCGAGCGACGAACTTCCGCTTCCCCCGCCTTGTCGTCGCGCTCGTATCGTCGATTCGCCGCCGAGTCGATGTCGTCACTCGAGCGCGTCCTGGGGCGGTCGCGTTACGCCGAGAAAGCCGGCGTCTTCAACAACGCGGAAATGGTCGTCTGGCAGTCCACGCGCCGATTCTGGCTCGCGGGGGCGGTCGCCGCCGGCGGCGCGCTCCTGCGAATCACCGGTTTGGCGCGCGGACCGGTCTGGCCGATCCTCGTCGTCGCGCCGGCGTACCTGATCTTCGTCGCGCTTCTCACGGTTCTCATTGAGAAACGCGAACGGGTCACGCGCGTCGCGCTCGTCGTACTCGCGCTGGCCGACGTCATCGCGATCTACACGACCGCGCTGCTCGTCACGAGCCCCGCCTATTACGGCCGGGCGCTGCTACTGAGTCTTCTGGCGCTCCAGCTGATGCAGATGTTCTTCCTGCGTTCGCCGGCGCTCATCGTCGTGGTCGCGTCATCTGCGGCCTACCTCGGCCTGCTGGCCGCGGCGTTCAGCCGCGGTGCGCACATCGACTGGCGGGAGCAGAGCTGGATGCTGGCCGTGTTCCTGTTCGTCTCCTTTCACGGCATGATCCTCCAGGCGAGCGCGAACCAGCGGCTCGCCGCCCTGGTCGACCTTTTCGCTGCCGCCCAGCGCGGCGACTTCGGCCGCACGTACATCGAGTCGCGCGACGGCGAGCCGGATGCCATCACGGTGTTGGGCCGCGCCTACAACCACATGCGCACCGAGCTCGCCGAGATCGCGTTCACCGACAATCTCACGAGCTGCCTGAATCGGAACGGATTCGAGTACGCCCTGGAGCAGATGGTCGAGGGCGCCGCGCGCGACGAAGCCGAGATCGCGCTCCTCGCCGTCGACATCGACCACTTCAAGTCGATCAACGACTCGGCGGGCCATCTCGCCGGCGACATGGTGCTGCGCGAAGTCGCGATGCTCCTCCTCGACGCGTCGCGCGCGGGAGACGTCGTGGGGCGCGTCGGTGGGGAAGAATTCGTGATGCTGCTGCCGGACGCCGATTCCGAAACGGCCGGCGTCGTCGCGGAGCGGCTGATGGATTCGATTCGTTCGCACGCGTTCCGCGTGGCGAAACCGGTGACGATCAGCGTCGGTATCGCGTCGGAGTGCGTCACCGAGCCGCACGTCACCGGCGCGCTGCGCGCGCGGGCCGACGAGGCGCTGTACGTGGCGAAGCGGTTGGGGCGGGATCGGGTCGTGCTGTGGGCGCCGGGGATGCGGTCGCACGCGACGCCGCCTTACTCGCGAACGGCGTCGACATCGGGATTCCGCTCGGCGGCCAGCTGATGCAGTCAAGCTGACAGCTGATCGGCCCGTGACGACTCGGCCGTCAGCCGCAAGCCGACGCTGTTCTCACATTGACATGTACGCCTGTCGAAGCGCCGGCAGCGCAGCCGATGAGCCAAATGATGATGCCGAACACCGCCGCTCTGCTCTTGCTCACCTTGCCAGTGACGTAGAGTCCGATCGCCAGCAGTATCGTCACCCAGATCGTGATGAGATCGAGACGGCCCGAGGAACTGGAGCGCGACCGGATTGAGCTGTCCGGGCGGAAGAAACCGTGCGGGGCTGAGCGAGATGGCCAGTCGGTCCGGTGAGGCTCGCCGGGTCCATGAGCAATCCTTGAACGCCGCCGATTACCGCACCGAGCATGCGGGGCATGTAGGACCATGCCGCGACGATGAGTCGCGGAATGGAACGTCTGCGAAGATCCGACGATCTTCCCGACGAGCCACGACACCGCGCCAAGGATCAACATCGTGAAGAACATGATCACGCCGAAAGCCGTAGCGCGTGATCATCTCGCTGCACGCATTTGGCATCTTTTCGATCGCCTCGGGCGTGAGCTGCTGGTTCGTCGCCGCCTGTTTCGCCATTGCGCGCGTGAACTCGGCGTCGAAGATCGGCTGCGAGCTGGTTGAAGGTCGCGAAGAAGATCACGCCGATCGCGAGCGACACGAAGAGGAGCGGCGGCCATACGCTCTTGTCCTGGTTGCGTCGAAAGACGTTGGCCGGCGAGAAGAAGATGTCGATCAGGTCTTCCCAGAAAGACGCCTTCTGAGGCGCCGCCGGCGCAGTGGACGACGGCGCGGCGACGGATGACGGATCGGTCATGGCGATTCCCCGTGGGAGGATGTGCGGTTGTCGCGCGACGACGGTCACGCGCCTGTCCCCGACTCAACTTAGTCTGCTGCGCCGCGGCGCCCCCCAGCAACCCCCCGATGGAGGAAACACAAAGGGCGGCTCTCCCCCGCGGAGTCCGCCCTTTGCGCCCTGCACTGTCCACCCGTCTCCTGTCCACCCGATCCACCTCTACTTCATCACGATGTCCTGCAAGGCTGCCTTGATCCGCGGGTCTTCGGACCGCGACAGTTGCGAGATCGCACGTCGCCGCACCGTGATGTTCTCTTCGCCCTTCACGATCGTGAGCAGCTTGTCGACCGCCGTCTTGTCGCCGCTCCGCATGTAGATGCTGATCAGCGACTCCTTCATGTTCGGATCGGTCGTCGTGTCGTAGAGATGCACCAAATCGCCGATTGGCGCGCCGGCTCGGCTGGCGGCGTCCACGGCGCGACGCCGCGTCTGAATCGGCTCGTTGCCGTTCTGCGCCAGCGCGAGCAGCCACTTCGTGTTCTCCGACCCACCCATCTCGGCCAACGCGCTGAACACGGCCTCGCGTGCGCGGTCGCTGGTGAGCGTCGGGTAGACTTCGCGGAGCAGCGCGGCGTCCTGCGCCGTCGCGTAGTCCTGGCCGAGCGAGCGAAGGGCGACGGTGAGCACTTCATCCGGCAGATCCGTGCGCTTCACCGCGGTCCGCAGGTACTGCCGGGCACGCGGGTCGCCGGAGCGGGCGAGCGCGGACATCGATTCCTTCGCCAGCCACGTGCTCTGATTCTGCTGCGAGAGTTGAATCAGCGGCTGGATGCCCGCACCGTGGTCGAGGCGGCCGAGCACGGCGAGCGCTTGCTGTCGCACCGACTGGTTGTCGGTCTCGTCGCGGGCGATGGCGAGAATCGGGTCGGTGACCGCGGCGGGAATCGTCTGCATCCCGTCGGTCGAGCGTCCCATGTATGAAAGCGCGCTGCGGCGCGTCTCCCGCGGGAGCGCCGTGTTCTTGGCGATCACCACCAACTCGGCCGACGTATTCGCGCTGTCGGCGAGCATCGCCGGCATGAGCGCGTCGCGTCCGGCGCGGCCGTCGGCCTTGCTGGCGAGGCCCAGCAAATAGTCGGCGGCGTCCTGCGCGCGGACGTGACCGAGATCGGTCACGCCGCGCAACGTGGAATCCGCCGGACCGACGTACGTCTGCACCGAGAGCGGCTGCTTGTCGGCGCGGTCGACGACGACACGCACCGGCCCCGGCACGCACGGCTCGGAGCGCCAACTGTCGCCGTAAAAGTTGCCCGAATAGTTGTTCGGGCCCGTCTGAATCCAACTTCGACCGTTGCCGCAGACACCGGCGCGAGCGGCGAAGTTGAACTGCACGCGTCCATCGGGCGCGCCGTCGACGCGCGAGGCGAGCGACTGTCCACTCGCGAAACTCGGAACCGCGGCGACGATTGCCGCAAGCGTAAGGATTCGTCGGCTCATGGCTTTTTCCCGTCGAGAATGTCCATGAAGAGCTGCGTGGCGCGCGGGTCGTTGCGACGCATCAGCGCGTTGAGCGCTTCCTTCTTGATCTGCGGCACCGTGCTGGTCTTCGCGATGTCAATCAGCTTGTCGGCCGACTCCGGATCCTTGCGGCTGGAGAAGATTTGGACGATGCGCGAGCGGACGTCGTACGTATCCGCGGCATCGTAGATCTTTCCCAGGTCCGCGGTCGTAACAGTGGGCGAGCGCGAAAGCCGCGAGAGCGCCGACGACCGAATCCGGCTCGATTCGTTCGGATTCTTGGCGATGGCGAGGACGAACTGGTCGTTTTCGGCGCCGCCGATGCGCGACAGGGCGCTGAGAATGGCGTCCTTCATCTGATCGTTGTCGGCCTTGGCGTACAGGCCGCGCAGATATGCCGCGTCGTCGGTCGTGGTGCGGTCGGAGCCGAAGCTGTTGATCGCTTCGATGCGGAGATTCATCGGCGCATCTTTGCGGTCGATCAGCGCGCGCATGCTCGTGCGAGCGTGCACGTTGTCGCTCGAGTTGAGCGCGCGTACCGCCGCGCGCTGGATGCGTTCGTCCTGGTCGTTCTTGAGCAGGTCCTCGAGCGTGGCAAGACCAGCGTCACCGGGGAGCCTGCTGAGGTAGTTGATCGCGGCGATGCGGACGTCGATGTTCGGGTCCGACTTCGCGACCGAGATCAGCAGGTTCGCCGACTCCGTGTCGGAGCGACGGCCGAGCATGAACACGGCGCTGCGACGGAGCTGCGCCGAGCAGTCGTCCTTGCGGTCGAGCACGCGCTTGAGCGCCGGCATCGACGTCGCGGCGTCCATCTGGCTCAGCGCGTTGAGCGCTTCGGTGCGGACGTCGAGATCTTCGCGGTCGCACGACGCGCTGCCCGCCTGCGCGGCTGACTTCTCGATGATTGCTTGCGCGCTTTTGTCGCCGCGCTGCGCGAGAGTGCCGTTCACGCGGTTGTAGAGCGCCGCGACCTCGGATTCACTGAATCCGCCCTTGTAGTACGACACGTTGCCGCAATTGAATCCGCCGCATCCCTGGGCGCCGAACCCGCCGACGCTGACGCTGACGCGCGTCTGCCCCGAGTTCTCCGAGGTGCTCGTCCGCACCGGCAGCTTGGCCACCAGCGGCTCGAGGATCTTCGCCGCGCGTTGCAGCTCTTCGGTCGTGCCGATCTTGTAGCGCGCCAACGCCTCGTAGTACTGCGCGGCATCCGTGAGCTGAGACTTCGGATACTTCGCCACGAGATCGTTGAACGTCCGCGCCGCGCGGCCGTAGTCGCCGCCGTTGAGCGCGTCGCGTGCGACGCGATAGACGGAATCGGCTGGATCGCCCTGCACCCACGGCGCCGGCACTTGCCGGTCCGTGAAGTCGCGTCCCACTCCGACGTACGCCATCGGCGCCATCGGGGCCATAGCCGGCATCGGGGGCATCGGCGGCATCACCGCCATCGGTGCGAAGTCAAAATCGAGATTCCGGATGCGCCCCTGGTCGACGCGCGCCGCCTCTCGGGCCGCTTGATCCACCTGTCGCGCTTGATCGGCGTCGAAACGAGCCATCTCGCGAATGTGCTCCTGGTCGAAGCGCGCCGCTTCGGCCGCCTCGCGCGCAATCTCACGCACCTGCTCCTGGTCGATCCGCGACGCCTCGCGGGCCGCTTGTTCGGCCTGCCGAGCGATCTCGCGAGTGTCGATGTCGAAGCGGTAGTCGAAGTCCCGCATCGGCACCACAACCGGCGCCGGCCGCGGGGCCGGCATCGGTCTGGCCTCGGGTGCGACCGGCGCCGGAGAATCCGGACGCGGTGCGGGCACCGGACGGGCGGGCGGTGTCGGTGGCGTGGGCGGCTCTTGCGCCGCCGCGACCATCGATCCGGCAATGAGTGCAACAGTGGCGAGCGTGATCCGTTTCATCGCTCCTCTCCTAATTCGCAGAAATGTCAGCGACCGCCGTGCGCAGCCGCGGGATGACGTCGCGCTGTTCGAGCGCGCGGTTGATGAGGTCCAGCTCGGTGCGATCCTGTCCATCTTGCAGCCGCACGACCTGCGCGAGCACCAGCTCGAGATCCTCGAGTAGCGAGCGCATTTGCGTGTCGTTCGCGGCCGGCGAGTCGAGCAGCAGACGCGTACGCGTCAGCAGCTCGGAGGCTCGTGCGACGAATCGTTCGTCGGGATGGCCGGATCGTGCTTCCGATGGCAGCGCGATGAGGAGCGCCGCCGTTTGTCCCAGATACTGCGACGTCTCGACGCCGTATGGTGCGTCGAACGCGGTGTCGTTGCGAACCGGCGCCATGCTGCCGATGGCCGCAACGGACTGCGTCGCCTGCGGCACCGCCGCCTCGTGTCGCAGTGAGATCGACGCGCGGCCCAAGCCAATACCTATTACCAGCGTAGCGGCGGCGAGCCAACCCGATGCGCGCGTCCTTCCCCCGAACCATCGCGCTGCGATGCGAGCCGGCTGCGTCGTCGCGACCCCCCCCCATGTCTCGCGCTCGATCTCGGTCCACATGCCGTCGAGATCGGGCTCGGGCGGTTTGCGATACGTTCGCGCGGCGTCGCGCATGAGTGCGTCGAATCGATCTTCTTTCATGATTCCAACTCTCCGGGTGCCAGGTCGCTCAGCGCCGCGCGAAGTTGTGCGCGTGCCTGCGACAGCCGGCTCTTGCAGGTTCCTTCAGCAACGCCGAGGGCTTCAGCGATCTCGGTGTGCGTATAGCCTTCGATGTCGTGCATGATGACGGTCGTTCGATAGATCTCCGGCAGGTCGCTGATCGCACGGTGCAGTCGATCGCGAAGCACGGGGTCGACTCCCGAGCTGTCGGATCCGAACGGGTGGACGTCCTCGAGTGTCGTCTCCCGTTCCCTGAACCGCTTCACCTTTCGCATCGCGTTCGCCACGACAGTGACGGTGACGCGGTGCAGCCAGGTGGAGAACGCCGAGTCCCCGCGGAAGCGGGACAGCTGACTGAAGGCGCGCACGAACGTGTCCTGCGTGAACTCGCGAGCCAGATCGGCGTCCCCGGTCAACCGGAAGGCGAGCCGGAACACCCGGGGCGAGTGCGCGTCATACAGCTCGCGCGCCGCGATCCGGTCCCCGGCGAGGACCCGAGCGATCATTTCGGGTTCGCTCACCCGGTTATCGGTCTGGAAGGCAACGGCCGATTTGGTCACGTGTTGGTTGCTTAGATGCAAAGTGTAGGGAAAGCGTTCGATACGCGGGTGGACGGGTGGACCGGCGGACGGGTGGACGGGTGGACCGAGCAGTCAACCTTTTCCACCATCCTGGCGTCTAACTCCCCGGATCCTTTCCGGGGAATCACTCCGTGCCAGACCTCGAACTCCTCCAGGGTACCCTCGACACCCTGGTTCTCAAGACCCTGACCTGGGGCCCCAGGCATGGCTACGCGGTGGCCCAGTGGATCAGGGAGACCAGCGACGGGACGATCAACGTGGAAGATCGGGCCCTGTACGTCGCGCTGCACCGGCTGGAGGAACGGCGGCTGGTGGAGTCGAAATGGGGGCTCTCGGAGAACAACCGAAAGGCGAAGTACTACCAACTCACCGTGGCCGGAAAGGCACGCCTCAGAGAGAAGTCGGCGGATTGGACGACGTACGCGAACGCCGTGTTCAAGATCCTGAGCACAGCATGACGGGTGGACGGGTGGACGGGAACTACAAAAACGGAATCGATCATGACTGACAACAGTCCGCGCAAACTCTTCCATCACGATTCCACTCGCCGCACGGTCCAGCGCGACGTCGACGACGAGATGCGGTTTCATCTCGACAAGCGCGTCGATGACCTCGTCTCACGCGGGATGTCGGCCGAGGACGCGCGGGAGATGGCGCTGCGCGAGTTCGGGGATGTGAAGGCGGCGCGGGCCGAGCTCGCGTCGATGGACCGGCGACGGGTGAGGAATTGGGCGGCGTCGGAATGGCTCGCGTCGGTCGGACAGGACATCAAGTTCGCGGCGCGCTCGCTGCGCAAACGTCCGGGCTTCGCCATCACCGTGTTGCTCACGCTCGCGCTCGGCATCGGCGCCAACGCGGCGATCTTCAGCGTCGTCGACGCGGTGCTGCTCAAGCCGCTGCCGTTCGCCCAGCCCGATCGACTCGTCCATCTCTGGGAGACGTTCCAGTCCAAGGTCGACAACCGATCTGAGGCGTCGTACCCCGACTACCTCGACTGGCGCGCGCGCAATCATTCGTTCACGGACCTCGCCGGCTACCACGGGGCGGGATTCGTGTTCGGCACCGAGCATCCGCAGATCGTTCGCGCCGCGAAAACGACCGCGAACTTCTTCGACGTGCTCGGCGTGCACGCGGCGATCGGCCGCACGTTCGTGCCCGGCGAAGACGCCGTCGGCGCGCCGCGTCGAGTCTTGCTCGGCTACGGATTCTGGGAGCGGAGCTTTGCCGGCGACCGTTCGGTGATCGGGCGGACGATCACGCTCGACGGCACGACGGCGACGGTGATCGGTGTTCTCCCAAAAGAGTTTCAGTTTGCCCGACTGGGCGACGCCTCGATCTGGGCGCCGATCGACCGCCTCGACCGATCGCGCCAGCAGCGCGGCAACCACTGGCTCAACACCGTCGCGCGCTTGAAGGACGGCGCCACGCTGCACACGGCGTCGGCGGACATGTCGTCAATCATGGCGCAACTCGCCCGCGAATACCCGCCGACGAACAACGGCCGCGACGGGCAGGTGATCCCGCTGCGCGATCAGCTCATCGGCTCGGTGCGGCCGCTGGTGCTCCTTCTATATGGTGCGGTGGCCGTGATGCTGCTCGTCGCGTGCGCGAACGTGGCGAACCTCCTGCTTATGCGCGGCGCCGACCGCCGGCGCGAAGTCGCGGTGCGCATCGCGCTCGGCGCGGGACGCGGCCGGCTCGTCCGACAACTGATGACGGAGAGCCTCATGCTCGCCGTCGTCGGCGGTGCGGCGGGGCTCGTCGTGGCGCGCTACGGGATTCATGCGCTGGTCGGCATCATCCCGACGGGACAGCGCCCGCCGGCGCTGGCGGCGGTGGGCGTCAACACGCCGGTCGTGCTTTATAGTTGTCTCATCTCCGTCGCCGCCGGTGTGCTGTTCGGTCTCGTGCCCGCGCTGCGAGAAGCTCGCCCACAGATGGCCGAGGTGCTGAAGCAAGGCTCGCGCGGCAGCAGCCGAGCGGGATCGCTGCGCGATGCGCTGGTCATCGGCGAGGTCGCGTTGACGATCGTGTTGATGTCGGGCGCGGCGCTTTTCGGCCGGAGTCTCACGAAACTCTTGTCGATCCAACTCGGCTTTCAATCCGAGCATCTGATGACGGCCGGCGTGTTCCTGCCCGACGCGAGCTATACCGATCCGACCCGGCAGATCGCCACGTTCGATCGCATCATCGACGGCGTGCACGCTTTGCCGGGCGTCGACGCCGTCGGACTGGTCACGAAAATGCCGCTCGATTGGGGGAACAGCGTCGGCTTCGACATCGTCGGCCAACCGCCGTACGAGCCCGGCAAGGAACCCACGGCGAGCTACCGCTCGGCGAGCTCGGGCTATTTCTCGGCGCTCGAGATCCCGATGTCGCGAGGGCGCGACTTCGACGCGGGCGACGGCGTCGCCCATGCGCCGCGCGTCGCCGTCGTGAACAAGGCGTTCGCCGAAGCGTACTTCACCGACGGCAACGCGGTCGGGCACACGGTCGTGATGGGCGACTCGATTCGCATCGTCGGCCAAGTCGGCGACGTGCCGATCGGCAACGTGGACGAGCACATCCCGCCGACGATATACCTGCCGTTCTCGCAAGATCCCGAGACGTACATGAGCATGGCGATCCGCTCGCGGCGCGACGTCGGCGATCTGTCGCGCGAGCTGAATCGCGTCGTCGAGCAAATGGCGCCCGGCGCGGGCGTGATTCATCCGGTGGCGATGGATCAGCTGATCACCGAGTCCGCGTCGGTGTTCATGCGTCGATTCCCGCTCCTGCTCATCGGCGCCTTTGCCGCCGCGACGCTCGTGCTCGCGCTGGTCGGCGTGTACGGCGTGGTGAGCTACTCGGTCACCCAGCGCACGCGCGAGCTCGGCATTCGCGTCGCGCTTGGTGCACAGACCCGAAGCCTGGTGCTGCTCGTCGTGCGTCACGGCGCCTGGATGGCACTCGCCGGAGTGACCATCGGCATCGCGGCGGCGCTGGTGCTCGGCCGATTCGTGGCCGGAATGCTCTACGGTGTCGGCGCGCGCGATCCGGCGACGTTGGCGTTCGTGGGGCTGGTCCTCGGCGCCGCGGCGGTGGCGGCCACGGTCGTGCCGGCGAGGCGAGCGACGAAAGTCGATCCGGCGGTGGCGCTGCAGTCCGAATAGTCGTCGCCCGGGTAACTGCAACAGCTCGACGCGGAGACGCAGAGAACGCAGAGGCGCAGAGGACAACCGGACATCGTCGCGCCACGAGCCGGGATTTTTTTTGTGAACAGACGCTCGGGAAGCTTCGCCGCGCCAGCCCAAGCCACTACTGGCGTCGACCAAAATTCAACGCAGATGACGCAGATTTGAAAGGCGATTGCCGCCGATTGAACGGCGATTGCTGGGGATTTGACCGGCAGCCGCGCGCCTCGCCGTCTGCGTTTTCATCTGCGGCATTGCTGTTCAAATCGGCGTCATCTGCGTTTCCCTTTGCTCAAACGGCCTCGTAGTCCGTTTTGCGAACCCGCTCTACGCGTGCCTCGCGGGAACGACCGGGCCGGTTCCGCGCCGCAGAGTGGGATGCGTGTACCCGTACGCGAAGTACAACACGTCTCTGCGTTAGGCAGTCAGCGCCGCGGTTCCTTCTCGTGCTGGGCGGACGTGGTGGCAGGCAGCGCGGCGAGAGCGAGCACGAACGCGCTCGCGACGAGTCGACTGGACATGGCGGGCGTGGGTGGGAGGGGGGGAAACCCGGGGCGGAAACTACTTGCTACCGACGATCAGGCAAGAGAGTCGAAACATTAAAGCGCTCTAATCTTTCACGTCCGTAAGTGTCTCGCGGCAACGGCTGACTGCAACTGCTCAACGCAGAGACGCAGAGAACGCAGGGACGCAGAGAGAACGACCCGAGATCGTCGCGCCACGAGCCGGGATGTTTTGTGAACAGCCGCTCGGGAAGCCTCGACGCGCCAACGAGGATGCATCGTTTCGCGATGCATCCCGAGCGGCAGTTCCCCAAAGAATCCCGGCTCGTGGCGCGACGGACCCTGCGTCTCTGCCTCTCTGCGTCTCCGCGTCAAGCAGTTCAGTTCCACAGAGCGTCCCGATAGTGGGGCCAAATCGGGCGCGCCTGCGCCAGGCGCTTCAGCGAGTAGATTGATGCCGCAATGACCTCCGGCGAACCGACTCTCGCCCGCCGCCTCGGGCCGTTCGACGCCACGATGATCGTCATGGGTGGCATCATCGGCGCCGGGATCTTCGTCAACCCGAGCGTCGTCGCGCGTGCGGTGCACACGCCGTTGCTCGTGATCGGCGCGTGGGTTGCCGGCGGCGCCATCGCGTTGATCGGCGCGTTCGTCTACGCGGAGCTGGCGCAGCTGCGCCCGGGCGTCGGCGGACAGTACGCATATCTCCGCGACGCGTACCATCCGATCGTCGCCTTCCTCTACGGGTGGACGCTGCTCCTCGTCATCCAAACAGGCGGCATGGCGGGGTCGGCGATCATCTTTGGCCGCTACACGCGCGAGCTCACTGGGTGGGCGATGCCCGAGCAGGCGATCGCGGCGATCGCGCTCGGCGTGCTCACGATGGTGAACTGTTTCGGCGTGCGCGCGGGGAGCAACGTGCAGTCAGCGTTCATGATCACGAAGATCGCCGCGATCGCGATGCTGATCGGCGTCGGATTCTTTCTTGCGGCGCCGGTTCAACACGTCGCGTCGGCGACGCTCCCCAGCGGTACGGGTGGCCTTGCCGGATTCGGCGCCGCGATGGTGCCCGTGTTGTTCGCGTACGGCGGGTGGCAGACCGCGAGCTTCCTGAGCGGCGAGATGCGCGATCCGCGCCGCGATCTACCACGCGGGCTGTTGATCGGCGTCGTCGGCGTGATCGTGCTGTACCTCGCCGTGACGCTCGTCTGCCTGCGCGTGCTCGGCGTGGATGGCTTGGCGGCGACGTCGACGCCGGCGTCGACGATTCTGCGATCGGCACTCGGCGAGCGGGGCGCCCGACTCATCGCGCTCGGCATCGCGGTGTCGACCGTTGGATTCTTGAGCCAGGGTGTGCTGACGGCTCCGCGGGTCTATTTCGCGATGGCGCGCGACGGCGTGTTCTTCAAGGCGGTCGGCAAGCTGGATCCGCGTTCGCGCGTGCCGATCGTCGCCATCGTGATCCAGGGCGTGTGGGCCGTCGCGATCGCGCTCGCCGGGAAATACGATCAGATCCTCAACTACGTCGTCTCGATCGACGTGTTGTTCTTCGGGTTGACCGGCGCGTCACTGCTCGTCTTTCGCGCCCGCGAAAAAGGAACGGCCGAAACGTCGCCAGGCGGCGTGCGCGTGCCGGGCCATCCGATCACGACGATACTATTCGCGCTCGCGTGCTGGGCCATCTCCGCGTCGACGATCGTGCAGTATCCGGAGAACGCGGGGATCGGCGTGGCGATCCTGTTCGTAGGCGCCGCGGTCTACGTACTCTGGGCACGCAAGCCGCGTCCCGCCGAAGCTGTCTAGCGGCTTTCGGAACTGCTCACCGCAACTGCTTAACGCAGAGACGCGGAGGCACAGAGGACGACCGCAAATCGTCGCGCAACGAGCCGGGATGTTTCTTGTGAACAGCCGCTCGGGAAGCCTCGACGCGCCAGCGAAGGTCGCTTGCTTCGCGATGCATCCCGAGCGGCAGTTCCCAAAGAATCCCGGCTCGTGGCGCGACGGACTCCTCTCCGTTGTTCTCTGGGTCTCTGCGTGAAGCAGTTGCCGTCTGGACAGGCTGCCGAAAGCGTCCACGATCGGGGACGCTGCTTTCGACTGCAATCGGACGATCTGATTAGGATCACTCGGGTCGGATCGTTCTAAGATATTGTCGATCAACGACTTACCGTCGTGCCCGGTTCGGCATCCCTAATGCCTTTGTAGGTGGCGAGCGAAATCAGCTCGCCCACCAACAAAGGAGAAGTACATGCGCAAACTCGAACTTCTAGCGGCCACGGCGGCCCTCGCCGTTGCGACGCCGCTCATGGCCCAGGGCATACGGGAGTATGCGTTCGTGCCGATGGGCATGATGCCGGCGGCAGGCATGTGCCGAGTCTGGATCCAAGGCGTTCCGCCGGGCCGTCAGCCCGCGCCGACCAGCTGCGCCGTCGCCGCGCGGTGGCTTCCGGCGAATGGTCGCCTCGTCTACGGTCCGACCGTCTACAACAACGACCGGCTGTACGAAGAGAGGATGATCCGTGAACGCGAGCTTCAGATCGCCCGCGAACGCGACTTGCAAATCGCCCGCGAGCGTGAGCTTCAGATCGCACGCGACCGCGAGTTTCAGATCGCGCGTGAGCGAGAGGCGGCCGCCATTCGCGCTCGAGAGGTCGAAGCCGCGAGAGTCCACGCACAGGAAAACCGCGACCAGAACCACGCGTGGGATCACCACAACGACAGCAATCATCGGAACGACGACCACCGGGATTTCCGCCCAGGAGATCGGCGCTAACTTCCCGGAATGACCGTTCTTCGAATCGCCACCATCGCTTTCGCCGCGCACGCCGCGAGCGGTTGCGGTGGTGGCGATTCGAACATTCTGCGCGGCCACGGTCTCCCCGTGGCCGCGCTGTCGTCCGAGGCCCAGGGCGGTGTCTTCGACGCCGCGGCCCGCGCCGCGTTCGAACTGAACGACCCGAACCTGTCGCTGCTGTTCGACCGGCGCGGCCTGCCGCGCACGGTTGGACTCGCCGCGGGGGACACGTGGCCCGATCAGGTCGCCGCTGAAATGCGGCGTCGTGGGTCGATCAAGGGTGTGTGCGAGCCACCGATCAGCGCGTCGCGGAAGACCGTCAAATGCTCGGCCGCGTTGCCCGGCTACGTGGTTCGGTTCTCGCCGGTGTTCGCGATGACGGGCGACACGGTCGAGGTCTACCTGTTCGCGCAGAACTACGACAACGCGACGTCGGGCTATTCACCGCCGCTTCGGTTCGAGCGCGCCTATCAAGTCGTGCGCACGGGCGACGGATGGCGCGCGGCGCGCGAGGGGCGCATCCCCAAGGAAGTCCGTGGCGACAAGCGATAGTCTGTTGCGCGAATCGCCGACACTGTCGCTCGACGAAGCGGCCGAGCTCGCGCGAACCCGCTTCGGGCTCGACGGGCGCGCATCGCCGTTGCCGAGCGAGCGCGACCAGAATTTCCTGGTCACGGTTGACGGACGACCGCGTGCGATACTCAAGGTGGCCAGCGCGGCGGAAG
The DNA here is from genome assembly GCA_963761305.1 of uncultured Gemmatimonadaceae bacterium. GTDB lineage: Bacteria > Gemmatimonadota > Gemmatimonadetes > Gemmatimonadales > Gemmatimonadaceae > JAQBQB01. The sequence goes on along the minus strand of CAVXGK010000001.1, from coordinate 1,700,187 downwards.
AGCGCGGGATCCTGGACGCGCAGCAGGCGGCACTCGCACACCTCGCGCAATCGGTCGCGACCACGCCACGTGTGCTCACGGCAACGAACGGCGAAGCGCTGGTCGACATTCACGGTGACAACGGGCGAACACATCTCGTGTGGGCCGTGAGCCATTTGCCGGGCAAACCGTTCGGCACGTCAGTCTACAAATCGCCGCGTCTGTTCGAAGACCTCGGCCGACAGCTCGGCGCGATCGACGCGGCGTTCGCCGAGTTCGATCACCCGGCGGTGCATCGCGATTTCTACTGGGATCTGGCCAACGCGCGCGGCATCGTCGGCGCGCAGCGGGCGACCATCGCCGACAAGACGCTCGGCGCGGCGATCGACACGCTCGTCGAGCGGTTTGACCGCCACACGGCGCCGCTGCTCGAGCGGTTGCCCCGCTCCGTCGTACACGGTGATCCCAACGATTTTAACATCCTCGTGGGCGGCGAGGGAGACGTCGAGTCGCGCGGCCAACGCATCACCGGTCTCGTCGACCTCGGCGACATGGTGCACAGCTATCGTGTCGCGGATCTGGCGATCGCGAGCGCGTACGTGATGCTCGACGCGCCCGATCCGCTCGCCGTCGTTGCGCGGGTAGTGCGTGGATTCAGCGAACGAATGCGACTCGAGGAGAGCGAGCTTGCGGCGGTGTTTGGTCTGGCGGCGATACGTCTGTGCGTCAGCGCGTGCATCGCCGCGGCGCAGCTCGGCGAGAAGCCGGATCACGAGTATCTCGCAATCAGCCAGGGAGGGATCGCGCGGACGCTGCCGCGGCTGGCGGAGATCCCGTTCGCGCTGGCGACGGCGATGGTCCGAGAGGCGGCAGGGGTTGCGCCCGCACCGACAAGAGATCGCGTCGTGCGTTTCATAGAGAGTCGCGCGTCGTTCCCCTCGGTGCTTGGCGTGGATGCGCGAACGGAACCGTCGATCGTGCTCGATCTGAGCGTCGCGAGTCCTCTCTTGTCCGGCGATACGAGCAGGAACGACGAGCCGTCGCTCACGCGGCGCGTGGACGACGTCATGCGCGAGGCCGGCGTGCGCGTGGCGATTGGCCGTTACGACGAACCGCGGCTTCTCTACGTGGCACCGGCGTTCGCGCTGGGGCCTCGCGTCACCGACGATCATCGCACGATTCACATCGGGCTCGACCTGTTCGCCGACGCGGGCACCGCGGTGTTCACGCCGCTCGACGGCGAAATCGCAGGATGCAACGACAACGGGATGAATCAGGACTACGGTCCGGTGATCATCCTGCGGCATCGCACCGACGACGGCATCGAGTTCTTTACGCTGTACGGCCATTTGAGCCGCGAATCGCTCGTCGGCCTCTCGATCGGCAAGCGAGTGACAGCGGGCGACAAGATCGCGACGCTCGGCGCAGCGAATGTGAACGGCGGTTGGACGCCGCACCTGCATCTTCAAGTCATCACCGACCTATTGGAGCTCGGCACGGACTTTCCGGGCGTCGCGCGTCCGTCGGAGCGTACCGTGTGGACGTCGCTCTGTCCCGACCCGAATCTCATCGTGCGCGTGCCGGCCGAGCGGTTTCCACCCACCGAGCCGGATCGCGGCGAGGAGCTCGCGGCGCGCCGGCGCATGATCGGCGGGAATCTGAGCCTCGCGTACCGCGAGCCAGTCGAGGTGGTGCGCGGATGGATGCAGTACCTGTTCGATCGCGATGGGCGCCGGTACGTCGACGCGTACAACAACGTGCCGCACGTCGGCCACGCTCATCCGCGCGTCGTCGACGCGGCCGAGAGGCAGATGCGCGTGCTGAACACGAACACGCGCTACCTCAACGATCTGCTCGAGCGTTACGCCGCATCGCTGCTCGCGACGATGCCGCGCGAGATGCAGGTCTGCTACTTCGTGAGCTCGGCGAGCGAAGCCAACGAGCTCGCGTTGCGTCTCTCGCGCGCGGTGACGGGCCGAAAGGACATGATCGTGCTCGAGGCGGCCTACCACGGCAACACGACGTCGCTCATCGACATCAGTCCGTACAAGCATGCGGGGCCCGGTGGCAGCGGCGCGCCGGATTGGGTTCATGTAGCGCCGGTGCCCGACGACTATCGCGGTGCCTATCGGCGTGGCGACGCCGACGCAGGTCCAAAGTACGCGTCGCACGTCGGCGCGATCGTCGACGAGTTGGCGAGCAACGGGCGCGGCGTCGCCGCGTTCATCGCCGAGACGTGCCCGAGTGTCGGTGGACAGATCATCTTCCCGCCGAAGTATCTCGAGAAGGTGTATGAGCGCGTCCGCGCCGCCGGCGGTGTGTGTATCGCCGACGAAGTGCAGACGGGACTCGGGCGAATGGGCACGAGCTTCTGGGCGTTCGAGGACCAGCACGTCGCGCCCGACATCGTCGTAATGGGCAAGCCGCTCGGCAACGGCCATCCGATCGCCGCCGTGGCGACGACGCGCGCGATCGCCGACGCGTTCGACAACGGCATGGAGTATTTCAGCACCTTCGGCGGAAACACAGTGTCGTGCGCCGTCGGTTTGGCCGTGCTCGACGTCGTGCGCGAGGAAGGACTTCAGCAGCACGCGCTGCGCGTCGGCGGCTATCTACTCGATCGAATCCGACCGCTGGCGGAGCGCCATGAGATCATCGGCGACGTCCGCGGGTCGGGGCTCTTCATCGGTGTCGAGCTCGTGCGAGATCGCGAGACGCGCGAGCCGGCGGGCCCGGAGGCGTCGTTCGTGGCGAATCGGATGCGAGAGAAGGGAATTCTGCTCGGCACCGACGGGCCGTATCACAATGTGGTCAAGATCCGCCCGCCGATGCCGTTTGACGTCGAGGACGCGGAGTTGCTGATCGAGGCGTTCGACGTCTCGCTCGGCGAGTTGGCTTGAACTGCTTCACCGCAGAGACGCAGAGAACGCAGAGAAACAGCGGAGCCGTTGGAGGCTCGACGCGCTACGAGCCGGGATGCTTTTGGGAACAGCCGCTCGGGAAGCCGCGCGTACCGTTGACGCCACGACCGCACATCGAGGCATCCCGAGCGGCAGTTCCCCCGAATATTCCCGGCTCGTTGCGGAACCGACCATGACCTCTGCGCCCTCTGCGCCCTCTGCGCCTCTGCGGTAAAGCAGTTGCCGTTGAGACGTCGTCTAAGCCTCATCTCAGGCTCGAGCCCCACGACAGGCTCCGACCGAGGATCAACTTGGCCACGAGGTGATTCGTCGCGGGAGTCGCCGCGGCTCCGACGCCGAAGTTGACCTCCCACGCCGCCGACGCGTGCAGATCCGCGGCGGCGAAGATCTGCTGAATGCGATCGGCGGCCGGCGCGAAGCGGCCGATTCGTCCGTAGGCGCTGTAGTACTCGATCCCGGCGCTCACGATTCGCGTGACGTCGTAGTTCACCTTCGCGCTCGGCGAGAACTCGAGGCCGTTGGCGACGCCCGTTCCCTGAAGCGTGCGCACGAGTGTCGGGTCGACGCTCGCGTACCAGCGGCCGACGGCCTTGTCGATGATCGGGCGGATTTCCCACGACCACGTGTCGGTCGACAACGCGGGCCGGTCGTACTCCAGCTCCATCGACAACGCGACGCCGACCGGCAAGCGCCAAGAATCCGGGACGCGCACCTTGGGCCGAAGGCTGCTGCCGACGTACTGGACGCCGGAAACGCGGTCCTCGTTCGAGAACGCATACATGCCGATTTCCGACCACGACGTCACACCGGTCGTCGCCTCGATCGTCTCGTGGCCGACGTGGCTCGTCGCCGCGTTGTTCGTGCAGGCGGTCGTGGCCGCCCGAGCGGGCACGGCAAGCGAGCGTTCGTGGCTGAACGCGACCTGGTCGAAGAAGGCAGTCGGACCGCGGCACGCGTTCGTCGTCGCCGCGCGAACGCCGAGTCGCGTGAGATCGTCGTCGACCACGGGCGCGCGGCTGCCGCCGTTGAGCGGCAGCATCTGACCGTCGAACGTGTAATTGGTGTGCAGCTCGAGGATCACCGTCTTGGTCGGCGCGACGAGCGAGTTATAGACCTCGATCTCGTAGTTGCCCTGGGCACGCGCGGTCGCAGCAGCGGTCGCGAGTGCGAATCCGAGAAGGGCGGTCGAGCGCATGAGGCTAGCGACAGTCGAACAGAGTCATGAAGCCGGCGTCCATGTGATCCTGAAGATGACAATGGAAGAGCGACTTCCCCGGACTCGTCGCCGTGAAATCGGCCTCGACGACGGTGTGCGCCGGCACCGTCACCACGTCTTTGACCACTCCTGACGTTGCCACGTTGCCGATCCGCGTGATCTCGAGCGAGTGTCGGTGCAGATGCACCGGATGGTCCTCGCTGCTCCGGTTGTCGAACACGAGGCGATACTGGATTCCGTTCTCGATGTGAATGACGTCGGTGTCCGGATACGACTTGCCGTTGATCGACCAATGTTCGAAGGCGCCGTGCCCCTTGAAAACGGACTTGAACACGAGCGGAATTCGTTGCACCGGGCCGCCCTCGGCGCCTCCAGCGTGCGCGAAATCGAGATAGTTCCAGCGCAACGCGGTGGCTTTCTCCCATCTCGGCTCGCCGCTCTGGCCGGCGTACTCCACGACGACGCCGAGCCCCTTGTCGCGAATTTGGTCGCGCGGCTCGCCGAGGATCCAGACGCCCGGCGCGTTCATCTCGACGATGGCGTCGACGCGCTCGCCCGGATTCAGCATGAGCTGATCGACGCTGGCCGACCGCGGCACCGGATTGCCGTCGAGCGCGATCACGGTGAAGCGGTGCCCGGGCAGCATCAGCCAGTGCGCGTCCGTCGCGCTCGCGTTGAGCACGCGCATGAGCACGCGCGCTCCCTCGCGCACGCGAATTGGCTCGGCATGACCGAGGCGGCGCGCGTTGATCGTCGAGTGACTGTAGCCGACGCTCTGAAATCCGTCGTCGCCGCCCATGACGTACGGACCCCAGTCGTGCATCGTGAGAAATACTTCATCGTCGTAGCGTCCCGGATCGTTGCCGGGAGCGATGAGCAGAAAGCCGAACTGCCCGCTGTACGTTCCGCGGCTGAAGTCGCGTCCGGCGATCGCGTGCGAGTGGTACCACCGAGTTCCGACCGGGCGAGGAATGAAGGTGTAGTTCTGCCGGCCGTGCGCCGGCACCGGCGGGGTTCCTTCCTCCATCGCGCCGTCGACCTCGGCGGGCACTTCGAGGCCGTGCCAGTGGACGAACTCGTCGCGGTCGGTGTCGTTGAGGACCTCGATCGTGGCCGGAACGCCCTCGCGCAGCCGAAGCACCGGCCCCGGGACGGAGTCGTTGTACGCGACGGTCCGCACCGTCTTGCCCGGCGCCAGCTCGATCGTGACCTGACCGATGCGGAGGGTGTAGTCGGGGGCGGCCGGCGACGGCCACGAGAGCTGGGGGCGGACCAGCGCTCCCAGGACCGCGGCCCCACCACCGGCAACAAAGTCTCGGCGATTCATTCCGAAGTGAGTTACGTGCTTGTCAACCGTTTCCGTTTGCGCGGAGTTCCCGCCGCTCTTGTGATTCCTCACGACCCATCGAGATTGCAGCCCGTGACGAGACGACCGACGCCGAGCGTCGCATGACCCAACTCACCCGCCTCGACTGGGTGGTCGTCGTCGTGAGTCTGGTGCTCTGTTATTTGCCGGCGCTGTTCTATCTAAAGCGAGCGGGCTCGAGCACGGCCGAGTTTTTCGCGTCGGGACAGTCGGCGCCATGGTGGCTGGTGGGGACGTCGATGGTCGCGACGACGTTCAGCACCGACACGCCGAATCTGGTGACGGATTTCGTTCGGTCGCACGGCGTGTCGTACAACTGGGTGTGGTGGGCGTTTCTGCTCACCGGCATGGCGACCGTGTTCTTCTACGCGCAGCTGTGGCGACGCTCGCGCGTGCTCACCGATCTCGAGTTTTACGAGCTGCGCTACTCGGGAAGACCGGCGGCGGTCGTGCGCGGATTCCGCGCTGTTTATCTGGGGCTCTTCTTCAACGTCATGATCATGGCGACGGTCACGCTGGCGGCGGTGAAGATCGCCAACGTGATGCTCGGTTGGGGGCGCGTCGAGACGATCGTCATCGCCGGCACGGCGTGCGTGCTGTTCGCGTCGGTCGCGGGTCTGTGGGGCGTGCTCGCGACGGACATCGTGCAATTCGCGCTGGCGATGGTCGGCGTGATCGGCGCGGCGATCGTGTCGCTGAACCAGCCGGCGGTCGGCGGGTTGGCGTCGCTGCTGGACAAGACGAGTCCCAGCACGCTCTCGCTGCTGCCGGACTTCAGCGACACGACGCTGGTGGTCACCGTCCTGGTCATTCCGCTCACGGTGCAGTGGTGGTCGGTGTGGTACCCGGGCGCCGAGCCGGGCGGCGGGAGCTACATCGCGCAGCGCATCCTCGCGTCGAAGAACGAGCGTCACGCGCTCGGCGCGACGCTCTGGTTCAACGTCGCGCACTATGCGCTCAGGCCGTGGCCGTGGATCATCGTCGCGCTCTGTTCGATGCTCGTCTTCCCGACGTTGGCCGACATCCAGCGCGCGTTGCCGCACGTGAATCCGGCGCTCATCGGCAACGATCTCGCGTATCCGGCGATGCTCACGCTGCTGCCGGTCGGCATGAAAGGGTTGCTCGTCGCCTCGCTGTTCGCCGCGTACCGCTCGACGATGGAGACGCACCTCAACTGGGGCTCGTCGTACCTCATCATCGACTTCTATCAGCGCTTTGTGAAACCGGGGAAATCCGAGCGGCACTACCTCTGGGTGTCGCGCGCGTTGACCGCGTTTCTCATGATCGCGGCCGGTCTGTTCACGCTCGCGCTCTCGACGGCGAGCGAAGCGTTTCAACTGCTGCTGTCCGTGGGCGCGGGCACGGGACTCATCTACCTCCTGCGCTGGTTCTGGTGGCGGATCAACGCATGGAGCGAGATCTCGGCGATGGTCTCCTCGTTCCTCATCGCGTTCGGGTTCTTCGTCGCGAAAAAGATGGGCGTGGCGATTCCGGATCCGGTGCCGCTGCTCGTGACCGTCGCCGCGACCACCATCGTGTGGGTGACGGTCACGATGCTCACCAAACCGGCCGATCGTGCGTCGCTCGTACGGTTCTATGAGCTGACGCGTCCCGCCGGCCCGGGATGGAACGTCATTCGTACCGAGTCGAACCTGCCGCCGTCGAGCGACAGCATTCCACAGATGATGCTCGGCTGGACGGCGGGCGTGATGTTCGTCTATGCCGGTCTATTCGGGACGGGAAGCTTCATCTACGGGCGGACGATCCCGGCGGTCATGTGGCTGGTCGCGTTCGTCGTGAGCGGATTCGTCCTGCTGCACGTCGTAAGGCGCGCATGGGCCGCGGAAGGCGAGCGGGAACTGGCGGGAAGTGAAACGTCGGCCGTCGCCGCCGAGCGTCTGTGCACGAAAGCGGTGATCCTGGCGCGTGGACTCGGCAGCCGGATGCGCGAGGGCGACGACAACGCGGTGCTCTCCTCGGAGCAAGCCGCCGCCGCGAACGACGGCGCGAAAGCCATGATTCCGGTGGGTCGCCCGTTTCTCGACTACGTGTTGAGCGGCCTCGCCGACGCCGGCTTCACCGACGTGTGCATCGTCGTCGCACCGCAGCACGCCGAAATGCACGACCGGTACGCGCGCGCGGCAATCCCGACGCGTCTCCGAGTGCATTTCGCGGTGCAAGCCAATCCACTCGGCACGGCCGACGCGGTGCTCGCCGCCGAGGAGTTCACGACGGGCGAACCGTTCGTCGTGTTGAACGCGGACAACTACTATCCCACTGACGTCTTGGCGCGGCTTCGCAACGCCGCCGGCCCGGCGGGCGTCGCGTTTTCGCGGGCCGGCCTGTTGCGCAGCGGCGACATTCCGGCGGATCGGATCGCCGCGTACGCGTTGCTCGACGTCGTCGACGGCGCGCTGCGGCGCATCGTCGAGAAACCGGATGCGGCGACGATGTCGGCGCGCACCGACGCTCCGGTGAGCATGAATTGTTGGCGGCTCGACTCCACGATTTTTCGCGCGTGCCGCGATCTGCAGCCCTCGGTGCGCGACGAGCTCGAACTCCCGAATGCGATCCAGTACGCGATCGACGTGCTCGGCGAGCGCTTCGCGATGATCCCGGCGGACGCGACAGTGCTCGATCTGTCGCGACGCGGCGACATCGCGAAGGTCACGGCGCGCCTGCAGTCGATGCCTGTGAAACTGTGACATCGGATCTGGCCAGGCTCCGCGAGATCGGTCTGAGCGCCGGCGCGGCGCAGGAGAAGTCGGAGCTGTTCGCGATGGCACGCGCCGCGCTCGACTCGCTCGGCGCGAGCGAGGGACGCCCATCGCGCCGGACGAGGGACGTCCGCGCATTCTGGGTACCGGGCCGCGTCGAATTCCTCGGCAAGCACACCGACTACGCGGGCGGACGCAGTTTGCTCTGCGCCGTGGAACGTGGGATCTGCATCGTCGCCGTGCCGCGCACCGACCGTCGACTGCGGATCGTCGACGCGTGTCTCGAGCACGTGGTCGACAGTGAGCTCGATCCGAGGGTGACGGCGCCGCCGGGTCATTGGTCGACGTATCCGCTCACCGTCGCACGGCGGATGGCGCGCGATTTCGGCGCGCGAGACTCGCTCGTCGGCGCGGACATCGCGTTCGCCAGCGATCTGCCGATCGCGTCGGGGATGAGCAGCTCGAGCGCGCTCGTCGTCGCGACGTTTCTCGCGCTCGCCGACGTGAACGCGCTCCGCGAGCGCGCGGAATTTCGTCGCGAGTTGCCGAGCCTGGAGCAGATCGCCGGCTACCTCGGCGCGGTGGAGAACGGATACGGTTATGGCGCCTTCGCCGGCGACGTCGGCGTCGGGACGTTCGGCGGGAGCGAAGATCACACGGCCATACTCTGCGCGCTTCCCGGGGCGCTGGTGCAATACTCGTTCTGTCCCGTGCGCTTCGAGCGCGCGGTCCCACTGCCGGCGGACCACGAGTTGGTGATCGCGTACAGCGGCGTGACGGCCGAGAAGATCGGCGCGGTGCGCGATCACTACAATCGGCTGTCGCTGGCGACGCAGGAATTGGCGGCGCACTGGTACGACATCACCGGCCGCGACGACGCCACGCTTGGCGACGCGCTCGCGTCGGCGCCCGACGCGGCCGCGCGGATGCTCGCGATGCTGCACGCCGACCGAGGCGACCTGCACGATCGGCTGACGCAGTTCGTCGTCGAGAGCACGGAGCTGATTCCGCGAGCGGGCGACGCGCTGCTGCGCGGCGATCTGCGCCAGCTCGGCGCGCTCGTCGAGCGCTCGCAGTCGGGCGCCGAGAATTGGCTGCACAATCAGATCGACGAGACGATCTGGTTGGTGCGTGACGCGCGTGAGCGCGGCGCGGCCGCGGCGTCGGCATTCGGGGCCGGGTTCGGCGGCGCCGTGTGGGCGCTCGTGCCGTCGGAAGGCGTCGTGGAGTTTCGCGCGTCGTGGGCTGAACGCTACGTCGCGCGGTTTCCAGCGGTCGCGATGCATGCCAAAGTCTTCGCGACGAACGCCGGGCCGCCGGCGACGAAACTCTAGGTGGACCGGTAGACCGGTAGACCGGGACCGAGCACCTTATCAGCATGGTATCACGACGCGAATTCTTCGACCGCAGCGGGCGCCTCGCGCTGAGCCTCGGCGTCCTGCGCGCGACCGAACGACTGGGCCCCATGGCGGCAGCCGGATCGACAGGCGCCGGCCTCGAGGCGACCGCCGCCATCCGGGCGCGCGATTTCGTTCTCGAGAACGCGTCGATCAGCGCGACGTGGACGGTGACGGAGGATTCGCTGCGGCCCGCGAAACTCATCGACCGCGTTCACCGCGTCGACCTGCCGGTATCGGCTGAGCTGTTCACGCTCACGCTTGGCGCGGGTCCGGCGGCGACGACGCTGGCGGCGAGCGGGTTTCGGATCGTCGGCGACCCGAGGGTCGAGCCGCTCGCCGCGAATGCATCGGCGTCGCGCCGCGCCGAGCAGGTGCCGGGGCGGAGCGTCGTCGTGACGTTGCGCGATCCCGAGGAGCGACTCGAAGTCGTATGGCGCGGCGTGCTGCGCGACGGATCGGGCTACGTGCGACAGGAGCTTACGGTGCGAGCGCTCGCCGGCGACGTGCCGCTGCGCGAGATCTCGCTGTTCGATTTCACCGCGCCGCGCACCTGGGTGAGCGGCACGGTACGCGGCACGCCGATCGTCGTCGGCGATGCGTACTACGCGTTCGAGCATCCGCTGGCGAACAACGGCGTGGACGGCGATCGCGTGCGGTGCCGCATGCCGCGCACGCTGCCGCTCCGTCGCGGCGCCACACTCGAGGTGAGCTCGGTGGCCGGTGTGACGCGCAGCGGGCAGCTGCGGCGCGATTTTCTGGCGTACGTCGAGCGCGAGCGCGCGCATCCGTATCGCACGTTCCTTCACTACAACTCGTGGTACGACATCGGGTACTTCTCGAAGTTCAGCGAAGCCGATGCGCTCGGCGCGGTGAACGCGTTCGGCGCCGAGCTGCACGAGAAGCGCGGCGTGACGCTCGATTCGTTTCTGTTCGACGACGGGTGGGACGACCCGACGACGCTCTGGCGGTTCAACTCGGGATTCCCCGATGGATTCGCCAACGTGCGCGACGCGACGCGCAAATACGGCGCGGCGCCGGGCGTGTGGATGTCGCCGTGGGGCGGCTACGGCAAACCGCACGACGACCGCGTCGCGTACGGAAAGCAGCAGGGCTTCGAGACGAACGAGCGCGGCTTCGCGTTGTCGGGGCCCGTGTACTACCAGCGTTTTCGCGACACGTGCATGGACATGATCCGCCGCTTCGGCGTGAATCAATTCAAGTTCGACGGCACGGGGAACGCCGCGAGCACGACGCCCGGCAGTTCGTTCGACAGCGACTTCGACGCGGCGATTCACTTGATCGGCGAGCTGCGCGCCGAGAAGCCGGATCTCTACGTGAATCTCACGACCGGCACGTACCCGTCGCCGTTCTGGCTTCGCTACGCGGATTCGATTTGGCGTGGCGGCGAAGATCATTCGTTCGCCGGCGTCGGCTCGAGCCGACAGCGCTGGATCACCTATCGCGACGCGGACACGTACGACCACGTCGTTCGCGCGGGTGCGCTGTTCCCGCTCAGCTCACTGATGCTGCACGGTCTGATCTACGCGAAGTCGGCGCACAACCTGAACACCGACCCCGGCAACGACTTCGCATCCGAGGTGCACGCGTACTTCGGAAACGGAACGCAGTTGCAGGAGATGTACGTCACGCCGGCGCTGCTCACGAAGGAGAATTGGGACACGATCGCCGAGCACGCGAAATGGTCACGCGGGAACGCGGAGACATTGTTCGATACGCATTGGATCGGCGGGGATCCGTTGCGGTTGGAACCCTACGGCTGGGCGGCCTGGTCGGCGAAGAAAGGCATCGTGACGCTGCGGAATCCGAGTGAGAGGCCACAGGTGATGGCGATCGATGCGGGTTCGGCGCTGGAACTGCCCGAAGGCAGTGTGCGGGAGTACGCGGCGCGGAATCCGTTCGCGGGGAGTCGCGAGGTGCCGCGCGCATTCAAGGCCGGTGAAGAGCAACGCGTCGCACTGGCGCCATTCGAGGTCGTGACGATCGAGCTCACGCCGCGCTGATTCGCGGCCAGAACTGCAACTGCTCAACGCAGAGACGCAGAGACGCAGAGACGCAGAGAAACTGCCGCAGAGTTGCTTGATTTCCGTCGCGCAACGAGCCGCGATTCTTTGGGAACAGCCGCTCGGGATGCTTCACGCACCATGGAATCTTTTTTCGGTGGCTCGAGGCATCCCGAGCGGCTGTCACAAAAAGACTCGGCTCGTTGCGCGACGGAAACCGGTTGTCTCTCCGCGTGTCTGCGCCTCTGCGTTAAGTAGTTGCAAACGCGTCCCGATAGAGAGACCGGCCTAGTACCGATAGTGATCCGGCTTGTACGGCCCTTCGACGTTCACGCCGATGTACTCGGCCTGCTCTCTGCTCAACTCCGTCAGCCGAGCACCGAGCTTCCCGAGGTGCAGCCGCGCCACTTTTTCATCCAACCACTTCGGCAGCACGTACACCTCCTTCTTGTACTTCGCCGTATTCCCGAACAACTCGATCTGCGCCATCACCTGATTCGTGAAGCTCGATGACATCACGAAACTCGGGTGGCCGGTGGCACAACCGAGATTCATTAGTCTTCCCTCGGCAAGAATCATCACCGAGTGGCCGTCGGGGAACGCCCACTCGTCGTACTGCGGCTTGATGTTCACGCGCTTGATGCCGGTCACCTTCTTCAGGCCGGCCATGTCGATCTCGTTGTCGAAGTGGCCGATGTTGGCGACGATCGCCTTGTCCTTCATCCGCCCCATGTGCGCCGCGGTGATGATGTTGAAGTTGCCGGTCGCGGTGATGAAGATGTCGGCGCTCGACAGGACGTCGTCGAGCGTCACCACCTGATAGCCGGCCATGCACGCTTGCAGCGCGCAGATCGGATCGATCTCGGTGATCACCACGCGCGCGCCCTGGCCGCGGAGCGCTTCGGCGCAGCCTTTGCCGACCTCGCCGTACCCGCACACGACGGCGAGCTTGCCGGCGATCATGACGTCGGTCGCGCGATTCAGTCCATCGATGACGGAATGCCGACACCCATAGATGTTGTCGAACTTCGACTTCGTCACCGAGTCGTTGACGTTGATCGCCGGGAAGAGCAGCGTGCCGGCCTTCATCATTTCATAAAGCCGGTGCACGCCGGTGGTCGTCTCCTCGGTCACGCCCTTGATGGTAGCGGCGACCTTGGTCCAGCGGCCCGGATTCCTCTTCTGCTCCTGGCGCACGAGGTCGAGGATCACGCCCCACTCCTCGGGATCCTTGCCGGGATCGAACTCTGGAACGCGACCCGCCTTCTCGAATTCGACGCCTTTGTGCACCAGAAGGGTCGCGTCGCCGCCGTCGTCGAGCAGCATGTTCGGGCCGCCACCGTCGGGCCACATGAGCGCCTGCTCCGTGCACCACCAGTATTCCTCGAGCGTCTCACCCTTCCATGCGAAGACCGGCGTACCGGCCGGCTTGGCGACGGTGCCGGTGCGCCCGACCGCCACCGCGGCCGCGGCGTGATCCTGCGTCGAGAAGATGTTGCACGATACCCAGCGCACGTCGGCGCCGAGGTCGACGAGCGTCTCGATGAGGACGGCCGTCTGCACGGTCATGTGCAGCGAGCCCATGATGCGCGCGCCGGCGAGGGGCTTCTTGCCCTTGTACTCGTCGCGAATCGACATCAGGCCGGGCATCTCCTGCTCGGCGAGACGGATCTCCTTGCGCCCGAACTCGGCGAGCGACAGGTCGGCCACCTTGAACGGCGGACGATCCGTCCCGCCTCCACGCTGCTGCTCGATCAACTCGGCGACGCCCATTTCAGAATCCTCGAGAGTGATGTGTCATTGTCATTGCTTGCGGCCGCTGGCCACGAACAGCGTCGGCCCTTTCGCTTCCGGCGCGGCGGGGAGCGGTTGATAGCGGCACGCCCCGAACCCCGCCGCTTCCAGCCACGAGATCACCTGTGGTCCGTCGAATCCCTGCCAGACGTGCCCGAGCTGGACGACGTAGTCCACCCGGTCGTGCGACATCAGATCCACGATGAGCAGCCGTCCGCCGGGGCGGAGCACGCGGCGCACCTCGGCCATCGCTCGCGACGGGTCGGTGACGAAGTGCGCGACGAGAAAGAGAATCGCCGCGTCGAGCGCGCCATCATCGATCGGCAGCGACTCGATGGTGCCGACGCGGAGCTCCACGTTGTCGTGCGATGCGAGACGCTTGCGCGCGGCCTCGAGCATCGGACCCGACTCGTCGACGGCGACGACCTTCTTCACGCACGGCGCCAACGCCTCGGCGATGTGGCCCGAGCCGCAGCCGAGGTCGCCGACGACCCAGCTGTCGTCGAGGAGGTGGAGCAGAGCGAGCAAGTCGGCGCGTTCGCCGATCATCTCGGTGCGCATCACGTCCCACAGGTTCGACGAATCCCGGAAAAACAGGATTGCCTTGTCGCGACGCTTGGCGAGCACGCCGTCGGCGCGGCGCATGTCCTGCCGTGCCCCGGGACTCGCCGAGATCTGCGCGCGCACGACCGACCACAATGATCTGGTCGATTCGTCGAGTCGGTCGCCGAGCATGCGGTAGAACCGGCTGGTGCCCTCGCCGCGCGCGACGAGCCAGCCGTCGTCGCTGAGCAGCTTGAGGTGGCGGCTTACGGTGGATTGGGGGAGCTGGAGAATGGTGCACAGCTCGCCGACGGTGAGCTCGTGACGCTCGAGCAGCAACAGCGCCCGGCTCCGCGTAGGGTCGGCGAGAATCGAGAGCTGGTCGAGAACATTGAGCCGGGAAGCCATATATCCGTGTATCCGGATAGAAGGTACAATCGATTCGTCCCGGTTACAAGGGGCTGGAACCTGAACTGCTCACCGCAGAGCCGCAGAGGACGCAGAGAACTGCCGCTGAGGGCAGCTCCGTCGCCCAACGAGCCGGGATGTTCTTGTGAACAGCCGCTCGGGATGCTTCGACGCGCCAGCGAACGTTCCACGCATCGCGATGCATCCCGAGCGGCGGTTCCCCCACACATCCCGGCCCGTCGCGACGGATGGCATTTGTGCTCGGCGCTTTCTCTGCGTTCTCCGCGCCTCTGCGTTGAGCAGTTGCGGTTTTTGAACGCGCGGGAGTCAACGCGTCGGCGTCCCCGGCTGGGACGAGAGGTCCAGATCTGGCGCGATCTCGCTGTGCGCGCCGCGCGATCTCCAAGCCGCCTCAAACCCCCTCGGGTTGTCGAGCACGAGGCCGATTCGATCGACGACACGGCCGCGGCGATACGCGCCTCGCACGGTGGCCGGTTCGCCCAGCGTGATCAGCGCGTTCGGCTGTCCCATGGCGGCGCAGAAATATCCGGGCGTGCCGCGAGCGGGTGCGCGAACGCGGCCGAATTCGATCGTCGCACTCGCGCGCGAGACGACGACGAGCGCACTCAGTCCGTTGCGAATCACCAGAGCGTCGCTCGTGAGCAGGATCGGACGCAGCTGCACCGCCCGCGCAAATCCGAGGATCCAGATCGCGGCGAGCCCGTCGACGACGAGCAACACGTTCGAGGCCGTGACGTGGTTGGCGCGCACGACGAGGTCCACCGCCGTCATCTCGACGAGCGAAATTCCAAACACGGCGTATAGAATCGCCGCGTAGGCGTTCTTTCGATGATACGTGAAGGCGATTGCCCCCGGCGGAAGGACGGGTCTGTGTCGCCACGACGCGAGCGCGTAGTAGAAGATCGCCGCTTCGGTGGCGAGCAGTCCGGCGACTCGGTTCGGGATTCCGGCGGCGGCGAGCGCGTCGTGAATCCGCTCTGGCACGTCGAGGGTGGACGCCGCGGCTCCGCGGTGCCGGCGACGCCAGAGTGCGGCGACCACGAGCGTCGCGACGACGACCACCTCGAGCGGCAGGAGCAAGCCCATCGAGCGGAACATGACTCCGAATGAATAGCGCCTGGGCGGGTGACCACGGCACCTCGACGGCGGTTGGGCAGTATGCCAGTTTGTCGAGGGAACCCCGACGAGCCACCCGCTGCAGCATCCCGCAGAATCCGCCGGACTCGATCCGCGGACGATCAGTCGCGCGAAACTCGGCGACATCGACGCATTCACGCGCATCGTGGAGGCGTACTATCCGCGCTCCCTCCGGTTCGCGCGGGCGATGCTGCACGACGCGGACGAAGCGGAGGACGTGGTGCAGGAGACGTTCGTTCGTCTGTATCGCGCCCTGCCGCGGTACGAGGAACGACAGCGGTTCGAGTCGTGGCTCTTTCAGATCCTCGGCAACTGCTGCCGGACGGCGAACACGGCGTCGCAGCGGCGCGCGTCGCACGCCGTGTCCGACGACGAAGCACTGGCGCGCGTGCCGGCGGCCGAGACGGCGAGCGCGTCGATCGACCGTGAGTGGGACGACTCGGTTCGCCGGGCGCTGGCCGAGTTGCCGGAGCACAATCGCGAGATTTTTCTGTTGCACTACGTGGAAGGATTTTCCTACGAGGAGATCGAGACGATGACGGGCGTCGGCCAGTCGGCGCTCAAGATGCGAGTCAAGCGCGCCTGCGACGCGCTGCGCGCGCGACTCGCGCCGGAGCACCAATGAGCGACGTCGAACGCGACCACGTGTTGCGCCGCGCGGTGCAGACGCTCCGGCAAGTGCCGCCGGGGGACGTCGGCGCGATTCGCCGCGTCGTCGAGGCGGCGGCCGCGCAACGCGTGATGCCCGCAGCGGACGAGCCTTTGATGGGTGCGGAGTCTGGTCGACGCTCGACCGTACGTCGGTGGCGACTCGCGGGGCTCGGCAGCCTCGTCGCGGCAGCCGCGCTCGTCGGCTTCATCGTGCGCGGGCCGCTCACGCGCACGGCGCCGAGTGGGACGGCGGCGTCGAGTGCCGGGACATCGAGTGTACCGGTACAACCGGCGGTCAACGGATCGCTGGACGTGATGCCGATTCCGCAGCAGTTCGTTTTTCGGAGCGCGTCGGCGCGTCGCGTGTCGCTGGTCGGCGACTTCAACGGATGGAACGCGGCGAGCGCGCCGATGGTTCGCGCGTCGGACGGCGATCTGTGGTCGGTGACGATTCCGATCGCGCCGGGACGGCACACGTATGGATTCATGGTGAACGACTCGGTCTTCGCGCTCGATCCCGATGCCCGTGTCGCGCGGGCGCGTGATCCAGACCTGGGCGTCGAGGGATCGGTCGTCATCGTGGGGCGGCCGTGAACGGGCGACTCGTCGTCCCGGCGTTCGTTCTCGCTCTGGCGGCGCGAACAGTGCGCGCGCAGGACTCGCTCACATTCGCCGGCGCCGATCGTGAGACGAGCGCCGCACTCACGCAGATCGTTCGGGCCGCGCGCGCGCGGGGGCTGCCGATCGACCCGATCGTTTCGAAGATTCGCTTCGCGCTCGTCGTGCACGCGTTGCCGGCGCGCATCGTCGAGACGGCGCAGGCCGTCGCCGACCGGTTGGATGCGGCACGCGACGCGATCGCGACCGACACGCTCGCGGCGGACATCACGGCGGGCGAGGTCGCGCTCTCATTCAAGATTCCGAAAGCGGTGCTGAGCCGCGTTCATCAGGCCGCGCCCGGCCGCGCGATCGCCGTACCGATTGGCGTGCTCACGCAGTTGGTCGTGAATCAGGTGCCGCCCGAGCGAGCCGGCGAAATCGTCACTCAGTTGATGCGGCGAGGCGCCACGCCGGAGCAGCTCGTCGCGCTCGGGAACAACGTGAACTCGGACGTCCAGCAGGGAGCGAAGGGCGGAGAGTCGGCCGACATTCGATTCCACGGACTCACGCCGCTCCTGTCACCCGTCGCGGGAAGCAGCGGCGATTTGACCGCCAGCGCACCGGGGCCCTCGGCACCGAGAAAACCGTAACTCGCGGACTGACGAACGGCTACGGAACCTGGACCGCGCGCGGACACTACTTTGAGGGATGCGGCGAGTTCGGACGGCGCTCCTGGCGACAATCGCGGCCCTGGCGGCGCCTCCTTCAGCTCGCGCGCAGTGGCAGGTCAAGGCCGACGCGGGGCTGTCGCACCTTCGACAAACCGGACTCCCCGAATCGATCGCCCAAACATTCGGCGCGACGATCGACGGATTCGGTGACCAAACCTGGTTTCACGCCGCGGCGCTGTCGTCGCTGCAGGCCAACAGCGCATGGACGGGACAGGCGTTGGCGTTGGGCGGCGTCACGGGCCAGGTCTTCAATCCATTGCGGTGGGAAATCGGCGGTGCGCTGAGCGGGTTCACGGAAACGGGCGCGCCGACCACCGGCAGCGGCGAAGTGAACGCGCGACTCCGACTCGGCGGGGCGCTCGGCGGCGTCGCGGTCGGCGCAAGCACGGGTGCGACCGCGCGCACAGGTGACAACGTCAACTTCACGCTCGGCCGTGGATCAGGCGACGCATGGTGGTCTGCCGGCAACGAGCGGTTGCTCGCGAGTGCGCTGCTCACGCGCGTCGGAAGCATCACCTACACGGACGTCGGCGCCGGTTGGCGCCACGAGGCCGCCGGCGTGTCGGTCGGCGCTAGCGCGGGCCTTCGTGCCGGCGCGCAGAGCGGCGGCTGGCAGATCGCCGACGCCGAACTGTGGGTGGCGCCGAGGGTCGCGCTCGTGCTCGCGGCGGGAAACGCGCTGAGCGACGTCGTGCGCGGAACGCCGAGCACACAGTACGCGTCGCTGGGACTGCGCGTCGCGTGGCAGCCGCACGCGACGCTGTCCTTCAGCCGCCGCTCCGGCGGAGCGTTGCGGGTCGACGTCACGCGAACGGCCGCCGGGATGACCCGAATCTCGCTCAGCGCATCGCGTGAAGCGGAGCGCGTCGAACTGATGGGCGACTTCACCGGATGGGAGGCGGTGACGCTGGGGCGCGGCGACGACCGCTGGTTCGTCGAGCGTGTCGTGTCCCCGGGTCCGCATCGTCTCGCGATTCGCATCGACGGCGGCGAATGGGTCGCGCCGTCGAACCTGCCGAGCGTGCACGACGAGGAGCTCGGCGGCGCCGTCGGGCTGATCACAGTGCCCTGACTCGAGACATTTCCGTTGCCGGCGGCTGCAGCATCCCGTGGCTTGACGCGTGGGGCGCGCGTGGTAGCTTGCACTCGCGCGGCGATTTCCCCGATTTGACGGGCCGCGCGCCGGCAAGCCTCCGGAAAAACCCGTCTAAGTCGTCGGATGCCTTCGGGCCCACGACGAAATCGTCGGGGCCTTTTTTGTTCGCTCGTCACGAGCGATTCGAGGATGGGAGTTCGTATGAGCTCTTACACGTTCACGTCCGAGTCCGTCAGCGAAGGGCATCCCGACAAAGTCTGCGACTTCATCGCCGACTCGATCCTCGACGCGCATCTCGCGGGTGATCCAAGAAGCCGCGTCGCCTGCGAAGTGCTCTGCAAGAGCGGCGAAGTCGTCCTGGCCGGGGAAATCACGTCGGACCAGAACGTCGACTACGAGGCGGTGGCACGCGGTGCGATCCGCGAGATCGGCTACGTCGATCCGCGCGAAGCGTTCAACGCCGACGGCGTACGAGTGACGCAATTCATCTCGAAGCAATCGGGTGACATCGCGATGGGCGTCGACACGGGCGGCGCGGGCGATCAGGGAATCATGTTCGGCTACGCGACCGACGAGACGCCCGAGCTCATGCCCTTGCCGGTGCAGCTCGCGCACCGGCTTTCCCAACGACTCGCCGCGGCGCGCAAGCAGGGTGAACGCGCGTGGCTCCGACCCGACTCGAAGACGCAGGTCAGTGTTCGCTACGAACACAATCGCCCGGTGCGTGTCGAGACGGTGCTCGTCTCCACGCAGCACACCAAGGACGCGACGCACGACGAGATCCGCGACTACGTCGCGAGCTGTCTCCTCCCCGAAGTACTCGGCCCGTGGTTCGGGCCGCACGTCGAGATCCTCGTCAATCCCACGGGGCAATTCATCGAAGGCGGGCCGTCGGCCGATTGCGGCGTGACGGGCCGGAAGATCATCGTCGATTCATACGGCGGCATGGGCCGCCACGGCGGCGGCGCGTTCAGCGGCAAGGATCCGTCGAAGGTGGATCGCAGCGGCGCGTACTTCGGCCGCTACGTCGCGCGACAGGTCGTGCGCAACAAGCTCGCGTCACGCGCCGAGGTACAGGTCGCCTACGCGATCGGACGCGCCGAGCCGGTGTCGGTGCGCGTGGACACGTTCGGTACCGGCGATGTCGGTGCGGCCGCGGACTTCGTGCGCACATTCGACTATCGTCCCGAGGCGATGATCGAACGACTGGCGCTGCGGCGCCCGATTTACCGCCAGACGACCAATTACGGGCACTTCGGAAAGCCGTCGCTCAGCTGGGAAGCGTAGGGCCGGTCGGTAGGCCGCTCTGTCGGGGCGTTTACCGAACTGCTTCAACGCACAAGACGCAGAGAGCGCAGAGAACTGCCGCTGAGGCAAGCTTCGTCGCGCAACGAGCCGTGATTTTGGGGGAACAGCCGCTCGGGATGCATCGCGTTACGTGGAATCTTCCTGGTGTGTGGAAGTATCCCGAGCGGCTGTTCACAAAAAACATCCCGGCTCGTCGCGCAATGGAGCCGGCCTCCGCGGTTGTTCTCTGCGTTCTCCGCGTCTCTGCGTTGAGCAGTTGTAGTTACCAGATCCGCGCGCGGAGACTATCCGGGCGCACCATGGCGTCGCCGTCCTTGCAGCCCCAGGCGGCTTTGAACTCCGGCATGTTGCTCAGCGGTCCGTTGACGCGCCATTTGGCGGGTGCGTGCGGGTCGTTGTTCACCTGTGCCTTGGCGCCTTCATCGCTCTGCAACGTGCGCCACACCTGCGCCCAGCCGAGGAAGAAACGCTGCTCGGGTGTGAACCCGTCGATGTTCGCGGGGCGTCCATGCTCTTTCAGTGACCTCTCGAGCGCGAGATACGCGATCTTCAATCCACCCAGGTCGCCGATGTTCTCGCCGAGCGTGAGCTTGCCGTTCACGTGGGTCGTCGAATCGACGATGGTGTAGGCATTGAACTGCTCGACGACGCGCTGCGCTTGGGCGTTGTATTTGTCGGCGTCGCTCTTCGTCCACCAGTCGCGCAGGTTGCCCTTGGCGTCGAAGCGGCGGCCCTGGTCGTCGAACCCGTGCGACATCTCGTGGCCGATCACCGCGCCCATCGCGCCGTAGTTCACGCCGTCGTCGGCGTTCGGGTCGTAGAACGGCGGCTGGAGGATGCCGGCGGGGAAGACGATCTCGTTCCAGGTCGGGTTGTAGTACGCGTTCACCGCCGGGGGCGTCATGCCCCACTCGGTCCGGTCGACCGGCTTGCCGACTTTCGCCCAGTTGCGTGCCGCGGCCCAGTCGGAGAGGTGCTTGGAATTCCCGTAGTACTCACCGACGCGTACCTCGAGCTTCGAGTAGTCGCGCCACTTGTCGGGGTAGCCGATCTTGCGCGTGAACGCGTCGAGCTTGATGAGCGCCTGCTGCTTCGTCGTATCACTCATCCAGTCGAGCTGGCCGATCTGGTCGCGCAGCACCGAGACCATGTTGTCGACGATCGCCTTCGCGCGTGCCTTGGCGGCCGGCGTGAACGTGCGTTCGACGTACTCCTGACCGACCGCTTCGCCGAGCGCGCCGTCGGTGTTGCGCTCGCACGTTTGCCAGCGGGGAAGGCGTTCCTTCTGACCGGTGAAGATCTTGCGAAACGCGAAGTCTTCGTCCGCGAAACGTTTCGGCAGGCGCGACGCGGACGTGTTGAGCAGCCGCCAGCGGAGCAGCGTCTTCCAGTCGGCGACCGGAATCGACGTGAGGAAGCCGTCCACCGCCTTGAAAAAGTCGGGCTGCGAGACGTTGATCGTGTGGAGGTCTGCCGGCGCGCCCATCGTCGTCAGGAACGTTTCCCACTTGATGTGTGGCGCGATCGAATCGAACTGCGCGACGGACATCACGTGGTAGGTCGCGTCCGGATTGCGCATCGTCACTCGATCCATCGACGCGCCAGCGAATTTCGTTTCGACCTCGAGGACCGTCTTCGCGTGCGTGGCAGCCGCGGCGTCGCTCTCGCCGTCGAGCTTGAACATGGCAGCGACGTGCTTCTCGAACTTCTCGCGGATGCCCTGCATGCTGGTATCCTGCGAGATGTAATATTTCTTCTCCGGCAGGCTGAGCCCGCCTTGTCCGGCACTCGCGATGATGCGATCGGAGTTCTTGAGGTCAGGGCCGGCCCCGACGCCGAACGGAGCCAGACCGTCCGACTTCTCCAGGATCGTGAGCGCCGCCGGCAGATCCGCCGACGATTTGATCTCGGCGATCCGCGCCATCGACGCGGCGATCGGCTTGGTGCCGAGTGCTTCGATCGCCGCGGTGTCCATGCAGGCCGCGAAGAACGCGCCAATCTTGAACTGGTTTGAGGGCGCCTTCGCCTTGCCTGATTTCACGTCGGCCGCCGCCGCTTCTACGATCTCCCGTACGATCGTCTCGTTCTGGTCCTGCAACTGGTCGAACGCGCCCCATTCGCCGTACTTGGCGGGAATGGTCGTGTGCTTGAGCCAACCGCCGTTGGCGAACGTGTAGAAGTCGGCGCACGCCTCACAGGTCGTGTCGAGGTTGGCGCGGTCGAGCGCCTTGGGCGCCGATTTCGACATCGGGACAGACGCGGTCTGCTGTGCCCCGGCGGGCGCCGCGACCAGTGCCCCGGCGGCGAGGAGCTGGAGAAGCGTTGATCTGATGGGCATTCTGAGTTTGAGCGGGCGAGGGGGTGGGTGGGAAAAGGCTGTTCTCCTGTATCTTGAATCTATGAATCAGGGGCGACGATTGTTCCCATTCTTTGCCCGATGCGGACACCTGATTCGCAACGGCCGAATCGCCCTGCTGTTCGGCTCGTTGGCTTCCCCGATTTCGGCGGCGCAGACGCCGCCTTTGAAGCCTCTCGCCTATACGCGGTTCACGCTCGCGAACGGACTCGTGGCGATCCTCAACGAGAACCACGCAACCCCGATCGTGAGCGTACAGCTGTGGTACCACGTCGGCTCGAAGGACGACAAGCCGAATCAGCCGGGAGTAGCTCATCTCTGCGAGCACCTGATGTCACAGGGCTCGCCGCATCTCGACCAGCCGCAGCAGCCGTTCTACCGCTCGATCGGCGGGACGTCGACGCGCTTCGCGGAAACGACCGAAGACGTGACGGAGTACTACATCACCGTCCCGAGCACCGAGCTCGAAACCGTGCTCTGGGCGGAGTCGGATCGGATGGCCGCGCCGATGGCGAACCTCGATTCGCAACGCGTTGCGTCGGTGCGTCGCTTGGTCGATCAGGAGCGCCGGCAAACGATCGACAACGTTCCGTTCGGCACGTACCGGGAGATCATCTCCGGCGCGCTCTTTCCGGCCGGCCATCCGTATCACCTGACGCCCCAGTCGCCGCCGGCGTCGTCGTACGCCGACGCGCGCGCGACGTGTCTGCCGTTCTACGTCCCGAACAACGCGGTGCTCGCCATCAGCGGCGACTTCGCGCCGGCATCCGCCCGCTCGATGATCGAGAAGTATTTCGGGAGCATTCCGCGAGGCGCGCCGGTCGCGCGGCCGGAGGCCGACGCCGCACCGCTCGTCGGCGAACGGCGTCTCGTCCTCGAGGATGCGCGCGCGACGCAACCACAGCTCTACGTCGCCTGGCGCGGCGCGGCATACGCCAGTCCCGATCGGATGGCGCTCCTCGCCGCCGCCTCCGCGCTTGCGCTGCCGCGGTTCGGGCGGCTCTCGAAGCTCCTCGTGACCGATCGACAGCTCGCGACGAGCGTGACGGCCGACGACAAGGATCTCGAAAAATCCGGGGTGTTCGAGATCGTCGTGCTGCCGCGCCCCGGGGCGTCGATGACGCTGATCGAGCAGCTCGTCGACAGCACGATCGCGTCGTTCGCCGGTTCGCCGGTGACGCCGCAAGAAATCGCGCGGTTCAATGCGTACAACCGCGTGAACGCTGCGACCTCGCTGCAGCTCGAGTTCGCGCGCGCCGACACGCTCGCCCACGATCAGATGTTCACCGGCAATCCATCGTCGTACGCCGAGCAGGCGAACGCAGCACTCGGCCTCACCCCGACCGACGTGCACGCTGCGATTCACAAATACCTATCGGCGGGTTGCGTCGTGATGAGTCTCGTTCCGGCCGGCAAGCTCGATCTGATCAGCAAGCCGAACGCGCCGTATACCAACGTCACGCCCCAGGGAGCGGTGCGGCCGTGAGGACGGGTGGACAGGTGGACAGGTGGACGGGTGGACGGGGTGGGCTGCTACTTCTCCTGTCGCTGGCCACGACGCCGTCCGCGCAGCAGGTCGATCGCGCGGTTCGGCCGAGCGTGCCGCCGCTTCCGCTGTTCACGTTCCCGGCGATTCATGCGCACACGCTCCCAAACGGCGTCCGACTCCTCGTCGTCGAGGATCACTCGGTTCCGGTCGTCGCCGTTCGCGCGGTCGTCGGTGCCGACTCGTTGGCGGACCCGCTCGGTAAAGAAGGGCTCTTCGCCGTGACGCTCGGCGCGCTGCGCGAAGGGTCGACGAAGCGAACCGCGGACGACCTCGCAGGCGCCGCGGCGGCGATCGGCACGAGCGTCGCGCCGACCGGCTTCACGACCATCACGAGCGCATTCGAACCGGCGCTCGGGCTCATGGCGGAGATGCTCACGCACCCGGCGTTCGATTCGGCGGCGATCGAGCGACGCAAAGGGATGCACGCGGCGGTGGCGCGCCGCATCACGCAGGCACCAGTCACCATTCCGCGGCATCTGTTCTACGGAATGGTGTACGGCGCCAACGACGCGTACGTACGCTCGCTCGTGCCGACCGAAGCGTCGGTTGCGTCGATCACGCGCGGCGACGTGACGCGCTTCTACGACACGTTCTTCGGTCCGGGCAGCACGACCGTGACCATCGCCGGCGACGTGACCGATTCGGTGGCGCTCGCCGCGGTCACCCGAGCGTTCGGCGGCTGGCAGGCGCGACGCGAGTCGCGCGATTCGGATATCCAGACCGTCGCCAGGAACGACACGCGCGTGTACCTGCAGGACGTGCCGAATGCCGGAACGCAGGCGTACCTCTACGTGGGCAACCGGGGACCGTCGCGAAGCTCGTCGGACGCCATCGCGACCGACGCGTTTGCCGCGGTTGCGTCCGCCCGCCTTCAGGAGACGCTCCGCGAGAAACGCTCTTTCATGTATTCGGGTGCGACCGGCCTCACGTTTCGCCGCACGGGCAGCGACGGCGCGTTCGTTGGCAGCACCGTCGTGAGCGCGCAGAAGGTGGACAGCGCGCTGGCCGAGTGGCTTCGGATTCTGCGGGAGTTGCGCACCACGCGGCAGCCCACAGCCGACGAGCTCGCCGCGGTTCGCCGCAATCGTCTTGCCTCGCTGCCGGCACGCGTCGACGGACCTGACTCGATCGCGGCACGGCTGGTCGAGATCGCGCGCGACGGACTGTCGCCCGACTACTTCGATCGATATGCGAGCGGGATGTCGTTGCTCACCGTGGCCGAGGCTGCCGAGGCCGGTGCCCGGTGTGTAGATCTCGACCACCTCGTGATCGTCGTCACGGGAGACCGCCGAGTGCTGGAGCCGGTGCTCCGCGCGGCCAATCTGGCGCCGGTGCTCGTGGTCAATGGGGTTCCAGGCTCCCCTCCGTAGGGTTGGAGCGCGTTCGTTCTACCCTTCTCGAAACCCCGAAGTACATTGGAGCGGTCATGACCGCCAAGCCGACGCTCACCCTGATCACGACGCCGCGGCCGCTCCCCGCCGATCACGTCGAGCGCAATCCTGGCATGGCGCTCGATCTCGACGCGGTGCGCGCGATCCGGGTGAACCGAAGTGCCGTGGAACGGCGCGCGGCGACGATTCCGACGCGTCGCACTGTGAAGAAAGAGTGGCAGGCGGCGTGGCTACTGCGCGCCATCACGCTCATCGACCTGACCACGCTCTCGGGCGACGACACGCCGGGAAACGTTCGCCGTCTCTGCGCGAAGGCACGTCACCCGCTGCGCGACGATCTCTCGCGCTCACTCGGTGCGGACCAACTCGGGATTCACGTCGGTGCTGTCTGCGTCTACCACTCGCTCGTCGAGACGGCGGTGGACGCACTTGCCGGCTCGGACATTCCTGTCGCCGCTGTCTCGACGGGATTCCCGGCCGGATTGAGCCCGATCGAGCAGCGGATTGCAGAGATTCACGCCAGCGTGAAGGCCGGCGCGCGGGAGATCGACATCGTCATCACGCGCGGCCACGTGCTCACCGGCAACTACGAGGCGCTCTACGACGAAGTGCGCCGCTTCCGCGAGGCGTGCGGCGACGCGCACATGAAGGCCATCCTTGCCACCGGCGAGCTCGCCACGCTCGGCAACGTCGCCCGCGCGAGCATGGTTGCGATGCAGGCCGGCGCCGACTTCATCAAGACGTCGACCGGCAAGGAAGGCGTGAACGCGACATTGCCCTTCGGTGTAGTGATGTGCCGGATGATCCGCGAATACTTCGAGCGCACCGGCTACGCCGTCGGCTTCAAGCCCGCCGGCGGGATTCGCTCGGCCAAGAACGCGCTCGAGTATCTCTATTTGATGAAAGAGGAATTAGGCGATCGCTGGCTCCGCGCCGACCTGTTCCGGTTCGGCGCCAGCTCGCTCCTCACCGACATCGAACGACAGCTCGAGCACTTCGTGACCGGCCGGTACGCCGCCGCGCACCACCAACCGATGCAGTGAGGGCGGCCAAGTGCGGAGAGCGGCGGCGGTGTGCGGTGACCGACGCGCGATGATCCCGCCGCGCCCCTGCACCCGTTCCAGGTCTCCGCACCCCGTCCCCACCCCCGCCCCCGCACTCGTTCCTCTCCGAAATGACCACCGTCGCTGAAATCTTTCAAACGATGGAGTACGGGCCGGCGCCGGAGAGCGACAAGGAAGCGCTCGCCTGGCTCGGCAGACACGAACGCGTGTTCGGCCACTACATCGCCGGCGCGTGGACCGAACCGGGTTCGATGTTCGAGGTGATCAATCCCTCGACGGCCAAGACGATCGCCCGGGTCACGAGCGGAACCGCGGCCGAAGTCGACGCCGCGGTGCGGGCGGCGCGCGTCGCGCTCCCCAAGTGGAAGGCGCTCACCCCGCACGCGCGGGCGCGCTACCTGTACGCGCTCGCGCGCGGCGTGCAGAAACATTCGCGGTTGCTCGCCGTGCTCGAGACCATGGACAACGGCAAGTCGATTCGCGAGACGCGCGACATCGACATCCCACTCGTCGCCCGGCATTTCTACCACCACGCGGGTTGGGCGCAGCTGCTCGACACGGAGTTCGCCGGCTACGAAGCGGTCGGCGTCGTCGGCCAGATCATTCCGTGGAACTTCCCACTGCTCATGCTGGCGTGGAAGATCGCGCCGGCGTTGGCAGCCGGTAATACAGTGATTCTCAAGCCCGCCGAATTCACTCCGATGACGGCGCTCGCGTTCGCGGAAATCGTCGAACAGGCCGGCCTGCCAGCCGGCGTAGTCAACATCATCACGGGCGACGGGTCGACCGGCGCCGCGATGGTCGAGCACCCGGACGTCGACAAGATCGCATTCACCGGATCGACCGAGGTCGGTCGGATCATCCGCCGCGCGACGGCCGGCTCGGGCAAGAAGCTGAGCCTCGAGCTCGGCGGAAAGAGTCCGTTCATCGTCTATGACGACGCGGATCTCGACGGTGTGGTGGAGGGCGTGGTCGACGCGATCTGGTTCAATCAGGGCCAGGTGTGCTGCGCCGGCTCGCGCCTCCTCGTGCAGGGAGGCGTGGCCGAGCGGCTGGTGAACAAGCTGCGTGCGCGGATGGAGAAGCTTCGACTCGGCGCACCGCTCGACAAGGCGGTGGACATGGGCGCGATCGTCGCGCCGGTGCAGCTCGAGCGCATTCGCGGCCTGGTGAAGCAGGGCGTCGACGAAGGCGCGACGATGTGGCAGCCGTCGTGGGCGTGTCCGACCGAGGGATACTTCTATCCTCCCACGTTGTTCACCGACGTGCAGCCGTCGTCGACGATCGCGCAGGTGGAGATCTTCGGTCCGGTGCTGGTGACGATGACGTTCCGAACGCCGGACGAATCGATCGCGCTTGCGAACAACACGCCGTACGGTCTCGCGGCGAGCGTGTGGACGGAGAGCATCAACCTCGCACTCGACATCGCGCCCAAGATCAAGGCGGGCGTGGTGTGGGTGAACTCGACGAACCTGTTCGACGCGGCCGCGGGATTCGGCGGCTATCGCGAGAGCGGATTCGGCCGCGAGGGTGGACGCGAGGGAATGTGGGAGTACTTGCGGCCAATCACGAGCCACAAGGCGTCGGTCGCCGAGGCAACGAAGCCATCGCTCGACGGCGGCCTTGCCGTCGCGCCGAGGGCGGAGGCCGGGGATCAGGGCCCCGACATCGACCGCACGCCGAAACTGTTCATCGGTGGCAAGCAGATGCGTCCGGATCAGGGCTACACGCGACGCATCGTCTCCCCATCGGGGAAGGTCGTCGGCGAATCGCCGGAAGGAAATCGCAAGGACATTCGCAACGCCGTCGAAGCGGCGCACGCCGCGGCAACGGCCTGGGCGCGCTCGACCGGCCACAACCGCGGACAGATTCTCTACTACGTCGCCGAGAACCTGTCGGCGCGCGCCAGGGAGTTCGCGGGGCGCATCGACGACATGACGGAGTGTGGCGGGCGGCGCGCGAGACGCGAAGTCGACGCGTCGATCTCGCGCTTGTTCACTTATGCCGCCTGGGCCGACAAGTACGACGGCGCGGTGCACAGCGTACCGATCCGCGGCGTGTCGATCGCGATGAACGAGCCGATCGGTGTGATCGGCATCGCCTGTCCGGACGAAATGCCGTTGCTCGGTCTCGTCTCGCTCGTGGGGCCGGCCGTGGCGACGGGCAACACGACGATCGTGATCCCGTCGCAGCGCCATCCGCTCGCCGCGACTGATTTCTACTCGGTGCTGGAGACGTCCGACGTCCCGGGCGGGGTGATCAACATCGTGACGGGCGACAAGGATTCCCTCTCGAAGGTGCTGGCCGAGCACGACGACGTCGAGGCCGCGTGGTATTTCGGTCACCAAGAGGGGGTCAAAATCGTCGAACTGGCATCCGCCTCCAACATGAAACGCACCTGGGCGACGTGGCACGGTCGCGACTGGCTCGACCGAACCGAAGGCGAAGGCCGCGAGTTTCTACGGGCGGCAACGCAAGTGAAGAACGTGTGGGTCCCGTACGGCGAGTGACGAACGCTCTTCATGAAAAGTTGAATTAGCACGCTCGCCCACCCTTGAGCCGTTTGCGCCGCCGAGCGGCGTATCGAGTTGACTTCATGAATTCTCGGGCCATTCTCGCGACTGCCGTGGCAGCCGCCGCTCTCGCCGCTTGCCACGACTCGGCGACCATCCCACACACGCCGACGACCCTCGTCATCGTGTCCGGGAACAACCAATCGGCGAACGTGTCGTCGGCGCTCGACACGGCGCTGGTCGTGCGGGTGCTCGACGGAGGCGGAAAGGCCGTCGCGGGCGTGCCGCTCGCGTGGACCGTGACCGGCGGCGGCACGTTGAGCGCCGCGAGCACGACGACCGACCAGAGCGGCCAGTCGTCGGTGACGTGGACGCTGTCGGCGACGGTCGGCACGCAGGTCGTGACCGTGACGAGCGCGCAGATTCCGGCGGCCTCGGTGTCGTTCGTCGCCGGCAACGGAGCGACGATCGCCGGGACGGTGACGCCGGCGGTGGTGAATCCGTTCGCGAGCACGTTCAACCGGCTGCCGTCGCGGGTCGCGCTCGCGTCCACCGCCAAGTCGTTCGCGGCAGGAAAGCGGATGCCCTCGAATCGCATCGTGATCGGGTTCAAGGGCGCGCCGTTGGGCCTGGCCACGGCCGGATCGATGTCGTATCGCGCGATGTCGACGGCCCAGTCGGCGGTGAGCCGCCTTCGTTCGCGCGTCAACGCGCTCGCCGCGTCGCACGCGATGCGCCGGCCGGAGATCTCGCCGGTGATTCTCGCCGCGCGGCTCACGATCGACGACACGACACGCATCGACGCCGTGATCGATTCGCTGCGGGCCGAGTCGGACGTCGCCTACGTCGAGCGCGAACACACGATCAGCATTCGCGACGGCGCGCCGCAGGCGCGTGTCGCGAACGCGTCGCTCTTCGCGCAGATGCGCGCCGCTGATGCCGCGTCCGCCGGCCCGTCGCGAAGCGCGGTGAACACGATCCTCCCGAACGACCACTTCTATCCGTACGAGATGTGGGCGGCGAACATGGTCGACCTGCCCAGGGCGTGGGCGGTGACAACCGGCAGCTCGAACGTCACGGTCGCCGTGCTCGACATGGGCGTCCGCTTCGAGCACGCCAGCGTCGCGCCCAATCTCACCAAAGACGGCTACGACTTCGTCACCGGCTTTGCCTTCGATTCGACGAACGTGAATTGCGACGACGGGAATCCATTCTCGTACAACACGACGGCCGGCGACGGCGATGGCCCCGACCCGGACCCGACGGACACCGACGACATCGCGTTCGATTCGATCGCCAACTGCTGGTTCCACTTGTCGGCCGGCGACCACGGGTTGTGGACGTCGGGAATCATCGGCGCGGTCGGCAACCAGAACCTTGGCGTGGCCGGCGTGAACTGGAACGTGAAGATTCGCCCGATCCGGGTGCTCGACATCATGGGCTCGGGCACGTTCTTCGACATCGCCCAGGGCGTGTTGTACGCCGCGGGGTTGCCAGCGCTCGGCGCCAACAACACGATGGTCCAGGCGCCGCGGTCGCCGATCATGAACATGAGCTTGGGCGGCGGCTTCGACGATCCGGTCATGAGCGACGCGGTCGCGGCCGCGGTGTCGGCGGGCACGCTGATCGTCGCGTCGGCCGGCAACAACGAGAGCGACGAGCAGGTTCCGACGTTTCCCGCGGCGTATCCGGGCGTGATGGCGGTGTCGGCGGTCGGGATGGACGGATCGCTCGCCACCTACTCGAACGCCGGTACCAACATCTCCGTCGCGGCGCCGGGCGGCGACTTCCGCCTCGACGACAACGGCGGTGACGCGGTGATCGGACCCGGCTGGGATTTCGAAGGAAACTCGCCCCAGTTCATCCTCGGCTACGGCACGTCGGCGTCGGCGCCGTTCGTTTCGGGAGTCGCCGCGCTGCTGCTGGCGCAGAATCCCGCGCTCACCGCGGTGCAGCTCCGGTCGCGCATCGAACAATTCGCGACGCGGCCGGCCGGCGCGTCGCGCAGCGATTCATTCGGTTGGGGGATCGTGGACGCCTACAACGCGTTGACGCAGACCACCGGCCCGGCGCGTCAGACGTACGTCCGCTTGGTGGACGCGACGTTGGGCACGGTCGCGCGGACCGCGAAGGTCAACCCTGACGGCAGCTTTGCATTCGCCAAGCTGACGAACGGCTCATCGTACTACGTGCAGGCCGGCGAAGACGAAGCGGGTGACTCCTTGATCGGCGTGCCCGGCCGGCGCTTCTCGGTTGCCGGTGGACTCGGCAACTCGACGGTGTTCAACGTCGCCGGGGGCGTGCAGACGACGGGCATCACGCTCGCGCTGCCGGTGGAGGTCGAACCCAACGACGACATTTCGCACGCCAACATCCTCACCGTCGGGAGCTACGCCGTCGGCGAGATCACGACGCCCGACACGCACGACATGTATCGGGTGATGATCCCGACAGCCGGGACCTACACGTTCGAAACGTCGGGCGTGGTCGGCTCGTGCGGCTTCGGCATCGAGCTCGACACGTTCCTCAGCGTGGCGTCGGCGGCCGGAGCGAGCCTCGGCTCGAGCGACAACGTCAACACGCTCCCGAGTCCGTTTTGCTCGCGCGTGCGCCTCACGCTCACGCCGGGAATCGTCTACGCGACCGTGACGGGGACGGGGGCGTCGTTCCTCTCGTCACACGGCCGGTACCGGCTCGAGGTTCGATCCGGTAACTAGGCCGACAAAGCAACTGCAACTACAACTGCTCGACGCAGAGACGCGGAGAGGCAGAGACGAGGAGAACACACGAATTCCGTCGCACAACGAGCCGGGATTCTTTGGGAACGGCCGCTCGGGACGCTTCATGCTTTTGACGGATGCACGACGCTTCCCGAGCGGCTGTTCCCCAAAAAATCCCGGCTCGTGGCGCAACGATGGTTGGGTGTACCTTTCCGCCTCTCCGTTTCTCCGCGCCTCTGCGTCGAAGCAGTTACCGAAGTGGTCCCGATAGAGCGGCCAGCCGGGCGCGTCAAGCCTTCGGGTTCGAGCTCAAATACTTCTCGAGCCAACTCTGCACCTCGCCCCACCACAGCTTCTGGTTCTGCGGCTTGAGGATCCAGTGTCCTTCGTCGGGGAAGATCACCAACCGGCTCGGCACGTTCATGCGCTGGAGCGACGTGAACATCGAGAGGTCTTCGGTATACGGCACGCGATAGTCGAGCTCACCGCCGGTCACGAGCGTCGGCGTCTTGAAGTTCTTCACGAACAGATGCGGCGAGTAGACGCGATACTGCGTCGCCATCGCCTTGGAATCCCAGAACGGCCCGCTGTATTCCCAATCCGGGAACCACAGCTCCTCGGTCGCGGTGGCCATGTTCTCGAGATTGAACGGACCCGCATGCGACACCAGCGCCTTGAAGCGCGTCGAGTGGCCGGCGATCCAGTCCACCATGTAGCCGCCGAACGATCCGCCTGCGGCGCCGAGCTCGGTCGAATCGATCCATGAATTCTTCGCCAGCGCCGCGTCGAGGCCGTTCATGAGATCCGTGTAGACCTTTCCACCCCAGCCCTTCGACACGTCGTCGACGAACTTCTGCCCGTAGCCCGTCGAACCGCGCGGGTTCACGATGATGAGCGCGGCGCCGGTCGCGGCGAACATCTGATAGTTCCAGCGGCCGTGCCACTCGTCGAGCCACGCGCCTTGCGGTCCGCCGTGGATCAGCAGAATCGCGGGATACTTGCGACCCGGACGCCAGTTCGGCGGCTTGACGATGAAGCCCTGCACCTTCGCCCCCGCCGCGCCGGTGAACCAGAAATCCTCGGCGGGGTTGAGCGCGAGCTGCGCGACCAGGGCGTCATTCTCGTGCGTGAGCGCGTGCGCGGCGAACGCGCCGCTCGACGTAACGTCGGCGACGTACACCTCGGCCGGAAACTGCGTCGCGTTGCGCGTCCAGGCGATCGTATGACCGTCGTGCGACAGCGCGAACGCCGAGTTGTTGTGCTCACCGACGACCAGTTGCGGCGTGCTCGCTTCGCCGGCGTTCGAGACGTCGACGCGATAGAGCTTGTCGCGGCCGGCGTCGGTCGTCTGCACGTAGACGATCTTTGAATCCGGCGACCAGAAGTACGCGTCGGCGTTGCGATCCCACTTTGGCAACAGCTCCCGGCTCGAATGGCGCGCTCGATCGTAGAGCATGAGGCGCTGGCGGTCCGACTCGAATCCGGCGCGCGCTTGCGACGCGTACGCGATGTACTTGCCATCCGGCGAGTAGACGGGATTCGCGTCGGCGCCCTTGTTCGACGCGGTGATCACCGCGGGAGCGCCGCCCGACGTGGCGATTGTGTAGACGTTGAGATCCGTCGTCCACGCGTCGGCGCGACCCTGATCCTTGGCCGTGTACGCCAGCTCGTGCTCGTCCGGCGACCAGGCGTAGCCCTCGCTGCCGCCGAACGGACCGGGGGGAATGTCGTATTTCACGCCGGGCACGAGGTCGCGTGGCGCGCCGCCGTCGACGCCGACGATGAAAAGATGTGAGCGCGTGCCTTCATCCCACGCGTTCCAGTGCCGATACAACAGTTCATCGGCGACATGTGCCTTCACCTTGCTGTCGGCCGCGGCCTTGGCCCTGGCAGTGTTGCACGCGTCGGTGGTGCATTCGGGATACACCGCGGACGTGAATGCGATCTGATCGCCATTCGGCGACCAGATCGGTCCGGTGGCTCCACCGTTCAAGTCGGTGAGTTGTTTGCGAGCGCCGCCGCTCGCGTCGGCCACCCAGAGTTGTCCGGCCGCGATGTAGGCAATGCGTTTTCCATCCGCAGACCAACGCGCTTCGGTCGCGGAGACCTCGGCCGCGGGAAACGCTCGCGGCAAACCGCCGCCGACCGGGATCACGTACGTGTGCGCTGTACGTGAGTCGGCCGACACGTCGGTCGTGCGCGCGGCGAAGAGGACCGACTTGCCGTCGGGGGACGGCTGCGGGTCGCTCACGCCGCGCACGGCCGAAAAGTCGTCGAACGTGATGGAGCGCGGCTGCTGGGCGAGCACGCCGGCGGCTGGCAGGCCGGCCAGGGCCGCGGCGGCAACGGCAAGGGAGACTGGCCGGGGCAGTAGGAGGGGGACGGGAAGTCGCATCAGAAGTGTCGGAAGTCGAGGTGCGCGAGTGTGCTGCGATCTGGATACCCCCGAACAGCACGGTGGCACCGAGCAGGCCCTGCAACCGTAGGAACCTGCAGGGGTACTAAAACCTGGAACGAACACCGAGGCAATCTATAATGTCCCAATTCCGTTTTTCTGTGCGAGGCGTGGCCTCGCGGCAAGATGGAGTCATCGAGAGCGAGTCATTCCTCGCCGCGGTGGACGCATTGGGTCAGCACGTCACCGTGAAAGCAGGCGACATTCTCGAGATTGGTGTTTACGGATTTCCGCCCGCGGTCTACGAATGCATCGGAGATCCAAGCGGGAAGGGATCGCCGGTCTGGAAGCCGAACGGGCGGCTCGCCGCCTAGGGCCACTCATCGCTCTCCGTCGTCGATCAACGCGGCCAACTCGGCCGCGTTTGTCGTTCCATAGTTCGCGTAACAGTTGTTGAACACGACGTGGACTCGTTCGGCCTGTTCCGCCAACTCGAGAATGGTCGGCAGCCAGTCGGCGAGCTCGTCCGCGTCGTAGAGATAGCGGTATTTCTCGAGCACCGTCGCCTCGCGCGCGCCCCACAGTTCGCTGCGGCGGCCGTGTAGACGCACGATCGCCAGGTCGGGCGTCGTGACTGCCGGCGCGATCGGGAGGCTCGTCTTCGTGCCCGGCGGTGTGTCGGCGACGACGTACGTCAAACCCTGATCGCGCAATTGCGCCCAGAGCCGCTCGCGAAGACGTGTCGCCAGCCAGCTCGGATTACGGAACTCCATCGACACGGGCAGATCGCCCAGGCGCTCGCGCACTCGAGCGAACATCGCCGGCGTTCCCCGGTTGGGCAGCACCCACGGCGCGAACTGGAGCAGGACGGCGCCGAGCTTGCCGCTCGCGTGGAGCGGCTCCATCGCATCGCGGAAGAGGCGCCACACCTCGTCGTCCAGTTCGGGCGGAAGGTCCTTCGCGTACACGCGCGGGCCGGCGTCGGACGGGATCTCGTCGCGAATCACGCGCGGCAGCCGAGCGACGTCGGTGGCGTGGCCCGTCATCAGCGCATGGGCTTTGACGTCGAACACGAAGTCGTCGGGCGTGCGCTCGACCCAGCGCTCGGTGAGCGCGCGGTCGGGGATCGCGTAGAACCCCATGTCGGCCTCGACGAGCGCGAAGCGGGACGCGTAGTAGCGAAGCCGGTCCTCCGGCGTTTTCGCGTCGGCGGGATAGAACACGCCGCGCGCGGTGAGCGTCTTGTCGGTCCAGCCCGCCGTGCCGACGCGAACGTCGGACCTGCCGATCGTGAAGCGTCGAGGAAACGCGTGTGCGTCGGCGCGCGCGTGGGCGCGTTCGGTTCCAGGGTCGTGCAAAGTGTCGCTCATGGCCGGACTGGATCTTACGTCAGGCCGGCCCTCAGCGACTAATCCGCTCCGACCAGCCGACGAACGCTCCGAGCCGTCGTGCGTAGCATCGCCGACATTCGCGTTTCGAGTCGCGCTCCGAGGGATTTGGTCACCACCGGGCGCGCGCAGATCGGACATGGGCCGAGCCGAGGGTCGACGCCGAGCGAGACGACGACCGGCCCGTGCATCACGGTCTGGTGCTGCGCGGTGTCCTGAATCGTTGCCGTCACGATTGCCGTCATGCCGGTCACCGTGCCGGTGAACCGCGCGGGGTCGGTCGGGCCTACGGCAATCGGAAACGCATGCAGCGTGTACGTGCCCTCGACGTCGAAGCTCCCGTCGCCGGCGACATTGATGCGCCCGGAGACGTCGCCGAACGTACACCCGACGTGCAGATGCATCGACGTGTCGCCGACGATCATTCCCGCGCTGTCGCCGCCCCAGGTTCCGATCGGCAGCTCGCCGTCGGACGGCGCGATCGGAGGCGCCGCCGAGCAGGCCACGACGAGCGTAGCTGCCAGCAGGAGGATCGATCGCTTCGGGTCTTTGAGGTCCCTGATCATCAGCCTTGCTCGCTAAACCCCGGGCACCCCGAAGGCGTCACCGCGGCACGAGGCGAGTGAGACGATCCAGGCAACCCTTCTTGCGCTGGTGCTGTCTGAGCCTAAGAATCTTAGGTAACAGGGCGCACCGCTCATCCCGGGGTCGTGGAGCCAACGAATGAACCAGCCCGAGGTCGACCTCGTTCGTGGCACGCTCGACTTGCTGATCCTCAAGACGTTGTCCTGGGGACCGATGCACGGTCTCGCCGTGCTGCGCTGGATCCAGAACGCGACGCACGATCAACTTCAGATCGAAGAAGGCGCGCTCTACCCCGCGCTGCACCGCATGGAGAGCAAAGGCTGGCTCGGCGCCGATTGGGGATACACGGAGCGAAATCGCAAGGCGAAGTTCTACCGTCTCACCGCCGCCGGACGGAAGCACCTCACCGCCGAGCACGAACGTTGGACACGCTACACCGGCGTTGTGGGTCTCGTACTCGACGCGCGCGGTACCGCTGTGGGAACCGCGCGATGAAGCGTGTCTTTCGACTTCCCGGCGGCGGCCGGCGCGCGGATCGCGAGGTCGACGACGAGCTCCGGTTCCACCTCGAGGGCCGCATCGACGAGATCATGCAGAGCGAAGGACTCTCGCGCGCCGACGCCGAGCGCGAGGCGCGCCGCCGGTTCGGAGACTACGAGGCCTATCGCCGACAAGCACGCGACATCGACAACGACATGCTGCGCCGGAGAAATCGCATGGAACTCTTCGACACCCTGTCCCGCGAGACACGACGCGCGGCGCGCTCGCTCGGCCGCGCGCCTTCGTTCTCACTCATCGCGGCGCTCACACTGGCGCTCGGCCTCGGCGCGGCGACGACGATGTTCACCCTGCTCGACCGCGTGGTAATTCGTCCGCTGGCCTATCCCAACGCCAACCGGCTCGTTCACCTCGGCACGCTGTGGCCGAAAGTCAAGGAAGGGGAGGAGTACATGCTCTCAAAAGGGCAGTACTTCTACTTCAAGACAAATAGCCGGGTGCTGACCGACGTCGCGATGTACGACGAGGACATGCTCGTCGTGCCGGGAGACGCGGCGCACCCCGCCGAACGAGTGCCCGAAGTCGACGTGAGCGCGAGCACGTTTCGTCTACTCGGAATTCGCCCCGAATTGGGACGCGCGATCGGCGAAGAGGACGAGCGGCTTCCCAACGGCGATCCGCGCTACGCCCTGATCTCGCACGGATACTGGCTGCGGCGGTTCGGCGGCGATCCGCACGTCGTCGGCAAACGACTGATGACGGGCGACACGACGTCGCTTGAGATCATCGGCGTGCTGCCGGCGGGAGCGACGATTCCCGACGTGAACGCCGACGTATGGATTCGCGAATATCTGAATCCGAGCGAGCCACCGATCAACAACCACACGCATTCGGCCATCGGTCTGCTCAAGCCAAATGTGACCGTCGCCTCCGCGCTCGCCGACATCCAGCGTGTGCAGCGGCGGATGCAGGAGCAGTATCCGACCGTCTATGCCAAGGGGTTCCTCGACCGCTCCGGATTCGCGATGAACGTGACGTCGCTGCGCGATCACGTCGTCGGTGCGTCGATCGTGCGCGGGTTGTGGCTCATCTTCGGTGCCGTGGCGTTCGTGCTGCTCATCGCGGCGGCGAACGTGGCGAACCTGTTCCTGGTGCGCATCGAAGCGCGCCGGCGTGAGGTGGCCGTGCGTACGGCCCTCGGCGCGGATCGGACGCACCTGGCGATTCACTATCTCACGGAAAGCATGTTGCTCGCGGTTGCCGCCGGCGCGGCGGCGATCGCGATGGCGGGGCTGTTGCTGCACGTCGTGCTGGTGATCGCGCCGCAAACCCTGCCGCGTCTCGCCGAGGTTGCGGTCGATTGGCGCGGCGTCGCGTTCTGTCTCGGATCGGCGCTGGCCTTCGGCGCCGTCTTTGGCGTGCTCCCGCTCGGTGCGGCGGGGCTGGACGTCGCGTCGCTGCGCGACGGTGGCCGCGGCCTCACGTCATCGAAGTCGCGCGAGGTGGCGCGGCGGGGGCTGGTGCTCGCGCAGGTTGCCCTCGCCGTCGTGCTGCTCGCCGGCGCGGGGATGATGGCGGAGAGCTTCGCCAAGCTGCGGCGCGTGCACCCGGGGTTCGACCCGAGCGGCGTCGAAACGATGTCCATCATCTTGCCGCGCGACTACCACACGGCGCAGAGCGCCGAGACGTTCTGGCATTCGTTCATCGCGCGGGTCGGAACGATTCCCGGCGTGCTCCACGCCGGCGCGGTCGATCAACTTCCGCTGTCGGGCGGGTGGGGCTGCAGCGGGCTCACGGTCGACGTGACGAACTCGCTCGGCGAGTCGGGCAACTGCATGCCGATGAGCACGATCACGCCCGGCTACCTAGAGACGATGGGAATCAAGTTCACGGGCGCGGCCCCGACGTGGGAAGCGGTCGAAGCGCGCACCGCGCCGGCCGTCATCACGGCCGCATTCGCCAAGCGGTTCTGGGAGGACCAGAGCGCGCTTGGACACATCGTCAAGCCGTTCAACCCGACGAACGCCTTCCCGGTGGTCGCGGTGACGGAGGACATCCGGTCGAACGGGCTGCAGACTCCGCCAATTCAAGAAGTACTACTGCCGATGCTCGCCACACCGGCCACGCCCAACTGGAACGTCGGCGCTGATTTGACGCTCGTCGTCAAGGCGCCAGGCGTCAGCACGTCGCTGCTGGTGGGGGCGATCCGCGCGATGCTCGCGCAAGTCGAGCCAAAGGCGATCGTCGCGGACGTTCAGCCGATGGAACTCGTCGTCGCGAAGTCGATGGCGCAGACGTCGTTCACGCTGCTGCTCATGCTCATCGCCGCGGCAATCGCCTTGGCCTTGAGCGCGGTCGGCATCTACGGCGTGATCGCGTACGTCGTCGGGCAGCGGCGGAGCGAGATCGGCATTCGCATCGCGCTTGGCGCGCAGGTCGGCGCGGTGACGCGGCTGGTCGTCGGACAATCGCTGGCGATCGTGGCGGCCGGTGTCGCGCTCGGCATCGTCTGCGCGCTTGCGGGAACACGACTGCTACGGTCGCTGCTGTTCGACGTCAGCCCCAGCGATCCCTTGGTGCTCGCTTCGACGGCGGTCGTGTTGCTGATCGTCGCCGTGCTCGCGAGCGCGGGTCCCGCGCGGCGGGCTGCAAAGATCGATCCGGTCGAAGCGATGCGCGGGTAGCCGTCGGCGTCACTCCGCCCGGAGCGCCACGAGCGGATCGACCTTTGTTGCTCGCCGAGCCGGAACCCAACTCGCGATCCCGGCCACGCAGAGCAACGCGGCGGCGACGGCTGCGAACGTGAACGGGTCGGTCGGCGTCACGCCGTACAGCACGCCTTGCATCACTCTCGTGAGCACGAGCGCCGCGCCGATTCCGACGACCACTCCGGCTCCGGCGAGCCGCAGCCCCCGCCCGACGACCATCCGCCGCACGGCGCCGGGTCGCGCGCCGAGCGCGACGCGAACGCCGATCTCACGGGTGCGCTGCGTGACGAGATAGGCGAGTACGCCGTAGATCCCCAGCGCTCCGAGCACGAGTCCCATCGCGCCGAAGAGACCGAGAAGGACGGCGAGCAGTCGCGGGCGGGCCACGGCGTCGCCGACGGCATCGTCGAGCGTGAACGCGGCCGTGAACGCCTGCTGCGGATCCACGGAGCGCACCGCGTCCTCGAGGCGCTTGATCATCGCCTGCGGCTCGCCCTGCGTACGCGCCACCAGGTTCACCTTGACGCGGAACATCTGGTACACGCTGGCGTACATGCGCGGCCCTGGCGTCTCGTCGACGGCTTCCTGACGCACATCGCCGACCACTCCGACGATCATGAAATGATTCGGCCCGCCGAACGTGATCGTCTGTCCGACGGGACTCCGGCCCGGAAAGTATTTCTTGGCCAGCGCCTGGTTCACGACGAGCGCGATCGGCGCGCCCGTTCGATCCTGCGGCGTGAGATCGCGACCGGCGACGAGCGGAATTCCCATCGCCGCAAAGAAGCCGTCGCTCGCGAACATCAGCGTCGCGCGCGGCAACTCACCGTCCGCCGCCGGGGTCACGCCCGGCGGCAAGAATCCGATCGCTTCACCGTCGCCGCGAAACGGGAGATCGCGAATGGCGCCGGCTGCGATCACCCCGGGCACCTTCCGCACACGGCTCAGCATCTCGGCGTACGTGTCCTTCATCTCCGCTTCAGACGGATGGCGCGCGTCGGACAGGGTGAAGTTCAACGCGACGCGATGGTCGCGCGCGAAGCCGAGGTCGATTTGCATCAGCTTGATGAAGCTGCGCGTCATGAGCCCGGCGCCGATCACCAGCACGACGGCGAGGGCTACTTCGGCGACGACGAGCCCGTTGCGGAGCCTGCCCGTGGTGCTCGTGCTGCCGCGCGCGCCCTCTCGCAACGAATGCTGAAGCTCGGGCGACGACGCGCGGGCCGCCGGCACGAGTCCGAATATCAGACCGGTGAGGATCGTGAGTCCCGCGGTGAACAGCAGCACGCGGACATCGAGTCCGGCCTCTTCGGCGCGCGGAAGTTGGCCGGCTGCCAGGCGGAGGAGCGCACTCTTCCCAACGATCGCGACGCCGACGCCGAGCAATCCGCCCAAGAGAGCGAGAATGACGCTTTCCGTGCAGAGCTGTCGAATGAGGCGCGAACGGCCGGCCCCGAGCGCGACACGGATGGCGAACTCGCGCTCTCGTGCCGTCGCGCGCGCGAGCAACAGGCTGGCGAGATTCACCGCGGCGATGAGCAGCACGAACCCGACGGCGCCGAGGAGGACGAGCAACGTCGCGCGCACTTTGCCGACGATGGCGTCCTGCAGCGGCGCCACCGCCGCGGCGCCGAGCGTGCGGTCTTCCTCGTACTGCTGGGCGAGACCGCGCGTAATGGCATTCATCTCGCCGGTCGCCTGACCGAGGGTGACGCCCGGCTTGAGACGTGCGATCGTGCTCAGGATTCGCACGCCGCGCAGGCGCGGGATCGCGTCATCGGGAATGGTCGAGTACGGGATGTACATCTCGACGGCCGGCGTGGGGAACCGGAAGCTCGGCGGCATCGTGCCGACGATCTCGTATGATTGTCCGCCGAGTGTCACGCGCTGCCCGACGACGGTACGTGCGCCGCCGAATTCGCGTTGCCAGAAGTCGTATGAGAGGACGACGAGTCGGTCGTTCGATCCGCGCACCATCTCCTCGTCGCGCGGCAAACGGCCGATCTCCGGCGCGACGCCCAGTGTGTTCCAGAAGCCTGGGGTGATGAACGCCGTCGAGATCCGCTGCGGCTCGCCGATGCCGGTGAGATCGGTGCCGCTCATTCCCTCGATGTAGAAATAGCCGCCGATGTCGGCGAGCTGTTTACGGCGGGCGCGCCAGTCATCGAGGTTGACGGCGGACACGGTCGTCTGGCGCGTGGACCCGTCGACGTTCTCGACTTGCCATACGCGCAGGAGCTGCTCGGGATGCGGAAAGGCGAGCGGCTTGAGCAGCACGCCGTTCACCACGCTGAAGATCGCGGTGTTGGCGCCGATGCCCAGCGCGAGCGTCACGACAGCGACGAGAGCGAAGCCGGGGGCTTGTCGGAGCGCGCGCAGAGCGAACCTGATGTCCTGTCCGAGCGAGTCGAGCATGTTCTCCTCCAGCCGCACGTTCACGTCATGAATGCGTGTCGTTTTGTCGCTTCGTCGTGCGCGAACGGCGAGCGACATCAGGCCGGGCAGCTCGTCGATCAGGGCGCGGACGCCGCGTTTGCGGGCGAGCTCGGCGAATACCGCGACCATGTCGTCCGCGAACGCGTCGTGAAATCGCGACGGCAGCAGGAGCGCGAGCAGGGCGCGGTAAACGCGGACGATCATCGCCGCGCGCCGATGAGCTGTTTCGATCTTGCCATACCGGCGAGGCGCTCGATGCGGAGCGCTTCGGTCTGCGCCGCATGGCGTCCGCGCGGCGTGAGCCGGTAGTATCGTCGGCGCGCATCGTCGCC
Organism: uncultured Gemmatimonadaceae bacterium; assembly: GCA_963761305.1. Classification (GTDB taxonomy): domain Bacteria; phylum Gemmatimonadota; class Gemmatimonadetes; order Gemmatimonadales; family Gemmatimonadaceae; genus JAQBQB01. The sequence continues at coordinate 1,658,343 of CAVXGK010000001.1, read as the reverse complement.
CGCACGCGGCCGTTGCCGAAGCTCTTCGATCCACCCGTTGTCCAGCAGACGCTTCACCGCGGCGTACAACGTGCTCGCCGTGAGGCGGACCTCGCCGTCAGTTCGACGCGCGACGTCCTGAATGATGGCGTACCCGTGCAGGTCGTCGTCGACCAGCGAGAGGAGGATCTGAAAAACCTGTACGGAGAGTGGGCCCATTGCGGGGGGACGGGTGAACGGGTTCTATATCATCTATCGCTATACCGTCATGCGGTATAGTGGCCCGCGACCGTGCACTTGGCAAGGCCAATGAACTGCTCGACGCGGAGACGCAGAAAACGCAGAGACGCAGAGAACAGCCGAGAGGATCCAGGCGCGTCGCCCAACGAGCCGGGATTCTTGGGGAACTGCCGCTCGGGAAGCCTCACTCGTCGTGGATGCTTTCGCGGCGCACCGAAGCGTCCCGAGCGGCTTCAACAAAAACATCCCGGGCTCATAGCGCGCGGAGCTTGACCTCCGCGGCTGTTCTCTGCGTTCTGCGGTCTCTGCGTCTTGCGTCAGGCAGTAGCAGTCGGCAGTTGCAGTTAACCGAGCTACTCGGACTCCTTAGCGAGCAGGAGCCGTTTCCGCTGGACGCCCCATTTGTAACCGGAAAGCTCGCCGTCACCCCGAACCACACGGTGACACGGGATCACCACAGCGAGTCGGTTGCTCGCGCACGCCTGGGCAACGGCTCGGCTCGACTTCGGTGATCCGATCGCCTCGGCGACCTCGGCGTACGAACGTCGTTCACCGACGGGAATCGCCCGGAGGGCGGCCCAGACCCGGCGCTGGAACTCGCTGCCGTTCAGGTCGAGCGGAATTCGGTGCGACGACGGGCGCATGGGCTCTCGCACCCGATCGAGCACGGCTCGCACCCACGTCTCGTGCGCGTCATCGTTGCGCGCGATCGTCGCGTTCGGGAAATCCGCCGTCAGCGCGCGCTCGACGTCGGCATCGGTCGCGCCAAGCTCGACCGCGCATACGCCGCGTTCGGTCGTCGCGACGAGCACACGGCCGACCGGCGCGTCGGCGATCGTATAGCCGATGCGCACTCCGGCGCCTCCGCGGCGGTACGCGGCCGGCGTCATGCCGAGCGACGCCGACGCACGCTCGTAGACGCCGCGACTCGAGTTGAACCCCGCTGCGTACGTCGCGCGGCTCACCGTGTCGCCGGCACGCAAGCGCGACTTCAGGCGCCGCATGCGGTTCTCGGCCTGATACTCTCTCGGCGACACTCCGACGAGGCGCTTGAACGAGCGCTGCAAGTGCGACGCGCTCAACCCAACGTGAGAGGCGAGCTCTTCGAGGGAGACGAACCCGTCGGCGTGTGCATCGAGATACGCGCGAGCGCGCTCGATCGCCGGATTGGCGGTCGAGTCTTCCGTGGGCCGGCAGCGGAGACACGCACGAAAGCCCGCGCGCTGGGCGGCGGCGGTCGTCGAGTAGAACTCGACGTTCGCGCGCAGCGCGCGGCGTGAGGGGCACGACGGCTTGCAGAAGACGCCCGTCGAGCGGACGGCGAACACGAAGCGTCCGTCGTAGCGTGCGTCGCGCGATTCGACGGCGCGCCACGCCTCGGAGGACGAGACCTCTTTCAGGTCGGCGGAACGAACGGCCATGGCAGACATGATTGCTCGCGGTAGTTGGTGTCCGCAACGTACGAGCGGCGCGCGAGCGACAGCTATCCGAGACTTGCGGTCAAATTCAGGTGGACAGCTTGACGGGTGGACGCGTGGACAGCAATTGCTGCGATCCCGTCAGACGTTCTTGATCTCGGTGATCAGGCCCGTCAGCGAGGCTTTGGCGTCGCCGAACAGCATACTCGTGCGTTTGTCGTAGAACAGATCGTTCTCGATTCCCGCGAAGCCAGCGGCCATGCCGCGTTTCATCACGATCACACTCTTCGCGTGATCGGCGTTGAGAATCGGCATCCCGTAGATGGGCGACGCCTTGTCGTTGCGCGCGGCCGGGTTCACCACGTCGTTCGCCCCGATCACGAGCGCGACGTCGGCGCGGTCGAACTCGCTGTTGATCTCGTCCATGTCGTACAACTTGTCGTACGGCACGTTCGCTTCGGCGAGCAGCACATTCATGTGACCGGGCATGCGGCCGGCCACCGGATGCACGGCGAACTTCACTTCGCCGCCGCGCTTCTCGATCAACTCGGCCAACTCGCGCACGGCGTGCTGTGCCTGGGCGACAGCCATGCCGTATCCCGGAATCACGATCACGAGCTGCGCGTACGCGAGCTGGATCGCCGCGTCCTCGACGCTGATCGAGCGCACCGACAGACCGGCCGACGATTTGGCGCCGACCGCCTTCGTTTCACTCCCGAACGCGCCGAACAGCACGTTCGTGAACGAACGGTTCATCGCCTTGCTCATCAGGATCGACAGGATGAAACCCGACGCGCCGTCGAGCGAACCGCTGATGATCAGGATGACGTTGCCGATCGCGAATCCGGTCGCGCACGACGCGAGGCCGGAATACGAATTGAGCAGCGCCACCACGACCGGCATGTCGGCGCCGCCGATCGGCATCACGAGCATGACGCCGAACACCAGCGATGCGCCGATCATCGTGTAGAACGCCCACCCCTTCGACGGGTCGACGATCGTGTACGCCGCCAGCGCGACGATGCCGAGGAAGATCGCGCCGTTCACGAAGTTCTGGCCCGGGAATGTCACCGGTTTGGACGTGATCCATTCCTGGAGCTTGCCCGCGGCGATGATCGTCCCGCCGACGGTGATCGAGCCGAGCATGACCTCGAACCCGAGCGCGAGCATCGTCGCGCGCGCGGGCAGCGTCCCGGCTGTGATCTCCGAGTGATACTCGGCGATGCCGACGAGCGTCGCGGCCAGCGCGCTGAAGGTGAGGGCCAGCGCGATTCGCTGCGGCATCGCCGTCATCGGCACCCACTGGCCCATCGGGTAGCCGATGACCACGCCGAGCACGAGTCCCGCGGCGATCCAGCGGTAGTCGACGATCGTGTGATTCAACAGCGTGCCGACGATGGCGAACAGCATGCCCACCGCGGCCTGCTGCATGCCGCGGCGCGCCTTGTCCGGTCGCGTGAGGCTGCGCAGTCCGAGAATGAACAGCGCGGACGCGATGAGGTAACTGGCCTCGATGAAAACGTCGCGCATCAGCGCGGTCCCGCCTTGCCGTCGTTGCCCGACCGGAACATGCGGAGCATGCGGTCGGTGATGAGGAATCCGCCGACGATGTTGCTCGACGCCGCGACGACGGCGATGAATCCGAGAATCGTCGCGACGTGATCGCGGGCGGATCCTGCAGCGATCAGCGATCCGACGAGCGAAATGCCGGAGATCGCGTTCGTCGCCGCCATGAGCGGCGTGTGGAGGAGCGGCGGCACGCGCGAGATGACCATGAAGCCGACGAACGCCGCCAACATGAAGACGTACAGTTCGAGAAGATTCATTGTTTGAGGACTCGTCCGTCGTGGGTCATCAGCATGGCGCCCGTGATTTCGTCCGTCGGGTCGAGCTGGAGGACGCCGTCTTTCACGAGGTGCTTGAGCAGCTCGAAGATGTTCCGGCCGAACATCTGGCTGGCGTGGAACGCCGCGGTGCTCGGGACATTGAGCGGCGCGATGATCGTCACGTCGTTCGCTTCGACCGTTTCGCCGGGCTTCGACAACTCGCAGTTACCGCCCGTCTCCGCGGCGAGATCCACGATCACCGAGCCCGCCTTCATCGACGCGACCATCTCGGCGGTGATCAGTTTCGGCGCCGGGCGTCCCGGGATCGCCGCCGTCGCGACGACGAGATCCTGATCCTTGATGTGGTTCGCGATCGCGGCGAGCGTGCGGGCCTGCTCGTCTTCCGTCTGCGCGCGGGCGTATCCGCCGGCCGCTTGCGCGTCTTCCTTCGCCAACTCGTTGGCGACGAAGGTCGCGCCCAGGCTCAACACCTGCTCGCGAGCGGCGGGGCGCACGTCGAAGGCGGAGACCACGCCACCCAAGCGGCGGCCGGTGGCGATCGCCTGAAGGCCGGCGACACCCGCGCCGATGACGAACACCTTTGCCGGAGAGATGTTGCCGGCGGCCGTCGTGAGCATCGGAAGGAATTTGCCGAGCGCGGAGGCGCCGATCAGCACGCCTTTGTAGCCGGAGACCGTGCTCTGTGAGGAGAGCACGTCCATCGACTGCGCGCGCGTGATGCGCGGAACGAGCTCGAGCGCCAGCGCGGAGATGCGGCGCGCCGCGAGCGCCTGAACGACCTCGGCGCTCTGTCCCGGCTTGAGCAGCGAGATGAGTGTCGAGCCTTCGGCGATGCGCGCGATCTCCTGCGCGTCGGGCGGCTGGACCTTGGCGATGACCGGCGCGGCAGAGAGTGCCGCGACAGCGTCGGGGACAATCGTCGCGCCGGCGGATTGATATGCGTCGTCGCGAAAGCCGGCGCGAAGCCCCGCGCCACGTTGGACGACGATCTCGAGCTTGAGCTGTTTGACGAGTCGCGCCACGCTGTCAGGCGCGAGTGCGACCCTCTGCTCGCGGGGAGCGGTCTCGGTTGGAACGCTGATTTTCATGAAGTAACGGGTGTCGGCGCGCGGCCGTCTCGCGAGCTAACGCGCGCCGTCTGGGAAACGCTGTTGAGCTTGAAGCTACGCGGGCCGGGCAGAGGCGCAAACTCGGTCCGGAAGTATTGGGACATCACGACTTGCGCGAACCTTACATGTCGAGCCTCGCTTCGCCGTCGCATGAAGTTTGATATTGTCGTCTGGATTCACCACAGGGAGCTCGTCGTGGTCGCCAAGTCTCGTTTCGCCCTTCGCCTCGCAGTTCATTTCGCGTCGATCGCCCTGATCGCGGCGACAGCTCTCCCCGGACAGCAACCCGCAGCCGCGAGCGCGGAGAAGCCGCTACCGCTCAAGCACGCGCCGCAGCCGACGACGCCCGCGATCACGGCGGCCGATCTCATGACACGCCTCTACATCTTCGCCGACGACTCGATGATGGGCCGCGAGGTGGGAACGCCCAATCACCTCAGAGCCACCGCGTACATCGCGAACGAAGCGAAGAAGCTCGGGCTGATCCCGGCGGGGGACAGCGGGACGTATTTCCAGAACCTCCCGGTGTTCGATCACACCCTTTCGCCGAAGACGTCGATCAGCGTCGACGGAAAGACGTTCGCCGTGAAGACCGACTTCGTCCCACGCGACAACTCGCTGTTCGGCGGAACGGTTCGCCCGATCGACAACACGCAGGTCGTGTTCGGCGGCACGCTGACGCTGCCGGTGGACACGTCCAAGCTCGTGCCTCCCGCCGCGGCCGAAGGAAAATTCGTCGTCATTGCGGTCGGAAATGGACCGGACGGAAAGCCGCTCATCGCCGGCTATCGTCAGCCGCTCACCGGCTACTACATCAAATCGGCGGCGATCGCCGTGGTGGCGCTCGAGGGCTTCGAGGCGGACCAAAGGAATGCCCTCGTGGAACCGTCCGAGGGGCTCGACGATCCGCCGCCAGGCGCCGGCGCGCCGCAGATGCTGCCCGCGTTCCTCTACGTCACCCGGCCGATGGGTGCGGCGCTCGTGGGCGCACCGTTCGACAGCCTCAAGCGCGGAGCGCCCGGCAAGACGGTGCATGGATCCATCGTCTTCGACTCCACGCGCGCACCGGCGCGAAACGTCGTCGCCATTTTGAAGGGGAGCGATCCCAAGCTCGCCGGCCAGTACGTCGCGATCGGCGCCCACAACGACCACATCGGGTTCAACCATACGCCGGTGGATCACGATTCGCTCCGCGCGTTCGACGCCGTCGTGCGCCCACAAGGCGAGGACGATCGCGATCGGCCCGCGACGGCCGAAGAGCAGGTGAAGATCCGTCAGATTCTCGACAGTTTGCGCAAGAAGAATCCGCCGCGTCTGGACTCGATCTACAACGGCGCCGACGACGACGGCTCAGGCACCGTGGCGACGCTGGAGATCGCCGAAGCGTTCGCGCGCGGCACGCAGAAGCCCAAACGTTCGATCCTCTTCGTGTGGCACGCCGGGGAGGAGAAGGGGCTCTGGGGCTCGCAGTACTTCACCGACCATCCGACGGTGCCGCGCGACTCGATCGTCGCGCAGCTCAACATGGACATGATCGGCCGGGGCGACGCCGGCGACATCAAAGACGGCGGACCGACCTACCTGCAGCTCATCGGCTCTCGGCGCCTCTCCACCGAGCTCGGTGACCTCGTCGAAACCGTCAACAAGACGCAGCCCAAGCCGTTCAAGTTCGACTACCAGTTCGACGCCAACGGACATCCGCAGCAGTATTACTGCCGCAGCGACCACTACGAGTATGCGCGGTATGGTATTCCGATCGTGTTCTTCACGACCGGCGGCCACCGCGACTACCACGAGGTGACGGACGAGCCGCAGTACATCGACTACGAGCATCTGGCGCGCGTCGCCAACTTCGTGCACGACGTGGCGCTCCGCGTGGCGGATCTGGACCACCGGCCGGTCGTCGACCACCCGAAGCCGGACCCGATGGGACAGTGTGTACAGTGATTCGGTAGCTACGTCCGCCCGTGACCATCTGCATCCTGGCGGGGGTCTGACTCACGCAGGCCGGCCAGTCTCCGACAACGGGACCACGGACGAAACATGGATCCAGCGCAGCGAATCCTGGGGCTCGCGGGCAGTCTTCGGCGTCATTCCCTGAACCGAAGCCTGCTCAAAGCGGCGCAAGAGCTAGCGCCGCAGGGGATGGTGATCGAGATTTTCGACCGGTTGCGCGAGATCCCGCCGTATGACGAAGACGCGCGGGAGATCGCTCGCCCCGAACCGGTCGACGCGCTGACAGAGGCGATTCGCGCCGCGGACGGGTTTCTCGTCGTCACCCCTGAGTACAACTACAGTGTGCCCGGTGTTCTCAAGAACGCGATTGATTGGGTTTCGCGTCCTCCGCAAACCTCACCCCTCAAGCAAAAGCCAGCGGCGATCATGAGCGCGAGCACTGGAATCAGTGGTGGCATGCGGGCGCAATACCATCTGCGCCAGACGTTCGTGTTCACGGATACCCCGGCGATGCTGAAGCCGGAGGTCATCCTACCTCTTGCAGCGCAGCGGTTCGATGCGGAGGGTCGCTTGACCGACGAGTCGACCCGCGACCTCGTGAAGAGGTTTCTCGAGGCGTTCGCCGTGTGGACGCGACGTCTCGCGCCTGTCGCCGCGGTATGCGTCGCGTGCCTGATCAGCGCGTGCAGCCATGCCACGGCGCCCGGCACAACCGTGCCAACGCCTGGAGCCGCGCATCCAGCGGCCCCGCCGGCACCGGTCCCTACGCAGCTCACGACGGGCGGCCCGCCGTCGACGTTCTCGAAGACGACGGCGGACCTCAAGGTCTCACGGCTGATCGACGTGCGCGACGGAATGACCAAGGCGACGCTTTTCCGGGGCGTCACTGACGTGTTGTCGGCGAAATACTCGATCGACGTCAGCGACGCGAAAGCCGGATTCCTCATGACGCCCTGGCAAGCGAGCTTCTCGCGCTCCGGCATGCCCGACCTTCGCTATCGCACGCGTGTCGTCGTGCGCTTTGTGGGCGAAGACTGGAAGCAGGTGCTCGTCCGCGCCGAAGCGCAGTGGCAACGCGACGACGAGTGGGACGTCGGCGTCGACAACGCGTTGCTCGACGACGTCGTGAACGACGTCAAAGCCAAGATCGGGAAAAAGCCGGCCGGCTGATCGACCGCTGCCGGCGCGGGCAGCCTACTTGGCGCCCGGCGTCGCCGGTGTCAGCGCGACCAGCGCGAAGCGCCCGTTCTTCCGGACGAACACGGCGCCGTACTTGAGCGGATACTGCGTCGTCGAGCCGGTGGCCTTCGTCGTCACGTTGACGCGAATGTCCAGCGGCATCTTGGCGGTATCTCCGGCGATCACCGCGTCGTGGAAGACCGGCTGTGTTCTCCCGACGGACGTTCCGGGCGCGAAAATCACGCCGCCGATGTAGCCGCGCTGCTCCGGCGTCATGCCCGGGAATTTCAACGCCACCTTCTCGATGTCACCGCTCTTGAGCGCAACGACGAGTTGGGCGATCGCCCCCGTGTCGAGCGCCGGTTTGGACGGTTTCGCCGGTGTCGTCGTCGTGTCGGGCTTCAACACCGTCAAGCCGCCGCGTCCTGTGGGTGTCAACGCCGACTCCGGCGCCGCCGCGACCGGCGGTGCGGTGTGGACGGTGTCAGGCGCGACGACGACCGGCGGCGCGGGCGTGGGTGCCGGCGCGGGCTTCGGGTGCGGACGATTTACCAGGAACACGACGGTGGCAGCGACCGCGACCACGCCGATGAGTGAACCCACGAGCATCCCGCGTCCGCCTTTCTTCGCCGTCGTGTCCGTGACCGGCCCGTTGGTCTGCGTGTCGGTGGGCTGCGTAATGACGGCGGCGGGCATGATGCTCGTCGCGTCGCCGCTGTCACCCAGGCCCTGCGTCATCGTGCGCGGATCCCAACCGCTCAACGTGAGGGCCGGGTCGAGCTGGTCGCGCGCTTCGGCCGCCGTCGCCACGCGATCGCCCGGCGAACGGGCGAGCATGTGGACGAGCAGCGTGTCGAGACGCGCCGGCAGCGCCGGTATGAGATCTCGAATGTGCGGCGCCGGCTCGTGCAGGCGCCGGCGAATCATCTGCTCGCGCGTGTCGGCGGCGAACGCGGCGTTTCCCGTCAGACTCTGGAAGAGAATGCAGCCCAGCGCGTAGACGTCGGTGCGCGCGTCGACCGGATCGCCGAGCAACTGCTCGGGGCTCATGTACTCCGGCGTGCCGATCACCAGGCCGCTCTTGGTCAGCGCGTCCTGCGGCGAATCGTTCACCGCCTTGGCGATGCCAAAATCCACGACCTTGGCGATTTCCTTGCCCGAACGGTTGCGCGTGACGATCACGTTGTCGGGCTTGAGATCGCGATGGACGATCCCGAGCTCGTGCGCGGCGTGCAATCCGTCGGCAATCTGACGCGCGAAGTCGATCGCGCGGCGCGGGTCGAGGGCGCCCTCCTTCTGGAGAATCGCCGACAGCGACTCGCCGTCCACGTACTCCATCACGAGGTAGACGATCTTGTCCGCCTCGCCGTAGTCGAATACCGCCGCCACGTTCGGGTGCAGAATCCGCGCGGCGTTCGACGCTTCGCGCGCGAAGCGCTGCGACGATTCCGTGTCGTTGACCAGCGACGGATTCATCACCTTGATCGCGCACTGGCGGTTCATCTTGACGTGTTCCGCCAGATACACCCGGCCCATGCCGCCCTCGCCGAGTCGTGCCAGTACCAGATAGCGGTCGGCGATGACGCGGCCAACGAGCGGATCTCCGCCTGTCTTGGGGCGAAGCGGCGAGCCGTCTTTGGGGCAGAAGCGGTCCGCCGTCTCGTATTCGCCGCCGCACTGCGGACAGACCTTGGTCACCGCGACCGACTGGTCGGGTGCCGGGGTCGGCTGTTGGGCGATGAGGCCGGATCCGAGGTGGCTGTCGAGGAGCGGGTGCGGATGCGGTCCAGTATCGGACGTGTCCGTGCCCCCGGCGCGTTGGCCGGGTCCCGTCACTGCAGAGGACTGTTCGTCGTCGTCCTGATGATCAGCCATGTTTTCGGAGCTGCAAGCGTAAGACTATGGCCGTCGGGTGGTGCTCGCGGCAAGGGAGCGTTCACCAACAGGACGATCCTGCCGCGGGGCTCGCTTCACAGCGGCCCGTGGAAGGATGGAGGCCAGGTCCCCAACGTCCCAAATCTAGGCGCTGAATCGCTTTCGCGCTCGGGTTCCTTGATCGAAATGAAGCAGCGCCCCAGGCTGCTGGGGCAGTCCTGGGGCGCCGTTGCGGCTCGATCAGGGGTCAATCGGATGGCCGCGGGCACTGCGGAACCTGCGAATACTACCGACCGAGTCGGCGGCGGTCCTGGCGGATGTCGCGCTTATCCGAACGGATGTCCTGCCGGTCGTTCGAGAGGTCGCGGTGGTCCTGGCGGACGTCGCGCAGGTCCTGACGCGCATCCTTGAACTGACCGCTCTTGACGTCCTGCCGCACGTCACGCTTGTCGGCACCGAGATCGCGCTCGTCGGCCCGCGTGTCGTGTCTGTCGCTTACGAGGTCGCGGTGATCGCGCCTGAGGTCCCGCGTTTCGCGCTTCGTTCCCGGGTCCGTCGTCGTCTGCGCGCCCGCGATGCCGGCGACTGCCACCGCCATGATCGCACCGAACACAACCGTCGTTACGCTCTTCATATGCAGATGCCCCCCCGTCAGATCGTTCTTGAGTGTTTCGTCATGCACCCGATTGGTGCCGTCTTCACTCAGGATGACGTGAGTTGCATTGCGATCGTTAAGATCGTTCCGGGACCACCAACGAGAAACGCGACGGAACCTTCGGCGGGAAGCGGTGTTGCCCGGGCCGAACAAACCCCGCGACCGGTCCTGCTGCCGCGCGGCCAACGGCAACTGCTTCACCGCGGAGACGCAGAGGACGCAGAGCCGCAGAGGACGACCCAGTATCAGCGCGCAACGAGCCGTGATTTTTTTTTTGTGACAGCCGCTCGGGATGCCTCGACGCGCCGGAAACATTCCACCGTGAGTGAAGCATCCCGAGCGGCTGTTCCCAAAGAATCCCAGCTCGTTGCGCAACGATGCTAAGGGTTTCCTCTGCGGCAGTTCTCTGCGTCTCTGCGACTCTGCGGTAAGGCAGTTTACCAGCCGCTGCGGCTGCGAAGATTCGTTACATGTGCGACGTGATGCCGACCGTGCCACTCGTAGAGCGCGAGCATTTGGTCGAGGTTCATCAGGCCGTTCTCGGGATGATTGAGCGTCCGCGCGAAGTCCGCCGCCGACATGGACCGTAGGACGCGCAGCCACCGGTCGTGGACCGCGTCGAGCAGCGCGAGCGACGTGGCGATCGGCGTGGAGCGGGAATCCTCGAGCCGCGCCCATTTGGCCTCGTCGTACGGCTTGATCGTAGGTGTCTCCTCGGTGAGCGCCAGCTTGAAGCGCGTGTAAGCGTTCATGTGGCTGTCGGGGACGTGGTGCACGACTTGCCGGACGGTCCAGCCGTCGGGGCGGTAGGGCGTTTCGAGTTGGCGGTCGTCGAGGCCGGAAACGGCTGAACGGAGGTGCGTCGGTGCGGCCGCAATCGCTTCGATCGCCGTGCGACGTTGCTCGGAAGTGAGAGATTGAGGCCGCTGGTAGCGTCCGACCGGATATCGCAGATCTTCCATGAGAATGGTCGCTTTGCGTTGAGAGGGTGTCGGAACGAGAGAAGGAACGCCGTGACTCCGGAATGTACTGGTCTGCAGCACGTACTCCATTTGGGGAGGGGTGGAAATGGGCGGATCGAACGAGCTCACTGGTCCCGATCTGACAGAAGGAATCGACGCGGCGAGTGTCGAGCCCGGCGGCGCCGTGCTCGGTCATGCGAACGGCGAGCCCGTGTTGCTCGTGCGCCTCGGCGGCGACTACTGCGCGATTGGAGCGACGTGCACGCACTACGGCGGGCCGCTCGCCGAAGGACTCTTCGACGGCGACACGGTGCGCTGTCCGTGGCACCACGCGTGTTTCAACCTCCGCACGGGCGAAGCGCTCCACGCGCCCGCCTTGTCGCCGGTCGCGCGCTGGACGACGGAACGTCGCGGAAAATCGATCGTCGTCACGGGCAAGATCGAGCGCGATCCGCTCGCTCCGTCGGGGTCGGCATCATTCACGCGCGATCCCTCCGTGAAAAGCGTCGTCATTGTCGGCTCGGGCGCCGCGGGCAGCGCGGCGGCGGAGATGCTTCGCCGCTGCGGCTTCGACGGCACGATCACGACGATCGACGGCGACAACGGCGTGCCGTACGATCGCCCCAATCTCTCAAAGGACTATCTCGCCGGGAACGCGCCCGAAGATTGGATCCCGCTTCGTCCACAAGGCTTCTACGCCGAGCACGGGATCGAGTTGGTGCGAGCGCGCGCGACGCGCATCGACGTCCAGAACAAGCGCGTGGAGCTCGACGGGCGAGCGCCGCTCTCATATGACGCGCTATTGCTGGCGACCGGCGCCGAACCGGTTCGACTCGACACGCCGGGCGCCGACCTGCCGCACGTGCGCTATCTGCGCACCCTCGACGACAGCCGCGCGATCGTCGACGCGACGAAGACGGCGAAGCGCGCGGTCGTCGTCGGGTCGAGCTTCATCGGACTCGAAGTCGCCGCATCGCTCCGCGGGCGCGGACTGAACGTCGTCGTCGTCGCGCCAGAGCAGATTCCGCTCGGCCGCGTTCTCGGCGATCACCTCGGCGGATTCATTCAAACGCTGCACGAGGAGCACGGCGTCGTGTTCCATCTCGGACACACGGCCAAACAGATCGAGAAGGACTCGGTCGTGCTCGACGACGGCACGCGGCTCGCCGCCGATCTGGTCGTGTTCGGCGTCGGCGTGAAGCCGCGGCTCGGCCTCGCCGAAGCCGCCGGTCTCACGATCGACCGTGGGATCGTCGTCGACGAATTCCTGCAGACGAGCGCGCCGGGCGTCTACGCGGCGGGCGACATCGCGCGCTGGCCCGATCAGCACACCGGCGAGCGCATTCGCGTCGAACACTGGGTGGTCGCGCAGCGGCAGGGCCAAGCGGCGGCGCGAAACATCCTCGGCGCGCGCGAGGCGTTCGAGGCGGTACCGTTCTTCTGGAGCGCGCACTACGACGTGAGCATCAACTACGTCGGCCACGCCGAAAAGTGGGACAAGGTCGAGGTGACGGGCGACGCGGCGTCGCGCGACGTCTCGGTGCGGTTCCTCCGCGGCGGCCAGTTGCTCGCCCTGGCGACGTTGTTCCGGGACGAGGAGAGTCTGCGGACCGAGCTGGAACTGGAGCGCCAGGGGGGAGCCGTCCCGGCCGGGTCGCGCTAGGGCGCGCGACCGCGGCGGCGCTTGACAGAACGGGGTCCTGCCAAAATATTCTCTCCATGGGACAATATTTTATCTAGCCATGGCCCGCGCTTCCTCTCCCTCGACGAACCTGAGCCGCCGCGAGCGGCAGATCATGGACGTGGTATACGCCGCCGGTGGCGCGACGGCGGCGATGATTCACGCGCGCATTCCCGATCCACCGGTCGCCGCGGCCGTGCGCACGATGCTCCGCATTCTCGAGGACAAGGGACATCTGCGCCACGAGAAGGACGGACCGCGACACGTCTATTACCCGACGACGCCGCGAAACGTGGCGCAGAAGAGCGCGGTCAAGCATTTGATCGGAACGTTTTTCGGCGGATCGCGCACGGCTGCCGTCGTCGCGCTGCTGGACGAAGCCGACCGGCCGCTCTCTACCGCCGAGCGCAGCGAGCTGGCCGGCGTGATCAAACGGCTGCGCGCCGAAGGAAAATGAGCGAATGCTGACCACGCTCGCCGAGCTGCCGGTATCAGCCGCGGACAGCGCGCGCGCCGCCGCGTCGGTGTACACGGCGTCGTTGCTCGCGACGGGGCCGGTCCTCGCCGCGATCGTTGGAGCGGTCGCGCTTCGGCGCGCGAGTGCCGAAGGCCGCGTGCTGGTGTGGCGGGCGGCGGTCGTGATGCTGCTCATCGCGTTCGTCGGACGATTGTTGCCGATCCGGCTCGCCGGCTGGGCGGTTCCCTCGGCCGTCGCGGCGCCGCTCATCGCGCTCGGCCGAGTGCGCGTGGCGGGCGCCACGACGCACGACGCCGGCGGGGGCGGGGGCGGGTCGTTGGCGGCCACTTCGATTCAGTTGCTGCTCGTCGCGTACGCGATCGGTGTCGTCGTCGCGATGTCACCGACGATTCTCGCGTCCTGGCGCGCGCGTCGACTCCTGCGCCGCGCGCGGCCGCTCGAGCGCGACCCGCGGTGGGCAGCGGATCTCGCCGACGCTCGCGCTCGACTCAGTGTGCGGCGGGCTGTGCGATTGTTCAGGAGCGTCGAGGTCGGCGTGCCGATGACATGGGGCGTGCTTCTACCGGTGATCCTCGTGCCGGCCGCGGCGGACGCGTGGACGTCCGACCAGCGCCGGATGGCGCTGCGTCACGAGCTGGCACACGTGCGCGGCGGAGACTGGGGTTTCGGCGTCGCGTCGCGCGTGGCGTGCGCGCTGTTCTGGTTCCACCCCGGCGCGTGGTGGATCGCGCGATCGTTGCGGCGCGACGCGGAGCAGGCGGCCGACGATCGCGTGCTCGCGTCAGGCGTCGCGCGAAGCGACTACGCCGAGTTGCTGATCAGCGCGTCGTCGTTCGGTGCTTGGACCAGGGGAACCGCGCTCGCGTTGTCGGGCCGCGGTCCGCTGCGCTCGCGGCTGGCGGCCGTCCTCGACCCGCGGCATGACGTGCGGCCTCTCGCGCGCCGCTGGGCGCTGGCCACGACGGCCGCGTGCGCCATCTCCGCGGCGCCGTTGACCGCGGTGGACCTCGCGCCGACGCGCGACACGCTCGCGACGCTGATGCGCGACGCGCGCTGGGAGTCGCGGGCGTACGCGGTGATCGGGCTGGCGCACCGCCCGGATTCCGTCGCCGCGGCGCGCAACGCCGCCGAGCTCGACCCCAGCCCGCGCGTGCGTGCATGGGCGCGCTACGCGCTCGGCTTGCGGCCCGACGTCTCGGCGTCGTCCGCGGTCGCGGAGCCGCGCTAGCCGATCTTCATCCTGGAGCGTTTGACGATGCGTTTTTTCGAATGGGCCAAAGAGACAAAAATTTCTCTTTTATTGGCGACGTTGCTGGCGTTCGCAGTGGGATTCGTGGATCTCGTGCGCGGCGGCATCACGGTGTCGGCGTTGCTGCTCGCCGTCGCGTACTGCGCGCTGTTGCCGCTCCTCATCTGGCACTGGAGCGACCGCGACGACGACGAATCAGAGACCGAGGACGAACGTCCCCCGTACCTGGCCGCGGGAATCGTCGCCGCGTGCGTGCTCGGGCTCTACCTGCTCACGCTCGCGCCGACGACCGCGATGTGGGACACGAGCGAGTACATCGCGGCGGCCTACACGTTCGGACTGCCGCATCCGCCGGGCAATCCGCTGTTCGTCATCGTCGGCCGAGCGTTCTCGGTGCTGCCGATTGCCGCGACGGTCGCGGCGCGAATCAACGTCCTCGCGGCGATCTCGAGCGCGGCGGCCGCCGGCTGGTGGTTTCTCGTCACCGAACACGTGCTGCGTGCGTGGTTTCGGTCGCGCGCGCTGCGAATCGCCGGCGCGACGGCCGCGGCGGTGATTGGCGCCCTCGCGTTCACCGTGTGGAACCAGTCGGTGGTGAACGAGAAGGTCTACACCGTCTCGCTCGCCGGCATCGCGCTCGTATCGTGGCTCGCCGTGCGATGGACGCGCGATCCCGGCGGTCCATTCGCCGATCGCCGACTCGTGCTTGCGGCGTATCTCTGCGGACTCGGCTATGCGAATCACATGGCGGGAATGCTGCCGATCGGGGCGCTGGGCGTCGCGGTGCTGGCGATTCGCCCGCGCACCCTGCTGCGAGCGAGACTCGCGCTCGCCTGCGGCGTGGCGATGCTCGCGGGATTGAGTCCGTTCGCCACGCAGCCAATTCGCGCCGCGTACTTCCCGGCGATCAATGAAGGCGAGCCCACCGGATGCCGCACGAAGATCGAGGCGTCGTGCACGCTGTCGAAGGCGACGCTCGACTCGTTCCTCTACAACTTCAACCGCCGCCAATACGCCAAGCCAGCCCTCGAAGATCGCCAAGCCGGGTTCGGCCAGCAGCTCGGCATGTGGTGGCTCTACTTCAAGTGGCAGTGGATGCGCGATCCGGACATGGTGTCGCCGTTCACGCAGGCGCTGCTTGCGGCGACGTTCCTGGTGCTGGGGCTCGTCGGCGCGTACACGCACGCGTCACGCGATCGGCCGAGCTTCTGGTACTTCAGCGCGCTCATGTTCACGATGACGCTGCTGCTGGTCTTCTACCTGAACTTCAAGCTCGGCAGCTCGCAGGACGCGCTTGCCGCGCAAGATCACGAAGTGCGCGACCGCGATTACTTCTTTATTTGGAGCTTCTCGGCGTGGGGCGTGTGGGCAGGACTGGGGCTCACCTACATATGGGAGTCGCTCGCGGCGTTGGTCGGCACGGAGCAGCGCAAGAACGGCAAGACGGTCACGTCCGAGCCGACGCGCCGAGGCTGGTTGACGGCGTCGCCGGCGTTAGCACTGGCGCTCGTGCCGCTGGCGACGAACTGGAACGCGGCGCCACGCTCGCATCATCGCGCCACTCGTAACGTCGCGGTGGACATGCTGAATTCGGTGGAGCCGTACGGCGTGCTCGTGACCGTCGGCGACAACGACACGTTTCCGCTGTGGTACGCGCAGGAGGTGGAGGGTATTCGGCGCGACGTCGTGGTGGCGAACACGTCGCTGCTCAACACGGACTGGTACGCGCGGCAGATCATCCGGCGGCCGGTCTACGACTACGACGCCGCGCGCGGGCCGGCGATTTATCGCGACAAGGTGTGGCCGAGGCCGACCAGTCCGCCGCTCAAGATGTCGTTCGCCGACGCGGACTCGTATCCGGAATACATTCAGCTTCCCGGTCCGATGGTGTTCAACAGCGGCGCGATCCACGCGACGATCGATCCGCGACATCTCGAGAACGGCGTTCTCATGCGCGCCGACGCGTTCGTGCTGCAAATGATCCGGGATTCGTGGCCGGCTCGTCCCATCTATTTCGCGCGCTCAGCCGGCGGCTATCCACGAACGTTGGGGCTGGGCGACAACGTGTTGACGCAGGGGCTCGCGTCGAAGTTGTTCGTGCCACCAACCGCGCAGACACGGGACACTGTCTTCGTGGAAGGTGACGGCTGGCTCGACGTCGCACGTACGCGCACGCTGTGGAACGACGTGTTCGTGGGCCCGCGGTCGATCGTGGCCGAGGGGCGATGGGTGGACCGGCCGTCGGTGAGCATGCCGGCGCTGTACGTGTTCGCCGGCGCCGAGCTCGCGGAAGCGCTGCAGAGCGACCGCGACGCGCGCGGCGCGGCGGCGGTCTTGGCGACGACGCGCGACGTGGCGCGTGCGACGCGGCTCGACGACGTGGCGCGGAACATCGAGCGTGCGCTGCAGCATCCGGCGGCCGATGACTCCGCCGGTGTGACGCTGGGCACGCCGCGCGACGGGCGGCTGGAGACGAAGAGTGCCGAACCGATCCAGCCGCCGAGAACAAAGAAAGCGAAGTGACGCGGTGAATTGGTGCTCGAGTTTGTCGCGAAACGCGGACACGAAGCGAACTGTTACGTTTGCTAATCAGACAATCTTAATTGCGTTACGATTTTCGTATTGACCAGCGCGGGACGCGGCATATATTGACGGCGTCCCGCGGTGGCCCTGCGCAGTGACGTCGGCCACCTCGCACGGACGGCGTTAGACGTCGATGGATGTGGGTCCGAGGCGCCGGACTGGTGTCTCGGACCCACGTCATCTCGCCGTCGGCGGCGCCCGACGAACACGGCTGTGCCCACCGCCAACGTTGGCGGCGCGGCGGAATCGCGGGGCGTCGTAGTCGCGCCGAGCCGGTGCGCCTTCCGTGATGACCGACGTCGGTCATCGGTCGGGTGCCGCAACTTCGCGAACAATTAAACCAAGCGTCACGCGTCGCGAAGAACCGACGCGGCAACGAGCTCCCCACTCTCTCCGGTTGGAGGAGGTCGCATGCCGAGTCCCACTGCAGTCCGCCCGATCGAGGGCAGCGAGAGACGGCCCGCACCTGGTGCGCGCCGTGTGGCCGCCGAGAACCCGGCGGCCAAACTCTCGGTCACCATTCGCGTGCGTCGTCGAACCGACGCACCAGCATTGCCGGTTCATCACCACGCCGACACCCCCACAGGTCACGTGTCGCGCGAAGAGTTCACCGAACGCTACGGCGCATCGAAATCCGACATCGACCTCGTCGTTTCGTTCGCGCGCGCCAACGGACTCGAGGTCGAAGAGACCAGTGCGTCCAAGCGTACCGTGAAAATCTCGGGCACCGTCGAACAGATGAACCACGCGTTCGCCGTCGATCTCGGCCGCTACGAATCGCCGACCGAGACGTATCGAGGACGCGAAGGTGCAGTGAAGATGCCGGAAGACGTCTCGCAGGTCGTCGAAGGCGTTTTCGGACTCGACAATCGCCGCATGGCGCGTCGCGCCGGAACGCGCGTTGCTCCGCGCCCGTCGAGGCCGTTCGCACCGGGATCCGCGCGCGTGGGCAGCACCACCACGCCCGCGGAGTTCGGACCGGCGCTCAACGTCACGACGCTCACGCCACCGCAGGTGGCATCGCTGTACGACTATCCGTTGACTCCGGGAGCCGCGGGCCAGACGATCGGCTTGATCGAGTTCGGCGGCGGCTTCGCGCAGAGCGACTTGAATCAGTTCTTCACCGGCCTCGGCGGCGGGCAGACTCCGCCGACACCGGTCGTCGTTGGCATCGACGGCGTCACGAACAGTCCGGGCGTCGACGTCAACGAAGACGGCGAAGTCACGCTGGACATCTGCGTCGCGTCGTCAGTCGCGGCGAATGCCGGTGTGGCCGTGTACTTCGCGCCGTGGACGGAGCAGGGTTGGGTGGACGTGATCACGAGCTCGGTGCACGACGCGACGAACAACCCCTCGGTGGTCTCGATCAGCTGGGGCTGGCCCGAGTTCGAGGGAATCGACGGCTTCACGTGGACGCAGCAGGCGATCAACGCCGTGAACCAGACGTTCCAGGACGCGGCGGCGCTCGGCGTGACGGTGTTCGCGGCGTCGGGCGACAACGGGTCCGACTGTGGTCAGGGCGACGGTGTCGCGCACGTGTTGTATCCGGCGTCCGATCCGTTCGTGAGCGCATGCGGCGGCACGCGCGTCAGCGACGTGTCCGGCGCCTCGTTCGTAGAAACGACGTGGGCGCAGTCGTTCGGCACCACCGGCGGCGGCGTCAGCGATTTCTTCACGCTGCCGACGTATCAGATCGGCGCCGGCGTTCCGCTCTCGGCGAACGACGGTCATCAAGGCCGCGGCATTCCGGACATCGCGGGCAACGCGGACCCGGCGAGCGGCTACAACCTGGTCGTCGACGGCTCGAGCTTCCCGGGCGTTGGCGGAACGAGCGCGACGGCGCCGCTGTATGCGGCTCTGGTCGCTCTATGCAATGCCAAGCTCGGCCGCAACGTGGGATTCTTGAACCCACTGCTGTATGCGCTCAACAACACCGGTGTGATCCGCGACATTGCCGACCACGCCAGTAATGCGACAGGTGGCGCGCCGGGCTATACGGCCGGTCCGGGTTGGGACGGCGCGACGGGACTCGGTGTCGTCGACGGCCAAGGGTTGCTCGCGGCGCTGACCGCGCGCTTCACGAAGGAAGTCACGATCATCACCGATCGCAGCACGTTCGGCAAAGACGAGATCGACGCGATGCTCCAGATCTCGAATCCGGCAGTGGTCGACGCCGCGTTCTACGTGACCGTCGACGGCTTCACGCCGGCCGACCTCGGTATCACGACGACGAACCCGTCGCCGACGCAGCTCCAAGCGTGGGCGCCGACGTTCACCGAATCGCCGACGCCGACAGGCTTCACGATTCGTCCGAGCGGGTTGATCGCCGAGCTGCCGTCGCTGCCGGCACAGCCGCAGCGGTTCACGTTCGTGTATCAGGCGGTGTTCACCAACACCAACGGGTTCACGGCCGAAGACATTCCGGTCGGCTTGACGGCGACGACGCATTCGACGTCGGGCACGGCCGTGATCGATCTGATCACGCAGCCGAACCCGTTCATGGTCGACGGGCCGATCTCGTGGCTGAGCACGGACGTTCGCGTCTTCCAGCTCCAGCCGGGACAGTCGCTGGCCGGACTGCCGAGCGTCGCGATGGGCACGGGCGCGACGGCGGGGAATTCGTTCGTCACGAACGTCATCGGCGCGTTCAACACGCACTCGCCGTTCGGGCATCCGTTCGATCTCATCTCGACCGACGAAGACACCTCGAAGCTCGAGCTGTCGGAGAAGGTGAACGGAACGCCGGTGTTCAATTTCGCGGTGGCGCGGGTTCGCTATCGCGCGTTGACGGTGGACGCCACGCAGGTACGCGCTTTCTTCCGCGCGTTCCCCGCGTCGACGACGTCGACGACGTACGACACGAGCACGACGTATCGCAGCGCGGTGAACGGCACGACGAAGGTTCCGCTGCTCGGCACGGTGGCCGGCGAAGTGACGACGATTCCGTTCTTCGCGGCGCCGCGCGTCGACACCGGCACGCAGAGCATGGACACGCAGACGGACCCGGCGAACGTGCAGACGATTCAGCACGACGCCAGCGGCAACGAGCGTGACGCGTACTTCGGCGTGTGGATCGACATCAACCAGCCGAACCAGTTCCGCTTCCCGGTGAACGTCACGTCGGACGGTCCGTTCCCGTCGGGGAGGCAGAGCATCCAGCAGCTGGTGCGCGGCATTCACCAGTGCATGGTGGTCGAGCTGGCGTTCGATCCGGAACCGATCGTCAACGGCACGTCGCCGGCGACGTCGGACAAGCTGTCGCAACGCAATCTGTCGATCGTGGCGTCGGACAATCCGGGCACGGCGGCATCGCATCGGATTCCGAACACGTTCGAGATCAAACCGACCCACGAGATCCTGCCGCCGGGCTGGACGCCCGACGAGATCATGATCGATTGGGGCAATACGCCCGCCGGTGGTGAGGCGACGATCTATCTGCCGGGCGCGCACACGGGTGAGATCCTCGATCTCGCCGCGAAGATGTACGGCATGACGACGCTGCGCCGAATCGACGACCACACGTTGGTCTGCCGAGCGGAGGGGGCGACGTGGATGCCGGTGCCGCCGGGAGCGGGCCCGGGTTACGCCGGACTGCTCACGATCGATCTGCCGCCGACGGTACGTCGCGGACAGTCGTTCACCGTGGTGGTTCGACAGATCACGTCGAGCGCGGCGAAGCACTTCGAGCCGCCGCCGCCGCCGATTCAACGCGCCGGTTCGCGTGCGAAGGGCGCGCGTCCCGCGCCGGTGCCGACGAAGCCGAACTCACGACCCGAGTCTCGCCACACGCTGGGCGCGTTCCAGATTCAGATTCCGGTGCGCACCAAGCAGACGATCCTCGAGCCGGAAGAGCGGACGTACTCGGTGCTGAAGTTCATCGAGCAGACGATTCCGCACGAGAACCGGTGGTATCCGGTCTTCGAGAAATACGTCAACGTGATCGGCGATCGCGTGAAAGCGCTCGGCGGCGATCCGACGCGGATTCGTCCGTCGCCGGACGGCAGTGGTGTGCGTCCGGAAACGCACCCGGGCACCAAACCGACGTCGCACGGCCATGAAGTGCGCCTGCGCTTCACCGGAAAGGTCGACGGGATCGTGTACGATCGCTTCGGTGACTTCGAAGGCTTCGTGCTCGAGACCGAAGACGGTCCGCGTCACTTCAAGTGTCACGAAGCCGAGCTCGAAAACGTCCTCATGCGCGCCTGGAACGGACGCGTACGGACGACGGTGATCGTCGAAGCGGGTTCCGAGGAACGGCCGGAGGAAGTGATACTGTTCGCGCCGCCGGTACCGTTCAGGAACGGTGACGGGCATCGGTAACGGCTAACCGCGGTAGGACGAGAAAAACGAACGTTGTTGGTCGAGACTCCTTCGACCAACAACGTTCGTTTTTTCTGTCGGAGCGCGAAACTGTGAACCGCAGTCGAGATGCGCGTGAGCTGTTTGGAGCACCACGTCAACGGCGCGGAACGGCATGCGAAGTGGATGGAACTCTCCCGTGGTGAAGTGGTCGCCGCCGGTTTCGGCGTCGTGAAATGAGCGGTAGAGGCTGTGGACTCGCGTACCGGCTCGCGGAATACGCCGCGCAACGCGTGGAGTGGGCGATCGACTCGGAGCAGTGGCGTGCCCGGCCGGAGATGGTCGCTGCACGGCTGGACGTGGGTGCTATCCGCTCGGGACAGGATGCTGCGCGGCGCGTAATGGTCGATGAATGGGAAGGAGAGGAGGGTAACCGCGAGGGAAAGGCGGTGGACGCGCCGCAAAGGCTGAGAAGCATGGGGACACGACGGAAAAACGGACGGAAAACGAAGCTGCACGATGCGAAGTGCTCGGTGAACGCGCAGACAAGGATGCCGTTCGCTGCGAAGAGGCTGCTATCGAGTCGGAAGTGGTCGGTATCGGCGCCGTAAAGGCGTCTGTCGGGCGGGAAAGGGATCTGCCGGCGTTGCAAAGGCGTCTGTCGAAAAACTGGAGTCGGTCACACCGCGTTTCGCCGAAGGAGACGGAGCTCGGTCGTGCCGCGCCTGAATCCCGCCGCGGCGAAGGCCTGAGCGTGCGGGCTCGTGGCCGCCGGCTGGCCGTCGATCGTTTCGAGAACGACGTCGCGGCGAATTCGCGCCGACAGGTGTCGTACCAGACCTGCGGCCGCGCGCGTCACGCTCGCCTCGTCGCTCTCCGGACGCACGACGACGCGCGCACCGCGCCGTTCGGCGATCATCAGCACGCGGCCATCGAGCACCACCAGCAACGCACTCGAGCTCCGCGGCCGGACGAACGCGTCGCGCGCTGGATCGCCCGCGAGCGGAAGCGGGAACACGTTCGCCGGATCGGCGGCGGCGATCACGATAGGCTCGTCGTCGCCGTCGTCGGCGCGCAACGCCTCAACGGCCTCCGGCAGCGCGAACTGTGCGCCTGAGAGTCCGCGCACGAAGTACCCGCGACGCACGTCGCCGCGGAACTCGAGGCGCTTGAGCTCCCGGTAGATCGTTCGCCACGGAACCGGCGGCCGCTCGCGCCGCCACATTTCCCGCGCGACGACGCCGTAGCGGTCGAGCCATTGCCGCGCGATTGCTTCGCCGAGCGCGGCCTCGTCGCCAGCTGCGCCGAGCACGCGCGGAGTCGACACCAGCGACCATCGGCCGGGCCAGGTGTCGGCGTCGCCGCCGGGCAGATCCGGCCGTCGCCACCGAGGCAAGCGGCGCGAATTCGGGCGGCGTTGCACGACGTATCGGTTCGCCGACGGCGTGAACTCCGGCGGCAGCCATCGCGTCGGATCGGGGCGCGTGCGTTCACGCGGCGAGACGAGCGGTCGCCATCGCACCACGGCGCGCATCGCGTCGATCGTGTCGTTCGTGACGAGTCCGGCGCCGACCAACTCGCGCAACGCGTCGCGCAGCTTGCGCGCCGAGAACGAGGTCTCGGTCAGCAGCTCGTCGAAAAACACGGCGCCCGTTCGCGTCAGCGCCTCGAGAGTCGTCGTCGCGGCTTCGCCGATCGGCGGCGCCGACTCGGGCAGCCATGCGCGTCCGGTGCCGCGCCGCACCATTCGAATGTTCGAAAGGATGGGCGCTTCGTCGGCCGCGGTGGGTGCGCCGCCGCCGACCCATACCAACTCGCCGGCCGCGATCAGACGCGCGATCGCCGTCTGGTCGTAGTTCTCGACGCGCGCGGGGAGCAGTTCACGCTCCCACAAATCGGCGGGGCGCGACAGGCCGTACAGCTGCCGCGCGGCGCGCGTCGTGGCGTCATCGTCGCCGAGTCGCGCGGACGGGGCGACGTGCTGCCAGCGAAGCATGAATCGCGAAAAGCGCTCGAGGTCGACGGCTTGAATCTGTTTGCGCGCCTGTGCCAGCTCGCGCCGGCGCGCTTGCTCGAGCAAGCGGCGAGAGCACCAGCGATCCGTAGCGTCGCCGCCGAATTTGCCGCGCACCAGTCGGCCGCTTCTCGTCCAGTCGTCGAACTGCTCGCGGACCCAGCTCGGCTCGAACGCGTATCGGCGAAGCGCGTCGTCGACCGACACGGCACCGGCGAGCGAGATGAACCGAACGAGGATCTCGCGCTGCGCCGCTTTACGTGTCGGCGACTGCTCGCCGAATGCATCTGTGTAACGGGTCACCGTCTCGGCGAGCGCGTAACGACTTTCTACAGGTCGCGATCCTCCTGGAATCGCAACAGGCACGATACGGCCGCGATCGAGCAAATCGCCGAGCGGATCGCCCCTTCTTCCCTCGGCTTCCTCGGCGGTTCGGTCGCGCAACTCGGCGAGTGAGAGATCGCCGGCGCGGTCGAGGAGGATCGCCAGCTCGTCGGCCGTGCGCGCACGCGCGCCGAGCGCGGTGCCGCGACGCCGCGCGAGCATCGCTTCCAGCGTGACCAGCGTTTCGGCGTCGGCGCCCTCCGTGCCGAGCAGCTCGTCGAGGAGCGCGCGGTCGAGCGAGAGCAGTGCGGCGCGCTGCTCGGCGTGCGGCGTGTCGTCGGCGTACATCCAATCCATGACGAAGCCGAGCTGCAGAGACGACGCGAACGGCGACGGCACCTGTATTTGTACGGAGCGCAGACCGATCGCTCCGCTGGCGAGGTCGTCGAGCATGCGCGTGAGCGCCGGCACGTCGAACGCGTCCTGCAACACGTCGCGATACGTCTCGACGAGAATCGGAAAGGACGGATACTCGCGCACCGCGTCGAGCAGGTCGCGCGCTTTGAGCCGCTGCAGCCAGAGCGGCATGCGCCGACGAGCCGTACCGCGAGGCAACAGAAGCGCGCGTGCGGCGTTCACGCGAAACCGCGCGCCGAAGAGCGACGTCGATCCCACTTCGTCGAGCATGCGCCGCTGAGCTTCGCCGGCGGTCATGTCGGAGACGAGCGAGAGCGGCAGCCAGTCTCGCATGTCCGGAAAACGGAGCATGACGCCGTCGTCGGTCGTCTGCACCTGCACCACAGCGCCGTGGCCGAGCACTTCGCGTGCGCGGTGCGCCAGCGCCATTCCCCACGGCGCGTTGACCCGCCCGCCGAACGGCGCGTGAATCACGACGCGAACGGCGTTCGTCTCGTCGCGGAACTGCTCGACGACGAGTGAGCGATCGTCCGGCACGGCGCCGGTAGCGGCCCGCTGCTCGTGCACGTACTCGACGAGCGATTGCGCCGTCGCCCGGTCGCTGCCGTATTGAGCGGCGATCTCATCGACGGCTTGCGGCGTGCGAGCGGAATCCAGCTGACGACGCAGCTCGCCTATCGCCGGCGCGAGATGCGAGGAGCGGGCCGCGTACTCGCCGTGCCAGAAGGGCATTCGAGCGGGTGCGCCCGGCGCCGGCGTGACGATCACGCGGTCGTGCTCGATCGTGTTGACGCGCCACGTCGAGGAGCCCAACTGAAACACGTCGCCGACGCGTGTTTCGTGCACGAACTCCTCGTCCAATTCGCCGAGCCGCGTGCGATCGAGGAGATTGACCGTGTAGAGGCCGCGGTCGGGAATCGTGCCGCCGGAAATCACGGCGACCATGCGCGCGCTGCGCGACGCGGTGAGCGCGTCGCTGACGCGATCCCATGCGAGACGAGCATCCAGCTCCGACGCGACGTCGGCCGGATACTTCCCCGACAACATCTCCAGCACTTCGTCGAACGCCGTGCGTGTCAGGGCGTGGTACGGATACGAGCGTCGGACGAGATCGAAGAGCGACGCGCTCGTCCAATCGTCGTCGATCGACACGGCGGCGACGATCACCTGGGCCAGCACGTCGAGCGCGTTCTGCACGACGCGCGTCGGTTCGACGTCGCCGGCGCGCATGGAGCGCACGATGGCCAGCATCTCGAGCGCGTCGTCGCGGAACGTCGGCACGAACACGCCGCGGCTCACGGCATCGAGTGTGTGTCCGGCGCGGCCGACGCGCTGTAGTCCGTTGGCCACGCGCTTGGGCGACTGCAGTTGCAACACGAGATCGATCGAGCCGATGTCGATTCCCAACTCGAGCGCGCTCGTGCTGACGAGTGCTCGAAGGCGGCCCGCCTTCAACGACTGTTCGAGAATGAGCCGTCGCTCGCGAGACAGCGATCCATGGTACGGAAGCGCGATCTCCTCACCGGCGAGCGCGTTGACGCGCGCCGCCATCTTCTCGGCTTGCGCGCGATTGTTGACGAAGATGAGCGTCGTGCGCGCGCCGGCCATGTGCCGCAGCACGAGCGGCGTCACCGACGTCCAGATCGTGCCGCCGACGTGCGCGAGATCTTCGACCGGAGACTCGACAGCCAGCTCGATGCGCTTCACGAGCCCGCAGTCGACGATCGTGCACGGCCGCGGCGTCGTGTCGCCCGCCGCGCTCGTGTCCTGGCCGACGAGGAATCGTGCGATCTCGTCGAGCGGGCGCTGCGTGGCCGACAGTCCGATGCGCTGCGGCGGCTCGTCGCAGAGGCGGTCGAGACGTTCGAGCGTGAGCGCGAGGTGCACCCCGCGCTTGCTCCCCGCGATCGCGTGGATCTCGTCGACGATCACCGCGCGAACGCCGCTGAACATCCCACGACCGCGCACCGTCGTCAGCATGATGTGCAACGACTCGGGCGTCGTGATGAGGATGTGCGGCGACTTGCGGAGCATGCGCGCCCGCGCCGACTGCGGCGTGTCGCCGGTGCGGACGGCGACGCGGATCTCCGGGAACGGCTCACCGGCCGCCTCGAAGCGCTCGCGCAGCTCGGTGAGCGGGCGCTCGAGGTTGCGCTGGATGTCGTTGTTCAGCGCCTTGAGCGGCGAGACGTAGAGGATCTGGACCGCGTTCGGGAGTGGCGCCGCGGCGCCGTCAACGATCAGCTGATTCAGCTCCCAGAGAAACGCCGTGAGGGTCTTACCGGTGCCTGTCGGCGCGAGGATCAGCGTGTGCGATCCACTCGCGATCGCCGGCCACCCCTCGCGCTGCGGCGCGCTCGGCGCGCCGAGCGATTCCTCGAACCAGGCACGAACGAGCGGGTGGAATTCCGTCTGCGAAAAAACGCTGCTCACGGGAGGCGGCTCTCGGCTCACGGCGGTAAGGTACGGCAATCATCTGGAGTCGACAGCAAACGGCTCGGCTGACCGTCAGCCGAGCCGTTTGCAATGTCCGATAGCCGTCAGCCGTAGCCGATCGGCAGCCAGCCGAGCCTACATCATGATCGGCGAAGACAGCGTCAGTCTCATTGGAGCGCCGGCGGGCAAGCACGCCGCCCACTGCTCGCCCTGATGGCCGACCGCGGCGCCAGTCGCGGCACCCGCGGCCGCGCCGATCAGCGTGCCCTTGGTGTTGTGGCCGATCATCTGGCCGAGAATCGCGCCGGCGATCGCGCCGCCGACGACCTTCGTCTTGTCCGTTCCGCCGTCGGCGATCTTCGTCTTGTCGAGTGGTGCGAGTGGCGTGACGTCGCCCGACACCGGATACGTCTTGTCGCTCACCACGACGCTCTTCACACGCAGCGCGATCTTCGGATCGGTGCCGTTGTCGCCGGGCGTGACCGACGCCACCTCGAGCACGACCGTGGAGCCCGACGGAATCACGGCGCCGTTCGAACCGGTGACGGACTCGTTGAGCGTCGCGACGATCTTGTCGCCCGGCACGTTCGACGTGCAGACCTTCGTGCCGTTCGTGAGCGCGAACGTCGAGCCGGACCCGATCTCACCACGCGACGGGGCCGCGGCCGGCATCGCCGCCGGAAGCGTCGACGGAGCCGGAGCCGGCATCACCGGCGGCGTCTGCACACTGGGCGGAGCCGCACGCGACTGCTGCGGCGGCTGCTCGACCTGGGGTCGCCGTGCCGTGTGCGTACGCACCGGCGCCGGACGATCCTCGCGTTGCGCATGGCTCGCGGGAGTGGGAGCCGGCGCGGTCGCCGTGTCCTGCAACTGCGGCGGTGTCGCGCCTTGTGAATTCGCGAGCGCCAAGTCGCGCGCTAGCGACGAGTCGCCGCCGGCGCGGGACGCCGCTTCCTTATCCGAACATGCCGCACAGAGGCCGAGCGTGAGGCCGATGACGGCCCACCGCATCGAGGAGCCACGCGCCGCAACTGACGAGCCGAACATGAGCACCATCCCCGAAACAGGTTCACTCTATGGACGGAGTTAAGTACCCCGATGTTACGCCTCAGTTTCGCCCGCGTGCGGGGTGAGGCGGCGGGGTACGGGGACCTGGAACGGGAGCGGCGCCGGGGTGCGGAGACTCGGAACGGGATCGGTGGCCGAGTGCGGGGGGACCAAAGCCCTAACACCGCACACCGCACTCATCCCGAGCCTCCGGCCCCGCCCCAGCCCCCGCACGCGTCCCACGTTTCCGCACCGCGCCCCCGCGCACTCCCCAACGCGCGCGGGATGCCACCCCGCTAGCCTGACACCTCAATCACGGCGTACTCTGACGCCGTCGCGGCCGGCACGCGGAGGGGGAGATACACCGAGAAGGTGCTCCCGTCGCCATAGGTGCTGCGCACGTCGACCGACCCGCCGAGTCGATCCAGGAGTTTGCGGGTGATGCTGAGTCCCAATCCAGTTCCGCCGAACTCACGCGTGCGCGACTGGTCGACTTGGCGGAAGTCCTCCCAGATGGCCTGGAGGTCCGACGCCCGAATGCCGATGCCCGTGTCCACGACGTCGATGCGGACCCCATCCACCGCCCGATGTGCTTCGACGGTGACACGCCCGCGATTGGTGAACTTCACGGCGTTCGACAGCAGATTGAGCAGGATCTGCTTCACTTTGGTACGATCGGAGTAGATCGGCGGGCAGTCGGGAGCGATATCCATCTTGAACTCGAGCTGCTTCTTCCGCACCATCGGCTCGATCTGCTGCGTGACCTCGAGCGTAACCTCGCGGAGCGAGACTTCCTCGAGGCGCAGCGGCATCTTGCCCGCCTCGATCTTGGCCAGGTCGAGGATGTCGTTGATCAACGCGAGCAGGTGCTCGGCGGCCGCGCGGCCTCGCATCAGCGCGTCGTGCTGGCGGGTATTCACCTCGCCCAGCACGCCGTCGAGCAGCAGCGCCGAGTAGCCGATGAGCGCGTTGATCGGCGTGCGCAGCTCGTGGGACATGCTGGCAAGGAACTCCGATTTGAGCTTGTTGGCGCGCTCGACCTCTTGCGACTGCCACTGCAGTCGCGCGTTCTGGTCGGCGAGATCGGCGGTCGCGTCGCGGATGCGGCGTTCGAGCTCGGAATTAAGCTTTTTTAGTGCGTCGTAGAGCCGCTCGTTCTCCACCTGCTTGGTAAGATCGTGCAGCACCGAGACGACGGCGATCGGCTCGCCGCGTTCGTTCTTGACCTTGCCCGACACGACTTCGACGGGCAGGCTCGTCCCGGAGCGCGGGTAGACGAGCGTCATTCGCTCCCGGCGCGAATCGTCGTCCTGCATCGCGAACTCGGAGATGAACGACGTGAACTTCGTGTCGTTCCCGCGAACGTTGGCCAACTCGCGGCGCGTGCGCGGCTCGGACTCGCTCACCTGGAACAGCATCTCGGCCTGATCGTTCATCAAAATGATGTTCGACCGCTCGTCGGTGACCAGGATCGGATCGGCCACGTTCTCGAGGACGAGATTGAGACGATCGCGCTCGCCGCGGACGCTGATCTCCGCTTGGCGCACGCGCTGAACCTGACGCTCGAGCTCATTCGCCGCGCGGCGCAGATCGGTCACGTCGCGCAGCACGGAGAGAACCGACTCGTCCGGACCGGCGCGGTCGCCGAGCGGGTGCGCCAGCACCTCGAACAGGAGGTCGTTGCCTTCGTCCGGGTCGACGAGATTCAACTCGCGCGGTCCGTGTTGCACGCCGCCGCTCATCGCCGCCTTGGACAGGAACGCGGTGAGCAGCAGGTTGTTCAACTCGACCGCGCGCCGACGTCCGACCGAATCGTTGTCGCGCGCCTGGAGCAGACGCTCGGCGCGGTGATTCTGGACGACGATGTCGTTCGCCGCGTTCGTGATCACGACGGGGTCGGGAAGCGACTCGACGACGAGCGTCAGTCTCTCTCGATGCTGCGAAAGACGGATTGCCGCCTCGCTCGTCTCGTGCAGCGCCGCGACGCGCGCGACGATCGGACTCGCGAGCATGACCAACTCGATCGCGGCGGCGGTCGTCGCGTCGTCGAACTCGCCCGAGAGGACGACGCAGCCGGCCGGCGCCGCCGCCACGCGATGCTCGGGTGGCGCGCGCATCGTCACGGGCCGTGACGCGATCAGTTCCGCGGCGCGGTCGCGCTTCATGACCTCGAGCGATCCTCGCTGCAACGGCTGCGACATCGGGAGGGCGATCCACGGCGTCATTCTGTCGAGCGCCTGCAGCCCGATCTCGGAGCCGCTCTGCATCGGGACGAGGCTCAACGCGCTGATGACGAGCGGACTGGAGAGGTCGCCCAGCGAGATGCTGAATGACGGCGGCGCGTCGCCAAATCCGAGGCTCGCGACCGCTACCAGGCTGTGCTGTGCGGGGTCGAGCTTGAGCATGACCGCTCGTCGCGCAGCCGTGAGATCGGCAAGCTGCGCGAGCAGATGCGACGTCGCGGCGGATATGTCCGGCGCCTCGGCGATCGCTGAGAGGAGACCGGCGAGCTCCCGGTCTCCGAGAACGGCCATGTTAGAACATTCTCCAGCCGATTATTTGACTGCCCGAGCCTCGAGCTGCCGGCGGAGTTCGGCGTTCTCACGCTGGACCCGCTCCAACTCGTCACCACTGCCGATCTCGCGTGGACGCGACACCGAGCTGGTGATGCCGACTGCCTCCGAGTACTTCAAGTACGTGTCGATCGACGCGACGACGATGCGCGCTTCGACGGTTACCAGGTCGATTCCTACCAGCGAAACTCGCACCCAGGCATCGATGACGATGCCCTTGTCCAGCACGCGGTCGAGCACATCGATGAGCGAACTGCCACTTGGGGTGCGTTCGACGGCCATGGTCTCCGTCCTCGGAGTCTAGGGTACCGGCTTGCCCAGGCTGGCGCAGCCACTTCTTACGATTTACGCGTTTTCGGCTCTACCCGAGCCGCAGTCGGGGCGTGCGAGAGTCGAGTCAGCTGTTCTTCGATGCGAGCCAACCGGGTTTCGATCTCGGGCATCACCGACGCGGCAGGCGACATCGTCAGGCGCGGATCACTCCGCCACCAGTTCAACCCGATTTGTTCGGCTTTGTCGATGGAGCAAACGAGCAATCGCACCTGAATCGTCAGCAACTCGACGTTGGCGAGATTGATCTTGATGTCCCCGGCAATGACGAGCCCCTTGTCGAGCACGCGGTCGAGGATGTCGACCAATCCGTGCGTGCGTGAGGGGCTAACGAGCTCTGGCATGCAGTCGCCGAGAATGAAGTGTCCGCACCGCGGTTACCGCAGCCGGCCCAACGGTCCGAGGTCGATGTTCAGATCCTCGTCGGTCAGTCCGAAAAGGCCTTTCAGTTCGTCCATCCGATGATTCAACTTGAGCAGCGCCATTCCGAGCTGCTCCACTTGCTCCTCGCTCAGCGTCCCGCCGTCCATGCGTCTCACGGCTTGATGCTCGAGCACTTCGCGCAGCAGTTCTATCACGGTCAAGACAAGTCGCGCAAGGCCTTGCTCAACTCGCTCGGGATCGGCGTTGATGCGATCGGGGAGCACGCGGGCGACGGCTGCCAGGTCCGCGTCGAACGGACTCCCGGATTCGCGGTGCTCCGAACCCGCATCGGCGGTTGAGTTCGGCACCGATTCCGAATTTGCCACGCTCAGTCCGCCAGTTTCATGCCGTGTGTTCCGGCCGGTTCGCTGGTGAGCGAACAGAAACTGTAGGGCGCCCGCGGGCCGATCAGCAGAAATCGGAACTCGCCATCCGCGTTCACCTCTCCGATGGCGCGCCTGTATTGCGCGATCGAGCCCCGCGCGATGAGGTGCGAGATCGTGCGGAGGGGAAGCTTCGTAACCTGATCGTGCATCGCCGAGCGTACGACCCAGTCCCGCGTGGCCGTCTCCAGTTGACTTGCGAGCTCATCAAGGGCCGATCGAACCGCGCCGGTCGCATCCTCGCGGGCCCTCAGCGCCTCGAGATACCGGCGGCCAGTGCCCGCAGAATCGAGGTCGAACATCTCGGGGAGCACCGGCTCGAGGTCGCGCAACATCCGGCGAGTGGACGGCGTGAGCACCAGCGTCATTTCCACGTAGCCCTGGACCGTCGTGACCAGCCGCTCGACCGACGCGGCCCGGCTCGATAGCGCGGTGCGAACGGCGGCGTCGTCGGCGAAGCGCTGTCCGAAGCGGGCCGGGACCGGCGTGGAACCCATCTCGAGCGCCGCCTCGACCACGGCGTCGTGGGCGCGCACGCCCTCGAACGACACCGGCACGTCGCGCTCGACGTCGCTCACCCACGCCACCACGCCGTCGACGGGAATGGCGCGAACGCGTGCCCCGGCTACACCGCTCAAGCCGGTCGGCAGCACGCCGTCATCCGGCGGAAGCACGCAGTAGAGGTGCGTCTTCATCGACTTGCCCCGGACACGATCGCGCCGGCGCTGCGCTCGATGCCGCGACTGGCCACCGTCTCGACGGACGTGAGCAGCACGCGGAGATCGACGAGCACCAGGTCGATGTCCGCGACGGAGATCGTCACTGTGCCGCCGATCACGAGGCCCTTGTCGAGCACGTGGTTGAGCAGGTCGCCAAGGACCACCTGTCGCGCATCGATGTCATCGTCCTCGTTGGTCATGCGCCGTTTCCCGCCGCGTTGCCGCTGGCGAAGTGATACGGCGGCCACGGCCCGGTGAAGTCGAAGCGGAATCCGCGCGCACCGTGCTGTTCCACCAGCGACGTCAACGTCTGCTGAAACGCCATCAGCCGGTCGGGTGCGACGAGAAACGCCGCGTTCAACACCATCGTTCCGCGTCCGGCCGCGTCGGTCACGCGCGGAATCGGCGAGCGCGCCGACTCGAGCGCGTCGGCCGACAGCGCGCCGACGATCGCGTCGGTGACTTCCGTCGTCACGCCGCGCATCTCGGAGCGCTTTTCGTCGTCGAGCTTGCGCTCGAGCAGGTACCGTTGCCCCGGCGACGCCGCGGCGGACTTGGCGGCGAGCTCGGCGAGCCGCGGGCTGAGCGAGGTCATCGCCTCCATCAACTCGGCGTCCACTCGGTAGACGCGCAGCGCGTACTCGCGCCCCTGCGAAACACGCCGCAACGTTTCGGCGAGTTGCGGCGACCGCTCGCACAGCATCCGTTGCACGGACGCCGAGCCGGTGAAGAGCGAGAACATCGGCATCGGGATCACGGCGCCGCGGTCGCTCGCCCAGGTGAGCACGCGGTCGTGCGCGACGGCGCGCGGGCTCATCCACTCGACGTCCCCCGTGCTCTGCTCCAGCACCGACGGCGCGTACGACTCGCCATCCACCGACGACACGAGCGCGGCGACCCCGTCGCAGTGCTCTAGGGCCACGCGTGCGCCGTCGAGCCCCTCGGGCGCGGACGCGGCGTCGAGCGCCGACGGGACGATGCCGTACACGTAGCAGATCGATGTGGTGGACGAGGACATTCGAGAACACTCAAGCCGTAGCGCGTACCTCGCGCCAGGAGCGCGACCATGTTCGCAACGTCGCGACGCCGACCGGCGACGGACGCGTCTCTTCGGCGCAAACTTGGCGCGCGGCAACGAACTGAGGAAGAGGGTCGATCGATCGGCTCGTTCGATTCCAAACGAGCGCGATCACGTCGGCGCCGCGCTGCCGCACCGCGCGCGCGAGTCGGCGCGTCTGTAACCGCACGACGGGCTCGTCGAGAGTGACGAGTATCACGCCGGATCGCTCGCGATCGCGCAGCAGCGCGTCGAGCGCACGCGTTCGCTTCGCGAACTCGAGCAGCTCGCCGGCCGCGTCGCCGAGCCCGACGACCTCGCGATAGTCGAGCATCAGACGCATCAGGCGATGACTCCAGTCGAGCGCGATCGCCGGCATCTCGAGCAAACGAAGCAGATGCCCGGTTGGCGCCGGATCGACGACGATGCGGGCGAACCGTCCCTCGGCCAGCTCGTCACCGAGCGTCGACAGCGCGAACAGCTCGTCGACGCCCGGCGGCGCGAGCGACAACAGGTCGCGCATGACGGCGCGATCGCGCTCGGCGTCGGCGCTGCGCGCGATCACGGCGCCGAACATCGAGTCGATCTGCGACTGGTACCGATCGCGCGCCGCCGCGAACGCCGCCGCCGCGTCGAGCTGCCGGGCCACGAGTCCTTTCACCCCGCTGACATTTCGTTCGGCGCCGCCGCTCCACGATCCGTCCTTCACGCCGAGCGCGTCGGCGATCGACGGCGCCGGATCGATTGAGACGAGCAACACTGGCCCATCGCCCGCATCGGCGGCCGCGATGGCCAGGGCACACGACACGGTGGATTTGCCGACGCCGCCCTTGCCGCCGACGATCGTGAGTGGCCGCACGAGCGCGTCCAGCGCGATGCTGCGCACGGGTTTCCGCGTCGTTCGCGCTCGTGGCCGCGCGGCCTGTCGTACGGACGGTCGCGCGGCGGGTCGCACGACTGTCGTGGTCATCGCGGCAACCGTGGCCGATACACCGGCGACGCCGCGCGGAGGACGCGATCGCCGCGGAACGAAAAGCCGGGCAATCGACGAATCAATCGCGCGAGACGACGAGCGCGTGTCGGCCGTCTGCTCGGGCACCGCGTTCACCACCAGCGCCGCGATCGAGACGCCGAGCGTCCGCAGCGCGTCGACGTAACGCGCCGTTTCGACGGCGACCACCGGCTCGGCGCGCGTGACGACCAGCGCGGCGAGCGACCGGTCGTCGGCCAACACGCGCTTGAGCGTGTCGACGCGGCCGCGCATCTCGTCGAGGAAATCGTCGGCCGCGTCGCGCGCGTAGCGGCGCGTGAGGGCGCGGACGACGAACCGGTGTTTGTCCTGCATCAGCTCGAGCATGTCGAGCAACGCGCGAAACGTGTCCGGCAGCGCGAGGAGGCGCAGCGTGTGGCCGGTCGGCGCCGTGTCGACGACGACCCGCGCCGGACCGCGCGTCTGCGCCATCACGTCGGCGAGCGCGAGCAGCGCGAAGATCTCGTCGGCGCCCGGAAGCGCCGCGTCGACCAGTCCATCGACCTCGGAGCGGTCGAGATACGTGCCGCGGTCGACGATTTCCGCCATGACGGCGCGCCAGCGATCGAGAAACGCACGCCGCAACGGGAGCGCGTCGAGTTGGCGCGCCTGAAGGCCGCTCACTCCGCGCACGCCGCGCGTCGCGCCGCCGACGGGAGCGCCGATCACGTCGCCGAGCGCCGCGGCCGGGTCCGTCGAGACGACGAGCGTCTTTTCGCCGCGCCGAGCGAACGCGATGCCGATACCGACGGCGAGCGTGGTCTTGCCGACGCCGCCTTTTCCGACGACGAGGGTGATGCGTGGAAGTCGATCGAGCAGCGAATCGAGCGCGCTCACTCCTCGTCGTCGCGCGCCACGCGAACGGGACCGCCGCTCGTCGCTTTGCCGAGTCGCTCGCGCCACGCGCGGACCTCGCGCAGTCGCGCCATGATCTCCGCTTCGCGGCGCGAGTACTCGGCGTCGTCGATGTCGCCCACCTCGAGCTCGAGCTGCAGCTCCATCAGCTGCTGCTTCACCGGCGTGTCGTCGGTGAGCTCGTCCTCGACGACTTTCTGGACCTTACCGAGCGACCAGCGGATGCCGGCGACAGGCCCGGCGACGGGAAAGAAGAGAATCTTCGACAAGAGTCCCATCGAGGCTCCGCGCGCTCACGCGAAAGCGTGCCGGCGCGACACGGCCGGCCACAGTTCGGTCTGCGGCAGCTCGCCCTCGAGCTGCTGGCGCACACGCCCCGCGATCTCGTCCACCGCGGAACCGTCGGCGACGAGATCGTAGTCTCGCACGTCGATCGACAGCACGGGGCAGTGACGGAATAATGAGATCCACCGCTCGTAGCGCTCGTGCAACGCGCGCCAGTAGTCCGGCGACACGTCCTTCTCGCTCGGACGGCCGCGCGTCGCGATGCGTTCGGTGACGACGTCGACGGGACCGTGGAGGTAGATCAGCAATCGCGGCGGCCGTGCCGCGGGCGAGTGGAGCAGCTCCGAATACAATCGCCGATAGAGCGTCCACTCGTCCGACGTCATGTAGCTCTGCTCGAACAATCCTCGCGCGAAGATCTCGGCGTCCTCGTACCAGGTGCGGTCGAGCACCCAACTTCCGCCGAGTCCACGCATGCGGCGCATGGAGGCGAAGCGCGTGGTGAGGAAGTGGAGCTGGAGATGCATCGCGTAGGCGTGCATCTCGTCCTGGCCGGCGTAGAAGCTCTCGAGCCACGGATTCTCGGCGTCGACGCTCTCGAGGGCCATCTGCAAACCGAACCGAGAGGCCAGCGCGCGTGAAAGCGTCGTCTTGCCCGTGCCGACCATGCCCGCGACGCCGAGTAGCATGGGAAGAAAATATGCGAACCTCGCGGAGAGCGGAACGGTTACGCAAAATCCGTCCGCGCCAAGTCCCGTTCAGCGCTACTTGCGGATTGCCGGCGCCGCCTTTGTGGCCACATTTACAAAGTGAGAACCGACCGGGGAGGCGCTGATCATGGTTGAAGTCTCGATTCATGGGGACCGCGTTCGTTTCGAAGTCGAGGGCTGGGACAGGCTCTGGGCCCTGAAGAGCCAACTCGAGCTTCCGCTCGCGCACATCACGGGCGTGCGCGCCGATCCGGAACCCGCGCGCGGCTGGTGGCACGGCGTGCGTCTTCCTGGCACGCAGATTCCCGGAGTGTTGACCGCCGGCAGCTTCTATCAAGACAGCGGGTTTGTGTTCTACGACGTCCACGACCCAGAGCGCACCGTCGTCATCGAGCTCGATCACGAACACTACCAGCGACTGGTGATCGAGGTCGCGGACCCGGCCGCCGTCGTGGATCGTCTCCGCTCGGCACTGGCGACGGCCGCACACGAACGCTGAACGCCGCGCGCCCCGATTGCGCCGGTTGCGAGGCGAGCAACAATAGACCTTTGGCAGTACTGTCAGTCGCCTTTCATAGAACGCGCGGCGACGTCCACGTGCCCGGCTTGTTTTTTTCACTGGACTCACCTGGCGTCCGTCGTGTCGGTCTCTGGGAGCGTCTTCTGCAGTTGTTCAGTCGCAAGCGCGTTCGACGTGCGCGTCGCGGGCGCAACGATCTGCTCTTCCAGAGCAATGTCGCCCGCTATGCGTTCGGCCTCTCCGCGGTAGTGGTCGCTCTCGCGGTCAGGATCCTGGCGACGCCGTGGATCGGGATGGACGCTCCCTTCGTCCTGTTCTGCTCCGCGTTATTACTGACCGGCCTGTTGGCTGGGGCCGGCCCCGCGTTCGCGAGCGTCGTGATCAGCTTTCCGTTGGGCGTCATGATGTTCGTCGTGTTCGCGGGAAACTCGGTGTCACGGGCAGTCCTTCAGGTATCGCTGTATGCCATCGACGGACTCGTCATCGTCTACGTAGCGGCTCTGACGACCAGACGGCGCCGACGTCTGGAGGAGGCCAATGAGGCCTTGCGGAATGCAAGCGAAGAGCGCGCACGATTGTTGGCGCGAGAGCGAGAAACCATCGAGCTCGCGCCCGACGCCTACTTTCTTGCCAATCTCGACGCCCGCTTTACCGACGTGAACCAGGCCGCCTGCCAACTCGTGGGTTACGCGCGCGACGAGCTGATTGGGAAGACGATCTTCGACGTCATCCCGCCCGAGGACGCGGCGCGACTGGAGGCGGTCAAGGCTGAACTGTTGGTGCCGGGTACGGTGACCAAATCCGAATGGACGTTGATGCGGCGCGACGGGACTCGCGTGCCCGTCGAAACGAGCGCGAACATCCTGCCGGACGGCCGGTGGCAGGCGTTCATCCGCGACATCAGCGCGCGCAAACGCATCGAGGATTTCCGACAGGTCTTCGTGGCTCTGCTCGACAACTCCACGGATTTCATCGGAATCGCCGATCCGGCCGGGAAACCGATGTACGTCAACGCCGCCGGCCGTCGAATGGTCGGCCTGTCGCCGGATTTTCCGGTGGGCCAAATCCCGATCGAGGATTTCTATCCACCGGAGCTTCGTTCCTTCGTCACCGATGTGATTCTCAAGACGATGCTCGAGCGCGGCCACTGGTCCGGCGAGACGCAGTTTCGGAATTTCGAGACGAACGAGGCGATCCCGGTCTCGGATACCCATTTCACAATCCGCGACGCCAGCGGCAAGCGGATCCTGGGCATGGGCACGGTGACGCGCGACATCTCCGAGGCGCGGCGAATCGCCGACGAGCGTGAGCAACTGCTGGCACGCGAGCAGCTCGCTCGGGAGCGGGCCGAGTCGGCCAACGCGCAATTGCGCGAGTCGGAGGAGCGGTTCCGCCTCACGATCGACAACGCGGCCACCGGAATGGCGCTCGTCGCGCTCGACGGCCGCTTCGTTCGCGTGAATCGCGCGCTCTGCGACATCACGGGCTACAGCGCCGACGAGCTCACCCAACGCACCTTCCGCGACATCACCCATCCGGACGATCTCGGAAAAGAGGTCGAGCTGTCGGACCGCCTCTCTCGCGGCGACATCCCGCGATATCAGTTCGAGAAACGCTACATCCGCAAAGACGGGTCGGTCGTCGAGTGTCTGCTCAACGTCTCGCTGTTTCGCGCACCGGACGGTGCGCCGAGGTATTTCATCTCGCAGATCGAAGACGTCACGCTGCGCAAACGGGCCAGCGAGGCCATTCGTCTGTCGGAGGCCAAGTTCTCCGGCATCGTCTCCATTGCGTCCGACGCGATCATCTCGGTCGACAAGGACCAGCGCATCACGATCTTCAACGAGGGCGCCGAAAAGATCTTTGGCTATGCCAACCGCGAGGTGCTCGGCACGGCGCTCGAGCGGCTCATTCCCGAGCGCTTTCGCGCGGCGCATCGGGCGGACTTCGCGGCATTCGCCGCCGGGCGGGAAGTCGCCCGCCGAATGCGAGAGATCTTCGGTCTCCGAAAGAACGGCGAGGAGTTTCCAGCCGAGGCGTCGATCTCCAAGGTCGATGTCGAAGGAGCGACGTTCTTCTCGGTCGTGCTGCGCGACGTCACGGATCGGAAGCAAGCAGAGGCCGCGCTCCAGCGCGCGTTGGCCGCGCGCGACGACGTGCTGGGTATCGTCGCCCACGATCTGAGGAATCCCCTCAGCGCCATCATGATGCAAGCCGAGATGCTCGAGCGTTCCGGCCCGGAGCCGGAGCAGCGCGATCAGACGCCGCGTCTGATCATCGCCCGCTCCGCCGAGCGGATGAATCGCCTGATTCAAGATCTCCTCGACGTGGCGCAGGTGGAGGCCGGGCAATTGAAGGTCGAGCGAGAGCGCCTTTCCGCGGTGGAGCTGGCGCGGGATGCGGTGGAGACTCACGCCACACTCGCCGCGTCGGCCGGCCTCGAGCTGCGCCTCGAAGTCGACCGCGGGGTTCAGGCTGTCATGGGGGATCGCGACCGCCTGCTCCAGGTCTTCGACAACCTCATTGGAAACGCGGTCAAGTTCACGCCGAAGGGCGGATGCATCACCGTTCGCGCGGTGCCGGGGAATCAGGAGGTCGTGTTTTCAGTCGCCGACACCGGCGCCGGCATCGCGCCCGAAAACGTGCCGCACGTCTTCGAACGCTTCTGGCAAGCGGCCACGCGAGCGCGTCGACTCGGCGCGGGACTCGGTCTGCCGATCACCCGCGGCATCGTCGAGGCGCACGGCGGCCGCATTTGGGTGGAGAGCGCGCTGGGACGTGGCAGCAGCTTCTACTTCGCGATCCCGGCGGCGTCGGCGGAGACGAGTCGCCACACGGACGCGAAAGGTGCCGGCCAACCCACGCTCAGAGGCGAGCGTCGCCGCACGCGCAGGCAACGTTCCTAGCAGAAGGGGCGACGGGTGCTCCGCAAGGCAGAGTGAACGTGTGCCTTGCGTCGACGCATACAACGCGGCGTCAGGAAACCGTGAGCGTCCCCGCCGCCTGATCGAACACCACGTTCAACTGGCGCAGCGGCGTGATCGAGTCGCCGGTGTCGGGGCCGCGGATGACCGACCCGTCGGCGGCGAAGATCGAACCATGACACGGGCACTCGAACCGGTTGTTGGTGACGCTCGTATCGCACTGCTCGTGCGTGCAGATCTCCGACAGCGCCAGGAACGTCGTCGGGCCGGTGCGCACGACGGCGCGCTCGTGACCGATGTCGACGACCGTGCCCACGGTCGCCAGACCGGCGAACTGTGAGATCGTGATCGTGAACGGACCGCCGATCGGAATGTTCGGATCACCGCCAGCGCCCGAGTGAACGGGGGGGCCGATTTGTCCGTCGCCGCACGCCTCGGCGGCCACCAACGCCGCCGCGGCGAGCGCGGATCGCGTAAGAAATTCCCGCCGGTTGAAACAGTCGGAGCAGGGCATGACTCGGGTTGTCGTCGAACGACGTGAGGCTAGGTCAGGGAAACGAACGCGGTCTTCCAGTCGGCTTCGTCGTCGTCTTGCTGGAAGATCTTGTCCAGATTGACCACGACGTTGTTCGCGTCCTTCCGGATGGCCATCCGGTCGAGTCCACGAGTGGCGCGGCCGCTGTCCTTGACGTAGTTGCCTTGCGGGTCGAACCGAGAGTGGTGTTTCGGACACTCGAACTGTTGATCCTTGTCCTGCCAATGGAGCGCGGTGTTCTGGTGCGGACAAGCGAGCGAGAACGCGAACACCTTCCCCTGCCAACGCGCCAACATCGCGTCGGCGTCCTTGTCGATCTGCACGCCGTCCTGCGCCGGGATCGGATACGTCTTATCCTCGCGATCGCCGCGCGTCGACGAAATGAATTCGATCGGCATCGCCGACGCGCGCGCCGGAGCGGCGCCGAGCGCGACCAGAACGCCGGCCGCGAACAGGCCGGCCTCTCGTAGAAAACCGCGGCGCGGAATCGCCGTGCATCCAGCGCACGCATCGGCCGCGTCGCGATTGTCGTTGCTCGTATCGGTGGTGCGTGAAGACATCAGTAGGAGCTCAACTCAGGTTGACGAGTGCTACACCGAGCACGGTGATGGTGAACCAGAGCCCGATGCTCGAGAGCGCCCGGATTCGGAGCCGGCCCCAGTGCGGAGACTGCTCTCCAGGATCGGCGCGCAACTCGCCCTCGGTGCGCACGATCACCAATCCGTTCACCAGTAATACGACGAACAGCGCCATCTTGGTCCAATAAACCCACGATCCGAAGAACGTCTCGATGTCGGCGGTCAACATGCCGAGTCCGCTGACGACGACGATCGTGAGGCCCGTGAGGACCCAACGATGAACGGCGGCGAGCTCACGCATGGGGAATGCGCGATCCGAGACCGGCGTTCGGAGTGCGCGCAACGTCCCGCGGTCAGCGGAGATGGCGAGCCCGCCGGCCATCAACACCCCTACGATGTGCAGCGATTGAACGACTGTCTCGGCCATCTTGGAGTGACTGTAAAAATGATTCCATGGCTTCAACAAGTGAACGATGTATTCAGGGACAAACATCGGGGCGTGGTTATTTGTTCCAGAGCTTCATGGCCGTCCCGCTCAACACGGTTACGCCCATGGCTACGAGCGCCACCTGATAGTGAAGCGTGCGCGCTGAGCTGCTCGTCTCGGCTTCGTTGGACAGCTTGGCTCCTGTATATGAAAACGCGGCATCGCAGGCAATCATTGAAAATGCATGGACCGTGCGAAGCACGCGGTTCTGCGGCACCGCGCGCGAATCCCACCAGTTCCACAATCCCGTCACCGTGTTCACGGTGAACATGCCGGCGAGCATCGTCGCGCCCACGCGATGGGTCGTCTTGGCCCACGTCGGCGCTTCACGACTCTTGTCGAGCAGCTGCTGACCGGCGAGCCACTGCGCGCCGAACACGGGGAGCGTGGCGTACGCGACATATCGGTGGATCATCAGACGCCGCTCGTACCAGTCGCTGACCTCGATCGCGCGGACGCGCGCATGCGGCGTGTCCGTCGGAATCCGGGCCAATCGCAGGAGCGCCGAGTCGGCCGGCTCCGTCTGAACCACGGCTAGCGTAGACGTATCAGGTGGAATCGACGCTCTCGGCGAATTCGCGGCGACCGCGCCGGCGAGCAACAGGACTTCGAGAACCATCGAGACGCATCCGGAGACGAAGGGTCTGGGTCCGCGAAGGAGTATCGCCGGCCCTCATGATCCAATCAACCAACTAAACACGACTCCTGTTCCCGCAACCGGTCATTTTGGCGGCCAAACCGCAGTACGCCCATTAACTTTCCGCGCTGTCACCCTCGACTCGACGGGTCCAACGATGACGCACCCGGGCGCCCCAGCCGTTCCGCCCCCCCCGGCCCCCCCGGTCTCACACCCGCCCGCGCCTCCCGCGGCCTTCCAAACGATCGCGGCGCCGATCGCGCCGGGGGTCGAAGGCGAAGTGGCTGACGAGTGGCTGTTGATCGTGGACCAGGTGTGCCACGGCGTCCACCACGCGCTCAACAACCGAATCGGCTCGCTCTCGGCGTTGCTCGAGCTCACGCGACTTGGCGACCTACCGCCCAACGACCCGGCGTTCGCGAGCCTCTCGAAAGAGCTGACACGCCTGGAGGACTGCGCCCGGGCGATGCGTCTGCTGCCGCGGGCCGACGCCGACGAAGAACCGCTCATCATCGACGACGTGATCGCCGACGTGCTCGCCGTCCACGCGTTCCTGCACGATCTGCGCGATACACCCTTCACGATCGTGCCGACGCGCTTCGTCGAGCCGGTGCGCGCCGAGCGATGGGCGTTGGTGCGCGTCCTGGTGTTGATCCTCAACGACGCGAAGCGGCTCGCCAAGGCGAATCGCGCGTCGGTCCACGCGACCATCGAATCGGACGATCGCTGGGTGAAAGTCGAATTTCGCGTCGGCCCGCAGCCGGTCGGCGAAATCCCGACACCGGTGCGCGCGCCCTACGCGGAACGACTCTCGACGATGCTGGGCGGCGCCGTTAGCCGGCGCGAGGGCGCGGTGGAGCTCCGGCTGCCGACGCTCAAGACGCGTCGGGCGGCGGATCAGCGTTCAGCTTGACGCAGTCCCGCTGCGCGTCGCGGCAACCTCGCGGGCCAAGGTGCGCGCCGCGTGGTGCAGCTCGTCGCGCGCGGTGCGAATCGCCGGCGTCATTCGAGCGCCAAGCGCGCGCTCGAGCGAGTCGGTTCCCGCGTCGGCGCCGGCCGGCAATCCGATCAGCGTGCCGATCGACTGCCGGTGCGAGCGCGCCTCACGCAGGGTGACGAGCACGCGATGCGTCGCGAACACGCAATCGCTGACCGCATCCATGTCGTCGGTGGCGACGGCAGTGCGCTGGCGCCGCACCACTTCGCTCAGGTGGTCGAGCAGACGACGCTCGGCGTTGAGCGCTTCGGCCAGCGATTCGATTGGAGAAAGCGGCGCCGGCGAAAGATCTTCGGCCGGGCTACGCAGGAGTGCCGTCGACATCACGATGAGCATGAGGGAGATGCGCGGCTCTCAAAGGCAATCCCGGTGCCCAATCGGCGCGAAAACGCTGAATCCGATATGACCTTTCTCATCAACGCGTTACCATCGCATTCGCCGGAGAACGACCAACCGCGGCGGCACCCGCCGGCGGGAATTCCTTGCCGACGAGGAGGAACTTGCCGGGCGCGGCGCAAGGCGCGGCTCCGCTTCGCTACAGAACTGAAAGACGCCCGCCGTGAATGGCGCGCGCGAGTGAAGTAACTTTTCGTTCCATGCCCTCATCAAATTGCACGGCGGACGTCGTCATCATCGGCGGCGGAATCATGGGCGCGAGCATCGCCTATCACCTCGCGCGGCGCGGTTGCACGAACGTCGTAGTCCTCGAGCGCGGCGAGATGTTCGGCCTCGGCTCCACGGGACTCAACGCCGGCGGCGTGAGACACCAGTTCGCGACCGCGGTGAACATCGAGCTGTCGAAGCTCAGCATCGGCATGATGGAACGATTCCCGGCCGAGATGGATCAGGCGGTGGGTCTCCGCCGCTGCGGATATCTCTTTCTGCTCGACAACGACGCCGATCTCGCGCAGTTCCGCGCGAACGTCGCGCTCCAGAATCGATTGGGGGTGCCGAGCCGCGAAGTGGATCGCGCGGAGATCGCCGCTCTCGCGCCGGAGATCGACCTGACGGGGATCGTCGGCGGCACGTGGTGCGCCGCCGACGGGCTGGTCGATCCGAATGGCCTGCTGCAGGGCTATGTGTCGCAGGCGCGACGACTCGGCGCGGCGCTGGAGACGAGCAGCGGCGCCGACGGAATCACCGTGTCCGGCGGTCGCGTGCGCAGCGTAGACGTGGCCGGAGAGACGATCGTTGCGCCGCGGGTCGTGATCGCCGCCGGTCCTTGGTCGGCTGCGGTCGGCGCAATGGCGGGCGTCGAGCTTCCGATTCAGCCAGTGCGCCGGCAGATCGCCGTCACGAGCGCCATTCCCTCATTGCGCGCCGATTTTCCATTCGTGATCGACTTCTCGCGCGCGCTCTATTTCCACCGCGAGGGCGACGGAATCCTCACTGGAATGTCCAACCGCGACGAACCGCCGGGATTCGACACGCGCGTCGACGAAGACTGGCGCTTGCAGCACATCGAGCGTGCGGTCGAGCGCATGCCGCTCTTGGCCGACGCGGAGATTTCTGCCGAGTGGGCGGGTCTCTACGAGGTGACGCCGGACGACCAGCCGATTCTCGGCGCCGTGCCGGAGGTCGACGGCCTCTTCGTGTGCGCGGGCTTCAGCGGCCACGGGCTCATGCACGGCCCCGCGGCCGGACTTCTCATGGCCGAAGAAATTCTCGACGGCCGCGCGAGCACGATCGACATCGATGCCCTGCGAATCGCGCGGTTCTC
Source organism: uncultured Gemmatimonadaceae bacterium (assembly GCA_963761305.1). GTDB lineage: Bacteria > Gemmatimonadota > Gemmatimonadetes > Gemmatimonadales > Gemmatimonadaceae > JAQBQB01. The sequence goes on along the minus strand of CAVXGK010000001.1, from coordinate 1,613,832 downwards.
AACTGGCAGCGTCGTCGGCGAATACAACGTGGTCTAAGACCGGTAGAGCGGTGGACCGGTAGACCGGTAGACCGGTGGACCGGGAGTTACGACGCTAGCGACATGCCCACTTGCTCACGCAGTCTCGCGAGCGCCTTCGAGCGCACCTGCGACACTCTCGACTCCGTCAGCCCGAGAATCTCCGCGATCTCGTGCAGCTTGAGCTCCTCGAAGTAGTACAGCGCGAGCACCGTCCGCTCCTGCTCCTTGAGGCGCATGATCGCCTCGCGCAGGATCGTGACTTCCTGCTCCCTGCCAAGCTGTTCGTCCACGCCGTCAGACGGATCCGTGTGCAGCAGGTCGAGGAGGGATGACTGGGCCTCGCCGCGCTCGTTCACGGGACGGTCGATCGGGACACGGATCGCGCCTTCGACGTCGGACTCCCATTTCCACAGCGTGTGCACGTCGACGCCGAGTGCCTGCGCAACCTCGGAGTCTTCCGGCGCTCGGCCGACGCGCGCCGCGACGGCGTGTGATGCGGCCTGGATATCGCGTGTCTTGCGGCGCACCGATCGCGGCACGTGGTCTTGCCTGCGCAGCTCGTCGAGGATCGCGCCGCGGATTCGCGGGACGGCGAATGTGCTGAACGCGAGGCCGCGCTCCGGGTCGAATGCGGTCATGGCGGACATCAAGCCGAGCGTTCCTGCGCTCACCAACTCGTCGTGATCGAGCTCGTTGCTCAGTTTGCGCTCGAGCTGACGCGCGACATGATGCACGAGGCTGAGGTTCTCCATCAAGAGAGCATCGCGGGCGGCCAGATCGCCGGCGGCGAAGGCCTTCCACGTGAGACGCGGTTCCATGTTTTCGACTCCCGGCAGTTGCCGAGGCAGGGGAGACTGGGGGCGGTCGGGCGTTGTGTGGCGCTGAGGCGGTGCGGTCCAGCGGTGTGGGACGGCGTGCGGCCAAACGTGACGCGCGTCTCATCATTGGCACGCTGTGGACCAGTTCGCTGCTCAGGCTCTTGCAAAATCCGCTGCCGAGCGCGCTTTAGCTAAATTGCTTGCCGCAAAAGATTTACCAGACCTGCCGCCCGATGCCGTCTCGCACTTTAGGAATTCCCGCGACCCGGCAATAAACGTTCAAACGGCAAGATTTTCCGCGCAGGTCGGCGGAAATGGTTCATGCCGAAATGCCAAGGGCTGTGGCAGACGGCTAAAGCAATCGAGCGGAGCGACCGTGTCGCCCCGCTCGATTCGGCATGGTCCGCGACGGCAGGCGCCGTCGACCGCCGACTAGCGCTTGGTCGTGAAGATCGCCTTCGGGATCATCACGTGGACGCCGACGGTGCCGTCCACGAGCTGCGTGATGTCCACGTCGCTGGAAACGCTGAGGAGCTGGTAGGCGTCCTCGCGCGACATGTGCTTCACGTCGACGAGTAGCTCGATCCCCTGACGCACGGCCGTCTTCGTCGCTTTGACGAGCGCCGAGTCGGTCCCCATCGCGATGTAGTAATTGGGCGTCTCGGCGCGCGGCCAGGAGAGATGCATGTCTTTGCGCACGACGAGCTGCATGCGGGAGATGAGCGAGGTTTCCATCGCCGTGATGTCGACTTCGCCGTTGCCTTGGCCGGCGTGCCCGTCGCCGATCTCGAGGAGCGCGCCCTTGGTCCACACCGGGATGTAGAGCGTCGTGCCGGCGACGAGCTCTTTGTTGTCGAGATTCCCCGCGTGGATGCCGGGCGGTGCGCTGTTCAAGCGACCCATCGACGCCGGTGGTGCGACGCCGACGCTGCCGAAGAACGGATGCAGCGGAATGTCGATGCCCGGGCCGAAATGGCCGATCATGTTGACGGTGTCGAGCTCGATGATCTTCGAGTGTCCCGGGCCCGGAAAATCCTCGGGCAGGAATCCGCTGCGCGGCCCGAACGAGTTGCACGCGTAGTTGATCGCCGGCTTGATCGACTTGAAGCGGACCTCGAGCACGTCGCCCGAGTCGGCGCCCTCGACGTAGATCGGGCCGGTGAGGATGTGACCTCCGGGGCCGACCTTCATCGTCGAGCGCGCGGCGTAGATGTCCTTCGCGAGCTGCTCGACGCGAGTCGAGTCGAGACCCGCGCGTACGAGCGACATCGGGCTGCACGTGGAGAGCGCGCGCACGACGACTTCGTCGCCCGACGCGACGCGGAGCACGGGTTGGCCCGCCGCGTCGTACCAGCCCCAGGCGACGGTCGCCGGCGTCGGCATGAGCGTGTACGTGCGGCCGGGCGAGGGCGCCGGCCAGCTCGTGGTGGCCGCGTTCATCGACGCCGCGGGGCTGGCTGAAACTGAAGACGGGGCGTGGCAGCCCGCTGCCAACACCCCGACCGAGACGACTGCCGCCAAACTCGCGCGATTGATCATGGATCTAACTCCCTCCGTCGCTGTCCGCCTTCGTTCCGTTCAACTTGTTGCGAAGAGTTCTCACGCTGATGCCCAGCAAATCCGCCGCGCGCGTACGATTGCCGTTCGACACCTCGAGCGCGCGCTCGATCAACTTTGCTTCCGCCTCGTCCACGTTGAGCGAGGTGAAGACGACCGCGCCATCCGGTATCGCCGGCGCCGATGGTGCGGTGCCGTTTCCGTTCGTGTGAAACAGCGCGTTGGGGATTCGCGTCGGCGTCGGTCCGCTCCACGCGCCGCTCAACCCGAACCGCTGTCCGTCGAACGCGTGCAACGGGATCATCGGCTCGGGCGTGAGAATCACCGCCCGTTCCACCGCGTGCTGCAACTCGCGGACATTACCCGGCCAGTCGTATCCCTGCAACAGTTCCGCGGCTTCGGGCGAAATGCCGGTGATCTCCTTGCGGATCTCCTGCCCGTAGTGTGCGGCGAACCGATATGAGAGGAGCGGTATGTCGTCGCGACGCTCGCGGAGCGGCGGCAGACGGACGGGAATGACGCTCAATCTATAGTAGAGATCCTGACGAAAGTTTCCCGCGGCGGCGAACACGGCGAGATCCCTATTCGTCGTCGCGACGATGCGGACATCCACCTTGATCGGCGTCGATCCGCCGACGCGCTCGAACTCCTGTTCTTGCAGCACGCGAAGCAACTTCGCTTGAAGATCGAGCCGCATCTCCGAGATCTCGTCGAGCAGCAGCGTTCCGCCGTGGGCGCGCTCGAACGCGCCTTCCACCCGACGAATCGCGCCGGTGAACGCGCCCTTCTCGTGGCCGAAGAGCGCGCTCTCCACGAGGCCTTCGGGGAGCGCGGCGCAGTTGAGCTGGATGAACGGCCCGTCGCGACGATCACTTTGCACGTGGATCGTGCGCGCGAAGAGCTCCTTGCCGGTTCCCGATTCTCCCTCGAGGAGCACGGTGGCGCGCGTCGGCGCGGCCGTGGCGACGGTTTGCAGCACACGTCGAATGGCCGCGCTGGTGCCGATGATCTGACGCTCGTTGCGGAACTCGAGCACCTCTCGCCGCAGCCGTTCGTTCTCGCGGCGGAGACGGACCACCTCGAGCGCCTGATTCACCGCGAGCTCGAGCTGCTCGGGGCGCACCGGCTTGGTGATGTAGTCGATCGCGCCCGCCTTGATCGCCGACACCGCGTGCTCGATGCTGCCGTAGCCGGTCAGCATGATGAGGGGCGTGTCGTGGCCTTCCTGTCTGAGCAGCGCGAGAAATTCGAGCCCGGTGAGCCCGGGCATCCGGTAATCGGAGATGATGAGGTCTATGGCGCCGCCCGACAGGGCTTGCAACGCCTGCGGGACGTTGTGCGCCGCGACGGCTTGATGGCCGGCTCGCTCCAGGGTGTCCTGGAGGATCAACCCGATTGCCGGTTCGTCGTCGAGGCAGAGAATCGTCGCCATACGGATGAGTTTGATGCGCGCGATCAAGAATCGGCGGGTTCACGCCGATACTCCTCCAAGACGCTCTGCGTCTTGCCGCTGTAACCGCGCGGAGAACGCGAGAACGTCAAAAATCAAAAAGACTGAAGTTGTTCGTGGGGAGGGACTGAGGGACGCGACAGGTTCGTGTGCCGACTTGCCGCCTGGCTGTCTGGTTCTGCCGGTCCACCCGTCCACCCGTCCACCCGTCCACCTGAAGTCAGAACGTCCTCGCAAAGCGCGACGACCCCCTGAAACCGGGGTCGAACGGCTCAACTGTTTACAGCACAAGGGTCTCGCTAACCCGTCAGAAAGTCGGACCGATACCAGATGCATGAGCGACTCGCACCTTGCCACACACGACGACGCCGAACCATACAGCTGTCTGGTGGACGCTTCGAACCTGGTCCTGGAAGCCCTTCGGGACCTGGACTTCAAGCGAGGCGGGAAGGTCGCGCCGCGCCTGGCCAGCCTGTACGGCTACGTCGCCGGTGAGCTGTTGACCGTCAGCAGTCAGGCCCGTTCGCGCCCGGCTCTGGAAGTGTAGAACTGAAACATCGCGTCGCACGACGGCGAATGTGTGCCGTCACCCTCAACCGCGTACCTCTCTCGTCGATACTCAGATCGGAGGCTCAGAGCTGTGCAGATCGATCCGAATACCCAGGCGCCGATTAGTGCCACCGCGTTGTCCGAGAGTGTGAACGCACCCGTCCCCACGACCGGCAAGCGGCGGAACAAGAAGGCGCGCAAGGTGGCACCGCAGTTGGATGGAATGGCGGAGATCGCCGACGTAGAGCAGCAGGTCGCCGACAGCGCTTCGTCGGCAGTGCTCGAGTCGACCGATCTCGAGGCGGTGACTCGTCGTCTGCGCAGTGGGGCGTACAACACACGCGAAGTGGCTGAAGTGATCGCACGTCGGCTGCTGTCCAGCGGCGATCTCTAATCGCCGCTCGCTTCACGCGAGATCCGGGGTAGGGTGTCGGTAGTCATGAAAATCCTAGTGGTCGACGACTCTCCGACGATGCGGCGCATCGTCGTCAACGCCCTGCGACGGATCGGCTACGCCGATACCATCGAGGCAGGCGACGGTCTTTCCGCCCTGACGCACCTCGGCTCCGGGGTCAACCTCATCATCACGGACTGGAACATGCCCGAGATGAGCGGCTCGGAGTTCACGCGCGCCGTGCGCTCGCACCCGCTCGGCAAATCGCTCCCGATTCTGATGGTCACCACGCGCGGCGCCCGTGAAGAGATCGTCGCCGGCGTGGACGCGGGCGTGACGAGTTACATCCACAAGCCGTTCACGCCGCCCGCACTCAAGGAAAAGATCGAGCGCGTGCTCGCCGGCATCGGCGCCGCGGCCTGATCATGAGCTCGCTCGCTCGTCGCGACGAGCTCCTCTACGAATCGGACGCCGCCCTGCGGCTCGTCGACCGCGCGATCCAGGAAATGCGCGTGTTGAACGACACGGACGATGCCGAAGTCGACGCGCTCTCGATGGCCGCGGGCGATGCGCTCGCGGCGAGCCCCGAGCTGAACTCGGCCGACTAGTCCGGTCTCGACGCGGCCACCGCCGCGCGGCAAGAACGCCACTCAGGGCCGGTCCTGTTATCCTGTGACCTGAGCCCAGAGCGAGAGATCTCCGTTGCGCATCGCCGTCACCGGGTCCACCGGTTTGATCGGATCGGCACTAGTTCGTTCGCTGGTCGCGGACGGGCACCACGTGCGCCGTCTCGTGCGGCGCGCAGCGCGCGGGCCGAACGAGGTCTCGTGGAACCCGGAACGCAACGAGATCGACGCGACAGCCCTCGCCGGTGTCGACGCGGTAGTGAATCTCGCCGGTGAGAACATCGCGCAGCGTTGGACGCGCGATGCGATGCGCGCCATTCGTGAGAGCCGCGTTCAATCGACATCGCTGATCGCGCGCACGATGGCGACGCTGTCACCGCGACCAAACGCGCTCGTGAGCGGATCGGCGGTCGGCTACTACGGTGTGCGCGGAAGCGAAGTGCTCGACGAGACGAGCAGCCCCGGCGACGACTTTCTCGCGTCGGTGTGCAAGGACTGGGAAGCGGCCACCGCGCCGGCCGGCGACGCAGGCATTCGTGTCGCGATCAGTCGCACCGGCATCGTGCTCGACCCGCGCGGCGGCGCGCTCGCCAAAATGCTGCTCCCCTTCCGACTCGGCGTCGGCGGACGCTTGGGCGACGGAAAGCACTGGATGAGCTGGATCGCGCTCGCCGACATGGTGCGCGCGCTGCGCTTCCTCGTCGACACGGACGGCGCCCGGGGCGCGTTCAACCTCACGGCGCCGAATCCCGTGGACAACGCCGAGTTCACGCGCGTGCTCGCGTCGGTGCTGCACCGTCCGGCGATCTTCCCCGTTCCGGTGCTCGCGCTCGAGCTGCTCTACGGACAAATGGCAAAGGGAGCCGCGCTGGCGAGCCAGCGCGCACTCCCTCGCAAACTGCTGCAGACCGGCTTCGCGTTCTCGCTACCGAACCTCGAGACCGCGCTCCAGTCGATCCTGCGCGCGGCCGCCTAGTTCGATCACGCGATCGCGGCGCTCAATCGGTCGCTGAACACTCGGCTCGCCGTGAGGCGCGTGCCGTCGCGCAGAATCACGACGTACTCGCCGTGGAACCACGGCTCCAGCTCCTTGATGCGATCGATGTTCACGATCGCCGAGCGATGGATGCGCACGAAGGTCTTGGGATCGAGCTTGGCCTCCATGTTCTTCATGCTCTCGCGGAGGAGATGGGCCTCGCTCTTCGAGTGAATCTTGACGTAGTTGCCCGCCGCCTCGACCCAATCGACGTCTTCGGCGCGGACGAAGAACACGCGGCCGCTCGATTTCACGATCAGGCGTTCGGGGTATTTCCGCTCCTCGCGCAGTTCCTCGAGCAGCGACACGAGCCGCGAGTCGAGCGACGACGACTTGTCGCGTGACAGTTGGGCGCGCGCCCGCTCGAGCGCCTTCTCGAACCGCGTCTGGTCGAACGGCTTGAGGAGGAAGTCGAGGGCGTGGATCTCGAACGCGCGGATCGCGTGCGCGTCGTGCGCGGTCACGAACACGACCGCCGGAACGTGCTCGCGCTCGAGATTTTCGACGACCTCGAAGCCGTCCATGCCCGGCATCTGCACGTCGAGGAAGACGAGATCGGGCCGCTCGCGCTCGATCGCTTCGACGGCGCTCGGTCCGTCGACGCACGTGCCGACGACTTCGACGTCAGGTTGTTCGGCGAGGAGAGAGGCGACGCGGTCGCGCGCCAGCTCTTCGTCGTCGACGATCAGCACTCTGATCTTGGTGGAGTCGGGTATCGAGGGAGGAGGAGTCATCAGTCTGCCGCCGTGAGGTCGGGTTCTGAAGGTTGAAACGGAATCGCCATCGTGACGTGGACACCCTGTCCAGGCGCGCCGCGAAGCGAGAAGGTCTGTCGCTCGCCGTACAAGTGGGCGAGCCGCTGCCGGGTGCTCGCCAGGCCGGTGCCCTCTTTGTGTCCCGCGCGAAGCCCCCGGCCGTCGTCGCGGACGTCGCAGCAGAGCATGTCGCCCTCGCGCCGCACGGTGATCGCCACCGAACCTTGTCCGAGATCGCCGAATCCGTGGCGGAACGAGTTCTCCACCAGCGGCTGCAGGAACAGGTTCGGCACGCGCGCGTCGCGCGTCTCCGGATCGACGTCGATCGACACGCGGAGCCGATCGCCGAACCGGAGGCTCATGATCTCGACGTAGCGTTGGAGGAAGTCGAGCTCCGACTGGAGCGGCACTTCCTGCGCACCGATGTTCTGGAGCGACATGCGAAGGAGGTCGCTCAACGCGGCGATCATCGAGTCGGCGCGGCGCACGTCCTTGTGCATGAGCGCCGAAATCGAATGCAGCGTGTTGAAGAGGAAATGCGGCTGGAGCTGCATGCGCAGCATGTGGAGCTGCGTCTGGGCGAGCCGTGCTTCGAGTTGCGACGCGCGGAGCGCGCGATCCTTCGACACGCGATAGTAGACGACGGCGTGGTGCACAGTGACGAGCGCGCAGAACACGATCGCGTCCACGACCGTCCACGAGAGCACTGTGTTGCCGAACAGCGTCGGGAACTCGCTGAGCGTGGTGGCGGGCGAAATCGCCGCCATCACAAGGGAGCAGAGCGCGGCGTGCGTGGCGACGAAGGCCGCCAGGGCCGCGACTTGAACGCCCCAATTGCGCAGGTGCGGCGAATGCCCCCACACCGGGAAGCGCTTGGCGACGAACATCACCGGCGGCGTGAGCAGCGCCCACGCGTACGTGAATATCAATTCCGCCGGCAACAAGCTTCGCAGCGAGATCGGTGCGCCGGTGAACCGGCTGTACGCGAATCGCTCGGCGGAATAGAGAATCGCGATCAGCGTCGCGACGCCGAACAGGATCAGCGTGAAGCTGATGCGGCGTTCGCGCATGACCGACTCATCGACCGAGCGGGCGAGGCCGAAGATCGTGTATTCGCCAGTTTGCGCGATCGAGTCCGCCGACAGCGGCGTCGGCCGAGTGCTGAATGGGTTGCGCTTGGTGCCCGTGCGGATGGTCGAGACTGTCATCGCAAAATGGTCAGGGCGCGCGATCGCGGGAAACCTCTACTACACAAAACGGTCGGCGGCGGTTTCATCCCCGCCGCCGACCAATTAGACACCGGGTCGCGCGAAAGTGTTTTCCCGGGCTGTAGCGTTCTTGTAAAGCTCTCAGGCGAACTGCGGCGGACGCTTCTTGTGAAAATCTGTGGCCTGCTGGAAGGCGTGAGCGACGAGCAGGTTTTTCTCGTCCTGAAAGATGGGGCCCATGACATACATCGCCGTGGGCAGTGGAACGGTGGGTGGCGGCGGTGCCGCCGGCGCGGCGGCCGCGGCTGAGTCCCCGCGACCAGCGCCTCCCCCAGCCCCGCCGCCGCCGCCCCGACCGCCACGCCCGCCGCCGCCTCCACCCCCACCCCCACCCCCACCGCCACCGCCACCGCCGAATCCGCCGCGACCCTGCGGAATGGCGAATCCGGTGGGCACGACAATCGACGGCGTGCCCGTGATGTTGGTGACCGAGGTGTTCTCGCGCGGCGTGATGACGACGTCATACTTCGAAAACAACTCCCACATCTGCTCCATGGCGCGCATTCGGATGCGATTCGCGTTCACGTAGTCGGCGCCCGGGGTGAACTGCGACGCTCGGAAGTAGTTCGGCCACGTGCTGTACGGCTCCAGCTCCTTGATCTTGCTGTTGAGCGTATCGACCTGGAACGCGGCGCCCGCTTCCGAGCGGAGAATGATCTCGTCGAGATATCCGTAGTTCGGCGTCGGCGCGTCGATCGGTTCGGGGTTCGCACCGAGCGACTTGAGCACGTCGAGGAAATGCATCGCGTCGGCGATCGGCGTCGTCGTCCCGTTTGCCGTGCGCTCGAAGTCCGCCTTGATGTAGGCGATCTTCAGTTTCGAAATCTTTTCGTTGGCGTTCCAGTTGAACGGATACGCCTTGATCGAGCGATCGATGCCGTCCGGTCCGTGAATGGCGTCGAACACCAGCGCGCAATCCTCGGCGCTGCGACAGATGGGGCCGAGCTTGTCGGTCGTCCACGAGAGCGCCATCGCACCCGAGCGCGGCACGCGCCCGAACGACGGACGAAACCCCGCGACGCCGCACGTGCGCGACGGCGACGTGATCGACCCGTTCGTCTCCGAGCCGATGCTGAAACCGACGCATCCCGCGGCAGTGGCCGACGCCGGACCGGCTGACGAGCCACTGGATCCCGTTTCCGGGTTCCATGGGTTGCGAGTGCGCTCCTTCCACCACCGGTCTCCCTGCGCGAGCGAACCGAGCGTGAGCTTGGCGACGAGTACAGCGCCCGCGTCGTCGAGGCGTTTCACGACGGTCGCGTCGTAGTCGAACTTCTGATCCTGATACAAGCCGGCTCCCCACGTCGTTGGGTAGTCCTTTACGGCGAGCAGATCCTTTGCGCCCCAGGGGATGCCGTGCAGCGCGCCGCGATAGTGTCCGTGAGCAATCTCTGAATCGAGCGCGGCGGCCTGTTTACGCGCGCGGTCCTCGGTCAGGTTGATCACGAAGTGAAGCTGCGTGTCGTAGCGCTTGAGACGCGACAGATACATGTCCGTCAGCTCCGACGGCTTCACCTTGCGCGTGCGCACCAGATCCGACAGCGTCGTCACGGACTCGTAGGCCAGCTCGTCGAGGCTGCCGGGGCGCGCCATGACCGGGACCTTGCTGCGCACCGTCGGCGCCCTCGTCTTCTTCGCCAGTTCCTTGCCCGTCGGCAGCGGATCAAAGACGATCGTCGGGAACATGCTCATGTCGAGCGGCTCGCTGTGCAACCGCGCGAGCCCCGTCCGCACCTGCGCGAGGTCGCGGGACATCGTCTGGCGCTCCTCGTCGGAGAACTTGAGCCCCGCCACCTCTTCGGCGGCCGCGATCTGCTCCGTCGTGATCGCGGCGCCTTGTTGCTGGGGCGTTTGGGTCTGCGCCCAGAGCACGCCCGGCAAGAGCGTGCTCCCGAGACCGATTGAGCCGAAGTACGCCATGAACGCGCGGCGATCGTAGGTGGTCGAAGACATGAGAAAGGGCCGAGGGTGTCTGGGAGAGAGGAGAGACTAATCCCTACCTCTGCGCCAACGCGCTCGCAAGGGATTTCGCTGCGCTCCGGCGGTCGCGCGACAAGCCTTCACGGAGAGCCTTGCCCCGCCTGGCGGCGCGGACCATGCTAGGACGAGCCGGACACGCTCGTAGCGTCCCGCAGGACAGAGAACGCCGGGGGAGGGAGCCGATGAAAGTCGCCGAGATGTTCACCACGAACACGAATCAGAGCCAGCGTGTCCGAGACGACGAGATCGACCTCTTTGGGCTGACCCATCCCGGGAAAAAGCGCGTCGAGAACGAGGACCACTTCCTGGCGTGCACGGTGCACCCCGAGGTCATCGTCCACGCGACGAGCCTTCCCGACGTCCAGCAGCTTCCCCTTCGCGGCGAGTGGAGGGCGACGATCGTGCTCGTGGCCGACGGTGTGGGCGGCAACGCCGACGGCGGCCAGGCGTCGCGGATCACGACGGAGACGATCATGCACTACGTCTCCTCGACGCTGGAGTCGTACCACGACGCCGGCTCGAAAGAAGAAGATGTCTTTCTCGAATCGCTCCGCAGCGCGGTCCTCGACGCGCACCACGCGGTGCGGGCGGCAGCCAAGCTTCGATCGGACCCGAAGCCGATGGCCACGACCCTCACGCTCGGCATCGTGGTCTGGCCCTGGCTCTACGTCGTGCAGCTGGGCGACAGCCGCGCCTACTACTGGTGGAACGGGACGCTCACGCAGGTGACGCGCGATCAGACCGTGGCGCAGGAGCTCGTGGACCAGGGCGTGATGCCCCGCGAACGTCTCGCGTCGTCGCCCTACCGGCACGTACTCTCGCGCGCGGTCGGCGGCGAAGCGGAGGAAGCGGTTCCGGACGTCACGCGCGTGCGGATCGATCGCTTCGGCTCGGTGCTCCTGTTTTGCAGCGACGGTCTCACGAAGCACGTGTCCGACGACGAGATCGGCGCGGCGATCGCAGCCAACCCGGCGTCGGAAGACGTGTGCAAATCGCTGCTCGAAATGGCGCTCGACCGCGGAGGGTCGGACAACATCACGATCGTTGTGTGCCGGCGGAGAATCGCTACTCCAACGTCGTGAAGGCGCCGTAAGCGAGCCGAGTGGTTCGCCCTCGCCTATCTTTCGCTCTACGATGCCGATCGTCCCTTTCGCCGAACTGCCGGATTCCGCCCGAATCTGGGTCTTCGCCAGCGACCACGAGCTCTCCGGTGACTCCGAAGACGCCGTGCTCGGCGCGGTCGATGATTTTCTCGACAGATGGAAGGCGCACGGCGTGCCACTCGTCTGCGCGCGCGATTGGCGCGACAATCGGTTTCTCGCCATTGGCGTGGACGTGAACGCCGAAAACGCGTCGGGCTGTTCGATCGACGGATTGTTTCGCGCGCTGCAGCAGCTCGAGCGGACGATCGGTTCGCGGCTCGTCGGCGGAGGGCGGGTGTTCTATCGCACGGCGACCGGCATCGAAACGACGTCGCGCGACCAATTCGTCGAGCGCGTGAAGCGCGGCGAGGTCGCCGAGACGACGCCGGTGTTCGACACCGGGTTGAGCGCGGCGTCCGCGTGGCGCACCCGTTTCGAGCAGCCGGCGGGGTCCGGGTGGACCGCGCGCTACTTCGGCTGATCGCGCGACCGACTACACCCGACTACATCAACGAACGAATCCAGCCGCCGTCGGACACGATCGACTGGCCGGTGATGTAGCTCGCGCGCTCCGACGCGATGAATGCGGCGAGCGCCGCAAACTCGCGCGGCTCGCCGAGGCGATGCATCGGAATCTCACGGTCGAAGCGCGCCAGAATCGCCGCGCGGTTGGTGCCTTCCTTCTTCGCGTTCGCGTCGGCCAGCTCTTCGACGCGCTCGGTGCGCGTGTAGCCGGGCAGCAGCGTGTTCACCGTGACGCCGTCCGCCGCAACTTCGTTGGCGAGCGTGCGCGAAAATCCGGTGACGGCCGAGCGAATGCTGTTCGACAGCATCAGGTTGTCGACCGGCTGTTTCGCCGCGATGGATGTAATGTGGATGATGCGTCCCCACTTCCGCGCGCGCATGCCGGGCAGCACGAGTCGCGTCAGCTCGACGGCGCTGCGCAGTGTGAGGTCGACGGCGCGGTGCCACGTGTCCCAATCGTGCATCTCGAAGATGCCCGCCGGAGGTCCGCCGGCATTCGTCACGAGGATGTCGACGCGTCCGAACGCGCTGAGCGCCGCGTTGGCGACGGCGGCGATCCCTTCCTGCTGCGACACGTCGGCGGCGACCGCTCGCACGTCGGCGCCGGTCTTCGCCGAGATCTCGTCGCGCGCGGCGTCGAGCGTTCCCTGTCCGCGCGCGCAGATCACCAGGGTCGCGCCTTCCGCCGCGAGCTCCTCGGCGATGGCGCGACCCAATCCTTTGCTCGCCGCGGCGACGAGCGCGACTTTTTCCTTGAGCCCGAGATCCACGGGCTATTTCCGCAGATACGCGTCGGTCTTGTTGAGCCAGTCCTGTCGCGGCGGATCGAAGATGTCGACGTCGAGCGTGTCCTCGAGCGCTTCGGCCTTGTGCGGCACCATCGACGGGATGTGCAGCACTTCACCGGCGCGCACGACCAGCGTCTGCGATTCGTCTTCGCCGATCCAGAACCGCAGCGCACCCTCGAGGATGTACGTGAGCTGCTCGTTCTCGTGCGTGTGCTTGGGGACGACGCAGCCCTTCTTCAGATAGACGTGGGCGAGCATCATCCGGTCGCCGGTGATGAGCTTGCGGTCGAGCAGCGGCGAGACGGTCTCGCGCGGAAGCTCGTCCCATTTGTAGTACGTGACGGAGCGCGGCGTAGCGGCTGTGGACATATGACTTGGGTCGTGGGGGTGTGAGTACGATGTTCGTAAGGCTGCGTCCGAACGCGCGCCGTCGCAAGCGACGACGGTCAAGTCCCGAGCGTGGCGACGAGCTGGATGTCCACGTTGCCCTTGAGCGCTCGCGACACGGGGCAGTTGTCGCGCGCCGTCGCGGCGATCTTCTGGAAGGTCGCGTCGTCGATGGACGGGACGACGGCCTTCACCGTCAGCTCGATCTTGGTGATCGTGAACGCGTCGTTCACTCGCTCGACGGTGCACTTGGCCGACGTGTCGACGCTCGTCGCGGGCGTGCCGTTTCGCTCCAGCGCACCGCTGACCGCCATGCTGTAGCACGCGGCTTCCGCGGCGGCGAGCATTTCCTCCGGGTTCGACCCTGTTCCGGACTCGAACCGCGAGCTGAACGAATAGTTCGCGCTCAGGCCGGTCGCCGTGCTGAACGTACCCGTGCCTCCCTTGAGCCCACCTTCCCACCGCGCCTTGGCGCCTCGTGTCGGCATCGTTGGATTCCTCTTCAGTGTATTCCAGCGTTGGTGAATCTCGAACTCGGCGGCGGTATCGCCGGCGCGGCTTGACGCCGTCCCACGCCCGGCATTGAATCCGGACGAATGACCGACGTTCCAGCGCAGCACCGCCCCCCGCTTCCGCCCAGCATCGAGCGCGTGCTGTCGCGATTTCGCGCGATGAGCCGCGAGGAAAAGATGCAGGCGCTGGTCTATTACTCCAAGAAGCTCGAGCCCGTCCCGCCGCGCTTCCGCGAGTTGGATCGTGCTCAGTTCGCCGTGCCCGAGTGCCAAACGGCGGTTGAGCTGTTTCCGGAATTCCGCGACGGCAAGCTGCATTTCTACGCCGAGCTCGACGTCAAACAATCCCCGACCGTGGCGGCGTTTCTTGCCATCCTCTTCTTGGCCATCAACGAGCAGCCGCCGTCCACGACGCTGGCGATCCCGAGCGATTTCGTGCACCAGGTGATGGAAGGCATCGGCCTTTCGGGCCGCGAGGTGGGCCTCAACGCGATGGTCGCGCGCATCAAGCGACACGCCGAGCGCGCGGCCGCCGAGGCGGCGTAGACCGAGTGACCGAAGCCGAGCTCGACGCGGCGCTCTCCGCACCGAGAGCGGAAACCGAGGCCGCCCTCGCCGCGTGCCCGGGCGACGTCATCGTCCTCGGGGCGGGCGGCAAGATGGGACCGACGCTGGCGCGCATGGCGCGTCGCGCGGCGCAGGACTCGCGGCGCGTGATCGCCGTGTCACGGTGGTCGTCGGCCGACGCGCGGCGGCATCTCGAGGACGCGGGCGTCGAGACGCTGTCGTGCGATCTGCTCGACCACGACGACGTCATGGCCCTCCCCGACGCGCCGAACGTGATTTTCATGGCGGGCCAGAAGTTCGGCACGACGGGCGCGCCGGCGATGACGTGGGGGATGAACACGCTGGTGCCGGCGTACTGCGCCGACCGCTATCGCGCGTCGCGCATCGTCGCCTTCTCGACGGGCAACGTCTACGCGCTGACGCCGGTGGAGGCGGGCGGTTCACGCGAGGGCGACGCGCTCGCGCCGGTCGGCGAGTACGCGGCATCGTGTGTGGGGCGTGAACGCATGTTCGAGCTCGCGGCGCGCACGCACCGAACGCGGGTCGCGATTCTCCGTCTCAACTACGCGATCGACCTGCGATACGGCGTGCTCGTCGACATCGCGGTCAAGGTGTATCGGTCGGAGCCCGTGTCGGTGGACATGGGCTACGTGAACGTCATCTGGCAGGGCGACGCGAATCGCATCGCCATCGAATCGCTGCCGCTCGCCAACGCCCCTCCGTTCGTACTCAACTTGACCGGGCGCGAGACGCTGTCGGTTCGCGAGCTGGGGACGTGGTTCGGCGAGCGGTTCAACAAGCCGCCGCGTTTCGTGGGCACGGAGCGCGCCGACGCGCTGCTCAGCAACACGACGCGGCTCTCGTCGTCGTTCGCGCCGCCCGCCGTGAGTGCGGACGACATGCGGGATCGCGTCGCCGATTGGGTGGAGCACGGCGGCCCCATGCTCGGCAAACCGACGAAATTCGAGACGCGCGATGGAAAGTTCTGAGAACGCCGAACGTTCAAAACCGAGCGTGCGCGAACACCTGCGCTCCGGGCAGGTGATTCCGGCGCACCCGCTCGCGCTCGACGCGTCACGCTCGCTCGACGAACGCCGCCAGCGCGGACTCACGCGCTACTACGTCGAATCCGGCGCGGGCGGTGTGGCGGTCGGCGTCCACACGACGCAGTTCGCGATCCGCGATTCCGGTGTGGGACTGCTGCGTCCCGTGCTCGAGCTGGCGATCGACGAAGCGCTCGCCAACGTCGAACGCGATCGCACGTTCGCGATGATCGCCGGCGTGTGCGGTCGCACGCCCCAAGCGTGCAGCGAAGCGGAGCTGGCGGCCGCACTCGGCTACGACGCCGGACTGCTCAGCCTCGGCGGTTTGGGCGACGCGAGCGACGACGAGCTGCTCGAGCACTGTCGCACCATCGCCGACATTCTTCCGCTGTTCGGATTTTATCTCCAGCCGGCCGTCGGCGGACGCGTGCTCTCGTATCGATTCTGGCGAGAGTTCGCCGAGATCCCGAACGTCTGGGCGATCAAGATCGCGCCGTTCAACCGCTACCAGACGATCGACGTCGTGCGCGCGGTGGTCGAAGCGGGGCGCGACGACATCGCGCTGTACACCGGCAACGACGACAACATCGTCGCCGACTTGCTCACGCCGTTTCCGATCAATGTCGGCGGCACGACGGTGCTGCGCTGGATCGACGGCGGATTGCTCGGCCAGTGGGCCGTGTGGACGCGCGGCGCCGTCGCTCTGCTTGCCGCGATCAAGGACGCACGCGCGTCGGGCGAGTTCGGTCCGACGCTGTTGTCACACGGCGCGGCGCTCACCGACGCCAACGCCGCCGTGTTCGACGCGACCAACGGATTCCGCGGGTGCATTCCGGGAATTCACGAAGTGTTGCGCCGGCAAGGATTGCTCGACGGAATCTGGTGCCTCGATCGCGACGAAGTGCTGTCGCCCGGTCAGGCAGAAGAGATCTCGCGCGTGCAGCGGAGCTATCCGGAGGTCACGGACGCGGGACTGGTCTAGAGGGCGGGTGGACGGGTGGACTGGTGGACGGGTAGAGAAGACGGACGAACGTCGCCGGAGAAGTCTGACGTCAGATGTCGGATATCAGACGTCAGACGTCTCGCTGTCCACCTGTCCACCTGTCCACCTGTCCACCTGTCCACCCGTCAATCCGCCTCTTTGGGCTCCGCGCTCGTCACGGCAAGCTTGGTCGCGAGCGGCCCCTGGTGAATCACCGTCTGCGTCGGCAACGCGAATTGCACGTTCTCCGACGCGAAGCGGCGCAGCACCTCGAGATTGATCGCCTGCTGGATGTCCATGTACCGCTTATAGTCCGGGTCCAGCACGTAGTAGACGGCTTCCAGCCGGATCGACGCGTCGCCGAAGCCCGCGACGTGGCAGCGGTCGAACCTCACCGGCGATTGCGCCGTGATGATCTGCTCGAGGATCGCCGGGAGACGCTGAAGCGCGTCGGCCGGCGTGTCGAATGCCACCTGGAGCTGAAACACAACGCGGCGCTGGTACATCCGCTTGAAGTTGTGCAACCGGCTCTTGAGCAGGTCCGCGTTCCCGATGATCACCTGTTCGCCGGTGATGCTGCGGACGCGTGTCGTCTTGAGGCCGATGTGCTCGACGACGCCGTTCACGTCGCCGACGCCGATCGAGTCGCCGACGTCGAACGGTTTGTCGAACACGATCGCGAGCGACGCGAGCACGTCGCCGAGGATGTTCTGCACCGCGAGCGCGAGGGCGATGCCGCCGACGCCGAGGCCGGCGATCAGTCCAACGACCTGGAAGCCGAACGCCCACTGCAACGCGCCGAGGACCACGAGCGTCCAGAGCAGGATCTTGGCGCCGACGCCGATCGCGGTGATCATCGTCACGCTCGCGCGATCGTTGCTGGCCGTGCGATGGATCGAGTAGTGCTTGACCCAGAAGCCGATCGCGGCGGCGCCCCAGAGCGCCGTCTGCCATAGGAAAACCAGCTTTTCCAGCAGATCGACGCCCCCAATGATGCCCGCCGGAAGCGCCAGCTGCACCGCGCCGGCCATCAGCGCGAACACGGCGAGTACCCAAGCGCGCGTCTTCGCGATCAGCTCCACGACCATGTTGTCGACGCGGGTCGTGGTGCGCGCGGCGAGCGCACCGAGCCGCCGCACGAGGAGCGCTCGCAGGCCCATCGCGACGACGAAGACGAGGACGGCGACGATCGCCGCCGTCATCCACTCACGGAGCGTGTTGTAGTCGTAGAGGTCGGACAGGTACTGGAGCGCGCGCATTCGGTCGCCGAAGAGACGACCAATGATAATTCAAATCGCCGCGCGCGACGACGCGGTCAGCGCTTGGCGATCGCCCGAGCCGTGTCGATCGTACCGGCGAGGATGGCGAGCATCTGGCGCATCGCGGGCGGCATCGTTCCGTCGTCGGCGTGCACCGTCTTGGTCGTCGCATCGAACGTCACGCGCAACGTGTACTCGAACATGTCCGCCGCGCTGGCGGTCGTGCTGTAGTCGTCGTGCAACTGCATCGGCTCGAGCGCCCACACAACGCTGAACAGCGAGTCGGCGGCGGCGGCCGAGAGCACGCCCGAGGCGGAGTCCATCGGCGCGGCGCACGTCGCGCCGCAGATCTGCCGCATCGAAAACACGTACGTGCGGTCGTCGTGCGTGACACGCCTCGTGGTGGAGAGCGCCGCGATTCCGCCCTGGGCGGTCAGCTCGATGCGCGCGCCGTTGAGCGTGCCGAACGCGTCGACGGGCGTCGAGGGACTCGTCGGCGCGGACGCGTTGTGTGCGCACGCGCCAATCGTGAGCGCGGCGGCGAGTCCGGCGATGCGTGCCTGCACGCGATAAGTTCGTCCCGTGGCAGCCATACACCAGCGTAACCAGGCCGACGCGTTCGCGGTCACCGCCCCCGGGCTCGAAGCGATCTGCGCCGCCGAGTTGGCCGCGCTGGGCGTGCGGGCCAAGGTGGATGACGGAGGTGTCGCGTGGCGCGGTTCTCTCGAGACGGTGGCTCTCGCGAACCTGTGGCTCCGGACGGCCAGCCGCGTGCTCGTGCGAGTCGCCGAGTTCAAGGCAACGGCGTTTTACGAGCTGGAGCCTGCCGCCCGCCGAATCGCCTGGGATCGATTCGTCACTCCGGCGTCGATCGTACGATTTCGAGTGACGTGCCGGAAGTCGAAGCTCTACCACAGCGATGCCGTCGCGCAGCGTCTCGCCGACGCCGTCACTCGCCGTGTTCCGGGCGTTCGAATCGAAATCGCAAAGCCGACCGTGGACGACTCCGACGACACGACCCCGGCAACGAAAATGAAAACGAAAACGTCGGCGGTCGAGTCGACCGGCCAGTTGTTCGTCGTTCGATTGCTCCACGACGTGTGCACCGTGAGCGCCGATGCGTCGGGCGCGCTGCTGCACCTTCGCGGATACCGCCAGCAGTTGGCGAAGGCTCCGCTCCGCGAGACGATCGCCGCGGCCATGATCCTCGGCGCCGGCTGGACGACGGACGCGCCGCTGATCGACCCGATGTGCGGCTCCGGCACGATCGCGATCGAGGCGGCGCGGATGGCGCGGCGAATCGCGCCCGGCCGCGACCGCCGGTTCGCCTTTCACGACTGGCCGGAGTTCGACGCCGGCGCGTGGCGCCACCTCGTCGACAAAGCGCGTGCGGCGGAGCTACCCGGCGTTCTCGCGCCGATCTCGGCGTCCGATCGCGATCGCGGAGCGATCGCCGCCGCGCTCGCCAACGCCGAGCGGGCGGGGGTCGCCGGGGACATCGCGTTTGTCGTCGCGCCCATCTCGGCGGTCGAGTCGTCGGGGAGCGGCGGTTGGATCGTATCGAACCCGCCGTATGGTCTGCGGGTCGGCGAACGGGATCGGCTCCGGAATTTGTACGCGCAGATCGGGAACGTCGCCCGGGCCAAGCTTCCCGGTTGGACGCTCGGACTGCTGCTCGCGGAGCGGCGTCTCGAGGCCCAGATCGGCCTCGATCTGCGCGAGCGTTTCGCGACGCGGAACGGCGGGATTCCGGTGCGGTTCGTGGTCGGCCCGGTGCCGCCGCTCGGATCTCGCTGAGATCGCTTCGCACGTGACTTGCGAGTTCTTGCCGATCACAGCCCTGCAAGACAGGTTCAGACGAGCGGCCGCAAGTTTGCGACCGATCACCGGCGTCCCCCCGGCCGGAGGCACGTCATGCGTCCACGATTGGTGCGGTGCGTGGTATTGGCTGCTGCATTCTTGGTGAACGGCTGTGCCGCGCGCGGCGCTCCGAAGACGGGCGACGTTCGCGACCACGGCATGTTGACCAAGGAGCAAATCGCGGAAAACCATTTCAACACGGCGTACGACGCGGTCGAGTCGTTGCGCTCGAACTGGTTGAGGGCCCGCGGTACGGACAGCTTCCAGACCCCGAGCGAGGTGCTGGTCTACGTCGACAACACTCGGCTCGGCGGGACGGATACGCTGCGAGAAATCGCGGCGAACACGATCTACTACATGCGGTTCTTCGATGGGGTGGCGGCGACGGGACGATGGGGCGTCGGTCATGCAGCCGGGGTCATCTACGTTTCGACGCATCCGGTTGGAGTGGATCCGGCGCCCCCAATGCCGCCGAAGGACACCGCGGTAATGGCTGCGGGTCAACGAGGAGCACTAGATCCCGTTCAATGACAATGGGTCACGTCATGTTGTCGCGTTCCAAGAGACATCTGGTCACAGCATCTCTCGCGTTTGGCGCTAGCCTCGGAGCGGGTGGCCAGACGCCTTCATATGTAACGCCGGCGGAGGGGGCGGGACGATTCCCGCTCATCGCCGCCAGCCACGCGACTCGGCTCGTGGTGAGTCCGGCCGATTTCGTCGGAGTGCAGCGCGCGGCGAAGGACCTGGCGGCCGACCTGGGACGCGTCGCCGGCGGCGCCGGGGCGCCCGTCATCACGGTGGACTCGGTGATGCCGGCAAAGACGCGCACGGTGATCGTGGCCGGAACGCTCGGGCACAACGCGTTCATCGACGGACTCGTGCACGAGGGCACGCTGGACGTTTCGCGCGTATCGGGGCGGTGGGAGACATTCCTCATTCAAATTGTCGAACACCCCACCGAGGGGATCGATCGCGCGCTGATCATCGCGGGAAGCGACAAGCGGGGGACGATCTACGGGCTGTACGACGTCTCAGCGGCGATCGGCGTGTCGCCGTGGACCTGGTGGGCCGACGTGCCCGTGCGCCACAAGCCGGCGCTCTACGTGCTCCCGGGCGCCCACAGCGACGGCGAGCCGGCGGTGAGGTACCGCGGGATCTTCCTCAACGACGAAGCGCCGGCGCTCACCGGCTGGGCCAAGGAGAAGTTCGGCGGGATCAACCACCAGTTCTACGAGAAGGTGTTCGAGCTGATCCTGCGTCTCAAGGGCAACTATCTGTGGCCCGCGATGTGGGGCAACGCGTTCAACGACGACGACAAAGCCGACCCGCAACTCGCCGACGACTACGGGATCGTGATGGGCACGTCGCACCACGAGCCGATGATGCGCGCGCAGCAGGAATGGAAGCGCTACGGCAAAGGCGAGTGGAACTACGAGCGCAACGACTCCACGCTGCGCGCGTTCTGGACGGACGGCATTCGCCACATGGGAACGCACGAGAGCATCGTCACGATCGGCATGCGCGGCGACGGCGACAAGCCGATGACGACGGGGAGCAACGTCGCGCTCCTCGAGCGCATCGTGCACGACCAGCGCGACATCATCGCCTCGGTCACGGGGAAGCCGGCGTCGCAGACGCCGCAGGTCTGGGCGCTCTACAAGGAAGTGCAGGACTACTACGACAAGGGCATGCGCGTGCCGGACGACGTCACGCTCCTCTTTTCCGACGACAACTGGGGCGACATCCGGCGGCTGCCCGCGCGCGCCGACACAGCGCGCGCCGGCGGCTTCGGGATCTACTACCATTTCGACTACGTCGGCGGGCCGCGCAACTACAAGTGGATCAACACGAATCCGATCGCGCGCGTCTGGGAGCAGATGCACCTCGCGTACGACTACGGCGCGCGCCGCATCTGGATCGTGAACGTCGGCGATCTGAAGCCGATGGAATTTCCGATCTCGTTCTTCCTCGACTATGCGTGGAATCCTTCGCGCATCACCGCCGCGGGACTGCCGGCGTACACGCGCGCGTGGGCGTCGCAGCAGTTCGGGTTCGAGCGCTCGACGGAGGTGGCCGACATCGTCACGCGAACGCTCACCTTCGCCGCGCGCCGAAAACCGGAGCTCCTCGACACGGCGACGTACAGCCTCGCGAACTATCGCGAAGCCGAGCGCATCGTCGCGTCGTACGACTCGTTGCTCGCGGTGGCGACGAAGGTCGGCGCCACGCTCGCGCCGAACACACACGACGCCTACTACGAGCTCGTGCTGCATCCGATCGAGGCGGCGGCGAATCTCAACAAGCTCTACGTCACCGCCGCGCGAAATCACATGTACGCGGCGCAGTGGCGCGCGGCGACGAACGACCTCGCCGACAGCGCGCGCCGCCTGTTCGACAAGGACGCCGAGATCACGCGCTACTACAACACGAAGCTGGCCGGCGGAAAGTGGGACCACATGATGGACCAGACGCACATCGGCTACACGTATTGGCAGGAGCCGCCCAAGAACGTAATGCCGCGCGTCGACACGATTCCGCTTCCCATCGCCGCCGAAATGGGCGTCGCGGTGGTCGAAGAGAACCGCCCGCCGCCGCCGCGAGGCCAGGTCGCGTCGCGTGAGCTCTCGTTACCGCCGTTCGATCCGTACACGCGGCCGACGTATCACATCGACGTCTACAATCGAGGAAAGACGTCGTTCGCATTCACCGCCTCCGCCGCACAGCCATGGGTCGCCGTCTCGCCGGCCAAGGGCACGATCGCGAAGGAGAGCCGGCTCGCGGTGACGGTCGACTGGACCAAGGCGCCCTTCGGCGCGAGCCGCGTGCCGATCACGATCACCGGGCCGCGTAAGTCCGCCATCGTCGTCCAGGCACCGATCGACTATCCGTCCTCACCCAAGCGCGACGCCGTCTCGGGATTCATCGAAACGAATGGCTTGATCGCGATCGACGCCGAGCATTTCTCGCGTGAGTTGGGGAGAGGGTCGTTGACGTGGGTTCGTGTGCCGAATCTCGGCAAAGCGGCGTCGGGCATCACGCCGGCACCGGTCACGTCGCCGAGCGTTGTTCCGGGCGGCAACTCGCCCCGGCTCGAGTACGACCTGTTCATGTTCGACAGCGGTACGGTGCAGGTGCACGCGTATCTCTCTCCGACACTCAACTTCACCGGCGCCGCCACCGGTCTTCGCTACGCCGTCTCGATCGACGACGAGCCGCCGCAAGTCGTGGACGCGTGGCCGGACACCTCGCAGCGCGCGTGGGAGCGCGCCGTCGCCAACAACATTCTCGACGTGGTGACGACGCACACGATCGCACGCGCCGGCCAGCACGTGCTCAAGTTCTGGATGGTGGACCCGGGCGTCGTGGTGCAACGGCTCGTGATCTCGCCGCGTCCGTTGCCGCAGACCTACCTCGGTCCGCCGGAGAGCTTCGATCGGTGGACGCCGGCCAAGCCGTCGTCGTCGGCGACGAGTGGTGATCATTCCGGCGACGACAGCGCCGACGGAGACGTCGCGCCCGCGGCGGCTCGGCGGAACACGCCGGTCGCGCGCTTCGACTGGTTCCAGTACGACGGACAGGACAGCGTTTACAAAACGCTCACGCCGGGCGCCGATCGGTTCTTCAATCCGATTCTCGCCGGATTCTATCCGGATCCGAGCATCACACGCGCCGGCAACGAGTATTATCTGGTCACGTCCAGCTTCGTGTACTACCCGGGCGTGCCGATCTTCCGCAGCGCCGATCTCGTGCACTGGACGCAGATCGGCAGCGTGCTCGATCGGCCGTCGCAGCTCCCCGTGGACAGCGCCGGGATCTCGCGCGGCATCTTCGCGCCGGTGATCCGCTTTCACGACGGCACGTTTTATATGATCACCACGCTCGTCGACCACGGCGGCAACTTCATCGTGACGGCGAAGGATCCGGCCGGCCCGTGGTCCGACCCCATCTGGCTGCACGAGGTGGACGGCATCGATCCGTCGCTCTTCTTCGACGACGACGGCAAAGCGTACATCACCAACAACGGACCGCCGGTGGGCACGCCGTTGTACGAGGGGCACCGGGCGATCTGGGTGCAGCAGTACGACGTCGCGAGCAAAAAGATGGTGGGGCCGAGGTCGGTGCTCGTGAACGGCGGCGTCGATCTCGCGAAGAAACCGATCTGGATCGAGGCGCCGCACATTCTGAAGGTGAAGGGGCAGTACTATCTGATCTGCGCCGAGGGCGGCACGGCGGAGCAGCATTCGGAGGTCGTGTTCCGCGCGTCGTCGCCGTTGGGACCGTACACGCCGTACGGCGGCAACCCGATTCTCACGCAGCGGCATCTCGATCCCTCGCGCCCGTTTCCCGTGACGTCGACCGGTCACGCAGATTTCGTCGAGACGCAGAACGGCGAATGGTGGGCCGTCTTCCTCGGCACGCGTCCCTACGAGGACGACAAGTACAACATCGGGCGCGAGACGTTTCTGCTGCCCGTGCGATGGACCGACGGATGGCCCGTCATTCTTGCCGGCACCGCGACCGTGCCGTACGAGTCGACGCGTCCCAAGCTTCCGAGCGCATCGAGTCCAATTCCCGTCGGCGACGGCAACTTCTCGGTGCGAGACGATTTCTCCGACGTGGCGCTCGCGAAGTATTGGACGTTCATGCGAACGACGCGCACGAAATGGTGGGATCTGGCATCGACGCCGGGTTGGCTCACGATTCAGGCGCGCAGCGACGACATCAGCGGACCGGGGCAACCGTCGTTCGTCGGACGCCGCCAGCAGCACATCACGGCGAGCGCGTCGGCGGCGATGCGGTTCGTTCCGGAGCGCACGGGCGACAAGGCGGGCCTCGTCGCCTTTCAGAACGAGACGCACCACTACTTCATCGGTGTGGCGCGCGCCGGGGATTCCACCGTCGTGCGGGTCGAGATGTCGGACGGCGCGCGCGCCAAGGACAGCGTGATCGCCAGCGCGCCTATCCATCTCTCGAACGACGCCACGGTGTTTCTCAAGATCGCCGCGCGCGGTGGTCGATACGACTTCTACTATGGCCGGCGCGCCGGCGAATGGCTGCCGCTGCTGCGCGACGCCGACGGCACGATCCTGAGCACCAAGCACGCGGGCGGGTTCGTGGGCACCATGCTGGGCATGTACGCCTACGCGTCGCCGTGAGCGGCGCGACTCGATTCACGCTGGCGAACCGGCTCGGCATCGAGATCGACTTTGTGGCACGCGGCGGCATCATCACGGCGATCCGCGTCCCCGATCGCAACGGTCGCGTCGCCGACGTCGTGCCCGGCTTCGACTCGGCCGACGAATACGCGGGCGACACGCGCTACGTGGGCGCGTTGATCGGACGCTTCGCCAATCGCATCGCCGGCGGCCGCTTCTCGCTCGACGGGGTCGAGCACGCACTGGTGACCAACGACGGCCCCAATCAACTACACGGCGGACCGTGCGGGTTCTGGACCAGGGACTGGCACGTCGCGCCGTTTCAGCGGCCGGGCGTGCGCGGCGCGGTGCTCGCTCTCGAGAGCGACGCGGGTGATCAGGGATTTCCCGGCACGCTGTCCGCGCGCGTGACCTACACGCTCGACGACGCCAACGCGTTCACGGTCGCCTACAGCGCCGTGACCGATGCGCCGACGGTCGTGAATCTCACTCAGCACTCGTACTTCAACCTGGCCGGACACGACGCCGGCGACATACTGGGGCACGAGCTCACGATCGACGCGACGTACATCACGCCGGTGAATGAAATGCTGATTCCGACCGGCGCCTTCCGCGGCGCCCGCGGTTCGGCGTTCGACTTTCACGACGAGCACGTAATCGGCTCCCGGATCGGCGACGACGACGAACAGCTGCGCATCGCCGGCGGGTACGACCACAATTTCGTGCTGAACCACTCGCTCGACGCGAACCGCGACCGCACGCCCGCGTTCGCGGCACGACTTCGCGATCCGTCGAGCGGCCGAACGCTCGAGATCTCGACGACGGAGCCGGGACTGCAGCTCTACACCGGCAACGTCCTCGATCGAGGCGGCCCGGGCAAAGGCGGCTATTCGTATCCCCGCCACGCCGCCGTCGCCCTCGAAACGCAGCACTTCCCCGACTCTCCCAACCACCCGCAATTCCCGTCGACCGTTCTGCGGCCCGGCAAAGAATTTCTGTCTACCACCGTCTACCGATTCTCCACGACATGAGACGACATCGCTCGGCCCTTTGCGTGTTCGGGACGTCGGTGCTGTTCGTGTGGCCGCTCGCGATTCATGCGCAGAGCGTTACGGCTGTGGCGCCGTACCTCGACCAGTCGCTCACGTTCGAGCAGCGCGCCAGGGATCTCGTGTCGCGCATGACACTCGACGAAAAAGTCGCGCAGATGAACGACGTCGCGCCGGCCATCCCGCGGCTCGGCGTGCCCGAGTACAACTGGTGGAACGAAGCGCTGCACGGCGTGGCGCGCTCCGGATTGGCGACGGTGTTTCCGCAGGCGATCGGTCTCGCCGCGACGTGGAACGACAGCCTCATATTGCGGGTGGCGACGGTGATCTCGGACGAGGCGCGCGCCAAGTATCACGACTACATCGCGCACGACAGCCATCAGCGCTATCAGGGTCTCACGTTCTGGTCGCCCAACATCAACCTGTTCCGCGATCCGCGATGGGGCAGAGGACAGGAGACGTACGGTGAGGATCCGTACCTCACCGGCACGATGGCCGTGCAATTCATCAAGGGTCTGCAGGGCGACGATCCGACGTATCTGAAGACCGTCTCGACGGTGAAGCACTTCGCGGTGCACAGCGGTCCCGAGCCGGAGCGCCACACGTTCGATGCCGTCGTGAGCGAGCGCGATTTGCGCGAGAGCTATCTGCCGCACTTCGAGATGGGGATTCGCGAGGGCGGAGCGTACTCGCTCATGTGCGCGTACAACAGCATCGACGGCAAGCCGGCGTGCGCGAGCGACATGTTGCTGCGCGACATTCTGCGCGACGAGTGGAAATTCCCCGGCTACGTCGTGAGCGACTGCGGCGCGATCGACGACATCCATCGCCGCCACAAGTACGCCGCGACGCCCGCCGAAGCGGCGGCGGATGGCGTGAAGACCGGCACGGACCTCGAGTGCTCGATCACCTCAGCCAATTCGTCGCGGACGTACACGCCGAGTCTGCCCGACGCGGTCAAGCAAGGTCTGATCACCGAGACACAGATCGACACGTCGGTGTATCGGTTGTTCCTGGCGCGATTCAAGCTCGGAATGTTCGATGACCAATCGAAGGTGCGTTGGTCGCGCATCCCGATCAGCGACCTCGACTCGCCGGCGCATCATGCGCTCGCGTTCCACACGGCGCGCGAGTCGATCGTGCTGCTCAAGAACGAGGGCAACACGCTGCCGCTGTCGAAAACACTCAAGACGGTCGCGGTGATCGGGCCCAACGCCGATCAGTGGCGCATGCTCGTCGGCAACTACAACGGGAATCCGTCGGATCCGATCACGCCGCTCCGCGGCATCCGCGAAGCCTTGCCGCACGCGCGTGTCCTCTACGCCGTCGGATCCGATCTCGCCGACGGATTTCCGGTGCTGGACGTCGTGCCGGCGAGCGTCCTGTCGTCGCGCGACGGCAAGCCGGGACTCACGGGCGAGTACTTCAACTCGCACGTCCTTCAAGGCACGCCGCTGTTCACGCGCGTGGATTCGACGCTCGACGTGAACTGGCGGGACGGCGCGCCGCGCGGCGACATGAATCCGGACGACTTCGCGGTGCGCTGGTCGGGCACGCTGCGCGCGCCGGTGACCGGCACGTATCGGCTCGGGCTCATCGGCACGGTGAAATTCCAACTGTACCTCGACGACAGCTTGATCACGCAGTCGGTGTATCCGTCGCACGACGGCGAGTTTCCCGACCCTCGGCTTGCGCAGGCCGCGCCGCTCACGCTTCAAGCGGGCCGATCGTATCGCATTCGCGTCGACGCCGAAGAGACGTACGGCCTCGCCGACTTGCAGCTCTTGTGGTCCGCGCCGCACGACGCGCTCGAGGCGCAGGCGCTCGACGCCGCTCGGCAGGCCGACGTCGTGGTGCTCGCGCTCGGACTCACCGCCCGACTCGAAGGCGAAGAGATGCCGGTGCAAATCGACGGCTTCCGCGGCGGTGATCGTACGAGCCTCGACCTGCCGGCGTCGCAGGAACGACTGATGGAGAAGGTCGTCGCGCTCGGCAAGCCGACAGTGCTGGTTCTGATGAGCGGCAGCGCGGTCGCCGTGAATTGGGCGCAAGAGCACGTGCCGGCGATCGTCGAGGCGTGGTATCCGGGACAAGCGTCTGGGACGGCGATCGCCGACGTGCTGTTCGGCAACTACAACCCGGCCGGCCGTCTGCCGGTGACATTTTACAAAAGTGTGAACGACCTCCCGCCGTTCGACGACTACAAGATGGCCGGTCGCACCTACCGGTTCTTCAACGGCACGCCGCTCTACCGGTTCGGCTTCGGGCTGAGCTACACGACCTTCGCGTACAAGAACATTCGAACGAGCGCCGACGTGCTCCCGAAGGATGGATCAGTCACGGTCAGCGTGGACGTGACGAATACAGGGTCTCGCGATGGCGACGAGGTCGTTCAGCTCTACGTGACGCACGAGGGCTCGTCGGTCGAGCGGCCGAAGGAAGATCTGCGCGGCTACAGGCGCGTGTCGCTCGCGCCTGGCGAGACGAAGACGGTCTCGCTCAAGGTCGCCGCAAAATCCCTCGCGTACTGGAACGCGCAGCAGCACGGCTGGATTGTCGAGTCTGAGCCGATTCGCCTACGAGTCGGCGCGTCGTCGGCTGACATACGGCTGGAGAAGACGATCCGCGTGGAGTAGGCGTCGGTCGTGGGCGACGTCAATCACGATCGACGGCGGACGCGGTGCTCTCACGATGGGCCGGCAATGTCCGGCCGTCCGGCGCGTCGCCCGACGTCGCGCTGCGGCGCAGCGTGACGGTGAAAGTCGCCCCGCCATCGACGTTCTCGTGGACGGCGATGGTCCCGGCATGAGCTTCGACGATCCTCTGGGCGATCGTGAGGCCTACCCCAAGACCATGCGATTTCGTCGTGACGAACGGTGTGAACAGTGTGCCGATGATTTCCGGCGCCAATCCCTTTCCAGTGTCGCATATGGAAATGTCGACGTCGCCCGCTCTGGCCGCGGTTCCTATCGTCATGCGACGCACCGCCAGCGGTGCCTCGGCCATCGCGTCCATGGCGTTCCTGACCAAGTTGACGAGCACCTGCTGCAGAAGCACTTGATCCCCGTCCACGATGCACGGAGTCGACGACAAATCGAGGGTCGTCTCGATCCGCCTCGCTCTCATGTCGTGGGCGACGAGCGCCAGAGTTTCATAGATCACGGAGTGGACGTCGAGCGGCTTCTTGTGCAGTTGATGACCGCGGAGCATCGTCCGATGGCGTTCGACGATCTGCGTGGCGAGGACGGCTTCCGCGTTGATGTCGGCCAAAATCTCCCGCGTGGTCGTGTTAGGTACCGCCCCACCGGACGTGACCATCATCTGAAGCGCCTCGGCGTTGTGCACGATCGCCGTGAGAGGTTGCCCGAGCTCATGGCCTATCGAAGCCGTCAGGGCCGAGATCGTCTCGCGGCGGTTGGCGTCGGTGGCGAGAGACAGATTCCGCCGGCTGTCGATCTCGGCGCGATGCCGTGCGCGACGCTCATACAGAAGCAGCGCGATCAGGAACGTCTGGAGGACCAGCGCGCCAAACGCCGCGAGAACCGTGGTCTTGTGCTCAGCCCACAGGCTCGGCGCACGAAAGCGCACGACGCTTCCGGGCGGCAGCCGACTGTCGGGGATGCCCCATCGCTGCAACTCGCGCGAGTCGAACATCGGTTGACCTGCCAATTGCGGCGCGACCCTCAGGCTTTCGGGTGGCTCGCCATTCAGGATTCGACTGGCGACGCCGGCGGTTCTGCGCGCAAGGGAGTCGATCGACATCATCGACCCGCCGACAATTCCAAATCCGAACTCCGGGGTCTGCGATGCAAATACGGGAGCATTCGCTCTGGCGTGAAGGCCGGCGATCACTTGCTCGCTCGCGTACGCCCCGCCCTGCGCGTCTGTGCCGAAGCTGAGATAGACGATCGCCGAGTGGCTCGGAAGGCCGGCGGCGCGGCTCAGGACATCCGGAAGCGACAAGTCGTCAGACCAGATAAATGTCAGGCGATCGCGAAATCGCGAGAACGCGGTCTCGAGCTCTTGACGCCAAAACCGTCCGATGGATCCGGACCCGGTCACCATGAACACCTGTTTGGTTTCGGGGAGCACCCGCAAGATGTCGTCGATCAGGCGAGGGTAGTCATGGGCCACCGCGACCGCACTCTCGTTTTTGCCAAGTTGCGCGCCGCTGAACCATCGCTGATCCAGGGCAGCGAAAAGGAGCGGCGTCTCGGGGAAAAGCTGCCGTCGATACTTCCGCGCGAATACAGCCGCAGGGCCGGCGACAGTCACGATGAGGTCCGGGGGCGGACGATCGGCATACATCGATCGGATGTAGTCGAGGACGGCGGATTCGGCCGCGCCGACAGCCCCTGTCGGGCCCACGACCACCTGGACGACGTTCACGGGTTTCCCGACGTGTTGGTCCAGGCTCATGCGGAACTCGCCGGTGAAGTGATCGAGCGTCAGGTTCCCGCGCTCGAGCGATTGCAGCATCAGGACCTGTTTCACCGGGGACTGAGCGTCGCTCGTCGCCGCACCGATCACCAGCATACCTACGATTAACGCAGCCTGGAATCTGCGAGGTACGCCGTGATCCGGTCGCGCTCTGACCGCGTGGCCCATGCGTGTCTTGCGTTCTGGCGGAGTTCCCGGCGCCGGTCGGAATCACGGAGCCGTCCATTTCGCCCAAAGACGTTACCGCCTTGATCGAACTTGGCAAGCGGCACGGTCCGCACCTCCGAAGACCTGAGCGTCGCCCGTTTCGCTTCCCGGTACCCCGGGACGGTCAGGCTGCCGCGGTCGAGCCCGTCATCACGGCGCCGCGAGCGCGTTGCTCACCGCCGTATACGTTGCTTTCCTCGAATACGAATCATCGAACAGCAGCGCCTGGCCGTAGCCCGGGAACGTGCTCGGCACCCACGACTCGCCGTCGTTGAGTCCCCAGGTCACCATCGCTTCGCACGCCGGCACGGCGAGACACGCCGACGTCACCGCGGTGAACCCCGCACTCTGCGCCGCGAGTTCGGCTGCGCTCGCGCCGGGAGTACGGACGCGGATGTCGAGTTCGGTGATGTGAATCTTGATGCCGAGCGCGGCGAACCGGTTGAAGGTCGCGACGAGCGTTTCTTTGGACGGCACACCGGTGGCGTCGGCGTTGACTTGAAAGTGCGACTGGAATCCGATGCCGTCGATCGGAATGCCGCGCGTCTTCATGCTGCTGAGCCGAGCGAATACCGAATCCTGCTTCAAGCCCGGCGTCTCGAGATTGTAGTCGTTGTAGAAGAGCAGTGCCGCCGGATCCGCCGCGCGCGCTTCCTGGAATGCGATGTCGATGTACCCGGCGCCGAGCGTCGTCGCCCACGGCGATCCGGTCACGCGGAGCGAACCGGTCCCGTCGTTGAAGGCTTCGTTCACGACGTCCCACGCGATGATCTTTCCCTTGTAGTGTCCAACGACGCTGTCGATGTGCTCCTTGAGCACGACCTTGAGCGTTTCCGGATCCCAGGTCGCGTTCGTGAGCCACGCGGGATTCTGCTGGTACCACGCGAGATTGTGACCGCGAACCTTCATGCCGTTCGCCTGCGCGAATGCGACCATCGCGTCGGGACTCGTCCAGCGGTAGGAGTAACGCGAATCGCGGTGGATCGAGCCCCACTTCATCACGTTGGCGGCGACGATCAGGTTGAACTCGCGAGCGGCGACCGTGTCGTACGCGGCCGGATTGGCGCCGAAGAAGATCGCGTCGACCGCGACGCCGAACGACCGTCCACGCGCCGAGGCGAGTCCGCGCAACGTGGTCGCGGCCACGGTGCACTTGGCTTGCGTCGGATCCTGTTGGCAGGTCTTGTCGACGGGCTGCGTCGTGGCGGAATCGCCGCCTCGGCCGCCGCAGCCGGCGATCGCCAACAAGCCCGTCAGAATCGCCTTGCGTCTCATCACGAGACGGGGTGGTTCTCCTGATCCCAGCGATGGATGGAGTCCGCGACACCCTGCAGGTGCTTCCGCATGCGCTCGACGCCGAGTGCCTCGTCGCGGTTCTCGAGCGCCTCGAGGATGGCGAGGTGCTCGCGGTGATCGCGTTCGCGCGAGCCGAAAATGCCGAGGATCAGGCGCTGTTCTTCGGTGAAGAGCTCGCGCAGCACGTCGAGCAGCTGCAGCAGCACGGCGTTCCCCGACGCAATCGCGATTTGCCGGTGAAACCCCATGTTGGTTTCGTTCAGCACGATATCGTTGTCGAAGTGGTCGCCGGCCGATTTGAGTAGCCGTCGCATCTCGATCAGATCGTCGAGCGTCGCGTTCTTCACGGCGTCGGCCACGGACTTCATCTCGAGCGGCATGCGCGCGTCGATGAGATCGAGCAGCAGCTTCTTGGTGACGGTGCCGGCGTAGTCGGGGCTCGCCAGCACGAAGACGTCGTCGCTGCGGCTCACGTAGACGCCCGAGCCGTGGCGAATCTCGACGATGCCCATCGTCTCCAACTTCTTGAGCGCTTCGCGAATCGTGGGATGGCCGACGCCGAACCGCTTGGCCATTTCCATGATCGGCGGCAAACGATCGCCCTGGCCGTAGTCGCCCTTCTGAATCATGCCGCGGATCCGCTGCGCGAGCTTGTCGGACAAGCTCTGCTTCAGGACGGGCGCGAATGCGTCTCTCATATCGGACATCTCCAGTAGGGCGGCGGCTACGGCGCGATTGCGCGGGCGGCCACCGACATCACCGCATCGAACGCCGGCTTCGGGCGGTCGCCGCGGTCGAACAACAACGGGTAGCTGGTCCGTCCGCGGGCGGGCCAATCGTTGAGCCACGAGTCGCCATCCCCTACGCCCCAGAAGGTAACGCGGTCGATGACGGCCCGATGGGATGCAAAAACGTGAAACAGGTCGGCGTACCTGACGGCCAGCGCGCGTTGCACCGAGTCGGGCAGACCGGCGGCGTACGGATTGGATGCGGGAGACGCCTGACCGCGCAGCGAGACGTCGGCGCCGCGATTTTGCGTGGCAGGCGGCAGAACATCGATGTCGAGCTCCGTGATGTTCACCTTCACGCCCGTCGCTCCGATCGCGCGTATGGTCGAATCGACCTGCGCGACGCTCGGCCAATCCATCTTGTCGTGGCTCTGCGAGCCGACGGCGTAGATCGGAATGCCGGCGGCCTGGAGTCGTTTCACCAGCGCGACGGCGCCGTTGCGCTTCGGGGCGTTGTCGAGCGAGTAGTCGTTGTAGTAGAGCTGCGCGCCCGGGTCGGCTTCGTGCGCGAACTGGAACGCCTTCACGAGGTAGTCCTCGCCGATGATCGTGTACCACGGCGAATGGCGAAGAGACCCGTCATCGTTCAGCGCTTCGTTCACCACGTCCCAGCCATTGATTCGTCCCTTGTACCGGCCGACGACGGTGAAGATGTGATCGCGCATGCGAGCGAGCAGCGTGTCGCGACTCACCGGGTTGCCGGCGGCATCCTGGAATACCCAGCGCGGCACCTGGCTGTGCCACACAAGCGTGTGCCCGATGACAAACATTCCGTTGTGTGTGCCGAAATCGACGTAGCGATCGGCCGCCGCGAAGTCGTACACGCCGAGTCGCGGGTGCACGTTCTCCCACTTGAGCGCGTTCTCCGGCGTGATCGTGTTGAACTCCCGGCGAACCAGCGTCGCGCCGACCGAATCCGTGCCGGTGAACTGGCGTTCGTTGACCGCCGCGCCGACACGGAACGAGCCGGCAAACGCGCCCTTGAGCGTCGTCGACCCCGCGCCGACACTCGGCGATGTGCTCGGGTGCAGGCACCCGGCGCCGACGACGGCCAGCGCCAGCCACGCGCGCTTCATGCGACGGCGCTCATTTGAGGATGGCAAGGGAACCCTTTCCGCTCGTTCCGACCGCCGTGTCAGGCGCCGACACACCGCCGTACGCGCGTCGACGCTGCTCCAGCTCGGTAGCCATCTGTTCGCTCATCGAGCGCGTGATTCTATAGAAGAGGAGGCAGCCGACCACGACGCAGAGGAAGAGCGCCGGATACACGCTCACCGTGAGCCGAATGCCCATCAGCGCGTGCTCGGTCTGCGTGGCGTTGGCGCGATAGCCGTAGCCCGACAGCAGCCACCCCGCGATCGCGCCGCCGAGGCTCAGGCCGGTCTTGAGACCGAACAGAATCGTCGCGAACACCACGCCCGTCGTACGCCGCCCGGTCTTCCACTCGGCGTAGTCGGCGACGTCAGCGAACATCGCCCAGATGAGCGGAATCGTCGGCGCGTAGGCGAGCGCGCGTACGAGCTCCAGTCCGTACGTCGCTTCGATCGAGCCCGCCGGAAGGAGAACGAACGCGGCGAGGAAAATCGTCGTCAGCGAGAAGCCCACCAGCGCGACGGCGCGCTTGCCGAATGCCTTCGCCAAGTAGGTCGACGCGATTACGCCGACGACGGTGATCGCCTGGCTGGCGATGTTGAACAGACTGAACCCGACCGACGCGACGTTCGAGCGGTCGGCGGCGAGGATCAGCCCGAACACGTTCATCAGATAGTGGCCGCCGTCCGGCTGTGCGGCGGTCGCTTGCGGCAAGCCGAGGCGCTGCAGGAAGTCGAACAGGTGCGCCTGGTCGACGTAGTAGTTGAAGTAGTAGAACATCGTGCCGCCGCGCATCGCCACGAAAACGAAGTGCGACAGCGTCAGCACGAACATCGCGATCCACGGTCCGTTGCCGAACAGGTTCTTGATGTCGGCCCACGCGTCGGTCTTCTGCTGCGGCGGCGGCTGGATGCGTTCACGCGTCGTGGCGAACGTGATGATGAAACAGACGACGCACACGGCCGCCCACAGCGTCATCGTCATGCGCCACCCGACCGCATTGTTTCCGTGGCCGAACTTGGCGACGAGCGGCAGCGTGAATCCGCCGACTATCAGCTGCGCCAACATCGCGGCGACGAACCGATACGACGAGAGCGACGTCCGTTCGTTCGAATCGCCGGTCATCACGCCGCTCAGCGCCGAATACGGCGTGTTGTTCGCCGAGTAGAGCGTCATGAGGGCGACGTTCGTAATCGCGACCCAGGCGATCGTGCCGGTGTAGCCGAAACCGGGCACGGTATACGCGAGCACCATCACGACGGCCCACGGCACCGCGGTCCATAACACCCACGGCCGGAACTTTCCCCACCGCGTGTTGGTGCGGTCGGCGAGCACGCCCATCATCGGATCGAAGAACGCGTCCCACAGCCGGCCGACGAGCAGCATCGTGCCGGCGACCGCGGCGGCGACGCCCATCGTGTCGGTATAGAAGTTCAGCTGGAACAGAATCATCGTCATGAAGACGAAGTTGGCCGCGGCGTCGCCGAGGCTGTATCCAGCTTTCTCGATGAACCCGAGTCGCTCCGTCGATTGAGACGCGGCCATGTCGCGACCTTGGGCTATGAGTGCGTGGGTGAACCGTCGACGCGGAGCACGACGGTCGTGAGATCTTCGTCGCGCGACGACGTGCCGACCATGATCCGGAATTCACCGGGTTCCACGATGCGGCGCATGTCGATGTCGTAGAACGCCAGCGCGCTCGGCGCGATTGGAATCGCCACCGTGGTGGATTCCCCGGGCGCGAGCGTCACCTTGGCGAAGCCTTTCAGTTCTTTCACCGGACGCGTCACCGAGCTCACGACGTCACGGATGTACATCTGCACGACTTCGCTGCCCGCGCGCTCGCCGGTGTTCTTGACGTCCACGCGAACGGTGGTCGATCTGTCGGGATGAATCGTGTCGGCGTCGAGACGAACGTTCGACAGCGCGAAGGTCGTGTAGCTCAAGCCAAACCCGAACGCGTAGAGCGGCGACACGTCGTCGAACAAATATCCACGCCGCGCCGACGGCTTGTGGTTGTAGAACGCCGGCAGGTGTCCGGCCGAACGCGCGACGGTGATCGGCAGCTTACCGCCCGGGTTGTTCTCGCCGAACAACGTTTCGGCGACGGCCTGCCCGTTCTCCTGGCCGAGGTACCAGCACTCGAGAATCGCCGGCACGGTCCGGCTGAGATGCGTGAAAGACAACGGGCGTCCGTTGAACCCGAGCGCGACGACCGGCTTGCCCGTGGCGATCATCGCGGCGACGAGCTCGTTCTGGCGGCCGAGGAGATCGAGGCTCGCGCGGTCGCCCATGTGGCGGAGGTTCCACGCCTCGCGCGACGTCTGCTCGTTGCCACCGATCGCCAGCACGATCACGTCCGCCTTCTTGGCGACCTTCACCGCGTCGGCGATCTGCTTGCGATCTTCGGCGGGATCGCTGGCGACGACCTCGTCCGCGTTCCACGAGCCGCCGCGCGTGATCTTGCAGCCTTCGGCGTAGAGCACCTGCGCGTGATCGCCCACGAAGTCGCGGATGCCTTGCAGCACGGTGACGTCGTACTTCGGGACGCCGCTGTAGCCGCCCAGGAGACTGCGATTCGCGTTCGGGCCGATGACGGCGATGGTGCGAATGGAGCGCAGGTCGAGCGGCAGCAGGTCGCCGTCGTTCTTGAGCAGCGTGATCGTTTCGCGGGCCGCTTGGAGCGCGAGCTGCCGATGCGCGTCGCAGCCGACGACGCGCTCGGCCTCGGCGGCGTTGACGTACGGATCGTCGAACAGGCCGAGCGCGAATTTCTGTCGCAGCATCGGCGCCACGAGGTCGTCGAGCTCGCGCTCCTCGAGGACGCCGTCGCGGACCAGTTCTATGAGATTGAGGTAACAGTCAGGTTCAGGAAATTCGATGTTCACCCCGGCACGGACGGCGAGCAGGCACGCTTCGCGCTTGTCGTGCGCCACGTGGTGGCCGTGCGTCTCGGGGCGATCGGAGAGCTCCCAGATCGCGTTGTAGTCGGAGACGACGGATCCCTCGAAGCCCCACTCGTCGCGCAGCACGTCGCGCAGGAGCCAGCGGTTGGCGTGCGACGGAACGCCGTCGACCTCGTTGTACGACGCCATCACGCTCAGCGCGCCCGCCTCGCGGATCGCCGCTTCGAACGTGGAGAGAAACGTCTCGCGCAGGACACGGAGGGACACGTTCGCGGGGGCGCAGTTCATGCCCGACTCGGGCTGTCCGTGCGCGACGAAGTGCTTGAGCGTGGCGATGACGCGCGTCTTGTCGCGGAACGTGGCGTCGCCCTGGAAGCCGCGAACGGCGGCGATGCCCATGCGCGAAACGAGATACGGATCTTCGCCGAACGTTTCCTCGACACGTCCCCAGCGCGGGTCGCGCGCCACGTCGACGACCGGCGTGAGCGCCTGGTGGGTTCCGCGGACGCGCGCCTCGAGCGCCGTCATGGTGTACAGCGCCGTTATCAGAGTAGGATTGAACGTCGCCGCCAACCCGATCGGTTGCGGAAAGCTCGTCGCGCCGGGCGCGGCGTGGCCATGCAGACATTCCTCATGAAAGATCACGGGAACGCCGAGCCGGCTCTCTTCGATGAAGAACTTCTGAATCGCGTTGGTGAGATCGGCCTGCTGGCGCGCGGTCCGTCCGCCGCCGGCGTCGCTCGGCCGGCCGACCTGGCCGATGCCGTGCCCGTGGGCGAACGACGCGCGTGCCTTGGCGAGGTCGAACTCGCCGCGCGCGTCGACGAGCGTCGTAGCCTTCTGCTGCCAGACGCACATCATCTGCGCCGCTTTCTCCTCGAGCGACATGCGCGACAGGAGATCGGCGACCCGCTGTTCCACCGCCAGCGACGCGTCCTGGTACGGCGCGCCGCTGGCGGTGGAGACCATCCCCTCCATGAGCGTCAGTACCCGGGGTTCTGCGGGTACTTCGGCCCGATGATCACGCCGTCGATCTGCGACTGCGGAATCGGCCGCAGCGCGTTCTTCAACGACACGAGCGTGGCGTGTGGGTTGAACTTCAAGGCGCGGTTCACGAAGTACTGCGCGCCCACGCGAACGAGGTCGGGCCACCGGCTGAACTCACCGGCCAGCTCGCGTTCTCGCTCTTCCATGATGTAGTCGATGTTCATCTGCCCGGCGGTGACGTTGTAGTCGTTCTTGTGGGCCGGGCTGGCCGCGCGCTGGTGCAGCACGTTGACCATCGCCGCCGCTTCCGCCGTGTTGCCCAACTGCACGTCCGCCTCGGCGGCGATCAGGTACATCTCGCCGAGTCGCATGAGCACCTGCGTCTTGCCGCCCTGCTGCGCGGTGAGGTTGGCGCGCAGGTTGTCCTGGAACTTCTTGAGCGACGGGTACCGCTGCCAGTTGAGGTAGCCGTCGTTCGCGCCGTTGCGGTCGCCGCAGTACGTCGCGGCGGTCGGCTGCGCGACCTGGTCGGTCGGGCACGGCGTGAGAATCATGTAGGCCTTGCTCTGCCGCTGCGAGACGGGCACGCCGTACGTGTAGTACACCGCCGCCGTGTCGCCGATGTTCAGCTGCGCACCGCTCGTGCAGTTGTTCTGCGTGGTGCCATTGCACGTGCCGGCCGCGTTCTTCGCGGCGACCGTGGCCATCCACGTCGTCTGGAACGTGGCGTCGAAGCGGGTGTCGAGAATGTCGCTCGCGCCGGGCGTGCCGATGTACTTGTTCCACAGACTCAGCTCGTACGGCGTCGGCATGAGACGGCGGAACGGACGGCCGTTGTTCAGGTCACGCGGCGTGCCCTGCCAGACGCCGTTGTTGTCGTACTGTCCGAGGTAGACGAGGTGGAGAT
Organism: uncultured Gemmatimonadaceae bacterium; assembly: GCA_963761305.1. Taxonomy (GTDB): domain Bacteria; phylum Gemmatimonadota; class Gemmatimonadetes; order Gemmatimonadales; family Gemmatimonadaceae; genus JAQBQB01. The sequence continues at coordinate 1,575,485 of CAVXGK010000001.1, read as the reverse complement.
AGTTGTACTCGTTGTCGGCGTCGTACTGCGTGAGGTCGTACGAGAACTGCACGGCGAAGATGAATTCTTTGTGGTTCTGCTGGTACCCGGTGTTCTCGCAGAAGCCAGTGCGGCCCGGATCGGCCGGCCGTGCGACGCACCAGAGATCGGCGAACACGGGCTCGAGGCTGTACATGCCCGAGCCGATGACGGCTTTCGCGTCGGCGAGGGCCGCCTGAAAGTCGGCCTGACCGCTCGGCGAGTACGGCTTGTAGGCGCGCGTGAGGTACACCTTCGAGCGCAGGGCCTGCGCCGCACCCTGTGTCGCGCGTCCGAGATCGGACTGCGTGACCGGGAGCAGCGTGACCGCCGAATCGAGATCGGCGATGATCGAGCGGTACACCTTGGCCGCCGAGTCTCGAACGGCGCTTTGCTGCACGCCCTGATTCTCGTGGAGCGCCAGCGTGACGTCGCCGAACTGCTGCACGAGGTTGAAGTAGTTGAGCGCGCGGAGGAAGTGCGCCTGGCCGAGCAGCGAATTCTTGACGATCGTCGAAATGCCCGTGGCGTTCGGTCCGCGGTCCAGCACCGCGTTGAGCGTATTGATCGCTTGATACGACGGCTGCCAGATCTCGATCGGCGGCGCCGAGCTGCTGCTCAAACCACCGCCGTAGTTGTCGAAATCCTTATTGTTCGACCCGGACTGGTCGGCGGCCATCCACGTGTCGGTGCCGACCTGCATGACCGAGAGCAGCTGCTCGCGGCCGTAGATGCCGCGCAGTTGGCTGTAGCTCGCGGTGACGGCCGAGTTGAGACCGTCGGGCGTGGAGTAGTACTGGCTGCTCACGCCGGTGATCAGATGTTCGTCGAGATTCGTGCAGCTGGCGGCTCCGGCAACGAGCCCCAGCGTCACGGTCGAGATCAGGATGCGTTTCATCTGAATATTCTCGTATGTGAAGTTGGAGAGGCCGGTTACCAAACGATGTTGGTGCCGAGGAGCAGCGTGCGAATCGTCGGGAGCGCGCCGCCCACGTCGGGATCGAAGCCCTGGTAGCTCGAGTTGATGTACGGATCCTGCGCGGTGAAGTAGAAGCGGAGGCTGTGCAACCCGAACCGTTGGGCATCGCGCGGGTTCAGCGTGTAGCCCGCCGTGATGTTGCGGATGCGCCAGTTGGAGCCGTCGGTGTAGAGGCGTGTGCTCGCGTACAGACGATCCGTGCCGCCCACATTCGGGGCCGGATTCTTGTTCGTCGGATTCGTCGGCGTCCAGTAGTCCATGTCGGCGATGTTGCCGAAGCGGCCGTTGTAGGCCCGCGGCAAACCGTCGATGAACAGGAAGTTCCACTTCGCCGTCACCAGCGCCGATAGGTCGAAGTTGTGGAAGGTGACGCGGTTCGACATGCTGCCGGTCCAGCCGGGATAGCTGTTGCCGACGATCGTGCGGTCGTTGGCGTCGATCTTTCCGTCGTGGTTGATGTCGGCCACGCGCGGGTCGCCGACCTTGAACGAGCTGCCGTTGGCGTTGAACGCCTTCATCGCCACCGAGTCGGCGTACTGCCACACACCGACGTACTTCCAGTCGTAGAAGACTCGGCGGTTCGGATCGGAGTTGATGTTGATCGGTTGTCCGACGAACCAGCCGTTGTTGATGTCCTGCGTCGCGCCGCTGGCGAGCGAGGTGATCGAGTTCTTGTTCGTCGACCAGTTGAAGTCGCTCGTCCAGCTGATGCCGCGCCAGTTGTGCAGATTCACCGTCGTGAACGACACTTCATATCCGGTGTTCTTCGTCGCGCCGACGTTCTGAAGCGTCTGGGTGAAGCCCGACGTCACCGGCAGAAGCTCCGTCAGCAGCAGCGCCGACGTGCGCATCGAGTAGTAGTCGAACGTGCCGGAGATGCGGCTGTTGAAGATCGCGAAGTCGAGGCCCGCGTCGGCCTGCTTCGTCTTCTCCCACGAGAGATCCGGGTTCGGGATCGTTCCCGGCATGTACCCGCTCACGCGCGTCGTGCCGAACGTGTAGAGGCGCGACTGCAGCGTGCCTTCCGTCTGATACGGCGCGATCGCCGTGTTGCCGGTCGTGCCGACGCTGCCGCGCAGCTTCAGCGCGCTGAGCCAATTCAGATTGCGCATGAGCGGCTCGTCGCCGAGCTGCCAGGCGAGACCGACCGACGGGAACGCCGCCCATTTGTGCCCCGGCGCCAAGCGACTCGATCCGTCGGTACGCTCGGTCGCCGAGATCGAATAGCGATCGAACAGGGTGTAGTTGACGCGACCCATCCACGATTCCATCTGCCATTGCGAGATCCGGCTCACTTCGTTGCCCGCCGTTCCGGAGCCGAGGTCGTACCAGAGCTGCGTCGTGTACGGAAGATTCGTCGCGTAGAGCGAATCCTTCGTGAAATGATCTTGCTGAATGCTGTACAAGCCCGTGATGTCGAACTGGTGAATCCCGCCGATCGTCTTGTTCAACCGGAGGATGTTGTCGAGCGTGTACGTGAAGTCTTCCTGGTTGAAGTCACCAGCCTGCGGCGGCTGTCCCTGGTTCGAGCTGTTCGCGCCGAGGTTCGCGCAGGTGCCGTGCGTCCAGGGCCCGTTGTAGCAGCCGTCATTGAGCGCCGTGTAGTCCGGCCCGAAATTCATTCGGTACGTGAGCCCGTTGGTGATGTTCAACTCGGCGAAGGCCGATCCGAACACGCGGTTCACGACTTGCTGGCGCGTGACCGACTGGGCCTCGAGCACCGGATTGATGTTGAGCGGATCGTCGTCGGGGCGCGGGTCGAGCAAGCCGGCTGAATCAGGATTCGTATAATTCGTCGGCTTACCGAGCGGCGTCATCGCCTGCACGTAGTTGTACGCCGACACGCCCTCGCCCTGATCGGTGATGATGCGCGACGAGTTGGCGGTGAGGCCGACGCGGAGGCGGTCAGACGTGTGATCGATCGTCGCGAACGCCGACCCGCGCGTGTAACCCTGGCCGGGGATGAGGCCCTGCTGGCCGAAGTAGTTGCCGTTGAGCGCGTAGCGCGTATCGCCCGACCCGCCGTTCGCGCCGCCCTGAAGGCTTCGCTGCAGGCCGGTGCGCAGCACGGCCTTTTGCCAGTCGGTCGTGATGTCGTTCTTGATCGCGAGCTGCTGCTTCGTGCTGAAGATGTGGGCGATGCTCGTGTCCTGCCCGACCGCGGCCGCCCCGTCCTGCATGTACTTCACGTACTGTTGCAGGTTCATCATCTGCACGAGGCGCACGGGCTGCTGGTCGCCGTAGTACATGTCGGCGGTGAACTGGGTGTGAATTCCGTCCAGTCCGCCCTTCTTCGTCGTGACGAGGATGACGCCGTTGGCGCCTCGGCTTCCGTAGATCGCCGTCGCCGCCGCGTCCTTGAGGACGTCGATCGACTCGATGATCGCCGGATTGAAATCCTGAAGGCTGCCACCGAGCGGCACACCGTCGACGACGTAGAGCGGTTCGTTGCTCGCGGTGAGCGACCGAACGCCGCGAATGCGCACGTTCATCGCCGCGCCGGGTTCATTGGTCGACGCGACGATCTCGACACCGGCGACGTGCCCCTGGAGCGCCTTCAGCGGGTCGCTGGTTGGAATGTCCTGGAGTTGCTCCGACGTGACCGTGCTGAAGGCGCCGGTCACGACTCGTCTCTCCTGGTCGCCATAGCCGGTGACGACCATCGGCGTGAGCTCGGTCGCGGTCGCCGTCAGCGCGAAGGTCACCGAGGCAGTCTGACGGTCGACCACCGAGACCGTCGTGGTCGATGAACCGAAGCCGATGCCGCGCGCCTGGACGGTGTGAGGCCCCGCCGGAACGTTGGCGATGATGAAACGCCCGCCGGTGTCCGACACCGCGCTGCGGTTCATTCCGGAAACGGAAATGTTGATGCCCAGCAGCGGGCGCCCCTCGACGGCGGTCACTTTACCGGCGATCCGTCCGCCAGTTTGTGCCGTGGCAACGGCTGCGGTCGCGACCAGCGACATGACCGCAAGGAGAATCCGGCGTCCCATCAGTCGTTCCTCCGAGAATGAGAATTCGTACGGCGCGGCGAGCGGACAGCAGCTGCACTCGGAGCAACGAGGTCCATGGCCGAGCGCCGCGGTGGGAAAACGCGCGCTGCGGATACGCCGTGGGGGTGGAGTGCTGCGTCCTCGAGGGTCCAAGCTGACTTTGTGGCCGAGCCGATACAGCCGCAAAGTCATCATATGACATAATGGTCACACGATTTTACGGCCGCGCTCGCACGTGTCAAGAGCGAACCGTCGCGCTTCGCGAACGCTCATCGAACCCGAACAACTGAGCCCGATCCCTCGAACCGCGAAGGTCCGAAGCCCCTTCGACACAACGGGTTGGGACCTTTGACGATGGTCTATTCGCGTCGAAAATCGAAGAAGGACAGGTCCACGGCGTCGGCCATCATGCGGTAGCCGGCCTCGTTCGGGTGGAGGTGGTCGCCGCTGTCGCCGTCGCTCCGAAGGCGGGTCGGGTCGCCCGGGTCGCGCATCGTTCGGTCAAAGTCGACCACTTCATCGAAGGCGCCGCTGGTGCGAATCCACGCGTTCACCGTCGCACGCGCCGACTCGTGTTCGGGCGACGAATACTGCGATCCTCCGAACGGCAGAATCGTCGCACCGTACACGCGAATCCCTCGCTCGCGCGCCTGGCGAACCATGTCGCGATAGGCATCGATCAATTGCCGCGCGATCGACGCCGAGGAGTCCGCGCCGCGCGCGCCACCGATGTCGTTCACGCCCTCGGAGAGAATCAGCCAACGCACGCCGGCTTGCGACAACACGTCTCGCGCGAATCGCGCCCGCGCCGTGGGGCCGAGTCCTCCGCGCACCACGGCGTTGCCACCGATGCCCGCGTTGAGGACGGCGACGCTCCCGCGTGTGTTCGCCGCCGCGGCGAGTCTCCGAGCGAGGTTGTCGGGCCAGCGGTCGTTCTTGTCCGTGCCTGAGCCGCGTCCGTCGGCGATCGAATTGCCGAGCACCACGACCGCGCCGACCGCGTTGGACTCCACCTCGGCGCCGCTGATCGCGTACCAGTGCACGACGGGCGTCGTATCGGTGAGCGACGCGGCGGAGACCTGATTTCCGCGCACGATGTACGACGTCGTTCGCGAACCCGGATGTCCGGTCAAGCCGCTCGGCGCCCGCGCAACGGAAAGCGTGATCGCTATGTCGGAGAAGGGAGCGGCGACGAATGACACAGGGTCGGAGAGCACCGCGTGTCCCGCGTCGATCGTCACCGAGGCGTTGCCGCCGAATTCGAGAGTGACGTCGGTCGACGGATCGATCGCGCCGCGAACTGCACCGGCGCGCGCGACGTGCGCCGCATCGATCACGAGCGGTGCGTCGCCGAACTCGTTCGACAAGCGAAATCGCCATCGGGTGCCGTCGAGCGACGGACGAATCAGCTGTCGCAGCGTGTTGCCCGGGAGCCCCGGCGCCGGCGGCATGTTGTTCGGTTCGGTGAGCTGCGGCGCGGCTTCCCACGCGGCGATCCATCGCCGGTCGCCGCTCGTGGGCGACGAGTGGAATCGCCCGCACGACAGCGCGACGAGTGTCGCGAGCCACGCGAGAAGTGAGCGTCGCCGCGGAGAGCGTGATCGTGCGGCGTTTGTCGGCATCATCAGCCGATGCCGGCCATGAGCCGCAGCAGACCGTCTTGCGTCGCGCCGGCAGCCGGCATCTCGCCGACCAGACGACCGGCGCGCAGCACGAGAATGCGCGTGGACAAGCTGAGCAACTCGGGCAACTCGCTCGAGATGAGCAGCACGCCCGCGCCCCTGTCGGCGATCTCGCGAATGAGCCCATGAATCTCGGCCTTCGCGCCCACGTCCACGCCGCGCGTGGGCTCGTCGAGCATCAGCACTCTTGCATTCGCGGCGAGCCAGCGCGCGAGCACGATCTTCTGCTGGTTGCCGCCGGAAAGTCCGGCGACCGGCGCGTCAATGTCCGGCGCGCGCACGCGCAGCATATGGAAATGACGCTCGACCAGCGCGCGCTCTTCCGTCTGTTTGAGCCAGGTGAAGCGCGACAGGCGCTCGAGAAGCGGCAGCGTCGTATTTCGACGCGCGCTCTCCGACAACACGAGACCCTGTCGTTTTCGATCCTCCGGCACGAGCGCGATGCCGAGGCGAATCGCGCCGGCCGGATCGGAGACGTTCGCGTCCTGGCCGTCGAGCGTGACGCGTCCCGCGCTTCGCGCGCGCGCGCCGAAGATCGTCTCGGCGACGTCCGACCGTCCGGCGCCGACCAGCCCGGCGAGCCCGACGACTTCACCCGCGCGCACCGAGAACGAGACGTCATCGAAGCGACCGGCGGAGGAGAGATGCTCGACGCGCAGCAGCTCCTTTCGCTCGGGAATCGACGTCGTCGCGTCGTCCCCATGCCGGCCGAAGTAGACAGCGACAGGGCGGCCGATCATCAGGTGCACGAGATCCGGCTCGCTCAGCTCCGGCGTGGGCTTCGTCGCGACGTGTCGGCCGTCGCGCAACACCGAGATCGTGTCGCATAGCCGATACACTTCGGCCATGCGATGCGACACGTAGATGCAGGTCACGTCGCGCGATTTCAGATCGTCGATCAGCGCGTAGAGACGCTCGGCTTCCACCTGGCTCAAGCTGCTCGTCGGCTCGTCGAAGACGATGATGCGCGCTCCGCCGCCGACGGCAACGGCGATCTGCACCATCTGCTGTTGCGCGATCGGCAGCTCGCCGAGTCGTCGCGTCACGTCGAGGTCGGCGCCGATCGACGCCAGCATCTCGCGGGCGCGCCGCACGACGGCGCGCCGGTCGACGAGGCCGCGTGACACCGGCAACGCGCCCAGGCAGAGATTCTCGGCGACGGACAAATTCTCGCAGAAGGCGAGCTCCTGGTGCACGATGCCGACGCCGGCGGCGAACGCGTCGCGCGGACCGGCGAAGTTCACCTCGCGGTCGTCGATGAATACGTGCCCTGCATCAGGCCTATAGACGCCGGCGAGGATTTTTCCGAGCGTGCTCTTGCCGGCGCCGTTTTCGCCGCAGAGCGCGTGGCACGAGCCGGCGGCGACGGTGAGCGTCACGTCGTCGAGCGCCTGCACGCCGGGGAATCGCTTGGTGACTCCCTCGAACCGGACGGCGGTTCCGCTCACGACGATTCGCCTGCGACGGCTGCGCGTCCGGCGAGACGCCGGGCGGTCAATCGGGTGCTCGTTTGATCGACGACGACGGCGAGGATGATCGCGCAGCCGATCACGATCCATTCGTAGTTCTGATCGAAGTGGAGCGTGCGTATGGATTGTCGAATGAGAACGATGAGCACCGCGCCGAGCGTGGCGCCGAGCGCGCTGCCGCGTCCGCCGACGAGACTCGCGCCGCCGACGACGGCCGACGCGATGACGTACAGCTCGTAGCCCTGCGCGTCGCCCGACGACGCCGAGCCGTAGAAGCTCGCGCCGAGGAACGCGGCGAAGCCGGCGGTGAGCCCGGCGACGACGAACACGCCGATCTGAATCCGGCGCAGCGAGAGTCCGGCGAACCGGCTCGCCTCGATGTTGCCGCCGAACGCGAAGATGTGCCGGCCCATCACGGTGCGCGTGAGGTAGATCGTGCCGATCACGGCGCACACGAGCATCGCCAGCATCGGCACCGGATACAGGCCGCCGCGCAATCCGAGCGACGCTTTGGCGACGTGCGTGAGCGCCGGCGGCACCAGAATGCTGAGCGCGCGCGTGGCGACGAACGCGATGCCGCGCAGGATCCACATCGTGCCGAGCGTGACGATGAACGGATGCACGCGCAGCCCGACGACGAGCATGCCGTTCAGCAGCCCGCTCAACAACCCGACACCGACGCACGCCACGAGGCCGACGATCGTCGTCGTGCCGGGGCTCATCGGGCCGAGCGCGCGCAGGAGCAGCGCCATCGACACGCCCGACAGCGCGTAGACCGAACCGACCGAGAGATCGATGCCGCCCGAGATGATGACGACCGTCGCGCCGATCGCCATGATGGCGAAGAACGTCGCGTCGGTCGCGGTTTGAATCAGCGTGTACGAGTTCCAGAAGTTGTTGACCGTCTGCCCGGACAACGGATCGACGTGCGACCCGGCGAGCGCGGTCAATGCGATCGCGAGCGCGACGAGGACGAGAACGAGGCCGGCCTCCTGGAGGCCGAGCAGATGTCGAAGGACACGTCGCATGTGATCTGGCGAGAGCGAATCAGCGCCTTGAATCTGCGCCCGTATGCGCCGCGTGGAAGGACTCGCGGAAACGGCGATACGGCTCGTCGTACGCCGCGTGCGCGCCAGGCGCCGGCTGTTCGACCGGCGCCCGTCGCAGCGTCGCGGCGGCGGCGGAGGCCACATCGGGAAACGCGCCGGCCCCGACGGCCGCCAACAGCGCCGCGCCGTACGCCGGCCCTTCCTCGCGATTCACCGTGCACACCGGCAGCCCGAACACGTCGGCCTGCATCTTCCGCAGGAACGGCACACGCGCACCGCCGCCGGTCAACAACATCTGGTCGGTCGTGACGCCGAGCTCCTGGAGGATCGTCACCGAGTCGCGGAGCGCGAAACACACGCCTTCGATCACCGCACGCGTGACGTGCGCGCGCGAATGCGCGAGGCTCAAGCCGAGGAGGGCGCCGCGCGCCGACGCGTCGCGATGCGGCGTGCGTTCGCCCTGCAGATACGGCAGGAACGTCACGCCCTCGGCGCCCGGCGGAATCGCCATCGCCTCGGCGTTGAGCCGCTCGTTCGCTTCGCCGGTGCTGGCGAGGTCGCGCGCGAGCTGGTCACGATACCAGGCGAATGCGCCGCCGGCCGAGAGGACGACGCCCATGATATACCACACGCCCGGCGCGACGTGGCAGAACGTGTGCGCGCGGAGCGTCGGATCGACGCGCGGTTCCGACATCGGCGCGAGCACGGTGCCCGACGTCCCCCAACTCGACACCGCTTCACCCGGCGCAATCGCACCGACGCCGGCCGCGCCGCAGGCGTTGTCGGCGCCGCCGCCGACCACCGGAGTGCCGGACCGAAGGCCCGTTGCGCCGGCACCCTCTACCGAGACGCGTCCGAGCACCTCGGACGATCCACCCACGTTCGGCACGATGCTGTGCGAAAGACCGACGGCGTCGAGGATCTCGGTGCTCCAGCGCAGGCGCGCCGTGTCGTACATCAACGTCGCCGACGCGTCCGACGGTTCCGTGGCGATGACGCCGGTGAGCTTGTAGCGAATGAAATCCTTGGGCAGCATCACCGTCGCGAGGCGCGCGAACGCGTTCGGCTCGTGCCGTCGCAGCCAGAGGACCTTCGGCAGCGTGAAGCCCTCGAGCGCGGGATTGGATGCCAGCTCGCGCAAGCGACGCTCGCCGCCCACGCGCTCGGTGATCTCGCGACACTCGGCGGTCGTGCGGCCGTCGCACCACAGGAGCGCGGGCCGAATGACGTCGCCGCGCGCATCGAGAAAGACCGACGAGTGCATCTGGCCGGACACGCCGACCGCGTCGGGGTACTCACCCGGCCGCGCGCCAAGCACGGTTCGAATCGCCGCCGCGGTCGCCGCCCACCATGCGTCCGGATCCTGCTCGGCCCATCCTGGCTGCGGCGTCGAGAGTTGGAGCGGCGTGACGGCCGACGCCAGCACGTCGCCCGAAGCGTCGACGAGAATCGCCTTGACGCCGCTCGTGCCGACGTCGACGCCGAGGAAGGTGGAGCGCGTCACGTCAACGCACTCCGAGCAGAATCTCCATCGTCAGCTGATCGAGCCGTTCGTACGCGTAGCCGGGGCTGCGCATCGCGTCGAGGTCGAAGGCGCGCGTCTTGAGCTCGCGCGCGCCCTCCGGCGAGAAACGCGGCCGCGTCCCCGCACCGCCGCGCGACTCGAGCGCGTTGAGCATTCCCTGAACCTCGGCGTCGGCGTTGAAGCGCGCCACCTTTTCTTTGAGGATGAGATAGGTGCGCATGCTGCCGCGCGCAAAGTCCCACACGCCGGCGTCGTCTTCGGTGCGATAGGCGTGGCTGTCGAAGTGCCGCATGCCGGGCCACTTCGCGTCCTCGAGCAGCTTCACCAGAAAGAACGCGCCCTTCACGTCCTCGCTGCCGAACCGCAAGTCCTGGTCGAACCGGCCGGGCTTCTGCGCGTTGAGGTCGATGTGAAAGAGCTTGCCCGCCTCTAGCGCCTGCGCCACGCCGTGCGAGAAATCGAGGCCGGCCATCGTGTCGTGCGCGATCTCCGGGTTGAGCCCGACCATGTCCGGATGCGCGAGCGTGTAGATGAACGCCAGCATGTGTCCGATCGTCGGGAAGAAGATGTCGCCGCGCGGTTCGTTGGGTTTCGGCTCGAGCGCGAACCGCAGCGCGTATTTCTGTGATCGGACGTATTCGCAGAGGTAGTCGATGGCTTCGCGGAACCACTTCACGGCTTCCTGCGGATCTTTCGCCGCGTTCGTCTCGACGCCTTCGCGTCCGCCCCAGAACACGTACGTCTCGGCGCCGAGCTCCACGCCGAGGTCGATCGCGTGCATCGTCTTCTGGAGCGCGTAGTCGCGCACACGGGCGTCGCTGCTGGTGAACGCGCCGTCGCGAAAGACCGGATCGCCGAACAGGTTCGTCGTCGCCATCGGGACCTTCATGCCCGTCTCGTCGAGCGCCGCCCTGAACTCGCGGACGATGCGATCGCGATCGGCGGCGCTCGCGTCGCGCGGCACGAGGTCGTTGTCGTGCAGGTTCACGCCGTAGGCGCCGAGTTTGGCGAGCTCACGCACGATGCGCGTCGGCGGCACGGGCGGCCGCACGGGATCGCCGAACGGATCGCGGCCGACGTTGCCGACGGTCCACAAGCCGAAGGTGAAATGATGCTCGGGCTGCGGGGTGTACGCGTCTGATGTCATGAGAAAAATGGTGGACCGGTAGACCGGTCAAACAGCGAGAGAAATCAGTAAACGGCGGGGCAGCGCGGCTTGCGCGCATCGAGTGCCGTAAAGGCGCGAACATCTCCGGGGGGACCGGCCGGGCAGCGAAGCGCGCGGTAGAACGAGAGCGGATGCGCGAACGGCGTGTAGCCATTCGGCACTGGTAGGTTCGAGAACGTTTGGAAGTACGAGAGCACGGCGTCGCGCCACCACACGGCCTCGTGCTCCTGGATCGCGAGGAAATCGTCGACGTCGTGAAAACGAGCGCTGTCGATCTTTCCCCCCAGCGACTGCCACGTGCGACGCATCGAGCGGACGGTGTCGATTCCCTTGCCGTAGTGGTAGAAGAGATCCTCCCACAGCGTGCGTCCCGATTTCGTGCGCTCCGTCCAGCCGACATGGTGGAACCAGAGCAGCAGCGAGTCCGGTGTTTGCGCACGGACGCCAAAAAGCTCGCGCAGCGGCTGCGCATACTGTGAGACGGCGTCGCTCCCCTTGGGCGAGCGTTCGAACCCGATGCCGACGCTGTCCGCACGATGGTAGTAGGAGGGCATCCAGTCCGCGCGAGCGAGACGGGCCCACGGCGCTGGACCGTAGTGGTGGTCCGTGCCCATCATGTGTGCGAGCCCGAGCGGCTCCATGTAGTTCACGACGGCTTCGCGCGACACGAGCATCATGTGCACGATCGGCGCGACGACCTTCGGATCGTTCGAGAACGTGCGGCGCGCCCACTCTTCGGCGATCGTCCCCGGCCTCAAGCTCGGATCCCACGCGAGCCGGCCGAACGCGTACCAGTTCGCCTGGTTGAAATGCGATCCGGTCCAGTTGCGATCCGTACCCGTGTTCGCGACGCCGGCGATTCCCGTGCGCTGATAACCGTGCAGCGAGCCGTCGATCACGTTGGCGACCGTCGAGCCTTTGCCGTGGACCCACGTGTCAGCCGATAGTACCTCAGAAAACAGCGAGCCGAGGAATACGAGATGGGTGTCCTCGCCGAGGTACTCTTTCGTGATCTGGAATTCGAGAATGAGCGGCGTTTTGGGCATCGCGCCGAAGAGCGGTGAGAACGGTTCGCGCGGTTGGAAGTCGAGCGGGCCGTTCTTCACCTGAATCATCACGTTGTCGCGGAACTGTCCGTCGAGCGGCGTGAACTCCTCGTACGCCTGTTTCACGCGGTCGGTCGGCACCTCGTTGCTATAGACGAACGCGCGCCAGATGACGATGCCGCCGTGCGCACCCACCGCGTCGGCGAGCATGTTGGCGCCGTCGGCGTGCGAGCGCTCGTAGTCCTGCGGACCCGGCTGTCCTTCCGAGTTCGCCTTGACGAGGAAACCGCCGAAGTCGGGAACCGCGGAGTAGATCTCGTCGGCCTTGGCCTTCCACCACGCGCGCACCGCGGGATCGAGAGGGTCCGCCGTCTTGAGTCCACCGATCTCGATCGGCGCGCTGAAGCGCGCCGTGAGGTACACGCGAATGCCGTACGGACGAAAGACGCCGGCGAGCGCCGCCACTTTCTTCAGGTATTCGGCCGTCAACGCCTTGGCGTTCGCGTTGACGTTCGTGAGCGCAACGCCGTTGACGCCGATTGACGCTTCGGCGCGCGCATAATCGCGATAGCGCGGCGAGATCGAATCGGGGAGGGCGGCCCATTCCCACAGCGATAGTCCGCCGTAGCCGTGCTCGATGCTGCGATCGAGGTTGTCCCAGTGGTCGATCAGACGGAACTGAATGCGCGGCGCGCTCGACACGTCGAGCCGCGCGACCGGCATCGACTGCTGGAGTCGCGCCAGCAACGCGAACGCTCCGTACAGAACGCCCACGTCGCTGTTCGCGGCGATCACGATCGCGCGCTTTCCATGCACGGTCGTGGCGCGCAACAGAAATCCCTCGGCGCCCAGCGGCCGGAGTGCGGCGTCGAGCGCCATCGATTTCACGACCGCTGAGCTGCTCGGCGTGCCGCCGATGACGACACCGTCGCCGGTCACTCCCTGCGAAACGGGAATCGTGCGCCCGAGGAGACCGGTCAGTCCTCGCGTCAGCTCGTCGCGCGCCGCCTGGAGCGTCGGCGAGTCGCCGTCGATGTAAATCGCGCTGATGGCAGCGCGATACTCGGCGAGACGCGGCGCGTCGGCGACGAGGCGATAGCGGAGCCACAGGTCGTACCCGTCTTCGGACGGCGGTGTGCGCTGCGCCGCGGCCGACGACGCGACGAGCGCGAGCGACGCCACAGCCCGCCAAACGGCGGCGCCACGCGACACGGGAGTTCGTCGCACGAAGGCGCTCGACTCAGAACGGAATCTGGGGGGCCCGCGCGTCGAGAGGGTCGGCCCAATCCGTGTTCGGCACCAACGGCGCCCAGCCCGGGCGCAGCGGATCCTGATCGTACGGATAGTTGCCGAGCCGACAGAAAGCCTCGTGATACATGCCGAGCCGGTCGCGATCGAGCTTCACGCCGAGGCCCGGGCCTTTCGGGACCGGAATGCTGCCGCGGCAGTACGACATCTTCCCGCCTTGAATCACGTCGTCGGCGAGATGGTGGTAGTGCGCGTCGGCCGCGAAGGTGATGTTCGGAATCACCGCGCCGAGGTGGAGCATGGTGGCGAGCTGGATGCCCAACTCGCCGGACGAATGCACCGCGACGCCCAGCTGGAACGTGTCGCACACGGCGGCGGCCTTCACGCAGGAGCGGATGCCGCCCCAGAACGTCGTGTCGAGGAGAATGACGTCGACCGCCGTCTGGAGCACGTTGGCGGCGAGCTGCTCGAAGTTCACCACGACCGTGTTCGTGGCCAGCGGCAGGCGCAGCTTTTCGCGCGCGCGCCGCATGCCGTGAAGCCCGAACACCGGATCCTCGAGATAATCGTTATTCAGATCCTCGATATGCCGGCCGAACCAGATCGCCTGTTCGGTGGACCAGACGCCGTTCGGGTCGAAGCGAAAACGATCGCCGGCCAGCTCGTGGGCGAGCGCGCGGTAGCATTCGAGCTCGTACTCCGGGCGGAACACGCCGCCCTTGAGCTTGTGCGTCGTGAAGCCGTGCTTCGCCTTGAGCGCCTTGGCTTCGGCGACGAGCTGCTCGCACGTGCGCACCTCGCCCGATCCGTCTGCCGAGCTTGGGTAGCGAAAAAAGAGGTACGACGCGAACGGCACGCGATCGCGCAGCCGGCCGCCGAGAATTTCCGAGACCGGGACGCCCCACGCCTGGCCGAGAATGTCGAGGCACGCGAACTCGAGCGCCGCGACCATCTGCGTGCGATGGTTGTAGAGCGACGCCGTGGGGTTCGAGATCTTGAAGCGAAGCTCTTCGAGCTTTGCGGGATCGTGTCCGATGACGTAGGGCTTGAGCGCCGCGAAGGCCGCCGACGCGCTTTCGCCGCCGCCGCCCATCTCGCCCAGCCCGATGAGACCGTCGTCGGTTTCTACCTCGACGATGGTGCGCACGAAGCGACCCCAGTGGCACCCGTTCGCGTGGCGAAGGGGCGCGGCCAGGGGGACACTGACCGGCGTAGTCCGGACGTCGATGATCTTCATGCGGCGGCGCGGGCGAGCAATGGAATGCCTCTCGCCTGAAGGTTTAGCGAAAGATCAATTGACCTTATCTCTGCTATGTTGGCCGCTCTCACCGCGGTCTGTCAAGCATTCGTCATCGTTTTGCGCGACCGACGATGGCGAGCGGACGAACCGCGAACGGGGCGCCGGTGACAGCAAGTCGAAGTGCCCCATCGATATGAGCGGCACGAGTGGCCCGACTAGACCCCACTGAACGAACTGAATCCTCCGTCCACGGGAATCACGACGCCCGTTACAAAGGAAGCCGCGTCGCTCGCCAACCACCGGACCGCGCCCACGAGTTCATCGGGCCGGCCGAAACGGCCCATCGGCGTGCGTTGGATGATGGTGCGGGCGCGGAGCGTCGGCTGGCCCGCGTCGTCCACCAGCACGGCGCGGTTTTGTGCCGACACAAAGAAACCCGGCGCGACCGCGTTCACGCGCACGCCGTCGCCATGTTTGCGCGCGAGGTCCATCGCCAACCATCGCGTGAACGAGTCGACGCCCGACTTGGCCACCGAGTATCCGAGCGTGCCGCTGATCGCCGAAATCGCCGCCATCGACGAGATGTTGATGATCGATCCGCGACCGACGCGCGCCATCGCCTCGCCGACGACCAGCGAGGGTATCACGGTTCCGTGAAGGTTCAACCGCAACACTTCGTCGAACGCGTCGATCGGCACCTCGAAGATGCTGCGCGAATCGTTGCGTGCGCGCGCGACGTTGCCGCCGGCCGCGTTGACGAGGATGTCGATCCGCCCCCACGCCCGCTGCACTTCGTCGCTCGCCAGGCCAACCGCGTCGCGCTCGAGCACGTCGGCGACGACGGGCATCGCGTCGCCACCCGTTTGTCGCAGCTCGTCGGCCTTCGCGGCCGCGAGGTCGTGGCGGCGGCCGAGCACCGCGACGCGCGCGCCGGCCGCGACGAGTCCGGTGGCGATCGTGCCGCCCAGCACGCCATAGCCGCCGGTGACGAGCGCGGTTTTTCCCGTGAGATCGAACGGGTTACTCGGCAACGGCGGCCTTGCTCGTTGGACGAAGGGTCATGGCGGCTCGAACAGTACGCTGTTCGGCGTGGTATCGCGAGCGGTTCATGCGGTGACACCTATCACGCACCTGTTGTGTTTCGATGCCCTCTGATGAGCGCGAGCCGCGTTCGGTATATTCGACCCATGCGTGTGATGTGCGTCGCCAGACATCCGTTTTTGACCGAGCATTTGTGCCGCTACTTTGACGACCTCGGCGCCGAAACGGTTCCGTGCGTCGGCATGGAGCAAGCGATGACTCTGGTCGCGACGAGCGATCTCGACGCTGTGATCTGTGATTACGATTTGCTGGCGGCCACGCCGCTCGCCGGCTGGGAGAGCGACCCGTTGCGTTCGGGCATTCCGCTGATCGCCGTGAGCCTCACGCGCCACCCCGGCGATGCGCATCTGCTCGACACGAACGGCGTCGCCGGATTCCTGTATTTGCCAACCCTCGAGCGCGAAGACGCTCAGCGACTGCTCTCCGCCGTGCGGCAGCGGCGCGGCCGTATCAACCCGCCGAACGTGTTACCGTGGCCGGGACCGACCCTCAGCGCTCACACGCGCTGACGGGCCGGCCGGCCGACGACGCACCTGCGATCGTCCCAGCCAAGCCGCTGCTCGACGCGCTGATCGCGACGCGCGGCGACGGCGCCACGCGTCGCGTCACGCTCGGCGACATCCAGGAGCGCGGCATCGAGCTGTCCGTCTGCCGCAACGCCGACGGCGTGATGATCGAGCTGCCCGACGTGGAGCGCGCGAGCGAGAGCGAAGCGCTGCGCCTCCTCGCGCGACAGATGGCCGGCGAGAACGACACGACGACGCTGCTCCAGATCCTGTGCGACGCGGGCGCCGAGCAGAGCGCGGCCAGCGGCGCCGCGGTGCTCAAGGCGGTGGCGAACGAAGGTGAGCTCGTGGCGGCGATCGGCGCGCTCGGCATCGCGCGCGGCCGCCGGTTCGCGCTTCCGGGTTCGCTCGCGCGCGAAGTGCTGCGCACGCGCGACGTTGTCGCCGTCGAGAATTTCAGCGGCTCGGCGCGTCCGCTGCTGCGCGTCGTTCCCGACGTGCGCGTGGGACCGATGCTTCTCGCTCCGCTCATGGCGCACGAAGTGATGCTCGGCGTCATCGCCGTGACGCGCGACCAGGGCGCGCCGCCGTTCTCCAAGCGGGATGCGCACCGGCTGCGCGTGATCGCCGACTACGCGGCACTCGCGTTGTGGAACGCGCAACTGCTCGAGCAGGCGCAGGTGGCCGATCGCGCAAAAGGCCGATTTCTCGCCACGGTGTCGCACGAGCTGCGCACGCCGCTCACCGCGCTGGCCGGCTACGAGGAGCTGCTCGCCGACCAGGTCATCGGTCCGCTCTCCGACAGTCAGCTGGATGTGCTCGAGCGCATGCGATCGGTGACGCAGCATCTCTCGTCGGTGATCGAGGAGCTGCTCGCGTTTTCCAGTCTCGACGAAGGGCGCGAAGTCGTCCGGCCCACCGATTTCCTCGCCGCCGATCTCGTGCGCGCGACCGCCGCCGTCGTGGAACCGATGGCGCGGCAGAAACACCTGGGCTTTGCCGTCGTCGTGCCGACCGAGCCGATTCGCATGACCAGCGACGTGGACAAGGTACGGCAAATTCTCATCAACCTGGCGGGCAACGCGGTCAAGTTCACCGATTTTGGCGAAGTGCGCATCGAACTGGATCGGCGCGGCGGCGAGATCGCGTTCACGGTGCGCGACACGGGCATCGGTATCGCCAAGCGCGACATCGAGCGCCTCTTCCGCCCGTTCGCCCAGCTCGACGCCGGTCTCACGCGGCGCCACGGCGGAACGGGGCTCGGCCTCTACATTTCGCGCGGGCTCGCCGACCTGATCGGCGGGCGGATCGAGTTCGAGTCGAATCAGGGCGAGGGCTCGGCGTTCCGACTCGTGCTGCCCACCGACGACGCCTGATCCGGCGCGCTTTCGCGGCGCTCTCGTACTAGGGGGCCGCGGCTAACTTTCACACATCATGTCTGGACTTCCCACTACAAGTGCGTTCAACGACGGCTACATCGCCGAGCTCTACGATGCCTATCGACGCGACGCGTCGTCGGTCGATGAGTCGTGGCGCCAGTTTTTTCGTTTCGCTGAGTCGCTGGGGCGCGCCGATGCCGCGCCGAGCTCCCCCTCCGGCACGTACGACGCCGGCATTCTCCGCAAGACTGCCGGCGCGATAGGTCTGGTCGCCGCGATCGAGCGGTTGGGACATCTCGCCGTCCAAATCGATCCGCTGGGTACTGCGCCTCCGGGCGCCGCTGAGCTCGAGCCAGAATTCCACGGCATCTCGGAAGCCGATCTGGCCGACGTTCCCGCCGGCGCGCTCGGCCGGGGCGGCGGAACCGCGGCCGACGTCGTGCGCCGCCTGCGCGAGCTCTACTGCGGCGGGATGGGCTACGAGTTCGACCACGTCAGCGACGAGACCGAGCGGGAGTGGCTGCGCACGACGATCGAGTCGGGCGTGGCGTCCGCACCGCTCGACGCCGACGAGCGCAAGACTCTGCTCGAACGACTCACCGCCGTCGACGCGCTCGAGCGGTTCCTCGGCCGCGCGTACGTAAGCGTGAAGCGTTTCTCGATCGAGGGCGTGGACGCGCTCGTCCCCATGCTCGACGAAGCCATCGCGCGCGGAGTGGATGCCGGTGCGCGGCACGTCGTGATCGGCATGGCGCACCGCGGACGCCTGAACGTGATGTCGCACGTGATGGGGAAGCCGTACCGCCTGCTGTTCGAGGAATTCGAAGACCGTCCCGTGCCGATGGCGAACGAGTCGGACACGGGCGACGTGAAGTACCACATGGGCTTAACCGCCAAGGTGGACGTCGCCGGCGGCGGCTTGGTGGATGTCGAGCTGATGTCGAACCCGAGCCACCTCGAGCTGGTGAATCCGGTCGCACAGGGCGTGACGCGGGCGCGCCAGCGCGTGAACGGCACCGCGCCCAACACGCGCGCCGAGTCGTCGGTGCTGCCGGTCGTCGTCCACGGCGACGCGTCGTTCAGCGGCGAGGGAATCGTCGCCGAGACGATCAACATGTCGCTGCTGCGCGGGTATCGCGTGGGCGGCACGCTGCACATCATCGTCAACAACCAGGTCGGGTTCACGACCGACGCCATCGACGGCCGCTCCACGCACTACGCGAGCGACCTGGCGAAGGGCTACGACATTCCGATCGTGCACGTGAACGCCGACGACGCCGAGGCGTGCGTCCAGTCGGTGCGCCTGTCGATCGCGTATCGCCAGCGGTTCAACAAGGATTTTCTGATCGACCTCGTCGGCTACCGGCGCCACGGACACAACGAGGCGGACCAGCCGGCGTTCACGCAGCCGATGATGTACAAGGTCGTGTCGGCGCATCCCACGGCGCGCGAAGTCTACGGCGCGCGGCTCGTCGCCGAGCGCGTGATGACCGAGGACGACGTCAAGGCCGCCGACGCCGCGGTCGGCGCTCGGCTGCAGCAGATCTATCAGGACCTCAAGCACGAGGCCGCGCCGGCGGCGCCCCCGGCAACAGCGAAGGGCGACGCGACCCGCTCGAACGCGCGCGAGGCCGCGACGGCCGTGCGCCCGGAGCGACTCGTCGCGCTCAACGAGCAATTGTTGGCGTGGCCGTCGACGTTCAAGCTTCATCCGACGCTGCAGCGCACCGTGCCGCGCCGCCGCGGCGCGATCAACAGCGGCGGCATCGACTGGGGCCACGCCGAAGCACTGGCGTTCGCGTCGCTGCTCACCGAGGGCGTGAGCGTACGCGTCACGGGCCAGGACGCCGAGCGCGGAACGTTCTCGCATCGCCAGGCGGTGCTGCACGACGTGGAAACCGGCGAGACGTTCACACCGCTCGCGCACCTGCCGCAGGCCGGCGGCGAATTCGAGATCTATAACAGCCCGCTGTCGGAGACCGCCGTACTCGGGTTCGAGTACGGCTTCAGCATCGCGACGCCGAACGAGCTCGTCCTGTGGGAAGCGCAGTACGGCGACTTCGCCAACGTCGGGCAGCCGATCTTCGACCAGTTCATCTCGGCGGGGCGCGCCAAGTGGCGCCACGAGTCGGGCCTCGTGCTGCTCCTCCCGCACGGGTACGAGGGACAGGGCCCCGAGCACTCGAGCGCGCGGCTCGAGCGGTTCCTCCAGCTGTACGCCGAAGAAAACATGGTCGTCGCCTACCCGTCGACGCCCGCCCAGTACTTCCATATTCTGCGGCGCCAGGCGCTCAAGCGGCCCAGGCGGCCGCTCGTGCTCATGCAGCCCAAGTCGTTGCTGCGCCTCACCGCCGCGCTCTCCAAGCTCGAGGACCTGGCCGGCGGCACGTTCCGCCGAGTGATCGACGACCCGGTCGCGTCGCAGCAGCGGGATGCGGTGCAGCGTCTGGTCTTCTGTACCGGAAAGCTGTATTACGACCTGGTGGCCGCGGGTGAGCACCCGTCGAACGTGGCGATCATCCGCATCGAAGAGATCGCGCCGTGGCCGCGCGAGGTCGGCGACATCGTGGACCAATACCCGAACGTGGACGAAGTCGTGTGGGCACAGGAAGAGCCGAAGAACATGGGAGCGTGGACGTTCGTGCAACCGCGCCTGCGCGCGTCGATCGGGACCGTGACGACGATGCGCTACATCGGACGACCCGAGCGGTCGAGCCCGGCCGAGGGACACAAGCCGGCGCACGACGAAGAGCAGACGCGCATCCTCAAGGATGCGCTCACCTATTCGCCGGCCGGCCGGCGCAAAACGCCGGCCGCGCGATAGCGCGCGCTTTTCCGATTCCAGAATGATGAAACGAACGCTCGCGCTGGTCTCCTGCATGTGTCTGGCGCTGCGGATCCCGGCGTCGAGCGCGTTCGCGCAACGCCCCGACGCCGCGACGCTCGGCGAGGAGATCGCCGGACTCGGCACGACGGCGCGCGTGCTGATGATCGGCGCGCATCCCGACGACGAAGACACGCAGCTCATCGCGTGGCTGGCCAAGGCGCGGCACGTCGACGTCGCGTATCTGTCGCTCACGCGCGGCGACGGTGGCCAGAATCTCATCGGCAACGAGCTCGGTCCCGCGCTCGGGATGATCCGCACCGAAGAGCTGCTGGCCGCGCGCCGCATCGACGGCGGACATCAATACTTCACGCGCGCCTACGACTTCGGATTTTCAAAGACGCTCGAGGAAACGCTCGAGCACTGGCCGAAGGATTCGATTCTCTCCGACGTCGTGTCGGTGATTCGCGCGTTCCGCCCGCACGTCATCATCTCCGTGTGGTCGGGGACGCCGGCCGACGGACACGGGCATCATCAATACTCGGGCGTCGTCTCGCGCGAGGCGTTCGACGCGGCCGCCGATACGGTTCGCTTTCCGCCGAATCGGCTGTCCGGCCTCGACGCCTGGGCGCCGCTCAAGTTCTACCGGCTGCGGCGCAACGGCGCCGGTTCGACGCTCGCCTTCGACGCCGGCGAGTATTCGCCGCTGCTCGGCGAGTCGTACTCCGAGATCGCCACGGAAAGCCGTTCGCAGCACCGCTCGCAGGGACAGGGCGCGTTGCCGCGCAAGGGACCCGTGTTCAGCGGCGTGCGCCTCGAGGTCTCGCGCGTGTCCGACGTGAACGCGCCCGAGACCGGGCTGTTCGACGGCATCGACACGACGTGGTCGCGCTTCAAGTCAGTGCCGCTCGCCGATTCGATCCGCAGCGCGGTCGATTCGCTGCGCGGCGCGAAAGCGGCCGTGAGCGCCGTCGAGAATCTGGTCGACCCGTCGGCGATGGTCGCGCCGCTCGCGACGTACCAGCGACTCGTGACACGCGCGTGGAGCGGAAGGGCGTGCGGATTTTCTCCGGCTGAAGGCGTCGACGATCATTCGTGTTCGGCCGCCGAGCGCGACTTGTGGTCGTCGTTGTCGACGACGAATGATCGCGTGACGCACGCGCTGCTCACCGCGGCCGGCGTGTCGATCGACATCACGGCGCCGCGCGATCTCATCGCGCAGAACGACACGGTGCCGGTCACCGTGCGCGTGTACAACGGCGGCAAGTCGACCGTCGACCTCGGCCGCATCGCCTTCATCAACGCGCTGGGCATGGTGTCGCGGCGGCCGCACGTGATTCCGCCGGACAGCAGCGCGGTCGAGCAGCTCACGTATCGCGCGCCGATCGTGCTCTCGCTGCCGTGGTGGCTTCGGAAGCAGCCCGCCGGCGACATGTTCGTGCAGCCGCGCGCGGAGATGATCGAAGGCGAGGACCGGCGGCTCGAGTCGGGCGCCGAGGTCGGGCTGCGCATCGACGACGTGCCGGTGGTGGTGCGCGACGGGCCGATCGTCTACCGGTTCGCCGATCCGGCGCGCGGTGAAGTGCGCCGGCCGATCGCCGTCGTGCCAGAGATTTCCGTTCTCCTGCAACACGAAGTCGAGTACGCGCGCGCCGGCGCGCCGTTCGACCGGACGATGCTCGTGTACGTCCATTCGGCCGACGGCGTGCCGCGGCAGGTGGACGTCGCGCTGCAGGTGCCCGAAGGGCTCCACGCCGACACGGCGACGCGACACGTGTCGCTCGAACCGTTCGGCGACGCGCATCTGTATTTCCGAGTGCGCGGCGTGCTCGCGGCGGGACGCCACGAGATCAAGGCGACCGCCAGCCTGCGCGAGAACGACGCGGTGCGGACGTTCGCCCTCGGCTTCGTGCCGGTCGAGTACTCGCACATCCGGCCGCTGCGCTTCTACAGGAGCTCGACGGTGACCCTGCAGGCGGTGAACGTCACCTATGCGAACATCAAGGTCGGCTACATCAAGGGCGTCGGCGACAACGTGATGCCGATGCTCGAGGAGTTGGGCATCCCGG
This sequence comes from uncultured Gemmatimonadaceae bacterium, assembly GCA_963761305.1. Classification (GTDB taxonomy): domain Bacteria; phylum Gemmatimonadota; class Gemmatimonadetes; order Gemmatimonadales; family Gemmatimonadaceae; genus JAQBQB01. The sequence continues at coordinate 1,553,189 of CAVXGK010000001.1, read as the reverse complement.
TGGCGGAACTCGACCCGCTCACGCTGCCGCAGATCAAGCTCTCTGGATTCTCGGCGATCGTCGTCGGGCCGCGAGCGTACGAGGCGAATCCCGCGCTCGTCGCCAACAACGGCGTACTGATGGCGTTCGCGCGCAACGGCGGCACGATCGTCACGCAGTACGGTCAGGGCGCGTACGGCCGGCCCGGCATTCTGCCGTTCCCGCTCACCGCGCCGCGCACCACCGATCGCGTGACCGACGAGACGGCGCAAGTGCGCGTTCTCGATCCCGGTTCGCCGTTGCTCTCGCGCCCGAACAAGATCGGCCAGGAGGATTTTGCGAACTGGGTGCAAGAGCGCGCGCTGTACATGCCGCGCACGTTCGATCCCGCGTATCGCACCGTGTTCTCGATGAACGACAAGGGTGATCCGCCGCAGGACGGCGCCGTGCTCGTCGCGGCGGTGGGCAAGGGAACGTACGTCTACACGACGTTCGCGTTCTTCCGCGAGCTGCCGGCCGGCAATCCGGGAGCGGCGCGCTTGTTCGTGAATCTGTTGTCGGCCACGGCCGCGGCGGCGAATCGTCCGCCGCATCCGCCCTCGGAGCCGGTGCGTCCATGAGTCCGCCGAAGGAATCGCGCGGCGCGCAACGCCAGACTCGCCAGCCCGCGGCGACGGGCGCGAGCGGGCAATTCGGCAAGACGCTCGTCCGCGTGCTCGCAGTTCAAGTCGTCACGCTCGTGCTGCTCTGGCTGCTGCAGTCGCACTTCTCGCACTGACGCCGCGCGTTCGGCGGCGACGTCTTCCTCTGCGCTTTCGCCCTGAATGAATCCACTGAATTGGGTGATCGTGGTGGCGTGGCTGGCCTACGTGGTGGCCACGGGGCTGCGCCGCTCGACAGGCACGTCCGAGATGGACGGCTACTTCCTCGCCCACCGCAGCCTGCCGTGGTGGGCCGTCGGGTTGTCGGTGATGGCGACGCAGCTCTCGGCCGTGACGATGATCGGCACCACGGGGCAGGGCGCGACCGACGGCATGCGGTTCATCCAGTTCTACTTCGGATTGCCGCTGGCGATGGTGATCCTGGGCGTGACGCTCGTGCCGCTGCTCAAGAACGCCGGCGTGTACACCGCCTACGAGTACCTTGAGCGGCGCTTCGACGCGCGCACGCGCTCGCTGACGGCTTTTCTCTTTTTGTTGTCGCGCGGCATGTCGTGCGGCACGATCATCGCGGCGCCGGCGGTCGTCTTCTCGACGATCTTCGGATGGAATCTCTGGTGGTGCGTGGCGCTGATCGGTGTGCCGGCCGTGCTCTACGCGATGGTCGGCGGCGTGCAGGCGGTGACGTGGGTGGACGTCAAGCAGATGTTCCTCATCGTCGGCGCGCTGCTCGCGGTCGTCATCACGCTGCTGATCAAGATTCCGGTGTCGCCATCGGCGGCGCTGCATGTCGCCGGCGCGGCGGGCCACCTGCGCGTGTTCGATTTCTCGTTCAGTCTCACCAACACGTACACGTTCTGGTCGGGGATGATCGGCGGCACGTTCCTCATGCTCTCGTACTTCGGAACGGACCAGAGCCAGGTGCAGCGATACCTCGCCGCCAAGTCGGTGGACGAAGCGCGATCGTCGCTTCTCATGAGCGCCTACTGGAAGATTCCTCTCCAGGCGCTCGTGCTGCTGGTCGGCGTGCTCGTGTTCGTGTACTACCAGTACCACACGGGTCCGATCCTCTTCAATCCGGAGCACGAGCGCGCCATGCGCGCGGCGTTCCCGCAGTTTCTCGCCGACCTCCAGGCGCGCTACGACACGGCGAGCTCACCGCTTCTCCGCGAGGCGCTGCGGGGCCAGGCGCTCGAGTACGCGCGCGGATTGACGCACACGTCGGGCAGCGACGCCAACTACATCATCCCGCGCTTCGTCGTCGATCATCTCCCGCTCGGGTTGGCGGGGATCTTCATCGCCGCCGTCATCGCCGCGGCGATGAACGCCATCTCCGGCGAGCTCACGTCGTTGTCGAGCGCGTCGGTCATCGACATCTATCGACGATGGATCAAGCCCGAGGCGACCGACGCCCACTATATGGTCGTGTCGCGCGCGTCGATCGTATTCTGGGGGATATTCGCGTGCATCGTAGCGCACTACGCCGTCAACCTCGGATCGCTCATCGAGGTCGTGAACCGGTTCGGATCGTTCTTCTATGGGTCGATTCTCGGCGTCTTCTTGCTGGCGATGATTCCGCGCGCCACGGCGTTCGGCGCGTTCGTCGGAATGATCACCGGACTCGCGGCGGTGAGTCTCGTGAATTTCCGAGCGCCGGCCGTGTCGTTCCTCTGGCACAACCTGATCGCCGTCGTCGTCGTGCTCGCCGTGGGGCTCGTCCTGAGCGTGTTCGGTTCCGAACCGGAGCGCCCGCCGGTTCCCGAATCGCGCTGAGCCGATGACTCGCCCGCGCGTCGTCATCATCGGCGCCGGATTCGGCGGCCTGTATGCCGCGCGGACGTTCAAGGACGCGTCCGTCGACGTCACCATCATCGACCGCACGAATCACCACGTCTTTCAGCCGCTGCTCTATCAGGTCGCGACGGCAACGCTCGCGCCGACCGACATCTGCACGCCGATTCGCTGGCTCCTGCACAAGCAGCGCAACACGGACATCATCCTCGGCGAAGTCGAATCGATCGACCCGGCGCGCCGAATCGTGCACTGCGACGACGGTCAGGATCTCGAGTACGACTACCTCATCGTCGCCGCCGGGGCCAGCCATTCGTATTTCGGCCATCCGGAGTGGGAGCGGTTCGCGCCGGGCCTCAAGAGCGCCACCGACGCGATCGAGCTGCGGCGCCGGTGGCTGCTCGCGTTCGAGCGGGCCGACCGGACGACCGATGAAGCCGAACGAAGCGCCCAACTCACGTTCGTCATCGTGGGGGGCGGGCCGACCGGCGTCGAACTGGCGGGCATGCTGCCCACGATCTCGAAGTTCGCGCTGCCAAGAGACTTCCGTCACATCGACACGGCCACCGCGCGCGTACTGTTGCTCGAGGCGGGACCGCGGCTCCTGCCCTATATGCCCGAGGACCTCGGAGAACGGGCACGCCGCGACCTGATCGAGCTCGGCGTCGAGGTGCGCACAAGTGTGCGCGTCACGAACGTCGGCGACGGCTGGGTGGAGGCGGAAGGGGAGCGAATCGAGGCGCGAACGATTTTCTGGGCCGCGGGCAATGCCGCCTCGCCGCTCGGCAAGTCGCTCGGCGCGCCGATGGACCGGATGGGACGAGTCCAGGTGGCGGACGACTTGAGCGTCCCCGGCTTGCCCGACGTGTTCGTCGTGGGTGATTTGGCTGTACTGCACACCAAGGGGCGGCCGGTGCCGGCCATCGCCCCGGCCGCAATCCAGAGCGGAAAGGCGGCGGCGCGCAACGTCCTCCACACCATTCGGCGCGAGGGGCGGGAGCGCTTTCGGTACGTCAACAAGGGCGAGCTGGCCACGATCGGGCGGTACAAGGCGGTCGGGGTCGTCGCTGGCAAGCATTTGAGGGGTTGGCTGGCGTGGTGGACATGGCTTTTCGTGCACATCATGTATCTGGCCGGATTCCGCAACCGGGCGGTCGTCCTGCTGGAGTGGGCGTATTCCTTCTTCACGTATCAACGCGGCGCGCGTCTCATTTCGCATGACTGACGGGGCGGCAGTTCGATGACGGAGCAATCGACCGGCGTCGAGTTTGCGCACATCGGGCTGACCGGTGTGCGATTCGAGGCGTTGTTCGAGGCGATTCCGCTGTCGATCGCGATCTTCGACGGCGAGCTTCGTCTGTTGAGCGCGAACACGCGCTATCGCGAGCTCACCGGGGTCGATGCACCCGCATCCACCCGTCTGTCGATCTACGACGCGTTTCCCAACGCGCTCGCCGACCTCACGGAGCAAATCGACGCCGCCGTTCGAGGCGTGACCGGGCGCGCCGCCGAGCGAGTGCCGTTTCACTATCGCAGCGGGCGGCGGCTGATCGAGACGACGTTCACCGCGATCGGCGAGGACGCCGGCAGCCGCTCGATTCTGTTCGCGGGAACCGACGTCAGCGAACGCGAAGAGCTGCGCGGCACGTTGGGGCGCAGCGTCGCGCAGCTGGAGTCGATCTTCGACGTCATTCCGGACTCGGTGCGCGTCGTGGACATCGACGGCCGCACGGTGCGGTCGAATACGCAGGCGCTGCAGGACCACGCGGACGGCGGAATGCAGCCGTCCACGCTTCGCGAGGTGTGGCAGCTCGACCGCCCGCGCACCATGCAGGGCACGAGTCTCTTCATGCACGAGCATCCGACGGCGCGAGCGCTGCGCGGCGAACGCGTGCGCGGCGAGACGCTGTCGGTGCGTCGCGGCGTCGAGGGCGCGTCGGTGATCATCGAGGTCAACTCGAATCCGCTCTACGACGAGCAGGGAAAGATTCGCGGCGCTGTCACCGTGGAGCGCGACGTCACCGCCAAGACGCAGCTCGCCAAGGCCCTCGAGGAAGAAGCGCGACGCACGGCCGAGCTGTTCGAGCGCGTCTCGACGGAAGCCGAGCGGCTCGAGCGCATGGTGCAGGAGCGCACCGCCGAGCTGCTCGCGCTCCAGGAAGCGCGCGCGCGCGAGCGCCGGCTCGCCGCCGTCGGCCAACTCGCCGCCGGCGTGATGCACGACGTGAACAATGCGCTCAATCCGATCATGGCGGCCGCGTATCTGCTCGAAACGAACGCGGACAACCCCGCTGCCGTGCGCGACTATGCGGTGCGCATCGCCAAGGCGGCGGAGACCGGCGCGGCGACCGCGGCGCGCGTCGGCCGGTTCATTCGGCAGGAGCCGCTGCAACCGGGCCGTGAGGAAGTCGTGGATCTCTCGCTCGTCTGCGACGAGGTCGTGGCGATGACGCGGCCCTTGTGGGCGGAACGCGCCCGCGGCGGCACGGTCAAGCTGCAGCGCGAGCTCGGACGCGGCGCGGTCATCCGCGGACTCGGCGGCGAGATCCGCGAGGCGCTGCTCAACCTCGTGCAGAATTCGCTCGACGCCATGCCGCACGGCGGCACGCTCGGGCTTCGTACGGCGCTCGAGAACGCCGAGGCGCGGCTCGAGGTGAGCGACTCGGGGACCGGCATGACGGCGGAGGTTCGCGAACGCGCGTTCGAGCCGTTCTTCACGACGAAAGGGCGCGCGGGCACCGGACTGGGGCTCGCCGAAGTGTACGGCATCGTGAAACGCCATCGCGGGCGTGCCGAGATCTCGTCCGAGTTGGGGAAGGGAACGACCATCCGTCTGATCTTCCCGGTCGCGTCGTCGCAGATGGCTACGTCGCCGGCGGGCTCGGCTGTTGACGTCCGAAGACGGACGCCGCGCCGCGTGTTACTGGTCGAAGATCACATCGACAGTCGCGAGTTCATGCAGGCGCTGCTCGAGTCCGACGGACATCGCGTGGACGCGGCGGCGGGCGTCGGTGAGGCACTGCGGCGGCTCGAGCATTCGGACGCGAATTACGAGGTACTGGTGACGGACATCGGATTGTCGGATGGAAGCGGCTGGGAGCTCATCGCCGCCGTCCGTGAACGGTGGCCGTCGATTCGAATCGGAGTCGTGACCGGCTGGGAACCGAGCGGTGTCGGCGGCGGCAACGACGGAGATTTCATTTTGCGCAAGCCCGTTAGAACATCCGAATTGCTCGCGCACGTGGCTGCCGAGAGCTGACAGCCCCGTTCGCCGCTGGCGCCACCTCTGACGCGTCCCCAAATTGCTTCCGATGACAGACGCCGCTCCGCGAATCCGGTTGCTCGTTGCTGAAGACGACGACAACGCCCGCTCGCTCCTCACCGACCTTCTCAGCACGCTCGGTCACACCGTCGTCGCCGAGGTGTCGACTGGCCGCGAGGCTTTTGAACGCTCGAAGGACGTCGCACCGGACGTGGTGCTGCTCGACGTGCACATGCCCGACGGTTCCGGCATCGAAGCCGCCGAGGCGATCACGCAAGCGATTCCCGGCATCGCCGTCGTGTTGTTCAGCGGCGATCACACGTTGACGCTGAGCGATCGCGAGGTGACGTCGACGGCGGCGATCGCGTTCCTGCCGAAGCCGGCACCGCCGAAGGTGCTCGACTCGACGATTCGTCTCGCCGCCACGCGCGCCAAGGAGCTCGCGTCGGCGCGGCACGACGCCGAGTCGGCGCGACAGGCGCTGGAGAATCGCAAGACGATCGAGCGCGCGAAAGGAATTCTCATGCGGCGCACGGGTTCGTCGGAGCAGGAGGCGTATCGCATCCTGCAACGCACGAGTCAGGACCGGTCGGTGCCGATGGTCGACATCGCGCGCGCGGTGCTGGCGAGCGAACCGAGTCTGGCGGGCGAGCCGGCGCGCGAGAAGGCCTGACCAAGCCGCGAGTCTGAATGCCGAACGGGGCGCCACTCACTGTGGCGCCCCGTTTTCATCGTTGAATCCTGTCGGGCGGCGTTAGCGAGTTCTAACGATGGTGAACTGGAAGAACGGACTCACCGGCAACCCGGATGACGTCCAGTCGATCGACGCCTGACTTCCCGTCGGAACCGTGAACCGCAGATACGCCACGCCGCCCGCGTTCACGAGGAGACTCGCGGGAGTCGCGTCGGACAGCGGAACGACCGCGAGCGGGTACTTGCCCAACGCTCCGCCGCTGCTGTTCGCCAGTCCCGGGAAGATGCTGCGCATGTTCCAGCTCGGCGCCAGGAATCGCGCGTCGGTCACGCCGGGGACGTCGTCGCTGAATACCGCCGTGGCCCAGTCGCGGATTTGCGTCAGATAATCGGGGCCGAAGACGTGCGACAGATTGACCTGGCCGGTGTCCGGGCCGTTGGTCAGCTGGAAAAACGTCTGGCCGTCGCTCGTGCCATGATGATCCGCGAGATAGCGAAGCAGGTACCACGTCGCGCCTCGCGTGTTCAGGTCGTCGTTGTCGGCGTACGGCGACGTCTGCGGCGGATTCGTGATGAATTCGTTGAAGCGTCCGAAGTTGCTCCCCTGGTACTGAGAGAACTGCGCCGACACATTGCGCGCCGCGTTCAAGTCGATGTTCTGCCGCGGCGCGAGTTGCGTCGCCTTGTAGAACAACAGCTCTTCGGCGATATGGCTAAGTCCTTCGTTGAGCCACACGACTTCCGGGTAGTCGGCGGTCGTGTTCACGTAGAGGCGCCGGCCGGCGTTGATCAGGTGCTGATACTCGTGCGCGAGCGTGCCCGGCGTGAGTGAGAGCACGTCCGACGCCGTGCGCTTGTCGCTGAACACGGCGTTGGGGTCGGGCACCAGCACGTAGAACATCTCGCCGACGTTGCTCGTCGGACATCCTTCGAACTCGGCGTTGGACGTCGTCGGGAACAAGTCGCGGTCGAAGAAAAAACCGCCCACCACGCCGTTCGATCCGCGCGGCGTGAGCTTGTTCACCTCTTTCGTGAAGAGGATGACGACCTTGCCGTTGTGATCGATGTCGGTCGGTTGCCCGAAGGTCTGCACGTCCAGCGGATTGATCAGCGTGTCGAACATCGTCGCGAACGCTGCGTAGTCCGAGTCGGCGAATCCGCCGGTCGGGTTGGCCGTGTCGGCCAGGATATACGTCGTATTCGAGATCGTCACGACGCGCGCGCCGACGTTGATCGCGTTCGTGCAGCCATCCGTCCCGTTGGCGTTAAGCGTGACGATCTGCCCCACCGTGAGCGAACTCGGAATCGCGTTGAACAGCGCATGGCTGCGCATGGCGGCGCGCGCGCCGGGCACGAGCGGAGCGAGCTCCTTCTGCGCGATGCGGCGGAGCTTGAGGTCGAATTGCTCCTGCACGTCTGACGTCCGCATCGAGAAGCCCGGCTTTGGCGCCGTGGCGAAGACGTTGGCTAGCGGCGCCACGTCGGGCGTCGACAACGCCGTCGCCCCGCTCGCCGTGACATTCACCTGGCCGAGAATGCTCGGATCAGGATTGCCGAAGAAGGCAACGAGCGCGTAGTCCGACCCTCCGGCGCCCGCACCCAGACAAATGCCGGTCCCGCTGATGCCTGGCAGAACTCCTCCGACCGCCGGCGTCTGGGCGGCGTTGCTCGTGCACGCGAGGGTCTGCGATGTGGTCCCCGCGGTCACGACGAATGACGCCGCGAGGTTCGTGCCGACCACCGCCGCGAGAACCGAGACGTTTCCGGCCGACGTGCCCAGCGTCACCACGGCCTTGGCCTGGCCCGTGACGTCAGTCGCCGCCGTCGACGGCAAGACTGTCGCCGAGCCGCTCGCGACGCTGAATTGCACCGCGATGCCGGAGAGTGGAGCGCCCGTTGCACCCGTCACCTTTACCACCAGCGGTTGGGCGAGCGCCGTCCCAATCAGCCCGACCTGCCCGTTTCCGCTGACGATCGTCAGACCGGACGGGGTGGTCGTGCTAGTGGTGCCCGTGGAGTCCGACCCGCCACAAGCCGCCCCCCAAAGGCCGGCCGCCAACACGAGAACTGCCCGAGAACGACCAACCAACATTGTATTTCCCCTCCCAATGGTTTCGCGACGAAGCGCCCACCTGGACTGACGACTAAGCCGCCGCCGCAGGCTCAGGTTCGTGCTTTGGGCGGGTGAATTCCTCCATACCCAGCCCCAAGAAAATCGTGCCGGCCACGAGGGTGGCCGCACCCAGAAACGGCAGCGCCTGATTCCGGTCGAACGCCAGGCCCGCGAGGATCGGAAACACCACCCGCGCCGTTCCGCCGAACGTCTGCTGGACGCCCATGTACAAACCGCGTTCGCTGCTCGGAATTACCCGGGACAGCAGCGCAGTCACGCAAGGAAACGTGAAGGCGGTGCCGAGGGGCAAGAGCGCAACCGCCAACGCGAGCGGCAGGAACGGCAGCAGCGCTACGGCTGAGACCGGAAGCAGGCCCCCCAACCTCGCCGCCACCGACGCTGGATCCTGCAGGCGATGAATGAACGGCATCGTCGCGAGCCCCGTCGCGAGCAGCAACTGTCCCACGCGCGACAGCTTGGCCTCGCCGAAACGATCGACCGCCCACCCGAGAATGACCGCCCGCGTCAACACCGAGATCACGCCGATGTACGTGTAGAAATATCCGATCGTGTTGGACGTCACACCGAAGCGCGACGCCAGGAACAGCGCAAGAATCGCATTCAAACCCTGAAAAGCCCCGATGCCGATCGCGTAGATCCAAACCAAACGCGAAGGCGCTTCGCTCGATCGCGTGATCACCCGCAGCACCGCGTCCCGCGACCTGCCTTTCCTGTGGACACTCGAACGGGCTTCGACCATGTCGCGCGACTCCACCAGATAGCGGAGCGCGAAAAGGATGTTGAGCACGCAAAGTCCGGCCGCGGCGAGGCCCGGCGCGTGAGGCCCGAACGTGACGAAACGCGATCCGATCACGGGACCGAGCGCCACGCCGGCGTTGGTCGCCGCGGACAGCCAGCCCAACGCCTTGGCCCGCTGTTCCGGTTCGACCGCGTCGGCGACGTATGCTTGAATCACGCTCACCGTGCCGCCGCCCGATCCCTGAATGAGGCGCGAGAGGAACAGCAGCCACAGCGTGTTCGAGTACGCGAAGACCACGTACGCGATCGCCGACGCCGACATGCCGACGATCAGCGCCGGCCGCCGCCCGTAGCGGTCGGAGAACCGTCCCCACATCGGCGCGCTGAGGAGCTGCGCCACGGCGAACGACGAGACCAGCAAGCCGACGACGAGCCCGTTCGCGCCGAAATTCTTGGCGTAAAACGGCAGCAGAGGAATGATCATCAGCGTTCCGACCATGTCGATGAACGCGGTGATCATCAGAACGATCAGTTTTGCGATGTCGGCGCTGTTGCGATTCGGCACGAGGAGAGGAGAAGCCGTTTACGAAGCGAGGGTCGCGCGCGGAAACGCCTGACGTCACGCGCCTCGAAATCTCGTCTGGGGACCAACTTCTGTCCCCACCCAAAGAACGCGTTCCCGGCGTGGTCGCGACCAGCCTAAATAGCGAGCGCGCCAACCGGACTGGCAACGCCCCTGATCAAATCCAAACGGTGGAACGGCCTACTCGGCAACCCGGCCGAGTGCCGCGGGCGGAACAGCCCGCCCGACGACGCCCGCCAGCGCGATGATGGTGAGCGCGTACGGAATCATCTCGACGAATTGCGACGGAATCGCCTGCGACCCTTGCAACTGGATCTGAAGCGTCTCCGCGGCGGCGAACAACAGGCAAGCAAGCGCGGCGCGTAGTGGATCCCAACGGCCAAAGATCGTCGCCGCCAGGGCGATGAACCCGCGACCCGCCGTCATCTCCGCGCTGAACTGATGCTGGTCGAGCGACAGATACGCGCCGCCGAGCGCGGCGAGCATCCCGGAGAGTGCAGCCGCCGTGTATCGCACGCGCCCCACCGGCACGCCGACCGAAATCGCGGCGGCCGGATGCTCTCCGACCGCGCGCACACGCAGTCCGAACGGCGTTCGATAGAGAAGCCATGCGGTGAATGCGACCGTGATCACGCCGATCGGCACCAGCGGGTTCGCCACGAGCGACGCGAGTCCGGTGCCCGACTGCTCGGCGCCGAAGCCGGGCACACGCGGCGAGTTGGCCGAACTATGGAAGGCGAGCCGCAGAAAGAATCGAGTCGCGCCGATGACGAGCAGGTTCACCGCGATCCCGACGACGACCTGATCGGCGCGGTAGCGAATGGCGGTCACCGCGTAGAGCAGCGCGAGCGCTCCTCCACCGGCGAGCGCGCCGAGCAACCCGATCCACGGACTGCCGCTGTAGTAGCTCGCCAGCGCGGCGCAGAACGCACCGCCGAGCATGTAGCCCTCGAGGCCGAGTCCGATGAGGCCGGCGCGCTCCGATACGACGCCACCGCTCGCCGCGAACAGATACGGAATCGCGATCCGCAGCGTCTGGACGAGGAAGGCCAGCAGGATCACGCCGTCACTCCTTCCTGCGCGGCGGCGACCGTCGTCGCCGGCGCATGGCCGGCCGACGCGCGCGCCTTGCGCAACGCGGCGCGAACACCCGGCACCGACGCGGCGACGGCAATGATGACGACGGCCTGCAGCACGTCGACGATCTCCTTGGGAACGACCGCGTTCACCGCCAAGCCGCCCTGCGAGATCGTCGCGAACACGATGGCGGCCAGAATGACGCCGATGGGATCGTTGCGCCCCACGATAGCCACGGCAATGCCGAGGAATCCGGCGCCGGACGCGAAAGATTCCTCATAGTAGTGTTTGTAACCCAGCACGAAATTGAGTCCGCCGATCCCGGCGATGGCGCCGGAAATGGACATCGCCCGCCACCAGACGCTCGTCACCCTCACCGCGCCGTACTCGGCGGCGCGGGGTTGGAGGCCGGTCGCGCGCAGCTCGAATCCGGCGCGCGTGCGGAAGAGAAACCACCACGCGACCAGCGCGGCGGCGATCGCCAGAAAGAGCACGACGTTGGCCGCCGAGCCGTGGAACGCGGACACGAACTGCGAGAGTCGCGGCAGCGCGCCGGCGTGAATCTCCGCCGTGTGCAGCGTGCCTTCGACCTTGAAGTACGAGACCGTGAGATAGTTCAGCAGCGCGAGGACGATGAAGTTGAGCATGATCGTCGTGATCACTTCGTGCGCGCCGAATTTCGCTTTGAGTGCGCCGGGAAGAGCACCGACGGCGCCGCCGCCGAGCGCCGCCGCCACGATGTACACCGGCAGCGTCGCGACCGCCGGGAGCCCTGCCGGGAGCATGAGTCCGACGAGCGCCGCGGCGAATCCGCCCGCAGCGAGCTGGCTCTCGGCGCCGATGTTGAACAAGCCGGCGCGCAGTCCCATCGCGACGGCGAGTCCGGTGAACGTGAGCGTCGTCGTCTTGTACAGCACCTGGCCGAGGCCGTACGCGTTGCCCCACGTGCCCTCGAACAGCAAGCGATACACAGTGCCCGGGTTCTGACCGAACATCAGGATCAACGCATCGCCGACGACGGCGGCGACGAGCAGCGCCACGACGGCGGGAAGCACGGCTTCTTCGATGTTCGCGCGCAGCGTTGGTCGCCCCGTCGTTCGCATGGCCGTCACGCGGCGCTGGCGCCGGCGGCGCCCGTCATGTGCCGGCCGAGCACGTCCACGTTCGCTTCGGCACGCGGCATCACCGCGGCGAACCGGCCGCCGTACATCACCGCGATGCGATCGGAGAGCGCGAGAATCTCCGCCAGGTCAGCCGAGACGAGGAGAATCGCTTTGCCCGAGTCGCGCGCTTCGCGCAAGCGTCCGTGAATCAGCTCGATCGCGCCGACGTCCACGCCGCGCGTCGGTTGCGCGGCGAGCAGCACCTGAAACGTGCGCTGCATTTCGCGCGCGATGACGACCTTCTGCTGGTTGCCACCCGACAGCGCGCGCACGGCGCGGGCGGGATCGGCGGGGCGGATGTCGAACGCTTCGATCTGCTTCGCCGCGTTGGCGCGAATCTCGTCCTGATCCAGGCGCATGCCACGCGTGAAGTGGTGCTGCTGGCCGAGAATGAGATTCTCGGCCACGCTGTAGTCGAGCACGAGTCCGCGCGCGTGACGGTCCTCCGGAATGTGCGACAGCCCAGCGTCGCCGCGCGTCTTCACCGACGCGTGCGTCACGTCGCGGCCGGCGACGTTCACGGTCCCGCCGCGCGCCGGTCGCAAGCCGGCGATCGCTTCGATCAACTCGGTTTGTCCGTTGCCTTCGACGCCCGCGATGCCGAGGATCTCGCCCGGCTCGACGGAAAACGTGACGCCGTGCACCGCGGTGAGACGCCGTGCGTCGTCGACGGTGAGGTCGTGGATCTCGAGGAGCGGCGTGGCCGGCAGCGGCGATTTCTTTCCCATCACGCCGTCCGGCGCGCCGCCCTGCTCGTCGACGACGAACTCCATGGCCAGGCGGACGTCGCGGCCGACCATCGCCTTCGCGATCTCGGCTGGACTCGTGTTCGCCGTGCGCAGGCGGTCGACGGTGCGGCCGAGCCGCATGACGGTGATCGAATCGGAGATCGCCATCACTTCGTCGAGCTTGTGCGTGATGAGAACGATCGTTCCGCCGCGCGAGCGCATCCCGCGCAAGACGGTCCACAGCTCGTCGATCTCCGGCGGCGAGAGCACGGCCGTCGGTTCGTCGAGCACGAGCGTCGTCGCGCCGCGGTACAACGTCTTGAGAATCTCCACACGCTGCGCTTCGCCGACCGACAGATCGGCGACGATCGCCTTCGGCCGTACGGCCAGTCCGGTCGTGGCGCTCAACTCGGCGACTTCCCGCTCGGCGCGCGCAAGATCGAGCCGCCCGCCCCTCGTGCGTTCACGGCCGAGCATCATGTTCTCGGCGACGGTGAGCGTGGGCACGAGCATGAAGTGTTGGTGCACCATGCCGAGTCCGGCGGCGATGGCGTCGGCGGTGGACCAGCCGGTGACGTCGCGACCGTTTACTTCCATCCGGCCGGCATCGAACGAGTACATCCCGCTGAGCACGCGCATGAGCGTCGACTTGCCGGCTCCATTCTCGCCGACAAGCGCGTGGATCTCGCCGCGCGCGACCTCGAGCGACGCGCCGCGATTCGCGAGCACGGGGCCGAACGATTTATGGATGTCGGTGAGTTTGACGGCGGGAGACCGCGTCGGCTCCGCCATGCTCACCTCGTGCTCGGCACGACGATGCGCCCGGCGATGATCTCGGCTTTGAGTCGTTCGACCCGCGCGCGCACGCTGTCGGGGATGAGCGCGCGATTGTGCTCGTCGTAGACGTATCCCACGCCGTTCTCCGGGAGCCCGTAGGTGTAGACGCCGCCCTTGAACGTGCCGTGCTTCACGCGATTGATCATGTCGAAGACCGCGACGTCGATGCCTTTGACCATGGAGGTAACGATTCGCCCTGGCGCTTCGCTGTACTGGTCCGCGTCCACGCCGATCGCGTACTTTCCCGTCTGTCGCGCGGCCTCGAACACGCCGAGTCCCGTGGATCCGGATGCGTGATAGATGACGTTCACGCCTTGTTGGTATTGGTTGAGCGCGAGCTCTTTTCCCTTGCCGGGGTTGCGAAAGGCCTCGGGCGTGACGCCCGCGTACTGCACGATGACCTCGCAGTCCGCGCAGACGCTCTTCACGCCGGCCTTGTAGCCCGCCTCGAATTTCTGGATGAGCGGCACGTCCATGCCACCGACGAAGCCGACCTTCTTCGAGTTTCCGACCATCGCCGCGATCGCGCCGACGAGGAACGAGCCCTCTTCTTCCTTGAACTTGAGCGCCGCGACGTTGGGGGGCGGCGGAATCAGGCGCCCTTCCTTGTCCGTCGACAGCGCGTAGTCGACGTCGGCGAAGTTCGTGTTCGGATATTCCTCGGCGAGCTGCGTGATGTCGTCGGTGAAGATGAAGCCGACGCCGATCACGAGATCCATGTGCTCGGCGGCGAGAACGCGGAGCCCGGCCTCGCGATCCGTGGCTTCGCCGGGCTCGATGAGCCGGATCGTTGCGCCGAGCTTCTGCTCGGCGAGTTGGGCGCCGTGATAGGCGCCGTCGTTGAACGACTTGTCGCCCAAACCGCCGACGTCGAGCACGATGCCGACTTTGACGGCATCGGCGGAGGCGGCGTGTCCGACGGCTGCGGGACGAACGAATAGAAGCACCACGTGGGCAGCGAGGAGCGCGCCCACGAGGATCATCAACTTTCGCATGCGCAAACCTGTCCCATGGTACGCGGGCGCGGCAAGGCCGATGGCTGATAGCTTTCACGCCTCATGACCGATCGCATTCGCACCCGCTTTCTCGTCATCGGCAGCGGCGTGGCGGGGCTGCACACGGCGTGGCGCGCGTCGGAGCGCGGCGACGTCATTCTGGCGACGAAACAGTCGCTCTTCGACAGCGCCACCGCGTACGCGCAAGGCGGCATCGCCGCGGCGCTCGGCGCGGGCGACTCGCCGGCGCTGCATCGGCAGGACACGCTCGCCGCCGGCGCCGCGTTGTGCGACGCGGCGGCGGTCGAAGTGCTCGTCGAGGAAGGGCCGGCCCGCGTGCGCGAGCTGCAGACGGCCGGCGCGCATTTCGATCTCGATCCGCACGGGCGGCTGTCGCTCGGCCGCGAGGCGGCGCACTCGAAGAACCGCATCGTGCACGCGCACGGCGACCAGACCGGTGCCGAGGTCGCGCGCACACTCATCGCGCGCGTGCGCGCCGCGAAACAGATCCGCGTGCTCGAGAAGACGCGCGTGCTCGAGCTGATCATGTGGCGCGGCGCGTGCGTCGGCGTGCGCGCCAGCGTGAAGGGTCGCGCGACGGACATCATCGCCGACGCGACGGTACTGGCGACGGGCGGCTGCGGCCAGATTTATAGGTATACTACAAATCCCGTTGTGGCGACGGGCGACGGCTACGCGATCGCGCACCGCGCCGGCGTGACGCTCGCCGACATGGAGTTCGTTCAGTTTCATCCGACGGCGCTGGCGACCCCGGAGAATCCGCTCGCGCTCGTGTCGGAGGCGGTGCGCGGCGAGGGAGCGATTCTCGTCAACGCGCGCGGCGTGCGATTCATGCGGCGCGTGCATCCGCTCGCCGAGCTGGCGCCGCGCGACGTCGTGGCGCGCGCGATCTTCCGCGAGCAGCGGCTCGGCCCCGTGTCGCTCGACGCTCGGCGTTTGGGTCCGCGGTTTGCCAAGCGATTTCCGGGGATCTTCGCGCTGTGCTCGGCGCGCGGCATCGATCCGCGAAAGGATCTCATCCCGGTGACGCCGGCCGCACACTATATGATGGGCGGCATCGTCACCGATCTACGCGGGCAGTCGAGTGCCAAGCGGTTGTACGCGGTCGGCGAGGTGGCGCGCACGGGTGTGCACGGCGCGAATCGTCTCGCGTCGAACTCGCTGCTCGAGGGTCTCGTGTTCGCCGAGCGCGTGGCGCGGGATCTGTCGGAGAACCCGCGCCTCACCGCGCTGCCGCCCAAGAAGACGTGGAACGTGCCGCGTCTCACCGATCGCGGCGCGGCGCAGGTGGGCGCGGATTCGATTCGGATGGTGATGTGGTACTTCGCCGGCATCGTGCGCACGGCGCGCGGGCTGCGCGAAGCGATAGAGCGGCTCGACGAGATCGGCGCGCGACTTCCAGTCGGCGCGACCGAGGAGGCGAACATGCTGCAGACGGCGCATCTCGTGGCTGAAGCGGCTGTGCGGCGGCGCGAGTCTCGCGGCGGGCACTACCGCGTGGACTACCCGCGCGCGAAGACGAGCTGGCGGGGGCGGCACATCGAGTTGTAGCGTTCTCGCATGAGGAACGTCGTTGCCGCACGTTTGTGGCGATGGAGCGCCGCGGTGGCCTTGCTGGCGGCAACCGCCGCGAGCGCGCAGGATTCTGCGACCTCGAAACAGCCGTCGGCGCCGATCGCGCGCTACAAGCTCCGACTGCTCGGGACGTTCGACGAGCAGAGCGGCGATCCGATCGACGGAGTGGAGGTGATGGACGTCGCGTCGGGTACCACGGCGCTGACCACGAGGGCGGGCACGCTGCCGCTTTTCTTCCTGCCCGACGGCGTGTCGCTGCTGCGCCTCCGCAAGCTCGGATTCACCCCGCTCACGATGAACGTCACGATCTCGCCGATCGACACGATCCCGATCACCGTCGTGATGAAGCGAAACGCGCAGGAGCTGCCGGCGGTGATCACCAAGGACTCGGCGCGCCGCTACATCTCGCCCGCATTGAACGGGTTCGAAGAACGCATGCATGCGGGACGCGGCGGCTATTTCATCGACGATTCCACGCTTCGAAAGATGGACGCCGATCCTCTGTCGATTGCTCTCCGACGCTTGCCGGGAGGCACGCTCAGGGACGGTCGATTCGTTTCGACCAGGACGTCGTCGAGCGGCCCCGTCTTGCGGTCCGCCAAGCCCGGCTTGAACTGCAATGCCTCGGTCTACGAGAACGGAGTGCTTCTCTATCAAACGGGCGGGAAGATGCCGCCTCCCGATTTCGACAGGCTCCAGGTCGACGCGTACGCCGGAGTCGAGTTTTATGCCGGTCCCGCGACTTATCCGGCGTGGATCAGCCAGATGAACAACCCGTGTGGTGTGCTGCTGCTCTGGACGCGCGAGCGATAGACGCGATCCCCATCAGTCCACGCTCCGCTGAAGCTCATATCTTTCTCGGATGCATGACGCCCTAAGCGCCGAGATCAAGGGTCTCGCCCGCGACCGCAACGCCGTCATCCTGGCCCACAACTACGAGCGGGCCGAGGTGCAGGACATCGCCGATTTCGTCGGCGACTCGCTGGGTCTGTCGCGCGAAGCCGCCAAGACCGACGCCGACGTGATCGTGTTCTGCGGCGTGCACTTCATGGCGGAGACGGCCGCCATCCTGTCGCCGCAAAAAAAAGTGCTCCTGCCGGATCTCGCCGCCGGCTGCTCGCTCGCGTCGACGATCGACGCCGCCGCGCTTCGTACGTGGAAGTCGGAGTATCCGGGCGCCGTCGTCGTCTCCTACGTCAACACGTCGGCCGAGGTGAAGGCCGAGAGCGACTACTGCTGCACGTCGGGCAACGCGGTCGAGGTCGTGAACTCGATTCCCGCCCACCAGGAAATTCTCTTCCTGCCCGACATGTTCCTCGGCGCGCACGTGCGTCGAAGCACGGGTCGCGAAAACATGCACGTGTGGATGGGCGAGTGTCACGTCCACGCCGGCATCGACCCCGAGAACATTCGATTGCAGCGCAGCCTGCACCCCGAAGCCGAGTTCCTCATTCACCCCGAGTGCGGCTGTTCCACGAGCGTGCTCGAGGCGATGTCAGCCGGTGACATCGACCCGCAGGGCGTCCAGATTCTCTCGACCGAGGGGATGATCAAGCGCCCGGCGAAATCCGACGCCGACGAGTTCATCGTGGCGACCGAGGTCGGAATCTTGCATCGACTACGTCGCGAGAATCCAAGCAAGCGCTTCTTTGCAGCCAACGAGCGGGCCTCGTGCGCCTACATGAAGGTCACGACACTTCCCAAGGTCCGTGATTCACTAGAGTTCCTACAGCACCGAATTACGGTCGACCCGGACGTGGCTGCCCGGGCGCGATTGGCGATCGAACGCATGGTATCTATCGGAGGCGGCGCGACGCAGCCCTTGTCTCCAGCAGCAAACGGAGTAGATCCAGGCGAGTAAGCGACAATGGGCGGAGGTGTGCCGATGGAAACCCCCGAGCTTCCCCAACGTGAACGCAGGGCAGTCCCGCGAACCATCACGCCACTCTCCGTGCCGGCTCTCGATAGCACCGCCGCGCTCCGTTTTCCGCTCACGCGCGACGCACTCGACGCGCTGGTTCAAGCGGCACTCGTCGAGGACGGCGCGTTCAACGACATCACGACGATCGCGACCGTCGTCTCCACCCGCCGCTCTCGGGCCCGGCTCGTCGCCCGTCAAAGCGGCGTCGTCTGTGGCGTTCCGCTCGGGCTCGAGTCGTTCCGTCTGCTCGACGGCAAGGTCTCCATTCGCGTCGAGCACGAAGACGGCATGCGCGTGCGGCCGGGCGACCCCATCCTGTTCGTCACCGGTCACGCGCGCGCGCTGCTCTCGGCTGAACGCGTCGCGCTGAATTACATGCAACACCTTTCCGGCATCGCGTCGCTCACCGCGCGCTATGTCGACGAAGTGAAGGGCACCGGCGCCAAGATCCTCGACACGAGAAAAACGCTCCCCGGCTGGCGCACGCTCGAGAAGTACGCGGTGCGCTCGGGCGGCGGGACGAACCATCGGATGGACCTGTCGACCGGTGTGCTGATCAAGGACAACCACCTCGCCGCGCTCGACGGCGACGTCGGGAAGGCCGTGAAGCGCGCGCGCGAGCTCTCGCCGAAGGGCGTGAGGATCGAGGTCGAGTGCGACCGGCTGGAGCAGGTGGAGCGCGCGATCGCTGCCGGCGCGGACATCGTGCTGCTCGACAACATGCCGCTCGAGGTGATGGCCGAGTGCGTGCGCGTGGTGGACGGCGCGGCGATCATCGAGGCATCCGGCGGCGTCACGCTCGGCACAGTGCGTCGCATCGCCGAGACCGGTGTGAACTGGATTTCGATCGGCGGGCTGACGCATTCCGCGCCGTCGATGGACCTCGCGCTCGACTTCGAGTAGTCGCTAGGCGGCTGGCGGCGACGTCTCGGGCGGCGAGTCGCCAGCGGAGCTGCTCGGCGCATCGCCGAGCGGCGCGGGTCGTGATACGGCGCGCAGGGCCGCCGTCAACTTCGCGATGTCGATTCCTTGAGCCGAAAACACAGCGGCGACATCGCTGTGTGTGGCCAGGGCTTCGATGACCGAGGCGGCGAGCGATCGGGACGCGAACTCGGATCCGGCCACGGACGAAGCCCGCTTCCTGGCCCATGCGCGCGACGCGGCGATACTTGCATCGCGACCGCGGATTCCATCGTCATCCTGCTTGCCTGCGTCGAGGACTTCGAGGGTTCGTTGGCGGGTCGCGTCGAGGGTGAGGCCGTACTCGACGAGGGCCGCGGCCGCGATGCCGTTTTCCTCACGAATGAGACCGAGCAAGAGGTGCTGGGTGCCGACGTACGCGTGATCGAGACGCCGCGCCTCCGCCATGGCGAGCTCGAGCGCCTTCTTTGCGCGCGAGTCATACGGCAGGTCTGTCCGGGCCTCGAAGTCGTCGCGGCCGCGTCCGGCGAGTTGTTCTATTCGCGCTCTCAATTCGCCGGGCGCGACGCCGAACGATTCGATCACGCTGAGCGCGACGCTGGAATCCTGGCGGAGAAGTCCGAGGAGAACGTGCTCGGTCCCCACGTACGGGTGGTGCAGCCGCGCCGCTTCCTCTCTGGCGAGGCCGAGGGCCCAGCGGACGCGTTCAGTGAAGTTGTATCCGTGCATCGATTGGTCAGGAAGCGGGCGTCGAGTCGGGGGCAGAAACGGGTGGTATGAACGCGCGAAGCGCGGCGACCAGCGCCGCGACGTCGATCCCTTGGTCGGCGAAGACAGCGTCGACGCCGGAATCTCGGGCCAGCATCTCGATGATCGATGCGGCCATCGCGCTCGAGCTCACGATTGACTCGCCGGCGGCCGAATCGCGCTCGTTCCAAACCGCCATCTCCGCGATGCCACCGTCGTGATCTCCGATCGCAGAACCCGGCCGCCGACCAAGCGGTCCTCTGCCGAGAATCCGGATGACCTCCTCGCGCGCCCGGTCGAGCGTGATTCCCGAGCCCACCAGTACCTGCGCCGCTATTCCTTTCCCTTCATGCAGCAGCCCGAGCAGGACGTGCTCCGTGCCCACGTAGTCGTGGCCGGCGCTGCGCGCCTCGCTCATCGACAGCTCGAGGACCTTCTTCGCCCGCGACGTAAACGGCAGGTCGGGGCCCCTGACGGGGCCCGAGAGACCGCGCTTCACGGTCTCATCGATCTTCACCATCAGGTCGTCCGGCTTCACGCCGAGGTTCTGGACGACCGTCAGCGCGACGCTGTCGTCGTCGCGCATCAGGCCGAGCAGGATGTGCTCCGTTCCGATGTATTCGTGCTTGAGCCGTGCCGCCTCCTCGCGGGCCAAGGCGAGCGACTTCCGAACGCGTTCGGTGAAGTTGTACCCATTCATCGGACGTCTGAGAAAGGCTCTGAGCACGAGAACCTCCTGTCGGTCACAGATCCGCGCAACTCTTGTTGATCTGCCTGCAGTCGGCGCAAATCAACTTGCACTTGCGCCATTCCAACTGGGCAGAACCGCAGTAGTCGCACGACCCCAGAGCAGCGCTGTCGAGGCGCGGCGCCTCGCTTGGCAACATCGCCTCGGCGGCCGAACGTTCGACGGCGACGGACGATTTCGGTTCGCGCATGCTTCCAATCAACCTGATACGCCTCTGTCCGTACAAGGGTTTCCTGGGCGCCTCACGTTGTAGGGCCTGCCTCGCCACATTTCGGTTCCCAGTCATTCAACTCGCAAACTTCTCATGACCAGCGGCCAGATCGGACAACCTCCGGGACCTTCGCAAAGCGACCACGGCAGCCAACCCACCGGGAGCCATGGCTTCGACCTCCACGCCGCGGCGCGCCGCATCCTCGTGGCGAACGGCTTCGAGCCTGAATACGAAGGACCGGCCAAGCAGCAGCTCGACGGGCTGACCAAGCCCGCGTCCGCGCCCGCCGGCGTGCGCGACATGCGCGACCGTCCGTGGTCGTCGATCGACAACACCGAGTCGAAGGATCTCGACCAGATCGAGATCGCCGAGTCGATGGACAACGGCAACATTCGTCTGGTGGTCGCCATCGCGGACGTGGACGCGCTGGTGACGAAGGGCTCGCCGCTCGACGAGCACGCGTTCGCGAACTGCACGTCCGTCTACACGGGCGTCGACGTCTTCCCGATGCTGCCGGTCAAGCTGTCGACGGGCCTCACGTCGCTCAACGAGAACGAAGACCGGCTCGCCATCGCGATCGAGACGGTGGTGAACGAGCAGGGCGACGTCGTGTCGTACGAGGTCTACCGCGCGATGGTGCGCAACCAGGCGCAGCTGGCGTACGAGCCGGTCGGTGCATGGCTCGACGGCGGCGACGCGCCGCCCAAGGTGGCCAACAACAAGACGCTCATCGACCAGCTGAAGCTGCAGAACGAAGCCTCGAAGCGCTTGAAAGCCGAGCGTCTGCGCTCCGGCGCGCTCGAGCTCGAGACGATCGAGGCGACGCCGGTCACGCAGAACGGCCGCGTCGTCGACCTCACGGTCGTGCACAAGAACGAAGCGCGAAACCTGATCGAAGATTTCATGATCGCGAGCAACGTGGCGATCGCGAAGTATCTCGAGGCGCACGGCCGGTCCGGCATTCGTCGCGTGGTGCGGGAGCCGGAGCGGTGGGCGCGCATCGTGGAGCTGGCCAAGCAGTACGGCACCACGCTGCCGAACGATCCCGACTCGCTCTCGCTGGCGAAGTTCCTGGCCGCGCGACAGACGGCCGATCCGGATCGCTTTCCGGATCTCTCATTGACGATCGTAAAACTGATGGGGCCCGGCATCTACGCGCTCGACCTTCCTGGCAAGGATCCCGGCGGGCATTTTGGCCTGGCGATCCACGACTACACGCACGCCACCGCGCCCAACCGGCGTTACGCCGACGTGGTCACGCAACGTCTGGTGAAAGCGGTGCTCGCCAACCAGCCGGCGCCCTACTCGAATGACGAGCTGACCGACATCGCCGCGCGCTGCACCGAGCGCGAGGACGCCGAGAACAAGGTCGAGCGAACCGTCCGCAAGACCGTCGCCGCGCTGTTGCTGCACGACAAGATCGGCCAGACGTTCGACGCGATCGTCACGGGAGTGAACCCGAAAGGAACGTTCGTGCGAACGCTGCACCCGCCGGCGGAAGGGATGGTCATTCGGAACGGCGAGAAGTTCGACGTCGGCGACAAGGTGAAGGTGAAACTCGTCGGCGCGGATCCGTACAAGGGCTTCATCGATTTCGAGGGACGGAGCTGAGGTTCCCGGTCGCTGCTCCGCAACGGCAACGACAACAGCAACTGCTCAACGCAGAGGCGCGGAGAACGCAGAGAACTGCACACGAACTCGAGATCGGCGTCGCCACGGGATTGTTTGTTAAAGCCGCTCGGGAAGCTCCTGCTGTGAAGGAGGCAGGTGCATGGCGGGAAGCTTCCCGAGCGGCTCTAACAAAAGCATTCCTCCCGGCTCGTTGCGAGCGGGCCTCAGTCCGATCCGGGAACCCTCTGCGTTTCTCCGCGCCTCTGCGTTGAGCAGTTGCAGTGGCGGTTGCTTGTGCCGACTCGCGAAACGTCTAGCCCGTCGGCTCTCGCCATGCCGCGCCGTCCTGCTCGATGAGCTCGTCGGCCTCGCGAGGTCCCCAGCTCCCCGCCGCGTATGTCGGCATGCGGCGCGGCGGGTGCGCTTCCCAGTATTGAATGAGCGGATCCACCACTCGCCACGCCGCCTCGACTTCGTCGCTGCGCGTGAAGAGCGTCGCCTCACCGATCATCACGTCGAGCAGCAACGTCTCGTATGCCGGCGCCGTCACCTCACCCCCAAACGCCTCGGCGTAGCTGAATTCCATGTCGACCGGCGCGATCTCGATGGCCGAGGTGAGCGCCACCGCGGCCCCGGGGACCTTCACCTCGAAGTCGAGCGACACGCCTTCGTTCGGCTGCACGCGCATCACCAGCGTGTTCGAGCGCATCAACTGGCTCGACTCGCCGAACATCAGGTGCGGCGGCGTGCGAA
Source organism: uncultured Gemmatimonadaceae bacterium (assembly GCA_963761305.1). Classification (GTDB taxonomy): domain Bacteria; phylum Gemmatimonadota; class Gemmatimonadetes; order Gemmatimonadales; family Gemmatimonadaceae; genus JAQBQB01. The sequence goes on along the minus strand of CAVXGK010000001.1, from coordinate 1,530,042 downwards.
ACTGCACGGCGATCTCCGACACGCGACGCGCCATCCGTTTACCGGATCGCAGATAGAACGGCACTCCGTTCCAGCGCCAGTTGTCGACGTACAGGCGAACCGCGGCGAACGTCGGTACTGTCGACGTCGGCGAGACGTTCGGCTCCTGCCGGTAGCCGGGCACCGCTTTCTCGCCAATCGTCCCGGCGGTGTACTGCGCGCGCACGGCGTTGTCGGGAATCGTCTCGGGGTCGAACATGCGCATCGACTTGAACACCTTCACCTTCTCGTCGCGCACGGCGTTGGCCGTCATCTGCGCCGGCGGTTCCATCGCCGTGAGCGAGAGGAGCTGCAGCAGATGGTTCTGGAACATGTCCCGCACGACGCCCGCTTCCTCGTAGTACGACCCGCGGTCCTCGACCCCGACCGTCTCCGCCGCCGTGATCTGCACGTGGTCGATCCACTGGCGGTTCCAGATCGGTTCAAAGATCGAGTTGGCGAAGCGGAGCACCAACACGTTCTGCACCGTCTCTTTGCCGAGGTAGTGATCGATGCGGTACGTCTGATGCTCCGCGAACAGTCCGAGCACGAGATTGTTGAGCGCCAGCGCGCTCTCGAGGCTGTGGCCGAACGGCTTTTCGACGACGATGCGCGTCCACGGCCGGTCCTCGGGAGTGCGCGAGCGCGGCGCCAATCCACTCGATGAGAGATTTCGTACGATCGGTTCGAACACGCTCGGCGGCACCGCGAGATAGAACAGCCGATTGCACTCGCCCGGTGCACGCCCCTGCTCCAGTTCGGTGAGCCGTTTGCCGATGGCCTGGTATCCCGACGCGTCGGTGAAATCGGCCGAGACGAAGTGCAGACGCTTGCAGACGTCCTGCCACACCGCCTCATCGAACTTGCCGACTTCGTCCGATTCGGCGAGCGCTTTGCCCATCTGCGCGCGAAACGTGTCGTCAGTCTGGCTGGCGTCGCGCCCGACGCCAATGACCTGGAACCGGTCGTCGACCAGATGCTCGTTGAGCAGTTGGTAGATCGCCGGGAGCAGCTTGCGGCGACTCAGATCGCCGAGTGCGCCGAGGATGACCATCGTACACGGGTCGGCCTTCGCACGCTGCTGGTCGTGCGGCGACGTTTGCCCGGCAGGACGCGCCGGAATGACCGGCGGATGAGGCGTGTGCGACGGGTGCGCGGTCGTCGTCATGCGCGTTCCACCGCGTGTCCGCCGAATTCGTTGCGCAGCGCCGCGATGACCTTCGCGCCGAACGAGTCCTCTTGCCGCGATCGCAGCCTCGTGAGCAACGACAGCGTGATCACCGGCGCCGGCACGTCGATGTCGATCGCCTCCTGCACCGTCCAGCGGCCCTCGCCCGAGTCGGCGACCCACCCCTTGAGCGCCGAGAGAGAGGCGTCGCGCGAGAACGCGGTGGCCGCGAGCTCGTTGAGCCACGACCGCACCACGCTGCCGTGCTGCCACACGTTCGCGATCTGCTCGAGGTCGAGCTTCGGAAACGTCTTCGACCCGTGCAGGATCTCGTAGCCCTCGGCGTAGGCCTGAAGCAGCCCGTACTCGACGCCGTTGTGCACCATCTTCACGTAGTGGCCTGCACCGACGGGACCGACGTGGGCGAAGCCGTCGGCCGGTGCGAGCGCCGTGAAGATCGGCTCGCAGGTCTTCACCGCCGTGTCGCTGCCGCCGACCATGAGACAGTAGCCATTCTCGAGTCCCCAGATGCCGCCGCTCGTGCCCGAGTCGATGAATTCGATCTTCGACTTCGCGAGCTCGGCGCCGCGGCGCATCGAGTCATGGAAGTTCGAGTTGCCGCCGTCGATGATGATGTCGCCGGCGGAGAGCAGCGGCTGGAGCGTAGCGATGGTCTGGTCGACCGGATCGCCCGCCGGAACCATGATCCAGACGACGCGCGGCTTCGCCAGTGCCGCGACGACCGCCGCGAGATCGGCGGCCGGCGTCGCACCCATCGATTTGTACTTCGCGACCGTTTCCGCGCTGCGGTCGAAGACGACCAGCTTGTGGCCGTGACGCATGAGGCGCTCGACCATGTTGCCGCCCATGCGGCCCAGCCCAATCATCGCGAGTTGCATTTCAGATCTATCGTGAGGGTGCCAGTCAACCCCAGCCGCCGGACTCGAAAGCTCCCCGGACCGGCCGTTAAAGTCGAGAGCGTACTCCATACAGGTTTCGTGCGAGCGCGGCTATCTTGCCGCCGCGAGCACTACGCTTCAGACTGCTTGCGAGCCCACCCTTCCCAAGAGGTCCGACGATGCCGCCCCGCTCAGACGACCAGCTTTCGCGACGCCGGTTCTTGAGATTCGCCGCCGGCAGTCCGCTTCTCGCCGTCGCCGGCATCGAGCTCGGGGCGCTGGCCCGAATGCTCGGCGGAGGGCCGCGCGATCGGGCGAAGGGACTCGCGCTTCTTCAACAGGCCACGCAGGAGCCCGACCTCATCGCGTCGGCCGCCGACGCGCTGGACGTCTTCGACTTCGAGCCCGTCGCGAGGAAGAAGCTTCCGCCAGCCCACTGGGGTTATCTCGCGACCGGGACTGACGACGACGCGACCATTCGCGCGAACCGCGAGGGCTACGCGCACTGGGATCTTCGCGCGCGACGGCTCGTCGACGTGAGCCATATCGATCCGTCGGTGGAGATCCTGGGCGTCAAATGGCCGACGCCGATCGTCATCAATCCGGTCGGCAGCCAGCGGGCGTTTCATCCGGAGGGCGAGCTGGCGGTGGCGCGCGCGGCGAAGGCGAAGAACCATCTGCAGGTGTTGTCCACGGTGGCCACGACGAGCATCGAGGACTGCATCGCCGCGCGCGGCGCGCCGGTCTGGTTCCAGCTCTATCACCAGGACGACTGGAATCAGACGAAACAGATGGTGAAGCGCGCCGAGCACGCGGGCGCGCCGGTCGTCGTGTTCACGGTCGATCTGATCGGCGGCAGCAACCGCGAGACGATGGTTCGCTCGCGCGCGACCGACACGCGCACATGCACGAATTGCCACCTCGGCGGCGCCCCGATGCCCGGCGCCACCGGGCGCGTGAACGAGATGCGCGACAACCGGCGCAAGCCGGCGATCGCCGATCTCAAGCCCGACACGCTGAGCCCCGAGGTGGGAACGCCGACGTGGGACTGGGTGAAGCGGCTTCAGGACTCGACGCCGATGAAGGTGTTCATCAAGGGGATCGTCACGCGCGAGGACGCCGAGCTGGCGATGCACCAGGGCATCAACGGGATCTTCGTCTCGAACCACGGTGGCCGCGCCGAGAACAGCACACGCGCGACCGTGCTGACGCTGCCGGAGGTGGTCGCCGGGGTGCGCGGCCGCGTGCCGGTGTTTCTCGACGGCGGGATTCGTCGCGGTACCGACATCTTCAAAGGACTCGCACTCGGCGCGACGGCGACGGGAATCGGACGGCCGTACATCTGGGGATTGGCTGCGTTCGGGCAGGAAGGCGTGGAGACGGTGCTGGCGATTTTACGGAAGGAGTTCGAGATGACGATGAGGCAGATGGGGACGGTCTCGGTGAAACGGATTACGAAGGAGTACGTGGCGCCGCACGGCGCGTAGGAACGAGTGCGGCGGGGTGCGGAGAACTGGAACGAGTGCGGCGGCGGGGTGCGGAGAACTGGAACGAGAGTGCCGAGACGGTATGCGGTGAGTTGGCTACGGCTCGAATTCGTTGCGCGGGTGATTTCGCGTGCGAGTCGAGCGGATCAGCCCGAGAAGCGGCGGGCGAATTTGTGCGACAACGGTGAGGCGATGGTCGCAGGTGTCGGGCAGTAGGTAGTCGCTCGCGGCGCGACACCATGAAGGGCATTCGCGCAAAGAGCTGAGGGAGTATCCGTAGAATCGAAGCCGGTCGCCGCGCGTTGACCGGCTGTAGCCTTCGGCGATGTTGGCGCTGATCGAGGCCACTGAACGAAGCAGTTGCCCCGCCAACTCGCGATCGAGTCCGCGCTTCATGCCCAGTCGAACACCCGCCCTTGTGAGGTCGAGCAGATAGAGCGCGGCGCGATACACATTTAGCTTCCAGATCGTGTCGCTCGTGATCGCGGCGGGGTACCCGCGCTCCCACTCGAGCTGATCCGCCGGAACTGAAGTCTGAGTCATGCGCGAAGATCACCGCTCGACTTCCCGGGATCACCACCATTCGAGCGCGTGCGCAATCAAATCCCCGCACCCAGCACTCGTCCCAGCTCCCCGCACCCCGCCCCCCGGCACTCGTTCCAGGTTCTCCGCACCCCGCCCCCGCACTCGTCCCAGTTCTCCGCACCCCGCCCCCGCACTCGTCCCTCTTTCGAGGCTACAGCACCTGCATCCGCTTCAAATCATCACGCAGTCGTTGAGCAGTCGTGAATTGTAGCGTCTGAATGCCGAGGGACGCGGCGGGCGCCAAATTCTGCAGCCGGTCGTCGATGAACAGCGTTCGCGCCGGTTCCGCCTGCGTCATGCCGAGCACGCGCGTGTACGTGTGGCGCACGGGCTTGCGCGCGCCGAGCCAGCACGACGTGAAGAACGTCGGAAAGATGTCGCGCAGCCCAAAAAGCTCGATCCGATGCTCGTTGAGCGCTTCGCTCTCGTTGTTGAGCGTCGCCAATCGCACGGCGCCCGACTTCGCCAACTCGCGCGCGATGGCGATCGAGTCCGGCCACGCGACACTCTGCGCGAACATGAACTTCTTGAAGTCCTCCGGCGAAAATGATCTCGGCTCGCAGAACACCGTTACGGCGAGATACTCGTCGAGCGTGACCTGGCCGGCCTCCAACGCGCCGACCATCTCTTCGTGCCGGTACTGAAAGTCCTCCTGCTCGAGACCGAACTTCGCGATGGCCTCGGCGCGCTGCTCGCGATCCCACGCGTTCGTGCCGAGCACCCCGCCGACGTCGAACAGAACCCAGTCGAGCGTGGCCGTCATGCGACGAGCACGGCACGCGCCGGTGCACCGTCGAGCCCGGCGAGTCGTAGCGGCAAGACGCGCAGGTCGTACGTGCCGGCCGGTGGCACCGACAGATCGAGCCCTTCGACGATCACGATGTTCCGGCCGAGCAGCGTACGATGCGTCATGTGGTGCCCGGAGTGGAACTGCTCGATGGACAGGTAGTCGATCCCGACGAGCTTCACGCCGAGGTCCGCGAGGTATGTCGCGCCGTCGGGCGCGAGGTAGGTATAGTCGCGCACGAAGTCGCGTTGGCGGATGAACGCCGAGTTCCGCGTGCGGATCAAAACGCGCTGCTGGCCGGTAAGATCATGGGCACGCAGCTCCTTCTCGCCGACCGCCATGACGTCGTCCGGAATGGCGATGAGAATGGCCGGTCCCATGAGGACGTCCAGCGGGACCGCGTCGATCGCTAGGCCGCCGTCGATGATGTGCTTCTGCGCATCGACGTGGGTCCCTGTGTGAGACCCGAACGTGAGCAGAGAAACGTTCGCACTGGCCCCCTTCGATATTTCCTGCTGCGGCGTGATCGTGATGTCGGGGTTGCCGGGGTAAACGAGGCCCCCGTTCACGATCGGCAGCGAGACATCGTATATGGTCGACATTTGGGGGGGGGAGCAAAAAAGGTTGCAAGACCGGCGGCGTCGCCCGACGCGCTGAAAGGAATCCGTAAACCCGATTTCCGCCACTGGCCCCGGCCGTGTCAGAACGTATGTATAGACATATGCGTCGCTCCCCCCGCCTAGTCGGCACGGTCGCTCTCCTGGTCCTCGCGCTCGTCGTGTGCGCGGCGCTCACGTATCAGGCGTGGGACGCCGCCCGCTCGCAGCGGGTCATGGCCGAGCGGACGCTGCAGGACTACGCCAAGATCGCCGATTGGCAGTTGACGCAGCAGGCGAAGAACGCGCTGCTCTCCCAGGTGGTCACGTCGCTCATCCAGCAGGCCTCGCGTCTCAAGCCGGACTCGCTGGCGCGCACGCTCTACACGCCGGCCGAAGTCGGCGACATCGCGCGCTACATGATGGCGGGGTCGTGCGACTGCCTGGACAGCGTCCAGTACTACTTTCGCTACGACTGGAAGGACTCGACGTTCCGCACGACCGACACCGATCTCGCCGACGCCGACCTCGCGCGCGTGCGCGACACGATGGTCGCGTACGTGAACGACATGGCGCCGCCGCCGACGAATCGCGGCGTCGTCCATTTCGTGACGCCCGACGGCGGCTCGATGCGGCAGTCGGCGGTGATTCTCACCAACGACTCGTACGTCATGTTGTTCGACGAGCACAACAGCAAGCATCTGCAACTCGTCGTGTTCGTCGTGGCGCGCGACGTCCGCCGCGGGTTGCCGGTAGAGCTGTACGGCTACGTGACGGATCCCGGGCAGTTCCTACGCCCTGTCTTCGCCGAGATTCGCGGCACGAACGGCAGCGGCAGCTCGCTCTTGCCCGAAGCGCTCATTCACGGACTCTCGATCGATTCGATCATGTCGATCTCCGTGACGACGGCGAACGGGAAAGAGGTGTATCACTCCCCGGGATGGATCGCGACGACGTACAGCGCGGCGTCGATGGTCGAGCCGAACTTCGGGCGGCTCAAGATGAAGGTGAGCCTGAATAAAGAGTTCGCGCCGATGCTCGTGGTCGGCGGCCTGCCGGACTCTCGGCTGCCGATCCTCGTCGCGCTGTTCGTGCTCGCCGCGGGACTGCTGACCGTCGCCGTGATCCAGCTGCGGCGGCAGCAGCAGCTCGCGCGGCTGCGCACGGAATTCGTCTCCGGCGTCTCGCACGAGCTGCGCACGCCGCTGGCGCAAATTCGCTGGTTCGCCGAGCTGCTCCACCTCGGCAAGCTGCGCACGGACGACGAACGCGAACGCTCGGCGGGCATCATCGATCAGGAGGCGCGGCGTCTCACGTATCTCGTCGAGAACGTGCTCAATTTCTCGCGCGCCGAGAAGGGAACGAACCGCGTGTCGCCGGAGGCCGCCGAGATCGACCAGGAGATTCAGGAATCGCTCGACCTGTTCGCGCCGCTCGCCCGCGCGCGTAGCATGACGATTCGTCCGTCGCTCGGGATCAACGGCATCGTGAGCGTCGATCGAAACGCGCTGCGCCAGATTCTGCTCAACCTCCTCGACAACGCCGCGAAATACGGCCCGTCGAGTCAGACGATCACCGTCGGATCGCAGATCGTCGGCGACCGCGCGCGCATCTGGGTCGAGGACGAAGGTCCGGGCATACCGCGTGAAGACCGCGTGCGCGTCTGGGAGCCGTACGTCCGCCTCAATCGCGACGCGGAATCGTCCACCGGCGGCAGCGGCATCGGCCTCTCCGTCGTGCGCGAACTCGTGGTCCTGCATGGCGGACGCACGCGCGCCGAGAGCGCGCCCGGGGGCGGAGCACGGGTCGTCGTCGAGCTGCCGCTCGTTCAGCCGGAGTCGCCCGAGTCCACGCCGCTTTCCACCGATCAGTCCCAGCCGCCCCCACCAGCACCCCCCAACTCGCAACTTCAGGTGGTCCCATGACGTACGCTACCGTGGCAGAGAAACGGCCGACGATGACCGACAGCTTCGCGGCCCCACTCCCGACGCCTATGGCACGAATCCTCATCGTCGAAGACAACGTCAACCTCGCCTACGGTCTTCGCACGGGCCTCGAGATCGAAGGCTACGACGTGCAGGTGGCCGAGAATGGCGAAACGGGACTCGAGCGCGCGCGGAGTTGGAGTCCGGACCTGCTGATGCTCGACCTGATGCTGCCCGGCATGGACGGCTATCGCGTGCTCAAGTCGCTGCGCGAAGGCGGCTCGGACATTCCGGTGCTGATCCTCACCGCGCGCGGCGAAGAGGCGGACAAGGTGCTCGGCTTCCGGCTCGGCGCCGACGACTACGTGACGAAGCCGTGCGGCGTGCTCGAGCTGCTGGCGCGCGTCGGGGCGCTGCTGCGGCGGTCGCGTCTGGCGGACCAGCGCTCGCACTCGTCCGAGTCGGTCGAGAAGTTCGGCGGCGTGGAGATCAATCCGGCGTCGCGCACGGTGACGAAACACGGAACGCCGGTCGGTCTCAGCCCGAAGGAGTTCGACTTGTTGCTGGCGCTCGTGCGCCGGCGCGGCGCGGTGGCGTCGCGAGTGGAGCTGCTGCGCGAAGTGTGGGGACACCGGGTCGAGGTGATGACGCGGACGGTGGACATTCACATCGCGGAGCTTCGCCGGAAGATCGAAGACGATCCGTCGCAGCCGCGGCACATTCTCACCGTGTGGAAGGCCGGCTATCGGCTGGAGGTCTGAGGGGCTGACGTCCTCGTAACTGAGAACGCCCGTACCCTTGTGCGGCCGGGTCCCCGCCGGAAGGTTCTTCACGTCCCCCCCTTCCGTGAAAAACAATGCGCACCAGCATCGTCCCCGCAGCCGCTCTCCTCCTCACCGCCGTCTCGCTTCACGCCCAGGAGCTCAAGGGCTCCGGCACCGTCGCCCTTCGCGCCGCGCGGCTGATCGACGGTACCGGTGCGGCGGCGACCCCGAACGGCGTCGTCGTCGTGACCGACGACAAGATCGTCGCGGTCGGCAAGCAAGGCTCGGTGACGATTCCCGCCGGCGCCAAGCTCGTGGATCTCGGCGACGTCACCCTCCTGCCGGGATTCATCGACGCGCATACGCACATCATCGGCCGTGACCTCGCTGATCCGCAGGAGAACGACGCGGCGGTGCGCGACTACGAGGGGACGGCGGCGATCATCGGCGTCTCCAATGCGCAGAAGACGCTGCTCGCGGGATTCACCACGATTCGCAACGTCGGCGCGCCGAACTTCGACGACATGGCGCTGCGCAAAGCCGTGAACGAAGGCAACGTCATCGGCCCGCGCATGCAGAATGCCGGACACGCGATCGGAATCACCGGCGGCCACTGCGACGAAAACGGCTTTCGTCCGGGGTTGATGGACGGCAATCCGATGCTGGGCATCGCCGACGGCGCCGATCAGATCCGCGCCGCGGTGCGCTACCAGGCGAAGTACGGCGCGGACGTCATCAAGATGTGCGCGACGGGCGGCGTGCTCTCGGAAGGCGACGCGGTCGGCGTGCAGCAGTACACCTACGAAGAGATGAAAGCGCTCGTCGACGAAGCGACGAAGCTCGAGCGAAAGGTCGCCGCGCATGCGCACGGCACCGAAGGCATCAAGACCGCGGTGCGCGCCGGCGTCGCGTCGATCGAACACGGCTCTTTTCTCGACGAAGAAGGCGCGCGGCTCATGGTGCAGCACGGCACATACCTCGTACCGACGCTGAGCGCGGGCGAAGCCGCGGCGCATGCGGCTGACGTGGGCATTCTCAAGGGCCTCCGAGCACAGAAGGCCCGCGCCGCGGCGGCGGCGATGAAGAACGCCGTCAAGATCGCCGTGAAGGACGGCGTGCCGATCGCGCTCGGCACCGACGCCGGCGTGGGCGCGCACGGCACCAACGGCCACGAGTTCACGCTGATGGTCGAATGGGGCGGCATGACGCCGATGCAATCGATCGTCGCCGGCACGATGAGCGGCGCGAAGCTGCTCGGCTGGGACAAGCAGATCGGATCGCTGGCGACGGGGAAGTGGGCCGACATCGTCGCCGTGCCGGGCGATCCGCTCCAGGACATTCACGTCATGGAGCATCCCGTGTTCGTGATGAAGAACGGCTATGTCTACAAGAGCGCGTCCGTCGCACCTGCTCTGCCGTGATCGGCGCAGCACTGCTCACAGAACGAACGGTATCAACGACTTCACTTCGCCCCGGTATACGTCGTACTCCGCCCCGAATGCGTCGTGCAGCACGCGCTCCTCGATCCGCGCCTTGTACCAGAACGAAGCGAACGCGAAGAGCAGCGCGAGCACGGCGCCCCGCTGGCCGCGAGCCAGCGCGCTGCCGGCAATCGCGATGAGGATGCCGGTGTAGATCGGGTTCCGAACCCAGCGGTACGGGCCCGACCGAATCAATTCGTGACCCTGCTTGAGCGTGACCGCCGCCGACCAGTTGCGGCCGAGGAACACGCGGGCCCACACGGCGAACGCGAGGCCGAGCACCACCAACGCCGTGCCGACGACGAACGGCCACTCGGCCAGCGGCACGAAGCGCTCGTTGAGCGCCGCCCACGGCAATCGGCGACTGACCAGCAGCCACGCGGCGATCCAGAGCGGCACCGTGTACGACAAGCGCGACGCCAGCGATTCGCGGCGCACGTTCTTCTTCGTGACTCCGGCGGACAGCAGCCAGATGGCCATCCACAACAGCCATAGGCCGAGAATCAGGTAGGCGTGCGCGAAGGACATGAGTGGAGACAAAGACCTCAACTCAACCGACGCCGGCGACTACGACCTCGTCCAACTGCCGACCGAGTGTCGCCGCGTCAGTCGCCGGCAATTCGCATGCGTAGTTGCGACACACGTACGCCGTGGCCGCGCCGCCGGTTTCTTGGCGATCGCGCAGCAACACGACCTCCGTCCCTTCGCGCGGCGCGCCGCCGGCAATCACGAGCGACGGCAGGTAGCGTTCGGCCGCGGTCCGCGCTAGGGCCTGGAACGAATCGCTCGACGGGTCGCCGGCGATCGCCAGCTCGACCGCGCCGTTCACCAGCATGTCCGCACACGCGAGCATGTGACCGAACGCCAGCGGGTAGCGCGCGACGGCCGGCGCGATGGAATTCGCCACGCGCGCCGCGCGGTCGCGCGCGTCACCGTCGTCGAACAACTCGGCCAGGCGCAGCAGCAGCTCGCAGGCGAGCGAGGTGCCCGACGGCGTGGCGTTGTCGTACGCATCGCGCGGACGCGTGATGAGCGTCTCGTGATCCGACGACGTATCGTAGAACACGCCTTCGCCGGCGTCCCAGAACCACGTCGTCATCGAATCGCCGAGACTTCGCGCGCGCTCGAGCCAGATGTCGTCGAAGGTCAGCTCGTACACGGTGAGCGTGGCGAGCGCGACCGACGCGTGATCCTCGAGGTAGCCGGCGATGCGTGCGCGGCCGCCGGAGTAGGATCGCAACACGCGACCGTCGCGCACCAGGTGATCGAACAGGAACGTCGCGCCGTCCACGGCCAGCACGCGATACTCGTCGTCGTCGAACGCACGCGCCGCTTCCGCCAACGCGCGAACCATGAGCCCGTTCCACGACGCGAGAAGCTTGTCGTCGCGGCCGGGCCACACGCGCTTCGACCGCACCTCGTACAGCGCCGACTTGGCACGTTCGACGATCGACGCCAGCTCATCGACCGACACCGAGAACTGCCGCGCGAGCGCGCGAGCATCGGCGGCGGCCACCGAGAGAATGTTCTTGCCCTCGAAGTTGCCGCCGTCGCTGACGCCCCAGTACGCCCGCACGAGCGGCGCATCCGCGCCGAGTGCCGCGTCGAGCTCCGATGCATCCCAGACGTAGAACTTGCCTTCGTGGCCTTCGCTGTCCGCGTCCAGGCTCGAGTAGAATCCGCCTTCCGGCGACCGCATCTCGCGAGCCGCCCAGCGAATCGTCTCGGCGACGACGCGCTTCACGTCGGCGTTCTTCGTCGCCTGCCACAGGTGAACGCCGAGCCGGACGAGCAGCGCATTGTCGTAGAGCATCTTCTCGAAATGCGGCACGAGCCACATGCGATCGACCGAGTAGCGGGCGAATCCGCCGCCGACCTGGTCGTAGATGCCGCCGCGCGCCATCTGCATGAAGGAACGCTCGGCCATCGCCAGCGCGTTCTCCGGTCCACGCCGCGCCCAATGCGACAACAGGAACTCGAGCGACATCGTCTGCGGAAACTTGGGCGCGCCGCCGAATCCGCCGAGTTGCTCGTCGAACGCGCGGCTCATCATGCGGTACGCGTCGTCCAGCAGAGGCGCGGCGATCGGTTCGCCGGCCACCGGCTGTGTGGTGGCGTAGAGATCCCGCAGCGCGTCGACCGTCGCCGCGACTTCAGCCGGTTTCGAGCGATACGCCTCCGACACCGCGGTGAGAATTCGCTTGAACGACGGCATGCCGTGACGGTCTTCGCGCGGGTAGTACGTGCCGCCGTAGAAGGGCGCGCCGTCGGGCGTGAGGAAGACCGTCATCGGCCAGCCGCCGTGCCCCGTCATCGCCTGCACGGCTTGCATGTAGATCGAGTCGATGTCGGGCCGCTCCTCGCGATCGACCTTGATGTTGACGAACCGTTCGTTCATCAGCGCGGCGGTCGCGTCGTCCTCGAACGACTCGTGCGCCATCACGTGACACCAATGGCACGCCGCGTAGCCGACGCTCAGCAGAATCGGCTTGTTCCCGGCCTTTGCGCGCGCGAGCGCTTCGGGCGACCACGGGTACCAGTCCACCGGGTTGCCGGCGTGCTGCAACAGGTACGGACTGGTCTCGCTCGCCAGGCGGTTGGGCATTGTGAGATGCGGCTCGGCTCGTCAGTTTTGCGACAGATGCGCGACGCGTTCCACAGAAGGTAATCCGCGATGGCCAAGTCGAGTCGCAAGACGGCGCATGGTGCGCACACAGCGCCGCACGCGCACACGGCGCCGGTTGACGCGCCGAAGATGCCGTGGCACCGCCGAATTCCGTGGTGGGCCGTCGTCGTCACGCTCGCGGTGCTCGTCACCGCGGCGTTTGCCACCGACCCCATCCGCGATGCGTTGAACCTGGAGCCGGTCGGCGAAGCGCGCCTCGAGGTCTCGCCCGGTTACATCACGCTCGCGCCGCTCTCGGCGATTCTCGACACGATCACGCTGCTCACGATTCCGCAACACATCTCAGTGGTCCTGTGGATCATCGGCGTGTACGCCGTCTGGCGGCTGATGGCGTCGAGCACCAAACCCGACGTGCGCCGAGAGATCGTCGGCGCGGGAGTGCTGCTCGGCGCGATACTCGTCACGTATGCCGCCGCCGCGTTCCTGCCGCGTCCGATGGCGTCGCTCACCGTCTCCGACGAAACGGTGCTCGCGGCCGACTTCCACTCGCACACGAACGCATCGCACGACGCGCGCGGCGGATGGACGGACGACGACGTTCGCGATTGGCATCGCGACGCCGGCTACGACGTCGCGTACATCACCGACCATCGGTCGTTCGCCGGCGCGGAACGCGGCGTCGCGTCGAATCCGCCGGAAGCAGGGCAGGGCACGATGCTCCTGCAGGGCATCGAGGCGATGTTCCACGGCGAGCATGTGAACGTTCTCAATGCCGGCCGCCGCTACAACGGACTTCTGTCGCCCGACCTCGGCGACGTCGACGAGCAAGCGTTGCAGATGGCGAGCATCCTGCCTCCCACGACGCCGGTGCTCATTGAAACGATCCCGGGCAATCTCGACAAGGTGCCGGCCGCCGGTCCGGATCTCGGCGCGGGCGGCGGTGTGCAGGCGATCGAAATCGTCGACGGCTCGCCGCGCGGTCTCACGCAGAGCCATCGCGACCGCGCGCGCATCGACACGCTCGTCAACAAACTCAACCTCGCCGTCGTGTCCGGATCCGACAACCATGGATACGGACGCGCCGCGTCGGCATGGACGCTGATGCGCATTCCGGGGTGGCGCGGCATGAGCGGCGACTCGCTCTCTCGCCGAATCGAAGAAGTCATTCGCAACGGCCGCAAGGACGCGACTCGCGTCGCCGAGCGTCGCACGGCTGAATCGAACACGCCGACGTCGGTCGTGCTCGCCGGGCCGGCGGTCGCGTGGCGGATGCTCACGACCTTGTCGCCCGACGAGCGCGTGATGTGGATCGTGTGGACGTGGGCGATCGTGGGAATCGTCGCGGTCGTGCGCCGGCGAGCGCACGCCCCGGCGCCGGCGTGACGACCGGGGCGACCGCGAAGCACGACGGCCGTTGGAAGCGAGCTATGCTCGTAGTAAGTGTGGCGGCTGTGATCCGTCTCGTCTTCGCCGCGCTGTTGCCGGTATTTCCCGACGAAGCGTACTACTGGGAATGGTCTCGCCGGCTCGCGCCGAGCTATTTCGATCATCCGCCGGTCGTCGCGCTGCTGATTCGATTCGGGACGACGTTCTTCGGCGCGACACCGCTCGGCATTCGGTTGGGATCGATTCTCGCCGGCTGGGTTGCGTCGCTCTTTACCATCGCGATCGCCGCTCGACTCGGCGATGCGAGAACCGCTCTGCGCTCGGCCGTCGTGATGAGCGTGCTGCCGCTCGCCGCGGCCGGGCTCGTGCTCGCGACGCCCGATGCGCCGTTGCTCGCTTGCACCGCCGCGACGCTCTATTTCGTCGTCCGCTCGCTCGAGGTCGACTCCTCGAGTTCATTGCGTTGGTGGCTCGCCGCCGGCGTCGCGCTCGGCGTGGCGTTTCTCTCCAAGTACACCGCGATTCTGCTGCCGCTCGGCGTGTTGATCTCGTTCGCGACGCGACCGTCGTTGCGCGCGCGGCTGCGCGAACCGGGACCGTATGTCGCGTGCGTCGTCGCCGCGCTCGTGTTCATGCCGGTCGTGGTGTGGAACGCGCGGCACGAGTGGGTGTCGTTCGCGTTTCAGTTGAAGCACGGACTTTCGGCGCCACAGGGTTCGGCGCTCGTGGCCGCGTGGAAGCACGAAGGAGATCTGTTCGGCGGACAGGCTGCGCTTGTCTCGCCCATTCTGTTCGTGATGATGGGCGTCGTGGTGTGGCGCTCGTTCACCAAACAGGCGGATGACGCCGAGCGAGTGCTGGGCGTCGTCGCGCTGGTGTCGTTCGGGTTCTTCGCGTACAGCGCCATTCGGCAGCGCGTCGAGGCGAATTGGCCGGCTCCGGCCTACATCCCGGCCATCGTGCTGCTCGCGTGTGGCGCGCGCACTCGCGCCCGCGACGCGTGGCTGCGTGCGGGCGTCGTTCTCGCGGCGGCGATGTCGCTGGCGATTTACGTGCAGGGATTGACGCCGGTCTTGCCGCTAGCGCCGGCGCGCGATCCCGTGGCACGCGCGTTCGGCTGGAGCGATTTGGCGCGCGCCGCCGACAGCACCAGCCGCGCGGTGCACGCGTCGACGAACGCGACGACGTGGATCGCCGCCGATCGTTATCAGGAAGCCGCCGAGTTGGCGCTCCTTTCAGCCGGAAACCCGACTGCGTTCGCCACGAACTTGTCGGGGCGCGCGAACCAGTACGACCTGTGGCCGCGATTTCCCGAAGTCGCCCGCGCTGGTGACGCGTTGGTGTTGGTCGTGGACGAATCCGCCGATCCGCACGCGGCGATCGCGCGACTCACGCCATACTTCACGACCGTCGAGCGGGGAGCGCTGGTGGTGCTGCGGCGCGGCGCGGGTGAGATCGGGCGCCGCCGCGTATGGACGCTAGTCGGTTGGCGAGGGAATTGGCCCGCGTCCAACTAGCGCGCTGTCGATCGGCGCGTTGCCCGAGCGATGCACGGCGCGCACGCCCTCGAGCAGTTTGATCAACTGCCGCTGCTCCGACTCGTCGAGGTTGCCGACGGCGAGGTCGTCGGCGCGACGCATCGCCTCGTCGAGCAGCGTGAGGACGTCGAGTCCCTTCGGCGTGATGTAGCAGAACACTTGGCGCCGATCGGGCGACGCGCGCTCGCGACGCGCGAGTTCGGCCTTCTCGAGCTTGTCGAGCAGACGCGTGATGCCCGGGGCCGCGTGGATCATGCGATCGCGGATGACGAGCGTCGGCAGTCCGTCGGGGCCCGCGCCGCGCAGGATGCGCAGCACGTTGTACTGCTGCACGGTCACGCCGGTCTGCGCGACGACCTGCGCGAAGTGCCGCTCGATGAGCGCCGCGGTCCGCAGAATACCGACCGCGACCTCCGCCTTGACCGAATGGAAGGGCCGACGCTGGGCGATCTCCGCCTGAAGGCCGTGCGCGATTTCGTCTCGCTCGTCCGCCACGCCCTTTCCGTCTTGATCGCTTGCAGCCACGTCCGGCCCCCCCTTCGTCAGTTGCGCCGTAGCGGATGATAGAGCGTTGTCAGCGGAGGCGCGAGGTCCAAACGGCTGGTTTTGACCCGCTCCCTCCCGCAGCCCCGCGCGGTCAACGTCATTGTTCCGGTGGACCGCCGGCGACGTGACGTTCGCGCTCAGCCGCCAGACGGCGGCGCTCACCACCGCATCAGCTGCAGCCCGGCCGTCGTGTTGACGACGGCGCACGACAAGCTCGCCGCCGCCGCCTTCGAGCTGGAAGCGATCGACTATCTAGCGATCGACTATCGATTGAAGCCGTTCGGGCGCGATCAGCCAGGCAGGATGTTCTGATTCATCCGGAACACGTTCGTCGGATCCCACCGCCGCTTGATCGCGGCGAGGCGCGTGAACTTGGCCGGGCCGAACGACGCGCGGACTCGGTCCGGGCCTTCACCCGCGCCGATGTAGTTCACGTACACCCGTCCGTTGCCGAATGACTTCACCGCATCCGACGTCTGGCGCGCCCACTTCACGTTCGGCTCGGCCTCGGCCGGCGTCGCCCAGCGTGAGACGAGCACGAGGTTGTAGTCCGCGTCGCGCTGGTCGTACGCCGTCGCGTCGGGCGCGACGCGACGCACGGCGCCGCCGAATTGCTCGATGAGAAGTGCGCTGAGCGGCGACCGCACGCCCTTGAATGCCGTCACGAGCGTGTCGATCAACTCGTCGGGAAGCGCCGCGGCGAACTCCGAGCGCCAGTGCACCTGAAGTCCCGACGGGAAGCCGGCGTCGAGCATCGTCTGCAGCGCGGTGTAGGGAATCGGCCCCACCTCGCCCGCGATCGGCGAACCGAAGGCGCGAATCGCCGCGATCGCCCTCTCGCCGTCGTTCACCGGACCGTTGTAGCACATCGCCAGCGCGATGACCGGCACGCCGTCGGGCGTGTGCATCATCGCCGCGAACACGGTGAGCGCGTCGGGCGCGGTGCGCGTCACGTCGCGATACAACCGCAGCACGTCGCGCGCGCGGGAGATCGGATAGATGAGCATGCCGCCGAGCACCGTGGAGACCTCGTGCAACTGGAACTCGAACCTCGTGACGACGCCGAAGTTCCCGCCGCCGCCCCGCAGCGCCCAGAAGAGATCAGGATTCTCGTCCGCGCTGGCGCGCACGACCTGACCGTCGGCCGTGACGACTTCCGCGCTGACGATGTTGTCGCAGGCCAGTCCGTGGCTCCGCATCAGCCATCCCAGGCCGCCGCCGAGTGAAAGCCCGGCGATCCCGGTCGACGAGATGACGCCGCCGGTCGTCGCGAGTCCGTGTGCGGCGGTCGCTTTGTCGAAGTCGGCCCATGTCGCGCCGCCGCCGGCGCGCGCGATCCTACGCGCCGGGTCGACGACGACGTCGCGCATGCCGCGCAGATCGATCACCAGACCATCGTCCACGCTCGAGAGGCCGGCCGCGTTGTGTCCGCCGCCACGCACGCCGAGCGTGATGTCGTTGGCGCGCGCGAACTGAACGGCGCGTCGGACGTTCGGCACATTCTTGCAGATGGCGATGCACGCCGGTCGGCGGTCGATCATCCCGTTCCACACCGCTCGCGTGGCGTCGTACTCGGCAGCACCGGGCAGAATCAGCTCGCCGTCGAAATCCGCGGCGAGATCGGAGAACAGGCTGGAGGAAGCGACTGGAGAAGCGGACATGGGTACCTGTCGGATGGAGGAATTCGCGTGACGTAATTACGAAGTCCTGCCCCGAAGCCGGACAACCGAGCTCGTGGCGCGCGCGATGCCCGACTCACCGACAGGCTCCGCTGGTTGGCGCCCGGACATGCGACGAAGCCTGGCGGCGTGTAGCATTCTCCCCATTCGGGCATTCGTTCTCAAAAAAACGGAATTCCAACGGGTCACGGGTAATGCCACTGTCCAACGACCTCACGACCTTCTTCGACAAGAACCAGTCGCGCGCGCGCGACGAGCTGTTCGACCTGCTGCGCATTCCGAGCGTGAGCGCGCGCTCAGAGCACAACGCGGACACGGCGCGCGCCGCCGAGTGGGTCGCCAACTCGATGCGCTCGATCGGACTCACCGTGAAGGTGCACGGCACCAAGGGCCACCCGATCGTCGTCGGCGAATGGCGCAACGCGCCCGGTGCGCAGACGGTGCTGATCTACGGCCACTACGATGTGCAGCCCGTCGAGCCGCTCGAGCTGTGGAGCAGCCCGCCGTTCGAGCCGACGGTGCGCGACCGCAAGATCTTCGCGCGCGGTTCGGTCGACGACAAAGGGCAACTGTTCCTGCACGTGAAGGCGCTCGAGGCGCATCTCGCGACGCGCGGCACGCTGCCGGTCAACATCATCGTACTCGCCGAGGGCGAAGAAGAAGTCGGCAGCGAACACCTCGCCGAGTTCATCGAAGCGCACGCCAAGGAGCTCGCGTGCGACGCGGTGGTCATTTCCGATTCGGCGATGTTCGCGCCCGGCTTGCCGTCGATTCTCTCGTCGCTGCGCGGCCTCGCCTATTTCCAGATCGACGTGCGCGGCCCCGAGACCGATCTCCACTCGGGCAGCTACGGCGGCGCGGTGATGAACCCCGCGATGGCGCTGGGTCGAATCCTCGCCACGATGCACGACGCCGACGGGCATATCACGATCGACGGGTTCTACGACGACGTGCGCGACTGGGGCGACGTCGCGCGCCGCCAGATGAAACAGCTGCCATTCGACGAAAAGGCATTCCGCGTCGAGACCGGGTCGCCCGAGCTGTTTGGCGAGAAAGGGTACACGACGCTCGAGCGCCTGTGGATGCGTCCGACGTGCGAAGTGAACGGCTTGCTCAGCGGCTACACCGGCGAAGGCGCCAAGACCGTCCTCCCCTCCGTGGCCATGGCGAAGGTGAGCTGCCGCCTCGTGCCGGACCAGCGCCCGGAGAAGATCGAGCAAGTCATGCGCGCCCACGTTCAGAAGGTGTGTCCGCCGGGCGTCGAAGCGACGGTGCGTCCGCTGCACGGCGGCAACCCGTGGCGCGCCGACCTGGCCGGCCCGCTGTTCGACGCCGCTCGCCGCGCCCTCGCCACCGCATTCGACCGTGAGCCCGTGATCACCGGCGAAGGCGGCTCGATTCCGGTCGTCGGCGATTTTCAACGAATCCTCAATGCCCCTGTTCTGCTCGTCGGATTCGGTTTGCCCGGTGAGAACGCCCACGCGCCGAACGAGTGGATGAGCGAGGACAACTTCTACAAGGGCATGCGGGCGATGGCGGCACTCTGGGAGGAACTGGCGAAGTAGAGGTGGACCGGTGGACCGGTAGACCGGTGGACGGCGAAGGGATCTAGCTATTCGTCGCGGCGGCGAAGGCTCGCGATGAGTCGAGAAAGCATCTTCTTACAATCCGTGGCGCGCGGCCATGCAGCGACTCGAGCCCACCGCGGTCGCCAAAGCTGAGCTCTAGCGCTAGCTCAATCTGAAACTGAAGCTCGGCGGCAGAACCGAGCGCGTTGTAGAGAAACACCACAAACGCACGGTTGCCTGCGCGGTGGCAGCCCTCGACGACGTTGGACCCGATCGAGACCGCCGCCCGCCGCATTTGCGACGTCAACCCAAATCGCTCGGCGTTGGGGAATCGCGCCGTCGCCGAGTAGGTGGCGATCGCCACCTCTCGCGCCTCCGCAATAACTCGAAGATCCGCAGGATTTCGCATGGCGGAACGGTTGCGCGGTCACGCAGAAATTCCACCACCATATCCTTTCCAGGCGTACCGTTTTGTCGCATCCTCGCAGTGCGGTCCACCGGTCCACCGGTCCACCGGTCCACCGGTCCACCGGTCCACCGGTCCACCGGTCCACCGGTCCACCGGTCCACCGGTCCACCGGTCCACCGGTCCACCGGTCCACCGGTCCACCGGTCCACCGGTCCACCGGTCCACCGGTCCACCGGTCCACCGGTCCACCGGTCCACCGGTCCACCGGTCCACCGGCCCGCTCAGAACCGCCAATCCCGAATCACGAATCCGCCGATCGACCGAATCCCGCGAATGGGCTGCGAATTCAACTGCGGCTCGAGCAAGACGACCTGCGGCTCGAACGTCGCCGTGATCCGCCATCCGTCCAGCGTGCGACGTTCGATCGAGGCGCCGATGTTTCGCGCCTGCTCCTGAAGCGCCACGAACGTCCGCGGGGTGATGTACTTGCCCGCTTCGATCTTTGTTTGCGTGAGGAACCCATACAAGCCGCCGGCTCCGGCCTCGATGGGCGTGTCTGCCGGCGTGATTCTGAACACGTCGGCGTTGAGCGAACGCGCCGCCTGAAACTCCGCTTGCTCCGCGAGCACGCCGGTCGCGATGGTCGCCAGGCGCCACGTCACGAACTGCGTCCCCGACCCGACGACGTCCGACGCGCCCGTCGCGACGACGCTCGAACCGCTCGTCGCGATGAGTGACGACGTCGACTGGCCGAACGCGATCAGCGTCAACAAATCCGACTGCGATCGCGGCGGCTGAGCGTCGCTCTCCAGCGACACGTTGGGGTTCTTGAGCGTGCCGCCGACCTGAACCTGAATGTTCACCGTGCCGCGCGTCGCCACGTTCACCTGGTACTCGCCCGTGATCTGCAGCGTCGGATTCAGGTCCGGACCGTCGACGAACGTCGCCGAACCGCGGCTGATCTGAAATCGCTTGGTGAGCAGCGTGTAATCGCCGCGGTCGGTGTAGATCACGCCGCGGACCATCAGCGTCTGGCTCGAATCGGTGATGTACACCGGCTCTACGGTGTAGATCTCGATGTTCGCGGCGCGATTGCGCACCCACGTGTTGGGATTGACCCGCGCGGCGACGTTGATCTTGAGATGCTCCAGCAAGGGCGATTGCGGAGGAAAAAGGCGGCGCGCCAGCTCGCTCGTCGTGTCGATCACATTGAACAGACCCGGGTCGCCCGGACCGACCAGCGTTTGCTGACTCCCCTCCGGGGCGCGCACCACGCCGCGCGCGAGCGTGATGTCGCCGCCGACGGTCGCGCCCTTGAACGGACCCTTGAGCGTGAGGTCGGTGTCCACGCGCAGGTCGCCGACGTCGTTGTTGACCAGGCGCGCTGCGTCGGACTTCAGCGCCAGGTCGAACGACGGCTCGCTCCACTTGGCGAAGCCGAGCGATCCCTGAAGCCGCACAGGCCCGACCGCGTTGCCGATGAGCGAGTCGATGTAGACGCTGTCGCCGGCCATGCGAATCGATCCCGTGATGTTCTCGACCGTCGCGCCGGTGTAGACGATGGTCGTCGTGGCGTGGTCCACCGTGACCAATCCGCTCAACGTCGGATGCTCGATGGTGCCGCGAACAGCGAGCTTGCCGGCCGCTCGGCCGTGCACGTCGCTCACGAGGCTCGTCACGTCCGGGATGAGATCGATCGGCAGGCTGTCTCCGACGACGTCGATCGACATCGGCTCGTTCAACATGCGATCGCCCTTCACGTCGGTGAACGCCAGGTTGAGCGGGAGCCGAGCGTCGAGCGTCATCAACGGTTCGCCGGTGCCGTGGAACGCGTCCGCGTGCGCGACGAGCCGCTGGTCGGCGTACGTGGCCCGCCCTCGCACACCCGGAAACGGTGCCGCGTTGAACTCGGCGTCGGTCAGCTCGAACCGACTGGAGAACGTCGGGCTGCTCATGGTTCCGCGGACCGTGCCGTGGAGCGAGAACTCGCCGGTGGCGACCACGTCGGACTGCAACAGGTTCACGACGTCGGTCACCGGCAAGCTGTCGACGTCGATCGCCAGCTCGCCGTCCGATCCTCGCGCCGTGATTTCGCCTCGCACGCGAATGCGACCGCCGGCCCCGCGACCGCTGCGATTGCGCAGCTCGAAGTTGGCGAACTGCACGCCGGCTTTGCCCCACGTCACCGTGTCGGCGTGCGGCATTGCCCACAGCGCCGAATCGAACTGCAGTGACAGCTCGGCGATGCGCAGCACGCGTCGGTCGGGGTGCAGCGAATAGTCGCCCTTCGCCTCGTACACGCGGCGGTCGGCGGTGTCGCGCTGGATGACCGACAGTTCGACGTGTCCGCGGCCGCCGTCGTCCTCGGGTCCCGGGGCCGCGTACGTGAGTCGAGCCGTGGCCGTGTCGAATGCGAATCCGAGCGCGCTCACGCGGTCGGCGTCGGCCGCGAACGCGAACACCGACGGCGTCGCCCGCCCGCCGCGCCAGGCGTACGAGCTCACGACGCGTTGCACCGTGTTGCCGCGCGCGATGATGCTGTCGCCTTCGGCTCGGCCGCGCAGGTCGAACTGGTCGATGTTGCCGCTCAGCGTGCCGACGAGAAAGAGCCGGCCCGACATCGTATCGCGCGGCACCGGCTGCGGTGTGATCACGACCAGTTTGGGCGCCGGCTGCCGGTGGACCAAGCGCTCCATCTCGGTGCGCTTTGCCGTCCGCGCCGAGTCGGCTCGCGCGTTGGCCATGATCCGCCTGACGACCGCGGGCCGCGCCTTCACGGCGGTCGAGTCGGTGGACTTCGGCAGCCAACGATTCAACGCGCCGAGTGAATCGACGACGATCGCGTAGGTGAGCGAGTCGACGTGTTTGGCGACGAGACCGAACGAGCCGGCGACCGTGGCCCGCGTCTGCGCACCGCCGGCGAACAACTTCTGGACGTGTACGTCACCGTCCGCCGCGGTCGCGCGAATGGAGAGCGTGTCGAGCGAGATCGAGTCCACGCCCTCGATCACGTGCGACGTCGAGAAGTCGGCGGCGACTTTCGACGAGAGCGTGGCCGGATCCGTTCCGCGGCCGACAGCGGCCAGCTTGGCCGTCAACGAGGTGACCGGCGCCTTGGTGACGATCGAGTGCAGGTCCAGCCGTGAGAGCGTCGCCGTGACGTCGTAGCCCTTTGCCGTGTCGGCTACGTCGAACGTTCCCTTCGCCACGACGCGGCCGCTGTCCGGAACCCGCAGGTCAGTGTCGATTTTGAGATTGTTCAAGAAGCCATGCGCGTGAATCGGTCCGGTGGCCGTTCCACGCAGACCCGCCGACGGAAAAAAACGGCCGACCTCCACGAGCGAGATCGGAAACGCGACGACGTCGGCGTCGACCTGCGTCGGGCCGGTCGCGTGCAGCGTCGCCGAGCCGGCGATCTCCGACGTCTCGGCCGCGTCGCGGTGCGTGATGTCCATCGTCAGCGCGAACTGCGTGGCGGTCGTGCCGTTGATGGTCGTCGTGCCCGTGACCGTGCCACCGATCGGCAGGCTCGTGACGCCACGTGCGAAGCATCGCGACCTGCAGCGGCAGCATCTGTACGCGGAGGCCGCGCACCCGGACCACGTTGCGGTCGAGAACCCCGATCTGTCCCTCGGCGACGAAGCGGCTCATGCCGGCGCTGCGGTCGTCGAACGAGATGTTGCCTTTCACGTTCATCGAGCGCCGGCCGCCGCGGACTGTCGCGCGCCCGGCGAACACGCCGGTCCGCGGCAGCTTGAGGCCGGGGATGATGTCCGACAACACGTGCGTGTCGACGCCGGAGAAGCGGAGGTCGGTGTCGTGTATCGTGACGGAATCGTCGAACGTGATGCCGAACGAACCCAACGCCCGAGCTTGACGGAGCGTGACGTCGGCGCCCGATACCGCGTAGTCCTGCGTCAGCCCCCGCCACCGCAGCCCGAAGTCGAGTTTTCCGCGCGCGTCGGGCGGCAGCGCCATGTACGCCCATCGCACGTCGTCGAAGACGACGGGGTCGCCGTGCAGCGTGAGCGTCATGTTGCCGGAGCCGAACACGAAGCTGCCGCTGCCGGACGCTTTCGTGCCTCGCGGAAAGCTCGTCGTCGCGCTCGCCCACCAGATCGAGTCGCCGCTGAAGGCGAACGTGCCGCGCAAGTCGCGGAATCTTCCCGCGGGCGGACGGAGGAAATAGGCGTTCATCGCCAGCGACGCCACTTCGACCACGCTCGACGGCTGCCCGGGCTGGCTGAGGCGAAGCAGCGGAATCTTTCCCGTGATCGAGTCGATCGCGATTCGCCGGCGCAAACCGGTTGGGCCGCGCTCGACGAACACTCGGGAATTGCCGCTCAACGCGTCGCGCGTGGCGCTGTCGGCGGCGGCGCGGCTCAGGTTCGGCGCCGGCGCCCAGGGCCCGAGCATGAGGAGGCGGCCGTTCACGATCCGCCCGTCGGTCATGCGAATCCAGTTGCCCCACTGCGCTTCCGTGGACGGCGGCGGCTTCACCTTCGACGTGTCGACCAGCCAGGGAAGGACGCGCTGCCAATTCCACACGCCGTTCGGCGCCCTGTCGAGCACGACGTACGGACGCACGAACACCGCGTGCTCGAGCAGGATGCGTTTGTGGAAGAGATCGGAGATCGAGTAGCTCGTGGTGATCGAGTCGACGGAGACGAACGGCGCGCCCGCGCTGTCGGTGATCACCACGTTCTGCAGCGTGATGTTGCTCAGCATTCCGCCAGACACTTTGGCGATAGACGCGCGGCCGTGCACCACTTTTTCGAGACCGCTGACCGCGACGCTGCGGACCCGCTCGTGACCCCAGTCCGTTTTCGTGAGGACCCAGAGCACGCCGACGTCGACGACGATCACCGCCACGACGAACGCGACGAGAACGGTCAGCCATTTCGCGAGGCGGCCCATCAATACGCCTCGCCGATCGAGAGGTGAAAGACGAACCGTCCCAGGAAATTCGACGCCTGCGAGAAATTGCGCGTCCTGGGCAGCGGCACGATGCGCATCTGTCCCGTGGCGTCGGGCACCGCGGTCACGACCGCGAGATCTTCCGCGCGGTTGGGATTGAGGCCGAGGTCGAGCCGTATCGGACCGACCGGCGATTGGTAGCGAAAGCCGAAGCCCGGCGTCACGGCCCCCGTCCCATTCACCCGATTGCCGATCGACGGGATGCCGCCGATGTCGGCGTGGCCAACGGTCGCCGCGTCGAGAAAGAGCGCGCCCGTGATATCGTTCGCCCACTGGCCGCCCGGCACAGGAAAGCGATACTCGACGCTTCCCTCGAGCAGCGTGACGCCGCCGAGCGGCTGCGGAATGAAGTCGGCCCGCGACAGCTTGGCGTTGTTCGGATCGCAGAAGACGATCGTTTGGATGGTGCGCCCGCACGTGCCGCCGCCGATGCTGGCCGCGTTCGCGACGAGCGTCGACGCGTCGATCGTGAGGATGCGCGGACCGAGCTCGTTCTCGCCGTAGCCGCGCACCGAGCTGGCACCGCCGGCGTAGAAGCGCTTGCGAGGGTGCAGCACGCCGCCCACGTCTCCCGACTCGAGCGCCTTGGCCCATCCGGCGCGCAAGTGCGCCGAGAGCACGTGCCGCGTGCGGCGGCGGCCGGAGTACAGCGCCGCGTCGAGAAACGCGCGGTTGTACCGATAGTCGGACCCGGTGTACTCCGACGCGTGCTCGAAGTCGATCCGCGCCACGTACCCGCGCGTTGGCGAGAGCGGAACGTTCGAGCGGTCGACCTGCGCCGAGAGCGCGATCGGCGACAGCGACTGGTGCGACCGCAGCGTGCTGATGGTGAGCGGATCGCAGACGCCGAAGTTCACGCAGAAGTACACGTCGCTCGCTTCGATCCGGTTGATCTCGTAGCGGTAGTTCAGGCTCACCGGTGCGCGGATGGCGACTTCGTTGGTGAGCGTCGCCTCACTGCCGTACCCGCGGTCGATGAACACGCCCGGATTGATCGAGCGGTGCGTGAACACGCCGACTGCCGCCGTGTTGCTCGACCGCTGGAGAAACGAGGGTTGTTTGAGATCGATGCTCGCGTTGAACGTCGGCTGGAGAAACGGCGAGACGGCGCTGCTGTCCGGCACGAACGCGGCGACGTCGCGGAAGATCCCGTGCCCGGAGAGCGTCGGCGCGAACAGGTTGCCGGCCGTCGTGTTGATGTCGAGCCGGCGCGCGCCGCCGAACAGGTTGTAGCTCGTGTAATTCGCCGTGAACTGCGCGAAGTCCACGTTGTCGAGACCCGGTCCGGCGCGCACCTCGTGCAGCGGCGCCTCAGTCACGTCGACGGTGACCTTCTTCACGCTGTCCGGCTGCTTCGGCACCTGGATCTGCGCGAGCCGGAAGAGATTCGATTCGTACAGATTGCGCTCGCTCTCGAGCAGCGTCGTCTGCCGATAGAGGTCGCCCGGCTTGAACGCGAGCGCGTGCAGCACGACGACCGGGTTCACGCGATTCGTGCCCTTGACGGTGATCGCGCCGATCGTCGTCACAGCGTGGGGCGCCAGCGTGACCGTCACGTCGGCGAGCCGCGTCGAGTCGTCGACGACGACCGACGTGTCGACGACGGCGTCGCTGTGGCCGCCGTTCCACGCGACGCGCTGCAGCGCCCCGCGGATCGAGTCGAGCTGCATGAGGTCGAGCGGCTCGCCTTCGTGGAGCATGCCGAAGATGCGCCGCCGCGAGCGGCCGTTCACGAGATTCGAATCGGCCGTGATCGACAGCGAGTGAATGATCGTCGGCGCGTTCTCGTGCACCGCGAACGTGACGTGCGCCTGCCGCGGTCCCGTCTTGACGACGCTCGTGTCGACCGTCGCCTCGCGAAAGCCGCGCAGCCACAGGTACAGCCGGATGCGCAGCACGTCGCGCTGGAACTCGGTCTCGTCGAGATAGGACCGGTTCTGCACCGTCGGCGAGTGGCTGAACGCGCAGATCGGCGCGAGCAGGATGCTGATGCACGACGTGGGCTGCGTCGCGATGCTCTGCTCGAGGTCAGCCACGTCCACGTGCGTGACCCCGGTGATCGTCAGCCTGCGGATCTCCGGCGGGGGTTCACGCGACGGGGTGGGCGCACGTTTGGCCTGTGCGTTCCCGGCGTGTGGTGCCAGCGCGAGCGCCAGAACCATCGCCGTACGCACCGGGTCGGGGAGAAGCGATCGGCGGCGCATGACGCCGTCTATGGAGCAAAGACCGGGCGCGGCCTACAGCCGCGCCCGGTCTGGTCGTCGGGTGGACGGGTAATCGGGTAGACGGGTACACGGTGGACGGGTAGACGGCGGGCGTCAGACCGTCAGATGTCAGGGTCAGCCGTCAGTAAAGCAGTTTTTCCTGTCCACCCGTCCACCCGTCCACGTTCACCCGCCTACAACCCCGCCAGCAGCGCGTCGTTGCTCGGAGTCGCCGCGATGCGCTTGATCAGCCACTCCATCGCCGATTGCGGCGGCATCTGGCTCAAGCCCCGGCGCAGCGTGAACACGCTGTCGATCTGGTCCGGACGGAAGAGCTTTTCCTCCCGCCGCGTCCCGCTCGTTCCGATGTCGATCGCCGGATAGATACGCTTCTCGGCCAGCCCGCGATCGAGCTTGATCTCGCAGTTGCCGGTGCCCTTGAACTCCTCGAAGATCACGTCGTCCATCCGCGAGCCCGTCTCGACCAGCGCCGTGGCGATGATCGTGAGCGAGCCGCCGCCGGAGCTGTCCGGAATCGAGCGGGCCGATCCGAAGAAGGCCTTCGGCTTGGCCATCGCCGTGGCGTCCAACCCTCCGGACAACGTGCGGCCCGTGCCTCGCTCGGCCGTATTGTGCGCGCGCGCCATGCGCGTGAGCGAATCGAGCACGATCACGACGTCCTTGCCGGATTCCACCAGACGGTGCGCGCGATTGAGCACCATCTCGGTGACTTCGACGTGCCGCTGCGCGGGCTGGTCGAAGCTCGACGAGATGACCTCACCCACGCCCCACGAAATCGCTTCGCTCACTTCCTCGGGACGCTCGTCGACGAGGAGGATGAGCAGCGCCGCGTTCGGGTGATTGACCGCGACGCCTTCCGTGATGCCGTGGAGGAGCGTCGTCTTACCCGCGCGTGCCGGCGCCACGATCAGCGCGCGTTGGCCGTAGCCGATCGGCGCGATGAGATCGATCGAGCGGCGAATGAGCTCCGCGCCGGCTTTGGCGGGACGGCCCGTCTCCATGAACAGCTTGCGCTCGGGATACGACGCGGTGAGCGAATTGAACTCCGGCCGCTTTGACGCAACCGCCGGATCGATGTCGTTGATCGTGCGGACTTCGACCACCGTGGAACGCCCGCGCTGATCCAGGCCGGTCGTCGCGTCGACGAGATCGGCTTTCCGAAGTTGGAATTGTCGAACGACGTGCGGCGGGACGTAGGCGTCGCCGGCTTCCGCGAGGTAGCTGTTGCCCGCGCGGCGGATGAATCCTGCGTCGCGCGCGGGCTCGAACCATCCGCGCGCCTCGGCGGTCGCGACGATCTGAATCGGCTGACCGCCCTGGTGCTGCTGTTGCTGCTGCGGTTGTTGCGGCTGGTTTTCTCGACCGCCGCCTCGCTGCCCGCGTCCCCTGCCGCGCCGGTGACGTCGTCCACCGTTGCGCCGATCGTGGAAGCTGCCACCACCTCCACCGCCGCCCCCATCACGGCCGCCACCTTGATCCTGACCGCGGTCGCGATGCGCGTGTGGCTCGTACGACCCGCGTTGCGAGCTGCCTGTCTGATTTCCCCCTCCCCCTCCCCCTCCCCCTCCGCCCGCGCCGCCGGACCAACCGCCGCCGGCCGGGTAGCCGCCGCCGTTCGGTGCGGGCTGCGACGACTCGCCATTCGAGTGGGGCGGTGGGTTGTCGGCGACAGGTCGCTCGCGCTCGACGTACTGTGACGGCGTCGCTGGAGCGGCGGCCGGCGGAGCCGAAGGAACGTTGGCCGAGGAGGTGGACGGTGTGTCCGTCTCCATCGTCGCGCGTTCGTGACGTCTCGGCGCCGGCGTCGGCGGCGGCGGCTCTGAATGTTCGCGCGCTGGTGGCGGCGATTCGACATCTGGGACCGACAACGTCGCGCTACTTGCCTCGACTTCGTCGCGATACGGATTGTCGATGGGTTCTGCGCCGGTTCCGGTAGACGGACGGCGACCACGGCCACGACGAGGTGGGCGTCGACTTTCGCTCATGCTGATGGTTCGATAGAAAAGGTGATGCTGATTCGGCGTTCGCCGAAAACTGCTCGCCGAGCTACGGGCGAGCGAAAAAACGCGAAATGCGTGACGGGAAAAACACTTGCCGCGACGCGGCTGAACTCTCGGTACCGACGGGGCGCGGGGAACCTCACGCGATCCCGGCGATGCTGGCGCGACGGCGCGGCCCGGGCCCTGCAACCTCCGACCCCCCCCACCCAACCCATCGCTTTCAACTCAGGGGTTCGTCGCGGTCGTGCCGGCGGACGCCAAGAGTATCGCCTTTTCTCCGGTTTCGCGCAACCCTGTAAAAAGTTGCAGACGGGCCCGGCTCCTCGCTCGGAACGGCTCCCGCCCCGGAAGAGGCATCAAACGAGCCAATGTCGGTACATAGGCGGGATTGCCAGCTCCAGCCTTGCCGTTCGCGTAGCTTTTTTGCCATGTCCGATCAACCAACCGTCGCCCTGTACGTCGATGCGTATCGCCGTTCGAACGACGTCGGCCAACTCCTCGACGACCTTCGTTCCTTCGCCAGCGGTCTCTCCGCCGCCGACGCCAAGTCGGCCGCGGAACCATATCGCGACTTGCCCGAAGTTGTAATTCCCCTCTACGAGCACGTCACCGCTGTCTCCCCGGACGACGCACAGGCGCTCGTCGTCCTCGCCAACTCGTACTGGCTTGCCGGCCGTGGCCCCGACGCCGTTTCCAAGCTGGCCGTTCGCGCCAAGGAAATCGATCCGTCCAACCGCGGCGCTTGGCACCTCTGGGCGCTTTCCGAATCGTCGCTCCGCAAGCGCGTCGATCGCTGGATGGAGGTCAGCCGGCGCTTTCCCGCCGATCAACTGGCGCGCGCCGCGCTGGCCGACAACGCCACGAGCCTGGCGAACGACGAAGAGGACCCCGTCGCGCTCAAAGTCGCCATCTCGACCTACGAAGGATTGCTCGCCGAGTCGACGCAGACAGCGCAACGACTCGCCCTCGAGGAAACACTAAAAACCTTGCGAAGCTGGAAGTTCTAGCGGTCCACTCTTCCACCCGTCTCAGGCAGACGACTTGCGGACGTGCTCCACCGGCGCGAGCGCGGCGACCGCGTCGAACATCACGCTCAGGTCGAACGGCTTGCGAATGAAGTTACAGCGGCACGCGGCAATCAGCTCGATCGCCTGGTCGCTGATGTCGCCCGTCATGAACAGCGTGTGGTCTCGAAGGTCTGGCTGAACGCCGGCGGCGTACTCGAAAACTTCGTCGCCGCGCACGTCCGGAATGCGGAGATCGATCAGGAGCACGTCGACCCGTTCCGTCTGGATCGTTGCGATCGCCGCCTCGCCGCTCTTCGCGGTGATGACGTCGTACCCGGCGTGAGTAAAAGCCATGCCGAGCGCCTTGCAGATCGAGGGCTCGTCGTCCACGACGAGCAGGCGTACCAAACGGGCGCGCGGCAACTCCCGCCGCACGTCCTTGGCAGATGATACCCCCCGCCCCCCGATTCCGGTCCCCATTCCGGGAACTACCGGCCACGTCATTCGCCTTGCCTCCGCTGCTGCTGCACTTGTTCGACCATGCGAGCGATCAATTCGTCCGGCGACATCTCACGTCGAACCTGCTCGGCGGTTCGTCCCGTCATCTCCCGCATGTGCTGCGAGAGCTGCCATGGAGACGTGTAGCCCGTCTTCGCCGCCACGTCCTTGATCGACCTGCCCGGATCCCGCAAATACGCGTACGCCCGCACCAACCTCGCCGACACGACCAACGCTCTCGCCGAGTAGAAGCCCGCCGGCTCGAGGTTGCGGTACAGCGTTCGAACGTTCATCCCCGCTGCCGCGGCGAGATCTCCGGCACTCGTAAAACGCGCCGGTGATCGGAACAACTGGTCGATGCCTCGCACGACGACCACGGGTAAACACGACAACGGTCCCGCCAATTCCCGCAGCATCCGTTCGCCAAGCTCGTTCGCGGGGATGCTTTCCAGCAGTTCGAGAAACCTTCGCGGCTCGTCGTCGAACCGGCTCAAGACCACGTGCTCGATTCCCGATCGAGCCAGCCGCACCGTCGCGCTGAAGGCACTCGCGGCGAGCGACGTGTAGAGGACGATGGGGAGTGAGGGAAACTGTCGGCGGATCAGCTCGAGCGACTCGACTTCGACGGAACCGGTAGCGCACGGATCGGCGACGACGATGTCGATCATGCACTGCTGGACGGTCGACCGAAGCTCTCCCCAACTCGCAACCGAGGTGAGTGTGTGCTCCGAGCCGAGAGCGATCTTGAGCTGAGGGAGCAGCGGGCGTGGAAGAAACGCAGCGACGTCCACGAAGAGGGAAGCTGGCTCTGTGTCATGAAACCGCAACCTCGTGACACAAAATGCGCGTTTACGAGCCCAACCGCGACCCTAAGATGGCAAGCCAGAAGGATCCCCTGCCAAGAGTACCCTCGCCGGCCCTGCCTTCGACGGAGAAAGCCATGTCTCGCCGCCCGATTGCCCTTCTCGTTCTCGCCATTACCTCCTTTGTTCTTTCCGCCTGCACCAGTGCCACGGCGCCGACTGCGAGCAATGATTCGTCGTCCTGCGGCGGATGGGTTGGCAGCGATGGCCGCTGTTTGAATTGACCTGACGTTTTCGTGGTGACGGTGGGCCCGAGCCTCGGCTCGGGCCCTGCTTTTTATCTCTGGGCGCCGATGAGTGACTCCCGCATCTCCCGCATCGCCCTGGCGACGTATGTGAGATCCGGTGCCAAAGGTCGGTGTGGGGTCGCACGGTTCTGGCGGATCTGAGCCTGTCGAGCGTTGACCAACGCGCTCTCCGCCTCGAACACCGTCTGGTACAAGCCGCTGGCGTTCGCCGTGGACACGGCCTCTTCGAGCCATTGCGTGGCGTCTGCGAAGTGGCCCAAGGCGAGATAGCCACGACCGGTCTGGAATTGGAATTCCGCGCGAAGCGCCGGCGGCAGCGGCTGGACGCCCAGGTCCTGTCGATACTTCTCGAACACCGGGCCGATCCCGTCTTGCGCGGCAATCGCCAACAGCTGGATTGACGACGCCCACCGCAGATACCGCTCCTGACTCGTAGCGACGAGTACAGTGAACGCATCGCGGGCGGCGCTACGGACGCCGAGCAGATTGAACGCCGTGGCGATGTCGTGAAGAATACGATCGCGGCTTCGTTCGCTGTCCGATCCGGGCAGGGCCCGATAGGCCAGGCGGACCGCGAGCTCGTAGTCTCCGCGCATACCCGCGGCGCTCGCGCGGTCGTGCAGCGCCATCGACTCCACGGCCGGCAGTCCATTCTTGACCGCCTGCTCGATGGTCTCGTCCAGTATCAGCTCAGCGCGGGGAAGATTCCCCCGGAGCATGGCGATCTTGGCGTCGCCGATACGCGCCCGGAGCACGCCCATCATGTCTCCGGTCTGCTCGGCGATTCTTCCCGCCATCGAGTAGGCTGCCGCCGACTGGTCGATCTCGCCCGTCTGTCGCAGACAGTAGCCGAGGCGCAGATGGGCCGCGATCACCGTGTCGGCATTCTCGAGCGGCTCGCTGAACGCGATGACCGTGTGGTAGACGTCTACGGCGAGCACCCACCTGGCGTCGAAATCCAGCGCCCGGGCGTAGGCCATCAAGCGCGGCGCGACGGTGCGGAAATTCGGGTTGCCGGCCGCCGCCATCGCGTCGACGACGCTGCGGAGCATGCCGCGCACCGGGCGTCCGACCGCGATCGCGTCCACCGCGCCGACGACCGACGTGTACCCCCACGTGTCGGTCGCGACCACGCTGGCGCCCTCTTCCAGCCACCGGTCGACCAGCCGCAGCACCACGAGACCGGCGGAGACCTCACGCCAGGAATCGTCCGCTTCGTCCAGCCGCGACAGCTCGTCGAAGAACGCGAGGTGCCGGAGCGCTGCAAACGAAATCATGTCCCTTTCCTCATGCCGAACGAGATAGGAGCCAAGCCGCACTAGCCATATATCGGCGTGCCATGGACTTCGATCAATCGGATGATCGTGTCATGGACACCATCAAAACGTGACATTTTCCACACAGCGAAGTTACATCCCTGTAAGCCGGCTTGCGGCGTGGCTGGGGGTCGGGCCTGTGCAGCAAGAAGGGCGAGTCTCATACCAGTTCTCGAATCGGCGCGGTGGTCGGAATCGCGGGTTCCACGCGTGAAACCCGCCAGCTCCGCCGTGCATTGTGCGACGATTCGGCGCAAAGGACCGGAACAAAATGTTACAGCTGCGCCGCGGGATTCAGGTGAGCCAACGAGGCTGGAGCCGGGAACCGCCACGGCTCCAACCTCGAGCTACTCCTTCACCCGCGGCTATGCGGCTGCGGTTGTGCTACTCGGCTGCGGCGCCGGCGTTGAAGCTGCGGGCGCCGGCTGACCCTCCGGCGGATCGAGTTGCGTCGCCGCCAGCGCCGAGCCGATCGTCGGCCCCGGCTTGAGTGTCACACGGCGCACGCTTCGCCACTCGGCGAGCAGGCCGCTGTTCCCGATGTCCGTCGAAAGAATCGGGACCACGAGATCGCTGAGCGCCTGAAAGACCCCGCGACCGCGGACCTCGAGCTGTCTGAGCGACCCGGTCGCCTGCGACTGTTGGCCGCGGGCGTTCGCCCGAGCAAGCAGAGACGCTTCGACCGCGGCCGTTGCTGCCGACAGCCTGGCCAGAAAATCGGATGCCAGGCCGCTGTCGATGAACACCTGCTCGTACGGCTTGGCGGCTCCCCCCATGCCGCTCGCGTGCGCGACGAGCGCCTTCCCGGTGAGATGCGGCGACGGCATCCTCAGCGCCGCGAAGTTGGGCACCGTGCGGAGTCGCAGCTTCGCGATCGACGCGATCGGCCGCATGTTGTTCAGCCGCAGCGCCACCCGCAGCGCGCGCTGGTTGGCCGATTCACCGAGAGCGGTCGTGCGGCCCGTTGCCTGTGCGCCGGCATCGGTGCCGAGTGCCGTCACGACCGTGTCGAGCTCGGCGCGCGTGGCGGACTTGTTGATACTGCCGAACAGCGAATCGTTCGCATCCAGAAACATCTGGATGCGGCGGCCGGTGTGGAACACTTGCCCCTGCGAATGTCTCATAAAGCTCCTGTCGAAATTGAGTGAGTGGACTGCTGTGGACGTGCGATTTCTGAAAGCCATGGTGAATCGATGTATCGCCGCGGATCGACCTCGAGTGGTGAGGGTGGAGGTTGGAAGAGTCGGCGCTCGACCGGGCGCAACGCGCGGCGCGTCGCGGATGATGAGCCGGCACTCTTGCCGTGGTCCGTTGCGAGCGTCGGGTGCACCGGTCCAGGACCGTGCAGCGCCCGCCCCGCGTGGAAATGTTGGGTCGCCTCCTGGGGTTGGGGTTGAAACGGTTGGTCGCGGGCCCGCGAGAATCGAAGTCCTCCCGTTCGCGGCAGAACGCGACGCCGCACCCACGCGCGATGGGTGCGGAAAGCGTGTCGTCGTGATGGTCGAAGAGCGGATCGCCGCGGGGGGAACTGAAAATCCGGCGCGCGATCGTGAAGTCGAGGGTCCGCGGAACGAAGTTCTCGCGAGACGCGCCCCTCTACTTGGGTATTATCCGCGGACGCTGTTTTGGGTACATCGCCGGTGCTTTTTGATGGTTATTAACGTCAGCAAAGCGTCAGCATGACGCTCTGCTGACGCTCTGCTGACAACTCGAATTCGTTTAACTACCTGGATTAGAGTTTTAGCACGCTCGGCAAATATTGCCGTGTAGCAAGGTCGAGGTTCGCGGAGACTATAGTAAGTAGGGGGGCTCGAGAACCGAACTACATCCCCTGCTTGTCGAGCAGATTCTTCGCTGCGTCGCGGTGCGCGACGAACGCCGGCGCCACCTTCGTGACCAGCTCCTTCAAATCGGCGTTCTGGATCGCCGGCAGCAGCGTCTTGGTCACCGCGCCGATCACCGCGTCGTGGTACGCGACTTCGTTCTGCAGAAACGCTCTGTCGAACGCTGTGCCGGAGAGGCTGTTCAGCTGCTTCATGACGGCGGCGTGGCTCTTCATGCTGTCGTCGTCCTTGGGCGGCGTCGGGGTCACGCCCAGCTTCTTCGCCAGATCGCGCCCCTGTTGACGCACGTTCTTATGGTCGCGCGCCAGCATTGCTCCGAACTCACGAATCTCTTTGGTAGTGCCCTTCTTGACGCCCAGCTCGCCAGTCTCGATGTCCGCTGTATTGGCGGCGTCGAAGATGGCGACGATGGTGGGATCGTCGAGCGCGGCGGTGCGCGTGTAACCTGTCGTCGGCGCGGCCGAGGCGGCGCGAAGCACGAAGGCCACCGCGGCGATGGCAGTGATGGAGGCGACGGGGACAACGCGTTTGAACGACATGGGACGGGGTTTCCTGAAGTGGTTGAGGTGGATTCAGGAGCGGTACGACCGCCGCGCGGAAACGGATCTGATGTCGTGACTTTCGCGGACTCTGCCGCACGAGTCCGCGCGGTCTCCGCCGACAGATTGCGGTTTGGACCAAGCGCGCGTTCCGTTAGGTCATGGCCGACATCCCCTTCATTGCACGTGGATTTCACGGCAAGCGACCGCCCGCGCCGCCGGGCCGACTTCCGCCCGGCCAATACGAGACTCGTGACTTTCCCGTACTCTCCGCTGGCCCGACTCCGCGCACGTCCCTCGATGCGTGGGACCTCACGATCAAGAGCGGCGACCGCGCGATGCGGTGGTCCTGGACCGAACTGCTCGCGCTGCCGCACGAGGGGCCGACCGTCGACATCCACTGCGTGACCAAGTGGTCGAAGTTCGACACCACGTGGGAAGGGATTTCAGTCGACACGCTACTGCGAGCCGCGTCGGCGAGCGGCGTCGCCGAACGACCGTTCGTGATGGCGCAGAGTGACGGCGGCTACACGACGAATCTCCCGCTTGCCGACGTCACGGGCGGCAAGGCGTGGGTCGTGTTCGGGTTCGGCGGCGCGCCGCTCGCGCCCGAACACGGCGGACCGGCGCGCCTGCTCGTGCCGCATCTGTATTTCTGGAAGAGCGCAAAGTGGCTGCGCGGCCTCAGGCTCATCGACGGCGACGAACCGGGATTCTGGGAGCAACTCGGCTATCACGACCGCGGAGACCCGTGGAAGGAACAGCGCTATCAGGGCGATCCCTGACGTGAGCGAACGAGAGGACCCGGCGGGCACACCACGCTTGGCGTGGCAGGTGGCGCGCGTCGCCGAGATTCGGGCCGAGACGCCGCGCGCGCACACGCTCGTCCTCGAGGTACCCGGATGGCGCGGCCATCGCGCCGGGCAACACGTCGACGTGCGGCTCGTCTCCGACGACGGCTACCAGGCGCAGCGATCGTACTCCATCGCGTCTGCGCCGGAGAATGCCCACGTCGAGCTCACGATCGAACGCCTCGACGACGGCGAGGTCTCGCCGTACCTGTGCGACGTGCTCGCCCCGGGGGACGGCGTCGAGGTGCGGGGGCCGATCGGGGGCTATTTCGTGTGGGCGTCGACGCAGGAGGGACCGGTGTTTCTCGTCGCCGGCGGGTCCGGCATCGTGCCGCTGATGGCCATGCTCCGGCATCGCGGGCTGGCCGACCACGACCGAAAGGCGCGCAGTCCGATGCGACTCCTCTACTCCGCGCGAACCAGGTCTGACGTGATCTATGAGCGGGAGTTGAGTGAGCTCGCGGCGACCGGCGACGCGCGCGTGACGTTCACGCTCACGCGCGAACCGGCGTCGAGCGAGTGGAAAGGGGAGAGGCGCCGAATCGACCGTGCGTTGCTTCAGACGATCGGCTGGCCGCCAGCCGATTCACCGATCTCGTACGTCTGCGGTCCAACTCCGTTCGTGGAAACGGCGGCGAACCTGTTGGTCGCGCTGGGCCATGTCGCGTCGAGAATCCGCACCGAGCGATTCGGACCGACGAGTTGACAGGCCGAAACACCCGAGCCACCTGGGGGAAGGAATGCCGGATCAGATGCGATTGGATGGAAACGCGGCCGCTGGCCCGCTCAGCGATCTGTTCGCCCGCGACGTGACCGCCGCGACGGCGACGTGCGCCGGCTGCCACACGGCCGCGCCGCTTGGCGCGCTCGCCGAATACGGGCAGGAGATGGGCATCGTACTCCGCTGCGGGCGGTGCGACGCGGTAATGCTTCGGCTGGTTCGCACGCCGCACGCGTTGCACCTGGACGCGACAGGCATCAGCGTCATGGTGGTGCCCACGTCCTGACTGCGCTGCGAACATTCTGACGTCCGACGTCGGGCTTCTGACCTCAGACTTCTCAAATTACTTCGTGCACCTCCCCGTCAACCCACCGCTTCTGCCGATGTTGGCGACTCGCGTCGACGAGCTGCCGACCGACGACGGCTGGATCTTCGAGCCGAAGTGGGACGGCTTCCGCACGCTCGTCTTTCGCGACGGCGACGAGATGTTCATCCAGAGCCGCGACGAACGGCCGCTCGACCGCTACTTCCCGGAGCTCGTCGAGTCGTTGAAGACGCGCATCCCCGACCGCTGCGTCCTCGACGGCGAGATCGTCATCGCCGGCGACCACGGTCTCGACTTCGAGGCGCTGCAACTGCGGCTGCATCCCGCCGAGTCGCGCGTGCGGAAGCTGGCAGCGGAGATCCCGTCGTCGATTGTGTTCTTCGATGTGTTGGCGGACGGCACGGCGGATTTGCGGGAGCATCCGTTCGCCGTGCGGCGATCGATGCTCGAGTCGATGCTCGCGGGCGCGACGCCGCCCGTGCACGTCACGCCGGCGACGACCGATCGCGCGCTCGCCGCCGATTGGTTCAAGCGGTTCGAAGGCGCGGGGCTGGACGGCGTGATGGCCAAGCGCGAGGAAGGGAAGTACGAACCGAACAAGCGCGTGATGCTCAAGGTGAAGCACGAACGCGACTGCGACTGTGTCGTCGCCGGATTTCGCTGGCACAAAGGCAGCGAACAGACAGCCGTCGGCTCACTCCTGCTCGGCCTCTATGACGAGTCTGGAAAGCTCCACCACGTGGGCGTCGCGGCGAGCTTCACGGCGGCAAGACGGCGCGAGCTGGTGACGTTCCTCACGCCGTATCGCGAGAACGCGCTCGAGAATCACCCGTGGCGCGATTGGGCGGCGCCCGACGTTTCAGAAGGCGCCGCGTTCCGGCGTCCCGGTGGCCAGAGTCGTTGGAGTCAGGGGAAAGACCTGTCGTGGGAACCGCTGCGGCCGGAGCTCGTCGTGGAGGTCGCGTACGACCACATGCAGAGCGGACGGTTTCGTCACACAGCGCAGTTCAGGCGATGGCGCACCGACAAACACCCCCACGATTGCACGTTCGAGCAGCTCGAGGTCGTGCCGCCGCACGAGCTGGCGTCAATCTTCGCGCGCTGACACGCCGCACGAGCACCCTCAGGGTCGCTTTGCCTCGCGCAGCAACGGCAGCACGGTCAGCGAATCTTTGAGCACGAACCGGAACACGTTGGTCAGAACGTCACCATGGCGGAGCGCTACGATCACGCTGTCTCCGATCAGGAATCGGCCCTGACAGAGCTCGAAGATGCCGTCCGTCCCGGTAGCGGTGCTCGCCAATTTCCTCCGGTCGTCGCCCAACGTGAAGTTCGCGCCTGCCTGCTGCGCGCGGCGTGCTTCAGAGCCTTCGTCGAGTACGGCCCGAGCGTCGGCGAATGGCGTGCCGTCGGGCCCAAGCACTCGGCCGATCATCCAGACGGCATCGGGGCGCCGGCGCGGCATTGTGTTCTGCCACATTCTGTCGTGGACGCACCGATCGGCGACGTAGTCGTGTGCGGTCTGGACCTCGAGCGTGGCTCGATACGTCGAGTCGCGCACGGCCACGAACGCGATCGGCGTCCGAAGCGTGATGCCGAGCGGTTCGAGGAGACTGTCGATGACGACGAGCTCGTACGGGCCGGGCAGCAGTCGCCCGAGCGTCACTTCGCCGTTCGCGTCGGCCCGCTGCGCGTAAGACGTCCCGTCGAGCCACACGCGCGTCCGGGCGGCGGGCGTGTGCGCGTGCGTGAGCAACGTGAGATGCAGCGTCCCGAGGGGCGCGTCCCATGCGAGACCTGACGGCCACTCGATGTGCGCGACCTCGCCGCCCGTCTCCTGCACCTCGAGCCAGCGTCGCCGTGTGTACGCCTGCGTGCGGTTGTCGTAAGTCGAGTCCTCGCGCACACCGGGAAGTCGCAGGGACCAGCGGTCGATGATGATGACGCCGTTCGCCATATCGTGAAACGACAGGCGCCCACCGGGGTTTGCACTCGCGAGCGATCGGTCCAAGCCCACGTAGAGGAATTCGAGTCGCCGCAGCTGTCGCTGCGTCGTGTCGACCCACAGGACGCCGTCGATGTCCACGCGGCCGCGCGCGCGATTCGGGGCGGAGAAGCCGAGCCCCACCTCGGTGCGATGGTCGCGATCCGGCGCCACGAGGCGGAAGCAGTAGCCGGCCATGAACGCGTCGTCGAGCAGCGCGTCCGCGTCGGGCGCGTAGAACACGCTGCCGCCCGCCTCCTCTTTGACGAATCCGGAGCGTACGAATTCCGACGCCGAGCGTACCGCACTGAAGGGTGACGACGACTGGTCGCTCGAGTCCGCCCTCACCACTTGTCGAGCGATGCGGTCGCTCGTGCCATCCATCGTGCGCTGAAACCTCAGACGGACGACGCGTCCGGGGTTCGCTTCGCGCGCGACGACGCTGTTGAGCAAACTCGCCCGCGCCTGCTGCAATAATCCGAGCGCGGCGCCCGCGTCGTCGCGGCGCGGGCAGCCGTTCGCGCTGACCGTCATCGGATCGAGCATCGTCGGCAGTGTCGTCATGACGACGTCCACGGTGTCGACGCCCGTCCCAGATCGTGCTAGCGCGACCGTCAACGGCCGGAATCCGATGCGAATGAACCGCAGCTGCGTGGTCGCCGGCGACGCGCCGAGACGATACTGGCCTCGTTCGTCGGTGATGTTGCGCCCGAGGGTGCGCCCGGCCGAGTCGAGCAACGAGATGACGGCGCCCGGAATCGGTTGCCGGCTCACGTTTTCGCGCACGGTCCCACGCACCTCTTGGGACTGAGCGCGCCGCGCGCCGCCGAGTGCGAGGACCGTTGAAAGCGTTACGAGTATCCGGCGCATTCCCCCCCTCGGGCGCGGACTCATGACTTCGGCCGTTTCCTCGCCCGCGACGGCGCGACGCGAGGAGCTTCGCCTTCCACCTTTCTAAAATGCGGCGGCCACGGCGCGTCGCCTAGTCCCGTTGCCTCGTCACGCGCCGCCAGCTCGAGCAGACGCGTCGAGCGACCCGACCGCCGCGTCGATCCCTTCGTGCGGATCGCCGATCGTCGCGAATCGCTCGGGCATCGTGAGCGCCGTGAACTCCGCCGGATCGCAGTCGGGGACCTCCTTCCATGTAAGCGGCGCCGACGCCCGCGCGTCGGGCAGCGGCCGCAGCGAATACGCCGAGCACATCGTGCGATCCTTGGCGTTCTGGTTGTAGTCGAGGAACACGCCATGGCGCTCTTCCTTCCACCACTTGGACGTCGCCAACGTCGGCACGCGCCGCTCGATCTCGCGCGAGAACGCGAGCGCCGCGCGCCGCACCTCGGTGAACGGCCACTTCTGCTCGATGCGCGCCCAGACGTGCATGCCGCGCGATCCGCTCGTCTTCGGCCAGCCGACGAGCCCCATCTCTTCCAACAGCGCCTTCGACTCCATCGCCACGCGGCGCACGTCGTCCCAGGCGACGCCGGGCGTCGGGTCGAGATCGATGCGCAATTCGTCGGGATGGTCCACGTCGCCCGAACGCGTCGGGTGCGGATGGAGCTCGATGCAGCCGAGGTTCACCACCCAGGCGAGACCGGCGGTGTCGTCGACGACGACCTCGGTCGCGGTACGACCGGACGGGAACGAGAGCGTGACCGTGCGCAGCCACCCCGGCCGGTTTTCCGGCGCGCGCTTCTGATAAAAGGGCGGTTGCTCGGCGCCGTCGACGAATCGCTTGAGCACCAGCGGCCGGTCGCGAATGCCGCGCAATGCGCCGTCGGCGACCGACAGATAGTACCGAGCGACGTCGAGCTTCGTGAGCTTGACGTCGCGCAAAAAGTAAGGCTTGTCCGGATTCGTGATCCGGACGTCGTGCCCGTCGATCGACAGTAACTCGACGGATTCTTTTTTCGGCATGTCGGTGTTGGACGTGACCAGGTCCGGCGCGGATCTGAATGTCCGCGCCGGACCTCGTCGTCCCCTACTCATGCCGATGAGTAGACTATTGCAGCGTCACCGTCAACGTGCCGACGAGTCCGTGCGATTCCTCCTGCGGACCCGACGCGAAGTACAGGACGGTCGAGCCGGGGAACGGACCAAATGCCAGACCCCACAGGCCTTCGATCTTGATCGCATTCGCGTGCTCGTCGCGCAGCTGGTCGACGAGCGCGCCGGTGTTCGGATCGTACGCGCCGATCAAGCCGTCGCCGAAATTGCCGATCAGGATGTCGCCGGAGAAACGGCTGAAGTTCGACGGGGCGAGCGCGATCGCCCACGGAGAATTGAGCGTACCGTTCGACGCGAAGCGCCTGGCGAGCGTACCGTCAGCGTTGAAGACGTCCACGAAGCCGTTGCCGACGCCCGCTTCATCGTCATGATTGTCCGGCGGCAGCTGCTTGGCGTACGTCACGAAGAGCTTGCCGCCGATGTTCGCGATCCCGAACGGGGCGAACCCCAGGGTCATGCCCGAATCGGTGAACGACCTCACGAACGTGAAGTTGCGATCGAACATATCCACCGTGTTGCCGTGGAAGTTCGTCGCGTACAGGAAACTGCCTTGGGCGTTGGACGCGATCGCGACGCCCTTGTAGACGGCGCCGGCGCCCGAGCGGTCCGCGACGATCACGGCGTTGCCGCCGGGTATCTGCGCGTTCCACGCCGAGATCGTGCCGTCCTCACCCGCGAAGATGAACGTGGCCGGTCCGACCGCGGAGAGCGGCTGGGGACCGATTCCCACGACCGCGAAGTCCACCGTCGAGTTGAGGGTCACGCCGGTCGGAACGCCTTGTCCGCCGTTGACGCCCGGAATCGCCACATGGAGTGCAACCTTGGTCCCGTTCCCGTTGTACACCGTGGAGGTGCCGGTTCCGTTGTTGGCCACCCACAGCAGGCCTGTCGGCCCGAAGGCGATGCCCCACGGATTGATGAGACTCGGATCGATCGTGACCGCTGAACCCTGGTCGGCGACGAGCGGCGTCACCACGAAGGAGTTGAGCGGCGTGATGATGTTCACGACGTGGTTGTTGTCGCTGCACGCCGCGAGCGCGATGGCGACCGTCGCCACAGTGAGGGATGTGCCCAGTTTGAGCGAGGGTGGGTTCATATTCTCTATCTCCTGGATGCGGCGTCCATGTGCTTCGGCGCGACCTGCAAGGCACTGAATTGGCGAAGCGCCGACTCGGCCGCCCAACGCCAGACGCGTTCCCGCACATCGGGTCGCAACCGGACTGTCCGCACGCGGCCGGTCGACCGCGCCCGACCGCCGTCGGCCGCGCTCTCGGACGATGACGGCGCGCAACGTGCGCGCGTGCGAATCGTCAACTCGATGATGCGCACGCACTTCCTCTCTGTCGCCGTCGGCGTCGCGCTCGGCTCGTTGGCCGGGTGCGCGCGCCCGACGTTGTACTATCCCGACCCCGACCCGGGACCATCGTCCAATCCGGTCGCGACGTCGCGCGCGCCGCGGACCTCGTCGCCATCGCCGTCGCCGACGTCCTTTCCGGACGCGACCGTCGGCGTCGTCGGATCGACGACGAGCGGCGTGGCGTACTTGCTGAGCCGGCGCATCCTCATGCCGGTGGCCGGCGCCGACATGTCGAAAGTGGAAGACTCGTTCTATGAACCGCGCGACGGCGGACGCACACACCGGGCGATCGACATCCTCGCGCCGCGCGGCACGCCGATCCTCGCCGCCGACGACGGGAAGATCCTCCGCATGTCGACGAGCGAGCTAGGCGGCATCTCGATGTACACGGTCGACCCCGACGCCAGGCTCGTGTACTACTACGCTCATATGGATCATTACAACGACGCGATGTCGCCCGGGCGCGAGATCGTGAAGGGCGACACGCTCGGCTTCGTCGGCACGACCGGCAACGCGCCGAAGGACTTGCCGCACCTGCACTTTCAGGTCATGCGCTGGCCGGCCGACAACAAGTACTGGGACGGCGAGCCGATCGATCCGTTCGAGGCGCTCGGCGGCGTGCGCCACGAGCGAGTACATCATACGGGTGGCCCGGTGGATTGGTAGACCGGTGGACCGGTGGACCGGTGGACCGGTGGACCGGTGGACCGGGATGGGCATAACTTCTCCGCATGCTGTCATCCAAAGAGCGGGCCGCGTTGCGCGGCGAGGCGCACCATCTCTCGGCGAGTACTCACGTCGGGCAGCACGGGCTCACCGACACCGTCCGCCAGACGATCGACGACGACTTGCGCACGCACGAGCTGGTGAAGA
Source organism: uncultured Gemmatimonadaceae bacterium (assembly GCA_963761305.1). Taxonomy (GTDB): domain Bacteria; phylum Gemmatimonadota; class Gemmatimonadetes; order Gemmatimonadales; family Gemmatimonadaceae; genus JAQBQB01. The sequence goes on along the minus strand of CAVXGK010000001.1, from coordinate 1,486,948 downwards.
TCCAATTCGGCAAGAACGCCGAGACCGACGTGAAGGCCGCCGCGAACTCACTCGCGTCGGCGCTCGGCGCGGACATCGTGCAGGTGATCGGTCGAACCGCGACGCTCTATCGCGAGAATCCGGACCTGCCTCGGAAGGCCGACAAGAAGCCGTGGCACAAATAGCTACCGGTCTACCGGTCTACCGGTCCACCACCCTCCACGGCGCCAACGGCAGCTCGTTCACCTCGACACCCAGCGCATCCGCCACCGCGTTCGCGATCGCCGGCGCCACAGGAATGATCGGCGGCTCGGCGACGCCCTTCGCGCCGGTGTGGTTCGCTACCGGGTCCGCGCGGTCGATGAAGAACGCGTCGATCTGCGGAACGTCGCCGATCGTCGGGATCTTGTAGTCGTGCATCGTCGGATTGAGTGAAACGCCGAGCGTCGCGTCCACGACGCGCTCCTCGAACAACGCATATCCCAATCCTTGAATGATCCCGCCCTCGAGCTGCCCCTCGGCCAACGTCGGGTTGATGATACGGCCGGAGTCGTGCGCGGCGACGATGCGGAGCACGCGCACTCGGCCGGTTTCGATGTCGACTTCCACCTCGGCGAAGTGGGCGCCGAATGCGGACATCGCCGTTCCGTCCGGGTTCGGGCCGCGGCTTCCCTGGCCGATGATCATCACGTCGCCCAGCCGTTCGCATACGTCCTTGAACAGCATGCAGCGGTCGGTGCTGGTGTCGCGCAGCTCGCTGTCGCGCGATTCGAGGTCTTCGACGCTGCAGTCGAGCAGTTCGGCGGCGGCCTCGAAGAGTGAATCGCGCGCCTCGAGCGCGGCCACGCGTACCGCTGGCCCGACCGACGCCGTCGTGATCGAGCCCCACGAGTTCGACGCGAACGGCAATCGCTCGGTATCGCCGAGGATGGTGCGCACGTCTTCGAGCCGCGCGCCGAGCACTTCGGCGGCGATCTGCGAGAAGACGGTGCGCGCGCCGGTGCCCAGGTCCTGCGCGCCGGTGAGGACCTCAATCGTCCCGTCGCGATTGATGCGCACCGTCGCGTAGGCGGGCGGTCCGCCGCCGGCGTTCCATGTGAGCGACGCCATGCCGACGCCGCGGCGGAAGCGATCGTCCATCGACTTGCGCGATCGCGCGCGCTCCCAGCCGAATCGTTCGGCGCCGAGCGCGTAGCACTGGTCGAGATGCTTCGCCGAGTACGGGCGCTGCTTTTCCTGATCGTCGCGCGCGTAGTTGCGGCGGCGCAGCTCGAGCGGATCGATCTTCAGTTCGTGCGCCAATGAGTCCATGGCGCGCTCGAGTCCGAACGCGCCTTCGACGTGGCCCGGCGCGCGGAATGACGCGCGGGGGCCCGTGTGTGTGTAGACGAACGTCTCGGTCGTGCGCACGTTCGCGCAGCGGTACATCTCGTGGTAGATGCGGCCCGGCCCCTCGGGGTATCCGCCGGCGCCCATCGCGATCGTGGCGTCGAGCACGATCGCGGTCAGCGTCCCGTCGCGCTTGGCGCCGAGTGTGACGCGCTGCGTGGTCGACGGCCGGTTGCCGGCGTCGGTCTGCTCGCCTTCGCGGTCGTAGATGCAGCGCACCGGTCGTCCGGTCTGCTTCGACAGCGCGACGGCGATGTAGGCGCCCATCGACGCGCCGTTCTTCGCCCCAAATCCGCCGCCCATGTAGTTCTTGATGACGCGGACGTTGGTGAGCGGCAGGTCGAACGCATCGGCGAGGTCGCGCCGAGTGTTGAAGATGCCCTGCGTCGACTCGTAGACGGTGACGCGTCCGGCCGACCAATCGGCGACGGCGCCGTGTGGCTCGAGCGCCGTGTGCAGGGCGACCGGCGTGCGATACTCGCGCGTGATCGTGACCTCGGCGTCGCGCAGCCCGGCGTCGACGTCGCCGCGCGCGGTGACGTCGGGCGAGTTGCGCGTGAGGTTGCCGTGTTTTCGAACGTAGGGCGCGCCTTCCGCGAGTGCGGCGTCGGCGGTCACCGCGTGCGGCGCCTCGACGATCTCGAGACGAATCGCGTCGATCGCTCGGCGCGCCACGTCGAGGGAGTCGGCGCAGATGGCGGCGAGCGGCTGGTTCGCGTAGTGGATCTCGCGATCGAACAGCCGAATGCCGTCGAGCTTCGTGTTCGGCATGTCGTCGTGCGAGACCGCGCCACGCACGCCGGCCATTGCGAGCGCCGGCGAGACGTCGAGCGACACGACGCGGCCGTTGGCGGCCGGCGCGCGGAGGATCGCCGCGTAGAGCATGCCCGGCAGGTCGACGTCGGCGGTGTAGCGGGCGACTCCCGTCACCTTCTCGAGCGCGTCGGCGCGGACAGCGCGTTGGCCGACGATCGTGAGATTCGCGTCCTCTCCCCACGGCTCCGGATTGCGCGACGGCAGCTCGACGATTTTCGTCTCTTCGCGCCCTTCGATCTCGACTTTGGTGGTGACGAAGCGCTTAGCCATGCGACGCTTCCGTTTCCGCCGCGGCGAGGACGGCGCGCACGATCTTGGGATACGTACCGCAGCGACAGAGGTTTCCGCTCATTCCTCGCCGCACTTCGGTCTCGGTTGGATTCGGGTTTTCGTTGAGCAGCGCGACGGCGGCCATGATCTGGCCGGGCGTGCAAAATCCGCACTGCAGCGCGTCGTGTTCGATGAAGGCCTGCTGCACGCGGTGGAGCGTGTCGCCGTTGGCGAGCCCCTCGACCGTCGCGACGCGTCGGTCGGCGCACGCCGCCGTGAGCGTGAGGCACGAGTACACCGAGACGCCGTCGAGCATTACGGTGCAGGCGCCGCACTCGCCGCGGCCGCAGACGAGCTTCGTCCCGGTGAGGGCGAGACGGTCGCGCAGGGTGGTGAGCAGCGTCTCGTGGCCTGGCGCCGCCACGTCGTGTTCGGCTCCGTTGACGATAAACCGCATAGGGCTAACTTAGGCCGTATAAGCTCCCACCGCAGCACCACTTGAGGCATCGAATGCCCTACGTCATCACGGAAGCCTGCGTCAACGTCAAAGACCGCGCCTGCGTCGACGTGTGTCCTGTCGACTGCATCTATGAAGGTGACCAGCAGCTGTTCATCCACCCGGACGAGTGCATCGACTGCGGCGCGTGCGAACCGGAATGCCCTGTGACGGCGATTTTTCCGGAAGAGGATGTGCCCGCGAACCAGAAGCAGTTCATCCAGATCAACCGCGACGTCTTCAAGAGCGCGACGCCGCCCGGCAAGCCGCAGAAGTAGCGCGTGATGTCTGCCGCGCTCGATGCACGCGAACCGTCGGCCTCGGCGGCCGAACGGCGTACGAGCGCGCGCATCGGCGGCGCGCTGTTTCGCGCGCGGAGTTGGCTGCCGGTCCCGTTTCTTCTTCTCGCGCTGCTCGTTCCCGCTCACGCGACCGCCCTGAATTGGATCGTCGGCTTCGCGTTGATCGTGCCGGGCGAGTTCATTCGCCTGGCCGGCGTCGCCGCCGCCGGCACCGTGACGCGCCGCCGTTCGCGCGATGTCCAACGGCTCGTGACGTATGGAATCTTTGGTTGGGTGCGAAACCCGCTCTATATCGGAAATTTTCTGATCTGGATGGGTTTCGTGACGATCTCCGGCGTCGCGTGGCTCATACCGCTCGCCATCATCGTCTTCGCGACCGAGTACTACTTCATCGTCGCCTACGAAGAAGGCGTGCTGGAATCCATCTTTGGTAGAGACTACCTCGACTACAAGGCGACGACGCCGCGTTGGCTGGCGCGCAGACCCAAAGTGCGCGAGCCGGGGCCGCACCACTGGGGCGAAGCCTGGCGGAGCGAGAAGAGCACGTTCATGCAGTTCGTCGCGCTCGTCGTCGTCTTCGGCCTGAAGCAGCGATTCGGCTAGACCGGCCGCCGGTTCCCGCTAGTTGTAGAGCAGCCCGGCGAGAAATTCGCCGACCACGGTATTGAACGCCGCGGGCCGCTCGAGGTTCGAGAGATGCCCGGCCTGGTGCAGAACCTCGAGCCGGCTGTTGGCGATCTGCGAGTGCAGGGCGCGCGATTCGTCCGGCGGCGTCGCCACGTCCTCGTCGCCCACCACGATGAGCGTCGGCACGTCGATCGTCTTGCAGGTCGGCGCCGAGTCGGGCCGTTCGATCATCGCCTCGAGTCCACCGATGATACCTTCGGTCGGCGACTGCGCGATGATGCGGTGCACCGCGTCGTAGATGTCGGGCCGCTTGTCGCGCGTCGACTTGCCGACGAGCGACGCGATCTGCGCGTTGGCGATCGCCGAGCTGCCCTGCGACTCGGCGAGCTCGATGAGCGTGCGACGCCGTTCGATCTGCGCGACAGTGTCTGGACCCGAGCGCGTGTCGGCGAGGACGAGCGCGCGCACGCGGCGCCGGTGCCGGCGCCAGAGCGCGAACGCGATGTAGCCGCCGATCGACAGACCGACGATCACCGCGCGCTCGATCTGCAGCGTGTCGAGCACGCCCGCGACGTCGTCGGCGAAGCGGTCCACCGAGAACGGCGGCGTCGGCGTCGATTCGCCCGCGCCGCGCATGTCGATCGCGATGCAGCGGCATTCGGCGACGAGCGCGCTCACCTGCGGATCCCACATCGTACGGTTCAGCGGGAACGCGTGCAGGAAGACAACTGGAAAACCCGAGCCGATGTCGTCGAACGCGATGCTCGCGTTGTCGACGAGCGCGATCACTCCGGCTCCGGCCAGGCGGGCAGCCACTCCCGCCAGGTGTCCGGCACCGGCACCGGCTCACCCTGCTGGTTGATCGCCACGAACACGATCGACGCCTCGGCGACCAGCGTCTCGCTGCCGAGCTTCCGCACTTCCTGCCTGATGATGTAGCTGGTGCGCTTGATGGCGAGGAGTCCGGACCGAATCACCAGGTTCTCGCCCGGCAGCGACTGCGCGAGATAGCCGATGTCGACGTGCCGCACCACCGAGTACACAGGCAGCCTCGAGTATTCTCTCACGTCGATCTGAGGCTCGAGCAGGGCCCACCGCGCCCGCTCGAGAAATCCGAGCATCGACGCGTGGTTCAAGTGCCCGAGCATGTCGCAGTCGGTCGGATAGATGTGGAACGTGACTTCCGGCAGTGCGGTAACGGTCATTGTGTGTTGAGTGCGCGAGAGTCGAACGTTAACCAGAACAGGGTCGGGCTGTGTCGAGCGAGATCCATCGCGACATGGAACGCTTTTGCCGAGTACGTCGCGTCGAGCTCGATACCGGTGAGGTCGCGCAGATGCAGCGCCGTCGCGCGAGCCGTCTCCGTTTCGCGTCCGTAGCCGCCCCCGAAGGCGCCGTGTACGACGTGCAGCCCGTCTCTGGCGACGCGCGGCAATCGGCGTCCCACCATCCCTTCGATGAACCTCGCCGCGTCCGACGCGAGACGGCGCGCCCGCGCGCGGCGCCCGACGACGAGCGAGACCACCCGTACCCCGACCACCGTCGTCTTCAGGCCGGCGATCGCGAACGCGAGCGCGAGTCCTGCCGACGTCGCTCCCGTACCGAACGGAACGACGACGCACGCGGGCGGCGGTAGTTCGCCGCCATCTATTTGATCGACCAGCTCCAACCCGGCGTTCACGTGTCCCAGGACACCCAGCGGGGTCGCGCCCCCGGCGGCGATCCATCGGGCATTGGGTGTGCGACGCCGGCGCCAAGCCCACGCATATGCTCCGGCGATCGAGCGAAACATGGGCGCCTCGTCGGCGAGGCGGGACGTGAGCGCCGAAACGCGGGCCGCGGTCGGGTTCATGATTTGTCGCCAACGCCCCGCGGCGACGTGCGCGCCAAGGCGGCGGCCGTACATCGCGACCGACAGCACGTGCGTCGACCCCTCGGCCCCGACAGTGACCACCAAGTCGTTGGGCAGCACGTTGCCCAGCAGGAACTCGAGAGCGCGCGCCTTGTTGCCGCCGAGCGGGTCGGCGAACATGTCGTCGCGTTTGATCCAGAGGTTGGGGTTCACGCTGGACGCGTGGTCGACGCGCGTCGGTCCGTTCGCCAGCACCACGCGCGGAACGTTGGCGAGCGCGGAGAAACGCCGGATCAGCGGCAGCACCGTGCCGGTTAAATTGCCAGCGTGCATACGCCCGTCTATCTCGACACGCCGGAAACCGTCGACTCCTTTCTCGCCGCGATACATCCCTCCGCCGGTTCGGTCGAATCGAGAAGCATCGCCCTGGATACCGAGGGCGCCAGCTTCCACCGATTCGTGGATCGAATCTACCTGTTGCAACTCTCGACCCGCGAACGCACGGCGATAATCGACCCCATACCCATCGGCCGGCCCGCGGCGCTCGGGCGGCTGCTGGAGGACCCCGCGATCGAGATCGTTTTTCACGACGCGGACTACGACCTGCGGCTCCTGCAGCAGGATTACAAATGGCACGTGCGAAACATCTTCGACACGCGCGTGGCGGCCCAGCTGCTCGGCCTTCGCGCGTTCGGATTGGCGGCGCTGCTCGACCGGTACTTCGGTGTGAAGCTGGACAAGAAACACCAGCGAGCGGACTGGTCCATGAGGCCGCTCCCGCAAGGCATGCTGGACTACGCCGCGCAGGACACGATTCATCTGCTCGAGCTGCGCGATCGTCTCGAACACGAGCTCGAGCGTGCCGGGCGACTCGACTGGGCGCGCGAGGAGTTCGCGCTCCTCGAGGGAACGCGGTGGTCCGACGACGACGCCGGCGACTCGTTTCTTCGCATCAAGGGCGCGCGAGATCTCTCGCGGCGCGAGCTCGCGGTGCTGCGCGAGCTTGTGCAATGGCGCGATGGGGTCGCGCGTCAGCTCGATCGTGCGACGTTCCGCATCGTCGGCAACGAGCAACTGCTCGAGATCGCCAGGCGTCAGCCGCCGAGCGTCGATCAGCTGTCGAGCATCAAGGGCGTGCCGCGCGGAATGATCGAAGCGCGCGGCCGTGAGATGATCGACGCGGTCGTGCGCGGGGTGGCCGTCCCCGAGAACGCGCTCCCCAAGTTTCCGAAAGCGCCGCGGTGGGACCGCGATCCGGACTTCGACTCGCGCGTGGCGGCGCTCAAGGTGGTGCGCGACGCCGCGGCCACGCGGCTCGATCTCGACCCGGGCGTGCTCTGCGCGCGTGAACGTCTCGAGGCGGTGGCCCGCAAGAACCCCTCGTCGCGCGAGGAGTTGGCGGAAGTGCGCGAGCTCCGCACGTGGCAGCGCGGCGTGCTCGGTGAGGATTTTCTAAAGGCCCTGCCGGCGAAAGCCGGGTCTCACAAGCCCATGTAGGCGCGGACGCGCGGCTCGATCCGATCCGGCGTCCAGAACGGCGTCCAGATCAGGTTGAGCACCACGTCTTCGACGCCCGCTATCGCGCGCACGACGCGCTCGATTTCGGTCATGATCTGCGGGCCCGCGGGGCACCCGGGCGACGTGAGGGTCATGTCGATCGCCACGACGCCGTCGTCGACGCGTACCTCGTAGACGAGACCGAGGTCGACGATGTTCAGGTTGAGCTCCGGATCCTTGACCTTGCGGAGCATGAGCCTGACCTGGTCCGCGCTCGGCGGGGCATCCGCCGCGGCGTCGGCCGGCTTTGCGTCGGCGGGGGGAATCGTCGGCGCCGTCGGCGTCTCGGTGTCGTCCGGTGCGTTCGAGTCGTTTGCCCGAGTCATACGCGAAACATCGAGGCGGGCCGAGGGGGCAGCAAGGCTTCGAGGCGACCGCGCCTACGTCAATCCGCGCCGGGCCCTACGTCAGCACGCGCATGGTTGTCACTCCCGGTCGGGGCCATCGTGTGCTCGCAGTCGACTGTCTCGTGTCGCGCCCTCTGTCGAATGAATCTCTCAGTCCGCGAGCCTCCCATGCTCAAGCCCGCCCTCGCCTTTCTCGCCCTTGCCACAGCGTCGGCCCCGGCCCTCGAGGCCCAACTCCCCCGAGGCGTCGAGGTCTCCGGCGTCCCCGCCCTCAACTTCGACGCCGACGAGGGCTTCGGCTACGGTGCGGTCCTCGCGCTCTACAAGTACGAGCCCGGATCGACCGCGTACACTTGGACTCTCCAGCCGACCGTATTCCTCACGACGCGCGGACGCCGCGACTACACCGTCTTCTTCGACGCGCTGTCCACCGACACGCGGCCGTGGCGCGTCACGGCGTACGCCGGACGCGAGCAGCAGCTTGCCGCGCCGTATTATGGAATCGGCAACGAAACGCCGTTCGACGCGACGCTCGAGACGGGCGCCACGCGCTACTACTACCGCTACGGTCTCGATCGACTTCGCGCCTCGGTGGACGTCCAGCACACGCTCGGCAGGCCGTCCCTCCGGTATCTGATCGGCGCGGGTGCGTCCTCGGAGAAAGTGGACCTGACGCCGTTCGATAGCGGGTCAACGCTCATCGAGCACGATTTGAACGGCCTGCAGCCCGGGTCGACGCGCACGAACTACCTGCGCGCCGGACTCACGTGGGACACGCGCGACCGCGAGATCGGTACGACGTCAGGCACGTGGGCCGACCTGCTAGTGCAGCGCGTCGACACGAAGCTCGGCGCGTCGTGGAACTACACGCGATGGACCGCCGCGGTCCGACACTACCAACCGTTCGGCGGCCGCGTCACGGTCGCGAATCGACTCGTGCTGCAGAACACGATCGGCGACGCGCCGTTCTATTCGTTGAGTGAGCTGGCGACGACGCAGAAATCGCAGGACGGACTCGGCGGTACGAGCACCATTCGCGGAATTCCCAAGGACCGCTACGTGGGGAAGGGAATGCTCGTGTCGAACAACGAGCTTCGCTGGCGGGCCGCTGACTTCGGTTTGATCGGACGACAGTCGTCGTTGATCCTGAGCGGTTTTGTAGACGCGGGCCGCGTGTGGAGCGACGGAGTGGATCTCTCGACGGCGCTGAGCGAACTTCACGCGGGGTACGGCGGCGGGGTGCGGCTCGCTTTCGGCCCGAGCTTCGTGATCTCGACCGATGTCGGGCACTCGTCGCAATCGGCCGCGGCGATCTACATCGGCCTTGGCTACCTGTTCTAGGCTGCGCGAGCCGAGTAAACAAAACGGCGACGCGTTTAGCGTCGCCGCAGGTGTTTCCGATCCACCGGTCTACCTATTTCTTCGCCGCGCTCGGTTTCTTCACCGTCTGCTTCTTCGAGTGGTGGCGCGCGGTGTGGATCGGGCGGTTCCAGCCGACGGCCTTGTCGGCGCGGAAGCTGGCCGGCATGGCGGGCGGCGTGCCGTAGTCCGTCACCGCGAGTGCCGCGGCGTCCGAGAGGTCGGCGCGGACGTCGGCGATGACCTTCGCCGGACGCTTGGCGCGGGCTTCGTGCACGCGATTCGTCAGCAGGATGACGAACATGTCGCGGTCGGGATCGATCCAGAGCGACGTGCCCGTGAAGCCCGTGTGGCCGTAGGCGTCTTCGCCGAGGTGGTCGCCGCAGCTGCCTTCGCCGCCGCAGGTGTCCCAGCCGAGCGCGCGCGTACCGGCAGCGCGTTTGGTGAAGAGCGCGACGGTCGAGTCGGCGAAGAGGCGTGTGCCCTCGTACTCGCCGCCGTTGAGCATCATCTGCGCGAAGATCGAGAGGTCGGCAGCCGTGCTGAACAAGCCCGCGTGCCCGGCGACGCCGCCGAGCGCGAAGGCGTTCTCGTCGTGGACCTCGCCCTGGAGCGGGTAACCGCGCGGAGGAGCGACTTCCGTGGGCGCGATGCGCGACTTGAGCGAATCGGCGGGACGGAAGAACGTGTCGTTCATGCCGAGCGGCGCGAACACGCGCTCGTGAACGAACTGATCGAGCGGCTCGCCGGCCGCGGCTTCGACGACGAAGCCGAGCATGTCGGCGCCCAGATCGGAGTACTCGTAGCAGCGGCCGGGCTCGCAGGCGAGCGGCGTCTGGATGACCGCTTCGCGCGCTTCAGCCGGCGTCGAGGCGATGCGCCAGAGGTCGCGTCCCGGCGGCAGGCCGGACCGGTGCTCGAGGAGCATGCGGACCGTGACGCGGTCCTTTTCGCCGCCCGAAAAATCGGGTACGTACTTCGAGACCGGATCGTCGAGCGAGACCTTGCCCTCGTCGAACAGAACCATGAGGGCGGACGTGGTCCCGACGACCTTGGTCAGCGAGGCGAGGTCGTAGATCGTGTGGTCGGCGGTAACCGGTGAACTGTTGCGTTCCCAGCTCAGCTTCCCGAATCCCTTCTCCCACACGGCGGCGCCCCGGCGGCCGATCACGACCGCAGCCCCCGGATAGCCGCCGGCGGAAATCCCGCGCTGGACGACGCGATCGACGACCGCCAGCCGCTGGCTGGACATGCCGACGCTCTTGGGGGCCTTCATGGGAAGGCCGCCGCCGTCGTGCGACGCGAGGAACGCGGAAACGAGAAGGAGAAGCACCGACACACCTACGGGTTGAGGCCGACAAAAGCGTCAACGACTTCGTCCGGAACCGGCCGAGGTCGTATGCAACCAGCTACGGATTGTCTTTTCTCCAAGTATCGGCCGTAGGTAGGTACCCCAGGTTAGGCCGATCCAGGTGGGGTACGTCACAATTGCCTGAATGTTCCCCCAGCGCAAGGGTGCAATTTGACGTATTGTACCGATCTGTTGCAGGACGACAGGTTATAACGGGATGTAACGACGCTGCTTGCGGTTGCCCCACGCCGACATCGGACAAAGACGAGCCGGATTTCCGAGCGCGGATTCGTAAACCTTCGACGGCTCGGCAGTGACCTACTCTTCGCACATGGACCACGAGCTCTCGACCATTCGGCGGGCCATCAACGGCGATGAGGCGGCGCTTCGGGCGCTGTGGACCCGGCACGCGCCCCACATCGACATGGTCGTTCGCCGGCTGGTCGGGCCCGATCTCGATCTGGCGGCCGACATCGCCCAGGAGGTCTGGATTCAGATCTTCCGAGCCCTGCCGAGCTACCGCGGCGACGCCCAGTTCGGCACGTGGGCGCACCGCATTGCGGTCAACCGGACGCTGAACGCGCTTCGCAAGACGCGCCGGCTGGCCTCGATCGAAACCGAGGTCGAGGAGGACAGCGCGGTGAGCGAGCCGGACACCGACCGCACCTTTGTCGCGCAGTCGATCGACGAAGCCGCCGCCAAGCTGTCGCCGGGAGCACGGACCGTGTTTCTGATGCACGATGTCGAGGGGTATACGCACGAAGAGATCGCCGCCGAGCTGGGAATCACTACCGGCGGATCCAAGTCGCAACTATTCAAGGCTCGTACCAAGCTGCGCAAACTGCTCGCGCACCTGGTCGATTCGGAATCCATTAGAGATATCAGATTATCGAGCAAGGAAGCCGATCATGTCGCACCTGTCACCTGAACGCCTTGCGGCCCTGGCCGACGAGCCGCCGACGGCGGCGGAGCTCGCCCACCTCACGGGCTGCGCCGACTGTTCGCGCGAACGTGCCGTCCATCGCGAGCTCGGCCAGCTCGCCGCCGGGGTCTCGCGCAGCATTGGCGCGCCGCTCACGAACTGGGAGTCGCTGAGACCGGCGCTGCTCGCCGACGGCGTCATCGACACGGGGCGGGGCAGCGGTCTCGTCTCGCGGTCGCGCCGCCCGCAGTCCGGTTGGCTGCAAGCCGCCGCGGCGGTCGCCCTGGTTGCCGGAGGCGTAGCGGCGGGACGGTTCTCGGCCGGCGTGCCGGCTAGCGACGGCGCGTCGTCGTCGCCGAGCCGAGTGGCGCAGATCGATTCGGCGCCGCGGTTCCAGACGCTCGACGAAGCCCGCGCCGCGCAGACGCAATCACAGATGCTCTATCAGAACGCCACCGCGTATCTCGCGCAGCACGACACCACCAGCCGGGAGATCGACAGCCCGGCGGCGATGCGCACGCGTCTGGCCGCGCTGGACCGCACGCAGCAGGTGCTGAACCAGGCTCTCACCGAAGCGCCGTACGATCCCGTCATCAACGGCTACTACCTGACGACGGTCGGACAACGCGAAGCCACGCTCCGCATGATCAACACGGCGGCGCCGGCGAGTATGCGCCTCATCAATTACTGACGGACAGACGAGTAGAGTTGCGATGTCGAACGCCTCGAAGAACCTGACGAAAACTCTGGGCGGCGCCGCGGCCGCCGTGCTCTCGGTTGCCGGCCTGGCGCGGGCGCAGGGTGTCGGCGCCGGTCCCGCGCGTCGCGATTCGACCGTGACGCAGCGCGTCATCATCCTGCCGGGGCGCATGGATTCGATTGCCTTCATCGCGGCGAAGATCGTACAAGAGCGCCCGGGAAATACCGCGTGGATCATGCTGACGTCGCAGCTCGATACGCTCATCGCGAGCAGCGTGAACAAGCGGTTCGGTGTAATGCGCGGCGGCATCGTGGGACCGCCGGCGATGATGCTCCGCGCAATTCCCGTCGCCAAGGGCTGGATCGGGTTCAACACGCAGGGGCCGTCGCTGATAATCAGCGACAGCTCCGGTACTCGATATCGCTTCTTCGCCTATCAGCCGATCATCTCGGTCGATCCCGGCTCGCCTGCCGATCGCGCCGGGATCGAACCGGGTGACCTGCTCGTCGGGTACAACGGCGTGGACCTGATCAACCACGACTTCAACTTCAACGAGATTCTCGCGCCGCGGAAACACGTCGAAGTCACCGTGCGCCGCGACGGCGAAGTGCGGAACTATGCCCTCACGGTCGCCATGGCGCCGGAAGAGGTCGCGCGTCGCCGCGCAGACATGGGAAAGGCTTTCCGCATCGGGTTCCCGGGTCCGGGCGTCGTGGTTGCCGACGGGGACGGCGACGGTGAAGGACCCTCGGTGGGCGGCGGAACGTTCCGCGCGGCGCGCGGCGCGCTCGCCGGTGGGATGGGTGGCCGCGCCGGTTTCGACAACACAGTCGGAGCGCTCGCCGGTCAACGGATCTTTTTCCTTTCGCCGAACGGATTGTTCGGCGCGAGCCTCTCGAACGTCGGCGAAGACCTCGCCAAGGCTCTCAAGATCAGGAAGGGCGTGCTCGTCAACGCCGTGCCGGAAGGCACGCCGGCGTTTCGCGCCGGGCTCCGCAGCGGCGACGTCATCGTCACCGCGGACGACGACTCCGTGACCACGCTTGGCGAGCTGCGGAATGCGGTTGGGCGTCGCCTGGCCGACCGCTCGGTGGATCTCCAGGTCGTTCGGCAGCAGAAGGTCCGGAAGCTCACGGTCTCCTGGCCCGAACTGCCCTGAGCCGCGCTCGCGCGCGGCGAGCGAATTACCTGACCGCGCCCGGTGACAACTGGTAGAGCAACCGCAGCGTCGCGCGGTCCGACGGCGAGATGTCGTGCACCATCTCCGTCGGGTACATCTTGGTGTGCGGATCGCGAGAGTGGCCGAGCCCGAGCGCGTGCCCTGCTTCGTGGCGCACGATGCCGGCGATGTCCCACGGACGAATCATCGTACCGGCGCTGTCGTGGACGGCGACGACGATGTCCGTGTTCACGATCCAGCCGTTCCTGTCTGTGATGCGCTTCGTGAACCCGACGCGCATCCCGTCCGACGGCGGAAACTTGTCGATCCACGAGATGTGCACGTCCGAGGTGGCCGAGTCGATGACGAAGTCGAATCGCAGCGGCACGTCATCGGACGCCCAGTCGGCGAATGCCTCGCGCGCGACTTGGGCGTAGCGGAGATCCCAGTCGCGAATGTCGGTGCCCGATTGCACCCAGACGCGCAGCGCCTGCTCTCGATGGTCAGGCCAGCGGATCAGCACGCCATGGAGATCGAGCAGCATGTCCGGCATGTACGTGTCGGTCGCCGAATTGATGCGCGACAGAACGTCCTCGGCGTCGCGCTTGGCGGGTAGCGGTGTGGGACTCACGCCCGTCGACACGACCGTCGACGCCACGTCGGCGCGTTGATTGTCATCCGGCTGAAGAGTCTGCTCCGGCTGGCGCTGCTTCGGCAGGTTGTATCCGCCGCTGGCGTCGGCCAGTTCCGCCACGCGCTGTGGCCCGGAGCTCGTCCAGCGATCGGCGAGCTGCGTGGCGACGAACGCACCGAACGCGCCGACGACCACCAATAGCAGCCCGTCAGCGCGTCGCACGAACTACCGAATCGGTCCCGCCGGCAGCGCGTAGAGAAGTCGAGCCGTTGCGCGGTCGGCAGCCGACAACGCGCGCACGCGCACTCGCGGTGCCATGATGCTCGTCGTGTCGGTGGTGTGGTCGAGGCCGAGCAGATGCCCGATCTCGTGGAGGGCCATCGCCTGCATCGCGTCGTCCTCGAGGAGCTCGCCCTGATTGTGGTGGACGGCGAGGGTGATGTTCGCGTCCGTGATCGCCCAATTGTCGTCGCGGGCCCAACGGGTCCGCCCGCTGATCGGCTCGTGGAAGCGGTCGATCCACGCCACGTGAACCTCGGCGTCGGCCGAGTCATCGACGAACGTGAAACGCAGGGGCAGTTGCAACGCGTCCCACTCTTCGAACGCGGCGCGGACCCGCCCGACGAACGCCTTCGAGAAGTCGTGGACGCGGGAGGTGGGCTGGATCCAGACGGACAATGGAATGCCGTCGCGGTCCGGCCACCGTGCGAGCGACGAGTCGCGCTCGAGAAGGATGTCTCCGATGTAGGTGCCCGCCTGTTCGTTCCGCACGCGTCGTCTCACGTCGGCGAGATCGCCGTCCGAGAGACTGAACGCGGCCGCGTCCATCGTCTCGCTCACGCGCGGTGACGATGAAACGAGTGAGCCGGCGGCGCTGTCGCGGTGCCGGACTCGCAGGGCCAGCGGACCTGGATCCGTGGCGTCGACGTTGCTGAGGCAGAGCACGAAAGCGAGCGTGAGTACGGAGAGGGCTGCGCGCCGCATACTCGAGGGGACCGCCCAACATCGGGCGACGGAGAGAGGTGGTCGATCAGGGAGAACGACCCGGGCGCTTATCCGGAAGACGAGTTCCGGCGATGAAACGCCACCGAGGCGTGGGCGCCTATCCTAACGTTTGGTGCGAAAGCGTGCAAGCGAGGTCGCGCGAATCTTGAGAATTCCGCGCGCGGTGTAACACGAATTTCCAAGTCATCGTGACGTCCTGCGACATTCGATTCCAGTTGGCGCGGCGACCGGTCTGGAAAAGGGTCGGGGCTAAGATCTCTCCGCTTGGAGCCACCCACGTCCGAGACGCGGCGCGACGCGTCTTCCCGCCCCCTCTCGCCGCCTCGCCGTTCTCGGGGTTTGTTATCCTCGCGCTTCGTTAGCTTCGCTCTTCGTTGCCCTCGCCGTTCGTCACCTTCGCCTCTCGGCTCATGCGCTCTCTCGTCTGGCTCCTCGCCACTCCGCTCACGCTGGCCGCTCAACAGCCAGCCCCCGACCCGGTTCTCACCAAGATCCGCGACGAAGGCCTGAAGAACTCTCACGCCTGGTCGATGGTCGACACGTTGGCGACGGTGATCGGTCCTCGGCTCACTGCGTCGCCCGCGTTCATGCGGGCCGCGACGTGGGCGCGCGATCATCTGTCGTCGTGGGGACTGGCCGACGTCCACATTGAGTCATGGCCGTTCGGGCGCGGATGGGAGCTCGAAAACTACACGCTCGAGATGACGTCGCCGCGGTTTGCCCCGATGATCGGCTATCCCGACGCCTGGTCCGCGCCGACGCATGGCGACATCGTCGGCACGCCGATTCTCATCGCCGGCATCTCGTCCGACTCGCTGGAGAAGATGCGCGGCGTGCTCAAGGGCGCGATCGTCCTCAGCCAGCCGATGATGACGAACTTCATTCGTGAGGATCGCACCGACCCGTTCGACCCGAAGATGGACGTCTACACGCCGATTCCGCCGGTCGGCGGCGGGCGGGGAGGCGGACGTGGCGGCGGACCCAGCGAAGCGCAGAAGATCCAGACGATCCTGCACGACGCGGGCGTCGGCGCGGTGCTCAAGACGAGCCGAGGCGAACACGGCACGATCTTCGTGCAGACGCGCGACGTGGGCGCGAACGCGGTGCCGTCGGTCGTCGTGGCGGGCGAGAACTACAACAACATCATCCGTCTCTTACAGGACCACGTACCCGTCAAGGTGCGCGTTCAGATAGACGCCAAGTACTTCACGGCCGACACGAGCGGCTACAACGTCATTGCTGAACTGCCGGGTTCTGACCCGGCCCTCAAGGACGAGGTCGTCATGATGGGCGGCCACCTCGACTCGTGGGCCTCCGCCACCGGCGCCACCGACAACGCCGACGGTGTGGCGACCGTGCTCGAAGCGATGCGCATTCTCAAGGCCGTCGGCGCCCGTCCACGCCGCACGATTCGCGTCGCGCTGTGGGGCGGCGAAGAAGAAGGGCTCTACGGCTCACGCGCTTGGGTCGCGCAGCATCTCGCCGGCGACGCGAACAAAGCGGCGCGCGACAAGTTCGACGTCTACTTCAACATCGATCCCGGATACGGGCGCGTGTACGGCTTCTATGCCCAGGGCAACGAAGCCGCGAAGTCGATCTTCGATCAATGGCTCGAGCCGTTCAAGGACGTCGGCGCCAAACGAAATCTGCACGCCGGCATCGGCAACACCGACCATCTGAGCTTCATCGCCGTCGGCGTGCCGGGTTTTAATCCGGTGCAGGAATTCTCGACCTACGACGTGCGCATCCATCACACGAACATGGACACGATGGAACGCATGACGCCGGAGGAAGTGGCGCAGGCCGCGACGGTGTTCGCGACGTTCGCCTACAACGCGGCGATGCGCGACGCACCGATCCCGCGCTCGGCGCCGTAACTGATCGCGCGTCTCCGCACTCCGCACCCCGCACTCCGCACTCGGCCTCTAGATCTCTCGGCGCTTGGCGAACTGCGCGATGTTGTCACCCGCGCGAAACGCCAGCGCCTGAATCGTCATCGTCGGCTGGCCGCGGCCGCTGGTGACGAGGCTCGACCCGTCGACGATGAACAGATTCCTCACGTCGTGCGCGCGGTTGTATTTGTCGACGACCGACGTCTTGGGGTCGTTCCCCATGCGGCACGTGCCGAGCAGGTGTACGGCGAACTCGGTGCTCTCGACAGGCAGCTGCCACGTCTGCGCCGCGCCCGACGCATGCAGCAACTCTTCGCTGCGCTCGGTGAAGTATTTGTAGAGTTTGAGATCCTGCGGATGATCCGAGTAGGTCATGCGGATCGCCGGCACGCCCCACGCGTCCTTGACCGTCGGGTCGAGCGAGATGCTGTTCGTCTCGACGGGCAGTGACGTGGTGTGGCCGAAGCAGAGCACCGAGCGCGTGTAGGTCTGCGCGACCCAGCGCTTGTACTCCTTGCCCCATCGCGGAGCCTTGGGCGGAAGTCCCGAGTCCGACGCGAACTGGATCGGCGTGATGTCGAATCGATAGTCGAACCCGCCGCCGCCGACCAAGCCGAGCTTCGGGTCGAGCTCGTACAAATCCCACACGACGCGCGTCGCGACGATGCCCTTGTAGCCGTTGACCTCGTGATCGAACACGCCAACCGCCAACCCGGCGCCGTTCGGCATGAGATACTTGCCGACCACGCCGCTCGAGTTGGCGAGTCCGTTCGGAAAAAGATTCGATTTGGAATTCAAGAGCAGCCGCGGCGTCTCGGCGCCGTTGGCGCAAACGACGACGGCTTTCGCGCGCTGGAAGACTTCCTTCTTGTCGGCGTCGAAGTACTTCACGCCGGTGGCGCGTCCCTTCGCGTCGGTTTCGATTTTGCGCGCGTACGAATTCGTGCGGATTTCGCAGCGGCCGGTGGCAACGGCCTTTGGAATCACGGTGACGAGCGAGCTCGACTTCGCGCGGACCTCACACCCGAACCCTTCGCAGAATCCGCATTGCACGCACTGCGAGCGTCCGTTGTATGGCTTGGACGCGATCGCCATCGGCGCGGGGAAGGGCTTGTAGCCCAACTTTCGAGCGCCCTTCTCGAGCAGTACGCCGGTGGACTTGGGCGGATGCGCCGGCATCGGATACGGCCGCGAGCGCGGCGGATCGAACGGTCCGGGCGCGCCGGCGACGCCGACTTCCCAATCCACTTTCGTGTAGTACGGCTCGAGATCCTGGTACGTGACGGGCCAGTCGGCGAACCCGGTGCCGGCCAGCGGACCCTTCACGCTCGCTTCCTTGAAGTCGATCTCGCGAAATCGCCAGAAGTTCGCCGAAAAGTGAACGCTCGTCCCGCCGACGCCGCGGGCGTAGACGAGGCACGGGCGCTTCTCGGCTTTGTCCTTTTCCGTTTTGCGAAACGTGTTCGGCGAGACCTGCCAGTCGTTCGACAGCGCACTCTGGTTGAACATCTTGATCTCGTCGTGCACGAAGTCCTTTTCGGACCGCCACGGTCCTTGCTCGAGCACGACGACGCGGAATCCCGCCGTCGACAGTTCTTTCGCGACGACGCCGCCGGCGGCGCCGGATCCGACGACGACGAAGTCGACCTCGTCGTCCGGGCGGTACGTAACCGTCGACTGCTGGAGCGGCGCGAGCGCCGGATGCGAGTGTTCAGACATTCTGATCGTACCAACCGAACGGTGGGCCCCACGAGAAGCGGTCGTCGAAGCCGATCCATCGCCAACCCATCTTCTGGTAGTTGCCGCCCCACTCGGGGTTGGCCAGCATGCCGGCGATCGTCGCGCCTCGCAGTACGCTGAACCCGCTCTTCTTGTCCTTCTCCATCGCGGTGAGAATCGCGATCTGCTTGTCGGACGACAGCGCGGCAAACGACTTGGCCCCGCGCTGCACCTTGGCGGCGTGCGTTCGCAGCTCTTTCGCCGCCGACGCGACGGCCTCCTTCTGGTCCTTGGCGAAGGTCGAGATGGCTTTGTCGATGAAGTAGACGACACGAGCCTCGCGCGCGCCCGGCGTTTCGTCGGTCGGGATGATCTGCGCGGCGGCGGCTTCGAGCTCCGCCGCGTCGGCGTCGCTCAACGTCTCGAATCGAGACGCGCGGGCGGCATGGAGCCCCGCGGCGAGAAACTCGCTCCGCGTCGTGGCCAGCCATGCGCCGGCCGCCGCGGTTCCGGCGAGGGCCACGAACTGTCTGCGCGAAAACTCAGACATGCGCTGTTGTCTCCGGGTGGGACCGTCGCGGGGATTCTAGCCTTTCGCGCGCGTTCGCGCGAGCAGCCCTGCCACGCGAGTCAGGCTCGCGGCGCTTCCCAGCTTCGCGTCTCCGCCGACCGGAAGATCGCATCGACGACGGCCATGTTGGCGATCGCGTCGTCGATCGACACCGGAACCTCCCCTGTACCGCGAATCGCGTCGACGAAGCGGTCGGCTTGCAGCGTGTACTGGTCGACCGCGTCGAACTCGATCGGCCTCGCGGCGAGTCCGCCGAGCTGGCTCCCGTCGTCGACGAACACTCGGCAACGCCGGTCGGCCGGCGCGTTGAACGGAATCTCGACTTCGATGCGCCCCGACGTGCCGTACATGAGCAGTTTCTGATAGGGCACGAGCTGTCCCGCGCAGGCGAACGTGGCTTGGCCGCTCGGAAATCGCAGCAGCGCCGACGCGAGCCGGTCGACCTGCATCTCCGGATCACGTTCGATCTGGCCGATCACTTCCGTCGGCTCGTCGCCGAACAGCCAGCGCGAGAGCGTGATCGGGTAGCACCCGATGTCCATCAGCGCACCGCCGCCAAATTCCATGCGGCTTCGAATGTCGGCCGGATCGCGGCGAAAGTAGCTGAAGTGTCCGCTCACCAACCGCAGATCGCCGATCACGCCCGAGGCGACCAGCCGCTTGACCTCGAGCCATTGCGGATGGGTGCGGACCATGAACGCCTCGCCGATCACGACGCCGTTCCGGTCGCGAGCATCGCGCAACGCGAGCGCTTCGCCGGCCGACATCGCGATCGGCTTCTCGCACAACACGTGTTTGCCGGCGTCGGCGGCACGAATCGACCAGGGCACGTGCAGATGATTCGGCAGCGGAATGTAGACCGCGTCGATCTCGCGGTCGGCGATCAGCTCCTCATAGGACCCGTACGCCCGGGGAATTCCCGCCGTCGCCGCGGCCGCGCGCGCCTTCGCGACATCGCGCGACGCGATCGCGTCGACGCGCGAATGCGCCGTGGCCTGAATCGCGGGTATCACCTTCGCGACCGCGATATTGGCGGTACCCAATATCCCCCACCGAACCGGATCGACCATGGAGTTCTTTCCCCGTTTTTTTCCGTTCAATCCGCTTGTGTCAGTGTTTCAATCGTTGATGCCTGCTTGGCGGTCGAGTCCTACGCGCCAACTCCAACCATAACAATTGTGACACGGACACAGACCGATCGAACGGACACGAACGGAGAAGCCCCGTTGCTCGTCGTGCGACTAGTGCTTCGCGTTCGCCAACTCGCGCACCGACCGGGCGAGCATGCGCACCTTTGCCGCGTCCTTCGCGGACTGTGCGTCGACATCGAGCTTCGACGCGAGTTGGGCGAGCGCGGTGCGTTGCGCGCCGCCGGTCGCCGACTGCGCCTTGTCGAGCGCATCGCGCGCGGCGGTGATGCGATCGGCGGCGAGCCCGTTGTTGCGCGCCAGCTGGTCGAGATACGCGCGCGGCACCGAGAAGCTTGCCGGGAACGTGTAGCGCTGTTGGTTCTGGACGTTGAGCAAGTCGACGTGAATCAGCTTGGCGGCGTCGATCTCGTTCTGCGACAGATTGTCGGTCGGCTTGAGCTCGAAGACGTCGAGTCCTCGGCCGATCTCCGATCCGTAGATCAAGCCGTTGTACCAGTAGCCGGCCCAGAAGCCGCTCAGGTAGAGCTTGGTCGAATCCATCGGGCCGCGGTCGAAGAACGCGATCTCCTTCGGATTCGACGGATCGGTGAAGTCGAACACCGACACGCCGCCCTGATACCAACCCTGCACGAGGATGTCGCGGCCGGGCACGGGGATGAGTGAGCCGTTGTGCGCGACGCAGTTCTCCTGGTCCGTCTGCGGCGCCGGCATCTTGAAGTAGCCGCGCTGCGTCATCTTGCCGTGATCGATGGTGAAGATCGCGTCGGCGCCCCACTTCGGATTGTCGGTCGCGCGGCACTTGGGCTGCGTGCCGCCGCCCCACTCGTCGCTGAACAACACCTTCGAGCCGTCGTTGCTGAACGTCGCCGAGTGCCAGTACGCAAAGTTCGGATCGGACACCGCGTCGAGACGCTTCGGATGCACCGGGTCGCGAATGTCGAGCAGCAGGCCGTTGCCCGAGCACGCGCCCGCCGCCATGCCGATCGCCGAGTAGACGGTGATGTCGTGGCACTGGTCCGTGACGTTCGTGGCCTGCGTGCCTTCGCCGTGCGAGCCGCCCTTCCACAGACCTTCCACGTTGCCCGCCGCGTCGGCGAAGATGCGCGGATTGCTCACGACTTTGGCGTCCTGCGGATGGTCGAGTGGCACCTGGATCACGTCGATGCGGAACAGCGACGTGTTCTTGTCCTGTTCCGGCGGACGTCCCGAGCAACCGGTGAGCTCGTTGGGCGAGCGGACGCCGGCGGTTCCGGAGACGTAGAGGTAGACGTTCTTCGAGTCCTTCGGGTCGACAACGAGCGTGTGCGTGTGCGAGCCGCGGCAGGTCTGCACGGCAGCGACTTGCTTGGGATGATCGATGTCGGTGACGTCGAAGATGCGTACGCCGCGGAAGCGCTCCTTGCTCACCGTGTCCTGCACGCCCTGTCCGCCGCAGTCGAGACGTCCGCGCGTTTCTTCGACCGAGAAAAAGAGCAGGTTTCCATAGAGCGTCGGGTCGCCCTGGCCGCCGGGGCAGACGAACGTGCTCCGCAGCTTCGGATTGTGCGGGTCGGCGACGTCCCAGACCTGAAAGCCGTGGAATCCGCCCTGGACGATGATGTTCCCCTTGAACGCGAGGTCGCCGTTCAGGAAACCGAAGTCGCCCGGATTCGCGGGATTGTAGAAGCCCTCGGCCTTCCTGCCGCTGCCGATGAGCTCCATACCGCGTGCGGCTTGCCCGGCGTCCCACCAGCCGGCGTGCAGCCCGACGCGGGGATCCGTCTGGGCGAGGGCGGGCAGCGACAGCAGCGCGAGGCCGGCCGCGGCCAGACGAACGGCGGTCAGCGAGGGGGCGGACCTGTGCATTCTCATATCAGCGATCTCAGGTGAAGGCGGCGCGGGTGGAGCGCCGCGTGGTACGACGACGCACGCGGTTGGGTCGAAACGAACGGCACGTCCGAGCAACGGCTCCAAGCTACGCGCCGCGCCGCCGGTGCGCACCCGGCGGCGACGTGAAATGAAATGGGGTGACCCGCAACGCCATGGTGCCGCGGCTTCGGCCGGGAGACCCGATCATGTGGTCCACCCGAACCGGATCCCGACACATGGCCAATTCCAACCACACGCCGGCACACGCCGCGACCGAGAGCATCGAAACTGATTTCGAGCGTCAGCTCGACGACCTGGACGACCTCGATGACGACGACTGCTTCGAATTGCTCGACGAACTCGACGAACTCGACGAACTCGACGAACTCGAGTGTGAGGGCGGCTTCAGCGAATCCACCTCGGTCGACGACCCGCCCCCCGAGTAGCCGCGTCGTTGACCGGCCCGCCGGTCCACCGGTTCAGCCACGCGTAAGCACATTGAGGCATCCGGGCATCCAATCGGTTGAAGGCTTCTGGCCCCAACCGAACGGAGGTTCCATGCTTCGTCGTGCACTCGTTCCATTGGTCGGCGCGGTGGCGCTGTCGCTCATCGCGGCCACACCCAGCCGATCGACGCTCTCGTCGGCGCGAATCGTCAAGTGGCCACCGTGGCTCTCCATCGAATCACCGGTGAACCCCTGGGACCCGGCATCGCGTGGTGTGGCGTTTTACATCCACACGATGTCGCGCGAGGGTGTTCCTAACTTGGCCGACGTCACGGCCTCGGCCGAGGGTCTCGTGAACGGCGCACGCCGCACCGTGCCGCTCGAACTGACCGCTACGACGCGCCCTGGCGTGTTCTCGGTGCGACGTTCGTGGCCAACCGAGGGCGCGTGGGTCGTGCGCGTGTCTTTGCTCAGCACGACGGCGCTGATCGCGCTCGATCGCGACGGCAACGTCGGCTCGGTCCGCATTCCCACCGAGCGCACCTCGGGCGGTGTCGTGCCACGATCGGTTTCGCAACGCGAAGTCGATTCCACGCTCACCGACTTGGCGAAGCGTTGACGTGCGCCGCGCGGCAGCCACTCGCCGGCTGATGGTCGACTCGACCAATGCCGTCATGCGTTCGAACGACGCCGTCGTCGACGACGTCGTTCGACGCGCGCAGGCCGGCGACGTGGCGGCCTTCGAGTCGCTGTATCGCGCGCATTCCCCCGCGATCCATCTCCTCTGCCGCCGCATGACGCGCGACGAGGGCGAGGCGAGAGAGCTGGTGCAGGACGCGTTCGTCCGCGCGTGGGAGCGGCTGCCGTCGTTCCGCGGTGAGAGCGGCATCGGCACCTGGCTGCATCGACTTGCGGTCAATGTCGTGCTCAACCGATTCCGCACCGATCGGCGGCGCGATTTCGCTCCGCTGACCGACGACCTGCCCGCGCCGCGGCTGGCCGGGTCCGCCCTCGGCGCCGACGACCGGATCGATCTCGAGGCGGCGATCGCACGCCTCCCGACGGGCGCGCGCACCGTACTCGTGCTCCACGACATCTGCGGCTACTCGCACGAGGAAATCGCCGAATTGACCGGCATCGCCGCAGGGACCGCGCGCGCTCAACTCTGGCGCGCGCGGCGCGCCTTGCTCTCGGCTCTCTCCCCATGACGCACCTTTCTCCTCCCCCGAACGTTCACCTGTCCGAGGACGAGCGCCAACGCACGGCCGACGGCACGCTCGACGACGCCGACCGCGCGCGCGTGAGCGGGCACCTCGCCGCGTGCCCCGCCTGCGCCGCCGACGTAGCTCGACTGACGGCTCTCATGAAACGCATTGATGAATCGCGCGCCGCGTCCGTGACGTTCGCGCCGGAGCTGAACGATCTGTGGCCCGGCATTCGGCGGCAGATCGACGGCAACAAGGTCGTGGCGCTGGAGCACGGGTCGACCGTAGTCTCGTCGTGGCGATTGCGCGTCGATCCGTGGGTGCTCGGCGTCGCCGCATCCGTCGCCGCCGTCACGGCGATCACCGTGATTCAAATCGTCCCGCCGATCGTGCGCACGGTCGCACCGGCCGCCGTGAGCTCGACGAGCGCCGACAGCGTGTTGCGCTTCGCCGACGATTCGATCAAGAGCTATCAGGTGGAAGCCGATCAATTGCTCGACGAGCTCAAGCTGGAGCGCGCACGGTTGGCGCCGGAAACGCAGGCGTCGATCGACGAGGACTTGAAGACGGTCGATCTCGCGATCGCCGAATTGCAGGCGGCGATCGCGCACGACCCGAAGAATCCCGCGCTGCGTGCGATGCTCGCTTCGTCTTATCGTGAGAAGGTCGACGTGCTGAAAAAGATCAGCAACGCGAGCTGACGATGAGCCATCGAATTCTCATCGCGCTCCTCTGGGCCGGGATTCCGACGGCGCCGACACGATTGACCGCACAGGGGACGACGCCCGGGCTCAAGGTGCTCGGCGCTCGCAAAGCGACGTCCGACGTCGGCATCAAGATGTACGTCACCAGCGGCTCCGTTCGCATCGTTGCGTGGGACCGCGACTCGATCGTCGTCCGCGGACGCATCGCTGCAACCGGCAAGTTTTTTTTGCTCGGCGGGAAGGGCGACTCGTCATACAAGCTCGGCGTCGAACCGCGAAACATCGATTCGCCGGAACAACCGTCGGAGCTGGTCATCAACGTTCCACGACGCGCCGAGCTCGCGGTGAAAGCCGTCGATGCGTCGATCGCCGCCGAGGGCATCGGCGGTTGGTTCTATACCGTGTCGGGCGCGATTCGCCTGTCGGGGGATGCCGAGCACGTGGACGCGGAGTCGATTCGCGGCGACGTGGACTTGAACGTGACGTCGATGCTGGTCAAGGCGCGCACCGGCCGCGGACGCATGGTGGTGCGCGGATCGCCGCAGGACGTGGACGCATCGACCGTCGGAGGCCCGCTGGATGTCGCGGCATCGTCGATCCTCCGCGGCGTGTTCGGCTCCGTGACCGGCGACATTCGCTACGCCGCAACGCCGGCGCCCGGCAGCGTGTTCGAGTTCTCTGATCACGCCGGAACTGTCGATCTGGCGCTGCCGCGGACGGCGTCGAGCAGGCTCGAGCTGTTGACGGTGATGGGCGCGATCGCGAACGGGTTCTCGCAGGTGCGCCCCGCGTCGAGCGACGCGCATTCGTTGACCGTGCGATTGGGCGCCGGCGACGCGCACATGACCGTGCGAACGTTCAAAGGCGCGATTCGCCTGCTTCCGCAGTGACGCAGGCGGTGCCGCGTGGACCCGTGGACCGGTGGACAGGAATTGCTCCGTTGCAAATTCGATCATGGTATCTCGTCCCGTGCGAAAGCCGTCTGACGTCTAACGCTTGCGTGCGATCGGCCCCGATTCTACGTTCCCCTCTAACACAGAGGGGTTTGCGCGATGCTCGATTCGGAAGGCGGACTTCTTCGCGGGACGCTCGACCTGCTCGTTCTGAAAGCCCTGATGTGGGGACCGCGGCACGGCTACGCGGTGGCCGAGTGGGTCAAGACGGTCACGGAGGGCGAGCTGCTGGTCGAAGAAGGACCGTTGTATACCGCGCTCCACCGCCTCGAGAAGAACGGCTGGCTCACCGGCGATTGGGGCTACTCCGACAACAACCGCCGCGCGAAGTACTACCAGCTCACGCGGACCGGACGCGCGCAGTTGCGCGCGCAGGTGACGTCGTGGGAGCGCTACGCCCGCGCCGTCGGCCGCGCCGTGGCGGCCGTGTCGCCGGAGACGGCGTGACATGATGCGCCGCGTGTTTCGCCTGCCCGCGACTCGCGCGCGCCTCGCGCGCGAGGTGGACGACGAGCTCGCGTTTCACCTCGAGACGCGCGTTCGGCAGCTCGTCGCGAACGGCCTGCCGCTCGACGCGGCGCGGCGAGAAGCCGAGCGCCAATTCGGCGACTTGGAGTCAGTGCGAACGTCGTGCGTCACCATGGACGAACAGCGGGAGCTCTCGATGCGACGGGCGAACTATATGAGCGAGGTCCTGCAGGACCTCGCGTTCACTCTCCGCACGCTGCGGCGAAACGCCGGCTTCGCAACGCTCGTCGTCGGCGCGCTGGCGGTCGGCATCGGCGCCAACACCGCGATCTTCTCGATGATCGACGCCGTGTTCGTGCGCGGCCTGCCCGTGTCGCATCCCGAGCAGCTCGTCGCCATCGGCGATCCGACGCGCGTGAACTCGCACTCGGGCGGCTCACCGCGCACGGATTTGCTGTCGGTGCCGCTGTACCGCGACCTCCGCGACCAGAACGACGTATTCACCGGCGTCCTCGCATCCGGCCGGACCGATCGCCTCGACGCACGCATCGGCGCCACCGTCGCGGGGCTGGAGCATCCGAGCGGCCGATTCGTTTCCGGCAATTACTTCTCGCTTCTCGGCGTGCGCGCCGTCGCGGGTCACGCGTTCGACGCGAGCGCCGACTCGTCGACCGGTGGCGGAGTGCCGGTGACGATCAGCTACGGCTATTGGACCCGGCGATTTCGCGAAGACCGTTCGGCGATCGGGCAGTCGATCACGATCGACGACGTACGCTGCACGATCGTCGGCGTCGCGCCGCCGTCGTTCAACGGCGACATCGTCGAACAGCATCCGGACGTGTGGATCCCGCTGGGGGCGCACGATCTCATGAAACCGCACGAGACGGCGCTGCGCGATCGCGGGCAGAGCTGGCTCTTGTTGCTCGGACGACTCAAGCCCGGCGCGACGCTCGGCCAGGCCGCGGCCGAAATCGGACCACTCATCGCGCGCAGCATCGTGGCCAACGCCGGTCCGAGGGCCGCGTCGGAGTTCCGCCAAAGCAACCAGCAAACGTGGGTCTCGTCGGGCGCGAAGGGTTTCTCGCGCGTGCGCGCCACGTTCGAGGCGCCGCTCTTCACACTGATGATCGGCGTCGCGCTGCTGCTCTGCATCATCTGCGCGAACGTCGCCAATCTCCTGTTCGCGCGCGCGATCGCGCGCGGCCGCGAGATGTCGGTGCGTCTCGCGCTCGGCGCGAACCGTGCCCGGCTTCTGCGGCAACTGCTCACCGAAGCCGGCGTACTCGCGGTCCTCAGCGCCGCCGCCGGATTGGTCTTCGCGCGGGTCGCCAGCCGGTGGCTCATCACGCTCGCCGCGGGCGGCGCCGCCGCGCGTGCCGGCAGCGGCTGGAGCCCGACGATTCTGGCGTTCACGCTGGCCGTGTCGGTGCTCGCCGTCGGCGTATTCGGTCTCGCGCCGGCGCTGCACGCCTCGCGCGTGGATCTCGCGGCGACAATGCGATCCGGCGCGCAGCCCGGTGCCAGCGGGTCGCTCGGGCGAGGCGCGCGCCGGCGTCCGTTGGCCAGCCTGCTCATCTCCGGGCAGGTCGCGCTCTCGGTCGTGCTGCTCGTCGGCGCGGCGATTCTCGTGCGCAGCCTCCGCAACCTGCAGGACACCGACCTCGGGCTCGATCGCGACCACCTCGTGATCGCGGACGTCGACATCCTCACGCACGGCTATGTCGGCACGCCGCTCGCCGAGCTGGTTCATACGCTGCGCGACAAGGTGGCGGCGATTCCCGGCGTGGCCGGCGTCAGCTACTCGGAGAACGGCCTCTTTTCCGGCACCGACTCGCACATGTCGATCGAGGTGCCCGGGTTCTCGGCGGGTTCCTCGGATGACACGACCGTCGCGTATGACAACGTCGGACCCAACTACGCGGCTGCGATCGGCGGACGCGTCATCGCCGGCCGCGATCTCGTGGCGAGCGACGAAAACAAGCCGGCGCGCACGGCAATCGTGAATCGAAGCTTCGCCGAGTCTTATTTTCCGCGCGAAAATGCGATCGGCAAGTTCATTCACTTCAACGACTCGATCGCCGTGCAGATCGTCGGCGTGATCGCGGACGTGAGGGACCACGGGCTCACCGCAAAGCCGGATCGACGGATGTATTTCCCGTACGTCCACACCGACACCAGCTCGAACCAGCTCGGCACGGTCGGAGCACTGCGGCTCGAGGTGCGTACGCTCGGCGAGCCGGGCGCGCTCGTCGAGCAAATTCGCAAGACGATCGTTGCCGTCGATCCCTCGCTGCCGATCGACGGGATCGATCCGCTGCCGACGCTGATCCGCGACTACATCCGCGAGGAGATTCTGCTCGCGCGCCTGGCGACGGCGTTCGGGATCCTGGCGCTCGCGCTGGCGGGGATCGGACTGTACGGCGTGATGAGCTATTCCGTCGCGCGACGCACGGGAGAGATCGGGCTGCGCGCGGCGCTGGGCGCACAGCGTCAGGACGTCGTGCGTCTCGTGCTGACCGACGCGATGACGCTGGTGCTCGTGGGCCTCGTCGTCGGCCTACCGCTCGCCATGGCACTCACGCGGCTTTTGAGAGCGCAGCTGCACGGCGTCGGCACCGCCGATCCGTTGTCGATCGCGGTTGCAATCGGGGTTCTGGTCGCCAGTGCCGTCGCGGCGACGCTGGTGCCCGCGTACCGCGCGGCGCGAGTTGCGCCGATCGTGGCACTGAGGGAGTCGTGAACCGGCGGACGTACAGGCGGGCTCGCGTCGGTCGGTTCCCTTGCAAGCTCACCGTCGACGCCGGCAGGTCGTATGTTGAGGCGCACAACCCGCCCCCAAGGAGCCGCTCATGCCGACGCCACGCGAAGAGGTCGAGCGCAGCATTGCTCGTGCAATGGTCGATCAGTGGAATCCTCTCGGGCTGGGCGTCGCGGTGGAGCCGCAGCACGAGTACGACCGATTCGCGCACGAGGTCTACAGTCTGCTCGCGCGCGGCGCGTCGGACACGCAGATCGCGCGCTTTCTGCACCGCGTCGAACGCGACGAGCTTGGGCACCCGGAGCTGGCGGATGGCGAGTTGAGGCCGCTGCTCACGACGCTGAGGGCCTTAGAGCGCACGATCTGACGTAGGATGGAGCAGTGCGTCAGGCCGCGGACTCGACGCCGCGGCGCCGGTACCAGTACGCGATGCCGAGGAGAAGCGCGCTCGTGACGAGATACGCGAGCACGCGCGCTCCGACGTCGAAATACGTCGCGGCGCCGTGCACGGCGGTGGCCGCGGCGAGCAGCGCCAACGCGAGGCCGACGTGGCGTAGTTGGGCCGAGCGCCGGACGTGCCCGACCGCGACGGCGGCGATGGCGGTCGAGGCGAAGTAGATGACGAGGAGGAGCGTCGATGTGCTCCGGCCGTACGCCTTCGCCAACTCGATCAAGACCCAGAGAAACGCCCACGCCCATGGCGACGCGCCAAGCAGATCGGGAAGGAGAGTGTCGTCGCTCTTCGCATCGTTCTCCGCTGTCACGTCGGCGGACGCCGCGACGCCGGGAATCCATCCCCGGAAACGCGCCGTGAGGATGAGGAAGATCAGAACCCACAGCGCGGTGCGCGACGCCTCGGTCGTGAACGGCGGATCGATGAACGACGGCCGGGCGACGAGCGCCAGGAGACTGAACGCGGCGGCGGTTACCGTCACCATCGCGGTCGAAACGATCCACGACACACTCGGCCATGCCTTGCTCAGCAGCAGCAAGATCGTGGCGAGGCCGAGCAGCGCGAGGATGCGACCTGTAGGCTCCTCCAACTTCAGTTGCGATATGGCGACGACCGCCACGATCGCGCAGGCCGCCGCCGCGGCGTCGCGGGCGGTGCACAATTCTCGGCGTGCGACGAACAGCACGAACAGCAGCGCGGCGATACCATCGATCACGGCCTGGGACGCGAACGGTTCGATGGCGCCGCCCGCCTGCAGGCAGAGCGTGAGCGGAATGAGCGCCGCGTCGAACCAGTCGAGCACCGTCGTATTGTCCTGATTGGAAACCAGGATGCTCGACTGCTTCGTGGCGCTGAGGCGGTCGACGAGAAGGAGCCAAAGAGCCGCCGCGCCGAGCACGACCCCGGCGATCTGCGCGGACTCGTTCGCCGTGTGCTGCCCGTGCGGCGTGGCGAAACCTGCGGCTACCGCGAGAATGGCCAGCCAGCGCAGCGCGGCGCGCTTGTGAGTGACCGGAGCGAACGGGAGCACGCCGGCCACGGCGAGCACGAAGGGAAACGCGAACGCCGTGAGAAAGCCGCGCATTCCCTCGGCCCGCGACATGACGGTCACCGTCGCCGAGTAGAGTCCTGTCGCCAGATAGAAGACGCGCCACGCCACAGGCCAGGGGCGATGGCTGATGGCGAAGCACGCCGCGAAGAGCAGAAACGCGCCGTAGCCGGCGAGCGCGTAGAAGTTGCCGTCGCCACTGCTCGTCACGAACGGCACGACCGCCGCGCCGCCGAAGGCGACGCACCAGAGCGGTTCGTCCTTCTCGGCATGCGCGAACAGCGCCAGTCCCCACGACACAGCGATGGAGCCCGCGAACGCGACGGAGGAGGGTACGAGATGAAGGCCCGGTCCGGCGGCGTACGCGCAGACCAACGTGATCACAAGGGCGAGCCCGATCATGCTCGAGCCGAACGGACGCTCGCGTCGGCGAATCCGAGCGCCCCACACCCCAATCCCCACGGCAAAGACGAGCGCGATGATCACTCGCGCGCCGGGTAATAGCGTGAGATAGCCCTTGCTGATCGCCCATCGCAGAAAGGTCCCGACGGCGGCGACGGCGGCGAGCACGGCGATGCCCAACATTACGTAGCGTCCTAGCAGGCGCTCGAGATCGAGCCCGTCGGTGGGCGCGCGCGGTCCTGTTGGTCTAGGCGGCGGGGCCGCGGTTCGCGGCGGCGGCCCGGGCCGTGTCTGCGGCTCGGACGCGGACTCCGCTGCGGACGGCGCGGGGCTCGTCGGAGCGAGGTCGGCTCGAATGGCCGTCACCTCTCTCGTGATGGCGTCGAGCGCTCGCTCCACCCGGACGAGACGAGCTTCGAGCTGCGACTGGGTCGACCGATCCCGATCCGGCATGCGTCAAATATGACGAGTCGGCGTCCGGCCGCGTCACGCCGGCACGGCCCCGAGACGCCAAACGACCTTTAGGAACTTGTCATAGCAGGCCGCGTATCGCAACGGCTCATTTCGCGCTGTGGAAATCGTGAGCGGTCTGTAAGTCTTTCGTGTAGCCGCTTTCGCCGCGCCGGAGCCGCTGCAAGCTTCCCACCGACTCCATTGCGGAGACATTCTGCAGACCAGACGCGACTTCCTGCTCTCGGCGGCGCTTGCCGGCGGAGCCCTTGCTACGCTCCGCCGAAGCGTTGCCCTCGGCGACGCCGCGCCTGCACGCGCGCCGGACAAACTCGACATCCTCGTGCTGGGCGGTACGGGCTTCATCGGTCCGTACTTCGTTCGCCATGCCGCCGCGCGCGGGCATCGCGTCACGACCTTCACGCGCGGCCGACACCAGGCGGATCTTCCGAATTCCGTGATCCACCTCGAGGGTGACCGCAACGGCAAGCTCGAGGCGCTCGAAGGGAAGAAGTGGGACGTGTGCATCGACGACTCGGCGAACGTCGCCGACTGGGTGCGGCAATCCGCGGCGCTGCTCAAGGATTCCGTCGGACGCTACCTGTTCACGTCGTCGACCGGCGTGTACTACCCGTATCATGCGCGTGGCGTCGACGAAATCGTACCCGTTCACTACGATCTGCACGATCCGAAGGACGGCTCGGAAGCATTCGGCGTGGCGAAGGCGCAAGCGGAGCGGATCGTGCTCGACACGTTCGGCGACCGCGGACTCGTCGTGCGGCCGACGTACATCGTCGGGCCGAACGATCCGAGCGACCGTTTTCCGTACTGGCCAGTGCGGTTGTCGCAAGGCGGCGAGGTGCTCGCGCCTGGGCGACACGACGATCCGGCACAGTTCATCGACGTGCGAGACCTCGCCGAATTCATGGTGCGTCTGGTCGAAGACAAACGGTCGGGCGTGTTCAACGCCGTCGGGCCCGAACACCCGATGACGGCGCGCGCGTTCTACGAAGCGGCGCGGGCGGCGATCAATGCCGACGTGAAGTTCACGTTCGTCGACGACTACGACTTCCTCGCCGCGCACAAGATCGACGAAGCGATTCCGTGGGCGCTGCTCCGGGGCAACGACGACGGAATGATGAGCATCGCCAACGGCAAAGCGATCACGGCGGGGCTGACGTTTCGTCCGCTCGAGACGACGGTGCGCGACACGCTGGCCTGGTGGCCCACCGTGCCCGAGGCGCGGCGGCTCAAGCCGCGGTTCACCATTACGTCCGACATCGAGAAGACGGCCCTCGCCGACTGGCACGCGTCGCACGGCTGACGCGCGCCGGTCGCACCGCAGTCAGGGGCGCACCGTTCCCGCCTGAACGGGAGCCGACTTCAGAAACTTGTCATACCAGGCCACGTATCGCGACAGCCGGTCGTAATTGAAGCTCGGCCGCGTGAGACCGTGGTGCTGGTCCGGGTAGATGATGAGCTGCGTCGGCACGTTCAACGTGCGCAGCGCCTGGTACATCTGCTCGCCGCCGACCACCGGCACGTTGAAGTCCTTGTCGCCGCCCATGTAGAGCGTGGGCGTGGTGATACGATCGGCGTGATAGAACGGGTACGACAGCTTGATCCACAAGTCCTGCGACTTCCACGGCGGGCCTAGCTCGGTGTCGTACTGATAGACGTACTCATCGACACCGTACATCGATGACTGGAGCGCGCTACCCGCGCCGGAGATCGCCGCCTTGAAGCGCGTCGTCGTCGCGGTCGTGTAGTCGGTGAGGATGCCGCCGTAACTCCAGCCGCCGATGCCGAGCCGATCGGGATCGGCGATTCCGGACGCGACGACGTAGTCCACGCCGGCGAGGAGATCGACGACTTCCTTGTTGCCCCAGTCGGCATAGATCGCCCGCTGGTACGCTTCACCGCGCCCGTTGCTGCCGCGGTAGTTCACGTTGAGCACGAGATAGCCGCTCGCCGCGAGCAGTTCGCGCTCGAAGCTGAACGAATGCTGGTCCTGTCCCGACGGGCCGCCGTGAATGCGCAGCAGCATCGGATATTTGGTGCCTGCCGTGTAGTCGGCAGGCTTGATGAGCAACCCGTGCGCGTCGTTCCCGTCCTTCGTCTTGAACGCGATGTCTTCGACCGTCGCCAGCTTCACCCCGGCGAGCCACGCGTCGTTGTGGTGCGAGAGCTGGCGCAGCGTTCCGTTCTCGAGCGCGAAGATCTCGCCGGGCTGCGTCGCGGTTCCGGCGAGCACGGCGATCTTGCCGTCCTTACCGAGCGAGAGGCCGCTGGCGACGCGGCGTCCGGTCAGCAGGGGTTGCACGGTGCCGCCCGTCGACGCGATCCGGCCGACGTACTGCGCGCGATCGTCGGCGTAGAGAAAGACGATCGATTTTCCGTCGGCGCTGAACTGCGGCGACGAGATCGGACGGTCGAGCGAGGCTGTGAGAAGGTGTGGCGCACCGCCGCTCACGTTCACCACCGCGAGCTGCTGCTCGTCGTAGGCGAAGAACCTGGGTTCGCTGCCCTGGAGATACGCGACGGTCTTGCCGTCGGCGCTCCACGAGAGCGGCCCGTCGTCCGGGCCGTCGAAGGTGGTGAGACGCCGCGGCGTCGCGCCGGCTCGCGCGTCGACGACGAAGATGTCGGAGTTGTTCGTGCGGTCCGGGTCGACGCCTTGCGGCCGCGTGCTCGCGAACGCGATCGACTGTCCGTCCGGCGACCACGCCGGATGCGATTCCTCGAACGTGCCGGGGGTGATCAGCGTCGCTTTCTTGGCGGCGATGTCGAACACGTAGAGATGCGCACGCGTCGAATCGAGGTAGCCGTTGTCGTCGTCCTTGAAGTGATATCGGTCGATGACGATCGGCTTGGGTTTCGCGTTCGCCGAATCGGTCGTGTCGAGCGACGCGCGCATGATCAACGCGATGCGCTTGCTGTCCGGCGCCCACGCGTAGTCGTCGATGCCATCTTTCAGCTCAGTGACGCGCTGCGCTTCACCGCCGCGACGGTCGAGCAGCCAGAGCTGCGAGCCTTTGCCGCCTTCGCGCGACGAGAGGAACGACAGGTATTTCCCGTCAGGACTCCAGCGCGGCGTGGTCTCGGCGTCCGGCGACGACGTGAGCTGAATGCTCTGCGCGCCGTCCCAGCTCGTCATCCAGACATCGGTATTCGATTTGTCTTTCGCCGAGTCGAGCGTGGTGACGGTGTAGGCGACCCACTGACCGTCGGGCGAGATCTCGGGCGCGCCGACGTTGCGCAGCCGGTACATGTCGCCGACGCGGACGGCGCGCTTCGCCGTGGCCTGCGCGGAGAGTGAGAACGTGGTCGCGGTCGCGAGGATCGCGATCATCGCGATGGCGGTGGCGCGTGGGCGCATGAAAGACTCTCTCGTCTGGTGGTCGGGAAACGGGTGGTCCGAATCTAGGCGTCGTCGCAGTTGGCGCCACATTCCTCCGCGCCAGTCAACGCGGTCTGTCGGTTGGACGCGGACGCCGGTATGATCGTCCGAACCCAAACCCGCCGTCCTCTTATGAGAGCAACCGCCGTGTTGTTGCTGTCGCTGGCCATTTCAGCGTCGGCACAGCCCAAGCCGCGCGCACGCGACCTCGGATTGTCCAGCAGGATCGGCGGTACCGCCGGCACACTCGACGCGATCACCGACGTCGCGGGCGTCGAGGTGGGGCACACGACGCTCATCGAAGGGAACGGTCGCCTGGTCGTCGGCAAGGGTCCCGTTCGCACCGGTGTGACGGTGATCCATCCGCGCGGAAAGGCGAACGCCGACCCGGTGATGGGCGCGTGGTTCACCCTGAACGGAAACGGCGAGATGACCGGCACGACGTGGTTGCAGGAATCGGGGTTCCTCGAGGGACCAGTCGCGATCACCAACACGCATTCGGTGGGCGTCGTGCGCGACGCAATCTTGCAGTGGCAGGTCAAACGGCCGGGCCTGCAACCGTGGGGGCTGCCGGTCGTCGCCGAAACGTTCGACGGTTCTCTGAACGACATCAACGGATTTCACGTCAAGCCGGAGCACGTCTTCACGGCACTCGACGGCGCAACCGGAGGCCCCGTGCTCGAGGGCGCGGTCGGCGGCGGCACCGGGATGGTCTGCCACGGATTCAAGGGCGGCATCGGCACTGCGTCGCGCAAGCTCGACGTGGCAGCCGGAGGCTACACCGTCGGCGTGCTCGTGCAGTGCAACTACGGGGTGCGTCATGAGCTGCGTGTCGCGGGCGTCCCGGTCGGCGAAGAGATCACGGATCTCACGCGCTGCATTGCCTCGAGCGACGCGTCGCTCCGCCCGACCATTCCGCGCTGCGACGCGAAGGCGGGCGCGGGCCAAGAGATCCACGACGACGACGGCGCCGGCTCGATCATCGTCGTCGTGGCGACGGACGCGCCCCTGCTCCCACATCAGCTCAAGCGTCTCGTGACGCGCGTCGCGCTCGGCGTCGGTCGGATGGGCGGCAAGGGCGAGAATAGTTCGGGCGACATCTTCGTCGCGTTCTCGACCGCCAACGCGAACGCGGCGACGGCGACCGACGTGGCGCACGTGGACATGGTGCCGAACGCGCGCATGAATCCGCTGTTCACGGCGACCGTTCAGGCGACGGAAGAGTCGATTCTCAATGCGCTCCTCGCGGCCGCGACGATGACCGGCATCGACGACACGCGCGTGTACGCGTTACCGGTCGACCGGTTGATGGCCGCCATGAAGAAGTACGGACGCTGACTCACGGTTTCACGGCGCGGTCGAGCCTCGCGAGCCGATCGAGCAGTGCGAGTTTCTCCGGCCCGCCGACGCGCGCGAGCGAGGAGCGAACGCCGTCGATCGCGGCGTGGGTCGGCGCCTCTTCGTCGATTGCTTCGATCGCGTTGTCGGCCAGCTGCAGCGCGAGCGCGAGCGCCTTGCGGATGGATGGACCGTTCGGCAACCTCGTCCAGTATTGCTGCGGGCCGTCCGCGATCTTTGACAGAAAACAATCCGAGCCGCACTCGTCGCTCGGAGGAATTCGCTGAGACGCATACGACGCCAACTCTTCAGCCCACGGCGCGCGTTGGTTGGCGTCGTAGAGCGCCCAGTATCGCTCGTTCGCCATGAACCACATCGCGTCCGGCTCGTAGAAATAGAGAACATCGCGATGGGCGATGACCCACGCACGTTTCAGCGGCGCATCCTCGAGCCCGTGCGCGTCGATCAGCCTCGCGGCCCGTTCGATGAGTTGGAGGCGTCTGAACTGCAAGAGTCCCGACGTGCCGAGCGGCGAGTCGCCGGGGCCCCCGTAGTGATTCGGGTCCACGAGAAAATTCTCGGCGTCGACGAGCGTTTCGAATGACGCGGTGTCGCGGCCGATGACGTACGAGGCCACGGAGGCGAACCCGGACTCTGGATGCTCACGGCTGAATGGAACGGTGACGTTCGCCGGCAGCCAGCAGATGGGCGAGATGCCCATCACGCGCCACGAATCGAAATACCAAATGCGGCCGCCGAGTCCCCTGGTGGACTTCGACGCTCCGATGACGTCCCCGAGGTGATACCGCTGGGCGATTGGTGAGCCGGGATCCGGGAGGCTGTGGCACGTCGCGCCGGTCATCAGGACCAATCGCAACGAGTCCGGCGCCGGCGTTTGAGCGCGCAATCTCGACGGGATCGAAATCGCGGCGAGGACCACACCGGCCAACGCGCGCTTCACGACACGAGTCCTGGACGCCACGATGCCAATCTATGGCGTACCCGCGACGTTCGCCCCGCGCCGCAACGGCACTGTCGGACATCGGCGGCGGCAGATATGATCGATCCATGCCTACATCGATCATGCGCCTTCGGCTTCCGGTTTTCGCACTCGCCTTCGTCTCCGCCGCCGCCGCGATCTCGTGCAGCGGGGGCTCCGAGGCCAACGTCGCCGCCACCGGGAAGGGAGACTCCGCGTTCACCGCGCTCGCGTCGGAAGTTCTGTCCGACTACTACCAGCGGCATCCGTCCGCCGCGACGCAGCTCGGCATCCACACGTTCGACGGCCGACTCGACGGATTCACCGCGGCGTCATACGACGGCGAAGCGAAGGCGGACAGCGCGTTTCGCGCGCGACTCGTGGCGACCGACTCGGCCACGCTCTCGCTCGACCAGCAGCTCGATCGCGAATGGCTCATCCACCAGATGGACGCGACCATTCTCGCCGACCGCGTGATCCAATCGTGGGCGAAGAATCCGGACACTTACAGCAGCGGGATCACGAACGCCGCCTACGTCATCATGGAGCGGCCATACGCTCCCGGCGATCAGCGATTGGCGTCGCTGATCGAGCGTGAAAAGGCGATGCCCGGCGCGTTCGCGGAAGCGCGAAAGAATCTCACCAACCCGCCGAAGATCTTCACGCAGATCGCCATCGAGCAGATTGACGGCAATATCTCGTTCTTCAAGAACGACCTGCCCGCCGCGTTCAAGGACGTTTCGGACAAGAAGCTGCTCGGCGAGTTCGCTCAGTCCAACGCTGGCGTGATGAAGGCGCTCGGCGACTACAAGACGTTTCTGCAGCGCGAATTGCTCCCCAAGTCGAACGGCTCGTTCGCGCTCGGCGCGGACACGTACGCCAAGATGCTCGGCGCGAGCGAGATGGTCGACCTGCCGCTCGACTCGTTGCTGGCGATCGCCGAGGCGGACCGCGCCAGGAACGAAAACGCGTTCAAGGTCGCGGCGGCGCAGCTCGACGCCACCAAGCCCGCGGACTCCGTGCTCGCGTCGCTGCAAGCCGACCATCCGCCCGCGGCGAAGCTGCTCGAGGCGACGCAGGGGACGCTCGATTCGATACGGGGCTTCATCGACGCGCACCACATCCTGACGATTCCGCCGTCCGACCCGGCGCACGTCAAGGAGACACCGCCCTTCATGCGCTCGACGACGACGGCGTCGATGGACACGCCGGGGCCGTTCGAGACGGCGAAGCTGCAAGGTTTCTACAACGTGACGCTGCCAGATCCGCGGACCTCCAAGAAGGAACAGGACGCGTACATGGCGGCGTGGTACTACGCCGCCATCTCGAACGTTTCAGTGCATGAGGTCTATCCGGGTCACTATATCCAGTTCTTGTACGCCAAGAACTTCCCGACCAGCGTGCGCAAGGTGTTCGGTGCCAACACGAACGTCGAAGGCTGGGCGCACTACGACGAGAAGATGATGCTCGACGAGGGATTTCACGCCAACGATCCCAAGTACAGGCTGGCCCAGCTCCAGGACGCCCTCCTTCGCGACGTGCGCTTTATCGTCGGGATCGAGCTGCACACGAAAGGCCTGTCGATCGACAGCGCGACGACGTTGTTCCAGACGCAAGGGCACCAGCCGCATCCGGTGGCCGTCGCCGAGGCGAAGCGTGGGGCGGGGGATGCGTTCTACGGCTACTACACGATGGGCAAGCTCATGATTCTCAAGCTTCGCGACGACTACAAGGCGAAGCAGGGATCGGCGTACTCTTTGGCGGGCTTCCATGACACTTTCTTGAAGATCGGCCCGCTCCCGCTGCCTCTCGTTCGGCGAGTCATGCTCGGCGCCGTCGGTACGCCTTTCTAGCCGGTCACGGCGGACCGGCGCCGTCGGCGCCAACCCAATCGTACATGACCTCGCGGCCGTCGAGTCTCCAGTGCGCGGGATACACGGAGTGTTGCCAGTCGAGCGGCTCGCCGAGCGGTTGGGGCGCGGCCGCTCGCGTGAGGGCCGCCTTCAGGTCGCGGCGCTGATCGGCACCGAGTGCGTCGGGCGCCAGCGAAACGAAGAGCATCGTGCCGCTGCGCGACAAGAGATCCAACCATTGCCGGTTCATAGCCCAAGGCACCGCGTTGGTGACGCCGACGCAGTCGGCATCGGCAACGTAGAAGGCGCCGTGCTGCGCACCGCGGAACGCGAGCGTGTTGACGCCCATCTTCCGCGTCCGCGACCACTCGGTGCCGCTCGTATCGTCGCCGACGCGGCAGATCTCGAACACGCCGGCCGACAGATGACTCACGGTGTTGCACCCGATGACGAGCGCGTCGCCGGCTCCATTCCGAATCGCCGCATAGAGATCGTTGATCACCTCGGCGGTCGTGCGCGACGATCCGGCGGCGAACGTCCAACCGTCGCGCGTCATCGCGGAACCCATCTGATATCCCCAACGGCCGAAAATGTCGTACGTGGTGTAGTCGTGCTTGATCAACTCGAAGCCCCAGCGTCTGATTCGGGTGAGATCGTCGACGACCTTCTGCCGAACGTCGGGAACGGTGGGATCGAGCGTTCCGTGATCGCGCGGCAGACGCCACGAGTCGGGCGCGTTCGCCGGCGCCTGCAACGGCCGAACCCAGACGCCGGGGCGCGCACCGGCGCGGCGAACGTCCGCCGCAAGCGCCGCCATGTCACCGAACTTTTCGTTGCCGTGGTCCCACGTGCCGGCGCCGGTCTTGTCCGCGCCGCGACCGGGTTGCCAGCCGTCGTCGATCACTACGAATGGCCGGTTGGTGCCCGTCGGCGACAATTCGACGATGTGTGCGGCGTCCGCACGCACCGTCTCGGCGGTGTTCTTTCCGTACGCCCAGTACCAATCGTTGCTTCCATAGGGTGGAAACGACGGAATCCGAGGGGCCGCGCACATCTGACGGCAGAACGCATGGATCGCGGTGAATGCCGACTCGCCCGGCTGTCCGGCCCCACAGACGATGTCGCAGACATCCAGCGTGCGATCGCCGAGTTGTAGGCCCACTCCGCCGCTCCGCACGTCGGCCCACAGGCTGATGCCCGCCGGGTCCACCTGCCAGAAGCAGAAAGCGCTCGCTCCGGTTCGAACGCCGTAGGTGTGTGTGAGCGATCCGTCATTCGTCGCGACGTACCACGGCATCACTCGGTCCGGCACCCACCCGCGCCATTCGAGATCGCCGTAGCCGCGCTCCCACGCGTCGCCGAGGATGAGTTGTGACGCCGACAGATCGCCGCGCCAGCGCAGGTGCACGCGCTTGACGGCGACACTCGGCGCGGCGAGCGAGAGGTGCAGCGAGTCAGCGCGCTGCGTCGTCGTGACGACAACGGCACCGCTCGTCCAACGATCGCCGCCGGAATTCACGAGACGAAGATCGCTATCGGCGGTTTGTACGACGACGACGTCCGGCGCGCGATGAATGTCGAGGAAACCGCGCGGAGCGGGCGTGCCCGCGAGCGTCGGATGTCGCGCCAACGAAGCCGCTGCCGCGAAGAAGGCCGATGCCTCGAGAAACTCGCGCCGAGAGGTCACGCGACTAAAGTACGCCGCGCGTCTGTCGCGAACGAGTCGGGCGGCGCAGCTTTGTCGGCGAAAACTCAAACACGAGACGCCACCCATGAGATTCGCCCGAGCGCTGTCGGCGACGCTTTCGTTGATCGCTGGCGCGACCACTTTGTCGGCACAGGCCACACCGCCGGCCGCCCCGCGTCCGGCGATGGTGCTCACGATTCCCGCGTGGCCGGACGGCAGCCAGATTCCGCCGAAATTCACGCAGGCCGGCGAACAGGTCTCGCCCGAGATCAAATGGACGAACGTGCCTGCCGGTACGGTGAGCTTCGTCGTCAACATGCTCGATCCCGACGTCGCGATTCAGCGCGGTACCGAGACGCAGCCGCACTGGATCGTCTGGAACATCCCCGCGTCGGCGATCGGATTGCCCGAAGCGATGAAGCCCGGCGATCAGCCCGACGGCACACACCAGATCAGCGCGTCCGGCCCCGGCTATCGCGGACCCGGAGCGCCGGCGACGGGCCCGTTGCATCACTACACGTTCGAGGTGTACGCGCTCGACGCGAAGCTCGACGTGAATCCGTCGTCAGCGACGCCGGCGATCAACGCCGCGCTCGAAACGCGGGCCGCCGTCATGAAGGCGATGCAGGGTCACGTGCTCGGCAAGGCGGTCTACGTGGGTCTCTTCCACAGGCCGCAGTAGTGCGCCGTGTCGTACCACGGCCGGCCGCACAACCTCACCGATCGTGATGACCAGAAGCATTTCGCGGCCGGCGTTCGGGGTGTGCTGATCCGCGGTGGCGGTGACGCGATCAGTGTTCGAGATGGAGTGGCAGGTTGGCTCAGCCGCGTGCGCAATGTTCGGAGTCGCCTGGATCCACCGACCGGTCGGGTGGCCGACGTGACCGGTCGGGTGGCCGATGTTCGGGGTGGCGTGGATCCACGTGACCGGTCGGGGGGCCGATGTTTCGGGTGGCCTGCATCCAGGTGACCGGTCAGGTGGCCGATGTTCGGAGTCGCGTGGATCCACGTGACCGGTCGGGTGGCCGATGTGCGGAGTGGTCTGGATCCACCGACCGGTCGGGTGGCCGATGTTCGGAGTCGCGTGGATCCACGTGATCGGTCGCGTGGCCGATGTCCGGAGTGGTCCGGATCCACCTGACCGATCGCGTGGCCGATGTTCGGAGTGGTCTGGATCCCCGTGACCGGTCGGGTGGCCGATGTTCGGAGTCGCGTGGATCCACGTGACCGGTCGGGTGGCCGATGTTCGGAGTCGCCTGGAACCACCCGACCGCTCGCCTAGCCGATGTTCGGCGTCGTCGTGCACCGCGCTCCGGATCAACTCGCTCCTGGTCGGAATGAAGTGGTCGAGGGTGAGAGTCGGCTGACCAGTGGTCGCCGCCACCTGGCCGTGGTCGCTGCGACGCTGCGTTCGAGCGACGTGCCGCCGTCGTGAGGGAGATGCCACGACGCGTGCTCGGAACGGCGGTCTATGTCCACAGGCCCAGCGGAGGGTCTATGTCGCCACGCTCGCGGGTCCCGACGCGCGAACGCGAAGAATGCCGCCGAGGATCGTCCCGATGAACCCCATGAGCGGCACGCCCATGAGGTACCACGTGGGATACGGCATCAGCATTGGTCCGGCGAATACGTGTCGCACCACAAACTGCACGAGCAGGATGCCTGCACCGAATGCCGCCGCCGTAACTAGAGGCGCCCTCGAGTCCAGCCACGCTGCCAAGTAGCCGGCCAACGCTCCCAAGACGAGGCTGAATAACATCAGGCAGCTCAGAACCCCGGTCGATTCCACGATCGACAACGGAACCAGAGGCCCCTGGTAGCCCACCGCTCGAACGACGCCCATAGTCACTCCTCCCAGAATGAGGAGGATGACGGCCATCCCCGTATACGCGGTGGCGATCACGCCCGCGATATGACCGATGTCGCCGAGGCGAGCCCCACGGAGCCACGAGCGAAGCAGGTGCGGCACGGCGCGTACGGCTTCGCGCCGATACCAACGCGTGGCGCTCTCGATCCCGTCCGCCTCGACCCGAGAGGCGAACTCCTCGGCCAGATCGCCGAGCACCGCGTTGCGGAAGTCGGGCTTGGCGCCCAGCCCGGCGAGAAGTCGTTCGATGGTGCGTGGCGGGGCAGTCATGCGCGCTCCGGTGATATGGTGGTGCCGATGCCGGCCCACACCGACGCGGCCACGCGTTCGGCCTGGCGCAGCGCGCGCCGGCCGCTCGCGGTCAGCTTGAATTCACGGCGAGAGCGGCCGCCGCGCACGGGCAGCGGATCGGTCGTTCGCGAGGAGACGAACCCTTTTGTCTCGAGCCGCTGGAGCGTGGTGTAGACGGCGCCGACGGAATAGTCGTGCTTCGTGCGCGACGAGACGTCGCGGCGAATCGCGAGACCGTGCGCGCCCTCGCCGATCCGCGCGACGGCGAGGAGGACGGTGAGCTCGAGCGATCCGAGGGTGGGCGGCGTCATGTTTTATTATGTAGAACAAATCGACGCGGCGCAAGGGGCTCGGTCCGAAAACGCGGCGAGGCGGCCGTTGTCGGCCGCCTCGCTGCGCCCCTTTCGCTGTTCATCCGTCCAGCCGCCTGCCCGTCCACCTGCCCACCTATTTTTTGACCACCAGCAGCGCGACGCGGCGATTCTGCGCTTTGCCGTCGTCCGTCGAGTTGTCCGCCACCGGATCCTTCGGGCCGTAGCCCTCGGCCGGAACACGCGCCGCTTCGATGCCGTCGTGCTCGATCTCGTTTTGCGCGGCGTCCGCGCGGCTGTGCGATAAGTGCATGTTGGCGGCGACGCTCCCGGTGCTGTCGGTGAAGCCACCGAGCCGCACGTTGGCGTTCGGATACGCCTTCAATATTTCGCCGATGTTCTTCGCCTGGGCTTCGGCGTCGGGATCGAGCTGCGCGGAATTGCTCGCGAAGTGGATGCGGTCGAGCACGATCCACGACGTATCGTCGGCGCTTCGCGTCGAGTCGTTCAGGAAGGCGACGAGCTTCGTTTCGGCGCTGGTGCCCGGAACCGAGATGACGATGCCGTTCGGAAGCCGGACTTGCTGAATGCCGGATGCCAACGGCGCGATTTCGCCGCCGGACGTCCGAGCGGCCGGCGCGGTGGTCGTGTCGGCCACGGGCGTCGGAGCGCGATGCTTCGCGCGCGTGCCAAGGAAGAGCGCGATGGCGGCGAGGGCGACCAGCGCGGGCCACAGCCAGCGAATGCCGCTCGGCTGCTCCTCGGGCGCGTAGACCCGCGGGCGTTCGCGCGGCGGCACTTCGTTCCGCGCCTCCTGCTCGCTGTACACGGGAACCGAGGGCTCGTGCAGGCCGAGCGCGTCGGCGACGCCGGCTGGCGCCGCGCGTTCGATGCCCTCGCGCTCGTCGACGAGCATTTTCGTGAGAGAACCCGCATTCAATCCTTCGTCTCGCACGCGGCGGCCGAGAACGCCGAGGAGAAGCGGCGAAGCGAGTCGCATGAGCGACGACACCGAGGCGAGGCGCAGTCCGCTGCCCCGGGCGAGGATGTCGTTCACCGCGGAGGCGCGCCCACCGAAGATGTTCGAGAGGAACTGGCCGCCGAGCGACGACGCCGGCCCTTCCGGAGCGCCGACGAGCGCCGCCGGATTGTCGAGCAGTTGACCGTCGTTGGCGGGGTCGGTCACGGTGTTGAACACCGATCGCATCGCCGCCGGATCGCCGGTCTTGCCCACGAGGCCCAGGAGCATCGAGCTCAGGCCACCGGTCAAGCCGCTCGTGACGCCGTGCACGGGCTCGCCCAGACTCGACGCGAGGCG
The DNA here is from genome assembly GCA_963761305.1 of uncultured Gemmatimonadaceae bacterium. Lineage (GTDB taxonomy): Bacteria > Gemmatimonadota > Gemmatimonadetes > Gemmatimonadales > Gemmatimonadaceae > JAQBQB01. The sequence continues at coordinate 1,443,070 of CAVXGK010000001.1, read as the reverse complement.
CGAGCAGAGATCCGGGGTGGCCAAGTTCTTCACGCTGTCGATCAACGAGGTCGTCATCTCCCTACCCGTCCAACAGATTTTCAGCCGCGCGGCGCCTCGAGGTCGCCTCGCGGTCGCGAGTCATCGCCTTCCATATGCCGCATCACACTTAAGCAAGAGGAGGGCGCACATCGGCCGCTGCTTCGGCGATGATGCAGAGGGACCTTGATCCAATGAGCCCGGCCGCCGTCCGAAAAACGCACTCGGGGCGATGAATGACGGGCTGAGGCTCGTCGGGGGTCTACCGTCCGCGGCGGAGTCGCGTTGCCGCTACCGTTGCCAGTCCGCGTTTCACGAGATGCGTCATCGGCCGCACCCACGGCTGTCGCGCGATCGCGTTCACGAGCGAGCCGACCTGGCGGGTTCGGCGTTGCCGTTTCGCTTCGTTCGCCAGCGCACGCAATAGCGCCGGCGGCGCGTTCAGAGCGATGCCGGCCGCCGGATCGGCCGCGCTGTCCACGGCCCGCCACGCGTCTTCAAACTTCTCATAAAACGCGCGGAACGCCGGCGCCATCATCGCTTTGTACGCGACGACGTCCGGGGCCTGCTGTACCTTGGGACCGGGTCCGCGGCCGATCGTGGGATTCGTGTTGATCTCCCAGACCTGCGGCTCGCCATCGAGGACGCCGTAATCGATGCGGCCGTAGTCGACCCGCGCGACGCGGAAAATCTCGCGGATCCACGCGTCGTGCGGATTCGTCTCCAGGTAGCGCGTCTCCTCGTCGGCGCGCTCGCGGTCGAAGATCCGCGCGTCCCACTTCACCATCCAATCGCGGCTGCATTCCAGGTACCGCGGCATGACGCGGTCGCCGATCTTGTACGCCGAGCATTTTCGGTACACGCCGTGCGCGTCTTTCGTGTCGCAGAACTCGACGACGAGGAGTTCGTCGATACGAATGCGCGACGCCATGAGCGACGCCATGGCCCGCTCCAGCTGCTTCGGCGAATCGAGCAGGGGTGTCAGGTTGCCCGTGTGCCGGTTCGCCTGGCGGACAAACACCGGATAGCGAAGCGACGCGGCGGCGATCGCGTCGGCATCGCCGGGCGCGACGCGCGCGTTCGGGCGGAGCACGACTCCGGTCGCCGGCCAGGCGCGAAAACGGTTGAGGCCCGCGGCGTGAGCGGCGCGCAGCAAATCGAGCCGCAACAGAACGCATTGCGGCCGGTTCATGACGCGGACGTCGCCGCCGGCGGCCGAGAGGCGGTCGCAGGCGAGATTCGCCAGCTCGCCCCGCGCGTCGCTGAAGCGATCGAGCTCCGTGAACACCCACGTGCCGAGCGGCAACCGGTCGAGCCGGGACAGCTCGTCGTACGAAACGACTCGCATGCGGTCGCGCAGTCCGCGGCCTTCCTCGTCCAAATAGAATCGAATCGAGAAGCTTCCCGGTTCACCGACGACGAAGTGGATCATCGCTCGGACGAATCCACTACGGCGGCCCGCGCGAGCGCGCCTCGAGTCTTCATCGCCTGCCACGCGAAGTACACAGGCACGCCGACGAGAATGATCCCGAGGCTGAGCGCCGTCTCGAACGGGCGGTGCACCAGTCCATTGGCGAGCATCGCGACGGACACAATGAGGAACGCGATCGGCAGCACCGGGTAACCCCAGCCGCGGCAGAGTGGGGCGAGCTCGGGCCGGCGGCGCGGCATCAGGAACACGGCCGCCACCGAGAGCGCGTAGAACGGCCAGATGCCGAGCACGAACAACTCGGCCAACTGCTCGAAGGTGCGCGTGGCGATGCCTGCCAGGCCCAGGACCATATAGACGAGGAGCGCGACATAGGGCGTGCGGTAGCGCGGGTGCACCGCGGCGACCGAACGGAAGAACAGGCCGTCGTCGGCGAGCGCAAAATACACGCGGGGGCTGGTGAGAATCGAGCCGTTGAGCGAACCGAATGTCGAGATCATCACCAGCAGGGCGACGAACGTCGCGGCGTGCGTTCCGATCGCGCGCTCGGCGGCCGTCGCGGCGACGAGCGTCGACGTTGCCATCGCCGGCAGCGGCAGTACGTAGAGATACGCCGCGTTGATCGCCAGGTAGACGAAGACGATGATCGCCATGCCGGCGAGAAGCGAGCGCGGATACGTCGTGCTCGGATCGCGCACTTCACCGGCGACGTACGTGATGTCGACCCAGCCCGTATAGGTCCAGAGCACGGAGATCAGCGCCGTCCAGAAGCCGCCGGCGGTGAATCCGCCCCACGCGACGGGCTGTGCAAACGTTCCGTGCGCCGAATTTCCCAGGCCGAAGATCAACACCGCGAGCGCGGCCAACGCGATGACCTTGGTGATCGTCGACGCGTTTTGCAGCCAGGCACTCCAATGCACCGAGCGGATGTTCGCCACGGTGAGCACGACCAAGAGTGCGGCGGCCACGACTTGTACCTGGCGGTCGCTCAGCGGCGTGAACGCCCGCGCGTATTCGGCGAAGATCAGCGCGACCGCCGCGACGGCGGCGGGTCCCGTTACGATCAGCTTGATCCATCCGTATAGAAACGCGGCGAGGGGACCGAATCCCTCGCGGATGTAGACGTATGCGCCGCCCGTACTGGGAAGCGCCGACACCAACCCGACGAGCGTCAGCGCGCCGGCGAGCGAAATGGCGGCACCGGCGAGCCACACGAGCGTGACGCCGCCGACCGAGCCGAGCTCTCCCGCCACGATGCTCGGTACGCGAAAGATGCCGCTGCCGATCGTGATTCCGACCAGGAGTCCCGCGGTGCTCACGACTCCGAGCGAGCGCGGTAACTGACCGGTTGTGTCGCGCGTGTCCGTCTGGCTCAGCGGCAGTGGCTCACCCTCCGAGCCTAGCATGCTTCGCCAGCGGTTCGCCGTCAAATGCCTACCGCAGCAGCTCGCGCACTCGCGGAATCACCGAACGCCCATACAGCTCGATGCTGCGCATCATCTTGTCGTGCGCCAGCGCACCCGCGCTGTACTTCATGTCGAACCGTTCGATCTCGAGCGCGCGCGCCGTCGCGGCGATCTTGTGCGCGACGGTCTCCGGCGATCCGACGTACAGCGAGCCGCGTTCGACTTCCTGATCGAACTGCGAGCGGCTGATCGGCCCCCAGCCGCGCTCGGCGCCGATGCGGTCGTGCATCGCCTTGAACGCCGGCCACATCTCCTCGCGCGCTTGCTCGTCGGTGTCCGCGATGTGACCCGGTGAGTGGACGCCGATCGGCAGCATCGTCGTGTTCATTTGTGTGAGCGCCTGTTTATACAACGTCACGAACGGCTTGAAGCGCTTCGGATCACCGCCGATGATCGCCAGGGTGAGCGGAAGCCGATAGCGGGCCGCGCGAACCACCGATTCCGGGCTTCCTCCCACGCCGATCCACACCTTGAGACCGCGCTCCGTCGTCGGAAACACGCGGGTCTTTTCGAGCGACGCGCGCGTCGAGCCCTGCCAATTCACCGGTTCGCCCGTGCGATCGTACTCGAGGAGCGCCGCGAACAGCTCCAGCTTCTCCTCGAACAGCACCTCGTACTGCGAGAGCGGATAGCCGAAGAGCGGAAACGACTCGGTGAACGATCCGCGGCCGAGGATCACCTCGGCGCGGCCGTTGGAGGCGGCGTCGAGCGTGGCGAAACGCTCGAAGACGCGCACCGGATCGTCGGAGCTGAGCACCGTCACGGCCGATCCGAGTTTGATGCGGCGCGTGCGCCCCGCGATCGCGGCGAGAACGACTTCGGGCGCCGAGATGGAGAAATCGTCGCGATGATGCTCGCCGACGCCGATGAAATCCGCACCGACCTCGTCGGCGAGCACGGCTTCGTCGATCACGTCGCGAATGGCCTGCGCGTGCGACACGGGCTTGCCGTCCGCTCCGCGCGTGACGTCGCCGAAAGTATCGAGGCCGAGCTCGATGGAGGGATTCACGTTGGCGAATGCTGAAAGGGCTGATCGGTTCCCGCGCGGGCTAGAATCGCGCGACGGGACAAATCTGCGTCAGCGTGCAACCCTCTACGACGCGCAAGCGAGTGGACCCCTCCCCGGCCGCGCCGTGACGAATCAGATTCGAGCGCATGAGAGCGTTCACGCTACTCGGATTCGTGGGTGCGACTCCCTTGGCGTTCTGCGCCGGCGGTCCGCTCGTCGCGTCGCTCAGCGCCCAGGAGGCCACCGACGACCTCGTTCGCTATCGCATCGCGCCGTCCGCGGTCGACTCGACGTCGCATCGTTTCGACGCGGTCAACTACGTCGTCTACGCGCGTGGCGTGAAGACCGACGCGCCGCTGCTCGTGTTTCTTCCTGGCACCGACGGACGGCCGATCAACACGACGGCGTTCGAGGATCTCGCGGCGCGTCAGGGCTACCGCGTCATCGGGCTCGAGTACGACGACGTGCCCGCCGTGCAGCAGCTCTGTCCGCGCGACCCCGACCCGGGTTGCGCGGAGAAAGTACGCCGGAAGCGCATCTTCGGCGAAGACGCGACGTCGCTGATCGACGACAAACCGAACGAGTCGATCGCCGCGCGACTGGGCGCCCTGCTTGCGGCGCTGGACCGCGATCACCCGAGCGAAGGATGGTCGCGCTACCTCAAGGACGGACAGCCGAATTGGACGGCCATCGCCGTGTCCGGCCTGTCGCAAGGCGCCGGCATGGCCGCGTACATCGCGCAGCGCACGCTCGTCGCACGGGTGATTCTCTTCTCGAGCCCGTGGGATAACTACGGGCGTTTCCACACGCTCGCGCCGTGGGTCACGCGTGGACCCGGTGCGACGCCGCCCGACCGTTGGTACGGCGCCTTTCATCGCAAGGAGAACACCGCGGAGCTGATCCAGCGCGCGTACGCGGCGCTGCACATTCCGGGCGATCACATTCGCGTGCTGACCCTCGAGCCGGCGAGGAAAGTCGGCGACAATCCGTATCATCCGAGCGTCGTCGGAAACGGTGTGACGCCTCGGTTGGAAAACGGGACGCCGGCGTATCTCGAGGACTGGCGGGTGTTGTTGGGTGACATGCGTTGACCGGGCACCCCTTTCCCTTTTCGGAGCTCTCGTATGCGATCGATTCTGAGATTGATCATGCCCCTTGTCGTGCTGGCGACGGCCTCGATCGCGTCGACGAGCGCCGCGCAGGCGAGTCCGAGCGTCGATCTCACCGGAAAATGGCTCTTCACGGTCAACACCGATGCCGGGACCGGCACGCCGACCGTGACGTTGACGCAGAAGGGTGATTCGCTCACCGGCCACTACTCGTCACAGGTACTCGGCGAGGCGGAGCTCAAGGGCTCGGTGAAGGACGGAAAGTTCTCGTTTACGATGCAGGCGAACGTGCAGGGCACCGCGATCGCCGTGACCTACACCGGTACGATCGAGAGCAAGGATGCGCTCAAAGGCTCGGTCGATCTCGGCGGGCAGGCGAGCGGCACGTTCACGGCAAAGCGGACGTAGCGGCGCGGTCGTCCAACGTTGCGAGCGACGACGAGGGCGTCTCGCTTCAGGGCTGCCACCGCTCGATCGGCTCGAACACCGGCGGCGCCAGCATCGCTTCCAATTCGGCTCATCTCGAATTGATCGTCGTCGCCGCTCAGCCCGTCGTAAGCCCACGAGTCGTCCTCGTCGAATACCTCGTCGTCGCGGCGGGACGGAGACTGCTACGGCACCTGGTCTAAGATTCTGGCCAGGGCCCAAGCCGCATGTTCGCGCACGAGGGGATCGGAGTCCTCGAGCGTCGCAGTCAGCGTCGGGGCATCATCGCGGTTGCCGACGTTCCCAAGGACCACGGCCGCGTTGCGCTTCAATCCTCTCAACTTCGCCCGCTTCATCGGCGAACTCTTGAACGTCGTGCGAAAATCCCCATCGCTCGTTGCGAGGATCTCCCGCGCCAGTGTGTGGGCGTCCTTCTCGGCGATCGCGGCGCGTGGACGAAACGCGTCCTCGCGCAACGGCGCCGAGAACTTTTCGTTCCACGGACACACGTCCTGACAGACGTCGCAGCCATAGAGCAGTTCGCCGATCCCCGCACGCCGGTTTTCCGGGATCTGTCCCTTCAGCTCGATCGTGAGGTACGAGATGCACCGCGTCGAGTCGAGCACGCGCTCCTCGACCAGCGCGCCGGTCGGACACGCGTCGAGACACCGGCGGCACGTTCCGCAATGATCGGTCGCGAACGGCGCGTCCGGCTCGAGCTCGAGATCCAATACTAGTTCGGCCAGGAAAAAGAACGACCCGCGCTTCGGATTGATGAGCATCGTGTTCTTGCCGAACCAACCGAGTCCCGCGCGGCGCGCCAGGTCGCGCTCGAGAATCGGACCCGTGTCGACGTACGCCTTCCCCGCTACGCGCGCACCGACCGTGTTCTCGATCCAACCATGCAGCGTCTGGAGACGATCGAGCAGCACGTCGTGATAGTCCTCGCCCCGCGCGTACCGAGCGACGGGCCCCAATGGTTCACGTCCGCCGTAGTCCACGCCGACGACGATCGCGCTCTTCGCCGCGGGGAAGGGCAGTCGTGAGTCGCGGCGCTTGGCGGCGGTGCGCGACATGTAGTGCATCTCGCCCTCGTAACCGCGCTCGAGCCACGTATCAAACGCCGCCGCGGTCTCCGCCGGCCCGAGGCGCGCGATCCCGACCAGATCGAAGCCGAGCCCGTACGCCTGCGCTTTGATCAGCGATTCGATCACGGTTTTCGCACGGCCCACGCCGCGTACCGCTCGACGTCGTCGGCACTCGGCACGGCCGATTCGTCGCCGTACGCGGTGTACATCCGCCAGCGCACGTACGTGCGGTCGGGCAGCGGGAGAAATGGAAACCGGCGATACCAGTCGCGCGCGCGGAAGCGCCAGCCGACGCGGATGAGCGCCAGGCCCGTGCGCGGATGTCGCACGCCCCGCCACGCGAGCCTGGCCGCGACGGAGGACCACGATCGCTTCTCGATCGCGCCGGGCGTCATACGAAGCACGTCACGTGACGAACGCCTCGCGCGGCGCAAGAAACGAGCGGCCATCCAACATCGCCGGCATCGGCGCGCCGAGCGCCGCGAGTGCGCTCGGCATGACGTCGACCGTGCGACGGGGCGCCGACGCGACCGGGCGATTCGTCAGCAGCGGAACGAGCATGTGCTCGCGGTGCAGCGCGCCGTGCGAGCTCACGTGGCGGATCGGCTCGTAGCGCGCGCGGAAATCCCAGTCGCGCGCCGCGGACAGCACGATCTCGCCGGACCTCGGCGAGCAGACGAGGTTCACCAGCTGCACGATCGAATCCGGATAGTCGGTGTCGATCGTGAGATCGTACGCTTCGTCGCTCGTCACCGCGCACACGTCGCGGCCGATGCCGAGCGGGTCGCCGCCCTCACGCTGATAGTGGTATCCTCGATTCGTCCGCCACAGGACGGCGTCGCCGCGATCGGCAGTCCGAACGACCACCCGCTCGCCGCGGCACACGGCGAGCAGATCCACCGACGGGCGTGTGAGCAGCATGTCGCACAGTGCGCGCCACCTCGGGGCATCCATCGACGGACGCGCGCGCGACCGAACGTCGCAATACAGATGCGCCATCGCGTTGCCGCTCACCATCACCGCCACCTCCGCGCCGAGCGTCACGACCCACGGGTGTGACATGGTGCGGAGGCCCGTGTCGTCGATCAGGCCGGCAAGGTCTTCGTGCGAGGTCACACGCGAGTGACCGTGATCGCTCACGATCCACAGGTGCATGTCGTCCCAGCGTCCGCTGCGCTCGGCGTCGTCGCGGATCCGCGCCGCGGTGTCGTCCACGATGCGCAGTGCGTCGATCGTCATCGGCGAGTCCTGACCGCGCGCGTGCGACACCTTGTCGACGCCGGTCAGTGCGGCGAACACGAAATCCGGCTGCTCCATCCGAATCCGCCGCACGAGCTGACCCGCGGCGATGCGGTCGATCTCGAGCCAGCCGGCGAGGTCGCCGGAGAAGTGAGTGCGTGCGCCGCGAATCGCCGAGAGCGTCGTGATCGACCCGATGCGTTGGTGGGACGGCAGCCCCCGCGTGATCACGCTGAGCGCGCCGAGACTCGTGCCGGTGAGCTCGAAGATCGTCGGCGCGGACGCGTCGAGATCGCCGTCCACCGCGCTCATCTGATAGCCGACGTAGCTCCGCGAGTAGTCGGGAAAACTGCACGCCGTGCGCGCGCGGTCGAACCAACGCAGCCCCGGCAGGCCGACCGGTCCGGGGAAGCGGCCCAGGAGAAACGGCGCGTAGGCCGGTCCGGTGACCGAGGGAAAGCACGACGTGATCGTGTGCAGGCCCCCCGCCGCGCGCAGGCGCGCGAGCGCCGGCAGCGCACCGGAGTCGAGCGCGGTCGACAGTGTGTCGGGGCGCGCGCCGTCGGCGAGGAGGATGACTACGGACACTGCGGCGATGAAGGGGAGGCTGTGTCGCAAAGCTCGCCTCTGTGCACTCCTCCCTCAACCCCATAAGATCAACGCCATGCCAGACCGCAAACCACGCGAGACGAAAGCGAAGGCTCAGCGCCCCACGAAGCCCAAGTCACCCCGGACGGCTGGCGGCAACAAGACGAGCCCGGAACTTCTCGCCGAAGCATCGAGAGGGGCGCAGGAAGGGTACCGCGAACGGACGGAAGCCGGCCACCGAGCAGCGGGACGCACGCCGCCGTCGGAGCGAGCGCCGGGTGGTCCGACCACGCCGCCGCGGATCGTCGACGACGCGATTCGCAGCTACATGCCGCCCGTCACCGAAGACGAAAAGCTGCTGCAATCCGGGAGCAGTCGCGAGGATTTCACGCGCACGGATCCCTGGCGCGTGATGCGCATCATGGGCGAGTTCGTCGACGGGTTCGACAACCTCGCGCACGTGCAGAAGGGTGTGGCGATCTTCGGCTCGGCGCGCACGCACCCCGACGATCCGCAGTATCAGTCGGCGCAGGAGGTCGCGCGTCTCCTGGCCGAGGCCGGATTCGCCATCATCACCGGCGCGGGGCCGGGGATCATGGAGGCGGCGAACAAAGGCGCCAAGATGGGCGGCGGCACGTCGATCGGCTGCAACATCGAGCTCCCGTTCGAGCAGGGCGCCAACCCCTATCTCGATACGCTCATCAACTTCCGCTACTTCTTCGTCCGGAAGACGATGTTCATCAAGTACTCGAACGCGTTCATCATATTTCCGGGCGGCTACGGCACGCTCGACGAAGCCTTCGAAGCGCTCACGCTCATCCAGACGGGCAAGATCTATCAATTCCCCGTCGTGATGTTCGGCCGGCACTACTGGGCGGGACTGATCCGCTGGATTCAGTCTCGCGTGCTCGGCGAATCGAAGATCTCACCGGGAGACCTGGATTTGATTTTGCTCACGGACGACCCGCAAGAAGCCGCCCACGCCGTGATTCAGGCGTGGGAAGCGCAGAACGGACGCTGACATGGCGAAGCGTTCCGACAACAAACCATCGGCCGCGGGCCCGAAGGGCGCGCAGAAGGCCGCCGCCGAGGAACGCGAGCGAAGCGGCACGCGGCACGACGCCCGCGAGACCAGCAAGTTCCTTCGCGGGCCGCGCATCGAACCGACGCCGATCAGCGGCGCCGAGACGGCGGCCGATCTGATCGACAACGCGTTCCTCGCCTACAACGCGGCGCGTCTTCGTGAAGCCTGTGGACTGTACACCAAGAAAATGCTGGAGCCCGACGTGACCGTCGGCATGACGCTCACCGGCGCCCTCACGCCCGCGGGCCTCGGCATGGCGGCGCTCATTCCGCTCATCGAGGCCGGGTTCGTCGACTGGATCATCTCCACCGGCGCGAATCTCTACCACGACACGCACTTCGGGCTCGGGCTGGCGATGCACCGCGGGAATCCGCAAGAGTCCGACGTCGTCCTGCGCGACGAAGGCGTCGTGCGGATCTACGACATCTTTTTTGACTATGACGTCCTGCTGTCGACCGACGCCTTTTTCCGGACCGTCATTCAAGGCCCGGAATTCCAGCGTTCGATGTCGAGCGCCGAGTTCCACAACCTCTGCGGCAAGTACGTGCGCGAGCGCGAACGCGCCCTCGGCATCGGACAGAAGTCGCTCATCTCGGCGGCGTACAATGCCGGCGTACCGATCTACACGTCGTCGCCCGGCGACTCGTCGATCGGGATGAACGTCGCCGCGCTGGCGCTCGAGGGCAACAAGTGCACGATCGATCCGAACCTCGACGTGAACGAGACGGCGTCGATCGTGCTCGACGCGAAGCGCTCGGGCGGCAAGTCGGCCGTGCTGATCTGCGGCGGTGGCAGCCCGAAGAACTTCATGCTCCAGACCGAGCCGCAGATTCAGGAAGTGCTCGGCATCGACGAGAAGGGGCACGACTACTTTCTGCAGATCACCGACGCGCGGCCGGACACCGGCGGGCTCTCGGGCGCCACGCCCGCCGAGGCGGTGAGCTGGGGCAAGATCGATCCCGACCGGCTGCCCGACGCGGTCGTGTGCTACATGGATTCGACGGTCGCGCTGCCGTTGCTCACGTCGTACGCGAAGGCACGCCACGCGGCGCGGCCGCTCAAGCGTCTGTACGACCGCCGCGACGCCATGATGGAACGTTTGCGCGCCGAGTTCGCCCGGGCATCCGATTCCTCGTTTGCCAGCGGCGCGCACGCGGGGTAACTTGGGATTGTGACTGCGCGCCCGGCCCTGTCGGCCGGGCGCGCAACGTTTCACCATCCTCAAAATGCTCGCGACCCGGCGATATGATCGAAGAGCTGAAGCGAAAACTCGCCGCGGAAGCGGAACGCCTGCAATACGAGCTCAACGTCACGCTCCCGCAGGAGATTCGGAAAGCGGTCGAGATGGGCGATCTGCGCGAGAACAGTGAGTACAAGGCCGCTCTCGAGCGCCAGCAGTTCGTGCAGGCGCGGCTGGGGCAGCTGCACGAGCGTTTGAGCAAGCTCTCGGCGATCGATCCGTCGCAAATTCCCGACGACCGGGTGGGCCTCGGGTCGCGCGTGGTCCTCGAGGACCAGAAGGCCGGCGGACGCGAGACCTACTATCTCGTCTTCGGCGACTCGATCGACTTCGAGGAAGGGCAGGTCACGATGTCGTCGCCGATCGGACGCGCGCTGCTCGGCAAAGCGGTCGGCGAGATCGCCTATCTCAGGCTGCCGACGATGGTGCGTCAGCTCCGCGTCGTCGAGCTCCGTACGATCCACGACGTGGGCGCCGGCGAGAAGTAGCGGGCGTCTCCTCGATGATGCGGTTGAACCGCGCCAACAAGTACGGATCGAAGATCTTTCCGCGATCGTTGTTCATCGTCGCCAACGCGTCGCGCCGCGAGAATCCTTTTCGGTAAGGCCGGTCGGTCGTGAGGGCATCGAACACGTCCGCCACGCAGACGACCCGCGCCGCGAGCGGAATCCCTTCGCCCGCCAGGCGGTCGGGATACCCGTCGCCGTCCCATCGCTCGTGATGGTTGCGGACGATCGGCAGGATGTCCCACGGAAAATCGATGTCCGCCAACATCTCCGAGCCGGCCGCGGGGTGCCGTTCCATCACCAAGCGTTCTTCCGGCGTCAACCGCCCGGGCTTGTTCAGGATCTCCGTCGGCACCACGATCTTGCCGACGTCGTGCAGCAGCGCGCCGATGCGGAACCAGAACAACGTCATCTCGTCGAAGCCGATGTCGCGAGCCAGCGCGCACGCGTAGTCGGCGACGCGCTCGCAGTGGCCGAGCGTGTACGCGTCCTTCGACTCGATCGATCCGGCCCACCGCGCGACGACGAAGTAGAACCGCTCCTCGAGCCGCGCGACGCGCTGCTGGAGATCGGCGAGGTTGCGCTGTGATTGGAGTTTGGTGAACAACCGGTGGGACTGCGTGAGCGCCTGCAACGTCTCCCGGCTCTTATCCATCCGTTCGAACAAGTCGGCCTGCTCGCGCGCCGTCTCGCCGGCGAGCAGCAGATCCTCGCGCCGCATCGCGCTGTCGAACGCGTCGCGGAGATGCCGTTCGGCGGCGTCGTACTCGCGGCGCGACCGGGCGATGACGCCCATGTGCTTGAGCGTTTCGCCGAGTGCGCGCTCGTCGCCCGCGTCGGTGGCTTCGGCCAGCACTGAGCGACAGATCGTCTCGGCGCCGGCGACGTCGCCGCGAACCAGGCGCAGATGCGCCGCGTTGGTCTGCGCGAGCAATCGGTTGGGCACGTCGCCCGCCGCGGCGCAATGCACGATCGCCTCGTCGTATGCCGCCTGCGCTTCGTCGAGCCGTCCCAGGGACGTGTACTCGAGCGCCATGTTGTTGAGCGCGTGGCCGACCTGCCGGAACATCCCGAGCGTGCGATACACGACCAGCCCGGACGCGTAATGCTCGAGCGCTGTCAGCCGGTCGCCGCGCATGCTGGCGATGACGCCGAGGTTCTGCGCGATCATCGCCTCGAGCTGGCGCTCGCCCGACTCGACGGCGAGTGACAGGGCGCGTGCGTACATCGGTTCGGCCGCCGCGTAGTCGCCGCGCGTCAGCAGGATGTTTCCAGCCAGGTTCTTGGCATGCGCGATGTCGGACATCGCGCCGTGCGCCTCGGCCGAGCCGAGAGCGGCATCGAGACAATCGAGTGCCACGTCCAGCTGGCCGTCTTCGCGATACGAACGCGCGATACGGCGGAGTATGGTCGACGCGGCGCTGCTCTCGCGAAGGAGCCGCAACGCACGCTCGTACTGCCGCCGCGCGAGCTCGCGCTGCCCGGCGCGCTCGGCCGCTTCGGCTTCGGCGACGAGATACGACGCCGCGCCGGTGAGGGAGGGGACGCCGTTCCCTGCGATCACGCCACCGACACTCGAGAGGGATCGGCGGGCCGAGTCATCTTCTTCGCGAGCGTCGGCCGCGAGATGCCAAGCAGCCGTGCCGCCGCCGCCTGATTCCCGTTGGTGATTTTGAGCGTGAGCGCCACCGCCTCGGCCACGATCTCTTCCAGCAGCTTGCCCGTCGTCGGAATCCGAATCTCGCCGACCGCGTCCGGCGCGGCCTGCCGAGCGGCGCGGCGTTGGATCATCAGGTGTTCGGCGCGGACGATCGAGGAATCACCGCTCAGGATCGCCGCACGCTCGACGACGTTCTTCAGCTCGCGCACGTTGCCCGGCCAGCGGTGCACGCGAAGCGCAGTGCACGCGTCCGACGAGAACGCCTTGGACTTTCCGTGCTCGCGCGTTTCGTGCGCGAGAAAATGGCGCGCGATCACCTCGATGTCCTCGAGACGGTCGCGCAGCGCGGGCAGGGTGATGCCGAAGACGTTGAGCCGGTAGTAGAGGTCTTCGCGAAACTCTCCGCTGCCGACCACCTGCTCGAGAAGCGGGCTCGCCGCGGCGACGATGCGGCAGTTGATCGCGATCTCCTCGAAGCCCCCGAGGCGTCTGACCTGGCGCGATTCCAGCGCGCGCAGGAGCTTGGGCTGCAGCATTCGCGGCAGGTGATGCACTTCATCGAGAAAGAGCGTGCCCGATCCGGCGAGCTCGAGGAGCCCTTGCTTGCGCGCGTGCGCGCCCGTAAACGCGCCGCGTTCGTGGCCGAACAACTCGGACTCGAGCAGCGCCTCGGGAATCGCCGCGCAGTTGATGGCGACGAAGGGCTCGTCGGCCGCCGTACCGGCGTAGTGGATGCCGCGGGCGAACAACTCCTTGCCCGTTCCGGTTTCGCCGATCAGCAGAACGGTCGTGCGCCGAGTCCCCGCCACCTGCATCGCGAGGCTGACAGCTTCGCGCAGCAGCGGGCTGGAACCCACGATGTTCTGAAACCCGAAATCGCGTGCGCGGTCCGACGGCTCAGCCGAGCGATCCTCGTCGTGAAGCAACCGAAACCTCTTTGGGAGTTAGGCTTAGCGGGCGAGTCCCCGCGCCTAGAAGTATCGTCCGTTCTCCCCGGCGGTTAATCGCGCTCTCACCCTGGCTGCCCACCGGCGGGCACCTATCCGCTCAAAAGCGAGCAACGAGCGGGTCCAGGTCTCTTCGGCACTTGTTCGGCGGCCGCCCGCCGCCAGCGCGCAGGCGAGTTGGAAGCGGATTTCAGCGCTCGTCAACGCGTCCCCGGCCACGACGGCGAGCCGCGCGGCCCTGCCCAACGTCTCCTCGGCGGCCGGCACGTCGCCGGTCATTCGCTGACACGCGCCGAGGAGCTTGAGCGCGATCGCGCGTCGCGCATTGTCACCGCGGCGCTCGGCGATCTCGAGCGCCCGCTCGATCGACGGACGTGCCGCGGCCACGTGTCCGCACATCAATTCCAACTCGGCGACGTTCCCCTCGATGATGCCTTCGAAGAGCAGCTCGCCTCGGTCCTTCGCGATGTCGAGCGCGCGGGCGTACGCGTCGCGCGCCTCGGCGTGGCGCCCGGCCTTGGCGTAGGCGATGCCGAGGTTGTTCAAGACCCGGCACACCTGCTGGCGGTCGTTCGCCGCCTCGAAGGTTCGCAGCGCGACGCGATAGTGCGCCATCGCGGATGCGGGATTCCCGCGAATGTCGGCCATCACGCCGAGGTTCTGCTGAATCATGCCGACGAGCCGTGGCTCGCCGCACGACTCGGTAGCCGTGAGCGCCTGGCTGAACAGATCGCCGGCGCCGGCCAGGTCGCCGGCGTTGAGCGAGAGGATCCCCAGGCAGTTCAGCGCGTGGGCGATCCCGCTCTGGTAACCCAGCTCGCGCGACAGTGTGAGACTTCGGTGATAGAGAGGATTGGCCTCGCCAGGAAGTCCGCGATCGCGAAGGACGGTCCCTTGCCAACGCAGCACGTCGGCGACGAGCGTGGTCGGTTCGCTCGCACCGAGCAGCGACAGCGCGTCTCGGTGCCACCGAACAGCGTCGTCCGGTGAGTCACCGAGTCCGGCGGCGCGCGCCAGCTCACTGAGGCGCCGCGCTTCTTCAGCTGCCTGTCCGGCATATCCACGTATCGGCTCGAGGTTCATGGCCGGAAGACACCTCGGCGACTGCTAGTCTCGGCCGTCCGCCAGGATGTAACCCGAGAAGTGCCACACCGAGAACACCGCCGCCTGGTTCAACAGGTTGACGTTGACGTTCAGTATCTCGGTGATCGACGTGATCTTCGTCGAATCGGGATAGTATCCCGCGAAGAGCGACAGCGGGCTCACCAACCCTTCCTTGCGCGCCTGCGTGGCGGAGAGGTCCTGCGTCACCACGAGCGGCAGGTTGAACTTGAGGCCGTGCGGCGCGAACTCGTACGCGACGTTCGATCCCGCGACGGCGGTGACGGTGATCTTCTGCGCGGACGACACCGCCAACGGCGGGACGACCACGAGTACGCCCGCCCCCGGGATGGCCAGCGTTCCACCGAGCGGGCCGATCGTCGCCGACGCCGAGAGAGATTGTTCGAGCGGCTTCGCGCGGAGCAACGGCGTAACGATGGTCGACCCGCCGAGCCCGAGGAGGTTGGCGAGATTCGCGTTCGACGCAGCCGGTTGAGCCGGGGCGCTCGGTGGGGAAACGGGTGAATCGCTCGAGACGCACGCGGCGGCGATGGCCGTGACGAAAGCGCTGGCGATGAGAAGAATGCGACGACGCATGGGGAGGCCCTGGGCTCGCGGAACGGGTTGGAAACTGCGGCCGGGAGGGGTCCGGCCGGCGTCCCCTATAGCAGCGTTCGTGCCGCCCAGCCAAGTCGCTCCAGCACAACGTCTTACGAGAAATCAGGTGTCAGATTGACGGGTGCGAAGACAAGAATCTTGATCCAAGAATTCTGTCGTTGGCCAAGATTGTTGACCATTCGGGCGAACCGCTCGATCCGCGCGTGCCACGCCAACGCTTCGACAGCGCGGTCTACGGTTCGATTGCAAAGATTCGCGACAGTTCCGTGGCATACGCGGCCTCCGCGGCCGCGATCGCGCGTTGACCCCAGCCCAACGCACTCGCGACGCCCGCCGCCGCGCGTCCGGCGATCGACGCGCCGTGATCTCGCGTCTCGAAGGCGACCCTCGTGCGGCGGATCAGCAGGTCGCCGAGCGTGCACGCCATCTCGTTCCGAACGCAGTAGCGAAGCTCGCCGATCGTGTAAGGCCGGCCATCGAGCAACGGTGCGCGGCCGTCGGACGAGTCGATCTCTGCCCACACGTCGCGCCAGCGCGAGCCGTACGATCCGGCCAGATGCTCACTCAGCGACGCGTCGCCGGTCTCCCGCGAAATCTCGGCGACCAATTCCACGAACGATTGGACCTCGCCACCGGGCAGCGGCGCATCGCTCACCGAGCCGTTCCCTTTTCCGAGCGCGCGCGACATGACGCGCAACACGGCACCCGCCATCACGCGATACGTCGTCAGTTTGCCGCCGGTGATGGAGACGAGTCCGCCGCGGCTCACGGCGACCGCGTGCTCGCGCGACACCGCCCCCGGCGTGTCGCCCGCCGACGGAAGCAACGGTCGGATGCCGGCCCACGCGGCGACGACGTCCTGCCGTGTGAGCGCCGCGCGCGGAAAGAACTGGTTGGCCGTCGCCAGCAGGTACGCCACGTCGGCTTCGGTCGCGCGCACCTCATCGGGCGACGACGTGGTGAACGTGTCCGTGGTACCCACGATCGCGAACACGCCCGCCGGCAGCACGAACATCACGCGTCCGTCCACCGGCGACAGCAGCGTGAGCGCGTCGTGGTTGCCGATTCGCTCGCGCGGAACGGCGATATGAGTGCCTTTGCTTCCGCGCATCGCTTTCGCGCCGCTCGCCGACTCGGCCGTCGGATCGAGCGAACGCACGGCGTCGCTCCACGGGCCGGTCGCGTTGACGACGACTCTCGCCCGTACGTCGGTGCGCAGGCCGGAGAGACCGTCCGCGACGCGCGCGCCGACGATGCGCCCATCGCGCACGATCAGCGAATCGACGCGCGCGTGATTGAGCACGACCGCGCCTCGCTCCGATGCGCCGATCGCGTTGGCGAGCGTGAGCCGTGCGTCGTTGGTGGCCGCGTCGTAGTACAGCGCACCGCCGCGCAGTCCCTCGCCGCTGAGCCCGGGTTCCCGCTCCAGCACGCCACGCGCGCTCAACCGCCGGTGACGCCGAACGTTGCGAAACAGCGCCAATGCGTCGTACACCGTGAGTCCCGCGCCGAGCTTCCAGCGCGGGATGCGGGCGCCGCGATACACCGGCCAGGTAAACGCGAGCGGATGCACGAGGTGCGGCGCGAGCTGCAGCAGCCGCCGCCGTTCGGCGCTCGCCTCGAAGACGAGATGAATCTGTCCGTGCTCGAGATACCGAACACCGCCGTGAATGAGCCGCGACGAGCGACTCGACGTTCCGCTCGCGAAATCGTTCTTCTCCACGAGCGCGACGTTCAGTCCGCGCAGCGCCGCCTCGCGCGCGAGGCCGCATCCAGTGATCCCGCCGCCGATCACGAGCAGGTCGAACTCTCGGGCGCCGAGCGCCGCGAATCGCTCGCCGCGAGTCGGGAGCTGACCTTGCATTGGGTCAAAGGTAAGCCAGTTTCCACGCATGCCAGCCCTCGGCACGTCGGGCCGCCGCGTAGCAATCGTCGCCGGTGTCCGCACGCCGTTCGCGCGCGCGGGGACGGTCTTCAAAAGCCTCAGCGCGATCGAGCTGGGAAAGCTGGCGGTCGCCGAGCTCATTCAGCGCACGAGCCTGGAAGGCCGGCTGGTGGAGGCCATCATCTACGGGACCGTCGTGCCCGCGGTGACGGCGCCCAACATCGCGCGCGAGGTCTCGCTGCTGCCGATGCTGTCGCGGGGCTGTGAGGCGTACACGGTGAGCCGCGCGTGCGCGTCGGCGAACCAGGCCATCACCGACGCCGCCGACCAGATCCTCATCGGCTATCACGACGTCCTGATCGCCGGTGGCGCGGAGTCGTTGTCGAACGTGCCGATTCTCCATTCGCGCTCGATGTCCGACAAACTGATGGCGCTTTCCCGCGCCAAGAGCACGACGGCGAAGCTGGGCATCGTGAGCTCGATTCGTCCCCGCGATCTCGTGCCGATCACGCCGGCCATCGCCGAGCCGTCGACGGGCGAAACGATGGGGCAATCGGCCGAGAAGATGGCCAAGATCAACCACATCTCGCGCGAGTCGCAGGACCAGTTCGCGCTCCGCTCGCATCGGATGGCCGCCGCTGCCACCGAGGACGGTCGTCTCACAGGCGAGATGTTTCCGGTCTACGTGCCGCCGAAGTACAGCGATTCGCTCGCCACGGACAACGGCATTCGCACGGATACGTCGATCGACGCGCTCGCCGCGCTCAAACCGGTGTTCGACAAGCGCTACGGATCGGTGACCGCCGGGAACTCGTCGCCCCTCACCGACGGCGCGAGCGCCGTACTGCTGATGAGCGAAGAGCGGGCGCGCACGCTCGGGTACCGGCCGCTCGCCTTCATCCGCTCGTATGCGTACGCGGCCGTCGATCCCGGCGAACAGCTGCTCATGGCGCCGGTGCTCGCGGCGCCGCTCGCGTTGCAGCGCGCCGGTTTGACGCTCCCCGAGATGGATCTCGTCGAGATGCACGAGGCGTTCGCCGCGCAGGTGCTCTGCAATCTCGCCGGATTCACGTCGTACGAATGGGCCGAACGCGCCGGGTTTGCCGATCCGGTTGGTGAGATCGACCGCGCCAAACTCAACGTGATGGGCGGCTCGATCGCCATCGGACATCCGTTCGGCGCGACGGGCGGGCGGATCCTCATGTCGTTGGTCAACGAGCTGGCGCGGCGCAGCGGACAGTTCGGCCTGATGACCGTCTGCGCCGCCGGCGGCCTGGGCCACGCGATGGTCGTGGAGCGCGCGTGACCGGGCCGCCGACCCTCACCACCGAACTGATCGACGACGTCCTCGTCGTGACGATCGATTGCCGCGACGACCCGGTCAACACGCTCGGCCTCGACCTGGTCGGCGATTTCGAGAACGTGTTCCAGCGCGTCGATGAGGATACGCTCATTCACGCGATGATATTGATTTCGGGAAAGCCCGACGGCTTCATCGCCGGGGCCGATATCGACCAGTTTCTGGATCTCCGGTCGGCCGGCGAGGCCGAGCGCGTCAGCCGGACGGGGCAGCATCTCCTGGCGCGACTCGAGTCGCTGCGCGTCCCCGTCGTCGCGGCGATCCACGGCGCGTGCCTCGGCGGCGGCCTGGAGGTCGCGCTGGCGTGCGCGTACCGCATCTGCACCGATCACCCGCACACCACGTTCGCCGTGCCCGAGGTGCAGCTGGGGCTCATCCCCGGCATGGGCGGCACGCAGCGTCTGCCGCGGCGCGTCGGCCTGCAAGCCGCGTTGGACATGATCCTCACCGGCCGCACGATTCGCGCGCGCCGCGCGCTGCAGATGGGACTCGTCGACGAAATGGTGCACCCGTCGATCCTCGGCGAGCTCGCCCTCGGACGGGCGCGGGCGCTGGCGAGCGGCGCGCTCAAACCTGCCCGGCGCCGCGGCGCCGGCCCGGCGAGCTTGCTCCTCGAGAGCAATCCGATCGGCCGCGGCGTGGTATTCAAGAAGGCTCGGCAAAGCGTGCTCGAAAAAACGCACGGCCACTATCCGGCGCCGCTCGCCGCGCTCGACGCCGTGGTCGCCGGCTACTCGAGCAACGGCGACGGGTTCGCCGAAGAAGCACGCCACTTCGGCGAAATGGCGATGACCGAGGTCTCGCGCCAACTCGTGTTTCTCTTCTTCGCCAACACCTCGCTCAAAAAGGATCGCGGCGTTCCCGACCCGGCGCCGCAGCCGCGTGAGATCGACCGGCTCGCCGTCCTGGGCGCGGGATTCATGGGCGCGGGCATCGCCGCGATCGCCGTCCAGCAGGGAACGCTCGTCCGATTGAAGGACACCGACGCGACGCGCATCGGACACGGACTCGCGGCGATTCGCGGCGTCGTGCAGGAGCGTGTGGCGCGGCGGCAAATCACGCCGCACCAGCTCGACGACGCGATGAGTCTCGTCGGCGGGACGACCGACTACTCGGGATTCGAGGCGGTGGATCTCGTCATCGAAGCGGTGTTCGAGGACCTCGCCCTCAAGCATCAGGTGCTCGCCGAAGTGGAGCCGGTGCTCGACGCGTCGGCGGTGTATGCGTCGAACACGAGCACGATTCCGATCACGCGCATCGCCGAAGCGGCGCGCCATCCCGAGCGCGTGCTGGGAATGCACTTCTTCTCGCCGGTGCACCGCATGCCGCTGCTCGAAGTGATCGTCACGCCGGCGACGTCCCGCCAATCGACGGTCACCGCGGTGGCGTACGGCAAGCGACTCGGCAAGACGGTCATCGTCGTCAACGACGGACCGGGGTTCTACACGACGCGCACGCTGTCGGCGTACATGAGCGAAGCTGGCCGCATGCTCGACGAAGGCGCGGCGGTGGAGACGATCGACGAGTCGCTGGTCGACTTTGGCTTCCCGGTTGGGCCGATCACGCTGCTCGACGAAGTGGGGATCGACGTCGGCGGACGAGTCGCGACGGTGCTGTCCGAAGCGTTCGGCGTGCGCATGACGCCGCCGGAATCGATGCGGCGCGTGGTGCTGGCTGGCCGCACCGGTCGGAAGGGTTCCAACGGCTTCTATCGATACGGCCCCGACGGAACGAAAGGGCCGGTCGACCAGAGCGTATACGCGGTCATCGGCGGCGAACGGCGCCCGATCGACAAGGCCGAGATTTCGGACCGCTGCGTGTTGGCGATGTTGAACGAGGCGGCGCGTTGCCTCGAGGAGGATATCCTTCGCTCACCCCGCGACGGCGATATTGGCGCGGTGTTCGGTGTCGGGTTCCCGCCGTTCCGAGGCGGACCGTTCCGTTACATGGACAGCGTCGGTGTGAGCCGGGTCGTAGAACGGTTGGAGGACCTCAACGTACGATTTGCCAAGCGATTCGAGCCGGCCAGGCTATTGATGGACATGGCAGCGGCAGGACGGAGCTTTTACCCCGGCTCGCGGTAGAATTGAGGCAGCGGCGAGATTCCTTAGTGCTGCGACAGCCGCAAGTGCCTGATTTACCACCACGTACAGCAATTGTGACCCTCTCCGATCACCGTAGGTCATTCGACGTGGAAGCTAGCTCGGACGCAATCGTCGTATCTCAGGTGTTGCGCGGCGACGTGGACGCGTTCGGTACGCTGGTCGAGCGGTATCGCGACCGGTATGCCCGGTACGCGTTTCACATGCTCGGCAACCGCGAGGACGCTGAAGAAGCATTGCAGGACGCGTTCACGCGGGCCTACCGGTCGTTGCGGCAGTGCGAGGACCCCGAACGGTTTGGCGCCTGGTTGTTTCGCATTCTGGTCAATCGGTGTCGAACAGTTGGGGCCCGACGGGGACGACGGGCGCGGACGTTCGTGGCGGACGAGACGGCGTTGCTCAGCGCGGCAGAAGATCATCCGGCCGAGCAGAGCGCTTGGCGCGAAGAGATCGATCGCGCCCTGCAGCAACTGCGTCAGGACCAACGCGAAGCCTTCCTGTTGAAGTATGTGGAGGAAATGGGCTACGACGAGATGTCGCTGCTCACCGGCGTCGGGGTTTCGGCGCTCAAGATGCGTGTCATGCGCGCGTGCGAACGTCTGCGCGAGCTGCTGAGTGAGGTGCACAGTGTCTGATGACGATGTGAAGGTCAGCCAAATCGCGCGCGTGCTTCGCGCGCCGGTGCGCTTGAGCGCGTCATTCGACGCGCGGGTGATGGCCGCGGTGCGTCGGTTGCCCGGTCACGAGCGAATCAAGCTGTGGGTGCGTCTCACGACGCCGCGCACGGTGACGGTCACGCCGCTGACGTGGGGCCTGCTCGCCGCGTCGCTCGCGTTGTTCGCCGTGCTCGGCGCGATGCACGCCGCGGTGGACATCGACCGGGCCGCCAAACCGATCGCCAGCGCGCTCTTCCCGGCGCAGAACAAGGCGCAGCCGCAGCGCGTGCAGTTCGTGCTCGTGGCGCCCGACGCGAAAAAGGTCGCCGTCGTCGGCGACTTCAACGGCTGGGACGCGAAGCACGCCGGTTATCAGGCCCAGCATCGCGGCGGTGGCGTGTGGTCGGTGACGGCGCCGGTTCCGGTCGGCCATCATCGGTATTCGTTCGTCGTCGACGACAGCGTGTGGGTCGCCGATCCGACTGCGCCGCGCGTGGTGGACA
Source organism: uncultured Gemmatimonadaceae bacterium (assembly GCA_963761305.1). Taxonomy (GTDB): domain Bacteria; phylum Gemmatimonadota; class Gemmatimonadetes; order Gemmatimonadales; family Gemmatimonadaceae; genus JAQBQB01. The sequence continues at coordinate 1,421,036 of CAVXGK010000001.1, read as the reverse complement.
ACGATTACGGGCTTCCGAATTCGGCAATCGTGGTCCCAGAAGAAAAATGAAGGCGTCTCTGCGCATCGTGACGGCGCTCTCGCTCGTCGCGCGAGTCGCCGCGGCGCAGGCCAGCGGTGATCCGCGATTGGTGGCTCGTCTCGACAAGCCCACCCAACTGGCGGTCGATGCGATCGTTGATTCGGCGCGCGCGTCGAAGCTCCCCACGGCGCCTCTCGTCGACAAAGCGCTCGAAGGCGCCGCCAAAGGTTCCGACGGTCCCAAGATCGTCACCGCGGTGCAGCAGCTCCGGGTGCGCATGACCAGGGCGCGCGCGGTCCTGGGCACCAACGCCTCGGCCGACGAGATCAAAGCGGCGTCGACGGCGATCGAAGCGGGTGTGTCCGACCACGACTTGGCGCGCGTCCGTGCCGCCGCGGGCAAGCGTCCCGTCACGATGCCGCTCGCTGTGCTCACCGACTTGATCGGACTGCAGATCGACGCGCCGACGGCCACGAACCTCGTCATCCAGCTGGAGCGGTCGGGCGTGAAGGACCAGGAGTTCGCGCTCTTTCAGCGCAACGTGCGCGCGGACATCGACCGCGGCGCCGACCCCACCGTGGCCGCGCAGACGCGCGCGCGCGGTCTCCTCCAGCGCGGCGCCACGAACGGCAAGCCGTCCGAGTAATTCAGAGTAGCGTCGCCACGACTCGATCGGGTACAATTCCCCGTCCAACCGCCGGGGATTCGTTCATGCGCCGTGCCGCGTCGTTCGGGGCCGTGCTCCTGCTGTCAGCGTGGCCCTGCGTCGCTCAGCAGGTCGACAACTACAGTATTCCGACCAAGAGCAAATACACGCTCGAGAGCTTCGTCGGCAAACGGCCGCTCACGCGCGCCGAACGTACCAACTTCGCCGAGACGTCGCACTACGACGACGTCGTCACGTTCATCGATTCGCTGAAGCTGCTCGGCGCGAAGATCGCCACCGGCTCCATCGGCAAGACGATCGAAGGACGCGAGCTGCCGTACGTCATCGCGTCGCGGCCGCTGGTCACGACGCCGGCCGAAGCGCGCCGGCTCGGCCGCCCCATCGCGTACATCCAGGCGAACATCCACGCCGGTGAAGTCGAAGGCAAAGAGGCGATGCAGTCGTTGCTGCGCGACCTCCTGTTCGACAAGCACAAGAACGTGCTCGACTCGATCGTGCTCATTGTGCAGCCGATCTACAACGCCGACGGCAACGAGAAGTGGGGACCGCAGGCGCGCAATCGCGGCGCGCAGAACGGACCCGAGCTCGTCGGCACGCGGCAAAACGCGTCGGGCTGGAATCTCAATCGCGACTACATCGGCGCCGACGCGCCGGAGACCAAAGGCGCGTTCGAAATGCTCAATAAGTGGAATCCGGATCTCTTCATGGATCTCCACACCACCGACGGCAGCATCCACGGCTACGCGCTCACCTATGCGCCGCCGCTCACGCCGACGGCAGTCAACGTGTTGTCGTATTCATCGAGCATGATGGCCGAGATTCGCAAGCGGATGCTCGACCGCGAAGGGTTCTACATCCAGGACTACGGCGATTTCAGCCGCACGGACGTTCCCCGCGGCGCCCGGGGCGCCGGCGGACGACGCGGCGCGCCGCCCGACAGCGCCGGACGCGCGGCCGGTCGTGGCGCGGGTGGAGCGGGTGGCGGCGGCGGTGGTGGCGGCTTCGGTGGAAGAGGCCCCGGCCTCGAGCAAATGATCGCCGACTCCATTCCATCCAAGGGCTGGGCGTTCTCGACCTACGAATCGCTCGCGCGCTACGGCACGAACTACTACGGCCTGCGCAATCGCCTCGCGATTCTGAGCGAAGCGTTCTCGCACGATCCGTTCGCGCGTCGCGTCGCATCGACCTACGACTTCGTGAGCGAGATCCTCTCGTACGTTGCCCAGCACGGCCGCGAGATTCGCGCGCTCGGCCCGGCCGGCGACGCCAAGGTCGCGTCGTGGGCGGCGAAGCCGGGCAGCTCGCCGCCGCTGTCGCTCAAGTCGCGCATGGACACGACGCGCATCGAAGACGTGCGCGTCGAGGTGGTCGTACCGCTCACCGATTCCACGAAACGCGAGGCAGGACTCGGCAATCGCCAGCGAATCGGCGTCGTGAAACTGGTTCGCATGCCGGTGGTGGCGTCGTTCACGCCGACGCTCACATCCACGCTGCCGTTCGGCTACGCGTTCGACTCGACGACCGCCGCCGCGTTGCTGCCGATCCTCAAAATCCATGGAATCGCCGTCGAGCAGCTCGGCGCGCCGGCGTCGGCCACGGTGCAGGCGTTCGCCGTCGACAGCGTGATCGACCGCGGACGATCCGAGACGGCGCGCGAGCTCAAGGATGTCACTGGACACTGGGGCGTGCCCGCGTCGCGCACGCTGCCGGCCAAGAGCTACGTCGTCCGTGCCGGGCAGCCGCGCGGCCTCGCCGCGTTCTACTTGCTCGAGCCCGAGTCGGAAGACGGCCTCGCGCAGTGGTCGTTCCTCGACGGCATTCTCGCGGCGCACGCCGACTTCCCGATCGTGCGCATCACCAAGCCCGTGACGCTCGAGTCGCACGCGCCGCGCGATTGATGTTGCGGTCCACCCTGCTGTACCTCTCCAACCGGCCGCGGGTCTTTCGCTTCGTTCGCAACAACCGGCTGGCGAAACGATTCGCGAACAGGTTCGTGGCCGGCGAGACGCTGGACGAAGCGGTCACGGCCGTCGCCGCGCTGAACGCGAAGGGAATCTCCGCGTCGCTCGACCTGCTCGGTGAGAGCGTGACGAACGAACGCGAGGCGCGCGCCGCCGGCGCCCAGTACCTCGCCGTGCTCGACCGCATCCATCAGAAGAAGCTCGACGCGAACGTGTCGCTCAAGCTCACGGCGATGGGCCTCGACATCTCGGAGGAGCTGTGCATCTCCGTGATGCACGACGTCCTCGACCGCGCGCGCGATCTCTCCACGTTCGTGCGGCTCGACATGGAAGGCAGCGCCTACACCGAGCGCACGCTCAATCTGTTCGCGGACCGCCTCTATCCGGCCTACAAGGATCACGTCGGGATTGTGCTGCAGAGCTACCTGTACCGGACGCGGTCGGACGTGGAACGCGCCGTGCAGCTCGGTTGCCGCGTGCGCCTGTGCAAAGGCGCGTACAAGGAGCCGGCGTCCGTGGCGTTTCCCGAAAAGGAAGAGGTCGACCGGAACTACGTTTTGTGCATGCGCATGCTGTTGGACAAGGGCAACTATCCGGGTATCGCGACGCACGATCCGCGGATCGTCGACGACGCCAAGCGGTATGTCGCCGAGCATCAGATCGACCGTTCGAGATTCGAGTTTCAGATGCTGTACGGCGTCCGGCGCGACATGCAGGAGCAGCTCGTGCGGGACGGCTACCGCATGCGCGTCTATGTCCCGTTCGGCACGCAGTGGTATCCGTATCTCATGCGCCGCTTGGCCGAGCGGCCGGCGAACGTCGCGTTCATCACGGGGAGCGTGATTCGCGAAGCGTTCGGCAGGCGAAAGAGATGATGTCGCACGCGCGGTATCGTCCGCCCGATCACACCAAGGGCGATGAGTCCACGATCGGCGGCTACGCGGCCGTGCACGATCGGCCCGCGGCGTTCGAAGGCATCGATGGCTTCTCGTACAGCGTGGAGATCATGGTTGAACGCGCGGCAGAACCCGCCGGCGACGATTGGCGCGCGTTCTTTCTCTTCATCAAGTGGGCGCGCATCGGTGCGCAGACGCCGGAAGGACATCTCGAGAGCGACTACCTCGCCTCCGGCGCGACCGAAGACGCCGCTCGCGACGCGCTCGGCGAGACCCCGATCGGCGACGTGAAAGCGCTGCTCGACCGTTTGATCGAGGAACGACGCGGCGCCCCGCCGGTGCGCCGCTGGTGGGACGCGATGCGCGACGAAGGCGGAGACGAAACCGCGTGACGCAGCTGCCGCCGGAACACGGAGTCGTACTCGAAGGCACGGGTGGCGTGTGGCGCGTGCGAACGGACGCCGGCGAAACGATCGACGCCTCGCTCCGCGGGCGTCTCAAGAAATCAAACGCCGGCCGCCGTCGCGACGGATCGCTGCGGCGCGACACCGTGCGCTCTGCCGCGGAGACACTCAAGCTCGCTGTCGGCGACGACGTGATGCTCGAGCACTCGGATAGCGGAACCGACTGGTCGATCGCCGAGATTCTGCCGCGGCGCTCGGCGTTGGCTCGACGTGTCCCGGGCGGAGGGCACGGGGAACGCATCGTCGTGGCGAACGTGGACCAGGTGGTCGTCATGTTCGCGGCGGCCAAACCCGAGCCGCACCTTCGTATGCTCGACCGCTTCCTCGTCATCGCCGAGGGAAACGATCTCACGGCGCGCATCATCGTGAACAAGATCGACCTCGTCGAGCCGGATGCCGCGCGCGAGCGATTTCAGATTTACGAGAAGGCCGGCTATCCCGTCCATTACGTGAGCGTGAAGGCCCACTTCGGACTCACCGATCTGCAACCCGCGTTCGCCGCGTGCCGCACGGTGATCACCGGGCCGTCGGGCGTCGGAAAATCGTCGATGCTCAACGCGATCTTTCCAGGCGCCGGCCTCCGCGTCGGCGCGATCAGCGAATCGGTGAACAAAGGACGCCACACGACCGTCGGCGCGATCATGCTTCCGCTGCCCGGCGGTGCGCCGGGCTACGTGATCGACACGCCCGGTCTGCGCGAGGTGGGCTTGTGGGCGCTGCCGCCGGAACATCTCGATCGCTGCTTCCCCGAGATGCGCGCGCTGAGCACCGAGTGTCGCTACGCCGATTGCCGGCACATCGCCGAGCCGGAGTGCGCGGTCATTGCCGGTGTGAGCGCGGGCGTCGTGTCCGCGGAGCGGTACGACAGCTATCGGCGGTTGTTGGACGAACTGGCGAGCTGAGTCGCGCGCGCTACCAGGAGCCGCGCTCGCCGGCGACGGCGATCACTTTGCTCAAGCGGTCCGCGGCGTGGCGCCAGTTCACCTGGACCGCGAGCTCGGCGTCGTCGGCGCGTCCTTCGTCGATCGCCGCGATGATGATGTCGTGCTCGTACACCGACGTGCGGATGTCGCCGGTGAGCATGCTGATGTACATGCGAATGTACCGCTCGGCCTGCGGCTTCACGGCGTCGTGCAGCGCGAGCAACCGCGGTCCGGCGCACGCTTCGACGACGCGGCGGTGGAGGCGCTGATCGGCGTCGTACAGACTGCCGTGATCGATCGGCATCGCTTTGCCGGCGCGCTGGAACTCCGCGTTCAGCGCCTTGAGGTCCCGCACCAGCACGCGCCGATCGGCGACGGGCATGAGCGCGGCGCCGCGCGCGCCCATGCCCTCGAGCGCGCCGACGATGTTTAGCAATTCATAAACATCGTCGCGCGTCAGCGGGGCCACGGTGAGGCGCGACTGCTGCGCGCCGGGCGAGCCCATGACGTAGCCTTCCTGCTGCAGCCGCTGCAACGCTTCGCGCACCGGCGTACGGCTCACGCCGAGGCGCGTCGCGATCTCGGTTTCGACGATGCGGCTGCCCGGTGAGAGCAGGCCCTGCACGATGAGGTCGCGCAGACGGACGTACACCTGCTCGGGTCGCGACCCGTGCGGCGCATCGGCGGCGCTTCCCGGCGGGAGCACGGCCGCGTCGACCTCAAGCAGACTTCGCGTCGGCGGTTTCCGTGTCGAGGTCATGTTCAACCCAATATACAAGCAGGCGGGATCATGGTAAGCGACGGAACGTGACGATCCCGTTGCTCCGCATTCCGGTGACGACGACATTCACTGGAGATGATGCTCTTCTACGGGCCGCCGACGACATGAGTTGGGCCCTCAAAGAATTCTTTGCGGCGATCGACGAGGAGTTCGGCGTTGCCGCCGCCGATTCCGACGAGACGTCACTCCAGACGCCCGGGGAGGTGATCGACTTTGTCGTCGAGAACACCGAACCGACCGATGGAATGGACGCCGACGATTACCGCGATCACGTCGCCGGTGTCGTCGGCGAGATCATGGCGCGCACGCTCGGCGTGACGCGCTACGACGAAAGCTCGCACTTCGTACAGGATCTCCACATCCGATGACCGCGCGCCGTATCCTTCTCGCCGACGCCGACGCGTTCTACGTGGCCGTCGCACGGATGGTGGATCCAAGCGGCGCCGGCCTGGCCAAGTATCTCATCGTCGGCGGCACGCGCGAGAGCCGCGGCGTCGTCTGCTCGGCGTCGTACGAGGCGAGAAGGTTCGGCGTCCGCTCGGCGATGCCCATCGCCCGGGCGCTGCGACTGTGTCCGCAGGCGATGTGCGTGCCGATTCCGCGGCGCGTTTGCTCCGAAAAGAGCCGCGAGATCCGCGACGTGCTCGAGAAATTCTCGCCCGTCGTCGAAGGCGCGAGCATCGACGAGTGGTACCTGGACATGGGAGGCACCGAAGGCGTGTACGGGCACGAGCCGCTCGCCGCGACGGCGCGACGGATTCGCGAGGCTGTCACCGCCGCGACGACGCTCTCTGTGTCCTTCGGCGGCGGAACGTCGAAGCTCGTCGCAAAACTTGCCGTCGAGCGCGCGAAACCGAAGCCGGGGACCGGTGCGACCGGCGTCCACATCGTCGAACCGGGCGAAGAACAACCGTTCCTGAACACGTTCGACCTGTCTGACATTCCGCTGATCGGTCCGCGCTTTCAGGAGCGCTTGGCGAAACTGGGAATGCGACGCGTGACCGATGTGCTGCCATACGACGTCGCCACGCTCTCGCAGTGGCTCGGCGCGCGCGAGGGCGAGTGGTTGCATGCGCGAGTGCGCGGAATGGACGCGCGCGAAGTGGAATCGCACGGCGATGCCAAGAGCATCAGCAGGGACGAGACGTTCGCCGCCGACATCGCGAGCGACGATGAGCTCGAGCGCGAGCTGCTCGCGCTCACCACGCGCGCCGCGTCGGATCTGCGCGCCGACGGGCTCACCGCCCGCACGATCACCGTGCGGCTGCGGGACTTCGATTTCAAGACGCGGTCGGCGAGCCGCACACTCGACGCGCCGGTCATCTCCGATCGCGTGATCCTCGAGGTGGGGCGTCAGCTGCTCGCCAAGCTGCGCGACAAACGGCGCGTGCCGGCGCGGTTGATCGGCGTCGCTCTCTCGTCCCTGGCCACGGATTCCACCGCCGATCAGATGACGCTGTTCGAGTTGGGCGACGAGCGCATTGCCGAGACCGATCGCGACCGCGTGCTCGCGCGCACGGTGGATCGGGTACGCGCCAAGTTCGGCGACCGGGGCATTCTGCCGGCCCGGCTGATAGATTGAATCGAACTCAGCCGGACAACCGTAGGGCCGATTGCGTCCTGCGCGCGTAAGTCGTCCGTGTTGGGAACAGTCGTCCCCTCCTCCCGGCCGACCGAGGATTCTCAGCGGCCGAATCGTCGAAATGAACCAGACAGCACCGGCTCCTTCCGAGACCGCGGGTTCTACTCGCTTTCGCAGCTTGAGCGACCCCGAGAGCCTGCGCGAGTTCGCGAAGAACATCCGCGAAGGCATCTACATCACCACGCGCGACGGCGAGGTGCTCGATGCCAACCGGGCGTTCCTCGAGATCGCCGGGGTGTCGTCGATCGCCGAGTTGGGACACGCCGCCGCGGTGTCGATGTACATCGAACCCGAGCGCCGACAGGAGCAACTTCGGATGCTGGAGGCCGACGGTTCGGTGCGCGAGTTCGAGATCACGTTGCGGCGGCCCGACGGGCAAACGCTCACCGTGCTCGACAGCTGCAACCTCGTGCGCGACCCGGAAACGGGCGACGCGTTCATTCACGGAATCCTCATCGACATCACGGCACGCAAGGCCCTCGAGGCGTCGCTGCTCGAGATGAGCACGCACGACGCGCTCACCGGAGCGCTCAACCGCCGCTGTCTCGCCGGGATCGAAACCGAGCTCGGTCGCGACCCCACCGCACGCTGCGGCTGCATCTTCGTCGACGTCGACCACTTCAAGCTGTACAACGACCAGTGGGGACATCAGGAAGGCGACGAAGTCCTTCGCCGAATGGCGCGCTTCCTCATGCGCTACGTGCGCGCCGAGGAGGTCGTGGTGCGCTTCGGCGGCGACGAATTCGTCGTCGTGCTGCGCGACCGCGACGCCGAAGCGACCAAACTCGTCGCCGATCGCCTGCGCATCGAGGCGCTCGAGCGCGCCCCGGTTCCGTTTTCACTCGGCTGGGCGGCGCGCGAGAGCGGAGAATCGCTCATGCAACTCATCGATCGCGCCGACCGGAGCCTGATGGCCGTCCGCGTCATCAAGCGCCAAACCGACCCGCGCCAACAGACGGCGATCGCGCAGCGCTCGTGACGCGCCGCCCGCGGGCGATCGTGATCATCGCGACGCCGCCGAGAATGATGGCCGCCGCCACCATCGTTCGCGGCGTCACCGGTTCGCCGGCCACCGCCCACCCGAGCAGGACGGCGACGATCGGATTCACGTACGCGTACGTCGCCGCCTTCGCCGGACTCACGTGGTTGAGCAGATAGATGTATGCGGTGAATCCGATCAGCGCGCCGAACGTGACCAGATAGATCCACCCGAGCCACGACGCGAGACTGATCGACGACACGTCGAGCTCGCGCGGCTCGCCGAGCAGGAATCCGAGCACGAGCAGCGCGACGCTTCCGGCGATCATCTGCAGTGCCGTCGACATCGATGCGGACTCGGGTCGGGCGCCGTGTCGGTTGTAGACCGAACCGATCGCCCAGCCCATCGACGCGGCCACGAGCACGCCCGCGCCGAGCGCATCGACGCCGCCATTTCCCCCCGAGAAGGAGTCGCGACCGACGAGGACTGCGAGACCCACCAGGCCGACGATCACGCCCGCGACCACCGGTGCGCGCGGCCGCATCCCGCCGGGACGAATCCAGTCGAGCAGCACCATCCATAGCGGGACGACGGCCACGAGCAGCGCCGCCAATCCCGACGGCACGCGTCGCTCGGCCCAGGCCACCGATCCGTTGCCGATGCAGATCAGAAGAAACCCGGTGACCGACGCGGTCCGCCACTCGGCGGCGGTCGGTTTCGCGGCGCCGCGCGCGCGCGACCAGGCGTAGAGGATCGTGCCCGACAACGCAAACCGGCTCCCGACCATGAGCAGCGGCGGCATACTCTCGACCGCGTAGCGGATGGCGAGATAGGTCGAGCCCCAGATGACGTAGACCGCGGCAAAGGAGGCAATGACTCGCCCGCGCGAGCCGTCGTGTTCCTGGGTGGACATCGGACAAAGATGGCCACCCGGTCAATCATCCTTCGATGAGTCGCCGCAGCTCCTCGACGTCATACGGGCGCACGACGTAGGTCACTCCGTCGTCGACGGCCGGCGGACATTTCTCCGTCGACACGACGAAGCGCGCGTGTGCGCACCCCGGCGCCGCTCGCAACACGTCGGCGATCGGCACGCCGCCCGCAATCGTCAGCTCGGCGTCGCAGACGACGGCGTCGAAGGTGCTCTGCGCCGCGAGACGCAACGCCGCCTCGGCGCTGGCCGCGTTGATCACCGCGTGGCCTCGGGACGCGAGAAAGCGCTCGACGAACGGCAGGTCGGCGGCGCGCGGATCGACCACGAGGACGTCGAGCGGTCGCGGCGCGCGTGCTGGAGGATCCGCGTGCTCGCTCGACGCCACCGTCGGCAGGCGGACGATGAAACGCGCGCCCCCGAGCGTTCCCCGATCGAGCGACACCGAACCGCCGTGATCGACGACGATCGTGTGCACGACGGTCAGTCCGAGGCCGGTGCCCTCACCCTCGTCCTTGGTCGTCCAGAACGGGTCCCAGATGTCGGAGCGCGCTTCGTCGGGAACTCCCGGCCCGTTGTCCTCCACCTCGACGACGATCTCCGGCCCCTCGAGCCGCGTGCGGATCACGATCCGTCCGAGCGACCTCGCGCGCTGCGCATCGACTCGCGGCCGGAGCGCCTGCTCGGCGTTGTTGAGCAAATTCAATATCACCTGTTCCAACTGCGTGCGGTCGCCGCGCACGGGTGGAAGCTTGCGCGCCAGTTCGAGCTCGCACTCGATGCCGGCCGTCTCGAGGGCGTAGCGCCGCATCCGCGCGATGTAGGTGACCAACTCATTCATGTCCGCCGGCGCCCGTCGCTCGACGCCGCGGCGTCGAGCGAGGGCGAGCAAATCCTTCACGATCGTCGCCGAGCGCAGGGCTTCCTGATGAATCGCCTCGAGGGCGCTGCGGTCCTCGGGCGGCCATCGCCGCCTGAGCAGCAACTGTGAGAAGCCCATGATCGCGGCGAGCGGGTTGTTCAGCTCGTGCGCCGCGCCGGCGAGCACCGCGCCGAGCGACGCCAACCGTTCGCTGCGACGCACCAGCTCGTCCTGTCGGCGTCGTTCGGTCACGTCGTCGGCGAGGATCTCGAACAGCTCGGCGTCACCCGAATCCATCGCGCGGCGAACCGCGAGACGCACGACGATGAGACTGCCGTCGCGTCGTTTCCAGCGCGTCTCCATCCATTCGGGAACAGTTGCGTCGGCGGTCGCGAGGACTCGCGCGTGCTCGGTGCGATCGGCGTAGACGCGGTCCTGCATGTTGAGCCCGACCGTCGCGCTCTCGTCCGGATAGCCGAGCATTCGCGCGATGCCCTCGCTCGACGAGACGAGCTCACCGTCGGTCGTCACCGTGCAAACGCCGAGTCCGGTCTGGGACAACGCCCATTCGAGCCTGGACTCGGCTTCCGTGTTCACGTGCTCCAGCTCGTTCACAATTCGATCGTTTCCTTGGCTTAACTCTGACAACGCTGTGTTAAGTGGCTTGCAGCCGGCTCTTCGGCGACCAAATGTGACTCCAGGGGTCCTTGTGGGTTAGAGGGAAATCGAACCCCGCCGTAGGGGGGACCTCGCGCTCCCGGTGTCTGGGCCATATACTTTACACGTCAACTGATGACTAGCGTGCCATACACTCAGCGAGTTTCTGTGGAACCGACCGTCACGTTTGAACGGGAAGCGATTCCGTGGATCGACGATGTCTATCGATTCGCGCTCTCCCTGACGCGCGATGAGTCCGATGCCGACGACGTCGTTCAGGACACGTTCCTGCGCGCGTTCCGGTCCTGGCATACCTATCTGCCCGGCAGCGATTGCAGACGCTGGCTCTTTACGATCTGCCGAAACGTGTTTCTCCGGTCGCGCGAGCGTGCGCGCCCGATGGTCGAGATCGAGTCCAGCGAGATCGACCTGGCCCTGGTCGGGTCGTTCTACAACGAAGGCGCTCGCGACAACGTCGAGAGCATCTTTTCGCGAGTCGACCTGGGGCCGGCGATCGACGACGCGCTCAAGAACGTGCCCGAGCCGTTCCGCTCGACGCTCGTGCTCGTGGACGTAGAGGATCAGTCGTACGAGGCCGCTGCGGAGATCCTCCGCGTGCCGATCGGGACGGTTCGATCGCGGCTCTTCCGCGGCCGCCGCCTGATGCAGGAGCAGCTCATGACGTACGCGCACGACGCCGGCTTTGCGTCGTGCATGCCGGCCGCGGTCGATCAGCGCCGAATCGCCTGACGGGCAGGCACCGGCGCGGCGACTCTACGCCTGCGCCGGACTCCAGACGTGGTGTTGCACCGGATCGTGGCTCACTCCGTTCAGGGTGAGGCGCGTTTCAGCGACGATGTCCGCTCCGAGCGACCCCGCCACCGAGCAGTAGCGCTCGAACGAGAGATGGATCGCCCGCTCGGCGTGGTCCGGTTCGATGTTCGCGCCGTCGATGACGAAGTCCATCTCGAGGCGCATCACGCGCCGCGGATAGTCCGGGCGTCGATGCGCCGTGATCTTCACCGAGAGCTTCTCGACCGGCGTTCGTCGTTTGGCGATGATGTCGATGACGTCGAGGCTGGAACACGTGGCGATCGCGTTGAGCAGCGTCTCGACGGGCCCGGGCGCGAGCTTGGCGGCGCCGTCGATGATGTGCGTCCGCCCGGCCGGTCCGGCTTCGAACGAGCGATCGCCCCGCCAGGTCGCTTCGCTGCGCGTGATCACCGGTGCGGTCGAACCGGTCGTCGTCGGCAGGTCGCCGATCGACGAGGGGGCGGCGCCCGTGCGCGTTGGCTCGGAGGACATGCGTTCGAGAATCCTTATCGTTCGATGGGCGCGCCGACGGCGTTGCCCCACTCGGTCCAGCTGCCGTCGTAGTTTCTGACCTTCTCGTAGCCGAGCAGATAACGGAGAACGAACCACGTGTGGCTGGAGCGTTCGCCGATGCGGCAATACGCGATCACGTCGTCGCTCGGCGAAAGCCCCTGTTCGTCCTGATAGATCGCGCGCAGCTCGGCGGCTGATTTGAACGTGCCGTCGGCGTTGGCGGCTCTCGCCCAGGGAACGCTCTTCGCCCCCGGGATGTGTCCACCGCGCAGCGCGCCCTCCTGCGGGTACTCGGCCATGTGCAGCTTCTTGCCAGTGTACTCGTCCGGCGAGCGAACGTCGACGAGTTTGCCCGCGGTGCCGAGGTGCGTTCGAACGTCGTTCATGAACGCGCGGATCGGTCCGTCGTCGCGGCGGCCGGCCTTGAACGCCGAGCGCGGACGCGGTTTCGGCGCGTCGGTCGTCATGGGGCGGCCTTCCTTCTCCCACTTCACGCGGCCGCCGTCGAGAATCTTTGTGTTGGTGAAGCCGAAGAGGTGGAAGACCCACAGCGCGTACGCCGCCCACCAGTTGTTCTTGTCGCCGTAAAAGATGACCGTCGTCGAGTGATCGATGCCGTGCGACCGCAGCAGCTCCTCGAACTGCGGCGCCGAGATGTAATCGCGTACGAGCGCGTCATTCAGGTCGGCGTGCCAATCGACCTTCACGGCCCCCGGGATGTGTCCGGTGTCGTAGAGGAGCACATCCTCGTCGCTCTCGACGATGCGAACAGCGGGATCATCGAGATGCTCGGCGAGCCACTCGGTGCTGACCAGGGCGTCGGCGTGGACGTAGCCTTTGGTGGCGATCGAGGTGTCGGACGTGCCTGTCGCGGTGCTCATACGTTCTCCTTGCGGCCATTCGGGCGTTCCCGCGCGTGTCGACGGCGGAGCGTCGTCGGGAGGCGTGGCCGTTTGCGAAACATATCCCCCGGGCGTCCGGCCGCTCGCCCGGGCGTCAGAGCGATGCGGACCAGCGCGCGATCGTCTCGGCGATCGCCTGCCATCCGGGCTCGATGATCATCATGTGGCCGTGACCGAGCACCGTGTGCATCGACGCGTGATACAACGCGGCGACCCGCCGAGAGCTGTCGATTGGAATGAATCGGTCGTCGTCGGCCGCGACGACGAGGGCCGGCACCCGCACTCGCCGGTGGTCCACCGGAACGCCGTTGATCGACATCTCCTTCGCGGCCCGTCCGCTATCCGGCGCGAGCATCGCGAGGACTTCTTCCCACTGCGTTTCGGGGACGTGGTTCAGCACGATTTCCTTGAGATCGTCGAGCGTGGGAGCGACGACGCCGGATCCGTAGATCGCCGGCAGGTACTTCAACTGCTTCAGCATCATCTTGAGCGTCATGAAGCGGATGCCTTTCGGCGGCACGGGCGCCAGCAGGGCGATCCCCTGGGCGAGTCCGCGCTCGGCCAGGCACTGCGCGATGAGCCCACCCATCGAGTGCCCGACGACGATCGGCTTGTCGAGGTGCCGGGCCACCGCGGCGGCGTCGGCGACGAAGTCCGTGATCGACGTGCGGCCAAGGTCGACGTCCGGCCGGCTGTCGTCGCGGCCGCGGAGGTTGACGGCGTATGCCGGCATCCCGCGGGCGGCGAAAAACGGGACCCACTCCGAGAACACCGACGCGTTGGCGAAATAGCCGTGGATGAACAACACGGCCCGCCGGTGCGCATGCGGCGGCCGTGAGTAGAGGACTGAAAGGTCGGCGATGCGGGTGGAGTCGGGCATCCGGGCCGGAAACTTACTGCGCTGTACCTTCAGTGACATGGCCACGAAGGCGTCGCTTCCGAGGATGGACCCGTATTCGCGACACGTGCTCATCTGCGTGGGCGGATTCTGTAATCCGGATGCGCGGGGCCGGGGCCTCTACGAGCTATTGCCGGCGCTCCTCCAACGCGAGGGACTGCTATTCGGTCCAAATCGGGTCAAGCGAGGAGAGACGCCCTGTCTGGGTGTGTGCACCGGCGGCCCAATCGTCGTCGTCTATCCGGAAGGCGTCTGGTACGCCGGCGTGACGCCGCAACTGCTCGAGCGCATCGTGGTCGAGCATCTGCGCGACGGTCGCGTGGTCGAGGATGCCGTGTTCCACCGTCTCTCGCCTTGAGGCGGCGTTGCAGCGCCGGGACCGCGACACTAGCTTGCCTCGCTCGCGGCCCAGGATTCAGTCCCCGCCTCAATGGACAACCTTCCCAGCACTCGGCGCATGCTCATGGATCGGGCACGCCGGTACTTGCTCGAGCAGATCGAAGGCGATCCGAAGCAGCGGGCCGACGACTCACCTCCCCGTTTGACTCTTCAAGCCCTCGAGAAGATCGGTATGTCACGTACCCGCGAACGCATTCTCGCCAACCTCGACGAGATGTACAAAGAGGCGTTCGATCGAGCCAAGTCCGGCGGCGACGACTCGCAGATGGCGGCGCTCGACTTCAGCTATCGCCGCGAACAGCTGTACTTCGAGATTCTGCTCGACGTGCGCGACGCGATCGAGCGACGTTCCGGCGGCTGACCAGCGCGGTCAGCGCGGCGCGCGCGGCCGGTCCGGAGTCCAGACGAGCGACGCGATGACCGAGATGGCGAGCACGGAAACGATGATCCCGAGCGACAGCGCGATGTCGATCTCCACCCAGCCTTCGGCCAACATCTTGAATCCCACGAACGAGAGGATGACGGCCAGGCCGTATTTCAGCAGGTGGAAGCGGTCGACGACGGCGGCGAGCAGGAAGTAGAGCGACCGCAGCCCCATCACCGCGAAGATGTTCGACGTGTAGACGATGAACGGATCCCTCGTCACGCCGAAGATCGCCGGAATCGAGTCGACCGCGAAGACGAGGTCCGTCAGCTCGACGAGGATGAGCACGAGGAGGAGCGGCGTCGCCAGGCGGCGCCCCGCTTCGGTCACCGTGAAGCTCGCGTCGTGGTAGCGAGGCGTGAGCGGCAGCACGCGACGCACGGTGCGCACGATCCGGCTGTTCTCGCCGTCGAATTCGTCGCCGCGGCGCATCGCCATGCGGACGCCCGTCACCACGAGCAAGCCGCCGAAGATGTACAGAATCCAGTGGAACCTCGTGATCAGCGCGGACCCGGCCGCGATGAACGCGCCGCGCATCACCAGCGCGCCGAGGATGCCGTAGAACAAGACGCGGTGCTGCGAGCTCTTCGGAACTCGGAAGTACTCGAAGATCAGCACCATCACGAAGATGTTGTCGGCGCTCAGCGCCTCTTCGATCACGTATCCGGCGAGAAACGTGAGCGCGGCGTGGCGACTGACGACGAAGTACAGTCCGGCCGCAAAGGTCAGCGCGAGCGCGACCCAGATCGCGGTCCAGATGCCCGCTTCTTTCATCCCGACCACGTGCGGCCGTCGATGAAAGACGCCGAGGTCGAGCGCGAGCATCGCCAGCACGAACGCGATGAACCCGCCCCAGAACCAGATGTTCGCCGGGACCATGTGGCGCGAAAGCTACCACTGGCCCACGGGCTCCGCAGCGCTTCAGGCTTCTAGAATCGCCTCAAGCGGTCGCTTCGGCTTCGGCCGCGGGATCCGGACGCGCCCCGAGCCGCGTGTGAAGGCGTTCGCGATAGGTGCGCGACACGCGCAGCTTGACGCCGCCGCGCAGCACCGCGATCGCGTCACCGGCGAACCACGGCTGCACCTCGACGATACGATCCACGTTCACGATGTAGCGCCGATGAATCCGAATGAACAGCCCGGGGTCGAGCTGCGCTTCCATCGCCGTCGACGTGGACCGCAGCAGATGGTCGGTCGGGCCGACGTGGAGGCGCACGTAGTTGCCGTCCGTCTCCCAGTAGTCGACATCGGCCGTGCGCACGACGCGCAGGCTGCCGTCCACCTTGATCGCCACGCGATCGAGGTGGCTCGGTGCGCTCGTCTGCAGCGTCGACAGGTACTCGGCGATCAACGCGCGCAGGCGTTCTT
This sequence comes from uncultured Gemmatimonadaceae bacterium, assembly GCA_963761305.1. Lineage (GTDB taxonomy): Bacteria > Gemmatimonadota > Gemmatimonadetes > Gemmatimonadales > Gemmatimonadaceae > JAQBQB01. The sequence continues at coordinate 1,404,935 of CAVXGK010000001.1, read as the reverse complement.
CGTCCCGCTTCGGCTGGCGCGACGCGACGCGTGACTTGGCGCGCGCGAAGGCCTCGCGAAACCGCTCGGTGTCGAACGGTTTGAGCAGATAGTCCACCGCCTGCACCTCGAACGCGCGCAGCGCGTAGCGGTCGAACGCGGTGACGAAGACGATCGCCGGCGACGCGCGGCCGGCGATGGCCTCGAGCACGCCGAACGCGTCGAGATCCGGCATCTGCACGTCGAGGAAGAGCAACTGTGGTTGGAGCGCGGTGACCTGTTGGACGGTTTCGCGGCCGCCGGCGCACGCCGCGACGACTTCGACTTCTCCCGTCTCTTCGGCGAGGCGTACGACGCGGCGGCGGGCGACCGTTTCGTCGTCGGCTACGATGGCAGTGAACATGTCAGGCGGTCCGCGTGAGGTCGGGAGCGAAGGCGCCGCTTTCGCGCAACGCCGCTGCGGCGCCGTCGAGTCGGCGTCGGCGTTCGGTCGTGACGCCCAACGGGTCGGCGCACTCCAGGGCGACGCGCAGGTAATCGGCGAGTCTGGTAAGTTGCCGCTCGGTGGCGCCGGGATCGCGCCGCACCGTCGCGGCGATTCCGTCGAGCGACTGAAGGAGCATGGGTGGAATGCGACGCAACTCGGCCGATCGATCCCGGGCGATCGCCACCTCGGTCTCGAGCGCCGACGTGTCCGCTTCGCGCTGACGCAGCCACTCGGCGAGCATCGCGCGGTGCGCGACGACGACGAGCACGGCGAAGATCCAGATGTCCACGATCAAATTGGAGAGGAACGCCGACGACCAGAGCGGCGAGGTCCGTCCGGTCAGCACGCGCAGCAGTTCGGTGTGCGCGATGGTGACGGCCGCGCACGTGCCGACGAGGCCGAGCGCGTGCAGCCAGGCGCGGGCTCCACGCACCGGGAATCGCTTCATCGTTCGCAAGACGAGCGGCGTGAGCAGCGCCCAGAGGAACGCGTTCGTCGCGTCAAACCGAGCGAGCGGCGGCCAGCTCGCGCCGTCGAGCCGGTGGCGGACGAGCAGATAGACGTAGCTCTGCTGCATCCACACTCCCGCGCAGGCGGTCCACACGAGCGCGAGTCGCGCGGCCGGGCTCGAGAGGAACGACGGCAGGCGCATCGACACGAATGCGCCCGGCTCGGCGTCAGACCGCGGTTCGGATGCATCGGCGATTTCGGTTGCGGTGTGGCGCCCGTCGCGCCGTTCGCGTGGCACGCGCACTTCGGCGGTCACTCCGGCTGGGCCGTCGTGCAGGCGAAGACGATTGTCGCCGTACAGGATGGAAAGCCGCTCGCGGACGTTGGTGAGGCCGATGCCGCGGCCGGGCCGCGCCGCGCGGGTGAGCCCGACGCCGTCGTCGGAGACGCGGAGCACGAGATCGTCGTTGTCGACGGACGCATGAATGCGAATCGTCCCCGCGGCGCTGCGCCCGGCGAGGCCGTGACGAATCGCGTTTTCGACCAGCGGCTGCAGGATGAAGCGCGGCACGAGACAGTCGACCGCGGCGTCGTCGATCTGATACTCGATGGTGAGCCAGTCGGCGAATCGTACGCGCTGAATGTCGAGATACGGTTCGAGCGCGACGAGCTCGTCGCCGAGTGTGACTTCGTCGACGCGCTGCGCGAGCGCCGTGCGAAAGACGGCCGAGAGTTGCTGGAGTACGAGCGACGCGGTCGCCGGCGCGTCGTACGCCAGTTCGGAAACCGCCCCCAGCGAGTTGAAGAGAAAGTGCGGTTGCAGCTGCGCCTCGAGGTAGTCGAGACGCGCGCGTGTGAGAGAATGCTCGAGTCGCATGGCGTGTCGCTGTCGTTCGGCGAGCGCGCGGCGCACCAGCAGCGTTTCGACGACGGCGACGATCGCCGCGTAGCTGACGACGTCGAACTCGGCGTACGAGGAGATCAGACTCCACATCGGATTCAACTGCGCGGCCGGATTGAGCAATGGAATCAGCCAGCGCGCCAGCGCGGCATCGAGCCAGGCTGCTGCGAGAAACAGCGGCAGGTGGAGCGCCACGAGCATCCAGAGATTCGGCGCCATGCGACGCGCGCGCAGGTGCCACGCCGCGATGACCACACTGAGGGCCGTCCACAGCAGCGCGACACTTGCGTCGATCTCGATCCACCCAACGCGGCCGAAGCCGCTGTTCGGCGCGAGCGCGATCCCCATCGCCGCCTGGACCATGTAGAAGGCGAGCCAGGCGGAGAACAGAAGGAGCGCGGAACTGAGGCGGCGAAACATCGAATGGAACGGCGGGGAGGGAAGGGGCGAAACGGCTGGAAACCGAGAACCATCACTCACCACATACCACTAACAACCGCAGCCGGGCTTCTCGTCACGCCCAACGTGTCAAGCTACTGTACGGTGGATCACGTCCCGGATGACGGTGCACGATTTTCCACGTTCATGCTGGCGATGCGCGCCGCTGTTCGCGAGAGTCTCGTGACGAGCCGCGTCCGACGCGCCCGCAACGCTACCAACATGGGGCGAACCGAACAGGTTCCCGGGCGCGCGTTGCGCAATTCGTCTGGTCCCGATAAGAACAGGCGATGCGTTCCACGCCCCCCGACACCGCTCCCACGACACTCGCCGTCGTGAACGCCCGCACCTGGACCGCCGACCCGCGACGGCCATGGGCGGACGGCCTCGCGGTCGCCGCCGACCGCATCGTCGCGATCGGATCCAGCGCCGAAATGCGAAAGCTCGCGTCGGCCGACACCCGGATCATCGACGCGCACGGCATGATGATCGTGCCGGGATTCGTCGATTCGCACATCCATTTTCTCGAGGGCGGATTCGGGCTCTCGTCCGTCCAACTGCGCGACGCGAAGTCGCCGCGCGACTTCGTCGATCGCGTCGCCGCGTATGCGGCAACGGTTCCGCAGGGGACGTGGATCACGCACGGCGACTGGAATCACGAGCTGTGGGGCGGCGAGCTGCCTCGCCGCGATTGGATCGACGCCGCGACGCCGAGTCATCCCGTGTGGGTTCGCCGCCTCGACGGACACATGTCGCTCGCGAACGGCGCGGCGCTGGCGGCAGCGGGCGTCACGCGTGCGACTCCAGATGTCGACGGCGGCACGATCGTGCGCGACGAGCACGGCGATCCGACCGGCATCTTCAAGGACAACGCCGAGTCGCTCGTCGCGCGCGCGATTCCGCACGCGTCGACCGAACGAGAAGATCGCGCGCTCGACGCGGCGATGCGGTACGTCGCCGAGCGCGGCGTGACGTCTGTGCATCACATGGGGACGTGGGCCGATCTCGCCGTGTTCGAGCGCGCGCACGCGGCGGGCCGGCTCGCGACGCGCATCTACGCGGCGGTGCCGATCTCGACCTGGGAACGATTGCGCGACACGGTGGCCTCGCGCGGACAGAGTCGCGGCGACGCGTGGCTGAAAATCGGCGCCCTCAAAGGATTCGTCGACGGATCACTCGGATCGCACACCGCCGCGATGCTCGAACCGTTCACCGACGCGCCGAACGACACGGGCCTCTTCGTCAATACGCCTGAAGATCTGTACCGGTGGACCGCCGGGGCGGACAAAGCCGGACTTCATATGATCGTGCACGCGATCGGCGATCGCGCGATCCGCACGCAGCTCGACATCTTCGAGCGCGTCGCGCGCGAGAACGGACCGCGGGATCGACGGTTCCGCATCGAGCACGCGCAGCACCTCACGCCCGAGGACGTTCCGCGTTTCGGCGCGCTCGGCGTGATCGCGAGCATGCAGCCCTATCACACGATCGACGACGGACGATGGGCCGAGCGCGTGATCGGCGCCGAGCGGGCGCAGTGGACGTACGCGTTTCGATCGCTGCTCGACGCCCGGGCCCGGCTGGCGTTCGGCAGCGACTGGTTCGTCGCCCCGCCGACGCCGCTCGAGGGGATTTACGCAGCCGTGACACGGCGCACGCTCGATGGGGCCTCGCCCGACGGGTGGCACCCGGAACAGCGGATCACGGTCGAGGAGGCGCTGCGTGCCTACACCGTTGACGCCGCGTTCGCTTCGTTCGACGAAAAGGACAAGGGCCGGCTGGCGAGCGGGACGCTTGCCGACTTTGTAATGTTGGATCGCGACATCACGCGCGTCGCGCCGGAGACGATTGGTGACGCGCGCGTGGTGATGACCGTCGTAGGCGGACGCATCCTGTTTTCGTCCAACTGACCGTTTCCGAGTGGAGCCAGCCATGATTCGTCGATTCCTTCACACGCCGGCCTGCGCCGCAGCATGGCTCGCCCTCAGCGCGACGTCGCTGCCACTGGCGCCGCTCATCGCCCAGGCTCACGCGCAGCAATCCCAAGGGATCGAGTTCGACGTCAAGACCACGATGTCGGCGAGCGGCTCGATGGGCGCCATGCTCGCCGGCATGACGCCGGGCTACACCGGGCACGGAGTCCAGATCGGGCAACGGATGCGCATCGACATCGTCGAGGGCGCGATTCCGCCGCTCGGCGAAAAAGGCGACTACATCCTGTTCGACACGTCGGGCATGACGGTCGTGCACCCGAGCAAGAAGGAATTCGTGCCGATCCCCAAGGACTTCTCGTCGAAGGCCCTCGAACAAATGCAGTCGATGGGCATGTCGATCACCATCGGCGGCGTCGCGGTGACGCTCGACATTCTGCCCGGTACGGATACGATCGCGGGCTTCCCCACGCGCCACTACCGAACGACGGTCAGCTACACGATGTCGATCGAGGGGATGGGCCAGAGCCAGCAGATGAAGACGTCGGCGACGAGCGAGTACTGGATGGCGTCGATTCCGGGACTCGCCGCGAGTCCGCTTCAGCAGACCGGCCAGCTCGGAGGCGGCAGTCAGGGCCTCAGCGGCGCCTCGCTCGGACCGTTCAAGGATCTCGCCGCGAAGTCGGATTCCATCACGCGGCGGATGTCCGGCACCGCGGTGCGCACCAAGACGACGTCGAACTCGGACACTGGTGCCGGGGCGATGACCCTCGACATCGGGTCCGAGCTGTCGAGCCTCAAGCACTCGCCGATCAACGAGAGCCTGTTCGTGGTGCCGAGCGACTACACGCGCGGTGCGTCGCCGTTTCCATCACACCACTAGCGCGACCGGACGCCGATCAGAAACGAAGGATCTCCTCGCAGGCGCGCTTAATGTCGTCGACCTGCGGTAGGATCGCGTCCTCGAGGCGCGGCGCGTAGCCGACGAACGTGTCGGCGGACGCGACGCGCTTGACCGGCGCGTCGAGCCACGGGAAGCAATCGTCGGCGATTCGCGCCGCGATCTCGGCGCCGAAGCCCCACGAGAGAGAATCCTCGTAGAGCACGATCACGCGATTCGTCTTCTTCACCGACTCGTAGACCGCGTCCTGGTCCCACGGTGAGAGCGTGCGTAAGTCGATGACTTCGACCGACGGGCCGTCGTCGGCGAGCTGATTCGCCGCGGCGAATGCGCGCTGCACCGTCGCGCCGTACGTCACGATGGTGACGTCGGTCCCTTCGCGCACCGTCTTCGCCTTGCCGAAGGGGATCATGAAGTTCGCGCCTGGATACGCGGCCTTGTTGTACGTCTGCCGGTAGAGATGCTTGTGCTCGAGGAAGAGCACCGGGTCGTCGCAGCGAATGGCGGTGCGGAGCAGCCCGTTCGCGTCGAGCGCCGTGGCCGGACACACGACCCGAATGCCCGGCGTGTGCGTGAACAGCGACGCGCCGGTCTGCGAGTGGTACACGGCGCCGCGGATATAGCCGCCGTAGGTCGTGCGCACGACGACCGCCGCCGAGAAGTCGCCGTTCGAGCGCCAGCGCATCGTCGCCATCTCGTTGCGGAGCTGCATGTACGCCGGCCAGATATAGTCGAAGAACTGAATCTCGACGACGGGCTTGAAGCCGCGGATCGCCAGACCGATGGCGCGCCCGACGATCGTCGCTTCGGCGAGCGGCGTGTTGTAGACGCGTGAGGCGCCGAACTCGCGCTGCAGGCCGAGCGTGACCGTGAAGACGCCGCCCTTGCCCTTCAACGTCTCGAGCGCGGCCTCGCGCGAGGCGTCGGCGACGTCCTCGCCGAAGATGAGGATTTTCTGATCGCGTCGCATTTCGTCGCGCATGCAGGCGTTCAGGAGATCCACCATCGTGGTCTCGTTGCCGGAGAACTGCGGATCGTCCTCGGTGTCGAACTGTTCGCTGGTCGGGTCGACGTCCGGCGAGTAGACGAACTTCTCGACAGTCTCCGGTCCCGGCTGCTGCGCGGCCAGGGCAACGTCGGTCGCGGCCTGCACCTCCGCGTCGACCTCTTCCTTGATCTTCGCGAGCTCCGCCTCCGTTGCGTGCCCTTCGGCGACGAGCCACTTCGGGAAGGTCGCGAGCGGATCGCGAACCGCTTCCGCGTCGCGCTCGACGGGCGGGCGATACTTCGACTCTTGATCGGACAGCGAGTGCGAGTACGGACGAATGACGTGCGCGTGCACGAGGGACGGGCCCTTCCGCGTGCGCGCGTGCTCCACGGCGCGCTGGAGCGCCTGGTAGCTCGCGATCAGATCGCAGCCGTCGACTTCTTCCACGTACAGGTCCGGGAAGGATCGAACGAGTTTCGAGATACTGCCACCCGCGGTGTTCACCTCGACGGGGACCGAGATCGCGTAGCCATTGTCTTCGACGAGATAGACGATGGGCAGCTTGAGATTCGACGCGTTGTTGAGCGACTCCCAGAACTCGCCTTCGCTGGTGGTGCCGTCGCCGGTGGAGCAGAATACCACTTCGTCCTTCTCGAAACCTTCGGTCATACCGAGCTGTTTCGCGCGAAGCACCGCTTCGGCGCTGCCGACGGCCTGCAAGAACTGCGTGCCAGTCGGCGAGGAGCTCGACACGATGTTGAGCTTCTTGTGCCCCCAGTGGCTCGGCATCTGGCGGCCACCGGAGTTGGGGTCGTTCTCCGCGCCGACGGCGGAGAGCAACATCTCTTCACCCGTCATACCGAGCATCAGACAGAGCGCCCGGTCCCGGTAGTAGGTGTAGAACCAGTCGTACGACGGGCGGAAGACGAACCCGGCCGCGGTCAGCACGGCTTCGTGTCCGGCGCCCGAGATCTGGAAAAAAATCTTGTTCTGTCCCTTGAGCTGTATCTCTTTGTCGTCGAGCCGACGCGACAGGAGCATGGTGCGGTACGCAACAACCAACTGCTCTCGGGTCAATCCGGCGGTCTTGCGCTCGGCTTTCGTCGTAGTGGCCATGCCCGGAAAATAAGCGCCGGTGTGGCTTTAGGAGAGGCGTCGCGCGCGCGAGCCGCGGGGCGGGAACGCTGGCACTCGATCTGCGCTATGGACGAGCAGACACATCTCGAGACAGCGATGATCAAACGGCGAATCGCGCATTGCACGTTTTGTGACATGATCCATGGCGCGGCCGAAGTATCGATCTGCCACGAGGATTCCCGGGCGATCGCCTTCATGGACGTGCAGCCGGTGAACAACGGCCACGTGCTGGTCGTGCCGCGGGAGCACTACGAGTCGGTGGCCGACATTCCACGCGACCTGGCGCTGCACCTGTTCAGGGTCACGATGGATCTGGGGTCGGCCATTCGCCGGGTCTCCGGCACCGACTCGCTCAACATCGTCGTCAACAGCGGCATCGAGGCCGGCCAGGACGAGCCGCACTACCACGTGCACATCATTCCGCGCCGCCATGGCGACGGATTCGACATTCCCTTGCCGTTCGGCGGGTCGGCCATGCCCGACCGAACGATCCTCGACGCCTACGCGGCCCGCATCATCGCGGCGCTTCGCGATCCGGTCACAGCGGCGGCGATGGAACGAAGTGTTGCGATTCCGGTATTCGAGGAGTCAGGGCCAATGAGATCGGGTTCGGAGCGCGCCGGCGAGAACCGCGTTCGTGGGAACACGTCCCAAGCGGACGGTCGGGGACTGCGAGAAGGCGCGCATGGAGAGGTTCTTCCTGAGTCGTTCTCCGAGTCGAAGGAACCACGCAGTACCGACGACTAGCTCGGCACGGCGCAGCCGCGGGCAGGTCGACCATGTCTCCCTGCCTCGACTCCCGCGCTCGGCGCGCGGATCGCGCCCCCGAAACAGCGTTCCGTCGGGCCGCCTCAAGCGCGCGATCAAGCACGCGGCGATGCGCGATTGCGACCACCGCTGCGTCTACTGCGGGTCGCTGCTCGATTTCGACGTCGCCACGCTCGACCACGTGCATCCGCTCGCGCACGGAGGCGCTCATGTCCCGGGCAACGTCGTCCTCGCGTGCGGCCGCTGCAATCGGTTGAAGGGCGACCTGCTGCCGACGGAATTCTTTTCGCGGCACCCGTGGGCCGGACTCAATTTCATCGCGCACGCGCGCGCCGTGCATCGAGCCCTCAAGCGGTGCGCCAAGCGTGCGGTGAGTCTCGCCTTGGCGGCGTAGCTAGTAGTCGACGGGCCGCAGATAAGACTCGCCGATCGCGGTCGGGCTGAGCATCGCCACCGTCGGCAAGCGCCGCTTCCAGTGTGTGCTGGCCACGCGGCGACGCACGATCTCAACCTCTTTGGCGTCAAAGCCGCGCGCGATCAGCTCGTCCGGCTGAAATCCGGCGACGAGCCAATTCAGAATCTCGTCGGCCTTCTTGTAGCTGATGCCAAAGTCGCCTTCGTCGGTCTGTCCGACGACGAGATCCGCCGTCGGCGGTTTTTCGACGATCACCTCGGGCACGCCGAGGTGCTTGGCGAGCGCCCACACTTGGGTCTTGAACAGATCACCGAGCGGATTGATGGGCGGTGAATCGTCGGCGTGCCAGGTGAAGTAGCCGAAGAGCCGTTCGGTCTTGTTGCCGGTGCCGAGCGGAAGCGCCTGGTGTTTCGCGGCGAGATCGAACAGGGTGATCATGCGCATGCGGGCCATCACGTTGCCGCGCCGCCCGCCGTCGGCGTCGGGTTCGTGACACAGGTAGCCGTCCACCGCCGGCGTGATGTCGATCGTTCGCGACTCGATGCCGAGCGCGTCGATCACCAGTTGCGCGTGGTCGAGACTCTCTCGACTCGACGAGCGATACGGCATGCGCACGCCGATCACGTTCTTGGGTCCGAGCGCACGGGCCGCGAGGTACGCCGTGACCGCCGAGTCGACACCGCCCGAGACACCGACGACGGCGCGCGTGAAATGCCGCCGCTCCATCTCGTCGCGAATGAAGTGGACGAGCCACTGCTCGGTGAGCGCGCCGTCGATCGCCAGCGGAGCCGGCGGTTCGTGGCTCGTCGCGCCGACGCTCACGATCGGCAGCTCGCCGCTCGATTTGCTTTCACCGCCGGCTGGTGTTTCGCGTCGGCCTGACGCGTCGGGATGAGCGGCGGCCGCATCGTACTCGAGCGTCGCCGGCGTTCGAGCCAACACGTCGTCGATGCTGCGCTTGAGATGCGGCACCATCGTCTCGAGGTCGGCGATGAGCGGCATGTCGGTTCGCGCTCGCGTGCAGTCGGCGAGATCGACGCCGACCGAGAGGACCGACTCGTCCCACAGCGGTGCCCGCGCCCGGATGTCGCCAGACGGGCCCGCTACCAACGAGCCGCCAGGAAAAACCTTTCCGCCTTCGCTGCCCACGAGGCACGACAGCGAGACGAACACGCCGTGCTCGTCCGCGATGTCGCGAATCAACCGGTCCCAGCGGCTCACGCTGGCCGGGCCGGGAACCGAGTCGCCCTTGGGCTGCGCGCCGCGGGCCGGCGCCGCGGCACAGACGAAGATGATCTGCGCACCGTCGAGCGCCGCGATCGTCGCCGTCAGACTATGCCAGGCGTCCTCGCAGACGAGCAGCGCCGCGCGGCCGAACGATGTGTCGAACGAGCGAACCTCGCGCCCGCGCTCAACGAAGCGCTCCTCGTCGAACAAGCCGTACGTCGGAAGGAAAACCTTTCGGTGCACGTGCAGAATCTTCGGCTCGCCCGCGCCGAGTGTGACGTACATCGCACTGTTGTAGAGCTTGTTGTTCCATACTTCGTAGAAGCCAAGCGTCACGTCGAGCGGGGGGGCCACTGGCGATGTGACGGCGCTTCGATACACGGCGTCGAGATCGGCGGCAAGCGTGCCCGCGGTGACGGCGTTGTCGCGAACGCCGCCCTCGAGGAAATACCCGGTCAAGGCGCTCTCGGCCAAGCAGAGCACGGTTGGTCGAGGCCGGAGCTGGTCGACTTGGGCGAACACCGCTCGCAGCCGCTCGAGATTGCCGTGGTAATCGCCTTTCCGCGGCTTGAGTTGAGCCACGGCGAGGTGGACGAGCGGGGGCATGCACGAAAGGTAGCGCGGCAAGAGCGGCCTGGGCGAGATTCCGCCTCGGTGGGGTACAATGGTCCATACAACCATTTTGGACAGATACAACCGCTTCATGATGCTGACTCGTCGTTCCGCGACCGCCGCTTGGCGCGTCCGTAGCCTCACATATGCCTTGATCGCCGGCGCGTCGCTCGCTGCCGTCGCGCACGCGCAGGACACCACGCCCAAGACGGGCGAGGCCTGGCAGATCATCCCGCTCGCGCAGTCCACGCTGGTCTACGCCCGCGACTCGACGCTCATCGGCGAGATCGGGCGCGAGATGCGCACGAACGTCGCGCTGAAAACCATTCCGTGGTACGTGCCGAAGGCGTTCATCTCGGTCGAGGATCAGCGCTTCTACGAGCACGACGGCGTGGACGTGCGCGCCGTGCTGAGCGTGATCAAGGGCAAGATCCTCAATGAGAATCGCGGCGGCGGAAGCACGATCACGCAGCAGCTCGTCGGGTACATGCACCCGGACGTCATCGACCGGCGCGAGGTCAGCGGCACGGCGGGACTCTCACGCAAACTGCGCGAGCAGTCGGCCGCGCGAGAGATGGAGAGGCACTACCCGAAGGACACGATCCTTCAGGCGTACCTGAACCAGATCAACCTCGGCCGCGGCTGGTACGGCGTAGAGGCGGGGGCGCGTCACTACTTCGGCCACCCCGCGGCGCGTCTTACGCTCGCCGAGGCCGCGACGCTGGCGGGACTACCGAGATCACAGCCGGTTTACGATCCCATCGCGCACCCGCAGCGCGCGAAAGAACGCCGCGACTTGATCCTCCAGCTGATGGCGGATCAGCAGTACATCACGCAGGCGCTCGCCGATAAAACCAAGCTCGAACCGATGGTCACCGCACCGAACAGCGGTATGTCCGCCGCGTCGGGCTACTTCGTCGACGAAGTGCGGCACCAAGCGGAGCGCGCGGGCATTCCGGTGGCGAACGGCGGCTATCGCGTCTACACAACGCTCGATCCCGCGCTGCAGCGCGCCGCCGTCGACGCGGTCATCGAAGGCACGAACAAGATCGAATTGCAAAAGGGCTACAAGCATCTCACGCAGGCCGCGGCCAAGGGCAGTCAGACCGACTATCTGCAAGCGATGGCGGTCGCCATCGATCCGCGCACCGGAGACGTGCGCGCGCTCGTCGGCGGGCGCAACTATCAGCGCGCGCCGTTCGACCGGGCGACGACGGCGCTTCGGCAGCCCGGCTCGTCGATGAAGCCCATCGTCTACGCGAAAGCGATCGAAGACAGCATCTCGGCCAACACGGTCGTTCCCGATACGGCGCTCGACATTCCGCTCGTCACCGGCGACGAGTACAAGCCGCAGGAGATCGACGGGAAATTCTGGGGCTTGAACACGTGGAAAGAAGGCGTGCCGACGAACATCGCGATGACGATGCGCGAAGGTCTCGTCCACTCGCGCAACATGGTCGCGATCCAGCTCGGCATGCGCGTCGGCATGGATTCGGTGTCGGCGCTCGCGCAACGGCTCGGCATCACCACCAAGATCGATCCGGTGCCGGCGAGCGCGATCGGCGCGTCATCGGTGCACCCGATCGACATGGTGACCGCGTACACGGCGTTCGCCGACAACGGCGCCGTCGTGCAGCCGCGGTTCATCACGCGCATCAATGACGCGGCGAATCGCGCGGTCTACGCGCGTCCCCCGTCGACGCCGCAGCAGGTGCTCGACCCGCGCGTGGCGTTCATCGTGCGCGACATGATGCGCGACGTCGCCGACCGCGGCAGCGGCACGGCGGCCCGAAAGCCCGTACCCGACAACGTTCCCGTCGCCGGAAAGACTGGCACGACGAACGACAACCGGGACGTGTGGTTCGTCGGCATGACGCCCGACGTCGTCGCCGGTGTGTGGCTAGGCTTCGACCAGCCGAAGACGATCGCGAAAGGCGCTGTCGGGGGTCTGCTCGCCGCGCCGATCTGGGGCGACATGATCGCGAAGTACTATCAAGGCCGCTCGACGAGCGGGTGGGGCCCGCCGCCGGACGGCCTCGTGTACGCCGAAATCGATCGAACCACCGGACAACTCGCCACCGCATCGACGCCGTACGACATGAAGTACACCGAGTACTTCATGCCGGGTACGGAGCCCGAGGAACTGCGGAACAATCCGTGGAAGGTTCCGCAGTGGGGGCCGCTCTTCGCGCCGGCGCCGCGCGTGATCGCGCCGGTTCTTACGGGACGACCGGCTCCTTGATCGCGGTGTTGTAGAACTTCTCCAGATCGTCCCGGAGCTTCTTCATCGACGGTTCGTCGATGTACATCATGTGGCCCGCGTCGAACTTGCCGACGGTGATGTTGTTCTTCGCCACCTTCGGGTCGATCGACAGGTGCGACAGCGTGTACTCGACCGCCCAGTACGGCGTGGCCGCGTCGTAATACCCCTCGGCGACGTACAACTTCATGTACGCGTTCTTGGCGAACGCCCGCTCGAGATTCGGCACGACCGTGGCGTAGGAGTTCTGCGGGTAGTTCCAGCGTCCGATGCCGCCGCCCAGGATGTAGTACGTGTCCTCGTTGCGGTAGTTCAGCTCGCGGCGCGTATAGTCGGTGAGCACCGGCGTGAACGTGTTGCGGATGCTGATGTCGCTCGGATCGCCGACGCCCGAACCGCCGCCACGTCCGCCGCCCAATGGCGCGAAACCGGTGAACCGGCCGTCGAGACGGCCGACTGTCTCGTGCTGATCATGAAGCAGCTCGGAGTCGAACGTGCCGAGCGCGACGCGCAGATCGTTCTGGTCGATGATCTCCTTCGACAGCCCGGTGAAGCGCGCCATCTGATCGATCGTCGCCTGACGCTCGGCCGCCGCGAGCTTGTTTCCCTTCATCAGCGCCGACGCGTACTCGTTCACCGACCACTTCTCGGCCGCCGCCGCGACTTCCTCGACCGATTGCTTCTGCAAGTCGGCGGGGAGCTTCTTGTGATACCACGCCGTCGCCGCGTACGTCGGAATGAAGTTGATGAAACCGATGTCGTTGCCGCGCACCTGCGACGAGTACTCGAAGTTGAGCACCGACGAGAGGAGAATCACGCCGTTGAGCGCGATGCCGTCATCCGTCAGCAGTCCCGAGAGACCCGACGCGCGCGTGGTGCCGTAGCTCTCGCCCGCCAGGAACTTCGGCGATGCCATGCGATCGAATCGCGTGAGATAGAGGCGAATGAACTCGCGGAACGAGCCGAGATCCTCGTCGAGCCCCCAGAAGCGCGCGCCGAGCGCCTGCGTCGCCGCACGGCTATAGCCCGTGCCGACGGCGTCGATGAACACGAGATCCGTCTGGTCGAGGAGCGTGTTCGGGTTGTCTTCGAACGTGTAGGGCGGCGGCGGCGCGGTGCCGTCGGCGTTGAGCTTCACCTTTTTTGGGCCGAACGCGCCGAGGTGCAGCCATACAGTCGCCGAGCCGGGGCCGCCGTTGAACGCGAACGTGATCGGACGCGTCGACGGATTCGCGCCGTCCTTGGTGTACGCGACGTAATACATGCCGCCTTCGACGGCGTCGCTCTGCTCGTTCCGAACGGGAAGCATGCCCGCGGTGGCCGTGTACGAGATCGTTTGTCCGCGCACGGCGACGCTGTGATGCGTGATCGTCGGCGCGGCGTCCGTCATGGCGACGATGTCGCGCGGCGCGGACGTGGTGGCGCTGAAACCATTCCGGCGCCCTCCACCGGTGGCTGAATCGGTTGCCGCGTTCGTCGGACCGCCTGCCTGAACCGGGCCGCCCCCTCCGCCGCCACCACCACCCCCGCCTCCGCCCCCACGGCCGCCGCGTTGAGCGATCGCTGAGGAGAAGGGAACGACGAACGTGGCAACGAGAACGCCGAGCGCTGCGCGCGCACGACGTGGCGAGAGTGGTGTGCTTCTCATACTGGCGTGCTCCGGGAGGTTTTTTGGGGCCTTTCGGGACGGGAAGATCGACGTCGAAACAATGTGCAACGCGTGACGGGCCGGCGCGAGCGTGTCGATATCAGCGACGGTGGACGGGTGGGCGGGTGCGTAATGTTTGCGGACGGACGCGTATTGCTCGAGAACGGACGCGTAATGCCAGCGGACGGGCGCGTGATGCTCGAGAACGGACGCGTAATGCTCGAGAACGGACGCGTAATGCCCGCGGACGGGAGCGTAATGCCTGCGGACGGGCGCGTAATGCCTGCGGACGGGCGCGTAATGCTCGAGAACGGACGCGTAATGCTCGAGAACGGACGCGTAATGCCCGCGGACGGGAGCGTAATGCCCGCGGACGGATGCGTAATGCCCGCGGACGGATGCGTAATGCCCGCGGACGGATGCGTAATGGCCGCGGACGGATGCGTAATGGCCGCGGACGGATGCGTAATGGCCGCGGACGGATGCGTAATGGACGCGGACCGGCGCGTAATGCTCGCGGGCCGGCGCGCAATGCCCGCGGAACAGTACGCGATCCCCATGCGAAGCCGGTGACCGGGGCGATTGCGCCCAGCCACCGGCTCGCGGTCTTTGCGACCTCTTTAAGCGACCTTAGCCGTGTCCGCTTCCATAAGTGCGGGGGCGGCTGACGACGCCGTCGCGGCGGCCGGCAGCAGGGCGATCGCGAACACCTCGTCGAGCGTCGCCACGCAGTGGAACTCGAGTTGGCTGCGCACGTCCTCCGGAATGTCCTCCATGTCCGCCTCATTGTCCTTTGGGAGAATGATCGTGGAGATTCCGGCTCGGTGGGCGCCGAGCACCTTTTCCTTCACGCCGCCGATCGGAAGAACGCGGCCGCGGAGCGTAATCTCGCCCGTCATCGCCACGTCCTTGCGAACGGGTCGTCCCGACATCGCGCTCACCAGCGCCGTCGACATCGTGACGCCGGCCGACGGACCGTCCTTCGGAATCGCGCCTGCCGGCACGTGGATGTGCACCTCGATCGAACCGAGGCGATCCTCCGGGATCTGAAGCTTCGAGGCATGCGTCGCGGCAAACGTCATCGCCGCGCGCGCCGACTCCTTCATCACGTCGCCGAGTTGGCCCGTGAGAATGAGCGACACGTTGCCCCAGCCGCTCACCTGCGTGCGCTCGTCGTCGGTGGAGCGTTGGCCCGCGCCGAACATCCGGCGGATCGACGCTTCGACGAACATGATGTCGCCGCCGGCGGGCGTGTAGTACATGCCCGTCGCCACGCCCACCTCGTTCTCCTCGGCGGCGCGCTCCGGGTGGACGCGCGGACGTCCGAGCAGGGTCCGCACCTCCTCGGCGTCGATCTTTCCGTCGGCGACCATCTTCGTGTCACCGGCGGCGATCTTTCGCGCGACCTTGCGCGCCACCGCGCCGACCTGGCGCTCGAGTTGGCGAACGCCCGCCTCGCGCGTGTACTTGCTGATGATCGCCGCGACCGCGTCGTCGGTGAGCGCGACGTTCTTCCCCGCGAGCCCCGACTCCTCGATCTGGCGCGGAATCAAATACTTCTTCGCGATCTCCGCCTTCTCCCGTTCCGTGTAGCCCGCGAACTCCACGACCTCCATGCGGTCGAGCAGCGGTCCCGGAATGTTCTGGATGAAGTTCGCCGTTGCGACGAACAGCACCTCGCTGAGATCGAACGGCACGCCGAGGTAGTGGTCGGTGAAGTTGTCGTTCTGCGCCGGGTCGAGCACCTCGAGCAGCGCGCTCGCCGGATCTCCCTGGAACGAGATGCCGAGCTTGTCGACTTCGTCGAGCAGGAATATCGGATTCTTGGTGCCCGCCTGCTTCATGCCTTGAATGATTCTGCCGGGCATCGCTCCGACGTACGTGCGTCGATGGCCGCGGATGTCGGCTTCGTCGCGCGCGCCGCCGAGCGACACGCGCACGTACTGACGCCCGAGCGATCGCGCGATCGACTTGGCGATCGACGTCTTGCCGACGCCCGGCGGTCCGACGAAGAGAAGGATCGGACCCTTGGCCATGGCGCGGGCCTTGGCTTCCTTGGCGTCGGTGATCTGACGCTCGCCGGCGTGCATGCCCGCGAGTTGAGGCGTCGCGTCTTCCTTCGTGGCCTTGAGCTTGGCGATCGACATCTCGCCGGTCTGCTTGAGCTCGTCCTCCATCTGCTGCGCGCGCAACTGGCGCACGGCGAGGAACTCGAGCACGCGATCCTTCACGTCCGGCAACCCGTAGTGGTCCTCGTCGAGCACGGTTTGCGCGCGAACGAGGTCGAGGTTGTCGTCCGATCGTTCGTTCCACGGCAGCTCGGCCACCCACTCGAGGTACGTGCGGATGACCTGCGCCTCCATCGACTCACGGCCCGAGCGCTCGAGACGTCCGAGCTCGCGCTCGACTTCCTGGCGAGCCTCCTTGGGCAGCTCGAGCTTGTCGAGCTTTTCGCGGAGATCGCTGATCTCCTTCGATTCGTCGCCGTCGCCGAGCTCTTTCTGGATCGCCTTCATCTGCTCGCGCAGATACATCTCGCGCTGGCGCTCGCCGAGCTCTTCCTGGACCTGCGACTTGATCTCTTCCTGCGCCTCGAGCATGCCGATCTGCTTCTGGACCTGGACGAGGACGCGACGCAGCCGCTCTTCGACGCTCAGCGTTTCGAGGAGTCCCTGCTTTTCGGCGGGCGGCACTTCGATGTAACCGGCGACGAGGTCGGCGAAGCGGCCCGGATCGGTAACCGCGTCGAGCACCTGGTGTACGACTTCCTCGGGAAGTCCGCGACGCTCGCCCAATTCGGCCGCGCGCTCGCGGAGCTCTTTATGGAGCGCGACGAAGGCCGGGTCGTTTTCGTTCACCGGTTTCATCTCTTCGACCGGCATCACGACCGCGCTGAGGAAGCCCTCGGTGTTGTTGAACTGGAGCGACGTGGCGCGCTGCTCACCTTGCAGCAGGAGCTGAACCCCGCCGAGGCCACGTTGGATCTGTCCAATCCGGGCGATGACGCCCATGGAGTAGAGGATATCCGGAGCGGGCTCGTCCGTGTTGTCGCGCTGGGCGACGGCAAAAACGAGCCGCTCGCCCTTTAGGGCGGACTCGATGGCCCGAAGTGTCCCCGGCCGGCCGGCGGCGATTGGCGCCGTCAGGCCTGGGAAGATGACCGTCCCACGGAGGGGCAGGACAGGAAGCGTCTGGCGAGTTGCCATTTGGTGCCTGGTCGGAAATGGGAACGTGCAACTAGCGACACTGGGGGGCTAGCCCCATGGTCGCACACGGCATTCCACAATGCATGCCGCGCGCTTTGGATCTCCGTCACGGTGGCAGCGTCAGGTGTGCGTTCTGTCGCATTTGAGACAAGAATCGGGTACGATGACTGCCGCTCCGGCGTATGAACCCGTCTAATCTTTCCGGAAGTTTCGACGTATGCTAAACTGCGTCACCGCCACACAACCCCTTAGCCCCGCTAAAGCGAGCTAAACGCTTGTCCGAGCCCGTTTCACCGCAAACGGATACGGAGCTCCGCTCGCTCGTCGAGCGGGCGCTTAGTACCCATTACGAGCTGGACAGCGAGATTGGGCGCGGCGGCATGGGGGTCGTCTACCGCGCCAAAGATCGCCGCTTGAAGCGCACGGTCGCCATCAAAGTATTGCCGCCGGAATTGGCGTTCCGCAGCGAAATCAAAACCCGGTTCCTGCGCGAAGCCGAGATGGCCGCGCAGCTGAATCATCCGAACATCGTCGATATCTACGCGGTCGACGAAGCGGGCGGGATCGTGTTCTTCGTGATGGCCTACATCACCGGGGACAACGTCGCCAAGCTGCTCCACGAGCACGGCGCGCTGCCGATCGATCAAACAAGACGAATCCTTCGCGACGTGGCCGACGCCCTCGCCTACGCCCACGAGCGCGGCGTCATCCATCGCGACATCAAGCCGGACAACATTCTGATCGACGCCGACAGCGGACGTCCGATGGTGACCGACTTCGGCATCGCGCGCGCGGTCAGCGAAGGGGAAACGCGTCTCACCGCGACTGGCATCGCGATTGGCACACCGACCTACATGAGTCCGGAGCAGGCGGCCGGCGAACGCGCCATCGATGGGCGCAGCGACCTGTATTCGCTCGGGATTCTGGGCTACCAGATGCTCAGCGGTGAACCGCCGTTCATCGCGAACAGCACGCCGGCCGTTCTCGTGAAGCACATTTCGGAGCGCCCCGTGCCGATCGAGCAGCGGCGATCCGACGTTCCGCCGGATCTCGCGCGCGTCATCATGCAGTTGCTCGAGAAGGATCCGGCGAACCGATTCCCGTCGGCCGGCTCCGTCGTTGTCGCGCTCGACACGGGGAAGCTGCCGACGTTCTCGAGCAGCGGGGGGTTGGCGGTCGCCAACACGGCTCCCGCGGCAAGTGGTCCGGCCGCTCCCTCGTCCGCGTCGTATCCGTCGGCGGCACAGCAGCCGTCGTACGCGCAGCAGGTTCCGACGCCCGACGAGTACCGTCGGTGGGAAGCGCCGGAGGTCGTGAGGTTCCGCAAGAAGGTCGCTCCATATCTGTTCATCAACGGTGTGCTCGTCGTGCTCGACGTGGTCGCCGGCCGGGACCTGCTCTTCATCCCGGTGATCTGGACCATCTTCATGGCGTTCCGCTACTCGCGCCTCTGGTCCGACGGCTACGACTGGCGCGACGTGTTTCGTCAGCCTCGCGATCGCGACCTGGTCGATGTCGCCGAGGACGCGGTTACGTACGTGCGGTCGATGTTCAACCGTGACAAGCGCCGCGCGCTGCGCGAACAGCGGCGCAATCGGATCTCGCGTCCCACGTATGTGCAGGGAACGAGCTCTGCGCCGCAGCTTCCGCCGATCGCGACCGACGACGTCGCGCGCGCCGCGGGGAACTTCGGCGACCGCATTCATCGCGCTGAGCGCGACCGGAACGAAATCCTCGCGCTGCTCGAGCGCATGCCGTCATCGGAGCGTCAGCGCATTCCCGATGTTGGCCGGTCGGCGAGCGCGCTCGCCGACCGCGTGAGAAACCTGGCGCTCGCGCTCGGCGACATCGATCGCAGCGCGGCGGCCGGCGGATCGGAAGCGCTCGAGGCGGAGATCTCGCGCCTCGAGAGCGCGGCGAATCCGCTCGACGAGAGCGGCAGCGACGAGCGGGTGCGCCGGCTCGCGTTCCTCAAGCGGCAGCGGCGCGCGATCGCCGAAGTCTCGGCCAAGCGGGGCACGATCGCCGCGAAGCTCGAGACGTGCCTCGTCGCGCTGCAGAACATCAAGCTCGATTTGATTCGGCTCAGCGCCGGCTCGCAGACGCCACAACACATCACGTCGCTGGCGATGGACGCGCTGAATCTCGCCGACAGCGTCGACACCGCGCTCTACGTGGCCGACGAAATGCGCACCACGGGGACGAAACAGGCTCGCCCCTCGGCGGCTCGCTAAACCGGTGTGAGCGTTGTGAACGACTATCTGCGCGACCGACTCACCGTCGCGGTCGGTACTCAGTACCTGATCGAGGGCGAGATCGGCCGCGGCGGAATGTCCGTCGTCTATCGCGCGACCGACACCCGCTTGCACCGCTCTGTCGCGATCAAGGTTCTTCCGCCGGACATCGCGTTCAACCCCGACGTGCGCACGCGATTCATTCGCGAAGCGCAGACGGCGGCGCAGCTCAGCCATCCGAACATCGTCCCCATCTACAGCGTCGACGAAGTCGGCAGCGACGCGTCGGCCGCCGGCAGCCTGGCGTTCATCGTCATGGCGTTCATCGACGGCGAGAGCCTGGGGCAACGGCTCGCGCGCGAGGGCGCCTGGCCCGTCGATCAGACTGTTCGCGTCTTGCGTGAGGTCGCGGATGCGCTGGCGTACGCGCACGCGCGCGGCGTCGTGCACCGCGACATCAAGCCCGACAACATCCTGATCGACCGCGCCAGCGGCCGGCCGATGGTGACGGACTTCGGTATCGCGCGCGCCCGGGCGGGCGAGACGCGCATCACCGCGACGGGCGTCGCCGTCGGCACCCCGGCGTACATGTCGCCGGAGCAGGCGCTCGGCGAACGCGAGGTCGATGGCCGCAGCGATCTCTACTCGCTCGCCGTTGTCGGCTATCACATGCTGAGCGGCGACACGCCGTTCAAGGCGGTGAACACGCCGGCGATGCTGATGAAGCACGCGTCGGAACGTCCGCGTCCGATTCGCGAGCGCCGTCCGGACGTGCCGGCGTATCTCGCCGTGGCGATCGACCGCGCGCTGGCGAAGAAGCCGGAAGACCGCTGGTCCGACGCGGCGGAATTCCGCGACGCGCTTGCCGGCGCGCAGGCGTCGCATCGGCGGCGTCAGGCGTGGACACCACCGTCGTCGCAAATCCTGCCGTATCCGGCCGACGCACGCGGCGCGACCGGACCGCCGGCTTCGTCCGTGCCGGCTCCGGCGTCGCCGCTCAACCCTCCGGGCGTGCTGCGCAACTTTCCGGCGCCGCCGGCGGGCATGCGAAAGGGAGAGCTGCGTCGTTGGTACAAGGCGCAGCGAGCGATGCTGAAGGCCGAAGAACGTGCCGTCTTCGATCGCGAGGTGCGTGTGATCGGGTTGCACTTGGCGAATTACAAGACGTTCGACGAACGCCCGCTCGAGGAGCGCGTCCTCGCGTTCCGGCGCGCGGTGATGGGCTGGTTGGGATGGAGCGGTGTGCTGCTCTTCGTCAACGCGGCCATCACGCAGGGTCCTCCGTGGTTCCTGATTCCCAGCGGATTGATGTTCATCGGCGTGCTGAAGCGTGGCGGCTCGATCTGGTCCGACGGCATCGGTCCGTTCGAGGCGTTCAAGAAGGGCATTCGCGCGAAGCTGCGAGCCGAACAAGGGATCGTGGACCCGCCGAAGGGAACGGCGTTCCCGCCGCTGCCCGCGCCGCCGCCGACGCCGGAGCAAATGGCCGCGACGCTCGCGCCGCCCGACGTGATCGCCGGGCCGTACGGTGACACGATCAAGCGCGCCGCGGCGGACCGCGCGCTCATGCGCGACATCACGAGCGCGTTCGGCAGCATCGAGCGTGAGCTGATCCCCGACGTCGGTCCGACGCTCGACGCGCTGGTGCAGCGCGTGGCGTCCGTTGCGACGACGCTCCACCGCCTCGACGCCGACGTCTCGGGCACGTCGCTCGGTGCGCTGGACCAGCGCCTTGCCGCGCTGACGTCGGAGCCGGACACGCCCGAGCGCGACCGGCGTCTCACGTTGCTGCAACGCCAGCGCGCCTCGTTGGCCGATCTGCTGGAGCGCCGGCGCTCGCTCGGCAGCCAGCTGGAGAGCGCGAGCCTGATGTTGCAGAACTTGAAGCTCGATCTCCTCAAGTTCCGTTCGTCAGGGCTCGGTTCGCAGATCGAGGACAACACCAATGCGACGCAGGAAGCGCGCGCGCTGTCGCGCGACATCGGGCACGCGGTGGAGGCGGCCGAGGAGCTCCGAAAGCTGTAGGCCTTACCGGCGAAGCAGCGTCGCGATCGCGTCGGCGACCTGGCGCGGCGTTTCTTCCGGCGTGAAATGATGGCCGTCGTCGATCACGTCGAGCGTCGCGTGCGGAATCTGGCGCGCGAGCAGCTTTCCCGTGTCGAGCGGCAGCACCCGGTCCCGACGGCCCCAGACGACGGCGGCCGGAACGTCGAGCGACGAGAGCCGGGACTGGACGTCGCGCTCCGCGATTGAGATTCCTCTAATGTGCGCGGCGAGCGCCTGCATTCCCTCCGGCCCGGCGAACGGCCGCACGTAGAGATCGATCGAGCGCGCGGCGCGCAGGCGGTCGCCGAAACCGCGTTCCACCTCGTGCCGAAGGCGCGAGAGAACGAACGACGGCGGCATGATCGGCGCGAGCGGCAGCATTGCGCGCGACACGCGAAGACGGGCGATCGGCCAGCGGTCGAAGCCGATGCTGTCGACGAGACAGAGGTGCGACACGCGGCGCGGGTACCGCACGGCGACCGACTGGGCGACGCCGCCACCGAATCCGTGGCCGACGAGGCAGGCGCGATCGATGCGCAGCTCGTCGAGCAGGGCGACGACGCGATCGGCGTGCGCCGTTGCGTCGACGCCGCGCGAGAGAGGGCGGTCGCTGCGCCCGTAGCCGAGGAGATCGAGCACGACGAGCCGGTGGCCGGACGGCATGAGCGGCACGACGTCGCTCCACAGATGGCCCGACGTGGGGAATCCGTGAATGAAGACGACAGGATTGCCCGAGCCACGCGTGCCGGCGGCGTAGTAGTACAGACGCGCGCCCGACAGATCGATGAACTCACCGCGCACGCGTTCGCCCGTCTTTCATGGGGCGGAGAAGATGCTCGGCGCGGTTTGAGAATGCCAGTAATCCATCCCGTAAAAAAACGCGGGCCGTCGTTGCGACGGCCCGCGCTTTCGTGGTTCGACTGCTATGCGATCAGTTACTGACCGCCGCGGCGGCCCTGCGGCATCGCGGCCATGATCTTGTCGAACTGCGCGGCCTGGTCGGCCGTGAGCAGCGCCTTGATGTCGGTCGTCTGCTTGGCGCGGATTTCGGTCATTTTCGTACGCGCATCAGCATCGCCGCCGCGCATCGCCTGCATGAGCGGCTGCATCTCCTCGGCGTACTTCTTCTGGATCGAGTCGGCCTTCGCGAGGATCGCGTCCGAGACCTTCAGCGAATCCTTGAGAACCCCGTCGATGCGGTTGTTGCCGCGCCCGCCACCCTGCGCCTGACCGACGCTTGCCACGGCCAAGAACATCACGGCCGCCATCATCGCCATCCGGGTCATCGTCTTCATGTTTCTGCCCCCAAAGAGTTGTTGGAGATACCGCCGTGCGTGCATCAGCCTGCGTTCCTGCGTGTACAAACTTCCTTGCGACAGGATTGCGACATCAGCATGGGTTGCGCCCTGATCCCTCGCATCGACAACCAATTTGAGCGCAACACGTTAGTTGACGCCCTCTAGCGCAAAAACTCAAACCTGCTATCCTTACCCGCCCTGACGCAGGATGATTCTCGTTCACCAGCGCCGAAGCTGGCCGGGTACTGCAGGCTCGGACCGAGCGACCTCGTGACTCTGCCGCCGCCCACCTCGCCTTCGTCGAGTACCACCCCAGCAGCGCCGCTTCCGTCATCCGCAACGGCACTGACTCCGGCTGCGGCGCCCCCGTCACCTCCGATTTCGTTTCCGATCACGTGGCTCCTCGAGCACGCGTCGGCGCCGATCAAGTTCCGATCTGTGACGGAAGTCGCAAAACCGTCCGGCGTGATCGCCGAGCAGGTTGCGTCACTCCCGTTTACGTACGAACCGGCATTGACGTTGGCTCTGATGCAGCAGGTCGACGGCACGTGGAATCACGCGATGCTCTCGATCCCATCGGCTCGGGGAGAGCACTTCGACGGCATCGGCACCATCACCGCCGTGCGTCGCTTGCTCGAGTACGGATGGGACAAAGACACGCCGCCGCTCACGCACGCGCGACGAATTCTCTTTCGCTTGCTCGCCGAAGACGACGATCCGGAATACCTGTTCGAATTCGGTAGCAAAGGAACGATCGACGAAGATCTCGCGCGCCGTTCGCGCGCGACTCTTCGAGAGGCGGCGGCGGCCGCGCTCGCACAAGCCGGCTACGAGGGTGATCCGCGTCTTCGCGGCGCGGCGCGGCGAATTCTCGAGCGCACCGTCGCATACATTCGCTCTCCACTCGCGCAGAAGCCGTTCATTCGGTTCGGCAATCAGCATGTGCTCGCCGCCGAGGCCGCGCCGCCGTCGATCCATCTGCTGTTCATGCTGGCGTACATGCCGCTCTTCCGCACCGAGCATCACGACGCAATGGCGGCCATCTATCAGCATTTGTCGCAACCGTTGCCCCGGCAGGAAGGCTTGCAGCTGGTCGGAAAAAAGCCGATCCCGCAGCCGCAGTTGATCCTCGGCGACATGCTGCCGAATCGCAACGCCGCCGACGACGACGTGGCGTTCGCGATCACGTGGCTCGAGCTGATGGCGCGGCTCGGATATCTCCGCCGCAACGAAAACTGGAGCAAGCTCTACGATCGGTTCCTCGACGATCGTGACGAGCACGGCGTCTGGCATCCGCACAAGGGAATGTCCGCCGTGCGCAGCTCGAATCCCTATCTCTGGCCGCTGTATCCGCTCGAGGATCATCTGGCCGGCGACGAGCGCTGGACCGACGTGACCTTCCGACTCGGCCTCATCGGCCGGATCGCGGGACGAACGATCGAGCTCGTGTGACGCGCCCGCTGTCCCCGGCCGAGATGTTTCCGGCCGGTCACGAGAACATCGCCGTTCGTTTTGTGACCCTCATCACACAAACGCGCGTTCGAATACTCGAAAGCGGAGCCGGTGGCGACATCGACGTCGTGATGCTGCACGGATGGGTCGCGTCGGCGTACTCGTTCCGGCACGAGCTCGAGTCGCTGCCCGCGCTGGGCGCACGCTGTTTCGCGGTGGACCTCCGCGGCTTCGGGTTGTCGGACAAGCCGGGCGCTCGCGACTCGTACACGCTCGACGCGTACGTCGCCGATCTCGACGCGCTGCTCGACGAGCTGTCGTTGCGGCGCGTCGTGCTCGTGGGGCATTCGATGGGCGGCGGCATCGCGCTGGCGTACGCCCTGGCGCGACCGGAGCGCCTGCGCGGCCTCGTCCTGATTTGCCCGACGGGGCTCGTGCGGGTCTCGTTCCTCAGTTTGCCGCGGTTGATGCCGCGCTCGCTCGCGGCCGTGGGCGACAGGTGGCTCGTTCCGCGCGCGATGGCTGCGTGGATCCTCCGCCATCTCGCCTATTCGGACGCGTCCCGGGTCGAAAGGCGCGACATCGACGAATACTGGGCACCGACGCAGTTGCCCGGCTTTTCCCTCGCCGCGCGGGCGTCGGCGGAAGAATTCGACTGGAGACCGCTCGCCGAGTCGCAATTAGCGCGTCTGGCGGTACCGAGTGAGGTGATACTCGGCCGGAAGGATCGTCTGATACGAGACGCAGGTGCTGCCGCGGCCGCGATTCCGGGGGGGACGGTACACAAGTTGGACACCGGACACGTGGCGCACGAGGAGAGACCCGACGAAACACTTCAGCTCGTCGCTTCTTTTCTGAATCGAGTGCGTAACGTTGGCTAGCGCTAAGTCTGATAACGAGTTAAATTGTTAATCAGCAGTGCCGCGGCCGGGGTCTCCCGAAAACCTGGGAGGCCGCCAGGACCGTCGCGGCGGCGGGGAGCGACGTGCATTGAGTGCGAAACGTGCGCGGGCCGCAACGCCCCTCGCTTTCTCGGAGCTGGCAGCTCCGTGATGCAGAGCCGGCAAAGTGCCGGCACGAGTAGAAGCACCGGTCCCGGGAAGGCCCCGGGTTGCGCGGCCCCGGTGCGACATCAATGGAACCCATGGCAACACACACAACTGAAGTAGAGCAGGAGGCAGCCGCCGAGACTCGGTCATTCGACGAGCTCGGGCTGTCGGCG
Organism: uncultured Gemmatimonadaceae bacterium; assembly: GCA_963761305.1. GTDB lineage: Bacteria > Gemmatimonadota > Gemmatimonadetes > Gemmatimonadales > Gemmatimonadaceae > JAQBQB01. Next base: position 1,379,335 of record CAVXGK010000001.1, on the reverse strand, counting down.
GAAGCGCTGAGCGCGGTCCGCGACGCGGGATACCAACATCCGACGCCGATCCAGGCACAGGCGATCCCGCTGATTCTCAAAGGGCGCGACGTGATGGGACTCGCGCAAACCGGAACCGGCAAGACGGCCGCGTTCACACTCCCCATCGTCGATCGACTCCTCAACGGACCACGTCGTACGCGAGCCCTCGTGCTCACGCCGACTCGCGAGCTGTGCGTCCAGGTCGAGGAGAGCGTGCGAAAGTACGCGCGACACGCGGAGCTGGGCGCGGCAACGGTGTACGGCGGCGTGCCGATCGAGCCGCAGCAGAAGCGACTGCGCGCCGGCGTCGACATCGTCGTCGCGACGCCCGGGCGGCTGATCGATCACCTCGAGCGGCAGAACGTCGTGTTCGACGATCTCGAGGTGCTGGTGCTCGACGAAGCGGACCGCATGCTCGACATGGGCTTCGCGCCGCAGATCAACCGGATCGTCGGGCAGATTCCGAGCTATCGCCAAACGCTGTTGTTCAGCGCGACGATGCCGCCGGAAGTCGAAGCGCTGGCGCGGAAGTATCTTCGCAAGCCGGTCGTCGTGCAGGTGGGGCGTCGCTCACAGGCGGCTAACACCGTATCGCACGCGGTGTACCCGGTCCCCCGCGAACGAAAGAGCGCGCTCCTCGCGTGTCTTCTGCGACAAGACCAGCTCGATTCGGTGCTCGTGTTCACGCGCACGAAGCACGGCGCCGACCGCGTCGTGCGGCATCTCGAGCGAGACGGCATCGAGTCGGCGGCGTTGCACGCCGACAAGACGCAGCCGCAACGCGCGCGGGCGCTCGAGGACTTCAGGAGCGGACGAGTGCGAGTGCTCGTGGCGACCGACATCGCGCAGCGCGGTCTCGACATCTCCGGCATCACGCACGTCATCAACTACGACGTGCCCCAACAGGCCGAAGACTACGTCCACCGCATCGGCCGCACGGGTCGCGCGGCGAAGGAAGGCGATGCCTTCACGTTCATGTCGCCCGACGAGATCGCGATGGTGCGACTGATCGAGCGCGTGATCGGCCAGCCAATTCCGCGGATCTCGGTTCCGGGATTCGATTTCGGAACGGAGGCGGCGGACTAAGGGCGGTCAGCGGGTTCGTACGCGCACGGCAGAAAAAAATTGGGGAACTGCGATCGGGAGGCTTCCCGAGGCGGTTCCCCATGTTTTTCGGCTGCTTGGAGCCAGAATCTCAGTGGCTGCCTTTCTCTCGCGACACGACGACCAGGCCGACTTCGCCATTGAAGCCGTCGCGCATCGTCGGAACGCCGGGCGGCGGAGCCCACGGGCCGCCGTCGACGCGCACGTTGACGCTGTGGACGCCGGGGGAGAGCGGAAGCGCCAGCTCCCAGAGGTCGCGTCCGCGGCGCGTGAGGGTGAGCGGACTCCAGTCGCTGAAGTCGCCCATCACTTCGACCGCTTCGACGCCGCCGACGTGGATGACGATCTTCTCCATGCCGTTCGTCGCCGGGTGAGTCTCGAAGGTGCGGACGAGCACCGTGTGCGGGAGCGAAACCGGTATGGCAGCCTTGGAGATCGGCGAGTATGCGATCTCCATTCCGGCCATTCCGAACGAGCGCGCCGCAATGCCGCGGAGGGGGAGCGCCGGCTGGCGCCCGCCGCCGGCGACGAACGCGATACGATCGCTCACCCACATCGTGGCACCGGCCGAGCTCCAACGACGCGAGTCGGGCGTGACGTCGTAGGAGTTGCCGAAGCGGTGGCCCATCTGTCCCGTGAGCTCGAGCGGTCCGACTTCCCAGTGGAACGACGCCTCGAGATCGCTGAACCGCGATTGTCGGTCGCACGCGTCACTCGAGGACGACGCGATGCTGAGCGCCTGCACGGCCGCGACAACCCCGACGACGCTTGCCACCGGCGTCGCGGTCGAACACGAAACCGCCTCGCTCAACGTGTCGTGAAGAGCGGCGATCTTGCTGAACGAGAAGTTGGTGAACGTCGTCGTGAGGGTGGCGACGCCGAATTTGTTCGTGATGTCGCCGAGCTTCGTCCACACGCCGGCGTCGGCCACGTCGGCGCTGGAGATCACCGCGACCCGCCACGGGCGAGCCACGCCGCCGCCGAACCACATCCCACCGTAGTCCTGGAAGAGGACGTGCACACGGGTCTGTACGTCGACCTGGTCGGTGCCCAGCGAGCGGTCGTCCATCGCGCGGCTGGCGTTGCCGAGCATTTCGGCGCGCACGCCGTAGACGGTCGGCGAGGTGAACGTGCCGGAGACGATGCCGTCGGCCACCTGAAGCGCCTGGTCTGACAGCAACGCCGAGCCGTGCGCGGTGATCTTGGCGTACGGACGGTACCACTCGAACGACGGAGCGAAGCGGAGTGCGCTGATCGGAAGAGCGCCGTCGGACACCGTGTACTGACCAGCCTCCAGCTTGGAGACGATCTGCGCCGCCAGTCGCGATCCCGAAGGAACCGCAACGAGCAGCGCAGTAGTCAGTGCAATGATGGCAACCTTCGGCTCGTTCATATCACTCCGAGCGTTCTACTCCGGGCGTTCGCTCTCCTGCTGCCCCTCAGGCGGCTGACCCTTGCTGGGTGGGGTCCGACCGGGGGCTTCTCGAATCCGGTTTTGTAGCGCCGTCCCCGGATTGAGCCCTCTAAGAATGTCGGACTGCACGTTGTTCCACAAGCTCACGAACGTGGCGTCATCGGCTCCATCCTGCCACAGCTTGGATATCGCCGAGGACGCGTCTTCGATGGGGACGCCGCGCGCCATCAAACTCGCCCAGATGGTGAACGCCTCGAGGTCGCTTCGATTCTTCGCGCGCGATCGGAACGCGCTAAGCTGCGTCGGCTTTCCGCCCGCTTCGACGACGGCGGCCGCGGCCATCAACTCTTCATCGTCGACGTCGCCGAGCTGAACCCGAGCGATTCGCAGCGCGATGAGCTCGCGGCGCACGGCGGCGACGATCTGTCGGCCGTCGGCCTTCTTGCTCATGCCCTCGTAGGCCTTGGAGCGGAGGGCTTTCGCGGGAAGACCCTCGGTGCCCGCCGAGTCCATCATCAGCTGAATGTTGTAGCGACTCCCGACGTCGAGTCGAGCGAGGCGATCGGGTTCGGGATCCTGCTGAGCGCGCACCACGATGGGGGCCGCTGCGGCGAGCGCGAGGGCCACCGCGGCGCTGCGGCGCGCATGGCGCGCCACGACGTCGGTCATGCGAGTAGCCAGACCGCGAACGAAGGTCACGAAGTCGATCCTCTGCCTACAATCTTTACGGAATTCGTGTGGCCGAACCCGTCATCGGGCGCGGAAGGGGCGCTGGGATCGCTGCTCCACGATTTTCCGTCGACCACGAACGAGTACTGATGGCGCCCGGCGGGCATGGGCACGACGACCGTCCACGTGCCGCCCGCTTGGGCCATTGGCGTCTTGGACACGTCCCAATCGTTGAAGTCGCCGACCAAGGTGACGTGCTTGGCCGACGGCGCGACGAAGGTGAACTTCACGAACGTGTCAGAAACCGGGAGCTGCGAGACAGCAGCAACCGGAGGTTGCCCGGCCGTCGGGTGGCCGTCCCGGTTAGTCGTTTCCACGCCGGCAAAGACACCGATGCCGACGAGGCCCGCCGCGAGGAGCGAACTCCACGCCGGCGATACAGTGAGGGCGCGCGGCTCGGCGAATCGCTGGAACGCCTGGCCGGTGCGGCGCACGAAGGAGCGATGAGGGATCGGCTCCGCACGGACGGCCGCCATGACGCGATCACGAGCGCCCGCGTCGATGACGACGGGACGCCGCGCCTCGCGGGCGATCCACTCCACGTACGGATTCAGATCCGGCTCAGTCATTCTTGATCCGCTCCCACCGCTCGCGAAGGCGATCGCACGCGCGCTTCGCTCGCATTTTCAACGCGGAGACGCCGACACCAGTCAGCGCGGACATCTCCTCGTAGCTCATCTCTTCGATGTACTTCAGGAGAAATGCCTCTCGGAGCAACGGGTCCAGCTCGTTCAACACCCGTTGGACGAACTCCTCGTCCTCACCGGTCCATCCTTGCGACCGATCGGGTGCGTTGGCGAGAAGTGCTTCCTCGCGCACGAACACCCGCTCTCTATGGGCCCGGCGTGCAGCAACACTACGACATTGATTCACCAGAATCCGATACAACCAGGCGCTGAAGCGGTCACGTTCCTGATACCGGTCCAGCGCGCGGTAGGCTCGGACGAACGTCGCCTGCAGCGCATCTTCCGCATCGTCGCGGTTTCCCAGCATTCGAACTGCAAATCGCGCGCACCGGTCGTAGTATCGGTCGACCAACGCGGCGTAAGCGTCAACGTCGCCTGCCAGCACGCGTTGAACGTCGGCAGCATCGTCGCTCATGTCCTTGCCTATAACCCACCCCCCGCCGGCGAACGTCACATCCCAAACTGCCCAGCCAGAAACCTAAGGAGCGTCACCACTTGGTTCGCCCGAGCCGAGACATTGTCAACGTGTCAACAAATCGCCCGCGACGTGCTGTAACTGTGAGGTTCGTCACCCCATACCCCAGTCCGCGCGCGTCGTACACAGCCGAATCCCGATTCGAGCTCAAAACGATCCCGTAGGCATCGCCCAACTGCCGCCGTGTGATCCTGACACCGCCGCTCCTCACTTCCACGACGCCGGCAACGGTGTCGAGCACGACGGAGGTCGGGGCTCGCCGTGCAACCGCCGCCTGCCGCGCCAGCGCGAACTGCCCGCCCAACTCGGCCATCGCTCCGCGCACGGCGGAGGCGTCGCGAAAGGCGACGAAACGGGGGGCGACGATGGCCAAGGTGATCGCGACGATGGTCAAGACCACGGTGATCTCCAATAGGGAGAACCCCGGCCGCGTTGGGAGGCGGCCGACCGTCGACGGCGGACACGGGGGCGAGTGCGGCACGTATGGAATTCAGCCTCGCCTCGTCAGGCGTGCGGCACCAATTTGCTCCCGACCACACCGTTTCATCGCCACGCCTGCCGCACGGACCCATGCGCCCTCGCTCACTTCATCGCTCGCCCTCGCGGCCTCACAGATCCGGCCGTCTTGCGCTCATCATCGGCGCAGCGCTCGCCGTCGCCCCGCTTGCCTGCGCGAACCCTCGCGCCGAGGCGGCCATGGCGCAGGAGCTCAACGACGCGGCCACCGAGATCAGCGCCGTGAAAGGCGACGTCGCGCAACTGCAGAGCGACGTCGATTCGCTCAAGCAGGTGGTCGCCAAGCAGGACACGGTCATCTCGAGGCTCGTGGAGGTCACGCACGTGCCGAGGTGACTGCGAACGGCGAGACGGGTGGGGGCCCGCAACCTCAGGCCGCCGGCGCCGCGACGCGCTGCGGGATCGGACTATGCTTCAAGGTGGATTCGTGACCGAACCCGGACGAAAAGGAGTCGCAGCGTGTTCGTGAGGATCGAATACTGCACGATGTGAAACTACGAACCGCGGGCGACCAGTTTGGCCGCCGAGGTTCGACAGCGATTTCCGGGCGCCGAGATCGAAATGGTTCCGTCGAGCGGCGGCCGGTTCGAGGTGTCGTGCGAGGGCCAACCGATCTTCGAGAAATCGAAAATGAAACGACACGCGGCGCCGGGGGAGATCATTCGCCTGTTGGAGGCGCGTCGCGGCGCGAACGCTTAGCGCACGGATGAGAATCGCTATCTCCACCGGCGGCGGCGACGCGCCGGGACTCAACGCCGTCATCCGAGCCGCTGTGCTCTCGGCCGCCGACCGCGGCTGGGAAGTGCTCGGCATCAAGCGCGGCTTCGCCGGATTGATGGGCGAAGACGAAGTCATCCCGATGACGCGCGACACGGTGCGCGGCATCGCGCACCTCGGCGGCACGATCCTCCGCACGACGAACCGAGGCAATCCGTTTCACTACCCGCGCGTGCAGCCGGACGGCTCGATCACGAGCGAGGATCGCTCGGACGAGCTGATACAGAACGCGGCGCGGCTGGGGATCGACGCGCTCATCTCGATCGGCGGCGACGGCTCGCTTCTCATCGCCCAACAGCTCTGCGACAAGGGGATGAAGATCGTCGGCGTGCCGAAGACGATCGACAACGACGTGAGCGGGACGATCACCACGTTCGGCTTCGACACCGCGGTCAACACGGCGATGGAAGCGATCGACAAGCTGCACACGACCGCCGAGTCGCACGATCGCGTGATCGTCATGGAAGTGATGGGGCGCGACGCGGGATTCATCGCGCTGCACTCGGGCGTGGCCGGCACCGCCGACGTCATCCTCATTCCCGAGATTCCGTACGACATCGAGAAAGTCTGCGAGAAGATCGACGCGCGCGATCGCGCCGGCCGTCATTTCTCGATCGTCGTCGTCGCCGAGGGCGCGTTTCCGAAAGGCGGCACGACATCGACGCTCGGCGAGTCGCTGCCGGGCGAAGCGCGCCGCATCGGCGGGCTGTGCGAGCCGATCGCGCGGGAGATTCAGGCGCGCACCGGCAAGGAGACGCGCTCGCTGGTGCTCGGCCATCTCCAGCGCGGCGGGATGCCGACGGGCTACGACCGTCTGCTGGCGACGCGCTTCGGCGGCGCGGCGGTGCGCGCGGTCGCCGAGAAGAAGTGGGCGCACATGGTGGCGCTGCAGTCGCCGCACATCGTGACGATTCCGATTAAGGAAGCTTTGCGCGATCCGAAGCGTGTGGACCCGACGCACGACCTCGTGCTCACCGCGCGTGCGACCGGTGTCAGCTTTGGCGACTGATGTTCGTCACTCGGTACGGACACCGCTTTCCCACGTCGGTGACACCGACGGGGCTCGACTGTATACAGTGTTTCCTCCAAGTCGTTGCAATCGTTAGTGTTCCGCGGGCGACACCGCCGGCGGGCCCTGGCACTGGCCCTGCCCAATACGGTCATCGCCACCCGGCTCCTCGGGTAGCGGATGGAGGCTTGATGACGCGGGTGTTTGCAGTACTCATCGTCGGATTCGTCGCGAACGCAGCGCCTGCACTGGCGCAGCACGCGAACCAAAAAGACAGCGCGAGGAAAAATGAATCCGCGGTGCCGGCCGACTCACGTCCGCCAAAAGGGATGTGCCGCATCTGGCTCGAGAACGTGCCGGCCGCTCAGCAGCCCGCCGTGACCGATTGCCCGACGGCCATCAAGAACCGGCCGTCGCATGGCAAGGTGCTGTTCGGTGACGACTACGGCGACTCGACCAAGACCAAGCAAGGCGACAAGAACAAGCTCCCGCCGGGAGCCAAGGGCTTCACCGGCGTGAAGCCTCCGGCGATTCTTCCGGGACATCCACCGGAGTAAGCGGTCACCACGCCGTCGTCGCAGTCTCGCGCGATCCGAGCGGTCCGCGACAAGTACATCCCCGAACACGACGCGTTCGTCGCGGCCGAGCCGCCGACGGGACGCGTGATCGTGATCGCGCCCACCCGCGCCGCCTGCGAGACGATCGAGCTCGCGGTGCATCTCCACATTGAGACGTTTCTCGAAAAGCAGCACGGCGCGCGCGTGCGCGAGCTGGCGCGCGGCGGCAAGGGCTTCGGCATCGTCGCCGGCACGGGCACGGGGAAGACGCTCGCCATTCGGCCGATTGCCGAAGAGATCTTATCGACGCAGGAACTGAAGGTGGGCGTGGTGAATCGCGAGCGCGAAGCGACGCCCGAGACGCCAACCTGGAACGTCATCATCGTCACCACCGGAATCGCGCGGCGCTGGTTCGAGGAAGGCGACATCCTCCGCAGCGACACGATCATCGTCGACGAGATCCATCAGACGTCGGCCGAGCTCGAGCTGTGTCTCGCGCTCGGGAAACGCGTCGGCTGCCGCTTCGTGTGGTTGTCGGCGACGGTGAACCCGGACTTCTATGCCAAGTATCTGAATTCGTCGGACGTGCTTCAGGTGTACGACTTCGATCCGTCCCGCGCGGCGCAGGTGCGCGTGGTGCGAAAACGGGCGCGTGAGTTCCTCGACGATCGCTTTCTGCGCCAGCTCGGCAAGGATCGTCGGGGCGTCGCGCTGTTCGTGCCGACGCGGCGCGGCGTCGAAGAGGCGGCCGAGCACGTGCGCTATTCCGCGCCGCGCATCAACACGGCGTTCTACCACGGCGGCGAACCGGTCCGCATACTCCGGCCGTTTCTCGAGGGCGGCGAGCGAAAGCCGTTCTTCCTCGCCATGACGGCGGCGGGGCAGAGCGCGCTCAACGTGCGCGGCCTCGACACGGTGATCATCGACGACGTGAAGTTCTTCAATGCGATCGACAAGGGTCGCAACGTGCTCACGCAGGAGCACCTCGGCGCGAACGAGATCCTGCAGATGGCCGGGCGCGTGCACGGTCGCGTCGAAGGCGGGCGCGTGTTCATCCTCTCCGACCGCGACATCCAGTTCGACTCGCTCGAGCCGACCGAGCCTGAGTTTCAGCTCGCCGGCGACTCGGAGCGCGTGGCGATCACGTGCGCGGCGCTCGGCGTGCGTGCGGACGATCTCGATCTGCCGGTGCCGCTCGACAAGACGGCGTACCGGCGCGCGCTCGCCTTGCTCGAGGAGCGCGGCATCGCCGAGAACGGCCGGCTCACGACGTACGGACGTGCCGTCGAGGCGATGCCGGTCGAGCGGAATTGGGCCGAGTTGCTCGTGCACGGCGGCGACGAGCTGCTGCCGCACGTCGCGGTGATGGCGTCCATCGAGTCACTGCACCGGATGACGCGCGACGATCGGAATCTCGAGGGGCTGGTCGTGCCGGGCAGCGATCACCTCACAGCGTACAATCTCTACGCCGACGCGTACCAGCAGGCCGGCACCCTCGGCATGGTGTACGAGCTGCCGCGCCACGTATTCGACGAAGATCGCATCCAGCGCTGGGCCGAACGGCGCGGCGCGCTCGTGAAGGCGATCGAGGACGCCGCGCTCGGCATGGCGAGCGTCTATCGCGCCGTCGGCGTCGGGCTACCCACGCAGATGTCGCGCGCGGGCGACGACACGCTGCGCGCGTTCCGCCGCCTCGTCGCCGACATCCTGCCGTTCTCACTCGTCGTCGACGAGCAGACGCCGTGGGGCGAGGAAGCGCGCGTCTCGAAGACGAGTGTGTGCGGGAGTTGGGGCGCCATCGCCGGCGACCTCCGCTACTTCGCCGACCGGTTCGGCAACCCGCGCGCGTCGATCGAAGGGACGCAGCTGCCGGGCGACGTCATTCGTGAATTCGCGACGGTGGCGGATCCCGAGGTCGTGTACGACGCCGAGCATCGGCGCTCGCCGCTCACGGTGCGGCGGCGCGTCGAGTATCACGGGTTCGAGCTCGAGCGCGACGTCGAACCCATTGATGTTTTTCCGGAGTCGCTCGCCGACCGGGCGCGACACGCGCTCGCCGAAGCGCTGGCGCGCGGCGAAGCGCGGCATCCCGGCGCGCGAGAGAGTCAGGCCGCGATCGACTCGGTGCGCGAGACGTATCGGCGCTCCGGCGGCGAGACGCCGCGTCTGAGCTACGCCGACCTCGTCGCGATGTACGAGCAACAGCTGGCGCGGGTGAATTCGTTCACCGAATTCCGCCGCACGCCGGTGTCGATCGACGCCGACGCCATCGTGCCGGCGGCCGTGCGAGCGCGCTACGCCGCGTTGCCGTCGATGGCGTCGGTGCGCGGCCGCGACGTCGAGATCCACTACGACGTCGAAGAAACGGCGGAAGGCAAACCCGTCGGCGTCGCGCGACTGCGCATTCCCGAGAAGGTCGCGCGGAACCTTACCGAGTCCGAGCTGCCGTCGCTCGACCGACCGCTGCGCTTCATCGTGACGCGTGGCGTCCGCGGCGCCGCGCGTGCGTCGACGCTCGACGAACTGCAGGAGGAGCTCGACCGCCCGTTCACCGAGCAGGAGCTCGCCGAAATGGACCGCGCCGCGGACGAGCGCCGCCGGGAGCGGCACGACAAGCGGCGCGGGAAGCACGCGAAGCAGGCCCGCGGGGAGTTCAAGAAGCGCGGGCCCGACCACAAGCGTGGGAAGCGGCGCCGCTAGAGACCGATGCTGTCGCCTGTGCTTCTTCGACTGGCGGTCGTGGCCTGATGGCGATCACTGCTGGGCCGGCACTCTAGCATCAGCAACAGCAACAGCATCAGCAACAGCAACAGCATCAGCAACAACATCAGCGTCAGTCCACGGCCGCCACGTAGGTCTCGGTTTGGAAGGGCTCGAACCCCCGCGCCTTGTAGTTGGGCAAAGCATGCGGCGAGTCCAGCGTGCACGTGTGCAGCCAAACGCGGTTCGCGCCGAGCGCCCATGCTTCTCTCGCCGCGTGTGTCAGCATCGCCCCACCTAGGCCCCGGCCGATCATGCGCTCGATCAGTCCGAAGTACGCGATCTCCACCGAGCCGTCGTCGCGCTTTTCCAACTCGAAGAAGCCCGCGCTCGCACCGTCGACGACGCACTCCCACACGGAGATCTCCGGCCGCGCCAAATGCGCCGCGAGGCGATCGTCGGTCCACGCGTTGCGGTCCCGCCAGTACCAGCGGTCGCCGACCGCCTCGTACAGCCGCCGGTATGCCGCGACGGCGATCGCGGGCCGATGCACGAACGCCACCGACGGATCGGTGGCGTCAGCGTTGGTGAGGGCGGCTCGCAACTGCTCGGGCGATCGCAACTCGAGGTAGGTGCGCACGACCTCGACTTCGCGGCTCAATCGTGGGGAGACCTGAGCTTCTCCCGGTGCCGCGCCGCTTTCGCGCGATTGCCGCACGTCGACATGTCGCACCAGCGGCGGCGTCCGTTCTTCGTGTTGTCGAAGAACACGCGCTGGCATCGCGGGTCGGCGCAGCGACGCACGCGCGGCAATTCGCCGAGAATGAGCGCGTCGGCCGCCGACTCGACGATCGGGATGACGAGGCCGGCGAACGCGTCGCCCACCGGCACGAACGAGCGAATGAACGTGCCGTCGGTACGCAGCTCGACGCGTCGCGTGCCGGCGCTGCGGCCGAGCACACGATTGATCTCGCCGAGTCCGTCGAAGCGCACGCGATCGCTGAGCGGGCCGCGTTCGGCGAGCGAGCGAAGCGCGGCGCGCACCCGTCGCGCGTCGATCAGGGACGCGGCCGCGCCGGCCGGCTGCTGTTGGGCGCGGCGGCGAATGCCGCCGGCGCGTTCGGCGTCGAGCACGGCGGCGGCCTCGAGCCAACGCACCATCGCGTCGAAGTCGCGCAGCGCGTCGAAGCGACGAATGCCGAACTCGGAGTTCACGAAGTCGAGCCAGAGACGCTCGCCGACGAAAACGAACGGAGACCGTTCGCCCATCGGGCGCGGCACGTAGGCCAGGCTAGCGGCGTCGGAGGTAGAAGTGAACGTGAGCATCGATCGTGGCGAGGGACGACAAGCATACCGCGACGCGATTCGCGTAGCAAGAACTCGCAAGCGTGCGCGACTTGGCGGTTACTGATCGCGACCACTTGACGAACGCGTCGCGATTGGTATCCGGGGCAACGCGGCGGATTCAACCACGATCGAGTCGCTTCACGCGCTAGATTTGTGAGCATGTCTCCATCGCCCGATCCGTCGACGTACTTCCGGCGAGGATTCGGGCTGGCCGCCGAAGTCCGCGACGATCTCTCCGCCGACTACGACGGCCGCGTCGTCGATCTCCTCAAGTCGAACGACTACACGCTCGTCGTCGACGACGTCACGATTCGCCTCGCGCGCGAGTTCGGTTTCTGCTACGGCGTGGAGCGCGCCGTCGAGTACGCATACCAGACGCGACGCAAGTTCCCCGAGCGGCGCATCGTGCTCGTCGGCGAGATCATTCACAACCCGCACGTCAACGAACGGCTGCGGGGGATGGGGATCGAGATCTTATTGCCCGGGAAGAAGGGCTTCGACTTCTCGTCGATTAGGCCCGAGGACGTGGTGATCCTGCCGGCGTTCGGCGTGACGATCGACGATTTCGCCGCGCTGCGCGACGCGGGCTGCATCCTCGTCGACACGACGTGTGGTTCGGTGCTCAACGTGTGGAAGCGCGTCGAGAGCTACGCCAAGGACGCCTTCACGGCGCTCATCCACGGCAAATACTACCATGAAGAGACGCGCGCCACGGCGTCGCAAGTACGAAAATACCCCGACGGACACTACCTGATCGTGCGCAACATGGACGAAGCCAAGGTCGTGTGCGGATACATAGAAGGCGGCGTGCCGGCCGAGTCGCTGATGCAGACGTTTTCGCGCGCCGTCTCGCCCGGGTTCGATCCCACGCGCCACCTGCAGCGGATCGGCGTCGCCAACCAGACCACGATGCTGGCGCGCGAGTCGCTGGCGATCGCCGCCGAAGTCGGCGACGCGATCGGCCGGGCGCGCGGCGACGCGGCGCGAGCGACCGACTTCCGCAGCTTCGACACCATCTGCAGCGCGACGCAGGAACGGCAGGACGCCGTGCGCGAGCTGCTCGACGCCGGCGTCGACGCGATGGTGGTGATCGGCGGGTTCAACTCGAGCAACACGATCTCGCTCGCCGCGCTCTGCGCCGAGCGCGTGCCGTCGTATCACATCGAGTCGTCGGCAGGGATCGATCCCGATGCGCGCTCGATCCACTTCCGGGTCGCGCAGGTGCAGCACGACGAAGCCGACGCGCGCGAGTGGCTTCCGGCCGGCCCGGTGCGCGTCGGGATCACGGCGGGCGCGAGCACGCCGAACAACAAAATCGGCGACGTCGTGGCGCGCGTGCTGGCGACGCGCGGGCTTCGCGTCCCCCTCACCGTCTGACGCTCGCGCGCGTGATCGAGTTCGCTCGGTACGTCGCGCTCGGCGATTCCGTGTCGATCGACCTGTATCCGGCGCTCGACGCGGGCGACGTGGATGTCGCCGTCGCGCTCGAGCACGATCCAGCGGCGGGACGCGTCGCGCCGCTCGGCGCCGCCTCGCTGCTCTACAGGAATGACGTCGACCGCTGGCCCGAATTCACGGCCGACGATCTCGTGACGCGCATGCCGGCGATCGACTTTCGCAACCTGGCGATCGACGGCGCGACGATCGGCGACGTCTTCGGCGAGCAGATGACGCAGCTCGACGAAACCGACGAGCCGACACTCGTCACGCTCACCATCGGCGGCAACGACCTGCTGAGCGCCTACAGCGGCCGCGCACGGCGCTCGCTCCTCGACCGCATCGAGAACGACATCGCCGACGCGTACGATTTTCTGCTCGACACGCTGCGCACGAAGCTGCCTGCTGGAACGTTCGTCATCGCGACGGTCTACGATCCCTCCGACGGCACCGGCCGGATTCCCGGCGTGTACGACGATGCCGGCCCGCTTCCGCTCGAGATCCTCGACCGATTCAACGCGCACGTTCGCACGCTCGCCGCCGGCACCCCGCGCACTCTTCTGGCCGACGTGCACGCCCACTTCCTCGGCCACGGCGTGAGCGCCGCCGAATCCGACCGATGGTATTGGCGTCGCTCGCTCATCGAGCCCAACGCGAAGGGGGCGCACCAGGTGCGGGCCCTGTGGCTCGACGTGCTGCGCCGAGCGAATCTCACTGAATAGAAGCTGCCAGTTTCGCGCTGCGGCTCCACTTGACGGCGCGATCCTCGGTCGCGGGTCTGGCCATAACGAGTGGAATACGGACACAGACGGATCTAACGGAAACAAACGGAGAAGACATTTGTTGGTGTTGCTCGAATTGATATCGGAGCACGAGGCCGGCATGGGCCCGGATTCGCCGTTCAATTCGAAGCAGTCTCCGTTTGTGTCCGTCCGATCCATCTGTGTCCGTGTTCCAATCGTCGATGCCTAGCGGGCGCCTTAGCGGCCGTCGTCAGCGAGATCCGCGGCCAGGCCCCGTTGTCTATCGGCGTGCGGCCGCGCAGACTATCGAGTGATGCCGAACCCGTTCGGACTGATCGACCCGACTGATCCCGCGCTGCGCGACGAGCCGGCGGTGGCGCTGGCGACGCTCGTCGGCGCGACGGGTGGCGGGTCGTCGAAGAAAATCGGCGCCAAGATGATCGTCGGGCACAGCGGACGGATCATCGGCGGCGTCACCATCGGCGGCTGCGTCGACGCGCAGGTGATCGAGGCGGCGGACGCGCTCGTCGTCGCTGGCGGGCAGCGGTTGCTCTCGATCTCGCTCGACGACGACGAAGCGTGGGAGATCGGCCTCACCTGCGGCGGCACGCTCGACGTGCTGCTCACCCGCGTCGTGCCCTCGTTGGAGACGGATCCGACGGTCATCGCGCACCGCGAGGCCCTCGAGCTGCTCGAGGCCGGCGAGGCCGCGGTGATCGTCACGCCGCTCGACCCATCGATCGCGCCGCGGACCGTTCCCGCATCGGACGTCGACGACATCGATCCGGCGCTGCCTGTGTTTCTCGATCGCGTCTCGCCGCCGCTGACGCTCGTCATCGTCGGCGCCGGGCAGATCGCGATGACGCTCACTCGACTCGCGCGCGAGTTCGACATGCGCACGATCATCGTCGACGGCCGCGAGCGCTATGCGACATCGGATCGCTTTCCCGACGCGGATGAAATTCGCGTCGGCATGCCGTCCGAGATCGTCGCTCGAATCCCGAGCAATAAAAACGTGGCTGTCGTGCTCGTGGCCCACGACTACAAGTACGAGCTGCCGGTTCTTCGACACGTGCTTCGCGCGCCGGTCGGCTACGTCGGACTGCTCGGCAGCCGCAAGCGCGGCGCGGCGGTGCGCGACATGCTGGCCGGCGAAGGCTTCACCGCCGACGAGCTGGCTCGCGTGCGCACGCCGATCGGCATCGACATCGGCGGCAAACGCCCGGAGGAGGTCGCGCTGTCGATTCTCGCCGAGGTCGTCGCGGTGCGGAACGGAAAGACGTCGTGAGCACGTTGCGCTCCGTGGTGCTGGAGCACTTTCGCAATCCGAAGAATCGCGGCCCGCTCGACCACGCGGACGCGTCGGCCGAGGCGGCGAATCCGCTCTGTGGCGACGTCGTGCGCATCGAGCTGCGCGAGGAGCAGGGGGGCGGCACGATCGCCGACGCGCGGTTCACCGCCGACGCGTGCGCGCTGTGCGTCGCGTCGGCTTCCGTGCTCACCGAACACGTGCGCGGCATGCGCGTCGACGCGGCGACGCGCGTCGACGAAGCGTGGCTCTTCGCGTCGCTTGAAGGCGAGCCGCCGGCCGCGCGGCGGAAGTGCGCGCTGCTTCCGCTCGAGACGTTGCGGCGCGCGGCGTCGTCGCTCGCGACGGCCGAGCCATGATCGTCGGCGTGCTGCTGGCCGCGGGCGGCGGCAGCCGGTTCGGATCGCAGAAGCTGCTCGCGCACGTGAACGGCTGGCCGATCGTCGCGACGGCGGCGCGCACGCTCGCGTCGGTCGTCGATCACCTTGTTGTCGTCGTCGGATCGGAAGCGGACAGGGTGATCGCCGCGCTGTCCGGCATCGATGCGACGATTGTCGGCAACGTCCGGTGGGCCGACGGACTGTCAACGTCGCTCCGGCTCGGCGTGAGCGCCGCGCCATCCGACACCGAGGCGGCCGTCATCGCGCTCGGCGACCAGCCGGGAATCGATCCGGACGTCGTGCGCCGCGTCGTCTCCGTCTGGCGGGACGCGAGAAAGCCGATCGTCGCGACGCGCTACCGCGGCGTGCAGGGCCATCCCGTGCTCCTCGGACGCGCCGTGTTCAATGAAGTGACGTCGGTCACCGGCGACGTCGGCGCGCGGGACCTGATCACCCGCGACGCGACGCGCGTCGCCTTCGTCGACGTGGACGCCGACGCGCCGCGCGACGTCGACACGCCCGACGATCTCGCCGCGCTCGACGCGTGATACTCGGCGCGGTATCGTTGAGCGCTGTGGCACCGCCTCGATGCTTCCGTAAGACTGCCGGAGACCAAACCCGATGCCCTTCCTGTCTTCCCGTTCATCCCTCCGCGTTCTCGGTGTCTCTGCGGTTTTCACAATCGCAACGAACCTCAGCGCCCAACGACCGTTGACCATGGCCGGCCGATCCACCGTCTACGTGCCGAACGGCGTCGCCGCGACGAGCCAACCGCTCGCCACCAGCGCCGCCGTCGAAGTGCTCGAGCATGGCGGCAACGCGATCGACGCCGCGGTGACGGCGGCGGGCGTTCTCGCCGTCGTCGAACCGATGATGACCGGCCCGGGCGGCGACATGTTCGCGCTCATCTGGAGCGCGAAGGACAAGAAGCTCATCGCGCTCAACGCGAGCGGCCGAGCGGGATCGTTGATGACGCGCGAGGAGTTGATCAAGCGCGGCCGCACGCGCATGCCGTCGAGCGGCGTCGAGACGGTCACTGTTCCTGGCGCGGTCGGCGGTTGGGACGCGCTGCTCAAGAAGTACGGCACCTTCACGCTCGCGAAGGCGCTGCAGCCGGCGATCGGCTACGCCGAGAATGGATTCGTCGTCACGCCGGTGATCTCGGGCGATTGGTCGGGCGCGACGCGCCGCTTGCAGAGTGATCCGGGGGCGACGGCGACGTTCATGCCCGGCGGCCACACGCCGAAGGCCGGCGACTGGTTCAAGAATCCGGACATGGCCAACTCGCTGCGTCTCATCGCCAAGGACGGACCGTCGGCGATCTATGGCGGCGAACTGGGACAGAAGATCATCGCGCGAATCAAAGAGCTCAACGGCTTCCTCACGCTCGACGATCTCAAGAAGAACGAGCCGACGTGGGTGACGCCGATCTCGACGACGTTCAAGGGCTATCGCATTTGGGAATTGCCGCCGAACAACCAGGGAATCGCCGCGCTCGAGATGCTGCGCATTCTCGACTCATATGATCTCAAGTCGATGGGCGCGAACAGCGCGCCGTACCTCCATCACTTGATCGAAGCGAAGAAGCTTGCCTACGCGGATCTCGCGCGGTACGACGGCGACGCCGACCATCTCACGATTCCGCCCAGCCAGATTCTTTCCGACCCGTTCATCGCCGAGCGTCGGAGCCACATCGACGAGCACAAGGCGCAGACGCACGTCGATCCGGGTCCGGGTCGCACGTCGAGCGAAACGATCTATCTCACCGTTGCCGACAAGGACGGCAACATGGTGTCGTTCATCAACAGCTTGTTCGACGAGTTCGGATCGGGGATCGTCGCGCCGGGCACGGGCTTCGCGCTGCAGGATCGCGGCGCGGGGTTCACGATGGAGCCGAATCTCCCGAACACGGTGGCGCCGGGCAAGCGTCCTTTCCATACGCTCATTCCAGGATTCGTAACCAAGCCGGGACCGAATCCGTCGGCCGACGGCAGCGGCGACGAGCCGTACATGAGCTTCGGACTGATGGGCGGCGCGATGCAGGCGCAGGGACACGCGCAGTTCCTGATCAACCTGCTGGTGTTCGGAATGGATCTGCAGGAAGCGATGGACCAGGGGCGCTTCCGCCACATGGAGGGCACGCGCGTGATCGTAGAGCCGGCGATCCCGGACAGTGTCATCGCGGGCCTCAAGGCGATGGGTCACGACGTGAGCATCGCCAAGCCGTCGCAGTTCGGCGGGAGCCAGGCGATCATCAAGCTCGCCCACGGCTACGCGGCGGCGTCGGATCCGAGAAAGGATGGGCACGCTGCGGGTTATTGAGGGTGATGCGTGACATGGCGGCGGACGGTGGGGTCCGTCATATTCGGTCGATCACGAGAACAACTCATTCGAGGCGAGGGGGCACGATGCGAATCACGATGACTTTGACGGGCGTGCTGGCGTTGGCGGCCGTGGCGCCGCTGGCGGCGCAGACGCAGCAGGCGAAGGATCCGACGACAGCGGTCGCAGCCGCGCCGATGCCGGCGGGCTGGTCGATGCGGCTCGACGACAAGGACGCGACGAAGAGCGCGAAGTTCGAGACGATGGGTCCTGGCTTCCACGTCACGTCCGGCGGCGCGGGGATCTATTGGCGCGCGGCCGACGCGCAGAAGGACAACTACACCGTCTCGGCGAACTTCCGCCAAGCGGTGAAGAACACGGGGCACGGCGATGCCGGCGAAGCGTTCGGCCTGTTCGTCGCTGGACGCGACCTGAATGACGCGGCGAAGGAGACATATCTCTACTTCTTGGTGCGTCAGGACGGAAAGTTCATGATCAGCCATCGCGCCGGCCCGGATCCGGTGCACAGCCTCGCTCCGTGGACCGCCAACGCGGCGATTCACAAGTTCGACGACATGCCGAACGCCACGAACGATCTCGCGATCAAGGTGGCGAAGGACTCGGTGCGTTTCTTCGTGAACAACACGCAGGTCCAGGCGATCGCGCGCGGCGGTATGACCGCCGACGAGAGCGGCCAGGTGGGCGTGCGTGTGAATCACATGCTCAGCGTGCACGTCGCCAACTTCACGGTAAAATCGGGCGCGATGTAACGCTGTCACGCGCGCGAGCAAGCGCTGGCGAGGGCGGTGCCCCAGGTGACATCTTGGGCATCGCCCTCGTGGCATTTCAGGCCCCTCCTCCCGCTGAACCCAGTCTCGAGACATGACCGCCCCGACCACCTCCGCGCCCAAGTCCTCGGTCTACGCGGCGCCGGCAGTCACCGGCCATCGCGCCGCGGTGATCGCGAGCTTCCTCGGCTGGACGCTCGATGCGTTCGACTTCTTTCTCGTCACGTTCGCGCTGACGGCGATCGCCAAGGAATTCGGCCGCCCCGACAAGGCGATCGCGCTGTCGTTGACGATCACGCTCGCCTTCCGTCCGGTCGGCGCGTTCATCTTCGGCCTCCTGGCGGATCGCTACGGTCGCAAGATCCCGCTCATGATCGACCTCGTGTTCTACTCGATCGTCGAGGTCGCGACCGGACTCGTGCACTCGTACGCGGCGTTCCTCGTGCTGCGCGCGCTGTTCGGCATCGGCATGGGCGGCGAATGGGGCGTCGGCGCGTCGCTGGCGATGGAGAAGGCGCCGCGCAACCGGCGCGGAGTGCTCTCGGGATTCCTGCAGGAAGGCTACGCGTGCGGAAATCTGCTCGCCGCGCTGTGCTTCCTGTTCGTGTTTCCGCGCTGGGGTTGGCGTCCGATGTTCTTCATCGGCGGCATCCCGGCGCTCCTCGCGATCTACGTGCGATCGTTCGTCAAGGAATCGGAGGTCTGGGAGCGGACGCGGCATCGCGACTGGGGTGCGTACGGCCGAGGACTCGTGTCGCACCTCGCCGCTGTTTCTGTACCTGTTCGTGCTGATGATGATGATGAACTTCGTCTCCCACGGCACGCAGGACATGTACCCGACGTTCCTCAAGCGCGACTGGAATTTCACGCCGCAGCGGATCGCCATGATAACGGCGATCGCCAACGCCGGCGCGATCACGGGCGGCATTCTGTTCGGCCTCTACTCTGACCGCGTCGGGCGGCGGCGCGCGATCGTCAGCGCGCTGGTACTCGCGGTCGTCGTGATTCCGCTCTGGGCGTTCTCGAAAACCGTGCCGCTCCTCGTGATTGGCGGATTCACGATGCAGTTCATGGTGCAGGGCGCGTGGGGCGTGATTCCGGCGCACATCAACGAGCTCGCGCCGGATGGCGTTCGCGGATTCCTGCCCGGCTTCGCCTATCAGTGCGGCGTCGCGGTGGCGGGGACCGTTGCCTACATCGAAGCGATCTTCGCCGACCACATGACGTACGCCACGGCGATGGCGCTCACGGCCGCCACGGTCTTCACGCTCGGCGCGATCGCGGCGTGGGCGGGCAAGGAGAAGCACGGGGTGGAGTTCGGCGAGGTGGCGGCCGTCGCCGCCGACTAGCCTTGGCCCCCCCGGACCCGTTCGGGTTCGATGAAAAAGGGAATGCGGATTTTCGCGGATTTCACGGAATTCCGCGGATAAACCGTAAAGTTGTAGCAGCGGAATTCCGCCCAATCCGCGAAATCCGTTTCTTTTCCTCTGTCGTAGATGGCGGTGCTGCAGTACAAACGCTAACGAGGACCATTCCCCTCGCCCTCCCGCTGCTCACGAAGCGTGAGCTCTACGCCGACCCGTTCGGGCTCGATGACAAAGGAAACGCGGATTTTCGCGGACTTCACGGAATTCCGCGGATAAACCGTAAAATTGTAGCCGCGGAATTCCGTCCAATCCGCCGAATCCGTTTCTGTTCCTTTGTCGTAGAAGCTGGTGCTGCGGTGCAAACGCTAACGATGACCATTCGCGACTAGTCCGTCCGAAGCGCGTCCATCGGATCCACCCGACTCGCCCGTCGCGCCGGGATGTAGCACGCCAGAATCGCCACGCCCCCCAGCATCGCGGTCACGGCCACGAACGTGACCGCGTCGTGCGGCTCGACGCCGAACAGCTGGCTTCTCAAGAGCCGCGTCGCCGCCAACGACCCGACCAGCCCGATCGCCACCGCGACGCCGACAAGCCGCGCGCCCTCGGCCACCACCATCCGCCGTACCCGTCGCGCGTCGGCGCCGAGCGCGATGCGAATGCCGATCTCTTGCGTGCGCTGGCTCATCGTGTAGCTCAGCACGCCGTAGATCCCGACCACGGCGACCAGCACCGCGACGAGCGAGAAGATCCCCATGAGCCACATCATCACGCGCGGTGAGGTCGTCACAGCGGCGAGATCCTCTTCCATCGAACGGAATCGCCAGATCGGCTGATCCTTGTCCACGCGCCACAGTGCCTGACGCACCGATGCCGTCGCCGCGTGCGGATCGCCTTTCGTGCGCACGACGATGCTCGTGAAGATCTGGGGGCGCTGCGCGTGGGGAATGTAGGCTTGCAGCAGCGGCGTCTCGTCGAGCGTGTACTGACGCGCGTCGGCGACGACGCCGACAATCGTTCGCCAGTGGTCGTCGCCGAGCTTCACGCGCTTGCCGATCGCCGACTGGCCAGGCCACGTCTGTTGGGCGAACGCCTTGTTCACGACCACGACCGGCAGCGCGCCGGCGCGATCTGCCTCCGCGACGTCGCGTCCGGCGAGCACCGGGATGCGCATCGTGCCGAAATAGTCCGTCGTGACGCTGTTCACCTGCACCTGCTGCGCTTCGCTTGCCGCGACTTGCGTGCGGCCTTCGATGGCGGCGGGATAGATCTCGCCGTTGCCGCTCAGCGGCGACGCGCGGACGAGCGCCGCCGATTCGACGCCGGGCAGCGATCGCAGTTCGTGCACCGTGCGATCGAACATCGTCCAGATCTTTTCCGGCGTGTCGTATTTGCCGGCGGGCAGGCGGAACTGCGCGGTGAGCAGTCGGTCGCCGTCGAAGCCGGGATTCACGCGTTGCAGCGCGAGCAGCGAACGCGTGAGCAGTCCGGCCGACGCGAGCAGCGCGAGCGACAGCGCGAGCTGCACGACGACCAGCGCGTTGCGCGTGGACACGTGACCCAGCCCGGCGGAAATGCGCGAGCGCAACATGCCGGTGAGATCGGTGCGCGACGCTTTCCACGCCGGCACGAGGCCGAACAAAATGCCGCAGGCGAACGAGACGGCCAGCGCGAAGACCACGACTCGCGCGTCGACGGAAATGGTGCGCTGGTCGATCGGCAGCTGCGAGCCGATCAACGAGACGAGAATTTTGGTGAGGCCGAAAGCGACGGCCAGGCCGAGTGCGCCACCGACGAGCGACAGTACGACGCTCTCGGTCAACAGTTGACGCGCCATGCGCGATCGTCCGGCGCCGAGCGCCGCACGCACCGACATCTCGCGCGTTCTCGACGCGCCACGCGCGAGCTGCAGGTTGGCGACGTTCGCGCAGGCGATGAGCAGCACGACCAGCGCGGCCACGAGCATGAGCAGGAGACGCGGCCGCGATTGTGCGACGCCGAACTCCTTGAGCGCGAAGACGTCGGCGCTCGTGCCGGCGTTGCTCGTCGGATACGCGGCGGCCAACTGGTGCTCGATCGCCTTGAGATCGAGATCCGCCGCGGCGACGGTGATGCCCGGCTTGAGCCGCCCGGCGACGCTGATGCCGCGCGTGCCGCGATCGAGCCCGTGCGCGTTGGGGTAGTATCCGATCGGCATCAACACGTCTGGGCCGGGTGCGAAGAGAGGCATCGGCATGTTGGGTACAGTGATGCCGACGACGGTGAACATGGTGCCGTTGATCGTGAGCGGCTTGCCGAGCATCGCGGGATCGGATCCAAATCGCGTCACCCACGTCTCGTGCGAGATGATGACCGCCGGCGACTTGGTCGCGACCTCGGTCTCCGTCTCCGAGAACAGCCGCCCGCGCTCGAGCTTGGCGCCGACGGCGCGCAGGAAGCCCGCGTCGACGAACGCGCCGACGAGACGATCGGGCGTGTCGCTCCCCGTGAGGTTCACGCTCTGGCCGCGGAACGCGCCGAGGTCGGCGAACGTGTGGTTGAGTCGCCGCCAATCGACGTAGTCCGCGTAGACGACGCCCTGGTTCGGCTGCGCGCCCTGCGTTCCCCAAACGAGCGTGAGGCGATCGGGTTGGTCGTACGGCAGCGGGCGAATGAGCACCGCGTCGACGACCGAAAAGATGGCCGCGTTGGCGCCGATGCCGAGCGCGATCGTGGCCGCCGCGACGACGGCGAACGCCGGCCGCCGCATCAGGCCGCGGGCCGCGAATCGAAGATCTTGAAAGAGGATGTCCATGGTGTCCTCGGGTCGTGCGTGGGGATCCACGGTTCGTTCGGCGAACCGCTCGCGCGGAATCGTCGCCGCGAGATCGGTGAGGAGGGTCAGGGCCTCTCGCCCGTACGCCAGCATCCCCGAACGGCGAGCGGCGCGAAGGCGTTCGGCGGCCAGCTCGACCATCTCCTCGCCGAAGCGCTCGCGGAAGTCGATGGGGAGGAATTCCAGCGCACCGCGATAAATGCGTTCGACGTACGACGGTCGGCTCACGCGACCCCCGGATCGCGCAACAGCCGTTTGCCGCGCGCCACTCGGACGACCCGCGTCAGCCTCGACAGCTCGGCCTCGAGCAAACGGCGGCCGACGGCGGTCAATCGGTAGTAGCGACGCCGTTCGTCGTCGTCGGGACGCTTTCGCCGCGGCGCTTCGTCGATGAGTCCGGCGACGAGCATGCGGCGAATGGACCCGTAGAGCGTACCCGGCCCCATGCGTACGTCGCCGTCCGTCACCTCCTCGATCTCCTGCGCGATCGCGTACCCATGCCGCTCGCCCTCGGCCAGGGCGAGGAGGATGTGGAGCACGGCGGGAGTCAGCGGCGTCTGCGCGACGTTCTCTCGTCGGTTCATGGCCACACTATATCCGTAGCGGATGTAGTTGGCAATGTCCCGGCCCTACCCGTAGCTTCTTTCGACCCGACTCTCCCCGGAGTCCTTATGCGTTTCGCTACCGTTCTCGCCCTGTCGCTGGGTGGCGCGTCGCTCGCCGCGGCCCAGCAAACAGCACCTGCATCCGCGCCTGCCGCGGGTCCGACCAAGCAACTGCAGCCGGCGGACCTCAAGGCCTGGAAGACCATTCGCCAGTCCGTGCTGTCCAACGACGGCAAGTGGTTCGCGTACGTGCTCGCCCCCAATGAAGGCGACGCGAATGTGATCATCCGTTCGACGGGCGCCGACAACAAGGAATGGAAATTCCCGATCGGTAGCTCCGACGCCGGCGGTCGAGGCGGCGGTGGGGGTGGCCGTGGTGGCCCCGCACCCGATGCCGGCGGTGGACCGCTCTCGATCAGCGCCGACTCGCGTTGGGTCGCGTTCATGGTCTATCCGCCGTCGACCACGGGTCGCGGTGGCCGCGCCGGTGGGGCGGGCCGCGGTGGCAGAGGCGGCGGCGCCCCAACGACGGACGCGGCGACGCAAACGCCGGCGCCGCAGAACAAGCTCGCAGTCGTGAATCTGGCCACAGGCGAGAAGAAAGAATTCGATCGCGTGCGCCGGTACGCGTTCGACGGCGACAAGCCAACGTGGCTCGCGATTCAAGCCCCGGCGGAAACACCCGCCGCGACGACGGGCACCGCGCCGGCGACGGGTGCACGCGGCGGCGGAGGAGCGGGCGGCGCCGCGGCTGCCGGCCGCGCCGAGGGTACCGATCTTCTGCTCTACAACCTGGCGAGCGGTGAAGCGGTGAACGTCGGCAACGTCGCCGAGTTCGGGTTCGACGACACGGGTGATTGGCTGGCGTACACGATCGACGCGCGCGACCAGATCGGAAACGGCGTCCAGCTGCGCAACATGAAGACGGACGTCGTGCGTGCGATCGATTCAGACCGCTCGCTGTATCGCCACCTTGTGTGGGCGGACAGCGTCGACGCGCTCGCCGTGCTCCGCGGCCGCGTCGATTCCACCGGGCGCGATACGAACTACTCAGTCGTCGCGTTCACGAGCGTCTCCGCGCCGGCGCCGAGGAAGATGGTGTTCGACGCGACGCAGCACACCGATTTCCCGAAAGACATGGCGATCGCCGTGGAACGTGCGCCGCGTTTGGCCGAAGATCTCTCGGCCGTCTATTTCGGGATTCGCGAAGGAAAGAAGGCGGCGGATCGCTTGCTCGCCGGACGGGGAAGCGGCGTGATCCAGGCCGGTGCTCCGGGAATGGGCGGCACCATCAACCAGCCGCGCGTGAACGAGGCGACGGAGGAGAATCCGTCGCTCATCATCTGGAACGAGAAAGATCCCCGTCTCCAATCGCAGCAGATCGTGCAAGAAACGCAGGATCGCGCGTTCACGTTCCTGGCCGAGTACCGGCTCGCCGACGACAAGTTCGTTCAGTTGGCCGACGAAGCGCTGCGCAGCGTCACGGTGTCGCCGCACGACCACTTCGCGATCGGCACGGACAACCGCGACTACGAGCAGCCGTCGGCGTACACCGGCCGCGTGTACGAGGACGACTACACGGTCGACCTGCGCACGGGCAAGCGCGACCTGGTGCTCAAGAAGCACCGCCCGGGAGTTCGCGTTTCGTCGCCGAACGGAAAGGAAGAGCTCTACTGGGGCGACGACGGCAACTATTGGGTGCTCGACTTGGCGACCGGCGCCAAGCGGAACATCACCAAGGCGACCGCCGTCAACTTCTCCAACACCGACGACGACCACAATTACCTCGTGCCGCCGCCGCGCGCGCCGTTCGGTTGGACGCGTGATGGCGCGTCGGTGCTGCTGTCCGACGGCTGGGACATCTGGAAAGTGCCGACGACCGGCACCGGCACGGCGGTGAACATCACGGTGAACGGCAAGCGCGATCAGATCCGCTACAACCGGGTCTACCCGTTCGAGCGCGGCGTCACCGCGGGTGGCGGGCGCGGAGGCCGCGGCGGCCGTGGTGGTGGTGGCGGCGCGAGCCTCGGAATCGATCTTACTCAACCCCTCTACGTCGGCACGTACGGCGAGTGGACGAAGAAGGCCGGCCTCTCGCGCGTCGATCCGGGTACGCCGGGCGCGAAGTCCCTCGTCTGGGACGACGCCAGCTTCGATTTCCAGAAAGCGCGTGACGCGGACGTGTACGTCTACACCAAGCAGTCGTCGCGTGATTTCCCGAACTACTACGTCGCCGGAACCGATTTCAAGGATGGCCGCCAGCTCACCGACGCGAATCCGCAGCAGAAGGAGTTTGCCTGGACGAGCGGCGTGCGTCTCATCAACTACACGAGCGCCAAGGGCGACAAGCTGCAGGGCGCGCTCTACCTGCCGGCGAACTACGAGCCGGGCAAGAAGTATCCGCTGCTCGTGACGATCTACGAGAAGCGCTCGAACCTCGCCAACACGTTCGTCTCGCCGAGTGAGACGAGCACGCCGAACCGCAGCCTGTACACGAGCCGCGGGTACGCCGTGCTCGACCCCGACATCGTCTACAAGATCAACGATCCCGGCATGTCGGCGGTGTGGTGCGTGATTCCCGCCGTGAAGGCGGCGATCGGCACGGGCATGATCGACTCGGCCAACGTCGGGCTGTGGGGCCACTCGTGGGGCGGCTATCAGACCGCCTTCCTCGTCACGCAGACGAACATCTTCAAGGCGGCGATCGCCGGCGCGCCGCTCACCAACATGGTGAGCATGTACGCGTCCGTGTACTGGAACACCGGCAACTCTGACGCCTCGATCTTCGAGGACAGCCAGGGTCGCTTCAAGGGCAACGTCGCCGAGAATTACGAGGCGTACGTGCGGAACTCGCCGGTCTTCCACGCGCAAAACGTGAAGACGCCGCTCATCATCCTCGCCGACGACAAGGACGGCGCGGTGGACTTCAACCAGGGAATCACGTACTACAACACGCTGGCGCAGCTCAAGAAGGACGTGATTCTGCTCGAGTACGTCGGGGAAAACCACGGGCTCGCGCGGCCGATCAACATGAAGGACTACGCCATGCGCCAGAAGGACTGGTTCGACCACTACCTCAAGGGCACCGCCGCGCCCGACTGGATGACCAAGGGCATTCCGCGCATCAAGATGGACGAGTATTGGCAATCTCTAAAGGCGCAACAGTCGGGGTCGATCGTTCCGTGACCGCCGCCCCGCCGCGCCTCGACATCGAAGAGCCCAAAGATCTTGGGTTCGGCTCGGTCATCGGTGGCGCGAACGAGAAACGGCTCCTCAACCGCGACGGCACGTTCAATCCGCGCCGTCGCGGCGTGCCGCTCCTCACGTCGCTCGCGCCCTACCATTTCCTGCTCACGATCAGCTGGCCGAAGTTTCTCGCGATCATCACCGTCGGCTATTTCGTCGCCAACACGCTCTTCGCGTTCGCCTATCT
Organism: uncultured Gemmatimonadaceae bacterium; assembly: GCA_963761305.1. Classification (GTDB taxonomy): domain Bacteria; phylum Gemmatimonadota; class Gemmatimonadetes; order Gemmatimonadales; family Gemmatimonadaceae; genus JAQBQB01. The sequence continues at coordinate 1,352,801 of CAVXGK010000001.1, read as the reverse complement.
CGCCTGTGGAACGGGGGCCCTCGACGGCATTCCCAGCAGCCAGACCGGCGGGCCGTTCGGGCGCGCATTCTTCTTCAGCGTCGAGACGCTGTCGACCATCGGCTACGGCAACATCGTCCCGAACGGCGTGGCGCCCCATCTCGTCATGACCGTCGAAGCGCTCATCGGCCTGCTGGTCTTCGCGCTGGGCACCGGACTCTTGTTCGCGCGATTCTCACGGCCGACAGCCGCGATCGTGTTCAGCTCGCGCAGCGTCATCGCGCCGTACCGCGGCATCACGGCCTTCATGTTCCGGGTCACCAACGGCCGCAGCAACCAGATCGTCGAGATCGAAGCGAAGGTGCTGTTCAGCCGCATCGAGGGCTCGGTGCGAAAGTACGACGAGCTCAAGCTCGAGCGTTCACGCGTGACGTTCTTCCCGCTGAGCTGGACCGTCGTGCATCCGATTGACGAAAAAAGTCCGATGCGCGGCTACACGCACGCCGACTTCGTGAACAAGGACGCCGAGTTCATGATTCTGCTTGCCGGGATCGACGAAACGTTCTCGCAGACGGTGCACGCGCGCTCGTCGTACAAGCCCGAGGAAATCGTCGTCGGCGAACGATTCGTCAACATCTACAACGACGTCGACGAGCATGGCATCGTCAGCATCGACGTTCGCAAGCTGAGCGAGACGGAACCGGCCGAGCCGGAGGACTACTCACAGACCTCCACCTGGCACCACACCGGCCATTTCGCCGGCTACGCTCCGCGCAAGAAGTAGCGCGCGCTCGGACGCCCGCGCTTACTCCGCGTCCAATCCAGCGGCCTCGTCGTCTTCCGAAGGCGGCTCGACGTAATTCTCCGGGACGGGGGCGACCTTGGGACCCTTCTCGAGGACCTCGCGGCAACACGCCGCCAGCACGGCTTCGAGTGCCTCGATGCCGTCGTCGGTCGCCTCCATGAACAGATCCTTCACGACCGACTCGGCGCGCTCGAGCGCGTTGATCAGCATCTTGGCGTGGACGCGGCTCGGCATCACGCCGCAAACCTTTGCCGTGGCGCGATTTCCTATGGGTTTGCGCAACACCACAACGGCGCCGCGCTTGCCGGGCTGCGTGAAATAGTCGGAGGTCCGGACCTTTCCTCGGGTCTTCCTCGGCGCCCGACCGGCGGCACCGCCGCCTCCCCCTCCGGCTCCCCCACCTCGTCCTTTTCGTGGCTGACGTGCCATGTCGCTCCGATCTGGCCGCGGTTGAACCAAAGTTACATCAGGGGATGCCGACCTTCGAGTCGGGGCTCCGATGATCGTTCGCGCCGCTGGCGACCCCGTCCCGGACGACGATCGTGTGCCCGTCCCCCTGCAGGCCGCCAAAGCGGACGTCGTGCCCCATTGCGCGCAACCGGGCGGCCACCGAATCGGGGACCGCGTTGCGCTCGAACGTCACCTCATCGGGCAGCCACTGGTGGTGGAACCTCGATGCATCCACCGCTTGCCGTGCGTCGAGCCCGAAGTCGATCACCCCGAGCACGATCTCCATCACCGTGTTGATGATCGTGCGGCCGCCCGGCGATCCGGTCACCATGAAGAGCTTTCCGTTCTTCGTGATGATGGTCGGGCTCATCGAGCTGAGCATGCGCTTGCCCGGCGCGATCTGATTCGCCGGCGTGCCGATGTCGCCCGTCAGATTCGTCTCGCCCGGCTTCTTGTTGAAGTCGCCCATCTCGTTGTTGAGGATGAACCCCGCGCCGTCGACCACGACGTGCGAGCCGAAGCCGCCTTCGAGCGTGAACGTGTTCGACACCGCGTTCCCCGTGCGGTCGACGATCGAGAATTGGGTGGTCTCGTCTTCCTCGGTCGACGCGATCTGCGTGACGATGTCGCGTCCGAGCTCGGCGCTGTTCGTCGCGTGCGAGAGGTCGATCGACGAGGCGAGTGTCTTGGCGTAGCTCTTCGACGTGAGCTTGGCGATCGGCATCTTCACGAAGGCGGGATCGCCGAGGTAGCGCGCGCGATCGAGGTAGCCGCGCCGCATCGCTTCGATCTCGAGATGCAACGCGGCGGGCGACATGTCGCCGAGCTTCGACAGATCGAACTGCTCGAGAATGTTGAGCATCTCGATCATCGTCACGCCGCCGCTGGTCGGCGGCGGCATCGAGATCAACTCGTAGCCGCGATACGTGCCGCGAATCGGCGCGCGACTCTTCGCCTGATACTCGGCGAGATCGCGCTTGGAGATGAGACCGCCGTTCTTCGCCATCGACGCGGCGATGCTGTCGGCGATCCATCCGGTGTAGAAAGCGTTCGGTCCCTTCGTGGCGATCGCGCGGAGCGTGCGACCGAGATCGCGCAACACCAGCGTGTCACCGGCCGCCCACTCGCCGCCGCCGGGCTTGCCATATGCCGCGACCGACGCCGGATACTTCGCCATGGCGCCCGCGACTTCACGATTCAGCGAACGGGCGAGCGCCGTCGAGAGGACGAATCCCTTTTCGGCGAGCTCGACGGCCGGCATCACGTCGTCTTTCCACGCCAGCTTGCCGAACTTGCCGTGAGCGAGCGCGAGGCCGCGCACCGTGCCGGGTACGCCCGGCGCGAGATACCCGGTGGCCGTGAGCTGGCGCGCAATCTTGCCTGTCGAATCGAGGTACATCGTCTTCGTGGAGCGAAGCGGCGCGCGTTCGCGGTAGTCGATCGTCGTCGCGGTGCCGTCCGCGAGGCGAACGACCATGAAGCCGCCGCCGCCGATGTTGCCCGCGCTCGGGTGTGTCACCGCGAGCGCGAACGCCGTCGCGACGGCGGCATCGACGGCGTTTCCACCCTTCTTGAGGATCGCGGCCCCCACGTCGGACGCTGGCGCCGAGGTCGTGATGACCATCCCGTCGCGCGACGTGACCGGCTGCGACTCGGAAGCTTGTTGAGCGGAAACGCCCGTTGCGACGAAGAGCAAGACGCACGGGGCAATCGCGCGGATCGACGATCGGCGGCGGGCTCGGACCATTGGCGACCTCGGTGGAGACGCGAAGATGATCGAATCGGGAAACTACCGCCTCGTCGCAAAGCTGCCCAGCCAGTACGTCACCAAATCCGTACATCCCGCCAAACCACGGTGGACTGTCGAAAGACAGGCCCGCTGACCAACTTGGACCCTCTCCAACGCCCGTCGATCGACCTCGACCCGGAGCCTCCCGTGCCCACCAACCGACGCAACTTCCTCAAGGCCTCGGCCGTCGCCGCCGGGGCGCTCGGCCTCGAGACCCTGCCCGGCCTCGTCCCGGCATTGTCGGCCGAGCCGATTCCGAGCTCGAAGCGCCAGGTCGAACGGGCCAAGGCGTCGCTCAGCATTCTGATTTTGGGTGGGACTGGATTCACCGGTCCAGAGCAGGTGGAGTACGCGATCGCGCGCGGCCACAAAGTCACGCTGATCAATCGCAACAAGACGCGGCCGGATTTCTTCAAGGGCCGCGTCGAGCAGCTGATCGGCGATCTGAACGAGGATATGAGCGCGCTCAAGGGGCTCAAGTTCGACGTCGTGATCGACAACCCGACGACGGCGCCGGCGTGGGTGCGCAACGCGGCGCAGTACCTCAAGGGCAACACCAGCCACTACATCTTCATCTCGACGATCTCCGCCTACGCGAGCGACAAGAACGCGTGGTCCGATGAAACCGATCCGACGGCCCCGTTGCCCGAGGGCCTCGATCCGTACACGCTCGACCGTCAGAACTTTGGAAAGTTCTATGGGGCGCTGAAGGCGTACTCGGAGAAGGAAGTCGAAAAGCAGTATCCCGGGATCAACACCATCATCCGCCCGGGACTGATCGTTGGTCCGCTGGATGTCTCCGATCGCTTCACGTACTGGCCGTATCGCATCGACAAGGGCGGCGAAGTCCTCGCGCCGGGCGACGGCAACGATCCGGTGCAGATCATCGACTCGCGCGACATCGCCGAGTTCACGATTCGCATGGCGGAGAACAAGACGTTCGGCACGTTCAACGCGACGGGACCGGTCGCGCCGCTCACGATGGCGCAGCTCCTCTACGGCATCAAAGCCGTCACGACGGCCGGCGCGCAGTTCACGTGGGTCCCGGCGGATTTCCTCACCGAACAAAAGGTGCGCGCGTGGGTGAGCAGCCCGACGCTGGCGAGCATGCCGGTCTGGGTGCCGGATCGGCCGAACAACGTCGCATTCTCGCGCCGCAGCATCAAGAAAGCGCTCGCGGCGGGGCTCACGTTCCGCCCGCTCGCGGTGACGGCGAAGGACACGCTCGACTGGAATAAAACGCGACCCGCCGCCGATTTGGAGACGTTGGCGAAAGGGGGACGCGCGGGGATCTCCGCCGATCGTGAGAGCGAAGTGATCGCCGCATGGAAGTCGAAGCAGGCGACGAAATGAGCGACGGTCGGGCGGCGCCCGCGCCGCCAAGCGGAGGCATGGGCCTGTTGCGCCGCGTCGTCGACGTACGTGACGGCGAGGTGCGCGCGATGCTCACGTCGGCCGTGTTCTTCTTCTTTCTGCTGAGCAGCTACTTCGTCTTGCGGGCGATGCGGGACGAGGTCGCCGCGGCGACGGGCGTCAACAAGCTCAAATGGCTGTTCACCGCCACGCTCTCGGTCACCATCCTGCTCAATCCGATGTTCGCGGCGCTGGTCGTGAAGTTTCCGGTGCGGCGATTCATTCCGATCGCCTACCAGTTCTTCGTCGCGAGCATGCTCGTGTTCTACGTCGTGCTGCGCTTTGTCTCGGCCAAGGAAGGGTCGTCGGTGGACGTGTGGACGTCGCGCACGCTGTTCGTGTGGACGACCGTGTTCGCGCTGTTCAACACGTCGATCTTCTGGTGTTTGATGGCCGACACGTTCACCAGCGAGCAGGCGAAACGGATGTTCGGTTTCATCGGCGTCGGCGGCACGCTCGGCTCGATCACGGGTTCGGCGGCGGCGGCGGCGCTGGCGACGCGCATCGGGCCGATCACGCTGCTGCTCGTGTCGGCGGGACTCCTCGAGCTGGCCGTCCTCACCGTGACGCGCTTCCCTTGGCGCAGCGGGGGCGCGACGCCGATGAGCGTGCGAAAGCCCGCGGACACCGAAGTGATCGGCGGCACCATCTGGGCCGGCTTCACCCACGTGTTGAAGTCGCCCTATTTGTTCGGAATCTGTTGTTTCATGGTGCTGATCACCATCGGTGCGACGTTTCTCTACTACGCGCAGAGCGATCTGGTCGGCCGCGTCTACGCGGACCGCGCGACGCGGACTGCGGTGTCGGCGCAGCTCGAGCTGGCCGTCCAGACGCTGACCCTGGTCACCCAGATCTTCTTCACCGGTCGGATCATCCGCTGGCTCGGACTGGCCATAACACTGGCCATGCTGCCGGTGCTGAGCATCGTCGGCTTCGCCGCGCTCGGCACATTTCCGGTTTTCGCGATGGTTGCCGTCTTCACTGTATTGCGGCGAGCCGGCAACTTCGCGCTGACCAATCCGGCCATGGAAGTGTTGTTCACGGTCGTGAAACGCGAAGACAAGTACAAGGCGAAGAACGTCATCGAGACGGTGGTGTATCGTACCGGCGACCAGATCGGCGGCTGGAGCTACAGTGGGTTGGCGGCGCTCGGACTCGGGCTCTCGGGAATCTCGTACGTCGCCATCCCGCTCTCGGTGATCTTCCTCGGGCTCGCGGTGTGGCTGGGCCGCCGGCAGAGCGAACTCGCACGCGGCGTGACGCCCGCCGAGCCCCGGGCGCCCGCCGTGGCCGCGGTGACGTGATTCAAGTTGTCATGAGTCTGTCAGGTCGATGACGAGGACGCCGTTGCGGTAGTCTGTATTCGAGAGGAAGAGTTCGCAGTGGTTTTGCGGTGACGAACCGAATCGACGGAGTGACGAGGCGAAATGGCGAGCGCGACACGCATTCCCAGGCCGAATCCCGACGAGCACATTGCCTACTATGGCAAGTACGTCTCGCTCGTGCCCGATGGCGACTTCGTGCAGCAGCTGGAATCCGAGATCGGCAACACGGTGGCGCTGCTTCGCCGGACTCCGGCCGCTCGCGCCGACTTCGCGTACGCGCCCGGCAAGTGGACCGTGAAAGAGGTGGTGGGCCACATGGCGGACGTGGAGCGCGTAATGGGCTTCCGCGCGCTCTGGTTCGCGCGGCAGGATGCTCAGCCGCTGCCGGGTTTCGACGAGAACGCGTGGGTGCCGAGCGCCAATTTCGCGGAGCGCTCGTTGTCGGATCTCACGGACGAATTTCAGGCGGTACGCTCGTCGACGACGTCGCTGGTGCGCGGACTCGACCCGTCGACGTTCACACATCGCGGTACGGCGAACGGCGCCGCGATCAGCGTGCGGGCGTTGCTGTACATCATCGCCGGACACGAACGCCACCACGTGGCGTTGCTCAAGGATCGGTATTCGCTGTCGTAGAGCGGAGCAGGTCGCGCGGCGCGCCCACCCGAAAGCCGCGTGACGGGGAAGTTGCAAGCGCAGTCGGAGAGTAGGGGGCGGGGGGCACCATGATGCGCTCGTGGATGGGTTCGGATGTCACACCGACGCTGCGTTACTCCAGCGCGTCGTTCAGCGCGGTGTTGCACGTCGCGGTCATCGCGGCGTGGGTTCTCGCCACGTTACCGCCAGACGGCCTCACGGCGAAGACATTCGAGAACCGTTCGTTCCCGGTCTATCGTCCGCCTCCGGATCGAACTCCGACGCAGTCCGGTTCGCGAGAGAGCGTCCAATTCATCAAGCTCGCGCCGATTGGCGTCGACCTGGGCGACGGCACGCATGGTTTCGGCAACGCCCGGCCGACGCCGGTCCTGAAAGAGACGTCGAGAAGTCGAGGAAAAGACTCCGTGACCACGCCTGAAGCGCCGGCCACCAAGGGAGAGGATTCCGTCTATTCGGTGCTCGACGTCGACGTCGCCGTGGTGCGATCGGCGAGCAGCGCCGCGCCGGCGTATCCGCTCAAGCTCCTCGAGCAACACGTCCAGGGCTTCGTCAACGCGCAGTACATCGTCGACACGACCGGGTTCGCCGACACGACGTCGTTCGTTGTCCTGCGGGCGACGAATCCCGAGTTCACGTCGGCCGTGCGCGACGTGTTACCGTACATGAAGTTCGAGCCGGCGCGCATCGGCGTATCCAAGGTGCGTCAGCTCGTGCAGCAGCAGTTCACGTTCAAGATCACCGAGTCCGCCGACATCAAGGCGAAACCGGGACCGCGTAAGCCGTGAAGCATACCGTTCGTCTCAAGGGCGTCATCGTCGGACATTCGGATCTCGAGCACACCGAGCCGAGCACCGGCCGCGCGTGGGGGCCATTCCGCCCGGGACTCGGCTACGATCTCGTGCAGCCGGTATTTCGGTTGTTCGCCCGCGCGGTGCCGCGGGAAGGCGCGCGCGACGACGCCATGCTCGAGCGCTATCACGACGCGCGCGACAAGCTCGAGCTGCTGTTGGAAGACACCAACGGCGCGCGCATTCCGACGAGCACGATTCACATCGCTGACTATTCGGTCGAGGAAGGCGAGCGAGCGATCCAGCTCGACGTGCTCATTCGCGACGAGAAATACTGGCGGCACCGGCTCTCGAGCGCGTAAAAGGCGCGGCCGCGATGGCGAGCGCGGCGCAAGGCTTGCCAAGCAGACACGGCGTCTCGTAACGGAGGTCACCGTGTTCAAGCCCAGTTCGCTGGCCGTCGCCGCAATGGTCCTTCTCGCGGCAAACGCGCCGGCTCAGTCGTTCTCCGACGGCGCTGCGTACATCGCGCTGATGCGGACCGCGGTCGCGGGTCTTCCGCCGATCGCCACCAGCACCATTCTCGGTGAACACCAGAACGGCGCCGAGTTTTCGGTGCGCTACGGCAACGTGTCGGGCGGAGAGCTCAGCAGGTCGCTGAACAATTTCGTGGCGACGGCGCTGCTGTCCGGAGGCGGCGCATCCAGCGTGTCGCTCACCGCGGGCGCGTCCTCGCCGTCGCGAGGGCCGAGCGCGATCGTACTCGGCGTCGGTGCCGACACGCGGCTCACCGACATTCCGATGAGCGACTCCCGAAGTTCGCCGCTGTTGCGCGTCGGCCTGAACGGCGAGTTCGGTTTTTCGAACCCCTCGGGGTCGACGCTCCTCGCCGGATCGGTCGGTCTTCCGCTGTCGCTGATCGCGCGCGGCGGCGGACCCAACGAGCTGCGCATCGTTCCGTTTCTCACGCCGGCGTTCGGTTTCGGCGACTTCAATCCCGACGTCGGCGACAGCGGCAGCGGCAGCAAGTTCATGCTCGGTGGCGGCGCGGCGATCTACAACCGCGGCGGCTCCGTCGCGCTCAACCTCGCCTTCCAACACATCTTCGTGGACGGCGGGCAAACCGAGCTCGGACTCGGACTGGTGCTCGGCGGCCGATAGCCGCTCGCGGCTCAGACTCCGGAGTTGCTCTCCGCGAGCATCAATTCCAGGCGATCGATCAACTCCGCTTGTGCGGGGTTGATCTTTTGCCTCGCGATGGCGGCGTCGAACCACGCGCAGCGGTCGATCTCGGGGTAGATCACCCATTCGCCGGAGCCACGCGGCCACTCGGTCTTGGTCGTGTTGCTGGTGATCGCGCGCGGGTCGGCGTCTCCTTCCCACGCCCAGGCGTTCACCGTCTTGCCGGCCTTCTGTTTGATGAATCCGAGCGGAATGAACGGCGGCGACGGGGTGATGCCCGTTTCTTCGACGAACTCGCGCTTGGCAGCGTCGAGCACGTCCTCCCCCGACTCCACCGCGCCTTTCGGGATCGTCCACGCACCAGCGTCGCGTCCTGCCCAGAACGGACCGCCTGGGTGGGCGAGAAACACCTCGAGGCCGCGCGGCGTGCGCCGATAGAGGAGCAGGCCGGAGCTGATGGCTGGCTTCGGGCTCATCGGTCGAACGCCAACTCGAGCGCCTCGCCAGGTTGGACGGCGGACCAGCGCTCGAACAAGTCGGCTCGCACCGTGCGGATTCGATCGAGTGTGTCGTCAGTCATGCGAAACGTCGGCGTCGGCGCCGCGTGTTCGTCGTAGTACGTTCGGATCTTCCAATTGAAGTCCTCGGCCGTCGCGCGCGTTCCCGTCGCGCGTTCGACGTCGAGGAACCCCACTAAAACCTCGGCGAGTCCGGCGTCCTCCGGCAACTGCTTGCTCACGCCGGGGTCGGTGAACCGGGTGATGTCCCACCCTTCCGCCAAGAGGCCGTAGAATCCGTGTTTGAGACCGAGCACGGTCTCCACGGCGTAGTGCGTCAGGTCGTGCAGCGGAAAGAAGAGGCCGAGCCGCCCGTCCTGCCGCTGCCAGGTCGTCGAGCCGTCGGCGCGGGTGCAACTGAGCGCCGCCGAGCCGTCCGTCTTCTTCTTGATGCGGATGGACAGCTCAGGCATTCACCGACATTCGATCCGCGCGCGATCGGCGGTGGGTCGTCTCCCACCGATGGCCGATCGCGAGGCCGACCACCGCGCCGATGACGCCCCCCGTGAGCGCCCCGACCGCCGTGGCCACCTCGAAGTCGACCAACCCGTTGGTCAACACGCCGCGCCGCATCCCGAACAATACGACACTCCACGTCGCGATGCCCCACCACAGGCCGCAGAACACGGCGCAGCCGATCGCCCAGCCGTGGATCAGCGACGAACGGCGCGGCTCATAGAAATTGTTCGCAAGCGTACCGAGCCGTTGCTGCGCGTCGTGCCAGCCGGAATCTCGGCCCCAACCCGACGTCAGAATGAGCACGCACGCGATCGTCGCCACCTCGGCCGCCCAGAGCATCTTCGTCTCGGTCGCCGGGAGCAGTGCATGGTGTTTCGTCCTCTGCAGGCCGAGGACGAGCGTGTCGACCGCCAGCACGACGAACGGGAGAAAGCCTCCCGTCCAGCCGCGCCGGCGGCCGTCGTCGTTCACTTGCCGTTGGTCGTCATCAGAGGCGGCGCCTGCTTGTCCCACACGAACCGATGCAGGAAATCGCTGCTTCGGCTGAAGATGTCGATCCACCGGCTGTGGACCAGGGACTCGTGGACGTCGTCAGGGATGACGGTGAGCTCGTAGTACACGCCGCGCGCGCGCAACAAATCAACAAGGCCGACCATCTGCGCGAAGTCGACGTTGCGGTCGTCGTCGCCTTGCTCGAGGAACACCGGCGACTTCCAGCCATTGATTGCACCGACGGCCGACGAACGGAACGCGAGACTCGTCGTGTCCTGCGCGTTGCCGTAGATGTGCACGCCCGCGAGGTCCACGCCGGCCACGAACATGTCGGAGTTGCGAGCGAGCGCCTCGGCGGTGAGCAGTCCGCCGTATGAGAGTCCCCAGATACCGACGCGGTTCGGATCGACGTCGGGGCGGCCTTGGAGATATTTGCCGCCGGCGACGACGTCCTGGTACTCCGAGTTGCCGCGCCCTTCAGTGTTCGCCGCACGCTGGAACGAGCGTCCGTAGCCGATGCCGCTGCGGTAGTTGATCGACATCACGATGTAGCCCTGCGACGCAAGCCACTGGTTGTAGGCGTACGCCCAGTGATAGAACTGCATGTAGTGGTATGCGGGCAGCATCTCGCGCGACGGACCGCCGTGCACGAACACGATCGCCGGCCGCTTCTCGCCGGGCTTGAGATCCTTCGGCAGGAAGAGCTGGTTGTGAACCTCGACACCGTCGGCGGCGTGCGTGATGACGATCTCCGGCGTCACGTGCGCGGCCTGCGGGAAGTCTTTGAGAAGCGTTGGAAATACGACCTTCGTAGTGCCGCCGGCCATCGGCACGATGCCGATCGACGCCGGCTGCGAGGCGTTGAAGTAGAGCACCGCCATCTGCTTGCCGGATGCGAGCGGCGTCGGCGACACCTCGACGCCGTCGTCGGTCGAGATCTGCACTGGCGTGCCGCCGGACGTCGGCACGGCCCAGATGTGCCGCTTCTCGATGTCCTTGGCGTTCGTGCAGTAGTAGAACGTCTTGCCGTCTTTCGAGAACGCCGTAGTGACGAACGTTCGGTCGGCGACGCTGTCGTTGATCAGACCGTCGGTCGTCGTGAGCAGCACCGGCTCCGCTTGCGGATTGTCGATGCTGATCGAGAAGTACCGATCCCACTCGTCGTTCGGCCGCTGCGCGGTGAACACGACGTGATCGTCGGCCCATGCGAACGAGTTGATCGCGTTGAACGTTCGGTCGTTCGGCTGGTTGTGCCAGAACTGCGTCGCCTTCCCCGTCGCGACGTCGGCGACCATGAAGGCGATCGTGAAGCCGCCGGCGAACGCCGCGCGACAGAGGCCGTCCACGTGTCCCGTGTCCACCGGGGCGCCGCGGCCGCCGTCGTTGAAGCCCGCCGCCGCCCCGCCGCGGCCTTCGCCGCCACGACCGGCCGAACATCCGCTGGGCCCCGCCGGCATCTCAGCGCCTGCACCACCGGCGCCGCCACCGCCACCGCCGCCGCGTCCACCGCGACGACCGCCACCGGCGCCGCCACCACCACCGCCACCACCACCGCCACCGGGCGCGGGAGCCGGAGCCTGTCCGAACGGCGTGTTGGCTGCCACCTGCTGGCCGAACGGCGTGCCCGGCCGGCGAATGAACGCGATGCGCTTGCTGTCGGGCGACCACACCGGCGCGCCGTCCATGTCCGTGCTCGGCGCCAGGAAATCCAGCTTTCGAGTTTTCACATCGTACACGCCGATGAAGGCGTGATTCTCACGCGTGCTCACGAACGCGATCTTGTTTCCGTCCGGCGACCACACAGGCTCGCCCTGGCGGCCCCACTCCTTGATGAACGGAACGCCGGCCGTGTCCATCGCCGAGGTGACGGGTCGCGACGTTTTGGCGCGATAGAGCTGTCCATCTCGCGCGAACACGACGTACTTGCCGTCGGGCGAGAGCGTCGGGGAACCGCCACGGCCGCCGCCACGACCTCCGGCCGCCGTCTCGGTGTTTTCGATCGACGCCAACCGCCAGGCGCCGGTGCCATCTGTCTTCGCCGCCCACACCGATCGATCCGGTCCGTTCGGGTCGTGCGACGGGTTGGCCACCCAACCCACGCGGTTCTGTCCCGACCCGCGCACGAAGATCGCGATCGTGCCGTCGTCGGAGAGCCGCACCGAGCTCACGTCAACGCCGTCGTCGTCGAGGAACTTGGTGATGCGCACGCCCTTGAAGTCCGGCGCCGCGGCCGTGTAGATGTTGCGCATTCCGCGCTCGTACACGACGTACGCGATCCGGTCGGCCTTGCGAGCCGCGCCCAGTTCGAGCGGCGACGCCGGCGACAGGAACTGGTCGATCGTGTAGCCGCCCACCTTTCCAACGGTGGCCGCAACGGTCGCTCCTGTTTTCGCCGGCGCCTTCGTGGCCGAGCTGCCCTGAGTCGGCGAATCGAGCCCCGCCGCCGCCGCACCGAACCCCTTGTTCAGCTTCTGCGCGATTCCTTTCGCGGGGGCGACGATGATCTGGGCGCCGAGTGGCATCGCGAGGGCGAGTGCCGCGGCGGCGGTGATGGCGTTCCTTCGAATGGTCAACGACATGCGGGCCTCGGGGGGCGGGGGCGGGAGAAGGACTATGGCCAACCGGCCGCGCGCGGACGCGGCCTGTGTAACCGAAACGTGCAAAATGTCCATCTCGTTGCGTCCAACTAGGCAGGTGGACGGGTGGACAGGTAGACGGGTGAACAGCGACGGCCGGACGGCCGGACTGATTCTGGGCCAGGAAGCGGCCGGCCGCCAGTAACGGGCACAGAGTGCGGGCGCTGCCCGGCTCAGCCGCGCCAGGTCGAGCTACGGACCCACCGAGCCGTCGCTAATGCGAAGCATGAGCAGCGCGGCGCGCTTGGTCATTGGGGCGAGCATGCGAAGGTCGGCGGTCTCCTTCTCGGTGTGATCGTCGTGGCCGGAGAGTCCAATCCCGTCGAGGATCATCGGCACCTTCGCGGCGACGAACGACACGTCGGCCGCTCCGGCTCGCGACGGATCGACAGCGACCACCGGGCCGAAGCCGAGGTCGCGGCTCGCTTGATCGTAGAGCGCGAGCAGCCGGCGGTTGCCGGCGGTCGGCGCCATCGGCGGATAGCTGTCGTCGAAGTCGATCGTCGCTGACGTTTGCGGCAAGTGTTTCGCGACGATCTCGCGCATCGTGCGCTCCGCCGTCGCGTGCTGCTCGGGTGACAGCGTGCGCAGGTCTCCGGTGACCTCCATGTGCTCGGCGACGACGTTGCGCTTGCCGGCGACCGTGGCCTGGGTGCCGGTGGTATCGACCTTCACCAGTGTGCCGCCGACGGCGAGACCCGGGTTGAACGTGAGGTACGCCTCCTTCGACAGCCGCGTGTAGAACTCGGAGAGAATCCTCGACGCTTCGTACACCGCGCCCGCGCCGACCTCCGGTTTGAAGATCTGCGACGAGTGCGCCGGATTGCCGGTTGTCCGCACCGTCCACGAGCCCGCGCTTCGGCGCGAGATGACGGCGGTCTTGGGATCCCCCGCGCCGTCCTCGAAACCCAGCGCGTAGCGTGCTCCGGTCGCCGCGTCGCCGAGCGCCCGTCGCGCGGCGTCGACCGGAGTGCCGGCTTCCTCTTCGTCGCCGTCGAACACGACCGTCACGTTCATCTTGGCGAGCGTACCGGCGTCGGCCAGTGCGCGCAGAGCGAAAAGAAGAATGACGTCGCCTCCTTTCATGTCGATCACGCCAGGCCCCCGTGCCGTCGAGTCGTTCAGCCGCTCGAAGCGTTGAAATGGGCTGGTCGGTTCGAAAACGGTGTCGAGGTGCCCGATGAGCAGGATCTTCGGGCCCGGTCCCGGATGTTCCGCGATGAGGTGGCCCGCGCGATGGAATGCGGCCCCATCGACCCAGCGCGTGGTGAAGCCCAGCGCCTCGAACGACGGGCGAAGCGCGTCCGCGACTTCGCGGACGCCCGCAAAGTTCATCGTGCCGCTGTTTATGTTCACCAAACGCTCGAGGAGCGCGAGGGATTCGTCGCGGTGGGCGTCGACGGCGCGGACCATCGCTCGCTCGGCCGGCGAGAGCGCCGATTGCGCATTGGCCGGCCGGGCGACCAACGTCAGCGCGCCGACGGCGGTAGAACCAATGAGGACGAGACGCAACGTGATGGGGTGCATGCGCGGCAATTTATCGACGCGGGCTGGGCGACGGATCCGATTTGGCGCAGTGGCTGCCGTACTGACGCTGTGCGCGTGTGAGCGCGCCGCAAACGCCGACGACGAAGGCAGAACGGTGTACGTCGGCACGGACTCGATGGGCGCGCAGCCCACCGCGATCTCGATCGTTCCGCTCCACGCGCGACCCGAGCTGCTGGAGAATTCCGTCGCCGTGATGAGCCGGAGCCAGCCCGGCGTGTTCTACTCGATGAACGACTCCGACAACGAGCCGCTCGTCTTCGCGCTCGACACCAGCGGGAACGATCGCGGCGTCTGGCGTGTGACGAACGCGTCGAACGTCGATTGGGAATCGGCGTCGCTTGGTCCATGCGGCGCGCAGCAGCGAACGGCGGCGTGTCTCTACATCGGCGACACAGGCGACAACGCCGCGGTCTATCCGACTCGCGTGATCTACCGCAGCGCCGAGCCGACGGCGGCAACGTCTCCCGAATTCAACGGCGCCTTCGCCGCCGAGAAGCTGACGTACGTGTATCCCGACGGCCCGCGCGACGTGGAAGCGATGTACGTCGCGCCGAACGGCGACGTGTTCCTCATCTCCAAGCGACCGCTGCGCGCCAAGGGTGGCGACCGCCACCTTCGTCCCGCGTTGGTCTATCGGCTGCCGGCGAGCGATTGGGGATCGACCGGCCAGGTGGTCGCCGAGCGCGTCGACAGCCTGCCGATCGTGCCCGGGTCCGCGCCGCTCCGGGTCGTCACCGACGCCGCGCTCTCACCCGACAGCCGTCACCTGGCGGTTCGCACGTACGAACAGGTCTACGTGTTCGCGACCGACTCGGCGACGGGCAAAGTCGATCACTCCGTCCCGCCGACGTCGTGCAACATCCTCATCCTCGGCGAAGCGCAAGGCGAGGGAATCAGCTGGATCGACAACCGCGGACGATTCGTTTTCACGAGCGAAGGCGGCGCGTCGCCGCTAGTGATGGCGACGTGTCCCATGCCGAGCCGATAGCCGCTCGCCCGTCAGCCGCAAGCGCGTCAGCCTTGCCATGCGTCGAGCAATCGGCGCACCGCGATCAATTGCCCGACGTGATACGCCGTGTGGTCGACCACCACGAGCACGCTGCGCAGGTAGGTCTGTCCCGTACCGTGCGGAATTTTCGTCGTGAGATCGCGCGGGTCGTTGATCGTGAAATCAGCCAGCGCCTTCGCGTCGCGATGGATCGTCGCCACGCACTCGTTCCACGCCGCGTCGCTCGGCGGCGCGGGCGTCTTCGGCCAATAGTCGTCCGGCCATTTCGCTTCCTGATAGTTCTCGTTGGTGCAGAAGTCGAGCAGGTCGTGCTGCGTGGCGCGGATGTGATCGAGCAGTTCCCACGCCGAGTGCGGGAAATTCACCGGCCGCTTGCCGCGCAGTTCAGGCGCCAGCCCTTTGATCGCGTGATCGAGCGACGCGTGCGCCTGCTCCCAATCGAGCGACGACGCGACGATGCGTCGCCAAGCTTCCGTTGCCGCCACCGATCCTCCTTGCAAGAGACGTCGATCTACTCGAGCCGCACCGGATCGTGAACCGCCACCGCCGAACCGTCGGCGAAGAAGGCCGAGCTCGGCGGGCGGGTGAAGATCGCGGCAAACTCCGGGCCGAACACGCGCGTCGCGTCGCCGTCGAGAAAGCCGCGCTCGATCCGGCTCACGCGCCACGCCGGATGCGCGACGAAATACTCGACCGTGGACCCGTCGCGCTGGCGCGTGTAACCCCAGTGCCGTTGGGTCATGAACGCTTCCTCGGTGTCGGCGGCCGGAACCCCTGGTTCGCCCAATCCGTCGCCGACGACAGCGCCCGATGCGCCCTCCGACGTCCACCGATACTCGGCGCGTGACTGGGCGGAAGGATTGAGATCGACTTGGTGCGACATCGCGAGGTGCAGGTACGGCTCGTTGTACATGAGACGCGCGGTCACGGCGATGGCGAGGCGAGGCACGAGCTCGCGAACGAAGGTCACGGCGCGCCGCTCGTCGCCGTCGACACGACGCCTGACGTAGAACCGCAGATTCACTTCCTCGAACGTCTGGTGAAACGGAATCGCGACACCGCGCACGCGCGTGTTGGCGAACACGAATCCGACGACGCTCACGTATGCCTCGCCGCGCCAGAGATCGAGCTCCGTTCCGTTCGGCACCAGCGGCTCGAGGAGCGCCGGCGGCACGATGTAGTTGAGCAGCACGAGATTGAGCCATTCGGCCGTCAGGAAGACAGGTGTCTTGACCGGGCCACGGAGTTCGGTCGCCATGAACAACAAGAATCACGTCATCCGTTCGTATCCGTCAAATCCGTTTGTGTCCGCGGTCCGATCGTTGAGGCAAATCTGGAGAGCACGCAGGCTCGTTGCCCAACACGCCATTGGCCGCCAACGTATACGAACGGCACCTCACTCAGCCTGTTCAGGAGCACGAATGTCGATTCGACTGCAGTCGTTGGCGGCTGCCCCTCTTTTCGTTTTCTCGATCGCGGCCGCGGCGCAGCAGCCGGCGGAGCACATCGATTCCGCGATGAACGCGAAGATCCGTGCGGAAGGCATGGATCATTCGAAGATCATGTGGATCGAGCACTTCTTGACGGACGTCTACGGTCCGCGCCCGATCGGCTCGCCGAATCACGTCGCGGCGGCGAATTGGGCGGTCAAGACGATGACGGGTTGGGGCATGCAGAACGCGCATCTCGAGCCGTTCACGTGGCGCGGCGTCGGCTGGGTGCCGGGGCGCGCCGAGGGATTCATCACGTCGCCGGTGCACGCGAACGTGAAGTTCGAGGCGGTGCCCTGGTCGCCGTCGACGAAAGGAACGGTGAAGGGCGACGTGGTGAGCATCGTGCCGCCTGAAGCGCCGACCGAGCAGGAGCTCGCCGACTATCTCGCGCCGCTCGCGCACAAGGTGAAAGGCGGCATCGTCATGGTCGGAGCGCCGCCCGCGGTGCCGGTGAACTTCAACGAGCGAGCCAAGCGTACGCCGGACGATCAGGTGCGCGAACGCTACGCGCCGCAGGATCCGAACGCCCCAGGACGCGGCGGACGCGGCGGCGGTCCGTTCGG
Source organism: uncultured Gemmatimonadaceae bacterium (assembly GCA_963761305.1). Lineage (GTDB taxonomy): Bacteria > Gemmatimonadota > Gemmatimonadetes > Gemmatimonadales > Gemmatimonadaceae > JAQBQB01. The sequence goes on along the minus strand of CAVXGK010000001.1, from coordinate 1,335,656 downwards.
TGGTGGACGCGGAGGCCGCGGCGCGCAGACGCCTCCACCGGAAGGTCATCTCTCGGCGCAACAGGTCAATCAGCGCATCACGCAGTTCCTGCGCGACAACCCGCCGGCGCTGCGTCTCACTCCGCAGGGTCCGGGACGCATTCCGGGCGTGATCGTCGCGCAGAACGGCGCGGGGCAGATCTACGACGACACGACGCCACAGCCGCCGGCCGTCATTCTTCGCACCGACGACTACGGCCGCATCTTCCGCATCATCGGCGACGGCACGCCGGTGGCGGTCGAGTTCAACGTATCGAACCAGTACTTCCCGCAGGGCAAGACGTCGTACGTGACGGTGGCCGAGATTCCCGGCACGGACAAGGCCGACGAAGTCGTGATGATGGGCGGCCACCTCGATTCCTGGACCAGCGCCACCGGCGCGACGGACAACGCGATCGGCTGCGCGATCATGATGGAGGCGGCGCGCATCCTCGAGACGATCGGCGCCAAGCCGCGCCGCACGATCCGCGTCGCGCTCTGGAGTGGCGAAGAGGAAGGCTTGCTCGGCTCATTCGCATATGTGAAAGATCATTTTGGAAGCGCCGAGTCGCCGGGGAAGGACTTCGGCAAGATCGACGCCTATTGGAACATCGACGATGGCACGGGACGCGTACGCGGCGCGTCGATCTTCGGGCCGCCGCAGGCCGCGGCGATCCTCGCCCAGTACCTGAAGCCGTTCGACGATTGGGGCGTGTTCGGCGCGACGGCGTCCACGGCGCGCGTCGAGGGCGGCAGCGACAACGGCGCGTTCGCCGTCGCCGGCCTTCCCGGGATCGGCGCACAACAAGACCCGATCGAGTACAACAGCACGACGTGGCACACGAACCTCGACACCTACGAGCGCATCGTTCCGGAAGACGTGATGCACAACGCCGTGCTCACCGCCTCCGTAATGTGGGGACTCGCCAATCGCGACGACATGCTGCCGCGCTTTTCGCCGAGTGAGATGCCAGCCGTGCCAGCGGGACGTGGAGGAGGACGGGGAGCGGGGACCCCCGGACTTGTCGCGCTGCCGCACATCTACGCGCTGGCGAAGGGCAAGCCGCTCGCCGTGCGCGCGCCGGGCCTCGTCGAAACCGGCGGCCGGGGTTTCGCGAACGCGAGCGCGTCACCGGCGACCGCTTCCGTCGTCACGAAGCCGGCGCACGGCAAGCTGGCGCTGAATCCGGACGGCAGCTTCACGTACACGCCGAGCGCGTCGTTCACCGGGACGGACTCGTTCACCTACACCGTGAGCAGCGGCGGCGCGACCAGCGAGCCGGCGACGGTGACGTTCGTGGTCCGATGAGACTCGTGTAGCATCGAACCTTTGTCGCGCTGGCTGGCCACTACGACTAGGGACTGCGGATTCTCGCGGACCTGACGGAATTGGAACATGACTCAAGAGCCTTTTTAGAAAGCCAATGTTGTTTCCGCGACATCCGTTCATTCCGCGGAAATCCGTTGCAGTACCGTGTCGTAGATGCCAGGGACAGCCGACATCGTCGTCACCCGGAGCCACACAGGCGACCCACGTTAACGCGCTTCCGCCGCTGCAGCGCGGGCTTGCAGCCGTGGATCGTCGAAGCGCGTTGCGAATTCGGCGAACTGCGCGGTTGGGCCGCGCCACTCGAGCGCGGAGACATCGGCGAATAGCGGCGCGTCGGTACGGAGGGTCGCGAGCGTCTTGAAGAGCAGTGCCAGCTCGCGCTTGTCGCCGAGCACCTCCGCGGGGAATTGCTCGAGCGGCCCGTGGCGGTTGATGAGTCGAGCGGCGGTCACGGCGCCGATGCCGGGAAGACCCGGATAACCGTCGGCGCTGTCGCCGACGAGCGCGAGATAGTCGGGGATCAAACGCGGCTCGACGCCGAACTTTTCGCGCACGCCGGCTTCGTCGCGAATTTTTTGCGAGCGACGGTCGACCTGCACCACCCGGTCGCCGCGCACGCACTGCGCGAGATCCTTGTCGGGCGTCCAGATCGACACCTTGTCGACCACTGCGTCCTGCTCGGCGATGTGTGCCGCCGATGCGAGCGCGTCGTCCGCCTCGAGCTCGACCATCGGCCACAGCGCGACGCCCATCGCCTCGAGCGCGTCCTCCAGCGGTCGAAACTGCGCCCACAGCGCGGCGTCGATTCCCGCGCCCGTCTTGTAGCCGGGCCAGAGATCGTTGCGGAACGACTCGATCACGCGGTCGGTGGCGACGCCGAGGTGCGTCGCGCCGCCTTCGATCATCTGGAGGACGGTGTTCAAGACGCCGATCGCCGCACCGTACTTCGAGTCTTGGCCCTCGTTGAACCGCCGCTGACCATAAAAGTGGCGGAACAGCTCGTACGTGCCGTCGATGAGATGAACGATCATCCTACGACGGCAACTTCATGAGGTGCAGCGTGACGAGCAGCGGAATGATCACCGCGACCAACGCTTCGCCGGCGATCAATCCCGACGCGACCGGAATCGAATAGCGTTCGTGTGTGCCGGGGTTGAGCATCTTCCAAATGCGATCGGCGACGGCGCCGAGGAAGATCACCGTCACCGCGCTGAACGGAATGAGCATCGCGATGCCCATGCCGGTGGGCGATGGCAGGAACCAGTGCCAGTCCTTTCGCTGCTCGAGCAACGTCAGCAGCACGCCGACGACCACGCCGGCGCCGAATGACTCCTTCATCCACGCCAGTTGCATCGCCGCCGCCGGCGTGAGCGTCGCCGCCGAAAAATCGCGCGTCACGATCTTCGCGAAACCGACCCACCGCTGCGACGTTGGACTCAACAGCTGCGCGTGGTCGCCGATGATGCCGTAGGTGTCGCGCAGCAGCGGATACATGAACGCCAGCGCGAGCGCGCCAAACGGCACGGCGAGGAGCTGCATGTACGTGAGGATCCGCGGCGTCGAGTTGATCATCTGGCCGGCGCGGAAGTCCTGCATCAACCCCTCCGACTCGGCCGCCACCGCGCCGGTGATGCCGCTCGACACCATGCTCGCGCGCAGATCGCCCGGCGCGAGTCCGCCGAAGATCGCCTGCACGAGATTCACCATCGTGCTGATCGGACCCCAGTTTGTTTCGCCGAGCACGCGCAACGCGACGAGGCCGAGCGGCACCGAGAGCCCGATCGCGACGACCGATTGCCAGACCGGCGTATGGAAGAACGCGCTCTGCACGATGATCAGAAACACCGTCGACGCGCCGGCGCCGATCCACACCCAGTGCAGGGGCAAGTCGCCGGTCTCGCCCTTCGCGGTCAATCCCTTGAACGATTTCGCGAGCACGCGCCACCGCAGCGCGAGACCCGCGATGCCGCCCGCGATCAGCATGCCGACGGCGAACCACATCACGGTGAGCAAGACGTCGACACGTTTCGCGTCGGCGGCGATGAGTCCGTGCGAGAGAAGCCACGGCGGCGCGAGGATCCAGCCGATGACGCCGCCGATGAACATGCTCGTGCTGATGCGCAGCCCGATGATGATGCCCGATCCGATGTTCAGGAACGAGATGCCGAACCCGATGCCGAGCCGCGACGAGAAGGCGTTGACCGAGACGGGAATCGTGTCGACGATCCACTGAAGCTGCGTCCCGAGGAACGTCAGGCCCGACACGAGCAGCGCGCCGACCATCGCGAACGCCGACTTGCGCGCCTGCGGGCCGTGCGAGTCGAGCATGATGAGCGTCTCGCCCGCCGCGATGCCGTCGGGGAAGGGAAGGTTCTCGTCTTCGATAAAATGTTTGCGCAGCGGCACGGCGAGGAACACGCCGAGCAGCCCCGACGCCGACAGCCAAATGAACGTCTGCATCCGCGTCAGATGGATGTCGAACCCGCTGGTCGGGTCGGCGCTCATGATGTCGAACGCCGCGAGCAGCCAGCACAGAAAGGCGATCTGCCCCGCCGTGGTGCCGGCGGTCTGAACGACGTTGTTCTCCCAGCGGTTGTAGCTGCGCGAGAAGAGGCCGAGCGCCAGAAAGCCGAAGAACGCCGAGACGACGGAGATGTTCGGGCCGAAGCCGAACTTGAGTACGACGTACGGATACGACGCCCCGATGACCAGCGCGACGATCAATCCGACGAAGATCGAGCGCGGCGAGAACTCGCGAATGTCCGGCGGCTTCTGGAGAGACGAGGCGGGCACGTATCGCTCGGCGTCGGCGTTGGAGACGGCGAAAGGTGCGGCGACAATAGCCGCGGCGGGCCGCTTCCGCCAGGCGATTCACCGGCTTTCACGCCGTCACGACAGGCACTTTCTTTCGAACATGCATCCACGAATCGCGCAGCTTCTCGACTACATCGATCGCCAGGCCGACGCGCTCCGCGTCGAATTCGAGGCGATCCCGCCGGAGCGCCGGTCGATTCGCCCGGCGCCGGACCGATGGTCAGCGGCGGAGGTCGTGCATCACGTGACGATCGTCGAGCGGCTGCTCGTCAAACGACTGCAATCGCTCATCGAGCAAGCGCGCGCGGTCGCGCCCGAAACGGACAGCTCGTCCGTGTTCACGGTCGTCGACACGGAGCGCGTGCAGGGTCGGGCGCGACGAGTCAAGACGTCGGAGTTCGGTGAGCCGCGCGACACCGACGCGTCGCGCGTGTGGACCGAGTTCGAAGCGGCGCGCGGCGAGCTGAAGGACGTGATCCAATCCGCCGACGGCCTGTCGCTCGGCGAAGTCTCGGCGCCGCATCCGGCGCTCGGTCCACTCTCAGGCTATGGCTGGATCGCGTTCGCCGGTTCTCACGCGGCACGCCACGCCGCGCAGATCAAGGAAGACGCAGCGTCTTCCTAGCTCGTGTTCTACGGTACGATTTCGGCGAGCGGCTTGCCTTTCTCGACGACGTACACGGTGAGAATCTTGACCGGAACCGAACCGCGGTTCGTCGCCACGTGAATGCCACCGGCGGTGTTCGTCGTCACCTCGCCGGCCTTGATGGTCACGGGCGGTTTGCCCTCGTGCACGAGCTCGACGGAGCCGTCGAGAACGTAGGCCAGTTCGATGCCCGCGTGCCGGTGCCGACCCGACGTGCCGCCCGGCGGAATCTCCGAGATGCCCATGATCGCCTCGTACCTGGACGATGCGGGATCATCGGTCCGCTGGAGGATCGTGCGCTTGATCGCCGGCTGCTGCTGCGCGGCGAAGACGAGATGGTCGGCCGTCGCGCCGAGCGAGAAGGTCGCGAGCACGCCGGCGGCGGCGAAGATTGAGCGTTTCGTCATCGGTAGGTGATGGTGATGTTTTCGATGTTTTCGCGTAGATGGCGCTCGAGATAGCCGACGAAGGCGCGCAGCAGGAGCCACTCCGAGCTCTCGTCCTTGGTGTGAATCTCGGCGACGAGGATGCCGCCCAGGGTCTCATCCCAGCGAATCCAGCCGGGATACTTCACGTGCGCCAGCTTGCCCTCGGCCTTGCGGCGGAACGCCGTCGGCCGCGCGCGCAGTGCGCGCAGCTTTGCCTTGAGGAGCGCCTTGAGACTCTCCTCGCTGTCAGCCCTCGGCACGACCTGAAGAATCTTCATCGCTCCCCCGTGACCGGTTGACGGAGAGGCGACAACCACAAGACGTCTGACGTCAGATATCTGATTTCTGACGTCAGATTTCTCTCTCGCCTCTCGCGGCTCAGCTCGTAATTAGCGTCTTCGGGGCCGGCGACGCAATCAGCGGCCGCGATACGCGCCGAGCTCCGCTCGCTGCCAGCGACGGGTCGCCGCTTACTCTCCGCGCATCGCCACCAACGGGTCGACGCGCGCGGCGCGGCGAGCCGGCAGCCAACTCGCGAGCATCGCGACCGCCGCCAGCACGACGACGACTCCGACGAGCGTGATCGGGTCACGCGGCGTGACGCCGAACAGGAGCGATGCGACAACGCTCCCGGCGCCAAGCGCCGCCACGATGCCGATCGCCGCGCCGACCGCGGTGAGCGCGAGCCCCTCGCGAATCACCATCGCCGAGATGCGCTGCGACGTCGCGCCGAGCGCGACGCGCACGCCCAACTCGTGCGTCCGCTGACTCACCGCGTAGGCGATGACGCCGTAGAGACCGACCGCGGCGAGCACCAGCGCCACGGCGGCGAAGATCGCGACCAGCGTCGTGTAGAAACGCTCGCGCCCCACCGACGACGCGACGCGCTCCTCCATCGTCTGCACGGAGAACACGGGCACGTCGTGGTCGAGATCGCGCACGATGGCGCGCAGCGGTGCCGCGAGCGACGCCAGCGGCGCGCTAGTGCGAACGAGAATCGTGAGGTTCGAGAAGGGATGCTGGGTGAGCGACGCGTAGACCGTCGAAACCGGATCGTCGCCGAGGCCGCTGCCCCGCACGTCGCCGACGACGCCGACGATCTCGCAATACGGCTCGTTCGGATCGCCGCCCCATCCGAGCTTGATGTACTGGCCGATCGGATTCTCGTTCGGGAAGAAGCGCTTCACGAACGTCTGGTTCACGACATACACGCTGGGCGCGCCCGGCGCGTCGCTCGGCTGAATCGCGCGGCCGCGCACGACCGGCTCGCCAAGCGTCGCGAAGTAGTTCGGCGTGACCTGCCGGACTTGCGCGTCCGGCTCGTCGCTCGGTCGCACTGCCGGCCGGCCGCGGATCGTGAACGAGAAGTCGTACGTCGACCCGTCGAGCGGAACGAAGTTGCTCATCGCCGCGCTCGTGGCGCCGGGAAGGGCGCTCGCCCGCTCCATCACCTGCCGCACGAAATTCCGTTCGCTCGTCGAATCGTACGCCGATTGCGGCAGCGACACCTTCATCGACATCACGGCTTCGGGACGGAAACCCGGATCGACCGACATCAACCGGTTGAAGCTCCGGAGCAGAAGTCCCGCGCCGCTGAGCAGCATGACGGCGAGCGCCAACTCGGCGACGACGATCGCGCGCTTGGCGCGGCTCGTCATCGTTTTGCCTTGCGTCCCGCGCCCGCCCGCGCGAAGCGTCGTCGCGACACCGCCGCCGGCGACCTGCAGCGCGGGGAGCGAGCCGAAGATCAAACCGCTGAGCACCGCGACGACCGTCGTGAGTGCGAGCGTACGGCCGTCGATCGACGCCTCGTTCACCAGCACGAGGCCGGGCGGCACGTGTCCGAGGAGGAGCGTCATCCCGAGCTTCGCGAACCCGATGCCGGCCGCGGTCCCGATCGCCGCGAGCATCACGCTCTCTGTCATCAATTGTCGCACGAGCCGGCCGCGTCCCGCGCCGAGCGCGCTGCGAATCGCCATCTCGGTTTCGCGGCTCGACGCGCGCACGAGCAGCAGGTTGGTGACGTTCGCGAAGGCGATGAGCAGCACGAGCACGACGGCGGCAAAAATCACGTAGAGCGGCTTGCGCAGATCGCCGATGGTGACTTCCTGTATGCTGATCACACGCGCACGGCGCTCCCGATAGTCCTCCGGGAACCGATGCTCCATCGACTCGGAGATGAGCCGCACTTCATTGTTCGCCGCATCTACGGAGACGCCGTCCTTCACCCGCGCCACGACGGCCAACCACCGCGCGTCGCGCGATCCGTCGCTCAGCTCCTGCGCGGTGAACGAACGCGGCGCCCAGAGCTCGGTGGTGAACGGATAGCGTTCGCCGGCCGGCGCCACGCCGATGATCGTAAACGGACGCGAGTTGATGCGTACCGTCTTGCCGATCACACCCTCGTTGGCGCCGAACACGCGGCGCCAGAGTTGTTCGCTGAGCACGACGACGTCCGGCGCGCCGAGCTTGTCCTCGCCTTCGCGGAAGAAACGCCCGTGTAGCGGCTTGACGCGCAGCAAGTCGAACCAGTTCGCGCCCACGCGCACGCCCTGCACCCGCTCGGCGTCTCCCGTTTCGCGGACGACGTTCGCCGTCCAGCCATCCAGGACGGAAAAGCCGACGAAGTCCTTGGCTTGCGTCGGATAGTCGACCATGTCCATCGGCGTGCCGGCGTCGCCGTGGCCCTGTTGCGAGAATCGAATGCGGACGAGATGGTCCGGATTCGAGAACGGCGGCGGCTGGAGCAGCACGCGATCGACGACGGAGAAGATCGCTGTGGTGGCACCGATGCCGAGCGCCAGCGTGACGATCGCGGCGACGGTAAAGGCCGGCGAGGCGCGCAGCTTGCGCGCGGCGTAGACGATGTCCTGCCACAGGTCGCGCATGTACTCACTCCGCCGTTGAGCGGTTTCGGTGTCGAAATCCACGGCGCCGATGTAGCGCCGCGCGTCGTCGATGTCGCCGAACTCGCGCATCGCTTGCGCGCGAGCGGCGTCGGGCGACATGGCCGAGCGCGACGAGCGCGTCGACCCGCATGTCGAGGTGAAACGAGAGCTCCGTCTCGAGATCGGCGCGGATCTGTCGCTTGGTGCGCCAGGGCAGACGGAAAAACTTCCTGCGCCGACTCACGCCGGCTCCAGCACCTTGAACACGGCGGCCGCGTAGCGTCGCCAGACCGCTTCTTCGGTGCGCAGGTGACGACGGCCCGCCGTGGTGAGCTCGTAGTACCGCGCCTTGCGATTGTTTTCCGACAACCCCCACTCGGCGGCGACGAACCCGCCGTGCTCGAGGCGGTGCAGCGCCTTGTAGAGCGGGGCGTCCTCGATGTCGATCACACCGTCAGTGCGCTGGCGGATCGATCGCGACACGGCGTAGCCGTGCATCGCCCCGACGGCGAGCGTGCGGAGCACGAGCACGTCGAGCGTGCCTTGAAGGAGGTCGAGCGTTCGATTTGCCACGTGCGGTCATCTCCCCGTACCAGGTAATGGGAAGATGTTTGGCGGACCGCCGCCGGGCAAGCACTGTGGGACAACCCGGCTGGGAAGAGCGATCTGGCCTCAGTCGGCCGCGGTGACGGTGATCCCCAGGTCCTGCAGCAGCCCGTCGCTCAGATCGTACACCCATCCGTGCACCGCGAGCGGCTGCCCTCGCGCCCATGCGTCGCGCACGACCGTCGTCTGACACACGTTGATCACCTGCTCGGCGACGTTCAGCTCGCAGAGCTTGTCCTCGCGCTTCTTCTCGTCCGAAATCGCGTCGAGCTGGGCGCGGTAGGTGCGCCAGACGTCCTGCACGTGGCGCAGCCAATTGTCGGCGAGGCCGACGCGGTCGTTGTGCAGCGCGGCGCGCACGCCGCCGCAGCCGTGATGCCCGCACACGATGATGTGCTTGACCTTCAGCACGTCGACCGCGAACTGGATCACCGAAAGACAGTTGAGATCCGCGTGCACGACGACGTTGGCGACGTTGCGATGCACGAAGAGCTCGCCCGGCGCGAGCCCGACGATCTCGTTCGCCGGCACGCGGCTGTCGGAACAGCCGATCCACAAATATTCCGGCGCCTGCTGCTTCGAGAGGCGCTGGAAGAAATCCGGGTCGCGGCGCGTCACCTCGGCGGCCCACGCCCGGTTGTTGTCGAAGAGCTGTTTCAGGATGGTCATCGCGCTCAATGATATCAGGATCGATGCGTGCCGGCCGAGGCGACGGCCGTCATTCGCTCGAGCATCTCGGCTTCCGGCGTCGGCGACAGGATGTTCATCGCGGCGAACTCCTTCGCCTGCGGATAGTCGGTCGCCGCGATCCTGCTCGCGGCTTGTTCGAAGTCGTACGTCGTTCGTCGCAATTCGACGCCTGGGCCGAGCAGGAGCCAGTACGCGCCGGGCTCGGCGAACGGCATGCCGACGTTTCCGGCGTTCACGACTCGCGTCGCGCCGAACGTGCGATCGAACTGCATGTGCGTGTGTCCGCAGACGACCGTCGGCGCCTGCGCGTCGGCGAGCATCGGAAGTACGACGTGGTCGGGTGAGAGACGCGTGAAGATCTCGACGTCGTTGCGCGGCGTCGCGTGGCAGAAGAGGACGTCGCCGAGTCCGTCGATCGTGAGGCGCAGCGTCGGCAGCCACGTGTCGATCCACTGGACGTCCGCCGAGCGAAGCTGCTGTCCCGTCCAGACGATGACTTGCCGGAACGAGTCCGGCAGCGAGCCTCCCCCTCCCGATTCGCGGAGATGAGCGAGCACTTCGCGGTCGCCGTTGCCGGCGATGTAGTCAGTGGGAATGTCGACGTGCGCCAGACGGTCGAGCGTTTCGCGCGGCATCGGCCCGGGGAGCACGTCGCCGCCGATGACGATGCGATCGGCGCCCGCGAGGCGGACGTCGTCCAGCACGGCGTCGAGCGCCGGCAGGTTGCCGTGAATGTCGTAAAGAGCCGCGACGCGCACGACGCCTCGCTATTCGTAGGTGCGGCCGTTGTACTTCACGAAGCCCGTCTTGTGGTGGCCCGACGGATCGTGATGCGTCCAGTGAACGACGCCGCCCTGCTGGTTCCACACGTACTCACCGGCGAAGGCGATGGGCGCTCCCGGCTGGAGCCCCTCGATGCGCGGCGCGATGTCGATGTTGTACGCGATCAGCACAGTCGTGCCGGAAGGTAGGCGAACGATGACGCGCTGATGTCGCTCTCCTTCGCGGTCGTCGGGGAGCACACGCGACACGACGCCCGCCGCGTTCACCGGCACCTCGCGCGCATGGCTCGCGATCGCGTTGGCGATGCTCGGGCTGTCGACGAATGGTGCGGCGGCGGCCAGTCCCTGCGCCGCGGGCTGCGGCGCGATCGCCGGAATCGAGTGTTGCCACGATACGTCGAGGACCGGGTGCCGCGTTCGCAGTCGCTGGCTCACGAGATACGTGCACAGCAGCAAGACCGCGAATGCGAGTATTCGTCTCACGGGCGCGTTCTAGTGACGCGACGGCGTCGTGAGGAAGTACCCGAACCCGCCAACGCCGATCGCGACGACTATCGCGACGATCATCACGAAGACCGCGATGACGATTGCGAGGCGCCGCCGGCGCCGGCCCATCGCCTCCCACGACGGCTCGTCGAGATAGAACGTGCCGCTCGCGCCGGTTCGAATGATCGCGCCGTTCACGAGGATGTCCCACGCTAGTCGCGTTTCGACGCCGAGTGCGGCGGGACTTTGCGCGGTCTGCGGACTCGTCGCGCCGGCGCGGCGAAAGTGGTCCACGAGATCGCGTTCACGCTTGATGATGATTGCGGCAGCTGTTGCGCCCATGAGTGGTCACCCCATCCAGTTTCGTATGAAAAGCCCTAGGGACGCTCCGATCGCCATCATGCCGAACGCCTTCGTCCACTTCTGCACCTCGACCGAGATCTCAGCGAGAGGGTTGGCCAGTGCCACGAGAACGATCGCGATTCCCAAGCTGGTCGTCACTCCGTGGTCAATCGAGCGATGCGAATGTCCCGCCGAGGCGAAGTAAGCGACGACGCCCCCGCATGCGGCGGCGGCAATCGTCGACCGAGGAAGCGCGAACCGCCTCTGTGACAAACTCTCCTTCGACTCCGAGACGACCCCCATCGTCGATCAGTTCCCGCCCGGCGGCTTCGGCATCTCCATCTTCTTGAAGCCGTCCACCTTGAACTGATCGTCACTCGGGCCCGTTCGATTCACCGTCGCCAGCGTCAGCTCGAGCGTCATCGTGCCGTTGTCGAAACAGCGCGTGAGCACCGGATAGCCGTCCGTGCTCGTGTCCCATGCGAACGCGCGCGCCGATTCGTCGCCGTTCTTGACCATGATCAGGAAATTCCGCAGATAGCTCTGCATGTCGAGCACGGTCTGGCGGTCGTTGTCGGTGAGCTTGAAATCGCTCGACGTCGAGCCGCAGTACTCGGTCACCTTGCGCCCGCCGCGCAGGCCCTCGACACGCGTGCAGTCGTAGCCGGCGATCTTCGGCTTGTCGTTCGTCCAGTTGTAGACGAGCTGCTCCTGCGGCGCGGACATGCTGGCCATCGCCTGTTTCATCATCGACTCGGCCATCGCCCGCTGTTCCTTCGGCATCGCCTCGAGCTGTTTCTGCATCCTCGCCATCTGTCCGGTCGGGTCCATGGACGACCGGGTGTCCTTCGTGATGTCGAAGTATTGCTTGCCGTCCTCGTTCACGAGGCGGAGCACCTGGGCCTTGTCGTCGAACAGCATGCGCACGTGCTTCGCGCCCGTCATGATCATGGCGATCCGCCCCTTGTCGATCGCGAAGATCGCGGTCGCCGGATAGTCCTTGTCGCCCACGTGTTGGACGCCGGTGTAAGTCGTTGTGAACTGCGCGCCCGCGGGCGCGGCGACGGCGCAGAGAGCGAGCGTGATCAAGGCGTTTCGCATGCGAATCCTCACCGAGTGGGCCGCCGAGGAGGGGCGACGATCCCTCAGAATTACCGCGCTCGGCGTCGCGGAGCAACGAGCGGGACCCAACGCGGCACGCGCCCCCGATAGTCGTCGAAGGACTGGCCGAACAATTCGGTCAGCTTGGGCTCCTCGTACAACACAACTCGCAAGTGGAAGCAAAGCGCGACGATCGCCGCGTACCACAGGACTGCCCGCGATCGATACATCGCGGCCTGACTGAGGACGGAGGTCACGATCGCGACGTACATCGGATTGCGAACGAAACGGTAGAGGCCGTCCATGACGAGCTGGCGCGGCGGATCGTAAGGTGCGGGAGTGCCGCGGCCGCGAACGGCGAAGTCGCGGGCGCACCAGAGCAGCACGAGCCAGCCGAGGACCGCGAAGACGGCGCCGATGACGCCGAGCGGGGAGTCGAGCCGTGGGCGTCGAGAGCCGGCGAGATACCAGGGAAGCCAACCGGCGATCGCGCCTGGGGCGATCAGAATGAACAGGCCGGCGCGAACTATCAGAGAGCGGGGCAAACGGCAGTCGTTAGTCGAGAGTCAGGACTCGAAAGTAGCGCGCCGCAGAGGCGAGGACGAGGCTGCCTCACTTGTTCGTTCGTCCCGGCGCGCATAGCGTTCCGGCATGGCCGCGAAGGGCGGCCGACGGTCCGCGTAAAGGGTTCAACCCACCCTGTCGTTTTCAGATTCAAACTTCTATTCCTCGCCCCTAACGCGGACGGCGGGCGGTTCGAAAGGACTCGGTCCTTTCCAAGGAATGGAGGTGCATGATGTCCGACGCGACCCCTGGGTCCGCACCGTCGGCGTTGCCCGACGCGCCCAATCTCGAGTGGCTTCGCAAGGAAGCCAAGCGCCGTCTCGCCGAGCTGCGGCAAGCCGAGCCCGACGCGAAGCTCGCCGAAGCGCAATTCGAGATCGCGAAACAGTACGGCTTCCCGAGCTGGCGCGCGCTCAAAGCGCACGTCGACTCGCTCAGCGTCGACGGCCAGCTGTTCGACGCGGCGAAAAAGGGCGACGTGCCCCGACTGCGCGCGTTGCTCGACGAGCACCCCGACAAGCGTTTCATTCGCGACAAGCCGTACGAGTGGACGCTGCTCCACGCCGCGGCCTTCAAGGAACAGGGATCGGCCGCACACAAAGACAGCCTCGGCGGCGTGAATCTGCTGCTCGAGCGCGGGCTCGACGTGAACGCGCGCGAACGAGGCGACAATACGTACGCGATGCACTGGGCCGCGGCGGGGGGCGCGCTCGACGTTGTGCGACGGCTCGCCGACGCGGGCGGTGACGTCGTCGGCCATGGTGACGACCACCAGCTCGAGGTCATCGGCTGGGCGACGTGCTGGGAAGGCTCCGACGACGCGGCCCATCGCGCGGTCGCCGATTTTCTCGTGAGCCGCGGCGCGCGGCACCACATCTTTTCGGCGATCGCGATGGGATTGGAGGACGAAGTGCGTCGCATCGTGGCGGCGAATGCCGGCGCGCTCAACCAGCGAATGAGCCGCAACGAGAATCACCAGTCGCCGCTGCACTTCGCGATTCGCATGAATCGCCCCGAGATGGTCGCGCTGTTGATTCAACTCGGAGCCGATCCACTCGCGGTGGACGCAGCCGGCAACCCGCCGTCGGCCTACGCGCACACGCCGGGCATCGACCGGCCGATCGTCGACGCGATTCGCACGATGACGCTCGCGGAGTTCGACAGCGCGATACGCGGTCATCGCTCGGCGAACGTCACGATGATCGACCTCGTCGCGGCGCTCTCACTGAGCGACTGGGACATGGCCGACCGATTGGTCAACGCGAATCCCGAGCTCGTGTCCGCCCAAGGCACGAGCTCCGGCGCGCTGCACATGATGGCCATGCGAAACGACGCGCGCGCCGTGCAGTGGCTGCTCGAGCATGGCGCCGACGTCAACGGGATCTGGACGGAGTGGGGCACGAACGTGACGGCCCTCCACCTCGCCGCGGGCGGCGGTCACGCCGACGTCGTTCGGATTCTGCTCGCCGCCGGCGCCGATACGACGATCCGCGACACGATGCACGAGTCCGATCCGCTCGGCTGGGCGCGCTTTTTCAAGAAGGAGGAGGTCGTGGAAATCCTCGAGCCATTGCCGCATGTCACCTAGGACCCAAAAACAGAACGGCTGGAACTGCAACAGCTGAACTGCAACGATTTCGCGGACGAGGCGGATTTCACGGAAACAACAAATAACAGATTCTTTTGAAAAATCCTTCAATGGTTTTCCGCGTAATCCGCTCAATCCGCGAAATCGTTGCCGTTCCAGCCGTTGTTGGTCCGAACGTGCTAGAGGTAGCTCAGCCAGGCGGACCGGCTGCGTGCTTTGACCCGGGCGAACCAGGCGCAAAGCGGGTAGAGCGAGATCACGACGAGTGCCCACGTCGCGTACACGAACGGCAGCGAGTATCCCCAGCCGGGCGGCATCTCGAACGGGTACTTGTCGAGCGACGGCGACGTGAAGAACCAGTGGATCGACCGGTACCGCGCGTAGCCGACCGCGACGACCAGCAGGTGAATGAGCGGCAAGTGGACGAGGAAGTAGAAGAGCGGCGCTCGTCCGAACGTGAGCGCCGGGGTCGCCCAGCGCGGGACCCCGGCGTCGAACGCGTACAAGCCGAGCATCGTGAAGCCGAGCGTCATGAGCAGGAAGAGGAGCGACGGCGGATACTTGGTGACGTCGAGGAACGCGATGAGCGTGTGCGTCGCGGTCGGCTGCACCGACCAGCGGAACGGGTCCCCGTAGACGTTGAGAAACCTCAGAACCACGAACGCGCACGGGAGCGCGATGGCGAGGCGCAGAAGGAACGCTCGTCGTCGAACCGGCTCCCAGGCGTAGACGCCGCCCAGCACGAAGCCGATCGCCGTGACGCCGATCCACGGAACGATCGGATATGCGGCGAACACGACGTGCCCGGGCGGCGGCCGGAGAAATCCCGGTCGGTGCAGGAAGATCCACCACGGGTTCGTCGAGCGGACGCCGTCGAGCAGGTTGTGGCCGGCGATCATCGCCAGGCTCACGACCGCGATCGCGACGCGCGGCATCCAGACGAACCCGGCGAGCGCGATCATCGCCCAGCCGAGCGCCCAGATCACTTCGAGGATCGTGGTGTGGTAGTCGAAGTTGAACTGCAGGCCGAGGCAGCGAACGACGACCGCCTCGAGGAAAACAAGCCAAATCCCCCGTGCAAATAGGAAGCGCGAGAGCTGGCCGGTCGTCTTGCGTCCGAGCGAGAGCGCCGCGCCGGTCCCCGTGAGGAGAAAGAACGTCGGCGCGCAGACGTGGGTGATCCAGCGCGTGAAGAAGAGCGGGAGGGTCGTCGTCGCGACGTTGGTGGGATCGACGCGCGAACCGAAGAAGTCGCGCGTGTGGTCGAGCGCCATCAGGATCATGACCAGGCCGCGGACGACGTCCACCGAGTCGATTCGACGGCGGGGCGCGGCGCCGACCGGGCGAGTCCCCGTGGCGGTGGCGGCCTCGGGTGTCACTGTAACAGAAGCGCTCATACGGGGATACTACTCACGCGTTCGTAGCGCGCCTTGCCTGCGGCGCGCCCTGACGTAGTTCTGACATACCCATCGTTCCGGTGTGTCGAAACCGGCTGACCATGAGCCCTCACATTCGCGGCGCGCTCCTCGCCTCACTCGTCGCGCTCGGCGCAATACCGTCGAGCGCTCAGCCGCATCCCTCCCTCGGCGTGATCGACGGCATCGTCACCGACACCAACCTCGTCACGCTCAGCGGCGCGACCGTCTCGATCCTCGGCTCCGCCCTCAGCGTGTCGACGGGCGACAATGGGCGGTTCCGAATCGTCGGCCTGCACACCGGCAACTTCATCCTCACCGTGCATCGCATCGGCTACGTGCCGGTCGCCGTGGCGACGACCGTCGTCGATGGCGATACGCTGCGACCGTCGTTCGCGCTTCAGCGGATCGTCAGCGCGCTCGACACGATGATCGTCACCGCCAAGTCACTCGCGATGCGGATGAGTGAATTCGAAGACCGGAGGAAGCTCGGCTTCGGGCATTTCATCACGGCGGAAGAAATCGAAAAGCGCAACGCCACCTTCCTCGCCGACGTCATTCGTACCGTTCTCTCCGTCGGCATCAGCGAGCGGAAGGGAGTGCAGATCGCGTACAACATGCGCGGCATGGGCGGCTGCGCCTTCCAGATTTACCTCGACGGCATTCGGATGCCGACTCCGACGAACCTCGCCCAGCTGCCACCGCCCAGGGATCTGGCGGGCATCGAGATCTATTCAGGTCCGGCGACGATTCCGCTGCAATACAAGTCCGGCAACGCAAACTGCGGCGTCATGCTGCTCTGGACGAAGATTGGCGGATGAGCGCTACACGCTCTGTCGACGACGCTCTCGCACGAGCACCACGCTCTGAACGACGTCGCCGGCGACGCTCGCACTCCACGACAGCGCGATCGCCGATGACATGTGCAGAAGGAACGCGAGGCTGATCGCCGCTCCGACGATCGTCGACGCGGCCACCGCGCGGGCATTCGTTCCCAAACCGTGGCTCGCGACGTATGCCGAGATCGTCGAGCCGGTCGTCACGAGCAGCGCCAGCGGAAGATTCGGCTTCGCCAGGTCGGCGATCCACGCAAACGATCCAAGCCGCGGGATGGAGCGCAGCGCGCCGTAGATCCCGCCGAGGGCAGGAAGTCGGGCAAGGCCGCCGAGAAGGGCGCGGCTGTCGACCAACTCGATGCCCTCGCGCCGATGGATCGCGTGCAGCGCGTCGGCCAATCGGTCGGGCTGCTTGGCGAACGTCGTTCGGACCTTCGCGAGCTCGGGCTCGATTCGCGCCAGAATCCGTCGTCGCTCCCGTTCGCGACGCGCGAGGCGGATGGTGATCGGAAGGAACGCGACCCGCACCGCCAACGACACCGCGAAAACGCCGCCTCCCAGGCTTCCTCCGAAGAGGTGGGCGGCGGCGAAGATGAGGGCGCGCATCGGATCGGCGAACAGGGAACCGAACATCAATTGCCTCGCGGGAGTTTCGGTGTCCTCCCACTACGGACGGTCGATCGGACGGGTGTCAGCTCCTGTCCTCTCGCCGCAGGAGCTCTTCCGTGCGCGGGTCCGGCCTTCCGTCGAAGAAACGCGCCAGCACCTGTTCGAACACGGACCCCGGCTCCGACACCGACGCGAACAGCGTCGCGCACGACCGCAGCTTCATATCGTCCGGCGATCCGAAAATGTCCGTCGCCGACTTTCCCGGCGCGGGGAGCACGGCGCGCATGCAATCGAGCAACCGCGGCCCGAGCACCGGATGCGCGAGATAGGCCTTCGCTTCGTCCGCACCCCTGATCGCGAAGCGGCGCGAGGTCGGGCTCGATCCCAAGCCGTCGATCTGCGGAAAGACGAACCACATCCAGTGCGTCCGCTTTCGACCGCTCCTGATCTCCGCGAGTGCGGCCTCGTACACGCCGCCATCCTGCGCGTCGACGAAGCGGCTCAACTCCCAGATCAGCGCGCAGCCTCCAGCTCGTCGGCATGCCGATGGATCAACTTCCATTCGCCCTTCTCACGACGGAACAGCTCGGTCACGCGCAGCACCACGTGCCGCGGCGCATTGCTGTCCGCCACGCGCATCGTGGAATGCTGTAGGCCGACCCAGTACGCGAGGCCGTCGCTCGCCGCGCTTTGCATCACCTCGAAGTGCGTCTCCCCACCCGGTCCGGCCGACGTCGCGACTTGCGCGTACGCGTCGATCACGCGATCGGGGCCGAGACGAGTCTCCCCTGCAGGCCCGAACAACGTTGCCGGCGGATGGGTCGTCGCCACTCGGCGCAGGGGTTCGACGTCGCCGGCCGCGTACTCGCGTTCCGCGGCTTCGCGTCGCTCCATGAACGATCCGAAGTCGATAGGGGCAGCAGTCTGCCTCTCGTCCGCCGTGTGCATCCGCAAACCTCGGTCGGTTTCAGTCATCGGCACTCCCGCCCCGCGCCGCCCGCGGCGGACTCCGCAAGCAGCCTGCCCGACGATCGAAAACGAATCGGCGACCTGATGGCAGACATCGGTCAACCCTGACGCTTGAAGTACTGCACGGCTCGCTCGTGCTTTTCGGCGGCCGAACGGGAGCGAAACGTTCCCAGGTTGCGACGCCGGCCGGTCTTGGGATCCTGTTTGCGCGAATAGAGACGGAAACGCCCGTCCTTGAGTTTGCGAATCATCGAGATTCCCCCCTCCGAAGGAACGCAGAACGAACACCTTCACGGACCGAGGGCGACAATCGCGCCACGACGGCGATTTCGGCTGGCGCACCGCGTGCACAATGCTCTCTGGCTCGCCACCCACTGCCTCCCGCGCCGCTTCGGCGATGAAAGACGAACTCCCTTCGGATTTCCTGACGGTCTCAGCCGTTCGCGGCGCGCGACTGGTCGCGCTCGAGCGTCTCGACAGGGCCAGCCGCGAAGCCGATCACCTGGCGTCGGATCCGGACGACCTCAAAGGCCTGCACGACCTGCGCGTCGCGCTGCGCCGCGTGCGCAGTTGGCTCCGCGCGTTCAGGCCCGAGCTCGAGGGGGGTGCCGCCGGCAAGGATCGCCACCGCTTGCGCGATCTGGCCGAGATTACAAACCGGGGCCGCGACGCCGACGTGCAGCTCGCGTGGCTGAAGAAAACGGCGCAACGTTCCGACGGCGTGCGAAAACGCGGCGCCGAGCGGCTCATCGACCTCATCAACACGGATCGACGCAACGCGAGGGAGCCGCTCAACGGAGAATGGCTCGAGGCGTTCGGGAAGGAGAGGGCGCGACTCGCCGAGCGCTTGTCGACCGTCCGCGAACCGGTGCGCATCTCCGCGCCGCCGCCTACGCTCGCCGCCGCGATTGGCGCGCGCCTCGCCGACCACCTCGACGCGTTCCGTCGCGCGCTCTACTCCATTCACTCGGCTGACGACGATCGCGAGGCCCACGCCGCGCGGATCGCCGCCAAGCGTCTTCGCTATGTCCTCGAGCCCGCCGAAGGCGTGAGGGGATCGAAGTCGCTCCTCGCGCAACTGAAGAAACTCCAGAACGATCTCGGCGCGCTGCACGACGCGCACGTTCTCGGACGGCGCGTCGACGAGGCGATCGCGAATTCTCTCGGCATGGATCGCGAGGGCTTGCTCGCCATCGCCGAAACGCTCGCCGCCGAGCGCGCCGCGGTGTTCAATCGCATCGAGCGACGATGGATGCTCGACGACGCGGCCATCGCCGCGTTCAGTCGGAGCGTCGGCCTCGTCGCCGAGAGGCTAAAGGCGCGGTCGGCCGGCTAGCGTCGTTGGAAATCCGACGAGCCGATCGCCACGCCGACGAGATTCGCCACGTAGGCGAGTCGCTGCTGCGGGTTCGCCGTCGGCGGTGGTCGCGACACGCCGAGCAAGACTTCGCGCGTGGCGGGTGACGGATCGCCGGCGAGCGTCGAGCGAATGACGGCGTCCACCGTTTCATCCGGCGAAGCGTTCGCCACGTGCTCGGCCGCCGCCCACCGCGCGATGGCGACGTTCGGCACCTGATTGGCTCCGGTCTGCGCGCCGAGGTTCACGCGGTTGAGGAGCGCGCCGGTGTTCATCCACGCGTCGCCGTGATCGGGCCAGCCGTCGGGCGTGGCGCGTCCGAAGATCGGCTGACCGAGTCGGGCGACGATCTGCACGCTGCGCTGCGTGGTGTCCGGCGCCGCGTCCATCACGCGCAGCAGGCTCGCCACGAGCTCGAACGGCGTTTTCACCTTCGCGCGGTACGCGGCACGGCTGTTGAACTCCGGCGACTCGACGATCGTGAGCAGCACTTCGCGGATGTCGCCGTCGGTGCGCAGGAATGTCTGCGCGGTGCGGTCGACGAGCGCGGGCGGCGGCGCGTCGCTCACGAAGTGCGTGACCAGCTTCTTGGCGATGAAGTGCGCGGTGGACGGATGCCGCGCGAGAATGTCGAGCACCTGCTCGCCGTCCTCGAGGCCGCGTCCGCCAGGAATTCGCGTGCCGAGGACGACCTTCTCGCCGGCGTCGTGCTGGTCCGCGTGAAACGCGAACGATGGGCCGATGAGAAAATTGTCAATGCCCCATCCGGTGAGGCAGCGAGCGACTTCCTGGACGTCCTTCTGGGAATAGCCGCCGTCCACGCCCAGCGTGTGGAGCTCCATCAGCTCGCGGGCGTAATTCTCGTTCACGCCGACGCGCCGGCGTTTGACCGTGTGCGCGAGCAGCGTGTCGCCGAACGGCGGATGTTCGCGACGGCGTTCCTCCAGCCGCCATTCGATCGGATTCGGATGGAGGCTGTCGACGACGCTCTGGTAGTTGTCGAGGTAGAAGAGCATCTCGGGGCTCTTCGCGACGGCACCCAACAGATCGCGGAATTTGCCGAGCGCGTGCTCTCGAATCGTGCGGTCGTACTCGACGAGCGTGAACGGACTCGGAACCTTGTCCACGCTCACCGAGAAATGGTTTTCCCAGAAGTCCGTCATCACCTCGAGCAGTTGCCGATTGCTCGACACGGCGCGGATGAGAATCGACGGACCGAGCTCGCGGATCGCCGCCTGGCGCGTCGGCAAGAGCTTGGGGAGCTCCTTCATCAACACCGTGGCTTCGGCGAGTTTCGCTTGAAGCGTCACCGCGTCGAGCGCCTGCGTCATCGAATCGCCGGCTGCCTTGCGGCGAATTTCGGCGGTATCGGGTTGTTTGCCTGCCTGGTATCCGTACTCGTTCGGCTGCGGATGGTCGGCATACAGCTCGAACGCCGTCTTGTTCGTGATCTCGAGGCGCGCGAGCACGCTGTCGGCGACGGGATCGGCGATGCGCTCCGGGTGGAGTTGCCCATCGACCCAGGCGCGTACGCCGATGCGTTCGACCTCGGCGAGGTCGGCGGCGCGGGCGCCGAACGTCAGGCGGTTGAGCGCCTGACGCGCGCGGCCGGCATCGTCGAGTTCGTCGCCGGTCGTCGATGGCGAGGCGCTGGTCGACACGACGGCCTTCGTGCCACCGCACGCCGCGAGGGCGAACGCCAAACAGACCGTCAGCCGCCGAGGCACGTTACCCCTCCGCTGGTCCTATCGGCAGCAGCAGCGTGAACTGGGACCCGGCGTCCACCTTGCTGTCCACGATGATGTCGCCGCGCATCGCTCGCGCCAGATCGCGGCTGATCGCCAAGCCGAGGCCGGTGCCCTCACGACTGTCGGTGAGCGAGCGACCAACCTGCACGAACGGCTCGAAGATCTGATCGAGTTGACCCGCCGGAATCCCGCGGCCGGTGTCGCGCACTCGGATCGCTACCCGCCCGGATCCGAATTGTTCGCACGACAGCACGATCTTGCCTCCGGCCGCCGTGAACTTCACCGCGTTGGACAGGAGGTTGAGCACGATTTGATCGACCTTCGCCCGATCCGCCCACGCCACGAGTTCGGCATCGGTCCCGGCCTGCTCGAGACGAAGACCTTTGCCCTGTGCCTGGGGAGCCATCATGAGCATGACGGTGCGAACGACGTCCTGCACGTCGACCGGCCCGAGGTCGTAGGTCAACTGTCCGGCCTCGACGCGGCTGAAGTTCAGAATGTCGTTGATGATGCCGAGGAGATGCTCTTGGCTGTGCCGGATGCGCCCGAGGTGAACGAGCTGTTGGTCGGTCACCGGTCCGGCGAGGCCCATCGAAATCAGGTCGGTGTAACCGCCGATCGCGTTGAGCGGCGTCCGCAGTTCGTGCGACATCGCGGCGAGGAACTGGCTCTTCGCCGAATTGGCCTCGTCGGCCAGTCTCCGAAGCTCGTCGGCCCGTTGCCGTGCCGCTTGTTCGGCCGCTGCCCGCTCGGTGGCATCGAGGGCGCGTCGCTCGACCGCGCGACGCTCCGTGAGGTCGCGAGTGAGTTGCACGTACCCGATCAACACGTTGTTGCGATCGCGCAGGGCGGTGATCAGCACGGTCGCCCAGTATGGGCTGCCGTCCTTCCGCACGCGCCAGCCGTCTTCCTCGTAGCGCCCGGTTTGAGCCGCGACCTCCAGCTCGCGCTCGGGCTTGTGCCCCGCGACGTCGGCGGCGGGATAGAGCTTGGAGAAGTGAAGACCGATGATCTCCTTCGCGCGATACGCGTTGATGCGTTCCGCCCCGGCGTTCCACGTCGCGATGCGGCCGTTCGGGTCGAGCATGAAGATGGCGTAGTCGCGCACTCCCTCGACGATGAGGCGGAAGCGTTCCTCGCTCTCGCGTAGTGCCTCTTCGGCTTCGCGCCGTTCCGTAAGGTCGCGCGTGATCTTCGCGAAACCGGTGAGCTCGCCATTCTCGTTTCGAAGCGCGGTGATGACCACGTTCGCCCAGAACCGCGAGCCGTCCTTCCGGATTCGCCAACCCTCGTCCTCGTACCGACCCGTGTTTGCCGCCATCCGGAGCTCGAATTCCGGGTATCCCTCGGCGACCAGCTCGCGCGGATAGAAGATCGAGAAGTGCTTGCCGAGAACCTCGTCGGCCGTGTAGCCCTTGAAACGCTGCGCCCCGGGATTCCAGCTCAGGATGTAGCCGTCAGCGTCGAGGGCGAAGATTGCGTAATCCTGGACACTCTCTACGAGCAGGCGATAGAGATCGGCCGGCGCCATCGCGGCGATGCCGGGGCGGCGGCGGCTCGGCGGCTTCGGGTCGTCTCGATCGCCTGTGACGGGCGGAGGGATCGGAGGGGCCTTAAAGGGTGGCTTCACGGCTCGTGATTATCCTCGATGGAACCGAGAGTGGCAACTCACGTGCCCTGTAGGATGAGGTCGCAAAGAGAACTTTCGGCTCGCCGCTGACCGCCGTCGGCCGATCTGTCAGCCGTGGCCGCTAGCCCCAAGCCGAGCGCCGAAACGCTGTTAGGTGGTTCCCTGGTCGCGGTCCGGCTCCATATTATCGCCCAAGCTCGTACCACTTTCGGAGTTCGTCGTATGTCCCGAATCATCATTTTCGCGACCAGCGCGTTCGTCGTCGCCGCGGCGACGGGGGTGAGCGCCCAGCCGTCGCATCCCGTGTCCGGCGTCGAGCAGGCGCGCGTCGACAGCATCCGTCGTCCGTACACGGCGGCCGACATCGAGTTCATGTCCGGAATGATCGGACACCACGCGCAAGCCGTGAAGATGGCCGGTTGGGCCGAGTCGCACGGCGCGAGCAAGTCGCTCCAGATCTTCTGCGGGCGCGTCGCGATGGCGCAGACGGCGGAGATCGGGTTGATGAGCAACTGGCTCAAGGATCGAAACCAGCCCGTGCCCGAGCCGGATGCGCGCGGCATGAAGATGAAGATGAACGGCCAGGACATGTTCATGATGATGCCGGGAATGCTCACCGACGAGCAGATGAAGCAGCTCGACGCGGCGCGCGGCGCGGACTTCGACCGGCTCTTTCTAACGTTCATGATCCAGCACCACAAGGGCGCGATCACGATGGTCGACACCCTGTTCAACACACCCGGCGCCGGCCAGGACGAGTTCGTTTTCAAGTTTGCGAATGACGTGCAGGCCGATCAGAGCACCGAGATCGACCGGATGCAGCAGATGTTGGCCGCGATGGCCGCCCCCGACTTGCGTCACGAATAGTCGTTCGTTTTCCCGGTTCCACACACCACTCACTGGACTCCCCTATGGTCGCAGTTCGCAAGACTCACTCAGTCGCCCTCTGCTCGCTGCTCGCGTCGATCGTCGTCGCGAGCTGCATGGGCGGGTCGCAATCCAGCTCGACGTCGGCGTCGCCGATGCAGCAGGGCGGGCCCGACATGTCGGCGCCGCTCATCGCCGCGCCATCGCCAGATCCTCGCGTCGGATTGAAGGCCGGACTGCAGGACGCCGGCGAGGCGATCTGGAACGTCAAGAAGGTCTCGCACACGCCCGCGCCGCAAGGTTTTGCCGGAGTCACCAACTCCGATCTCGCGTTCTACGGCACGAATGTGATCCAGGGCAACTACAACGGCTTCCAGATTTGGGACGTCTCGAATCCGTCGGCGCCCGCGCCTTCGTGACGCGCAGCTTTGCCCAGCATCGCAGAGCGACGTCTCGGTTTGGAAGAATCTGCTCTTCGTCTCGGCCGAAGCGCCGACGGCGCGGCTCGATTGCGGCGCGAACGCGCCGCGTGAAGTCGTGAGCAAGCGACCGCATCCGCGGCCTGCGCATCTTCGACATCACCGACATCGACCATCCGAAGTACATCGCCAACGTGCAGACGTGCCGCGGGTCGCACACGCACACGGTGGTGGACGACCCGAAGGACAAGGAGAACATCTACGTCTACATCTCGGGCACGTCGGGCATTCGCCCGTCCGAGGAGCTTGACGCGCTGCAACGACAACCCCTGGGACCCGAACAACTCGAACTTCCGCATCGAAGTCATCAAGATTCCGCTCGCGCATCCGGAGCAGGCGGCGGTCGTGAGCTCGCCGGCGATCTTCGCCGATCCGACGACTGGCGCCGCGAACGGCCTCCCCTATCAGGCGGCGCACGGCGCGTCGCCGATGGACACGGCGACCAATCGCAAGACGGCGCAGTTCAACGCGGCGCGTGAAAAACTGCCGGCGTTGTCGGCGAGCGCGAGCGCGGCCGATACGGCGCGCTGCCAGTCGTCGGTCGATTCGTTGGCAAGGGTATTCGGCGTCAACGCGGCCGGTGGCCGCGGTGGTCGCGGTCGTGGCAACGCCGGTCCCGGATGCGGCGTTGCGGCGAATGCGTTCGGTCGTGGCGGTGGACGCGGGCGTGGCAACGCCGGTCCTCCGGTGACGAAGGAAGATCAGCGCGCGCGTCAACTTCGAGAGCGCGGTGACGTCGCTCGGCGCCCTCACGATGTCGTCGAGCAAATCTGATTCGGCGTCGTATCGCTCGCAGGTCGACGCGCTGGCCAAGAAGTACGGTGTCGCGTCGCCGTTCGCGCCGCGCACGCTCACGCAGTGCCACGACATCACGGTGTATCCGGCCGTCGGGGTCGCGGGTGGCGCGTGCGCCGGCATGGGACTTCTGCTCGACATCAAGCGACACGCCGCATCCGACGCGTGTCGCCGCCGTTGCCGACTCCAACTTCTCGTTCTGGCACTCGGCCACGTTCAGCAACGACGGGTCGATGGTGCTGTTCAGCGACGAGTGGGGCGGTGGTGGCGCTGCGTACTGCCGCGCCGGCGATCCGAAGAACTGGGGCGCCGACGCGATCTTCCGCATCATCGACGGGAAGATGGTCTTCCAGAACTACTACAAGCTCCCGGCGCCGCAGACGGCGCTCGAGAATTGCGTCGCGCACAATGGCTCGCTGATTCCGATTCCGGGGCGCACGATCATGGTGCAGGCGTGGTATCAGGGCGGCCTCTCGATCTTCGAGTGGACCGATCCCAAGCACCCGCACGAGATCGGCTTCTTCGACCGCGGCCCGAACGATTCGACGCGCCTGGTCGGCGGCGGGTTCTGGTCGGTGTACTGGTACAACGGCCACATCTACGGATCGGAGATGGAGCGAGGCCTCGACGTGTTCGACCTGACGCCGAGCGCCGCGATCTCGCAGAACGAGATCGACGCCGCGAAGACGATTCATTTCGACTTCCTGAACGTGCAGGATCAGCCGAAGCTCGTCTGGCCCGCGTCGTTCGCGCTGTCGCGGTCGTACACCGACCAGCTCGAGCGATGGAAGGGGCTGAGCGCCGACAAGGTGGCCGCGGTCCGTTCCGCGCTGTCGCGGGCGGAGTCAGCCGGCGGCGCCGGGCGGCGCGACGCACTGATGACGTTGTCGGCACAAGTGCGGAGCTACGCGAGTGGCTCGACGGATCCGCAGCGCGTGCAGTGGCTCGCAGCCTCGATCAGCGACCTCGCGAAAGCCAACTGATCACGAGGTGAGGTAACCGAGGCGGCGCCGGTCCTCGGACCGGCGCCGCTGTTCGTTTCGGCGCGCGTCGTGCCGCTATTCGCGCCGGATCTTGAGGTCGCCGCGCCGCACCGCGAAGGGTTTTTCGCAGCCTACGTGTATGCATCGAACCGTTGTGCCGCGAAATTGCTTAGTGAGGGCGGCGTTTGTCGCGTGCGACTCGGCGCGCATCAGAGACGCCGTCCCGCCGCAGAATGGACACGTGGTCGAGACATCGATGATATGCATCACGCCCCCTTCGAAGTGATTCGCCTATGAGCAAACCCGGCCCAGTCCGCCCCGACGACGTGGACGAGACATCCGAAGAGTCTTTCCCAGCAAGCGACGCGCCGAGCTGGACGGCGGTTATCGGCGCGCACGGCGCCGTGGCCCCCCCGACCTCGACTGATACAATCGAGATCACGAACAACGAGAAGGAGTCGCGCTTCGAGGCGTCGGCACTCGAAGGGCTCGCCTATCTACGATATCAGGTGCTGCACGACGGCACCTTCGTGCTCATCCACACGGAAGTGCCACCGGCACTCGCCGGCCGCGGCTTGGCGTCCCGACTGGCGCGAACCGGGCTCGACCTCGCGCGCGCGCGCGGCGTGCGGGTCGTCGTCAAGTGCCCGTTCGTCACCGAGTACATCGCGCGGCATCCGGAATACAAGGACCTCGTGCTCGAACGGCCCGCGCCCCGCCGGAGTCAATAGGTCTTCGTGTCCGGATGAAAAGTCCGCCAGCTGTGCCAGAATTCCTGCGACGCGAAGATCGGCTTCAAGCCGATTGATCCGGTGCCGGCGAGCGAGTAGACGCGGCCCTTCGCCACGAGCGAATCGCCGCGCAACGCGTATCGCAGGCTGTCGGGTCGCTCGAACGCGAAGAAGCTCGCCCGATCCTGCGCCAGCGCGAGCACGATCGGCCGTCCGCCGAGGACGTCGTTCACCACGTTCTCTCGGCGCAGACGGTTCCAGTCGTACGCTTTGCTCTCGCCTTTGACGGTGATGCCGACGACCCACGCCTTGTCGTGCCACGACACGGTGTCGGTGCCGGTGAGCGGCGAGCGGCTCAAGCCCGTCTCGTAGTCGAAGCTCTTGGCGTACCGCTCGATGAACGTCGAGTCGGGCTGCATGATGAGCGAGCGTGGATGCAGCGCGAGCCACCGCGACAGCGGCATCTGCATGCTGGGAATCTGTCGCAGCGCGAGTCCCTTCCGCGGGCCCACCACGGCTTCGCCGGTCGCCTGGCGCCACCAGCTGCCGGTGGTCGAATCTTCGAACATCGCGTTGAAGTGATCCATGCCGACAAGGCGGAACGTCTCACTCCTTCCGTCGACGGTCGGGCTGAACACGCGACCGGTGCGGCACACGGTGCAGAAGCTCACGAGGATCGGGATGCCGTCGACGGTGTCGCGAACCTGGTGGTGATAGCCGATGAATCGAATCGGATAGGCCCGTGCCTCGCCGCCGAGGTCGACGCCGACGATGAGTCGTCCCGGCTCGACCACGTTCTGCGCGACGGGAGCCATTTCGAGCCGCGTGATCGGGAGGAAGATCCGGTCGGCGACGAGCACGTAGTTGGCCGCGTAGGCCACGTAGGCTGCCGCGCCGAGCGCCGGCACCGCCAGCAAACGCTTCCACCCCGGCGCTCGAACCACGGCGACGGCTCCCACCGCGATCACGAGCCCGAGCGCGCCGCGAAACCACCAGCGCCACTGGTGGAGGAAGTACGCGACGTCGATGCTCCGCACGCGCTGGCTGAACGGCATCGGCATGATGAAGTACACGTTGGCCAGCTCGAAGAGCACGAGGGCGAGCAATCCGAGGTAGAACAGCTTCTTCACTCTAGTGAGCTCCGGGCGTTTGGATCCTGTCCGCTACCGTAAGAAAACGATCGAACCGCGATTTCGTTATCCGGACGGTCCGTATCCAAGATCCGCCCGCCGCCCCGGCGGCAACAACAACAACAGCAACTCGACTGCTTCGACGCAGAGACCGCAGAGAACGCGGAGACGCAGAGAACGGCCGCGAAGTCGGTCTCCGCGCCCAACGAGCCGGGACGTCTTTGTGAACCGCCGCTCGGGATGCTCCAGTGTCTCCGCCGAGACCCCTCACGGGGTGGGTGGCTTCCCGAGCGGCGGTTCCCAAAGAGCCGGTCATTGCGCGACGAACTTTGGCTATCCCGGTCGTCCTCTGCGTTCTCTGCGTCTCCGCGGTGGAGCGGTTCTTTTCACTAGCCGGCCGCGCAGGGAGACCCCCTTGCCACAATGCGACCCAACCTTTATTTCCCCGGCATTGTCTAACAAACCAACTATGGAACCCCTCGGCGACCTCGAGCAGATCGTCCTGCTGGCCGTCCTCCAATCCGGCGACCACGCGTATGGCGTGCCGGTACAGCAGGAGGTCCGGCAGCGTGCGCGGCGCGATCTCACGCTGGGCACGATCTACAAGGCGCTCTCACGTCTCGAGACAAAGGGCCTCGTCGCGTCGCACGTCGGCGAACCGACGGCCGAACGCGGCGGACGGGCCAAGCGCTACTACTCGGTGACGGCGGTGGGGAAGCGCGCGTTGCGGCAGAATCTGATCGCGCTGCGCCGCATGGCGGCCGGCCTCGACGTCGGGCTGGACGCGTCGTGACCAACGCCGCGCGTCGCGAGCCGCGGCTCGCGCTTCGTCTTCTCGATCGCGTCATTCGCCCCGACGTGCGCGACGCGATCGTCGGCGACCTGGTCGAGCGCTTCTATAGCGACGCCGCGTTCCGCGGCGCCCTGGTCGCGCACGCGCGGCTCTGGTGGGAAACCCTCGTCGCGATCCGCCACTTCGGCTCTCTCGCCGGCCTGCGGCGCGCGCGTCATCAGGAGGACCTCGTGTCGTCGTTCTTCTCCGACCTCCGCCACGCCGCGCGTTTGCTGCGGCGCGCTCCGGCGTTCGCCTCGCTCTGTGCGGTGACGCTCGCTCTCGCCATCGGTCCGACGACGGCGATCTTCAGTGTCGTCGATCCGCTCCTCATTCGCTCGCTTCCATATGAGCATCCCGATCGCCTGGCGTACATCTGGGAGCGCGATCAGAGCGGAGGTCAGGTGACGACGGGGTTCGCCACCGTGCAGGACGTCCGCGCGCACACGACGACGCTCGCTTCGGTCGCCGCGGTTTCGTTCTGGACGACGACGCTGTCCGTTCCGAGCTCACCCGAACGCCTCAGCGGCTCGCGCGTCACGTGGAACTACTTCCGCACGCTCGGCGTGCGCCCGATGCTCGGCCGGGATTTCACGGCCGACGAAGACAAGCCGCTTCAACCCACGTCGTTCGGCGGTGCGAAGGTCGTCCTGCTCACCTATGGATTGTGGGCGCGCCGGTTCGCCGCGGACTCGACGATCGTGGGACGCGCGATTCAGCTCGACGGAACTCCGCGGACCGTGGTCGGGGTGCTACCGAAATCGTACGAAGACGTGCAGCAGACCGGCGCGCAGATCTATACGCCGCTCGGTTACGCCGCCGGCCAA
Organism: uncultured Gemmatimonadaceae bacterium; assembly: GCA_963761305.1. Lineage (GTDB taxonomy): Bacteria > Gemmatimonadota > Gemmatimonadetes > Gemmatimonadales > Gemmatimonadaceae > JAQBQB01. Next base: position 1,306,165 of record CAVXGK010000001.1, on the reverse strand, counting down.
CCGTGGGCGTGCCGGTCGTGCCGCCACCTCACGGCGATCGCGCGCATCCGCGACGGCGTATCCCGCGAGCGCGCAGCCGCCGAATTGAATCAGATCTCCGCACAACTCTTCGCGGCCTATCCGAAGGAGTACCCTGCGGCCGGAATGTTCGTGCAACAGATGCAGGAACACGTCACGGGTACGGTGCGCCCGGCGCTCTACGCGATCGCCGGGGCCGTCGTGCTGGTGCTGTTGATCGCCGTGGCGAACGTCGTCAACCTGCAACTAGCGCGCGCGGTTCGCCGCGACGCGGAATTCGGCGTTCGACTCGCGCTCGGCGCCGGGGCGGCGCGGCTCGCCCAACAGCTCGCCGCCGAGGGACTCGTGATCGCCGCGGCGGGTGGAGCGCTCGGGGTCGCACTCGGCTGGGCGACGCTGCCGCTCCTCGTCGCGCGCCTGCCGCGCTCGTTCCCGCGCATCGACGTGATTCATTTCGATTTCGCCGCGCCCGTCGTCGTGGCGGCGATCGTCGTCCCGCTGGCGATCGTGCTCGGCATCGTTCCGGCGCGCGGGGCACGCAAGCGAGTGCTGTATTCCGGCGCACTGCGCGGGGCGGGTCGCGTGAGCGGAACGGATCACCACCGCACGCGTTCGACTCTCGTCGTCGCCGAAATGGCGCTCGCGCTGCTGCTCCTCGCCAGCGCCGGTTTGCTCGCGCGCAGCTTGACACGATTGCTCGCCGTCGATCCGGGATTCGATCCGAGCAACCTGATTACGATGCAGGTCGAGTCGTCGGGTCCGCGGTACGCGTCGAGCGCCGCGGCGCTCGACTTCCGGCAACGTATCATCGACGCGGCGCGAACGGTTCCCGGCGTCGTCGACGCCGCGGAAACGACGTCGCTTCCCCTTGGCGGGAACATCGATCAGTACGGGATCTCGGCGCAGGACAAACCGCTCGCGAATCCGGAGTTGGCGCCCTACGCGACCGGGTATCGCGTTGTCGGCGATTACCTGAACGTGATGCGCATTCGCCTCGAGGCAGGCCGCGACTTTACCGACGCGGACGCGCGCGACACGTCGTCGTCGGTCGCGATCGTCAGCACGACGCTGGCCCGGTCGATATGGGGCTACGTGAACGTGATCGGCAAACGGATCCATGTTCCCAACGCGCGCCAGCAATGGGCAACGGTGGTGGGCGTCGCCGCCGACGTTCATCACCAATCGCTTGACGGCGACGACCAGCGCGCCGTCTACGTTCCCGAATCCTCGTGGGGCTGGACCAACGGCGACGTGATCCTAGTTGCGCGCGCACGGGCGAGCTCGGCGGCGCTCGCACAGCAGCTTCGCGCCGCGGTCGCCGCCGTCGATCCGTCGCAGCCCGTCACCGACGTCCGGACGATGGACGTCGTCGTCGCCTCGTCGGCGGCGCAGCGATCGCTGGCGCTGACGTTGTTCGGCGCGTTCGCGATGCTGGCGTTGTTGCTCTCAGCGGCCGGCATCTACGGCGTGTTGGCGGGAAGCGTGGCCGAGCGCACGCGAGAGATCGGGTTGCGCAGCGCACTCGGCGCGACGCCCGGAGATCTGCTGCGCATGGTGCTCGCGCGCGGACTCGGTCTCGCCGTCGTGGGCGTGGCGATCGGTTTGATCGGCGCGCTGGCGACGACGCGCTATTTGCGAACGCTGTTGTTTGGCGTCGGACCGACCGATCCGGCGATGCTCGGGGCGGCGGCGGCTGTGTTGCTCACCGTTGCCGCGGCGGCGTGTCTCGTGCCGGCGCGACGGGCGATTCGCGTCGACCCAATGGAGGCGCTGCGCGAGTAATCGGCCGCCTCTCTCTTCTCTTCGCGAACAGCGTCGGAAGAAACGACAACAGCGTCACCGCGGCCATGACGGCGGCGGCCACCGCGAACGGGTGGCCGCCGCTTTCACGAACGCCGGCGCGCAAACGATCGCCCACGTACACGGCCGCGATCGTCGACGGGATGATCCCGAGTCCGCTCGCGAGCCAATACGAGAAAAATGGAAGTCGAGCCGTTCCAGCGGCGTACGTGAGCAAGCCAAACGGCACGACCGGCAGAAGCTGCACACGGAGCACCGTGAGGAACGTGTTTCCGTCTCGCAGCTTCCGAAACTTGTCTTCGTGGCGCCCGAGCAACCTTCGCGCCGATTCCGACCACACGGTGCGCGCCAGCGTGTAGCCCGCCGCGCTGCCGATCATCGACGCCGTCCACACGATGATCGACCCTTCGACGACGCCGAACACGGCGCCCGCGCCGTAGGCGAGCGGCGACACGGGCGCCGCGAGCGCGGCCAGCGACGCGTACACCGCGATGAGCATCGGAGCGAGCCATGGAATTCCGCGCGCGCGTCGCGCTGCGTCATGGAGCGCGTCGGGTTTCTTCAAGTCGAAGTAGCCGAGCTGCCACCCGGCGATGACGAGACCGGCGAGCAGCACTACGGGAATGGCGACGCGGACCCAGTCCTTCCAGGTCGCCCGCGGCCTTCGCGATTTTGGTTTCGATACGGCGCGCGCGCTTGTCGAGCTCATGCCGACTATAAGGTCAAGCAGCATGCCGCCGCGCCCGGCTTCGATTTACTCCGGAAGCGTCTGACCCGTCGTCTCGATAGCCAGCGGAACGATCAGGATCCCGACGGCGAACGCGATCGCCGTGAGCGCGACGGGCGTCCCGAGCGTTCCCATGCGCAGCACCATCGACGCAATCACGAAGTTGACTCCCGCGCCGACGAATCGGCCGACGCTCGTCGAGAACGCGAACGCCGTAGCGCGAACGCGCGTGTCGTACTGTTCCGGCAGCCAGAGGCTGAACGCCGTGAAGTTGCCGCCGGCGAATCCCATGAAGAACAGAATCACGATGAACGGGGTGAGCCCGTCGTCGAGATAAAACGCCCAGCCGAACGCGAGCGGAATCGTGACCAGCATGCCGGCGAAGTACAGCGCCAGCGTCGTCTTCCGACCCCATCGCTCGGCGAACACCGGCAAGCAGATGCAGCCGAGTATCGTGCCGATCGACAGTACGCCGGTGCCGAGCGACACGAGCTTGGCGGCGGCGGGCCCGACGATGCCGGCTTTCTTCGCCAGCGTGGTGATCGCGGCCGGCTCGTAGACAGCGGCCGCCCACAGCCCGATGATCGCGACGGTGAGCAGCGTCGCGTTGACCAGCGTGCGTCGGCGGTATCTCGGTGCGAAGATCTCGGCGAGCGGATGCGCGCGTTTCGCTTCGGATTCCTGCCGCTTCCAGCGTTCCGGCTCTTTTACGCGGCGCAGCGTGAGCACCGAGACGATCACCGGCACGAAACCGCACAGGAACATCGCGCGCCACCCGAAGCGCGCGCCGACGGTGAAGTTGAGCGCTGCCGCGAGGAAGAAGCCGAAGTAGTAGCCGGTTTGCAGGTAACCCGCGCCCATCTTGCGACGATCTTCCGGCCACGCCTCGGCGACGTATGTGCCGGCCATCGCCCACTCGCCGCCGACGCCGATTCCGGCGAGCAAGCGAAACGCGCCGAGCTGCCACACGTTCTGCGCGAATGCCGCGGCGCCGGTGAAGAGCGCGTAGACAAGGATCGTCGCGGCGAGCGAACGCGTGCGGCCGAACCGGTCGGCGATCGGGCCCCAGAGAAACGAGAAGCCCCAGCCGGCGAGAAACATCGCGAAGAGAATCGAGCCGACGAATCCAATGTTGGCGGGCGTCGCCTGCATTCCGGAGCGCGGCAGCAACTCGGTGAGCGCCGGCGCGAGCACCAGCGCGTAGATCACCGAGTCCATGCCGTCGAGCAGCCAGCCGGACCACGCGGCCCAGAAGCCGACGATCTGTTGTCGGTTGAGCTTCGTGCGCGTCGACGCCGCGTCGAGCGCGACGCTCTGCGTGGCCATCGGGGCGGTCAGGGAACGACGGGCAGCGTGATGCGCGACGGCAGACTCGCCGTTCCGTATACGCGCTGTGTGGCCTTCACGAAGTCGCTCGCTTTCGCGTCGAAGATGCTGGGCATGAACGTCTGCGGATTGCGATCGATGATCGGGAACCAGGTCGACTGCACCTGCACCATGATGCGATGTCCCTTGAGGAACACGTGATCGTGCTCGCGCAACGGGATTGGCCACTCGGTCGGCTTGTTCGCCACGAGCGGATGCGGCGTTTCGAAGCTCGCCAGGAAGCGGCCGCGTCGAACCTCCATGGCGATGGGCAGCTCGTAGCCGTTGAGCGATCGTGCGTACGCGTTGGGCGGCGGTCCCGCGTCGGGATTCCACGCGTTCGCCTGCGCGCTGTCGGGATAGACGTCGATGAGCTTAACGACGAAATCGGCGTCAGTCCCCGACGTCGCCGCGAAGAGCGTCGCCGAGAGCGCACCGGTGACGGTGATGTCGTGATCGAGCGGCGCGCTGGTGTAGGTGAGCACGTCCGGCCTGCCGTCGACGAAACGTTGGTCGGCGACTTCCCAGAGGCGCCAGTCGCCGGCGGGATATGTCGGGGAGATCGGTCGCTGGCGGTACGGGACGGGATGCGCCGGATCCGACACGAACTCGCGGAAGGCGGCGCCGCCACTCGGCTTGTCGAACGACAGCGTGCCGTCGGTGTGGAGATACAAGTCGGTGAGCTTCGCCGCGCGCGGCGGCCAGGCGTCGTACGTCTTCCACGAGTTCGATCCAGTCTGGAAGGTCGTCGCGCGCCACGCCGGCTTCGTGCCCTTGCCGTGCAGATAGTAGCGGAAGAACGGCGCCTCGATGTTCTCTCGAAACTCTCGCGCGGTTTCGTGGCCGCCCAGCGGGATGATCCCGATGCTGTCGTTCTTCACGCTCTGCCACGAGCCGTGGTACCACGGACCCGCGACCATGAAGTTCGTGTGATCGGGGTCGTTCTTCTCGGCCTGATGAAAAATTGCCCACGGACCCCACGGGTCTTCCTGATCCCAGAAGCCGGCGACGTTCAGGTTCGGGACCGTCGAACCCTTGATCTGCGTGTACCACGCTTCACGCTTGTTGAATGCGTCGTAGTTGGGATGCTCGACCGTTTCGTTCCAGGCCGGAATGGAATTGTGGAGATACTTCGCGTTGATGTTCGACAGCGGCCCGAGCCTGAGGTACCACTCGTAGCCGTCGTACGTGCCGAAGTCGAAATGGGTGTTGGCCGTCTTGCTCGCCTGTTCCATCACCGCGTACTCGAAGTTGTAACTCTCGCGCAACGCGCCGTAGCGATGATTGTCGTCGTTCATCCACTGGTCGGCGGGCGACGCTTGCTCGCTGATCGCCTTGAGGGCCGGATGCGGCATGAGGAGCGTCATTCCCGCTGTGAGGCCGTCGTACGAGACGCCGTACATCCCGACGTTGCCGTTGTTGTTCGGAACGTTCTTGACGAGCCAATCGATCGTATCGTACGCGTCGGTGGTCTCGTTGACGTTCTTCGGCGACTTGTCGGCGAGATTCACGGCGGACGAGAGGAGGAACGTTCCCTCCGACTTGAATCGGCCGCGAAGGTTCTGAATGACGAGGATGTACCCATCGGCCATCAACTCGCGCAGGTTCCCGCGCATGCTGGTCGGTGCCGCGCTCGGCACACCATACGGTGTCCGCGTGAGCAGGATCGGCAGCGGCTCCGGGTGCCCGGTCGGACGAAGGACGACCGTCTGCAAATGCGCTCCATCGCGCACCGGAATCATCACTTCCTCGAAGCTGAACAGTGGGCCAGTCGCTGCTCTGCGCCCGCACGACGAACGGCGCGAGAACGGCCAGCGCCTGAACGAGCATCCATCGAAGACGTCGCATGTGACGGTGGGCGGGAGGGGGGAGTGGGAGCTGTATCGGCGGTCAGAACATAGGTAACGCGGCGCGACTCAGCTATGCCCGTTCCATTTCGGCAGTAGATGTTTCTGGACTTTGCCGAGGGCGGTGCGCGGCAGCGTGTCGACGCGCACGAACGCGCGCGGAATCTTGAACGACGCCAGCTGCGTGCGACACGTCGCTTTCGAGCGCGGCGACGTCGAGGTCGTCGCTCACGACGTACGCGATCGGCACTTCGCCGCGCAGGCTGTCCGATACGCCGACCACCGCGGCTTCGCGTACGCGCGGATCCTCGAGCAACAGCTCTTCGATCTCTCGCGGATAGATGTTGAACCCACCGCTGATGATCAGATCGCCGCGCCGGCCGCGCAGCGTGTAGTAGCCGTCGGCGGAGCGGACGCCGACGTCGCCGGTGCGGAACCAGCCGTCGTCGAACGCCGCTTCCGTGGCGTCGGGGCGCCGCCAGTACTGCGAGAAGAGGTGCGGCGACCGGACCTCGATTTCGCCGACTTCGTCGTCGCCGAGCTCACGAAGCGAGTCGTCGACGATGCGCGCGCTCACGCCGGGCAACGGCGGCCCGACTGAACCGGGTCTCCGCTCTCCGTCATAGGGGTTGCTCATGATCATGAGCGTCTCGCTCATCCCGTAGCGCTCGAGGATCGTGTGGCCGAAGCGTGCGTGAAATGCCTCGAGCACGTGCGCCGGCAGCGGAGCCGATCCGGAGACGAACAGTCGCGCGGCCGCGCCGACGTCGCGGGCCTGCGCATCACTCACCACCGACCGATCGAGCAAACGCACGTAGATGGTCGGCACGCCGAACACGAGCGTCGGTTTGAATTCGCTCATCACCGCCGGCGTGGTGCGATGGTCGAACCGCTCGAGCAGCCGCATGCGGCATCCGGTGATGAGCCAACTGTGAAGTCCGTTGGCGAGCCCGTGGACGTGGAAGAGCGGCAGCATCGCGAGATAGCGATCGGCCTCCGTGATGCGCCACGCCGAGACGAGCGTCTTGCCGTTCGCCGCGAGGTTGTCGTGCGAGAGGACGGCGCCCTTGGCCGCGCCGGTTGTGCCGGACGTGTAGACGATGAGCGCCGGATCGGCGCCTCGCACGTGCGCGTCGGGACGCTTGCTGTCGCGCGCAGCCGCGGCGTCGCTCAGCGCCGCCACGTCCCACAGCGGCGCCGCGTCGGGATAGGTCGCGTCGCTCGTGGGCTCGACGACGACGGCTTTCGGATCCGCGTCCGACACGATGTGCCGCAGCTCCCGCTCGCGATACAGAACGTTCATCGGCACGAGGACGACGCCGAGCCGCGTGCAGGCGAGAAAGAGATCGACGAACTCGACGCGGTTGGCGAGGTGAGCGCACAACCGGTCGCCGCGAGTCAGCCCGCGCGACGTCAGCTCGCGCGCCATACGATTCGCCCGCGCCTCGAGCTCGCCGAACGTGAGCGTTCGCAGCTCGCCACCGGCGGTCATGCACTCGAGCCCGATCGCGATCCGCGCGTCTCCGGAGCGACGCGTCGAACAGTTCGGTGAGGTTCATGCGCGGCGATCGATCGTCGCGATGTCGCCGGGCTCGGACGGGCGGAAGTGCAGATCGAACGCGAGCCAGATCGTTCGCGAAAACGGAAAGAAGAGCAGGGGCATGACGACCGCCAGCGCGATGCCGACGATCATTCCCGGGAGCGTGTTTGGCCACTTGACCACGAGAATGATGATCGCGACCGCCGCGGCGATGCCTTCGCCGGCGACCCAGTTGACGGCGAACGCGCCGAGCCAGTGGTCCGGTTCACCGCGGTCGAACACGAGTCCGCAAGACGCGCAGTTGCGATTCATTCGCAGCCACGACGCCCACATTCCCCCAGCGCCGCAGCGCGGACAACGCAGCCGCAGCGCTCGCCCCAGCTTGAGGCCGAGCGAGGCCGGCGCACTCGACGCTCGAGATTCGTCAGGCAGACTTCACGCTCCTCCGTGGAGCGGGAATCTTGCCGCCGTTCGAGCGTCGAGTCCAGCCGGCTGTTACCGCTTGTATGCCACCTGCGCGCTGTAGGCGAGCAGCGTGGGCACGCCGAGGTTGGAGTACTTGGCGAACATCGCGTCGCGGAGCGCGTTTCCGTCGGCCGACGTCCTTCGCAGCGCGTCGAAGTCGGCGAGGTAGGCGTCCATGAAGGCGAGCGATGCCGGTGAGTCGGCCGACGACACGTCCTTCTTGTGCCCCGCGACGACGACGAGCGGTTTCATGTCGGCGATGCGCTTGACCGCGGCGCGCCACGCCGTGCGCGACGCCTCGTTGGAACTGCCGAGCCAGGGGTGAACGCCGTTGAACACGATGTCGCCGGCGAGCACGGCGCGCAGGGACGGAATCCAGAGGAAGCTGTTCGTCGGGATGATCACGTCGCCGGTGAGATCGGGAATCACCTCGACCGCTTCGCCGTCCACGGTGAAGTGCGTCGCCGGCAACACGTGCGGGTGAACGAGGCTATCGGGAAGCACCGCGGGACGACGCGCCTTTTCGCCCTGAAAATTCCGCTGTGCGGTGGTGTCGTAGTGCGCGAGCGCTTTCGCCGTCATGTACACCGGCGTTCCGGGGAAGCGCTCGACGATGGCCGCGACGCCCGAGTAGTGGTCGTGATCCGGGTGCGAGATGATGATCGCCTTGAGACGCGTGTGGCTCGCCGTGATCACGTCGGCCATGCGCCTCGCGTCGGCCAGGTGATATTGCCCATCCCATAGAATCGATTCGGTCGGTCCGACGATCAGCGTCGCGACGACGTCGAACGACGTCGAATCACTGCCGACTTCCTCCAGGTGAAGCTTGGGGGCAAGCCGCGACGATGCGGCGAAGGCGAACACGAACAACGGCGCGACGAGCGCGAACGTCCAGCGGACGGGCAACATGAGGACTCCTCGTGAGCCTGGGATGAGCTGCACTCGCCGGGAAGGTGGGCCGCGCCAGCGATTGGCTCAACGAATTCGGCGCGAATGGGGTCGGGAGGCGAACGAACGGGGCGCGGAGAGCAATGAGAGTACGGCAGGGCAACGGCAGCCTTCAGTCACGGGTATCCGGTGCGAATGCTGAGTCGTTTGCGCTCTCCTGCGCCGGAGCCGAGATTGGCGGAATGGCGTTCTCGTCCCACGACTCGCGCGCTGTTCCGCGCGTCGTCACGCTCGTTCTCTCCAGCGCCGTCGGCTTGACGCTGCTGTTCACCGCGCAGGACGTGATTCGGCGCAGTGCGAGCGGCGCGCCGGTGAATTGGGCGCATTCGTTCGCGCTCAATGCACTCGACTGGGTCGTGTGGGCGACGCTCGTGCCGTTCGTCATCGCGATCGGGCGGCACATTCGCCTCGGCGCGGGCTCGTCTCTCGCTCCACGATTGGTGGCATGGCTCGCGCTGGGCGTGGCGTACGTCGCGGTGCAGTCGACGATGACCGGTCTCGTGATTCGCTACGTGGGTTTTCAGTTTTTCGGAATGGCGGGCCCGGGTCCGGGCCCCGCCGCGCGCCCGCTCGCGTCCTTTCTCTGGTCGTGGGGTCTGGGAACCTCGTCGCTCAACCTGCTGATCTTCGGCATGACGATGGGTGCGTTTCACGCGACGCTTTCGTATCGCGACCTTCGCCAGCGCCAACTCCGCGAGGCCGATCTGAGAGCGCAGCTCGCGCGCGCGGAGCTCAACTCGCTCCGCACGCAGCTGCAGCCGCATTTTCTGTTCAACGCGCTGCACACGGTCTCGTCGCTCATGGTGAGCGACGTCGCCGCGGCGCAGGGTGTCGTCTCCGCGCTCGGCGACTTGCTCCGCGCATCGCTCGACCACACGGCGCAGCAGGAGATCCCGCTGCGCGATGAGCTGGCGTTCGTCGGCCGCTACCTCGACGTCCAGCGCGCTCGCTTTCGCAGCCGACTGAGCGCCGACATCACGGTCCCCGACAATCTGCTCGACGCGCTCGTGCCGAGTCTCGTGCTGCAACCGCTGGTGGAGAACGCCGTGCGACACGCCATCGAGCCGAATGCGGACGGCGGTCGCATTTGGATCGGCGCCGCGCGCCGCGACGATGACTTGACGCTCGTCGTGCGCAACGACGGCGCGGCGATCGCCACGACGACGGCAACCACGAGCGGCATCGGGCTGACGAATCTGGAGGCGCGGTTGCGACAGCTCTACGGGCCGTCGCACCGCTTTCGCGCCGCGGCCGCCGGCGACGGAGAATTCGTCGTGATGCTCACGCTCCCATTCCACGCACGGGCTCAACTGACCGCGAGGCGTGCCGAGCCGGTGACGGTGCCGTGACCGTTCGCACGTTGATCGTCGATGACGAAGAGCCGGCGCGCGAGCTGCTCCGGTCGTTTCTCGCGCGATGGCCCGACGTGGACATCGTCGCCGAGGCGGCCGACGGCGCGTCGGCGATCGAATTGGCGCGGCGGCACACGCCCGAGCTCGTGTTTCTCGACGTGCAGATGCCGCGCGTCAACGGCTTTGACGTCGTTGCATCGCTCGACGAACGCGCGCTGCCGCTCATCGTGTTCGTGACGGCGTACGACCAGTACGCGCTCCGCGCATTCGAGGTGAGCGCGTGCGACTATTTGCTCAAGCCGTTCGACGCGGAGCGATTCGCCGCGACGATGCGACGCGTGCTGGCGCGCCGCGCCGCGCCCGCCGGCGACGTGCAGGCCGCTGTCCAGACGCTGATGTCGCGCGTTCGGGGCCGGGCGAACAACCAACTCGTCGTCAAGACGGACGGGCGCCACGTCTTCCTCGACGATGCCGATGTCGAGTGGATCGAAGCCGTCGGCAAGGACGTGCGGCTGCACCTCGGCGGCAGCGCGAAGACCGTGGTGGCGCGCGAGTCGATGAACTCGCTGGTCGCACGCCTCGATTCGGATCGCTTCGTGCGCGTGCACCGATCGGCGATCGTGAATCGATCGCACATTCGCGAAGCTCAACCGTGGTTCAAGGGCGATTACGTCTTCGTCATGAAGAGCGGCGCCCGCGTGACGAGCGGGCGCACGTATCGGGAGCAGATGCGCCGGCTGCTCAAGCCGGGTCGAATCTGACGGAACGATGTCCGCTTCTCCGCGAAAATTCCGTATGGCGACGCAACGTGGACTGTTCGTGATGCGAGTACATGGGGTGCCATCGTGATGCAAATCACGACGCTTGTTCAGCTTCTGAAAGGTCGAATTCAAAGACGAATGCAGGAGTAGATTTTCGCGGCCGACCCGTCTACACTGATTGTCGACGCAGCAACTATTCATTACTGACGGACGCCGAATCAGTGCTCGGATCGACCTCCACCTCGTCGCGATTCACGGCTGCTCGGGCCTAGCCTCGAACGTCGCGCGATGACGCCGGCGACGAATCGCCGGCACGGTCCCCGGATCCAGGATACGCAACCGTCCCCGTGACGAACCGCCGACGCGGGCGGGCAAGTCGTTATTGTCAACTTCTTGATTGGCATACTGTGATTAGACCGAAGCAGTCCCCCACCCCATGGTCGGCCGCCGCCGTGGCGGCCGTTCCCCAGCTTCGGGAAGAGCTCCGGGCCGGGCGCACCGAAGCACTCGACCAAATCCTCCCGCTCGTGTACGACGAGCTCCGGCGCACCGCGCGTCGCGAGCTCGCCGTCCGCCCCAGCGACACGCTGTCGGCGACCGGACTCGTGCACGAGGTGTACCTCAAGTTCTCGCGGTCCGAAGGATCGGGCTGGCAGAACCGTGCGCACTTCCTGAGCGTCGCCGCGATCGCGATGCGCCACATTCTCGTCGACCGCGCTCGACGTCGCACCGCCGACAAGCGCGGTGGAACGCAGCGGCCGATCACGCTCGACGACGGACTCGTCGATGGCGGTCACGATCCCGAGTCGCTGCTCGAGCTGGACGAGGCGCTCAACGATCTCGCGCGAATCGACGAGCGGTTGGCGCGCGTCGTCGAGTGCCGGTTCTTCGGCGGAATGACCGAAGAGGAAACGGCGGAGAGTCTCGGCATCACCGCGCGAACGGTGCGCCGCGATTGGACCAAGGCGCGCGCGATCCTCTACCGCGCGCTCAACGATCCGCCGTCCAACACCGGGCAGCATCGGAGCCTCGCGACCGCCGGACGATGAGCCGCGCACCGCTCTCCCGCGAGCAATGGAGTGTGCTGGACCCACTCCTCGACGCGGCGCTGGAGATTTGTCCCGACGAGCGGGAGGAATGGGTCGACCGCGCGTGCGGCGGCGACTCGCAGTTGGCGGCCGAGTTGATGGCGCTGCTCTCGGCGTGCGACCTGAGCGATGAATTTCTGACGGCGCCCGCGGCCGTCGCGTATGCGCCGCTCCTCAACGAGCCGGAGCTGCCGGGCGAGTTGGGCGGCCGCTATCGGATCGTTCGCGAGATCGGACGCGGCGGCATGGCGACCGTGTACCTGGCCGACGATCTCCGACACGCGCGGCGGGTCGCCGTCAAAGCGGTGCACTCGAACATCGCGCGCTCGATCGACCGCGCGCGGTTCGTTCGCGAGATCGAGATCGCGGCGAGCCTCGCCCACCCGCACATCCTGCCGCTTCATGATTCCGGCGAAGTGCGCTCGGGCGACGACAAAGAGCCGACCTTCGTGTACTTCGTGTCGCCGCTCGCCACGGGCGAGTCGCTGCGCGAGCGACTGAAACGCGATCGCCGTCTCACGCGCGACGAGGCGGTCCGACTCGGCCGCGAGGTCGCGCTGGCCCTCGACTACGCGCACCGGCGCGGCGTCGTCCATCTCGACATCAAGCCGGCCAACATCCTGCTGCAGGAAGGACACGCGCTCGTCGCCGACTTCGGCATCGCGCGCGCGATCTCGAACGGCGGCGACGAGCCGACCGGCGGCACATCGTTGCCCGGTACGCCGTCGTACATGAGCCCCGAACAAGTCGTCGGCTTGCGCGACATCGACGGGCGCAGCGACGTCTACTCGCTCGGCTGCGTGCTCTTCGAGATGCTCACGGGCCAACGTCCGGTCATGCGCGGGCAAAGCGCGAAGGGCGATGCCGGTCGCGTCGGTGCCGACCCGGCGCCATTACATCGGTACGTGTCGCGCCGTCTCGCCGCCGTCGTGATGCGCGCGATGTCGCCGCTGCGTGACGATCGATTCGACACCGCCGGCGAGCTGGCCGCCGCGCTCCGTGAATCGAGCCGCGTGCGAAAAGCGCCGCTCGCCATCGGATTCCTCGCCGCCGGCGCGGCGGCGAGCCTCGTCGCCATCGCGGCGATGCGGACGCAGCGCACGACGCCGCTCGACCATGATCTCGTGGCCGTCGCGCCGTTCGACGTCGAATCGTCGTCGCTCGGTATATGGAAGGAAGGACTCGTCGACGTGTTGTCGCGCGGGCTCGACGGCGCCGGACCGATTCGCGCCGTCCCGGCGTCGCAGGTCATTCATCGGTGGCACGGCCGCGCTGACCCGCAGTCGGCGCGCGAGCTGGGGCGCGCGACGGGTGCTCGCCTCGTGGTATTCGGCGGACTGCTCTCCGCAGGTGACTCGGTCCGCGCCACGCTGAGCATGCTCGACGTCGCGACCGGCCGCACCGTCGCCGAGGTTCAAGCGCGCGACGCCGCCGACCGCATGGACCGTCTGTCCGACTCGATGACCGTCGCCGTGCTTCGTGAAATCGGACGCTCCAGAAACATCGATCTCGCGCACGCGACGTCGTCGCCGACCGTGTCGCTCGCCGCGCTCAAGGAGTATCTGCGCGGCGAACAGTTCTATCGCGCCGCACTCTGGGATTCGGCGCAGACCCATTTCGAGGGCGCGCTCGCGACCGACTCCACGTTCGCCCTGGCGTATCACCGTCTCGCCGCCGTCCGTTTCTGGCGCGATCAGAAAAGCAACATCCCCGACTCGACGGCTTTCCTGCTGCTCCTGCAGGCGAGCCGTTTTCAGCGGGGCCTGGGACCGCGCGAACGGTTGCTCGCGACCGCCGATTCGCTGTTCGGTGCCGGCTACTTCGCGTGGCGGCGCGCGCTCCAGACCGGCAAGTACGGCGAAGAGGACGCGATAGCTCACCGGCTGATCGCACTCCTCACCGACGCGCTCGGGCGCTACCCGAACGACGCGGAAATGTGCTTCCTGTACGCCGAAGCGCGCATGCGGTACGAGCACAACGTAGTGCTCGGCGAGGTCGACGAACGGTCGATTCTCCAGCACTACGAGCACGCGATCGAGCTCGACTCCTCGTTCGCGCCTGCGTACCTCACGCCGATCCGGCTCGCGACGTATCTCGACGGGGCGCACGACGGGCGCCGCTACGCGCGCGCGTACCTGTCGCTCTCGCCGTCGGGACCGCGGTCGGATTTCATCCGTCTGGCCGACGTGCTGCTCGATCCGTCGCGCGCCGCGTCCCTGGATATCCAGCGCCTCGTAGACACTCTGCCGCCCGAGCAACTATGCGTTGCGTCGCGTCTGCTCGGACACGTTACGGATTCAGCCGAGACGATCGTCCGGATCGCGCGCGAGCTCGCCCGCCGCCCGGCCGAGGCGTTGACGGACGGACAGCATCCGTCGTGCGCCGCCGAGCAGGCCATCCAGGGCCTGCAATTCCGCGGGCATCTGCGCGAGGCGGAAGCCATGACGATGACCCACGCGCATTGGCTTCGGTCGACCGTGCGCTACAACATGACGCGCATCGGGATGCTGCCCGCCGACAGCGCGCGGGCCGAGGCGAAACGAATCCTCGATCTCCTGCCGCGCACGCAGTTCACCAAGCTGTACGGATGGTGGGCGACGGACGGTGACACGGCGTCGATTCAGCGTTACATCGATCACTTCGCGATCGCGCAGCTCCGGCCGCGCACGCCATCGGAAGCGGCCGAACTCCGCGCGAACATCGCCGCGGGCCGCGCATACCTCGCGCTCGCCCGACGCGACACGCTGTCGGCGCTCCGGCAGTTCATGTTCAACAGCGACACGCTGCACGGGTGCTGGTACGACAACCGCATGACGCTCGTGCAGCTGCTGATCGCGAAGAAGCGGTACAACGACGCGGCCGCTCGCCTCGAGCGACGCTGGCCGGGGACGAGCGCGTGCAGCAACGGGTTCGACGACGTGTGGTGGACGTTGGAGCGGGCGCGCGTCGCGATGAAGCTCGGTCGCACCGACGAGGCGATGGCGAGCTACGCGCTGGTCGCCGACGCGTGGCGCGACGCCGATCCCGAATTGCAACCGTTTGTGCACGAGGCGCGCAAGGCGCTCGCCTCGCATCGGCGTTCGGGAGAATCGCGCTCGCACTGAGTTCGCTCGGCGGAGTGTCCCCTCCCTATCAGGAGATTCTCCGACGTCCACCAGAGCGGACATCGCGCAGCAAAACGGGCTGCGGTGCGATTCATCTATAGAGGGCCTCGCATAGAGGTGCCTCGCATCGGTCACCGCCGATCGCCCGAACGCCGCGTATCCGTCGCCACTTTCCAATCCATCGCCATGCACGTCGTCACGATCGCACTGATCGTCATTTCGTTCGTCGCTTACAGCGGCGAGATCGCGACATCCATCACTCCGTCGCAAACTGACCGAGCGACGCCGACGAAGACTCTCGCGCACCAGGGTGAGCTGCGCATTCAGTCGGTTGCGCCGCGCGCCCGCACCGTCGCCGCTCGTTTCACGACGACGAGCGACGGCGATCAGTTCGCTCTCACCGGGGTCGCGCGCACGAGGCGGCACGGTGCGAGCCGAACTGCCGTTGGTCAATCGGCGTCACCGGCCGCCGCCAGGACCTCACATCGCGCTCAGTTTGCTAAGCATCGATCCCCGGTTGCCGCGGACCGACGCGAGACGACACGGCCTCGCCGTACGATCGCAACGGATCACCATAAGACCGCAGACGATCGAACTCCGGCCGCGCCGGAACGAAGTACGAGGCCGACGGATCGTGGTTCGACCACAACGGATCGAACTCCGGCGACAGCGGATCGAACTCCGACAGCAGCGGATCGAGCTACGACAGCACCGGATCGAACTACGACAGCGCCGGATCAAGCTGCGACCGCAGCGGATCGAGCTACGACGGCACCGGATCGAAGGAAGCCGCCACCGGATCGAACGAACACGGCACCGGATCGAACGAAGACGGCACCGGATCGAACGAAGACGGCACCGGATCGAACGAAGCCGGCACCGGATCGAACGAACACGGCATCGTACCGAGTAACTCACGATGTGTCTGTCCGCTCTCCTTCACCGGCGTCGTATTTAAAGAGCCCTGTAGTCGGGGCTCTTCGTTTTTCCGAGGGAGGGGAGTTGCAAGGGGAGACGGAAAGGCGAAGAGAGACGAGCGAAGTCGGATATCGAGCATGCGTCCAGTGGATCGGGCGCATGCTCGATACCCACCCGCTCGAGTCCTTTTCACTTTTCACATGTCGGAGATCACCAGCATGAAGATTGGTCTACGAAGCGCGGTCTGTGGAACACTGATCTCCATCGCGGCGGCGTGGGGCGCCGGCTGCGGGAGCGATAATGCGACGAGCGAAACGCCGGCGCTGCCGCCTGACGTCCAATCGCTGCGCAACTCGATGGACGCGTTCACCAGCCTCAATCTCGCCAAGGCCGCCGGCTACAACATCGCGATCACCGATTGCATGTCGAACGGCGACCAAGGCGCGATGGGCGTGCATTTCGGCAACACGACCCTCTTCGACGGCTCGCTCGATCCGCTCCATCCCGAAGTCCTCATCTACGAGCCGGGCGTCGACGGCGACATGAGCCTCGTCGGCGTGGAGTTCGTTGTGCCGTACGCCGCCGTGCCGAAGACGGGCACGCCGCCGGAGCTGTTCGGCCAGAAGTTCTCGCAGAACGACGTCTTCCAGCTGTGGGGCCTGCACGTGTGGACCCATCGCTCGAACCCGAGCGGCCTCTTCGCCCCCTGGAATCCGCGGGTGCACTGCTAGCCGGGAGAGCTTCCGGCTCCCGACTCCTGACTGACGACGCTTCGACGACGTACGTTGTCAGTCGTCCGTCTGGAGTCGGGAGCATGCCAGCACACGATACGTTCAACCGAGTCCGGCGCCTTGGCCTGAAGCTCGAAGGCGTCGAAGAAGGCACGAGCTACGGATCGCCGGCTCTCAAGGTCCGCGGCAAGATGTTCGCCTGCATCCCCGTCGACAAATCGGCGGAGCCCGGCACGCTCGCCGTTCGAATGAGCTTTCTCGAACGCGACCTGCGCCTGAAGGCGGCGCCGGACGTCTACTATCTCCGGCCGCACTACGTCGACTATCCGTGCGTGCTCGCCCGCCTGAGCAAGATCTCCGACGCCGCGTTGCGCGAGCTGCTCGAGACGGGTTGGCAGTTCGAGCGCTCGTCGCGCGCGCGAGGCGCCATCAAGCGCCGCCGCGCGTAGCGAGCGACTAGCGAGCGACTAGCGAGCGACTAGCGAGGATAGCGGCGTTGGCGGAACGGCCACCGAGCCGCTGGCGCTGCCGGTCCCGCCGTTGTTTCCGCTCGGCGGAGCCGTCTGGCTCGGCGGAGTGATCTTCACGTCGGCGCGATATGTGGTCGTGCGACGCAGCCCGCCGCCGAAGACGAGCCACCCGATCACCGCCAGCAGAATGACGACTGCCACGGCCCAGCCCGCACCCGATCTGCCACCGCCACCGGCGTTTACCGGCCCGGGCGTCTGAATGATGTCGGCCATCTCTCCCCCCAGATCAATTGGATAGCGATCCCTAGTGCGGGGGGTGTGCCAGCGCGCGCATCCGGTGACGAATGTCTCGGTGACGTCGGAGTCCTGCTCCCCGGTCACTATTTCCTTATAGCGGACTCGTCATCGGCGCGTCGACGTGACTGCGCGCGACTTTCGCAGCATCCAGCCGTACAGCCACACGATCGCCGCCACAAACAACAACAACCCCAGCCACGGCGCCGGCGCGAAGTCCTCCGGCTCGAGGCCGATTGGCGCGTCTTTCGAAAGAGCCACAATCAGCCCGGCGTTGATCACGCCCCAGATGCTCTCGCCCACGATCAACCCCGACGCCACCAGCGTGCCCAAACGCTCGGCGCGTTCGGGGTTCGGCGTCTGTTTCGCGCGCTTGTCGTACCAGTGCGAGATGACTGCCCCGATGACGACCGCGAACGTGGCCGACATCGGGAGGTAAATGCCGATGCCGACGGCGAGCGGCGGGATGCGCAGCTTGCCCGCGGCGCCGAGCGCTTCGTCGAGCAGAATGAGGCCGACGCCCACCAACGCGCCGATGCCGAGCATCTTCCAGGCGAGGTTGCCGCCGATCACGCCCTGCGCGAGCGCCGAGATGAGCGTCGCCTGCGGCGCGGGGAGCGGATTCGGAGATACGACGCCGATGTTCGGCGCGCCGGCGAACCCGTACGCCTTGGCCAGCAGGTTGAGCACGAATGGAATCACGGCCGCACCGGCGCCGACGCCGACGATGAGCGCGATCTGCTGCCGCATCGGCGACGCGCCGACGAGCTGCCCGGTTTTGAGATCCTGCAAGTTGTCGTTCGAGATCGTCGCGCAGGCGAACACGATCGCCGTGATGAACAACGCGAACGCCACGAGCGCGGGCCGCGTCGCCTCGGTCGGGTGCACGGCGACGACGAGCGCCGACGCGCAGAGCACGATCGAGAGAATCCCCACTCCCGAGATCGGGCTGTTCGACGCGCCGATCAGCCCGGCCATGTAGCCGCAGATGCCGGCGATCAGGAATCCGCCGAGCAGCACGAACGGCACCGCGATCAGCGTGAGCGTCGTCGCGCTCGGCGCCAGCACGGTGGACTTGGCGAACGTGTACGCGAGATACGCCGCGATCACGAGGCATCCCGCGGTCAGCACGTAGATCCACGACGGCGCGAGGTCGCGGTCGCGATCGTCGCCCGTGGCCTTCGCCTTGGACGCGGCGAGCGTGCTGACGAGTCCACCGACGACCGGCTTGGCCAACTTCGCCAACGTATAGATGGCGGCGATCGCGATCGCGCCGGCGCCGATGAATCGCACGTCGGTACGCCAGATCGTCGTCGTGTGCGCGGCGAGCGTCACACCCGCCGCCGCCGGTGAGATCGCGGTGAGAATCGGCACGGCGATCACCCAGGCGATGATGAGACCCGTGAGCATCGCCATGCCCACCGACAGTCCAACGAGATGCCCGGCGCCGAGCAGCGCGAGCGAGAACGCGACGTTGTATCCGGTCGACGCGTTCGTGCCGAGGTTCACGAAGCCGGTGACCTCGGCCGCGGCGACACGCGTCGCCGTGATGATCGCCAATCCGGCCGACGCAACCGTTCCGAGAATCACCGCGACGAGACCTTCGCGCGCTTCGCCGGTGTCGTCCTTCGTCTCGCCGCGCGTACCCGATCCGACGCGCAGCACTTCGGCGGCCGCGACGCCTTCGGGGTAAGGAAGATCCGAGTTCGTGACGAGCGCGCGTCTGAGCGGAATGGTGAACAACACGCCGAGCACGCCGCCGCGACACGCAGATCAGGAACGATTGCCAGAAGGGAAACCCGGTCCACCATCCGACGATGACGAGTCCCGGCAGCACGAAGATGATCGCCGAGAGCGTGCCGGCCGCCGAGGCGACGGTCTGCACGATGTTGTTCTCGAGGATCGTCGAGTCCTTGACCGCGCTCAGGATCGCCATCGAGATCACCGCGGCGGGAATCGACGACGCGAACGTGAGGCCGACCTTGAGGCCGAGGTACACGTTCGCGGCGGTGAACACGGTGGTGATCAGCGCGCCGAGGATCAGGCCGCGGATCGTCAGTTCTTTGGGTTTCATCCCGCCGAATTCTACGCTCTCTGGTCTGAAGCGATAGCGTCAGCGACTGACCCCGTACACGATCACGTGGCTCGACTGCGATCCGCCCGGCCAGATCGGCGATCGCATTCCCGCCGCGACGCCGATGCGCTGATGTCCGTCGGCGAGATAGCTCACGATCCCGCCGCCGATCGACTGGCCCGCCGCCGTTTGCCAGCGTACGCGCCCATCGTCGGCATCGAACGCGTAAACGTTGCCGCCGAGATCCGCCGTGAACACGAGACCGCCGGCGGTGGGCGTGACGCCGGCGAGCACCGGCTTCGGTGCTTCGAACTTCCATCGAACGCGCCCGCTCTCGGCGTCGTACGCCGTGAGCCAGCCCTTCGCAGCCGACGCCGAATCCATGCGCTGCCCGCCTGCCGTATTGCCGAACCACGCCGCACCGACGCGCGGCACCGCGGCGTTCTCGCGTTGCAATTGGACGGTGCTGCACCAGTCGTTGGCGCCGACGAAGAACGTGTCGTGCGTCGGATCGTATGCCGCGCCGTTCCACTCGGCGCCGCCGAGGATGCCGGGACAGAAGCGGGTCGGGTGATCGCGTGAGAGCGGGACGTCGACGTTTTCCCGCGTCGTCGTCGGGACCTGGTAGAGCACGGGGAGCTGTTGCGGCGCACTCGCCGCCGAGAGGACGGCGACACTCCCGAACGTGGCGAGGCCGCTGCGGTCGAGGACGGAGAGGAGCCCTTCCTTGTTGGCCGACGCCACCACCGCGCGCCCCGATCGGATCGTCACCACCGGTGACGGACTGTCGACGTCCCAATCGTGAAAGTCGTGCTTCACCAGCTGACTGAACGCGAGCATCTTGCCCGTGGCGGCGTCGAGTGCGATGAGAGAGTTGGCATAGAGGTTCTCACCATCGCGCATCGCACTGTCGAAGTCCGGCGCCGGGTTGCCCGACGAGACGTAGAGCACACCGTTCGCCTCGTCGAGCGTGAACGACGTCCAGAACGCGCCGCCCGAGATCGGATACGCCGCCGCGGCGCCGCGTCCCCACGTCGTACGCGCGGGGCCAGCCGCCGGGACGACGTCGAACTTCCATTTCACGGCGCCGGTGGCCGCGTCGAGCGCGTAGACGTGGCCGATGACGCCGACGCGGTCGCCGCCCGCGTTGCCGATGAACACGAGGCCGTGCCACGCGATCGGCGCCATCGGCAGTTGGACCCCCGGTCCGGCGACGTCGAGCGTCACGTCCCACAGCGTCTGCCCGTCGCGCGCGTCGAGCGACAGGACATGCGCGTCCGACGTTCCGCGGAACAGGTGTCCGTCGAGATAGGCGACGCCGCGATTCACCGCCGGTCCCCCGCCTGGCGTCGCCGTGTGCCGCGCACGTCTCCACCGTTCGGCGCACGTGCCGGCGTCGATGGCGTAAGTCATGGTGTCCGTCGAGAAGTACATCGCGCCGCTTACGACGACCGGACCGGCCTGCAGCGCCGCGACCTCGGGCAGCGTGTAGGTACAGACCTCGCGAAGCGACGCGACGTTCGATCGATCGATTTCGCCGAGCGGAGAAAACCGGTCGCCGGCGAGCGTGCGATTGTAGCTCGGCCAGTCGCCGCCAGGGACGCTCGCCGCGGCGCCGCGCGGCACCGGTGCGGTACCCGTTCGCGTGCACGCCGCGAGAGCGAACAGCGTGAGAATGGTGATTCGCATGGAGTGAAGCTGCCACCCGTCGTCGGCAGCAGCCAGTGGCGCGCCGGATGGCTGCGGCGTGATAGCGATGGTCTTGGAGGCCGGGACTCTAGGCGTCAGCAACAGGCGGCAGCATCAGTGCGCGGTCCACCCGTCCACCCGCCTCTCAGTGCACCGCCGCCGGCGTCGCCAGATGCGTCGACGCGACGAACTTGATCGGGTCGACCGCCGTGCCCTTCACCCAGACCTCGAAGTGCAAGTGCGGCGCGGTCGCGAGGCCACTTTCGCCGACGAGGCCGATCGACTGGCCCATCGTGACGGAGTCGCGCTCTTGCACGAGTGCCGCGCGCAGGTGCGCGTATCGCGTGACGACGCCGCCCGAATGCACCATCTCGATCACCAGACCGAAGCCGAGTCGGTGGCCGACGAAGACCACGCGGCCGGCGGCGGGCGCGGAGATGCGCGTGCCCGACGGCGCGGCGAGGTCCACGCCGCGATGTGCGCGGAAGATCTGCAGAATCGGATGAAAGCGCGAGCGCGAAAAGCGGCTCGTGATCTCTCCGTTGATGGGCATCATCATCCCGACCGGCGGAAGCTTCGCCGCCTCGGCGGCGAGCGCCGCCATGCGCATCGATTGCACCGTGTCGTCGAGTGCGGCGCTGAGTCGCTGTTCCGCGGCGAGACGGTCGGCCATGGTACTGGCGTCGTCCGACGTCGCAAGCATCCAGCTCCACGTCACCGCGGCGACGGCGGTCATCAGCATCGCGAACATGCGCACCGTGCGCATCCTCACGCCGACCCGCCGTGGCGCCGCACTCGGCGTCGGCGGGACGATGATCAACGTCCACGCCGGCGTCGCGCTATTGTGCATACGTCTACCGGAAAGGGCGCGCGCTAACCCTGCGCCGCCATCGAGCGAGGCGTGAGCATGAGCCGACGTTCGCCGATCGACGGCAAGTCGGTCTCGAGCGAATGCACGACGACGTGGCCGTGCACGGTGCCCCCTTCCTCGAGTGCCACGGCGGCGGCGCGAATGTCACCGCGCACCGTGGCCGTCTTCTGTACTTCGACGCGACCGCGCACGACGAGATCACCTGTCAGCTCGCCGCCGACGATGACCTCGCGCGCTTCGACGCTGCCGATGATCACGCCTCCGGCGCCGACGATGAGCGTGTCGGCGCGATGCAAGGTGCCGTCCACGCGGCCATCGACGCGGACCGTGCCGTCCGTCGAGAGGTCGCCCTGGATGGCGAGGTGCGCGTCGATGACGGAATATCCGTCAGACGGCGGAGGAGCGATCGTTGGGCGGCGGCGGGAAAACATGCTCATTCGAAGCTCTCCAGATTGGTGTGCGTCGGTTGCCAATCAAGGACGCTTCAGGATGCACCGCGCCACGCTGTTCGGCATGTGCGCGAGCGCACAGCGCCGTCTCGTGTGTGGAGGTAGGCGTTAGCATGCGCGCATGCAAAAATTCTTGACAGCGCGTGGCACGTCGTTGTGCACGATCGCTCCAAAGGTTTAGGGAGCGAGAACGTTTCGTTGCAGCCGTCGGGCTCGAGCGCGTTCGGCGTCAAGTTCCAGGCGAAATTGACATCACACGGGCACCCACTAACGTTCCGCCCGTTCGGACTCTGGAGCGCCGTTGGTCAAATGGATGTTCGCCTCGTTGGCGGTCGCCGTCGCCGTTGCATGCGACTCGCCCGGGACGACGAACGCCTCGTCCGATGGGACTCCGCAGCGCCCGCCACAGTCCCTGGTCGGTCGTCTGACCGTTCGGCCCGACACAGGTCTCGCCGTCGTCGGAGGGCACCTGCACGTCGAGGTCGACGCGGTGGACGTCAACGGCGCTCCGATCGATGCGGGCCCCACCGAGCTCACGTCGACGAACACCGCCGTGGCGCAGCTGAGCAGCCTCGCCGCGATCCCGATTCCGTTCACCGATCCGCACGCGCCGACACTCTACACGTTGTCGGCCACCTTCGATCTGACATTGGCCGGATCGACGGCGATTCTCGCGCGGCTCGGCATCCTCAGCGACAGCGTCGTCATCGTGGTGGTCGCCGCGCCGTCGACGAGCGTCGCTGCCGGCGCTCGCTGAAAGCCGCGCTACTTCGGACACCGCGGCAGGCGAAAGCCGCCGATGCGCGTCGAATAGCTCGTCGCACCGAGCTTCAGATAGTCGCCGACGTACCAGATCGTGCAGTCGTCGGACGGATCGACGGCGGTCTGCGCGTAGTCTTCCCATCGCAGCGTATTTGTCTGCGCCGCTTCTCCCGTGACCAACACGGTCTCGCGAAGCGTGAGGCGTCCGGGCGGATCGCCGGCGAGGCGCGCGGCGAAGCGCTGGCCCGCGAACTCCCCCGCTGATCCGTACGAATAGCCGATGCCGATGTTGCCGCGAGCATCGATGGCCGGACTGCCCATCCAGCGGAACCCACTGTCCGGCGCGTACGTGCCCTGCTGGTAGAGTGTGGGCTCACGACGCCTGTCGAGCCGGAATTCGTACCAGCGCACGCCGCCTCCGCCGGCCTTCGTGTTCACGGAGTGAATGGCCACGATCGACTCGTGCCCATCGACGCGCCGATACACGAGACGCGCCATGAGTTTGTCGCCTTGCGCGTCGAGCCGGCGGTCGGCGCCTCGTTGCGGCACGCAGTTCGAGAGTTGTCCGTCGCACAAGTAGTGGTAGGGCGCCACCGGAATTCGCTTCGGACCATCGACTCGCGTCTTCGACGGATTGGACCAGTCGACGTGAAAGGACCATGCGAGGATCACGCTGTCCTCCATGATCTTTTGCAGCTGCATCCCGCCGGCGGCCAACATGACATTTGGGGCGCCTCGCGGCGGCTCGGCTTTGCCATCGACGTCGGCGTTGTTGAGGAAGTTCACGCTGTCGATCACCACGCACTGCTCCGACGCATCGCCGCCGACGAGCATCTTGGCGCGCTCGACGACGCATGCGTGTTTCTGAATGACCTCGTCCCCCGTGCTCGACGGCACGTAGTAGCCGTCGGGCCAGACCGCGGGCCGCGGGTAGTCGGGAAAGAACGGTCGAAGGAACTCGTAGCGGTAGTACGGGCCGAAAGGATCGGCGCCGGTGCTGATCGCGTAGCACATCGCGTAGACGCCCTGCGTCGGTTGCGGTGGACGTCGTGGCGGGGCCGCGGCGGAATCGGGGCGCGCGGGCGGAGGTGGTGGTGGCGGCGGCGGTTCGTACAATTGCACAGCCGCCCCCGGTTGGCCCGCGATGCCGGGGACACTCTTTCGCGCCGGTTCGCCGGCGCGCGGCAACGACCGATCGTCGGACTGCTCGGACGGAGGGATGCGCGTAAAAATCGGCATGACGATGAGCCAGCGATCGGCGAGCTGGTCGTAGCGCACGACGGCATCGCCGTTGTTGCGCTGGTCGCACGGCCCCCCGAAACCTCGAAACGCATTGCGCGTCTCGACGGGGCCGTAGAGCACCCGTCCCGTGGAGTCGAAGCGCGAGCCCTTCTTCGTGAAGATCGCCATGCGTGTGTTCACGATCTGCACGATGTGATCGGGGCCGACGGCGAGAGAATTGTCCGATGGGTTGCGGCCGGTGAACGTGCCTTGCGGGCCGTTGAATCCGACGCCGAGTCCATCGAAGCTCGCGACGATGACCGCCGGCGGACGATCGCCGGGCGTCGTCTGTTCGACGTCGAGATAGCGCGAGAGCGCTGTGGCGACGAGCGCTACGCCGATGGCGACCGAGATGAATCGGAGTCTTCGAAGCATGGCCGATGTGTTGTCGATGTCCGAGGACAATATGGCGCGAGAGGGCGAGAGCGGAGTGGCCCGATGTCCCTCGCGCGACCGCTCTCCGAGTGATCAGGCCCGAGGCGGTGTGATTCCGCAGCTCGACGCGCGCGCCGGCGCGCACGAGGAATCGAATCAGCCGCTCGAGCGAGAACCGATCGAGCCTCCCGTATCGCAAGTCCGCGATCCGCTCGCCCTCAGTACCGAGCAGCGCCGCGGCGTCGCTGCGATTCCAGCGTTCCACGAGCGGAATGAGCGCGACGGCCGCCTCCTGCTTCAGTGCGGGGATCGGGTCCGTGATGGGCATGACCGCACGGTAGCGCGGCTTTCGCGACGCGCCGCATCGCTCTCACGCGGGTGTCACCTTTCAATGCAGCTAGGAGCGGGTGGCACCTTCCGCAGCGCGAGCCGTTGCAATACTGCCGGCAGTATCGGCAGTATTGCGGGCGGTCGCGCGAAGGATGGTGCCGCCCGCGATCGCCACTTGCGAAGAAGGTAGCGAAAAAAGTATCGCTTCCCGTACGGACAGCGGAGAAAGAACTCGATGAATCGACTCGGTTGGCTTGTCGCCGCGTGCGGACTATGGCCATCGATAGGAGGGACGCAGTCCCGCCAGGAGCCGGGACGCTCGATCGGTACGATCACCACGCAGGGAAACCTGATCGTGATGACGCTGAACGAAGGCGCGCTCGGGAAGGCGAACCTGTTCGACCTCGCCCATCGCACGTTGCGCTTCACGCCCGACCGCGACGCGTATCGCGTCGAGAACGTGCCCGAAAAGTGGGACGCGGAGTTCGGTCCGCCCGTGACGAGCAGCGTCGCCGCGCTCACGGGGTTCACGTTTCCGTTTTCCGGCAAGAGCCGGAATTCGTTCTCAGTCGGAGTCACCGGGTCGATCACGTTCGACGACGCACCTCCGCCCGCCAGCGGCGGTCGTGGCGGCGGGCTCTCGGTCGCCCGGTTCGCCGAGTTGCAAGAAGTCGCGTCGACCTTCACGAACGGCGTTCCGGCGATCAGTGTGTTCTTCAAGCCACGAATGTCGGGAACGCGCTACCTCAAGGAGCTCGCCGATCGTGTCGTCGTCACGTGGACGCTCACTGAGCCCGTCGGCGGCATCCAGGACATGACGTGGACGCCGACCGTCAACCGTTTCCAGGCGGTACTGCACAGGAACGGCGCGATCGAGCTCACCTACGACGACGTGCACGCGGACGACGGCATCGTCGGCGTCTACGCGACCACGAGTAAAGGCGCTGACCGGGCGGCCGCCGTCGATTTTTCTTCCATAAAGAAGAGCGACGGTCCCTTCGCCGCAGTGTACGAGGCATTCCACTACATGAGGCCGCCCCGCGCCGTCGATCTCACTTGCACGGTGATCAACGCACTCGGCGACAAGTTCGACATGCTCGCGTACTACTCGGACTTTCGCATCGACAACCCCGAGGCGGGCACGTCGAGCTCAGGCCCACTCGGCGGCGGCCCGAACGGCGGCGCGGTGACCGGCATCGGCGCGAATCAGAGAAATCTCGCGAACTACTGCACGCAGGGACGCTTCCAGTGGCAGTACATCCAACCGGTGTACGTCGGCGCCAACCAGATGGCTGAGTACCCGCCCGCCGGCGTTGTCGATAGCAACACGCACAATATCATCGCCTACTCGCACCAACTCGCCGAGCGAACGTCGAACGGCAAGATCCCGCCGTACGACTACGCGATGTCGCAGATCGGACACGAGATGGGCCATCGATGGAGCGCGTTCGTCTCCGCGAAACTGAACGACGAAACGATCCAGCTCGGTCCCACGCACTGGGCGAGAGGATTGCAGGCGCCGGTCGCGTTTCCGTATCAGCGCCCTGTGGAAGCGTCGGCGATGGGCGGCGGCGTCTGGCAAGACAACTTCGACGGGACGTTCACGCAGCTCGACGACGACTACTACGTGCCGGCGACCGGCTGGTCGTATCTCGACCTCTATCTCATGGGTCTCATCGCGCCGAGCGAGGTTCCGGACTTTTTCATTCTCAGAAATCT
Source organism: uncultured Gemmatimonadaceae bacterium (assembly GCA_963761305.1). Lineage (GTDB taxonomy): Bacteria > Gemmatimonadota > Gemmatimonadetes > Gemmatimonadales > Gemmatimonadaceae > JAQBQB01. Next base: position 1,279,187 of record CAVXGK010000001.1, on the reverse strand, counting down.
TGTGCCGCAGGGGCGCGACGCGAACGGACATCCGATCTTCAAGGCGGATCGCACCAAGGTGTCGATTCAGGACGTGATCGCCGTCGCGGGTCCGCGGCTGCCGGACGTGGACCATTCGCAGAAGGAATTCAACACGGGGATGGTCGTCGTGGTGGAGCACGGCAAGACGCCGAGCAAGGAGTTGCTCGAGCGGACCGAGGGGATTCGGCTGCGGTGGATGGACTACTGGACGACGACCACCGGTCATCGCTCGACAATGACCGCCAACCCGCGATGAGCTTCAGCCGGCATCGCTCGACCGAAAAATGGGACGCCAGGGGCGAGAGCGGAGCGGCCTAAAGGATGGTGCTGTCCGCGAGCTGCCTCTCAAGAAGAACGACAATGCCGCACGCCCGGGAATTTTCCCCTCCGACCTCGGAACCGTCGCCCATTTCCCTATGCAACGTTGCTTAGTCGCAATCGCCTTCAGCCTCGCCACCGTCGCGTCGTCGCGCGCTCAGGCCCCTCGCTCCGGCAACCCGATTCTGCCGGGCTGGTACGCCGACCCCGAGGCGCACGTCTTCGACGGCCAATACTGGATCTTCCCGACCTACTCGGCGCCCTACGACGAGCAGACGTTCCTCGACGCGTTCTCGTCCCGCGATCTGGTGACGTGGGAGAAGCATTCGCACGTGCTCGACGTCGCCGACGTGAAGTGGGCCAAGCGCGCCGTGTGGGCGCCGTCGATCATCGAGAAGGACGGCTGGTACTACCTGTTCTTCGGCGCCAACGACATCCAGAACGACCAGCAGGTCGGCGGCATCGGCGTCGCGCGAGCGCGAACGCCGGAGGGTCCGTTCAAGGACTACCTCGGCAAGCCGCTCATCGATGCGTTCCACAACGGCGCGCAGCCGATCGATCAAATGGTGTTCAAGGATCGTGATGGCAGTTATTACATCGTCTACGGCGGCTGGCGCCACTGCAACGTCGCGAAGCTGAACGCCGATTTCACCGGCTTCGTCCCGCTTCCCGACGGCAGCACGTTCAAGGAGATCACGCCCTCGGGCTACGTCGAAGGCGCGTTCATGCTGATCAAGGGCGACAAGTACTACTTCATGTGGTCCGAAGGCGGCTGGACGGGTCCCAACTACGCCGTCGCGTATGCCATCGGCTCATCACCCTTCGGGCCGTTCGAGCGCGTCGGGAAGATCCTCCAGCAGGATTCGACGGTCGCCACCGGAGCGGGGCATCACTCGGTGATCCAATCGCCGTCGACCGGGAAGTGGTACATCGTCTACCACCGCCGTCCGCTCGGTGAGACGGACCGCAATCACCGCGTGGTGAGCATCGACGAGATGCGGTTCGACGAGCGCGGATTCATTCAGCCGGTCAGGATCACGAAAGAGGGCGTGCTCGCCGATCCGATCAGCGGCAAGCGGTAGCTGGCGGTAAGCTTGACGCTCTTCGTGCGAGCGAGATGGGCCGCCAGGGGCGAGAGCGGAGCGGCCTGATGTCCTTCGCGCGACCGCCCGCAACACTGCCGATACCGCCGGCAGTATTGCAACGGCTCGCGCTGCGGACACCAGGCCGCTCCGCTCTCCGAGTGGCCAGGCCCGAGGCGTTCGGCGTCAGTGCCGAGGCGCTGTGATCCGCAGCTCGACGCGTGCGCCAGCCCGCACGAGGAACCGGATCAGTCGCTCGAGCGAGAACCGATCGAGCCTCCCGTATCGCAAGTCCGCGATCCGCTCGCCCTCAGTACCGAGCAGCGCCGCGGCATCGTTGCGATTCCAGCGTTCCACGAGCGGAACGAGCGCGACGGCGGCCTCCTGCTTCAGTGCCGGGATCGGGTCCGTGGCGGGCATGACCGCATGGTAGCGCCGTTTTCACGAAGCGCGGCATCGCTCTCACGCGGATGATCGCCTTTCAACGCAACCCAGAGAGCGGGTGGCACCGTCCGCAGCGCGAGCCGTTGCAATACTGCCGGCAGTATCGGCAGTTTTGCGGGCGGTCGCGCGAAGGATGGTGCCGCCCGCGATCGCCACTTGCGAAAAAGCCAGCGTTTCCCGAACGGACCAGCGTGTTCATCGCTGTTACTCCACCCCGGTGAACTCGCGCTCGGGCGGCATGAATCCCCAGAACATGAGCACGTTGCCGTCGAGATCTTCGACGTCCAGTTCGTACAGGTGCGGATCCCAATGCACCTTGAACGGCGATTTCGTGATCTTCGCGCCGGCGACGAGCAACTCGCGATGCAACGCGTCGAGCGACGGGCGGTTGGGCAGATCGTTCAACGTCAGACTGATGACGCTCGGCGTACCCGCTTTGGCAAAGTAGGTGTGCTTGTCGAGAATGAGCGCGATGCCGTTGCGGCTCACTTGTGCGACGGGCGAGTCGTCACGGCCCTCGTTCCAATCCTCGGCGAAGCCGAGTTTTTCGCAGTAGTAGGCGATGCTCGCGGCGACGTCGCCGACGTGGAGGATGGGTCGCGCCCAGAGTTTGGCTGGCATTCGGCTTCCGCTGTCGCTGCGTCGTGAGTCCCGGCTTGATAGCAATCACTTTGAATCGCTGCCCGCAGCGAATTTTTCGCGCAGTGTCCGGCCCCAGTTGTGCACGAGAATCGGCCGGTCGTCCGCGCTGACAGATTTCACCATCAGGAATCCGCTGCCGTCCGGCCAGACGTCGTAGCTCGCGTGCGTGATGTCGTCCATGTAGTCAGCCGGTGGCAGCGCGACGCGACGCTCTCCAACCGTGATCGTCGCCCCGCGCGTCACGGCGGCGGATTCGAGGCCGCCGGTCGGCGTTCGATAGAAGATCGTGTTGCCCGACCGAGCCCACAGGGGCTCCTGGCCGCCATCGTTGCTCACCTGGACGCGAGGGCCGTTGCCCGGAAAGGGCCGCACGTATATCTCGAACCGGCCGCTCTCGTTCGACTGATACGCCATCCACTTTCCGTCGGGCGACAGGCGCGGATGCGACTCGTGCGCCGGCCCACCCACGAGAAGGATTGGCTTGCGGTCTCCATCGAGTGGAACGGCGAAGATGTCGCGGTTGTGAAGGCCGGGGGCCGTTCGATAGATCAGCCATTTCCCGTCCTGCGACAGAAGGGCCTCGTTGATCGCTTCGTCCGGCTGGTATAGCAACTCGGCCGGAGCGCTCCCGTCCGCGGGCAGCCAGTTGACGGCGACCTTTCCGACGCCGGTCGACCTATAGAGGACGCGCTTTCCGTCTCCCGACCATTCGGGGACGCCACCGCCGTCCTTGGTGAGCGGTGTGAGGGTTTTGCCGGCAAGATCGTACAACCAGATGTTGGCGCCCTTCGCATCGGTCACCTCGACGGCGAATTTCCGCCCATCGGGGGAGAAGCGCGGATTCCTGAACTTGCGCGCGTCGTCGATCAGTGGCACGTCCGGCCGTCCCCCCCGATCGCCGCACGCACGAGATGATTCATCGACTCTCCGCTCACGTACCACAGCGACCCATTTACGGAAAGGGATGCGAGCGCCGCGCCCGGACCAGAGATCTGTATGCCGCTCTCGAGTTGGATCGGATCGCCGCTCACCTGCTGCCGGTCGAGGTCGAACGGGACCGCGTCCAACGCACCGGCGCTCGTCACGTACAGCAGGTGCCCGTCGCGCATTCCCAGCGCAACCGCGGCGGCGGTCTCGAGCACCGTCGTTCGGTGCGACGCGAGCGATGTCACCACGAGTCGTCGCGAACCAGCCGTGCCGCCGACGGTATACGCAAACGTCTTCTCATCGGGGAGCATCACCGGATACACGGCGGAGGCTGTCGAATCCACCTCGAGAACGCGATGTGGGGCGCCTCCCCGGCTCGAGACCGCGAGCATTCCAGCGTCCGATCCGACCAGGACGGTGTCGCTCCCGGTCCAGCAGAGACCACGAATGCCCGAGTTGGAAATGGTCGCCAGCAGCGAGCTCGGTCCGCCATCGGCCGAGATCTTCCTGACCTCATCGCCGTCCGTATACGCGATCCACTTACCGTCGGGCGAGAAGGCGGGCTGCCATCCCACCGCGGAGGTCAGTTCGCGCGCGGTCGTCTCGCCGGTGCGCCTGATCATTAGGCGCGTGCCGGCCGTCCCCACCGCCCCGTACACGAGGCGGTCGCCCTGTGGCGAGATGGCGACCACCGATCCGAGAGTGCCGGAGGGCAGCCGTTCGCCCGGTTGCAGATCGACGACAACGCGCACAACTGGCTCGTCTGGCACGACCGTCGGCCGGCGCAACGCCCACACGAAGCCGACCGTCGCGAGAAGCGCGACAGCGGCTGTCGCGACGAGCGCGCCGCGCCACACGCCGCCGTGCGCTTCAGCTGCGGCACGCGTGGGCCTCGCGGCAGTCGTGGTCGTAAACGTCGCGTTGGCCAGCGCGTCGCGGAACGCTTTCGCATTCTCGAAACGATCAGCCGGGAGCTTCTCGAGCGCCTTGTCGAGGGCGGCAGAAACGTTGGCCGGCACCGATTTCCGATACTGCGTCACCGGCCGCACCGGCTCGGCGATGATCTTCATGATGATCTGCTGCGCCGAGCCGCCGAGGTGCGGCGGCTGACCGGCGAGCATCTCGTACAACACGCTCGCGAGCGAGTAAATGTCGGAGCGGCCGGTGATCTCCTTCTCCGCCGTCGCCTGTTCGGGCGACATGTAGTGCGGCGTTCCGAGCGAGAGGCCGGTCTCGGTCATCCGGCCGCCCGCCGCGGCGGAGACGGCGAGCGCGATGCCGAAGTCCATCACCATCGCGCGCCCGTCGTGCAGCAGAATGTTCTCGGGCTTTATGTCGCGATGGACCACGCCCCGCCGATGCGCGTAGTCGAGCGCGTCGGCCACCTCGCGCGCGATGCGGATCGCGTCGTCGATGCCGAATTGCGTCTCGCGGTCGAGCTTCTGACGAATCGTCTCGCCCTGGACGTAGGGCATGACGTAAAACGGCAGTCCGTCGGCCGTGCCGGAATCGAAGAGGGGTAGGATGTGCGGATGCTGGAGCGACGCCGTCGTCTTGATCTCAACGGCGAACCGGTCGGCGCCGAGCACCGCGGCCAGCTCCGGTTTGAGCACCTTGATCGCGACTTTGCGATCGTGCGTGAGATCCGCGGCGAGATAGACGGTGGCCATGCCGCCGGCGCCTAGTTCCCGTTCGATCCGGTAACGGCCGGCGAATGCCGAACTGAGTCGGTCGGTGGGAAAGGGCGGCGTCGCCACGCGGACAAGCTACGGCCAGCCGCGGGTCGGCGCGAGTGATGACGCGATTCCGTGGGATCGCCGCGCAGCGCTTGCTTGCAGCGGGCCGCCAGCGCTCACTTTGGGGCACCAATGTCCGGCCTCGAGCTCGTTCTCCTGTTGCTCGCCGCGTCGGTGTGCCTCCGCATCCTCGCCGAGCGCTGGCGCATCCCGTACGCGACGCTGCTTGTCGTCGGCGGACTCGCCCTCGCCGAGATTCCGCATCTCCCTCGCATCGAGCTGGCGCCGGACGTCTTGTTCCTCGTGTTCGTCCCGCCGCTGTTGTACTGGGGAGCCGCCGCGTTTCCGCTGCGGGACCTTCGCCGTTCCGCGGGACCGATCCTGCGCCTGGCCGTGCTCATGGTGCTGGTGTCCTCCGTCGCCGTGGCCGTCGTCGTTCGCGCGATCGACCCGGCGTTCACGTGGGCCGCCGCGTTCACGCTTGGCGCGGTGATCTCGCCGCCCGATCCAGTCGCCGTCCTGTCCGTGATGCGGTCGGTGCGCCTGCCGCGAGTGATCGAGCGCATTTTGGAAGGCGAAGGACTGCTCAACGACGCCACGGCGCTCGTCCTGTATCGCATCGCCGTCGCCGCGGCTGTGACGGGAACGTTCGCCCCGCGGACCGCCGCTCTGCAATTCGTCGTCGTCGGCGTCGGCGGCGTGGCGATCGGCATCGCCCTCGGCATGCTGATTCTTCGACTGCGCCGGCTCACGCAACGCATCGACGTGGCCGACACGACGCTCTCGCTCTTGACGCCATTCGCCGTGTACCTCGCGGCCGAATCGGTGCGGCTCTCCGGCGTGATCGCCGTCGTTGCCGCGGGGATGTACATCGGGCGCAACATTCAGGCGATCGTCTCGCCGGCGTCGCGGACACAGACCGGGAGCATGTGGACCGTCACGACATATGTCCTCGAGTCGTTGATCTTCATTCTGATCGGCATCGAGCTGCCGTACGTCGTGCGCGATCTGGAACCGGCGACGCTCCCGTCGTTGGTGCGCGAGGCGGCCGTGGTCTTCGCGTCTGTCGTCGTGGTGCGGCTCGCCTGGCTGTTCCCCAGCGCGTACGCCGGCGGGCAAATCGGCCGCTGGATTCGCCACACGCACGACCCGCTGCCGACGTGGCGCCAGCTCCTTTTTGTGGGATGGGCCGGCGTGCGCGGCGGCGACTCGCTGGTCATCGCGCTCGCGCTTCCCCTTGTGACCGCAGCGGGGCAGCCGTTTCCGGCGCGCGAGCGCATCATCTTCATCACTTTCTGCGTCATCCTCGCGTCGCTCGTGCTGCAGGCGCCGACGTTGCGGCCGTTCGCCCGCGCGCTTCAGTTGCGTGCCGACGGAACCGTCGAAGACGAAGTGGCCCACGCGCGTCTGGCGTCCGCCGAGGCCGGGCTGCTCGCACTCGATGAACTACCCCGCGACGACTTGGAGTATCCCGAGGTGCAGCGCTATCTGCGCCAGCGGCATCTGCAACGCGCGCGGCGATGGGCCGCGAGCGAGGCGCGGCGCCTTCAGGACCACACGGACGAGATCGACCACCAGCATTTCGTGTCGTCGCCGCCGTCGCACGACGCCGGCGCGCTCGACGAGCGCCGTGCCGTCGAATACCGTCGCATTCGCTCGGCGATGATCGCCGCCGAGCGCCGCGCGCTGTTCGATCTTCGCGACCGCGCCGTGATCGGCGACGACGTCATGGCGACCGTCCAGTACGAGCTGGATCTCGAACAGATGCTCCTGGACAGCGGCCAGCCGGTGGTCGAGCCGCCGAGCGAGGTGCAAGTGCCGATGGGCGACGTGACATGACGGTCTTTCCCGACTGGATCGAGCCCATGGCGGCGACGCTCACGCAGGAGCGTTTCACCGGGCCAGACTGGATGTTCGAGCGGAAGTACGACGGCATCCGCCTCATCGCGTTCAAACAGGGCGACAGCGTACGGCTCTACTCCCGCACGCGAAAAGAGAAGGACCTGCCTCGCATCGCTTCAGCCGTCGCGTCGCTGCCGGTCGGCGACGCGATTCTCGACGGCGAAGTCACGTGGGACGGACACACGGCATATCACGTGTTCGACGTCGTGTGGCTCGACGGTCGCGACGTCACGCAAATTCCGCTGGCCGAGCGTCGTGCGCTGCTGGCCGCGTTGCCGCTGGAAGCGCCGCTGTACCGCGTGAGCGAGATCGACGACGCGGCACCGTGGGATCGCGCGTGCGCCGAGGGTTGGGAAGGCGTGATCGCGAAGCGCCGCAACTCGCCATACGAGCACAAGCGGTCGAAGCACTGGCTCAAGATGAAGTGCGAGCTGGCGCAGAACTTCGTCGTCGGCGGCTTCACCGACGCGCAGGGCAAACGCGTCGGGCTCGGCGCGCTGCTCGTGGGATTCTTCGAGGGCAACGACTTCGTCTTCGCCGGCAAGGTCGGCACGGGCTTCGACACGCAGCTCTTGACCGCGCTTCGTGCACGGTTCGACGCGATGGAACTCGAGACATCGCCGTTCACCAGAGCCAAAGGATTGCCGCGCGTGCGCGCGCATTGGGTGCGCCCCGAGATCGTCGTGCGCGTGGCGTTCATCGAGTGGACCGTACACACCAAGCTGCGACACTCCCGATTGCTCGCGGTCCCGACGAACGTTCGGGCGCGCGACGTGGTACGCGGAGAACCGCCCGCCGCATGAGCGAGATCGCGATTTCGCATCCCGAAAAGGTCATATTCCCCGAGTCCGGCATCACCAAGGGAGAGCTCGCGTCGTACTATCAGCTCGTCGCGCCGGTCATGCTTCCGCACATCGCCGGCCGGCCCGTGACGATGGAGCGTTTCCACCGCGGCATCGGCGAGAAGGGGTTCTTTCAGAAGAATCTCGGCCCGGCTGCGCCCGCGTGGCTCGAACGCGTGGCCGTGCCGAAATCGGATGGCGTCGTCAACTACGCGGTCGTGCGCGACGCGCGCGGCATCCTATGGATGGCGAATCAGAACTCCATCACGCCCCACGTGTGGACGTCGCGCGTGCCAAAGCTGCTTTATCCCGACCTGTGCGTGTTCGATCTCGACCCGCTCGTCGACGACGCGGATGCGCTGCGCTCCGCGACGTTGCTCCTCCGCGACACCCTCGCCGAGCTCGGCGTCGCGAGTTGGGTGAAGACGTCGGGATCGAAGGGCTTTCACGTCGTGTTCGCGCTCGACGAGAAGTCCGACAGCGGCCAGGTCGCGCGCTTCGCCCACGCCGTGGGACGCGAGTTGGTGCGTCGCGCGCCCGATCGTTTGACGCAGGAGTTCTACAAGGCCGACCGCGGCGGCAAGATTCTCGTCGATACCGGACGCAACGACTTTGGCGCGACGTTCGCGGCGACGTACGCGGTGCGGCCGAAGCCCGGCGCGCCCACCTCGGCGCCATGCACGTGGGACGAACTCGAGAGCGGCGAGGTCGGCCCGCAATCGATCACGCTGCGGACGATGCCCGAGCGGCTCGCTGCACACGGTGATCTCTGGGTGAACCTGTTCGGCGTTCGACACGCTTTGCCCGCCGCGCCTTGACGCATCGCGGCCCCGCTCTTATTCCTTCCACTCACCTGATGACTGGAAGGGCCGGTGCCGAAAACCCCGAACGATCTCCTGCAGGGAACCGTCGACGTGCTCATTCTGCGCACGCTCGCCTGGGAACCGATGCACGGCTACGCCATCTCGCGGTGGATCGATGAGCACACGGACGGTGTGATCGCCGTCGACGGCGCCGCGCTCTATCAGGCGCTGCACCGCCTCGAGCGGCGCAAGCTGATCGCGTCGACGTGGGGCGTCTCGCAGAACAACCGAAAGGCGAAGTACTACAGGCTCACGACCGGCGGCCGCGCCGAGCTGCGCGCGGAATCGGCCGTGTGGCGGTCGTACGCCGACGCCGTCGGCAAGTTGCTCAGCACCGGCTGATTCCATGCGGCCGCTCGTTCGTTGGTTCCGCTTTCCGTGGCGGTCGCGATCGACGATCGCGCGCGACGTCGACAGCGAGCTGTCATTCCACCTCGACATGCGCGTCGCCGAGTTGCGCGCGCGCGGGTTGTCGCCCGACGAGGCCGTGGCGCGCGCTCGCGAGGAGTTCGGCGATCTCGAGTTCACGCGCGACTACTGCCGCCGCGTCGACGAGGTGGCGGAGCGCGAAGCACGCCTGACCGACCGTCTCGCCGGCTGGGTACAGGATGCGCGATACACGCTGCGCACCGTGCGGCGAAGTCCGGGGTTCGCCGCGGTGGCGTTGTTGACGCTCGCCCTCGCCATCGGCGCGAACGCGGCGATCTTCGCCGTCGCCCGCGCGGTGCTGATCGCGCCGCTACCATATGGATCTCCCGGCAGCCTGCTGGCGGTCTTCGAGAGCTGGCCCGGCGATCCGGCGGGCCGTTCGTCGATTTCCCCACCCAATTACATCGACTACCGCGCGCGGCAACACACGTTCACCGACCTGGCCGCGTACGTCGGCAACGGTGAACTCACGTGGCGGTCCGACGCCGGCGAACCCGAGATGCTCTCCGGCGTCTCGGTGACGCCGAATCTCTTCACGGTTCTTGAAGCGCCGGCGCTGCACGGAAGAACCTTCGCTCCCGGCGAAGGCGCCGCCGGTAACGACCGAGCGGCGCTCGTGTCGTATCGCGTGTGGCACAACCAGCTCGGCGGCGACCTGTCGGCGATCGGCAAGCCGATCACACTGAACGGCCTGGCATACACCCTCATCGGCGTGATGCCGCCGCGTTTCACGCTCGGATTGGACGAGGACGTGTGGACCTCGGACGACTTCCACGAGGAGATGGCGAACGTCGCCGTGACGCGGCGTCAGCACTACGCCCGCGTTGTCGGTCGGATGAAGCCGGGCACGTCGCTCGCCGCGGCTCGCGCCGATCTCGCCGGCATCGCCAGGCAACTGGCAGCCGAGTACCCGCAGGCGAGTGCCGGGCGCGTCGCGGTCGTCGAACCGCTACGGACGGCGATGGCCGGGTCGGTCGCGTCGGCGCTCGTCCTCATGCAAGGCGCGGCGCTGATCGTGCTGCTCATCGCCTGCGCCAATCTCGCGAACCTTGCGCTCTCACGTGCCGTGGGCCGGCGGCGCGAGCTCGCCGTCCGTGCCGCACTCGGCGCGGGCAGAGGACGACTGGTTCGACAGTTGTTGACCGAGTCGGTGCTCGTGTCGCTGACCGGCGGTGCGTTGGGAGTCGCGCTCGCGCGCGTGGCGACGAGTCGCATGCTCGCGCTCAACCCCGAGGTGCTTCCCGCGGCGTTCGTCGCCACGGTGGATTGGCGCATCGTGGCGTTCAGCGCGGTGCTCTCCGTCGTCACCGGCGTGCTCTTTGGCGTCGTGCCGGCGCTCGGGGCCGCCCGCCCCGACCTTCAAGATTCTCTCAAGGAAGGCAGCCGTTCCGCGACGGTCAGCCCGGCCGGCGACCGGCTCCGGCGGACGCTCGTCGCGGTGCAGGTGGGGCTCGCCGTGATCCTGCTGATCGGCACCGGTCTACTCCTGCGCAGTTTCGCCGAGCTGACGCAGGTCAGGTTGGGTTTCGACCCCGATCGCGTACTCACGGCCCGCGTGCGCGCGTCCGGCGAACGCTACGACAGCACCGCCGCGATCAATTCGTTCTACGACGGCCTGCTGGATGAGATCTCCCACGCGCCGGGTGTCGTCGCGGTCGGAGCGGCGCGCGGCGTTCCCACGCGCGGCGGCGTATCGAGCAGCATTCGCATCGAGGGCGAGCCGATCGACGAGACGCACCTTCCGGATCTAGGCTACATCTCGGTGCGCGGCGACTATTTCAAGGCACTGCGCATCCCCGTGATCGCGGGGCGCGTGTACGACGCGACGGATCTCGCGACCGGCCCGGAGACGGGGGTCATCAACGAGGCGGCGGCGCGGCAATTCTTTCCGAAGGGCGATGCTATCGGTCGCCGCATTCGCATTGGGCCGAACCCGAACGGAACCTGGATCACGATCGTCGGCATCGTCGGCGACATCCGGGATCAGTCGCTCGACGCGCCGGCGAAGCCGACGCTGTTCGCCAATCACCGCCATGAAACGTGGGAGCGGACGATGGTGCTGTTCGTTCGCACCTCCGGCGATCCGATGGCGCTCGCGGGCGTTGTCAAGCGAGCCCTTCGCCGGGCTGATCCCTCGCTCGCCACACGGGATGTGGAAACGCTGAACGACGTCCTCGCCCTGGATCTCGCTCCGCGACGGTTCGCGCTCGCCGTCTGCGCGGCGTTCGCGGTCGTGGCGTTCCTGTTGTCGGCGATCGGCATCTATGGCGTGTTGTCGTACATGGTCTCGACGCGCTCGCGCGAGCTCGGCGTGCGCATCGCCCTCGGCGCGTCGCCGCGCGACGTGATGCTGCTCGTCCTTCGGCAAGGATTGACGCCGGCCGCCATCGGTGTGCTGCTCGGTCTCGCCGGCGCGATGGCCAGCGGCCGAGTTCTCGCGAGCTCGCTCTACGGCGTCAGTCCGCTCGACCCCAGGACCTATGTCGCCGTCGTGGCCTCGGTGCTCACGATTGCCGCGGCGGCTTGCTTTCTCCCGGCGTTTCGGGCGATGCGTGTGGATCCGCTCACGAGCATGCGATCGGATTGACGTCGGCGCCACGCAACTGCAACTGCTTCAACGCGGAAACGCAGAGGACGCAGAGAACTGCACCCAAACTCGAGGTCGGCGCCGCCACGGGATCGTTTTGTCAAAGCCGCTCGGGAGGCCCCGGGTGTGAAGGAGCCGGGTCGCTTCGCCGGAAGCTTCCCGAGCGGCTGTAACAAAAGCATTTCTCCCGGCTCGTTGCGAGCGGCCCTCAGTTCGAGCCGAGGAACCCTCTGCGTTCTCTGCGTTCTCTGCGTCTCTGCGTTCAAGCAGTTGCAGTTGCAGCTGCAGTTGGCAGTTGTAGTTGGCAGTTGCAGTTGGGGCGACTAAAGGACCTCGATGCTCCGCTCGGCGACGATCGGGAGATTGGCCCCGGACGTCAGCATCAGCCGCACGCGATACTGTCCCGGTTTGAGACGCGACAGATCCACCGTCAGGCCGCGCGACGCGATTCCACCGGCGATCGACGGCGATTCGCGCCACTGCAGGATGAGTCCTCGGTCTGGGTCCATCACGTGCAGCCCGACGAGCGCGCGGTGGATCAAGCCTTGGTCGACCGGCTCCACCACGAGCGCGTAGTCGAACGTTTCTCCCTCGGGACGCACGCCGTACGTCTCCCAGAAGATGCCGATCTGCCGGCTGCTCGGCGCCGTCATGGAGTGCAACGCGAGCGGCACCGCATCGATGAGTGATTTCGGCGGCACGGAATCCATCGGCTCGTACAGCAAGAGATCCGAGAGGTTCAGCCGCGTGCTGGCGAGCGGCAGCTTCGGCGCAAAGCGCATGCGTTCTGCCGAGCGGTTCGCCGAATCCAGCACCTCGAGGCTGATGATCATCGGATGCCATGGCGCCATCAGCGTGGACACGACTTTGGGGGGCGCGTTCTCGATCGTCGTGCCGAATGGAGGAAGCACGCCGCCACGATCGACCGCGGCCGCGAAGACACCAGCCTGTCGAGGTTCGCGGCGCGTCCCGCCGTCGTTCACTTCGAACGCCGCGACGATGAACGCCGAGTCGCCGCGCCGAAAGAGCGCGACCTGATTGTTGATGAGCGGCTCGAAGCTGGTGGCCCACATCGGCGCATAGGTCGGCCGGCTCTCCACGTTCTGAAATTCCCAATCGTCGGGGGCCAGCTGATCCGGCGCCGCGAACACGTGCGCGTCGGGGAAGAAGTTGAACGACGGTTGGCGCCGAATGCCGGCGATCGGCGGCGGCCCCGTCCCACCCGGGCGCGCATCACCCTGCGTGTACCAGAGCGCGACGCCATAGCGGAGCAGGGTCTCCCGGTCGTCCCCGCGCACCCAATCGCTCATCGTCGTTCGGCTGTCCTGCTCGATGTACATCCGCGTGATGCGCGCGAGGAACTCCGTCCGCAGATCGTTCACGTTCGTCAGGTACAACGGTTGGACGAGTCGCCAGAACGCGGCCGTCATCGAGTCGCGCGGCTCGCCGTCCATGCGCCGGTACGGTCCGGCGGCGCGTCCGAGGAACAATGCGAGATCTTCAAATCTCCCACGATCCGGCTCGGGCAGCTCGTCGAGCGCCAACGAGAAGGCGGCATCGGCGCGCGGAAACTTGCCGTACTGCTGCGCCGTGTAGCCGACGAGCGCGAAACACCAGCTCTTCGTCGCGCGAACCGTCGCTGATGCGGCGCATGCGACACCCAAGCTGTCGGCCTCGTGCGCGCGTCCCGCCTCGACGAGATAGCGAACCGTCTGGCCGAGGGTCCACCGATCGCCGGGGATCACCGCGCCGACACTGTCGAGGACCGTCAGGAGCCGAGCTCGGGCCTCGACCACCTCGGGCGCTTCCTTTGGTGGATCGGACGCGACCTGCTGGACAAAGCAGTAGCGGCCGACGACGGCGTCGCAGTCGGCGCCGCCGGTAAATGTCGCGCGCGGCAAGAGTTGCCGTCGCAGAGACTCGAAGTCGCCTTGCGCCCGATGCGCGACGCGCAGCGCGCGCGTGGAATCGCGATCGCTGACAGCGACTGCCGATTGGCGAACGGGCGCCAACGTGTCAGGTGTCTGGGACGACCCGGCGCTCTGATGCGCCGCCATCGTTCCCGCGGCGATGAGCGCCGATATCGTGACCAACATGGGTGTGCCGCCACCTCAGCGGTGAAGCATCTCTCCGCTCAGGTGCGAGGGGCAGACCACATGCCGCCCGCAACGCGTCGATGATCGCGGCAGGGGCATGTAGCCCCAACGGCCAACGAGATGATCAGCGTCGCCGAGCCCCTGACTCCGCACTCTTTCCCGTTCCCCGTTCCAGGTCTCCGCACACCGCCACCGCACTCACGCCATTAAGAGATCTTAGATAGCGCCGCACTCGATGCGGCCAGCGAGCTGATGGGTTGGGAATTGCAGATTTTCATACTGGGAGCACGCCAAGCGCCGATGGAACAATTTTCCGCGGGTGACTTCAATCACTGACAGCACAGCCAAACACGAGCACTGTGCGGCCCGAGTTGCACGCCCGCCATCCGACGCTCCCCTCGCCTTGGCGTCCCGCGCTCTCGAACGCGCAAGTCGCTGCCCGCTCAGCGCCGACGCTCAGCGCAGTCGTGCTCTCCTCCCCAGACGCAGGAGCCCCCATGCGTCGCCCCACCCGCACGCCGTTCCGTGTCCTTTGGCTCGCACTCGCCGCCGCCGCCGCCGCGTGCAGTGAGCCAATCCAGCCAGTCCCCTCCAACCCCGCTGCTCCTTCCGACGCGGCTGCGAGTCGCAGCGCGTCGCTCGGAGGACGGATCGATCCGGATGCATTGTCCGGAGGCGCAACCACGGTGTTCGACGCGACCGCCGGCGCGTTCGGCCATCCGGCGCCAAACCTCGACGCGGCCGCGCTGGCGCGACACAATGCCGGCGACGCTGTGTTCGGCGGAATCTTCACGCCGAGCACCGGACTCGGACCGTTGTTCAACAACAACGCGTGCGAGGCGTGTCACTTCGGCGACGGTCGCGGCCAGCCGCCGGCCGACGGCGTCTCGTTCTTGACGATGCTGTTTCGCGCGAGCATTCCTGGACAGGACCCGCACGGCGGACCGAATCCCGCGCCGTTGTTCGGCGGGCAGCTGCAATTGCTCGCGATTCCGGGATTCTTTCCCGAAGCATCGGCGCGCGTGGCCTACTCGGATTCCGGTGGACCATTCGGCGACGGCACGCCGTACACGCTGCGTGTCCCGCACTACGCGTTCAAGGGACTCATCGGCCCGCTACCCAACAACCTGCTCACGTCACCGCGCGTGGCGCCGGTCAATTTCGGGCTTGGATTGCTCGAGGCAGTTCCCGAGGCGACGATTCGTGCGCTCGCCGATCGCAACGACGCCGATGAGGACGGCATTTCGGGGCACTACAACGTCGTGTACGACGTGACGGTGCAGGACTACATCATCGGACGCTTCGGCTGGAAGGCCAACGTCGGAACGCTGTTGCACCAGGCGGCCGGAGCGTTCAACGGCGACATGGGCATCACGACGTCGTACTTCCCGACCGAGAACTGCAAGGGCGAGTTCTCCGGCTGCCAGGACCACGCGGCCGAGCTCGACGACCAGACGGTGAGCGACGTCGCGTTCTACACGGAGACGTTGGGCGTGCCGGCGCGTCGGAACCTCGACGATCCGCAAGCGCTGCACGGCGAGTGGCTGTTCCACGCCATCGGGTGCGACGGCTGTCACGTCTCGACGCTCACGACCGGCGTGCTCCCCGGCGTGCCCGCCGTCTCGAACCAGAAGATTCACCCGTACACGGATCTCTTGCTGCACGACATGGGCAGCCGCGCTCGCCGACAATCGTCCCGACTTCAGGGCGTCCGGTCGCGAATTCCGCACGCCGCCGCTGTGGGGCATTGGGCTCGTGCAGATTGTGAACGGTCACACGTACTTCCTGCACGATGGACGCGCGCGCGATCTGCTTGGAGGCCGTGCTCTGGCACGGCGGCGAAGCAAGAAACGCTCGCGAGCGTTTCAAGTCGCTCTCGGCGAGCGATCGAAAAGCGCTGATCGCATTTCTCAATTCGCTGTAGGCCCAAACCGAGCCACCTGTCACCGCACTCGTTCCCGTTCCCGTTCCACGTTCCAGGTCGCCGCGCGCCGCCACCGCACTTTAGGTTAAGACGAGTGCGGAGCCGGAGCGCGGAGACCCGGAACGAGGATGAGGAACGAGAGTTTGGAACTCGCACCATCGAACGCCGAAGTTCTCATCGTCGGCGCCGGTCCCACTGGCCTCGTGCTGGCGCTGGTGCTGGCGCGGCTCGGTGTCGCGGTCCGCATCATCGACCAGAAGGAGGGCGTCGCTCCGTATTCGCGCGCGCTCGGCGTTCACGCGCGCACGCTCGAGTTCTATCGGCAGCTGGGATTCGCTGACGACGTCGTAAATGCAGGCGTGATCGCGAAGACGGCGAATCTCTGGCGGCAGTCGCCGGCGCGTCGCACGCATTCAATTCGACGACATCGGCACCGGCCTCACGCGGTATCCGTTCGTCCTCGACTTCGCCCAGGACGCGCATGAACGGCTGCTCGTCGCCCGACTCGCCGCGGCGAACGTTCAGGTCGAGTGGGGAACGAGCTTCGTTCGCCTCGACGAAACCGGCGACGGCGTGCACGCGATGCTGCGTCGTCCGGGCGGCGACACTGAGACGTGCGCGGTACGCTATGTCGCCGGATGCGACGGCACGCACTCGGTCGTTCGCAAGAACCTCGGCATCGACTTCGGCGGCGGAACGTACCAACGCATCTTCTACGTCGCGGACGTCATCGCCCATGGTCCGGCAGTCGACGACGGCGTGAACGTCGCGCTCGACGACGCGGAGCTGCTCGTCGTTTTCGACATGAAGGGACCAGGTCGCGTGCGCCTCGTGGGGACGATTCGTGTCGAGAGCGCGGAGGAGCGAGAGCGAGAGTGGACGTTCGAGGACGTTGGCCGGCGGCCGATCGATCGTCTCGGCCTCGAGGTGGAGCACGTGAACTGGTTCTCGACCTACCACGTTCACCATCGCGTCGCCGGCCGCTTTCGCGTCGGCCGCGCCTTCCTACTCGGCGACGCCGCGCACGTCCACAGTCCTGTCGGCGCGCAGGGCATGAACACCGGCATCGGCGACGCGGTCAATCTCGCGTGGAAGCTCGCCGAAGTTCTGCAGGGCCGCGCATCGCCGGCGCTGCTCGACACCTACGAGCCGGAACGCATCGCGTTCGCGCGACGGCTGGTCGCGACCACCGACCGCGCCTTCGAGATCGTGACACGCGGCGGCCGAGCGGCGGCGTTGATTCGAACGCGCATCTTCCCAACCGTCGCGAGCATCGTGTTCCACGTCACCGCTTTCCGCCGCTTTGTCTTTCGCACCGTCTCGCAGATCGCGATCAACTATCGCGACAGCGCGATCAGCAGCGGACGAGCCGGCGCGGTGCAGGGCGGCGATCGGTTGCCATGGGTGCCGTCGCCGCCCGAATCCGGCGATCGAGGCGACAACCACTCACCGCTCGCATCGTGGCGCTGGCAGGTCCATCGCTACGGACAGCCGGCGGCCGACCTCGAGGCTGCGTGTCGCGAGCTCGGTCTCGAGTACCACGAGTTTCCGTGGCGATCGATGATGGGCTCGGCGGGACTGCGGCGCGACGCATTGTACCTCGTTCGGCCCGACGGACACGTCGCGCTGGCGGATCCCGAGGCATCGGGCGCGCGACTGCGGTCGTTTGTCGAGACAATCAGAGGCCCCAGCGTGATCGACCCACGATGATGGTCGCGAGGTCTGGAGCGGGTGCGGCGGCGGGGTGCCGAGACCTGGAACGAGTACGGTGACGGGGTGCGGAGACCTCGGACGAGTACGGTGACGGGGTGCGGAGACCTGGGACGAGTGCGGGGGATCGTTTGCGGCGTATCGCCAAATCAGCTCGACTCCGCACTCCCTCCCCTCCTCGTTCCAGGTCCCCGCACACCGCCGCCGCACCCGTTCCACGTCCAGTATTGATCCTCAACCAACCCGTTGACAATCGAGCGGCGGCTCCTATATTCAACCGTATGGTTGAACAAAACGCACGGCTCGATCTCGTCTTCCGCGCGCTCGGCGACCGGACCCGGCGCGCAATGCTCGAGCGTCTCGCCAAAGGCGAGCAGACCGTCGGCGAGCTCGCCGCACCGTATCGGATGTCGCTCGCCGCGGCGTCGAAGCACGTCCAGACTCTCGAGAGGGCCGGGCTCGTGAAACGAACCGTGCGTGGACGCATCCACTACTGCCGCATCGATCCTCGGCCGCTCGAGCGCGCCGACGATTGGCTCCGCGGTTACGAACGCCTCTGGGATACGCGCATCGAGCGTCTCGCCGAGCTGCTGCGCCACCCCGACAACGACGACCCTTCACACTCCGAATGAGGACCACCATGCCAACGACAACGACCGCCGGCGCAGTCTCGACCGATCGCATCGAGAAGCTCGTCAACCTCGACGTTCCGCGCTCGCGCGTGTGGCGCGCGCTCACCGAGTACACGCAGTTCAATCAATGGTTCGGCGTGTCGCTCACCACGCCGTTCACTCCCGGCGCCGCCGTCAATGGAAAGCTGGGCGCCGGCAGGTACGAGCATCTCCCCATCACGATCTGGATCGAGTCGATGGAGCCGGAGCGTCTCTTCTCCTTCCGCTGGCATCCATACGCCCTGGAAGAGGGCGTCGATTACAGCGTCGAGCCGACGACTTTGGTGACGTTCACGCTCGAGGAAGCCGGCGCCGGCACGCGGCTCACGATCGTCGAATCCGGATTCGACGCCATCCCCGAGTCACGGCGCGCGAAGGCGTTCAGCATGAACGAGCGCGGCTGGACCGGTCAGGCCGAGAACATCCGGAAGTTCCTGTCGGCGTAGGACGCGACTCCGCACGTCGCCTCGTTCCCCCCCGTTCCAGGTCTCCGTACTCCGTCTCCGCACTCGCCTAGACATCAGGAGTGTGGTGGCGGTGTGCGGTGACCTGGAAGGAGGATGAGGGACGAGAGTTCTGAGAATCGGTCCCCGGATCGGTGCCGAGATCGATCCCCCGCGTCTCGCGCGACGCGCGAAGGACGATCAACGCCGGCACCGCCATCGCCGTCGCGTAGATCGACACGGGCACGGTCGACCCGTATGCGTTGAGCAGCGCCACGCCGATGATTGGCGCGACGGCGCCCGACGCCACGCTGGCGACTTGATAGCTGAGCGAGAAGCCGGTGTAGCGCGCGCTGGTGGGGAAGAGCTCGACGAAGTAGGCCGACATTCCGCCGACGATCACGCCGTGGCACAGACCGCCCACGATCGCGGCAATTGTCACGGAGGTCGTCGAGCCGGTCGCCGTCGCCGGAAACAACGCGAACGCCCAGAGCGACGCGGCGACCAGACCGATCGCCGTCACCGGACGCCGCCCGATGCGGTCGGACCACGCGCCGGCGACGAAGATGGCGATGACGTCGGCGATCGAGCCGACGGCGGCGGCGGTGAGGGCGAGCGTGCGCGGCAAGTGCAGCACGCGCGTGACGTAGACGACGTAGAAGGTTGTGAAAACATAAAAGAGCGCATTCTCGCCGAGCTTCACGAGAAGAACGGTCAACATCGACCGCCAGTGCGCGACGAGCGTCGGCGCAAGTCGCTGCCGACGAGTCATCGCTCGGCGCGCCGCGTACGCCTGATACAGCGGTGACTCGGTGACGCGCGTGCGCATCCAGACGCCGACGGCGATCAGCGCACCCGACGCGAGAAAGGCGACGCGCCATCCCCACACGCCGAACGCCGACTCTCCGAGCGACAACCCCAGAAGCGCGAGCGCGGCCGATGCGAGCACGTTGCCGGCGGGCCCGCCCATCATCGGCCACGCCGCCCAAAATCCTCGGCGGTCGCCGGGGAGACTCTCGGTGACCAGCAGCAGCGCGCCGCCGACTTCGCCGCCGACGGCGAGTCCCTGGATCAGACGCAGCAGGACGAGCAACGCCGGCGCGGCGACGCCGATGGTCGCGTACCCGGGGATGAGGCCGACGCCCATCGTGGCGCATCCCATCAGCAGGAGGCTCCATATGAGCGCGCGCTTCCTGCCGTATCGATCGCCGAGCACGCCGAACACCAACCCGCCGAGCGGCCTCGTGGCGAAACCGACGGCGTACGTCATGAGCGAGAAGAGGACGCCGTTGCGCGGATCGGCGGCCGGGAAGAAGACTCGATCGAAGACGAGTGCCGCGGCGGACGCGAAGACGAAGAAGTCGTACCACTCGACGATCGAACCGATCGAGCAGGAGACGAGCAGCCGCCGGGTGTCGGAGGGCGCGAGCGTCGCGGCGTCAGGCAGCGTGCGGGCCCGCGAGGTCGTCGAACTCGGCGTCCGACAGCTCGACCGTCAGGGCGCCGAGGTTCTCCTCGAGATGCGCCAGCGATAGCGTGCCGGGAATCGGGAGCATCGCCGGCGACCGTTTCAACAGCCAGGCGAGCATCACCTGTCGCGGCGTCGCTCCGTGCCGCACCGCCGTTTCGCGCAGCGCGCGATTCGGCTCGGCGCGCAGCGGATAGTACGGCACGAAGACGATCTCCTCGCGCGCGCAGTAGTCGACGACATCGTCGTATCCGCGCTCGGCGAGGTTGTACTCGTTCTGCACCGCCGCGATCGGCATCACTTTGCGCGCCCGCTCGATGAGCGGAATGTCGACCTTCGAGATCCCGACTCGCTCGATGGCGCCGCGGTCGACATACTCCTTGATCGCGCCCAAGCTCTCCTCGATCGGCGTCTCCGGGTCCACGCGATGGAGGTAGTAGAGCGCGATGTGGGCGGTTCTCAGGCCCGCGAGACTCTGCTCGATTTCCTGTCGCAGCAATTCGGGCCTGCCGCGTCCCGTGTCGCCGTACCCACCTTTCGTCGCCACGACGACCTCGGTGTGCGGGGTCGACAACGCGCGTCCGATAGTCTTCTCGCTCTCCCCGCCGGTGTAGAGATGCGCCGTGTCGATCATTTGGACGCCGGTGTCGACCGCGGCGCGGATGAACGCGACGTGGGCGTCGGTGTCCCGGAGCCGATTCGTGCCGAGTCCGATGCGGCAGACGTCGATGTTGCCGAGGCGCACCGCGGTGCCTGAGCCTGACGTTCCTCCTCGCCTCATTCCGATTGCAACGCAGTGGCGGGATTCAGCCGCGCCGCGCGCGCCGCGGGAATCGTGGTTGCCAGAACCGTGATCGACCCGATCAGTAATGTGGCGATCGACAGGATCAGGGGATCCGACGCCCGGATCGCATAGACGCGATTTGAAATGACCTGACCGGAGAAGTAGGCCAGACCCAGACCGATCGCGGCGCCGACGAGGCCGAGGGTCGCACCCTGCCTCATGACGAGCAAAAACACGGAGTGCGGTGACGCGCCGAGAGCGAGGCGCGTAGCCATCTCTTCGCGCCGCAGAGAGCCGGCGTACGACACGACGCCGTAGATCCCCACGGCCGCGAGCACGATCGCGATGCCGCCGAAGATGAGCATCAGCGTCATCCCGAGCTCCTGGCGTCGGATCGTGCCTCCGACGACGTCCGACGCGAGCTGGAAATCGAGTGCCATCGTCGGGTTGAGCTTCCGTATCTCCGCGCGGATCGCTCGCTCGACGGGCGCCGGATCCGATTGCGACATGGACACGACGGCCGTCGCGCGCCGCAGCGGAATCTGCGGCAGCGGAGAGTAGAACGCCGGCTCCGCCGACTCGGCGAGCGACTTCTGTCGCACGTCGCCGATCACGCCCACGATCGTCACTTCGTTCTTGGGATCGGGTGCCGGATATCCGGCTGAAAACTGCACCCCGATCGGATCGCGTCCCTTGAGGTAGCGGTCGACGAACACGTGGTTGACGATCGCTACCGGTTGCGTCGTCGGCAGGTCGCTGGTGGCGAAATCGCGACCCTTGAGGATGGGCGTGCCCATCGCGGCGAAGAGTCCCGGTCCGGCGAACCGCTGGCGCGTACCGGGCGGATTGGCCGCGTCGAACGGCTCGCCATGAAACTGCGCGAGCAGCGAGCTCTCGAGCCTGCTGCGTGTCGGATACGCCGAGACGAGTCCGACCTCGGTCACGCCGCGAATGCTTGCGGACGGCGCTCACGAGATCGAGCTGCGCCTGACGAACGGCGTCCGGCGTCTGATATCGCGGTCCCAGAAAGGACACGTCGAACAGGAGCCGCTTGTCCGGCACGAAGCCGGCGTCGGTGTTCCGGAGATTCGCGAATCCTCGAACGAGCCAGCCGGCGCCGGCCACCAACATGATCGCCAGCGCGACTTCGGCCACGGTCATCGCCATCAGCCAGCGCGCCGTGCCGCGGCCGGCGCTGGCCGAGCGTGAGCTGTCGTTCATGAGCGTCTTCATATCGCTGCGAAGCAGACGAACCGCCGGGGCCAGGCCGATGATCGCGCCGGTGACGACGAGCACGGCCAGCGAAAAGAGCAGGGCTCGCGCGTCGAACGAAACGGCGTCGAGGCGGGGCAGCTTCGACGCGCCGAGCGCGAGCAGCGCCCGGAGGCCCAGCGCGCCGACGGCCACGCCGGCGATGGTGCCGGCGGTCGCCAGCACCATCGACTCCGTGAGGAGCTGGCGAACGAGCCGGCTCCATCCCGCGCCGAGCGCCGCGCGCACGGCCATCTCGCGCGCTCTCGCCGCGCCGCGCGCGAGCAGCAGGTTGGCGACGTTGACGCACGCGAGCAGGAGCAGCAACCCGGTCGCCGCCATGACGATGATGAGGATCGGGCCCAAGTCGCCGACGATCGAGTCGACGAGCGGCTTCGGGACGTAGACCCGGTTCTTGTCCGCGGCGGGGAAGTCGGTGGCGAGGCCGGCCATGACCGACGCCATCTCGCTCTTCGCGCGTTCGATCGTCGACCCGCGCCGCAGTCGCACGAACGCCTCTTGCCCGTGGTTGACGTCGGTGGAAGGCGTGCGCTGGGCCACGAAGACGTCGGCGCCGTGCGGGATGTCGAGATCGCGCGGCGCGACGCCGGCAACCGTGGAGTTGAATTCCGCGAAGTGAATGGGTTTGCCGATCACCGCGGGGTCGCTGCTGTAGAGCTGCTTCCACAGACGAGACGAGATCACCACGGTGGGAAGTGGAAATTGCTGCGGCGGCGCATTGGGTGCCGGCGGCGGGAATGGCGTGAAGTCGTCGTGCTTGAAACCGCCCATCGTCATCGGCAGGCCGAACAGCTCGAAGAACCCTTCGCTCACTTGGTATGCGTCGATGTGCGACGGCGTCCCGTCGGCGGCGATGAGCGTGAGGTCGCCGGCCGCGTATCCCGCCGCGTGCTCGACGGAGAGCTTCGGATCGTTCAGCCGGTAGAGCTCTCCGCCCGACAGAAGTCCCGTGGTGACGCGTCCGTCGGTGAGCGCGGTTCGCAGGCTGTAGAGATCCTGCGGGTTGGGATATGGAAGCGGCTTGAGAAGGACGGCGCTCAGCGTGGTGAAGATCGCCGTCGTGGCGCCGATGCCGAGTGCGAGTGTGGCGATGGCCGTGAGCGGGAAACCGGGCGAACGGCGGAATGCGCGGAGCGTGACGCGGACGTCCTGGAGAATCGTTTCCATTCCTGGACTCCTGAGTGCGCGCGGCGGGGGAACGGGGCTGGGTGGTGTTCGAGCGTCAGCGCGGTCTTGGGATTTTGATTCTAGTCCGGCCGGGCTAAGCCGCAACTGAATGGGACGGACGACGCATCCAGCGTGAGAAGCGGGCCCCATGGAGTGAGCATTGCCGGTCGCGATGCCGCACGCCGCGAGATGCGCGGTTCACCTGACGAGCGTCCTTACGTCACGCCGGATTCGCAACGCCGCGGACCGATCCGTTTCGGTCGACTTCGAGGTCGAGCAACACTTCGGACGGTTTTCCCCACCGTCCCGCAATCATCGGAGGATCTGGCGCGCAGTCGCTAGCCCGGCTCATTTACAATGCTACTGCGTCCCGCTCGGGAGCACAGCGTCGTGCCTCAATTCATCGGAGTAATCACCGAAACGCTCATGCTCCGTCCGTTCGCACCGGCGGAGCTGCTGGCGCTCCGCGAAGGCGACGCGCAGTTCGCGGCCGAATCGAATCTCAAACCGGCCGATGGCCTCCGTGCGATGCTGGTGTCCGACGACGTCTCGCCTGCCTGGCTGGAGCGCCTGCGTGCCGCCACCGTAGACCGGGACCCGTGGCAATTCGGATTCGTCGTCCTCGAGACAATGACCGGCATCGCACTCGGCATGGCGTCCTTCAAGGGCCCGCCCGACGACGACGGCGTGGTCGAGATCGCCTACGGGATCGCCCCCGCGTACCGTGGACGCGGCTATGCGACCGAGGCCGCCGGCGGGTTGGTGGAGTACGCCAGCCGCGACGAGCGCGTGCGACGCATCCGCGCACACACGCTTCCCGAGCGCAACGCGTCGACGTCGGTGCTCACGAGGGCGGGTTTCGAGTTACGAGGCGCGGTCGACGATCCCGAGGACGGCCTCGTGTGGCGCTGGGAGCGCGACGCCGACGAGCGGTTTCGCTGACCGAATCGATGATGAAACGAGAAAGAAAGATCATCGCCTATCTCGCCGTCAGCGCTGACGGTTTCATCGCGCGCCCCGACGGCGACGTCGAATGGCTCAACCGCATCCCGGACACCGTCGACCACGGATACGCGAAATTCAACGCGAGCGTCGATACCATACTGCTCGGCCGCGGGACCTACGACTGGGCCGTCCGATACCTCAGGAAGCATCCCGGGACAAACGTCTTCGATACGCGGATGCCGCACTACGTCTTCACGCGAAAGCCTCCCAAGCGCGCGCTGCCCGGCGTCCAGTTCACGTCAGAATCCGCCAAAGTGGTCGCACGCCGATTGCGCGCTGCACGAGGAAAGAACATCTGGATGATGGGCGGCGGCCAACTCATCGCCTCGTTCCTCGACGCCGGCGAGATCGACGAGTTCCAACTTCACGTGATCCCGGTGCTCATCGGCAAGGGCATCCCGCTGATCGCGCCGCGGCACCGCGACATCGACCTGAGGCTCATCGCGGCGAAGAAGTACGTCGACGGCGTGGTCGGACTTCGCTACGAGGTCTTGCGGTCGCGTCGAACAGCCAAGAAGTAGTCGATCGACGGGAGACGATCACTCGCTCCGACGTGTCGAACTACGTGCCGCGGCGCCCGGACTTCGATGACGTCGCCTGTGGCTTGACCTGCGGCGCGCGCGCCGGCGGCTTTGCATTCGACGCGCGTCCATCCGGCGTGACGGGGTTCGTCACCTTCGGCTTCTTGGAGAAATCGGGGATGTTACGTTCGCCTTTGTGTTTCATAGAGTCCTCCGACGCGTACGGTTCGACGGTGCACCCGTGGCTGGCTCACGAGCGTTATACTGGAGAAATCTCGCGGCATAACGCCCGCGATGCACAACGAAGCCCAGCGACCCGCCCGGCGAGGATCCCATGGCGCCTATCATTCCTAACCCAAGGAAGATCAAAGCCTTTGCTTCGGCAACGGCATTCGAAGGCTGGCTGAGCTCGAATCACGATCGCGAGACGGAGATCTGGCTCAAGATCCACAAGAAAGATACCCGGCTCCCGACGGTGACTTACGCGGAAGCGCTCGACGTGGCGCTGTGTTGGGGCTGGATCGACGGTATCCGAAAGGGATTCGACGAGCGGTCTTTCCTTCAGCGGTTCACGCCGCGCAAAGCGAAGAGCATCTGGAGTCAAATCAACCGCGGCCACATCAGTCGCCTCACGGAAACCGGCCGCATGACGCCGCATGGCCAGCGACACGTCGACGCGGCGAAGTCGGATGGGCGATGGGATGCCGCGTACGCACCGATGCGCAGCGCGACGGCGTCCACCCTGCCCGACGATCTTCGCGCCGCCATCCAAGCCAACGCACGCGCGCGGAAAACATTCAAAACCCTCGGGCGGCAGAACCTCTTTGCGCTGGCGTTTCGGACGAACAACATGAAGACGCCGGCGGGCCGGAAGAAGAAAATCGCCGAGTTGGTCGCGATGCTGGCCCGCGGCGAGACCATCGTGCCTGAACGGCTGCGATAGTAGCAAGCGCCTCACAAAATCTCCGGGCCTCGCTACTTCACCACGAACCGATACGTCCCTGACCCCACGCGATACAGCGCCGCCTCTCCTTCCATTCGGAGAAAGCGCACACCCGGCGCCCGGTCAGCCGCCACTTCACTCTCGGTGACATGATCTGCAGACGCGGCCGGGACATAGACCGTCGCCGACGTGTTCGCGGGGATCGTCACCTCTTCAGTGAACGTGTTGCCATCGACTCGCCAATTGGATGCGATCGTTCCGCGGATCGTGCGATGCGTCCCGCGCGCCCAGGTGAGTCCGCCGCCGGGGATCGGATGAATGACGAACTCCGCGTACCCCGGATGTGCATCGTCGTTGTTGATGCCGAGGATGGTGCGGTACATCCATTCACCGACGGCGCCGATGGCGTAGTGATTGAACGAGTTCATCCCCTTGTCCTGGAAGCCGCGCCCTTTCACGTAGCCGTCCCATCGCTCCCAGATGGTGGTGGCACCGTTGGCGATCGAATAACCCCAGCTCGGGAACGTCGTGGTGTTGACGAGCCGGTACGCGACATCCGAACGCCCGGCGCGTGAGAGCTCGAGCATCATCCGATAGCTCGAGTGAAATCCGGTCGACATGTGACCGTGATAGGCGTCGATGCCGTCGACCATGTAACGCACGGCGGCCGTGCGCAACGAGTCGGGGAGAAGGTCGAAGTGCAGCGCCAGTGCGTAGCCGGCCTGCGTATTGCCTTCGATGTGACCGTCGGCCGACACATAGGCGCGATTGAACGCCGCCTTGATGTCTCGAAAGAGCTCGCCGTACTGCCGCGCTTCCGCGTCGCGGTTCAGCACCGTTGCCATCCGGGCGACGATGTCGGTGGCGTAGGCGAACATCATCGTGGCGAAGACCGGCCTGGGGACTTCGCCACCCTTCCGCGGGATCGTCGAGTCGTTCTCCGTGTCGGCGTTGAGCCAGTCGCCGTAGTCGTTGCCGCGCTGATTCTTCCAGAGGAGGTCGGGATTGTTGCGATGGATGTAGTCGACCCACTTCTTCGCGGCGTCGTAGCTGTCGCGGATCGCCTGCACGTCGCCGTACTGCTGCCACATCCGCCAAGGGACCACGACGCCGGCGTCGCCCCACCCCGGCACGCCCGTGAAATCATCGGCGCGCATCGAGTCGAGTCGCTCGCGGAAGGGCTGCGGGGAGAAGTCGGCAAAGCGACCGTCCGGTGTCTGCGCGTCGCGCACGTCGCGCAGCCATTTCGTGAAGAACGCCGCCATGTCGGCGTTGAACATCGACGTGCCGCTGAAGACCTGGATGTCGCCCATCCAGCCGAGCCGCTCGTCGCGCTGCGGACAGTCGGTGGGGATGCCGATCATGTTGTCGCGCTGCGTCCAGACCACGTTGTGCCAGAGCGTGTTGAGCAGTGGTGACGACGTGGCCAACTCTCCCACCCAACTGAGATCCGAGTTGACCTGACGTCCGGTGAGGTCGGTGAGTGCGGGCTTCGTGGTCAGTCCGCTCACCTGCACGTAGCGGAAACCGTGATAAGTAAAGTGCGGCTCGAACCGCTCGGGCGCGCCCGCGCCGCGCAGCGTGAAGCGATCGGTCTGTTCCGCCCCGCGAAGGTTGTCGGTGTACACCATGCCGCCGTCGTCGAGCATTTCGCCGTGAGTCAGGGTTATTGTGTTGCCCGCGGCGCCGCGCACGGCAATCCGTGTCCACCCGACCATGTTCTGCCCCAGGTCGAAGACGTACACACCGGGCTTCGGTTCGCTGACGGCGGTCGGCTTGATGTCCGCCGTCACGCGCACCGGCTCGTTGGGCTGTGCCACAAGCTCGGTCGCCACGCTGCCGGCGACGTCCGCGCTGCTCCATCGCGTATCGACAAACCTCGGCGTATCCCATCCTGGCATCTCTCGGCGAGCGTCGTACTCTTCGCCATTGAGGACGTCGGAAGAGCGAATCGGCCCGTCGCGCGTCACGCGCCAGAAAGAATCGGTCACGATGCGCGTGGTGCGCCCGAGCGACGTGACCTCGAGCTGCGCCAGAAAGCGCGGATGATTGCCGTAGATGTTCCGACGCTGCTTCACCAGCTCCTGCGCGAGACCGATTCCGCCGGCGTACCAGCCATCGCCCAGCCAGGCGGCGATCACGTTCTCGCCGGGATGAAGCAGCGACGTCACGTCGTACGCCTGGTACTGGGTGCGGATGTGATAGTCGGTGAACTCTGGCGCCAAAACGTGATCGCCGACTCGTTGGCCGTTGATGTGCAGCTCGTAGACTCCGAGCGCGCTCGCGTAAACGATGGCGCGCGACGGACGCCCGGCGAGCGTGAAGCGCCGGCGCAGAGCGGTCACCGCGACATTCGTCGTCGACGGAGTTGCGTCACCGATCCACTGCGCCGACCATTCGCCGCGATCGAGGAGTCCCATTGCCCAAGTGGCCGGCGCGCTCCACGCCGACGGCGCGCCGGTCTGATCCCAGATGCGCACCTTCCAGAAGACCTGCTCGCGGGACGTGAGTGGCCGTCCCGCAAATACGATCTGGTTCTGGTTGTCGCTCGTGACCTTGCCAGAGTTCCAGAGATCGGCCTTGTCGGCGGCGAGATTGGCGGCGGTGCTGGCAACCTCGATCTGGTACGCGCTCTGAGTCACGCCGCGGACGCCGGGCGCCAGGAGCACCCAACTCATGCGAGGTGCGCGCGCGTCGATCGCCAGCGGATTCGACAGATACTCGATGCGCAGCTCGGCCACATGCACCGGCGAGGGCGCTGCGCTCGGTCGCGATGCACCTGGCGTCAGGGTCAGCGTTCCCACTTGTACCGCGCGGAGTATGTATGAGTAAGGTCGCATCGAGAACTCCGCGTCGAGGAAAGGACAAGCCAAATATGCGCCGGCCCTTTGGCGGATGCGCCGGATCGGGGCTCTCCACTCCGTTTCTCCGGGGCCCCTCGGCGCTACGCTTGGCGGGACGAGCGCACGACTCCTCCGAACGCTACATTCGGGGCCGTCCCGCCCCGCCTCGTCCGCCGATGCAGGCGCCCGAATGACCAACTCCCTCGACGCTCTGAAGGCCGCCGCCAAGGTCAAGCCGTGAACTGAGGCACTCTCTCATGACCACCTTCCGTCCGATCGCATTCGCTCTCGTCCTGAGCGGCGCCATGGTTGCCGCACCGCGCGACGCCATGGCGCAGGGCCGGTGCATTCGCGCGTACGGCACACCGGCGTGCAACACCGATTCCATTCCGCCGGTCTTCGCCAAGACAGGCTGGCACACGACGGGTCTCGACCACATCGCGTTTCGCGTCGCGGACGCGAAGAAGGAAGCGGCCTTCTACGCCGCGATCGTGGGCTGGAAAGTTCGGAGCGACGACGGCACTCGCATCGTGATGGACATGGGCGACTGGGGGACCGCCGTGTTCCGGCAGGTGTCCGCCGATTCCTTTCCGCCGCCGCGAGCCGGTGCGCGCGCCAACGCCGTTCCCGTACGCGCGGTCGTGGAGGGGTTCGGCTTCGACATCGAGCCGTGGAACGCCAAGACGGTCGAGGCGGAGCTGAGGAAGCGTGGTCTCAACCCCGTCGCGGAGAATGGACCGAACGGGTTCGAGAGCTTCCATGTGAAGGACCCCGATGGCTTCGATCTCCAGATCGGCAACGGAAAGCGGTTCAGCAGAGCACGGGCGGAGTCGCCCGCGAACGCGACGCTCTCCACGCCGGCGCCGTTCGAGCCGACGGGATGGCAGACCGTGTGGCTCGACCACTTGTCATATGGCGCCGCGAACTACAAGGCGAGCGTTTCGTTCTACGTCAACCTGTTGGGCTGGGGGCCGACGTATGACGAGGGAAGTCAGAACGAGCTGATGATCGGCGACGTCGGCGACATCATCATCCGCGGCGGCAACCCGCTCGATCCTGCTTTTGGTCAAGGGAATGCCCGAGCCGGCGGTCGCATCGATCACATCTCGTTCGGCATCTCGCCGTGGGACACGGACAAGGTGAAGGACGAGTTGGTGAAGCGCGGGCTGCCCTGGTCGATCGACACATCCGACGGCGCCGAGATTCACGTCGCGCAATTCAAGAGTTATCACACGACGACGCCGAACGGGTACAACCTGCAGATCAGCTACGACACGCACGACACACGGCTCAATCTGGCTGTCGCCGTCAATCCGCGTCGCGGTGTGAAGTAGCACGGTCAGTCGAACATCCGCCGCGTCACGATCGCGTGATAAAGCATCCGGACTCCCACCAACAGCAGCGCCACGGCCAGGCCGCGAAGAATGAACTTCGGCTTGGCGCGCTTGGCCCACCACGCCCCGATCTGCGCGCCCACCACCACGCCTGCGCCCAGCGCCGCTGTGCGACTCAGCACGGTGCCGGCGAACGTGCCCGACACGATGTGCGCCGCCGTGCCGGCGCCGGCGGTCATCGCGAGCACGAAGTGTGACGTGGCCGTCGCCACGTGCACCGGGAAGTCCAGCACGTGCACGAGTGCCGGCACGTGCATGATCCCGCCGCCGATCCCGAGCAGGCTGGAGATGAATCCGACGACGAATGCCAGCGCGAGACCGGTGGCCCGGTGGTGCTTGATCTGCGGCCCGAAAAAATCATAGTCACCAGCCTCGTGATGCCCGGACACCGGCCGCTGCGAGACGAGCAGGAAGACGGACGCCGCGATCAATACCACGCCAAGAATGACCTCGAACGCCGTGCGCGGAACGTGCGACACCGCCAAAGCTCCAAGGATGGCGCCGGGTACGGCCGTCGCGCCGAACCACAGCCCGGACCGCACGTCCACCTTGTGCTGCCGCAGGTAGGCAAACGAGCCCGACGAGGCGTTGAGGAAGACGACCGCCAGAGAGATCGAGGTGATCGTCGCCGGATCGTCGTTCGGATACAGCAGCAAGAGAATTGGCACGAGCAGGAACCCACCGCCGGCACCGATCAGCGTGCCGAAGGTGCCCACAGCCAATCCGAGGAGCGTCAGGCCGACAAATTCCATGACGTAGAGTAATCGGTGCCACCGAGGGACTGACATATAGAAGACATGTGAAGCGTTCCTCGTGACAACGCGTCGTTGACATCGTGAGCAAGAGTGTGAGGTTTGAGCCACCCCCCCCTCACTCGCACACGGAGCCGACGATGGCTTTGACCGTGGTCGCCGCGTTGTTGTTGTCGGCTGTGCTCCCACCGCAGGAATCGGTCGTTCCCCCAGCGCCGCGCGTTCCGTTGCCGCGACCGGTCGCGAACGCGTTGATCGCTCGAGTCAACGACAATCGCCGCCCCGCGGGAACGCTGTCGCACGGGACGCTCACGCTCGCCCTCGACGTCGTCGAGGCGGCCTACCAGCCCGAGGGGGAGCACGATCCAGTCGTACGCATCCTCGCGTTCGAGGAAACCGGCGGTTCGCCGACCGTGCCCGCGCCGCTGCTGCGGGCTTCCGTCGGCACCACCGTCCATCTCACCGTCCACAACCGCACCGACTCGGCGCTCGTGCTCGGCGGTCTGCGCCGATCGATGCCGGCTGATCGCGACACGGTGCAGCTCTCGGCCGGCGCGACCCGCGAGGTGACGTTCAAGCTCGACAAGGCCGGTAACTTTTTTTATTGGGCGATTCTCAAGGGCCTCTCGAACTTCGACGATCGCAATTGGCTCGACTCGCAGCTCACCGGCGCGCTCATCGTCGACGCGGCGAACGCACCGCCGCCGTCGGCGAACGAGCGCGTATGGCTGATCACCGAGTGGTTCTATCCGGTCGACCAGACGCAGACGTTCGAGTCGGCGCTCACGTTCAACGGCAAGGCGTGGCCGTACAACGAGCAGCTCACGTTCGCGCAGGGCGACTCGGTGCACTTTCGGATCGTGAACGCGGCGGCCATCGAGCACCCGCTCCACCTGCACGGCTTCTACTTCCGCGTGTCACGCCACGGCGGCGCGCGCGCGGACACCGTCGTCGCCCCGGCGCTCCAGCCGCTGCAGAACATGCGGACCGTTCCGATCGGCGGATCGATTTCGTTGTCGTTCCTGCCGACGACACCGGGCAACTGGGTCTTTCATTGCCACTTCGCGGGGCACATTGGCGAGATCGTGAGCCTGCACGGCTCGCCCGAGCCGAACGTGGTGCTCGCGTCGTCGGGCGACCACATGATCCCCGAGCACGACAAGCCGGGCGGCCACACGATGCGCGGCCTGGTGATCGGAATACACGTCACGCCGTCGCCGACCTTCGCCGAGAGGCCGGTGGCAAACAGACGCACCATCAACCTGCTCATACAGAAGCATGCCAACGCCCTGATGGGTCTCCAGACGGCGTACGGGTTCTTGCTGCAGACCGGGACCGAGGTTCCGGCCAAGGACTCGTTGACGATTCCGGGGCCGGTGCTCGAGCTCAAGCGCGGCGAGCCGGTGAGGATTCTTGTAAAAAACAATCTGGATGAGCCGAGCGGCGTGCATTGGCACGGTCTGGAGATCCAGAGCTATCCGGACGGCGTTGCGAACTGGAGCGGCATGGGCGACCAAATCATGCCGCCGATTCCACCGGGCGGGACGTTCGCCGCCGAGTTCACGCCGCCGAGGAGCGGGACATTCCCGTATCATTCGCATCTCCACGAGATGCGGCAGATCAGCTCGGGGATGTACGGCGCGATCATCGTGAGCGACACGCCGCGCGACACGACGCGGGATCATCTGATCGTCGCGGGCGGCGGCGGCTTGCCGGAGTTCTACAAGCTCGGGCCGTCGACGCTGCTGGTGAACGGGCGGCTCAAGCCGGCGCCGATCGTCATGACGGTCGGGGATACGAACCGGTTGCGCATCGTGAGCATCCACGCCGACGAAATCCTGAGCTTCCGGTTCGGGACGCCGGAGCAGCCGGCGCGTTGGAGGCCACTGGCGCAAGACGGGGCCGATCTGCCTGTCGCTTTAAGAGTCTCTAAACCGGCGCTCGCGCGCCTGGGCCCCGGAGAGACCGCGGACTTCACGTACGTGCCGACGCGAGCGGGGAGCATGGAGATCGAGGTGTGGATCGATCCCATCGGGCACCGAATCGTGGTGCCGGTGGAGGTTCGGGAACGTCGGGCGGCAGGGGCGCGAAGCGATTGAAGGACAAGCCCTTAGGCGAGTGACAGCCGCCGCCGCTCGAGGTACCGGCGAGCGGCGGCGGCTGTCGTGAGCGAGATCGCTCGATCGTACGCCGCTCGCGCCTCGTTCGCGCGGCCGACTTCCGCGAGCAGGTGCGCGCGCGTCGCCCACGCCGGTTGAAAGCGATGCGCGGCTTCGTCGACAATCGCGTCGAGCGCGGCGAGCCCGGCTAGCGGGCCGTCGACGCGTCCCACGGCCGCGGCGTATGCGATGCGCGCGCCGAGCGTCGGAGAGACGGCGACCAGCGCGGCGTGGAGCTTGAGCAACGCGCCCGCGTCGACGACACCGGATTTCGCGCGCGCGCAGTGCACCGATTGGATCGCCGCCTCGAGTTGAAACCGGCCGATTGTTCCGAGCGTGCTGGCCCGATGCAGGTAGCCGCTCGCCGAGTGCGATGAGATCGGCGTCCCATCGCGACGCGTCCTGCTCGTCGAGCGGCACGAATTCGTCAGCCGAGTCCCGCGCGCCGCGCCGCGCGAGTGAGAGCGAGAGCAATGCGGCGAGCCCCAGCGCTTCGGGCTCGTCCGCCAGCAACTCAGCGAGCGTCGTCGCGAGAAAGTGTGCTTCCGCGGAGAGCGATTCGCGCGGCGATGCGCCGGCGACGAGCGAAAAGTCGATGGCATACGCGCCGTAGATCGCCTCGAGTACCGGCGTGAGTCGCTCGGGCATCTGCGAGCGCTCCGGGATCGCGAACGGAATGCGCGCGTCGCGAATACGGCGCTTGGCGCGTACGAGGCGCTGTGCCATCGTCGCCGCCGGAACCAAAAACGCGCGCCCGATGTCGTCGGCGTCGAAGCCGAGCACCGTTTGCAGCATGAGCGGCGTGCGCACGGCGGGATCGATCGCCGGATGCGCGCACACGAAGAGAAGCGCGAGACGACGGTCGGGGATCTCGTCTGGGTCGATCTCCTGCATCGTCGCGGCCAGCGCACGGCCGCGCGCGACGTCGTCGATCGGATCGGTGAGTTGATACGCCGCCGAGCGACGCACGTCGTGTCGCCGGTTGCGCGCGACGGTGAGGATCCACGCCTCAGGGTTGTCGGGCACGCCTCGTCTAGGCCACGTGCTCAGTGCCTGCGCGAACGCGTCGGCGAGACAATCCTCGGCGGCTTCGATGTCGCCGTCCTTCGACGCGAGGATCGCGAGCAGGCGGCCGTACGAGGCGCGAGCCACTTCTTCGGCTCGCGCGCTCGCTTGGTCGATCGTCATCGGGCGAGTTCCGCGATCAGGCCGCGCGCGACCACGCGCCATTGACGAAGCGAACCGCCGACGGGCGAATCTCGACCGTGCCCCAGTGCGCAGCCGGGCACTTCTCGGCCCATGCCAGTGCCGCGTCGAGGTCCGGGACGTCGAGCATGAAGATGCCGGCGAACGCTTCCTTCGTGTCGGCGAACGGGCCGTCCTGCACCTCGAGCTTGCCGTTCTTCAATGAGACGCTGGTGGCGTTGGAGACGGTTTGCAGGACCTCGGCGGAGAGGAGGACGCCCGCGTCGTCGAGCGCCTTGGCGTAGGCCTGAAAGGCGGCCATGCCTTGCTTGATCGTGTCTTCGCTCAGTGAGACGGCGGGGGGCTGTGGGTAGTGGATGAGCAGAGCGTAGCGCATTGTCGGATGTCCGGGTTGGAGTGGATGATGTGGCGGGACATCCGAATGACGGAAGACGGGTCGCCGAATCGACACCGCCCGCTAAAGATCGGAACGAATCTCCGGCCGAGCCCGATACGCGGTTCCGCCGCGACCATCGGCGAGCGGCGTGGTAAGGGTGCTGAGCGTCTCGTTGTTCATTTCGAGCTGCCGGCCGAAACCACATTGAACGTCGCCGGATCCAAACCATAACCTCTGATCACTGCGGCGAACCGGGAGCTGTGCCGCAAGGCGTCGTATGCCGGCATGTTGAACTGTAAGGAAAACGCGATGGGCTCATGTGCCCGCGCAGCACGCTCGAGCGCGTCGAGCGCGTGTGTCGTATCGCCCTCCCCGAGGTATGCCCACGCTTCTCCCAAACTCACGAATGAATTGTGTCCGCGCTGCGTCTCGAGTTGGCGAATGAAGATTGGCCGCGCCCGTGCGGTCGCCGGTCGCCGCGAGCAGATATCCCATCCACGGAAGTGTCTGCGGCGACGCACCGGCGGAGAAGCCGCTCAGCAGCTTGCGTGCCTCGTCCGTCTTGCCCGACGCTTGCAGAATGAGCGCGTAAATCAATCGCCCCGGGGCACGCGGCCGCTGAGTCAAGCTCCACGGACCGGCGCGCGAAAACGAGGCCCTCGTCGTAGCGTTTGGCGATGAGCATGACCTGCGCGGCGACCCACGCGGTGGTTGCGCTCAGCGGATCGAAACGCATCGCGCGCAGCTCGGCGGCCACTGCGTCGTCGACGCGACCAGACGCCGCGAGTAGCGACCAGGCCTACTCGATTGGCGATGACGTTGCTCGAGTCGAGCGCCAGCGCGCGCGACGATGGCTTCATCGCGCCTCGCGGAACTGGGACGCAAGAATGTCGCAAAACCCCTCGGCGGCGAACGCGTTGGCGTCGGTCGGATCGAGGGCATGCGCCTTGGCTATCGCCGCGCGCCCGAGGGGAATCAACGAGTCGGCCGGCACCGGCGAATAAAGCGGAAGAACGCAGTACGCCTCGCCCACCTCCGACCACGCACGCGCGTACGTGGAGTCTCTCGCGAGCGCCTGACGAAAGAAGGGGATCGAGCCCATCACGCTGCTGCCGCGCTGCCTGAGAAAGTGGAGGCCGCGGAGATAGAGGTCGTACGTCTCGATGTCAGTGGTGTCCTGGATCGGCCTCGTCCCGGACGCGCCGCCTGCGAGCGTCACCCGAAGTGCGTTGGTTATGTCACGCGTCAGCTCGTCCTGGACCGCGAACACGTCCTTCACTTCGCGCTCGTAGCTTTGGCTCCACAGGACGAGGCCGTCGGCGGCGTTCGACAGTTGTGCCGACACCCGCATGCGTGTGCCTTGGCGCCGCACCGTTCCTTGTAACACAGTGGCGACGTTGAGCGCCTTGCCGACCTCGCGCGCGTCGGCCGTCTTGTTGCGGTAGGCGGCAGCCGAGCTGGTGGCTGCGAGTCGCAGGCCCGACACTTTCGCAAGCTCGGTCGTGAGCTCGTCCGCCATTCCTTCGGCGAAGTATTCGTTCGCCGTGTCGCCGCCGACGGATGCGAAGGGGAGCACGGCGAGCGACTTGCCGGTGCTGGCGCCGCCCGCCACGGCCGCCGACCGATGAGCGGCGAACCAACCGCCGGCGACGACAACGATCGCTGCTGCGCCCACCACGAGCGGGCGCATCGAGAAGCGCTTTGGCGCGGGCTCCGCCGCGCGCGCACCGCTGGTCGAATTCAACTGATCGAGCGACGTCAGCAATTCGTTCGCCGATTGTGGCCGTTTCGCTGGATCCTTCTCGAGGCAGCGCGCGACCAAATCGGAGAGTGCCGGCGGAACGTCAGGGCGAATCGACGTGAGCGCCGCCGGCGTTTCGGCCAGATGCGCGGCGAACATCCCCTGCGAGGTCGGCTTTCCCGGCAAACGGATGCTTGCCGCCGAGCAGCTCCCACGCCACGACGCCCCAAGCGTAGATGTCGGCGCGATGGTCGACGTTCGGATCGCCCGCCACCTGCTCCGGCGCCATATAGGCGGGCGTGCCGATCGACGCGCCCATCTGAGTGATGGTCGATGAACCCGCGCTCTCTTGCGTGCGCGATGTGGTCAGCGCTTTCGCGATGCCGAAGTCGGTGACGACCGCCGCACCGCCCGAGAGCAGGATGTTCTCGGGTTTGATGTCGCGATGCGCCACGCCTTCGCCGTGCGCGAACGCGAGCGCGCGGGCGACGTCGCGCAGGATGTGCAGCGCGTCGGTGATCGGTACAGGTTGGCCGGACGACAGCTTCGCGCGCAGCGACTCGCCGCGGACGTACGGCATCGAATACCACGGCAGCCCGTTCGCCTGGCCCGCGCTCAGCAGCGGGACGATGTTCGCCTGCTGGAGCCGCGCCGCGAGCTTCACTTCGCGCGCAAAGCGCTCGGCGCTCACCTCGGCCGCCAATTCCGGCGTGAGGATTTTGACGACGACGCTGCGAGTGAGCCCGGTCTCGGTGGCGAGAAAGACGCGCGACATTCCGCCGCCACCGAGCTCCCGCTCGATGGTGTACGCGTCGCCGAGCGCGGTTTGGAGCTGAGCGCGCAGGTCGGCGGTCATGCGTCGTGCTCGCGGGGCAGCGTCGCCCTCATTCTCGCTCGCGCGATAGGTCGGTCCTAGGGTTCGTCGGCGCTCGCGCGGTTGGCGCGTCGGCAGGGGGAAGCGTCCGCCGCTAAGGTATCGCGCGAGCGCGGCCGAGGCCAGCGGACCCGTGTCAGGTCACGGCCGCGACGACCGGATTGCCGAGCCCTCCGATGCGCTCGATGTTCACTTCCATCACGTCGCCCGGCTTGAGAAAGAAAGGCGGCTTGCGAGCGAAGCCGACGCCCGCCGGCGTTCCGGTTGGAATGACGTCGCCCGGCTCGAGCGTGATGCTCTGCGAGACGAACTCGATGAGCTGCGGCACACGAAAGATCAGCTGAGCGGTGTTCGAGTCCTGCATCACGGTTCCGTTGACCGACATCGTGATGCGCAGCGTGTGCGGATCGGGGATCTCGTCGGTCGTCACGATCGTCTGCCCCATCGGCGCGAACGTGTCGCACGACTTGCCGCGCTGCCACTGTCCGTCGCCGAACTGGAAGTCGCGCGCCGTGACGTCGTTGAACGCGGTGTAGCCGAGGACGTAGTCGTAGGCGCGTGACGCGCTCACGTGCTTGGCGCGCCGGCCGATGACGATCGCGAGCTCCGCCTCGTAGTCGAGCTTCTCACTCGTCGACGGAAAGACGACCGGTTCGCCGGGCGCGATGACGCACGTCGGGAACTTGGAGAAGATCACCGGCACCGTGGGAACGGCGAGCCCGCTCTCTTCGGCGTGGTCGCGATAGTTCAAGCCGATGCACACGATCTTGCCCGGTCGCGGCACGGGTGCGAACCAATACGCGTCTCTGCTCGCCACCAGCCACCCCTTGTCGCGTGCCTCGGCGAAGGCGTTCGCGTCGCGCTCGAGATGCGCCGCCGTCTCGCGCGCGGTCTGAAACCAACGCTCGTCCATGTCGAACCAGGCGAGCGGATTCGACGGACGATCGGCCGGCGCGAACAGCTTTTCACAATCGAGTCGGTAGCCGCTGTCCTGCCCGCTGGCATTGAGGACGATCCCCATGCGCGGGGATTTCCATTCGGACTCTTTCGTGGCGAAGGAGATGATTCGCATGTGTGTGCCGTCGTCGAGTCAGTGCGCTATCGTGGCTTCTTTCGAAAGAGGGCGAGGTCGATCGCGTCGCCCATCGCTTTGTAGCCCGCATCGCCCGGGTGCAGGTGGTCGCCCGAATCGTACGCCGGCAAGAAGCGCGTCGTGTCGGTGGGATCGCGAGTCAGCTTGTCGAAGTCGATCACGCCGTCGTACGCGCCGCTCGTGCGAATCCACGTGTTCAGCGCGATGCGCTTGGCGTCGCGCGCCGCGTTGGCGCCGCGCATCCCGCCCTCCGGCGTGAGCGTCGCCCCGAAGATCACGATCCCGCGCTCGTGTGCGCGGTCGATCAGCTGCTTGTGGCCGCCGATGAGCTCTTCGGCGCTGATCTCGTTGCTCGGATTCGCCGCGTTGGTGCCGCCGTTGATGTCGTTGATGCCCTCGAGCACGATCACGTGCGTGATGCCGGGCTGCATGAGGACGTCGCGATCGAAGCGCTCCAGTGCGCTCGGTCCGGCGCCGGGCGACAGGACGCGATTGCCCGAGATGCCCGCGTTGACGATCGCCTTGACGGGTTCCTTGGATGCGAGCAGCCGGCGCGCGAGCACGTCGGGCCACCGGGCGTTCGAGTCCGGAGTGGAGCCGTAACCGTCCGTGATCGAGTTGCCGAACGCGACGATCACACCCGTGACCGCGGGGTTGACGACGTCGACGCCGGCCAGGAAGGGCCAGAATCGGAGCGTGGTGTCCGATGCAAAGCTCGCCGCCGCCGCGAAGTCGCCGGGCGCCGAGACGTAATTCGTCTGCATGCCCAATGCGTGCGTCGTGGCGAGACGGGCCGAGTCGGTGATGAACAGAGAGATTGCCACGTCGGCGTGGTTCGGCATCGCGAGCGACACGCCGTCGCTCACCAGATTGGCGCCCGCGCGGATGACGATAGAAGAGCGTCCGTTGAACGTCACGGGCCGGTCGGTGGACGGATCGACGTTCGCGCCCGACGTGCGAAGGGCGATGTGCACGCTTCCGATGACGAGCGGACGGTCGCCGTACTGATTCGACAACCGAATCCGCACGCGAGCTCCGCCGACGCCCACGTGGACGATCTCTCTGAGCGTACGATTGACCAGCGTCGGAGTGCGATCCACCGAGTCGGGCGGCGGGCGCCGCGGGGCGGCGAGCATACTCGCAGCCCACGTCGCGATCCAGCGCTCGCGGGGTGCGCCTTGCGCGTTCGCCCGCGCTCCGGAGACGATCGGCGCGAGGGCGAGGACCAGCGCTCGGATGCCTCGGGATGTCATGACGAATGGGGAGGGAGTGGGTCGCGAAAACCGCAACGGACGGTCGAAGGTATCGCCCCCGCCATTCTTGGCAAGCGACCGGCCGCGGTGCTCGATGCATGGCATGGCGGAGCGCTGTTTGAGCACTACCTTTGCGCCCTGGCCCCACTCCTCGGAGATCGCGATGCGCAAACTCGTGACGATGCTCGCCGCTCTTTCCGTGCTGCCGGCGATCGCGTCCGCGCAACAGGCAACGTACGACATCGTGATCGCCAACGGTCGCGTGATCGATCCCGAATCCCATCTCGACGCAACGCGATTCGTCGGCGTGCGGAATGGGAAGATCGAAGCGATCTCGGCGACGCCGATCAGCGGCAAGACAACCATCGACGCGAAGGGGCTCGTCGTCGCGCCCGGGTTCATCGACCTCCACGCGCACGGCCAGAACGACGAGAACTACCGCGTGTTCGCGCTCGACGGCGTGACGACCGCGCTCGAGCTGGAGGTGGGGACGGAAGACGTCCCGACATTCTATAGAAGTAGAGAGGGGAAGGCGCTGATCAACTACGGCGCGTCGTCCAGCCACATTCGCGGTCGACTGGTTGTGATGAAGGATCCGTCGACCGGACTTCTCCCCACCGGCCCCGGCGCTCACGCGGTTGCGACCGACGCCCAGATCGCCGAGATGAAACAGCGCGTCGATGCCGGCCTGGCAGCCGGCGCGCTCGGCGTCGGCATGGGATTGCAGTACACGCCAGCGGCGA
Organism: uncultured Gemmatimonadaceae bacterium; assembly: GCA_963761305.1. Lineage (GTDB taxonomy): Bacteria > Gemmatimonadota > Gemmatimonadetes > Gemmatimonadales > Gemmatimonadaceae > JAQBQB01. The sequence goes on along the minus strand of CAVXGK010000001.1, from coordinate 1,238,956 downwards.
CGCGCTACGAGGTGCTCGAGATGTTCCGCGCGGCGGCCAAGTACAAAGCGCCGGTGTTCGTGCACGTCCGCTCGTTCGGCACGCGCGAGCCGGGGAGTTCCGTCGAGTCCTTCCTCGAAGTGATCGGCGCGAGCGCGATCACCGGTGCGCCGGTGCACATCGTCCATCTCAACAGCATGAGTCTCGAGTCGACGCCCAAGACGCTCGCGATGGTGAAGGACGCCCGCGATCACGGCATCGACGTCACGACCGAAGCGTATCCGTACATCGCCGGCATGACCGAGATCGGCTCGGCGTTACTCGACCAGTACGTGGGCGCGCCGGACAGCGTGATGCAGCGGATCATGCTGGTGGCGACCGGCGCGCGGCTGACGCGTGCGACGTTCGACGCCGCCCGGAAGCAGGGGGGCATGGTGATTCTCTTTCTCAACACGCCGGAGATGGAGGCGATGGCGATCACCAGTCCGCTCACCGCCATCGCGAGCGACGGCCTGCTGGAAGACGGCAAGGGACATCCGCGAGTTGCCGGTACGGAGGCGCGCGTGCTCGCGCACTACGTTCGCGAGACGAAGCAGCTCACGCTCATCGAGGCGATCCGTAAGATGACTCTGATGCCGGCGCAGCGGCTGGAGACGCTCGCGCCCGTCTTCAGGAACAAGGGGCGCATCAAGGTCGGTGCCGACGCGGACATCACGGTCTTCGATCCGAACACCGTGGCCGACCGCGCGACGTATCAGCAGCCGGCGTTGACGTCAGTCGGATTCAAGTACGTGCTGGTGAACGGCGTGCCGGTCGTGATGGACGGCGCAATTCGCGACCATGTGTTCCCCGGCCGCGGTCAGCGCGCGCCCATTCACTAGCGAGGGCCGCTCGTGCGAATCAAGGTGCTCGCGACCGTCGCGACCGTCGCGAGCGCCGGGGTCGCGCGGGCACAGAATCCGCCGGTGCTGACCAGCGGCGGTGGACAGGTCGTCGACAACACGTTCAAGCCGTCGCTCCGATCGGCGACGTATCGACCGGGCGCCGGGCCGGTGGTGACCGTCGACGAAGCCCATCACAATTTTCATACGGCGGACGGGCGCTATCATCCATTCGCGTCCTTGCTCGAGGCCGACGGCTTCACCGTTCGCCCCGGCCGCGAGGCGATCACACCGGCCTCGCTGCGCGGCACTGATGTCCTCGTCGTCGCCAACGCGCTCAATGCGCGGAACGAGAGCGCGGCGCAATGGCGATTGCCGGCGTACAGCGCGTTCGACGCGAGCGAGATCTCGACCTTGGTCGAGTGGGTGCGGCAGGGCGGTGCGCTGCTCTTGATCGCCGACCACATGCCGTTCGCCGGAGCGGTGGCATCACTCGCCGCGCCGTTCGGCATTCAATTCGCCAATGGCTACGCGCTGCTCGGCGACGCCGACCCTCGCACGGGCGACTATCCGATCACGTTCCGCCGCCGCGACACGAGTCTCGCCGAGCATCCGATCACCGCCGGCAAATCCATCGGCGAACGCATCGACTCGATCGTGTCGTTCACCGGCTCGGCGTTTCGACTCACCGTGGCGAACGGCCGAGCGCTCATGACGCTGCCGAAAGGCACGCGGCTCGAGCTGCCGATCGTCGCGTGGCAGTTCTCGGACACCACGCCGCGCATCTCGGGCGAGGGTTGGCTGCAGGGTGGCACGGTGACGTTCGGCCGCGGGCGAGTCGCCGTGTTCGGTGAAGCGGCGATGTTCTCCGCCCAGCGCAAAGGACCTCAGCACACGCCGATGGGAATGAATGCGCCCGAAGCCGCACAGAATCCCCAGTTCGTGCTCAACGTGCTGCATTGGCTAGCGGGCCGACCCTAGAGCGATACCGGCTCTACTGTCGAGGCTTCTCCACCGGTGTGAGTCGCGCCAACCGTTTGCGGGCGTCGGCGACTCGCGGTTGCAGACCCGGATCGGCGTTCTTCCAGAGGTCGATGAACGCCTGGTAGTTCTCGATTGCTTTCTGCGTATTGCCGGCCGCTTCGTAGAGCTGGCCCAGTCGCTCGCGGATCGCCGGCACGCTGATCGGGTCGAGTTCCGATTGAGCCTTGGACCAGAACGGCGTCGCCAGATAGCGCTCGAACGACATGATCGCCGAGTCCGGCTTGCGTGCAGCGTCGTAGGCGCGTCCGAGCAGAAGCCACACGCACGCCGCGCATTCGTCGGCGGGAGCCCCATCGTACGCTACGTCGGACCGATGAAACTCGCCGATCGCGTCCTGCGGTTTACCATCGGCCAGCGCGATCTCGCCGAGCACACCATGCAAGTCGGATTCTCTCACTCGTCTGAGCGACGTGTCGGTGACCTCGGCGTTGAATCTCGCCACCATCGCGCGCGCCTTCTCCGCGCGGCCCACGCGTGCCAGCGCGTACGCCGCGTTGAGATAGGGGCGGTCCACCATCGGCAGATCGCGAAACGGCACCTTGGCGATCGCCGAGTCCAGGCGCGCCCCGGCCGCTGGACTTGGACCTCTGAGCTCCGCCTCGAGCATGACTTGCTCGACCGCGAAGTCGGGACGGATGCCCCACCTCTTGGCAACGCGCTCGGTGTTGAAGGCAGCGTAGTCGTGCCATCGCCCTTCGAGCAGCGCGAGCGTCTGCGACACTGGGACGCCGCTACGTTCGCGCGACTCCTCGCTCGCGCGCAACAAGCTGTCGGCTCTCTCGTGGAGGGCTCGGAAATCGCCCAACGCGAACCACAACAGAAGCTGATGATTCGCGCCGTACGGCGGAGAGACCTTCTTCAGTTGTGCGAGAGTCTCCTCCGCCTCCTTGAACTTCCCTTGATCCACCTCGAGTTCGACCGCGTTTCCCAGAGGCGTTGCATCGCCGGGGGCTCGTTTCGCGGCCGCCCAGTTGAGTGCTTCGGCGCGCGCATATTCCCGTTTGTCCCTCAGCGCTTCGCCGAGGTTGATCATCGTCGCGGATGTGGTCTCGCCGCGTTGCAGGATCGCTTCATAGGCGGCGATCGCTTTGTCGCGGTCGCGCCCGGGCCCCAGCTGGTAGTAGCGGGCCGTCACCGCCGCGCGTTCCGACACGGGAAGTCGGCCGCCATAGCGGAACGCTTGTGAGATCGCAGAATCGATGGCCGACCGCGTTCCGCCGTAGTTCGACAACGAGGCTGCGAGACCGCTCCACGCCGATGCGAACGTGGAATCGATCGCCACCGCTTCGCGCGCGACCGCGATGGACCGACGGTCACCGAGTGCATTGAGGCGGGTACTCTCGCTGTACTTCCGCAGCGCATCCAACGAGGTCGTCGTGACCTCATTGAGCGGCCGCGTCGCGTTCACCGAACGGAGCGATTCCCCGGCCCGGCCTCGCAGCTCGCGAGCGAGTTTGTCGGCGGCGTCGATCAGTCCTTTCGGTCCGTCGCCCGTTTCGCGAAACGACGCCAGCTCGATGCCCGAGTCCGCGCGCACGAGACGGATCGAAACGATGTAGCCGCCCGGCACGCCGGTGACGTCCCCATCGACGATCGCCTTGATGCTCTTCCGTTGCGCGACTTCTCGCGCGACGGCCGAGTCCAGGCGCGTCGTCGTCGGCTCACGCTGCATGAGCCGAAGCGTCGCGACGATCTCCGCGGGCTGTACGAGCGTGAACGCGGACGATCCCGCGAGCCCGGCGCGCACGGCGTCGCTCACGACGCGGCCGAGGGTGGAGTCGACATTCGTCGTGCGGAAATCCGTGAGCAGAATCCGATCGCTCTTGCTCAGCTGACCCGACGCGAGCAGCGATCCGAACGGCCCGATACCGAACGCGCGCAATCCCATGAACACGGCAATCGCCGCGACGAACGCGCCGAGCGCGTAGATCCCGCCGCGTGCGGTGCGATACCAGCTCATGCCCGGTCCGGCCTTGAGCGCGATCGTCGCGATCGTACCGTGCGTGGTCGACGGCGTGCCGCCGGGCGTGTACGTCGGCGTCGCAGTGAGCGCGCGGCGCGTCACGCGCTGCACGTAGCCCGTCCAGAGCACGACCGGCAGCCCGAACCCCATCACGATCAGTGAACCGGGGAACACCCACTCCGGCAATCCGATGCCGACGATCGCCGCCTTCGCGACGATGGCCACGACGATGAACGCGCCGGCGTAGATCGCGAGCGCCTTTCCAAACATTCCGGGCCCGCCGAGCAACACGGGCGGCATCGCCGCTCCGCTCGCGCTCGACATGGTTTCGAGGACTCGCACGACGTCGCCGGCGCTCTGCGGCCGGTTCGCCGGATCCTTTGCCAGGCACCGCATCACCAAATCGGCGAGCGGCGCCGGCACATCGCCACGCAGCTCGGCGATCGCGCGCGGCGTTTCACTCATGTGCGCGGCGAGCATCCGCTGAGCGGTGCGATCCGGGAACACGAGCTGTCCCGTGAGCAGCTCGTACGACATCGCGCCGAGCGCGTAGATGTCGGCGCGATGGTCGATGTTCGCGTCGCCCGCCGCCTGCTCCGGCGCCATGTACGCCGGCGTGCCGATGGACGTGCCGACCTGGGTGAGCGTCGCGCCGCCGGCGCCTGTCCGCGCGGCGCTGATGGCCTTCGCGATGCCGAAGTCCGTCACGACGGCGGTGCCGCCCGAGAGCAGCACGTTGTCCGGCTTGATGTCGCGGTGCACGACGCCGCGTTGGTGCGCGTACGCGAGCGCCTTCGACACGTCCTTCATCAGGTCGACAACTTCCGCGACGGCGAGCGGCCCGCGCGCCAGACGCGCGCGCAGCGATTCGCCCTCGACGAACGGCATCGTATAGAAGGGAAGGCCGTCCGTGTCGCCCGCGGTGAGTACGGGGACGATGTTCGCCTGCTGTAGCCCGGCGACCGTCTTGATTTCCCGCTCGAACCGCTCGGCGCTCAGCCCCTGGGCGAGGTCGGGCGAAAGCACCTTCACGACGACGGCTCGGTCGAGCCGCCGTTCCTTCGCCACGAACACGCGGCTCATGCCACCGCCGCCGAGCTCTCGCTCCAGGTGGTAGGCGTCGCCGAGCGTTTTTTGCAACTGTGCCAGCAGCGAGCTCACGGTCGGACCGGCTCCGCGAGGGTCTCGATCATTTGCGGCAGAAGGGGTGTTTGTTCAGTGGCGGGAGGGCGAGCAGAAGTTACCCTCGGGCACGCGTGTCAGCTACCAAGCAGCATGACCAACCGTCGACCCCGGGTTCATGGATTCCAGTATGCGCACGAGGCTGGGGCGCGACGGCCAGACGTGGCGTATCATCGACGCGTCCTACACGTCGCCAGATTCACTGATCGGCGACGGCCGCCGGCGATCCGATGCGTCGCAGGACTTCGTCCCAACCTTTCGCGTCGCGCCAATCGACGGCTGGCCAGTGTGGCGACACGATGACCAGCGGGTCGCCCACGTCGATCGCTTCGTTGTACAACCGAAGCGCATCGTCCATGCGGCCGGAAAGGCCGGCGACGCAGCCGAGCACGGTCGGCTGGACGTATTCCAGCTTCGACCGTGCCGACAGCTCGTCGTATGCGGCGCCCGCTTCGTCTCGCCGACCCGCACGGGAGAACGCGATCGCGAGACCCATCAGGAACCAGGGATGTCGCCCGACGCGCGCGCATGCGTCGCCGAACGCCGCCGACACGGCGTCGACGTCGCCGCGCAGCGCCAGCGAGTGCAGCAACGACCAGTGGGCGTAGGTCGACAACGGATCGAGCTCGAGCGACTTGCGTGCTTCGGCGACGGCGTCGTCGACCTGACGGTTCCAACCGAGCGCCATGGCGGCGTTGGCGTGCGCATATGCGCTCAGCGGGTCGCCCTCGGCGGCGGAGCAAGCCTCCTCCACTGCCTCGTCGAGGCGGCCCGTGCCGTACGTCATCCAGAACGTGGCCCACGATGCGCGCGCCTCCGTGGTCGTCGAATCAATCTCGCGGACGCGAGCCCACTCGTGAGCGGCGCGTTTCCAGTCGAGCTCGAAACACATCGCGACCACGGCCGCCGCCAGATGGGACTCGAAGAGCGCCGGATCCAACTCGAGCGCTCTCCGCGCCGACGCGATTGCTCGCTCGCGGACCGTGTTCGGACGGACCATCCCCCAAAAACTCTGAAGCAGAAGTGTGTAGGCCAATCCTGCGTGCGGCGCCGCGTATTCGGGATCCAGCGCAATCGCGCGCTCGTACCACTCTGTGGCCTCGAACAACGATCGACCGCGGGCGCGAGCGAGGGCGCGGGCCTTGAGAAACGCCTCGTAGGCCTCGACGTTCGCCGTCGGCGGACGAACGAGCTGTCCCGCATGCACAGCTCCGAGCGTGACCTTCAGCTTGTCGGCGATTGCCGTCGCGATGTCGTCCTGGATCGCGAACACATCGGTCAACTCGCGGTCGTATCGCTCCGACCAGAGGTGATAGCCGTCGGCGACGTTGATGAGCTGCGCCGTCACGCGCACGCGGTTGCCCGCTTTGCGAACGCTTCCCTCGAGCACCGTCTCGACACTGAGCGCTTCGCCGATGCCACGCAGGTCCTCGTTCTTTCCCTTGAACGAGAACGCCGACGTCCTCGCCGCGACGCGCAACTCGGGCAGCTGCGCCAACGCGTTGATGATTTCCTCGGCGATGCCGTCGCTGAAGTATTCGTTCTCCCGGTCCGCGCTCATGTTCGCGAACGGCAGCACGGCGATGGATTTCGGCGCGTCGGCGCCGCGCGGCGAGGCCGCCGGTGTCGCCAACGCTTCGCGAAAGCGCGCCATCGACGCGGGTCGTTGCGCTGGTTCGCGCGCCATCGCGGTGAAGACAGCCGCGTCCAGATGGCGATGCACGCCACTCCGCTTCGTCGTCACGCGCGGCGGCTGGCGAGTGAAGCGCTGGACCAGGATCGACTCGAACGTCGGTCCCGTGAACGGCGGCTCGCCGGTGAGCATTTCATAAAGGACGCAGGCGAGGCTGTACACGTCGCTGCGCGGGTCGATGTCGCGATCGCCGGTCGACTGCTCCGGGCTCATGTACGCCGGCGTGCCGAGCGACATCCCCGACTGCGTCAGCCGTTCCGCGCCAGGCGCGGTCGTGGCGAGCGCGATGCCGAAATCCGCGACGAGCGCATGCCCGCCGTCGAGGAGGATGTTCTCGGGCTTGACGTCGCGGTGAATGACGCCGTGGTCATGGGCGTACGTCAGAGCGTCGGCGACTTCCATGGTGATGCGCAGCGATTCATCGATCGGCAGGTGGCGATCGCGGTTCAGGCGCGTGCGGAGCGACACGCCTTCGACGAACGGCATTACGTAGTACAGCACCGGATCTCCATCCTTCTCGACGACGCCGGAGTCGAAGAGCGGGAGGATGTTCGGATGCCTGAGCCGTGCCGTGGTTCTGATTTCGGAGAGGAAACGCTCGGTCCCCAACTCCTGCGCGAGATCGGCGTGCAGCACCTTGACCGCAACGGCGCGGTCGTGCTTGACGTCGCGCGCGAGATACACAGTCGCCATGCCACCCGCGCCGAGCTCGCGCTCGATACGGTAGCGGTCGGCGAGCGCCGCGGGGAGACGATCGATATTGGCCAAGATGGCCGTAACATGATACCCGGCGGCCGGAACCGGGAGACTCGAAGGCGCAATAGCGCGAGTTACCGCGACGGCGTCAGCGCGCCTCGAGCGAGATCCGGCGGAGAATCCGATATCGACGCGGCTCGCTGCACAACGTCAGCGCCACGTCGCGACACACTCGTTCCATGACGTCGACCGGATTGTCCATCGTCGCCGCGAGAATGCTCCCGTCGGCGAGTCGCACGTCGATTTGAACATCGAAGCTCTCGCGGCCGACGCCGGCGACGTACGACGTGTCCGACGACTTCTCGACTTGCACCCAGTTGTTGGGCGTGTCGAAGAGCGGCGCCTGCATCCATGTGACCGGCGGGTGCACGACCGCGGTGGCCGGCGGCACGTGGCGAACCTGGAGTTTGGCGCGACCGCTCGCCGAGTCGATGGAGAGCAACGTGATCTCGAAGTCGATCGCGTCTTCGCCGAGGATCACGTAGTGTCGATCCGCCCACGAGTTGGGCGTGTTACGTGGAAAGCGCACGTGATCGCCCGGCCGGGCGAGCGGCATCTTCGCCGCGAGCCAGAGATCGACATAAAACGTGAAGAGATCGAGCACCGGCCCGACCAGACGCGGATCGCCGTGCGCGACGTCCGGCGGCAGCATGACCTCCGGCGCCAGCGAGACGCGTTGGCGGACGGCGGCGGTGCCCGCGGGGAGCGCCACGGCCGCACCGTCGCGCGTGAGATGCGACCACTCGAGGTCCTCGACGAACCGTCCGAGGGAGTCTTTGCTCACGACGCCGTCTGCGCGGGCGGAATACCGCAACGTCTCCGTGCGCCCTTGATTGCTCGCCACCATCGCGTAGTGCACGGAATCACCGACGAGATAGCGTCGCGCGAGCAAGGATGGTGCGACGGTCTGCGCGGCGGCTGGCGCCGATCCTGCGCCGACGATCACGGCAACGAGCGCGAATCGCCCGAACTCGAGAGTCATGCGGATCAATCGTACCATCGGGCAGGCGGTTCCGCGCGCGGGTTCATGGAAGAGAGGAGCGCCGAAAAACATAAGGGGGCCGGCGCCGGGGTGGACAGACGTCGCCACCCCGCCCATCGTTCGCGCACCGCTGCCATGCAGAGGACGAACGCGTCATGAAACGCTACACGCTTTTCCTGCTGGTCCTCCTTTCGGGTCTCGCACGCGCTCAAGAGCGCGACGTCGTCGTCACCGGCGGCTGGCTCTTCGCCGCGACCGGCAACGCGCGCGTACGAAATCCCGGGATTCTCATCCGCGCTGGCAAATTTCTTCGCGTTGGCGGGGACCTGTCGATCGCCGCGCCGGACGCCGAGCGTGTGCAGATGGCCGACACCGAGACGGTGATTCCGGGCCTGTTCGACTTGCACGCGCACTACGCGATGGAATTGTTCGGCGCCGGCCGCAAAGGACGAGACGGTCGCGTATCCGTCGCTCTTTCTGGCGAACGGCGTCACCGCGACGTTCCCCGCCGGCGAGATGGATCCGGACGCGATGCGCGATCTGCGCATCCGCATCGAGAACGGCAGCGAGCCGGGTCCGCGACTGCTCAGTTCCGGCCCGTACTTCGGCACCGCGCGTCCCGGTTGGAATCGCAACATCACGCGCGATGAGATCTACGCCGAGGTGGATCATTGGGCGGAGGCGGGCGTCAAAGGATTCAAGGCAAAGGGAATCGCGCCGGATCAACTGAAAGCGCTCGTCGAGCGCGCGCATCTCCACGGCCTCACCGTCACCGGGCACCTCGACTCCGGGTTCGGCACGAGCGTGAACCCGCGCGACGCGATCCTCATGGGCATCGACCGCATCGAGCACTTCATGGGCGGCGACGCGTTCACCCCCGATCGCTCGGCCTACGCGTCGTACGAGCACATGACGTTCGACACGCCGGAGTTCAAGCGGATCGCGGCATTGTTTCTCGAGCACCACGTCTACTACGATGCCACGCTCAGCGCGTACGGCTACTTCGGGAAGAAGGACCCCGAGGTGTTCACGTACTTCGTGGACGAAAAGAAATTCCTCACGCCGTACATGCGCGGCCTGTACGATGCGCGGCCGCCGCGGGCGGTGAATCAGCAGTTCGAGAACATCTATTGGACGAAGCGCCAGGAAGTAAAAGCGTTCTACGACGCCGGCGGCGCGGACTGGATCACGCTTGGCACCGACCATCCGAGTTGGGGCGAGTTCTTCACGCCGTTCTCGGTGCACCGCGAGTTGCTCTCGCTGTCGCTGTCGGGAATTCCCAACGCCGCCGTCCTCAAGATCGCGACCATCAACAGCGCGCGCGCCATGGGACTCGGCGACCGGCTTGGAACGATCGAGGCGGGGAAGTGGGCGGACTTGGTCGTGGTGCGCGGCGATCCGCTCGCCGACATCCGGCGCGCGCGGCTGCCGCGCGTCGTCATCAAAGCGGGACGCGTCTACGATCCCGACGCGCTGATGAAATCGGTCGAAGGGAAGATCGGTCCGGCGAGCGCTGCCGACACGGCCGCGTGGGCCCCGACGCCGCCGCGGCGTCGGGGTGGGTGACCACGCATTCCGGCCAGAATCGACCGTCTACTTCTGTTGCTGCGTCGCCTGAACCTTGGGGCCGGCCTTGAGCATCCGCATCGCCTCGTCGATCGCCGTCTTCAACTCGCGGTCGATGCCCTTGGCGTCGTCGTCGGGTGAGTTCTTCACCCACACGTCCGGCGGAATACCGTGGTTCTCGAGATCGAATCCGTAGTTGTTCGGCTTCGACGCGTCCCATGAGATGACGAGCGAGCCCGGCGTGCGAATCGCGCCGCCGTTGATGAGGTTGTAGCTCCCGGTCGCGATCACCTGCGCCGAGGTCGGATTTCCGACGAGCTTGCCGAGCCCGAGCGTGCGGAATCCCTGCGGCGTGACTTCGGCGTCGGAGACCGACCGGTAGTTGATCATCATGACCTTCGGCCCCACGATCGCCTGGCGCGGACGGCGGCCCCACGTGCGCGAGCCATTTCTATTGTTCCAGAACTCGTATGGCTGTCGCTCGAGGATGTCGAGCAGCTCCTGGTCGATGTTACCGCCGCCGTTGTTCCGGATGTCGATGATGATGCCCTTCTTCTGCCAGAAGCGGTCGATCTCGTTCTCGAACCGCTCGAGCGACGGCTGATCCATCGCGCGGATGTGCACGTACGCGATCTGCCCGTTGGTCGCCTTGTCGACCGAGTCGCGGTTGTTGGCGACCCACTCCTCGTATTTGATGTTCGTCATGTTGGTCGTCGTCGCGATGCGATACGTCTTCGCATTCGCACCGTCGGCCGCTTTGGAAACCTTCACGGGCACGTACTCGTTCTCGGCCTCGCTCAAGATCTTCCAGTAGTCGTCGCCGGCTTTCACGTCCTTGCCGTCGATCGACTGGACGTAGTCGCCGACGTTGATGTCGATCCACTCCTTGTCGGCCGGACCGTCGCGATAGACGTGGCTCACGCGATAATGCGTACCCGCCGGCTCCATCTCGAATCCGAGATAGCGCGTTGTGTAGACCGCCGGCATCGCGACGCTCGCCGGACCGGTCACGCCGGTGTGCGACGTACTGAGCTCGCCGATCATCGCGTTGGCGATGTCGTAGACGTCCTCGTTCGTGCCGGCGTCAGGAAGGAGCGTCGCGTATCGAGCATAAATCGCCGCCCAGTCCTTGCCGTGCATCGTCGCGTCGTAGTAGCGGTACTTCATCACGCGATACGACTCGTCGAGTATCTGCTTCCACTCGTCGCGACGATCGACGCGCACGTTGAACGTGAAGTTGATCTGTTCGCCGGCCGCCCCGCCCGCCGTGCCGGCAGCGGTGGGTCCACGCACCCCGCCGCCGCCCACCGCAGCCGTGCCGCCGGCACCTGCACCGATCGTCAATCGCTCAATCGGGAACCCGACTTCCGCGCCCGCTCCGCCGCGTCCCGGCGGAGGTGCATCGTCGCCGGCCGGCGCGCGCACCGCGCCGCGGAAGTAGATCGCGCGACGATCGGCCGTGGGCTGCATGCCGGCGAACGTGCCTGCCGCGATGCGACGCCGATCGCGTCCGTCGATGCCAACGGAGTAGAGTCCGGCGTCGGATTCCGCCGCACCCGCCGCGCCGCCGCGTCCTCGCCCGCCGCCGCCGCGACCACCGAAGCCGCCCGTCGAGAAGTAGATCGTGCGTCCATCGCGCGAGAAGAAGAACGCACCCACGCCCGTGCCGCCGCGCGTGAGTTGAGTCGCGCGACGCTCAATGCCCTTCAAGTCGACGTGAATGCTCGCCTCCATCGTCGCCGAGTCCGCGCCGCCCCGGCCGCCTCGGCCGGCGCCTGCGGTGGCGCGTCGAACTCGCTCGCGCACGAGCGGATCGTTCGGGTCTTCCCCGACCCGCGACAGCGACACGGCGAACAGCTGATTGACTCCAGCGTCGCGGTTCGACGTGAACACCACCGTCTTGCCATCCGGCGTCAACTGCGCGCTCGTCTCGTTCCACGGGCTTTGCGAGATGTCATATTCTGTCTTCGACTTGATGTCGTAGAGATAGACGTCGGCGTTCTGTTCGTCGTCGCGGCGGCTGTAGACGAGCCAGTTGGCGTCGGACGAATACTGCGTCACCGTGATTCCGCCGGCCGGGTTGTGCGCGATCTCGCGCGGCGCACCGGCTGCGAGGTCCACCTCGTAGATCTTGTTGTCCGCGCCGTAGGCCAGCTTCTGCGAATTCGGCGCCCAGACGAGGTTGTCCTTCTCGGCCGGCTGCGCCGAGAGTTTCTTGCGTGACGCGGTGGCGATGTCGTAGACCCACACCTGTTGCTCGCCGCCTTCGTCGGACACGTAGGCGATCTTGCGGCCGTCGGGTGAATAGACCTCGTTCCGCTCGCGCCACGCCGAGTTGGTCACCTGCGTCTTCTCGCCGACGCCCGTCTCGGTCGGTACGATCACGATCTCGCCGTGGTAGTCGACCGCCATGTAGTCGCCCGCCGGCGAAATGCCAAATCCCTCGGCGCGACTCGTCGCGGTGAGGACCTGGACGTCGGGCTCTTTCGGGTCGAACGACATCGCCAGCGGCAGCTTCTTCGCCCTGCCGCCCGGCACGTCGATCGTGTAGAGATCGAATTCATTCTGAAAGACGATGCGTTTGCCGTCCGGAGAGATCGACGGGAAGAAGACGCCGCCGGGCTCCTTGAAGCTCGTGACCTGCTGCGCGTTGCTACCCTTCGCCGACATCCGCCAGAGATTGAATGCGCCGTCGCGCTCCGATGCGAAATAGATGTTGCCGTCCGCGCCCCACATCGGGAACACGTTATTCTCGAACGTCTTGTACTGCTGGAGATCCGTGTTCGTGATCTCCTGAATCGAGCCGTTGCCGACGTTCATCACGGCGATGTTCGCGGCGGCGTTGCCGCGATACTCCTTTCGCCACGTGGATGGCAGGTTGCGATTGAACGCGATCATCGAGCCGTCCTGGCTGATCATCCCCGCTCGTGCGATGCCCATGCCGAGCGGCTTGGCGATTCCGCCGTCGACGGGTTGGACGTAGAGCGGCGAGCCCCACGCGTTGTCGCCCCGATTGCTCGAGATGACGACGCCTTTGCCGTCGGGCGTCCAATAAAGCGCCTGATCGTCGCCTGCGAAGAACGTGATCTGCTTCGGCTCGCCGCCGGTCGACGGCATCACGAAGACGTCGTTGTTGCCGGTGCGGTTGCTCGTGAACGCGATCCACTTTCCGTCCGGCGAAAAGCGCGGCGAAAAATCGTGCGCCACGTTCACCGTGAGCCGGCGCGGATTCGACCCGTCCGCGTCGACGAGCCATATGTCGTCCTGGTAGGTGAACGCGACGCGGCCGTCGTTGGCGATGCCGGCGTTGCGCGCGAAGTGGATCGGCTTGGGCTGTTGCGCGGTCGCCGGAGCAACGAAGACTGCGGCGATCGCGAGCGCGGCGGCGGCGCGCGCCGCGCGGTTCGATGTAACCGAGGCGGACATTGTAGCTCCATCGGAGGGGTCGGACGGCTCCGCTAACGTACGCTGGGTCCGGTAAGGGCGGCCAGATGGCCGCGCCGGCTTGCCCCAGCGACCGTCAGCCTTGCGCCGTCGGGCGCGAAGCCGATTCTTTACAGATCCGCCCGATGCCTCCCCGACGACAGCCCCTTCCATAATGATTCAACGACGATTCACTCGCGCCGCGCAGCTTGCCGCCGTCGCCATCGCCGCACTTATTGCCGTCGCGTTCGCGCGCCGATCGGGTCCGTCGCCGCGCCACGCCGCGCCGACGTTCTCGAAGGACGTCGCGCCAATCGTCTACAAGAATTGCGCGAGCTGCCACCATCCGGGCGGCCTCGGTCCCTTCTCACTCGTCGACTACGACAGCGCGAAGGCGCAAACCGACAAGATCGAAGACGCCGTCTCGAGTGGCCAGATGCCGCCGTGGCACGCCGAGGGTCCGCACGGCGTCTTCCGCAACGATCGGCGTCTCTCCGACGCCGACAAGCAGATGATTCTCGATTGGATCGCCGCCGGCGCCCAGCAAGGAGATCCGAAGGACCTGCCGCCCAAGCCCGACTATCCGAGCACGTGGGCGATCGGCACGCCCGATATGGTCGTGAGCATGCCGGAGGATTTCACCGTCCCGGCGTCCGGCATGATCGAGTATCAGTACTTCACCGTCCCGACGAATCTCACCGAAGACAAATGGGTCCAGGCGATCGAGATTCAGCCGGGTGCCCGCGAGGTCGTGCACCATGTCCTCGTCTACGCGAACGTGCCGCCCGTACCCGGCGCCGCGCCGGCTGCGCCAGCCCCTCGTCTCGCCGGCGCGCCGGCCGTGATGCCGGTCCTGATCTTCAACCGCGCGCAGGGGATTCCACCTGACGCGCCGCGCACCGACACGCTGCACGCACCGCCACGCCGTCTCGGTGCGCTCATCGGCACGACTGCGCCGGGCACCAACGTCGTCGAGTTCGCGAAGGGCACTGCGCTCCGCTTGCGCGCCGGCACCGTCCTGACGTTCCAGATGCACTACACGGCCCACGGCCACGAGATGACGGATCGCTCGCGCGTCGGATTCCGCTTCGCGGCCGAAAAGCCGCAGGAAGAGATCTTTGCCTCGCAGTTCGTAAACGGCGCGTTCACGATTCCTGCGGGGCAGAAGGACGTCGCCGTGCCGGCGGAGATCACGGCCGGGCAGCCGGTGCGCATTTGGGGCCTCTTCCCGCACACGCACCTGCGCGGCACGCGCTGGCGCTACATGCTCGTGAAGCCGGACAGCACGTCGGAAGTCATCCTCGACATGCCGCACTACGACTTCAACTGGCAGACGTACTACCTGTTCGACAAGCCGCTCGACCTCGCGCCGGGCTCCAAGATCATGTCCACCGCCTGGTACGACAACTCGGCGACGAACAAGAGCAATCCCGATCCGAGCAAGGACGTGAAGTGGGGCGACCAGACGTGGGAGGAGATGCAGTACACGGGATTCCTCTACAGCGTCCCCGGCCGGAAGCCGTAGCTCAGTCCCTTTGTTCGCCCATCTGCGCGCGGATCCGATCGATTCGCGGTAGTTGTTCACGCGCCCGAGCCGCCCGGATCTTCCGCGGAGGATAGTCCCACCCCGAGCCTCCACGCTGACCTGCGAACGACAGTCCGAGCACGCGTCCCTCTACTTGTGTCTTATCCGCGAACCGCGTTTTGGTGGCAGGGCACTTTTGCCGAGGTGTAAAAGCCTTATTGGAGAACTTTAGCTTCTCCTGAGCGGTCAAAATGACGCGTTCTTGGCGCTCGACGCGCGCGCAAATCAACGAAAGGCCGCGGCGCGAACCCGTGCTCTCCTTGATAACCTAGGAAAGTCGCGCTTGGCATCTCTTTCCTAGTTTATCTAGGAGATCACTTGGGTGGCCTGAAGTTTTCCCCTCGCAGACTGAGTTAATTCCGGGCTGCCCGCGGCGCTGCGAGAGTGGCGGGAGTAGTTCGGGTTTCTTCCAAAAGTCCGATTGAACGACTTTATAGCCCGCCCTGACGCTGTCCTGACGCTGATAACCTCTCACGACGGTTAGGCGATGTACCCAAAACGCGTCCCGCGGCTAAGACACAAGTAGAGGGGGGAGAGTCGAGGGGTTATGGGGGAAGGGGGGTGGTGCTGCGCGAAGCCTGCCTGAAGCCGGTGGCGATTGAACAATTGTTGGTGGCGAAGCACCACGGAACGGTGGCGATGGCCTGTGGAATGGTGGCGATGGGCGGCCCGTCGCACCGATCTCCGCTCGGCCGACCGGTCATTCGCGCGCCGGTGGCGGTGCGCGATGGATGGCGACCGATGCCAATTCTCGCGGCCCACACAACTCGGCGCGCGTTCCGGTCCGGATTCCGCAGTGGTTGCGTCAGCTCAGCGGCCGGCGCGGTGATCCTATGGCCAATGCCGATGAACCGAGCGACGGTCGCGATGGCCTGTGCAAGCGGGAGAGGTTGGCTCGGCGACGATGGCACTCGCTCATGCGCTGCGGCCGATTCGTTCGCAGGTGTGAACCGGTGAGCTCGGGACTGAGTACGCTGGACCGCGCAGTGAGTCGACTACTGCGCACAGTGTGGAACGATGACCGCGGGGTGAATCGATTGACCTTCGGAGTGAAGTACGATCAATCCCGCAGTGTTCTCGATGAATTCTTCCTGTCGGCCGGTCGAATCGTCCGATTCGACCAATGACTTCAGGCGACGTGGGCGGTGATCTCTGCAACGCAACCGGTTGGGTGTCTAGACCCGAACGGTCAGCTCATCGGCCCGAAAACCCAACTCGTCGCCGGCGGCGGTGAAGTTTTCCTTGGTGGCGATGAGTTGATCGATGAAACGAGTCGGATGCACGAACAGGTACGGCCGGTGCCGAGCCAACTACTGAAAAAACTGGTTAATCCGCTCCGACGGCTGGATGGACGAGTGCGGCGATCGTGCGTTCTGGCCGGGTGTCCGTGCGTGAGAGCATCGGGGACGCAGACGACAGGTCGGCTGACGGTTTCGATCGATGCGGTGACGACGCGTTCCAATGCGTTGATCGTCACGACGGGTCGAATGGCCGGCTCGGCCAACGCGTTGACCGTCGCAACCGTCCGACTGCCAGGCGCGTCTGATGCGTCGACCGGCGCAACCAAATCGGCAACCGGCGCGACCGGTCCGGTGATCATTTGCTCAAACAGCGGCAATCGCGGCGAAAAGAGGGGTGATCAGCGCGTATGGTGCGGTGAACGCGCCATCCGGTGCGATGGTGCCGCCAACCAAGCTGAGATCACCGGCCGCGTTCCTATTGCCGCTTTACCGCGGTCACGTTGTCCTCGGGCGTGCGGTCGATGAGTTTGTTGTACGGATCGATCCCCGCCTTGTGCGGCTCCTTCGCCACGACGAGATCGAGCACCGTCACCGACTGTGTGATCTTCACCTTCTTCACCAGCAGCGGTTCGCCGAGCTTCTGGCCCGGCACGCGGTCGCCGAACACCCCGACGTCGATGTAGTCGGCGATCGGCACTTCGTGCGTCGTGCCGAGTGAGTCGCCCTTGAGTCTCTTCGCATCGAGCACGAGATGGACGGCCCACGTCCCGTCGGCGCGCTTGGTCGTCGTGGCGGTGTCGGCCTTGTTGTCGCAGAACGTCATCTCGGTGAAGAGATCCGTCAGCACGTACTTGAGCGAGTCGGGCGTGACACGGTCCAACTCGGCGTAGAGGTCCGTGGTTCTTAGCGGCTGCTTTCGTCCAGCGGCGGTGGCGCCGGGCCCATGGCCGAAATCGTCGGAACATGGTCATTGAGGACATCGCGGCCGCACCGTAGTATCCACCAGCAAATCGGTGGAAAGACGAATGACAACTCGCCGGATCGGGATTCTCGGCTTCGACGGCCTTCAGGCGCTCGACCTCGTGGGCCCGGCCGACGTGTTTCGATCCGACGCGCTCGACGCGCCGGAGCTTCGCAACGGCGGGCCGCCGTACGAGGTCGTCGTCATCGGGCTCCACGGCCGCCGCTTCACGGCGAGCTCAGGACTCACGTTCACGACGGCGCACGTCATCCCCACCACGATTCAGCTCGACACACTGATCGTTCCCGGTGGCACCGGCCTGCGGCGTCCTGGCGCCGCCGAGCGTGTGGCGCGCTGGATCGCGTCGCGGGCGCCCGAGATTCGCCGCATCGCCAGCGTCTGCACGGGCATTTACGGCCTGGCGCCCACTGGGCTGCTCGACGGACGCGACGTGGCGACCCACTGGGCGCATGCCGACAGAGTGCAGCGCGCCTTCCCGAACCTCCGCGTCGATCACGACGCCCTCTATAGAAAGGACGGCCCCTTCTACACCTCGGCTGGAATTACCGCCGGGGTCGACCTCGCCCTCGCGATGGTCGAGGAGGACCTCGGTCCAGAGACCGCGCTGGCCGTCGCGCGCGAGATGGTCGTTTACCTCAAGCGGACCGGCGGACAGAATCAGTATTCCGAGCCGCTTCGCTTTCAGGTCGAGGCCACAGACCGGTTCGCCGACCTGGCGGCGTGGATTCCGGCGCACCTGCGTTCCGATCTCTCCGTCGAGGCGCTCGCCGACCGCGCCTGTCTCAGCGTGCGGCATTTCGCTCGCGCGTTCAAGGATCGTTTCGACGTCACGCCGGCGGCGTTCGTCGAGGAGACGCGGCTCACCGAGGCCTGTCGCCGCCTCGCCGCCCGTCGCGTGAACATCGACGCCGTCGCGCGATCCGTCGGGTACGCGAGCGACGACGCATTTCGCCGCGCGTTCGAGCGGCGGTTCGGCGTCTCGCCGAAGCACTATCGAGCCCGATTCGATCTCGTCAGCAAACCGTTTGCGCAGTAAAAAGGGGAGGCACCATGTTCGACGTTCGCGCATACCTCGATGCCATCCGCCGCGACACGCGCTACGCCGCTCGCGCGCTCCGTAAATCGCCTGGATTCACGGTCGCGGCCGTGCTGACCCTCGCCCTCGGAGTCGCCGCCAGCACGGCGATCTTCTCGATGGTGAACGGCGTGCTGTTGCACGCGCTCCCCATCGGCAGCGGGGATCGCTTCGTCCATCTGAGCCAGCCGTCGGCGCAATCCGAGAACGACGGGTTTTCTGTGCTCGAGGTTCGCGACCTCGGCCGCGACCTGCACACGATGGGCGGCGTCGCCGAGTATCATAGTATGTCCTTTCAATTGTATGGATACGGCGAGCCGTTGCGTGTTCAGACGGGGGTCGTCTCCGACAAGTTCTTCGACATGCTCGGAGTGAGAGCGGTCATTGGCCGCACGTTTCTCCCGGGAGAGGAAGCTGTTGGCGCGCCGCCCGTCGTGGTGCTGACGCATCAATTCTGGATGGACCAGTTCCACGGCGATTCGGCGATTATCGGCGCGAAGTTCACGATGAACGACAAGGTGCACACCGTCGTCGGCGTGCTGCCGCCGATGGCCGGCTATCCCGGGCGAGACGAGATCTTCATGCCGGCCGGGGCCTGCCCCTTCCGCTCGGCGCCGATGATGATGAACGACCGCGGCATGCACATGGTGGACGCGTACGCCGTGCTTCGCCCCGGAGCGTCGCTCGATCGCGCGCGCACGGAGCTCGTCGCGCTCGCCGGCCGATATCACGCCGAATACCCGGCAGCCTATCCGGCCTCGCAACGGTTCCGGTTTGCCGTCGAAAGCGCGCGCGAGGAGATGACGGCTCGCGCCAAGCCCGTGCTGCTTCTCCTGCTCGCGACGGCCGCATTTCTGCTTCTCGCTGCCGTGGCGAACGTGATCAACTTGAGCCTGTCGCGACAGGTACGCCGCTCGCGCGAGCTCGCCGTGCGCGTCGCGTTGGGCGCGGGAAACTCGCGTCTCTACCGCCAACTCGCGCTCGAGAGTCTGCTCCTCGCCGCCGGCGGCGGTTTGGCCGGCGTGATGCTCGCGTCAAGTGGTGTCGGACTTCTCCGCGCCACCGCCGCCCGGCTCACGCCGCGCGCCGATGAGATTCGAATGAATGGAACCGTGTTCCTGTTCGCGCTTGCGACCTGCGTCGTGATCGCGCTCGTCGTCGCCGCTGTTCCGTTCCTGTTTAATCCGCGTCGGACCATCGCCGATACGCTGCGACAGGGGAGCACCGGGTCGATGGCGGCCGGCGGAGAACACCGCATGCGCCGAGTACTCGTCGCGGCGCAGGTGGCGATCTCGGTCGTCATGCTCGTCGGAGCGGGGTTGATCGGTCGGAGCCTCATGGAGCTCGAACGAGTAGACGCCGGCGTTGATGTGAGCCACGTGTTGACCGCCCGGCTGACGTTGAACTTCACGAAGTACAGGGAGGCACAACAGTCGCGGAACTTTGGTGACGCGGTTCTCGAACGGGTCACGGCGTTGCCGGGCGTGTCCGTCGCGGCGCTCGCCAGCACACTCCCGCTGGCGACCGGCCGCCCGTCGGACGTCAGCTTCGAGATCGAACGCGCGTCGACTGCCCCGGGTGTGCGCGGTCCGCACGCCGACTTTACGGCCGTGAGCCCCGACTATTTCCGCGCTGTTGGCGTGCCGTTGCTCCGCGGTCGCGCGTTCAATGGCGCAGATCGCGACACGCTGGCGCCGCCGGTGATTCTGAGTCGCCGCCTCGCCAGCACGTACTGGAGCTCACGCGATCCGATCGGGACACGCATCAGCCCGGACAGCGGTAAACATTGGTTCACCGTCGTCGGCGTGGTCGGCGATGTTCGGGTTCGCGGGATCGATCAGGACGTTACCGACGAGGTGTACGTACCGGTCGCGACTCAAGGAATTGGAGACTTTCGCGTCTTCTTGCGCACGAACGGCCCGATGCCGCCGGTCATCAAGGCGCTCGGCGCCGCCGTGCACGACGTGGATCCGCAGCAACCCGTGTCGGCCGTTCAAACCTTGGAGGAAGTGCGCGGGGCGCAGCTCGCAGAGCCTCGCCTCACGACCGCGTTGCTCGGCGCGTTCGCCGCGGTGGCGTTGATACTGACCGCCGTCGGGCTCGCGGGAGTGATCGCACACGGAATCACCCAACGTTTGCCGGAGATTGCGCTTCGAGTTGCGCTCGGTGCAACGGCCGCGCGCGTGCTCGCGCTCGTCACGCGACAGGGGCTCGCCATGGTGGTGATCGGATTGGTGATCGGGTTCGGAATTGCCTTCGAGGCGAGTCGTTTGGTGACGAAGCTGTTGTTTCATGTCACGGCCACGGACGCGGCCACATACTTCGCCGTCGCCGCAGTGATCGTCACGACGGCGACACTGGCGTGTCTGTTGCCTTCGCGCCGAGCCGTGCGCGCGGATCCGGCGCAGGCGCTACGAGGGGGCTGAGCCGAGGCCGCGATGAAAAATCGATGCCCGCTTGACCCCGCGCGGGCATCGGATAACCCGAATCGTCCGTCGTCGAACGCTCCGCCGATCATGCGCGTCTCGATTCCCGTCGGTGGATTGAGACGGTGCTCGATCGTCGTCTGGAACGTCGAGCCGTTCGGGTCATACACCTCGGCGTCGATCGGCATGACGTCCACTTCACGCCAACCAGGGGCCTACGGCGTCGCGCGAGTGATTCCGTCGTGCATGCCGGTGAGGAACTTGCCGATCGTTTCGCGATCCTGGGCGGTCATGTGCGGCCCGACACGCGCCAGCAGCGCGACGAACGCCGCGACTTCCTGAGGTGTGTCGGGATGCCCGACGTTCGACCCCATGTTTCCCGTCGCGGGGACGATGTTCGCATCGCCGATCTTCGCGCCCTGTTGATCGAGGAAGTAGAACCACGGTAGTCCCGCGTTCTTGCCTCCCATGGCGGCGTCCAGCTCGTTTCCGCCCGGCGTCTCGAGGGCCTTCTTGTCCGGCGCTTCGAGCACCGTGAGCGGGACGATGACGAAGTTGTCCCGCATCAGCCGGCCCGCGGGCTCGGGAGACTCGAGGAATCGGTCGAAGCGGTGACACCATCCACACCACGAGGCCCCGAATTTCACGAGCACGTTCTTGTGCTCAGCCTGCGCCTGACGCACGGCCTGCGCGACGATCTGTGTAGCAGTCGAGTCGGCGTGTTGCGCGGAGAGCCGAAGGGGAAGCGCCAGCGCGACGGCCGCCACGCTGGAAAGCGTGGTCACGCGGCGTCTGAGCGACGTGAAACGACGTGGCATGGGATCCCCCGGCCCTCGAGATACGTCCGCTATTCTAGAATACGCTCTCCATTCTATATGTAACGTCTTCAAGAAGGCGGCAAGGGTGAACGGCCGAGCCGGGTAGGCGATAGCGCCGAGTCAGGTCTCGCGCGACCAGAACAACAGCGTTCCGCAGTCGCTGTTCTGCCCGGAGTACTGCGCCGGCAGCCCGGAGGCGCCCGCGTAGTACTCGATGCCGCTAAAATCCTGCGGTCGGAGATGCGCGACGTCGACCCCTGCGATGTCGCGCATGCGCGGCGTCCCGTCGAACGTCAGCATCCCGTCGACGAACACGCGCACGTAGCATCGCGGCGCGGCGCAGGAGAGACCGCCGGCGCAGACGCGCGTCGAGATCGGGAACTCGCCCGCAACCCCGTTCGTGCCGAACATGAGACTTGGGATGTGCCGCTCCAGCAGGTTGGACAAACGCATCCCCGGCGCGGCCCGCAGAGCGCTGTCGGTGATGAAGTGGCCGAAACCGAACTGGCGGCGCATCTCGAATCCCTGCATGCCGGGAGACAGGAAATGATGCGCGTCGGGCGCGATCACTTGCGCGCTCTGCGCAGCGACCGCCGGGGCGAAAACAGCGCAGGCGAGCGCGCCGCCAACGACGGCGCGACGAACGAATCCAGCAAATGAAGTCATGGCGACGTGCCCGAACTCGGGCGTGTGTGTGGATGAGCCGGACCCACCGGCGCTACCCTGCAAACGCAGTCTCGCGGACAAACTGGTCATGGCGATCCTCCTCGCGCATGCTCGATTGGATAGCCGAGACTACGAGTTCGTTGGCGAGATGTTGTGTCGGTTTCGTTCGAGTTGTGTCAACTTGTTCGAGCGGGCCCGTCACCAGATATTCAGGGCTCGTGCCCCCGCCGCGTCACCGTTCGATCACGGACGCCGCGTTCGGCTCGTCGCCACCGTTCCATCCGGTGGCGATCCCCTCGCCTCGCACGCGGAGTCTGAATGTTCATCGGCCATTTCGGTCTCGCGTTCGCCGCGAAACGTGCCGCGCCGCGCACGTCGCTCGGCACGACGTTCGTCGCGGCGCAGCTGGCCGATTTGCTCTGGCCGATCTTCCTGCTCGCCGGTGTCGAACAGGTCCGGATCGCGCCCAAGGAGCACAATCCGTTTCTCACGCTCGATTTCGTGAGCTATCCGTGGTCGCACGGGTTGGTCACGGAGCTCGCCGCAGGCGTCGCGTTCGGGGTTCTGTACTTCGCGTCGACGCAATATCTACGTGGAGCCTTGACCGTTGTCCTGCTCGTGCCGAGTCACTGGCTCCTCGACCTCGTAGTACACGTGCCCGATCTTCCGCTCCTTCCCGGCGGCACCGCGCGGTTTGGATTCGGGCTGTGGCGCAATCCGGTCGCGACGGTGCTCGTGGAGCTGGTGGTGTTTTTCGGCGGCGTGTGGATCTACGCGCGCGCCACGCACGCCGTCGATCGGATCGGACGAATCGGGTTGTGGAGCCTCGTCGTTTTTCTACTCGCGCTCTACGCGGCGAGCTTCGGCCCGCCGCCGCCGACGGTGAAGGCGCTCGCTTGGACCGCGTTGATCGGATGGCCGCTGATGTTGTGGCCGTGGTGGGTGGATAGACACCGCCGAACGGCGGACGCGAACGGCCAACGAACGTCGTCGAGCTGACGCCGCCGATGCCCTTCAAGCTTCAGGTCATCCAGATCACCTTGCAGGCGTTGTCGTCGTTCGCGATCGCCGGCGGCTTGATCTTTACCGCGATCCAATTCCGGCACGCCCGCAAGGCGCAGCTCGTCGCCAACTTCTCCAAGCTCGTCGAGCTGCAGTACCAGCTGCGATACATCCGCGTGCAGCACCCGTCGCTCGCCTCCGTGCACGAGCACGACGTCGAACACCTCGAGACCGAGCGCGAGATTCAGGACTATTTCCTCAATCTCATGCAGCTGTCGCTCTTCGAGATCGCTTGGTACGCACACAAGCACGGCCAGCTGCCGCCCGACTACTTCGAGTCGTGGAATAGCCGCATGGCGGAGATCGCTCAGGAAAAATCGTTCCGGCGCATGATGGAGAATCCGTCGATGAAGATCATGCACGACGAATTCGATACGTTCGTTCGCGGGCTCGCCAAGACGCCGAAACGGTCCCGCTAGTGGTGGTGATGGCCGCCGGCGGATGCCTCGGCCGGTGAGGCGGGAGGCTGGTTCATCGCGCGCAGCATCGCCGGCCCGCCCGTTCGCACGAAGCGCATCACCAACGCCGCGGCCAGGGCGAGGAAGAGAACGTTCAATACCGTGGTGTAGTTGAACGTGATCGTCGACTCGACGACGCGCGCCGAGCCGCGTGTCGGCACGAGTCCGAGCGATTGAAATAGCAGCTCGACGACGAGCGCCGCTGCGGCCATCGAGACATAGAAGGTGGCGAGCAGGAACCACGTCATTCGCCCGCCGTAATATTTCCGGTAGATGTCCAGAATCGGCAAGACGATCAGATCCGCGAAGATGAACGCGATCACGCCGCCGAAGCTGATCCCCCCGTTCCACAGCACCGCCGCGAGCGGGATGTTGCCGACCGAGCACACGAACGACAGGATCGCGATCAGCGGGCCCACGATCGGTCCCCAGAACGTCGCCCACGCCGGATGCGACGTGAGAAACATCCTCGGCCACCAGTCCATCGGCACCCACGCGGCCAACGCGCCGGCGATGAGCAGTCCGCCGATGACGTCCTTCCATACCGACACCCAGTCCATCACGAAGTAGTGGCTGATGGCGGTGAGCCCGCGTTCCGAGCTGACCCGCTGCCAGAACGTCCCTTCCGTCACCTCCATGTGCATGCCGCTGTGGCCCTCCATCTTTCCGGCGATGCCGCGGTCCGCCTGTGTTCTCGCCGCGTCGATCATCTGCCGCGACAGGAACCGCCGAAAGAGCAGCGCAAGGCTGGCGATCATCAGCGGTGCGCCGACGAACTCCGCCGCCGCGAACTGCCAGCCGAGGAACACGATCATGATGATGGTGAGCTCGAGCACGAGATTCGTCGACGCGAGCTCGAACGCCATGGCCGCGGTGAAATCGGCGCCTTTCCGAAAGATCGATCGCGCGATCGCCACCGCCGCGTACGAGCACGAGCTCGATGCGGCGCCGAGTCCGCATGCCTTGAGTAACGTGATGGGGCGGTCGTCGCCGAGGACGCGCGCCATCTGTTGTTTCGG
The DNA here is from genome assembly GCA_963761305.1 of uncultured Gemmatimonadaceae bacterium. Lineage (GTDB taxonomy): Bacteria > Gemmatimonadota > Gemmatimonadetes > Gemmatimonadales > Gemmatimonadaceae > JAQBQB01. The sequence goes on along the minus strand of CAVXGK010000001.1, from coordinate 1,214,155 downwards.
GATGACCGCCTGGATGACTCCCGAGAGCCCGAACCCGAGAATGAGCGGCCAGAGGATCACCCAGAACATCGAGAAGGCGAGCGCTATCGCCTCTCGCACCGCCCCGAGCACTGACATTTGAGATCGGTAGCGCGCGTCCGCGCGGGTCGGGTCAGCGGCGGCTGATCCAGAGGATGACGAGTCCCACGACGAAGGCGATGGCGCCATTGATCGCCCACTTCGTCTGTCCCGTCATGAAGCTGCCGGGCAGGACGCCGATGCCCTGCAGCACCCACACGCAGCCGACGAGCGCGACGAGCACGCCGACGATGCTTCCGACAATTCTCATGTTGTGTCGTCTCCCGGCCCGGGCGGGGCGGACGCTAGACGGTCGAATCCGACGGGCGATGCGCCAGCCTCGAGCCGTTCTGTCTCGGCTGCGTTTTGGCCATCGATCGTACTTCGGACACGACGCCACGTAGCTCGTGCAGCGTCCATCGCGCCCTGAGCACCTTGGCAGCATGGCCGATCGCGATCCCATACGCCAGATCCCGTATTTCTTGCGCGAACGAGCGAAACGCCCAGCGCGGAATTCCCATCCACATCGGACCCAAGTCGGGATTATCGCAAGCGTCGAGCCTGGCGCTCGCGCGTCCCCAGCGTTCGGCTCGCTTCAAGATCCACGACATCTCCATGTGGGCGCGCGGAATCAGGTGCTCGACGACTGCCTGCTCGCAGCACCAGACCTTCTGCCCGTCGCGTGCGAGTCGGCGAATCAACTCCGTCTCACTGCCCATGGGCGACGATTTCGGGCGCGGCCCCATCGTCGGATCGAAGCGGTAGCCGGCCCTGAACGCGTCGGCGCGAATCGCGACGTTGCCGCCGAACGCGCGATCGGGATCGCTGGGTCCTTCCTGCATTCCGGGCGCATGAATGGCAAAGCAGATGCTCAACGGCACCGCTCGCCGAATCGCCTCCGACGGCTGCACTTCCCAGCGCGGTGCGATGATCCCGCCAAAGATCGTGTACGACGGGTGCGAGTCTGCCGCGGTGCAGAGCTGCGTCAGCCAGTCCCGCTTCGGAAAAATGTCGTCGTCGGTGAAGACGATCAAATCGCCCGTCACGAGCGGCAACCCCCGGTTCAGCGCGGCGTTCTTTCCAGGCGTCGCCTCGAAACAGTACGAGATCGGCAGCCGATTGCTGAACGCGTCAACGACCTGCTTGGTGCGGTCGGTGCTGCCGTTGTCGACAATGACGATTTCCCAGCCGCCGGCCGGAACCTCGAGCGCGCAGTAGTCGGTTAGCACGGCTTCGAGGGTCGGCCCTCGGTTGCGCGTCGCGAGCAGAATCGTTGGCTTCATTGGGCTTACGAGGGGCTCACGAGATTCTCATGCTCGCGTCGCGGTGTTCGCCTCCGACGGCCCGGCCGATGTGATGCGGGCCCCGGTTTCCCTGCAACAAAACGTTCGTCCTGTAGGTCACGGAGCCGACCGGTATCATGCAGAAAAGACGTTTTTCCGAGATAAAAGCGGCTGCGGCCGCCGGGGCGTCGCACCACCCGACCAATTCTTGATTTACGGCGCCCCACCGCCAGAGCTAAAGTCTGATCCACTGAATCGTAATGGACTTTGCGTCCGGCAGGTGAGCCGGCAGACCCAGTCGTTCGACGCACCGCCAAGCCGGGCGTTAAAGGAAATCCTTGATGGGTGACCGATGACCATGCTTGACCGGGTCCTGGAGTCGTTGCGGGAGAGCCGCCTCTTGCAACGGCCGGGGCTGAGGAGGCTGCGAAACGCCGGACGCCGGTTGCTGCGCCGCTCGGAGGGCGAAAAACGGCTGTTCGAACGATTCGCTGCCCTTCATGGCTACCGACTGGACCTGAAGAACCCGCAAACCTTTTCCGAAAAGGTGTTCTGCCGAATGGTGCGGTGGAATCGCCGCGTCGACCCCCGGTTCACACTTCTTGCAGACAAGCTCGCGGTGCGCTCGCACGTGAGCGCCCGCATTGGTGACGAGTACCTGGTGCCGCTGCTCTGGCACGGGAAGGACCCGCAGCAGATTCCGTTCGACACCCTCCCGACCCACTACGTGGTCAAGACCAACCACGGCTCCGGGTACATCATCATAGTCGAGGGAACGGCCGACCGCGACGACATCGTTCGAAAGGCAACCACCTGGGTCGAGAGCAACCTGTATTGGGCGTGCCGCGAGGCGCAGTACTACCACATCGCGCCGCAGGTGATGATCGAGGAGCTTCTGGCAAGTCCCGACGGAAGCCACGTCCTGCTATACCGATTCTGGTGCTTCGACGGCGTACCGCGAATCCTGAACGTGGACAACCTGGACCACACCATCGGTTTGTTCTACGACCTGCGCTGGAATCCGCTCGGATTCACGCATCAAGCACGCCGGCCGCCCAAACGAGAGTCGCCGAAGCCGCTGAACTTGGACCGGATGGTCGCGCTCGCGACGCGTTTGTCCGAGGGCCTCGACTTCGTCCGAGTCGATCTATACAACGTCGATGGAAGGATCTACTTCAGCGAGTTCACGTTCACGCCCGATGCCGGATCCTTCGCGTTTGATCCGGCCGACTGGAATCTCAGGATCGGCCAGATGTGGACGCTACGCGATTGACGTCTTCCGCCGGGCGGCTCGATGCTGCGTAGCGACCATCAAGGTCTGATCGGTTCGGCGTTGAGCATGTTGCGCGCGACCAAGGACCGCGCCCGGGAACGGCCGGAACTGCGCTGGCTTCGGTATGCGAAACGCCGAGCCCTGCGCCGGTCCGAAGGCGAGTGGATCTTGCTGAACCGGTTCGCCGGCATGCACGGGTACCGCCTCGATCTGGAGAACCCGCGCACCTTCACCGAGAAGCTGTATTGCCGCATGGTGCGGTGGAACCGCCGCGTCGACCCCAAGTTCACGCGCCTCACCGACAAGCTCGCGGTGCGGTCGTACGTCGCCGCGAAGATCGGCGAACAATGCCTGGTCAAGGTGCTCTGGCAGGGCACCGACCCGGCGCGGATCCCATTCGACTCGCTGCCGGCCAATTACGTGATCAAGGCCAGCCACGGCTCGGGGTTCATCATTATCGTGAAGGACACCCCGCCCGACCGCGACGAAGTGATACGCTCGGCCTCCACGTGGCTCGCCACGAATCTCTATTGGGAGGCGCGCGAGTATCAGTACTTTCACATTCCGCGCCGGTTGATGGTCGAAGAGTATCTCTCGCACGCCGACGCGAGCGAAGCGCTGGTCTACCGCTTCTGGTGCTTTCACGGCGCGCCGCACGTGGTCGGCGTCGGCAACGTCGCGCAGTCCATCAATCCGTACTACGACGTCGACTGGAATTCACTCGAGTTCACGCCCAGCGGCCGCGTCCTCGACCGGCCGCCGATCGCCAAGCCGGCGAACTTCGACGAGATGATGCGTGTCGCATCCCGTTTGTCGGAGGAGTTCGACTTCGTGCGCGTCGACCTGTACAACGTGGACGGCAAGGTCTATTTCAGCGAGCTCACCTTCACGCCGGCGGGCGGAATGCAGCACTTCAAGCCGAAGGAGTGGGACTTGAAGCTGGGACAGCTGTGGACGCTGCGGAGCGAGCGTGGTGAGGGACGAGGGCTTCAGCGGAACTCGTGAGCTCGATGCGTCAATGCGCCCACGTCCAGCGTCTTGAACCGCTGCCCCACGATCGAGATCGCCGCGCCGTCGTTCTCCACGCGCCCCTGCACTAGCACGAAAGGGTCGCGCTTCACCACCTCCTCGTTCGGCGCCACGAGTGGCTGAGGCACGACGATGTTCGCGTAGCCCCACTCGTCTTCCAACAACAGAAAGATCGTCCCGCCCGCCGTCGCCGGACGCTGGCGCACCGTCACCAGCCCGCCGATCGTCACCTTCCGGCCGTTCGGCATCTTCATCAGCTCGCGCGTGTCGATCGCGCCGCCGCGCACGAGCTTGTCGCGCACCGACGCCATCGGATGCCCGGCGATGCTCATCCCCACCGCGTGGTAGTCGAGAAACACTAATTCGTCTCGGCTAATCGGCACCGGGTCGTGCGGCGTCGCGACGGCGGGCGCGAGCGGCAGGACGTCGCCGCTGGCGTGCAGTCCTTCCCACGCGGCGTGCCGGCGATCCGTGGCCCACGCGGCGAACGCATCGGCTTGCGCGAACGCCAATACGTCGTCGCGGTCCAGCCTCGCTCGCCGCACCACGTCGCGGATCGACGTGAACGGACCGTCCGTGCGCGCCGCGTCCAACGCGTCGAGCATGGTGTCGCCGATGCCACGCACGAAGCGCCACCCGATGCGCATCGCGCCATTCTCATAGGTGCATTGTCGACTGCCGAGGAGAAGACACGGCGGACGCACCTCGACGCCGAATCGTTTCGCGTCGTGCACGAGCGTCGACACCGGATAGAACCCCATCGGCTGCGCGTTGAGCGCGCCGATGAAGAACTCGGTCGGGTAGTGCGCCTTGAGGTACGTCGTCACGTACGCGATGAGCGCGAAGCTCCAGGCATGTGATTCGGGAAATCCATAATTCGCGAAGCTCACCAGGTCGTCGCAGATGCGCGTCGCCGTCTCGTCGCTCAACGGCCGGATCGCGCCAGACGCCGCGCGGGCGAGCATGGCCTTCCGCATGTCCACGAGCGCGGATTCTAGTCGGCCCTTCTTGCGGATATTGCCCATCGTGCGGCGCAGCGCATCGGCCTGCGCGCCGGTGTAGCCGCCGAGCTTCATCGCGATCGCCATCGCCTGCTCCTGGAAGATCGGAATCCCCTGCGTGCGGGCGAGGATCTCCTCGAGGTCGGGATGCAGAAACGTCACCGCCTCCTTGCCGAGCCGGCGCGCCGTATATGGATGGACGAAGTTCGCCTGGATCGGTCCGGGCCGGATGAGCGCCACCTGCACGACGATGTCGTACAGATGATCCGGCGCCGTATGTAAAATCGAATTGATCTGCGCTCGGCTCTCGATCTGGAACGTGCCGATCGTCTCGCCGGTCTGGATGAGCTGATAGGTCTTGGCGTCGTCCATTGGAATGTGGTACATGCGCGGACGCTCTCCCGTGTGCTGCTCGATCGTGTCGAAGGCGATCCGCACCATCGACAGCGCGCCGAGTCCGAGGAAGTCGAACTTGGGCACGCCGATCATGTCGAGGTCGTCCTTGTCGAACTGGACGATCGTGCGGCCCATCGTCGTCTGCTCGACGGGCAAGTAGTCGCCGAGCGGCGAGGCCGACAGCACGAATCCGCCGACGTGCGTCGACCGAAGTCTCGCCAATCCGTCAAACGCCTCGAGCGCCATCAGCAACGCCCGGCCGCGCGGAGTCTCGAGGTCGACCTCGCGGCGCGCGGCGACGTCGCGCACGGCCTCGATGCACGTCGCCGGCTCGTCGCCGTGGACGCGCTTCGAGATCTCCAAGGCCGTCGCGGCCGGATAGCCGAGCGCGCGCATCGCGTCCTGCACGGCGGTCGGCGCGTGGAAGCACTGCGTGACGGCGGTGATCGCGGCGTGCTGGCGGTCGTAGTTGTCGTACATGTAGTCGAGCACTTCCTCGCGGCGATTGTGCTCGAAGTCGACGTCGATGTCCGGCGGCTCGGCCTTGCCGTCGACGCGCGCTTCGGAAAGAAAGCGCTCGAAGAGAAGACCGTGCTGCACCGGATCGACGGCCGTGATACCGAGGCAGAACGCGACCGCCGAGTTGGCGGCGCTGCCGCGGCCCTGGCAGAGGATGCCCTTGTGCCGGGCGTAGCGGACGGCGTCGGCCATCACGAGAAAGAAGCCCGCGAAGCCGAGGCCCGCGATGAGCTGCAGTTCGTGGTCGATCTGGGCGCATTGCTGTGGCGTCGGATCGGTCCAGCGTTCGCGCATCCCGTCTTCGGTCCAGCGGTGGAGCGCGACGTTGTCGTCGACGTCGGAGAGTCGCGCCGCGAGCTTGGCTTTGCGAAAATCGGGCAGCGGAGGCCGCATCCAGTCGAGCACGAAGCCCGTGCACTCCTCGGCGATGCGAACCGTCTCGCGAAGCCCTTCTTCTCGGCCCTGCCAACGCTCAGCCATTGCCTGGGGCGAGAGGAGGCGCCACTCGCCGTTCGGATGCAGCAGGCCGCGCGCAGCGGCTTCGTCGATCGAAAGATCGTAGCGCAACGCGGTGAGCATGTCGTGCACCAGGCGACCCGCTTCGTCGACGTACCGCGGGTCCTGCGTCGCAAACCAGGGAAGCTCGGCTTGCTCGGCGATCTCGATGAGCTCAGCTGCGAGCGCGGCTTCGTGGCCGCCGGTGTGATGAAGCTGAACTTCTATGGCCAGACGTTCGTGAAAAACGTCGCGCCAACGGCGAAGTGATTGCTCGGCGGCGCGAGTCTTTCCGGCGCGGACGAGCGACGAGAGCTCGCCTGTCGCGGGACCGGTGAGTGCGTGAAGGCCGTCGGAATGCGCGACGAGTTGCTCCCAGGTGATCTTGGGACGGCCGCGGCGTTTCGCTTGAATCGGTCTTTTCCATTGCGACCATTGGCCGACGCGGGCGAGCGTGACGAGCGCGGCGAGATTGCAGTAGCCGGTTTCGTTCTTCGCGAGAAACGCGGCGGGATGACCGTCGATGTTCAACTCGGCGCCGACGATCGGGCACACGGGATACTGACAGACGCGGCACGGTGTGTCGTCGTGATCGTCGGCGGCGGGGCACGTCGGATCCTTGAGCGGCGACATCGCTTCGGTGGCGAAGCGAGCGAGGCCGCCGAGATCCGCCGTATCGGTGATGCCGAGATGCGAGTAGCCGAGCGCGCGGGCATGGCGTGCGAGCGCTTCGGCGGAGATGGCGCCGTCGGAGAAGGAGAAACAGCTGTGGGCTCTGAGCTCGACGAACACCGAAACGGTCAAGCTGGCAGTTCATAATCGAAGGAATACGAAGCGCCGGAGTCGGTGGCGGCGAAGTGGCCTTCGCCGCGAAGGCCGCAGAGCGCACCCGTGGCGAGGCCGGGGAGGATGGTCCAGCAGCTCTTGGCGATTCCGTTCGCGAACGTGCCCGTGTCGCGGGCGACGAAGGTGCCGTGGCGATCACCGATCCGCCCCGTGATGCGGGCGAGGCCGACGTACGAAGCGCCGGTTCCGGGGTTGGAATCGTACGCCAGCAGATACGTGATCGACGCTTCGCCTTCGAGGTCGCCGGTCAGCTCGTGCGTCACCGTCGCGTGCGCGAGCATCGGCATCCCCGTGGCGTCGTCGTACGGACGCTCCTCCCAATGCATCACCTTGAATGAACCCGTCAACCGTTCCATTGCTCTCATCCTCGCGTTTTAGTCCCACCATCCATGTAAGAACCAGTCGGTCGCCTGCTGCTGCGCGCCGCGAAACAGCCACACCATCATCCCGTCCTCGCGCACGCAGCGGAAATACTCGCGCGAATAGGCGTCGCTCCATTGACCCCCCGACACGCGATCGGGGCCCGCGACCTCGACGATGTCGTGCCACTCGTTGTCGTCGAGGTAGCGCACGGGCACGATGTGATCGCGCCGCGGCGTCGTGTCGACGGCGACGGTCTTTGGCGTCGGGAGGAGTTGAAGCGTCAGACTCGGTAGACCGGTCTGCCGATCCTCCGGTCCACCGGTCAGCCGGTCCACCGGTTCACCCGACCGCGTCCGCCACGTCGTGCGCAGCTCGAGCAGCGGATGCTCCGAATTCTCCGGCGTCACGACGACGTCGCCCTGATCATCGGTGAGCTGGATGATCGCGTCCTCGACGGCGGGCGCGCTGGCGAATCCGCGATCGAAGAGATCGCCCTGCGCGCCGTTGTTACCGGTGACCGACTCGACGCGCAGCGTCACGCCCATCACGGCATCGGGCAGCGTGATGGTGTCGAGCGCCTCGCGCACGAGACGCATCCACCGCTTTTGTTCCGCGCTCGGCCGCGACGAACGAATCAGATGCGTGCGATGCGTGCGGTTGCCGAGCGCGAAGATGATCGACATCTCTCGCGCGCGCTCGCCGCGCGCGACCAGCTCGGTGCAGACCGTGCCGGCGAGCGAGTTGATGACGAAAAGCAACCGTTCGGGATCCTTGAGTCCGTACTCCACCCACTCGAGCGACGCATTCGGGAACGCGCGTAAGGGAACTCGAAAGAGCCAGCGTTCGTCGTCGGTGCGAGCGCGGTGCCAGAGCTTCATCCCGTCGGCGCCGAGTCGGACCTCGATCGCCTCGGCGTCGAGTGCGGCGAACGCGCCGCAGGTTTCGATGCCGAGCCCCTCGAGCAACGGCGCGATGCGTTCGTCGGGCGACAACACGCGCAGCGGATACGGCGCGATGAACGCGCGTTCCTGTCCCGGCCGCACGACGACGACCGGCGTGGTGCTCTCGGTTGCCGCGACTTCGGCGGCGACGGGTGAGACGGCGACGCCGGCGTGCGCGTCGTCGAAGCCGTAGTCGGCGGCGACGCGGAGCATCTGGTCGGCGAGGAGACTGCCGATGAGTCCGCGCGCGTCGCCCCACACGAGGCCACGCTCGCCGACGGCGATGCGGGGAGCGACGGCGAGAAATCCGGCGGCGAGATCAGCGGGGAAGTCCGCGCCGGTCGGCCAACTCGGACTCCAGAGACAGACGTAGCTCATGATTCATCACGGCGAGGGAAAAGGTCGTGTGCGCGTTCCATCCGGCGGAGCGCGCGTCGATGCGAACGTCGGCGCGCTCGGCGTCCGCGGGATCGCCGAACGGCGTGAGACGCCAGTGGTAGTGGAGCAGGCGCGACGTGAGACGGAGGCTGGCCATCGACGCCGACGTGCCGACGGCGACGAGCGCGGCGCCCCCTTCGCGCGCGGCGCGCGTGAGCCGCACGGTCTCGGTGCCCTGTGGTTCAGCGCCAGTTAATACGAGAAGTGAAAAACCGCCCGACCGCAGGAGCTCGTCGGCAGCCCGAAAGGCGTCGAGTCGCGACTTGGGTCGGACGAGGTAGAGGCTGCTCGAGTTCCACGACCAGAACGCACCGGCGACGGTGTTGTCGGTGTCGATCCAGGCCGCCCGTTCACCCGCCGCGACGACGGCGTGACACGCCGAGCGGAGAATCGCGTTGGCGGCGCCAAATGGAGCCCAGGCAGAGAGCCGGCCGCGGGGAAGGCCGTGGTTGGGAAGCAGCCGGTCGAGTGCGGCGATGCCGGTGGCGACGCCGTCTGTGCCCTGCGCTCCATCCCCCCTTGTGAGAGGGGCAGCGTCGGGGAAACGCTGCTGGATGAGAGCTCGGAGGGCGGCGACGGAGGCAGACATTCGGTTCTGATCGGGGGAAGAAACTATACCGAACAGAAACCGAAAGCAAGAATAAATCCACAAGCCTTCTGTCGAGGAACAGAAACGTGATTCTCGCCGACCTCGGCGGCCCTCTGGTCAGGCGTACTACGTAAGCACTACATTGTAACACATGAAAGACTCTCACCTCACGCTTCGCCTACCTGCCGAGCTGGCTCGTGCCCTCGCGCGAAAGGCGCGCGCACTCGGCGTTCCAAAATCCCAAATGGCCCGTGAGGCGGTCGCTCTGTACCTCGTACCAGCAACCGAGAGTGAGCGATCGGCGAAGCAACTCTCGGCAAAAGAGCTGGCCGCACGGTGGCGTTCGATGCCTCGACTCTCCCCCGACGAGGCCGAATCTTTCGCGCGCGACCTCGAAACTGGCCGCGATGGGCTTCCGCCGATTCGGTCGCCTTGGGAGTAATTCTCGACACGTCCGTCCTCATCGCCGCCGAGCGCCGCACGTTTCGCTTCGAGGCGCTGCTCGATTCATTGGGTGACGAGCCGATCGCAATCAGCGTGATCACTGCGTCGGAACTGCTTCACGGCTGTCATCGTGCTCGCGACCCCGGAACAAGGGCGCGACGATCGGCGTTCGTCGAAGCCATCCTCGACGCGGTGCCCGTGCTCTCATTTGGACTGCCTGATGCTCGCCGACATGCCGAGCTGTGGGCGGAGCTCGTCAACACAGGCGCGATGATCGGCCCGCACGATCTGCTGATTGGCGCCGCGGCGCTGGCGCGAGGATACGGGCTCGCGACCTTGAACCAACGAGACTTTCGTCGCGTCGCCGGGCTTCGGCTCGTTCCCGTCGACGCCTACGTGTCGTAGCGAGGACTCAGCCGAGCATCTCGGAAAGTTCGAGTTGATCGTCGCTCGCCAGCTTCTCCTCGATCGCTCGATATGGCGCGCGCCCGTAGTAGCCGTACGCGACGCCGTACGTCTCGCACAACGCCCGCATGCGCGATCGCAAGCTCTCGGTGTACTCGGCACTCACCTTGTGATCGTTGGCGAACGTCGCCCGATATCTGCGCGCGAGATGCGGGAATTCCTTTTCGATGAACGGCAGGTACCGCATTCGCGCCGATGATCGCAAACGCAGCGGACACGCGTTGACGTACGACGCGCCGCGCTCGGCCACTGCTTGGACGAGCCGCTCGAGCGCGTCGGGCGCGTCGGTGATCGCCGGAAGCACCGGCATGACGTTGATGCCTGTCTCGATTCCCGCGGCGCGAAGCCGGGCGAGCGCGCGCAGGCGCGCATCGGGCGTCGGCGCGCGTGGCTCGAGAAGCCGGGCGAGATCGCGGTCGATCGAGATGAGGGAGAGATGCACGGAGAGCGTCGAGCTGCGCGCGATTCGCGTGAGCACATCGATGTCGCGCGTGATGAGCGGGCTCTTCGTGATGATGCAGATCGAAAGACCGGCGTGCTCGGCCAAGACCTCGAGCATCGATCGCGTCACGCGATAACGTCGCTCGGCCGGCTGAAAGGGATCTGTCGCCGTGCCGATGACGATCGTCTCGCCGGCGATGAGCGCGAGATGTTTCTCGGAGCCGTGTCGCAGCGTGCGTCGCAGCACGTCGGCGGCATTCTGCTTGACGAAAATGCGCCGCTCGAACGCCAGCCATGGTGCCATCGTCTCATGCGCGGTGCGCAGGTCCTCATGATCCGGATTCGCCTTCGCGTGTCGGTCGAGCACCCATCGATGCGTGTAACGCGCGTAGCAATACGCGCATCCGAAGGCGCAGCCGACGTACGGATTGAGCGACCAGAAGCCCATGCCGGTCGTGTCGGGATCGTTGAGCACCGACTGTGACGTGAGCCCGATGTAGCGGATGTCCTTCTGCTCGCCGACGATCGGCAGAGCGCGGCCAAGCGTCTCCTGATCGAAGAGCGCCGATTGAACGGCGTTGGCGCGTCGGACGGGCAAGCTTCGGCGTGTAGAAATCGGACGTCTGACCTCCAACACAGACTACCGAACACACACCGAAGCCGCAAGCCTGCTCTCGGTCCACCGGTCTACCGGTCCACCACCTATCTGTTCAGCTCGAACCCGAGCTCCATTCGCCCATCTGCCGTCTGACGCGCGAAGAAGTTCGCGTACTTGGGGTCTCTCGCGATCCGAATCGTGTGCATCGCCGCGAAGCTGCCGAAGATCAGCGTGACCTGGGTCTTCGTGAGCGCGTGCGTTCGCGCCATGAAGTCGACGTCGCTCACCGAACCGGTCCGGCCAATCGTCAGATAGAAGAGCGTCGTACCGATTCCGCCGCCGAGGATGCCGCGCTCGAATGCGCCGCCGCCCGAGTGCGGGATGTCAAGGATGCCCTCGTCGATCAGCGTCTGGACGGTGAGGCCCGACGCCGAGAAGAGGAATTGCTTGTGGGGCTCGACATGCGAGTTGATGCCCGAGTAGATCGTCGGCCGCAGATCGTCGAAGCCGAACGTCGGGCGGGCGCCAACCGCAATCGACGTCGCGATGTGCCCGGCCTCGTGCAGAAGAATGCTGGTGATTGCACCGATGCCGAAGCGGCTCCAATACGCCGAACCGACCGTGGAAGCCGTCGAGTCCTGAGCTCGGCACGGCGCGTGCGCCACAAGAAGAAATGCGCCGGCCGCAATGGCTCGAAGGCCCGGCACGGTGTAGTATCTCCGACGTCGGTCGACCCGTAACAGCGAGGCGATGTGCGACAGAAACTCTCCGATCTCGAGGTTCAACGTGCGCTCGGGGGGCTTCCCGGTTGGGCGCGCCGAGGCGCGGTGCTCACAAAGACTTTTTCATTCGACCGATTCGCGGACGGCATTCGCTTCGTCGATCGACTGGCGAGAGTCGCCGACGACATGAATCATCATCCCGACATCGACGTTCGGTACACCAAGATTACCATCATGCTGTCGACGCACGATGCGGGCGGGATCACTGAAGCCGATCTGCGGCTGGCCGAGAAGATCGAGACGGTGACCGGCGCGCCGACGTAGGCCCCTCAGAGCCCCGCAAAGACGTCGTCGATCATCACCGCCGGCTGCGGCACACCCGCCGCGAGCGCCAGGATCTCGACGTCGAAAAACGCGCCGGAGAAAAACACCGCCGCCGATCCTTGCTGCGTCGCGTGCGCGGCGAACGCGGCGGACTTCCGGTCCTTCCACGCCCTGACGTCGATGCGAGCCGTGCCGGGGACGCTCTCGAGCTTGAGCCGCTTCTCGAGGAATGGGAAATCCCACGCGTGGTAGAAGAGCCTCGCGGCGCGATGCGGTGCGAGATTCTGGTCGACGTGGGACGTGGCGAGTCCGGACAGAAAGAACGCGGCCGTCGCCACGCGCGACGTCGCCGAGTGGTCCGCGTGGCCCGTCGGCGCGCCTTCGGGGCCGAACGTCAGGATCACCGTCGGGCGTTTGCGCCGAATGAAGCTGACGATGTCGGCGATGAGCGTCGCCGCGTCGGTGCGCGCGAGCCCTCCGTCCCGATAGCCGCCCGACTCGACGGACGATATGCCGAGTAAGCGCGCCGCCTCGGCCAGCTCCCGGCGACGGAGCGCGGCGAGCTCCTCTCGAGACGAAACGGGGACGCCGGCACTCTTGCCGGCATCCCCGTCCGTTGCACACCATAAATGGACCTCGTGTCCCGCCGACGCGTACTTCGCGACGATACCGCCTACACAGAACGTTTCGTCGTCAGGATGCGCGAAGATGCATCCGATGCTCGGCTTCTCGGGAGGCGCCAACTATCGGCGTCGGCCGCCGCCCAGAAGGCTCAGGATGAAGACGAACATGTTCAGCAGATCGAGATAGATCTGGACAGCGGCGAAAACGTAGTCGTCCGGACCGAAGCGGCCGCTGCGCATGAAGCGCCACGTGTCGAACACCAGCAGTCCGCCGAAGATCAACACGCCCACGGCGGACATCCACAGAGAGGCGCCGACGCTCGCGACGAAGACGTTGATCAACATCGCCACGATGAGCACGATCAGGCCGACGGTGAGGAAGCTGCCCCACGCGCTGAAATCCCGGCGGCTCGTCAGCGCATACAGCGAAAGCGCGCCGAACGCGCTGAACGTCAGAATCCCGGCCTGGCCAACGGCCCCGGGGGCCGTCTGCTGCATCGCGTACAGGAATGGCGCGAGCCATACGCCTTCGACGAACGTGAACAGCAGCGTGAGAATGACGTTGCGCGGAAAGCTCCGCGCGTTCCTCTGCGCGAGAAAGAGCGGCGCCATCACCGCGATCAAGGCCAGGAACGGGTGCTGCCCGACCGCATCCCTAAGTGCGGGCTGCGTCCCGGTGAACGCGACACCGCCCATCGTGACGAGCACGCTGAGGAACACCAAGCCGTAGGTGCGGCGCGCCAGAGTCGCGCGCTCGACGCCGGTCCGGACTTGAGTGGTCGCGGGTGCGTATGAGAAACCCATGGGTCTCGAAAACTCCGTTGGAGATCTGGTAGGGACTACGCTCGAATAATACCCCCGCCGGGGCGGGCGGTGCCAGACGAGACGCAGCCCGCCGGCGAGCGTCGCCGGCTCCGGCGCGGCTCCTAGTGCGACGTCGTAGCGCCCCTGCTGGTCACGGAGAGCGTGCCGTTGGTGGTGCGCATCCGGACCACCCGGCTCGACGTGCCGATTTGACCGCGCAGACGGCGTCCGGCGCGATCGGCCTTTTGGTTGTTGATCGGAAGGTCCGTCCGGACCACACCATTCGTCACGGACAGGTCGAACATGCCGTCGATCCCCTGAGGAAGCTCGGCGTTGATCATGCCGTTCGTCGTCTGGAGGTGTATCGAATCGCTCGCCGCCGCGGCATCGAGAGACAGACGAACGTTGCCGTTGATCGTGCTCAGGGTCATCGGGCCGGACACGTGCGACGCAGTCACCGTGCCGTTGCTCGTCTTGGCTGTTACACCGGACGACGCGCCCTCCACGTCAACCGAGCCGCTGGTCGTCTTCGCATCGACGATCACGTCGGCCGGCAATTGAGCAACGATGTTCGCGACCGCGTCGCTCGACCGATGGAACAGCGCGAACATCTCGAGCAAGCCGCCCGATCTGCTGCGGCCGCGATATCCGCTCGCGCCGCAGTTCCCGCTGCCCTTCCACATGGCGCAGACGTAATAGTCGTTGCCTTCGTGGTCGATTCGGAAAGCCACGTCCTTTTCTCGCCCGCGACGCCATTCGACGGCCGCCGTGAGCGTCGCGGTGTGTACGCCTGGGGTTGCCTGACGCACCGTGATGTCGCCGACGCCGTTGCGCAGATGCACGGTCGCGCCCGGCGGAAGGTCGAGCGAGGTCTCCCAGGCGCGCTCGCTCGAGCCGGCGTGTGAACAACCGGCGGCCAATGCCGCCATGGCGAGGACTAGAAAGCCGGCTCGTTGCATTGACACAATCTCCTGTCGGTAGACCTCTCGCGCGACAGGAAACCTACGGGGCCGTCAATCGGAAAGTTCCGACCGACAGCGGCGGCGCCTAACGCTTACGCAGCTCGACGTTTCCGTTGACGGTCTCGAGCCTCATCCGGGCCTCGCCGGGCTTGCCGATGTGCGCACGGAGATGCTTCGGGTCCAGCCGGCCGCTCAACGTCATCTCGAAGTTCGTGTTGAGCGAGCCGTTCACGGTCGACAGGTCCACGTCGCCGTTGAAGTCGCCAGGGAACTCGACCGTAACGCTGCCGTTCACCGTGCCGAACGACATCCGATCGGCGGCGTCGACGTGCCCCATCCGCACACGCACGCTGCCGTTCGTCGTCGCGGCGTTTACCGGTCCGCCGCTCGTCGTGACATTCACCTCGCCGTTCACGGTCATGGCTTCGACCTCGGAAGTCGCTCCATCCACCGTCACCGATCCGTTGGCCGTACCCACGTTGACCTTCACGCCGCGCGGCACGAGCACGTTGAAGTCGACGCTGACGTCGTTGCGGCTGCCGCTGTTCTCACTGTGGTGCGAGCCGCGCTCGTCGCACGACGAGCGTTCGCCCCATAGCGCGCAAACGACGACGTTGTCGCCGACCTTTTTCGTCTCGATGCGCACCGTCGCCGGGTCGCCGCGCCGCCACCGTTTTGTCGCTGTGACCTGCACCTCCGACCCACTGGCCGCGCCGACGGTGACGCCGCCGTTCATGTTGCTGACTTGGATCCAGCTTCCGGCGGGAACCGGTCCCGACCACTTGAAACTGTCGTCCGTTTGGCGGGCCTGCCCGGCGGCGGGCAGAGCGAGGCTCGCCACGAGGGCGAGCGAGCCGAGTGTGAGGCGCATGAAATCAGGTGAACGGGTGTACGGGTGGACCGATGGACCGCACAGGCGAACTACGATTTCGCCATGCGGAGTCTAAGGTCGCCACTTACGGTGCTCACGTCGAGTCGCCGGCCGCCGTCACCGATGCGGGCGTCGACGCGACGCCGGCTCCACCGGCTCGAGCCTCCCAGCGTGACCGGGAAATCGCTGTTGATGTCGCCGCTCACGGTGCTCATGGAGAGATCGGCGCCAAAGCCCTTGGGCACTTCGAGGGTGACGTCGCCGCTCACCGTGTGGAAGGTGAAGTCGCCGCGCCCCGCGAGCTCGTCGACGCGGACGTCGATCGTGCCGCTCACCGATTTGGCCTCGATCGAAGTAGCGTGCAGACGGTCGAGGCGAAGGTCGCCGCTCACCGTCGACGCCCTGACGTCGCCGTGCGCGCCGTCGATCGACACGTCGCCGCTCACCGACCCGGCAGACACCATCAGGTCGGCGGGCACGGACACCTCGAGGTCGATGCGCGCGTTGTTCCAATCGCGGTGGCCGCCGCGTGAATGGTAGCCTTCGTCGTCACAACGAGAGTCCGGGTCATCATAGACGACGCAGACGGTGAGGCTGTGCGATGACTCGTCGATGACGGCCTTGATGCGGTCGGTATCGCGGCCGCCGCGCTTGAACCCGTTCACTACGATGTGGCCGTTGGTGGACGGCGTGATCTTCACGTTGCCGTTGATGTTCTCGACGTGGACTTCGCCGCCGGCGGCCAGCGTCTTGTCCCAGTGATAGTCGGGATTCTGCGCGGCGAGCGATGCGACGGGCGCTGCGGCGATGACGAGTGCGGGGAGGAGGCGGCGCATAGTCGGGTGGACGGGTGACAGGTGGATAGCGTGACGGCTGGACAGCTTGTCAGCTAGACAGCAGGAGTGGCCCAGAGGTTTGCAGCGAGGCCGGTCAGCGGCGCGGCGTGGCGCCGTGTCCGTTCGCGACCAGCGTGATGTCCCCGCTGAACGTCTCGGCCGAAATGCGGGCGCCGCCGCCGCCGATCGCGAACGTGTAGCGCTTGCCCACCGCCGAACCGATCGCGTGGTCGCCAGGCGTGAGCGTGATCGGGAAATCGCTGGTGACGCCGCCGTTCCACGTGGAGACGGTGAGCTGTGCACTGGCGTCGCGCTGGACGTGCAGCTCCACGTCGCCCGAATGCGTCGTAAAGTCGTAGCGCCCGGCCGCATCGATGAGTCCGTCGAATCGCACGTCTCCCGACGTCGTCTTGGCGCGCATGCTCTTGCCGGTCACGCCGCGAAGTTCGACGTCACCACTCACGGTGCCAACGTCGGCGCTGCCGAGCAGGTTGAAGATCTTCACGTCGCCGCTGGTGGTGACGACGTCGACGTCGCCCGTGACGTCCCGCACCGTGATGCCGCCGGAGAGGGTGTTGACTTCGAGGCGGCCGTTCACGCCCTCCACCTCGAGGTCGCCGGAGGTGACGTGTGCCTCGACCGCGCCGCGCGTGTCGCGAATCGTCATGTCGCCGGACTGGCTACGGGCGACGACCTGCACCCCGTAGGGCACGGTAACCTCGAACCGCGAGTCCCCGCTCCGGTTCTGAAGGATGACTCGAGACGGCGATGCGTCGAGGCTCAGGTTGCCGTTGTCGCTGGTGGCGTGGACGTGGATCCGTCCGTCCGTGCTGCCGTTGACGATGATGTCGCCGCTCGTCGCGCTGAGCGTGACGGTGCCGGTCTTGTCGAACGCGAACGTGGTGTCGACGGTCTCGCGCGCGCCGTTGGATCGACTGCGTCGCTGAGCGCCGGCTCGGCCGGACGGCGTGACGACGGCGAGCGCGGCAAACGCGAGAAGCATGAACGCGCGGCGGCGTCGCCGCGGAAGGTCGTGCGTGGTCATCTGAGAATGCTCACGTGCCCGATGGCAGCATCGCCACTTTGCGGAGCAGCTGAACCTTGGTGTCGAACGCGTCGTTGAGGGATTCCATCAGGAACTGACTCGCCGGATCGCGCCGCAGCGCGACCTTGGTCTGCGCGATCGCGTCGTCGATGATCTTGAGGTTCTTTCGGACGACCGCAACCGTCGACGAGTCGAGCTGAGGACGTCGCTGGTTGTAAACGACGAGCAGTCGCGCGATCTCGCGGTCGTACGTCTGCTCGGCGGACGGCTTGTTGGACGCGAGGTGGACCGGGTGGACGGGTTGAGCGGTGGATCGGTGGACTCAGTGGACCGGAAACCTCGGACGGCTGGACGGCGGGTGAACTTGACTCAGGCGCTGATGCCACCGCGGCGGGCGCCGACTTCACAGGCGTTGTCGCGCAGAGCGCTGTTTGTTTGCCGTCCACCGGTCGACCGGTCCACCGGTCCACCGGCTCGTGGTCCACCGTCCACCTTATGCGTTATCGTCGCCGTGATCGCGACGAGTCCCGCGGCGGCGAGGCTCACGAAGATCGGGTTCGTCCAATGCGACGGCGAGACGCGCGCGCTCCGTGGAGCGAGAAAACCGGCGCCTCGATGCGGTCGGCGATGCCGGACCACAGATCGCGGCTCGGCGCCAGCTCGGGAAGATTCGTCGCGTCGATGCGGAGGCGGCGCAGGTCGGCGAGCAGCGGACCGCAATCGTCGCATTTCACGGCGTGCGATTCCATCGCGGCGCGCATCGGCTCCGATCACGGCTCGCTCGAAGAACTCGGCGAGCTGTTCGTTGAACCGCTCACAGCTGATTGTCGGATGCGTCATCGATTCAGTGCCTCCCGCAACAGGAGCCGAGCGCGGTGCAGCTGCGCCTTGGTGGCTCCCGATGTCACGCCGAGCATCTCGGCGATCTCTTCGTGCTTGTAGCCTTCGACGTCGTGCAACACGAACACGCGTCGCGCGCCCGGTGGCAGTTTGGTGATCGCTTCTTCGAGGTCGAGAAGATCGCCGGGAGCGAGCGGGGATCCCACGACCCCAGGAATCGCGTCGATCCCACCCTCATCGTCGTCGATCTCCTCGACCCGCGACCGCTGGCGGCTGTCCGTCTTGCGTGCGTTGAGTACCACGTTGACAGTCAGCCGGTGCAGCCACGTCCCGAAGGAGCTTTCACCGCGAAACAGCTTCAGTTTTTCCCACGCACGGACAAAGACGTCCTGGGTCAGCTCTTCGGCCCGCGTCCGGTCGCCGGTCATCCGGGCACATAGGGAGAACACCCGGTTGACGTGCAGGCGATAGACGCGTTCGAACGCACCACGGTCCCCGGCCGCCGCTTGCGCGACGTCCGAATCGCTGCCGCCAAATGGGCCCGACTGTGCTTCGATGATGGCCACTGCAGCCATTTGCGTGGACGCTCCATCCGCTTGCTGACTTGGATGGTGCCACGTCGAGGAAGGTTTGAAAGACACGGGCGGTTTTGTCACCGCAGGAGGACGCTGCCCGTGGGATGGCTATCCAGCAAGCCGACGATCTCGGAAACGTTTTCGGCCCATGCGGTTGGGCTACCGGGCTCGAGGTCCTTTTTGGCGAACGCTCCCCAGAGTGCCGCGATGGTGGCGACGCCGGCCGCGTTGCCGGCGATGACATCGTGCACCGAGTCGCCGACGAAGACCGCGTCGCTCGGATCGCGGGAGAGCCGGTGCAGTGCCAACCGTACGGGTTCGGGGTCCGGCTTGTGTCGTGTGGTCGAGTCGCAGCCGACGACAGTATCGAAGAAGCGCGCGAGCTTTCCGTGCGAGAGCCCGCGCATCGCGAGGTACTCGGACTTGCTGGTGACGACGGCCAGGTCGTGCCCCCGCGACTGAAGGGTGGCGAGGAGATCGTGGACGCCGTCGTACGGTTTTACGAGCCGGTCGTGGTGCGCGAACTGGTGTTCGCGGTATGCGGCGATCAGCGCGGCGCGATCGGCGTCGTCGCGGGCGTAGCGGCCGAACATCGTGAAGAGCGGAATGCCTACGCCCTGGAGCCATTCCTGGTCGGACGGGCAGTCGCGCCCGAGCTTGCCGAAGGCATAGCGCGCGGACGAGAGGATGAGCTCGATGGAATCGAGGAGCGTTCCGTCGAGGTCGAAGAGGATAGCGGGAAGGGGCCGGGCCACGCGATATCTTACTTCACTGACCGCACTGATGAATGCCTAGCGTCAACGTCCAGGAAGTCCGGAAGTATCTCCTCGTCCTCGTCGTCGCCGTAGTGGCGCTCGACGCGGTTGTGCTCGGCATCTATTACGGGATGCATATCGCCGATCGGCCGGAGAAGACGCAGGAGACCTTCGTCGCCGTGTGGGTCGTGGTGACGCTGATCATCGTCGCCACCATCATGAAGAAGCTTCGGCGAGCGAGATTCCGGCGGTCATGACCGAAAAAACGACCGCGCCGGACCGACAGGAGTCGATCCGGCGCAGTTGTTCTCGAGGAGACCTTAGCGGCCGACCTTCGTAACGTTTTCGGCAGCGGGGCCCTTGGCACCCTGGACGATGTCGAACTCCACGCGCTCGCCTTCGGCCAGCGTGCGGAAGCCACCGCCCTGAATCGCGGAATGATGGACGAAGCAATCCTTCTGCCCGCCCTCGGGCGTGATGAAGCCGTAGCCTTTCGCGTCGTTGAACCACTTCACGGTGCCGGTCGTACGTGCCATTGCAAACTCCAAAAAGTTGTTGTTGTGTCGTCGGAGTAGCGGGCGCGCCGTACAAACCGACCCACAGGATTCGTGACTCCCTCACGACGGGTGCGTTCGCGGTCAGGTCTCGACCGCCGGCGACTCAGAACAAGAAAGGGCCGTCGCGAATTGCGAAGGCCCCAAATCGTCCCGGAACGTGTTCGCGCAGAACTGCTTGAGTCGCTGGCGCCGAAGCTAATACATGAGCCAGAAAGTGGCAAATAGTTCTTGTGCGGGAAGTGCACCGGTGGACCGGTGGACCGGTGGACGCGTGGTCCACTCCCGTCATACTTTGAGTCTCCCCGATCCCTCCGTCCCATGCCACCCCGCGCTGAGTTCGTTCCGGTCTTCAAGGCGCTCAAGACGCTCCTCAAACCGTACGCACCGAACCTGAAGACCGTCCACGACAAGTCCGACTACTACTATCTGGACACCCACACGCTGGGCGCGAACCGAAAGCCGATCATGTTCGCGGCGGCGAAGATCCAGAAGAACTACGTCAGCTACTACTTCATGCCGGTCTACGGCGGCATGGGAACCGTGATGTCGCCGGCGCTCAAGAAGCGGATGCAGGGAAAGGCGTGCTTCAACTTCACCGCGGTCGACGCGGACCTGTTCAGCGAATTGGCCGACATCACGCGTAAGGGCTATGACCAGTGGCGCGCCAGAGGGTGGGTCGAGTAGCCCCCCTGTCCGCGTCATAGCTTCCCGTCGCGCTTTCGATTATTCCGCCGATGATTCCGACGATTGCCGTGATCGCCGAACGCGCCCAGGTGCGCGCCGACGGCAAGCTGGACGTCGTCGGCGTCTACAACTGCCGCTACGCGACCGAGCTGCCCGCCAAGCTCGACGTGACCTTGGCCGTGCGATTCGACATCGAGCCGCTCGACTACGGGTCCCGGCAGCGAATCTCGATTCACATCGTCGACGAGGACGGCAACGAGATGGTGAACCTCACCGCGACGCCGGTGACGTTCGACTCGCCGACCGTCGCCGGGCTCCCGCTCGCGTACGATCTGGTCTTGCCGATGAACGTCGGCTTCCCGCGCGATGGGACGTGGACGTTCGACGTGCGCGTCAACGACCGTGCGGTGGCGCGGGTGCCGTTGCGCGTGGAACGGCGCGGGGCGGGAATCTGACCGCGCCCTCCCGGCACGCCGATCTCGAGCGGGCCAAGCTGCAGATCGAGCGCGTCGTCGGATGGGCCAACCTCCTGGTGGGCGTGGCGCTCACGGTCGGCGGACTCGCCTTCGCGGTGTACTGGCGGGTCGAAGTCGGGTATATCTCGCGCCTGCGCGCCTACTACCTCTACACCGGCTGGGCGTTCGGCACGCTGCAGATCGTCGCCGGCACGGCGATGCGCGGGCGATGGCCGACCCGCTGGATCCTCGAGCTGCTCCCGCTGGCGGTGCCGGTCGTCTCGTCGCAGTACTTCCTCTATCATTTCATCTTTCGACAACCGTGAAGCCCGGCTCGGCGTTCAGACTCCTCCTCGGCGTCATTCTCATCGGGCTCGGGGGCTACGTCGCCGTGCGCCCGCTCTGGCGGCCCCATTCGACGGTGACGCCGTCCCGATTCCTCGACGTCGCGTTCGCGGCGGTCTTCATCCTGCGAGGACTCTTCAACGTCCGCTCGCGCGCTGCGCGCCGCCAAAGCCTGATGGCCTTCTTCAGACGAAAGGAAAAAGCTCCGGCCGAATCCGCTCGCCTCGACTGGAAGCTCATGGAACGCGGCGCCGTCGCGTTGTACCACAAGCCGTCGATCCTGTCCGCCGACCTCGCGTGGTTTCGACAGCAGAAGTACGTTGTTCGCGAGTTCGAGGCCGCCGCGTGGAGCACGCCGCAAGCGTTTCACGCCGATGCCAAGCGGGTGCTCGGCTTTCCATCGCATTACGCGCCGAATCTCATGTCCTGGGTCGACTGCCTCGCGCGAACTCGAGGTGCCGGACGACGGTGGGCTCGTCCTCGCCTTCCGCGGCTACGACGTCTTCGCGAAGGCTCAGCCGCAACTCGCGCAAACGATTCTCGACAGCATTGAGTCGACCTCGCGCCGGTTTCTGCTCACGGGACGCCGGCTGCTCGCGCTGGTGCAATCGAACGATCCGCGAATTCGCTTCGAGCGCGTGGGCGCGATGCCGGTGACGTGGAATCCGCGCGAATGGCTCGACGCCGACCGCGAAAGCCCGGCCGCGTCCGCAAAGCACCACGTGTAACGCCACAGGCACGACGCCGTCGCGCAGGACAGGGTAGCACGCCGCGCCTTCGTGGGCCATTTTGTTCGCGGAGGAAGCTCGGCTTTGACGGTTCCGCGGTTCTGAGCTCTGCTATTCACCGCAACTGAGGCTTCATGCGCCACGCCTACATGTACAACGGGTCGTTCGAGTCGAACTACTCGCATCTTCAGCCGGGTACCACGACCTATCGCACGACTGAGGGTGACGAGCGCCCACTGCCGCCGTGGCCGCCGAAAATCGACGGCATTCGCGTGAGCTACATGGAAAAGGCCGGCAAGAAGTTCTACGCCGTCCGAATTCAGTACGACGGGCACGACTTGGTTCTCGAGAACCCCGTCTACATCGATCCCATGCGCCACATGAACAACCGCCGGTTTTCCGCCGAGCCGACTCGGGTGGATGACGACGAGGCGTCGGCGCTGTTGGACGACATCATTCGCGAAAACCCGGACAAGCAGGCCGAGCTGGCGATGATGATCAACGGGATCAACCAGATGCGCCGGGCGGCGCGACCCAAAGACAACGCTTGAGTCGCGACTGGGGCGACGGAGGCGTTCGGCACGGACAGCGCTCGAACTCCCTAAGAGGGCTCCGATTCGCTAGATTCGAGGCTTACCATGACCTCCGATCCCGCTGACAAGCCGGACAATCCGGACAATCCGGACAATCCGGAGAAAGCAGAGAGCTCCACAGCTCAGTCGATATATCGGCAAGAGAAGGAGCGCGCCCTTGCCGAGCGCCGGATCTCGCACTCCCAGCTGATGGCCGAGGCGAAGGAAGCATTCGCCAAGATGTTGGCCGACGCGCAGTTGGCTCGAAAGGGCGGCCGTCCGCGGACGAATCCGCTCCCACCGGGTGCCGCCCCCAAGCCCGCACCAGTCCCCGTGGTTGTCGCCAAGAAGCCTGTCGCGGAGAAGGCGCCGACCGTGAAGGTCAAGGCGCCCCAAAAAGCCACGGCGGCCAAGAAGAGTCCGGCGCGTCGAGCTCCCAGCACCAAGGCAGCGCGCCCGGTTCGGACAAAGGCGCCGTCGAAAGGCAAAGGCGTCAAGCGCGCGGCCCGGCCAACCAAGAGCGCGGTGCGCGGCAAGACGAAAAAACGCTAACAAGGCCGGCCGATGCGCGTTCATCGCGTTGTCATCGGTCTCATCGCGGGCTTGATCATCGGAAGCGCGATCGGGGCGTCCAACAGCCCGGTCGCGCTTCGTGTCGTCGGGTTCATCGAACCGATCGGCCAGCTGTGGCTGAACGCGGTCCGCATGACCGTGCTCCCACTGGTCGTGTCCCTGGTTTTTGTGGGCGTCGCCGGGCCGAGTGGGGTGAAGGACTCGGCCGAGTCGGCGTGAAGACCCTTGCCGCGTTCATCGGGTTGCTGCTGTTCGCCGCGGTGCTCGGCCTGCTGATCGGACCGCCGCTGATCGCCGACATGCGGCTTTCGTCGGCGATGACGGAGAGTCTTCGCGCTTCGGTCGCCGCGACCGCGGGAGAGACGACGAATCAGTTGAACCAAGTGCCGGGATTCGGCGCCTGGATGACGTCGCTCGTCCCCGCCAACGCGATGAAGTCCGCGGCCGACGGAGCGATGTTGCCGCTGATCGTCTTTACGGTGTTCTTCGCGCTCGCGGCGAGGCGAATCGACGCGCGGCTGCGGCAGTCGCTCATCGACGTGTTCAGCGCGATCGCGGGCGCGACGCGGGCCATCGTCGACTGGGTCATCATCGCGGCGCCGATCGGTGTGTTCGCGCTCGTGCTGGCGATGGCGGCGCGCGTCGGGATCTCGCTCGCGAGCGCGATGGTGTACTACGTCCTCGCGTACTCGGCGGCCGTCGTGCTGTTCGCGTTGCTCACGTATCCGGTGGCGGCGGTCGCGGGAGGCATTCCGTTGCCGCGATTCACGCGCGCGGTGACTTCCGGCCCAGACTATCGCTGTAAGCTCGAGCTCATCGCTCGCGTCGCTGCCGGCGCTCATCGAAGGCGCCCAGTCGCTCGAGTTGCCACCGACGATCACGGGCTTCGTGCTTCCGCTGTCGGTATCGGTATTCAAGGTGGTGACTCCGATCGCGTGGCTCATTGGGACGTTGTTCCTGGCCAAGCTCTACGGTGTCGTCCTCGGCGCGAGCACAATCGTCACGGTCGCGCTCACGTCGGTCGTCCTGAGCTTCACGATTCCGGGCGTTCCCCAAGGCGCGATGCTGATGCTTGCGACGGTCATCACGTCGCTCGGCATCGGCGTGCCGGCGGCAGGGCGGCGCTCCTCATCGGCGCCGACACGATTCCCGATCTGTTCGCGACGATGGCCAATGTCACCGGCGATCTCGTCGCGGCCACGATCGTCGGGCGGCGACGTGTCGAGCTGAATGTTGCGGACCCCGAGCCCGTCGCCGCATCATCCGACGATGCTTAAGCTCGTCGCGGCGGTCTGCGTCGTCGTGGTCGGAGCCTGCTCGAATTCGCCGAGCGGGAAATCCGACGCGGCGTCGAGCGGCAGCAGTCCGGATTCCAGCGTCGCATCGAACACGGTCGATACGGCGCCGGGGCCGGAGTGTCCGGCGAACGGCCTGTGGGCGAAGTGCTCGGTGTTGTACCGACTCGACCGCGCGGGGTTGGCGCCGCGTCTGGATTCGACAGAGAGGGTCGAAGAGAGATCGATCGGCGGGACCGGGACCGCGACGGCGTTCGTCGTGAAGATCGGCAAACTCGCGCGGCTCGAGGTGTTCCTCTATCCGGACTCGGTCGCGCGCATCGCCGACGAGCAGAAGCTCGACCGAGCGCAATTCGTCGGGCCGACCGCCGAACAGACGATCAAACGCGAGCGGACGCTGATGGAGAACGCGAACTTCATAGGCCTGCTCACGAGCATCAACGGGCATCAGCGAGAGCGGGTATCCGACGCGCTCATGGCCGGTCCACCGCAACCGAACGCGAAGCAGTGACCGTGCCGCAGCGTTGCCGAGAAGCGGGACGTCGATTGGCGATCGCCGGGTTGAGCACGATCGCGATCGCCAGCGGGTGTCTCGCGCGCGGCCCCAACAGACGAGGCGATCTCGACGTCGCGGTGCCGGACAGCTTCGTCGTGCGATTCGAGACGAGTGGCGGCGCGTTCGACGTGATGGCGCGCAAGGCGTGGGCGCCGAACGGCGTCGATCGCTTTTACACGCTGGTGCGCGACCGCTACTACGACGGCGCGCGGTTCTTTCGAGTCGTGAAGGACTTCGTCGCACAGTTCGGGCTCGCGGCCGATCCGCGGCTCACCTCGGCGTGGCGAATTCGCGCGATCGCCGACGAACCGGTCAAGCACACCAACGCGCGCGGCACGATCTCGTATGCGCGCGGCGGTCCGGGCACGCGATCGACGCAGCTCTACATCAATCTCAAAGACAACGCGCGGCTCGACACGCTGAACGGTTTCGGCTTTCCACCGATCGCCGAGGTGATCACGGGAATGCAGGTCGTGGACTCGCTCTACTCAGGCTATGGTGAAGCCGCTCGCCCCGGCGGCCGCGGGCAGGGACCGTCGCAGGATTCTATCAACCGGCAAGGGAACGCGTATCTCACGCGTGCGTTTCCCAAGCTCGATTACGTCAAGTCGGCGCGCGTGACCGGCGAATGGCGAGGAGTCGCCGCCGGCAGATGAGAGTACCCGACGTGGTGCGCGCGGTGGCGACTTCGGGAGCTATTGCGATGGCTCTGCTCGGCGTCGCCGGTTCGGCGTCTCGCGGGCCAGTCGCGCCCGGACAGCGCGCGATGCGATTCGATCGTCGCCCACGCCGCCGCCGTCGATTCCGTGGCGACCGCGATCTTCGTCTCCGTCGCGCAGCTGGATGGAGACTGGATGTCGCCCGAACGGCGCGATCTGCTGGAGTCGCGGATCTCGCGGTTCTTCGTCGCGCCGCGCCCGTTCCGGCTGTCGGTGTTCGATGGGCCATCGCTCGTTCGCGGTCTGCGGATCTCCTCAGCGGGGGATAGCGTCGGTGTCCCGCGCGTAGCGAGCATTCTTGGGGATTATCGCGTCGAGTTGACGGACAGGGGTTCGACGGATGGACCACGCGTTCTTCGCTCTTCGCTTTTGCCGGGATTCGACTCCGCGGTCGTAACGGCGATTCGCTCGGCCGCCCGGGCCGGAAGAGCGTTGAGGCCCGAGTCGGGGGACCAGTGGCGGCTCGAAGTTCGAATTTCCACCGATTCCATCGACCAGGCGCGACGCATCGCGCAAGGCGTTTTTCCACGCGTGCGTGTCCGCGACGCGAGTCCGTTGAGCCGACAGCGCCCGGCATTTCCGGCGGGTGCGCTCAACGCCGGTTTCGATCACGGCGAAGTGGTCCTGCGGTTCATCGTCGATCGCGATGGGAAGCCGGCGCTCGAAACCGTGGAGCTCGTACGCGCGACGTCGTTCGAGTTCGCTCGCGCGGCGATCGTCGCTCTGGGCGCGCAGACCTTCAACGCCGCCACCATCCGCGGGTGTCCGGTCGCGCAGCTCGTCGAGTTTCCGTTCGTGTTCGACACCGGCGATCGACCCCCGCCGTGAGATCGATGAGCGACACGCAAGGCATTGACGCTGTCGTGCGCCCGCAGTCGATTTCCCGCGCGTTTGGCACCTGGACCGCGATACATTCCGTTCGGCGTCGCTTCTTTCCTTTCAACCCCAGAAATCAATGGCGCATGCACCGCTCCCGCTCCTTCACCGCGGCTTCGGTGAAACCCAGCGGCGCGACGCATGGTGGCTTCAGCCCCTCGTCGTTTTCACGCTCCTCGGCGGCTTCGTCGTGTATGCGACGTGGGCCGCGTTCCAGAACGCCCACTACACGTACGGCCCGTATCTCTCACCGTTTTATTCGCCGGAGATCTTCGGCGATTCGCCGCACGCGTGGTTCGGCCCCAAGCCCACGTGGTGGCCGGCGTTCGCCCCGTTCTCACCGGCGCTAATCATCCTGCCGTTTCCCGGGTTGTTCCGGGTCACGTGCTACTACTACCGCGGCGCATACTACAAGGCGTTCTGGGCCGATCCGCCGAACTGCGCGGTCGGGGAGCCGCGGAAGAGCTATTTGGGTGAGCGGTACTTCCCGCTCATCATCCAGAACATCCACCGCTACTTCCTATATATCGCGGTGGCGTTCTTGTTCTTCCTGGCGCGCGACGTGTGGGAGGCGCTCTGGTTCAGCGACGGCGTGGGCGGCGTGAAGTTCGGGATTGGCGTGGGGACGCTGGTGCTGGCGCTCAACGTGTCGCTGCTCACCTGCTACACGCTCGGCTGCCACTCGATGCGCCACATTGTCGGCGGGTTTCTCGACCAGCTCTCGCGGCATCCCGTGCGTAAGGTCGCGTACGACTGCTCGAGCTGCCTGAATCGCTGGCACATGAAGTGGGCGTGGATGAGCCTCATCGGCGTGGCCTTCTCGGATCTCTACGTCCGCATGTGCTCGATGGGCGTCTGGCACGACTGGAGGTTGCTATGAGGTATGTGGCTCCCTGCGCCGGTCGTGGTTTGCGATGAGCGAGATCCAGACGATCGAACACGACGTGCTGGTGATCGGCGCCGGAGGCGCGGGTCTTCGCGCGGCGATCGAAGCGTCGACGAACGGTGCGCGCGTGGGTCTCGTGTGCAAGTCGCTGCTCGGCAAGGCGCACACGGTGATGGCCGAAGGTGGCATGGCCGCGGCGATGGGCAACGTCGACGACCGCGACAACTGGCGCGTGCACTTTGCCGACACCATGCGCGGCGGCCAGTACATCAACAATTGGCGGATGGCCGAGCTGCACGCCAAGGAAGCGCCCGAGCGCGTGAAGGAGCTCGAGGCGTGGGGCGCGCTGTTCGACCGCACGCCCGACGGCCGAATCCTCCAGCGCAATTTCGGCGGCCATCGCTATCCGCGGCTCGCGCACGTCGGCGACCGCACCGGACTCGAGCTGATTCGCACGCTGCAGGATCACGGCGTGCATCAGGGCGTAGACGTGCACATGGAGTGCACGGTCGTCACGCTGCTCAAGGACGGCGATCGCGTCGTCGGCGCATTCGCGTACGATCGCGAGCGCGGGCGGTTCAAAGTCTTCAAGTCGAAGGCGGTCGTGCTGGCGACGGGCGGCGTCGGTCGCGCGTTCAAGATCACGTCGAACAGCTGGGAGTACACGGGCGACGGTCACTCGCTCGCCTATCACGCCGGCGCGGCGCTCCAGGACATGGAGTTCGTGCAGTTCCATCCCACGGGAATGATCTGGCCGCCGAGCGTGCGCGGCATTCTCGTCACGGAAGGTGTGCGCGGCGAGGGCGGAGTGCTCAAGAATCGCGACGGCAAGCGATTCATGTTCGAGAACATCCCGGACAACTATAAGTCCCAGACGTCCGACACTCCCGAGGAAGGCTGGAAGTACACGCAGGGCGACAAGAACTCGCGTCGCCCGCCGGAACTGCTCACCCGCGACCACGTGGCGCGCATGATCGTGCGCGAGGTGCGCGAAGGCCGCGGCTCACCGCACGGCGGCGTCTTCCTCGACATTTCGTGGATCAAGGAGAAGCTCCCGAACGCCGAAGAGCACATCAAGCGCAAGCTGCCGAGCATGTATCACCAGTTCATGCAGCTGGCGGGGATCGACATCACCAAGGAGCCGATGGAAATCGGTCCGACGACGCACTACATCATGGGCGGCATTCGCGTCGAGGGTGACACGCAGATGTCGACCGTGCCCGGGCTGTTCGCCGCGGGCGAGTGCGGCGCCGGCCTGCACGGCGCGAACCGGCTCGGCGGAAACTCGCTGTCGGACCTCATCGTGTTCGGCAAGCGTGCGGGTGAGCACGCGGCCAAGTTCGCCAAGTCGAACGGCGCCGTGTCGATCGACAAGAACGCGGTGGCCGCGGCCGAGCGCACGGCGCTCGCGCCATTCGAGCGAGCGGACGGCGGCGAAGGGCCGTATCAGGTGCAGGAGGCGCTGCAAGAGATCATGCAGGACAACGTGAACATCGTGCGCGCGCAGGATCAGATGGAGTTCGCGCTCAAGGCGCTCGGCGATCTCAAGCGACGGGCCGACCGAGTGCGCGTGCCCGGGAACCGCGAGTACAATCCCGGTTGGCACACGGCGCTCGACCTCACCAACCTGCTCACTGTGTCCGAAGCGATCACGCGGTGCGCGATCGAGCGGAAGGAAAGTCGCGGCGGTCATTTCCGGGACGACTATCCGGACAAGGATCCGTCGTACGCGACGTTCAATCTCGTGGTGCGCAAGGATCGCGACGGCAACATGCAGCTGTCGCGCGAGCCGATTCCACCGATGCCCGAACACCTTCAGGCAGTGATCGAGGAGATGAAATAGATGGCGCCGACGGTCAGTGAAACGAAACCCAAAGACGCATTCACCGCCGCGCAGGCGGCGCAGGACGCATCGGCCAAGCACGACGTCCGCACGTTCAAGATCTGGCGCGGCGAACAGGGGAAGGGCGACTTCGTCGAGTACAAGCAGGACGTCGTCGAAGGCATGGTCGTGCTCGACGCGGTGCACGAGATCCAGTCGTCGCAGGCGAACGACCTCGCCTGCCGCTGGAACTGCAAGGCCGGCAAGTGCGGTTCGTGCTCGGCGGAAATCAACGGCATGCCGAAGCTGATGTGCATGACGCGGCTGTCGGATCTCGATTCGACGAAGCCGGTGACGATCGAGCCGATGCGCGCCTTTCCGCACGTGCGCGATCTCGTGACCGACGTGTCGTGGAACTTCGAGGTGAAGAAGAAAATCCAGCGGTTCACGCCGCGGCCGCCCGATGCCGTGGACGGCACGTGGCGAATGAATCAGCAGGACGTGGATCGCGTGCAGGAGTTCCGGAAGTGCATCGAGTGCTTCCTGTGCCAGGACGTGTGCCACGTCCTGCGCGACCACCAGAAGCACGACGAGTTCATCGGACCGCGCTTCCTGGTGTACGCCGCGGCGTTGGAGATGCATCCGCTCGACGTCGCCGATCGCGTTCCCGCGTTGCGCAAGGAACACGGCATCGGCTACTGCAACATCACCAAGTGTTGCACCAAGGTGTGCCCGGAGCACATCACGATCACCGACAACGCGATCATCCCGCTCAAGGAGCGCGTGGTCGACGAGTTCTTCGATCCGATCGGTAAGCTGGTGAAGATCTACAGCAGGCGGCGGCGCGGAGATACGTAGCGGTCGTCACGCGCGGCGTCGGTAGCCGACCGGGCTCGCGGAAGACTGGTCCGCCTCGCAAACGATCAATGGTGGACGGCTGTCGCCAAATCCCTAGATTGGGCCGCATGGCACACCCGCGCGGCGCTCCTCCAGTTATTTCTAGGGTTGACGAAGGTAGCTTCTGGGAGCTACTTTATGGCATGCGAGCCGTCGGCCTCAAGATCCTCAAGAACAAGCTCAGCGAATACGTCCGGCTCGTCGCGGGGGGGGAGACCGTGCTGATCACCGACCGCGATCGCGTCGTCGCCGAACTGGTTCCGCCGCGCGAAGGGCGCAGCGCCTGGCTGGCCGATGCCCAACTGGCCGAGGCGGTGCGGCAAGGGTGGGTCACGCCGCCCACCATGGTCGCGGCCGGTGCACCGCCGCGTTCGCCCATCGCCCCGCTCGCACAGTTGCTCCAGGAATTGGCCGACGATCGGGGCGATCGATGATCTATCTCGACACCTCGGTGGCGCTGGCGCAGCTGTTTGCCGAAGACCGAACGCCAGCGCCATCACTATGGTCGGAGCCGCTGGTCTCCAGTCGGCTTCTCGAGTTCGAGTTGTGGACGCGGGCGAACGCGCGTGGCCTCGGCGCATCACATGCGGCGCAGATCGGCGAATTGACGGCGCGCATCGCCTTTCTCGAGTTGGCCCGTCCGGTTCTCCTGCGCGCGCTCGAGACGTTCTCAGCACCGGTGCGCACGCTGGACGCGCTGCACCTTGCATCGATGGATTTCTTGCGATCGCAAGGACAGCACATCGAGTTGGCGACGTACGACGTCAAGCTCGGGGCCGCCGCGCGCAAGATGGGCATTCAGGTGCGGAATATCTAACTGATCCAGGTTCCGACCACGCGGACCAGGAACCACAAGGCGATCACGGCGGCGGACAGAACTGCGATCCCAAATGCGGCGGCCTCGATTGACCGCCATCCCCATCGTGTCCGCGACGCGCCGGCCCCAGACGTGGTGAGCTCGCGATCGCCGATTCCCCAGATCCCAAATGCGGCGACGAGCAACGGCAGGGCAGTGATAGGCCACCAGCGCAGCGTCCACTGCGGACGGGCGAGTGCGACGACGATGCACGCGCCGATCGTGACGGGCAGCAGCGCAGCGCAGACGGCCAGCTGAGTGTCCGTCGCTTGGCGGGCGAGACGCCGCCAGAGATCCGCGAGCGATGGCTCGGGCCGAGCCTCCGTCATACCTTAGAGATGGCTTCACGCGCGGCGTTGCGCCACTAGACTCGTGCAACTCAAACCGATCACTCGCGAAGGCATTCCAGCCGCCCTGGAAAAGGCGGAACGCTATCGGCTGCTCAACGAGTCGTCGGCCGCCGAAAGCATTTGCCTCGACGTGCTGGCGATCGATCCGAAGAATCAGGCAGCGCTGATCTCGTTGTTGTTGTCGATCACCGACCAGTTCGCCGAGGACATGGCGGGCGGCGTGAGTCGCGCGCGCGAGGTGCTGCCGCGACTCGAGGACGAATACGAACGGCTCTACTACTCGGGCATCATCTGCGAGCGTCGCGCGCGTGCGCAATTACATCGCGGAGCGCTAGGCTCGTCGCAGGTCGCCGCGGAGTGGTTTCGCGAAGCGATGACCTGGTACGAGAAAGCGGAAAAAATCCGGCCCGCCGGCAACGACGAAGCGATCCTGCGCTGGAACACGTGCGCGCGCATGCTCGAGCAGCACGAAAAGCCGCGCGGTCATTCAGAGTACGAACCCGCCCTCGAGGAGTAGAGCCGCCGGCCGACGCTAGAAGTTGACCGCCTTTGGCGTGTACGGCGACTCGAGAGCTTTGATCTCGTCCTCGCTGAGGTTGACCTCGAGTGCCGCGAACGCCTCGTCGAGATGTTCGATGCGCGTTGCGCCGATGATGGGCGCTGTGACGTCGGGCTTCGACAGCACCCATGCCAGCGCGACCTGCGCCATCGAGATACCTCGCTTGTCGGCGATCGTCTCGACGACGTCCACGATCTCCCAGTTGGCGTCCGCGTAGAGCCGGTCGGCGTGCACATCGGTGTCGGAGCGAACCGTTGAGCCCTTGGTCTTTTCGCGCGGACGAGTGAGCACGCCGCGCGCCAGCGGTGACCACGGAATGAGCCCAAGGCCTTCCGCGTGGCAGAGCGGGATCATCTCACGCTCCTCCTCGCGGTAGAGCAGGTTGTACTGCGGCTGCATCGACACGAATCGCGCCCACCCGTTTCGTTCGGAGACGCTGAGCGCGCGCATCAGCTCCCACGCGTAGCCCGAACTCGCGCCGATGTAACGCACCTTGCCCTGGTGCACGAGATGCTCGAGGGCGCCGAGGGTTTCGTCGATCGGCGTCGAGCGGTCAAAGCGATGGATCTGATACAGATCGATCGTCTCGACGCCGAGCCGCCGCAAGCTGGCTTCGCACGACTGGACGATGTGTTTTCGCGACAACCCCTTCCTGTTCGGCGCGTCGCTCATCGGCCAGAACACTTTGGTGGCGATGACGATCTCCTCGAGCTTCGCCATCGAGCGCAACGCGCGGCCCGTGACCTCCTCGCTCATGCCGAGCGAGTACATGTCCGCCGTGTCGAAGAAGTTGATGCCCCGATCGAGCGCGCGACGGATGAACGGCTGTGCTTCGCCCTCGTCGAGCACCCAGGTGCGCCACCGTGGGTCGCCGTAGGTCATGCAGCCGAGGCACAGGCGCGAAACCGTGAGGCCGGTGTTGCCGAGCGTCGTGTATTGCATTCGGGGGAGTCGAGATCGATGAGACCAAACCGCGGGCCGCAAAGGTAGCTCGACTAGACGCAACCTTCACGCCCTCGAGTCCGGTCGGTCAGACGACCGCACGACGAGAAGAAGCATGGCGACGACGCGACCCCGCTCCGTGCCGTGGCGACGCGCCGACTCGGGCCGAACGTTCAATTCACCAAACGCCGCGATCGACCGCAGCCATGCTTCGTCGGGGAGGTCGGATTCGACGAGCGAGTCGAGCACGCGCTCCGCGCCTTCGGCGAGCGGCGCGACGGCCACCGATCGCGCCGCGTGGACCAGCGGCGCAAGGAGCGCGCGTCGATGGCGGGGGGCGCGCGACAACGCGCGCGCCACGCGTGCGAGGGCGACGCGCCGAGCGGGAGAGGCGGTGGCCGAAGGCAGATCGACGGTCGATGCGCCGAAGCGCGCTCCGAGCCAGCGCTGCAGTCGCTGAATGCCGTCGCCGATCTCCGCGTCGTCGACGCGGCCCGACGGCCCGCGCGCGGCGCCAAGCGCCGCGTGAATCGTCGCCGGCGAGGCGTTTAGGCCGCGTCCCACGTCGGCGACCAGCTGGAAATCGTTGCCTTTGACGATCAGCGCGAGCAGGCCGGCAACGTCACTCTCGACGGCGGCGACCGCGGGCTCACCGTCGCTTTCGGTCGCGCGCGCCGGCATGCTCGAGCCGTGGTCGAGCCAACACCGAAGCGAGGCCCGCACGTCGCTCGCCGCTTCGGCGCTCCCGCGGTGGTCGACCGCCGGCGTGACGAGAGACGGAAGGATGTGACCGGCGACGCCGATCGTTCGCTCCGCGACGCGCAGCTTGTCGCGCAACCGTTCGTCGATCCGCAACAGCCGCTCACCGGATGCGGGCGGCGCGAGCGCGTACACCGTCACCGTGCCGTGTCGCGAACCCAAGCGCCGCACGCGGCCGACACGCTGATCCAAGCGCGCCGGGTTCCACGGATAGTCGAGGTGCACGACCACCGACGCCGCGTGCAGGTTCAAGCCTTCACTCAACACGTCGGTGGTGATGAGCAGGTCGATTCGCTCGGCGGGCGGCGTGTCTCCGCCGCCCGCTCGCGGCGTGAATTGCTCGAGGACCGACGCTCGGCTGATGCGACCGCTTGCCACGCGTGCGCCGGACGAGGTCAGCGCGGCGACTCCCGCGTCGCGACCGAGCCGCGCCCAGAACGCGCGCACTGTCTCGGCGTAGTGACAAAACGCGATGATTCGCTCGCGCGTGTGACGGCGGCGTATCTCCCGGATGGCCGCGGCCCGAGCGTCGTCAGGATCCGGTTCGCGACGAAGACGCTCGACGAGCGACGCGATGGCGGTCTGATGCGCGTGCACCGCACCGAGCAAGCCGGCGACGTCCTCGTTGTCCGTCGTCGTCGCACGCGTCATGATTTCCGGGAACGCGAGCTGCAGCGCGTCGCCGGACCACGTCCACGCGGCCAACTCGGCGCGCGTCGGATAGCGGCCTGTCTCGAGAACGCTCGTCAGCGCGACTCCGCGCGCCAAGCGTCGCTCGAGCGCAGCGACCAGCGCGGCGCGGCTCGACGTCCATTGGTGCACCAGGCCGTAGAGGAGCAGGGCGGCCGCCGTCGATTCATCCTTGGCTGGAGCCGGCGGCGGCAATGCGAGCAGCGCGTCGACGCAATCGTCATCGCTCGCGAGCGGCACGACGTGAGGACCGTCGAGGCGTGGCATCTCGCCGGCGTCGGCGCGGACTCCGCGCACGACGTAGCGCGCGATCTCCGTGTCGCTCAGCGCCCACGCTTCACGGCCGAGGAACAACGCGAGCTGCGCGGCGAGGTCGTCGCGCGCGTTCTGCACCGGCGTGGCGGTCACGAGTAGAACGCGCGCTCGCGCGCAGAGATCGGCGACGGACGAATAGCGCTTCGTACCCGGATTTCGCAGTCGATGCGCCTCGTCGACGATCACCAGCTCGGGCTCGACTATCGACGACGCGGATCGACTCAGCGCCTCGTGCGTGACGAGCGAGGCGTCCACGTCGCACTCGCGCATCGCGGCGAGCCACATCTCGCGAAGCGCGGCCGGAATCGCGACGACGATTCGCCGGACTCCGAGGCGCGCGGCGACGGCGAGCGCGGTGTACGTCTTGCCGAGTCCAACCGGCTCGGCGAGCATCGCGCCTCCGTCGCGCTCGATCATCGCGATGAGCCGGCCTGCGGCGTCGAGCTGATGAGACCGAAGCGTGATCCGGCCGAGCGTTCGCGAGGCACCGCTCTCTCGCCCGCCGAGCATTCTCGTGGCGATCAGTCGGCGAACGTCATCGGCGGGCAGGCGATGAAATCCGGTCACAGGCCGGTCCACGCGACGAGCGCCGCCGTTGCGCGCCGGTCCGCACCATAGGCCGTCAGCGACGCGTCTAACAATTCCTGGTCGCTCGGCGGGCGGCCGCACGCGCCGGACTCGCCGAGCGGGGCGAGGACATCGCGCGCACGTTGCCACTCGTATGGAATCGGAAGCAGAGACATCGTCCAACCGAGGTAGCGCCGATACCCGCCGCGCGCCGGCTCCGCCAGCGCGTCGAGCCACGAACGCGCGAGCGGCCCGTTGAGCAGCGCGGCGAGCGCGAAGGCGTCACTCGCGTCCGGGCAGCGCACGACATAGCAGGTGTTGAGCGGCACGCGCGTGTCGCCCGACAACAGAACCGACGCGCGCGGCTCGCGTCCGACATCGCCCCACACGACGCGAGCGCGTTCGGTGGCCGCTGCCTCGGTGCGAAAGAGCGACCACCACGGCGCGTGATCGCGGGCGTCGGAGCGAGCGGCGAGCTGTCGACGCCAGCCGGAGAGCCAACGCTCGGTTCGAGTGGGCAACGATCGCAGCGCGCTGCCGTGCATGTCGTGCGTCCAGATGATCGCGTCGACAGACGGCGGCACCGTCCAACGGCGGAGACGCTCGCCCTTGAGCAACGGCCGCAGCATCGTGCGGTCGATGGTCACGCGCTTGCGATCCATCGTGAGCACGTCGACGAGGTCTTCGTCGGAGCCGAGAATCTCGACCACGAATGCGTCGTTGCATCCGCACTTCACGCCGAGTCGTGGCCGGCCGAGCTCCGACTCGGCGAGCGGCCGGCCGAGCTCGCGGAGTCGGTCGAATCCGCGTCGCGCGTCGGGTGGAAGCAGAAGCCACGGTGCGCCGCGGCTGGCGTCGAACGGAAGGTCGTGCGCCGGAAGTCGCCACGCGATGCCGGTCGTCGCGTTGTCGTGCACCGACGCTTCGACGAGCATCGCGTTCTTTGCGCGAGCCGAGTCGTCGACGCGTCGCTGCGCGACGAGGAGTGACGGGTAGACGGCAGCGTCGAATGTGCCCGACGCTCGCGCGTGGTCCTCGACGCGCACGATGCGCGCGCCATCGGCGAGAAATCGGCGTACGCCTCCGCCGGCGAGGGACCGCCAGAGCTTCACGGGAAGCAGGAGCGCCATCGTGCCACCGGGGGCGAGCAACCGGAGCGACCGTTCGACGAACAGCGCCGCGACGTCTACCTGAGCAGCGAATCCTCGGCCCGCGCCGGCGGCAGCGGCGCCCGGCTCCCACGCCGCCGCCCGCGCGACGTCGTAGTCGCGGCGATAGATCGCGCGCTGCGACTGGGGAACGCGATGCGCGCGCACCCACGGGGGGTTGCCGACGATGATGCCGAAGCCGCCGCGCGCTTCGACGTCGGCGAAGTGCGTCGGGAACGCGAACGGCAGCGCGCCGCCGTCGAGAATACGCCGTCGCGATGCACGAAGTGCCTTCGCAACCGATCTGAGCGCCGCGGCGGCGTTCAGCTCGTCGCGCGTGGGCTGATATCGCTCGCCGAACAGATCGCGGCCCCGGCGCGCGACGAGAACGTCGCGGCGTTTTGCCGCCACGGCGCGCAACTCCCCTCCGATCGCCGCGACCGTGTACGCACGCTCGGCGCGCTCGAGCTGTCGCAGGCACGATGCCTTGCGACGTCCCGTCGCTCGCGCGTACCGCTCGCGAAGCGTTCGAAGGTGGGCGGCGTCGCCGCGAGGCACGTCGGGCGATCCGAACGCGCGGCCGGACAACGCGTCGCCTGTGCGCAC
This sequence comes from uncultured Gemmatimonadaceae bacterium, assembly GCA_963761305.1. Classification (GTDB taxonomy): domain Bacteria; phylum Gemmatimonadota; class Gemmatimonadetes; order Gemmatimonadales; family Gemmatimonadaceae; genus JAQBQB01. The sequence continues at coordinate 1,176,863 of CAVXGK010000001.1, read as the reverse complement.
GTTGCGGTCGAGGTTCGGCAGCGGCGTGACGGCGACCGGATCGTTCACCTCGCTCTCGATCACCACCGAGAGCCAGAGACGCAACTCGCACAGCCATACCGCGGTCGGATTGACGTCGACGCCGAAGATCGAGCGCGTGAGCACGTCGCGGCGAATCGAGCTGACGTCGCGGCCATCGCCGAGCGAGGAACGCAGTGACGCGATCCGCTCGAGCGCGTGGACGAGAAACGCGCCGGAACCGCACGCCGGGTCGAGCACCGTGAGCCGGTCGAGTGACTCGAGAACCACGCGTGCTCTCGCCGGGCGCAACGGCTCGCCGGCGAGCGCCCGCGCGCCGTCGTCGCCGAGCGCCGCCGCGAGTGCCGACGCCGAGACGCGCTCCACGAGCGAGAACGGCGTGAAGAATGCGCCGGTGCGCCGCCGCTCGGCGGGCGCCATCAGCGATTCAAAGGCGCGGCCGAGCATCTCGGGATCGACGGCCGCTTCGGTCCACGTTGTCGTCTCCTCGCGCGCAGTGAAGCGGTATTGCGCGAAGACGTCGAAGATCAACGCGCCGAACGCGTCGTCCGAAAACGCCAGGCCGCGAAGGGCCCGCTCGATCGGCGTTCGTGCGAAGAGACCGCCGTTGAGGAAAGGAATGCGACCGAACGCCCGGGCAGTTGATGCGCGCCGACTGAACGGCGTGTTGAGCGTGCCGAAGAACAGCGGACGGAGCACGCGGTCGCGAAACCGGCCGCCGTGCGCCATGCAACGCTCGAAGTGGCGGACGAGGAAGCCGCGGTCGCCGTCGAGCCAGCCCTTGGCCTCCAGGAACGAGAGGAAGACGAGTCGCGACGTGTCGAGCAGCGCCGCGTCGCGCCGTTGTGCGTCTCTACCCACGGCCGACGATGTGGCGATGGTCGAGACGGCACGTTCCAGCGCGCGATAGAAGCGAGCCGTGAGCGAATCACGGCCGAGCACCTCGACCCACCGTGCGTGCGTGAGCACGTCGCGCTCGCCCGCCGCAACCGACAGGGCGCGCAACGTTTCGGCGTCGCTGTCCACCGGATGCCGGCGATCGACGACGATCGCGGCGACGCGCGGGGGGCGGCGATCTCCCGCCCACGCGGCGATCGCGACGTCGCCCCGCGACCGCTGGGACGCGACGACGATCCAGAGCACGTGCGCCGCGCGCGTGGCGAGCCGGCCCGCGAGGCGTGGTAAAACCTCGCGGATCGAGACGTCGTCGCGCACCGTGAGCAGGAGTGCGCGCAGGGCGCCCGCGCCGGTGGCCACGCTCGCGTCGACGATGGCGTCGTCCAGGCCGAGGCCGCGTTGCGTGTCGAGGTCGAGTGGCGCGGGATCGCCGTCACAACCAATCGAACGCGCGACGGCGGCGAGTCCGGTCGGAGAGTCGGCCGCGGTGAGCAGCTCGGCGGCGGCGTGGAGCGATGCGATCGGCACGCGCCGACGCTAGCAGTGCGCGCGCGATTCTCCGGGATCACGCCATTGCGGATCCTCTCATTTCATTTCGAGAGCGGTGTGCGATCAGCGCGCGATGTATTCTCGCGCCTTCCACTCCACTCGCCGCCCGCGTCGCACGGCGCCGCCGGCGATGATCAACAACACCGCCGACCCGAGCGGGTAGAGCGGCGCGTACCACGGCGGCTGTCGGAGCCAGGCGTAGAGCAGTGCCCAGAACACGGCGCTCAAGGCGTAGACCATTGCAGACCACACGAGCCAGCCGCTCGACAGCACGCCGATCGCGCAGAGCAGCAGCACGATCGGCGGCGCGAGCGAGAACAGCGGCAGCGCCGGGAGAATCACCGGATACAACACGCGTCCTAAACGTCCGCCGAGCGCGGCGTGTCGCCCGCCGGCGTAAATGTTCTTGCGCCAGCCGGACACGAGCTCCCGGTAGCCGGCGTACATGCGCGTGGAGAGTTGCTCGACTCCAGTGAGCAGCGCGATTCTCCGGCCGGCGCGCACCCACTCCTGCGCCATCGCCATGTCCTCGGCGACGAGATCTCGCACGCGCTCGTGCCCGTCCATCGCGTCGTACGTGGCGCGTCGCACCAGAATGAATTGGCCGTTGGCGATCGCGTCGGCGGGGCGCTTGGCGCGGCTCACGTGCTCCGTGCCCCCATAGCGAATGGAGAGCAGCGCGAACAACTGCGGCTGGACGATCCGCTCCCAGAAGCCGAGCATCTCCTGCGCGCCGGCGACGGTGAGCAGATCGGCGACGCGGGCGCGCAGCGCATTGACGGCGCGCGCGAGAAGGTCCGGCGCGTGCGCCGTGTCGGCGTCGGTGAAACAGAGGAGCGATCCAGACGACGCGCGCGCGCCCGCGGCGCACGCCCATTGCTTTCCAAACCACCCGGCGGGCAGGTCCGGCGCGGCGAGCACGCGAAGGCGATCGTCGCTCGGCGCGATGCGTCGCGCGATGTCACCGGTGCCGTCCGTCGAGTGGTCGTCGACGACGATGACCTCGACGTTCGGATAGTTGGTCGCGAGCACCGATCGCACGCATTTCTCGATGTTGCGCGCTTCGTTGCGGGCGGGGATGACGACCGACACCGGCGGCGCTTCGCCTTCGACGGTTGCCGCGTAGTCGTCGAGCGACCGCGAATCGAGCGCGCGGACGATCGCCACAACAGGCGGCACGATCCACGGCAGCGTCCAAAGGAGCGGTGCTCCGACGGGAGTCACGGCACCAGCGCGGCTTCGCGCGCCGGCTCCGCTCTCCGCGCGACGATCGTGGCCGCCGTGAGTTGGCCCGTCACGTTCGCCGTGGTCCGGAAAATGTCGGGGATCGTGTCCACGCCGAGCAGAATGCCGAGTCCCTCGAGCGGCAGTCCAATGCTGCTCAGCACCGGAACCATGACGAGGATCGAGCCGCCGGGAATTCCCGGCGCGCTGAAGCTCGTCAGCACGGCCGTCACCACGACGGTCGCGAGCTGCGCCGGCGACATGCTGATTCCATAGAGCTTCGACAGAAACACGGCGCCGGCCGTCATGCTGAACGGCGCCGCGACGCGAAACATCGCCGACGCGAACGGCAGGAAGAATCCGGTCATCTCGTCGGGCATGCCGAGGCGGGTGCGCGCCGAGTCGATCAACGCCGGCAGCGCAGCGAGCGACGACCGCGACGAAAACGCCACGGCCTGCGCGGGGAGCGCCGCGCGCGCGAACTGTCGCAGCGGGACGCCGCCGCTCAACGCCGACGCCGGCATGAGCACGAACACGATGAGCCCGACGGCGGCGACGGACACGATGACCACGTACAACGCGAGCGCTCCGACCGCGGCGATCCCGAGACGCGCCGCGAGCGGCAGGGCAAGCGCGAACACGCCGATCGGCGCGACGACCAACAGCCATCGCACCAACGTGAGCATCGACTCGGCGATAGCGCGAAACACGGTCACGACTTCGTCGCGGGCGTGTGCTTCGACGCGGCCGAGCGCCAGTCCGAGGGCGAGCGCGAAGACGATGAGCGGCAGCATCGTGCCGTCCACGGCTGCCGCGATGGCGTTGGCCGGAACGAGCGACACGAGCCACGCCGCGGGACCCTTGATGGCGGCGGCGCCAGCCGCGACGGTGCTCGCCGACGGCGAGGCCGCGCGAACTTGAGCGACGGCGGACGGGTCGAGCTGAAGGCGCGAGACCAGCGGCGGCGTCACGATCGCCGCGAGAAGCCCCGAGAGCGACAGCAACACGACGAACACCAACACGCCGCGCCCACCCACGCGCGCCAGCATCGCGCGGTCGTCCGTCGACGCGACGCCGACGATGAGGCTCGACACGACGAGCGGCACGACCGTCATGCGAATCGCGTTGACGAAGAGGGTTCCGAACGGTTCAACGACGGCGACGATCGTGCGCGAGGCGCCGGCGTCGATCTGGCCAAGCGCGATCCCTGCCGCGATTCCGGCGCCAAGCGCCACGAGTACACGCGTCGGCAACGACACGCGCGGAACTTACCGCGCGGCGCGTCGCACGACGAACACGCGCTAAAACGGACAAAAAACTGGGCCGCGAGCGGTGGCGACCGCTCGCGACCCTCAAAGGACCTGACGACGATCCAATCAGACCCGCGAACCTACCTGTTGCTGGGATTCCCCGATCCGGTTCCCGGATTCCCGGTGCCCGGTTTCTGCGTCGATCCGCCCGTGCCCTGCGACGGCGTCTTGCCTTGCTGCGAGCCGCCGGAACCAAATCCGCTGCCGCTTCCGCTGCCACCGCCCGGCGTTCCAGTCATGCCGCCGCCCGGTTTCGTTCCACTCGACGGATTCGGATTCTTCGGATTGTTCGACCCGCTCGTGCCACCAGAACCGCTCGAACCACTCGACCCCGGACTGCCCGACTTGCTCGGATTGTTGATTGGATCGTTGTCGCCGACGTTGCTGCGATCGTTGTCGCGGTCCGCCATGGTCCTTCCTCCGATCATGAGTCCATTAGTCCATTGCCGGGCACGGATGCGCCCGGCGGGACTTCGATTTCCGCACCAACAGTGCCAGATGCGACCAAAGACAACGATTGACGAGGTCGTCCCGAGTTGACGAGTTCGTTCGCGCGTGCGTATGTCCACGTCGATGCGCTTTCCACCCCTTCTTTCGGCCGGCGCGCGTGTCGCGCTCGTCGCGCCCTCCGGTCCGCTGCGCGACCCGGGCGATCTCGAGCGCGCGATGAACAACGCGCGCGAGCTCGGTTGGGACGCTGTGCCCGGCGCGCACGTGCTCGAGCGCGACGGATACTTCGCCGGCCGCGACGCGCATCGCCTGGCCGATCTCGTCGCGGCGGCGGCCGACGACTCGATCGACGGCATCTGGTGCATTCGCGGCGGCTACGGCGCGATGCGGTTGCTCCAAGGCATCGACTACGACGTGTGGCGTTGGAAACCAAGAGCGTTGATCGGCTATTCCGACATCACCGCGCTGCACGCGGCGATCGGCGCGCGAGCGGATCTCGTCACGTATCACGGACCGACCGCGCGCGCGGTGCTCACCGACCTGACGCGTGAATCGCTCGTCACGGCGGTGTCGTCGGGCGCGTCGCCGTACGTCGTGCGTCACGACGACACCGTCACGCTGCGCGCCGGCTGCGCGCGCGGCCGCCTCGCCGGCGGGAATCTCGCGCTCGTCGCGTCGCTCGTGGGAACGCCGTACGCGGTCGATCTCGATGGCGCGATCCTCGTGCTCGAGGACGTGAATGAAGCCGTGTATCGCATCGACCGCATGCTCACGCAACTCGCGCTGTCCGGCGCGTTGGCCAAGTGCGCCGGCATCGTCTTCGGCCGCTTCACCGACATTCCGCCCGACACCAGCGAGGCCGAACGGTCGCTTCCGCTCGAGCGCATATTGCAGGAGGCCGCCGACCGCTGCGGGGTGCCGTGCATCGCCAACGCGCCGTTCGGCCACGTCGACGATCAGTTCACGCTGCCGCTCGGCGCCACTGCCGTGCTCGACGCCGATCAACGAACGATCATCATCGAACGATGAACGACCGCGACGCATGAAGACGTATCCGCAGTTGATGACGGAGGCGAAGGCGCGCGTCCGCGAAGTGACGCCGCGCCAGGTGCTCGACATGCAGCAGCGCGGCGAGCCGGTCGTGCTGGTGGACATCCGCGAGATTCAGGAAGTGAACGCGGCGAAGATTCCCGGGTCCGTCCACGTTCCGCGCAGCCACCTCGAGAGCCGGATCGAAGCGCAGGTGGCGCGCGACGCCAACGTCGTCCTCTACTGCTCGTCGGGGAGCCGCTCGACCCTCTCGGCCGACACGCTGCGGACGATGGGCTACGACAAGGTCGCGTCGATGTCGGGCGGCATTCGCGGCTGGGCGGACGCCGGCGGCGAGGTGGAATGACAGGTGACGTCGCTGGACGAATTTCTCGCACGACCTGACATCGCCCGAATCGCCCGGCGCATCGCCGAGCGAACGCCGCTCGCCGTGACCGCGACCGGCGAAGAGCGCTACGCGGCGATCGCGCTGGTGTTGCGTCCCGCCGCGAACGGTGAGCCCGAGCTGCTGATGATCCGTCGCGCCGAAGTCGAGCGCGATCCGTGGAGCGGACACGTCGCGTGTCCCGGCGGACGCATGGAGCCCGGCGACCCTGATCTCGCCCACACCGCGATGCGTGAGACGCTCGAAGAGACGGGCGTCGATCTCGCGCGCGACGGGCGCATCCTCGGCGCGCTCGACGACGTGGCGCCGCGAACTCCAGCGCTTCCGCCGATCGTCATTCGCCCGTTCGTCGCGGTGGCCGGCCGCGACGCGACCGCCGCGCCGAGCGCCGAGGTGGCCGAGGCATTCTGGGTTCCGCTCGAACGCCTCGTCGACCCGAGCGCGTGGGGGCGCGCAGTCGTGGCGATTCGCAACGTCGGGCCGCGCGACGTCGACGCGTTCCGCCACGGCGACTTCGTCGTCTGGGGACTCACGCACCGCGCGCTGACGCAGTTCCTGGAGCTGCTGCGCCCGTAGCGAGTGCCGTCGAGCAGGTACCGGAAAATACGAGCGCCCACGCCGCGGAAGTGCGACGTGGGCCCTCGTTGCGCAAACACCAACAGACGCGCCCCGCGTGCTGCGTCCTGCGTCCTGCAACTCCCTGCGGGCTATTTGATGATGTACGAAAGATTCACACCGGCGTAGAACACGTGGTTCGGGTTGCCGGGGAGGATGTAGCCGTCACCCGACCCGCCGTCCTGCGCCTGCGCGAGACCCGCGTAGTTCGGTCCGACGAACAGGAACGTGTAGTACGTCTGATTCGTCAGGTTGTCGCCGCCGACGTAGGCGTTGAGCAGCCACCGGTGGCTGATCGTGTTGCGATAGCCGATCTTCGCGCCGAGCAGGCTGTACGAATGCACCCACGTCGAGTTGTCGAACGTCACCGGGACGCGGTCGACGAAGTTGTAGGTGCTATTGAAGTACAGGCCCGAGTTCGAGGCCGCGTCGATGCCGAGGGCGTACATCGTCTTCGGGACGCGCGCCACCGCGTTGCCGGAGAAGTTCACCGTCGCCGCGGTGTTGTTGTTGTCGCTGAAGTAGCTGAGGTACTTCGCGTCGGTGTACGTGTACGACACCCACGGCCGAAGCGTCGACAGCGGGGCGGCGGAATCCGAGATCGCGAGGAAGCTCGCCGACAGTTCGGCGCCGCGGTTGCGCTGCTCGCCGACGTTGGTCGTCGACGTCACGCCGCCCACCGATTGCTGGATCAGCTTGTTCGTATTGTCGATGTTGAACAGCGAAATCTGGCCGCCGAGCCGCGAAAACAGCGTGCCCTGGGCGCCGACCTCGTACTGGGTGGCGCGTTCCGGCTTGAGATTCGTGTTGACGGTGCCGTTGCTGGCCGTGATGCTGTTGAGCAGCGGCGGCGCGAAACCCGTGCTCCAGCTGGCGTAGAGCGATCCGGCGGAGCCGAGGCCCTTGGTCACCGACAAGCGCGGCGCGAAGGTCGGCTTGAAGTCCTTGGTGAGCCACTGCGTCGGCGGAATCGTGTCGGCGATCTTCTGGGCCACCAGCAGGTTGTGCACCTGCCAGGTGTCGTAGATCAGCGACCCGCCACCGGTCACGGTGATCTGCGAGGGCAGACCGAACGTCCATTCGGAGAACAGGTAGAAGTTCTGCGCGAAGTTCTCGGTGGTGCTCGGCGTTTCGGCGAACGGCGCCGTGTGGCCGATGTTGGCGCCGGCGCTGGTGACGTTCGACCGCTGCATCATGCCGCCAAGGACGCCGTTCACCGTCGCGTCGCCGAGCTGGCCGATGTAGCCGAACTGCGTGCGGCCGCCGCCGTTGAGCTGCGTCGCGTCGGTGAAGCCGTGGGCGATCGGCTGATCGGAGAACCGGCTGCCGACGAACACCGTCGTCAGGTTGTTGAAGTGGTCGTTGATGTGGAAGTTGTCCGTCGCGCCGGTGAACCAGCTCGTGATCTGGATGTGCGAGTTGTTCGAGACGTAGAACGAATCGCTCACCGGCCGCCGTGCGTAGAAGTCCACGCTGTCGATTTCACCGGCGAGATCCTCGAGCGACCGGTTGTAGGAGAAGTACGCCGACACCGTCTGGTTGGCGGCGACGCCGAAGTCGCCGCTCGCACGCACGTAGGTCTTTTGCGACTGGCTGTGCCGGCGCCACGACGTGTCGGTCTGGAATCCGTAGTTGATGACGTAATCCGAGTTCTCGCTGGCGCCCATCAGCGTCGAGTTGGTGCGCATGATCCCGTCGCCGCCGGTGAGCACTTGCTGCATCGCGCTCGTCTGATTCGGCGTCGGGCGCGCCGTCGACAGGTTCACGGCGCCGCCGATGAACGAACCGTACAGGCTCGATGCGGGGCCCTTGATCACCTCGACCTTGCCGAGCGTCGAGAAGTCGATGTCGTCCATCACCGTCGTGCCGGTGGCGTCGGTGATCGGGATGTAGTTGAGGAAAACGGAATAGCCTTCGCCGTTGGAGTTCGGGCTGTTGCCGCTCACGCTCGGGTAGTAGCCGCGAATGTTGATGTGCGCGCCGCCGTACGGCGTGCGGGACTGCATGAACACGCCGGGAATCGTGTTGATCGCGTCTGACAGACTGAGACCGCTGGCGCGATTCAAGTCGCTCTGCGACAGCACCGCCGTCGACGGCGCGGGGTTGGACGCGACGATGTGGACGCCGGGTAGCTCGACCGTCGCGACGGTCATCTCGACGCGCAGCGCCGCTTCGACGGTGGTGATCGATACGACCTTTTCCGCGTAGCCGACGCGCGTCACGGTGAGGCTCGTGACGGCGCTGGACGACGTGAGGACGAACCGGCCGGAATCGTTCGCCACGGCGGCCGTCGTCGTACCGGTCACCGTGACGATGGCGTTCGCCACCGGATTGCCGGTCTGTTTGTCGACGACCGTGCCGCGCACGGTGACCTGCGCGCGCGCCGCGACGGGAACGACCAGCAGGAGCACTGCAAACAAGAGTCGCTTCATACGGTCCGGATTTTCTGTGAAGGAAGGGGGGAAAACGGGCGATCATGAATAATTCATGAACGCCATTCTACCGGCGTGGGAAAAGCCCGGCAAGGGTGGTTCAGCCCGCGGGCGCGATCCCGGGATCGAGCGGCAGGGAGAGGCAAAATTCGGTTCGCCCCGGCCGCGATTCGACCAGATCGAGCCGGCCCCCGTGCACCTCGGCGATGCGCCGCGCGATGGCCAGTCCGAGCCCCGCGCCGCTCGCCCCGGCAGGCTCGAGCTCACCCGCGGTCCGTTGGTCGCCTGCCAGCCGCGACGCGTCGGCCCGGAAGAAGCGCTCGAAGACCTTGGGCTGCACGTCGGCTGGAATGCCGCTGCCTGCGTCGGCGACGCGCACTTCGCACGTGTTTCCGCGCCGCGCCATCTCGATCCGCACCGCGCTCCCCTCGGGGGAGTGCTTGATCGCGTTGTCGAGCAGATTGAGGAGGAGGCGTCCGACCAAATCGGCGTCGGCGAAAATCGGCGCGTCGACCACCGACGCCAGTTCCACGCGCACGCGTCGACTCTCGGCCAGCCGCCGCACGTCGCTGGTGACGTCGTGCACGACCTCCTCGAGGTAGACGTGCTCGCGGTGCTCCACGGTGACGCCCGCGTCGGCACGCGCCAGCAGCAGGAGGTCGTCGACGATGCGCGTCATCCGGCGCGCGGCGCCCTGCACGACGGCGAGCGACGCGCGATAATCGCCCTCGGGTCGACTCGGTTGTGCCAGCGTGACGTCGGCTTCGGTCCGCACGATCGCCGTCGGCGTGCGCAATTCGTGTGACGCGTCGGCCATGAACCGGCGCTGCTGCCCGAACGACGCCTCGAGCCGATCGAGCAGCCCATTCACGACGCGAGCCAAGCCGGCGAGCTCCTCGCCGCCGGCCACCGGCAGACGATCCTGCAGGTTCGCCGCACTGATCTCCGCCGCGCGGGCCGCCATCGCCGAGAGCGGCACCAGATTGCGCGTGGCGAGGAAGTAGCCGCCGGTGATCGCGCCGAGAAGAATCAGTGGCACCGCGAGGAGGAGTATCTCGCGCACGCGGTCGACCACGGCCTCCGTGTCGCGCAGCGAATACGCGCCGGTGAGCACGAAACGCTGCCCGTCGATGGTGAGCGGACGTCCCGACACGAGATAGTCGCCGTGGGCGCTGGCCAACGTTAGCGACCGCCACTGCGCCGGTGTGCGTCCACGCAATGCGGCTGCCACTTGCTCGCTGAGCGCGTCGGGCGGCCGGCTATCGGCGTCGTGCTCGCGGTCCGCGTCCGCGTCAAGCTCGCTCGCCGGAGAGGTCGCCACGACGGCACCGCTGCTGTCGAGCACCGCGATGCGCAATTCCTGAAACCGCACCTCGTTCACGGTGGTGCGGATCGCCGCCGTCGGCGACAGCGCCGCGCGACGCTCGGCGACCAGTTCGCGCGAGAACGCCGTGAGCGCGTCGTCGAGGAACTGGTCGGTACGCTCGTGCAGAATTCGCGCAAACAGGAGGTAGAAGCCGAGCGCGAGCCCGATCAGCGGGACGCCGAGCAGCACGGTGTACCAGAGCGAGAGACGCGCGCGCAGCGTCGACGGCCAGCGAGCCACGATGACCTCGTCAGCCTCGCTCGCGTGTGGACTTCGCGCGAGTGAACGGCGCGGGGGCGGCGCGCCGGGACGGCGTCGACGGGGCGTCCAGCATGAATCCCGTTCCGCGAATCGTCTTGAACAGGGCCACTTTTTCGCCTTCGTCGATCTTCCGCCGCAGGCGGCTCGCGTACACGTCGATGATGTTCGAGTACGTGTTCTGCGCATCATCCCAGACGTGCTCCATCAACTCGGCGCGGTCGATCACGCGGCCGGCGTTGCGGGCGAGATGCAGGAGGAAGGCGAACTCCTTTCGCGTGAGGGCGATCTCACGCCGGTTGCGATGCACGGTCCGGCGCAACGTGTCGATCACGAGATCGCCCACCGCGACCGTCGCCGGTGCGACCGGGCCGCGCCGCCGCGTCAGCGCCCGGAGGCGCGCCAGCAGCTCACCGAAGTCGAACGGCTTCGTGAGATAGTCGTCGGCGCCGGCGTCGAGCCCCTCGATGCGCCGATCCACGCCGTCGAGCGCGGTGAGGACGAGAATCGGCACCGCGTTCCCGCTTCGGCGCAGGTCGGAGCACACGACGACGCCGCTTTTTCCGGGCAGCAGCACGTCGAGGATCACGGCGTCGTACGGATTCGCCGAGGCGAGCAACAGCGCCTGCGGTCCCGTGCCCGCCTGGTCGACCGCGTACGAGGCCTCGCGCAAGCCGCGCGCGATGGAGAGTCGGAGCTGCCGGTCGTCCTCGGCCAGGAGAATCCGCATGTCAGCCAAGCTACGCCGCGGGGACGCGCGGCTGCCAGACCCGAGGCGCCGATCGCGCGCCATTGCACCGCGTCGCGCCTCCGGCGACAATTCGCGGCAATGGCACAAGCGTCCGCTCCGGTCGCGCGCGAGGGACTTCACGCGGGGGCGCGCGCCTTCGACGTCGTGACCGCCGACAATCTCTCAAAGCGCTTCGGACCGTTCTGGGCGCTTCGCGGCGCGAGCTTCTCGATCCGCGCGGGCGAGATTCTCGGTTTGATCGGTCCGAACGGCTCAGGCAAGACGACGCTCTTTCAGTGTCTCGCCGGAGTCGCACCCACCACCCTTGGCGTCGTCGAACGGGACGCGAAGCCGATTTCACCGGACGATCGGAAGCGGCTTCTCTTTTTCGTTCCCGACGGCGTTCGTCCATGGGGCGACCAGTCGGTCGAGTGGACACTGCGCTTCATCGCCGGTCTGCACGGCGCTCCGCCTGCGAAGGTCGACGCCGTATCGTCGGCGCTCGGACTTGACCCGCTCATCGACGCGCGATTGCGCGAGCTGTCCAAGGGCGAGCATCGGCGCGTGATGCTCGCCATCGGCCTGCTCACGCCGCACCCCCTGCTGATGCTCGACGAGCCGTTCGACGGGCTCGATCTTCGGCAGACGCGCGACGCGATGACGGTGCTGCGCCAACACACCGCGCGTCGCACGCTCTTTCTCTCGATTCACCAACTGGGCGACGCCGAGCGCGTGTGCGACCGGTTCGTGCTGCTGAGCGCGGGACGCGTCGCCGGAGAGGGAACGCTCGACGAACTGCGCGCGCGCGCCGGTCTGGCGGCCGGAGGGCTCGAGGAGGTTTTTCTTGCCCTCACGTAGAGAGTGGCGCTGGCTCCTCGAGAAAGAACTCCGCGAGCTGGGAGCGTCACGGGCGTTCTGGCTGTTGCTCATTGTGACCGGCGCGCTCGTTGGCCACGCGATTCTGTCGGCTTCCGGGCTGTACGCCGAAGCGAGCGGCATCGGTGGCGGACCGTTGGCATTGTCGCAGGGGCTGAGCCCGCTCGAAGGCATCGTGGTACCGACACTCGGCGCGTACGATCTGGCCGCGACGCTGCTGTTTCCGTTCGTCGTGATCCGGCTGGTCGCGGTCGAAAAGCAAACCGGCGCGCTGTCGCTCATGCTTCAGGCGCCGACGCGACTCGGCGCGTCGATCGTCGCGAAGGGCATCGTGTTGCTGTTCGCGTGGAGCGTGGCGCTCATCGCCGGCGGGATCGCGTTCGCGGCGTGGGCGGCGATCGGTGGACATCTATACGCCCCGGAGACAGTCACTGTCATTCTCGGCTACCTGCTGCGGGGCGCCCTGGCGATCGGCATCGGGGCGGCGGCCGGTGCGCTCGCGGCGAGCGCCGCGAGCGCCGCGATCATCGCGCTCACGGTAACGATCGGGACATGGGCGCTCGACTATGTGGCCGCCGCGCGCGGCGGCACGATCGCCGCGATCGCGCAGTACACGCCGACGTCCGCGCTGGCGTCGTTCGAGCACGGCGACTTGCGCGTCTCCACGGTGCTGGTGCTGGCGACGATCGGCGTCGCGGGGCTCGGCGTGGCCGCCGCGTGGCTGCGCGAAGGACGCAGCGTGACGCGCCGGGTGATCGGCGTCGCGGCGACGCTGATCGCGGCGTCGCTCGCCTGCGTGTTGTTCGCGCACGTTCGCGTCGACCGCGACGTGAGCGAAGATCGCCGCAATTCCTTTTCGCGCGCCGACGACGCCGTGTTGCGTCGCATCGACGCGCCGCTCACCGTCACGGTCTATCTGGCCGCCGAGGATCCCCGCCTGACCGATCTCGATCGCGGCGTGCTCGCCAAACTGCGCCGGACGATGCGATCGGTGACCGTCGACTACGCGGCGCAGAGTCGCAGCGGGTTGTTCGAGAATTCGAGCGGCCACTATGGCGAAGTGTGGTACGAGCTTGGCGGGCGCCGCGAGATGAATCGATCGACCACCGAGGAGATCGTGCTCGAGACGGTGTACGGGCTCGCCGGCGTCGCGGCGCCAACGCCGGTTGACGAGCCGGCGTATCGAGGATATCCGTTGGCGAAGCGGGTCGCGGCGGCGCCGTGGATATTCTTCGTGGCGTGGCCGATGTTGGTGATCGTTGCGTGGTGGCTCGTCGCTCGGCCGAAGGGACGTCGGCGGCGAGATGCTGCGGCGGCGGTCGTCAGTTGAGGATTGTCTGTTCGAGTGGTAGGTGGCCGATGACGGGCGTTTTCGACGAGGTTTTCGGAATGCGGAATGGAATGCTGACCGGCGGTCTGCTGTTGGTCGCGGGCGTGGCCGCGGCGCAAGCGCCGGCGGATGCGTCGGCGACGAAGCGCGTGAGCTTCGCGAGCGAGGCGGTGGGGAAGGAGCCCAAGTCGTTCGCGCCGATGGTCGGCAGCTGGGTGATGTCGGAGGACGCCGGCCACAAGGTGCTGTTCATCGACGGTCGCGTGTGGAAGCGCGGACAGCCGGCGGGCGGACTCGCCGACAAGGCGCGCGAGCTGTACGGCGCGCGCAACGAGGATTTCATCGAGAGCATCAAGGCGTTCGCGTACTATCCGATCGCCGTCTACAAAGGCCTCGACAACTTCGAGAACGGCGAGATCTCGGTTCGCTTCCAGATGCTCGGCGGCACGCTCGACCGGTGCGCCGGCATCTTGTTCGACGTCAAGCCCAACGGCGACTATCTCACGGTTCGCTACAATGGCACCGAGGACAACGTCGTGTTGTGGACGTTCAACAACGGGGTGCGGAAGTTCGTGAATCGCGCGCCGACGCTCACGCCGCTGGAACTCGGGACGTGGCACACGCTCAAGATCAGCGTCCACGGCACGTCGCTCAAATCGTGGCTCGACGACAAGCCGATGCACGACTACACGCTGCCGCATCCGGTCTCCGGCAAGATCGGCGTGTGGTCCAAGACGGACAGCATGATCGAGTTCGACGACTACACCGTGACGCCGATGGCCCAATGAACCGCATGCTCCCACTCGCCGCGCTCGCTCTCGCGCCGCTCGCCGCGAGCGCCCAGTCCATATCGGCCAGGACGTCGGCGCAGGAGTGCAATTGGAAGCCCGGCGACGCGTGGGTGCAGCGACAAGCCGAGTTCTTCGACGACTCCAAGCACGATTGGAGCGACGACACGCTCCGCACGGCGCTGTTGCGGGCCGCCGGTCTCGGATCCGCGCTCGCGGCGCCGGTGCAACTCGGCGTGCAGGTGGAGGGCAGGGAACCGGCGCTCGGTGCGACGGCCGCGCAGATGACGGCGCAGCTCAAGGCGCTGGCCGCGCAGCGCGGGAGCACGTGGCCGACGCGCAGCGTCGTCGGCGCGGCGGGCGTGCACGCGGTGTATCTGCTCTCACAGAGCGACACGGGCCTCGCGCGCAATGTGCTGCATCGCATGATGGAAGCGGGCCCGTCCGAATCGCCGGCGGCCGATGTCGCGACGTTCGAGGATCGCATGCGGCTCGTCTGGGGCCGCAAGCAGATCTACGGCACGCAATTCAAGGTCGGCGCCCACGGCAAGGTCGAGCTGGCGCCGATGGAAGACTCGGCGCACGCGGACATGCGGCGAGAGGACGCGGGGCTGCCACCGTTCAAAGTGGGGATCTGTTTGGCCGGGAAGTGAGCAACGCGCCTATCGCTTTTCTTCCATCAGCGCCAGCGCGTTGCCTTCGGAGTCGCTGAACTCAGAGAGCCACAGCTCGTGGTCCGGCATCTTCGCGACCAGGTGCGCCGCGTTGGTGAAATGCACGCCCTTGCTCTCCAGTTCACTCTGGACCCCCTCGATGTTCTCGACGAAGTAATAGAGAATCGAGCTGAGGTGGTCGTCTTGCGGCCGCTCCGCCGTGGTCAGCATGAGTCGTGTTCCGCCGCAGTTGAAGAACGACAGATTCGGCCCCGCGTCGAACAGGTGTGGGAGCCCGAGCACGTCGCGATAGAATGTGGAGGCGCGCGCGACGTTCTTGCAGACGACGGCGATCTGGCCGATGCGGGATTTGGCGAGGTTTGCCACGGTCGAACCCTCCGGTGAACGCCGCCCGATCTTGCCGCCGGGCAGCCTGCGTAATTAGTTAGTTCAGCTAACGATCGATCATAATACTTAGCCGAGCTAATGACAAGCACCGCGTCGACCCACGACCTCGCCGACCGGCTCCACTCTTCGGCGATCCATCTCCTGCGCCGTCTCCGCCGGGAAGACGATGCCTCCGGCCTCCCCGCGCCGCAGTTGTCGGCGCTCTCGGTGATCGTCTTCGGCGGCCCGCTCACGCTCGGCGCCTTGGCGACCGCCGAGCAGGTCCGGCCGCCGACGATCACGCGTTTGGTCGACAAACTCGAGGCGGCGGGCCTCGTGGAGCGTGCGTCGGACCCGACGGACGGCCGCATCTCGCGCGTCGCCGCCACGCCACAGGGGATCAAGCTGCTCCACGCGGGCCGCCGACGCCGCGTCGCTACGCTCGCCGCTTCGCTCGCCGCGCTGTCGAAGTCGGAGCGCTCCGCGCTATCGAACGCTCTTCCGGTTCTGGAGAGGGTTGTTCGCGCCGGATAGTCCAGCCGCGTTCGCCGTCGCGCGACGCATTGCGCGCGCGCCCCGGCAGCGGCGCGCAGACTACCTACCTCTTTGTGCCCGACGTGACGCACATGTTCAAGGTCGTGCCGCCCGAGGTTACGGTCCCGGACGCGTTCGGGTACCCAGGCGAGACGGACCCGCGCGTGGCCGACGGAATCGACCGATGGATTCGAGAGCTGCCCGAGAGGTAGCAGACGGGGACATCACGCACCGGATCTCCCTTGCCAGAAAGTTAGTGTGAACTAACTTCTGATTGTCTCCAGACTAACACTTTGGTTCTCCCTCGCCTCCTACGCCCCGATCCACAGGACGATCAGCCGCCCCCGGACTCCGATTCCGAGCAGGGCTGGCGTCGTTCGCGCGTCGCGCCAAGCCTCCAGGAGGTCTACCGCAGCGTCCCCATCGACGCGCGTTCGTTCTTCGGCAAGCTCCTCGCGTTCGCCGGACCCGGGTATCTCGTCGCCGTCGGGTACATGGATCCCGGCAACTGGGCCACCGACCTCGCCGGCGGGTCGCGCTTCGGCTACACGCTTCTGAGTGTCGTGCTCCTGTCGAACATCATGGCCGTGCTGCTCCAGGGGCTCGCCTCCAAGCTCGGCATCGTGACGGGCCGAGATCTCGCGCAGGCCTGCCGCGATCACTACTCGAAGCCCACGGCCACCGCGCTCTGGATCCTCTGCGAGATCGCCATCGCCGCGTGCGATCTCGCCGAAGTCATCGGCTCGGCGATCGCGCTCAATCTGCTGTTTCATCTGCCGATCGTCGTGGGCGTGCTCGTCACCGGCTTCGACGTGCTGCTGCTGCTCGCGCTCCAGAATCGTGGCGTGCGCGTGCTCGAGGCGCTGGTGATCACGCTCATTGCGTCGGTCGGCCTGTGCTTCATGTTCGAGATCATTCTGGCGCATCCGAACGTCGGCCAACTGGCGAAGGGGTTCGTGCCGAGCACCGCCATCATCCGCGACCCCGAGATGCTCTACATCGCCATCGGCATCCTCGGCGCGACCGTCATGCCGCACAACCTCTATCTGCATTCGTCGATCGTGCAGACGCGGCGCTACGCCGAGACGAGCGAAGGGCGGCGCGAAGCGGTGCGCTTCGCGTTTCTCGATTCGACGATCGCGCTGAGCTTCGCCTTCTTCGTCAACGCGGCCATTCTCGTCGTGGCCGCGGCCACGTTCCATACGTCGGGCCACGCCGAGGTCGCCGAAATCCAGGACGCGTACAAGCTGCTCACGCCGCTCCTCGGCGCCGGCGCGAGCACGGCGTTCGCGCTGGCGCTCCTGGCGTCGGGACAGAACTCGACCCTCACCGGTACGCTCGCCGGCCAGATCGTGATGGAGGGCTTCCTCAACATCCGGCTGCGTCCCTGGCTGCGCCGGCTGATCACGCGCGCGATCGCCATTGTCCCGGCCGCCATCGTCGCCATTTTCTACGGCGCCAGCGGCACCGCACGGTTGCTCATCCTCAGCCAGGTGATTCTGAGCCTGCAGCTCTCGTTCGCCGTCTTTCCGCTCGTCTCGTTCACGTCCGATCGCGCCAAGATGGGCGCGTTCGTGAACGCGTCGTGGCTCAAAGTCGTCGCGTGGACGACCGCCCTCACGATCGCGGCGCTGAACGCGTGGCTGCTCGCGCAAACCGTGCGCGGGTGGATGGGGATCGGCTGATGTACAAGCGCATCCTCGTTCCGCTCGAGCACTCCGACTACGACTCGGCGATTCTCGAGCACGTGTCCGCGCTGGCGCGGTTCTGCGGTGCGTCGCTCGTGCTCATCCACGTCGCCGACGGATGGGCCGCGCGCAACGTGAAGCAGCTCCATCTGCGCGAATCGGAAGAGATGCGGCTGGACCGCGAGTACATCGAGGCTCAGTGCGCCGCCCTGAACGCGAGCGGGCTGCCCGCCGACTGCGTCCTCGCCGCGGGCGATCCGGCGAGCGAGATCTCGGCCGCCGCGGCGCGCGAGTCGTGCGACCTGATCGCGATGTCGACGCACGGCCATCGATTCATCAAGGACATCATCTACGGCAGCGTGGCGAACGAAGTACGTCACCGCTCACGCGTGCCCGTGCTGCTCGTGCGCGGCGAACGCCGAACGCCGCGCGAGAACCCGATCGCTCCACCAGAGAAGCCGCTGTGACCGCCGTGCGCGCGAGCCAGCCGCTCACCGCACCGGCCGAAGACTACCTGAAGGTGATCTTCGAGCTCGAGAGCGCGGGCGAGCCGGCCGGTACCAACGAGATCGCCGCTGAATTGGGTGTCGCCCCGGCCTCGGTGAGCGGCATGGTGCGACGACTGGCCGGCCAGCGCCTCATCACGCACGAGCGCTATCGCGGCGTGCGTCTCACGCGCGACGGCCGACGCGCCGCGCTCCGCACGATTCGCCGGCATCGCGTGATCGAAGCGTATCTCACGCAAGCGCTCGACTACCCCTGGGACCGAGTGCACCAGGAGGCCGAGCGTCTCGAGCATGCCGCGTCGGACGAGCTGATCGATCGGATGGCCGCCGCGATCGGCGAGCCGACGACCGATCCGCACGGCGCGCCGATTCCGACCCGCGAGGGCATCCTTCGCGAACAGTCGCTGGCGAGCCTGGCCGACGTCGACGAAGGCCGGCGCGTTCGCGTCGAGCGCGTCGGCGACCGCGATCCGGGACAGCTCAGATACTTGGCCGAGCTGGGGATCGTCCCCGGCACGCGCGTCGAGGTCGTGTCGCGGGCGCCCTTCGACGGCCCGATCACATTGCGCGTAGGCCGTTCGAACCGATCGATCGGCCCGGTGCTAGCGCGTCAGATCTTCGTGTCCTGAGCGGCAGCCATTCGCCATTCGTGCGTGCCGGCTCGAAGCGCCGCGACGGCTCTCCCACTCGGCTCGCGCGTGACGCGCCATCTCGTCGAGCTTCGCGCGACCGCGGTTGAAACCGGCCGCCGCGCAATCCCGCATGCTGGCCCATGAGCCGTGTGTGGTGCCGTGCGTCGCCCAGCCCTTCTCGAGCTCGGCCTCCAGATCCCTGAACTCGCCGGACGCGAAATCGGGATGATGGCTGGCGATCTGGCCGAGGTAGTACACGCCGCGCACGTCGTCGTATGCTCGATCCGCCGGCCGTTCCGCGAGCGAATCGTAGTGCTCGCGAAAATGCTCCTCGTCCTCGTGATTCACCGACCGCGCCGCCTCGATGATGGCGTGTCCTGCCCACCATCCACCGATCGCCCCCGCAACGCTGCCGATGATCGCTCCGACCGGCCCGGCGGCCGAGCCGATCCCTGCTCCAACCAGCGCCCCCGACACGCCTTCAATTCGATCGATTGCCGGTCCGCTGTTGTCGTTCTCATCGTTCGCGTGCATGATGCTCCTGATTCTCCTCGCGGCGCCCGCCGTCAAAGCGTTCACCCCTCCACCGTCTACCTGCTTTCACGATATCACGGAACCGGGTCGCGTGCGCAATCGAATTCGCGCCTTGACGCACGCATTCCTTGCGTGCCGATTCCTCGTATGCCGGGCAGAATTCGCATAGGGACACAAGGCTGGAACTACGACGCCTGGGTCGGACCCTTCTATCCTGAAGGTACTCGCCCCGCCGACTATTTGACCGTCTACGCGCGGGGCTTCGACACGGTTGAGGTCGATTCGACGTTCTATGCCACGCCGGCCGCCAAAACGGTTCGCGGCTGGGCCGAGCGGACCCCGGACGACTTCATTTTCGCCCTCAAGGTCCCGCAGGAGATCACCCACGAGCATCGGCTCCGTAACGCCGACGACCTCATGGATGAGTTCGTCGACCGGGCACGCGAGCTCGGCCGCAAGCTCGGGCCGGTTCTCGTTCAACTCGGACCGGACTTCGCGCCAAACGAGCTGCCGGCCCTCGCCCAGTTTCTGCCCAAGCTGCCGCGCGACATCCGGTTCGCCGTCGAGTTCCGCCAGCGGGGTTGGATCCACGACGGCGTGCTCGCGCTGCTCGCCGAGCATCACGTCGCGCTCGCGCTGAGCGACGGGCGCTGGATTCCGCGCAAGCAGATGCTGCAGTTGGCGACCCGTCCAACGGCCGATTTTCTCTACATCAGGTGGATGGGGCCGGACCAGGGCATCGTCGACTACTCGCGCATCCAGGTCGACCGGCGGCGCGAGCTCGAGGCGTGGACGCAGGCGCTCTGGCCGTACGCGGAACAGGGTCGCGAGGTTTACGGATACGTCAACAACCACTTCGCCGGGCACTCGCCGGAGTCAGCGCGGGATCTCCAGCGGCTGTTCGGGCAGGCCGCGGTGGAACCCGAGCAGCTCGGCGAACAGATGAGTCTCTTCTAAATGAAGCACGCTTATACGGTCGCCTTCGCCGCCTTCTGCGTCATGGCCGGCGTGTACTGGGACATCTCGTGGCACATGTCGATCGGGCGGGACACGTTCTGGACGCCCGCCCACCTGCTGATCCAGGCCGGCGGGTTGCTCGCCGGACTGAGCTCCGGCTGGGTCGTGCTCCACACCACGTTCGCCGGGACGGACGCCGAGCGCGCGGCGTCCGTGCACTTCTGGGGTTTCCGCGGCCCGCTCGGCGCGTGGCTCTGCATCTGGGGCTGCGGCGCGATGCTCACGTCGGCGCCGTTCGACAACTGGTGGCACAATGCCTACGGCCTCGACGTCAAGATCGTGAGTCCACCGCACGCCGTTCTCGCGCTCGGCATTTTCTCGATCTGCCTGGGCGCCGTGCTGCTCACGCTCGCCCAGCAGAATCGCGCCGCGCCGGAGGCGCGCGGACGTCTCGCCTGGCTGCTCGCCGCGACGGGCGGCCTGGTAATCATGAACGCCGCGCTGTTTCTCACCGAGTTCAGCGAACGGCGCATGATGCACAGCCCGTCTTTCTATCAGGTGACGGCGCTCGTCTTCCCTCTCGCCATCGGCGCGATGGCGCGCGCGATCAACCTGCGTTGGCCGGCCACCGCCGCCGCGGCGTTCTACACGGCCATCATGCTCGTGCTGATGTGGCTGATCGAGCAATTCCCGGCGACGCCCAAGCTGGGCCCGATCTACCAGCACGTCACGCACATGGTGGCGCTGTCGTTCCCGCTGCTGCTCATCGTGCCGGCATTCTGCGTCGACCTCGTCCTGCATCGTCTCGACAAACGGCTCTCCACGCTCCAGCTGGCGCCGATCGTCGGCGTCGTGTTCGTGCTGGCATTCACCGCGGTGCAGTGGCCGTTCGCGACGTTCCTGGTGACGAATCCCGTCGCGCGCGGACCGCTCTTCAACGCCGACAACTTCGTTTACTTCATGGCGCCGTCGTACGAGGCGATGACTCGCCGGTTCGATCCGCCGCCGGCCGGATCGTGGCCGTTTCCGGTGCAGATGTTGATCGCCGTCGGCATCGCCACCGCCACGAGCGCCATCGGTCTGGCGCGCGGACGCTGGATGACCAGAGTCCGCAGATGAAGCGTTGGGCGGGAATCGCATTCGCCGTCGCGGCGTGGGTCGTCGCGTCGGCACACGTCGGCAGCCCGGACGTCACGTTCGACGGCGCGGCGGGTCCGTACGTGATTCGCGCCATCGTGCGACCCCCGTCCGTCGTGCCCGGTCTCGCTGAAGTGATCGTGCGGACGGCGAGCGACGACGTGGACAGCGTGAGCATTCAGT
Source organism: uncultured Gemmatimonadaceae bacterium (assembly GCA_963761305.1). GTDB lineage: Bacteria > Gemmatimonadota > Gemmatimonadetes > Gemmatimonadales > Gemmatimonadaceae > JAQBQB01. The sequence goes on along the minus strand of CAVXGK010000001.1, from coordinate 1,155,374 downwards.
CGGTGTTCTGGCGAACTGGTGTCGCCGGATCGCCGTCGCCGGACAAGATCGCACGCGTCGCCGGTCAATCGCGGCTGTACAGTGGGCAGGTGTGGCTCATGGCGCGCGGGTCGTACAGCGTCTACGTGCGCGTCGACGGCCGCCGTGGAAACGGCACGGCAATCGTGCCGGTGGATTCGTTCGCCACCGGCCGCCTCGGAATCTCTCCCGGACTCGCTACGATTCTCCTCGCGCTCACCGGATTGTTGGTCGCCGGTCTCGTCACGATCGTGCGCGCGGCGTCGGGTGAGAGTCTCGTACCTCCCGGCGAGGAGATCGACGCCGCACGCAAGCGGCGCGCGAACGCCATCACCGCGATCTCGGTGCCGGTTCTCGCCGTCCTGCTTTTCGGCGGCGCGCGTTGGTGGAATTCAGTCGACGCCGACTATCAGCGGACGATGTTCCGTCCCCCCATCGCCAACGTCACCATTACCAGCGACTCGACACACCGCACGATGAGAGTGGTGCTGCGCGATACGGCCGAGTTTCGCTCGATCTTCGTGCCCGTCGCGCCGGATCACGGCAAGATGATGCACCTGTTTCTGGTCGGCGGGCAGAACATGGACGTGTTCGCGCATCTGCATCCGATCGAAAAGGATTCGCTCGTGTTCGTGGGGCAGGCGCCGTGGCTTCCGGCCGGGAACTACCGCTTGTTCGCCGACATCATGCTCGACAACGGCCTCGCGCTCACCGCGACCGACACGCTCACGCTGCCCGCGATGCTCGGCACCATCGCGCCCTCGGACAGCGACGACTCGTGGGCGAGCACGCCGGGCGTGGAGCTCACCGCCGCGGGTGCGACGACGTCGCTCGGCGATGGCTACACGATGACGCTGTCCAATTCGTCGACGTCGCTCGTCGCCAAGACACCGGTCGATCTCGCGTTCAGCATTCACGACCAGCTTGGGCGCCCCGCGACGTTGAACCCGTACCTCGGCATGGCCGCGCACGCCGTGATCGTGCGCGACGACCAGTCGGTCTTCATCCATCTGCATCCGATGGGCACGGTGTCGACGACCGCGCAGCAGGTGTTTCGCGCGCGCGACGCCGGCGACACGACCGCGCACGGCCGGATCAAGCCCGGCGTTCTGAACCGGGAGCCGATGTCCGGCATGTCCATGAGCGGCGAGTTCACGCTTCCATATGAATTCCCGAAATCCGGTCGCTACCGCATGTGGGTGCAGGTAAAACCCGCCCACGACGTGCTCACCGGCGTGTTCGACGTCACCGTGCGTTGAACACGCTTCGTCTTCCGGCGTTCGTCGCGTTCGCCCTCATCTCCGCGGCGATCTTCGTTCGGCTGGGCTTCTGGCAGCTTCATCGGTTGGCCGAACGTCGGGCGCGCAACGCGCTCGTGATGTCGCGGCTGGAGCAGTCCGACGCCAACATCGCGACGCTCACCGGCGATTCGGCGTCGCTTCGATTTCGGCGCGCGCACGTCAGCGGGACGCCCGACTATGATCACGAGCTCGTCTACGCATCGCGGTCGTACAAGGGATCGCCCGGCGTGAACATCCTGACGCCGATCCGCGTGCCGGGTCGCGACACGGCGGTGATCGTCGATCGCGGCTGGGTCTACGCGCCGGACGGTGAGACGGTCGATCTCGCCAGGTGGCGCGAGCGGGATTCCGTATTCGCGGGCTTCGTGGAAGAGCTTCCGTCGGTCGACGGCACCATGTCGCCGACGCGTCCGAACGTGATCACGCGGCTCGGCTATGCCGCGGTTCGGAGAGCGCTTCCGTATCCCGTCGCCCCCGTCTACGTGATCATGCTCGGCGATTCGGTGGTGGCCCCGGACCGATTGGCGCGCCTCACTCCGCCGCCGCTCGACGAGGGGCCGCATCTGAACTACGCCATCCAGTGGTTCGCGTTCGCGTTGATCGCGCTCGTCGGCGTCGGGGTCGTGATCAAGCAGCGACGCGAGCCGCGAACCGAGCCGATTCCACTGCCCGAGCGCGGCGCCGGGGACGCGAGACGTTGAGCGAACTGGTCGCCGAATCGAATTTCCTGATCGACCCGCTTTGGGCGCACGGGTTGCATATTTCGGCGGGGGATCGCGTGGGAAGCCATGGACGGCACCATCGCCGTGAAGCCCAACCTTGGCGATGCTTTCGCCGAATGTGAGTCATCCATGTCACAGCAATCGAGCACGCATGCCTCGGAGGGTGAGGCACGAGACGTTGCGGAGGCGGCGCGCGAGAGCGAATGGTCGGGTCCGAGTTTCGTGCGCGAGATGTTCCTCGGCCGCTTTCGCCTCGACCTGATCCACCCGCACCCACCCGACGATCCGGACGAAGAGGCGCGCGCGGGGCCTTTCCTGACGACGCTGCGCGAATTCCTCGAGCGGGTCGATGCGGACATGATCGACCGCACGGGTGAGATTCCCGAGGAATACGTCCAGGAGCTGCGGGACATGGGCGCGTTCGGGATCAAGATCCCGAAGGAATACGGCGGCCTCGGACTCTCATATTCGAGTTATGTGAAAGCGATGGCGCTGGTGACGTCGAAGGACGGATCGCTCACCGCGCTGCTCTCCGCACACCAGTCGATAGGCCTGCCGCAGCCGCTCAAATTATTCGGCAACGACGAGCAGAAGGCCAAGTATTTCCCGCGCTTGGCCAAGGGCTCGATCAGCGCGTTCGCCCTCACCGAGGTCGACGCGGGCTCCGATCCGGCGAACATGCATACGCACGCCGAGCTGACGCCGGATGGGAAGTACTACATCCTCGAGGGCGAAAAGCTCTGGTGCACCAACGGCACGCGCGCCGAGCTGTTCGTCGTGATGGCGCGCACTCCCGACGCGGTCGTGAAAGGCAAGACGCGCAAGCAGATCACGGCGTTCATCGTCGAAGCGTCGTGGCCCGGCGTCGAAGTCGTGCATCGTTGCCGCTTCATGGGCCTCAAGGCCATCGAAAACGGCGTCATTCGCTTCAATAAAGTCCGCGTCCCGCGCGAGAACGTCCTCTGGGAAGAAGGACGCGGGCTCAAGATCGCGCTCGTCACGCTGAACACGGGTCGGCTCACGCTGCCGGCGAGCACGGCCGGCGGATGCAAGGCGCTGCTCGAGGCGTCGCGGACGTGGGCGACGGAACGCGTGCAGTGGGGCGTCCCGATCGGCAAACACGAAGCGATCGCGCAGAAGCTCGGCATGATGGCGGCGAACACGTTCGCGATGGAAGCGATCGCCGGACTCACCGTCGGCCTGGCCGAGCGCGGGAACTACGACATCCGGTTGGAAGCCGCCATCGCCAAGATGTACAACACGGAGCACGGCTGGCGCATCGTCGACGACGCGTTGCAGATCCGCGGCGGCCGCGGCTACGAGACGGCTGACTCGCTGCGCGCGCGCGGCGAGCGTCCGATCCCGCTCGAGCGCGCGATGCGCGACGCGCGGATCAACCTGATCTTCGAGGGCTCGTCGGAGATCATGCGCTTGTTCATCGCCCGCGAGGCGGTGGACCATCATTTCAAGACCGCATTCGCCCTCGTGGACAAGAACTCGTCGGGCGCCGAGAAGGCGGCCGCGTTCGGGCGCGTGATGAAGTTCTATCCGGCGTGGTATCCGGCGCGGTGGATCGGCGCCGGCCAGGTCCCGGGATCGTTCCGGAGCTTCGGATCGCTCGCCAAGCACATGCGCTTCGCCGAACGCCACACGCGGAAGCTCGGGCGGGCGATTTTCCACGCCATGGTCCGGCTCGGGCCGAAGCTCGAGCGGCGGCAGCTCGTGTTGTTCAGAGCCGTCGACATCGGTGCCGAGCTGTTCGCGATGGCGGCGACGTGCGTGCGGGCACAGATGCTCGCCAAGCAGGGGAATCGCGAGGCGATCACGCTGGCGGATCTCTTCTGCCGAGCGGCGCAGATGCGAGTGAAGCACCTGTTCGCGAACTTCTACGGCGAGTACGACGCGCAGATGTACAAAGTCGCGCAGCAGGTGATGCGTGGCGAGCACTCCTGGCTCGAAACGGGGATCGTGAGTCTGGTCGAAGAGGAGGGCGCGCGCGCCGCGCCGCGCCCGGCGCGCGCCGGGGAAACCGTGGGCGCTGCCTAACCCGGGCTACGATCGGGACCGACAAAACTGAAACGCAGATGACGCAGATCTGAACAGCAATGCCGCAGATTGAACGCGTGGGTTGACTTCGACGACGCCTTCGCGTTTCATCTGCGGGATTGTCGTTATCATCTGCGGCATCTGCGTTGAGTTTTCCTTCTCGCCAAGACGAACGCCGACGGGCGAGACCCGCCCGCGCGAATCAAACTCACCCTCTCGTCTAATGACATTGTCTTCGACTCGGCTCTGCGTCGTCGCGCTGTCGATCGCCATTGTCCCTGTTCGCGCGCAGATCGTCGCGACGCCCTTCGCGAAGTCCGACATCTACCGCGTGAACGAGACTGTCGGCTGGACGATCGCGGTTGCCGCGGGCCAGCACGTTGTGAGCGGCGCGTACACCTACACGATCACCGAGAACGGTCAGCGCACGATCAAGTCGGGGACGCTCGATCTCTCCCGCGGCCCGGCAAGAATCGAGACCTCGCTCGCCGAACCCGGCATGGTGCGCGTCGAGATCAAGCCTCCGGCCGGAACGACTGACTTCGGCGACGTGCACACTGGCGGCCCCGGGCTCGTCGCGCTCGCGGCGGCGGTCGACCCGACGAAAATCCAGCCGGACGCACCGCGTCCACCGGATTTCGATGCGTTTTGGAAATCCAAGCTCGATCTCCTCGCCAGCGTCCCGATGAACGCCGTCGTCACGCCGAAGGAGAGCGGCGTCGAGGGCGTCGACTATGCCACCTTCCGGCTCGACAACGTCGGCGGCGCGCACGTCTACGGGCAGATGGCGGCTCCCAAGCGCGACGGAAAATTCCCGGCGCTGATCATCTTTCAGTGGGCGAGCCCACCATATCCGCTCGCGAAGTCGTGGGTCACCGACCGAGCCGCGGAGGGCTGGTTCGCCGTCAACGTCGAACCGCACGACGTGCCGAGCGACCTGCCGCAGGCGTTCTACGACGCGCTGCCGCAGATGTTCAAGGAGTATCAGCGCATCAACGACTCCGACCGCGATCACAACTACTTCCTTCAGATGTACCTCGGCGACTACCGGGCCGTGGAGTTCCTCACGGCGCGCCCGGAGTGGGACGGACGGACGCTCGTCGCCACCGGCATCAGCATGGGCGGCCAGCAGAGTCTCGTCACCGCGGCGCTCAACTCGAGCGTTTCGGCGGTCGTGGTGCACGTGCCCGCAGGCGCGGACGCGACCGCCGCGCTACACGGACGCGATGCCGGCTACCCGTTCTGGGACTCGAAGAACCCGCGCGTCATGGAGACCGCGCCGTACTTCGACGTTGTGAACTTCGCGTCGCGCATTCGTGTGCCGACGATGGTGGCGATGGGCTTCCTCGACAAAGTCGCTCCGTCGATCGGCATCTGGACGGTGTTCAACCAGATCACAGGACCGAAGGAGGCCGTGCCGCTGACCAACGCTCCTCACAATCACCAGGCAACCGCCGAGCAGCAGATGGCGTGGACGACGCGCTCGACCGCGTGGCTCACGGCCCTGTTGCACGGACAGTCAGCACCGATTCAGGCGCGCTAGTAAATGGCGCGGCGCACCGGGATGAAAGGCATGGCATTGCTTCTCACGACGATGCGCGTGCGATCCACACGGGCCGGCGCCGCGCTCGCCGAACGCCAAGCCGATCGTCGGCGCGGTCCGCGTCGACACGGTCGCCAAGCGGCTCACTTCGCCGTGGGGGCTCGAGTTCCTTCCCGACGGTCGAATGATCGTGACCGAGCGACCTGGTCGCCTCCGCCTCGTCGATTCCGACGGCCACGTGTCCGCGCCGTTGGCCGGCGTGCCGACGGTCTACGCGCAGGGACAAGGTGGACTGCTCGACGTCGCGCTCGACCCGGCGTTCGAGACGAATCACATCATCTATCTGTCGTTCGCCGAGCCTGGTCCAGACGGCACCGCCGGCACCGCGGTCGCGCGAGCGCATCTCTCCGACTCGGCGCTGGATGATGTTCGCGTGATCTATCGGCAGCAGCCGAAGGTCAAAAGTGACAACCATTTTGGCTCGCGCATCGCCTTCGGTCGGGATAGCACCATGTGGATCACGTAAGGCGAGCGATTCGCCTTTCGTGAACAGGCCCAGGACTTGTCGAGCGACCTGGGAAAGATCGTGCGCATCAATCGCGACGGCTCGATCCCGCGCGACAACCCGTTTGTCTCTCGCACCAACGCGCGCCCGGAGATCTGGTCCTATGGGCATCGCAACGTGGAGGCGGCGGCGGTCGACCCGGCGACGGGGCAACTCTGGACCGTGGAGCATGGCGCGCGCGGCGGCGACGAGCTGAATCATCCCGGCAGGCAAGAACTACGGATGGCCCGTCATCAGCTACGGGCGCAACTACGACCTGACACCGATCGGCGAAGGCGCGGTGAAGCAAGGCATGGAACAGCCCGTGTATTACTGGGACCCGGTGATCGCACCGTCGGGGATGTTGTTCTACACGGGCGACAAGTTTCCCGAGTGGCGCGGAAGCATCTTCGTCGGCGGGCTGGCGTCGCAGGCGCTGGTACGCCTCACGCTGCGAAATGGAGTTGTCGCGACCGAGGAGCGCTATCTGCACGAGCTGCACGAACGAATTCGCGACGTGCGCCAGGGTCCCGACGGCTACATCTATCTGATCACCGACAATCCGAAAGGCCTGCTCCTTCGTGTGAAGCCGCTGACGAAGTGAGTCTATTTGTCGGGCCAGCCGTAAAGCCGGAGCGCGTTTCCGCGCATCACCATCCGCGCGATCTCCGACGCGCGCGGTCTCGCGATCTCGCCGTCGTTCATCATACCGGTCAGCGCGATCGCCAGCGCCTCTCGCCCCGACGTCGTCGTCTGCCAGCCGATCTCTTCCCAATCTATGGAAGGCGTTCCCGGCGAGAGGTCGGTCCCGAACAACACCTTCTCGGGATACCACTCGAGCCAGTAGCGGATGCTCGTCGCCAGCTCGCGCGTAGGGAGGAGCCACGTCTGCTCGGAGAAATCGGTGTAGACGTTCGGCTTCATGAGAAGCGCCGCGACCTCCTTCGAAAACGGACCGGCGCCGCCGTGCAGGAGCACGAACTTCGTCTTGCGAAGCGACGCGTCGTCGAGGACCGGCTCGAGCAGCAGTGGATTCGACCCCGCGATCTCGAAATAGCCGCCGCAGCCGTAGCCCGTATGAATGTGGACCGGCAGCCCGAGTCGACCGGCTTCGACCGCGACAAAGTGAAAGACGAAATCCTGCACGGCCGCGTAGTCGGCGTCCGATGGAACGCCGGCGTTCGTGTATCTGGCGAACGCGCGATCGGCCGCCCCCCTGTCGCCGCGGGTGAAGTTGAGCGGACGTAAATAAGCGGCTTCGTATTTGATGGCCACCGCGCCTTCGCGCTGGAGCCGCTCGAGCGTCGGCGTCACGATCTCTGAGAGATACGCGTCGAGCGTCGCCGGCCGGCGGCTCACGTTGACGGCGGCCATGTAGCGCCGCAGGATCGCGTCCTCGCGCGCGAAAAAGAAACTGCGGTCCGGCGTGTATTTGGCGACGCCGCTGTTGTCGAGCGGAAAGAGCAGTGCGTCGACGAACGGCACCCAGCGAAACCTCGGCGCCACGAGGCCGCGTCCGATCGCGACGCGGTTCGCCAGCTCCGTCTCGATGCCGAGCTTGTCGAGGACCCACACCGCGTACTTGTCGCCCTGAGCGCTCTTCACCCGCTGCTTGGCGGCGACCAACTCACGCAGGTGCGCCGAGTCGGCGTCGTTGTACCGATAGCCGTAGAGCGCCTTCCACGCTGCGAGAAAGCGCGGGTTGTCCGGACGGCTGCTCAGCGCCGGATCGGTCGGTTCGAGCGGGTCGCACGGCAGTGCGTCGAAGTCGTCGTCCTTCTGGCCCGGCGCGGTGAGGGCCGGTGGATGCGAGTGATTGTCGATGGCGCGGATCGCGCGAATCTCCGCCAGCAGCGCCGGGTCGGCTTGTTGGGCGGCGGCCTGAGCCGCGGCAAGAATCGCGAGAAGGGCGGTTGTGAGTCGTCGGTGCATGCTAGCTCTCGGCGGGGACTGCATGACGGTGTCGCTTGATCGGGTCGGACGCCAGGCTGCTGGGATTTGCCCTTTGCCGGAAGTCGAGCCATCGTTTCTCGAGGCTTGCGTTGGCTGACCAGCCACGATGTGAGGAGGGTCGTCATGAAGCTTTCCCAGCTCTTCTCGTCCGCACGGACGCCGCGATCCACTCTCGCAGCGCAGACGGTCGAAACCGTCGCGTCGACGGACGAACATGGCGTGAGACCGACGGACAGTGCGCTGGACCTCTTTGGGATCACGCACGTCGGGAAGGTTCGCACGGAGAATCAGGATCATTTCTTCGTCGGCACCGTTCACCCCGAAGTCCACGTGCACGGTACGAGTCTGTCCCACGCCGAGCAGTTGCCGCTTCGTGGCCAGCGCCTGGCAACTGTCTTCCTCGTCGCCGACGGCGTCGGCGGTCAGTTCGGTGGAGGCGACGCCAGCCGGTTGGCGGCCGAGGCGGTCACGGCATACGTCTCCTCGAGTCTGCGCTGTTATCACGCAGCCGGCGCGACGGACGACAAGCTCTTTCTCGACGGACTGCGCGCGGCGGCGCTGAACGCTCATGAGACCGTGTCGGTCGAATCGGCGATGCGCGGCAACGCGGGCATGGCGACGACGTTGACGTTCGGGATCGTCGTCTGGCCCTGGCTTTATGTCCTGCAAGTCGGCGACAGCCGGGCGTACTTCTGCTGCAACGGGGTGATGCGCCAGATCACTCGCGATCAAACCGTTGCGCAGGATCTGGTCGATCAAGGCGTGCTGACGCCCGAACGGGCGGCCAAGTCGCCGTACACGCACGTGCTCTCGAGCGCGATCGGCGGATCCGCCGCCGTGCCGGTGGTGACGCGCATCGACGTCCGCGGCGAACGGCCGGTCGTGCTCTTGTGCAGCGACGGTCTCACGAAACACGTCACCGATCGCGAGATCGAGCAGCACGTACTCGGCCTCGAATCGTCCGAACAGCTCTGCCGGGCGCTGCTCGAGCTCGCACTCGAGCGAGGCGGATCGGACAACACCACCATCGTGGTCGGACGAGTGAGGACGTCGACGCCGGTGTGACCGCGGTCAAGCCAACGGCGCAATCGCCTTCGGCGTCTCTCCGTTCCGGAGTCGCGACCAGTTCTCCAACAACTCGTCTCGGTGAAGTTTGCCCCACTCGACGACGAGTCGAGTGCTCGTGTCGGAAAGCGACCCGTGACGACGCCGTCCTCGATGGTCAAGCTGACGTGGTACTCGCCGTACGTCGCATGGAACTGCGGCGAGGCGTGTTCGTTGGCGAGCATGCGAATGACGATGCCGTAGAATCGGCTGACTTCCGGCATTCCGGCGATGTACGTCGACTCGTCGCGGCGAGCATCACCGAAAGAACGCGTATCCAACCCAATGGCCGCGCGCAGTCGGTCGTAGAGCGTTTCGGGCGCCCAATCGGCTCCGTTCGACCAGGCGATCGTCCCGTGTTCGACGGCGACTTCGCCGAACCTGGCGGGATCACGCAGCGGCTCGAAGATCGGCCCGCGCAGCCCGTCGCTCAGGTCGACCTCGCCCTCGATGCCGTCGGAAAAGCGAAGCCACAGCATGTGTTCTCTCACGTGCCGCACGGCCGTCACCTCGGGGAGTTCATACTCGAGCATGTCGCCGAGCATAGGCTCGGCGATGCAGCGTCCGCAAGGGCGCTAGTGGTACTCTTCCATCAGCTCGGCCAGCCTGGCGCTTCCCGGGCAGAGGTCGTCGAACGGCAGGTCGACGAGCGGCGTCTTCGCCGTCTTGGCGAGGGCGTGCATGTCCGAGCCCTTCTCGTCGATGTAGAGAAGGCCCGTCACGACTTCTCCGCGCGACATGTGCTCTCGCACGTGCGCGTACGCCGCATCGCGGTCGCGCGGATCGTAATTGGAGGCGACGTGACGGAACCGCACGACGCTTCCGTCGTGCATCGTCACGCTCACGGCGCCGTTCGACGCACCCGAATCCGCGGTGATCTCTCGGCGCAGCGGCACGAAGTCCACCGGCGCAAGCTCGTTGTAGTGCTCGCGCGTGTAGCGGTAGCTCTTCGTCGACGAGTCGTGGTCGTTGAAGCTCACGCACGGCGAGATGACGTCGATCAGCGCGAAGCCGTTGTGCTTCATCGCCGCTTTGAGGATCGGCGTCAGCTGTGTCTTGTCGCCGGAAAAGCTACGCGCCACGAACGTCGCGCCGAGCGTGAGCGCGAGCAGAACAGGGTCGATGGGTTGTTGAAGGTTGGCTTCGCCCTTCTTCGACTTCGAACCCACGTCCGACGACGCCGAGAACTGACCCTTGGTGAGTCCGTAGACGCCGTTGTTCTCGAGGACGTACATCATGTTCACGTTTCGCCTGATGGCATGGCACAGTTGTCCCAGTCCGATAGACAACGAGTCGCCGTCTCCCGAGATGCCGATGTAGGCGAGGTCGCGATTCGCCGCGTTCGCGCCGGTGGCGAGCGCCGGCATGCGACCGTGCACGCCGTTGAAGCCGTGCGACTGCCGGAGGAAGTAGGCCGTCGTCTTCGACGAGCAGCCGATGCCGCTCATCTTCGCGGCGCGGTGCGGCGGAAGCTCCAGCTCCCAGAGCGCCTGGACGAGCGCGGCGGTGATCGAGTCATGCCCGCAGCCGGCGCAGAGGGTCGACATCGCGCCTTCGTAGTCGCGCTTCGTCAGCCCGAGCGAATTTTTCGGGAGAGAAGGGTGGCGAACTGCCGGTTTCGGAATTGATGTCATGTAGAAGCGGTCTCAGACGCGCGCGGCTTCGCGGCGCGTCGGTTCGGGTCCGACTGGCTGTGCCTTCTTGCCGACGATGCCGGCGACGACGCGATCGGCGGTGAGCGGAAGGCCGCCGTAGTCCAGCACCGAGATCATTCGGTCGCGCGCAATCCCGGTCTCGAGCGCGAGCAGCGAACGCAGTTGCCCGTCGCGATTCTGCTCGACCACGTAGCACCTCGGGTGCGCTTCGATGAACTCTCGCACGCCAGGCCCAAACGGAAACGCGCGAATGCGCATGTAGTCGACCGCCAGCGGTCCACCTGTCCACCCGTCCACCTGTCCACCACTCAATCTGTCGACTGCTTCCATTACCGCCGCATGGCATCCGCCGAGTGAGATGATCCCCACCTCGGTGGTCTTGCCGGCGGAGCGGATCTCCGGACCGGGCACCGCCTTCGCGGCGGTTTCCATCTTCTTCACCAACCGATCGACGACTTCCAGATATTCGGCCGCGTCTTCGGTGTAGGTACCGAACTTCGTGTGCCCCGAGCCGCGCGTGAAATAGCCGCCGCGCGGTGAGGCACCGGGGATCGTTCTCGCCGCGATGCCGTCGCCGTCCACGTCGAGGTAACGCGAAAATTTCTCGACGCGTTCGAGTTCGGCGGGACCGAGCACCTTGCCTCGGTCGGGACGGTAGTTGTCGTCCCAGGTGAAACGCGGGCACATCCAGTCGTTCATGCCGATGTCCAGATCCGACACCACGAACACCGGCGTCTGGAAACGCTCGGCCAGATCGAATGCTTCGACGGCGAGCGTGAAGCACTCGCCCGGATTCGCCGGAAAGAGCGCGATGTGCTTCGTGTCGCCATGCGACAGATACGCGATCGAGAGCAGGTCGCCTTGCTGCGTGCGCGTCGGCATGCCGGTCGACGGGCCGGTGCGCTGAATGTCGAAGAAGACGCCGGGGATTTCGGTGTAGTACGCAAGTCCGATGAACTCGCTCATCAGCGAGATGCCCGGGCCGGCCGTCGATGTGAACGCGCGTGCGCCGGCCCATCCCGCGCCGATCACCATGCCGGCGGCCGCGAGTTCGTCTTCAGCTTGAATCAGCGCGTACTTGCGCTCGCCCGTCGTCGGGTCGACGCGGAAACGTTCGCAGTATTCCTTGAACGCTTCCATCAGCGACGTCGAGGGCGTGATCGGGTACCACGCGCCGACCGTGGCGCCGGCGAACACCGCGCCGAGTGCGCCGGCGGCGTTGCCGTCGATCAGGATGCTGTCTTTCGTCTTGTCGCCGCCCATTCGCTCGAGGTGAAATGGCAGCGGACAGTCGTAGTTGGCCTTGGCGTAGTCGAAGCCGAGCCGGATCGCACGGAAGTTGGCGTCGAGGAGCGCGCGCTTCTTGGCGAACTTCTCGCGCAGCATCTCGTTCACCACGTCCATGTCGAACTCGAGCAGCGCCGCCAACGCGCCGACGTACACGATGTTGCGCAGCAGCGTGCGATTGCGGTCGCCCTCGAAGTTCTCGACGCACAATTTGCCGAACGGAATGCCGAGGATCGTGATGCCTTCGCGAATCAACTTGTCGTCGAGCGGCCATGACGAGTCGTACAGCAGGTAGCCGCCCTCGCGCACCGCGGCGACATCCCTGGCGTAGGTCTCCGGGTTGAGCGCGACGACGAGGTCGACGTGCTCGGGACGCGCCGTGTAGCCGTCCTTGCTGACCCGGATCTCGTACCACGTCGGCAGACCCTGGATGTTCGAGGGGAACACGTTCTTGCCGGTGACCGGAATGCCCATGCGAAAGATCGCCTGCATGAGCAGGCCGTTCGCGCTGGCCGACCCCGTCCCGTTGACCGTTCCGATCTTGAACGCGAAATCGTTAATGGGCATATGGAATCAACAGTTCGAACTGGCTCATGTCCCACGCGGCCGTGGGGCAGCGTTCGGCGCAGAGGCCGCAGTGGAGGCAGACGTCCTCGTCCTTCACCATGATCCGCTTCGTCTGCGGGAGCGGAGCCGAGGAGTAAATCTCCTGCGACATGTTCGTCGCCGGCGCCGAGAGGTGCTGCCGAATGTCGGCGCCCGCCTCGGCCTCGGGTATGATCGTGAGGCAGTTCTCCGGGCAGACGTCGATGCAGGCGTCGCACTCGATGCACAGATTCGCCGTGAAGTCCGTCTGCACGTCGCAGTTGAGACAGCGCTGCACTTCGGCGGCGGTCTGCTCGGCGTTGAATCCGAGCTCGACCTCCACTCCCAGACTCTTGAAGCGCTTGGTCAGATCCTCGTGCTTCATCTTCATACGCTGCGCGGAGCTGTAGTCGTTGCTGTAGCTCCACGAGTGCATGCCGACCTTCGAGCTGACGAGGTTCATGCCGTAGGCCGGCCGCTCGCTGAGCGACGCGCCTTGGCAATGATTGTTGATCGAGATCGCGGCCTGATGTCCGTGCTCGACGGCCCAGATGATGTTCTCCGGCCCCCACGCCGCGTCGCCGCCGAAAAAGACGCCGGGCTTGGTCGACATCATCGTCGTGCGATCCACCACGGGCATCCCGTGCTTGTCAAAGTCGAGCCCGATGTCGCGCTCGATCCACTCGAACGCGTTCTCCTGGCCGATGGCGAGGATGACGTCGTCGCACGGCAGCACCACCGTCTCGATCACTTCGCTCTTCTGCTTTCCGTTCTCCTCGGTCCAGCGCAGAACTTCCATCTCCATCCCGACGAGCTTGCCGTTCTCGAGGATGAAGCGCTTGGGCGCATGGTTCTCGACGATGTGCACGCCCTCTTCCTCGGCGTCCTCGAGCTCCCACGGCGACGCCTTGAAGTATTTGCGTCCGCGCCGGGCGATGACTTTGACGTCGGTGCCGCCGAGCCGCCGCGACGTCCGGCAGCAGTCCATCGCCGTGTTGCCGACGCCGATGATGAGCACCCGCCTGCCGATCTTCTCGATATGGCCGAAGTGGGCCGACGCGAGCCACTCGATACCTATATGAATGTTCCCCGCGGCCTCGGTTCTCCCGGGAAGGTCGAGATTCTTTCCGTGTGGCGCACCGCTCCCGACGAATACCGCGTCGAATCCCTCTGCCAACAAATCGCGCATGCTCGTGACGGGCGAGTTGTACCGGATGTCGACGCCCATGTCGAGGATGTAGCCGACCTCTTCGTCGAGCACGCTCGCCGGCAAGCGGAATGACGGGATGTTGATCCGCATCAGTCCACCCGGCTCGGCGATCTTCTCCAGGATCACGACGTCATAGCCGAGCGGCATGAGGTCGTTGGCGACGGTGAGCGATGCCGGCCCGGCGCCGATGAGCGCGACGCGCTTGCCGTTCTTCTGAGCCGGCGCTTTAGGCAGGAATTCGGTGACGTCGTCGCGATGATCCGCGGCGACCCGTTTCAACCGACAAATGGCAACCGGCTTTCCGTCGACCCGGCCACGCCTGCACGCCGGCTCGCAGGGGCGGTCGCAGGTCCGGCCAAGGATGCCGGGGAAGACGTTGGATTCGCGGTTGAGGAGGTACGACTCGGTGTATTTGCCTTGGGCGATCAGCCTGATGTATTCCGGCACGTTGGTGTGCGCCGGACAGGCGTATTGGCAATCGACAACCTTATGGTAGTACTGAGGATTGCTGACGTCCGTGGGGGGACGAGAAGGGTTCGAAGGAGGGGCGGTAGCGGACACTCGAGCAGGCTCTCCCGGGAGGATGCCCGAATGATCGAGGAAGGAAGGGTCGGGGGCAAGACTGTCACCCCGATTTGGAGCGGCCCTTCCTTTTCCGCTGTTCAAACTCTCGCGCCTCGATTTCGGCGTCCGTCACAAACTCATCGAGCGGCTCGCTTGGCTCTCGCTGCTCGCTTGGCTCTCGCTGCTCGCGGTCGCGATCTGGACCTGTCTCGGTGCCCTTCGGCCTTGGCTTCGCCTGCTCCTTCCTGCGCTCCGACCCCGCCATGATCCCTCCCGGTTGGGTTCCAAGTCGCAGCAGCGAACATGCCAGTCGACCGAGATCGCCGAGCAGTCAGCCGACCGATGCGTTTGCCGCGGCCTGAGCAGTCAGCCGTCAGCGGGGTTGCTCCATTCTCCTCCTCAAGAACCGTCCGGTCCACGACTCGCGGCATCGAACCACGTCCTCAGGTGTCCCCGTCACGACGATCTCTCCGCCGGCGTGTCCGCCGAGTGGACCCAGGTCGACCACGTAGTCCGCCGTCTTGATCACGTCGAGATGATGCTCGATGACGATCACGGTGTGACCCGCGTTCACCAACCGGCCAAGCGACTCCAACAACTTGACCACATCCGCCAGATGCAGTCCGGTCGTCGGCTCGTCGAGGATGTAGACGGTGTGCTTCGCTCGCTGCAGTCGGCTCAGTTCCGTCGCGATCTTGATGCGCTGCGCTTCGCCGCCTGAAAGCGTCGTCGCCGACTGGCCGAGCGTGAGGTAGCCGAGCCCAAGATCGCGTAGAACCTCGATCTTCTTTCCGATCGCCGGCTCGGTCGCGAAGAACTCGACGCCTTCCTCCACGGACATGTTCAGGATGTCGTCGATCGTCCTGCCGCGCAGCGTCACTTCCAATGTCTCCGCATTGAAGCGCGCGCCTTTGCACGCGCCGCACGTCACCTCGACGTCGGGCATGAAATACATCTGCGTCGTGATCGTGCCTTCGCCCTGGCACTCTTCGCACCGTCCGCCCTTGACGTTGAAGCTGAATCGCCCGGCCTTGTACCCGCGCTCGACCGACAGCGGCGCGCGCGTGAAGAGGTCGCGGATCGCGTCGTAGAAGCCGACGTACGTCGCCGGGTTCGAGCGGCTGTTTCGTCCGATGGGTGTCTGGTCGATGTTCACGACCTTGTGAACGCGCTCCGTTCCCTCGATCGCGTCGTGCGCGCCGGGGAGCGTGCGCGAGTCGACGAGTTTTTTCCAGAGCGCCTTGTACAGTACTTCATTGATCAGCGTGCTCTTGCCCGACCCCGAGGCGCCGGTGATCGCGACGAGCACGCCGAGCGGAATCTCGACGTCGATCGACTTGAGGTTGTTCTCTCTCGCGCCGCGGACGACCAGTTGTATGCCATTTCCGCGGCGTCGCTTCTCCGGAGTGGCGATCGCGCGTTTGCCGGAGAGAAACTGGCCCGTCGGCGACGCCTTGCATTTCAAGAGGTCGTCGAGCGAGCCTTGCACGACGACTTCGCCGCCGTGCACGCCGGGTCCAGGACCCATCTCGACGAGATGATCCGCCGCGCGAATCGTGTCCTCGTCGTGCTCGACGACGATCACCGTGTTGCCGATGTCGCGCAGCCGCTCGAGCGTCGCGATCATCTTCACGTTGTCCTTGGGGTGCAGTCCGATGCTCGGCTCGTCGAGCACGTAGAGCATGCCCATCAGGCCGGAGCCGATCTGGGTGGAAAGTCGGATGCGTTGCGATTCCCCGCCGGAGAGCGTCGACGACCGTCGATTGAAGTTGAGATAGTCGAGGCCGATGCCGAGCAACAGCTCGAGCCGGTTGACGATCTCGCGGATCACCTGGCGCCCGGCGTCGGCGCCGCGGCCGGTGGGCTTCAGAGATCGCAGGAAATCTCGCAACTCATCAAAGTGAAGCTGGCCCACCTCGAACAACGTCTTGCCGCCGACGGTGAACGACATCCGCGACGTGCGGAGCCGAGAACCGTGACAGTCCGGGCACACGTGCTCTACCATCACGCGGTCGAGCCACGCTTCCATTCCGGAGCTGGCCTCGCCGCGCTGGCGATACCGGCGATAGTGCCGCTCGATGCGTCGGGCGATGCCCTGGAAGCCGACGTCCTTGCCCACCCACTCGGGACGCTTGTCCTTCGCACCGGGAGGGAACAGGAGAGGGAACTTCTCCTCCCGACCATTGAGCATCGCGTCGCGCGCCGCTTCGGGCAGCTCCTCCCACGGCGTCTCGATCGAGAAGCCCATCGCGCGCGACAAACTGTAGATGAGCCGACCGTCCCAATTGTCCGCGTTGTAGCGGAACGCGTCGCGCACGAAACAGCCGCCGACGATGCTCCGCGTCGGATCGGGGATGAGCAGCTCGGGATGCGTGAGCTTGTGCACGCCGAGTCCGCCGCACGTGCGGCACGCGCTCTCGGGAAGGTTGAAGACGAAGTACGCCGGACCGACGTCGCCGAACAGCACGTGATGCTTCGCGCTCGTCGTCGCCTTGTGAAATCGCTCCGCCTCCGCTTTCGACGCGCCCTTCACGATCTCGATGCGCATCAACCCGTCGCCGACGATGAGCGTGGAGAGCACGCCGGCTTTGATCACCTTCTCGTTGCGCCGTCGCACGACGAATCGGTCGACGATCGCGTCCAGCTCCTTCACTTTCGAACTGTCCAGCTCGAGGTTCTCCGACAGGTCCACGTGTCTGCCGTCGACGACGAGGCGGCGCACGCCCTGTTTGCGCAGCTCGGTGAACACGAAGTCGAGCTCCTCGCCGTAGACCTTGAACACGGGCGCGCGGAGCTCGACCTCGGCGCCGTCGGGCAGGCCGAGAATCGCCTCGACGATCTGCGTCGAGGTCTTGGTCGGCGCGACTTCGCCGCAGCGCGGGCAGTGCGCTTCCGCGATCGTCGCGTAGAGCAAATTCAAATAGCTCGCGATGTCCGTCATCGTACCGACGGTGCTGCGCGGGTTGCTCGCGATCGTCTTCTGCTCGATCGAGATCACCGGCGACAGCCCGAAGACGAAATCGACGTCCGGCTTCGGCACCTGTGCCACGAACCGCTTGGCGTAGCTCGACAGCGACTCCATGTAGCGGCGCTGCCCTTCGCCGTAGATCGTGTCGAAGGCGAGGCTCGACTTTCCGGATCCCGAGAGTCCGGTGACGACGACGAGCTTGTCGCGCGGAATCTCGAGCGAGATGTCCTTGAGGTTGTGGACGCGCGCGCCCTGCACGGCGATCGTCGTCCGCGCGGCAGGCTTGGGCTCGGCCAGGCGTTTCGCCGTCTTTCGCGGCACTAGCCGTTCACCGCGTGAAAAAACGCCATCTCCTGCACCTCGACGTTGCTGCGCTGCGTGAGCTTGACGGGCACCGACGCCTTCGTGAGCAGCCCGCGATCCGCCAGGTACTCACAGACGCCGGTCACGTCGCCCAGGCCGAAGTTGCGCGCGAAGTGATCGTCGATCTCCGTCGCCGACCGTGCTTCGCCGACCTGGCGCAGGTGTTCGAGGACGAGCCCAAAGAGAGCTTCCGTGCGCTCCGCGAGATATCCATCAATCGCGTCGAGCGCCGCCGAGACGGACTGCGGGGTCTTTCGCTGATTGAGGAGGTCGTGATAGACCGTCGTGAAGAACGACGGATTGAGCTTCATCGCTTGTGGAAGCACCTCGCGGTCGGCGAGCAGGCCGGCTCCGATCACCTCGACCCTCGCCAGCGCGGTGGCCGAATGGAGGATCCAGAGAGCGGAGTAGTCGAGATCCTGTCGGGTGACGAACCACTTGCGTGCTTTGTACAAGAGCGGCAGCACCCCGGCGCCAGCTCGTAGCAGTTGGATCTGCCGATCCCTTTTGCCCATCAGCTGCAGCCGCTCCCACAACGGCGAAATGCTCTCGTCGTGCGTGTAGAGCAGGCGCCCCTTGGCCAGCAGTGAGTGCATGAACGAATTGGCGACCGAGCCCTCGACGGTCTTTCGAAACTCGGTCCGCGACATGACGAACGCGTGCGTATTGAGCCCGTCGGCGTACAGACTGATGCCGCGCCCATCGGTCTTGCGGTCGTCGACGGTGACGAGCGCGAGGTCGATGTCGGATTTGTCCCACACGGTGTCGTGCGACAGGCTGCCGCACAGGATCGCGGCGAGAACGGTGCGGTCCTGTTGGATCTGTGCGACCAGCTTGTCGAGCGCCTTGCTGAACAGCTCCTGGACCGGGGCCCGCGGCATCCGGAGATTCTAGCCCCGGAGCGGCGATGGTGGAACGACGGGCGGTGTCTTCACCCGCCCCGTAAGATCCGGCGTGGTGACGCGACTACCTCGGAAGTGGCCTTCGCCGAGCCTCCGTCGCACTCCAACCGGAATGAATGCCAGAATCAACCGAGGCGCGATTCGGGCGGCTGATCACGGAGCACGGCCGCGCCGTGCGGCGGCTCGTGGCGGCATATGAGCTCGATCCCGACGAACGCGACGACCTGTTGCAGGAGATCGCCTTCGGGATCTGGCGCGCGCTGCCGTCCTTTCGCGAGGCCTGCAGCGAACGCACGTTCGTGTTCCGCATCGCGCACAACACCGCTATCACCCACGGGCGGCGGGCCGCGACACGGCGGAGGGCTGTCACGATCGACCTGGAGGCGGACAGCACCGATCCTCGACCCGATCCGGATCAGCAGTCGGCCGTCGCTGCGCTGCAGGCGCAAGTACTTACCGCGTTGCAGCAGCTCTCGCCGGCTCTGCGCCAGACGATGATGTTGAGTCTGGAAGGGCTGTCGCACGGGGAAATCGCCGACGTCCTGGGAACCACGGCCGGCACGGTAGCCGTGCGACTGAATCGCGCGCGTGAGGCACTGGCCGTTCACTTACGCATCTATTTATGACTCGACTTTCTCACGGCGACAGCGGGTTCGACTGGGACGCATTGGCGATGGCGTGGCGCGGCATCGCACCGTCCGCCCCGCTCGACGCGGCAGCCCTTCGCGCTCGCGTCGATGCGCAGACGAAACGCGCTCGCACGTGGCGACTGCTGGAGCTGGCCGTCACCGCGATCTACGTAGCATGGTTTGCCGTCGAGCTAAGGCCGGACTGGCCGGACCGTGTGATTTCCGGCGACATCGTCGTCATTCTCGCCATCACCTGGGCGTTTGTCTGGCTCGGTCGTCGTGCCCGCGAACGTCCGGCGAGCGCTACCACAACGGACTACATCGCCGTGGCGCGGCTCCGCGCGCGTCAACGCATTGCGACGGTTTGGCTCGCGTTGGGCCTGCTCGTGGCGCAATGGTTCGTGGCGTTCGCGCTGAACGGCGGACTCGCGCCGCTCGCCGTAGTCTGTTCCGTACTGTGGAGTGTTTGGGCTGCGTACACATGGCGCACCGCACGACGCGAGCTGCGCCGGCTGGATCGCTTCGAGCTGGACGACGCTTCGGCGTAAGATTCGCCCGCATGCCGCGACAGCCTCTGGTACCACCACCCGAGGTTCGCTGCTCGTGACCGCGGGAATTCCGCCTCTCCAAGTTCTCAAGCTGGCGACGCACACCGGCGCCGAGGCGCTCGGGCTGCTCGACTCGCTCGGCACGATCGCTCCCAGCAACGCTCCGATCTCGTGCTGCTGTCGGCGGACCCGGTCGCCGACATTCGGAACACGCGACGGATCGAGGCGGTGATGCGGAACGGGAGCCTCGTCCGCGGAACGCCGTGATCTCCGCGAGGCTATCCCATCGCGACCGTCGACGATGGGAACCTGATGGCGCCGTTCTCGGGGCTCACGGGGACGTGGGAACGCACGCGGCTCGGCATGATCGTCGATTCGTTCGCGCACTCGTCAGACCACTACGGACAGATGGTAGAGTATCTCAGGGCGAACGGAATCGTTACGCCGGCGAGTCGGTGAGGGACGCGTTGCGGGACGCGTCGAACACGACCTGATCGTACCACCAAAGCCGCTCGACGAACGCGCGCCTCGTCGTGTGATGCCCGTCGACGGGCGCGATCTCACCGATGGTGCGCCGCGCGTCGATGGCGTCGAACCATCGCTTCTCCTGCTCGTCGAGCGCCAAACTGATGTCGGTGCAGGCGTGCTTGCGGTTGATCAGCACGGCCGCCGTGCCGGCCGGCAGCCGCTCCTGCACGCTGATGGTGTCCGACGCGCGGATGGGCACGTAGTCCAGGTACGCGTCACCGTCGAAGGTGAGCGATGCTTCGCGATCCGGGCTGTCGTCTCGGCAAGCGATCAGGCTGTGGCGGACCATCGTTCCCCGCAGCAGCTCGACAGCCGCGTATTGCTCCGCCGGGGCAAGTTGCGGGAGCCGACCGCTCGCGGCGACGCGAGCCATGAGACCACAGCGCGGTGAGTACGGCGCCTGGCGTACCCACCGGTCAAATGCCAATCCGCCCGATTCAAGGAACTCGAACAATTGCGGGACCGAGTAGGCGTGGTCGTGCGGGTGCAGCAATGCATCGGCGATCCCCGCGGCGTGGTGGAAGTCCGGCGCCTCTCGCAGACGCCGGAGCGGGTGTTCCGGCGGCAGCGCGCCGAGTGTGGCGACCAGGTCTCGAATGCCGTCTTCGTCGGCACGGATGCCGACTCGCCGACAGAATTCCTGCAGCATGTACACGCCGGCACGTCCGTACGGCGCGTACACCATGAGAAGCAGGGCGCCGTCCGGCTCGAGAGCGTCGCGGAGCGCACGGAGTCCCGCCGCAGGGTCCGCGAGATGGTGCAGCACCCCGGTGCAGACGATCTGGTCGAAGCGCGTCGCCAACTCGGCCGTGCGCTCGATCGGCAGCACGCGGACCTGGAGATTCTCGAGGTTGTACCTCCGCTTGAGCTCTTCCGTGCAGCGGACGCTCGTCGCGCTGAAGTCGATGCCGGTGACGCGCGCGGCGGGCCAGCGCATCGCGTACTTCGCGGCTTGCGACGTCCCGCAACCGGCGACGAGAATGGAGTGGTCGTCCCGGTATGGGCGTGCGGGCCAGAACAGATGGTGGTCCTGGCGCCGCAGCCGCCCATCCTCCCAGAGCGATCGGTATCGGTCGAGGCTCTCCACTGGCGGCGGATACGGATACCGCTCGTAGAAGTCCTGAACGTTCGCCGCCGCGTCGGCGAGCATCGTGATGATTCGCGCTCGACTACGTTGTCACGGCTGGCCCGTCTTGTTCCGCGTGCGATCTCTCGCCGGGCGATTGGTCGATGGTGGGAGCTTCGGGCTACCACCGTCCCCGGCGCCGTGTGCGTCGGGCTGGGACGGACGCGGCACCGCGCTGACCTGGGCCAACACCGCGTCGAGGTTGAACGACGCGGGCTTCTGTCGCGGCGGGAACTCCTCGAACTCCTTGAGCTGATCCGCCACGACCTTCTGCATGAGATACATCTGCGGCACGTGATCGACCATCCAGTCGTAGTACGTGTTCGAGTTGAAGTCGGCTCGCTCGAACGGATCGCGCCGCAGATTCATGATGGTCGGCAAGCGCAGCTTCACGAACGGCTCCTGCCATTGCCGCATCGTGTTCGCGCGCTGCTCGGCGAGGTGGAACTTGTAGTCCCCCACGCGCAGCGCCATGACGTCGCCATCGTCGCTGAAATAGAAGATCGCCTGCCGCGGGCTCTCCTTCACCTCGCCGGTGAGGTACGGCACCATGTTGTAGCCGTCGAGATGCACCTTGAACGTCTTCTCACCGACGGTGGTGCCGTTGAGGAGCTTCGTGGTGACGTCCGCATCGCCGGCGATGGCCAAGAGCGTCGGGAACATGTCGATGTGAGAGACGATGCCGTTCAGCACCGACCCCGCCTTGATCTTGCTCGGCCAGCGAATGAAGCAGGGCACACGCCACGCGCCTTCCCAGTTGCTGTCCTTCTGACCGCGGAACGGCGTGTTGGCTCCATCCGGCCACGTGTCGTTCTCGGGACCGTTGTCGGTGGAGTACATGACGACGGTGTTGTCGGCAATGCCCAGCTCGTCGAGCTTGGCCAGGATCTCCCCGATCTGCTCATCGTGGACGACCATGCGGTCGCTGTATGGATCCTGTCCGCTCTTGCCGAGGTTTTTCTCGGCGAGGTGCGTGCGGAAGTGCATGGCCGTCGAGTTGTACCAGAGGAAGAACGGCTTGTCGGCCGCGACCTGTTTCTCCATCCAGCCGATGGCGCCCGCCGTGATCTCCTCGTCGATCGTTTCCATGCGCTTCTTGGTCAGCGGACCCGTATCCTCGATCTTCTGTCCGCCCTTACCGTCAGCCCAGCAGTGGAGAACGCCGCGAGGGCCGAACTCCTTCTTGAACGCAGGATCCTTCGGATAGTCGGGCAGCTCCGGCTCTTCCTCAGCATTCAAGTGATACAGATTGCCGAAGAACTCGTCGAACCCGTGCACCGTCGGCAGGAATTCGTCGCGATCGCCGAGATGGTTCTTGCCGAACTGGCCGGCGGCGTAGCCGAGCGGCTTGAGCATCTCGGCGATCGTCGCGTCTTCGGCTTGGAGACCGACCGTCGCGCCGGGCATTCCGACCTTGGTGAGGCCGGTACGAATCGGGTTCTGTCCGGTGATGAAACAGGCGCGGCCGGCCGTACAGCTCTGCTGCCCGTAGTAGTCGGTGAAAGTCACGCCTTCTTCGGCAATGCGATCGATGTTCGGCGTGCGATAGCCCATCATGCCACGGCTGAAGTGGCTGATGTTCCAGATGCCGATGTCGTCACCCCAGAGAATCAGTATATTCGGCTGCTTCGCTGCCATCTGTGTACTCCTTGTCCTGGACGATGGGATCTTGGTCCGCGTTGGCCCAAGCAATCGTAGAGTCCAAGGACTACACACGCCGTTGCCCTTTCGACCAATCGCCGCCGGGTGGTGCGCGATATCCTTTCACCCTCCGTTGCGCTCGGTGTCGCCGACGTGAAACTCCCGCGTCCGCTCCACCGTTCATCCTGACATGCCCGTCATCGAGACGTCCGCCCTCACCAAGCGCTATCGCGACGTGCTCGCCGTAGACGCCATGTCGTTCTCCGTCGAGCGAGGCCAAGTCTTCGGCTTCCTTGGCCCCAACGGCAGCGGCAAGACGACGACCATCGGCATGCTGCTCGGCATCATCACGCCGACCGCGGGAGACGTGCGGCTCCTCGGACTCAGCGGTCGAATCGGTCTTCATCAGGCCCGCCAGCGCATCGGCGCCACGCTCGAGACGCCGAACTTCTATCCGCATTTGAGTGGGCGTGACAACCTCCGCATCGTCGCGAACCTGAAGGGCGTCGATCGTATTCGCATCGACAGCACGCTCGATCTCGTCGGCCTTCTCCCGCGCGGCAAGCACAAGTTCCAGGGCTACTCGCTGGGCATGAAACAGCGCCTCGCGATTGCCGCCACGCTGCTCGGCGATCCCGAGCTCGTGATCCTCGACGAACCGGCCAACGGTCTCGATCCCGAGGGCATCCGCGAGATTCGCGACCTGATCGTCGAGCTCGGGGCGAGCGGCAAGACGGTCTTCGTGTCGAGCCATCTGCTGCACGAGGTCGAGCGCTGTTGCACGCACGTCGCGATCCTGAGCAAAGGCCGCCTCGTTCGGCAATCGAGCGTCCACGACTTGCTCGCCGGAGCGACGTCGCTGGAGGTTCGCGCCGACGATCGAGAACGACTTCGCGTCGCCGCACTCGCCTATCCAAAGACGACGAGCGCCGAGGTGGCGGACGACGCGCTGGTCGTGCATCTGGCGGACGACGATGCCGCGGCGTTCAACCGCTATCTGTCCGACCACCAGATCTACGTGAGCCACCTTGCGCGGCGCGGACTCTCGCTCGAAGAGGCATTCATCGGATTGACCAGCGACGCGCCGGCGAACCAACGGACCGGTGTCGCATGAGAACTCTCGTCCTCGCGCGCAACGAATTCATCAAGGCGCGTCGCCGAGTGGCGTTTTGGGTCGCGTTCGGCAGCTTCTCGGCGCTCATGGTGATCGGCTTTGGTACGCTGCACTACCAAGGCCTCCTGCGGCCCGACCACCCCCGTCCTTTCGCGCTGCCGGGCGCGTGGAGCGAGATCCTCGGCGGACCGGGCACGATGTCGGCGTTCTTCGCGTCGATGGCCGTCGTGCTTCTCGTCGCCAGTGAGTTCACCTGGCGAACGGCTCGCCAGAATGTGATCGACGGATTGTCGAAGGAAGAGTTCTTCGCCGCCAAACTTCTCCTCCTTCCGGTCATCGGCATCGCGTTCTTCGCCGCACTACTGCTCATCGGCGGCGGAATCGCGCTGAGCGGTACCCACGACGCGGCCGAAGCGCTCGTGCGAGGCGCGGACCTGAAATACATGGGCGGCGCGCTGATTGGACTTTTCGGATGGGGCGCGTTCGCCTTTTTCCTCGCCATCACCATGCGGAGCTCGGGCCCCGCGATCGGCGTCTTCTTTCTGTACTTCCTGGTGGAGCAGATTGTCGGGCAGCTCATTGCACATATCGGCCCGACTGCGGCGATGGTGTCGCGCTACTTGCCGGTGGCGGTGTTCAAGGCGCTATGGCAGCCGCAGAGTTACTCTGCCGCTCGCGTATTCCCCGGCGGGGCGCCGATCGACGTGGCGACCCTGACGTTTGCCGGGTCGGCGTACGTCGTGGCCTTTCTGCTGGCCGCGTTTCTGGCATATCGACGCCGGGATCTCTGAGACCGCGCCCGGCTGACGGGGCGGAGGCGCGGCTTCCCTGGCGGTCGCGGTCCGCGCTTGACACGCTCCTGATCTTCCCGACATGCCCAAGGCCATCCGATGACGTCCGCTGCCGAACGTCTGGAGGCGAGCCTCGCCGCCCTCGCTGAGCACCGGTCCCTCACCAACGCCTTCATCTACGCCGACGCACAAGCGGCGCGGGCGGCGGCGCGAGCCGCCGACGCGGAGAGTAGTCACGGCGTCAGTCGCGGACCGTTGCACGGGATGCCGATCTCGGTCAAAGACCTGATCGACATTGCCGGCCAATTGACCACCGCCGCGTCGAACGTTCGCAAAACACATCTGGCCGCGCGCGACGCGACCGTCGTGCAGCGCCTGCGCGAAGCCGGCGCCGTCATCATCGGCAAGACCAACCTCCACGAGTTCGCGCTGGGGACGACCAGCGAAGAGTCGGCCTTCGGTCCCGTACGAAACCCGCACGACCCGACACGATCGGCGGGCGGATCGAGCGGCGGCTCGGCGGCGGCTGTCGCGAGCGGCATGGGGCAGGCGTCGATCGGCACCGACACCGGCGGCTCGATTCGGATTCCGGCGGCGGCGTGCGGTGTCGTCGGCCTCAAGCCGTCGCTCGGCGAGGTGCCGACGGACGGCGTCGTGCCGTTGTGCCCGACGTTCGACCACGTCGGGCCGATCACGCGCTCGGTCGAAGACGCGGCCGCCATCTGGTCCGTGCTCGCGTCGCGCCCGTTCCCGCGGCTCGACGCACCGGCGCCGCCCAAGATCACGCTCGGTGTGCTCGGCGGCTATTTCACGGCGCTGCTCGATCACGACGTGCGCGCCGCGTTCGAATCGGCGCTCGACCGACTTCGGGCGTCAGGTATCGCGACCGAATCGCGGACGGTGCAGGGGACCGATCGTATCACCGACACGTACATCAACATCTCGTTGCCCGAAGCTGCACACTGGCACGCGCCGACGCTCGATTCGCGCGCCGACGACTATCAACCGGCAGTGCGTGAGCGTCTTCTAAAGGGCCGCACGATCTCGGCTGTCGACTACCTCGCCGCGCGCGACACGCGTGACACGCTGCATCGCGCCGTCGACGCGGCGCTCGATCGGTGCGATGTGCTCGTGCTCCCCACGCTCCCGATCGTCGCCCCGAAGCTTGGCGCGACCGACGCGACGATGGACAATGGTCAGACACTGCCGGTGCGTGCAGCGATGTTGCGGCTCACACAACTGTTCAACGTCACCGGGCACCCGGCGATCTCGCTGCCGATTCCGACGCCAGGCCTTCCCGTTGGCCTGCAACTCGTGGGACGTCGCGACAGAACCGAACAACTCCTCGTCGTCGCCGCCGCCGTCAGCCGCGCCCTCTCCGCTTTGGACTCTCCGGGCTCGAGGCCGGTTCGGGTCGAGTAGGTCGTCGGGACATCGGCCCATGATATACTTCTGGTCTACCGAATCGGTGACGTCTCCGTTCCCCGATTCCCAATCCGGGTCGATATGGCGGACGAAGATCTCAAGGCGGAACTCGAGCGGCTGCGTCGGGAAAACGAGTCGCTCAAGAAGGGGGCCGCCAAAGGTGTCTCCCTCAAAGTGAGTGAGAAGGGCGGCGTGTCCGTCTACGGCCTCGGGCGATTTCCCATCACGCTCTACCAGGAGCAGTGGCTCAAGCTGCTCGACATGTCGGACGAGCTTCGCGAATTCATCGCCGCTCACAAGTCCGAGCTCAAAGTGAAGCCCTGACCTCAAAGCGGCGGACTAGCGCCCGGCCGCCGCCAACGCTTTGAGCCGCGCCCGCGCCGCCACCAGATCCGGCGATTCGGCGGGCGCGTCACGCCACTGGTCGATCAGCCCACGGTACCGCTGAATCGCGCCGGCCGTGTCGCCGGCGGCGACGAGCAGGTCGCCGAGGACGAGTGGGGCATGGAGCCAATCCGTCTCGCCCTCGCTGCCAAATCCGCTCGTCGAAAGCATCTCTCGCAACGCGGCGCGAGCTGAATCGAGCTGATTCGTTCCGCGGAACGCCTCGGCCGTCACCATCGAACGAAGAATCGGCCACGGGAGCCTCGCCGAGCGGCGCGCCGCATCCAATGCGCTGTCGGGACGGTGACGCGCGAGGAACGTGGCCGCGTCCGCGAACGCGACCGACGCTTGGTCGACGGGATTGTCGGCCCGCGCCTTTCGCCGGGCGAGATGTGCCGCCGAATCCGCGTCGCGGCGCCGATCGAGCTGCGCGCACTGATAGGCGAGGACACCGAGAAACGCCGGCTCGATCGTGGGCGCAGTGGCCAGCGCCAACACGCGATCGACTTCGTGGTTCGCCTCGGCGGTCCGGTTTTCCGCGCGATACACATTGGCCAGCAGCAGACGATTGCGCGCCTCGCTCAACGCCGAATGCATTTGCACCGTCGCGTCGCCTGCCAGCCGAAAGTAGTCCGCTGCCGCCACGAGGTTGCCGCGCCACAGCGCGAGATAACCCAACGATCGGAATCCCAACGCTCGATCTTCGATCGTCGGCGCGGCCGCCATACGCCGGTACGCCGAGTCCGCGTCGGCGAGTCGCCCGGCCAAAACCAGCGCGATGCCAAACTCGTGGTTGATGTTTCCGTGGTACAGGGCCGTCGCGTCGACGCGCTCGGCTCGGCGATAACTCTCGATCGCTTGGTTCTGGCGTCCAACGATGTTGTTGGCGGTGGCCAGGTTGATCCACGCGCGCGTGTAGAGTGAGTCGATGGCCAGCGTTCGCTCGAACGCCGCGATGGCTTCGTTCTCGCGTCCGGCGCGCATGAGATCCGTGCCGAGGTCGTACCAGCTGTCGGTGGCGGGAAACTCATCCGCCATCCGCCGCTGGAGCGCGATCGCCGAATCGAGGTTTCCGCGATGTCCCGCTCTCCGGATTCGGAGATCGAGCAGCTCGCGCTCGGTCAGCCGATTCTCGTGCGCGAATGCAGCCTGAAAGTAATGCTCGCCGAGATCGCGGTTGTGCGTGTAGTAGTGCCAGGAACCGAGCGCGCCGAGGGCCATCGCGAAGCCCGTGTCGAGATCGACGGCGCGCTCCCAGAGCTCGCGCGCGCGCTCATAGTCGCCTTGCGCCCACGCAGCGGAGCCGTCTGCGTACGAATGCAGGGCCTCGAGCGACTCCGTCGTGACGAACGGGAGCCGCCCGCTTCGCGCCGAGAGCTCGCGCCGAGATTCGCCGATCGTGCGTCGGACCTCACGCAACGTTTCATCTACGACCGCGAGGACAGCCGTGCGCGGGACCGGCGTGTTGGCGATCCGCACGACCGCGCGTCCCTTGGTGCCGACGTCGGTCAAGCGGGCTTCCACGACGTACAGATCGTCGCGCCGCGAGAGATTCAACCCGAGAACCCAGCGCACGCCGGCGCGCTCGGCCACTTCCTGCGCCAGATCGAACGTCAGCGCCGTATCGGGTCTGCCGATGCGCATCAGCGCGTACATCGCGAGCAGTCGCGATTGGGGATAGATGTGCACGTATGTCGATTGCCGCAGCGCAATCAACGCCGCCGTCTGAACCGACCGATCGAAGACCGTGTCGCCCGTCGCGTTGACGACGTCGGACAGAATCAGCTCGATGCCGTCATTGCGCGGCGTCCCACCGCGGTTGCACGCCAACGCGGCAGCGATGACGATGACGCTCGCTCGACGAATCACCGCGTCACCATCGCCTGCGCGCTGTCGCGTCTCGCCCAGAGAAACGAATCGGCGGATCCCCACGCCCTGGCGACGATACGATAGTGCGCTCTCGCGCTGTCGCGTTGCCCGGCGGCGTCGAACAACCGAGCGAGCAGCTCGTGCAGCTCGGTCCGTGTGAGATAAAGCCCCGACCCTTCGATGCCACCGTGCAGCGCGGCCTGCACGACGGGAATGCCGTCGCGCGGTCTGTGTTCGGCCAGCAGCGTTTTTCCCAGCTCGTAGTTGATGCGCGTGTATCCGAACGTCGGCGAATTCATCGCCGCTCGAAATTCGCGAACGGCGGCGTCGTCCTGACGCGCCGACGAGTACAGCAGACCGCGCACGAAGTGATGCAGCAGCGGATTTCGCGCGAAGAGACTTCGGCTTCCCACCATCTCGATGGTGTCCACCATGCGCCGCGCCGACAACGTGTCGTTGCCGGCGACCCACGCCGTCGCCGCGAGCGTGAGGAACCACGCCTCGGTGCGTGAATACTTCTGCCGTGCGCTGATTCCAGTCGTGTCGCTCGCCCGCCCGCTCAGCGCGAGGAACTGGTCCGCCGCAGTTCGGGGCCGGCCCATCTCGAAGTCGACGATCGCGCCGAGATACGGCTCGGGGCCGACGCGTCGCCGCGCCAGTCCCGCGGGCAGGCGGCCGTCGTGAACCAGCGAGAGTGCATCCCGATAGCGTCCTTCCATGCGAAGACCGATCGTGCAGTACCAACGGTACTGGGCGAACTGCGCCGAATCCTCCGTCGCGAGTCCCTCGTCGCACGCGGCGTCAACCGCCTTGAAGTCGTCGAGCCGAAGGCCGCGGATGAGTCCATCGAGCCCGGCATCGCCGTGCGCGCCGCCGAGCGCGACGAAGCGACGCATCGCCGAATCAGCTTCGGAGCGACGACCAAACCCCGTCTCCCAGTCCGCCTGAAATCCCCATGGTGCGGCATCGCTTGGCCGCAGCGAATGCCACCGCGCGAGCGTGCGCTGCACGGCGGCGTCGGAGTCCGCCCACTCGTAGCGCTTGGTGAGAAGGCTTAACGCGTCGCAGAGCCGGCAGATCGCAGTTTCGCCGACGCCGGCCGCCGAGTCGAGTGCGATGGATCGGTTGAGCAGCTGTACCGACTGCGACAAGTCTGGCACGACCTCGCCGGCGCGAATGAGCGCCTCCGGATCGCGCGGATACATCACCGCCAACGTCTCGGCCGACGCCAACGCCCGCGGATCGTCGCGGTCCAACCCAACGTGGGTGACGATCAGCAATCGATCTCTCGCCGACGCAGCCGGCGCGAGCTTCATCGCGCGGTCGGCGAACGAGCTCTGCTCAGAATCGCCGACGGCGGCCGCGGATCGCCACGCGTAATAGGCCGCCAACGCGAACGTCGAATCCTCACGGAGCGACGCGCGAAAGAGTCTTCCCGCGGCGAGCGGGTCGAATTGATAGAAGGACCGCAGCCCTTCTTCGTAGAGACGAAACGCGACCGCCGAGCGCGTGGACACCTGGGTGAACGAACCGACCGGCGCCCGGACGCCAAGGTCCGCCGCGATGAGCGACGTCACGCTGTCGAGCAACGCGACGCGGTCGCGACCCGACGCTCGATACGCGGCGCGCACCAATCCGTTCGCGACGTCGACGCGCCGCACGTCGAGCTGCAAAGTCTGGTTGGGAAGGGGAACGAACTCGCCTTCGAGCACCTCGGTCGCTCCAGCGCGTCGGGCCGCGCCGGTCCACGTCGCCCGCGACGTGTCAGCGTTGCGCGGCGTGAGCTCGAGCATTCGCGAGCTCGCAACGACCTGCACCTGGCTCAAGCGAGCGAGGCTCGTCGCGAGCATTTCGCTCGACACGCCGTTCCGCGCGGCCGAGTCGGACACATCGAGATCTCGAATGTGCCCGACGGCCAGGATGGGCCGACGCGTGTCGTCCGCGGCCGTAGGATGCCGAACGATCGCGGCCGCCGCGATGACGGCGACGACCAGCGCCGCGGCGGCGAGCGCGCCGGGTCGAGCGCCGCGCCGGCGCGATGCGGCGAGGGGAACGGCGCCGGAGGCTCGAACGTCGACGCGCTCCGGCGACGCGATTGGTATCGATCCCGACGTCCGCGTCTTGACGCGAGCCGGCGCCGGCGTGATCGCCGGTGGAGCAGCTTCGCGAAGCCGCCCGATGAGTTGTTCGAGCTCGGCATCCGGGTCGACCTCGAACTCTCGTTGCAACAGCTCCGCGTGCGCGCGTCCGTGCGCGATCGCGGCCGCTCGATCACCGCGCCGAGCCAGCGCTTCCATATACTTGGCGGCAAACCGCGAGTTCGTCGGATCGAGTCGGGTGAGTCGGCGCAGCGCGTCGGCCGCTTCGTCGTGCTTGCCGGACTCGGTGAACGCCTTCGCGGCAGTCTCGATCGCGCGGCCGGCATCGGCGGCAAGCGACTCTCGTTCTGAATCGACCCAGCGCTCGAACTCGGCGGCATCGCCAATGTAGAAAGCGTCGAGAAACGGACCGGTGTAGAGAGCCGCCGCGTCCGCCCAGCTCTTCGCCGCGATCGCCGCGCGAAACTCGTCGACGTCGCTCGATATCCGTTGCGGGTCCAGCCGGAGGTCGGATGACGAGACGACGACGTCGCTTCCGATTTCCTTCCGAAGATTGTAGAGCGTCTGCGAGAGTGCGTGCCGCGCGCGCTCGGGGTGCGAATCGGGCCAGAGAATGCCGAGCACGCGCTCGCGGCTCACTCCCTTGGCGCCCGCCGCCGCGCAGATGGCCAGCAGCGCGAGCGATCGCGGGCGCGGCCCGCTCCCCGGTTCGAGGGGTGCCTCCGAATTCTCGATCCACAGGCCGCCGAACGTCCTCAGCCGCAGCAACTTGGACCTCGATGACGCCCGAATGAGTGGCGCGTGATGACCGGATGATGGTCCGCGTCGACCTTGTCCGCCGATTCTAGTGGTCGATCAGAGTGCCAGCAAGCGTTCAGGCGACGCTTGCGTGGTCACAACTGCGTCAACGGGGGAGGGAGGAATCAATGAAGAGCAATCGCACTCGAACGATCGCCGCAATGGCGCTCGCGCTTGTCGGCTCGATGGTCGCGTCGTCCGGCGCCCAGCTGCCAAGCCAGATGCCCAGTGGCCAGGGCGGCGGCGGGTCGGACCACCATTTCCTCCGGATCGGCTTCGGCGGCGGAATGAGTGTGCCGACCAACCATGCCGCGGACGCCCTCAAGAACGGCGTGAATGGCGAAGGCTACGTGCTCATCGATCTTGGCCTCCTCCCTCCGATCCGACTCAACCTGGGATATCAACGGTTCGACTACAAGCAACTGCTCGGCGGCCAGCCTGCCGGTCAAACGAGCATCCTGAGCGGGGGCGGCGGGCTTTCGATCACCGTGATTCCATTCGGACCGATCCGTCCGTACGTGACCGCCGGCGTGGGCGCGTTCCACGTGTCCGACGATCTCCAGAACGCGGCGACCACCGGGTCGACTACCGGCTCGGCGAGCGGGTCGACCCCGGCGCCGTCGACGCCGCCGTTCAAGTTCGGCATCGATGGCGGCGCCGGCGTGCGCATCAAGTTCGGACGCCTCGAGGCGTTCGCCGAGGGGCGCGTCCAGAACATCTACACGGATCAGGGCGTGATCGATCGAAAGACCATCACGGCGATCCCGGTGAGCTTTGGGATTCTCTTCTAACCATGGACAGGTGGAGGCATCACATGGTGATCGAGCGCATCACGAGGGGCGTCGCGGCCGCGAGTCTGTGCATCTGGCTCGGGTCGGCGTGCGGCGGCAGCACGGCTCCCGGCGTAGATGCGAGCGTGACCGGGGCGGCGGCGATGGCGGCGACGATCGCCGGATCGTCGTGGCACGCGACCGTGGTCAGCCTGGTGCGGAGCCAGGATGGCAAGAGTTTCGGCATTTCGGGAACGGACAACTCGACGTACAACGTCGGATTCATGGTCAACGCGACGTCGACCGGCACGTTCACCTTGTCTTTCACCTGTCCCACGCCGGTCCACGGGTCCGTGGTGAGGGTGCCCAATGCCTGGGGGGCCGACTGTCTGGACAACGGAGTCAGCGGATCGGTCACGATTACGAACTACAGCGCCGACGGCGTCTCAGGAACGTTCAACTTCGTGATGGTTCTGACCTCCCCGGGCGACGGATCGAACACCTTGTCGGTACAGAGCGGAACGTTCAGCGCAAAGTTCTAGCGACGTGCGGCCGCACTACGGAAAGAGCGGGGGCGGAATTCGCTTCTTCGTCGCCTGCTCGAACGCGTAGGCGATCTCGATCAACTTTGGTTCACTGCACGCCGTTCCGGTGAAGCTCACGTTGAACGGCGCCGGCTTCGGCTCGAATCCGGGCGGAAACGCGGTCGCGCCCTGACCCTGCGGCACGGCGATGAACGCGAACGGAACCGTCACCGTCGGGTAGCCCGGCCGCGCGCCGATGTTCGCGCTGCTCACGCCGGGGAAGAGCAGCGCATCGAGTTGGTGCGCCTTGAGCGCCGCGTCCAAGCCGTTCGTCGCCGAGAGAAGAATGTCCTTGCGACGGTCGGCTTCGTAGCGCGCGCGGTCCGCGTTGACGTCCATCTCGTCGGAGATGTCAAGCTGCGCCTGCCCGTACTTGATCGACCCGGCGCGTTGGTGCGTGATGTTCCATTCACGCAGTTCGGTGAGCGATTTCACCGGAGCCTTGGCGCCGAGTGATTGAAGCCAGGCGTTGAAATCCCGCTTCATGCCGTACTTGAACGCGATCGAGCAGTCGGCATCGCGACCCTTGGACTGGTCACCGCTGCACGGATTCCAGTTGGTGAAATTGTTGGCCGCGACCGTGTCGGTGATGCTCGGAATGTCGGCCGGGTCGACGATTGTCGCGCCCTGCGCCTTGAGCGCCGCGATGGCGTCGTCCATGGCTTTGCGCTGTGGGTCGCTCAGGCCGCCGCGTGGCGCGGTGGCGCCGGCGGACGTGCGATCGTAGAAGAACGCGCGCGGGATCCCGATGCGCGCCCCTTTGAGCCCGTTTGGATTTAGAAATTTCGTATAGTCCCGTCCCGCCGGCGGCGGACACTTGCGCGTCGCCGGATCGTTGGGGTCGGGCGCCGCGCCCTCCAGCGCGCCGAGGAAGATCGCGGCGTCCGAGACGGTGCGCGCCATGGGCCCGGGCGTGTCCTGATCGGCGGTGATGGGGATGACGCCGTATCGGCTCACGCGCCCGACGGTCGGCTTGATGCCGACGAGCATGTTCTGATTGGATGGACTGAGGATCGACCCCGACGTCTCCGTGCCGACGTTCGCCATCCAGAAGCTCACGTTCGTGCCGGCGCCGCTGCTCGACCCCCCGGTCGTCAACACTGGACGTCCGTCGAAGAACGCATCGCGCGGGTCGCGGCGCGGATCCCACGGGTTCATGCCTTGGCCATTGAGCCCGTTGTAGTTGCCCGGCATCGCCGCGGCGACCCAATTCGCGAGCTCGGTGAGCTGCGTCTTGGCGAGGATGATCGCGCCGGCGGCTTCGAGGTTCTTGGTGAGAGTCGCCTCATACGGAGGGACGAGGTCGGCGAATGCCAAGGCGCCGCCGGTCGTCGGCATGTCGGTCGTGTGAACGTTGTCCTTGAGCGCGACGGGGATGCCGTGCATCGGCCCGAGAATGCGTCCCTGTGCCCGCAAGCGGTCGAGCGAATCGGCGATCGCGATGGCGCGCGGATTCACCGTGATCACCGCGTGCAGCTTGTCCTCGTACGTCGCGATGCGCGCGAGATACTGCACGACGATGTCGTGCGACGTCGTGCGATGCTGCTCGAGCGCCGTCCGCATGTCGGCGATCGTGGCTTCGACGACGGTGAACGACGCCGCGGATTTCGGCGCCGCCCCCTTCGTCTGGGCGGCGGCCGGGCTGGCGATGGCGAGGATGGAAATGATTCGTGTGACCGTGCGCATGATCCCAGTTCTGGTGAGGTACTGGAAGCTGCGCGCATCAGGCTTCGGCGTCCACCTCGGGCCACTCCGCTCGGCAAGAGATGTCAACACAGATGCCGCGGATCTGAAATGCGATGCCGCAGATAGACAGCGAAAGATCTGCGACATTGCTGTTCAAATCTGCGGCATCTGCGTTCAAGTTTTCTTGGTATCGATGAGTCGGTAGACTCTGGGCTCGGGACCAAAATGCAGGAGCAGGCCCAGCTCGAGGCGAGTCGCGCGCAAGTAGTTCAGCAGTTGGCGACGCGCGAACTGTGGAACCCTTTCTGTGGCTTTGATCTCGACGACGACGCTATGGTCGACGATCACATCCATCCGCTGCTTCGCGATCGTTTCTCCCTAGAACACGTTGATCCAGACCTCACGCTCGACGAAGAGACCGCGCGATTCGAGCTCTCGACGGATTGCCGCGAGGTAGACCGACTCGAGCAGCCCGTAGCCAAGGTGGTTATAGACCTCGTAAAAGCCGCCGATGATCGAGTGCGTCAGCTCGTGCCCGGAGGGAAGTCGTTTGCTCGCCACCTGCGGACGATGGGATCTGCCGCCCGCGGGCCTGCAATCATTTCATCGCCCCACGTGTCCTACGATTGCCACGTGAGAAGACTCAACGCAGATGCCGCAGATCAAGACGACAATTACCCGCAGATGACACCAACGGTTTTCATCTGCGGCGTTGCTGTTACGATCTGCGGCATCTGCGTTGAATTTGCTCCAACGCCAATCGAAGCCGGACTTGGGCGCGCAAAGCCCTAAGAACCACCGTACCGCGTAGTGGTCAACACCGCGTGGCGGTCCTTGTACGTGATCACGTACACCTGG
Organism: uncultured Gemmatimonadaceae bacterium; assembly: GCA_963761305.1. GTDB lineage: Bacteria > Gemmatimonadota > Gemmatimonadetes > Gemmatimonadales > Gemmatimonadaceae > JAQBQB01. The sequence goes on along the minus strand of CAVXGK010000001.1, from coordinate 1,119,759 downwards.
TCGTAGACTTTGCCCTTCCACTTCGGCGGCTCCGGATTCACGCCGAATGAGGCGGCGAGCTGTGGAAGCCATTCGTGATTCCAACAGATGACCACCGTCTTGCCGGCGAGCGACGGATCCGAGAGCACACGCCTCGCGAGCTTGTCGTAGTCCTTCGAGTGATACGGCGCAAGCACCGAAAGGCGGAGCACGCTCGCCAACGGCGCGACGGTCTCTTGTGTCCGCTGGCCGTTGTCGTCCTTGGTCGTCTCCGTCGCGAAGATGGCGGCGGGCGTGCCGAGGCGAATCATGGCCGGATCGTGGGTCATGAACTCCACGAACTGGTCGGCCCTCGCGCGACCTTCCGCGGACAGATGCGGATCGTCCCCATCGCTCGGCTCCTCGGCGTGGCGAATCAGGACGATGTGCGCGGGACCCACGGGCAACAATTGCGCGCTGTCTCGCGCCGCGCACGCGACGACGAGGGCAAGTACGGCAGAACCGATCTTCACGCGTTCCTCCCTATGGATTGCCAAGGCAAAGCGGGTGCCGTCCGGCCCGGCGGCCACCGGACCGAGCCGTATCGACCCGCTCCTGTTGACCGTCTGAAGTACGTCGCGTATGGTTCTCCAGTCCATCTGAAGGAGATCCGGTGAACGACGATCGCGGCGGAGAGCTCGTCCAGGGCACGCTCGAGATGCTGGTCCTCAAGACGCTTGCCCTCGAGCCAATGCACGGCTGGGGCATCGCGCATCGGATCGGGGCGATGTCGGGAGAGGTGTTTCTCGTCACCCAAGGCTCGCTCTATCCCGCGCTCGTCCGCATGAAGCGCCGCGGCTGGATCTCGTCGTCATGGCAGACGACGGCGAACAATCGCCGCGCGCGATACTACGCGCTCACGCCCGCCGGCGAGCGACAGCTCACCACGGAACGCGCCGCATGGCAGCGCGCGGCGTCGGCGGTCAACGCGGTGCTGGGCGCACGCGCCGTGCCGGTGGGCGCATGAGTCTGCTGTCGGACGTGATCGAACGCGTTCGATTGCTCGTCTCGCGCAATCGCGACGACCGCGAACTCGACGAGGAGCTGCGTTTTCATCTCGAGATGGAAGCCGAGCATCTGCGACGTGCCGGCACCGACGCCCGCGACGTTCGGCGGCGAAGCGTGCTCGCGCTCGGCGGTCTCGATCGCACGAAGGAGGAGGTTCGCGATGCGAGCGGCGTGCGATGGCTCCGCGACGCGTGGGATGACGCCCTCTTTGCGCTCCGCGTCCTGAAGCAGCGACCCACGTTCACGATCGTCGCGGTGCTCACGCTCGCCGTGGGGATCGGCGGCACGACGGCGGTGTTCAGCGCCGTCGACGCCGTCCTCATCAAGCCGCTGCCGTATGACCAGCCGGGACAACTGGTGCGGCTCTACTACGTCGACACGCGGCGAAAGATCGATCAGGGCTTCGTCACCCCGGTTCACTATCTCGCGTATCACGACCGCGCGACGTCGTTCTCGCACCTCGCGGCGCTCAACACATATGGCGAAGGAGGCGGCGACATCACGACCGACGAAGGGGCACGTCGGATCCACGTTCTCACAGTAAGCCACGACTACTTCGACGTTCTTCGCGAGCCAGTCGAAGCGGGCCGGCCGCTCGACGCGCAAGACGAGACGCATGGACGCACCATCGTCCTGAGCCACGCCGTCTGGATGGAGCGGTTCCACGGCGACCGGTCCGCCATCGGACGCCCGCTGACGATGAACGGAGAGCCGTACACGATCGCCGGTGTGATGCCGGCCGGTTTCGCCGATCCCATTGTAGGCGCCGTGGACGCGTGGATTCCGATGGACATGGCGCCGGGCCGAGATCCGAGCAACGTGGACAATCACTACGTCACGGTCATCGGCCGATTGCGCCCCGGCGTGACGATCGCCCGCGCGCAATCCGAGCTCGACGCGCTCGGCGTGCGACTGTCAAACGAGTATCCGGGCACGAAGTACATCGGCGCGAGTCTCTCTCCGCTCAAGGAAGACGTCGTCGGCGAGTCGAGCCGAGCGTTGGAGTTGATGTTCGCGGCGGCGGTGGCAGTGCTGCTGCTCGTATGCGTGAACGTCGCCAACCTGCTTCTCGTGCGCGGATCGGAGCGCGAGCGCGAGTTCGCGCTGCGCGGCGCGCTTGGCGCGGGCGGGTCGCGCATCGTCCGTCAACTGCTCATGGAGAGTCTGGTGCTCGCGCTGGCCGGAGACCTGGCGGGCCTCGCCGTGGCGCGCGTGGCAATGCACGGCATCGTCGCGCTGGGTGGCGGCTCGATCCCGCGGCTCGCCGGACTGTCGCTCGATCCGCGTATGCTTGGATTCTCGATCGCGATCTCGTCGGTCTGCGCCGTTTTGTGCGGACTCGCGCCGGCGCTGCGGGCCGGCGGCTCTGATCCGAACGACACGCTGCGCGGCGAGACTCGCTCGTCGACGGGCGGACGATCGCACGCCCGCCTGCGGTCGCTGCTCGTCGTATCGCAGGTCGCGCTCGCGTTCGTGCTCGTGACTGCGGCCGGACTTCTTCTGGCGAGCGTTCGCCGGCTGCGCGAGCTCGACCTGGGCGTACGCGCGGACAACGTGCTCACATTCGAGCTGCACCTTCCCGACGCGCGGTACGACTCACTGGCGCGAGCTCGGGTCTACGAGGATGTGGCGCGTCGGCTGGAAGCGATTCCCGGTGTCGTCGCGGCGGGCGGCGTGTCCAAGCTCCCCGCCACGGGCGCGTACAATCAGTGGGGCGTGGAGGTCCTCAGCGGACCGCTCGCCGGCACGACGCGGTCGAACGGCGCGGCGCAGCAGCGAGTGATCTCGGGCGACTACCTCAAGGCCGTCGGTATTAGCGTGCTGGAGGGACGCGCGTTCGACGCGCGCGATCTACCGCCCGCGCCGCGTCGCGTGCTCGTGAGCAAGTCGCTAGCGACGAAGCTGTTTCCAGGCGTCGACCCGATCGGCCAGTTGATCGCCCCGGACCGCGGACGTCCGTGCGAGATCATCGGCGTCGTGAACGACGTGTCGCTCGACGCCGAAGGCAACGTCGACGACTACGTGTATCACGCGCACGTGCAGTTCGCCGGCGATCGCAATTGGGCATTGGCGCAGGTGGTGGCGACGACGAAGGCCCCGGAGTCGATGGAGGCCGACGTGCGCCGTGTGCTCGCGTCGATCGATCCGCAGCTCGTCATGCACCATCCGGCGCCGCTCGATGAGGCGATCGGCCGCGGTGAAGCGCAGCGCGTGTTCACGCTGCGCCTGCTGGCGAGCTTCGCCCTCATGTCGCTCGGCTTAGCGGCGCTCGGACTGTTCGGCGTGCTGTCGTACGGTGTGAAACTGCGCACGCGCGAGATCGGCATTCGTGTCGCGCTCGGTGCGCAACGGGGCGCCATCCGGCGGATGGTGCTGCGTCAGGGGATGTCGATGACGGCCGTCGGGATGGCGATCGGGTTGGCCGGGGCACTGGCCGCGTCGCGCGTGATGGCGTCGATGCTGTTCCACGTCCGGCCCGCCGACCCCACGATTCTCGCCGCATCGGCGGCTTGCCTGGCGCTGGTGGCGGCGCTCGCCGCGTACCTGCCGGCGAGGCGGGCGACGACGGTCGACCCGAGAACGGCCCTTCAGTAGTCAACCGTCCACCGGTCCACCGGTCTACCGGTCCACTGGCGTTTCGGTCTTGCTACCGCACGGCCAATCCCTATCTTCGGCGCGGTAGCCCGCTCTGAGTCCGCCTCATCCCCGACGCCGGGCACCAATGACCGATTCGCTCGACCGACTTCGCGAAAGTCTCGCCGGCAAATACCGCATCGAACGAGAGCTCGGGCGCGGCGGCATGGCGACCGTTTACCTCGCAGTCGACGAACAGCGCGATCGTTCGGTTGCGCTCAAGATTCTACACCCTGATCTCGCCGCGACGCTCGGCTCCGAGCGCTTCCAGCGCGAGGTCAAGCTCGCGTCCAAGCTCCAGCATCCGCACATCCTGAGCGTCTACGACTCGGGCGACGCCGGCGGACAGCTCTGGTACACGATGCCGTTCGTCCAGGGGGAGTCGCTGCGGGACCGGTTGTCGCGCGAGGGACAGCTGCCGATTCGCGACGCGATGCGGATCGCTCGCGAGTCGGCCCTCGCGCTCGACTACGCGCATCGCAACGGCGTCGTCCACCGGGACATCAAGCCCGAGAACATTCTGCTGAGCGACGGTCAGGCGATCGTCGCCGACTTTGGCATCGCTCGCGCCGTCGCCGACGACCACGGTCTCACGCAGACCGGGATGGCGGTAGGAACGCCGGGCTACATGAGTCCCGAGCAGGCAACGGGAGAACGCACGATCGACGCGCGCACCGACATCTATGCGCTCGGTTGCGTGCTCTACGAGATGATCGCCGGCGAGCCGCCGATCACGGGTCCCAACGCGCAATCGATCATCGCGCGCAAGATGACAGAGACGCCGCGCTCGCTGGCCACGGTGCGCAACACCGTTCCGCCCGCGTTGTCGCAGCTGGTCGACACGATGGTGGCCCGGTCCGCCGCAGACCGACCCGAGTCGGCCAAGAACGTCGCGACGTCGCTCGAGGAAATCACGGCGAGCGGAGCGACCGGAGCGACCGGAGCGGTCGCTGCGGGCGCGGGGCGCACCGCCGCCGGCTCGCGGCGCACGCTCTGGATCGGCCTCGCGGCTGCGCTCGTGCTCGCCGTGGGCGTCGGCGCGTTCGCGTGGCGTCGCGCGCGCGCCGTGCCACAAGGCGGCTATCGCATCGCGGTGCTGCCGTTTGAGAACGAGGGCACGGCGGCTGACGATTACTTCGCCGACGGCATGACGGACGAAGTGCGGAGCCGCCTCTCGGCCGTGCCTGGACTCCAGGTGACCGCGAGGACGAGCACGCGCCAGTACAAGAAGACGACGAAGGACCCGCACGACATTGGACGCGAGTTGTCCGTCGACTACCTGCTCACGGGCACGGTGCGGTGGAGCAAAGGCAACGGCCCCGATCGCGTGCGTGTGACGCCGGAACTGGTGCAAGTCTCGAACAACCAGAGCAAGTGGTCGGTGGCGTTCGACACCGTGATGTCGGACGTGTTCGCCGTACAGTCCGCGATCGCCTCGCACGTCGCGCAGAACCTGGACATCGCGCTGGCCCCGCCAACGAAGCAACGCATCGCGTCGCGCCCGACGCAGAACCTCGAAGCGTACGACGAGTTCCTGAAAGGTGAGCAGATCACGTCGAACGTCGGCACGGGCGACTCGAAGGTGCTGAACGCCGGCATTCCGCACTATGAGCGCGCCGTCCAACTCGATTCGAATTTCCTCGAGGCGTGGGCGCAGCTTTCGCGCGCGCTGGCCTACAACAACAATGCCGGGCCAACGGTCGAAGCGGTCGAGCGAAACAGGGTAGCGGCCGAGCGGGCCATGATGCTCGGTCCGAATCGCGCCGAGGGCCATCTGGCGATGGCGGCGTATCTGCGCGACGTGAAGCTCGACTACGAGGGCGCACGGACGCAGTACGACGCGGGGCTGAAGCTCGATCCAAACAACGTCGACCTCCTTCTCGGGGACGCCGGTGTCGACGCGATCCTTGGGCGCTTTGACGAGGCGTTGGCCAGCGCGCAGCGCGTCGTGAAGCTCGACCCGCGGTCTGTCGCGTCGGTACGCCGTGTTCCGGGGCTGCTCCACAGTCTCAGACGCTATCCGGAGGAGCTGGCCGCATGGGATCGCGCTCTGACCCTCGCCCCCGAAAATCTCTCGATGATTCAGGGCAAGGCGTTCGCGTATCTCTCGCTCGGCGAATTGGACAGCGTGCACGCTCTCGTGGCGCAGAAGCTGAAGACGGTCGACACGACGGCCCTGCTCGTCCGCTTCTCGTTGTACCAGGAAACGATGTGGGCGCTGCCGTCGGAGCTCTGGCCCAAGATCGTGAAGCTCACGCCCAAGGACTTCGACAACGACCGCGGACACTGGGGTCTCAAGCTCGGGCACACGTATCGTCTGATGGGCGACACGATGCACGCCCGCATGTTCGGCGACACCGCGGTCGTGGCCTTCGCGAAGCAATTGCACGACTTCCCGGATCGCGCGCAGCTCCGTGAGCTCCTCGCTCGAGCGCTGGCGCTCGCCGGCCGCAAACAGGAAGCAGCTATCCAGGCCGACAGCGCGCTCAAGCTGCGCGAGACGACGAACGACGCGACGATTAAGCCGTACGTGCTCTTTCAAGCGGCGCGCGTGTTCATCCAGTCAGGTGAGAACGAACGCGCGCTCGACCTGATCGAACGGCTCATCACGATGCCCGCGACTGACGTGACGGCCGCCTACCTGAAAATCGATCCCAGCTTCGCTCCACTCAAAGGCAATCCGCGGTTCGAGAAGCTGATCGCGGTGAAGCCGCCGATCGCGCATTGACGGGACACGGGCTAAGGCAAGAAAAGAAAACGCAGATGCCGCAGATGCCGCAGATCCGCGGCATCTGCGTTCAAGCTTCCCGGCCCGCAATCGTAGCCGGCCCCGCGAAATGGACTACACCTACACCGCCACAGGCGCCGCCAACGGCGATTCGGCGAATGTCGGCGTCGACTGCAAGATCGCGCGCTCGTCGGCCGTCATGTCGGCGGGCACGTCGCCGAAGAGCGGCGTGCTGAGATAGCGCTCTCCGGTGTCGGGCAGCATGCACAGCACGGTCGAACCCTTCTCCGCTTCGCGAGCCACTTGGAGCGCCGCGGTGAACGTGGCGCCCGACGACGTGCCGACGAAGATGCCTTCCTTTTGCGCGAGCTCTCGGCTCGCCTTCATCGCGTCGGCTCCGGAGACGGTGATGATGCGATCCACGTTGCCGGCATCGAGCGCGTCGGCGGCGAGCTTCGGAATGAAATCCGGGCTCCAGCCTTGAATCGGGTGCGGCTTCCACGACGGATGGCGCGCCGCGGGTGAACCGTCGGCGTTGCGCGCCTGCGGCGCGTGGCTGGACACCATCGGCGCATCGGCCGGTTCCGACAGCACGATCTTCGTCTCGGGACTCTCCTTCGCCAGCACGCGCGCGACGCCCTTGAGCGTGCCGCCGGTGCCGAAGCCGGTCACCCAATAGTCGAGACGCTTGCCGGCGAAATCGGCGATGATCTCTTTCGCCGTCGTGCGCGAGTGTATGTCGGCGTTCGCTTCGTTCTCGAATTGGCGCGTGAGGAACCAGCCGTGCTCGTTCGCCAGCTCGACGGCTTTCCGCACCATGCCCGTGCCGCCGGCCGGCGCCGGCGTGATGATCACCTTGGCGCCCAGGAACCGCATCAGCTTCCGACGTTCGACGCTGAACGACTCGGCCATCGTGACGACGAGCGGATATCCCTTCGCGGCGCAAACCATGGCGAGCCCGATACCCGTGTTGCCGCTCGTCGCTTCGATGACAGTCTGACCGGGCTTGAGCGCGCCGCTCTTCTCCGCGTCTTCGATGACGCCGAGCGCAAGGCGATCCTTGACGGAGCCAAGCGGATTGAACGCTTCGACCTTGACGTAGAGATCGATTCCAGCCGGAGCCAGCCGGTTGATTCTCACGACCGGCGTGTTGCCGACCGTCTCGAGAATGTTCGCGAATCGCGTCATCGAAAAACCCTGCGCTTGAAGGGAGACAAAATTTGACGAGGGGGTCCAAGAGGCACGGGTCGAAGCAGGCTCGAGCTTTGAGGTCGAGCGGCGCCGACGGTATCCTACAGATCGTTTCCGTAATTCGCGACGGTTTGCGGTCATCGCCAACGCGAGGTGAACAATGCCTGACCTGTGGAGAGCGGGCGCGGCCTTCGCGCTCACGGTGAGCGTAGCGTCGGCGTCGCACGCGCAATCGCCGCAAACCGATTGGCCGGCGCTCGCGAAGTATCAAAAGGCGAACGCCGATCTCGGTCCGGCGAAATCGGGCGAACAGCGCGTCGTGTTCATGGGCAACTCGATCACCGAGGGCTGGGCGCTGCGTTTCGATTCACTGTTTCCCGGCAAGCCGTATGTCGGACGCGGCATCAGCGGGCAGACGACACCGCAGATGCTCGTGCGATTCCGCCAGGACGTGATCGCGCTCGCGCCAAAGGCCGTCGTCATACTCGGCGGGACGAACGACATCGCCGGCAACACGGGGCCGTCGACGCTCGAGATGATCGAGGACAACCTGGCGTCGATGACGGATCTGGCGAAGGCGCACGGCATTCGCGTCGTGCTCGTTTCGGTGCTGCCCGCGGCGGACTATCCGTGGAGGAAAGGACTCGATCCCGCGCCGAAGATCGTTGCGCTCAACGCATGGATCAAGCAGTACGCGGCGACCGCGGGAGTTCTGTACCTGGACCTGCACACGCCGATGTCCGACGGACGCGGAGGAATGAGGCCCGAGCTGACTGGCGACGGTGTGCATCCGAATGCGGCCGGGTACGCGTTGATGGCCAAGCTGACGGCACCGGCGATCGAGCAGGCGCTCGAGACGGGGCGTTAGGCTGCCCGCCCTATGGCGAGGCAAGGGCTGGGCAAAGGCACCGCACGATCGCGGATGGGCGCGGATATACGCGGAGGAACGCGGATGTTTCTTGTGGGTTCAACTCGGGCGCCGTCTCGACGAGACCATGCGAAAGAAACGCGCCCGTGGGCCAAAGTGCAGAATCAGTCCGATCGGAAGCCGCGTGACCGTGAGGTAGCTGAGCATTTGCCGGAACGAAAAACGGGATAGAACCTCGGTGGCTTTGATTTCGAGGACGACGGTCTTGTCGACGACTATGTCCACGCGTTGTCGGCCGATGGGCTTCTCCTTGTAGTACACAATGACGAACACCTCGCGCTCGACGTGGTGGCCTCGACCGGTCAGCTCCTCGGCCATCGCGGCGGCGTATACCGACTCGAGCGTTCGCGAGAGTCCGCGATCGCGCTGTTCTCCGGGAGATCCCGGCAACCGAGTGACGGATTTCGGGCGACATCGGGTTGGAGTGGTCACCATCCCAACTGGCTGAGACGATGGACCATCGCGAAGTAGGCGAGTACTGGAACGGCAACGCCGACGCTTGGACGCGGCTCGCGCGGGCGGGGTACGACATCTATCGCGACTTCGTGAACACGCCGGCGTTCTTCGAGCTGCTGCCTGACGTCGCGGGGCGGCGCGTACTCGACGTCGGATGCGGCGAGGGGTACAACACGCGTCTCCTCGCCGAGCGGGGCGCTCGTGTCGTGGCGATCGACATCGCGGAACGATTCATCGAGTACGCGATCGCCGAGGAGCGGAGAGAGCCGCGTGGGATCGAATACCGGATCGCGAGCGCGGTCGAGCTGCCGTTCGACGACGCCAGCTTCGACGGAGGGACGGCATTCATGTCGCTCATGGACATCCCGGAGCTCGATCGCGTGATGGCCGAGTCGTTTCGTGTAATCCGGCCGGGCGGGTTCTTTCAGTTCTCGATCACACACCCGTGCTTCGACACGCCCTTTCGTCGCACGGTGCGCGACGAACACGGAACGAAGATCGGCGTCGAGGTCGGCGACTACTGGGGCAAGGTCGATGGTCGCATCGAGCAGTGGCTCTTCAGCTCGGCGCCGCCGGAGATGAAAGCGACGCTCGAACCCTTCAAGGTGCCGCGCTTCACGCGCACGTTGTCCGGGTGGCTCAATCTCGCGCTCGACACGGGATTCACGATCGAGCGGCTCTGCGAACCCTACGCGAGCGACGAGGCGATCCGGGCTCGGCCGCGCCTCGAGCGGGCGCGTGTGGTGGCGGACTTTCTACAGGTGCGGCTGCGGCGTCCCGTTTGACGCGACGATTGCAGCGCAGAGATCAGAAATCTCTTATCCAGCGACGAAGGCCGTGTAGCCCTCGTCGGCGATCGCTTCCTCGATCTCGTCGACGCTGGTCTTGGCGGGGTCGTAGTCCACAACCGCCGAACCGATTTGCACGGACTTCACGTCCACGCCGGGCGTCCGCTCGAGCCGTCCGCGCACCGCGTGTAGACAGTGAGCGCAGGACATTCCTTCGATGGTGAGGTTGAGGTGGGCCATATGGGGTGGACGGGTGGACGGGTGGACGGGTGGACGGGTGGACGGGTGGACGGCTAATGACAGCTGACAGCCGATAGCTGACAGCCGATAGCTCGAAAACAAACAGGTGGACATCTCCCGTGCCTGTCCACCTGTCCACCTGTCCACCCGTCCACCTGTCCACCTGTCCACCCGGACTCACACCGCCGCTGGAGCCGGTTCGTCCTTCGACGCGTAGCCGACCCACACGAGCAGCACGCCGAGCGCGGTGTGGAGGAAGACATCGTTCTCGCCGATCGGGATCAAGCCGAACGTGGTCGGCTCGACGAGACCGAGCAGTGCGAGGCACAGGTAAATGAATCCGCCGAGCTTGCAGAAGGCCTGCGCCGACGAATACGCGCGAGCGGCCATGAGACCCCAGATGCCGAACAGAATGTGAACGAGATTGTGAAGCAAGTTCACCGGGAACAAGCCGAGGATTCTGCCAGGATTCGCCGCCCCCATACTCATTCCGCCTGGATACGCGAATCCGAGCAGGCCGACGAGAATGAAGACGACTCCGAAGATCATCGCGACACGCTTGACCATCTGGACCTCCACGAGGGCATGGGGTGACCATCTGAATCGAGATCTGTCCCGAACACCAGGCACCCGAATTCGGAGATGAGGCGCCCCATGACCATATGGCAGGGGAGGGAGCGTGTCCAGATGGAAAAAGTTTACCAGTTTCGCGATGCCGTCCACGTCGTGGTCCCCGTCGACCAGCATGGGGTGCCATCACCGAACGCGCTGACGTACTTCACCCTCGCGACGCCGGACACCGTCGCGTCGTCGGTAAACTGACCGCGCAGCGAAATGGGTCACGTCGAACCGCGGCCCGGCGCGACAGCCCGGTCCGCCCGGTGCAACGTCCAGCTACAAGAGCGTCCCGTGCAGGACGATCAGCGCCACCATGAAGTAGATGCTGAGCCCCGTGACGTCGACGAGCGTCGCGACGAATGGCGCCGACGCGCTGGCGGGGTCGAACCCGAGGCGTCGCAGAACGAACGGCAGCATCGAGCCGGCGAGCGAACCGAACGTCACGATGCCGATGAGCGACAGACCGACCGTCGTCGCGATGAGCGGCCAATGCGGTCCGTAGTTGTAGCCGACGGGGAATGAGGGATAGCTCGTCCTCAGGTACTGCCACAACGAGATGCGGATGACGCCAATCACGCCGAGGATCGCGCCGAGGCTGAGTCCCGCGGGCAGTTCGCGGAAGGCGACCCGCCACCAGTCTCTGAGCTCGATCTCGCGCAGCGCCATCGCGCGCGTGACGAGCGACGTCGCCTGCGACCCCGAGTTGCCTCCTGAGCTCATGACGAGCGGCACGAACAGCGCGAGCATCGCGACTTTCTGCAGCTCGATGTCGAAGTGCTGCATCGCGGTCGTCGTCAGCATCTCGCTGATGAGCAGGACGCTGAGCCAACCCGCGCGCTTCTTGATCATCGCGAACAGCCCGATCTGCATGTACGGCTCGTCGAGCGCCTCCAAACCGCCGAACTTCTGCACGTCTTCGGTCTGCTCTTCCTGGATCGCGTCGATCACGTCGTCGACGGTGATCACGCCGAGCATGTGGCCCGACTCGCTCACGACGGGGACGGCGACGAGGTCGTAGTTCGCAATCATCGTCGCGACCTCTTCGCGGTCGGAGCCCGACCGCACGCTCTGCACCTCCGTCCACGCTATGTCGCCGATCTTCGCCCCGGTTGGCGCGGCGAGCAGCTCGCGCAGCGAGATCACACCGACGAGGCGTCCCTTGTCGTCGGTCGTGTAGATCGCGTAGACCGCCTCCTTTCTGCCGGATCGCGCGACGGCGCGCACGAGGTCGAGCGCCATCTCCACCGTCATCTCGGCCGACACCGAGACGAACTCGGTGGTCATCAAGCCGCCGGCGCTGTCCGCCTCGTACGAGAGGAGCTGCTCCGTTTCCCGCCGCGCTTCCCTCGGAATCTCCGAGAGGATTTCCTCGGCGTGCTCTTCGTTGATCTCCTCGAGCGCGTCGGCGCGGTCGTCGGGCTTCATCTGCGTGACGAGCTCGGCGGCCTGTCGCGGCGTGATGCCCTCGAGGAATTCGGTCCTCGCCTCCTCGTCCATGTACTCGAGCACGTCGGCGGCGCGCGCGCCGCCGAGTGCAGCGAGGAACGCCTGCAGCTGGTCGCGATCGAGCGCGTCGGCGACGTCCGCGAGGTCGGCGGGGTGAATCTCCTCGGTCTCCGCGGCGATATCGCTGGGCGACTCGGCGAGCATCGCCATGATGTCGGGCGCGAGGAGCGCCGCGACCGGGCGCTCCTCCGGGCTTCTCTGCGGTGGCGTCATGGCCACTCTCCGCTGTAGGTCCTCACCGGGTCGGCGCGGGCAACATAGATGATGTTGATGCGGTGGGACAACCCTCCCGAGAGGGATTCGCTCGAGGATCACCGTTTGGTAACGGCGTGGGGTCCGCACTGACGCACCGGCGCGGGGCGCGCACTGATTGGGATCGCTTTGGGGCTGAGACTCTAGGCGTCAGCGTAAGCGACAGCAATCAGTGCACGGCGAGCGTGGGCTGATAGTGATCACCGCGGGGCGAGACTCGGGGCGGCAGCAGCAGCGACAGCAATCAGGGAGACGGCGACAAAATCCTACCGCCTGCAAGGAAATGGTTGCGCAGGCGGCCGCGCGCCGCGTTAGCCTCGGGCCATGGACCTCGGCGAGTTTGATGGGCGCGGATATCGCTCGTTGATCGTGTGGCAACGAGCCATGGACTTTGCGGTTCACGTGCTCGACGCGTGCGATTCGCTGTCGGCGCGCGCGGGCGCCGGAATCGTCTCCCAGCTTCGGCGATGCGCGGTGTCAGTGCCGTCAAACATCGCGGAAGGCCACCGCAGGCCGGCGTCCGAGCAACTCGTCTTTCTGCGCCACTCCCGCGGATCGCTCTGGGAGGCGGCAACGCAGATCGAGATTCTCGGCCGGCGCGGTAAGCTCAAGACCGAGACCGTGCTCGCCCTTCTACGCGATGGCGACGAGGTCGGCCGCTTACTCCACGGCTACATGACCCGCATCGACTCCGACCGCAATTCCTGACCCTGTCGCCGACGCTACCGCCTGGAGTCTCACCAGAAAGCGATCGCCATCAGTCCGCGCTCGCCGTTTCCTGCTGCTGTCGCTGAAGCTGCCGCCCGGAGTCTCGCCCAAACCCCGATCGCCATCAGGGCGCGTTCGCCGTTTCTGATTGCTGTCGCTGTTGCTGCCGCCTGGAGTCTCAACCCGGCAGCGATCACTATCAGTGCGCGCCGCCGTCGCCGTCAGCCGTCAGCCGCTCACGCGATCGGCAGCGCCCGCCTGCTGGCCGTCCCCCCCTCACGGCGTACCCCGCCACGGCGATCGCCTCCCTGAGCTGTTCCACGGTGACGGTGCCGTCGTGCTCGACCGACGCCGCCCCGATGGACACGTCCGCGCGGTGGATCCCCGGCACGGCGGCGAGGGAGGTAAACACAGCCCGCACGCAGTGTTGGCACGTCATCCCGTCGACGCTCACGGTCGTGATCATGCGAGAAACATACGCTCATGATAAGTTCTGGCGATGAACATCGCCTTTCTGGGGCTCGGCGCAATCGGGCGGCCGATGGCGGCGCGGGTGGCGGCGTCCGGGCTCCCGCTCACCGTCTGGAATCGTACGACGTCGAAGGCGGCCGATTTCGCGAAGCAGCACGGTGCGCGACACGCGTCTACACCCGCTGACGCGGTGCGCGGTGCCGACGTCGTCGTCACCTGCATGCCGACCTCGCAGGACGTAGCGAGCCTCCTCGACGGCCCGGATGGACTGCTGGCCGGCCTCGCGACGGGAGCCACTCTCGTAGACTGCACCTCCGGCGACCCCGCGACGTCGCGACGAATTCACGACTCGCTCGCGCAGAAGAACGTCGGCTACATCGACGCGCCGGTGAGCGGCGGCACGAGCGGGGCGGAGAAGGGGACGCTCACCATCATGGTCGGCGGCGACCCCGCCGTTCTCGAGCGAGCGAGACCCGTGCTCGAGACGTTCGGCCAGAAGATCGTCCACTGCGGAGACGTCGGCGCCGGCGACGCGGTGAAGGCGGTGAACAACGCGTTTCTCGCGACGCACATTCTCGCCGCCGCCGAGGGGCTCGCGGCGCTGGTGAAAATGGGCGTCGATCCCAAGGTCGCGCTGGACGTGATCAACGCGTCGAGCGGGCGCTCCAACGCGTCGATGAATCTGATTCCCGAGCGCGTGATCACGCGCGCGTTTCCGAGAACGTTTCGGCTCGCGTTGCTCGAGAAGGACGTCGGCATCGCGGCGGAAGTCGCGCGCGACACGCGCACGCCGGCGCCGATTCTTCAATTGACCGCCGATCTTTTCCGAATCGCGCGCAGCGAATTCGGCGAGGTCGCCGACCATGTGGAGGCCGTGAAGATGGTAGAGCAGTGGGCCGGCGTGGAGATCGCATGACGACCGTCGCCGGATTGGACCCGGCCAGCGCCGTGGGCGTCGACGAGATTCGTTCGCATTTTCCGGCGTTGGAGCGGACGCACGCTGGAAACCCTGTCGCGTACTTCGACGGACCGGGCGGCACGCAGGTCCCGCGCTCGGTCGTCGCCGCGATGGACGACTATCTCTTCCATCACAACGCCAACACGCACTGGCGCTACCCGTCGAGCGAAGAGACCGACGAGCTGATCGCGCGCTCGCGCGAGGCGCTCGCCGATTTCGTGGTCGGCCGCCCCGACGAGATCGTGTTCGGCCAGAACATGACGACGCTCACCTTCCACCTCGCGCGCGCCATCGGGCGCGAGCTGGGCAAGGGCGACGAAATCGTCCTCACCGAGCTGGATCACCACGGCAACGTCGCGCCGTGGCGCGCGCTCGAAAAAGAGCGCGGTGTCACCGTTCACATGGCGCGGATGAATCTCGAGGACGGCACGCTGGACTGGGATCACTACCGGAGCCTGCTCAGCCCGCGGACGAAGGTGGTCGCCGTCTTCGCCGCATCGAACGCGCTCGGCACCATGAACGGCATCAACCAGGCGTCCAGGCTCGCTCGCGCCGCGTCGCCGAACGTGCGCGTGTTCGTCGACGCGGTTCACTACGCGCCGCACCGCGCCGTAGACGTGAAGCTCTTCGACTGCGACTTCGTCGCTATGTCGGCGTACAAATTTTACGGTCCGCACATCGGCGTGCTCTGGGGCAAGCGTGCGGCGATCGAAGCGCTCGATGCGCCGCGGCTCGAGCCGGCGCCGCAGGAATCGCCCGAGCGCCTCGAGACGGGCACGCAGAATCACGAGGCGATCGTCGGCGCGGCGGCGGCGGTGGACTTCATCGCGTCGCTCGCCGTGAATGCAGCCTCTCGGCGCGACGGCGTGGTGCAGTCGTTGCGCGCGCTCGAGGCGCGCAACACCAAGCTGTTCGAGAAACTCTGGTACTCGCTCCAGGATATAGATGGCGTCCGCTTGTACGGTCCCGAACCGAGCCATCTGCGCATGCCGACGTTGTCGTTCACGCTCCAAGGCCGTTCGACCGACTATGTGGCCGAGCGACTGGCGCGCCGCGCCGTGTTCGTGTCGAACGGCGACTTTTACGCGGCCACGATCGCCGAGCGATACGGGGTCGGCGCCGGCGGCTTCGTTCGCGCGGGCTGCGCGTGCTACACGACGGAAGAAGAAATCGATCGCTTGATCGACGGTGTCCGCGCCATCGCGGCAGGCCGTGGGTAGCCAGGTCGTCGTTGCCGCCGCGATCGCCCTGTTGGCGACGACGAGTCCCGCGCTCGCCCAGCGCCTGCGCGGGACGCTCACGGACAGCTCGACGCACGAACCGATCCCCGGAGCAGTCGTCTCGATCTCCGACTCGGCCGGAAAATTTCTCGCGCGCGGCATCGTCGGGAGCGATGGGCATTTCGACGTGCCGCGGTTCGACGGGTCGAAGCTCGTGCACGTCGTTCGCATCGGGTATCGTCCGATCGACGCGGTCGTTCCGGCCCGCGACGATGGGCTCGACCTGCGGATGCGCCAGATCGCGTCGCAGTTGTCCGTCGTGACGAGCTCGGGAAAGCGCGTTTGCCCCGGCGAGACCGGAAACACCCAGGCGCTCGACCTGTGGGAGCAGGCCCGCACGGGATTCTTCGCGAGCGTCGTCGCGCGCGATGCGAGACCGCCGAATCTCAGGCTTCGTTATTTCCGGGTCGAGCGCGACCCTGTGCGCCGGCGCGTCGTCGACGACACCTCCTGGATCAAGGACCTCACCGGCGATCAACCGTTCATGGCCGCTCGCTCGGCGTCGGCGTTCGACGCGGACGGATATCTGATCGAGCACGCCGACGGCGAGCGCGAATATTTCGCGCCCGATGAGTCGGTGTTGCTCGACCCGGCGTTCGCGGGGTCGCACTGCTTGCGCGTCGTCGCCGCCGATCCTCCGCATGCCGGCCAGGTGGGGATCGGCTTCGAGCCGGTGGATCCCGAGCGGGACAGCCTCGTCGACATTCACGGAACGCTGTGGCTCGACGCCAAGACGCTGGACTTGCGCACGCTCGACTTCGAGTACACGAACGTGGAGAGAGTGCGGGACGGCATCGGCGGAAACGTTTTCTTCCAATTGATGCCGACCGGCGTGCCGATGGTCGTGCGTTGGACGATTCATTCGCCGATCATCGCCACGGACGAAAGCGGCGTTTCGCCGGAAGGCGTGCGCCACAGCCTGCCGCCCCGCCCGCAGCGCAGCCGTTTCCGCGTGCTCGGTTACCAGCTGCTCGGCGCCGAGGCGCGCGGGGTCAGCTGGTCCGACGGCACGACTTGGGCTCCGCGACTCTCCTCGATCCAAGGGGTCGTGGCCGATCTGCACGGCCAGGTGATCGAGGGCGCGCGCGTGTGGCTGAGCGGCCTACCCGACACAGTGGTGACGGACAGCATGGGCGTGTTCCGGCTGCCGCGTCCGATGGGCGGCGGTTTGTTCACACTCTTCGCCGCGGACAGCATTCTCGCCGCCGGCGGCATCAACCAGACTCCAGCGAAGGCTGTACGCGTGTCCGACGACCGAAGTCCAACGAGCGACATCGACGCCGACGTCGTCAGGATGTACCCGCGCGCCGACGCGCTTCGCGCCGTTTGCCCTGGCGGGAAGTACATCGCCGGTATGGGTGTGGCGATCGGTTTGGTGGTCGACACGACAGGCGCCCACGTCACGGGCGCGCACGTGGAGCTGGAGACGTTGCAGCAGGTGGTCGCCGGCGACACGCTGGCGCGTTCCGTGCGCCGCTCCGGCGAAACGGGAGCCGACGGGAGCTTTGTCGTCTGCGGCGCCGCGCTCGATCAACCGATGATGTTTCGTGCGTCGCACCACGGCGCACGCGGCGAAGGCGGCATCGCTCGCTGGACGAGCGACATCATGGTCGTGCCGATCGTCCTGAGAGTCGGCGCGCCGTAGCCGCTACTTCTTTCGAATCGCGATCGCCTTCTTCTCGAGCGCCGGTACGTAGATGTCGTAGCTCGAGCCCGGGTTCCACATCACCCATCCCTGGTACCCGGAGTCGTACACCGCTTTTTTCTCGTCGCGCAGCTGTTCGGCGCCGTACGGCGGCTTGCCCAAGGTGAACGCCTGCAGCCACGGGCGGACGTGTTCCTGTTCTTTGATGCCGAGCTTCTCATCGCGCTCGCGCGCCCGCTTGATCGCCGTCGTGATCACCTTGTATGGTTCGGCGTTCGGCGACGGGATGTTGAACGAGCCGTGCGGATAGTGCGACGGATACACCATCGGCAGCAGCACGTCGGTGTTGGGCGCGAGCTTCTCCCAATCCTGTCCGACCTCGAGTGGTCCCTGCACCGTGGTGACCAGGCCGAAGATGTCGGCCGTCGAGCGCGCGCCGAGCTTGTTGAGACGCGTCCGCGCCTCCTTGAGGTAAGCCGCCAGCGCGTCGGGTTTCGGGACGTCCTTCGAGTCGGGGAAGACCTGCTTCGGCAGACTCGGATAGGGCTCGGGGAATCGGATGTAGTCGAACTGAATCTCGCCGAAGCCGAGCTTCACCAGCTCTTCGGCCACGCCGATGTTGTAGTCCCACAGCTCGTGGTGGTACGGATTCACCCACGCGAGGCCTTTCTTGTCGCGCCACACCGAGCCGTCGGTCTTGCGGATGGTCCACTCGGGGTGGACGCGCGCCGTGACGGAATCCTTGAACACGACGATGCGCGCGATGGGAAAGATCTTGTGCGCCTTGAGCGTGTCGAGCAGCGCGACGACGTTCGCCTTGCTGGACGAGCCGGCATTCTTGGCGAAGTCGGGATTCTTCGTCGCGTAGTTGAGCCCGAACTCGTCTTTCATGTCGATGACGAGCGCGTTGATCTCCGTCGTGTCGGCGATGGCGATCAGCTTGGCCATCTTCTTCTTGCTCTGCGCGGCCCATCGGTTCACGTAGAGCGCGCGTACGACGGGCGGACCCGACGGCTGCTGCGCGTGGATCTCCATCGCGAGGAAGCTCGTCGCGAAAATGCCGCAGACCGGAATGAAACGAATCGGATTCATGGTTGGCCTAGTTGGCCTTCGAGTCACTACCAGTGCTTGAAAAAAGGGAACGCAGATGCCGCAGACACAAAAAACAATTGCCGCAGATGAAAAAATGGGGTCGTCGCGACAAAGATTTCGCCTTTCATCTGCGGCATTGCCTTTCAGATCCGCGGCATCTGCGTGTCCATTGCTCTGACCGGCGATCGTGACGAGTACGGCGCGACCGTAGTCCGTACGAGACGATCGAACCCGCACTCCGTCCGTATATTCTCCTGTAAGATGCACAGACCCTCCCGTCTCGCGCTTCGCCACTGGGTCACGGCGGCGCTCGTCTCAGCGGCCGGCTGCGGCTCGCACGCCAAGCCCGACGCCCTGCGCGATCCGCCGCCGCGCGCCGAGTTTCTGGTGATCGGCAACGACTCGACGTACTGGGTCTCGACAATGGAGGGGGGACGCCCGAGCGTGCGCGGCGAGCCGCTGGTGCTCGCCCGCTACGGTGGGCGATGGTTCGAGGTGTACAGCGCCGACGACGATCGCTCGTTCAACGATGCGCTGCTGGTCGGGCAATTCCTTTATCGGCGCGACCTCCTGACGGGCGACAGTTCGCTCGTCTTTGCCGACACGGTGGTGCCTCGCATGGCGGAGGCGTACGCGCGCGGCCATCCCGACGAGAAGCCGCTCACGCCCGACGAGGACGGCCAGAGCGATCCGAGCCAACAGGCGACGGCCGAGTTGGACATCGTCGACATCTACGGCCCGTTCCTCTCATATGAGTACCGTCTCGACGTCAGCTCCCGCGGCATGAACCCGTGGCACACGACGCGCCGCGGTGTGGTCGACCTGCGTTCGGGCAAACCGGCGGCGGTCGGCGATCTGTTCGGCGCCGCCGAGGCGACGCGGGTCATCGCGGCCGGCCGCCGCGTCTACGCGATGATGCGTGACTCGGTGGCGAGTGTGGCGTCGTCGCTGGGGCCGGACGAACGTCGCGCCGCCGCGGCGATCGCGCGCGAGGGGTTCGACGAACGCAGCTTCTCCATCACGTCGGTCGGCGGGCGTCCGGCGATCGCGTTCCACATCACCGGCCGGGGTGACGGGCCGGAGGGGAACGGTCTCGAGCTCGATCCGGTGACCGCGGATTCCGCCAACTGGTCTCCCGATCCGGTGTCGGCACGCGCGACGACGGATTCGAGCGGCGGCGACCACTGGGATGGCGATCGCTATCGCGTTATCGCGCGGTATGATACGAGCGGCGGGTTGGCTCAGCTGTCGGTCGCCGACAGCACGAAGCGGGAGTGGCCGCTAGCCTCGATCGGAGCGCCGGTGCATCGCGTGGACTGGCTCGATCGTCCTCCGGTCAGCGTGGACGACCGCCGGGCTCTCCTGCGCGCCTTCAACGCGGCGTCGATGTATGGTGAACCGCCCCACGTTGCCATGCTCGCCGGTGGGAACCTCCAGTTCGCTCGCCATGACCCAGTCCAAAGCCGTACACGAAAGCCGGCACGAATCCTCCGAGCTCATGTTGCCGCAGCACGCGAACAACATGGGCCACGTGTTCGGCGGCGTGGTTCTTTCGATGATGGACAAGACGGCGGCGATCGCCGCGTTCAGACACAGCCGGGCGGCGGTCGTCACGGCGTCGATCGACCGCGTCGACTTTCGCGAACCAATTCACCTCGGCGACCTGTTGGTAATGAAAGCGAGCGTCAACTGGGTTGGGCGAACCTCGATGGAAGTGGGCGTCCGCGTTGAAGCCGAGGACCTGCTGACGGGTCGGCGACGGCACACGAACTCGTGCTACCTCACGTTCGTTGCCGTGGACCGGAACGGTCGTCCCATCGAAGTGCCGGCCCTCGCCCCGGAAACGGCGGACGAAAAGCGGCGCTGGGCGGCCGCCAAGGAGCGGCGGCGACGGCGGTTGGAAGAACGGGAAGAGGAAGCGCGCACGAACGAACACGCGGTCTCGGACGGGTAGAACGAACGGAAGACATGCAACTGTTCACGGTCGACCAGGCTAATCGAACCCTCCCATTGGTTCGCAAGATCGTCGAAGACGTCGTGCGGCAGCACCGCAAATGGCGTGAGACGATCCTCGAGCTGGATCTCGTCGCGTCGACCAACCGCGCCGAGGATTCGCGCAATCGCGCCGACCAGCTCGAGCGTCAGGCCCAGGCCTACGCCCGTGAGCTCGATGGGTATCAGCGCGAGCTCGAGGAGCTCGGCATTCAGCTCAAGGATCCGCGACTCGGCCTGGTGGATTTTCCCAGCGACTACGACGGACGCGTGGTGCTCTTGTGTTGGCACCTCGGCGAGCCCCAGGTTCAATTCTGGCACGAGCTCGATGCCGGCTACGCCGGACGTCAGCCGCTCGCACCCGCCGTCGCCGTCTGAACCGTTCGACCCGCGCGATCGCCGCGCGGCGAGAATCCAAAAACACCAATATCAGAAATGCGCACAAGGACGTGGCGCTCCCCCGACGGCATCCTCTGGATCGTCGACGTGGATCTCCCGGGATCGAGCAACGCGATGGTGCTGTTCTACCACCCCGGCGGGAAGAGCGGGCAGACGGATCGCTACGCGTGGTACATCAGCAACGGGCCCGAAGCGCGGAGCGTGACGTCGCGGCTGGTGCGCGCGAAAGTGCTCGAATCCCTGACCGATGACGATCTGGCGCGGCTGTACCGGCGGTCGATGAAGGTCTCGCGACCGGATCCGATCATGGGCCGAAGCACGCTGCTCGGCTGACCTTCACTCGCGGAATGGGACGTCGATCTCCATTCCGTCTTTCCCGATGACCGTCGCGGGAAACAGCGATCGGGCCTGCTGCTCCAGCTCCGCCGCGTCTCTCGAGTATCGTGCCGAGAAATGTGTGAGCACGAGGCGCCGCACCCCCGCCTCGCCGGCTATCTGCGCCGCTTCACGCGCCGTGGAGTGGCCGGTCTCGATCGCGCGCTCGGCCTCCTCGTCACCGAACGTCGCTTCGTGAACCAGGAGGTCCGCGCCCTTCGACGCTTCGATGGTCGCGCCGCAGGGTCGCGTGTCGCCGGTGATCACGACGGTTCGGCCTGACCGTTTCGCTCCGACGAGGTCCGACGACTCGACTGTACGACCATCGTCCAATGTTATGGATAAGCCGCGATGCAATCTTCCCCAGAGCGGTCCTTCGGGTATTCCTAGCTCGCGCGCTTTGTCCGGATTGAAACGTCCTTTGCGTTCTTCTTCGACGATCGCGAAGCCGATGGACATCGCACCGCGATGATCGACCGCGAAGGCTCTGATGGCGTAACCCATGCGGTCAATGTGCTGACCATCTGCAAGTTCGTTGATGTCGACGGGAAACGTGGCGCGCTCGAACCCGAGTCCCTCCACGCGTTTGAGAACTCTGGCGGTGCCTTTTGGACCCCAGAGTCGGAGTGGGTCGGTCCGACCCTGAAGGGCCATCGTGCGAATCAGTCCGATGACGCCGAGCAGGTGATCGGCGTGCATGTGAGTAAAGAAGATGTCTTGGAGGGCGAACGAGATGCCGTACCGCATCATCTGACGTTGGGTGCCTTCGCCGCAATCGAACATCAACGTTTCGCCTTCGCGGTGGACGGCGAGTGAGGCGACGTTGCGTTCGACGGTGGGTCGCGACGCGGAGGTCCCGAGCAGGTGGACGGTCAACGACATGGTCGGTGAATATAGCCGCGGGCTGGAACCCTTTTTGCTGTCGTCGAGTCCTTTGCGCAAAAGGACGAAGCCGGGGCCGCTAGCGGCAAGGCATTTGCACTGAACGGCCGACGGTGGCCGCAAGAGGGGCACTGCAAGGAACGCCACTTCTAAGGAGGAGCAGGATGCCGAACAAGCCGGGTAGTGACGATCGCACGTCGGCCGGAGGCACGTCCGGAACGCGCACGCGCAGCAATCGCGGATTCGCATCGATGGACCGCAGCAAGCAGCGCGAGATCGCGAGCAAGGGCGGAAAGGCCGCTCATGCCAAGGGCACAGCCCACGAATTCGACTCGGGCGAAGCCCGCGAAGCGGGCCGCAAGGGCGGCGTCGCGGTGAGTCGGAATCGCGAACATATGGCGGCCATCGGCCGTCGTGGTGGGGAAGCGCGCGGGCAGTCGCGCAACCGGAGCAACACCGGAAACGCGTCGCACGTCTCGTCGATCGATCGCTTCCAGCATCATCCGGGCGGTTTGGAAAGCGATCGCGAAGTCGCGATCGGTGGCCACTCGGACAACAACACGGCCGACACGCACGGCTCGCGCAACAACCCGTCGCTCGGCAACGAACGCCGCGCGTCGAGCGTGCTGACCCGCGAGTTTCGCTAGTCGATCAGCAGAGCGGTGACGGCGCGCCTACGCGTGGCGTCGTGCCGCTTCGAGTTTGGAGTCGTCGATGTTCCCGCCGCTGACCACGATCGCGGCGGGCGTCCGGATTGATCGAAGCTTTTGCAGCAGGACGGCTCCGGTGGCGCATGCCCCGGCGCCTTCGACACGCTCGCCGTGCGTGGACCAGAGCCACGAGATCGTCTTCCCGATCTCCTGCTCTTCGATCGTGACCATTTCGTCGATCGCGTGTTGGCCGATGTCCAACGCGGTTTCGTCGATCTGGCCCGCGAGGCCGTCGGCGAGCGTCGGCAGATTCTCGATCTCGACGACTCGGCCCGCGGCGAGCGATCGCGACATCGCCGCCGTGTTCACGCTCTGCGCCGCCGCGATGCGTACGTGCGGCGCCACCGCGCGCAACAGCGTCCCGCACCCGCCCAGCAGACCGCCGCCGCCCACGTTCACGACGAGCGTCGCGAGATCGGGCAGCTCGCCGAGAATCTCGAGCGCCACCGTCCCCTGGCCGGCGAGCAGCATGTCGCCCAGGCAGGGGTTGATGTACGTCGCGCCGCGCTGCGCGGCGTATGCCTTGGCGGCGTCCATCGCCGCGTCGTAGTGCGGCTGCGTCGTGTCGATCGCCGCGCCGAGCGCGGTGATGCCCTCGCGCTTCACCTGCGGGGCGTTGGTCGGCACGAAAATCGTCGCGTGCGTTCCGAAGTGCTTGGCGGCGTGGGCGACGCCGAGTCCGTGATTGCCGGCCGACGACGCGACCACACCGCGCGCGCGAGCGTCGAGCGGGAGCGTCGCCAGCACGTTGAGCGCGCCGCGCAGCTTGAACGAGCCGGTGATCTGCCGGTTCTCGAGCTTGAGGTACACGTCGCCGCCGGCGATCGCGCTGAGCGCGTCGCTGCGCACGAGCGGCGTTCGTTTGATGAGCGGTCGGATGCGGTCCGCCGCGGCGAGGACGTCTACGGCTCGGAGATCATTAAACACGGGACGGGAGCGGAGGCGGGGTGCGGAGACGTGGAACGGGAGCGGGAGACGTGAGCGAATGAAGCGGAACCGCCTTACACCAGTTTTGTTACCTCTGCGGCGCCGGCAAGTCAACTTGACGCAAGCGCAGTCGCCTTCTAGTTTTAGGTCTTGTGGGAGGCGGCCCCGCGACCTGCGGGGCCTTTTCCATGGGGTTAGGTCGGAAGGGGGCTGTAGCTCAGCTGGGAGAGCGCTGCAATCGCACTGCAGAGGTCACCGGTTCGATCCCGGTCAGCTCCATGGCAGCGATGAAACCGCCGCTGCACGTTGGACGTAGGGTAAGACAATCGGGCATGAAGTTCGCCCTCGGATAATATGCCCGCCGCCGATCGGTAGGACGCAGAGTTCCAATGACGGCGAGCGAGGCAACTCCGAGGAGCCCCCGCCAAGCAGGCGCGGCGCCACCAACTCAGGGCTTGGTGGCGTTTCCCTTTTGTACCACCTCGTCGCCGCGCCCCTTCCAGCCGCGCGCGACCGTTCGCAGATCGGCCTGCATCGCCAGGAACCCGTCGCGCAGAAACCGATCTTCCTCGGCCTCGACCGTCCCATCGAGGTCGCTCATCATGCGCCCGGCGAGCGAGCCGAGGAATCGGGCGATCGTGCTCTCCTGAACGTCGAATCGCGTGCGTCGCGAGAAGATCGTTTGGCCGCCCGCGCTGTCGCGCACCGAGAGCTGGAACAGCGAGCCCTGTCCAATGAACGGCCGGTGGAGCGGCGTGCGGATCAGCCGCTGGCTGGCGAGCGGGAGGTCCCATTGCGGCTCGTGCTGGGCGACGATCGTGAACGCACGGTCGTGGCCGACGTTGGAGGTCACGAAGTCGGTCACCAGCGAATGGAACCCGGCCTTGAACACCTTCACCTTCATCAGCACGTCGGACGTCAGCCGCAGGGTATCGGGCCACGGGCGCGGCGCACCGGTGAGCGACACCAGCTTCCCGTCGTCGATACGATAGCGGAGCGTGAGGATATGGTCACGCCCGGCCGCGTCGAGAAACGGCGTTCCGTCCTTGTCGGCGAGCGCAAAGTGGTACTTCGCCGGACCGAAGTACTTCTCGAGGTAATCGGCGAGGGCCGGATACGACGCCCGCATCGTCTCGGCGTGGAAGCCCGCGGTGATCGTGACACTCGTCCCGCCGCCCGCCGCGGCTGCGACGCGGAGCGAGTCGATCGCGAACCCTCGCCCGAACACGGCCGACGTCTTGGGAAACGCCGCGCGATAGTCCTCACGCACCTGCGCTTCGGTTCGTGCCTCCGGCGCGCGAAACAGGGCGACCGCCAAGTTGCTCACTTCGGCGGCCGAGATCGGGCCGACCGCCATGTCGACGTTCGTGTCCCAGCGGTACACGTCCGGCTCGAGGGAGCGAAGCTCCATCGTGTGACGCGTCTCGCCGCCGCTGATGATAGGCGTCAGCGCGGCCCGGGTCTCGAGTCGATAGCGACTTGTCTTGTCGTCCATCTCACCGTGGACGAGCAGGACACGCGTGGACGTGGACGGCATGAGCGACCAGACCGCCGTGTCGTCGAAGACGCGAGACGGGACGAGGGCCGTCTCGGCGAGCCGGCGCCGGGCGTACTCGTACTTGGGCGCCAGCTCGACACGGGTGAAGCGCGCCGCGATTGCGTCGAACAGCTCGGCGGCATGGGACTCGGCAACTGCGGGGGCGGGGCCGAGTCCGCGGAAGGTGTCGGCGCAGGCCGCGAGCGCGAGTCCGGTCACGACCCCGATTGCTACCCACGACGCGGCGAAAACGCGAGACGCCGGCAGTCGTCGGCAACGAACGCCGACGGGTGGGTTGCGATGAGGCAAACGGCGGCCGAGGTTGAGTTTACGGATCGTGCGACGTGCGCTGATCCGGACTCTGGTGGAGGGGTGGTCGAGCCGCCATCAGGGTTGAACGGGTGCGCTATGTAAAGTATACTCAAGGCATTCGCCGCTCCGCGAGGAGACGGCGATTTTTTGCCCCTTGGTGTAACTGGCAACACGCCTGACTCTGGAT
This sequence comes from uncultured Gemmatimonadaceae bacterium, assembly GCA_963761305.1. GTDB lineage: Bacteria > Gemmatimonadota > Gemmatimonadetes > Gemmatimonadales > Gemmatimonadaceae > JAQBQB01. The sequence continues at coordinate 1,093,917 of CAVXGK010000001.1, read as the reverse complement.
CAGGAGAGTCCTGGTTCGATCCCAGGAGGGGCAACTCAGAGGCCGCCGCAGCTGGCGGCCTCTTTCGTTTGCGGCCCCTTTGCCCTGATAGCGATCGCTGCTGGGCTGGGGCTCTAGTGGGCCGCTTCAGGCGGCAGCATCGGTCAACTGCCTCCATGCCTCGATCGTCGCGCGCCCGTGGTCGATCGACAGGAATACCCGCGACTCTCGCCCCTCTACTTGGGTCTTATCCGCGGACCGCATTTTGGGTACATCCCCTAACCATCGTCGCTGGTTATAAACGTCATGCAAGCGTCATGCATGATGCTCGCATGATGCTCGCCTTTGATAAACTCTTTCAATTGGACCTTTATAAACCAGGCAGATTTTGCCGAGTAGCCATATCGCAGTCGGCGGATATATAACAAGTAGAGGGGCTCGCGTCGCGAAAGTCGGGACGCATTCCAATTCTCCGTGCCCGCCCCCCGCGCCCGTCCCAGTTCTCCGCACCCCGCCCCGGAAGTAGGGAAGGGCGCGCGGCCGCGTTGTCCGGCCGCGCGCCCCGCGTTCCATCCGCGAGCGCTCTACTCTCGGCTCTCGCGCCGAGCGTGGGCGAGTCTACGGGGGTGTGAGCGACGTATGCACCACGAACGTCTGGCTCGGGGAGTTGTTGGGGATCTCGACGTTCACTCGCACGTACTTGCCCGCCGTGACTCGAACGGACCCGGGGTTGCCAAGATGTTCATTCTGGAGGGCCGCGTCTTCAATCTCCAGCCCGCTGGCCGCGCCGCCCTGCGTCGAAAGTGCGTCCACACGCAGGACGCCGTCAGCAGCCGGCATCACGAGTATCGTGCGACAGCGGGGCTGATCGAGGGCCCACCCACCGACCTTTTGGAGGTCGTTGAAGCACGCCGAATTGTTCGGGCTGACCGTCACCGCTATCGAGTCCCCCGCCGCAATCTGGCGCATCTGGTGGACGTGAAAATTCATCGTTTGCGCGGAGCCCGACCCAACCGGTGCCATCACCTGATTCTCCTCTTCATATCCGTCGCCCCCGAACAGCTGCATGCCGATTGACCCCGGGTCGGCGACCGCGATCGTCATGGTGTAGTGGCCGTTCGAGCCGGTCGTGGTGGAGACCTGACAGTTGCACACGCGCTGGCCGAGTGAATCGAGACTCGGTCCTTGTGCGGGGCTGATAAGGGCGACGATCTGCGCGCCTGCCACGGGCGAACCGTCGTCGGTCGTTGCGCTGCCGGTGATCACGTAGGTGACCGAGACGTCTCGCGCGACCGACGGCGCCGGTGGCAACGCGAGCGACGACGCAGGCGACCACCCGCCCTCGTGATAGAGCTGCTGGATCTCGTCCGGTGTGAGCGCCCGATCGTAGATGCGAACGTCGTCGAGCGCACCCTGCCAGTGCTGCGTCAGAAACTGGCCGAACACCAGCGGGCGATCGGCGTCGCCGAGCGCTCCGGGCCACGTTAGCCAGTCGACCAATTGGCCGTTGGTATAGGCGCGAATGTCGTGCCCGTCGAACGTCCCCACGAAGTGCACCCACGTGCCGACCGCGCCGATTCCGTACGCGGTATTCGTGAGTGGATGGTAGATCGACAGCCCGATGGAACCGCTTGTACCGCCACCGCTTGAAACACCGAACTCGCTGGCCCCCATGAACGAGCCGCCGCTGGCGTCCGACAGCATCACCCACACCGAGACACTCAATTGGCCCGACTGGGCAAAGTGTTTCGTCGTCGTGGTGATGCTCGCGGACTGACCGTCGAAGTAGTACGCGTGATTGGCTGCTCCGAATCGGTCAGCGATGAGCGTTGCACCGGAAACGACACCGTTGCTCGCCTTGCCGCTAGCGTCGTCGGCGCTGCCGTCGAACGGGTAGTACGCGACCAGCCCGGCGGTGGGCATTGGCGTCGACAGCCGGGCGATGGCCGACTCACCGGGCGCCGATGATGGCGTTATGTCGCCCGAGCATGCGACTAGGGCGCGTGCGGCGACGAGCGCCAACCACGACCACGGTCTTCCTACGGCTCGGTTTCGGATCATCGCGTCCCCAGGTAAGAGAACCACCCCGACTCTCGCACACCCACATTACTAACGAGAAGTCGTTCAGAGGCCCGACAAGTCTGTCAATGACGTTCCCCCTCTCGCCCGCTCGCGGGACGCGGCTCTCGATTCTAACGGACGCGCGCGCGCTGCTGACGCGCCTGGACTCGGTCCTCAAGACCGATCCGCAAGGTGTGCTCGGCGGATTGGGGAATCTCATTGCCGCACGCGGTTGGGAAGCGGTGGGCGACGTTCCACGCGCGGCCGCGGCGATTCGTCGTACCGAGAGCGTGAATGCCCCGGGCGTCTACTACACGGCGCAGCTTCTCGAGGAAGGGCGGATTGCCACGTTGGCGGGGGACCGCGACTTCGCGATCCGCTCGTATCGCCGCTACCTCGTGCTCCGGCGCGACGCGGATCCTGCGCTGCAGCCTCAGGTCGAGGCCGTCCGCAAGGAACTCCAGCGGACACGAATGACGCTACAGCGAGTTTCGCGTCTCCTATGACGCCGACTCGTCCATCGCCCACCAGCGTCCCAGCGTCAGATCCCACTCGGCCGGCGTGAAGTCGAGATAGCCGGCCGACGGCGTAAACGTGAGCTCGTTGAAGTAGATCTTCTCATCCACGGCGTACAGATCCACGCGCACGAAATCAAAGTCTTCCGACAGGCGCGCCGCGAGGGCGACCATTCGATCGAGGCTCCGCGGTCGCTCCACCGAGAGTGGGTGCGGATTCGAGTGGTGCGTGAAGTCGAGAGCATTCCATGCCGTGTCGAAGAACACGCTGAACGAATGCACCAGGTTCGTGACGTAGAGCACCCGCGGCACGCCGTTGAAGCACCAGAACTTGTAGGCGAGCGCCTCGCTTCCATCTGCGTTCACGAGGTGCTCTTCGATCATAAGCCGCGGTGGAATGCGATAGTACTGATACTCCCGGCACAACCAGTAGTAGTTGGTGGCGAGCCACTCCTTCGCACGCTGGATGATCTCGGTTTTGTCAGGCTTTCCCGTGACTACGATGACGGCGCGACTACCGTGGTTTGGCTTGATCACGTAGGTGGCGGGCAAGCTGTCAAACGGAATCCGGCTGGGGTCCTTCCCTTGCCAGAGGATCTTTACCAGAACCTCATCGCCCACCTTGCGGCTCACATACGCCCGGGCGGCCAACTTGTCGGTAAGGCGCGAGAATTTCCGGTCCATCCGGCGATTCCACAGCACCATCCGGCAGAAGAGCTTTTCCGTAAAGGTCCTCGGATGCGCCAAGTCGAGCGGGCGCCTGTGCACGCGCGCGAATCGGTCCAACAGAAGCTTTTCGCCCGCTGGCCGCCGCAGGGCCCGGCGCTTCATCTCTCCGAGCAGCCGCATCGCGTGCCGCTTCGCGGCCCGAAGTCGGCGCAGTTGCCATCGGCGCTGCGCGCCAAACGTTACGTCGTACGGCGGGTTCAGTTCGGAATCAGCCATGGCGTCTAGGAGGTGTCCAACTCGCTGCACGAACTGTAGCTGTCCTTAGACGACTGTCGACGACAATCGATATCCGTACGACTACTGGCTGAACACCGCCGGTGCGCCAAGGACCGACGCGGTGAGCGTGGCGCCGCTCAACACGCCAGTGAAGGTGAGGCCGCAGTCCGGTGCGGCCCCTTCCATGAACTCGAAGACGTTTCCGACGGCATTGAACGTTCCGGTGCACGTCACGGTTCGGGTCGAGACGACACCGCCAAGCGTCTGACGGAACGTGGTGACGTCGCTGAAGACATTGGCGGGCCCGATCGTGATCGCACCGGAGAGCGCGTCGAGTCTGAGTGGAGGATTGGCGGAATCGAACACCACCGCCGGCAATGCGGCGCCGTTGACAGTTTGCAAGGCGAACGGGGCGTTCGGCGCACTGGGCGTGCCCACCACGTTGTTGTCGTTGCTCGTACACGCCACGAACCCGAGTGTGCCCAGCAGAAGAGCAATCGCGATGCTGCGCATGTGCCTGTCCATGGGGTGCGCGCGCGGTGCCGCCCCTGAGCTCAACATGCCTGTACCGTGAAGAAGCGAAGCGGATCGGTGCCAGCCGCCGGCGGCCCGACCACGACGGTCGAGTTCTGTCCGAGCGGGAACGCCATCCGGCCGGCGTCGAGGACGACGGAGAGTCCATTGGCGAACGTGATCGACGCTGAATCGGTCGGCACGCTCACGAACGCGCTCGCCGTGCCGAACTGAACGAAGGGTGTGAGCGCGACGCCACGCCGCTGCATGAACAGCGGGCCGGTGCTCGCCACGCCGTTGAAGAAGCGCAGTCCCGCGCTGTTGAAGGTCGGCACGAAGCGATTGTTCAGCGTCGCCAACTGTATGACGCCCGCTGTGGCGCCGAACGCGACGACTGTCAGGTTGTCGCCAGGTGACAGGATCGGGCTGAAGGGGACCAACCCGCCGGCCGCGTTGTTCGTGACGGTGATGACCGACACCCTGTTTGACAGATCGATCAACACGCAGGCGGATGACTGACCGAACACGAGCCTCGAGTTCGCCGAGTCGGGGACGCCCGAGACCGATAGCGTGATCGGCGTGTCGGTGGCGTTGACGAGGCGAACGACGGCGGAATTGAAGGGGAAGACGGCGTTGGTGGTGTCGCTACAGGCGCTAGCGGTCAGCGCCAGTGCGCCGACGACGACGACATGAGACGGACGGAACATCATGAATCTCCCTGCAAAGCGCTGACGCCGCTCGCGGCGACGGGCCGAGCGCGGCGGGTGGCCACGCGGCTACCCGAAGTTGTAGGGAAGGCAATTCGCGGTCCGGGGCCGGTGCCCCGCGGCGGCACGTCGCTACGAGAGTTCTTGCATAGCGAATCTGTGTAACGAAGGCGCCTCAGCCCGCGCGGTTCGGCACGGTCAAGGCCGCCGTCACGCGCCACCGAGGTTGTTGCCGGCGCTACACGTCGCGTCGCAGCGCGATCGCCGGATCGATTCGCATCGCTCGCCGCGCCGGGAGATACGCACCGGCGAGGGCAGCCGACGCCAGCACCGTGACCGCCGCGCCGAACGACAGCGGGTCGTTCGGCGAGAGCTGCGTCAGCAGGTGCGCCAACGCCCGTGTCATCAAGGCCGCGCCGGCGATACCGACGGCGATGCCGAACACGATGAAGCGCGTCGCCGGACCGAGGACGCCTCGCACGATGTCGGCGGGTTGGGCGCCGAGCGCCGTGCGGACGCCGATGTCGTGCGTGCGTTGCGCGACCGTGTACGAGATCACGCCGTGGATGCCGATGGCCGCCAAAAGCAGCGCGACGATCGCGAACGCCGTCATCATCTCGCTGGTGATTCGCTGCGGAGAGAGCGCGCTGCGCTGCACGTGGTCGAGCGTCAGCACGCCGCCTGGCGCCACGGTCGGCGCGACGGTCGCGATCGCGCGCTCGACGCGGCGCGTCATCGACGCCGGATCGTTCTTCGTGCGGACGATCAACGACATCGTGCGCCAGGGGTGCGCCTGAGCGACGGTCACGTAGTACGTCGGCGCCTCGGCGGGACCGACGTTCGGGTTGAAGCGCACGTCGCCGACCACTCCGACGACGGTCATCATCGTCGTGTCGTCGCACGCGCAGCCAATTCGTTTGCCGAGCGGGCTTTGGTCCGGCCAGTAGGCGCGCGCCATCGACTCGCTCACCACGATCGCGCTCGCGGACGTCGAATCGTCGTGGTCGGTGAGTGCTCGGCCGCGGAGGAGCGGAATGCCCATGGTCGCGAAATAGCCGGGCGTCACCATCTGCCAACGCGGCGTGCGCGCCGGATCGCTCCGCGTCGGGCGCGGTTCCCCCTCGAGAAAGATTCGCGAATCGTACTTGGTCCAGTCAGGCGGCAGCATCGTCGACAACGCCGCATCCTCCACGCCCGGCTCGGCCCGCACGGCGGCGAGCACACCTGCGTACATGGCCTCGGCGTCGGCCGTCGACCGGTATCGCGCGATGGGCGCGGTGAGTTGCATCGTGAGCGCGTGGTCCACGCGGTAGCCCGGCGCTTCGTCGGCGAGCGCGACGAAACCGCGGACGGTCACGATCGTGCCGGCGAGCATCGTGAGTGCCAAGGCCATCTCGCCGCTGACGAGCAGTCCGCGAAGCCGGTGACGCGAGCGGCCCTGCGACGCGCTGCGTCCACCTTCGGCGAGCGCTTGCCGCGGATCCGTGCCGCTGGCGACGAACGCCGGCGCCAGCCCGACGAGCATCGCCGTGACAAATGAGATGGCGGCGGTGAAGGCAAGCGCACCGGCGCTCAGTTCCATGGCGGTCCAACCGGGATTGAATCTCGCCTGTTCGGCGGGGAGCATGGCGCGCACCGCCTCGATTCCCCAGACGGCCATCAGGGTACCGAGCACTCCGCCCGCGAGCGCGAGCATCAGCGATTCGGCGAGCTGCAGGCGCACGACGCGTCCGCGTGACGCGCCGAGCGCGACGCGGACGGCGACTTCACGGGTGCGGGTCGTGGCGCGAGCGAGGAGCAGGTTGGCGACGTTCGCGCAGGCGATGAGGAGGACGAGCGCCACCGCGGCGAGCTGGGCGAGCATGAAGGGGCGCGTATGCTGTCCGTAAAACGCGTTCGCGTCTTCGACGCGCATGTCCCACTTGCCGTCGTCCTGAGGATACTCGCGTTGCAGTTGTTGCATGATCCCGTGGACGTCGGCACTGGCGCGCGCGAGCGACACCCCCGGTTTGAGCCGGGCCAGCACGCCGCGCAGGAACCGCCCGTCGCGCTCGCGCCCGTAGTCGCCGGCGAGCGACAGCGGCGACCACAGCTCGGCGCCGGGCGGGAAGACGAAGCCGGCGGGCATCACGCCGACGATCGTGCGCGGCACGTCGTTGATTCGCACGACGCGCCCGACGACTCCGGTGTCGGCGCCGAAGCGGCGGTGCCAGAGTCCGTTGCTGATGATGATGACGTTGGGCGACTCCGTGTAGCGCGCGTCGGCGTCGGTGAACGGGCGGCCCATCGTGGGACGGACGCCGAGCAGATGGAAGTAGCTCGGCGTGACGCGAAACCCGGCGACGCGCTCGGGCTCATCGATGCCGGTGAGGTTTGCGTCGAGGTTGTTGAACGCCGCGAGCTCGCTGAAGCTGCGATTCCGCGTCGCGAGGTCGACGTAGTTCGCGGGCGCCATCTCGGCGTCGTCGGGACCCGGGCGCGATGGCGGCACTTCGCCGACCATGACGAGGCCCGTTGGATCCGTCGCCGGCACCGGGTGGAGCACGAGGGCGGAGGTGACGCTGTAGACGATCGTCGTGCCGCCGATGCCGAGGGCGAGACAGAGCACCGCGGCCGTGGCGAGGCCTCGGGCGCGGAGGAGACTGCGGGCGGCGAGTCGGAGGTCGTCCAGCATGAGACGTCTCGAGGTTGCGCGATCAGTTGGAGTCGCGCGCGACATGGGTAAGAAGCGTGCCGCTCGCGACCGCACGTCAACCATACGTATCGCAAGGCGTTTGGGCACGCCATGTGACTTCTCGCCGCGAGAACCGCTGCCCGCTCGTGGGATTCTTGTTCCAGAATCGGACAAGCGAGAGGGTGTTAGCACGCCTTGTACGACTACCCAGTAGCGGCGTATGCGATCGACCGCGCCATCAGCCGAGACATCATTCCGTAGAGCCGGCTCGGGGCTTTAGCGTCTTCCTGCCCACAGGTGTGGGGACGGGGGCGCGTTCCGCGTGCGTAAATATGTCCGTGAACCTGATCCAAGATGCGTACACTGTGTGCACCCTCGCCAAGTCGTCCGCGTTCTCTCTCACGGCGATCGTCACCCTCGCGATCGGCATCGGCGCCGCCACCGCGATCTTCAACATGGTGAACGGCGTGCCGGTTCAACGCCTGCCGATCGACAACTGCGTGGCGGCGAGGAGCGGAGGCGGCTTCCCCGCCACACGCCTACGAAACCGGACTACCGGCCGCGCCTGGACTGCCTGAGCCAGGCCCTGGCTCCGTCCCGGCTGAGTAGCTAACTCGCCACTCGGGTTCGACACCGACGTCGCCGGCGCGCTCGCCGGCATCCGATTGTGGCATCGACGCCCCGACCGCATATCCCCCACTTACTTGAGGTAGTTGCCGAGAAACGCGAAGGTGCTGTCCATGACAACGTGCTGGACCGACTCGCCTGAGGGGAAATGCGGATTCGCGCCTACGTACACGTTGCCAACACTGAACAAGTAAAGCTTCACCGCCGGTCCGTTGTCGTACTGCGTTGCGCTGTTGAATGTGGTCAACGCACTCGCGCAACTCGCAGACTCTGAAACCAGGGCCACGGCTGACGGCGCTACCGCCGGCAAATGAACAATCTGCCGCCACCGATTGCTTGTGGAATCAGGACCGGCGACAATCGTCCGCAGTTCCGCGATCTGGTCGTCAGAGTAAGAGTCGGACGCGTAGCACGGGCTGTCGGCGTTTCTGGCGGCCTTCGGGTTGGCGAACGCCACGAGGCCAGACAGCGCCGCACCCATTGCCATCCAATATGAACTCTTCATCTCGGCTTCCTCCGGAGTAGCGGTTTCGCAGAACGATTTGTTACTGAATTCGGGTCGGCGAGCCACATCCTGCCAGGGATCCGGTTCAAGACGCGCGGCGGAAGAATCTGGCACGACCCGCTATTCCGGGGCCAACTCTTGTGCTGGTGCGGACCGTCAGTTTAGAACCCGATACAGAGGCCCGAATGGCTGGCGAGGAGCCGGAAGCGGCTCCTCGCCGATAGGGTCTACGCAGCCGGACTAGCGGCCACGCTGGAACCGACCGGGCCAGGCGCCGGCTCGGCCGTCGCGGTCGTTAGCTGAGCCGACTCGCCACTCGGACCCGACACCGCCGTCGCCGGCCCTCTCGCTGCGGCATCGATCGACGTGCTCGTGGGCGAACTCACCCTGCCACCGAACCGCTTCGCCGCGGTCCATTGGCCGAGCAACGCTAGGTTGCCCTGAATGAGCGGCTCGACCAGCGAGTCGAGCACCTTCACCGCCTGCCGGCCACGCGTCGCCTCGGCGTCGAGGCCGACGGTCGCGCCGCGTTGCGCGGCGCCGTTCGAGGTGCGGCTCGTCAACGAGTTGCTCAGCGCGTCGGCGGCTGCTTGCAGCTCATCGATGAAGTCCGCCGGCAGACCGGCGCCGACGAACGCGCCCGCGTACTCGCTGGCCGCCGTTTTCATCGCCGCCGCGTACGTGATGAGCGTTCGCGACGTCGCATTCTTCGGCGGCATCTTGAGTGCCGCAAAGTCGGGGACCTGACGCAACTGCGCGCCAGCGACCGTCGCGATCGGCCGCATGTGATTCAGCTTGAGCGCGTTCCGAAGCACGCGCTCCTTCGCCGCCTCCGCGGCCGCCGCCCGCTTGGTCGTCGTCTGGTCGGCGGCGTGGGCGCTCAACTTGTCGATGACGTCGTCGAGAATCTTGCGATAGCCCGACGCGTTGATGTCGCCGAGTGACGAGCCGTTGAGGTCCAGGAACCGCTGCACTCGGGACAGCGTGTTCAGGGTCGATGCATGGGAAGCTTTCACTGCGGTTTCTCCTTTGGGAGAGAGGGAAGAGCGCCCGTGACACGGGATGTGCCGGGCGCAAGTTCGGCGCGAGGTGTCGCGCCGAACGTCGTGCGGGACGGCGAGAGGTCTCGAGTCCCGTTTGAGTCGGGTGAAACGGAAGTCAGTCGGTCTGAAGCGAACTGCGCGCGGGTCGAACGCAATTTCATCCGGGGACCGGCGACCGCGATGCGGTCCGCGATCGCCATCGTCCGGTCCGTTGCAATCGCACTGCGGTCCGCCATCGTCATCATCCGGTCCGTTGCAATCGCGATGCGGTCTGCGATCGTCGTAATTCGGTCCGTGGCAATCCTGATGCGGTCCGCGATCGTCACCATCCGGTCCGTGGTCAGGTGATGGCGGGATCGTGCGCAGTGAATCGCGGATGTTGCGAAATGAATCGCGGACAATGCGAAGTGAACCGCGGACAACGCGAAGTGAACCGCGGACAAGGCCGAGTAATTCGCGGTCGCGCCACGAGTGAACAGCGCTTTGAGAGATGTGAAGTCGGGCGGCGCGCGTGTGATTCTCGACTCGCTGAGCCATGGCCGCGTTCATCGGGTTGAAACGTCGGCTGCGGCGCGCGCTTAGCGGTCCGGACCTGCGTGCCCCCGGGGCGAACGCGATTTGCTCAGGGCTTATGCCGAATTGAATCGCGGTTGGCGGAGATGCGCGCGAGACGCGACCGAATTCACGTCCGCCAGCGGCATGTGCGCCGTCGAGTGCGCGAAGGGTTTCGGCGACCGGCGCGACGCAATGTCGCCGTCTCGCGCCCCCCTACTTATTAATCGCCGCGGTCAGCGATTTACTACCAAGAATCTTCGTTGGGCGACCACACATGACGCCCGCATGACGCTCGCATCCCACTTTACCGCCCGAATGGGCGTTTTTCGCCGACTGCAACGTTTTGTTGCGGTAGTGAATCGCGACCCGTGGCGATTCATAAGTAGGGGGGTCGGCGTCGCCGGCTCCGCGCGGGCGCCGCCCACGCGAAATACACGCACTCATTGACAAGGGAGGATGCATTGACTGAACCGCAGGACAGGAGGGTTGGACGAAAGCCGCGAGACAAATCGGAGCTCGAGGCCTACGTCGCCGTGCTCGTGAAGCGAACGATGATCGATCTCCGGCGGCGCGAGCGGCGCGCCGCCGAACGCGACGCCGAGTACATGCGTGAACGCGAGGCGAGCGTGCACACGTGGATGGACCCGGAGGCGCAGTGGATGGAGCGCGAGTGCACGGCACTGTACGACAACACATTGGCGTTGCTGCCGCCGCCGTGCGCCGCGGCATTCGTGGCCGTGCGGGAGGACGGACGGTCCTACGCCGAAGCGGCCCAACACCTGGGCATCTCGGTCAAGATGGTCGCCAAACACATGACCCACGCGCATCGCGTCTTCCGCGGCGCGCTGCTCGAGGCTGGCTTTGACGTACCGCGCGAAAAGGCGGGCAAGAAGAAGGAGCCAACGTCCCCCTCCCAAAAACCGGCGTCTCCGGCATGGGCCGCCAGGCCTCGGCGCGCGTCAGCGCTACGCCCATAGGGCCATAGCCAGGGCGCGTCGTCCGCACGATCCGCGGCTCGACGAGGAATTCTGGGAATCGACGTCGGTCCGGCGTGCGCTGTGCCATCCCTCTCGGCGAATAATGACGTGAAGGATTGGCAGCATGCTTCGAGAACTCTTCGGCTCGCGTCCGGCACGGCGCATTCGATCAGTGCCGGTGGCCGCCAGTGTGGTCGCTCACGCCGTTGTGATCGCCGCCGTGGTCATGGCGACACGCGGCACCGATTCGAATTCGCACGGGTGGATCCGAGTGCGACAAGCGGCTCCGCTCGTGATCCAATTGAGATACCTCACACCGGCGCCAACCGACATGGCTCCGGCGGCGACCCGGGAGCTGCATGCGTCTGCACGATCGGCGAAGGAGGCGCGGAGAGGTTCACCGGGCGGCGGACACGAGGACGTGCGGACGCACTCGGCGGCGTTCAAAGCAACGCTCGACGCCGTTACACATGGCCTGGCCGACATTCACCCGGCGTTCGATATCGCCGAGGTGATGCGCGCAGTGGAAGCCGACACCACCGCACCGACGGCAGTCGCCGATTCCGATTTCAATAAGGGAGCGGCGCGCTTGAGCGACCTCGCCCCGATCGTGCCGGTGGCGAAGAACGGGATCTACACGCCGGACCTGGTCGACGAGCAGGTCACGCCGCGGCCCGGTAACCCGAAGCCGCGCTACCCCGAGTCGCTCCGTGCCGCGGGGATCGAGGCCGAGGTCAACGTGCAGTTCGTCGTCGATAGCACGGGCAAAGTCAACGAGCCGAGCATCGAGTTCAGGTCGCACGTTCACCAACTGTTCATGGATGCAATCCGCGCGTCGCTGCGGCGGGCCCGCTTTTTCCCAGCCAGGCTCGCCGGCACCGTCGTGCCCCAGCTCGTGCAACAGAACTTTCGTTTCGAGATTCGCGAGCGGCCATAAACCTCGGGGCCGATCGCGGCGCCGCGCTACGCCCATCGTGCCATAGCCAGGGACGCGTCGTCGGAGCGTCGATTCGGGCGACATGTCCGACGACGTTCACCCAGAGACGCTCGACCGTTGGCTGGTGCGCGGGGCCGCCGCGGTCGTCGTGACGTTGCAGTTCTCGCTCATCAATGATTTTGGATACGGCAGCCGCTGGCTGGCGCCCGTGCTCGAGATCATCCTGTTGGTGCCGCTGACCACGGCGACGCTTCGCGCGGAACGGCTCGCATGGCGCGCGCACACGAGCCAGCAGTGGGAATCGGCGAACTCGTACCGCCGATTCAACCGTGCGTTCGGGCTGGCGCTCATCGTGGTCATCAGTTTCGCCAACTCTCGGGCGCTGCTGTTGCTGGTGGCGGCCCTGCTTGGCGGAAGGACTCACAATGGCCGCGCGCTGCTGCTGGACGCGCTGAACATCTGGGCCACGAACGTCATCGTGTTCTCGATCTGGTACTGGGTGCTGGATCGTGGCGGCCCGTGGCTCGACCTGCGCGACCACCGGGGACGATCCGAGTTCATCTTTCCGCAGACGATGCTCCCGGCGGGGACCATCGGCGCTGATGCAAAGCCCGGCTATGTCGACTATCTCTTTCTCTCGTTCAACACCTCGACGGCGTTCTCACCGACCGATACGCTGCCGCTGTCGCGCCGGATGAAGCTATTGATGATGCTCGAAGCGACTGTCTCGCTTCTGACGCTGGCGCTGGTCGCGGCGCGGGCGGTGAACATCCTGGCCTAGACGCCTTGCGGGACGCACGCTATGCGGCGCGACCCCCAAGACACGTCGAAGGGCGGCGAGTCGGCCAGGAACTAGACCGACCCTCGCGCGCTCAGCGCGCGTGCCGAACGTTCAGGCCGCGCGTACGGGTCTCGTTGCTGACGAGCAGCCACCGGTGCCACGCGCTGACGAGCTGCGGTGGTCCCTGGAGCAGGATATACCGCGCTCCGCTCCGCGTTTTCTCCACCGTTTCGTGCTTTCGGAAATCGGCGTGCAACTTGGATTCGGCCGCGAGGAGCTGATCGTCGGCGAGCGTGGCAACCCATCGTGCGTTCACGTGATCGGGAATCTTCATGGTGTCCTCGTCAAACTTTGTGGCGAAAGGTGATGCGGCCGCGGTCCAGGTCGTACGGCGAGACGGCAACGGTGACGCGATCGCCGGCGAGAATCCGGATGCGGAATTTCCGCATCTTGCCGGCGGCGGTCGCGAGCAGCCGGTGGCCGTTGGCGAGGTCCACGCGGAACATCGCGCTCGGCAAAACTTCCGACACGACACCCTCGATCTCGATTGCTTCTTCCTTCATTCAAGCCTCTATGAGAGACGCGCGCTGGTGGCGCGGCGATCCGATCGTCAACGCGAGGGTCGCGCGGACTTTTTGGCGGCCTTGTTCCGCGCACGCTGCGCCGCTTTCGACTTGAGTTGTCGGGCCGCGCTCGGCTTCACGTAGTGCCGCCGCTTCCGCAGCTCGCGCAGCACGCCTGACTTCTGCACCTGGCGCTTGAACGTCTTGAGCGCCCAATCGATGCGATCCGTTTCGCTCAGAATGATCTCCGGCATCACGCCTCCTGGGGGCGAGGCGTGAGATCGGCAAACCGAATCAAGCGTTGCCTGTCCTCGTCCCAGAGCGCCAGCCGCAGCGCGGCCGTGCCCGAACGAACCGTCACCACCGGCGATTTCGCAAACATCGCGTTGGAGTCGTGACACGACTGCAACCGATAGTTCGGGATCCGCGGCGCGACGTGGTGGACGTGGTGCAGCCCGATGCTCCCGGTGAACCACCGCAGCACGTAGGGCAACCGCAGATGCGAGCTCCCGCGGAGCGCCGCCTCCACGTAGTCCCACCGGTTGTGCGGCGCCCAGTACGCGTCCTCGAACTGGTGCTGGATGTAGAAGAGCCACACGCCCGCCATCGCCGCGATGTAATACGGGATCAGATACGCGAAGACGACGCTCTTCCATCCCACCGTCACGAACGCGACGGCGAACAGCACCAGCAAGACGATGTTCGTCTTCCAGACGGCGGCGGGTTGGCTCACGCTCGCCGACGTGCCGGTGGCCGGCCGCCGCTGGTTGATCGCGAGGTGAAACGGCCCGCCGAGCAGCAGCAGCGCCGGGTGGCGAATGACCCGATAGCCGAGCTGTGCGCGCGGTGACTTGGCGAGATACTCGCGCACCGTGAGCGTCGGGACGTCACCATGCCCGCGCCGGTCGAGGTCGCCCGACGACGCGTGGTGCAGCGCGTGATCGCGCCGCCACTGGGCGAACGGCGTCAGGGTCAGCACGCCGGTGATGAAGCCGACCGTGTCGTTGACCCGGCGTGAGGCGAAGAAGGAGCTGTGGGCGCAGTCGTGCATGAGAATGAACGTGCGCACCAACAGGCCGGCCGTCGGGAGAGCGAGGAGCAGCGCGGCGAGCAACGACCAATTCACCAGCGCATGGATCGCCCACATCGACAGTGCGAGTGGGATGAGCGTCGTCGCCAGTTGGAGCGACGCGCGCCGCGCATTCGGGCCGACGTACGGCTCGACCGCGCGGCGCCAGTCCGCCGAGGCGGGGGATGCGAGGGGTTGGCTCAACGAGCCAACTTGGTCACATTCTCGGCCGCCGGGCCCTTCTGTCCTTGCACAACGTCGAACTCGACGCGCTCACCTTCGGCGAGCGACTTGAAGCCGCTGCCCTGGATGGCGGAGTGATGGACGAAGAGATCCTTCGTTCCGTTCTCCGGCGTAATGAAGCCGAAGCCCTTGTCGTCGTTGAACCACTTTACGGTGCCAGTCGAACGCATTGTCTTGCTCCTGGTGATGTGCTGTGTAGGGAGTGCGGAGCTGCCGTACCGACCGACACAACGTGCTCGTGATCAGCCCCTCACGATGGGGAGTCCGCCGACGGCGAACTGCTCGCGACACAATGAAAAAGGGATCTGCTCGCACATCGGCAGACCCCGGGGGACCATTCGAAAACGCAAGGCGCTTGTGTCGCTTGAATGAAATATAACCGCGAACGCGCGCCGGCGCGACTGGGTCCGCCGAAACGCGTTAGCATCTTCTTAAGCCACCGCCGAGGCCGATGCAGCGGTCACGTCGGACATGGCGATCGAGGCAGCGGCAAACCACTCGGCGACGAGGTTTGTCGTGGAACACGCGCGGCCGTTCGGCTCGTCTCCGCGCCAACGCCAGTTGTCGGGGCCGGTGCTCTCGGCCTGGTACACGCGCTCTCGAATCGCCGTCGCCGCATTGAGCGCCTTGATGCCCTTGATGTGCGGGGCAATGCCTCCCCACTCGATGACGAGTAGGCGCCCATCGGACACCGCGCGGAGACCGCCCGATACCCATGAGAAGCTGATCGCCATGTCGCCGATGCGCGCGTGCATGCGATTCGGAATGTTGTGCATCTCGATGATGCGATCGCTCAAATGCCCTCGCGCGTCTTGCAAGTGAGACTCCGACTCGGTGGCGATCGCGTCGAGCTCGCGGCGCAGCGATGAAAACGCACGCGGCTGCGCCAGGTAGGGCGGCGGAGCCTGGGACCATCCGTGTTTCACCTCGCCGGGTGCTACCGGCTCCGGCATTGCGCGCCGCACGGTGCCGCCCGATGCCGTGATCGCGTCGAGCGCGAACTGCGCGACTCCATCCAATCCGGCGGTGGCGAAGTCGCATCGCTCGGCCGACGCCAACAGGTCGGGCAGCGGCGAATGGTCGAGCGTGACGACGCGAACGGATTCCGGATTGTCGCGGAGGCGGACGCGGAGCGCCGCATCGTCGGATTGCGTCGCGAGGTCGTGACACCAGAGGCGCTGGTGCAACACGAGCGCGACGCGCGCCGAATCAGCCAGCAGTGTCGACGTCGCGTCCGAGGGCACCGACGTCGAATGCCCGGCCCACACGGGCGTGGTCTTCAAGCGCGGCGCGAGTCTGTCGGCCAGCTCCCCGACGAGAATCGTGTCGTACGGGACGGCGGAGATCGCGAGATCGTGCGCGAAAGTCGTCATTCCTGTCGTCGCGGCGGTTGCACGGCGTCCTCGAGGACGAAGAACGCTGGATCCGGGCGACTCTCGGGAGCCGGCTGGCCGCGCACGCCAGGCGACTGGAGAAAGGAGCGGCTCACAGCCGCTCGCCAGCATCCTACAAGGTAATCGATTGACCGCCGCGCCGCTCGACGGTCCGGGACTCGGCCCGGCGGGAATGGTTCAGACTGTGGCAACCCCCGGGGGCAAGCCCCGTTTCACGCGTTCGCCGACAATCCGCGCCCGCGAGGGGCGACCGACGGCGCCGAGATCGGCTGGCCGGGCTCCCTTCGAGCGCCGGCCGTCATACGAGTCCTACAATAAATGTTTGCTCGGCCGTTACGGCGCCTTGCACTGATTGGTGATGTCGTGCTCGTCGGTGTAGTACGTGGCGTCGCCGCACGTGAGCGCCGGATTCGCGTGCGCGAACACGCCCAGCGGATTCGAGTAGCCCGGCACCGTCCAGACGTGCAACAGGTACTGCGTCGTCGCCACCCAGTTGCCGCTCTTCGTCTTGCAGCCGTCCTGCGTGATGCTGCCGTCGAAACCGAGCGCCTCCTGCGCGCCGTTCGCGCCGCGCACGAGACAGATGCCCATGTGATAGTGCCAATGATCGTTCGGTCCGGCGAATCCCTCCGGTTCCGGCGCGCCCGCCATCACGCTCGAGATGTACATGAACCCGACGATCGGCGAGGCCGGCTTGTTCCCGTTGTAGATGATCGTCGACGGATGCAGGATGTCGTCGTCGGTCAGCGCGGTCCCCCGGCTCGTGCGCCCGCCGACGTAGTGTGTGCCGAGCCCCGGGATGAACGGACCGGCGCGACGATAGCCCGCGGCTTCGGCGTCCTTGACGGTCGGATACTTCCTGATGACGTCCATGGTGAGCGCGAGTTGGCGCAGCAGCTCAACGCGCGTCGCCGGCGCCAGTTTGGCGAGTGGAATCTCCGGCGCCATGTTGTGCTGCGTGCCGTTCTCGATCTTCGACCAGCCTTTGTCGTCGCCGTCAGGGAAGAGGAACGCCTGCTCGGCGGCGGAGTGCGACCCCATCGCGGACATGTCGTGGCCAGGCATCGATGCCATGTCGTGCGATCCGGCCTGGACCGGCGCCGGCGACGACGGCGTCTTCGTCGCACACGCCGTGATAAGCGTGGCGAGCATGGCGAACAGGACGATCGGCCTCGGTAGCGTGCGGCGAGCCATGAAAATCCCTCGAGTTGGATTGGAACGCTTCCTATGGGAAGTACGACCCATCGACGCGCCGCGCCAGTCCGACGCCAACTGCTACGCGTCTCAGCTTGGCGGCACATGACGATCTGGACCCTAGGCCATTCGACGCGCAAGTCGGATGAGCTCATCGCCGTGCTGGAGGCGCATGGGATCGAGACGCTCGTCGACGTGCGCCGATTCCCCGGATCGCGACGTGCGCCGCAGTTCAACCCGTCTCGTCTGGCGCGTCGTCTCGCGACCCACGACATCGACTACTGCTGGATCCCGGCGCTCGGGGGGCGGCGTCGGACGAGTGCCGACTCACCGAACACCGGATGGAGACATCCGGCGTTTCGCGGCTACGCGGACCACGTCGCAACTCCGGAATTCGCCGACGGACTGTTCGAGCTCTTGATGATCGCCGCCGGCGCGCGCACGGCGATCATGTGCGCCGAGCTGCTGTGGTGGCGCTGTCATCGCCGGATCATCGCCGACGTGCTCACTTCGCTTGGCGTGCGCGTCGAACACATTCGCGACGAGGGAGCCGCGGAGCTTCACCGATTGGCGCCGCCGGCGCGAATCGTCGGCGGCGCGCTCACGTACGCGAGCGCGTAGAGACGCCGTGGCAGCGCCGCGCTACTCGGCTCGCAGCGCCACCACCGGATCGACCTTCGACGCACGTCGCGCCGGGATCCAGCTCGCCGCGATCGCCGCCCCGCCGAGCACGACGACGATCGCCGCGTACGTCAGCGGGTCGCTCGACGAGAGATCGAACAGGAAGGTGCGCAGCAGGCGCGTCGCCGCGAGCGCGCCGGCAATTCCGATCACCGCGCCGACGCTCACCAGTCCGATCCCTTCGCCGATGACGAGCCGCTGCACGCGTCCGCTCTCGGCACCGAGCGCGATGCGAATGCCCATCTCGCGCGTGCGCGCGGTGACGGCGAGCGACATGACGCCGTAGATCCCGACGACCGCGAGCGAAAGCGCAGTGATGGCGAACAGCGCGAGCAACACGGCGCGGAAGCGAGCTTGCGCGGTCGCGGCGGACGCGCGCTCACGCATCGTCAACATGTCGTACACCGGTAGCTGCGGTGCGACGTCGTGCACGGCGCGCCGAACTTCCTGGCCGATCGTCGCGGGGTCGCGCGCCGTACGGACGAACACGATCGACCCCGGCCGCGGAGACTGGAGGTACGATATGTAAGCATCCGGTCCCGGGGCGGAGTCGGGTTGTTGACGCACATCGCCGACGACACCGATCACCTCGGCGCTGTCCATGCCACCCATGCCGATGCTGATACGCTTGCCGATGGGATCGTCGGCGCCGAAGAACGTTTTCACCGCCGCTTCGTTGAGGACGATGACTTTGGGCGCTCCGATGCGGTCCGCCGCTGTGTACACGCGGCCGCGCTTCACAGGGACTCGCATGACGGAGAACCAGTTGGGCGTGACCAAGTCGGCACCAATCATCGACGAGTGCATCATGTCCGAGCCGGGGACACCGATCCGCTCGAGGCCCGTCCGGCTGCACCAACCGCCCGTCGGTGCACAGTTGTCGAGCGCGACGTCGGTCACGCCAGGGACCGCGCGCACGCGATCGATCAGCTGCGAATAGAAACCGGGCATCGAATCGCGCGGCACGCTGCCGGGCGGCAGTGTGAGACGGAACGTGAGCACGCCGCTCCCGTCGAACCCGGAATTGATGGCGAGCAGATTGGCCAAGCTGCGGATCATGAGCCCGGAGCCGGCGAGCAGCACGAGCGCGAGCGCGACTTCGGCGACGACCAACGTGCGTCGACCGGCGCCGGCGCCCAGAATGCGATCGCCCTTGAGCGCACCGGCGAACGACTCGCGCGCGGCACCGAGCGCGGGCGCCAGCCCGAACAGCACGCCGACGAGCAGCGATACGACGAACGTGAACGCGAGCGCGTGCCAGTCGAGCGAGATGGACGAAAACGCGACGGCGCCGATGGCACTATCCCCGCGCGGCAGGCGCAGCGTCGTGGCGGGATCGACCGTGCCGAGCGCGCGAACGCCGATCCACGCGACCGCGACGCTCGCCACCGCACCGACGCCCGCCAGCAGCAGGCTCTCGGTGAGGAGCAGTCGGATGAGACGCGCGCGCCCGGCGCCGATGGCGACGCGCACCGCGATCTCGCGCTTCCGCGCGCTCGCTCGGCCGAGCAACAAGTTGGCGACGTTGACGCAGGCGATGAGCAGCACCAGTCCCACCGCGCCGAACAGCACGAGCAACGAACGCCTGATCGATGGGGCGAGACGCGCATCGTTGAGCGGCGACGCCTTGGCGCCCCACTTCAACTTGTCCACGGGATTGGGAAACGCGTCGTTCACACGCGAGCCGAGCATCGTGACCGCGGCTTCCGCTTGCGCTTCGCTGACGCCCGGTGCGCGACGCCCGACGAGCGCGAGCCAGTGCGACTGCGGTTGCTGCAATTCCTCGGCGGGCTGCGTCGTCAGCGGCAACAGAAGATCAGCGTCGCCGGACAATCCGCGGAAGTCACGCGGACCGACGCCGATGATCGTCCACACGTCGCGGTCGATGTCGATCGTGCGACCGATGGCCGACGGATCGGCGTTGTATCTGCGCTGCCAGAGCGCGTACGAGATGATCGCTTGGCGAGGAGCGCCGGCGTGCGCGTCGATTGCGCGATCGAAATCACGCCCGCGCGACGGCGCGAGTCCCAGCACGCGAAGATAGCTCGCGCCGACGTATTCGCCCGTGACGCGCTCGACGTCGTCGGCCCCGCCGGTCAGCGTGACCTGCGACTCGGTGTAGAGCGCGAGATCGCCGAACACCTGCTGGGCGTCTCGGAACACGGCGAACTTCGGGTACGACCACACCATGTTGTCGCGCCCCGGCTGACCGTCGCGCGGCGGCACGGTGAGCGACACCCGCATCAGTTCGTCAGGGCGGGCATAGGGCAGCGGCCGAAGCAACAGCACGTTCACGGCGCTGAAGATGGCGGTCGTCGCGCCGACGCCGATGGCGAGCGTGAGCACGGCGACGGCGGTGAACGCCGGGCGCCGAATCAACCCGCGGGCCGCGTAGTGCACGTCCTGCATCACGCTTTCGAGCCATTCGGTGAATCGCATTCGGCGCTCCCGATGTTCGGCGGAGGATTGGAGTTGAAGTCGCGCGTCGTCGAGCGACGCGCCGAGTCGGCGGAGCGCTTCGGCGCGCGCATCGAGCGGCGACATGCCCTGCGCGACCAGATGATCGACGCGGCTCGCGATGAGCGAGTCGAGCTCGTCGTCGACGTCGCGGCGAGCCGCGGTGCGTGAGAACAGCGGCAGCCGGAACCACCGGCGCACTCCGGGACGAAGATCGAACCACACGGCTATTTCGCCGACTTGGCGCCAAGGACGGAGACGACGGCGTCGAAGTGGTCGACGAGCCGCGCCGACTCGGCGCGCAGATGCGCACGGCCGGCCGGCGTGATCTTGTAGTATCTGGCCCGGCGTCCGTTCTTCGTCACGCCCCACTCGGCTTCGATCAGCCGGCGTTCCTCCATGCGGTGCAGCGCCTGGAGCAGCGCGGCGTCGTCGACGGCGACGCGGCCGGCCGAGCGGTCTTCGATCCACGATGTGATCTCGAAGGCGTGCATCGGGGTCCAGGACAGCGTCTTGAGGACCAGCGGGTCGAGCGTCCCTTTGAGCAGGGGCATGCGGGCTTCCTCCTAGTGTCTAAGGGTAGACAGCAGGAAGAGTAGAAGGGTTGTCGCCGTAACCGCAGGGATCGCGGCCAGTCTGCCTTCCGTGTGGCTTGGCTGGCCGCGTGGTTCGCTCGAAGTCGGACGACTGACCTCAGACATCGGACTTCAGACCAGCGCTCGCCGGGCCAGGATCGACGAAACAGAAAGGGGAGTCCACTTCAACCAAAGCCCTGGGCCGACTGTCTGACCGAGCGGCCCCTACCCCTTGCACATGCTCCAGGACATTCGCTTCGCGTTTCGCACGCTAGTCAAGAGTCCGGCGTTCACCGTCACCGCCGTGCTCTGCCTGGCGCTGGGCATCGGCGTCAACGCGACGATTTTCAGTTGCATCCGGGCGATGCTGCTGCGGCCGTTCCCGTATCGCGATCCCGACGCGCTGGTGGCGATCGGCGAGGCGAACGCGAAGCGCGGCTGGCACATGAACAGCGTGTCGTATCCGAACTTTCGCAGCTGGCAGGCGGACAATCGCTCGCTGGCGAACGTCGGCATCTACACCGGGACGTCCTACAACCTGGCCGCGAACGGCGGCGCGGAATACGTGCCCGGCGGCAACGTGTCGTGGACGACGTTTCGCACGCTCGGCGTTTCGCCGGCGCTCGGCCGGGATTTCAAGGAAGACGAAGACCGAGTGGGCGCGCCGAACGTGATCATTCTCGGCGACCGTCTCTGGCACGACCGGTTCGCGGGTCGCCGAGACATCCTCGGGCAGGAGATCCTCGTCGACGGCGTGAAGAACACGGTCATCGGCGTGATGCCGCCGGACTTCGAGTTCCCGAGCTCGGCGCAGGCGTGGACGACGATGCAGCTGGACCCGATGAAGAACCGCGGCAATCACTCGTGGCAAGTCATCGGGCGGCTCAAGCCAGGCGTCACGATCGATCAAGCGCAAACGGACCTGCGGCGCATCGCCGCGACGATCGAGGCGCAATATCCGCAGTCGAACACGGGCTGGGGCGTGGACGTGCAGACGCTGCGTGATTCGCAGGTCGGCAACATTCGTCCGGTTCTGCTCATCATGATGGCGTCGGTGGCGTTCGTGCTGCTCATCGCGTGCGCCAACGTCGCGAATCTCCTGCTCGCCCGTGCGACGGCGCGGTCCAAAGAGATGGCGGTGCGCGTCGCACTCGGGGCCGAAAGCTGGCGGGTGATGCGGCAACTGCTCACGGAGAGCGTGCTCGTCGCGCTGGCGGGCGCGACGCTGGGCATCGCGTTCGCGTTTGGACTGCTGCAATGGATCAAGACCAGCCTTCTCAACGGGATTCCGTTCTGGATGCGCTTTACGATCGACGGCCAGGTGCTGCTGTTCACCGTGGCGGTCGCCGTGGTGACTGGGATCCTGTTCGGACTCGTGCCGGCGCTCCAATCGTCGAACCCGAACCTGAACGAAACGCTGCGCGACTCGGGCACGCGCGGCGCGAGCGCGGGGCGCTCCCGTCAGCGTCTACGCAGCAGCCTCGTCGTCGGCGAGGTCGCGCTGTCGCTCGTGCTGCTGGTTGGAGCGGCGCTCCTCATTCGCAGCTTCCTCGGGCTGCAGAGCATCAAGCCCGGGTTCGACGCCGACGGCCTGCTCACCATGCGCGTCACGCTCACCGGTCCGCACTACGACTCGACGTTCAAGCGATTCGCGTTCTGGGATCGCTTCCTCACGGATCTGAATCGGCGCCCCGGCGTCGTTTCGGCGGCGATCACGAACAACATCCCTTTGAGTGGGGGCAACAACAACAGCTTCTTCACGCTCGAAGATCGGCCCACGTTGCTCGGCGAGGAGCCGTTGCTCGAGATTCGTTGGGTGTCGCCAAGGTATCTGGAGACGATGCACATCCCGCTGAAGCGCGGGCGGATGTTCAACCAGCAGGAGTGGGCGGACTCCGGCGTGGCCGGTCGCGTCGCCGTGGTCAACGAGTACCTGGCCAACAAATTCTGGCCGAAGGGCGACGCGATCGGCAAGCGCTTCAAGTTCGGCGCGGCCACGGACACAGCAGTTCGCTGGATCACGATCATCGGCGTCGCTGCCGACATCAAACACAAGCAGCTCACGTCGACGCCGGATTTGCAGGGCTACATGCCGTACCGTCAGGGCGGCTGGAACACGGCATCGATTGTCGTGCGAGCGCAGGGCGATCCGGCGAACATCACGAACACGGTACTCGGCGCGCTCAAGCAGGCGGATCCGCAACTGCCGGCGTACCGCGTGATGAGCATGGACGCGAGCATCACGCGCTCGTACTGGCAGCAGGCGCTCTATGGAAAACTGTTCGGTGTGTTCGCGGCGATCGCGGTGGTGCTGGCGGCGATCGGCGTCTATGGCGTGATCTCGTACGCGGTCTCGCAGCGGACGCAGGAGATCGGCGTGCGCGTGGCGCTCGGTGCACAGCGCGGCGACGTGCTGCGATTGGTCGTCGGCCATGGCGCGTCTCTCGGCGGACTCGGCGTCTTGATCGGGCTGGCCGGCGGCCTCGCGGTCACTCGGTTCCTGCGCACACTGCTCTACGGCGTATCGCCGTTCGATCCGCTGAGCTTCGTCGGCGTGGCGGTGCTGCTGACGACGATCGCACTCGTGGCGAGCTACATCCCCGCACGACGCGCGGCGAACGTCGATCCGGTCGAAGCGCTCAGGTTCGAGTAGACCGGTCGCACGGCTGACGGCGTGCCGCCGTCAGCCGTGCAGCCGGAACTTGATTAGCGAACCTCGTCGTCCGGGTGTGAATCGAACGTCCGCCTCGGTTGCGGGCGTTGGAGATCGTCGATCACCGGCGGCGGCGCAACGTCTCGCCCAACGATCATCTCGACGGGGCGATCCGTCATCGCCGGCTCGGGGCCCAGCAGATCGTCGAACATCTCGTGGTAGTAGAGCATCGCGCGTCGAAGCTCTTCCGTCGTCGCGGCGCCGCGTCGATGGCGCTCGGCGACGTCGCGCGCCGCGCGATAGTTTCGCACGAATGCCGAATGCCGGACCGACAAGTCCGCGGCGCGCTGTTCGAAGTTGGCGACCGGATAGCCGCGCGTCCGCATCGCTTCGACGACGAGCGCGTCGGCACGATTGATCGCGCGGGCGGGATCGTCGACGAACATTTCCTGGACGTCGCGCCATTGCTGGTCGAACAACTCGCGCTGTTCGGCGAGCAGTGGCCGGATTTCGAAATGGTCGACGCGGTCCTGACGCTTGGCGAGCTCGGCCTCCGCGGCCCGTCGGCTGCTGGAGTGGCGGACTGTACGGTCGTACTCGCTGCCGTACTGCGCTCGAAGGGCGCTACTGCGTTGACGCAAGTCAATCGCGTACCAGACGACGACAACCGTCACGGCGAGCGCGATGACGATAATTCCCATGATCATTGAGTTACTCATCACCTACCTCCCATCGCGGCGGAGCTCGCCGCGCTAGACGAAGGTCCAATTTCCGCGGATGAGAAACGCACCTCCGATGCCACCGAAGGCGTTACGCGATGGAAATCGTGATGTGGTCCGGCGTCGTTCTCGCCGTTCGTTAGCATCGCGGTTCGTCACCTTCGCCGTTTGTCACCTCCGCTGTTCGTTAGTTTCGCCCTCCGGTGTTGCATGGTCTACCACTCTGGTGTACAATCGGCGGGACTACCCGCCTCGACCGTCCGGAGCCCTCACATGCGCGTGCGTCCAGTGGTTCTATCCGTGCCCCGCCTCGTCATCGCCGCGGCCATCCTCGTCTCGGCGCTCGCGCGGGCGCAGGAGCCGGGGAGTGAAGGCGCGCCGCCGATTCCGACGTTCGACAAGACGGAGACGATGGTCCCGATGCGCGACGGGGTGAAGCTGCACACCAACATCTTCGTGCCGCGCGGATTCGCCGGGAATCTGCCGATCATCATGATCCGCACGCCGTACGGCATCGAAGGCGGCGAGGCGACGTTCCGCGGCGCGTACGCGGAGCTGGCGCGCGAGGGGTACATCTTCGTCCATCAGGACATTCGCGGACGCTACAAGTCGGAAGGACAGTTCGTGATGCTGCGCCAAATGCGGAACAAGAAGGATCCGAAAGCGATCGACGAAAGCACCGACACGTACGACACGATCGACTGGCTGATCAAGAACGTGCCGCACAACAACGGGCGCGTCGGGATGATGGGCGTGTCGTATCCGGGATGGCTCACCGTGGTCGCGATGCTCGATCCGCACCCGGCGCTCAAGGCGGTGTCGCCGCAGGCGTCGCCCGCCGACATGTTCATCGGCGACGACTTTCACCACAACGGCGCGTTCCGGTTGAGCTATGGGTTCGAGTACGCGGTGATGATGGAGACGAACAAGGAACGCGCGCCGTTCGCGTTCAACGACTCCGACACGTACGACTGGTACCTCAAGCTCGGATCGCTCGCCCACGTCAACGAGAAATACCTGCACGGCAACATTCCGAGCTGGAACAACTTCGCGAACCATCCGAGCTACGACGCGTTCTGGCAGAAACAGGCTGTCGCTCCGTACGTGGATCGCGTGACCGTGCCGACGCTCAGCGTCGCGGGCTGGTGGGACCAGGAGGACTTCTACGGACCGATCACCATCTATGAGCTGCTCGAGAAGCACGACACAAACCACCTCAACTTCCTCGTCGTCGGCCCGTGGAATCACGGTGGGTGGAGTGGGCCCAGCGGCAGGACGCTCGGCAATCTCGACTTCGGGTCGGCCACGTCGCCGGACTATCGACGCGACATCCAGGCGCCGTTCTTCGCGTACTGGCTCAAGGGCGTCGGCCAGATGAACCTCGCCGAGGCGACGACGTTCGAAGCGGGAACGAACAAGTGGGAGCAGCACGCGAGCTGGCCGCCGAAAGCCGACGTCACGCCGCGGCGTCTCTACACGCAGGCCGATCACAAGCTGTCGTTCACCGCGTCGGCCGACCGTACGCCGAAGGCGGCCGATTCGTACGTGTCCGATCCGGCGAACCCAGTGCCCTATCGTCCGCGGCCGATCCTGCCGACGTACGGCGAGGGTTCGACGTGGTCGCGCTGGCTCGCCGACGATCAGCGATTCCTCGCCGGACGCCCCGACGTCATCAACTGGGAGACGGAACCGCTCTCCGACGACGTCGTGATCGCCGGCGACATCACGGCGCATCTGTTCGCGTCGACCACGGGTTCCGACGCCGATTGGGTCGTGAAGCTCATCGATGTGTATCCGGATTCGAGCCAGGGCGACGCGAAGCTCGGCGGCTACCAGCTCATGGTCGCCAACGATGTTTTCCGCGGCCGGTTTCGCAAGAGCTTCGAGCATCCCGAGGCGATCACGCCGAACCACGTCGACGAATACGTGATCGATCTCCACACGCAGGATTACAAGTTCCGCAAGGGACACCGCATCATGGTCGAAGTGCAGAGCAGTTGGTTCCCGCTGATCGACCGCAACCCGCAGACCTACGTGGCCAACATCTTCGAGGCCAAAGATTCCGATTTCAAGGCGCAGACGCATCGCATCTTCCGGTCGCGCGACGCGGCGAGTTACGTGCAGGTGTCCGTGGTGAACGCCCGTTGAGAGAAGTGGACCGGTGGACCGGCAGACCGTCAACAAGACATTTCGAGGATCCATGCGAAGCAATTTGCGTTTGACTGCCATGGCCGTCGCGGCGCTCGCCGCGGTCGCGCCGGCGAGCGCTCAAAAGGCAACCGCTCCTGACTGGGCGGCGTTCGACCGCTATGTCGCCCAAGCGGCCCGCGATTGGAAGGTGCCGGCGCTCGCGATCGCCGTCGTGAAGGACGACTCGCTCGTCTTCGCCAAGGGCTATGGCGTGCTCGAGATCGGCAAGAGTCAGAAGGCCGACGAGCACACGCGCTTCGCGATCGGGTCGACGACGAAGGCGATGACGTCCGCGTCGCTCGCCATGCTCGTCGACGAAGGGAAGATCCATTGGGACGACCACGTCACGGACTACATCCCCGAGCTCCAGCTGTACGATCCCTACGCGACGCGCGAGTTGACCATTCGTGACCTGCTCACGCATCGCAGCGGCTTGCCGGGTACGGACCTCTTCTGGGCGCGGTGGCACTACACACTGCCGGAGATCATTCACGGGCTGCGCTACATCAAACCCGAGTCGTCCTTCCGGTCGAACTGGTCGTATCAGAACGTGATGTACGCCTTGAGCGGAACGATCGTCGAGCGCGCGTCGGGGATGTCGTGGGAGGCGTTCGTCCGTTCGCACATCTTCGGACCGCTTGGGATGAACGAGACCGAAGCGCTCGTGTCGGAAATTGGCGGCAAAGCGAACGTCTCGGTACCGCACGTCCTGGCGGGCGACAGCGTTCGCGCCGTTCCGATGCGCTCGACGGACCTCATTGCGCCCGCCGGGTCGGTTTGGTCGAGCGTGAGCGACATGTCGAAGTGGATGCGCTTCATCCTCGACAGCGGCCGAGTCGGCGACAAGCGCCTCATCAAGGCGTCGACGTTCCGCGAGTTGATCACGCCGCAAATTCAAGCGCCGATGGAAGAGTACCCGGCGCTTCAACTGTCGCGGCCCGACTTCTTCAGCTACGGGTTCGGCTGGTTCATCCAGGACTACGCGGGCCAGCAGGTGTGGATGCACACCGGCAGCATCGACGGCCAGTGCGCCATCATCGGCCTCATGCCGAACGAGCACCTCGGCGTCTACGTCCTGGAGAACCTCGATCACGCGGAGCTGCGACACGCGCTCATGTACCGCGCGTTCGATCTCTACAACGGCGGCCCGTCGCGAGACTGGAGCGCGGAGGTCAGCGCGCTATTCGCGCGCATGAGGCAGAGCGCCGGTCCGGTGGTACAAGCGGCGCAGCACGTAGAGCGTCCGGCGTCGGTCGCGATCGAGAAGTACGCCGGCACGTTCGTCGATTCGGCGTACGGAACCGTCACCGTGACGAACGCGAACGGAAAGTTGCGGGCGCGCGTCGTCACCGATCCCGAAGTCGAGTTGGATCACTGGGACATCGACTCGTTCCGGACGCACGCCGCGAATCCGCGCGAGCAGGTCGCGCTGACCTTTACTCCGGACGGCACCGGCGGCGTGTCGGGCGTGCGCATTTCGGGAATCACCTTCGCGCGCGTCCGCCGATGATGTCTCGGCCGCGCGGCGCGTGGATGCTTCTCGCCGGCTCGGCCGCGTGCGGTGGATCGTCGCGCACACCGGCCGGCGCGCCGACGCCCGCGGTCGCGTCGACCGCGATGGCGAGTGCGGCGTCCTGTCCATCGCGCCGCGCGGCACCGCCGACGTCGACCGATACGCTCTACGACGTCGTCATCCGCAACGGTTGCGTCATCGACGGGCAAGGGAATCCGGTCATCTTCGCCGACGTGGCGATCAAGGACGGCCGGTTCGCCAGGATCGGCAAAATCACCGCACGCGGCCGCAGGGAGATCGACGCCGCCGGCAAGTTCGTGAGTCCGGGCTGGATCGACATGATGGATCAGTCGGGCGGCGTGCTGCCGCGCAACGGCCTCGCCGAGAACAAACTGCGCGAAGGCGTGACGACGGCGATCGGCGGCGAAGGCGGAACGCCGGTGCCCGCGGGCCGCGTCGCCGAATACTTCACGAATCTCGAGCGACAGGGCATCAGCATCAACTTCGGGAGCTACTTCAGCGAGACGCAGGCGCGCGTCGCAGTACTCGGCATGTCGGCACGAAAGCCGGACGCCGCCGAGCTGGATCGGATGCGCGCGATCATGGACACGGCGATGCGCGGCGGCGCGATGGGGATGACGACGGCGCTCATCTATCCGCCGTCGAGCTACTCGACGACCGACGAGCTGGTCGAGGTCGCGAAGTCGGCGGCGAAGTACGGCGGCACGTACGCCAGCCACATGCGGGACGAAGGGCAGGGAATCATCGGCGCCATCAACGAGCTGGTGACGATCAGCGAGAAGGCCGGACTGCCCGCCGAGATCTTCCATCTCAAGGTCGCGTACCAGCCGGGGTGGGGCGTGCTGATGGATTCGGTGCGTCTGGTCGTCGACGCGGCGCGCGCACGCGGCGACGACATCGCGGCCGACATGTACGTCTACACGGCCGGCGGCACGGGCCTCGAGGCGACGATTCCCAGCTGGGCGCAGGAGGGCGGCACGGATTCGCTCAAGGCGCGTTTAGCGAATCCTCAGATTCGCGCGCGGCTCAAGCGGGAAGTGACCACGGGCTCGGAAGGGTGGTGGAACATCATCGAGTCGGCCGGCGGATGGAACGGCATCGTCCTCGTCAACGCGCGCAATCAGGACAACGCGAAGTACGAGCAGCAGACGATCGCGCAGATCGCGCGCGCGCAAAACAAGGATCCGGCTGACGCGGCGTGGGACCTCGTCGCGCAGGGCAACGGTCGCGTGATGGCGATCTACCATATGATGGGCGAGCCCGACATCGAGACCGCGCTGCGCTTTCCGTGGACGTCCATCGGCAGCGACGCGGGCGCCGTGGCGCAAATCGGCGTGCCCGACGCGACGGGCCTCCCGCACCCGCGGAGCTTCGGCAACTTCCCGCGGGTAATCGCGAAATACGTCAAGCAGCGTCACGTGCTCACGCTGACCGAAGCCATCCGCAAGATGACCGGCTGGCCCGCCGCGCGCATGCGACTCGCCAACCGCGGCACGATCGAAGTCGGCAACTGGGCCGACGTGACGATCTTCGACTACGACACGATCGAAGACAAAGCGACGTACGAGAAGCCGATGGAATTCCCGACCGGCATCGAATGGGTGCTCGTCAACGGCGTCGTGACGATCGACCACGGCAGGCATACCGGCGCGAAGGCCGGCAAGGTGCTCTGGGGGCCGGGGAAGTCGGTCAAGAACTGAGTCTGCCGGTCTCGCGTGGGCGTTTTGGATCGGCGTGGCGCGGGCGGGATGACCAGGGGGAACAAGACACAAACGGATTGAACGGAAACAAACGGGAAGAAAAAGAATTGGTGGAACTGCGATACGAAGCCCGCTCGATCGCAGTTCCACCAAAGTCCTTTTTTTCTGTTGGTTTCCGTTTCAGTCCGTTTTTTTCAGTTTCAAAATCGTTATGGCTTCCCGAGCGGCTGTTCGCGCAGACCGAGCCTAGTGCTGCGGCGGCTTGACGCGATCGATCGGCGTGGGGCGCGGCATGTGTTTGACCGGATGCTGTTCGAGAAGCTTGAGCGCCTCCTGCACCGCGCGCTCGAGCTGCGGGTCGTGGCCCTTGTTCACCGCGTCGGCCGAGTACTCGACCGTGACCTCCGGCGTCACGCCCTCG
The DNA here is from genome assembly GCA_963761305.1 of uncultured Gemmatimonadaceae bacterium. GTDB lineage: Bacteria > Gemmatimonadota > Gemmatimonadetes > Gemmatimonadales > Gemmatimonadaceae > JAQBQB01. The sequence goes on along the minus strand of CAVXGK010000001.1, from coordinate 1,063,705 downwards.
TTCTCCACCGCCCACCGGCCGTTCAGATCATAAAACGCTAACGCCGGCGCGGTCATGCCGCCGCCGTCCATCGTCGGCGGCACGCCGAGGGTGCCGACGAGCGCGCCCCACGTGCGCGTGCCGACGAGCGGGCCGATGTGGCGCAGTTGGAAGTAGTACGGCAACGCGTCGCCGCCCGACCCGGCCGACTCGTTGACGATCATCACCTTCGGACCGTAGATGCCGGCTGCCGGCGACGACCACGTCTGCCCGTCGCGCATCGCGAAGTAGCCCATCGGCACGCGATCCAGCTCGTTCACGATGTAGTCGGCGACGAGCCCGCCGTGGTTGTAACGCTCGTCGATCACCGCGCCTTCCTTGCCCTGCTGCGAGTAGAAGTAGCGCGTGAACGCGTTGTAGCCGGGGATCGACGTGTTCGGGAGCCACACGTAGGCCAGCCGCCCATGCGACATCTCGTCGACCTTGCGGCGGTTGTCCTCGATCCACGCGCGCGTGCGCAACCCATCCTCGCTCGCCACTGGAACGACCGTCACGACGTGCGATCCTTCCATCGTCGGCGCGTCGTTGACACGAATTACGATCTGGTGGCCCGCCGTGCCCTCGAACACCGAGTAGACGTTCGTCGGCGGAGCCACTGGGCGGCCGTTCACCTCGAGCAGATAGTCGCCGTCCTTCACCTGAATGCCCGGCGCGCTGAGCGGCGCGCGCAGGTCGGGATTCCAGTTCTCGCCGCTGAAGATGCGCTTGATGCGATAGTGGCCGTTCTCCACCGCGTAGTCCGCACCGAGAAGCCCGACGCTCACCGGCGCGTCGCCGGGCATGTCGCCCGGACCCGAGATGTACGAGTGTCCGACGACCAGCTCGCCGCCGGTCTGCGCCATCAGATAGCTGAGATCGGCGCGATGATTCACGAAGGGGACGAGCGGCGCGTACTTCGCCGCGACGGCCTTCCAGTCAGCGCCGTGCAGCTTGGCGTCGTAGAAGAACTCGTGCTGCTGTTGCAGCGCTTCGCGGAAGATCTCGGCCCACTCGGCGCGGGGATCGACCCAGCTCTCGAGCTGCGCGACGTTGATCGCGCCGTCGCCGACCTTGGCGGGCCGGTCCGTCGCCACGATGCCCCACCGCGCTCCCGGGCCGAGTCCCGACGAGTAGAGCAACTTCTTGCGGTCGGCCGAGAGCGTGAACGACCGAATACTCTCGAGGAACGTCGACGCGCCGGCCGGGGCGGCGGCGCCGGCGGAGCGAAGCTGATAGCGCTGCAACCGGACGTTCGTGCGGCTGCCGCCCTCGTTGATCGTTTCCGAATAGAAGATCGTGCCCGCCGGACCGGCGGCGAGACCGTCGTAGTCGCCCGCGGGCACGTCGAGACTCAAAACGCGCTGGTTGATGTTCGCGAAGTCGATCTGCACCGAATCCGCCTTCGCGTGACCGGCGAGCGTCGGCGCGGGGCCGCCGGCCGGCTCGTCGCCGGCCTCGGGGAGCAGCGGCGACGGCTCGTTCGCGTTGAGCACCGCGAGATACACCGAGCGGCGCGACGGCCGATCGACGGCGCTCATCTCGAGCCACGCCGAGCGCGGGCCGTAGTCGGTGCTGGCGAGGAAGTAGAGATACTTGCCGTTGGCGTCGAAACTCGGCGATATCGCGTCGGCGAGTGCGTCGGTGAGCTGGCGCGATTGCGCTTCGGCGAGCGAACGCACGAACACGGCGCGCAGATGGCTGTCGAGACTCTTTGTGTAGGCGACCCAGCGCGAGTCGGGCGACCACACCGCTTCGAAGTTGCGTCCCGGCGTGTAGAAGAGATCCGCGTCGAGCTTCGTCGCTTTGCCGGTGGCGACGTCGATGGTCCAGAGATTCAGATGGTTGTCGTCGACGAGCAGCGTCTTGCCGTTCGGCGACCAGGCGAGATCGGAGAAGTATCCCGGGCCCGGAAGCGCGACCGCGCGCGCAGCGGTGAGCCCCGACTGCTCGGCGATCATCAGCTCGTCGTTGCCCTTGGCGTCGGAGAGCCAGGCGAGCTGCGCGCCGTCGGGCGACCAGACCGGATCGCGATCGTGCGCGCCGGGCGTTTTCGTCAGATTGCGCCAGTCGCCCTTGTCGGCGGGGACGGTGAAGATGTCGCCGCGCGCTTCGAACGCCGCGCGCACGCCGGTCGGCGAGAGGCTGGCGTCGCGAATCATCGCCGCGACGCGCTTGAACTGCGGCCGCGCCCACGGGAAGTCGCCGACGACGTCGATTGTCAGCGGTTTGGCCTGGCCCGTCTTGATGTCGAACAGGTGGATGACGCCGTTCTGCTCGTAGACGATCGCGTCCGATCCGGCCGACGCCGTCATGACGTCGGCATCGTCGTGGTGGGTGAGCTGCTTGACCTGCTTCGACGCCACGTCGTACGAGAAGAGATTGCGCGTGTAGTTGCGGTCGGAGAGGAAGTAGACCGTGTTGCCGACCCACATCGGATCGGTGTCGTTGCTGTTCTGCCACGGCAGCTTCTGCACGGCGTTCGACGCGAGGTCCATGACGCTGATCGGATGCGTGCGGCCGCCGCGGTAATGGCGCCACATGCTCATCTCGTACCACTCCGGAACGAACGCCGTCGAGATCTCTTCGTAGGCGAACTGTTTTCCGTCGGGGGAGTACGTGCCGCTGAACGCGCGCGGCATCGGCATCGGCTCCTCGAAACCGCCGGTCGCGGGCACGGTGAACATCCGCATGTACGACGACTGCGGCTCGCTCACGCGCTCGCTGGCGAAGACGACGCGTTTTCCGTCGGGCGTCCAGCCGATGGCGCGGTCGGGGCCCGGATGGAAGGTGAGGCGAACCGGCTCGCCGCCGGCCGTCGGCACGACGTACACGTCGGTGTTGCCGTTCGACGTGCGCGTGAAGGCGATTTGCGATCCGTCGGGCGAGAAGTGCGGATCGGTCTCGACGTCGGGCGTGGCGGTGAGACGCCGAGCCTGGCCGCCGGCGCGCGTCGCCACCCAGAGGTCGCCCCCGTACTCGAAGGCGATCGAATTGCCGTTGATCGCCGGATGGCGAAGCAGGCGTGTGCCCTGGGCGACGGCCGTCGTCGCGATGGCGGGCAGGGCGAGCGCCGCGAGGAGCGGAACGAGACGACGGGACATGCGATCTCCTGGGCTGATTAGCGACGTTCGGAGAGACGAGCGCCGTTGCCCTGCGCGCTGCCGTCCCAGAGGTGCCAGCTACCGCGTTCGCCGTGCTCGGCGATGACGTCCGCGAGGCGCAGCGCGGCGTTCTGCCAGTTCGTTTCGACGGCGTTCTGCGCGCCGCGCCGATCTCCCTTGGCGATCGCGGTGGCGATCGCCTCGTGCTCCTTGACCGACGTCGGGAGCTCGTCGAGCAGCACGTTCACGTAGAGACGCGCGTACCGCTCGCTCTGTGGTTTGATCGCGCGATGGAGCGCGACGACGCGCGGGCCGGCGACGCCCTCGACGTACGTGGCGTGGAACTGGAGGTCGAGGTCGAACAGCCGCGCCGGCGACGCTTTCCGTTTGGCGGCGAGCGAGAGCGCGCGATTCACCTCGCGCAGCCGGCCCACGAGCTGCCGCCGCTGGTCGGTCGGCAACGAGGCCGCTTCGCTTGCCGCGAGTCCCTCGAGGTGGCCGACGACGAGGAAGACCTCGCGCCCGTCGCCGCGCGTCAGCGGGGTGACGATCAGCCGCTGGTCGCCGGCTCGGCCGACCGACGCGACGAATCCTTCCTGTTGGAGACGGTGCAGGGCGCTCCGCACGGGCGTGCGGCTCAACCCCATCCTGGCGACGACGGCTCGCTCGGCGACGCGCGCGCCGGGCGGCAGTTGTCCGGAAATGATCAGGGAGCGGAGCTCGGTGTAAACGCGCGTGACGTTGTCGGGCGCTTCGCGGGGGACGGCGGCGGCGGTTGCGCGCGGTTTGGCGCGGCGCGGTTTGGGGGAAGGCACATTGGAATGGTAAGGCGCGGCCGCGGGAAGGAGCAAGACGTCGGTGACGACTCTTGACGCTCGCGGGTTGGTATACCAAGATGGTCGATCCAATTGGCGCACCTTTCGCGTTTCGCGCCGCCCCTCCTCGTACCCCCGTCCTCGTCCCCCCGCGCATGCTTCGTCTCGCCCGCGTGACGCTTCGCGAAATCCAGCTCGCGCTCAAGGAGCCGTTCCGCATCTCGTCGGGCGTCGCCTCGACGCGGCGGATTCTGCTCCTCGAGCTGGAAGACGAGAGCGGCGCCAGCACGTGGTCCGAGTGCGTCGCCTTCGACCGGCCGAACTACACGCCCGAGACGATCGACACGGCGTGGCTGGCCATTCGTGAGTGGCTCGCGCCGCGCCTCATTGGACGCGACGTGGCGCATCCATCCGCCGTGCACGACATTCTCGCGCGCGACATCCGCGGCCACAACATGGCCAAGGCCGCGCTCGAGATGGGGTGCTGGGGACTCGCCGCCGAGCTCGAGCGGACGCCGCTCTCGAGCCTGCTGGGCGGGACGCGCGACGCGGTGCCGACCGGCATCTCGCTCGGCATCCAGCCGACGCCGGAGCTTCTCGTCGAACGCGCCGTGATCGCCGTCGCCAACGGCTATCGCAAGATCAAACTCAAGATCCAACCCGGACAGGACGTCGCGTACGTCGACGCGGTGCGCGCGGCGCTCGGCCCCGACGTCGAGCTGATGGCCGACGCGAACGCGGCCTACACGATCGCCGACGCGGAACATCTCGCGGAGCTCGACGCCTTCGACCTCCTGATGCTCGAGCAGCCGCTCGGCGCCGACGCGCTGCTGCAACTGGCCGAGCTGCAGCGGCGCATGAAGACGCCCCTCTGCCTGGATGAATCGATCATCGACGTCACGCGCGCCCACGACATGATCGCACTGGGCAGCGGGCGCATCATCAACATCAAGCCGGGACGCGTCGGCGGGTTCGCGGCGTCGATCGCCATCCACGACGTGTGCCGCGACGCGAATGTTCCGGTGTGGTGTGGCGGCATGTTGGAGAGCGGCATCGGCCGGGCGTACAACGTGGCGCTCGCGTCGCTGCCGAACTTCTCGCTCCCCGGCGATCTGAGTCCGAGCGCGCGATACTGGGCGCGCGACATCGTCAGTCCCGAATGGACGATGGACGCGAACGGCATGGTCACCGTCCCGCGCGACCGCGCCGGACTCGGTGTCGACGTCGACGTCGCGATGATCGAATCGCTCACCGTGCGCGCCGAAGTCGTGCGCGGCGACCCGACCCTGGCGGTGGTGTGAGCGACGTGGCGAGCGACGCCGGACTGCGGCGCACTCTCGGGTTCACCGACCTGCTGCTGCTCACGCTCGGCACGGTGATCGGGTCGGGCATCTTCATCGTGCCCGGCGTCGTGCTCAAGCAGACCGGCGGTCATCTCGGCGTGGCCCTCCTCGTGTGGATCGTCGGCGGCGTAGTGTCGTTTCTCGGCGCGCTCACGTACGCGGAGCTCGGCGCCGTGACGCCTGAAGCGGGCGGGCTGTACGCCTACATTCGCGACGCGTTCGGCCAGCTGCCGGCCTTCCTTTATGGGTGGGCGAGCTTCCTCGTCATCGCCAGCGGTTCGGTGGCGACGCTCGCCGTCGCGTTTTCGGCGTACCTCGGTCAACTGGTGCCGCTCGGTCCTACGAGCGCGAAGATCGCGTCGACGCTGATGATCGTCGTCATCACGTTCCTGAACGTGCGCGGCACGCGCCAGAGCGCGACAGTCGAGAATTCGGCGACGACGATCAAGGTCGGCGCGCTGCTGCTGATCGGGATCGCGCTCGCGGTCGCGGGTCACGCGTGGCCCGCGCGCTCGACGCTCTGGCCGGCGTCGCTCACGACCGGCGTGATGTCCGGGTTCGGCGCGGCGATGATCGGCGTGCTGTGGGCCTACGAAGGGTGGCAGTACGTGACCTTCTCGGCCGGCGAGACGCGCGATCCCCAGCGCGTGTTCCCGCGGGCCATCGGCGTCGCGACGTTCGCGCTCATCGTGCTGTACCTGCTGGCGAACGTGGGGTACGTGTCGGCGATCGGTCCAGCGGCGGCCGCGCAGAGTGGACACGTCGCCGCCGACGCCACCGCCGCGACGTTCGGCCCGCTGTCGGGCAAGCTGCTCAGCGTGCTCGCGCTGGTGTCGATCTTCAGCGCGACGAACGGTCTGGTGATGACGGCGCCGCGTCTTTACTTCGCGATGGCGCGCGACGGTCTTTTCTTCGCGCGTTTGGCGACCGTCAACCAGCGATTCGGCACGCCGGCGGCGGCGATCGTGATGCTGTCCTGCTGGTCCGTGCTCCTCGCGCTCACCGGCACGTTCGAGCAGCTGCTCACCTACGTCGTGTTCGCCGGCTGGATCTTCTACGGGCTCGGCGCGCTCGCCGTGTTCGCGTCGCGACGCAACGCGCCGAACGCCGTGCGGCCGTTCCGCACGCCCGGATATCCGGTCACACCGATTCTCTTCGCGCTCGCCGCCGCGCTGCTCGTCGCGAATACGCTGTACGAGCAGACGCGCCAGGCGGCGATCGGGCTCGCCGTCGTGTTGCTGGGAACGCCGGTCTACTACCTGTGGCGCGCGCGGTCGCGCCGCCGCGGAGCGGAGCCGGCGTTCTCGTCATGAGTGTCGTCGTAAGTGTGGTTGTGAGGTTCGTCATGAGGTTCGTCATGAGATCGATGTCGTCGTGCTTACCATCACCGGAGGAACGGATGCGAGCTCTCGTTGATCAGTGCCTGCGTCGCAGGCTCTTGATCCTGGCGTCGTTGGCGATCGCCGTCGCGCGATTCGTCGCGGCGCCGGTCGTCGCAAGTGCGCAGGTGCAAACCGGCACCATCGTCGGTCGCATAACCGACGCGCGGTCAGGTAGCGTGGTTCCCGGCGCGAGCGTTCAAATCGAGGGCACACGGCTCGGCGCCATCACCGGCGACGATGGCCGCTTCCGACTCGGCGGCGTGCCGTCGGGTGTGCGGACGATCGTGGTGCTGCGCCTCGGCTTCGCGTCGAACCGGCAATCGGTGACGATCGCCGCGGGCACGACGCTGACGCACGAGGTCGGGCTGCAGCCGAGCGCCGTGTCGCTCGATCAGGTCGTGGTCACGGGCACGGCGGGTGAGAGCGAACGCCGCTCGATCGGCAACGCCGTGTCGACGATCGACGCGTCGGACGAGATGAGCAAGGCGTCGCCACCTGACCTCGCGAATCTTCTTCGATCGCGGGCGCCCGGCGTCGACATCCAGCCCATCAGCGGTCGCATCGGGGCGGGCCCGACGATCCAGATTCGCGGACCGAGCAGCATCGGTCTGACGAACAATCCGCTGATCTACATCGACGGCGTGCGCGTGAACAACACGACGAACCTCGGGCCGACCGGCCTCTCGGGCCGTCTCGGCTCGCAAGGTAACCCCGTCGAAAGCCGGATGAACGACATCAACCCCGAGGACATCGAGAGCATCGAGATCATCAAGGGTCCGGCCGCGGCGACGATCTATGGAACGGAAGCGGCGAACGGCGTGATCCAGATCATCACGAAGAAGGGTTCATCGGGCGGTTCACAGATTCGCACGGACATCACGGAAGGTCCGATGGACTTCCGCGACGCCTCGAGTCGCGTCCCGACCAACTACGACAAAGACAAGTCGGGCAACATCGTCGCATGGAACGGCGTGCAGGCGATGTCGGACAGCGGGACGCCGATCTTCAAGACGGGTCTCGAGCGCCACTACTCGACGGCGGTCACCGGTGGCGGCGATCAGCTCCGCTATTACGCGTCGCTCGGCTACGAGAACGACTACGGCGTCGAGCCGAACAACCTGCAGCGCGACCTCAACGCGCACGTGAACCTGAGCGCGCCGATCGGCACGACGACCGACGTGTCGACGAGCCTCAACTACATCGACATGTCGACGCACCTGGGCGCGGATGTCGGTGCTTCCGCCTTGCTCGGTGCCATGGCGGGACACTCTTTGCTCTTCCCCGGCGCGGCGCTGGGTTTCTACCCGGGTTTTCCCGCCACGGTGCCCCAGACGCTCTACGACAACGCGACGGGGCTCAACCGGTTCACGGGGAGCACGACGGTCAACAACCAGCTCACGCGCTGGTTCACGCAGCGCGGCGTGTTGGGAATCGACTACACCGACCAGGACGACCGCGCGATCGAACATTTCGCGCCGCCGCAGTTGGCCGCGATCCTGTCGCCCGCCGCGGCCGGCGGCAGCATCGGTCAAACGTTGCGACGCACGACGATGTTTACGGCGGACTATTCAGGAACCGCCAAAGCCCAACTGACATCCGCGCTGGTTGCGTCGACGTCGGTCGGTGGTCAATACAACAACTCGGAGGCCGACCAGAGCTTCCTCGGCGGCCAGGGCTTCCCCGCGTCGGGCGTCGAAACGGTGTCGGCTGCCGCGACGCAGGTTGCCGCGACGCAAACGCAGACGATCAACACGACGATCGGCGGCTACGCGCAGGAGGAATTCGCGTGGCGCGATCGGTTGTTCCTCACCGGCGCGGTGCGCGTAGACAACAACAGCGCGTTCGGCCAGGATTTCAAATGGGTGACCTACCCCAAGGCCAGCGCCTCGTGGGTGGTGAGCGAGGAGCCGTTCTGGAAGTGGAGCGACCGATTCAACACGCTCCGTCTCCGCGCGGCGTACGGCGCGGCCGGGCGACAGCCGTCGGCCTTTTCGGCGCTACAAACGTTCACGCCGGTGGTCGGCCCCAACGGCACCAACGCGGTGACGCCGGGCGGTCTCGGCAACCCGGATCTGCGACCGGAACGCGGGGCGGAGACCGAGCTCGGGTTCGAGGCCGGCCTGTTCAATCGCTTGAGCCTCGATTTCACGTACTATAACAAGACGACCCAGAACGAGATCGTGAGCCAGCCGGTCGCGCCGTCGACCGGGTTTTCCGGAAGCCAGCTGATCAACCTCGGCAAGGTCACCAACGACGGCATCGAGTTGCAGGCCAGGCTGCAAGCCGTCACGCGGCGCAATTTCAATTGGGAGATCGACGGCAACCTCACGACCGTCAACGACGTGGTCAAGAGCAACATCACCAGCGTGATCACGGCCGCGGGACAATACAACATCGTGGGCTATCCGATCGGGGGGCTCTGGTCGCGCCGCGTCGTCTCGGCCGATCGCGATCCGACCACCAACCTGGCGACCAACGTGCTGTGCGATGGAGGCGCCGGAAAGCCGGCCATCGCCTGCGCGTCGGCGCCGTTCGTCTTCATCGGAACGCCGACGCCGAAGACCACGTTTTCGCTCGGCAACACGTTCATGATCGGCAAGTCGCTGCGCCTGTACGCGCTGGTCGACGGACGGCGGGGCAACAAGCTGTGGAATCAGAACGAGGAGATTCGCTGCGACGGTCTGGCCGGTGCGCCGCTCTGCCGCGCGAACTACTACCCGCTCGAGTACTCGCCGACGTATCTCGCTGCCGCCTCGCTCAACGCGGCGGTCGGGAACTACGTCGACCAGTTCATGGAGGACGCGTCGTTCGTGAAGCTGCGCGAGCTCTCGGCCACATACTTCATTCCGACCCATTTCCTCCGGGTCACGAACCCGTCGATCACCTTCGCCGCGCGCGAGCTCCACACGTGGACGAACTACGGCGGGATCGATCCCGAAGCCGCGGCGCAATCGGCGGCTACGAACGGCGGCCCCACCGCGATCGATCAGGGCGTGATTCCGCCGCTGACGCGTTTCCTCGTGACCTTCAACTTCTCCTGGTGACCCATGCGACGAACACTGGCCTTCGGCATCACGCTGGTGGCGGTCGCCGCCTGCAGCGATCTCACCACGCTCACACAGTCCAACCCCGGCGCGTTGTCGACGGCGACCGTCTACACGCCCCTCAACGCCCAGCTCGTCGTCAATGGCGCGATCAGCGATTTCGAATGCGCCTTCTCTCGGTACGTCGTCGGCTCCGGCATCCTGACGGACGAGTTGGCCGACGCCATCTCCAACGCCGCCAACTTCGACTACGACCGCCGCACACTGACGACCGGCGCGTCCTACGGGACCGGCACCTGCGCCGCGAACCAACAGCCGGCGATCTACACACCACTCTCCGTGGCGCGCCGCTCGGCTGACACCGCGATCGGGTATCTGAAGGGCTGGACCGATGCCCAGATGCCCACCGGCGTGAACCGGACGAAGCTGATCGGGCAGTCTTATGCGTACGCCGGCTACAGCCTCGTGCTGATGGGCGAAGGCATGTGCACCGCCGCAATCAACCTGGGCCCGGAGCTTCAGCCGGCGCAGGTCTTCGCCGAAGCCAAGTCCCGTTTCGACTCGGCGATCGTCGCCGCGACGAGCGCATCGGATCCGACGACCGTCAGTTTCGCCACGCTCGGCCGGGCGCGCGCCCAACTCGACCTCGGCAATGTCGCCGCGGCCGGAACAGACGCCGCGACGATTCAACCCGGATTCGTCGTCAACATGTCCACCGACGGCATCAACATCCGTCGCGAGAACTTTTCGTTCTTCACGATCAACAACAGCAACTTCGCCACCGTCGACGCGAGCTTCCGCGGCCTCACGGTGAATGGCGCTCCGGATCCTCGCGTGGCCGTCACGAACACAGGCAAGACCGGCACGGCCCCGAGCTCGCCGATCTTCACGCCCGACAAGTATCCGGCGTTGACAACGGTCATGCCGATCGCGCGCTACGCCGAAGCGCAGTTGATCGTCGCCGAGGCAAAGGCGGCGGCGAACGATCTCACGGGATCGGTGGCGGCGATCAACGCGGCGCGCGCGACGCACACCGGGCTTCCCGCGTTCGACGGAACTGGTCAGACGGCCGCGACGCTCAAGACCCAAATCATCGAAGAGCGCCGACGCGAGCTCTTCCTCGAGGGATATCGCCTCGGCGATCTGCGGCGATACAACCTGGCGTTCACCCCGGCCACCGGTACGGCGTATCCCGGTGGCGCGACGTATGGAACGGAGACCTGCTTCCCGCTTCCCGACGTCGAGCGTATCAACAACCCGAACATCTCGAAAACCCCGTGACCACGTTTCCATCCATGCGCCCGGCGAGAGCGACTCTCGCCGCGGCGTTCGTCACGCTCGGGGCGGCGTCGTTCGCCCGAGCACAGGAGCCGTACGCGGGACTCGACGCGTACATCGCGAAAGCCGTGCAGACCTGGAAGATCCCGGGGATGAGCGTGGCGATCGTGCGCAACGACACCGTCATCTACACCAAGGGATTCGGCACGCTGTCGGCCCAGAACCACACGCCGGTGAACGACCAGACGCTGTTCGAGATCGGGTCGAGCTCCAAGGCGTTCACCGCGACGCTGGTCGCGATGATGGTCACCGACGGCAAGATGAATTGGGACACCCATCTCGCCGACTACTTGCCGGGCTTCAGGCTGTACGACCCGGAGGCGAACGCCGAGGTGACGCTTCGCGACGCGCTCACGCATCGCAGCGGCATCGCGCGTGGTGAGCTGGTCTGGCTCGGCTCGGGCTTCAATCGCGACGAGATTCTGCACCGGATCCGGTTCCTGAAGCCGGAGTCGCCGTTCCGATCCAAGTATTCGTATCAGAACATGATGTTCCTGGCGGCCGGCCAAGCGGCCGGAAAGGCGGCCGGCAGTACGTGGGACGCGCTCATCCCGCAGCGCATCTTCGGTCCGCTCGGCATGACGTCGTCGGTCACGACGTCGAAGGGCCTCGCCACGACGAACGTGGCCCGGCCGCACACGCTGGATCACGACACGGCGCTCGTCGAACCGATGTTCGACGGCGACAACATCGGACCGGCTGGCGCGATTCTCTCCAATGCGAAAGACATGGCGCAGTGGCTGCGCTTTCAGTTGAACGACGGCGTCGTCAACGGAAAGCGTCTCGTCAATTCCACGGCGCTTCGTGAGATACACTCACCGCAAATCCTCGCCGTGTCTGGCGCTCCGCCGGCCGGGCGTGGTGGAGGCGGCGATCCCGCGGCCGCGCGCGACACGATTCCGGTGACGCACTTCAGCTCGTACGGCATGGGTTGGTTCGTCGAGGACTATCACGGGCAGCTCATGTGGCAGCACGGCGGGAACACAACCGGCATGACGGCCGCGGTCGGGATGCTGCCGGAGCAGCACGTCGGCGTCGCGGTGTTGAGCAACATGCAAAGCGCGCAACTGCCGGCGATCGTCATGCACTACATCTTCGACCGCGCGCTCGGCTTGCCGAACAAGGATCTCAGCGCCGAATCGTACGCGCGCTACGCCGTGCAGCGGAAACGCGCCGATTCGGTCGCGGCCGCCCAGGCCACCGAGCATCCCAAGGACGCCAAGCCGCCGCTCCCGATCAACGCGTTCGTCGGCACGTACACGGACAGCTTGTACGGTGACGCGACGGTGTCGCTCATCGAAGGCCAGCTCGAGCTGACGCGAGGCGAGTGGCACGGGCCGCTTCAATTCTGGAACGCCAACAACTTCCGCTGGCTGCTGCCGCCCGGCTCACCGGCGGGACAGATCAACATCAAGTTCGAGATTGCGCCCGACAACACGGTCACCGGCCTGTGGTTCGGCATCGGCGGCGACGTGACGTTGCTCAATCGCAAGAGCGCCGGTCGGGGCGGAGCAGGGCGTGGCGGTCGAGGCGGCACACCGTGAGCCGAGCCGGGCTCGGTTCGGCGTTGGTGCTCGTCGTCGCCGGCGCCGTCGCGCCGGCACTCGCCGCGGCACAGACGCAGATCCCGCCGTCGATCGAGTTCAGCGTGCCCAAGCCGCCGACGGTCGCGATGAGCGACTCGGGCGCGTTCCTGTCGTACGAGCTGCACGTCACGAATCTCACGCCGACGGCGATGTACTTGCGTCGCGTGGACGTTCTCGACGCGAGCAGTCACGCAGTCATGTTCAGCATCGCCGACAGCGCGCTCGTGCCGGCGTTCGGGCGCGTCGCACCGCCGACGTGTCGCAAGGAGCAAACAGACCGGCCGGCCGTCGAATGCCTGCCGACGTCGGAGCGCTTGCAGCTCCCGGCCGGCGTTCGCGCGTACGTCTACATATGGATGCCCGTCCATGCGAATCGTCCGCCGGAGACGCTGAGCCACCGGCTCACCCTGCGTCGAGTCGGCGCCGATTCGAGTGACGTTGTCCTCGAGGGCACCACGATTCCCGTTTTCACCGGGCTGGCGCAGATCTCGGCGCCGTTTCACGGTGAGTGGGCGGCGTTCAACGGACCGTCGAACTCGTCGGGCCACCGGCGGCTCGTGCTCGGCCTCGACGGACACACGGCGATCGGCCAGCGCTTCGCGATCGACTTCCTGCAACTCGATTCGACGGGAAGTTCGCACCACGGCGATCCGGCCAAGAACGAGAATTACTACGCCTACGGCACGCAGTTGATGGCCGTGGCCGACGGCGTGATCGCCGCGACCAAGGACAGCATTCCGCAGAACGTACCGGGCGCCAACTCGCGTGCCGTGCCGATCACGATGGTCACCGTCGGCGGAAATTACGTGGCGATCGACATCGGGAATGGGCGCTACGCGTTGTACGCGCACCTCCAGCCCGGATCGCTGCGCGTGAAGGTCGGCGACCACGTCAAGCGCGGGCAGGTCATCGCGCTGCTCGGCAACTCCGGGAACTCCACGGAGCCGCACGTCCATTTTCAGATTGCAGACGGTCCGACGTTTCTTTCGTCGGAGGGCATTCCCTACGCGATGAACTTCGACGTCGTCGGCCGGTGCGGCATCTCCGCGAACAGCGGTCAGGCCGTCATCAAATGCGCACACACACCGCCCGTCGCGGTCAAGGGCGGCGTTCCATTACAGAACGAGTTGATTCGCGTTCCCTAACGGGGGAGGGTAGATGCGGCGGTCCCACATTCGCGCTTGGTTCGCGACGACACTCGTCGTCGCGCCGCTGGTTTCGCTCGGCGCGCAAGCCAAGCCGACGATCGGGCAGTTTCTGTCGCCCGCGTATCCGTCCGAGCTCGTATCGGCGAAGAAGGCCGACCGCATCGCCTGGATCTCGTACGAGAAGGGACTCCGCAACATCTACACGGCCGCGGCGCCGGACTTCAAGCCGGTGCGTCTCACCAAATTCACCGACGACGACGGCGTCATTCTCTCCGAGCTTGAGATTTCTGACGACGGATCGCTCGTCACCTTCGTGCGCGGCAGCGAACCGAATCGCGTCGGCTGGCTCGCCAATCCGAGCAGCGACCCGCAAGGACCGGATCGCGCGATCTGGGCGGCGTACACGAACGGAAGCGGCACGTGGCGGTTGGGCTCCGGCGCGGGTCCCGCGCTCTCGCCGGATGGTCACGCGGTCGTGTTCTCGCGCGACGGCGAGATATATAGGTATCAGGTCGTTCCGCGCACCACGGCGCCGGCCGAGAAAGACCAGCAGCCCTATATAAAGGAATGGGGGCGCAACGCGAACCCCCGCTGGTCGCCCGACGGATCCAAGCTCGCGTTCGTCAGCGCGCGCGACAATCACGCCCTCATCGGCGTGTACGACGTGCGGAGTCGCAAGCTCCACTACGTCGCGCCGAGCGTCGACATCGATGCGAGCCCGACGTGGTCGGCGGACGGCAAGCGCCTCGCCTTCGTGCGACGCCCGGGTCTGCCGTTCGGTCAGCAGGCGCAAATAGGCGACGGAAGCCTCGGCAACCCGGGCGGTCCCGGCGCAGCGGGTCGCGGCGGACGCGGTGCCGGGCGCGGCGGTCGCGGTGCCGGTGGTGCAGGCGGCGGAGAAGGTCGCGCCGACGGCATGTACCGCGCCGCGTTCACGGGTGGATATACGATTTCTCTCATGGTCGCCGACATCGCCGGGTGTCCGACGCCGGCCGGCGGCTGCGAAGCGCACGAGTTCTGGCACAACCAGCCGAACGACAAGGGATTCCCGAACATCGCCGGCATCGCCTGGGCGGGCACGCACGTCATCTTCCAGCAGGAGCCGGAAGAGTGGATCCGCTGGTACTCGGTCGCCGTCGACGGGAACACGACGACGCCGGTCGAGCTCACGCCGGGCGAAGGCGCCGTCGAGACCACCGCGCTGTCGCGCGATGGCGGCACGCTCTTTTACGCGACCAACGCCGGCGACATCGATCGCCGACATCTATGGAAGGTGCCGACCGCGGGCGGTCCGGCCGTGCAGATCACCACCGGCGACGAGATCGAGATGTATCCGGCGCCGCTCTCGTCGGGCAAGCAGGTCGCGGTACTGACGTCGGCCGGCACAAGGCCGCTGGGAGTCGGCATCGTGTCGACCGACGTCGGTACTTCGAGCGGCACGAGCCCACGCCGCGTGATCTTCCCGACGCTGCCCGCCGAGTTCCCGACGGCGGCGCAAGTCGCGCCGACGGCCGTCGTGCTCAAGGCCGACGACGGTTTCGAGTTCCACAACCAGCTTTTCCTGCCGAAGGATCTCAAACCGGGTGAGAAGCGGCCGGCGATCATCTTCGTGCACGGCGGTCCGGTCCGTCAGATGCTGCTGGGCTACCACTACATGGATTTCTACGCCACGGCGTACGCGGTGAACGAGTGGCTGGCGAGCCAGGGCTACGTCGTGATGTCGGTGAACTACCGGTCCGGTATCGGCTACGGGAAGTCGTTCCGCACCGCGCCGAATGTTGGCGGCCGCGGCAACGCCGAGTATCGCGACGTGATCGCGGCGGGAAAATACTTGCAGACGCGGGCCGACGTTGACGCCTCGCACGTCGGGATCTGGGGCCTCTCGTACGGCGGCGTGCTCACGTCGCAAGCGCTGGCGCGCAACTCCGACGTGTTCGCGGCGGGCGTCGACATGGCCGGCGTGCACCTGTGGGGCAACTCGCTCGACACGGCCGACGTGTCGTTCAAGTCGTCGACGATCGCGGCGATCGATTCATGGAAGTCGCCCGTGCTCATCTGGCACAACGACGACGACCGCAACGTCGAGTTCTCGCAGACGATCGGTCTCGTCGACCTGCTGCGCGCGCGCAACGTGTACTACGAGCTGATCGTGAATCCGGACGACACGCACGAGACGCTCGTGCACAGCCGCTGGCTCTACGTCTTCGGCCGCATGGACACGTTCTTCCGCCGCTTCCTTCGCAACGAAGCGGTGAGCAGTCAATGACCCGCTCATCGCCGTTGTCGGTGCCCGTCGCCGGATCGTCCACCGGGGCGGAGACGTCGTCGCTCAACGCGACGGCACGCCCGGTCGTCGACATCCGTCCGCTGCGCACGATGTCGGAGTGTGCCGACTGCGTCGAGTTGCAGCGCCAGGTGTGGGGGTTCGGCGAGGCCGACGTCGTGCCGGCCACGCTGCTGCACGTGGTCGACCACGTCGGCGGACTCGCGGCGGGCGCGTTCGACGCCTCCGGCACGCTCGTCGGATTCGTGTTCGGCGTGAGCGGCGTCCGCGATGGTGAGCTCGCGCATTGGTCGCACATGCTCGCCGTGCGCGAGTCGGCTCGGAACCTCGGGCTGGGGCGGATGCTCAAGGAGTACCAGCGGTCCGCCCTGGCCAAGCTCGGGATTCGACGCCTCTCGTGGTCGTTCGACCCACTCATGGCCAAGAACGCGTACTTCAACTTCGACCGGCTCGGCGCGTCAGTGGTGGAGTACGTCCCCGACATGTACGGCACGACCGCGAGCCCGCTGC
This sequence comes from uncultured Gemmatimonadaceae bacterium, assembly GCA_963761305.1. Classification (GTDB taxonomy): domain Bacteria; phylum Gemmatimonadota; class Gemmatimonadetes; order Gemmatimonadales; family Gemmatimonadaceae; genus JAQBQB01. The sequence continues at coordinate 1,047,136 of CAVXGK010000001.1, read as the reverse complement.
ACCTCGGTCTGCCGACGGATCGTCTCGTCGTAACCACGCCCACGTCTCCGATCGGCGTCGAGCGACATCCGGCCGGCGACGGCGCGCTGCCGCTCCTCTCCCCGTTCCCGCGCGAGGGCGATGACGTGATTGCGCCCGGCGATCGCCACCCGGACGCGGTGTTGATCGAAGTCCCCTCGGACATTCTTGGGTTGACTCGACTGTCGCCGGCGACGGCGCGGCGATGGCGCCTCGCGGTGCGCGAGCACTTTCAGTGGGCGCTGGCGAACGACTATCGCGTCGTATCTGTGCGTCGTGACGTCGGCGCGGATCGCGAGTACTACGAACTGGTGCGACGCAGCGTCGGTTAGCGGCTGTCCTCCACCTGACAATCTGTCCGGCGCCACCGCGCGTGCTTGACAGCGGGGCGCCGCCGCCGCACCGTGCCCGGATGCCTGCGCTCGCGCTTCTGCCTCCCCGTCCGGGAATTCGCCGATGAAACACGTCGTATTCGCCTTCGCGATCGCCGCGCCGCTCGCGATTTGCGCCGTCGCCTCCGCTACGGCGCAAGCGCCGTCGACCGACGGTCCGTACAAGGTGCTCACGAGGGCGCGGGTCGGCGGTGAAGGCGGCACCGACTACATCTTCGCCGACGCGGTGGGGCGCCGTCTCTACATCCCACGCGGTGCCGTGCGCGCGGTGCCGGCGACCGACTCGAGCCCCGAGCGTCCCGCGGTCGTGGCGCGCATCAGCGTATTCGACCTCGATCGGCTGACGCTGGTCGGCGAGATCCCGACGGCGCCGAACACGCAGGGGCAAGGCGTCGCGGTCGATCCGAAATCGGGACACGGCTTCTCGAGCAGCCGGCCGCAAATCACGATGTTCGACACGAAATCGTTGGCGGTGCTCAAGAGCATCCCGATCGACTCCGGCGTCGGCCCCGACGGCATCCTCTTCGACTCGTTCAACGATCGCGTCTACATCTTCAGCCATCCGACGAAGGACGCCACCGTCATCGACTCCAAGGACGGCACCGTACTCGGTCGAATCGACCTCGGCGGCACGCCTGAACAGGCCGTGGCGGACGGGAAGGGGACGATGTATGTCGTGATGCAGGAGCGGCCGGCAGGCGGCGTCACCGTCGTGGACGTCAAGACGATGAAGAAGACGGCGTTCTACCCGTTCCCGGACATCGGCAGCTGCAATGGTCTCGCCTTGGACGCCAAGAACCACGTGCTGTTCGCCGCGTGCGCGTCGTCGGGGAATCCGCCGGCGCAGCCGGCCGCACCCAAGTTCGTCGTGATGAGCGCGACGGACGGCAAGATTCTCGCGACGCTGCCGCTTGCCGGCGGCTCCGACGGCGCGACGTTCAACTCGGCGACGATGGAGGCGTTCAGCACCAACGGCAACGGCACGCTCACCGTCGTGAAGGAGAATTCGCCGACGGACTTCGTGGTCGAAGAGAACCTGCCGACGATGCTCGGCGCACGGACGATCGCGTTCGACTCCAAGACGAATCACATCCTGACGATGAGCGTCGAGCGCGGAGCGGCTCCGCCGCCTCCGCCGGGCGGCGGGCGGGGAGGTCAGGCCCCGGCGATCCCGGGGTCGTTCACGATTCTCTTGATCGGCAAATAGCTCGTCGGGCGGAGGCTGAGGCGCTCTACTGCTTCAGCCAGATCACGGCGTATCGGATGACTGATTTCCGCTCGAACGGGCTGAGCGGCGAGGACGCGCCCCCAGAGCTGATGCCGCACTGCGCGTGTGGGGGCCATCTCGAAAAGAGCGTGTTCGTTTCGTCACCGGTTGCAGTGTAGAGCTCGACCGTCGCGATCTGCTCGGGCGGAATGGCGTCCAACGGCCAGCCCGGCTTTGGCACGCCATTCACGAACAAGCAGACGTTTGAAGTCAGCTGAAGTCCCTTTCTTACGAACGCCTGCGAGCCCCGGATCGCGTCGGACGCCGAGCCGCCCCATCGCGTGATTTGCTCGCCGGGAACGAGCGCACCGTGCTGTCCTTCCCAGCGCAGCCGCTCGTCGAACTCGTCCCATAGCGCGTCGGCGCCGGTGGCGACCGTGCCGGAGTCGAGCAAGACGAACGTTTCGACGGCGTGATCGTTCGGCACCTCGACCGGGATGAATTGATCGGCGAACCCCGCGTGGCGAACGCGCACGAAGTAGGAACCGCCCTTCTTGAGCGCAACGAAGAATCGTCCCGCAGTGTCGGTGGTCGCTTTCTGCTGCGCGCCGATGATCTGAACGGTCGCGTCAGGAATGAGGCGCAGCCCGGCTGTCGCACCGACGACACCGTACACCGCGGTGACGTGCGCCCGCACTCGCACCGTGTCGAGTCTTTGCGACGTCGGGTTCAGCGAGATCGAGACCGAGGCGTCTCGCGTCGAAACGTCGAGATCGCGGCTCGTCTCGACGAAGCCGATCTGGCGCACCGTCAGACGGTATTGGCCACCCTGCAGACGCGCAAACTGGAACTCGCCCTGCTGGTCGCTGCGCGTCGTCGCGCGCGTCGCGGCTCCGACCAACTCGACGATTGCTCCGCTCAAGAGCTGTCCCGACGACGAATCGCGCACCGTGCCTCGCACGACGCGTCCCGGCGTCTGGGCCACCGCCGCGCACGCGGCGAGAAACCCGACAACCGTCGCGGCTCCGATCGCGATTCGAATTCTGTGCATTACGTCTCCTTGCCCGACTCAACTTTCAGACGCGACTTGAGATCGGCAAGACTCCGCCGGGCGTGGTCGGCGGCAGCCGATCCCGGCCGCCGGTCGATGAGACGGGCCAGCTCGACCATCGCTCGGCCCGGATCGTTCAGCGGCCCGAGGTAGAGGTCCACGAGCCGATTCGTGACGTAGACGTCGTCGCCGCTCGTGAGCGACGGCAGGCGCGACACCTCGCGGAACAGTTCGGCTGCGCGGACGTAGTTCGCCCGTTCCTTGACGTAGAGCTCCGCCGCCTTGATGCGCGCGCCGACCAGCGCCGGCTCGGCCGCGATCACCGCCTCGAACGACGTCAGCGCATCGTCGACGCGTCCCTGCATCACGAGCGCTTGCTCGTATGAGAACTGTCGTTCGTACGGCGTGCTCGACCCGTCTACGGCGACGGCCTTCCACGCGACTCCGAATCCATTCCCGATGAACCAGCCAGCTCCGCCGCCCATTGCTCCAAAGCCGGCGCCGACCAGCGGCTCCCACCAGTGAAACCCGATCCGAGCCATCAAGACGCCGGTCACCAGCCCGAAAATCAGCACCCCGTATCCCCAGGCCTCGAGGAAGTGGGTCGCGTCGGGTCCCTGGCGGTCGAACAGCGTCGGCTTGTACTCGGTCATGGCGATGAATTGACGACTCGCCCACGGTTTCGGCCACTCGACGGGCCGCCCGCCGCGCCGCATCTTCGTTGGCATTCGCCAACAGGATGAATGGATGCGCGTCGAGCCGTCGCTTCGTGGTGTCGTCCAGTCGATCAGCAGCGCACTGATCGTGTTCGCGTCGGCATCGACCGTCGCCGCCCAACACCCGCCGCGCGACTCGATCATCGTCTCGGCGAAGTGGCTCGCGGCACGTACATCCGATCCCTCCCTCGTCGTCCTCGACGTCGACCGTTCGGACACAGCGTTCCGCCGCGCCCACATTCCCGGCGCGCGATACCTGCGCTACGACGACATCGCCATTCAACGCGACGGCAACAACGCCGAGCTGCCGAGCCCCGATGCGTTGCAGACGGTGCTGGCGCGCGTGGGAATCTCCAACGGCAGTCGCGTAGTGATCTACGGCGCGACGCCGCTCCTCGCGTCGCGCGCGTTCTTCACGCTCGACTACGCGGGACTCGATCGCGTCTCCGTGCTCGACGGCGGCGCGGCGGCGTGGCTCGCCGCGGGACATCAACTCTCCGACGCCGTCGCGACAGTCGCACCAGGACATCTCGTCGTGCACCCGCACCCGGAGCTTGTCGCCGACGCGGATTGGATCATGGCGCACGCCAAGTCACCGAATGTCCGGCTCATCGACACGCGCACGGACGGCGAGTACACGGGCAGCGGAGATCATCATGGAATGCCGAGCGCCGGGCACGTCGCCGGAGCGCGCCAGCTCCAGTGGCAGGAATTCTTTCAGGACCCCGACGCTGGGATCTTCAAGGATGCAAGCACCCTGGCGTCGGTGTATGGCGCGCGAGCCGCGAAGAGCGACACGGTCGTCACATACTGCTGGATCGGCTTGCGCGCGAGCATGACGTATCTCGTCGCCCGCTCGCTCGGCTACACCGCCAAGTTGTACGACGGATCCTATGAAGATTGGGCTCGGCGCAAACTGCCGGTGGTCGCGGGCAACCAGCCGTAGTGTGAACCGCGCGATCTGCGTCGTCGTCGCTCTTCTCGTGGCGGGCAGCGCGGTTGGCGCGCAATCGCCGCGCGCCACCGAGTGGCCCGCGTACGGCAACGACGCAGGCGGAACACGTTACTCGCCGGCGGCTGAGATCACGTCCGCGAACGTCAAAGACCTTCGGCTCGCGTGGGTCATGCGCACCGGAGATTTTCTCGGTGAACGCGGCCGTTTCGAGGCCACGCCGCTGCTCGTGCGCGGTACGCTTTACGTGTCGACTCCGCTTGGCAGTGTGCTGGCCCTCGACCCCGCGACGGGCGCCGAGCGGTGGAAGTACGATGGGCCGGTGGATTTCGGAGGCGATTTCGGCGATTTCGCCAACCGCGGCGTCGGCGCCTGGACGGGCGGTCGTACGAACGAGCGTTGTGCCGTGCGCATTTTCGTCGCGACGGTCAGCGCTCAGCTCATCGCGCTCGACGGCAAGACCGGCGCGCCGTGCACCGACTTCGGCGACAAGGGCGTCGTCGATCTCACCGTCGGGCTCCGCCACAAGCCGGAGTTTCACTGGGAGTACGGCGTCACGTCGCCGCCGACGATCGTCGGCAATCTGGTGATCGTCGGCTCGGCGGTGCCGGACAATCACAGAATCGACGCACCTGACGGCGTGATTCGCGCCTTCGACGTGCGCACCGGCGCGCTGCGTTGGTCGTTCGATCCCGTTCCGCGCGACGCACGCGATCCGGCCTACGCGACGTGGATCGGACCGAAGGCGCACGATACCGGCGCCGCGAACGCCTGGAGTATTTTCTCCGCGGATTCGGCGCGCGATCTCGTTTTCATACCGGTCGGCAGCGCGAGCCCCGACTTCTACGGCGGTGAGCGGCTCGGCGACAATCGGTACGCGAACTCGGTGGTCGCGCTGCGTGCCTCGACCGGAGCGCTCCTGTGGTCGTTCCAGGTCGTGCACCACGATTTGTGGGACTACGACGTGCCGGCGCAGCCGGTGTTGTTCACGCTGCACCGCGGCGGCGCGTCGATTCCCGCCGTCGCGATCGGCACGAAGATGGGCCACGTGTTCGTGCTCGACCGTCGCGACGGCAAGCCGCTGTTCCCGGTCGAAGAGCTACCGGTGCCGCCGAGCGACGTGCCGGGAGAGAAAGCGTCGCCGACGCAGCCGTTTCCGCCGCCCGCGTTTCGACTCGTGCCGGAGAGCCTTTCTGCCAAAGACGCATTCGGCGTGACTGATTCCGCCGCTGCCGATTGCCGTCGGCGAATCGCGTCGCTCCGCTATCACGGAGTCTTCACACCGCCGTCGCAACAGGGGACGATCATCTGGCCGGGGAACCTCGGTGGCGTGAATTGGTCGGGCGTGTCGATCGACGAACGCCGCGGCCTGCTCATCGCGCCAACGAATCGCCTGGCGATGGTCGTGCGCCTGTTTCCGCGCGACAGTCTGCATGCCATCGCCAGCGCCCGGCCGGAAGTCGAATATGGGCGTCAAACCGGGACGCCCTACGCGATGGTCCGTGAGGATTTGAGAATTTGTACACCGCCGCCGTGGGGCGCGCTCACCGCCATCGACCTGAACGCCGGGCGCGTGAAGTGGTGGGTGCCGCTTGGCAGTTTGCCACCGCTTCCCGGGCAAGGCAGGACGATTTCGGAACTCCGCGTTCGCGGCTCGAGCGAGCCGCATGGACTGGGCTCGTTCAATCTTGGCGGCGCGCTGCTGACGTCGAGTGGCCTCGCGTTCATCGCCGGCACCTACGACCAGCATTTGCGCGCGTTCGACGTCGAGAACGGGAAGGAACTGTGGGGCGCGCCGCTTCCCGCCGCCGGGAACGCGCTGCCGATGACGTACGTCGCAAACGGGCGCCAGTACGTCGTGATCGCCGCGGGCGGACACGATCGGCTGCACACGACGTCGGGCGACTACGTTCTCGCGTTCACGCTCCCAGGCAGGGGCGCGCCCGTGCCGGACACGACCGCAGGAACGCTCGACGGAAATTGGGCGGGTGAGGCGCGAATCGGCGGTGCTCATTTCGGCATGGCCGTCACGCTCCGCAACGTGGCGACGAAGCCGTCGGCCACGCTGAGCATCGACTCGCTTCGAGTTGCCGGTCCCGTGACCGCGACGCGCAACGGGCGCGCGGTTCACATCGCGTTCCCGATCGTATACCCGCCGAAGAACAACTGCACGGCGACCATCGCCCTCGACCTCGAGCTCTGGAACGCCGGGACCCTGCTCGAGGGCGGGGGAACGATCGACGGTCCGTGCGCCGAGCACGGACATCAGGACGTCGCGTTCGTGTTTCGGCGTCGCCGGTAGCCGTAGCGACCCAACCATTCGCCGGCAGCCGGTGTCTCACTAGTCAACTCTAGGGAACCAGCACGTCGATTCCCATAGACATGCCAAGGAGAGGCCGCCGAATGCCGACGACGATCGAGTTCCGCCACGGAGCGGTCGAGCTCCTCCTGCTCAAGGCACTTTCGTGGGGACCGCAACACGGATTCTCCATTGCCCGCTGGATCCAGGATGCGGCCGACGACGTCCTGCGTCTCGAGGAAGGGTCGCTCTATCCGGCGCTGCATCGGATGGAGGACAAAGGATGGGTCAAGGCGACGTGGGGGGCCTCCGAGAACAATCGCCGCGCCAAGTTCTATCAGCTCACCGCCAAGGGGCGCGAACAGCTCGCAACCGACGCTCGTGATTGGTGGCGCTACGCGGCTGCCGTCGGCAAGGTGCTCAAGTCGACGACTCGGCCGGTGGCCGTATGAGCAGGGAACCGATGTGGCGCCGCTACCGCGATCTCGTGCGCCGCCGATCCACCGAGGACGTTCAGGACGAAGTCCGCCACCACCTGCAGATGCGCGAGCAGGAGGCGCTGCGCGCCGGACTCGACCCGAACCTCGCGCGCGACACAGCGCGCGAACGATTCGGTGACGTCGAGGGCGTCGTCGCCGAGCTGCGCGCGATCGACCGAACTCGCGAACGCCGGCGGGTTCGCGGCGAATGGCTCTCCGACGTTGGGCAGGACGCACGCTTCGCCCTTCGCTCGTTGCGCCGGGCGCCGAGCTTCGCCGTCACGGCGCTGGCCACGATGGCGGTGGCGATCGCGGCGAACGCGACGATCTTCTCGTTCGTCAACGCGCTGCTGATCGAGCCGCTCCCGTACCGCGAGCCGCAGAACCTGGTGACGATCGACGCCAACGTCGTCGGATCGATCGGCGAGATGCTCGCGCTGCGACAGAGAAACGTCGGGCTGTCGGACCTCGCGATGATTCGTCCGCGCAGCGTCACGTACAGCGACGATCGCGAGGCCGCCCGGCTCGACGGATTCTTCATCACGCCGAATCTCGTCTCGATGCTCGGCGTCGCACCCGAGATCGGTCACGCGTTCGACGCCGACGCGAACCGTCCCGGCGCCCGCGGCGCGATTCTCCTCTCGCATTCGCTCTGGATGGAGCGTTACGGCGGCGACTCGCGCATCGTAGGCCGATACGTGCTCGTCGACGGAGTGCAGTCGATGGTCGTGGGCGTGATGCCGGCGTCGTTCGCGTTTCCGTCCACGAGCGCGCGATTCTGGACGCCGCTCACGTACGACGCGACGAATCAGGGGCAGATGTGGGCCGTAGGAAATGGCCGGTGGATCGCGCGCCTCGCGCCCGGCGTGTCATCGGCGCGCGCGGCGACCATGCTCGCCGGCGTTCTTCCCTCGTTCCGTCGCTTGAATCCGCTGTGGGATCCCGGCGCCGACTACGGGCGAACGGTCGGCGCGCATCTTCTCCAGCAGAGTCTCGTCGGCGAAGGGCGGCCGGCCCTGCTGCTCCTGTTCGCGTGCGTCGGCGTGGTGCTGCTCGTGGCGTGCGTCAATCTCGCGAACCTGATGCTGGCGCGTGTCACGGCCCGCGAGCGCGAGTTCACCGTGCGCGCCGCGCTCGGTGGCGGGCGCGGGCGACTCGTGCGTCAGCTGCTCACGGAGAGCGTGATCATCTCGCTCGCCGGTGCGACGCTCGGCCTCGCGCTCGCCGTCGCCGGCACACGTTGGGTGATCGCCGCGTTGCCGCAGAATTTGCCGCGCACCACCGACATTCGAATGGACGCCGGCGTGTTCGCCTTCACGGCGAGCCTCGCGATCGCGACCGGAATCGCGTTCGGGTTGCTGCCCGCGCTGCGAGCGGCGCGCGGCGCTCCAGGCGGGGGCACGGCGATCGACGCGGCGCATCTGACTCGCACCGGAGTGGCTCACCATCGATTGGCGTCGACGCTCGTCGCCGGTGAGGTCGCGCTCGCGGTGCTGCTCGCCATCACGGCCGGATTGCTCACGCGGTCGTTCCAACACCTGAGTGATCTCTCGCCGGGATTCCGGGCCGAGCGAGTGGTGACGGCGAGGGTGAGTCCGCCGGCGGCGAGCTACGGCGACCGAGCGCGCACGTCGGCGCTCTACTCGACGGTGCTCGACCGACTCGCCGCGACGCCTGGCGTGAGCAGCGTCGGACTGGCCAATCGATTGCCGATCGCCGCACCGGTCTATGGTATGGGCGTGCGAGTGCAGGGGCAGTTCGAGGACGCGACGCACGAACTGCCGACGGCCAATCACGTGCAAGCCGTGACGCCCGGCTACTTCCCATCGCTCGGCATTCCGATCGTGGACGGGCGCACGTTCACCGGCGACGACCGCGACGGCGCGCCGCCGGTCGCACTCGTCTCACGCTCGCTGGCGCACCGGTTCTGGCCCAACGAGAGTGCCGTCGGCAAACGCATCGGCTATCCATGGGCGAGTCCGTGGATCACGATCGTCGGCGTCGTGCCCGACGTGCGGCTCGACAGTCTGCGCGACACGTCGGCGATGGCGGTCTACATCCCGTTCAGCCAGCGCACCGCCTTCGCGCCGGCCGAGATGTCGGTCGTCGTTCGCACGAGCGCTGATCCGTCGGCGATCGGACGAGAGCTGCGCGAGATCGTCTCGTCCATCGATCGATCCGTGCCGGTGAGCGCCGTGCGGCCGATGGACGACGTCATCTCCCAGTCGGTCGCCAAGCCGCGGTTCACGACACTCATCGTCGGCGGTTTTGCTCTGATCACGCTCTTGCTCGGCGCGATCGGAATCTTCGGCGTGATGAGCTACGTCGTCAGCCAGCGCGCGCACGAGATGGGCGTGCGCGCTGCGTTGGGTGCGACGTCCGCCGATATCGCTCGAGATGTGCTGGGCCGCGCGGCGACGGTCGCCGCTGCTGGCGCCGCCGTCGGCTGTGTGTTGGCGCTCATCGCGACGCGCGGCATTCGGTCGCTGCTCTTCGGTGTGTCGGCCACAGACCCGACCACATTCGCCCTCGCGGCGCTCGCGCTAATGTGTGTCGCGATTCTCGCCAGCCTCGTCCCGGCGCGCCGCGCGATGCGCGCCGATCCGGTCGAGGCGCTGCGCCGTCTCTGACTTCTCGCGCCGTCGGCTGACAGTCGAACAACTGTACGGCAACGATCTTGCGGACGGGACGGATTTCGCGGAGCAAACCAACTGCGAAAAGGCCAGCAGTGGCTGTTCCCTTTGTTCTACTGTCCGGGCGGGACGACGCCCTGCGGCGTGAGCTTGTCGATCGCCTGCGGCAGCACGGTGGAGAGCTTGGCTGCCAATTCCTGCGGCGTCATGCCGAGCTTGGCCGCGAGCTGATTCATCGTGTCGGGACCGAGGGCCCTATGAAGATCGTCGGGCGCGATCGGCATGTTCTGTCCCGTGCCGACCCAGGATTTGACGGTGTCGCCGAATCCCTGCCTCTGAAACTGGTTCACGACGCCACTCACTCCGCCGTGTTTCTCGAGGATGTCGCCGACGACCGACACCATCCCGGCGCCGACGATGCCACCCAATACGCCGTCAAAGAGTCCCATCGGAGCGTTCTCCAGAGCGCGAGTCGAGTTGGAAACTAGCCAGGCCACGGAGTTTCCGCGGTGCGCAGGCTAACGGCAACTGCTCGACGCAGGGACGCAGAGAAATCAGAGACGCAGAGGCTCTTGAGAAGTCCGTCCCGCGACGAGCCGGGATTTTTCTGTGGAACCACCGCTCGGGACGCCCCGGTGCAGTTGAAATGCCACGAAGCATCCCGGGGCAGTTCCCAAAGAATTCCGGCTCGTGGTGGGACGGACTTCAAGTGTTCGTCTGCGTTCTCGGCGTCTCTGCGTCGAGCATTTTGCTGGTGCCGTTCCAACCTTTCGCACCATTATACTGTCGACTATAATGGATCGCCTCCGATCCTCGGCCCTATGAAACGAAACTGGCTGTACATCCTGATTTCCCTTGCCGGACGAGACCGCCACGGTTCCGGCATCATGCGCGACGTCCTCGAGCTCACCGAGGGCGAGCTCAAGCTTTGGCCGGCGACGCTCTACGGCTCACTCGACGAGCTCGAGGAGCACGGCTGGATTCGAACGCTCGACAAGCGCCCTGCCGACGAGGCGCCCGCGAGCTCGCACGAACGATGGTTCCATGTCACGGCGGCTGGTCGGCGCGCTCTCGCGGCGGAGGGCGAGCGTCTTCACGCCACGGCGCGAACCGTCGCGACGCGCCTCGCGCGATCGGGAGACGCGTGATGCGACTCGGCCTCCCCGCGTTCCGTTTGCTGCGCCGCCTCATGCCCGGCTCGATCGACGCGCGCTACGGCGATGCCATGGAGTCCGCGTTCGACGAAGAGCTTGCCGAAGCGCGGCGCCAGGGTCTCGTCGCGTCCGCTCGCGTGTGTTCGGCGGCGCTGCTCGATCTCGCACGCCGAATCTCGTACGAACGGTGGCGTGAACACCGTCGCGGAGTTCAACAACCAAAGCAGCAGCGAGGTGAGCGCATGTCATCACTGACTTCGGACGTACGGTTTGCGGTTCGGTCATTCGCTCGCCAGCCTGGATCGACGGCGCTCGTCGTCTGCACCCTCGCGCTCGCCGTGGCCGCGAACACGGCGGTCTTCTCGCTGCTCGACGCGATCTTCCTGCGGCCGTTTCCGTTTCCGGAGTCGAGTCGCCTCGTGTACTTGAACGAGAAAGCGCCGCGCTGGAATCTCACGTACACCGGAATCGACTACCGCGACTACCTCACCTGGCGCGGCCGCGCGCATTCGTTCGCCGGCATGGCGGTGTGGAGCATGTCGCACGTGAACCTGGCGTCCGAAGGCACGGCCGTGCGTGTTCAAGGCGCCACTGTCAGTTACGACCTCGGCGACGTGTTGGGAATTCGTCCGGTGATCGGCCGGTTTTTCCGCGCCGACGAGGACAAGCCGAAGGGACCCAACGTCGTCGCGATCGGATACGATCTCTGGCAGACTCGCTTTGGCGGAACGAAGGACGTGCTCGGCAAGACGCTGCGAATCAACAGCGCGGCCTACGAGATTGTCGGCGTGTTGCCGCGCGAGGCCGAGTTCCCCGACGGCGCCAGACTCTGGCTTCCGCTCGACGAGAATCCCAAGTCGACGGATCACTCGTACTATCTCGACGGAATCGCGCGGCTCAAGCCGGGCGTGTCGCTCGCCACGGCGGCGAAGGACCTGAACGAAGCGCACGTGCCCGTGTGGCTGGCGAGCGACTCGACCCACACCGTGTCGCCGCTGGTGATGCCGCTGCGCGACCGCTACGTCGAAGATTTCAGGGGACTGGCGCGTGCGCTGACGCTCGGCGCGGTGCTCGTCGTGTTGATCGCGTGCGCGAACGTGGCTGGCGCGATGCTCGCGCGATCGGTATTTCGCCGCCGAGAGATCGCGATCCGCCTGGCGCTCGGCGCCGGCACGCGGCGCGTCGCTCGTCAGTTGCTCACCGAGAGCATCGTCCTCGCCAGCGTGGCGGGCGTTGTCGGTGCCGTCGCCGGCGCGATCGGTTTGAGAGCGTTCCTGGCGATGGATTCTGCGTTCGTGCCGACATGGGCGCTGGCGACGGCCGGACCGCGTACGATGCTCTTCGCGGCCGGCGTGGTCATCGCGATGGCGTTGCTGTTCGGGCTCGTTCCGGTTCTACAACTGCGCCGTGACGACGTCCACGCCACGATCTCCGCCGCCGTGACTCGCACGACGACGGCGCATCGCGACCGCCGACTGCTCGACGGGCTGGTCGTCATCGAGGTCGCGCTAGCGATCGTGTTACTCACGGGCGGCGGTCTCCTGCTTCGCGCGTATCGCTCGCTCCGCAACACCGATCCGGGATTCAATCCTGCCGGCGTGGCGATGTTTCGCGTTTCGCTGCCGAGCGCCACGTACCGCAACGGGACGGAGCAGATGGCGTTCTACGACGCGCTCCTGGGCAGGCTCGAGACGCAGCCGGGTGTGGACCACGTCGCGCTCATCACCTGTCCACCGCTCGGGTGCCATTGGGGCAACTTCTACAAAGCCGAAGGCGCTCGCGCGCTCCGTCCCAACGAACAGAATCCCGTGACGCTCACGCGCTACGCGTCGGCGGGCTACTTCGCGACGATGGGAGTTCACTTCGTGCACGGGCGGCCGTACGCCGAACACGAAGGGAGCGTTCGAAGCGGATATCGTCCCGTCGTGATCAATGAGCAGCTCGCTCGCCGGCTCTGGCCGACGATCTCCGATCCCACCGGCAAGCGTCTCGCGTCGGAGGGCGACACGTCGGCGAACTGGTCGACCGTCGTCGGCGTCGTGCACGACGTGAAGCACTATGGACTCGGCCGTGAGATGATTCCCGGTCTCTACTTCCCGACGACGCGCATCGACAGCTCGTCGGAGTTCGACACGTTCGCGTTCGTCGTCCACGGCAAGGCCGAACCGACGTCGCTGTTCCCCGAGATTCGCACCGCCGTGCACGCGCTCGACCCGGAGGTGCCGGTCGCCGACCTGAGGACGGCCGAGATGGCGATCGAGCAGTCGTTCGTCTCGGCGAAGACGATCGCGCTCGCGCTGTCGGCGTTCGCCGCGATCGCGCTCGCCCTCGCCGTCGGCGGCATCTATTCGGTGCTCTCGTACGTCGTCGGCCGTCGCCGCCACGAGATCGGCATTCGCATGGCGCTTGGCGCGCAACGTTCGCGCGTGCTGCGGCTCGTGGTGCGGCAAGGACTCACGCTCGCCGCGATCGGCATCGTCATCGGCGTGCCCGCCGCTCTGCTTTCGTCGCGCCTGTTGTCGACGCTGCTGGTAGGAGTCACGGCTCGCGACCCGATGTCGTACGGCGCGGCGATCCTCGTGCTCACCGCGACGAGCGCCGTCGCCGCGTTTCTCCCCGCCCGCCGCGCCGCGAGTGTCGATCCGCGCGTCGCGCTCAACGAGGACACCTGAGGACGACTCCGCTCACAACCGCAACGGCAACTACAACTGCAACCGCTCAACGCAGACGCAGAGAACGCAGAGAACGCAGAGAACGCAGAGAACAACAACGGAGAGGGGTCCATTGCACCACGAGCCGGGATTCTTGGGGGAACTGCCGGTCGGGGTGCATCACGAAGCAAGCGGGCTTTGCCGGCCCGTCGTAGCTTCCTGAGCGGCTGTTCACAAAAACATCCCGGCTCGTTGCGCGACAGCTTGTGGTTGTCCTCTGCGTCTCTGCGTCAATGCAGTTGCAGTTTCTTAAGAGTCCTAGTAGTTCGGGAAAAACCCTTTCGTCGGTCGGTTCGCTTTGAGCGCTTCGAGGTCGAATGACGATCGCAGCGCCGGCGGGAAATCGTCGATCTGTTCGGGCGTGAGAATCTTCGAAACCTCGACCATCGCGTCGACCATGACGTCGTACGCGGCGATGCGGCCGTCTCGCACGCGGACGACCACGGCCTCACGGTCGTAGACCTCGGGCAGTGAATCGATCCATGCGACGATCGGTGCCCAGATCGTGTCCTGCCGGGCCTGAAGCCGTCGCTGCAGGAGCGTGAGTCGATCGATCTGCGCCTGGCTCAACACGCTGAGCGAGTCCTTCACCTGGAGGATGCCCCGCAGCGGATTGAACACCGTGTTCCCAAGCCGGGCGCGCAGCTGCGGGCCGGTGAGCTTGGTGCCCTTGTGAACGCGTCCCGCGCCGACGATCTGGTCCACGCCCTGGTGGTCCTGATCCGCCATGAGGAGCACGCGCGCCTCGAGGCTGATGATGAACGGAAGCCGGATGCTGGACGTCGAAAGCCGCGTGTCGCCGAAGCGCTGGTTCACGTCGTAGATGTACGACGCCGTCGTCGGGTCGTAGCCCTTCACGCGAAGCAGCGTCGGATCGGGACTCGCCGGCTGCCCCCACCCCTGCATGTGCGACGCGCCATGGAGGAGTTCGTCGACGCCGGCGAGCGGATTCGAAACGTTCAGCGAGATGCTCGTGCGGTTCTCCCAGCCGAGCCTCTCCGGATTGAGCACGAGCGACGCGGCGGCCGTCGCGGTCCATGGTCCCGCGCAGCTGTTGCGGCCGGCGACCGCGCCGTACTGCCGCGTGAGACACGACCGCACGCGCGGCGACGCGTTCGCCAACAGTGAATTCATTCCCGCCGCGAGGCTCGGCGACGCCGTCGCCGGATTGAAGATGAACGCGCGGTCGTTCGACAGGCCGTCGCCGTTGATGTCGCCGGCGACGACGGGTGTGAACAGCGTGCCGGACACGGCGCGTCCCGTGACGGCGATCGAAAAGAGATCGTGGATCCGCGTGTAGAGATTGATGTTGACGGCGTGCCGCGGCTGCGTTCCGTTCGGAGACCACTCCACCGTCAACGGATTGCCGGCGGTCGTGCTGCTGAAGCCGCGGGTCTGCTCGCGATTGTCCGCGTACGTGTATGACGCCGACCACCGCACGCGCTGCGTGCTCAACCCGATCGGGTTGATGGCGAACGTGTACTGCGTGCTGTGCGACTGGAGATCCGAACGCAGCGCGTTCACGCTGCCGAACTGCGGCGAGAACCGAGAGTCTACGTTGGTCACCTGCCCGGTCGCGGTCACGATGCTGGACGACGACGCAAAGACCGGCCGGTCTCCTTCGGATGCCAGCACCCCGCGGACCGCCGGCACGAAGTTCAGATCGACGGCCGACTGCTGGTGCACGTTGAGCGAGTAGGTCACGTCGGCGGAAAAGCGGAAGAGTTTCGTGATGAACGGACCGCGCAAGCCCAGGTTGCCGCGCCAGCTTCGCTGCGACTGGAAACTCGGATCGATGAGCCAGACGTTCGGTTGACTGCTCACGAACGACGGATTCGTTCCGGCCGCGCACGACGTGGGAATGGACGACGGATCCTGCATGTAGGCGGCGTAGTTCGGTGTCGGCACCGCGGCGCCGATGCAGAGCAACTGACTCGTGCCGTCGGCGAGACCGTCGTTGGCGAGAACCGGAGTGATCAGGCCGGGACGCAGATCGTTACGAAATTCGCCGAAGCCGCCGGTGAGAAGTCCCCAGGGTGCTCCGTAGCCGGGGATGCCGGTCGTGCCGTTGTTACCGAACCCCCACTGAAAACTCGCGCGCGGACTCACCGCCGCCCCGCTGGGCGCGAAGTCGGTGCGAACGTGGAAGACGCTGTCCACCGCGCCGTTGTACGGCAGCGACGTCGGAATGCGATTCGCGTCGAGGCGCAGGCCGTACGTCAGGCGCAATCGATCGAGCGCCGTCCACTGATCGCCCAAGGCGAGCGCGCCGGTCTGAACGTCGGCGCCGATGCCGTGCGAGACGAAGGCGCGCGAGAACGCGGCGGGGTGATTCGCGTCGAGATCGGCGATCGAGTTGTACTGGAAGCTGCCGCGCGTGTCGAATCCGGAATTCTGAAACAGGTGATCCAGCCGGCCGTTCACCGTCGCGCGCCAATGGTGCGCGCCGTCGATGGAATTCCACGACGTCTGATTGAAGAATTCGCCGCCCGAGACGCGCGTGTCGCGCGGCAACGACGAGTTTCCGCCCACGAGCAGCGACGTGAGTCCGGTCGTCCCGTCGGCCAGCTGCGAGGTCACGAGCACCTGCGCGTCGGGCAAGTTCGTGTACGGCGTCGCATTGGTGACGTCGGCGTGCGCCCCGAAGCGCGTGTCGTTCAGGATCGCCGAGTGAATCAGCGCCGAGAATTCGCCGGTGACGTCGCCGCCGTTTCGAGTCTGGTCGCCGCCGTGTCCCGGCACCGCGGTCGGCCCGACGAAATTCGCAACCGTTCGGTTCGTGCGCAGCGACGTGACGAGGCTGCCCTGCGCGGCATCGGACGGAGTCCAGTCGAATCGCGCGAGGACGGATCCGTTCTCCGTCTGCCGATGGTCGGGAATGCCGCCGTTCGATATGGGAATGCCGGCGTCCTGCGCGCCGGCTACCACCTCGCGCACGGAGTCCTGCGCGAGTCCGAGTCGGAGCAATGTCGATGGGTCGCTGCTCAGCAATGACGCGAGGTCGCTCGATCGCCGGCCGCCCTGAAACGACACGTTGTAGAAGACGCGATCATACACGATCGGACCGGTGACGTTGCCGCTCAGCTGCACGTTGGAGTATTGCTGGCCAAGCTGCTGCCCGACGTGGTCGGTGAACTGCATCTCCGGACCGTCGAGCGTGACGTGCGCGAGGCGCTGTGAGAAGTTGCTGCCCGGCGCTTGGGTGACCGAGAGCTGCGCGCCGCTGAATCCGCCGCGCGACACGTCGTACGGCGTGGCCGTCACGCGAACGGCGCCGTTGATGTCTCGTGGAATGTCGCTGCCGCCGTACGACAGTCCGTTCAGCACGATGTTGTTCTGCGACCCCGACAACCCGAGCGCGGAGAACGTCGGGAGTCCGGTGCTCGGGTCGGAAGTGACCGTGATGCCCGGCACCTGCGAGATCATCGCCATGAGATCGCCCTGATCCGCAACGGCGAACACCTCGGAGGAGGCGAGCACTCCTTTCTCCGTGCCGGCAACGTCGGCTCCAATCAGAAACTCACGCTGCGCGGGAGGCCGTTTCGCCGCAGTGACCTGAACAGGATTGAGGCGGACCGGCGCGCGCTTGAGCGAAACGTCGGCGACGATCGGCGAAGTCCCCCCATTCGACTTCAGGTCGAGGCGCTGCTGGATCCAACCGATCGCGCTCACCGTCACGTAGTAGTCGGTGGCGCGGGCCGGCATCACGATCGTCCAGCGGCCAACGGTGTTCGATCTCGTGGTGACCGATGCCGTGGCACCGGCGCCCGCCGGCGTAGCCGTGACGACCGCATTTCCGATGACGCCCCCGCTGTCGCTGCGAACCGTTCCCGTCAGCGTCTCCGTCTGCTGCTGGGCGGCGACCGACGGCGCAATTGCGGCCAGCACGAGCGTAGCAGAGGCGAACATTCGCCGCACTGCGGTCCAGAGGGGCATTTGAGGGGACGAGTGAGGGTTGCGTCGCCAGCGGACCGCGCCAGACTCACACCGGCCATACCGTGCGAGACGCGTTCTTGTTTCAGATTGGACGGTTGGACACGCCGACTCGCGCGGAGGTTGCCGGCGACACAAACAGCCCGAGAGAACTCATACGGGTTCCCTTAGGAGCGTGCCGCGCTCTTCGATTGGCAACTGGAACTGCTCGACGCAGAGGCGCAGAGACCCCAGAGACGCAGAGAAAACCCAACTGCCAACGGCAAAAGACTCTTGGGAAAGACCTCGGGCCTGCTACGTAGTGGCGTCCCGAGGGCGTTCCTCAAAAAGGCCCTTCGCAGTTCTCTGCATCCTCTGCGTCTCTGCGTCGAACCAGTTGCAGTTCCTACAGTCTTGGTGCAGTTACTCGGAGCGGAGTGTGATCGACGGATCGATGCGGGCGGCTCGCCACGCGGGCACCGAGCACGCGACTGCCGAGACCGCGACCAGCAAGACAATGACGGCGCCGTATGTCGCCGGATCGAGGCGGGTGACACCGAACAACATCGTGACGAGTCCCCGCGTCGCCACCGCGGCTCCGGCTAATCCGATCGCGACACCGACCAACGTCAACCGCAGACCTTGGCCGACGATGAGCGAGACGATGTCGCGCGGCGACGCGCCCATCGCGGCCCGCACGCCGATCTCGCGAATGCGTTCGGTCACGCTGCCGGAGAGCACGCCATAGATCCCCACCGCCGCCAGCACGAGCGCGGCGACGCCGAACACCTCGAACAGCACGAGCGCGAACCGGCGTCCCGCGGTGGCCGTCGACACGAGCGCCGACATGGTGGCTACGCGCGCGACCGCCTGATTCCCATCAACAGACCAGATCGCGCCGCGCACCGAGGTCGCCAGCGTCGCCGCGTCGTTCGTACTTTGCGTGCGCACGACGAGCGACACGAGGTTGTCCACCCAATGCCACTGCGACGGCGTCGTGTACACGGCGTAGCGATTGTCGAGCGCGTCGATCTGCTGCTTCACGTCCCCCACGATACCGACGATCGTATAAGGCTGACCTTCCTTCGGGCCGATCTGCATGCGCTGCCCGATGGGGTCGTCCTTGCCGAACTCCGCGCGCGCGAAGCTCTCGTTGATCACCACCGCGCGCGGCGCTCCGGCAATATCGTGCGCGTCGAGCAAGCGGCCGCGCACGAGCGGAATGCGCATCGTCGCGAAATAGTCTGGCGTCACGCCGTAGCGAAGAGCAGCGCCGTCATCCTTGGGGTCGGCGGTGCGTTCGAGATGCACACCGTAGACGTCCATGTCGCCGCTCAGCGGCAGCTGTTGCGTGAAGCCCGCGGCGCTCACGCCGGGCACGCGGCGAACGGCGGCGAGCGCATCGTCGAGGAACCGCATTCTGGCCGCGTCGTCGTCGAATCGATGGCCGGTGAGCTGCACCTGCATCGTGACGATGTGGGACGCATCGAAGCCGACGTTCACCGCGAACACGCGCTCGAGACTTCGCAGCAGCAGCCCCGCGCTCACGAGCAGCACGAGCGACAGCGCCACCTCGGCCACGACGAGCACTCGACGTGTCACGTGGTGATCACCGACGGAACGACGCGACGTCTCCTGAATCCCGGCGTGCAGATCCTCGCGCGACGCGTGGATGGCCGGCAACACACCGACCACGAGGCCGATGACGCTCGTCACGACGACGCCGAACAGGAGCGCCGTCGCGTCGACGTGCATCGTCGCCAGGCGAGGCAGCCCGACGGGGCTCAACGCGACGAACGCGCGCAATCCCACGACCGCCACGAGCATGCCGAGCGCGCCGCCGAAGAGCGACAGCATCATGCTCTCGGTGATCAACTGTCGCACCAGCCGCGAGCGTTCGGCGCCGAGCGCGGCGCGCAGCGCGAACTCGCCGCGCCGTTGCGCGCCGCGGGCCAGGAGAAGATTCGTCACGTTGACGCACGCGATGATGAGAAGCACGAGCACCGCCGCGAACACGGCGAGCAGCGCCGGCCGCACGTCGCGCGCGACGCCGTCCTGGAGCGACGTGACGAGGAGCCCCGCCGTGAGCGACGCCCACGGCACCCGTGGCATGTCGGCTCGCGGTGCGCGAGCGATGGCGCTGAGATCCGCCCGCGCCGCCGCGAGATCGACGCCCGGTCGCGCCCTTCCCACGAGCGCCAAATGGTGTCCCCACTCCCGCGAGTCGGGCGTGAACGCCGTTCTGTATTGAAGCGGACACCAGATCTCGACGTTCGCGTCCGGAACGTTCTCGAACCTCGGCGGCATCACGCCGACCACGAGATACGGATCGTCGTCGAGTCTGACCGTGCGTCCGACGATGGACGGATCCGCGCCGAGCCGGCGACGCCAGAGCGCGTCGCTGATGATCGCGAGCCGCGGCCCGCCGTCGCGATCGTCCGCCGCGGTGAAGTCGCGTCCACGAACCGGGAGCACGCCGAGCGTCTTGAAATAGTCGGCGCCCACGGCTTGCCCGACGAGTCGCTCCGGTTCGGCGCCGCCTTCGAGCGTTGGTTGCCATGGCTTGAACGGCGCGAGCGCGGTGAACGAGTGGTTGCGCAGCAAGATCTCGCGGTACGTGCCGAACGTGATCGGCTCGGGCGTGCCGTTGTTGGCCGCGTCGGACACCAGGAGCACGCGCTCGGCGTTCGGATACGGCAGCGACTTGAAGAGGATCGGGTTGATCGCGCTGAAGATGACCGTCGTCGCGCCGATGCCGAGGGCGAGCGTGATCGCGCTGACGGCGGTGAAGCCCGGGTTCGTGCGCAATCGCCGCAGGCCGTAGCGCAGGTCGGCCATCAACGTCTCGACGGAGCGTTCCCATCCGGCGTCGCGCACGCGCTCGCGCGCGACGGTCGGATTTCCCACCTCGACGCGCGCCGCGCGATACGCGGCGCTGCGCGACATGCCGCGCGCGACGTTCGCGTCGGCGGCGCGGTCGAGATAGTCGCGCACCTCGTCGCTCAACTCGGCGTCGGTCTTCCGGCGGTGCGCGAGCGCCCGCAGTCCGCGGGTCAGTTGTCGCCAGAGGGACATGGCTAGCCCTCCGCGTTGAGGAGACGCGCGACAGCGGTGGCGCGACGGCGCCAATCCGCCGCCTCGAGCTCGAGCTGTTTGCGGCCCGCGCGCGTGAGCTCGTAGAACTTCGCGCGTCGCGAGTTCTCCGTCTGCCGCCACTCGGTGTCGAGCCAACCCTGTCGCTCGAGACGTTGCAGCGCGACCAGCAAGGAACCCGGATTCACCTTGAACACGCCGCGCGAGATCTGCTCGACGCGCCGCGCGATCCCGAAACCGTGCATCGGCTGGAGACTCAGCGTCTTCAGGATGAGCAGGTCGAGCGTGCCCTGGATGACGTCCGTGTTCGGCGGCTGATCCATGATCGCGTCCGGTGGCGTGTGCCTCCACGATAGCCCGTCGTCATCTTGAACGTCAAGATGTGAGAGCCAATAGGGCCCGCCAGGACGTCAACCGGACTCGGCGCCGAGGCTCGAGCGCTTGAATTCGCGCCAGTAGCGGACCGTCCTGTTGGCGTAGAACCTCGCGTATTCGAGCACCGACTCGCGCCAGTTGTGCGCGCGGCCGAACGTGATGAGCGCGTCGATGCCGTCGGCGCCCTGCCGCGAGGCCGATCGCAGCTGCGCCCACGCCAGCGTCTCTCCCATCGTCACGACCACCTTTCGCAGCCGCGAGAGTTTTCCATTCCAGTGCGCGAGCGCGAGGCGGTCCTCCGTGGGTTGAAGCTCGCGCAGGATGTAGTTGGTCTTGCCGAAGCTCACCGGTGCGAGCAGCGCGGGTGAGATGGCCTGCATCCGCCATTGGATCTCGACCACGCGGTGCGCGTCGGATTTCCACGCCGGCTGCGGCACGCCGACGTACTTCGCCATGACGGAGGGACGCACCTGTTTGAGGTCGAGCAGCACGCGGCCGTCTTCTCCGCCGCGGCCACGCACGAGCGCCACGTAGCGGCGAAGACCCAGACTGCCCGTGCCGGCGATGCGCGCGGCGACGTCGATGAGGCGGTAGAACTTCGCCTGGTCCTGCGTCTTGGCCATCGACTCCACGAACTCGGCGAGATGCTGCGTCACCGCCGCGCGCTCCCGCGGCGCCAGCGCTTCGGCGCGTTCGTCGTCGATGCGCA
Source organism: uncultured Gemmatimonadaceae bacterium (assembly GCA_963761305.1). Taxonomy (GTDB): domain Bacteria; phylum Gemmatimonadota; class Gemmatimonadetes; order Gemmatimonadales; family Gemmatimonadaceae; genus JAQBQB01. Next base: position 1,025,435 of record CAVXGK010000001.1, on the reverse strand, counting down.
GCCGGCGACGGCCGTCCTCGACGATCGTGCGGCGCTCTAGGAGCGAGGTCGGCCCGCGTTCGCGCGCGGTCAGCAGAAGGTCGCGCACCATGCCGCGTGCCGTCGGCCGCTCGACCCAGCGTGCCTTCCCCGACGCGAGCGCGTCGCAGTACGCGACGAGCAGCCCTTCGCTCAGCTCAGCAGCCTCGGGGTCGTCGAGGTGCAGGGCGCCGGCGGCGAGCCGAAGGCTCGCCAAGAGACGAGTGAGGTCGGCTGTCGCCGGCGCGAGCGCCGCCTCGTCGAAATCGTTGAGATCGAAGTAGACGAGGCGGTTGTCGCCGAGGTAGCTGCCGAAGTTCTCGAGGTGAAGATCGCCGCAAGCCCAGGTGGAGGGGCTCTTCGGCAATCGCGACGCGCGCTGCCCCCAGTCTTCCCAGTAGAGGTGTGCCGTGCCGCGATAGAAAATGAACGGATCGAGGCGCATCAGGCGATACTTTCGGTCGAGCCGCCGCGGGTTTCGGCCGGCGTTGTACGCGGCGATTCGATCGGCGACCGTCGATGTCTGGGGCGCGGGCATCTACTAGGATGCGTCGCTCGCCGCGCCGGTGTCGAGGCGGCCCTGGCGCGCCGCGGGGACGCAGCAGCGGGGCGATCCCGGGATCCAGGTCGCAAAGGCGAAGCAGGGCGCCGGGAGGCGCGCAGCAGCGGAGCGTGCGGGCGCGTAAGCTCAAAGAGAGAGATCGATTCGTTCCGCCCTTCCCGAGGACTCCATGCTCGTTCGTTCCCGCCTTCACCTTGGCGCGATCCTGCTCGCAGCCGTCGCGTCATCCGTCGCCGTCGCTCAGAAACCCGGCGCGTCGCACGTGCTCGACCGCGCCAATCTCGACACGACCTGCGCGCCATGCACCGACTTCTATGAATTCGCCAACGGCACGTGGCTCAAGACTCACACCATCCCGCCGACGAAAACCAACCTCGGCAGTTTCGGCATGCTCGGCGACAAGAATCAGGAGGTCGTCGAGAAGATCGTCGTCGATGACGCGAACCTGGTCAACGACGGCGAAGCCAAAGCCGGATCGAACGACTACAAGATCGGCACGTACTACCTCGCCTGCATGGACACCGTCGCCCTCGACAAGGCCGGGTTCAAGCCGATCAAGCCGACGCTCGACGCCGTCGCGGCGGCGAAGACGACCGACGACATCGTGAAGCTGTTCGGCACCGCGGGCGGTCGCGGCGGAGGTGGTGGCGGTGGACGAGGCGGCGGGGGCATCGCGCCCTTCTCGCTTGGCCCAGGCACCGATCCGCGAAACAGCAAGATCATCATCCTTTCCGCGAACCAGGGCGGGTTGTCGCTCAACCGCGACGACTACCTCGGCACGAACGATCGCGCGGTGAAGCGCCGCGCGGACTACGAGGAGCACGTCACGCGGTCGCTGGCGCTCCTCGGTGAGAGCTCGGCGCAGGCGTCGGCGAACGCGCACTCGATCCTCGCCCTCGAGACGGCGATCGCCAAGATCACCATTCCGCAGGCCGACATGCGCGACCCGGTCGCGACGTACCACAAGATGTCCGTGGCCGATTTCCAGACGACGACGCCGCACTTGAACTGGGCGCGCTACCTCCAGCAGCGCCGCGCGAGCTACGCGGGCGACGTGAACGTCCGCGCGCCGAGCTTCTTCAAAGCGCTCGACTCGCTCGTGGCGGCCACGCCCGTCGACGACTGGAAGGCGTATCTCCGCTGGCACGTCGAGAGCGGCGCGATGGGTTCACTGAGCACGCCGTTCCGGAACGAAGCGTTCCGTTGGCAACAGGTCACCACGGGCGTCAAGCAACAGGAAAGGCGCGGCAAGCAGTGCGCGACCGGCACCAACGGCGCGCTCGGCGAAGCGGTCGGCCAGGACTGGATCAAGCGCAACTTCTCTCCCGAAGCCAAGGCCCGCGCCGCCAAGATGGTCGACAACCTCGTTTCGGCGCTGCGCGACCGAATCAACGGGCTCGACTGGATGAGCAGCGAGACGAAGACGCAGGCCGTCGCCAAGCTCAACGCTTTCATGCGCAAGGTCGCGTATCCCGACAAGTGGCGCGACTACTCGACGCTCTCCGTCAACGCGGGCTCGTTCTACGCCAACCAGCACGCCGTGGCCGAGTGGAACGCGGCGCGTACGTGGGCGCGATTGGGGAAGGCGCCCGATCGCACCGAGTGGAGCATGACGCCGCCGACGGTGAACGCGTCGTACAGCTCGACGCTCAACCAGATCCAGTTCCCGGCAGGCATTCTCCAGCCGCCGTTCTTCGATCCGAACGCCGACGACGCCGTGAACTACGGCGCCCTCGGCGCGGTGATCGGCCACGAGATGACGCATGGCTTCGACGACTCGGGCCGTCAGTTCGACGGGCAGGGCAATCTGCGTGACTGGTGGACGCCGGAGGACGCGGCCAAGTACAAGGCCGCCGCGCAGCTCGTCGTCGACCAGTTCAACGCATATACAGTCGTCGACAGCGCGTCGCACGTGAACGGCCGGCAGACGCTCGGCGAGAACATCGCCGATCTCGGCGGCCTGACTGTCGCGTACTACGCGATGGAGAAGGCGATTGCCGGCAAGCCGCACGCGAAGATCGACGGGTTTACGCCGGAGCAGCGGTTCTTCCTGGCGTGGGCGCAGATCTGGCGCGGCCTGTCGCGCGACGAAGCGGTGCTTCAGCAGATCAAGACCGACGCGCATTCGCCGGGCAAATGGCGCGTCGACGGCCCGCTGTCGAACATGCCGGAGTTCAAGGCCGCGTGGGGCTGTAAGGAAGGCGACACGATGGTTCGGCCCGACAACCTCCGCGCCAGGATCTGGTAGGAACCGTTCGTCCCAGCGCGCTCCCTTGGGCTGGTGTCGGGGTTCATCTTACAGGTACTCCCTGTAGGTCTCCCCGACGCCAGCCCTTGGTGCAGTGATCATTGCGCATAATCGGCGAGCGAGCACGCTCGCTTCGATCCTCATCGGTCTTGTGTTCCTCGGCGGTTGCACGAAGGCCGCCGGTCCAGGCGTACAGCAGCAAGGTCAGGCCGCGCCGCCCCCACCGCAGGTCAGCATCGTCACCGTTTCTCCCGCGACGATCGCCGAACCGTACGAGCTGGGCGCGCAGGTGCAGCCCTATCGTCGCATCGAGGTTCGCTCGCGCGTCGAGGGCATCATCGTCGAACGCGCGTTCACCGAAGGCGCCGTCGTCGCGAAGGGCCAAATCCTCTACAAGCTCGATACGGTGAAGTACGACGCCGCGTATCGGAGCGCGCTGGCGCGGCTCGACAACGCGAAGCGCACCGTCGCGCGACTCGAACCGCTCATCCCGAAGCACGCCGTGGCGCAGCAGGACGTGGACAATGCGCGCTCGGAGCTCGAGTCGTCGCAGGCGGCGGTCGACGCCGCCAAGAAAGATCTCGACGACTGCGTGATCCGCGCCGAGATCAACGGACAGGTCGGGCGAGCGCGGTTGGAGTTGGGTGCGCGCGTGACGGGCGCGGGCGACCTGCTGACGACGATCGACGAGCTCGATCCGGTCTACGTGACTTTTCATCCGTCGTCGCAACAGTTGGCGACGTGGGAGCGCGATCCGCGCGCCGGCGCGTTGATTCGTCCCGGAAGCAACCTCGCCGTGCGCGTGGTGATGCCGGACAGCTCGCTGTTGCCGCGCACCGGTCGCCTCGACTTCATCGCGCCGTCGCTCGATTCGGCGAGCGGCACGGAGGAGTTCCGCGCCACGTTCGCCAATCCGGATCGCCGCCTGTTGCCGGGTCAGTTCGTGCGCGTGCGGCTCGAGGGATTCACTCGCGCCGCGGCGCTTGCCGTGCCCCAGCGTGCGGTGATGCAGGGAATGGGTCGGCAGTACGTGTACGTCGTCGGCACTGGCGACACGGTGACCGCGCGCGACGTACAGACAGGACCGTGGAGCGGCTCGCTCTGGATCATCGACTCCGGCTTGTCGGCCGGCGATCGCGTGATCGTCGAGGGGACGCAGAAAGTGGCGCCCGGACGCGTCGTGAAACCGATGCCGCTCGCCGACAGCACCAAATCAGCCGCAGTCTCACGATGACGGAGCCGCGCTACTTCTTCATCCGGCGCCCGATCTTCGGCGCCGTGATCTCGATCGTCATCACGCTGCTCGGCCTGTTCGCGATTCACCTGCTGCCGGTGACGCGGTATCCGCAGATCACGCCGCCGGCCGTGCGCATCCAGACGAATTTCCCCGGCGCGTCGTCGGAAGACGCGGCGCAGGCGGTGGCCGCGCCGATCGAGGAACAGCTCGCCGGACTCCAGGGCATGCTCTACTACGCGTCGTCGAACGCCAGCGACGGCTCGACGACGATCAACGTGACGTTCGACGTCTCGCGCAACCAGGATCTCGCCGCGGTCGACGTGCAGAACGCCGAGAAGCTGGCCGAGCCGCAGCTGCCCGACGCGGTGCGCACGAACGGCATCACGATCCTCAAGGCGAACACCGACATCCTCGCCGTGGTCGCGCTGCAGTCGGACGATCCGCGTTACGACGCGACGTATCTCGCGAACTACATGAAGGTCAACGTCGTGGACGAGCTGAAGCGGGTGACGGGCGTGGGCGACGCGACGCCGTTCCCGGCGCGCGATTTCTCGATGCTTCTCCAGCTCGACCCCGACAAGATGGCACAGTTGGGCCTCACGGTCAGCGACATCGCCGCTGCGGTGCGCGAGCAGAACGCGACGAATCCGGCGGGCCGACTCGGCGCCGAGCCGTCGCCGCCGGGCACGCAGCTTACGCTGCCGATCACGACGATCGGCCGATTGCAGACGCCCGACGAGTTCAACGACATCGTGATCCGCGCGCGGCCGGACGGTTCGGTGATACGGTTACGGGACGTCGGGCATGCCTCACTCGGCGCGCGCAGCTACGACCTCGAGGGCCGGCTCAACGGCGTGCCGACGGCATTCGTGCTGCTGTACATGCGGCCCGGCGCCAACGCGCTCGCGGTGAAGGAGGCTGTGGTCGATCGGTTGAACGAGATGCAGACCGGATTTCCCAAGGGCGTGCACTGGGCCCTGCCGTTCGACACGACGCCGTTCGTCAGCGCGTCGATTCACGAGGTCACGATCACGCTCGTCGAGGCGATGATCCTCGTGACGCTGGTCGTCTTTTTGTTCTTGCAGAGCTGGCGCGCCACGTTGATCCCGATGCTCGCCGTGCCAGTGAGCGTCATCGGTACGTTCCTCGGTCTGCTCGCCTTCGGGATGTCGATCAACGTGCTCACGCTGTTCGGGCTCGTGCTGGCGATCGGCATCGTCGTCGACGACGCGATCGTCGTGATCGAGAACGTCGAACGCATCATGGCGAGCGAGGGCCTTCCGCCGCGACTCGCTGCCGACAAGGCGATTCGTCAGGTGGGCAGCGCGCTCGTCGCGATCGTGCTCGTGCTGTGCTCCGTGTTCGTGCCGGTGGCATTCATCGGCGGTGTGACGGGCGAGCTATTCAAGCAGTTCGCGATGACGATCGTGATCGCCGTCGTGCTGTCGGGCATCGTCGCGCTCACGCTGACGCCGGCGCTCTGCGCGCTGCTGCTCACGGAGTCCGAGGTGACGCATACGACCGGATTCTTCGGGTGGTTCAACCGCCTGTTCACGCGCGCGACGAACGGTTACGTCGGGGCGGTGAGTTCCGTGATTCGGCGTCCGCCGATCTGGGTCGCTGTGTTTCTGATCATCGTCGGGCTGGCGGGCGTCTTCTGGCGCCGCATTCCGACGGCGTTCATTCCGACGGAAGACAAGGGCTACATGGCGCTCTCGGTGCAGCTGCCCGACGCGGCGTCGCTGCAGCGTACGGAAGCCACGGTCGCGTCGATCGAAAAAATCCTGCGCGCCGAGCCGGCGGTGAAGAACATCGTGGCGCTCGTCGGACTCGATCTGCTCACGCAGTCGAACGCGACCAACGGCGCGACGGTCTTTCTCAACGTGAAGCCGTGGGACGAACGCTCGCCGCACGACGCGCTGGATTCGCTCGCTGGCCGCATCAACCGCAAGCTGTTCGGGCTGCCCGATGCCAACGCGTTCGGCTTCAACTTGCCGGAGGTGCCGGGACTCGGCATCACCGCCGGCGTCGAAATCAATCTGCAGAACCGGAACGGGCAGGACATTCGCACCTTCGCACAGCACGTGAACGAATTCCGGCAGGCGGTGAACCAACTGCCGGCGGCGGGTGCGCTCAACACGACGTTCCGCGCCGCGGTCCCGCAGGTCTACGTGACCGTCGATCGCACGGCGGCCAAGGCGCGCGGGATCAACCTCACCGATTTGTTCGCGACGCTCCAGGCGAACCTGTCGTCGCTCTACATCAACGACTTCAACCTTCAGGGCAAGACGTATCGCGTGCAGGCGCTCGCGCTGCCGCAATTCCGCCAGACGCCGACCGACATCGGAAAGCTCTACGTGCGCGGCGCAAACAACACGATGGTCCCGGTGTCGGCCGTGACGACGGTGAGCTTCCGTAGCGCGCCGACGGTGGTGCCGCGGTTCAACGGGTTCACCTCGGCTCAGTTTACGGGAACGCCCAAGGCCGGGCACAGTACCGGCGAGCTGTTGCACCAGGTCGACGATCTCATCGCCAACCAATTCGGGTCGGCGGGCCTCGGCGTGTCGTACTCCGGCCAGTCCTTTCAAGAACGCGCGTCGAGCGGCGACGCGGCGCTCGTGTTCGCGCTCGGCCTCGTGCTCGTGTTCCTCGTGCTCGCGGCGCAGTATGAGAGCTGGTCGGTGCCGTTCGCCGTCTTGTTCGGCGTTCCGTTCGGTGTGCTCGGCGCGCTGCTCGGCATCTGGGTCCGACACCAGCCGAACGACATCTACTTCCAGGTCGGCTTGATCACCGTCGTCGGTCTCGCGGCGAAGAACGCGATTCTGATCGTCGAGTTCGCGAACGAGTTGCGCGCGCACGGCATGAGCATACGACAGGCGGCGGTCGAAGCGGCGCGCGAACGACTGCGGCCAATTCTGATGACGTCGTTCGCGTTCATCCTCGGCGTGCTGCCGCTGATGCTGGCGAGCGGTGCGGGCGCGGTGAGCCGCCACTCGATCGGCACGGGCGTGTTCGCGGGCATGTTGTTCGCCACGACGGTCGGCATCTTCTTCATCCCGCTCTTCTTCCGAATCATTCGCGGGTTGGCGGAAGGACGGTCCGGTGCAGCGGAACGAGAGCCCGTCGCCGCGCCGACGACGGAGCGCGCATGAAGCGCCGCGTCGGGGTAGTTCTCGCGACGGTGCCCATGGTCTTCGGTCTGGGCTGCCTTGCCGGCCCGCGCTACGTGCCCGAGACCGTCGTCAGTTCGAAGGACAAGATCGGGGTCGCGCGAACGAGCGACTCGTCGCGCGCGTTCTTCGATTCGCTCGCCGCGGCGCGCCGCGCCGACACGGCACGCATCGCCGCGGTACCGGCGGTGCGCCGTCTTGCCGTGACCGACTCGACGGCGGCGGTCGCCTGGCTCGATCTTCTTCGCGACACGACGCTCGTGCGGCTCGTCCACGTCGCGCTCGAACAGAATCGCGACCTCCGGGTGGCCGAGGCGCGCGTTCGCGAATTTCGAGCGGCGGTGGGCGTGGCCAGGTCGCCGCTCGCTCCGTCGCTCACGCTCAACGGCTCCGAGAGCACGAACCAGGTCGTGATCGGATCGTTTCCGCCGACCGCCTATCGCGCGGCGCGCTTCACCTCGGATCTCGCATGGGAGCTCGACTTCTGGGGCCGACTCCGGAACGGCGTTCGCGCTGCTTCCGCCGACCTCGGCGCCGAGGAAGCGGCGGAGCGCGCGACGGTGCTGTCGCTCGTCAGCAACGTGGCGTCGAGCTATCTCCAGCTGCTCGAGTTGGATCAGGAGCGGCTGATCGCCGAGCGGACGCTCAGCTCGCGCCAATCCACGCTCGACGTGGCGCGTGCGCGATACTCGGAAGGACTCACCTCGGAGCTCGACGTACGTCAGTTCGAGGCGCAGGTTGCCGCGCCTGCAGTGACGCTCGCGCAGAGCGAGCGCGCCACCGCCGTCACCGAGCACAATCTCAACGTGCTCCTCGGCGAAGGCCCGACGGCGATTCCGCGGCGCGGCACGCTGGCCGCGGCGGTCGAGGCGCTTCAGATCCCCGACTCGATTCCCGCCGGTCTCCTCGCGCGCCGACCCGACGTGCAACAGGCCGAGCGCAACTACGCCGCGGCGCATGCGCGCATCGGGGTGGCCGACGCGGCTCGCCTGCCGACGGTCAGCATCGTCGGGTCGCTCGGCACACAGGCGGGTCTGCCGAACAACGTGTTCGCCGACAATACGCACGTCTACCAGCTGTTCGCCGGAGTTTCATTTCCGTTGTTCGACAACGGCCGGCTGTCGAACCAGTCGGCGCAGGCACGGGCGCGGGCCGATCAATCGCGTGCGTCGTACGAGTCAACCGCGCTCAACGCCGTGCGCGAAGCGAACGACGCGCTCGCCGGCGTCCGCTTCGCGCGTGACGAGGCCGTGGCGCAAGCGACCCAGGCGCGCGCGTTGCGGCAGGCGCTCAGCCTCGCCGAGTCGAGGTACGACGCCGGATTGTCGTCGTATCTCGATCTGCTCGACGCGCAGCGAAGCCTCTTCAGCGCCGAGCTGGCGCTGAGTCAGGCGCAGCTCGGCGAGCTGACGGCGGCGGTGGAGTTGTACAAGGCGCTCGGGGGGACCTGGCGGTAGTCTCAGCGTTGAGCATCGACATGACGTTCTGAGATTCGGGGTTCGCCGTTTACTCGCCGCTCCCTAGCACACAGGCGGCTTGAGGCCGCCGCGAGGAATATCGATCGCATCCGCGGCTGTCTTCAGCGCCGCGGCCCCAGCCTCGATTTTCTCCAGTGTAGCCACCGCTTTCGACAAGTCGCGACAGCTCGCGCCGAACGCCGCGAGCGTCGCCGATGTCGGCGCCAAGTCGCCGAGGTCCTGCGCGTTGAGCTGCGCGACGAACGCGCCATTGAGCGCCTGGAAGTTCGGCAGTCCGCCCTGACCGCCGCGTCCACGTCCCCGACCGCCACCGTTCCCGCCGATGATCGTGTCGAGCTGCGCGGCGAGTGCGTTGGCTCTTGCCGCGGCTTCGGATGTGCTGCTGGCCGGCGGATGCAGGGCGTCGCGCAGCTCCTGTGCAGTGCGCCGCCCGTCGAACGACACGTTGATTCCCTGCAGGAGCTTCATCTGCAGCGCGTGCTGCGCGGCGATCGCCGCGACGGGCGCCGGAGAGTGCGGATCGGGCTTGATCCACACGGTCTGCGAATAGCTCCTGCCGTCGACGGTGAGCTTGAGCGTGTACGTGCCCGGAATCGCCACCGGACCCTCGGGCGATGGCGGTGTCTGACCGGGATTCGCATTGATCTCGAACGAGTGCGCGAACGAGTTGGGCGGATCGTAGCGGAGATCCCAATGTGTGCGATTGCCGCCGACGATCGCGGGAATCGACGTCGGAGGAGCGATCCAGAAGTTCGGCTCGGGAGGACGCGCCGCTTCGGACACGGGGGCCACCGCCGCACTCGTCATGTGGCGCACGAGAGCGCCCGACGCGTCGAGCACGTCGAGCGTGACGTCGCCGCGCGCTGCCTGCGCCAGCCAGTAGTCGATCTGCACGCCTTCCGCCGGGTTGAGCGCGTGCGGCACCTCGGGCGGGAAGGGCGTGTCGGCGCCGACGTTGCGCCGCGCGCGAATCACGTCACCCGGCTTGAACAGGTGCGCGGCCTCGCTCGCCGTGTTCGACGAGACCTGGCGAAGCATCGAGTAGTCGTCGATCACCCAGAAGCCACGACCGTAGGTCGAGACGACGATGTCGTTGTCCTTGAGCGCGATATCGCGATTGGACGTCGTCGGCAGGTTGAGCGACAGCGTCGACCAATGGTCGCCGTCGTCGAACGACACGTACATGCCGCTCTCCGTGCCGGCGAACAGCAGCCCTCTGCGCTGCGGGTCGTTCCGCACGACGCGCGCGAAGCTGCCACTCGGCTGATTGGTCGCGAGTCCCTCGGTGATGCGGGTCCACGATTTCCCCGAGTCGCGCGTGCGAAAGACGTACGGTGTGTAGTCGCCGAGGCGATAGAGGCCGAGCACGGCGTACGCTTCGGCGGCGTCGAAGTGCGACGGTTCGACGCTCAGCACTTCGGCGCGCTGCACGCTGGGAATTCCCGGAATGCTCGCGTCCGACCAGGTTTTGCCGCCGTCGTGCGTGACCTTGATGAGTCCATTGTTGGTGCCGACCCAGATCGTGCCCGTGCCCACGGTCGACGCGCGCATCGATTGAATCGCGCCGCCCACCGGAGGTCCGCCGTTCGCCGGGCGCGGCGCGTCGGAGCGCATGGCGAGGTCGGGGCTGATCGAGGTCCAGTGCGCGCCGCCGTCGATCGTCGTCCACACCGACTGGAATGCGGCGATGAGCATGTGCTTGTTCCATGGCGCGAACACGAGCGGCTGGTCGCTCGTCGTACGCAGCTGCCGCGAGGCATCGATTGCCGGGCTCACGTTGATCCACTGCTCGCCCGGATACGAGATCTTCAAAATGCCCGAGCCGCTGGCGTAGACCGTATTCGGGTCGAGCGGGTCGGGGACGATCGTGCCCCATTCCCAGCCCGAGACGGGGTTCCAGTCCAGCGGCGTGATCGCGCCCAGGTTGCCGCGGATACGGGTGCGGATGGCGCCGGCGTCCTGCTGCGTGCCATAGACCCAGTAGGGAACCGAGTTGTCGATCGACAGGTGGTAGATCTGCTCGGTCGATTGGTTGTACCACGAGCTCCACGTACCGCCGCCGTCGAGCGAGACGATCGCGCCCTGGTCGTAGCCGAACAGCATGCGCTGGCCGTTGGTCGGATCGATCCACATCTGCTGCGGATCGTCCCCGCCCGGCGCCCCCTTGAAACCAGTGAACGTCTTGCCGCCGTCGGTGGACTTGTAGCTTGCCGTGTTGAGCGTGTAGACGACGTCGGGGTTCTGCGGGTCGACGTAGACGCCGCAGTTGTAGCCACCCTGCCCGTTACGAATTCTCTCATCGTCGGCAGCCATCTGGTGCCACGTCGCGCCGCCGTCGTCGGAGCGGTAGAGGCCCGCATCGCCGATCACGTACACGCGCTGCGCGTTGGAGTTGTTGGCGACGGCGACCCACAGCTTCCCGGTGAGGCGCGCCGGAAGCCCGTTCCCGGAGATCTCGGTCCACGTGGCGCCGCCGTCGGTCGACTTGAAGAGCTTCGTGCTCGTCGGTCCCGCTTGCGGACCGCCGCGCCCGCCGCCGCCGACTCCTCCTCCTGCGCCAGTCGCCGGCGGCGGCGGAGCGTAGTGCGCGACCGTCGTCGCAAAGACGGTGTTCGGCGTGTCGAAGGCGCGCGAGATCTTCTGCGCGCCGGTGCTGTCGTCGACGAAGAGCGTCTGCGTCCACGTCGTCCCGCCGTCGGTGCTACGGTACACGCCGCGCTCATGCGTCTTTGCGTGCACGTTCCCTTGCGCCGCCAGCAGCACGACCTTCGGATCGTGCGGGTCCACGGACATCGACGGGATCTGCTTCGTTGCGTCGAGCCCCAGGTGACGCCAGGTTCGCCCGGCGTCGGTCGACTTGTAGACGCCGTTGCCCTCGTTGATGGATCCACCGGTGATGATGTCGCCTGTGCCGACGTAAATGATGTTCGGATCGGACGGCGCGACGTCGACGGAGCCGATCGACGAGACGTCCTTGATCGCGTCGAAGATCGGGAACCAGGTCTGCCCCGCGCTCGTGGTCTTCCACACACCCGCGGCGGGCAACCCGATGTAGAACACGCCCGGCTGTCCGATCGCGCCGCTCACCGCCGCGACTCGTCCGCCACGGAAGGGCCCGAGGTTTCGCCAGGTTAGCGCGGAGTACACCCGTGGGTCGACCGGACCGCCGCCGGTTTGGGCACGGGCGGAACCGGCGAACGTGAGCGCGGCAACTGACACCGCGGCCGGGCGGAGAAGTCGGCGAATGGTGGTCATGTCGAGGGGTCTAGTCGAGACGACAGGCAGGATCCGGCCGCATCATGAGCCAGAGTCCAAGCAGGAAAAGCAGCGAGAACGCGAGAATGACATAGGCGCGGACCGCGAGAAGCCAGGTACCGACGACCGTTCCGGTCAGTACGAACCCGAGCATTACGACGTGACATGGACAAGTCAGGATGGCCAACAAGGCTCCGAGCTTGTTTTCCCGCGTCATCCCGCGTTGCAACACCTTGTACATGGCAATCATGACTCTACGATAGGCACCGCGACGACCTCCGAACAGGGCCCTTCCTTGGTCCGCCCTCGCGGAACAGGTTGAATGCGGTTCAACCCCGCCGACATGTCCATTGGAATGAGTTTCGATCTCTCGCTGATGCTCGCCGCCGTGGTGCGGATGGCGCTGGCCTTGGCGTTGACGCTGCCCATCGCGCGCGAGCGCGAGTTGCACGACATGAGCGCGGGGCTGCGCACGTTTCCGATCGTCGCGCTCGGCGCGTGCGGCCTGGTGCTCCTCGCGACGTCCGAGTTTCCGCCGGGCTCCGTGGCGGTGATGTACGTCATTCAAGGTCTCGTCACGGGCGTCGGCTTCATCGGTGGCGGCACGATCCTCAAGGCCAACGACCGGGTTCGCGGCACGGCGACGGCGGCGAGCATCTGGTCCACCGCCGCGATCGGCGCCTGCGTGGGACTGGGCCATGCCGAGATCGCGATCGTGCTGGCGGCCTTCACGTATTTCACGCTGTTGATCGTGGGTCGCATGGAAGCGAAACACATGATCCCACCGACGCCCGACAGTTGGCGCAGCTCGGAGACCGCGCGCGCCAGCGGGTCGACGCGGCGCCAGAGCGAAGAGGTCTGACGCCGCGGCGCTAGAGCGAGTTGATGTCCGCCGTGTGAAGAATCTTTCGCGGAAATCCCTCACGCGCCACGCGTAGCATCGCGAGTCCGATCTGCTCCGTCGTCGTGACGTGCGCGGGAAAGAGCCGGCCGAGGAGTGGCATCACCGGCGCCATCGTCACGTAGACCGCGTTGTAGAGCCGCGTCCGCGATTTGATGCCGTGCAGCGGCCGAATGAGGGCCGGCCGGAACACGTACGCGCGAAGCGGCAAGCGGAAGAGCGCGTTCTCCGTGCGGCCGCGCACGCGCGCCCACATCGCGCCTTGCTCGCTCGACGACGCGCCCGCCGCGGAGACGTAGATGAACGTCATCGCCGGATCGAGACGAGCCAGCAGGTTCGCGACCGACAGCGTGAGGTCGTACGTGATCCGCGAGTATTGCTCCTCCGTCATGCCAACAGCCGAGACGCCGAGGCAGAAGAAGCACGCATCGAATCCGGCGAGCTGGGACTCGACGGCTGAGAGGTCGTGGAGATTCGGCACGACGAGATCGTGGAGTTTCGCCTCCGGCCGTCCGGTCGGCGTGCGGCCGATGGTCAACACGTGATCCAAGCCGGGGTCGAGCAGACACTCGCGTAGAACACCCTGGCCGATCATTCCTGTAGCACCGAATACGACAACCTTCATCTGAAAGATCCTCGGCCTTTGGCTGACGGGAGATCCTCCGCGGGCGACGGCCTGCCGCTGACGGCCGACTGTCGATGGCTAACACTACTCCGCTACGGCCAACAGCTCGGGCAGCCATTCTCCGCCGGCCGATCGTCAGGGTCGGTCGCCTGTTAACCGGGAGAAGAAAAGCGCTTATGTGGGCGCGTCATCCTGCCGAGTCGTTGGATGGATTGCCCTTCGGCCTGGTCAAAATGCCCGCGAGACAACGCGAGCGCGCGAGCCGTACGCTGCGCTTTCCGGAACGACGCATCAGGTGGAGCGGGAGAAAAAGCAAATCCATGACAGGTCTGCAATTCGCTTGACGCGCGCGGGGGCGAACTGGCCGATCAGTGCGGCCGAAGGGGCGGGACGACCACTGAGCTGTGCCCTGCGTCAGGTCAGTTGGCCGGGGCGACGAGTCGTCCGACCCGGCCTCACGATGAGAGGTCGGTGCGTCGGGTTCGCCGTCCGTTGTGACCCGTTCGCCGCGTACTACGACCGGTTCGTTGACCAGTCGGTAAAGTCGGCTGCCCGTCTGGGCAAACTCGCCTGACGCGATCGGCAAATTGCGGTGGCCGGCCGGAATTGTCGCGTCGGCGAGAGGAAACGGCGTTTGGCGGGCGAACTCGGGCCGTCGCGCGAGAATGGAAAAGTGCGGTGGCCGGTTGGAAATGTCGGGTGACCGAAAAAACGGTCGCTCAAAGCTCAAGACGACGGCGTCAGGAACGGGACCCAGATGGCGAGGCTCGCATCCCCTCAATTCGCCCCCTTTCGCATTGGCCCGGCGACCAGCGAGGACTTTGGCGACGCGAGCCCTCCTACTTGGGTCTTATCGCCGACTGCCATTTCGGGTACCAGTGTCGTTCTGATACGTTTTGTAAACTCTCAATCGAGAGCGTTTATCGACAAGCCGCGTCATGCGAGCGTCATGAATGACGCTCGCATGACGTTTTCGGGTGTTTCCCGAAACTGCCGAGGTACCCGAAACACGGGTCGGCGATAAGACCCAAGTAGAGGGGCTGTTGTCTCCGTTTCGTTGTTCTTGGGGAGGGAGGAAGAACTACCTCGCTTGACCGGCAAGTACGGATGCCCGCATGATAGCTCCCATGCGCCCCCTATCCCTCTCGATGACTCTGCGGTCCGCCGCCGCGCTGAGCGTGCTGTCCGGTCTCGACGCGATGCCGAACGTCGCCAACTCCCAGCAGCCCGTTCCCGAAATCCGCTTCGACGCCAGCACCGATTTTCTCAAGCTGCCGCCGAATTTCTACCTCGGTGAAGTCGCCGGCGTGACGATGGATGCGCGCAAGCACCTCTACGTCTTCTCGCGCACCGGGAGTCGGAGCACACTGCGCGGCGAGGCCGCGTCGCAACTGTTCGAGTTCGGTCCCGACGGCGCGTTCATCCGGGAGATCGGCAAGGATCTCTACGGATTCGCGTTCGCCCATACGGTCCGCATCGACAAGAGCGGCAACCTCTGGGCGACCGACGAAGGCTCGAACATGATCATGGAGTTCAACCCGGCGGGACGCGTGCTCATGGTGCTCGGCCGCCGCGCCGAAGCCGTCGAGGCGCCGACGGAGACCGCCCCCGGCGCGATCCCGCGCCCGGGGTGGGGAACGTTCAACCGTCCGACCGACGTCACCTGGGACGCGGCCGGCGACATCTTCGTCGCCGACGGCTACAACAACTCGCGCGTCGTGAAAATCGACAAGGACGGACGCTGGGTGAAAACGTGGGGCGAGCGCGGGTCGGGGCAGGGACAGTTCAACGTCCTGCATTCCATCGCCAGCGACGACCACGGCAACGTGTACGTCGCCGACCGCACGAACCGCCGCATCCAGGTGTTCGACTCGGACGGCAACTTCCAGCGCCAATTCACGATCGATGTGCCGTTCGATAAAACGCCCAACGTAATGTTGGGCGCCATGCCGTCGCCGAACTCGAATCCGCTCGCCGTGTCGGGTGCGCCATGGGCGATCTGCATCACGCCGGGTCCGAATCAGGTGCTCTATAGCGCCGACGCCGTGCCTGGCCGTATCTACAAACTCTCACTCGACGGCAAGGTCCTCGGCGTGCTCGGCGAAGCGGGGAAGGCGCCGAAGCAATTCGGATGGATTCACGAGATCGCGTGTCCGTCGGAGAACGAGCTGTACGTCGCCGAGCTGCTCAACTGGCGCGTGCAGCGCCTCACGCTCCATCCCGACGTCCGCCCCTGAGCGCCGAGCGAAGCGCCGTCCGCTTCGTAATTGCTCGCACGGCCTCAGTTCTTCGTCACGGTAACGGTCGCCGTTCCCGTCCTGCCCTCGCTGGTCGCCGTGATGGTGACGGTACCAACCTTGTTGCCTCTCACCGTCGCGTTGTAGGTCCCCGCCGTCGGTGTGATGGTGACGATGCCGCTGGTGTCGTTGGTCGACCACGTGACCACGCGACCCGGGCCAATAGGGGCGTTCGACGCATCCTTGAGCGCCGCTTGCAGCGCCACGTTCTTGCCGGTCGCGATCGCCGGTGGATTCGACGGAGACACGGTGACGGTTGCCACCGGCGCGAGGACCTTGAAGGTGGCTTGGCCGGATTGACCGGTGAGCGTGGCGACGATGTTCGCCGAGCCCGCGGCTACAGCGGTCACCAGCCCCGCTTGCGACACGGTGGCGACGCCAGAGTTGGTCGAACTCCAGCTGAAGCCCTGCGCCGGCACCGGATTCCCGTTCTTGTCTTTGGCCGTCGCAGTCAGCGTCGCCGTCTGCCCGATGTACGCGGAGTCCGGTGACGGCGTCACGCTGACTGAAGCGGCGTTGACGGTCAGCGTCGCGCTGCCCGATTTCCCCTCGAGCGGCGCCGTGGCGGTGATGGTCGTGACGCCGACGCCGGTGCCAGTCGCTGTTCCGGTCGGCGAGACGGTGGCGACACCGGGGTTGCTCGAGCTCCAGAGCAGGACGCGGCCGTTGAGAACGTTGCCCAGCGCGTCCTTGACCGTCGCCGCGAACGGCGCGGTGTCCCCGGCGAGGATGCTCTTGGTCGCCGGCGTGACAGCGACCGTCGCGATCGGAACGACTACGGTGATCGCCGACGTGCCGCTCTTTCCCTCGCTGGTGGCCGTGATCGTGGCGTTGCCGCCGGTGGACGTCGCGGTGACGACTCCTGTCGACGACACGGTGGCGACCGACGCGTTGTTCGTCGTCCAGGTCACGGTTCTGCCGGTGAGAACACCGTGAACGGAATCCTGTGTCTGCGCCGTCAATTGGAACGTCGTGCTGGCGAACATCGTATCGCGCGGCGGTTGAACGACGACGAAGCTCACCGGCACCGGCGACACTGTGATCGCGCTGGTGCCGCTCTTCGTCTCGCTCGTGGCGGTGATCGTCGCCGAGCCAGGGGCAACGGCCGTCACGACGCCCGACGCCGACACGGTCGCGACGCTCGCATTGCTCGAGCTCCACGACACAGGCCGATCGGTGACGACGCCGCCGATTGAATCTTTCACGGTCACGGACAGCGCGAAATTCTGCGCGACGAGCATCGCCTTGCTCGCCGGTGCGACGGTCACGCTGCCGACGGGCAATCCCGCTACGGTCACCGACGCCGTCCCGCTTCTTCCGTCGCTCGTCGCGGTGATCGTCGCGGTGCCGAGCGCGACGCCGGTGACGACACCGCCCGCGACCGTGGCGACGGCTGGGTTACTCGATGTCCAGGTGACTATGTGATTCGTCACCACCGTCCCGTTTTGATCTTTGACGGTGGCCGTGAGAGTCGTCGTCGATCCGATGTGCGTGCTCGCCGTCGCCGGCGAGACGGTGACGCTGCCGATCGGCACCGGAATGACCGTGGCGATGGTCGTCGCGGATTTTCCTTCGCTCGTCGCCGTGATGGTGGCGCTGCCAACGGAAACACCCGTCACGACGCCGGACGTCGACACCGTCGCCGACGCAGGATTGCTCGACGCCCACGTCACCACGCGATCGGTGACGATGTCGCCATTCGCGTCGCGAACGATCGTGCTGAGTTGCACGTTCGTTCCGATCACGACCGATGGTGCCTGTGGCTGAATCGTCACCGAGCCGACGGGCACGTTCGTGATCGTGACGTCGGCGGTACCGCTCCGGCCTTCGCTCGTGGCGGTGATCGTCGCACGACCGGTCGAGATCGCCGTCAACACGCCTTGCGATGAAACCGTGGCCACCGCGGGGTTGGCGCTGGACCACACGACCACGCGTGCATTCAGCACGTTGCCCACGGTGTCCTTGAGCGTGGCCGTCAACTGCGTCGTCTGGCCGACCGACATCGACAGCGGACTCGGCGTCACCGCCACGTTCGCGACGGCGGCTTGCGAGACCGTAATGATCGCGAGACCGGTCTTGGTCTCCGACATGGCGGTGATCGTCGCGGTGCCCGGACTCAAGGCGGACACCATGCCATTCGCATCGACCGTGGCGACGGCGGCGTTGCTGGTGCTCCACGTGACGGCGCGGCCGGGGAGCGGACTCTGCGCGGCGTCATACGTGACAGCCGCGAGCTGCGTGTGCGCGCCCGGCGCGGCATCCACGTGCGGGGGCGCGACGACCACACTTGCCACCGGGGTCTTCTCGACGGTGATCGTGGCGATTCCCGACTTGCCATTCACACTCGCCGCGACCTGCGTCGATCCGAGTGCGACCGCGGTTACGACCCCGGTACTGGAGATCGTCGCGATGCTGGAGTCCTGGATGGACCAGAAAACGTCCGTCGCGGGGATCGTCTTCCCGCCGGGATCCTGGACGAGCGCCTGAAGCGGAATCTGCGAGCCGATCGACACAGTGGTCGACGGCGGCGCGATCGACACGGTCGCGACGTTGGCCGTAGTCGCGACGTCCGTTGCCGCGCTGCACGCCGCCACGATCGTCGCCGCGATCCAAACCATTCCGCGCCGCGCCCGAGGCAAGCTCTTCTCCCTCACAGAAGGAGAAGACCCCTCCGCAAGAGCTGATCCAGTTTACGGCGATCCCTCGTCGTCGTTGACGATTCGCTCCACGCGATCGCCTAACTGACGAGACCGCCGCGGGACGCGCGTCAGGGAACCCTGAGCGACGCGAACACGCCGACGCCGCCGGCACTCGGCACGAGCGAGACGGACAAGCCGGTGCCCGCACGCACGTTGTGCGCGTAGAGGGCCGCGTCGATCGCACTGGCCAACGCGATGCCGCCGGCGGCGGCCAGGCCCGGGATGAGGTATGGTCGCGACTTGTTCGGCACGGGAACCGTGTAGTTGTAGCGGTTGCCGAACGGGTCTGTGGCCGACAGTGTCTTCGTCGTCGTCGTCGTCTTGGACACCAGCGCGATCCCCGCCGCTCCGCCTACCGCGATCAGCGACAGCATTCCGCGGATCGGGCGCCGGGTGTAGAACTGGCCGCCGCCCGGAAGGACGACGCCGAGTCCGAACGCTTCCGAGGCCGAGAGGCCCACGGCGCGCAACTCGTTGATGCGCGCCACGACGCCGGCACGGTCGGCCGCTTCCGGGCGAATCCGCAAATAGTGTTCGAAGTCGTCGGCAGCGTCGCCGCGCCGCTCCTGTGCCGCGCGGACGACCGCGCGATCGTAAAACGCGTCGGCCGAGGTGGAATCGATCTTGATCACCGTGCCGAACGACGCCTCGGCTTCGGGGAGCTGGTCCTTGCCGTACGCGTCGACGCCGCGTTTGAACGCGTTCCCTTCGACGGTGACGATCGTGTCGGGCTTGGGCGGCGCGATCGCGGCGACGTGCGTGCGGACCTCGGATGCTTCGGAAGCGTTCGGCGCAAGCGACAGAAATCGGCAGTACTCCGACGCGGCGTTCGCGAGAGCGCCCGCGCTCTCGTATGCGCGCGCCAGCTCGAAGGCGAGATTCGCGTCGGTGGGATCGAGGCCTGCCGCGCCGCGCAATTGGCTGAGCGCAGCGGCCGTGTCGCCGAGGATCGCCGACTGTCGCGCCGCCTGCGCCATGTCGCGAGCTTCGCGACGCTGAGCGTCCGTCGGCGATGACGTTTGGGCGACGGCACCGCTGCACGCGGAGCGCATTCGCACGACGACGGGCCGCTGCTTGAGCGGCTCCTTGGGAATCGGCGCCTGCGCCTGGATGGCGAGAGGAACGAGCGTCGCGCCGAGCGCGGCCAATGATCGAATACTCATGACAGCTACGGTACGATGTTGACTGAGAGGGTTCCGGGCGGCGGCGGGGTCTCGCCGGTGAGCGGTACCAATGAAGCCGTGATGGTCACCCCCGTCTGCGCGAGAATGCCGGCGATTTGCGCGGTGTTCCCACTCGGCGTGAGCGTCGCAATTGTACTGCCAACGCTGATCGACCACGTCACGGATCGGCCGGTGATCGGATTGTGCGCCGCGTCGAACAAGTTCGCCGTGAGTGTCACAGGCGTACCGATGGTAACGTCGCCGGCCGGCGTGATCGTGATGCTTGCCACGGTCGCAAGAACCGTGACGGTCACTGTGTCACTCTTTCCGTCAGTCGTGGCGGTGATCTGTGTCGTTCCCGGTCCGGCCGCAAACACGACGCCGGCCGCCGTCACCGAGGCGACCGATGGAACCGTCGACGACCACACCGGAGGGTGACCGGCGGTGACGTCGGTCCCGTTGACGTCTTTCACCACGGCGGTGAGTGGAACGGAGCCGCCTGTGAAGATCGTCGCGCCGTGGGGTGAGATGGTCACGCTCGCAACCGGCGGTGCGAGAACCGTCACTGTCGACGCGCCGGATTTGCCGTCGATCTGCGCGCTGATGTTCGCGCTGCCGAGCGCCACGCCAGTCACGACGCCGCTCGTCGACACCGTCGCGAATCCGGGACCATCCGACGACCAGGCGAACGCCGTTGCTGGAACACCTGGAAGCGCCACGCCGTGAGCGTCGAGCGCCGTCGCCGTCAACGTCACGGTGCCGGTGACGAAAGTTGTCGTTGGCGCCGGAGCAACCGTCACGCTCGCCGCGGTGCCGGTGACCGTCGCCGATCCCGACTTGCCCTCGCTCGTCGCCGTGATCGTCGCCGTCCCTCGGCCCACGACGGTGACGAGCCCGGTCGGTGAAACAGTCGCCACGGTCGGGTTCAGCGAGTTCCACGTGATCAGCCGTCCCGTGAGTGGGTTGCTCGACGCATCCAGCGTCGTCGCCGTGAGAGTCGTCGTGTTCCCGACCGTCACGCTCGACGTGGGCGGCGCGACGGTCACGGATGCGACGGGGACATACACGGTGATCACCGACGTCCCGCTCTTGCCCTCACTCGTCGCGGTGATGGTCGTCGTGCCGGGGTTTCCCGTCGCGGTGACGACGCCCGTCGCCGAGACCGTGGCCGCGGCCGGGTTGCTCGAGCCCCACGTCACGGTGCGTCCGGCCAGCGGATTGTTGCCCGCGTCCACCGGCGTCGCCGTCAGCTGAATGCTGCCGTTGACGACGAGGCTATCACTCGTCGGAGAGACGAGAACGTTCGCCACCGGTACGAGCACGGTCAGCGACGCCGTTCCTGATTTGCCCTCGCTCGACGCCGTGATGGTCGTCGTTCCCTGACCGACCGCCGTCGCGACTCCCGACGAGTTCACCGTCGCGACACCTGGAACACTCGAGCCCCAAGTCACGAGCCGGCCCGTGAGGACGTTCCCGCCAACGTCCTTCGTTGTCGCCGTGAACGTCTGTGTCTGTGTCGGAAGAATGGTCGCCGATGGCGGCGCGACCGTCACCGAAGCGACAGGGATGTACACCGTGATCGCCGACGTCCCGCTCTTGCCTTCGCTCGTCGCCGTGATCGTCGTCGTGCCGGGGTTCGCACCGGCCGTGACGAGGCCTGTCGCCGAGACCGTGGCTGCCGCCGGGTTGCTCGATCCCCACGTGATCGTGCGACCGGTAAGCGTGCCGCCGACCGAATCCAGCGTCGTCGCGGTGAGCTGAATGGTTCCGTTGACCACCAGGCTGTCCGTCGTCGGATTGACGTGCACGGTAGCCACTGGCACGAGCGCCACGTTCAGCGTCGCAGTGCCCGACTTGCCTTCGCTCGTCGCGGTGATCGTCGTCGTCCCGACGAGCAGCGCCGTCGCGAGCCCCGACGTGCTCACGCTCGCGACGAGCGGACTGCTCGAGCCCCACGTCACCTTGCGGCCGGTGAGGACGTTCCCGCCCGCGTCCTTCGTCGTCGCGGTGAACTGCTGCGTCTGCGTCACGAACAGGTTCACTGGCGTCGGTGTGACCGTGACCGTCGCCACCGGAACGTAGACCGTGATCGCCGAGGTGCCGCTCTTGCCTTCGCTCGTCGCGGTGATCGTCGTCGTGCCGGCGTTCGCGCCCGCCGTGACCAAGCCGGTCGCCGAGACCGTGGCCGCCGCCGGGTTGCTCGATCCCCACGTGACCGTCCGACCGGTGAGCACGCCACCGACCGAATCCACCGGCGTCGCCGTGAGCTGAATGGTTCCGTTGACCACGAGGCTGTCGCTCGGCGGAGCGACGAGAACGTTCGCCACCGGCACCAGCACCGTGAGCGACGCCGTTCCCGACTTGCCTTCGCTCGTCGCCGTGATCGTGGTTGTTCCCGGTCCGGCCGCCGTCGCCACGCCCGACGTGCTGTTCACCGCGGCGACGCTCGGATTGCCCGAGGCCCACGTCACCTTCCGTCCGGTGAGGACGTTCCCGCCCGCATCCTTCGTCGTCGCGGTGTACGCCTGCGTCTGCGCCAGGAAGATCGTCGCCGTCGGTGGCGCGACCGTCACCGTCGCCACGGGCACGTACACGGTGATCGCCGACGTGCCGCTCTTGCCTTCGCTCGTCGCGGTGATCGTCGTCGCGCCGGCGTTCGCTGTCGCGGTGACCAGTCCGGTCGCCGAAACAGTGGCCGCGGCCGGGTTGCTCGATCCCCATGTCACGACGCGACCGGTGAGCACCCCGCCGACCGAATCTTCCGTCGTCGCCGTGAGCTGAATGGTTCCGTTGACCGCGAGACTGTCAGACGGCGGCGTGACGACGACGATGCCGACTGGGATCGGCGACACGGTGATCGTGCTCGACCCGCTTTTTCCTTCGGCCGTCGCGGAGATGGTCGCCGTGCCCGGCGCGATCGCGGTCACCACGCCGGCCGACGATACAGTCGCCACGCCCGTCGCGCTCGAGCCCCACGTCAACGGGCGGTCGGTCACCACGGCGCCCGTACTGTCCTTGACCGTTGGTGTGAGCGTCACCGTCTGCGTGACGAGCAAGCCCTTCGTGAGCGGCGCCAGCGTTATGCTGCCGACCGGAATGTTGGTCACCGTGACGGACGCCGTGCCGCTCTTCGTCTCGCTCGTCGCCGTGATCGTCGTCGTGCCCAGCGCGACGCCTGTCACTTCACCCGCCGCCGACACAGTCGCCACACCCGGAGTGCTCGACGACCAGGTCACGCCGCGATTCGTGACGACGAGGCCGTTCACGTCCTTGACGGTGGCGATGAGCGTCGTCGTCCCGCTGATGCGAATCGTCACCGGCGTCGGCGCCACGCTCACACTTCCGACGGGGACCAGCGACACGGTCACCGTCGAGCTGCCGGATTTGCCTTCGCATGTCGCGGTGATCGTCGCCGATCCCGCGCCTGTTCCCGTCACGACGCCGGTACTCGACACGGTCGCCACGGCCGCGTTGCCCGACGTCCACGTGATGACGCGATCGGTGACGATCACGCCGTTCACGTCGCGAATCGTGGCGCTGAGCTGCACGTTCGACCCTTGCTGGATCGACGGAGATTGCGGCTGCACCGTGACCGAGCCGACCGCCACGTTCGAGACGGTGAGCGACGCCGTGCCGCTGGTGCCTTCACTCGTCGCGGTGATCGTCGCCGCTCCCTGCGCCACGGCCGTCACCATTCCTTGCGAGGAGACGAGGGCGACGTTGGAGTTGGACGTGGACCAGGTCACCACACGTCCGTTCAAGACGTTGCCTTGCGCGTCCTCGAGCGTGGCCGTGAGCTGCGTCGATTGACCCACCGACATCGAGAGCGGACTTGGCGTCACCGCCACCGTCGCCACGGGCGCCTGCGAGACGGTGACAGTCGCCGTGCCGATCTTTCCTTCCGACGTCGCCGTGATCGTCGCGCTGCCCTGGCCGACGGCGATCATCACGCCGTTGGCGTCGACCGTCGCGACGCTCGCGTTGCTCGTGCTCCACGTGAATGCGCGGTCGGTCAACGCATTCTGCGCCGCGTCGTACGCCGTCGCGGTGAGCGGCGTGTGCACGCCCGGCGCGGCGTCGACGTGGGGCGGTGTGACGACGACGCTCGCCACCGGTGCCTTCTGCACGGTGATCGTCGCGATGCCCGACTTGCCGTTCGCGCTCGCCGAGACCTCGGTGGATCCGACTGCCATGCCGGTCACCACGCCGGTGCTCGAAACCGTGGCGATGGTCGGATTCTGAACGGACCAGAACACGCTGGTTCCCGCGACCGGCTTCCCCAACGCATCTTCCACGAACGCCTGCAGCGGAACCTGCCCTCCGACCGACAGCGTCATCGTCGGTGGCGTGACCGAGACGGACGCGACGTCGGTCGTGGGGACGGCTTCCGTCGTGAGGCTGCACGCGGCGACCGCGATGAGCACGGCCCACGCGGCGGCCCGTCGTACCGCGGGCTTCAGAAAACGCTGATGCACCCGCGGACGGGAGCTCATCTCAGGGTGTGACCTTGACCGTGACCGGCGGAGATGCCACGCCGGCGACGTCGAAGACAGGGGTGGCCGTGATCTGCACCATGCCCACGCTCTTCGCCGTCACCAGCCCATTCGCGTCGACCGTCGCGATGGCTGGATTGGCCGAACTCCATTTGATCGTGCGACCCGTCACGACGGTATTGGCCATGTCCCTGCACGTGGCGGTGAGTTGGACGGTCGGATTGCTCGCAAGACTGAGGTTCGGGTTCATCGGTGTGACCTGAACCGTCGCCACGGCGTCGATGACGTTCACCGTTGCCGTATCGGCCTTCGTCTCGGATGCGGCGATGATCAGTACTTGCCCCAGAGACTTGTTCCTTGCGGAAACGACCACCGTCGGATTGTTGTTCGGCGCGACGTTGACGAGCGTCGGCTGGTTGCTGCTCCAGCTGATCGCCCGGTCAGTCACGATCGTGCCCTTCGCGTCCCGGATGGTGGCCGTGAACTGCGCCGTGACCGCGGCGGTCACCGAGTCGACTGTCGGGGCGATGACCACGCTTCCTACGGGCGCCTTCATGGAAACTAGCGTTGCGGATCCAGTCTTGCCTTCGCTCGTCGCCGTGATCGTCGTCGTCGACGCGGCGACACCCGTAACGAGACCGGTCGCGTCGATCGTCGCGATCGCGGGGTTGTCGGAATGCCAGACGATCGTCCGACCGAGGAGGGTTGCCCCCGCCGAGTCTTTCGTCACGGCGGTCAGCTGCGCCGTGTAGCCGATGAACACTGTATCAGGGCTCGGCGGCTGAATCGCGACGCTCGCGACCGGGATCGGCGTCACGGTGACCGACGTCGTTCCAGATTTGCCCTCGCTGGTGGCGGTGATCGTGACTTGTCCGGAACCTATGCCAGTCACGACTCCGGACGTCGAAACCGTCGCCACTGAGGTGTTGGCCGACGTCCAGGTCACGACGCGGTCCGTGACGATGTTGCCGTTGACGTCGCGGACCGTCGCGCTGAGCTGCACGTTCGTGCCCTGCAAGATCGTCGGCCCCTGCGGCTGCACGACGACCGAGCCGACGGCCACGTTGGAGATCGTCACCGCGTCGCTGCCCGTCTTGGTTTCGCTGGTCGCCGTGATCGTCGTGGCGCCCGCGGCGACCGCTGTCACCAGACCTTGGGCCGACACCGTCGCGACCCCGGAGTTCGAGCTGGACCAGGTGACGGCGCGGCCGTTCAGGATGTTGCCCTGCGCATCCTTGAGCGTGGCCGTGAGCTGCGTCGATTGACCCACCGACATCGAGAGCGGACTTGGCGTCACCGCCACCGTCGCCACGGGCGCCTGCGACACGGTCACCGTCGCCGTGCCGCTCTTGCCTTCCGAGGTCGCCGTGATCGTCGCGTTGCCCGGGCCGACGGCGATCATCATGCCGTTGGCGTCGACCGTCGCGACGCTCGCGCTGCTCGTGCTCCACGTGATCACGCGGTCGGTCAACGGATTCTGCGCCGCGTCGTACGCCGTCGCGGTGAGGGGCGTGTGCACGCCCGGCGCGGCGTCGACGTGGGGCGGCGTGACGACGACGCTCGCCACCGGCGTCTTCTGCACGGTGATCGTGGCGATGCCCGACTTGCCGTTCGAGCTGGCCGCGACCTGCGTCGAGCCGAGCGCGAGGCCGGTCACGACGCCCACGCTGGAAACCGTCGCGATGTTCGGATCGCGGACGGACCAGAAGACGTCCGCCCCGGTGACCGGGTTGCCCGATGCGTCCTGCACCACGGCTTGCAGTGGGACCTGCGATCCGAGCGACAACGTGGTCGTCGGCGGCGCGACCGAAACGGAAGCGACCGTGCCGCCGTTCACGGTGTCGGTCTGCACACTCGTGCAACCGGCCACCACGATTCCGACGAGCCACGTGGCGGCTCGTCGAACGGCAGGCGTGATGGAAGCCTTACCGGCGACGCTGGCCTGCATCAGCCGGGCGGTTCGACGTACGCGGGCTTCGACCGATTCACCCGCGAGCCGTCGCCCAGCTGGCCGTCGAGATTGTAGCCCCAGCAAAACAGATCGCCGGCTGCCGTCGTTCCGCAGGTGTGCGATCCGAACGCGTGCACCGTGGCGAACGCGTGGTCGCCGGCCACGCGCACCGGCTCCATGGAGTCCTGGGACATCGCCCCGTTGCCGAGCTGGCCGTAGTTGTCCCGTCCCCAACAAAACGCCCCGCCGTCCGCCGTCAGCGCGCACGTGTGCAGCGCGCCCGCGGCGATCGTCACGAATCGGAGCGACGTCTTCACGGCGGCCGGCGTCTCATGGCCCACGCGCGTGCCGTCGCCCAACTGCCCGCCGACGTTGTTCCCCCAGCAATACGCTTCGCCGCTCTGCGTGATGCCGCAGGCATGCGTGGCGCCGGTCGCGATCGATTTGAACGTCAGCCCGCCCGCCACCGCGGTCGGAACGCGATGCTCGGTGATCGACCCATCGCCGAGTTGTCCGTTGGCGTTCTCGCCCCAACAGTACGCATGGCCCGTGTCGAGCGCGCAGCTGAAATTCCAACCGAGCGAAATGCTGTTGAAGTGATGGTCGCCGGAAGTGAGCGTCGACGCGCCGATCTCGACGGTCGTGCCGTCGGACCCCAGCTGTCCGTGGGCGTTCGAGCCCCAGCACCACGCCTCGCCTTGGCTGTCGAGTGCGCAACTGTGCGCCGCGCCGACGCTGATCGCCGTGAACATGCGAATGTCCGCCACGCGCATCGGCGCCTGATGTGCCATCGTCGTCCGGTCGCCCAGCTGGCCGCGCTCGTTCTCGCCCCAGCACCACGCACCGCCGCCGCGCGCGACGGCGCAACTGTGCGAGAGTCCGGTCGCGATCATCGTGAATCGGACGTCTCCCGACACCGCCAGCGGCGTCGCCACCGAATTGGCTCCGCCGGCGCCGAGTTGTCCGCGATCGTTGCCACCCCAGCAGTAGGCGCGGCCGTCGGCGTTGAGCATGCACGAATGCAATCCGCCCGCGGCGACGGTCACTCGCGGGCTGACGACCGGCGGATCGACCGCCGGCGCCGGATTGTCGATCGGTTTCGCGACAGGCTTGTCGGGCGGCTTGGGGGTCGATTTGTCTCGGACGGTTTCGCCGGACGTCGTCGCCGTTTTCTTGTCCGCGGGTTTCGTGTCGGTCGCCGCCGTCGCGACAGTCTTGCCGGGCCGGTCGGACGTCGACGCCGGGAGATGCGTCGGCGGCGGCGACTTCCGCGTTTCGGGCAGTTGTGGCGGCGCCTCATTCGACGACGCGACGCTCGGCGCCGGAGCGACCTGCGGAGCCATTGCGCTCGAGTCGACCGAATCGGCCGGCGGCGTGACGGCCGGTTTCGTTTGGGGCAGCGCCCTGCCGGCGGAATCGTTGATCGCGAAGTCGCGTTGGACGAGAACCGGCAAGCGGTGAGCATCGCTCGAGCGGCCTTGCACGTTGACGGCGACGACGCCGAGCGTGGCCAGTGCGGCGATTCCGCCGAAGGCGATGACGTAGCGTCGTCGCGACCGCGAGACCGGCACTTCGTCCTGCGCGTCGAGCTCCGCCGCGAGCGCGGCGAACGTGTTCGGCGTGACCGTGTCATGCCGCGGCCGCGCCGCTCCCGGCGGAAACGAGGCGGGGCCGAGCTCGACGACCGGAACGGCGCCGCGCCCGGCGACGGGTGCTGTGCCGCGCGGCGGCGAAAGCGGCGGCGGTGGATGCGCCGTGGCGGCCGGCGGCGGCTCGCTGATCCAGGAGTCGACCTTGAGCGCCGCGGCCGACGGGCGCATGAAGCGCACAGTGTCGGACGACGGCTGCGGCCGGCGCGGTGAGCGTTGCGGCGGCGCGGCGCCGTCGAGCGCTTCGATCATCTGCGTCGCGTTCTGCCAGCGCATCGACGGATGCTTTTCGATTGCCACCGCGATGGTGTCAGCGAGCGAATCGGGAACGTCATCGCGGAGATCCCGCACGTCGGGCAACTGCTCGTACCGCTGGTGGTAGAGCACCGCGTAGAGGCTTTCACCCTCCCACGGCCGACGGCCCGAAAGCATCTCCCACGCGACGAGCCCGAGGCTGTAGACGTCGCCGCGCGCGTCGAGCGTCGCGCCCTCGATCTGTTCCGGCGGCATGTACGCCGGCGTGCCGATCGCGACCCCCGCCATCGTGAGCTGTGAATCGCTGCTCATCGACCGCGCCAGGCCGAAGTCGGCCAACAGCGGACGGTCGTCGGCGTCCACGAATACGTTTTCCGGCTTCACGTCGCGGTGGACGATTCCCATCGCGTGCGCGGCGCCGAGGGCTCGGGCGATGTCGCGCGTGAACCGTTCCGTGCGTTCGGCCGTGAGCCGGCCTTCCTGGCGAATCAATTCCTTGAGCGTGCGCCCCGGCACGTGCGCCATGACGATGGCGAGCCCGGCATCACCGAGCTCGAGCACGTCGCGGACGCGCACGATGTTGGGATGCACCAGGCGCTCCAGGAATCGGGCTTCGCGCGCGAAGCGGCCCAGCGCCTCTTCATCAGCGACGTACTTCGCGCGAATGAGCTTGATCGCCACCTCGGCCCGCGTCGCGCGCTCCTGCGCGAGGTACACGACCGACGTCCCGCCGCGTCCGATCTCGCGGATGATCTCGTAGGCGGGTTCGAGGGCCGACAGGCCTGGCGAAGCACGGTCGTTGGTCATCGATCGCGAAGGGCGGGGACGACGGCCACGTTCATGGGCGGACGGCGCGCTACCGCGCGCGGAACCGCAGGACGACTTCGCCGAGTTCGAGGCGGTCGCCGTCGGCGAGCGGACGTTCGATCGAGTCGTCGTGCATTCGTTCGTCGTTCACGACCACCGGGTTGGTGCGCGACAGGTTCGTCACCGACCAGCGCCCATCAGCAAACGCGAATCGCGCATGGCGGCGGCTGACTGTGTCGGAGTGCAGCGCGATCGCATGCGGCGACGGGCCGGGGTCGCGTCCGAGGATGAGCTCCGCCGGCTCGCCGGGGGAGCGCACGAATCGGATCTCGCGATGGCCCGGCTCGCCCGCCAGCACTTCCAGACGCCCGGGGAGAATCTGAATCTGTTCTTCGCCGGGCCGCAGGAACCTCACCGTCTCGGAATTGGCGCCGCGCACCGGCACGGCATTGACGTCGGCGAAGCGCGCGTCGTCGAACACGAGCGTTTCACCAGCGGCCGGACGTCCCGGCGAACGCAGCGGGCGCGAGCCGTTCGCGGCACGCACGGGCGCGGCCTGCACCGGCGAAAACGTGTCGGGGCCGATCATCGGCTCCACGTGCGTTGTCGAATGAGGGATCACGAGCAACGGGAAAACGTCACGCGCGCGCGCCCCCCGGCTTTGATACCAGGCTCTCACGATGGCGATCGCTCCGGCCGCGAGCGCGGAAACCAGCAGACCGACGACGAGGGCACCGAACATGACTCCGCGACGACTCCCGAGAGAAACCCAACGCAACTGTAGTGAAATACACGTTCGCACTGCAGGAGTCTACCCTGTTGCGCGGACTCATCGGCCGCAGAAGTCGTGCCCTGCAAAAGAGTGATCCAAGGCACACATCGGAACTGCAACACGACGTCGCCGATACGCATACTACCCGCCGAAATCCGGTCGATTCGCCCGCCCGTGGTGCAGGCGGCCGAACCGCGCTATACTCGGCCAAGCCTCCATCGGGAGCCTCGCCATGTCCGTGTCGCGCCGTTCGTTCGTCGCCAGCCTCGGAGCAGGGACCGCCGGTCTGCTCACGGCGCCACTCATTCGGTGGCAGGGCCACGAGGCGCTCCTGGCTCAAGGCCAACCCGAGCGACGCGCCGACCGCTTGCTCGCCTCGGCACCGGGAATGATCCGGATCGACAGCAACGAGAACCCGAATGGCCCCGGCCGCCGCGCGCTCGACGCGGTGTCGAACGCGTTCGGCCACGCCAACCGATACCCGGTCAAGGAAGAAGACGACGCCATCGCGATGATCGCCAAGGCGCGCGGCGTAGCGCCGTCGAGCGTCATACTCGGATGCGGGTCCGGCGAGCTGCTTCGCGCGGCCGTCATGGCGTTCACGACCCCCGATCGGGCGCTCGTTGCCCCAGAACCGACCTTCGAGGCGCCGACCAACTTTGCGCGGTTCCTCCAGCATCCCGTGGTTGCGCCTCCCGTCGACGGCAAGCTCAGGCTCGATCTCGACGCCATCGTCGCCGCGTCGCGCGGCGCCGGACTCGTGTACTTCTGCAATCCGAACAACCCCACGGCGAGCGTGCATGGCGGGGACGACGTGGCGTCGTTCGTCGAGGCAGTGAATCGCGCGTCGCCGGAGACCGTGATTCTGGTCGACGAAGCCTATCACGAATACGTCGCGTCCAAGTCCTACCGGACAGCGATCCCCATCGCGCTGGCCAATCCGCGCGTCGTCGTCACGCGTACATTTTCGAAAGTCTTCGGCATGGCCGGGCTCCGCGCCGGGTACGCGATCGGCCAGCCGGACACGCTCAAGTTGATGGGGCGGTGGCTCCTCGGCTCGAACGTCAACCAACTCGCGCTCGCCGCCATCGCGGCGACGGTCGGCGACGGCGCACACGTGGCCTCGGAGCAGCACCGGAACGAGGAGGCACGCGCCTTCACGCGCTCGTTCTTTGAGAGCGCCGGGTACACGGTGCCTGCCGCCGACGCCAACTTCATGATGGTCGACATCCGGCGCGACGCACACGCGTTCAAGCTCGAGTGCGTGAAGCACAAGGTGGCGATCGGCCGCGCCTTCCCGTCACTCGCGAACTACGCGCGCATCTCCGTCGGTACGATGCCGCAGATGAAGAAGGCGGTCGACGTGTTCCGGACGGTGCTCGCGGCGCCGGTCACGGCGTCGCAATAAGGCTCGCGCCGCTCAGCGGGATCGGATCGCGAGCGCGGCCACCAGCGCGGCGATCACGACGACGGCGCCGGCAACGAAGTACCACGGCGTCCGGCTCGCCGGCGCCTGCACGACGGGCATCGCCGTCGGCGTCGGCGCGGGGACCGGCGTCCGCGAGATGACGGGGCGACGCGTCCGCGCTTCGACGGCGCGCAGCGCTTGCACGAACGCCGCGGCGGTCGCGTAGCGCTCCTCGGGTGACTTCGCCATCGCCCGGTTGAGCACTTCGTCGAGCTTCTGCGGCGCCGTCGAGCGAACGGCGCGCACCGACGGCACCGGCGTCGCCATGTGCGCCGCGATCACAGCGGCGGCGCTCTTTCCGGTGAACGGCGGCGAACCCGCGACCATCTCGTACAGGACGCAGCCGAGCGCGTACGTGTCGGCGCGGCCGTCAACGTCGAGCTCACCGGCCGCCTGCTCGGGGCTCATGTAGCCCGGCGTGCCGACCGACATGCCCATCGCCGTGAGCCGCTCGCCCTCGCCGGCGCGCGAGATGGCCCGCGCGATGCCGAAGTCGGAGATGATCGCGTGGTTGTCGGCGAGAAGAATGTTCTCGGGCTTGATGTCGCGGTGGACGATGCCCTGCCGGTGCGCGTAATCGAGCGCTTCGGCGATCTCGATCGCCACGTTGAGCGCATCGGGCAGGGCGAGCGTCGGCTCGCGAATCAGCCGCGCTCGCAGCGACTCGGCCGTGATGTACGGCATGATGTAGTACAGCAGCCCGTCGCGCTCACCCGCCGAGAGAATCGGCACGATGTTCGGGTGCGTCAGGGCGGCCAGCAGCCGGATCTCCCGGCGAAAACGCTCCGTGCTCAGACCCGCTGTGAGGGCCGGCGGCAGCGTCTTGATGACGACCGTTCGGCCGAGCGTGGTGTCGCTCGCGACGAACACGCGCGACATCGCCCCACCCTTGAGCTCGCGCTCGATGCGGTAGGCGTCACCTAGCGAGAGTTGAAGGCGTTCGAGCAGGTCCATTCAGGCGGGAAACACGTCCCACGAAGCTAAGCTCTGGTCGCCGCACGGGATAGGGTCTTGTCCGCTCGCGGTGTCGGTTGCTGATTCGTGCGCGCCCACAACCAGAGGAACGTCATGCCAAGCTTGCCAGGCGTCGATTTCATCACGACCACGTCGAACGTCATCGACGGCTACGACGTGACGCAGACGTTCGGTGTCGTCCGGGGTATCATCGTGCGGTCTCGGTCGGTGATCGGCCGCCTCGGGGCCAAGCTTCAGATGCTTTTGGGTGGAGACATTTCGATACTCACGGACCTGTGCGAGCGAGCGAGAGCCGACGCATTCGCGGCGGCCATCGACCATTGTCGCGCGATGGGAGGCAATGCGATGATCGCCGTGCGCTACGACGCGACGGAAATCATGGACGGCGTGACCGAGGTGCTCTGTTATGGCACGGCGGTTCGAGTCGCCCCACGCTTGCGACGTGGCGACGCAACGACCTGACGCAAGCCGGCGTCGCCGCAGCGCACGCTGTGACGAGCCGATGCAGGTCTGGCGGGTGACGACCGGTCGCCGTAGCGTCTTGGCAATGCGGGCAACCACGGCGATCGCGTCCGTCGCGTTGTGCGGATGCACTCTTCACGGCGGAAACACGACCCCCGAGCCGGCGCGCGCGCCGGCTCGCGACAGTCTGTTCCGCATCGACGAAGCGCGCACCGACAGCGTCGCCGTGCACGGCTTCCCGGACGGAATCACTTCATTGCTCGACACGAACGTCGTGTATCTCCGCGCCGGGGCGCCGATCGCGGTCGGAATCGACGCGGCGCGCGCCGTCTTCAGCGCTACCGTCGAGCCGGCCGGAGCGCGATTGTCATGGCAGCCGCTCGGCGGCGGCATATCGGACGACCTCCGCGCGGCGTACACGTTCGGCGTCGCCGTCCGCGCCACGCCCGCCGCGACGCCCCGCGTCGGTCGCTATATCGCATTCTGGGAGCGAGACCGCCGCGGGCCGTGGCGGATCGCCGCCTACTCGGAGGTGAACGGTCCCACATCGTCGCCGCCGACGCGTGAGCACGCGGCGCGAAGTGGAGACGGCGACGTCGCGCCGCCGGAAGCACCGCCTACACGGCTGTCGAAGGCCGACGCCGAGGAACGCGCTAAGCTCCGCGCCGCCGACAGCGTTTTCTCGGACCTCTCGTACCGCATGGGGGTCGCGTTCGCATTCTCGAACACGGTCGATCCGGAGGGCATCGTCTTCGGCGATCCGCAGCTGGTCATCGGCCCCGATGCCATCGAGGAATTCCTCAACGCGCGCGCCGCCCAATCGTCGCTGGTGCGGCAGCCGGTATTCGCGTGGGTCTCCGCGTCGCGCGACCTCGGCTTCACGGTCGGCGAGTCGACATCCACCGGCCGCGGCGCGTCGGGCGCCGCGGTTCAGCGGATGGGCAAGTACCTCACCGTCTGGAAACGCCAGAAAGACGGCACGTGGAAGTTCTTGATCGACGGCGGCAACTCTGTGCCGCCGCGCGCCGAGGAGCGCTAGCGGCTTCGCCCCTTTTACGGCCGGTCCTTGAACTGAGCGTTCAGCTGCGTGTGCTTGGTGTCGAGCGGCACGTTGCGCCCGTCGATGAACAGGTATTTCGTGTCCGTCTTGGCTTCGAGCAGGTCGCCGGTCGTGACGACGATGTTCGCCATCTTGCCCACGTCGATCGAGCCCATCCGGTCGCCGACGCCGAAGATCTGCGCCGGCCAGAGCGTGACCGACTTGAGCGCGTCCGTCTTGGATAGGCCGTGCGCGGCGGCCATGCCGGCGTTGTACGGCAGCGTGCGAACCTCGGAGCCCTTGTCGCCCGTCGAGATCGCGAACGTCACGCCCGCCGCCGCAAGCTTGGCGGGAATTGAATAGTTCACATCGAACGGATCGTCCTCGCGCGACGGAAGGTGCATGACCGCGGTGACGACCACCGGCACGTTGTGCTGCTTGAGGAACGCCGCCACATCCACCGCCTGCTCGCCGCCCATGATGATCGGCTTGAGATGCATCTCCTCGGCGAAGGTCACCGCGTCACGAATGTCGTTCGCGCGATCGGCGGGGAAGATCACCGGCATCTGTCCGCGCACCGCGGGCACCATCGATTCGAGCACCACGTCGTGCGCGGGCCGCGGGATCGACTTGTCCTTGGTGTACGCGTCCTGCGCCCTCGCGTAGGCGTCGGCGTCGCGCAGCAACTTGCGGAGCGAATCCATCTGCGCCTGTCGCACGCGATTGGCGTCGGCCGGCGCGCCCTGCTGGAGCGCGGCCGCGCGGGCGAAGCCGCGTCCACCGAACCCCGAGCGCGGCAGTTCAACGACGAGGGCGAGCCTCGGGATGACGGCCATCTTCGGCGGCGTGTCGCCGGCGAGATTCATCAACGCCGCCTGGCCCGAGAGAATGCCGCCCGTCGGACGAGACACGACCGTCGTGATGCCGACGACGCGCGCGACGCCGATGTGCGCGCTGTGCGGATCGATGCCATAGAACGCCTGCGCGTTCGGGTTGAACGATCCGACCTCTTGAATGTCGACCGTCGCGACGGCGCCTTGTCCGATCTCCGAGAGCCCGATGCTCGATCCGGTCTCGATCATTCCGGGATAGACCATCAGCCCCTTGGCGTCGATCACCTGTGCGTTCGCCGGGACCTGCACGTTCGCGCCCACCGCGGTGATCTTCCCGCCGCTGATCACGACGGTGCCGTTCGGAATCTCGGCGCCGCTCACCGTGACGACGGTGCCCCCGCGGATCGCGAACGTCCCCTGGGGCCCGGGGTTGGGGTTGAACGAGCCGAGCTGGGCGTGCGCCAGCATCGGCAGCGCCGCCACGGCGGCGCCCGCGAGGACGACGGCCGCAGGCCGCATTGTCAGTTTTCTAATGAGAGTGATGTTCACGGATGTCGCCTCAAGGAATCACGGAACGGCGGCCGCGGTCGGCCGCCTCGAGCGCTGCGCGCTCCTTGGCCGCCTGATCCCGCATCGCCGCGTCCAGCTTCTTGTCGAAGAAAATTTCCCCGTCGATGAACGTCGTCTCGGCGGTCGAGTACACGCTGAGCGGATCGCCCGACCAGATCACCACGTCGGCGTCCTTGCCGATCTCGATCGATCCGACCTTGTCCTGCACGCCGAGCTGCACGGCGCCGTTGTAGGTGATCGTCTTGAGCGCCTCGTCCTCGGTGAGTCCGCCGTAGCGCATCATCTTCGCGGCGTCGATGTTGAGCCGCCGCGCGCGCTCGTCGGAGTCGGAGTTCACCGTGGCGACGACGCCGTGCCGCATGAGAATCGCCGTGTTGTAAGGAATCGCGTCGTACGCTTCGACCTTGTACGACCACTCGTCGGCGAACGTCGACAGTCCCGTGCCGGCCTGCGCGATCTCGGAGGCGATCTTGTATCCCTCCAAGCCGTGCTGGAGCGTCTTCACCGTGAAGCCGAACTCCTTGGCGACGTTCATCAGCATGAGCATTTCATCGGCGCGGTACGAGTGCGCGTGCACGAACCGCTTGCCCTCGAGCACCTCGACGAGCGGCTCGAGCTCGAGATCCCGATCCGGCGCGACCGCGGTCTTATCCCCGGCCTTCACCTTCGCGGTGTAGTCGTCCCACGACGCCTTGTAGTCGCGGGCCCGCGTGAACGCGTCGCGGAGCACCTCTTCCTGACCCATGCGCGTCGCCGGGTACCGCAGCGCGCGACCCTGGGCCTGGGCCGCCGTCTGCCCGTTCTTCTGCGTCACGTTTTCGCCGAGCGCGAACTTGATGCCGGGCATCGCGCCGGGGAACAGCATTTCATCGGCGTCGCGGCCCCACTTAAGCTTCACCACCGCGTTCTGTCCGCCGATCGTGTTCGCCGAGCCGTGCAACACGTTGATCGTGGTCACGCCGCCGGCAAGCTGGCGATAGATGTTGACGTCGGTCGGGTTGAGCACGTCGCGAATGCGCACCATCGACGTCACCGAAAGCGAGCCCTCGTTGACGGCGTCGATCATCGTGTGCGAGTGCGGATCGATGATCCCCGGCATCACGTACTTGCCGCTCGCGTCGATGACGTTCGCGCCGGCCGGCGCCGAGAGGTTCTTGCCGATCTGCGCGATCTTGCCGTTCTGCAGCAAGACGTCGGTGTTCTCGAGCGTCCCTTTGGTGACGGTGAGAACCGTCGCGTTCTTGATGAGCGTCGCTGCCGGTTTCGCGGCCGCCGCGGCGGGAGCCTGTTGGGCACCGGCCGATACCGCGGCCGCGAGCAAGATGGCGAATGGAAGATTGGACATGAATGTCTCGAAGAATGATCCGGAAGGTCGGTCGCCGTGTCGCGCGCTCATCTGCCCCCCCCCGGCGGCCGTCCCCGCCGTCCGCCGCCCTGCGCGGCGTCGGGTTTCGAACCGACGAACGTCGACGACGGATGCCCGACCACCGACACCGTGCCGCGCATCAGGTTGCCGTCGATCGTGCCGCTGAACCGCCCTTCCTCCGTACCGGAGCTCATCGTGAGCGACGCGGTGAACTGGACATCGCCCGCCGCCCCGATCGACCCATTAGAAATCTGTGAACTGCCGAGCGAGCCCTGGACCGTGCCGCGCAGCTGGTCGCCGACCTGCTGGAGCGTGAGCGTCACCGGCTTTTCGCCCTCGTCGGTCGTGATCGTGATCGTCCACGTGCCGCTGGCGAGCGAGGCGGCGCCGCCGGCCGCCGGTGCGCGTGCCTCGATCGGTGTGCCGTCGATGAAGATCTGCGTCACGCGGCCGGTGAAGAGATCGCCGCGCGTCAGGGTGAGATTCGCCACCTTGCCCGCCTCGATCGTGCCCAGGCGGTCGTTGACGCCGAGAATCTCGGCCGGCGTGAGTGTGAGCGCGCGAATCGCCTGGTCGGCCGTGAGTCCGCTCTCCACCGAGCGGCTCGCGTTGCCGAGGTAGTCGGACCACGTCGCGAGCCCGCCGTCCTCGAACGCGAACTTCACGCCCGCGGCCTGCAGCTTCGAGGCGAGTTTCGGCGCATCGACGCGCGCGCGGAGCGTGCGAAGCGGCTCGGGATCCGCGTCGGCCGACGCCTGCGGCCGGCGTGGGAAATTGAGCGAGAGCAGCACCGGCACGTTTTCGGCCTTGAGCCTCGCCGCGACCTGGTCGGCCTCTTCGCCGCCGGCGATGATCGGGCGGAAGTTGAATTCCTTCGCCAGATCCAACGCGCGTTCGATCTCGCGCTTGGACGACGCTTCCATCACGACCGGAATCTGTCGCTGGAGCACGGCCTGAAGCGCGTCGAGCGACGGATCGGGCTCGGGGCGGCGCATGCCGTGCGGGTTCTTGGCGTACGCGGCCTGCTCGGCAGCGTAGTGCTGCGCGTCGAGCAGCATCTGCCGCAACGCGGCGAACACGCCCATGAGCGAATTCGGATACCCGCCCCCGCGCGACGGCGTGAAGCCGATGTGCTCGGCCACTGGAGCCTTGATGAGCATCGCCTGCGCCGACGAACCGGCGAGGTTGATCACCGCCGACTCGCCGCGAAAGATGCCGGTGGCCGACACCGTGAGCGCGGCCGTGATCCCGGCGCTGTGCGGTCCGGCCAGTGCATCCTCGTCGGCGTGAAGCAGGTCGACGGCCGTCAGCTCCGGCTGAAGGCCGATCGGGTGCAGCGAGTTCGGCGCGCCGGCGGGCGCGCCCTGCTGCGTTGGCGCCGTGCCTCGGCCACCGCCTCGCCCCCCGCGTCCCGCCTCGGCCACGACGTCCGGCGCGCCGCCGCCGAGTGCAAGGCTGCTGTTTGCGTCGATGATGCCCGGGTAGACGGTGAGCCCGTTCCCGTCGATGACGCGCGCGTCGGCCGGCGCCTGCACGCTCGCGCCGACGGCGACGATCACGCCGTTGCGCACGACGATCGTCCCGCGATCCACCGCGGCGCCGGCACCGGTGACGATTCTCGCATTGGTGATCGCGTACGCGCTCGGCGCGTTGCGCTCGCGATTCGCCGCGAGCTGGGCGGACGCAATGGATGGGGCGACGCCCGCGATCAACGCGAGTATCGCAGTGATTGGAACGCGACTGTTCGGCATGTGGACCGTGCTCCTCGCCTCGGGTCTCACGAACGGCTGGGAGTGGGGATGGGGGTGGGGTAGGCTGAGTCGGGCCGCTGCGTGCAGCCGGGATACGAACGACGAGGCGGGAATATCCGCTGAGTGCGTCGGTGTGTCGAGGTATGAGGCGGCCCAAATCAATCAGGTGGGGTCACCGGAACCGGAGCGGAAACCGTCCGGCAGAGCTCGTTCGCTTTAGATTGTATCGGCGCAGAACCAACTTCAAATCCGGAGAGGACGTCGCATGCGCATGCAGCGTTTGGCTGTGGCCAGCTTCCTTCTCGTGTGTATTGCGTCGGCCGAGGCCGCCGCCCAAAAATTCGGCACGACCGAGGTCGGGGTGTTCGGCCAGTTCACGCGGGCCGACGAAGCGTGGCACACCGACGACGGTTTCGGACTCGGCGGACGCCTCGGAATCTTCCTGAATCGCCGATTCGAGCTCGAGGGGACCTTCTCAGCGGCGTCGTTCAACAATCAGGCGCCGCGCGCGAGTGGAACGAGCTCGGTTCAGACGTTCGACGGGCAGATCAACTTCAACCTCCCGTTCGGGTTCGCGGGGCAGACCCACGACTTGATCCTCGAAGCTGGGGCGGGTGGGCAGCGCTTCGCATCGCACTCTGATTTTTCGGCACCGTTCGGCGGCGGCCTTCGACTGCATTTCACGAATTCGCTGGCGCTCAGACTCGACGGGATCGTGGAGTACGTCGAGAATCCGACGGCTGCCACATTCGGATTTCCGCCCGTGTCGGGGGTGAATGACGCCGCGGCGCGATCGACGAATCTTCAGATCAGAGCGGGGCTCAGCTGGCTGCTCGGCAACTCAAGCGCTCCTTCACCGCCGACCGTCGCAGGGCAGCCGCCGCCGCCGCAGCGCCAAGCTCCGCCACCGCGCCCCGAGCCGACGCCGCCTCCGGCGCGTATCGCTCCGACAGGACCGAACACCGACTCGGTCAACGCGGTGAATCGTGCGCGTGAGGCGCTCCTCGCGGCAGTGTACTTCGACTTCGATCAGTCGGATCTGCGCGGCGATCAGCGCG
Source organism: uncultured Gemmatimonadaceae bacterium (assembly GCA_963761305.1). Taxonomy (GTDB): domain Bacteria; phylum Gemmatimonadota; class Gemmatimonadetes; order Gemmatimonadales; family Gemmatimonadaceae; genus JAQBQB01. The sequence continues at coordinate 986,333 of CAVXGK010000001.1, read as the reverse complement.
CGATTCTCGACGCCAAGATTCCGGTGCTCCGAGCGAATCCCGCGGTGCGCATCCGCATCGAGGGCAACGCCGACGAGCGTGGGTCGGACGAGTACAACCTGGCGCTCGGCATGCGTCGCGCGCAGGCGACGCGGAAGTATTTGATCGATCACGGCATCGACGCCGGCCGCATCGACGTGGCGAGCAATGGCGAAGAGAGACCGGTGTGTCAGGGACACGACGAAGACTGCTGGAAACAAAATCGTCGTGACGAATTCGTGATCATCGCCGTCGGAGATCGGTTGATCGCACCGCGATAGCACAACAGAGCAGCAACGCGGCAATGGAAGCGAGCGGGGCGCGGCGGATGAATCCGGCGCGCCCCGGTTCGTTATGGGGACGCATATGCTCGAAAGAGAGGAACCGAGCTTGACGGCTTGGGATTCCTGGCTGGCGCGGCAGGACGCTCGTGGTCGAGTATCCCGCACATCCACCAGCAGGAATGGAGGAGCATCACCATGACGAAGCGTACTCTTGCGGTTCTGACGCTGACGACGTCCGCGATTCTCATCGCGTGCGGCAGCAGCAACGACACTCCGACGACCACCCCGGCATCGAAGATCGTCACGTTCAAGGCGACGCTGGTGCCGAGCGGCGAGGTACCGCCGACGAACTCGTCGGGCAGCGGGACCTTTGTTGCGACGCTCGACACGTCGACGAACGTATTCACCTACGACGTGACCTTTACCGGCCTCACGTCCAACGTGACTCTCGGCCACATCCACGGCCCCTCGACGACGACCGTCACTGCCAGCCCGATCCTCAACTTTGGGACGCTGGCGGGTGCAACGTTCACGACCGGGGCGACCCTCGGCACGGCACACGGGACTACGACGCTGACCGCCGCGACACAGCTCACGAACACGATCAATGGAGATTCGCTCAAGAAGCTTCTGTTCGCCGGCCTCACGTACGCCAACGTTCACACGACCCAAAACGGCGGCGGCGAGATCCGCGGCCAGATCGCGAAGCAATAGCGTCTCAGCCGTTCCGTGGCAGTCCAGTAAGATCTCTCATGACGGTCTCCTGACGGCCTCCGCCGACTCTTCCGGCTAGCGAAGCGGGAGCCGAGCGGACAGAGGCATTGAAGTTAGAGCGCCAGGAGAAACAAAGAGCCCCGCCATTCGCGGGGCTCTTTCCATTCGAGTGATCCGTTCACCGGTGCACCGGTCCACCCGTCAGAAGATGTACACCTTCGTCCCAACCGGGACGTTGTCGTACAGCCACTCGATGTCTTCGTCGCGCAGGCGGATACAGCCGTGCGTTGCCGCCATGCCGATCGATTGCTTGTCGGGCGTGCCGTGCAACAGGTACCCGTCACCGAGGCTGAGCTTGTACTTGCCGAGCTCGCCCTCGACTTTGCGGTTCTTCGAGCCCATCGGCGGCATGTAGAGCGTGTTGCCGAAGACGATGTGTTCGTCGGTCGGCAGCTCGCCGAACGAGCCGTCGGTGTCGATGATGCCGGCGGACCCGTCGACGATGGTGAGAAGCCGTCCGTCGGAGAGATGGATGCGCTGGCCGTAGTTCAGATGCGCGAGTTTGAGATCGTTCTCGACCGCGGTTTCGGCATAGAGCCACTCGGGCGGCTGCCAGACGGGGTCGGCGCTTTTCTCGAGTACGGTGCGGACGCCGCGCGGCGTAGTGAAATGCCAGCTCTGGCTTCCATACTCGAGGGTCGTTCCTTTGGCCACGGCAACCGGTGCGCTCAGCAGCGTGTCGTGTCCGGCGATCGCCCAGAGGTGGCGCTCCTGGAGCGAGACGACGAGACGAAGGCCTGACGATTTATGGGCGAGGTCGCGGCCGCGCAGCCACGACAGGCTGTCGGCGCGGGAATCGAAGTGAAGCGCGACGTCGTCGGAGTCGTCGATTGCGGCGGTCGAGTCCTTGGATGGGTGCCACAGGCGTTTGGCGGCTTCCGAGCGTGGATGCCGGCCTTGTGCGTGGGCTTGAGACGAAATGACAAAAAGGATCGCCGCCGGAAGCGTGGCGATCCATCGAGACTTCAATATCCTACTCATGGATGTGGGATGTCGGCGGTAATTCAGCGCGGGAAACGCAGCGCTCGATCTATGGTAACCGTTCAAAATGCCAAATCCGTTCCATGAGTAACGTACGCTGAAGCGCAAAACGCGGCAGGCTGATGCGTCGGTGCTTCACCGAACAGCCCAGCCTGCCGCGAAATTTGTGCCTGCGAACCACGGTCTAGCGGTACCTCGCGCTCATCGCGCGATCGATTAATAGAAGTTCATACCGAAGACGATCGGAACCTGGCGCGCCGAACGGAAGCTGACGTTCGGGAAGACGTTGTTGATGGAATGGGCATTGAAGCCGAGCACGCGCGACTCGACAAAGAGCTCCTTGTTCGCGAAGCGCCAAGCGAGTCCGCCACCAGCGTTCCAACCCCAATCCGTGTGCCAACCGGTGTCGAAATTGTCCACCGTGACGCCGGTGAGAATCACGCCGTTCGACGTCTGGAGGATTCCATTGCGAGCTACGATGAACGCCCCGTCGCGCGTCTGAAGGGGCAGGTGATCATAGGTGACGAACCCGCCGCCGCCCAGGAGGTACGGCTGGAACGTGACCGCATGACCGAACGCGCTCTCGATACCCGGGATCTGGACTTTCAGATCGAGATTGAAGTTCCAGATGTTCGGTTCGCGGGTGTCGACGTTCGTGAAGTTGAGCAACGGCGTGGCGACGGCAAAGTTGTCGTCGAAGCCGAATGCCCGGCGATACCGCGAGTACGACCCGTCGAGGCGCGCGCCAAGGATGCTGTGGACGGGTTGCCAGCCGAACTGCAACTGGCCCGTGCCGCCGGTCTCGTTCAGTACATCGAGCCCTCCGGACGGAACGGTGACGCCGGCGGCGAATCCGCCGTAGAAGTTGCCGACCACGGGAATCGGCCGGGTGATCGTCTGCACCAGCGTATCGGTGCGTACGACCGTGTTCGTCTGCGTCACGGTGTCGACGCGCGTGATGGACATCGTGTCGGTGCGGAAAATCGTCACCGTGTCGACTCTCGGCATCGGCGCGACTTCGCCGCTTTCCTTCTTCACCGAGATGCGCTTCGTCGAATGCGGACGAGCGTGAGTTGTGTCCTGCGCTAGAGACGCCGATGCGTCGAGCGCAATGAACGCCGCGCCGGCAGCGAGGACGAACGCATGACCCTTCAACATTGTGTCTCCTCCTCTCCACCGTCCTCAACTCGCCCCCGCGGACGGCCTCCGGGCGAAACGTGCTCAAGCGATCGTGCTCGTCTACACATTCCGAGCGACTCAAAATCGTCGCGGCACCGTCGCAGTCCAGGGCAGGGGCAGCGACGCGGCAGGTTGATGCGCCGGAACCATCCGAAGCGCCCAGCCTGCCGCGACCGTTCTGTCCTAACTGACTACTACTGCCTGATCCATTAATACCAGTTCATGCCGAAGACGATCGGGACCTGACGTGCCGACCGGAAGCTGGGCAAGTCGATGCCGTTGATGTTCGTGTTGTTGAAGAAGTCGTTGCGGCTCGTGTTGAACCCGAGCACGCGTGACTCCACGAACAGCTCCTGGTGTCCGAAGCGCCACGCCAAACCGCCGCCGGCGTTCCAACCCCAACTCGTGTGCCAACCGGTGTCGAAATTGTCCACGCTCAGGCCGTTGACGATGATGCCGTTCGTCGTTTGCACGAATCCATTGCGGACGATGAGGAACGATCCGTCGCTGAACTCGACCGGCAGGTGATCGTAGGTTGCGAAACCGCCGCCGCCGATCAGGTATGGCTGGAAGGTGACTGCATGACCGAACCAGCCTTCGACTCCCGGGACCTGGACCTTCAGGTTGAGGTTGAAGTTCCAGATGTCAGGCTGGCGGGTGAAGACGTTCGTGAAGCCGAGCAACGGCGTCGCAACCGCGAAGTTGTCATCCGCGAAACCGAACGGTCGGCGGAAGCGCGAGTACGAGGCGTCGATGCGCCCTCCCAAAATGCTGTGCACGGGCTGATAACCGAACTGCAACTGGCCTGTACCACCGGTTTCGTTCAAGTTCTGCAGACCGCCGGCCGGCACCGCCACGCCGGCAGCAAACCCGCCGTACCAGTTACCGGACGCGGGAATCGGCCGGGTGATCGTCTGCACCAACGTATCCGTGCGTACGACCGTGTTCGTTTGCGTCACGGTATCGATACGCGTGATGGACATCGTGTCGGTGCGGAAAATCGTCACCGTGTCGACTCTCGGCATCGGCGCGACTTCGCCGCTTTCCTTCTTCACCGAGATGCGCTTCGTCGAATGCGGACGAGCGCGAGTTGTGTCCTGCGCTAGAGACGCCGACGCGTCGAGCGCAATTAACGCCGCGCCGGCAGCGAGGACGAACGCATGACCCTTCAACATTGTGTCTCCTCCTCTCCACCGTCCTCGACTCGCCCCACGGGGACGGCTCCCGGGCGGAACGTGCTCGAGCGAGAGTGCTCGTCAACATTCCGGGCGACTGAAATCGTCGCGGCACCGCCGCAGTCCAGGGCAGGGGCCGTGCCGAGATACCCGAATCGTAAAGGTTCTCGAAATCGCCTCGAGCAGACGGAAGCATGTCGACAAAAAAAAGGACAGCGACCCGAACGAACTGGTCGCTGTCCTCTCGTCCGCGCGGCGGGACGACGGTCTCGTCGTCCCGAATCGATTCGGCGGTTAGTACCAGTTCAGCCCGAGCATGAAGGGCATCTGCCGAGCCATCGGCGCGTTATCCGGCGTGAACGCGAGCACGCGAGACTCGGCGAACAGTTCCGTCCGGCCCCACATCAGCGACGCGCCGCCGCCGGCGTTCCAACCGTTCTGATTCGACCACGAATCATTGGCGGGCGCGAAGAGCAGCGTACCCGGCGGTGAATCGACGCGCAGGCCGACGTTCTTGAACATCGTGTGTGTGTAGCCGCCGATCGCGTACAGCGAGAACAGGTGGCTCGCGCCGAACGTGTGGTGCAGATACGGGAGCTGCGCCTTGGCGTCCAGGCTGAAGTTGAAGATCTGTCCGTGGGGCGAGCTGGGGAAATGAACGAAGCCGGCATCCTGGCCCGGCGAGGTCCAGTTCACGTCGCCACGCAGGCCCAACACCTTCAGCGCGTCCTGCCAACCGAGCTGAAACTGCGCGCTCGGCCCGGTGTTGTTCGGGTTGAACAACGCGCCGTTCGGCGCGCTCAGGCCGGCGCTCAGGCCCATGTACATACCGTTCGGCAGCCGAACCGGCGGCGCGACGGGCGTGAGTGTGACGGTGTCCGTGTGAGTGACCGTAACCGTGTTGGTTCGCGTCACCGTGTCGTGAACCGTGACGGGTGGCGTCGTGAGGCGAAGTGTGTCCGTGCGGTACACCGTCACGGTGTCGTGAATCGGCTTCGCGATCTCGCCCGCCGCCTCCTTCCTTATTGGGATTGTCCGTGTCGATCGCGGACCGGTTCTCGTTGTGTCCTGCGCGGCTAGGATGGTCGTCCCGAGCGCGCTCAGCGCCGCGGCGGCGGCCAACAATGTGGTGATCTGTCGTCGATCCATGGCTCGCTCCCCTGATCCGTCCTCACAGGCCCCCGCGGACGATAGCTGGGCGGAACGTCGCTCTCGCGTCGCTCCGATCGACGGTTCTCCGTCGCGGCACGACAACGTACTCAAGCATAGGTCATGCCGTGCCGAAAGGCCAATGGCGAATCGCTCGCGGGACCGCTTGGGTTCGTCAGACGGCTGGCGGACCGAGCTCGAACCGCACCGTCGCGATGCATCCGCGCCGGTCGGTCCGGTTCGCCAACGAGAGCGACCCGCCATGCGCCTCGGCGATCTGCCGCGACAGCACCAGGCCAATGCCCGAACCCTGCGGCTTGGTCGTAAAGAACGGAACGAACAGGTTTGAGGCGCTGGCCAGCCCCGGACCTTCATCCTCGACCATCAGCGAGAGGGTGCCGTTGCGACGCGACCAGCGGATCCGCACGTCGCCATGGGTCTCGAGCGAGGCGTCGGCCGCGTTGCGAACGAGATTGATCAGGAGCTGGTCGAGCTGGTCTCCGTCCGCCTCGAGCGTGGCGGCGGGTCCGGCGACGACTCGGATCGGCACCCGCGTCTCGAGCGACGCGACTCGCCGGATCCATGCGCCGACGTCGAGCGGCGCCTTGTTCGGCGCCGGAAGCTTGGCGAGACGCGCGTACGCCGACATGAATCGCACGAGCCCTTCGGAGCGCCCGCCGATGACGGTGAGTCCACGCCGCAGATCTTCGTCGGCGTCTTCGGTGCGCGTCGGCCGGTCGAGGAGCGACAGCAGCGTGTCCGTGATCGAGCGGATCGGCGCGAGGGAGTTGTTGATCTCGTGGCTCAGCACGCGAACGATGCGCTGCCACGCTTGCAGCTCTTCTTCGCGCAGGGTGCGGCTCACGTCGGAGAGCACGAGCAGCGTGTGTGGTCGCCCGTCCTGTCGGAACGATCCGCGCCGCACTTCCCATCGCCCCGATCCGCCGGCGAACGTGACGTCCATCGTGCGCGGCGACGCTCCTTCGAGCACGTCGATGAGTACGACCTGCTCCGAGGTCCGCCCCAGCAACCGCTCGGCCGGTTGCGCGAGCAGCCGCTCGCCGGCGCGATTCACGAGACGCAAGCGCTCGGCGTCGTCGAACGCGAACACGGCGACGTCGATCTCCGCCATGACGGTGCGCAGCAGCGCCGTCGCCTCCATCGCGCCGAGCCGCTGCGCGCGCAGCGTCTCGCCGAGGAGGTTCGATTCCATGAACGCCAGGCCCAACGCGTCGTCGCGGTCGGCGCCGCGGGCACGGATCGAGTAGTCGCCCTCGCGCAGCGCGGCCAGCATGTTGGAGAGCGTTTGCAGCGGCCGCACGACTCGCTCGCGCAACACGACCGCCAAGGCGAGCCACGTGCCGACGACGACGAGGCCGAGGGTCCAGCGCACGCTCGGGCTGAACTCGCCGCGCCACAACAGGACCATCGAGACCGCCACGCCCGGAAAGCCGGCGAGGAGCGCGAGGCGGAAGATCAGGCGCTCGTGATGCGGCTCGCGGGGCGGCTGGTCGGACGACGGCCGCGTGGCTGGCGTGGTGCTCCCCGCCGGCGGCGTGCGGCGCCTAGAGGCCATGCGACGCGATGCGCCGGTAGAGCGCGCTCCGCGACAGGCCGAGGGCTTGGGCGGCGCGACTGACGTTGCCGTCGTATCGCGATAGCGCTTTCTGAATGAGCATTTTCTCGACGTCTTCGAGCGGCAGCTCGTCCAGCCGCGGCGCCGGCCCCCCGCCCCCGCCCGCGGGGCGCAGGCCGAGGTCCGACGCGCGCACCTGGTCGCCTGGCGCCATGAGCACGGCGCGCTCCACCGCGTGGTCCAGCTCGCGGATGTTGCCGGGCCACCCGTGCGAGAGGAGCGCCTGCATGCCGCCCGCGTCGAATCCGCCAAGCGCCTTGTGATACCGCGTCGCGTGGCGGCGGAGGAAGTGCGCGGCCAGCGCCGGAATGTCCTCACGGCGGTCGCGCAGCGGCGGCAGGCTGACCTCGATCGTGTTGAGCCGGAACAGCAGGTCTTCGCGGAACCGCCCTTCAGCGACCTCCTGCTGGAGGTTCGCGTTCGTCGCCGAGATGACACGCGCGTCGACGTGCCGCGCCTTCGAGGACCCGACGCGCTCGACGTCGCCCGTCTGCAGCATGCGGAGCAACTTCGACTGAAGCCCGAGCGGCACGGTGCCGATCTCGTCGAGGAAGATCGTGCCGCCGTCGGCCAGCTCGAACCGGCCGACGCGGTCGGTCTTCGCGTCGGTGAACGCGCCGCGCACGTGGCCGAACAGTTCGCTCTCGAATACGCCCTCCGACAGCCCGCCCAGGTTCACGGCGATGAACGACCGCGCGGCGCGGGCCGATGCCGCGTGCAGCCACTGCGCCACGAGCTCCTTGCCCGTGCCGTGTTCGCCCGTGATCAGCACGTTCGCATCCGACGGACCGATGCGCTCCATGAGCTGCACGATCGGCTTCATCTTCGGCGATTCGGCGATCATCTGCGGCAGATGGTCGCGCCGCAGCAGGCGATTCTCCGACTCGAGCCGCTGCGCCCGCCGCAGCGCGCGGCCGAGCTCCACCTGCACGCCGAGCATCGAGACGAGTCGGGCGTTGTCCCACGGCTTCTCGACGTAGTCGCGCGCGCCGCGGCGCATCGCTTCGACCGCGTTGTCGATGCTCCCCCACGCGGTCATGACGACGACCGGCATGTTGGGCTCGAGCGTCTGGAGCGAGGCGAGCAGGTCGAGCCCTTCTTTGCCCGACGTCGTATCGCGCGCGTAGTTCATGTCGAGCAGCATCGCGTCGAAGTCGCGGCGCTCGAGTGCGGCGAGCGCGGCGCTCGGCGAGTTGACGGTGTGAACGTCGTAGCCGTGCCCCTTGAGCAACAGGCGCAACGCTTCGAGCACGTCCGCCTGATCGTCGGCGACGAGAATCTGCGGGGAGGGGACCGGGACGGCTGATTCCGCTCGCATGGCGGAAAATAGTCGAGGAGAAACCCTACTATTGGAGGCGTCGCCGCGACAAGGCCGAACGAGCGCACAGGACGCACATATCTTGCGACCCCTCGTGCGCATGTCGAGCGCGGCGCGCGTGAGAACACTCGACCGTCGCCGGCCCCCGCTCGTCGACCCGCGCGGCGGCGATGTCGAGACCGACGAGTCGAGCCCGGAGCGGCGCTCGCTCCTCGCGATCGCGGGCAATCTGCTCGCCGAAGTCAGCCTTCCGAAGATGGCCGTCGCGCTGGTGATGTTGATCGTCGTGCCGGCTGTGCTGCTGGGCCTCGCGCCGATCATCGCGACGATCTGGGCCCGCAAGCTCGCGACGACGCCGGGAGCGACCGGAGCGGGCGCGTTGCTCTTCCTCGTCGCGCTCCTCGCGCTGGCCTGGTTCGGCGGCCGATCGCTGTTCCGCGTCGTCGAGCGCAGCTTCTGGTCGCTGAACGCGATGGCGATACAGCCCGGCTACGTGGCGTGGCGTGAGCTCCTCCTCCATTTGTCGAGTCGTCTGACGGGTGCCGCCGCGAGCGAGACGACGCGCATGCGCGGACGCGCCGCGGCGTCGGCGGTCTCCGGCGTGATCATCTGTGCGCTCGCGCTGGTCGTGCTGCGTCTGGTCTGGCCGGCGACGCACTGGGTCGGCTCGCTTTCCGATTTTCGAACGCCGCATTGGCTTTTCCTCACCGCGCTCGCGAACGCGACGGCGGTCGCGACGGCGTATCTCGCGATCGCCGCGCTGGTGTGGGGAATGGCCGACGCGACGATGCCCCAGCCGCGAGAGCTCGTCGCCTTTCATCCGCCCGGCGACTTCGTGCGTTCGTGGCGCGTCGCGCATCTCTCGGACATTCACGTCGTCGGCGAACGCTACGGGTTTCGACTCGGCAGCGGACGCGCCGGGACGCGCGGCAACGACGCGCTCATCGTCGCGCTCGAACGACTCGACGCGATCCATCGCCGCGACCCGCTCGACGCCGTCGTCATCACCGGAGACCTCACCGACGCCGGCACGTCCGCCGAGTGGAGCGAGCTGCTCGACGTGTTCGCCGGTTTTCCGCGTCTGGAACCACTCGTCGTCGCGCTGCCGGGGAATCACGACGTGAACATCATCGATCGCGCGAATCCGGCGCGTCTCGATCTGCCGACGAGTCCGAAGAAGCGTCTCCGCGAGGTGCGCACGCTGTCGGCGCTGGCGGCGCTACAGGGAACGCGAGTTCGTGTCGTCGACGAGAAAGAAGGCCGCATGGGCGAGTCGCTCGACCGTGCGCTCGCACCACAGGCAGAGGACATCGCGGGTTTCGCGGACAGCGGTTCCCGCCGGCTCGGCAAGGTGAGCGGCGAGGCGTGGTCCGCCGCGTTTCCGATGGTGCGGCCGCCTGCACGCGACGACGGGCTCGGCGTCATCGTGCTGAATTCCAACGCCGAGACCCATTTCTCGTTCACGAACGCGCTCGGGCTCGTGGCGGCCGAAGAAGCTCACGCGCTCGACGTCGCGATGCGCGCGTTCCCGCGCGCGTGCTGGATCGTCGCCTTGCACCATCACATCGTCGAGCATCCCAAGCTCGGCCATTCGATCGCCGAGCGCATCGGGACGACGCTGATCAACGGGAACTGGTTCGCGCGTCGCTTGCAGCGGGTCGGCACTCGCGCCGTGGTCATGCACGGTCATCGCCACATCGATTGGATGGGCCAGTGCGGCGACGTGCTGATTCTCTCCGCGCCTTCGGCGGTGATGCCGTCATCGGAGGATGGCGCGACGTATTTCTACGTCCACACAGTGGGTGCTGATTCCTCGGGTCGCATCGGTCTCGGCGTGCCCGAGCGGGTGGACGTTCGCGCGGCGTCGTGACTCGAGATCGCCTGGCGTGAAAAAAAGTTTAGCGCACCGATACGGCCTTCGCCCAATCCCTGCCGACTCTGCGCCGGCGTAGCGTCACGGGTCGAATGGACTCGGCTTTTCGTTGGCAGGATCAGCGAAGCGAGCTGCGCGAACTCAGCGGAGGTCAGCGATGACCATCGATCGACGGGAGTTCCTCGCGATCGCGAGTAGCGCGGCGATCGGAGCGGCGGTTTCGCGCGAGGCGACACGCGGTCTAGTTGCCGGGGCCGGGTCGCCGGACGGCGACATCGATTCACAGTTCGCATCGTTCATGCACGACCTCGGTTGCTCGCCTTCGGACGGAGGAGGGAGCGTCACGTTCACGGGACGCGATCCAATCCTCCGGAGCCATTTCCGAATCGCAACGAGCATGGCGATTCCGGCCGCCGCAGTCGGTGTTGGCGCGGCGTCGATTTGGAAGGACCGAACCGGACAGGGGCAGAACGTTCACGTCGACCTTCGGGAAGCCGTGTACAACGTGAATCCGATCATCGCGCTCGTGCTGAAGCAGAAGCAGATGGCGGGTCTCATTCCGCGCGACGATCCCATCCCCGCGAGCTTCACGTTCGTGCCGGGCATCAACGGCCGCTGGTATCAAGCGCCGTGGGGACTCGGCAATCCGTTCTCCTTTGCGATCTTCGAGACGAAGGATGGGCGATACGTCACGATCTCAGCCGCGTATCCGCATCTCAACGATCGAGCGCTCGAGCTTCTCGGCATTCCGCCGAAGCGCGACGCGATCGCGCAAGCCATCAAGAAGTGGAACGCCGCTGAGCTCGAGAGCGCAATGGCCGCGCAGCGAGTGGTCGCTGGCATTCATCGCACGGCGCAGGAATGGCTGCAGGAACCCGAGGGCCGGCATCTAGCCGCCACTCCGGTGATCGAGATCGTCAAGATCGGCGACGCGCCGCCGATTCCATACGCGCCGAGCCCACGTGCTCCGCTCTCGGGCGTGAATGCATTCGCGTTGACGCATGTCATCGCCGGTTCGGTTGTGGCGCGTGCACTCGCCGAGCACGATGCGACCATCCTGCATGTCGCGCGCGATCAGTCTTTCGAGCATCCGATCCCGTGGGCCGACACCAGCGTCGGAATGCGCTCGACGTTCCTCGACCTCACGAAGTCGGATGACACGACTGCGCTTGCGGCGCTCGTTCCCAAGGCAGACGTCTTCATCGAGAGCTTCAGCGGGCGAGCAATCGAGAAGCTCGGGTTCGGTGTGGAAGAGGTTGCGAAGCTGCGACCGGGGATCATCTACGTCTCTCTCCGCGCGTTCAGTTGAGATGGGCCCTGGCACCACCGCGCCGGCTTCGACATGGAAGCGCTCACCGTCACCGGCTTCACCATGGCCGAAGGTGGCGGCGGACATCCGGCGTTTTCCGAGAGCTACGCGATGCCGTCGGGCCTGCCGAATGAGCCTTCGTTTCCGCCGACGCTCGTCCTCAACGACTACATCGCCGGCTACCTCGGTGCCGCCGGCGCGATGGTCGCGTTGCGACGACGTGCGCGGGAGGGCGGGAGCTATCACGTGCGCGTGAGCCTCTCTCGCGCCGCGATGTGGTACGCGAGTCTCGGATTCTTCCCGACGACAGAGTTCGACGCGATGGCGCCGGAGCATCGAATGATCGCCCCCGAGGTCGCGGAGGCGCCGACGCCGTACGGCAAGGCTCGACGTTTGGCGCCACTCGCCAAGCTGTCGAAAACGCCGGGGCGCTGGCGCGATCCGTTTCTTGTCGTGCGCGGCGGCGATCTTCCGACGTGGTCCGGCTAGCAACCCGTGCGTCGTCTCTCGCGGGACGTCGGACTGCTCGCGGCGGGTTTCGGTTTGGCGGCGTGCGCGGGCGGGCCCGCGGCGCCGACGACGCCCGAGCCACGTCTCGCCGAATCGACCGTCCGCGCGCCGAAGCCCGATACGAACTACGTCGATCTTCTCGACGGGACGCTCTCCGGCCAGGGCGACCTGACCGAGGACGAGGCGCCCAAGGTCGGACATGTTCGCATGCCCTCGCTGCTGGCCGGATGGTTCAAGGCGAAGCAGGCCTTCGAGGACTCAGTCGGCTTGGCGGTCGGAGGGTCGTACGGCGCTCTGGGACAGAACTACTCGACCAGCCCCGTCGACGAACCGAATGCGGTCGGCGGTAAGTTCACGCTGAACGTGAACTGGGCACTGTGGAACCGCGGCAAGCCGAACGCGCTGAACTTCGACATGGTCGTCGAAGATCGCCGCCCGCTCGGCACGGAGCTCCCGCCGTTGCGCGCGGGGTTGGCGGCGGGATCGATCGTGCCCACGGCGGCGACGTGGGGCCAGTTCGACCTCGGCGTCACGCAGTTCTACCTGCGGCAGAATCTGGCCGACAATCGTTCTCAGTGCGCGATCGGCAAGGTGTTCGCGCCGAACTTCGTCAACCCGTATCCGTTTTTCGACGACAACCGCCAGTTCTTCAATCAGACGTTTTCAACGAGCCCGACGATTGCGTCTCCGCTGCGCGGCTTCGGCGCGGTAGCGGCGTGGTTTCCCTTCACCGGCAAGGGCTACTACGTGCAGGGCGGCATGTACACCGCCAACAGCGACGACACCGGTCTCACGATCGACGATTTCTTCAAGACCGGCGAGCATTTCTTCCATCTTGATCTCGGGTGGTCGGTGCTCGCGCATCAGGGCGTTCCGATTCAGGCGCGCGGGCCGATGGATGCGGCAAATTTTCACATCGTCGGCTGGTTCACGAACGAGCAGCCCGGCTCGCCGCAAGCGAACGGCGTCGCGTTCAACGCGAGCACCAAGGTCGGGTCCGATTTCCTCGTCTTTCTGCGCGGCGGCGCGTCGGTCGGTTTCTTCACCGACGCGAACCTGAGCGCGGGCTTCGGCTGGCGGCCGCCGCGATATCCGTCCGATCTCTTCGGCGTCGGCAGCGGGTGGCACGGCCCTCGAATCGCGCGCTCCGCGACCAACAGACGCACGAGATTTTCTATCGCTTTCACCTGACGGACAATCTCGCGCTGTCGCCGGACCTTCAACTCGTTCTCAATCCGGCGGTGAAACCGGCGCAAGACCTGATCTGGCTGCTGGGTTTTCGAACGCGCGTGACGTTCTGAACGACGCGCGGAGCGTTGCTCGATTCCGGATGGCGCGCTGTCTCCGGCTCAGCTGTGGGTGACGGGCCCTTCGCTCCCGGTGATCCACCCGTCTTTCAATTCGATGATCCGGTTGCCGTACTTCGCGTTCTCCTCGGAGTGCGTCACCTGGATGATCGTCGCGCCCGCCTGATTCAACTTCGTGAACAATTCCATGATCTCGCGGCCCTGGCTCGAATGCAGGTTGCCCGTGGGCTCGTCCGCGAGAATGAGGCGAGGCTTGGCGATGACCGCCCGCGCCACACCGACCAACTGTTGTTGCCCACCAGAAAGCTGCCGCGGATACAGATCCTTCTTGCCGACCATCCCGAAGCGGTCGAGCGTGTCGGCGACGATCGCTTCCCGCTCCGACTTCTTCACGTTGCGATACGAGAGCGGGATGTCGAGGTTTTCGGACACGGTGAGATCGTCGATCAGGTGGTACTGCTGAAAGACGAACCCGATGTGCTCCTTGTTGAGCGCCACGCGCTGCTTGTGGTTCATGGCGTGAACCGGATGGCCGAGGAAGAAGAACTCGCCCGCCCACGCACTGTCGAGCATGCCGAGGATCGCGAGCAGCGTCGACTTGCCGGCGCCCGACGGTCCCATGATGGACACGAACTCGCCGGGCTGAATCTCGGTCTGGATGCGGCGCAGCACGTACGTTCGGCCGGCGGCGGTCTCGAAGACCTTCTCGACGTTGCGCATCGCGATGACCGGCCCGACGATGGGCGGCTGAGGCGCGTCGCGAGTGACCGTGGGGGCTGGCTTGGTGAAGAAGGCCATAGTGACTCCTAAGTTAACCGGCGCGCCTTCGGCGGGGACCGGTATGACCGGCCCCGCGAGGCGTACTGCAATTGTGAATCGGGACTAGATCCCGACGTTCTCGCCGCGACGCTCTTCGACGACGCGTCCGTCGAACAGGTGCACCGAGCGATCGGCGTGCGCGGCGTAGCGCGGGTCGTGCGTGACCATGCAGATCGTCGCGCCGCCGCGGTGCAGCTCGCGAAGCAGCTCCATGACCGCTTCGCCGTTCGTCGAGTCGAGGTTTCCAGTCGGCTCGTCGGCGAGCAGGATGAGCGGATCGCCGGCGACCGCGCGGGCCACGGCGACGCGCTGCTGCTGACCGCCGGAGAGCTGCGCCGGATAATGCTTCATGCGGTGGCTCATCCCCACGCGCTCGAGCGCGTCAGTCACGCGCTGCTTGCGCTCTGCGGCCGACATGCCGCGGTACGTGAGCGGCAGCTCGACGTTTTCATAGACCGTCAAGTCACCGATGAGGTTGAACGCCTGGAAGATGAAGCCGATCTGGCGGTTTCGAATGCGGGCGCGCTGCGACGGCGTGAGCTGCGCGACCGGTTCGCTCGCCAGCGTGTACTCGCCGTCTGATGGGGTGTCGAGCAGTCCCAGAATTGAGAGCAGCGTCGTCTTGCCGCATCCCGACGGTCCGGCGATGGCGACGTATTCGCCAGGCGCGATCTCGAGGTGAATGTCCTGAAGGGCGTGGGTCTCCACCTCGTCGGTGTAGAAGACTTTCTTGATTCCCGACAGACGGATCAACGCCTGGTTCGCGCTGCTGGATCCGGCGGAGAGGGCCGATGACGAGGACGTGGACTCAGTGGCCATGGGATGCTCGCGGGTGAGGTGGAGGGAGGAACTCTCTATGCGGCGCGGACGCGCCTACTTGATGCGTACTCGGTTCGTTGCGTCGAACTGCGTCATGTCGTTCACGATCAAACTGTCGCCGACCTTTGCGCCGCTCTTGATCTCGATCGTGTTGACCGAGGCGCGGCCCAACTGCACGGTGATCCGTTCTGCCTCGCCGGAATTCGGGATGACGCGGAAGATGCCGACGGAGTTGCCCGGCTGGCCGAAGCCCGGCCGAGCGACGAAGAGGACGTCGTTCAACCGCTCGAGCTGAATCGTTCCGTCGACGGCGAGATCGGAGCGCGTGCCGGGTGGCAGCGAGTCTTCGATCCGCACTTCGACGGTGACGGTTCCGGCGACCGATGACGGATCGGTGCGCGTCACGCGGCCCTTCACGATGGTGTTGTTGTGCAAGTCGATCGTCGCCGGGAGGCCGGGCACGATTTCGACCGCCTGCGTTTCGGGCACGCGGAGCACGGCCTTGAGTCGGCCGGGCTGCACGACGCGCGCGAGCGTGGTGCCCGCGTTCACGTACTGTCCGAGCTCGAGCGGCGGATTGCCGAGCGTCTGCAGCAGTCCCGCTTCGGGCGCGGTCACGCGCATCGACTCGAGTCGATCCTGTTGATCCTTGAGGATCGCCTTGAGTCCTTCGATCTGCTGCTGTTGGAGGTCGATCTGCTGCTTCTCCGACGCCTGCATCTCCTCGAGCTTCTTCTTCTCGATGTCCGAGCGCAGCCTCAGCTCGTCGGCTCCGTCGCGCGCGGCGGCAACGTCGTTGGGCGACGCGAGCTTCTTGCTGGCGAGCGAGTCCTGAACCGCCGCCAAGCGGATCGCTGCGTTGAGCTGCGTCTGCATGTTCGCAATCACGCCTTGCTGCGCGAGGAGCTGCTGACTCAGCGACGTCTTGAGCGTCGCCAGCCCGGAGTACGCGCTGCTGAGGGCCTGTTGGTCGGTGAGCAGTTGGAGCCGCACGTCTGGATTGTCGAGCACGACGAGCAACGTCTTCGACGTCACGGGAACGCCCGGCTGCACCGGGAGCTCCTCGACGCGACCGCTCGTCAGCGCCGTGACGTTGCGAACGTATTCCGGCTCGAGAGTGCCCGGTGCGTTGACGTCGCGCGTCATCGACCCGCGCTTGACCGAGTCGATCCAGAGGGTGCCGCGTTCGACAGGCGGAGCGGCCGGCCTGAGACGGCTGATCGCGACAGTCACGGCAACGATGGCCACGAGGCCGATGCTTGCTCCGACAATCTTCTTGGTCTTTTTGGGTGGTTCGCGTTTGATGTCCAAGGGGCCGTCTCGAGCGGTGGGAACGGGGTGGAAGATGGCCTGCCAACTCCGGTCGCCAATGGAAGGTCCATGCCGCCCTGACGCACCTTCTAAACCGATACCAAACAAAAGGTTGCGGCGCCCTGCGAATCTCTCTCTCGACCGGCACCTGCTCGTCTGTGGGACTTGCCGTCCCACAAGCGAACATCCAGACGGACGCCAGCCGATCGGGGTTTCAGACCCTATGAGACAGCGACATCGCGGAATAGGTTGCTGTCTCATGACCCGGCCCTCAGGGCTCGTTCGGCGGTCTGCCACCGCCGCGGTCGTGCTCGCCAGCCTTTTCGTCCTGCTCATCGACGCGTCACGGGTGAGCGGGCAGGCGGTCCATCGGCCCGTGCGCTTCTGCGCCGGCGGTGACGTCACCCTCGGCAACAACCTCGATCCGAAGTGGGCGCGACTCGCCGGCGACACGCTTCGATACGTCTATCGGCAGAGCCCGCTGCCCGACAGCCTGGCGTCGCAACTCACACCGCTGGTCGCCGGCGCCGACGTCGTGCTGCTGAACATCGAAGGCGCGATCGGCTCTGGGCCCGCGCCGGAGAAATGCAGCAAGCACTCGAAGAACTGCTACGCGTTTCGGCAGCCGCCGAGTGCGGCGAAAGCGCTGCGGCGCGCCGTGGACAGCAACGCGGTGCTCGTCGGAAACGTGGCGAACAATCACTCGCACGACGCCGGCGAAGCGGGACACGACACCACGATCGCGCGACTCAACGCCGCGGAAATTCTCGTCACCGGCAGCGATACGATCGCCACGCCGATCTCGCTCCCGTCGGGCGACACGATCGCGATACTCGGATTTCACACCGACTCGGACGCGCCCGACGCTCGCGACCTCGCGGCCGTTCGTCGCAGTGTGCGCCGCGCCGCCGATCGCTATGCGATCGTGATCGTCACCATGCACCTCGGCGCCGAGGGTCCGGCGGCGCAGCGGACGCACAACGCGACGGAGCGATTTCTCGGAATGAACCGCGGCAATCCCGTTGGCTTCGCCGACGCGGCCTTTGCCGGCGGCGCGACGCTCGTCGTCGGTCACGGCCCGCACGTGCTGCGCGCGGCCGAATGGCACGGCGACCGCCTCGTGTTCTACTCGCTCGGCAATCTGCTCA
This sequence comes from uncultured Gemmatimonadaceae bacterium, assembly GCA_963761305.1. Taxonomy (GTDB): domain Bacteria; phylum Gemmatimonadota; class Gemmatimonadetes; order Gemmatimonadales; family Gemmatimonadaceae; genus JAQBQB01. The sequence continues at coordinate 968,723 of CAVXGK010000001.1, read as the reverse complement.
CGTATGGACCGTTCGGCATGCACGAGCCGACAAACCGCGGGGCGATCGCGTGCGCGACGATCGACTCAGTCGGGCACGTGTCGGACGCCGAGCTGCGTCCGACAATGCAGCTGTGGCCCGGCGTGTTTCGCCCTGATTCGACACATCGTGCGTGGACGTTGGTCGACTCACTCAGCGCGCTGGATTTTCCGCGCACCGGCGTTCGAGTCGATTCGACCGGCCACCTGCGCTCCCGAATCATTCCGATTCGGAAGGGTGACGGCGGAGGAGGAGGGTTCTAGTTGCCGCTCTTGACGGCGACCGCGGGCGCGTTCGCCGCGGTACTGTCGTCCACGAGGATGCGACGCACGCCGCGCCACACCTTGATGCGCGGTGACGGCGCCCGATCGAGCGGCGTCTCGATGACCCGACCCGCGGCGCTGCTCGCCTGGACGAAGCGGCCGTCGCCGACATAGATGCCGACGTGGCTCACCGCGCCCTTCTTGCCCTTGCCGAACGTGAGCAGATCGCCCGGCAGCAGCTGAGTTGTATCGCGCTTGACGGCCAGACCGGCCTTCGCTTGCTGGCGAGCCGTACGCGGCACGTCGAGGTTGAGCGCCGACATCACGAACTGCACGAGGCCACTGCAATCGAAGCCTTTTTCCGGCGACACGCCGCCGAATTTGTACTTCGTGCCGATCTGCGCGCGGGCCATCGCGACAATGGAATCGCGCATCGTCTGCGCTGAGTTGCTGATCGCGACGAGCGGCTTGACCTCGAACGGCTTCACCTCGATCGTCTTTGTATCCTGCGCCATCGCCGGCATCGCCGACGCGAACGCCATGGAGATCGCGACGAGCGCGACCTTCACGTGTGCGAATCGGTTTGGCGACGATGGGTTCATGCGCTCAACGGGGAAAAGTCTCGGTCAGTTTACCCCCTGACCGGCCTTCGGTCAACCACATGAGTTAAGGGTCGTCCAGAGCGGTTCAGGCAGCATTTCCACGCATGAGTTGCAACGCACTTGGGCTGTGTGGTGCCACAAATCGCATCACCGAATGTGCAACGCTTTGTGAGTCTGCAGGCTGAGCCTCCAGCGCGGGTGCGCCAGGCAGTAGTCGAGCGCGGCTCGAGTATTCTCTAAAACGGCCGGCCCATCCATCGGCTGGAGGAAGAATTCGCCGAACGCGAGCGCCTCGAAGACGCCGGGGTCGAGGTGCGGCTGCGGAAACACCAGCTTGAGCTCGTGCCCGCGGCGCAGCACCAGTGGCGCGCGCGCTTTGGGGCTCACGCAAATCCAATCCAGACCGGCCGGCGGTTCGACGGTCCCGTTTGTTTCGACGGCGACGAGGAAGCCGCGGGCGTGAAGCGCGTCGATCGCCGCAGCGTCGAGCTGAAGCAGCGGCTCGCCGCCCGTGCAGACGACGAACGGCTTTCCCTCGCCGCCCCCCCCGCTCGGCCATCGCGAGGCGACCGCATCGGCGAGCGCCTCGGCCGTCTCGAACTTGCCACCGTCGGGCCCGATGCCGACGAAATCGGTATCACAGAAATCGCAAATCGCCGACGCGCGATCGGTCTCGCGCCCCGTCCACAGGTTGCAGCCGGCGAAACGGCAAAACACGGCCGCGCGCCCGGTGTTGGCGCCTTCGCCCTGAAGCGTGTAGAAGATTTCTTTGACGGAGTACAACAGACGGGTGGACGGGTGGACGGGTGGACGGGTGGACGGGTGGACCGGAAAAATGGCGAGTTAGGAATACCGGGCCGGGTCTTCGATGCCGGCTTCGGAAAAGCCTTTCAGACGCAACTGGCAAGCGTCGCAGTGACCGCAGGCGGCGCCGGTGGAATCGGGGTCATAGCAACTCTGTGTCACCGAATAGTCGACGCCGAGGGAGATACCGAGTCGAATGATTTCGGCTTTCGTCAGGTCGATCAGCGGGGCGCGGATCCGAAGACGGAGACTGTCCTCGACGCCGGCGCGCGTAGCCAAATTCGCCATTGTCTCGAACGCCTGGATGTACTCGGGCCGGCAATCGGGGTAGCCCGAATAATCGAGGGCGTTCACACCGATAAATATGTCCGCGGCGCCGAGCACTTCGGCCCACGCCAATGCAAAAGAGAGAAAGATCGTGTTCCGCGCGGGCACGTACGTCACCGGCACGCCCGCCTCGCGCACGTCGCGGTCACGGGGCACGTCGATCGCATCGCTGGTGAGGGCCGATCCGCCGAACGTGCGCAGATCGATGTCGGCGATCACGTGGTCGCGCACGTGGAAGTGCGCCGCGACCCGACGCGCCGCTTCGATCTCGCTCGCGTGTCGCTGCCCGTAGCGGAAAGTCATCGCGTGGACGTCGTAGCCGTCGCGACGCGCGACAGCGAGCAGCGTCGTCGAGTCCAATCCCCCGCTCAGCAGCAACACCGCCTTCCGCATCAGCCGCGGAGGGCCTGGTCGAAGTCGGCTTTCAGATCGTCCACGTGCTCGAGCCCGACCGACACGCGCAGCAGATTCTCGGGCGCTCGCGTCCCCGGTCCTTCGACCGACGCTCGATGCTCGACGAGGCTCTCCGTGCCGCCGAGGCTCGTCGCCTGCGTGAACAGGCGAAGACGTCCCGCGATGGCGAGCGACTGCGCGCGATCCTTCCCGGCCTGGACCGACAGCATGCCGCCGAACTCCGACATCTGCTTCGCGGCGATGCCGTGCGCCGGATGCGACGCGAGCCCGGGGTAGTGCACGGCTTCGACGCACGGATGCTGCTCGAGGAACGCGGCCAGGGACGCCGCGCTCGCGCTCTGCGCGTGCACGCGGATCGGCAGCGTGCGGATGCCGCGCAGCGTGAGCCAGCACTCGAACGGTGACGGCACCGCGCCGCCGGTCATCTGAATGGACGAGATCTTCTGGTGGAGATCCCCGCTCTCACGAAACACGAGAATGCCGCCGAGCACGTCGCTGTGGCCGCCGAGGTATTTCGTGGTAGCGTGCATGGCGACGTCGGCCCCGAGGTCGAGCGGCCGCTGAAGCACCGGCGTGCCCCACGTGTTGTCGACCGCGCACAACGCGCCGCGTGCGTGCGCGATCGCGCTCACGGCGGCGATGTCGACGACGCGGAGCAACGGGTTCGACGGCGTCTCGACCCAGAGCAGTCGCGTGTTCGGGCGCATCGCGTCGCGCACGCGCTGGAGGTCGGTCATGTCGACGATCGACAGCTCGAGGCCCCAGGGGCCCAGGACGTCGCGCGCGAGCTTGATCGTGCCGAAGTAGGCGTCGTCGGGGATGATGACGTGCGAGCCCGGCTCGACCGCTTGCAGCAGCGTCATCGTGGCCGCCGATCCCGACGCGAACGCCGCCGCGGCGGCACCGCCTTCCAACTCGGTCAGGCACCGCTCGAGCGCCGCGCGATTGGGGTTCGTGTAGCGCGAGTAGAGGAAGCCGGCGCGATAGCTGCCGTCGGCCTCGCGTGCGAAGGTCGTGGAGAGGTGAATCGGCGGCGTCACGGCGGCGGTCGAAGGATCGACGTCATGGCCGGCGTGAACGGCGAGGGTTTCGATGCGCATGGTCGTTGGCAGGGAGTGGAATCCCGGGCGCACGCTGCGCCGGATCCCGCTCAGAAAGTCGACGCTCGGCGGCGCGACGGCAATGGCGGCGACCCTGACAGCGGGGACAGATTTTGGGACGTAGAAAGAGCGAAAGGCTACCTCCCCAACGCGAGACACACGTGAAATCATTCCGATTCTTGGCGGGCGCGATCGTCGCACCAATGGTGTTGACGGCGCAGAACCCCAAGACGCAGCCAACCACGCACAAGCCGCAGCCCACGACGGCGGCGATCACTGCGGCGGACCTCGAGACGCGGCTCTACATCTACGCGGCCGACTCCATGGAAGGCCGCGAGACGGGTACGCGCGGCCACGTGCGGGCCACCGACTACATCGCCGCGCAGGTCAAGGCGCTCGGCCTCGTGCCGATGGGCGACAACGGCACCTACTTCCAGAACGTGCCGGTGATCCGACGCTCACTCGACCCGAGCTCGACGATCACGGTGCCTGGTGTGACGCTCAAGGCGGGCACGGATTTCATCGCGACCGGACGCGGAAACGTCGCGTCGCTCCCCGATGCGCCCATCATCTATGGTGGAGCGCTGGGCGACACGACGGCCGGCCTCACGGCCGGCGCGGTGAAGGGCAAGGTGATCGCGTATCGCGCACCGGCGGGGTTCGGCCGCGGGCGTGGCGGATTTGCCGGTGGCGGAGGTCGTGGCGGTCGCGGCGGAAACGCGGGCGGCGGGATCGCGGACGCCGCCCTCGGGCAGATCACGATCGCCGACCAGCTCAACGACGCTCAGGTGCGCAACGCGCTGCACCCGCGCGAAGGCGACGTGCAGCTCAAGCCTGAGGCCGACAGTCCGGCGCTGGCGCCGCAGATCACGGTGACGCGCGCGGCCGCGGAGCAGCTGCTCGGTGCGTCGCTCGACGGCATGGCCAAGGGAGCGACGGGCAAGACGGCGACCTTCCACGTGAAGTTCGTCGACGAGGCGGCTCCGGCGCGCAACGTCGTCGCCGGGTATCCGGGCCACGACGCCAAGCTCAAGAACGAGTGGGTCGCGATGGGCGCGCACAACGATCACATCGGCATTCGCCAGGGTCCGCCGATCGACCACGACTCGCTGCACCTCTACGCCCAGGCGGCGTATCCGATCCGCGAGCACATCGCGCTCTACAACCTCGAGAATCACATCTGCGGCGGACGCCTGCAGGCGGAATGCTCGGCGGCCACGCCGGCGCAGCAGTCGCACCTCGATTCACTCAACGCGCAGATCGCCGCGATCCACATCAACCTGGACAGCGTGCGGAAGGTGAACGGCGGGATCCGGCTCGACTCGATCAGCAACGGCGCCGACGACGACGGCTCGGGTACGGTGACGCTGCTCGAGATCGCCGAGAAGTTCGCCAAGTCGAAGCCGAACACGAAGCGGTCGATGTTGTTCGTGTGGCACGTCGGCGAGGAGAAGGGTCTGTGGGGGTCGCAGTACATCACCGACCATCCGCCGGTGCCGCGCGATTCGATCGTGGCGCAGCTGAACATGGACATGGTCGGGCGCGGCGCGGCGAGCGACTTGTTCGAGGGCGGGCCGACCTACGTGCAGCTCGTCGGCGGGCGGCGCGTGTCGACCGAGCTGGGGGACATCGTCGAGGCGCAGAACAAGAAGCTCGCCAAACCGTTCACGTTCGACTACCAGTACGACGCCAACGGCCACCCCGAGAACATCTACTGTCGGAGCGACCACTTCAACTATGCTCGTTATGGAATTCCGATCGTGTTCGTGACGACCGGTCTCCACGGCGACTACCACCAGGTGACGGATGAGCCGGAGTACATCGACTATCCGCACATGGCGAAGATCGGCAACTTCATGTACGACCTGGGCACCTACGTCGCCGATCTCGACCACCGGCCGAAGGTGGACCACCCGGTCGGCGATCCGAAGGCAAGGTGTCGCCAGTAGAGCGGGTGGACGGGTGGACGCGTGGACAGGTGGAACGCGAGAAGTCGGACGTCTGATGTCAGATATCTGACGTCAGACGTCTTCTTTTTCGCCGTCAGCCGTTCCGGTCCACCGGTCCACCCGTCCGCTTAAGTCTTCAGCACTCCCACCAGCTCTCGCAACTGCGTCGAACCGGCGAGCAGCACGTTCGACGCCGACGTCATCTGCTCGCAGGCCGCGCTCTGTTCCTGCGTCGACGCGTTCACTTGCTGCGCGGCGGCGGCGTGGCCTTCGGCCGTCTTGGCGATCGACTCGAGGCTCACCGCGGCGTGGTTGACCGCCGAGGCGTTGGCCTCGGCGGCGCCGGTGACGCCGACGGCGGCGACGCGCGTGCGTTCCGCGGCGTCGCTGATCGTGTGCAGGGCCGCGTCGATGTCGCGCGACACGCGTTCGATCTCGATCACGCGGCTGGCGCTCGACTCCATCGCCGCCGCGCTGCTCGTCACGCGCGCCGTGACCACCGACGTCATCTGCACGATGTCGTCGGCAGCGCGCTGCGACTGCTCGGCGAGCTTGCGAACCTCGTCGGCGACGACGGCGAATCCGCGACCGGCCTCGCCGGCGCGCGCCGCCTCGATCGCGGCATTCAGCGCCAGCAGGTTCGTCTGATCGGCGATCTGACTCACCGTCTGCACGAACCGGTTGATGTCGCTCACGGTCGCGTTGAGGTGCCCGATCTCGCCGGCCGCGCGCTCGACGCTCGACTTCACGTCCACGAGAATGCCGAGTGCCCGCTCGATCTCGATCCGCTTGGCGTGCGCCGCACCCTCGATGCTGTGGGCGAGGTGCGTGACCTCGTCGGAGCGTTTTTTCACGCCCGTCGCCGCTTCGCGAATCACTTGGAGCGTCTCGTCGACCGAGCGAAGCTGCTGCACCTGCGCCTCGGCGCCGTGTGAGACTTCCGTCATCGCGCTCGCCATTTGGCCCGCCGAGAGCGAGATCTGCTCCGACACCGACGCCAACTCGTGCGCCGAGCTCGAGACCTCGTCGGCCGTGCGCGCGGCGACGGCGACGACCTGCGACAACGACTCGCCGGTCTGATTCATCGCCGCGGCGAGGATGCTGAACTCACCCGGCATCGATTCGGTCGTGCGGCTCGCCAGATCACCGTCCCGCAGGCGGCGCGCGTGACCGACGAGCAGGTCGAGCGGCTCGCTGATGTGGCGAACGGTGATCATTACGACGATGATGCCGAACACGAGCGCGAGGCCGATGATCGAGAGCAGGAGCTCGGAGCGCCGGCTCGTTTCCGCCGTGATGTCCGACCGCGCCGCCGCCACCTTGTCGGCCTTGATGTGGCCGAGCAGGGCGATGTCGGCGAGCAGTTCGTCGATCGAGCGGCGTGCGTCGCCGGCCGCGGCGCGCGCGTCGTCGGCGCGGTTGAGATCTATCAGCCGGTGCGCGAGCGCGTACCGGATCTCCATCTCGGACAGCTTGCCGTCGATCGTTGCCAGCGCGGCGACCTCCGCCGTCGATTGATTCGGCCGGCTGTTCATCTGACGCTGAACCTCGTGCGCCGCCCAGCCGAACGCCCGGAACGCCGACTCCGCCGACGAGTCGCGCGTGTCGAGGTAGCGAGACGCCGCCTCGATGGTCTTCGCGACGTCGGCCGAGACCTGGCTGGTGAGCGTGGCGTCGGCTTCCACTTCGGACAACGACGCGGCGATCTGCGTCGACATCTCGGTGAGTGACCGCCGTGCCACGAATCCCGCCAGCAACAGGATGCCGACGAGGATGCCGAACCCGACCCAAAGGCGTCCGCGAATCGAGTTGAACTGGGAGCGGTCGATGAGCCTCACTTGCCGCTCTCCAGCTGCATCGTGCCCTGATGAATGCGCGTCATCACGATGCTCTTGCCCACCGGGTCGCCGTCTTCGCGAAAGCGGAGCGGTCCGGTCACGCCATGGAACGCCGAGGCGTCCGTGAGGTGCGCGAGATACTCGCGAATCTTCACGCGATCCGCCCCCACCACCTCGACCGCGTGCGCGAGGAGTTTGGTCGCGTCGTAGGCGAGTGCGGCGTTGCCGTCGGGCGTGGCGTTGAATTTTTTCGTGTATGCGGCGACGAACGTTCGCACTTCCGGACGCGGGTCGAGCGCGCTGAACGGCGCGCCGACGAACACGCCCTCGGCGAGCGCGCTCGGGGCGACGGTCTGCCACCCGTCGCCGCCGACCAGGTCGGCGTCGAGATTCTGGCGCCGCACTTCCTTGAGGAACGCCAGTCCGGACGCGTCGGTGCCGGCGACGAAGACGATGTCCGGCCGCTCTTTCTTGTACCACGTGACGTAGGGCTCGAAGCGCTGCGACGAATCCTCGCCGATCGGATCGATGCTGATGATCTGTCCGGAGAATCCGCGCTTGAAGTTCTCGGCGAGTCCGCGCCCGTAGGGATTGTTCTCGTAGAGCACCGCGGCGCGCTTGCGGCCGCGCGCGTTGACGAAGCGGGCGATCGCCTGCCCGTTGGCGGAATCGCTGGGGATGACGCGAAACGCCCATGGCGAGATGCCCGTGAGCGCGGGCGACGTCGCGGTGGTCGCGACGGCGGCGAGGTGCTTGTCGTACACGTGAGCCGCCGACACCATCGCGCCCGAATTGACGTGTCCGACGACGGCGACGATGCGCGGGCTGTCGACGAATTCCTGCGCGACCGCGCTGGCGCGCGCACCGCTGCCCGAATCGTCGGCGAATTGGATCGAGAGGCGGCGATGGCTTCCCCACGCCGGACTCGCGTTGATCTCTTCGACGGCGAGTTGAATGCCTTGCTTGTTGGCGAGGCCGTAGGCCTGACTGAACGGTCCCGCGGCGCCGAGCGTGACGATTCGCGCCGCGTCGTGCGAGCACGCGGCCAGGACAACCGTGACGGCGAGGGCGAAGCGCTGCTTGAGGGCCATCGACCACCGACAAATGGAAGTGGGCAACCCGGCGACCTGGCCGGGCACAGCCAAGACGAAACACGCGAACTGCCTGTAACCGTGCCGAGTGTCGGCCGAGTCCCGAGTCGCTCGCCGCACAAGCCCGACGGGGCAGTGCTTTGGACTCGGTTGGCTCGGCCGATACTAAGCGTGGAGGGGCGCAAGAGAGCGTCTCTCGTCCCCTAGTATCGGCTCGAAGAACCGAGATCGCAGCGTGAGATGACGCCGTCGGTCGACATCCTTATTCAGCAGGCGCAAACCGCCGACCGGGAAGGCCGGCGCGACGACGCGCGGGCGCTCTACGAGCGGGCGCTGTTTTCGCTCGAGAGTCGGCCTGACGCGCCGCAGGCGGCTGCCCTGCTGCGGTGGATCGGCCGTCTGTACCACGACGCCGGAGACGTCGACGCCGCCTTCGACGCGTTCGACACGGCGCTGACGATCGCCGAACTGGCCGACGATTACGCGGAAATCGGCAAGGCGTATCACGAGCAGGCCGGCGTGCATCGGCGGCTCGGCCAGCTCGACCGCGCCGAATCGCTCTACATCGAGACCCGCTCGCGCGCGCTCACCACCCAGGACACTCGCCTCGCCGCGATGGCAGCCGAGAGCCTGGGAATGATCGCGCTCGTGCGCGGCGATCACGAAAAGGCGCTGCGCCACCACCGCGCGAGCCTCGCCGAGTATCGAGCGCTCGGCGTCCCGAAAGAGGTGCTCGCGTCGCTTCGCGGGATGGGGCAGCTCTGCATCGAGCTCGAGTGCTGGGAAGATTCAGCCCGCGCGTTCGACGAAGGGGCGCAGATCGCCGACGCGCTCGGCGACATGGCCGAACGCGTCCGCATTCAGGCGCAGCGCGCGGCGTTGGAGATCGCGCGCGCCGACTTCGTCGCCGCCGGCGCGGCGTGCGAGACGGCGCGCGCGCTCGCAGCGCGAGTGCCGGAGTCCGACGCGCTCGGTGAGATCGAGAAGCATCTCGGAACGATCGCCCGCGAGACCGGAGAGCTGGGCCAGGCCGAAGAGCATTTCGAGCGCGCGCGACAAATCGCCGTCGAACGCCGCGACTCGCTCCTCTCCGCCGAGACGGCGCGCGAACACGCCGAGACGTGCCGCAAGCAAGGCCGGCTGCGCGACGCGCTGATCCATCTCAACCGCGGGCATCGCATTCTGATGGAGCTCGCGGCGACGCGCGTGGTGCTGGACCTCGATCGCCACGTGGCGCGACTCGAGCGCCAGTTCCTCGAGGTCGCGCGGCACTGGTCGGGGTCGATCGAGTCGAAGGATCGCCACACGCAAGGGCACTGCGAACGCGTCGCCGACCTGGCGTGCGCGCTCGCCATTCGCGACGGATGTGAATCGCGCGAGCTGTTCTGGTTCCGCATGGGCGCCACCCTGCACGACATCGGCAAGTTGATCATCCCGTCGGATGTTCTGAACAAGCCGGGCAAACTGGCGCCCGACGAGTGGGAGCTGATCAAGCGCCATCCGGTGGCGGGCGTGGAGATGCTCACGGAAATGGAGTTCCCGGCCGCAGTGGCGCCGATGGTGCGGTCGCACCACGAGCGTTGGGACGGGCAGGGATATCCCGACGCGCTCGCCGGCGACGCGATTCCGTGCGCGGCGCGCATGTTGTGCATCGCTGATGTCTACGACGCGCTCATGTCCAAGCGCAGCTACAAGGGTGCCCTGTCGCACGAAGCCGCGCTCGACGTGATGCGTGCCGACATCGGGCAGTTCGATCCGGCGCTGTTCGCGATGTTCGAAGAGCTCATGCGCACGCGGGCGCCGTCGATGCGGCAGCGCGCGATCGTGCACGCCAAGCCGGCGCCCGAGCACCGCGTCACGCCGGCGCGCGAGCTGCGCGTGAACGGTCCGTCCGACGATCTCACCGGCCTCCTCACGCGTCGGCCCTTCGTCGAGATCGCGAACACCATCCTCGGCGAACGCGGACCGTTCGCGACGATGTCGCTCATCGTGCTCGACGTCGACGAGTTCAAGCAGGTGAACGACCAGCACGGCCATCTCCAGGGCGACGTCGTGTTGCGCGTCATCGCCGGCACGCTGCGCGAGCTCGCCGCGTCGTCGGGCATCATCGGGCGATACGCGGGCGACGAATTCGTCATTCTGCTGCCGCATGCGGCGATCGACGAAGCGGGCGAGCTGGCCGAGCGAATTCGCGCCACGGTTCGCCGCACGTCGATTCCGTTGCGCGAACGCTCGGGGTCCACCTCGGCCACGCTATCGATCGGCGTCGCCGGCGCGCGCTCGGAACACCGCGACTTCGACGCGCTGTTCGCCGTCGCCGATCGCGCGCTGTATGAAGCGAAGCGGCGCGGTCGCGATACGGTGGTGTCGGCGGTGGAAGGCGACCAGACGTCGCAGGGGCCGGCGCTCAACCTCAAGCAGTTCGTCGGCCGCGAGAGCGAGAGCAAACGATTGCTCCGCATTCTCGAGGCGGTCGAGAACGGGCCGCAGCTGGTATCGGTGGTCGGCGAAGCCGGCGTCGGCAAGTCGTCGCTCGTGCGACGGCTGGCCAGCGAGGCGCGCTTGCGCGCGGGGTGCCTCGTGTCGGGCCAGTGCAGCGAGGCCGGCAACAAGCCGCCGTACGCGCCGTGGGCCGAAGTGATCGCCGCGATCGAATCGCTCGGCATCGTCAGTGCGCGCGACTGGCGCGAGCTGCCGCGCCTCGTGCCGTCGATGTCCCACCTCTCGCTCGCTCCGGAGCCGAACCGCTACGCGTTGCTCAACGAGATCGTCGAGTATCTGCGGCTCGCCGCGGAGACGAATCCGGTGATCGTCCTGCTCGACGACATGCAGTGGTCCGACACGGCGACGTGGGACGTCGTCGAGCACGTGATGTCGCAACTCGAGATGGAGCATGTGCTCCTCTGCCTCACGATGCGCAGCGAGGATATGCGCGGCGAAGCGCTCGAGCGCCGGAACCGCTTGCTGCGCGACGAACGATTCAACGAGATCCCGGTCTCGCGTTTGGCGGACGGCGACGTGCGCCAGTGGCTGGCCGGTGTGTTCGGCGGCGAAGCGAGCCGCGAGCTCGATGCGTTTCTGCAGCGATACTCCGAGGGCAATCCACTTCTCGCGACGCAAGTCGTGCGCATTCTGATCGACGCCGGCGTCGTGCGATTCGAGCACGGACGCTGGGGTCTGTGGTCGGAACCGTCGCGCGAGCTGACGACGGCGCTGAGCGACTTGATGGGCCGGCGCCTCGACCGGCTCAGTCCCGACGCGCGGTCGATCCTCAACACCGCCGCCGTGATCGGCCGCGTGTTCGACATCGACCTCGCGGTGGCCGCCGGCGCCGGCACCGAAGACGAAGTGCTCGACGCGCTCGACGAGGGCATCGAGCACGCCGTCCTCCACGCGATCGACTCGAGCGGATCCGAATTCGAGTTCACCCACGGCCTCCTCGTCGACGCGGTGCGACGGTCGATCAATCCGCGCCGGCTCGCGCGCATCAACGAACGCGTCGGCGCCGCGATGGAACAGAGCAATCCGGAGCGCGCGTCGGCCATCGCCGTGCATTACGAGCACGCCGGCCTGCCGCGCAAAGCGTATCCGCACGCGATGATCGCCGGCCGCGAAGCGCTCGCCATGTACGGACAATCCGAAGCGCGCCGTTTCTTCGAGATCGCCGAACGCGCGGCCGTCACGCCGGGCGAACGCGCGAGCGCGCTGCTCGGGCTGGCCGAGGTGTCGGAGCTCGAAGGTCGTCACGCGCTGACGGAGGAGCTCTGCGACCGCGCGCTCGCCGCGCTGGCGGGCAGCGCGGACGACCACACCGTGCTCGCGCTTCGCCGCATGCGCGAGCGGACGCGCTCTCTGCAAGGACGTCCGGCGCGAGCGACGATCGCCGTCTGCACCGAGCTGCTGGACAAGGCGCGCGCGCTGGGCGATCGCGCCGAGGAGTCGGCGCTGCTCACCATGATCTCGCAGTGCCAGGATCGACTCGGCGAGAGCGCGATCGCGGAACGGGTCGCGCGCGAAGCGGTGACGGCGGCGCAGTCGGCGAACGATCCGCGTCTCCTTGCCGAATCGCTCACGCGGCTCGGCAGCGCGATCATGGAGGACAACGCGTCCGACGCGCAGCAGTTCTTCGGTCGCGCGGTCGCGCTGTTCCATGCGGCCGGCGATCGCAGCGGTGAAGCGCGCTGCCAGATCCACATCGGCAGGATCCACCAGCGCGCCGGCGACATGGCCGCGGCGGCGGCGGCGTACGATCAGGCGCTGGAGACGGCGCAATCCGCGCAGGCGGTCGATCTCGCCGGCCTCGCATCGCTCAACCTCGGACTGCTGCATTTGCGCCGCGGACAGCTCGCGGCGGCCGGCGAATGCTATGACGACGCGCTCGAGCGCTTCTCCGAATCGTCGAACGAGTCGGACCGGCTGTTGACGTTGTTCAACATGGCGCACCTCGCCCGGGAAGCCGAGGATTGGACCACGGCGTCGGCGCTCTACGAGCAGGTCATGGCGGTCGCCGCGCGGATCGGCCAGCCGGATATGGAGCTAGGCGCACGCGCCGGTCAGGCGTTGGCCGCGCTGGCGGTCGGCGCGCGGTCGGTCGGTGAAGACGCGATGCGGTGGATCCGCGCGAACGTCGAAACGCGGCCGGGATGGTGGTTCCACGGACGTGACCTCGTCGACGCGCTGAGGATTCGTCTCGCCGCGGAGCGCAACGACGACGCGCATGCCATGCGCCTTCTCGCCGAGGCGGTGGACCTCGCGGGGCGGCACGACATGTATCTGGCTGCGTACCTCGTCGCCGAGTGCGCGCCGTCCCTGCGCTCAGCGGAGGCGCCGTTGGTCGCGCTTATCGATCGCCTCGTTCCCGAGGTCCAGGCGTTCGGCCTCACCGGCGCGGTTCAACGCCTCACCAACGTACGAATGAGCCTGTTGGCGACCCTCGCCGCCTAGTCGGCGCGAATGTCACGGACTACGGATTTCGCGGGGGCAGGCCGATACTCGGGGAGATAGCGCTGGTAAATGGACTCGGAGACTTCCTCGCGTGAACGACCAAAGCCACTTCTTCGGATGGACCCTGTGACAGCGCCCTCACCTCGGCGGCCAATCGGCACCCGCGACGCCGGATTCGAATTCGGATCCGTGATCGCGGGCAGTGCCGTCATGCGTCAGACCATTCAAACGGCCCATCGCGTCGCCGGCACTCCGGTGCGCGCATTGCTGCTCTACGGCGAAGCGGGAACCGGCAAGGACCTGCTCGCGCGCTGCATTCACAGCGCGGGCGCGGGCGCCAACGAACCGTTCATCGCCATCAATTGTTCGGCGCTGCCGGCATCGATGCTCGAGATCGAGCTGTTCGGCTCCGACCCGGCCCACCGCGATGCGTCGCGACGCGCCGGCGCGCTGGAGCTGGCCGGACGCGGCACGGTGTATCTCGACGACGTCGCCGAGCTGCCGCTCGCGCTGCAGGACCGCCTCACTCGCTCGCTCGAGGAGTACGGCGTTCCCCGACTCGGCACTGGTTCACCCAACGACACGCCGGTTCACTGCCGCGTCATCGCGGCGACCAGAACGCGGCTCGAAGAAGCGGTTTCCGCGGGTACGTTCCGCGACGATCTTGCCGCACGTCTCGCCGTGCTTCGCATCGAGCTGCCCCCGCTCCGTGAGCGCGACGACGACGTGCGGCTGATCGCGGATCACTTCCTGTCGACGAATCAACGCGCTCGCGGCGAGTCTCGCCGCCAGATCGGGCTCGACGCGCTCGCCGTGCTGCGCTCGCATCGCTGGCCCGGCAACGTGCGCGAATTGAAGTACGTGATCGACAAGGCGGCGAACGCCGCCAACGGCCCGGTCATCGGTGCCGAGCACCTGATGATCAACCAGCAGCGTGCGGGCGCCAGCGCGCTCCACGGCACCGTCAGCTTCGGCGACATCCGCATTCCGGGCGAAGGCAAGCGTCTGCGCGACATCGAGCGCGAGGCGCTGGAGCTCACGCTTCGCCTGACGCAGAACAATCAGAGCGCGGCCGCGCGCATCCTCTGCATCTCCCGCCCGACGCTTGCGAGAAAGCTCAAGGCGTACAAGATGCGGGACGCGGAGACGAAGTAGGGGACTCTTACCGCCCCCGCGGCTGTTGCTGGGTCAAGCAGTGAAGCGTGCCGAGTCCCCAGACGAGATCCACGGCGTGGATCCCGACGACCTCGCGGCCGGGAAAAAGCTCGGCCAGCGTGTTCAGCGCGACGCGGTCGTTGGGGTCGTTGAACGTGGGAGCGATCACGACGCCGTTGGCGACGTAGAAATTCGCGTAACTCGCCGGCAATCGCTCGCCGTTCATCGTGATTGGCCGGGGATAGGGAAGCGTCACGACTCGTAGTCGCCCGCCATCGAATCCCGCCAGGCGAAGGCGATCGAGATTGTCGGCCGACCGGCGGTGATTCTCGGCGTCGGCGGGATCGGGCTCGTAGGCGAGTGCGATCACGCCCGGCGCGGTGAACCGGGCGACGTCGTCGACGTGGCCGTGCGTGTCGTCGCCGACGCAGCCTTCGCCGAGCCAGATCGTCTGGCGAATGCCGAGCGCGTCGCGAAAGACCCGCTCGTAGCCTTCGCGCGTGAGTCCGGGGTTTCGCACCTGTAGGTCCGAGAGCAGCCATTCCTCGGTGACGAGGAGTGTGCCCTCGCCATCGGTGTCGATCCCGCCGCCTTCGAGCACGACGCGGCCGCCGGTGTCGGGGCGTTTCGGCTCATCGCGTGGAAGTCCGGTGATGCGGGCGACTGCCTCGCCAACTCGCGAATCCAACTCATAATTGTCGTACTTCGCCCAGGCATTGAACGCCCAGTTCACCAGGCGGACGCGCCCGGCCTCATCCACGACGCCCGTCGGGCCAGAATCACGGAGCCACACCCGGTCGGTCGGCAGGACGTGCAAGCGATAATTGTCGCGCGTGCCGTGCGCTTCGATCGCTTGGCGCGCTGATTCGCGCACGTCCTCGCTCTGGCAAAGGATCTCCACGGGCTCGTGTTTGGCGAGCGCGCGCACGATCTCGGCGTAGACCCACGCGATGGGCTCGATCTTGCCGGGCCAGTCGGGCTCGTGGTGCGGCCACGCGATCCATGTCGCCGCGTGCGGCCCGAATTCGCCCGGAAACCGAACCGTCATTCGAGAATTGGCGATCCGTGACGGCTCAGCTGCCGATGTAGCGGCTGAGAATCGGTGCGTACGCGTCGATGCGCCGGTCGCGGAGGAACGGCCAGTTGCGACGCGTCTCCTCGATCAGCCGCGGATCGCACGTCGCGACGAGCGTCTCCGGCTCCGTGCCCGCCTCGGCGATGAGACGGCCGAACGGATCGGCGACGAACGAGTGGCCGAAGAACTCGAGTCCTTTGGTCCCGGGCTCGTCCTCGTGTCCCACGCGATTCGGCGCCGCGACGAACACGCCGTTGGCGATGGCGTGCGCGCGCTGCGCGGTGCGCCACGCGTCCACCTGCGCGTTTCCGAATTCGGCCTTCTCCGATGGATGCCAGCCGATCGCCGTCGGATAGAGCAGGATGTCGGCGCCGAGGAGCGACGTGATCCGCGCCGCCTCGGGAAACCACTGGTCCCAGCAGATCAACACGCCGATCGTCGCGTACCGGGTCTTCCACACGCGGAATCCGTTCGCTTGCGCGGACACGCGCATCGCGGCGTCGGCGGCCGCGTCGCCCGGCGTGAAATAGTACTTCTCGTAAAAGAGCGGATCGTCGGGGATGTGCATCTTGCGATACACGCCGAGCAGCGACCCGTCGGCGTCGATGACCGCCGCCGAGTTGCGGTAGACGCCGCGCGCCTGCTTCTCGAACAGCGGAACGATCAGGACGATCGCGAGCTCCTTGGCGAGCGCCTGCATGCGCTCCGTCGTCGGGCCCGGGATCGGTTCGGCGAGGTCAAAGCGCTCGGCGCTCTCCGCCTTGCAGAAATACGGCGCGTTGAAGAGCTCCTTCAGGCAGACGATCTGGGCGCCGCGCGCCGCGGCGCCGCGAATGCGCTCGATCGTCGCCGCGACGTTCCTCGTCGCGTCGGCGGTGGCGTCGTCCTGAATGATCCCCACTGTGAAGGGCGCGGTCATGCGCCGAAAACTAGTCAGCGCAGGATCACGCCGATGACGACGTCGTTGACATTGGTGCCGGTGTCGCGCCGCGGGATGAGGGCGTTGGCCGCGCGCAGCGCCTTGTACGACTCGTGCGTGGAGAGCGCACCGGCCGGATCGCGGCCGCCGTCCGCCGCCGCGCTCCAGGTGGTCTGGTCGACGATCGCGCCGGCCGCGTCGGTGGCGCCGTCGCGTCCGTCGGTGCCGGCGGCGAGCAGCGCGATGCCGTTGGCATCGGCGCCGCTTTGGTGAAGCACGCGGGCCGCGGCCAACGCGAGCTCCTGACATCGTCCACCGCCGGCGGTGCCGCCGCCGTTGGACGCGCTGAGCGTGACGGTCGTCTCGCCACCCCAGGCGAAACACGCGTTGGTCGCGCCCTGCGCGACGGCGGCGAGCAGCGTGCGCGCGATCGTTTCACCGGCGCGCGCCGCTTCGCCGTCGAGTCGCTCCGGCGCGATCGTCGCCGCCAGCCGGTGATCGGCCGCCGTCGACGCAACGCCTTCGAGCGCGAGACGGTTGTTGCCGATGACGCGTCCCGAAATGTGCGCGAAGGCGGGGTGCGACTTCGCGGGCGTCTCGGGAACCGTACCGCGAGACACGCCGGCGAGATAGTCCCGACAGGGCGCGGGCAATCGCGTGAGGAGATTGCTGCGTTGAAGCAGCTTGTTCACGTCGGCGACGGTCGATCCATCCGGCATGCACGGGCCGCTGCCGATGACGCTCATGTCGTCGTTGGGGACGTCGGAAATGGCAAGGCAGTGCGTCGTGGCCGGCGCCAGCGCGAGTGCGAGGCGGCCGGCGCCCCAGCGCGCGAACCGCTTGCGCACCATGTTCGTCGCCGTGATGTCGAGGCCGGAGCCGAGCAACAGCTCCTGCAGAACGACGAAATCCGATTCGGTGATGGCGCGGACCGGCGCGCCGATCAAGCTCGACGCGCCGCCGGACAGCAGCACGATCGCCACGTCCGATCCGCGGCGGCCGGACGCGACGTCGGCGATCCTGGCCGCGGCGTCGAACGAGTGGCGTCCTGGCAGCGGGTGATCGCCGCGCATCGAGAGGATCGTCGGATAGGGAGACGGCCCGTCGTCCGCCGCGACGATCAGTCCGCCGACGATCGAATGGAGCGAGCGCAGCGTCGAGGTGACCGCGGCGGCGGCCATCGGCTGAGCCGCTTTGCCGAACGCGAAGATCCAGAGGCGCGCGGCGCGGTCGATCGCCAGCGCGTCGACCGCGCGCGCCGTCGCCGGACCGGGGGCGGCTGCCGCGACGGCTGCATCATACAACTCTAATGCGAGTGCGCGGCCAGCGGCGGCCGGCGCGTCGAGTGCGGTCACGCTAGTGCGATGGCCCCAACGTCTTCAGCGCTGCCGCGACGTCGGCTCCCAGTTCGGTGTATGCGTCTCCGGCGAGCACGTTGAACTTCATCATGCGCGCGACGATTTTGCCGTCCGGCCCGACGACGAACACGTTCCGCGTGTCGAACTTGGTGTCGGCTGAACCATAGAGCTTGGCCACCGTCTGATCGGGATCGCTCGCGAACAGATTCGGGAAACCGGAGTCGTGCGCCCAATTCGCTTGGGTGGTATCGGCGTCGGTGCTGATGCCGATCACGACGACTTTTTTGCCGGCGTTGAAGAGCGTGGCGTACTGATCACGGTACGCCTCCATTTGGATCGTTCAGCCTTTTGTCCGTGCTTTCGGGAAGAAGGCCAGGACGACGATCTGGCCGTGGTAATCCGCGAGGCGTACGGGCTCCTTCAACACCCCGAACCGCGTCGCGCCGGGAAGCGTGAACTCCGGAGCGGTCTGGCCGACCGTGGGGGCCGACGCCGCACCGCCGGGCTGCGGCGCCGCGGGCTGCTGAGCCGACGCGGAGACCGCGGCGAGCGCCAACGCAGAAACGAGCGGCGCGGTGAGCCTCGAAACGACACTCATGATGAGACTCCGGAGTGCGAAAGGTGACCAACACCAAACCCACGAACAGCGAAGCTAACAAGAAACGAAGCCAACGAACAATGAGGAACGCCAGAAAGACGAGCCGGGGAGAGAATCGCCAACCGAGGAGAGACGCGGCTGAGGACGGTGGCCGCGACGGGTGATCCATCGCGCCAAGCGATCCCTATAGTGGACAGCGGTGTCTCCAATCGGGACGCTCGGAGGGGTCGATCGAGGGGCCAACTGGCAATTCGGCACATTAGACAGCGGAACGGCATGTGCCAAATACCTATGGCGGATGGTACGAGCGGTTCCGACGCGGCTTCATTTTCGGGGGGAGAATGGTGATGCGCACTGCCACGTGGATGCTGTCTGCGACGACCCTGGTGCTCGCGGCGGCGTGCGGCCGCGGTGGCAACTCCGCGGACGACGCGCTGAAGAACGATCTCGCCCTCGCATCGCAGGCCCAAGGCCTCAACCCCAACTTCAACCCGAACGAATCGGGTTACGCGCCCCAGAACGCGCCGCGAAATGCGCCGCAGTACGCGCCGCGCGCGGTCCAGACGGTCGCGCGACAGCCGGTCTACTCGTCAGCGCGCCGTACCACCGCGCGCCGCTCGAGCTCGAGCAACTCGGGATACTATCCCTCGGGCTCCGCGAGCTCGGCGCCGGCCGCGCCGCCGGTGGTCGTCGAGAAGCACACGCAGCGTGACGCCGCGATCGGCGCGGCGGCAGGTGCCGTACTCGGCGCAACGACGAGCCGCGACAAGGTCAAGGGCGGACTCATCGGCGCGATGGTCGGCGGCGTTCTCGGCGGTGTGATCGGCAACAACGTCGACATTACGAAAAAGTCGGGCTGGTAGTCACCGAATCGGCGTCGTTGTAAGGAAAATTTGAGTGCGGGGGACGCGGCGCAGGAGCGCCGCGTCCCTCGCACTTCTTTGTATTCAGAATCCAATCGCCGCTCTCGCGCGCGAGTCCCGCACGGCTACTATATATCGGAGTCCGTCGCAGGGAGAACTGACAGATGACAACATTCAACATTCGCCGGCGCGTCTCGCTGATCGCCGGCCTCGCGGCGATCGGTCTTCAGGCGCCGCTCGCTGCCGCGCAAGTCGCCACGATGCAAGGCCAGCCGACACCGAGCGATGTCGCGGCGATGGCCAAGGCGAAGGCCGACAGTGTGAACCGGCCGTACACGCGGGCCGACATCGACTTCATGCGCGGCATGATCGCGCACCATTCGCAGGCGATTCTCATGGCCGGTTGGGCGCAGTCGCACGGCGCCGGTCCGCAAGTGCAGACGCTGTGCAGCCGCATCATCAACGCGCAGAAGGACGAGATCAACATCATGCAAACCTGGCTGCGTGACCGCGGGCAGCCGGTGCCCGAGGCCAAGCCCGTCCCGATGAAGATGATGATGAACGGGATGGAGCACGAAATGCTCATGCCGGGCATGCTGTCGGATGAGCAGCTCAAGGAGCTCGACGCCGCGCGCGGCCCCGACTTCGACATGCTCTTTCTCAAGGGCATGATCCAGCACCACCAGGGCGCCGTGTCGATGGTGGAGGATCTCCTCTCGCAAAACGGCGCCGCGCAGGACGAGCTGGTCTTCAAGCTCACGAACGACATCCACGTCGATCAGGTGACCGAGATCGCGCGCATGCAGAAAATGCTCGCGCTGATGACGCTCGGCATCATCCCGCCGTGAACCAACGCAGTTGATTCGAGTTCCCCACCCCCGCCCCACCCAACAATCCGCACGTCACAGGAGTTGCGCATGGCTCTCAGATTTGCTCTTACCCGCGTAGGCGCGCGACGCGCGTCGGCGCTCGCCGCGATCGCCATTGTCGCCGCGGCGTGCACGCACCCGGCGACATCGACCGCCGGCGGCGGCGCGATGCAGGCCGGCTCGCTCACGATGGCGGCGCCGAGCCCCGATCCGCGCGTCGGTCTCAAGCCCGGTCTGTGGGACGCGGGCCAGGCCGAGTGGAACGTCAAGCTCGTTTCCACGACGAGGCCCTCCGAGAAATTCCTCGGCCAGACGAACTCCGACCTGACGTTCAGCGGACCGTACGCGATCCAGGGCAGCTACAACGGCTACCAGATCTGGGACATCAGCAATCCGGCGCATCCGACGCTCAAGACGGCGTTCTACTGTCCAGCGTCGCAGAGCGACGTGTCGGTCTACAAGAACCTTCTGTTCGTCTCGGCGGAGGCGCCGACCGCTCGGCTCGACTGTGGCGGCCAAGGTGTGGCAACGGCGGTGAGCGACGAGCGAATTCGCGGCATCCGCATCTTCGACATCACTGACATCGCGAATCCGAAATACGTCGGCAACGTGCAGACGTGCCGTGGGTCGCATACGCACACGGTACTCGTCGATCCGAAAGATCCCGACAACGTGTACGTCTACATCTCCGGCTCATCGGCGCCGCGCTCCACGCAGGAACTCACGGGCTGCTCGAACATGTCGCCGAGCAAGGACCCGAACTCGCCGCTCTTCCGCATCGAGGTCATCAAGGTTCCGCTCGCCCATCCGGAAAAGGCGGCGATCGTGAGCTCGCCGCGCATCTTCAACGATCTCACCAAGCCGGCGACCCACGGTCAGTCGGCGGCCGACAAGGAAGAGATGGCCGCGGCGCGCGCGAAGGGCATCTACATCGTGAAGGTCTTCGGTACCGACTACCCGCTGCCGGCAAACATGACCAAGCCGCTGATCGACAGCCTCGCCAAGCGCCACAGCGGAGCGGCGACAGCGGCCGACAGCGCCGAGCTGCGCGGGTCGATTCAGGCCCTCGTCGACAAGATGATCGGCCCGCCGTCGGAGAACCCGAACGCCGGCCCGACGCAGTGCCACGACATCACCGTGTACCCGGCCGTCGGCTACGCCGGTGGCGCGTGTGAAGGCTACGGCCTGCTGCTCGACATCCACGACCCGGCGCATCCCGTGCGCGTCGACGCGGCCGCGGATTCCAACTTCTCATATTGGCACTCGGCGACGTTCAACAACGACGGCACGAAAGTGCTGTTCAGCGACGAGTGGGGCGGCGGTGGCGCGCCGAAGTGCCGCGCGTCCGATCCGAAACAGTGGGGCGCCGATGCGCTCTTCACGATCGACGCGAACCACAAGATGCATTTCCAGGGCTACTACAAGATGTCCGCGCCGCAGACGTCGGAGGAAAACTGCGTCGCCCACAACGGCTCGCTGATTCCCGTGCCGGGCCGCGACATCATGGTGCAGGCCTGGTATCAGGGCGGCATCTCGGTGTTCGACTGGACGGATCCGGCGCACGCCAAGGAAATCGGCTACTTCGACCGCGGTCCGGTCGACGGCACGCGTATGGCGATGGGCGGCTCGTGGTCCGTGTACTGGTACAACGGCGAGATCGTGAGCTCCGAGATCGCGCGCGGCCTCGACGTCTTCGAGCTCGCACCGAGCCCGCTGCTCACGTCGAACGAGATCGACGCGGCCAAGTCCGTGCATTTGGATTATCTCAACACGCAGGGGCAGCCGAAGTTCGTGTGGCCGGCGACGTTCGCGCTGTCGCGCGCCTACACGGACCAGCTGCAGCGCTCCGGCGGTCTCTCCGCCGGCCGGCTCGCCGCGGTTCGCTCGGTGCTCTCCGAGGCCGAGATGAAGTCGGGCGTCGATCGGCGTGAGTCGCTGAACAAGCTCGCCGGTCAGCTCGACGGCGACGCGCGCGGTTCGTCCGACTCGGCGAAGGTTCAGCTGCTCGCGAAGTCGGTTCGCGATCTGGCGTCGAAGTAAGAAGAAGACGCTGAACTTCGAACCGGCGCGCTCGCGGACCATCGCGGGCGCGCCGGTTTGCGTTCGCGGCGCTCGGCCGCCGGCTCGCTCGCGCTGTAGCTTTCGGCATGGACCTCACGCGCGACGAGCTGCAGCGCTACAGCCGCCACCTGCTCCTGCCCAACGTCGCGCTCGACGGACAGCAGCGGATCAAGGCGGCGCGCGTGCTGCTCGTCGGCGCCGGAGGACTCGGCTCGCCCGCGGCGCTCTATCTCGCGGCGGCGGGCGTCGGCACGATCGGTCTGGTCGACTTCGACGTCGTCGACGTTTCGAACCTCCAGCGACAGGTGTTGCACGGCACGTCGGCCGTCGGCCGGCCCAAGCTCGAGTCGGCGCGCGCCCGCATCGCCGACCTCAATCCCAACGTGAACGTCGAGACGCACGAAACGCGGCTTACGTCGGACAACGCGTTCGAGATTCTCGCCGACTACGACATCATCATCGACGGCACCGACAACTTCGCCACGCGGTATCTCGTGAACGACGCCTGCGTGCTGCTCGGCAAGCCGAACGTGTACGGATCGATCTTCCGGTTCGACGGACAAGCGTCGGTGTTCTGCACGACGGACGGCCCGTGCTATCGCTGCCTCTTTCCAACACCGCCGCCGCCGGGAAGCGTGCCGAGTTGTGCGGAAGGCGGAGTGCTCGGCGTGTTGCCGGGACTCGTCGGAACGATTCAGGCGACGGAAGCGCTCAAACTGATCCTCGGCGCCGGCGATCCGTTGATCGGCCGACTCCTGTTGGTCGACGCGCTGGGAATGAATTTTCGAACGATCCGCGTGGCACGCGATCCCACGTGTCCGGCGTGCGGCACGCGAGAGATCAAAGCGCTCATCGACTACGACGAGTACTGCGGCACTTCACCAACCACGACATCGCATATGGCCCGCGTTCCCGAACTGACTCCGCGCGAGCTCGCCGAGGCGCTCGCACGCGGCGACGATCTTCAGCTGCTCGACGTGCGCGAGCCGTACGAGTGGCAGCTCGGCGTGCTGCCCAATGCGACCCTCGTGCCGCTCGGCGCACTCGCCGGCGCGATGCCGACGCTCGACCCGAGCAAGCACGTCGTTGTGTACTGCCGGTCCGGCGTGCGCAGCGCCGACGCGGTAAAGCAGTTGTCCGCCGCCGGATTTCGGGCGACGAACCTTGCCGGCGGCATTCTGCGCTGGAGCGACGAGGTGGACCCGACGCTACCGAAGTACTGACCGGTCCACCGCGTCACGGTTTCACGAGCGCCTCGAGCGCCGTCCAGTTCAACTTGTCGCGAATGCGTACCGCATCGGCGAGGCGTCGTTCGGCGGTTTGCTTCTCCTGCTCGCGCTCGTCGCCCGCGTACATCTGGTAAGTCGAATCGACGACGCCTTGCAGCCCCGGCAAACAAATCCAGAGCAGCTGCGGCGCCGACGGTGAGATGGACTGATCGTAGAACGCCGGGTTCGGCTGCATCGGCAACACCATGCCTTCGTCGTCCTTGGTGCCGACCGTGTACATGCTGCGGCCGTGATCGATCAGGTACGCGGGCGACTTGCGCTCTTCGGGCGACAGCGCGTCGAGCTTTGCCTGGAGCTGCGTGATGCCTTCGGTCTGTTGTTGTCGCGCTTGTTCGATGATTTCCTGATACTTCTGGTCGGTGTTTCCTGCCGCCGCCGCGCGGAGTCCCGCTTCTTGCTCCTTCTCCGTGTCGCGAAACGTTTGTTCCATCTGCTGAATCGTCGCCTGGTCCGCGCCCATCTTGCGAACGGCGTCGATGGTTTTCTGGTTCGACGCCTGGCGCTCCTGTCTGTCTTTGAGGAATCGCCGCAGTGCGTCCTGCGCCGGCGTCTTCGTCTCGGTTGCGCGATCACTCGCGAAGCGCGACGAGGCTCCACGTGCCTTGATCAGCTCGAGCGTGTAGTAGCGCTCCAGTGACAGTGGAATGAGCGGTGGCACCGGCCGGCGCGAAACGTACGTGCACGCGCCGTTGTAGACCGGACGACCGCGAAACTTCCCGGTCTCTTTGAGGTCGTACAGAATGCGCGGGCCGTGATCCACTTCTTCGTCCGTGCTCTCGATCTCGCCCTGGTCGCCGAACGTATTGATGGCGACGTGAAACGGCACGATGCCGCCGGTGAGGCCGATCTCTTTGCCGCCGTGGCCGTCGTCCTCCAATCCGAAATAGTTGATCGCGCCGAGCACCGCGGCGTGATAGAGCATGCCGGGCGCGTCGGCGGAGAGTCGCGCGCTGGCGAGTCGCTTCACGACGACGGCGTAGCCGATGGGGCTCGTGAGCGCCGCGTCGGTGCGGAGCACGTCGAGCACGCTCTGCGCCTCGGCAAAGGCGGCGGCCCGCTGTGGGCCGGCGGGGATTTCCTTGCCGAAGTGGACGTCGGGTTTGACCGACAGCGAGCCCGGGTGCGTTTTCGGGTCGTCCTGCGCGAGCGCGTTGGTGGACATCAGTCCGGCGAGGGCGAACGCGACGAGCGATCTCATGGTCGGCATGCTGAAAGTTTTATGTGTGTTCGTTACGGAAACGCGGCGGTTCGGCCCGACCCGATGTCGGTGATCGCCAGTTGACGCGCTACGAGTGACACGTGGCCGACGCCGCGGACGCCGTACGGCGTCGCCGACGGGGCGTTGAACCCGGCGAGCGACGCGCGCTTGAGCCACACGACGATCCCCGCCGCGCCGTCCCGGCCGAGGAACGAGATCACGGCCTCCGACAGCTCCCGCCGGTCTTCGACGGCCGAGGCGACGGCGGCGTCGTCTCCGCTCGCCGCCTTGTCGATCGGATCGACCGAGATGTGCAGGTCGTCGCGCGGCAAGCCCGTTTGATCGTCGACCGACCACGCGGCCGCTATGCGTTGATCGCCCGACGCGAACGTGACGTCCAACCCCGACGGTTGTCCCGTCAGCCGCACGCTCGTCCCCGCCACTCCGTTCCGCACCCACGCCTCGGCGGTTCCTTGCGGCACGGGGGAGAGATCCGAGGCGAGCAGTCGACCGTTCGCCCGGGCGCGCCGCGGCACGCCGGTGACGCGCGTCGCCGTGAGCTCGAGCGTGATGAGTGGATAGCGCGTCCCGCGCTCGTTCGTGGAGGTCGAGAGCTCGACGCGAGTGAGGTGCGCGTCGCCCAACATCACGGCGACGTCGGCGCGCTCGCCCGGCGGAACGATCCGCGCCTCCAGGCGCTCGCGCGAGAAGAGCGCCTGGTAGAGCGGCGCGACGCACGACGAGTTCATCTGAATCTGAAACGACCGGTGATGCGCACCGTCCGGCGTGATCTCGCCGAACGAACGAAGGCGCACGCCGGACGCGCCGGCCTCGGCGCACGTCGCCGGAGGAATCGCGCCGTGCACGCTGCCAGTGAGCAGCACGGTGCCGCCATCGCCGCCGTGAGTGTGCGCCGCGAACAACGGTGCGAGCGCGAAGGCGAGCGCCGGCCCGCGACGGCACACCCACGACAGCGACATCATGCGCGACTCGCCGCCGCTCAGTTCTTCACCAGCTCGACGCGCCGATTCTGCTGACGTCCTTCCGGCGTGTCGTTCGAGGCGGCCGGTTTCGTCGAACCGAGGCCCTTGCTCGACAGACGGCCCGCATCGACGTGGTAGTTCGCGATCAGGAACTGGCGCACGGCCGCCGCGCGCTTGTCGCTCAGCGTTTGATTCGACGCGGCCGACCCGACGTTGTCGGTGTGTCCTTCGATCGCAAGCTTGAGGTCCGCGTGATCCTTGAGCATCTGCCCGATCATGTCGAGCGTCGGCTTGGATTCACTCCGAATGTGATCGCTGCCCGTGTCGAACAGGATGCCGTGCGTCGCCACGCGACCGGCGGCCATGATGGCGTCGTAGAGCGGCTTGCCGCCGGCGGCGATGCGGATGTTCGACAGGTACCCCGGCTCGTCGTTGCTCCCCGGCACGGCCACGACCACGACTTTACCGCGTCCGATGTTCGCGTTGGGCACGTTCGCCAAACGCACGCCGTTCACGTAGATCTTCACGTACTTGCCGTCGGCCATCAACGCGACGTGACTGATCGGCTTGATGGCCGCTTCGGGCATTTCCGCCGAGGAATTGACGCCGGGGCCGGCGAGCTGCGCGTTGCCCGGTGCGAACGAGGCTTCCACGAGGTTGTCGATCGCGTCAGGATCGGCAAAGTTCACCTCCAGGCTCCATCCGTTCGAGCCGTTGTAGTCCGCCTCGAAGGTGAAGCGCGACGGCAGAACTTCCGACAGCGGAATCACGACGACGCCGCCCGAGTTCGTGCGGAGGTACTGCTGCCCCTGCCATTTCGCGACCTCGAAGTTGCCGCGCCGCAGTTCCAGACGCTTCGGGAAGTCGCCGATGTTGTCCTTCATGAAATCCTCGGCGAAGATCACGCGATCGCCCGGCACGAAGTCGTAGTTGACGAGGACGTCCTCGCCGAACGCGGGCGCCGAGGCAGTCGGCGCCGCAGAGCTGCTCGACGTCGTCGCCGCGTTTTGCATCGACGCCGGCACACCGCCCGCCGCGTTGACGGCTTTGGCCGAATCGGCCGCCGAAACCGGCTTTCCGTTCTTGTCGACGACCTGCACCGTTTTGCCGGCGCCCAACGCCTTATGGATGCACTGGGTGTTGGTGGCAGCGCACGTGATCGCGCCCGTCGCCTTGTCCAACGCGGCGTCGGTCAGGCTGTCTTCGGCGTTGTTGACGCGATCTTGGACCTTCTGCTTCATCCGGTCGATGAGCCCCTGCGCCGGGAGGCTGGCGAAAGGGGCTGCCGACGCCAATAGCACGGCGAGGGTCAGGATTCCGCGAGCGCGCCTGAACAACTCGGTGCTCGCCACGGGGGCGGTGGATCGGGACATTGGGTGCACTCCGGAATGACTGTCGTGTGTTGATCTCGGGGGTCTGGCCGTCCGCGCGGCCTCGTGTACGCGGCGCTATATTAGGCGGCCGCTGTCCACGCGATCTCACCATGTCAACATGTTGACGCGCCGTTACTTCCGGCTTCAAACGCTCGGCCGCTTGACGCTCACTGTCGTAGACGGTGAGACCGAGTCGATCGCCGAGATTCGGCCGCGTCATCTGGCGGTGCTGGCCGTGATCGCGCTCTTCGCCAGACCCATCTCGCGCGATGCGCTGGTCGAGATGTTCTGGGGCGGCGAGGACGAATCGCGCGCGCGACACTCGCTGTCCAACGCGCTTTCCGGTCTTCGCGGCGTGCTCGGCGCCGATGCCATCACTGCGCGACGCGACACCATCGCGTTGTCCGAGGACGCGCGTGTCGAGGTGGACACCGTCCAATTCACCTCGGCCTACGAATCCGGCGACGACGCGCGCGCGGTCGCTGTCTACGGCGGCCGTTTTCTCGACGCGGTGCACGTGCCCGATGCGCCCGAGTTCGACGATTGGGCAAGCCGCGAGCGCGGCAAGCTCGAACGCCGGTTCGTCGAGGTATGCGAGCGGCACGTTTCTCAGCTTCAGCGCGGCATGGCAACGAGCGCCGCGCTCGCCGCCGCCGAGCGATGGCTCGATGCCGCACCGACGTCGTCGGCCGCCGTGGCGGTCGTCGCGAAGCTGAAGGCGGAACAAAGGTCGTCGTCGGACGCGATGTCGCCGGCTTCACCAAGGCCGGTTCTGACGCCGGCGCCGGCAGCGATCGTCGCCGAGTCGGCGCCCACGCAACCACCGACGACCGTCTCACGCCGACGCTGGCCCATCGTGCTGGGCGTGATCGCGGCGTCGCTCGTGGTCGCACTCGTCTGGCGCGTTCGGAATTCGTCGTCCGAGGCGTCGGCCGCGACGCGACCCATCGTCGCCGTGACGTCGATCGAGGATGTGCGCGGCGATACGTCGATCGACTGGCTTCGCGTGGCCCTCCCGCGAATGATCGCCACCGATCTCGACGGATTGCGCGGCGTCGAGTCCGTCGCGCCGTCGCGCGTGCGCGACGTCGTTGCTCGACTCACCGGTTCGGGCTCGGCGCGGCTCACCGAGGACAAGTCGATGGACGTCGCACGTCGACTGCGCGCCAACTGGTCGGTGACGGGTGGACTCTCCGTCGCGCCGACGGGCTACGTGCTCGACGTGACGGTTCGCAACGTCGCGAACGTGTCCGAGTCGGAGACGTTCACGATTCTCGCCGCGAACCCCGTCGAGCTGGGACGCCAAGCCGCGAACCGCGTCGCCGCGATCCTCGCCGTCGGACCGGGCGGCACTGCGCGATACTCGGGCGTCGAGACCGCGAGCGCCGACGCGTATCGGCACTTCACGCGTGGCATGCTGTCGCTGAGCGCCGAGAAGCTCGGCGATGCCGCGACGCAGCTCGACTCGGCGATCGCCGAGGACTCGGGATTCGTCGAAGCGATCCGCGGCAGGGAAGCGGTGGCCGGCGCACTCGGCGACGAATCCGGTGAGCACCGTCTCGCACTGCTCGCCGCGCGACACGAGGATCGTCTTCCCGAGTTGGAGCGGCTCGCCGACGAGATCCGAAACGCCGACAGCCTTGGTGAGAGCGCGCGTGCCGACGCGTTGAGCTCGCAGCTCGTCTCGCGATTTCCATATGATCCGCGCGCGTACAGCGCGCGCGCCGACCTTCTCACCGCGCACGGCAAGTGGGCCGAAACCGAGGGCGTGTTGTCGCGCGAGCTGGCGCTCGACTCCCTCGCCATGGTCGCCGGCGACGGCCCGTGCACGCCATGCGAGGTGCTCTGGCGTCTCTCGCAGGTGCGTCTTGCCGAGGCGGACCGCTCTGGCGCGGAAGCGGCGGCACGACGATGGGTCGCGTTGCAACCGGATTTGCCGGCGGCATGGCGAAACCTGTCGGCGACGCTCGCCGCGGTCGGAAAGTCCGCGGAGTCGGCCGAGGCGGGTTATCACGACGTCGCGCTCTCGAAGAATGCGCTGGCGGCGGTGGACTTCGCTCGCACGATGCTCTCGGCGCGTCGCTACGACATCGTGGACTCGCTGCTCCGTGCGTGGCGCACGACGCGCGATCCCGTGTTGCTCGACGGACGACGCGACATCGGAGTCATGGTCGCCCGCGAGCGCGGCCGCATCGCCGAATCGCTGGCGTTGCTGGCCGATCTGCCGGCGAACGACGGTTTGACCCTCGTGCGCGCCGATGGACTGGCGCGGGTTGGTCGTATCGCCGAGGCGCGCGCCATCTTCGAGCGCGTCGGACATCCGCCCGGTACGTCTCTGTCTGCGTTCACGGCTCCCCAGGCGCGCGGTTTCTCGTGGTCGCACGCGCTGGAGGCCGACGCGCTGGTGCGCGCGGGTGACACAGCGTCCGCGCGCGCACTGGTCGACTCGATCGCACGGTCGGGTGAACAGAGCTACTACGGTCGCGACAAGGTGCTGCATCACCACGTGCGCGGCGTGTTGTTGTTCGCCCAGGGCCGGTACGCCGACGCCGAGCGAGAGCTGACGGCGGCCGAGTGGTCGGCGAACGCATGGACGCGCACGAACGTGGAGCTGGCTCGAGCGCGCCTCGCGCTGGGTCATCCCGACAGCGCGATCGCCGCCCTTCGCGACGCCGACATGGCGCCCGTGGACGCGATGGCGCGCTACGTTCCGCGCACGGAGATCGATTGGTGGATGTCGCGCGCTTTCACTGCCGCCCACCAACCGGACAGCGCCGCGGTGTACGCGGCCTATGTTCGAGAAGCGTGGCGCTACGCGGACCCGTCATTCCGCGCGCGCCTCGATTCGCTGTCCCGCCGATAAGCCGCAGCCGTCAGCGACCTCCGACCAACTGCCGCAGCACGTACGGCAGAATTCCGCCGTGCCGGTAGTAGTTCATCTCCTCCGGCGTGTCGATCCTCGCCACGGCCTTGAATTCCTTCTTCGCGCCGTCGCTTCCAGTTGCACGCACGGTGAGCGTCGCCTTCGGGTTCAACGACGCGTCGAGCCCGACGATCTCGTACGTCTCGAAGCCATTCAGCCCGAGCGACTGTCGACCGGCGCCATCCGCGAACTCCAATGGCAGAACTCCCATACCCACCAGGTTGGAGCGGTGGATGCGCTCGAACGACTCGGCGATCACGGCGCGCACGCCGAGGAGCACCGTGCCCTTGGCCGCCCAATCGCGCGACGAGCCCGTGCCGTACTCCTTGCCGGCGATGATGACGAGCGGCGTGCCGGTCTTCTGGTAGGCCATCGCCGCGTCGTAGATGAACTGGAACTGGCCACCGGGTTCGGTCGCCGTCCACCCGCCTTCGGTGCCGGAGGCCAGCTCGTTTCGCAGGCGGATGTTGGCGAACGTGCCGCGCATCATCACCTCGTGATTGCCGCGGCGCGCGCCGTACGAGTTGAAGTCTTTTTTCTCGACGCCGTGTTCGACGAGCCATTTCCCCGCCGGGCTCGACGCCGGGATGTTGCCCGCCGGCGAGATGTGATCCGTGGTGATCGAGTCGCCGAGCATGGCGAGCGCGCGCGCCCCGGTGATCGGACGAATCCCCGGCGGCTCCATCGTCATGCCGGTGAAGTACGGCGGGTTCTTCACGTACGTGGAGTCGTCGGCCCACGCGTACGTCTCGCCCTCCGGTACGTCGAGCTGACGCCACTGTTCGTCGCCCTTGAAGACGTCGGCGTACTGCTTCTTGAAGAAGTCGGCCTTCACGCTGCGGTTGATCTCGTCTTGGACCTCCTGCGGCGCCGGCCAGATGTCGCGCAGGAACACCGGTCCGTCGGTGCCAACGCCGAGCGGTTCGCGCGTGAGGTCGAGGTCCATGCGTCCGGCGAGCGCGTACGCGACGACCAGCGGCGGCGACGCCAGGTAGTTGAATCGCGTCTGCGGATTCACGCGGCCCTCGAAGTTGCGATTGCCCGAGAGCACCGCGGCGACGACGAGCTTGTTCGCGTCGATGGCTTGACCGATCGGCTCCGGCAACGGGCCCGAGTTGCCGATGCACGTCGTGCAGCCGTAGCCGACGAGCTGGAAGCCGAGCTGGTCGAGGTACTGTTGCAATCCCGCCTGATTGAAGTAGTCGGTGACGACCTTCGAGCCCGGCGCGAGCGACGACTTCACCCACGGCTTCGTCTTGAGGCCTTTCTTGACCGCGTTGCGCGCGAGCAGTCCGGCCGCGAGCATCACCGACGGATTCGACGTGTTTGTGCAGCTCGTGATCGCCGCAATGACGACCGCGCCGTGCTTGAGCGAGAACGTGTTGCCGTTGTATTCGACCTGATCGCCCGCGTCGTCGGCGACGGCCGGCTCGGCGACCGCGACACCGCCAGAGCCACTCGCGGCGGCGGCGCGCGTCGCGTCCTTTCCGCCCGTCGACGCGCCGGCGAGCTTCGCCAACTCGGCCTCGAGCGCCTCACGGTACATCGTCTTCGACTTGGAAAGCGGCACGCGATCCTGCGGTCGCTTCGGTCCGGCGAGACTCGGCTCCACGGTGCCGAGATCCAGCTCGAGCGTGTCGGTGAACTCGGGATCGGGCGTCGAGTCGGTGCGGAAGAGTCCCTGCTCCTTGGCGTACGTCTCGACGAGCTTGACGTGATGCTCCGGACGGCCGCTCAGTCGCAAGTACTTGAGCGTTTCCTCATCGCACGGGAAGAAGCCCATCGTCGCGCCGTACTCGGGCGCCATGTTGGCGATCGTTGCGCGGTCGGCGAGCGCTAGCGAGCTGAGCCCCGTCCCATAAAATTCGACGAACTTGCCGACGACCTTCTTCTTCCGTAGCATCTCGGTCGCCGTGAGCACGAGGTCGGTCGCCGTCGCTCCAGGCGGCAGCTTGCCGTGCAGTTTGAATCCGACGACTTCCGGAATGAGCATCGACACAGGCTGGCCGAGCATCGCCGCTTCGGCCTCGATGCCGCCGACGCCCCAGCCGAGCACGCCGAGTCCATTGATCATCGTCGTGTGCGAGTCGGTACCGACGAGCGAATCGGGATACGCGACCTTCTGCCCCTCCTCCTGGCCGACAAAGACCGTCTTGCCGAGATACTCGAGGTTCACCTGATGGCAGATGCCGGTGCCCGGCGGCACGACGCGGAAGTTCTTGAACGCGTCCTGCCCCCAGCGCAAAAAGACGTAGCGCTCTTTGTTGCGCTCGAACTCGAGCTCGGTGTTGATGAGAAACGCGGCCTGCGTTCCGTACTCGTCGACCTGCACCGAGTGATCGATGATGAGGTCGACCGGCTGCAGCGGGTTGATCCGCTGCGGGTCGCCGCCCAGCGTGGCGAGGGCGTCGCGCATGGCGGCGAGGTCGACCACGGCCGGCACGCCGGTGAAGTCCTGCAGCAGCACGCGCGCGGTGCGGAACGCGATCTCCTTCTCGCCGCCGCTGCGCACGTCCCACTTGGCGAGCGCGAGGATGTCGTCGTGCTTCACGAAGGCGTCGTCTTCGTTTCGCAGAAGATTCTCCAACAGAATCTTGAGGCTGAACGGCAGGCGACTGGCGCGGCCGCCCGACGGTTCCTCGACGGCGGCGAGGCGGTAGATGACGTACTGTTCGCCGTCGACGCCAAGCGTCGCGCGGCTCCCGAAGGAATTCTTGGTTGTCATTGGACTTGTCTCTCGACTCGAGGCTTTTGGCCCAGCGAGGTGACTGACGGAGCCACTGGCGGGACGCGCACGTCGACCGCCAGGCTACCAACTAATCTAACGCGCCCGGTTCGAGCGCCAGAGCCTTACGCGTTTTCTACGGGTCTGTCTGGCTACAACTGAAGGCAAGAAACCTGACGCAGATGCCGCAGATCTGAACAGCGATGCCGCAGATGAAACGGCGAGAAGGGTGGACGTCTTACCGTCACGCGGTCCGTTTGTGGTACAACCGGATCGCGAGCGCCAACGTGACCACACCGTAAATCGCGAGGACACCAAGCGGAGCCGCGATGTCCGTGAACCCGGCGCCTTTGACGAGAATCTGTCGCGAGATCGATACGAAATGACGCACCGGATTGAGCTCGGACAGCAACTGCACCCAGTGCGGCATGCTGTCGATCGGCGTCAGCAACCCGCTCATCAACAGGTAGATCATCAGAATGAAGAACGATACGAACATCGCCTGTTGCTGCGTCTCGACACCCGTCGAGATCAGCAGGCCGATCGCGAGCGCAACGACCAGGTAAACCGCCGCCGCCGCGAGGAGCAACACCGGGCTGCCGCGGATTGGAACGCCGAACACAAAATGGCCGACGAGCAGGCCGAGCGACATGTCGACCAGCGCCAGCACCCAGAACGGAAGCAGCTTGGCGGTGATGAACTCGGCCTTGGTGATCGGCGTGACGTTGAGCTGCTCGAGCGTTCCCATCTCGCGCTCGCGAGCGATATTTTGCGCCGTGAGCAGCGTGCCGATCATCGTGACGAGCGCGACCAGGATTCCCGGCACCATGTAGTGCTTGTAGTTGAGCGTCGGGTTGTAAAGCGATGCCGTGCGCACTTCGATGCGCGATTCACCCGGCGTGGGCGGCTGCGCCTCCAGCGGATCGTCGGACACCGCGTGGATCGTCGGGCGAAGGACGGCCGACAACTCGCGAGAGTAGTCGTTCAGAATCTCCACGGCGTAGGACTGGACGATGCCCGCCGCCGAGCCCTTCTCGGCGTTCACGTCGAGACCGATTGGAGCGTTGCCCGTCCGCACGAGCGACCGCTCGAAATCGTGCGGGATCGTCACGACGAGCGTCGCCCGTCCGCCGAGCATCGCGGCGTTGGCCGAGTCCGGCGACGCGGACTGGCCGACCATGTCGAAGTAGCCCGACGATCGCAGCCGGCTCACCACGCCTCGCGAGGTACTCGTGCGGTCGAAGTCGACGACGTACACGGGCGACCGCTTGATCGCGAACGTCGCGACGTTCGACAACAGCAGCAACTGGATCAGCGGCATGACGATGATCTGCACGAGCGACGCCCGGTCGCGGCTGACGTGCAGCACCTCGGCGTGCGCCAGCACCAGCACGCGCCGAAGGAACGGCGAGCCGCGTCGTCGGGCGCTCATTGCAGCCGCACCTTGAACGACTTCGCGCTGGCGAGGAGTAGCGCGAGGGCCATGGCGGCGAGCACCAGCGTCTCTCGCCACAAGTACTCCAGGCCGACGCCCTTGAGCATGATGCCGCGCACGATGGTGACGAACCAGCGCGCCGGCACGATGAACGTGACCCACTGGAGCACCGTGGGCATGCTCTCGATCGGAAAAACGAAACCGGACAGCATCTGCGTGGGAAGCATCGTGCCCATCAACGCCCCCAGCATTGCCACGCGCTGCGACGACGTCCGCGCCGAGACGAGAATGCCGAGCGCCAGCGCGACCAGGATGAAGAGCGTGCCTTGCGCGAGGAGCAGCGTCAGGCTCCCCGCCATCGGCACACGGAACACGAGTCGCGAGACACCGAGCACCGCGAGAACGCTCAGGAAGCCGATGCCGAGATACGGCGCGACCTTGCCGATGATGATCTGCCACGGCCGCAGCGGCGACACGAGTAGCGCTTCCATCGTCCCCGTCTCTTTCTCGCGCGTAATCGAGAGCGCGGTCATGAGCGCCGCGATGATCATCAGCACCATCGCCATCAGTCCGGGCACGAAGAGGTTCGTGCTCTCGCGCGTCGGATTGTATCGCGATCGCGCCTGCGGAACGATCTGGATGGCGCCGGCACCCCGCGTTTGCTCGGCCTCGTAGCTCTGGAGAACGGCGTTGACGTAAAACAGGCGCGACGTTCCCGAGTTGGGCTCGGTGGCGTCCGTCGTGACGAGGATCTGCGCCGGTTGTCCCGACGCCAGCCGACGCGCGAAGTCGGGCTCAAATTGGATCGCCACCTGCGCCGAGTCGGACTTGAACAGCGGCTCGACGTCGTGCGCCCTGGCCGCGACCGCGACGGTGCGGAACACGCCGCTGGCGTTGAATCGGTCGCGAATCGCCAACGTCGCCGCGTCAGGCGACGGGTCGACGATCGCCAAGCGGACGTCGCTCACGTCCGTGCGAATCGAGAAGCCGAACAGAATGACCTGTACGATCGGCATGAAGATCAGCACGGCGAGCGTGCGGCGATCGCGCAGGATGTGGTACGTCTCTTTTCGCAGCAGCCCCCAGAGCGCCTTCATGACGACGCCCCCGATTCGGCGGTCGGACGCGCGAGACGCACGAACAGCTCGTCGATCGACGAGACGCTCGCCTGGCGTTTGAGATCGGCCGGCGCGCCCATCGCCTCGATGCGTCCCGCGACCATGATCGAGATGCGATCGCAGTACTCGGCTTCGTCCATGTAGTGCGTGGTGGCGAGCACCGTCGTGCCGGCGTGCGCGGCCTCGTAGATCAGCTCCCAGAACTGGCGGCGCGTGACCGGATCGACGCCGCTCGTCGGCTCGTCGAGGAACACGACCTTCGGTTGGTGCAGCAGCGCGACGGAGAATGCGAGCTTCTGTTTCCAGCCGAGTGGGATCGCGCGCACCAACTCGTTCCGGGCCCGAGCAAGTCCGAGGCGGTCGAGGATGCGTGCCGTGCGATCCCGGAGGTCGGACGGAGTGAGATCGTAGATGCCGCCGTACAAGCGGATGTTCTCCCGCACGGTGAGGTCGTCGTAGAGCGAGAAGCGCTGGCTCATGTAGCCGATGTTCTGCTTGATCGCTTCGCTCTGCGTCGCGACGTCGAAGCCGGCAACGGTGGCCTCGCCGCTCGATGGCGCGAGGAGACCGGTGAGCATGCGCATCGCGGTCGTCTTCCCGGCGCCGTTCGCGCCGAGAAAGCCGAAGACTTCACCCGGCCTCACGTCGAATGAGACGTGGTCGACGGCGGTGAACGTGCCGAACGTGCGCGTGAGGTTGTGGGCGCGAATCGCGCCGGCGCTCTGAATCACGCGGCGTTCCCCCGCGAAGCCTCGGCTTCTTCGCCCTCGGGCGCGCCCATCCGCGCCATGAACACGTCTTCGATCGTGGCCGGGATCTGGTTGGCCGTGGCGTCGGCGATGCCGGCGGCGCGCAACGCGTCGACGACGCCGGCCGCGATGCGATCCGGAGTGACGTCGGGGCGCGCGTCCACGAAGTGCAGCGCCTCGCCGAACGGATAGACCGACGCGGTGTTCTCGTAGGAACGCAGCGCTCGAAGCGCCGCGTAGCGATTCGCGGCGCGCACGGCAAACAGCGGATGCTCATACGACGCCGTGATCGTCTTCGGCGCGTCGATCGCGAGCACGCGGCCGCGCTGCATCAGCGCGACGCGATCGCACCGATCCGCCTCGTCCATGTACGGCGTCGAGACGAGGATCGTCAGTCCGCCGGCGCGGAACTTCGCCAACAGCTCCCAGAACTCGCGCCGCGACACCGCGTCGACGCCCGTCGTCGGCTCGTCGAGGAAAAGGATGTTCGGGCGATGCACGAGCGCGCAGCAGAGCGCGAGCTTCTGCTTCATGCCGCCCGAGAGCGCCGCCGCCCGCCGCCTGCGGAACGGTTCGAGCTGCACGTAGATCGGCGCGATCTGCTCGTACTCGCGCTCCACCGTCGTACCGAACACCGACGCGAAGAAGCGCAGATTCTCCTCGACGCTCAGGTCGGGATAGAGCGAGAAACGGCCCGGCATGTAGCCGATCTGCCGGCGCAACGTCCAAATCCCTTCCACGACGTCGACGTCGAGCACGCGAGCCGTGCCCGAATCCGGGACGATGAGCGTCGTGAGAATCCGGAACAGCGTCGTCTTGCCGGCGCCGTCCGGGCCGATGAATCCAAACAGCTCGCCCGCGCCGACGCGGACCGAGACGTCGTCGAGCGCGACGCGATCGGCGAACCGCTTCGAGATGCGGTCGACGACGACGGCCGCCTGCGTTTCGCCGCGCCCCGCTTCCCGCACGCCAGAAGTCATCTCGCCGCCGTGACCGTGGTGAACTGCACGTCGGCCGGCATCCCGATCTTGAGCACCGCCTCCTGATTGCCGACGCGCACCTTGATCGCGTAAACGAGATTCGTGCGCTCGTCGCGCGTCTCGATGGGTGTGGGCGTGAACTCCGCTTGGGAGCTGATCCACGACACGACGCCCGGCAACGTTCGTCGTGCGCCGTCCACGTCGACCGTGACCTCGACGCGACTCCCAAGCTTCACCTGCGCGAGCTGCGGCTCCGTCACGTAGGCGCGCAGCTCGACCGTGTCGAGGTCCGCGATCTTGTACAGGGGCTGTCCGATCTGCACGAACTCGCCGCGCTTCGTGTACGTCGTGAGCACCGTACCGCCCACGGGGTTGGCCACGCGGCTCCGCCGGATCTGATCGCGAATCTGCGCCGCGCGCGCGTCGTTCGACGCGACGTCTCGCGATGCGGTGCGCACCTGCGCGTGTCCCGTCTCGATCTGCGCCAGCAGCGTGCGGTAGTCGCGCTCGGCCTGGTCCAGTTGCTGCGACGTCGCGGCCTGTTGCGTGAACAGCCGCCGCGTCCGGTCGTACGTACGTTGCGCGATGTCGCGCTGGGTCTCCAGCACGCCGAGTTGGCGCGTCGCCTCCTCCACCCGCGAGCCGCTCGTCGCACTCTCCGATGACGCCTGACGCAGCTGCAGCACGAGTGCCGTGGTGTCGACGACGGCGACGACGGCGCCGGCGTCCAACTGCTGCCCCTCGATCGGCGCGAACGACTCGAGTTGGCCGGCCGTTTGCGAGCCGACCACGACTTCCGTCGCTTCGACGTTGCCGTACGCGTCCGGTCCGGAGGCTTTCTGGCACGCTGCCGTCACGAGGAGCGCGCCGCCCGCCACGAACGATCGATGAATGGGTCGCATCTTACGGAATCTCCAAACCCAGCATGGTGAGATAGGCAGCCCGCGCCTGCGCCAACTCGACGCGGTGCTGCGCGCTCGCCAGCCGCGCGGCGAGCAGGTCGGTGCTGCGATCGGCGTATTCGGAGGCCGTCACGACGCCCTCGCGAAGCTTGGCCGCCGTCTCGCGCTCGATCTCGACGCGCAGCGCGACGATGCGGTCGTCGAGGGCGATCGCCGTGTCGAGCCGCGTCATCGTCGCGAGATATGGCTGTACGCCGCGTCCGAGCTGGTCGGCGAAGGCACGCTCGTTCGTCGTCGTGATCTGTCGTTGGAGCTCGAGCTCCTGACGATCGCGCGTCGTCGTGCCCCAGTTCCACGGCTTCCAGTCGAACTGCAAACCGCCGAGCGCATACGGCTGAAAACCCGACGCGAGCAGGTTGAGCCCGGGCCGGCCGTAGCCGACGCGTCCGAACGCCGAGATCTTCGGCCGATCCTCCGCCGCGTCCACGGCCTCCTGAGCGGCGAGACGCGCGCGCGTCGCCTCGAACTGCGCGAACTCGGGACGCGCGCGCGCATCACTCGGTGCCGTTGCCTCGGCGCGGGTCACCGCGGCGGTGAGATCGGGTGAAACGAGCGCGGCCGAATCGCTGATCGGTTGGCGCACGAGCTCGGACAGTCGGGCGAGAGCCGCGGTCCGATCCGCATGCGTCTGCGCGAGGTCCTGACGACGCTGGAGAATCGTCGCGGCGATCGCGGCCGTGTCGCCGGGAAGCGCCGCCCCCTCGCGTAGCCGAATCGCCGTCTCGCGCAATCGCGCCGTGAGGTCGACGACGGTGACGACGATCTGCGCTTCGCGCTCCTGCGCCAGCACCGCGCCGAAGAAGGCGTCGTTCACGTCCTGCCGGAGGCCGAAGAGAGTGACGCGAAGTTCGGCCTGCGTTTCCGCCAACTGCGCGCGCTCCGCCACGCGCCGTGGCGCGACGCTGGGAGTGATCAGCGGCTGCTGGGCGTTGAGGTGGGCGTCGTACGTGTCGTACGGCGGCGTGGGGAAGACGATGTTGAGCGTGCGCACCGGAGCCGGCACGGCGATCGTCGTGACCGACGACTGGTACTGCGCCTGGCCCGACAGCGCGATCGACGGTTTGCGATCCGTGTCGATGTTCTGGATGCGAAGCGCGGTCGCGGCGGATGACAGCTGGAACTGGCGCTGTCGTGGATCGGAGATCGTCGCCTGCTGGAGCAGCGCCGGCAGGCGAATGGTGTCGCGCGGTGCGGACCACTCTGATTGCGCCCCGGCGACGGCGGTCGCCAGCAACGCGGCCAGCAACGCGAGCGCGATCGAAGAGCGGGCGCCGGTCATGGACGGAGAGCGTTGAGGATGAAGTCGGCGAGCGTGGCCTTTCGCTCGCGCATGAATCGCTCGAAGGCACGGTCGTCGAGGTGGAGCACGGCGCCGAGCATCGGCCGCGCGGCGAAGGGAAAGACGCAGAGCGAGGCGAGATTCGCGATGAACTGCTCGAGCGAGATGGCGCGAATGCGTCCGTCGCGCGCCGCTTGCTCGAGCTGGCGGCCGAGGGTGGCGAGGAAGTGCTCGCCCATCGCCTGCGCGCGCATCTGTCCGACGGCGTCGAGCAACTGTTTGGCGCGCTCGGGATGTTGGTTCACCTCGCCGATCACGTAGCCGGGCGCGTACGGCGTGAGCAGCAATTGGTCGATGTAGATCGCGACGACCTGACGCACCTTCTCGTCGAGACTGTCCGCGCCGCCGAGGATCGCGCCGACGCGGGCAAACAGTCCCTGCGCGACGCGGCGGAAGATCGCTTCGCCGAGGCGCGCCTTGTTGCGGAAGTAGTAGTGCAGGAGGGCTTTGTTGACGCCCGCTTCCTCGGCGATCTCCTGCATGCGCGCGCCGGCCGTGCCGTGCCTGACGAAGACGGTGTGCGCGGCGTCGAGGATGCGCTGTTCGGTGTCGCGGTCGAGCTCACGCGCCGTGTGTGCGACGCGCTTGGTCGGCTTGGTTCGAGTTCGACCAGACGGTTTAACCATGCGGTTAACAACGTACGACGAGCGAATCGGACGCGCAAGCCCGACGGAAACACAGAAAGCACAACGGGCGCTCCTCTCGCGAAGAGCGCCCGTCGTTGGTCCGGTTGATCGCTTGGCTACGGGTTCGGCGGCCCCGCCGGCGGTTGTCCGCCGCCGCCGCCGCCACCACCCGCGCCCGCCATCGGCGTGCCGATTCCCGCGCCGCCGCCCATCAACTGCACCGCCTGCGCGGCCGCGCCCGTCGGCGCTTTCTTCTTCACGAACGGCACTCCGTTCGCGATCCACTCCGTCGCCGGCGCGTCCTTCAAGTAGTGATCGTAGAACTCGCGCATGCGCACTTCGACGTCGTACTGGTTGTCGTAGCGCGTGAAACCGTGGCCTTCTCCTTCGTAGGAGAGAAAGATCACGGGCTTCTTGAGGAACCGAAGCGCGTTGTAGAACTCGACGCCCTGCAGCCACTCCGTCGAGCCGTCGTTGGTTCCCTGGAAAATGAGCAGCGGTGTATTCATCGACTGCGCGTGGAACACCGCCGACTGATCCATGAACAGCGGTAGGTTGTCGTACGGGTTCGTGCCGAAGCGTCCCTGCCCGTACGTGTCGTAGCGGTGTTGATTCGTGCCCGTCGTCTTCCAGAGCTGGTTGAAGTCGGCGACGAGGTCGACGGCCGCGGCGCGAATCGCGATCGCCGCGAACATCTTGGACTGCGTCGAGATGTACGCGCCGCCCTGGCCGCTATAGCTGCCGCCATGGAGACCGACGCGCCTCGGATCCGCATAGCCGAGATCCTCGACGCGCTTCACCGCCGCCTCCACCGAATTCAACATGTCGGTGTGCGAGCGGCCGGTGTGAAAGTAGATGTCCGGCAGCAGCACGAGATACCCGTTGCTCACGTAATCCGCGTACTGCGGCGCCGACGCGTACCGCGGAACCTCGTAGTGGTTCTGCTGGTCGGAGAGCTTCTCGTAGAAGTACACGAGCATCGGGCGCTTCTGCCCGGTCTGATAGTCGTCGGGTACCGCCAGCGTGCCCTGCAGCTTGTGGCCGTCCTTGTCTTTGTAGTCGATCAGGATCCGGTGTCCCCACTTGAACTGCGCTTGCTGCGGATTCGCGTCGGTCAGACGTTTCGGATTCTCGAATCGGCTGTTCGTCACCCAGTAGTCGGGGAACTCCACGAACGTTTCGCGTGTGAAGAGCACGCGGTCCGCATTCTTCGCCTTGATCGGACGGCCGAAGTTGCGGTCCTCGTAGACGAGCTTCGTGAGCTGATCGCCTTCGAGCCGGTAATAGCCGGCTTTCTTGTCCTGTTCGGTGAACGCCGAGAGGAGCACCGGCTTCGCCAGATCGATCGTCCCGCCGTTGCCTCCGCCGCGACCGCCGCCGCCCCCGCCGCCGCCGAATCCACCAAATGCCGGCGCGTTGTCGTCGGGCTCGAGACGCACGTAACGGAATCGCAGCTCGTTCTTCGTGCCGACGCCGTTGGTCAGATTGCGCGCCGCACCCGCGCCGTCGAGCGACACGACCCACAGATCATACTTGTGGTCCAGCACCACCGACTTGCCGTCCTTCGTGAACC
This sequence comes from uncultured Gemmatimonadaceae bacterium, assembly GCA_963761305.1. GTDB lineage: Bacteria > Gemmatimonadota > Gemmatimonadetes > Gemmatimonadales > Gemmatimonadaceae > JAQBQB01. Next base: position 927,202 of record CAVXGK010000001.1, on the reverse strand, counting down.
CGCTCACGCCGTACGCGGGCTTCTCGCCGACGTAATCGTTCTCGGCGTTGACGAAGATCACCGGCGCCGACTGCGTGATCGCGACGTGCTTGTTCGCCGCGATGTCGTACGACCAGACCTGCTTGTCCTTCCAATAGAGGAGGTATTTCCCGTCGGGCGACAGGCCGAGCGAGCGCTCCTGCCCTTTGAGCACCGGCGTGCGTTCGCCGCTCGTCGTGTTGACGCGGTAGAAGTCGGAGAGCTGCGGCTTCCAATCGTCCACGTAGTTCTTGTCGTCCTGGCCGATGCCCCACGCGCCGTCGTGCGTGATCTGCACCCGATCCATCCGATCGTCGGCGAGCGGCACGACCTTCTTCTGCGCGAGCAACACCGTCGCGATGAACGTCCGGTTCCGATCCTGCTGCGCGCGCACCATCTGCACCGGCTGGATGTACGGATCCTTCCAGTGCCACACGTCGACGTTGCCGACCGGTTCGACGGCGACCGTCGAATCGCGCCGCGGCGCCGTCGCTTCCTCCGGCTTGAGTCCGACGAAGATCTTCGAGTGATCGGGACTCCACGAGATCGGCGCCTTTTCGCTGATCACCATGCTGTCGGCCAGCCCGGAGAGCTGCTTGCGATCGAGCACGAACGCCGCCGGCTCCGCGCTCTCGAGCGCGACGAATGCGATGAGCGCGTTCTCCTTTTCGGTGAACCCGCGCCGATCCGAACCGCGCAGCGCCGCGACCGACGTCCCCGAGTCGTCCCACGTAAGGCGCGCGTAGTCGGCTCGCGTGTTCTCGAGCGCACGGCGCTGCCAGTTCGTGGTCGACAGCACGAACACGCCGTTCCCGTCGCGGCCGGTCGCCGACACCGTGTACGCCAGCATCGTCCCGGACTTGTTGAACTCGGCCGACGACACGCTGCCGATCAGCTCATCGCCGCCGTCGCGCAGGTGGTGCAGGATGAGATCCGTTCCGTCGACCCGGACCGGTGCGGCGCCGCCACGTCCACCGCGGCCGCCACCCGGCGCGCCTCCGCCGGCCGCACCTCGCCCGCCGCCGGCGGCGGCGTCGGGCGCGGCGCCGGCGCGTGCCTTCCTTATCGTCAGTGCTGCCGAGCCTTTCGAGAACGCGAACGACGCGATGTTGTCCCAGGACTCCAGGGCCCCGTTTACGAGATTTCTCAACTCCATCCGCGACGGGCCGTTCGGCGGCGTCTCGGTCTCGGGCGCGTTGCCGCGCTGCGGCTCGGCGACGAAGTACGCGACCCACTTCGAGTCGTCGGAAAACTGCGGGCGCGAGGCACGCGGCAGCATCCACTCGGCCGGCATCGACAGGTTCTTCAAGAAGAGCGTGTCGTCCACCCGCCGCTGCTGATAGCCGTATGAGGCCCACGTGCCGTCGTCGGAGATCGCGACGTCGCGAATCGAGCGCCACTTGCCGTAGTCGGCCACGGTCATCGCGCGCTTGGTGTCGTCGGTGCGCGGCGCGCTCGCCGCGGCGCCCGACTGCTGCACAGTGGCCGGCGCGCGTTGGGCGCCGAGCGCCGGCGCGACGACGGGCACGCTGCTGGCGCACACGATCACGACGACGGCGAGCGAACGACGATGCGGCGGCACAAGCGGGACGGGGAAGCGCATGCTGGGTCTCCTGAGCGTTGCGCGAGTCGGAGGGCGGTTCGATCTTGCCGAGATGACTACGCGAAGTGATCCAATTCAGTTGGCAACGAGCCTGATGTCAATCGACTCGACCAGCGGCCGTGAAGGCGAGGTGGTCGCCTGGCTCGATCGCTACCTCGCCGAGCATGGCTGGCGGACCCTTCGCATTCCGGTCTCCCCCGGGCGGGACGACGTCTACGCGACGGTCGCCGACGCCCCCCTTGTGACGCTGACGACGCATCTGGACACCGTGCCGCCGTTCATTCCGCCGCGTCTCGACGGCGGGACGCTCCACGGCCGCGGCGCCTGCGACGCGAAAGGCATCGCCGCCGCGATGATCTCCGCCGCCGAGGGCCTACGCGACGCGCACGTGCCGATCGCCCTGCTGTTCGTGGTCGGTGAGGAGGTGACCCACGACGGCGCGCACGCGGCCAACGAGGCGATCGCGTCGGGGCTCGTTCCGAGGACGAATCGCGTCGTGATCGACGGTGAGCCTACACAGAGCACGCTCGCCGTCGGCACCAAGGGCGCGATTCGCGTCACGATTCGCACGCGCGGCCACGCCGCGCACTCGGCCTATCCGCACCTCGGCCATTCGGCGACGCGCGATCTCGTGCATCTGCTCGCCGAAGTGGATGCGATCGCCTTTCCGCGCGACGAGCTCTTTGGCGACACGACGGTGAACATCGGCATCCTGACGGGCGGCGTAGCCGACAACGTCGTCGCGCCGGCGGCGGAGGCTCGGGTGATGATTCGTCTGGTCACGCCGCCCACGGACGTGAAGTCGATCGTCGAGAAATGGGTTGCGGGCCGGGCCGAGCTCGAGTGGGGGCCGGTCGTCCCGCCGGTGCGGCTCGGGGTAGTGGACGGTTTCCCCACGTCCGTCGCCGCATTCGCGACGGACATTCCCGCGCTCGGCAACTGGGGAACGCCGTACCTGTTCGGTCCGGGTTCGATTCACGTCGCGCACCGCGACGACGAGCACATTTCGCTCGACGAGCTCCAGGCCGCGGTCGGTGCGTACGAGCGGATCGCGACGGCGGCGCTCGAACGGCGGGGATGACGCGGCGCCCGCGAGGCCGGCGGGGCGGGGGGCGGGGTTTGCCGGGCTGGCCGTAGTACCATTTGGTACTATATTTGAATCCGTAACCCCTTTGAGACTTGCCCCGATGACCCTTCGCGTTCCCGTTCCCGCGACCGCGCCGAGTCCCCCGCGACTCGCGCGCGCCGGACTCGCCACGTTCCTCCGCATCGCGGGCGAATGGGATCTCGACACGGCGCAGCAGATGGCGCTCCTCGGACTCCCGTCGCGCACGACGTTCTTCCGGTGGAAGAAAGCCGCGCCCGCGTCGCTTCCGCCCGACACCCTCGAGCGCCTGTCGCACGTGTTCGGGATCTACAAGAGTCTGCAGATTCTCCTTCCCGCCGCCGCGGCGGCGACGTGGATTCACCGGCCGAACGACGCGCCGCTGTTCGGGGGACGGCCGGCCCTCGAGCTCATGACCAGCGGTGTCGCCGGACTCTTTCTGGTGCGCGCGTATCTCGACGCCGAGCGGGGCGGAGACTTTGCCTGAACGCGTGCTGCGCGCGGATTCGAAAGTCGTCGCGCTCGCGCCGTCCGCCGATCGGCCGATTCCCGTCCGCCGAATCCACTGGAAGAACGCCGTGCGCATCATCCCGAGCGTCTTCCCGCCGGCCGATCTGTTCAAGCGCGTGGCCGCGGCCGCCGATCTCGACGCCGTGCACTCGATCGAGGACGCGTTCAATCCGCGTCTGAGCGCGGCGAACGCCGCCGCGGGCGGCAAACGCGATGACCGGGTCGTCGGGCCGGGATCGAGCTACATCATGGCCGCGTTCACGCACGTCTCGCCCGACGGAAGCCGGTTCAGCAACGGCACCTTCGGCGTCTTCTACGCCGCCCAGCGCGAATCGGTCGCCATCGCCGAGACGCGCTATCATCGCGAGCGGTTCATGCGCGCCACGCGCGAGGCGCCGTGCGAGCTCGACATGCGCGTCCTGTGCGTCACGGTGAAAGCGCCGCTCCACGACTTGCGCGGCATGCGCGCCATCATGCCCGACGTGTACCGCCTCGACGACTACACGGCATCGCAGCTGCTCGGCGGCGTGCTGCGCGCGGGCGGATCGACCGGCGTCGTCTACGATTCAGTGCGACACGACGGCGGGCGATGCGCCGGCGTCTTTCGTCCGCGGGCGCTGTCGCATTGCCGCGAACGAAAGCATCTGCGCTACGTCTGGGACGGCGCCGCGATCACGTCCGTGCTCGAGATCACGCGGCTCCCCGCTCGTCCTCGGCGACGGGTGTAGGCGGCAGGATGCGCTCGATCTTTCGCGCGATGATCGCGTTGGTCGGGCAAAACTGAACGAATTCGCCATCGGCCGGCGACCAGTTCGCGGTGTGCGCCAGTGCGTAGGCCTTGCCCTGTCCGTCGAGCGCCATCGTCGCCGGCGCGAGCGCGACGCAGAGCGCGCACCCGACGCATCGGTCGCGATCGACCTCGATCTCGAACAGCCGGCGCGGATAGACGCCGCTCGCCTGGCCGTAGTAGGCGTCGATGTCTTCCAGCGCCTTGAGCCCCGCGCGATGCCCCTCCTCGATCGTGCCGGCGATGTTCGAGAAGCTGAGCCAGTCCTCGCCGACGCGCGGCCGCACGAGCACCATCGGCGGCCCGCTCCAGTGCGTGAGCGGAAATTGCTGCAGCGAGTGCATCATCGTCGCCGCGGCGCGAAGGTAGATGTTGGCGAAGCCGAGCGACAGCGCGTTCTGGATTGGGCGCAGGTCGGTGCTCCCGACGTCGACGGCGATGATCAGGTCGGCGTCGAGGGCGGCGATGGCGACCGGAAGGTTGTCCACCACACCGCCGTCCACGCACAGCCGGTCGCCGACGCGGCCGGGCGGGAAGTAGCCCGGCAGCGCGCACGACGCGTACACCGCGTCGCGCACGGACACGTTCTGGAGGCCGTTGAGGCCCCAGATCACCTGCATGCCGCGCTCGATGTCGACCGTGTTGACGAGGAGGCGGCCCGGGAGGTTGGCGAACGTCCCCTCCGGCACCACGGCGTGCGTCAGCTCGCGCAGCGGCTCTTCGAGGTAGATGGAGGGCGACCGCATGCGCTCCATGAGCATTCCGAAATGATTGATGCGAAACAGGTCGCGACGCCGCAGCGACTGGGCGCGGTCCAGCAGCTCGGCGGCCGACATCCCCGCGACGCGCGCCGCCGCCATCATCGCGCCGATGCTCGTGCCGGCGTACAGCGTGGGGACGATCCCGCGTTCCTCGAGCGCCTGAATGACGCCGATGTGGGCAAACCCCTTCATCCCGCCGCCGCCGAGCACGAGCGCGATGCGGCGCTCGCGGGGGGGCGTGGAGCCCGAAACGGAAGTCGTCGGCGTACGGCTCATTGCTGAAATATCGGTGTGGTGAATCGGCGGTGGCGTGACCGGTGGCGCGCGGTGCGGCGCGAATCTACTGTTGTAGCCTTGCTCCGGTGAAGTCTTGAACTCGCGACCGCGCCGCCGCGTTCCCACTCTCCCGACGACCGACCTTTCCCCCGCGCCACGCCCACGATGCCGAACGACGCCGATCGACCGGATCGACCGGACCGCGCGCGGAGCGAGCAATCCCTCGTGCGCGCCCTGGGCACGTGGGGCATGGCGGCGAGCATCGTCAATCTCACGATCGGCGGCGGCATCTTTCGCCTGCCCGCGCCGATCGCCGGCGTCCTCGGGCCGGCCGCTCCCGTCGCGTACTTCGTCTGCGCGCTGACGATGGGCCTGATCGTCCTCTGCTTTGCCGAAGCGGGCAGCCGCGTCTCGCTGACCGGCGGCGTATACGCCTTCATCGACCTCGCGCTGGGCCCGACGGTCGGGTTCTTCGCCGGCTTCATGTTGTGGTCGGCAATCAGCGTGGCGGCGGCGGCCGTCGCGTCGTTCTTCGCCGACGCGCTCGGAACGCTCGTGCCCGCGCTGGCCTCGCCGGGCATTCGCATCCCGATGCTGGTCACCGTCCTGGCCGCGCTCGCGGCGCTGAACGTCGTCGGTGTGCGAGGGGCGAGTCGGTTCAACACGGCCGTCACCGTCGCAAAGCTGGTGCCTCTCGTCGCGCTCGTCGTGTTCGGCTCCCGCGCGATCGGACGCTCGAACCTGCATTGGCACGGCGTCCCGCCGATCCGCGACGTCGCCAGGGCGTCGACGCTCCTCATCTTCGCGTTCCTCGGCGTCGAGAGCGCGCTGGCGCCGACGGGCGAGGTTCGCGACCCCAAGCGAACGATACCGCGCGCCATTTTCATCGCGATGGCCACGGTCACCTTCATCTACCTCGCCGTGCAGGTCGTCGCGCAGGGCGTGCTCGGCCCATCGCTTGCGGGGCGCGCGACGCCGTTGGCAGACGCCGCGGGTGCGGCGATCGGCCCGTCCGGGCTGACGTTCGTGCTCGCCGGCATGGTGATCTCGATGTTCGGATACGTCGCCGGCGTGACGCTCGCCGTTCCGCGTATGCTCTTCGCCTTCGCGCGCGACGGGTATCTCCCCGGCGCGCTCGCGCGCGTGCACGAACGCTTTGCTACTCCGCACGTCGCGATTCTCGCCCAGGCGGCGATCGTCATTCTGCTCGCGACCACGGGCACGTTCGAGCAGTTGGCGATCATCGCGAACGTGGCGACGCTCGTCGTGTACGCGGTCTGCTGCGTCGCGGTGCTGCTGTTGCGGCGGCGTGAGTCTGTCGACGGCGTGTCGAGCCCTCACGCGGCGTTTCGCGCGCCGTTGGGCGGCGCGGTCCCGGTGCTGGCGCTGGCCGCGATCGGGTGGATGCTGACGAGTCTCGCGCGCGCGGAGTGGCTGTCACTCGTCGCGATCGCGCTGGTCGCGGCGGGCATCTACGCCGGGAGCGCCCGCGGTCGTCGTGTCGTGCGCGCGGTGGCGGAGCCTGCGACATGAGCCAGGAGCGCTCCGCCGACCGCGATTCACTCCTCCAGTTCCGCCCCGAGTTCCCGATTCTCGAGCGCACGACGTACCTTGTCTCGAATTCACTTGGCGCGATGCCGCGGGCCGTGCCCGAGCGGTTGGCCGAGTACGTCGATCAGTGGGCGGAGCGCGGCGTGCGCGCGTGGGCCGACGGTTGGTGGGAAATGCCGGTCTCCGTCGGCGACGAGATCGCGCCGCTCATCGGCGCGCCGGCGGGCAGCGTGGCCATGCTCCCGAACGTGACGATCGCGCAGGCGTCGGTGCTGAGCGCGTTGAGCTACGCGCCGCCGCGCGACGCGATCGTGATGACCGAGCTGGATTTTCCGTCGGTGCGCTACATCTACGACGGGCTCGCAAAGCGATTGGGCGCGCGCATCGTCGTCGTGCCATCGGGTGACGGTGTCGGTGTCGACATGGATCGCCTTCTCGCCGCGATCGACGAACGGACGGCGCTCGTCGCCGTGTCGCAAGTGTTGTTTCGCTCAGCCTACATCCTCGACGTCGCGGCGATTTGCCGTCGCGCGCGCGAGGTCGGCGCGCGAGTGTCGCTCGACGCGTTTCACTCGGTGGGCGTGATGCCGGTCGACGTCACGTCGCTCGGCGTCGACTTCCTGAGCGGCGGCGTGTTGAAATGGTTGTGCGGAGGGCCCGGCGGCGCCTTCCTCTACGCGTCGGCCGAGGCCAGCCGGACGCTCATGCCGGCGTTCACCGGCTGGCAAGCGCACGAGCGGCCATTCGGTTTCGAGGCGGACATGCGATTCGCGGAAGGCGCGCGGCGGTGGCTCAACGGTACGCCGCCGATTCCCGCGCTCTTCGCGGCGGTGGAAGGTCCGCGCGTCGTGCGGCGGGCCGGTATCGACGCCATCCGCGCGAAGAGCATTCGGCAGACGTCGCGATTGATCGAGCTCGCCGACGCGCGCGGCTATCGCGTGTCGGCTCCGCGTGACGCATCGCGCCGCGGGGGCACCGTTGCGTTCGACGTGCCGCATGCGTTCGGCGTCTCGCGCGCGCTGCTGGCCAATGACGTGATCGTCGACTATCGCCCGGGCGCCGGCATTCGCGTCGCGCCGCACTTCTATACGTCGGACGCCGAGCTCGATCGCGCGGTGGCGATGATCGACGACATTCTGCGCGACGGCGCGTGGAAACCGTTCGAGGCTGACAGGAGCACAGTGACATGACTCGGGGAATCGCGATCGGCGTCGGCGTGGCGCTGTCCATCGCCGGGGTCTCGCGCGGCGCCTTTCGCGGCGCCTTTCGCGGCGTCTCTCACGCGACGGGCGAGCTCGCGCGCGCCGACACCGCCGCGCTCCACCGCTCGCTCGACGCCGTCGCCGCCGCGCATCATGGAGTGCTCGGCTACACGGTGTGGAACCTCGACACTGGCGAGCGGCTCTCCCTGCGCGGCGACGAGACGTTTCCCACCGCGAGTCTGATCAAGGTGCCGATCCTCGTCACGCTCTACGATCTCGCCGACAAGAAGCAGCTCTCGCTCGACGATCCGCTCACGGTGCTCAAGATCGACCAGGTGCCGGGGAGCGGCGTGCTGCAGTTCATGCATCCGGGCATGTCGATGAGCGTGCACGACGCGGCGTCGCTCATGATCGTCCTGAGCGACAACACGGCGACCAACCTCCTGCTCGACCGCATCGCGATTCGCCGCGTCTGGTCGAAGATGGAGTCGCTCGGATTGCCGCACACCAAGGTCCACTCGAAGACCTACCTGCGTCTCACCAGCGTGGCGATGGACAGCTCCGTGAAGTACGGGCTCGGCGTGAGCACGCCGAACGAGATGGCGCACCTGTTCGCGCTGCTGGCGGACGGCAAGGCCGTGAATCCGGCGGCTGATTCGGCGATGCTCGACATCCTGCGCAACAACGCCGATGGCGATTCGATGCAGCGCACGATCGACGGGATGAGCGTCCCGCACAAGACGGGAGCGACGGATTCGGTGCGAACCGAGTGTGCGCTGTTCCGGCTTCAGTCGCGGGTCGTGGCGTGCGGATTCACCAAACAGAATTCTGATATCAGGTGGGTGGTGGACAACGAAGGGCAGGTGGCGCTGGGGAAGATCGGGGCGCTGGTCGTCGCCGCGTGGCCGAGCAAGGAGGCCGCGAAGTGAGGAAGCGGTGGCCTGTGGCCTCGGCGCCCCCCTTGTTGCCCCGGCGCAACGGTGTGCCACCCTCAACCCCCTGAATTCGCACTCCATCCCCCCAAACACGGTTGGCTCGGCTAATGCCTTCCCTCCTGGCAAGTGATCATCATGTCGCTCCGACGACCATTTCTTTTCATCTCGCTCCTCGTGGGCCTCGCAACGACGCCGGTCGCGTCGTGGGCGCAGGTGACCACGCTCCCCTCGGCGGGCGGGGTAGTCGCGGCGCAGAGGGCGGTTGATTCGCGCCGCCCGGCCGCGGCGGCGACGATCCCCGGCGCCGCGAGCGATTTGCCGCTTCTCGCGCTTCTGGGACTCGGCCTGCTCCTGACCGGGGCGGGCATGGTGAGCAGCATTCGACCCTCGAGGAACCGTGCGTAGATATCTCGGCCTGTCTCTGTACGCCGCCGGAGGGCTGATGCTCTCCTTCTCGGCTGGACGGTATGTGACCGGCGCGCTGGATGCGCAGCATGCGCGCGACCTGTGGAACAGCTGGAACAGCTCCGAGGTCCCGGCGACCGTTGCTCTGTCGCAGGTGCCTCATCGCGGCGGCCCCACCGCGATCGCCGACGGAACGCCCGTCGTACGATTGGCGATTCCGAGCATCGATCTGGACGAAATCGTGCTCGAAGGGTCCGATGCGTTGAATGCGGGACCGGCGCACGTGTCGGGCAGCGCTTTCCCGGGCGAACCCGGAAATTCCGTCATCTCGGGTGAACGGGATCGCCACTTCAGCCACCTCGACGCGGTGAGCGCCGGCGACACGATCGTGACCGAGTCGGTCACAGCCCGCGACGAGTGGATCGTATTGTCGAAGCGGATTGTCGGGCGCGGCGACCCCGTCGTCGCCCGCGCGTCGGATACCACGCTCACGCTGACGACGTCGTGGCCCATTCGCTACGTAGGGCCGGCGCCCGAGCGCCTGATCATCACGGCCGCCCGAGCGTCGCGTTAGACTCAAGGGGAGCGAGCCGTCGCTTCCCAATGCCTTCCACGCCTACCAATCATCGGCCCGCGGTCATCCGTGTGTTGCCGCACATTGCGCGCGCGCTCGACGAACGCGCGCCGGTGGTGGCGTTGGAGAGCTCGGTGATCGCGCAGGGTCTTCCGATTCCGGAGAACCGCGAAGCGGCGCGACGCATGGTCGCGTCGGTGGAGATCGCCGGGGCCGTCGCGGCGATTACCGCCGTCGTGCACGGTACGCCGACGATCGGCCTGCGCGACGACGAGCTCGAGCGATTCCTCGCCCGCGACGGCGTTAGAAAAGTCTCAGCCCGCGACATTCCGGCCGCGATGACGCAACGGCGCGACGGCGCGACGACCGTCGCCGCATCGGTCGCGCTCGCTCACGCCGTCGGCATCGAGGTGTTCGCGACGGGTGGCATCGGCGGCGTGCACCGCGGGTCGCCGTTCGACGAATCGGCCGACCTCGCCGAACTGGCGAACACGCCGGTGGTGGTTGTGTGCGCGGGCGCCAAGTCGATTCTCGACCTTGCGGCGACCTGGGAGCGGCTCGAGAGCTTCGGCGTTCCCGTCGTGGGTTACCGGACGTCGGAGTTGCCGGGATTCTTCACTGCTGAAACCGGCATTCCGCTCGACGTTCGGGTCGACAACGCCGGCGACGTGGCGGCCGTATTCCGTGCGCACCGGGCCCTTGGGCGCCGGCAAGCGCTCCTCGTCGTCCAACCTCCGCCGGCGGAACATCGTCTCTCGCGCGACGCGGTCGAACTAGCCGTAACCGCAGCTCACAAAAGCGTCGTCGAAGGCGGCCTTCGCGGCGCCGACGTCACGCCCTTCCTTTTGTCCGCGGTAACTCGTTTGACGGGTGGAAGTTCGCTGGTCGCAAACCTAGCTCTGCTGGAACAGAACGCCGCGCTGGCTTCCGAGATTGCCGTAGCACTGGCGGCGATGTCCGACTAACCGCCGAACGTTCGTTCACTATTGAACTTCGCTGGGCCCGGATTGTAGTATAGGCATACACCTCATGAGCTGGAGGCTTGCTGACGATGGCCACCCCGTTCCTGAGTTCTGAAGAGTACGACGAACGCGCACATCAGCTGTACAACGAAGGCCAGTATGATGAAGCGCTGACTGTACTTCGAGAAGGACTCGCGCTCTACCCGAATTCGGTGGAGCTGCATGTTGGGGTGGGCTACGCGCAACTCGCACGTGAGGAGTATGCGTGGGCGCGCCAATCCTTCGAGCAGGCCGCCGTGCTCGAACCCGAGCACGAAGACGCTCTCGCCGGTCTCGGCGAGACTCTGCTCAAGCTCGGGCAGGACGAGGCTGCGATGCGCTGCTTCCGACGCACGCTCGAGCTCGGCTACGCGGATGACCTCGATCTCATGCTGCAGGTCGGGCGGTCGCTGTTCCGCGAAGCATCCGTGCGCGACAACAAGACGCTCTTCGACGCCGCCAAGGATTTCTTCGAGACGGCCGTCCAGCAGTCGCCCGATTCAGCCGAAGGCATCGCCTGCATCGGCTACTCCCAGCACCGACTCGGCGACGACGAGGCAGCCATCGCGTCGCTTCGCCGCTCGTTGCAGATCGACGGCGATCACAACGAGGCCCGCATCTACCTCGCGAACGTCCTGTACGATCAGGGCGAGAACGAAGCGGCCCTCTATCATTTCGAGCGCACCAAGCCCGAGGATCACTGGGACGAGCTGGGCATCTGGCGTCTCATGGAGCTCAAGCGATCGCTCTATCGCCTGGGCGACAACGACCCCGAGCTCAAGCCGTGGGAAGACCGATTGGCCGAGCTCGCGGGCGATCTCGACGACGTCGACACGTTGCTCATGGAGCTCGACGGACCGGGCGGTCCGGAAGAATCGGCGCCGGAGACGGCGCGGGGACAGTTGGAGTTGTTCGGTACGCTCCTCAGCACCCTCGTCGAGCAGCGGTCGGGGAATGAGCATCAGGTGATCGCGCCCGACGGCAGCCGTTTTGCGGGGTCATGGGACGACATCGTCCGTCGACTGCGCGACGAGACGGGCAACCCAACTGATTCCGTACGCGAGTTCATGGACGTGGTCTCGAAACACGGCTTCCGCCAGACTGGAGTTCGCATTCCGACGAGCGACGCGGAGAGCTTCATCCGCGGCAGCGCCATAGCGGGGCTGCTCCGAATCGTTCGGTGACGACGGCGGCACAGCGCAACGCCGGCGCCGCGCTCGACGCGGCGAGACCCGCCGTTGCTCGTCTCGATTCGATTCGCGGCCCCGAGGACACGGCCGCCGACTTGATCGACGTCTGGTCGGCGACCGAGTCGGCGTTGCGCTTGCTCGCGGGTTCGAACACGCTCTCGGGACAGCCGCTGATTCGCGAGGTCCGCCAGCGTCAGCTCATCGACTTCGATCAGGCCAATGCGCTCGCCGAGCTTTCGGCGGTGCACGACCGGCTCCAGGACACGAGCTACCGGCCGACGGATTCCGACATTGCCGCGGCGCGGAGTGCGGTGCAGAAGCTGGACGTCGCGCTTTCCAACTCCGGGCCGCCGCCCAGCGCGACAGGCCCGCGCGATCCGGTGATGCGCGATCCCATGATGCGCGAGCCGCCACGCCCGCCGGCCGCCCCCGCGTGGGAGCCGGCTCCGGTTGCCGCGCCAACCGCGGGACGCGTCGGTCTTCCTTCCTGGGCAATCCTCACCTCGGCGGTCCTCGCCGTGGTGATCCTGGGCGTCGGCGGCTACTTCGTCTTCGGCCGGCGATCGCACGATCCGCTCGAGGAGGGAATCGTCGCCTATCAGCGCGGGCAGCGTGAAGTCGCCGCCAACGCGTTCAGTCGGGCCGAGCGCGAGAATCCCGCGGCGGCGCGCCCGCACATTTATCTCGCGCGCATGGCGCGCGACGTCGGCAACTATTCGCTGGCGACGCAGGAGCTCAAGCTGGCGATCGAAGCCGATCCGAACAGCGAGCTGGCGTTGCGCGAGATGGGCGCGAATCTGCTCATGCAGAAGAACTATGAGCTGGCGAAAACGTTCTACGTTCGCGCCCTACAGCTGGATCCCAACGACAAGGTCGCGCTCGGCTACCTCGGTTGCACCTTGATGCGACTCGGCCGCACCCCAGAAGCGACGAACTTCATGAATCGCGCTGGGCCCGGAGCGTGGACCAGCTGTACACCCGCGACGCCGGCGGCCAAACAGATGGGCGACCCGGCGGGACCCGCCGGTCTCGTGAAGCCCTAGTTGACGGCGCACGCTCCGCCGGGTTCGCCCCCGTCGTTGCCGGTCGTGCGAACGCGACTGCCCAACGGCCTCACCGTGCTCGTCCGCCGCGACCCGTCGGCGCCGGTCGTCGCGATCGTCACGTACGTACGCGCCGGCTACTTCGACGAAACCGACGACGTCGTCGGCATCGCGCACGTCCTCGAGCACATGTACTTCAAGGGGACGCCGACCCGCGGCGTCGGCGAGATCGCGAAGGAGACGAAGGCCGCGGGCGGCTACCTCAACGCGGCCACGATCTACGACCACACGATTTACTACACGGTGCTGCCGTCCTCGAGCTTCGTCGCCGGCCTCGACATCCAGGCCGACGCCTACGCGCATTCGCTGATCGACGACGGCGAGCTGGCGCGCGAGCTCGAGGTCATCATCCAGGAAGCCAAGCGCAAGGCGGACAATCCCGGCGCCGTGGCCACCGAGACGCTCTACGAGCTGCTCCACGACCGGCACCGCATTCGCCGTTGGCGAATCGGGCGCGAGCCGGGGCTGCGTGCGCTTCGGCAGGGCAATGTCGTAGGCTTCTATCGCAATTTTTATCGTCCTGGCAAGACGATTCTCTCAATCGTCGGCGACGTCGACCCCGATGCCGCGCTGGCCGAGGTGGATCGGCGGTACGGCGCGCTGGCGGCGGGAGAGCCCGAGTATTCGCCCGGGCCGAGCGAAGAGGGCGCGCCGGGGTTTCGCTATCGCGACCAGACCGGCGACGTCGCGCAGACGCAGATCGCGTTCGGCTGGCGCACGCCCGGCACGAGCCATCCGGATACGCCGGTGCTCGAGGTCCTCGCCGGCGTGCTCGGCACGGGCCGGGCGTCGCGACTCTATCGCGCCGTCCGCGAACGGCGGCTCGCGTCGGCGGTAAGCGCGTACCACTACACGCCGACGGAGATTGGCGTGTTCGTCGCCCACGCCGAAACGCCTCCCGCGGCGGCGGGGGAAGCCGCGCGCGCGATGTGGAATCAGATTCGTGCCGCGCGCGAGGGTGAGATTGGCGACCTCGAAGTCGAACGCGCGCAGCGCGTGTTCGAGTCGCGCTGGATTCGCCGTCTCGAGGACATGGAAGGTCAAGCCACGCACCTCGCCGAGTGGGAAGCGCTGGGCGATTGGCGCATGGGCGACGACTATCTCGAGCGCGTGATGCTCGCCACCCGCGACGACGTCACGCGAGTCGCGCGCGAGTATCTCGAGGCCGATCGCGCGGGCGTCATGATCTATCGCCCGGTGTCGAGCGATTCGCTGGCCGGTTCGCCGGCCGACATGCGCGCGCTGCTCGACCGCGACCCGCGGCCCCAACCGCTCGCGCCGCAGCCCGCGTACACGGCGCGCATTCTCCCGTCCGCGAAAAGCCCGCAGTTCGTCCGCGAAGAGGCCGGCGTCTTCGAGTACCGGACGCACGAGGGCATACCGATCGTGGTGCGCGCCAAGCCGGGCTCTCCGCTGGTGCACGCCGGCGCCTACGTCGTCGGCGGCACGCGCGACGAAGAATCGGCGCTCGCCGGCCTGACGACGCTCATGGTCCGCACCGCCCTCAAGGGCACGGCGTCGCGCAGCGCCGAGCAGATCGCCGAGGACGGAGAGATGCTGGGCGGAAGCGTGTCGGGCGCGGTGAGTGGGGACAGCTTTCGGTGGAGCATCTCGGTGCCGTCGCGCCACGCCGCCGCGGCGGTGGAACTGCTCGCCGACGTCGTGCAGCATGCGACGTTCGGGGGCGAAGCGCTCGACACCGAGCGCGCCATCGCGCTGGCCGACGTGGCCGCGCTACGCGACGACATGTATCGCTTTCCGATGCGCCTGGCCACGGAATCGGCGTTCGTCGGTCACCCGTACGGCTTGGCGCCCGGCGGCACCGACGACTCGCTCCATCGAATCACCGTGGACGAAGTGCGGGCGTGGCACGCGACGCGGGCGATGCACAGCGACTGCATCATCGCGCTCGTCGGCGACGCCGAGCCCGGCCAGCTGGCCGAGCTCGCGGCGCGCGCGTTCGTCGACCTTCGTCGCACGGCGATGACGGCAGTCGCGAAGCCCGAGTGGCCGGCGACGATGGCGAGCGAGATCGAAACGCGCGACCGCGCGCAAACCGCGATGGCGCTCCTGTTTCCCGGTCCCTCGCGCTCGGACCCGGCGCGTTTTGCCGCCGCGATGATCGCGACGGTCGCCAGCGGGCTCGGCGGACGCTTCTTCGAGGAGCTTCGCGACAAGCGTTCGTTGTGCTACACGGTGACCGCCTTCGTGGCCGAGCGCGCGCTCGCCGGCGCGTTCGGCGCGTACATCGCGACGTCGCCCGAGCAGGAGGACGCGGCGCGCGACGCACTGCTCGCCGAGTTCGCGCGGTTGCGCGAACAGCCCGTGACGGCGCAGGAGCTTTCGCGCGCGCAGACCTACGCGATCGGCATTCACGCCATCCGCCAGCAGAGCGGAGCCGCCGTGTTGGGCGACGTCGTCGACGCGTATCTGTTCGGACAGCTCGGCGATCTGGACGAGTACGAGTCCCGCATCCGCGCCGTGACACCCGTGGCGATGCAGCGCGTGGCGCTCGACTACTTCGATCCGTCGAGACGCGTCGAGGGCATCGTGCGAGGTACCGGAAAGCGAGTCTGAGGGCGGGTGCACGGGAGATGTCTGACGTCTGATGTCAGATATCTGACGTCAGATTTCTCGATCACGCCCCAAACTGCCCGGTCCACCGGTCCACCCCTATCTCACCGACTCCCGCAGCCCGGCCAGCGCGCGCATCACGGTCGACGCGGCGGGACGCAATCGTCCGTTGGGAGCGCGCAGCCCGCGCGCTTGCAGGTAGTCACCCGCCTCGTACACGATGGCGCCCTTGACCGCGGCGTGATCGGTGCCCCAGGCCAGCACCTGCCAGATCGCGTCGGCCTGGCTGCGCTCGCCGTACGCGAGCGGATATCCGCCCGTCGCGAAGATCCAGATATCCTTGTGCGTCGGGGTCGCGCGCATCCACCGGTCGGCGGTGCGAGTGTCCGACTGAATGCCGCCTCCCACGTACGGCGACGGGAAAAACGAGAAGCCCACGAGGTCCACCGGCGAGCGCGCCCGCGCGGCCCAGGCGTAGAGCACGCTGTCGCCGTGACGATAGTCCGACGCCGAGACGCCGATACGCACTTTTGGATCGACCGCCTTTGCGACGCGCACGGCGTCGATCAGATACGATTCCCAGCGCGCCGGTTGCAGCGTGCCGACGACCAGCGACCCTGCAGCGTACGGATCCTCGGCGGGGAGCAGGATGTCCGGGTGCAGACGCTCGACGACGTGCCGAATCGTGAGCAGCCGGCCGGCTTCGTCGAGCGGCCGCGTTTGGATCTCGGGAATGAGCAAACGTGGATAGCCGATGGCGACGACGATCGTCGTGCTGTCGCGCCGCGCCGGATCGAGCACGCGCGCGAGCGAATCGAGTCCGGCGCGGCTGATCCCCGGCCGCACGACGACGGCTACCGCATCCACTTCCATCGTGTCGGCGAGGGCCGAGTCGGCGCGGATCGCCGCGGGCGGCGGGGCCGCGGAGAGATCAGGAAGAATCTTGAGTCCGACGGCGAAGTCGCCGTTGGGCCGCTCGCGCAGTGGATCGCGCGCGTGCGCCGCGTAGCTCTGGAGCTGGATCACCGCCCGCGGCAGTCCGAAAACGACGATCACCACCACCCAGGCGAGCCCGTAGATCGACACCAGCGCGCGAAACGGCGCCGTGAACTTGTAGAGCGCCGGAAAGGCCGGCGAGATGATGGGCACGTTCATGTAAAAGGGCGTCGCCAGCACACTCGCCGTGCCTCCGGCTAGCACCATCGCCAGGCTCTGCGCGCCGAGCAGCGCGACGAACGGCTGGACCGACGTGTGGCCGTGCGCCACGAGATACCGGATCACGCCGACGCCCGCGATCAGCACGTTGTACGCGGCGATCGGCAGGCCGAGCGCGAATAGGAACCGCGGAAGCCCGAACCCACCGACGCGCGGAGTCGCCGATTCTCGAATGAGCTCGCCGGGGACGAGCCCACGGACGAGCGCGTAGACCGACTGCGCGGCGTAGAGAATGAGCACGGCGGGCCAGAGCCAGTCCATCGTCTGCACGGCGCGATTCGTCAGCACCGTAGACGTCGCCAGATACAGCAACAGCGCTGGAACGATCACCAGCGCGGCGAATCCACACATGACCTGCAGCGGACGCTCGGCCTGATCGTTCTGCGCGATGCGACCGGCGAGCACGATGTCCCAGATCAGGATGATGCCCGTCAGCGCCAGGTGCGCCGGGGCGAGAAAGTTTCTCATCCGCGGCTTCGCACCACCGTCTTCACGTGGCGCGGCGTGAGCCGGCGCGAAAAGACGTCCACGCCGAACCCGACCGCACTCGCGCGCGTTACGCGCCGCACGGCGGCGGCGGAGGTTGCGGCGGCCCGCCCCGACCCGCGCCGCCGGCCCCGCGTCCTCCACCGGCCGCGTTCGGGTTGGCCGGACGCGGCGCGTTGGGCGTCGGCATCGACGCGGCCATCGACCGCGAGCCGTTCGCTCCGATCGCGCGCACCGCCGACCACTCGTCGTCGAGTTGGCGTCGCAACGTGCAACGCGTGATGTTGCCGAGCGGAATGACCTTCGACCACGTCGGCTCGGTCGTGAGACGCACGAGGAGCTCGTAGCCCACGGCCCCCGGCGACGCGTCCCAGCTGAGCGTCCACGCCTGCCCGCCCGAGGTGGAACCCTCGGTGATGTTGCGTCCCTGTCGCGCCGCCCGCGCGTTCGCCGGCGTCGCGGGAGCCATCGCCAACGACGCGACCGTCATGGCGTTCACGCGCGCCACGTTCGCGACATATCCGAAGTTCACGTGCGCGAAATCGTCGGTCGGCAAGTGCTGTCGGTTGTAGTTCTCGACGCGTTCCGTGAATCGCAGCCCGGGATCGCCGAGTGTGACGTACGGCTCGTGATCGCCGCCGCGGCCGATGCGATCCAGCCGCCACACCGGGAGCACGTCGAAGTTCGGCAGATAAACACGGTCCAGCGCCCACACGTAGCGCCCGAGCTCGCGGCTCGG
Organism: uncultured Gemmatimonadaceae bacterium; assembly: GCA_963761305.1. GTDB lineage: Bacteria > Gemmatimonadota > Gemmatimonadetes > Gemmatimonadales > Gemmatimonadaceae > JAQBQB01. The sequence goes on along the minus strand of CAVXGK010000001.1, from coordinate 909,167 downwards.
CGAGTTGTCGGGATCGGCGGCGAAGATGCGCATGCTGGTCGAGTCGATGTAGCCGTCCTCGGCGACGACGTTGCCCACGATGTCGTCTGTCATGCCGGCCACCACCTTGTATCCCTTCTCGTGCAACCACTCGGCCAGCTGCCGTGAACCGTTGAGTCCCTGTTCTTCCGACGCGACGGTGACGAAGATGATCGATGCGTCGAGCCCTTTCGGGAACCGCTTGGAGAACGCGCGCGCGAGCTCGATCACGGCCGAGCTGCCCGAGCCGTCGTCGTCAGCGCCTGGCGCGGTCGAGGTCGAATCGTTCGTGCCGTTGGGGTTGCCGCAGACGCACGAATCGTAGTGGCCGCTCATCACGACGACGCGCGTGGTGTCCCGACCCGGAAGCCACGCAAGCACGTCGACGATGTTGGCTTCGATCTGCTGCGCGCGGCCGATCTGTTGGACCTTCGCGTTGTATTCGACGCGAAGGCAGCCGCCACACGCTTGCGAATAGCGCTGAAATTCGGAGTAGATCCATCGCCGCGCCGCGCCGATGCCGTGCGTCGGGGACGTGGTGTCGGAGAACGTGTTGCGCGTCCCGAACGACACCAGCACCGAATCGGTGTGTCGAATGTTGGCCGGATTGACCTCGGCGAGGGCCGCTGCGATATCGGGATTGCTCGAGAGCCCGATTCGCCGGTCGATCGTCGCGACCGGGCCGGACGACGGGCTGAGCGTGGATACCGTCGCGATGGTCGCGGGCGCGCCGCATGCCGCGGCGAGGGCCGCGAACGCGTATGATGCGATTCTCAATGCTTTCACGGTGTTGTCGGGGGAGAATCGGCGAAGCTATGGGCGCCGTTCCGCGCTGGCAAGCGTCGCTCAGGACGCCGTTTGGATTGCGGCCGCGGCCTCGACGTTAGGTTTGGGCCATGATCTCGCGAGAGAGGCTCCGCGCTCTCCCGAATGTGATTTCATCGTCGCGCGTCCTGCTCGCCGCGGGCTTCGCGCTGGTCACCGACGTGGACAAGCGTCTCGGTCTCGTCGGCATCGCCGCGGTGACGGACGTGCTCGACGGTTGGCTCGCTCGGCGCGCGCAATGGACGACGCGACTCGGCGCTTTGATCGATCCGGCGGCCGATCGAATCTTCGCCTTCGTCGCGGTGCTGACGTTTCTGGAGTCGGGCGCGCTGTCGTTATGGGCCGCGCTCGTCATGCTGTCGCGTGACATCATGACGGCGATCGGGTTCATCGTCGCGCGGTCGGTGTCGTGGCTCAGGCCCGTCCATTTTCGCGCGCGTCGCGCGGGAAAGCTCGTGACGATGCTGCAGTTCATCGCCTTCGTCGTGCTCCTGCTGGCGCCGCGGCGCATCCAACCGATGCTCTGGCTCGTCGGCCTCGCGTCGGCGTTTTCGGTGTTTGACTACACGCTCGCTTTGTGGCACGCGCGCGCTCGCTAGCGATCCTCCTGAGCACGGCGCTCGCCGGCGGGCTTGCGGCGCAGCAGGAGCCGACGACCTATCCCGAGTTGCGGGCCGATGCGATCCTCGCCAACCGGACGACGGTGCAGGGCGGAGTCGGCATCGTTGCGCCGGTCGGAGTCTACGTTCGATGCGGCTTCGACGGCGCGGTGGGAGCGACGTGGCGCGACGGGACCTCGTCCGCCGTCGGGCGCGTGGACGCGATCGCGCGATTTCTGCTCGATCCACTGCGCGAAAACAACGTTGCCCTGTCGCTCGGCGGCGGTCTCAGCGCGCCGATCACCGGCAACGGTTTCAAGACGCCGTATCTGACCGTCGTGATGGACGTCGAGGGACGTCGTCGCGGCGGATGGACTCCGGCGGTCGAGCTGGGATTGGGCGGTGGAGCGCGAATCGGGTTCGTGCTCCGACGATCGCCGCCGCGCTGGCGCTGAGGAACGCCTGGCCAACGAAAACGCCCCCAGACTGCGGGGGCGCCTACTGTCAGCTATGTGCTAGGCGGCTGCCGTGTCGTCGCGCTTCTTCGGCGGCTGCGAGAACCGCTCGCCCAATTTGCGCAACTCGTCGATCTGGCCCGAGGCGAGCTCCGGATACCGATCGGCCATGTACGCCATCGTCTCCGTGAACCACTCGCTCTGATCTTCGGGCGCCGATCCGACCACGCCGCACCGCATGATGTGCTGGAACAACTCGTCGCGCGCTTCCTCGAAGGGCGTCGGTGCCGTAAGGGGCGCCGACCTCACCGCTCGATTTCTCTGCTTGGCCATGTACCTGGGTTGGGGGTGTGAGACTGGGGAAGGCGATAAGATAATCGACCCGGAGTTTCTACGTGCGGCAATGCGCAAGCGTTGCGCCGTGAAGCCCCCTATGCGGCGACTCCGTGGGCGAATTGTCCCGCGAATCGCTCGCCGAGCAATCAATCGGCGCGCGCGATCGTTCCCGCGGCGCCGACGAACTCGAGGATCATGTTCGAGAGCGTGTCGGGCGCCTCCTCGGGGACGAGACGGCCCGTGCCGGGGAGACGCACCAGGCGGCTTCCAGGAATCGTATCGGCGAGCTTGTCGGCCATCTTGGGACTCAAAAAGCGGTCCTGGTCGCCCCAAACGATCAGCGTCGGGCAATCGATCTGTCCCAACTCGACGTCGGCCATGTCCTCGCCGTCCACCGCGCGCGCCAGCGTGAGCAGGTGATTGAGCCCCTCTTGTCCGACGTACGGCGCCATGTAACGAGCGACGAGATGGTCGGGCATCTTGTCCGGCGCGGCGACGCTTCGTTCGAGGAGCTCGCGCACGAGCGGCGCCGCGCCGAGCAACCCGCGCGAGACTCGAATGGCGAATCGCGCCGTGTTGCGCTGCAACGTTTTGATGTCGTCGGCGGGGATTTCATCGAACGCGATCGGGTTCACGAGCACGAGTCGCTCGACCCGCTCGGGCCGCATGTACGCGAGATGCATCGCGACCGCGCCGCCGAAGTCCACACCGACGACGGTCGCTTTGGCCAAACGCAGCGCCGTGAGCGCGTGATCGAGGTAGTCCGACTGCGCCTCGATGCCGAATTGCGCGTCGAACGGCCGGTCGGATTCGCCATACCCGAATAGATCGACCGCGAACGCCGTGCGGTTGGCCGACGCGAGGCCCGGCCCGACCTCACGCCACAGGAACGCGCACGTGCCGAAACCATGGACGAGAAGGATCGGCGAGCCGCCGTGACCGTATCGCTCCACGTGCATGGAGCCCGGGCCGACGGGAATTCGAAGAAGATCAGCGTCCATGCGGGGCCGGCGGTCTCGAAATGCGTGTGTGTGCGCTCGGGCAGAGGCACGCGACGTGGTTGAATGGTAACGCCCTCGTTCCACGCTCGATGGCCCGACGGCCGAGGCGGTCGGCGACGGCGAGCGCCGCGGTTCGTTCTACCATTCGAGTCTGCGCAGTGGCATCTTTCGTTGCGGGCAGGGCTTTTCTTTCAGGCGGATGCATGTCGGAGCAGGAACAGACGTACGACGAAGGTCGGGCGCGCAATCTCGAGGCGCTCCTGCGAGCGCTGGCCGAGCGCATCCGCGAGCTCGATCGCCAGGGACGCCTGCTCAATGACGCGGGCGAGCTCATGCGACTCATTGGCGACGTGCGCAGCGAGCTCTTTCACTACGAGGTTCGCATCACGTACGACACGCCGGAGATCGCCGAGCACCGCCGGATCGTTCGTGAGGCACAGGAGACGGATAAGAGCACATGGCAAGCAAGCGAGTGGACCCCACCCCCCCCTCACGCCCCGCGCCCGGACGAGGACGAAAGCCCGGAGTCGTAAAGTCCTCCAAATCGTCGGCGAGTAACCGCGCCTTTTATCTCCTCATCGCGGCGATCGCCGTCGTCGGCATCGGCTGGCTCGCGTATCAGTCGACCAAACCGAACCAGGTCGTGCAGGCGAGCCCGATCGACACGATGCTGCCAAAAGTCGAATCGCAGGGCTACGTCATGGGTAGCCCGACGGCGCGCCTCGAGGTCACCGAGTTCGGCGACTACGAGTGTCCGGCGTGCGGACGCTTCGCCGTGCTCACCGAACCCGACATCCGGAAGAAATTCGTCGGATCGGGGCTCGTGCGTTGGCGTTTCATCGACTTCCCGCTCTCGGTCCACAAGAACACGTGGCAGGCGTCGCGCGCCGCCGCGTGCGCCTACGAGCAGGGCAAGTTCTGGGAATTCCACGACGCGCTCTATCAGACGCAGGATCAGTGGAACGGCGAGACGACGGACAACCCCGACAAGTTCATGAAGCAGCTGGGCCACCAGCTCGGGCTCGACGCGGCCAAGTTCGACCAGTGCGTCGACACGAAGAAATATCAGGCGAAAGTGCAGGCGCACCTCGCCCTCGGTGAGGCCCGTCAGATCAATCAGACGCCGACGTTCATCATCGGCTCGCAGCAATTCGGTGGGGCGCTGAACTACGATCAGATGGCCAAGGTCATCACCGACGAGCTGGCCAAAGCTCCGGCGTCGCCGGCAGCTGGTGGCGACAGCGCGAAATCGGTTCCGCTTCCGGCCTCGCCGAAAAAGCCTGGATGACCCGCCGACAGTGGATGGTCGTGATCAGCCTCGCCGGGCTGTTTCTCGGCGTGTACCTCACGCTCTTCCACTACGGCATTATCGGCACCCTCGCCTGCAACGTGGGCTCGTGCGAGCGGGTGCAGACCAGCCGCTGGTCGACGTTGCTCGGGCTGCCGGTGGCCGCGTGGGGCGGAGGATATTACGCGCTGATGCTGGCGCTGGCCGCCGCTGGAATGACCCCACGCTACGCGAATTCGCGTCTCCTCGCGGCGTGGATGCTCGTTCTCTCGGTGTGGGGCGTGATCTTCACGGGCTGGCTCACGTCGCTTGAAGCGTTCGTCATCCACGCCTGGTGCGAATGGTGCCTCGGCTCCGCGGCGATGGTCGCCGTGCTCTGCCTGCTGTGCATCTTCGAGTGGCGAGCCGTTCGTGACGCGACGGGCGACTGAACAAACTGCCAAGACAACTGCTCACCGCAGAGGCGCGGAGACGCAGAGAACAGCCACAGAGGACAGCAATATCTTTGCGCCGCGAGCGGGATTTTTGGGAACAGCCGCTCGGGAGGCCACTCGTAGCACGGAGGCCTGGGCCGCGATGGTGGCGTCCCGAGCGGCTTTCAACAGAAAAATCTCGGCTCGTTGCGCGATGATGCTGGGTCGTCCTCTGCGGCGGTTCTCTGCGTCTCCGCGTCTCCGCGGTGAGCGGTTTCTGTTGAGGACCGGCGGGGGGGCGCCTAGGCGCGCTTGATCGTGCGCTGCTGGGGAGCGCGGCCCTGCGAGGCGTCGTTGAGACGAAGCCGCGGGCGCTCTTCTTCGGTCGTGTCCGCCGACTCGAGGGCGCGACGACGGTAGGGCACAAGGTCCTGACCGAGCACGACGAGCGTGCGGGTGGCGACGGTGCTGGCGAGCGGCTCTGGAATCGCCATCTCGCGGATGTAGCTGTCGATCGCGCGGTCGAACGTCATGTCTTCGGCGAGCGTGTCGACGAACATGAGGGCGTTGTCGACGTGCGTTCGAATGATCGCCTCTTCAGCGCGCGCCTGCGCCAGTCCGAGCCGCCGCTCGGCCGCGGGCTCGAGCTTATGCCGGAATATCCGGTCCGGAAACAGATTCCGAAGGAAGGCGAACATAGGCGTTGAATCTATAGCCAAGACGAACGCGAGCGGATTCAGGCACAAGATGTACCGATTTGATGCAGCGAGTTCAGCCTTCTTGTGCCTCGTATTGGTCCCTGAGCGCCGCCACGACGTTCGGATCGGCGAGCGTCGTCGTATCACCCAGGGCCTGTCCTGTTGCTATATCTCGCAATAAACGGCGCATGATTTTGCCCGATCGCGTCTTCGGAAGGTCGGCCGAAAAAAGGATGTCATCCGGCTTGGCGATCGCTCCGATCTTTTCGGCAACGAAGTTGCGAAGTTCGTCACGAAGACCCGGATTTTGGGCGAATCCTTCGCGGAGCGTCACGAACGCCGCGAGCGCCTGCCCCTTGAGCTCGTGCGGCCGGCCGACCACCGCGGCCTCCGCGACCGCCGGATGTTCGACGAGCGCCGATTCGACCTCCATCGTGCCAATGCGATGCCCGGCGACGTTTAACACGTCGTCCACGCGGCCCAGAATCCAGTAGTAGCCGTCCTCGTCGCGCTTGGCCCCATCGCCGGGAAAGTAGAGATCGGGCCGGCCGGGCCACTTCGTGAAATACGTCTCGACGTAGCGCGCGTCGTCACCCCAGATCGTGCGCAGCATCGACGGCCACGGTTTGGTGAGGGCGAGCAGCCCACCGCCGACTTTGATCTCGTTCCCTTTCGCGTCGAGGAGCGCGGCGCTGTAGCCGGGAAGCGGCATCGTCGCGCTGCCGGGCTTCGTCTCGGTGAGCCCCGGCAGCGGCGAGATTACGATGGCGCCCGTTTCGGTTTGCCACCACGTGTCGACGATCGGGCATCGACTACCGCCGATCTTCTCGTGGTACCAGATCCACGCTTCCGGGTTGATCGGCTCGCCCACGGAGCCGAGGAGGCGGAGCTGCGACAGATCGTGCGCGGCGGGGTATTTGTCGCCCCACTTCATGAAGGCGCGAATCGCCGTCGGCGCGGTGTAGAGGATCGTCACGCCGTGCCGCTCGCAGATGCGCCAGAAGCGGTCTTTCTCGGGCCAATCGGGCGCGCCTTCGTACATCACGCAGGTCGCGCCGTTGGCGAGCGGCCCGTACACGAGATACGAGTGTCCGGTGACCCAGCCGACGTCGGCGGTGCACCAGAAGACGTCGTCCTCCTTGAGGTCGAACACCAGCTTCGTCGTCGCCGTCACGCCGACGAGATAGCCGCCCGTCGTGTGCACGATGCCTTTCGGCTTTCCGGTCGTGCCGGACGTGTAGAGGATGTACAGCACGTCCTCGGCGTCCATGCGTTCCGGCTTGCACGTCGGCGATGCGTCGGCCATCAGCTGATGCCACCAGTGATCGCGCCCGTCCTTCATGCGGGCAAACGCGTCTTCGTCGCCGCCGCCGTGCCGGCGCTGGACGACGACCACGTGCTCGATCGTCGGGCACTCTTCGAGCGCCTTGTCGGAGTTCCGCTTGAGCGGCACGAGCGAACCGCGGCGATAGCCGCCGTCGGCCGTGATGAGCAGCTTCGCTTTCGCGTCGTTGATGCGATCGCGCAGCGATTCGGGCGAGAATCCGCCGAACACCACCGAGTGAATCGCGCCGATGCGCGTGCAGGCGAGCATCGCGATGGCCACTTCGGGCACGAGCGGCATGTAGATCGCCACTCGATCGCCTCTCTTGACGCCGAGCTTCTTCAGAACGTTCGCGAACTTCTGGACTTCGATGTACAGGTCCCAGTACGTCAGCGTTCGGCGGTCGCCGGGCTCTCCTTCCCAGATGAGCGCCGCCTTGTTGCGGCGCGGTCCGGCCACGTGGCGGTCGACGCAATTCACCGAGATGTTGAGCTTTCCACCAATGAACCATTTCGAGTGCGGCGGCTGCCACTCGCAGACCGTTTTCCACTTCTCGAACCACTCGAGCTCACCGGCCTGGGCCGCCCAGAACGCCTCAGACGTTTGGTCGTAGAGTCGCGTATCGGACACGAGCGCGCTGCGGCGAAAGCCGGCCGGCGGCGCGAACTTGCGGTTTTCGTGGAGGAGTGCGTCGATCTCGGTCATGGTCTGCCGAAGCTTCGATCCGGTGCGAAAGTCGAGTGATGAGTTGGGATAATACGAATGCACGGCGCGACGGGTAAGCGGAGCCGTCTCGTCTTATCTTAGAGCATGCTCTCACCCTCCGGCTCGCTGGTCGTCGAAGCAGCCGCGCTGCGCCGCGACTTTGGGCGACGTCGCGCGGTGGACGGCGTCGATCTCGCGCTCGGCGCGGGCGAGTGCATGGCGCTGTTCGGGCCCAACGGTGCGGGCAAGACGACGCTGCTGAAGCTGGTCGCCGGGTTGCTCGCGCCGACGAGCGGAACGGTTCGGGTGATGGGACGCGCCCTGCGATCTGACTCCGCGTCGCGAGCGTCCATCGGGCTCATCTCGCACCAGAGCATGTTGTACCGCGCGCTCACGTCGCTCGAGAACGTCGAGTTCGCGGCGCGGCTGTACGGACTGTCGGCGCCGCGCGCCGCCGCCATGGCTGCCCTCGAGCAAATGCGCGTCGCGGATCGCGCCCGAACGCCGGTGCGGGCGCTGAGCCGCGGGCTGCAGCAGCGCGTCGCGATCGCCCGCTCCATCGTGCATCGTCCCGACTTGCTGCTGCTCGACGAGCCGTACACCGGCCTCGACGCCGCGGGCGCGGCGGCGCTGACCGAGATGCTCCGCGATCTGCGCAGCGCGAAAGCGACGCTCGTCCTCGTCACGCACAACGTCGACGAAGGACTTGCCGTCGCAACACGGGCGGCGATCATGCTCGACGGGAGGTTCGTCCGCACGGATGACTGCGCGGCGCTCGACGCCGACGCATATCGCGCGGCGTACCGGTCGATGGTTGTCGGCGAGATCGCGCCAACCCATTGGACCATGCCGGCGTCGGCATGAACGCTCATCCACCGGGGACGCTCGCCGCCGCGTGGCTCATCGCGCGCAAGGATCTCGCGATCGAGTTTCGGACGCGCACGGCGTTCCTGTCCGCGCTCGTCTTCGCGGTCCTGGCGCTTTGCATTTTCTACTTCGCGTGGGACGAGTCGATCGTCACGCCGGCCGACCGGGCGCCGGGCGTGCTCTGGGTGGTCGTCGCGTTCTCGGGTCTGCTCGGCCTTCAACGATCGTTCTCGATCGAAGAACACGATCGCGGCATCGACGCGCTCCTCGTCGCGCCGACGAGTCGTGAAGCGATCTACCTTGGGAAGGCGATCGGGAACCTCGTGTTTCTCTGCGCCGTGCAGGCCGTGACGCTCCCCGCGCTGGTGTTGTTCTACAATCTGCCCGTTGGACAGTCGCTGTTTGGCGTCGCGGCGATCATGCTGCTGGCGACGGTCGGCATCGTGGCGGTGGGCACGCTGTTCAGCGCGATGGCTGTGAACACGCGAATGGCCGAGCTGCTGTTGCCGATGCTCAGCCTTCCGTTCTTCGTGCCGGTTCTGCTCAACGCGGCGCAGGCGACGACGCGCGTCCTTGGCGGCCGCCCGGCCGCCGAGGCGTGGCCATGGTTGAGAATCATCATCGCGTTCGACATTGTCTTCGTCGTCGCGTGCACGATGGCATTCCCTTACACACTCGAAGAATGACCGCTGTCTCCTCCACCGACGCGCCGGCGCGACGGTCGACGCCCCCCGCGCCGCCGCGCGCGGTGTTCGACTGGCTGTTTGGCGTCGCCGTGCTCGGCGTCGTCGCCGTCTATCTGCGCGCGATCTACTTCACGCCGATCGAGGCGACGCAGGGCGCGGCCCAGAAGATCTATTATCTCCATGTTCCGGCGGCCCTCGGCGCGTACATCGCCGTGAGCCTTACCGCGCTGACGTCCATCGTCTATCTGTGGCTGCACGACGAGCGCGCGGACCGTCTCGCCGAGGCGTCGGCCGAAGTCGGTCTCCTGTTCTTGAGCGTGGTGCTCGTGACGGGGCCGCTCTGGGGCCACAAGATCTGGGGCGCGTGGTGGGCGTGGTGGGACATGCGACTCACGCTCACGCTCTTTCTCTGGTTCGTGGTCGCCGCGTATCTCGTCGTTCGCGGCGCGGTCGAAGACGCCTCGATGCGGGCGCGCTTTTCCGCGGTGCTCGGCGTTCTTGGCGCGCTGCTCATTCCGTTCATTCACCTGAGCGTCTACCTGTTTCAATCGCGGCTTCACCCGATGCCGATCGTGCTCAAACCCAGTGAGCCGTCAATGCCGCCCGACATGCTGGCCACGTTTCTGTTCGCCTTCCTCGCGTTCGCCGTGCTGTGCGTGGCGTTCATTCGCGTGCGGTATCGCGTCGGTTTGCTGCGCGACCTCGCTGCGGAGGCGATGACATGATCGCGCTCGCGCGAATCGTCCAGGCCCCACCGGTCTCGTCGTGGGGCACCTATCACGTCGCGTACACGCTCGTGGCGGTGATCTACATCGGCTATTCGCTCTCGCTCTGGATGCGTGCGCGCGGCTATCGGCGAGCGCTCGATTCGGCCGGAACGCCGTCGCGCGGATGACGCCGCGTTTGACGGGTCGCCGTCCGTCCGACGGCATCGTGTTTCTCGTCGGTGCGGGACCCGGCGACCCCGGCCTGTTGACGCTGCGCGGCGCCGAGTTGCTCGTGACGTGCGACGCGATCGTGTACGACGCGCTCGCGAACCCGGCGCTCCTCGCGTTGGCGTCGGCGGTCGATCGTGAACGGCCCGTCGACCTGCACGACGTCGGCAAGCGCGGCGGCGCGGGCGACGCCAGCCGGCAGGACGAGATCAATGCGCTGCTGGTGCGACTCGCGCGCGACGGAAAACGCGTCGTGCGCCTCAAGGGCGGCGATCCGTTCGTATTCGGGCGGGGAGGCGAGGAGGCCCAGGCGCTCGCCGCGGCGGGTCTGCGTTTCGAAGTCGTGCCCGGCGTGACGGCCGGCATCGCGGCCGCGGCGTACGCCGGGATTCCCGTGACGCATCGCGGCGTCGCGACCTCCGTCACACTCGTCACCGGGCACGAAGATCCGGCGCGAGACGCGAGCGGCACCGATTGGGCCGCGCTCGCGCGAGCCGGCGGAACGATCGTGCTCTACATGGGCGTGCAGACGCTGCCGCGCATCGTCGACGCGCTCGTGAGCGGCGGTCTGCCGCGCGACACGCCGGCCGCGGCGGTGCAGTGGGGCACGCATCCGCATCAGCGAACCGTGACCGCGACGCTCGCGACGCTGTGCGATACTCTCGCGCGAGAAAAGCTCTCGGCGCCCGTCATCACGATCATCGGCGACGTGGTGGCGCTGCGCGACGAGATCGCGTGGTTCGACCGGCGTCCGCTCTTCGGCAAACGAATCGTCGTCACGCGCGCGCGCTCGCAGGCGGCGTCGCTCAGCGACCGGCTCGCGTCCGCGGGTGCGACGGTGATCGAGATGCCCGCGACGCGCGTCGAGCCGCTCGATCCGGCGCCGCTGCGATCCGCGCTCGCTCGGCTCAAGGACTTCACGTGGATCGCGTTCACGAGCCAGAACGCCGTGCGCCTGTTCTGGGATGAGCTTCGTGAGTCGGGACGCGACGCGCGCGCGCTCGCCGGTCTCCAGATCGCGGCCGTCGGCCCAGCGACGGCGGACGCGCTTCTCGCGCACGGACTCGCCGTGGACGTCGCTCCCGATCGTTTCGTCGCCGAGGCGTTGCTCGACGCGTTGCGAGGCCGTCGCGACATCGGCGGCGCGCGCGTGCTGTACGTGACCGCCGAAGGCGCGAGAGAAACATTGCAGCTTGGGCTCGAGGAGCTGAACGCGACCGTCGAGCGCGTCGATCTCTATCGCTCGGTGCTCGACGGAACCGGCGCCGCGGAATTGAAGAATCGCCTGAATGGCGACGGGGCTGACCTCGTGACGTTCACGTCGGCGTCGTCCGTCACCAACTTCGTCGAAGCGGTCGGTGTCGACGCGGCTCGCACGGCGCCCGCGGCGTCGATCGGCCCGGTGACGTCACGGGCGGCGCGCGTCGCCGGACTCGACGTCGTGGTCGAAGCGACGGAGTCGACGATTCCCGGTCTGGTCGACGCGATCGTCGATCACTTCGCCGGCGCTTCGGCGGCCGTCGCGGGCTGATGCCGGCCGACGGCGCACCGCTCATCATCGCGACGCGCGCGTCCGAGCTCGCGCTGCGTCAAGCGCGTCAGGTGCAGAGTGCGCTCGAAGCGCGCGGCGTGGCGAGTGAGCTCAAGACCTACCGCACGACCGGCGACAAGAAGCTCAACGAGTCGCTGAGCGCGATCGGCGGCAAGGGACTCTTCACGAAGGAGCTCGAGTCGGACCTCGCGAGAGGGAAGGTCCAGCTCTGCGTCCATTCGCTGAAGGATCTTCCCACCGACAGTCCCGCGGGTCTCGAGGTCGTGGCGTTGCTGCCGCGCGAGGATCCTCGCGACGCACTCATCGTGAGCTCGGTGGTCGGCGTCGATTCGCTCGACGAGCTGCCGCCGGGTTCGCGCGTGGGGACCTCCAGTCTTCGACGACGCGCGCAGCTTCTCGCTCGGCGACACGACCTCGAGGTCGTCGAGCTGCGCGGCAACGTGCCGACGCGGCTCAAGAAGGTGGACGAGGGCCACGTCCACGCGGCAATCCTCGCCGCCGCAGGGCTGCACCGGCTCGGCGTGACGCAGCGGATCTCGGCCTACCTCGACGTACCCGACTGGCTACCGGCGGCGGGACAGGGAGCGATCGCCATCCAGATTCGGAGGGACGACGACGCGACGCGCGCCCTCGTGGAACCGCTCGGCGATGCCCAGACGATGCTCGACACCCGCGCCGAGCGCGCGTTTCTCGCTGCGCTCGAGGGCGGATGTCAGGTGCCGATTGGCGCGCTGTCGGGACCGAGCGACACCGGCCGCACGCTGTGGGGACTGTTGGCCGACGTCGCGGGGCGCCGCGTCATCCGCGGCCAATTGCCGCTCGACCCCGCGCAGCCCGAGCTGACGGGCGTGCGGCTCGCCAACGATCTTCGCCATCGCGGCGGGAACGAGGTTCTGGATTCGTTGCGGAGAGCCGAACACCTGCCGGCGCCGCAGCCGGAATAGGTGGACGAGAACAGGAGACGTCTGACGTCTGACGTCAGATTTCTGACGTCAGATTTCTCAACTCGCGCCGTCAGTCGTTCCGGTCCACCGGTCCACCGGTCCACCGGTCCACCGGTCCACCGGTCCACCGGTCCACCGGTCATCCTGGTCTGTGCCGCGCGCCGACGTCATCGAGCCACGCGAGCTCCAATTCGAATTGTTTGATGCCGAGCCGGACGACGAGGGCGGCGTCGGAGGTCGACGACGTTTCCTCGATCACCGCGGCCAGCGCGGCGCGATCCTCGGCGAGTTGCTGCTCGAGGAATTTCCGGCGCCGGGCGATCTGCGTCGTGAAGTCCCGCGGGCGCGCTTGCCACGACAGGACCATCCATGTCAAAAACGGATCGGGCGGCCGCTGCGTGGCCCAGCGGGCCTGCGCCAGGGCGTCGGCCAGCATGCGGCGTCCCGACTCGCTCGGTTTGTAGACGCGCCGCTCCGGCCCCTGCGAACCGTCGTCGTCGCGCACCGAGAGAATGTGTTTGGCCGCGGCGAGCTTGCGAAGCGAGTAGTAGACCTGCGGCCTGGAGATGCTCGCCCATTTCTCGACCTGTCGCCGCTCCAGCTCGGCCCACAGCTCATAGCCGTGGCGCGGCCCCTCGCACAGGAGGGACATCACGACGAGATCGGCCAATGTCACGGCGGACGTTTTTTTGGGCAGGAGGCGCTCCGGATTCGAGCTTGACGGGCGGTCTAGTATCATTTATACTAGCGCCATCAACCCCAACGGACAAGGGCTCCATGATGACCGCCGCTTCCCCCACGATGCAAACGCTCGCCCCCGTGCTCATCGTCGACGCCGTCGAACCGTGCGTCGACTTCTGGGCGACGAACCTCGGCTTCGCCAAGGAGAACGCGGTGCCGGGACCCGACGGCAAATTGATCTTCGCCAGCGTGAAGAAAGACGGCGTGGAGATCATGTACCAGACGCGCGCGAGCGTCGTCGCCGACAGCCCGGCGCAAGCGGCGGAGCTCGAGGGGCACAGCGTGGCATTGTTCCTCACGGTCGCGTCGCTCGCCGATCTCGACGCGGTGGAGAACGCGCTGTCCTCGGCGCCGGTCGTCAAAGCGCGGCACAAGACGTTCTACGGGTCGACCGAGCTGTACGTCCGCGAGCCGGGCGGCAACGTGGTCGGGTTCGCGGCATTCTGACGGCGGGCGGCTGCCGAGTTAGCTTTTCGGCGCCATGCCTGAGTTTCCTGCCTTCCGTCCTCGCCGGCTGCGTCGCACCGAACCGCTTCGCCGTCTCATCCGCGAAACGTCGCTTCGCGCGTCGCAGCTGGTGCTGCCGCTCTTCGTCCGATCCGGCACCAAAGTCCGTCGCTCGATCGACTCGATGCCGGGCGTGTTTCAGACGTCGGTCGACGAGCTGGTGATCGATGCGCGGCTGGCGGTGCATGCGGGGATCGGCGGGGTGATTCTGTTCGGGATTCCCGATCACAAAGACGCGACCGGATCCGAAGCCTGGAATGACGACGCGCCGGTGCAGCAGGCAGTGCGCGCGCTCAAGCGCGACGTGCCCGACCTCGTCGTTATCACCGACGTGTGCCTGTGCGAGTACACGGAGCACGGCCACTGCGGCGTGCTCCGCGACGGTGTCGTCGACAACGACGCGACGCTCGAGCTGTTGGCGCGCGAGTCGGTGTCGCACGCGCGCGCCGGCGCCGACATCGTGGCGCCCAGCGACATGATGGACGGGCGCGTGCGCGTGATTCGCGCGGCGCTCGACGCCGACGGCTTCAGCGACACGCCCATCCTGAGCTACGCCGCGAAGTTCGCGGGGCCGTTCTACGGGCCGTTTCGCGAGGCGGCCGAGTCGACGCCGCAGTTCGGCGACCGGCGCGGCTATCAAATGGATTCCGGCAATTCCGACGAAGCGCTCCGCGAGGTCCGTCTCGACATCGACGAAGGCGCGGACATGGTGATGGTAAAGCCGGCGGGTCCGTTCCTCGACGTCATCCATCGCGTGAAGCACGAGACCGGCTATCCCCTCGCCGCGTTTCAGGTGAGCGGCGAGTACGCTATGATTCAGGCGGCCGCGCAGCGCGGCTGGATCGACGGGGAGCGCGTGATGATGGACTCGCTCCTGGGTATTCGGCGGGCCGGCGCGGACGTGATCATCACGTACTTCGCGCGCGAGGCCGCGAAGATGATCAACTCCGGCGCGTAGCGCGCCAGATTTCAGAGGCGGCGAACGCCACAGTGGCTCAGGCGGGTTGACTCAGCGCACGACGCGCGAGCCGAGCGCAGAGTGAGCTACTGCCCGCTCGGCCCGAGCCTGCCCGTGCGGGACGGCGAAGACGAGCCGGCGAGTCCAGCCAAGCTCGATCTCCGCGACCAGATGCCGGGCATCGCGTGCCATCCTCCACGCCTTCGGCCGCGAGGCAGTTTCTCCGCGCAGGGCCCGCGCCGCCGCGATGATTTCGCGAGGAGCGTCAGACTCGGGCGCGAGCTTCTCGCAGGTCGCGCACCGCTTCGGACGTCCGGCCGAGAAATCCATCGTGCAAATGGTCCTCCGGCAGCTTTCACATTCGCGGTTGTGTTGCGCACACGCCAGGCGCCCGCAGGAGGGACACGTGCTCGTGCCCTCGATGGTGTAGGGCCGACCGTCTACGTGGCAGTTCGAGCGGTGCGGGTCACAAACGAACGCCCCGGGCTTGTCGCTGACGGCGGCTAGATGCATGGGGCAATGGCCCAGCCCATCGACGACGCACTTCACCAGATGTTCATAGCAGTTGATGCGTCCGCACGTGGCACACGCGGCGACCTCGTCTCGCGCGAAAACGGCGTTCGCTTCGTGCGAGCACGCCACCCGATCGTGCTCACAGACGAGCCGGCGCGATCGATCGGTTCGCCGCAGGTGCCTCGAACAATGCACCTTTCTGTCAACGGCGCAGATGGATCGATGGCGCTCACAAACGACACGCTCGCAGCTCGCGCAGTCCGTGACTTCATCAGGGCCAACGATCTCGGCGACGCCGCCTTCACAGGAGACCGCGCACGTCTGGCAGAACCGGCGCGCGCCTTTCGGCGCGTCGGAGCGGCTCTCCAAGGCGTGAGTGTTGCACACGACGCGACCGCAGATGGCGCACGATCCAAGGCAGCTTGAACAGGCAGCGTGGCCGCCGTTTGAGCAGGTGCCTTCGTGAACCGAACAGTGCGCGCGGCGGCAGACTGAGCACATCCTGGCGTGTTCGTCGCAGGCCGGCTTGCCATCGACGTGGCATCCGGTGATGCCGTGCTCACGACAGTAGTGCTGCGCGCAGACTGCGCACGCGGCAGAACAGGCGTCGCACGCGACATGGTCACGGAGACAGACGTGGAGCCCCCGAGGCGACGACGTTCCGCACGTCTCGCAGCCGAATACCCAGACGGCAGCCCCGGCGAGCGGCCGCTGCGCCGTGAAGTACGCTTCGTGACCGGTCCGTGTGTTGAGCTTCCAAGTCGCGCGCTCCGCGATCATCTCCCACTCGGTCAACTGCACCGGGTGGACGACGGCGCGAACCGCGTGGCGGTCCCGCTCTTCCTCCGCGCGGCGGCGATGCTCCGCCACGATCGCGCGCTGTGAGTCCGCATCTCCAGTGTCATGAAGCATCGCCGTGTAGTACCGGTCGATTCGCTGTACCTCCTCCGCGAGCGAGCGCTCGGCGCCGCGTGCCACCTCTTCGATTTCCGAGCGCAGCCTCGCGTCGAGATCGCCGAGCATCTTCTCGACGAGAGCCGACATCCTCTGGGTCGGTGCCGACTCCATCGACCGCCAGTACTCGGTCACCGCCTCCGGAGGCGGGGCCGACGGGCAGGCGGCCGCGACGTCTCGAGGCAGCGCGATGCCACTGCACAGATCGTAGAGACTCGAATCCTCGAGCCGCTCTTTGAGCTCGGTCCCCGCGCGAATAGCCACGCGCGCCGTGAGACGACCCACGCGATGTCGCGCCAGCGACGACTGCGCCTCCGAGACGGCGCCATTCCTCACCGGCACCGGCAGGCGCGTCTTGGCGTCGGATCTCGCCGCCTGGGGAACCAGCCAGCCGGCGAGAAGCCGCGACCCGCGCCCGCGAATCGCGTCGATCAATTCGTTCACGAACGAGCCGCCGACGATGGCCATCTCGGCGCGATCGTCGAGCTCGAGCGCGTCGACGGTGAACGCCAGGCGCACGACCGAGCGCCCGCCGAATCGTCCCTCGTCGCCCTTTGGAACGTTGAGCTGGTAGAGATCAGTCTCGAGCAGCGTCAGGCTGCCGCCAGCGAGCGCCACGTATCCGTCGAGAAGCGACAGGATGCGACGGTCGGTCGCCGAGGCGATCTGGCGAATCTGCGAGGTCGGCGCGGTCATCCCGCGGGGGCCGCGTTGAGCGTGACGAGCAGCATGGGCAACCGATCCGCCCGAACCTCAAAGTCGATCCCGCGTCCGCGCCTCGTCACGCCGTGGATCCAAACCAGCGAGCCATACTCTCTGGACTGCCGCGACCCGCGAACATCCGCGCCCTCGAGTGCCTCGAGGATCTCCGCGGCGGCGATGACCAGCGTCTCCTGTCTCGCGCGAATTCCTTCGACGATGTCCAGGTGTTTCGTACCGAAGCCGAGCCGGACGCGAGCCGGTATCGGCAGATGCGCGAACTCCCGCTCGAGGCGCATCGCGTTGTCATCGCCGCTCACGTCCGAGTTGAGGCGTTCTTGGTCGAGACCCGCGACCGACTGCGGGCGATGTCATCGCCGATCGCATCGACGCCGTCGAGAGCTCGCGCTCACTATTGGCCTTCAGGAACTCGGCGGTGACGCGTTGTTCCATGGTTTCCGCGCCGCCGAAATCGCCGAGTATCACGTCAAGCTCACCGACGACGAGCTCGAACAATTTGATCTTCTTGTCGAGCAGCGTGAGCACATGTGCCTCGATCGTGCCCTCGGCCGCCAGGCTGATGATGTGCGCGTCGCGTTTCTGGCCGATTCGGTGAATACGACCGATGCGCTGCTCCACGATCATCGGATTCCATGGCAGCTCGTAGTTCACGAGCACGTTGCAGAACTGCAAGTTCAAGCCTTCAGTACCCGCGCGGTCGAAATGAGCACACCGTTCCTTGATTGCTCGAAGAGCTTGAGCTGCTTCGCGCGCTCGGCCCGCGACAATCCTCCCTTGTAGACGATGGGCTGGCGCCCGTGCTGCATCACATGTTCGCGGATTACATGGAGCGTCGGCAGGTGCTCCGAGAACACGATGACGTGTTCACGATGTTCCTCGAGGACGCGTTGGAGCGCACGGATCTTTCCATGCTCCCGTGTCGCCCTGGCCTTCGCCGCCAATTCCAGCGACTTCGTGCGATACTGCGGCGAGACGAGCTCACCCTGAGCGAGGTGGTGCAGCGAGTCGCTCAACGCGGCCGAGGACGAACAGAGGCGTTGGCACAGGCGGATGATCTCCAGGCTCATGATGCCTTTGCCCGTGCGTCGATTGCGCCGCCGGGCGTCCTCCTCGGCCTCCGCGCGCGTGATCTGGATGAAGCCTCGGGCGTAGAGATCGCGCAGCAGCCCCACCGTCGCATCGTACAGCGTCCGTTCTTCCAGCGTCAGATCGACTTGCGGATGTCGTGGCAGCCGTTTCGGGAGCGCCAGCGTGTGTGCCACGCTGGACCGCCGAGTGCGAACCATCACTTGCGACGTGAGGTCCTTGAGCAAAGCCGGATTCTTCACGCGCCGCCGATCGCCACGAACGAGATACTTGACAGAAAAGTTCTTCCACGTTCCGAGCTGGCCCGGGCGCAGCAGCGTGACCAGGTTGTAGAGCTCTCGGAGGTCGTTCTGGAGCGGAGTGGCCGTGAGCAGCAGGATGTAGTTGCGGCGGATCTGCGAGATGAACTTGTAAGTGGCCGCCTGAGCGTTCTTGACCTTGTGAGCTTCGTCGAGGATCACGAGATCCCACGGCTCCGCGAGAATCGCCTCCTGCTGCCGTTTCTGCACGGCAAGGTTGTAGGAGGCGATCGCCCGATTCGCGCGCCGCCAATCGTCGGGATCGTGCGGCGTCTCGAACTCCTCGAAGAACTTCGATTCGAGCTCGCCGCACCACTGATCGACTAGCGCGGCGGGCGTGAGGATCAGGATGCGGCGCGCGAGGCCGCGCACGGCCAACTCTTTGAGAATGAGGCCAGCCTCGATCGTCTTCCCAAGGCCAACCTCGTCGGCGAGCAGGGCACGGCCGCCCATGTGGCGTAGCACCCGCATGGCGACGTCGATCTGATGCGGCAACTCTTCGATGCGATTGTGGTCGAGTGCGATCAGCGTGTCGAATCCTGGTAATAGCGCCAACTCTTCGGCAGAGCGCCGGACGCGAAACCACTCGTCGGAGGACGCCGGCTGTGAGAGGGCCCGGACAAATCGCTCTAGCGAGTGGTCATCGATCGACCATTGCGCCTGTCGCGGCGACAGAACCTGCTCGCTACTAGCCAAAGCGCTGCGCCAAGCTTGCGAGCGACGAGTTGAGCAACACGGCGTCGTGCGGGATGAGCACGTACTCCCACGGCTTGCCGCTGTGCCGGGTCACGAACCCAGTCGCCCGTTCACACCATTCGCGCCCGGCTTCGCCCTTCGCGATCACATCGGCGTCGCCGAGGTCGGCCCTCGCCTTCACTTCGATCATAAGCACCGAGTCGTCCGTTTCGGCCACGAAGTCGGGTTGGTACTCGGCGTGGTTCGCCCCCGAGTGATAGTACATCTGGAATTGACCCTTCGCCGGGCGCATCCACTTCCGGGCGTCGCGTTCCAGGATAGACGCCATCACGCGCTCAGGGTCGGACTGGAACTTCTGAACGTCGTAGAGACACTTCGTGAACCCGCCGAACAAGTACTTCGCGATGTTGGCCTTGTCGTCCGGCGAGAAACGATAGTCGCGCACTCCGGCCGACACCGTCGCCGTGTACGCGCTCGGCTTGAGCGGTGTGATGCCCCGGCTTACCACGACCTCGTACCCGCTCGCGGCATCTTCGTGAAAGTGCGGCTGCATCTGGGCGTGGACGAATCGTGCGATCTCGCGCTGGTGATAGCGGAGCACCCGACGGGTATCTTCCTCCGACAAATAGCTGCGAAGATGACTCACGACCTGCCCAGCGAGATCGTAGAGAAGCTCCGCGTTGTCGTCGTAGGACACGTCGTCGAACGCGACCAGGCCGCCTACGACGTAGGCCTCGAGACTCTGCTCCTCGATGCCTCCGCCGCTCACGGCTAGTTCGTCGACCCTGCCGGTCCGCAGGTGTTGGATATAGAGGTCCTCCGACACCGGAGCGTAGCGCAGCGCTGAGAGATCGAGCGCAAACGGCTCGAAGTGCGCGCGAATGTCGCCTCTGGGCACCACGAGGATGCGCGGGATATCGATCGTCTCCTTCTCGATGACTGCAGCCGTTTTCGCCACGACCGCCGCGATGTCGGGATACCGAACGTCGATGGCAAGCTCCGTCTGCGCGGGCTCATACTCCGCTTGCACCGCGCGCGCGATTTCGGCTTGAACCTCCGGCTGCGACAGATATCGGGATGTCGGGAGAACCGTTGCATTCGAGGCGAGCCGTTCAATAACCGCGCTAGCGATTGTGGCGACGCGCTGCTCTTCCGGATTGGAGAACACGAGTTCCGGCGCGACGACGAACGCGCCGGCAAGCGACGGCCCGGGCGCGGCGCCCAAAGCGATGTCCAGGCGACTCGGCGCCGCGACGCTCTCCGTTCGTTCCGCAAGTTGGCTCACGTCGAGTAGAACCGTCGCCATCCGCACCTGCGAGTCCGGGCGGTTTGCTTCGTCGATGATCTCCTGAAACCGATCGTGCGCGACGATGTTGAGCCGGTCCACCGCCGCCACGCCGGTGCGCTTGCCGTAGGGCAGTCGCAGTCCGCGGCCGATCGACTGCTCGACGAGCGTGCGCGCGTTGGCAGCGCCGCAGCGGGACGATCGTGTAGAGGTTGGTGACGTCCCAGCCTTCCTTCAGCATGTTGACGTGGATGACGATCTCGGTCGGTTCGTCGGCGTCCTCGACCGTGAGCAGCTGCTCGATCATCGTCGTCCTCTTCGTCGCCCGTGCTGACTCGAGTGGACCTCGATGACGCTGGTCCTTGATACCGGCCCTCGAAGAAGGCATCGGACTCGATCAGTTGCGACCAGACTGGGCCGCGTGCGTCGTGTCCTTCGCGATCACCAGCATGAACGGTTTCACGACCGCGGCGCTCTGTCTCGCGGGCGTACATCTCCAGCTCGACCTTGACGCTCTCGTGCAGGCGGACGCCATCCTCGAGCTTGAGCCGCTCCAGCGCGTCGTCCGGTATGCCCGCGGCGTCGAAATTCTTGCGCGTGGCGACCGCCGGTTCTTTCACGAAGCCATCCGTCATGGCCTTGCGCGAGCGGATAGCTGTAGATCACGTTCTTGAATGGCACTGCGCCGCTGCGCGTCCTCGACCTGCGGGGTAGCCGTCAGTTCCAGGCCCAGGATCGGCTTCAACTCGTTGATCGCCCGCACGCCGGCCGACGCCCGATAGCGATGCGACTCGTCCATGAGCAGCACCAGGTCCGTCAAGTTCGGCCAGGTACTCGAAGTAGCTCTCGCCGATGTACTCGGACAGCCGCTTGATGCGCGGAGACCTTGCCGCCGCGGACCTCGCTGTTGATCTTCGAGATGTTGAAGATGTTGACCTTGCAGCGCACGCATCTGATCGAAGAGCGTCGCCGCGCGCCGCCTCGTAGTTGTCGCCGGTGATGATCTCCGGCGGATGTGTCGCGAACTCAGCGATGCCCTTGAACACGTACTTCGGCGTGTTCGGCGTGAAGTCGGCGATCAGCTTGTTGTAGATCGTGAGGTTCGGCGCCAGAACGAAGAAGTTGTCGATGCCCGTGCGCCAGATGTAGATAGGTGATGAACGCGCCCATGAGTCGGGTCTTGCCGACACCGGTGGCGAGCGCGAAGCACAGCGAAGGAAAGTCGCGCTCGAAGTCCGTGACCGTCGGGAACTCCGATTGGATCGTGCGCAGGGCCGCCGTGACATCAGCCGACTTCGAGGCAGGCACGATCTCCACGACGTGGTCCAGAATCTCGAGCGATTTTCGTTGCGGCTCGCGAAGACTCAACCTGCCGGCGATCGCGTTGACGTAGCGGTTCATTCGCTTTTCCCGGTGGCCGATCGCGGCAGCGATTGAATCGTGCGCCGGATCTCCTCGAGATGCCGGCGCTCCGCTTCTTCGTCCGCCTGGATACGCCGTCGCTCCTGGAACTTGCCGTACTCGTCGTGCGCGCGGCGCCCAGCGTCTTCGCGCGAGACCGTGCCGGAGTTGTCGAGCACGCGGCGCTCGTTGAAGCGCAGGAAGTCGTCGAGCCGAGCCGACCAGTCTTGCATGAAGACGTGTTTTCGGCGCCGAGCCTGGTCCTCCGCGAAGTCGAGGAACATTACGACAATGAGATTGAGTTCTCTGATCTCGTCCTCGTTCAAGTAGTTCTTGGCGACGGTGACGTCGCTCTTTCGCACGGCGTCCCCTTTCCATGTCGTCAGACCCATGTTGGGAAGCACGTGGTCGGCGCGCGCGGCGATCAGTTCCGGAGCCGTCTTGCCAGTGACGGAGAAGTGGAGCTTGTTCTGAACGGTCTGGAAGAAGCGCTGTGTCTCCGGTACGGAGGGATCGTAGTCTGCCGCGAGTGCGAGGATGTCGCGGACGCGCAGATACATGCGGCGCTCGCTCGCGCGGATGTCGCGAATCCGCTCGAGGAGCTCGTCGAAGTAGTCGGGAACGCCGGCTGCGGGCGGATTTCGGAGCCGTTCGTCGTCGAGGACAAAGCCCTTCTCGAGGTATTCCCGGAGCCGCGCCGTCGCCCACTGGCGGAACTGTGTGCCTCGCGCCGATCGTACGCGATAGCCCACCGCGAGAATGGCCTCGAGGTTGTAATGCCGGACCGAGCGGGTTACACGCCGTTTTCCTTCGGTTCGAACTATCAAGTAGGACTTGATAGTTGCCTCTTCCGGAAGCTCCTGCTCGTCGTAAATGGCCAGGAGGTGGGCGTTTACGTTCTGCAGCGTCGTCTGGAAGAGTTCGGCCATCTGGGCCTGGGTGATCCAGACGGTGCCGTCGTCGAGCCGGACGTCGATCCGGATTCCACGCTCCGTTCGGTAGAGGACGATCTCCGTGCCGGGCGGCGGAGACTCGGCGTCGGTCACGCCCGTTCCTCGACGAAGAGGTCCTGCTGACCCGGCGGTGGCGGGGCGGGCGGGAGGTTGGCGACGGCTAGGCTGTAGTCGTCGCGGCCCCACTCACACCGGTCGAGCACGTGCTTGGGGATCTTTCTGACGGTTAGGTTTGAGAATTCGGCCGTATCGCCGCGGAAGGCGGTGCAGAGGACGAGCAGCGTGCGGCTCGTGCCGACGTCGTCGCTCAGTTGGTGGAGCTGGGCGGCGCCGAGGTTGGCGGTGGTGACGTAGAGGAAGTCGCGCTCGGTGGAGCAGCCCTGCTGCCAGTAGATCGGTGTCGCTCGGCGCGTAGGTGAAGCCCTTCGAGCTTGCAGAGGGCTTCGGCGAGCATCGTCGGCGTTGTACTCCTTGTTGATGATCCAGTTGCCCCAGGCGTCCTTGGTCGATGAGCGACGGGGCGAGATTGTAGTAGCGGAAGCCGCCGCCGCCCTTCCACGCGACGGCTTCGGTGATGCCGCCTGGGTCCTGGCCGTCGATCACTTTCTTCAGGCGCGGGATGATGTGCGTGTGGCAGTGTTCGCCCATTTCGATCATGATCCAGCGGCGGCCCATCTTGTGGGCGACGGCGCCCGTGGTGCCGGAGCCGGCGAAGGAGTCGAGAACGAGGTCGCCCGGGTTTGTGGCGATGTGAATGATCCGGTTGAGAAGACGCTCCGGTTTCGGCGTCGAAAAGATCTTATCTCGGCCGAAGATGCTCGCGCTTTCTTGTTTCGCTTCTCGGTTGTTGCCGACGTCCTCATTGGACCAAAAAGTTGTCGGCACAAGCTGACCAAGTTCCGAGTGAAAACGCTTGCGAAAAGGAAAGGTCCGACCGGTCTTTCCCCACCAGACGCGATCATCAGCCTGCAAGTCGCGGAATGTCTCGATTGAGATGCTCCACCAGCGGTTGTCGCGCGGTCGAAAAGTGTCGCCGTGTGGACCGATTACCTCGAACTTGCCATCCGCGTATGGCTTTGCCGCGGTGAGATGCGAGCGTCGCCACTGTCCGCGAGGGTCATTATCCGGATTCCAGAAGTCTGCATCGCTCGCTTCCGTTCTACCGATCTTGTTACGGACCCACGATGTCAAGTCCTTCGCATATACCAGAATGTTGTCGTGATCGACGGAGAGGTATTGCGCCGAGTTGTTTCGCGCGTGGAGCTTCTGCCAAATCACGTTAGCTACAAAGTTCGAGCTCCCAAAAATCTCGTCGCAAAGCACCTTGCAGTAGTGCATGCATCGTTGTCGTCGAGTGTGATCCAGATCGAGCCATCTTCTGAGAGTATCATAGCGCAGCAGCTCTAGTCGATCACTCATCATTGATAGCCAGAGCGAATGCTCGACGCCATCATCGTAGTGTTCGAACGCGCTACCCGTGTTATACGGAGGATCAATGAACACGCATTTGACGCGACCAGCCAATTCGTGTTCGAGCGCTTTGAGGCCGAGAAGATTGTCTCCGAAGACAAGCCGGTTAAAACTGGTCACTCTTCGAACGATGCGGCGCATGATATGACAAACGTCGGATCCTCAATGAGAATCCTCAGCTCGAGATTCGGTCGCTGATCCTTCCCGACCCACGTCAACTCCAGCTTCTGCTTCTTGCTCAACGACGTATGTCCTCGATAGAGCCGCTCACGCGCAGAGCGACCATCTGATGGTGAACAGTTCCTCGAACGCAGTTTCCTGCCGCAGCTTCGCCTCGATCTGCTCGATCAGCTCCCCGCGCCGGCGGTCGACGTCGTCCTGCGCGTCGAACAGCCGCTTCCGCTTCTCGTTGCGCTGCGCCTCGAGCGCCTTCACCTACCTTCTGAACGCGAGCTTCTCCTCGAGCGTCAGCGCGCCCGACGCCGAGCGTCGCACTTCCTTGATCTTTCTTCTCGAGCTCCTTCAGCTCGCGCTCGAGCGCCAGCTTCAGGTCGTCCGCCCAGCCGTCGAGCTTCGTCGACTTCGTCCTCGAAAAACCGAAGCGTTCCGCTCCGAGATGCCAAGCTCTATGTCCGCGCCGCGCCGCTGAACTGCCGACCGAAGCGCCGAATCAATCTCTGGCGCCTCACGACATCGCCGGCGGAGGCGCTCCTTTCACGGAGCATCGCGCGGCAATACGCTGGCGTCAACGACGTTCCGTCGTCGAGCCGAGCGACGAGATCACGTGATCTTCCTGCCTGTCGAAGGACTCTACCTAAAAGAGCGACGCCGACATCCAACCAGACTTCCCGACCAACCCATCGAGCAGTGTGTTCTTGCCCGCGTAGCCGGACCGCCGTCGAATTCGATCTCTACGCCGCGCAACGTCGTTGCTTAGCCCCGCGACAGCACCTCACTCTGCCAGCGTGGCCGAGCCGATAGAGGTGTCTATTCCCCCGCTGCGCGTGGCAGCTCGTACCTTCCCGCGCGAGTCGTCGCTAGGACTCAGCGACGCCTTCAGCATCGAAGCCGCCGTCCGTTCCGAAGTCGGCGACGTCACGTCAGCTCATAGCGAGTGAGCTGTCATCAAGAGCTCTCTCTAACCGGCCCCGTTCTTCCTGCGACTGCGTCGTGCTCTCATCTTGAGCTTCTCGCGCACTTCGTCGTCGAAGTTCTCGAGCAGCTTGCGTCGCGCGTCGGTCATCGTCTCGTTGATCTCTAGGCTCAATTCGAGCTGCAGCTTGTCGAATGCGCCTTGATATCGTCGGGATGCCGGCAGTCCTGATAGATCGTCGGCGATGCGTTTCTCGAAATCCACGCCCGATTCGATCGCGCCCAGAACCTCGTCGCTCGATCCGAAGATTCCGTCGAACAACTGGAACTTCTCCGAGAGCAGCTCGAACACGCGCTCGTCGGCTTCGTTCTTTCGATTGAGAAAGTTCACGACGACCACGTCGTGCTTCTGCCCGTAGCGATGGCAGCGGCCGATTCGCTGCTCGATGCGCTGCGGGTTCCACGGCAGGTCGTAGTTCACGACCAATGAGCAGAACTGGAGATTGATTCCCTCCGCCGCCGGCCTCGGTCGCGATCATGATCTGCGCGTCGCTCGCGGAACTGGTCGACGAGCGCCGAGCGCATGTCGGCGCTACGAGAGCCCGTGACGCGATCCGTGCCGGCGTGCCGCGCCAGCCCACGACGCATAGATCGCCTTGGAGCTGTCGTCGGTGTTCGAGCCGTTGAAGAGGACGATGTCTTCGGACGCTAGCCGCCTGTCGGCGAGCACGCGGAGCAAGTATTGCTGCGTGCGCCGCGATTCCGTGAAGATGATCGCCTTTTCCGGCGGCGCCGAGCTTCCGTGCTTTCGTTGAAAGCCGTCTTGCAGAGCCGTGAGGAGCGCACGGCCTTTTGCGTTGTGTTGGATTCTCGCCCGCCAGCGCGGCGAAGGCGTCGAGGTCGGCGATCTCCTTTTCGATCGCGGTTCGGTTGCCATTGGTCACCTCGTCGGCGCCGCTGTCGGCCTCCCACTCATCGGCGGACTCGTCGAGGGCCTCGTAGTCATCGCCGAGCGCGTCTTCGACCGGCTCCTTCGGAGTCGCCGTGCGAAACTTCGCTCTCAGGTTCTCCGCCATGGTATCGCAGCGCGCCCGCGATGGCGAACGTGGACGACGCGAGCAGTTTGCGGAGAACCAGCGTGATCAGGGTCCGCTGCTGCGCTGGCAGGGCTGGAGAGTTTCGGTCGCCGCAGATACTCCGAGACGGCGTCGTAGAGGCGATCCTCGCTGTCGTCCGGCGTGAACGATCCTTCGACGATCGGCCGACGCTTGGTGTACGAGATATACGGCGCGACCTGACGCCGCAGGGTGCGATGGCAGATCGGTAGCAGACGATTCCTTCAGCGCGCGAAAGACGGCGTCGTCGTCGAGCGTCGAGAAACTGCTCACGGAAGCTGCGGACATCGCCGAAGGTGTGCTCGTCGATGAAGCTCACGAGCCCGTACAGCTCGAGCAGCGAATTCTGGAGCGGCGTCGCCGTGAGCAGTAGCTTGTTGGACGATCCGAACGCGCGCTTGAGCGAGTTCGAGATGACGTTGGACGGCTTGTAGACGTTGCGCAGGCGATGGGCTTCGTCGATGACCACGAGGTCCCACGGGGTCGCCGCGACGTCGGCTTCCTTGCTCCGAGCGAACTGGTAGGAGCAGATAACGACGTCCGGTCCATCGAAGGGCCGGATCTTCCCGTCCTTCAGCGCTTGATTGAACGAACGCGCCTCGAGGATGCGGCAGGGCAGCGAGAACTTCTCCGTCAGCTCCTGAAACCACTGCTTGCGCAGGTTCGCGGGGGTGACAACCAGGATCCTCCGGCGCTTTTCAGCCCAGCGCTGCGAGATGACGAGCCCGGCTTCGATCGTCTTGCCTAGTCCCACCTCATCTGCGAGAAGAGCGCCCTTCGCGAGGGGAGACCGAAACGCGAACAGCGCCGCGTCGACCTGGTGCGGGTTAAGGTCGACGACGGCGTCGACGAGGGCGCCTGCCAGCCGCGCCTCGGAATCCGACGGGAACCGGCGGGTGAGCTCGTGGGCGAAGTACTTCGCTTGGTGGTCGGTGATCGCCATGGCGGGGTGAGGCTGAACAAAGATGCAACGCAAACGTACCCGTCAGCCACCCGTTAGACTTCTTGGCATGCGATACCGGACTTTTCCCGGCACGCGACATTCGCGTGAGCGAAGTCGGGTTCGGCACGTGGACCATCTCCACCGGCTGGTGGGGCGAGAAGACGGACGCCGACGCCGTGGCGATGCTGCGCCGCGCGCTCGACGATCACGGCGTGACGTTCTTCGACGCGGCGGATGCCTACGGCAACGGCCGCGCCGAGCGCCAGATCGCCGAGGCATTTCGCGGGCGTCGCAATGAAGTCGTGATCGCGACCAAGGTCGGCTACGACATATACGACGAGGCGGCGCAGAAAGCTCGCCGCGGGCAGTCGGAGCTGCCGATGCGAACCGATCCGGCGTTCCTGCGCTTCGCCGTCGACAAGTGTCTCGAGCGCCTCGAGACCGACTACATCGACGTGCTCCAGCTGCACAACGCGAAGATGGAGCATGTGCACGACCGCGAGCTGTGGGACACGTTCCGGCAGCTCAAGCGGGAAGGGAAGATTCGGGCGTGGGGGGCCGCGTTCGGTCCGGCCATTGGTTGGTTGTACGAAGCCGCGGACCTTGTGGAGCGCGAGCCGGACATCGACACGATCCAGATGATCTGGAACGTGCTCGAGCAGCATCCGGGCACGGCGATGATCGAGGCGGCGAAGCGGCATGCCCCGAACTGCTGCTTCAACATCCGCGTGACGCACGCGTCGGGCATGCTCGAAGGGAAGTACACCGAAGACACGGTCTTCCCCGAGCACGACCACCGGCGGCATCGCCCGCGATCCTGGCTGGTCAACGGCATCAAGAAAGTCAAAACGCTCGACTTCCTCGCGAAGCGGATGACGCTCGGCCAGGCGGCGCTCAAGTGGCTGCTCGCCGAACCCCGCGTCGTGACCACGCTGCCGAACGTTTACGACGATGAGCAGCTCGCCGAGTTCGCGGCGGCGAGCGATGCGCCGGATCTCACTCCCGGTGAGATGGAGCGGGTCGCCGAATTGGCGACGGGAAACTTCGGTGTCGAAGAGCCGCCGATGGCGTACAAAGGCACCATGACGCGGGACGGCGTGGCCTCGCGGGCGTCATGATCCACTATTGGCATGACCTTCCGCCGGGTCCGCACCCGCCGGAAGAAGTCACCGCCGTCATCGAAATCCCGTTGGGTAGCCGCAACAAATACGAGCTCGACAAGAAAACCGGAATCATGAAGCTGGACCGCGTGCTCTACTCCGCGGTTCACTATCCGGGCGATTACGGCCTCATTCCGCGCACGCTGCACGAGGACGGCGATCCGCTCGACGTGCTCGTGCTCGTGAAGGAACCGACGTTCCCCGGTTGCATGATCGACGTGCGCCCGCTCGGCGTGCTGCGCATGCGGGATCGCGGAGAACCGGACGACAAAATTCTCGCGGCGGCGCTGAAAGATCCCTACTACGACGACGTGTTCGACATTGCGGACATTCCGCGGCACGTGCTGACCGAGGTCCAGTACTTCTTCTCGACCTACAAGGATCTCGAAGGAAAGCGCGTGCAGATCGAAGGCTGGGCGAAGAGCGATGAAGCCATGAAAGTGATCGCCGATTCGATCGCCAGGTACGACGCAGCGTACATGCGCCTGGGGCCGTGAACGCCAGCGAGCCGTGATGGGGGCTCGGCCACTCTGAGCGTCGAGTGGCCACTAAGCCACGTGGTTCGCTCGACGACTGACGGCCGACCTCCGACATCGGAAATCAGACCAGCGCTCGCCGAGACCGTCGTCATCGTCCCGCCAGCTCCGCCGTGTCACGCCGAAACCGATGTCTGCGGTCTGATGGCTGCCACCGTCGTCGACCCCGCAGCCGAACCACCCAGGCGACGGACCTCAGAGTGGCCGGCAGTGAGATCAACGATTCGGCTGGCTGGTGCGCATCGCCGGCGTGTTGCTCCCCTGACCGAGCGCGCTAGTCGTCGTCGTCGTCGTCCGAGAGCTCGGCGAGTGCTTCCTCGCGGCGGCGCACGACGACCTTCACCTCGGCCATGAACGCCGTCCCGGTGAGGCGCAGCGTCGGCCCGCGGTGCACGGTTCCCTCCGCATCCATCTCGTCGGCCTTGCTCGTCACGCTTGCCATGATCGCGTGCATCTCGTTGATCACGCGCATCTCCGGCGGGACGATGATCTTGCAGGCGGCCCAGATCGAGCGCACATGAAACTCGGCGCCGCCGGGCGGGAGCACGGCGCTCGTGAGGTCGATCTTCGTATCGGCCATCAGAGACACGACGTCCACGCGCGGCGGCACGAGCCAACGCCCGGTCCGTTTGGACTCGCTCATCACGGCGAGAATGCGGGTACGCCGCGTCGGAACGCCCTCGTCCGAATAGGACGTCGCGTTCGTCATCGGCGCCAACGACGGCACGATGACGTTGGCGGGAGCCAGGAGCGGCGCGCGCAGGTCGGACGTGATCGCGTCCAGCTCGGAAAGGTTCGCCGCCTTGTACACCCGCTCGATCCGTCGCTCGAGGTCGTCGAGCGACAGATCGTCATTTGCGAAGTGCTGTGAGAGCTCGCTGATCTTCTGTTCGCGAGCGCGCGAGAGGGCGGAGAGCGGTGCGTCCGTCATTCCGGGAAGATACCGGCCGCGCGCGCCGACCGCCGATCAGGCGGCTGGGGCGCCCGCCGCGCTGGGCGAGCCGTTCCGCAGGAACAGCCGGTCGTACAACAGCGCCGCGACGATTCCGCCGAGGAGCGGTCCGATCCAGTACACCATCTGACCCTCGAAAACGTGCGAAACGACGGCCGGCCCAAACGAACGCGCCGGATTCATCGACCCGCCGGTGAGCGGGCCAATCGCGAGAATGTCCGCGGCGATCGTGAGGCCGATCGCCATGCCGCCGAGCTTGGGCGCGCGCGGATCGACGGCCGTTCCAAAGACGACGAAAACGAGGAAGAACGTCGCGATGGCCTCGAGACCGATCGCCTGCATGAACGTCGTGTCGGCGGAAACACGCTGGCCGCCGAGCATCGTCACGGTGGCGACCGCGGATGGGAACAGCGCCTTGAGCGCGTACGCGGCGATGATCGCTCCGAGGAACTGCGCGATCCAGTGAATCACGGCCATCATCGGATCGATGCGTCCGGTCACGAGGAAGCCGGTCGTGACGGCCGGATTCAAATGTCCGCCCGAGATGTTCATCGTCGCGCTGACGAGAAGCGCGAGGATGAGGCCGTGCGCGAGCGCGACGCTCAACACCGTCGCCTGCGATTGCACCAGCGGACTCGTGATGATCGTACCACCACCGACGAACACCAGCGCGAACGTCCCCACGAATTCGGCCACGAAGTGGCGCCACGTGTCTTTCATTGATGGGTTCCGAGCTGAGGGTGCAGGACGAAAAAGCGCCGCGGAGTCCGGCCCCGCGGCGCTGTAACTATACCATCATCGGCGTCCGTTCGCCCCTCAGTCGGCGCGCTTCAGCACTAAGGCGGCGTTTATGCCGCCGAACCCGAAGGAGTTGCTGACGATGTAGTCGACGCGCGAATTGCGACCCACGCCCGGGATGTAATCGAGGTCGCAGCCGTCGCCCGGGTCCTCGAGGTTGAGCGTTGGCGGAAGCCATTCGTGCTCGAGCGCCATCGCGCAGATGGCCGCCTCCATGGCACCGGACGCGCCGAGCGCGTGTCCGTAGTACGCCTTGGTGCTGCTCACCTGCAGCTTGGCGGCGTGGTCGCCGAACACGGTCTTGATCGCCCGCGTTTCGGTCGGATCGTTGAGCGGCGTGCTGCTGCCGTGGGCGTTGACGTATTGAATCTCGTGTGGCTCGACCCGAGCGTCCTTGAGCGCGCCGCGAATGGCGCGCGCGGCCTGCGAGCCGTCGGGACGCGGCGCGGTCATGTGGTGCGCGTCGTTGCAGAACGCGTAGCCGCAGACCTCGGCGTAGATGTGCGCGCCGCGCGATTTGGCGCGCTCGTATTCCTCGAGCACGAGCACCGCGGCGCCTTCACCCATGACGAATCCGTCGCGGTCGCGGTCGAACGGGCGCGACGCGTGGCCCGGGTCGTCGTTGCGCGTCGACATGGCGCGAATCAACGCGAACGCGCCGAAGCAGAGCTGGTTGAGCGGCGCCTCGATGCCGCCGCAGATCATCACGTCGGCGTAATCGTCGCGGATCTGGCGAAACCCTTCGCCGATGCCCATGGTGCCCGACGCGCAGCTCATCGCGTTCGTGCTGTTCGGCCCCTGCGCGCCGAATTCGATCGCGACGTTGCAACTCGCCGCCCCGCCGAAGACGTTCGTCGCCAACGAGACCGCGACGTTCTTGATGCCCTGCGTGAGAAAGACGCCGAACTGCTCTTCGGCGAACCCGACGCCGCCCAGCGCGCTTCCCATCGTCGAGCCGACGCGCTCGTGATCTTCGACGCTCATGTCGAGGTGCGCGTCCTCGATCGCGAGCCGCGAACACGCGACGGTGAATTGCCCGTAGCGATCGAGACGCTTGACCTTCCGCTCCTCGATGAAATCCGTCGGATGAAAGTCGATCTCGGCGGCGATCTGGCTGCGATAGATCGACGCGTCGAACCGCGTGACGGGACGCACGGCGGAGCGGCCAGCGAGCAAGCCGTCCCACATCGCGCTGCGCGTGATGCCGATCGGCGTGACCGCCCCGATACCGGTGACCACGACCCGCCGACGATCATCCACTCGACACCTCTCTCGATGAGCCAACGCCGTTTCCAAACTCGCCGGTACGTTCGGCCGCTTGGCCGAGGCCGGCAAGAGTTCGCGACGCGATGCCGTGCACGAACACGGGCCCGATCACCGCGTGCGCCGCCAATCCACCAATCAGAGGCCACGGAGGCCCGTTCCAGACATGTACGATGCGAACCAAGGTTCCGACCTGGTGTGGGTCGAAGGTCCACTCGACTTCCATGCCGCTCGTCACGCCACGAACGTGCCGGAACCGAATCGAGCCTCGAGTCGAGCTCGACGGGGGGGTCACGGACATCAGCGACATCCACCAAGTGGGCCAGTCCACCGGACCGAACGGCCGGTTCGCCGACATCTCGACCGTACCACCGCCGTCGCGCCGTCGCTCGTTGAAGCGCACGAAGCGGTAGTGCGGCAAGTGCGCCGGCCATCGTTCCACGTCCGCCGCGAGCGTGAAGATACGGCTCGGCGGCGCTTTCACGATGCGCTCGTCGACCGTCCGCAGCGAGCGGTTGGTCGGCATTGGGCCAAGGTCGTGCGGAGGGGCGTCGTTCACGAGACGCTCGCGATGTTCGACCCGTTGGCGGGCGTCCATCGCGCCGTGAGCCGAAAACCGAGCCGGCGTTTCACGCGCGGCGACGCGCCGGTCGCAGCCCTCACGTGCCGGCGGAGCTCGGCGGCGGTGAAGCCGCGCAGCACCGAGACGACGCCGTCGTGACGCGTGATGCGGTGAAAGCGCATCGGGAACGACACCAGCCAGAATCCAGCGGCGGCCAGCCAGCTTCGCCGCAGATCGCAGATGACGACGGCGCGGCGCGACACACGGTGCAACTCCCTCAACAGACGGTCGATGTCCGCGTCGGCGAAATGATGGAGCAGCTGCGAGCACATCGCGACGTCGACGCTGTGGTCGCGAAACGGTAGCGTGAGGGCGTCGGCGCACACCATGCCGGTGGTCGAATCGCGTGCGGCGGTGAGCAGCGAGATCGAGCCGTCGACGCCGATCGTGGTCAGCGTGCCCCCCGCTCTCCGTACCTCGCGCGCCGCCTCAGTGAGTATGTCGGCGAGGCCTGTGCCGACGTCGAGCAGGATCATGTTGTCCTGCGGTGCGATGACGGCGCGCAGCTCGGCGAGCGCGGCGCGCAGTCCACCGAGCCACACGTTCGAGCGACGGATGTCGTCCTGCGCCGCGTGACGGTCGGCGGGATCGACGCGCGGGTCGTCGAGCAGCTCGACGCCGCGCCGGCGGGCCGGCGTCAGCACGGTGCAAGTCCGCGCGTCGTCTTCGTCATCGCTCGACTTGGGCATAGCCGCCGCGATAATAGAGCAGAGGATGTCCGTAGAGCGCTGTCGCGTGCTCGAGCTGCGCGATGAACACTGTGTGATCGCCGGCTTCGATGCGCTGGAGGATCGTGCACTCGAGATGCGCCAGCGCGTCGTCGAGGAGGACGACGCCGTGTTCGCCCCGCGAGTACGCGATGCCGTCGAACCGCTGTTCGGTCTCGTCGGCAAACCGTCGCGACCAGGCCTCCTGGTCCGACGAGAGAATGCTGATACCACAGACGGGCGGCGGGTCGCTCACGAGCAGTTCGTGCATGGATGCCGCGTGGTCGACACAAAAGAGAACGAGCGGCGGCTCGAGACTCAGCGAGCAGAAGGCGCTCACCGTCATCCCGTGATCGGCGCCCGTCGTGTCGCGGGCTGTGAGAATCGTGACGCCCGAGGCGAACCGCCCAAGGACGCTGCGAAAAGTGTCAGAATCCATCCGTTCAGCCGACGAAGACCTTCCAAACATACGACCACCGGACGACCTCGCTGGCCGGCACGAAGTTTCCGGTGACGCCGATCAGGAGATCGGCGAGGTCTTTGCGCGCCGACAGCCGCTTGGCGGCGCGATTGATCAGCGCCGGTGATCCGACTACGGCGCCGATGACGCGTTCGACGATCCATTTGCCGCCGAACTCGCGGCGCCGGGCGCGATCGTACTCGCGCAACGCGGCCTCACCGCCGTCGTCAGCCCGAAGGCCGGCCACGAGCGCGTCGGCGAGCAGCTCCCCGCCGCGAAGCGCCGCATAGATCCCTTCGCCGGTGAACGGGTCGAAGAAATCCGCCGCATCGCCGACGAGCGCTGCGCCCGGCGCCCACGCGCGCCGGCTGTAGGCGCCAAAGGGGCCGGTGACGACGACCGGCGACACGCGCTCGGCGAGCATGAATCGTTCGGCGAGGTGCGGGTGCGCGACGAGCCACGCATCGAGGAAACCCTCGCGATTCGCCGAGATCGCTTTGGCATGCGAGGCCGGAACGACGAGCGCCACCGTCGTCGCGCCGTGTCCCACGTCGGCGATGCCGACGTATCCGTCGCGCTCGACGTGCATCTCGCCGTGTTCGCCCACGTCGCGCACGCCGGTGAAGTGCGTCACGAGGGCAAGCCGGCGCGGCCAGCGTTTCGTCTTCGTCAAGTCGAGTCGCCGGGCGACGACGGAGCGAAGTCCGTCGGCGGCGATGGTGAATCGCGCGCGAATCGGCTCGGCGCCATCGCCCTGCGGCCGCGCGCCGATGATTCGTCCGGACGCGTCGCGCAGTACGTCGGCGATTCGCAACCCTTCGACGACGCGCGCGCCGGCCTCTCGCGCGCAGTCGAACAGGATCTCGTCCAGCACTTCGCGCCGCACGGAGAGTCCGCGGTCGGCGTAGGCGCGGAACCCGTGCGGCGCTACGAAATCGCCGGCGATCACCAGGCCGTTGGGGGCGCGCACGCGAACTCCCGACAACGCCGCGGCGCCCGAGCGCTCGACGCGCTCGAGCGCGCCCATCGACGCCAGCACGCGCGACGCCTCGGGACTGAGATACTCGGCGCACGGCTTGGGTCGCGGGAATCGCGCGCGGTCGACGAGCAACACGTCCACGCCTTTGCGAGCCAACGCCACGGCGAGAGACGAGCCGGCCGGACCTCCGCCGACGACGAGGACGTCGGCGTTCATCGAAGAGCCGTCGATCCCGAAACGAGCGCCGCGAAGAGTCCCGTTGCCGACGCACCGCCGGCGATCACGCTGAACAGATTCACCATGTCGTTGTCGAATCCCACGATTCCGCCCGTCACGCGAGTCTCCGCTCCACAATCGTGTCTCGGTCGCTCCGTGGCGAGACTGCACGCGTCGCACCACCGCCGGACCTGCAGCGTCGCACCGAGCAGCGAATCGGCAAGCCCGCCGACGATGCCGCCGGCCAGGGCCGACAGTGCGGCGAGACGCGTCCACCCGATCGCCAGGGACACGCCCGCCACGAATACGGCTCCGGCGAGCGCACCCAGGCTTCCAATCACCGTGACCCCGCCGGACGTTCCCACCGGGACCGGTTTTCCCGATAAAATCGATCGTGGGACGCCGCCAAAGCGCGTTCCGATCTCCGTGGCCCAGGTGTCGGCGGCGCTCGCGGCAAGCGAACCCGCGGCGAGCGACGTCCACCAAGGCCCGGGCTGGAGGAGCATGCCGAGTGCGGCGACGGCAAAGACCCCGCCGTTGGCCAACACCTGCCGTGCGTCGCGCTGGCCGCCCTTGGCGACGATGCCTCCGGTCAGGCGCTCCTTCTCGGTCGAGCCGAGCCGCGACAGCGCGCTCGATGACGCGAAGTAGACGACGAGGAGGATCGCCCATGGATAGCCCGCCGCGGTCGCGAGCGCGCCGAGCCCCGTCGCGGCAACGGCGCCGCTTCTCGACAGCGATCGGGTGCGTCGCGCAAGCGTGGCGATGATCGCCGCGATGAGCAAGCCGATTGCCGCGCGCGCGCCCATCAGCGTGCGTCTTGAAGGGGCAAGGACGCGCGGCTAGCTTCGCTTTTCAACCGCCCGCCGGTTCCCGACTTACATCGAGGCTCATGCTCGCCACTGTTGATGCTCTGTTTCCGTTGAGTCTTTTAGAAGCGGTCCGGAACGTCGACACGCCGATCGATCAACTCGACACCGAGTACGTCGACGAGCTTCGCAACAAGCGGTTCGGGCTGAGCGACACCGTCTACACCCAGATCAAGCGACACAGCGAGGCGGTGCGAAAAGGTCAGCGCACCGGTTCCGATGAGGTTATCGGGCTCGCCAAGCTGATCGGTCGCCGCCCGGACGCCGAAGCGGTGTTTCGCGCCGCGGGCCGCTACACTGCGCGGCAATCGTATCAGACCATCTCGCCCATCAACCGCCAGTTGATGCGGCTCCTGCCGGCGGCCGTCGCGCGGCCCCTGGCCTTTCGCTACGCCAAGAAAATCGCCGCGCGGTACCTCGGCGGCAACGTGCGCAAGGTGGGCAGCTTTTTGATGATCGACGTGCCCCGTTCCATTACGCTCGGCACGGCGCCGGGCAGCGTGGGTTGCACGTACTACGAAGCATCGGTGCGAGAATTACTCCAACGGCTGATCGGCAGCATCGGCGCGGTGGAGCATGTGCGCTGTGCGGCGCGCGGAGAAGGCACGTGCGAGTGGCGTGCCGACTGGCGCGCGGTCGATCGAACTGCCGGCCTGGGGTAAACTTCCTGGATGCTGACCACAGATACGTTGTTCGAATTGCAGCGCGCCCTGATCGACGCAAACCTCGACGGCTGGCTGCTCTACGATTTTCGCGGATTGAACCCCATCGCCGCGCAGCTGGTCGGCCTCGAGGGCATGACGACGCGGCGTGCGTTCGCCTTCGTGCCGGCGCGCGGACTGCCGGTCGCGTTCACGCACGCGATCGAGCAAGGACCGTGGCGGCGCTGGCCTGGCGAATGGCAGAAAGAGGTCTACGCGTCGTGGCGGAGCCTCGAGGCACTGCTCGCCAAGCACGTCGGCGGCAAGCGCGTGGCGATGGAATACTCGGCCGGCGACGCGGTGCCGTATCTCGACCGCGTGCCCGCCGGCGTAATCGAGATGGTGCGCGCGTCGGGAGCGACCGTGTTCTCGTCCGGGGAGCTCGTCACGCGCTTCTACGCCTCGTGGACCGTGGAGAACATCGCGTCGCACGAGCGCGCGGCCGAGGTGATCGCCGGAATCGCTCGCAAGGCGATGGAGCTCGCGGGCACGCGTGCGCGCGGTGCGGAGCCGCTCGCCGAGCACGAGCTCATGGGTTGGATTCAGGACGAGTTCAAGCGTGCGGGACTCTACACAGACCACGGCCCGAACGTCTCGGCCGGCGCGAACGCGGCGAATCCCCACTATGAACCGTCGGCCGATCAACCTCGCGTCATTCGTCCCGGTGAGATTCTGCTCATCGACCTCTGGGCGAAGGAAGAGGGCGGCGTCTACGCGGACCAGACGTGGATGGCCTCGCTTGGGAAGCCGTCGGCCGAGTCGCTAGAGATCTGGAATGCAGTGCGCGATGCGCGCGACGCGGCGATCGCGCTCGTGCGCGAGCGCGCCAAGGCGAACGTGGCGACGCGCGGCGCCGAGGTGGACGACGCGGCGCGACGCGTCATCCAGTCGCGCGGCTTCGGCGACTACTTCACGCACCGCACCGGGCATTCGATCGATCCGAGAGATTTGCACGGATCAGGCCCCCACCTCGACAACCTCGAGACGCGGGAAGAGCGTCTGCTCGTTCCCGGGATCGGATTCTCGATCGAGCCGGGCATTTACATCGCCGGCAAGGTCGGAATGCGTAGCGAGGTCAACGTCTACGTCGTGCCGGGCGAGGCGGTTGTCACGCCTCGCGACTATCAGCGCGAGCTGTTGATCGTCTAGCGGTCCGCTCGTTGCGGTCGTACCTCTGAGGTCCGGCATTCTTGCCGGATCTGTCGACTCATCCAGAGGTGTCCTTGTCCCGGCAAAGCTGCGTACGACGCTTTGCGATTGCCGCCGTGATGGTTCTCGGCGCCGCGGCCTGCTCGAAGGACTCCTCGTCGGCAGGCGGCCAGCCACAGCGCGTCGCCGTGGCGTCCGATCCGCACGAAGGATTCGAGCTCGTCGCTACGGCGTACCGGCCGTCAGCGACGTCGGAACTGGGAACCGTCGTCGGCACGGTCGACTACGGTTCGCTTCCGGCGATCGACGAGTCCACGCACGAGTGCGAGACGGGCAGGGCGACGCCTCCACGCTCGCGCGCCGCTCTCGTCTGGATCGACGGCCTCAAGACCGGCAAGTCGCTTCCCGAGGAGAAGCGAGCCGATCTGTCGAGCGAAGATTGCGGTCTGGACCCGAGCATCGTCGCGACGACGGTCGGGTCGACCATCAACGTTTACAACGACGACGCCGCGTTGCACCGGCTCGTGTTCAAAGGAGCGCCCGTCGACAGCACGGTCACGATGCCGTTCTTCAACACGGGCCAGATCGTGGCGAGCGAGCGTCTGACGAAACGTGTGGGCTTCGTGGACGTCACCTGCACGTTGCATCCGTGGACGCACGCGACGATCGCCGTGTTCGATCATCCGTACTTCGCCGTGACCGACGAGCACGGACGATTTTCCCTCGACTCGGTTCCGGCGGGGAGCTACACCATCAGGATCTGGCGGCCGGATCTCGAG
This sequence comes from uncultured Gemmatimonadaceae bacterium, assembly GCA_963761305.1. Lineage (GTDB taxonomy): Bacteria > Gemmatimonadota > Gemmatimonadetes > Gemmatimonadales > Gemmatimonadaceae > JAQBQB01. The sequence goes on along the minus strand of CAVXGK010000001.1, from coordinate 870,597 downwards.
AAGCCGATCGAACGGCAGGTTCAGATTTCCGCTCGGCAGACGACAAACCTGACGATCGAGGGCCCCGGCGGAGCGCCGGCGACACCTGCGCGTCAGACGGAAGTCGCGGACGTTCCGAGCGGAATGAAGCGGTCGGCCACCATGGCCGCGAAGAGCAAGGCGAGGTAGAGCAGCGAGTATTTGTAGAGGCGCCACGCCGGCGCGCTCCATTCGGTCGCTCGCATCACGCGCACGACTTCGGCGACGAATTTCCCGCCGAGGATCACCGCGGCCACGAGATACACGAGGCCGAGTGCGTGAAACGCCACCGGCAACAGCGTGAGCGGCACGAGCACGAGCGTGTACCAGAGCATCTGGCGCTTGGTCTCGCGCTCACCCCAGACGAGCGGCGCCATCGGGACGTGCGCGCGGTCGTAGTCGCGTTGCTTGAGGAGCGCGAGCGCCCAGAAGTGCGGCGGCGTCCAGTAGAACACGATGAGAAACAGGTAGACGGCGAGGAGGTCGATTCGGTTCGTCACCGCGGCCCAACCCACGAGTGGCGGAAACGCGCCGGCGGCCCCGCCGATGACGATGTTCTGCGGCGTGCTGCGCTTGAGCCAACGCGTGTAGATGAACACGTAGAAGTAGAAGCCGGCGAGCGCGAGCGCCGCGGTCAACATGTTCGCCGCATAGCCGAGCAGGAACGTGGCTGCCGTCGAGAGGAGCACGCCGAACGCCAGCACCTGCCGCGGATGCATCCGTCCGCTCGGGATCGGACGCAGTCGAGTGCGCGCCATGCGATCATCGATGTCACGGTCGATGTACATGTTCACCGCGTTCGCGCCCCCGGCCATGAGATAGCCGCCGGCGAAGACCGCCAGCACGAGCGTCCACCCCGGGCGCCCCGCGACGAACATCGGCGCGATTGTCGTGACGAGAAGCAGCGAGATGATGCGCGGCTTCGTCAGCGCGACGAGGTCGCGCCAGATCGAGCGCGTCTGTCCGAGAGCGACGGCGTCCGTCATGACTCGGTGGCCCGGAGCGGCTGAACGCGCGCGCCGGCCGCCCGCGGCACCTCGGCCGGTTCATGAACGGCGGCCGGTGCGGTGCGACGGGCGAGATACGCGAGGAGGAAGCAGCTGAGCCAGATGCCGACGCCTGTCGCTTCGTGCAGCGAGCGAAGCACGGCGGGGAGGTGCAGCAGCACCATCGACGACGCGACGGCGAGTTGCAGCAGCACCATGCCCAGCGCGACATGCGCCGCGCGCACCACGATCGGCGCTTCGTCAGCACGGTGCCGGCGCACCATCGCGACGACGCCGATCAGATGCAGGAGCAGGAGCACGGCGATCGCGCGATGCGTCATCTGCACGACCGCGGCGGCTGTGTCGACGGCGGCGTTGCGGCCGCACAGCGGGACGCTCGTGCACGCGACGGACGCGCCGGGAATCTTGGCGGTCAACCCACCGAGCGCGACGGCGAAAAGAGCGAGGATCGCCGCCGCTCGCCCGGAGCGCGCCGCTCTTGCGGTACCGCGTTGCACACTCGCGCTCGCGCCGCCGAGTGTACCGGCGCGCACCGCGGTCGTGGCGACCATGGCGAGGACGGTCATCGCGACGAGCCAATGGGCGACCGTCGCCCACGGGGCGTTGCCGAATTTCACCGTCACGCCGCCCAGGGCGGCGGCGAACAATACGGCGCCGAGCGCACCGCCCGACGAACGCAACACGCCGCCGCTTCCGCCGACACCGCGTTCCTCCCGATGCCGAAACGCGGCGAGCGTCATGAGCGCGACGCTCGTGAGCAGGATCGACGCGAGATAGCGGTGCGTCACCTCGACGACGAGATCCGGCCGGCTGAACGGCGGAAACCAGTAGCCGTAGCATTTGGGCCAGTTGTTCCCGCAGCCCATCCCCGAACCGGAGATGCGTACGATGGCGCCGAACACGAGGTGAAGGCACGCGGTCGCCAGGGCGACGAGCGACAGCCGGCGCACCGTCTTCATCGCGTCGCCGACATCACATTCAGAATCGCCGACGCCGACGCCGACGCGCCGTGCATGGCGCGCCATGTGGCGACGAACAGGAGCGCGAGCGCTATCCCGGGAATGACCGCCCAGCACACCTCGAGCGCGCGGCGACCGGCGGACGTTCTCCCCCCATCGTCCGAGGTCGGCGCCTGCGCCGGAGAAACGAGCGAGGATCGAACGATCGCCACCTGCGCGACGAGACAACACGCGACGGCGATCCAGAAGATCGCGTCGACGAAACGATTGACCATGCGCGTGAGTTGGGCGGAAGAACCTGCGACCACCCAAAGCTAGCGCGCCGAACACGCTCGTTGGAGCGCCGGCGCGCCAGCCACCACATCGATCTTTGCTGCTCAGCTCTTGTGACTGATCGAGTACACGTATGCGGCCACGGATTTGATCTGATCCGCCGTCAGTTGCGCTCCGCCCATCGGCAACATCGGGCTCGAATACGGCGGCGTGGGCGTGGGCATTCCAGTGGTCACGCGCTTCTGGATGAAGTCATAGCTCCCGTCGCCGGTGAGCCACTGCTGCTTGTTGGCGAGCGGCGGCGCGAGCGGGGTGCCCGCGGCATCGGGGCCGTGGCACGTCTGACAGAGACCGCCGGCCTTCATCCCGTGGAAGATGCTGTCGCCTTCGGCGAGCATCGCCACCGTCGCACCCGCGGGAGGAGCGCCTGGAGCGGGCGTGGGAAGCGCACCGGGCGCGGCGCCAGGTGCCGCACCGCCGGCCGCCGCCGTCGCACCCGCGCCGCCGGGAGGGACCGCAGCCGTCGATTCGCCTCCCGCTTTCTTTTCGCCCCCGCCGCAGGCGACGATGAAAAACGCCGCGACGATTCCAGCGAATGTGATCGCGCGACGACCGATCGTTCGCGATGTCAGACTGCCGTTCCGGTTGTACATGTCGTCCTCGAGCTCGTGTGGAACTACCACCGCACGCGCGACGTGAATCGGTGGACCGGTGAATCAATCGACCTGTGTCGCAGCGTGGGGGCGGGGGCCACTGACACCGCATTGGTCATGCCGATGGACCCGCTAGCCATGCTCGGCTCGCCGCGATGCCACGCTGGCGCTACCATCCTATGGAATGACGCCCCCCCCTCCCGCCCCCTCGACTCCCGCCGCCGGCGCGCCCGCGGAACTCCCGCGGCGCCTCGGATTGTGGAGCGCCATCGCCGTCGTCATCGGGATTACGATCGGCTCGGGAATCTTCCGCACGCCGGCGAGCGTCACGAATCGACTGCCTGGTCCGCTTCCGCTTTTTGGCGTGTGGATCGCGGGTGGCGTGGTCGCCCTGTGCGGCGCGCTCACGCTGGCCGAGGTCGCCGGGTCGTTTCCCGAGACGGGCGGCATCTTCGTGTTCATTCGAAACGCGTGGGGTCGGTTGCCGGCGTTTCTGTTCGGCTGGTCCGAGCTGGCGATCATTCGCGCCGCGGCGCTCGGCGCGATCGCCACGACGTTCGCCGAGTACCTGCTCCGCGTGCTCGGCTTCGATCCGACCGTCGCGCCGTACGACGGCTGGGTGCACTACGTCGCGGCCCTCGCGATCGCCGTCATCGCGGCGCTGAACTACGTCGGCGTGCGGTGGGGCTCGCTGCTTCAGAACATCACGACCATCGCGAAGTATTTCGGACTGCTGTTCATCGTGATCGTCGCCATCGCCGTTGGTATTCCGAAGACCGGAGGACATTTCACGCCGCCGGCTCCCGCGGGAAGCTTCTCGATCGCACCTTTCGGATTGGCGCTCGTGTCGGTGCTGTGGGCGTATGACGGATGGGCCGACCTCGCGTTCATCTCGGGCGAAGTGAAGAATCCGGAGAAGAACCTGCCGCGCGCGCTCATCCTCGGCACGTGCGCCGTCATCGTGATGTACCTGCTGGCGAACATCGCGTATCTCGGGGTGATGTCGGTCGACGAGATCCGGCACTCGAAGCTCGTCGCGGCCGACGTCGCGCTGCGGGTCGTCGGTCCCGTCGGCGTGACGTTCGTGTCGATCACGGTGATGCTGTCGACGCTCGGCACGCTGAACGGCTCGATCCTGACGAATCCGCGCGTGTTCTTCGCGATGGCGGCGGACCGTCTGCTGTTCCGGAAGATCGCGGCCGTGCATCCGCGCTACGAGACGCCCTATGTGGCGATCACGCTGGCGGCGGTGCTCGGCATCATCTTCGTGCTGATGCGAACGTTCGAACAACTCGCCGACACCTTCGTCACGGCGATTCTGCCGTTTTACGCGTTGGGCGTCGCGTCGATCTTCGCGTTCAGGCGGCGCGCCGACTACAAGCCGGCGTTTCGTGCGCCGCTCTATCCCGTGGCGCCGATCCTGTTCGTGCTGGCGACGATCTACCTGCTCGCCAATGCGCTGATCGACCCGAGCAGCCGCTGGCCGACGCTGGCGATCTTCGGCGTCATCGCGCTCGGCATCCCGATCTACTATGCGACGGTGGGCCGCACGCCCGGTGCCGCGCTCGAGTCGAGACGCGCGCCGTCGCCGGGAGACTGATTAGAAGATCTTGACGCTGATGTATTTCTTCGGGTTCTTCTTGAAGTCGGCGACAAGCGAATCCATCGTCTGCAGCAGATGCCGGGCGTCGGTGTACATCAGCGAGTCGGTCATCAGCTTCTGAATCGTGCCGTTGCCGTTCTCCATCTTGTCGACGAAGACGCGGAGCTGCGTCGTCGATGAGTCGAGCTGCGACGAGATCCGCGCGAGGTTCTGGCTGGTCGTGCGAACATTGGAGAGCGTCGCCGCGATCTTGGCCGTGTCCACCACGCTGGCGACGTGGGCCATCGTACTGTCGACGTGGCCGATGGTGTTTCGAAAGGTCTCCAGCGTCGCCGTGATGTTCTTGTTCTGCTGCGCGGCGAGGTCCGTCAGCTGCGCCGAGAGCGCCGCCGCCGACAGGATGATCTTGTGCACGTCCTTGAGCGTGCCGGCTTCGACCACCTGCGTCTGCAGTGAGCGCGTGAGCAGCGAGATCGTCTGCCCGATGGTATCCATGCGGGTCAGGATCTGATTGAAATCCGCCGCGGGAGGACCCGGGGGCACTGTGTCGCCCGACGCGTACGACGCCGCCGTCAGTGGAATCGGCGGCGTGAGCGCGATCGCGACGTCGCCGAAGATGCCGACGGGCTTCACGGCCGCGTTCGAGCCCTTGGGGATCGAGTACTGGTCGTTGATGCGTAGCATCACGTCGAGGTAGCCGTCGCGGCGCAGCGTGACGTCGCCGACGTATCCGACGTTCACGCCGGCCAGCAGCACCGGCTGGCCCTGCTTGAGATTCTGTCCCCAGGCAAAGCGCGTGTAGAGCGGATAGCCCGACCGCAAACCACCACGCACGAGCCAGAGCGTCCCCAGGAGCAGGACGATGACCGAAACCGTGATGAGAATGCCGACGGTGACTTCGTCGCGACGCTTCATGTCTGGAGGAAGGGAGCGAGCACGCCCGCCGTGAGTGCGTCGAGCACGAGAATCGTCACCGACGTGATGACGACCGCTCGCGCCGTCGACCGCCCGACGCCCTCGGCACCAGCCTCGGAAATGTAACCCTCATAGGCGCAGACCAAGGCGATCGCCGCGCCGAACATCGTCGCCTTGAGCAGACTGTAGACGACCTGGAACGTTCCGAAGCCGAGCCGCAGCCCAGTGATGAAGTCGGTGGCCGGGACATCGGTAAAATGGACCGAAACGACGTACGCGCTTGTAAGGCCGATGCCGTCGGCCAGGACGACGAGCGTCGGCAACATGAAGATCGCCGCGAGCAATCTCGGCACGATCAGGAACGCAACAGGATCGTAGGCGAGCGTCTCGAGCGCGTCGATCTGTTCGGTGACGCGCATCGTTCCGATCTCGGCGGCCATGCGACCGCCGACGCGGCCCGTGAGCACGAGACCCGTGAGCAGGGGCCCGAGCTCGAGCACGATCATGAGCCGGCTCGCGAGTCCGATGATCGACAGCTCGACGCCGGGGAACAGCTGATACCGCGTCTGCAGCGCGATGACGCCGCCGATGAACGCGGCGACGATCACGGTGAGCGGCACCGAGTCGACGCCGATGTTCTTCATCTGGCGAATCGTCTCGGGCACGTACGTCGCGGGATCGCCGAACCCGCGCGCGATGTCGCGCAGGAAGTACGTCCGCTGCCCGACGTCGCGAAACACGTTGATCCAGTAGCGCGTGACGCGCCGGAAGAACCGGATCGACGTGCGTTGGACGACCGGATAGGTCTGGGTTTCGCGTGCGATCGACTGCGACGGGCGCGGCCCCGTCAAGTCCGTACCCGGGCGAGCAGAACCAGCCCGATCACTCCGAATAACGCTCCCGGAAGCCATGCGGCGAGGTCGGGCGGAATCACGCCCTTGCCACCGATGGCCCGCGTCAGCTGGATCATGAGAAGAAAGATCATCGTCGTGGCAAGGCTGATCGCGATGCCGTAGGCCGACCCGCCGCGCTGTGTGCTGGTGGCGAGCGGCGCGCCGAAGAGCGCGATGATGATGCACGTGGCCGGAATGGCGATCTTGAGCGCCCGCTCCACGCGCAGCACGTTGGCGTCGCCGCCCGACCGCTCGAGCGCGGTGATGAAGTGCGTGAGCTCCCTGTAGCGCATGTCCTGCGGGTCGCGCGGCTTCGCCATCATGTCGGCCGGGCGTTCGGTGAAGAGCGTGTCCCTGGCCGACGCGAATGCCACCGCGAAGCTGGCGTTGCGGTCGCTCACGACCTGCAGGTGCCCGCGCCTCAGCGTCCAGCTGTTCCGCCGCGGATCGAACGACGCCGAGTCGGCGGTCAGCAGGTACGTCGGATAGGCAGAGCCTTTTCCTTTGCGCTCGATCTGCAGCTGGCGGATCTGCCCCGAGTCGGTACGCAGTTCCATCGCCTTGTACACGCGGCCGAAGTCGCTCGCGAACGCGAAGTTGAACCGGCTGGTGCCGACCTGCGCCTTGTCCTGGTGCAGCAGGTGGCTCCGGTGCTGGTTCGTGATCGGCACGACCTCGCCGAGTCCGAGGTCGAGCACCGACGCGAAGAGCGCGCCGAACAGGATCGGGACGACGAGCCGATGAAAGCTCACGCCCGACGCCTTGGCCGCCGTCACCTCGGAATGGCGCGTGAACCCGCCGATGGAAAACACCGTAGCGAAGAGTACCGCCGCCGGCAGCACCAAGAACATCGAATCAGGAATCCAGAATAGATAGCTGAGCGCGATGTCGCGCGCCGGGATCCGCTGGTCGAGGTAGCCCTGCACGTGATCCGTCAGATCCATGATCACCAGCAGGAACGGGAACCCGAGGGCGGTGATCGTGAAGATCCGCCAGAACTCGGTGAACACGTAGCGGTCCAATGGCCGGAAGAGGCGCATCGCTATTTGCCCTTGCGGCGCCGGTCGAGCCAGAAGCGCACCGAATCCATCAGTTCACCGAGGTTGCCCCCGCGCGCCGTCGCCGTCTCGTGACCCATGCGCGTGATGAGCGCGATGCCGATGAGCGCGAAAATGATGTTGCCGGCCCACATCGACCAGAACGGCGAGAGCAGGTTGTGGTTCGCCAGCGCTTCGCCGGCCGTGAGGCCGACGTAATAGACCGAGAAGATCAGGAAGCTGGCGATCAACACCAGACCGACGCCGCCTCGCGGGAATCGCAACGCGAGCGGCGCGCCGACGAGCACGAGAACGAAGCACGCCGCGGCCAACGAAAACTTCTTCTGGATCTCGATGGCGTAGCGATTCCGCCAGTGGCGCGCGTCGTCGAGGCGAATCTTGGCGTCGGCCACCTCGCTCGCGATAACCGACTTGAGATTGGCGTCCGGATTGGACACGCCGCTCGACGGCGGCGGCGTCGCGACGCGCGCGGCCGGGTTGGGATTGATGGCCCCGCCCGGAGTCCCGACGACCGGCGGCGGATTCGGTTGTCCGATCACCGCCGGGACGGGACGATTGCCGACAGGCGAGGCTCCGTTCGGTGGAACCGTCATGTGCGCGGCGGCGGTCTCGGGGATGAACGCGCCGGGTGGAATCGCATTCCGCGGGACCTTCTTCAGAATGCTGTTGACCATCACCATCACCGACTCGGACTGCACGAGCGGTTTCCCCGGCGCCGATTTTTTCGTCGTGTCGCGCTTGGTGGTGTCGCGTTTGGTCGTGTCGCGCTTGGTCGTGTCGGTCTTGTGCGTGGTGTCCTGCGCCAGACGTCGCAAGAACATCGACGGCTCGGCGGCCTGCGCCTCTTTCGGGGCGAGCGGATTGATGTGGAGGTACTTGGTGATCAGGGTGCAGTACATCGCACCGATCCCGCCGGCCTTCGGCACCGGTTTGCGCTTCGGTTCCACCCCGTTCTGCCCGCGTTCCTTCATTACCCGCCACACGGCGATCAGGCTGTCCGTGTACGCGTTCTGGAGCGCGGCGTTGCGCTTCTCGTACTCGGACTGCATCTCGCACACGGACATCTCGCGATCGCCCTTCGAGGTCGTGTCGGCGTCGATCGACTGAAACGAGCTCGCGACGTCTTTGACCTTGAGGTCATCCTGCTTGTAATAGATCCGGTCGAGTTGCTCCGGCTGGTTCGACGGCGCGGACATCATCATGCCGTCGAACAGGTGCAGGATCAGGTCGGTCTTGTTGCTGGCGAACGACAGCGTGCCGTGATCGGCGAAGATCGTCCGGCGGCGCATCGCATTGGAGACGTCGTAGATCGTGATGTCGCGCATGTGGCCCGACTGGTCACGGTCGATGTACCCCGCGCGCAGGTAGAGCTGCCCCTCCTTGACCGGATTGATCACCTGCTCCTTGAGGGCGAAGCTGGGCTTCGTGCGGAAGATCGCGATCTGGAGCGTCGCCAGCTCGTGGTTCGCGCTGGAGAGCACCTGGTCGTTGAACCAGAGCATGAAGACCGCGAGGAACACCGAGGCGACGAGCACCGGCCGCAGGAGCGATCGCGTCGAAATACCGCTCGCCTTGAGCGCCGTGATCTCGTTCTCCGACGCCAGGCGGCTGAACGCGTAGAGCACCGCGACGAGCACCGACATGGGCAGCGTCAGCGCCACCGTGAGCGGGATCGACAGGACGAAGAACTCCAGGATCACCTGCCACGAAAGGCCGCGCCCAACCAGGTCGCCGAACTTTCGCGCGATGAACTGGAGCAGCATGAACGACGTGAGCGCCGACAGGGCGAAAACAAACGGCCCGACGTGCTCTCTCAGGACGTAGCGGCTGATTCTCTTCACGTGGTTCTATTGGGTGGGGCGCGATCGGTCGTGCTGCTGCGGAACTTCAAGCACTCCACAGGGTTGTACGGCCGTGGCTGGCCTATATATTCCACCCACCGCCAGCTCGATTTCAAGGCTTCTTCGACGTGGAACCGCCGGCGTCCGGAGAGCGAACGGAGCAGGTCCACGACACGAGCCGTTGGCGGGTTCCTACCCCACCGTTAGGGTTTGGTGCGACCCCTGTATTCTGCGACGCGAGCTGTTCTGATCGCGCTCGCCGTTGGACTCGCTTGGGGTCCACCGGCGAGTTCGCAGACGCCTCCCACTCCCGTGCTTCCGGCTCGGCCGGCCGCGGACACCGATTCCATTCGGCGACCGCCGCTCCCACCCGGAACGACGATCATCCCAGGCCTCGAGTTGCCGCTCGAGCTGAACCTGCGCGTCGAAGGCAAGAAGGAACGCGACCAAAACCTCGTGTGCACCTCCCTCGAGGCCATTCAGACGAGCGCCGTCTCCGGCTGCAACGCCGGATTCCTGCCCTGGCAGCTTCAGCCGACCGTCAGCATCAAAAGCTCCGGCGTCATCGCCGACCGCTGGCACGTCAACGTCGACTATGACATGCAGCGCGAGTTCGACGCGTCCAACACACTCTCGCTCTACTACGAGGGAGCTCCCGACTCGCGATGGCAGCGCGTGGACGTCGGCAACGTGACGTTCACGCCTCCGCCGTCGCGATTTCTGTCGACGAATCTCCCCACCGGAAACTACGGCCTCCAGGTCACGAACCAATTCGGTCCGTTGCGATTCCAGTCGATTTTCGCCCAGCAGAAGGGGAACGTCGGCCAGACGCGACAGTTCACCATCGGCAGCAAGGCGGCGCAGGCCAATGCCCGCGACATCGACGACTATCAGATCGAGCGGCTGCGGTTCTTCTTCACGGTCGATCCGGCGCTCCTCGGCGGCGGCCGGGCGTTTCCCAACATCGACATCCTGAACCACTCGCAGCTCGACGCGCTGTGGCGGTCGCTGCCCGACACGCTGCGGCCGACCAACGTTCGCCTCTACCGCCTTCAGTTCGGAACGCAGCCGCAGAATCCCAGCGGGCCGCGTTTCCGTGTGCGGGGCGGTCAGACGAACGGCACGGCGGTGTACGACCTTCTGCGCGAAGGCGTGGACTATGTCATCGATCGCTCGCTCCTCTGGTTCGCGCTCGTCAGGCCGCTGAACGAGACGAACGAGCGGCTCGTCGTCGCCTACAACGTCAAGGTCAACGGCAAGGACACCGTCTGGGCGACGACCGGCGGCACGCCCGACCTCCAATACATCCCGGGCCGCGACCAAGTCGCCAACCTCGTCATGGACCCGACGGTTGGCCCGACGTCGGCCGCGTTCCGCAACGAGATTCGCTCGGTCTACCGCATCGCTGGAAGCAACCTCGCGCGTGAGTCGGCGACGATTCGAGTCGTCGCCGGCAGCGGGCGCCTCGAGCATCCCATCGCGGGACGCGACGCGACGTTCCTCGAGATGTTCGGACTCGCCCAGTCGGCGAATCCCGCCGAGTTCGACGCCGAGAATCGTCTCTGGCCGCGGCGCAGCGACGCGATCTTCAATCTTGGCGCCGGCGCGGCGGATATCCGCAACGGCGGTACGCTGGATGCCGCGTTCGCGATCCGCGACTTCTTCCTCGTGTTTCCGTCGCTGCACCCGTTCAGCGCGCGCGACTCCGGGCTCGTCGTGCCGGGCAACCCGACGAACGACGACATCTACAACATCCCCGGCGAATACATCTACTCGCCGCAGCATCCGGCGTCGCTGTATCGGATGAGCGTACGCTATCAGACCGTCGGCACCGAGACCGGCGGCGCGATAACGATCGGCGCCGGATCGATTCGGCCTGGTTCGGAGCAAGTGGTGATGGACGGCCGGCAGCTCGTGCGCGACCTCGACTACCGCATCGACTACGACATCGGGCGGATCGACTTCATGCGGCCCGACACGCTCCTCACGGCGGAGCGGCACGTCGACGTGCGCTACGAGGAGAACGTCTCGTTCGGCCAGGCCCCGACGACGCTCGCCGGGTTTCTCTCCGAGTTGCCGGTGTCGCACGGCACGCTCGATTTTCTCGCCATCAACCAGTCGCAGAGCACGTCGTTCACGCGTCCGGAGCTCGGGCTTCAGGGGAATTCGACGTTGATGACGGGCGTCACGGGCCGGTTCAACTGGGACCTGCCCGGCCTCACGAGTCTCGCCAGCCGATTGCCGTTCGGGCAATCGAAGACGCCCTCACGCTTCGCGTTCACCGCCGAGGTCGCGCACAGCAATCCGCAGTTCCTCGCGCGCAACCAGGGCACGGCCTACGTCGAAACGTTCGACGCCAACGGCGGCACGTCGATCGCGCTCTCCGACCAGGCGTGGTTGTACAGCAGCCTTCCGGCCTACGGCAACTCGCTGGCGGCGCCTTTCGGCGGCATGTTCTTCGAACCGTCGCACGCGGCGACGCTCGTATGGCAGACGAACGTGCAGAGTCCCGGCGGACGACGCCTCGCCATCACGGCCGAAGGAGATCGATCCGCTGCTCGTGTTCACCGGCTCGGGCTTCCAGTTGGCCGAGCCGATGCTCTGGCTCACGCTGCTGCCGCTCGACCAGGTGGGCCGGTACGATCCGTCCACGCGCGCCTACAAGTGGACGGACAACAGCGTCGGCGCCACCGCGTCCCGCCGCTTTCGCAGCATTCGCACGGTGCTCAGCCCTGCGGGCCTCGACCTCACGCGCGGCGAGTTCCTGCAGTTCTGGACATTGCTCGACACGTCGGGGGTTTCGCGCGCCGCGAACCCGACGCTCATCCTCGATTTCGGCGACGTCTCCGAGAACTCGGTGGCCTTTGCGCCGGACACGCTCAAGGTCACGAGCGGATCGGCGGGCGTCGACACGACGTTCAGCGGCAAGCGACTCGCCGGCTTCGACAACCCGGTGCCCGCCACCGAGCGCGATCCCTTCTCGCGTTCGTTCAACGCGGCGATCAACGACACCGGCCTGCCGGGTGACGTTGCCGATACGATCGTCGCCGTCGACGCGTCGGGCGCGCATCGGGTCACCAACGTGCGCACCTGCCGCGCTGCTCCCGGTGCGCTCGACGTGATCGGTGACCCGCGCACCAATTGCACGATCGCCAACAACAAGCTCGACGAATACGACATCGACGCCGACAACGCGCTCAACTTCTCGAACGCCCAGCGCGAGAGCGAGCGACTGCTTCGCTACGTCGTCGACCTGACCGCTGCCAACGCGTACACGCGGGTCGGCGGCCAGTTCACCGACACGATCTACGTGCGCGGCGTGCCGCAGCCGCGCACGCGCAACTGGGTGCTCGTGCGTGTGCCGTTCAAGACGCCCACCGATTCGCTCAACGACGTGAATCGCCGCAAGCTGCGCGCGCTCCGGCTGACCATCGTGTCGGCGCAGGGGCAAGACGCCGAGGTCCCGGTGCAATTGCCGATCGCCGAGCTACAGGTGACCGGCGCACCGTGGCTCGACCGGAGCAATCAGACGCTCGCGGGAATCGCGGGAATAAGCCCGGGCGCCGGATTCGTGATCACGTCGACGATCGGCACGACGGACTCCAGCGCGTCGGTCGTATATCAGCCGCCGCCGGGGATCGTGAACGAAGCGGCGCTCAAGGGCGCGCAGTTTCAAGGAACGCTCACGACGACCAACGAGAGCTCGCTGCGCCTGCAAACGGGAAATCTGTCGCTCTATCACCGCGCCGAGGCGTACTTCCGTTTTCCGGCCGGGCCGCAGTACTTCATGGCGTTTCAGCGGCTCAACGTCTGGGGGCGCGGCCGCGGACACGGCTGGGGCCAGAGTGGCGAGCTCCAGATGTACATCAAGGTCGGGCGCGACGAGAACAACTTCTACATGTACCGCACGCCGGCCAACGACGGGCAGACAGCCGCCGCGTGGAGCGACTTCGCGATCGACCTCAATCAATTCATCAATCTGCGCAAGAAGATCCAGACGGCGTATCTCGCCGGAGGCACGACGTCGATCGCCTGTACCGGCGTCGACTCGGCGATCATCGTCGCGTCGCCGCTGCCGACGGGTACCGTGAGCCGTCGATTCGCCGCGTGCCAGGACGGCTACATGGTCTATACGCTCGACCCCGCGGTCACCGCGCCGGACTTGCACGCCGTGCAGGAGATGGCGGTCGGCATCGTGCGCGTGGCGACTACCGGTCTCGCCGGCTCTCCCACGATCAGCCCGACGGATACGCTCGAGCTGTGGGTCGACGACATACGACTCGACCAGCAGCTCAACACCGGCGGCACCGCCATGGCGGTGACCGGGCGGTTCAACATCAGCGATTTCGCCGACGTTCAGGCGACGATGAGCAATCAGGATCCGAACTTCCGGCAGCTCGGCGAGCAACCGACGTTCGACACGCAGCGCAACATCGACATGACCGCGACGGTGCGGCTCGAGAAGCTGCTGCCGGCGTCGGCGGGCGTCGCGCTGCCGCTCACGATCAGTAGACTCTCATTGGCGGAAGATCCGCTCTACCTCGACCAATCGGACATCTCGGGAAAGGGAATTCCCGGTCTGCGCAAACCGAAAAACGACCTCACCACCTACAGCCTGACGGCCCGCCGATCCGCGCCGCTCGGCGGTCTGTTCGGCCCGCTGATCGACAACCTGTCGCTCAATTCCACATACACGACCGGCGTGGATCGAACCGAATTCCAGGACGGGAACACGAACACGCTCACCGCCGGGCTCGACTACCTCGTCGCAGGCAGCACGCCGCTCACGACGGCGTTGCCGGGCTGGGCCAACGGCGCGCTCGGCGCGTTACCCGATTTCCTCCAGGCGGGTCCGATCGGTGCGCTGCGGGCGAGTGCATTCCGCTGGAATCCGACCGAGTTTCGCGTGAGCACCGGCATCGTCCGCGGCACCGACCGCCGAGTGTCGTACCTCAATCCCAGCACCGACGTGCCCGACGATCCGACGGTGAGCACGGCGTCGACCCGGTTGTGGCGCAACGCGGGCGCGATCGGATTCCAGCCGACGCCCGGAACGGCCTTCCGTTGGGAGATCGAATCGCTTCGCGACTTCCGCGACTATCGCGACACGACGGGTGAGAGCATCGACCTGCCGCCCGTGGCTGTCGGGCCGGGTTTCGAACGCGAGCGGTCGATGTCGGCGAGCGCGTCGTTCACGCCGTCGTTCTCGTCGTGGTTCCGGCCGCGCGCGGATCTGGGCACGCAGTACGACATGCTGCGCGACCCGAACGTCCGCTCGCTCGCGACATTGCCGGGCGTGATCGGCGTGGACAGCGTGCTCGCGGCGAACGATTCCCTCGCGGCGCTCGACCGCCTGCTGCCGCGACGCATGACCGCCGCGCAGACGGTCAGCGCCGGCACGAGCATCGACGTCGCGCGCGCGTTCGCGCCGTACACGCGCGACTCGAGCGTCGCGCGCCGGCTCGGCAACTCGTTTTCGCCCATTGATGTGTCGTACTCGCGGAGCCTGCTGGGCGACGTCGACGAATCGACGACCGCGCCGCCGCTGCCATTCGAGCTGGCGCTCGGCGGCCCGTCGTCGTTCCGGTTCGTGAACGGAATTCCGGCGACGACGGCCGGGCAGACGGGAACGTGGAACGCCTCGACGAGCGTGCGTCTCCTCGCCGGCACGGCGATCGACGCGCGCTATCAGCACATCACGACGGCCAACTGGATAGCGCGCCCCGACTCGACGCAGTCACAGGCCGAGGCCAACGGAACGCAGACGCGATTTCCGGACGTCGCGTTGCGTTGGGCGTTTCATCCCGCGCCGGGCGGACTGTTCACCAGCATGGACGCGAGCGCCGGGTATCTCCGGACGACGGCGTCGATCTCGCTTCCGGGAATCGACGTCGGCGACTCGCCGGAAATACGGCAGAGCCACTCTGACACCTATCCGTTCAGCGGGTCGATCATCTGGGCCGGCCGCGGATCCTTGAGCACTAGCGCGCGGTACAGTCTCACGCGGCGCATCGACAGCTTGCCGGGGAGCCTCGCCCGGTCGCGCGGCGACGAGCTTTCGCTCGATGCGGGCCGGGCGTTCCACATACCCGAGAGTTTGGGGCTGGGTTTGCGCAGCGACCTGCGGACGCGGATCGGATTTCAGGAAACTCACAACACCACGTTCGTTCTCGACTCGGCCGGCGCGTTCCAGAGCCGGCTGGCCGACAACGGCCGCCAGGCGTTCAACCTGGCGGCGGACACGAATCTGAGCGACGGTCTGGTGTTCACGCTCCAGGCCTCGCACATCGTGACGTTCGACAACAATCTCAACCGGCGGTTCGCGCAGACGGTGCTGTCCACCGTGTTGCAGTTCCAGTTCTTCGGGGCCGGCAAATGATCGCAGATGGCCGCGAAACTCCAACGTATGACCAATCCCGCTAACGTGCAGTCTATTCAGCGACGAGATTCCCGCGTGCGAATGATCAGCCTTCTCTGTGCGGCCACGATTGTCGTGCTGAGCGCGTGCGACCACCCGTTCGGCGGCCCGAAGACCGGGTTCGACGGCGAGGCGGCGCTCGGGTACGTAAAGGCACACCTGGCGTTCGGTCCTCGCGCGCCCGGTACGCCGGCGCACGACTCGGCCGGCGCGTGGATCGTCGCGCAGATGAAGCAGCGGACCGACAGCGTCACCGTGCAGCGCTGGACGCAGACCACAGCCAATGGCACGAAGCTCCAGCTCCAGAACATCCTGGCGCGATTCAACCCCTCGGCGACGCAGCGCGTGCTGTACGTGACGCACTGGGACACGCGTCCCAAGGCGGATGACGATCCCAACTTCGGCAACAAGGCGCGTCCGATCATCGGCGCGAACGACGGCGCGTCGGGCGTAGGGCTGTTCATGGCGCTGGGCGACGTCTTCAAGAAGACCCCGCCGTCGGTCGGCGTGGACCTGCTGTTCGTCGACGGCGAAGACTGGGGCGCGTTCGACTCCGACAGCTCCGGCAACTATCCCGACGCGCTCTTCGGCTCGCAGTATTTCGCGAACCATTTGCCGTCGCCGGACTACAAGCCGCTCTACGGCGTGCTCTGGGACATGATCGGCGACGCCGACCTACAGCTCTACCAGGAAGCCAACTCTGTGCAGAAGCGCGCCGGAAGTCGTCGGCCGAGTGTGGCAGACGGCGTCCGACCTCGGCTACTCCAAGTATTTCATCAGCCAGGTCGGGCAGCAGATCACCGACGACCACGTCCCGCTGCTGAACAAGGGTCTTCGCGTGATCGACGTGCTGGACATTCAGTACGGTCCGCTGCCGACGATCCACGACGCGTTCACGCCGTCGAGTCCCAACTATCACCACACGATGCAGGACACGTTCGACAAGGTGTCGGCGAAGAGCCTGCAGATTGTGGGGGATGTGGCGGTGACGCTGGTGAAGTAGGGGTGGACGGGTAGACAGGTGGACGGGCGGACAGCTGACCAGCGAGAAGTCAGAGGTCAGACGTCAGAAGTCTGATTTCAGACATCCACTCGCTCGTCAGCCTTTCTGGGCCACTGGTCCACCACACGACTGGCGCTGATGTCCACCCGAGCGGACACCGCGTAGCAAAACCGGCCTCGTCGCGATTCACCTATAGAGAGCCTCGCATTGGCCACGCTCTGTCGCCGAGCACCCGGGGCATCAGCCGCCATTCCCCAATCCATCGCTCTGCACGCCGTCACGATCACCCTGCTCGTCATTTCGTTCGTCGCCGACACCGGTCCCGTCGCGACATCGGTCACTCCAACGCGAGGTGACCGCCACCCACCGACAGCAACCGTCGCGTACCAGCGGCTCGCCGCCCGTGCAGCCGATTGGGCTCGTTCCACGATCGTCGAGCCGCGGTCTCACGACGACGATCCCCCGCGCCGAACTCTCGATCATCGAGGTCGCGTACGCTCGGCGCCGCGGTCCGATTCCAATCGCACGTGTTCAGAGGACGTCGCCACGCGTCGAGAGCGCTCCGCAGCGCGCACGCAGCGCCGCGGATCGCGTTCCGGTCGCAACGCACTGACGCCACACGACACCGCGCCTCAGCACGATCGCCACGGATCGAAGCACGTCTGCACCGGATCGAAGTACGCGGGCACCGGATCGAACTGCGGAAGCACCGGATCGAAGTTTGACAGCAACGGATCGAAGTCCGACAGCAACGGATCGAAGTCTGACAGCAACGGATCAAAGTCCGACAGCACCGGATGGAAGTCCGACTCCGACCGACCGCAATACGCGCGCGAACCCCACGCGTCCCGTCCTCTTCTCGCGCACCGACTCCACGACGCGCTTCGCCACTGACGCTCGAGCCACTCGCACACCGACCCATTCCTCTGCTCACCGAACGACGCCCCGCGCCTCCATCACCGCGTCTCCCGCTCCGCGGACAGGCGCTCGAGCAGACCTTCGCATTCCCCAGTGCTCGGCACCATCAGCCAAGGGCAACGCGTCCTCGACCGGAACGGCGATCCATTCGACGCCCTCAACCGGTCGCCATACAGCGCCATTCTCGACGACATCGCGTCGATGTTCAGCTGCGGCGCCATCAACCAGACGACGTGCGAGCGCATCGCGCTGTCGACCCGGCCGACGATCGCGTCCTCCGCATTGCGCTCGAGCTCGACCACGTGCGACCGACCGCACGGTCCTCGCGGCGCAGCTCCGTCAGGTCCCGGATTTCTTCGCGCTCACAGGGGCACCAAGACGAACAACCCGCGCCTACTCGTCGCGCGGGCCGGCGGCACGGTCGGCGCGACGTGATCCTAAGTCTCGACGTTCGCCGCCGCCGACCTGTCGCCGGATTCTCTCACCAGGCGTCGCGACGCAGCCCCTTTGCTGCCCGCCGCAGTCGCCTCACGAGGCGCCACGTGCCCCGTCCACGCGTCCACGCGTCCACCCGTCCACCCGCTTTACGGCTTCGCCTTGCCGTTCGACACGTCGTCCGCCATTCGGAGCGCGTTGTACGCGTTCACGATCCCGCCCGTGACCGAGAGCGTTCCGAACGGCACCTTGTCCTTGGCATCCCCGGG
Organism: uncultured Gemmatimonadaceae bacterium; assembly: GCA_963761305.1. Lineage (GTDB taxonomy): Bacteria > Gemmatimonadota > Gemmatimonadetes > Gemmatimonadales > Gemmatimonadaceae > JAQBQB01. The sequence goes on along the minus strand of CAVXGK010000001.1, from coordinate 852,334 downwards.
GCGCACGACGATCTGGTTCGGATACTTGCTGGTCGACGCCATGAGGATCTTCTTCACGTCGGCGGCGCTCAGGTTCGGGTAGTAGCTCATGACAAGCGCGGCGACGCCCGTGACGACCGGGGCGGCCATGCTCGTGCCGCTGTCGCGCTCGTACTGGTTGCCCGGCACCGTCGAGAGGATGTCCACGCCCGGCGCGAACAGGTCGACCTGCTGTTGGCCGTAGTTGCTGAACTCCGCCGGCAGCTTGTCACCGCCCTTCCACGACGACGCGCCGACCTCGATCCAGAGGTTCGGGTGTCCGCCGTCGAGGTACGTCGGGGTCGGGAAGTTCTTCGCCTTCGAGAGGTCGGCACCGTCGTTGCCGGCGGCGTGAACCATCAGCACGCCGTGCGCGTCGGCGTACTTCACGGCTTCGTCGACGGCAGCCTTGTACGGTGAGTACCCTTTTCCGAAGCTCATGCTGATGATCTGCGCGCCGTTGTCCACCGCGTAGCGGATTGCGTTGGCCACGTCCTTGTCGCGCTCGTCACCGTCGGGCACCGTGCGAATCATCATGAAGGACACGTCGTTGGCGATGCCATCGACGCCGATTCCATTGCCGCGCACCGCGCCGATGATGCCGGCCACGTGCGTGCCGTGCTTGGCGTCCTGGCCCATCACGTCGTTGTTGCCGTAGTCGTGCTGGTGCCAATCGGTGTAGTTGTCCCCGACGATCGTGCGCGGATTGAAGTCGGGATTGAGTCCGTTCTTGAGCTGGCCCTGCAGCGACTTGAGGCCGTCGCTGAGGACCGTCTCCGTTGCTCCCTCGCCGGCCAACTGCAGATAGATCTGTCGAGCCTGGGTGAGCTGCGGCGTCGTCGGCGTCAGCGCGCGGACGTTGTCGACGGAAAGCGTGTCGCGCCCGAGGTGCCGCCGGAGTAGCGTGTCGGCGAGAATCGCCGTCTTGAGGATCGGATTGATCTGGTGTATCGCCTCGAGCGCGCTCTCGTAGTTCGTGACCGAGCTCTGAATCTCGTTTCGCTGTTTCTCGAACGCCGCGGTGATCTCGGCGCAGCGCGCGGCATCGGTGATCGCCGGAGAGCCGCTCGCCGCCGCGCCGCCGTGGCAACGTGCGTACTCGCGCGTGACCTCGAACGTGTCGAAGTGCACGTCCTGCCCGTCGCGCCCGCCGATGAAGTTCCAGCCATGAACGTCGTCGATGAACCCGTTGTGGTCGTCATCCACGTGGTTGCCCGGCGTCTCTTTCGGATTCACCCAGAGGTTCGCCTTGAGGTCCACGTGCGCGGTGTCGATCCCGTTGTCGATGATCGCCACGAGCACTCGCTTCTTCGGCGCCTTGCCGGCGAGCAGCTCGTTCATCGCCCGCTCCGAGCTGACACCGGGAATGTGGTCGATCGACTCGTCGAGCAGCTGCCAGTTGCGCGGCGCTTCGGCGAGGGTGACCGGCGCGACGCTCGTCGGCTGCGCGACCGCCGGTGCCGGCATCGCTGCCGCTGGCGGCGGCGCCGGCTGCGCGGTCGGCGCGGGGCGCGTCGCGACGGTGCTCGGCGCTCCGCACGCAGCGAGGAACAGGAAGAAAATCGAGAAAGCACGGGACGACTTCATGAGCGATTCCGGTCGAAGATTCGTGGAACGTTAATGGCCCAAAACCTTAGGTGTTAGCGGGCTTACGCGATTTTTACCCCGCCCGGTTCCGTTCGTCAGCAACGCGGGATGTAATGGTTTCGTCGGAAAAGAAATGATGACGCTGGGTGCGAAGTCCGCCCGTACCTTCGGCGCCATGTCACTCCGACCAGATCACAAAGCGCTCGTCTTCCTCGGCGCCGCCGCCATCCTCGGCGTGGGAGTACGAGTCACACGAGCCGCGTCCCGTTCAACTCCCGCGCCCGGCTCGCAGCAGGAACTCGATCATCAGATGGCGTCGGCGGACTCGGCGGCCAGCGCGGGACGCGCGTCATCCGCCTCGCGTCGTTCGCTCGGACGAGGCGGCTCGGGACGCGGACCCGGCGGTCGGCGATTCGACGGGCGCTCGACTGCGCTCTCGAACGACTCCGGCGGACGGTGGCCGGTCCACGATTCCGAACAAGGCACCCCCACCCCGTCGCGAAAGTGGGGCGCCGGCGCGCTCGATCGGCCGGGCTACATCAACGGGAGGCTCGACCTCGATGTCGCGACAGCGGCACAGATCGATTCGCTGCCGGGCATCCTTCCCGCGATCGCCAAACGGATCGCCGCCGATCGCATGAGGCGAGGACCGTTTCTCAGCCTCGACGGACTGCGCCGAGTGAGCGGCATCGGGCCGACGTTCATCAAGCGCCTCGACTCACTCGTCACCTTCTCCGGCGCTTTCGTGCAAGGCAGTCCGCAGGACAGCCTCATTCCGCCGCGCCGAGCGAAGGCCAAACGCTCGGGATCTACGCGACCTGCGGCGCTGCGAACGCGGGCGCCGCCACCAGGGCCGTCGCGCCTCTGAGCCTCGGGTAGCTGCTCGCCGGTTCGGGCACGAGCGGCGTCTCCGCCGCCAGCGCGGTGAGCGCGCGCTCGCGAATCACGCTCGTCATCACCGGCACGATCTGGTCCCACGCTTCGGTGATCTCGCCGCCGACGAAGATCTGCGCCGGATTCAGCGTGTTGATAATGATGGCGAGGCCGCCGCCGAGGTGGCGCGCCGTCTCCTCGAGTGCGTTGCGCGCGCGAACTTCGCCCGAGCGTGCGCGCGCGATCACGTCTTCGATCGTGAGCCCCGATTCCTGGAGCAATCGCCGAGTGTCGGTCGGCGAGAACGGATGGCCAAGGTAGCGGGAGAGCGTCGCGAGGTTGGACGTGTAGGCCTCGAGACATCCGCGCGCGCCGCACAGGCACTGCGGTCCGCGCGGATCGACTGCCACGTGGCCGAATTCTCCGGCGGTGTTGTTGTGTCCGCGCACGACTTCACCGTTCATGACGATGCCGGCGCCGACGCCGTCGGAGACGGTCACGTAGGTGAAGTCCCGCGGCGCGTCACCGCCGCGCTGGCCGAGCCACATCTGCGCGAGGGCGCAGGCGATCGGCGCGTTCTCGATCTGCACGGCGAGACCGGTGGCCCGGGCCAAGTCGTCGCGAATGTCGACGTCGCGCCAGCCGAGCTGCGGTGCGTTGAGCACTCGGCCGGTGGTCTGTTCCACCATGCCGGGGACGACGAGTCCGATGCCGTTGCACTTGCCCGCGGCTCGATGCGTCTTGAGCAGGCGGGCGATTCGCTTGGCCAATCCGGTGGTGAGCGCCTTCGGTTCGACGACAGTGTCGAACGTCTCGACCGAGATGACCGCGCCGCTGAAGTCGGCGAGCTGCAGGAAGGTGCGGCTGAAGCGCACGTCTACCGCGACGACGAGCCGGTCATGCGTGCGCACGTAGAGCATCATCGGCTTGCGGCCGCGCGGCGCTTCGACCGTGGCGCCCTCGTAGATCGAGCCTTCGGCGAGCAGCTCGCTGACCAGCGACGTGACCATGCCTCGGCCGACGCGCATTCGCCTCGCGAGGTCGGCGCGGGAGATCGGCTGGTGCTCGCGAACGAGGTTCAGCACGATTTGCCGATTGATCTCCCGCGGCGTGGACCGCGTGGCCATGATGAAGCTTCGCGTATTGATCTTGCGCACGGGCGACGGCCGCCGAGGTTGGGTAGAGGGACAATAGCTCGCCAAGCCGCCCCGCCGCCCGCGGGATTCCGCTCAATTGGGGACGGAAGCCGGCGCGGGACCGGGGGAGGGCCTAACGAATCGCCGATATTGTTCGTAATTTGAACAAATGCGGCTTCGCTTCAAGTCTCCCACCCGACAGCCGAGCGAACCATGAGGCGTGGCACGAGTCGGGCGCTGGTCCTCCACGCCGACCGGTTTTTCGATTCCGACCCGGAAATCCGGCGTGCGGCGCGCAGCCTGTACGAGGAAACGCGCGCGCTGCCGCTGATCTGTCCGCACGGCCACGTCGATCCGGCCCTCCTGGCCAACGACGACCCGTTTCCGGAGCCGGCGTCGCTCATCGTCGTCCCGGACCACTACATCGTCCGCATGCTCTACTCGCGCGGCGCGCCGATGGAGACCCTCGGCATTCCCACGCGAGACGGCACGCCGGTCGAGACCGATCCGCGGCGGATCTGGCAAGCCTTCGGCGACAACGCGCACCTCTTTCACGGCACGCCGACCGGCGTTTGGCTCGACCACGAGTTGCACGACGTGTTCGGCGTGAAGGTCAGACTCGATGCCGACTCGGCGCAGTACGTGTACGATCAGATCGCCGAACGACTCGCGTCTCCCGAGTTCAGGCCTCGCCGGTTGTTCGAGCGCTTCAACATCGAGGTGTTGGCGACGACCGACGCGGCGAGCGATTCGCTCGAGCATCATCGCGCGATCCGCGCGTCCGGGTGGGGCGGACGCGTGATTCCCACCTTTCGCCCCGACGCCGTCTTTCGCATCGCGGCGGCCGAGTGGTCGTCCGAGCTGGAGTGCCTCGGCCAGGCGAACGGCGCGTCAATCGCGAACTACGAGGCGTTCGTCGCCGCGCTCGAGAGCCGCCGGGCGTTCTTCAAGTCGCTCGGCGCGACGGCGACCGATCACGCGGTCGTCGAGCCGTTCGCGTCACGACTCTCGTTGCACGACGCGTCGGCGATCTTCGTTCGCGCGCTGCGCGGAGAGGCGACGGCCGACGATCAGCGCCGGTTCGAGGCGCACATGCTGATGGAGATGGCGCGCATGGCGGTCGATGACGGACTGGTCATGCAGCTCCACCCCGGCGCGCTGCGCAATCACAACCGCGCCGTTTTCGAGCGCTTCGGCGCGGATCGCGGCGGCGACATTCCGGTCGCGACCGAGTACACGCGGAACCTCGCCGAGTTGCTGAATGCGTACGGCAACGACGAACGCTTTTCGCTCGTACTGTTCACGCTCGATGAATCGGCGTACTCGCGCGAGCTGGCGCCGCTCGCCGGACACTATCCCGCGTTGCGGCTCGGGCCGCCGTGGTGGTTCCACGATTCGATCGAAGGCATGACGCGGTACAGGCAGCAAGTCACCGAGACGGCGGGCATCTACAACACCGCCGGATTCAACGACGACACACGCGCGTTCTGCTCCATTCCTGCGCGACACGACCTCGCGCGCCGCGTGGACGCGAACTTTCTCGGCGGTCTGGTCGCGCGGCACGTCGTGGAGCTCGAGGACGCGCACGTGCTCGCGCGGGCCATGGCGTACGATCTCGCGCGCGACACGTATCGGATCGCTCCCGCGACCCAGCCGGCGGCTCGGCGTTCGCTCGCGGCCGCGCGGAGCTAGCGATGACGATCGGAGCCGAGCGCGCGCAGCGAGGGCCGCACGTCGCGGCTCCCGACGGCGCGCTGTCGGCGATTCGGGTCTCCGACGACGACAATGTCGCGGTCGCGTTGCGCGCGATATCTCCCGGCGAGCGTGTTGCGGTCGACGGGGCGGCGGTCGCCGCGCGCGCCGAGATCGGTCCGGGCCACAAGATCGCGCTCGTACCGATTGCCGTCGGCGATGTCGTGGTGAAGTTCGGCGTTCCGATCGGCGTCGCGACGGAACCGATCGCAGCCGGCGACTGGGTTCACACGCACAACCTTCGCACCGCGCTCTCGGGCGTCGTGGACTACGTCTATCGGCCGGCGTCCACGGCGGCGCATCGCGCCCCGCCGTCGATGCCGACGTTCAAGGGCTATCGGCGACCGAACGGGGGGGGCCGCGTCGGCACGCGCAACGAGCTGTGGGTGCTCAACACAGTCGGCTGCGTCAACCACGCGGCCGAGCGTATCGCGCGACAAGCGGCCGAACGATTTCGCGGCGCGATCGACGGCGTCCATGCGTTCGCGCATCCATATGGATGCAGCCAGCTGGGCGACGATCTCTCGCACACGCAACGCGTGCTCGCCGGCCTGATGCGACATCCGAACGCCGGCGGCGTGTTGATCCTCGGCCTCGGCTGCGAGAACAACCAGCTCGATTCGCTGCTCCAACTCGCCGGCGACGTCGACCGCAGTCGTCTCGCGTTCTTCAACACGCAGGACGTGATCGACGAGCTGGAGGAGGGCACCGGCGCCGTGGCGAAGCTCGTCGAGCGCATGAGCGAGGATCGCCGCGTCGATTGTCCGGCGACCGACCTCGTGCTCGGCCACAAATGCGGCGGCTCGGACGGATTCAGCGGCATCAGCGCGAATCCGCTGCTCGGGCGCGTCGCCGATCGCATGACGTCGCTCGGCGGCGGCGTGATCCTCACGGAAGTGCCGGAGATGTTCGGCGCCGAGCAACTGCTCATGAACCGCGCGGCGAGCGACGACGTGTTCCGCGACATCGTGGCGATGATCAACGATTTCAAGCAGTACTTCATTCGCCACGGCCAGGCGATCTACGAGAATCCGTCGCCGGGCAACAAGGCAGGCGGACTCACCACGCTCGAGGAAAAATCGCTCGGCGCGATCCAGAAGGGCGGGCGCGGATCGGTGACGCGCGTTCTCCGGTATGGCGAGCCGTTGCCGGCGCATTCACGCGGCGTGGCGTTGCTGGAATCGCCGGGCAACGACGCGGTGTCGTCCACCGCGATGGTCGTGAGCGGCGCGACGCTGTTGCTCTTCACGACGGGGCGCGGCACGCCGCTCGGCTTTCCCGTGCCGACGATCAAGGTCTCGTCGAACAGCGACATCGCCGCGCGGAAGCCACATTGGATCGACTTCGACGCCGGCCGTTTGCTCGGTGGCGGAACGAACGCGGCGCAGCTCGAGGACGAGCTGTTCGCGTTCGTGCTCGACGTCGCATCCGGGTCTCGTCTCGCCAAGAACGAAACGAACGACTACCGCGAGATTGCGATCTGGAAGGACGGAGTCACGCTCTAGATGAGCGGCTTGCCGAGGTTGTCGCGCGCGCTCGTCGCGTCGCCGCCGATGCGTGGGCGCGACGACATCGACGTGCCGCCGGCGACCATTCTCGATCTGCCGGAGCGCGTGGTGCAGTTCGGCACCGGCGCGTTCTTGCGCGGATTCGCCGCGTGGTTCATCGACGAGGCGAATCGGGCCGGCCGCTTCGACGGGTCGATCGTCGCCATCGCGTCCACCGTCAGTCAGCGCGACGCGCTCCTCAATGCGCAGGACGGCCTGTACACGCTCTCGATCCAAGGGGGCAACGGCCACGATGCGCATCCGCGACACACCGTCGTCTCGGCGCTGAGTCGTGCACTCTCGGCGACCCGCGAATGGGACGCGGTTCTCGCGCTGGCGCGCGATCCGCACGTCGAGCTGATCGTCTCGAATACGACCGAAGTCGGGCTGACGCTCAGCCCGGACGATTCGCCGGATGCGAGCCCGCCAACCTCGTTTCCGGCCAAGCTCACGCGTTTCTTGTCCGAGCGGGGGACGGCCTTCGATTTCGATACAAAACGTGGGCTCGTCGTTTTGCCGTGCGAGCTGATCGAAGACAATGGTGTAACGTTGGAGCGCCTGGTTCGCGGGCTCGCCGCGTCGTGGAAGCTGGATCGGCGATTTGCCACCTGGCTTGACGACGCCGTCGTGTTCTGCAACACGCTCGTCGATCGCATCGTGCCGGGCGCGCCGTCGCGCGGCGAGACCGAGCGCTTCGAGCGCTTGCATGGGTACCGCGACGGAATGCTGACGTCGTGCGAGAGCTACGCCCTCTTCGCGATCCAGGGCGACGATGCGCTGCGCGCCCGGCTCGGCTTTCCGGGCGATGACGCGCGGATCGTCGTGGCGCCCGACATCCGTCCGTATCGCGAGCGCAAGATTCGGCTGCTCAATGGCGGTCATACCATCGTGGTTCCGGTGGCATTGCTGGCCGGTCTCGTCACAGTGCGCGACGCGGTGCGCGATCGCCGGGTCGGTGCGTTCCTGCGTCGCGCGATGCTCGACGAAATCGCCCCGAGCCTCGACGCTCCGCGCGCCGACGTGTTCGCCGCCGAGGTGCTCGACCGCTTCGACAATCCGTACATCGAGCACGCGCTGATCGACATCACGCTCCACGGCACGACGAAGATGCGCGTCCGCGTGGTGCCGTCGATCGTGGCGTTCGCGTCGCAGAATGCGCGTCCGCCGGCGGCGCTGGCCTTCGGCTTCGCGGCGTTTCTCGCGTTCATGCGAGGCGAAGTGCACGCCGAGCGGCGCGCGGCCGGTCTCGCCGTCCCGCCGGACGCGGAGGGAGAACGGTTGCGCGCGACGTGGCAGTCGCTGGCGCCTCGGTCGGACGACGAGTTCGTCGAGCTGGCGCGGTGTATCTGCGCCGACGGCACGCTGTGGGGCACGGACCTCACCGGGATTCCCGGGTTCTTCGACGCTGGTGGCTGAACACCTCATGCGAATCTGCAGGCAAGGTGTAGCTTCAGCGCTCGATGCCCAGCTCACGGAATCGGTGACGCTCACATGACGACTCCCAAGCCTCCTTCGATGACCGAGCAATTGCGCGCGGCGCGCGTGGTGCCCGTCATCACCATCGACGACCCGGACAACGCCGTTCCGCTCGCCCGCGCGCTCGCCGCCGGCGGCCTGTCGTGCGCCGAGATCACGTTTCGGACACCGCGCGCCGCCGACGCGATTCGACGCATCTCCGTGGAGGCGCCTGAATTCCTTGCCGGCGCCGGCACGGTGCTCACGCCGGCACAGGTCGACGCCGCGCGTGAAGCCGGCGCCAGGTTCATCGTCGCGCCCGGCTTCAGCCGCCGTGTCGTCGAGCACTGTCTGTCGCTCGGGCTGCCTGTCTACCCCGGGATCGCGACGCCGACCGAGGTCGAGTCGGCCCTCGAGCTGGATTTGAAAACGCTAAAGTTCTTCCCGGCCGAACCGATGGGCGGGCTCACGTATCTCAAGGCGATCGCGGCGCCATTCGTCGGCGTGAACTTCATGCCCACCGGCGGCATCAGCGCGTCCAACGTCGGAGAGTACCTGGCGTACGACCGCGTCGTCGCGTGCGGCGGATCGTGGATGGCGCCCGCCGACTGGATCGCCGAAAAGCGATTCGACCGCATCCGCGACGCATCCCTGCGCGCCGCGGAAACCGCGAGAGGGCGCGGGCCGGTGCCGCCGGCGGGGGTGTTTGCATGACGAGTGTGGTCACGCTTGGTGAAGTCATGCTCCGGCTCAAGTCGCTTGGATTCGAGCGGCTGTTCCAGTCGCCGATGCTCGAGGCGACGTTCGGCGGCGCGGAAGCCAACGTCGCGGCGTCGCTCGCGCAGTTCGGCGTCGATGCGCGATTCGTGAGCGCCGTTCCGGCCAACAACGTCGGCGACGCGTGCCTCGCGTCCCTCCGTGCGCTCGGCGTCGACGTGTCGTTCGTGCGCCGCGCCGGCGAACGGCTCGGCGTCTACTTCCTCGAGAACGGCGCGAACCAGCGGCCGTCGCGCGTCACCTACGATCGCGCGGGTTCGTCGATCTCGGTTGCGCGCGCGTCGGAGTTTGACTGGCACGCGATTCTGGCCGGCGCGGACTGGTTCCACATCACCGGCGTCACGCCGGCGATCAGCGCGGCGGCGGCGGACTTGTCGATCGCGGCGGCGAAAGCGGCGCGCGAGCGCGGAATCACCGTGTCGTGCGATTTCAACTATCGGAAGAATTTGTGGAAGTACGGGAAGCGCGCGCCCGAGGTCATGAAGGAATTGGTCGGCTTCGCGACGGTCGGCGTCGCCAACGAGGAAGATTGCCAGAACGCACTCGGCATCGAGGCCGACGTGAGCGTCGAGCGCGGGGAGCTGGGGCACGAGAAGTACCGTGCGCTCGCCGAGGCGGTGTTGGCGGCGTTTCCGCGGTTGGAGAAGCTCGCCATCACGCTGCGCGCGAGCTACAGCGCCGACCGCAACGGCTGGAGCGCGGTGCTGCACAATCGGAAGGAGATGCTCAACAGCCGCCAGTACGAAATCGGCGACATCGTGGACCGTGTCGGCGCGGGTGATTCGTTCTCGGCTGGCCTCATCTATGGATTGCGCGCGTATCGAGACGACCAGAAGGCGCTCGAGTTCGCGACGGCGGCGTCGTGTCTCAAGCACTCGATCCTTGGCGACGTCAATCGCGTGAGCGTCGCGGAAGTCGAAGCGTTGATGGCCGGCGACGCGAGCGGTCGCGTCAAGCGGTAGCGGCGGCGAATCATGGCGACACCGACCGACACGACGCGCGACGCGACGAGGTCCGAGCTCACGGCCGCGGGTGCGACCGAGCTCGCGACGAGCGGCGCGCTCTCCAAGATCGGTCACTATCGGTGGACGATCTGCGCGCTGCTCTTCTTCGCCACGACGATCAACTACATCGATCGCCAGGTCATCGGCATTCTCGGGCCGACGCTGCAGCGCGATCTCGGGTGGAACGAGCAGCAGTTCGCCGACGTCGTCTCGTGGTTCACCATCGCCTACGCCATCGGATTCCTGTTCGCCGGCCGAATCATGGACCGCTTCGGCACGCGGCGAGGCTTCGCCGGCTCCGTCACCGTGTGGAGCATCTCGGCGATGGGAATGGCGTTGGCGCGAACCGCGAGCGGATTCAGCATCGCGCGGTTCGCACTCGGACTCGGGGAGTCGGGAAACTTTCCGGCTTCGATCAAGACGGTGGCCGAGTGGTTCCCATCGCGCGAACGCGCGCTGGCGACGGGTGTGTTCAACGCCGGGTCGAACGTCGGCGCGATCATCACGCCGATTCTCGTGCCGTGGATCGCGCTGAATTGGGGATGGCGTCCGGCGTTCATCGCCACGGGTGCGCTCGGATTCCTGTGGTTGATTCCGTGGTTGCTGATCTATCGGCCGCCGCGCGAGCATCCGAAGTGCGGCGCCGCCGAGCTCGCGCACATCACGAGCGAACCGCTCGAGCCGGCGAAGCGCGTCGGATGGATGCAGCTGCTGCGCCATCGTCAGACGTGGGCATTCGCGATCGGCAAGCTGATGACCGATCCGATCTGGTGGTTTTATCTGTACTGGCTGCCGAAATTCCTCGACTCGCGATACGGCATCAGGCTGTCGCAGGTGGCCATGCCGCTCATCGTCATCTACGTGTTGGCCGACGTGGGCTCGGTCTTCGGCGGCTACTTGTCCGGCGCGTTCATCAAGCGCGGCTGGTCGGTGAATGCCGGGCGCAAGACGACGATGCTCGTCGCGGCGCTCGTCATCGTGCCGACGATGTTCGCTCCGACGGCGTCGAACATGTGGGTCGCGGTGGTCATCGTCGGCGTCGCGGCGGCGGCACATCAGTGGTGGTCGGCGAACATCTTCACGCTCGCCAGCGACATGTTCCCGCAGTACGCGGTCGGGTCGGTCGTCGGAATCGGCGGATTCTTCGGCGCCATCGGCGGCACGCTGTTTCAGCGCGGCACGGGGTGGGTGTTGCAGCACAACGGCAGCAACTACACGCCGATCTTTTTCGTGTGCGGGACGGCGTACGTCGCCGCGCTGGCCGTGATTCACTTGCTCGCGCCCCGACTCCAACGCGCGTCACTCGCATGACGACCCGGCGCGATTTCCTGAAAGCGATGGGCGTGGGCGCGGCGGCGGTTTCCCCGCTCGGCGTGGCGGCATGCGGAAACACGACGCGCGTCGCGACCTCAGCGCCGGTGCTCGAGCGAGGTTGGGCGTTGGTGCCGGAGATTCTCGCGCGCATCACGCCGCCGCGATTTCCCAGCCGCGAGTTCAACGTCACGCGCTTCGGCGCGGTCGGCGACGGCCGCACCGACGCCACGGAGGCGGTCCGCCGCGCCATCGCGGCGTGTGTGAGCGAAGGCGGCGGGCGCGTGGTGATTCCGGCGGGGCGATTCGCCACGGGGCCGATTCATCTCCGCAGCAACGTCGAGCTGCACGTCATGCGCGACGCGACGTTGCTCTTCGACCGCGACCCGCGTCGCTACTTGCCCGCCGTGCGTACGCGCTTCGAAGGGACGGAGCTGCTCAACTACTCGCCCTTTATCTACGCGTACGACCAACAGAACGTCGCCATCACCGGCGAAGGGACGCTCGACGGCCAGGCCGACCGCGAGCATTGGTGGCCGTGGAAGGGAAGCGCCGACTTCGGATGGGTTCACGGCGCGCCGAACTACAACGCATCGCGCCAGCGCCTTCTCGAGATGGCCGAACGCGGCGAGGCCGTCGAGCGGCGCACGTTCGGCGCCGGCGACTATCTGCGACCGCCCTTCATCCAGCCGTACCGCTGTCGCAACGTGCTGATCGAAAACGTGTCGATCACGAACTCGCCGATGTGGGAGATCAATCCCGTCCTCTGCCAGAACGTCACCGTTCGCGGCGTGAAGATCTCCAGCCTCGGGCCGAACAACGACGGCTGCAATCCGGAATCGTGTCGCGACGTGTTGATCGAACACTGCGTGTTCAACACCGGCGACGACTGCATCGCCATCAAATCGGGGCGCAACGCCGACGGACGGCGCGTGAAAGTGCCGAGCGAGAACATCATCGTCCGCAACTGCGAGATGCGCGACGGTCACGGCGGCGTGACGATCGGGAGCGAGATCTCCGGCGGGTGCTGGAACGTGTTCGCGCTCGATTGCCGCATGGACAGTCCGCGGCTCGACAATGCGCTGCGCATCAAGAACAACGCGATGCGGGGCGGCGTCGTCCACGATATCTACATGCGCGATGTCACGGTGGGGCAGTTGGCGAACGCCGTGCTCTCGATCGACTTCACGTATGAAGAAGGCGCCAAGGGGCCGTTCACACCGATTGCGCGCGACGTCGTCCTGCGAAACGTCAGCAGTCACGAGAGCAAATACGGCCTCTATCTCAAAGGCTTCGCGAACGCGCCGATCGAACGGATACGGGTGGCCGACTGTCACTTCGGCGGCGTCGAGAACGGCAACGTGCTCGAGCACGTGACCGGTCTCGACACGACCGGCACGACGATCAACGGAGCGCCGGTGCGGTGAGGCATCGCGCGCTCGCTGTCGCCGTCGCCGTCGGCGCGCTGCCTGCGCTTGCGCAGACGCAGACGCCGGGACGCGACGCGTCCACGCATCGCGCAGCCGCCGACCGAACCTGGTCGGTGCGAATCGCCGAGTCGGTCATGCGCCGGAGTCCGCCGGCGGTGCTCGACAAGTGGGACTACACAGCGGGACTCGTCCTTCTCGGAATGCAGCGGCTCGCTGCCGCGACCGGCGATGCGCGATACGCCGACTACGTGAAACGCAGCATCGACTCGCTCGTGAGCTCTGACGGGTCGATCAGAACGTACCAACAGGCCGAGTTCAATCTCGACCAGATCAACGAAGGCCGCGTGCTCTTCGCGCTCGCCGACGCGACCCACGATCCACGCTACGCGCACGCCGCCGGTCGCCTGCGCGCGCAACTGGACAAGCAGCCGCGGACGGCGAACGACGGCTTCTGGCACAAGAAGATCTACCCGCAGCAGATGTGGCTCGACGGCCTGTACATGGCCGAGCCGTTCTACGCGCAATTCGCCGCCCGCCACGCCGACACGGCGGCGATGAACGACGTCGCGCACCAATTCCTGATCGTCGCGCATCAACTGCGCGATTCGGCGACTGGCCTCTACTACCACGCCTGGGACTCTGCGCACCGCCAACCGTGGGCAGATCCCGTCACGGGACGATCGAAGAATTTTTGGGGGCGAGCGGTCGGCTGGTACTTGATGGCCGCGATCGACGTGCTCGACTACCTGCCGCCGAATCACCGCGATCGGCCGGCACTGATTCGAATCGTGCAGCAACTCGCCGACGCCGTGGCGCGCGTGCAGGACTCGACCGGTGTGTGGTGGCAGGTGCTCGACAAGCCGAGTCGCCCGCGCAACTACCTCGAGGAATCCGCGTCGGCGATGTTCGCCTACTCGTTCGCCAAAGGCGCGCGGCTCGGCTACCTCGCGCCGAAGTACCACTCGCTTGCCGCGCGTGCATTCGACGGCATGATCAAACAGTTCGTGACGACCGGCGAGGATGGCCTCGTGTCGATCCGCGGCATCTGCAAAGTCGCCGGTCTCGGCGGGGATCCGCCGCGGGACGGCTCGTACGAGTACTACGTGAGCGAACCGGTCGTCGCCGATGATTACAAGGGTGTCGGGGCCTTTCTCCTCGCGGCGATCGAGCTCGGACGATGAGCGTTCTCGAAACATTTTCGCTCGCCGGAAAGTCGGCGCTCGTCACGGGTGCGAGCCGAGGGTTAGGTCGCGCGCTGGCCATCGCGTTGGCCGAGGCGGGAGCCGACGTCGCCTGCGCCAGCTCGCGTCCTGGCGGCGCTGACGACACGGCGGAGCGCATCCGGGCTCTGGGCAGAGAAGCGTGGACGTTCCACGCGGACCTCGCCGACCGCGACGCGGTCGAAGCAATGGCCGCGGAGGTCGAGCGCCAGGTCATCTCCTTGCACATACTCGTCAACAACGCCGGCGGCATCGCACGATACCCCGCCGAAAACTTCCCGCGCGAGGACTGGGACCGCGTGCTGCGCACGAACCTCGACGCCGCGTGGCTGCTCAGCCAACGGTTCGGCGCTGAAATGATCGCCGCCGGTCAGGGGAAGATCATCAACATCGCGTCGGTGTTGTCGTTCAGCGGCGGCCTCAACGTAGCCGCGTACACTGCCAGCAAGCACGGAATCGCCGGACTCACCAAATCGCTCGCCAACGAGTGGGCGTCGTGCAATGTGCAGGTGAACGCGATCGCGCCGGGCTACTTCGTCACGGACAACACGGAGCGCCTTCGCCAGAACACAACCCGCGTAGCACAGATCGACGCGCGCATCCCCGCAGGTCGTTGGGGCCAGCCGCCAGATCTCGCCGGCGCGATCGTGTTTCTCGCGTCGGACGCCTCGAACTACGTCAACGGTCACGTCCTCGTCGTGGACGGCGGCTGGATGGCTCGCTAGTGACAACGATGCACTATCTCCCGGACGCCGAACGCGCCAAGACAATGAGCTCCGACGAGCTCCGCGCGGCGTTCGTCGTGGGCGGCCTGTTCGCGCCGGGCCGTCTCACGCTGCGGCACGTCGATCTCGATCGCGTCATTCTCGGCGGTGCCGTCCCTCTCGACGCGCCGATCACGCTCGACCCGCCGGCGTGGCTCGCCGCCGAGCATTTTCTCGAGCGGCGCGAGATGGGCGTGCTGAACGTCGGCGGGCCGGGGCGCGTTCGGGCCGGCGGCCAGCCGTTCGACGTGCAGCCGCGCGACGTCGTCTACCTCGGGCGCGGCACGCGCGACGTGTCGTTCGGCAGCGCCAGCGCGACGAATCCGGCGCGATTCTACCTCGTGAGCTATCCGGCGCACGCGTCGCATCCGTCGACGCGCGTCTCACGCGACGACGCCGACAAGGCCGATCTCGGCGGCGACGCCAACGCGAATCGCCGCCAGCTCGCCAAGTACATCCATCCCGCCCGGCTCGAGACGGCACAACTGCTCATGGGCGTGACGACGCTCGCCGCGGGCAGCGTGTGGAATACGATGCCCAGCCATCGTCACGTCCGCCGCACCGAGGTCTATCTGTACTTCGACGTGCCCGAGCAGGAGGTGGTGATTCACCTGTTCGGGGAGCCGGGAGCGACGCGCCACGTCGTGGTGCGGAACGAGGAGGTCGTGCTCTCACCGGCGTGGTCGATTCACTCCGGCTGCGGTACGGCCGCGTACTCGTTCTGCTGGGCAATGGGTGGAGAGAATCAGGACTTCGCGGACATGCAAGCCGTCGACATGAGGGAACTCAAATGATTCGTCACATCGGGTTGGCGTTGGTCGCGGGTGTGCTCGGCGCGTCGGCCGGCGCGGCGCAGACCACGGGATTCGCGGTCCGGGTGCAGAACACGCTGCCGGTTCCCCGTCCGGACGAGACGATCGGCGTGCGGTGGAGCGACGTCCGAGCGCAGCTCCCCAACGCCGCGCCGGGCGCCGTCCGGGTGCGCTCGAGCGCCGGCGACGAAGTCGTGTCCCAGGTCGTCGACAACGACGGCGACGGCACGATGGACGAGCTGATCTTCCAGTCGTCGTTCGGCCCGGGCGAAGCCAAGCGCTTTCTTATAGAAGGTGGCGCTCCGGGGTTCGCGCCGCCGAAGTTGCGCGCCTACGCGGTCCACGAGGACCCGCGCGACGACGTGGCGTGGGAGAGCGATCGCATCGCCTATCGCATCTACGGGCAGGGACTCTGGAAGGTCGATTCGCTCAACAGCAGCGGCGTCGACGTCTGGGTCAAGCGCGTGCGCGACCCGATCGTCGACAAGTGGTACGCGAAGGGTCACGACGAGTACCACCACGACAACGGCGAAGGCGCCGACTTCTTCGACGTCGGCGAGTCGCTCGGCGCGGGCGGAACGGGAATTCTGCGCGGCGACAAGCTCTACCGCGCGCTGAACTTCAAGAGCTGGCGCGTGATTGCTCCGGGACCGGTGCGCGCGATCTTCGAGCTGCAATACCAACCGTGGGACGCCGCCGGCCTTCGCGTGTCGGAGACGAAGCGCATCGCGCTCGATGCCGGCCACAACCTGAACCACGTCGTCAGCATCTTCAAAACAGACAACTCGTCGGCGCAGATCCCGTGGGTCACGGGCATCGTCAAACGCCCCCACGTGGTGGGATCGGAGAGCAAAGCGAACGCATGGGCCTGGCTCACTGAGTGGGGCCCGATCGTGCCGAAGGACGGAGGGCACGGCGACCTCGGGATCGGCATTCTGCTTCCGCGCGACGCGGTCGTCGATTGGAAAGAGACGAGCGATCACTACCTGGCGCTGTCGCGGGCGAAATCCGGCGAGCCGGTGAGCTACTATATCGGCGCCGGGTGGACGGCCAGCGGCGATTTCCACGACGTGCGCGATTGGTGGGCGTATCTGGACGACCAGGCGCGTCGCCTCGCGACACCGCTCACGGTGACGATCGAGGCTCGGCCATGAGGCGCCAAGCAGTCGTCGCCGCGCTGGCGTGTCTCGTCGCGCGAGTCTCGCCCGCCCAGGACACGCGAAACGTGATCGAGCCGAAGCGGCCGCCGGCCTGCGCGTCGCTCACCGCGGAGCTGACGCCCGTCGCCGACACGACGCTCGCCGACGCCGACGAGACCAAGCTCGACACGCCCCGCATTCAGGCGGCCATCGATCATTGCGGCGCCGGGCGAGCCGTCGTGCTGCGCGCGAACGGCGCGAAGCGCGCGTTCCTCACCGGTCCGCTGACGCTCGCGCGCGGCGTGACGCTCGTCGTCGATACAAGCGCGATTCTGTTTGGCTCGCGCGACGCCAAGGTCTACGACATCGACGGCCGCTGCGGCACCGTCGACGGGAAGGGGCACGGGTGCAAGCCGCTCATTTCCGCGACCGGCGCGATCGGCGTCGGCATCATGGGCCCCGGCACCATCGACGGCCGCGGGTGGGCCAAGGTGCTCGGCAAGAACGTGTCGTGGTGGGACCTCGCCCAGGACGCGAAGGTGCGCAATCTCTTCCAGAGTTGCCCGCGCCTTATCGTCTTGACCAAGTCGAATGACGCGACGCTGTACGATGTGACGCTCAAGAACTCCGGGAACTTCCACGTCGTCTTCGAGCGCGCGTCGGGCTTCACCGTGTGGGGCATTCGCATCGACACGCGCGATCCGCGCGCGCGCAATACCGACGGCATCGATCCGACGAGCGCCGAGAACGTCACCATCACGCGGAGCTTCATCAACACGGGCGACGACAACGTCGCCGTCAAGGCTGGGAAGATCGCCAGCACGCACATGACCGTGTCGCACAACCATTTCTATCGCGGCCACGGCATGTCGATCGGCAGCGAAACCGACGGCGGCGCGAGCGCGATTCGCGTCTTCGATCTCTCGGTCGACGGCGCCGACAACGGGCTGCGCATCAAGTCGAACGCGAGCCGGGGCGGGTTGGTGCACGACGTCGAGTATCGCGACGTGTGCATCCGGCGCACGAAGGAACCGATCCTGATGGACACGCACTATACGGCGTCGCCGGAGACGACCGGCACGCTGATTCCCGAATACCGCGACATTCGGCTGGCCGACGTCCGCGTGCTCGACGGCGGCAAGATCACGCTCGACGGGTACGACGCCGCGCGGCGGCTGGACATCGCGTTCAACAACGTCGTGTTCGACGATCCTCGCGCGATCGTGCTCGTCGCGCAGCACGTGAAGCTCACGCGCGGCCCCGGGCCGTCGAATCTTTCCGTATCGGGCGAGGACGTGGCGGCGACCGGCACCACGTCCGACGCGCCGCCCAATCCGTGCACGGGCAAGTTCGTCCCGATGCCGGTGGCGTCGTCGACGACGGGCGCGGCGCACTACGCGGCGATCGTCGACGCGAAGTTCCACGGCACCGACGGCGACAGCGCCACCGGCACGCCGACGTTCCGCTCACTCGGCGCCGCGCTCACGGCGCTGCCGCCGAACGGCGTGGGGCGCGCGGCGATTCTCATGAAGAACGGCCGCTACCACGAAAAGCTGACCGTCGATCGGCCGTATGTCTCGATCGTTGGAGAGAATCGCGACAGCACGATTCTCACATACGACGCGGCCGCCGACACGCCGAACCCGGGCGGCGGCACGTACGGCACGCGCGGCAGCTTCACCCTGCGAATCGTCGCGCCGGATTTCCGCGCCGACAACCTCACGATCGAGAACGCGTTCGACTATCCGGCCAACGTCGCCAAGCCGGACAGCGACAAGACGAAGCTCAAGAACATGCAAGCCGTGGCGCTGATGCTCGACCTGGGCTCCGATCGCGCGACGTTCGTCAACGTGAAGATCACCGGCTTTCAAGACACGCTCTTTCCCAACTCGGGCCGCAGCTACTTCGCGCGCTGCGAGGTGTGGGGCCACGTCGATTTCATCTTCGGCGCCGGCCAAGCCGTGTTCGACGATTGTGACATCGTGTCGCGGGACCGCGGCAGCAAGACGAACAACGGCTATGTCACCGCGGCGAGCACCGACGCCGGCCAGTCGTTCGGCTTTCTATTTCTTCATAGCCGGTTGAAGAAGGAGCATCCCGAGATGGCGCCCAACTCGGTGACGCTCGGCAGGCCGTGGCACCCGTTCGCCAACCCGCGCGCCGTCGCCAGCGTCGCGTTCATCGATTGCCGGATGGACGACCATATCGGCGAGCGCGGCTGGGATCGGATGTCGTCGGTCGACTCGACCGGCACGCGCGTGTGGTACGAGCCGTCGTCGGCGCGCTTCGCCGAATACGGAACGAAAGGCCCGGGTGCCATTCACAGCGATGCGCGACGCGTCTTGAGCGACACCGACGCCGCGCGTTTCACGGCTGCCGCCGTTCTCGCGGGCTGGACGCCGATGCCCGGACCAACAGCGTCGCGATGACGTTCGAGGCCTCGTCTCGCGACGAGGCAGACCGGGAGGTCAGCCATCGACATGGCAGGAATCGACCCGCACAAACGCGAGAGTCAGTCGTGCACTCTCGCGGGCGTCACTCGTAACGCAGCGCCTCGATCGGATCGAGTTGGGCCGCGCGGTTGGCCGGCCAGACGCCGAACACGACCCCGACGAACGCCGAGAACGCGAACGCCATCAGGATCGACGAGGGACTCACGGTGGCGTTCCAGTGCGCCGACAGCCGCATCACCTCGGCCCCCCCAAGTCCGAGCAGTGCGCCAACGGCGCCGCCCAGCAGCGACAGCACCACCGCCTCGACGAGAAACTGAAGCAGCACATTTCGGCGCGTCGCGCCAAGCGCCTTGCGAATGCCGATTTCGCGCGTTCGCTCGGTGACCGACACCAGCATGATGTTCATGATGCCGATGCCGCCAACGAGAAGACTGACGGCCGCGATGCCGGCGAGCAACAGAGTGAACGACTGCGTCGTCTCGGCGAACGCGTTGAGAAAGTCCGCCTGGTTGCGGATCTGAAAATCGTCCGGCCGGCCGGGAAGTATGTGATGGACACGGCGCATCACGCGTTCGATGTTCGCCATCGTCTTCGGAATCAGATCCTCGGTCGGCGCGAGGACGCCGATCGTTTGGATCTGCCGCGTGTCCATCACACGAAAACGCGCCGTCTGGAGCGGAATCAGAATCTCGTCGTCGGGGTCGCCGAAGCCCGAGGCGCCGCCCTTGGGCGCCATCACGCCGATCACGGTGAACGGAATGCCGTCGATGCGAATCGTCGAATCGACCAGCGCGCCGGCGGTCACGTGGAGATTCGCCACGACCGTCGCCCCGAGTACCGCGGCCCGACGCCGCCCGTCGTCGTCGGCCTTCGTGAACATGACGCCCGTAGCCATCGTGTAGCGCTTCACGTCGGGATAGTTCGGCGTCGTGCCGATGACGTGCGAGCTGGTATTGTACCCTTGATATTGAACCTGTAACTGTTTGCTCATCTCCGGTTCGACCGCGGTGATGTATTGCCCCTGGCTCGCCAGCGAGTCCGCGTCTTCGGCGTAGAGCGGCGCACGATCCGTCTGCGACACCACGCCACCCACCGACACTTGCGCGGGCAACACCGTCAGTAACGTCGTCCCAAGCGCGGCGATGCGCGCCGAGACCGCGTTCTGCGCCCCGCGCCCGAGCGCGAGCATGGCGATGACCGCGCCGACGCCGATCATGATGCCGAGCATCGTGAGTACCGACCGAACGACGTTCACGCGCAGCGAGCCGAGCGCGACCCGAATCGTTTCACCGATCAGCATGGCTCATCACCCTCCGCGGCCGCCACCTCGACCGCCGCCTCCGCCCCCACGAGCGCCGCCGCCCGTCATCGCACCGATTCCTGATCGTCCCGAAACTCGTTGCAACGTGGAGTCGCGACTCGCCTGGACGCGGACGTCGCTCAGCAACGCGACGCGTTCGCCCGGATGGAGTCCGGACACGACGCTCGTCATGTCATAGTTGCCGCCGCCAAGCACCACCATTCTCGGCTCGAACTTCTTGGTCGCCGTGTCTTGCACGAACACGACGCCGCGATGCGTGGCTTGCGCTCTTCCCCCTCCCCCTCCGGCCCCGCCCGAGGTGCCGAGCGACGTCGCGCCACCGAGGGCCACCTCGCCGCCGGCCTGCGTCGATCCGCTTCCGCCGCGACCACCTCGACCCCCTCGGCCGCGCACGCCGGCGGAGTCCGACGACGATCTGACTCCGCCACCGAGCGCGACGGAGTACACCGAGTCCGTCGTCGACTTGGAAACGTCGAGTACCGGCGCCAGCGCCAACTCTTCCTGTGCCGACGCGATGGCGTCGTTTGGAACGGCGACGACGCCGAGCAGTTGGGTGACGCCGATCGTCGCGTCGCTGTTCATTCCAGGCAGCAGGAGCCCTTCGTTGTTGTCGAGCGAGACGAGCACCGGAAACATCGTGACGCTCTGCTGAATGATTGCCTCGGGCGAGATCCGGGTGACGGTGCCGTGAAAGGGTCGGTTCGGGTAGGCGGAAACCGACACCGTCACCTGTTGTCCTTCCTTGATCTGACCGATGTCGCTCTCGTTCACGAGTGCGCTGTCGAGCACCTTGCCCAAATCGGCGATCGTGACCAGCGTCGTTCCACCGCCGACGACGTTCGTCGCCGATGCGATGACCTGGCCGAGCGAGACCGCCTTGTCGATCACCGTGCCGGTCAGCGGCGCGCGCACCGTGGCGTCGGCGAGGTTGATCTCGGCGATCTGCTGGTTGTTCTTCGCGGCGGCGACCGCGGACTGCGCGTTGCTGTACGTGACGCCGGCGCTCTCGTGTTCTTGCGCGGTGATCACGCGCTGCGCGAACAAGCTGTCTTCACGCGACATCTGGGTCTTCTGCGCCGTGAGATTGTCCTGCGCCGCCTTGAGCGCCGCGACGTCCGCGTCGTACTCACTCTGCATCTGGCGCGGATCCACCTGGACGAGCAGGTCGCCTTCCTTGACGCGCGAGCCGACGACCACCGGCATCTTCACGATCTGCCCCGACGCTTTGGACTTGACCTGCACGGCGTCGGCGGGCTCGATGACGCCCGACGCCTCGACGTTGACGATGATGTCTTGCGTCGTGGCCGGGGCGGTATCGACGGCCGCGACGGCGGGAGTCTTATGGCTGCAGGCTCCGGCGATGAGCGCGAGCGCCGCGCAGGCGACGGCAATTGGACGTTTCACAGTTTCCTCCGCGCACCCATCCATATCATGAATGGTGCCGCCGACTCAGCAATGCCGCGGCGGGGGCGGCAATTGCGGTATCGGAACGGATGAGGCCGTGAGTGACGGCCTTCAACGGAAGCGCCCGGTCTGAGCGTGCAATCCAGGTCACGGCAGGAAGCCATCGGCTGGGCCGATCAGGCTGCCCGCGGCTCCGGGCTATGCTACTTCGCTAACGACGTCTGCCAACGGTGACGGCATCGCCAAGTGTCCCTCTGAACTGAGGTGCGGGACTCGTCAGCTACTGGTGCCCCTCGCTCCGGCGATCCTGACACAGCAACGGCGCTGATCAAGTTCTCTAATTGCCGGAACGTCTTACATAGAAGACTCACCAGACCGGCGGAATAGCACGTTCAGGCTGGGACACACGTCAGCCGAACCGCGTCCTCGCCAACACGATCGCTGGCAATGATGCGAAGGGGTGGCCGGGCGCCGGCAAAGTACGGCTTGCCGCCACCAAGCACGAAGGGGCGGAAGTAGAGACGATACTCGTCGATAAGACCGAGGTCGGTGAGGCTCGCCGCCAGGGCGGGCCCCGCGACGTCGATCTCACCCTCGACATCCTTCTTCAGCTTGCGCACAAACGCGTCGACGTTCTCCCCGACGAGTGTGGCGTTCGGGCCGACCGACTTCAGCGTACGTGAGACGACCCATTTCGGCTGCGCCCGCCACGCCGCCGCGAAGTCGTGGTCGGCGGCATCCCACTCCCGCCGATCCTCGTCCCAATAGCGCATGATTTCATATATCCGGCGACCATACAAGGAGCCGGCCAGGCCGCGGACGTGGTCTGTGAAATGACGGCCAAGCGCAACGCCAGGCGGAGGGAACTCCAGCCGATCCGCGACGCCATCGACGTAGCCGTCGAGGGATTGCATCATGCCGAAAACGAGCTTGCCCACGCCTTCACACCTCCGCATAGATGTCCGACCCGAGGGCATGGTGATCACGTGCCACGCATCGTCTGGACGAGCACCTTCGCGCTACGATTTCAGATTCCGCTTCTCCGCGATGAGTTTGAGCGCGATAGTGAGCGCATCCGCGGCCGGAACCTTCACGTCGGGCTCGACACCGGTGCCTTCCCAATTCGTCTTCGTGATCGGGTTGATCGCCCGGGCGAATGGAACGCCAATGATGAAATGATCGTTGATCCGCTGGCCGGCGACGGGATGCGCCCCACCGCCCGTCGTTTCCCCGACGATCGTCGCCCGCTTGAGCACCTTCAGATTGTTCGTGAACTCCTCGCCGCCCGAGAACGTGTGGCTCGACGTCAACACGTACACGGGCTTGTCGTCGGCAAGTCGCTTCCCGCTGACATCGGCGTTCGTCCAGTACTCTTTCGTCTCGTTGGTGCGGCGCGTCCACAGGTCGTTGAGGTGCGTCCGCTTCGAGAAGAGATACGACGAGATGTACGTGACCATCGCCGGATCGCCGCCGCCGTTGTCGCGGAGGTCGATGACGAGCGCGTCGGTGTTGGCCAGGAAGTTCATCGCCGCGCTCGCGGTCGCTCCGCAGACCTCCGGATCGGCGAACATGTTGAACTTGAGATACCCGACGTTGTTCGCCAGCTGCTCCGCCTTGACGAAACCGCAGTTGATCGACGCCATGTCGCGCTGATAGCGCGCGACGGCGTCCGGTGACGGCGTTGACCCTGGGGCCGGAGCGGGGGGAATCGGGAGCGCCGAGAAGTTGACGCGAAGGTGCTTGTCGTGGCTGACGGCCTGGAAGTCGTCGGTGAGCTTCGCGGCGAAGGCGAGGCCGTTCGTCACGTCGTCGTATTCGCCACGTTTCAGGCGGGCCCTGACGGCTTCGGCCATCTTCGTCGCGACGTCGGGGAAGACGTACGACTCGTCGAGCTTCGCGATCGCGCCGTCGATGACGCTCGCCCGAGTCGCCGCGTCGATCCTGAAGTCGGCGGCGCGGGCGCCGGGCGGCATCCCGCTCAGGACACTCGCCGCCGTGCCATCGTCGTGGATGTCGAGAATGCCGAACCCGAGTACGCCTCGGTTGTGGTCTTTCAACACGTACTCGAGGTGCCTCGGCTGGTTCCTCTCGATGCTGACGAGATCGAAGCCGCGCATAGTGAGACCGAACGTCACCTGGTTGTCGACGTTCTTGTGCGGCTCGTTCTTGCGAATGTACGCCGCGATCTTCGTCGAGTCGGCGCTGTTGAAGGCCTCGAGCCAGGCCGAGAGCATCTTGCCGGCCGGGCTATCCGGGATCGCAACCGCCGCGGACTGTTGCGCGACGACCTGGGCGTGCGTGAGGGCGAGTGGGGCGATGATCGCCAGGGTGGCCGCAACGCGAGCGAACCGTTTCATGGGACCCTCGATCTGTTGTAGGACGCGGAAGCCAGCCGGTAGATGATGTTACGTGCGGCGCGGGTCGGCAACCGAACCCATCACGCACGATCAATAGCTCCGTGTCGGCTTCAGCGTTCGTTTAGCCCGTTCGATCGAGAGGCGTTGCGGCGCCCTGTCGAGAGTCGCGACGAAGGTATGCGCGCAGAGTAAGCTGCCACCGGGTCATCATTTCGCTCGAGCCGGCAGATGACTCAAAACGTTAAGAATGGTTCCATTCGGATCGACGACGAAGAAGCGACGGACGCCCCATGGCTCGTCAGTGAGCGGATAGACGATGTCGAGGCCGCGTTCAAGGGCACGCTTGTGCACGTGATCGACGTCTGCGACCTCGACGCTCACATCCGGCAGCAGCGATGAACCACCGTCATCCCGCACGACGCTGATCTGGGCTGTCGGATTGCTCGGCGATACGAACGTCATGACAAACCCCATGTCCATCGCCAGTTCGAAACCCAGGAAATCAACGTAGAACGCACGGCTTTCGGCGAGATTCTGGGACTTGATGTCCGGCACGACTCGTCTGATGCTCACCAACGGGCTCCATTCTCCAGGGTCAGTTGATCAGGGGTTGGTGAGGTCAAAGCCGACCTGGAGCCTTCCTCGAGCGACAAGCGCCTCGAGGCGCTCGAGATCGTGCGAGACCAAGACGCTCATCCCCGGATCTGCAGCATCGCACTCTCTGTCCTCACCACCGAAACTGCTCGTGGCGGCGTCAGGTTTTTGGGCGAGAGAGTCGATGCCGCGCATGTTCCACGCGACGTCCCCGGCCATGATGATCTCGGCTCCCGATGCCAGTCGAACGTACACCATCTGCGACCCGGCGGTGTGCCCGGAGCTTTGATCAGCACGACACCTGGAGCGATCGGCAGGATCGGGTCGTAGTCGACAACGAGGTACCGTGCAGCGATGATCGAGTCGATCTTGATGCGCGGATCGTTCGGCCGGATCATCAGTGACTGTACTTGCGTCCGAGTCAGAAGTGTATGCGACCGCACCTGGTCGAGCGCGGGGGAAATCAGGACGCCGGCGACGTGGTCGTGGTGCTCATGCGTGACGACCGAGAGCCTTGCTCCGCGAAGGGCCTCGTGGATGCTTCGATATGTCTCGTCGTCGAAGGACTTGCTATCCGGCACGAAGCTTCGATCGAGTGCCGCGTCGACGGTGAGCCAGCCTTGTGGAAAGCGGATCTGAAAGACCGTAAACCCGACGGGGACGGCGTTGCGATCACCTCCGTCGACGAAGGCACTCAGCGGCGCCTTCCCCGGGTTGAGTACCATGTAATGCACGGATGTAGGCGCGGCGCCAGGAACCATCGAAGCGGCGCGGCGGACTGCCGGAAGTAGCTCGGCATTGAAGTGACCGGCTTGCGCCGGAAGCGTCGCCGCGAGTCCGTGGATGAAGGTTCCCGCGACGATGGCTGATTGGAGCGACCTGGGTGCGATCACGTGGGCCTCCAGAAGCGTGGTATCCGGCGTGTAGCGGCCGAGCGCCCGAGCTCACCTGCGGGCGAATCAAATCCCACCGGAGGCGCTCGTCGCGGCCAACGACTGGCAGCGAGCGTCGACGCACTAATCGGGTGATCCCGCCGACGCTGGTTGAGTAAGATGGACTGGTCCCAAATCTCCGCGGCGTGAGCAACCGCCGAGCAACAAGAGGAGCGCAGCGTTGCGAACAAGAGCCATGATGCTTTTATAGACTCATAATCATGGGTCGTAGCCATCTAACGCCCGAGTCAACCTACGACCGAATGAAATAGAAGCGCCGGCGCAGCCGTCGCCAGTCCGCGCCACCATCGGCTCGAGCACGAAAAGCAGGAACGCACTGAGAAACAGGGCGCCGGCAAAGAGGGCCGTCACGATGCGGCCGTTCGGCAGGGATGTCGTCGCAGTAGAGGCAGCGATGGTGGTCTGAGCGGTGACGGATGCGCGCGCTCTGCTGAGGTCGTAAGACGCATCGTTTTTCGCGGCCACCCCTTGCCATGCGCGAACGCTTGCGTTAAATACTGAACCATATGGTTCAGTATATGTCGACCCGACTTGATACTTCGTTCGCCGCGCTCTCAGACGCCACGCGGCGTGGCGTTCTGGAGCAGCTCGGACGAGCCGACGCTTCGATCACGGACCTGGCCGAGACGTTCCACATGACGCTCACGGGCATGAAGAAGCACGTCGGCGTTCTGGAGCAGGCCGGGCTCGTCACCACGAAGAAGATCGGGCGCGTGCGGACGTGCCAGCTGGGCCGGCGCCGATTGGAGGACGAGACGGTGTGGCTCGAGAGGTACCGCCAGCGCTGGGACGAACGCTTCGACGAGTTGGACAAGGTTGTCGAGGAACTAACACAAAAGGAGAAGAGCGATGAACGCAAGAATCGAAAGTAAGCCCGGCCCCGTGAAGAACCGCACCACGGTGGAACGGAAGTCGGACCGCGAGGTGGTTGTCACGCGGACCATCAACGGCCCGGCGCGCATCGTGTTCGAGGCATTTACCAAGGCCGAGCTGCTCAAGCGTTGGTGGGTGCCCCAGTCGACGGGAATGACCCTGCTGTCCTGCGACGTGGATGCTCGTGTCGGAGGCAAGTACCGATTGGTATTCGACCACAGCCCCGAGCCTGCCGCGTTTTTCGGCACGTACGTCGAAGTGAAGCCGTATTCGCGCCTCGCGTGGACCAATGACGAAGGTGGCGAGGGCGGCTCTGTCACCACGGTGACCTTCGAGGAAAAGGGCGGCAAGACGCTGGTAGTTCTGCGCGAGAGCTATCCTTCGAAGGAAGCGCTCGACGCTGCCGGCACCGGAGCGGCCGATGCAATGGTCGAGACGTTCGATCAGCTGGACGAGCTTCTCGTCGCCCTGGGTGAGAGCTCGGGCCAGTAACAGAGACGTGGATCTCGCGGTCGGTCGTCCGATAGTCCCGGCTCACACTGGCCGGGGCTATCGGGCGGAGTCGCGAACATTCGATCGACGGGTCCCACGCTCACGGCGCAGTGTTCCGCGCCGGTCGCGTCCTGGAGGTGCGCCCAGGCCCAGCCGAGCAGGGTGATGGCCAGGGGAGAGCGCGGCAAACCCGCGCGGCGGACGGGTACGCTCGGCGCTTCGTGACAAGCGCTGCAAACTCCGACCTCTCCGAGCGCATCGCGCACGCTGAATTCCTGCGAACGGTTCGCTCGTCCGAGCCGCCATGGGCATAGAGTCCGCCGCTGCCGCGATCGACGTCGCCGGCCTGATAGTCGAAGCAGTACGGACCAAGAACGGACGAGAGGAGTTCGACGCCGCGTCGGCGCAGCTGGATGCCATCCATGAGTATGAAGCTGTTGCTAGCTAACGCTCCAGTTCAGCTGCTGGCGAGTCAATAGAGCGAGCGAAAGCGAGCCATCAATAAATCGCCCGTCTGCTGCACCGCGCGTTAGACCGCGGGCGGTACAGCCCGGGTTGATGGATAACAGAATAGTCCGGGAGGATGGGTAACACTCTAACCTGCACGACGATTCTCGAAACAGCGAGGGCGTCGATGCCATGGCGGGAGAGTGGACCTATGGACGAACGGTTGCAGTTCGTGCGCGATGCCCAGCGCGATCGTCTCACGATGAGTGAGCTCTGTGCGCGGTACGGCGTGAGTCGGCGGATCGGCTACAAGTGACTCGCGCGCTATGAGGCGGAGGGCCGTAGCGGCTTGGCCGATCGGAGCCATGTCGCGCACCACTGTCCGCACAAGATTCAGTCGGCGATGGCGGAGTTGCTCATCGCCGAGCGGATCGCGCATCCGCACTGGGGCGCCCGCAAGCTGCTCGCGGTGCTCACCCGCCATCATCCGCGGATCGCGAGTTGGCCGGCCGCGAGCACCGTCGCCGATCTCCTGGCGCGGCGGGGCCTCGTGCACCGGCGACGCGCGCGCCGCGCGCCGATCCACCCGGGCGTCGTGCGTCCCGTGACCGTGCCCCCGAATGACTTGTGGACCGCGGATTTCAAAGGCCAGTTCCGCACGAGCGATGGGAAGTACTGCTACCCGCTCACGCTTGCCGATCAGCACACGCGGTACCTGCTGGTCTGCCGCGGGGTCCTCTCGCCGCAGACGGTCACGGCCAAGCCGATCTTCGAGCGAGCGTTTCGCGAGTATGGGCTGCCGCTCGCGATCCGCACCGACAATGGCGTGCCCTTCGCGACGCAGGCGATTCATGGCCTATCCTACCTCAACGTCTGGTGGATGCGCCTCGGCATTCTCCATCAGCGGAGTCGCCCGGGTTGCCCGCAAGACAACGGCGCCCACGAGCGGATGGATCGGACGCTGAAGCGGGAGGCGATCAAGCCGGTGCGCGCGAGCTGCGCGGCGCAGCAGCGGAACTTCGATGCGTTCCGCCTCGAGTACAACGACGAGCGGCCGCATGAGCGGTTGCAGCAGCCGACGCCGGCCTCGCAGTACCACGTCTCCGCGCGGCCGTTTCCAGAGCGATTGCCTGCGCTCGTCTACCCCGGGCACCTTCTCGTGAAGAAGATCACGACCGGAGGAACGTTTCGCTTCCGCACCCGGCTGCTGTATCTCGCCAATGCGATGGTCGACCAACACATCGGCCTCGAAGAGACCGACGACGAAATCGGGGCGATCCATTTCAACAACGTGTTGCTGGCCACCTTCGACGAACGCGATTACATCATTCGTGGCTAACCAAAGTGTTACCCATCCTCCCGGACACTTTTGTTACCCAGAGGTGGCCTGAAGAATTAGGA
This sequence comes from uncultured Gemmatimonadaceae bacterium, assembly GCA_963761305.1. Lineage (GTDB taxonomy): Bacteria > Gemmatimonadota > Gemmatimonadetes > Gemmatimonadales > Gemmatimonadaceae > JAQBQB01. The sequence goes on along the minus strand of CAVXGK010000001.1, from coordinate 823,214 downwards.
CAGGTGGGATAGGTGGAAACCGGCGCTCCACGAGGCGATACTCTCGCCGACCAGGAGGCTGTTTCCCGATGCGACGACCCCGCCGAAATCACTCACCGGCGTTCAAGGCGAAAGTGGCCTTGGCCGCGCTCGAAGGCAACGCGACGCTCGCCGAGCTCGCCCAGCGCTTCGACGTCCACCCGAACCAGATCACGGAATGGCGCCGCCAGCTGGTGGCGCATGCGGCCGACGCCTTCGGCGCCGACGGCGAGCGGCGCGAGCCGGCGATCGACGTGAAGGCGCTGCACGCGAAGATCGGCCAACAAGCGCTGGAACTGGATTTTTTGGCCAACGCGCTCGGACGCGGCCCCGGTCCGACCGGAAAGCGATGATCGACCGGACCCACCGGCTCTCGGTCACGCGCCAAGCGCGCCTCGTGGGGCTCTCGCGAGCGTCGGTCTACTACGCCGCCCGGCCGGTGAGCGACGCCGAGCTCGCGCTCATGCGGCGGATCGACGCGCTGCATCTCGAGCTGCCCTTCACGGGGAGTCGGATGCTGCGTGATCTGTTGCAGGCCGAGGGGGTGGCGATCGGGCGCGAGCATACGAGAACCCTCATGCGGCGGATGGGGATCACGGCGATCTACCAGCGGCCGAAGACGACGCGACGCCATCGGGCCCACCCCGTCTTTCCCTATCTGCTCCGACGGCTCACGATCACGCGGCCGAATCACGTCTGGGCGGCGGACATCAGTGTGCCGCAGCAAGCGGCGTAGGAGATGAGAGATGACATAACTCATGGCCTCTCGCAATCGGCTTGCAGGAGCGGGTTGCAAACCACCGGAAGCGGCTCGGGTCAAAAACCCCGGTCGTGAACGTTTCGGAAAAGGTGCCGGAAGGCATCAGGTGTGAATCAACAAGGCGAACACACGTGAACTGCCGTTCAATTGTCGAAAGTGCTCAAGACGACGTCGAAACCGGGCGTTGATGTTAACCCGGGACAAGCATGGCGGGAGCCTGCTGACTGGCCATGCGGCGTCCGGCATAGAGGCAGCGCCAGGTTGGTTCGGGCTCCTACGGTGAACTGCGGGAACCTTCGATCGCGCGGGGTCGATGACGACGCCACGGGAAAGGCACAAGCGCCAAACGCGAGGCCGATAGTACCAATGTGCGATCAAGGGGCGGAGCGACTCGTAGTAGCGGTGAAGTCGCTGCAATGGCGATGGAGCGAAGGGGTCGCGTTATCGGGTCAGACGGTCAGACCAACTGCGCGAGCAGGAGGAGTGTGATCGCATGACGAAGTCGTGTGCGGTTCCCAAAGCGCTGGTGTGGCATGCCTTCCAGCGCGTCAAAGCAAATGGGGGAAGCGCTGGGGTAGATCAGCAGTCGATCGCAGCGTTTGAAGAACATCTCGGCGACAATTTGTACAAGCTCTGGAATCGGATGGCGTCGGGAAGCTATTTCCCGCCGCCGGTCAAAGCCGTCCCGATCCCAAAGAAGAGTGGGGGCGTCCGGATCTTGGGCGTGCCCACTGTTGCCGATCGAGTGGCACAAACGGTGGTCAAGCTGGTCCTCGAGCCCGTGCTCGAGCCCGTATTCGACCGCGACTCATTTGGCTATCGGCCAGGGCGTTCTGCGTTGGATGCAGTCGCGTTGGTGCGGCGGCGAAGCTGGGACTATGACTGGGTTGTCGAGTTCGACATCAAAGGCTTGTTCGACAACATTGATCACGAGTTGCTGTTGCGAGCACTCCGAAAACACTGCACCACGCCATGGGTGCTGCTGTATGTAGACCGCTGGTTGAAGGCGCCCATGGAAACTGCGGACGGAGCACGAGTGGCGCGTGAGCGGGGCACCCCACAAGGGGGCGTCGTTAGTCCGTTGCTCGCCAATCTCTTCCTGCACTACGCGTTGGACGCGTGGATGCGACGAAAGCTGCCGAGCGTCAGGTTCTGCCGCTATGCGGATGACGCCGTTATTCATTGTAAAAGCGAAGCGCAGGCGCAGCTGGTGTTGAGGAAACTCGAAACACGGCTCAGGGAGTGCGGACTCGAGCTGCACCCGGGGAAGACGCGGATCGTGTACTGTCAGGACATCAATCGGCAGGGCGCGTATCCGACGGTCCAGTTCACGTTTCTCGGCTACACATTTCGTCCGCGCAAAGCGGTCGATAAGTATGGCCGGGTCTATGTGAACTTTTCTCCGGGCGTCAGTCGTGACGCCTTGACGGCGATGCGACAGACGGTGCGAGGATGGCATCTCCAGCTCATGAACGACAAAGGGCTGAGCGATCTCTCAAACATGTTTGGGCCAGTGCTGCGTGGCTGGTCGAACTACTACGGTCGGTTCTACCCGTCGGCGATGAAGCCATTGTGGCGACACGTGAACGACTATCTGGTGCGCTGGATGCAGCGAAAGTACAAGCGCCTTGCCCGCGGGGTGACCCGTGCGGCCCGTGCCCTTGGCCGAGTTGCGGAACGCGAGCCGATGGCGTTTGTGCATTGGGAAAAGGGATTCGTCCCTGCGGCTCGATGATGGGAGCCGGATGAGTCGAGAGGCTCACGTCCGGTTCTGCGAGGGGCTGGGGCTGCAATGCCCCGGCCTACTCACCCGTACCTCCCGATGGCCCGCGGTTTCGTCTACCTCGTCGTGGTGATGGACTGGGCGAGCCGGCGAGTCCTCACCTGGCGCGTCTCCCCGACCCTCACGAGCGATTTCTGCGTCGCGGCCCTCGAGGACGCCCTCGACCGCTTCGGGTGCCCCGAGATCTTCAACACCGATCAAGGGTCGCAATTCACGAGCGCCGAGTTCCTCAACGTCCTCCGCCGTCGTCAGATTCAGATCAGCATGGACGGCACTGGCTGCTGGCGCGACAACGTCTTCGTCGAGCGGCTGTGGCGCTCCGTCAAGTACGAAGAGGTCTACCTGCACGCCTATGAGACCGTCTCCGACGTCCGCGCCGGCCTCACCCGGTACTTCCAGTTCTTCAATCACCGGCGTCCGCACGCCGCGCTCTCGCGTCGAACCCCGGCCAGTGTCTGAACCACCTGCCCGAACTGCGAATCCCTTCACCCCGCGCCCTTCCACTTATCCCAGCCGCCTAACCTGTCTCAATTCGTTAGGCCACCTCTCAGTCCGCAGCGCGCACCCTTGGCCGGAGACTGGCACATCCAACTAGCGCCGCGATCCCCACTATGGAACAACTACGCCGGCGTGACCGAACTCGTGGTGTCACTGTATCTAAGAGAATGCTCGTGGCCACCTAACGCCAATTCTACAGCGAGATTATGCAGTAAGGATATTCAGCGAGCTTATATAGCAATATTGCGTAAAAGGCTGCAAGTCGAACGCTAGATAACGTGAACCCCGATCACCGTCGCTCGCAAGGAAACCTACCAAAGCCACGAGGTTGGGCGCCGGAGCTCAGACGGCGTCGAGCATCTTATGCTGCGAAGACTCGCTATATAATGTGCGACAACCTCGCCCCGAGCGCAGAGCGGCGCCCAGACGGCCATGCCTCTCAAGCGAGAGGCGCCGGCGATCACAACTCGCGCCAGCGCCTCTTGCCTTGCCTTGCCTTGCCTTGCCTTGCCTTGCCTTGCCTTGCCTCTCCTTTCCCTCTTGCCTTGCCATGTCTTCGACACCTGCAAGTTCGCCCGCTCCTACCAGCCAGGATTCTGGTGCCCCGCCAACGCCGGATTGAGATCGATCGCCCGCTGCGGAATCGGCATCAGCTTGTACTTGTCCGGAATCGGCCCGTTGTTCGCCTTCGGGAACTTGCTCGTGCTCGACTTCGCGTGCGCCATGCTCGCCTCGATGCGCGCCTTCGACCACGCCCAGTTCCGCTGGCTGTCGAAGTAGCCGTTCGGACCCTCGAGTGACAGCTCCCACCGACGTTCGTTGAATACCGAGTCGCGGAAGAGATCGTGGCTCAGACCCGGCGTCATTGCCTGAATGCCGGCGCGCGTGCGGATCGCGTTGATCGCCGTGTATGACTCGGCGGTCGGGCCACCGCTCACTTCGTTCGACGCCTCGGCGATCATCAGCAGCACCTCGGCGTAACGAAGAATGATGTAGTTCGGCTCCTCGGCGCCGGTGCCCGTCATGAGAATGTCGAGAAACTTGCGCGGGAACGGCGTCTCGCTGGCGTAGGGCTGCGTCGCCGTCTTGGTCTCGTCCCACGTGACGATCGTGCCGCCCTTGTTCCACGAGAACACGAACGTGGCCGCGCGGCGCTTGTCGTTGGGGAGGAAGGTGTGGAACCAGATGCTCTCCGCCTCGAACGATCCGTTCGTCGACGCGCCGAGGAACGGCGCCGTCGCGTTGGCCGCCATGTGCGACGAGATGCGGCCGCCGAGTCCCGGCGCGCGAATGCATTCGACGTCGAAGATCACCTCGCTGTTGCGCTCGTTCACCGTGCCACCGAAGAAGTCGTACAACGTCATGGGGTCGCTCACCAGCGAGTAGTCCCCGTCCGACTGAACCTGCTCGGCATACGTGAGCGCGCTCTGCCAGTCGGCCGATGTTCCGACGCCCGTCCCGGCGCGCTGCAGGTACATCTTGGCGAGCAGCGTCTTGGCCGCACCCTTCGACGCGCGTCCGACATCCGCGGACGTGTACGTCTTCGCGGACGGGAGCGCCGCGATCGCGTCCTTGAGGTCCTGCTCGATCAGCGCGTAGACCTCCTGCGGCGTGTTGCGGGGAATCGACAGGCTGTCGAGGCCCGCCGTCGCGTGAACCTTGATCGGCACGCCGCCGAACAGACGGACGAGGTTGAAGTAGTGCGTGGCGCGCAGGAACTTCGCCTCGCCGATGATGCGCGAGCGAAGCGCCGTGTCCATGTCGATCTTCGGCACGTTGTCGAGGACCGAGTTCGCCCGATTGATCGCGTCGTACGCCGACTGCCACACCGACTGCACGTACGAGTGGTTGACGGGAATCGAGTAGTTGTCCGGCTGGCTGCGTTCATTGGTCGCCGAGAGGCGCGTCGTGTACATCTCCGTCGGGAACTCGACGAGCATGACGAGATTGCGGCCGTAGTAGTTGTCGCCCGTGCTGTTGATGAAATCGGCGTAGACGCCGTTGATCGCGGCGAGCGCGTCGCCCGAGTTCCGGTAAAAATTCGTCGGGCCGATGAAGTCGAACGGCTGTTCGGTCAGGAACTGCTTGTCGTTGCAGGCCAGGGCGATGATCAGAAACCCGAGCGTGCCGACGGTCTTCATGCGATTGCGCATTGGTCTCGTCTCCTCGCTCAGTAAGTGATGTTGATGCCGATCGTGACGCCCTTCGCGAGCGGATACTGCCCGACGTCCACGCCTCGGTTCACGTTGCCGATGCCGAGGCTGCTCACGTCGGGATTGAATCCGCTGTAGTGCGTCCACGTGACGAGATTCGTGCCGGTGATGTACACCCGCGTGTTCGACAAGCCGTAGCGCGCCAGCAAGCGCTCCGGCACCTGCGCGTCGAGCGTGACGCTGCGAAGCCGCAGGTACGATCCGTCCTCGAGCAGATCGCTCGTGATGTCCGATCCGATCGTGCCCGGCGTGAAGTTGATGCGCGGGAAATCGGCGCCGGTGTTGCTCGCCGTCCACGCATCGAAGTAGCGGTCGGAGATGATGTTCGTGCCGGGACTCCCTTGATCCAGCCGCACGTCGTTGAGATTCAGAATCTTGTTGCCATACGTCGCGTCCATCAGCGTGCTGAGTCGGAAGCGGCCGAGCGTGAACTGGTTTTGCCAGCCCGCGTTGAATTTCGGATTCGGGTCGCCGATGATCGTGCGATCATCCGGAGTGATCTGGCCGTCCGGACCGGTTGCTTGCCCGTTGACCGGCACGCCGGCAACGTCGACGATCATGATGTCGCCGGGATGCCAGGTCGTGCCGCTGAGCGGCTTCACTTTCGCGGTGTACGCCGCCGCCGCCGCCGAGTCGCGGATGATGCCGCTCGTCTTGTATCCATAGAAGACGCCGAGCGGCTGGCCGACCTGAATGAGCGATCCGAGCAGCTTGAGGTCGCTGTTGACGCTGTTGGCGAAGATCTGCGAGACGCCGCCCAGGTCGAGGACTCGGTTCTTGTTGTGCGAGTAGTTGAAGGTCGTCGTCCAACCGAAGGATCGCTGACGCGCGTCGAGCACGGTGAGCGTGAGACCCAGCTCGAAACCGTCGTTGCTCACCGCGCCGAGGTTCTGCAGCGCCGTCCCGAAACCGCTCTCGAACGGCAGGTTCACGGCGAGCAGGAGATCCGTCGTCTTCTTTTGATAGATGTCGCCCGTGAAGCTCACTCGGCCGCCGTACAGTCCAAGGTCGACGCCGTAGTCGTTTTGCCGCGTCGTTTCCCAGCCGAGATTCGGATTCCCGATCGACGACGGGTAGTAGCCGGGCACCACGCTGCCGCCGAACGTGTACTGCTGCGGGAGCAGATGGGCCATCGACTGGTACGGCTGAATCGATGGATTGCCGGCCAGGCCGGTCGACGCGCGAAACTTGAGCAACTCGATCGACGAGAACTTCTGCATGAACGGCTCGTCGGACACGCGCCACCCGAACGCCGCCGACGGGAAGAAGCCCCACTGGTGGTCGGCGCCGAAGCGCGACGAGCCGTCTTCACGGCCCGTGACCGTGAAGAGGTAGCGATTCGCCAACGTGTAGTTGAGACGTCCGAGGTACGACGCGAGCGTCCACCGCGAGTGTCCCGAGGTCACGATCGGACCGCCGGTCTGCGTGCCGGCACCCATGTTCTCGAAGACGTCGATGTCGCTCACGAAGTTGCTGTTTTGGACCGTGCCAACGACGAGATCGTTCTGCTGCCGCGTGTAGCCCGCCACGGCGTCGATCTGGTGCGTCGTACCGAACGAGCGGTCGTACGACAGCGTGTTTTCATTGAGGAAGTTCGTATTCTGCGTGCTTCCGGTCTTCGCGTAGCCGTTCGTCGGCGTAGACCCCATGAGCGTCGTGCGCGGGTAGTACGTGTCGCGTGAACGGTTCGAGAGATCGCCGCCGAGGCTCGTGCGGAACTTGAGCCCGCTGGCGATATCGAATTCTCCGAAGGCGTTCGCGAGCACGCGCGTGTCGTTGAGCTTGTCGGTCACGTCGGCCGCCATCGACACCGGGTTCGGGATGTTCGTCGGCGTCAGCACCGACGCCGGGTTGTTCTGACCCATCAGCGTGTACGCGCCGTTGGGCTGGCGCACGGGGAGGATCGGGTAGTAGTCGATCGCCGCGCCAACGGCGCCGGCGCCGGCGTTGAGCGAACCGTCGGTCGGCACGGAGTTCGTGTTCACGCGGGCGACCATGACCGTGCTGGCGACCCGAGCGCGGCTGCCGATGTTCTGGTCGAGATTACCGCGCAGCGAGACGCGCTTGAACGCCGAGTTGATGACGACGCCCTGCTGTTGGAAGACGCCGCCCGAGAGCGCGTAGTGCGTCGCGTTCTCGCCCGCGCCGCCGCCGGAGAGACCGAGTTGCAGGTTGGTTACCGGAGCGGACCGGAAGATCAACGACTGCCAGTCAGTGTTGGGAAGCGTGTCCGGGTCGGCGAAGACGACGCCCGTGCCGTTGTTCACCGACCAGTCATTCACGAACTTCGCAAAGTCCGACGCATCGAGCAGGTTATAACGATGGGCCACGGTCTGGTTGCCGCTGTACGTGTCGAGCGTGAACAGTGGGCGCGCCGTCTGGCCGTGTTTCGTGGTGATGATGATGACCCCGTTCGCGCCGCGCGCGCCGTAGATCGACGTCGCCGATGCGTCCTTCAGGATCTCGATCGATTCGATGTCGGCGGGATTGAGCGCCGCCAGCGGATCGGAGGGCACCGTCGTCGTCGCGTCTCGGCCGCCGTCGCTCGGATTCTGCGCGTCGGGATTGTTCTCGATCGGGAACCCGTCGATGACGTAGAGCGGCTCGTTGTTGCCGGTGACCGACGAGCCGCCGCGGATGCGAACCGACAGGGCGCCGCCGGGCGCCGACGACGCCTGCGTCACCATCACGCCAGGCGCCGCCCCTTGGAGCGCTTGCTCGAGCGAGAGCGTCGGCGTCTGCGAGACGTTCGGCGTCACCGAGGCGACCGACCCGGTGAGGTCGGACCGCCGCTGCGCGCCATAGCCGACGACGACCATCTGGTCGAGCGTGACTGACGCCGCGGAGAGCGCGAGGTTGAGCGTCGCCGTCTGGCCGGCGGCAACGGTGATCGGCTGCTCGATGGGTGCGTAGCCGATGCGCGCCGCGCGGACTCGCTTGGCGCCGGGGGGAACGTCGTTGATCGTGTACTTGCCATCGGCGCCGGTGCGGGCGCCGAGCTCGGTGCCGACGATGGTGACCGAGACGTTCGAGATCGGCGCGCCCGCCGTGCGGTCGGTGATCAGACCGGTGATGCGGCCGCCCGAGCCTTGTGCCGCTGCCGTGGCGGCGGCCGCGACGAGGGCGGGGAGGAGTGCGAGACGGGCGAGCACTCGCGTCGAGAGCATGCGGCGTTCTCCTTCGGAAGGGGTCGAACGGGCTTTTGTTCTTTATACGAACAAAAGAGGCCAAGAGACGCGAGCCGAAGCTCGCGATGGGCACTGACGACCGGACGTCCTGCACCCGCCACCACCGACTGCCCAGCGAAAAAACACGGAAGAACACTCTCCTATCAACGTGACCAGCGCTACGATTCGTCACATTCGCGCACTGCCCGCGTCACGTTGGCGATTTTGTTCGGGCAACGAACATTCGCAGTCCTTAACCTGTGCACTCGTGCCCACTCGCGCCAGAGGCCTCGCGTGAAGATGACCTTCCGCTGGTTCGGCCCTACCGACCCGACACCCCTGGCTTACATCCGCCAGATCCCCGGCGTGACCGGCGTGGTGAGCGCTCTGTACGACACCCCCGTCGGCGACCCCTGGCCCCATGTCTCGCTCGAACGACTGGCCGAGCAAGTCGGCGCCGCCGGGCTCTCGCTCGCGGTGGTCGAGAGCATTCCGGTCCACGAGGACATCAAGCTCGGTCGACCGACGCGCGAGCGACTCACCGACGCGTGGTGTGAGAGTCTGCGACAGGTCGCCGCGATCGGCGTGCCGGTCGTCTGCTACAACTTCATGCCGGTCTTCGACTGGATGCGCAGCAACCTGGCCCTGCGCCTTCCCGACGGCTCGACCGCGCTGGCCTTCGACGACGACGAGCTGGCGCGCGTCGACCTTTCTTATGGGACACGCCATCTCCCGGGATGGGCCGCCGCCTATGACGCCGCAGAACTCCAAGAGCTCGTCGACGCGTATCGCCGCGTGAGCACGGAGCAACTCTGGGAGAATCTCGCGTTTTTCCTCGAGCGCGTGGTGCCCGTGGCTGCGTCGGTCGGCGTGCGTTTGGCCATTCACCCCGACGATCCGCCGTGGAGCATTTTCGGTCTGCCGCGCATCGTCACGACCGGCGCCGCCCTCGAGCGAATCACGAAACTGGTGCCCGACCCCGCGAACGGAGTGACCGTCTGCACTGGCTCCCTCGGCGCCGATCCGACCAACGACCTGCCGGCGATCATTCACGATCTTGGCCGCGCCGGTCGCATCCATTTCATGCACTGTCGCAACGTCAAGCGCACGGGCGAGCACCGTTTTCACGAGAGCCCGCATCCCTCGGCGTTCGGCAGCATCGACATGCTGGACGTCATGCGTGCACTGAGAGACGTCGGCTACACGGGACCGATGCGGCCCGATCACGGCCGGATGATTTGGGGAGAGACGGGTCGTCCCGGATACGGTCTGTACGACCGTGCGCTCGGCGCGATGTATCTCCAGGGTCTTTGGGAAGGCGTGAGCGGCGACTGAGCGTTGGCCCGTGCCGTGGCCCGCGTGCAAATCGTCTTTTCGAAACAGGTCGGCGAGGCGCGCTTCCCACAGCGCGCCTTCATGATTTCGGCCCCACGTGCCGAAACTTTGGAGGCGCATTCTACCTCCGGATCACAATGGCCGCACCGCACCTTACAGCAGACCGCCTCGGTGACTTGCTCGTTCGCGAGGGTGTGATCACACGCGAGCAGCTGTCGAAGGCCCTGGCCGAACAGAAGCAGAACGGGCACCGGCTCGGCTACACGCTGGTGAAGATGGGCATGGTGCCCGAGCTCGATCTCACCAAGGTCCTGGCGAAGCAGCACCGGATGCCGGCCGTGGATCTCTCGCGGTTCGAGGTCGACCCGAAGATCGCGAAGATGGTGTCGACCGAGCTCGCGCAGAAGAACCTCATCCTGCCGCTCAAGCGCGAGGGTCGCACGCTGACCGTCGCCATCGCCGATCCGTCGAACCTCGGCGTGCTCGAGGATTTGAAATTCATCACGCGGTGCGACATCGTCCCCGTGGTGGCCGGCGAGTACACGCTGGTGACGATGATCGAGAAGGTGTTCGGCTCGACGGACGAGCAGCAGATGGCGTCGCTGATGGACACGATCACCGAGCTGGAAAGCGCCGGCGACGTGGAGGTCGTCGAGGACACCGAAGACGAGGTCTCGCAGGCGGCGCTCCAGGCGCAGATGGAAGACGCGCCGGTCGTGAAGCTGATCAACGCGATCCTCACCGACGCCGTGAAGCGCGGGGCGTCGGACATCCACTTCGAGTGCTTCGAGCACGAGATCCGCGTCCGGTATCGCGTCGACGGCGCGCTCCAGGAAGTCATGAAGCCGCCGATGAAGCTCAAGGCGGCGCTCATCTCGCGCTTCAAGATCATGGCGATGCTGAACATCGCCGAGCGTCGCGTGCCGCAGGACGGGCGCATCAAGCTGAAGATGGGCAACCGCGTGATCGACTTCCGCGTGTCGACGCTCCCGACCCTGTTCGGCGAAAAGGTCGTGCTCCGAATTCTCGACAAGGGCAACCTGACGTTCGACCTCTCGACGTTCGGCCTGGAGACGCTCGCCGAGCGCGATCTCATGGAGGCGGTGTCGAATCCGTACGGGATGGTGCTCGTCACCGGCCCGACGGGATCGGGCAAGACGACGACGCTCTACTCGGCGCTGTCCAAGGTCAATCAGATGGACGTCAACATCATGACGGCCGAGGACCCGGTCGAGTACAACCTGTTCGGCATCAACCAGGTGTTGGTGCGCACCGACATCGGCATGACGTTCGCCGCGGCGCTCAAGGCGTTCCTGCGACAGGACCCGAACATCATCATGGTCGGCGAGATTCGAGATCTCGAAACAGGCGGCATCGCGATCAAGGCGGCACTCACCGGCCACATGGTGCTTTCGACGCTGCACACGAACTCGGCGCCGGAAACGGTCACGCGTCTTCTCGACATGGGGCTCGAGCCGTTCAACGTGGCGTCCGCGGTCAACCTCGTGCTCGCCCAGCGACTGGTGCGCCGCATCTGCAACAACTGCCGCACGCTGTATCAGCCGAGCGCCGAGGAGTGGGCGGCGCTCAAGGTCAAGCCGACGTCGACGATGCGAGAGCTCCGGTTCACCGAAGCGGCGCTGACGAACGCGAAGGCGAAGGCGACCAAAGAGGCCGTGCCGTTCCTCGCCAACCTGAGCCTCGACACGACGTTCGGGGAGCTGGGCTTCTTCAAGGGCGCCGGTTGCGACACGTGCGCCGGGACGGGACTCAAAGGGCGGCAGGGCGTCTACGAGGTCATGGTCATGACGCAGCACTTGCGGAAGCTCGTCATGCAGAACGTGGGCGCGGCGGAGATTCGTGACGCGGCGGTCGAGGAGGGAATGCTCACGTTGCGCATGGACGCGTGGCTCAAGGTGATGAAGGGCCTCACCACGACCGAGCAGATGATTCGCGAGACCTCGGCGGGCTAGCGGCGCCGTTTCGTCGGCCGCCGCAATGACAAAGTTCTCATGTCTCGCTGGCGGTCTCGTGATGGTGCCGGCAAAGATTCGCCTACACTTCTCGCGCCCGAAGCCGAAACTTGTATGCGAAGGCTCCTGGCGCCGATCTCGGCGCCGCGTACCCGGCGTCGAGGCGGCGCCGGGTACGAGAGGGCGGCATGACCCCGCACGTCCGTTCGTCGTCTTAGTAGGATGGAAACCGCAACCCTGGAACCGCACGGTTCCGCCTCGGGACGGGCTCCGCTCACGCAGCGAATCAAATAGTTACACCCTGACCTCCCGATGAGCCCCTCCGCGCCGACCCCAGCGTCTTCGTCCAGCACGCCTTCGGGTGTGAACCTCCGTGTGCTGCTGGAGGAGATGATCGATCGGAACGCGTCCGACCTGCACATCACGGCCGGCGAGCGGCCGAAGCTGCGTGTCGACGGCGACATCACCAACTCGGCCATCGAGACGGTCATGCAGCCGAAGGACACGCTGCAGATCGCCTATTCCGTCCTCACCGAGAACCAGAAAAAGCGGTTCGAGATGGAGGACGAGCTGGATTTTTCGTTCGGCATTCAGAACCTGGCGCGCTTCCGCGGCAACTGCTTCAAGCAGCGCGGTTGCGTGTCGATGGTCATCCGTCAGATCCCGTTCAACATCCGGACCTTCCAGGATCTCGGTCTTCCGAAGGTCATCGCCGATCTGTCGGACCGGCCGCGCGGCTTGATCCTCGTCACCGGGCCCACGGGCTCGGGCAAGTCGACGACGCTCGCCGCGATGATCGACAAGATCAACAAGGAATTCAAGGGTCACATCATCACCATCGAAGACCCGATCGAATTCATCCACAAGCACCAGGGCTGCATCGTCAACCAGCGCGAAGTCGGCTCGGACACCAAGAGCTTCGGGGGGGCGCTCAAGTACGCGCTCCGGCAGGACCCCGATGTCGTGCTGATCGGCGAAATGAGAGATCTTGAAACGATTCAGGCCGGCCTGACGATCGCCGAGACGGGCCACCTGGCGTTCGCGACGCTGCACACGAACAGCGCGGCCGAGGCGATCAACCGCATCATCGACGTCTTTCCGAGCCACCAGCAGGCGCAGGTGCGCGCCCAGCTCGCGTTCTCGCTCGAGGGCATCGTCACGCAAACGCTGCTGCCGAAGGTGGGCGGCAAGGGGCGCGCGATGGCGGCGGAGATTCTCGTCGTCACGCCGGCGATCCGCGCGCTCATCCGCGACGACAAGATCCACCAGATCTACTCGATGATGCAGTCGGGCAAGAAGTACGGCATGCAGACGATGAACGACGGCCTGTACAACCTCTATATGAGCAAGACGGTGTCGTTGGACGAGGTGCTGCGCGCGAGCCACGACCAATCGGAGCTCCAGCGGATGATCGGCATCTCGCCGGACGGTGAGACGCCGGGCAAGCCGCAGGCGACGGCCACGGCCGCGGCGGGACGGCGGTAACGCGCGCGGGGGTTTGGTGATGTGGCTCACCGGGCGACCCGTACTCTTCGGGCCGCCCCGGTCGTCTTGAGACAGGGAATTCGAGTAGCCATTCGAGGAATCAGATGCCTCAATTCACGTACACCGCGCGCGCCGTCAACGGCGAGCTGAAATCGGCGACGATCGATGCGCCGTCGCGCGACGACGTCATCAAACAGCTTCGCCAGTTGAAGCTGAACGTCGTCAAGATCGACGAAGGGACCGCGAATCGAAAGAAACGCGGCGGCTCGATCAAGATGCGCGACGTCGTCATCTTCACGCGCCAGTTCTCGACGATGATCAACGCGGGTCTCCCGCTCGTGCAGGCGCTGGACATTCTGGCGCAGCAGAGCGAGAACCCCGCGCTCAAGGACGTCACGCGGCAGGTCGTGTTCGACGTCGAGTCGGGCAACACGCTCGCCGACGCGATGCGCAAGCATCCGAAAGCGTTCAGCGAACTCTATGTGAACATGGTCGCGGCCGGCGAGGCGGGCGGTATTCTCGACACGATCCTGATGCGCCTCGCGGTGTTCATGGAAAAGAACGACGCCCTCATCCGCAAGGTGAAGGGCGCCATGATCTACCCGGGCGTGATCATGACGGTGGCGGCGATCGCCATCACCGTGCTGCTCATCTTCGTCATCCCGACGTTCCAGAGCATGTTCGCCAGCGCCAACATCGCCCTGCCGCTGCCGACGCGAATCGTCATCGGCATGTCACACGGATTGAAGACCTATTGGTACATGGTCCTTGCCGGTATCATCGGGATCGTGGTCTCGATTAAACGCTACTACCGGACGCCAGGCGGCAAGCTGAACATCGACCGGTTGATGCTCAAGCTGCCCGTGTTGGGCGACGTGCTCCGCAAGTCGGCCGTGTCGCGCTTCACGCGCACGCTCGGCACGCTGATCTCGTCGGGCGTGTCGATTCTCGACGGCCTCGAGATCACGGCCAAGACGTCGGGCAACCGCGTCATCCAGGACGCGATCATGGAGTCGCGCGCGTCGATCGCCGGCGGTGACACGATCGCCGCGCCGCTCAAGAAATCCGCGGTCTTTCCGGCGATGGTGATCTCGATGATCGCCGTCGGCGAGCAGACGGGCGGTCTGGACGAGATGTTGACGAAGATCGCCGACTTCTACGATGAAGAAGTGGACGCCGCGGTGTCCGGCCTGCTCGCGTTGATGGAGCCGGTGATGATCGTGTTCCTCGGCGTCGTGGTCGGCGGCATGGTCGTCGCGATGTACCTGCCGATCTTCGACATGGTGAACGCCGTGGGCGGGTAGCGGAGCCGCACGCCAGCATCATGGTTGCAGCGCCTCCTGAGGCCATTGGCCTCAGGAGGCGCTGTTGCGTTGGGGACCGACGCTGTGGCTGGCCGGCGGGCGAGTCTAGTCAACTTCAACATCAGATTTCCAGTTCAAGGGTTGGGGCCGCGGGGCGCGAGCAGCACGGCGGGCCCGCCTCTTCGGCGCAGCGGCGAGGCGAGACGGCTCGCAAAGACGGCGGGTTAGTTGGGGAACGGACGATCCTGACTAGCGATCTCATGAATCGACCGCCATAATAGTCCGGCCGCGGCCGGTACCTGTAGCCGCGGGTCCTACCCTCGCGCACGATGCGGACGACTCCCTCCGACGTCACGCGCCTGCTCCGCCGCTGGACTGACGGCGACCGCCAGGCGCTTGACGATCTCACCCACCTGCTTCACGAGTCCTTGCGGCGCATCGCCCGCGAGCGGCTTCGCTACGACCACGCGAGCGCGTCGCTCAACACGGCGACGCTCGTCCGCGACGCGTATGTCGAGCTCGTGGACCTGCGCGGCGCGCGTTTCCGTGACCGCGCCCATTTCCTCGCCATCGCGTCGCGCGTGATGCGGCGGCTGCTGACCGACCACGTCCGCGCGCGCCGGGCCGCCCGACGCGGCGGCGGCGCGGTCGGATCGCTGGATCTGGCAAACGCATTCGAGATCTCAGATGCGCAGATCGACATGATCGCCGAGCTGGACGACGTGCTCCAACGCCTCGAGGTGGTGGACGCTCGCCAGAGCGCGATCCTCGAGCAGCGCTTCTTCGGAGGGCTCTCGACGGAAGAGACGGCGGAGGCCGTCGGCATTTCGGTGGCGACCGTCACCCGCGAGCTCCGGTTCGCTCGCGCCTGGCTCGCCGCCGAGCTCGCGCAGGAGTTGGTGAGTTGACGCCGCGGGCCGTCGCCCGGCGATGAGCGACTATCGCTGGATCGAGCTCAAGGAAGCATTCGCGTTCTTGATCGACCTGCCCGCCGACGAGCGCGCCGAGCACCTGGCCGCGCTCCGCGAAACAGATCCCGAGCTGTCGGCTGAATTGATCGAGTTGTTCGAGGCGGACGCGCGCGCCGATTCGCTCCTCGGTTCCTGGGACGTCGAGCCGGCGTCCACTCCGGCTGCCTCCGGCGAGAACGGTGGTCGCACCGGCACGGCCGACCCATGCGGCTTCTCCGGGCGCGCCGTAGCGCACTTCCGTGTCCGCGAGGTTCTCGGCTCCGGCGGCGCATGCGTCGTGTATCGCGCCGCGGACGACCGATCCGCGCGCGTCGTCGCGCTCAAGTTTCTCCTGCCGCAGTCCGCCGCCGATCCTGTCGCGAAAGCGCGTTTTCTCAAGGAAGCGAAGGCGGCGTCGTCGCTCGATCATCCGAACCTCTGCACGGTCTACGAGTCGGGCGAGACTGACGATGGTCAGCCGTTTCTGTCGATGGCGTACTACACGGGCCAGACGCTCGACGCGCGGCTCGCCGAGTGGGGATCGCTCCCCGTCAGCGTCGCGCTCCGCATCGCCCACGAGGTGCTGCACGGACTCGCGGCGGCGCATGCCGCGGGCGTGGTGCATCGCGGCCTCAAGCCCGCCAACGTGATGCTCACGGCGGACGGCGGCGTGAAGCTCCTCGACTTCGGTCTCGCCACGACTCACGATCCGGCCATCACGTCGCGCGACAATCCGTCGCGAACCGTCGCCTACATGAGCCCCGAGCAGGTCGACGGCGAACCGGTCGACAGGCGTTCCGATCTCTGGTCCTTCGGCGCCGTCTTCTATGAAATGCTGACCGGCAAGCCGCCGTTTGGAGGAGGTCATGAGCTCTCGACGGTTTACAGCATCTTGCACGATGATCCCGAACCGCCGTCGCGGATTCGGCCGCAGGTGCCGCCGGTGTGCGACGAGGTCGTCGCCGGGTTGTTGCGCAAGAAACCCAACGAACGATTTGCCAGCGCGGAGGAGGTGCTCGTTGCGCTGACGGGTGGAAGCTCGATTCCCAATCGACCGCGACGGGAAACCGGCCTCCTTCGCCGGCGAAGAACGTGGATGATCGCCGCAGCGGGCGTGATCGGACTTGGGTTCGGCTCGGCCCAGGCGTACGAGGCCGGGCTGATCCTGCGGCACAAGGTGGATCCGGAGGCGTATCGCTTGTACCTGGAGGGAAGAAAAGCGAGGCAGATCTACGGGCGTTCGCAACTCGATTCGGCGTTCGTGCGATTCCGCGCCGCGACGTCGATCGATCCGAAGTTCGCGCCCGCCTGGGCGTGGTTGGGCGATACGTACGTCGCGCGGTCGAATCTCACCCATCCGTCGCCGGACTTGATCTTGCTCGGGCGCGACGCGGCCAGCCGAGCCATCAGGCTCGGGCCGCGGCTCGCCGATGGATACGCGGCGATGGGAATGGTGCTCGCGTCGCGTGGCTCGCCCGCGGCGTACGACTCGGCCGGTCGTTCGTTTCGGCGGGCCCTCGCGCTCGATTCCGCGGCGGCGTGGACCAACGACGCCTACTCGCTGTATCTGACTCTGGTCGGACGCATCGACGATGCTCGCGACAAGAACCGACGGGCACTGGCGGCCGAGCCACTCGGTCCGCCGCAACGGGCGCTCGAAGGCATGCTTTTGTATCTCAGCGGGCAGCCCGGCATGGCGCGGGACACACTGCGTGAGGCGCTCAAAGTCAGTCCCGAGTACGTCGTGACGCCGTACTATCTCGGCATCATCGAGGCGAGTGACGGCAAGTTCGTCCCCGCGCAGACGCATCTGGAACAGGCGCGCGCCGACGGCGAGTTCTTTCCGGGGGTGAGGTCGGCGCTCGCGTACGTCTACGGGAAGCGCGGACGAAAAACGGACCGCGACATGATGCTGGCGCGCGTGCGCGCCGACACGGCCGACGCCCGTGCTCGCATCGACCGCGCGCTCAGTTGGGCGGTGATGGGGGACGTAAACGGCGCGTACGCCAATCTCAGGGACGAGGTCTGGGACATCCCGTCGGTCCACAATCTCGTCGTGAACCCGTTGCTCAAGAAATTCCGCGACGATCGGCGGTACGCCGCGCTCGCGCGGCGCATCGGCATCGCGCAGTAATCTCGCGCGCCTTCACGCCGTTCGCGTCGCCGAGTGACGCGGAGACGAGTGTGTTGGTTCAGCCAACGGGATCGGGTCTCGGCGTCTGTCGACGTCTGTCGACGTCTGTCGACGTCTGTGGACGTCTGTGGACGTCTGTGGACGTCTGTGGACGTCTGTCGACGTCAGGTGCCCGCGTCGTGGCCCATTGTTTCAGTTTTGTCAGGATGACCCCCTCGCGCGTTCTTGCGCGGCGTTGTATACATGGACTACAATTGAACCTTGCGGTTGTGACGCCGCCGATGGCGACCGTAAGTCCGACGTACACCGCCATCCGCCTACCCACATGACTCGCTCCTTCGGCGCCGCGCCGTTCAGCGCGGCCGCCCTGATCGCATTTCTCGCCTCTCCTTCCCCCGCGCTCGGGCAACTCGCCTCCGCGCCGACGAGCGCAGCATTCAACCGCGACGTCGTGATCGGCGGCGAATGGTTGCAAGCCAACGCTCTGCCACTCAATCGCAACACGCTCGGCAGCGTGTCGGTCGACGCGGCCATCCGGCACTCGCACTGGGCCATCGACGCGGGGTGGCTGCGGATCGCTCGCAACCTGAGCACGGTGCAGGGAGGGTTCGTCTCGCTCGGTGTCCCGCTGGCCTGGGGACGCCTGCTCGCCGTCCCATCGATGGGCGCGTTCGGCGGCGAAGCGCAGCGGTCGGTGGATTCGAGCGGCTTCGACTTCATTGGCCCGAACAACGCCACCGGACACACGCCGCGCTTCAGCTTCTCAGAGTCCGGATCGGCGGGCGGCGGCGTCGGACTCACGCTCGAAGTTCCGGTCTATCGCGCGATCGCGCTGCGGGCCAGCGGATCGGAATGGTATTTCAACGGCGCGCCGCTCGAGGGTGACCGGACGCGTGGAATCGTCGGCGTCGGTCTGTCGATTCGCGTGAGTCACCTGGGAGGAAGCCGCTGATGCGCCGCTTCATCCCGCTCGCCTGCGCCGCGCTGTTCGTCGTCGTGAGCTGCAACGAGAACCTGCCGAACGGTCCGCAGACGTTCGTCGCGCAGCTCCGCATCGCCGTGCCGCACGACACGTTGGTCGTCGGCGACTCGAACGTCGCGCAAGCCCAGGCGCTCGACGCGTCGGGGAACCAGATCGAATCGCTCGCGTTCACCTGGACGTCGGCCGACAGCAGTACCGTCGGGTTCGCGTCCCCCGGCGCCTCCGATACGTCGAACGGTCGTACGAGAAGACTCATCGGCCAGCGAACGGGTCGCGCCGGCGTCACGATCGCGCTCCCCGATCCGCGTTTCGTGAGCGGTCCGGCCTCGCGCACGGAAACGGTCGTCGTGGGCGGCGTCCGAGTTCTCACGACGCATGATTCCACGCTCAGCGCGATCAACGACACCGGCGTCGCCGTGGCCGCGGGTCTGGTGCGCGTGAACGGCGCGTTGGTGCCGCGCGGCGGCGAGGGCGTGCGCTGGATTCACCTGGGATCGCACACAGCGGTCGCCACGCAGGGAGACACGCTCCGCTACGTTGCCCGATCGAACGGGCCCGACACGCTCATCGCGACGTCGGACTTTTGCCTGGCCGGCGCGAAGTGCGCCGACACGGTCGTCGCGCGCGTGTCGCAGACGCTCACGCTCACTCTTTCAACCGGCGTGTTGCGGTCGTGGAGCTTCAGCGACTCGCTGACGCCGAACGCGACGCTCGCCGACCGTCGCGGCAACGGACTCTCCGGCACGTCGATTCGGTTCGTGCCCCTGTCGGCGGCGGATTCGGCGGTTGTGCACGTCGGAGCGGTCGTCGGAATCAGCAATCCCGCGACCGGTGTGATGGCCACGCCGCGCCTGATCTCCGCCGGCAACGGAACGGCGACGGTGAGCGTGCAGGCGCTGGCGCCCGACGGCACGACGATCCTGGCGAGCAGCCCGATCACCGAGACCGTACGTCAGGTGGCGCGCCTCGCCAACGTCGAAGCGCTTCGGACGCTCATGTCCGCCACCGATTCGATTCCGATGAAGGCGGTCGCCCGCGATGCTCGCGGCGCCGTCATCGCCGACGCCACGGTGTCGGTCGGTTCCATCGTCGGCGTGCCGTTCACGCCGCCGTGGGCCGGGCCGAACATGATCGTCAACGTGAGCACGTCGGGCGTGCTCACGCCGGCCATCACCGGCATCGCGCTGCCGGACAGCAATCCACTCGCGCCCCAGGTTCCCGTCGTCCTCAATGCGGCGGCGATTACGGTGCTGAAGGCGGACACCGTGAAGGCCGGGCACACGCAGACCGGTATTCCGATCTTAGTTTTCGACTCGACCGCCTTGCCGGCGGTTGGCGCGCCGATCGTCTTCGTCACGTCGTTCGGCCCGGCGCCGGCGACTGCCGTCACGGACTTCAACGGCCAGGCCAACGCGGTGTGGACGCCGCCCGACAGCGCCGCGTCGTACACGCTGACCGGCGTCCGTCCCGCGACGACCGCGCTCGCGACGCTGGCGGATTCCACGGGTCGAATCGTCGTCCGACGATCGATCCAGGTGATTGCATCCGACCCCGACCCCACCAAGTCGACGGTCGAAGTCGCGTCGACGAGCGTCGTGAACACCACGGGCACCACGACGGTGACGGTCAAGGTCCGCGACATCTTCGGCAACATCGTGAAGACCGCCACGCCGGCGGACTTCGTCGCGACGCCGACGCGCGGTGCGCTCAGCGTTTTCTCGTGCGCGCTCGGCGTGTGTACGGCGACCTACACCGCTCCCCTGACTGCAGGAGCCGACGCGATTTCGGTCAAGATCGGCGGCATAGACATTCACTTTAGTCCGCTAGCGCTCACCATTACCTAAGCCGCCCGGCCGCCGTCAGCCCTCGGTCAGGGCGACGGCGGCCGTTCGCGGCCGCGCCGAGATGTACAGCGCGATGCCGATCGCGTTCGCCACGACGATGACGAGCGAGATCTTGAAGGCGAACGTCGCCACGCTCGACACCTCGATGATCGGAAAGATCGACAGCGCGACGTACAGCACCGTCATCAGCAGCCCCGACCACGACGCCACTCTGAGCCAGAGCGGTGGGCGCGGTGTCACGCCGCGCAGTCCGAAAATCGGCACGGCGAACATCACGATGTAGGTGAGTGCGTAGAACATTCCGCCGGCGTTCCAGATCAGTTGGAACGCCTCGGCCTGCCCGACGCCGATCAGGCTCACCAAGCCGATTCCGAACGCGACCACGCCCACGAGCAGAATCGAATTCACCGGCGTGCGATACTTGGAATGCAACTGGCTGAACCACGGCGGCAGCAGGCGATCCCACCCGGCGACCATCGGCAGTCGCGCGACGGCCGTGAAGCTCACGCTCACCTGCGCGATGCGCATGCCGAGCGTCATGAGGATCGCGATCGTCACCAGTTGGGTGGCGATGCCGAACGGACCGAAGCCGACGCGCAGCACCTGCGCCATGGGGCCGATCAGATCGACCTGGTCTCGCGGGATGTACGCCACGACGGTGCTGGTGCCGAGCACGAACATCAGCGCGACGATCGGCGCGGCGATGAGCACCGATCGACCCACCGAGCGCGCCGGCGACCTGGTTTCGCCGGCGAGAATGGCGACGTACTCGAATCCGCCGAGTGCGCCGAATCCGAGCTTGCCGAGGATGTTCAGGTTGAAGAGCGAGACGGCCGGCATCTCGGTGCGGAGCGGGTGATACTCGTGCAGGTGACCCGTAGCGAGTCCGATGAACGGAAGGATGAGCAGCGCCGCGAACACGATCAGCATGAACACGCCGCCGATGTTGTGCACCCACTTGCCCACCGACAACCCGATGATCGACGCAGCGACCATGAACGCAAGGATCACCGCCGCGGAGAGCCCGACGAACCATGAGCTCGAGCGTATCCAGTCGGCACTCG
The DNA here is from genome assembly GCA_963761305.1 of uncultured Gemmatimonadaceae bacterium. Classification (GTDB taxonomy): domain Bacteria; phylum Gemmatimonadota; class Gemmatimonadetes; order Gemmatimonadales; family Gemmatimonadaceae; genus JAQBQB01. Next base: position 801,704 of record CAVXGK010000001.1, on the reverse strand, counting down.
GCCCGATGGCGTAGGAGAGATACGTCGTACACTGCAGGCCGATCTCCGACAGACTCATGATCACGTAGAGCCAGAGATTCCACGCGAGCATGAAGCCGATCATCTCGTTGAAGCCGAGCTTCGCCCACTGATAGAGCCCGCCCTCGAGCGGCATCAGCTTGTTGAGGTACATCACGACGCCGGCCGACGGCAAATAGAACAGGACGATCGCCAGCAGCCACAGGATGACGTGCGACGGTCCGAGCTTGCCGGCGACGCCGATCCACGTCAGCCCGACGATAAATAGAATTTGCGTGAGCACGAGATCGCCCACGCCGAGCTCCTTCTTGAGCGACGCGCTGTGCGCCTGAACGGCGGCTTCCGCGTGCGCGAGCTCGGCGCTCGCCGACGTGACTGGAGACGTTGCTTCCGTACTCATGCCCGCACCTCGCCAAGAATCGTCCAGTAGCGCGCCCACGCTTCGAGCCCTTCGTGCAACCGGTGCACGCGAAAGAACTCGTTGGGCGCGTGAAAGTCTTCGTCGGCCGTCGAAAACGAGAAGAACACCGTGCTCAATCCCATGTGGCGCTCGAACAACTCACCGATGGGCACGGTTCCGCCCATGCCAACCCTGAGCGGGCTCCTTCCATATACGGCGCGGAGCGCGCGGTCGGCAGCCTCGAGGGCAAAATGGTCGGAGGCGATGTGAGAGGGGCCGGCGCCGTGGTCGGCGGCTGAGATCGACAGCCGCGTCCCTGGAGGAAGACGCGTTTCGAGATGGCGAGAGACGACCGACACGATGTCGCCGGGATCCTGATCGGGTACGAGACGGCACGTGATCTTGGCGTGCGCTTCGCTCGGGATCACCGTCTTCGAGCCGGGACCTTCGTAGCCGCCCCACATGCCGTTCACTTCGAGCGTCGGTCGTGTCCACTGTCGCTCGAGCGTGGAATACCCCGGCTCCCCGAACGCGGCGGGCGCGCCGACCTGAGCGAGATACGTGCGTTCATCGAAGGGCAGGTCGGCGATCGCGGCACGTTCGGCGGGCGCCAACTCGCGCACGTCGTCGTAGAACCCATCGACGGCGACGCGACCGTTGGCGTCGTGGAGCGACGCGATCAACTGCGCCATCGCGTGCAGCGGGTTGGCGACGCTGCCGCCGTGTCGGCCCGAATGGAGATCCTTCGACGCGGCGGTGATGGTGAGCTCGAGACCGGCGAGCCCGCGGCTCGACACGGTGAGCGACGGCTCGTCGATGCGCCACATCGCGCCGTCGGCCGAAATCACGAAGTCGGCGGCGAGGAGATCCTTGTGGTCGCGAATGAACGCGTCGAGACTCGGGCTCCCGATCTCCTCCTCACCCTCGAACATGAACTTCATGTTGATCGGCAGCGCGCCGGTCGCCGCGAAGAATGCCTCGGCGACCTTGATCGGGATGAGCATGGGGCCCTTGTCGTCGGACACGCCGCGGGCATAGAGTCGTCCGCCGCGAATCGTCGGTGCGAACGGCGGGCTTTGCCATTTCTCTAACGGATCGGGCGGTTGCACGTCGTAGTGACCGTAGACGAGCGCCGTGATCGATCCGGGCGCACCCAGCCACTCGCCGTAGACGACGGGATTCCCCGACGTCGCGATCGTGCGAACCGCGATCGGTCCCGCCGCCGCGAGCTTGCCGGCGACCCACGCCGTCGCCTGGGCGACGTCGTGTGCGTGCGCCGGATCGGTGCTCACGCTCGGGATGGACGCGAACTCCACCAACTCGGCCAGGATCCGATCGTGGTTCGCGTCGAGCGCGGCGAGCACGGGGGGGAGCCGGTCCGACGAATCGGCCGCATGGTGCGAACCCGTCACCGCGACCCTCCATCCACCGACAGCACCTGACCGGTGATCCAGCCCGCGTAGTCGGATGCGAAGAAGAGCACCGCCTGCGCGATGTCGTCCGGCGACCCGAGGCGTCTGAGCGCGAGGCGCTCGACGAGCGCGCGCTGGCCCGCCTCACCGTACGACTCCCACTGTCGCTCCGTCGTCGGATTCGATCGAACGAATCCGGGCGCGATGTTGTTCACGGTGATATCCCACGCGCCCAACTCGTGCGCGAGCTGCCGCGTCAATCCGATTTGGGCCGCCTTCGCCGACGCGTACGCCTGGATCCCCGTGAGGGTCACGCCGAGCCCCGCGCCGCTCGAAATGTTGACGATGCGGCCGGCGCGCGCCGCTTTCATGTGCGGCGCGACCGCTTGCGAGCAGTAGAAGGCGCCGCTCACGTTGACGTCGAAGATGGCCTGCCACTCGGCCGGCGTGACTTGCTCGAGCGGACGGCCGACTTGGCCGAGCACACCGCCCGCGTTGTTGACGAGGACGTCGATCCGATTCGCCGCCGCGGCCGCCTCGCCAACAAATTCGCTAACCTCGCCGTTTCGCCGGACGTCGACGACGCGCGCCACGCACGTCCCCGCGAGGCCCTGACAGAGACGCTCGGTTTCGCGCAGCTCGTTGTTCAGCACGTCGCAGGCCCAGACATTGGCGCCGCGTTGCGCGAACGCGAGGCTGATCGCGCGGCCGAACCCGTGCGCCGCTCCGGTCACGATCACCGTCTTACCGGCGAAGTCGAAGATCATCCGCCGGCGACGACGTTGGTGGCGGTGAGCGCGTCCAGCGTATCGAGCGACTGCGCCCGCGCGCCGTTCTCGACGTCGTGAATCAGCTCGACGAGTCGCCCAATGAGCGGAGTCGCGACGCCGACCTCCTGTCCCAGCACGACGATCGGGCCGAACAGCGCGTCCACTTCGGTGCGCCGCTTTCGAACGGCGAGGTCGCGCCAGACGCCGCTATGCGTCTTCGCGGACTTGCGATTGTGCGCGACCAGTGCGTCGAGCGACCGCGTCGCTGCGTCGCCCGGCGCCGAGGGTGTGAACGAGGCCGGATCGAATCCGTCGAACGCTTCGGGCACCACGCCGCGTGCGTCGGCGACGGCAAGGACTTCTCGAGCCAGCGCAATGTAGAGATCGCGGTAGGCCGGCATCGCCAGCGCGTCGGCGATCGACTCGTTGGTCAGCGCGGTGGCGAACAGCATCGCACCGTACGCTTCCTTGCCCCAGAGATAGCCCCAGACGTTCGGCGTGACGACGGCGCGATCGTCGAAGGCGAGCCATGCGTCGTGAATCGCCGATACGCGCGGCGTGGCGCGTCCGTCGATCTCTCCCAACACGACCGCGCCGCGGCCGCCGTAGTGAATAACGCCCGGTTCGATGTAGTCCGCGCCGAAATTCACGAACGCCCCGACCGTTCGCTCGGCTCCGACGACCCGCGCGATCTCGAGCTCGTTGAGCCCATTCTGCGCCGAGACGACGCAACCAGTCGCGGCGAGGTGGGGAAGCAGCGCGTGGGTCGCGGCCCGAGTGTGGTGCGCCTTGGTGGCGAGGATGATCACGTCCCACACGCCCTCGAGCGACTCGGGCGTGAAAGCGGCGGCGCGCTGGGTGAACGTGGCGATTGGGCCGGTGATGGAAATGCCGTTGGCATCGATTGCCGCGACGTGCTCGCCGACGACGTCGACCAACGTGACGTCATTGCCCGCGCGCGCGAGGTAGGCGCCGACCGTGCCGCCGATGGCGCCCGCACCCCAGATGAGAAATCGCATCGGCTGCTGCTACGCCGAGCCCCAGGATCCGGTGAGCAGGGCGCGGGTCTCGTCGACCGCGACCTTCCACAGCGCGAGCATGTCCTCGTCGGAGCGTTGATACAGTCCGCCGTAGTTTCCGTCGCCGATGTAGCCGCGCATGCTGATCGGGTCGAGGGTGCGCACGCGCGCCATGTCGAGCATCGGCCGCTGTACCGTCGGCATCTCGACACCGGGCAAGCGCGTCCACGGAAAATTCTCCATCCACGATCCGTGGGACGCGATCGCGTCGATCTCGAGGACCTTCGCCCAGGTGAGCGGCGCGTTCCACCAATTGTGAAAGATGACGCGGCAGTCGGCGTGCCCGGCGATCCACTCGGGAAGCCACTGCTGCACGGCGCTGTTTCCGCCATGGCCGTTGACGACGAGGATTCGCTTGAATCCACTGTGCGACATGCCGTCGAGAATGTCGCGCACCACGTTCAGGTGCGTATCGACGCGCAGGGAGATCGAGCCGGGGAATTCGCGGAAGTATGGCGTGACCCCGTAGGAAACGACGGGGAAGACCGGAATCCCGAGCGGCTCCGCGGCCTCGGCGCCGACGCGTTCGGGGAGAACGCAGTCGACCGTCAGACGGAGATGGCTGTGCTGTTCGGTGCTGCCGAGCGGAAGGACGGCACGGTCATCATGATCGAGGTAGCGCTCGACCTGCATCCAGTTCATGTCGCTGATGCGCACGGCTTGTTCGGGGTGACGGGAGCCGGAAAATACGTCTCGGGGCGGGACGGCGCGAACGACCGCGATAGGTCGCCTGGTCGTCAGAACACAACTGTCTCGTCGGGACCCGCGCAGCTCGCAGCTCAGGCTCACAGCTCAGGCTCACAGCTCAGGCTCACAGCTCAGGCTCACAGCTCAGGCTCACAGCTCAGGCTCACAGCTCATGGCTCACAGCTCATGCTCACAGCTCACGCTCACAGCTCATGCTCACAGCTCACGCTCACAGCTCATGCTCACGGCTCATGCTCACAGCTCTTGCTCGCGGCCAGGCTTGAGCCAGAGCCTTGAGCCAGAGCCTTGAGCCAGAGCCTTGAGCCAGAGCCTTGAGCCAGAGCCTTGAGCAGGAGCCTTGAGCAGTGGCCTCCAGAGGGCGGGGCGGCGCCACCACGGGTCATCCTCCAACACCCTTTTGCGATAGCCGAAGGTCATTCTCCGGATCTCGATCGTCTCCCTCGTGCAGCGGAGCCAGTTTTCCTGAGACATCAGCTCGAGATCGCGAGCGCTGATCAAGTGATTTTCCGTCTCGCTCGCGGATTTGATGGAGATGTCGAGAAAACGCGCAAACTCGCGATTCGAATCCGTCCCACACCCCTCGGCGATATTCGTCGCGACGCTATCGACGGCTTTCATGAGCTGGGTCCTGAGGTGCCCGTACCTCAGCCGCCCGTAGTCAGCCGACAGGTCGTACAGGGCAATCGCCATGGCATGCGCCCTCTGCCAAATCTCGAGTCGCTTGAAGTCCCGCATACCAGACCGTACTCCACCAAACGGGGGACGCGTCATCATTCCATTCCAGCCCCCGCTTTTCAACTGCTCCAGGCTCCTGCTCAGGGCTCCTGCTCAGGGCTCCTGCTGAGGGCTCCTGCTGAGGGCTCCTGGCTCCTGCTCGATGCCAGCCTCGCTCCCCCGAGACGTCGGCCCGGGCGCATTTCAGCCCGACTAGCGTCACCGCTTCCTCGAACGCATTCTCTTGCCCATGCCAAGAGTCTGCTGCGTTCTCGGTTTCGCCGTCCTCGCCGTCTCCTCCTGCACCAGCCGCTCGACTCCCTCCCTGGCTGGCGATTGGGATGCGTATGTCGCCCTCGGCTCGACTCCGCTTCCGGGGTTCGAGGGCTGGCGCCGAATGGGCTTCGCGCACTTCGCGTCCGACAGCGGCGGCATCACCGGCTCGATCCGGCGGCGGACTGGCGAGGCGATGCTCGATCTCGCGCGCGCGGAGGTTCGTTCGGATTCGATCTTCATCAACGGCGCCCGCAACCAGACGCTCGCGGCGGTGTGGCACGGCGACACGCTCACGGGCCTCATGCTCGCGGCGGGAAAGCCGACCGGACGCCGCATGCGGCTCGTGCGCCGCGCGATGCCGTTTAGCGTCGAGCAGCAGTTCCCGCTCTGGCCCGGCGCGGTCTCCGACTCGCAGTACGCGGTCACCGAGGACACGCTCGTCTTCATGAAGACGCACGACGGCGCCAAGCTCGCGAACTACATCGCGCGACCCGTCGGCAAGGGCCCGTTCGGCGTCGTGCTTCAGCGCACGCCATACACGCGCATCCTGCATCCCGCGGGGCGATTCTGGGCGTCGCACGGCTATATCTTCGTCGCTCAGCACGTGCGCGGGCGCGATGTATCCGACGGCAAAGATTTCGGCGACTACGACACCGACGTGCGCGACGGGTACGACGCGGTCGAGTGGGCCGCGAAGTTGCCCGACGCAAACGGCAAGGTCGGGCTGATCGGACACTCGGACGAAGGGCGTCTCGCCTGGTACGCCGCGGTCAGCGCGCCGCCGCATCTCGCGGCGATTGCGCCGTCGGCGGCGAGCGGCGATCCGTGGCGCATCGTGCCGTACGAAGACATGGTCTTCTCGCCGATCAACGTCGATTGGGCGTGCCTCATGCGAGCACGCACGCTGCAAAACACGGCCGACCTGGACATCGGCTCGGCGCTCACGCATTTGCCGCTGAGCGATCTGCCGCAGCGCCTCGGCTGCGGTGACGTGCCGCTGTGGGACCGCTGGGTCGCGCATCCGACGCTCGATTCGTACTGGCGCGCCCACGCGGTCACGACGAACATCGCCAAAGTGCGCGCGCCGGTGCTCCAGATTTCCGGCTGGTACGACGACTCGCGCGGTCCGATCGACTATACCAACGCATTACTCGCCGTACCGAATCATCCCTTCATTCGCCTGGTGATGGGTCCCGGCGCGCACAAGGGCGTCGACTACGTCGCGGGCGAATTCGGCCCGCAGTCACGCGTCGATACCCGCCGGCTTCAGCTCCGCTGGTTCGACCACTACCTCCTTGGCAAGGACAACGGCGTCGACAAGGAGCCGCGGTTCGACGATTTCGTGTTCGGCGACAACACGTGGCGCAAGGAAGCCGCGTGGCCGATCGCTCGCGCCGTGCAGACGAAGTGGTACGTGTCGTCGAGCGGCGGCGCGAACACGAGCGCCGGCAACGGCATGCTGGACACCATTCCACCGTCGGGTGCCGCGGCCGATACGTTCACCTACGATCCGGCGAATCCCACGCCGTTCCTGATCGACTCGCGCGAGCTCGAGACGTCGCTCAACGAGGACTACACGTCGCTCAACGCCTCGCGGCACGATGAGTTGGTCTTCACCTCCAAGCCGCTCGCCAAGCCGATCGAAGTCACAGGACAGATGGCGGCGACAATCTGGGCGGCGACCGACGCGAAGGACACCGACTGGAACGTCATGCTTCTCGACGTCTTCCCCGACGGCCACGCTGAACGGGTGCAGGACGGGTTGATGCGGGCGCGCTTCCGGAAGGGATTCGACAAGGAGACGCCGCTCACGCCCGGCAGCGCGGAGCAGTACGACATGGATCTCTGGTTCACGTCGCGGGTGTTCGAGGCGGGCCACAAGATTCGCGTGACCGTCTCGTCGGCGCTCTTCCCAAAGTACGACCGCAATCTCAACACCGGCGGAAACAACGAGCGCGACAGCACGTTCGTCGTTGCACATCAGCGGCTGGTGCACGATGCGGCGCACCCGTCGCACGTCACCCTCCCGGTGATTCCGAGGTAGGGCACCCGTATGAGTCTCTTCTCATTTCTCGACCGCGAGCACTCCGTCGCCGGCGAAGGGTACTCGCGCTGGCTGGTGCCGCCTGCGGCGCTCGCGATCCACCTGTGCATCGGCCAGGCATACGCGTTCAGCGTGTTCAACCTGCCGCTGTCGCAGCGGATCGGCGTCACGCACTCGGCGCCGGAAGACTGGAAGCTCAGCACGATCGGATGGGTGTTCAGCATCGCCATCGTGTTCCTCGGACTCTCCGCCGCGCTCTTCGGCTCGTGGCTCGAGCGCGTCGGCCCGCGCAAGGCGATGTTCGTCTCCGCGCTGTGCTTCGGCGGCGGATTCGAGGTCGGCGCGATTGGCGTCGCGACGCACCAGTTCTGGCTCCTCCTGCTCGGCTACGGCGTGATCGGCGGCATCGGCCTGGGCATCGGTTACATCTCGCCGGTCACGACGCTCATCAAATGGTTCCCGGATCGCCCGGGGATGGCGACGGGGATGGCGATCATGGGATTCGGCGGCGGCGCGATGATCGCCTCGCCGCTGTCGACGATGCTCATGGCGCGGTTCAAGACGGCGGGCGCTCCTGGAGTGGCGCCGACCTTCGTGGCGATGGGCATCCTGTATTTCTGCTTCATGATGTTCGGCGTATTCACCGTGCGCGTGCCGCGGCCCGGTTGGAAGCCGGCGGGGTGGACGGCGCCGCCGCCGCGCGCGATGGTGACGACCGGCAACGTGACGGCCGAACGGGCGATCACGACGCCGCAATTCTGGCTCTTGTGGGCGGTGCTTTGTCTCAACGTGACGGCCGGCATCGGTGTGCTCGGCCAGGCGTCGCCGATGATCCAGGAGATGTTCCCGGGTACGATCTCCGTCGGTGCCGCGGCTGGTTTCGTCGGGCTGCTCAGCCTCGCCAACATGATCGGCCGATTCTTCTGGTCGTCGCTCTCGGACATGATCGGCCGGAAGGGCGTGTACGCCACGTTCTTCCTGCTCGGCGCGGCGCTGTACGCCTTCGTGCCGTCGATCGGAAAAGCGGGGAACGTCGCGCTGTTCGTCACCGGGTACGTCGTGATCATTAGCATGTACGGCGGCGGGTTCGCGACTATTCCCGCTTACCTGCGCGACATGTTCGGCACGATCCAGGTCGGCGCGATCCACGGCCGCCTGCTCACGGCATGGTCGACGGCCGGCGTCGCCGGGCCGGTGCTCGTCAACTACATTCGCGAATATGAGATCGCGCACGGCGTGCCCAAGGCCGGCGCCTACACGACGACGATGTACATCATGGCGGCGCTGCTCGTGGTCGGATTCATCTGCAATCTGCTCGTCCGGCCGGTCCACGAGCGCCACGTGACCGCCGAGTACGCGGCGGCAAACACCGCCGTCGCGTAAAAGGGGGAGCCGATGACGAACGAATCAGGACAACCACACCCGTCGAGCGGGCTCGCGCTCAAACTCGCCGCGGCGTGGGCGCTGGTCGGGATCCCGCTCGCGTGGGGCGTCTGGCAGGTCTTTCAGAAATCGCTCGACCTGTTCAAGTAGCCACGTTTCACGTGGGGATTTTGAGCATTTTCCCCATGAAAACGATGGTGCCGGTCTGTCGTTCGCGGATGACGAAGATGAACGCGTGGTCGATGCTCATCTGCTCGAGCGCCGTCGCGACGACTCCCGTCACCGTCGACGCGCCGGCGGTCGTTCCCGTCTCGTCGACCGTGACGAACGCCTTCTGCTTCACGAACGACAGCTGCAGCGGAGTCGCCGACATTCCCGAGAAGTTCGCTTGAGTGGTGAACGCGACGCCCATCCCGAGCGTGGTGAGGTCGTCGTTCAGCATGCGGTCATACGACATGGTGAACTTGGGCATCGCGAACGCTTCGTCCGTGTCGTTGAGGCTGGCGATCAGCGCCGACCACGTCGTCGCGTTGAGCTGCGCCGCCACCGAGTCGATGCTCGCCTTGAGGTTGAACGGGACGAGGACGATGTCCATCGCGAACGCGCCGTTGCCGTACGGCAGCTCGGCGATCGCCAATCCCTGTGCCGAGCCGGCACGAAACAACGGCTTCATGTGCTCGGGGCGGTTCATGAACGGCACGGATTGCCGCGTGCCGTCGGCGGCCGTGAACGTGCTCGGCGACGTGGCCTTGGGGTCGAACTGATACTGCCACGCACCCTTGAAGTAGATCGCGTTGATCAGGAACATCACTTCGTCCGCCGTGATGTCGTCGAGGATCGTCGGGATCTTGCCGGCGGTATTCGAGTTCGCCCACCCGTTGATCGTCGACAGTGAGCCGGGGACGTCGGCGAAGTTGAGCCCCTGCACCTGAGCGCTGAAATACTTCTTGGTCGTGTCGAGGAAGGTCTGGTTGAACGAGAACGTGTTTCGATACCAGACCGAGTTGGCGATCTGGAACGTCGTTGTCGGATCGAGCCCGCGAAGGAGACCGATGAGTCCCTGGTATCCTCCGTCGAGGTGTCCCATGTCGCCGGTGCCCAAGCGCAGCGCCGACCGCATGGCGTCGAAGGTCGACCCACCGGCCCCGTTCATCGCCATGCCGAGCGACATCGAGGCGCTCAGCGGCGACACGAACACGTTGGCGCCGGAGGACGTCTTTGCGATTTGCTGGAAGAGCGCGAACGAGAAGTCGTTTCCCGACGTGGCGATCTGCTGCTCGCTGCCCGACAGGTTCACGCTGGGCGCCTGCTGGCCGGGACCGTCCGTATTCGAGCACGCGGTCAGTGCTCCGGCGAGCGCGAGCGACGCGGCGATTCGATGAGTCAGGGTCACGTGCAAATCCTTGAGTGTCTTCCTAGCGAGGCCTAACCGCGGGACCGCCGAATCCGCCACACGTCCTCCCCCGCGACCGGCGTTGCTGACACAACGCCGCCTCGACGGACGTCGAGTGACGCAGCGTGACGAATCACAGTTTACCAGAACGAGCCTTCAGGAGCCATCAGATGAGTTTGAGCGTCAGACGTTGGGGCGTCGCGTGCGCGTTTGCCGCGGCCGGAGTCGCGATCGCGTGCGGCGGCGACATGGGTGGGGTCGGAACAGGGCCGGTCGCTTCGCCGCTTACCGGGCTCTCCGCCGGTGCGACGAACGACAGCAGCCCAGTCACGACTCCGCCCGCGAACGCAACGCCGGGATCGTTCCACGGCACGGTCACGGGCCACTCGCCGTTCCCGCCGGGAACCGACACGCTCGCGACGCTGCCCCGCGTCGTCGGCGCGCGACTCACGGCGTACGTCCACGTGCAGCCGTCGGCGGGCGATACGCTCGGCGTCGGCGCCCAGGTCGCCTCGGTTACGACGGATGCGAACGGCCAGTTCCAGTTTCCGACGCTGGCGGGCGCGCTCTACATCGTGACGATCACGCCACCCGCGGGAAGCACGTACCAGGGGGTCTGGGTCACCGCGGTCGCGCAGGCCCACAGCGCGGACTACCCGTGGTGGGTGGTCCTGCCGGTGAAGTAGTAGCCCGCCGCTCCAGCCCTGCCGCCGAGGGCCCTCACGGCGGCAACTCGCACCGATCCACCTCTTTCCGTGCACGGCGAGCACAAGATGTGCGCAACTGGTGGCAGTTCAACATCAACACTGTCACCAGGGGGCTGTCGTGCTCGCCAACCCGCGCTTCACTCGATCTTACACTGCGTTCTTCGCCGCTTCGATGTGCTGCGTGGCTTGCACGCGATCGAGCGGTCGATCCGACTCGACCGCGGCCGGCGGAGACGTGTCGGCGCCAAACGCCTCGGCGATGGTGCGAGGAACGGTGTCCGAGTTCACGCCAACCACCCTCGTGGTAAAGACGGACACCGGCTCGGTCACGATCGCGCTAGCGGGATCGCCCAAGGTGTTCGACCGCGAAGCGGGGACCTTGACCGACGTCACCGACAACGCCTTTGTCGGAGTCACGTCGATCAAAGAGCCCGACGGAAAGGAACAGGCGACGGAGATTCACGTCTTCCCCGAAGAGCTCCGCGGCCTCGGCGAGGGGAGCCGAATGATGGAGCCGAGCACGGGTGCCGGCGGTAGCCGCATGACGAACGGCAGCGTTCAGAATTCCCGCATGACCAACGGCACGGCGACGCCATCGCGAATGTCGAACGGTACGGTCTCGACCGCAAACGGCGGGACGCTCGTCGTGACGTACGCCGGCGGATCGCAAACCATCGACGTGCCGCCAACCACTCAGGTGACGGCGCTCAAGGCGACGTCGAAGCCGCTGTCAGCCGGCGACCAGGTCGTGGTTGTGTCGCGCCGCGACGATCACGGCGCGCTGACGGCGACCGCGGTCCTGCTGGTCTCGAAATAGACCGCAAGAACGCTCGACGCTTCGCCGCGCGCGCGGAGTTGGATCGACGATGGCGTTGTCCTACGGCTGGGGCTTGTGCACCACTGTGAGCGTGACCGACGACGGATACTCGGCCGAGTGGTGCACGACGTTGTGCGCGACGACGGCTTTCGTTTCGTCGTAGTTGTGCCCGCCGGTGTTCAGGTTGCGATCGAACCGCGGGAAGTTGCTGCTCGAGATCTCGACGCGCAGCCGGTGACCTTTCTCGAAGTAGTTGCTCGTGTTGAGCGGCTGGAAGGTCACCTTCGTCACTTTGCCGTTCTCCATCCACACGAGCGGCTTGTCGTAGCCGTTGCGGTAGCGCATGCGCTGAATCGACTCGTCGAGATTGTACGCCGTGCCGTCTGGATACACGTCGATAACCTTGATCGAAAAGTCGGTGTCCTTGGCGTCCGAGGCGACGTAGAGCGTCGGCGTGATCGGGCCGCTCACTTCGGTCCCTTGCTGGAACGGCTCGCTCGTGAAGACGAGCACGTCGGGCCGCGCCTCCGTCTCACGTTGATCCATCGCGCCAGCACCGACGGCGTTTCCCTGGCAGCACACGTTGCCGCCGTGTGACATCACGGGATGCATCGGGTCGTAGGTGAACTTGTCTGGCTTGTCGCTCGCCGGCGCCGTCTTCCCCAGCACGCCATCACCGCTCAACGTGTTCGCATTTCCACCGCTCGACAGATAGAACGTCATCGACTCGGCGCCGCGCGGCGGCCAGGTCTCGGAGCTCTGCCACTTGTTCAGCCCCATCGTGTAGTAGCGGACCCTCGGCATCGTATCGAGGATCTGCCCGCCCTCGCCTTTCAGGAACTTGTCGAAGAACGCGAACATGATGTCGTTGTACGCGAGCCGAGCGTCGCCCATGTCGCGCTCGCCGACAACGGTGTGGTCCGTCGCGCGGGTGTAGGCGCAGTGGCCCGTCGGTGCGATGATCGCCCACTGCTGATTCGCCGCGGCGCCTTTGGCCGTGCTGCGCACGAGATTGTACATCGCGAGGTTCGGCCCCACCGACACGTCGTACCACGACATGAACCAGAGGCCGGGAATGTTGATGCGCATGTCGTCGTGGAACAGACCACCGCGATACCATGCCGGATCGTTCGGCGCGCGCTTGATCATCGCGCCGCCGGTGGCGACGGGCATCGAATCGGCGAAGATGCCTTTCGGCCCGTCGACGTCCCTGATGATGTTCTCTTCCGGAAGCGTCCAGAACGCCTTCGACCAATCGACCGGCGGTTGATGCTGCGCGAGATCGAACGACATCGATTCGCGCACGCGCTCGGCCTGCGTGGCGTTCTTCGGCAGCATCGGTCGAACCTGATTCTGTTCGCCGTACAGCCAGTCGATGAACAGCATTTGGACGGCACCACCCCGGTACCAGTTGCCCTGCTCGTAGTACGGCCCGACGCGTCCAACACCGGCGCCGAAGCCTTGCACGTTCATCGCCGCGAAGCCCGGGGTGTTCTGCGCCGCGACCGCGCCCTGCCACTCGGCGGTCGACGAACAACCGGTCGTGCCGATCTTGCCGTTCGACCACTTTCGTGCGGTCATCCATTTCACTTCGTCGACGCCGTCGGTGAGCGGCGGGCCGAGGATGTCGTAGTTGCCCTCGGAGAAGAAGTGCCCGCGCTCCTGCATCTCCACGTACGCGTAGCCGCGCTTGATCGCGCTCACGACGGTCGTCATGTCGCGCGGCACGCCGTTGGCGACGTCCCAGTAGTTGAAGTTGTACGGCGTGCGCGACCAGATCGCCGGATACTTCTTCGACGCGTCCTTCGGGTAGTAGACGTCGGCGGCGACGCGGATGCCGTCGCGCATCGGGATCATCTCTTTACGATCCACGACGGCGATCGACTCGAGCTCGTGCTCGACGTCCCAGCGGTGCGTCTTCACACTGTCGGGCAATCCTCCGCCGCGACCCTGCGCGGCGACGAATGATGCGGCCGAGAATGTGAGCGCGGCGGCCGCGGCGAACGCGCGGCTGTCAGCACGAATCACGGTGACGACTCCTGGTGGGGGTCCGTGCTTACAATCGTGCCCGGGTCACGGAGCGTCAAGGAGCCGCGTAGCGCAGCCGAGTGAGGCCGGCGTTTTTCGACGGGAACCCGCCTCGCGCCCGGCGAAGAGCCGCGGGAGAAACTGACACCAACGGATTGAACTGACAAAACAGATTGGGGCTTTGATGGAACTGCAAACGAACGCGCTTTCGCAGGTCCACTAGTTCTTGATCCGTTTGGTTCCGTTCAATCCGTTTGTTTCAGTGTTCCCCTGGATATCCCGCTCGCGCCGCCCGAGACCAAAACGCCCCTACGACTGGCGATTTCCTTCTACGGCTCGAGCATCCCGCCAAGCTTCTCGAGCACCTTGCCCAGGTCGGGCTTGTCGTCGAGCACCGGCAGCAGCGGATCGCTTCCCAGTCTCTCCATCCGCTCGACCGCGTTCTTGATCGTGAAGTCCTTCGGGTCGAGGTCCTTGTTGACCTCGTTCCAGAGGAGCGGCATCGACACCGTCGCGCCCGGCAGCGGCCTGACGCAGAACGGCGACACGATCAACTGGCCGTGGCGATTCTGCAGGTAATCCAGATAAACCTTGTCGCCTCGCTTGCTCACGTGGCGTGTGATCGTCGCGATCGGATCGAGCTCGCGCAGCGCCACGCGCGCCAACAGCTCGCCCATCGTGCGGCACTGCGCATACGTGAGCTGCCGGCCGAGCGGAATCATGATATGCAGTCCCGTCTTGCCGGTCGTCTTGATGTAGCTCGGCAGGCCGATGACGTCGGTCAGCGCGCGGAAGACGACGGCGCATTTGATCACGTCGGAGAAGGGTGCTTCCTTCGGATCGAGATCGATCACGCACCAGTCCGGCTGCTCCAGGGACCCGACGCGGCTGGCCCAGATGTGAATCGGGATCGAGCCGAGGTTCGCGACGTAGAGCAGCGACTCGACGTCGTTGGCAGACGAAGTATCGAATGTCGCGCTGTGTGTCTTCGCTCCAGATCGGAATCGTCTCGATCCACGACGGAGCGAACTCGGGCGCGTCCTTCTGATAGAACTGACTTGCCGTCGATGCCGTCGGGGAAGCGCGTCATCACCAGCGGGCGGCCGCGCAGATACGGCAGCATCCACGGCGAGATCGCGCGGTAGTAGTCGATGAGATCGCCCTTGGTGTAACGATCCGCCGGCCAGTACACCTTCTTCAGGTTGGAAAAGTGAAGGTCTTTTCCTCGGGCGGCGCTTCGCGCGGCGCGGGCGGCTCCTCTTTCCTGACGCGGGTTCGCATGGCATCGCGTCTCCGGTGCAGGGCCGTGGCTCGCCCTGGCGGATCGCACTCGCGCGGATCCTTGTCGTAGCGCATGCTGCAGGAACGCCGCGTGCCGCAGCACGCCGTCCGGCGTCCATTCGCGGAACCGCACCTCGCACACGTTGACCGGCTCGACCCACGTAGTCGTCTTCGTTTCCGGAATGACCGGGGCCTTGGCGCCGTCCGGGCCGACGGGCGGTCCGCACGCCGGCGCTTCCCGCGCATCGATCGGACTCGAACATCGCATCCGAGCTCGCCGAGCAAGGCGTCGTTGAATCCAGTGCCGACGCGTCCGGCGTAGACGAGCGTCCCATCCGACCATGTCGGCGAGCTGCAGCGCGCCGAAGTTGGCTCGCGCTGCCTTTGGGACTCGTGAACCCGACGATGACGAAGTCGCCGCGTTTGCTCCGCCTTGATCTTGAGCCATTGATCGCTGCGCCCGCCGCGATAGTTCGCGTCCGCGCGCTTCGCGATGATGCCCTCGAGCCCCATCGCGCTCGACCTGCGCGAGGAATCGCTTCGCCCTCGCGCTCGATGTGATCGAGCGGGCGCATCGCGCCGAGTTTCGGGAAGGCTGCGAGCAGCAGTTCTTTGCGGTCCGTGAGCGGCAGCGGCCGCAGGTCGAAATCCTCGAAGGCGAGAAAGTCGAACGCGAAGAACGTGGCCGGCAGCTCCACCGCGGCGCGCTTGATCTCGAGCGGGATCGTGCAGCGTCCCGCGTTGCTGCAGCCGCGCGAAGCTCGGCTTTCCCGCGTCGTCGAGGCACGACGACCTCGCCGTCGACGATGATCTCGTCGAACGGCAGCGCGTCGACGGCGCGCGCGATCTTCGGGAAAGACCGCGGTGTAGTCGTTGCCGTTCCGCGTGAGCGAGCATCGACTTGCCGCGCGATTTGCTGGCGATGAGCCGATAGCCGTCGAGCTTGAGCTCGAACAGCCAACCGTCGCGCGTGAACGCCTGCTCGGTGGGCTCGGCGAGCATCGGCTTCGACGGTCTTTGGATCGACGCGTTGGCGCGGGGCTTTCACCGCCTCGAGCAGCCTGTGCGCAGATCGGCCACCGGGCTGCGTCCGCGCTTCACTTCGTCCACCGTCAGCCCGGAGAGGACCGACGTCTCCGTCGAACTGATCGCCCGGCGACTTGACGTCCACGAGTCGCGCTCCTTGATCAGGAGCCAGTCGCGCTCGCTCTTCTTGATCTTCACGAGCGTCCAGTTGCCGTGAAGCTTGTAGCCGCGCAGCTCGAAGAGGAGCTTTCCCTTCGACAGGCCCTCGCGCCAATCCTCGAGTGGAATCCACTCGCCGCGATCCCACACGATCACGCCGCCCGCGCCGTAGTTGCCCTCCGGAATCACGCCCTCGAAGTCGCCGTACTCGAGCGGGTGATCCTCGACCTTCACGGCGAGGCGCTTGTCGTTCGTGTCGTACGACGGGCCCTTTGGGCACCGCCCACGATCGCAGCACGCCGTCCATCTCGAGGCGCAGATCGAAGTGCAGCTGACGCGCGGCGTGCTTGTGGACGACGAACAGGCGGCCCGGGAACAGGCGACACGGTGCCCATCGGTTCGGGCGACGTGTCCGGCGACCGCTTGGCACGGTATGCGCTGAGGTTGTCTACCTGACGTTCGTCGTCGCTACTTGCCGTCACGGGGGGACTTTTCGGTTCGGCGGTGAACCTACGGACTGACGCCGGGCGCGGCCAGCCGGGGCCCCCTTGGCGCGCTCTTGCGTCGATGCACGATCTCGACCAACGTCCTCGACCACCTCAGGCCCTTTCCCCGAATCCTATGCCCGCACGCTCCATCGGCACGGCCACTATCTCGTTCGGTCTCGTCTCAGTGCCCGTGAACCTGTACTCGTCAGCCGAGTCGAAGGCCAACATCTCGTTCAACATGCTGCACAAAAAGTGCGGCACGCGTCTCAAGCAGCAATACATCTGCCCGAAAGACGGCGAGATCGTGACGCGCGACCAGACGGTCAAAGGCTACGAATTCTCCAAGGACCACTACGTGGTTCTCACGCCGGAAGAGCTCAAGGCGCTCGAGGAAAAGGCCACCGAGACGATCGACATCATCGAGTTCGTGCCGCTGGCGAAAGTCGACCGCGAGTTCGTGGAAAAGACCTACTACCTCGGCCCCGACAAGGGCGGCGACCGCGCCTACCGGCTGCTCGCCGCGGCACTGGACGAAACGGGCCGCGCCGCGCTGGGGCAATATGCGGCTCGAGGCCAGCAGCACCTCGTGCTTCTCCGTCCGCTCAACGGCGTGATCGTCATGGAGCAACTGCACTACGCCGACGAGGTGCGGCCGACGACCGAAGTCGAGGTCCCCGAGGGCGAGGTGAAGCCGGCCGAGCTCTCACTGGCCAAGCAGTTGATCGAGCAATCGGCGAGCGACGCTTTCGACCCCGAGAAGTACAAGGACACGGTGCGCGAACGGCATGCTCGAGGCGATCCAGGCGAAGGTCGAAGGCCAGGAGATCACCGAGGAAGCGCCGGCGGAGCGCGGCGGCAAAATCATCGACCTCATGGAGGCGCTGAAACAGAGTCTCAGCGAGTCCAAGGCGGCGCACAAGGCCGACGACGAAGAGGAGCACAAGCCTCACAAGAGCCGCAGGGCCAAGTCGGCATGAAGCTGCTCGCCGGAACGAGCGGATTCGCTTTCAAGGAGTGGAAAGGACCGTTCTATCCGGATGATCTCAAGGACGACGCCATGCTCGCCTTCTACGCCGGGCGGTTTCCGAGCGTCGAGATCAACAACACGTTCTACCGGCTGCCGCGCGAGCACGTGCTGCTGGACTGGGCGTCGCGGGTGCCGGATGCGTTCACGTTCGCGATCAAGGCGAGCCAGCGCATCACCCACTTCGCGCGGCTCAAGCCGGACGCGTCGAGCGCCGTCGAGTTTCTGCTCAAGAACACATCGGCGCTTGGCTCGCGGCTCGGGCCGATCCTGTTTCAGCTGCCGCCGAACCTGAAGGTCGACGTCGCGCGACTGCGCGCCTTCATCGCCACGCTGCCCTCCGATCGCAAATACACGGTCGAGTTTCGGCACGAGAGCTGGTTCGTCGACGACGTCTACGCCGTGCTTCGCGAGCGCGACATCCCGATGTGCGTCACCGAGCAGCCCGACTTCGCGTCGCCTGTCGTGACGACCGCTACATGGGGCTACGTGCGACTGCACCGTCTCGACTACGATGCCGTGATGCTCGACGAGTGGAGCAAGCGAATCGCGTCGCAGCCGTGGAGCGACGCCTACGTGTACTTCAAGCACGACGAAGGCATCGGGTCCGGACCGCCGGCGGTCGACGCGTTCGTCGAGGCGTTCGAGAAGGCGCCCGCGCCGTGATTCGAACGACCCGATAGCCGGCCGTGCACCTCCGCGACCGCGAATTCACGCTCTACGCGACCGACCTCTCGAACTTCCTCGGCTGCCGCCATCGCACGGCGCTCGACATGGGGTTCGCGTTTGGGAAGCGCAAGGTCGTCAAATACGAGGATCCGCTGCTGGATCTGTTGATCCGGCGCGGCCTCGAGCACGAGCGGCAGTTCGTCGATTCGTTGAGCGCCGGAGCGGCGACCGTCGTCGACATCCCGCAGACCGTTCACGAGGACGAACGCGTCGCGACGACGCTACAGGCCATGCGCCAGGGCGCGGACGTCATCGGGCAGGGTGGCCTGCGCCACGGCGAATGGAACGGCAGACCCGACGTGATGCGGCGCGTGCCGACCAACAGCGGCCTCGGTACCTGGTCGTACGAGGTGTACGACACGAAGCTCGCGCGCGAGACGAAGGCGGGGACGATTCTCCAGCTCTGCCTCTACTCAGAGCTTCTGGCGTCGGTGCAAGGAGCGAGGCCGGAGCATTTCCACGTCATCACGCCGGACGCCGAGACGCCGCGCCAGCAGTACCGTTTCGCCGACTACGCCGCGTACTTCAGGCTCGTGCGTCGCCAGATGGGAGCGGCGATGTCGCTCGGCGACGATCGCCTCGCCGACGAGTATTATCCCGAGCCGGTGGACATGTGCGGCGCGTGCCGCTGGATCCCGACGTGCGCCGCGAAGCGACGCGGCGACGACCATCTGTCGCTCGTTTCCGGGATTTCGCGCGCGCAGCGCCAGGAGCTGGAGGCGCGATCGGTAGAGACGTTGACGCAGCTCGCCGGCTTGCCTGTGAAGATCGGGTTCAGTCCGCGTCGCGGTTCGGTCGAGTCGTACGAGAGAGTTCGCGATCAAGCGCGCCTGCAGTTGTCGTCGAGGGACGCGGCGGTGCCGAAGTACGAGATGCTCGAGATCGAAGACGGGTTTGGGCTTGCGCGTCTTCCTGCGCCGACGCCGGGAGACCTGTTCCTCGACCTCGAAGGCGACCCGATGCTCGCCGACCATGGTCGCGAGTATTTGTTCGGCGTCGCGACGGCCGACGGCGACTACCACGAACGCTGGGCCTTCACCGATGCCGACGAGCGCCGCGCGTTCGAGTGGGCGATGGATCTGATCGTCGAGCGGATTCGCGCGTACCCGGACATGCACGTCTACCACTACGCTCCCTACGAGCCGTCGGCGTTCAAGCGACTCATGGGCCGATACGTGACTCGGCAGCGGGAGCTCGACGAACTGCTGCGGGCGCGCCGATTCGTCGACTTGTACGCCGTCGTTCGCCAATCGATGCGCGTCGGCGTCGAGCGGTATTCGATCAAGAGTCTCGAGCCGCTGTACGACTTCACGCGTGGCGTGCCGCTCGAGGACGCGAACAGGGCTCTTCGCGCGCTTCAGTACGCGCTGGGCGCCGGCGTTCCCGACGCAGTCCCGAATGATGTGCGCGCGGCGATCGTCGGTTACAACCGCGACGATTGCGTCTCGACGCGCGCGCTGCGGGATTGGCTGGAGACGTTGCGAACGGCAGCGATCGCCGGCGGCGCGTCGATCGCGCGCCCGACTCCCGATCCCGGCTACGCACCGCCCGACATCGACGAACGGGCCGTGCGCGTCGAGGAATTGCGCGGCCGCCTGCTCGCCGGACTCCCGGAGCTGCGCGGCGACCGAGACGACGCACAGCAAGCGCGCTGGCTCCTCGCCTACATGCTCGACTATCACCGTCGTGAGGACAACGTCGTCTGGTGGGAATTCTTCCGGCTGGTCGAGATGCCGGAGGAGGACCTGATCGACGAGCGCGCCGCGGTCGCCGGGCTCGAATTCGTGGAGCGCATCCGCCGCATCGTGAGCAAGAAGGGGCGACCGACCGGGTCAGTGGTCGATCGGTATCGATATCCCGCGCAGGAAATGGAGATCGAGGCTCGCGACGGCGTGTCGTTGCAGGACAAGAAGCCTTTCGGAAAGGTCGTCGCGGTGGATCGGAAAGCGCGGACCATCGACGTCAGGAAGGGCCCGAGCCGCGCCGAGACGCATCCGACGGCCATGTTCGAGTTCACGAACGTTCCGGCGAAGGTGCAGGGCGAGGCGATGCTGCGCATCGGCGAAGCGTTTGCGTTGGGTGCGACCGGATTCACCACGGCGCGCGCGCTCCTCGGTCGCGAGCTGCCGCGATTCCGCGACCCCGCGCTCAGGATGGAACAGATCGACCTGACAGGCGACCTCGCATCGCGCCTTGCCGACCAGGTCGACGAGACGGTTCTCGCGATTCAGGGGCCGCCGGGCGCGGGCAAAACGTATCTCGCGGCCGAGTTGATTTGCCGGCTCGTCGAGCGCGGCAAGCGCGTCGGTGTGACAGCAACGAGCCACAAGGTGATTCGCCATCTGCTCGATGCAGTCGCCGACGCGGCGCGTCGCATCGGCACGACCGCAACGCTCGGCCATCGCGTCGGCGACGACGATGAGGACGACGACGCGCCGGCCGACTCCGATGCGGGCGTCACACGATTCGCGAAGTCGGAGGCGGCGCGCGATGCGCTCGTCAATCGCGAGGTCTCGGTAGTCGGTGGAACCGCTTGGTTGTGGGCTCGCCAAGACCTGATGAGCGCCGTGGACGTGCTGGTCGTCGACGAAGCGGGCCAGATGTCGCTGGCCAACGCCGTCGCCGTGTCACAGGCCGCGCGAAGCCTCGTTCTGTTGGGCGATCCGCAGCAACTGGAACAACCACGCAAGGGAAGCCATCCCGACGGCGTGGATGTGTCGGCGCTCGAGCACGTCCTCGGCGATGAGCACACGATGCCCAAAGAGCGCGGCATCTTCCTCGAGGTCACGCGCCGCCTGGCGCCGAGCATCTGTGAGTTCACATCGGAGGTTTTTTACGACGGCCGGCTCGGTCCGTTGCGAGGCTTGGAGCGTCAGCGGCTCTCCGTCGCCGTCGGCGTGCCGCCCGTCGGCCTGTCCGTGCTCGACGTTCCGCATGACGGAAATCGCAATCATTCGCCCGAGGAGGTCGAGGCTGTCGCGACGCTCGTCGGTATGCTCCTCGCACCGGGGAACAGTTGGACCGACGAACACGGGCAGGTTCGGCCGCTCGACGGCACGCACGTACTCGTGGTCGCGCCGTACAACGCGCACGTCAATCGGCTGCTCGAGCGACTCGCCGACGTCGATCCGTCGGTGCGCGTCGGGACGGTGGACAAGTTCCAGGGGCAGGAGGCCCCCGTCGTCGTGTACTCGATGGCGACGTCGCGGCCGGAGGAGGCGCCGCGAGGCATGGAGTTCCTGTTCAGCCTGAATCGTCTGAACGTCGCGACGTCGCGGGCGCGCTGTCTCGCAGTCCTCGTGGCTTCGCCGCGCATGTACGAAGCGGAGTGTCGAACACCACGCCAGATGCAGCTCGCGAACGCGCTTTGCCGATACCGGGAGATGGCGACGCCGATCGTTGTCGGCTGACGTTCGTTCGGCTCAGCGCGCGGTCGCGGCTCGGGCGTGCGTCGCGAAGAAGTTCCACGCGACTTGTGTCGCGTCGAGTGCGTTGCTCGGCGCGTCGAGGATCCGCATCATGCGCTGGCCGCCGGGCCACGCGTGACCGCCGCCTTCGATCTTGTACAGCTCGAGCGACGTCCCGTCGGCGCACGGCGACCACACGCTGCGTGTCACGACACCTTGCGTCGTCGTCGCCGGCGTGTCGGGGCAACGGTCGAAGCGCTTCCACGAATCGACCGCGTACGACACGGGCCGCACCTCGTGCTTGTCGAGCGCTTTCGCGCCGACGCCGCCGTTGTACGGAAGATTCTCGTCGGCCGTGCCGTGGATGATGAGGACGGACACCGGTCGCGACGGATTGCACTCCATCGACAGCTCGCCCGAGATGACGGCGATCGCCGCGATGCGGTCGGCGAGACGGCAGCCGACGAGGTACGCCATCATCCCGCCGTTCGAGAGACCGGTCGCGAAGATCCGGTTCGGATCGACTGAGTATGTGCGTTGCAGCGTGTCGAGCAACGCGCGGACGAACGCGGCTTCATCGATGTTCGACGACTGCGCGTAGGCGCAGCAGCTGCCGGTGTTCCAGGTGAGCAGACGCTCGTCGCTGAATCGGCCGCTGCCGGCGGGATAGACGACGATCGCGCCGACCCGTGCGCCGAGCGTTGAGAATCCGCTCTGTGTTCGTGCGCCGCTCGGCGATCCGCCGCCGCCGTGAAAGTTGAGCACGAGCGGCAGCGGTCCGCGCGAGGTGTACCGTGGCGGCAGATCGACGAGATACCGTCGGTCGCGCCCGCCGACGCGGAGATGCCCCTCGAGCGAAAGCGGCGCGTCGGTGCTTTGTGCGGAAAGCGGCGACGCGAGGGCGAGAGCCAGCGTCGCCGCTCGCCCGATCACTTGGCCGAAACGATCCGCGCCGTCTTGATCGCGTCGAGTTTCGGGAACATGTGCTCGAGGTAGTCGTTCCCCTGCGATTGAATCATCGTCTGATCCGGCGTATCGCCATAGCCGCTGTAAATCGAATCGACGACGGCTTGCCCGTCGACGACCGTCCCGATCGGCGAGAAGCCCATGTGGTCGAGGCGGGTGTTGTCATTGAGGTTGAGGAACATCTGATACGACCGCGTGTTCGGCCCTTTGTCGGCGAACGTCAGCGTGTACCGCGCGTTCGTGTGACGCACCGAGTCGTCGGTGATCGGCTTGTCATCCCACGGCGCGTTGGCCTTGGGATCGCCGTTTAATCCGAATTGCGCCACGAATCCGGGCACGACGCGAAAGAACTTCTCGCCGTCGAAAAAGCGCTGTCCGACGAGTCGGTAGAATCGATCCGCCCCCAGCGGCGCCCAGGCCCGATTCACCTGCACGACGAAATGCCCGCGGGTCGTCTCGAATGCGACGCGGAACGAATCCGGTGCCGGCCCCGTGTCCACCGCCACCTTCGCCGCCGCCGCGGTGTCGCCCGCCGCCGGCGCCTTCTCTCCCCCCGCGCAAGCGATGCCCAACGTCGTCAGCGCCATTGCAGTGAGACCGCTCCACCGGTCCACGCGTCCACCCGTCCACCCGCTATTTCGGCCAGCCATTCTGCGGAATCCCCTTGGTGAGCTTGAGTGCGTTCGCGAAGTAAACCTTCTTCAAGACGCTGTCGGGCAACCCGATTCCATACAGCTTCCAGAACGCGTGATAGGGACGATAATAATCGAAGTAGTCGTCGTTCGTCTCGAACACGCGCCAGTAGTACGGATACTCCTCGGGCTGGAACGAGTCCTTCCCGAACAGAATCCTGTCCTGGTACTTGATGAAGAAGTCGTGCGCCGTGCGCGGCTGGCGGCCGATGTCGTACAGCACCGCGCCGACCTCGGTGTACACGTTCGGCATCTCGTCCAACATCTTTGAGAGCGAGCCGAGGTCGCTGGCGTGCCATCCCATGTGGGCGGCGACGAACGTCGTTTTCGGATGCTTGCGGAACATGTTGTCCCGTTCCGTCATCAACTCCTCGAAGCTGGGAAACTTGTCCTGCGGATACCGGCGGTCGGCGAACAACGAGAGCTCCAGCCATCGCTCGTTCGTGTAGTCGATCGGATGAAAGAATTCCTGCGGGTCCGCCGTGTGAATGAACACGGGTATGCCGAGCCGCGCGCACTCGTCCCAGATCGGGTCGAGCTCCGGGTCGTCGATGCGCAGGCGCGACCCGTCTGGCTTACGCGTCGAGAGACCGAGGCTTTTCGGGATCTCACCGACGCCCACGGCGCCCGCCGCCAGATCCGCGTCGAGCTGCTTGATGGCGCCCGCCGCCCAGTCGGGGCCGACGTTCCGGAAGTTGATGCCGGCCAGGATGCGCACTCGATCCTTCATCGCCGGCGACGCGGCGACGGCGGCCAGCACGCTCTTCAATCGATCGCCCGACAGGTTGTCGGCGCTGATCATCATCCGCACGTTCAGGCTGTCGAGCGACGCGTGCAGCGACGCGAGACCGTCCGCCGAGGCGATCAGGTTGCCCGGATGTCCGTGAAAATCGATCGCCGAATACTTCGCCTTCGGCACCATGTGCGTCGGCGCGATGAGCGTCGAACGCGGACGGTAGTCGAGAATGTTCGGCGGCGTGCCCTCGGGAGCCATGCAGCTCCGCGGCCGAATCTCGGTCGTGCCGGGCGGGCACGACTCGCCGGCGGGAATCGCCGTGCCCCGTCCGCCGCCGCGGCCGCCCCGTCCGCCGCTGCCCGCCGGCGGCTCCTGCGCGTGCAGGGCGCCCGCGGCGGCGATACTGGCCGCGGCGAGCGCGGTCATCATGGCGACGCGGACACCTGCCGTAATCAAGTGCGTCATTCGATGCGCGTTCCTCACGGCTGAGGCGTGACCGGGCCGGCGATCGCCGCCGGATCGCGCATCTCGTCCTTCTTGAGATACGGCACGCCGTCCGTCATCCATTTCGGCGCCGGCGCGCCCTTGAGATAGTGATCAAAGAACTGGAAATAACGGATCGTGAGGTCCCGCCGGTTCCCCAGTCCGCGCAGTCCGTGGCCCTCACCGATGTAGGCGAGCAACACCGCGTTCTTGCCGTTATAGCGCATGGCGTTGTAGAGGCCGAGGCCGTTCTGGAAGGCGACGGTCGGATCGGCGGTGCCATGCATGATGAGGAAGGGCGCCGTCACTTCCGGCACGTGCGTGAGCGCGGACTCGAACATGTAGAGTTCCGGCTTTTCCCACGGCGAGACGCCCCAGCGCCCCTGGCCGTAGAGATAGTAGTCATTGCCGTTGGCGCCGCTGCCGCCCGGCACCGTGTACCCCCAGCCCCAGTTCTGGTTGAAGTCCTGATAGAGATCGGTGACGCCGGCGCCGACACCGACGGCCGCGAACAGGCGCGAGCGGGTGCCGATGAACGCCGCGCCTTCGCCGCCGTAACTATGTCCGTTGATCCCGATCTTCTTGGGATCGACGTACCCCATCGCGATCACCTTCTTCACCGCCGCCTCGACGCACTCGAGCATGTCGCTGTGCGACGATCCCGTATGGAAGTACACGTCCGGAATCATCGTGATGTAGCCTCGGCTCGTCGCTTCGATCGGCATCGAGCCCATGCCCGTGAGGTACGACGGCGCCGAGTAGCGATTCAGATTCTGTGAATTCTTCTCGTAGAAGTTGACGAGCATCGGCCGCTTCTCGCCCGGCTTGTAGTCGTCCGGCATCGTGAGGAAGCCCTGCAGCTTGTGCCCGTCGTGGTCCTTGAAATCGAACAGGATCCGATGGCCCCACAGATACTCGGACTGCTGCGGATTCGCGTCGGAGATCTTCTTCGCGTTCTGGAAATCCACCCCCGCGACGCGCAGGTCGGGGTACTCGGTGAACGTCTGCCGCGTGTACAGATAGACGTCGGCCTTCGACGCCTTCTGCGGGTTCGAATACGCGGCGTCGTCGTACGCGAGCTCCTTGAGCTGGCCGTCGGCGAGCTGATAGAAACCGGCCTTCTTCGTGTATTCGCCGTACGCCGACAGAAGAATCGGCTTCGAGAGATCGATCATCTCGCGTCGCGCACCACCGCGGCCGCCGCGTCCACCACCGCCGCCGCCGCCGCCGCCAAATCCGCCGCCGGTGGAATCCGGTTCGGTTTGCACATAGCGGAAACGGATGTCGCGCTTGTCGCCGACGCCATTCGTGAGATTGTGCGGCGCGGAACCGTCGAGCGGCACGACGTAGAGGTCGAAGCGGTGCATGGCCACGACGTTCTTGCCGTCGCTCGTATAGCCCATCACGCCGAACGACGGCTTCGGGCCCGGATGGTCGTACTCGACGTCGATGAAGCTCACCGGGCTGTTGCCGCCGAGCGTCTTGCTGGTGCCGGCGTCGAGGTTGTACGCCTGGAGCTTGTTGTCTTTCCAGTAGAGGAAGTAGTTGCCGTCGGGCGAAATGCCGAAGACGTGTGCACCAGCGAGCTGGTTCTTGAACATCAGCGTGCGCTCGCCGGTGGACGGATTGACGCGATAGAAGTCCGCCGCGGGGCGCTTGTAGTCGGAGATGTAGGCGCGCGCGTCTCGACCGACGACCCAGCGGCCGTCGAAGCTCACGTCGACGTCGCGCATCGCCGTATCGGCGAGCTGCACGAACTTGCGGTCGGTGAGATTGAACGCTTCGCGATAGGTGAAGTTGCGATCGGCGTCGGCACGGGTCATCTGCACCGATTGGATCCGGTCGTCCTTGGAGTTCCACACGTCGACGTCGGCGACTTCCTCACCGCGCCGCCGCGTCGTGTCCGGCGTCGCGACCTGCTCTTTGGCGCCGAAGAAAATGCGATGGTTGTCGTCGCTCCAGTCGAGCGCCGCGCGGTCGCTCAGCACCCATCCCTTCGGGAAGCCATCCGCCTTCGACGGGTCGAGCTTGAGCGGCGCGTACTCCGCGTCGTCGAGCGCCGACTGCACGCTCGGGTAGGCGATCAGCACGTTGTCGCGCTCACGCATCTTGTCGACGTCCACGCCCTTCAGCACGGCGAGCCCGGTGCCTTCGTCGTTCCACGTCAATCGGCTGTAGACCCGCGCGTCGTTGTCGAGCGTCGAGATGCGACCGTTCCGAAGATCCAGAATGAACAGGCCGTTCCCGTCGCGTACCGCACCGTCAACGGTGTAGGCGAGGAGATCGCCCTTCTTGTTGAACGTGATCTCGCCGACGCTGCCGAGCAACTGATCGCGTCCGGTCGCGAGATCGTGGAGAATGACGTCGGCGCCGCGCGGTCCCGTCGCTGATTCGGCCGCCGCACCGTTGCCGGCCGCTCCTGCTCCGGGCGCACCGCCGCTTGGCGCACCGCCACCGGGACCGCCCGGCGCGTTGCCGCCGCGCCCACCCGCCGCTCCGGCCGCCACCGGCGCGCGTCGCCGCAAAATGATGTGACTCGACGTCGCGGCAAACGTGAACGACTGGATGTCCTGCCACGACTGCACCGTGCCCGTTGCGAGATTCCTCAACTCCACGTGCCGAGGCGGTGCTTGCTGCCCGGCTGCGCCGCCACGAGTCGCCTGCGCACCGGCGCCGCCTCCTCCTCCTCCTCCCCCACCGCCGCCGCGGCCTCCGCGCCCACCGCGCCCACCGCCGCTCGCGTCGACCGTATAGGCCAGCCATTTCGAGTCGGGCGAGAACGCGGGGGCGCTCGCGTTCGCGACTTCGAGATCCTGATTGTTGTCGAGACGGACGAGGTGCAACACCGGCTTCGCGTCCGCGGGCTCGGTGTTGGTCGCGGACACCACGTACGCCACCCATTTCCCGTCGCCCGAGATCGACTGGTTGCCGATGCTCTTCCACTTCGAGTAGTCGTCGACGGACAACACCTTCTTCGTCGCCGTCTGTGCGACCGCGATCGGAACGGGTGCAACCGCGGCGAGGGTGAACGCGATGAGCGAGACGATTCTCATCGACGACCTGCGGGTGGCGGGGGCGAGGTCAATCACGAGCGATCCTCCTGGGTACAGCGAGATGGGGTTCCGCTGGGAGCAGCCATGCAGTGCGAGACTCCGGGGGGCGCGCGACGAAGCAGCGAACCGGGGGCACGAGAGCTACAATACGCCCGACATATGAACGTGGGAAGCCGCCGCTCCGCTGTTGCGGCGGGCATCCGGCCTGGCGTGTTTACCGACGCCTTGCAAGTCGAATTCGAGCCTTCCGCGCACGAGGATACCGTGAGTTCGCGTCGTCATTTCATCGCTCAAGCCCCACTCGGCCTCCTCGGAGCCGCCGCGGCGTGCAGCGGTTCGAGCCAATCACCGTCGACATCGGGCTCATCGGGCGTTCCGAGCACGCCCGGCGCGCCGCCGACCTTCGGGACCGCGCCGGCGGTCGGCCCCGCCGTCGCCCCGGCGACCTTCGCCGAGGCCGAGAAGCTGGCCCAGGTGACGCTGACCGACCCGCAACGCGCGATGGCCGCATCGAGCTGGCGCACGTCGATGGCGTTCCTGCTCGAGCGTCGAACCGGGCCCCGCAAAGTGCCGATCGACGCCAGCGTCGCGCCGGGCTCGAAGTGGAATCCAGCGCTTCCCAACCAGAAGGTCGGTCCGTCGCGCGACCGATTCATCCGTACGTCTCCGCACGCCGCCACCGCACCCCTCCCATCCGCGGACGACGATATCGCTTTCGCGTCGGTCACCCAACTCTCGCGCTGGATCGAGAGCAAGAAGCTCACGTCGACGCGCCTCACCAACATCTATCTCGACCGCATTCAGCGCTTCGATCCCAAGCTCCGCTGCATCATCACGCTCAACCGCGACAACGCGCTCGCTCAGGCGAAGCAGGCCGACGCCGATATCGCGGCAGGGAAGTATCGCGGCCCGCTGCACGGGATTCCGTGGGGCGGTAAGGATCTCCTGGACACCGCCGGCATTCCCACGACGTACGGCGCCGAGTTCTATCGCAACCGCGTTCCCACCGTCGACTCGGCGGTCGTCGCGCGATTGAAGGGTGCAGGCGCCGTGCTCATCGCGAAGCTCAGCCTCGGCGCGCTGGCGTTGAACGACATCTGGTTCGGCGGACAGACGATGAATCCGTGGCTGCTCCAGGAAGGCGCGTCGGGATCGAGCGCGGGGCCGGGCGCGGCGACGGCGGCGGCGCTCGTCGGATTCTCGGTCGGCAGTGAGACGGGCGGCAGCATCATCGCGCCGTCGATGCGCTGCGGCGTGACCGGCCTGCGTCCGACGTTCGGTCGCGTGCCGCGCACCGGCGCGATGACGCTGTGCTGGTCGCTCGACAAGCTCGGCCCGATGACGCGGAGCGTCGAAGACACGATGCTCGTGCTGCACGCGATCGCCGGCCCCGACGCGGGCGACTTGGAGAGCGTGCCCGCGCATCTCGACTTCGACGCGAACGAGAGCGTGAAGGGACTGCGTGTCGGCTACTTCCCGGCGTGGATGAAGGAGGCACCGGCGACCGAGGTCGACCGCGCCGCGCTCGACACGATCAAGTCGGTCGGGATGGTGCCGGTCGAGGTCTCACTCCCCGATTGGCCGTACGACTCGCTGCAGCTGATTCTCTTCGCCGAGGCGGCGGCGTCGTTCGAGGACATCACCCTCGACGGCCGTGCGGATCAGCTCAAGGCGCAGGTGCCCGACGCGTGGCCGAATCTCTTTCGCGAAGCGCGATTCCTGTCGGCCGTGGACTTCGTGCAGGCGGATCGTTTCCGCCGCATGGTTGCCGCGGAGATGGCGAAGTTGTTCGAGAAGGTTGATCTCCTGCTCGTTCCGTCGCTGCGCGACGAGATGCTCACGATCTCGAACTTCACCGGACAGCCGTCGCTCACGCTGCGGGCCGGCTTCGTGAACGTGTCGGAGGCCCGCAGTGATTGGGCGCCGGATCCGGCAAACCCGCTTCCCAAGTTCAACCCGCCGCGGCGTGTGCCGCACGGCGTCACGCTCCTCGCGCCGCTGTTCGAAGAAGGCCGCCTGGTGCAAGCGGGCATCGCGCTCGAGCGGGCGTTCAACGTCGTGGGTCAGCGGCCGCCGGGGTTCTGAGACCTGCGCCTGGAGCACGCCGGCTTCATCCGCGCGTTCCAGCCACGCCGCCGTGAAAGAGATTTGAAACGCCTATGACGCAGATCTGAACGGCGATGCCGCAGAACAGCGACGAGTGGTCGTTGTCCTCCCTCGGCTTCATCTGCGGCAATCGCTTTTCAAGTCTGCGGCATCTGCGTTGAAGTCGTTCCGAAGAACTGAGGGAAATCTGTCTCGGGCGGGTCGCCTCAGCGCGGCGACAAGCTCGGCAGCCAGGCCGCCGTCGCGGTGCCGACCTCCGTCAAGACGTCGGCGTCCGTCCGGCCACTCGATTTGAGCACGTGAAAGCTGTGGTCCGCGTCTTGGAGCCAGTGCATCTCCCAGCGCGTCGTCACGTTCTTCAGAACGCGCTCCATCAGCGCCGGCGTACAGAACTGGTCGCGTGTCCCGTTGAAGCACAACACCGGCATACCGATGCGCGGCAGGTGCGCGTCGCGCAATTGCTCGGGCTTTCCCGGCGGATGGAGTGGGTACGCGAGCAGCAGCAACCCATCGGCGGCGAATCCATCAGCGGCCAGCATCGACGCCACTCGGCCGCCCATCGATCGGCCGCCGATCACCAGGGGCCGGCGCGGCCCCAGCTCTCGGCGCGCGTGGCCGACCACCGCTGCGAACGTCTCCATCAACTTGGGCATCGGATCCGGGCGACCGGACCCGCGCTCTTTGTACAAGAAGTTGAATCGCACGACGCCGAGTCCACGGCGGCGCAGCTCGCTGGCCGCGGCGTGCGTCGCGCGGTCGGCGATGTTGCCGCCGGCGCCGTGCGCGCAGCTGAACAGCGCGCCCTTGTCGTCGTTCGTGGCCGGCTCGTATACGGCGCGCGTCGTCGCGTCGCCGACCGACACGCGCCATTCCGTGGCCGTCACGATACCGCCGCCTCGGCCGGCGTGAGCCCTGCCTCGTCGAGAAATCGATGCCCGCGAGTCGGCTTGCCCGAGCGCGTCGCATCGTACGTGAGCACGAGACGGTCGCGCACGCGCGTCATCCCGACGTACAGCAGCCGACGCGCCTCCTCGATCTCGGCCGTCGTCGGCCCGGACGTCGGCGACCCGCCGGGAAGCTGTGAGTCCTCGACGCCGACGATGTATACGCGCGAGAACTCGAGGCCCTTCGTCGAGTGGAGCGTGAGGAGATTCACGCGTCCCCGCGCCGGTTCGACGCCGTCCATCTTCGACAGCACCGCGCGCTCCAGCAGCGCCGAGATCTGCTGGTCGAGGGGACCGTCCGGCACCTCGGCGATGAGCCGTCGCAGGCGCGACATCGCCGCCGGGTAGCGCTCGTCGGCCGATTTCTCGGCGCGAATCTTCAGCATGAGCCGCGCGCCGCCAAGTCGCTCGATCACCTCGTCGACGGTCGGCATCGAGAGATCGTCGCCCTGCTCGCGCTCGTAGTTCTCGAGGCACGTGCTGTACCGCCCCAGCGAGAACGCTCGGCAAACGCCGAGGAACATCTCCGCTTCGGGCGACAGCGTTTGCGGATCGCTCAGCGCGAGCGCGATACCGAGTTGGTCGAGCATGCTCACGAGCGCAGTCTTTCGAGCGCGGCAACGCTTCTCGCGATCCAGTTCGAGCACGACCTTGGCGAGCGTGAGCGAGTCGTCGAGCGCTTGATGCGATCTCCCCGGCGGAATGCCGAATTGCCGGGCGAGATCGACGAGTTTGCGGCTCGTCGGGAAGAGATCGCGAGCGAGCGGCAGCGTGTCGTACGTGCACACGTTGAACCGTTCGTCGGGGCCGATCGCCTTCACCATCCGCTGGAGAATGCGAAAATCGAAGTCGTAGCCGTTGTGCGCGACGATCACGTCGTCGCCGCAGAACTCACGGAACCGCGGCCAGACCTCCTCGAAGTACGACGCGCTCGACACGTCGGCGTCGCTCAGGCCGTGCGTCGCCGTGGCGCCCGGCGCGATGGGAACGCGCGGCCGAACGACCGCACTGAACGTCTCGGCCGTGCTTCCCGCGCGTACGCGGACGGCGGCGATCTGCACGATTTCGGCCTTGGTCGTGTCGTCGTCGGTCGTCTCGAGATCGATCGCCGTGAAATCGCCGAACGCTTCGTCCAACTCGTCCATCTCGAGCAGTTGCGCCGCCTTGAACACGCCCAGCGCGAGTCCCGTTTCGGGGCACTCGTTCGCGTCGATGACCTGAGCGCCTGGCGGCCGGTCGTCGGTCAGCGAGACGTTCGTGATGGCAACGGCGGCGAGGATCGCCTTGAGCCCGATCTCCGCGCCGCCGGCGCGCGGAAGACACACCGTCGCACGCGTCCGGCGCGCAACGTCGAGGCGCTCTTTCAGCGCGACGACTTCGGGAATCGTCGCCGGGTCGCGAATCTCGTCGTGCCGATCCTCGAGCACCGAGCGAATCTTGCCGACGCGACGCGAGAGCAGATCCTGGACAAGCGGTGCGAGGCTCGAGTGTCGCTTGACCAGCGCTTCGAGGTTCCGCCAATCGACCAGCGCTCGGCGGATCTGCCGCGCCGTCTCGTCGTGGCGAGGGCGGCGCGACTGCATGCGCCTGAGCTCCTGTCGCACGTCGTGGCGGCTTCGCGCCGCGCGCGCCCGCGCTTCGTCGAGCAAGGGCCGTGGCAACACGGTCGCGAAGAATGCGTCGGCGAAGACGTCGTTCTTTGGCGCACTCATCACGCGAAGCGCCGCGATCACGTAGGCGACGACGGGATCGTCGGCCAGCGCTTTGCCGAGCGCGAGGCGGCACGGAATTCCCGCGTTGAGGAGCGCCGCCTCGAGCACCTGCCCGATTTCGTGCGTGCGGTAGAGCAGAGCGACGTCGCCCCAGTCGTGTCCGAACGCGTCCCGATCGCGCGCCAGGTCGGACACCAGCCACGCGGATTCCTTGTCGTCGTCGTCGAACGTTCGGACGTCGACCGGGAAGGGCGACAGGCGATCAGCCTTCGGCTCGACGGTCTTGACGACGGTCGTCGTGTTGAGCGTGACGAGGCGGCGAGCCAGCTCGAAGACGTCGCGCGGACAGCGGTGATTCTCCTCGAGGCAGATCGCCGACGACAGCTTGAAGTCATTGAGGAATCGCTTGAACACCTCGGGGTCGGCGCCGGCCCATGAGTAGATCGACTGCTCGTCGTCGCCGACGGCGAACACGTGCCGGTGGTCCTTGGCCAGCGCCTTCACGATCCGGTACTGCACCGGATTCAAGTCCTGGAATTCGTCGACGAGAATGACGTCCCATCGCGCGCGGACCGCGGCGCCCTCGGCGTCCCGCTCCAACAGCTCGGCGGCCTTGATGACCAGCGTGTCGAAGTCGACGACCTTGCGCGTCGCGAGAAAGCGCTCGTACCGGGAGAACAACACCGCGTCGTCGTGCAGCAGCGGGTCGCCGCGGAATCGGTGCGCCGAGAATCGGTTGAGCGTTTTGGGATGCCAGCGCCGGTAGCCTTCGATGCGCCGGAGCACGCTCAGCTGATACTCCTCGTCGGCGATGCCGAATCCCGGTTCGAGCAGCACACTCGCGCCGAGCTCGCGCAGCAATTCGGCGCAGAACGCGTGGATGGTTCCGCGCTTGATGTGCCCCGCCGCCGCGCCGAGCGTGGACGCGAGACGCTGCGCGATCTCACCGGCGGCCTTGTTCGTGAACGTGAACGCGCAAATGCGCGCCGGATCGACATGCAGCTCCTCGACGAGATGGCGAACGCGCTCGATGAGGCAGTACGTCTTGCCCGCACCGGGCCCGGCGAGAACGAGGAGCGGTCCCGCCGGCGCCCTGATGGCCGCGATCTGCGATGCCGACGCCGCGCGCGCCGGTGGCGCGAAACTCTCGCGGTCGACGGACGTCGTCACGCGGCCCTCACGACTACCGACCGTAGAGCGCGGTCAGTTCCGTCTTGGCGAGCGTGTGCGCGTGCACGTTGAATCCGACGTACGCCGCCGTCGCGCCGGCCGGCACGTCCAGCTTGTCCGTGTCGAGCGCGAAGAGCGTGAAATGGTAGTGATGCGGCTTGTCCTTGGGCGGCGGACACGGACCGCCGTAGCCCGGCGCGCCGAAATCCGTGTTGCCTTGTGTCGCGCCGGCGGGAAGCAGATTCTTCTTCGGATCTCCCGCGCCCGCGGGGAGCGACGTGACGTTCGCCGGAATGTTGTACACGACCCAATGCCACCATCCGCTGCCCGTCGGCGCGTCAGGGTCGTAGGCCGTGAGGGCGAAGCTCTTCGTGCCTGCCGGCGCACCGCTCCACGAGAACGCGGGCGACGTGTTGCTGCCGGTGCAGCCCATACCGCTGAAAACCTGCGCGGCCGCGATGGTCTTGCCCTGGTGAACGTCGGTGCTGGCCAGCTTGAGCGACGACTTTTGCGCGCCGACACTCGACAGCGCGGCGAACGACGCGACGAAGACCGCGAGGTGTGGCTTCATGAGGCTTCTCCAGTGGAATTTCATGTGAGCCAAGTTAGCCGCGTGGGAAGCGCGCAGTTCCCGTCGCTCTCACCGTCCACCCGTCCACCTGTATTACGACGTGGCGCGCTCGATCGGCCGATTCACCAGCACGAAGACCGCGGCTGCCGCGATCTGGAAAATCATTCCGAACACCACCAGCGCGACCAAGCTCCGGCTGTAGAGCTGTCCCATGATCGCGCTCCCGAGAAACCACATCACGCCGAACACGCCGTTGAACGCACCGAATGCATGGCCTCGCTTGTTCATCGACACGACCTGCGCAATGCCCGCGCGCAGCGTCGCGTCCTGCACGCCGAGTCCCGCCGCCCAGCACATGACCGCGAGCGCGGCACTCGACGGTCCGCCGAGAAATCCGAGCGGCAGCGCGAACATCGTGGCCAGAATGCCGAAGACGAGCACCCAGATCCCGAACCGGTCGAACAGCAGGCCGCACACGAATGCCGTCAGCCCGACGACGCCCATCGCGCCGGCGTACAACAGCGGAATGGTCTGCGGTGTAAACAATCCTATATGTTGGAAGTGGAAGCCCAACAGTGGAAAATCGAAGAAGCCCATCGCGAGCAGGCCCGAACCGGCGACGTAGATCCAGAAGACGCGGTTGAGCGGCTCGTCGGCCTTGGGCTTGGGCGGCGTGCCCTTGTTGGGCCGGTAGTGGCGCGCGAGAAGGAGCGACGCGAGCGCCAGGATCGCCGGAATGCCGAGCATGAGAAACGCCGGGCCGAACTTGTGACTCCGCGCCACCGCGTACGCGACGTAGAGCGGTCCTATGATCGCGCCAGTCTGGTCCATCGCCGCGTGGATACCGAACCCCTTGCCGTGGCCCACGACGCCGGTCGCCTCGGAGAGCAGCACGTCGCGCGCCGGCCCGCGAATCGCCTTGCCGGTCCGTTCGGCGATGATCAGTAACGCGGCCATCTGCCAGGTGTGTACGAACGCAAGGCCGGGGATCGCGATGAGGTTCATCGCGTACCCGACGATGACGATCGGCCAATACGCCCGCGTGCGATCGGCGAACCGCCCCGAGAAATAGCGCAGGCTCGCCGCGACCATCTCACCGAAGCCCGAGATCAGTCCGACGAGCGCCGCCGTCACACCGAGGTCGTTGAGAAACGGACCGATCCCGCTATAGGCTCCCTCGTACGTCATGTCCGCGAACAGGCTGACGATGCCGAGGCAGACGATGAAGCGAAACGCAGCCGCGCGTTCGGAGGAGGGGGACGGGCCGGCCGTCACGGGCTCAGTCGACAAGAATCCCTGTCACCTCGAGCACGGACAGAATTCCCAGCACGATGAGCGCGAGCACGGCGAGATGACGCACGCGACGAGGCGAGATGTGCGCCGCGATCCACGTTCGAATGCTCGTGCCGAGCGTCACCGCCAGCCCGCCCTTGGTCACCATGGCCGCCACGGCGGCGATCCAGACGACGAGCGCCGCCATGCCGTGTGTCAGTCCGCGGCTCGGCGCGGCGCTGACGCTTGCCGCGGCCCAGACGCCGGCCGTCGTCATGCCCTTGTCGCCCCATTCGGACAGGAAGATCGTCGAGAACGCGATCGCCGCGCCGCGCAGAATGCGCGTGTCCTTCTCCTTCGGCGTTCGCACGTCCGGTTGACGCCACATCGCGATCGCCACGCCGATGAAGCTCACCGCGGTGAGCACCGCCACGAGCCACGGCGGGAGCAGCTTGCCGATCGTCGCGCCCACCGCGACGGCGACGGCCATCTTCGCCATGAACGCGAGCGTCATTCCCGCGATGACGGAGCCCCAGCGAAATCGCGTCGCCAGCACGCCCGACGTGTACAGCAGCTTGTCGCCGACGATCTCGGCGAGAAAAACCGCGCCGTACGCAGTGAGAAATGTCTCGAGCATCAGTCGGCGCCGCGGCGTCGGCCGGTCATGCGAAGCGGCGCTGCCCGCGCTCGTGCGCCTTGCGCGCTTCTTCCTCGCGGTTGCGCGGCGGCGCGTGCGTCTCGATCGAATCGACGAGCCGGCGGGCGATCGCCGTCACCTCGTCGACCGCCTGATTGAACGCGGCCTCATTGGCGCGCGAGGGTTTGGTCGATCCACTCAGCTTGCGGACGAACTGCAGCGCCGAAGCGCGCACCTCGTCGTCGGTGGCGGGCGGTTCGAAGTTCGCGAGCGTTTTGATGTTTCGACACATGGAGTCGGCTCTCCGAAAGCGGCAGATATAGTCCGAATATGCGCGCAGGGGCGCGCCTCGTGCCACCCACTACACGCACGAGGCTCACCCATCGTTGGCGCGAGCCCGCTCGAGCAGCAGCGCGCGCTCGCGGGCGTTTCGGGTGAGCGACGCCGCGCGTTCGAACTCGCGCCGCGCCTCCGATGCGCGGCCGAGCTTCGACAGGAAATCGCCGCGGACCGCGGGGAGAAGGTGGTACGACTCGAGCGATCCCTCGCCCGCCAAGTCGTCGACGATGGCCAGTCCGGCCGCCGCGCCGTGCGCCATCGACACGGCGACCGCGCGATTCAGCTCGACGATTGGCGACGGCGCGACCTTAGCCAGCCGCTCGTACAGCGTCGCGATGCGCTCCCAGTCCGTCTCCGACGCGACGCGCGCGCGGGCGTGGCGGGCGGCGATCTCCGCCTGCAGCGTGTACGAGCCCGGGTCGGGGCCGAGCGACTCGGCCCGCGCGAGGGCCGCGAGGCCGCGCCGAATCAAAAGTTGATCCCACCGCGAACGATCCTGCTCGAGCAGCAACACCGGCTCGCCCGACGCCGTGACTCGGGCGCGCAATCGCGACGCCTGAATCTCCATCAGCGCGACGAGGCCGTGCACTTCGGCATCGTTCGCCACCAGCCCGGCGAGTATGCGGCCGAGTCGCAGCGCGTCCTCGCAGAGCGCCGGGCGCACGAGGTCGTCCCCCGCGGTCGCCGAGTAGCCCTCGTTGAAGATCAGATAGATCACCTGCAGCACCGACGACAGACGCGCGGTGAACTCGTCGCCGCGCGGTACTTCAAACGGGACCTGACGCTCGGCGAGCGTCTTTTTCGCACGCACGATCCGTTGGGCGATCGTGGATTCGGGCACCAGGAACGCGCGGGCGATTTCGTCCGTCGTCAGCCCGCCGAGCAGGCGAAGCGTGAGCGCCACGCGGGCGTCGGTGGAGAGCGCCGGGTGACACGCGGTGAAGATGAGGCTCAACAAGTCGTCGCCCACGTGATCGTCGATCGCCGCGTCCAGGTCAGGCACGGCGCGCTCGCGTTCGTCTTCGAGCTCGACGCCGATCTGCGCGTGCTTCCGTTCGTGCAACGCGTCCCGGCGCATCGCGTCGATGGCTCGATGCTTTGCCGTGGCCATGAGCCAGGCGCCCGGATTCGTCGGCACCCCCGACGCCGGCCACTGCTCGAGTGCCGCCACCAATGCGTCCTGGGCGAGATCCTCGGCGAGGCCGACGTCGCGCACGATTCGCGCGAGGCCGGCGATGAGTTTCGCCGACTCGATGCGCCACACCGTCTCGATCGCGCGATGTGTCTCGGAAGCCGTCACGGCTTCCAATCACATCGGCGCGACCGAGTGGTGCAAGTGCGTCGCGCGAACCGGCCCTATTTCGCTCGCCCGGCGACTGCCGCGCGCTGCCGCGCTTCTTGCGCGCGCAGCTCGGGCGTAAGGCTCTCGGCGAAATCCTCCCATTCGAAGACGGGCCGAATCTCGATCTCCGAATCCTCGCCGGGCATCGGATTCGGGCAGCGTTTGACCCATTCCAGCGCTTCGTCCATCGACCGGACCTGCCAGATCCAGTAGCCGGCGACCAGCTCCTTGGTCTCGGCGAACGGACCGTCGACGACCGTTCGCTTCGTTCCGCTGAATTGCACGCGCTTTCCTGCCGAGCTGGGCCTGAGTCCGTCAGCGGCGAGGAGAATCCCGGCCTTCACGAGCTGGTCGTTGAACGCACCCATCTCGGTCAGCATCTTCGTGTCGGGGGCCGCGCCCGACTCCGAGTTGTTGCTCGCTTTGACCATGACCATGACGCGCATTGTCGTATCTCCCATTGCCATTTTGTTGGCGTTTCGTGTTTGGGTTGATGGCCGAACTGCCTACACTGACACGTCGAACGAGGTGCGCGAAAATCGACACGCTGTTCGGGTGCGCACTCGAGCTCGGCGCCGAAACGGTGGTTGGAGCAACTAAACCGCGCATCTGCGGCTTCCTGTTCGGGTGGGACAGGCCGGCGATCCGCCGAGAGACGCGGAAAAGGATTTTGCATCTGGCCGGCGCGCTGGCTCCAGGATATGCATAGAGGAAGAACACCCGAGGTACCCATGTCGAACCGAATTTCCGGAACCCCGCCGCGACCGCGGATGCGCGAAGTGCTCGCGCTCGTTTTGGTCGTGGCCGCGGGAGTCCGTCTCTCCGCGCAAAATCCGGCGCAGTATGCGCCATCTATGTCTACGACGAGCCTGGATCCGCGGTGGGCGCCGTGGCTGGGCTGCTGGCAGGCCGATGCGGCCGCGCTACGCTCGGATCCAGCTACCGTCAGTGTCACCTGCGTCGTCCCGCTCGCCGGGACATCCGGCGTTCAACAAGTGAGCATCACTCGCGGCTCCATCGTTTCGCGACGGCAGTTCGTCGCCGACGGCCGCCCGAACTCGTTCGATGAGAACGGTTGTCGTGGCACACGAACCGTCGAGTGGGCGCTCAAGTCCCGGCGCGTCTACATGCGCTCGAACTACACCTGCAACGTCGGTCTGGTCGGCACCTCGACCGCCGTGCTGTCGCTGACGTCCAACGGCGACTGGCTCGCCGTCGAGCGAGTGCGCGCCGGGCAGGGCTCGATTGAACACGTCGATCACTGGTACGACGCGGGAATTCCCGCCAGCGTGCCGGCCGACATCGTGAACGCGCTCAATGCGAACCGCCTCGCCATCTCGACGGCGCGTGCGACCGCCGCGCTCGCGCTTGGCGTCGACGACGTGATCGACGCGCTCCACTACGTGGAGCCCGGCACGGTGCAGAGTTGGATCGTGGCAAGTGGCCAGCGGTTCAGCTTGAGCGGCGCCGAGATCGCGACGTTGACGCAGGCGAACGTGCCGCGGGGCGTCCTGCAAGCGATGGTTGCGTGGACACCGCAACCGGGCGCCCAAGTGGCAGGCTACGATCCCAACGCGTACCTGAACTCGACCGTGGGGATGAACTACGCCGGGCCGCCGCCACAGGTGATCGTCATTCAGCCTTCGGTGCAGCAGCCGGTCGTCTACCAGGATCAGTATCAGCAGGAGCCGAGTTCACCGACGTACTGCACCGCGGTCGCGTGTTATCCCACGAATCAGAATACGGGTTATAACAACTACCCCACGGACTACGACCAGTGCACTCAGTATGGGTGCGGCGTCTGGAACCAGTGCGCCCAGCTTGGGTGCAATGGCTTCAACCCGTACTACCCGTTCGTGTCGGCGCCGATCGTGACCGGAAATTTCGCGACGCCGTTCTTCCCGCGCACGTTTCGCCGCGGGCCGTTTGGTGTTCAGCCCATCCGACCGATCGGTCGCTTTCCGGCGCGCCCGATCAGCCGCGGGGGGCCGGTAGTCGTAGGTCACCGATAGCGTCGCGCTCGCGTCAACGCAGAGCCCGGGTCCGCGCGTAGCATAGAGGCGAGAAGCAGCGCCTGCTCCGCGGACCCCTGCGAGCGGTCGAGCGTCGCCGGGATCCGAAGGGCAGGGCCGGATCGGGAACGCCGAGGCCGGCGTGTCCGATTCATCAGTGCTACGTCGGACCAGCCCGCGGCGCCATGATCCAACCTCGAATTCCGATTTCGGTCGTCATCCCGACGCTCAACGAGGCGCCGCGGATCCAGTCGGCAATCGAGACCGTTCAGTGGGCCGACGAAGTCATCGTCGCCGACGCGGGCTCGACGGACGGCACGGCGGACATCGCGCGCAGCTCCGGCGCCCGCGTGCTCACGATCACCGGCCGGACGATCGGCGCCCAGCGAAACGCGGCCATCGAAACGGCCCGCAATCCGTGGATCCTCGCGCTCGACGCCGACGAGATGGTCACGCCCGAGCTTCGCGATTCGATCGCCGACTTGTGTCTCACCGGGTCGCCGCGCTTCAACGCCTACCGAGTCCGTTCGCGCAACTGGCACCTCGGCCGCGAGCTTCGCCACGGACCGTGGGGCCGCGACTGGAAGATTCGCGTCTTCTCGAGCGATCAACGCTTCAACGCGTCGCGGGTGCACGAGCGGATCGACACGAGCGACGTGGGCTCGCTCGACGGCGAGTTGATTCACTATCCGTATCGCGACCTGTCGCACCAAGTGGTCAAGATCGCGAAATACGCGAAATGGGCGGCCGACGACATGCGTTCGCGCGGCCGCCGCGCTCGCGCCAGCGACGTGGTCCTGCGCCCCGCCTGGCGCTTCATTCGCGACTACTTCGTGTACAGCGGTTGGCGCGACGGCCGCGCCGGATTCATCGTCTCGGCCGTGAGCGCGTTTTCAGTGTTCTGCA
Organism: uncultured Gemmatimonadaceae bacterium; assembly: GCA_963761305.1. Taxonomy (GTDB): domain Bacteria; phylum Gemmatimonadota; class Gemmatimonadetes; order Gemmatimonadales; family Gemmatimonadaceae; genus JAQBQB01. The sequence goes on along the minus strand of CAVXGK010000001.1, from coordinate 760,900 downwards.
AATACGCCTGCCTGATCACGCCCGAGGCGTGATGCCGGGCGGCGCGCCGCTCAGAACCCGATCACCTTGAACGAAAGCGGGTTCAGCGTGCTCGCGGCCGCGGTCACCGAGTAGGTGGTCGGCGTGGCTGTGGTGCTGAACACCACGCTCGCATTGCCGGTCGCGCCCGTGGTGGACGTCGGCAGACTGAGCGAGCCGCCCGACGACGACCAGAGAACCACCACGCCCGGCACCGCGTTCCCGAACGAATCCGCTGCGTGAACGCTGATCAGCGTGCTCGCACCGGCGACGAGCGACGTCGAATCGGCGCTCGTCGCGGTGAGCACCGTCGCGGGCCCGGGCGTTCCGGTGGCCGTCACGTTGACGGAGCCCGTGCCGGCCGTCGCCGTGAGCGTGTTGACCTGAGCCGTGTCGCTGATCTTCCAGGTCACCGTCGCGTTGCCGAGGGCGTCCGTCGCGGACGTCGTGCCGCTCAGCGACCCGCTCCCTTTGGCGACGATCCAGGTGACCGTGACGTTCGCAGCCGGCAGACCGCCCAGCTGCACATTGATCGTCGTCGGGAGCGAGGTGCCGATCAGGGCCGTCCGGTCGAGGAACACCGAGTCGGCGGAGAGGCTGTATGGCGTATTGCTGGTCGTACCGCCGGGACCGGTAGTACTACCAGCACCGCCGTCGGATCCACACGCGGCGGCAGCGGAGAGCGAAATGGCGAGAAGAAGAAATCGGCGCATACAAGGGGTGACACGCGAGACTCGAAGTATCCCTGGTGGCGCGCAAGACGCGCAATCCCCAGCGGACGATTGGTCAACGATGCTGAACCCCGCCTTCTCGCGTTGCGGTCACAAGCCCCCGTTCCTGGCTCAAGGCGCCGGCCATTGCGTCCAGGACCTCGTCGACATCGCCCTCGGTCATTCGGTGCACCTGGGTGCACAGCCGGAGCGAAAATCGGCCGCGCAAACGGGTCGACGACGTCAGAAAGCGGCCGGTGGCGTTCACGCGGGAGTTGATTCGCGTGTTCAGCGCGTCGACGTCGTCGCCGTCGCGCAGGTCGGCCGGTCGCGCGCGGAAGCAGACGACCCCGAATTGCGGCGGCGACAGAATCTCGAAGTCCGGCATCTTGCGCAGACGCTCCGCGGCATACTCCGCCCGCCGGATGCCGCGCGCGATCGCCTCGCGGATCTCGCCGACACCGAAATAGCTGATCGACGTCCAGATCTTGAGCGCGTGCGCCGCGCGCGTGAGCTGTGGTCCGAGGTCGGCGAAGTTCACCTCGTGCTCTCGCGCCCGCACGTCCCCCAAGTACTCCGGATGCACGCTGAATGCTTCCTCGAGGCGCCGCGGATCGCGGGCGAGGAGACAGCCGCACTCGAACGGCACAAAGAGCCATTTGTGCGGATCGAGCGTCACTGAATCAGCACGCTCGATTCCTCGCAGCGCCTCCGCGCCCGATTCGGTGAGCGCGGCGAATCCCGCGTATGCGGCGTCGACGTGGAGCCACAGCGACTCCTCGGCGCAAACGCTCGCGATCTCGTCGAGCGGATCGACGGCGCCCGTGTTCGTGGTGCCGGCGCTCGCGACGATCGCGAACGGCAGCAACCCGCATTCGCGATCCGCAGCGATCGTCTGGCGCAGCGCGTCGACGCGCATGCGATAGTCGTCGTCGGTGGGAATCGAGCGGACATTGGCCCGCGGAATTCCCACGATCCAGGCCGCCCGCTCGACCGACGAATGGGCCTGGTCCGATGCGTAGAGCGTCATGCGCGGCAATCCCGCCGCCGTCGGATCGGCCGCGTGACGCGCCGCGACCAGCGCGGTCAGCGTCGCCGTCGACCCGCCTGAGGTGATCAGCCCACTGGTGCCTTCCGGCATGCCGAGCCATCGCCGAAACCAGTCGAGCACCACCAGCTCGATCTCGTTCGGCCCGGACGCGACGGACCACACGCCGGCAAAAAAGTTGTATCCCGTCGCCAGCCAATCGCCGAGCACCGCGGGAAACGTCGGCGAGCTGGGGATGTAGCCCATGAAATGCGGATGCGGCTCGCGCGCGTGGTTGGGGAACACTCGCGTATCCAGGAATTCCATGATCGCGTCGAACGACATGCCGCGCTCGGGCGCGGGCGTCGCGATCGTGTGTCGGGCGTCGGCCCGCGTCAGCGACTGCTGCGCCGGTTGTTGCCGAAGCGTCGAGAGATGATCGACGACGGCGTCCGCCACGCGGTGGCCGAGCCGCCGCATCGTCTCGGCGTCGAGCTCCAAATTCGATGGCGCATGTGGCTCCATGCGCCGAAGGCTATCAGCGCGCGAACAGCTCGGCGAGTACCTCGACGCCTTCGGCATAGCGAGGCCCGGGTCGTGCGAAGAACGCGTTCGCGTCGACCGCTTCGACGCGCGCACCCGGCAGCGGGGGTAGCTCGCGCGCCATGCGCTGCGCGTCGGCCAATCCGAATCCGCATGGCGCGACGATGACGATCTCCGGCCGCGTCTCGCGAATGTCGTCCCAGGTCACGCGCACCGAGTCGGCGCCCGGCCTGCCGAGAGGATCGTGGCCGCCGGCAATCTCGAGCATCTCCGGCACCCAGTGGCCGGCGCAGAACGGCGGATCCGCCCATTCGAGGAACGTCACGCGGCGCGGCGTCTTGCCGCGCGTCGCGGCGCGCACCCGATCGAGACGCTCGTGGTTGCGCTCGACGACGGCGCGCGCCGCCGCCTCGTGTCCGGTCACACGGCCTACCGTGAGAATGTTCTCATCGATCTCGGCGAGCGTGCGCGGCGTCAGAAACACCAGCTCCGGCTTCTTTGGCAGCGTCGTGAGCGCGCGCGTGAGCTCGTTGCCGGACGGCGCGCACACGTGACACAGGTCTTGCGTGAGGATCACGTCGGGCGCGAGGTCGCGCAGCAGCTGTTCGTCGACCACGTACAGGCTCTCGCCGGTGTTCATGCGGCTGGCGACCGCCGCGTCGATCTCCGCCTGGCTGAGTCCCGTAAGGTCGAGCGCGGGACGACTCACGATCGGCAGGCGCTCGACACCCGGCGGATAGTCGCACTCGTGCGACCGTCCGAGGAGATCGTCACCCGCACCGACGGCGTTGGCGATCTCGGTGCCCGCGGCGAGGAAGGATACGATGCGCATCGTGACTCAAAAACTAGTGCTACGCGCTTGGTACCAGCGATTGCCGACTGACTTTGCTCGACCTCCAACTCGCTGTGCTCGACATCCAACTCGCTGTGCTCGACATCCAATTCGCTCTACTCAACATCCAATTCGCTGTACTCGACGCCCGATTCGCGTTTGCCCCGACATCCGGCTCGCTGTGCTCGACATCCGACTCGCTGCGCTCAATATCCGACTCGCTTTACCCGACATCCGACGCGCTCTACCCGACATCCGACTCGCTTTACCCGACATCCGACTCGCTCTACACGACCTCCGACTCGCTCGACGCGACCTCCAGCTCGCTCTACGCGATACCCGATTCGCTCGACACGACCTTCGGTTCGCTCGACACGTCGTTCGTTTCGCTCGACACGACCTTCGGTTCGGTCGACACGACATTCGGTTCGCTCGACACGACATTCGGCTCGCTCGACACGACCTCCGACTCGCTCTACGCGACCGCCAACTCGCTCTACGCGACGTCCAACTCGCCCGCCGGCGTCAAGCATGTTCTGTGTTGCGGGAGTGATCTCCTCGGACGCGAGTCAAGGTGGTAGATCGAAACACCGGCGCCACGCGACTTCCAGGCAGCGTTGCCGCGAAACACCCGTCGCCGAACAGTCCAGTGGAGAGAACCGCGACCGACCCTCCGTAGGGCTCTGCTCCGGACTCTAGGCTGACGTGTGAGATTTCGCGTGAGTTCGATGCGTGACGTCGGCATCGCGCCGGTCCGTGGAAACCGAACGATCCTCGCTCTCAATGACCGATTCGCCTCATCTGGCCTCCCCCGATCTCAACCCGTCCTTTCTCAAGGGCGTCTTCCTCGGCGAGATCCGCGAGGATCTGGTCTTTCCGTTTCCGGAACTGAGCGCCGAGGAGCACGAGTCGCTCACGATGATCCTCGACTCGTTCCGGGCCTACGCCGCGCAGCAGATCGATTCCTCGCGGTTCGACCACGAGGGGCAGTTTCCGGATGGTGTGCGGCAGGGCCTGCACGAGCTCGGGCTCATGGGACTCAGCATTCCCGAGGCGTACGGCGGCTTCGGCGCTCCGGCGCGCGTCTATAATCGCGTGTTCGCCGAGATAGGCGGCACTGACCCGGCGCTCTGCGTCTACTTCGGCGCGCACCAGTCGATCGGCTGCAAGGGAATCGTGCTCTTCGGAACCGAGCCGCAGAAACAGCGCTACCTGCCGCGCTGCGCCACCGGCGAGCTCGTCGCCGCGTTCTGTCTGACCGAGCCCGGCTCCGGCTCCGACGCGCAGGCGATGAAGACCACGGCGACGCTCAGCGACGACGGCACGCACTATCTCCTGAGCGGAACGAAAATCTGGATCTCGAACGCCGGCTACGCCGATCTGCTCACCGTCTTCGCCAAGGTCGCCGTCGAGGTCGAAGGGAAGCGCAAGAACCGCGTGACCGCATTCATCGTCGACGCGCACGCGCCCGGTGTGTCGCTCGGCAAACGCGAAGAGAAAATGGGCATCAAGGCCTCCGACACGCGCGCCATCTTCTTCGACAAGGTCAAGGTCCCGGTCGACGATCGCCTCGGCGACGTCGGCCAGGGTTTTCACATCGCGCTGGAGGTGTTGAACTCCGGCCGGCTGGGGCTCGCGTCGGCGTCCGCGCGCGGCACTCGACACGTGATGCGGCTCGCGCTCGCCTATGCCAAGGAACGCGAGCAGTTCGGCAAGCCGATCGGATCGTTCGAGATGCTTCAGCGAAAAATCGCCATGGCCGCCGTGGATTGTTATGCGCTCGATTCGGCGGCGATGGTCGCGGCCGGGATGGTCGACCGCGGCGGCATCGACTTTTCGCTCGAGACGGCGGCGTGCAAGGTGTTCGGATCGGAGTTGGCATTTCGCGCCGCGAACGACGCGCTGCAGATCGCCGGCGGCATCGGCTACTCGAAGGAGTTCCCCTACGAACAGGCCGTACGCGACTCGCGCATCAACCTCATCTTCGAGGGCACGAACGAAATCCTGCGCGCGCTCATCGCGCTCATGGGCATGCAGGAGCCCGCCGAGCGCTTGAAGTCACTTGGCCAGGCGTTCAAGGATCCGATCCATTCGCTCGGCGCGATCGGCGAGTACCTCAAGGGGCGGGCGAAGCGCACGATCACCAAGCCCGCGTTCTCACGCGTTCATGAATCGCTCGAGCGCGAAGCAGGGCTCGTGTCGACGCTGGTGCACGATCTCGCGCTCGGCGTCGAGGCGGCGGTGATGAAGTACGGCAAGGGGATTCTCGAAAAGCAGTTCCTGCAGGAGCGCATGGCCAACGCGGCGATCGACATCTTCCTTGCGACGTCCGTGTTGTCGAGGACGACGTGGGAGATCGAGCGCGCCGAGCGCCTGGGCGGCGAAGCCGTCGAGGGTCACATTGATTGTGCGCGCGTCTTCGTGCCGATGGCGTATCGGCGGGCGCGGCGTTCGATCCGCGGGCTCCGTCGAAATCAGGATGCCCGGCTCAAGTCCCTCGCCGAGCGTTCGCTCGAAACCGGCGAGTTGGGACCCGAGGCGCCCGCCGACGAACGGTGACGGGCGCCTCGATCCGACGAATCCCTGCTCGCTCAGCCCTTTCCGTTGACCACCGTCTGCATCCATGGATGGATGCAGCACTGGTACAGAGTGATTCCCGGTTGAACGACATCGTCCGCGTCCGCACCGCCCGGCGCCACGAAGTTCGTCTCCGCCAGGCACTCCGGCGCGGGGGTGAGATGCAAGAGGGCGTTGATCTCCGGGACGACACCGCCGCCGAACTTCGCGACTCTCGTGAACGTGTGAACCTCGCCGCCCTTGTTCACGGCAAAGAGGGTCAGGCCGACTTTCGCGTCCATCTGCGAGGGAGCATTGTGCCAAGCACCGGCGGATCCATGCGCCATGAGTTGACCAATGAGGTCGTCGAAGGTGACTCCATGATTGCGTGTGCAGGCGACGCCCGCCGCTGCGAAGCTCGGGCCATCGCATGCGTCCATCATGTTCACCGTCCGATCGGTCGTGCCGCCTTTGTCTGCGTTTGCAACCGATTCGCCCGCCGAGCGGGACGGTTCGGTCGGGATCGTTTGATCGGAGCAGGCTGTCGCGGCAATGGCGACGGCTGACGCGAGTGCGAGATGCGCGAGCTTCATCGAGAATTCCTCCGCACAATTGGATTCGTGCGAGTCAAGGTGGTTCGGACTCGAAGTGGACAGTGGCTCGCTCGGCGGCGGCTTGTCAAACCGCGCGGCTGTCACGATTCGCAACATGCTTCGAGCGGCCGTCAGCGCTCAAGTCGCGTCGCGACTTGACCTTGGATAGCTTGCGGCTGCATTGCCCGTCCAACCATCGTAGAGGCCGAGCATGGGGAAGTTGGTCGTCCTGATGTTCACGGCCTTCGTCGACATGGTCGGGTCGACGATGATCTTCCCGCTCGTTCCGTTCTACGCTACCCGAATGGGCGCGAACGGGGCGATGGTTGGAGTCATCCTCGCATCGTATGCCGTGGCGCAACTCCTCAGCGCGCCCGGGTGGGGACGCTTCTCGGACCGATACGGCCGCCGGCCCGCCATCCTCGTCGGGCTGCTCGTCTCGAGCGTCGCGTACGTCGTGTTCGCGTTCACGGACTCGCTGCCGCTCCTGCTGCTCTCGCGGTTCGTCCAGGGCGTCGGCGGCGGGACGGTCGGCGTGCTTCAAGCGTACGTCGCCGACTCCATGCGCGAGGACGATCGCGCGAAGAGCCTCGGGTGGCTCAGCGCGGCGACGAGCTTCGGCGTCATCATCGGCCCTGCCTTCGGATCGTTCCTCACGGTGCTGTGGGGGCATCGGGCGCCGGGCCTCGGCGCGGCGGTCCTGTGCCTCGGCATCAGCGCGTTCGCGTGGCGGTTCCTTCGTGAGTCGAACGAGAAGCTCACCGTGGAGCAGGCGTCGCGGCCGCGGCGGCCGGCCGGGTCGGGTGCGCTGCTCAACGTGCTCACGCATCCCAACGAGCCGGCGCCGCGTCTCATCCTGATCTACGCGATCGCGATGGGCGGTTTCTACGGCACCGGCCAATTCATGCCGCTCGTCCTCGCGGAACGGTTCGGAGTGACCGAGAAGACCGTCGGCTATTTCTTCATGTACTTCGGGCTCATGGGCGTGATCTTCCGCGCCATTCTCCTCGGCCCGGTCGTGCGGTGGCTCGGCGAGCCTCGCGTGGCGCGGATGGGCGTCGTGTTCCTGTCCGCCGGCCTATGCCTGTTGGCGTTCAGCGCGTCCTGGGGATCCCTCTTCGCGTCGTTCTCGCTGATGCCGCTGGGCACCGCCTTCCTGTTTCCGTGCGTCACGGCGATGCTGTCGGTGGCCGTGCCGCCCGGCGAACGAGGCTTGCAGATGGGCGTGCAACAGAGCTACGGTGGAATGGCGCGAGTGGCGTTTCCGCTGGGCGCCGGTCTGATCGTGGATCGCTTCGGTACAGGCGTACCCTTCATGCTGGCCGGTCTGTTGGTACTGGCCACGCTTGGTCTGTCCCGGTCCCTGGTCGGGCGAGCTGGTGCTGAGCGTCGGCGAGTGACGCGGCCTGTGTGACGGCCGCGGAAAGCGAACTGTCCTCTGCGTGCGGCCCGCCCGCGCACGCGACAACCCACCAGAGCGCCCATTGTCCCTGGAACCGAGCCCGCCGATTCGCCACCACTTCACGGTCGACGTCGAGGAGTACTTCCAGGTCTCGGCGTTCGAGCCGTACGTCGCGCGGTCGAAGTGGGACGACATACCGAGCCGGGTCGCGTTGGGTGTTCGGCGCATCCTCGAATTGCTCGCCGAACACGACGCGCGCGGCACGTTCTTCATCCTGTCGTGGGTCGCCGAGCGACAGCGGGCGTTGGTGCGCGAGATCGCGAAGCACGGCCACGAGATCGCGTCGCATGGCACGGATCACCGGCGCGTCACGGAGTTGACGCCGGAGCAGTTTCGCGAATCGGTTCGCGTCTCCAAGCGCGTGCTCGAAGACATCACCCACGAGCCCGTGCTCGGATATCGCGCCCCCAGCTTTTCGATCACCCGCGATCGCGAGTGGGCGCTCGACGTGTTGATCGAAGAGGGCTACCGCTACGACTCGAGTCTCTTTCCCGTGAAGCGTCGCGGCTACGGATTCGTCGGCGGCGAGCGCGATCCACACATACTGCGCCGCGCGAGCGGCAGCCTGCACGAGTTTCCTCCGGCCACCGTCGAGTGGGCGGGTCGCGTGCTTCCCGCGGGTGGCGGCGCGTACTTCCGAATTCTTCCGTACCGCTTGGTTCCCGCGGCGCTCCGCGGCGCCGAGCGTCGAGCCGCACCGGGCACGTTTTACATCCATCCGTGGGAAGTCGACGCCGAGCAGCCCCGCGTGTCAGTGCCGGCGGCGACGCGAGTCCGCCACTACGGTGGACTGCGGCGCGCCCCGGATCGCCTTCGCCGTTTGTTGTCGACGTTCCGGTTCGGATCGATCACCGAGACGCTTGGCGCTGCCGCGACGAGCGCGCCAGTTTGGCCCGAGGACAGAGGACGGCGCAGCGCGGAGACTCCGCGATGAGCGCCGTTCCGTCGGAGCAGTCGGTGGGTGCGCGGGCGGGTCTCCTGCGAGTGGTGACGACAGACGATGCGGCGGCCTGGGACGCGTTCGTCGCCGCGCGGCGAGACAGCACGATGTGTCATCGCGCCGGCTGGCGCGACGTCATGCGCGACGTGCTCCGTCACGAGACCGAGCTACTGGTGGCGGTGGACGATCGCGGCACGTGGCGCGGCGTGCTGCCGTTGGTGCGCGTGCGGAGCGTGCTGGGTCACTATCTCGTATCTGTTCCGTTCATGAACGACGGTGGCCCGCTCGGCGACGGCGATGCCAAGGCCGCACTCGTCGAACACGCGGTCGCCGAGGCGCGGCGAAGCCGAGTGAAGCTGCTCGAGTTGCGTTCCCGAGATCCGGTGCCGGGGCCTGTCGTGTCGTCGGAACGCAAGGTCGCCGTGCATCTCGCGCTGCCCGACACGGTGGAAGCGCTCTGGGCGTCGACGTTCAAGGCGAAATTGCGAAGCCAGATTCGCCGTCCGACGAAGGAAGGCATGACCGCGCGCAGCGGACCGGGCGAGCTCGACGCGTTTTACCGTGTGTTCTCGCGCAACATGCGCGACCTCGGCACGCCGGTTCTCCCGCGCGCGTTCTTCAGGAAGCTCGCCCGCGTGTTCGGCGACGACGTGTCGTTCACGGCCGTGTACACGGCGCAGGGCGCGCCCGCCGCGGCGGCCTGCTGTCTGACCTGGAAGGATGAAGTCGAGGTGACGTGGGCGTCGTCGGTGCGCGAATTGAACCATCTTTCGCCGAACATGCTGTTGTATGCGAATCTGATGGAGCAGGCGATCGGGCGAGGCTCGACCGTATTCAACTTCGGCCGTTCGACGCCCGGTAGCGCGACGCATCGTTTCAAGTTGCAGTGGGGCGGACAAGACCGGCCGCTCGCTTGGCCGGCCTGGTCTCCTTCGGGTGCGGGGAGCACGCCGTCTCCGGATCGTCCGGCGTTTCGCATTGCGACGGCAGTGTGGCGGCGATTGCCGATGCCGGTCGCGAACAGTCTTGGCCCGCTGTTGTCCCGTCATCTCCCGTAGCGCGGAGCTGCCATGGACGCAACCGTCGCGAGTGGTACGCGGTGCGGTTGAGACACCAGCTTCCGGTCTACTCGCCTGTAGCGGTTGGCGCCGTCGCGTCGGCGGCGGCCGCGACGCTCGGATTGGCTGGCGATGCGCGACAACAGCTCGCGGATCTGCTCCGCCGCGAGTACGCCGCTGGTGACGTTCTGCTCTGCGGGAGCGGCACACAGGCGCTCCAAGTTGCGATCGAGAGCGCTCGACGAGAAGTCGGAGACACCGCCGCGGTCGCGTTGCCCTCGTTCAGCTGCTTCGACGTCGCGTCGGCTGCGGTCGGGGCGAAGGGGCCCGTTGCATTGTACGACGTCGATCCGCTCACACTGTCTCCCGACCTGGAGTCGCTCGAGCGCGTGCTGAGGGCCGGCGCTCGGATCATCGTCGCCGCGCCACTGTACGGGATTCCGGTCAATTGGGATGCGATCGAACAACGCGCGGCCGCTCACGGAGCCCTGATTATCGAGGACGCGGCGCAGGGGCATGGTGCGTCGTACCAGGGTCGGGCGCTCGGCACGCTGGGTCGCGTGAGCGTTCTCAGTTTCGGCCGCGGAAAGGGCTGGACCGGTGGTGCCGGCGGCGCCGTGCTGTTTCGCGAAGGAAAAGGATCGCGAAGGGAGCTGTCATCGGCGCCTTTCAGCCGCAACCTCGGGATTGCGGCGACGCTCACGGCGCAGTGGGTGCTTGGCCGCCCAGCCCTTTACGGGCTTCCACGGGCGATTCCCGGGCTCTCGCTCGGAGAAACGGTCTATCACGCGCCTCGCACGCCCGCATCGATGTCCCGCGCCGCGGTCGCCGCGGCACTGTCGACGCGAGAGAAGTCGGTCCGTGAGGCTTCGCAGCGACGCGCGAATGCTGAAGGCCTTCGAAGTGTGCTCGCCGAGAATCCCGCCCTTCGTCCGGTCGCGCCGCAACCTGGTTTTCGTTTCGAGAGCGGGTTCCTCCGATTCCCGATCCTCGCGCCCCACGGGCTCCGCGGTTTCGGCGATCAGGATTCGGCGCGTCGCCTGGGGATCGCGGCCAGCTATCCGCTCCCGCTCGGCGAGCTGCCGGAGGTCGCGCGGCTCCTGGTGGGCGATTTGCACTGGCCAGGCGCCACGCGCTTGGTGAACGAGCTTGTCACCTTGCCAGTTCATTCGTTGGGATCACAGGACGACCGCGTGCGATTGTTCGCCCAGATTCGGGCGTACGGCCGACGCTGACCGCGTCGCGCCGAATACCCCAAACTTGGAAGAGAGGCCGACCTCGGTGCTGAAACGAATAGATTCTCGCCCGTCGGTGCTTCCTCGAGGCGCCGGTTTGACCCTGACCGTCGTCTCGGCTACTCGTCGCCCCGCCTGTCTCTCAGAGGGCGTCGGGCGAGGGACGCCGTCTACGCCAAGGTTCCGCTGACTGGATCATCCTGCGACGATGCAAATTTCCGGGGAAGGCCCGCGGCTCACCATCGGCATGCCTGTCTACAACTGCGTCGGCACGATTCGCCGCGCGGTGGAGTCGCTGGTCGCACAGACGTATCGCGATCTCCGGATCGTCATCTCCGACGACGCCTCGCGGGACGGCACGGCCGACGTGTGCGACGAGTACGCGGCGCGCGATGAGCGCGTGACGGTCGTCAGGCAGCCGCGGAATCTGAACTACGGCAACTTCCAGTTTCTCTTACAGGAAGCCCGGACGCCGTTGTTCATGTTCGCGGCGGGGGACGATTGGTGGCACCCCGACTACGCGCGACGAATGATCGAGGCCCTCGACGCCAATCCGAACGCGGTGTGCGCGGTCTCGCGCGTCGCGTTCATGCACGGAGACGAGTTCGTCAAGCAAGCGGCCGGCACGTTCCCGCTGACGGCCGATCCGCCGACCAACATCGCGCGCTTCATCGCGCGTCCGCACGACAACAGCCGCATGTGCGGCGTGCTCCGCACCGAGGTCGCGCAGCGGGCGTTTCCGCAGCGGGCGTTTTTCGCGTTCGACTGGTCGACGAGTGTCGGGACGCTCCGCGAAGGAATGCACGTCGAGGTGCCAGAGGTTCTGCTTTGGCGCGACTACACGGAACCGGCGCGATACATCGAGTACGTGCGCCGCGACGCGCGCGGCGCCGTCGATCGTTTTTTCCCCCTGTTTCCATTCACTCGCGACGTCGTGGGGCGACTCCGCATCCCGATGACGCCGGCGGTCATCGCGGCGCTCATCTCGGGCAACGCCACGATGCACGCGGCGTACATCCGACGGTACCACCCGGCCACTGCGGCGATCTACCGGTTCGTCGGGAACGCGGGCTCGTCGGTCGCTCGAGGGTTGAAGCGGGTGGCGCGCCGCGTCGGCGCCGTCTGACAGCGAGCGTCAGGCGAGCATCTCGCTGTTCGCGTCACGCACGTCGTCGATCATCAGCCGGTTCGCCTGAAGAAGCTGGTCCACGTCGCCGCGCGACATGACGTTGTCGGCAGAGCTGAACTCGCGTCCCAACGGCGCCGCGCCGGAGTGGTCGGACATCAGCTCGGGCAACATCGGCTGAATGGCATAGTACGTTCCGCGCTCGTAGGTACGATATCCCTCCTCCTCGGAGACCAGGGACTCGTGGACCTTCTCGCCGGGGCGGATTCCGGTGACGACCGTCTTCACCTCGCGATCGCCGATCAACGCGGCGGCGACGTCGATCACGCGCGCCGACGCGACCCGCGGCACGTAGGTCTCGCCTCGTCTCGCGGTGCGCAGCGCGTCGAAGATCGTGTCGACCGCCTGATCGAGCGTGAGAAGAAAGCGCGTCATGTCCGCGGTCGTGATCGTGACGGGACCCCCGTGCCTGATCTGCTCGTGGAAGAGAGGAATTACCGAGCCTCGCGACGCCAGCACGTTCCCATACCGCACGCAGATGAATCGCGTGTCGACGTTGTCGAGGTTCGCGCGGATGAACACGCGCTCCTGAATCGCTTTCGTCATGCCCATCACATTCACCGGCTTGCACGCCTTGTCGGTCGAGATCCCGACGACCGTCACGACCGGCAATCGATGCTCGCGGATCGCCCGCGCGATGTTCTGCGCGCCAAGAATGTTGGTCTCGACGGCCTCGTAGGGGAAATACTCGCATGAGGGGACCTGCTTCAGGGCGGCGGCGTTGAACACGATGTCGGCGTCGCGCAGCACCGCGGAGACACTGTGTACGTCGCGCACGTCGCCGATTCGGAATTGGAGCAGCTGCTCGAAGCTTCGAAACGTGATATCCTCGGTCGTCGCGGCGTGAAGTCGTTGGAATTCCAGGCGCATGTGGTGCTGCTTCGCCTCGTCGCGGGAGAACACCGTGATCAGCCGGGGATGTCCGATTTCGCCGGTCATCAGGCGCTTGATCAGCACCTTGCCGAGCGAACCGGTTCCGCCAGTGACGACGACGTGTTTATCGCGTAGCACGAATTCTCCGAAGCTCGGCGTAGGGTGTTGGGTCAGCGGCCATGGACCGGATCATCGTTTCCCACGACGGCGCCAGGAATCCCGTCGCCTGACGGAACCGCGACCCATCGAGGCTGCGGTCGCAAACCACGGCATCGTCCGGGTCGATCTCGACCGAGACGCGGTACGCGTGTCGAATGAGCCGCAGCAGATCGCACTTGCTGATCGGGTCCGCCGCCACGTGCCACAGGCCGCTCAGGTTCTGGTGCTCGGCGACAACGCCGCAGAGCAGCTCGGCCAGTGCGGCGGTCGTGAACCCGCTGAAAATCGCACGGCGGAAGCCGCGAACGCGACCGCCGTCTTGCGCCAGAAACCATTCGAGCAGCCCGTGCTGGCCGGAGAGCTCTCGTCCGATCATCGACGTGCGAATCGTGAGGCAACCCGGTCCGGTGACTTCGCCGAGCAGCTTGCTGCGCCCGTACAGGTCGTCGGCGTCCGGGAAATCCGACTCCGTGTAGTGCCCCGCTCGACCCGAGAAGACGCAGTCCGTGCTGAGATGAATGAGCCGCGCGCCGACCGCGGCGCACGCGCGGGCCAGCAGGTGAGGGAACAGCGAGTTCACGCCGATCGACGCCACCGGATCCTTGGCGGCGGCGTCCTGCTTCACGATGCCGATGCAGTTGATCACGGCATCCGGCCGGACTTCGGCTAGCGCGTGTTCGACGCGTGAGAGGTCGGCCGCGTCGATCGCTTCGATCACGCGGCCGTCGACGTCCAGCGCCTCGACGAGCGCCGCCGATGAGCGCGCGGTCGCGACGGTCGTGAAGCGCTTCGAGCACGTCTGATAGAGCTTGTGGCCGAGCATCCCGGACGCGCCCAGGATCAGCACACGCATGGGAAGGAGGCGAGAAGACGACCGGAGTGTTGCGTTGCGGGAAAGGATACGCGGACGGGGAAGCCGCGGCGCGCGTGAGACGACGGCAAATCTATGCCGGTGACGGAAAAGGGAGAGGCAGGGAGCGACCTCGGTCGCTCCCTGCCTCTCGTTCTATCGTGCGTCGGTTCAAATCACTGCCGGGGCCCGCCTCAAATCACTGAGGAGCAAACGACCGAGGTTACGGTCCCGTGTCCAGCGTGTCCAGGATCGTTCTTGTAGTTGCCGTCCTGGTGGACTATCACGATCTCAACGATGTTGCCACTCAGGTTATTGCCGGTCTTCCCGACGGTGCTCGTCACGATGACCGCAATGTCGGCGGGGAGGGGCGGAGCCGGTGGCTTCGAGCTATTGCCGGGCAACGTCTGCCAAGTCAGGCCGCAGTCGTTGCCAGAGATGTCGGCGAAGCCCTTCATCGAAGCATAGCCGGGGTCGACGGTGCCGCTGAACTGATTGTTCGCCGGCTTCCACCACTGCGCCCCCCAGAAGTTGACGACGTCGCCGATAGCATGCGGCTCCACGTCGCCGATCACGAACTGGGCGACGACCGGCGGCGGCGGGTTCGGTGTGTTCACGACTTCGAAGCAGAAGTCGATGCCCGTCGGGTTGGTCCCCGTCACGTGGTCGTTGTTCGCGACGTAGAAGTCGAGGGTGTAATTGCCGGGGGCGATGCCCGTCTTCGAATACGTCAGCGCAACGCCGCCGTTCGCCGCCGTCTCATAGTTCGTTGGGTCGTTGAGGCTCGTATTGGCGCCGAGCGACGTTCCCGTGTTGTTGATCAGGATCGCCGTCATCTGGTTGTCCGCGAAGGAGGAGCCGTCGAGCGCGCCCGTGTTGTTGGCCGGCACGGAGAAGGTCGCCTGGTAATGCGTCAGCTCGTTATCCGGCGCGTTCGTCGCGGAGAACGCCGGATCGTTTACGGTGATCCAATTCGAGGTTCCGGCGTTCAACGTGATCGGTGCATGCCAGTCGGGGTTCTGCGTATTCGGCTGCGCCAGGACCGACGTAAACGTCTTAACCGACGCCAGTCCGCCTCCGGGCAGCGTCTGGCCGTGATCGACCTTGATGCTTCCATCACTGCAGACGGTCTGCGTGGTCGGCGTCACCGACGAACTGCGCACCGCCGTTGGAACGCGACCCGTCGGCGAAGTGAGCACACTGTCACTACACGCTGCCAACGCTACCAGCGCTCCTGCGGCACAACAGACCTTCACGAGATTTTGCATGGCGACCCAGTCTCCCCATTGCGGGTGTGGTACGTCACTCGGCATCCGAGAACGCCCGTCGGACAGCCACAACTGTGCCACTTCCGGCGCCTCCGAGCCCTTCCGGAGTTTATCCAATCCGTTACACTAGGCTCACTGATGCCCTTTCAGATCATGGACTTAGCAATCGCAGCCCGCTTGGTCACAGGCCGGTCGATGCATGGGAGCAACAAAGGCGCATTCCGGGCGACGCGTCGGCACCACAATGTGTTGCGGTAAGTCAGCGGTAAGGATTGTCCGGCTCGTTGGCACCACTCCTGCCTTCCGGGGCGAGGTCGTTCACCACCAACGAAGATCACGCCCAGGTCCCGCGAGGGCCGGTGCTCCCATCCGACCGACGCACGAGTATCTCCGATTGATCGAACTGCCTTGAACGAGTTGATGTTAGCCCGCGGAGACCGAACGGTCCTTGCGCGGACGAACGGCCGCAGCGTCCGGACTAGATTGTCGTGCATCCCGACCGGTTTTCACCGCCGGATCGTCCTCGGACGAGCCGATACTTTCCTGGATGCAACCGCTAGCCACCCGAGGGGTTGAACGCAGAATGGCGGCAGTGATGAGCCCCGATGAGAGGGAGGATCGCCCGGCGGCGCCGCCAGCGATCGAAACGCGCATTCGGGCTGGCAACGCGGTCGCCCTTGTCAACTTCGAGGAGCTGCGACGCCACCGCGACCTGCTGTCGATGTTCGTGTGGCGCGACTTCGCGACAAAGTACAAGCAGACCATTCTGGGGCCGGTCTGGTTCCTGGTGCAGCCGCTGCTGCCGGCGCTCGTATTCACGCTGATCTTCGGGCACGTGGCCGGCATGTCCACCGAGGGTGTGCCCGCGTTCGTGTTCTTTCTTTGCAATCAGGTCTCCTGGGGGTACTTCGCGACGAACTTCTCGTCGGTGTCCAATACCCTTCTCAACAACCTGGGGCTTTTCAGCAAAGTCTATTTTCCGAGACTGCTCGCGCCGATTTCGTCGCTGATCTCGAACCTCATCACGCTCGGCATTCAGCTCTCGCTCCTTGCTGTGACCGTGGTGTGGGCACACTATCGGTCGGCCGGGGGCGAAAACCTCCACATCTCGTGGACGCTCCTTCTTTTTCCACTCGTCGTGGTACACCTCGCAGCCATGGCGCTCGGCTTCGGGCTGTGGATGGCAGCGCTGACCGCGAAGTACCGTGACCTGCAGCAGGTGTCGGCGCTCATCGTACAGGTCTGGATGTACGGGTCGGCCGTGATGTACCCGCTGTCGCAAATGTCCGGCAAGTACCGGCTCCTAATCTCCGTGAACCCCGCGACGTTCGTCATCGAAGCCGCGCGACTGTGCCTCATCGGCATTGGCACGATATCATGGGGCGCCGGGGCATGGTCGGTCGGCCTCACACTCGCCGCCCTGTGGTCGGGACTTCGTTTGTTCAACCGCACGGCACAAACGTTCGTCGACGTGGCATGAGCACTTCAACGTTGCCGATCATCGAAGTGGCCGGCGTCTCGAAGCGCTATCGCTTGGGCATCATCGGCGCGACCCGTCTCATCGACGACGCAGAACGAGCGTGGCTACGCTTGACCGGACGCGCCGAGAAGCGCGATACGAGCGAATTCTGGGCGCTGCGCGACGTGTCGTTCGAGATCGAGGCCGGAGACGTCGTCGGCGTCATCGGGCGCAACGGGGCGGGCAAGAGCACGCTGCTCAAGATTCTATCGCGGATCACGGAGCCGACGTCCGGCGAAGTCACGCTTCGTGGGCGCGTGGCGAGTCTGCTCGAGGTGGGCACCGGTTTCCATCCGGATCTCACCGGGCGCGAAAACGCCTTTCTGAACGGCGCGATCCTCGGGATGACGAAGTCGGAGATCCGCGACAAGCTCGACGAGATCGTCGCCTTTTCCGAGATTGGCGAGTTCATCGACACGCCAGTAAAGCGCTATTCGTCGGGGATGTACGTGCGCCTCGCATTCGCCGTGGCGGCGCATCTCGAGCCGGAGATTCTCATCGTCGATGAGGTTCTGGCCGTCGGCGACGCTCAGTTTCAGACGAAGTGCCTGACGAAAATCCGATCGCTCGCCGACCGGGGCCAGACGGTGCTCTTCGTGAGCCACAACCTGTCCACGGTCACGTCACTCTGCACGCGAGGGATCGTGCTGCAGCAGGGTCAAGTCTCCTATGATGGAACGGCACGCGAGGCGGTGCAGGCCTACATCGCGCGCGGAAGTCGCGACGGTGCGTGCTGGCGCCGCCCCGAGGACGCCGCTCCCGGGAAAGGAATCACGTTTCAGACGGTACGCCTGGCCAACGGCGACGGCCTCGAGTCGGCGGAGTTCGACCTGGACGATCAGATCGTTTTGCAGCTGTGCGCCGATGTCTCGAAGCGCTTCGAGAATGCGCAGATCGCGGTACGCGTGACCAACCAGGAAGGCGTGCCGCTGTTCACGACGTGCAACACCGACGCGCTGCGGACCTATCTCCCGATCGATCCGGGGACTGCCGCGTATACGATCGCGTTCCCGGAGGGTCTCCTCACGCCGGGCCGGTACACCCTCAAGATCACCGCGCACACGCCGCGACACCTCGTGTACGACGAGATCGACAACGAGATGGCGTTCGTCATTCACGACACCGGAAGCCTGCAGCAAGTTCTGCGAGACAGGCGGCAGGGCGTCGTGAGCCCGTCGGTCGAGTGGACCAAGGCGTGAGCGCGGGTTGACCCGCGTTCGACACCGTTACGCCAACGCGGCCAGCGCCGCCGACGCGACCGAAGGCCACGAGTACCGCTCCAGCGTGCGCGCGCGTCCCGACTCGCCGAGCCGCCGGCGCAGCGTCGCGTCGCCGAGCAGTCGCACGCAGACGTCGGCGAACGCCTGCGGTGTGTCGGCGACTTCGAGATCCGTTCCGGGGCGAAGGTCGAAGCCCTGTGCGCCGGACGTCGTGGTCACCATCGCTTTGCCGTAGGCGAGCGCCTCGACGGTCTTGAGCTTCGTGCCGGCACCGAGGCGCATCGGGACGACGACGAGCGAGGCTTGCGCGTAGTAGGGCGCGAGATCCTCCACCGGACCGGTCACGACGCAATTGCCGCCGTTGTCGAGCGCGAGAACGTCCCGGTCGGGCCGGCGTCCGACGATTCGGAACCGCGCGTTCGGGACGCGGCTCGAGACGAGGGGCAGAATCTTGTCGTGGAAAAACTTGATCGCGTCGATGTTGGGGTAATAGTCCAGCAGGCCCACGAACAGCATCTCGCCCGGAACCTCGGTCTCGTGGGGCGCCGGTGGATGAACGCTCGTGCCGTTGGGAACGACGAACACGTTGCCGCGAGCGCGAGGGTCGAGAAACGCGCGGTCCTCTTCCTTGCACACCGTCACGCGCCAGAACCGTTCGGGAAGTCGGCGCTCGTAGTAGCGCAACTTGGCGAACTCCGCCCAGTCGATCGGCTTGGACTTGTACCAGTCGAGCGTCGTGAGGAGCGCGTGCAACGCGGCGCTGTCCAGATCTGGCATGTCGACCAGGACCCGCTCGTACCCCGCCTCCAGCGCGCGCTCGGCGACGAACGCGCGCCCCGCGAGCACCGCGTCCACTTTGCGCGATTCGCGGACCCGGCGGAGCGCGTCGACGAATGCCGGGGATTCCCAGCGGCGAATCGACCGGGGCATGCGCGACGAGACCAGCGCCGTCAATCGGTCGACCGCTTCGGCCGACTCGTTGTACCTCCGGGTCTGTCGGTACACACACGTCTCATGAGGGATCTCGATCACCTCCTCGCACGCGTCGAACAGGGGCTCGGTGCCGGCGCTTCGCGGGATGTTCGCTCTCGAAAGGGTGACGAGCGTCACCGCGTGCTCGCGCGCCAAGCCGAGGATGAGATGGTAGTCGCGAAGCAGTCCCCCATAGGGCGGACCCCAGGGTTGTTCACTGCAGGCGAAGACGATTCGCATGGTGATCGGCGCGCGGAGGCTCTTCGAAAACGCAGGGAGGGTGTTGCGTCTGATTCATTGCGGTGTCACAGATTGTCCGACTGTAGCATTCTGTATCGGCGCGTGACGCGAGACTCAAGATAACGATCGGCGACGCTGCAAAACGTGCCACGCTCGACGTCGTGCAACGCGAGTGACCGCGGTTCGCACCAATCGTCGAAGGATTGACGGCCCACGCCGTCGACTCGCACGCAATCACGCTCCACCGAGCTGACTGCGACAAAGGCAAACCTGGGGAAACCCAGCGACGCAAAGCTACGGGGCTACCGCTCGATGCATCGAGCCACGCCCGCCGAGCCGCCGAACAATCAAATCGCGGGGATCGTGATGCTTCGATTCAAGAGGCCTCATGAGGTGGGCGTGATGCTCGTCGGTCTATCGGCCGCGATCGCGCTCGGGTGTGCTGACGGCGTCGACACGGCATCCGCCGTCCATGGCTCGGTCACCGGCGTCGGCGACGGCAAGGCGAACACCATACAGGTGACGCCGTCGAGCGCCTCGGTCCTGCGTGGTGCGAGTACGTCGCTCAAATGTCTCGCATTGGATTCTCGCGGCGTCGTCGTCTCGTCGACTCAGACGTGGTCGATCGCCGACCCCGGCGTCGCGGCGGTGGACGCCACGGGGTCCATCATTGGCCAGCGCGGTGGGACGACGATGGCCAGTTGCATGGTCGAGGGCAAGGCGGCCAGCTCGGTCATCACAGTTATTGAATCACCGGTGTCCTTCCTCGAGATGACGCCCGGTGCCGACGCCCTCGTCGTCGGCACCTCCGCGCAATTGACCGGCACGCCGCTCGACTCCACGGACGCGGCGCTCGCCGGATATCCCGTCCAATGGACGACGCCGGATACGAGCGTGGCCTACGTCTCCGCCTCGGGAATGGTCGTGGCGCGCGGCGAGGGCACGGCGAACGTCATCGCGACGAGTGGCGGGCAGACGTCGTTCGCCAAGATCAGCGTCTCGAAACTCGCCCCGAGTCCGGTGTCAAACGTCTCGATCGATCTGAGCACGTCGACCCTGGCCGTCGGCCAGGTCGTGCACACCAGCGCCACCACCACCGATTCGACCGGACGTGTTCTCACCGGCCGTGGCATCGTCTGGACGTCGAGCAACAGCTCGGTGTTCACCGTCGTCACGACGGGCCCGAACAACGTGAAGGTCACGGGTCGCACCGCTGGTTCGGCGAGACTCATCGCGACGTCGGAAGGAAAGTCGACGAGCATGCCGTTGACCGTCGGCACCGCGCCGGTGCAGACGGTGACCGTGAGCCTGGCGTCGCCAAGCTTGCTTCCGGGACAGACCACGCAGGCGGCCGCGACGCTCACCGACGCCGTCGGCAACGTGCTGACCGGACGTGCGGTGACCTGGTCGTCGCTCGATCCCACGATCGCCTCCGTCTCGGCGGCCGGTGTGGTCACCGCCGTCGGCACGGGATCGGTGATCATTCGCGCGACGTCCGAGGGCAAGACCGGCGATGCGACCCTGACGATCGGCGTCGATCCGGTTGCCTCGGTGACCGTGAGCGTGGGAAGCGTGAGCCTCACCGCGGGTCAGACGACGCAGGCGAGCGCGGTCGCTCGCGACGCCATCGGCAACGTCCTCAATGGCCGCACCGTCGCGTGGTCGTCGTTGAACACCAACATCGCGACGGTTTCGATCTCGGGTGTCGTCACGGCGGTTGCCGCCGGCACGGCGACGATCCGCGCGACGGTCGAGTCGCAGACTGGTGACGCACCTGTTACCGTCGCCGCACCGCAACAGGATCCCCCGTCGCAGCAACCCACGTCGCCGGCACCGCCCCCGGCGCCGACGACCGCATCGGTGGTCGTGACGCTGGACTCCCTGAGCATGGTCGTCGGCCATGCGTCGCAGGCACACGCGGTCGCGAAGGACGCGCAGGGCAACGTTCTGAGCGGAAAGAGCGTGACGTGGTCGTCGTTGAATCCGTCGATCGCGTCGGTCGCCTCGAGCGGTGTCGTGACGGCGAAAGCCGCCGGCCCCGCATCGATTCAAGCAACCATCGACAACATCAACGGCTCGGCGGCGCTCGTCGTGAACGCACCACCGCCGCCGACGACGGCCTCAGTGGTCGTGACGCTCGACTCCGCGAGCTTGCTGGTGGGACATACGTCGCAAGCGCACGCCGTGGCGAAGGACGCACAGGGCAACGTGTTGAGTGCAAAGACCGCGACATGGACGGCGTCGAATCCAACGGTGGCCTCGGTGTCGTCATCGGGGCTGGTGACGGCGCAGGCGGCGGGTACGGTCTCGATTCAAGCGACCATTGACGGCGTCAACGGCTCGGCGTCGCTCACGGTCAACGCGTCACCGCCCCCCCCGGCGACGACGGCATCCGTCGCCGTGACGCTCGACTCCGCGAGCATGGTGGTGGGCCACACGACGCAGGCGCACGCGGTGGCGAAGGATTCGAAGGGCAACGTGATCAGCGGCAAGACGGCGACATGGACATCAGGAAGTACGACGGTCGCGTCGGTGGCCACGGCGGGTGTCGTGACGGCGAAAGGCGCCGGCACGTCGTCGATCCAGGCGACGATCGACGGGATCAACGGGGCGGCATCGTTGACGGTCGCCGCTGCCCCCGCGCCGCCGCCGTCGCAGACCGGGTTGCCCGCGGAACCGTTCTTCGACGCGTCGACGGGAACGATGATCTACGCGACGAATTTCGATAACTACACCTACGCCATGCTGCACCCGACGTGCGGCAGCGCGACACCGGCGCAGCAGATCATTGACCACGCGTGGTACTACTGCTCGACGTTCACCACCAACGGACAGCCGGGGTACGATGCGGGCGTCGTCATGGTGCCGGGCCACTCGGGGCAGGCGGTCCAGTTCCACTATGACGGCGTGCTTCAGGAGTCGCATGGGATCGAGTTGACGGGCGGGACGAACACGGGCAGTGCAACGTCCATCATTCAGCATTGGGGTCGCCTCGTCGCCGACCCAGGCGCGCCGCCGATCACCGATACCGTCGTCGCGGCGAAGATCAAGTGGATCGAGCTGTGGCACAACGATCCGGGCAACAACCGGATTCAGTTCAACTTGGTCGACCACGTCGGCGGCTGTCCGTGGTACGGCCCGGCGTATGTCGATTGGGGCGTGTACGACATGGGCGCCACGCAGTGCAATGGCCAGCAGGCCGTGCACCCGTCGATCGGCGACGTGGCAAACGGGCAGTGGCACCGGTTCACGTACCTCACGAAGCCGAACAGTTGCGCGGGCTGTCGCGATGGGCGGGCGCTCATGTGGATCGACGGGCAATTGGTGATCCGCATCGAACAGAGCGCGGTCGACGTGGTCGTCGGCAGTCCCAATTCGCCGCGGACGAAGGGCCAGCCCTGGTGCCAACAGGGCGACGTGGACGCGCTGGCCGTGGGGTACGGCATTCAGAGTCCCGAGTGGGGCGGGCCGCTCACCAACGGCAACATTCCGTTCACCATTGCGATCGACGACCTCCAATGGTGGACACTCAAATGATGCTCGAGCGCTCGGCGCCTTGGGCGGTCAAAGTCCGTCCACCGTCACCCGGTCGTGTTCGCTATTAAGAAACACGCATACGGCCAAAACCGACGAATGAAGGGCCCGCGGATCTGCCATTGCCGCGGGCCCTTTTTTTTCGTGCGCATGTGACGGATGACACTGCGCGGTGTTCAGTCCGATGCTATCTACGCGGCGCTGTCGCAGCGGCGCCCGCCGTGTGCCGTTGGATATCTCGCAGGATTGTGCTCAGTTCGCGCGACCGTTTGATTGCCCTGGTCGCGCGGCAAGACCGGCCCCTCAACCAACAACTTGGAGCGTATCCTCATGGTCCGTTGCGCGCCATGGCGCGACGTTGCGCCGTCACGCACGACTGCCCCCCGGTCGACCCGCCGACTCGGCGTTGTTTGTCTGCTCTCGTTGGCTGCACTGGCAGCCGTGGGATGCGACTCCGTCGCCGATCCACAGGATGATGTTCGTTCCCTCCTCGTTCCACACACGATGACGCTGGTTGTGGGACAGAGACAGCAGCTCGGCGCGGCGACATCGCAGGCGCGGGCTACTTGGTGGAGTGACAATCCGTGGATCGCGCCAGTCTCGGTCGGCGGTCTTGTCTCGGCGCTCAATCCGGGAACGGCTCGCATCACGTTCCACAATCACGGCCATGTCGATACGAGCGTCGTGACGGTTCGCCCAGCCGTGAATTCCGTGCGGTTGTCGGTCGACACGACGCCGCTGGCGCTGGGCGGAGCGATGGGCCTTTCCTACAGCGTGTTCGATCCTCACGGCCATGAGATCACGAATCTCTCTGGCGCCGTCGTGAACTGGGCCTCACGCAACGACAGCGTCGCGACGGTGGATGCCGCCGGCTTGATTCGGTCCCGCGGTCTCGGCTCGACGTGGGTCGTGTTGACGATCGACAGCCGGAGCGACAGTGCGTTGGTGCGCGTCATGCCCGCGGCGTCGGCGTCGCCGTCGGACCCCGTGCCGCCGACGAACCCGAATCCGCCGCCGAACCCGCCCGCGAATCCGCCTCCGTCCAATCCAACCCCTCCTTCGACCCCGACCCCACCAGCGCAACCGCCACAACCTCCGCCGCCGACCACGGCGACGGTTGCCGTGACCTTCGATTCATCCAGCCTGGCCCCGGGGCACGCCGCGCAGGCGCACGCAATTCCGATGGACTCCAAGGGCATCGAGCTCACTGGAAAGAGCGCCACGTGGACCGCGTCGAATACGTCCGTTGCGACGGTGTCGACGACGGGTCTCGTGACGGCAAAGGCAGCGGGTTCGGTTTCGATCAAGGCGACTGTGGATGGTATCAGCGGCTCGGCGTCGCTCACGGTGAGCGTGCCGCCGCCACCGGCGGCGACGACCGCCACGGTCGCCGTGACGCTGGACTCCACCAGCATGGCCGCCGGCAACACGTCGCAGGCGCACGCCGTGGCGAAGGACTCGAAGGGCAACGTGTTGAGTGGAAAGAGCGCCACGTGGACCCCGTCCAACACCACGGTTGCATCCGTGTCATCCTCGGGCGTCGTCACGGCGAAAGCGATGGGCACGTCGTCGATCCAGGCGACGATCGACGGGATCAACGGGGCGGCATCGTTGACGGTCGCCGCTGCCCCCGCGCCGCCGCTACCGCCAGCCGTCCACCGGCCCCGATTGGCGCGTCCGAACCGTCGTTCGGTACGACGACCGGGGCGCTGATCTATGCAGACTCGATGGACCACTACACAAGTGCGCACGCCATGTGGACCTCGGCCGCGACCGGCATCCACTTTCGCCAATACAATTTCAGCGAGGCGCCGGACTCGCTGCTCTTGATGAGTGGCGGGCACGCGAATCCGAACGGCAAATTCCTCCGGATGATCAACAGCGGTGTCCCGCAGGATGGCCGTGCCTGGGACGTCATCGACGTACCGAATTTTCCCGACACGACCACGCACTTCTTCTCGTACTGGGCGCGCGTCACGTTCTCGAGGCCATTGAATCCGCAGCCCAATCAGCAGGCTGTCGCGATGAAATGGTTCCTGGCGTACCATCCGAGTGGGGACCGCGTTCAGTGGAACACCCACGACAACCTGCCGTGCAACGTGAACGATGGGCGCATACCAACAACTACTGGCAGGTCTACGACAAGAGTGTGCTCACCAGCTGTCAGGGCAATCAGCCCATCGGCGCGGGCCTGTATCCGGGCGACAAGTTCGACGGCCAATGGCACCGGTATACATATCAATACCGGCCGAACACCTCGCCGGGCTCGCGCGACGGCATCGCGCGGATGTGGGTGGATGGGACGAAGATCATCGACGTGAGCGCGGCGGCCGTGGGGATCACGCCGCCCGGTGGATTCAAGACCTGGTGTAACTGGAATGACGTCGATGCATTGGCGTCGGAGGGGATCGACATGCTGGGGTTTGGGAGCGTGCTGACGACGTCCACCCCGTCCTTCACGCTCGACATCGACGACTTCATTTGGTGGCGTCCGAAGTAGCTTTGAGAGGCTAGGGTGAGCGGTTCCGCTCGCCCCTAGTCACCTCTCAGCTAAGGGCCGCCATGACTCTATTTGCGGGCGTTGTCTGCCGACACCCAACGGATTCGCTCCCGGAATTCGTCCAGCGAAAGCTCAAGAGTCTGATCTCGTGCACACCGAACGACAACATCGAAGCGCTTTCAAGCAGCCGAGCGTTTATCGTCAAAGTCGATATCGGTGCGTTTAAGGGCCGCGCGTTCATCCGCGATTCGGATGGCACCGCGTCGGTTCTCGCCGGCGATCCGGTGCTCAGCCCAGCCATCGGCGCCCGTAATCGAGTCGCGGACTTGGCGCGGCTGCACACCGACTGGCGCACGCGGCGCACCGACACGCTGACCCAGGCCCGCGGTGAGTCTCTGCTAGTCCAATTTGACGCGGGCACCAGCGAGCTTCGACTCGTTGCCGACAAGCTTGCCGTTCGACCGCTCTACTACTGGATGGACGAGCGACACGTCCTGTTTGCCAGCAGTCTTCGTGTTCTCCTCGGCTCCGGTTTCGTTCCACGTCGGATCGATCCGCGAGGGATGACCGAGCTGGCCACTTTCGGTTTTCCCCTCGCCGATCGCACGGCGTACCTCGGTGTGCGTCTGTTGCGGCCGGCGGAGATCGTCGCGGTGAACGGAGATCGGGTCGAACGATCCGAGTATTGGCGGTGGGACAGTATCGAACCTGATCCGCGGCCAGAACCGGCGATCGTCCAGGATGCATATGACCGTTTCGTCGACGCGATTCGGATGCGTCTAGGCCAGGACAAGGCGACCGCCGCCTTTCTCAGTGGAGGTCTCGACTCGCGCAGCATCGTCACCGTGCTTCGCGATCTGGGCGCCGAGGTGCGAACGTTCAATTTCGCGCTGGAGGGCACGCTCGATCAGGTCTTGGGAAAGGAGTACGCCCACGCCGTCGAGACGACTCATGAGGAAATCCCCATGATTCCGGGCGCACCGCATTGGTCTCGAATGATGGCCGACGCGCTGGTCCGCTCCGCGTCGCAGGCCGGGGCGGCGCTCGAACATCCGCGACTCGTCTGGTCGGGCGACGGCGGAAGCGTCGGCCTCGGTCACGTCTACATGACCGACGACGTGGTGTCGCTCCTTCGCGCCGGAGAGACCATGCGCGGCGTGCGGGCCTTCCTCGACCAAGGACGGATCCGACCGCTGGAGCGACTTCTCGCGCGGTAACTGGCGACTCGCTCCGACGACATGGTGCGCGACGGCATGATCGAAGAACTGGATCGGATCCGCTGCCGCGATCGCGCCAAGGCGCTCTATCTGTTCCTCATGTTCAACGATCAACGACGCCATCTGACCGGTCACTTCGAGTCGATCGATCAGCATCGTCTCGAATTCCAGCTCGCTGTTCTTCGACTCGGACTTCCTGTCGGTGGTTGCGGGGGCCCCGGCGGATCCGGGCCTGCGGCATGCGTTCTACATGCGTTGCGTCTTCGAGCCCCTTCTCGCCGGTGGCGCGATCGGTGCCGTGGCAAGCATATCCGGGCCACGAGCCGTGCCCACTGTCGATGCCCACAAATCTCGCGTATCAATGGGACGCGGCACTCCACGGTAACATTCGGCGACAGCGGAAGAAGGATTTGGTGGCCAAGGGTTGGGCGATGCTTCGCTCCGCAGATTTTCCGGCCGACGCGCTCCGCCGATCGTACCTGCTCGTGGCCGTGCTCGCCTACCAGTTCGGGCTCCGTGACGTTTCGTACATCATCGAGTCGGCGCGGACGTACTACGATCTCTTGGAAAAGCGGGACACGTCGGATCGCTGGACGAACGGGAAGGGGCTTCCGTCTCGGCGTCGGCGGCCTCTCCCGCCGTGATCGTTACGTCGTGCACAGACCGGTCGTTCATTCAAGGCCAGCAGGTCACGGACTCTTTGATCTGGCGTCGCCAGGACGACATCGGTCGTAGATGACAACGTCGACAAAGGTGAGCGTGGTGATGGCCTCGTACAACATGGGCCATTTCATCGAGGAGGCGATCGGGAGCGCGCTCGAACAGAGCCATCCCATCCACGAGATCCTCGTCGTCGACGACGGATCGACGGACGACACGGCGCAGCGGCTTGGGCGCATCAAGGACCGCCGCGTGCGAACCCTGGACGCCGGCCATGGGGGCGTTTCCCGCGCTGCAATCTCGCCCTCGAGCATGTGACCGGCGATGTGCTGTGCTTCCTGGACGCCGACGATCGGTGGGCCGCCGACAAGGTGAAGACCGAGGTCGCGTTGTTCGAAAGCGAGCCGACCGTCGGCGCCCTGTTTTTCAATTTTGTGCGGTTCGATCAGAATCGTTTCTTCCCGCACGATCAGTTCACGTTCTATCCCGAGCTGGCGACCGTTCGCACGCGCCCGGCTGGCACGTCGGGCGGGAGGGTGATCACCGGCGATGCATTCTCGGCGTTGATCGATTTGGAGATGCTCGTCATGGCTCCCGGCGGTCAGCTTTCGAACGAGTCTGGTCGCGCCGCTGCGCTTCGACGTGCGCCTCTCATTGTGCGAGGATCTTCCGTACTCGTTCTCCGCGTACCGCGCGGCCGACGTGGCATTCATTGCCGAACCGCTTGTCCACGTCCGGCGGCACGGAAAGAACGCGACTTCCAATGTGCAGGCGATTCCGGGAGCGATGTATGAAGCGCTCCGACTGCTCGACGAGTGTCCCTCACACCGTCGCAACGACACGCGCTGAACGCCCGGCTGTCGCGAAGCCTGATCCGCCTGGGACGCCAAGCCGCGCTCGAAGGGCGCGTTCGCGAAGCGCTCGACCACTACGCGGCCGCCGCGGCACGAGGGCCTCGGTGGGGATCCCTCGTCAAGCACCTCGCTCTCACGCCGATCTATCTTCTTCGCCGCGATGGCGGGCCGCCGCGAGCGTGAACTCCGCCTCGCTGGTGGGTCACGCGTCGAATCGGCCTGTGCTGATCGTCATCCCGTTCGGGATCAACATCGGCTTTGCCATCCACCGATTGATCGGCGTCTTCTACGAGATGGCCGTCCGACTGACCGGCGATCCGACGCGCGTGCACTTCGCCTTTACCAAGGTGCGTGACGGCCGCTCTCCAGCGCTGCCGCCGGATTTCGATCGATTCGTGGAGTTCGATTCGGTGAATCCCACGCCGGCCGACGTCGAGCGTCTCGCCGCGTACGTTCGCGCCTCCGGCATTGCTACGGTCTTCGCTCTCGACCTGCACGCCGAGGCGCCATTCTTGCCCGCGGTCCGGCAAGCCGGTGTTGGACGCGTGATCAGCTATTCCGCGCGCCGAATGAGCTCGATCAACCGCGGGCCAAAGTTGGCTCTCAAGCCCCTCGAGGTCGCGCTGCTGCGGCCCTCGAAACCAGAGTCTGTTCATTTTCGAATCGAAAGCGATGCAGGCCCTGGGGGTCCGTGGCCGCGGTCTCGCTCGTGCATCGACGACGATCGTCCATACCGGCGTCGATCCGCGGGCGTTTCGGCCTGCGGCGGGTCCACGCGACGCTGTGTATTCGCGATTCGACATTCCAAGAGACCGCCGAATCGTCGTGTACATGGGCCATCTCGACGAACGCAAAGGCGTTCATGTGCTGATGCGAGCCGCCCGACACGTCGTGCGCGATACGGCCCGGGCGGACGTTCATTTCTTGTTTCTCGGCCAGGAAGAGGGCCAATCGGAGCGATTCCGCGATCTCGCGGCGGAGGCGAACGGGCACGTCACCTTCGGTGGATACCACGCAGACGTCCCCGCGCTCCTGGCTGGCTGCTATCTCGGTTGCATTCCGTCGAGCGGATGGGACTCGTTCCCCATGTCGTCGCTGGAAATGCAGGCGTGGGTCTGCCAGTCGTCGTGAGCGATCTCCAGGGAGTGCCCGAGACGATCGAGAACGGGGCAACCGGCATCGTCGTGCCGGCCGGTGATTCGATTCGGCTCGGGACGGCGATCACCGATCTGGTCGACGACCCCGCCCGTCGCGACGCCATGGGACAGGCGGCGCGCCGGCGCATCGAAACGCAGCTCACGCGAGACCACCAAATCGAAAACCTCGTCCGCGTGGTTGGCTCGCTAGGCATCTAAGCTTGGCGTCGAAACCCGCGTCAGGCCGTCATCGCCTCGAACCCGAACTGATACGCGTTCAGGTGCCACTGCGACACCGGGATTCGGCGTAGCTCGTACGGGCTCGACTCTGGCGTGACGTTTCCGCCGTACGCCGAGAGACAACACGCGTATCCCGCGTCGCGCACCGTCTGTCGATTCGCTTCCGTGATCTGATGCTGGCGGCCGTACGGATAGCTGAACAGGCTCACGCGACTTCCCGTTTCGGTCGTCAGCCGCTCGCCCGAGTCCGCGATCTCGTGCCGCGCCTCGTCGCCCGTGACGACCCCGAGATCGACATGATTGCACGTGTGGGCGCCGAGCTCGAACCCCTGGGCCGAGAGATCGCGGACCTGCTCCCAACTCATCCACTCCGACTCGATTCCCGCGTCGCGGTCCCACCAGGGGACCCGGTCGCTTTCGATGAAGTCGGTGGCGATGAAGAAGCACGCCGGGAGTGCGTCGCGCTTGAGTCGCGGCGCGGCCACCACGTGGTTGTCGCGATAGCCGTCGTCGAAGGTCACCACGAGGTGTCGGCTGACATCCTCGCCGCGGCGGACCTTGTCGACCAGGACCGTGAGTGGCACGACCTCGAAATACCGGCGAAAGAACGTGCAGAACTGGTCGAACTTGTCGACCGAACAGCTGATGGCATCCGACGCGTAGCGATCGTCGACGCGGTGAAACAGCACGATCACGGCTTTTCCGCGAAACAGAACGCGGTGGAGTCCGAGCCCGAAAACGATGAACCCCAGCACGGCCTTGATGTGACGACTCACGCCGCGCCTCTGCGGTGGCGGACGCGCGATCGAAGCTCGAGGATCGCCTTGTGGTCCGGTGCGCGATACGTGGTTGCGGCATCCTGATCCTGCTGCGTGGCGACCGCGGTTCCCGCGGCAATCTCGCGCACGACGTCGGCGAGCATCCGCACCCCGTTCGGCCGCAACACCTCGCGGCGGTATCGATCGATGTACACGAGCGGATCGCCTTCCGGAGCGGAATTCAGCGTGAACGTCTCTTGTTTGAACATGTCCCCTGCGTCGAGCGCCGCCGCCACGCGATGAATGGTGATTCCAACCTCGGACTCGCCGTTGTACAACTCCCAGAATGCCGGCGCCGCGCCGCGGTATTGCGGCGCCTTGCCCGAGTGCAGATTAATGGAACCACAACGAGGGATGTCGTACACCCCGTCGCGCAAGATGTAGGTACCGGCCACCACGCCGAGGTCGGATCGAAACAGACGCAACGCCTCGCGGGCGGCGATCGAGTGGAAGTCGTCGACCTCGACGAGCATGACCCGTGGATCGGGTCGTGCCGCGGGGTGCGATGGCGCGGGGTCGGGAATCACGCGCGCGCGCGCAACGTGGACTAGCCCGCCGAGTCCCTGCGTGCGAACGACGTGTCGGAATTTCTGGCGCAGCGTCAGCGGCCGTCGAAGCCACGGCGACTTGAGCACCGCGACCGATTCGATGCCGTCCAGGTGAAGCAGCGTGTTCGCGACTTCGACTCCGAGATCGCCGCACGTGAGCACCGCGACGCGAAACCCGCGCGACGGCATGGCGTTCTGGAGGCCGCTCATCGACAGGCTCCGAGCGATCGCCGGATCTGCTGCAGCATTCGAGCACGATCGCGGTCCCACGAGTAGGTGCTCTCGATCGCCGCGCGCCCCGCGGCGCCAAGCGCACCGCGCCGCGTGGGATCGGCGGCCAATCCTACGAGCGCGTCGGCCAGCGCCGCCGCGTCGCCGGGGGGCACGAGGACGCCGGCGCCGGTCTCGTCGATGATCCGTCGCAACGGCGCCACGTCCGTCGCGATCACCGGGAGCGCGGCACCCATGTAGTCGAACAGTTTGTTCGGCAACGTGATTTCGATGTGCTCAGTCCTGAGGAATGGAAGCAGACCAATCGACGCGTGTCGGTAGTACGCCTCGTGATGCTCGTGGCTCTTCCAACCGAGCATGCGAACGGTGTCGCTGAGATCGCGTGCCTTGATTCGCTCGGCGAGCACGCGCTCCTCGGGTCCATCACCGACGATCGCGAGTGCAAGACGCGGGCTCGACCGCACCGCGCTCGCCATGGCATCGATCGCGACGGCGAGCCCACGGTCCGCCAGGAGATTGCCGAGGAACAGAACCACAACCCGATCCTCCCAGCCTTTCAGGTCATCGGGGACCGGCGGGACGGTCGACAGGTCGGTCGGCCGAGCCGGCGTGTTGCCCACTACGGACACGGCGGCGGGCGACGCCCCGAGGGACAGGCAACGTTCCCGCGATTCCTCGGAGACGACGAAGACCGACGCGGCGCGTCGGATCACCTTCCGGTCCAGCGCCTCGGCGACCGTCGCGTTCCGAGCCAGTCGAGATGCCAGCCCGGGGTGATCGGCGCGGTTCGCCCGCAGGGCGATCGGGTACACGTCCGCCATCTCGTAGTGGACCGGGATGCCGAGCACTTCGCCGAGCTTCAGGACCGCCGGCGCCAGAGGAAGGTCGCGCACGATCATGCAGTCCGGCTGAAATCGTCTGGCGGCGCGCCAGATGTGCCAGATCCAAAAGGGATTGGCAAATATGGGGAACCCCAACATCTTGCCGGTTCGCCCGCTTCCAAACGATGGAAGCCTTGTAACCTCCATCCAACCAACGTCTTCTCGTCGCGGCTTGGCGCGGGGATTGCCGGCCAACAGGCGCACGTGATAACCGGCGCTGGCCAAAGCCTGCGTCTGTTTCCGGACCCGGGTGGCGTTGCGCGGCCAGTCCCCCTGATACACATACAGGACGCGCGGCCTCTCATTCGCCACCGCCTCGCTAACGCCCGAGGCCACAAGACCGTCGTAACGATTCATTCGTCGCGCGCATCAGGCGCAAAATGAGAGATTTAGAGCGTCGCCGGTCTGCACAATCCCGTTTCTGGGCTTATTCATTTTCGTCAACTCAAGCACCCTCCGCGCCGCCTCCCACCCGTCGAGTTGGTCATCCTTGATTTCTCCGCGCCGCATTGCCTGCCCGGTTAGGAAGAGCCCGTGAGTTTCCAGACTCAAGTCTACTTTGGGCTTCCGGTCTGGATGCAGAACGCGCTCCTGTCGGCCTACGGACTGTCCCTGCGTGGTCGGCGTTACGGGGGAGTCCACCAGGCTGCCCTGGCGGAGCTCCGACAGACGCAGTGGCTGCCCGCGCCGGATCTTCAAAGACTACAGCTCGGCCGAGCCAACGCGGCCCTCGAGTCGGCCGCCGAGGCAGTGCCGTGGTACAAACCGCTCCGCGCGGGGGGAAAATCGGCGCTGCGTTATCTGGAGCAGCTCCGCGAACTTCCCACCGTGAGCAAGGACGAGGTACGGCGGCATCTCGCCGATTTTGTGTCCGACACGTCCAGGAAAGGAAAGCTGCTCGAGGTTCACACGGGAGGTACCACCGGCACGCCGCTCACGGTCTATTGCGATCGACCGACGCTCCAACGCAACTACGCTTTTTTCGCGCGCTTGCGAGAATGGGCCGGGGTGGCCGACGGCGCGCGCGTCGCGACCTTCGCCGGACGCACGATCGTGCGGCCGAATCAAACGCGGCCGCCCTACTGGCGGCACAACGCCGCCGGCAACGCCGTCTTGTATTCCTCCTATCACATCGGCGCCGCGACGATTCCCGACTACGTTGCGCACCTGTCGCGGTGGAAACCTGCCCTGATCGACAGCTACCCGTCGAGCCTCGAACCAATCGCGCGCCACGTCGTCGCTCACGGGATCGATAGCATTCGCCCCGTCGCCGTCATCACGTCGTCCGAGACCCTGTCCGTCGAGGTGCGTCGACTCTTCGTGGAAGCGTTTCGTGCGCCCGTGTTCGACCACTACGGAGGAGGTGAGATGGCGGCGTTCATTTCCCAATGCGAACGCGGGTCGTATCACGTCAACTCGGAGTTCGGCATCGTCGAGGTGCTTCGCGACGGCGCGCCGGCGGCCGCTGGCGAGATCGGGGAGATCACGGCGACCGGCTTCATCAATCCGGTGATGCCGCTGATCCGCTACCGAACGGGAGATCTCGCGGTCCTCGGCGACGAGGGATGCGCATGCGGCCGCGCCTATCCCATCATCGCGACTCTGGTCGGTCGCTCCGACGACGTGGTGATCACGCCCGATGGCCGGCGAGTCGGGCGACTCGATCCGATCTTCAAAGCGGTGTCGTCGTTTCAGGAATCTCGCATCGTCCAGGACGCGGCCGACCACGTGCGGCTCGAGTATGTCGCCGAGAGCGAAGTCTCCGACGTCGAACGCGCGACCCTTCTCCGGGAGCTCGGCAACCGGCTCGGTCCGACGATGCGCGTCGACGTCGTGCGCGTGACCGCAATGCCCCGCACGCAGCGCGGGAAGCTCCGCATGGTCGTCAACGAGACGACGTCATGAGACGAACGACCTTCTCGGCCGACGGCCAGAAGCAGGCCCGCTAATGTGCGGCATCTGCGGCCTGGCACATTCCGACTCGGCGCGGCCGATCGATCTCGCGATCGTGCGCCGAATGCGAGACGCCATTCGAACATCGCGGTCCCGACGGTGAGGGGCTGCACGTCGAGGGCGGCGTCGCGCTCGCGCATCGGCGACTGAGCATCATCGACCTCGCCGGTGGAGCGCAGCCGCTGTCGAACGAGGACGGAACGGTCTGGGTCACCTACAACGGGGAGATCTATAACTTCCCGCGGATCAACGACGATCTCGTCAGCCCGGGGCCATTGCTTTCGGACCCACTGCGACACCGAGGTCCTCGTTCACGCCTACGAGGAGTGGGGTGACGGCTTCGTGCCGTCGCTTCAACGGGATGTTCGCGTTCGCGCTTCACGACGTGCGGCGGGGCCGCGTTCTGCTCGCGCGCGATCACCTCGGCATCAAGCCGCTGTTCTATTGCGTTCGCGACGGGACGCTGTATTTCGGTTCCGAGATCAAGGCCATTCTCGCGGCCGGCGTGCCCGTCGGTGTGCGTCGCGAGAGCCTGCAGGAATACCTCGTGTTTCAGATATGTCGCCGGAACGAATACGTTCTTCGACGGCATACGGCGACTCGCACCAGCGCATACCGCCGTCTTCGAACACGGACGCGTCACACCCACCCGCTATTGGGCCCCGCCAGCCGACGAACAGTCGACGGGATCCCTGGACGAGGCGGCCGAGGCGCTCGACCCCCTGCTTCGTGGCGCGGTCGAGTCTCAGCTCATGAGCGACGTGCCGCTCGGCACGTTTTGTAGCGGCGGTGTCGACTCCGGGCTCGTGAGCGCGTACGCGGCATCTGCCTCGCGACACACGCTTCAGACCTTCGCCGTCGGATTCGACGATCCGGCATGGGACGAGCGTGGGCCTGCGGCCGACACGGCAGCGCGCATCAAATCCGACCATCATACTGTCGTTCGCCGAACCGAGCGAGTTCCTGGGGCTGTTGCCTTTCCTTGTACGCCATCATGACGAACCGTTGAGCCATCCGAACTCGATTCCCCTGTACCAGTTGAGTCGATTCGCGCGCCAGTACGTGACGGTCATACTCACAGGCGAAGGCGCCGACGAATTGTTTTGCGGCTATCCGCGCTACCACATCGCGCGCTGGCGCGGTGTCGCCGAGCCACTCCCCGGCGTGATTCGCACCGCGCTCGCCGGAGCCATCGCGGCCGGGCCCGGGCACCGTCCGGCAAAGCTGGCGAGCAGTCTCCGCCAGGGGCTGGATGACGCGATCCTGCTCAACTCCGCGTATGTGAGCCCGGATCTCGCCGCGCGCCTTTCAGCCAACCCCATCGGGGCCGCGTTCGACGAGCGTCGCTCCCTGCTCGAGCTGGCGCGATCGGACGCCGGACCCGTGGCCACGTTGTCTCGATACGAGTTGCTGACTTACCTGTGCTGCGCGCTTGACCGCATCGACCGAATGTCGATGGCGACGAGCCTCGAGGGCCGCGTTCCGTTCCTCGACATCCCGCTCGTCGAGTGGGGCGTGAGTGTCGCAGGGCGGTACAAGCTCTCGGGCCGAGAAAACAAACGAGTCGTAAAGCGGGTGGCGGAGCGATATCTCAGTCCGGCCATCACGCGCGGTGCGAAGTCGGGGTTCGGCATTCCGCTCGACGCTTGGTTCCGTTCCCCTGTCTTCGCTCCGCTCCTCACGAAACTCCGCGATCCGGACCACCCGGCCGCGGATCTGTTCGACCGGCCCACGCTCCAGCGAGTGGTCGACGAACACGTTCGGGGGACCCGCGATCGCGGGGAAGCGCTTTGGCTCTTGGGTAATGTGTTCGTATGGGCCGAGCATTACCTTGGTGGGTCAATACGCCAGTGAGACGTGCCTTTGGGGGGCACTCGTCCGATGAGTCTGGCCACATCGCTTAGCGTCGTCGCCGCCGGCGATCTGCAGCTCGGGGACTCTCCGACATCGGTCGGATTCGGGTTTGGGAGTCGCTATTCCGGCTCCGATCTCGATGGCGTGCTCGCCGGACTTCGACCGTCGCTGCAACAGGGCGACGTCGTCTTCGGGAATCTCGAAGTGCCGCTCTCGTCGCGTAGTTCGGCGACCTCGAGTTGGGCGTCGCGACAACTGCGCGGAGATCCGCGGTTTGCGCAGATGCTGCGCGCGGCGGGATTCTCGGTCCTGAACGTCGCCAACAATCACGCATCCCAACACGGCGTCGACGCGTTTGATGCCTCGGTCGCGTCGTTGCGCGCGGCCGGCATCACGCCGTGCGGCCTCCGCGGCACGCGGCCGTGGGCCAGCGAGCCCGCGACTCTGGTCGTCAAAGGAGTGCACGTCGGCATTCTCGCGTATTGCCTGAGACCGCGACAGTACAGCGCGGACGAACCTCCGTATGCGGAAGGATCGCCGGACGAGATTCGCGCCGACGTTTCGAGACTGCGGCGCGACGCGGACGTGGTGATCGTGTCGCTGCATTGGGGCGAGGAGTTCGTCCCCGTTCCATCCGTCGACGAGACGACGTTTGCGCGATCGGTGATCGACGCCGGCGCAACGCTCGTGCTCGGACATCATCCGCACGTCGCTCGACCCGTGGAGCGCTATCGAGACGGCGTGATCGCGTACAGCCTCGGCAACTGCGTCGGCGACATGGTGTGGTACGAGCCGTTTCGCCGGGGTCTCTTGTTGTGCGCCGAGATCTCGGATGGCGCCGTCGTCGCAGCCACCGTTCGCAGCACGCGCCTGGATACGAATTATCAGCCTGCGGTTTCCGCCCACGAGGAAGGTCTCGTCCGCGCCGAACAAATTCGCGCCCTCTCGGCCGACGAGTACGAGCGCGAGATCCAGCGAACGTGGCGCGACCAACGACGCGCGGTGTATCCCTACGCCCTGATGCGCATCTGGCGCGTGCCCCCTGCGGCCCTCGGCCAACTCGTCGGACGAACCGTGCGCAACAAGGTTCGCGCGGCGTTGGGAGGTGCCGAGTGACGGCGACGGACCGTTTCCGGTTCGCGTCGACCGGCACGCACGGCGACTCGTGTCCCCTCTCTCCGATTCAGGAGGGGATGCTCTTTCATTGGCTCCGCGACCGCCATTCGGGAACCGACATCGAGCAGGTCGTCGCCGAACTCCACGAGACGATCGATCCGGCGCGACTCGAGGCGAGCTGGCGGCGGGTCGTCTCGGAGTTCGCGGCGTTGCGCACCGCGTTCGCCTGGGAAGGCCTCGCGTCGCCGGCGCAGTACATCGACGACGGCACGCGCCTGCCCTTCGAGGTTCACGACCTTCGTCACCTGGCCGACGGTGATCGCGTCGCCCAGATCCGGGAATTCATCCGCGACGACCGCCGCAAGGGCTTCAATCTCGCCGCCGCGCCCGCCACGCGCGTGTCGCTCTTCCAGCTCGGCGAAACGGAATTCCAGATGGTCTGGACGTTTCACCACATCCTGTTCGACACCAGATCCTGCGAGATCATTCTCGATCGCGTCTTCGCGGCGTACGATTCCGGCTCGGCGACCGGCACCGGGCCGGCGAAAGAGACGCCGTATCGAGAGTACGTCGATTGGATCGCCGCGCAGAACGGAGAAGTCGCTCGCGATTTCTGGCGCGCCAAGCTGGCCGGATTCACCGCCACGACGCCGCTTCCGCACGCCGAACCGGTCGAACCGGCGAGCGACCCGTTCGACGAAGCGCGCGTCGGTTTGTCGGAATCGGCAACGGACGACCTCCGCGCACTCGCGGCGCGACAGCAGCTCTCGGTCGAATCGCTGGTCGTCGCCGCCTGGGCGCTCTTGTTGGCGCGGCACAACGGCGAGCGGGAGGTCGTGTTCGGCGTCGCCGAGAGCACCCGAGGCCG
Source organism: uncultured Gemmatimonadaceae bacterium (assembly GCA_963761305.1). Lineage (GTDB taxonomy): Bacteria > Gemmatimonadota > Gemmatimonadetes > Gemmatimonadales > Gemmatimonadaceae > JAQBQB01. The sequence goes on along the minus strand of CAVXGK010000001.1, from coordinate 723,229 downwards.
CACGATCCCCGGCGCGAACGAGATGGTCGGGCTCTTCCTCGCCACCATTCCTATTCGGGTTGCCGTGGATCAGGAACTGTCGGTCGTCGAATGGTTGCGTCGCGTGCGCGACGAGTGGGTCGTGTTGCGCGGTCACGAGCACGTGCCGCTCGTCGACATCAAACAGGGAAGCCCGGTGCCCGCGGCCGCGTCGCTGTTTGATTCGCTCGTCATGCTCGAGCGATACGAGCTCGGCCGGCGGCTGCGATCGAAGGGTGGCGCATGGGAGCGGCGGTCGGTCGCGACGGCGGGGCAACCGGGGTATCCACTCGCGCTCACGGCCTACGACGGCGATGCGCTCACCCTCAAGCTCGACTACGACACGCGCCAATTCGATCGCCAAGCCGTCCATCGTCTCCTCGGGCACCTGACGACGATCCTCGGGGGATGGGCGTCGAACGCCGACCGGGCCGTCTGGCAGGTTCCGATGCTCACGGAGCCGGAGCGCCGGCGCGTGTTGTACGAGTGGAACGACACACCGGTGCAGTATCCCCAGTCGGCGTGTATCCACGAGCTGTTCGAGGCACGAGCGAGCCTGCGTGGTGACGCGGTGGCGCTGGTCCACGAAGGCACATCGCTCACGTACGCGCAGCTCAACCAGCGCGCGAACCGCCTCGCGCACCACCTGCGACGTCGCGGCATAGGACCCGACGTTCTCGTCGGTGTTTCGGTGGAGCGCAGCGTGGAGATGGTGGTTGGCCTCCTGGCCGTGCTCAAGGCCGGCGGTGCGTACGTACCGCTGGATCCGGCGTATCCGCCCGAGCGGCTGGCCTTCATGCTGCGCGACAGCGCGCCGGCGATGGTCCTGGTGCACGGAGCCGGAGCGTCGCTGGCGACGGAGTCGGTTCCGGTCCTCGACCTGGCCGACGAGTCCGCGTGGGCCGAGGAAGCGACGACGAACCCGCCGCGCGACGGAGGTACGTCCCGCAATCTCGCCTACATCATCTACACATCGGGCTCGACGGGCACGCCCAAAGGCGTGATGGTCGAACACGCGAACGTGACGCGTCTGCTGACCGCCACCGAAGCCTGGTATCACTTCGGGCCCGAGGATGTGTGGACGCTATTTCACTCATACGCGTTCGACTTTTCAGTTTGGGAAATCTGGGGCGCGTTCGCCTACGGTGGACGGCTGGTCGTGGTGCCGCAGCAGACCGCCCGCGCGCCGCAGGAGTTCTACCAGCTGCTGTGCGACGAAGGCGTGACGGTGCTCAATCAGACGCCAAGCGCGTTCCGTCAGCTCGTGGCGGCCCAAGAGGAGAGCGAGCAGCAGCGCCACGCGCTGCGTTACGTGATCTTCGGCGGCGAGGCGCTCGAGATGGCGACGTTGAGGCCCTGGTACGAGCGCGAACGGAACGCGTCCGCACAGCTGGTGAACATGTACGGAATCACCGAGACGACGGTGCACGTGACTTACCGCCCGCTGCAGCCGGTGGACGCGCTGCGCGCGGGCGCGAGTCCGATCGGCAAGCGCATCCCGGACCTGCAGATCTACATCCTCGACTCGCACCGCGAGCCCGTGCCCGTCGGTGTGGAAGGCGAGCTGTTTGTGGGGGGGGCGGGCGTGGCCCGCGGCTACCTGAACCGGCCGGAACTCACTGCCGAGCGCTTCGTCGACGACCCGTTTCACGCGGGCGGCAGGATGTACAAGACGGGCGACACCGGCCGTTTCCTGGCCGACGGCAGCATCGAGTACCTGGGCCGCAACGACGACCAGGTCAAGATCCGCGGCTTCCGCATCGAGCTGGGCGAGATCGAGAACGTGCTCGCGGCGCAAGCCGGCGTCCGCGAGGCCGTGGTCGTCGCGCGTGAAGACACACCGGGTGACAAGCGCTTGGTCGCCTACGTCGTCGCCGAGGCCGACATCCTCGACGCCTCCGCGCTCCGCGCGGCGTTGAAATCCCGTCTGCCCGAGTACATGGTGCCGTCGGCGTTCGTGCAACTCGAACGCCTCCCCACGACGCCGAGCGGCAAGATCGACCGTCGCGCACTCCCCGCACCGACCGGCGCCGAGGCCACGGTGAAGCGCACGATCGTGGGTCCTCGCACGTATTTGGAGCGGCAGATGGCCGACGTTTGGGAGAGCGTCTTCAAGATGTCGCCGATCAGCGTCACGGACAGTTTTTGGGATCTGGGCGGACACTCGATGCTCGCCGTGAGACTGATGGCGAGGATCGCGCAAGCGTTCGGCAAGCGCATTCCGCTGAACACGCTCTTCGAAGCGCCGACTGTAGAGCAGCTCGCGAAACATCTCGAAGACGACAGCAGAGTTCACGGTCGTCATACCCTCGTACCCGCTCGCGTCACCGGCGCGAGGCCGCCGCTGTATTGGATTCCGGGTGGCGCGGCGCTCGGAATGTTCTCGCTGAAGCATCTCGTTCCGGCGCTCGGCGACGACGTCCCGGTGTACGGGCTCGGATCGGCATTTCCCAATACGGTGGAGGACGTCGAGCGCGTCGAAGAGCGCGCCGCGGAATACCTCTCGCTCATCCGGCGGGTTCAGCCGCATGGCCCGTACTTCTTCGTCGGCTACTGCGCTGGCGGCGTGATCGCGTTCGAGATGGCGCAACTGCTGTTACGCGAGAACGAGCAAATCGGGCTGCTGGGGATGATCAACTGCTCTCTCCCGGGCGTGCCATCAGGCCGTGTCGAGAAAATTCGATTCAAGGTCCAGCGGCTCCGGCATCAGCTTCAGGAGGCCAAGCAGCAAGGCATCGGCTTCGTGGGCTATTTCCGCGACCGGCAGAAGAGGATGAACGCGCACCGCGCCGAGCAGGAGCGAGTTTCGCGCGCCACTGAACGTGTGAGGCGGGAGGGCTTCAAGGACAACGGCGAGCATCAATATCGCGTGGTGCTCGAGCTCACCGACCGGGCGATCGAACGGTATCAGGTTCGCCAGTACCCCGGGCCGGTGAGTCTCTTCGTGTCCGACGATCCGTCATTGCGTGGCGTTGGCGCCAACCTCGATCCGCGCCTCGCGTGGGATCGAGTGGCGACTCGCCGCGACGTCTACGTGTGCGAGGGGAACCATGAGTCGGTCCTTGGCCTTCCGTACGCGCTGAGCTTGGCATCGCGGCTTCGTAGCGCGCTCGAGTCGGCATGGGCCGAGCTGTCCGAGTCTCGACCGTAGCATGCGTCGAGACCAATCGAGTGGGCGTTATCTGAACACCGGGCGGCGCCCCGGTCGGTGCGTTCGGGCCTATGTTCCCCAGGTAAGAAATCTTGATGGTCCGCCTGTTCGAGGCCGACTCGGAAAACCGGGAGCGAGTGCGACATTTCGTCGTCACCTCGGGGCCACCTACTTGTCGGTCAGATGCCTGATCGGCGGACGCCTACGCGCCTGACTTGGCGCATTCGCCGGTCACCCTCGAAATCGGATGCCGTGCGTGCGAATCCCGCGGACGATGAGATGAGTGTTGCTTCGTGACGGCGGTCGAAGACCTTCGCCCCCCTGAGTCCAGCGCGGCGCGGCCCGCGCTGTATCCGCTGACTCCGATTCAGTCGGGAATGCTCTTTCATTGGCTTCGGGGCCGGCATTCCGGCACCGACGTCGAACAGATCGTTGCCGATTTGCGCGAGCCGATCGACGCGGCGCGCCTCGAGGCAAGTTGGCAACGCGCTCTGCGTGACTTTCCGACATTGCGGACGGCGTTCGTCTGGGAGAATCGGAAGTCGCCGGCGCAATACAGCGCCGACACGGTGACGTTGCCGTTCCGTGCCCACGATCTGCGCCAGCGGACCGCGTCGGACCGCGACGCGTGGATCGAGGAGTTCTTGCGCGACGACCGCCGCGAGGGGTTCGACCTCGCGACGGCGCCGGCCATGCGGGTGTCGCTGCTTCAACTCGGAGCGGCCGACTTCCGAATGATCTGGACGTTTCATCACATCCTGATCGATGGACGATCGTTCGCGACGATCCTCGAGCGCGTCTTCTCCGTCTATGACGGGGCCGAGGCGAACGAGAACGGCGACGCGGCGGCCAGACGTCCGTATCGCGAATATGCCGAATGGGTAGCGGCGCAAGACGCGTCGGCAGCGCGCGCCTTCTGGCGGGACGCGTTGTCCGGATTCACCGCGACGACGCCGCTGCCGCACGTCGCTCGCGGCGATCACGTCGATGGCACGAGCGAACACTTTGGCGAAGCGCGTGTGCGCCTTTCCGGTGCGGTGACCGAGGAGCTGCGCGCCCTGGCCACGCGAGAGCAACTATCGCTCAATTCTCTCGTAATTGCCGCCTGGGCGCTGCTGCTGGCGAGACATAGCGGCGAATCCGACGTCGTGTTCGGCGTGACGAAAACGACTCGGCGCGGGACGATTCCCGACGCTGACGCGATGGTCGGGCTGTTCCTCGCCACCGTCCCGATTCGGATCGCGATCGACGCCGAGTTGCCCGTGCGCGAATGGCTCCAGCGCGTACGCCAACAATGGGTCGCTCTCCGCGGCTACGAGCACATGCCCCTGGTCGACATCAAGCAGGTGAGTGACTTGCCTGCGTCGGCATCGTTGTTCGACTCGTTTCTGATGTTCGAGCACGACGAATTCGGAGAGGCGCTACGCGCGCGAGGCGGGGCGTGGGAGCGGCGCGTTTGCACTCTGCGCGAACAGCCGGGGTACCCGCTCGCGCTGATGGCGTACGGCGGCGACGCGCTTGCGCTCAAGCTCGACTACGACACGCAACTGTTCGACCGCGAATCGGCGGACCAAATACTGGGGCAGCTGACGACGATGCTCACGGCGTGGGCGTCGGATACCGGAGCGGCGGTCTGGCAGGTGCCGATGCTGACCGCGCAGGAGCGACAGCGCGTATTGGTCGACTGGAATCAGACGGACGCGGTCCATCCCCTTGACCGGTCACTGGCGGAGTTGATCGAGGCGCAGGTCGAAGCGGGGCCGAATCGGACAGCGATCACGTTTGGCGACGAGGAGGTCACCTACGCGGAGATGAACGCGCGGGCGAATCGTCTGGCCCACGAACTGATCCGGTGCGGAGTCGGCCCCGATGAGCCGGTCGGTGTGTGTCTGGAGCGCACGCCTGATCTCCTGATCGCCTTGGTCGCCGTCGTGAAAGCGGGGGGTGCATACGTTCCGCTGGACCCCGGCTTTCCGCGGGAGCGGCTCGTCTACATGGCGCGGGATGCGGGATTGCGCGCGGTCGTGACGAATGCGTCGCACGAGGGGCTGTTTCGCGACACCGCCGCGGCCGTGGTGCCGGTGGAGATCGGGCACGACGCGGCGGCACGGGCGGAGAATCCGGTGGTCGCGGTGGGGCCCCAGCACCTCGCGTACGTGTTGTACACGTCGGGCTCGACGGGGCGGCCAAAGGGCGTGGAGGTCACGCGGGGCGGCTTTCTGAATTTGCTCGGGTCGATGCGCGCGGTGCCGGGGATGACGGCACGCGATTCAGTGCTCGCGGTGACGACCGTATCATTCGACATCGCTGGAGTTGAAACGCTGATGCCGCTGGCGACCGGGGCGCGGATCATCCTCGCTCCTCGCGAAACGGCGCTCAATCCCGAAGCGTTGCGCGCGCTGATCGAGGGGACCGAGCCGACGATCGTGCAAGCGACACCGGTGACGTTCAAGATGCTGTTCGAGACCGGGTGGCGCGGGGATGGCCGGGTCAAAACCATCTGCGGCGGGGAAGCTATTTCGGTGGAGTTGGGTGCGGCCCTCGCCGCGGCGTCGAGCGAGGCGTGGAACGGCTACGGGCCGACCGAAACGACGATCTACTCGGCGTTTCATCGCATTCGCCAAGGGGATCAGGTCATCTACATCGGACGGCCGCCGGCGAACACCACCACCTACATTCTCGACGCGCATCGGTGTCCCGTGCCGCCGGGAGCGACTGGAGAGCTCTACATCGGCGGCGCCGGAGTGGCCCGTGGCTATCGCGGCCAGCCGGAGTTGACCGCAGAGCGTTTCGTCGCCGACCCATTTCTCCCCGGGGAACGGCTGTACCGGACGGGGGATTTGGCGCGCTACTCACGCGCCGGCGTGATCGAATGCCTGGGCCGCACGGATCATCAGGTGAAGATTCGCGGGTTTCGGATCGAGTTGGGGGAGATCGAGAGTGTATTGGCGGCGCAGGCGGGGATTCGTGCGGCGGTGGTGATCGCGCGGGAGGATACGCCCGGCGACAAGCGCTTGGTGGCATATGTGATCGCCGATGCGGGCGCCGCGGACCCATCGACCCTGCGGGCGGCGCTCAAGGTGAGCTTGCCCGATTACATGATCCCCGTGGCGTTCGTGCAGCTCGATCGGCTACCGACGACGCCAAGCGGCAAGGTCGACCGTCGCGCCCTCCCGGCCCCGACTGGCGCCGCCGTGCCGACGGTGAGTGTGGTCGTGGCGGCGCGAACCTACGTGGAGCAGCAGCTCGCCGAGGTGTGGGCCGAAGTCTTCGAGATTCCCAGGGTCAGCGTGGAGGACAGTTTTTGGGACCTCGGCGGTCACTCGATGCTCGCCGTTCGCCTGATGTCACGTGCTGCCCAAGTGTTTGGCAAACGGATTCCGTTGAACACTCTGTTCGAAGCGCCCACCGTGGCGCAGCTCGCCAAGCACATCGAGGACGACACTCACGTGAAGGGGCGTCACACTCTCGTGACGATTCGGGCCGCCGGGTCGCGGCCGCCGCTGTACTGGATTCCGGGCGGGGCCGCGCTCGGAATGTTCTCGCTGAAACACATCGTCGCCGGGCTGGGCGACGATCTTCCGGTCTACGGCCTTGGTTCGGCCTTTCCAGATTCGGTGGCGGACATCGAACGGGTCGAAGAGCGCGCGGCGCAGTATCTCGCGCTCATCCGCCGGCATCAGCCGCACGGGCCGTACTATTTCGTCGGGTATTGTGCGGGAGGCCTCATCGCCTACGAGATGGCGCAGCAACTCCTGCGGGAACGCGAAACGGTGGCGCTCCTCGGTATGGTCAACTGCCTGCTGCCCGGTGTCCCCTCAGGGCGCCTCGAAACGATACGATTCAAGGCTCAGCGGCTCCGATACCAACTGCGCGAAGCGCGAACGAACGGCAAGGGCATCGTCCAATTCTTCCAGGACCGCCGACAGACCACCCGCGCCAATCGGATCGAACGGGACCAGGTCGCGAACGCGGTCCAGGTTGCGAAGCGCGACGGTTTCAAGGATACTGCCGGCGACCTCCGCGTCGTCCTCGACGCGACGGCTGAGGTGCTCCAGCGGTACCGAGCGGGGAAATACCCTGGCTCGATCGCGCTCTTCGTGTCGGACGATCCATCGCTGCGAGGACTCGCTGACGACCTCGACCCGAGACTCGCCTGGGAACGTGTCGCGGCTCGTCGTGACGTCTACGTCTGCGACGGCAACCATGAGTCGGTGCTCGAACTTCCATATTCGCTCGGTTTGGCGGAGGCCATTCGTACCGCGATCGACGCGGTTCAATCCGAGCCGGCCACCGAGTCTCGTGCCGGCGATTGATCGCGTCGCCGTCTGGCGAATTGCCGACTGCAGCGTATTCGATCTGGAATCGCTTCTCGCGGTGCTGAGCGACGACGAGCGTGCGCGGGCGGCCCGATTCGTCTCGGAGCCGGCACGGCAGACGTTCGTCTGCGCGCGGATCGCGCTGCGCTGCATTCTCGCGCGGGATCTGGGCGAGGCGCCCGACGCCTTGCGATTCGAATACGAGCGGTGGGGAAAACCGCGCCTGAGTGGCATGGAGACGCTGCACTTCAGCGTGACCCATTCGGGAAGCGCCGTGGCCATCGCCGTAGGGACGATGCCCTTGGGGCTCGATCTCGAGCGCATAGTGGCCGTATCGCCGGATGTCGTCTCGGACTCGCTCACGCCTGAGGAACTGGCGCGGGTTGGCGCTTCGTCGGACTCGGTTGCTTCGTTCTACGCCCACTGGACGCTGAAGGAGGCCTATCTCAAAGCGCTCGGCCAGGGGCTCAGTGTCCCGCTCAAGAGCGTGTCGGTCAGGCCGCGGGAGGCAGGGCGCGTCGGCCGCTACTGTCTCAAGAACTTGCATCTGTTCGACGGTTGCATCGCGGCGTTGGCGGTCGACGTACCAAGTGGCTCGCCCTTCCCCGAACTGGACGTCGCGGACTGGCGGCCATCGGCGACCTTGTTCTCGCGGGCGCACTGATGTGCGGATTGGCTGGACTCCTGGTTCGCCGCGGCGCGACGACGGGCGATCTTGACGCGACGCTCGCCAAAATGATCGTGCCGATCACGCATCGCGGCCCCGACGACGCCGGGATCTGGTCCGACGCCGCCGACGGAGTGGGCCTCGGGTTCCGGCGGCTGGCCATCCTCGACCTCAGCGAGGCTGGACACCAGCCGATGCGGTCCGCCACCGGCCGCTACACGATGGTGTTCAACGGCGAGATTTATAATTATCGCGGCCTAAGCAAAGAATTGGAGCAGTCGGGCGTTCGGTGGCGCGGCCATTCGGACAGCGAGGTCATTCTCGCCGCGTTCGAACGGTGGGGCATCGACGTGGCGGTTCGGCGCTTCGTCGGCATGTTCGCGATCGCCGTTTGGGACGCGCACCGCAAGCGGCTGTCGCTGGTGCGCGATCAGCTCGGCATCAAGCCGCTGTATGTCTACGCGAAGGACGGCGTGGTGTCGTTCGGCTCGGAGCTCAAGGCGCTCCGCGCGGGCCCGAGCTTCGACGCGACGCTGGATCGCCAAGCCCTCACCTCCTACCTGCGCCTCCTCTACGTTCCCGCGCCGCGGTCGATCTTTCGCCACGTCATCAAGCTTCCGCCGGGTCACCTCCTCCACGTGACCGACGCGGCCGCGGCCTTGCCGGCACCCGAACCGTATTGGTCTGCCGAGGACGCCGCGCGTCGCGGCCTCGCCGAATCCTTTACCGGGTCCGACGCGGAGGCGATCGACCAGCTCGACGCACTGCTCACCGACGCCGTGTCGTCGCAGATGCAATCGGACGTGCCGCTCGGCGCGTTGTTGTCCGGCGGCGTCGACTCGTCGGTCGTCGTGGCGCTGATGCAGAAGGCGTCGACGCGGCCGGCCGAAACGTTCTCGATCGGATTCGATCATCCCGACTACAACGAGGCGCCGTTCGCCGCCGGCGTCGCCCAGCACCTGGGCACCAAGCACACGCAACTGATCGTCACCGATCGCGACGCGCTCGACGTCGTGCCGCGCCTTCCGACGATGTTCGACGAGCCGTTCGCCGACTCGTCGCAGATCCCGACGTTCCTGGTGTGCCAGCTCGCGCGCCGCGCGGTCACCGTCGCGCTGTCCGGTGATGGCGGCGACGAACTGTTCGGCGGCTATCACCGCTATATCCGCGGACAACGTCTCGTCGGATTGGTCGGCCGAGCGCCGCTCCCGGCGCGACGCCTCCTCGCCGGCGCGGTCCGCTCGCTGCCGCCGTCGGCGCTGGACACCATCGCCGGCGGCGTCGCAACCATGCTTCCAGCAAGTCTTCGCGTTCGAAGGCCCGGAGACAAGGTCGACAGCTTCGGCGCGCTGCTCGACGCATCGAACGCCACCGCGCGCTATCGCTCGATGGTGTCGGCGTGGCAGAACCCGGAAACCGTCGTCCGCGGCGAGACCGAACCGACAGGCCAGTTCGAGCACCTGCTCGACGCGGACGTCGGGAGTCTCATCGAGCGGATGATGCTGGCCGATCAGGGCGTGTATCTGCCGGACGATCTGCTCGCGAAGACGGACCGCGCGAGCATGGCGGTGAGCCTCGAGGTCCGCGTGCCGTTGCTCGACCACCGCGTCGTCGAATTTGCGTGGCGCCTGCCGCTTGCCATGAAGATCCGCGACGGCCGCGGCAAGTGGATCCTGCGTCAGGTGCTGAACCGATACGTGCCGGCGTCGCTCGTCGATCGGCCGAAGATGGGTTTCGAGGTGCCGATCGCGGCGTGGCTGCGCGGCAGTCTGCGCGATTGGGGTGAGCAGTTGCTCGCGGAACAACGCCTTCGCGACAACGGACTCGACGCCACGCGCGTTCGCCGCGCGTGGACGGAGCTGCAGCGCGGCCGCGGCGGAATGGCGCATGGCCTGTGGGCCGTCCTCATGTTCCAGGCCTGGGCGGAGCGTTGGGCGCAGTGACGCCGCCCGAATCGAGCGCACCAACGTCCGAGCGACACACGATTCTGTACGTCTACGACGGCGACTGGCCGTGGCGAGCGACGCGCGTCGCCAAAGAGACGCGCAGCCTGGCCTCAGCGGGCCACCGAGTCGTGCTCATCTCGCGAAACGACCGTTGCCAGGTCCGCGTGGAAGAGGCGCCCTGGATGACGGTGCGGCGGTTGCCATTCGTCCGCGTTCGCGCGCTCAACCGCCTGATCAACTTTCCGTTCCCCGTCAATCCGGTCTGGTTCTTTTCGATCCTGCGCGCCGCCACCGATTGTCGCGCCGACCATATCCTCGTGCGCGATCTGCCTCTGGCGCTGACGGCGCTCGCCGTCGGCCGGCGGCTCGGCATTCCGGTCGCGTACGACATGGCCGAGGTCTATCCGGAGTTTTTGCGCGACCGCGTCGAGTTCAACCGCGCGTCGTGGAGCGACCGCATCGTGAGAAGCCCCGGCGCCGCCGCCCGCGTCGAACGCGCCGTGCTTCGGCGGGCCGACAAGATCATCGTCGTGTCCGACGAGTCGCGCGAGCGCTGTCTCGGCCTCGGCGTCGCGCGCGATCGCGTGATTCAGGTTGGGAACACGCCCGACGACCTGGAGGCGATTCGCGCCGCGCGACGGGACCCCGCTCGCGATCGGCCGGAGTTCGACCAATTTGTATTGCTGTTCGTCGGCATCCTCATGTGGGATCGCGGCGTGGCCGACGCCGTGCGCGCGCTGCCAGCGATTCGCGCCGCGTTTCCCAAGACGCGCCTCATCGTCGTCGGCGACGGCGACGAGCGTCGCGGCATCGAGCGATTGATCGCCGAGCGAGGCCTTGGATCCTGCGTCGAGCTGCTCGGCTGGCGAGAGCATGCGTCGCTGCCCGAGCTCTACGCCACGTCCGACATCGGCTTGCTGCCGTTTCTCGCCGGCCGCCACGTGAAAATCACCTTGGCCAACAAGCTGTTCGACTACATGGCCGCGGGACTCCCGATCGTCGCGTCGGACCTGCCGCCGATGCGACGCGTGTTGCACGAAACGCAGGCCGGCGTGTTGTTCGAGCCGGGTGATCAAGCATCGCTCGCCGCGGCGACGGTCGCTCTACTACGCGATCACGCGATGCGGCGCCGGCTCGCCGACAACGGACGTCGGGCCGCGACCGAGAAGTACAACTGGCGCGAAGACGAGAAGCGCTTGCTCGAGATTTTCGAAACGTCGGACAGCGACGTCAGCGGCTTGCCGCGATTCCGGCGAGGCGCAGCGACAGTCCGTTGACGGACATTCCGAACGGCACGTTGAGCCGCGGAATCGTGTAGGGCGACGCGCCGCCGTCGCGCGTGACCCACCCGCCGTCGACGCGCACCGCCGCGGTGTAACCCGCCTCCGCCGCCGCTTCGCAAACCGGCTGCGACCAAATCCCATACGGATAACTCAGCCACGGAATGGTCTGCGTCGGGAACCACGCGTTGAGCCACTCGATCGACGACCGGAGTTCTTCGTGCACGACGTTCGACGCCAGCGCGCGAAGGTTCGGGTGCGACCACGTGTGCGAACCGAACGTCACCCCCGGCGCCGAAGCCGCGCGCTGAAGATCCTCCAGGCGCGCGATGCGTGGACGCGCCTCGAGACCGCCCGGCAGGTTCCCCGACGAACGGGCCCACTCGACGACGCCTTCTCCTCGTCCGGCCAACTGCTCGAGCGCGTGCTCGCGAACGGATTCCGGCAGACCGAAGCCGCCGGGTTTTGCCAGCGCATCCCACCACGTGACGCGCCCGAGAAGTCCCGGCGCGACGAAAATCGTCGAGGGCATCTGGCGACGAGCGAGTTCCGCGAGTCCCGCGGAGAGCGCTCCGGCGTACGCGTCGTCGAACGTGATGGCGACGCGCGGACGCGACGGCACGGCCGGCGGTTCGAGGACCGCCGTGAGCGGTACGACGTCGTGCGTCCGGCGGATCGTATCGAGATGCAGCGCGAACTCGCGCTGCGGCAGGTGAAGGTTCGTATCGCCGTCGATCACTTCGCCCGTCGGCACGATGTTGTGATACGCGAGCACCAGCACCCGGGAGCGATGCGCGCGCCGCGTCAGATGCGTGATGCCGCTCCCGAGAATGGCGCCTTCCGCGAGCGCCCGGAGGCGCCGATTCATCGCGACACGATCGTCGAGAGGTGCTCCAACAGAATCTCGGCTTGCCGCCGACGATCGAAGCGGCCGTCGCCCCCGATCGGCATCGGTCGCTCACCGGCGACGAACTGGAGATACCGTCGCTCGATCACGTTAGCCATCTCGTCGACGTCGCCGGGCGCGACGACGTCGGCCGTCGTTCCACGAAGCATCTGCGCCGTCGCGCTGTGGGGCTCGGCCAGCGCCAGGAGCCACGCGTTGAACCGCACGTACTCGAACATCTTCGCCGGGACGCACTGATGCGTGGCCTGGGGCAGGTTGAGCAACATCGTCGCGGCGGCGAGGAATCGCAGCGCGTCGTCGCGCGGTCTGGCGCCCTCGAGCGTCAAGAAGTCGCCGAATCCCTCGCGCTCGGCCATTTCGCGAACGCTTTGTCCGTTGAACATGTGCACCTGGCCGATGAACTCGGCGCCGAACTGCGCTGGCGTCAAGTTGAGGCGTCGCGCGACCGTCGCCGCGGCTCGGAAGAACGGTCCCGGGTCGCGGTCCAGGTAGATCGAGCCGGCGAATCGGACGACGAATCGATCGGTCGCGTCGACGGACGGAATTGCGTCGTCGTCGCTCCCGTTGCCGACCGTGACGATGCGAGCGGCGGCATCGGGATGAAGGCGCCGCATCTCGTCGCGAGCAAGATCCGTGTTCATGGCGACGAGGCGCGCGGCGCGCACCGCGCGGCGTTCGTAGTGGCGCGCCATCGCGAACCAGACCCGGCTCGTCGAGTCGCCGTGCTCCAGCTCGAACGCGCTCCACGGGTCGCGCAGATCCATCACCAGCGGAAGGCCGCACCGCAGCGCGAGCGTTCTCGCGGTGTCGTGAACCATGTGGGGCGGGCCCGAGCTGACGACGACGTCGTAGCGATTGGCGCGGGCGAGCGCGACACCGATCGCGATTGCGCCGCGGCCCCACGCCTTTTCGCGCTCGACGCGAACGACGGCCGCGTGCGCGTGCACCAGCCAGCGGTTTTTCTTTGGCCTTGGTGCGCCGGCGACGGGCGCCGCGTCGTTTCTCCTTTCCCCGAGACCGACGCCCGCACGCGCCGACGCGGCGCGCGGCCGCGCGCGCAGCGATCGCGCCACGCGCAACATCCCGCTCTCCATTCGCGCGAGCAACGGGTCGGTCTCCGTCGCTGAGTAGATCCGGATGCCGGGCGACAGTTGCTGCAGGCGCCGCATGTCGGGGGATTGCAGTTTGGCGACGTCGCGCATGATCACGTCGACTGCCCAGCCGTCCGCGACGAAAAACCTCGACATCTGCTCCCACCGGAGCCCACCCACAGCGTCGTCCGGCGGAAAGTGGTAACTGACGAGCAGCAGGCGACGCCGCTGCGCGGCCGAACCGTCGCCCGCGTTGGACTCGAAGAATGGTGTGGGAAGAGACCCCGGCATCGATGATTGCGCGTCAGCCCCCGCCGGTCCGACCGTGAATCGTGCGAGTCGGTGTCTCGCGCGAACAAAACGCCGCGACGACGCGATCCGCCGCCCGCCCGTCCCAACCCTCGGGCCGCTGTTGGATCGCCGAGCGCGTCGCCGCCATCGCGGCGTCGAAGAGATCGCGCGGATCCGGCACGAGGCGGTTCGTGCCCTCGGTCACCGTGATCGGGCGCTCCGTGTTCTCGCGCACGGTGAGGCAGGGAACGCCGAGCGCGGTCGTCTCCTCCTGGAGTCCGCCGGAATCGGTGATGACCGCGCGCGCTCCCTCCACCAGGTTCAGCATCTTTGGATAGGGCAGCGGATCGAGCAGCTGTGTCTTGCCGAGCGATGTCCCAGCGGCCGCGAGACGCTTCGCCGTCCGAGGATGCGCCGCGAAGACGACGGGCGCGTGCTCGGCCAGCCGGCGCAGAACGCCGGCGATCGATTCGAGCCGATCGTCGTCGTCGACATTCGACGGACGGTGGAGCGTGACGACGAACGCGCTGCCGGGAGCCAATCCGATGGACTGCCCGAACGCTGTTTGTCTCGCGGCGTCCAGCGCGAAGAACAACGAGTCGATCATCACGTTCCCGACGAACTCGATCTCGTGGTCTGGCTCGCCTTCCGATTTGAGCGTCTCGACGGCGTCGCGCGACGGCACGAGCAACAGATCCGCGAGGCGATCGGTCACGATGCGATTGATCTCTTCCGGCATGCGCCGATCGTAGCTGCGAAGTCCGGCTTCGACGTGCGCCACGCGAACCCCGAGCTTCGACGCGACGAGTGCCGCGGCGGCGGTGGAGTTGACGTCGCCGTACACCACGACCCAGTCCGGCGCGTATCGCTCGAGCACAGGCTCGAAGCGCTCCATGATTCGCGCCACCTGCACGGCATGCGACGACGACCCGACTTCGAGGTTCACGTCGGGCGGTCGGATCGCGAGGTCGCGGAAGAACGACGCGGAGAGCGCGTCGTCGTAGTGCTGTCCCGTGTGCACGACGCACTGGTCGAGGCCGGCCGCCTCCGCCGCGCGATGCACCGGCGCCAGCTTCGGAAAATTCGGGCGCGCCCCGACGACGTGAAGCAGCTTCATGTCGCCATCCGCGCGCGCGGCGACGCGTCGATGGCGCCGGCTGGCTCGCCCGCATGCGTGAGATAGACACGCTCATACGCCGCGGCGACCGCGTCGAGGTCGAATCCTCCGAGCACGCGCGCGCGCGCCGCCTGGCTCGCCGTTTCGCGCCCGGCGAGGTTCGTCTCCCAGGCGTCGGCCAAAGCCGTGGAATTCCCGAAGGGGACCAGACCCGAGGACAGCGACGGGCCCAAGACGTCCGCATTCCCGCCGACGTCGGTGACCACCGGCGGAAGCCCCATGCTCATCGCCTCGAGCAGGCTGATCGACGTTCCCTCGCTCATCGACGACATCGAGAATATCGTAAACGCTGATAAGAGATCGTTGATATCGCTTCGCCAACCCAGCAAGTGCACACGTCCCGATAGTCCACGCCGCGCGATCTGCGCGTCGAGCGCGTCGCGCGTGCTCCCTTCTCCGGCGACGACGAGCACCGCCTCGCGGCCGGCGGGGCGCCGCGCGAAGTCGGCGAACGCGTCCACCATACCGTCGTACGCCTTCACCGGTTCGAGCCGCCCGATGCTTCCAATGACGACTGTCGACGCCGAGAGTCCCAGTTCGTGCCGAAGAACGCCCGTGTCCGGCACCGGCCGGTACAGCCGCGTGTCGACGCCATTGGGAATGCATACCACCTTGGCTGTCCGCACGCGGAGCGCGCGCGGCAGCGCGCGCGCGAGGCGGTCGGAGACCGCGACCACGACGTCGGTCCGCCGCGCCGCCGCCCCGTCGAGCAGGCGGTCCGACCACGGATCGGGCGTCCGCCGCCCATGCTCGGTGTGGACGAGCCGCCGGACGCCGGCACGCCGGGCCGCGAGCGACGTCTTGTACCACACACCGCTGTGCGTGTGAACCACGTCCGGCGCGATGCGAGCGATCTGCCGCGCGAGTGTGCGTGGATTGACCAGGGAGAGTCGCGACATCGGCTCGGCGACGTGCAGCGTCGCCACCTTCTCCAATCCCTCGGAGAAACGCCCGAGGTACTGAAGGCACAGCAGGTGCTGCTCGAACCGGTCCGCGTTCGTGTGTGTGATCAAATCGGAGACGACGCGTTCCATCCCACCCCAGTTGAGGCTCTGCACGACGTGCAGGACACGCACTCGCTGCCGCGTCATCGCCGTCTGAACCAGTCGATCGTTTCGCGGAGGAACGGTGCCGGATCGGACAGCCGCAGAACCTCCAGCCGGTCGCCGCGCCGCCACGTGCACATGTCCATCATCGTGCGGGCGAGCGACGGCGCGTCCGAGGGAAGCGCGAGCTCCTCGCGCGATTTCCTGAGGCGAGCCAACAGATGGTTGGCGTCACCCCATTCCCACCGGCTCTTGATCCCGGCGTGCCCCGTCGCGGTGGGCAGCGCCGCACCGGTTTGCGAGACCCGGGCGAGCAACGTCGGAAAGTCGACGCCCGCGTCGATCGCGAGCTGCAGCGATCCCCAAAACCGGCCGTTCACCTCCATCAAATACGGAACCCCCGTGCGCGTATCGAGTTTGTACTCGACCATGGCGACGCCCTGCCAGGCGAAGCAGTCGAGTAGCGCTCGAGACTTCGCGACGAGCTCGCGATCGGGGACGATTGCCTCGCGGTAGACGCTCACGCCGCCCGAGGGCGGATGTTCGCGGATTCGCCGATGCCCGAACGCGGCAACCGTCTCGCCGTCCCAGACGAGCAGAAACACGCCGATGCCGGGTCCGACGATTCGCTGCTGCAGCAAGATGGGGAATGCCTGTTTCGGATACTCGCGCAGCCGCTCGGCCAGTTCCGCCGGATCGCTGGCGTGCGAGACGCCCACCTTCTTCCGCGCGTCTCCGATGTCGACGACCGAACGCGACGGCTTGAGGACGAGCGGAAACGGAAGCGTGGTGAAGTCCGTTTCGTCCACCGCGTCGGCGTGTTCGACCGTGTGCTGTTCGGGGACGGCGATCCCGAGGCTGCGCGCGACGTCGAGGAGCGTCGCCTTGTCCGAGATGCGTCGAACTTGATCGAGGGAGGCGAACGGAATCGTCACTCCCGGCAGGCGATGCCGCGCGTCGAGGATCGGGAGCAAGGAGTCGTCCGCGATGGGAATGAGGAGGCCAACCGAGTGCTCGTGCACCGCCGTCTCGATTCCGGCGAAAAACGCGGCCGAGTCGTCGAGCGCGGATGGAACTTGAATTCGGCGATGGGCGAATCGCGATGCGCCGGCGAGCGACTTCTTTCGGGTCGACGCGACGATCACTCTGAATCCCGACGCTCCGAGCGACCGGACGGCCGCGAGGGCCGCGCGCTGCTCGCCGTCGGTTACCAGGACAACGTTGGGGTCCGGCGACACACGTCGGTCCAGAATGAAGGCCCGAAGGCTAGAGAGCGCTGGGTCTCAGCGCGCCGCGACCCGCGCGCGTAACGCGCGGCGCGGGAGCTCGTAGGCTGAGGCCGAACTGTTTCTCGCAGACCATCTGGACTCCCATCGCGATCGCCGGCAGCACGTAAGATTGATCGCTCCACGCGAACGACACGAAGGTGGCGCAGACGACGAAGCCCAGCAGGGCGATGGGTACGTACAGCGTCGCGAGATAGACGAAGCGTTGATCGGGTGTTCCGTCGCTGGCCCACGACTTCGGCATCCGCTTCCGAAGTTTGATCAGCGACACGGAACTGCCCACCACTAGCGCCGCCCACAACAGTACGCCGGGAATTCCCGTCTCCGCCCCGGCCTCCACCCACGAGTTGTGCGGGGCCGACCATTTCACCCCGATGCCACGCGCCGTTTGGGACAGCGCGTAATCGGACAACAACCCTTCCTCCATCTCGAAATTGTCGATGCCCAATCCGAAGATCGGATAGTCCATCATGTAGCCGATGCCGCGCTTGGCGAGCTGACGTCGCCCCTGGCCAGCATCCCAGTTGTAGTCGGCCGTCGGATTCGTGAAGGTGTTGATGATCGTATCCCAGTAGCCCGCTGGCGCGAACACGGCCAGCGTGGTACCGATCGCCGCGACGTACATGATTCGCTTGACGGCGGAAATCCCTGGCAGGAACAACAGAATCGCGGCCCCGACGAATAGCGTGCCGACGAACGCGCCGCGGGATTCAGAAAGCACGATGCACGCCGCGATCATGAGGAGCCCCGCGATGCAGAGCATGCGTACGAGGCCCTTGCTCATCTGAGCGGCGAATATGACCAGCGGCAGCGTCATTACCACGATCGTGCCGATGTCGTTCGCGTCGTACACCGCGCCGCCTCGCGTCTTCGACACGTGATTGACGAAGACCGAGACGAACGCCAGCAGCAGGCCGCCGGCCGCCGTCGCCCACACCATCCGGCGAACATCATCGATCGTTCGAAGACTCACGAGGAGCAGAAACGCGAGCGCGAGTGTCTTCCAGTAGGTCGTGATGATGTAGACGGCGGAGTGGCCCAGCGAGATTCCAAAAAGCGCCGATCCACACGCGATCAGCGCCTGACCGGCGATCATTTGCGGCACGCGGTATTGAAATACGTGCAGGTTGAGCACCTTCTTCGAATTGAGCACGGCGTAGAACGCGCAACCCACAAAGAGCAGAAGGCCCGGGCGTATCGACGCCGCGGCGGGAATCTCTCCGCTCGTCTTGCTGATCGTGTCGATCAGGAGAAGGGAGATGCCGATTCGAAACGGATCCTTGAAGAAGCTCGTCGCTTTGTGGGCGGCCGCCGCCGCGGTATTGCCATCACGTGGGCGCGAGGCCGCGAACCGTCCTGCCCGCACGGGCGGTCGCCCCGGTCCCTGAATCGGCGGACGTCGAACTGGCGGACGTCTAAGCGGAGTGGCCATGCGGGCGGAGCTCGGCGGCGTCTGGCGTTGCAGCGGCCTCTGGGCGTGTCCCGAGGCCTTTGAGGCACAACATGTTAAGCTATCGACGAGGCTTGATTAGACAAGCAACCTTTCTTGCCTGGAACAGCCTGTTAGACCAAATGACCTTGACACATCGCCGGCGGTCCCTGTCTCGCCGGACTCCGAAGCCGCCCGCCGATCCCCACACCCTCGCCGAACCAGTTCCCAGATGATCGCCGTCGCGTACACGCTCGTGCTCTTGCCTCCGTGCCTGATGCTGTACGGCTACGGCGTCTACCCGGCCTTCTTGTGGTTCATGGCCAAGGGCCGCGAGGGTAGGACTCGAGCCGTTCCGGGAGGAATTCAGCCCACCGTAACCGTTGTCGTACCAGCGTACAACGAAGAGCGACAGATCGCCGGGGCGATCGAGGCGCTGCTCGCCCAGGACTATCCGGCCGACCGGCGCCAAATCATCGTCGTCTCCGATGCGTCCACCGACGCCACCGACTCTATCGTCCGCTCGTACGCCCCGCAGGGGGTGGAGCTGTTGCGCATGCCGGTGCGCAGCGGTAAGACCGCCATCGAGAACGCCGCCTGTGAGGCCATCCGGGGTGAGATCGTCGTCAATTCGGACGCATCGACTCGGCTGCACCGAAGCGCGGTCCGACAGCTTGTGGCGAGCCTCGAGGATCCCGGCGTGGGCGTCGCCTCGGGGCGCGACGTCAGCACCGCCGTGGCCCACGCCTCCGCCAACTCCGTGGAGGCCGGGTATGTCGGCTACGAGATGCGGTTGCGCGATCTCGAGACGCGGGCCGGCGGAATCGTCGGCGCATCGGGCTGCTGCTATGCGATTCGAAGCGAGCTTCACAGACTCCCCATTCCGGCGGACCTCAGTCGCGACTTCTCTGCGCCGTTGACCGCGCGCGAGCACGGCTTCAGGTCCGTCTCGGTGTACGACGCCATCGCCTACGTTCCTCGAACGCCCTCGCTCCGCCGCGAGTACGTTCGAAAAGTCCGGACGATTTCGCGGGGCATGGAGACGTTGTACCGCGTGCGCTTCATGATGGACCCGATGCGCTACGGTTCGTTCGCCTGGAAGCTGATCAGTCACAAGGTGTGCCGCTGGCTCGTCCCGGTCTGTGGGATTCCGGCGTTTTTCGCGTTGTTGACTCTCGCACCCACGCACGCGTGGGCCGCTTGGCTCGCCGCCGGCGCGTTGCTCGTGGGGATCGTCGCCGCGGTGGGCGCGCTCTGGCCGGAAGCAAGGCCGATGCCTCGACCGATCAGCGTGATAGCCTTCGGAATCGCAGCTAACGTTGCCGTCGTTCACGCCGTCGCTCGACTCCTGCGCGCTCGCGAAGACAAGATCTGGGAGCCGACGCGACGAGAGGTCGTCGCCCCTACCGTTTGACGGAGAATACCATCCCGGAGTCGCCAACACCGTCGCAGTCCCCCCTCCGACCACCTCGATTCAGTCGAATCGCTCAGACCTCCGCGCTCGCCTCAAACGCGTGCTGCCGAACTTCATCGTCGGCGCGATCAGGGATTGCGAGGGGATGCCGCCGGTCATGCTGCTCACGTACGTGCGCCTGCGAGTCGCGCGCTGGCTCGGGCTTCGTTCCGACCGGAGCAAGCTAGGTCGGTCGCCGCGTTCGTTTCTGTTCATCTGTCACGGGAATGTCATGCGCAGCCCCGTGGCGGCCGAGCTCTTTCGCGCGCGTCTGGGATCGGCGAGCCCAGAGTTCGCAGTCGCGTCAGCGGGCACCTGGACGACCAATGGACGCGCTGCCGATCCCCGTGCCGTCGCCGCCGGTACTCGGCTCGGCATCTCGCTCGCGACCCACAGATCTCAGATGATCAGCCGATTGATGGTCAATCGGGCCGATCTGATCTGCGTCATGGATTACCGAAACGAAGCTGAGGTCGTCGCACGGTTTCCGCGGTCGGCTCGTAAAACGATTCTGCTCGGTGGCGTCGAGAAGCGGCAGCCGCTCGGACCGTCGATTCCCGACCCGTACACGCTCGATGCTGACGCGATAGCGGCGATCTACGATCGCGTCTCGTCTGGCGTCGACGCCCTGATTGTACGCGTTCGCCCGCGCCGAGCGACCGGCTGACGTCCGGTAAACAAACGGCCGGCCTCGTTCGAGGCCGGCCGTTTGTGCTTCCCCCACTAAGCTGGCTACCTACCAACCGCCCTTTCGGAAGAGAATAACGGGGACCGTCATCGACATGATGCGAAGGTCTTCCATGATGCCCTGCCGGCGCACGTACTCGAGGTCGAGCTGCACCTTCTGCCGCACGTCGTCGAGGCACGCGTCGTACGACTGGTTGACCTGCGCCCACCCGGTGATGCCCGGTTTGACGCGCTGGCGCTGCTGGTACTCAGGAATGTGGCGACGGAGCTCGGCGAAGATCGTCGGGCGCTCCGGCCGCGGGCCTACGATATTCATGTCGCCGCGAAGGACGTTCCACAGCTGCGGCAGCTCGTCGAGACGCGTGCCGCGCAGGAAACGCCCGATGAGCGTCACACGCGGATCCAGCTTGGACGCCCACACCGCGCGGCCGTCGGGCTCGGCATTGACCTGCATCGTGCGGAACTTGTACATCGTGAACAAGCGGCCGCCGTAGTCATAGAGACGCCGGTCACAATTCCGCGCGAAGCGCCATCGGCGGTCCACGCCGACTCGGATCTGGGAGTAGAGCACGGGACCGCGCGACGTCAGCCTGACCGCCAACGCGATGAGCCCGATCAACGGAGCCAAGACGATGAGCGCGAGTCCCGCGATCACCACGTTCAGAGCGCGCGACATGACCTCGTCGCGTTCGCGAGGAGCGACCTCGCCTTGCGATCCAAGAGCGAAACCGACGTCGGCGTACGCTGTCGACGTAATAGTGCGCTCCCTATCGAGGACGAGAGCTGGGCGCATCGAACTCGTGCGCCCGTGCGCGGCGTCGGCCGGAGCAGCAGGTCGCACACCCAAAGGACGAGAAAAGGTTGCCTGCAAACCCTGCATGGGGGGAAAATCCCTCCAGACGATCGTCTGAGAACAAGAAGTCAAACCCCCCCGACTCCTTCGTCAAGGGCAACGGTCCAGGAACCTCATGCACCCTGCGTGCTCGCGCGTCGTCACGGCGTCAACAATCGTAAGTCAATAACGCATAGTAGTTTAGCTAAAACAGACGCGCCTACCATGCTTCGTCGAGTGACGGAACGTGTTGCGACCGTCCCACAGGTTTTGTTTTGCTGCAACAAAAGCGTACGCAAGTTCGCCTGCCAAGCCACAAAAAAATGCAGGACCACCAGGGTCCTGCATCTGATTCACAACGTGGGCCAACGAGCTCGTTTCGCCCGCGGCGCTCGTCATGTTTTTTGGAGTGACGTGGAATCCGACGTCGATTCATCATCCGTGTAGTCGTAACCGGACGCGTAGCCATAGTACTGGAATTCGCCGTCGAGCTGCACCGCGTTGAGTACCGCGCCGAGGATGTTGATCGGCAGCCGGTCAGCCAGCAAGAGTTTCGCGGCGGCGAGGCGCCGTTCGGTTTTGCCTGCACGAAGGACCACAACCATGTTGGCGACGGCCGAGCTGATGGCGTAGGCATCGATGCCTGCGTTCAGCGGCGGCGTGTCGAACAACACGACGTCGTACCGATTTCGAAGCTCGGCCACGAGCCTCGGTAGCGCCGACGAGGTGAGCAGTTCCGGGCTGTTGGGTCGCCGCCGGCCGCACGGTGCGAAGGCGAGACGTTCGTGCGCGGTCGGCCTGATGATCTGCGAGACGTCGGCCGACCCTGACAGGTAGTCAGTGAGTCCGTTGTCCATCGACAAGCCGAATACTTCGTGCGCCATGCCTCGCCGCGTATCGCCGTCGACGAGAATCGTCCGGTAGCCGGCGTCCGCGAACGACATCGCGAGGTTCGCCGACACGAACGATTTCCCGTCGCCAGGTTGGGGGCTGGAGATGGCGAGTGTGATAGGAGTGAGGCCGGCGTGCCGGACGTGCATTCGGAGCGAGCGGAAAGCCTCGACGAGATGTGCGATCTGCTCCGGCGAGCGCGTGTTCACCGTTCCCCGCGGGAACTTCGGAATCGCCGCGGCGATGTTGAGCCCGAGCTCATTCGTCACCTGTTCCGGATAGCGAATGCGGCGATCGAAGGTGTCGAGCAAGAGCGCGAGGGCGATCGCACCGCCAATGCCGGCCAGCAGCGCCATCGCCATCAGGCGCGGCTTCGTGTTCTTCGACGGATACAACGGGGCGATGGCCGTGTCCAGAATCCGGACGTCGGGTGTCGTGCTCGCCTCGGACATTTGCGCTTGCGTGTACGTCGTCTTGACCGTGTTGTATACCTGTTCCTGGACAGCCACCTGGCGGCTGAGCCGCATTTCCTCGATCGTGCGCTCCGGGATTTTCTGCAGCTCTTGCGATTCGCCGCTGATGCGCTGCTGGAACTGCCCTTCGCGGTCCCTGAGCTGGGTCAACAGCGCCTGCGCCAGACGCGGAATTGTTTGCGTCTGAATCTGTTCGATGTTGGCCTTGAGATCCTTGACGGTGGCGTATTCGTCCGTGTAGGCCTGCCGTGCCGTCGCGAGTGCCGCCTGAGATTTGTTCAGATCATTGAACGCGTCGCGAAGCGCCCCGGCACTCGGGCTCTGGCTCACGCTTGGAATCAGCAGCGCCGCCTCGACGGACACGCTGTCCGACGGATTCGAGAGAATCCTCTCGAGCGCCTCGCGGTCGTGTTTGAGATCGTCGTACTCGAATTTCCGTGTGAAGTAGTTCTTGATTGCCGGGTCGGTCGTCTCGGCGACACCGGGCTGGAGGGCCCCGGCGGGGGGCGTGATGGTGATCGTCTGGACCCGAAACGCTTCGAGCGCGTTCTCGGCGTCGTGCAGGCTCTTCTCGGCGGTCGCCAACTGTCCGGACAGGATCGCCGAGTACTCGACGACGTTCTGCTTTTTGAGCTGCTCCGCGACGTCGACGTATTCATGCATCCATGCGTTCATCGTCCGCGCGCTCAACTGCGGATCGTCGTCGCGCATCGTAAGCGTCATGAACGTGCCGCGGTCGGGCAGCGTCGCGCTGAGGCGGCCAATGTAGTCCAGCGCCGTCTCGCGCGGCGTCGATACCGTGAACGGCACCTTCTTCGTGCCGGATCCGTCGAACAGGACGGCGGGAAGGAGCCACTTGAAGCCGAGAGCCCTTCCGACCGAGTCGCTGACCGTGCCGCTGTCGACGGCATTGCCTGAGGCCAGCTGAAGCCGCCACGTCTTCCGATCGCGATCGATAGCCAATTGGTACCGGCCCTTGGCAAAACGCTCGGCGATGGCGAATCCGCGCATCGCCGTCGAATCGCCTGGGTTGTCGGGTCGGACATAGAGTCCCAGGTTCTTCACCACGGCGTCGGCGACCCGCGGGCTCTTGAGGAGATCGACCCACGCGCCGGAGCTCAAAAGCTCTTCGGCCTTGAACGCGCCGCCGTTCCTCGACATCGGCGTCTCGGACTGAATCAAGATTGTCGCGCTGACGTCGTACAGCGGCTTCACGAACCGCGTCGCGGCAAAGCCGCCTCCAACCGCCAACACGACCACCACCAACATCAGCCACTTGTATCGCCGGAGCGCGCCGCGCGCGCGTTCAAACGGCTGACTTGGCAAAGCCGACAGCGACGGCGCGTGATCCGACAGCTCGATCGCGGTCGATTCCGGCGAGTGAACGAGTTGCAGTGGGGCGGCTTCGTCGGACATGGAATTATCGGAAAGGCGGCGAGTCATCGGAAACTAAGGATCGACCCCGTCGGAAAGATTATTTACCTGAAGTGCAAAATCGTAATCAGAAATGCGGCAGTCGAGACCGCTACCGAAATAACAGCCAGCCACGATATGTCTCGCTGCGCCGGAATGAAGACCTCGTCCCCGGCGCGCAGATGTAAACGGTCGAGAGACATGCCGTCGGCCAACGCGGCGCGGGTGTCCTGATCGTTCCAGATCACATCGGCGCCTCGTCGAATCTCAATTCCGGCCATGTTCGCGCTGCTGCCTGGTCCTCCCGCCTGCATGATGAGATCACTCAGGGGGGCGTCGGCAAGGGTATAGACATACCCCGGCTTACCCACGGTGCCGAGCACCGCAATCCGCAGGAGGGGTGTGCTCCTTACCGAGGGCGATCTGAAATAAACCGAGAAATACTCGGTCAACTTGTCGTTGAGCTCCGAGCGAAGCACGCCGTCCAGGCTGAGGTCTGCCATCCGCTGGAACTGGAGTCGGCGCCCCGCGCGAACGATGTTCGTGTCCGGAATACCTGTGAAATCCTTTGGCATCAACGCGTTGCCTTGCATCACGATGACAATGCGATCGCCGTCCTGGAAGTCGCCTTTTTCTAACCGCTGGCGAAGCAGCCAAGCTTCGCCGGTTCGATGTTGGGCCTCCGCCGTCTTCGCCTGAGCCTCGAGTTCCGCGCGACTTTCGAACTCCCGCCGGGTCGGCGGATTCGCAGCGCCGTCCTGCGCTCGGCAAGGATTGCCGAGCGCTAACAGGCCGACAGTCGTTCCGACGACAACCCTTAGCATTGCTGGATGGCAGGACATGAAGTCGCGTTGTTTGGATGCATCGGTGGGTTTCGGCCCTCTCCGGCGGTTAGACCGTGCAACGTTTTGCGGTCCCTGAGGACTAGCACTCACCGTACCACCGTCGGATTGAGACGATCCCGAAGCACGGGACGGCGCGACCCCGGCTAGCGTGGTTTAGCGGAGAGGGCAAGTATGTGTCCGGACGAGTGTTGTTGCAACCCGGCAACGGGTCACGGGATACGCGCAACAGGTCAAGGTTCGGTTAGCGAGCTTAACGAAATCGCAAGTTGCCGGTTATTGGGCGGCGCAATACTGTTCGGCCAGAACGGCAGATTTCTCGCGTGCTGCCCTCGTGATGTCGCCACGCTGTGCGTCGATCGTCCCTTTGCAGTGATAATCACGTAACTCGCCGCGTCCCAGCCGAGCCTCACCAACATCTCCGAAACGGAAACGCCGCTTGCAGCCGGGTAGAACACGCGAAAAAGGGGTTGGTTCGCTCATCGCGCTTGGCGCCACAATCGTGTGCGCGCTGGCGTGCCTCTCGTGCAGCAGCGACGGCACGTTGACGCAGGTGCAGAAAGTCGGTTCGATCACGATCGACCCGCCTTCGGCGACACTCGAGCGTGGGACTCGACAACAGTTCTCCGCCGTCGTGAACGATCAACTCGATCGCGCGATCAGCGTGCCGGTGGTCTGGCAGAGCAGCAACGACAACGCCGCGACCTTTGACTCCAAGGGCGTCTTGACGGCTGTCGATACCGGAGCGACGGTCGTCACTGCTTCGACGCTCGGATTTACCTCGAAGCCGGTGACGGTCGTCGTGGTTTGGAACGGCGCCGCCACCATCGCGCGGTTCGCCTGGACGCCGCCCAACGCGGCGACGCCGGGGGCGATCGTCTCCGACTCGATTCGCGTGTTCGTCACGAACAAGTCCGGCGCGCCGGTTGGCGGGGCGCGTGTGTTGTTCGCGGTGACGGGCGGCGGTGGTTCGGTTTCGCAGACCGTGACGACGTCGAGCTCCAACGGATTGGCGGCGACACAATGGACGCTCGGCGCGAACCCGAACTTCAACTCGATCACGGCGGCGGTCGTCGACACGACGAATCAGCCTCTCGCGTTCGTCGGCGGCAACCCGGTGTCGTTCGGAGTGACGTCCTACGCAGCGCTCGCCGCGATAGCCGGCGACCATCAAACGGGTCAGATCCTTTCCGACCTCCCGATTGCGCCGTCCGTGAAACTCGTCGATTCCCTCGGAAAACCGCGGGCCGGCGTGCCGATCACGTTCTCGGCGACGGGTGGCGGCAGGGTGCCGTTTCCAACGGTGTCCACTGGAGCCGACGGCGTCGCTTCGCCCGGGACCTGGACGCTTGGTGACATCTCTGGCGTTCAAAATCTCATAGCGCGTGTCGAAAGTGGAACGCTCAAGCTTCAGGCGACCAGCACGGGGACGGCGATCCACTACACTCCCGTGCACGTGGCGCTCGGCGGTTTCTCGACGTGCGGTCTCGACGCCGGCGGCGTGCCGAGTTGCATGGGCCAGGAGCCGCAGATCGGCGGCGGCGACACGGTCAACAAGTCGACCCCGACCCAGGTTGGAGCGGCCGTTTCCCTGCAGTCGATCGCCGGAAGCTCCACGCACTTCTGCGGCGTCGCGACCGGCAATACGATCTCGTGTTGGGGCATCAACGCGCTCGTCGACACGACCGGCAAGAACGCCGGGCTCGCGACCGTGCCGACGCAGCTTCCCAGCGCGCTCGCGTGGGCGCAGGTCGCCCCCGGTGCTTCGCACACCTGCGCGATCACGACGACTCAGGACGCGTACTGCTGGGGATCGAACCAGCTCGGTCAGCTCGGGACGCGCGGCGACACAACCTCGCGATTCGCTCCGACGGCGGTGTTCGGCGGCTTCAAGTTCTCCACCATTGCCGCGGGTCTGAACCACGCGTGTGCGCTCACGGTGTCGCACGACGCGCTGTGCTGGGGATCGAACCAATTCGGGCAGCTCGGAGACGGCACGGGGATCAACCGCGTGGCGCCGACGCTCGTCGCCGGCGGTCTGTCTTTCCAGGCCATCGGCGGCGGAGATCCGTGGACGTGCGGGCTGACGACCAGCGGACAGGCATACTGCTGGGGCGCGGTGCAGGGAATCGGCGCGGTCGCGGTTCCGCACCAGTACGTCGGTGCCCCGGTTTTCGTGTCGTTGGCGGTCGGCAGCGGGCACGCGTGCGCGCTGACGGGCGATGGGTCGGCGTATTGCTGGGGGAACAACCAGTTCGGCCAGCTCGGCGACAGCACGAACGTCAGTCGTACCGACCCGACGCCGGTCGTCGGCGGACTCAAGTTCAAGTCCATCTTCACGGGGGTCGCGCACTCCTGCGGTCTCACGACGGATGGATCGCTCGCGTGTTGGGGGGACAACTTGGCCGGCGAGTTGGGTGATAAGACGGTGGCGACGCGGAGCATTCCGCGCTTCGTCATCCTGGGAGTCACGCCGTAGTCCATCTGGTCGGGGCCCGGCGGCGTCGCCCGTCTGAATGGCCGCCTTCGACAGCTTCTAATTTCTAGAGGTCTCATGACGGTCCTCCGCGGTTGGAAGTCCTTCGCCTTGTTTCTGGCGCTCGCATCCGTGGCGCACCGCGCCGCGCCGTCGGCGCTCGCGCAGGAGCCAGAGTCCATCACGGGGCACGTCTCGGCGGGCGGCCGGCCCGTGCAGGGGGCGACGGTGCGAATTCGCGAGTTGGGGATCGGCACGACGACCAACGCGGACGGCCGCTTCACGTTCATCGTGCGGTCATCGAGTGTGCGGGGGCAGACGGTGGCGCTCGAGGCCAGGCAGGTGCGCTATAATCCGGCGAGCATTCCCATCGTGCTGACGGGCGGGACGCTGACCCAGGACTTCGAGCTTTTCCCGGTCGGCGATTCGCGTGGAACGGTCGACCCGCAGTCGGCCGGGCAGAACGCCACCGCGCCAGGGCCGCGAGCGGCCGTTATCGCCCCGCGCCCTACGCTCGACAGCACCGCCTTCGAGCAGTTGCCGGGACCCACGGACGTGGTGAGCGCTCTCGCGGGGCGCGTCGTCGGGCTCGACGTGACGAGCGGATCGGCTGTCGGCGGATCGTCCGTCGCAATTCTGCGCGGCTATCGCTCGGTCCTCGGCAACACGCAGCCGCTTTTTGTGGTCGACGGTGTACCCATCGAGAACACGAGCTTCGTGGCGCCGGGGCAGCCGTTCGGAACGGGCGGCTTCGACTACGGCAATCCGATTCAGAGCATCGAACCGGGGGAGATTGCGTCCGTGCAGGTTCTGCGGGGACCCGCTGCCGCGATCTGGGGCGGGAGGGGCGCGAATGGCGTGATCCTCATTACCACGCGCGGCGGGAGCGGATTCTCCGGGTTCGAGGTCTCGGCGAGCCAAACCGCGTCGAGCGAGACGGCGCTCAGGCTGCCGTCATTTCAGAATGCTTATGGCCAAGGGCTGAACGGTCAGTATTCGTTCTTCGACGGGGCGGGCGGCGGCACCAATGACGGGGTCGCGCAGAACTGGGGGCCGGCGCTGTCGGGCCAGGCGATCGCTCAGGCGAGCCTCACCGTTCCGCGGCTCGGCGACGTGCGTCTGTGGCTCCCTCGGCCGAACAATGTCGCGGATTTCTTCGGCAGCGGATTGACGCTGACGACGATCGCCGCCGCGCAGCAGGCCGGCGCGAACGAGAACTATCGGTTGTCGATCGACAGGCGGAGTTCCAGCGGTTTCGTTCCCGGAAGCTCGCTGACTCGACAGGGCGCGTCGCTACGCGCCGGCGCCGAGCCGACGTCGTCGCTCAGTGTGGACGCCCACGTCCAGGTGAACAGCGATGTCGCGGAGGACCGTCCCGCGACGGGCTACGACTTGTCGAACTCGATCGCCGACTTCGCGCAGACCGGACGGCAGGTCGACTTCAGCGCGCTGAAGGCACACACCACGACGGACGACCCCTTCCTGAACGAGATCAACTGGATCTACTCGGGAATCAACAATCCGTACTTCGCGCAGCAGGAGAACAGCAATCGCGACGACCGGACGCGCTGGATCGCCGCCGGTTCGGCGTCGTACGTGTTGACGCCCGATCTCACCGCACTGGCTCGCCTCGGAACCGATCACCACGACCAGTCGCGGAATTTCGACATCGCGTCGTCATGGATGGGCGGGTTCCCGTTCGAGGACGGTCGCGGCGATTTCTCGAAGGGTGGATTCCAGCGACAGGATATCACGGCGTCGGAGACGAACGCAGATCTGCTGCTCTCGGCGGACCTCGGTGGCCATCCGGCAACCGGTGCATCGACGAGCTCGTTCAAACTCACGGGCGGCTATTCGCACCGATCCAGCAACTTCAACGTGTCCACCGCCGGTTCCGACCAGCATCCCGACACCGGCACGGCGACCGCCGGCACGCCGGCGATCTTGAACAGCAACACTTCCACGAACTCCGTTCTCGCGACTGGCGAGTGGGCGGTGAACAGCTATACGTCACTCACCGCGACGGCGCGCAACGAGTGGTATTCGCTCCTTGCATCGGGAAGCAACTCGGCTTTCTACCCGTCAGTCGTCGGTCGGATCGATCTCGCGCGCGCCGCCGGGGTTCACGGCGACAATCTGAACTCGGCGATCGTGCACGCCGGCTGGTCGCGGACCGGGAACGAAGTATCACCACTGCTGCTCAACAACGTCTTCATACCGGCAGCTGATTCCGCTGCCACGGTCGCGGCGAGCGCCGGGTTGAGCCCCGAGATCACGACGTCGCTCGAGATCGGCGGAGCGCTGTCGTTCATGCGCAATCGGCTCGGCGTCGACGTGACGCTGTATGACGATCAGACCACCGGCGTCATTCTCGGCGCGGTGGCGGGTTCGACGTCGATTCTGGCGAGCAACCTTGGCACGCTGTCGAACAAGGGCATCGAGCTGCAGGCCTCGCTGGTTCCGCTCCGTACGTCGAGCGGCACGCTCTGGACCGTCGACGCGCGATGGGCGAAGAACACGAATTCGCTCGACGACTTGAGCAACGGTGCGACGGCGATTCCGCTTGGTCCGTCGGTCTACGGACTCACCGTCGAGGCACGCAAGGGCTACGCGCTCGGCGCGTTGGTGGGCAGCGGGTTCAAACGCGACGCGTCGGGCGCGATGATTCTGCAAAACGGGCTGCCGGTGTCGGACGGGCAGCAACGAGTGCTCGGTGTGATGGCGCCGAGTTGGACCGGCGGCGTTTCCTCGAACCTGCACGTCGGATGGTTTGACGTGTCCGGGCTCGTCGACGCGAGGATGGGTGGCAGCATTTTCAGCACAACGAACCTGGTCGGAATGACGACCGGCACCTTCGCCGAGACCGCGTCGCGTCCCGACAGTGGCCAAGCGTTCGCCGGCGTCGATGCCGCGACCGGAAAGGCGAATACTGTTCGCGCGACAACCCAGGCGTATTACCAGGCCCTGGCCCCGATCCAAGAGGCGTGGGTCTACGACGCGAGCTTCGTGAAGCTGAGGGATCTTCGGGTCAGCTTCTCGTGGCCGCTCCGAGCGGTCACGCCGCTCTCGGGCCAGAGCGTCCGCGTGTCGCTGATCGGCCGGAACTTGGCGATGTGGAGCAAGGCGCCAAACATCGACCCGGAGACCGCTCTGAGCTCGACGAGCTTCCAGGGTGTCGAGCTTGGCCAGTTGCCCACGGTTCGCAGCTTCGGCCTCCAAATCTCGCTGACACCGTAGCGTGCGCTGACCGGTTACTTGGCGGCCGGAAACGACACTATTGACGCGCCGCCGCGACAGTTCGATCCGGTGAGGGTCGGTGGTCTGCTTGCTTGCCGCAGGCCAAACTGTTAGTAATGAATCGGTTAAGCGACAACCCCGGCAATTCTATGCCGGAACGGAAGATGCCTTTTCGCGTGGCCGCTCGACGGCCACACTGGGCTCGGATGACTCGGGTTCATTGAAGAGGCTGCTACTGATTCGCGCGCTGGAACCATGTTTTGGCGGTGACGATTGCTAGCGGCTTCATCATTTTGATTCGCTCTTCGGACGTTGGGGAGCGATGGCGGACGACGAGCGCTGTAACGAAACGATGCACCCAGCATTCGATTTCGCGGTCAGACTCCGAACGTTCAAGAACCCAAATGGCCGAGCCACAGAAGCGCGGACGCCTGGTGTTGATCGCCAGTGACGGCGAATGGGCTGGTCGTTCGCTCGAGAGCGTTCTCGAGTTGAACGGTTACAGCGTCGTGCGCGTCGAACGCGGTCGGCGGGCCTTGGAGCTCGCGCGACGCACGCCCCTCGACGCGCTGTTCCTCGATGCGGCTACGACCGACATGGGCGGCGTCGAGGTCTGCCGGGCCCTGCGGGACGACCCGCTATTCGATCATTCGACGCCGATCATCGTGACCAGCTCCGTGGCCGGCGGGTATCGCGCCGGCACGGCGGCGTTCGCGGCGGGCGCGTGGGAGTATTGCAGCCAGCCGTTCGATGTCGAAACGCTGATGCTCAAGCTTGCGACGTTCGTCCGCGCGGCGGATTCCGTGCGGGATGCGCGCGGCGGCGGACTGCTCGACGCGGCCACGGGGGTGTATAGCAGCCATGGTCTCGAGCAGTGGGTACGACATCTCGGCGCGCGGGCCATTCGGAACCACGAGCCGCTGGCGTGCGTCGCGGTCCGGCCGAACCCGGGCGGCGAGATGCGGGTCTGGTCCAGCGGCGAGTACGCGAGTGAGGAGATCACGCGCGAGATCGTCGGCCACGACGCGTTGCTGCAGATCCTGGACGTCTGCCGGGAGCAGAGTCGCCGGTCGGACGTGTTGGGGTACCTCGGCAGTTCGCGGCTCGCCATTTTGGCGCCCGACACCGACGCCGGCGGTGCCGAGCAGTTCGTGAACCGCTTGTCCGCGAGCCTGGAGCGAACCGGGAACATCGGTGCGGGCCGCCATGTCGCCTCGTTGAGTGCCGGCTACTGCGCCATCGCCGACCTGTCCGCGGCGGGATTGGAGCCGACCGAGCTCCTTCGCCGGGCCGAGGTCGCCCTCGACCATGTACGGACGCCGGTTCTTGACCGAGCGCCTTTGAATTACGATCGAATAACCGTATAAAATAGCTTTTGAAGGCTGCCAGCCGCGGAACCGACAACAGCCCGGTCGGTTACGCGGCTCGGTGTGGCGCAAGCGCTACGCAACCGACACGTGCCGACGGGTGTCCGCTTGGGGTGTGGCATGCACGTTGTTGGCGATAGGACAACTTGGCCCATGTCGGTGTATCATCGCGCCATGCGGGCCGATACTCTGTCAAGGCTTGACAGGGGATCCATCAACGCCATTTTGTGAGCCGCGTCACTCATGCACCAATCCTGTTGCGCAGTCTCCACAGCATTCGGCCTCCCCGATGAAGACGAAGTACAGCGACTTCAACGTGTACTTGCCTTCTACGCCGTCCTCGGCGCCTGCTGCCGTCGAGTCTGAAATGCCCATCGTGAACTCGGAGGAACAACCAGGGTTGGCGGACGGAGCCGGTATCTCCGTCGAGGACCGCGGCACCATCCGCATCCTGATCGTCGACGACGACCGGACGCTTCGCGAGGGCTGCGCGAGCGTCCTCCAGGTGGAAGGCTACAGCGTCACCACGTGCGGTCGTGGCGACGAAGCGCTCGACATGGTTCGGCGCGCGCACTACGACATTGTGATGGTGGATCTCTACATGACGCCGGTTCCCGGCCTGGAGATCCTCAAAGCCGTTCTCACGATTCGTCCCGGCACCATCGTGCTGGTGATGACGGGCAATCCGAGCGTCGCCTCGAGCATGGAGGCGCTTCGCAGCGGCGCGTGGGACTACCTGCCGAAGCCGTTTTCCGGAACGCACCTGCAGGTGCTGCTCGGCCGAGCGGCGCACGCGGTGCTCGCGACCCGCGACCGTGAATCGACGCAGGTCGAGTCGCGGAAGCGCAATGGGAACAGCGACAAGCTCACACTGCTCGGCACGTCGTCGGCGTTTCGCCGCGTGGTCGATCTCGCGCGCAAGGTCGCGACGACCAATGCGTCGGTCATGCTCGTCGGCGAAAGCGGAACGGGGAAGGAAATGATCGCGCAGTTCGTGCACCGGCACAGCAACCGCGCGGCGCAACCCCTCGTGCCGCTCAACTGCGCGGCGCTACCGGAACATCTCCTCGAGTCCGAGATGTTCGGCCACCGCAAGGGCGCGTTCACGGGCGCCGATCGCGACAAGATCGGACTGCTCGAGATGGCGAACGGCGGCACGTTCTTCCTCGACGAGCTGACCGAGATGACTGTGCCGTTGCAGGCGAAGCTGTTGCGCGTCGTGCAGGACGGTGTGCTGCGCCGCGTGGGCAGCGAACAGCAGGATGCGGTCGTCGACGTCCGTTTCATCTCGGCGACGAACCGCGATCCGGGCGAAGCGATTCGCAGCCGCCATCTGCGCGAGGACCTGTACTTCCGGCTCAACGTCTTCCCGATCACGCTTCCGCCGTTACGCGATCGTGTCGAGGACGTTCCCATTCTCGCGACGTTCTTCCTGGAACGTTTTTGGGTGCGCCATCATCCGGCGAAGGACGAACCCCCTCACTTCGGCGACGCGGCGTTCGACTTCCTCATGTCGCGGCCGTGGCGCGGGAATGTTCGCGAGCTTCAGAACGTCATCGAGCACGTGGTCGTGCTGGCCCAGCCGGGTTCGGAAATCCAGCCAGGCGAGATCCCCGTCCACCAGGATTGGACTCAGCCCGCTGAAACGATGAACATGACCGCGTTGCACAACGACGCGTACCACACGGCGAAGGAACAGGTGCTGGCCACGTTCGAGAAGGAGTACGTGACTAGGTTGGTGGCGCGCGCTGCAGGCAACATGTCGCGAGCGGCGCGGCTCGCGAATGTCGATCGCACGACGCTGTATCGGCTGCTCGAGCGGCACGGGTTCCGCCGTGATGGCATGAACTCGTCGCAGACTTGAGACAGAGGTTCTTGACCTATCTCTCGTGAGAGCCGTTCCCACGCCCGACGCCTTCGCGGGCCACGACACGCGGATGCCGGCTTGAGCGCGGCGGTTTCCAGACCGGAAGCCAGCGGCCGCGTCGATGCTGCGCCGCTGCGTTGGCTCCTCGCCAACGCGGCCGAAGCCGCCGTCGAGGAGCTTGGCCCGATGCCGGACACCGCGTTGGCGGAGCTGCGCCTGCGGCTGCGCGAGCTCGCGGCGCGCCTCAGCACCGAATCCGGCAACGGCATGTCGATCCTCGTCTCGGGCCTGAGCCGCGATCACATCAACGCATTCCGCGCGCGGGTTCTCCAGCGCGCTGCTGCTGAAACGGCGCCGATCGACGGTCGTGACCTGGCGCGCGTTCTCTCGGCGCTCGAAGAGCTCGCGTCCAGGCAAGCGCCGCCGGTGGCCAACGAATTCACCGAGCGGCTGTCGAGCCCGGACGCGCTCCGCGCCGTGGTCGAAATGGCGCACGACATGCGCTCGCCGCTGGGTTCGATCCTCTTCCTCGTGGACACGATTCGCCGCGGTCAGAGCGGTACGGTGACGCAGGTGCAGGAGCGTCAGCTCGGTCTCGTCTACGGCGCCGCGCTCGGCCTCAGCACGCTCGCGTCCGACGTCGTGGACGCCATCAACGGCGATCGCCTGGTCGACGGTCGGCGGACGCCGTTCTCGATCACCGAAGTTCTGCTCGGCGTGTGTGCCATCGTTCGCCCGCTCGCCGAAGAGAAGAACCTCGTGCTCAACACGACGTTCCCGCAGGTCGACGGCCGGCAGGGCTATCCGTCCGCGCTGAGCCGCGTGCTGTTGAACTTGTCCACGAACGCGCTGCGCTACACCGAGCACGGTTCGGTATCGGTCGGCTGCACCGAGCACTCGCCGACCATGGTGGAATTCTGGATCGAGGACACCGGCCGCGGCATTCCGGACAATGTCCTGGCGATGCTGTTCGACGGATTCCGACCGGGCTCGGTCGGCATGCGCTTCTCGAGCGCGGGACTCGGGCTCGCCATCTGCCGCAACCTGCTCGAGAAGATGGGTAGCTCGCTGCTCGTCGACACGGCGGTCGAAGAGGGCACGCGGTTCTCGTTCCGCCTCGAGTTGCCCCAGGCGTAGCTCGAACGGCGCCGCCGACGGCGCCGCGAAGTCGGGTTGTATCTTTCGGGTTCGCCTTCGTCGCCTCGCGCGAACGCCGCCACCGCCCCGATCCGTCGTGCCGAACCCTCCGATTACTCAGCCGCCAACGGCCGACGTTCATCCGACGCCGCCGGCTCCGCCGCGCCGCGATTTCATCCGCGACATGGTCGCCGAGGACGTGGCGACCAACCGGTTCGGCCGCGGGATCGCGACGCGCTTTCCGCCCGAGCCGAACGGCTTTCCGCACATCGGCCACGTCAAGGCGATCTGCGTGAACTTCGGCGTGGCGCGCGAATTCGGCGGGCGGTGCAATCTCCGGTTCGACGACACGAATCCGGCGGCCGAGGACGTCAAGTACGTCGAAGCGTTCAAGAACGACATCCGATGGCTCGGTTTCGAGTGGGACGCGGAGCTCTACGCCAGCGACTATTTCGAGGAGCTGTATCAGTTCGGTGAGCTGCTCGTGAAGAAGGGCAGCGCGTACGTCGATTCGCAGAGCGACGTCGAGATTCGCGAGACGCGGGGCACGGTCACCACGCCGGGCACCAACAGCCCGCACCGGAACCGGTCGGCCGAGGAGAATCTCGACCTCCTCCGCCGCATGAAGGCCGGCGAGTTTCCGGACGGCGCGCACGTCCTCCGCGGCAAGATCGACATGGCGCATCCGAACATGTTGATGCGCGATCCGATTCTGCTGCGCATCAAGCACGCGCATCACTATCGTCAGGGCGACGCGTGGTGCATCTACCCGCTTTACGACTTCGCGCACCCGTTGTCCGACGCGATCGAGAACATCACGCACTCGCTCTGTTCGCTCGAGTTCAAGGACAACAACGACATCTACAAATGGCTGGTGCACGAGTGCGGATTCGCGCGCCCGCCGGAACAGACGGAGTTCTCGCGGCTCTCGCTCGAGTACACGGTCATGAGCAAACGCAAGCTGCTTCGCCTGGTGAACGACGGCATCGTGACGGGATGGGACGATCCGCGGATGCCGACGATCTCCGGTCTGCGCCGCCGCGGCGTGACGCCCGAGGGATTGCGCGCATTCGTCGAGACCGCCGGTGTCACCCGCAAACCGCAACGCACCGAGCTCGCGACGCTGGAAGCGGCCGTGCGCGACGATCTCAACATGCGCGTGCCCCGCGTGATGTGCGTCGTGAATCCGCTCAAGGTCGTGATCACGAACTATCCGGACGCACAGACCGAGTGGCTCGACGCGTCGTATTATCCGCACGACGTGCCGAAGACCGGGTCGCGGAGAATCCCGTTCTCGCGCGAGCTGTACATCGAGCGCGACGATTTCATGGAAGACCCGCCGAAGAAATTCTTCCGGCTGGCGCCGGGCCGGGAGGTTCGCCTGCGTTACGGCTACTTCGTGACGTGCACCGACGTCACCAAGGATGCGTCGGGCGCCGTCGTCGAGCTGCGCTGCACGTACGATCCGGCGACGAAGGGCGGCGACGCGCCGGACGGCCGCAAAGTGCAGGGGACAATCCACTGGGCGTCGGCCGCGCACGCGCTCGACTGTGAGCTCCGTCTGTACGACAAGCTGTTCACCGTTCCCGATCCGGACGACGTCGAGGAAGGCAAGGATTTTCTCAGCGTCGTGAACCGCGAGTCGCTCGTCGTCGTTCGAGGCGCTAAGATCGAGCCAAGCGTGGCGCAGGATCCGGCCGAGTCGCGCTATCAGTTCGAGCGAACGGGCTACTTCGCGATGGACCCCGATTCGTCAGCCGGCGCGCTGGTGTTCAATCGGACGGTCACGCTGCGCGATACCTGGGCGAAGATCAAAGCGAAGTAGGGCACTGGCACAATTTGTAACAGTTGTGCCGGCATGACGCCCGCCTGACGGTCGCGCCGCAGCATGCCCGTCCGCGCCGTAACCGCCCGCGGCGGCGCATCGTCCATGAATACCATGAATACCATAAGAATCCTGGTCAGGCTCGCTCTCACGAGCGGCGCGGCCCTCGCTGGCGTCTCGCAGGCTTCGAACGCACAGGTCGCGTCCGCGGTCGCCACCGGTCACGGTTCGCCGGCCATCGCGTCGCCGGCGTCCAAGCACATTCTCTATCGAGTGCGCGGTCCGGAGGGCGCCACGGTCTATCTGCTCGGGTCCGTTCACCTGCTGTCGGCTGACGCGGCGACGCTTCCGCCCGAAGTCGATTCGGCGTTCGCGCACGCGCGGTCGCTCACGCTCGAGACGAGTCTCGACTCGGCGATGATGCGCGGTCCGGAGCTGTTGGCGCGCGGACGATTCGCCGACGGCAAGACGCTGCGCGGCTCGTTGTCGCCGGCCGCCGCGGCCAAGGTCGACTCCGTGCTACACATGTACGGCCTGTCGATCGATCAGGTGAACGGCTTCAAGCCGTGGCTCGTGTCGATGCTCATGGCGCAGGTGGCGATGCAGAAACTGAACTTCCAATCGCAGTACGGCGTCGACATGCAGCTGAATTCGCGTGCAAAACAGGCCGCGAAACCGGTGCTCGGCCTCGAGAGCGTCGACTTTCAACTGGGCTTGCTCGACGGGTTGGCGCCGGCCGATCAGGAACGCATGCTCCTCCAGAGCGACGCCCCCGACGTCGCCGCCAAGCAGCTCGCGGCGATTCGCGACGCCTGGAGTCACGGTGACGCGGCGGGTCTGGACAGTCTGCTCAACTCTCAGCTGGGCGATGCGTCCGCGTTGTACGACGCGATGATCGGCAGCCGGAACCGCGCTTGGGTACCAAAAATCGAAGCGATGATTCGGGGACGCGACGATGCGCTCGTCGTCGTCGGCGCCGGCCACCTCGTCGGCAAGCAGGGCGTCGTCGCGATGTTGAAGGCGAAAGGCTACTCGATCGAGCAGATGTAGCCGTAGTGCGTCGCGCGGGGGACGCGTAGCTTCAGGCGTCTTCTTCCGCGCGCCGCCTGCTTCCACTCATCGGCATTCTGGTCGTCGTCGCCGGGTTCGCGCTTCGCGTGAACCCGGTTCTCGTCGTCACCGTCGCGGCCCTCGCCACCGGACTTGCCGCCCACAAGTCGATCGTCGAAGTCGTCGCGGCGTTCGG
Organism: uncultured Gemmatimonadaceae bacterium; assembly: GCA_963761305.1. GTDB lineage: Bacteria > Gemmatimonadota > Gemmatimonadetes > Gemmatimonadales > Gemmatimonadaceae > JAQBQB01. The sequence continues at coordinate 684,875 of CAVXGK010000001.1, read as the reverse complement.
CAAGGCGTTCGTCGACAGTCGCTCGGTGGCGATCGTGTGGTTGGCGCTTCCGGTCATCGGAATGCTGGAGCGCGCCGGGCTCAAGGAGCAGGCGCGCGCACTCATCTCGCGCATGAAGGTCGCGACGACGGGGCGCTTGCTGCTCGCCTATCTCGCGCTGCGGCAGATCACGGCGGCGCTCGGCCTCACGTCGCTCGGCGGACATGCGCAGATGGTGCGGCCGCTCATCGCGCCGATGAGCGAGGCCGCGGCCGAGAACCGTTTCGGCGTGCTGTCGGATAGAACGCGCAACCGCATTCGCGCGCACGCCGCCGCCGCCGACAACATCGGCGTGTTCTTCGGCGAGGACATCTTCATCGCCATCGGGTCGATTCTGCTGATTCGCAGCTATCTCGAGCAGAACAGCGTTCACGTGCAAGCGACGAGTCTCGCCGCGTGGGCGGTTCCCACGGCGATCTGCGCCTTCGTGATTCACGGCGCGCGCCTTCTCCTGTTCGATCGCTCGCTGAATCGTGATGCGGCGCGCGACGCGACCGGTGAAACGCCGACGTGATTTCGCTCGAGTTCGTGTACGTGCTGATGGGCGCGATGCTTGCCGGCGTGGCAGTCGTCTGCGCGCGGGATCGCGCGAGCCGGCGACGATTCAGCAACGCCGTCTTCTGGGGCGCCTACGCGATCACGTTTCTCGTCGGAACGAAACTACCCGACGTGGTGAACGGTGTGCTCGTGCTGTTGATGGTTTTCGTCGCGGCGTTCCGAGGACTCGGCGCGCCACCGACCGAGGCGGCCGGTCCGGCGGAGCGCGAGGCGAGCGCCCGCCACTGGGGAAATCGTCTGTTCATTCCGGCGCTGACGATCCCGGCGATCGCGTTGGCCGGAACGTTCGGTCTCAAGGGGCTGACGTGGCACCGGAATCCGCTCGTCGACGCGCGCCAGGTCACGCTCGTCGCGCTGGCGCTCGGCATCCTCGCGGCGCTGGTGGTCGGCATGGCGATGATCCGCCCGAGGCTGTCGGTGCCGATCGTCGAAGCACGACGTCTGTTGGACGCGGTGAGTTGGGCGGCCGTGCTGCCGCAGATGCTCGCCGCCCTCGGCGCGATGTTCGCGCTGGCCGGTGTCGGCCCGATCGTCGCCAAGCTGATCGAGCGATGGATTCCCCTGAATTCACCGCTCGTCGTCGTCGCGACGTATACAATCGGCATGGCGGTCTTCACGGCCATCATGGGGAACGCGTTCGCGGCATTTCCGGTGATGACCGCCGGCATCGGCCTGCCGCTCATCGTACACCGCTTTGGCGGCGACGTCGTCGTGATGGCGGCCGTCGGCATGCTCTCGGGATTTTGCGGGACGCTCACCACGCCGATGGCCGCCAACTTCAACATCGTCCCCGTCGCGCTGCTCGAACTGCCCGATCAGCACGCGGTGATCAAAGTGCAGATTCCCACGGCGCTGCTGCTGCTCGCCGCCAACACCGCAATCATGTACGCCTTCGTGTTCCGATGACTCTCGACCGATCCACCGCGTCGGGCTTCGCGAGCATCGCCCTCGCGCATGTCGAGCGCGAATATCCGAACAAGCTCGACCACGTGCTCCGCAGTGCGGACGATGTGCGCTCGCCGCGCGACCTTCATCCCGTCTTCTACGGCAGCTTCGACTGGCACTCGAACGTTCACGGATACTGGCTGCTCGCGACGGTGCTGCGACTCTTCCCGGATCTGAAGGGACGCCGCCTCATCGAGTCGCTTTTCGACCGGCGGCTCACGCTGGAAACCGTCGCCGGCGAAGCGGACTACCTGCGCGATCCCGCTCGAGGCACCTTCGAGCGACCGTACGGCTGGGCATGGCTGCTGATGCTCACCGCCGAACTTCGGCGACACGAGACGCCGAGCGGTCGCCGCTGGTCCGAGGCGATCGCGCCCTTGGGGCGCGCTTTTGCCGATCGCTTTCGTGCGTTTCTGCCGCGAGCGACGTACCCGATTCGCGTCGGCACGCACTTCAACACGGCGTTCGCGATGGCGCTGGCGCACGAGTACGCGGAGGTCGTGCGCGATGACTCGCTCATGTCGCTGCTGCGCGATCGCGCCCTCGTCTGGTACGGCGAGGATGCCGACTGCCAGGCGTGGGAGCCCGGCGGCGACGACTTTCTGTCGTCGGCGCTGATCGAGGCCGAGTGTATGGGCCGCTTGATGCCGCGCTCGGAGTGGACCGGATGGATGGACCGCTTTCTTCCGCGCATCGCGAATCGTCATCCGCGCACCCTGTTCGAGCCCGCGAGCGTCAGTGACCGGTCCGACGGCAAGATCGCGCATCTCGACGGCCTCAATCTGAGCCGAGCGTGGTGCTGGAGAAGTCTCGCCGCGCGATGGCCCGCCGACGATCCACGCCGCACCCTCGCGCTCGAGACGGCCGAGCGGCACATGGCAGCCAGCCTGCCGCACGTCGCGGGAGACTACGCGGGAGAGCACTGGCTCGCGACCTTCGCGCTCCTGGCGTCTCTTACCGCCGCCTTATGAGTTTTGGAATGTCGTTTGCCCAATCGTCGACGTTGAACCCGTTCGGGTATTCGGCGCGGAGACTGTCGTCGGGGGTGAACGCGAGGACCTGAGCGGCGTGGCCCATTCCGTAGGCGGCGCGCGGGCCGCTCCCCTTGGCATCGATCATCTCCATCGTCGCCGGCGGAAGACCGAGCCGCTGCTGAATCGCATTCACCGAGTCGGCTGAGCCGCTGAGCCCCACGAAGCGCCTGTCGAAGTTGTTCAGCCAGCCGCGGAGGCGCGCGGCGGTGTCGCGGGCGGGGTCCGTCGTCACGAACACCACCCGCACGCGAGCTTGATCAGCGGCCGGAAGCCGTCGCAGCGCGGCGGCGATGTTCGCCATGTGCGTCGGACAAACATCCGGACAGTTCGTGTAGCCGAAGTAGAGCAGCGTGGCCACGCCGCGGGTCTCGGTGCGGAAGTCGAAGGGGCGGCCTTGTGTATCGGTCAACACGAAGTCAGGCTTGGCCTGCGGCGGCGTGAGCAGCACGCCGTGAAGACCGGCCAGTGAGTCGCGATGGCCACACGATGCCCCGAACACGCACGCGGCGATGAGCACAAAACGGCGAGCGTTGTTCAAGAGACGACTCGCTTCGCGCCATGCGCGCCGTTGCTTTGCGAGGGCGGCTGGCCGGCCCGACGCTGTGTGTCGAACGCGATGACCGCGTCCACGAGGGGCGCGGGATCGAAGCGCACTGGATCCACGGCGGGAAGGCCGGTCTCAGCCGACGCCCGATCGATCGCCGCGCGAGCGTCGCGGTCGCTCAGGTCGGCCGTGTTCAGCGAAATCCCGATCGTCTTCGTCCGTCGCAGCGGGTTCGCGATGGCTTCGTGCAGCGCGATTACCGACGTGAGCGGCGGAATCGACAGCCACGGGTTGTGCCGGAACGTCGTGCGACTTGGCTGGTGACACGCGATCAGAGCGTGCGGCAGGCTGCCGTGAAGGAGCCCGAGTGACACGCCCGAGTAGCCTGGATGGAGAATGGAGCCCTGACCTTCGACGAGAATGATGTCGGCGTCGCGAGCGGCACGAATCGTCACCGCCTCCGCCGCGCCGGCGATGAAATCGGCGATCACCGCGTCGACACAAATGCCCCAACCCTCGATGAAGATCCCCGTCTGGCCGGTTGGCGCGAATGCGGCGCGCACGCCCCGCGACGCGAGCACGTCGCGCAACTGAAGCATCACCGTCATCTTGCCGATGTTGGCGTCGGTCCCCACCGCCAGCACGACGGTCTGGTCGAGCTCTCGAACCCGGCCCGCTCCCACCGGCAAGTCCTCGGGCGGACGTCGGACGTCGTGCACCCGAACCCCAAGACGCGCGGCGAGCGGGCCGAGCTCCGGGTCGTCGGACACGAACCCGTGAAGCCCGTTCCAGATCTCCAGGCGGTGCTCCATCGCCTGCGCGATCGCGAGGCGAAGCTCAGCAGGCAGGCCGTCGCCCACGAGCGCGATCCCCACCAGCAGGGCGTCCGCGCCGCAAATCACACCGTCGGCGACCGTATCGACGATCGGGATGGCACCCCCAAATCCGAGCACGTCGTGAACACGCGCCCCGGCGCGGCTGCGGTCGAGCACGGCAGCCACGTGGGCGGCCGAATAACGGATCACCGAGTGCGCGGTCTTGGCCGAAGGGGTACCGAACTGATCCTGCGCGTAAACGAGGTAGCGAGGCATTCCGTAAATCAAACGGTCGTCGCCCCGTCGGGCAAAACCCGCTCGAAATCGCGGTGGGGCGACTGCCGTGTATCTTCATTTTCCGAAATTCGATAGCCGAGGAGCTCCATGCGCCGCTTGATCTCGTTCTCGCTCGTAGTGATTCCGGCCGCGCTTGTCGCGCAGGGCCGATCGCCTTCTCAACAGGGCTCGACGACGCGTGTCGGTCCGGAGCACGGCACGGTCATCGTCGTCGGCGGCGGGGCCATGGGGCCCGAGGTCTATTCGGCGTTCATCAAAGCGGCGGGCGGACCTGACGCCTTGATCGTGGATGTTCCGACGGCCGGAGGGGACACGGCGTACACGCAGGACGCGCCGGGAACTCGAGGTTGGAAGCAGGCGGGCGCGAAGAACGTCTACGTGCTGCACACGAACAACAAGAAGCTCGCCGACTCCGACAGCTTTGCCGCGATCTTGAAGAAGGCAGGCGGTGTGTGGTTCGAGGGTGGGCGCCAGTTTCACCTCGTCGACTCGTACGCCGGTACGAAGACGGAGGCCGGCTTCCACGACGTGCTCGCGCGCGGCGGCGTCATCGGCGGATCGTCGGCGGGCGCATCGATCCTCGGCGATTTCCTCGTCCGCGGCGCGCCGTCGAACGACAACTTCGTCATGGATTCTCCCGGTTACGAGAAGGGTTTCGCATTCCTTCGCGGCGTCGGGATCGACCAGCACGTGGTCGCGCGCGAGCGTCTCGCCGATCTCGCCGACTCGATCATGCCGAAGTACCCGAACCTCCTCGGTATGTCGGAGGACGAAGGCACGGCGTGGGTCGTGAGGGGCGACACGGCGACGATCATCGGACGCGACAAGGCGTTCGTCTATGGCGGTAAGGACGCGACAGATCGAGGCAAGCCGTTCCTCACGCTGTATCCGGGCGATCGCTACAACCTCGCGACGCGGCAAGTGATGCATCGTGCGGCGAGCGAATCGAAGTTGTCGGTCGCCTTCATCGACTCGCTGTTCAAGCCGTTCGCCGATCCGTCCGCGGGGGGCGCGACGGTGCTGGTCGCCCAGGACGGCAAGGTATTCGTCGACCGATCGTACGGGATCGCGGATCAGGCCAAGTACATGCCGACGACGACGGTGCCACAGTTCCAGCTCGGCGAGATTGCGCGCGTGTTCACGGCGCTATGCGCGCAGATGCCGGCCGATTCGGGCAATCGCGGACGCGGCGGGCGCGGTGGCGCGGCGAATCAGACGCCGCCGACGGCGCTTCAGAACTGTTTCACGCGCCGGTTCGCGACACCCGTCGGCCTGCACAAGACGACGATAGGCCGCGACGGCCAGGTTCAATCGGATGCCGACGAGCTCTATCGCGTATCGCTCGGCTATGAGAATCCTCGAACGTTCGCGCGCGACACGACGACGGGCGACGGCGGCGCGTCGCACACGGTGGATCTCTCAGCCGGCTGGGAGACCGACAACCGTGCCGGTGCGGCTCGTCTTTCGGCGTTTGCGGTGGCCGGAGGCAAGCGCTCGGCGTTCGTGCGCCTGCCCGACCGGCACGCGACCATCGTCGTGTTGACGACCGACGACAACGCCGACGTGAAGCGCATCGTCGACGCGCTCACGGATCGCCTACTCGCGAAGTAGCACTACTTCGTCCACGGGGGCTTCACGCCAACTGATCGCGCATACGCGATCAGCTGGCCGAGGTGCTCGTGCAGGTCGCCGTCCATGCTGAACGCGGCGCGATCGAGCGGCATGTTCCACGGCTGGTAGCTGCCGGTGAGCTTGACAGCGTCGGATGCGGCGAACTGGGATTTGGCGTGCGCCCACGATTTTTCGAGGTGATCGATCACCTCCGCCTTGGCGGTGACCTTCTCGAGCGCTTCGTTCTTTTCGCGCGGCGTGCCGTAGTCGGCCGGCGGCTGCCCGCCGATCGACCTCGGCGTGTAGAAGTAGTACTCCGTTGCGACGTGCATGAGCACTTGTGCCACCGTGCGAACATCGGCGGACGGACGCCACTCGTACTTGTCGGCCGGGATCGCCTTCGCCAGCTGGACGAACTTGTCGTGCAGCGTGTCGAGGTCCGCGAGGTACTCGGCGCGCAGGTGCGTCGCTGATTTGACGTCGAGGACCTGTTCCGCTTGCTGTTGTTGCGCGCGAACGCTCGACGGAACGGCGATCGCGAGGACGGCGGCGGCGGAGACGACTAGGGTGATTCGCCGACGCGCGATACGAGAGGTGGTGGACACGCGGACTCCGGAAAGTGGATGCGTGTATTTGCGCGGCGACCGCGAGCCGGTGCCAGTGGCCATACCGGACCTCGACAAACTTCACAAAACTCGAACGTCGGCCGAGGGTCGGTCCGTTCGCGAGACGGGTCGAACCGGGGTACGGCCAGTTCGCGCGAGCTAGCTTCGTATCGCGCGGGAGCGCCGATCTCGACTGGCGTGGCCGCCTGAATCCAAATACGTTCACGCGGCTCCCCCCCCGCGCTCGTCCCCCTGTCCACAGGCGCGAGATCGATCATGCTGAGAACCACGCTGTACCGGCTCACCCCGTTTCTTGCGCTGCTGGCCGTCACGTCCGCTATGTCGCGGGCGCCGGAATCCATCGCGGCGAACGACAACCGGCATGTCGCCGGATCCCTCGCCGGAAAAGTGTTCACCGTCAAGCTCGAGGCGCGCGAAGGTCTGTGGCGCCCCGAGGGTGAGAATGGCCGAGCCATTCCGGTCGCCGCGTTCGCCGAGGAAGGAAAGCCGCTCACGAATCCCGGGCCGTTGATCCGGGTGCCTGTCGGCACCGAAGTGCGCGCGACGATTCACAACACGCTCGCCAAGCCGCTGATCGTTTCGGGCTTGGGGAAGACGCGCGGCATGTCGGACAGCGTGATCGTGCCTGCGAACGGTCGCGTGAATGTCTCGTTCACCGCGGCGACTCCCGGCACCTACTACTACGTCGGCCGCCGCGGTGTGGGACCGTTCGGAACTCGGCCGGACGGTGACTTCGAGCTCAACGGCGCGGTTGTCGTCGATCCGCCGAACGCGACGCCGACGGACCGCGTGTTCGTGATCTCGTGGTGGTTCACGGTAGACTCGACGAGCAAGACCGGACTTGGCCGCTCGACGATGGCGATCAACGGGCTTTCGTGGCCGCACACCGAGCGCATCGATCTCACGCAGGGCGATTCCGTGCGGTGGCGTGTGATCAACCTGACGGAAGCCGATCACCCGATGCACCTGCACGGGTTCTACTTCCGCCTGACGTCGAAGGGCAATGGCGTCACCGACTCGCTGTTCCGCACGGCCGATCAACGGATGGCGGTGACGCAGATCGTGAACCCGTTCGAGACGATTTCGTTGGCGTGGCTGCCGTCGCGTCCCGGCAACTGGATCTTCCACTGCCACTACGCATCGCACCTGTCGCAGGACGCTGAGCTCGATACCGACAAGGGCATGCTCGACGCGTCGATGTTGTCGCACCACATGTCCGACCGGCCGCACCAGATGTTCGGCCTCGTGCTCGGCCTTACCGTCGCGCCGCGAGGCCCGCAGCCTACCGCGCCGACGAACGCGCGCGCGATTCGGTTGACGATTCGAGAGAAGGCGAACGTCTACGGGAAGCACCCCGGCTTCTCGTTCGTGATGGGCGGAACACCGGACGATGCCAACTCGTCGGCGATGCCGGTGCCCGGACCGGCGCTTGTGCTCCAACGAAATCAGCCGGTTGCGATTACGCTCGTGAACCGCGCGCACGAACGCGCGGCCGTGCATTGGCACGGCATCGAGCTGGAGAGCTATCCGGACGGCGTGCCCGATTGGTCCGGAACGACCGGACACATGCTGCCTTCGGTGCCTCCCGGCGACTCGATCACCGTTCGATTCACGCCGCCGCGCGCCGGAACGTTCATGTATCACTCGCACTTCGACGAGGCGACACAGATTACGGCCGGACTTTACGGACCGATCATCGTGCTCGACTCCGGTCAGAAATACGATCCCGAGACCGATCGAGTGCTCATGTTTGGCGTTGCCGGGCCCGCGACCAACGTCGTCGTCGGTCCGTTTCCGGACTATCTCATGAACGGGCAGAAACAGCCGGGCCCGATGACGCTCAAGGCAGGGACCCGGTACCGCTTCCGCCTCATCAACATCAGCGACGACGGACCGCTGTTGGTGAGTCTCAATGACGGCAAGGCGCTGGCCCAGTGGCGTGCGGTCGCCAAGGACGGAGCCACCCTGCCGGCCGGGCAGGCGACGAACCGCGCGGCGAAACTGCTCTTTGATCCCGGCGAGATCTACGACTTCGAGTTCACGCCGGAGAAGGCGGGAGAGATGTCGCTCAGGTTCGGGCCGTTCCTGCCACCGCCGGGCTCGCCGCCACCGCCGCCCAACTTTCCGCCGCCGCCAGCCACCATCACGGTGCCGGTGCACGTGCGCTAAGCGTTTCTCCACGGTCGACTGCGAGGCGGCAGGCCACTACTGGTCTACCGCCTCGTTGCTTGATTGAAACTTCGGTGGCCGTTCCCGCGATAGGTTTCACCGAGCTATGTACGCGACCTGTCTCTTCTGCCAGAAAGACCTGGGCCGCAACGAGACGTTCGAGACGTTCCCGGTTGGCCGGCGCCTCGCGTTCGATGCTGCGAAGGGCCGACTGTGGGTGGTCTGCCGCCACTGCGAGCGCTGGAACCTGTCGCCCCTCGAGGAGCGCTGGGAGGCGATCGAAGAGGCCGAGCGGTTGTACCGGGACACACGCCGCCGCGTGGCGACCGACAACATCGGTCTCGCGAAGATGCGCGACGGAACGACGATCGTTCGGATCGGCGAACCGCTGCGACCGGAATTCGCGGCGTGGCGGTATGGCGACCAGTTCGGGCGCCGCCGCGTGCGTCAGATCGCGATCGTTGGTGCGGGGCTGGGCGCGCTGGGGGCGGTCATAGCGGGCGGCGCGATGGTCGGCGTCGGCGTGGGCAGCTTCGCGTGGATGATCGGCAACGCCGGGAAAGGCCTCGTGCGCGGCAGATCGGAACAGATCGTCGCTCGCATCAAAGGCCCAAATGGCAACCCGATGGAAGTTCGGCGACGCCACCTGCTCGAGACGTCGATCGAGCGCGGCGAGACCTCCCCGCTCGCGATAACGCTTCGCTACAAGAACGGCCAGGCCCGGTTCGAGGGTGAACAGGCGATGCACGTCGCGTCGCGCATCATTCCCGCCGCGAATCGTTTCGGCGGCTCGAAGAAAACGGTGGCCGAAGCGGTGTCGAAGATCGAGAACGCCGGCGGCTCGGAGCAGTTCTTGGAGCGCATCGCCTCGATGTCGCGGGTGCTCACGCGCGTCGGCTTGACCGACGTCGGCGACTGGACGCCGCGCGGTTCGGGACGGCGCATCTCGCGGTTCGTGAAAAAGAACTCCGCCAACAACTGGAACACCGGCATCTTTGCCCTCGATCCGGTGCAGCGTCTGGCGCTGGAGATGGCCCTCCACGAAGAGGCCGAGCGGGCGGCGCTTCACGGCGAGCTCGCGTCCCTCGAGGCGGCGTGGCGCGAAGCGGAGGAGATCGCCGGCATCTCCGATTCGCTGCTGGTCTCGGCTGACGTCGACGACAAGTTCACGAAGTTGAAAGGCGAGTAGCGCGCCAACCCTCGAACCATTCAATTAGAGCGCCATGATCATCGCCATCATCGTTGGAATCGTCGCGGGGTTCATCGCCGGGCAGTTCATGAAGGGATCTGGCTACGGCCTCTTCATGGATCTCATCCTCGGGATCGCGGGCGGCGTCGTCGGCCGTTTCCTGTTCGGACTGCTGGGCATCTACGCCACCGGCATCATCGGGTCGATCGTGTTCGCGTCGGTCGGCGCGGTCGTGCTGCTCTGGATCGGGAATCTTCTCAAGTCGCGCCGTTGATGGCCGCGACGGGCCGGGCGCGTGTCGCGACGCGCCGTTTTGCGATTCGCTCGGTCATCGTCGGCGCCCTCGCCGCGCCTTTCGCCGTGCCGCTCGGCGCGCAGGACGTCAGTGCGACGCAGATCGACAGCATCGTGCGGCGCGCCGTGGCCGAGAAGGGAATCGTCGGCCTGTCGGTCGGGGTGATGCAGAACGGCCGCGTGATCCTCGCCAAGGGTTACGGCGTCCGGGACCGCGCGACGAAGGACACCGTGACGCCGCGCACGATGTTCGCCATCGGATCGGTGACCAAGCAGTTCACCTGCTCGCTCCTGCTCATGCTGGCCGAGGAGCACCGGCTGTCGTTGACCGACCCCGTCGTGAAGTACTATCCGCGGCTCACGCGCGCCAAGGACATCACGCTCATCGATCTCGGCGGGCACCTCTCCGGCTATCGCGACTACTATCCGCTCGATTTCGTGGATCGCGAGATGCAGAAGGCGCAACCGGCCGACGCGATCATCGACGAATACGCAACGCGCCCGCTGGATTTCGAGCCGCGCTCGCGATACTCGTACAGCAATACCGGTTTTCTCATCCTCGGCGGCGTCATCGGGAAAGTGAGCGGCGAGCCGTACGCGAAATTCCTGTCGGATCGAATCCTGACGCCGCTGAAGCTCACCCGCACGGCGTTCGAACCCGCCGGCCGCCCGGACATGGCGAAAGGGTACACGTCGTTCGGCTTGTCCGAACCGATCTCCGTCGAGCCCGAGGCCGCCGGCTGGGCCGGCGCCGCCGGCGCCATCTGGTCGACGCCGTCGGACCTGCTGACGTGGGACCTGGCGCTGATCGATCACAAGCTCATATCGCAGGACTCTTACAAGGTGATGGTCACACCGCAGCGCCTGACCGACGGCCGCTCGAGCGGTTACGGATGCGGTGAGGGGATCAACGACCGCGGTCCGGCGGTGGTGCTGTCACACGGGGGAGCGGTGAGCGGGTTCGTGGCGTCGAACACGGTGATTCCGGCGACCCACTCGGCGGTCGTGCTGCTCTCCAACACGGATTTCTCGCCGATCGGCGCGCTGAATCAGGAGCTCCTCGCCAAGCTGATGCCCAGGAGTCCCGACGTTCCGGCGGTGGCGGGGCGCACCGCCCTCGACGCCGCGACGAAATTCCTCATGGAGCTCGAACGCGGCACGGTCGACCGATCGACACTCGGCGAGGACTTCAACGACTTCCTGAGCGCCGACAAGGTGCGAAAGGGACAGTCGGCGCTCAACGCGCTGGGCAAAATCACCAACATCCATGTCGCCGGAACGTCCGAGCGCGGCGGCATGGAGGTCGCGACCGTCGTATTCGATGTCGGCAAGGCGACGTCGCGCGGCCTGATGTACCGAACGCCGGACGGAAAAATTCAGGAGTTCCTCTTCGCGAGGAACTGAGCGACCCGCTCACTGAACGGGTCGCGCTCCCGTCACAAAATATTCGGTTTCGCCGAAGCACGACGTCGGCAGACCTTTGTGTTGCTCGTAGTTCAGGACGACGCGTTCGCCGTTCATCTTGTTCAACACGGCGGCGATGGAATCCGACCGAACCGTGAAGTCGAACTTCTCCGGGACTGATCCAGGGATGGCGCTGAGCTGAATCTCGCCTTCCCACGTTTTGCAGATCCACCCCTTCTTCGAGATTTTTTGAAGGAACCCGGCGCGCTCGCCGCTCGAATACGTGTAGTTCAGCGCTGCCAAGGTCCACACGGTCACGGCCACGATCGGGACGACGATCACGATCGTGAGCGCGGACGCCAGCTTGTGGTTTTTGACGAATCCGGGAACCGCCATCAGGCGTCTCCGGCACGTGCGGCTTTCCATGCCGCGAGCACTTCCGCCTCTTTCGTCATTGGCAGTCCGTTGATTTCACCGTTGAGCGTCGCCAGTTGGTCCTTCTCGGGACGCGTCTTGTGCCAGTCTAGCGTGTCCTTGGCGGTCACGGCGAGTGGCCGAAAGGTCAAGCCGTTGGCGATCGCCTTCGATGCGTTGCGCCGCTGATAGCCGGCCGTTGCGCCGTAGGGCGGTTGCCACACCGTCATGTGGCGCCACGGACGAACACCGTGGTCGCGCAAGAACTCCCACGGCACCCACGTGAACTGCGCGCCGGCCGTCGTGATCGCCTTCACGCCATAGAGCATCTCGGCGATGGTCAGCGGTTTCTCGGGCCCGATGGCGTTGAACGTGCCAAACTGGCGTGCTTCCGCCATCCGAATCGTCCATTCCGCCAGGTCGCGCGAGTCGATGAACTGGCAGGGATCCTCGGGCTTGTCCGGGGCGAGCACCTCGCCACCCTTGTCGATGCGCGCGGGCCAATACGTGAAACGATCCGTCCGGTCGAGGGGGCCGACGATGAGGCAGGGCCGGATGATCGTGTTGATGCCCGGATATTGACTCTGCACTTCGACTTCGGCGCGAGCCTTGAACGCGCCGTAGTTCGCCGGGTTGGCCGATGCTGCCAGCTGCGCCGGGTTGCGCTGGTCCGGCTGATATGGATCGAGGCCGGCGGGCATCGGCACCGTGGGACTATCCTCGTCGATACCGATCTGGCTCTCATCCCGATAGACCGACGTCGTCGAGATGAAGATGTAGTGCTTGGTGTTTCCCTTGAGGTATTGCGCGCCGTTCTTTACCCAGAGTGGAAGCGTCGTCGGATTGTCGATGACGACGTCGAACGTCTTGTCTTTCAGGGCGCTCGTGTCGCTGTTGAGATCACCGGTGAGTTCTTCGGCGATTTTTCCTCTGAAGAGGCCGGGGCGCGTCTTGCCGCGATTGAAGAGTGTCACGCGATGTCCTCGCGCGATCGCATACTCGACCTGCTCGGGACCGGTGAAGCCGGTGCCGCCGAGGATCAGGATGTTCAACGACGCCGCGGCGCGTTCGACGCGCCGCGGCCCGGCCGCGTTTCGCGTCGTCAGCTCGAGCGCCGATGCGAGCGGCGCCGACAGACTCAAGGCGCCGCCCGCGGCGGCGGTCGTCTTCACGAATTCCCGGCGACTGATCATCGCGCCTCCGTCCTGGTGTAACGTCGACCGTAATCTGCCGGCGCCTGACCGGGGAGCAAGCGCCGATGTGCGCGGGGCCCGATGCGATCAATACACGCCGAGGTCATGAGCCGACACCACGCGGCCGTGATATTTGGCGCGAACCTGGCGAATCAGCGCCGCGTCGTCGTCGCCCCAATAGAGCTGATGATACAGGACCAGCAGCTTGGGGCGAGCGCGAGTGGCGATGTCGGCCAGCTGCTCGGTCGACGTATGATACGCCGCATGATAGCGCTGCCAGACGGGCGTCCGGTGCGTGAACTGCTCGGCCGAGTACACCTCGTGCACGAGGACGTCGCAGCCGTTGCACTCGCGGACGATCGCGTCATTCGGCGACGTGTCCCCGGAAAGGACGATCGTCCGGTCTCGCGTCTGGAATCGATAGCCGAACGCCTGCTCCCACTTGCCGTGTGAAACCTCGAACGCGGTCACGGTCACGTTGCTGTCGCGGTAGACGACGCCCGGCGCGACGTCGTGCGCCAGGGCTGCGTATCCGGTCTTGTTGGCCGGTTCACCGCCGGTGAGCCTGATCTGGATGTCTTCCGAATAGGCCTGCTCGAGCAGATCGACCATTCGCTTCGTGCCGCGCGGACCATAGACCTCGAGTGGGTCGCTGCGTTCGAGTACCCACGGCGTGAGAATGAGATCGGGAAGCCCGGTCGTGTGGTCGGAGTGCAGGTGCGTAATGAACACGCGTCGCAGCCGTCGCGGCGCCAGCGCCGGGATCGTGTCATCGCGCGCGGCCTGCGCGGCCCGCCGCACCACGCCGGGGCCCGCGTCCACGAGATATGCGTCGTCCCCGACGACGATCGCCACGGCTGGGCCCGATCGCTCCGGGTCGGCATTGGGCGTTCCCGTGCCGAGCATGACGACGCGCGTCCGCGGCGGCGCGGATGTGTGCCACCCTCTCGCGCCAGTCAGCGCCGCGACCAACGCCGATGTGACGACCACGACACGCATGCTCTATTCTCCTCTGTGCCTCTGGCGCGCGCCGCGCGCGCCACTGACAATTACCGATCGCCCTCTTCCGCTGACAATCCCGATGACTCGACTCCGCAGATTTGGCGCGCTTGCCGCCGGCTTCCTCGTTTTCTCCGCCGCGAATCGCGCCATCGAGGCCCAAGCGCCGAGCACTTCCACGCTCGAGGACACGATCCCTCCCGGAGCGAACTTCGACAAGGCTCAATTCCGTTTTTGGGCGCCGCCAGGGGTGGCCACGCTTCGAGGCACGATGGTGCTGGTGCCGGGCTCGAACGGCGACGGCCGCGCCATGGCCGAGGATTCCGTGTGGCAGGCCTTCGCGACGAAACAGCGATTGGCCTTGCTCGCCTGCCGGTTCACCGACAAGCCGCACGACCAGAATTTCCTCGAAGACTACGTGAACGTCTCGCGCGGTAGCGGCCAGGCGCTGCTCGACGCGCTCGGGCACCTCGCCGAACGCTCGAAACACCCCGAGCTCACGAGCGAGCCGTTGTTGTTCTGGGGCATGTCGGCCGGCGGACAGTTCAACTACGAGTTCGCGGCGTGGAAGCCGGAGCGCGTGCTCGCGTTCGTCGTCAACAAGGGCGGCATCTACTACACCGCGCTCACGCCTCGCGCGACGCGAGCGATTCCCGCGCTGCTGTTCATCGGCGGCAAGGATCTCGAATCGCGCGTGAACACGATCACGGGCTTGTTCGATTTGAATCGTCGCGGCGGCGCGCTCTGGGCGCTCGCGCCCGAGCCGAACGCCGCGCACATCGTGGGGCGCTCTCGCGACCTGTCGATCATGTTCTTCGACGACGTGATTCCGCTGCGAATGGGAGAGGAGGGACTTCGCCCGCTCGCCGAGGCGTCGGGGTTCGTCGGCGACGCGCATACGAATTCCGTTCGTGCGGCGAACGCGGGCGCGCTGCCGGCGTACCCGACATCGTGGCTGCCGACCGAGCGAACGGCACGGGCGTGGCTGGCGATGTCCACCGACAAGGCGTTCGAGCCCTGAACCTGGCGGGCGGCCGCTCTCGTCAAAGCGGCTCACAGAACGCAGTATTGTGCGCATGACAACATCCAACGCACAGACGCGCGGGATTTGGGGCGTGATCGCCGCGTCGTCGGCCGGCACGGTCATCGAGTGGTACGACTTCTACATCTTCGGCAGTCTCGCGGCGGTGCTCTCGGCGGTTTTCTATCCCGAGGCGAATGCGACGGTCTCGCTGCTGAAGTGGCTCGCGACGTTCGCCGCGGGCTTCGCCGTGCGCCCGTTCGGTGCCTTGGTGTTCGGCCGCATCGGGGACCTCGTTGGACGGAAGTACGCGTTCATGATGACATTGCTCATCATGGGCGGCGCGACGGCCGCGATCGGTCTGCTCCCGGGCTACGGGACGCTCGGAATCTTCGCGCCGATTCTGCTGGTGACGCTTCGCCTGCTTCAGGGGCTGGCCCTCGGCGGTGAATACGGCGGCGCGGCGATCTACGTCGCCGAACACTCGCCGGACGACAAGCGCGGCTACTACACGTCGTTCATCCAGACGACGGCGACGCTCGGATTTTTTGTGTCGCTGATCGTGATTCTCGTGACGAAGCACTCGATGAGCGATGCGGATTTCAAGGCGTGGGGCTGGCGGATTCCGTTCCTGCTGTCGTCGATGCTGGTGATCGTCTCGTACTACATCCGTGCGCGTATGGCCGAGTCGCCGGTGTTCGCGCAGCTCAAGGCGGCCGGGAAGACGTCCACGGCGCCGATCGCCGACAGCTATGGGACGCTCGAGCGCTGGCGCTTCTTCCTGCTCGTGCTGTTCGGCGCCACGGCGGGACAAGCGGTCGTGTGGTACACCGGCCAGTTCTACGCGCTCATCTTCCTGCAGACGATTCTCAAGATTCCGATCGACACGGCGTACATCATCGTGGCGATCGCGCTCGTGTTGGCGACGCCGTTCTTCGTCGTTTTCGGTTCGCTCTCGGACCGCATCGGCCGCAAGAGAATCATCATGGCCGGGTGCCTCGTCGCCGCGTTGACGTACATCCCGATCTACAAGGCGATGATCTCGGCGGCGCAGCCGCTCAATGTGCCGATGCTGGTGTTCCTCGTGTTCGTGCAGGTGTTCTACGTGACGATGGTCTACGGACCGATCGCGGCGTTCCTCGTCGAGAGCTTCCCGGCGAGAATCCGGTATACGTCGCTCTCGCTCCCCTACCATTTCGGAAACGGCTGGTTTGGCGGATTCATGCCGCTGATCGCGACGTCGATCGTCGCCGCGACCGGGAACAAGCTCGCCGGTCTGTGGTTCCCGATCGGCGTGTCGCTGCTGACGGTCGTGATCGGGACCTTCGCGCTGCCTGAAACGCGGCCGGGGCGAGTGTGGCAGGAAGTCGACGAGCCGAACGTGGAGGTCGCCCAGTGAGGCGCGCCCGACACGCCGGCCCCACCGCGTTTGGATTGGTGGCGATTGCCTTGGTCGCGAGTGCGGTCACCGCGCAGGCGCAGCGACCCACCGCCCCGCTCAAGGTCTACATCTCGGCGGACATGGAAGGCATCACGGGCGTGGCGTCGGTGGACCAGCTGGGGCCCGGAAACTTCGAGTACGAGCGGGCGCGCGACTGGATGACTGGTGAAGTGCTGGCGGCGATCCAGGGAGCTCGCGATGCGGGGGCCACCGAGTTCGTGGTGAGCGATTCGCATGGCAACGGCGAATCGCTCTTGATCGATCGATTCCCGACCGACATTCCGGTAACCATCATCCGATCATTTCCTCGGCCACTCGGCATGATGGAGGGGATCGATTCGACGTTCGCGGCGGTGATTTTCATCGGCTACCACGCCTCGACATCGAGCACCACCGGCGTGCGTGCACACACGATCTCGAGCGCGCTGCTGACCCGCATCTCGCTGAACGGGGTCTCGATGTCCGAGGCGGGAATCAACGCCGCGATCGCCGCGCAGTACGGTGTTCCCGTCGTGATGCTGACCGGTGACGACGCGATCGTGGCCGAGACGAAGGCGCGACTGGGCCCGATCGAGGGCGTCGCGGTGAAGCGGGCGATCGGCTTCCACTCGACGGGGACGATGACGCCGGAAACGGCGCGACGTTTGATTCGCGAGCACGCCGCGACCGCGGTCAAACGGCGCGGAGAGATGAAGCCCTACGCGATGACTCATCCCATCACGCTCGACGTGTCGTTCAAGAACTATCGTCCGGTCGAGCTGCTCGGGTACTTGCCGAACGTACAACGCATCGACTCGCACACGGTGCGATTCGTCGGGCGAGACATGGTGGACGTTTCGAAGTTCATCGAGTTCGTCACCAGCTACGATCCGACGTTGGCGCCCTGAGGCGCCGTTGGCTTCGGCGTGGCGTCAGTGCGGGACGGGCGTCGTGCTGGCACCGGGGACGCCGACCACCAGCCTGTTGGCGCTGTCGCGCGGGGACTCACGCCGGAGTGAGCGAGCGGCATACATCGCGCACGCCGCGAGGAACAGGCACACGATCTCGGCGGCCGCGAAGCGCCCGAGCGCCCACGCGATCGTGACGTCGAATCGCGTCACCTCGGCGGCGGGGACCCGGCCGCGAAGCTGAAGGGCATCGAGCACGAAGGTGCCGGCGGCGGCGATGTACGCCAGCGCAACGAGGAGGCAGTACCAGAAGCCGGCCCAAAGCGCCCCGCTCGACATGGCGAGCTGACCCATCACCACGAGAAGGAGCAGCGCGAGCAACTCAGTCCCTGTGGCGGCGGCGGCGGAATTCAGCAATCCAAGCCGGAAATTCACGTCATGGAGATGGAGCGGCCAGCCGGCCACCAGGAGCTCGATGATCGACCCGATGCTCAGATACGCGACAATGAGGTAGACAGGGACCTGGATTCGGCGAACGAACTCGTTCGAGAGTTGAGGCACGAAGAAAAACCCTTGTCGTGGAGTTGAGAGGCGGTGGAGCGGGCTCGTCTTTTCGACGCAAGAGAACCGCAAACGCAAAAAAAGACCGCGGGAGTCGCTGCTTGAGCAGCGACTCCCGCGGTGTCTACGGTGGACGCCGTTACCTGCCCGTGAACTGGAGCGAGGTAAGGTCTAGGCGTTCTTGCGACGGCGCCGGGCGACGGGAATCAGGCCGACAAGGCCGGTGGCCATGAGGGCGATCGTCGCCGGTTCGGGCGTGGCGGTGACGGGATCTGTGATGTTCGTGAAGAGTGGAATCCCATTGACGTGGGGCGTCGAAATGTCGACGCACTGCGAGTTCTGGAACGCGCAGCCGGTATTGTCTTCGTCCAGCGTGTACGTGGTGCCCCCGATGGTCACGGTACTCGTGTTCGGGTTCCACGACAGCGTGTTGGTGGACGCGTCCCAGCCTAGCAGACCGGAAATCGACGCGGAGCCAGGGGTCGGGCCGCTCTCGTTGATGGTCAGCATGAACGTCGAGCCGGAGAGGATGTTCCCGCCGGAGCACGGGGCAGAGAAGCAGGTGGCCGCGAAGTCGCCCAGGCTGATGTCGCTTGGCTGTTGCCACTGGACGTTGAATTCCGGAACGTACGTCAGCACATAACCACCGAAGACGCATAGAGACGGTCCACAGGACCCTTGGCTGAACGCGCCTGACGTCGAAAATGTGACCAGCTGTGCCGATGCTGGCGCCGACGCCAACGAAACTGCCGCGGTACCGATCATCACGGCACACGCGAGGTTACGCACTCTCATCATTCCTCCAGACTCAGGTTCGCCTTCAGAGCGCGGCGTCCACCGGCGCTCAATCCTTGGGCCCGCTATCGCAGGGGCCATACCACGCTTCCCAACAAGCTTTACATGGTACTAAAACGTTGTTGCAAAGCAGTTTACGCAAAAAACGCCCTCGCCAATTCAATTGAAACATTTGATGCCAATGTTGCCGGCGATCCTCAGTATCTGTGGTCCCCATGCAACACAACCTACGCGATCAGTCCTAGCCGGCGTTCCAGACGGAGCGCGACGATGTCATCATGGACATGGCCAGCAAGGTTCACCAGCTCGAACGACGCTCCGAACGCGGCACACGCCTTGGCGCCCTGCACGAGGGTGCTCAAGACCACCAAATCCAACTGCTCCCAGCCGCAGCAATCCACCACGACGTGCCGATCACCCTTGCCGAGCGCCGTCATGATCGACGTACGCACCGAACGCGGGCCAGACATCGCCATCTCGTGACGCAGCTCGATCGTACAGGGAATCAACGTCTTACTAAGGGCCGTTTCCATGAGACCTCCGCGCCGACGCCGACATCCGTCGCGCATTGCCTTGTGAAGCCACGAGGGGATAGCAGCGGACGTGCCACAGGCCGGGCCCGCTCGTCACGTCGCCTATGTTCGTTCCATACAATGCCTTATGGATTCGGCCGCGTATCGGCAGATTGCGAGAGAGGGGGCTAACTGTTGCACTCAAGCATCACCGGTTGCGACACGACGCATCGACTCTGTTCCTCGCCCAGATCGCGCAAGGTTCGAGTCGTAGCGTCCCTGCGAGGTGAGTCGGGCCGGAATCGGGCTCGGAAACGTCGCGACCTATCGCGGATCGTGTCGCCATCGAGGCGCACGCGGAGTGCACCGACTGTGCGAGACCCATCCAAAACAAGGCGCGCGATCACGCCACCAAACGGCCATCACCTCTTGCACGCGCCCGCCCCGACGCCATGATATATGTCTCGCAGCCACATCATCTAACGGCCAACCGCCTTGGAGGCAGCATGGCGTCGCAGGATGCCCGCACCGATACCCCCTCGTCCGTGAAGTCCGCTCCATCGTCATCGAACTATTTGCGGGACGAGACGGCACTGCGGCGCGCGTTCGACGCGGAGTTCGCCGGCGCCATGGCGATGGCGCACGAGAAGCTGAAGGATGCTCCGACGCTTGCACCGCGCGTCGTCGAGACGGCCTTCGTCAACGTGTGGCAGCAGCGCGCGACGCTGACGTCGCTCGCGCAGTTCAAAAAGGTGTTGGCGGACGAAGTCACGCACGGCTCGGCCCGCGCATTGAGCCGGCGAGTCGCCGCGCAGCGTTTCGGTGGTTCGTCGTCGCGTGACGAGGTGACGATGACCGGCACGCACGCGGCGTCGCCGCAGGCGGATGCCGAGGAGGCGTGGTCACGCATCACGCGCACGATCCGCGGTGAAGGAAACACCGCCGCCGCGCATCAGGCGGCCGCGTCGGCCGGCCGGCACGACGCTGCGTCGCGCGTGAAGGACATGTCGCAAAAGCGCAACTGGACGGTGCCGGTCATCACCGGCGTCGTGGCCCTCGTGATCGCGATCGGGGGAGTGCGCTACCTGAGCGGCCTCGGTGAAGACGACGCGGTGCTCGCCTCAGTGGCGGCGCCGAACCTTCAGCCGATCTCCTCGAGCGCGGGGCAAATTGGCAGCACAAAGCTGGAAGACGGTTCGGCTGTGCAATTCGGTCCCGAGACCAAAATCTTCAAACCCGAAGGTTTTCCGACGACGCTGCGAGCGATTCGCGTCGAGGGCACGGCCTCGTTCGACGTGGCGCCCGGCCAGAAGATGCCGTTGCGTGTCGTGGCGAACCACACGCAGTTCATCGCCACCGGGACCAAGTTCGCGGTTTCGGCCTACCCGGAAGACAGCTCTGCCAAAGTCCTCGTACAGGAAGGATCGGTTACTATCAAGTCCGGGAAACTGACCAGCGTGGTCGCCGCCGGGCAGGCGATGGTCGCCGACAAGACCGGGATCCACGCGCTCAGTGACGACGGCAAGGCTGAATCGTTCAGTTGGCTGGATCACCGGCTCGTCGTAAGGCAGAAGCCGTTGCGGCAAGCGGTTGCGACCGTCGGCCGGTGGCTCAACTCCGACCTCAAGGTGCCGGACGCACCGCTGCTCGACCGACCGACCTCGATTGACGCGTCGCTCGATTCGAACATGGTGGCGATCCACCAGATCGAGCAGAGCGCGAACGTGAAATTCGCCTACGAGGGCCAGAACATGGTGCTGCGCGACGCGCCGAAGGGCGCGAGCAAAGCGGCGGCCAAGCCGGCGGCCAAGCCGGCGAAGAAGAAATAGGAATCGATTCGCAGGCCCACCTCTCCTCAGGAGACCCGATGCGACGCGTTGTTCCCTGGATGGCCGGGATGTTCATGCTGACAACCCTCGCCGCCATTCCGGGGCCGACGGCGCGCGCACGAGCGCACCCGGATTTTTCGGGCACGTGGACGCTCGACGTCGCCAAGAGCGAAGGTCCGATGGTGCCGACATCGGCGACGCTCAAGGTGACGCAGACCGACAAGTCGATGACCATCGATCGTACGACGACGGCGATGGGCATGACGCGCTCGGGCACGTCGACGTACGCGCTCGACGGATCGCCGTCGAAAAACACGGTGAACGCCAACGGCACGAACGTCGATTTCAACTCGACCGCCGCGTGGAGCGACGACGTCCTCGTGATCAAGACGTCGGCTGACTTCGGCGGCTCGCCGTTTTCCGGAACCGAGCGTTACTCGCTCTCGGCCGACAAGAAGACGCTCGTGATCACGAACGACGCGTCAGTCGCCGGACAGTCGTTCTCGGGGAAGCAAACGTTCGTCAAGCCGTAGCGTTGCCGCCCGCGGGCGCGTTCGACGTCAGTCGGACGCGTGGCGGCGCATCGCTTCGCGTACCGCGCTGTACAACGACTCGGCGTGGAACGGCTTCTTGATGAAGGGCACTTCCGCGCGACCGATGATGCTCCGTTCCAGCTCGCTCACGTCGCCCGAGACGATGGCGACCGGCATCTCGGGATACTGATCGCGAATGTGGTACGACAAATCGATGCCGGTCATGCCCGGCATGGTGACGTCGGAGAGCACGAGATCGATCTCGTCGCGACCGGAGGCCAACATCTCGAGCGCCTCGGGCCCGCTGCGCGCCGTGCGCACGGCGAAGCCACCCGCTTCGAGCATGCGAGCGATGGTTTGTCGCGTCGTTTCGTGGTCGTCCACCACGAGAACGGTCTTGGCGTCGTCGTGGTGTGCTGCGTCGGCCATCGCTGCTCCAGAATGGAAGTGCGTCGATGTACAATGATGCGTTGACCGACAAGCGCAAGGACCCGCCGCACCCGCCGCCACCTGAAGCAATCTATGGATAGGTCAATCCCTCTTCGCGTCGGCACGCTGATCGGCCTGGCCGCCCTGTGCGCGTTTGCGGTGGCGCGCGTCACGCGTCCGCCGTCGGTCGTTCCGGCAACCGCGCCGGACACTGTATTCTCCGCCGAGCGCGCGATGCACGACATCGAGGCCATCGCCGCGCGTCCCCACGCGATCGGGATGGCGGATCACGATCGCGTCCGCGACTACATCATGGGCCGGCTCGTCGCGTTGGGCATCAAGCCACAACTGCAAACGGCCACGGCCGTCGGCACGCGCGAACAGGACGCGGGCCGCGTGCAGAACATTCTCGCCTGGTTGCCCGGAACGAGCGCGACCGGCAAAGCGGTGCTGCTCGTCGTCCACTACGACGGCGTCGAAGCCGGACCGGCGGCAGCCGACGACGGCGCCGGATGCGTGGCGCTCCTCGAGACGCTGCGCGCGCTCAGAGCGCGCAAAGAGCCGTTGGCGCACGACGTCATCGCGCTGTTCACCGACGGCGAAGAGGCAGGATTGCTCGGCGCGGCGGCGTTCGTGCGCGAGCATCCGTGGGCGAAGGACGTGGCGTTCATCTTGAACTTCGACGTCCGCGGCACGACCGGACGCGCCTACATGTTCGAGACGGGCGAAGGCAACAGAGATGCGGTCACCGCGCTGCGCGCCGCCGGCGACGTGACCGCCGGCTCCGTCTTCACGACCATCTATCACGCGCTTCCCAACGACACCGACCTGTCGGAGCTCCTCGCGCTGCGCGTGCCGGCGATGAACTTCGCGTTCGTCGATGGAGTGCAGCGCTATCACACGGCGAGCGATGACGCCGCACATCTCGATCCGAGGAGCGTGCAACACCTCGGTCTGCAGATGCTTGCCGTCACGCGCAAGGTCGCCAGCGAGGATCTGCCGCGTCCGAAGACCGGCGACGCGGTGTTCTTCGATCTGCCGTTGCTCGGACTGGTGGTATATCCCGTGGGCTTCGCCATTCCACTCGCGTTGGTCGCGCTCATGTTGACGGTGATCGTCGTACGGCGCGACGTGAAGGGCGTCGCCGTCGGCGCGCTGGCCATGATCGTCGCGCTCGCGGTGTCCGGCGCGCTCGGATGGATGGTGCGGCTGCACGGACCGGCGGCGTGGAGCGGAACGTTCGCCGCGGCGCTCGCTCTCGCCATCGTGGCGATCAACCTTCTCCTCTATGCGGGGGCGACTCGCTGGTCGCCCGAGATCCACGCGGGGGCGCTGGTCGTGTGGCTCGTGCTCGCGATCGTGACGAGCTTCATCGCGCCCGGAACGAGCTATCTGTTCACGTGGCCGCTGCTGTTCGCGCTGATCGCCGCGCGTTCCGGTCGCGAGATCGCGTGGTGGATTGCCGCGGCCGTCGCCCTGCTCATGCTGGCCGGGCTCGCGTACACGATCGCGGCGATCATGCTGGGCGTCGCCGGTCCCGGTTCGGCAGCGCTCGCGGTCGTGACCGCGTTGGTCGTCTGGCTTGCCGCGCCTCTGGTCATGCGTGCCGCCGGTGGGCGACGGCGGTCCTGGCCGCTGCCGGCGGCATTCGCCGGTGCGGCGGTGGTGTTCGCGATCATCGGCGCGACGACCTCCGGGCCGAGCGCGAGCACGCCGTTGCCGAGCGCGCTTGTGTTCGCGCAAAACGCCGACGGCGGAGACGCCTTGCTCGGTTCCATCGACGGATCCAGCGCCTGGGCTGAGCGAGTGATTGGTCCGCCGCTCGCGACGCCGCCCGAGTGGGCGCTCTCGCTTCGCCGCGGCGCGCTTTTCTCGGCCAAGCCGCAAGCGCGGGCCAGTCTCGAACCGCCAACAGCGAGGCTTTTGCTCGACACGCTGATCGATGGCGCGCGTCGAGTCATCGTGCGCGTCAACGCGCCGCCGGGAACGACCGCACTCTCATTGCGCGCGACCGGCGCGCCGGTCGTTCGCACGGCGATCGACGCCCGCGTCGTCGACACGACACGATTCCGATTCCACGGTCGCACGTGGAGCTGGACCTTCTGGAACGTCCCCGACAGCGGCGCGGTGTTCTCCATCGCCGTGCCGCCCGGCGCGCATTTCGATCTGGCGATGGTGGCGCGGCGGCCGGGCCTGCCGGCGTCGGTGGTCGTGCCGCCGCGCCCGTCGTACGTCGTCCCGCGACAGACGGGCGACGTCAGCGCGGTCTACCGCACGGTGCGGTTCTAACGCAGTGGCCTCGCACGAATCCTTACATGATTCGAACGCGGTGAGTTAGCGAAGTCGCATCCCGAACTCCAAGTTCGACACATGCTCACCTGCCTCGCTTTCTGCCACGCGCTCGCCTCCGGCGGGCCGACGCCACCCGCGACGTACGTGGGACGCGAGAACCAGCTGCACGTCCACATCCCTCGCGTCGAGACCGACGCGGCGACGGTGACGATCGACGGGCTGCTCGACGAACCCGTGTGGAAGGCGGCCGCGGTGCTCGCCGGCTTCTCGCAGTTCTCGCCGCAAGACGGCGTGCCGGCCGCGGATTCCACGCAGGTGTTGCTCTGGTATTCGCCGACGGCCCTCTACGTGGGCATTCGCGCCTACGAGTCGCACGGTGCCGTGCACGCGACGCTCGCCGACCGCGACAAGATCTCGGCCGACGACAATGTGCAGTTGCTCATCGGCACGTTCCACGACCAGCGGCAGGCGTACGTGTTCGCGGTGAATCCGCTTGGCGTGCAGATGGACGGGATGCTCGTCGAAAACGGGCTGGGCGCGCGAGGCAGTTGGACGCCGACGCTCGCGGGGCGCGCGTCGGCGGACCTGAGCCAGGACTTCGTGTTCGAGTCGAAGGGGCGCGTCACCGAGTACGGCTACGAAGTCGAAATGCGAATTCCGTTCAAGAGTCTCAAGTATCAATCGGCGGTGCAGCAGACGTGGGATCTGAACGTCGTGCGGGAGGTGCAGCATTCCGGGTATGAAGACAGTTGGGCGCCGGCCGTGCGGGCCAACTCGTCGTTTCTCGCGCAGTCGGGAACGCTCGAAGGACTGACGGGACTCGACCGTGGGGTTGTGCTCGACATCAATCCGGTGTTGACGCAGCACGTGAACGGCGCGCCGGCGGCAACGGGCTGGGGTTACCACGCTGAGACGCCGCAGCTGGGCGGCACGGCGCGGTGGGGCCTGACGAACACGCTGACGATGACCGGCACGGCGCACCCCGATTTCGCCGAGGTGGAATCGGATGCCGGGCAGTTCGTGATCGATCCGCGGCGCGCGCTGTTTTTTCCCGAGAAGCGGCCGTTCTTCATCGAGGGACTCGAGGCGTTTAGCGTCCCGCACACGCTGATCTACACCCGCGACATCGAGCAGCCCGACGCCGCGGTGAAGCTCGCCGGCAAAGTCGACGGCACGAGCGTGGGCTTCCTCTCTGCGGCCGACAATCCGAGTCTATCGCCGAATGACCGGGACCGCGCCGTCTACGACATCATGCGCGCGCAGCACGACTTCGGCGACCAGTCGCGCGTCGGCGTAGCGTATACCGACCGCGTACTCGGCGGCGACTACAACCGCGTCGCCGATGTCGACGGCCGAGTCGCGTTCGGCGGCGCGTACAACGCGATTTTCCAGTACGCCGAGAGCTTCGACAAGACGCAGAACGTGGTGCGCAACGCGCCGTTGTGGACCGGCGCCGTCGTACGCAACGGAAAGGAGTACGGCTTCCGGTACCTGCTGGACGGCATCAGCGACGATTTCCGTGCCGGCAGCGGATTCATCTCGCGCGCGGGCATCGTGCATGGGCTCGCCGAAGAACGCTACACGTGGTTCGCCGAGCGCGGGTCGAAACTCGAGGCGATCACCGGCCTGGTTAACTACGACGACACGTGGGAGTACTCGCACTTCATGCGTGGCGGCGACGCGCAGGACAAAAAGTTCCACACGAGCGGGACGGCGGCGTTCCGCGGCGGCTGGAACGTGGGCCTCGGCGTGTACTGGGAGACGTTCGGGTGGGACTCGACGCTCTACGCCAACTATCGAATCCTCTCGCCGGCCGGCGACACGCTTCCGTTCACGGGCGTGGGGCGAATCTTCAACCGCGACTACGTGTTCACGCTGGCCACGCCGCAATGGAAGATGTTCAACGCCAGTCTGCTCTATGTCGGCGGCCAGGACGAGAACTTCTACGAGTGGGCGCAGGCGAACATCAACCTCGCGACGCTCACCGTGAGCATGCGGCCGAGCGATCGCGCGCGCGTCGATGGGTCGTACTCGTATCAGGATTTCTGGCGGCGCACGGACGGGTCGCTCGTCGCCCGCAACGCGATCCCGCGGCTCAAGGTCGAGTACCAGCTCACACGGTCGATCTTCCTTCGCGTGGTCGGCGAGTACGACTTCGGCGAGACGAACGACCTGCGCGACGAGACGCGGACGAACTATCCGCTGCTGATCAATGGCGCGCCGGCGCTCGCGACGCGGTCCCGCGCGTTGCGCGGCGACTACCTGTTCTCCTACACGCCGCGTCCGGGGACGGTTCTCTACGTCGGATACGGCAATGCGGGGACCGGTCTGCCCGACGCGACGCAGCGATTCAACTTCGTGCCGATCCAGCGCACGTCGGACTACTTCTTCCTCAAGTACTCGTACCTGTTCCGGATGTAGCACCGCCCGGCCGATCCGCCGACTGCAACCGACTGAACTGCAACTGCTCGACGCAGAAGCGCAGAGAAGGCAGAGAGAACGACAACCGAGTCCCGGTGCGCCACGAGCCGGGATTTTGTGGGGGAACTGCCGCTCGGGATGCCTCTCGCGTCGCCGAAGCCTTCTCTGCGGGTTTGAGCATCCCGAGCGGCTTTCACAAAAACATCCCGCTCGTGGCGCGACGGAACTTCTTCTGCGGCCGTTCTCTGCGTTCTCTGCGTCTCTGCGTTAAGCAGGTCTTGTTCGGCGATGCGAACTAACGCCAGTCTGGCGCGACGAGACTCGTCTTTCCGTCGAGATACTTGTCGAACCAGTAGAGCTGCCAGTCGAGACTCTCGACTAGGTGGCGAGGTTCGCCGGTGCGCGTGAGGTTGTGATTCTCGCGCGGGAAGAAGACGATCTCCGCGGTCTTGCCGTAGTGCTTGAGCGCGCGGAACCACTGCTCGCCCTGTTCGATCGGCACGCGGTAGTCGTTGTCCGAATGCAGAATGAGAATCGGCGTGGTGACGTTCTTGACATGCTTGAGCGGCGAGCGATCCCAATAGAGATCGTGCTGCTGGAAGATGTCGCCCCCGAAGTCGTCGCTGTGGCCGTACGCGCCGTCGCGCGTGCCGTCGTCGCTGATGAAGTTGGAGATGCCGCGGAGCGTGACCGCGGCCTTGAAGCGACCCGTGTGGCCCACGATCCAATTCGTCATGTACCCGCCGTAGCTGCCGCCGGTGACGCCGATCTTGGTCGTGTCGATCCACGGATTCGCGGCGATCGCGGCGTCCAACCCGTTCATGATGTCGATGTAGTCCTTGCCGCCCCACTCGTTCTCGATGCCGCGCTGGAACACGCGGCCGTAGCCCGTCGAGCCGCGCGGGTTGGTGAAGAACACGCCCCATCCGTGCGCGGCATACACCTGGAATTCGTGGAACCAGTCGACGCCGTACTGGCCGGCGGGTCCGCCGTGGATGCTGAGCACGAGCGGATAGGAGCGACCCGGCTGCCAGTTGAGCGGCTTGACGAGGAATCCGTCGACCGGCCAGCCGTCGGCGCCTTTGTAGGTCATCCGTTGCACCGGCGCGAGCGCGAGTGACGACCAGAGCGCGGCGTTGTGGTTCGAGAGCTTTCGTTCCCGCAACGAGTCGATGGCCGACGAGTACACGTCGTCCATGTGCGTGAAGTCGTTCACGAGGTAGACCATGTGGCCGTTGGCGGCGATGCTCGGGCTCCGCACGGCACGCGAGCCGGCGGTGACCTGCATCAGACGGTGTTCGGCGATTTCGATGCGGAAAATCTGATACTCGCCCTTGACGCCGGTGTCGAAGTAGAGCGCGCGGCCGTCGCCCGACCATTGGAGATCGGTCGGGATCAGATCGAGCGAGGGATACGGCGCCATGGTGACGCCGCCGCCAGCCGGCGCGATCATGATCTGCGGCGGCGCTTCCTCGGCGGCCGCGGTCACGTAGGCGATCGACTTGCCGTCGGGCGACCAGCGCGGCGCGTTGTCCGGACCCTCGGAGGCGGAGACTTTCGTCAGTCCGCCACCGTCGGCGCTCACAATCCAGACGTCGGTGTTGCGGCCGCCGTCGTATTCGTGTCCCGTGCGATCGGAGACGAACGCCAGGCGTGTCCCGTCCGGCGCCCATTGTGGATCGGTGTCGTTCCAATCGTCGCCGTCGGTGATCTGATGCGCCGCGCCGCTCGCGAGGTCGACCATCCAGATGTGAGATCTCTTGTCGTCGTACCAGCCGGTGTCGTTGAACTTGTATGAAAGATGCGAATAATGGCGGACGTCGCTCTGCGCGGTGGCGGGCTTCTTGTCGCTCGGGCCGGTGCGGCTCAAGCACGCGACGCGACCGCCCGTCGGCGACGGCACGCAGTTGGATACGCCGTTCATGACGCTCGTCACTTTGCGCGGGGCGCCGCCGGCGAGGGACACAATCCAGAGCTGCGGGCGAGCCGCGCTCGGGCGGCGCCCGGTAGCGGAGCTCGTATCCGTCGACGCGCGCGCTGAGATGAATTCGACGGCCGATCCGTCGGGCGACCAACGCGGTGCGCTCGGGGCCCAGGCTTCGTCGAGGAGCACGTGCGCGGGCGCGCTGCCGTCGGTGGGCGCGATCCACACCGAGGAGATCCGCCGATTCTGCGTACGGTCGACGCGCGACACGATGTACACGACGCGCGAGCCGTCCAGCGAGATGTGCGGATCGGCCACGAGCTCGAACGAGAAGTAGTCCTGCGGCGTGATTCCGCGCGTCTGTGCGGCGAGAGCGAGCGGTCGTGCGGCGAGGAGAAGCGCGACGAGTGGGCGAAGGCGCATGGCGCGACGGTGGGAGGGAGTAAGGGCGCGGCGTCTGCGAGGAAAATATGCGTTGGCGGGCGCGACCGCTCCGGGTGTACGTCACATCATTCTTCAGAACCACGGCGGCTGGCGTGAGCGATCGGGGTGGACCTAGCTTTCGCCGGACAATGCCCGCGACCAAGCCCGCGACCAAGAAGCGAACCAGAAAGAAGGCGGCGGCTGCCCCTGCCGCGTCGCGCGGGCTGGACGCTCGCCGGCTGACGTCGGTCTCGCCGCCCGCGTCGGTCGAATCGCTCGGCAAGACGATCGAGTCCGACGGCGGGTCGGTGCTCGCGACGTATCGCGATCCGCTCGGCTCGAACTGGCAAATTCTTGCGGCGCTGCCGATCGACAAAGTCGAACCGACGCCGTATCAGCGCGATCTGTCCGAGGCGCACGTCGAGCGCGTGGCGAAGGCGATCGATCAACTCGACCGTTACCTCGATCCGGTGATCGCCGTGCCCGGTCCCGAGGGAAAGTACTGGTCGCCGAACGGATATCATCGGCTCGGGGCGATGCGGCAGCTCGGCGCGAAGTCGATCATCGCGATCGTGGTCCCGGAACCGGAAGTGGCGCACCGCATCCTGATTCTCAATACCGAGAAGGCGCACAACCTTCGTGAGCGCGCGCTCGAAGTGGCGCGGCTCGCCGAAGGCCTGGCGGCGATCGACAACCGGCCGGAGAAGGAGTTCACGACCGAGTTCGAGGAACCGGCGCTTCTCACGCTCGGCTTCTGCTACATGGAGAACGGGCGATTCTCGGGCGGCGCGTATCACCCGATTCTCAAGCGATGCGACAAGTTTCTCGCGTCGAAGCTGACGGCGGCGCTCGAGACGCGGCGCGAACGCGCGTCCAAGCTGCTCGAGCTGAACGAGCTCGTGAACGAAATCGTGGCGAACCTCAAGACCAAGGGACTCGAGAGTCCGTATCTCAAAGCGTTCGTCGTCGCGCGGATCAACCCGCTGCGCTTTCAGCGCAAGCCGACGGCCGACTTCGACGAAACGATCGAGAAGATGCTGGGCAGCGCGCGGCGGTTCGACGCGGGCAAGATCAAGGCGGATCAGGTGGCGCGGACCGGCGGCGCGCCGTCGGCGGAGGAGTGACGACGTCGAGCCTCGTTCAACCGCGCGTGTCGTTGTTGTCGGGTCCCACGCCGGTGCAAGAGGTGCCGCGCCTTCGCGCCGCGCTCGGCGGCGGACCCACGCTGCTCGTGAAGCGCGACGATTCGATTCCGTTCGGCTTCGGCGGCAACAAGGTGCGGAAGCTGGAATTCGTCCTGGCGGAGGCGGTTGCGCGCGGCGCGGACACGCTCGTGACGGTCGGCGGCGTGCAGTCGAATCACGCGCGCGCCACGGCGGCTGCCGCGGCGTCACTCGGGCTCCGGTGCGTACTCATCATCAACGGCACGCCGCCGCCGCATCCGTCGGCGAACGCGCTCCTCGACCGGCTGCTCGGGGCCGAGATCGAGTACATCGCGTCACGCGAAGCGCGCGCGGGCGCGGGTGAGCGAGTGATGCGTCGCCTGCGGGATGAGGGGCGACGTCCGTTCTTCATTCCGCTCGGTGCATCGACCGTCGTCGGCGCGCTCGGATTCGTGGCGGCGATCGAAGAGATGCTCGCGCAAGCGATTCTGCCGGACGTGATCGTGCACGCGGGGTCGTCGGGCGGCACGCAGGCTGGTCTCATCGCGGGCGTGGCGCGGTTCGGGCTTCCGACTCGCGTCATCGCGGTGAGCGCCGACGACTCAGCGGAAAAGATCCGCAACGGCGTCTTGGCGATCGTTCGCGGCATCGGCGGACTCGAGTCGTTCGATGGAGAGATCGAGGTCGACGACTCGTGGGTCGGTGACGGCTACGGCATTCCGACGAACGCATCGCGCGAAGCGCAGTCGCTGGCGGCGCGGACGGAAGCGCTCTTCGTCGATCACACGTATACGGCGAAAGCGCTGGGCGCGCTCATCTCGTACGTGCGCGACGAGCGGTTCACACCGGACCAGACGGTGCTGTTCTGGCACACCGGTGGACAGGTTGGGTTGTTCGCGTGAGGTGGGTGGACGGGTGGACGGGTGGACGGGTGGACGGGTGGACGGGTGGACGGGTGGACCGGTGGACCGGAAAAACGACGGGGACCGTCGTGGCGACAGTCCCCGCGTTGTTTCAACAACCGAGAGTCGATTCGGCTACCGATGCGTGCGCTCGATCCAGGCGCCGGTCTTGTCTCGCGCGACCATGAAGACGATGCCACCCTTGCCGAAGCCGGCGATCGTGCGACCGGACGGCAGCTGCACGCGATCGATGAGCGCGCCCTGGCCGTTGATCACGTCGTAGATCACCCCGCCGATGGCGCCGGCGCGAATGGCGCTCGTGCGCACCCAGACGTTGCCATCTTCGTCGGCGCGCGCGGCGCCTTGGTTGAATGCGGGGCGATAGTCGGGGAGCTCGCTGGCACTCACGAACGAGGGCGTCATGCCGCCGCCCATGCTCGCGACCTTCGAACCGACACCGCCGCCGTCTCCGCCGCCGTCGGTGGTTGTTCGGAAGCTCATGACCACCATTCCGCCGGGACCGCCGGCGCCGCGTCCGCCGCCGGCGATGACGGCATTCCCGTCACCGGGGCCGGCGGCGCGGGCACGATCCAACGCAACCTTCGCCGAATCGATGACGGCGACCTTCTCTTCGTCGCTGAGACGCTGCCAATCGAACGGAATCTTCGCCGCCGACGCCGTCGTTCCGTCGGCGTGGAGGATGTCGACATGGTAGTCCTGGCCGCGCACGATCGCGATCGACCCGTTCGACAGCACGGCCCAGTCGTCGACGATCGGCATCGGATTCAGTTCGCTCGTCATCGTGACGCCCTTGTCGGACTGCACAATGTTCATTTTCGTTTTCGGAATCTTGTAATATGCCGCCGTGTCGACTTTGCGCGTGGCAAGATCGACGCGAACGATCGCCGTGGAATCGGGAAAGTCGGGCGCGACCATTCCGCCAGCGCCTTTTCCGCCTTGTTGGGTGAGGCGGAGTCCCGCGCTGCGATAGACCAGACGCCCGGCGGCGTCGACGCCCGGCGTACCGAGCAGGTTGTTGCCGAGACTGGGGGCGTCCTGCGACCGCGGCACCGAGGCCACGCGCGCGATCTTGCCAGCCGGGTCGATCACGAACATCGACAAGCCGGCCGGGTCCACGAACAGCGTCGAGTCGCCCACATAGCGAATGAGTCCACCGGGTCGGGTTCCGTACGAATTGGCGCGGCCGCTCGTGGAGTCCGCGAGCAGGAACGCGTTGCCGAGTCCGGGATCGAGAATCGTCAGCTGCCGATTGTTGATGTCGTTCACGAGCAGCCGGCCGCCGGCGAGCTGGCGCACCGCGGCGACCATCGAGAACTCCGGCTTGGACGAGGCGTCGGGGGCGTTGATCAGGCGAACGGCCGGCGTCTGCGCGGCGAGCGCGGCGGGGACGAGTGCGACGAACGACAGGATGTGTGTACGCATAAGAGTTATGGAATGAGCGAGAATCACGGTGTTCCGGACTTGATGATCACCTGCACGCCACCGCCGCCGGCCGGAACCGCACCGCCGCCAGGCAGCATGATCATGCCGAGGCCGGTGCCGGTCGTGCCGGAGCGGACTGATGCGAGGTAGCGCGTGTCGAGATAGGGGCCGACGAAGGCCGGGAGCTTGCGCATCTGTTCGCTCGTGAGGAGTCCGCGAACGGTCGGCGCCAGGCGGATCAGCGCATCGACGGACGCCTCGCGCGCGGCCTTGTAGCGGTCG
This sequence comes from uncultured Gemmatimonadaceae bacterium, assembly GCA_963761305.1. Lineage (GTDB taxonomy): Bacteria > Gemmatimonadota > Gemmatimonadetes > Gemmatimonadales > Gemmatimonadaceae > JAQBQB01. The sequence continues at coordinate 651,886 of CAVXGK010000001.1, read as the reverse complement.
TACGCCGCCGTCTGGTCGTATCGCTCCGGCAGCGTGGCGAGGTATTTCACCACCGGCGACCAGATCGAGTCGAGTGAAATGGTGTATTGGCGATTCAGGATCGCGATACTGTCCGCTTGGTTTTCCCCGAGAGCGAGCGTGTCGGCCTGCCGGAGAATCTGGGCCATCGGATTCATGACGCCGCCCGATCCATAGTAGGCACGGAGCAGCGCCTCGGGGGCCTTCGTACCGTCGGTCGTGCGGCCGCGGTCGAGCAACTGCGTGAGATCCTGGCGCTCACGCGCCGGTCCGACGTCGACGCGCAGCAACGCGGTCAGCGTGACCGGCGCGCGAATGGACGACTGCGACAGCGCCGTCGCGCCGAACCGCGGGTTGACGTCGTACTTGTACGTCTGGCTGACGGGATCGAACCCGCGTACGAACAGCAGCTGCGACGTCGGGATGAACGGCTGACCCCAGCCGTGCAGGTGATCTTCGCCGTGCATGATCACGTCGGCCGCGGCCAGCGGATTCGAGATCTGGAAGGAGATGTTGGCGCGCTGCGGCATGCGCACCTTGGCCGGGTTGAACGAGAAATTGAGGAACGCGGTCGACGTCCACGGACCCTGGCAGGTGTTGCGTCCGGCCACGGTGTTCAACTGACTCAGGAGGCAGTCGCGCGCCGAGCGCGAGCCGGTCGCGAGGAGCGTACGCATGCCCGCGGCGAGCGCGGTGTCGGCCGTTTTGGTCGGGTCGAAGATGAATGCGCGATCGTTGGAGTAGCCGTCGCCGTTGATGTCACCGCTGACGAGCGGCGTGTACGGCGTGCCAGACCGGAACGAGCCGTTCCACGACAGGCGAATGAAATCGAACGCGTTGTAGGTCAGGCCGTAGACGATCTGGTGGCGTGAGTCGAAGCTCGACCGCGCCCACGATGCGGTGCGCGGATCGCCGTCCGTGTTCGAGAAGCCGCGCACACGATCGCGCGCGTTCGCGTACACGTACGACAGGCTCCACGAATAGTTCGAGTTGAACGACGACGGCCGGAGCTGGAAGGTGAGCTGGCGCGCGTCCGACTCCATGTCGGAGCGCAGCTCGCTCACGTGCGTGAACGCGGGATCCAGGCGCGACTCGCCCGCGGCGATGGCGCCGCTGATCGGCACGATGCCGGACGTGCGCGCGTACACCGGCCGGCCACCCTCGTTGGCCAGCGCGAACTGCTCCACCGGATTGAAGTTCAGGTCGAACGTGCTCGGCTGGTCGAGGTTCAACGAGTACGTCGCGTCGACCGAGGCGAGGAACATGTTGTCGAGAATCGAGCCGTTCCACTGCAGGTTCGAGCGGAGGGCCTTGGGCGCCGAGTAGCTCTTGTCGAACAGCGCGACGTTCGGCGCCGTGCTGGCGAACACGGTCCCCGTCGTGCCGTCCGCGCACTGCGTGGGAATCGAGCCGATACTCGTCGCGTAGGCGAGCCAGTCCGGCGTCGGCGTCGCGATGCCGACGCAGGCGAGCTGCTGCACCGCCGACGGGAGCCCGGTGTTGTCGAGCGCCGTGCCGATCGACTGCGCGTTCGGCGTGTTCTGAAAGAGACCGACGCCGCCGCGAATCACCGCGCGCGGGCCGCGCGCCGCACCCTGGAACGCGGCGACCTGCGGCGCCGTGCCGTACGTCCACGAGAAGCCGACGCGCGGGCTCGCGTAAATCTTGCTCGGCACGTAGTCGTTGCGAAGGCCGAATGCCTGCTCGACCGCCGGGTTGAATTCGGGCGTCGACCCGAACCGGTTGCCGTCGAGGCGAACGCCATACTGGACTTGGAGATCGTCGGTCGGACGATATGAATCGCCGAGCGACGTGCCCAGCACATATTGTCCGTCGCTGCGCGCGCGCGGCGTGAGTTGGCGCGTGAAAGACGCCGGCGTCCCGGCGGCGAGATCGCTCAGCGAGTTGAAGCTGAACGTGCCGAGCTCGTTGGTGCTGAGATCCTGCTCGTACTCGTCGTGCCGCAACTCGGTCGTGAATTTCAGCCGATGCTTGTTGTTCTCGCTGAACCACGACAGCGTGTTCATCGCCTGCGCCGTCGTGGTGGTCATGTTGACGTTCATCGTCGGGTTGCCGCCGAAGGACAGGTTCTGCACGCCCGACGTGCCGTCGTCGAACATCGACGTCACGCGGACCGACGCGTTGGGCAGGTCGACGAACGGATTCCCGTAGAAGCGCAGACGGTTGATGCCGATTTGCGTCTCGCTCAGCACGCCGAAGCCGAAATAGCCCGAGTGCTTCGCCTGAACCCCGCCGTACCAGTTCTCGCGCTCACCGCCGTGGGACGGGAGCTCGGTGCTCGACAGGCCCGACGGATCCTGGCGATTCCACGAGCCGTTGAAGGTGATGTTCACCGCCTGGCCGGTCGTGGACGACGGCGGCGCCCAGTCGAACGTGCCGAAGACGAGCGCTTGGTCGTTGAGCCGGGCGCCCGGCACGCCGCCGATGGTCGGCGGCACGTGATCCTGTCCGAGGATGTTCAACAGATTGCGAACCGAATCTTCCGCGACCCCGACGGCGCGAAGCCCGAGGGCGTCGGTGTTGAGCAAGCTCTGAAGGTCGGACGACCGCCGCCCGGCCTGATAGGCGATCGAGAAGAACGACTTGTCGGTCTCGAGCGGTCCCGAAAACAGACCGCCGGCCGAGATGTTGTGATACTGCTGGCCGAGTTGCCGCCCCGCGGGATCCGTCCACTGCATCTGCGGCGCGTCGAAGTTGAGGCTCGACGTACGAATGATGTAGTTCGAGCCGGGACGCGACCGAACATTGAGCAAGCCGCCGCTGAAGTTCCCGCGCGAGACGTCGTACGGCGACGTGACGAGCGAGGTGCTGACGTTCGCGTCGCGCGGCAGATTCGATCCGCCGAAGTTCATCCCATTCAGCGTGGTCGCATTCTGGTCCGGCGTGAGGCCGAGCACGGAGAACCCGTTTGGATTGCCGTCGGCGCCGGGAATCAGCTGCACGCCGGGAAGCGAGGCGGCGAGGGCGGCCAAATCACCCAGCTGATCGGCGGACACGTTCGCCGCTGACGCGGAGCGTTCGCTGCCGCTGATGTCGGGCACGTCGTTGCGTCCGACGCGTTGCCGGTCGGCGTTGACCTTGACCGCGTCGAGCCGCTCGGCGACTCGCTGAAGCTTGGCGTCGGCGATCAAAATCTCCTGATCGCCCGTCCGCTTGATCTCGAATCGGCGCCCGGCGAAACCGAGCGCGGCGACGTTGACGAAATAGTCGCCCTCGTCGCCGGGAAAGGTGACTGTGTAGCGGCCGTTCTTGTCGGTCCGCGCGCTGCGTGTGACGTTGCCGGTCAGCGAGGTGACGGTGATCGTCGCGCGCTCGACCGGGAGGCTGTCGGGACCGATGATACGGCCGCGAACGACGTCGGTCTGCGCGGCGGCGATGTGGGGACGCACGAGGACAACGACCGCCATCGCCAGAGCGGCGATGATGCTACGTCGAAAACTCACGGCGAAACTCGGGCTGGAGTAGGGTGGTGGGACAGCCTGGCGAATTCCAACGTCTGCCGGCCCAGCATCCTTCACCGGCTCCTGGGCTTAGTCTCGCGGGATGGGGCGAAGGTTTACCGGCGGCGCGACGGGACGTCGTTGGATTCGCGGCGAGCAATCTAGGGGCGAACACAGCCGCATGGCGGCGCGTCCAAGGCGATCGTACGTTAGCCGTCGACTGTCGGGGGCATTCGGCGTGGGCGAGTGACGGAACAGGGGAGGCACACGTGAAATCGCTCGACGAACTCTTCGACGCCTCGCGCGCGGGAGACCGCGCGGCGGCCGCTCGGGTGCTGGCGCGTTCGCCGGAGTTGGCGCGGGTGACCGGGCCGCACCCGATCTGGGGCGGCGAGCCGACGGCGCTGCACGTGGCGGTGGAGAACGGACGCACCGACGTCGCGTCGCTGCTGCTCGAAGCCGGCGCCGACCCGAATCATCCGAGCGACATGTACGACGGCTGGACGCCGATGCTCCTCGCCGCGGGGCGCGAATCGCGCGAGCTGGTCGACCTGCTACGGTCGCACGGCGCGCAGGTGGACGCGTGGGAAGCCGCGGCGCTCGGCGACCTCGCGCGGTTGTCGGAGATCGTCGCGCGGGATCCGGGCGTGGTGCGCGAGCGGCGGGCGAACCAGGCGCCGCCGCTGCACTTTGCGGCGACGGTGGAGGTGGCGGCTTTTCTCGTCGCGCACGGCGCCGACCTCGACGCGCTCAACAAATACGGCGCCTCGGCGGCCCGCAGCGCGGCCTACGGACGCCGCACACGGCGCCCGATTGCAAGATTCCTCATGGAGCGGAGCGGCGAGGCGGACGCGTGGCTCTTCGCCGCCCTCGACGACGTCGACGCGCTGCTCGCGCTGTCGGCCCGCCGCGCCGACATCCTCGGCGCCCGACGCGACGGGCTCAATCCGGCGAGCGGCTACGGCGAAACGCCGCTGCACACCGCGGCGGCGCTGGCCAATCTGGCGACGGTGAGCTTTCTCATCGTGCAGGGCGTGGACGTCGACGTGTCCTGCGGGCCGCAGGGCGACCGGCCGCTCCACTACGCGGCGAAGTGCAACGCGCGCGACGTCGTCGACGCGCTGCTCGCCGCCGGCGCGAATCCCCGGGTCAAGGACGCCGACCACGAGGCGACGCCGGCGGACTGGGCCCGTTTCGCGGGCCATTTCGCGCTGGCGATGTACTTAGAAGATCTGGAAACGATCTGAGGGTACTCAGCAGCAATCTGATGTTGCGCGCCCGGTGTGCGCTTCGTCACAGAGGCGGTGTGCCGCTCGCCCTACACGTTTGAGGGCCGGCGAGGGCACCTTTCATTCGGGTCGCGCGATGGACGCGCGGCCGTTTACCCGAGTGTGATTCTCATGCGCAACCGCCTTCTTGTTCCCTCGCTCGTTCTTCTCGCCACCGCGTGCACCGACACGCACGAACGCGTCCGCGCCGACAGCGCGACCGCGCTCGTCTCGCAGCAGCGCGCGCTCCTCGGCAAGCTGTCCGCCGAGCGCGACTCGGTGTCGCAGACGCTGGCCGACGCGAATCTGTTCATCGGCCGCATCGACAGCTCGATCTCGCGCGTGAAGGGTCTCAGCGCGAGCTCGAACAAGAAGACGTCCGAGAGCGGCATCCAGGATCAGCTGCGCGCGCGCAAGGACATGCTGCGCCGCGTCGACGCGCTCGTCGAACGGGCGCGCGCCACGGCGCGCCAGGTCACTGAGCTGAAGCATCAACACGAGCAGCTGCTCGCCGCCAACGGCAAGCTCACCGACGAGAATCGCGCGCTCCGTGATTCGATCGCGGGCGACGTGAAGCACATCGCCGATCTGATGACGAGCGTCGACCAGCAGGCGCAGACGATCGTGCTCCTGCAGGGCCGCATCGACCAGCTCGGGAAGGATCTCGAGACGGTTCGCACCGAGTCGGCCAAGGCCTACTATGTGGTCGGCACGGAGGACGAGCTGCTGCAGAAGGGCGTGATCACGCGCGAGGGCGGCACGAACTTGTTGGTCCATCGCTTCGGCCGCACGCTGGTGCCGGCCCGCGATCTCAAGCCAACGGATTTCACGCCGATCGACACGCGCGCGGTGCATTCGATCTCGCTTCCGGATTCGACGCGCGAATATCAGATCGTGTCGCGCCAGAGCCTCGACGACGCCAAGGTCGCGGCGCGCGACGGCGCCAAGTTCCACGGGCCGCTCGAGATCGCGGAAGCCGACAAGTTCTGGGCGACGTCGAAGTATCTGATCATCGTTCAGCGATAGGACGCGCACCCGTCTTGGTGACAACCGCTCGCCCCGGCATCGAATTGCCGGGGCGAGTTGGTTTGTCCGGCACACCGCGTGCGAACCGCGTGCGACGTGGCGCGGCGTCGCCGCGTCGAGCGACGCGTGTGGGCCGGCCCCAACCGCGAGGACACGCACATGGCCCAGAACGATCAGGATTTCGAGTGCCACCAATGCGGCGCGCATTTCGATTCGCGTGAGCAGCTCGACCGCCACACCCGTCAACAGCACACGGCCCAGGCCGGTTCGAACTACGCACGTCGCGACGATGGGTCGCAGCCCAGTTTCGACGCGGACGACAACGAATTGAACAACTAATTCGCTCGGCCGCGCCGGCTCAAACGCCGGCGCCGACTCCGATTCCGAACGATTCGCAGCGTCGGGTGTGAGGCCCTCGAGTCCTCACGCCCGACGCTATTTTTTGTCAGGCGACCCGGCACCCGTTGTGGGCCCTTGCGTCGTCCCGGCGCGCGACAACTGGACTGACGTCGCGCACGCTGCCAACATAGGGTCTGCCGACCGCGTAACGGTTCTGGCCGCAGCCAGTTCCGAAGGCCGGCTCCTCTCCCTTTTCCGAGCTATTCCCGCCGTGTCGTCATCCACCAAACAACAACAGCGTCGCGCGTCCTACACCGGTCCTGGCCAAGCCTCGGCCGGGGATGTCGGGAGCGGGTCGCCAGTCGCCAATCGCCTGCTGCCGCTCGTCGTCCTCCTGTTCATCGGGAGCGGGTGCGCGGCGTTGATCTACGAGATCGTCTGGTTTCAGCTCCTGAGCCTCATCATCGGATCGTCGGCGGTGTCGCTCGGTGTGCTGCTAGGCACGTTCATGGGCGGCATGTGCATCGGCAGTCTGTACCTGGCCAAGTTCGTCTCGCGACGACAACACCCGCTGCGCGTCTACGCGATTCTCGAGTTGGCGATCGCCGCATTCGGGCTGCTGGTGTTGTGGGGTCTTCCGTACGCCGGCGGTCTGTACTTCGCGATCGCCCTGCACGGAACGGCCGATCTGCTGGTGCGCGGCCTGTTCTGCGCGCTCTGTCTGTTGCCCCCGACGCTGCTGATGGGCGCCACGCTTCCGGCGATCGCCCGATGGGTGGAGACCACGTCCGAGGGCGTGGCCTGGCTCGGGTTCTTCTACGGCGGCAACATCGCCGGCGCGGTGCTCGGCTGCCTCCTCGCCGGGTTCTATCTGCTTCGCGTTTTTGACATGGCTGTCGCGACCTACGTCGCTGTGGCCATCGACGTGCTGGTCGCATTCACCAGCCTCGCCCTCGCTCGCGCCACGGTCTACCGTGGCGCCGACGACGCCTCGCCCGATGAGGCCGAGTCCAGCCCGCTGGTCGCGCCGGGCGCATGGCCGGTGTACGCCGCCATTGCGCTTTCGGGCGCGACGGCGCTGGCCGCCGAAGCCGTTTGGACGCGTCTTCTCTCGCTCTTGCTCGGCGCCACGACGTACACGTTCTCGTTGATCCTCGCCGCGTTCCTGCTCGGCCTTGGCCTGGGCAGCACCGGCGGTTCGGCGATCGCTCGCACGACCAAGCATCCCCGCGTGATGTTGGGCGTCTGTCAGCTGCTGCTCACGGGAGCGATTGCGTGGGCCGCGTACTCGATGACCGTGATCCTTCCGTATTGGCCGGTCAGTCCGGGTCTGGCGGTCGACGCGACGCCGACGTTCCAAATCGACCTCGTGCGCTGCGTGTGGTCGGTGTTCCCGGCGGCCGTGCTCTGGGGTGCGAGCTTCCCGCTCGCGTTGGCGGCAGTCGGTCGCGGCGCCAAGGATCCCGCCCGCCTCGTCGGCAGCGTGTACGCCGCGAACACGATCGGTGGGATCGTCGGCGCGCTGTTCGGGAGCTTGTTGATCATCGCGTGGCTCGGAACGCGGACGTCCCAGCGCCTGCTCATCGCCGTCGCGGCACTGAGCGCGCTGATCACGCTCGTGCCGGTCGCCGTCGAAGGCGTCTCGAAGCTCAGGACCACGCCGCGGCGAGTCTGGATCGGCGTCGCGACGGCGGCGATTTCGCTGCTGCTCATGAAGTCGGTGCCCCCGGTGCCCCCGCTTCTCGTCGGCTACGGCCGCTGGTTCGCGACGCGCCTCGAAAACGCCAATGACTTCATCTACGTCGGCGAAGGAATGACCGCGTCGGTCGCGGTGTCGCAGTTGTCGAACGGCGTGCTGAATTACCACAACGCCGGCAAAGTGCAGGCGTCGAGCGAGCCGCAGGACATGAAGCTACAGCGAATGCTCGGCCATCTGACGACGCTGCTGCCGCCGCATCCGAGTTCGGTGCTGGTCATCGGGTGCGGCGCGGGCGTCACGGCCGGCGCGGTGAGCATCGACCCCGCGCTTCAGAGCGAGACGATCGCCGAGATCGAGCCGCTGGTGCCGGCGGTCGTGTCGAAGTACTTCGGCGCGCACAATTTCAACGTCGTCACGAATCCCAAGGTCCACGTCGAAATCGACGACGCGCGGCATTTCATTCTCACGACGAAGCAGAAGTTCGACGCCGTGACGTCGGACCCGCTCGATCCGTGGGTGAAGGGCGCGGCGACGCTCTACACGAAGGAATTCTTCGACGTCGTGAAGGATCACCTGAATCCGGGGGGCGTGGTGACGCTCTTCGTGCAGCTCTACGAGAGCAGCCCGGAAGCGGTGAAGAGCGAGATCGCGACGTTCTTCCAGGCGTTCCCGAACGGCGTGGTGTTCGGCAACACGAACAACGGCGCCGGCTACGACCTCGTGCTCGTCGGGCAGATGGGCGCGATGCACATCAACGTCGACGACATCGAGCAGCGTCTGGCCAGTCCGCAGTACGCGCAGGTCGCGAAGTCGCTCCACGAGATCGGTGTGAATTCGGCGACCGAGCTGTTCGCGACCTTCGCCGGCAACGAAGCCATGCTCCGTCCGTGGCTCGCCGACGCGCAGATCAACCACGACCGCAACCTGCGGCTGCAATTTCTCGCCGGCCTCGGCCTGAACCGTTACGACCAGGCGACGATCTACGGACAGATGCTCCAGTACCGGCATTTCCCCGAGGGTCTGTTCTCGGCGTCGCCGGAGCGGATGGCGCAGATCCGCATGGCGACAGGCGGCGGCGGGGCCGAGTAGCCACGACGGTCGCAGCGGAGGGAGCACGACGACTTAGTTTCACGTCGTGCTCCCCTCCGCCACGCCCGCCCCGTCAGCGAGCCCGGTCCCCGCGCCGCCGCAACTGATTCGGCACGGACAACCGGAGTTTCGCCGCACGACGCTCGCGCTGTTCTCCGCCGGCTTCGCGACGTTCGCGCTGCTGTATTGCGTGCAGCCGTTGATGCCGGTGTTCGCGCGCGATTTCCACGTCAGCGCCGCGGCGAGCAGTCTGCCGCTGTCGCTGACGACGGGTTTCCTGGCGCCGTCGTTGATCATCGCCGGCGCGTTTTCCGAAGCGCGCGGCCGGGTACCACTGATGCTCGCGTCGCTGCTCGCCTCGGCGCTGCTCACGATCGGGTGCGCGTTCGCCACACGGTGGAGCGTGTTGCTCCTGCTTCGCGCGCTGGCGGGCATCTCGTTCGCCGGGTTGCCGGCACTCTCCATGGCGTATCTGAGCGAGGAAGTGCATCCGAACTCGATCGGGCTGGCCATGGGGCTGGCCGTTGGCGGCAACGGACTCGGCGGCATGATCGGTCGGTTGCTCACGGGGCTCGTCACCGACGCTCTCTCGTGGCGCTGGGCGCTCGCCGCGATCGGATTTCTGGGCGTCGTCGCGGCCGTCGTCGCATGGCGAAGCCTTCCACCGTCGCGGCACTTCAAACCACGGCCACTGCGAGTCGGCGCGCTGTCGCTCACGTTCTGGGAACAGCTTCGCGACCCTCGGCTCGTTCCGCTGTATGCCCTGGGTTTTCTGTTCTCCGGCGCCTTCGTCACGACCTACAACTACGTCGCGTATCATCTGCTGCGCGAGCCGTATTCGCTGAGTCAAGCCGCCGTCGGGTTCATCTTCATCGTGTATCTGGTCGGCATCTTCGCGTCGGCGTGGATCGGATCACGCGCCGATCGCGTCGGCCGAAGCACGATGCTCGCGCGGATGGCGGCGGTGATGCTGGTCGGCGTCGCGCTAACCGTCACGCGTCCGCTGGCGTTCGTGATCGCCGGCGTCGCGGTCGTCACGTTCGGATTCTTCGGCGGCCACTCGGTGGCGAGCAGTTGGGTGGGACTGCGCGCGAGCCACGCCAAGGCGCAGGCGGCGGCGCTCTACTTGTTCTTCTACTACATCGGGTCTAGCGTCGCCGGATCGGCGGGCGGCGTGTTCTGGGATCGCTGGGCTTGGCCCGGCGTCGTCACGTTCGTGGCGGCATTGACGACGATCGCTCTGGTGATCGCGCTCGGCCCGATGCGGACCGAAACGCCGGCCGCGGCGCGGGCGGTCTCGTGATGACGCCGGACGAGCTGTGCGCGATGTTCGATCGGCTCGGACTCGTGTACGAGCGCCACATCCACGCGCCCGTGCACACGTGCGACGAAGCCGAGGCCGCGATCCCGGCGAGCGACGCCGTACAGACGAAGAACCTGTTCCTGCGCGACAAGCGCGGTCGCCGGCACCTGTTGCTCGTGACGACGTGCGCGAAGGCGGTGGACGTCAAACGCTTCGCGGACGCTGCCGGCGCCGATCATCTCAGCTTCGGCTCGCCCGACCGTTTGATGCGACATTTGGGCGTCGAGCCCGGCTCGGTGACGGTGTTCGGCCTGGCGAACGACACGGCGCACGGCGTCGAGCTGTTCGTCGACCGCGACGTATGGGCCGCGACTCGGTGGCGATGCCATCCGCTGGTGAACACCGAAACGATCGTCATGGAGCGCGCCGGCATCGAGCGCTTTCTCGAGGAGACGGGGCACGCGCCGCGGGTCGTGACCGTAGAGACGAGGCCGCTCGCCGAGTGACGCGGGCGGGGCGGGTCGAACGATCCTTGCACAGTACGTCGACCATGAGCGATTCGCAGACGATTCTTTCGCCACGCTTCGACTGGTTCCGGCGATTCTCGCAGGGCATCTCGCGCGCGGTCGGTGCGCCGTGGGCGTTCGCGTCCGCGCTGTTGCTGGTCGTCGCGTGGGGAATCGCCGGGCCGATCTTCCACTTCTCGAACGCCTGGCAACTGCTGATCAACACCGGAACCACCATCATGACCTTTCTGATGGTGTTCGTGATTCAGAACACTCAGAACCGTGATTCGCAGGTGACGCAGCTCAAGCTCGACGAGCTGCTTCGCGCCGTTCGCCAGGCTCGGAACGAGTTGGTGCACATGGAAGGGTTGAGCGATGACGAGTTGGTGGCTCTTCAACGGCAGTTCGAGGAGGTGCGCGTCCGGGCGGAGGCTCACCGGACGTCGCGGCGGCGCGTGGGTGAGCACCAACTGGACGTCGCGCGCGAGGAACCGCCGGCCGACCATAGGGAATTGCCGCATCCGGGCCCTGACTAGCACTGCCGCGGTGGTCGGAGGACCCGCAGCTCGGTCGCTTGACGACTGAGTTTTTCTTTTGGTCTCTGAGTTCGGTCGTTAGCTCACTGAGTTCGTTCCTTTGCTGCGTCTCCGCAACACTTGTTGCATTTACCTCGGTCCGTTGATGACTCGTGGCGCGTCGGCGCGGACTTTGGCTCGTGCGGCGCTGGCTTTGCACGGTCGTGAGCCGTTTTTCGGCGGTCTTGCGCGAGCGATCGAGGAGGCGTTGAGCCCCGAGCACCGATATGAGCCGACACCACGGAGGGCATCGCTCGCCCGACTCGCGTTCGTCGCGCCTTTCGGTGTTGAAATGTGGATTGCGGCCGGGAGTTGACGGCAGTTCCACGCGCTGTCGTACACGGAGGGCGGGGAGAGACGGGCTGAGAGCGATCCTGCGTCGAATGACGTCGGTCCGTTGGCGACTGAATGCGATCCGTCGAAAGCTGAGCTCGAGGCGGCGACGACTGACTGTCGTGCGGTGGCGAAAAAAACGGCGTGGTGTTGCGCGCGCGCCACGCCAGTGCGATCTGATTTCGCGCCGCAATGAGTGAAATCCGAGCGAGGCCGGACTCACCGCGAGCAGTGGCGAGTTGAAATCTGGAATCGACGAATTGGCGTCGGGGTGACAGCGAGTTTTCGCGGGGAAGTTGAAAACGAAGTGGAGTTGTTGGATGGTTGCGCGCAGCGCGCGACGCCGGCATCCCGGGATTCTCCACATGAATTCGCGTCGCGGTGGAGTGAGTGCAGGACGTCGTCGAATCAGCGCCGGGAAGCGCTCGATGGGTGCTCGTGAGAGCCGCCGAGCCAAGCGGCTGGACGCACGTCAACCGATCGGAGGCGAGGAGACGACGGATGCTACCGGACGATTTACCCTCGGCTCGCCGAGTCGACTTGCTTGGCGGCGGGAAAAAATGCGGGACCGTGGCCGGAGCGGCCGCGGTCCCGCACGCGCTGTGGGAGAGTGCGCCAGGGTCTAGCGATCCTGGGTGGTCGTCACCACGCCGGAATGCAGCGTTCCGTATTTCTCGAACCAGCCGCGCACGTACAGCTGCGTGCGCAGGAAGTTCGACGGGGTGCTCGAGGTGCCGTGGTATTCGTTGTTCATGCGGATCATCACCGTCGGCGTGCCGTGCATCTTGAGCGCGCGATAGAACTCTTCGATCTGCGGGATCGGCGTGCGCAGATCGAGCACGCCCGTCATGAGCATCGTCGGCGTCTTGATGTTGCCGACGTACATGATCGGTGAGCGCTTGAGATACTCGCTCGGGTCTTCCCAGAACGGCTTCTCGAAGTTCTCGTACCAGCCGGCGCCGTCGGTCTCGCCGACGAAGCTGATCCAGTCGATCACCGGGCAGAGCGACGCGGCCGCGGCGAACCGATTCGTGTGGCCGACCGTCCACGCCGTGAGCACGCCGCCGCCCGAGCAGCCGTACACGAACATGTTCTTCGTGTCGATGTATCCGCGGCCCACGACGGTGTCGACGCCGGCCATCAGGTCATCGAAGTCCTTGCCCGGATACGCGTTCCTGATCTCGTTGGTGAACTTCTCGCCGTACCCCGTGCTGCCGCGCGGGTTCGTGTAGAGCACGACGTAGCCGTTCGCCGCGTGGTCCTGCCGCGCGAAGCTGAACGCGACGTTGTACATCGACTGCGGGCCGCCGTGAATGTCGAGGATGAGCGGATACTTCTTGGACGCGTCGAACCCCGGGGGCTTCACGACCCATCCCTGGATCTTGAGTCCGTCCTTCGACGTGTACCAGATCTCCTCGGTCTGCGCGAGCTCCTTGCCGGCGAGCACGTCGTCGTTCACCGCGGTGAGCTGCGTGAACGTCGAAACGGTGCCTGTCTTCGGCACGGTGAACGACACGACGTCGTTCGGCTTCACCGGCGTCGAGCGAATGCCGACCGCGGCGCCCGTCTTTCCGACGGCGGCCACCGTCAACACCTGCTTGCCGGCGGTGACGGGGTGGAACTGGCCGGACGTCGTCGCGAAGTAGAGGTTCTTCGACCCTTCGCTCTCGACGTCGAAGTACACGCCCGATCCGTCGGGCGACCACGACGCGGCGGAGATCGGCCGGTCGAGAGTTCCCGAGAGGACATGCGCGCCCGAGCCGTCGGCGTTCATCACCCACAGCTTCGTCTCGGCCCACGCCGAGTGATCGACCGAGTCGGCCGACATGAACGCGATCGACTTGCCGTCGGGCGAGTAGACCGGCGCGGTGTTCGCGCCGGGACGATGCGTGATCTGCTTGATCTCGCCCGTCTCGAGATTCGCCGCGTAGATCTCCGACTTGCGGAAGAAGTTCTCGGCGTTCGGTTCGCGAAGTCCCGAGAACGCGATCCATTTGCCGTCGGCCGAGAACGCCGGCGCCGAGTGGTTCCAGTCGCCGTTCGTGATCTGTCGCGGCGTGCCGCCGTCGGCGGGGATCACGAAGATGTGGCGATACGCGTCGTCGGTGTAGCCGATGCGATCGGATCTGTAGTTGAGCCGCGTGACGATCTTCGGCGCCTCGATCCACTTCGCGCCCTTCGGCGGCGTCGGCATGGCGATGCGCCACGACTCCTTCACCGGCACGTTCATCGTGAAGGCGATCGTCTTGCCGTCGGGCGACCACTCGAGGCTCGCCGGGCTTTCGGTGAGGTGGGAGATCTGCGTGACGGCGCCCTCGGCGTCCATCCATCGCACGAAGATCTGCTGTCCACTCGGCTCGCCTTTGCCGACGTACGCGACGCGCTTGCCGTCGGGCGACCAATGCACGTCGGATCCTTGCACGAGAGAACGCTGATGTGAGCCGTCGGCGTTCATGAGCCAGATCGACGACTCCCATTTGTCGTTCATCTTGTCGACCCAGCGCCGCCCGAACAGGATCTGAGACCCGTCGGGGGAGAGCTGGGGTGCCTGCACCTCTTCCCAATCGAGGTACTGGTCGAGGGCGATACGGTTGGAATGCTGCGACGCGGCCATCTGTGCGCGCAGCGCGATCGGAACGGTGATGACCGGAATCGCGGCGAAACTGACCGCGACTAGTGAGCGGAGCACGCGCATCGGGCCTCCTGATTGGGCACGAGGGGAACGGCTCAATTCTGGATCGCTGCCGCGTGCGCGGGAAGGGGATGCGCCCGCTCCATCCAGGCGAGCGGAAGCGCACGCGACGATTGCCGTCCGGTCCGCCCGCCGGTGACGTTGGTCCACCATGTGCTGTGTCTTGCGACACCACCGCGCAAACGCGATATCGAAATCATGCGATCGCTCAGGCGATAGCGACGTGGATCGGCACGACGCGGGATCGGCACTTCCACGTAGCCAGCACGCCGTCGGCATACTGTTCGGTCCCCCGGTCGAGCGCGCGTTCGGCGTGCGCTACTGGGACGGAACCGTCGAGGAGGCCGGGATCGACCCGGCTCCGTTTACGCTCGTCCTCAGAACGCCGTCGGCCTTGCGGCAGATGCTGCTGCCGCCCAGCGAGCTCTCGATCGTCGAAGCCTATTTGTCCGGCGTGGTCGACGTGGAGGGCCAGCTCGCGGCGGCCGTCGCCCTGGGTGAAGCGATCAAGCGACGACTCTCCTCGGCGCGAGCGCTGCTGTCGCTGACGCGCGACCTGTTGTCGCTCCCAAGCCCGCATCGAAACGGGAAGACCGACGTGCGCGGCCGGCGTGCGGCGGCGAAGGTGACGCCGGCGGGGAACAAGCACGACCCGTCGCGCGATCGCGCGGCGATCAGCTACCACTACGACGTCGGCAATGAGTTCTACCAGCTATGGCTCGACCGGCGCCTTGTGTATTCGTGCGCCTATTTCCAGCACGACGACGACACGCTCGACGAGGCTCAGGAGGCGAAACTCGATCTCGTCTGCCGAAAGCTGCGACTCCAACCCGGCGAACGATTCCTCGACATCGGATGTGGTTGGGGGGCGCTCCTGCTGCACGCGACGTCGCACTACGGCGTGCGCGCGACGGGCGTCACGCTGAGTACGCAACAGGCCGAGCTCGCCAGGGAGCGCATCGACGCAGCCGGCCTGTCGGACTCGTGCCGCGTCGAACTGCGCGACTATCGCGACGTCGCCGCGCTCGGGCCGTTCGACAAGATGGCGAGCGTCGGCATGGTCGAGCACGTCGGCGTGGATCACCTCGCGGACTACTTCGCGTCGGCGTTCGGCGCGCTCGTTCCGGGTGGACTCTTTCTCAATCACGGGATCGTGAGCGTGCAAGCGGCGCATCCGATGGGTTGGCGCGAGTCCGTGCTACGTCGACTCTGGCGGGCCGACGCATTCATCGACCAGTACGTATTTCCGGACGGGAAACTCGGGCCGTTTCACGCCGTGGTTTCCGCGGCCGAAGCCGTGGGGTTTGAAACGCGCGACGTGGAGAGCCTTCGTGAGCACTACGCGCGAACGCTCGGCGAATGGATCGCGAGGCTCGACCGGTGCCGGCATCGCGCCATCGCGCTCGTCGGCGAGCCGGCATTTCGCGTGTGGCAGCTCTACATGACGGCGGCGGAACGCGGGTTCGCGCGCGGCGACTTGAACGTTCTGCAAACGCTGCTGTCGAAGCCCTGCCGCGGCAAAACCAACCTGCCGCCGACGCGCGAAGATCTCTTCACCTGATTGCCGGATCTTGACCGCCGATTCGTGAAGTCCGGAACCCGCCTCCCGATGCGTGGATATCGAAGAGGGTGTCGTCTTCAATCATCGGGAGAGGGACATGCGTAAGGTTTGGGCTCTTTTCGCGATCACCGCGATCGTTGCGGTTGCCGCGTGCGGCAGTGACTCGACAAGTCCGAGTGGTGGGGGGGCGTCGGGTCCGCCCGTGCAGACCAATCAGGTTTCCGTCGGAAACGACTTCTTTGATCCGGCCAACATCCAAGTTCCGGTCGGCACCACGGTCACGTGGACCTGGAATTCCGGGGGCACCGCGCACAACGTCACGTTCGCGGATACGGCTTCGGCGAATCTGACGGGAGGCGCTACGTTCAGCCGGACGTTCGGCACGGCGGGAACGTTCGCGTACAGCTGTACCATCCATGGGCAGACGGGGTCTGTCCTGGTGCAGTAGCAGCCGTACGAGCTGTAGCGGCCGAGCCGGGTCGGGGCAGTCGGGCGCACCCGTGTCATTCATGGTGGCACGGGTGTGTTTGTTCTTCGGTTCACAAAGGCGCGGAAATGGTGAGCTACAGGTCGGTGTCGAGCGCGATCATGCTGGCGGTTGCGCTGGTCAGCGCGTCGCCGGACGCGGCGGCCGCACAGGGGGGAATGGGCCGCGGCGGCCGGGGCGGGAGCAACCGCGGCGCGTCGGCGCTTCCACGAGCGGCGGGGGTCGACATCCCCGAAGTCGTGAATGCCGTCAACCTGCTCGTCCAACACCGGCAGGACCTCGCGCTGTCGGACACGCAGTTCATGCGCGTCATCGCCATCAAGCGCACGCTCGACTCCACCAACTCGCCGTTGTTGCGCAAGCTCGACTCGGTCCAGCGGCTGTTCAAGAACGGCCCCGTGTTCAGCGAAGGGAGCGCCGAGCGCCGGGATTCATTGAACGAGGCGCATTCGCTCGTGCGCGACGTGACCGCGGCGGTTCGGGAAAACAACGCGTCGGGTCGCGATCAGGCCTACGCGCTCTTGTCGTCGAAGCAGTTGGACCAGGCGCACGCGCTGGAGGCGGCAGCAGAACAGAGAATCGAGGATGAGGATGCGCGGAAGAGCGGCGGATCCGGCCGCGGAGCGCGGCCGCCGTCGGGTTAAGGGCGAAATAACGACCTCGTGAGCTAGCGGACGGCGGCGTCGGTGGCGATTTTTGGGGCGCTAGTCTCGCCTCCCCGAACTCGGGACGTCCGCGCATGGCTACGAGGACGGTTGCGCCAGCCGCAACGCCCGCCAACAGAGTCATACTGAGGGTCATCCTCTACTACATCGGGCTGGCGGTCGCCGGCGCGCTGGCGTGGCGGTATCTGCCGCGCACGCACGTCATCACCGACACGTCGCTCGACGCGCTGTTCGGAACCGGTCCGGACGCGGTCCGGAGCACCGGCAAGAACGTCATTCTCCCCGAAGTCGGACAGGGAACGCTGGCGGCGACGGTGGCGCTGGCGATGCTCGGCTCGGCGCTGCTGTCGCTGCCGGTCGCCTGGGTGTACACGCTGACTCGGTCGCGCCGCGGTTATCAGCAATCGGTCGTTCAACTTCTCATCGTGCTGCCGGTCGTCGTCGCGGGCATCGTCGCGATGGTGAAGTACAGCCTCCCGCTGGCCTTCAGCCTGGGCGGCATCGCGGCGGCGGTTCGATTCCGAAACACGTTGGACGACAGCAAGGACGCCGCCTACATCTTCCTGATGATGGGACTTGGCATCGCCGCCGCCGTGGACCTTCCCGTGGCGGCGGTGATCTCGGTCGCCTTCAACGCGCTCATCTTCGCGCTGTGGACCGCGGATTTCGGTCGCACGCCGGTGGCGCTCGACGGCAAGCTCGGCGAGCGGCGACTCCAGCGCGCCCGCGAATTGGCGCGGACGGGCACCTTCGTGGCGCGCATCGAAGACGAGGTGCTGAGCGAGATGACCTCCGAGCAGCTCGAGGGCATCGCCCAGCGCGCGTGGCGCCGCGCTCGCGAGCACAGCCCGGACGCCGAGGAGCGTGACGGCGACAAGGTGGAATGCCGGATTCGCGTGCGGATCACCGAGCCGATGATGACCCAGCCGGTGCTCGAGGCGCGGCTCGACGACGCGACCAAGAAATGGGAGCTCGCCGCGCTGGCGGATTCCGACGACGGCACGACGGTGATCGACTACGTCATTATGCCGAAAAAGAAAAGTGGCCCCGACGAGCTGCTGGCGTTGCTGCGCGTCGCCGGTGGAAGGAACATGGTCGAGGCCGAGCTGTTGTAGCGTACCCGCTGTCTCTCCACCTCATCCGCGCGGGAGATCACGTGATCGAGCATCGAGGCGTTCCTTGGCGACTGTGGGCGGCTTCCGCGCTCCTCGCCATCGGCGCGGGGCTGTGCGCCATGCAGCCCGCCGTCGGCCAGCAGCAGCAGGGAACGACGAAGAAGCCCAAAGCGGCGAAGCCCGATCGGGCGCCCGACGACACGGCGCCGCTCTCCAAGTTCTTCGCCAGCGAAGATCCGCTGCCGATCACGCTGACGTTGAACATCAAGCGCATCCGCGGCGACAAGGACGACCAGGCACCGTGGCGCGACGCGACGATCGCATACACGCCGCCCGGCGCGTCGGCGCCGGAGGTGCTGTCGCTCAAGCTCAAGACGCACGGCATCTGGCGTCTCAATCACTGCGAGTTCCCGCCGATCCGGCTCGACTTCTCCAAGGACAACACGAAGAAGACGATCTTCGCCGGGTTGAACAAGCCGAAGCTCACCAACTTCTGCCGCGACGACGACACGTACGAACAGTACGTGCTGCAGGAGTTGCAGGCGTGGCGGATCTACTGGACGATCACGCACAACACGCACGCGGCTCGCGCGCTGCGCGTCACGTACGTCGATAGCGCGAGCGGCAAACCGTTGACGACCCGCTACGCCTTCATTTCCGAGGATCCCGGGCGCATGGCGGCCCGCCTCGGCGGCAAGCTTCTCGACATCAAGGGCGCCGGGCCCGATGACATGCAGCCCGGTCCGATGGTCATGATGGGAGTCTTCGAATATCTCATCGGGAACACCGACTTTTCGGTGTCGGGACTCCACAACATCGAGTTGTTCACCAAGACTGACGGAACAGATCCTATTCCGATCGCCCGGGACTTCGATTTCTCCGGGCTGGTGAACGCACGCTACGCCACCACCGACCCTCACCTGCGGATCCATGTCGTTCGCGACCGGCTGTATCGCGGCTATTGCGCTCCCGACGCGGAATACCCGAAGGCGTTCGCGCTGTTCGACTCCAAGAAGGACGCGATCTACGCGCTCTACCACGACAAAGTCGGTGCGCTGCTGCAGCCGAAGATCGTCGACGAGACGACCAAATACCTCGACGAGTTCTACAAGACGATCGACAACCCGAAGAACGCCAAATCCGACATCGTCGAGGCTTGCCTCGGCAAGCGCTGAACGAGTCGCCGGTTCCTGCCTCCCGCCCCGGGCGGCTATGATGCGGGCATGACCGAGTTTCGGTGCGAGTTGCTGTCCGCTGACCAACTCGGCGCGCTCGCCTCAGGGCCGTTGCCCCCGGGAATCGCCGCCGGCGAAGCGCGTCGCTCGCTGCATCGCGATCTGTATCTCGACACGGTCGACGATTCGCTCCGTCGGCGAGGCGTGGTGTGCCGGCTGCGGCTCGACGCCAAAGGCGGCGCGGCGCTCTCCCTGCGGATCGCCGGCGGCGAACCGGACGGCGGTGAGACGCGCGTCGACGCGCGCGTCGCGGCCGGCGACGCGCAGTCGGCGATGGCGGCGGAGACCGTCGTGTCGAAGCGGATTCGCGGCATCGTGGATCCGTCGCTGCTCGAAGTGCGCGTCGATCTCGAGGTGGACCGCCTCACGCGGCGCGCGTCGCTCGACTGGTTGCGCCGGCCGCGGCTCAGCGTGCACCTGGATCGCGTCACCGTGCGCCGCAACGGAACCGCCGCGCGATTCTATCAGATGTGCGCGCATTGCCTGCGGGGCGACGCGTCCGAATTGCAGCTGCTCGAGCACGCGCTCGAGCAGGATCACGGCGTTCGCCGGTCCGCCGTGTCGACGCACGAGCGGGCGGAGTTGGCAATCAAGTGGGCGCGCCTCGAGGACATGCCGCGCGGCGCGGCGTATTCCGACCGCTTCCTGCGCGCACCGGTTCCGATGTCCGACGGCGACGGACCCGAATTCTTCAACGCCGAGTTGAGCCTGCTGGCGTTCCAGCATCGCGTGCTGTCGCTGGTCGAGGACGAGTCGACGCCGCTTCGCGAACGTTTGCGATTTTTGTCGATCGTCGGCGCGAACGTGGACGAGTTCTTCATGGTGCGAATGGCCGGGCTGCTCGCCTCCACTCGCGACGAGCCCGGCGAGCGCGCCGACGACGGGTTGTCGGCCGCCGCGGAGGTCGCGGCGGTTGCGGAAGCGGCCGCGTCGATCTCCGCCCGTCAGGCGGTCTGCTTCGACCGTTGTCGCGCGGTGATGACGTCGATGGGAGTCAACGTCGCGACGTGGGAGGCGTTGCCGGAGGCGGGCCGGGCGGCGCTCGCCGATCGTTTCCGCGATGAGATCCAGCCGCTCCTGACGCCGTTCGCCATGACGCTGAGTCCGGGCCACCCATTGCCGCGCCTCGGACACCTGTCGCTTTCGATGGCGGTCATTCTCCGGCAGCGGGCCGGCGGTCCGCCGCGCTTCGCGGAGCTCGAGCTACCGGCGACGCTGCCGCGCTTTTTCGCCGCGGGCGGCGAGAACGAGGGCGCGAAAACGTTCGTCCCGATCGAAGAAGTCATCCGAGGCAACCTCGACGCGTTGTATCCGGACGCCACCGTCGAACACGCGTACGCGTTTCGCGTGACGCGGAGCGCGGAGATCGAGCTCGACGAAGAGCACGCCGACGACCTGCTCGAGGAAGTCGAGCGGGCGACAACGTCGCGCGGCCAGGGGGTCGCGGTGCGCCTCGAGGTCGAACGCGGAATGCCGGCGATCGTGCGCGCGCTGTTGCTCGAGAACGTGCGACGCGAGCAAGCGGCGGCCGGCGCGCCACCCTTGCCAGACGTGGATGAAACCGATGGCCTGTTGGACCTGCGTGGCGTGACGCATCTGCGGTTTCCGGCGCGTGCCGACGGGTCGTATCCGCCGTTCGCGGCGGGTCGGCCCTTCGCCGCTGACGCGACCGTCTTCGCGGCGCTCGCCGCGGGAGACGTATTGGCGCATCATCCATTCGATTCGTTCGGCGAGACCGTCGTGCGGTTCCTGCGCGAAGCGTCGGCCGATCCGGACGTGGCGGCGATCAAGATGACGCTGTATCGCATCGGCACTCCGTCGCCGATCGCCGATGCGTTGCTCGCCGCGGCAAGAGGGGGCAAGGCGGTCACCGTGTTCGTGGAGCTCAAGGCGCGCTTCGACGAGGAGGTCAACGTCGGGTGGGCGCGCGCGCTCGAGGCGGCGGGCGGCCACGTCGTTCGCGGCATCGTCGGCTTCAAGAACCACGCGAAGGTGACGCTGGTCGTCCGGCGTGACCCGGGCGGCGCGGCGGGAGCGCTCAAGCGCTACGTGCACATCGGCACCGGGAATTACAACACGCGATCGGGCGAGCAGTACACCGATCTGAGCCTGTTCACGACGAACGACGAGATCGCGGACGACGTCGCCGATCTGTTCAACGAACTGACCGGCGTGTCGGCGGCTCCGCGCCGCACCAAACGGTCGTTGCTCGTCGCGCCCCAGCATCTGTTGCCGGGCATCATCGAACAAATCGATCGCGAAGCGGCGCACGCGCGAGCGGGCCGCCCGGCACGAATCACGGCGAAGATCAACGGACTCTCGGACCCCGACGTCGCACGCGCGCTGTATCGCGCGTCGAGCGACGGAGTGGAGATCGATCTCGTGGTGCGCGGAATCTGCACGCTCCGTCCGGGGATTCCCGGGCGCAGCGAGCGGATCCGCGTGTCGTCGATCGTCGGGCGGTTCCTCGAGCACTCGCGGATCTATCGCTTCGCGAACGGCGGCACGCCGCGGTACTTCATCGGCTCGGCAGACCTCCGGCCGCGAAATCTGCGGCGGCGAGTCGAGGTGCTCGTGCCGATCGATTCCGCCGACCATCGCCGCCGACTCGACGACATCCTCGCGCTGTACCTCGATGATCCGACCGCGTGGGAGCTGCGGCCCGACGGCAACTACGAATCGCGCGAACGGGCCGGCGACTCGGCGCAGCAGTCGTTCGTGAAGAGGGAGCGGTCGCCGGCGGCGTCGTAGCGGCGTGTGACGTTTGCTCCGGCGACAAGGTCGAACAGGGCGAGTCGTCGACCATCCACCTGCCTCAACCAGGAGATCAGCTATGCGTACGCGTGTTTCGGCGTTCCTCTCAGTCGTCGCGCTCGCGTGTCTCACGTCGGCGGCAGGCGCGCAGGTGAAGCAGGCGGGCACCGTGACCTGCAACGACGGCGCGACCTCCACCTCGACGGGCCGCGGCGCATGCTCGAGTCACGGCGGCGTGAAGAAGTCCGACACGACCAAGGCCGGAACGAAATCGGCTTCGACGACGACGACGAAAGCGGCGACCTCCACGCCGAAGTCACCGAAACCGGCCGACACGACCAAGGCGAAAACGTCCAGCAAGACCAAGACGGCGATGGTCAAGTGCACCGACGGGACGATGAGCAAGGGCGGGCAAGGCGCCTGCTCGAGCCACGGCGGAATCGCGAAACCAAAATGAGCTCGCGGTAAGCGGCGCCGTCCGCCCTCGACGAGCCCGGACGGCGTTCCCTTCATGTTCGGCGACTAGCGTCGCTGGTGCAGTTGATGTGTTTTCAGCTCGGCGACGTTCGCGTCGAGCTGTTTCTGTTGATCGGGCGTGAGCATCGCGCGGACCGCGGCCGTGTGCGCCGTGAATCGCTGTTCCATCCTGGCGCGCTGCTCCTGCATCAGCCGATTCGCCGTCACGGTGTCGCCGGATTGGCGCGCCTTGCGTATCGCGTCGAAATCGGCGCGTCCCGACTTGGCGTCGGCCTGCATCGACGACCGCTCGGACTTCTGGAGCTGTGCGAGCTGCGACTTCTGGGCGTCGCTGAGCGAGATGTTCTTGAGGAGCGCGTGCTCCATCGTCCCCGGTCCGACGCGCCCTCCGCGTCCGCCCCAGCGATGCGCCGTCGAATCGCGAGGCGCCTGGGCGTGAACGGCCTGAGCACCGGCCAGTGACACGGCTATTGCCGCAATGAATGACAGTTTTCTCATGACCACTCCATCCTGTGAATGCGAAGGGGCGAGCGCCCAAGTCATGTGGCCGGGGCCCAGCCCCTCGATATGCGTACTTGCTCCTACTCTCCCGTTGGCGCCAAGGATCCAAAATCCGGCCGAGCCCGGCAGGTGCCGAGCGACGAACGCGGCCGTGTAACGGCTCGCCCTCGAGTTTGCAATCCTTTTGCAAGCTGGGATTGAAGCTGGCGTGGAACCGAAGCAGGTTCAAAACCCCGGCACCCGTTTGCCAACCGACATTGCTCGAGGGAGAGATCCAATGGCTGACGACACTTCGATTACCAGCACCACACGCGGACGCTACGTCTGGCACGAGCTCATGACGCCGAACCCGGACGCCGCGAAGGACTTCTATGGAAAAGTGGTCGGCTGGACGACGACGAAGTACGACACCAGCGCGATCGACTACTCGATGTTCATGGCCGGCGAGCGGCCGGTCGGCGGATTGATGGAGCTGACGAAGGAGGCGGCCGACATGGGCGCGCCGCCCAACTGGCTCGCGTACATCGAAGTCCCAAACGTCGACGACACGATCGCCAGAGCACAGGAGCTCGGCGCGACGATCGTCGTTCCGGCGAACTCAGTGGACAACGTCGGCCGCTTCGGCATCCTGCGCGATCCGCAGGGCGTCGCGTTCGCCGTCATCACCAGCGCGACGCCGATCGGCGACGAGAACGATCCGCAGCCTCGCGAGTTCTCGTGGCACGAGCTCGTCACGACGAACGCCGACGCCGCGTTCGATTTCTACAAGAAGCTCTTTGGGTGGGAAGTGAAGGGGAACTTCGACATGGGTGAATCGGGCGTCTATCAGATGTTCGGGCGCGACCGATTCACGTACGGTGGCGTGATGAACAAGGCGGGCGATTCGCCGGCCGAGCCGTACTGGCTGCACTACGTCGCCGTCGAGGACAGCGCCGACGCCGCCGCGGCACGCGCGCAGCAGGCGGGCGCTACGCTGTTGTCCGGACCGATGGAAGTGCCCGGCGGCGATCGCATCGCCGTGCTGAGCGATCCGCAGGGCGCGGTGTTCGCCGTACACTCGAAGCCGACGGCTCCGTAAACGGCCGACGTTGGGCACAGCCCCGGCGCTCGCATTCGCGCGAGCGCCGGGGCTTTCGCTTTGTCGCCAGGCGAAGACGTGTTGCCGAGCCCGCGTCCCGCGTAACTTCGCGGCATGACACGAGTCGCCATCGTCCAAGCCGAAGTCCAACCGTCGCTCGACGCCGGTCTCGCGGCGACGCTGCGGTCGATCCGCGAGGCACACGACGCCGGCGCTTCGCTCGTCGTGTTTCCGGAGAGCTGGCTTCCCGGTTATCCCGTGTGGCTCGACGTCTGCCGCGACGTCGCGCTGTGGGATCACGAACCGGTGAAGCGGGTTTTTCGACGCATGGCCGAGGAGAGCGTCGTCGTTCCGGGACCGGCCACCGAGACGCTGAGCACAGCGGCCAAGGAGAACGGGGTCGTGCTGGTCATCGGCGTGACGGAGCGCGTCGACAACGGCCCATCGCACGGCACGCTCTACAACGCCGTGCTCACGTTCGACGCCGACGGCCGGTTGGTGAATCATCATCGCAAACTCGTGCCGACCTACACCGAGCGACTGGTGTGGGGACTTGGCGATGCGGATGGACTCGCCGCCGTGCAAACGCGCGTCGGGCGCGTGGGCGCGCTCATTTGCTGGGAGCATTGGATGCCGCTCGCGCGACAGGCGATGCACGACTCGGGCGAAGACATTCACGTCGCGCTCTGGCCGACCGCGCACGAGATGCTGCAAGTCGCCAGCCGGCACTACGCGTTCGAGGGGCGCTGTTTCGTGCTGGCCGCGGGCTCTCTGATGCGTGCGTCGGCGCTGCCGGCGGAGCTCGAGCCGCACGAAGACAAGGTGCGGTCGCCGAGCGATTGGGTGCTGCGCGGCGGCAGCGCGATCATCGGCCCGGATGGGCGCTATGTCGTCGAGCCGTGCTTCGATCGGCCGGGACTGATCGTGCACGACATCGACCTTGGGCGAGTGCGCGAGGAGCGTATGACGCTCGACGTGAGCGGCCACTATCATCGTCCGGAACTGCTGAGGCTCGACGTCGAGCGTTCGACACGACGCTGAGGAGGTCTTGACGGCTCGACGCCTCGACAGCATTGCGGCCC
Source organism: uncultured Gemmatimonadaceae bacterium (assembly GCA_963761305.1). Classification (GTDB taxonomy): domain Bacteria; phylum Gemmatimonadota; class Gemmatimonadetes; order Gemmatimonadales; family Gemmatimonadaceae; genus JAQBQB01. Next base: position 626,622 of record CAVXGK010000001.1, on the reverse strand, counting down.
AACCATAGCTTCCACGTGCCCTCCCTCGTTCCCCAAAATCAATCGTCGTGACCGACCTCCGCGACCACCTTCAGGCTGCGCTGGGTAGCGCGTACACGATCGAACGCGAGCTCGGCGGCGGTGGTATGTCGCGCGTCTTCGTGGCGCGCGATACGGCGTTGCGGCGCGACGTCGTGATCAAGGTGTTGCCGCCGGAACTGATTGCAGGCGTCAACGTCGAGCGCTTTCGACGGGAGATTCTCGTCGCCGCCGGCCTCCAGCATCCGCACATCGTCCCGGTGCTCGCCTCGGGCGAGATGGACGGCGTGCCCTGGTTCACCATGCCGTTCGTGCAAGGGGAGTCGCTTCGCCAGCGCGTAACGAGGGGACCACTTCCGATCGGCGAGGCCGTAAGCACGCTGCGCGAGGTCGCCAAAGCGCTCGCGTACGCGCACGACAGCGGCGTCGTGCATCGGGACATCAAGCCGGACAACGTGCTCCTCACCGGCGGCACCGCCGTCGTCACCGACTTCGGCATCGCCAAAGCCCTTTCGGCGTCGCGCACCGCGGGCGACGTCGGCACGACGCGCGGATCGCTGACGCAGGTCGGCACGTCGCTCGGCACGCCGACATACATGGCGCCGGAGCAGGCCGCCGCCGATCCCGCGACTGACGCCCGCGCCGATCTTTACTCATTCGGCTGCGTGGCGTACGAGCTGCTCACGGGTCGTCCGCCGTTCGTCGCTCCGTCGCCGCAGAAGCTGCTCGCGGCGCACATGGGCGAACATCCGCAAGACGTCTCATCGCTCCGGCGAGACACGCCGCCGCTCCTCGCCGAGTTGGTGATGCGGTGTCTCGAGAAGGAGCCCTCACAGCGGCCAACGAGTGCGGCCGACGTCGTTCGCGCGCTGGAATCGCTGTCGACGACGAGCGGCAACACGACCGCGGCGTCGGCGGTGCTCCTCGGCGGTCGCGTGAAGACCGGCACGGCGCTCATGGTTTGGGTGGCCGTGTTCGTCGCCGCGTGGATTCTCGCCAAAGCGTCCATCGTCGGCATCGGATTGCCGTCGTGGGTGCTTCCCGGCGCGCTGGTCATCGCCGGACTCGGACTGCCCGTCATTCTGTTCACCGCGTTCGTGCAGAGGACGGCGCATCAAGCGCTCATGCGCACGCCAACGCTCACGCCTGGCGGAACGCCGTCGCCCAACTCGACGCTGGCGACGATCGCGATGAAGGCGAGCCCGCACGTCAGTTGGCGGCGCACGACACGAGGCGGATTGCTGGCCTTTGGTGCGTTCGTCGCAGTCGTCGCGGCGTTCATGGTGCTGCGCGCGCTCGGCATCGGTCCGGCGGGTTCACTCCTCGCCGCGGGGCGCATCTCGGCGCGCGAGCGATTGCTCGTCACCGACTTCGCGGTGACGAAGGGCGACAGCACGCTCGGCGGCGTGGTCGCCGAGGCGATTCGCGCGAGTTTGGCCCAGTCCAACGCGGTGACGTTGATGGCGCCGGCGGCGGTCGCCGGCGCGCTTCAGAGAATGCAGAAGCCTCCGGGTGTGCGTCTCGACCTTGCCCTGGCGCGCGACGTCGCGCAGCGCGAAGGCGCCAAGGCGATCGTCGACGGCGACGTCGCGGCGCTGGGCAACGGCTACGCCATCACGGTTCGTCTCGTGTCGGCGGATTCGGGCGCGGTGCTGGCGCGGGTTCAGCAGGTCGCCGCCTCGCCGACGGACTTGATCGCCGCCGCCGACAGAGTGGGCCGCGACCTGCGTGAACGCATTGGCGAGTCGCTCCGATCCGTCCAAAACGCGCCGACGCTCGATCAGGTCACCACCCCGTCGCTCGAGGCGTTGCGTCTCTACTCCGAGGGCGTGCGCGCGTACGACATCCTCCGCGACCTGCCGAGCGCGATCGACAAGCTGAAGGCCGCCGTGCGAATCGACAGCGGATTCGCGATGGCGTGGCGCAAACTCGGTGTCGCGTATGTCGCGATGAATGGGGCCTACCCGCAGAGCCTCGTCGATTCAGCGCTCACGCACGCATTCATTCACCGCGATCGGTTGACGGCGCGCGAACGCGAGATGACGACGGGCTCGTATTACCTGTCCGGGCCTGGCCGCGACCGCGCCCGCGCCGCGGAGGCCTATCAGCAGATGCTGGCCTCGGGCGACAGCGAAGTCGCCCTCAACAACTATGGCCTCGTTCTGATCTCGCAGCGGCGGTGGGCCGACGCCGAGTCGGTGCTGGCGGCGACGGCCCGTTTTCCGGGCACTGCGCGCGTTGGACTGGACAATCTCGTCGACGCGGAGGTCGACGCCGGGCATTTGCCGTCTGCCCGACGCCTGGTCGTCGATGCGATCAAAAAGTCGGACTCGCCGACGCGGACGGGGGATCTCCTGATGGTGAAGATGGTGCTCGACGAAGTGTCCGGCGACGTCGCGGCGGTGACGCACGTGCTGGACTCGCTCGCGGCGCACGGGGACATGCAGACGCGCGGACAGGCGATGCTATACGCGCCGCAGGCTGCGATGTTGCGCGGCCGGCCTCGCGAGGCGCTACAAAAAATCGTGGCGTTCAATGCATTCGCGTCTTCGGCCGGCCTGCCGCCCAACGCGATTCAAGAAGCGGAATACGTCGCGGCAATGAACGTCGCGCTCGACCGCCCGGTTCCCGCCGTGTCGCATCTCGACTCCGCTCTGACGATCAGCCCGATCAAGTCCGCGGCCGAGTCGGATCGTGATTATCTCGGCGTCGCTGAGGGTTACGCGCAGGCCGGCCGCGCGGACAGAGCGAGGACGATCCTTGCGCAACGAAGCGGCGACGTTCGCGATACGTCGAGGCTGCGTGCCGAGTTACCCAGACTGAATCGCGTGCTCGGGGAAGTTGCTCTGGCCGAAGGGCATCCGGCGGAGGCGACTCAATATCTGTGGAAGGGTGACAGCCTCCCCGATGGTCCGCTCGACGACTGCGACCTGTGCACCTACACGCTGGTCGGCCGAACCTACGACAAGGCGAATCAACCTGATTCGGCGATCAAGTACTACGAGAAGTCGAGCGCGAGCACCTACATGTTCCGCGTGAGCTACGACATGTTCCGTGCGCCGATCGAACGCCGCCTCGGCGAGCTGTATGAAGCGAAGGGCGACCGCGATCGCGCCGTGAAGCACTATCAGGCGTTCGTCGACTTCTGGAAGGACGCCGAACCTGAATTCCAGCCGCAGGTTGCCGAGGTTCGCAAGCGGCTGGCGCGACTGTCAGAGACGGAGCGTCGTTGACCATGGCGCAGATGGCGGTTCTCAGATGGCGAGGCATTCTGCTCGCCACGGCGGCGACGCTTGCCGCGTGCGCGCCCGCCGTTCGTCGGCCGGTGAACGCGCGGGCCGTCGCGCGGCGGGAGCTGGAGATGCCGCCCGCGCCGCCGGCGGCGCCGCCACGTTGGCGCGGCCTGATCGGCGAGTACGACACGCCCGTCGGCATGCGACTCGTGCTCGAGGACGGCGGTGATCTCTGGATCGCCGACACGAACCACCACGCGCTCCGATTGACCGAACGGGGCGCGACCGAATTCGAGGTCGCGCCCGGGGGAGGGAACGAAGAGCGTGTGCTCGGCCGGCGCGCAGCGGCGATCTCGTTCGTCGTGGACCGCGGCGACCGTGCGCGCGCACTGATCGTTGGCGGCGAGCGGTTCGCGCGCCGCGAGATCGAGCCGGCCGCGGGAACGAATCAGCTCCGCGTCGCGCCCGTCCGGCCCGTCGAGGAACTGCGCCGCGAAGCGCTCGCCGCGTCGCCGCCGCACGAATCGGGCACGTTCAAGAAGTCTGATCTCGTCGAGCTCACGGCGCTCGAGCCGGGGATCAAGCTCGAGGTCCGCTACGCGACGACGAACAACTTCCTCGGCTCGCGCTTCTACGACGAGCCGCGCGCGTTCATGCAGCGGCCGGCGGCGGAGGCCGTCGCTCGCGCGCACCGCTCACTCGAGCCGCTCGGCTATGGTCTGCTGATCCACGATGCGTATCGGCCGTGGTACGTGACCAAGATGTTCTGGGACGCGACGCCGGCCGACAAGCGCTGGCTGGTGGCGAATCCCGACGAGGGCTCGAAACACAACCGAGGCGCCGCGGTCGATCTCACGCTGTACCGGCTGTCGACGGGCCGGCCGGTGGACATGCCGAGCACCTACGACGAGAGCACCGATCGCGCCTATGCCGATTATCCGGGCGGCACGTCGCTCGAGCGCTGGCATCGCGCTCTGCTCCGCCGGGCGATGGAGGAGCAGGGATTCACGGTGAATCCCACGGAGTGGTGGCACTTCGATTTCAACGGGTGGAAGGAGTACGCGATCGGCAACGAGCCGTTCAATCGGATAGGTCGCTGACGGCTGAGGGTCGCCCTCAGTCCCGCCAGGTCGTCAGCGCCTTCGCAGCCGTTCGGTTCTTTCCGGGCGGCACATCGGCCGGCACGCCGACGTTCACGATGGCCACGATTCGCTCGTTCTCGGCGACTCCCGCCGCGGATCGAGCGGCGGCGTCGTCCATCACTCCGCCCGTCTTGATGTGCGTGCCGAGCCCGAGGTCGAGCGCCGCGAGCGAGAGGTTCTGGACGGCCATCATGGCGGCCGCGTAGTCCTCCTTGGCGATCTCCGCGTCGCCGTTTTCGACCAGCGCCACGGCGATCATGCCGGGCAGCGCCAGGTGTTCGCGCGCCACTGTATCGCGCAGCGCGCGGCCGCTCTCCGGATCCGGCTGCTTGCGCGCCTTGCGTTCGCCGAGGGCCATGCCGTAGGCGTGCCGCGCAGCGGGACCCAGCACGTAGAATCGCCACGGCTGTGTGAGACGGTGGTTCGGAGCGAGGGTCGCGACGTCCAGGATCGCTTCGATTTGCTCGCGCGACACCGGCTGGTCGGTGAATCGCTTGATCGAACGGCGTGTGCGTATTGCGTCGATGACATCCATGGCCCGGAAGGTAACGCGAAACCCAATGAGGGTTGATTCCGCGCGGCGCTCCGCGTAGCTCTGAGCGTCATGAGCGACCAATCGATGCAACCTCCTCAGGAATCCGTCGTCGACCGGTTCCTCCGTTACGCGCGCGTCGACACACAGTCGCGCGAGGACGAGGCCACCACGCCGAGCACGGCCACGCAGTGGACCCTGGCGCGACAACTCGCCGAAGAGCTCTCGTCGCTCGGCGCACGCGACGTGTCGGTGAGCGACCACTGTATGGTGTACGCGACGATCCCGGCGACCGTCAGCGGCGCGCGCGCCAAGGCGACGCCGGTGCTCGGACTGCTCGCGCACGTCGACACGTCGCCCGCGGTCAGCGGCACCGCCGTCAAACCGATGGTTCACAAGAACTACCGGGGCGGCGACATCACGCTCCCCGGCGATCGCACACAGGTGCTGACGGTCGCGCAGAATCCGGCGCTCGCCACGATGGTCGGCGACGACATCATCACGACCGACGGTACGACGCTCCTCGGTTCCGACGACAAGGCCGGCGTGGCGGCGATCATGACGTTGGTCGACACGCTGCTCCGCAATCCACACATCCCGCACGGCACGATCAAGGTCGGCTTCACCGCCGATGAGGAGATCGGAAGCGGTATCGACAAGTTCGACGTCGATCGTTTCGGCGCAGAGGTGGGCTACACGGTGGACGGCGGCGAGCTGGGCGAGATCAGCGACGAAACGTGGAGCGCGCGACTGGCAACGGTGACGTTCCAAGGGAAGAACACGCATCCCGGAACGGCCAAGGGCGTGATGGTCAACTCGATCTACGCGCTGGGCGATTTTGTCGGGCGCATGCCCAAGGAGATGCTCCCCGAGACGACGGAAGACCGCGTCGGGTTCGTGCACCCGTACGCGGGCGTCGCGGACGTCGAGCAGTCGATCGTCAAGGTGTTGCTGCGCGATTTCGAGGTGAAGGGGCTCGACGAAAAGGAGCGCGTCCTGCGCGCGATGGCGCTGGAAACCGAGCGCCATTGTCCAGGCGTGACCGTGACGATCGACGTCAAAGAGAACTACAAGAACATGAAAGAGGTGCTGAAGTCACGACCCGAGCTCACGGCCAACGCGCTCGACGCCGCGCGGCGCGCCGGGTTGTCACCGTTCATCAAACCGATCCGCGGCGGCACCGACGGATCCAAGCTCACGTTCCGCGGCCTGCCGTGCCCGAACATCTTCACGGGCGGCTACAACTTCCACAGCAAGCTGGAATTCAATTCACGCCGCGGGCTCGAGAAGACGACCGAGACGCTGGTGCATCTGGTCCAGCTGTTCGTGGCGCCGTAGCGGCGGCGACCTCGCACGAAAAAAACGGCGGCGGACCGAAGTCCGCCGCCGTTTTGCTTTCGTGCGACGACTACTTGTCGAACTGCTGCGCGAGTCGGAGCTGCTTGAGCGCGCCGTCGATCGCCCTCATGGCTTCGACGCGGTGGCCGCCGAAGTCATGGGCCGCCGTCTTCAACTCGTTGCGAGCCGCTTCGAGCTCGACGATCGCGCCGTGAATGTGCGGATGCGGTTCGAGTGTCACAGGCGTAAACGCCATCGTGCCGGTCAAGCCGGCCGCCAACAGAAGCATCTTCATCGTTTTCCTCCCTGCGTCTTGCGAGTGGGTTGTGCCTCGTGTCACGGTCCGATCGCTCGGCAACCCGTGCCCCCGGTTGGTGGGACGATTGAGCCGTGCCGGCGTTAACAGGTGCATAGCTGAGCAAACCGCGCGCCGTTGCCGCCGAGTCGTAGTGCGGTCAGACTTCACGGATGGCCAACGACGTGGTGCTTGTCGTGGATGACGAACCGCAGATTCGGCGGGTCGTCCGCAACGTGCTCGCGTCGGATACGACGCGGGTCATCGAGGCGGCAACCGCGCGCGAGGCGATCGATCTCGCCGCGGCCGAGCGACCCGCGCTCATCGTCCTCGACCTCGGCCTCCCCGACGCGGGCGGCGTCGAAGTCTGCCGTGAGATTCGCGCGTGGTCGCAAGTGCCGATCATCGTGCTCTCGGCGCGCCACTCCGACCAGGAGAAGGTCACGCTCCTCGACGCGGGCGCCGACGACTACATGACCAAGCCGTTCAGTCCGGGCGAACTGCAGGCCCGCATGCGCGCGCAATTGCGTCGCTCTCGACTCGCGCCCGCGGCCGGCGCGGGACAAGTGATCACGATCGGCGACCTCGTGCTCGACCCGGTGAAGCCGTCGGCGAAAAAGGGCGACGTGCCGGTGCACCTCACGAAAACCGAGTGGGAGCTGCTGCGAACGCTGCTCAAGCACACCGGCCGCACGCTCACTCACCAGCAGCTGTTCCGCGCCGTGTGGGGGAATTCCTCGGGCGACATGCAGCAGTACCTCCGCGTGCACGTGCGCAGCCTGCGACGAAAGCTCGAGTCGGACCCCGTTCGCCCGCGTCTGATCGTGACCGAACCGGGAGTCGGGTATCGGTTCGAAAACGAACCGTGAACGTAGCGTGAACGAACCGCGCGGCCACCACGTGCGGCGCGCCCCTGGAGGTGGCGGCGAAGATCGGCCGTGGCTCGAGTGGGTCGCCTGGTTCGCCTTGTTGGCGATCGTCACTGCGTTTCTCGTTTCCGTTCGCACGCACCTGAACGCCACCTACATCTCGCTCGCCTACCTGCTCGTCGTGCAGGGCGGCAGCGCGCGGCGCGGACGACCGCTCGGAATTGCGCTCGCGTCGGTCGCGTTTCTCAGCTTCGACTATTTCTTCCTCCCGCCTTTCGGGAGGCTCACCGTCCAGGACCCGCTCAACTGGTTGGTGCTCCTGGCATTCCTCACGACGGGCGTGTTGTCGGCACAACTGCTCTATCGCGCGCAGGCGGAGGCGGCCGACGCGCGCCAGCGGGCGGTGGAGATGGACCGACTCGCAGCGCTCGGCGCCGAGACGCTGAGCACGGCCCGCGCAGAAGACGCGCTCGTCGCCATCGCGTCGGTGATCCGCACGTCGCTCGCGCTCGATCAGTCCAGCCTCTACGCCACCGACGCAGCCACGAACGCCGTTCGTTTGGCGGCGCAGTCGGGCGAGCCGTCCGACGCCTCTGACGTCGAGCATCCGCTCGTCGAGTGGGCGGCGCGCGAAGGGCGCAGCGCCGCCGAATTCGTGGATGGCACGTCCACCGTCGACGCGTCGCCCGATCTGCTCACGATTCACGACGGCGCGCAGCCGCGGTTGCGAGCGTTCGTTCGGCCGCTGCAAGCGCGCGGCAGAACTGTCGGCGTGCTGCGGATCGCGCGCGCCGCCGGTCTCTCGGCGAGCGCCGCCGAGATCCGTGTGCTCGACGCGCTCTCGTACTATGCGGCGCTGGGTATCGAACGCGCGCGGCTCGTCGCCGACGCCGAGCAGGCACGGGTGCTCCAGGAGGCGCATCGCGCCAAGGACGCGGTGCTCGCGTCGGTGTCGCACGATTTGCGCACGCCGCTCACGACGATCAAGGGCCTGGCGCACGAGATCGCCGCCGGTGGCGACGAGCGGGCGGACGTGATCGAGGAGGAGGCCGATCGACTCACGCGATTCGTCGCGCAGATGCTCGACCTCTCGCGCATCACGACCGGCACGGCGGCTCCCAACATCCAGCCGAACGAAGCCGAGGATCTCCTCGGCGCGGCGGCGCAGCAGGTGACCGGCAGGCTCGCCGGACGCGAGCTGCGTGTGGCCACGGACTCGAGCGAGGCGCTGCTCTTTGGCCGGTTCGACTTCTCGGAGACGTTGCGCGCCGTGGTGAATCTGATCGACAACGCGGCGAAGTATTCGCCGCCCGGAACGCCGATCGATCTCACCGCGTCGTTGGAAGGGGACGGCGAGTGGCTCGTATTCTCGGTGTCCGACCGCGGACCGGGCGTACCACGCGCCGAGCGCGAGCGAATCTTCGAGGCGTTTTATCGACGATCGGGGTTTCCGGACGTGGGCGGCGCTGGTCTCGGCCTCTCGATCGCCCGCGGAGTCGCGGCGGCACAGGGCGGCGGTTTGGATCTCGAAGACCGGCCGGGCGGCGGGAGCACGTTCCGCCTCCGCGTACCGGCCATCCCGAGCGCCGACCTGGACCAGCCGTCGAAATCTTAACGAAAACACGACGGTTCTTCACGCGTTCTTTATGCGCGGGTCGGTAGTCATTGGAGACCTGTGGTACCTCCTGCCCGCCCCATGCCAAGCCCGCTTGGCCGCCTAAAACGAGTTCTTTTTGGACGCCCGCTGGCGTCGGATCGGCTCGAGCACGAACGCCTGAACAAGCGCACCGCGCTCGCCGTTCTTTCCTCGGACGCCATCTCCTCCGTCGCTTACGCCACGGAGCAAACGCTCATCGTCCTCGCCGTGCTCGGCACGGCGGCGCTGAGCTACGTCGTGCCGATTTCGGCGGTGATCGTCGGGCTGCTGGTGCTCGTCGCGCTGTCGTACCGGCAGACGATCTTCGCGTACCCCGCTGGCGGCGGATCGTACACCGTCGCCAAAGACAACCTCGGGACGATGCCGGGGCTGATCGCGGCGGCGGCGCTGCTGACCGACTACATCCTTACGGTCTCGGTGTCGATCTCGGGCGGCGTGGCCGCGATCACGTCAGCGTACCCGAACCTGATGCCGCACACGGTGCTGATCGGAGTGGCGGCCGTGTTGGTGTTGATGCTCGTCAACCTGCGCGGCGTGCGCGAGTCGGGAATCGCCTTCAGCATTCCGACATACGTGTTCGTGGTGATGATGGTCGCCATGATCGCGGCGGGGATCATCATGGCGTTCGTCGGAACCTCGCCGCATGTCGCGACGACTGCTCCGCCCGTTCGCCCGCCGGTGATGGCCGGCCCGGCTGGCTTCGCGCTCGCGTTTCTCGTGCTACGCGGATTCGCCGAAGGATGTTCGGCGATGACGGGCACTGAGGCCATCTCGAACGGCGTCAGCGCGTTCAGGCAGCCGAGCGCGAAGAACGCCGCCACGACGCTGGGATGGATGGCGGCGATCCTGGCGGTGTTGTTCCTGGGCGTGAGCAGCCTGGCGCGACACTTCGGCGTGATGCCGTCGGGGAGCGAGACGGTGTTGTCGCAGGTGGCGCGGCACGTGTTCGGCGGTGGGCTCGTCTACTACGTCTTCCAGTACGCGACGTTCGCGATCCTCGTGCTGGCGGCGAATACCGCGTTCGCCGACTTCCCGCGCCTCTCGAGCATTCTCGCGCGGGACCACTTCATGCCGCGCCAGTTCGCGGCGCGCGGCGATCGATTGGCGTTCTCGAATGGCATCATCGCGCTCGCGGTCGTAGCGGCGTTGCTGATCTGGGCATTCCGCGGTGAGACGAGCGCACTGATTCCGCTGTACGCGATCGGCGTGTTCGTGTGCTTCACGCTGTCGCAGGCGGGGATGGTGATGCACTGGGTGCGGAGCCGCGCACCCGGCTGGAAGTGGCGCGCGGCGCTCAACGGGCTCGGCGCGGTCGCGACGGCGATCGTGTCGCTCATTCAGGTCGCGACCAAGTTCACCGAGGGCGCGTGGATCGTCGTGCTGATCATTCCGGTGATCATCTACGTCCTCGTTCGCATCCATCGCCACTACGAGCACTTCGCGCGCGACGTCGCCTACAACGGCCAGGCGCCGTTGATGTTCCTGCACCACACGGTGCTCGTGCCGGTGAACGGCATCACGAAGCCCGCCGCCGGCGCGCTCGTCTACGCGACGACCATCTCGGAAGACGTGCGCGCCATCTACGTCGAGGTCGATCCAGACACGTCGGCCGAGCTGCGGCGCAGTTGGGACGCATGGGACATTGGCGTCGAGCTGGTCGTGTTGCCGTCGCCGTACCGTTCCGTGTTGCGGCCGCTCGTGGATTACGTGAACGGACTGCTCGAGCGAGGCGAAGGCGATCTGGTGACGCTCGTCGTTCCCGAGATCGTGCCGCGCAGTTGGCTCGGCCATCTGCTGCACAACAAGACATCGTTGTTCATACGCACGGCGTTTCTGTTTCGGCCGAACGTCGTCGTCACCGCCGTGCCATATTTGGTCGGACGCTCGGTTCGATTGCGCGACCGCATGAGCCACGACGACACGCTCGACGAAGCGGAGCCCGCTTCCACGCCGGAGCCGGCGGCCGCGAGGTAGGAGTCGCGGCGGCTCGTCCACGACTACCAGACGCGTCCTCTGGACGACACGCCGAGACCGTGGGACATTGATCCTCCTCCTCCGCTCGGGAGCAGACGATCATGCCAGGCACCACGTTGGGTCGTTCAGCGCTCGCACTCGCCTCGATGCTGGCCGTCGGCACGTCGGCGTGCACGTCCGATCAAATCGTCGCGCCGTCGACATCGCAGGCCGCGCCTTCGGCTCCGCAAGAGAACATCTTCACCGCGCATGCGGCGTTTCAGCGCTACGTCGCGATCGGCACGAGCATCAGCGCGGGGGTTCAGAGCGACGGTCTGATCGCCGCGACCCAGGTAGCGTCGTGGCCGGCCCAACTCTCCGGCATGGCCGTATCATTGCTCAAGCAGCCGTTGATCGCCGGCACGGGTTGCCCGGCGCCGATCATTGCCCCGCTCTTGCTCGACGTTCGCCTCAGCGGTGAACCGGCGGCGGTGCTCGACGCGTCCTCCCTGAACTGCTCGCCGCTGTTGTTCGGCCTGGCGCCTCCGTTCGACAACGTCTCGCTCAACGGCGCCCTCACGACCGACGCTCTCGGCACGACGCCGAGTTCCCCCGGCAATGCGAACGCGAAGATCTACAGCCGCGTGCTGCAGCCGGGCATGACGCAGGTCTCGACGATGATCGCGCGCAACCCGACGCTTGTTTCGGTGGAACTCGGGTCCAACGAGGTGCTTGGCGCCACGAGCGGCACCACGGCCCTGGTCTTTCCCGAGGCCGCGTGGGAGCACGTCTACGACCAGGTGATCAACGCGGTGCCAACAACGAGCCGGGGCGTCCTCGTCGGACTCATCGACCACCTGGCCGACGTTCAAGCGTTTCGCCTCGGCGATGATCTGTGGCAAGACCGTCTCGAGTTCGCCTTGTTCAATGTCCAGGTCTCGCCCGACTGCCAAAGCAACCAGAACTTGATCTTCGTGTCGTTGAAGGTGCCGTTGACGGTCGCCACCGGCTTGGCGCAAGCGCAGCACGGGCTCGGACCAGCCACACTGAGCTGCACCGACGCCCCTGGACAACAGGATTTCATCCTGACGCCCGCGGACGCCGGCTTCATCGACGGGCAGGTGAAGATGATGAACGCGCACATCCAGATGCAGGCGACCGCGCGCGGGTTCGCATATTTCCCGCTCGGTGCGCTCTACGACACGAAGAACGCCAAGGCACCGTTCAGCGTGGTGAAGCTGCTGACGTCCGCGGCGCCGTTCGGCCCGTACTTCTCGCTCGACGGCTTGCACCCGAGCGTCGCGGGTCAAGCGATACTCGCCCGAGCCGCGGCGCAGGCGTTGAACGCGACGTACGGGTTGGGGATTCCGATTCTTTGATGGAACGACAGTTGAGCCGGGAGTGACCAGTCGCAATCGTGAGATAACTCGCAACTTCTACCGATCACTCTCGGCTAGGAACTGCCGTTCGCTCCCTCACCGGCAAGTCGGATACGACGGATCCGGCCCCGAGATCGCCAGCCGATCCTTCCGATCGGCGATCCCCGCCATCACGGCGTGCATGAATCGCGCGAGCCGCGTCATGTGGTCGAAGTCGATGTAGCGCGCTTCGTCGGTCGGTTCGTGATAGTCGATCGAGTAGCCGGTCGAGAAATACGTCACCGGCACGTTGGAGTGCACGTAGTTCACCTGATCGCTGCGGCAGAAGCGATTCATCGGATTGCTGGGCACGTCCCAACTGTGGTCGATCGTCATCGTGTCCGGCAGCGTGGCGTTCACCGAGTCGATGACGTCGCCGAATTGTTTCGACAGCCGGCGCGAACCGAGCGTCTGGACCGACGACGGACCGCCAAACTTCACGTCGCTCGCGCGACCCTTGCCGACCATGTCCATGTTGAGCGCGGCGTCGATCGAATCGAGCGGAATCGTCGGGTGCTCGACGAACCAGCGCGAGCCGAGCAGGCCGGCTTCCTCGCCGGTGTGCGAGACGAAGATGATCGACCGCGCGGGATGTTCCGTCGCGAACTTCTCGGCGACCTCCAGCAAGACGACGGTGCCTGATCCGTCATCGTCGGCTCCGTTGTTCACCGAGTCGGGGCGCGGCGGCCGGATCGAGCGCGCGTAGGCGATCAGCGAGTCGATCTGCTTCTGCTGCGCGGCGGTCGGCGGCCCGGGACGGTCGTTCGCGCCCTGCGGCCGCATGACGCGATTGAACGCGCGGACCGAATCATGGTCGACGGGGCGGGGCAGCATGCCGACGTGATCGTTGTGCGCGCTCAGGAGGACGTATTCTCCCGCGCGTGCTGGATCCGAGCCGGGGAGGATCGCAATAACGTTTCGCGCCGTGTACTTGGACGGCGTGAATGTGTCGGTCCAGTTCGCGCTGATCGGCGCGCCCGTGGCGCCCACGCTGAGCTGCGCCACCGGCTGACCGAAGATCTTCGTGGCGAGTGAACCGCTGATCGCCGCCGCCGGGGCGCCTGTGACCGAAGCGACGGGCCGCATCCCGGGGCGACTCGCAAATGCGGACGCGCCGATTCCGCGCGCCGAGTCGGGTCCGGTCACGAGGATGAGCGCGGCGCCGGCGCTTGCCGCGCGAGGATCTCGCACGGTACCGAATCCGCCGCGGCCTCCGCCGGCGCCGCCACGTCCGCCGGGCGGCGTGTAGGTGAACACGGCCACCTTTCCGCGAATCGCATTCGCGTCGAGCGCGGTCGTCGTGTCACCCCACCGTCCCGCGAACACCGAGCCGGCGTCGGTCACGTTCGCGTCACCGACGATTCGGCTCGCCGCAGCCGCGGGCGCGGGAATCCACTCTGTTCCCGCGACAGCAGGCCCGCCGGCCGCGATCAACCGCGCGACGGTGCTGTCCACCCTCATCGCGCCGTACGGAAGATCCTGGAAGTAGCCGCCGTTCTCGCCTGCCGGCTTGAGGCCGAGCCGTTTGAACTCGGACGCGATGTACGCCGTCGTCTTGAAGTTTCCGAGCTCGCCGATGCGACGGCCTTGCATGGAATCGTCTGAGATCTGATACAGACGCGTGCGCAGGTCGTTCGCCGTGATGTCGGGAGTCGTCGGCCGAGGGGCCCACGTCGCGAAGCCCTCGTCGGGCCACACGACGCCCGGCGGGCGATTGGCGCCGGCGGTCGGGTTCGGGGTGGGGGTCGTCGTTGGCGACGATGACCCGTGACCGCAAGAAATAGTTGCAGTCAATGCAGCGAGAACGAAAAGGACTGGTCGGGACACACGTAACTCCGCGCGAATCAAGGTCGTACCGCGAACACATTATCCTTGAAGTATGCCCCGTTCCGACCCCTCGGTCGAGACGCCACTTGCAGTCCCATGCGCTCCGGGGCAATCTCCACTAACGGTTGCTCCACCAAGGAGATGGGCTTGACGAAGACCTCGCGTTTCGAAGCTCGGACACGTGCCGGCGACTACGCCCGATTGACCCAGCCTCTCGTCCGTGACGGCGACGATTTGCGCATCGTGTCGTGGGACGAAGCCCTCGAACGAGCCGCCGAGGGATTCCGGCGGAACCTGTCGAAGAACGGGCGTATGGCAACCGGCATCTTCAGCTGCTCGAAGTCGACCAACGAGGTGAACTTCCTCGCGTCGAAATTCGCGCGGCAGGTGTTCGGGAACAACAACGTCGACAGCTGTAATCGGACCTGACACGCTCCCTCGGTCGTCGGTCTGACGACCATCCTGGGGGCGGGCGGCTCGACTAGCTCGTACGAGGAAGCGGAACATTGTGATTTCGCCTTCCTCTGGGGATCGAACGCCCGTGAAGCACACCCGATCTGGTTCCACCATTTATTGAAAGGAATCCAGAACGGCGCCCGTCTGTGCGTCGTCGATCCACGGCGGACGACCTCAGCCCAATGGGCCGACACGTGGCTCGGCCTCAACGTCGGCAGCGACGTGGCGCTCGCCAACACGATGGCGCGCGAGATCATCCACGCCGGCCTCGCGCACAGCGAGTTCATCAAACGCGGCACGACGAACTACCAGGCGTACAAGGAGGCGGTCGAACCGTACACGCTCTCGTTCGGCGAGCGCGTCACCGGCATTCCGGCCGACGTCATCCAGGACGCCGCGCGCGCCTACGCCACGGCCGACCGCGCGATGGTCTGCTGGACGCTCGGCATCACCGAGCATCACAACGCCGTCGACAACGTCCTCTCGTTGATCAACCTCTCGCTGCTCACCGGCCACGTCGGACGCTACGGCTGCGGCTGCAACCCGCTCCGTGGACAGAACAACGTTCAGGGCGGCGGAGACATGGGTGCGCTGCCGAACAAGCTCCCGGGCTTCCAGGACGTCACCACCGAGGCGCATCGCACGAAGTTCGAGCGCGCGTGGGGCCGCGACATCATCCCCAAGGACGGCTGGAACCTCACCGAGATGATCCACGCGATGGAGACGAAGGAGCTCTCCGCGCTCTACGTCATCGGCGAGAATCCAGCGCAGTCCGACGCCGACGCCTCGCACGTGACGCACCTGCTCGAGAATCTCGACCATCTCGTCGTGCAGGAGATCTTCCTCACGAGAACCGCGCAGCTCGCCGACGTGGTGTTCCCGGCGAGCGCGACGTGGGCCGAGGGCGAGGGAACAGTCACCAACAGCGAGCGCCGTGTTCAGCGTTGCCGCAAAGCGGTCGAACCGCCGGGCAACGCGCGCGACGAGATCTGGATCATGTCGCAGCTGGCCAAACGGCTCGGCTACGAGTGGGGATCGCCGACGGCGGAAGACGTGTGGAACGAAGTCCGCGCCCTCTCGCCGCAGCTCGCCGGCATGACGTACAAGCGACTCGAGGAGCTCGGCGGACTTCAGTGGCCGTGCCCCGACGAGAATCACCCCGGCACCAAGTTCTTGCACTCGCGCCTCTGGGACGACGATCCAGCAAAGCGGGGGCGGCTCGCGCCGTTCTCGGTCGTACATCACGACGGCCCGGTCGAGCAGCCCGACGACGAGTATCCGTTCATCCTGTCCACGGGCCGCCGTCTCGAGTCGTACAACACCGGCGTGCAGACGGGCGGCTATTCGTCGCCGTTGCACCGCGGTGAATCGCTCGACCTGTCGCCCGAAGACGCCGAGAGTCTCGGTGTCGAAGCGGGCGACACGGTGCGTGTGACGTCGCGCCGCGGCACGCTCGAGGTCCCGGTCTTCATCGATCGAGGTCTGCGCGCCGGCGTAGTTTTCATGACGTTGCACTTCCCCGACGACGTCATGACGAACCTGCTCACGATCAACTCCACCGATCCGAAGTCCGGCACCGCCGAGTTCAAGGCGTGCGCCGTGCGCGTCGAGCCGGTGCGCAAGAAGTCGTTGCGTTCCTCGCATCGCGCCGAGCCTCTGGCGGCCGCCGGGGACGACTGATGGATTTGCGGCTGCGGCACTCCGTCCCGACCGACGACGAGCGTGCCGCGGTCGACGCGTTGCTCGGGCCACCGGCGTCGGCATGGGACGGCGGTGAGCGCGGCAACCTCTACGACGCGCACGTCGCGCACGGCGGGCGCGAGGAGCGCGAGCGCCGGCATCTGCTCCTGCCCGCGCTCGAGGCGTTACAATCGCGCGTCGGTTGGATCAGCGAGACGGGACTCGAATACGTCTGCGTTCGTCTGAATGTCCCGCCGGCCGAGGCGTGGAGCGTCGCGACGTTCTACGCGCTACTCTCGACGACTCCGCGGCCGCGGCGCGTGCTCCACGTGTGCGACGACATCGCGTGTCGCTGCAAGGGCGCCGCGGAGCTGATCGGCGAGATCGAAGCGACGGTCGGACCGGCACACGCGCACGGCCCCGACGGCGATCACGTGCACGTCGACGACGCGCACACCGTTTGGCTGCGATCGCCGTGTCTCGGCCAGTGTGACTACGCGACGGCCGCATTGCTGCAGGAGGCTGGACCGCTGCCGCGCGAGGAAGTCATCCGCGAACTCACGGCGGACGAAGCGCGCGCGATTCTGCGAGGCGGCGACCCGTCACGCGCGCCCAAGCCGCGCCGGTCGCGCGCCATGCGCGCGGAATCCGATTGGTCCGAGCCGATGACGGAGACGCAGACGTTGCGTCTGCCGCAGGACTCCAACACGACGTCGCCACGCAGCGCACAGCGGTTGCTGCGTCGCGTCGGCACGATCGACCCGACCGACATCGCCGCGTACACGACGTCCGGCGGGTTCGAGGCGCTGCGTCGCGCGCTCGAGATGGGCCCCGACGCCGTGATCCGCGAGATGGTCGACTCGAAGCTGATGGGTCGCGGCGGCGCGGCGTTTCCCACGGGACGCAAATGGGAGGCGGTGGCGAAACAGTCGGCGCATCCGCACTACCTCATCTGCAACGCCGACGAGTCCGAGCCGGGCACGTTCAAGGATCGTGTGCTGCTCGACGGCGACCCGTTCGCGATCGTCGAAGCGATGGCGATCGCCGGATTCGCCACCGGCTGCGAGCGCGGGTTCCTCTACATTCGCGGCGAGTATCCCGTCGGCGCGGAGCGCTTCGCGCGCGCGGTCGCCGAGGCGCACGCGCATGGTTTTCTCGGTAACAACATCCTCGGCCGCAGCGTGCGCTTCGACATCGAGGTCCGCCGAGGCGCGGGCGCGTACATCTGCGGTGAAGAGACGGCGATCTTCAATTCGATCGAAGGCTATCGCGGCGAACCGCGCAACAAGCCGCCGTTCCCCGCGCAGGCCGGACTGTTTGGCTTGCCGACGGTCGTCAACAACGTCGAGACGCTCGCCAACGTGCCGTCGATCGTGCTGCACGGCGGCGCGGCGTTCGCCCGCATTGGCACCGAGCAGTCGGCCGGCACGAAGCTCTTCTGCATGAGCGGCAACGTCGAAGATCCGGGCGTCTACGAGGTGGACTTCGGCGCGACGCTGCGCGATTTGCTCGACCTCGCGGGCGGCGTGGCGAACGGGCGGTCCCTGCAAGCCGTGCTGCTCGGCGGCGCCGCGGGCGTGTTCGTCCGGCCCGACGAGTTGGACATCCCGCTCACGTTCGAGGGCGTGCGCGTCGCCAAGGCGACGCTCGGCTCCGGCGTGATCGTGGCGTTCGATGACACCGTGGACATGAAGCAGATTCTCCTCCGCGTCGCGTCGTTCTTTCGCGACGAGTCGTGCGGCCAATGCGTGCCGTGCCGCGTGGGAACCGTGCGGCAGGAGGAGGCGCTCTATCGCATCGCCAGCGGACGGACGCTCGGGAGCGTACGAGAGGAGGTCTCACTCCTCGACGAGGTCGGCTTGGCGATGAAGGACGCTTCGATCTGCGGGCTCGGACAGACCGCGTACTCCGCGATCGAGTCGGCGATCCACCGTGTCGGCGTGCTGAACGGCGCTGGGTCCGGGACGTGAATCCGGTCGAGGTCGCTCCGCCGCTCGTTCAGCTCCAGCGTCCGACGATCGCCACGGACAAGAGCCGTCGCACGTCCATGCGCACGGTCACGGTGACCGTCGACGGGCAGAAAGTGACGGTCCCTGAAGGCGCGACGCTCCTCGCGGCGTGCCGCCAGGCCGGCATCGAAGTGCCCACGCTCTGTTTCCTCGAGACGCTGCATCCGGTGAACGCGTGCCGCGTGTGTGTCGTCGAGGTCGAGGGCGCGCGCGTGCTGGCGCCCTCGTGCTCGCGCGCCGCCGAAGAAGGCATGGTCGTTCATACCGACTCGCCGCGCGTGAAGCACAGCCGCAAGCTCGTGCTCGAGCTCCTCGCGTCGTCGGTGGATCTCTCGACGACTTCCGACGTGGAGCGCTGGATCGACGACTACGACGCGAAGCCCGAGCGCTTCGGACCGAAGGCGCCACCGGCGCCCGCCGGAACGCGCGACGCATCGATCCCGGGACACCACACGCCGCCCGATCCTGCGTTCGCCGCGACGGTGGCCGAGCCGACGAAGGTCGACAACGATCTCTACGTGCGCGACTACGCGAAGTGCATTCTCTGTTACAAGTGCGTGGAAGCGTGCGGGCCGGACCATCAGAACACGTTCGCGATCGCCGTCGCCGGGCGAGGATTCGACGCCCACATCTCGACGGAGTTCGCGGTTCCGCTGCCCGAGTCGGCGTGCGTGTACTGCGGCAACTGCATCGCGGTCTGCCCGACGGGTGCGTTGATGGCGAAGAGCGAATACGATCGCCGCGCCGTCGGCACGTGGAACGAGTCACGAATGACGACGACGGACACCATCTGTCCGTACTGTGGCGTCGGGTGCACGCTGCGCCTGCACGTCGACGACGGCGAGATCATCAAGGCGACGTCGCCGCTCGAGAATTCGATCACGCAGGGCAATCTCTGCATCAAGGGTCGGTTCGGGTGGCGCTTCGTGCAGCCGCGCGACGGCGCCGCGCGAGAAGGCAATGGCCGTCACTGACCATCCGCTCACCGGGCTCGGCTACGCGCGCGCGTCGGCGGCACGGTCCTTCGTCCGCCTGACGGGCGACTCGTCGTCGGAATCATCGGCCGAAGTCGCCGAGGAAGTGCCGATCGCGTTCGTGTACAACGGCCGGTCGTACGTGGTCGTGATGGGAACGCCGAGCGACCTCGACGATCTCGCCGTCGGATTCAGCATCACCGAGGGCATCGTCGCCGACGCGTCGCGCATCGAACACGTCGACGCGGTGCGCGTGAACCACGGCATCGAGTTACAGATCCGGATCTCTTCGGACGACGCCGACCGCCTCGGCGGGCGCGTGCGCGGCCTCGTGTCGCGAACGGGCTGCGGATTGTGCGGCGTCGGAACGATCGGCGACGCGCTGCGCATGCCGCCGGAAGTCGGGCGCTCGCTGCGCGTCGACAGGTCCGCGCTCTGGGCAGCGAGCGCGGACCTATCACGGCTGCAGTCCGTGAACAACGCCACGAGCACGGTGCATGGCGCCGGCTGGTCCACGGCGGCCGGCGAGCTCCAGGTCGCGCGCGAGGACGTCGGGCGCCACAACGCGCTCGACAAAGTGCTCGGCGCGCTCGGCCGCGGAGGGATTTCGGCCGCCAGCGGATTCATCGTCGTCACCAGCCGCGCGAGCTACGAAATGGTGCAGAAGGCGGCCGCGAGCGGCGTGGAGCTCGTCGCCGCCATCTCGCGGCCGACCGGTTTGGCGATTCGATTTGCCGACGCCGCGGGCGTGACGCTGGTCGGTCTGCTGCGCGGCGAGTCGGCGAACGTCTACACTCATCCTGAACGCATCCACCCGCTGTCACTCGAGGTCTAACGCCGTGAGCACGACTGTCGTCCCGTCGGATATCGAAATCGCCCAACGCGTCAAGATGCGTCCCATCGAGGACGTCGCCGCGGAGCTCGGACTCGAGCGCAACGAGCTGGATCTCCACGGCAAATACATCGCGAAAATTCCGCTCGACATCGCCCAGCGGCCGATTCGCGGCCGACTGGTCGTCGTCACGGCGACGAACCCCACGCCCGCCGGCGAAGGGAAGAGCACCGTGTCGGTGGGACTGGCGCAGGCGCTGCGACGCATGGGGCAAAAGGTCGCGCTCTGCATTCGCGAGCCGAGCCTCGGACCCGTGTTCGGCGTGAAGGGCGGCGCCGCCGGCGGCGGCTTCGCGCAGGTCGTGCCGATGGACGACATCAACCTGCACTTCACCGGCGACTTCCACGCGATCTCGAGCGCCCACGCGTTGCTCGCGGCGATGCTCGACAACCATCTGCAGCAGGGGAACGCGCTCGGCATCGATCCGCGCCGCATTACCTGGCCGCGCACGATCGACATGAACGACCGCGCGCTGCGCAACGTCATCGTCGGCCTCGGCGGCGTCGGCGACGGTGTGCCGCGTGAAGAGCATTTCATCATCGTGCCGGCGAGCGAGATCATGGCCATCGTCGCGCTGGCGACGAGCGTGCAGGATCTCGAAGAGCGGCTCGCTCGCATCATTCTCGGCGCGACCTACGGCGCGTCGAAGCGTCCGGTCACCGCCGGCGAGCTGCGCGCGGCCGGCGCAATGGCGCTGCTGCTCAAGGACGCGATCCGACCGAACCTGGTGCAAACGCTCGAGGGCGGTCCTGCCTTCGTGCACGCGGGTCCGTTCGGCAACATCGCCCACGGCTGCAACAGCATTCTCGCCACGCGCTCGGCGCTCGCGCTCGCCGATCTCGTCGTCACCGAGGCGGGATTCGGGTCGGACCTCGGCGCCGAGAAGTTCTTCGACATCAAGTGTCGCATGGGCGGCCTGAATCCCGAAGCGGCGGTCATCGTCGCGACGGTGCGGTCGCTCAAGATGCACGGCGGCGCCGACAAGAAGAATCTGGGTGTCGAGGATCTGCGTGCGCTCGAGCGCGGCTTGCCAAATCTCGAAAAGCACGTCGAGAACGTTCGGCACTTCGGCGTGCCGGGCGTCGTCGCGCTCAACCGCCGTTCAGCCGACAGTGACGCGGAGTTGGCGCTCGTGGCCGACTTCGCGAAATCGCTCGGCGTGCCGCTGGCGCTGACGGAAGTGTGGGAGAAGGGCGGTGCAGGCGGCGAAGCGCTGGGTACCGAGCTGATGACGTTGCTCGACAAAAAGGGCGCGGAGTATCGCCCGCTCTACGCCACGGACCGGCCGATCAAGGAGAAGATCGACACGATCGTTCGGCGGATCTACGGAGGCGACGGGGCCGACTACTCGCCCGAAGCGGATCGCGCGATCACGTACTTGGAGTCGATCGGCATGGGCAACACGCCGGTGTGTATGGCCAAGACGCAGTACTCGCTCACCGATGACGCGACGAAGCTGGGTCGCCCCCGGGGGTTCAGGATCACGGTGAACGAGGTGCGCCCGTCCGCTGGAGCCGGCTTCGTGGTAGCTCAGTGCGGCGACATCATGACAATGCCCGGCCTGCCGAAAGAGCCGGCCGCCGAGCGAATGGCTCGCCTCCCCAGCGGGGAGATCGTCGGGCTTTTCTAGAGGGACGGTCCCCGGCCCACCGATGCCCCGGCCCAGCTCTCGGCCGGGGCGCCGCCAACCGGCCCCAGCCGGATTGAAGCAAACGCTTCTCCGGCTCGTAGTGTCGAATGCCTGGCGTCGACGGAACCGGGCCCCGGCGTGAGGGTATCCTGGCGTTCATCGAACGCTAATGAACCGTTCATGCCCGGGTTGGCCCGCCGCCGCTAGTATCCGGGCGCGACCCGCTTGGCGCCGTTTTGCGTCGCGTTCTATCGGCAGTTGCCCGACCACCCGACTCGAGGACCCTCGAGATGCGTCAACTGCGTGCGCGCTGGCTCCCGATTCTGATCGCCGTTCTCGTCGTTGGCGGGCCGGTGGCTTGGTACAAATGGCCCACGACCGCGTCGGGGGCCGATGCCGTGCTCACCACGCCGGTCAAGAAGGGCACCTTCAAGGTCATCGTGACCACCACGGGCGAGCTCCGCGCTCGCAAGTTCGTGCAGATTCAGGGGCCGAACTCGCAGCCAGCGCAGATCTATCAGTCGAAGATCACCTGGATCGTCCCGGAAGGCACGGTCGTCAAGGAAGGCGACAAGATCGCCGAGCTGGATCGCGCGCCCGCCGCGACGCGCCAACAGAGCGTGACGCTCGATCTGCAGAAGGCCCAAGCGCAATTCACCGACGTGTCGCTGGACTCCGCGCTCAACCTTTCACAGGCGCGCGAGGACGTGAAGACGGCCGAGTACGGCCTCGAAGAAAAACGAATCGCCAAGGAGCAGGCGCAGTTCGAAGCGCCGTCGATCAAGCGGCAGGCGGAGATCGACTACGAGAAGGCGCAGCGCGCCCTCGATCAGTCGAAGAAGAATCTCGATACCAAGACGAAGCAGGCCGAAGCGAAGATGTCGGTCGCGGCCGCCGAGTTGGGTCGCCAGCAGGCGAACCTCAAGATGGTGCAAGACGCGCTGAACGGTTTCACGATCAACGCGCCGTCGCCCGGCATGGTCATCTACGTTCGCGAATGGAACGGAAAGAAAAAGGGCGTCGGGTCGCAGTGGAACACGTGGGATCCGACCGTGGCGACGCTGCCCGACCTCACGCAGATGGAGTCGCAGACGTACGTGAACGAGGTCGACGTGCGGAAGCTGCTCGTCGGGCAGCCCGTGTCGATCTCGCTCGACGCCGACCCGACGAAAAAGCTCACCGGGAAGGTGACGGCGATCGCGAACGTCGGCGAGCAGCGGCCGAACCAGGACTCGAAGGTGTTCGAGGTGAAGATCGAGGTCGAAAAGGCGGACACGACGCTGCGACCCGGCATGACGACGGCGAACGCCATCGAGGTCGCGTCAGTGCCGAAAGTCCTCTCGATCCCGCTCGAGGCGGTCGCGTCCGAAGGCGGCTACTCGTACGCGTTCAAGAAGAGCGGCCGCGGCGTCGTGAAGCAGATGATCGAGACCGGCGAGACGAACGACAACGAAATCGTCGTGAAGAAGGGGCTGACCGAAGAGGATCGCGTCTTCCTGACGCCGCCGGCGGACAAGGCCACCGTCAAGACGGAGATCATTCCCGGCCTGCAGCCGACCGCGCCGCCGGGCAGCGGTGGCGACACCGCCAAATCGGTGACGCTTCCCGCGAAGTCCGACAGCGCGAAAGGCGCCGTGAAGCCCGCGCCAACGAGCGCCGCCCCCGCGACGAAGCTAAAGGGCTGACGCGTGGCGACCTTCGCCGCGGAATCGGCCGCGACGCCAACACCTCCGGCGTCGCGACTGCAGGCGTTCATCGCGCAACTCGGCTTCAGCGCCGGGACCGCTGCTGAAGCGCTCGCCCACAACAAGCTGCGGGCGGGTCTCACGTCGCTCGGCATCCTCTTCGGCGTCGCGTCGGTGATCGCGATGCTCGCCATCGGCAGCGGCGCCGAGCAGGCGATCCTCGAGGAGATGAAGCTCCTCGGCGCGAACAACATCGTCATCACGCCAATCGTCGAGCAGAAGGAAGGCAAGGTCGACAACGACCCGACGGCGAAGAAAGACAGCAAGCGCTTCACGCCGGGCCTGTCGTACCTCGACGCGGAGGCCATTCGGCGTGTCGTGCCGGACGTGATGGGGACCAGCAGCGAGGTCGTCGTCAACAGCGTCATCACGCGCGAGGGCCAACATCGCTCGGGCAAGATCGTCGGCGTCGACTCGACCTACTTCCGCATCATGAATCTCCGGATCGATCAGGGCGCCCCGTTCGGGCAGATGCAGTATTCGAGCTCGGCGCCGGTGACGATCATCGGGCAGGGCGTGAAGGCGCGCTTCTTCACGACGGAAAATCCGATCGGCAAGCCGATCAAGGTCGGCAACGGATGGCTCACCGTGGTCGGCGTGCTCGAGGACCGGAAGTTCTCGGCCGACATCGCGTCGAAGCTCGGCATTCGCGACGCCAACATGGACGTCTACGTCCCGCTGCCGACCATGTTGCTGCGCTATCGGAATCGGGCCGAGGTGACGCAACAGGAAATGGAGCTTGCGGCCCAGGACGCCAACAGCGGCGGCTCGAACGCGGACTCGAGCGAGACCGACGACCAACGCGCCGAGAAGCGGAACTACAACCAGCTCGACAAGGTGATCGTGCAGGTCGACAAGTCGGACGCCGTCACCGCCGTCGCCGATCTCTCGCGCCGCATGCTCCAGCGCCGGCACAACGACGTCACCGATTTCGAGATCACGGTGCCCGAGCTGTTGCTGCAACAGGAGCAGCACACGAAGACGATCTTCAACATCGTGCTCGGCGCGATCGCGTCGATCTCGCTCATCGTGGGTGGGATCGGCATCATGAACATCATGCTCGCGTCGATCCTCGAGCGCATCAAGGAGATCGGCGTGCGGCGCGCCGTCGGCGCGACGCGCAACGAGATCGGCGCGCAATTCCTGAGCGAGGCGGTGATGATCAGCCTCGCCGGCGGCCTCGCCGGCATTCTGCTCGGCGTCGGGCTCGCGACCGCCATCGAACGCATCGCCAAGATCCACACGATCGTTTCGCCGATGTCCGTCGTCGTCGCGTTCGGCGTATCGGCGGCGGTGGGCGTGCTGTTCGGCATCGTGCCCGCGTCGCGCGCCGCGAAACAGGATCCGATCGTGTGCCTCCGCTACGAGTGATACGAGCCCGCCCCCGCCCCCGCCCCCAGTTGCCCCCACTCATGCGACTCTCGACGTTGTTCTTGCTCGCGGCCCTCGCGCCGGCCGCGGTTGCTCAGGACTCCGCGCGCGCCTCCGGCAAGTCGCTCACGCTCGCCGACGCCATCGCGATGGCGCAGACGCGCGGCGATCTGGCAGAAGGCGCGCGCGCGACGCGAGACGCGGCCCGCTATCACAACGACGCGTTCAACGCGCGGCTCCGGCCGCAGCTCTTTCTGAGCGGCAACGCGGCGAACCTGAATCACGGCATCAACCCGATCACCGCGCCCGACGGCTCGACGGCGTTCGTCGGGCAGTCGCAGAATCAGTCGACGATGCAGTTGGGATTCAGCCAGGCGATCCCGCTCACCGGCGGCACGATCACGGTCGGCTCGGCCGTCAGCCGCATCGATGAATTCGGCACCACGTACAACAAGTATTGGCAGACGTCGCCCGTGGTCCTCACGCTGCAACAGAACCTGTTCCAGCCGCGCGAAGTCGTCTGGCAGGAGCGAATCCAGTCGCTCAGCGCGAGCGTGGCCGAACGATCGTATCTCGAAGCGCGCGAAGACGTCGCCGGCGGCACAGCCGACGCGTTCTTCAATCTCTACGAGCAACAGATGACGCTCGCCAACGCCACGGCCAACGTCGCGGTGAACGACACGCTCTACACGCTCAACAAGGGCCGTTACGAAGTCGGCAAGATCGGCGAGAACGACTTGCTCAAGAGCGAGCTCGCGTTGTTGCGGGCTCGCGCGTCGGTCGACGACGCCAAGCTCGCGCGCGATCGGGCCGAGGCCGCGCTGCGCCGCATGCTCAACTACCCGGCCGACCAATCGCTCGCCATCGTTCCGCCCGATTCGATTCCGACCGTTGATTCCGATCCGGACGTCGCCGTGAAGGAAGCACTGAAGAACGCCAGCCTCATTGAGCAGTCGAGTCTGGACGAAGTGAACGTGCACCACGAGATCACACAGGCGAAGCTCAACAACGGATTCAACGCGCAGGTGGCGGCGACGGTCGGGTTCAACCAGACCGCGGGCGGCTTCGGTGCCGCGTACCAGAGTCCGATGGGGCGGCAATCGCTCACGCTCGGCGTCACGCTGCCGATGGTCCAGTGGGGCGCCGGCCACTCCGACGTCGAGGCCGCCAAGGCGGATGACCGGCGGGCCGTGACCAACAACAAGACGCGCCGCGATCAGATCGCCGAGGACGCGCGGTTCTCCGTGCTCCAGTTGGAGCAGGCTCAACGCAACGTGACCCTGGCGGCCAAGGCCGACACGGTGTCGGTCAAACAGTTCGAGGTCGCCCGAAACCGCTACACGACGGGCAAGATCAGCAACACCGACTTGTACAACGCCCAGAGCGACAAAGACAATTCGCTCATCGCGCACGTCGAAGCCCTGCGAAACTACTGGAATGCCTATTACCACCTGCGTCGCGCGACACTCTACGATTTCGCGGCGAAACACGAGTTGGCCGAGGAGCGCCTGCGCTGACCCGGCTTGACACTCCGCGCTCCCGTCCGTACCGTATGCGCATGATCCGCGCTGCGGCCTACGTTTACTCCTATTATTACGCGACCCGAACGGGCCGTGGGCGGAGCCGTACGCGCTAGCCGATCAACAACGCCGCGCACCTACCCCAGCGACCCGTGAACCACACGGGTCGCTTTTTTGTTTTTCCGGACCTCAACCGCTCCACGTGAAACGCCAATGATCATCGTCACGAAAGCCAACGTCACCGACGCCGAGATCGACCATATCCGCGAGCGCATCGAAGCCGCCGGGATGCGCACGCATCTCTCCCGCGGCGAGCAGCGCACGATCATCGGATGCATCGGCGACGAGTCGCTCCTGGCCGAGCTGCCGCTGCGTTCGCTCCCCGGCGTCGAATCGGTCACGCCGGTGCTCAAGCCGTACAAGCTCGCGTCGCGCGAATTCGCGGTCGAGCGCACCGTCGTGCACGTCGGCGGCCGCGAGGCGCACGCCAGCTTCGGCGGCAACGCGCTCACCGTCATCGCCGGGCCGTGTTCGGTCGAGAGCCGCGAGATGCTCGTCGCCACGGCGCACACGGTGTCGAGAGCCGGCGCGACGATGCTCCGCGGCGGCGCCTACAAGCCGCGCACGTCGCCCTACGCCTTTCAGGGACTCGGTGTCGAGGCGCTGCGGCTGCTCGCCGAAGTGCGCGCCGAGACCGGATTGCCCGTGGTGACGGAAGTGATGGACACGCGCCAGGTGGATCTCGTCGCCGAACACGCCGACATGCTGCAGGTCGGCGCGCGCAACATGCAGAACTTCGCGCTCCTCGCCGAGCTCGGACGCGTGCGGCGGCCGGTGCTGCTCAAGCGCGGCCTCTCGGCGACGATCAAAGAACTCTTGATGGCCGCCGAGTACATCATGGCCAACGGCAACCACGACGTCGTGCTGTGCGAGCGCGGCATTCGCACGTACGAGACGGCGACACGCAACACCCTCGACATCGCCGCCATCCCGGTGCTGAAGCGCGAGTCGCACCTGCCGGTGATCGTCGATCCGAGCCACGCGGGCGGCGACGCGGCGCTCGTTGCACCGCTCGCCTTCGCGGCGATCGCCGCCGGCGCCGACGGACTGATCGTCGAGGTGCACCCGGATCCAGAACACGCGCTGTCCGACGGCGATCAGTCGCTCGCGCCGCCGGCGTTCGCCCAGATGATGCGATCGCTCGCCGCGTTCGCGTCGGCGGCGGGCCGGCGCCTCGAGACCACGATACCAGGACGGGCCGTCGCATGAGCGAACCCTCCAAGGCGCTGGCGCTCCAGAAATTGTCGCAAGCCCGCCAGGAGATCGAGTCGATCGACAATGATCTGGTCGAGCTGCTCGCGCGACGTCTGAGGCTGGGCCATCGCATCGCCGAACTGAAGCGCATCGCCGAGCTGCCGATCCTCGATCCGACGCGCGAGGCCGCGGTGATCCGCCGCGTGACCACCGTCGCCCGCGAAGCGGGGCTGCCCACCGAGCCGGTGCGAGAGGTGTTCTGGCAGATCGTCGGCATGTCGCGGCGCGCGCAAGAGGAAAGCGAGGCCCGCGCGCGCGCGTCGTCGAAACCGGAGCACACGTGAGCGGTTCGATCAAACGCGCGGCGATCGTCGGACTCGGACTGATCGGTGGCTCGATCGCGAAAGACCTCGCGGCGCGCGGCGTGGAGATCGAGGCCTATGATGCGGACGACGCGGCGCTCGACGACGCGGTGAACAGCGGCGTCGTGTCGTGCAAGCTGGACGCGTCGCTGGCCGCGCTTCGTTCCGACGTCGTCGTCATCGCGACGCCGGTGGACACCGCGATCGACGTCTTGCGCACGCTCGCCGCCGCGAATCACGGCACCGCGATGATCACCGACGTCGGCAGCACGAAGGGTCGAATCGTCGCCGAGGCCGAGTCGCTCGGGCTCGCGCAGCGGTTCGTCGGATCGCATCCGATGGCCGGCGATCATCGATCTGGTTGGGCGGCGTCGCGGCGCGGACTCTTCGCCGGCGCTCGTGTATATCTGTGCGCGCCGTTCGGCGCGTCGGCCGAGCTCGTCGCCCGCGCCGACCAGTTCTGGCGCAGCCTCGACGCGCATCCCGTGTCGATCGACGCGGCCGCGCACGACGATACGCTCGCCTGGACGAGCCATCTGCCGCACGTCTTGTCGGCGGCGCTGGCGCTCGCGCTCGGTCGCGCGGGCGTCGGCCGCGACGCCCTCGGCCCGGGTGGACGCGACATCACGCGCCTCGCCGGCAGCTCGCCTGAGATGTGGTCGGCGATCGCCGCCGAGAACGCGGCCGCGATCGACGCCGCGCTTGCGGCTGCGGAACAGGAGGTGGCAAGCTTCAGGCGCGTTCTGTCGCGCGCCGACGCCGGCGAGCTGCACACCAAGTTTGCCGCGGCCCGCGCCTGGTTCGACGCTTAGCGCGGCGCCGCCCCCTCACCCGAGACGACGATGTCGAACGCCCAAGGCTGGTTCGTCTGGCACGAGCTGGCGACGAGCGATCCCGCCGCCGCCGAATCGTTCTACACGCAGGTGGCGCCGTGGTCCGTACGATCATCACAGTTATCTGATTCGTATCGGATGATCGAGGCTTCGGGTGCGCCGATGGCGGGCATCGTCGCGATCGATCCCGCCGCCGCCGACCGCCGCGGCGAGCCGCACTGGACTCCGTACGTCTACGTCTACGACGTGGACGCCTCGGCACGGCAGACGGCGACACTCGGCGGCAAGGTGCTGGCCGGCCCCGCCGAAGTGCCCGGCGTCGGGTGCTGGGCGCTCATCGCCGATCTGCAGGGCGCGACGATGGGGATCTACGAGCCCGATCGGCCGAGCGGCGCGCCGGGCGCCGCGCCCCGGCGCGGCGAGTTCTCGTGGCACGAATTGGCGACGACCGACTACAAGGCCGCATTCGCGTTCTATCAATCGCTGTTCGGTTGGGAACAGACGAGCGAGGTCGACATGGGGACGATGGGCCCGTACTGCATGTTCGGCCAGCATGGACAGGCGTACGGCGGCATGTTCAATCGCCCGGGCGACGCCACCGCGCCGCGGTGGCTCTCGTACATCGGCGTCACCGACGTGACTCCGGCCGCCGATGCGGTGCGCCGACTCGGCGGCGCGATCGTGAACGGTCCGATGGAAGTACCGAACGGCGATTGGATCGCGATGGCCCGCGACCCGCAAGGCGGATCGTTCGCGCTGCAGTCGCCGAAGCCCGGCGCGGCCGCCGCA
Organism: uncultured Gemmatimonadaceae bacterium; assembly: GCA_963761305.1. Taxonomy (GTDB): domain Bacteria; phylum Gemmatimonadota; class Gemmatimonadetes; order Gemmatimonadales; family Gemmatimonadaceae; genus JAQBQB01. Next base: position 596,825 of record CAVXGK010000001.1, on the reverse strand, counting down.
TAGACATTCTTTAAATCACCTCCCGACGTCAGGCTCCCCCCAAGCTCCGGCCACTGCTATGCCCGTCCCTAACGCCGACCTGCTCTATCTCCTGCACGGCGACCCGACTGAATTGGCCGAGGCGCTGAAGGGCATGCGTCCGGCCGACATCGCGGACGCGCTCGGCCAGCTCCCGCCGGCCGGAGCGGCGAAGCTGCTGGCGGTGCTGCCGTTCGATCTCGCCGTGCGGGTGTTCGACGAGCCGGAGTTCGATCGCCGCTACCAGATCATGCAGACGATGGACTCGGGTGCCGCGGCGGCGCTCGTCGAAGGAATGTCGGCCGACCAGCAGGCGGATCTCGTGCGCGGCCTCGCGCCGGCCGCGCGACAGCCGCTGCTCGAGAAGCTCGACCCTGACACGCGTCACACGCTCAAGCTGCTGCTCGAGTATCCGGCGGATTCCGCCGGCGGGATCATGACCACCGAAGTCATGACGGTGCCCTCCGATTGGAGCGTGTCGCAAACGCTCGAGTACGTCAGAAAGGTCGCGATGGCCAAGGAGACGGTCTATGTGGCGTACATCCTGGACCACGAGGAGCGTCTCGTCGGCGTCGCGTCACTGCGACAGTTGATTGTGGCCGATCCCTCGGCAAGGATCCTCGATGTGAGCGAGCGCCGCGCGACGATCACGGTGACGCCTCGGACGGACCGTGAGGAAGTCGCGCGAGTGATCGCGAAGTACAACCTGCTCGCCGTGCCGGTCATCGACGAGGGCGACCATGTGCTCGGCATCGTGACGGTGGACGACGTCATCGACGCGATCGTGCGGGAGCAGACGGAGGACGCCCAGAAGTTCGGCGGTACCCGCCCGCTCGACGCGCCGTACATGGACATCGGTTTCTTCCAGATGATCCGGAAGCGCGCACCGTGGTTGTGCGCGCTCTTTCTGTCGGAGATGCTCACCGCGACGGCGATGCAGGGATTCCAGAGCGAGATCGAGCGCGCGGCGCTTCTCGCGATGTTCATTCCGCTCGTCATGAGCTCGGGCGGCAACTCCGGCTCGCAGGCGACGTCGCTCATCATTCGCGCGATGGCGCTCGGCGAAATCCGGCTGCGCGACTGGTGGCGCATCGCGGTGCGCGAGCTGCCGACGGGTCTGCTGCTCGGCGTCATTCTCGGCATCATCGGCTTCGCGCGCATCTCGGCCTGGCAGCTGCTGGGCATCTTCGACTACGGGCCGCACCACGCGCTCGTCGCCCTCACGGTGGCGCTGGCGCTGGTGGGCATCGTCAGCTTCGGATCGCTGGCCGGGTCGATGCTGCCGTTCATTCTTCGGCGACTCGGTTTCGATCCCGCCAGCGCGTCGGCGCCGTTCGTCGCCACGCTCGTCGACGTCACGGGCCTCGTGATCTATTTCAGCGTCGCCATGGTCGTGTTGCGCGGCACGCTCTTGTAGCGCGGCACGCTCTTGTAGCGCGGCGCGCTCTTGTAGCCGCGCGGGACGGCCGTTCGTTGCACCGCCATGGGCGTTCGTCGCACGCACCCTGTCGGCGGCGTGCGCGCGCGCTACGCTCCGAGCATGACGGCGCGGCGATCGCTCCTCGACACGTTGCTCTGGTGCGCCATCGCGGTCGCGGGCGGCCTGGTCGTCGCCTGGGCCGACACGAGCGCGCGCGACGTGCAGGGGCCCGTGCTCCTGCTCATGCTGTTGAACTTCGCGCTGACTCTCGCCGGGCGCGCGCCGGTGGTGCCCGCAGCAATCGCCTCGGCCGTCGGGCTCCCGCTGCTCTATGCGTTTCACCTCCACGCATTCGTTCCGGGGACGCTGGCCGCCGTCATTCCGGCGCTCATCGGCGGCGGCGGAGGCAAACTCGTCGGACGTTTCCTCGACGACGCCTCGGCGCATCTGGTCGACGCGCACCCGCGGACGGAGGCGGCGTGGTACGAGCGGCCGCTCTCGCTGCGATCCGTTCTCGGCTCGGTCCTGGTCGCCCTCGCCGCCGCGGGCATGTGGCCCGTGCGCGCGGCGCTCCTCGCGATCGGACATCCGGTCGCGGGATTCGTCATGCTGGTGTGGGAGATGATGACGCTCGTGGGATGGACGGCGCTCGCGCCGGTCATCCTGCGCGAACGCGCGCGAACGGTGAACGACGAGGTCACACTCGGCATCACCGTGCCCGCCGTCACCATGCACGTCGCGATCGTCCTCGCGCTGTGTACGCTGCACGCGGCGGCCATCACCGTCGCTACGGCGATGCTTCTCATTCCCATCCGGCCCGGGTGGCCGGAGATGGCGCGCGCGGCATTCGGGGCGTATCTGCCGCTCGACGCGGCGGCCTATTTGTCGATTCTCGCGCTCGGCTACGTGTCCGACGTGGAACGGCAGCGACGGGCGGCCGCGCAGCGCGAGGCGGCGTTGCACGCCGAGGCGATCGAGAGCCGGCTGTCGGCGCTGCGGGCGCGCTTGAACCCGCACTTTCTCTTCAACGCGCTGAACAGCGTGGACGTCCTCGCGCGCTCCGGCCGTGCCGACGACACGAGCCTCCTTCTCGGCGGGATTTCGTCGTTGTTGCGCTATGTCCTCGACGAGCGGCGTGACACGGTGCCATTGTCAGAGGAGTTGGACTTCGTTCGCCGTTATCTCTCCGTTCAGCAGGCGCGCTTCGGCGATCGGCTGCGAGCGGACGTGCACGTCGGCCCGGAGGTCGAGTCGCTCGCGGTTCCGCAACTCGTGCTCCAGCCGATCGTCGAGAACGCGGTCGAGCACGGAATCGCGCGCATGCTGGAGGGGGGTATGGTGAGAGTGACAGCGCTCCGCGACGAGGATTCACTTCGCGTGATCGTCGAGAACGATGGACCCGCGCCCGGAACCCAGGGTCTCCGCGGCGGTGTCGGCTTGACGACTACGCGCGAGCGCCTCGTGCGACTCTTCGGCGACCGCGCGTCGCTAAGCATCGAAGCACGTTCCGCCCCGGACTCGGGGACGCGCGTCGTGCTGCGGCTGCCGATCGCGGAAATGGCGAAGTCCGCGTGACGACAATGCGCCCCGACCCGCGACTTCGCGCCGCCATCGTCGACGACGAGCCGCTGGCTCGCGAAGGACTCGCCGCCGCGCTCGCGCGCCTCGACGCTTCGGTCGACGTCGTCGCTCGCTACGCGAACGGCGTCGTGGCGCTCGACGGCATTCGGCGCGACTGTCCAGACCTCCTCTTTCTCGACATCTCGATGCCCGTGCTCGACGGCTTCGCGATGCTCGAGCAGCTGGAGCCCGAAGCGACGCCGCCCGCCGTGGTCTTCGTGACGGCATACGATGAATATGCCGTGCGCGCCTTCGAGACCGAGGCTACCGATTTCCTCGTGAAGCCCGTGAGCGACGACCGGTTGCGAGCCGCGGTCGAACGGGCGGCTCGGCGCATCGCCGAAAAACGCGCGCATCGAGGCGAGCTCGACCGCTCCGACGACGCACCGGTCGACTCCGCAGCCTATCTTCGATACGTCGTAATCCCCGAGCGGGGAAAACGAGTCGTGGTTCCGATCGAGGAGGTCGAGTGGTTCGAGGGCGACACGTACTATGTGCGCGTACATGCGAACGGCCGCGTGCGACTTCTCCGCGATCGTCTGTCGCGACTCGAATCGGTGCTCGATCCCGCCAGGTTTCGTCGGGCGCATCGCTCGGCCATCGTGCGCGTCGATCTCATTCGCGAACTGCGCCCCGAGTCGCCGTACTCATTCTCGGCGCTGCTCTCGACGGGTGAACGCGTGCCGGTGAGCAGGGAACGGTTGCGGAGCCTCGAGGAGACGCTGCGAGGCCTTGCCCAAGAGCCATCGCGGTCGTCGTAAATCCAGCGTCGCCACTCCAGTCGTCTCTCGAGGTCTTTGCGTGAAGTTCGTTCGTAGGTCGCGCGCCGTCGCCGTCGCGCTGCTCGCCGCGTGGTCCGCCGCGTGTCACGACTCCACCGGTCCCGCGGTCAAGCCGGCCGGAATCCGTCTCGTTTCGGGCGATGCCCAAGCCGCCCCCGCGGGCACGACGCTCGCCGCGGCGCCGCAGTTCGTGGTGTTCGACGCAAACGGCGCGGCGATTCCCGACGTCAAGTTCACGGTCAGCATCGGGTTGGGCGGAGGAAAGCTCGCCAACACGCCGGGACGAACCTCGAGCCCGTCGACGACCATCGGTGAATGGACCCTCGGGCCGCACGCCGGTGCCAACACGATCACCGTATCCGTGTCCGGCGTCGCGCCGCTCACGATTTCGGCAACCGGCCTCGCCGGCGCGGCGGCGCATTTTCTGCCGATCACACCGATCACTGTGAGCGGACGTGTCGCCGAGGTGGTGGCGACTCCGGTCAGCGCGCGCGTGACCGACGCGTTCGACAATCCGCTCGCCGGTGCGGCGATCGCACTCACAACTACGGCGGGCTCCGCACCCGCGACCGCGACGGCCGACAGCACGGGCGCGGTCACGATCACGGGATGGACCCTCGGCACGGTCGCCGGCCAGAGCGCGCTCACGCTTCGTTCCGGCGCCGCGTCGCTCTCGTTCATCGCCAACGTGCTGCCCGGCGATCCGGCGCGTCTCACACCCGCTGACACGACGACGGCATCGGCGCTCGCGGGGGCCATGCTGCCGCCGGTGCGCTTGCGGCTGTCGGACAAGTTTGGAAACTCCGTCGGCATGCAGTCGATTTCACTCTGGGTGACCGGCGGCGGCGGATCGCTGGCCACGACGACTGCGGTGAGCGACGCGACCGGAATCGTCGTCCTCTCCGGCTGGACGCTCGGCCGCACCGCGCTGCCGCAGGTCGTCCACGCGACGTCGGCGACGCTGAGCGCAGACGTCACCGCGGTCGTGCAGACCGACTTCCACATCGACGTTCGCTTCTTCGGTCCGGACATGACCGACGCGCAAAAAGCGTTGTTCACCAACGCCGCGGCTCGGATCAGCGCGGTCATCGTCGGGTCGATTCCCGACGTCAGCTATAGTGGGCTGCCCGTGTCGGCCGCGTGCGGCGTCAGCGGATTGCCCACGCTCGACGAGACGATTCACAGCATCGTCATTTACGCGTCCGTGCAATCGATCGACGGGCCCAGCGGCATCCTCGCCGAATCCGGTCCATGCATGCTGCGCAACGGCGGAGGATTCTTTCCGTCGGTCGCCGTCATGCTCTTCGACTCCGACGACCTGGCGAGCATAGACGCGAAGGGAATTCTCCAGGACGTGATCACCCACGAGATGCTGCACAGCGTGGGATTCGGCACGATCTGGGATCTGAAAGGCCTATTGCTGGCCGGCGGCACGCTGAACTCGGCGTTCGGCGGCGTTCAGGCGCGGACCGGTTGCGTCGGCGACGGCGGTGCGGCCGTTTGCGCGAACACGGTGCCCGTCGAAAACGACGGGGTCCCGGGCACCGCCGACTCGCACTGGCGAGAATCGACCTTCGGATCGGAGCTGATGACCGGCTTCGTGAACTTCGGTGGAATGCCGTTCAGCGCGATCACCGTCGGCAGTCTCGCCGATCTCGGCTACACGGTAAACCCGCTCGCCGCCGATCCGTACGTCGTGCCCACGCAGCCGCAGCAGAATGTGGTGCCGTCGAGCGCCACGCCGTGGGAACGGAGAATCCAGCCGCGCGTCCTCCCGCCCTGACGCGCGGCGTCGCGTCAGTACGACACTCGAATGCCGGCGTTGATCACGCGCCCCTCGAGCGGGGCCCACGCGTTGTCGGCCCACTGTCCCGCGGCGCCCGACGCGCTCCGCAGCACGGGACCGAACTGCAACTGATACACGCCCGTCAAATCCTTGACGGTCGCGAAGATGATCGCTCTGCGCACGTTCTTTTCGACGCGCGCGTCGATCGTCACGTACGGCTGGCTGACCCCGAACGACGAGTCGGCGAGCACCTGGCGGCCGACAAAGTGCACCGCGATTCCGACGACCCGGTCATGTTCGCGCTCATACGTCGCGTCGAGGTTGACCGCGTGCCGCGGGTTGTACGGCACCGTGCGCGTCAGCGTCGTGTCGACCTCGAAGTCGTCTCCAAAAATTCCCGCGATCTCCGGCCGGTTCGCATCGATGTACGAGTACGCGGCCGTGAACCGAAACGGCTGCAGGCGGTATCGCGCATACACATCGATGCCTTCTGTGCGCGTGGGCTGGTCGGAGTTCACGAGCTGGAAGCCCTCCGCGGAGCCGGGCGGTATGCGCACGATCAGCGGATGGTTGACCACGGTCCGATACGCGGAACCGCCGAGATCGAGCGCACCGTTCGTGTGATCGACGTCGAACGACCAGCCGAGCGCGTGCTCCGCCTGGAAATTCGTTCGATCGAGGTGCGAGAGCCCGAACGCCTCGGTCTCGTCGGTGATGGGCGTCGGCGCGTACACGCCGTTCGCCCTCGAGAGCCGCAGCTGCCATGCCTCGGTCGGACGCACGACGACCGATACGCGCGGGCTGACGAAGTCACCGAATTCACTCTGTAGATCGAGACGCGCGCTCGACGTGATCGCGAACCGCGGATCGGGCGTCCATGTGTGCTCGGCGTACAACGCGGGCGTCGTGTAGCGGTATCCATCCACGCGCGTGTCGAGCGCCGCGTACTGGTCTCGGTCGATCGCGACGCCGCCGGTCAAGACATTGTCGTCGAGCGTCTTCGTCATGGAAACGTCGCCGAAGACCTCGTTACGCCGATCGCGCTCGCGGTCGTCTCCGTACCAGCGCGTCCGCCACTCTCGCGTGATCGAGGCGCGAACGGTTACCAGCGTGTTCGTGTCGAGCTGAATCCGCCCGACCGTGCCGGCGTCCGCGCGACGCGTGTCCGCGTCATCACTGTATCGATTGAAGTCCGGCAGTCGTTCGTCGGCGAACGTTCCGCTCCGCCGGTTCTCGGACGTCCAGCCGCCGGTCATGAACCAGGAGCTCGTCGGCGACCGCAACCAGTAGACGCGCGGCCGAACGACGACTCGCTTGTAGCCGTCGATCTCGGCCCATCCGTCGCCGTCCGGATCACCCGGGTTCTGATAGTGCCGCCCGGCCAGGAGCGACGCGGACAATTGCGGCGAGAATGTGGCGGTTTGAAAGACGCTCACGTCCGACGCTTCGCCCGACGTGCCGTTGACGACCACTTGCGACGGAGACGTCGGCGGCGCGGACACCACGTTGACGCTGCCGCTGAGCGATGTCGGTCCGTAGAGCGCCGAAGTGACGCCGGGGATGACCTCGACGCGCTGGACGTCGAGCGCCGACAGCTGGAGCGGATCCTGGCCCTCGGGCGTGGCGCCCAACAGCGGCAGGCCGTCGTAGAGAATCTTGGTGTAGCGCGCGGGCATGCCGCGAATCCGAATGCCGACTCCACCAGAGCCGGCCGACAACGGCTGCACGCGCACGCCGTCCAATCCGCCGATCAGATCGGCGATGTTGCCGGGCGCGCGATCGAGTTGCTCTTCGACCGCATCGTGGTCGGCGACCTCGATGTGCGTCGGGACGTCGGACGTCGTGTGCTCGTCCCGCTTGGCGGCGACAGCGACAGGGGCGGCAGGGGCGGCAGGGGCGGCAGGGGCTGCAGCGGCGGCAGGCGGAGCGGCCGCCTTGACGGCGGCTGCACGGTGCACGGGGACAGTCACCTTCGTCGTCCCCACTCCGACGAACACCGCCAGGCTCTCCGGACGAAATCCGGTCGGCGTCACGCGGAACGTATGCCGGCCGATCGGAACCTTGAACGCCGCCAGACCGGATTGATCGGTCACACCATTGGCGGCCCCGGTTACGATCGCTGCTCCGGGGACAGGAATGCTGTCCGTCGTGACGCGCACGATGATGATGCCGGTACCTGTCTGCGCACTCGCTGCCCGCGAGATCAGGACGGCGAGCACGACCAGCGGCATCGAGCGCAGTCGACCCGCGATCCGAAAAGGATTCGTCATTGGAGGGTGAGTAGGTCCATGGTGGGGACTGCTCGGACCGCTGCCGTGCAACGTCGGCGTCCAGGGGCGAACGGCGCAGCAGCCTGGATCACATTCGCGACGCTGCGCGCGGCCATGAGTGCGTCAAATGGATGCGGCTGAACTGTGCGTCGAGTCACGTCGCGGCCTGCGCCACCGACGATCGATCAGGTGCGTGTGCGGCCGAGATGCGCGACCATCGCCTTGCGCGCGGCGTCGAGCGCGGCGTGCGGCGTCATGCCGTGCGCCTGGCACACGCGGTGAATGCCGACGCGATACGTCGCCGGCGATTGCGTCGGCTTGAGTTGCGTGCTGAACTCGCAGGCGATCATGCGGCAGCTTTCGTCCACCTTCACCACCCACGCGCCGCGCAGGAACTCGATTCGCTCGTCGAGCGACGCTTCCGCCACCGATGGTCCAAGTCCGAGCCGCCACGCGTCGGCCGAGTCGGCAAGGCGCCGTCCCATGAGCGACAGACTCTCGCCGAGCGCATAGCGCTCGACCAGCGTGGCGCAGTAGCGCTGCGCGCCCTCCTTGGTGGAGAAGATCGCGAGCACCGAATCGTGCGGTCGTCCGTCCGTCGCCAGCCAAACTTTCTTCAACGCCAGTACCCGAATAAAAGCCGAACCTAGAATACGGCTCGGGTTTGGTTCACACAAGAGACCGCGCCGCCGAGTCCGTTGATCCGGACTCGGCGGCGCGGCCGAGGCGTGACCCTTCGTCGCGTCGGGCCGATTACGGCGTCTGCTGACAGCGCTCGTCTCGACGCTCAACTACCAGCTGTCGCGCCGCGAGCTCGATGCGCTATACCGCGACACCGGCTGACGCCTGGCGGCCAACCATGGCGCGAGCGGCGCGCGCGGATTCGAGACGCGCGTGCGCGGTGCGGCCGCGTTGCTCGCGAGTCTCGGCGCCGAGTTGGACGTGGCGCGAGACGGCGACGGTTTCACGCTGCAGGGCCACGCGTGTCCGCTCTCCGACGCGGTCCGCGCAGATCCGTCGGTGTGTCACGCGATCGGCGAACTTGTGGCCGGCGTCACAGGCGAATCCGTCCGAGAGTGTTGTATTCACGACGGCGCGTCGCCGAAGGGTCGCTTGGAGATTCGCCGAACCGCGTAGGCTGCGAGTACCACAGACGCCGGACGCCGTTCGCCGGTAATGGAACGCAATGCAACAGGCGCAACAGTTTTGTGTCTGGCGGCCTCGGCTCTGCGGATGGGACGCGGGCGTTTTACGATCGTCTTCCCCGAGGAAGGATCGGAGAGCGCGCGCGTCGATCTTCCTTAACAAAGCTTCACGCACTTCGTCTCAACGAAGGATGTCGCGTGTCGTCGCGGAACGAGGCCGGGTTGTCGTCTCCGCGCTGTCCCCTGTAGCGGTGCAAGTACTCGTCGTACCCTGATTCGGATCTCGCTGACGAGGGTCTCCGCATGCGAACGATGATCCCGGATACGTCCGTGGCCCCTGAACTGGAAGCTCCGGACCCACAGCTGACGGAAGCTGCACAGGAAGACACCGAACCGACCAGCGAGCCGCGCTCGCGGCGGTCGTTCGTGTTCTTCGGCGCGCTGGCCGCGGCGGCGCTCCTGCCCAAACGCGCGAAAGCGCAAGCGCGCCAGCCGGCCAAGCGGCCCGTCGACACGCGGCCGTCGAACGGCTTCGCCGAGGTGCTTCCTCGGGAAAGCTTCTCCGCGTTCACCGAATGGGATAGCCCGACTTCGCGCCTCGTGCGTCGCGTCACGCTCGGCATCACGCCGGGTGAAGTGCAGCGCGCGAACGCGATGGGCTGGCAGGGCTATCTGAACTATCAGCTCAACTATCAGCGCATCGACGACAGCGCGCTCGAAGCCGCCGTCGCCACGCGGTATCCGCTGACGAATCAGACGTCCGACGTCCTGTTCAGCGCGGACGCCGGCACGGTGCAGAATCAGCTCATCGAGTCGACGATCTACCGCGCCGCGTTCTCGCAGCGGCAGCTCTATCAGCGCATGGTCGAGTTCTGGTCCGACCATTTCAATCAGGCGATCGACAAGGTCGGTTACCTGCTCGTCGCCGACCAGCGCGACGTGATTCGCACCCATGCGCTGGGCAAGTTCGTGGATCTGCTTCAGGCGAGCGCGCACAGCGCGTCAATGTGCACGTACCTGGACCAGAACACGAGCAACAACCGCGCGCCGAACCAGAACTACGCGCGCGAGGTGATGGAGCTCCACACGCTGAGCGTGAACGGACCGTACACGCAGACCGACGTCGCCGAACTGTCTCGCGTGCTCACCGGTTGGACGACGACGGGGAAGGGAGACTTCGTCTTCAATCCGGCGATTCACGATTGGGGCCAGAAGACGGTGCTCGGCGTGACGATTCCCGCCGGCTCGCCCTCGCTTGGGCAGGCCGGCATCAAGGAAGGCGAGACGATGATGAACTTCCTCGCCGCGCACCCCAGCACGGCGACGTTCATCTCGACGAAGCTGCTCAAGTGGTTCATCAGCGAAACGCCGACGGACGCGCAGATCGCCGCGATCTCGTCTGTCTTCCGCGCGACGGGCGGCGACATCAAGGCGGTGGTGCGCGCGATCCTCAACGACGTGTGGCTGCCGACCGCCGATATGAAGTACAAGCGGCCCTTCCACTATCTCGTGTCGTCGATTCGCGCGGCGAATCCGACGGTGACCACGACGAGCTTCTTCAACAGCCAGCTCAGCAACCTCGGCCAGCCGCTGTTCCAGTGGGAGACGCCGGACGGATACCCCGACAAGATCGAGTACTGGGCCGGCAACATCGTCCCGCGGTGGACATACGGCGTTTCGCTGGCCACCCAGACCTCCACGTCGAGCGTCAAGTTCGACACGACGCCGTACCTCGCCGGCTCGGCCGATGCCGCGATCGAGTTGATCAACACCAACTTCTTCGGCGGCGAGATGCCGTCGACGACTGTGACGGGGCTCACGAGCTATCTCAAGGGCGGCACGTTCAACGATGCTCGGATGCGCGAGACGATCGAGCTCGCGCTGAGCGCCAACGCCTTCCAGTGGTATTGACCCGGAGCACACGATGACCGAACACGACATCGACTGCGGCTGCCAGGAATACAACGAGCTGTCCCGCCGCCAGTTCATCGCGGCCGGCGCCGGTGTGTCGGCGGCGGCGTTGTTCCCGGCGTGGCTTCCGAAGATCGTCATGGCGAAGGACTTCTCGTCCAGCCGCGACATCATCATCTCGATCTTCCAGCGCGGCGGCGCCGACGGGCTGAGTATCGCGGTGCCGTTCGCCGACCCGAACTACTACACGGCGCGTCCGACGATCGGCATTCCGCGCCCGGATGCCACCGCGTCCACGCGCGGCGTGAATCTCGACGGCTTCTTCATGTTCCCGCAGGCGATGGCCGGGGGAACGGTGGCCGGAACCGGCGGCCTCATGCCCGCGTTTCAGGGCCAGGATCTCCTGGTCGTGCACGCGACCGGGCAGCTCAACGTGTCTCGCTCGCACTTCGACGCCCAGCGCTACATGGAAGTTGGCAAGCCGGTCGACCCGACGATCATCACGGGTTGGCTCGGGCGCCATCTCGCCAGCATTCCGCCGCTCAATCCGACGGCGCCGCTGCGCGCCATCGGCGTCTCGAACGGGCTGCAGCAGACGCTCGTCGGCGGCCCGTTGACGCTGCCCATCGCCGACCCGACGAACTATTCGATCGGCGGATCAAGCGCCACGCAGGCGGCGCGCGTCGCCTTCCTGCAGGGCGACTATAGCGGCGTCCCCGACCCGGTCGGCCCGTCGGCGCTCAACGCCACGAACACGATCGGTCTGCTCAAATCGGTGAACTTCAACGGATACACGCCGGCCAACGGCGCCGTCTACCCGAATGGCAGCTCGTTCGGGAGAGCGCTTCGCTCAGCCGCCGTGCTGATCAAGGCGAACGTCGGCATCGAAGCGGCACAGATCGACATCGGCGGCTGGGATACTCACTCCGCGCAGGACCCGATCGCCGGTTCGATGGCCAAGACGATGGCCGACTTCTCCAATTCGCTCGGTGCGTTCTACGCCGACGTTATCGCGACCGGATTCCCGGTGACCGTCGTCGTCGTCTCGGAATTCGGACGTAACGTGCGCGAGAACGGCAGCGCCGGCACGGATCACGGCCGCGGCACGACGATGTTCGCCATGGGCAAGGGCATCGCCGGCGGGCGCGTGTTGACGAAGAACTGGCCCACGCTCGCCACGGCGAAGCTGGCCGACGGACAGGATCTGCAGGTGACGGTGGACTACCGCGACATCCTCTCCGAGATCGTGCAAAAGCGGCTGGGCAACTCGAACCTGGATTTCGTCTTCCCGTCGTGGACCCCGACGCCGCTCGGCGTCACGCGCTAGGCTCGTTCCCCCGCCCGACGACGGTGGCGCTCACTGCACGGTGATGCTGCCGTCCATGCCGGGGTGCACGTCGCACACGTAGTCGAACGTTCCGCGGGTTGGAAAGACGCGGCTCGCGGTGCCGGTTTTGAGAACGTTGATGTCCGTCGGTGATCCGGCGATCACGGGAGTGAAGCGAACGTTGTGGCCTTGGCCGTCCGACCCGCCGGTGAAGGTCCATCGAACGGTGTCGCCGGCCGTCACGGTTGCGAAGACAGGACTGAAGGCGTCGCCAACGGTGAAGATGTCGAACGTCTGATTGGTGGAGCTCTTCGAATCCGGTGAAGTCGCGCACGCGATGACGAGCGCGCTCAGCGCGAAACGAACGGGGGCCGCCGCGGCGGCGAAACGACGATGGCGACGCACGAATCGGTAGACGCGAGGGAACGAGGAAACGTTATGGGCCATATGTCAGCAGGACGCTCCGATCATGGTTCAAGAAACCGTGCAAGAAAGGCATCGCTCGGCCGAGGCCGCGCGGTGTCGGTTTTCTGCGCGGTCGCGGCGTCGATCCTGATCGTCGCCTGCGGCAGCGACTCGCCGTCGACGACCGGCCCCGGGAACGGGACCGGCCCGCAGAAGACGCCCGACGGTTCGTACGCGATCACGACGATCAACGGCTCGTCGTTGCCCGCCGCGATCTTCTCCGACACGGGCGGCTTCAAGCTCGAGGTCATGTCGGGAACGATCACTCTCACGACCGCCGGGCAATATTCGATCATCACCAATTACCGCGAGACACTGCCGGGCGTGCTCGACACGTACAGCGACAGCACGGGTGGAACATGGGTCATGCCCTCGGGCAGCACGACGATCCAGTTCACGAACAGCGCAGACAGCACGAAGGACCAGGCCACGTGGGCGAGCGGCCAACTTACGTTCATCGAACCCGGCGTGTCGCCGCCGCAGATCACCTACCTCTACAAGCTCACCAAGCAGTAGACGGCGGCCGTCCCTACACGCCGCCGTACCACTCGTAGCCCTGGTCGCTCCAATAGCCGCCCGTTCGGCGCGGCAGGAACAGGATGCGCGTCAGGTACTTCGTGTTCTTGTACCCGAGCTTGACCGGCGAGTAGATCCGCGCCGGCGCGCCCCACGACGGGTTCAGGTAGTGCCCGTCCTGCGCGTACACCACGAGCGTCTGCGGATGCATCGCGCTATCGATGTCCCAGCTCTCGTGATAGTCGTCGTCGAACGACTGGAAGTCGACGTACTGCGCCCCCGGCTGCACGCCGGCGAGCCGCGCGAGGTCGGCGAGCGCCACGCCGGTGCGCAACGCGACGGCGGTCCAGCCTTCGACGCAGAAGTGGTCGAGCCGGTAGCCCGTCCGCGGGAGTGAGGCCAGGTCGGCGAGCGAGAGACTCAGTGGATTCTTCACCATGCCGCCGACTTGAAGGCGCCACACGCCGCGCGTCGATTCGTCCCACACCGGCACCTGCTTCGAGATGAAGTACGACGGAAAATGCGATCCCGCATTCTTCGCGCTCGCCGACGGCACGTCCATCGACGTGTGGCGAAACAGGACGCGCTCGAGTGATTCGTTCTTTCGCTCGGCGAACTTGAGCAGTCCCGTCGCCGACTTGGGGCCCATCGAGTCGCAGGCGGCCAGCACCGCCGCGCCGAGCGCGCCGCCGGTCGCGAGAAGAAAGCGCCGGCGGTCGATGCCGACTCGCTCGGCAATGTGCGACGCGCGTCGCGGTGCAGGCGCGTCGTTCATGCGGCGGGTGGTGGGGGCGGTGGCGTCACCGCGTTCTCGTGCTGCGGCAGCAGGTGGACGAACGGACGCGCGTTTCGCTCTTCGGGCGACCACTGCTCTTTGTAGTTCCCGGTCACCATCGACACCATCGAGTAGGGATCGACCGCGAACACCATAAAGATGTGCGCGAACGAGAGGGCCACGAGCAGCACCATGGCGAGAAAATGCCAGTATCTCGCCCACACGTACCCGCCGAGGAGGTGCGTGAGAAATGCGAGCTGCACCGGTTTCCAGATGGCGATTCCGGTGATCACGGCGATCGCGCCCACGACCGGGAACGAGAAGTACGTGAGACGCTGGAGCGCGTTGTGCTTGCCTTGGCGCGGGTGGTCTTTGCGAATCGTGAGATAGAAGCGCACCATCTCCCACGCGTCGCGCGCCAGGCCGCGCCGGGGAACGAGGTCGCGCCACTCGCCGTGGGTGTAGATGAAGCCGAGGTAGACGAGCCCGTTCACGACGAGCACCCACATCATCGCGAAGTGCCAGTTGCGCGCGCCGGCCAGCCACCCGCCGAACGTGAGACTCGCCGGGATCCGGTCGTGCGCGAACGGATAACAGCAGAAGGTCTCACCGCGGCGCGCGAAGGCCGGGTACGCGTCGAAAATCTGCAGTCCGCTCGCGACCATGATCGTGAGCGCGACGACGTTGACCCAATGCGTGATGCGGACGACCGCGTGATGACGCTTCATCATCCTTTGCCGAATGCCAACGCATACACCAGCACCGCCAGAACGATCATCGTGACGACGACCTAGGTCCGATCGCGCTGCAACGCGAACGCCACCAGCGTGAATGCCACACGGGCGACCGGCGTCGCGATGAGCAACAATAACCCGAGCCGAGCGATCGCGTCGCCATTGGTCACGTCTTGACCTTCCAGGGTGCCGAGAGCTCGACCGTTCCCCACTTGATGCGGAGCACGCCGTTGGGGTTTGCGCCCCGCTGGGGATTCGTGGAATCAGGAATGAGGTAAACGGACAGCGCGTCCTCGTTGTCGGTGAGCGTGCGCGCGGTCATGCGCACGCGGCCGATGTCCTTCGACGCGTCGCGGTCCGTGCCCCACATCGACGTCTGCGAATTGACGATCAGATCCCACGCCGTACCCGCGTGGAGGAGGAACAGCGTGTAGTCGCCTCGAGGGACGTTCAGCGATCCGATCGAGATGTCGAGATCGGTGTGGAGCGCGGTCGCCGCGTTCGCGCCGAATCGCCACACGGTGTCGTTCGGGATCAGCCCGCCGATGATCTTTCGGCCGCGCGCGTGCGGCTGTCCGTACGTGATGGCGATGCGCGCCGGACCGGTGAACGAGGCGTCTTCGGCGTACCACTCGCCGCCGATCGGCCGTGAGTTGAGATGCACTTCGACGCTGGCAAAGCTGCTGGGCGCCATGCGCAGGGGCGGGGGCGGGGGCGCCGCCGGTTGCTGGGCGTGCACGACCGATCCGAGCGCCGCGAGCGCCGCGGCACGTCCGACGAGGCGAAGCATTTTGATCTCCGGAGTGGGCGCTAGGAGGATGACTGGGGCCCGGCGCGGGCCGCAAGCCGCGTTCGTGACGCAGCAAGGCTTTGCGGGGCGGCTCGCACCGCGTACAATGTCCGCCAGCCAATAACCCAAAGGACCTGGTGCATATGCGTAGTCGCCGACTGGTATCGTGCGCGCTGTCGATCGCCGCGGCGATCGTTCCGAGTTCGTCGCAGGGGCAGCGCGCCTTTCGTGTCGACGAGACCACGATCGCCGACGTCCACGCCGCGATCCGGAGCGGAGCACTCACCTGCCACGCGCTCGTACAAGCGTACCTGGATCGCATCGCCGCATACGACAAGCAGGGGCCGGCGATCAACGCCATCACCGTCGTGAATCCCGATGCGTTGGCGACTGCCGACTCGCTCGACCGCCGGTTCGCCGCGACCCGGCAGCTCGTCGGCCCGCTCCACTGCGTGCCGATGATCGTGAAGGACAACTTCCAGACGATCGGGCTGCAAACCGCGGCGGGCAATCTCGCGCTCAAGGGCTACACGCCGTCCAAGGACGCGTTCGAGGTCAAGCGCATCAAAGAGGCGGGCGCGATCGTGTTAGCAAAGTCTAACATGGCGGAATTCGCCTTCAGTCCCGTCGAGACGGTGAATTCGGTCCTTCCGGGATACACGCGGAATCCGTTCGCCCTCGACCGTGTCACCGCCGGATCGTCGGGCGGCACCGCCGCGGCCGTCGCCGCCGATCTCGGCGAGGTCGGCCTCGGCACCGACACGGGCAACTCGATTCGCGGGCCGAGCTCGCACCAGGCACTCGTCGGCATTCGCTCGACGATGGGGCTCACCAGTCGCGCCGGCATCGCGCCGTTGAGCCTGTTCGCCGACATCGCCGGACCGATGGCGCGCACGGTGGCCGACGCGGTGTCCGTGTTCCAGGTCGTCGCCGGCTACGACGCCGACGATCCCGCCACCGAAGCGGTGAAGGGAAAACCGGTGCCGAACTACGCGGCGGCGTTGGTGCGAGGTGGACTGCGCGGCGCGCGAATCGGCGTTCTGCGCCAGGCATTCGAAGGACCGACGGTCGACCCGGAAGTGCGAGCGGTGTTCGATCGAGCCGTGCGCGACCTGCGGACCGCCGGCGCGACCGTGTTGGACACCGTCATGATCGTCGAGCTGGATTCGATTCGCCGATCGAACCGCGGCAACTGCAACCCGTTCAAGTTCGAGTTCAACGCGTGGCTGGCCGAGCAGGGTGGCAAGGCTCCCGTGCACGACCTCGACGAGATCGTGCGCAGCCGGCGGTATCATCCGTCGGTCGAGATGCGGCTCGTCGCCGCCGACTCGATCAAGCTGCCGCCTGATTCCGTTCCGGCATGTCAGGGGCGCCAGCGCGTGCGCGACGGTCTTCGCGAGGCCGTTCAACGCACGATGGATCGTCTGCACCTCGACGCGCTCGTCTATCCGACGTGGAGCAACCCGCCGCGATTGATCGGCGATCTCAACACGCCGGCCGGCGACAACAGCCAAGTCTTCTCGCCGACGACCGGCAATCCGGCGATCACCGTTCCCATGGGCTACACGCGCGACAACACGCTTCCGGCCGGCATGACGTTCTTCGGAAGAGCGTTCGACGAGGAACGATTGATCAAGCTGGTGTACGACTACGAGCAAACGACCAAGTGGCGGCGCGAGCCGTCGTCGACGCCGCCGCTCAACGGATCGACGGGCAGCGGCGGACGATAGCGGAAAAGCAGCACGGGGAGCGGCCACAATGGGCCTCGCTCCCCGCGCATCCTGCTCTCCCCTACCGTGACGATCCGCGCCCCACCTTCAGCCGCTCGCGCGGTCTCCCTCTCGCGGTATCGCCGGTGGTTAACCAGAGCACTGTTCGTGCCATCGCTCCGCTAGAGCGGCGATCCTTGCTTATGTTGCACGCGATGCTCAAACGGTCGTCCGTCATCGCTCGCGCGGTTGTGTCCGCGTCGCTCGCGACGTTGCTCATCGCGTCGTTCGCCGGGGCACAGGTCGCGCCCGCGGGCGCGCCACCACTCGCCTCGGAGCCGGCACCGCTCGCGGCGCCGCCCGCAGTGCCGCGCGAGTTCCGCGCCGCGTGGGTCTCGCCGATTTACGATCGCGGCTTTCGCGATTGGCCATCGGCGCCGAGCTTGTCGCCCGATCAGCAGCGCGCCGAGATGACCAAACTGCTCGACGACGCGGCGGCGATCGGACTGAACGCGGTCATCCTTCACGTGCGCGTCGCCGGCGACGCGTTCTATCCGACCAAATACGCGCCGTGGTCCGTGCTGCTCTCGGGACAATCGGGCGTCGGACCGTCGTACGATCCGCTGGCGTTCGCAGTCCAGGCGGCACACGCGCGCGGGCTTCAACTCCACGCCTGGTTCAACCCGTTCCGCGCCGCGCTGCCCGGCGTTCCGGGAAGAGCGGCGTCGACGCACGTCATTCGCCAACATCCCGATTGGGTCGTGAAGTACGGGACGCAAACGTGGATCGATCCGGGCAATCCCGCGGCGAGAAAGTACGTGCTCGAGACGATTCTCGACGTCGCTCGGCGCTACGACGTCGACGGCATTCATCTCGACGACTACTTCTATCCATATCGCGAGAGCCGCAGCTACACGCGGCGCGTGAAGAAGAAGCGCGTGCGCGTCACCGAGGAGATTTCATTCGCCGACGGACGCTCGTGGAAGCGCTACGGCTCGGGTCGCGGGTTCACCGACCGCGACGCCTGGCGCCGCGCCAACATCGACGACTTCGTCCAATCGCTGTACGCGGGCGTGAAAGCGATCAAGCCGACGATGATCGTCGGCATCAGCCCGTTCGGCATCTGGCGGCCGGGATCGCCGAGCGGCATCACCGGTCTCGACTCATTCAGCGAGATCTACGCCGATTCGCGCCGATGGCTGCAGCAGGGATGGGTGGACTACCTCGCGCCGCAGCTCTACTGGCAGGTCGACGGCGTGCAGGATCGCTTTCGCGCGCTCGACTCGTGGTGGCTGACGGAGAATCCGATGCGGCGCTTCGTCTGGCCGGGTCTCTACACGTCGCGCGTGTTCGGCGGACACGACTCGTGGCCGACGGACGAGATCCAGACGCAGATCGCGACGATACGCGATGCGCGCTCAGGCTCCGACGCGCCGGGGCATGTGCACTTTCGGTTGAGCGCACTGCTCGCCGACAACGAGCGGGTGGCGCGAAGCCTCGCCGGAGAATACGCGCAGCGCGCGCTCGTGCCGGCGTTCACCTGGCTCGGTCCATCGCCGCCGCCCGCGCCTTCGATCGCCACGACGCCAACCTCAACGACACTGAGCATGCTCTCGGGCGACGATGCACCGCCGCGGTGGTGGCTCATTCAGGTACGGAGCGCGGGCGGCGCCTGGACGACGAAGATCCAGCCGGGCGGCACGGCGCAGCTTGCCGTCGAGTCGATGGATGCGACGAATCCCGACGAGGTGGCGGTGACCGCCGTGAGCGCCACCGGTGTCGAGAGTGAGCCGGCGATCGTGGCGTGGCCGCCGGTGGCCACGGCGCCGGCACCCCGATCGCGCACGGGCCGGCGTCGATAGAAGTTACCGATAGGAGCTGTCGGTAGAGACGGTCGATACAAGTCGTCAATTCAACAACTGAAACAAACTCTCCCATGTCTTGCCGATTCGGCGGTCCTCGCCCGGTGCTCGTTCCGTGAGCGGCGCGTCCGTTCCGCGGACGATGCGCGCCGTGGTCGTCACGCGCCCCGGCGGTCCCGAGGTGCTCGAGGTGCAGGAGCGTCCGACGCCACGGCCGGAGCGCGGCCAAGTCCTCGTGCGCGTGCACGCGTCGGCGCTCAACCGCGCCGATCTCCTGCAGCGCGAAGGGCGGTATCCGGCACCGCCCGGCGCACCGGCGGACATCCCCGGCCTGGAGTTCGCCGGCGAGGTGGCGGCGCTCGGCGACGGCGTGAACGAGTGGGCGATCGGTGCGCGAGTGTTCGGCATCACCGCCGGTGGGGGGCACGCCGAGTTTCTCACGGTGGACGCCGGCTGCGCGGCGGCGGTGCCCGAGCGACTCGCGTGGACCGACGCGGGCGCGATCCCCGAGGCCTTCATGACCGCGCACGACGCGTTGGTGACACAAGCGCAGGTCGCGAGCGGCGAGCGCGTGTTGATTCATGCCGTGGGGAGCGGCGTCGGACTCGCGGCGACGCAGGTCGCGCGCGCGTGGCAGGCGATTCCATTCGGCACGGCGCGCACCTCCGACAAGATCGATCGCGCGCGCGCGTTCGGCCTCGAGGACGGCGTCGCGGTGACCGGCGATCCGGAGGCGATCGTACCGGAAGTCGAGCGGTGGACGGAGGGGAAGGGCGTCCCGATCGTCCTCGACCTCGTGGGCGGCGCCTACGTCGACGTGAACATCCGCGCCGCGGCCCCGCGAGGGCGCATCATGGTCATCGGCACGGTCGCCGGCCGCAGCGCCACGATTTCAGTCGGCATGGTCCTTGGCAAGCGTCTCACGCTTCGCGGCACGATGCTGCGCTCACGTTCGGTGGAAGAGAAACGCGCCGTGACCGCCGCGTTCACGCACGACATCGTGCCGCTGCTCGCCTCGGGCGCGCTGCGCCCGACGATCGACAGCGTCTTCGATCTCGCCGACGTCGCCGAAGCGCACGAACGCCTCGGCGGCAACGGCACGTTTGGCAAAGTCGTGCTGCGTGTGGCCTAGGAGTTCGTCTGCCGGGATGCCTCCTCTTGCTCAGTTGAGAGCCGCGGGGAAAACCGACACCGACGGAGTGAACTGGAACCAACGGACGAACAACCATGTCTTTGGGTTCCCCGTTTGTGTCCGTTGAATCCGTCTGTGTCTGTCTATTCCGCGGCTCCCCGCGGCGCGGATAGATGCATCCCGGTTGAAAGGCTCCGATCGAGTACGTGTCGAACGCCTTGCATCCGCAAAGAGCCTAGAACCCGAGCTTGAGCGTGACGAAGAAGTTGCGCGGCGGAACGACGTAGTAATCCGGAACGCCGTCGCCTGCGTAGCCGCTGCCGTAGTTGTTCCTGTCGAGCAGGTTGTTGATCCGGCCGACGATCTCGTAGCCCTTCACGTGCCACGACGCGCTGACATCGACGTCGAGCGACGCGGGCAGCACGTAGCGCGGATCGTCGGTGTTGTCGAGGAACGACTTGCTGGTGTAGCGCGTCTCCAGCGCGAGCCACGTGTTCGGCGTCGCCGCGAACGCGGCGCGACCGTAGGTCATGAAGCGCGGCGTGAGCAGCGGCTGGACGTCGTGGTACGTCACGGGGACGTCGCCCGTCGAATCGGTGTAGTCGCGGATCTGGTTCATGCTCGCGGTGGCGTTCGCCGTCAGCAGCCAGCGAGGAATGCCGCGATACGTGATGTCGCCCTCGATGCCGCGCCGGTAGCTCGACGCGACGTTCTCGCGCAGCGGATTCCCGAGGTAGCTGAGCTGCCCGATCGGCGCGATCTCGTTGCGGAACGTCATCGAGTAGAGGTCGGCTTGGGCTTCGACGTTGCGTGTGCGGTACGTCGTGCCCAGCTCGAGGTCATGCACCGTCTCCGGCTTCACTCGATGGAGATCGCCGACGAACGCCACGTTCGACGTGTCGAGGTTGTCGAATCCGCCGAGCATGTCGTTGCGCGCCGGTTCACGCGTGTTGGCGCCGTACGACACGTAGAGCGACGTCGCGCGGTTGACGACGCGCGTGACGCCGATCTTGGGATTCACGAACGTCCACGCGATCGATTCGGGCGCGATGTCGGCGTGCGCATCCGGCAGATAGCGAAACTCGGCGTGCCGCGCCTGAAGATCGCCGAAGAACGTCGTCGCTCCGGCCGTGTACGCGAGCTTGGTGAAGCCGCTCACGTCGCCCTTGTGGCCGGTGTTGAAGTAGATCGGGTTCGTGAGGTCCGGATGCTGGAACGCGAAATGATCGCGCGCGTACGTGTTCGCGTTCGCGCCGACGTCCAGGCTCAGGCCGTTGCGCCGCACGCTCCAATCGCTCGTCACGCCGTACCAGACGAAGTCGAGGTTGAACTGCGTGAGCGGGTCGAGCTGCACGTCGTAGTCGCCGTCCGCGGAAATCCGGTACGCGGTCGTCGACCATGATGAGGAACCGTTGATGAGCCTCGTGTACGACATCGCGGCGATTCGCTCGGTGAATCCGTCGCGCTCCTGCGGCGTCAACGGATTGATGCGGCGGTTGGTATCGAGCTCGGTGACGGGCACGGCGAGGTACGCCATCGTGTCCTTCATCGTGCCGGTCGTCGCCGTGAATTTCAGGATGTTGCGATCGCCGAAGTAGCCGGCGCTCAGGAAAGCGGATTTCCCGTCGACGCCCGAGTGATAGCGATACCCGTCCGTGTGGAGATCGGAGAGACGGACGTCGATCGCGAGCCGGTCGGACGTGAGTCCGCTGCGATAGTCGAAGCTCCCACGCCGCGAGCCGAACGATCCGCCTTCCAGCTGAAAATCGGTCGAGCGTTGGCCGCCGGAGAGCGGAAGCGTCTCCATGTTGATCGACCCCGCGTACGCCGCCGTGCCGTTGCTGCTCGTCCCCACGCCTCGCTGCACCTGCACGGACCCGAGGCTGTTCGCCAAATCCGGAAAGTCGGCGAAGTAGAGGACTTGATCCTCGGGATCATTCAGCGGAATGCCGTCGATCGAGAGGTTGATGCGCGACTGATCGATGCCCCGCAGCCTGATGTAACTGTAGCCCCAGTAGTTCCCCGTCTCGGCGTACGACGTGAGCGACGGCGCCGCGCCCTGGAGCAAGAGCGGCACGTCCTGCCCGAAGTAGCGCGGCGCGAGATCGCTGGCGGTGAGCGTCTTCTGCGAGATCAGCGCGGCGCCGGTGCCTCGCAGCGCGGAGATCATGATGCGCTCGAGATGTCGGACGCGCGTCGAATCGCGACGCGTCGTGTCGGACTGAGACGTCGCCTGTGACACGAGCAGGCTGGGGACGAACAGAACGGTGAGCGCCAGTGCGGCCGCCCCGAGGCGACGCCGATGCGTCGCGCGAGCATGCATGATCATCAGTGACTCCCTACGCCGGTACGAACCGGATCAGGTTCTACGGGTCTCTCTCAGCCTGCGCCCTTGGTGGGCAGGCACCCCGGTCAGCGTCCAAACCTAATCGGCGCGTCTGGAATGCGGGTGATCGGCGTCACGCTCGCCCTCCGCCGAGATCGCCTGATTGGCACATGCCCTGCCTTTAGCAGACGCGAGTGCACTAAGAAAGGAGAATGCCATGAAACGCATGACCCCGATACTGACGATGTCAGCACTCGTGCTGTCGATCGCCGCCGTCGCTTGCGGGGGCGGCCGAAGCGCGTCGGCGGATTCGTCGCTCGTGCGAGATCTTTCGCTCGCCGCACATCAGCGCGATTCGCTCGACAGCGTCTCCGCCGTCGAGAGCCAGCGCGTCGCATCGCGCCCGAAGCACGTGTACCGGGCGGATGACGATCCGCGTCCGTATGCGTCGCATCCGTCCAGCGCGTCGAGCGCGACCGCGGCGGGCGAAGTGAGCACGAGGGCGACGGCGCCTCGCCCCGGCGAGCCGGTCGAGAAGCACACACAGCGCGACGCGGCCATCGGTGCCGCGACGGGTGCGGTGATCGGCGCGGTCGCCAGTCGCAACAAGGTCAAGGGCGGACTGATGGGCGCGGCCGTCGGTGGGATCGTCGGCGCCGTGATCGGCAACAACGTCGACAAGACGAAGAAAAAGCCGTGACGGCCTCGTCTTACAGGGTGACTCGGACCCCCCTATAATTCAGGCCGTCCGCGGCGCCCCACATCGTCGAGGTTTCATGGCCAAGGAAGAGCCGATACAGCTCGAAGGGCAGGTCACGGAGGTCCTACCGAACGCGACGTTCCGTGTTGAGTTGACCAACGGTCACAACGTGCTGGCCACACTCGGCGGCAACATGCGCCGGTTTCGCATTCGCGTCTTGCAGGGTGATCGCGTCACGATCGAAGTCTCGCCGTACGATCTGACGCGCGGCCGAATCATCTTCCGCCACAAGTCATAATCGAGCCGGGTTGCGACCGACCTCATGCATCGCGCGGGCGCTCCTTCTGAGCCGCGCGCTCGAGCCGGTCGAGCACCGCGCGCCATTCCGGTCGATCTGGTGGGCGTTCGACGATGATGACCTCCGCCCCTGCGTCGTCGAGCCGATGGAGCGCGGCGTAGAGACCGGCGGCGAAGCGGGCTGAATCGTCGGGCAATTCCACGATCAGATCTCGCCGAGCCGATTGAATGGTCGAGCCGCGGAGAATGGCGCCTGTTCGCTTTCCCGCGAGGTGCATCTGTTCGAACACGTCGCGAGCGCGCCCGGCGTCGACCAGCAGCAGTGCCGCTTGCGGCGCGTAGTGACGATCGAGCATGCCGGGCGACCGGCGGGCTTCGTTCCCATCGGCTCGTTGCGAGTCGCTCAGCGCGCCGACGACGCGAGCCACGTCCTCGCGCGCGATCATTCCAGGGCGGAGCACGACGGGCGGGTCGACGCTGACGTCGACGACCGTCGATTCGATTCCAACCTGAGTCGGGCCCGCGTCGAGAATCAGATCGACGGCCGCGCCGAGCGACTTCTCGACGTGCGATCCGGTCGTGGGCGAGACTTCCATCGAGCGATTCGCGCTCGGCGCGGCGATGGGAAGGCGAGCGGCGGCGAGCAGCGCGCGCGCGACCGGGTGCGACGGAACGCGAACGGCAACGGTGTCGAGTCCCGCTGTAACGCCAGGCGGCACCTCGGCGCGCTTGGGCACGACGAGCGTCAGCGGCCCAGGCCAGAACGCGCGGGCCAACCGTGCCGCCTTGTCGGGCCACTCGCGCGCCACCTCGAACACATCCGTGGCGTCGGCGACGTGGACGATCAGCGGGTTGTACGCCGGCCGTCCCTTGGCCGCGTAGATCCGCTCGACGGCCGCGGGGTCGAGGGCGTTGGCGCCGAGGCCGTAGACGGTCTCCGTCGGAAAGGCGACCAGACCGCCGCGGCGAAGAATCTCCGCCGCGCGCGCGATGATCGCTTCGTCGGGGCGGAGCGGGTCGATTCGCTGCAACATGCGAACAGAAAACTAGCCCCGCCCTTCCGCGCGCCGCCGTAACGAGCAGTAAGTTGGAGGCACCATCCTATCCCCCCTTACAGAGCTCGTGCGATGGCCTCCTCTCTGTCTGCGTCGATGCACGCGCTGTTGAGCGCCGGAGTTCTACTCGCGGCGTTCCCCTCCGCACACTCACCGTCCGAACGCGCGGCGCCGGTCGTACCGAAAGCGGCGATGTCCGAGCCGTCGCTGTCGCCCGACGGACGCGAGATCGCGTTCGTATCCGGCGGTGACATCTGGACGGTGCCAGTCGCCGGCGGCGAGGCGCGGCTGCTCGTGTCGCACCCCGCGTACGATTCGCGGCCGCTCTACTCGCCCGACGGAACGAAGCTGGCGTTCATGTCGACGCGCACGGGCAACGGCGACATCTACGTCATGACGCTCGCCAGCGGGCGGTTGGATCGCATCACGTTCGACGACGTGCCCGAGCAGTTGGACGCGTGGTCTCGCGACGGGAAGTGGATCTACTTCTCGTCGGGCAGCCAGGACGTGAACGGGATGGACGACATCTTCCGCGTGAGCTCGAGCGGCGGAACTCCGCTCGCGGTGAGCGCCGATCGCTTCACGCAGGAATACTGGGCGGCGCCCTCGCCGGCGGATCCGAACACGATCGCCTTCACGGCGACGGGCCTCACCGAAGACCAGTGGTGGCGGAAGGGTCACGCGCACATCGACGAGAGCCAGATCTGGCTGCTGCATTTCGGCGGCGAGTCGCCGCGCTACGAAGCGGTGACGAAGGACGACGCCAAGGACGCCTGGCCGATGTGGAGCGGCGACGCCAAGTCGCTCTTCTACGTCTCCGACAAGAGCGGCGCCGAGAACATCTGGACCACGACGCCGAGCGGCGGCGCGCCGAAAGCCGTCACGTCGTTCACGAACGGCCGGCTCCTCTGGCCGACGATCTCATACGACGGCAAGACGATCGTCTTCGAGCGCGATCTGGGCGTGTGGTCGCTCGACGTCGCCAGCGGTCGCTCGACGCACGTGCCGATTACGCTGCGCGGCGCCGCGGCGACGCCCGGTGTGGAGCACCAGTCGCTGTCGCAGGGCTTCCAGTCGCTGGTGCTCTCGCCCGACGGCAAGAAGCTCGCGTTCGTCGCCCACGGCGATGTGTTCGCGGTGTCGGCGCGCGACGGCGGCGACGCGATGCGCGTGACGGACACGCCGGAAGCCGAGGCGCAGCTTGCCTGGGCGCCGGACAACCACCGCCTCGCGTACGTCTCGAGCCGCGACGGGCCCGCTCACATCTTCGTCTACGATTTCAGCACGCGCACCGAAACGAAACTAACCGACGGACGGGCCAGCGACGTCGGCCCGACGTGGTCGCCGGACGGCAAATCGATCGCCTTCGCGCGTGCGGCGAAAGAACTGCGCGTCGCCGACGTGGCGACGAAACAGGAGCGCGTCGTCGCCACCGGCCAACTCGATCGTCCGCCGTTCCTCACCGAACGCGCGCTGGTCTGGTCGCCCGACGGCCAGTGGATCGCCTACCTGAACACCGACGCCAGTCAATTCCAGAATCCTTATATCGTTTCCGCGAACGGCGTCGGCGGAAAGCCGGTCGCCTACATTCCGGACGCGTTCGGGAATTCGCTGGCTTGGAGCCCGGACGGGACGTACCTGTTGTTCGACACGTCGCAGCGGACGGAACAGGCGCTCGTCGCGCGTGTCGACTTGGTCCCTCGCACGCCGCGGTTCCGCGAGGACCAGTTCCGCGAGCTGTTCACGCCGACGCCGACGCGCCCCGGCACGCCGATGCAGCCCGCGCCGCAACAACTGCCGCCCCAGCGCGACACGGCGACCGTCCGCGCCGACTCGGCGCGGTCCGCGACGAAGAAGGGAACGGAAATCGTGTTCGACGACATCCGCCGTCGCGTCAGCTTTCTTCCCGTCGGCGTCGACGTCCGCAGCGTGGTCATCAGCCCGGACGGCAAGACGGCGCTCTTCAACGCCGCCGCCGCGGGGCAGTCGAACCTCTACACGTTCCCGCTCGACGAGCTTTCGTCCGAGCCGCCCATTGCCCGGCAACTCACGTCGACGCCGGGTGGAAAGCAGGACGCGCAGTTCAGTCCCGACGGCCGCGAGGTCTACTTCCTCCAGAACGGCCGCATCACCGCGATCAACGTCGAGTCGCGCGTCGCCCGGCCGATCAACGTGACGGCCGAGGTGGATGTCGATTTCGCGCGCGAGAAGTTGGCCGTGTTTCACCAGGCGTGGGGCATCCTCGCCGACAACTTCTTCGACGCGCACATGAACGGCGCCGACTGGCCGGCGCTCGAGCGCCAGTACGAGCCGTACGTCGCCGGCGCGCAGACGACCGAAGAGCTGCGCCGTCTGATGAAGCTCATGATCGGCGAGCTGAATTCGTCGCACTCGGGCTTCAACGGTCCGAGCTTTTCGCCGCAGCCCAACGTCGGCCGGCTAGGGGTTCGCTTCGATCGCGCTGAATACGAACAGCAGGGCAGGCTCAAGGTCGAGGAGGTGCTCGACCTGAGCCCCGCGGCGCTCGCCGGCATCAAACCCGGGGACTACGTCCTCGCGGTCGATGGCGCGCGCATTGACGGCCACGTCAATCTCGACTCGCTGCTCATGTACAAGACGAGCCGGCGCGTCGAGGTATCGGTTGGGCGCACCGCCGATGGCGCCGGCGCGCGCACGCTCGCCATTCGTCCGATCAGCGTCGGCACCGAGCGCGGTCTCGTGTACCGCGACTGGGTCGAGAGCCGTCGCGCGTACGTCGACAAGGTGAGCGGCGGCAAGCTGGGCTACGTGCACATGCAGGACATGGGCGCCGGCTCGCTGCAGCAACTCTACCTCGATCTCGACACGCAGAATCGCGGCAAGGAAGGCGTCGTCGTCGACATTCGCAGCAACAACGGCGGCTTCGTGAATCCGTACGCGATCGACGTGCTCGCTCGGCGCGGCTACCTGCAGTTCACACCGCGCGATTTCGGAACCGCGCCGGGGAGATCGGTGGTCGGCCAGCGCTCGCTCGAGCGCCCCACCGTGCTGGTGACGAACATGCATTCGTTGTCCGACGCCGAAGACTTCACGGAAGGGTATCGGTCGCTCAAGCTCGGTCCCGTGGTGGGCGAACCGACGGCGGGATGGATCGTCTTCACGTCGAACGTCGGTCTGCTCGACGGGTCGTCCGTCGTCCGCGTGCCCTTCGAGCGTATCACCGACGCCAACGGGAAGGACATGGAGCTGCACCCGCGGCCGGTGGATGTGCTGGTGCAACGGCCGGTCGGGGAGAGTTACGCCGGGCGCGATTCGCAATTGGACGCCGCGGTGAAGGCGCTGTTGGACAAGGTCGGGGTCAAGCCATGATGACGATTTCCCGTCGCGCCGCCGCGACGTTGGTCGCGCTCGCCACAACGCTGGCCGCGGCGTCGCCCGCGATCGCGCAGCGTCCGGAGACGCCGCCCGCCGTCAAGCACTATTTCGAGCTCGTCCGCCCGCTCTTCTCGGGCAAGAACGCGTACGACCAGGTCGCGTTCATGGACCAGTATTTCCGCTGGCCGGGCAACACCGGCTTCAACGCCAGCCTGAAACGCGTTGAGGGAGTTCTAAAGAACGCCGGGTACGTCGAGGAGCAATCGGCGCCGGCCGGTGCGCCGCTCACGTATCGCATCGAACACCGCGCCATGCGGACGCCGGCGTGGGAGCCGGTCGACGCGAGCGTGACGGTCGTCGGCCAATCGCCCCCCGTGCTGCGCCTGGAGACGAACCGGAACATGCTGGCGATCAACTCGTATTCGACCGCGGACACCGGCGTCGTCGCGCCGCTGGTCGACGTCGGCGCGGGGACGGCCGCCGACTACGCTCGACAGCCCGTCGCCGGCAAGATCGTGCTGGCCGACGGGTCTGTCGGCGGCGTGTACACCGAAGCCGTCGTGAAGCGCGGCGCGCTCGGCGTGCTGGCGTATCGAATGCCGGCGTATACGCAGCCTGAAATTCACCGCACGTCGATTCAATTCGGCTCCATCGCCTACGACACGACGCACCGCGCCTGGGGGATCCTGCTGTCGCGCGACGCCGTCGATCGACTGCGCGCGGCCGCCAAGAGCGGCGCGATGGTGCGCGTCCGCACCGCGGTCAAGAGCTATCCGTCCGACGAGATGACGATCGTCGCCGAGGTGCACGGCAGCGTGGCGCCGACGGAGCGGTTCGTGCTAAGCGCGCATGTGCAGGAGCCGGGCACGAACGACAACGCGACCGGCGTCGGCGACCTGAGCGAGATGGCGCGCGTGCTGGGCGAGTTGGTGCGGACGAACGCCGTTCGCCCGAAGCGAACGATCACGATGCTGTTCGGCCTCGAGATCGCGCAGACGCGCAATTTCCTCGCCGACGATTCCGTGCGCACGCGGGGCGTGAAGTGGGGTCTGAGCCTGGACATGACGGGCGAAGACACGAAGAAGACCGGCGGCACGTTCCTCATCGAGAAGATGCCCGACCCGTCGGCGATCTGGACGCGTGGCGACGATCATCACACGGAGTGGGGCGGCCGTCCGCTCACGAAGGCCGACCTCGTGCCGCACTACTTCAACGACTATCTCCTCGCGCGCTGCGCTCGATCAGGCCGCGGGCACCGGATGGGTCGTGCGCACGAATCCATTCGAGGGCGGCAGCGACCACACACCGTTCCTCGACTTCAAGAAGCCGGGCGCGCTGTTCTGGCACTTCACGGATGTCTACTACCACACGGACGGCGACCGGCTCGACAAGGTGTCGCAACAGGAGCTGGTCAACAGTCGGAATCGCCGCACTCATGTCGGC
This sequence comes from uncultured Gemmatimonadaceae bacterium, assembly GCA_963761305.1. Lineage (GTDB taxonomy): Bacteria > Gemmatimonadota > Gemmatimonadetes > Gemmatimonadales > Gemmatimonadaceae > JAQBQB01. Next base: position 567,388 of record CAVXGK010000001.1, on the reverse strand, counting down.
GCTCACGCTGACGTCGGCCGACGGCGCGACGACGCGCGACCTGGTCGGCGAGATCGAGCGCGCCGCCGTGCACCGGTTCGACACCGAGCTCGCGCTGAGCAAACAGGCGATCGCCGCCGGCGGTCCGCAGGCGAAGGAGGAAGACATCCTGCGCACGTGGACGGACTACTACGTCGCCTCGATCCACAAGATGACCGACATCGAGGTCGGCGGATCGTCACCGGAAACGAACGCGTCCATCGACGCGGCGGCGCAGCGCGTCGCCAAGGCCGGCGCCGATCGTCTCGCCGCGCTGAGTCCCTGACGTGGGCATCTTGTGCGCGTGGCTCGCGGCCCACGGCTCGAGTTGCCTCGAGCTTGTCGCGGTCATCTTCGGCGTCGTGAGCGTGCTGCTCAGCGTGAAGGAGAACATCTGGAGCTGGCCCACGGCGCTCGTGAACGTCGCGCTCTACTTTGCGCTGTTCCGCGTGTCGGGCCTCTACTCGGACATGGGGCTCCAGGTCGTGTACTTCGTCCTGTCGCTCTACGGGTGGTACGAGTGGCTGTACGGCGGCAAGGGGCGCACCGCGCTCACCGTGTCGCGCACGCCGGGCAGGCTGTGGATGATTCTCGCGGGCATCGGGGTGGTGGTCTGGGCGACGCTCGGGCGGTTGACGTCGCACATGCCGGGCGTCGCGCTGCCGTACGTCGACGCCGCGACGACGACGATCAGTCTCGTCGCGCAATACATGATGACCCGCAAACTGCTCGAGAACTGGGCGCTCTGGATTGCAGTCGACGTCGTGTACGTCGGCATGTTCATCTCCAAAGGCCTTTATCTCACCGCGGGCAACTACGCGATCTACCTCCTGCTCGCCGTGATGGGGCACATCGCGTGGAAGAAATCCCTCGCCAGCGCCGGCCGCGCCGTTGCGATTCCGAGCTCCGAAACGGCAACAGCATGAACACAGATTGCCGCAGATTTGAACTGCGATTGACGCTGATTCAAACCAATGATCGAGCTCTTTGAAGTTGAATCTGCGTCAATCGGCGTGCATCCGCGGCATCGTTGTTCCCCCTTTCCTGCCCGCGGTAGTGACTGACTCGGCTCGCATTGTCGTCACCGGATCGGAATCGACGGGGAAATCGACGCTCGCCGAGCAGTTGGCGCGGCACTACCGGGCCGAGCTCGTGCCGGAATTCGTCCGCGAGTATGCGGAGGCGCGGCGCGGAGTCATCGAGTTCTCCGATCACGGGCCGATCGCGCGCGGCCAGATGGCGCTCGAGGACGCGGCCATCGCGTGCGGAAACGCGATCGTCGTGCAGGACACCGATCTCCTGAGTACCGTCGTCTACTGCGAGCACTATTTCGGGAAGTGCCCCGCGTGGATCGCCGAGGCCGCGCGCGACCGGGCGCCGGATCTCTACCTGCTCTGCGAGATCGACGTCCCCTGGGTGGCCGACGGTGTCCGCGACCGCGGCCACATGCGCGACGCGATGCAGCAGCTCTTCCGCGACGCAGTGAGCGCGTCGGGCGCCGCGGTCGCGGTGATCACCGGCGATCGCTCGCAGCGGCTCGCGCGCGCGATCGCGGCCGTCGACGCCCTATGCCTCGCGAAGCCGTCCCACGCTCTGCGCGAAGACGACACGGATTCGCAAGAATAGAAAAATCGCCACGCCGGCCAACGACACGACGAATCCCCACCACAGCCCGGCAGCGCCGAGCGAGGTGCGGAATCCGAGATACGCGCTCACCGGCACACCGACCAGCCAGTAACTGGTGAGCATGGTGACGAGCGGCGCCTTCGTGTCGCCGGCACCGCGCAGCACGCCTGCGCCAACCGCTTGTCCGCCGTCGAACACCTGAAACACCCCGGCGATCGGAATGAGCGTCGACGCGAGCGCGATGACCCGCGTGTCGCGCGTGAAGGCCGCGGCGAACAGGTGGGGCACGGCGATGAACGCGACCGCGGTGAGCGCCATGAATCCGACGCCGCACACGTACGACGCGCGGATGGCGGCACGCGCGCGCGGCATGTCGCCCGCGCCGATCGCCCGGCCCACGCGAACCGCCGTTGCCGACCCGACGCCGAGCGGCACCATGAACGTGAACGCCGCGAGCGTGATCGCGACCTGGTGCGCCGCCATCTCTGTCGTGCCGAGGACGCCCATCAGCAACCCGATCGCGCCGAACGCGCCTGCCTCGAGACCTTGCTGGCCGCCGATCGGCAGCCCGACGCGGAGCATCTGCGCCAGCGGCCCCAACGCGCCGATTCTGTCGCGAACGGGCAGCATCAACGGCCTGAGCTCGCGCCAGGCGCCGGCGAGCAAGAGCAGCAGCATGAGCCAGCGGCTGATCGACGTCGCGATCGCGCTCCCCGACACGCCGAGCGCCCGGCTGCCCAGGTGCCCGTAGACGAAGACCCAGTTGAATCCCGCGTTCGACAAATTCGCCACGATCACCGTCCACACGATGGGCGCGACGCGGTGCATGGCCTGGAGGCTTTGCCGCAGTACGACGAACACGAGATACGGCAGGATCCCGGCGAGCGAGATCCGCAAGTACGCGCTCGCGTCGCCCACGATCTCGGGAGGCTGGTGCAACGCGGACAACACGGCCGGCGCCGGCGCGATGAGGAGCGCGCACGCGACGGTGAATCCCAGCGCGATGATCACGCCGCGCTGCAGTGCGCGCGCGATCGACTCGGTTTCGCCGGCGCCGGCCGCCTGTGCGACGATCGGATCGAGCGCCATCAGGCTGCCCGTCGCGAGAATCGTCACGTTGAAGAAGTAAAGATTTCCCAACGCGACCGCGGCGAGGACGCGCGCCGACACCTGGCCCACCATGAGCGTATCGACGACGCCCATCGCCATGAAGCCGAGTTGCACCAGCACGACCGGAATCGCGAGGGCCACGGTGGCCCGCAGTTCATCGGCGCCAACACTACCTTTCGCCGAATGCGGATTTTCCATCTCGTCACGCTAGCGACGGCACTGCTTGCGCGCGACTCCTTGGCTCAAGATGTGGAGTTTGGCGCAATGGCGATTCCCGTCGTCACTCGTGCCGACCCGACGGCGATCCGCGCGAATCTCACCGAAGGCTACATCACGATGCCGCTGTTGATGGCGCACGCGAACCACGGACCGCTGCGCGGCATCGCCACCTTCGACTTCGAGGGGCTCACCATGGCGCGGGGCGAGCTGGTGACGGGCGCCTCGGGTGAAGGGTTCGTCGACCGGCGCCATCCGCACTCCTACGTCCACGAGTTGATGGGCGGCGTCGAGCACCCGCGCGAGGGGACGGACAAGAAACCGCCCTTCGATGTGTCGTTCTACGCCGGCCGCGGATTCGCGCCGTTCGGCAGCGACGACCCGATGGTGCGTCCGTTCGAGAAGTATCCGGTCAATCACCACCTCGCGCAGATTCTCGAGCGTCTGGTCGCGATCGCGGCGGTGCGTTACGGTCCTCTCATTGGAGAAGTCGGCACGTTCAACGGCGACGAACCGGTCAGTCCCGCCTCGATGCCGAACTGGGGCCGGTTCGGCGATTCCTGGTCGGGCCGCCTCACCGTCCTGCCGCTGGCGCACACCGAAGTCGCCGGAAGCGTCGCGCACGTCACGTCGCCGGAGATCCGCGCCGGCCATGGGCTCGATCAGCAGAAGTCGAGCCTCTACGCACGCTACGATTTCAATCACGACAACGGCTCGCGGCAGTACGCGCTCGTCGAGTGGGAGCACACCGACGAGTTGGACGGCGGGACGACGATCAACTCGCTCTACAGCCTGCTCGGAGAAGCGGCCGTGTGTCGCGCCGACGTCATCGTGGGGGCGCGGCTCGAGCGCACGGACCGCGCGGAGGAAGAACCAACCACCGATCCGTTTCGCACGCCGCGTCCCCCGCTCGACCTGTCGAGCCTCGGCATCTCCCGATGGACCACGCTCACGTTCGGCGTGGCGAGTCCCGCGCTCAAGACGGGCATCATCAGCGGACGGCCGTTCGTCGAAGTCGCGCGACTTCACGTGACGCCCGGCAATCCGCCCGGCATCTTCAGCGCCGACCTTCGCTACGGCACGAGTTGGCTCTGGATGTTTTCAGCCGGCGTTCGCCTCCACGCCGGCATGATGCACGGCCGCATGGGCCGCTACGGCGCCGCGCTGCCCGACGCTGTGGGAACCGCGAGCCCATCGAGTGGATCGATGCCGAGCATGCCCGACATGCCGGGGATGCCGGCGCCCGCTCCCTCCACGACGATGAAATCCATGCACATGAGCACCCGATGCCAACCGTGACGCGCGCGCTGGCCGTGGCCGGCGCCGCGCTGCTCGCGTTGCAGGTCGTGGCGTGCGGCAGCGATTCCGTGCAGGCGGTGGTGACGCCGCACAATCCCACGTCCTGCCCCGGCATCGACGTCGGGCCGGCGCCCGCGCCGCTCTCGCTCTCGATTCCCCAGTTGAAGACGATGCCCGTCCTCGGCGCGGGCGTGGACACCGCCCGCTACCAGGCCGAGGTCACCGCACGCGGCACGATCGCGTACACGACGACGTGGAGCTTTCGCGGCGCCAACGCGGGCAACCGGATCAATGTGTGGGACGTGAGCGGCAACGTCCCGCAACTGATCGACACCATCACCGTTGACGGCGCCTCCACGCTCGGCGACGTCGCGGTGTCGGACGACGGTTCACTGCTGGTCGTCGCGACTGAACGCACGGGCGGAGCGATCGTGATCTTCGATCTGTCCGACCCGAAACACCCGACGCAGATCTCGCGCTTTCACAACGCCGACACGGATCCCGGAGTGCACACGGCCGAAATCGGGCGCGTCAACGGAGTGCTCTATGGCTTCCTGTCGATCGATCCGATCAACTCGACGCCGGCGCGGCTGGTCATCGTGGATCTCAGCACCCCGGCGTCGCCGCGCGAGGTGTACACCAAGGTCACCGGCAACCCGTACGTCCACGACACGTTCGTCCGCGACGGTTTGCTGTTCGTTGCCCTGTGGGATGATGGACTCGAGATCTGGGACATCGGCGGCTGCGGCACCGGTGCGTCGCCGAGCAGTCCGGTGGTGCTCGGTGGCGTCAAGACGGTCGGTGGGGAAGTGCACAACGTCTGGTGGTACCACGACCCGAATGGCGGAAAGCACTTCGCGTTCGTCGGGCAGGAAGGGCCGGGGGCGGTCGGCAGCTCATCGTCCGGCGACATTCACGTCGTCGACGTGAGCGATCCGTCGCAGCCGAAAGAGGTCGCGTTCTATCACGTCGACGGCGCGGGAACGCACAACTTCTCGGTCGACGAGGCGAACGGGATCCTGTACGCCGCCTACTACAACGCCGGCGTCAGGGCGCTCGACGTTCGCGGGGACCTCGGAACCTGCCCGGCGAATCAGACGCTCACGACCGCGGGTCCGCAGATCACGCGCTGCGACCTCAGGCTGATGGGCCGCGAAATGGCCGTCGGTCTCTTGAATCAGAACAAGCCCGTATACGTATGGGGCGTACAGTTCCAGGGCGGCGTCGTATACGCCTCCGACATGCTGAACGGGATCTGGAAACTGGGCGCCGTGGGCCGTTAGGCCGAGCTTGCCGGCTCTGTTTACGGGAGTTGTTCGCGATTCGTAAGGGACGCGACGCCAATCGCTTACGCCGTGTCAAAGGAGTGTCGGATCGCGGCTGAATTCGTTGACATTCTCGTCGACGAATCTTACTCTCAATAGGGCAGGAATCTCTCGCGGAGTGTGGCTGATGATGTGGTCGATCGAGCGGCTCAGACGGCGACTCTCCGTTGCGTCGGTGATGCCCTTGGCGCTGCTCATCGGCAGCGTGCACCCGACTGATCCGATGCGCAAAGCGGGCGGCGGCGGGCCGGGGGGCACCGCGTCGACCAATCGGTACGCGGGTGTGCTGCCCGTACCCAGTTCGTCCTCGATCGCCTCGAGCACGCCGAACCGTCTCGATTCACTGCTCGAACAGCACCACGACGTCCGAGCCGAGCGAGGTCGCGTGCTCTACGCCACGGGTCACGCGCCGAAAGCACCTGCGTCGACGAAGAAAATTCGCCGCCAGTGCTCGGACCATGTTGCGTCGGCCCGGGGTAATAGCAACACGCCGAACTCGTAAGCCGGTACTCGTAAGTCCCGCCTCCGCCTCTCCCCGAAGTCCCTTTTTTTGTAGGTTTTCTTGATGCCACGTTTTCGCACCGCGGCCGCGGCTACGCTGCTCGTCATCCCCGTCGTCGCCGGCGGATTTTTCTTGCAGGAATCGCCGACGCGGGCCAACGCCGCCCTGTTCGACCAGGTCATGACGCTGGTGCGAAATCAGTACGTCGATTCGATCCCCGTCGGCGCGAGCTACGAGAAGGCGGCGCGCGGCCTGGTGAAAGAGCTGAACGATCCATACAGCGAGCTCCTTTCCCCCCAGGAATCCGAGTCGTTCGAGCGCTCGACCGGTGGACGCTATGGCGGCACCGGAATGCTCCTCACCGATCAGGGGCGCGGCGTCATCATCGTGGACCGGGTGTTCCCGAACACGCCGGCCGAAGAGGCGGGTGTGCGTGAAGGCGATCGCGTCATCGCCGTCGATTCCGTATCGACCACGAACGTCGACGTCACAAAGGTTTCTCCGCTGCTCCGCGGCGAGCCGGGTTCACAGGTGTCGGTGACCTACACGCGCCCCGGCGTGGCCGAGCCGATCAAGCTCCGCTTCACGCGGCGCGTCGTGCACGTGCCCGCGGTCGCGTACAGCGGAATTCTCGGTGACCACATCGGCTACATCCCGCTGCAGACGTTCAACGAAAACGCGGCCGACGAAGCCGCCGACGCGATCACCCACCTCGTCGACCAGGGCGCCAAGGGCATCGTGCTCGACATGCGCGACAACGGCGGCGGCATCGTCGACCAGGCGCTCAAGACGGCGAGTCTCTTCCTGCGCGACGGCCAGGAGATCGCCAGCGTGCATTCGCGCAACCAGGCGACCGAAGTCCTGAAATCAGGCGGCCGGCATCTCGCCCTCACCGTGCCGCTCATCGTGCTGGTGGACGAAGGCTCGGCCTCGGCGACGGAAATCGTCGCCGGCGCGCTCCAGGATCACGACCGCGCGCTCGTCGTCGGCGCGACGTCGTTCGGCAAAGGACTCGTGCAGTCGGTGTATCAGCTGAACGGCGGCTACCATCTCAAGATCACCACCGGCAAGTGGTACACGCCGAGCGGCCGCTCCATCCATCGCGACCGCGAGCTGCTCGCGAACGGGACGCTGGTCGAGGTGCATCCGGATTCGCTCGGCGCCGACACGACCAAGCGGCCCATGTTCAAGTCGGACGGCGGGCGCGTCGTGTACGGTGGCGGCGGCATCCGTCCCGACGTCCTGGTGGCGGACGACACGCTCACCACGGACGAGCGCGACTTCATTCGCGCCGCGACGCCGCAACGCCAGGCGATCAACTCGGTGCTGCTGAGCTACGCCCTCGAGCTGAAAGGAAGCGTCGCGAAGGACTTCACGGTTCCCGCCGCGTGGAGCACACAGCTGATGACGCGCTTGAACGCGGCGAACGTGAAGCTCGAGCCGAAGTATCAAACGGCCGAGCGGACGTACCTCACGCGCGACCTCGCGAATCGCGTCGAGCGCCTGACATTCGGCGACGCGGCGGCAAAGGCGCGCAACGTCGGCGAAGATCACCAGTTGTCAAAGGCGATCGAGCTGCTCGAGCACAACGCGACGCAGGCGCAGCTCCTCGCCGCGGGTGCGTCGTCGGCCGCGGGCAAGTAGGCTCGCCCGGTCGGCGGTCCGCTTGTGGGACCGCCGACCGCTGTAGCTTGGAGGCGTGACGGATCGACCTCCGGCGCCTCACGCTCACCACATTCGCGTCCAGCGCACCGCGCGCTACTACACGCTCGGCGGACGCCCCGACGTTGCGCCGACGTCGCTGTGGTTCGTGCTCCACGGCTACGGCCAGCTCGCCGGCGACTTCATTCGCTATTTCGCCGATCTCGCCTCGGACGACACGCTGGTCGTCGCGCCGGAGGCGATGAACCGGTTCTATTCGGTGAGCGCCGATGTCGCGCCGTCGCGTGACCGGCCCGTCGGCGCCACGTGGATGACGCGCGAGGACCGCGCCTCGGAGGTCGCCGACTACGTCGCGTACCTCGACAGCGTGTTCGACGCGGTGAACGGCGGCAGCATGCCGCCGGGCGCGCGCATCAACGTCGTCGGCTTCTCGCAGGGGGCGGCGACGGCCTCGCGATGGCTGGCGCACGGCCGCGTCCCCGCGACGCGGCTCATTCTCTGGGGCGGACTCGTGCCGCCGGACGCCGACCTGTCGCGCGGCCCGCTCTCGTTGCGAGGCGTGCCGCTGACGTTCGTGATCGGATCACGCGACCACTACGTGTCCGACGCCGCGCTGGAGGCAGACGTCGCGCGACTGGCCCGCGCCGGAATCACGGCTTCGGTCGTGCGGTTCGAGGGCGGACACGCGGTGAGCCGCGCGACGCTCCGTCAGTTGGCGGGCGCCTGAGCGCGACGGATCAGCGTTTGCGCTCCCTGAACTTCGACAGATCGCGCCGGTCCTTCTTGGTGGGCCGTCCGCGTTCCTCGTACACGAACGCCGCCGGCGCCAGGCGAAGTTGTTCGGCCAGCCGCTGGCGTTCGGCGGCGCTCTCCGCCGTCTCCTCATACAGCGTCTGCGCCACCGATGCCGGGCCGCGCCGCTCGCCGAGCGCGCGTACGATGAGAACATGCTCATACGGCGCGAGCCGCACGCGGATCTCGTCGCCCGGCTTCACGGTCTTGGCGGGTTTGGCCCGGTCGCCGTTCACCTCGACCTTGCCGCCGGCGACGGCCTCCGTCGCCAGGGAGCGGGTCTTGAAGAACCGCGCCGCCCAGAGCCATTTGTCGACGCGGACGGAGTTGGAGTCGTCGGCCATGATCGTCGGGGCTACATTTATCCGTTGATGAATACTAGCGCGCAGGCCTTCGGTTACGTGCACCGCTATTTGCCGCCGAGCGGCGACGATCCGCGCACGCTGCTTTTGCTGCACGGCACGGGCGGCGACGAGAACGACCTGATCCCACTCGGCCAGATGCTCGCGCCCGACGCGGGCATTCTCAGTCCTCGCGGCACCGTGAACGAGAACGGCGCCGCGCGCTTCTTCAAGCGGCTGGCCGAGGGCGTCTTCGACATCGACGATTTGCACGGCCGCACGAAGGATCTCGTCGCGTTCGTCGAGGGAGCGGCCGGGCAGTACCACTTCGACCCGTCGCTCGTCGTCGCCGTGGGTTTCTCGAACGGCGCGAACATCGCGGGGAGCGTGCTCCTCTCGTCGCCGAAGACGCTGAACAGCGCCGTGCTGTTCCGGCCCATGGTCCCGTTCGTGCCGCAGTCGCCGGCGTCGCTCGAGGGACACCGCGTGTACATCGGCGCCGGCGAATCGGACCCGATCGTGTCGCGGCTGCATCCGGAGCGGCTCGCCGAGATGCTGCGCGTGCTTGGCGCGGACGTGACGCTCAACTGGCAACCGGCGGGACACGCGCTCACGCGGGCCGACGTGTCGTCGGCTTACGATTGGTTGAATCCGGCCAAACCGGCCGACTAGCGGCTCCCCTGTGCGGAGCGGTCGCATGACGAAACGAATCGCCCTCGCGCTTTCCCTCGCGTTCGTTGCCGTGTCGTCGTCGGTGGCCCAGACGATTTCCGACGCGACGGCGCGGCGCGTCGACTCGGTGTTTTCGCGATTCAAGACCGACGGACCCGGTTGCGCGCTCGGCGTCTTCCAGAACGGGCACATCGCGTACGAGCACGGCTACGGCTCGGCGAACATGGAATACGGAATTCCGATCACGCCGCGCACGCCGTTCATCATGGGCTCGGTATCCAAGCAGTTCACGGCGGCGGCGATTGCGTTGCTCGTGGAGCGCGGCAGGGTCTCGCTCGACGACGACGTTCGGAAGTACGTGACGGAGTTGCCGGACTACGGCCAGCGGGTGACGATCGACGAGCTGGTGCATCACACGAGCGGCGTTCGGGACTTCTGGGCGCTCGTCGACGCGGCCGGCATGCGGTTCGACGACGGCTACACGGTGGCCGACGTCGTCACGCTCGCGGCGCGGCAGCGCCACCTCAACTTCACGCCGGGCACGGAATACAACTACAGCAACACGGGCTATGTCCTGCTGGGCGTGGTCGTGCAGCGGGTGACGGGCATGACGCTGCGGCAGTTCGCCGCGAAGGAGATTTTCACGCCGCTCGGCATGTCGGATTCGCACTATCACGACGACCACAATGAGCCGGTGCGGGGGCGCGCGATGGCGTACACGCCGGCCGCCGGCAGGCCGGACGCGTGGCGCATCGACGTCTGGAACAACGACATCGTCGGTCAGGGCGGCGTGATGACGACGGTCGAGGACTTGCAGAAGTGGGATGAGAATTTTTATACGGGGCGCGTCGGCGGACCGTCGTTCCTGGCGCGCCAGCTCACGCGCGGCAAGCTCGCCGACGGCACGACGCTCGCCTACGCGTTCGGCCTGGAGATTGGCGAATACCGCGGCGTGCCGACGGTCGACCACACCGGCTCGACCGGCGGCTACCGGACTGACATCCTCCGGTTTCCTGGCGAGCACACGACGATGGTGACGCTCTGCAACGCGACGACGGCCGACGCGGGCGGACTGTCGCACCGCGTGGCGGACATCGTGCTGGCGACTCGATTCACGAAGCCCGTGCCGGCTGTGGCGCGCGCGTCGGCGGCGCAACAAGCGGGTGCTTCGTTCTCCGTGCCCGCACGGGACCTCGCGTCGCTCGCCGGGCGATATCGCTCCGCCGAGTTGAACGCGACGTACGATGTCGTCGCGTCGCCGAGCGAGCTGATCGTGCACCGGCCGCGCGGCGAGGTCGATACGCTGCGCGCGACGCAGCCCGAGGTGTTCCGGACGCGCGGCTATTCGCTGCGGTTTGGTTCGCCGGGTGCGGTGCCGTCGTTCACGCTCGACAACGGCCGGGCGCGCGGAATCGAATTCGTCCGCGAACCGTAGGGAGGGGAACCGAGCCCCGCTTGTGTCGAGTAACTGACCGACTATATTACTGACGGGTCAGTTATATAGCGATTTTTCCAACTCCATTGAATACAAGAGCTTAGCTCTGTAGGGCGATACCCGACGTGGAAGCATCTCGCGCTATTCCTCATCAGGAGCCACGCTGGCGGCGGCTCCCCGAAGAGCGCCCCAAGCAGATCCTCGAGGCTGCTCTCGAGGTGTTTGGAGAGCGCGGGCTGGCCGTCTCCCGGCTCGACGACATTGCCAAGCGCGCCGGACTCTCCAAGGGCACCATCTATCTCTACTTCCCCAACAAGGAAGAGCTGTTTCGCGAAGTCGTGCGAAATACGGTGGTGAGCAACATCGAGACGAGCGAGCAGGAAATCAGCGCCATGGCCGGCTCGGCCAGCGACGCGCTGAAACGTTCGCTGCGCGCCTACTGGATCTTCATCCGGTCGGCGAAGTTCGGCCCGCTCTTTCGCCTGATCCACGCCGAAATCCAGAACTTTCCCGACCTCGCGCGCTTCTACGCCGAGGAAGTCGTCTCGCGCCGTCTCCGGTTGATCGCATCGATCATCGAACGCGGCGTCGAATCCGGCGAGTTTCGCCGCGTCGATCCACTCATCGCCGCGCGCATGATCGCCGCGCCGTTCGTCATCCACGGGCTGTGGTGCACGCACCGCGACCTGTTCTCGTCGGTGGCGTCCAAGTCGGACGACGAAATTCTCGACGAGCTGACGACATTCTACCTCCACGCGATTCGTCCGCTGCCGGGCGACGCGGTGTCCGCCTCAACGTGATTCATACGAATTGATGAACGTGAGTCCTCTTCCTTCTACTCCAAAAGCCATCCGGATCGGAGCGGTGCTGTCGCTGATCACCGCGCTCGTCGCCTTCGCGGTCCGCGTGTCGAACGCGCAATCGCCGCAGACGCCGCCGCCGCAGGCGCCGACCCCGCGGCGGCTCTCCATCGGCGAAGCCGCCCGGCTCGCCGCGTCGCAGGTCGCGGCCGTGCAGTCGGCTCGCTATCGTGTGGACGAAGCCAGGGCGCGCGTGAACGAGACGCATTCCGCGCTTCTGCCGCAGGTCAGTCTGGTTCCAAACTGGTCGTCGGTCACGATCAACAGCGCCAGCTTCGGCATCCACTTCCCGACCGAGCCCGGCCAAGCGCCGCTCTTCGATCCCAACGGATCGATCATCGGACCGATCAACCTGTTCGACTTCCGCGGCGGCGTTACGCAAACGCTATACGATCCCGGAACGAAGGCGCGCGTCACGGCGGCGCAGTCCAGCGTGACCGCCGCGGGCGGCGACGTCTCGGCGGCGATGGAGCAGGCTGCTTCGGTCGCCGCGGCGATGTACGTCCATGCCTTGCGGACCGAGGCGGTCGTCGGCGCGAGGGCCGCCGATTCGGTGCTCGCGTCCGACCTCGTGTCGATCGCTCGCGACCAACTGTCGGCCGGCGTCGGCGTCGCCCTCGACGTGACGCGCGCCCAGACCCAACTCGCGTCGTCCCGCGCCCAGCTGATCGTGGCGCGCAACGACCGCGACCGTGCGCTGCTCGACCTGCGCCGATCGCTCAACATCAACCTCGACAGTCCGCTCCAGCTCACCGACTCGCTCGAAGTTCCGGAGACGGAGGCGGTCGAGAACGAAACCGCCGCCGCTGACGTCGCGATGAAGATGCGCCCCGACGTGCGCGCGCTCGATCTCCAGTACGCCGCCGCCGAGCAGCAGCTGGCCGCAATTCACGCCGGGCGTCTGCCCACGATCGGCGTGTTCGGCCACGACGGGTACAACGGGCTGACAATGAACCACCTGCTCAATACCTATTCGTACGGGGTTCAGCTCACGTGGCCCGCCTTCGAGGGTGGTCACCGCGATGCCGAACAGGCTGAACAGACGGCGACGATTCGCGAAATCGACAACCGTCGCCGAGACCTTCGCCAGCAGATCGACGCCGACGTCCGCGGGGCGCTCCTCGACCTTGGGTCGGCCCGCGAGCAGATCGACGCCGCGCGGGAGAATCGACGCCTCGCTCAGCAGGAGGTCGCGCAGGCGCAGGAGCGATTTCGCGCCGGCGTGTCCGGTAACGCCGACGTCGTGACCGCGTCTTTCACGTTGAACCAAGCGCGCACCGGCCTGATCGATGCGCTCACAGCCTACCAAAACGCGCACATATCGCTCGCGCGGGCGCAAGGCATCGTTTCTCAACTTCGCTGACCGATCTTTCACGGACCGACCATGGCAACTGCAGTCAAGGAAAACACAACGCAGCAGCGCGCTCCGAACTCCGAACCGATGGCCGAGATCGAGGAAGCGGGCGGTAGCCGCCGCTGGATTCTGCTCGTCATCGTGCTGGCGCTCGTCGCCGTCGGCGCGACGTGGGGCTATCGCCAGTGGAGTTATGGGCGCGCCCACCAATCCACCGACGATGCCGCCGTCGACGGGCATCTCGTGCCCGTGTTGGCGAAAGTCAGCGGCTTCGTGGAGGCCGTGAACGCCGGCGACAACGACCACGTCAAAGTCGACTCGTTGCTCGTGCAGATCGATCCGCAGGAGTATCGGGTCAAGCTCGCGCAGGCCGATGCGGATCTCGCAGCGGCGCGCGCGACGGCGGGCGGCAGGACGTCGGGGGGCCAGGCGCGCTCCCTCGTCGAGCAGGCGACCGGGGAACGTGGGTCGCTCGACGCGCAGATCCAAGCGGCGAAGGCCAAGGAGACTCAGGCGAAGCAGGACCTTGCCCGTACGGAGGATCTTGCCGCCAAGCAGGTCGTGTCGAAGATGCAGCTCGACGGCGCCCGCGCCGCCGCGCAGTCCGCGACCGCCAACGTCGAAGCGCTTCAGCAGCAGACGGCCGCCGCCGGAAGCTCGATCGCCGGTGCCGAAGCCGGCGTCCGGCTCGCCGACGCGCGACTGCAAGCCGCCCAGGCGGCGCGCGACAACGCGGCGCTGCAGCTCACGTACACCCGCGTGCGTTCGCCCGAGTCGGGCATCGTGTCGCGCAAGCAGGTCGAGCCGGGGCAGCTCATCGAAGCAGGACAGCCCCTCCTCACGCTCGTGGCCGACACGGGAATCTTCGTCACGGCGAACTTCAAGGAGACGCAGCTGGGCGACCTTCGCATCGGACTGCCGGCGGAGATCCAGGTCGACGCATACGACGGCGCCGTCGCGAAGGGATGCGTCGAGAGTGTGAGCGCGGCGACGGGCTCGAAGTTCGCGCTGCTGCCGCCCGACAACGCGACCGGGAATTTCACCAAGGTCGTTCAGCGCATTCCCGTGCGCTTCCACATCACGCAAGGCCTTGGACCCGATCGTCCGTTGCGCCCCGGCATGTCGGTCGACGTTCACGTCGACACGAAAGCGCAGCCGGGGAAGTGCTAGCCGGCTACACGTCGATCGTGTAGCCGCGCCCGCGCGCGGCGACGGGCCACGTCGTCTCGACGGCGTCGCCCCGCGCGCCGGCGATCACGTCGTTCAAGTGTACGACGACGCAGACGTGATTCGGTACGACGCGCACGCGCTCGCCCACCTGCGGGCGCCACGCCGTCTTCGAGAGATCCAGAATCCCGTGCTCCTCGGACATCGAGGCGACGGTGACTTCAGGCCTGTCGAGTAGGGCGCCGAATCCGTCCTTGGCGTCCGCGCCGCGCATCGGCTCCCGGCCGAGCGCCTTGCTGCCGGCGTCGATCACGGCCTGATTCGGTACAGCGGTGCTGACCACCGTCGCGAGCACCGTGAACGCGCAATCGTCCCAGCCGCATGCGCCGATCTCCGCCGTCGTACGGTCGTTGTAGACGTACGTGCCCGGACGAAACTCGGTGACGCCGGTGATCTCGTGGGTATTCCAGAGCGTTGGCGTCGAACCGCCGCTCACGACGCGCGGGCGAACGCCGGCGCGATCGAACGCGGCGATCACGTCGCTCACTGATTTGGCGAGCGACTCGAGTTTCGCCGTTTGTGCCGCTCCCACCGGCTCACGCACGTGTCCCGGATAAAACGCGATTCCGCTGAACTCGAGCGGCGGCAGCGCGCACACGGCGCGCGCGATCGCGATTGCGTCGTCCACCACCGGCACGCCGACGCGGTGCATCCCGAGATCCAGCTCCACGTAGACGCCGATGCGGCGGTCGGCGGCGCGCGCCGCTTCGGCGATCAGCTTCACCGACGCCAGCGAATCCAGCGCGACGGTGACATCCACGGTGTCGGGCAACGCGGCGATGCGGTTCGCGCGCGCCTGGCCGACCGGCGGGAACGCGACGAGCAGGTCGTGACAGACGCCGCTCATCACCTCCGCCTCGAACGGCGTGGCGCACGTGAGGCCGACGGCGCCGCGCGCCAACTGTTCGCGCGCGATGCGCGGCGACTTGTGGGTCTTGATGTGCGGTCGGAGCGCGAGTCCGTGCCGGGTTGCGTACTCGGCCGCCCGGTCGAGATTTCGGCCGAGCCGGTCGAGGTCCACGACCGGAACGGGTGTTTCGAGTTCGGAGAGGGGAATCGTCACGATCGATGTGCGCGCGGTGATGTCGGTCAACCCACGGAGAAAATGAATGATACAGCGCGAACGACAGTGGCAACCGGTGCGACTGGGCGACGACGTTCCGGCGCCGGTGGGCGCCTACTCGCCGGCGGCGAAGGCGGGCGGATTCGTGTTCGTGTCGGGACAGGTACCGCGCGATCCGGTGACCGGCAAGCTGGCGGGCGACGACGTCGAGGGGCAAACGAAGCAGGTCGTCGCCAACGTGCAGCGCGCCTTGCGCGCGGCCGGGGCCGATCTGAGCGACGTCGTGTCGGTCATCGTCTACCTCGCCGACATCGACGACTGGGGTCGCTTCAACGAGGCATATAAGACGTTGATGCCGCAACCGTATCCGACCCGAACTGCATTGGGTGCTAATCTGCGCGGAATACTGGTCGAGATGAGCGCCGTGGCCTTCGTTGGGGCCGCATCTTGACGCATTAACGCGCGAAACCTGCAAACGTCTACCGGGAGGACGGGCGCGTTCGTGCGCCCGCCGTACCCGTTTGGTGGAGGTTCACCGTGAAGTTCATGCGCTCCCTGGTCGCGACCGCCTCGGTCCTCGTGAGTGCGGCCGCGATCGCTCCGGCCCAGCAGCCAACTCCGACTCCAACTCCAACTCCGACTCCGGGCGTTCACGCCCGCAAGTTCGGGCGCGGCGGACGCAAACAATTCGATCAGGCCCTATTCCGCGGCATCACGCTCAGCGACGCCGAGAAGGCGAACGTGCAGGCCGTGCACGCGAAGTACGCGTCTCAGATGCAGTCGCTCGGCACGCAGATGCGCACCGAGGCGCAGAACGCGAAGGCGGCTCGACAGCGCGGCGACACGGCCACACTCCGCTCGATCCGCTCCAACATCGTCGCGCAGCGCACGCAGATGATGCAGGCCGAGCGGAGTGACCTGCGCGGCGCGCTGAGCTCTCAGAACCAGCCGAAGTTCGACGCGAACGTGCAGAAGATGCAGTCGCGCGCTTCGAAAAGGTCGTTTCGAACCGGGTTGAAGAAGCCGTAGACCGGTGGACCGGTGGACCGGGAACCAAACAGCGGGCGGCCTGTGATTGGCCGCCCGCTGTTCATTCTTCCCCTTCGCCTAAGTCCTTACCGTCTACCTGTCTACCCACCTCTCTTACCATCCCGGCGCCAACTGGAAGCCCCAGATCCACGACCGATCCGGACGCTGGAACGGGTGCGCCAGGTACGCTTCGAGGATCGCGTACCCCATCAGGTTGAAGCGGAACGAAACGCCCGTGCTGAAGACCGGGATGCGATCGGCGCACGGATACAGCGATTGCGACGCATCGGCCGCGAGCACGCTGGTCGACGACGCGCAGGCGGGAACGTTGTTCGCCGTCGTCGTGAGGCGCCAATCCGGCGACTGTGAGTTCGTGTACGACACGCCCGCGTCGAAGAACGGCGAGACTTCGGTTGGCAGGAAGGGAAAGTTGACCAGCCCGAATCCCTCCACACCGAACAGCGGAATGCGGAACTCGGCATTCACCACGCCCACCTTGCTGCCGAACAGACGGTCGAACACCGGGCAGCCCGCGGCTTGCGCTTGAGGCGACGCGTTCTGCACAACGCATTCGGTGCTGTTGAACGAGTTGTAGCCGTAGCCGCGAATCAGTGTCTCGTCGCCTAGATAGATCGGCCACGTCGTGTTCATGTCCTCGGAGCCCTTGCCGTAGCGGCCCAGCGACAGTCCGCGCAGCGCAAGCGTGAACGGACGCATGAAGAAATATTTGCGCAGATCGACGAGGCCGGTGCTGTACGTGACTGAGCCGGTCGTGAGCGTGTACTGGACTCGCGACCGCGCGCCTTCGACCGGCGACGTGAACGCGTCGAACGAATTGTCGGTCACGAGGGCGATCGACGGTTCGGCGAACCACACGGGGTGGAACCCGGTGTTGAACGTCGACTCCTCCTCGTCGACGATGTCGCCGACGCCGTCGAAGATTGTCCGAAAGAGCTGCGTGTCGAACCCGTAGTGCGTGATGTTGCCGGAGATCTCGAGACGTCGAGTCGACGAGAACGGGTACTGCGTGAACGCCGACGCCTGATCGATGTAGATGCGCTGTAAGAGCTGATCGATGCTGTAGCCGCCGGGTCCGCCGGCCGCCGCCGTGTCGAGGAACACGCCGCCCGTGAGATACGGGATGTGTTGAATTCCCGCGCCCCAGTTCCAGCGGTTTTTCATGTTGTAGTACTGCACCGCGCCGCCGATGTCCTTCACCGTGCCGTTGGCTTGAATGGCCGTGAAGATCTGGCGGTCACTGAGTTGGTCGCCGAACAACATCGACACGCCGCCGACAATGCCCGGACCGAACGGCCCGCCCGCGACGGCGCCGACGCTCGGCTGGCCGATGGCGTCGAGCGAGAACGACGAGTGATAGGGCACGAACTGGAACTCGCTGCCGGTCGGCAGCCCCGATGTCGCGTCGGCGAGATAGGTCTGCACGAGGCTCTTGGTGACCTGAGGCGGCGGCAGCTGCGCGCCCTCGGCGAACGCCGCCGGGGTCATTGGCGTGCCCTGCGCATCCTCGAGCGACATCGACCGGATCTCGTGGCCCTGGTCGTAGAACGTGTTGAACAACAGGCGGCCGGTCTTGCGCGAGATGGAGATCGCCGGCGAGGTCGCCGTGATACCGCTCACGCCGGTCGACACGTGCGTCACTCGGAACACCTGGCCGGACGCGAGACTCAACCGATAGATGTCGGGGAACCCGTCCTGGTCCGAGACGAAGAAGATGTCCTTTCCGTCCGGCGAGAACTGCGGGTTGATGTGCTTCCCGTGCGCGAACGGCGAGAAGACGCTGATCCGTCCTGTCTCGAGGTCGTACGTCGCCAGCTGCAGCGGCGAGAACGTCAACTTGTTAAAGTCGGTCTGCGGTCCGCGGTCGGTCGAGAAGGCGATGGTCTTGCCGTCCGGCGACCACGTCGGCTGGATGTCGGCGTAGCGGTCGTTGGTGAGCTGCTTGATCGTGCCCTTCTCGAGATCGAGCAAATAGAGATCGCTGATGCCGCCGGCCTGGCCGGAGAACGCCAGCGTGCGGCCGTCGGGCGACCACGACACGGAACTCACGGCGCCGATGCCCGGCAGCTTGATGCGCCGTTCGACGTTCGTCGTTTTCGTGTTGAGGATCGCGATTTCCTGATTGCCGTCGGCGTAGACGATGAACGCGAACTTGCTGTCGTCGGGCGACCAGTCGCCCGCCGAGTTCACGAAACTGATCGCGTCGAAGTGCGGATCGCTCTCCTGTCCGCCGAGCTTCTTGATGATCTTGCCGGTCTGCGCATCGCCCATGAACAGGTCGATCGTGAACAGATTCCGGCTCGAGAAGAAGGCGAACAGCTTGCCATCCGGGCTGATCGTCGGCGCGAGGTTGTAGTCGCTGCTCCGCGCGAGTCCCACGAGCTTGGTCGCTACGCTGTCGGGATGCGTGCGTCCGGCGATCTGCGGCAGGAACATGGCGCGGTTCGCGGCGGCCCAGTCCTTCGACAGCGAATCCTGGCTCTCGCCCAGCACGCGCACGAGCGCGGCGTCCCAGCCAAGACGGAGGGCGGTGCGGTAGACCTCGACGATCGCGCGGTCACCCCAGCGTCCGCCGACGTACGCCCAAAGCGCCTGACCGTAGCGATACGGGAAGAAGCGCGGATCGGTCGTGAGCTGCTTGATCGTCGGGAACTTGTTCCGCTGCACGGCATCGCGCATCCACATCGCGGTCAGCGGATCCTCTCGGCCGAGCGAGAAGTACTCGGCCATGCCTTCGATGAGCCAGAGGGGCAGCGCGTCGAGGCGCATCAAACCGCCGCCCGGCGTGCCCTCGGCGATGTTGTACTGGAAGACGTGCACGAGCTCGTGGCCCAGCACGTGTTCGTTGTCGGCGTAGATGCCGTCGAACGGCATGATGACGCGCGTGCGGTTCGACTCGGTGACGCCGCCCGTGCCTTCTTCGATCTGCTCGCTGACGACGTTCGTCTGCTCGAAGTCGGGCTGGTCGGCGTAGAAAATCAGCGACTTGCGGTCGAACGCGTGTCGGAACGTGTCCGAATGGCGCGAGTACCAGCGCTCGGCCATGCGCGCCGCGTCGTGGACGATCGTCGATTCAGGCGGGTAGAAAAAGTTGTCGAAGTGGTCCGACTTGAGGATGCGCCAGTCGAACGATTCATACTGGACTTTGTTGCGGCCGAAGTAGTCCTGGGCTCTCGCCGGGGCCGTGGTGGCGAGTAGCAACATCGGCGTAACGACAGCCGACCAGCCCAAACGAAATCGAGCCATTGAAAGTCCCGCGGACCGAGCCGCAGAAGGAGGTCGTTCCCAGCGACGAACGACCCCTGTTTTCCCGGAGACAGCCTCCGGGAAGTACCACCGTGAAAGGACTACGCTACCCAGTACGTGCGTCAAGATGCCGATGGGTCTGCTCGGCGGTGCTGACCCGAGTTGCCCGAACCAAACCTACCAGCGACCGCGACGTTCCCCGCCGAAAGAAATGACACGTAAATAGAGCATGCCCCCTGCCAGGGGTGGCGGACGGGTGGACAGGTGGACAGGTGGGACGAGAGGAAACGGGCAGGAAAAACGAACAGCGGGAGGTTTGGTCACCCCCCGCTGTTCGCTTTTTCCTTCGCCTTTTGCTCTTACCGGTCCACCGGTCCACCGGTTTTACGCGTTTCGATCGAGACACGCCGTAAAGTTTGGATTGCCGTTCGACTCGCCGGTGGTGATCGGCAGGTTCACGTCCGCGCCGTATGTCGTTCCCCGATAGTGCGTGCCGATCGGAAACACCTGGTCCGCCGTCTTGTTGTACTGCCGGATCAGTCGCCGCAGGTCGCCAAGCCGCTGGCCACGACTGAAGGTCCAAAGCGCCTTCTCCCGGAACAGCAGAGTGAGTCGGCCGTCGGCCGTGCCCGGGTCGGTGAGGGGGGCCAACGCCGACGGCGACGTCGTGACAGTCCCCAGCGTCTGCGGAGCTGCCCGCAGCGCGTTGAGGGTCGAAATCATCGTCGCCGCATCGTTGTTGCGGAGAGCCGCTTCCGCCTCGAGGAGCCGGGCGTCGATGCCGTTCACAACCGAAATCGACGTCGTCTGGTTGTAGAGTGTCGTCGTGCGGGAGTACGTGAGTCCGTCCTGCGACTTCGTCGTGTCTCCCTTTGCGCTGATCGTATAGCTCGCCGGCAGCCTTGGGTCGTGCAATGAGTAGAAAGGAATGGCGTTCTTGACCAGCAGGTTGTGGGCGTTTCCTTCCAGGCTGTCGCCGATGGTGTACCGGCGTTGGCTGAGCCCTTGGTTCCAAATACCGTTTTGGCTCGTGGTCGACGATGTCGCGTCGTAGGAGAAGCTCGTCGGAACCCCGGCCACTGCCGTGGCGGCGTCCGCCGGACGGTTCAGCGCCATCAACGCGCGCCCGCGCGCGACCTTCGCCGCCCGGTTGACGGTCACCGAGGCAGTATCGGTCGCCGATGACAATGCGATCGCCGAGTCGAGCGACGCCACCGCGACATTCAACACCTCGGCGACGGTCAACGGCTTTCCGAGCACCACGTTGTCGCCGGCCGCGTCGCTCAACGGAATACCGTTGCAGAAATCCAACGCCAACTGCAACTCGGAAAAGCCACGCGCGAAGTACATCTCGCCAATGTCCGAAGCGGGCGTCGCCTTGAACTTGTTCAACAGCCCGATCGCCTGATTCGCCGACGTGCGCACTCGATAGATGGCTCGTAGCGAACCGTCGACCGAGCTGTTGCTCAGCGACGTCTGTCGTTCGTCCACTTCGTCGTTCTGCACGAACGTGGACGACGTCGACCACTCGTCAGCCAACAGGCCGCCCATCAGCCACGTGCCTTCGGAACCTGCGTTGCCGGATCCGACGGTGGCCAGTCGCAACCGCGCCAAGGCACCCAAGCGGACCGAGGTTGCCCCCGCCGCCGACTGCACACTCGACGGATCGATCACGTCGGGGTCGGGCGCTTCCAACAAATCGTTCTTCCATGCATCGCACGCCGCGAGAGTCGCGAGGGCGGCGATCGCCGCCGCCGCCAGGAGGCCGCGGCGGCTTCTGAGGGTGTGTCGAATATTTGGCATCGATCAGAAGCCCAGGTTGAGGCGGAAAATGAAGTACGTAGGCTGCGCGAACGTCTGGAACTCGGACGGCGCATCGCCGCCCTCGCCGACCGCGAAGTCGCTCTCCGGATCGGTGCCGCGGTACTTCGTCCACGTGTAGAGGTTGCGCGCCGAGAAGACGAAGCTCGCCGTGCGGGCGCGGAGCATCTCCGCCGCGCGATTGGGCAGTGTCAGCGTCGCCGACGCTTCGCGCCACTTCACGAACGCGCCCGGCTGCAGGAACCCGTCGAGCGTGTGCGACGGATCGTTGAGCGTCGCGACGACCATCGCCTGCTCTTGGAACGACGCATTCGGATTCATGAGGCCGTTGCAGTTCTGGCGGCTCACGCAGCGAATTCGCTCCGTGTTGTTGTACCACAGGTTTCCACCGCGCCAGTCGAACAAGCTCTGGATGCGAAGATGTCGCTGGAACAGCTCGAGTCCCGACGTGAGCGACGTCAGGTAGCGAGGTTCCGCGTACCCTCGGAAAATCGTGTCCTTGCCGACGAACACTTCGTTGAGCGCGCTGTCGGGGCTGTAGGTCAGGATTCCGTCGTGGTTCTTGTCGTTCCATCCGAGGATTGGCCGAGCGAACAGTCCGCGAATCGGGTAGCCTGCCGCCACCCAATTCGTCGTTCCGATCTGGGTCTGGGTGTTCCCGAGGCTCACGACTTTGTTCGCCAGCAACGACGTGGTGAGCTGGAAGTCGAACCCGAAGTTCCGGGTATCGATCAGCGTTCCGCCGAAGGTCGCTTCCCAGCCGGCGTTCTTGATGGAACCGAGATTCTGCTGCTGGCTCGTGCCGCCGATGCCCGTCGACGGAGCGACGATCGCCGCGATCAACGCGTCGTGCGTGAGACGCGAGAAATACGTGAGATCGAACTGGACCCGATTGCCGAACAGCCGCGAATCGAATCCGGTTTCCCACTCCGTCGATCGCTCGGGGCGCAACGAGTCGTCGCCGATCGTCTGAAACGCCTCGAACGACTGGTCGAGACCCTTGATGTTGGACTTCGCTGCCTGGAACGTCCGGTCCGCGGTGTTGGAACCCGGCTGCACGCCCGAGGCGCCGTAGGCCAGGCGCGGCCGGAAGCTGGTGACGTGACTGAACAATCCGCCGTGCGGGAAGAAGTCTTCGTCGGACATGACCCACGAGAGGCTTCCCTTGGGGTAGTACACGCGCTGGAACTTGGTACCGAACGCGCTGTTCTGGTCCGTTCGAACGGCGCCGGTCAAGAACAACCGGTCACGGATGGCCGCGTCTTCTTCGACGAAAACGCCCAACGTCTTCGTGAGCGTCGTCGCCTCAGTGGCGGTCGCCGTCGCGCCGGCGCCCGCCGTCTGCGCCCCAGGTGGGAGCGTCGTGCCCGCCGCCAGGTTCTGATCCTGACGCGAGTTCACGTACTGTGCGCCGAGCGTGGTCTTGAGGCCCAGCCAGCGATAACGCGATGGATTGTAGTTGGCCGTCGCACCAAGGTCGGCGGACAGATTGGCGATGTTCGTCCGCGCATTGTCGGCGAATCCGTCGCGCTGCGTCGCCGTGATCGGCGCGCCTTCGCCGTTCATGTTCAGATCTTCGTCGACGCGGTCCGCCATGTCCGTGCCGATGTTGGCGCGCGTCTGCAGCCAGCTCGTCGGCCGCCAATTGATGTTGGAACTGAGGATGGTGCGGTTCACGTTCTGGGCGAGCAATTCCTCCCACGTGTAGCCGGGCGTCCAGGCGCGATAGCCGTGGAGCGGCGTGCCGACGATGCTCAAGAGCCCATTTTGCTCATAGCCAGGACCGCCGAACGCCTGCGAGCCGACACCCACCGTGTTGTTGGATTCGTTGCTCGTTCGCTGGGCGACGGTCGTGTACCCGAAGTTCAAAGTCGCGTCCATCGTCGGCGAGATCGTCGCGCTCAGGTTGCCACGAAAGCTGTTCAAGAGACGCGCGTTCGGACGCACCGTCCAATCGGCCGGCGTGGCGCCCGTCGTGTCGTAGCGCGTGTACTCGAACTTGGGTAGCTGGAAGACGCCGATCTCGTTGTCGCGGCCGGCCGACATGAAGTACCGGACCGCGTCGGTTCCGCCCGAGACCTGCACGCCCCCGGCGTTGCGATTGCCGTAGCCGAGCGGCGTGTTGTTCGGGTCCGAAATTGGACTATACGTGCGCAGGCTGTCCTTGATACATGTGCCCGCGGCCACCAGCGGCAGCGTGCACTGCCCGGATTGAATGAGGGGCGCGCCGCTCGGGCTGTGGCCGGCCAGCGTGTAGTTGGTGAAGTAGTCGTGCGTGTCGTCGAGAATCCCGCCTTCGGCGAACGTCGTCCACCGCGTGGAGCCGGTGCGCCCCTTCTTCGTCGTGATGACGACGACGCCGTTCGCGGCGTCCGTGCCGTAGAGCGTCGCGGCCGACGGACCCTTCACAATTTCGATATTCTCGATCGTTTGCGGATCGATGTCACCGAGCCGGCTGAAGTTGCTGCCGCCGTTGCCGAACGCCGTCGAGCTGTTGTTGGCGTCCATGCGGATGCCGTCGATGATGTAGATCGGATCGTTCGACAGGCTGACCGAGCTGACACCGCGGATCCGGATGCGTTGACCCGATCCCGTCTGCCCGCCGCCCTCGACCATCACACCGGGCACGCGCGCGTTCAGCACGTCCGCGAGATTTCGAATCGGCTCCGATTCGGTGAGCTTGGAGACGCTCACGTTGTCGACCGCGTTGCCGATCTCCACGCGACGTTGATCGCCGGTTGCCGTGCTCACGACTTCGTCGAGCTGCACGACGCTCTGCGCCATCGTGAAATCGAGCGTGGCGGTTTGTCCGTCGAGGATGCGCACCGATTTTTTCTGCGCCTGAAATCCCACGCGCAGCACATTGATCTCCGCCGTGCCGGCGGGCACGCGCCGCACGGCGTACTTCCCGTCGGGTCCCGTCGTGGCGACCAGGCTCGTGCCGGTGACCAGCACGCGCACGTCTTGCACCGGAGCGCCGGTGCCCTGTGCGGTGACGGTTCCGCTGACTGTACCTTGCGCGGCCGCGACGGCGCCCGCGGTTGTGATGAGCGCGGCCGACACAATGCCGGCGGCGAGGCCGCGTGGCCTGATGAATCGCATTTGCTGCCTCCTCTCCCCTGGGTGGGGGGTGCGAGTGGCTGACGCACCCATTGGCGCGCGCGAGCGGGTTCGCCGCGCGCACTGCTACGTGAGTGCTGCTCCAACTTTTTTAGTAGGTGCTTTCCCCACGAACGCGGACCGCGCGCGTCGCAGTGTACGTGACTAACTCCCGGAGATCATCCGATTGTCACGTCGGAATCGCAAGGGTCTCGTCAATCCGCTTGAGCTCGCCGGTCGCGTTTGAGAGTTCCGCGATGCTTTTTCTCAGATATGCGCCTTTCATTGGCCGCCTTGGGCCGTTTCGTCACGCGCCGGCGCTTCGGCACGTGGAGCGCATGGCGTACGAGCGCGGCGAGTCGCTCGTCGGCCGCCTGCTTGTTCTGCTGCTGACTCCGCCTCGCGCTCGACACCACACGCAGCGCTCCCGTCGAATCCAGGCGCGAGGCGAGGCGCTCGCGCAATCGCGTTCGCTGTTCGTCGGTGAGCACGCGCGACGCTTCGAGGTTCCAGAGAAGCTCGATGCGGGTCGAGGCGGTATTCACGTGCTGACCACCGGGCCCTCCGGATCGCGAGGCCCGGTACTGCAGCTCCGACCGCGGCACCGCGACGCCGGGCGCGATGTTTAGAAAGCTCGAATCAGCCACGAGTCAGATGCCTCGCAAGACCACGTGTGATCATGAGTTGCGGCGTTGCCTCGCGTCGGCCCGGTTCCCGGCCCGCGCGGCCCCGGCCCATCCAGGACGCCGCGAAACGACACGCCCCCGGAATCGTCTCCATGCGGTAGCGCGTGTGGCGGTTTGCAACGGTTTGGTCGGCCGCCCCTCTCTGGCAGTTTGCAAACCCAGCCTCCGTGCGTCTCACTCCCCGCTCGACCGATCCGGCGCTCAAGGCGATTCTCGACCCCCGCAGGCTCCTGCGCTGGGTCCTGATCGGCCGTCTGTGCCTCGCGACGGCGATCTTCATCGCCGCGGTCCTGAATTGGACGTCGGTCGACCGCAGCAAGACGCTGGTCGCGTCGCTGGCCTTCGCCATTTCGGCCATCGTCACCGTGGGTTCCGCCGGCTACACCGAAATATATCGGAAACGATTCGGGCAGGCCTTCCTATATATGCAAGCGGTGTTCGACCTCCTGCTGGTGACGGCGGTCGTCCACCTGACGAACGGCACGTCGTCGCCCTTCGCGGCCGTCTACATCCTGGTGATCGCCACCGCGTCGCTGCTCGTACCCGCCAGCGGCGGACTCAGCATCGCCGCACTGGGCATCACTTTCTATTTCGTCGACGTCGTCGTCCTCCTCCACTCGCCGCTCAGTGAACCCGGCGTCTGGATTCAGCTGGCCGTCATCGCGCTCGTCACGCTCGGCATTCGCTACCTGAGTGCCCGCCTCCGCGAGAGCGGAGAAGGGAAGTTGATGCTCGCCGCGGCGCTCGAACAGACGCGCCTCCAGGCCGACGACATTCTCCGCAACATCCGCAGCGGCGTCATTACGGTGAACGCCGAAGGGCGCCTGCTCTACGCGAATCCCACCGCCGAGCAGCTGCTCGGCATCACGCTCGTCTCGCGGCTGGGCGAGGAGATCGTCGAGCCGATCAGGCGCGTGGCGCCGGAGCTCGCGGTCGCGATCCAATTGGCCGCCGAAACCAAGGCGCGAACGACCCGCGGCGAAGGAACCGTCTCGAACGCTATCCGCCGTTTTCCAATCGGCGTGACGACCACGTACACGGACCATGAACACGACGCCGGCCGGCGCACCGCCACGGCGATCTTTCAGGATCTCTCGGACCAGAAGCGCATGGACGCGCTGCGGCTGCGCGCCGAGCGCCTCGAGGGCATCGCCGAGCTGAGCGCCTCACTGGCGCACGAGATCAAGAACCCGCTGGCGTCGATCCGCAGCGCCGTGGAGCAGATCGGGCGCATGCCCGCGGCCTCCGACGATCAAAGAACGCTCAGCGTGCTGGTCATGAAGGAGTCGGACCGGCTCTCGCGGCTGCTGTCCGAGTTCCTCGACTTCGCGCGCGTGCGCGTCGCCAAGACGAAGCCGATCGATCTGGCCGCCGTCGCCCGCGGCGCCGCCCGGCTCGCCGACACGCACCCCGATCGCGACGCCAGCGTCCGCGTCACCTTCCAGGAGCCCGATGTCGGGCGCATTTCCCTCGACGGCGACGAAGACCTGCTGCACCGCGCGGTGTTCAACCTCGCGCTCAATGCCGTGCAGGCCGCGCCGCCGGGCAGCGAGGTCCGCATCGAGGTGTCTCGCGGTCCGCTCGATCCGGTTCCCGCCGGCTTCCGCTTCGATTCCGCCCCGGTCTCGCTGCGGGTGAGCGACGCCGGCCCCGGCATTCCCGCCGAGGTGCGCGACCGCATGTTCGATCCGTTCTTCACCACCAAATCGAACGGCACGGGGCTCGGCCTCGCGGTCGTGCATCGCGCCATCGAGGCGCATCGCGGACTCGTCCTCGTCGACAGCAACCCGCACGGCACGCGCTTCACCGTGATTCTCCCGAGCACGCAGAACGGTCGCGGCACGCACGACACGCCGCTCAACACCAGGAGCGTTTCGTGATCGACACTCCCGCTAGACCCACCGTACTCGTCGTGGACGACGAGACCGGCATTCTCGATTCCCTCAGCATCCTGCTGCGCAACGAAGGGTTCGCGCCGTACATGGCGCACGGCGGCAAGGCGGGCCTGGACCGCATCGGCGAGCTCGGACCCGACATCGTGCTCACCGACATCCGCATGCCGAACGTGGGCGGTGTGGAGATTCTGGCCGCCGCGCGGCAGTCCGATCCCGACGTGCCTGTCATCCTCATGACGGCGCAGGCCACCTTACAGTCCGCCATGCAAGCCGTGAACGAGGGCGCCTTCTATTACATCCAAAAGCCGTTCCGCAACGACGAGCTGGTGGCGATCCTGCGGCGCGCCGCTGAACACCGCAAGCTCCGCGTCGAGAACAAGTCCCTCAAGCAGGCGATCCGCCGCGCCGAGCGACACGGTGACGCGCGTCCCGTGGGCACGAGCAAGCTGTGGCTCGAGGTGCTCCACTTGATCGAGACGGTCGCGCCGACGGATTCGACGGTGCTCATTCAAGGAGAATCGGGCACCGGTAAGGAAGTCATCGCGCGCTACATCCACGACCTGTCGGCGCGCACCGACGGGCCGTTCCTCTCGATCAACTGCGGTGCGCTCCCCGAGGGTCTGCTCGAGAGCGAACTGTTCGGCCACACCAAGGGCTCGTTCACCGGCGCGGTGCGGGACAAGGTGGGTCTCTTCGGTGCGGCGACCAAAGGCACGTTCTTCCTCGACGAAATCGGCGAGACGACACCGGCAACGCAGGTCAAGCTGCTGCGCGCGCTCCAGCAGCACGAAGTGATTCCCGTCGGAGCGACCGAGGCCGTGCCGGTCGATGCGCGCGTCGTCGCCGCGACCAACCGCGACCTCGACGAGCAAATTCGCGCCGGACATTTCCGCAGCGACCTCTATTACCGATTGAACGTCATCGCGGTCCACCTGCCGCCGCTGCGGCAGCGCGCCGAAGACATTCCGGTGCTGGCCGACCACTTCCTGCACCGCATCGCGGCCGCGCGAGGTGAAGATCCGAAACGTCTCAGCGAAGCCGCGCGCGACGCGCTGGTCGTGTACAACTGGCCCGGCAACGTGCGCGAGCTCGAGAACGCGCTCGAGCGCGCCGTCATCCTCACCGAGGATCCGGAAATCCCGATCACCGCGCTCCCCGAGCGAGTGACGCAGCGCAGCGCCGAGCCGCTGGTGTCCACGCGCACGCCGGAGAATCCAACGCTCGAGGCGATCGAGCGCGCGTACATCATGTGGGTGTTGCAGAGCGAGAGCGGCAACAAGTCGCGCGCCGCCGAAGTGCTCGGCATCGACCCGTCGACGCTCTACCGCAAGCTCTCGAGGTACGAGGTCGCATGATCGGCGGGTCTTCGCCGGCACGTTGGGATTCGTCGGTCGCCCCGGCTCCCACCGGCGAACGCGCGTGGATCGCTCCCCTCATCGCCGGCGTCGTGGCGCTGGCGGTGGGCGTTTCGCTGATCGACGCGGTGCCGATCGGCGGGTTGTTCGACGATGCCGCGTACGTCATCCTTGCCAAGTCGCTGGCGACGGGGCACGGATTCAGGTGGCTGAACCTGCCGGGCGCGCCGCTGGCGACGCACTTTCCGCCCGGGTATCCAGCGGTTCTTGCCGCGTTGTGGGCGATCGACCCTCGATTCCCCGCGAACGTGTTGCTGTTCAAGGTTGCGAATGCCGCTTTTCTGGCGCTCGCCGCCGGCGGAACCGTCGTGCTTGCTCGCCGCCGGTTGGGTTTCTCGACGGGTGCGGCGCTCGCGGTCACGCTCGCCGGCGCGCTCGCCATCCCCACGCTGGAGCTCAGCACCCAGGTGTTGTCGGAGGCGCTGTTCCTGGCGCTCCTGCTCCCTGCGCTCCTGGTTGCCGAGCGGACGGTCGAGGCAGACGCGAAACTGGCGGACGTGGCGTTGTTGGCGTTGATGGTCGGGATCCTGACGCTCGTCAGAACACAGGGGATCGCGCTCGCCGGCGCGGTCGGACTTCTCTTGCTGGCCCGCCGCCGCCTGCGCGACGCGGCGGTGTTCGCCGGTGTTGGCCTGGCGGTGATTCTCCCGTGGCAGCTCTGGGCCCGGGCGCATCCCTTCGCGCCGTCCGCGGTCATGGGCGGGGACTACGCGCCATACGTCGCGTGGCTCGCCACCGGGTTCCACGACGGCGGCATCTCGTTCGCGTGGGCCACGATCGCGCGCAATGGACGAGAGATTTCTGATATGCTGGCTTTGTACACCGCGCGGTCGACGCCGCCGTGGGTGCAAGGCTCGGCGTGCGCGGCGCTCACTCTGCTCGCTGTTCCCGGCTTCGTACGATTCTGGCGTCGCGCGCGAGTCACGGCGGTTTTTCTGCTGCTGTCCTTCGCAATAATCCTCATCTGGCCCGGCCCGGCGACGCACTACGTCCGGGGAGTCTGGCCGTTCGTCGTCTTGCTCGTCGCGGCCGGCGTCGCCGAGGTCGTCGCAGCTCGACCGGTGTCAGTCGTGCCGCGCGCGGCGCGTTGGGCGACGATCGCCGGCGCGGTGCTGCTCGCGACGGGCTATGTGAGCGTCAACGCGCTTGGCTACCGGTACCGGGTGTGGTCCGCGATCCCCAGTATGAACGCGGCCGCGCTGCGCCCGGTGATTCGGTGGGCGCGCGAGCGCACGTCGCCCACGACCGTCATCGCCGCGAACCTGGAGCCGGCGATTTACCTGTACGCCAACCGCCTGGCTGTTCCGTCGACGGCGTCTACCGTGCAGGAATTCTTTCAACCGGCGACCGCTGCCCAACGCGCAGACCAACTGCGCGCCATCATGGCGACGTATCACGTGGACGCGGTCGCCTCGTTCGCGGCGGACTCGCTGCGCGCGGCGGTCGAGTCGATGTCACGAGGAAATGATCCGGGACTCGTGGCGGGGGACTCGGTGTCGAACGGCCGGATCTATTCGCCGGCTCATCGATGATGGGGCCCGCGTCGGGAATGGCGGCCGCCGGTCGCCCGGAACTGCCTTTCCGAGACCGATTGGCGAACGGACTCGTCTACGTATCAGCCCGCTCTTCGATTCCTCAACCAAACGTTCAGGAATGACCGGACCGTCGCCTTCGTCGTCGCCCCAGTTACCGGAGTCGCCCCCGTCGCGCCTCCGACCCCGCACGCCGCTCGACCCGTCGACGGTGACGCTGTCGGTGCTCATGCCCGTGTACAACGAGCGCGACACGATCGACTTGATCGTCGACCAGGTGAACGCGACGCCACTGCGAAAGGAAATCATCTGCGTCAACGACCACTCGACCGACGGCACCAAGGAGATTCTCGATCGCCTCCTGGCACAGGGTCGCATCGACCGCGTCTTTCACCAGCCGGAGAACCGCGGCAAGGGTGCGGCCATTCGCGCGGCGCTCGCGGCGAGCACCGGTGACATCGTCATCGTGCAGGACGCCGACCTCGAGTACGACCCGTCGGATTGGCCGGTTCTCCTCGAGCCGATCGTCGATGGCCGCGCCGACGCCTGTTTCGGGTCGCGGTTTCTCGGCGGCCCGCACCGCGTGCTGTATTACTGGCATTCGGTCGGCAACCGCTGGTTGACGACGTTCAGCAACATGCTGACGAATCTCAACCTGACCGACATGGAGACGTGCTACAAAGCGATGCGCGGCGACCTCGCCCGCTCGCTCGTGCCGAACCTGCGCGCCGACCGATTCGGCTTCGAGCCCGAGATCACCGCGCGGCTCGCCCGCGCCAACGCGCGGATCTTCGAGGTTCCGATCAGCTATTCCGGCCGCACCTACGCCGAAGGCAAGAAGATCGGTTGGCGTGACGGCGTCGCCGCATTCTGGCACATCACCAAGTTCAATCTCTTCTCATGAGAGACCTCGCTCGCCGCGCCGCGGCGCCGATCGTCGCTCTGCTGGCGCTCGTGTCGTCGGCGATCGGCATCTTCAACGGCTTTACGTACGACGACGTGTACGTCGTGCAGCGGAACCCGTTGATGAAGTACCTGCATCAGTGGTGGCACGTGTTCCGCCTGTCGTACTGGCCCAAGTCCGCCGGCGGCGACGGCTACCGTCCGCTGACGATTCTGGCGTTCCGCATCGAAGGCGTCGTGGGGCACCTCAACCCCATGGTCTACCACGCCACGAGCATCGCGCTCTACGTCGTCGCGTCGCTGCTCGTGTTCTCGGTGGGACGCCGAGTCCTGCCGTTCTGGGCGGCGTTCGTCGCCGCCGCGCTGTTCGCCGTGCATCCGGTACACGTCGAAGCGGTGGCCAATGTGGTCGGGCAATCCGAGCTCTGGGTGGCCATCGGCATTCTGGGCGCGACGTCGCTGTACCTCCGCGACCGCATGGCCGGACCGCTCCGAACGTCCACCGCCCTCTGGGTGCTGCTGCTGTACGCCCTCGCCTGCTTCTCGAAAGAGCACGGCATCGTGCTCCCGGCGATTCTCGTCGCCGCCGAATTGACCGTGATCACCGACCCGACGCCGCTCCTCGAGCGCGCGCGGCGCCTTCGTCCGTTCTACCTCGGCGCGATGGTGGTGGCACTCGGCTTTCTTGCCGCCAGGAGTGCGGTGCTCGCCGACCACTCGCTGGGTGGGTTCGCGCCGTTTACGCCGTTCGCGTCGCTCAACACGTCGTCCACCGATCGCGTGTTGACGGCCATCGGGGTCGTGCCACAGTGGCTTCGACTCCTCTACTGGCCGGCGCGTCTGTCCGCCGATTACGGACCGCCGCAGATCGACATCGCGCAGGGATTCAGCGTGGTGCAGATCCCGGGCTTCCTCCTTCTCGTCGGGATCGCCGCGTCCGCGATTCTCCTGCGACGACGACAGCCGGCCGTGTCGTTCGGCATCGCCGTGGCGACCGTGGCGCTGCTTCCGTCGAGCAACCTGCTGCTCCCGGCCGGAATCGTGGTCGCCGAGCGCACGCTATTTCTGACCAGCGCCGGCGCGATGCTGCTCGTCGGCGCTCTCGCGAGCGCGATGACGAATGCGCTCCGCGAGGCGGCGCCGCCGCGGATGCGCGCGTGGTCTCTCGCCGGTTCCACCGCCTGCGCGGCGCTCATCTGCCTCGGGACTGCGCGGAGCATGACGCGCACGCCGGCGTGGCACGACAACGAGACGCTCTTCAGACAGTCGATCATCGACGCGCCGGACTCCTATCGAGTCCATTTCCTGCTTGGCGCGTGGGACATCGACGAGAAGCGAAAGCGAGAGGGCGAAGCCGAGCTGCGTCTGGGAATCCGCCTGTTCCCGTACGACGCCTCCGCCCCGCTCAATCTCGCCGAGGCTTACCGCCAGTCTGGCATGTGCGCGGCCGCGTTGCCGCTGTACCAATGGGCGCGCGCCGTCGCTCCGGATTCGCCGGGACGAACCGAGTACGCCTGGTGCCTGTTGGATCAGGGGAAGTACGCCGAATCGAAGCAAATGGCCTTCCAGGCGATCAAGGCCGGGGGCAGCGTCAAGCTGCTTCACGAAATCATCGCGGCCGACCAGTCGGGGATCGCGACGGCGCGGCGGGAAGATTCGACCGGGAAAACGGGGGTGACACAGGTTGGAGGTCCGCCTAGCAAACTGCCAGACACCGTGCAAAAGGCAGTAGCGAAGGCGGGTTCGCCGACACCGTAGGATCTCTATAAGACGTTATCGCACAACGTCTTGTACAGGATGGAGGCGTTGGGTCCGCACGTTGCCTTACTGCCGGCCGGGATACAGAACGACGCTTCCCCTCACCTCCTTCTGGGAACCATCGAACATGCTCAAAATGCGCAAGGGCTTTACCCTCATCGAACTTTTGATCGTCGTCGTGATCATCGGCATTCTCGCCGCGATCGCGATCCCGAAGTTCGCGAACACCAAGCAGAAGGCGTACATCACGGCGATGAAGTCGGATCTGCGCAACCTCGTCACCGCTGAAGAGGCGTACTTCGCCGACAGCTCGTCGTACACGGCGACGGTCAGCCTGCTCAAGTTCCAGAGCACGACCAGCGTCTCCAGCCCGGCGATCACCACCGGCACGGGTTCGTGGTACGCGACGGTCAGCCACACGCAGGTCGCCTCGCCGTTCAAGTGCGGCGTCGGCATCAACACGACGAACCCGGTCGTTGCGGCTGCGTCCGAAGGCGAGCCGATCTGCCAGTAAGGCTCTAAGCTCTCAACGCTCCCGAATGAGCGTGGGCAACCCGGTGGCGCGAACGCGCCACCGGGTTGTTTTATTCGTGGTGTACTGTAGAGCAGTCGCCGCCGGGCGAGCCGGGTCGCGCTGGTGCGACCGGCCGAGGCGGTCAGCCACGTTCCGAGAGCCATGCGTAAACTCCTCATGTTCGCGGCGGTTGCCGCCCTTGCCGCGTGCACCGACACGCCGCTTGCCCCTGTGCAAACCGTCGACGGGTCGTGGTCCGGGCTTGCCAACGGGTATTCACTGTCGTTGGCCATGGCGCAGAGCGACACCATCGTCACCGGCACCGTGCTGATCGCCAACGTCGCCGGCACCAACCAAGGCACCCTCGTCGGCACGTTCGTCTATCCCACACTCCATCTCACGCTGACGTTCCCGGGATTCGATCCGGTGAAGTACGACGGCACGATGTCGCAGGCGCAAGCGAAGCTCTTCGGCTTCCTCAACGGCTCGAACATCAACAACGTCGAAGTGGACGTCAAAAAGCAGTAGGCGAGCCATCACGCACCCGCTCCGGCGGGTGCGTTCGTTCGATGCGGACGGCAACGGCCGGATGCTGGTCGCCGAGTCCTGACGCGGTACGGTGTGCGGCATGTGGAGCGCCGCCGTCCGCCAGCCTTCCCCTGCTCGACCACCTGCTCGCGCGCCCGCGCGGCGCGCGCGGGGATTCACTCTCGTCGAGCTACTCGTCGCGATCGTCCTCATCGACGCCGGTCTATTGGCCGTCGTGCAGACGACCGCCGTCGTCGTGCGCCGCCGGAACGAAGCACGCGCCCGCGCAATGGCGGCCTACACCGCGGCGACTCGCCTCGAGCAGATCCTGGCCTCTCCCTGCGCGACGACATCCGGCGCATCGGCCACCGCCGGTCTCACTGAAACCTGGTCGTCGCAGCTGACGGGCCGCACGCGAGACGTCGGCGACAGCGTGGCGTTCGGCGTGCCGGCGTCGCACGCCGTGATCCTCCGGACGCGCGTCCTGTGCTGAACGGTGCCGCCACGCGAACGCGTCGGGGTTTCACGCTCGTCGAGCTCGTCGCGGCGATGATCGTCGCCGGGACCGTGCTCGCCGTCGTGACGAACATCGCACTGCGGCAACAGCGCGCCTTCGTCGCGCTCCTCGGCGACGCCGCGCTCGCCGGCCGGCTTCGCGACGCCGCGTCCATGCTTCCCATGGATATCCGTGGCGCCGCGGTCGCCGCGGGCGACCTGCGCGAGGCGACCGACACGTCGATCGAGGTGCGCGAGACGATCGCCGGTGCCGTCGTCTGCGACACGCTCGCATCCGCACTCGTCCTCCCGCCACCCGCCGTCGGCGCAGCGACGTTTGCCACCTCCATCGCGGGGATTCAAGCCGGCGACACGGCTTGGCTCCTCTCGCCGAGCGATTCCGTCCCTGGATGGCGATCCCATCGCGTGATGGCGGTCGGCTCGACCAGAGCCGGACAGTGTGCCCCCGGCGGCCCGCAGCTCGCGGGCCCGGCGCTCGCCGCGTCTCGAACGAGCGTCTCTCTGGACTCGGCCCCACCGCTGGCGACGCTCATCGGCGTGCCGCTGAGAATCACCCGACCGATTCGCTTCAGCTTCTATAGATCGGCTGACGGCAACTGGTACCTGGGCGCCCGCGACTGGAATAGCGCGAGCGTCAGGTTCAATACCATACAGCCGATCGCCGGGCCGTTTCAGGCACCCACCACGGGCGCACCGCCCTTTCGTTGGTTCGATTCGACCGGCATGCCTCTGTCGACCCCCGTCGTCGCGCGCGAGCGGACGGCACTCCTTCGGGTCGACCTTCGCGGCCAGACTCGGGACATCGACCGGGTTCTCGGCGCGGCCCAGAACGTCGGCGCCCACAAGGACTCCGTCTCCATTTCGGTGTCGGTGCGAAATCGGCCATGAGAGTCCGCGGCCGCCGAGGCATGGCGCTGGTTGCGGCGCTCACGCTGATCACGCTGCTGGGAGTCGTCGTCGCCGCGTTGGTCGCGTCATCCGTCACGGCGCAGCGCGCGATACGGCTCGGACAGAGCGGTGCCACGGCGCTGGCGAGCGCCGAGTACGGCGCGTCATCGATCATCGCCGATCCGGCGGGCTATCAGCTCGCGTCGCTGCCGTTGGGGGTCACGCGGAGGTTTGTCATCGGCGTGACGCAAACGTCGGCCGTCCAGGTGGACGTCGGCGTGACGCGCTTGCCCCGGGGTGTCGTCTGGATTGTGGCCGATGCGACCGTGGCGGGGATCGACTCCAGCGAACGCCGGGTCAACCTGATCGCCCGGTTTCCCGAGGTGGCGCCGCTGCCGGCGGCGGCGATCGAGTCCTGGGGCGACGTCTCGCTGGCCTCCGACGTGGCCATCGGCACCGATACGACGGGGGAGGCCGACTGCGCGGCGCGGTCCGACGCGCCGAACGTCGTGACCGCGCCGGGGGCGACGGTCAGCGCGCCGCCGGCCGTTCGATCGGTCACAGGGGCGATTGCTGCCGATTCAAATTCGTATTTACTAACTGGACACCAGCGGTCGATACTCGATACAAACGTGGGTTTCGCGCACGTCGCCGGCGACACGACGATCGCCGGCGGCTCGTTCGACGGGATCTTGCTGGTCGACGGCGCGTTGACGATCACCGGTCCGCTCGTCGTGACGGGTCTCGTCGTCGCGTCGGGGCCGGTGCGCGTCTCCGGCGGGCGTCTGAGCGTCACCGGAGCGCTGCTCTCGGCGTACGCGGGGCCGGGCCGAGCGCTCGATCTCAATGCTACAATACTGAAATTCGCACCGTGTGTCGTCGCATTTCGTCTCCGTGCGGCGACGCGACCGCAACGCGTTCGCGAGCGCGCGTGGTCAGAGGTGTTTTGAGCCATGTGATACACGATGTGACACCTGTTACCGCCTGTTACCTGCAGGGGAGTCGGTCGTGTTCGGTGAGACAATACTGCTGTGACCGATTGAGTAGTCGCAGCCCGGATAACCGTGGACGACCGGCAAGTATCTCCCCACTTGGTCCACTGATTCACGCCCACTCATGGCACTCCTGGGTCGCAAGAAAACAACCGTGGGTCTCGACATTGGATCGGGACTCGTCAAGGTCGCCGTCGTCGATCACTCGAAGCGCGAGCCGGAGCTCGTGCGAGTGACCGTGACGCCGCTGCTCGCCGACGCGATCGTCGAGGGCGAAGTCATGGACCCCGGCATCGTCGCCGAGGCGGTGCGTTCGGCGCTCGCCAGCGCCGGCGTCAAGTCGACGTCGGTGGTGACGGCCGTCGGCGGCCGCGACGTGATCATTAAGAAGATTCAAATCGAACGCGTGAAAGAGAAACAGGCGCGCGAGCTGATGCGGTGGGAAGCCGAGCAGCACGTGCCGTTCGATATGGAGTCGGTCGAGCTGGACTTCCAGATCCTCGATCCCGACGGCGACGGTCTCGAGATGAGCGTGTTGCTCGTCGCCGCCAAGCGCGAGCTGATCGAGTCGAAGACCCGCATCCTCAACGACGCGGGTCTCGAGCCGGCGATGATGGACGTCGAGGCGTTCGCGTTGCACAACGCGTTCGAGTTGAATCATCCCGACGCGATGAGTGGCGTGGTGGGGCTGGTGAACATCGGCCATGACGTCACCAACATCAACATCCTCGACGAGGGCGTGCCGCTGCTCACGCGCGATCTCGCGGTCGGCACGCGCCGCATCCGCGAAGATCTGCAGCGCGAGCGCGGGCTCGGCGCCGAGGAGGCGCAGGCGCTTCTTCAGGGCTACGACCGTTCGCCGCATCTGGACGCGGTGCTCGCCGGCCGCGGCGAAGAGATCGCCGTCGGCATCGAGCGGGCAGCGGCGTTTCTCGCCCAGAACTCCCGCGCGGGCAGCATGCACGCGATCTACACCTGCGGCGGCGGCGCCCGGATTCCGGGCCTCAATGAGGCGCTGGCCAACCGGCTCCACGTCACAGTCCGGCAAGCCAACCCGCTGGCGAATCTAAAGGTTCGGGATGGTGCGCTCGAAGATTTGGTGACCGATGAGATTGCCCCGCTTCTCATGATGCCGATCGGGCTGGCGCTCAGGAAGGTCGCATGATTCAAATCAACCTGCTGCCGGGTGCGAACAAGAAGGCCGCGAGCCGCCAGAGCATCGATCTGTCGGCGTTCCGGGCCGGGTTCGCCGGCATGTTCAAGGACCCGTTCCTCATCGGAGCCGTGTCCGCGGTCGTGCTCAGCCTCGGCGCCGTCGGGTATCTCTACACCACGCAGAACGCGAATTCCGCTGACCTCGAGGCGCGTCGCGATCGCTCGGTGAGCGACTCGACGCGGTACGCGAACTTCCTCAAGGATCGCTACCACGCCGAAGCGGTGCGCGACACGCTGCTCCGCCAGGTCAACATCATTCGCAGTCTGGACGACGATCGGTTCGTCTGGGCGCACGTGATGGACGAGGTGAGCCGCGCGCTGCCGCAGTACACGTGGCTCACGAACATCTCGTTCACCGGCACGCCGCAGGGATCGACCAACGTCGTCGCCGCGCCGAAGGCCGATACCTCGGCGGCCGCGAAGAAGGCGGCGGCCGCGCGCGGCGCGCCGAAGCGGTTGGATACGGACGTCCCGCGCGACGCGATCGGCGTCCGCGTCTCCGGTCACACCGTCGACATTCAGGCGCTCACGCGCTTTATGAAAGATCTCGAAGCATCACCGTTTCTGACCAACGTGCAACTCGACCGGTCGGAGCTCGCGCTCGAACTGAACAAGGAAGTCACGCAGTTCCAGTTGACGATCGCCTATAACCGGCCCGATTCGACCGTGATTCGCCGCGCGCCGCTCACCCTGTCGGCGAGGTAAGTCATGGGTCTCGTTCCGCAGAACCCGCGCAATCGCAACCTGCTGTTGATCGCCCTCGCCGTGGTCGGTCTGGCGGCGGTGTACCAGCAGCTCGTCTGGACGCCCAAGAACGCCGACAACAAGGTGCTCGCGGCGCGGCTCGACACGCTCGATTCGCTGAACCGCGTCGCCAAGATCCAGGTGGCCAAGGGCACCGCGGCGAAGATGCGCCGCGAGGCCGACGAGTACGGCCAGGAGCTCAGCGTCCTGCGCCGGCTCGTGCCGACGGAGAACGAAGTGCCGGCGTTGCTGGAGTCGATCTCCTCCGCGGCACGCCGCGCCGGGTTGGAGTTCTCCGACGTGCAGCCCGACGGCGTCGTGAACGGCGATCAGTTCGACACCTATCGGTACAAACTCGCCGTGAACGGTCCGTACCATCAGGTGGCCGAGTTCCTCGCCAACATCGGATCGCTGCCGCGCATCGTGGCGCCCATCAACGTGGCGCTGTCGCCGTCGACTCGCGTCAACCTCGAGTTGCGCCCCAAGAAGAACGAGCAGGTCCTGGACGTGAAATTCGGAATTCAAACATATGTCGCGCACGCCCCGCCGAAGGGCGCGCCCGGCGGCAAGGTAGGCATGCCATGAGCCGCTTCTCGTCTGTTCTCGCTGCCTCGGTGATCGTCGCCGGTGTTGCACCGGCGTCGTTCGCACAGGCCCCTTTCGCCGCGGCGAAGGCGGCGGCGCACAAAGCGGCAAACGCGGCATCCGCGCACGTCGAGGCGGAGCAGCGGCCGGACGGGCCTTCGCGCCCGACGGCCGTGGTCTCCACCTCGGCCGGCGAGGTGCGTCGAGATACCGTGAAGTCGACGGGAAAAAAGTCGGCCCTGTCCATCGGGACGAAGTCGGACACGCTCACGCCGCCATCAGCGATCATGCGCGAAGAGTATGCGTATTCGCGCGACGGGCGCCGCGATCCGTTCTTCTCACTGCTCGCGACGAACGAACTGCGTCCGACGCTCAGCGATCTCCGTCTCACCGGCATCCTGTTCGATCATTCCGGCAACCGGTCCGTCGCCACGCTTCGCGATGTGCAGTCGAACATGCAGTATCGCGTGTTCGTCGGCTCCACCCTCGGCCGTATGCGCGTGTCCACCATCCGCATGAAGGCCGTGATTTTCACGATCGACGAATTCGGAACGACTCGCCAGGACTCTCTGTTCCTCGGCGATTCCACTAGAACGAGGGGAAAATGATTTCGCACCGGACTCTGGCTACGGCGATGTTCGTCGCGGCCGGCGTGGTGGGCGGAAAGACCGCCGCCGCGTCGCTGCTCCCGGGCACGCCGCTCCCACCCAACGACGCGAAGGTGACCGCGCTCAGCGTGGTTCCCAACGCCGCGGCTCCTGCCGGAGGCGCGCGCGCCGACGTCGTCATTCGCATCGACGGTGCGATCACGCTCAAACACTTCACGATGACGAATCCGGACAAGATCGTCGTCGACCTGACCGGCGCCACGCTCGGCGTGCCCGGCGGCGATTCGTATGATGGCGTCGCGCGCGGCGGCATCACGCGGGTTCGCTATTCACAGTTCACGAAATCCACGGTCCGCGTCGTGCTCACCCTCGACGCGCCGCACACGTACAACGTCGTGCAGAACGACGGCGAAGTCCGGATCAGCGTCGACGGCGCCAAGGGCAAGTTCGATCCCTGGTCCGTCGGCTCGGGCCCCGCGAAGGCGCGCCCGACCGCGACCGTGACCGACGCCGTGCCGGTCGTGGCCGCGCCGGCCGCAGCGCCGGTCGCCGCCCCGGTCCAGGTCCCCACTGCTGCTCCCGCGCCGGTCAAGACGGCGCCGGCGCCGAAGAAGGTTGTCGAAGACGTCGTGCCCGTCACGCTGCCGGCGCGCGCCGAGTCGCTGCTCGCGACCGAGCGCGACGTTGCGCCGCCGCGTTACGCGTCGGCGACGGCCGCGCCGTCGGAGCTCGTGTTCCGCCAGGCCGAAATCACCACCGCCAAACCTGCCAAGACCCAGCAGTCGCAGGAACCACGCATCAACGTGAACTGGGAAAACGCTCCGATCAGTGATGTCATCGGCGTGTTCGCCGCGTTCACCGGCCGCACGATTCTTCCGGCGCGTGGCGTGATCGGCTTCGTCACGGCGAACATCACGAATCTCCCCTGGGACGTCGCCCTCAAGGAAGTCATGAACGCATCGGGCTACGACGTCTCGATCAATCCTGACGGCGTCATCGTCATCGACACGTTCGAGAACATCGCGGCGCGTCAGTCGACGATTCCGCTCCGCAATCGGACGATCCGTCTCAACTACGCCCGCGCCAAAGCAGTCGCTCCGATGGTGGCCGAACGTCTCACACGCTCGTGCCCGATCACGCGCACCGCGACGGCCGGCCAGGCCCCCGCCGCGATGCAGGCGCCGGGCATGACGGCGCCGCCGGCGGCTGCCGATCCCCAGGTCAGCATCGTACAGAGCTTTGCGTGCCCGGTTCGCGGCACGGTCACCGGTGACACGATCACCAACAGCGTGACGATCACCGACATTCCGAGCGCGCTCCCCGAGCTCGAGGAGTACGCGCGCAGCCTCGACCTGCGCCAGCCGCAGGTCAACATCAAGGCCAGGATCATCCTCGTCGATCGTACGACGCTGGAAGGCCTCGGTCTTCGCTACGACCTTGGTTCGCAGCAGCAGTTCTTCAACGACATCGTTCCCCGTCTCGACTCGCTCGGCCAGCCGCTCACCACGCCGGGCCAGATTCTGCTCGGCGGCAACACCATCTCGGCGATCGCCAACGCCACGGCGCGCATTCCGAGCGCGGCGCTGCAGCTCGTCTACTCGACGGCGATGGGCAACTACAACTTCACGACCTTCCTCGAGGCGCTCCAGTCGAACACGCTCCTCGACGTGCAGGCCGAGCCGAGCGCCACGGTGTTGAACAACCGCACGGCGAACCTCACGGCCGGCACGCAAGTGCCGATCCGCATCATCGACGCCTCGGCCGGCGGCAACCAGACGGGCAACTTCCCGCGTGCCACGGTCCAGATGCAGCAAACGGGCGTGATCCTCACGGTCACCCCGCAGATCACGGCGAACCACCAGATTCAGATGCGCGTCCACGTCGAGAACTCGGACGTGCAGTTCCAGTCGAACGACGTCGGCGCCGTGTTCCCGACGCAGAAGGTCGACAACGAAGTTCTGGTCGCCGACGGCGAGACGACGGTGATGGGCGGTCTCACGCAGACGAGCGTTACCGTCAGCAAGACAGGCCTTCCGCTGCTCGTCGACCTCCCGATCATCGGGCGCCTCTTCGGCGTCACCAACCGGTCGGAAACCAAACGTGATCTGCTCATCCTGATCACGCCTCACATCATCGACGACGGGCAGTCGCCCGATCCGAGCCGCCCGTAAATCGGCTCCGGGAGCTACCTGAAATGACTCGAGCATCTTTGGTCCGGCTGGCCGGGCTGGCCGCCGGTGTCGCTATCGTCGCGAGCTGCGACACGACTGCCTCCACGGGCACGCAGGTTTCGGTGTCCCCGACCGGAGGAACCGGGACGACGGGAGGAACGTCGTCTGGTTCGAGCACCGCCGGCAATCTGACGATGTCGGTCGACTCGCCGACCGTCGGCACGTTGATCAACGTCGGCGACTCGGTGTTCGTGCGCCTGCATCTTCATAGCAGCAAGGGACTGAAGTCCGCGACCGTCCAGGGCTTCACGACCAAGGGCAGCGTGGATCTTGGCACCTACACGCTGACACCGCGGTACCTGCCGATTCCGATTCCGGTGGCGGGCGTGTTCCGCGCCGGTCTGCAGGACACCGTGATTCGTCGTTACCTGCAGCCGATCAGCGCCGCCGATACGTCGCTCGACAGCCTCCTCGTCGTTGCCTCGGGTCTCGACAACGCCAGCGGCGCCGACACAGTATTGCGTTCGATCCTCCTCGTGTCGGGTCCGACGGTGACGATCGTCGCGCCGAACAACGGCGACAGCGTTCCCGCCGGCATCGGCATCAGCGTCGCCTCTCGCGCGCAAAGCGGCGCCGGCGTGGGCCGCATCGACATTCGCGTCCAGGGCGAGGCCAACTGGCCGACCAAGCTCGACACGACTATTTCGCAGGTCTACAGCGATGGCCCGCGCGACGTCACGTTCACGACCACCGCGCGCGTGCCGATCAATGCGCCCATCCGCGGCAAGATCACGGTGACGTCGACCGCCGTCGACGCCAATCGTCAGCCTGGTTCGTCGTCCGCCGTGCTGGCGTTCGTGCGCCCGGCCAGCTCCGCCCAGCCGCGCGTCACGCAAAGTGTGCCGCCCAAGACGGAATTCGCCGACTCCGTGTCGGTGAGCGCCACGGGCGACGCGATCACGCTGCTCGGCGTCATCGTCCGCGACTCGGCCAACAACATCGTGCAGACGGATTCACTGCCGCTCTCGGGACCGTTCAACGCGAACGCCAGCGGCAAGGTACCGCTCAACCTGTCGCGCACCCTTCAGGGGCAGCGACTCGGTATCACGGGATTCGCCGTCGATCAGGCGGGCCGCGTCGGTTACGCGGTTGCGCCCACGCACCTCGTCGCTGAAGGCAACATCGCGAACGCGGTCATCGACTCCACGCTACTGGTGTATGGCCGCACGTACTCGCTGCCGCAGTCCGGCACGATCGGCGACGTCGCGGTCGACGCCGCGCGCGGCAACGTGTTCCTGTCGAACACGAACTTCAATCTGCTCAACATCTGGCAGAGCTCTTCGAGCGGAAAGGGCTTTGCGCAAACGCCCGTCGCCGTCGGCTCGCTGCCGTGGGGCATGGCGATCTCGAACAACCCCGACACGCTGCTCGTCGCCAACTCCGGCGGTACGAACATCAGCCGCGTGTTCATCGGCTCGACCAGCGCGACCTCGATGCACGAGGATCTCGCGCACCGCATTCTCACGAGAAATACGTATCTCTTCTCAATCACCGTTACGCGCGACGCGACGACCGGCAAGATTCGTTTGACGGCGGACGGCCCGATCAGCTACTCGGATCGGCCGCAATACATCGCACAATCGAAGGGCGGCCGTGTCTTCTACTCGACGCGCCCCACCGACGCCGCGCCTGCCGGCACCCTGCGGTGGCTCGACCCGTCGTTGCCGGTTCCGGATCCACGCCAGATCTGGCAGTACGGCGTCATCCAGGAAACCACCACAGAGCAGTACGCGCTGTTCAACGTCGACTCGATCGCGATCTTCCAGGCGCTGCCCACGGACACCACGTCCGACCGCCTCACGATCTTCGATCATCCGTACGGCCAGGCGTCGGGTTCGATCGTCGTGTCGGACCCCGATCCGGTCGTCGCGGTGGGCGAAGCGGTCGCCGGCGGCAGCGACGCCGAACTGATCTCGCACATCGACATCTCGTCGCTCGCCCTCGAGGACACGAATTTCGTCGCGGCGTCGGGGAACAAGCAGTGGATCGCCTTCGGAGAGGGTCACTCGTCCGGCGCGGGTCGCGTCGTGATGGTGGCCGACAGCGCGGGCGCCGTGCCCAACTTCTTCTCGCCGCTGGTCACGATTCAGGACCTCACCGACAACGCGTCCGAGAAGAACTTCGGGATCGCGCTCGACAAGACCGGTCTCACGGTCGCGTCGCACGGCTTGCAGTCGTACTTCGCGTCAGTCAGCGATCCGTTCCATCTCCGACTGCAGGGCAAATACGATTCGTTCGACGACGGCGCCGGCATCGCGTTCCATCCGGGCGCGAACGGCGTGCTCACATCGCAGGATCAACGGCTCGCGTTCGTCGGGTCGGCCAGCGGCAACATCGAGGTCGTCGACATCGCGTACTACATCCGCCGCGCGCGTCTGCAGCTCAAGAATCCGATCTACGGGCCG
Organism: uncultured Gemmatimonadaceae bacterium; assembly: GCA_963761305.1. GTDB lineage: Bacteria > Gemmatimonadota > Gemmatimonadetes > Gemmatimonadales > Gemmatimonadaceae > JAQBQB01. The sequence continues at coordinate 523,258 of CAVXGK010000001.1, read as the reverse complement.
CTCCGCGTGTCGTTGCCGATGCCCGGTGACCCGCCGGACGTGATCCTCAAGGTCTTCGCCGTCAGCCAGCAAGGACTCGTCGTCATCGATCTCACGGCGACGGACATCAAGCCGGGACCGTAATTGAAGGAGGCCGCGCGGCGACGCGCGGTCGAGGCGGCAGGAGGGTGGGGCGCTAAGATACACGCATGACCTTACGCTTCACGACCGCTGGAGAATCGCATGGGCAGGCCCTCGTGAGCATTCTGGAAGGAATGCCGGCGGGCCTGCCTCTGCTTTCAGGGGACGTCGACGCCGAGCTCGCGCGCCGTCAACAAGGGTACGGCCGCGGGCGCCGGATGCAGATCGAGAAGGACGCGGTGGAATTTCTCTCGGGCGTCCGCGCGGGCGAGACGATCGGCGCGCCGATCGCGATGTTGATCCGCAATCGCGACTGGAAGAACTGGGAAGAGATCATGAACCCGGCGCCGGACGTCGAGCCGGGCACGCCGCGCAAGCGCGCCGTGACGCGTGTGCGGCCGGGCCACGCTGATCTCACCGGGCTGCTCAAGTACGACCGCGACGACGCGCGCGACATCCTCGAGCGGGCGTCGGCGCGTGAGACGACGGCGCGCGTGGCCGCGGCCGCGATCTGCAAGCGATTCCTCCGCGAGTTCGACGTCTGCATCGGCAGCCACGTCGCGCACCTCGGCGGCATCGACGCGCGGCGGCCGGCCGAGATGCCGGCCAACATCAACGCCGCGGCCGACGAGTCGCCGTTGCGCACCCTCGACGCCGACGCCGAGCAGCGGATGATCGAGAAGATCGACCAGATCAAGCGCGCCGGAAACACGCTCGGCGGCATCTGTGAAGTCGTCGTCGACGGCTTGCCGGTGGGTCTGGGTTCGCACGTGTCGTGGGACCGCAAGCTCGACGGCCGCATCGGCGCGGCAATCATGTCGATCCCGGCCGTGAAAGGCGTCGAGATCGGCATGGGGTTTGAGGCGTCGCGCCTCACCGGCGCCGAAGTGCACGACGAGATCGAGATGGCGCCCGGCAGCCCGCGCACGGGAAACGTGCGGCGCCGCACGAACCGCGCGGGCGGTCTTGAAGGCGGCATGACGACCGGCGAGCCGCTGGTTGTTCGCGTCGCCATGAAGCCGATCAGCACGTTGATGCGTCCGCTCGCGACGGTCGACGTCGCCAGCGGAGAAGCGGCTGCCGCCGTCGCCGAGCGTAGCGACGTCACGGCCGTCCCGGCGATGGGGGTCATCGCCGAAGCAATGTTGGCATTCGTACTTGCTGATGCGTTCCTCGAGAAGTTCGGCGGAGATTCGCTCGGTGAGACGAGGCGAAACCATGACGCCTACATTTCGCACGTCGCAGCCCGGCTCGGAGGCTGATCCCTCCAAGCCGCACGTGATCCTCGTCGGGTTGCCGGGGGCGGGGAAATCCACGGTCGGCGCCGCGGTGGCCGAGCGGCTCGGGCGCACGTTCCTCGACTTCGACGTGGAGCTCGAGCGTCGGGAGGGGCGGTCCGTGGGCCAGATTTTCGCCGAGCAGGGCGAAGGCTATTTCCGCCAGAAAGAGCGCGAGCTGACGGAGGAACTCCAGCTCGTCGGAAACATGATCCTGGCCCCCGGCGGGGGCTGGATTGGTGATGCCGGCGTGGTTTCGCTGCTGTGCCCCCCTGGACGCCTCATATACCTTAGAGTGCGTCCTGTGACGGCCCTCGAGCGTTTGGGTCCGAAACGGGCGCTCAGACCGCTGCTATCGCGGCCGGAACCGCTCGTCGAACTGGAGCGTCTATACCGGGCTCGGCTGGCGGCCTACGAAGCGGCCGACGAGATGGTAGATACGGAACTCTTTGGTCTGCAAAAGGTTATAGAACGGGTGGCAGAACTTGCCTCCCTTTCCAGGTGATTCTACGTTACCGCGGCAACAGGGCTGATCGTCGGTTCTGAGGCCGGATTCGAACAATGCGGGCCGGATTTCATGGGGCGAGGAGCGATGCACAAGCATCGGATGTCCTCCCCTTCGTGCTTTGGGGACATTGGCTGTTTGACGGTCGAATGATGGCCGCGGCCGCCGATACTGCAGGACAAAGCGGGGCAGAGATTGCGATGAGTTTTCGGGTTCTTGGACCCCACGAGCGGGGACGATTTGCTCCTGAAGCGTGGGGACATCTGTTGGCGCTGAGCGGCTCGGGCGCCCTGAATGCGGCCGAGTTGGAGCACATCATAGAACGAGCACTTGTGCAGATCGACGGACGAATCGCGCTGGACGATCTCCGGTCCCTGATGGAGGGCGCCGGATACATCCAGCGGGGCGACGGCGATCCAAACCAGACGGTTCACTGAACACATCGAGATGGCAACGAAGAAGCGTGCGCAGGGAGTGAAAACGAAGTCGAGGGCGGTGAAGAGCCGCCCGTCGGCGAAGCGTGCGGCCAAGGGCAAGGCGACCACCAAGGCGGCCGCCAAGCGTGGCCGCGCGGCGGTCGAGTACTTCGAGGGACCGGCGACCGCGGGCGGCAGCTCGCTCGTCATCGTCGAATCGCCGGCCAAGGCGAAAACGATCGGCAAGTACCTCGGCCGCGGCTACCGCGTTCGCGCGACCGTCGGCCACATCATGGACTTGCCCGAGAAGAAGCTTGGCATCGACGTCGAGAAGGGCTTCACGCCCGAGCTCGTGCCGATCCCGGGCAAGGAAAAGACGATCGCCGAGATCAAGAGCGCGGCGAAGGAAAGCCGTGAGGTCCTGATCGCGACCGACCCTGATCGCGAAGGCGAGGCGATCGCGCAGCACGTGGCGACGCAGATCAAGCCGAAGCGCGGCGATGCGGTCATACCGATCAAGCGCGTGCTCTTTCACGAGATCACGAAAGACGCCGTGCGTGCCGCGATCGAGAACGCGGGCAAGATCGACGCGAAGAAAGTCGAGGCGCAGCAGGCGCGCCGCGTTCTCGACCGCCTCGTGGGCTACAAGGCGAGCCCGGTGCTCTGGAAGACCGTCAAGAAAGGCCTCTCGGCCGGACGCGTGCAGACCGTCGCGCTACGGCTGATCGTCGAGCGCGAGCGCGAGATTCGCGCGTTCACGCCGGTCGAGTACTGGACGATCGAAGCGCTGCTCGCCAAGGACGGGCAGGAGTTCACGGCCAAGCTGCACCACATCGACGGCAAGAAGGCGGAGATCTCGACGGAGGCCGAGGCGAACGGCATCCTCACGGATCTCAGCGGCCGCACGGCGTTCGACGTCACCGAGGTCAAGCGCCGCGAGCGGCGCAAGAATCCCTCGGCGCCGTTCACGACGTCGACGTTGCAGCAGGAAGGCGCGAAGAAGCTTTCGATGGGCTCGAAGCGGACCATGCGCGTCGCGCAGGATCTCTACGAGGGCATCGACCTCGGCGACGAGTCGACGGCGGGTCTCATCACGTATATGCGAACCGACTCGACGCGCGTCGCGGAGAGCGCGGCGCTGCAGGCGCGCGACTACCTGCGCACGATGTTCGGGCAGGAGTACGTGTCGGCCGCGGTGCAACTGTACGGCGACAACAAATCGAAGAACGCGCAGGACGCGCACGAGGCGATTCGTCCGACGGATCCGACGCGCCGCCCCGACGAGATCAGGCGATATCTCACGCCGGACCAGTTCAAGCTCTACAACCTGATCTGGCAGCGCTTCATGTCGTCGCAGATGTCGCCCGCCGTCTTCGACACGACGACGGTGGACTTCGACATTCCGTCGTCGAACCAGCCGGACATCGGACGCCGCAGCTATCTGTTCCGCGCCACGGGCTCGATCGTGAAGTTCCAGGGGTTCCTGGCGCTCTACCGCGAGGGCCGCGAGGACGGCGAGCACAAGACGCTCGAGGACGAGCAGGCGCTCCCGATCGTCGAGGTCGGCGAGAAGGTGCCGTGCAAGTCGATCACGCAGACGCAGCATTTCACCGAGCCGCCGCCGCGTTTTTCCGAGGCGAGTCTGGTGAAGGAGCTGGAGCGGCTCGGCATCGGCCGGCCGTCGACGTACGCGTCGATCATCTCCGTGCTCGCCGACCGGCGATACGTGGAGCTGACCCAGCGCCGCTTCTTCCCGACCGAGCTGGGAGAGAGCGTCGAGAAGGTCATGGTCAAGCAGTTCCCCGACATCTTCAACGTGGGCTTCACGTCGGAGATGGAAGGGGAGCTGGACAAGGTCGAGGAAGGCGACCTCGGTTGGCAGAAAGTCCTCAAGGACTTCTACTCGCCGTTCGCCGCGCGCCTGAACAAGGTGGACGCGCCGTCGCTGATCGCCGAAGCGTACGACCTGTCGAAGGTCCACGAGCTTCGCTGCCCCGACTGCGGCGGCAAGCTCGAGCCGCGCGGCGGATTCTTCGGGCCGTTCCTCGCCTGCGAGAATCATCCGAAGAACTGCAAGTACACGCGGCCGATCAAGGGCGAGAAGGCCAAGCCCGTGATGACCGATTACAAGTGTCACGTGTGCGGCGCGCCGATGGTGATTCGCACGGGTCGCAGCGGACAGTTCCTCGGGTGCAGCACGTTCCCGAAGTGTCGCGGCACGCGCTCGCTCCCGACCGGAGTGTTCTGTCCCAAGGACGGCGGCGAGTTGGTCGAGCGTCGCTCGCGCAAGCGCGGCACCGCGTTCTATGCCTGCTCGAACGAGGACTGCGACTTCGTCGCCTGGAACAAGCCGGTGAACGAGAAGTGCGCCGAATGCGGATTCGTCGGCGCGGAGATGAAGTTCAACAAGACGCGCGGCGATTTCCGCAAATGCCTCAAGTGCGGCAACGAGTGGGACGGCCCCAAGACCGACGAGCCGGTGGAGAGTCCGGAAGCGGCGCTGGCCGGCTGACGCTCGGCGCGTCTCCTACGGGACCGGCAGCCCGCCTTTGACCTGGACCGGCGTCGCTGATGCGATGCCGACTCCGTCTCCCAGCTCGCCGTGGACGTCCTCGCCCCAGCAGACCAGCGTGGACGCCACGGTGATGGTGCAGACGAACGCTTGACCCACGTCCATCGCGACGATTGACGAAACGCCGGCGATATGCGTCGGCCGATACGAGCACACGAACGTCACCTGGGTGCCGTTGGTCGTGCCCGGCGGCGAGAATGCTGTGCACGCGTCGCTGATCGGGGAACTACCCAACTGACCTTTCGATCCGTAGCCCCAACAATATGCGTCGCCCGAGGTGGTGACACCGCAGGTCGTGCTAAAGATCGAGTTCACGCGCGAGCTGCGAATGCTGATGAACGCAATGTTTCCCACCACCGGCGTGGGCACGAGACGCTGAGTCCCGGTGCCGTCGCCGAGTTGTCCGCCGGCGTTGTTTCCCCAACAAAAGGCGGCGCCGTTCGTCGTGATTCCACACTCGTGAATGGGCCCGCTCGACAGCTCGCGAAAGACCAACGATCCGGTCACGGCGCGCGGCGTCGTCGATGAGATCGTGTCGCCGGTTCCCAGCTCGCCGAAGCTGTTGTCGCCCCAGCACCACGCCGCGCCGCCGCTCGTGAGGCCGCACGCGCTGAAAAAGTCGGCCACGATGGACGAGAATCGGACGCCGGTTTGCACAGCGGTCGCGCCCGTCCGGTGAACGGTATCGCCGACGCCGAGCTGCCCCTGGGCGTTGGTGCCCCAGCAGAAGGCCGTGCCGCTTACGTCGAGGCCGCAGGCGAATTTCGAACCGACGGTGATCGCCTCGAACGGACGCGGCGACGAGACGCGAGCGGGAGTTGTCTGATAGCTGAGTGGAACGCCGGGCTGCGTCGGGTCGTCGCCCCAGCACCATGCGACGCCCGCGTGGTCGAGCGCACAAGTCGAGCCGTCCCCTGCGGCAATGGCGACGAACGCGTGTCCGCCGGCCGTCGGCAAGGGAGTGTACGAGACCGAGAACGAGGAATCGCCGATCTGCCCTCTGAGGTTGTCGCCCCAACAATAGGATTTGCCGTCGATCGTGAGGGCGCAGGCGAACTGTGACCCCGCCGCCAGCGCCGTTTCCACAACGGGCGTCTTCGAAAACGACGGCGTCAGCGACGAGTCGCTCCCGCACGCCACCGTGGCAAGGAGCGCGGCTGAGCCGACGAGAACGAGCAGGACACGACAGCACTTCATCAGCAGAACGAGCGGCTGCGCGACGACAGACATTACACGATCTCCCGGGTGGCGGGCACGAGCGGCTCAATCGTATGCCGCCCGGCTGCGGGCGGCAAGGCAGCGCGTTCACCATTTCCTAATGATCGAATAACGTCGCTCGGGGTTGCCGTGCTTCCCCAAGGGCAGCAGGATCAACTCGAGAGTGGCGCGGCAAATCGTACGAGTGGCGTTCAGCGGAATGGGGGCAACCGTGCGCACATCGAGTCGATTGGCGTGCTGTACCGTGCTGGCGATCGGCATCGCGGGATCGTCCGCCGCTCAACAGGTCGTGCGCGGCTCCGTGCTGGACAGCGCCACCGAGACGCCGATCGCCGGCGCGGTGGTCACGCTCACGAGCGCGAACGGCGCGTCGTTGGGACGAACCGTCACTGCCTCGAGTGGCGAGTTCTCCGTCTCGGTCAGCGATGCCCCGGCTCATGCGCGCGTGTTGCGCATCGGATTTCGCCCGCGCGACGTCGATGTCGCGGCGGCCGTCGCGGCCAACGCGCCGATTCGCGTGCGGATGGTGCGCCTGCCGTCGCTGCTCGACGCCGTACGCGTGACCGGAAGTGAGCTCTGTCCGAGCTCGACGGACCACGGCGGCGCGTTCACGCTCTGGGAGCAAGTGCACGCCGGACTCCTCGCCGCTGTCGTCGCGCGCGAAGCGAATCCGGCGACCGCGACGACGCTCTCCTACGAGCGTCGCGAAAGTCCGTCGGATCACCTCGTGGAGACTCAGACGGTGACCGTGCGAACGGGCAGCACGACGCGTCCCTTCGTGGCCGCCGCGTCGCCCCAGCAGTTCGCCTCGGCGGGTTACGTGACGACGGACGCGTCGAGCGGGGGGCGGACGCTCTTCGCGCCGGACGCCGACGTGCTCCTCGACGAATCGTTCGCGTTGACCCACTGCTTTCATCTCCAGGAGGCCGACGGCGCGCATCGCGGGCAGATCGGCCTGGCGTTCGCGCCGGTTCGGCAGCGTGAGGGAACGGTCGACGTCAGCGGCGTGATCTGGGTCGACGCGGCCCAACCGGCGCTCCGCTCGCTGGATTTCCGCCACACCGGCTTCGACGCCGCGTGGTCGCGCAATCCGCCGGGCGGCCACATCGAGTTTCACTCGGCGCCGAACGGCGTGTCGTTCATCGAGCGGTGGTTCATCGACGTTCCAATGCTGCGCGTGACGTCCGGAGCCGCAGGTTCGGTATCACCGGGGCGGGTCGCCTCGTCGCAGGCGGATCACGTGACCGTGGTCGCCACGTGGGTGTCGGGCGGCTCCGTCGTCTCGACGCGCTGGCGAGACGGCACGTCGTGGTCGGACGCGCCGACGGGGATCTCGGGGGTGGTCACTGAGAAAGACACGTCGCATCCGGTTGCTGGAGCGCTCGTCTCGATCGAAGGCACGCGCGACACCGTCTCAACCGACTCGCTCGGCCGATTCGACTTCACGCCGATGGTGCCCGGGCGCTATCTGCTGCGCGTCGCCGATACCACGCTCGAGGCGTTTGCACGCGATCGCTGGGACTCGCGCGTCGTCGTGGTGGAGCGCAACCGCGTGATCGACGTCCGGGTCCAACTGCCGGCGATCGGCGCGACGATCGCGCAAGTGTGCAAGAACGGCGGCTCGGTGTTTCACTCGGTGCTCGTCGGCCACCTCGAGCGCGACGGTGCAACCGGCGACAACGGGCAAGTCCGCGCCTCGTGGCGAGTCAACCTCGGCGGCCAGGCGATCGACCTGAACCGCGAGGGCCAGGTCGACGCGCAAGGGCGGTTTCTTGTGTGCGGGCTGCCGAGCGACGTGCAGGTCTATTTGCATTGGACCGCCGGCGCGGCGAACGCCGATACGATCGTGACGATCGGCGGTGGAGCAGTCGGTCGAGTGGAGTGGGATGTGTCGAGGCGGCCGCCGAAGACATCGCCGCCGTTCTGACCGGTCCACCGGTCCACCGGTCCACCGGTCCACCCGTCCAGCCGCTTCAATCGCCGATCGGCTTCTCCGCATCGCCGCGCGTAAACAGCATGCTCCGCGTCGCCGCGCCGTCGGTGACGCGAACCACGTTGACCTGATCGGCGAACAGCTCGCACAACATCTGGTCGCGCAGGGAGAGGCGACGCGGGTTCGCCGCGGCGATCGTCGTCTCCGTGCACAACCACAACAGGTCGCCCTGCCGGCGGCTGCCGCAGTCGCGCATCACGAGACGTTGCCGCGCGTCGTCGACGACGGAGATCGCGTTCGCCAGATAATTGGCCGCACGCGCGTCCCACGAACCGGTTGTCTTGGCGGCGTTGAGCGCCGAGCCGAAGTCGTCGGCGAACACTCGTACGACGACGCGCAGCGTACGGCGTGCGCGGTCGATCGTGACTTCGGCCATCGTTGTATGCAGCGGGTGCACCGCGTCGACGAGACTCGGCGCGCTTGCCAGCGATGCAGCGAGCAACAGCGCCGCTACCATGGACTCCGCTCCACCGCCCAGCGCGACGCGACCGCGACGACCAGGAGCGACACGCCGACGACGCGCAGGCGAAGCGCCGGCCATTGAGCGCTCGGGCGTTTCGCGAGCGTGATCGCCGCGTCGATGGCGCGATCGATCAGCCCCAGCACCACGGCCGCTGCGGCGAGAATGACGATCTGCCCCAGCTCGATGCCGACGTTGAACCCGAACAGTGGCAGCGCGATGTGCGTCACGAACATCGCGCTCAGATAGTTGGCGAACCCTGCACCGTGCACCAGTCCGAACACGCCGGCGAATACCGGCCGATACCCGCTCTGAATTCCTGCTCGCCGTCGCGCGCTGGCGATCAGGTTCTCGACACCCGTCGCGACGATTGTCACCGGAATGAGGAACTCGATCACGGCGGTGGGGAAGTGCACGACGCCAGTGACGGCCAAGCCCAGCGTGATGGAATGTCCGATCGTGAACGCCGTGATCACCCACAGCGCCTGTCGCACGTCGCGCGGACGGTAGATCGCGGCGAGCGCGACGAGAAACAGAATGTGATCCATCGCCTCGATGTCGACGATGTGGCGAAAGCCGAGGTGGATGTACGTCGCCAGTTCGCTCATTGCACCTCTCCCTCGGCCGCGGCGTTCGCGGCCGTCGGCTGAAGCTCGCGCATCCGCGCGAACAGTCGATCCGCGGTCGTCGTGTGCCCGAGCGACCGCTCGATCACGGCCGCGTGATAGTAGAGCTGCGCATCTCGCGTTCCCTCGGAGAGGGCGTGCGCCATCGCCGACTTGGCCTCGGCGTCGCGTCCCTGCGCGTGAAGCGCCCACGCGAGGAGATCGTAGCCATAGATGTCACGCCGTGTGCGAAGCTCGACGAGTACCTTGCGGTATACCGTCGCCACATGGCGATCGTGGTCGAGCAGGAAGAGGCTCCACGCGCGATGGTACGCGCCGGGCTGCTTGAGCACCGCCACGTCGAGCACGCGCGCGCACTCGAGGGCTTTGGCGCTGTCGCCGATCGCCGCGTACGCGTCGCTCAGCACGCCGAGTGTCGCCGGATCGAGCGACGTCGCAATCGCCTCCTCGCCGGCTGTGATCGCGCGTCGCCAGTCGTGCTGCGCCGCGGCCAGTCGTGCCGATGCGGCGAGGAGCCGATAGTCGCCCGGATGCACGGCCAGTCCTGCGCGATACTCGGAGTCGGCACGGGCATACTTGCCGCTCCGAAGATCGATATCGCCGTTGCGAAGCCAGAACCATGCGACCTGTTCGCGCGGCATGTGCGGCGTCGCGAGGGCATTCGTGAGCGCGGTTCGCATGAGCCAGCGCGCTTCGCCGGTGCGTCCTTCGATTTCCGCCCATCGCGCCAACCGAGGCGCGATCGAGAGATCTTGGCTGAAGCCGGACAGGCTGTCGAACGCGACACGAGCGGAATCGTACTGCCCGAGCTCCATCTCGATCTCGCCGACGGCAGCGCGCAGCGACGGAACGTCCGGGTTGCCGTCGCGCAGCGTTCGCGCGATCGACAGCGCTTCGTCGAAGCGGTGCTGCGCGAGAAGGCTGGCCGAGAGGACCTGGGCTGCCGCGTCGTTGCGCGCGCCGCGATTGCGGATCGAGCGCCGCGCGGTCGACTCGGCGCGAATCGCGTCGCTCGGATCGCCCGTCTCCCGCGAGCGCTGCAGGTACAGTCCCGCCAGCCGGGCCAGGTCGGTCGCGCCGGTGGGGTCGCGACCGGCTCGCTCTTTGTAAAACTCTATATCCAGGTCGAGGATGGCGCCTTCGCTCAGCGGCGCCGTCACGGGCACGGCGGCGACGTTCTTGGTGACAGGCGCGCCGCGCGAGCAACCTGCTCCCACCGCGCCGGCCACCGCGAGCGCCGCGACCAGCACGGCGCGCGCGGTGACGAGCGGGCGAACGAATTGGCGAGGCATCTCGCTCCTCACTTCGGCGCCGCGAGGTACGGGAACGCCGTCTGGAACGTGCTGTGCGACCCGACGTTGTCCGTGCAGAGCGGAAGCGTGAACGGCTTGCAGACGAATTGCGTGGAGTCGAGCAGGTCGCTGAAGATCCCCGAGAGGCCCACGTCGACGACGTCGTCCGTCAGCTTGCGGCCGCCCCACCCGTTCGACAGTGCCCAACTCAGCCAACCGGCGGTGGACGTTGCCTTGTCGCTCTGCACGATCAGCACGTCGGGTAGCAGCACCGTCGCCAGCGTATTCTGGAGAGTCGTCGCCTGCGGTCGGAACGCGGCCACGAAACCCTTCACCGTGCCGGCGAACGCCGCGACGTCGCCGTCCGGGCCGATCGAGCCGTGGAACGGGTGATCCTTTTTCATGAGGAACACTTCGCTGACGAGCGGATTGCCCAGCCGCTGAACCTGATTGAACGTGCGAACTGTGTTGGAGGTCGTGCCCGTGATGGTGTTGTTGTCGGAGCCGCACGCGGCTGCCAGCGCGAGCGACGCGATCGCGCCGGCCATCGCCAACACGCGGCCTCGCCTCGAGAATGAACGAATGGACATGTGAGTCGCCTCTATCGGTCGTTGTGTGTGATGACTGAGTTGGTGGCGCAGATCAGCGGCTGATCGTGCCCCAGATGCCGAGCTTCGGCGTTCCGCCCGTCGTGAGCATGGCGGTCGGAAGCTCGATGACGATCGAGAGCACGTTGAAGCCCTTCGTGAAATCCACCGCGGCGCTCGCGGTACGGAACGAGCCCGCGGTCGCCGTGTCGGGCAGCGCGGAGAGCACGCCGGTCGACGGCTTGCGGTCGGGGAGGATGCGGAAGAACTGCTCGAGGTCGATGAAGAACGGCTCTTCGCGCGGGCCGGCAAACACCTGAATGCCGCTCGCCGACCCGAGGACCTGGTTCAGCGGGCCGGAGACGGCGGGGTCGCCGCTGGCGAGCTGGTTGTTCATCGCGCCGAGCACCGGGGGCGCGACGGGTCCGCGCACTTCGACCGTCTGATTCGCGCCCGTGCCCTTGAAGACGATCTGAATGACCTTGTCCTCTTTGGCGTCGCCCGTGTTGTCGATCTTGAACTGGTAGAGGAGATTCGGATCGAACGACGTGGACGGCGTCTGCGCCGGCGTGAGGAATGCCCAGCTGTTCAGGACCAGGGCGATCCTGTCGGGGGACGAGCCAGGAAACGCGTAGACGTCGGTCATGTCCATCGCCGGATTGAGTTCGACGAGTGGATTGTCCTGGTGGTCCGACGCGCGTGCGACGCCGATGCCGGCGCCGGCGATCACTGCGACCGTCGCGATGGCGGCCGCCAAGCGCGCCCCTGGCGTGAGAGAACGGAACCGCATGAAGCCTCCTGTCGGGATGTGCGCCGGGGCACGCGGCCGAGGTGCGACGGCCCCAAGCAGTTCGCTCGGCCGTTGGCGACCAAGTGCCGGGGGTACGCTCGCCGCGGCAAATCGGATTTCCGACCGGTTTCGGTGCCGCCGCTGAGGGCCACCGTCCCCCGGAGGTGACGTGCAGGGCGCGACGGTGCATTATGCAGGGAGCCCGGTGAGGCCCAACGCGAGAGAAACGGACATGCATACCCACACACGCACGAACGTCTGGCGACGCCCGGCGTCGCTCCTGGCGGCCGCGGCCCTTTTCGCCGTTCCGCGGGTCGCGACGGCGCAGAGCACGATTCCAGCGCGCCTCAGCGACAAAGAGATCTGGCAGCTCAACGCGGATTTCTCCGAAGCCGGCGGCTACTTCCGTTCCGACAACCTGCTGTCGAACGAGACGGGCTTTCAGGCGGTGATTCCGTATCTCCGCAGCGTCATCAAGCCCGGCGGCGTCTACCTCGGCGTCGGCCCCGAACAGAATTTCACGTACATCGTGTCGCTGCAGCCGAAGATCGCGTTCATCTTCGACATCAGGCGCGGCAACATGGTCGAGCACCTGATGTACAAGGCGCTCCTCGAGACGTCGGCCGACCGCGCCGATTTCCTCTCGAAACTGTTCAGCCGTCCGCGGCCGGCGGGACTCGACACGAACTCGACGCCGCAGAAGCTGTTCGAGGCGTACGCCACCACGGCGCCAGACTCGAACATGTGGAAGCGCAACTTCGCCGCGATCAAGGAGCACCTGGCGTCACACGGCTTCGTGATGGGCGACAGCGACGTCAAGACGCTCGAGTACATCTACTCGCAGTTCTACGACGCCGGTCCGCAGATCAACTACAACTTCTCGAGCGGCGGCGGTGGCGGCTTTGGACGCGGCGGCATGCCGACCTACGCCACGCTGCAGCAGGCCACCGACACGTCGGGGAAGAACTGGGCCTACCTCGCCACCGAGGCGAATTACCGCTGGCTCAAAGATTTCGAGACGAAGAACCTGCTGGTGCCGGTCGTCGGCAACTTCGCCGGACCGAAAGCGATCCGCGCCGTCGCGCAGTACCTCAAGGACCATCACGCGGTCGTGTCCGCCTTCTACACGTCCAACGTCGAGCAGTATCTGTTTCAGCAGGACGACGAGTGGTCGCGCTTCTATAAGAATGTCGCGACGCTGCCGCTCGACGCGAACAGCTCGTTCATTCGTTCGATCGGCGGCGGCTTTCGCGGCGGCTTCGGGGCGGCGGGCACGACGCCGCAAATGCGATACGGCGGCCGCCTCGCGTCGGTGACGTCGGGCATTCAGGATCTGCTCAAGGCGTTCGACGCGGGCAAAGTTCAGTACTACGGCGACGTCATCCAGATGTCCAAGTAAATGATCGAGAAATCTGACGTCAGACGTCTGACATCTGACGTCAGACGTCTCGCTGTTTCGCGTCCTGCCGCTCTGGCCGAATGACGGGACCGATTCACATCGTTGGCGGCGGCCTCGCCGGGAGCGAGGCCGCGTGGCAGCTCGCCGAGCGCGGGCACGACGTGGTCGTGCACGAGATGCGCGGCGTGCGCGGAACTCCCGCGCACAAGACCGACCGGCTCGCCGAGCTGGTCTGCTCGAACACGTTCAAGAGCACCGAGACGACCAACGCGCACGGATTGCTCAAAGCCGAGATGCGGCTGCTCGGATCGGTCGTGTTGTGGGGTGCCGACCAGGCGCGCGTTCCCGGCGGTACCGCGCTCGCCGTCGATCGCGACGTGTTCTCGTCGACGGTGCACGAGCGCGTTACGTCGCATCCCAGAATCACCATCGTGCGCGAAGAAGTCGCCGATCTGCCCAGCCCGGGCATCGTCGCCACGGGGCCGCTCACCTCCGACGCGCTCGCCGAGTCCATTCGTGCGCGGCTCGGTGTCGAATCGCTCGCGTTCTACGACTCGATCGCGCCGATCGTCGCCCACGAGTCGATCGACGAGTCGATCGTCTTTCGGGCGTCACGGTACGGCAAGGAGACGATGGACGACGCCGAGGGTGGCGCGTACATCAACTGTCCGTTCACGCGCGAACAGTATGAAACATTTGTCGACGCGCTCGTCGCCGCCGATCAGCACCACGGCCACGAGTTCGACGAGGTGCCGTACTTCGAGGGCTGCATGCCCGTCGAGGAGATGGCGCGCCGCGGCCGCGAGACGCTTCGCTTCGGGCCAATGAAGCCCGTCGGTCTTCGCGATCCGCGCACCGGTCGCGACGCGTATGCCGTTGCCCAACTCCGCATGGAAGATCGCGGCGGACGGATGTGGAACATCGTCGGCTTCCAGACTCGGCTCCGCATTCCGGAGCAGCAGCGAGTGTTTCGACTGCTGCCGGGGCTCGAGAACGCCGAATTCCTCCGCTTCGGATCGATCCACCGAAACGCCTACGTGAATTCGCCGGCGTCGCTCACGCCGCATCTGTCGCTGCGCGACGATCCGATGACGCTCTTCGCCGGACAACTCACCGGCGTCGAGGGCTACACCGAGAGCACCGCCACCGGCTTGCTCGCCGCGATCAATCTCTCGCGCATGCTCGCGGGCGACGCGCCGGTGATTCCGCCGCCCACGACGATGATCGGCGCGCTGTACCGGTATCTGCGCGAGGCCGAGCCGGCGCACTTCCAGCCGATGAACGCCAACTTCGGTCTGCTGGACGATCTGACTGAGCGCATCAAGGACAAGCGCGTCAAACGAGAGCGGTTCGCCGAGCGTGCGCTCACCGCGATGGCGGAATGGCGCGAGTCGATCACGCTCACGGGGCTCGCGGCACCGGAACGAGCGTCGGCGTGAGCGGCACGTCCGACGCCGTGCACGACGAACCGCGTCGAAACGAAGTCCGCGACTTTCTCGACCATCTCGCGAAGGAGCGAGACGTGTCGCCGAACACCGTCCGCGCCTACGATCGCGATCTCAGCGAGTTCGTACGCTTCCTCGGCAAATACTACTCGGAGGCCGCGTGGACCTGGCAGGGCGTCGACCGGATCGCGATGCGCGGATTCCTCGGCCACCTCGCGCGGCGGAATCTATCGAAGCGGTCCATGGCGAGAACGCTGTCGGGGGTGCGCAGCTTCTATCGCTATCTCCATCGCAGCGAGATCGTCGACGCCAATCCTGCGCGAGCGGTCGGCGCGCCGAGGCTGGAGAAGCACTTGCCGGCGTATCTCGACCGCGCGCAGATCGACTTGCTGTTTCAGATGGCCGAAGTGCGCGCGTGGGAAGGACGGTTCGTCGACGTCCGCAACCTGGCGATCCTGGAGCTCTTCTACTCGACCGGCATTCGCTTGTCCGAGCTCCAAGGACTCGGCCGCGGCGATCTCGACATGGTGACACAGCAGGCGAAGGTGCGCGGCAAGGGGCGCAAGGAGCGCATCGTGCCGGTGGGCGACCACGCGATTCTCGCTCTCCGCAACTACGAGCGTGCGCGAGACGAGCTGTTGCGGTCGGTTGGCCGAGGTGGCGACCGAAGCGCGGTGTTCCTCACGCGGACGGGCCGTCGCATCGGCGTTCGCGCTGTGCAGAAGGTGGTAACGGGCTTCCTGCGTCGGATCGACGAGGACGCCGGGCTCAGCGTCCACTCGCTTCGTCACACGTTCGCCACCCATCTGCTCGACGCGGGCGCCGACCTGCGGGCGGTGCAGGAGCTGCTCGGCCACGCATCCGTCTCGACGACTCAGATTTACACCCACACGAGCGTCGAGCGGCTCAAACAGGTGTACCAGAAGGCCCACCCGCGCGCCTGACGGGCGCCCCGGGAGCACTCGCCGCCCGCGCTAGGTTACGTGATATGTCGAACGAGAACGACGGGAGTCTGCCGCGCATCCGTGCCACGACGATTCTGGCCGTGCGGCGCGACGGCAAGGTCGCCATCGGCGGCGACGGGCAGGTGACGGTCGGCGAGACCGTGATGAAGTCGCACGCGCAGAAGGTGCGGGTCCTTCGCGGCGGGAAGGTGGTCGCGGGCTTCGCTGGCGCGGCCGCCGACGCGATGACGCTGTTCGAGAAATTCGAGGAGAAGCTCGAGCGCTATCCGGGAAACCTGCCGCGCGCCGCGGTGGAGCTCGCCAAGGATTGGCGGAGCGACCGCGTGCTGCGGCGGCTCGAGGCGATGTTGATCATCGCCGACAAGGACCACGGATTCATCGTGTCGGGGACGGGCGAGCTCATCGAGCCGGACGACGGCATCCTGGCGATCGGGTCGGGCGGGTCGTACGCGCTCGCCGCCGCCCGAGCGCTCGCCGGCACGACGCCGCTCGACGCGAACGAGATCGTCAAGCGGGCGATGAACATCGCCGGCGAGATCTGCATCTACACGAACACGAATATTACAGTTCTGGAATCGTCCTGACCGCATGCCGTCCAGCCGCACGCAACAAACGCTCGCCCGTCTCGCCGACCTCACCCCGCGCCAGATCGCCGCGGAGCTCGATCGGTACATCGTCGGCCAGGCGGAAGCCAAGAAGGCCGTTGCGATCGCGCTCCGGAACAGGTGGCGCCGCCAGCGCGCGCCCGATTCGATTCGCGAGGAGATCTCGCCGAACAACATCATCCTCATCGGACCGACCGGCGTCGGGAAGACCGAGATCGCGCGACGCCTCGCCAAGCTGGCCGGCGCGCCGTTCATCAAGGTCGAAGCGTCGAAGTTCACCGAGGTCGGCTACGTCGGCCGCGACGTCGAGTCGATGGTGCGCGACCTCGTCGAGAGCGCGATCGACATGGTGCGCAGCGAGCGCGAGTCGGAGGTCGAGGATCTGGCTCACGAACGCGTCGACGAACGCCTGCTCGATCTTTTGCTTCCGCCGCCCAGCGCGCAGGGGCCGCACCCCGGCGCTGGCAACGCCACCTCTCCGGCGCCGACCGACGGCGCGGCCCACGAGCCGCCGCCTCCCGCGGCGCCGCCGCGAGTCACGCCGACGGACGACGATGCATTGGGCGTCTTCCTCGTCTCCGGCGCCGGCACGGTCACGAAAGAGACGGTCGACGTAGCGCAGGAGCGTTACAAGCGGACGCGCGACAAGCTTCGCCAGCTCCTGCTCGACGGCCGGCTCGAGGAGCGCGAGGTGGAAGTCGAGGTGACGCCACAGGCGAGCCCGATGTTCGACGTGCTCGCGTCGCAAGGCGCGCCGGAGGGGATGGACAACTTCGCCGACATGCTCAAGGAGATGCTGCCCAAGCGCAAGAAGAAGCGCACGGTGAAGGTTGCCGAGGCTCGGCGCATCCTGTTCGAGCAGGAGCTCGAGAAGTTGATCGACTTGGAGGACGTGACGGCCGACGCGCTGGATCGCGTCGAGAAGCTCGGCATCATCTTCCTCGACGAGATCGACAAGATCGCCGGCGAGCGCTCGCAGATGGGCGGCCCCGACGTGTCACGCGAAGGCGTGCAGCGCGACCTCCTGCCGATCGTCGAAGGCTCGAACGTGCAGACGAAATACGGCATGGTGAAGACCGATCACGTGCTCTTCATCGCCGCCGGCGCGTTCCACGTGTCGAAGCCGAGCGATCTGATTCCAGAGCTACAGGGCCGGTTCCCGATCCGCGTCGAGCTCAAGCCGCTCACGGAGAAGGATTTCGTGCGCATCATGACCGAGCCGGAAAACGCGCTTACAAAACAGTACGCCGCGCTCGTCGAAGCCGAAGGCGCGACGCTCGAATTCGCCGAGAGCGGCATCGCCGAGATCGCACGCATCGCCGCGATGGTGAACGAACGGATGGAGAACATCGGCGCCAGGCGTCTGCACACCGTGATGACGACGCTCCTCGAGGACGTGTTGTTCGACCTGCCGGACCGAGGGAAGGACACGATTTTCGTCGACGCCGTCGTGGTGAGGGAGCGGTTGAAGACGATCGTCGACGACGAGGATCTTCGGAGATACATCCTCTAGAACTCCAGATCGCTCTTCTCGCTGTTTGTTAGTGTCGCTGTTTGTTAGTTTCTTTGTTTGTTAGTTTCTTTGTTTGTTAGTTCCTTTGTTTGTTAGTTTCGCTGTTTGTTAGCTTCGCTGTTTGTTAGCTTCGCTGTTTGTTAGCTTCGCTGTTTGTTAGTTTCGCGTTTTGTTACCTTCGGTGTTTGTCACCTTCGCTCTTTGTCTTCATCCCTCCGCCTCTCCGAGTCCCGCTTGGCGTCTCCCTCCTCCTGGATTCCGGTCGAGCCGAACAAGATCCCCGCCGCCATCCTGGGCCCCCTCCCGTTTCGCATCAAGACCGTCGCGCTCCCGATTCCGACGGCGGTGGTCCCCTCGACGGCGACGAACATTCTCGTTTTCGCGTGGGCCGCATTGTCCGGAAAGAACTCGCCGCTGGCCTATTGGCACGTGGCGTCGGAGGCGGCGTCGGGCCAGCGGGATTTCTTTTCGCTGATGATCGCCGGTGACCCGACTGGGTCGAGCGTCATCTGCAACTCGCAGGCGTTCTGGCTTCCCATGCCGCCCGACGCCAGGCTGATCGTCACGCTCCACGCCGCCGACTTGCCGTCGCCGACCAATCGCGGGGAGGTCGAGATTCACGGATACTCGCCGGGTCCGGCGAAGGCATGATCGACCACGCCGACGAGGGCGGGCCGGTCCCGGACTACTTCTCGGAGCGATACGTCCTCGGACGTGAGCTCGGGCATGGCGGTATGGCGACGGTCTACCTCGCCCGGGACGAGCGCTACCATCGCGACGTCGCGATCAAAGTAATCAGTCCGGAGATCTCGCACGGCGTCGGGACGGATCGCTTCCAGCGCGAGATCGCCGTCGCGGCCAAGCTGACGCACCCGCACATCGTGCCGCTGCTGGACTCGGGCGAGCACGACGGCGCGCTCTGGTTCGCCATGCCCGTCCTCGACGGGCACTCGCTCCGCGACCGTCTCGAGCGGGAGCACACGTTGCCGATCGACGAGGCCATCCGAATCGCCGGCGAGGTCGCCGGCGCCTTGGCCTACGCCCACGCAAAGGGCGTCATTCACCGCGACATCAAGCCCGAAAACATCCTGTTCAGCGGCGGCAGCGCAGTCGTCACCGACTTCGGGCTGGCCAAGAGTACCGAAGCGGCGGCGGGCGCCGAGTCGCTCACGCGCACGGGTGTCACGGTCGGCACCGCGCTCTACATGAGCCCCGAGCAGTCCACGGGCGAGCACCTCGACGCGCGCACCGACGTCTACAGCCTCGGCTCCGTCTTATATGAGATGCTGACCGGCGAGCCGCCCTACGTCGGCAAGTCGCTTCAAGCAGTGATCGCCAAGCGATTCACCGATCCGGTTCCGAGCGCGCGCCGGCTCCGGTCGACTGTCTCTCCGGACCTTGACGCAGTGGTCCAGCGCGCGCTGGCGAAGAATCCCAACGACCGATTCCCGACCGCGGCGGCGTTCGCGGCGGCGCTGGGGCAAGCGTCCGTTTCGAGCGATCCCGCGCTGTCGACGACGGCACCGATGTCGGCGACCGCTGCGTCGTCCTCGGCGGTGAAGACGCGCGCACGAAGGCGACGCGTCGCCGCGTTCGTGGCCATTTTCGTCGCGGCGGTCGTGACGACCCAAGCGGCCCGGAACTATCGCTCGAAGGCGGCCGCCGCCGCGCCGCCGCGATCGATCGCCGTGCTGCCGTTCACGAACGAGAGCAACGACAAGGATCAGGAGTACTTCAGCGCCGGCATGACCGACGAGTTGATGGGCGCGCTCGCCGCGCTCAAGCAGCTTCGCGTCGCTGCGCGCGCGTCGTCGTACGCCGTGAAGTCACAGGGCACCGACATCAAGAAGATGGGCCACGCGCTCGACGTCGACGCGGTGCTCGAGGGTACGGTTCGCAAAGCGGGCGACCACGTGCGCGTGTCGGTCGATCTCGTGAACGTCGCCAACGGCGGCATCATTTGGAACAACACGTACGACCGGAACCTGAGCGACGTGTTCGTCATGCAGGAGCAGATCGCCGAAGCAATCGTCTCGGCGATCAAGCTGCAACTAGGCGGGCAGCGCGCCATCGTGCGACGCTCCACGGAAGACGTCGCGGCCTACGAGATGTACATGCGCGGACGACACGCCGTCGACACGCGGACACCCCGGTCGCTGGACGAAGCGGCGAGCTGGTTTCACAAGGCGGTCGATCGAGACCCGGCGTACGCACGCGCCTGGGCTGGACTGGCCGACGTCTACATCCTCGAGGCGCTGAACCTCTACGCGCCGCCGAGGGAGACGTTCGACAAGGGCGAGGCGGCCGCGCGCCGCGCTCTCGCGCTCGACTCGTCGCTCGCCGAAGCGCATACGTCGCTCGGAAGCGTACGGTTCCTGCACGACGTGGACTTCGCCGGCGCCGCCGCCGAGTTCGACCGCGCGATCGCGCTCGATCCGTCGTACCCGCTGGCGCACTACTTCTATGCGCTGATGCTCATTCGCACCGACACCGCACGGGCGGAACTGGAAGCGAAACGGGCCCAGCATCTCGACCCGCTCTCGCCGCCGATCGCGCAGTCGGTGGGGATGGTTCGCGTCGGAGCCGGACACTACGCCGACGCGATCGCTCCACTGCGATCCGCGATCGCGCTGGATCCGGAATACTATTTTCCTCACGCCTGGCTCTCGGTGGCGCTCGCCCACGCCGGGCAGCCCGCCGAGGCAGTCGCCGAGGCGAAACGCGCCGTCGAGTTGAATCCGTCGAGCACGCTCGTGCTCGCGTATCTCGGCGAGGTGTACGCCGTGACCGGCGACCGAAAGTCCGCCTATGAAATCGGCACCCGCCTCGATTCGATCTCCAAGACGCGTCCCGTCTGCGGCGTCTACACGGCGCGCATCTACGATCGTCTTCACGACGGCGACCGCGCGTTTCACTGGATCGACTATGCGGTGAAAGCCGGCGAGGGGCAGCTCTCGCAGCTTCTCTACTTCGACAGTTTCCCGTTCATCGCCCACGATCCGCGCTTTTCCCGCCTGCTGAAGCAAGTCGGTCTGAAGTAGCACCGATCCGCGGTCCACCCGTCCACCCGTCCACCGGTCCACCGATGAACATCAGACGCGCAGGACTCCCCATCGTCGTCGTACTCTCGCTGTTCGTCGTCGCCATCGCCGCGTGCGACCGCGGCTCGGCTGCGACCCCGCCCGCGTCGGAGGCCGCCGCCGTGCCGGCCGATTCATACAGCTACGTGCCGGCGCCGCGCGTGCGGACCTATCCGTCGAAGAACGCCATCATCCAGAACTGGATCGCCAACGGAAATACCAAGGCCATTCGATTCCACGGATGGGACATCTGGCAATCGATCACCTCGGCCACGCCTTACAATCGCCCGGTCTGGCAGACCTGGTTCTCCGGCCACGAGCTGTTCGAGGAGACGAACGAGACGCACGTGCTGGCGCGGGCGAAGCACGGTGTCGTGCAATTCGGGATTCGGCGCAACGCGATGCACCCGTCGATGATCGCCAAGCGCGCGGCGAACGGCATCCCGTTCGATCCGGCGGAGCGTGTCTTCGCGTTCAACCGCTTCACCGCGTCGACCGCGCAGTTCATCTGGAAGAACAGGCTGAACTACGCCCAGACGCTCGCCGATACGAACGCGGCGTTCACGAAGAACAACACGCCGCTCGTCTCGCGCGCGATTCTGACGTCGAAAGACTCGACTGACTCGAGCTCGTTCGTGCTCAAGCCCGTCTACCAGTTCATCTCGGGGAGCGAAGTCACCGCAGTCCCGTACTGGAACGGCGACAGCAGCGCCGCCACGACCGACTCGGCGAACCCGATCGCGTCCACGTGGCGCCAGGCAGTGGCGGTGGATCCGACGGGCAAGCTACAGCCCGGCGATTCGATTCTGCTGCCCGTGAACGACGAGGGCTACAAGTGGTGCAAAGTCGTTCCGCTCTCGGCGTTCTACTGGCAACGCATCACGGTGGAGGATTCGATCAACTTCAGCCAGTTCGGCGCGGCGAACGGCGATTTCATCGGCGTCGCGAACGACACGAGTTGGGAAGCCGTCTTGCAGGCCGTGCGTCCGGGGAACATCGGCCTGCTGATGGCGATGCACACGACGGGAAAGGAGATTCCGAACTGGACGTGGCAGTCGTTCTGGTGGGGCTACAATCCGAACGACCCGCAGTTCGGCGCCGACCGGCCCAAGACGATTCCACCGCCGTGGAATCACTACAACATGACGGTGGCGTACTCGATGCTGACGCCGACCGGCGGCTCCAACATCGCGTACAATCCGTACCTCGAGTCGAGCTTGTCCGGCTCGCTTCCCAAGCCGGGAGGGAAGGCCGCCGACTCGATTCAGTGGACCGGCGTGACGACGAATTGCATGGCCTGCCATCGCCGGGCGTCCGTCGCGTTCTATCTTGCTCCGTCAGCCGACACCGACACCGTGGCCGCGACCGGAGCGCTCTACGGCAATGACATGAACGTATACGCCGGCAACACGGTCGTCTTTACCCAGAAGGTGCCGGGATTACCGACGCGCGTGCCGCTCCTCAAGACGGATTTCCTCTGGTCCGTCGCGATCCGGGCGGCGGGAAAGGTCAAGATCCCGTCCGAGCGGAAGGAGAACCCATAGGAAGCCCAAACGCCGCTACCGGTGCGCGTTAATTTCCGCGCATGTCCAAACCGCCCGACGATTTCCTCGCCATTCCTGATTTCACCCGCGCGCAACTCGAGGGCTTGTTTGCCCTCGCCGAGTCCATGCGCGCGGGGAAATACGAGAAGAAGCCGCTGACCGGCAAGACGCTCGCCATGATCTTCATGAAGGCGAGCACCCGCACGCGCGTCTCGTTCGAGGTCGGCACCTTCCAGCTCGGCGGCCACGCGCTCTTTCTCTCGCCGCGCGACGTGCAGCTCGGGCGCGGCGAGCCGATCGCCGACACTGCCCGCGTGCTCTCGCGCTACGTCGACGGCATCATGATCCGCACGTTCGCGCACCAGGACATCGAGGAGCTCGCGCGCTACGCGGATGTGCCCGTCATCAACGGGCTCACCGACATGCTGCATCCCTGTCAGGTGCTCGCCGACCTGCTCACGGTGCGCGCCGAATTCGGCGGCGTCGCCGACAAGAAGTACGCGTGGATCGGCGACGGCAACAACATGGCCAACTCGTGGATCAACGCGGCGTATCGCTTCGGCTTCGACCTCGATCTCGCCTGCCCCGAGGGCTACGAGCCCGCCGACCACCTGCTCGCTCGCGCGCAGAAGGTGGCGAAGGTACGTGTTCTGCGTGATCCGATGGAAGCGGCGCGCGGCGCGCACGTCGTGACCACCGATGTCTGGGCGTCGATGGGGCAGGAGCAAGAACAGAAAGAGCGCGAACGTGCCTTCAAGGGGTTCACGGTGAGTCCCGCACTCATGGAGCAAGCGGACAAGAAGGCGATCTTTCTCCACTGCCTCCCCGCGCACCGCGGCGAAGAGGTGGCTGCCGACGTGATCGACGGCTCACAGAGCCGCGTCTGGGACGAAGCCGAGAATCGGCTGCACGTGCAGAAAGCGATCATGGCGGCGCTGATGGGCGGGGAAGCGCTCGAGTGACCGCGCCCGGCGATCTCGAGGGCGGACGGGCGCCCGACTTCTCTGGCACCACCGATACCGGTGAGACGCTCAAATTCTCGTCGCTGCGCGGAAAAACGGTCGTCCTGTTTTTCTATCCCAAGGACGACACCTCCGGGTGCACCACTGAAGCGTGTTCCTTGCGCGACACCCTCCCTCGGTTCACGGGACTCGACGCAGTGGTGATCGGCGTGAGCCCGGACTCGCCGAAGTCACATCAGAAATTCAAGAAGAAGTACGACCTTCCGTACACCCTCATCGCCGACGTCGACCACGCGATTGCGGTGAAGTACGGCGTGTGGGGCGAGAAGTCGCTGTACGGGCGCAAGTACATGGGCATTTTGCGCACGACGTTCCTCATTGATCCCCGCGGCACGGTGACCAAGGTCTTCGAAAAGGTGAAGCCGGAAGGACACGGCGACGAAGTCGCCAAGCTTCTCGCTGCCGAGAAGACCCGCGGCTAGGTCGATGCCGCGTTCCGGGCCAGCCGGAGCTCGAGGTGGCGCTTCACGTCCGTCCACTCCGACGCGATGATGCTGTACTGATGCGTGTCGCGCGCCGTTCCGTCGCGACGCGCCATGTGATGGCGAAGCACGCCGTCCTTCCTGGCCCCGAGGCGCTCGATCGCCCGCTGTGACGCGAAGTTGAAGTTGTCGGTTCTCAGACCGACGACAGCGCACTTCAAGGACTCGAACGCGTGCGTCAGAAGCAGCAGCTTGCACGTCGTGTTCACGTGCGTGCGCTGATACCGCGCCGCGTACCACGTCCAACCGATCTCCACCCGGTCGATCGGAGCGACGATGTCGTGATATCGCGTCGTGCCGATGATCTCGCCGCTTCGCAGGTCGCGCACCGCCCATGCCAGCATGTGTCCGTCGCGCTGCCCGGCGAGCGCACTCTCGATGTACGCCGCCGCCTGATCGGGCGCCGGCACCGACGTGTACCAGATCTCCCACAGCCGGCCGTCGGTCGCGGCGGTGGCGAGACCAGCACGATGATCCGGCGTGAGCGGCTCGAGTCGAATGCCGTTGCCGTCGAGCACGACGGGGCGAGGATGGATCACGGGGCGAGTTGGTCGATGAAGGAAGACGAGGCGGGCACGCGCACGCCTCGATCCAGGAACGAGCGGACGATGAGCGCCTGCTGCGCCTTCGCCGCCGGCGTTCCGGATCCACCTCGGCCGGTGGTCAATACAGCCAGGCGCGCCGGCGTCGACCCGCCCTTGTTCTTCGCCCGCGGATTCGCGCCCCGCTCGAGCAGAACGCGAACCGCGGCCGCGCACCGGGTTCGCACCGCACGGTGCAGTGGCGTTGCGCCTTCGGCGTCGACGCAGTTCGGGTCGGCGCCGGCGTCGATCAACAGTGCGATCGTCTTCGATTGCATCCGTGGATTCCACCGACGCGAGCCTGGAGCGGCCGCCGCCGCCGCGTGCAACGCCTCGGCGCCGCGCCGATTCTTCGCGTGCACGTCCGCGCCGAGCGCGAGAAGTCTCTTGCACAGACCGGGACGAAACGACGCCGCGGCGAAGTGCAGCGCTGTATCGCCGGTCAGGATGTATCGCCCGGCATCGGCGATGAACCATCGCCCCGCGTCGGCTCGCGTGACGCCAATGCGGATCGACTGGCGGGCAAGCTCGGGCGACGCTCGGAGCAGGCGCGAGACTCGCGCGGTGTCGCCGGCCGCGATAGCCCGAAACAACGAGACCAACGCCGAGGCTTGCCGGTCGTTGGGTCCCTCAGCGATTTCAGGTGTTCTTATTGCTCTTGGCACAGGCCGCTCGGGCCCCGAAAGGTATTCGCCAAGACCGGGCCCGACAACGGATTGTATATCACGAATCCAACCCTCGTGCGAGCGGCTGTGTGTGTACCCAGTCGCCTGCGCGGAATCGCGACCTGCTTCGTGACGGGGCTTACGACGTCGCATTGAGCGAATGGGCGTGCCTCACGCCTCATCCTCATGGGGTCGGCGCGTACCCGCGCGCCGTCGGCGCCATCCGGTCACCGATTCGCGACATGGCGCGAACGATCGGGACGAGGTCAGACGGCGGGCTCGCCGTCGGAAAGCGCCATTCGTAGCGCCTACCGCCCAAGCCGATCATGAGAATCGATTCGCCCGCGTTCGGCGTTGGCGTCGGTGTCGTACGGTCCCGTTCCACGTCCAGCCGTCTCGCGTGGGCCTCGGCCGAGTCGATCTGGGCGCCGGATACGCCGACATCGAGTGTCGTGAATCTCGTCGAGTCGGCCCGAATACCGCTCGCTTCAAACCGGCGATACAAGAACTTCGAACGTACGACAACCACGTCCGTCCGTGCCGTGTCTCCTCGAGGACCGCGAAGCAGCGCGAGGCTCGACCGTTGCTGCATTGCCGTGTCTACGCTGAACCTCCACGGGTCCCACGCGTAGAAATCAGAGCCGGGCCGCTCGTCTTCAGGAGGGCGTGGCGCGCGAAGCGCCGTGCCCGGCGGGGAGAGGCGAATGATGCGGGCGCGTGTCGGACACCCCCATCGGGTCGGCGGCGAGCGACTGAGATCCTTCTCGCCCGCCCGCACTTGAACTGGACGATCCGGACGCACCGTCTCGCGCCCGATCGTCATGTATGCTTGCGAGGACCACGGCACGCGTCGCACGTCGTAGAAATTGCTGTCGATCATGCGATGAACGACGACGGTGTCCCGCATCCCTTCGACCAGCACACCGACACCGACGAGGGACGTCTCCTTCGTGCTGACGATTCGCCCGAGCGCCGACACGGACGTCCAGGTCCCGAACTCTTCTCCCTCGTGGCCGGTGTGTACGTACCAACGCATGGAGTCGAGTTGGACCTCTGGAACTTCGGATGGCAATACCTGCAACGACCCGCTCGACGGATGCGTGCCGTCGGCGAGCGTCGGACATGCGGCCACCGGCGAGTAGTGGGTCGGCACGCAGCTGCACAGCGCTGGTGCGAGGGCGACGAGGCCCGCTGCCATTCGTCCATTGAGCATTTAGTCATGGACGATCGAGACGAAGTATCACAACCGACGGCTCAATCCCCCTGTAGCAACGGCCTGAGCTCGCGGATGTCGCGCACCGTGTCGAGCGCGAGCACCTTGTCGATGAGGCGCGACGCCGAAGCGGCACCGAGCACCGGCGCCACGAGGTCTCGCGCCTTGGCCACGATCTCCGCCCGCGTCATCGGATTCTGCACCGTGCCTCGGACGGCGTCCACTCGTTGTGTCAGCTTGGTCCCGTCCGTCAGCGTGACGTCGACGATCGCCACTCGCTTCGGGAGCAGCTTCTCCAATTCCTCGTCCTGGATGAGCGTGACTTTCGCCCGCTGCTCGAGGACCGCCGGGTCCTGCATTCGTGGCTTGTCGTGCGCCGACGCGAACGACGCCGTCTTGTCCAGCAGCATCACCGCGACCATGTGCTGCATGCAGATGTCCGGCATGTCGCGGTTGTCCACCAGCTTCGCCTCGCTCGTCGCCGTGCGCACGACGACTCGCTGCACTTGATCCGCCGTGAACGGATGATCCCGTCGCATGCGTTCGATGGCGTCGAGCGGCGCCTGGATCGGTGAGCCCACCGTCCACTTCTTGACGTTCGTTCGGACGACTTCATAGCGCTCTCCCAGCTTGTCCACGAGCACCCCAAGGTCGGGGCCGGAGGCGGGCGCGTACGCATTGAAGAAGTTGTATGCGCCGGCGAGGACGTCGTTCACGCCGGTCCACCCGGCGTGGACGACGATCGCCGCCGTCACGCCGTTGCGTGCGCCGAGGCCGGCGAACGCGAACGCCTTTTGAATGTGGTCGGAATCGCGCTGCCATACAGTCAGCCCGCTGGATTGGTCGGCGGCGTAGGCAAGAAGCCACGGTAGCTGTTCAGTCGACAGGCCGGCCGCGCATCCGGCTGCCGCCGACGAACCCCAGACCGCGGCCATGGCGTGGCTGCTGAGATGCGAGGCGACCTCGAAGTTCGAGACGCGCAGCGCCATGTTGACCCGCGTCCCGATGTCGTAGCCGAGCGCCACGGCCCGCAGGAAACGCGCGCCGTCGGTCTCGAACCGCTCGGCGGCGGCAAGAGCCGCCGGCACGATCGAACACCCCGGATGCGATTGCGACGGCGCGTGCGAGTCGTCGGTCTCGTCGGCGTGGGCCATCATCGCGTTGGCCAGCGCCGCTTCGATCGGACCGGCGAGACGCTTCGATCGCACGACCGTGGCGCCGCCGCCGCCCCCGCCCCCCCCGCCCCCCCCGCCCCCGCCGGCATCGTACGCGTCGACGAAACGAAGCGCGGCCCGGCCCGGTGGGAGTTCGCTCCCCGAGACCATGGCGGCGAACGTGTCGAGCACGTGCAGACGTGTATGCTCCGCCGTCTCGGCCGGCAGGGGGCGCGTTTGTGCCTCGCTCATGTAAGAGACGAGCGCCGGCATGACGCTTTCGGGCGGCGTGCCTGGTTCCGCGATGGTTTCGCGCGAGGAAGAGGTCGCTCCGCCTGCGGCACCCGGCAATGCGAGCCCGGCGGCGGCGGCGAGACCGCTCTTCAGAAGCGTCCGTCGCGTGACGGTCGTGTCCGTGTGTTCCATGGGGTCCGTCGCGAAGATAGCGCGCGAAGCAAGCGTTTCAACCGGGCACCAGGGGCAGGCTGGATTGCCGACGTCGTCCGCCGACTCGATCAAATAAGCGCGTCCAAGTGAAACGTGAGTTGTACGGGCAGACCCCGATCGGCTTCGGCGGACTTCGCCCCCCTACTAATAGAAGTGGGAGCCGACGCGATTTTACTACCGCAACGAAACGTTGCAGCGATTGAAAACACTCATTTGCGTGGCATAATAGCCGCCGATTGTCAGCCGTTCGTCAGCACCTCGCAAATCGGCGTCTCCTAAAGAGGACATTTGGTAGCAAATCCCGGTCGGCTCCCACTTACTAAGTAGGAGGCACGAGGACCGCGGTTGCGGCGCGGCGATGGCCGAACGCGTTCGCCCACGCGCCGATTCACCCGCGCGCGATGCACGTGAAATCGCTCCCGCCGGCCACGAAGGCGCGCTAAGCGCTATTGAACTTCGGGGCAGCCGAGAGCAACTCGTCCGTAGCCGAGAGCAACTCGCAGGCAGCCGCCTCTTCGCCCGAAGCGTTGCGGATCGCTGACTCTCCATCCGAGATTCACTCAGCTCTATCCGAGATTCACTCAGCTCCATCCGAGATTCACACAGCTCCATCGGAGATTCACTCAGCTCCATCCGAGGTTCACTCGGTTCCATCCGAGATTCACTCGCCTTCGTTCGAGAGTCTCTCCACCTCTGTCCAGAGTCAGTTCGCACGATCCCGCGATCGTCTCGCGCGAGCTCGCGCTCAGGCTCGATCGGACCGCATCACGACGACCGCAGACCGGATCGAGTCGCGTCCGGACCACATGAAGCTGCGTCCGGACCGGATGAAGTCGCGTTCGGACCGGATGAAATCGCGTTCGGACCGCACGCACCTCGCTCCAGCCGACGCGCACTTAGCGGTGGACCGCGCTGAGTTGCGACGTGACGACTCGCAGGACGCGTCAGACGAAGTTGGGATCCCCGAGTCCCGCTTCGAATTGCGTTCGGCGCGACTGACGTCTGCCACATCCACCCTCACCGGGACGGAAGACTCCCGTCCGTCCCCTTCAGCGTTCGGCGCGACGCCGCGCGCCGAGCTCGCGCCCGCCACATCCCGTGGTCCGGGCGCTATCGCCCGTGTTGCCGGCGCGCTCGACCTCGCCCGCCGGGCTGGCTCATGGGCGTTTGAGGAATCGGAAGTAGAAGGCTGTAAAGACTAAGACTATCCCGACATTCACGGTCAGGCGTCCCCAGAAGCGATTTCTGAAAAACACGACGTCGACGGCCACGACGGTGGCTATCAACAACACCAAATAAAGCACAGTAGCCGCGTTCGCCGCGCCAAACGCCCTCCGCCCGTAGCCGCTTGCCATCAGCGCGTTTCGCCGGGGTGGTAGCCCATCCCCGCGGTTGCCACCGGGGCTCTGGTCACCGGCTTTTCGAGAAAATGCTTCACGATCGGAATCACGCGCTCCGGTTCCGACATCGGAGCAAAGTGCCCGGCATCCGGCACTACCGCGAGCTCGGCGTTCGGGACGAGTCTCGACACGCTGACCGCGTGCTCGAGCCGCACGAAGTCGCGATCGCCAAGTCCCACCAGCAGCGGCGCCTTGATCGACGCCAACTCGTCGTTTGAGAATCCATTCCATCGAAGGTTCGCGACCTTCTCCCAGATCCGCGGCCAGTGGTCGGGATCGGGAGCCACCTGTTTGTACCTCTCTCGCTTGAACGCGAAGGCCGTGTCTTCGGCCGTCGGCGGATGGTCGAAGCGCAGCATGTCGGCGTTGTGGGCGACCTGCGGTGGACCGAACGTCGCCCCCCATGTCGCCACACGACGGACCAACGCGGGGTAGCGAAGCGCGATCATCGTCGCCGTGTTGCCGCCGAAGCTGAAGCCGAAGAAGTCGGCTCTCGCGACGCCGAGATGCTTCAGCAATCCGACGACGTCTTCGGCGTATTGCTCGATCGTGAGCGGACGCTCCGGTATGTCCGCGGTGCGACCGTGCCCCTGGAGATCCATCGTGATGACCGAGTAGTTCTCGAGCAGACCGGGAAACGAAATCAGGCCAGCAAATCCGAATGCGTTCGGGATGTAGACGAGCGGGGCGCCCCCCGGCGGGCCCTCGACTTCGTAATACATCTCGAGACCGTTCACGGGGGCGTACCCGCGCGTGATGGTCGTGTTCTCGTCGATCAATGTGCTCATCGTCTGTTTTCGGTGGTTGGGCGAGCGGCCTTCGATTTTGAGCCTTGTGTCCCGGCAGCCATCGACGTGTAGCTACCGTCTCGCTCAGGGCGGTTTCGCATACGTCGAGTTACGTATTGGTCGCGAGCATTCTAGTACGCACCATGAACACGCAACGAGACCCGGGATGCAGCGGGCCACGTTTATCCCGAGATTTAACTCCTGACGTCCTCCCCAATGCTGCGCCGGTCAGGTAGCTTGGGCCACTGCTCGATCGGAGGCTCGCAGCATGAAGCCGCGTGCCGTACTCATCACCGCAACGCTGGGTGCCTGTTCCGGCGCCAGCCCGTCCAGTCGGCCGCCGGCTCCGGACGCTCAGGAGCGGTTCGTCGCGGTTACGGCAGGAACGAGTCACAGCTGCGCGCTCACGAGCCGCGGCTCGGCGGTCTGCTGGGGCGCGAATCGCATCGGTGAGCTGGGAGTCGGCTTCACCGGCGGCTCGAGCACGACGCCACTGCGCGTCGTCGGCGACACACGATTCACCACGCTCTCCGCCGGCACAGAACAAACCTGTGCGACCGCCGAAAACGGGGACGGGTACTGCTGGGGAATCGTGAACCTGCCCATTCCGCCCGGACGATCCGCGGTCTTACCCGGAGACTCGGTTCCCTCGCGTTTCGCTGGCAACCTTCGTCTTTCCGCGATCGCGGCTGCCTCCGACCACGCGTGCGGGCTCACGACCACGGGCGCCGCATGGTGTTGGGGTCAAAACGGCGCCGGCCAACTCGGCGGTGGAGCGCCAATGGAGGGAGGGCCGACCGCCCTGTCTGGCGGTCTGACGTTCACGCAGTTGAGCGCGGGGAACACTTACTCGTGCGGGGTTACAGCGCAGGGCGACGCGCACTGTTGGGGACTCGGATACCCCGGACAGATGGTCAATGGCGTGGTTCTCAGGAGGCCGACGGCGGTTCAGGGCGGTCAGAAGTTCGTGACCGTGAGCGCTGGATGGGATCTCACATGCGGCCTCACGGCAGCGGGGAAGGCCTACTGCTGGGGGCCCGACTCGTTGCGCCGGTACGGCAACGTCAGCGTTGGCGGCATCGCGGCTCCAGTGCCGATGCCCGCAGGCGTCTCGTTCACGTCGATTGGGGTTGGTCTGCTCTACGCCTGCGCGTCGGCGACAGATGGAACGGCTTACTGCTGGCGCGACGCGCGCTACAACCGGCTCGCGGGAGCCAGCATTCTCTCGAGTCAGTCGTACAAAAATCGGCCCGGGCGCGACGACGACGGTCGCGAACCGCCCATTCGCGTCGCAGGCGATCAACGCTTCACAACGGTGAGCGCGGGGACTTACCACGCGTGTGGCCTCACCGCAGACGGCGCCGTCTATTGCTGGGGAGACAATAGCGACGGCCAGTTAGGCGACGCGACGACGAAGGCGAGCGCGACGCCAGTGCGCGTGAGCGAGGCAAGTGACGCTGGGAAGCTTCGCGCCACGGTTGCGGGGACCCGCGTGACCCGGGCCGCGCCCTACGTGCCCGGACAGGTGTATTTCGACTCTCAGGTCGATCGACCCGTACGCATGGCGCCCGGTGTGCTCCTTCCAGTCTTTCCAGATTCGATCGCGAGACTCGGCATTGGCGGTGACGTGATCGTCTCGTTCGTCGTGGACACGACTGGAGTGGCCGACCTCGCGTCGTTCAGGGTCGTGAAGGCCCCGAACCCGCTGCTCGTGGACGCAGTGCGAGGCGCGGTCCCCGAGATGCGATACATCCCAGCGGAAATCGGTGGGAAGAAGGTGAAGCAGCTGGTGAACCAGCCGTTCTCATTCGGCACGCCCGCGCCGGATCCGGCGACCATTCAATGGAAGGAGCAGGATCCTCCTCCGGACTGTTCGACGCGGCCGGCCGGCACCGTGTGTCTTCGTTTCTCCGACGACTATCGCTGGATCGTCGAGGACGTCGTGGTGGGCTGGGATGACGTTGGCGAGTACCAGGGAAAGCCGGTGCGTGTCGCCCACGGTGAGCGCGCCGACTATTACCACGTGAACGACACGCGCCTCGTGGCCACGATCACGAGGCGGCGCTGATCCTCCTCGTCCAATGGTTGGTCCCGGCGGAATGTTATAGAAGTGGAAGCGGTGGCGGCGGTTTCTCTCGCCAAGCGCTCGCCCCGATCGCCGTTCCCCGAGACTGGGGCACTCGCGCCCGGTGGCAGCCCCTCGTTCGCCAACGAATAGCGGCTCCCGCGATCAGTTGGCACAACGTCCAACTCCTGTGGTGTCAGGGCCGGACTAGGCTGGTTCCGGCGCAAGACGCCAACGACACCAAGCGTGTAGAACGGGAGCAGTCTCATGAGGGGACGAGAGCCGACACCGGTCGCGCTAGTCTGCGTCGGCCTTTTTGCTGTTGTCTTGAGCGGATGCGCCCGGGACAGCGCCGCGCGTCAGAGCGCACCCACAGCGAGCTTCCCATTCTCATTCGCGGTATTCGGCGACTCGCGAACGATGATGTACTTGCCGCATCGATCCGAGCAAAAAGCCGAGGCGGTAAACCTCATCGCCGAGATGCTCGAGCTGGAGATGCCGCCGAAAGAGGCGAAAGAAGTCGTCGAGAAATACGTGAAGCTCGACTACGACCCGGCGAGCGGCGAGCTCAAAAAAATCGTGATGCCATTCATGACCAAGAGCGAAGTCATGACTGTCACTGTGGACAGCGGGTGGGCAACCGAAGCGTCGGTGGAAGACGTGAAGCTGCAGCCCGGGGTTCACTATACGATGTACCGCATCAAGGGCGGTGACTGGGTGACGGCCGGAGTGCTGAAGGCCCTCACGGGCGGTCAGGCTGACTTCGCGCTGCATACCGGCGACTGGGTGTGGTGGGGAAAACAAGGGTCGTCACCGTCCGACAACCCTTATTGGCAACGGGTCGATGAGCGTTTTCTAAGGCAGCTGCCGCCGCCTGACAATCGATTGACGCAAGCAGGATTGGAAGGACGTGTCTTCGGCGCGCTCGGCAATCACGAAGTCTGGGGAGACTCGACGGCCGAAGGATTCCGGGCCGCCTTTCCCTACGTGACGAAGCTCGGCATGACCGACAACCAGTTCACGTACAAGTTCGACTACGCCGGCGCGAGGTTCATCTCGCTGTGGACAGGTGGATATGATCCTCGTGACCCCAGCGGTTGGAACGCGACTCAACCCGCGTACGCTCAACAGATGAAGGAGCTACGGGCGTGGCTGGACGAGGCCAAGGCCGCCGGGATCAAGAACGTATTCATCTCCTTTCACGCTCCGGTCTTCTGTCGGTCCGGCATGGGCCCGATCCCTGAAGCGCAGAATCCGCACAAGCTGCTCGCCTCGTACGCCAAGGACCTCGACATCGTCGTCTTCACCGGGCACGTGCACACGACGGAGGCGTACGACGTGGACGGAGTGAAGTATCTCGTCCTGGGCGGCGGCGGTGCCGAGCAAGACCCCATCCTGCCAGGACGAACACATGTCAAGGTTCCCGCGAATTATCCGCCAGATCAGTACTGGCAGGGTGCGGCGCCGAAAGAGGAGTACAACTATCTGTTGGTGAGTGTACGACCAGGCGAACGGACCAGGTTCACGCTCAACCGATACCGCCCGTGGGCGACGCAGCCGTACGAGAGTGTGGAGCTATTCAAATAAGGGCTCACGGCTGATTCGCCGCCAACGATCAGAGCGAACGGGCGCCTGGAACGCTCGGCTCTCGACGGGAGACGATACTCCGGCATCGCTGCACCGCCATCGACGTCCGCGTTGACTAAGCACCGCGCTGCACGATCGCCCCCGCCAACTCTTAATCAACATCTAATGGTTGGTCGGGAGGAATGAGCTTGTGATCGCCGCAACGGCCGCGCACCGTTTCGTGTCAATGACTCGGCCTGGAAGCGCCCAATCGAGACGATCGGCAAGCACCGTCTTCGCCTTCTGGCTCGATGCTACTCTCTTCACACTCTTCGCCCTACTGCGAACGCCGACGCTGACGGGACTTGCGTGGCACGAGTGGCTCGGCGTCGTGTTCCTGTTGCCGACGCTCGCGCATCTGCTGCTGTCGTGGCGGTGGATCTTGACGGCGATAAGGCGGACGCTATCTCCGGCACGCCCCCGCGACGTAGTCAACCTGCTGCTGAACGCGTCACTGTTCATCACAACGGCCGGCGTGGTGGTGTCGGGCCTCCTGATCTCGCAGGTCGCGTTGCCGGAACTCGGGATCGCCACGATCGATGATCGAGTGTGGCGCAACACGCACAACAACTGGACCGATGCGATGCTCGTAAGCGTCGCCGCCCACGTTGCCATGAATTTTCGGTGGATCGTGAGGGTTGCCGACGCGTACCTGCCGCGCTGGCTGAAGGAGGCGCTGTGAGGGTTGTTCTCGCGCCGAACTGGCTCGCCGCCGCCGCGCGGTCGCTCTTGCTGCTCGGGGCTATGCTGCTGGTCGCCGTGCTCATGCTCGGCGCAAAGGGGCCGCCCCAATCGAGCCGAGATGTGCGACGGGACGAGATTGCGCGCTTCGCGCCGAGGGCCGTGCCCGGCGCCGCTCAACTCGGTGGCCAGCTGCTCCTCGTCGTCGTTCTGACGTGGGCTTGCCGTGGAGCGCTGAAAATCCGCTTGTAGTCGGCGGAAGTCTAGGGGACGTAGACGCCGACAATCCACCGATGCGAGTAGTCCTCGTCGGGTGGGGTCAGGCCGTTGGCATCGACATGGCCGGTATAAAGGTGAAAAGAAGTCCCAGCGAGCGCGTAACTCACTGGAAACAGGGCTCTACAAATGGGCCTGGGTAGAGTTGAACAACCGACCCCCGCTTAGCAGCGCGAGGTCACGCCATCACTGCGTCCTCGAAGAGCGGTGGATCGCGGGGCCGGGAGCCGATCCATCGCCCCGTGATCGCGTACGCGAGCGGCATGGTGGCCAGCCAACCGGCCGTTCCCACCAGCCCCGACACCATTCCGACTCCGAACATCGCGCCCACCAGCGCGAACCACACAGTTGCAGCCGGCCCGAGGCTCACTTGCTGTGCGTTCGCGCGAGCCGTCGAACCGGGCGCGATTCGCTCCAGCCACGCCGGCGGAGGCTGTCGATGAACCTTCGTGGAGTCGGCAACCTTTTGGATTTTCGACCACGAGCCGGCGGGCATCTGTGTCGCCGCAAAGCCGGCGAGGACGAGCATCACGACACCGGGTGCCACGACCGCAGCAACCCAGCTCGCGCTCCGCGACAACTGGCGGCCACGCCGGCGCGCGAACCACGACGCGATCGTCATGCCGAGCGGTGCGATCAACACACCGCCAAACGTGTATCGCGCCGCGACGCCGAGGGCGATGATTCCAACGACGCCCGCGGCGATCTGTTTGGTGGTCATGGAGTTCTCGGCGGCTCTTGATACAAGCCGATCACGTTGCCACCCGGGTCTTTGAATCGCGCCGTGAGCTCGGGCGCATCCGCTCCGAGTGGTTGCACGATCGTTCCGCCGTTGGCCTCTACGGCGCGGCACGCATCGGCGACGCTGTCGACCATGATGTAGACCAAGAGTCCCGGCGACGCGGCGGCGCCTCGGTTGAGAACGAACGAGCCGCTCACTTGACCGGTCGCGTCGTCGAACGCTTGCGAACCATTGCTCCGCGTGCGCATCTGCCAGCCGAACGTCTTGGAGTAGAACGACGCTGACTGTGACACGCTCGATGCCGGTAGCTCGAGATAGCAGATCTTGCCGTGCGTGTTGCTCGACATGGCGATTCTCCGGGTGGACAACACTCGACGCCCTCATCCCAAATCTGGAATGAGGGCGTCGATTCGTCCAATCCGTGCCGCCGATCGCTTAGGAGCCGATGCCGGCCGACCGGTCGAGACAGGACGAGTTCGCCTTCAGGAACAGGGGGTTATTCGACTCTTCGTTTGGAATCGGGAAGTTCACGTCGGTACCGTAGTTCGCCCCGGCCTTCGAGCTGTTGGTCGGCTCGTACGGGCCGATCGGGAAGACGATGTTCGGATCGCGGCCATACTGCCCGTCTCCAACGTTCGTCGAAAGAGTCGCACGATTGCATCGGCGCGAGCCTTCGGTCGGAGATGGTGAATGACCTCGTCGAAATCCCGCCCGATCAGGTCCGGCGTGTCGCCCAACACGGGGCGCGCCGTGGGGTTCGCGGCGAGAATGCGGAGATCGTTGTCCACGAGGTATACGCCGAGCGGTGCCGCGTTGAGCAGCGTCTCGAACTGTGCGGTGCGCTGCCCGACGGCGCGCCGCATCTGCGACAGCCGAAGCGTACTGTTTACTCGCGCCACGAGCTCGCGCGCCGAGAACGGCTTCACGAGATAGTCGTCGGCACCCGCGCCAAGCCCTTCGACTCGCGCTTCCTCGCCGGCGCGCGCTGACAACAGGATGACCGGGATGTCCGCCGTTGCCGGGTCGCGCCGCAGTTCGCCCAGCAGCGCGAACCCGTCGAGACCGGGCATCATCACGTCGCTCAAAACGAGATCCGGCGTCTCGCGGCGCGCCACCTCGCGTGCCGTCAAACCATCGGCCGCCGTGTCGACCTTCCAGCCTCGGGCGCGAAGCAGCCGGGCGACGTAGTCCCGCATGTCGGCGTTGTCGTCGGCGATGAGTATTCTCTCGCGGCATGCTTCCCTGCGCGGCGCCTCGGGGGCGTCGACCGTCGCGCCGGCGGCCGACTCGACGTCGGTGCCGCCGCTCGGCAACCAGCGCAGCGCCTCTTCGACGAACGGGGCCGCATCGAGCGACGCGGACGCGTGCCGTTCGACGGCGCCCACGCGCTCCGACGGAAGATGCGAGTCGCCCAGCGGAATGCGAACGATGAACGACGAGCCCTTACCCTCTTCGCTCGTGACCTCGACGCGTCCGCCGTGCAGGCTCACCAACTCTTGCACGAACGCCAAACCGATGCCCGTGCCCTCGTGCGTGCGAGAGCGCGAATTGGGCACGCGATAAAAGCGCTTGAACAAGTTCGGGACCTGATCGGCCGGTATTCCCACGCCCGTATCGCGCACCACGAGCTCGACGTGGCCTGACGACGCGCGCACCGACACCGCGATCTCGCCTTCGAACGTATGCTTGAACGCGTTCGAGAGAAGATTCAACACGATCTTCTCCCACATGTCGCGGTCGACGTACGCCGGTTCGCCGAGCGGCTGTGTGTCGACGACGAACGCCAGGCCGGCCGCATCGATCGCCGAGCGAAAAGTCGACGCCAGCTCCGCGGTGTACGCCGACAGATCCGTCGCCTCGAACGCGGCCTCGATGCGTCCCGCTTCGATGCGCGAGAAGTCGAGCAGCGTGTTGACGAGGCGCTGCATCCGCAGCGCGTTCCGATTGATCACCTCGAGCCGCGCTCGCTGCTCGGGCGACGTCTGCGCGTCGGCGATCGCCTCCTGCGCCGGACCGAGGAGCAACGTGAGCGGCGTACGAAACTCGTGGCTGACGTTCGAGAAGAAAGCCGTCTTGGCGCGGTCCAACTCGGCGAGCGCCTCGGCCCGTTTCTTCTCGTCCTCGTAGGCCCGGGCATTCGCCACCGCGGTCGACACCTGTCGAGCGACCAGTTCGAAGAAGGTGGCATACTGCTCGTCGAACCCGTGCCGAGGACTCACGCCCGCCACGAGCACGCCCGCCGGGCGATGCGCGATGTTCGATGCGATCGGCACCACGACGCCCGTGGTCGGCGGGTCCGACCACGGACCGGCCGGTACCTCGGCGAACCGCGACCCGAGATGCTCCACCACGTGGAGCGCTTCGCTCTCGAGCGCTTCGCGAATCGGCCAGCCGAGCGGATCGGTCCCGTCGTTCTCGAGCGCGACAACTCGAGGGCTGATCGATTGACCGGCGGTCGCGCCGGCCGCACCGGCGAGGCGAACGTGGGTGCCGTCCGCGTCGAGGAGGTAGAGCAACGCGAACGGGATGTCCTTCGAGTGCTGCGCCAGAATCTCGGCCGCCGCAGCACACGACTGCTCGGCCGTCCTCGCCTCGGCGATCGAGCGGGTGCCGAGGTCGCGCAGCGCGAGCACACGTCGCTCGCCGATGATTTGTTCGGTCGTCTCGTGCACCGTGGCCAAGACGCCGCCGATCCCTCGCTCGGCGGTCGCGTCGGGCACGGGAC
Source organism: uncultured Gemmatimonadaceae bacterium (assembly GCA_963761305.1). Classification (GTDB taxonomy): domain Bacteria; phylum Gemmatimonadota; class Gemmatimonadetes; order Gemmatimonadales; family Gemmatimonadaceae; genus JAQBQB01. Next base: position 484,984 of record CAVXGK010000001.1, on the reverse strand, counting down.
TATAGGCGATCGTGAAGTGGGTTTCTTCGACGAACCCGTGCCGCTTCACCTCGAGGAGGATGTCGTCCATCCACGTCGCCGGCCCACCGTTGAACGGCGTGTCGATGAGCGGTCCGATGACGTCATAGATCTCCCACCAACACTCGCGCACGGGCTGTCCCAGTGCCCGCGGATGTTTCGCGCCGAGGATGGGGCGGTACGCGTCGTTGTAGAGCTGGATGTAGTCCGGGCCCCACCAGAGCAACAGGGGAAAACGATTGGCCAGGAGAAAGCTGACCATCGTCCGCAGCGTGGGCGACCAGCTGTCGACGGGGCCAAGTGCCGTGGCGGACCAATCGATCGTGCGCATGAGCGCACCCATCTCTCCGCCGCCGGAGAGGACGTCGCTGTCACTGGTCCTCGGCATCTCGGAGAGCGCGATCGATTGAGTCGAGTCAGCGTCGTCGAACGTGCCCGCCGCTTGAGTTGCCACTCCCTGTTGCCTTCCTCATCGAAGGTTGGGAAACGTCGTCCACACGGGCGGCCTCAGCAAATCGTGGGCCGATGCGCCCGTGAGGGCGGATGCCCGTTCGCCCGCTGCCGAGTCCGGTTTACGGACTCGATTCGTCGCCGTCCTTCTTGCGCGGCAACGGTAGCTCGACGAAGCCCGGCGCGCGCGGCAACTGGGAAAGGGCGGCGACCAACAGCGGCGGCGGCGCGATAAGCTTTCGGGTGCGCAGGTCCAGCCAGCCGCCGGTCGATCGAATCGTCGCCGCGCGTTCGCCGCGCTCCGACCAGACCTCGTTCTCGACGACGAACCGCGCGCCGTCGGGCGTCATCGCCAGAGCCGCGTAGGTGACGGTTACGGTCTCATGGAGCCCGACCTCGCGGAAGTACTCGAGCTCTTCCTTGCGGATCACCGGGCCGATCGCCAGCCCCTTCAGTTCGGTCACCGGACATCCATGGTCGGCGAGAAACGCCAGACGAACGTCGGCGGCGAGATCCAGGTATGCCGTATTTCCCATGTGACCGTTGAAGTCCATGGCTCGCCAGCCGACGAGGAATTCTTTCGCGTAGCGATCGCCGAATCGAGACGGCACGCGGGGTTCGTTGTCGATCTGCACGAGTAGATGACGAGTAGATGAATGGAGTCAGACGATATACGTGAACTGCGGTCGAAGGCGGCCCGGCGGCGGTCGCATGACCGTTAATGTGCCGCCCGCCGGGGCGAAAATAGAATGACCGCGGACGAGATGCTTAGCCGGCGGCGGCGATTTCGGGCTGCGACGAACTAGCCGGCCGTCGGCGCCTCAGCACGCCGGCCGAGACCAGCGCGATCACGAGACCCACGGGCAGCGGCTCGATGAACGTGAGGGCCGCGTTCACGACGGGGTTCTTGTACAACTCGGAGAATCGCTTCAGGTCGGCGGCGCGTTGGTCGATCTCTGCCTGGCTCGCACCGCTCGCCTTCGCTTTGCTGATCTCGTGGGCCTGATACTTGGCCGTGAAATCCGTCGCGATTCGCGGGTAGATCAGTTCCCAGGTCGCGGTATAGCAGACGCTCGAGATCACGGCGATGAGCGTTCCGACGGCCAGGGCGCGTCCGAATCCGATCGACCCGTTGGCGACGTTGTCGCGGTACGACCGGATCCCGAAGTAGATGAGCAGGAACGCCAGCACCATCGTCGTGTAGCCGAGGACTAAGCTCCGGTCGTACCCGATGGCGTCGTGGAACGGGAGAACGAGGAGCATCAACAGCGAGATGATTGCTCCAGAGATCAGCCCAAAGGTCCAGACGGTCTTCTGCATTGGTCGTGCGCTCCCGGCGCGGATAGAGGGTCGATTTGGAATCGCGCCACAGCCTAGGTCCAAGGCCCGTTTCGCGCGTCACCCGAAAGGGTGATTTTCGCGCAGAACCACCAAAATCATCCTTTCAGGCGATCAATCCGGCCTCTTTGGCGAGCTGCACGGCCTGCGTCCGCCGCTTCGCGTTCAGCTTGTCGAACAGTCGGCTCGAGTGCGTCTTCACGGTGTTCTCGCTCACAAACAGCTTTTCGGCGATCTCGCGGTTGCTGAGGCCCGCGGCGATGAGCTCGAGGATCTCGTGCTCGCGCGGCGTGATCCCCAACGCGTCGAGCCGTGCCCGATCGACGACAAACGGTCCACGTGCCGGTTGGACGGGGGCCGGAGGACCCGGGGCCGGCCGACCGCGAGTCAACCGAAGACCGAGCCAAATACCGAGTATCGAGAAGACGAGCGCCACAAGGCCGCCGTAGATCTCGACCGAGTGTTCGACGACCAGATATCGATACTCGATGAGCTTGAGCAGCGCGATGAGCGCGCCGCCGAGCAGGCCGAAGAGAAGCGTCGTCTTTCGCACGGCACAACGTTACCGCGGGCGACGCACCGTTGTCACGCGCCGGTCGCGTCTACCACGGATCAAAGTCCGTCTTGGACGTGCCGTGCGCGCGGCTGTAGGTCCCGCGAACGTATCGCACCTGAAATCGGTGGCCGGCCACGTGGAGCGCGTGCGTCTTGAGGAGATCGAGACCCGAGACGTCGTAGCGGCCGAGGTAGCTCAGCGTTGCATCGAGGGCATTCTGATCGAGCTCGGCGACGCACGCGCGGTACCGCGCTCGCGCGGCGCTGAACCGGGCGAGCAACTCCGGGATCGTTCCGTCGAGGTAGGCGGTCGGATCGCGATCGACGAGGTAGCGACCATCGCGGTGCAAGGCGTCGTGCGCCCACTCCTCGAACCACGCGAGGTGGCCGACCATCCAGCGCACGGGATTCGCGGCCGGATGCGGGCGCCAATCGGCTTCCGCCTCCGTGATGCCCGTGAGGTTCCGCTGCAGCAGGGTCCACATCTGCTCGGCCATCGTGTCGAGTAGTTGGACGGCTGGCAGCAATTCAGCTAACCCCGGCGAGGGGTGGCGTCGCGCGGCGACGAGATCACCAGGCGGAACCCATCCGGGTCGCGCAGGCGGAAGACGCGGGCGCCGAAAGCGTCCATGGGTTCGGTGTCGAACGTGGCGCCGGCGCGTTTGGCGTGGTCGGCAACCGCGTCGATGTTTTGCGGCGTCGTGAATTGGAGCGAGAAGCCTTGTCCCTTCACGCGCTCACCCTTCGCGCCATCGTCCTGTGTTACGAGAATTCGAACGGTGCCGGCGCTGAGCGAGACGGCGAACAATCGGCCGTCACGTTCGTGCTCACGGTCGATCGTGAACCCGAGGACGTCGCGATACCAGTCGCGGCTCCGCCGCACGTCGGCGACGGTCAGCGACGCTTGCAGGCTCTCGGCGATGAACGGCGGATGGCTCGTGGCGCCGGATGATTCATTCGTCATGCCGCTCAAGCTAAACGACAAGGCGCACCGACGCCGGGCGCTGAGGCCTCGCACGTCGGTGCGCTTCGTTCACTGCGATTGCTCCTGCGTCGGCGACGCCTTACCGCCAATGCCCTTCGACGTAGAACCAACCGGCGCGATCACGTTCCCACCGGCCGGCCACCCACTCGCGATAGCCACGCTCCGGGACCACCCAGCGTCCGGGGATCCACGCGTAGTCGTTGCGTTGCCAACCCCAATGGCCCGTCACCCACACGTACTCGACACCCGGCGACGTCGGGATCACTTCGACTCGCTCGACGGGCGGTTGCCGCAGCGCATATTCGACGCCGACGCGCGGCCGCGGATTCACGTAGCAGGCGCCCAATGCGCTCGCCGCGATCACGCCGGCCGTCACGCGGACCAGTAACGATTTGCTCATCTCAGTTCCTCCGTTCGTGACTGAATTGCCTTCCTATCCGTATGACGCACTCAACGGACCGTTGTTAGCGGAAGGGGTCGTCGGAAATGGTGAGATGGATCACCTGCAACAAAGCGTGCTACCCGCGCAGCGCGCGCCATCACGCCCCAAGCGGGGAGGGTTTGGCGCGTTGAGCCGATGCGCGCTCGCCTCGACGTCGTGCTTTCGTCGGTTCGGATAGGCGAGCGAATGCAAATTAAGATTCGCTGATCCCGCGGCCGAACCGCCTGTGCTCCGTCCGCACGCGAATGGTGGACCGTACTGTTGTCGGTTTCCCGGGTCGGCTACTATTGGAGGCCCATGGCTGACCGAATTCCGCTCTCCGTCATTCTCGCGACGACCGATCCCTGGCCGGATCTGGCCAACTGCCTGAACGTGCTCGGACCTCAGGTGGCTGCCGTCGGTGGCGAGATCATCGTCGGCGACGGGCATGGGGAGGCCTTGGACTCGGCCACCGTCGCCGCATCGGATCGATTGTCGTGGGTGCGGCTCCCGGGCGCCTCGGTGTTCGAGCTTCGCGCACACGCGGTCGAGCAGGCGCGCGGAGAGATCGTTGCCCTCACCGAGGATCACTGCATCGTCGCCGACGACTGGTGCCAACAGATCCTCCACGGATTCCGACTCAACCCCGCAGCGATGGGCGTCACAGGACCGGTGTTGAACGGATCCAACAATCATCGGATTGACCGGGCCAACTATCTGCACACGTTCGGCAGCTGCTGCCCACCGATGAACAAATCGCAGCGCGAGCGATGTCCGCCTCCGGCGAACCTCGCCTTTCGGCGCAGCGCCATAGGTCCGGGACCGATTCCTGCAGGCCGCATCGAGCTCGAGGTCACCCCGCGGCTGTTCAATGATCGGCTCATTTGCGTCCACGACGGCATGACGGTCACACACGTGCAATCACACGGTTTCTGGGGCACGATGCTCATGCATTTCGACAACGGTCGCTCGACCACCGGCCTGCACCACATTCCGATCTCTGGGCGGCAACTGCCGTGGAACCTGTTCCGCGATACCGTGCGAGTGTTCAGTTCGGGCGCGCGCTCGACGCCATCGATTGGCGCCACCATGCCCCTGGTGTTCTTGCTCTCCTGCTGTCACGCGGCCGGTGAAGTCGCCGGCATCCTCGCCGGGCCGGGGCGCAGTCCCGCGCGACTTCGCTAGGAGGCCGGGCCATGCAGAAACCATCGATTCCAGCGCGCCCGTTGAGCATCGCACATGTCTCTCCGGCGTACGCACCACTCGTCGGCGGCGCCGAGCGAATGCTGCAATCCGTCTCCGAGCGGTTGGCGGCGCGCGGGCACGACGTGACCGTGCTCACATTCGATTGCGCGACGATGCGTGACTTCCTCTCGCCCCGCGGCGCAGGGCTGCCGCCGACCGAGACATTGAACGGTGTGCGCATCGTCCGCGTGAGGCCGATGAACTCGCGTCTTCACCGTCTGCATCGCTGGTGGCTCGATCGCCCCGGCGGATGGCGCACGTCTTCCTGGTTCTTCGGAAGAGATCTTTGGCCGATGCAACCGCCGAGCGGATTGGGCATGGTGCCTCCGCTGGCCAAGCTCGAGGTCGACGTGATCACGGCCGTGAATTGGGTCTTTGCCCTGTCGTATTGGGTGTGCCCGCCGCGATTCCTGCGTCGCACGCCGCGCGTGGCGGTTCCGATTCTCCACATCGAACGAGAGTGGGCGTTCAATCACACGTACAAGCGCATGCTCGGCGACTGTGACGGTGTGATCGTTTGCACGGAGGCTGAGCGCGATTTCGTCGAAGCGCGCGGCGGACGCGACGTTGCCGTTGCCGGCGCCGGCGTTGATCCGGGGCGGTTCGAAGGCCGCAATGGAGAGAGCATTCGCGCGCGCTACGACATCGGCGACCGACCAGTCGTCGGTTTCGTCGGCCGGCAGGACTCGATGAAGGGCGTGCCCACACTGATCGAAGCGATGCCAACGGTGTGGCGCCACGCGCCCAACGCCGTCCTACTGATGGCCGGCCAGAGCGCGCATCGTGACGCGAACGTTACCGCGATGCTGGCGGCCCTCTCCGAGGACGAACGGTCCAGGGTCGTGCTGATCGACGATTTTCCGGACGCGGACGGCCCGTCGATCATGGACGCGTGCGACCTGCTCGCGCTGCCGTCGTCGGAGGAAGCCTTCGGGCTCGTGATGATCGAGGCGTGGATGTGCGGCAAGCCGGTGATCGGCGCCGACATCGCGTCGACGCGCTGCATCATCGATTCCGGCGTCGACGGATGGACGGCGAAGCCATTCGACGCGCCGGATCTCGCCGCGAAGATTCTCGATCTGCTCGCCGATCCGGCGAAGCGCGCGAAGTTCGGCGCGCGAGGGCGCGCCAAAGTGCTCTCGCGTTACACCTGGGACCGCGTGACGGACGTGTGGGAGGCGTCGCTCCAGCAGGCCGCCGCGACTCGCCAGCCCGCCGTTCGGCAACGCTCGCTCTCAACCCCGAAATCAGTCGTGCGGATGAGCTGACGCTCGTTCGCCCCTCAGGGCAGGTCGCGGAGCGAAAAAGAGTACGGGGTTTAACGAACGCTACTCACGGCCGCCGAACGAGATGACATAGCCGTCCGGATCCTCGATGTAGAAGTCCTTGGTGCCCCACTCCGTCGCGGTGAGCGGTCTGAGAATCGCCACGCCCTTCGCCACACAGCGCTCGTAGAAGGCGCCGATGCCATCCACGCCGCCCGCGGCGTCGAGATGTTCATGTTCGCGACTCCAGCGGCGGTCGGCGTCGTTCTTCGGTGCTTCCTTCAGATGAAGTTCCAAGCCGTCCAGCTCTCCAATCGCGTAGAACCCTTCCCATGGCTCGCCGAACGTGAACCCGAGCTTCCGGTAGTAGTCCATCGAACGCGCCAGGTCATCGACCAGGAACTGGGGAGCGAACGATGTCACTCGAGGATGCGTCTTGAGGCTGGCCATTTGCGATGTACCTCGCTTGACTGCGCTGTATTGATCGGTCTCTGTGACGTCCAGCGTCGTTAGCCAGACGGGTATTGCGCGACGGAGAGCAAGTTGCCATCCGGATCCGTGAACCACGCCACGCGCGCGCCGCTCGGTGCCGACCAGATCCCGCGCGCGTCCTGTTCCATCCATGCGTACCGTTCCGGCTCGACCCCTGCCGCGACGAGGCGACTGACCACCTGACCGATGTCCGCGACTTGCCAACCCAGGGCGGTGAAGGGATGGGGAGAGAAGCGCTCCACCTTTTGCAGACGCAGCTCGGTGCCGCCGGCATCGAAGACCACGGCGAATTCATCGTCGGACCGGATCGCCAGGCCGAGCACGTCGCCGTAGAACGCGATGGCCCGAGCTCCGTCGGTCGTGGCGCCAAACGCGACAAGCTTTTCGGATGTTAGCACTCTGTCATCCCCCGTTCGACGTTCACCGATCGGTGTTGCCGCCGCGAGCTGACGTGCGAGCGACCTACAATTAGGATGCGCAGCCGCAGACCGCGCAACGCGTCGAGCACGGCTTGCCGGCTCAGCCTTGGTCGCCGCGCGCGGCCGGCGTTGACATCGAAGCCGCGTCGTTCGATACTGCGGGCAGCGCGCTGACAGGGCGCCACCAACCCGCGGCAAGGGAATAATTCCCACCTGATTGGTTTCAAAGTCGCGTGCGTTGTGCACCTTCTTTCAGCCTGGCTTCAGCGGGGCACAGGCGATTCATGAAAGGAGGCTGCCATGAGTGCGTCGAAGTCGCTCCCCGCTCGCCCGTCGCTCGAGTCCCTCAAGAAACAAGCGAAGAAACTCGCGCGAGACATCGCGGCCGGTGACGCCGGTGCGCTCGCGCGTGCCCGGGCGCATCTGCCAACCCTCGGCCTGCCGCTCACGCAGCGCAACGCGCAACTGGTGATCGCGCGTGAGTACGGCTACCCCGGATGGCAAGATCTCCAGGCCGCGGTGAGCGAACGACTCGGCAGCGGTCTGGAGTCGGCGGTCGCACAGGCTCGACGCGCCATTCACGACAACGATGTCGAGGGCATGAAGCAACTGCTGGCCGAACATCCGGCGCTGCTTTCGTGGACCGGTCAGGCCGGCGACGGCGGTCTGCTGGGAATGGCCACGGGTGCGTACGGCGATGCGTTCGACGCGAACAGAGAACAGGCGTTCACGCGCGCGGCGTGCGCGGAACTGTTGATCGGCGCCGGCGCGGTAGTGATGCCCGTCGTCTGCGACGGAATTCTCGCATCGCGCGCCAGGGGAATGCTCGAGCTGTTTCGCCGGAAGGGTTTGCTTCCGCACACGCTCAAATTCTTTTCGGCGCTTGGTGATCTCGACGCGGTTCGCGCATCTCTCGCTCGAGAGGGAAGCGATTTGACCGTCGTCAACGACGCGTTCGTGTGCGCGTGCCGATTTCACCATGAGACCGTCGCGTCCCTCCTCCTCGACCGGGCCATCGCTCTCGATCCCGAGCTCGGCACGCACGTCGACGAAAGCGTTGGACGCCCCGCATTCGTCAGGTACTTCATCGGAAACCGAACGCTCGACTTCGCGCACGCGGCGCCGAACGGACCATGGCAGGCCTTACTCATGGACCAGGTCATGCGCGCGATCGAGGATGGCGATCTGACGGCGTTCGTCAGCCGGCTGAAACGCGAGACGTGGCTGCTTGGCGAAGCGAATGCGCCGTTTCAAGCGGGACTCATTGAGCGGGCCACGATGCGGGATCGCGGCGAATTCATCGAGGCCCTTCTCGATCTCGATCCCGCGGTTGGCAGACGCCAGCCGCCGCAGCCGTCGGGGGCCATCGAATTCGCGATCACCTACGCGAGGCTGCACCTCATCCCGCTCCTCACTCGCATCTGGCCATTGCCGGACGATCTGCCGCATGCGGCAGCCATGGGGAACCTCGCGCGCGTGAAACAGTGGTTCGATAAATCAGGTTCGCCGGCGCTGGGCGATCTCGACCATCACTTCCCCTACAACACACACACGGGAATTGACTACGCGTGGAGCACGTCGCGTGTGCAGGCGGTTCTCGACACGGCGCTCGCGTGGTCCGTCATCAACCGCCAGTTCGAGGTGGCGGACTTCCTCCTCGCGCACGGGGCGGACATCAACACCAGGTGGAGTTCGCACGAGCCGGCGAGCATCCTGCACGAGCTGGTGGGACAGGTCGGGACCGGCGAAAATCCGGGGAACTACGAGTCGATGCGATTCCTCATCGACCGCGGCATCGACATGAGCATCAAAGACTATCGTTGGAACGCCACCGCGAAGGGGTGGGCACGGTACGCGGCGAAGGACGAGAAAATGGTGCAGTGGCTGGAAGAGGCGGAGCGGCAGCGGGAGCAGACCTCTTGAGGCGCTGCGCCGAAGTGGCCGGCCCAATAGTGGTCACGGTCCGGCAGCCTCTCGCGCGATCGGTGCCGGCGCTTCGCGCGGGACTCTGACTTCGTAGTGGGCCGATCGTGCATCGAAGCGGCTCAGAACGGCACGGGCGGCCGGTGGCACGACCGCTTGCTCGTACGTTGGCCCCGCAAACGTCCGCACCGCGTCGAGCGACTCGAACCACATCATCGTCACGAACTCCACTTCGTCGCCCGACGCTCGCCGAAGCAGCTCGATGCCGTGATAGCCGGCGATCGAGCGGCCGGCGATTCCGCGGAAGACTTCCTCGCGCAGAAGGCTCTCATATTTGTCGGCATTTGCATGACTGGTCCATCCGTGCCACACGCGACAAATCATCTGCACTCCTGAACGGTCAACGCATCAGCGTTCATTGGGTGACACGTTCGACGGCGTGTCGTCATGTCGATCGCGTCTTGCGGATGATCGTCGTGCCGGATTTGTCCGGCAAGAGCACGAGCGACTCACCGGTCGCGGCGCGAAACTCGTCGATCGCGCACGTCACGCCGGGCCAGACTCCCGACGCGTAGTCGTGGAGAAAGAAGATCCCGCCGCGCGGCATGCGAGGATAGAAGAAATCAAGCGCCGCCTTGGTCGGCGCATACAGATCGCAGTCGACGTGCACGATGGCGTAGGTAGCGCGCTCCGCGGCCTGTGTCACCGACTCAGGAAAATACCCGGGCACGTACGTGGTGTGCGCGTCGTTGCCGACGACTCGCCGCACGGCGTCGAGCGACGTGTTCTCGAACTCGGCCGCGCGATGGCCGTCGATGTCGCGAAGATCGCGCGCGTCGAACCCGGTGAACGTGTCGAAGAGATAGAGATGCCGGTCGTGTCGCGCGGCGAAGTGCGCGAGCGTCGCGGCCGAGTTGCCGCGCCACACGCCGACCTCGGCGAAGTCGCCCGCCACGCCGTCGGCGAGGCATTGCTTGATGTTGAGGATGAAGGCGTACAGGCGCGTGAGATCGCCGCCGTTGCACCGCCGGTTGCCGGCGATCCACGACTCGTACAGCGCGCGGAACTCCGGGAGCTCGTCTCTCTCGTACGCGACGTCGGGGTGGTAGGCGACGTGCACGGGACCGTCGGTCCAGCGCAGCCGGTCGACCAGGCGCCGGCCGAGCCACGCGCGAATCCGCTGCGTAACGGTGGCGCGAGCGCGCGACGACCCTGCCTCCTGGTGCGACGGGTTCAAGTGGTCAGACACGCCCCCCCCGAGGCTCACGTCGACGCATCACTGAATGTAGTCCTCCGCAGAAAGCCCGCCGCGGGCCGTGTCACAATTTCGTGTTGTGAGGGCCTTGTCGAGCGAACGCGGGTCGCGCATGCTATGCAGCCATGCGACCTACCGCCGGCATTCTTGCGCTAACTGTGATCGCTCGCGCCGCGACTGCGCAGGGATGGGACATGCGCGGCGCCGCGGCGTATCTCGACGCGCGCCAGACGTGGTGGTCGGCGTGGCCCAACGCGGCGCGTGATCATCAGACCGCTTGCGTGTCGTGTCACACCGCGCTGCCGTACGCGCTCGCCCGTCCGTCGCTGCGGGCTGCGCTCGGCGAACCCGAGCCGACGAGCCCCGAACACAAACTCATGGACGACGTCGTGAAGCGTGTGGTGATGTGGCGCGACGTCGAGCCCTTCTATCCGGATCAGACCAACGGCCTGCCGAAGACGAGCGAGTCGCGCGGCACCGAGGCGGTATTGAATGCGCTGGTCCTCGCGACCCGCGACGCCGCCGCCGGCAAACCGAGCGACGAGGCGCGCACCGCGTTCGACAACTTGTGGGCGTTGCAGTTCCGGCGCGGAAAGCCGGCGGGTTCGTGGGCGTGGCTCAACTTCCATCTCGAGCCCTGGGAAGCCGACGACGCAGCGTACTTCGGCGCGACACTGGCCGCGGTCGCCGTCGGAACCGAGCCCGGCGGCTACGCGTCACGCTCGGACATTCAAGATCGCGTCGGCGCGCTGCGCACGTTTCTCCGTCAGGACGTCGCGTCGCAGAGCGTGTTCAATCGCGCGGTGCTGCTCTGGGCCGGCTCGGCGCTGCCCGACCTGCTCACGACTGATGAACGCCGTGCGATCGTGGCTTCACTGCTCGCCACGCAGAATGCCGACGGTGGGTGGGCGCTCGGTCGGCTCGGCGATTGGAAACGAACCGACGGAACGACCCTGGATACGCTCAGCGACGGGTACGCGACCGGCGTCGCGGCGTTCGCGCTGCAACGCGCCGGCTCAGCGATCAACGAGCCGCATCTCGCGCGTGCACTCGTGTGGCTCACAGAACACCAGGATCGCGCAACCGGGAAGTGGACCGCGACGTCGCTCAATCGCCAACGTGATCCTACGACCGCCGCGGCGAATTTCATGAGCGACGCCGCGACCGGCTTTGCCGTTCTGGCGTTGACGTACCGATCGCCCTGAGTCCGGTGGTGGACCGGTAGACCGGTAGACCGGTAGACGAATTGCAACGATCGTTAGCTGCGCGCGGGGCCGCTGAATGCTGCCGCGTTGTCGGCGGCCCATTGGAAGAAGGTTCGTGGAGGTGATTCGAGAATCTCTTGAATCGCGGATGTCACGAACGCCGGATGTGCGAGCGTCGCCTGCCACGCGGACAGCAGCATCTCCGCGGCGGCCGGCCACGCCGCAGCCGTTTTACGGAACTCGTCTGGCGTCCGCTCATCGAATCGCAATGGTCGGCCGATGGCGTCGCCGATCGCATGTACCTGTGCCGCCTGGCTGAGAGACTCTGGGCCCGTCAGCACGTAGTCGCCGCCGGCGTGTCGCACGTCGAGCAGCGCGCGCGCGGCCACGGCGGCGATGTCGCGCTCATCGACCGGTGCCGTCTCGGCGGCACCGTACGGCCAGCGCACCACGTCGCCATTCCGAATCTGCGGTGCCCACCAGTGAAGCGCGTTCGAGGCGAACATCCCCGGCCGGAGGACAACGGTGTCGAGCGTGGCGTCGGCGAGCAAGCGCTCGACCCCGGCGTGAAGATCGCGCAACGGGTTCGGTTGTTGGAAGAACGGGTGCGGCGTTTGGTGTGGCGCCGAGAGATAGACCACGCGCCGAGGCTGTTCTGAGTGATGCGCCGCGAACCGCGCGACGGCCGCCGCGGCGCTGGCCAGCGGCGCAGTCCAGACGAGGAATGCTGATTCAACTCCGTGCAAGGCGGCATCGAGCGACGCGGGAACGGTGAGATCTCCCGCTACGACTTCGACGCCGGCGGGAAGTGCCGCCAGTTCCGGCCGACGCGTGAGCGCGCGCACGGGCACGCCGGCACGGAGAAGCTCGTCGACGACGAGGCGTCCCACACGCCCCGTCGCCCCTGTGACGAGCACCGCGTTCGCCGGTGAAGTGCGCATTGAAGGTCGGGGATCATCCCCCAATCGTTCGTTTAGCGGCGTCAACGTTCGCTAGGCCGTGCGGCAGCGAGGGCTGGTCGGCGACGTTCGAACTCTTTCTTCGAGATCACGCGTGAGAAACCTCAAGCCGACGGTGACCGTGTCGGTCTGTCGTTGGGCCACGTCGACCAGTACCGACCGACCTTCGTATCCGATCCGGTTCAGGACGAGCTGGTAGCGCCCGGGCCGCACGCTTGCCAACCACAGAACGGCTTGTCTGGTCGAGTCGCTGCAGGCAACGGTGTCCGTCAGCGGGAGGGGCCCGATCAACCGGAGGCGTACCGCGACAAGCGCCGCGCCGGTACGGCTCGAGTCGACGATCCGAAGCGCCAGGCTGGTCGAGGGACTGGAGAGCGGAACGTGGCGCGTGCACGCCAACGCACCGCCCGTGGCAGCGAGGAAGCTACCTAAGACTGCGATTCTCATCGAAGCCAAATGCATCGGCCTGACGCGAGCGCACAACGTTCGCACATTCAGCCGCGACGCGCCGCTTCGATTACGGCGATGTCGATCTTTTTCATCGGCATCATCGCGTCGAACGCGCGCTTGGCGGCAGCGGGATTGGGATCGGTGATCGCTTTCGTCAGCGCGATCGGCGTGATCTGCCACGACAAGCCCCATCTGTCCTTGCACCAGCCGCACGCGCTTTCCTCGCCGCCGTTACCGACAATCGCGTTCCAATAGCGATCCGTTTCGGCCTGGTCAGCGGTTGCGACCTGGAACGAGAACGCTTCGTTGTGCTTGAACGCCGGCCCCCCGTTGAGTCCGAGACACGGTATGCCCATCACGGTAAACTCGACGGTCAACACGTCCCCTTTCTTTCCCGACGGAAAGTCGCCCGGCGCACGGTGCACGGCGCCAACGGACGAATCGGGAAACGTCTTGGCGTAAAACCTCGCCGCTTCCTCGGCGCCGCCATTGTACCAGAGGCAAATCGTGTTCTTTGACGGCTTGACCATGTCATTTCTCCGTCGAGACGGGGCCCGGCACGACGCGTCAGCTGGGCTGCAAGCGAGTCAAATAAGAAGCGCGGCCTGAGGCCGCGCAACAACCGCAGATCGCTTTCCAGCTCCAGAGCTCGTTTAGGCGCCGCGCTGTTCAGCGCACCGAAGCCGACATCTGGATGTGGGGCGAGACGCCGCCTGTGACGACGAAGCCGAGCCGCTCGTAGAAGCGCCGCGCACGTAGGTTGGCCTCGAGGACCTGCAGTCATACACGCAGGTTCTCCTGAGTCGCGATGGCGAGGACGTCGCGCAATACGGCAGTTCCAAGCCCACGGCCTTGTACAGCCGGCAGGAGCTTCAAGTTGCCAACGAAGAACTCCGTCTGGCTGTTCTCGAGTTCGAGCATGCCCGCGGACTCGCCGGCAACCTGGATGATTTGGATCGTCTCCGGCGCGAATCGCGCGGCGAAATGCCGCTGTTGCCAGGGCTCGTCCCATCCCCACGTCGCGGTAATGACGGCGCGCATGGCGGAGACATGCAGTTCGTAGAGGAAGGCCGCGTCGGCGGTGGTCGCGGGACGAATGGTGTACATAGCCAGATGTTGCGGGCTACCCCGAGCGAGGCTCCCCACGAGTCAAAATAAAATCCGGCGCGGCGAGCAATCAATAAAGGTCCCACGCCAGCTTCAGCGTTTCGATGTTCGCGCTTGAATCCCGACCGCCTGAGAGGGTACTTTACGTCACAAAGAACTTGACGCCCAGCGCTTGCAGAGACTGGGCGCTACGGTCGGGGTGACGGTGCGGGATTGGCTGCGACGCATTCGCGGGGCATTCGGGATGGGTGTCACGTGGGCAGCAGCATGGTCCGCCGTGGGCCTCGTGCCGCGTTGGGTGTTTGGCTTCAATGCCGACGCCCCATTCCCGCTCATCTTCGGTGTACTTGGCCTCATTGCCGGAGTCACATTCTCCGGAGTTCTCGTGCTGACCGAGGGCCGTCGAAGATTCGATCAGATGTCGCTCCCGCGCTTTGCGGCGTGGGGTGCCATGGGCGGTCTTCTGCTGTCGGCCCTCTTCGCCAAACTCGCGTCGCTTGGTTGGGGAGACGTGCTGGCGGTTGCCCCCACGCTCGCCCTTGCTTCCGCGGCCTGCGCCTCTGGTTCGCTCGCGGTGGCCAGGCGAGCGGCAAGGCGAGAAGTGCCGGAGATCCGCGGGGACACCGCCAAGGCCGAGCTCACCGACCGCGAGAAGCGGAACCAGTCGGGGGGCTCGGGCGTCAGCCGTACGTGAGGTCGGTGCTCTGTCCGACCTCGATCAGATACCCGTCGGGATCGCGGATGTAGCAGCGCGTCTCGCCGTACTTGGGGATCGGTTCCGTGATGAACTCGGCCCCTCGGCTCTTCCATAACTCATAACAGCTTTGAATATCCGCAACCCGGAAATTCATGAAGCTGCTTATGTGATCCGGATCGGGGACGCCGAGCGTTACCGTGGGCTTATCCGGCGTCGGCCCGCCGCCGACGTTCAGAATCATCCAGATATTGGCGAGCTGAAGATACGCAGGCGCGTTGCCGTCGCCGAGGCTCAGAATCCGAGCGCCGAAGACTGTCTCGTAGTAGCGAGCCGATCGCTCGATGTCCTTCACGGTGAGAAAATGCGCAATGCTGATCCCGTCTCGCGGGGGCATCTCGTAGCTCTTCTGTTCGATTTGGACGTTGCTCATTGACGACTCCCGTCTCTGCAGCGCTTGTTTCGCAGCGGCGTGGCGTTAGCCGCAGTGACTCGGATATGCAACATGTTCGCTCGGGCGGCGGCAGACGTGGCTCGAGCGCCAGCGTAGGCGACCGCGACTACTGGATGCGGCGCCTGGCAGCTCGAGCGTTCGATGCCGCAGGCGGGACTCCCTCCACGAACCGCTTGGCGAGATAGTACTTCGTCTGGCCGGGCGGATGGTCGGGAAGTTCGCCGAACGCCCGATACCCGGCGCGTTCGTAGAACGGGCGAGCCTGGAAACTGTACGTGAACAGGTATGCGCCAAGGCACTCGCGCGCCCGGGCCCGACCGATCGCTCGTTAGCGCCGATGCGCGCGCACCCACAGCAGCCACGGGTCCGCGCCGCCGTGAAGCTGTTCATTGGTGGGCATCAACGGCGCCCAATACGGTGTCAGGATTCCGTCCGGCTGGCGACTCATGAACAGGAGGTATTCAGCGCCTCGCCGATACGTGGTCGCGTAGCACGTTCCCCGGCGCCCCGAAGGGCGAACGGTCGCGTATGGCACCGGCTGCGGATTGAATTCATCCTCATCGATGAGAGCGGCAGGATTCACCATGAGGAAGCGCGGGAGCGAGTCGGTCGCCTTGAGGATCTCGAGGCGCTCGAAACGCACGCGTGCCGCCGAGACGGTCGCGCCGAATGAGGCTGAGCTGTCCGCCTCGACAGCTCGGGCACGAACGATGACGGCCGCATCGGCGATGAGGCGGGAGGCAAGGACGGAGTCCGGCGGCAGCGGAGTAGTGGCGCCGGTGCCGATTTCGCAGCGCACGAGAGGGCGCGATGTGGCTGGAGCAAAGGCT
Organism: uncultured Gemmatimonadaceae bacterium; assembly: GCA_963761305.1. GTDB lineage: Bacteria > Gemmatimonadota > Gemmatimonadetes > Gemmatimonadales > Gemmatimonadaceae > JAQBQB01. The sequence goes on along the minus strand of CAVXGK010000001.1, from coordinate 468,919 downwards.
GCGATCGCGAGCGAAAGCACCCGGACGAACATGCACGCCTCCGATCAACGAGATGCTAGAACGCGAAACGCCCTGTCAACGGTCTCAACGCGCGGGCTGGCGCGAAGCCGACTCGTTCTCGCGCCGATCGCACGGCGAAGAACCTATCCCGAGCCGCGGTCCTTGCAAACGAGCAACGGTTGAAAGAAGTGCTCGTCGCGTCGCACCACGGAGCCAAACCCTGCCTCACCGAGCAGCCGCTCCAACGTGGGCAACGCTACGGCATAGTAACGACTATGAAATTCGTGCACGATCGGCGCCGTTGCGCCGCATCGTTCGGTGAGACGCAGCGCGAGATCGTACTGATCGCCGTCCCACGTCCAGATTTGCTCTGCGGTGTACTCGCAGCCGCCCTCCGTGCGGGCTCCATAGGGTCGGCGATCGGGCGTTCGGCGCTCGATCGCCGCATAGTCGCGCACTGAAACGAGGAAGACTCCGCCCGGCGCGAGCACGCGCCGGCACTCGGTGAACGCGGTACGAATCTCATCATCGGACAGCAAATGCGGAATCGCGTTGTCGCAGGCAAGGACGGCGGCGAAACCAGGCGGGAGTCGTTGCGAGAGACGCCGCAGATCGGCGACCGCGAACGAAATCGGGAGCCGGCGTTCGCTCGCTTCCACTCGCGCCCGAGCGATCGCCCCAGGAGACAGATCGGACGCGGTGACTCGATAGCCAAGTTGCGCGAGGCCCAGCGCCTGCGTCCCGATGCCACACGCGGCATCGAGGATCACGCTCCCGGTCGGGACACCGAACTCACTGAGCACGGCAGCGAGGCCGCGGCTCTGGCGCACGATACTCGCCTCCCAGTCGGGATACAGGAGGTGGTAGTACGGCGCGAGCTGGTCGTAGAAATCCTGTGTCAACTTGTCAGGTTGCGGACCCTGTCGGCATCGTCGCGCGAGCTAGTTCGCCGTACGGACGATGAACGCGTTCGAGATTCCCAATGAGCCGGGAGCAGGCGGAGGCACGTCTCCTGGAGCAGCGCCGACAAAGAGGAACAGCCGGAACACTCCATTCGTCACGCCGATCCCTTGCTGTTTGACTTCGTCGAACGCATTCGGCCCGTGAACCAGAAAGGTGTCGACGCGGACAGCGCCCGGTAGGATCTCGAACTGGTTGTTGTGAGCCACGCATCCCCAGTACGGCTCGTATGCGGACACGATCGCCGAGCTGTCGGCCGCAATGATCGAATACATCGGTTGAGGAGAATTCGGGAAGCAGCGGCCGAGGTACACGGGGGACGCACTGCGATTCTCGAACCGCGCGATCACCGCGAACTGATATTGAACGGGTTGGCCAGCCCCGGCGATCGGTTCGGCCACATACGCTGTGGCATCGGTCACGAGCGAACCGTCGGGCACCGGCCCGAGACCGGTCGGAAGGTCTGACGACGCGCACGCGAGTAGGCCGCCGCAGACGATGACGCGGGATGCGGCGGTGAGGCTTGCCATCACGGTGCGACCAAGAACGAACGCCACGACTTTGTACCGGCGAGAATGCAAGCCACAGTGACCTTCACGACCGCTCCCGTCAGAGTGCGACCTAACGCCACGTTCTACAGCGACGTTGTGGTGCGAGAATCAGAAAGAGTCTGGAGCCGAAGGTTGGATGATAGCCGATGGTCGGGCAAGCGCCACTCGACGCTTGGAGCCGGCGAATGATTCAGTCTTTGTACGGCCGGCCGACCGCCCAATCGCCCAACGGCAGAGAACCAGATGGCACCTTCGGCGGGTTTGGCAACGACCGCCGTGATGGCGCGCAGCCGGGGCGTGACGAAGCTCACCTGGGACCAGCAACGCCTCTCACATGATGTCGATGATCGGTTACGTCCATACGGTTCGCGCCATCCATCTACTGTGCCGCGGTTCGCGGCCCAACCTATGGAGACGCCGACGATGTCATCGCGCCGAGTGACTGACGAAGAAGGTCGAGTTTGGGAGTGTAGGGCGGAGACTGAGGAAGCGCCGGGATGCGACGTGAGCCTCGTATGTACGACGGCTGGCTTGCGCGCCCCGCTGCGGCTGACGGTCAGCTGGCAATGGGCGAAGATTGCGGAGAAGGGGTTGGCGCGCATGATCGGCGCTGCCGCGCCGCAGCTGGCTTCCGGCTAGAGGTCGTTGCGCGTTCTCGCATCGCGCGCCGCACGATCTCCATCAGTCGGAGCGATTTCGCCGGATCGGGCGAGGCGTCCAGATGCGACTGCGGGACGAGAGGGAGCATGCTCCAATCTCATCCCGCGTCGCTACATCTCCATCGCCGTTTTCACGCGCCCGGTACAGACTATTTCCAACCCTCCGTGCGCAACGCCTCTTCCAACGCGCCCAGGAATTTCTCGACGCGCGCCGGCACCGCGTTGTAGCCCATCACGCCGATACGCCACACTTTGCCGGCCAGTGTGCCGAGGCCGCCGCCCATCTCGACGCCCATGTCGAGCAGCCGGCGACGGAGCTTGGCTTCGTCGATTCCAGCCGGGGCCGAAACCAGGTTGATCGTCGCGCAGCGATTCGCGGCCGGTGTGAAGAGCGACAGGCCGAGGCGCTCGAGGCCGCGCACCAACACATCGTGCGCCGACTCGTGCCGCGCGTGGCGCGCGTCGAGTCCTTCCTCGAGAACGATCCGCAGCGCTTCGTGAAAGCCGTAGATACTCGCGATGGGCGCGGTGTGGTGGAATGCGCGCGTGCGCGACGCGCTTTCCTCGCCCCAGTACTGAAAGAGCAACGCGTAGTCGAAGTACCAGGTCTGCGGCTTGGCCTTTCGCGCGCGGACCTTGGCCATGGCGCGCGGGCCGACGGTGATCGGCGCGAGTCCCGGCGGTGCGCCGATGCATTTCTGGCTGCAGCTGCCTGCCGCATCCACACCGAGCGTGTCGATGTCGAGCGGGAGACCACCGAGCGACGTCACGCAATCCATGGCGACGAGTGCGCCGTGCTTGCGCGCGACTTCGACCATCGGCTCGATCGGCTGGCGCGCGCCCGTGGTCGTCTCGACGTGAACGAAGGCGACGAGATTGGCCGCTTTCTCGCGCAGGAGCTTGTCCACCGCCGCGGGATCGGCGACCTCGCCCGGCGGCGACTCGAGCACTCGCACGTTCGCTCCGGCGCGCCGCGCCATCTCGGCCAGTCGCGCGCCGAAATAGCCGTTGACGACGACGATCGCCTCGTCGCCCGGCTCGAGCAAGTTGAGCGTGATCGACTCCAAGCCCGCCGAGCCGGTGGCGGAAATCGGAATCGTGTGATGGTTGGTCGTGCGATAGACCTTGCGCAACGCGTCCATCGTCTCGTCCATCACCTTGACGAAATATGGATCGAGATGGCCGACGGGATTCGCGGTCATCGCCTCGAGCACGCGCGGATCCGGATTGCTCGGACCCGGACCCATGAGCAGGCGCTCAGGCGGATCTATAGGAGCCGGCGCGCTGGCCGCGCCGGCCGCGCCGGCCGCCTGTGTCTTCTGTGCAGTCGCCATCACGACAACCCCAGTTTCTGTGCGAGACCGATGCGCTGCAACTTGCCCGTTGCGCCCACCGGAATCTCCGTGAGAATGAGAATCTTCTTCGGCACCTTGAACGGCGCCAACCGCGACGACGCGAAATCGCGCAGCTCGCGGTCGGTCGCTTCCTTCCCCTGCTTCAGCACGATCGCCGCCGCCACCTCTTCGCCGAGCATCTCGTGCGGCATCGCGAACGTCACGCACTGGTGCACGGCGGGATGCTCCATGATGATCTCGTCCACCTCGCGCGGCGAAATCTTCTCACCGCCGCGGTTGATGATCTCCTTCAAGCGCCCGGTGATGGCGACGTACCCATCCTCGTCCATCACGCCCTGATCGCCGGTGCGAAACCAGCCGTCATAAAACGCGTCGGCGTTCGCCCTGGGATTGTTCTCGTACTCGCGCATGACGTTCGGTCCGCGAATCACGATCTCGCCCGGCGTGCCGGGCGGCACCGACGTGCCGGTCGTGTCGACGACGCGAATCTCGGGGCCGCCCGACGGACCCACCGTGCCGGGCTTGCGCGTGTTCGGCGGCAGCGGATTGCTCGCCATCTGATGCGTCGCTTCAGTCATCCCATACGCCTCGATCACCGGCACCGCGAACACCCGCTCCAACTCGGCGATTACGGTCAGTGGTAGCGCGGACGACGACGAACGGATGAGACGCAGGCGATGGCGCGCGCAGCGAATCGGGATTGTTCGCGGCGCGGAGGAGAATCGCCTGGTGCATCGTCGGCACGCCGGTGTACCACGTCGGCCGCACCTCGCTGAACCACGAGAAAAATTTGAGCGCGTTGAATCCGGGCGAGCAACAGACTTCGCCGCCGGCGGAGAGCGGCGCCGAAAGCGCGGCGATCAGGCCGTGGATGTGGAAGAGCGGCATGATGACGAGGCCGCGATCTTCGGACGTCAGCGCGAGCGTATTCCGAATGTTCGACGCCGAGGCCGCGATGTTCTTGTGCGCGAGCGGTACGATTTTCGGACGAGAGGTCGTGCCCGACGTATGCAGAACCAACGCGATGTCGTCCGGAGTGGCGGAGCGCGGGGTGCGGGGTGCGGAGACCTGGGACGAGTGCGGTCTGCGGGGCGCGGCGTCCTCAAATTCAAGCGAAAATGTGCCGGCGCCTTTCTCCGGCTGGGGCACGAGTCGCGCGATCGGAACGCCCAGCTTCTCCGCCACGCCAACCGCCGGCGAGTCCTTGCCCTCGGCCACGATCAACAGCTTGGCGTTGAGATCCGTGAGGTAGAACTCGAATTCCTCCGCGCGGTAGGTCGGGTTGAGCGGCGCCGCGGTCGCGGCCGAGCCGATGCTCAGAAACGCGGCGGCCATCTCCGGCCCGTTGTCGAGCACGATGGCGACGCGATCGCCGGCGCCGATGCCGTGCGCATTCAGCGCTCGGCCGATCTCGGCGACGTGCGCGCGCAGCGCGCGATACGTCAGCGGCACTCCACCCGGCGAGCTCAGCGCCGTCGCGTCGTCACGGCCAGCCTTCAATAGATCCTGAATCGTCGAACTCATTCCTCTTTCACTCCCTCGTTGTGACTCGACTCTTTCACATCCTAGCGACGGCAAGACGTCCGCGCTGGTCCGACAATGTCTTGCCGAGCAGGCTCGCGCACGCGTATACGGCGTCGATGTGCGGCGTCGGCGTGTCGGTGAGACGGCCGAGCTCGACGATCGCACCGACCAGCGCCTCGAGCTCGAGCGCGCGGCCGGCCTCCACGTCCTGCAACATCGACGTCTTGTGCGCGCCGACTTTTTCGGCGCCGGCGATCCGCTTGTCGATGCTCACGCGCAGCGTGACGCCGAGTTTGTTGGCGATCGTCTCCGCCTCGCGCATCATGTCGATGCTCAGTTGGCGCGTGAGCGGAAACTGGAGCAGATCGATGAGCGTCGCGTGCGACAGCGCGCTGATCGGATTGAAGCTCAGGTTGCCCCACACCTTGAGCCAGATCTCGCCGCGGATGTCGCTCGTGATCGGCGCCTTGAAGCCGGCGCGCGTGAACGCGGCGGAGATCGCGAGCGCGCGGTCGGACGTCGATCCGTCGGGCTCGCCGAGTGTGAAGCGCTTGCCTTCGACGACGCGCACAACGCCGGGCGACTGGAGCACCGCGGCTGGGTAGACGATCGAGCCGACGACGCGACCGGGGTTGATCGTCTGGCCGATCGAGCCGTCGGGATCGGCGGAGTTCACGGGACGGCCCTCGAACGGTCCGCCCTGTTTGTGGAAGTACCACCACGGAATCCCATTCTGCATCGTGAGGATCGTCGTGTCGTCACCGCAGAGCGCGTAGAGATCGCCGGCGATGGCCGCGACTTGATGCGCCTTCACGGCGAGGATGACGAGATCCTGCACACCGGCGTCGGCTGTTCTTTGATGCGCGGCGACCGTGCTGGCGACGATTTCGAGTCCGTCTTCGCCGATGACGCGCATGCCGCACTTGCGAATCGCGTCGAGATTGGCGCCGCGCGCGATGAAGGTCACGTCCTCGCCGGCCGCGGCGAGCCATCCGCCCACGTATCCGCCGATTGCTCCGGCGCCGACGACCGCGATCTTCACGTGCGCGTGCCTCGCGAGCTCACTTGATGGTGCGTTCGCGGAGGCGTTTGAGAACGCCACCCGCGAGGATCGCCGCGACGAGGTTCATGACGCCGCACGCGATGAACACGATGTGCCAGTCGCCCATGCGCGCGGCGACGATGCTCGCCACGAACACGAGCAGCGACGCCGCACCCTTGGCCGTGTAGAGGAGACCCGCGTTCGCCGACGCGAACGTGCGGCCGTAGATGTCGCCGCAGATCGCCGGAAAGAGACTGTAGATCTCGCCGTACGCGAAGAAGACGAGCCCGCTCAGAATCACGAACAGCACGGGGTTCGAACCGAACGGGCTGAGAAGCACGATGAACACGGCCTCGAGCGCGAACGCCATGAACATCGTGCGTTCGCGGCCGAGGTGATCGGACATCCAGCCGAAGAACGGTCGGCTCACGCCGTTGAGCACGCGGTTCATCGCCAGCGCGAACGGCAGCGCGGCGAGCGTGATACCCATGAGCGCGACCGGCGCTTTGTCGACGCCCATGTCTCTGGCGATCGGCGCGAGTTGCGCAGTCCAGATCAATCCGCCCGTCGCCGTGAGCATGAACATCAGGTACAGCACCCAGAACACCGGGGTGCGAAGCGTTTCCATCGGCGTGAATTCGCGCGCGGCCGCCTTGAACTTTCCGGTACTCGGCGCCGCCGGGAGCGACGCCTGGGTCGCCGCGTCGGGCGACTTGAGGAACCAGCTCACCAAGAACACGACAACGCCCTGCGCGATGCCGAACTTGAAGAAGGTCGCCTCGTAGCCTTCCGACTTGATCATGTTGGCGATCGGAAAGACCGTCAGCGCCGAGCCGGCACCGAAGCCCATCGCGGTGAGACCGGACGCCAACCCGCGCCGGTCCGGGAACCACTTGAGCGCGTTGCCGACGCACGCGCCGTAGACCGCGCCTGCGCCGACGCCGCCGACGGCCGCACCGAGATACAGCATCCCGAGAGAAGTGGCGTAGGCGTTGATCACCCACGCCAGCGCGACCATCACCCCGGCGACAACACCCACCATCTTGGGGCCGATCTTGTCGACGAGGTAACCCTCGAAGGGCACGAGCCAGGTCTCAACGACGACGAATACCGAGAACGCGAATTGGATCTCGGAAATGCTCCACCCGTGTTTGTCGTGGATCGGATTGACGAAGAGCGTCCAACCGTACTGCAGGTTGGCGATCATTGACATGCAAATGATTCCAAGCGTCAACTGCCACCAGCGACCCGATTTGACGGAGGGTTGTTTCTCCGGCGGGGCATAGCGGACTTCGCGTTGGACGACCCGTGCTGCCTCAGTCACCTGGGCGAACCCTCTTCATATGAGTGGGTGGCGCCAAGCTTATCACGTGGGCCGCGATTAGCCTAGCGCCGACGCTGGATTTGTCGTGGTGAGAAGGGGTTGCGTTTCGCGACCCGATTGGATACGCGCCACCGACTTCGAGGGCTGAGAGGTAGAAGTCGGACTCGAAAAGGGAGCCAGGTTCGCTCGTCGCGGAATTACATACTGGCGAGTATATTACTTGGCGAGCCCTTAAAGTCACCGTTTGATGCCCGGTACCAAGACCAAGCACATCCGTTGGGAACGCCGCCCCGCTGAACGACCCGGCGAGCTGCTCGATGCCGCACTCCGCGTCTTCGCGGCGCGCGGGTACCGCAACGCCAGCATCGAAGAAGTCGCGGCGGCGGCCGGGGTGACCAAGGGCGCGGTCTATCACTACTTCACGAACAAGGAAGATCTTTTGTCGAGCGCGCTCGAGCATCACCAGCTCCGCGCGTTCGGACGGCTCGAGGCGGCGCTCGAGAACGAGCACGGGTCGTCGTCGGCGCGGCTGCGCGTGCTCTTTCACAGCGCGTTCGGCGGCGACGATTCCGTGCGGCGCGACGTGCTCCTGCTCCTGCACTCGATCGCGCACGAAGCGCCCGAGGTCTATCGCCGCTGGGTCGCCACCGGTCCAATGCGGTGGTGGAATGTCGTCGAGTCGCTCATCGTCGAAGGGCAGGAGAGCGGTGAGTTTCGCCGAGATGCGGACGCCGAAGTCACAGCGCGCGTGGCGCTGGTTGGGGTGCTCGCGCAGTTCGCGTGGCAGCGTTACGCCGAATCGGTGCCCGGTGTGGCGATCGACCGTGAGCGACTGATCGACGCGGCCGTGGACATGCTGATCGCCAGCCTCCGACCCGCCAAACCGGCACGCGGCCCCACGGAGCGCCGATGACCACCGCATCTCGGCCCGTCGTCGGCGCCTACACGCGCCCGCGCGCCGTGCGCGACGAAGGGGCACGCGTTCCACCGCACAAATGGGTCATCGCGGGCGCCGTCCTCACCGCCACGATCATGGCGGTTCTCGATTCGAGCATCGTCAACGTCGCGCTGCCGGACATGTCCGGCAACCTCGGCGCGACGATCGAGGAGATCACGTGGGTCGTCACCGCGTACATCCTCGCGCAGGTGATCGTCATGCCGATCACCGGATTGCTCTCGTCGCGCTTTGGCCGCAAGAACTTCTACATGGCGAGCGTCGTCATTTTCACGCTCGCCTCCATGGCCTGCGGTCTCGCGCGGACGCTGCCGACGATGATCGTCTTTCGCATCGTGCAGGGATTCGGCGGTGGCGTGCTACTGACCGTCTCACAGGCGATTCTTCGCGAGAGCTTTCCGGCGGAAGAGCAGGGCATGGCGATGGGCCTCTACGGACTCGGCGCCGTGCTCGCGCCCGCGTTCGGCCCGACGCTCGGCGGTTGGATTACGGACCAATATTCGTGGCCATGGATCTTCTACATCAACGTGCCGGTCGGCGTCGTCACGTTGATTCTGCTGTCGCGATACATCGAGGACCCGCCGTACCTCGTGCGGGAAAAGGGGTACATCGATTGGCCGGGGCTCGGGCTGCTCGTCGTCGGGCTCGGCTCGCTGCAACTGCTGCTCGAGGAAGGAGAACGACACGACTGGTTTCAATCCGGTTACGTCATTCGGCTGGCGCTGATCGCCACGTTCGGGATGATTCTGTTTCTCTGGCGCGAACTCACGGTGGAAAAACCGGCGGTCAACCTCCGCATCCTCGCCAACCTCTCGTTCAGCTCGGCCACGGCCATCGGCGGAGTGCTCGGTCTGGCGCTCAACGGGAGCTTGTTTCTGCTGCCGGTGTTTCTACAGCGGCTCCTGGGATACAACGCGATGCAATCGGGATTCACCCTGATGCCGCGCAGTCTGGCGATGGCCGTGTTGATGCCGATCGGCGGTCGATTCTACAATCGTCTCGGACCTCGCATACTCGTCGGGAGTGGACTGGTCGTGGCGGCTTTCGGATTTCACGGCATGGCGAAGCTCACGACGCAGGTCGGCTATTGGGATCTTTTCTGGCCGCAAGTGTGGCAGGGGGTCGGATTCAGTCTCGTCTTCGTCGCGCTGAGCACCGCGGCGCTGTCGACGATCCCGAACGCGCGAATGACCGCGGCGGCGGGACTATACAACGTCGTGCGTCAGGTGATGGGAAGCGTCGGCATCGCCATCGCGGCGACGACGCTCAACACGAGCACGGTGCGCTATCACGCGATGCTCTCCGAGGACGCCGGCGCGTCGAAGATGGGGGCTGCGTGGATGCACGGTCTCACGAGCGCGATGCAGAGCAAAGGGGCCGACCACTACACGGCGACGCAGCAAGCGATACATCTCATGGACGGTTTGATCGGTCGTCAGGCGGCGGTGCTCGCGTACAACCATGTGTTCCTGCTGGTCACCGCGCTGTTCGTGATGGGATTGCCGCTCGTAATTCTGTTGCGACGCGGGACGCCAGCGGGTGAGGTGGAAGTGATGGTGGAATGACGAGTGGCCCAGTGGACCGGAACGACAACGACGAGGAATCCTAGATGAACAGGCGTGAAGTTCAGATCGAGACCGAAGACGGGAGTTGTCCGGCGAGCGTGTTCGAGCCGTCGGCGGGCGCGGGGCCGTGGCCGGGCGTGTTGATGTACATGGACGGCATCGGGTATCGGCCGGCGATGTTCGACATGGCGCAGACACTCGCCGACGCGGGATATGTCGTGCTGCTGCCGAACCTGTTCTATCGCGTGGACTTCACGCCGGTCGATCCGAGGCTGCTCTTTTCGGATCCCGACATGCGAAAGGACTTGATGACTCGCGTCCTGCCGGCGGCCAGCATTCCGAACATCATGCGCGATACGAAGGCGTTCCTTGCGCATCTGTCGAGCCATCCCAAAGTGCGCGACGCGAAGATCGGGACCACGGGATACTGCATGGGCGGCCGTCTGTCACTCGCCGCGGCCGGGACGTTCCCCGGTTCGATCGCCGCGGCGGCGTCGTATCACGCCAGCGGTCTTGCCAACGACGATCCGAACAGCCCGCACCTTCTGGCTCCGGACATGAAGGCGCGGGTGTACGTTGCCGGCGCGATCGAGGACACGGGGTTCGACGACGCGCAGAAGGAACGCCTGGGCCAAGCGCTCACCGACGCGGGCGTCGATCATGTCGTCGAGACGTATCCGGCGCGACACGGCTGGGTGCCGGCCGACACGCCCGTGCACGACCAAGCGCAGACCGAGCGGCACTGGCGCACGCTGTTGAATCTGTTCGAGAAAACGCTCGTGTCGTGAACGTGTCGTGAACGCGGAGCGACTCGGCGTCACGCCGCCGATTCAGCGTCACCGAGTAGCTGGACGGAGGTGTGTTCGCCGGACGCGAGAGTGTCGGCGAACGACGCCAGCGCGTCGCCCGCGCAGATGAACTGCGTCTCGACGCGATCCCACTGATCGCCGCGCGGTCCGGTGTTCGCGATGCGGATGCTCACCGCGAACGATCCCGTCGTCCCCGCACGCATCACGCGCAACCGCAAGCGCTCGGCGGCCGCGTCCCAGCCGCCGAGGAGCTGCGCGATGTCGGCGTCGCCCTGCGCTAGCGCGGTCACGTCGCGTGAAAACGCGGCGAGGTCGCGGCGGGCGATCGTGAACCGCGACGCGCCGGCAAATCCTCGGCACGACACACCCACCGTTGCGTCGACGAAGTCATGCGACGCGGGCGGGCCGTCGATCAGGAAGCGAAACGTAAGCTCGGCGGGCACGCGCCAACTTCGAACCTGCGCCCGTCCGAGTCAACGCCGCCGCGTCAAACCGCTTTCGTCGCGACCACGACTAGCCGTTTGGCCGCAGTTCCGTACGGCGATCCCGCGCAGTCTCCGTAGACCCGCTGGTCTTCCCGTTCACGACGTCGAACGAGAGAATTACGTTGATCGAGTTGATCTCCGGCGCCGCCCAAATCGCCGGACTCTTGCTGGCGATTTCGGACGCGTGATCGGCGGGGGGGCGAACGAACTGGCCGACTAGCGTGTCTCTGGTACTCGGACTATCTCCCTGCGAGTCAACATGCTAGCCAGTGCCATGATGGTCGTCCTCGTGGCCGTGAGCGCATCGGCGCCCCCGGCCCACTGCGAGCTTCACGAGGCAAACAAGCTCGTCCACCGGTGGGAAGGATCCTGCCGCTTGCTCGGCCAGCCGTCCAAGCTCCGTCTCAAACCGACGAAGGCGATCACCAGTGGGCGCTGGCGCAAAGACGCTGATCCGACGGCGGTATGGGCTGGCAACATCACTGGCGAAGACAGCTCGACCCGCGACGTCGAGTTGGAGTCATATGCGCCGTCCGCGACAGGCGTTCTCCGCACCGCGGATGGTTGGTACGCCGTGAGCGCGTATCGCGCCACGCCAACCTTGCTCGCGTTCGACGTCGACACCTCAGCGACGGTTCCGCCCAACGACCTCGATCGAGAGATCGTGCGCCGCGCGGACGCATTGCTGTCGTCGGTGGACGTGTGGAACCGCGCCGACAACCGGCGATGTCCCGCGTCGGAGGAGACGTGGAGCATCTACTGCGCCCTGCAGAGAGCCTCCGAGCTGGCGGCGTGCGGCGCTCACCATCGTCGCCCCGCCATGGAAACCGTCCGCGTCGTGATCGAGGGGCGAACGGTCGGACGCAACTACGAGCACCGGCTGATGGGCTACAACAACGACTCGACGACGAAACTCTCCGACGTCCGTTCGATCTTCGCCGAGGCGTTGTCGAGAATGACCGGCGGTCCGGACAAGCCGCTTCCGCCGCTGCCCGTGTGTCCGCCGGTGCCGGATCCGCTCACGGCCGTCGATATCCAGATCGTTGATCGAGCCCGCGACATCCTCGGCGCTCCCGACAAATGGAACAAGGCGGACGGCCAGAAGTGCCCTGCAGATCAGAAAACCGTCGGCATCTTCTGTGCATTCAAGCGCGCGTCGGAGGAAATGATCGGCGAATGGAACAAAACGGGGCCGGCGATGCGCGAAGCACGGCAGCTCGTCGATTCACTCGCCAAGAAGCACTACGACGCCCCACTCGTCGACTACAACAACGATCCGCACGTGACGTTCGCCGACCTGCAGACGTTTTTCCGGATTTTGCGCGACCGATTGGCCAAGCGACTCAGCGCGGGATGAAAAGCGCCACGACGTTCGCGTCGCGCGCGCTGCGCTTCTATCGCGATCTCGACGCGCCGAAGGTGCCGCGCGGCGTCGTCGTGATGAATCCCTACAAGAATCAGCGAGTGATGGCGTACGTCCGCGCCTTCCTCGACGACTACTTCGCCGACAACCATCCGCGTACGCTCGTCTTCGGGATCAATCCCGGCCGCTTCGGCGCCGGCATCACCGGCATCACCTTCACCGACCCCGTGGCGCTCGCCGACTTCTGCGGCGTCGCCAACGACTTGCAGCGCAAACGGGAGCTGTCGTCGATCTTCATCTACGACTTCATCAACCGCTCGTTCGGCGTGCGCGAGTTCTATCGCCGCTTCTTTCTCACCGCCATGTGCCCGCTCGGCTTCACGCGCGGCGGCGTGAACCTCAACTACTACGACGTGCCGGCCCTCGTGCGCGCGACGGAGCCGTTCATCGTGGCGTCGATCCGGCGGCAGATCGCGATTGGCGGGCGCACCGATCGCGCGATAGTAATCGGCAAGGGCAAGAATTTTCGCGTGATGGAAGAGCTCAACGCTCGCCACGAGTTCTTCCGCGAAGTGCGGTGCGTCGAGCATCCGCGGTCGATCATGCAATACCGCCGGCGCCACCTCGACCGTCATTTGGCCGAGTACGACGCCGTGTTTCGTGGAGTGGCTACGGCGTGAGCGTGTCGACCTTGACGAGCACGAGGCCGCGAATCTACCGCACGTGACGTAGATCGTCCGGCACGAAGGCGCGCCACGGCCCGACGCCGCGGCGAACGGGTGAACCGGTGGACCGGGAAACTGCGGAGGATGTCCAGCTCACTAGAGTGGCTGCGTATTCAGTCTGGGCGGAGGTCTGCCCTAGACCTCGGCTCAGGCTGAAAACGCAGACAATGGTTTACTCTTTGTTGCACTCGTTCCGCCGAAAGTCGGCGGTCCTGGCACTGACGCTCGGTGTTCTCTCACCGGCGTGCAGTCCGACGGCGACGGATCTGAATCCGTCGCAACCGCAGACGGGGGACGGCACTCCGCCGGCGATCGCGTCGATAACGGCGGCGGAGCACACGTGCGCGGTCTCGACGACCGGCGCGGCGTACTGCTGGGGGTACATCGTCGCCGGCCAGCCGCAGACCGGCGACACGCCGATCCTGGCGCCGACGCCGATCTCGGCCGGAACCAACGTCACGTTCCAGCGAGTCTTCGTCTCCAAAGCCGCTGAGATTTCCTGCGCGTTGTCCACCACCGGCGCGGCGTACTGCTGGGGTGAGAACGACCGAGGACAGTTGGGCGATGGCACGACGACGGACCACACGAACCCGACGCCGGTGGCCGGCGGCCTCGCGTTCAAGGACCTCGCCATCGGCGACGGTCACACGTGCGGCGTCACGACGGGCGGCGCGGCCTACTGCTGGGGATTCAGCGCCAACGGGGCGTTCGGCGACGGCTCGACGGGCGGCCATCTCGTTCCGACTGCCGCTGCCCCGAGCCTCAGCTTCCAGAGCATCGTCGCCGGCGCCGATTACACCTGCGGCCTCGCCACCACCGGCTCCGCGTTTTGCTGGGGGCTCGGCAACTCCGGCCAGCTCGGCGATGGCAACAGCAGGACGAGCCAGACGCCCGTCGCCGTTTCAGGGGACCTCACGTTCGAGAGCCTCGTCGGCGGCGGTCATACAGTCTGCGGTCTCACGTCGGCCGGCAAAGCCTACTGTTGGGGCGACAACTTCTACGGCACCGTCGGCGACGGCTCGAGCGGCACGTCCGACGGCCTGATACGCCGACCGTCGCCGGTGGCCGTCTCCGGTGACCTGACGTTTCAGAGTCTCTCGGCCGGGTACGAGACGATGTGTGGCGTAACCGTGTCCGGCGCCGGCTACTGCTGGGGCTACAACTTCGGCGCGATCGGAGACGGAAGCACGGACCACCGCTCCGCGCCCACGGCCGTCGCCGGCGGCCTGACCTTCCTCAGCATTTCCAGCGGCACCGGGTACACCTGCGGCGTCGTTACGGGCCACGCCGTCTACTGCTGGGGCGACAACTCCGACGGCGGACTCGGCGACGGCACGATCGTCCCGCACCTGACACCCGCCCCCATTCGCTGGCCGTAAGAGGCCGAGTCGATCGCGCGACGGAGCAACGAAACTCCGTCGCCACGTGTCCAACGCTATCAAGTGACATGCGACGACCCCGGCCATAGGGACCTCGCATTAGCACTTGATTAAAGATGGGCCGACGACTGAACGAACGCCTTGACCCGCTCGCCGGGCGTTCGTAGCGTGGCTCACCCACCCTGAAATGTCCGGGGGCTCGATGCGTCGGATCCCGATGGTCGTTGCTCGCTGCACCCGTCGCCTTTTGTCTTGTGCGTTCTTCGCTGCGGCCGGACTCGGCGTCAGCGCGTCGCACGCCGCCGCGCAGACCGACGTCATTCGCGGACGCGTGCTCACGGTGGAAGGCCTGCCGCTCCTGAACGTGCGCGTCACCGCCACGTCGATCCCCGGCAACGTCACGCGCGAGGCGCGGACGAACCGGGATGGGGGCTACCAGATCGCGTTCGCCGGCGGCCCGCACGACTATATCATGGGCTTCTCGCTCATCGGCTACGCGTTCAAGCAGTTCGAGATCAAGCAGGTGGCCGACGAGGATGTCTTGATCGCCGACGCTCGACTCGCCGTCGTGCAGTTGGACACCGTCGTGGCCACCGCGTCGAATCAGCAACGCATAAATCGCAACAACCAGACGCCCGATGTGAGCGGCAGCGAGCAGACGGTCACCAACTCCAACCTGCCGCCCGAACTCCAGGGCGACCTGGCGTCGATGGCCGCATCGCTCCCCGGCGTGACGCTCATCCCCGGACTCGACGGACAGCCCGACGGGTTCTCCGTCCTCGGACTCGGCGCCGATCAAAACACGACGACGATGAACGGGCAGTCGTTCAACTCGAGCAACCTGCCACGCGACGCGCAGGTCTCGTCGTCGCTGTCGACGTCCACGCTCGACGTGTCTCGCGGCGGGTTCAGCGGCGGGAATTTCAATCTCACCGCCTCGTCAGGGTCGAACTTCCGCACGCGCGGCACGAGCTTCGTGTTCAACTCGCCCACGCTCGAGTGGACGGATCGTGCGGCGCAGGCGATCGGCACCGAGTACACGAATCTCTCGTTGGGCGGCGTGTTCTCCGGGCCGATCAGCTACAACCGGTCGTTCTATAGTTTGTCGTATCAACTTGGCCGCCAGATGCGCGACAACGCGACCCTGCTCAATACGACGCCGCTGGGATTCCTCACTGCCGGCGTCGCCGCTGATTCGGTGAAGAATCTGCTCGGCATTCTGGCGCAGCGCGGGCTGTCGACGACCGCTGGCGGTCTGCACCCGACGCGGCTCAGCGACAACGGCTCGCTCTTCGGCAATGTGACGTTTTCACCGCCGACGTCCAGCAGCGGGCAGTCGGTCGGTCTCACCTACAACGCGAATTGGTCGCGGCAGAATCCGGCGTTCGGCGGCGCGACGTCGCTGGCGTCGGCGAGCGGCGACCGAATCAGTTGGACCGGCGGCCTGCAAGGCCGCCACAGCGGATACATCGGCAACACGCTCAGCGAGTCGCAGGCGACGATGAGCGTGTCGCGCAACTACGGGACGCCCTACCTGACGCTGCCGGCCGGCAACGTGCGCGTCAGCTCCGACCTTCCCGACGGCGCCAGCGGCGTGTCGAACCTCACGTTCGGCGGCAGCCAGTCGCTCAGCTCCACGTCGCAATCCACCAACGCCGGCGTCCAGAACGTACTTTCCTGGTTCGACAACGCGAACAAGCACCGGCTCAAGCTGGAGACGGAGTTCAACTACAACGGGTCGTCGATCAACCAGTCGGCCAACCGGCTGGGCACGTTCACGTTCAATTCGCTCTCCGATCTCGCCAACGGTGCGCCGGCGTCGTTCACGCGCAACCTCACGGCGTACGACCGCTCGATCAATCTGTTCCTGGCCGGCGCGTCGCTAGGCGATTCATACCGGCGCACGCAGGATCTTCAGATTCAATACGGCCTGCGCGTCGACGGCGCCCACTACGCCACGACGCCGCTCTACAACCCCGACGTCGACCGCGTGTTCGGCGTGCGCAACGACCATGTCCCGTCGCCGATCGCCATCAGTCCGCGCATCGGCTTCCAGAAAACACTTGGCGAGGCGCCGGAGATCTTCGCCTTTACCGGCGCGCAGCGGGCCCCGCGCGCAGTGCTGCGGGCCAACATCGGCGTATACAGCAACAATCCGAGCGTCGGTCTCATCGGCTCGGCGCTCGACAACACGGGACTCGCCTCGGGTGCGCAGCAGATCACGTGCGTCGGACCGGCGGCACCGATTCCGAATTGGTCAGCGTATGAGAACGACCCCGGCTCCGTCCCGACCACGTGCGCCGACGGTACGCTGGGCACTCCGTTCGCCGTCACGGCGCCGAACGTCTACCTCATCTCGCACGACTATCACGCGCCGCGCTCGGTGCGCGCCAACACCTCGTGGAACGGCAGCATCCTCGACGGCCGCTACTCGCTCGGGCTCGCGGGCACGTACTCGCTCAACCTGAATCAGCAGCGCACGTTCGACCTCAACTTCAAACCGGCGCAACAGTTCACGCTCGACGACGGGCGGCCCGTATACGCGCAGGCGGCCGACATCGTGCCGACCACCGGCACGATCGCCCCGGGCGACGCGCGCGTCACGTCGTCCTACACGCACGTGAACGAGATCCGCTCGGATCTCCAGTCGCGCTCGTCGCAGATCCAGGTGTCGTTCGCGCCCGTGCCGCACGGCCCCACCAAGTTCACCTGGTCGGCGACGTACACCTATCTCCACACGCGAGAGCAGGTCTCCGGCTTCTCGAACACGGCGGGCAATCCGCTCGACGTCGTCTGGGCGACGAACGGCGCCGGTCCGCACCAGATCAGCTACAACCTTCGCTACAACTTGTTCAACGCCGCGGCGATCACGTGGAATGGGCAATTCCGTTCGGGAAACAAGTTCACGCCCATGATCGCCGGCGACGTGAACGGCGACGGCTACAGCAACGACCGCGCGTTCATCTACAATCCCAACACGGTCGCCGACACGGCGCTGTCGAACGGGATGCGGCAGTTGCTCGACAACGCCACCGGCGGGACGCGCGATTGTCTCGAGGCACAGCTCGGCCACATCGCGTCGCGCAACAGCTGCGGCACTCCGTGGAGCTCCACGGCGAACATTCAGCTGCAGCTCGACCGCGCCAAGTTCCGCATGCCGCAGCGCGCCAACGTCTCGTTCTCGCTCAACAATCCGCTGGGTGCGGCGGACCTCGCGCTCAACGGTTCGGGTCACCTCAAGGGATGGGGACAGACGTACGCGCCGGACCCGAGCCTGCTCTACGTCCATGGTTTCGACCCGACGACCAATCGGTACAACTACCAGGTGAACCAGCGCTTCGGAGCCACGAGCCCGGCGCTCGTCGTGCTGCGTTCGCCGGTCGTGTTCACGACGCAGGTTCGCGTGGACGTCGGCGAGATGCGCGAGCGGCAGACGCTCGGCATGCAGCTCGGCGTCGGCCGTACGCTGCCCGGCTCGCGCACGCCGGAGCAGCTCTTTCGGCTCGTCGGCGTGAACAGCATCTCGAATCCGATGTCGGTCATCATCCGGCAGCAGGATTCGCTGCATCTCACCGTCGTGCAGGCGGACAGCCTGGCGGCGATGAACCGCCGCTACACCTATCGCTGCGATTCGCTGTGGGCGCCCGTCGCGCGCTATCTCGCCCGTCTTCCCGAGCGCTACAACGAAGGCGAGGCGTTCGATCGCTTCATCTTCGCGCGTCGCGCCCAAATCGGGATGATCTCCTCTCTCGCGCCGACGATTCGTGGACTGCTCACGCCGGACCAGCTGCGAAAGCTCCCGCAACTCACACTCAACTCGCTCGACCCACTGTATCTCGCCTCGGTGCGCGATGGCACCTCGCTGTACGTGGGAGGGATTTCGCCCATCTTCGGCGCGCCGATCTTTGTCGGCGGCGGCGGAGCGGACTTTGTCGCCGTGAGTATTTCACGATGAACACGACACACTCGTCGCGCATTGCGGCCATCGCCATCGCCGCCACGCTCACGGCGCCGTCGTTCCTCGCCGCCCAATCTGACTCAGCGCGTAAACCGGCCATCGCGCCGCCGCCCGACACGACGCACAGGGCGATGATCGGCCCGCCGGTCCGACGCATCTCGACCGCGTCCGCCGTCTCCACCGAAGACATCGGCGCCATCACCAGCGTGTTGGAGCTCGCCGACGGGCGCGTGCTGGTGAACGACGGCGTCCGTCGCCGGCTCGTGTTGATGGACACGACGCTCAAGACGGTCGAGGTCGTGCTCGACTCGCTGGCCGAAGTCGCCAACACGTACGGCACGCGGCCCGGAATGCTCATCCCGTATCGCGCCGACTCGATGCTGTTCGTCGACCCCGCGTCGTACGCCGCGCTCATTCTCGACCCGACCGCCCACATCGTCCGCGTCCGCTCGGCGTGGAGCCCGGACGACATCTTCTCGTACACCAACACGACCGGCAACTTCGGCTGGCCGGCGACCGACGGGCGCGGTCGCGTCATCTACCGCATCTCGGCGCGTCCGGGGCCGCCGAAGGTCGCGCCGCCGGCGGGCGTCCCGTACTTCCCGTCGCCCCCGGACTCGGCCTTCATCGTCGCCATCGATCTCGACACCCGCAAGCTCGACACGCTCGGCGCCGTCAAGATTCCAAAAGTCGACTATCAGATTCATCAATCGGCTGAAGGGTTCCTGTCCCTCACGGTGATGACGAACCCGCTGCCGACGACCGACGAGTGGGCCGTGCTGCCCACCGGCTCGGTCGCCTTCCTGCGCGGCCGAGACTATCGGATCGACTATCACCAGCCCGACGGCTCGTGGACGTCGTCGCCCAAGGTGCCATTCGACTGGCAGCGTCTCGGCGACGACGACAAGCAGAAATTCGTCGACTCGGTGAAGGACGCCAATCGTCGCTCGCAGATGGGCACCTACGTCGCGGCGATGATCCGCTGGACGAACATGTACGAGAAACCCTACCCGAAGGATTTCAAGGTTCCCGACAAGTTCGTGCCGCAGAACGGGCTGTCGAAGGATTGGAAGCTTCCACCCGGCGTGACGTTCCCCCCGAACTACATCTATTCGTGCGCCGCCGGTGAAGAGCCGAAGATGATCGCGTCGTCGACTCCCGCTCCCGGCGCGGCGCCGGTAGCGGGCGCACCGATTCTGGCTGGCGGTCCGGCTTTCCCGGGTGCGCCCGGACCACAGGGTGGAACGCCGTCGTGCATTCCGTCGCCGATCGTCGTGACCGGCGGCGTCGCACCACCACCGCCGACGATTCGCGAGCTATTCGTCGTTCCGCCCGACGAGCTCCCAGACTATCGCCCGCCGTTCGTCGCCGGCGCCGCGCGCGCCGATGCCGACGGCAACCTCTGGGTTCGCACGAATCCCGCGAAGCCGGTGCCCGGCGGTCCCGTGTACGATGTGATCAACAAGCAAGGCGACTTGAGCGATCGTCTTCAAGTTCCGCCCGGCTACACTCTCGTCGGATTCGGGAAAGGGAAAGTCGTGTATCTCTCGATGCGCGACGCGAAGGGGATTCACCTCGCGAGAGTCCGGCTCAGGTAGAGCGGAAAGCGCGCAGTCAGCCAGCCTCAGCTCGGCGCTTGAGCGCTGCCGAAAAACTGTCTACTTCCGGCTGTCGATCTCCAACCGACTTGACGACGAGCCCCGATAGCAATCCGCTCATCTCGAGATGCAGCCGAAACTCGCAACCGCCGGCACGCGGCGTCACCGTGAACGTCCGCCGCCCAACGAACAGTCCGAGCGGCATCCCGCCGACCCATTCCATGCGCGACGGCGTCTCGAATCGCGTCACCTTCATTGGCACCCGTCGCAGCGCTCCGTCGCCCAGCCGCACACGGGCGACGATTCGCTCGCCAAGTGCCATGCGTCCTTCGACGCCGATGATCTCCGGATTCCACTCTTGATATCCGCTCGCGTCGGTCAAGATCTGCCACACGCGCTCCGGCGGCGCGTCGATGACGACCATCGTTGTGTATTCGGTCACGGCCGGGCTCCCTCCGCTGGAAGCGCGGAGGGTTCGTGCGCGCCCCACATCCCCAGCGTCGCCCGACACCACGCGTCGAGACGCTCGGCGTAGGTCTTTGCGTCGAAGGTATCGAGGTCGGCGATCGTCAGCGATGGCCTGCCGACCGGCATCGACGTCCGCGCCGGCACAGTCCAGTCACTCGGCACGCTGCCGCGACTCGATCGCAATCGCTCGAAGACGAAGCTCGGCCGGTCGCCAGTGACGTAGATGCGATGGAGGGCCGACCACGCATGATCGAGCGACGTCGCGAATCGCTGCGGGTGCTGCAGGGCGAACGCGGCGAATGCCTGCCCGTGCCGGCTTCCCCATGGCTCTTGTCGCGAGTGGTCGAGTGCGAGCAGCCGCTCGAAGCGTGCCGCGCACGAATCGTCATCGCTCGCATACGACGCGCCACACTCGTGGCAGCCTGTCATCGTCATCGCGCGAACTCTCGCTCGCGCATCGTGACCAGGACACCGCCGAAGGCGAAGCTCTTGCGATGGCGATCCACACCGATCTCCGGGCGATATGCCGACGTCACCTCGGCCAGCGGCCGAACCACGCGCTCTCTGACTTTGCTCGTCGCCTCGAAGACGAACGACTCGCCATCGCGACGAAACATCACCCATGCGTGCGTGCGGTCGTTGCCCTCGACGCCCGGCGTCCACGGCAGGCAACGCCCCGCGACGAGCTCCGCGTCGTAGCCGAGCTCGATGAGCTTGCGCCATGCCCAGAGCGCGTGATCCTCGCAGTCGCCGCGACGGATCTGCTCGAACGTCTGAGGGTGCTGCCAGTAGTCGTCGACGCGAAACAGGTCGGGGTCCGACACGTACTCGCAGCCGAGCAGCCAGTCGACGATGTCGTCGACGTTCGAGACCGCCACGGTGCTCTCGCCCTCGAAGTACCACTCGAAGCCGTGCGAAGAACCGGGGCCGAACCTGCGCGGCGGAACGCGGTATCCGATCCGCTCCCACGGGTCCGGCGCGGGAATCACGCGCAACATGAGTCGCCAGAACGGCCGGAGCGGCCAGAAGAGAAGACTCCCCGCCGTGACTCCCTTTCGCGCCGGCTGCTTTCCCGCCGTCGTCAACCCGGAGGCTCCGTATGCGTGCAGCCGGTCGTCCGACGCGAGTCCGACAGCTGCGTGATCTTCCATTGCGTGCCGAGTTTTCTGAGCATGAATGCGTCGACGCCGCAGTGCGTGAATTCCTTGTTGCGGTGGAACGTGTAGTACGCCCACACCTGCGCTAGGTCGCCATCGATCCGCACTTCGGGGTCGAAGATGCGCTCGTTCCACACATCCCCCGCCGGCGCGCGCGTCAGCGCTGCTCCGAACGCCGCCGGTGTCGTCAGCGAGATCGTGTTGTCTCGCGTCCGAACCCCGACCAGCCGCGCCGTCGTGTCGAACGCGACACTGAGCAACGCCGTGTCACGCGTCCGCATCGCATCGAACACTTTCTGCACCGTCGCGATCACCGCCGCCCGCTCCACATCCTGCGCTCCCACATTCGCGGCGCTCGTGAGTACCGCTAGTGCGGGGACTACGAATTGGATTCGACGCATGCAATCACCTCGCTTCTTGCCGTTCCGGTCCACCGGTCCACCGGTCCACCGGTCTACCCCTGATAAACTGTCGCTCCCCCCACCACCGTCCTCACAATCTGAATATCCTTGATCTTCTCCGGGCTCACCGTGTGAGGATCCTCCGCCAACACGACGAAATCTCCGAGCTTACCCGCCGTGATCGAGCCCTTGAGCGATTCCTCGTGCGAGTTGTACGCGCCGTTCATCGTGTTCACCCGGATCGCTTCGTCCACGGTGATGCGCTGATTCGCGCCCCACGTCTTTCCGTCCCATCCCGTGCGCGTCACCATCCCCTGAATGCCCATGAGCGGCGCGAACGGTCCGGGTGAGAAATCCGACCCGGCCGCCACAGCGACGCCCGCGTCGAGCATCGTGCGATACGCCATGCTCCGCTTCATCAGGTCTTCGCCGTAGAACACGAACTTGTCGGAGTTGTAATACGCGTACGTCGTGAACATCGCCGGCACGGCGCCGAGTGCCTTGATGCGACGCACGAGGTCGTCGTTGATGAGCGTGCAGTGCGTGATCTTGGGGCGCGCATCGGCACGCGGAAACGCCTTCTGCGCACGCTCGACCGCGGTGAGAAACATGTCGATCGCCACGTCGCCGTTGGCGTGGCAGTTGACCTGAATGCCGGCGCGATGCACGCGCTCGATCCACGCGTTGAGGTCGTCCTGCGTTTCGGTGATGTTCCCCTTGTAACCCGACTGCGAGCCGGGGTAGGGAACGCTGAGCGCCATCGTGCGCTCGGAGAACGATCCGTCCACCGTGCGCTCGGACGTCGCGCCGAGTTTGATCCACTCGTCGCCGAACCCGGTCATGATGCCGCCGTTGATCATCGACTCGAGCACTCGGCCGTCCGATTCATAGCTCACGCGATGCAGCAGCTCGCCGCGCGCGCGCACCTGCTGGATGGCGGCGAGATCACCGCCCTCGTGATGCACGCTCGTCAACCCGTAGCGGACGAACTGTTTGGAGATGTGGGCGATGCCGTCTCGCCCGCGCTGCTCGGCTTGTTCCGGCGTGAACTTCGGCCGATTGCCGACGCCGTTGAACACGTTGCGCGCCCGATCGGTCACGCGGCCATTCAAGTCGCCGTTCTCGTCGCGGTCGAACGTGCCGCCCGCCGGATTCGGCGTGCCGCGGTCGAGCTTCGCCAGCTGGAGCGCGTGCGTGTTGTAGAACGACGTGTGTCCGCCGCGATGATGCACGACGACGGGATGTTCGGTAGAGACTCGATCCAGATCGTGCGCGTTGAGCGGCCGCTTGTCCTTGAGCTTCGTGTCGTCGAAGAAGTAGCCGTCGACCCACGTGCCGGCCGGCGTTTGCTGCGCCTTGGCGCGGAGCTTCTCGACGATGCTGTCGATGGTGACGAACTCGACCTCGAACGGATTCCCGACGAGGACTTCATATAGAAGCGTCGTCCCGCCGGCGTGGTTGTGGCAGTCGGTGAAGCCTGGCACGATCGTCATGCCTTTGGCGTCGAACGTCTGCGTGCCTTTGCGCGCCAGCCCGCGAATGTCGGCACTGCTGCCGACCGCGACGATCCTCCCACCGCTGATCGAAAACGCCTCGGCGCGCGGCGCCGCCGGGTCCATCGTATAGACCTTCGCGTTGACGACGAGCAGATCCGGATCTGCCGCGAGAGAGAAGGGCGCCGCCGTGAACGGATGCGCGTCGCCAAATGTCGGCCGAGTGAGGATCCCCGCCGCACTCGCCGCCGCCAACCCCATGAACTCCCTACGGCTCTGACGCTTGCTCATGTGAGGCTCTCCTCGCTGTCGCGCCGTTTGGCGGTCCACCGGTCCACCGGTCCACCCGTCTACCTGTCCACGACGGGAAGATACGCCCGCCACGGCCCGATCGCACTCTTGTACTGCTTCGCCATCACGCGCGCCGCCTGTGCGATGTGCCCGAGGTCGTGGACGACCCAGGTGGCGAGCAATTGGCGAAGCGTGACGAGCCCGAACGCCGGGTGCTCTCCCTCGAGCGCGAGCTCTCGATCGGTGATGTTCCAATCGGCGAGCGTTGCGAGATTTTCCACGCGCAGTCGCGTGAATTCATCGAGCAATTGAGCAAGCGACTTCCCCTCGCTTTCACGGAATTGCGCGTTTCGGTCAAAGGGTTCGAATCGCCGCTGCGGCCCCTGCGCGAGAATGATTTTCGCGCGCGGAATCCAATCGCTCCGCTCGCCCTGGATGAGATGGCCGACGATGACGTACGGGCTCCACGTGTCCGGCCCCTCGTCCGCGTCGATCCATGCCGCCGGAAGTCCGTCGAGCATCGCGCGCACCGTCGCCGGCGTGCGCTCGAGAACCGCGATGCCGTTCGTCAAGTCGAAGTCCATAACGTCCTTTCGAGGATCACTACACGTCGCGGCGCCAGAGGAGTTGAATCTCGTTAGGCAAGTCACGATACGCGCCCCGATTCACGGCGTCCAGCGTGAATCCGTGCTTGGCGTAGAAACGACAGGCTGGCACGTTGACGTGCTGCGTCTCGACGATGAGTCGACGGAGACCGCGGGTCTTCGCCCACGCTTCGGCGGCGCGAAGCAAGGCGCTGCCGACACCGCTGCGCCGCGCCGCTGGGTCGACTCGTAGATCGAATAGGATGGCCGACATCATCGTCGGCGCCGACAAGATCGACGCCGGGATCACGATTCGCGACGGCCGCGCCGCCGACACGCCGACCGTCCATGAAGGCACCAAACAACCCCCACGCCGAGACGTTGAACCGAGCTGGCCAGTCGAGCGGGCTGTTGCCGGCGTACGCGTCGTAGTCCTTGAGATACGGGCGATCGACCGGTCGCGACTCGAGGTGCGAACCGCCGCTGGCCTCCAAGACGTCTACGTCGAGCGTCGAGTCGACTGGATATGCGATAGTGATCGACGCGTACGACGCGAGCGACCGGGAGTCTTCGGGTACAACCTCGATGTTCACCGCACGCTTGTGCAAAGAATCAGGACAGCCGTGGCTACTGCGGCACGACCGTCAGCACCGTCGCCACGCTGATTTGCGGATTGACCGTAGCGGCGGCGACGAGCGTTGCTCTGCCGGCGCTCTTTGCCCGAGCGAGGCCCGCCACCGAGTCCACGATCGCGACGCTCGTGTCGCTCGATCGCCAGAGGAACGTCGGTGTAAGCGGGTCGCCGGGGCAGAACGAGACAATGGCGTGTACGCCAACCGTGTCGCCCGGGTGCAGCGTCGCCTCGGCCGGTGAAGCGCGGACTTCACCGACGGCGCAGTCAATGGACGACTCGGTCTTCGGCGCAGTGGTCTTGCTACAGCCACCGACGACGGCCGTAACCGCGACGACAACAGCCGAGATTCTCATCAGGATCTCAAGATACGCAAACCCACCGCGATGAAACGTGCGCTACCTCACCGCAAACGACACCCGGGCGGCGGACGGCGTGGGGACGACTCTGACGATCGTGAGCGCGATCGTCGGGCCCGATACAACGGTAACCTGGGTCATACCGGCGGACACTCCGTGGACGACGCCGCTCTGGGACACCGACGCGATCGTGCCGTTGAGCGTATTCCATGAGACGGGCGCTTTCGTGAGGACCATGCCGCCCGCGCCGGTCACCGTCACGACCAGCGGATGACTCGCGCCCACGGCGACGGTGATGGCCGATGAGTCGAGCCTGATGGCCGTCGGTTGCGGAGTGTTCGTTTCGGTGACCGCCGATCCGCCGGCGCCGCCGCACGCCGTGGTCCACCCGGTCAATGCCAATGCCAACGCCAGGCCGCAAACACTGGTGAGACTTCGCGCCACACTAACCTCTCATCGTGAAGGTCGGGGGGGAGCCAGCCACGGCGCGATGTACTCCGTACCGACCAAAAGGATCCTGGCGACGGATCCTATCTCAGGTAGTAGTCGATCGTCGACACCACCCGAACGACCTTCGCGATCTGGCTCGACTCGCTGATCCCCGGCGCCTCGTCGCGCGGCAGGATCTCGAACACCCCCTGATTCGCCTGACGAATCGCGCCGAGGTCGCTGTGCGAGTCGCGCGCGAACTGTGTCGCCGCCTCACGCGCCCGCGCCGTCGCGTCGGCGATCATCTCCGGCTTGAGCTTGTTGAGCTGCGTGAAGACGAACGTCGGTCCCCCACGATCGCCGCCCTCACCCTCGCCGGACGAGATCACCACGCCGACCGCCGCCAGCTCACTGATCTGCTGGCTTGCCGCGAGCACCTGATCGGGACGATTGGACCGCACCAGCACGGTCTGATGAACGATGTACCGGTTGGCGGGCTTTCGGTCCGACATGAATTGATTCGCGTACGCGTCGGTCGCCGAAAACTCGGTCATCTGGATCTGGCTCGTGTCGATCCCATGCCGGACGAGGAACGCGCGCACGCCGCCGATGCTCGTACTGAGCTTCCCGTTCGCCGCCGCCAGATCGTTGTCCGCACCCACGAGGTGGAGCGGCCAAATCGCCAGATCGGCCCGCACCTCGCGTTCGGACACACCCTTGACCGTGACGTACCGGTCAGCCGCTCGCGCGCGCGCGAAGCCGTTGCCGGCGAGCAGGCCGCCGAGCGCGAGGCCCACGGCCAAGATCGAAACAGACAGAATGGGGCGATCGATCGACATGATTATATATCAGCTGCTTTAACGGCAAACGGCGCAACGGCCAAACGGCGCAACGGCCAAACGGCGCAACGGCCAAACGGCGCAACGGCCAAACGGCGCAACGGCCAAACGGCGCAACGGCCAAACGGCGCAACGGCCAAACGGCGCAACGGCCAAACGGCGCAACGGCCAAACGGCGCAACGGCCAAACGGCGCAACGGCCAAACGGCGCAACGGCCAAACGACGCCAACCTCGAAGAGGCGGCGACTCCGACGCCACGGCACGGGCGGCCGGTTGCTACGCCCTTGCCGCCGTCTCGAAGTTACCGCTCTTCGGCCGTTGCGCTCTTTGGCCGTCGCGCCCTTCGGCCGTTGCGCTCTTCGGCCGTTGCGCTCTTCGGCCGTTGCGCCCTTCGGCCGTTGCGCCCTTCACCCGTTACGCCGTCAGTTGTTCGACTATCGCCTGGGATCGAGTATGTCCCCAATCCGATGATCCACCCCCGCCAGGTGCAACTTCGTCTCGCGGTCCGTCGTCCGCGCCTCGGCCGCGCGCACTTTGTCTCGCAGCGCCACCACCTCGCCCCGAATCTCCGAACGCGCGTCCTCCGCCAACGGCGAGATCGTGATCCCGAGCGCCTGAAGCTGCTGAATCTGCGCCAGTTGCGCGGCTGACGGATTCAGCTTGGCGTTCATCTGCGTCAAATAGTTGTCCTGCAGCGCGCGCCGGTACGGGTCGATCTTCGGCGCGGGATTCCACAGCTCGGACCAAATCCCTCGCTGCAGGTCGTCGAGCATGTCGGCCAGCGTGTAGACGTCGCTCTGGTTCTTGGCCGTCGCCTCGCCGTCGAGCAGGAAGTTGAGCCGTTGGTCCACGAGCACCTGGGCGAGCACGCGGTTCTGTGCGCTGCCGATGCGCGTCAGCATCCCGCCCGGTTCGATGCGCGCCGCGATGTCGGGGCGAATCAGATACGTCGGCGTCGTGAACACACTGTCGTTGAGGAATCGCATCGCCGCCTGCTGGCGCGGCTTGGAGATGGCCGTGAACACGCTGCCCTTCTGCGTTCCGGACTTGTAGACGACCGTCCCGCCGCCGATCATCGTCGCGGGATGGGCAGCCTCGGTTGCCCACTGCCCGACCGTGCGATCGTAGAGATTCTGCAACAGCGTATTGTCATCGCCCGGACGCGTACCGGCGCTGGCGACGTAGTTCATGACGCGGGCGATGTTCTTGAACCCGAGCCCGGTGGACTTCACCGGATCGCCGTCACCCACCGCCTCGCTGAGCGTCCCATACCCGCCGAACGGATTCCCGGCCGAGAAGCGGTACCACGGAATCGAGTCCTGCATGTCCGACCACTTCTCCAGCGTGGCGCGCTCGTCTTCCGGCGTGCGGGCGTTCGAGATTTCCTTATAGCCCCACATGATCGAATACTTGTCCCACGGGCCCACGCGCGGGAGCAGGTCGTCGAGCGCGACGTGGTCCTCGGGCTGCGCGACGTAGTTCATGCGCGAGTAGTCCATGATGCTCGGACTGTGGCCCATCGCCTTGTTCCAGCTCGGGCTCCGCATCGAGTCGGCGGGATACGTCGAGCTGCCGATCTGGTCGTGCTGGAGGCCGAGCGTGTGGCCGATCTCGTGCGCCACGCCCCACTCGAGCAGCCTGCCCATGAGCGAGTCGGGGAAGGGGATCGTGCGGGCGCGCACGTCGACCTGTGAGGCCTGCGTGAAATACCAGAACTCCATCAGCTCGATGAGATTGTGGAAGATCATCGACGAGCCATTGAGTGTCTCACCCGTGCGCGGATCCTGCACGCTCGGACCGACCGAGTTCTCGACCGTCGACGGCAGCCACCGCACCATCGTGTGGCGGATGTCTTCCGGCGACCAATCCGGATCGTTCGCCGGCACGTCGCCGGGAATGATGCCGTCCTTGAAGCCCGCGGCCTCGAACGCCGGCTGCCAGTCGAGAATCGCCTTCCGAATCCACGGCTTCCACGCGTCTGGCGTATCCGGATCGACGTAATAGACGATCGGCTGTTTCGGATAGCAGAGATTGCCCTGCTTGCGGTCCGAGCATTCGAGCCGCCAGCGCGTGATGTATCGCTTGCGCTTCGCGACCTGGTCGCTCGTGCTGAAGTCCACCGTGCCGACGGTGAAGAATCCGGTGCGTTCGTCGGCGTAGCGCGGCTTCATCGGATGCTCGGGCAGACGCACGATGCTCCAGTGCGCGATCACGCTCTGCGCCGGACGCGGGGCGATGCCGAGGATGACCGGAGCGCCGAGCGTCGGCGTGGGGGTGGGCGTACCGGTCTGCGTGGCTTCGATCTCGATGTTGTCCGGGAACGCGATGTCGCGCTCGACGTACGAGCGCGTCGGGTCGAGCGCACCGCGAATCGCCGCGAACTCAGGAATGCTCGTCGTGAAGAGTCGTGTGACGTCGATGACCGGCGCGCTGTCCGGCCCGTACGCCTCGACGTTGAACGTCGCGATGATCGGCGCGTAGTTCGAGTTCTGCACCGAGCGAAACACCGCCGCGCCGGTGTCGGCGCTGATCGCGTACGACGGCGAGCGAAGAATGACGCGATTGCTGGCGCGATCCCAACGCAACGTCCGCGACCCGAACTCGTCGCCGGCGTAGTCGCCGAAGCCCGGATTGCCCGGTCCCGGCGTCTGATTCCCCGCCGCTGCCCGCGCCAGACGGCCGACGACCAGCTCGTCCTTGTCGAGCTCCTTTTTAGGAATCTCGAAATACAGCCGATCGCCAACTCTGTGCACCTTGAACATCCCCACCCGCGTCTTCGCCTCGGCCGTGATCACGCGATTGTACGGCCGCGGCGCGGGAGTCGGCGGCGTGATTCCGCCGCGGCCGGCGAGGCTATCCAAGCCTGCCGGCAGGCCGCCCGGCAATTGCGGATTGCCGGGCGGCGGACCGCCGCGGCCGGCGTTCGGATTGGTCGGCTGGGTCGGCGCCGGGGTTGGCGCTGGGGCCGGCGCGGGCTTGCTGCACGCTGCGGCGAGGGCCGCGGCGGCCAAGAGAAGTCGAAGTCGCATTTTGTGGGAGAGGGGGACGCCTGAAGTGTGGCGGCCTGAACAGGCCGACGCAACATTGGCGGCTGACGGTGCCGACGTCGCCGCTTCTTTCGGGCGCCGCATGGCCGTTGTCTATTTGGACGCGAGCTGGTCCTCCTCCCCCGCTGGCCCCCACCACTCTCACTGAATCAAGCATCGATCGGATGCGTGAAACGAAGACGGCACGTGTGGCGCTTGGCGACGACGGCGTGCTCACGGTCTGGATTCAGCCGACGGCGAAACAGACGCTCGACAACGCGAAGGAAAACCTGGCGGCCGCGCTGGCGACGCGCGGAGGACAACGGAGGCCGCTCCTCATCGACATTCGCGGCGGCCAACCGCTCGACGCGCAAGTGCGACACTACTATTCGGGCCAGGTCCTGGTCGATGGATTCACCGCACTCGGCCTTCTCGTCGACGCGACTCCCCTTGGCCGGATGATGGGGAACGTCTATTTTCGCGTGGCCCGCGCTGGCATCCCGACGCGACTGTTCACCAACGCCGACGAGGCGACACGCTGGTTGAGGGAGCATATCGCTTGATCGGTTCGAGGCCGACGCCGGTGCTCGACGCACGACGACTCCCGGCGCTGTTGGAGCGATTGGAGCGGATGGCCGCGGGCGACGAGACGGAGATGATCCCGCTCTCGCCGTCACGCGACGAGTTGGACGCGATCGCCTATGGCATCAACGTCCTGGCGGACGAGCTCCGCTGGGCGAACGCGCGCGCGAGCCAGGCCAAGACGGCCTTTCTGCGCACGGCGAGCCACGAGATTCGCACGCCGATCGCATCCATCCTCGGCATCGCCGACTTGCTCGTCCACGATCGTCTCAGCGACGCCGACCGTGCCGACCTCATGTCGAGGCTCCGCGCAAATTGCCAGGCGCTGCTCTCACTCGTCGCCAACGTGCTCGATCTCTCGCGCATCGAGGCGGACCGGATCGTGCTCACGCGCGAGCCCGTCTCGCCGCTGGAGCTCGTGCAGGAAGTCGTCCGAAGCCTCGAGCAGGACGCTCGCGCGAAAGGAGTCGCCGTCCGGATCGAGTTCGAGATGGGGTCGTCGACGATGATTTCGACGGACCGGTTGCGACTGCGTCAGATTCTTGTGAACGTGATCGCCAACGCCGTGAAGTTTACGTCGTCCGGTGAAATTCGAATCTCGCTGGGGATTCATCATGCGGCCGACGGCGAGCGTCTGAGGATCGACGTGGCGGATACAGGCATCGGTATCCCGCCCGATCAGATAGCGAGCCTGTTCGAGCCGTTCGGTCAGGCGGACGCGGTGGCGCGGGTGCACGGCGGAACGGGACTCGGCCTCGCCCTCTCTCGCCGGCTTGCCGAGCAATTGGGCGGTTCCCTCGAGCTGGTCGCGAGCGAAGTTGGCCGCGGCACGACGTTCAGGATCACGATCGGCGCGCCTGTCGCGCGAGTCGCGGAGGAGAATCGCGCGTCTTCCCGCGACTCGGATCGCGTGCCGGCCGCGGCGCCAACCCTCGTCGGTCTCCAGGTTCTTCTTGCCGAGGACCACGCCGATTTGCGGGTGGCGATCGGTCGCGCGCTGGGACTCGAGGGCGCTCACCTCCAATATGCGGCCAATGGGCGCGAGGCCATCGCGCTGGCGGAGCAATCCAAGTTCGATGTCGTCGTGATGGACCTGCTCATGCCGTCAATGAACGGCCTGGACGCCACGCGCTCGATCCGTGCCGCCGGTAGTCGCGTGCCGGTGATCGCGATCAGCGCCGACGCGACGCCGGGCACCCGAACGGCCGCCATCGACGCCGGCTGCAACGCGTTTCTCTGCAAGCCGTTCGATTCGGGAGACTTGGTCGCGGCAATTCGTTTTCTGCGTTGACGCGTAGATTCGCCGAGTCCCGAGAGCCGGCGATTTACCTCGGCAACCACCAACTGGCTTTGACGAGCAGGATGTTGTCAGGCCGAGTGGCGAGCAGCGCGCTCCGGTCGCGCTCGAACTCCAGATCGCCGAACGCCGTGTCGTTGAGCCGCGACTGCGTCCACGCCACGTACAGCACGGAGCCCGGCCGATATTCCCACCGGAACACAGCGTTGCCGCGCAGCGACTGTTCGGTGAAATCGGGATTGCCGATCGTGAACGGCGCGGCCGGCCCGGTGCCGTCCGGATCTATGGTATAGGTCGAGATCGTTCCGGTCGCATCTCGCGTCGCCGCGATCGTGCCTCGGTCTCGGCCGTAGGTCGCGGTGATGTCGGTGCGCGGCCCGACGTACTCCTTGAAGTCGTAGTAATGTCCGGCCGCGAAGAACGGTTGCATGTACAGCTCGAGTGTCATCGTCGGCGAGAACGTCACGTTCAATCGTGTGTCGAGAGCGAGCGTCCGCTGCCGCAGAGACGAGACAACGTATCTCGTTCCATAAAACGCTTTCGCCGTCGTGTCAGCGATCGCCTGCACGTATTGCGTCGGCGTGCGTGCGGGATTCCATGAGGGGCCGAGCGACATGCTGATGTTCGACGCGGGCCTGTACGTCGCGCTCAGCGACATTGCTGGCGTCAGGGTCCCGCCCGCGTCGGAGTAGCGGCTGATGCTCGCGTTACCGATCAGCTTCGTGCGCGAGTCGCTCGAGACGTCGAGCTCGGCGTACTCGGCGCGCGGGTCGAGCACATCCGGTCCGCCTCGCAATGCCTTGTCGTCCAACACCGCCGGTCGGTGGATCCCGAAGACCGTCACGTTCCAGAACTGTGGCGTCGTCTCCGACCAGTACGCGTGCAGTTGCTGCTGCGTACGATCGCCCTCGAAGTTGTGTTGGTCCTGCCCGCCGGCGATCGTGACGATCTGACGATACCAGTTCGTCGGCTTCGTCCACATGTGGCCGATATTGCCGTTGAACCAGATGTAGTCGGCGCGCTGCTGGAACGCGTAGTCGTTGGTCTCGTAGCCGGGCGTGCGGATGTTGGTCTGAAGCTCGCCGAACCAATCGCCGGTCTGCTTCGACACGCGCGCATAGGCGCCGGCTCCGCCCATCGACGTGGCGCTCGAATCGAGTCGATTGGACAGGAACCCGCCGGACCCCGCGCCGCGATCCGGCCGTTGCAGATACCGCGCGCTCGACTCCTCGCGCAGCAGAATCTCCTGCGGCGTCCCCGACACGTTCGTCACCGCGGCCGACGCCTGGAACGCGTACATCTGCTGCTTCCACGTGTAATAAATGTCGTTGCCGTACATCTCGGCGTGGCGCGCGAGAAGCGGCGCGAAGGTCGTGTCGATGTTGCGCTGAATGCCGCTCGCCACAGCGCCGACGACGAGATTCCCGTCGTCGTAGTCGTGCTTGACGCGGGCCACGAAGTAGTTCGCCAGCGGCTCGACTTCCTGCTTGCCTCGCGCGCCCGTCAACGTCTCGATCCGTGCGTTCGCCTGACCCGTGAGCGCATCGAGCAGACCGATCGTGTATCCGCTCGACGTTCGTCCGGTGATCTTGCCCGCGCCGAGTATGGTGGTGGCGTCAGGAACGTCGGCGTAGAGGTTTGGGTCGGTGGCCAGCGACGCGCCCGTCGGCGCGCGTCCCACGCGGCGTGAATAGAACGCGCTCATGAACTCGGCGTTGCTACAGAAATTGCAACCCGCGCTGCCGAAGTCGAACACCTGCGAGCCCTCGACGAAGAACGGGCGCTTCTCCTGGTAGAACGTCTCGAACGCCGACAGGTTGAGCACCGCCGGATCGACCTCGACCTGCCCGAAATCCGGATTGAAGGTCGCGTCGAGTGTGAGGTTCGACGTCAAACGATCCTTGAGGTCGAGCCCCGCCCGCAGCGTCGGACGGCCGTGCGTGTCGAACGGATCGCCCGACGCCGTCGCGACGGCCGACGACTTGGTCACGACGTAGGGCAGCAGCTCGAGGTGTCCAGTGGATGCGGGGATCTGCATGCCGGTGAGATGCCCGAACCGCGGCGGACCGCCGGCGTCGGTCTTGCCCCACCACGACCACTGATCCTGCTCGTTGTTGCGCTTGATGAAGCGCCGCACCTGCAACCCCCACGTCTGCAGCTCGGCCCGTGGAAAGCGCAGTTGGCTGTACGGAATGCGAATCTCCGCCGTCCAGCCGTCTTCGTCGATGTGGGTCACGCCTTCCCATATAGGATCCCACGACGCGTCACAGCACGACGTCCCGATCCCGATATTGTCGCCCTTCGACCCCGACGGATTCAAATCAAAGAATGCTCGGCTCAAATGATCGTGATAGCTGTCGATCACCAGCTCGAGGTAGTCCGAGTCGAATGTCGCGTCGCGCCGCACGAGGCGCGTCATGACGCCTTTGCCGCCCTCGGTGTCGTACATCTTGGCGCCGACGTAGAGCGCATCGTCGTCGAACAGAAAGCGCACTTCCGTGCGCTGCGACGCTTTCTCGCCTTCGTTCGGGTCGATCTGGCGGAACTCGGTGATCGGCGTCGCCGCCTGCCACGCCGTTTCGTCCAGCTTGCCGTCGAGGACCACCGGCCCGTTCCGCTTCACGGCGACCGCCATGGGGACCGGCACCTTGTGCCCGTAGGCGAGCGTTTCGGCGGGGGCTTGGGCGGAGATCGTCGCCTGGGCCGAGGCGATCGAGGCCGCAAAAAAGAGCGGCGAAATGAGGAGGAGTCGTCGCATTGAGGCTTAGACGGGGGACGAGCCGAAAAAGTTTTCCGATCGCCGGTTCCCGGACACGATTCTTACAGTTGTCGGCGGGCCGTCTTGCGACTGTTCCGCGCCGGTCCGCCACAACCTTCACCCGGGGACACGCCCGCCCCATATTCCCCTCATGACGACATCAGCCCCTTCACCCACGGCCTCGCACGACGCCGAGCCCGGCGTGCTCAAGCGCACGCCCTTCTACGAAAAACACGTCGCCCTGGGCGCGAAGATCGTCCCCTTCGCGGGCTACGAGATGCCGGTGCAGTATCCCGCCGGCATCACCGTCGAACACAAGGCCGTCCGCGAACGCTGCGGACTATTCGACGTCTCGCACATGGGTGAATTCATTATCCGAGGACCCGGTTCCTCGGCAGTCGATTTCGTCAACTATGTAACGACGAACGACGTCGCCGCGCTCACGATCGGCCAGGTGCACTACTCCACCATCCTCAACGACCGCGGCACGATCGAAGACGACTGCCTCGTCTACCGTTTCGCCGACCGCGTGATGATGGTCGTGAACGCGTCCAACGTCGCCAAGGACTTCGCGCACATCTCCCGTCACGCCGCGCGATTCGGCGTTCAGTTGGAAGACGTCAGCGACCAGATGGGATTGCTCGCCCTTCAAGGCCCCGCCGCCGCGTCAATTCTCCAGCCGCTCACCGACGTCGATCTCTCGGCGATCGGCTACTACCACTTCGCCGAAGGCAAAGTCTCCGGCATGCCGATGATCGTCTCGCGCACCGGCTACACCGGCGAAGACGGATTCGAGCTGTACCACGACGTGCAATACTCGACGCGTCTCTGGGACGCCCTCATGGCCGCCGGCGACATAACCCCCGCCGGACTCGGCGCGCGCGATACGCTGCGCCTCGAGATGGGAATGGCGCTCTACGGCAACGACATCGACGACACGGTCACACCGCTCGAGGCAAATCTCGGCTGGCTGGTGAAGCTCAAGAAAGGCGAGTTCGTCGGCAGCGACGTGCTCAATCGGCAAAAGGCCGAGGGGCTTTCAAAGAAGCTGATGGGATTCACACTCGGCGACCGCAACATCGCGCGGCACGGATACGCCGTGTTCGCCGAGGGCGCCGCGAGCGGCAACGTGTGCAGCGGCACCATGAGCCCCACGCTCGGGATTCCGATCGGAACGTGCTATCTCCCTACCGCGCTCGCCAAAGAGGGAACTGGATTCGAGGTCGAGATACGCGGCAAGCGAGTTCCGGCAACAGTGGTCAAGATGCCCTTCTATAAAGAAGGAAGTCACCTGTAACCGCAGTGGCGCTATCGCCCGATCGTCTTCCGATCGCACCCCGGCTTCTGCATCTTGCCCTCCAACCGATCCTGCGTCCATCGCACGAGCGTCGGCCCTACCGCCGTTCCGGCTCCGTCGATCGTCAAGTGATCGAGCCCGACGAACGTCAGATACTCGAGGTTCTGCCCGGCCAGGCATCGCTCTTCGACGTATCGGCTCGTGATCTCCGGACTCACCATCTGATCCGACAGTCCCTGCACGATCAACAGCGGCACCGTGATGAGTCCGCGCGGATCGTTTTGGCGCAGGCGGTTGCCGAGGCCGTCGCTGTCCGGGTTCGCCAGTAGCGGAGTACTGCCGAGCTCTTCGAGCAGCGGCTGCGCGGCGCGCATGCCGTCGTCGTCGAAGCAGAGCGCGGCCATCTTGTGGGCGATCTCGCGGCCGGTCGCGCGAACGATCTGGTTGAACACGACGTCTGGATAGAACCGCGAGTATGCGGTGGCGACGAAGCTGCCGACGCTCGCCTCGATCGGGTCGCCGCGGTGGATCGTGAGTAGCGCGCCCATGTCGGTCGGCGGCGAGTCGGCGATGACGCCGATGACGTTCGCGTTCGACGCATAGTGCGGCGCGATGATGCCTTCCCACAGCGCGGCGTGTCCGCCCTGCGAGTGTCCCCACACGACCGTTCGCGGGTCGAGAGTGAGACCTCTCATCTGGCGCGCCGCGCGCACCGCATCGAGCGCCGAGCGTGCCTCGCCTTCGCCGATGAGATACGGATTCGGTTCGACAGTGCCGAGTCCCGTGTAGTCCGGCGCGACGAGCACCCAACCGTGGGCGATGACCTCGTCGAGCCCGGGCACGTCGTCGATCGGATTCTTTCTGAGCGACGGCGCGCACTTGGGGGCGATGCCGACTGAACCGTGCGCCCACGAGATCACCGGGCGAGGTGTGGATGACGCGTTGAGCGGGGCCATGACCGTCGCGCTGGCCACGGCCGGCATCGTGTCGTTGAGCGTCGTCGTGTAGAGAATCCGATACACCCGCGTGCCCGGCGGGATATCACGATTCGCCAATACTTCGCTGCGAATGAGCATGCCCGGCCGCGGCGGCACCGAGTCGGGCGGGTCGTAGAAGGGATCCGGCGCGGCGAGCGTTCCGCCGGCTTCGGCTCGCAACTCCTTCTGCACGCGCGCGGCGTACTTACCCTTTTCGCCGGCGAGCCATCGATCATAGCCGTTGGGGTCGATCCACGCGTCCACACCCTCGGTCGTGGCGACTCGGCGTTTGCGATCGAAGTCGAACGCGGCTGCTCGGGACGTGAGCCAGATGTCCGGCTGGAGCGAGTCGAGCAGCGCGAACGTGTGCAGATAGTCGTCGGTGATCTCTGGATACGTCGGCTGGTCCATGAGGCGAGACGCCGCGTCGACCTGCGTGCAGCAAGGGAACACGACGTTGTACGTCTGTCCGCTGTCGCCCACCGTCATGGTCCACGTCGTCGCGCCGCGCGTGTAGCCGGCGGTGAGCCGAGCCGTGAGGCGCACGTTGCCGAGCGAGACAGTGTCGCGATCGCGCAGCACGCGATCGACGGTGACGGGCGGGAAGTAGAACGAGCTCTGCGTGCCGTAGATGAGATCCGTCTTCCCGCCCGACGCGACGAGACCTGTATCGCCCGCCATCACCGCCACGTGCGCGTGCGACAGTTCCTTGAAGTACGACAGCGTCCCCGCGTCGTCGATGCGCGCGTGGGTGATGAGCAGCCAGCGGATGTCTTCGGGTTTGAATCCCGCTTGTCGAATCGATGCGGCCACGTCCGCCGCCGACTGCGGCAGCGCGCCGTCGATCAGGATGTGGCCGGCCGGCGTCGTGATGAGATATGCGGCGAGCCCACGGGTCCCGACATAATAGATCGGTCCGACTATGTGCTGGGGTGCAGTGGGCTCGATCCAGGTGCTGGAGTAGCCCAGCGGTTGTAACGAGGGCTGTTGCTGGGCCGCGGCCGAACCCACGGTCGCGACCTCGAGCACAAGTGCGAGGACCATCCGCATCGGAATCCCCAACGTCGGCCACACGCGAACATCGTAGACAGACACACAGTGGTTGGTCGACGGGACTATGGTCCTAGAAGTACTGATAACCAGCTGTCGGCTGCCAGCTCTCGGAACCCGCTCTCGGCTACCCGCTCTCGGCTACCGGCAGTTTCGCGCCTTTGGTCTTTCACGCCGTTCCCAGAGCCCGCAAATTAGGCAGATGCGGGTTGCCATCCTGACAATCTCCTCCTCCGCCGCGCTCGGCGACCGTGCCGACACGTCCGGCGATACTATAGAAGCGTGGGCCTCGGCCCACGCCTATCAGCTCGCGGTGCGGGCCGTCGTCCCCGACGACTCCCTCCAGATCGTCGACGCCCTCACAACCTGGGCCGACGAGGACCAAGCCGACCTGATCCTTACCACCGGCGGCACCGGTCTCAGCCCCACCGACATAACCCCCGAAGCCACCCGCGCCGTGCTCGATCGCGAAGCGCCCGGGATCGCCGAGCGAATCCGGGTGCTGTCGCTGACCGACATGCCGCGCGCCGCCCTCGCCCGCGGCGTGGCCGGCGTCCGTCACAAAACTCTCATTGTGAATCTGCCCGGCTCGACCAGCGGCGTGCGCGACGGACTCGCCGCGCTCGATCCGATCGTCGCCCACGCGGTTGCCATCCTGCGCGGTGACGCGACCGATCATACACCCGCACCCGGCCGATGAGAGCTCTTCTCACGTTGCAGGACGTCGAGCCGGCGGTCCGCATCAACGCCGTGCTCGAGCGCGATGGCGTGGAAACAGCGCTCGTCTCGCCGCTCGACGACATCCGCTCGTCCATCAGACGCGCAAAGCCCGACGTCCTCGTATTCACCGGCGACCTCACCGATCCGCTCACCGTGTCGCTAGTGAAGGAGCAGCTATGGGACGGCGCGCCGTCGGTCGGGTTGGCCGAGTCGAGCGATCCCGATCTCATCGTGCGTCTCCGGGCCATCGGGTACATAGAGGTATTCACGAAGCCGATCGACGTCGACGAAGTCGTCGCGGGGCTCAAGCGCATCCTCGAGCGCCGCCGGCTTCAGCGCATCACGGGGCTCATCGGCGAGAGCGACGGGATGCGCGAGGTGATGGTGCAGGTCGAGCAGATGGCGCCCGTGTCGAGCACGGTGCTCATCGAAGGCGAGAGCGGAACGGGGAAGGAGCTCGTCGCCCGCGCCATCCACATGCTGTCGAACCGCCGCAGCAAGCCGTTCATCGCCGAGAACGTGGGCGCGCTGCCGGAGAGCCTCCTCGAGAGCGAGTTGTTCGGCCACGAGAAGGGCGCCTTTACCGGCGCCGCCGAGCGCCGGCTCGGCAGATTCGAGCTTGCTGATACGGGAACGCTCTTTCTCGACGAGATCGGCGAAATTCCGCCGGCCACGCAGGTCAAGCTCCTGCGCGTGCTCGAGGAGCGCGAGTTCATGCGCGTCGGCGGCGTGTCGCCCATCTCGGTGAACGTGCGCGTGATCGCCGCCACCAACCAGCCGATTCGCGAGCTGGTGGACGACGGGCGCTTTCGCGCCGATCTGTTTTATCGACTCAACGTTCTCCGCATCTATCTCCCGCCGCTGCGCGAACGTCCCGAAGACATCCCCATGCTCGTGCGCCGCTTCATCACCGACTACTCGGCCCAGCACGACCGCAAGTTTCACGGCATCTCGGCCGACGCGATGCAGCGGTTGGCCGAGTATCCGTGGCCGGGGAACGTGCGCGAGCTGCGCAATCTCATCGAGAGCATGGTCGTGCTCGCGCCCGATCACGAGATCGAGCCGAACGATCTGCCTCGGCACATCCGGGAGGGTGGCGGCGGACGACTGTTGCCGGTGCACGTCGGCCCATTGCTGCGCGCGCAGGATGCCGCCGCCGCGGGCGGACGAGAGCTGGAGTTCATCGTGCGCAGCTTGCTCGAGCTCAAGCTGCAAGTCGAAGAGCTGCGCCGTCGCATCGACCACCGGCCGAACGACGGATGGATCGGCGAAGTGCAGCCCGGTGGGAGCGTGCCGAGTGTGCCAAGTGTATCAACCGTTCCGAGCGTGCCGGGCATCGAGCCGCGCGATCAGCCGCCGCCGCCGAACATCATCAGCATCACGCCGGGCATGACGATGGCCGAGATCGAACGTGCGGCCATCGAGCTCGCGCTGCGCGAATCGCGCGGCAATCGCCGGCGCGCCGCCGACATGCTGGGAATCGGCGAGCGAACCCTGTATCGCAAGATCAAAGAATACCGGATGCCCGAAGAGAACTTCGAGTAGCGGGCAATAGCATCCAAATTCAGCGGTGCGTGCGGAACTTATGCACGTTCGCGACGAGTTATTCACGTACGCGAACGAGTTGTTCACATTCGTGCTAAGACGCGCACGTTGTGCTTGAAAAATCGGTCAAGGAGGGGTATGTTCACGCCCCCTTTAAGGTCCCATGCGGGCAATACTTACCCGGGGGGACGTGACGCGGCGTAGAACGCGTCGTCTTTACCGAGGAAGTCCCCGCCTTTTCGACGCCGGAGTACTGCGTTGCCGCTGCCCAACACCAATTCTGCGCCAACGGCCGAGTCGTCACTGATCGCCGGTAGTGTGCTACCCATTCAGCGCGCCGAGGAGCTTTTGGCCACGCTGCCCGGGGTGATATCCGCGCGCATCGTCGCCAGCCCCAACGGAGCGGTGGACGAAATTCACATCCTGACGACGACCGAAGTCACGCCGAAGCAGACGGTTCGAAACGTGGAGAGCGCGTTGATCGCGCATCTCGGCATGCACGTGTCGCACAAGAAGATTTCGGTGGCGACGTCGGACGAGAGCCAGAAGGGTTCTCGCAACGGGAACGGCAACGGCATCGCCAATGGCAATGGCAACGGCAGCGGGAGCGCGCCGGCATTGCCGCTGAAGCCCTCGGCGCCGGCATCGGCCATTTTGTCCAGTGCACCGCGACAGTTTACGCCGGCGAGCGTGGAAGCGATCGCTGTGTTGAACAAGCGGCGGATCTATTTCGAGGATGTTGAAGTCAGGAGATCCCGGACACGCGGCGTGATGTGTCGCGTGACCCTGCGAAAAGGCGATGAGTCGTACGTGGGCGAGGCCGAAGGCATTGAGAACGAACGACTTCGGATCGAGCTCGCCGCGCGCGCCTCGCTCATGGCGATCAAGCTTGCCGAGGGCGACGAGCGCGTGCTGGGGTTGGAGGGCTGCCGTTTCCTCGAGGCATTCGACCGCAATTTCGTGTTCGTCGGTGTGTCGACGAAGCACGGCCGCGAGACGGCGCTGATGACGGGGAGCGCGGAAGTGCGCGAGAGTCCCGAGACGGCGAGCGTGCTGGCGATCCTGGACGCGACGAACCGGTGGCTGGATCGGTAGACCGGTGGACCGGTGGACCGGTGGACCGGTGGACCGGTGGACCGGTGGACCGGTGGACCGGTGGACCGGATTGAGGGCGAGCAGGTTCGGCGGGTCGTTTACAAAATTGTAGAATACTCGCGGTTTCTGTAACGAATCGTATCATGGTCGACAGCGTGGTATACCGCTTCGCCGATACTTGAGGAAGAGTGACAGACTGATCGAGCCCGGCGCGGGGCGCGAGAGCGTGTCCTGGGCGCGGGTTCGCGGAGCGAGTTACACAGCGCGGCGAACGTCCACCATCCTCATAATTCACTATTTAAAAAACTAGAAAACGACCCCCTCCCTCGCTGAAAGCGAAGACGAGCGGAGGACAATTCCGTCCAGGGTATTTGAGCGAAGCTCACTTTGGAGCACGGGAAACAACCCGTGACTGACGTACCAAGGGGGTGACGCGTATGCTGGCATTCCTGCTTTGCTTGTTTGCAGGGAATGTGACCTGGGTTTAGGTGAGAGAAGGGGGTCGAAGTTTTCCTATGCGTCGAGCAACCCTAGCGTTCGTGAGCTGCGTTGTAGCAGCGGCAGTCCTCGGGACGGCCGCCCTATACTTGCATGCGCCATCGGTTCCGGAGGCGATGGTTTCCGACGCTCTCGCTCTATGCGCGCTGGCCGTTACAGCCGAACTGCTCACCTTTCTGCTACCCGCGTCTGCAAGCGGGTCCATCGGGTTCATTCCGTATTTTGCGGCTGCTGTCGTAGTACCCGCTTGGCCAAGCGTTGCTTGCGTTGTGCTGGTGAAGGCCGTTGTCGAGCTGTGGCAGCGACGAGCACCGATTAAAGCGCTGCTGAACATCTCGTCGCACGCGATAATGGAATTGGTTGCCGTCGCGGTCTACCTGGCACTCGGTGGAATTGCACTAGGTAGCATCACCGATTCACACAGCCTGACGCACGTGACTCGGGTCGCCGGATTGCCAGCGCTCACCGCGTTCGCCCTGGCCCTTGTTGCAAACAACCTCATCGTTGCGGTCGCCATCGCGACGAGCAACGGTCGGCGCGTCAAGGCCGTCCTTCAAGAGAACCATCGAGCCACGATCGGACTCGACTTCCTTGTTGTGCCGCTCGTCTTTGTCTTCGGATGGGTCTACGCCGTATTCGGCGCTATCGCGGCAGCGACGTGCTGGGTGCCGATCCTCGGGCTGCGCCAGGTGCAGCAGGCGAATCTGGACCTTGAGCGAACCAACGAGGAGTTGCTTGAACTGATGGTCAAGTCGCTTGAAGCACGCGATCCCTATACATCTGGACACTCGCGTCGGGTGCAGCAGTTTTCAACGACAATCGGCCGTGCGATTGGGCTATCTGACCGACAAGTTGAAGAGATTGGGCGTGCGGCATTGCTTCATGACGTTGGAAAAATCTATGAGAAGTATGCGTCAGTTCTCTCAAAGCAGGATAAGTTGACGCCCGAAGAATGGGCGATTATTCGCGACCATCCTGACGACGGCGCGAACCTTATCGCGACGATGACCAAACTGCGCGCCTTGGTCCCCGCCGTGCGCCATCACCACGAGAATTGGGATGGCACCGGTTACCCGACGGGGCTGGCCGAGGACAACATTCCTCTCGCAGCCAGAATCATACGCTTCGCTGACACTATCGATGCGATGACCACAGAGCGGCCATACCGAGGGCCGCTTAGCGAGACTCAGGTCAAAAATGAAATTGTCCGCTGTCGGGCAACGCAATTCGATCCCGAGATAACTGATCGCCTGCTTGCGAGCCCGCTATGGTCCACCCTTTTCGCGCCGGTTGCTAGCGATGCTTCGATTGCGTCGCTTGCCGTCCTAACGACGCGCTCGGCTCGTGCAACCGCCCCGCGGCGGAACAGATTGCGGTTGGGCGCGTAGCGCCCTAACCGCAATTCGAGGAGTCCCGCGCTCATTCCTAGGCCTGCAACTCGATTGCCTCTTCCGGGGCGCGCTTTCTCTTCTTGCTCTGTCGCCACCTGGCTGCTGAAGAACGGTTGAACCGTTCGGTGAGGGCTTCGCAGCCCGCTACATGCGCGGATCGTGTAAGGAGTGCGGATAGAGGCCGCAGTTCATCTCGCGCTGCAAGGTAAGCCGCCAGTGTTGCCTTAGCGTCGTCCGCGAGACCGAGACGCCCAAGCGCGTCAACCAGGACCGCGATTTCAAATTCGCGGATGCCCGTCATGCTTCTCAAGTCGTCGTCCGCGATCGCGCGA
This sequence comes from uncultured Gemmatimonadaceae bacterium, assembly GCA_963761305.1. GTDB lineage: Bacteria > Gemmatimonadota > Gemmatimonadetes > Gemmatimonadales > Gemmatimonadaceae > JAQBQB01. Next base: position 425,446 of record CAVXGK010000001.1, on the reverse strand, counting down.
ACGAGTTCACGCGTGGACTGACCACGGTGGCCCGCCGCCACTTGAATCGCCAGCTCAGCGGCGCGGCGGAAGCGCCGGCATATGGCGCCAGAGAACGTCGCCGCGGCGTCTCCCTCCCGCATCGCGATCTCTGCCCTCTCAAAATGACCGTGGCCGATGGCCGTCTCGATTCGTGCGGCTACCAATTCAAAGTCAGTTGTCAAATGGTCGGAGTCCGCGGCGATGCTCATGGCACGGCTCAGCCACACGTCCGCGTCCGTATCCACGCCTAGATCTCGATAGGTCGAGGAGAGCTGCAGGCACGAGTAGAGCTGTGCTTTCGGCGAACGCCCCCGATCCGCTTTCCGATAGAGCTCCTCGAAGGCTTCGATAGCGCCCGTCGCGTCGCCCGCTAGCCGGATCGCCGTCGCGGCATTGCGCTGAAGGTGAAGTGGGGCCGGCTCGAGCGATCTCGCGGACTTCTCTAGGATCTTACGTCCAACGGCTGCAGCGGCGGCGCGGCGCCCTCGCACGGATGCCTTGAGGAGCTCAAACTCAAGAGCGACCAATGGATCAACCATAGCGAGGTCATTTGCGGACACGTGTTTGGTAGCGAACAGACCGAGGTCCCGTCGTCCGAACATGTCAGCGCATTTGAGAAGCATTATCGCTGCAGCAGTCCGATGCCGCGGGCTTGCTTCTTGAGCCAACAAGCACTGGTGGAGCCTCTGGGCGAACGGTCGCTCCGAATGGTCGAGGGCGAGTAGAGCCCTCCACTCGAGCTCCTCGATTTCGTCGTGTCGTGGAGCCGGGTGAGCTTGGCGGCGCAATTGGAATCCTCGCAACACCAACGGATATTCGGCGGCTTCGTCGGCGGCGCGAATCAGTATTTCGCTCATCTCGAGCAAATATTCTACCGGCTGTGGAAGCGCCGCCGCCTCGTAGAGAATTCTCGCCGCCTCCCCCGGCCGACCAATCTCGAGGGCATGCTGTGCGCACCGCTTGAGCGCATGGATCGCCTTCTCCGGATTGTCCGCCACACGCCAGCTCTCGGCTACGTCCCACCACAGAGCCGGCGACTGGCCGCCTTCGGCTTCCTTCTCCAGCGTGCCCGCGACCGCGTCGGCAACCGCGCGGCGGGCGAGTTCGTGGAGGCGCGTGCGAAGCGCTTCCGACACCAGCGGATGCGTGAGGTTCGCGGCCTGCGCGTCGCGGAGGACCAGGCCGCTGTCGGTGAGCTCCAGCAGCGCCTCCACCAGCGCGTGCTTCTTCATCTCCATGGCAAGCACGAGACGCTTGATCGTGCTGTGCTTCCCCAACTGGGCGCACGTCGCGAGAAGGGTCATCGCTCGGTGCGAGAGGGCGTCGATGCGCTGGGCGAAGGTCTCGACGATCGTGCCCGGCACCTCGAACGGCCCGCGATGGGCGCGCGAGTGGGCGGCGAGCGAGATCAAGAACAGCGGATTGCCCGCCGAGATCGAGGCGATGCGGTCTTTGAGCGACTGAAGGGATTCGCCGATCCAGTCCTCGCGCACGCGGCGGTCCTGTATGGGAAGCACGATGTCGAGCAACTCGGCCGCCGCGACGGGCGTCAACTGTCCCAGCGAGATGGTCTGGCATCGCTCGGTCAATCGGATCTCGCGCACCAGCGGCCGCGGATCGCGCGTCGTGGCGACGACCAGAATGCGCGCCTTGCGCTTGGTGCCGACGATGCGTCCGATCGTGTTCGCCGACAGCGCGTCCAGCCAGTGGGCGTCTTCGATCACCAGCACCAGCGTTTGCTCGGACGCGATCGCGTCGCAGAGGTCCACCACAGCGCGTGACACGGCCGACCATCGCTGCTCGTGCTCGTCGGATCCGGCGGTCTGGGGCGACGCGTCGTCCGCGCCTCGCTGGCCGATGAGATTCCTGAGCGCCGCCATCGACGCCTCGGAGCAGCCGAGCGCGCCGTTGGCCTCGAGCAGCCCGGGAACGAGGTCGACGAAGGCGCCCATCGGGCGGTCGCCATCGTGCGGCTGGATGGTCACGCGTTCGACGTGCGCCTGACGCAGCTGCGCGGCCGCCGAAAAGTCGGCGACGAGCCGAGTCTTGCCGATGCCCGCCTCGCCGGCGACGACGAAGCATTGGGACTCGCCGGCTTCGGCGCGATCGAATGTGGCGATGAGCGTACCCAGTTCACCGGCCCGACCTATAAGACGCGGCGAAGCCGCCCCGTTGTCGTCGATGGCGCCGGAGCCTGTGCCTCGAAGAACCGTAGTCGACGGCCCGTCGCTCATGCGGCGCCGGCGGCGCGTGGCGCGCCCGGCGAGGTCCGCGGACTGCGGCGCCACCTCGGCGATGTACCGGTCGAGAAGCTGGAATGCGGCGGCCTTCGATCCACCCACGGCGAGACCCTCGGCCAACGAGAACGTCGCCGTCTCGTTCCACGGATCGACCCCGAGGCACGCCCGTGCGGCTCGCTCGACGGCCTCCCAGCTACCGGCATGGGTAGCCTGCTCGATCTGCACGACCGTGCGGCGAGTGAGCTCGCCGATCCGGGCGGCACGCCACGCGTCGAGCCACTCCGTGTACGCCTCGCTCCACGGCGCCGTGACGGTGGGAAGGAATCCACCCAGCATGGCGTTCAGCGTTTCGTCGTCGAGCGTGGGCGCGGAAAGCGCTTCGTCGTAGTCGGCGCGCACGAACCGCGACTCGATTATGTATTGGCGCCCAGTGCTCACGATCGGCACGCCGGCGCGTCGCAGTTGGTAGATCAGCTCGCGAAGCGAGTGCGCATCCGCGGGCGGGGCCTTGTCGGGAAAGATCAGGGTCGTCAGCTGATCTCGCGACGCCGAGCGTCCATGCTCCGCAGCGAGATAGAGCAAGAGCGCGAAGCGCCGCCATGCGCGAGGCGTCGTACAGGACTGGGTCGGCTTGGCGAGTTGGCGGCGGTAGGCCGACACGACGTCCTCGATCTCGATCGAAACGGCGCCAAGCGTCTTCAGGATGATCATCCGCGCCCTCCCCCCGGTAGGCATGGAAAGTCGTTCCGTCTGTCTGGCCGCGGGCCGCATTCCGTGCCCGCGCCCCCCAATCTCGGCGCGAGCGTCAGCCGACGGTCAGCACGTCGCCGCGAAGGGGAGCAAATCTTGGCGAGGGACGGGGGAGGGAGCCAGGGTGGGGCGGGGGCGGATTCATATGGGCCCAAACATTAGATCGCTCTAATCTTTCGTCGGAACCGAGCCAGGCGATCCCGCGGAAACCGCGCGCCCGGTGCGGCATCGAGCCCGATCGCCGATTCCATGTCGGCTCCCGCCGCCCTAGGGCAGGCTGTCGAGATCGACCCACTTCCCGTTCTGGAAAACCTCGAGTCTCGTGATCGGGTGAATCTCCCACAACGTCTGACGATACAGTCCCAGGTGCGCCTTGTGCTCCGGATCGAGCATCAGCCATCCGCTCACCCGTACCGAGTCCGTCGAATGGGCCGGATTGGCGAACTGCTCGAGATTGGCCCATTTCGGGTGCACGCGTTTGAACCTCGGCGTTGTTTCGACGACGACCGCCTCCTTCTCGCTCTCGACCTGGCCATTGGAGAAGTTTCCTACGAACTCGATGTGCCAATCGGTATTCAGCTCGCCGTTCCACTTGCAGTTCGTGGCCTCCTGGTTCGAGGACTGTTTTCGAATCTTGGCGACGAACCCCGTGACGACGAGGGCCTCGCGCTCATACGGCGCGATGGAATCGAGCTGCGCCTGCGTCCATCCCGGTGTCCCGTCCGCCGAGGGTTGCCGATGCGTCGTCGCGCCCTCGGCCAAGGAAGATGCGCCAGCGCATCCCAGGTCACGGCGTGATACACCGCGGCCGTGTCGGTTCGGTTCTTGAGGCCGGCGACGATCGTTTCCGTGTTCCCCGGCTGCCCGCTCCATGCGCAGACCTTCGACGCCGTGTCCTCCTTCGGCATCGGTACGTGGTTGGGATCTTTCTTATCCCAACTCGGCGAGATTGCGCTCGACGGAACGGTCGTCGTCGTGACGTTCTCCGCAACGGCCGTGGTCGGAGAGTGCAGGTAGTGACCGTACGCCCAGCCCGAATCGCCGTTCGCCCGCACCACGTGGTAATAGCCTGAACGGATCGAGTCCGGCCCGGGGATGACACGCACTGTGTCGCCCTCAGGGATGACGGAGATAGCGTGCGAAGCCGTGGTCGGCTGCGGGCGAAGGTTCAGGTCCGCCGTGGTGACTCGAATCGACTGGGCGATGACGGGGCGCGCCGACAACGCCGCCGCGGCGATCAAGAGACAGGCTGCCGTCCGTATCGTGCGCACCTGACCGCTATCGCCGGCTGACTGTCACCTTGCCCGTCCGGCCGCGCGCCGGGCGCGTGGTGATGTCGACGTCACGGCCCAAACGGAGCAGCATGCGAACGAGTCGATCGACGGCGAAGCCGCGCAGCTTTCCCGTCACGACGAGCGAGATCTGCGACGGCGCGTCGCGCATGATGTACGCCGCCTCAGTCTGAGTAAGTTGCTCGTCGTCGAGAATCGTTGCGATTTCCTTGGCGAAAACTGTCTTCGGAATCACGGATTCCGAGACGGCGCGGGGACGGCGGGTGCGGGAACGGGGCACGATGGAGAACTCCTCTATAGGATGTTGTCACGGCGAAAGATCGCCTGGGTGGCCCGTTCTGGCGAATCGTACTGAATGGGCCGACAGGGCGCACGGTTCAAGGCGCTCGCGATGTCATCGAGGTCGGCCTCGGGACCGTCGTCGCGAATGTACGTCTCGGCCAGAAACGCGAAGTCGTTCATCGATCCGAGGATTTGGCGGCTGGCGGTGCGCCCCAGTTGATGCCAACTCATCTCGCGCTCTTCACGCGCGATTTCACGAGAAGGAACGTCGAGGCGGGCGAGCATCCGACCCGCGGCGGCGGTAAGCCGCGCGGGCAGCGAGGGGAGGTCCTTGGCCGGAACGAGCACCGTGAGGAGCGTGCGCTCGCTCGTGCACAGCACGAGCCGCAGGCGGCCAACGCTCAGGACGTTGGCGTACCAGTCGCCGAGGACCGTCGTTGGTTCTACCGGCTCGACCGCGGGCTTGCCGAGCCGATCGAGGAGACGCTGCGTGCAACGGATGGTGTACATGAAGGGCGAATGGTACGACTAGCGTTCGCTATTCCGCATCGCCCCTGAGCGTTGAGTGACGATCTCATAATGCTGGCATCGAGCGGGCCTAGTCCGCGCTCGTGCGGTCGATTGAATGACCACCCGCCCCGCGCACGGCGACCGTGGCGCCAGGACATTGCCGCAAGGCCCCACATCTGAGCTTTGAACCGACCGAAGCCGACTCGTTCTTGCGCTGATCGCACGGCGGAGAACCTACCCCGAACTGAAGGGCGCGCGCGCATCTCAAAGATTTGACGTCGATTTGAGCGCGACCGCGTGAAGTTCAGTTGCGATGGGACACTTCCCCACAAGCCTGTCTTCGAACTCGGTCGGCAGAACGTAGCGTGCGCTCCATCATCTCGTGCCGCGGCGCGAATGTGCGTAGCTCAACGCGCGCCCAGAAGCGCAGCTGGTAGTGCGGCGCTTCGTTGATGGCACCCCATGACTCGCCGGGTTCGGGATGGCCGCCGGGGAGGCCCCACCGAGCCGTCACCTGAGGACAGCGATCTCGCTGCCGTCGGTGAAACACATCCCGGCTACTTGGGTCACGGAGCGCTCGGAGGAATCAGCGCCTCGTCCCACACGGGTGACTATCGGCCGTCGAATGATCTGATCGGTAAGCACGATGGCCCCGATGTGAAACCCGGCAACCAGCGGCGCGGGGCGGGCTAACTCGCTCCTGCGGCGAGCCCGCCGTAGATCGGTGCCGCGGTGAGAAAGTCGATTCGCGTTGCGATCGATCGCCGAATGGTCGGCGCCGCCGATGAACGCTTCGTCGGTGGTACGTCATGCAACCCGAGGAAGGCGACCCTGAACTCGAGGGCCCGGCGTCAATTTCTCACGTCTCGACATTGCGCCGCGCGTAGGCTGGGTACCGTGCTAGCGCGACGATACTCGTCAATGCTGCCGTGACGCTCCTCGAAGAGGCGGTCGAGGTCGTGAAACCGTGCTGCCTCCGAGAAGTTTCCGTCGACAATTTTTCCCGGCCTGGTACGGTCTTGCCCGCGCCGCCGTGGGCCGATGGGTGAATCACAGAGAGATGCCCGACGTGCACTGCATGCTAGCCGCGTCGACGCTGCGACGGCGTCACTCCGTAGGCCGCCTTGAACGCCCTGCAGAAATGCGACTGGCTCGCGAAGCCGCACGTGAACGCGATTTCCGTGAGCGGAATACGGCTCTGAAGCAGCTCCGCGGCGCGCTCGAGTCGTCGCCTCCGCCGGAACTCGCCAATTGAGATTCCGAACTGACGGCGAAACTCGCGCGCGACGTGAACCGGGTGCTTGCCGACCATCTCGCCGAGCGCCGCGAGCGACGGAGCCTCGGCTGTGGCGTCGTCCACCGCGTCACGGACGGCGCCGATCCACCCGGGCGCCGTGGGGCGCCGAGGGCCCTCATTCCAACGAGCGAAGGCGGCGACCAGCTCCATCGTGAGTCCTTCCAGTGCCATGGGCGCGAAGGCATCGGTCCGGCGCGATTCGGCGATGACGCGCTCGGCCAAGTACGTCGTTCCTTCGAGCTTCACCGATCGCGGGCGATCGAGCACGACGTTGTGCTCACGCAGATACTCCAAACACGATGCGTCGGGCGAAAACACGATCTTGCGAACGCCACGCGGACCGAATCGCTGTGAGTGGACCGCGCCTGCCGGATACAGCAACATGGATCCGCGCCGTTGCTCGGCTTCCCGCCCGGCGATGCGCTCCAGGTAGGTTCCAGCCGCAACGACGATGAGCGACGGCTCCTCGTGCCAGTGCGGCGCCATCGCGCCGCGGGCCGGATAGTCGGTCACTCTCAGCGGGGTGAGCGCGTCGATGTGTTTCATGCGTGCAAAGTGGTTCGCAGGATGAAAGCGCCGCGGCGGATACTTCTTTAGACTCCGCGACATGCGATTCGTTCACTCGAGGGGGCGCGAAGGGTGCGGATGGCGCTGGCCCCGGCGCTGCCTCCAAGCGGTGTGCTTGTCCGTTGGGGCGGCGTCCATCGCGCTCGCGCAGGTGCCCGCGGCGCCATTCGACCGCGGCGCCTGGCGGGACGATTATGCGTTTTTCAAGCGGGTGTTGGAGCAACGGTACTCCAACCTCGCCTGGTTCGCCGCACCTGAGGGGGGCGTCGACCTTCCGGCGCTCGATCGAAGAACCACGGCCGCCCTGGCCGCGGCGACGAGCAATGAAGAAGCCCGCCTGGCCATTCAGAACTTCGTTGCCGCATTTCACGACGGGCACTTTTCCGAGCTACCGCCGGCGGAGCTTCCGAGGCGGGATTCCGTCGCGCGGCCGGCCGACCCGACCTACGACCGCGCCGATCCAGCGACGGGCTGCGCCGCACTGGGATTCGCCCCAGACGGTCTCCCGCAATTCTCGCGCGTCTTCGAGCAGCTGCCCGGATTCCGGCTGCTCGCCGATGGCATCGACACGCCCTTCCGCGCGGGAGAGATTCGCGCGAGCGGCGACCCGCACCCGATCGGAATCTTGCGCATCCCGTCGTTCGAGGAGACGGCAGACCAAGGGCTGTGTCGGGCGGCCTGGGCGCGCGATGAGTTTTGGGGACCAACAGGCCGGATGCGTCGTGGCGTTCTCCACCAATACGTCGAGCACCAGTGGTACGCCACGATGGCGGCGCTGCTCGGCCGGTTTCGCGCCGACAGCGCAGCCGCCGTGATCATCGACGTCGGCAACAATTCCGGCGGCGACGATTCGGGCGATATCGCGCCGAGCCTTTTCTCGGCCAATCCGCTGCGATCTTCGACGTTACTGATCAGCTGGGACTCCGCGGCCGCGACCCCCTACATGCAGGAGGAAGTGGAAGCGCTGGAAGCCGCGGCCAAAGCCGATTCTTCATCGCCGGTCGTGCGCGAGCAGCTCGCCCTGTTCCGATCGCGGCGGCAGCAGGTTCAGAAACCCTCGTGCGACCTGAGCTGGGTCTGGAGTGAGCGGCGAAGCTGGTCGACCAACGACTGCAAGCGCCTCATCGACGCCGGCTCCAGCGGCGGCCCACTTGCGCTGCTCGACCCGCACGCCGTTTCCAACGCCGGCATCGCCAAAGAGCTCTACTGGCCGTCGGGGGTCGGGGAATTCTGGGGATCGTGGACCGGACCGCTCTACGTGCTCACCGACCGCCGCACGTATTCATCCGCCGAGATGTTCGCCGCTCTGTTGCAGAACAACCGCGCCGCCACCGTCGTGGGCTCGCGGACGGGTGGGGACGGCTGTGGATTCCTGGACAGCGACGGGCTCGCGCGGTTGCCCCACTCGGGAATGCGCTTTCGAGTGCCCAACTGCGTGCGACTCCGCGCGGACGGAACGGACGAAGTGGCGGGCGTCGCGCCCGACCTGCCGGTGCCCGCTCTCGGGGGCGAGCCAGGCGCGGCGTTCGCTATGCGAGTGCTCAACGCCGTACGCGAACATCTGACAAAGTCAACTAAGACTCCCTAGGGCAGCTACGGGTCTCGCCTCGTGACTGCTGGTGGTTCGCGGGCGCCATAGCGCCGCTGTGAGCAGCACCACGGCATTGCACAGGAGGAGCCAGCCGCCGAACACCGCTGCCGCATCAGGGCGAATGTTTGGGAAGACACGCGTGAACCAGATGGTGCTGACCGTGTCGAGTAGCATGCCCGGCGCGACGAGCGCGATCGATCCCAGCGCTCGCTCAGCGGGGGCCAGGGCGCCGAGGACCGCCCGCGCGACCAGGATCATCAACGGAACGGAGGCGAGCAACACGGCCAGAATTCTCCACACCTCGGGACCACGAAACACAAGCTGGCCGAACACGCGAAGCGCGATCGTCGCAGCGAGCCAGATAGCGAATCCGACGACCGCGATCCTCCTCATATCCCCTCCGGAAAGGAACACACAAGAGTGCGCGCGCAGCACGCACGATCCTAGCCCATGTCCCGAAACGGAACCAGGTGCCTCATCGATCGGGGCGCACTAGGTCGTCAACCTCTGGGCCAATTCCGAAATAGACACATGCGTCCGCGACGGTCACGACTACTGGTACCGGCCCACACCCTTGGGTCTGGGCGGCCAGTGGGGTGCTGGCGACGATCAACACCATTGAAATCGCAATGTGCTCTCGCATGAATCCTCGAGGTGCCGCGTAACGGGTTAGCCAGGCTGCAAAGGACATATAAGTGTTTTGCCGCGCAGCCGCAAAACATCAATAGCTCCTTTCTCAGCTTCAGCGTTCGTTAGGCCGGCCAGCGAAGCAATAGCGGAAGCCACGACCACGCACTATGACCCTTGACATCTAGGTATTCCGAGATAAATACTAGCCTAGACCTCTAGGCTAGGCCCAATGGCACCCACCAAAGACCGCCTCCACGGCACGCTCGACGCCCTGATCCTCAAGACCCTCTCGTTCGGTCCCCGGCACGGTTACGCCATCGTCCGCTGGATTCGCGAACAAACCGGAGACTCGCTCCAGGTCGAGGAAGGATCGCTGTACCCGGCCCTCTACCGCCTGGAGCGCGACGGCTTGATCGAGGCCGACTGGGGCACCTCGGAGCTCGGACGAAAAGCCAAGGTCTACGCCATCACTACCGCCGGCCGCCGCGAGCTGCGCGCCCAGACGAAAGAGCTCGCGAGCTTCGTGACGGCGATTACGCCGTTGCTGCTTCCCGAATGAAACAGGCCTTCTGGCGCCGCAGTGTGCGCGACGAGGTGGAAACGGAGCTCGCGTTCCATCTCGAGATGACCACGCGCGAGCTGATGGAGTCCGGCATGACGCGACAACAAGCGCGCGCCGAGGCCGAGCGACGATTTGGCGACACACGCTCGGCGAGCGAGGAATGCCAGCGATTCGGCGAGGAGCGCGACCGGCGCGCGCGCCGCGCCGAGTATCGTGACGAATTGCGCCAGGATCTCACCTTCGCATGGCGGCAGCTCGCCGGCGCACCCGGATTCTCGTTGGTTGCCATCGCCACGCTCGCGCTCGGCATTGGCGCGACGACCGCCGTGTTCGGCGCGCTCGATGCGGTCGTCCTGCGGCCCCTCCCGTTCCCGCACGCCGAGCGAATCAAATACAGTCCGTTGCCGCGAAACCGATGTTGGAGGAGCGCGAGAAACGATTCGCCGTGCGACTGCTCATGGAGAGCACGTGGCCCGTACGCTGGAGCGACCGGTGGGCCCGCTCCAGGAACTCGATCCAGGTTCTCGATTTCGGTCGCCACGTTGTAATAGCTCTCCGCACGAAGGAAGAATCCGTCGCGAGAGCGACTTACGCCCCGTACCGGACGCAGGTAGGCGTGGAGGTCCGAGTGCGATTCGCGAGTACCGAAACGAAAATTGCGCGAGCCACCTTCCGCATTGAAGCCCAGCGCGACCGCGATGGCTTCGAGCAGCGTCGATTTCCCAGAGCCGTTCTCGCCAATGAGGAACGTGATGGGTTGCGGAAATGCCAGGCACTCCAGGTGCACAACCGCCGGCAACGCGAAGGGATACCGAGTGAAATCAGGTACCTGAGCTCGGCGCAGGCAGACTTCACGAAGGTAGGATTCGGATTTGGTCAACCGTACTGCCATAGATGCGTGTGGTCCGCCCAACGCGTTAGCTAAGCTGCAAGCGAATCATAAAAGGTCGCTGCGCGAAGCGCAGCGCAATCAATGGCTCGCTTGTCAGCTTCAGCGTTCGTTAGATGACCGCACCGAGATGCCGGCCCTGGGATCAATCCACCGGAAGGTGGTGGCGGCTCGCGTCAGGCGGCACCTCACGCCGGGTTGGTTCCCCTCGCGGTCATCCATGCTGAAACTGATGTGCGCGACAGTATTGCCGCGTTTTACGACGAGGTCCTCAGATCCGCAATCGCCACACGGAGTCTCCATCACCAGACCGCGGTCAGGACCAACTCTGATAGGACGCGGGGGGCCTGACCGCTCGGCGTTCGGGTCGCCGACAGTGTCGAGATCTCGCCAGTGCGCAACGTACGCGTCGAGAGATGTGTAGACCGAATCATGAACCAGGTCGACGTTGATGCCGCAGAAATACCGGCAGGTAGGGAAGTCGACCACGGAAACGAATGCGGAATCGATTCGCCCCAGCGTCGTCACTGCTGGCACTTCGATGCTGAAGGCGCCGAAGGCGACGCGCTTAACGTCGGCCCAAGAGCCTGGCTGAGGGCCGGGAATGACTTCGCCGGGCTGAAGCACCCTGGCTTGAGGAGTTCCGAGTTGATCGAGCTTCGCGCAGGAGTCGAGGGGAATGCTGTCCGCGGCAGTTTCGCCGTCAGCCTGAACGGGGCGGCGATCCGGCCTCGTCGAACAGCCAACGATCACGGCACAAGCGAGAAGCGCGGTGAGGCGGCGGATCACGATGCCCTCATGCCGAAGATGCCCGTTAGTCATCTAACGCGTTAGCTAAGCTGCAGGGCCAAGAAGGAAAGATACCAAGCGATTCATTCGTGATCTCGACGGGACGGAGTCTTTGCCGGTTCGACGCCATCGTGCTCGACCTCGAGTCTGTCGGCTGAGCTCTCGCGCGTCGGCCGATGTCGTATCCCAGGCCAGCCGAGCGATCGAGTCTGAGGCCGTCCACTGAAGCCTGTCGGGAAGGAGGGCGGTGCTAGAGTCGTGGCTGAAATCCAGGCGAAAACAGCGAGCAGACGGATGCGATGCGGCACGCCTGTCCGTCGGCGCTGATTGCGCCGCAAGGGGCGCGGCCACGCTAGCCAGTATCAGCAAGACGCTGAGGCCGATCTGATTTGTCATGGATGTCGGACGTCCAGCTAACGCCATAGCTAAGCTGCAAAGGGATCATATAAGAACGCTCGCGCAGCGAGCGTATTCAATAGCCCCTTTGTCGGCTTCAGCGTTCGTTAGCCGGCCGGTCCGACCAACCATCTGGCGCTTCCGGCCATTGCGCATCGGGACTACGCGCCTCCACCTGGTCAAGGCCAAGGCGATCGGGATGAATCGCCGCGACGAAGAAGTTCTCCGGCGGGATGGGGCTGCCGCTTAATCGCCGTAGGAGTGCCAGTTGTCCTGCGTGCGCCATCGCATCGGCGAGCGGGCCCTGAAGGAGCTGCTCGGCAATCACGTCCGGGAGGTTCGGCGTGCGCCGAATCATATCCGCGAGTTCGCGGAGCGTGGCGAAAAGGCGCTCAACCTCGGCCGCGTACGTCGCGCAGTCGGTTAGTACGTCACGCGGCTCACTCAGGAGCCCGACCGCGTAGTTCAGCACACCGCTCATGTGGCGAACCAATTGGCGTGGCGCGCGTACCTCATTACCCGGCTGAAACGCCGCGTAGGCGGCCGGTGCGTCGCGCAACGCCTTCGCGGTTCGATATGCAATCGCGGCAAGAAAGTGGCGCAGCAGTGCCTGATTGCGGTTCATGACGATTGAGTGATGCGTGATGGCCGGCTAACGCCAATTATACGGGGACGTTATGCTGCGAAAATGAGCAAAGAATGTTGGATAATATTCCGATGCCGGGCAAGCGCCGCGGACACGTCTCGCACTGACAATCACTTACGAGGGCGGTCCGTCGAACCCCGCGCGTTATACTGCGAAATCTCGCAGTATAACGCGCGAGTTGGCGCTGTTTGGCGCCCGAGCCTCCGTGAGAGACCAGGCTAGAGGGCGACTCCCGCTCCGACGAATATCGCCCACCTCCCGCGCCGATCCACACCCCACGCTCGTCCGACGCCGAGCACCAGCCGCCGAGTCGCGAGCCACGGCAAGCGCCTCGCGTCACTCTGAGTCGGCGACCGCGCACAAACCTCAGGCGCCTGCGCGACCGTCCCGAGTTTTACGCGCACCCACGCCGGCGTCTCCACCGACACGTTCGCTTCGCGCGCTCCACTCCCCACGTCCGCACACGTGACCCGCGCCTCGATCGGAATCGGATCGACCGCTACCTTCACGCGCAGCCGAGCCGAATCCGGCGGAGGCGGCACCTCCACCTCGGCCACGATCGTGTACGGCGCCTGCCGCACATTGAAGTTCGCCGCCCGCACGTCTCGCGCATTGCGCGACACGGAGTCCGTCGCCGCGACGAGGCGCTCGAGCGAATCGACGACCGCGGTCGCCGCATAATGCGCCGCGCGCTCGCGACCCAACGCGCGGTCGAGCGCGTCGCGCGTCTGCGTCGTCTGCACCACTTGCTTCTCGACCAAGTGCAGGGAATCGCCGAGGAGCTTTGCTACCTGCGCGTTCGTCCGCGCGACGTCGCGCGTCGTGTCACGCTCGGCGCTGCGGTTCGATGCGGTGAGAATGGCCGCCGCGGCGCGGCGGCGTTGCGCTGCGAGTCGCGTCTCTTCGACCTTCACGGTCAAAATGAGAGCGGCGACGAGCGCGCCGACCAGCATGGGGAGGGGCGCGATTGCGCCCCTCCCCATGCCTCGTTTCCGAGTCGCGATCACACCCAGCTCATGAGACCGGCGAGCACGAGCGCGCACGAGACGAAACCGCTGAACAAATCGATCATTGCCTCCCCTTCCTTATATATGTGTGTGATGGGTTGACTGCCTGAAACCGTCTGTACCTGCTGGCCCTTCAGTTGTGGTTGCTTCTGGTTGCTGCGCCGATCACAACGCCTCGCGCACCCGTGCACGGAGCGCGGACAGGTCGAGGATCGGTTCGCCATCGCGGCGCTGCCCACGCGGATCGACCTTGCGGCCGAGGCGTCCCCAGAGAGCTCGGTCCGGGGTGTAGGCTCGCGTCCAGATGGCCTGTTCGTCGTGCCCGACGAGGCGGTGATCAAGCGCGCCGTCGGAGTCATCGCCGAAACAGTCGTGATACTTGAGCACTGCGACGCAGATCGCCGTGATCACGGCAAGCTGCGGCTTGGTCACGGGCACGAGTCCATTCGTCGCCGCGGCGACGCCGTAGAACGCGGAGTTCGCGTTCGGCGTGCGACACGGTCCCGCATGGGGCGTCCGGAACGCCGGGTCGGCCAGCTCGACGACGCGTCCGTCATCGAGCACCAGCCAGGTGTATCCGTTCGTGCACCGTGGATCATGAAACCACTCGACCGCCCAGTCATCGCGCGACGAATCGTCGTAGTGGAGCATGAGCCCCGCGCGAGGGACGGCGAGTGGGGACTGCAAGACGTGCGAGTGACGACGGTCCGAGACCGGGATCCCGGGAATGTTCATCCGTCGTTGCGGTGATCGTCGAACTTGGACGGCTCCGCCGGCTCGTACACGCTGCGCATGGGGCGCACGCCGCCCTCACCGAATCGCGTGATGAGCGTCTTCGCGAGCTCGACCACGTCGGTGGGACGGACACGTTCCAATGCGCCCAAGAGCGGCAGCGCGAGCACGATCGCAATCGACAGCGTCGCCTCCGGCCAGCCGGCAATCCCGGCCAGCCAGATCTGCCGCAACTCTCCGATCGCGAACGCCAACACGATCACTCGGCTCATCGAGAACACAACGGGGACGTCGAGCGACAACGTCTTGATGACATTCTTCTCGAGCAACGGTGTGAGGACGACGAACGAGATCCGTTTCGCCGTTTGCAGTACCGGTCCACCGGTCCACCGGTCTACCGGTCCACCCGCGGTCCCGTCCACCTGTCCACCCGCAGTCATGGCACTTCCTCCGTCTCGAGCCAATGCAGCCGCCGCTCGATCGCCTCGAGACGACGCTCGATGCGCTCGATGCCCGAGCCCACGCTGTTCTTGGTGTTCGCCATCTCCTGGTGCCACACGCCGAGTCGGTAGATCATCACCGTGAGCGTGCCGAACACGCTGGCGATGGCGACGAGACGAGAGATCGTCTCGAAGCCAAGGCCGTACGTGCCGGGTGGCACAAATGCCTGGAGCACGCCGAGCCAGGCGGCGCTGGGGAGAACGATGGTTCGCATCGTTCAGCCCTCGCTGCTGCGGAATCGGATGCAGCCGTGGCGACTTTGCACGATCAGGTCGCCACGGTTGGCGCGCGCGAGGGCCCGCGCGAGCACTATCGCGGCGCGCTGCGGAATGGGCGGAACGAGGTGAATGCGCGTTCCTTCCTCCGTCACCGAGAAGCGCCGGCCGAAACGCACGACCCAGACGTTCGGGCCGAACCGTCGAAGCGGCGGACAGCCGTCGATGGGACCAACGCGAGCGCGCTGTCTCATCCGACCGCCGGTGTCAGCGTTTCTATGGTCGGAAGAGCCGGCGCTGGCGCTGGCGTCGGTGCCGGAGACGGGGTTGTCGCCGGTGCTGGCGGAGGCGCCGGCGACGGGGTTGCCGCGGGCGGGCTCGCCACTCGGTTCGGCGCGGTCTTCGTGACGCGCTTGACGAGGTTCCAGTTCCCGAGCAGCGCGGGGTCGTCCTTGAGCGCACTTCTGACGAGCGCGTCCAAGATGTGCACGACCTTGCGTCCCTCGGTGAGCTTCGCCTTGAGCCCATCCGTGGCACCTCGGCGTTTACCGCGACTGTTCGTGCGGTTGGCGACGACACCGACGACGGCGTCGGCGGCGGCGTTCAACTGCGCGATGAAGTCGGCCGGCAAGCCGGCGGTAGTGAACGTGTCGGTGAACGGCGTGGCCGCGGCCCCCATGCCGTACGCGAAGCCGGCGAGCTTCTCGGCAGTGGGCTTGCCGCGCGGCATTCTGAGTGGCGAGAGCTCCGGCAGATTGGGGATGTCCGCCGCGGCGATGCGGGCGATCGGTGCCATGTGATCGCGCAGCAACGATTGGCGGAGTGCCTCCTTTTTCTGCGTGGCGCCCTGCGCCGCGAGGTTGCTGCCAGTCTGCTCGCTGACGTGGGTGGACAGCGCGGCGATGGCGGCGGTGAGGCGTTGCCGAGCACCGGTGTTCACGACGGTGGCGAGCTTGTCGGCGTTGGCGTCGAGGAATTGCTCGACGGAACGGAGCGACTCCAACATTTTTCCCTGCTTGGTTTGCAAAGCGTCTCCTGTGTGAGAGAGTTGGCGCGTCGAGTGTCTCGTTCGCCGGCGGCGCCGCGCCGAGCGAGGAGGGAACTGCGTGGATGGGCGTGGGAATGACCTCCGTGGTGAGGGTGATGGGTTGATCGACGCGAGTGATTCGCCGACAGCGTCGATGCGTGTGGTCGCCGTGATTGCAGGCGAGCTGGCCGCGGGTACCGGTCAAGTCGGCGGTTGTGCGCGGACTTTCCCGATCACTTGGCGGAAGTTTCGAGCGTGCGCGCGAATCGACTGGCCGCACGATCCCGTCGCCTGGACGTGACGACGGTTCGGCAAACCGCCGCACTGGCACTCGTGGCGACCGGGTCTACTATGTGTGAACTGCGAAGCGCATCGTCGCTCGACCGAGCAAATGCGGCGCTCGGCTAAACCGTTGCGCGCAGATGCCGGCAACGATTCTCCGCGATCACTTACAGGTGCGGCGAATTCACCTGCACGTCCGGCGCGTTCACTAACCGCATCCGAGCGCGCGGAGCCGGCAGCCCTGAAATGCGTGGAAGGGTCTGATGGCCGTCGGATCCAGAGAGGCCGCCGAACAAACCTGCGAGACGAGGCCCTCTACTAGTGTTATATCCGCGGACCCCATTTTGACTATATCGCAACCGTCCAAAATAGCCCGAGATTGTCAGCTTACGGTCAGCACGATCTGGTGCTGACAACGTGCTGACAATGCAAAACGCTTAACCGCGTTTAGGACGAGTTAAGAGAACTGTCAAAATTCTTTCCATATAGCTAAAACACCCTCGGCGGATAAGACCCAAGTAGGAGGGCACGCCTCGCGATGTTTTGGTTCGCCGCCGGCGTCGCGCTCCGCAACGGACTTCAAACCGGGGGGCTGGCGATGGAAGGGATCGATCTAGGAACGGAAGCGGGACAGAACGCGTTGGCGCTCGAGATTCACGTTCTCGCGCACCGGCACGCGGCGCGACTGCTCAAGCCGCGGTGCGACGCCGAGGATGCCGCCCAGGACGTCGTGCTGTGGTGTCTAGGGAAGCTGCGAGAGCAGCGATGGGACATCGGGGATCGCACGCTCGACGCGCACATCTGTTGCCTGGTGCGGCGGCGCATTGCGGTACTCAAGCGCCAGCGGCGGCGCTCGATGGAGCGCGACCGCGAGTATTTGCGCGATCTCGAGAGCAGCGTGCACGGGTGGATGGATCCCGAAGCGAGCTTCGACGCCACGGAGCTGGAGTCGGCCCGCGACGAGGCGCTGGGGCAGCTACCGCCGGCATGCCGGGCGTCGTTCGACTTGGTGCGAACTGAGAATCTGTCTTACGAGAGTGCCGCGGCGCGGCTCGGAGTGACGACGGCGGCGGTGAGGGCGAACGTCCTTCGGGCGCAGCGGACGTTTCGGTCAGTGTTGGAGCGGAAGGGGATCGAGGCGCCGAGGCGGAGAAGGGCGGCCGTTCGCAAATGACGGCCGCGCGAAGGAGGCGATCGTTGGCCCGGGACGTGCGCCGTCCTCCCGGCGCAAACGGCGTCGGTGCGCGTTATACTGCAAGAGTTTCGCAGTATAACGCTCTCATGTCGTTTCGAGCGTTGTCTGCAAGTGGTTGTCCGGCGACGATGTGCGGCACGGTGTCGACCGGCCGCCGAAGATTATCTGGCGGTGGCTTCGCAGCGTAGCATGATTGTTCGCAGGGTAAACTCCCTGTATAAACACAGTTAGGTTGCCACCTGCATCGCAAAGACGTCTGAATGCTCCGCCGACTTCGATCCGTGCTCACGATCGCTCTGCTGTGGGCCGTTCCGTGGTTTGCCCTCGGCGCTCTGCTCGGCGCGCGGTTCGTCGCGATGGGTCATACGCCGGTCGCCATCATGCTCGTGCTAGGCGTCGTGTGCGCAATCGAAGGCTCTTTGGTCGGCCTCGCGTTCGGCCTCGCGCTGCTCCTAATCGGCCGTTTGAGGTCGGCTGGTCGACTAACGACCGCGGCAAGTACTGCCTTAGCCAGTATCGCGGGATTCGTCCTCGGCGCTCGAGCCGAACCGGGCTACGGAGCCGCGTTTGTCTTCGCGCTTTTCGCGATCGCGTGCGCGCTCGTCTCACTGCGGATCGCGCGCCCGGCTCCTTCACCCTCATCTTCAGCTTTCGTTGAGGTTGAGTGATTGCCGTCGACCTTTCCGACGCCGGCAACCTAACGAACGCTGAAGCTGACAAAGGAGCTGTTGATTGTGGCGCTCCGCGCGCACGTTTATATGTTCCTTTGCAGCTAGCTAACGCGTTAGATGGCAACCGGACTTCCGCTTTTGGCAGAATTTAACTTCGATGTCGCGATGTCGTTTGTGCATCAGGATTTGGGTATTGCCACCGAGCTCCATCAGCGACTGATCGACGGGCTTCGCGTCTTTCTCTACACGAGGGAGCAGAAGGACCTCGCCGGCACAGATGGGACGGAGTCGTTTCGAGCCGTATTCCGTTCTCGCTCTCGGCTTGTCGTCGTGCTCTATCGCGACGGATGGGGCGCAACGCCGTTCACTCGCGTTGAATACGAGGCGATCACTGACCGCTTCCTAAAAGAGGGCGCCGAGTTCCTCTTCTTTGTGAACTTCCTTCCGCCGGCGCCGTGGCAAGATCAAGAGTCGCCGGCAACGACCCGGAGAGCGATAATGATTGGCGATCGAATTCCTGTGATCATTCTAATCCTGGTGATCATCTTCATCATTTGGAGATTCGTGTCCCGACGGCGGCGCTAAGGACAAGGTTGCACGCGTCGGATCGCTCCTCGCGGCCAGAGCGGCTCCCAGATACGGGCGGCGACGCATTGTCCGTGTGCTAGGATGTGGCGTTACAAATCCCGATGCGCCAGCCAACGGACGGTGAAGCTGTCGGGCGATTTAAGGTAGGCGCGCTTCGCTCGCTTTTGTGAACTCGCCGGCAGCTCAACTTTGGCGTTTTTCTACAGCCTCGTTAGGCGTACGCACACAGTGGAAATCGACATGAAACGCACGCTCATCGTGATGGCCGTACTTGCCGCGTGCACTCCAGATGCCTGCCTCAGTGGGCAAGCCCCGCAGACGCTGCGCCAAATGCTCGTCGGTACATGGCGGCTTGTCGCCGCCCGTCAGCGGTTGACGGACGGTTCCGTGCGGCCGGACCCACAACCTGGCGCACGCGGCTTGGGCTACATCATGTACGATGCAACGGGGCACATGTGCGTCGTCCTCGCAAATCCCGACCGACCAGCGTGGAAGGCACCGAACTCTCCCACCGATGTCGAACTCCGTTCGGCCTTCGAAGGCCTCGTCGCTTACTGTGGCGCCTACGAGACGAATGAAGAGAAACAATACGTGATCCATCACATTGAGGCTGATCGCGAGCCTGCGGTGATAGGCACCAGCCGGACGCGGCTCGCAACCGTAACTGGCAACCGGCTCGTGCTGCGGCCGCTCGACCTCCCCGCAGGCGTGTCGGAGTGGACGGTGGAGTTTGAGCGGGTTGGCGATGGCATGTCGGGGTCCCGTCACCCGTGACGCCTGACGATCGTTGAAGCTGTCGAACGATCTGAGGATTGCGCGTGCTGCGCACGCGCTCTTTTGCTTTCGTTCGCAGCCTAGCTTTTGGCGGTAGGCGGATCTCACGCATCCCGGAAGGCCCATGACTACGCCTGAACTCCAAACGCGTCCAAGCCGCGGATCTGCGATCTTTCAGATCGGCGCCGCGGCTTGCCTCTCCACAGTCCTTCTCGTGCAGGCGCTACGCGGCCACCGTGTGGATTGGTTCGTCTGGACCCTCTTCCTCATGATCGCCGCGAGCGCCGCGCGCAACCTGGTGACCGGCACTCGATGGCGATTACCGGTCCGCGTCGTGTACATCGGAGCCGGTATTGCGACCGTCATCGGGCTTGTGCTCGCCGTCCTTCACAATCGGACCCCCTAACGTTATTCGCACATCACCTTCTCGCGTACGACTTGCACGTCCGACTCGATACTCGCTCGGAGGCATCACGATGGGTAAAGCTCGCCAGAAGAAGGCTGCCCCAGCTCGCGGCCGCCCCGCACAAAAGCCGCGGCCGTCGGCCGCTGCGCGCGTCCGTGCGCAGATCATCGCTCTCCTGCCCGTGATCGCGATCTTTCTTGGTACGCGTCAACTGCTGGCGGAGGCCTTCCGGATTCCAAGCGGCAGTATGGAGCCGACGCTGCTCGTCGGAGACTGGCTCTTCGTCAACAAGCTTCGGTACGGACCGCATATTCCGTTCACCCACGCATCTCTGCCCGGCTACGCTACACCGAAACGTGGAGAGGTCGCGGTATTCATCTCGCCGCCCCAGGATTTCTCGATCCGAATCTCTCCGGATGAGATTACGCCGACCCTCGTGAAGCGCATCGTTGGCATCGCCGGCGATACGCTCCTCATGCGACATGGACAGCTGCTCGTGAATGGGGTCTCGGTCGGCTCACCCAACTCGTTTGTTCTGCCAGACTCGATTGCGGAGCAACCACAACCCATCTTCGCGTGGCAACACGGGATTGAGGTCAATGACTCACGATTCGGTCCTCCCGTCGCCGCGCCGAGCTTGCACGAATGGGGGCCGCTCATCGTGCCCGATGGTTCATATTTCATGATGGGCGACAACCGGGATAACTCTGTCGATAGTCGGTACTACGGGCCCGTGCCGCGCGCCAACCTGCGTGGAACGCCGATGTTCGTCTACTACTCTTACGATCCGGAGTCGGGCCTCGACTACGTTCGGGCTGTCACCGCAATTCGATGGCGCCGCCTCGGGACATGGATCCGGTAGTCCCAGGCGGACTCCAAAAACCTGAGCCAAATGTCCCTGGTAGTAGTAAACGCATATGATCCCGAATGGCCGCGCACGTTTGAGCGCATCCGCGCACAGGTGTGGCCAGCCGTCCAACACGCGGCAATGAGCATCGAGCACGTCGGCAGCACGTCCGTGCCCGGGCTCCGCGCCAAGCCTATCATCGACGCTTGCATTGTGGTTGCCTCCCGGCGCGACATTCCGCACGTCGTGAAGGGCCTGGCAAACGTCGGGTACGTCCAC
Organism: uncultured Gemmatimonadaceae bacterium; assembly: GCA_963761305.1. Classification (GTDB taxonomy): domain Bacteria; phylum Gemmatimonadota; class Gemmatimonadetes; order Gemmatimonadales; family Gemmatimonadaceae; genus JAQBQB01. Next base: position 404,460 of record CAVXGK010000001.1, on the reverse strand, counting down.
CGCGGCGATCTTGGCGTGCCGGGCCGCGAGGCGTTCAAAGAATCGGCAGGCTGCCCGAGGCACAATCTCTACGCAAGCCATCGGGGCAGTCTCAACTTGAAGAACCAAATCGGTCTGCGCGACTATCTCCGAGCCCATCCCGAAGCCGCCCATGAGTACGGCGACTTGAAGGAGAAGCTGGCCAAACGATTCCCCGAGGACATCGACAGCTACATCGCGGGCAAGACCGAATTCATTCTTGGCATCCTCGGGCAGATCGGACTCACGGGTGAAGAGCTCGCGGCAATCAGGGCCATCAACCAGCCGGAACATCCGGTACCGCCAGAGCTGGCCTGACGGATTGAGACGCGCACGCCCTTCTATTTGACTCGTTCGCAGCTGCACTCGGGCGTAGATAGCGATAGGCAACGATGCGAACTCACGGTTCGAGGCTGGTCACACTAGTCCGATTGTAGTGCGGTCTTCGGGTCGAGCCGCGCCGCGCGAGCCGCTGGAATCAGACTTGCCGCCGCCGCCACGACCAGCATCGTTGTTATCACCACGCCGAAGACGCGGGGATCCTTGGGCCCGTGATCGAAGAGCAGTGGTCCGATCCATCGTCCGGCGGCGAGCGCGATCACGCTTCCGATCGCGACACCGGCCGCGGCGATCCGGAGGCCTTCCATCAGGACAAGGCCAACCAGGCGCGACTGACCCGCACCGAGCGCGAGACGCACACCCAATTCGTGCTTGCGCTGCGTGACGCTGTAGGCGACGACGCTGTAGAGTCCCACCGCCGCCAGGATCAGTGCGAGCACGCCGAAGGTCGTGAACACCGTGGCGCCCACGATCCACGATCGCAGCTGCGCGTCCACGAAGTCGCCAAGCCGTCCAACGGTGACATAGGACCGACCCGGCATCTCCTGTTGGAGACGCTTTCGCAGCGGTTCGATCAGTTGCGTCGCGTTGCGGCCACGCACGAACAGGCCGCCGTCCTGCGGCCACGCCTGGGCCGCCGAGATGTAGTAGTAGTAAAGCCTGGGCTCGGGCCCGATCGACTGCGAGTGAATGTCCTCGGCCACGCCGACGACGTAGGTGCACGGCACCGTGTCTGCCAACCCGACGCGCATGCATTTGCCGATCGGGTCCTGCCCAGGCCACAGCACGTTCGCCATGGACTGCCCCACCACGGCGACGCGCGGCGCCCGGTCGGTGTCGGTGCTGTTGATCCCCCGCCCGCGCAGAATGCGCGTGCCCATCGTCGCGAAGTAGTCCGCCGAGACGGCGTTGAGGTCGAACTGGCCCAGTACCTCCGTGGAATCGATGCCGGCCACGAAAACGGGGAAGGATGATTCGCCATCGAAGGGCGTCGATTCCTGGAGCGTCGCGTGCGTCACGCCGGGTACGGTGGCGACGGCGTCGAGAAGTCGCAGCCGCAACGTGGCCTTCGTCGCGCTGTCCAGCCGAACGTCGCGCATCTTGAGGTTCACCTGCAGGACCGAATCCGCGTCGAACCCGATGTGCACGTTACGCACGCTGCGCAAACTCTCGACGAAGAGCCCAGCTCCGACGAGCAGCACGACGGAGAGCGCGCTCTGGAGCATCAGCAGCGAGATCCTCAACGTATTGCTACGGTGTCCTCCCTCGCGCGCGCCGGATTTGAGATCGCCGGTGAGATCGCCGCGCCGGATCTGTGCGAGCGGCGCCAGTCCAGCCACCACGCCCGCAACGATCGTGATGACGCCGGCGAAGCTCAGCGTTCTCCAATCGCCGAGAATCGATTGCGGCGCCGAGCTCGGAAGGAACGTCGCGCTCAATACACCGCTCGCCCAGATCGCGATGATGATTCCCGCCGTCCCACCGAGTGCGGCGAGCACCATGCCCTCGGTGAGAAGTTGGCCCAGGAGCCGGCGTCGACTCGCGCCCAGTGCGACCCGTACCGCGGTCTCGCGCTTGCGGCCCACCGCGCGAGCGAGCACGAGATTCACGACGTTCGCGCAGGCGATCAACAGCACGATGAGCGTCACCCCGCTCAGCCATTTCGCCGCCGGTGTGGTGTTCGACGCGTCCGGTCCGCGCTCGACCAGCACCGAGGCGGCGAGCGCGCGCGGACGCAGCTCGCTCAATGGCCCATCGCGCGGATCCTGATCGATCTGCTTCTGATAGCTGCGGCGGAGCGCATTCGTGAGATCCGCGGTCGCGGCGTCGACGCTGACGCCCGGCTTTCTCCGCACGATCGTGTTCAATCCGATCAACGTCGAGTAAGTCGTCGCCCAGTTCTTCCGCACCACGGTCGAGGCATACGTCGACACGGGGATGTACGCCACCGGCGGAAGAAACGTCCACAGACCGACGAAATTCCGGGGCGTCACGCCAATGATCGTATACGTTGCCGCATCGATCTGGACGACGAGCCCGACGACGTTCGTGCGCCCGCCGAATTCATTCTTCCATGCTTCGTAGGACAGCACCGCCACCGGCGCGCGCTGCTCCGGCGAGTCTTCGCTCGGCGTGAAGTAGCGGCCGACCGCGGGCGGCGCGTCGAAGAACCCGAAAAAGTTTGCGCTCACCACGCCGACCGGGTCGACCCGCGTGTCTTGTCCGACTCCGATGGCGAGTGACTTGCGCGAGAAGGCGGCGACCTGGGAGAGCTGCGTCGAGTAGGTCGCGAGATCCTTGTATCGCGCATACTGCCCGCCCCGCTCTTCCTCCACGCCGCGCGATGTTCGATACGTGTACACGCGATGCACGGACGATGGGTCGATCATGCGCGCCGGCGGCCGAAAGAGCAGACGGTCGACCAGCGAGAACATCGCCGCATTCGCGCCGATGCCGAGGCCGAGCGTGAGCGTCACGCCGATGGCGAAGGTGGGCGTGCGGCGGAGCCCGCGCAGCGCGTGCGCCGCATCCTGCCGCACGGCCTCGAACGCCGGCGACAGCCAGGCGTGATGTGACTCCTCGCGCATGTATGTCTCGTTGCCCATCGCCCGCCGCGCGGCGTCGCGCGCATCCGTCGCCGACATGCCGCGCTGCACCAGCCGGTCCTCGATCATCGAACGGTGGAATGCCATCTCGTCGGCCACGTCGCGGGCGTTGTCGGCCCGGCGGAACAGGTAAGCGATTCGTCTCAGCAAGCGCATCGCGATGGCACCTCACGCAAATTTGAGGACGGCCTGGATGGCGGTGACGACGCGCTCGAACTCCTTGCGCTCGGCGGCGAGGTGCTTTCGGCCGGCAGGCGTGAGCGTGTAATACCGGGCCCGGCGATTGTTCTCCGATGTCCCCCACTCGGCGGCGACATATCCGTCGAGCAGGAGGCGCTGAAGAGCGGGGTAGAGGGAGCTCTCCCCGACCTGCAGCACGTCGTTCGACAGCTCCTTGAGCCGCTCGGCGATGCCGTAGCCGTGCCTCGGTCCGCGGACGAGCGTGCGGAGGACCAGCACGTCGAGCGTGCCGGGCAGGAGTTCCGCTGCCTCTTTGGGTGGCACAGTGTCTCCCATCGATAGTCGACGGGTAAGACACTATCATCCGACAATCCGTTCCGCAACCCCCATCGATAGGCGATGGGAGCGCGATCTCGACCAATCACCGAGTGTCTTCGCGTCGGCCCGCGCGAATTGTGCTGCGAGAAGCCGACTACTGCATCTGTTTGAGGCGCGAGAGCAACGTCGAGTCCCAGAGCGGCAATGCCAGGCCGCGGTTGTTGGCGCGGCGCGCTGCTTCATTGTAAGTCGCCAGGAAATCGACGGGATTGCACAGCGTCGCGATGAGCACTGGGCGGCCCAGTTCGCGCTCGATCGTCGATGCCATCAGCCAACCGACCGTGTACCAAGGGCCCTGCACGCCGAAGTACGATGAGGCAATCTCGCGCACAGAGTCGGCGTTCGCGATGCGGCCGTCGAGGACGCTCGCGAAGAAGGCCGACTGCACTTCGACATCGGTCGGAGCGCGCGAGACATCGGCGTCCCAGCGGCGCTTGATGGAATCGGCATCGGTGGCGTGCGGGTGGACGTCAGGTCCGCCGGCCGCGGCGAGCATCGCTTGTCCCTCGCCGTACGCTCCGAGAAACCGCATGAGCATTCCCTGCGCGGCCGTCGCATGTGGGTGCGGTATGTCGGGACAGGCCGCGTTCAAGCCGATGTGGTGCAGCTCGTGCGCCATTGTGTTCTCGAGCTGGGCGGGGGTGTCCTCAGTGTTCACGTAAAGGAAAATCGAGGGGACCGAGTCGCGACCGGTGAACACAAAACTGTTCGTGATTGGCTTGATCTCGAGATAGAGAACGGCGCGAAGTCGTGTTCCCGCTGGCAGGTAGGCCATCGCCCTGGCAGCCGCGGCGCTGACATCGATTCGCTCGAGCGCTTCCCGCAGGCCGCGGAGATTGAGGTTGGACCAGCGCCGGCCGCGCGGCGGCGATCGCCGACGCTGCCGCGAGACTGAGGAGTGCAGGGCCGCGCATCGGTGTCGATCTTATCGTGGCTGGAGCGGGCCAACGATCCGTTGACGTAATGCCCGCACGGCACAGATCTAACACGTGAGATGTCTATATGTCATCATCGCCACCTCAGCGCCACCTCTAGTCGGCGGCTTCGGCGTGCGCATCGCCAACCGACGCGAGTCGAGCGCAGCCGGTGTGCCGCGTTCACTCCGATCGTAAAGCACTCGCCGGCGAAATGCGCGCAGCGCGATCCGCCGGACCCCAGCTCGCCAGCACACCGACGCAGACCATGACCAGCCCCGCCATCAACAGCGTCTGCGGATGGGTCTGCGTCACGCCGTACAACACGCTCGCCATCGCCCGTCCGCCAAGCGCGGTGATTGCGAGTCCCACGGTCGCGCCAATGGCCGCAAGCCGAAGCGCCTCACCGAGAAGCCGTCGCCGCACCTCCCGCGGTTGCGCGCCAAGAGCGAGCCGGATGCCTACGTCGCGCCGCCCGAGTGCCAGGTGCAAGACCATGAGCCCGTAGATACCGGCGCTGGCGAGGAGCAACGCCAGGAGCGCTAATACCAGGCTAAGGGTGGCACCGACGCGCCGGCCTGAGAGCGACTGGCTCACCACATCCGACATTGCCTCCACTGAGTACGCCGAGACACTGGGATCAGTCTCTGTCACGATGCGACGGATCTCGGGTGCGAGCGGTGCAGCGTCGTTGCATGCGTCACGACCCCGTGCGTCGCACGCGGTGCGGACCACCAAGGTCATCTCCGCCGCGGGACTCTGAGCCAGCGGCATATAGACGGTCGGTTCGCCTGGCGTCTCGAGCCCGTCGTGTCGTACGTCGTCAACCACGCCAACGATCGTCGTTGCGACAGTGCCGTCGAGCGTGCGGAGTCGCTGCCCGATGGGGTCGCGACCCTTGACGAACTGCCTCACCCACGATGCGCTCACGAGCGCCACTCGTGGATGCGTGGCATCATCGGTGGCGTCGATGTCGCGCCCACGACGCACAGGGATGCGGAGCGCCGTGAAATAGCCTGGTGTGATCAACGCGTCTCTCGCGATTGGCTCGCTGCCCTTTGCCGGCCGTGGCTCCCCGTCGAGCGTGAACGCAAACCGGTTCGCGCCGCTTGCGAGGGGAAGGTCATCGACCGCTCCTACAGCTTCAACGCCGGGTAGTGTGCGGAGGCGCGCCAACGCATCCTCGTAGAAACGCTCCCTCGCGGCGGGCTTCGTGTATCGCGGGTCAATGAGCGTGACGCGGGCCGTGACGACTCCCTTCGGGTCGAATCCCGGTTGGACCCCGCGGAGCCGGAAGAGACTCTCGCTCAGCAATCCCGCACCCGCGAGCAGCATGGTGGCGAGCGCGATCTGCGCGACCACGATGCCTCGCCGAGTCCGGCGCTGATGCGTCGAAATTGTAGCGCGGGCACCGAAGTGAGCCGGCGTCGGAGCGCGCACGATACTCAGCGCTGGCGCGATGCCCGCCACGATGGTCGACAATATGGCCGCGGCCGCGACGAAGCTGAGCGTCTTCAAGTCGACCGAGAATGACACCCACGCCGGAATGGGTCCGGGCATCGCGCGCCGCAGCAGGCCAGCCACTCCTTGAGCACCGACTGCCCCGACAACCGCTCCAGCCAAGGCGATCAGGAGACTCTCGACGAGCACTTGCCGAATGAGCTGGCCATTCGAGGCACCGAGCGCGCGGCGCACAGCGGTCTCGGTCTGTCGGGATGCGCCGCGAGCGAGCAGCAAGCTCGCCACGTTCGCGCAGGCAATGAGGAGCACCACGAGGGCGGCCGCTCCACCCAGCGCGATGCGCGAGCGAGTGTCTCCCACGAGGAACTCGTGAATGGGCGTGGCGCGCAATTGCCACCCGGCGTCAGACGCGGGATACGCCTGCGCCAGCCGATCCGCGATCGCGTGGAGCTCGGCCCGCGTTTCCTCGACCGATGTGTGCGGGACGAGGCGACCGATCGCCGAGACGAAGTGGCTGGTGCGATCGGCGCCGGCAGATCCCGGGACAAACGGGATCCAGAATTCGGCGCCAGTCGGATAGTCGAACCACCGCGGCATGACCCCTACGACCGTGTAGCGTGTTCCGTCGAGCGCGAGCGTTCGTCCGACGGCGGACGGCTGGCCTGCGTACCAGTCCTGCCACGCGTGCTCCGAGAGCACGATCGACCGTTCAGCGCTCGGCGCGTCTTCGCCTGGGAGGAGCGAGCGTCCGAGGAGTGGCTTGACCCCGAGCACCCGGAAGAATTCGGGCGCAACGCGCGCACCGGTGGAGCGGCTCGTTGGCGGTCCGTCGGTCACCAGCGCGCGCTGCACTCGCACCACCGAGACCGCCTCGAGTGAACGGCTCGCGCGCAAGTCGAGTGCGGAGGGGTATGACAGCGCCGCATCCGCGAGGCCGCGGGCAGGGTCTGCTGCGGAGAGCACGACGATGCGCTCGGGGTGGTCGTAGGGCGGCGGCTGTAGGAGGAGGCCGTCGACCACGCCGAATGCGGCTGTGGTCAGTCCAATGCCGAGGGCCAAGAGGCCCGTGACAACGAGCGTGAACGCGGGCCGACGGACAAGGGATCGGTATGCGAAGCGACAATCTCGCAACATCGTTCTGCAACCCAGAGGCGGTCTGGGGAATTTAGCCGAACCTCGGCCGCGCGACGACGAGCTCCCGAAGGCGGAGTCGCAGCGGCGACCCCTTAGTTCTTTCTCAACGCGTAGAGGCCTTGGTCGCCGCCCAGATACACGTATTGATCATCGAACACGGGCGCCGCGCCGATACGCTTATCGGCCGGGCGCAGATCCGACGCCTCCAGCTGCCAAACAAGTTGTCCGGTGCCGATATCGTAGACGCCCAGCTCGCGCGCGTCCGCCGCGATCGCATAGACCCGTCCGACGTCTGAAGCGAGCAAGCCAATTTCAACATCTTGGAACGGTGCTCTCCAGAGCGGAACCAGCGTCGCGGCATCAAGAGCGGTGAGGCTGACCGATGCCGCTCCCTCTATCCCCACGATGACGGTATTCCCGAAGGTCATGATCACGGAAAGGTTGGCGAATGTCCCCGCGACCGATCCTGTCAACGAGAACGCCGTAGGCGCTATTGATGCCGTAAGCTGACCCGTTTGACGATCCAGTACACGGAGGGAATCATCAGCGACGGCCAGGACACTGGCCGGCGCAACAGCCATAGAAGAAATCACCGTGTTAGTGGTGCCGCTACGCGGCAGCCGCGTAGACCAAAGCAGCTTTCCAGAATTCTCATCTACCGCCGCGACCCCACTGCTAGCGAAAAACGCCGACGAGTTGATGCTTGTGAAGGCGACGTAGACCACGCCGTTAGCGACTCGTGGCGAGAAGACGTCAGTCTCAGTCACCGTTACTGAATCGCTCACGACATGCGCGACCCACTTGGTGGCGCTTGTTCTGGCGTCCAGGGCGTAGACTTGCCCGGCCGTCGTGGTGCCAAAGATCGTTGTGCCGTCCACCACGAATGGGAAGCCGGGTGAGCTGGCCGCCGAGGCTCGGATGCGCCAGACCTCCTTGCCGGTGTTGGGATCCAGTGCGAGCAGATCGACATCGCCCACAACGAGCAATCCTCCGACCAGCGCGAGCCCAGACCCCACCGTGGAGTTGAAGCCCGGCGTGGTCCGCGTCTGCCAAAGGACCGTTCCGGAAATCTTGCCGACCGCTGAAACCACGTGATCCTCGCTCAGTGCGTAGATGTTGGCGCCGTCAGCGGCCAAGCCGACCGATCGCGTAACCTTCTCGTTCCACCATGCGAGCCGGCGCAGCGCGGCGCCGGCCGGCGACACCGCGGTCGACTTCACGTAACGAACAGGACTTGTGCTCCCGCTGGCATCGCGTGCTATACCCGCGAGATCGATCGGTCGGTCGATCACGCCGTCGATGTGTACCGCCCGCGGCGGCAGGCCGCGATCCGGCGCCGTTTGGGTGTAGACCAGGTCGAGATGCACCGAATCGCCACTCAAGAGCCCCGTGAGCGAGACCGCGCCACTGCAGCAAGCCTCGCCCGACCAAGTTCCTGTGCCGGAGACAACGGCACCGGAAAGAACAAGCGTCCACTGCTCGCCAGACCCGGCAAGCCCAAACGGCGCCATCCATGTTCCCGGAAGATCTCGCGTCGGATTCGGTATGACGCTGAGCGTATCGAACAGCGGTGCGTGTTGCACGGGCGCCGTCGGCTCGTGTGCGCACGCTCCACAGACGGCGACGAGAGATGCGACCACCGGCCTGCACCATGGCGTCACGTGCCGTCTCCAACGGAACAACAGGGTCATCATGACTTCCGGTCAACGCTCAGATGACGATGATTGCATAACCACGCCTCCTCACGGCGCGTCACGGCAGACGCGTCCGAATAGAGCCCGAGATCGAGGACGGACGAGCAGAAGATCGCGATTCTGCGGCAACCGAATGAGACCGTCGTGTCCGGAGCTCAGCCCCGCTCCGATCGCAATCACGCCGTTGACGTTCGGGTCGCGAATCGGGTGAACACCGACAAGCAGAGAACCGTCGCTCATGTCCCGGCCTCTAATTGGGACGTGCCGGCGTAGCGCACGGACGCGGCGAACAGACCGTGTGTTGCCCACAGCGAAGCGGAGCCGGCCGCGATAACCTGGGTATCACTGGAACCATCCCAGTGCGGACCTCGGGCCCCAGCGAATCGGCGCGCTGCGGCTGTGCGGAGTGCAAGGCGAGAGCGAGGCAGAAGACGACAGTGGACCAGTAGACCGGTGGACCTGTGGACCGGTGGACCGGTGGACCCAGACTGGCGGCGGGCGATGAAACTCCGGATTGCGTTCTGCAGGGCACGGTAGCACGTGCGGATGCCAGACCACAACGCGGGCGCGACATGTCGTGCCTAACGCGTGATTCTCGGTGCCTCGGTTGTGATTCGGTGCGTCGAAGATCGATGCTACGACGCCGAGGGATGAAGAAGTCGGCGGAACTCGGCGGGATCAACGGGCAACAGATCACGGGAAGGGGGCCGGAAATCACGCGAGAATTGCAATCGATCAGCACTGCATTGTGCACCGGAACAGCTCGCGTCTATCCTGTCGCCATTCGATTCGCCCGTTCGCCTTCGCGCGGGGCAGGCAATGATCACCACGGCAATTCGCGATCCGGCCTCTCCCAGCGCTTGTGGGCGGCAGTTCAGGAACGATGCTGGGTCGATGAGGCCTTGTCTGGCCCGGGTGCCCAGCCTGCCATGACTGCAATTCGTGTCGTCCTGCCGCTTATGGCAGCTCATGCCCTACTCGACGAAGCGGTCTTCGCGCGCGAGTCGTTGTTTGGCTTGGGTGATTCCGAGATCGAATTCGAAGACAGCGAGTCGGCTGACGAAACGCGAATCGGCTGTAGCCTCCTGGTGGCCGGGTTCATCCTGGACGAACTGCGGCGCATCGGGACGCGATCGCAGCATGAGGTGGAACTCTCCTTCGCACTCACCGAGGCCGCGATCATTGTGCGGCGAGCGATCGCGGCTCATGACGGTCCGGAAGTAGAATCACTCGCCATGCGCGCTCGACGGCTCGTCGAGAGCGGGCCGACAGAGAGCGAAGCGCGGCAGGCCGCCGAGTCGGAGTTCGGCGACCTTGACGCGTCGCGGCGCGAACTGGTTGCGGTCGACCGGCGGCGTCCGCGGCGGCAGCGGATATCGCGCTGGGGCGAGGCGCTCGCGCAGGACGTTCGGTACGCCATTCGCTCGTTGCGGCGATGGCCCGCGTTCACGGTCACGGCCGTTCTGACGCTCTTCATGGGGATCGGCGCCGTCGTAGCGATCTTCGCCGTCATCGACGGCGTCCTGCTGCGGCCGTTGCCGTACAAGACTCCTGATCGACTCGTCGGTGCATGGCACGACTTTCCATTGCTGGGGATGACGCACGGGCAACAGGCGCCGACAACGTATTTCACGTACCGAACGCAGGCCCACACGATCGAGGAGATCGGCGTCTACGACGAAGGTGCGGCCAACGCCGACCTGTCGAACGGCGCGACAGTGACGCCGCGCCGCGTAACAACGGCGCTGTTTTCGGCGAGCCTGTTTCGAGTGCTCGGCGTATCAGCCGGCCGCGGGCACGTTTTCACCGAGTCAGAGGACACTCCGAACGCGCCACCCGTCGTCGTGATCAGCGATGCCATGTGGCGCCGCGATTTCGGCGGCGACGCGGCGATCATCGGTCGGCGGCTTCGCGTCGACGACGTGAGCCGCGAGATCATCGGCGTGATGCCGCCGGACTTCCAGTTCCCCTCCGCGGCGACGCAAATCTGGATGCCGCTGGCGTTGGATCCGGTCGATCCTCCACCGGTCGCGTTCAGCTACAACGGCGTGGCCCGCCTCAAGCCGGGCGTCTCGGTGGCGGATGCGCAACGCGACTTCGCCGCCGTGCTGCCGCGCGCGGCCGAATTGTTTCCCTCGTTCGTGCGAGGCCTCACGACCAGTCAGATGCTGGCACAGGTCAAACCGCAGCCGGTGCTGAATCCCTGGCGCGACGACATCACGGGTGGAATCGCCGGCGCGCTGTGGGTCATGGCCGGCGCCGGTTTCGTGCTCCTTCTCGTCGCCTGCGCGAACGTGGCGAACCTTACACTCGTCAGGGCGGACGCGCGCCAGCGAGAGATCGGGGTTCGTGAGGCCCTCGGCGCGGGTCGGTGGCGCGTGATGCAATTCTTCATATCGGAGGCCGTTGTTCTCGCGGTTGTCGCCGGCATCCTCGGGCTCGGCGCGGCGTGGCTCACCGTTCGCGCGCTCGTGTCTCTGGGACCGACCGACTTTCCGCGGCTCACCGAGCTCAGAATCGACGGCCGAGCGGTGTTGGTCGCCGCCGTGATCACGACGCTCAGTGCGCTCGTTTGCAGCGTCATGCCGATGCTTCGCGTCGGGCTGGGCGCGCCGGCGCTTCGCGAGGGGGGGCGGAGCAGCACCGCGGGCCGCAGGCAACACCGCGCACGGGCCGTGCTGGCCGTCGGGCAGATCGCGCTCTGCCTCGTCGTGCTCGGTGCGTCAGGGCTGTTGCTCCGTTCGTTCCAACGGCTGCACGCGGTGCGACCGGGATTCGACCCCAACCACGTCGAAACACTCTGGATGTCACTCTCCAAGACGCGCTACCCGGCCGACGGGGATGTCGGACGCTTTTATTCGACGCTCGTCGATCGCGTTGCGCAGCTCCCGGGCGTGACGAATGTCGCCGTCACGTCGCGCCTGCCGCTCGAGGACCGAGGCATAGACCCCAATCCGCTGTATCCGGAAGACGATCAGTCGTATGTCTCCAAGCTGCCGCCGCTCGTGGTGTTCACGATCGTGGGTGGCGACTACTTTCGTGCGCTGAGAATACCGTTGCTCGCGGGCAAGCTGTTCGACCGAATGGATGCGCAGCGCGGCAGCGAGGCGATCGTGTCGAGCCGCACTGCGCAGCTTTTCTGGAAGGATTCGACCGGCGCGGCGGCTCTCGGAAAGCAATTTCGACCGTTGCCGGGCGGCACGCTGTTCACGGTCGTCGGCGTCGTCGGCGACGCCCGCGACACGGCGCTCGCCGCGTCCCCGTCGCCGACGGTCTATTTCCCGGAGACAGTGTCGAAGGAGACGCCGAGTCGCCGGCCCGCGCGGACCATGGCGGTCGTGGTGCGAACGAGTGGCGAGCCGACGTCGAGCGTGCCCGCCGTGCGGCAGATCATTCGCGAGCTCGACCCCGCGCTACCGACGTTCGACGTGCGAACGATGGAAACCGCTCTTGGAGCGGCGACTGCTCGCCTCGCTTTCGTCATCCTCATCCTCGGCGGGGCGGCAATCGTCACGCTGGTTCTGGGGGCGGTGGGGCTATATGGCGTGATGGCGTACGTGGTCACGCTTCGCCGCCGAGAGCTGAGCATTCGCATCGCGCTTGGCGCCACGCCGAGCAGTGTGGCTGCGGCGACGACGCGCCAGGGGCTCGCGCTCACCGGGATTGGCGTTGCGGTCGGCATGGCACTGTTCGTCGGGGCCTCGCGGTTCATGCGGAGCCTTCTGTTCGGCGTGGCGCCGTGGGATCCGCTCACGATTGCGGCCGCGACGCTGTTGTTGTTGTCGACGGCGACGCTCGCCAGTTGGATACCGGCGAGGAAGGCAGGGAGCGTTGATCCGGCGGAGGTTCTGCGAACCGAGTAAAGCTGCGCGCGCCGACTGGTTCGGCGTGTATCAGGCGAGCTACCGGGATGCACGGCATCATGCGTCCGCGTGAGCCCTGAGGTGTGACGTCCTGACGAAGAAGCCAGTTAGGCCGGTCTCAGGGGATCGTCGGGCGACGGATGACGAAAGTCTCTAGGCCCGCGGAGAGACTCCAACGTGTCAGCTTTAACTATCATGCATGACGCTGTCCGAATTTGCAGAACGCTGCGGTTCGCGTTCGTATTCACCGTTGGGGCCGCATTGGCCGCGGCGACGCTTGTCGGGTGTCGCGATGTGACGAACCCGGCGCCATTTCACGTGACGCCCGCGCTCTTGAGTGGGACATGGGACGAGGAGGATGAGGTTCCCGGGAGCTCCCAAGAATGGAGTCTCTCGGTGGATGACACCGTCATCACCGGCACCGGAGGGGTAAGCTTCGAAGCATGCTGTGGCGCCTCGTTGCAGATTCTCGGGCGGGTGCGTGGGGACAGCATCGTTCTGGCGATAACGTCAAGCGGCGGCGGCCCGTTTCGTTCCACGGATCAGGCCGCACACTACGTCGGCACGCTCATCGCGCAGAACGAAATGCTGGTGTTCTACGTAACCACCGACCCGACGGCGACGCCGTTTCGAATGCAAAGGACACGCTAGCCCGGTGGGCCCGTGGAAAAAAGCGGGGTCTGACGTATTGAGACGGGTCAGACGGCTGCGCTACACGCGTAGGGCGTTCACGAGGTCCGTTCGTACGGCTCGCCACGCCGGAACCGCGCATGCCGCGACGGCCCCGACGACCATGACCGCGAGGGCGAGGGCGAAGATCCGGGGATCGCGCGGGCTCACCTTATATAGAAGGTCGCCGAGGAGGCGCGTCGTGCCGAGCGCTACGGCCAGACCGACGATGATTCCCACGCCCGTGAGCGCGAGGCCCCGATAAAGCACGAGACCGAGCACGTCGCGCGGCGCGGCGCCGAGCGCCATGCGAAGCCCGAGCTCGCGCCTGCTCTGCGTCACCACGTACGACATGACGCCGTAGACGCCGAGCGCGGCCAATGCGAGCGCCACAGCGGCAAAGACGCCGAGAAAGGCGCCGGCGACGTGTTGGGTAGACGTGGATCGCGCGACCTGCTCGCGCATGGAAAGCAGCTCATAGGGGACCACGTTCGGATCGAGCTCGCGAAGGACGCGCACGAACGCCGGTCGGAGCGTCGCGGCGCCGTCGCGCGTGCGAACCTGGACCGCAAACGACAGCGCCACGCTCTGGCGAAACGGTAGGTAGAAGAGCGGTTCCGGTGGTGTGAGTAAGGATTGATACTGAATGTTCTTTGCCAGCCCGACGACCTGCATCCATCGATCGCGAACGCGAAGGCGCTTGCCGACGGGATCGGCGCCGGGCCAGTACTTCGCCGCCATCGCTTCGCTCACGATCGCCACCGGTGCCGTCGTGTCGTCGTCGGCGCGCGTGAAGTCTCGGCCGCGAAGGAGCGGAATGCCGAGTGTGGCGAAGTATCCCGGTGTGACGGCGTTGTAGTTCGCCGACGGCTGCTCATCCTGCTCCGGACGATACGCGTCGGTGGCGACGGGAGCCGACGCGAACGGTCCGGACGGCTCGAACGGAATCGTGCGCGCGATGGCGACGGAGTCTATGCCTGCGACGCCGTGAAGCCGATCGACGAGATCCTGCGCGAAGCGCTTGGCGCGCGTCGTGTCGTACCCGGCGGAGAGGAGCCCGACGCGCGTCGTGAACACGCCGTCCTCGCGGAACCCCGGATCCGCGTCGCCGATGCGTTGAAGGCTACTCGCAAGGAGGCCGGCGCCGACGACGAGAACCAGGCTCACGGCGACTTGAAGGATGACGAGACCGCCACGCAGCCGCACGCCGGCGCCGCCCGACGCCGAACGTGAATCGGCTTTGAGCGCGCTCGCGAGATCGACCCGGGTTCCACGCAGGGCGGGAACGAGCGCGAACGCGAGCGTCGATGTCAACCCGAGGAGTCCGCTCAGCGCCAACACCCGCCAATCGAGGTCGACCGAGAACGTCAGATTCACGCCGCCGCGCGGCGCAAAGAACAGCACGAGCGCGTGACGGCTCCAGTACGCGACGACGAGCCCGACCGCCGTCGCGAGCAACGACAGGAGGACGCCCTCGGTGATCAACTGGCGGAGCAGCCGCCCTCGGCTCGCGCCGAGCGCCAAACGCGCCGTCATTTCCTGGCGTCTGGCGACGGATCGCACGAGGAGAAGGTTGGCGACGTTCGCGCACGCGACGAGCAGAACGAGAACGACGACGATGAATGCGATGCGGATCATGGGCAGGAGCTCTTGCGCATTGTCGAATGGCGCTTTCCAGAGAGGCAGCACGCGCACGCCCCGCCCGCGATCCGCGTTCGGAAATTGCGACTCGAGCCGCCCGGCCGCGGTGGACATCGCGGCCTGCGCGCGCGCGACGCTCACCCCCGGCGCGAGAACCGCCAACCCCTCGATCCACCGCGCCGAGCGGTCGTCGAGCTGGTACGTTCCGTTGAATGCGGCCTGCATCGACGCGGGCACCCAGAATTGCATCGCGTAGCCGACGAAGGTGCCGGCAAACGATTCCGGCGCCACGCCGACGATTGTGTGCGCGACGCGATTGAGCATGATCGTCTTGCCGATCACGGCGCGGTCGCCGGCGAATCGATCGCGCCACAGGCGGAAGCTGATGACGGTGACCGGGTGCGCGTTGGCACCGGTTTCCTCGTCCGGCAGGAACCCGCGGCCGAGGATCGGATGGACGCCCAGCGCGTCGAAGTAGTTCGCCGACACGAGTTGCCCGACGGCGCGCTCGGCGCGATCGCCGCCGGTGAGCGCGGCGCCGATGATCTTAGTGGCGACGAAGGCCGAGAAGAGATTCGAGCTTCGCGAGAGATCTGTGAAGTCCGGCCACGACATGTCCGAGTAGCCGGGTTCGCCCTTGCCGGTGCCGGCAATCGCGACGAGTCGACTCTGGTCGGCCACGCCCGGGTACGGTCGAAGGAGAATGCTCTCCACCCAACTGAAGACGGCGGCGTTTCCTCCGATCCCCAAGGCGAGGCAGACGACGGCCAGCGTCGTGAAGCCGGGGGTTCGCCACAACATGCGGGCGCCGAATCGAACATCTTGTCCGAGGCGGTCCAGCCAGATGCCGGCCCAGGCGTCACGCGTCACCTCCTGGACCAGACCGACGTTGCCGAAGTCGGCGCGCGCGTTGAGCTCGGCGTCGCTCGGCGATTCGCCGCGCGCGATACGGTCGGCGCGGTCCATCTCGAGATGGGCGTTGATCTCGTCGCGCAGCGCGCGCTCCCGATCGCGGCGCAGCCAGAGGCGAATCGCTCTCATATACCCGCCTTTGCTTTGGGTACGGACAGAGTCTCGATCACTTCGATGAACCGCTCCCACTGGGACCGATGAGCCGACCGGATCGCGTCCAATCCTGCGCGATAGGCGGCCAGCACCGAGGATCCCTGTGCTCTCGCAACTCCGACGCGCAGCAACAGCTCGATGAACTCGGTGTCGGTGGCATGAACCTGGACGAGCTCCACAAAGCGGCGGCCAACCGAATCCATCGGAACTCCGCGGCGCACGACGTCGACGGCGACGATCAGCGGTAGTGGGGTGCCGACTGACGAGCGAACAGATCCAAGTCGTCGCAACACTGCAACCGGCATGTGAAAATCCAGAGCGGCTGCCCCATATTCTAGTTCTGTCGCGCTAGCCGTTGAGCCGAGGCTACGACGCGCCTCGACGAGCGCCGCGAGGTAGGCGCGCACGACGCTGATGGTGCGCTGTCCATCGACATTGTGTGCAACGCCATCTCTCACCCTTAGCCTCATAGATCAGCACTCCGGGGGCAAGTTCGCAGACGCGGTCCACGATAGTCTGCGCCAGAGCCGAGGACAACGGGACAGCCGGAAAATACGCCGAAGGCGTGATCTGCCGACACACCCGTGTGATTTGTCGGCCCGAGGTTCGGTCTGGCGGGCGGCGTTGTCCCGCTTGGAGGCACGTGCGAAAATGACCTTCCGATTGCCAACGCCCTCCGCAAATCGCCCCGCCGGAGAAGTGAACGAACCGGGAATCGTTCGTTCGCGGGCGACGCTCATATGAAAGTCGTCTCCGTGCGAGGCCGCGTGGCGATTACCCAGAACGCGAGTCCGGTCGCCGCACCGGCGAGAACGCCTGCGCCCGGAAACAGATCAATTCGACCTCGCGGCTCGAGGGCGCGAAGATAGGTGGGCATGATGATCGCGCCGGCGAGAGCCGAGACGGACGTGACAACGGGCCACGTGAAACGCTCCGCACTGGCCAACGCCCGCGACACCGGCCAGAGGATGACCAGCGCCGAGAGGTACGCCGGTGGGGCGCCAAACAGAACGAGTGCGAACAGCCACACGGGGATCGCTGCGATCGAACCTTCATGCACCGACCCGAACGCCTCGCGCAATAGAAGCACTGAGAAAATGGCTACCGGCCCTGCTAGCGGCGCGACGACGATGGCCTTACCGAATCGTGGCTGCATACATCACGTAAGGTGCGCGAAGCCAACCTGTGCGGAGCATGAACCCCAGCGTTGACCTTTTCGGCGAGGCGGAGTCGCGACACGCCGCCGCGACGCGCGCGGAGTCGGCGGGCACGAACACGGGAATGGCGACGAAGGACTGCTGTAGCCCGGTCGTTTGCGACTGCGCCACGAATCCGGTTGCACCGGCCTCGGCGAATACGCCAAGCATGAAGGCGCGGAAATTCGACGGATCCACCGCGGTCGGCCGCACGTTCGGTCTGAGGATCTCGAACGGCGGTGGAATGTCAGCGGTCCTTTGATATTCCTCGAGGCCTTTCACGCAGGTGTGGGTGCGCGGAGCTCGCGTTTTCGCCGAATCCGCGGGGGTGGACTGGGCCGAGGCGGACGACGCCCATCCAACAGCCGCGGTCAACAGGACTGCGATGAAGTGACGACTCGCTCGCATTGTTTCTCCCCAGCATATGCCAGTAGTGCGACTATTGCGTAGTGAGTGGCGCGAGACATAGAGCCTCCTGATTATTGATAGCTAACGACGATCGTGAGGCTTGCTAATCGGCTACGCTCCCCCCCGTAACGTCCTGACGGGATCGATGCGCGCCGCTCGCATTGCCGGCACGAGACTCGCCAGTGCCGCGACGACTACAAGCCCTATCGCCGTCGCCGCGAGCGTGACTGGGTCCAGGGCGGAGACGCCAAACATCTGGTCCGCCAGAAGCCGGCTCGCCGCAATCGAAACCAGAATGCCGGCGCCCGCACCGGCCGCGCCCAACGCGAGACCGTTCCGAGCGACGAGGAGCACAAGCTCGAATCGCGGCCAAGGTAAGGCGCGCAGGGGCCGGGAACAACGCGACCGCCAGTACAAGCGCCGAGCGTGTGATCTCCGGCCGATGCCGTGTGATTTCCTGCTCCGTGGTAACCGGGTAGCGACGGCCGCCTAAACACCCCGAGTGCCGAATGACAATTGTCATCGACGGCGTCTGACGAATGGCAATGGTTTGTGTATGCGGGGCTCGACATTGTGTAGCCAGGTGCGCTTGTCGACCTCACGCCATGGATACCTGGATGCCAATTCGCCGCTCTCCCCACGCTCACGCCATTGCGCACGTCGCCGTCGCGGTGGCCGCTCTCGCTCTGCTCCGGACTTCCGCGGCCGCACAGTCCGTCCCGACGTTGTTTCGAAACGTCCGCGTCTTCGATGGCACGCGCGCCACAGCCAACGAGGATGTCCTCATAGAGAACGGACGAATCGCCAGGATCGGCAAGTCACTGGCCGCGCCGCCGGGCGCCGAGACAATCGACGGTCAAGGCAAGACGCTGATGCCCGGGCTGATCGACTCGCATACCCATGTCTGGCCGGGATCGCTCGAGTCGGCCGTCGTCTTCGGAGTCACGACCGAGTTGGACATGTTCACCGACACCGTCCTGGCGAAGACGCTTCGCGCAGAGCAGGCCGCCGGTACCGCGATGGCGCGCGCCGACATGCTTTCTGCGGGAACGCTCGCCACCGCGCCGGGCGGACACGGCACCGAATACGGAAGGCCCATTCCCACGATCAACTCGCCGGCGGGCGCGCAGGCGTTTGTCGACGCGCGCATCGCCGAGGGATCGGACTACATCAAGATCGTTTACGATGACGGGCACACGTATGGCTTGAACCTTCCAACGCTCGACAAGGAAACGATGCGGGCCGTGATTGCGGCCGCGCATGCTCGACACAAGCTCGCGCTGGTGCACATCGGAAGCCTGATGGGTGCGCGCGACGCGATCGACGCCGGCGCCGACGGCCTCGCGCACCTCTTCGTGGATCGTGCGCCCGACTCGGCGTTTGCCGGCTTTGTCGCCGGGCATCACGCATTTGTCATCCCGACACTCAGTGTTCTCCAAAGCATTGCCGGTGGGCATGGTGGCGCGGCGCTCGTGAAGGATCCGCGCCTCGCGCCGTACATCTCTCGTACGGACGCGACAATGCTCGGACAGGGTTTTTCGCGCCGTCCTGGGACGCCCGCCGCCACCTACGACGCCGCTACCACGACCGTGCGCGCCTTGAAGCAGGCGGGCGTGCCACTCCTTGCCGGGACTGACGCCGGCAACCCCGGAACGACCCACGGCATCTCGTTGCACGGCGAGCTGGAGCTGCTCGTGCAGGCCGGACTCACACCCACGGAAGCCCTGGCCGCCGCCACCAGCACTCCGGCGCGCATCTTCCACCTCGACGACCGCGGTCGCATTGTTGCCGGCATGCGCGCGGACCTCGTGTTGGTATCTGGCGACCCGACCTCCGACATCACGGCGACCCGCGCCATCGATGGCGTATGGAAGCTGGGCCGGCGTGTCGATCGCGCGGCGTTCGCGGCAACGATCGCGAAGGCGCTCGCTGACGCAACACGCCCGCCGCGTGGATCGGAGTCGGGACTGATCAGCGACTTTGATGATGGGACGATTGGGGTTGCGTTCGGCGCCGGATGGATGGTCTCGACCGACGCCATGGCGAACGGCAAGTCCACGGCCGAGATGGCGGTCGTCGATGGTGGAGCCGCCGGAACGAAGAAGTCACTGGGGATC
This sequence comes from uncultured Gemmatimonadaceae bacterium, assembly GCA_963761305.1. GTDB lineage: Bacteria > Gemmatimonadota > Gemmatimonadetes > Gemmatimonadales > Gemmatimonadaceae > JAQBQB01. The sequence goes on along the minus strand of CAVXGK010000001.1, from coordinate 384,777 downwards.
AGCGGAACCATCTCGGCCGAAATTCCGTATGCGTGGGCGGGGGCGATGTACTCGCCGGGCGCGCAGCCGATGTCACCCGTCAACCTGTCGTCAAAAAAGGAGCTGCGATTCTGGGCACAAGGCGACGGCAAGACGTACCGTGTTCTGGCCTTTGTCGAGAGCAAGGGCTTCGCTCCGCTCGCGGTGACCTTTGTCGCCGGGCCGGAATGGAAGGAATTCACCTTCCCGTTCTCGGACTTTGGCGGCAGCGACGGCCACGATCTCATGGCGATCATCTTCGCCGGCGGGCCAGCCGCCGGTCCGTTCTCGTTCCGGATTGATGACGTTCGCTTCCGCTGACAGGCCGGCGTTCCGTCTCCTGCCGAGCAGCACCTCGCTTGGCTGGGTGCCGTACGTGTGGCTCATTTATCTGTCCGGGTTCTTCGTCTTTCCGGTCCTTCAGCGTGCATCGCTGACGGAATGGATCGCGACGGCCGGCGCGACGATCGTCTTTCTCCTCTCATACTTCGCGGGTTATTGGGTCAGTGGCCGCAAGCTGCTCGCTGTGATCGGTGTGCAGGTCGCCCTCGGCCTGGCGTTCTCGCCGGTCAACGCCGGCGCGGCGACGTTCTTCGTGTACGCAGCATCGTTCGCGGGCAGGCTCGAGCGACGGCGCGATGCATGGCGCCTCATCTCCATCATCACGCTCATCGGCGTGGCGACGGCCTGGGGATTGTCGGCGCCGGTCTACCTCTGGATCTTCGTTGCGGTATTCACGCCGCTGGTCGGCGCGTTGAACTGGCATTCGATGCAGGTCGATCGCGCCAGCGCGAAACTCAAGACGGCCAACGAGGAGATCGAGCGGCTCGCCACCGTCGCCGAACGAGAGCGTATCGCGCGCGATCTCCACGACGTGCTCGGCCACACGCTGACGCTGATCGTGCTCAAGGCCGAACTGGCGTCCAGACTCGCCGACCGTGATCCACAGCGCGCCGTGCAGGAGATCCGCGAGGTCGAGCAGGTTTCGCGGCAGGCGCTCAGCGACGTGCGCGCCGCGATCGCCGGATATCGGGCCAGCTGGGATGAGGAGTTGGCACGCGCGCGGGAGATGCTCGAGACGGCCGGCATTCGTGCGGAGTTCTTCGGCAGTCCCGCGTCAGTCGAACGGGCCGCCGAGGAGACGCTGGCTCTCGCGATGCGGGAGGCGATCACCAACGTCGTGCGGCACGCGCGCGCCACGGTGTGCAGTGTTCGGGTGGAGCGCCGCGGCGATGCTTGCCGGCTCGAGGTCGTGGACGACGGCCTCGGCGGCGCGCTGACGCAAGGCAACGGGCTGCGCGGACTGCGAGAGCGCGTCGAGGCACTGGGCGGCTCCGTCGCGTGGCACGGTGGGCAGGGAACACAACTCGCGGTCACTCTGCCGGCTACCCGCTCATGATCCGCGTCGTCGTGGCGGAGGATCAATCGATGGTGCTCGGTGCGCTCGCGGCGCTGCTGGAGACCGAGAGGGACATCGAGGTCATCGGCCGGGCGCGCGACGGCGGGGAAGCGCGAGATCTCGTCGAGCGACTACGTCCGGACATCCTGCTCACCGACATCGAGATGCCGGTGATGACGGGACTCGAGGTGGCGGCAGAGGTGACGCGTCTTCGGCTGCCGACGCGCGTCATCATACTCACGACGTTCGCCCGCGCCGGCTATCTGCGACGGGCGCTCGACGCCGGTGCCGCCGGCTATCTATTGAAGGACAGTCCCGCCGACGAGCTCGCGAACGCCGTGCGGCGCGTGTCGCTCGGCGGTCGGGCCGTCGATCCGGCACTAGCGCAGCAGGCATGGACCGAGCGCGACCCGTTGAATGACCGGGAACGTCAGGTGTTGCGGCTCGCGTCTGAGGGAAAGGCGGGTGCGGCGATCGCGGCGGCCCTCGGCCTGTCCCAGGGAACGGTGCGGAACTACCTGTCCGACGCGATAGCGAAGCTCGGCGCCGCGAACCGGGTGGAAGCGGCGCGGACGGCACGCCAGCGAGGGTGGCTGTGAAGGCCCGTGCAAGGCCTATCTCCATCAGGACCCGGTCTGACGATCGGCGCCGATGAATAGCCCCCGCCCGTCGAGCCCGCGCTCGTCGTGCTCGACATCGAGACCGGCCGCCTCGAATGCCTGTTGCATCTCCGCCGTCGTGAACAGGCCCAGCTCGTGGACCTCGGCCGCCGTGCGCACGCCGGCGGCATCGGTGAGGGTGTAGTCGAAACGCAGACGAGACAACCGCCCGTCGATCTCGAGGTGGCTGACACGCTCGACGCGCAGATCGTCTGCCTCTGCGGTGTTTCGCATGACGAACGACGGATCGAGCTGCCCGGGCGCGAACCACGGTTCGACGACGATCACGCCACCGGCGGCGAGGTGCCGGCGGAACGTGCGAAGTGCCTGCAGCAAACGCTCGAGCGTGCGCACGTACCCGATCGAGCTGAACAGGCATACGATGGCGTCGTACCGCTCAGGGACGTCGAAGCTGACCATGTCGCCGTGCCACAGCTGGGCTCCAGGGTTCTTGTGAGCGGCGATTTCGAGAAATCGCCGATCGAGGTCGACCCCATCGACGCGCAGGCCGTGCGTCGAGAGATGTCGCATGTGCTCACCCGTTCCGCACCCGACATCCAAGACTACTCGGCAGCGTGAATTGACGCGCTGCAACAGGGCGACGAGGCGCGCCGTCTCGCCGGCGTAGTCCTTGAACTGTCGGTAGATGAGATCGTAGACCTGGGCCGATTGGTTGAACACCGTATCAACTCCGGGGAGGCCGGCTTCCGGATGGCCGTGGAGCAGGACGCGTGGGCCGAGGACGCTCGGCATAGAGTAGAGTTCGAGGAGACGGAGGACAATCCGGGCGCGAGGGAAGGCGCCGAGAGTGTGATTTCCTAACACCGGCGAGTGATTTGATGCTCCGTTGAGCAAGCGATGCCGTCGCTTGCGGAGAGGGCGGCGTCCGTGCCGCCGTCGGCGGCTGAACTTCCACTGATCCCACGGGCTTCATCCGAAGACGCTCGCCCTCCTCCATGCCTTCCAACTACGGTTCGCCCTGCAACATTCTTATGAGTTGAAGTGCGCTCGATGGCCCGAGAACTTGCCGGATAGCCAGCGTTACGTGGCTGTCAGAGTTCGTTGAGAAGAGAGCCGTGATGAAGGAGTCGCCGCGCGTCCGTGTGATCGTACTCGCCCTTACCGCCCTCGGATGCTTGATCGTTGGCGAGTTGCTTCTGATCCCGGCGGCGAGTACCCGGGTTAATTTCGATTCGACATCCCGATCCGGTCGACGGTTGTAGCACTCACCCTCGTCGCCGCGGCGGCCGCGCTCATCATCGTCCTCCGGCGCCGAAATCAACGCGCGACGTCGGATTCCAATGCCCACCACGGTGGCGCGACGATCACGGCCGCGCCACCTAAGGAACGCTGAAGCTCCTTGGCACATTCGCTGCCTCGTGCGGCGGCGCATTGCTGTACTCAAGCGCGTGGCGAATGGCAAGCGTGAGGCACCTATGAGCGCGACTTCGCTCACGCATTAGATAGCGATAGGCAACGATGCGAATGCACGGTTCGAGGCTCGTCACTGCGTTCCTCGCAGCTGGCGCAAGCGCCTGCGCTCGCACAGCGCCGCAGCCGCCGTCCGGATGCTGGGTCTCGTCCGATTCGAGCCAGTACTCGCCCGTCGTTCGTGTTCACGTCGTCGCGTAGCCCGATCAGCATCGACGTCACGAAGGTGCCTTCATCGTCCGTCGCATGAGCGCCCGGCCACACTCGTCCCATGATTCGCAGCGACAGTTGCTGATGAGCTGGAGCGTCGTGCGCATCGCCTTGGCGCGTTCGATGATCGCGTCCACCTCGACCAGCTTGGCCGCCGCAAGCGTCTTCCATCGCGCCGAGGGAGTCGACGGCTGAAAGACAGAGACGAGGCGCCCGGTCTCGGCGATGCTGAAGCCGAGCTGACGCGCGTGGAGGACGATTGCCAGTCGCGCCAGTGCGTCGGCGGCATACTCTCGGCGGCCGTTGACGCGGCGCGGAGCGGGGAGCAGTCCGACCTTTTCGTAGTAGCGAACCGCTGACGCGGACACCTTGGCTCGTTCGGCCAGTTCTCCAATCCTCATGTTCGTCCTCATCGATGCCTTCAACTGGGGTCGCCCTGCACCATCCTATGAGTTGAAGTACGGTCGAAGTCAAGAATCGCGGACCTTGACTTGAACCGCGGTTCAGGCGGTAGCGTGCAGCCGTTCACCGCACCGCCAACTGCCGCAGGGAGTAGACCGTCAATGAAAACGCGCTCCATTGCCGTGCTGGCCATCGCCATCGGCCTCGCGCCACACAACGTCGACGCGCAACCGCACGCTGTCCGCACGACACTCGCCGACACGACAATGGCCCGCGAGCGGGCGAACTTCCGCTTGCTGCTGACCGGTGCCGTTCGGAGAAACATCGTCGAGGCGGCGGAGGCCATGCCGGCCGACAAGTTCGGGTTCGCGCCCACGGGCGGGGAGTTCAGCAACGTGCGTACGTTCGGCCGCGAAATCAAACACCTCGCGGCGACGAACTACATCCTGGCCGCGGCGGCGCTCGGCGAATCACCGCCGGCGGACGCCGGCGACGAGCAGGGGCCGGACAGCGTCGTCACGAAGACGCAGCACATCGCGTATCTCGAACGATCGTTCGACGCGCTGGCGAAGGCGATCGACGCGATCGGCGACGGAAGAATCCCGGTGCACCCATCGCCGATCTCTCCGTTTCAGGGCGGAACGGCGACACGCCTGTCGCTGATCGCCGAGGCGCTCATTCACTCGTACGATCACTACGGACAGATGGTGGTGTATCTGCGGATGAACGGAGTCATCCCGCCGGCGAGCCGACGATAGCATCGATCCGCTGGGCGCACGCGCTGCGCGCACGTACCCCGCACGTCGCGCGTCACCGGCCTCGGCGGTAGACACTCTTTGCTGGCGTCCATGGCGGGTGGGGCCCATTTTCCGGCGAACTTCCCCCGACTCGCCCCACGTGTCGTCATTGACCCGACGCAGGGACCACGACGAGCTCACCTCGCGCCCGCCCAGCGACACCGCTGAGCGCGCGCTGGCCAACGGGCTGCCCCAAATCGTCTGGACCAGCGATGCCCGCGGACACCTCGAGTGGGTCAACGATCGCTGGTTCGATCTTACGGGCTTGAGCGAACGCGAAACGCGGAGCGCGCCGTTCGCACTCGAGGCGACACACCCGGACGATCGAGAAGAGTTGGTGCGCCGCTGGAGACGCGCCCTCGAGACGTGCGAGCCGACCGAGATCGAGTCGCGGATTCGCAACACGCGCGGGGAGCATCGGTGGCATCTCGCGCGCGTCGCGCCCGTACGAGACACGCACGGCGACGTCGTTCGCTGGCTCGGCGCGGCGTTCGACATCCACGAGCGGCGCGCCGCGGAGGACGCGGTACGAGCGTCGGAGCGGATATTCGAAACGGTCTTCCAACTGAGTCCGCAGCCGTTGGCCATCACGCGCGAGGCGGACGGACGATTTCTCACTATCAACGACGCGCTCGCCGAGCTCTTTGGCTTCTCGCGCGAAGAGATGATCGGCAAGACGTCCCTCGAGCTTGGACTCTGGTCACCCGGCGAACGAGCGGCGTTCGTGGAATCGTTGGGCAGTGCCGCGGGGTCGCAGCGAAGTCTGGAAGTCTCGAAGCGCACCAAGGACGGGCGAATCGTCCGAGTCGTTTTTTCCAGTGCGCGATGCGAGATCGACGGCGTGCCATACCTGGTCAACGCGGTGACGAACGTGACCGGCCAGCGCGCGATCGAGGACGCGCTCCGCAGAGCCGATCGTCGAAAGGACGAGTTCCTCGCGCTCCTCTCGCACGAGCTGCGCAACCCGTTGACTCCGATCCTCACGTCCGCTCGGCTCCTCGAACGACGGGTGGACGCGGAGGCGCGTCAGGACGTCGACGTGATCGTCCGCCAGGTCAAGCATCTCGTGCGCCTGGTGGACGATCTCCTGGACATCTCGCGCGTCGCCCACGGCGCGGTGACGCTCTCCAAGACGCAGCTCAACCTCGCCACGGTGGTGTCTCGGGCGGTCGAAGCGACCTCGGCGCTGTTCGAAGAACGCGGTCATCGCCTCGACGTCTTAGTGCCCGCGACCGGCCTCGAAGTCGTGGGCGACGCCGTGCGACTGACGCAAGTCGTCGACAATCTCCTGTCGAACGCGGCGCGCTACACGCCGCCCGGCGGCGTCGTCTCGGTCACGGGTGTGCGCGAGGACCACTCGGTCGTGCTTCGCGTCCGCGACTCGGGAGTCGGGATCGACCCGACGTTATTGCCGGACCTCTTCGAGACCTTCGTTCAGGGTGCGCGCGGCCCCGACCGGGCCGAAGGTGGGCTGGGGATTGGGCTGTCCCTCGTACGAACGCTCACAGAGCTCCACGGCGGAACGGCGACGGCGCGCAGCGAGGGACCAGGGCAGGGCAGCGAGTTCAGCATTCGGTTGCCGTACGCGGTCACCGCCACGAATGGATCGATCCGACCCACGAATTCTCACGACGGTCGGCAAGATTCGACGGCCGCCGGCACTCGCGTCCTTCTCGTCGACGATCATCGCGACGTCGTCGAAGGGCTGTCGCGATTGCTCTCCGCGCTCGGCTACGACGTTCGCGCTGTCGGGAATGCGTTCGACGCGATCGCGCTGGCGGACGCCTTTCGTCCGCAGATCGCGATTCTCGACATCGGCCTGCCGACCATAGACGGCTACATGCTTGCCCGTGAGCTTCGCACCCGGCTCGCCGACGCGGCGCCCGTGCTCATTGCGCTTAGCGGCTACGGTCAGCCGCACGATCGACAGCGCAGCAAGGCCTCGGGTTTCGCGCTCCATCTGGTGAAGCCGGTCGACGTCGATGAGCTGCTTGTCGCTCTCGCGTCGCCCCTGGCGCCTCTCAGTCCAGTCTGAGCCAAGGGGTTCAAGGGCCGAACCGAGCGCCGCTTTGTGAGCGCGCGCACACGCCGCCGAGAAAATCGGCGTTGCGTTTCATTGTCGTGACCGAACGGAAGTTGGAAAGGAGGATGGACGCGCGATTCTGCGGCCTCGGATCTCTATTCGGCGTTTCAATCAGTTCAACGCGGAGGAATCGATGTCGCATGGCAGATGGTTCGGCACGCTCGGCGCGTGTGCCCTTGTCGCCAGCGTGGGCAACACACGCGCGGGCGCGCAACAGATCAAGACCGTTTTCGTGATCGCGATGGAGAATCACAATTGGACGCAGCCGGCGAATCAGTTCACCGGTTCGATCCAGCAGATCTTTCAGAATCCCAACGCGCCGTACATCAACAGTCTCGTCGACGGCTCGGCGTTCGCAGTCATCAACGGCTCCCTGGTTCACGTCAGTGAACAGGTCGCGTACGCCACGAACTACCACAACGTCCTGGCCACGCTCGGCGGCAACAATCCGCACATCCATCCGTCCGAGCCGAACTACCTCTGGGCGGAAGCGGGCACCAATTTCGGCGTGTTGAACGACAACGATCCATTCGCCGCCAAGAGCCCGTCCAACCAGACCACCGACAAGCACTTGAGCGCTTTGCTGATGGCCGCTGGACGGACGTGGCGATCGTATCAGGAGGATATCGATCTCGCGACAAATACCTCCGCGCAGCTCACCAACGTGCCACTCCCGCCGGATTTCTGGACCGTTCCTCTCAGCAGCTTCAGCGGGAAGTTCGCCGCGGGCTTCGTCAACGAGTTCAACCTGGCCAACCAGTTCAACTACGCCGCCAAGCACAATCCGCAGGTGTTCTTCACCGACACGAACGGCGGCGACGACCCGTCGACTGCGAATCCGCTGTCGCATAATTACGCGCCGCTGCAGCAGTTGTTCACCGATCTCGACGACGATCGCGTGGCGGACTACAACTGGATCACGCCCAACCAGTTCAACGACATGCACACCGCGCTCACCGGCGGCTACAAGGGTCTCACCGGCGATGCGGCCAACATCAAGCAGGGCGACGACTTCCTCGGTCAGATCATCCCGGCCATCATGGCCTCGAACGCGTACCAGAACCACGGCGCGATCATCATCTGGTTCGATGAATCCGAACAGGACGCGACTGGCGACAATCCCGACGACCTCGATCACACCATCGCCGAGATCGTCATCTCTCCTCGCGCGCACGACAACGTCGAGGGCCTTCCGTACGCCAGTTCCGTCTTCTACACGCATTCGTCGGATTTGCGCACGATGCAGGAGATCTTCCGGGTCGGGCCGCTTCTCGGTGATGCGGCAAGCGCCAACGATCTCTCGGACCTGTTCAAGCCGGGCGCCGTACCGAAAAAGCCGTAACGCGGAATCGCTTCGCAATTCCTGGCGTCTGTTCAATTCGGGCGGATGATCCACATCGACAATCTCTTGGCGCAGCGACCGAACACCCGCGGTCGCTGCGCTTGGGCGCTACCTGCTCGGCTCGTACCGCATCGCCACGGCCCCTGAGTTGAACTCCAGCCGGCTCACGAGCTTCAAGTCGATACGCTTCGACAGTCCCGCGAACAACGTCGGGCCGTGACCCGCTAGCCTGGGCTGCACCACGAACTCGTACTCATCGATTAATCCCAGTTCCGCCAACGCCAGCGGCAGCTTCACGCCTCCCACGAACAGTCCCTTACCCGACTCCGACTTGAGCTGCTGAACGGCCTGCGCGAGATCGCCGCGCACGAGCTCCGCGTTCCAATCGACCCGGTCGAGGGTGTTCGACACGACGTACTTCTTTGCCGCGTCGATCGTGCGGGCGAAGGGTTTCATCCACTCAGCCCCCACTCCCGCCGGCGCCGGCCCCCGCCACGCTGCTTCCATCATTTCGTAGGTCACCCGGCCAAAGAGCAGGGCATCGGCCCGGTCGAGGTTCTCGGCCGCGTGACGAAACCCATCTTCGTCGACGATCCCGTCACGGTGATCGCAGCAGCCGTCCAGCGTGACGTTGATCGAATAGCGAAGGGGTCGCATTGTTACGTCCGTGGCCGCCGGCCTTAGCGGCCGATAGGGGTCTGAATGAGTTGCCGGACGTTACACCCGTCGAGGACCGCAGGGGTGAAGCGCCATTGCGCGAGCGACCGTCGTGCCTCGGCGACGAGATCGGGATCGCTCACCTTGAGCGCGTGGAAGGTGCGGGTTACCGGAGCGCCCGCGGTGTCCACCACGAACTGGACCAGGTTCCGCGGGCTGCCGGTCGCGGGAAGGGGGTGAACGGCAAGCGCCGTATCCGCGATCCAACGAGCACGCACGCCGACTTGAAACTCAAAAAAAGTGGTCGAGTCCGGGCAAAGGCGCGTCGGCGCGTCGCTAGGCGCAGGCGCCGAGTAGGCGAGGAGCCAGGCGACGAGCAGGAGATTCATGGACCCTCCTCATGCACAGTAAGAACGCTTGTACTTGTGTAGGCTCCTCGTCGTCGAGGTGGTCGTGACCGCGAAAGATCGCCTGGGGTGGCCCGGTCAGGCGAGCCGTGGGGGCGAAGGCCTTCAGCCGCTCTATCGGATCACCAGTTACAATTGTTGAAGATCTCCTTCGCGGAGTCGCCACGTGAAGCTGCTCACTGGTATCTCGATAGCGGTCGTACTCTCGGCGGGTGTTGCGGCCGTCCGCGGGCCCGACCGACGACCCTTGGCCGCGGTCGATTTCTTTGGCTACAAAGGGCTTGACGTCGCCGCGATCCGAGCCGCGTTGCCGTTCCAGCCGGGAGACAGCTTTCCGCCGCCGAAGGTCCACTCGGATCAGCTGAAGAAGCAGGTGGCCGCCGCGATCAAGCGAGTCAGCGGCCGCGAGCCGACGGACGTGGCATTCATCTGCTGCGACGCCAAACAGGACTACCTGGTGTACATCGGGTTGCCGGGCGCCTCGTACGAGGCGCTCGCGTTCAATCCTGTCCCGGCGGGCGACGTCCGGCTCCCAAAGGACGCCGTCAAGCTGAGCGAGGCGATGGATGAGGCCTGGAACAACGCGGTCATGAACGGGCACGCGACCGAGGAGGATTCAGCCGGTTACACCCTCACGAACGATCCCAAGGCCCGCACGACGGAACTGGCGCTTCGAGATTACGCGCTGCGGCATGAGGATCTCGTGCTCAAAGTCCTGGCATCCTCCTCCGACGGCGACCATCGCGCCATCGCCGCGCAAATGCTGGGGTACGGGCGCCAATCCGACGGGCAGATCGACGCCCTGGTTCACGCCAGCCTCGACCCGGATGACGGGGTTCGCAACAACGCCGTACGCGCCTTGGAGGTCCTGGCAACGGCGAAGCCGGTCCTGGCTCGTCGAATTCCGCCTCAGCCGTTCATTCGGCTGCTGCGTTCTGGAGCGTGGTTGGATCACAACAAGGCCTCGCTGGTCCTCGCGGCGCTCACGACGACGCGTGAGCCGAAGTTGCTCGAAGAACTTCGCGCCGACGCCCTCGAGCCGCTCCTCGAGATGGCCCGCTGGCGCTACATCGGGCACGCCGAAGCTGCCCTGACGGTCCTGGGCCGAATGGCCGGCATCGAGGAGGATTCGTTGAACAAGATGATCGCTGCGGGGCAGACCGCCCCGATTCTCGCCAAGTTCGATCGCTAGGCCAACGCGCTAGCAACTGTCTTGAAGGTCAAACAGAAATCAGTGCGCGATCCGTGTACTCCGCGCTCCAGCGTCACCCGGTTCGAACCATCGTGTTCAGAATCGTAAGGAGTTTCCGCATGCACGCGATGAGCGCGAATTTCTTCGGCTTCCCGGCGGCGAGCAAGCGCGCGGAACGCGCGAATCACCGCGTTGCGAGTCCACGAATGTCGTGCAAGATCCCAAGCGTGCTCTGGAAGCGACGGCGGCGCGGCCGCATATTGAGCGCTCGTCATCGTCAAGACCGGAGAATGCTATCGGTGAGCGTGACAGCCAACGTCTTGTTCTGGAAAACCGACACAGCGGCGAACGGCTGGCGCTTCGGCGCGTGAAACATGGTGATGAGGTGTGGCTGGAGCTCGAGGGAACGCTTCCCCCGCACCGCGAGGGCCCCCCGCTACATATTCACTTTGACGAGCACGAGCATGGACACGTCGGGTCTGGCACGCTCTCAGCGGTCGTCGACGGGCGCCGTATCACGGTCGGCCAAGGAGAGCCCGTGTCGCTGCCGCGCGGTTCAGCGCATCGCTGGTGGAATGACGGCGACGACACGCTCGAGTTCCATGGCCATGTACGCCCTGTTGTGGATTTCGACCGATATCTGCAGGCAGTCTTCGAGGTCATGAACGCAGGCGCCAACGGCCGACCCCCGGTTTTTTACATGGCCCACCTAGTGCTACGACATCGTCGTACGCAGGCAGTGCTGTTGATGCCGCGACCGATCCAAGCCGTCCTGTTTCGAACCGTGGTGTTTATTGGTACGGTGCTTGGGCGTTACCGCGGCAATGACTGGCCGGGCTGTCCGTCTCGTTGTCCCGGTGCGCCCCTGCCTGCTGAAGAAGGCGTCTGACATGTATGCAGAGGATTTGCGAATGCTTTGCATTCGTCCTTATCAACCCGCCCGCGCACTTCGAATAACGGCGACATTCGTCGCGGCGTTCTTCAACGAACACGTGAATGGACAAAGTGAGTCGCATTGCGGCTCTTGCGGCGCCTACCCAGCTTTCCACTATGGCTGATCAACCCAATATCAAGGCCGATGCCCGGCTTTTGGTCGAGAGCCTGCCCGAGTCGGCGACCTGGGACGATTTGGCGTACGAGGTCTACGTCCGACAGGCGATCGGGATCGGGCTCGCCGACGCCAGCGCTGGACGCACGGTCGCCCATGAGGACGCCATGGCGCGAATTCGCAGTCGGGTGCGCCGCGCGTCGTGAGGCGCGAGCTCCGCTGGACGGAGCACGCCGTCAATCAACTCGGCGCCCTTGCCGAATACATCAGCGGCCGCCAGTGCGCCGGTATGCTGGTTGTCGGATGCCTGATGGTGATCGCTGGCTGTTCTAGCAAACCGCGCGACGTCCGACCGCGGCAATCCACAGCGCGCGACCGGCATGAAGAGCGCTTCAGAGGCACTCGCATGGCCTGGGTATCGGTGGCGCCGCCAATCGACGGATCATTCGGATCTCTACATACTATCTGGCTCACGCGCAGAGACGCTTGCTCACGAGTTGCCGCGAGATGCGGAAGCGGCCGTCCAGGAAGGGCTCGAATTTCTCGGCGAGAAATTCTCTGGCCCGAAGCTTCAACTCTTCGTCGTCGGAACCGACAGTGAAATCGCTCCGCTCGCCGGCGGCTTGGCCTTCGGTGAGGCCGATCCAGCGCATGGCGTGTCCTTCATGGTCGGGAATGATTCAATGACTCCGCCCTTGCGGCATGAGGTCATGCACTTGCTCTCGGGCCGCCTCTGGGGACCGCCGGCATTGATGTGGATGGCCGAGGGTACCGGCACGCTCATCACGCGTGAGTGCGGCGGCCAGGAGCTGGGAGCAATCGCGGCGGAGCTGAGCCGGGAGGGCAGGCTCGTCCCGCTCGATACCCTCTGGCATCATTTCAACGCTGGCTGGGAGACCGGGGCGATTTATTCGATCGAAGCGGCGAGCCTCATCGACTACATCGAGCGCGTTTACGGCAGGGCGCAGCTCCGGGCGCTCTGGCAGGCCGATCGCGACGACCAAATCGAGAGGATTCTCGGAGTTCACGTCGCTACTCTCGAGCGGGAGTGGCGCGCCACGTTTACGCGTTCGACCCCGGCTCCGCCTTGGACGGAGGTCTTTCGCAGGATTGCTGTAGCGGGGTGTCGGTGAGCCTCCGTTTCGGAGTGGACGCTCATGCGACGGCTGAACGTCCGTTGGAAGCCCTCGACCAAGGGCTGCGCTCGTCCGGTACGACTGTTGCTCCTTGGTGCGTCGACTCGAGACATAAGGAGTTGAATCCATGCTTTACGCCTTGGCTGTAGTACTCGTCGTCCTTTGGGCGCTCGGCTTCCTGGCATTTCACGTTGGCGGTGGGCTGATCCACTTGCTGCTCGTCATCGCCGTCGTCGTGGTGCTCCTTCGCGTCATTCAAGGGCGACGCCCGATCTGACGTAGGGGGCTGCGGCGATCTCGCGGCAGCGCGGCGGTCGGGTCCGGTTGCTCGTTTCAGATGCTCCGCCTGGTTGTCGCCACAGGGTTTGCCTTTCCGAACTCGGCGTAGCGCCAGAGCGCATCGGGCCGCGTGGCGGGTCGTCAGGGGTACAAATAGGTCAACTGCATCGTCGGCACGTCGACGTCCGTCGAGATCGTGGCCTGCCGTGGGCCAGCTCCCCCGGTACCGCTCGCCGCTGTCGCGTTGAAGTGCACGTGCACCGTCTCGATCGAACACGAGACGGCCGTACGCGTGAAGCCCGGGCAGGCGGCCCCCGTTGCCGACGAATCGGAACGGAAGCTCACAGTGCCGCCGTTGGCGAGCCACTCGGTGACCGCACCGCCGGTTCCGACCCGGAGGAACAGTGCGTTGACGAATCCGGTGCCGTCGCCGATTGTGCCGGAGATGGTAGCCGGAGCCGGACCGCTCCCGGCATGCGCAAACCCGCTCACTTCGACGAGGTTCACGAGGTGTGATGGGTCGTCGAAGCCGAGGAGCGTCCAGGTCGAGAAGCTGCCGCCGAGGCTGCCGGAGATGGGGTAGAACACAAGCCGGTGGATGCCGACGAAATAGAGCGGGGCGCTCGTGAGGTTCGTCGTGATGGCGAGGCGCTTGGCCTCCACGCCAGCGGTCAACGTTTGCAATGTCGAATCGAGCAGCGCCTCGAGCTCGGGACTCGCGGGATTGTGTTCGACGAGCACCTGCCCTGTGCTGTCCAGAGAGGCGAGCTGCGCGGCGGTGAGCTGGATGGCCTCGGTCGTCGTCGAGGCGGTGATGTCCGTTCCGCAGGTCGACCCAGCCAGGCCGGCCAGCATGAGCGCGAGAATGCACCGGATATTGGAATGCCGGCGAACGAGGACAGGCATGAGTACTCCGCAAGCGAGAGTGGGTCTGGTGTCAGCTCAACTTGGCCACCGACCGATGAGTCACCGATCAGCGGCCGGTTTGTAACCCACTGCCGCGTCTGAGTGCTGCACCGGTCCTCGAGCGTCACTCGGCGCGCAAACCGACCCCGGTGCGCGTCATACCGCGAGCGTTTCGCAGTATGATACTCTCATGTCGTTGCGAGCTTCAGCTGGAAGCTCGCATTGCGCAATCGCTTGGCGCGGTGCATCGAGGCGACGGGTGAGATTATCAGACAATTGGTTCGCAGCATAACGCGCAATCTCGCCGTGTAGGGTCGCTGCCTAAACTCTCTCGGAGAGCACATCGGAGTTGCTAAGGAGATGAGAGTTGCGGAGTGCGTCTCGGCTGGTCTCGTTGCTCTAGCGTTCTCATTCGCCGGATGCCACGATTCGGTCACGACGTGCGCCGGCCTCGAGAGAGTCGCTGAGACGGTTCCCGATACCGCCACCATCAGAGTCGGAGCCTCCGTGCCGTACTAGCAGGTCAGTCCTATGGCTTCTGTGTTGGCGAGCCTGAGCATCCGCCGCCGCGCCAGTACCTTTGGCTCATTTCGGATTCATCTGTGGTATCCGTGAGCCCGATTGACTCGATTCAGGCCCGCATCACCGGGTTACGGGTCGGCCGGGCCGTCGTCACGCCGCGCTACGTTATCGGTGGCGATATGATCGCGGCGGCCACTATTACGGTAGTCCCATGAGAGTTCGTCGTGCGTGCTCTCTAGCGTGCGCTGCACCTGACCAGCGAGCGATGGAAGCAGCGGCTTCGCCTGTCCATTTATGAATTCATCAATCCCCGGCGACTCCCGTCCACGCCTGTATGAGGCCATGCCCGATGACCAATCGCGGCAGCACGCCGAGGTGCGAGACGAGGTGCGTGTGCGGAAATTGTCGCAAGTGCTCCGCGCCGTGTGAACCGTTCATCAGTCCCACGACGAGGCCGCATTCCGACGCGGCGCCCATTTCCAGATCGACCGGCGTGTCTCCCACCGACGCCACCGCCTCCGTCCGACGGACGCGCGTGAGTGTCATGGCGCGGATCACGGAGTCCGGGTAGGGGCGGCTCCGTCCAACTTCATCCGCGGCCACCGTCGCGTCGATCAGGCGAGTCGTTCGCCAGCCCAGGCGATCGAGCATGGCGTCGAAGACAATCCGGCCAAGCGTGGACACCAACGCGAGACGAACGCCGGCGTGCTTGAGACGCACCAGGGTCTCCTCGGCGTGCGGCATCGGTTCGATCGCGGCGCCGCGCCGGTAGTGATCCGTGACGCGATGGAGAAAATCGGCGTGTATTTCGCTGACGCGCTCGCCGGTCGCGTGCTCGGGTCCGATGAACCGCGAGATCGACTCGCGGATGGCAACGCGTATCGGAACACCAGCCAGCCCGATCACGGACTCCCGCGTCACCGGAACGTTGGCGGCGATGAGGGCCTTGCGAAGGCAGTCATTCTGGGCAGAGTCCGGCCGAATGGTGGTTCCCTCGAAGCCGAACACGACGAGCTCGATCTTCAGCACACTGGCGTCCACGAGCATTCCTCCGTTGCCAGGAAGAAAGGCGGGCGCGCCCCTACTGTGGTGTCGGCCGGGTCACGACTGTGCCACTGTGACGCGGCGATACTCGGCCGTCCTAGACAGACGCGACAATCCGCAAACGGCCACGCCACAATCGACACCGCATCCAACGTCCGTGCGATGTCGATTGGGTCCGTCGACTACTTGATTGCGTGCGGCTCGCCGTAAAAGAAGTCGTCGGTCGCGACGATATCGTGCTTGTGGCCTGCGCCCTTCACGTTGTCGTCATTGGCGGCGCCGATCGGGGTGTCGCCCACCTCGATCCGAACGCGGGCGACGACTGGCGACTTGAACATCGCGCCGAGGAAGGAGAGACCCCTGTCGTCGCTGCGGCGGGGGGCGGCAACCTTCAACAGCGAACGGCCGGCGGCGTCGAAGTACTCGATGGTCGTCGAGTGGGCGCGCCCGACGTCGGCGAACACCGACCCAAAACCGGTCACCGACGCCGGCTTGGTCGTCCCAGCAGCGAAGAACTGAACGTCGATGACCGTGCTTCCCACAGCCACGAACAGCTTCGGCGGGCTGAACGTGTTGAACTCGCCGGCATAATTCGGATTCACGTCGGTGTAGCCGTTGTCGCTGACCCGGAAGCCCGAGCCATCGGTCGTGAACACCACACCCCGCGGCGAATTCACATTGAAGAAGTTGCCGGGAAAGGCATCGGTATTGGTCGGGACCGCCGCGCCGTCCCAGTTGATCTCGCGCCGGCCTTGCCCAAACTCTGTTGCGACAGCGCCGTTGTTGGGCTCGCCGAGCAACGCGCGATACTGCGCGACTGCCGCGGCAATGTCGCCCGTCGCCTTGACGATCTGCACGTCATGCTTCTGGTCGAGCGTCTTCTCGTAGGCGGGAGCGTTCGGTCCGCCGTGACCGCCTGGCGGTTGGAGGATCCGGCTCGTGATCTGGCTCGCGTCGTCGCAGCCGGCGAGGATCATGGGCGCGACAAATAGAAGCGCCCAAAGGTGCGTTGTTCGTTGCATCATATGTCTCCGAGGAAATCGCGTGGTGGGCGTGTCCGCATTGTCGGCGTCGCCCGCGCCCTCAGTGTGGGGCGTATCTCTCTCACGCAATCGAGGTCGGGGGGCGGCCAGGCGACCTGTCGAGCGGGCGTCCGACTCCGCGATCGTTACACGTCCGTCGCGTTCACCGGACCGAGGTGATCACTGCGTCGCGGTCTGGTCGTCAAATCACTCGGCGAAACTCAGTCTATGATGCCGTACGCCACCGGCTCCCTGTCGAGAGGCCCCGACACCCAGACGCGATGCCCGACGTTGGCGCGCAGAACGGGAGAGGGATTCACCAGTACGTATCGCTTGCCGGTCGCCGTGACGAGTACGAGCGAATCTCTGCTCAGAGCGAGCGTGCCGTCCGTGGCAGCAACGCCGTTGGCGGCAAGCACGGTGAATCGCGCGACGGCAAGGTGATTTCCCGTCAGCGCCCCAACGGCGGCAATCCGCAAGCCGTCTAGATGCCGCAGCGATGCCGGCCCGTCGAGCGCGACAGCTCGGCCCCCGTTGTCCGGCGCCAGCGTCGTCTGCGGGAATGGGTCCGATCCCGCCACGTGGACCACGCCCTCGAGCGAATCCACCAGCGTGCGCGGTCCATCGGGCGTGCCGGCGGACGCGCGGTGACACGCGGGAACGATGAGACTCACCGCCAGCACCACGCACAGCCGCGCCGCGTGGCGCTCACGCCGACGCACTACTGCACCCGCAGAATGGCGATGCGGAGACCGCTGTTCGGGGACAGCGCGCCACCGTTGCCACCGAGCAGTTGGAGCGTTTCCGTTCCCGCCGTCGCGCCGGAGAGCAGGAAGAACGACGCCGATGTGCCCGGCACGGCTCGCACCGTCTTCGTGAACGCGCCGGGGGTGATGGTGATCGGCTGGATGGGGTACACGGGGGAACCCGCGTCGGTGAAGATGCCGCATGGCGTGCCGTCGCACGTGAGCTTGGTTTGCCCGACGTTGAAGATGTCGGCGAAGTTGAAGCTCGGAATCGTCGTGCGCACGTCGGCCGCCGTGTAACTGGGCGTCTGGAAGATCGCGGTGGCGAGATTCCAGTAGACGAGCAGCGTCGCGACTGATTGACCCGTATGCGCGCTCAAGTTCGCGAGCCCGCTGAGCGACGGATCGTTGATGAGCGACTTGATGAACGCTGCCTCACCGGTGCCCTGCGCGTACTGATCGGTGGCCCAGCGCGCGATCGTCCAGCCGGCGCCGTAGTTGGAGGGCGTGTCCAGGCCGAGCCCTTCGGAGTTCGAGTTCTCCGCCGACAGGTAGTCCCAGAAGAACGGCAGATGGCTGGCCAAGAGCGCGTACGGCTTACTGTTCGCCTGATCGCACGGCACGCTGGCACCGAGTGGGATCTCGCATCCAACTGTTTGAACGAACGTCGCGTGCCCCAGCCAGGTGGCCTGATTGAAGTTGCGTTCCCAGATCTCCGAAGACTCCTGCGCCAAGCCCTCCTCCAGCCAGATCTCCTCGAACACCGGGCTGTTGTTGAGGATGCGATCGGTGTACGAGACGATGTGCTTGGACTCGTGGGCCGCCGTCGCGCGGAGGCCCGCTTCCCAGTCGGCCACCGTGTAGCCGTCGCTCCCGGGAACCCACGAGTAGAACATCTCGGTCTGGTTGCTGTAGTCGGCGTTGATTCCGCTGGTCGCGAACGGGAAGAAGTCGCAGCCGTTCACGAACGCCACCACCGAGCCGCCGTTGCCGGGAAAGTTGTTCAACACGGGCGTGATGACGACGCTGATCTTGCCCAGCCTGGAGAGCGATTGGTCCAGGCCGAGCGGGTTGCCGATGTTGTTGAGGATATGCGGGTACGTGAGCGCGTCGTACTCCGAGACGAACGTCTGGTACCACGACGAATCGGGCCGCAGGCTGTCGGGCCAGGTGCGCCTGTTGGTGTCGGCAAGTACGATCACGTGTTGTCCCACTGCCACGGCGCGCGCACCGATCGAGTCAACCGCCGTGCACGAACCGCCGGTGATCGAGTTGCGCACGTATACCTTGCTCACCGAGCCGGCGGTCGGCGATACCACCGCCGCCGCGCTGGCGGGGAGCGCGCGTCCGTTCATCTGCGCGCGCGCCTTTGCCCATGCCGCGAGCGGGTTGCCCATGCGCGCGAAGGTCTTGCGATTCTCCTCGAGCATGGCCGTGTGGCTCAGCAACGCCGAGCGCATTGCCTTTAGCGAGGGCGGCAGGCTGGGAACGGAGAGCGCTGACCCCAGCGCCGCGGTCTTGGACAACGAGACAGGCGGCGTGACCGGAGCGACGCGGGACGAAGACGCGCTGCTGAACGTTCCCGACAGCGTGAAATCTTCCTGCGATGTATAGGAATTGTCCGTGTTGACGACGGCAATCAGATACTGTGATCCCGCTTGGAGCGTGAGCGGCGCGCTGAACCCGGGCGAGCTGAGAAACGCCACCGATTGCCCGGCCACTGTCAGCGTGGTTCCCGCGCCGCCGGTCGTGACCGTGAACGTGGCCGTGAGCGACAGCGGACTGTTCGTGACGCCGGGCGCCGACGACGTAATTGGCACGGTCGCCGTATACGTGCCGGCCGCCAGAGTCCCGACGGTGGCGCTGAGAGTAAGCGTCGCTGGAGCGGACGTACCGCTCAGGCTCGTGGCCAGCCAACCCGTCGATTGGCCGGAGCCGTAGGCCACCGGGCCGGCGGCCAAACCGCTGAGGGTGCCGCTTCCGCCGTTGGTTATGGTGATCGACTGGGGCGCGGGGCTGCCTGCTTCCGACATTCGCGGTGAAGAGCTGAGTCGTCGTCGCGAGCGCGATGGTCGGCGTGGACGTCGGACCCGTACCTCCGCCGTCGCGTTCCGCTCCCCCGCAGGACACTGCCACCACGATGGCTACGGCCGAGGCTGCAACGCGTACGGCTCGTTTCAGGGCTTCCAATTGTTCGATCACTCTGCCGACACCTTCTCAGGTACTCACACTATTCGACGCATGCGGACGACCGACGCCGCAGAGGTCCGACACGGCTGGGAGGCCGGAGCCCTGACTTCCATAGACGGATCGTTTTCGAAGCCGATCGTTCTCGAGCATCGAGGGTTGCTCGCCGTGACGCTTTACCACGGCCGAGAGGCAATGATCCCTTCGGCAGCCGGTCCGGCGCATTAGCAATCCTTAGTGGCGCGTCGAGAGGCCGGAATCTCGTCCGATGCAGCGCCTGTCAGCTGGCACCGCCGGCGCGCACTCTAACGCACCGTGAATCGAGCCGGAACAACCGGCCGTGGCGGCGATCACCAGAACGCTCAGCGGGAGTTCCAGGCGGAGACAGCGTGTTCGAGGCTTCGACATTGGCGGCTCTCCGATAAGAACGCGAACGCGAGGCCGATTGTTGGCCTTCGCTCGTGAATCCATCGCGCACGCGCGATTAATATTTCTTTGCTAAATCGTCGGTTCAACGACCCGGCGGGCCACCTGATCGTCGCCACGGGCGACAGTGTGCGCATCGCCCCGTCCTTGCCCAAGCAAAGCAGCAGTGGTAGGATGTCTACCAGTTTGGTAGACGTCCTACCACCACAGAGAAAATGCCCCGTCGGTCCGCCGAACGACTCGAGCTCCTGCAAGGCACGCTCGACATGCTGGTGCTCAAGACGCTGCTCTTCGGCCCGACGCACGGCCACGGCATCGCGACCTACATCCGGCAGACGACCGGTGACTCGCTCGTCGTGGAGCACGGATCGCTCTATCCGGCGCTGCATCGGCTGCAGCGCGGCGGCTTGATCTCGTCCAAGTGGGAGACGGCCACGGGAAGCCAGCGAGAGCTCAAGTACTATCGACTCACCGCGGCCGGGCGCCGCGAGCTGACGCGGGTGCAGTCCAAGTGGAACGACCTCGTGGATGCGATCGGGCGCGTCATGCGGCCGGCGGCCGAGAGCTGAGCGATGCTTCGCCGCGTCCTCGCACGCTTCACGCACCGCGATTCGCCGACTGACGCCGAGATCGCGCGCGAGCTGCGCGACCATCTCGCACTCGAAGCCGAGTCGTTCGATGCATCGAAGGCAACGGCGTCCGACGCGTCGTTGAAAGCGCGGCGCCGATTCGGAAATGTCACCGTCGCGACCGAGGCCGTGCGCGAGATATGGCGGTGGACGTGGCTCGACCATCTCGCGCAAGACACGCGACATGGTGTGCGGGCGTTGGCCCGGAGCCCGGCGTACAGCGTGGCTGTCGTCATCTCATTGGCCATCGGCATCGGTGCCGCCGCCTCGACGTACAGTCTGTCGCACGCGATCCACGATCCGTTCCCGCGACTGCCGCAGCACAGACTCGTGTGGATCACGCAGACCAACGCGAACTGCGCGCCGGATTGCACCGAACTCTCCCCCGCAGGCTTTGCCGCGCTGGGCGCGCGGGCTCCGTCGATCACTCCGATCGGCGCTTACGGTTGGACGACGTCGCTGCGCACGGCCGACGGCAGCGTTCTCGTTCGCGGCTACAGACTGACGCCGAATGCGTTGGACCTGATCGAGGCGCCGCTCGCCGCCGGGACTGGATTCCCGCGCGATGCGGGCAAGTCTGGTGGACCGGAACTCGTCGTGCTCTCGTACGCATTCTGGCAGGACCAGTTTGGCGGTCGCCGCGGCGTGATCGACTCGACCATCACGTTGAATGACGTCGCGTATCGCGTAACGGGCGTGCTGGCCAAAGACGTCGTGTTCCCAATGGCCGCCGATGCCTACGCGCCATTCGTGCCGCGCGCCAGTGAGTCATCGGCGTACGGGTCACGAACCTATATGGCGTTCGGCCGGCTGGCGCCCAACGCCACGCTGGCGTCCGCCGCGGCCGAGGCGCGCGTGGTTGGGGCGCAGTTGGCGCGAGAGTCGCCGGCGACGGACAGTGGGTGGGTGTTGACGGCGAGGCCGATCGCGGATTTTCACACCGACGATGTAGTCATTCTCGAACGCATCTCAGCGCTCGCCGCGCTGCTCGTGTTCCTGGCTGCATGTCTGAGCGCCGCCAACCTCGCTCTGTCGCGCATGGCCGCTCGGCGTCACGAGCTCGCGCTCCGCGCCGCGTTGGGCGTTCGACGGTGGCGCCTGGCGCGGCATCTCCTTACGGAGGCGCTGCTGCTGTCGTTGGTCGCATCGGTGCTCGGAGCGGCTCTCGCACGAGTAGCGGTGCACGCGATCCGAGGGGCGATTCCGTCGAGCTTCGCGGCGTTCCTGCCCGGCTGGGCGCGGCTCGATCTCGACGCCGGCGCCCTCGTGTTCGCGCTCGTGAGCGCCGTACTCGCGGTCGTGGCGTTCGGCGTTCTTCCTGTCGTGAGGGCGACGCGGGTCGACCTCACGAGCGTCCTCACCGACGGCGGCCGCGCCAGCACCGGCGGGGTCAACTCGGCGCGAACACGAGCAGCGTTGATCGTGCTCGAGGTGAGCACGACACTCGTGCTGCTCACGGCGGCGAGCCTGCTCGCCCGCAGCGTTCGGAACATGATCCGCGGCAACGCCGGCGTGCGGATCGATCACACCCTGGTCGCGCAGTTCTCGTTGCCGCGCGGCACGAGCGATTCGGCGATGGTCGAGTTCTATCGACGGCTCAATGAGAACTTCCGGACGGCGCCCGGCATCCGCGCCGCGGGCGTCGCCACGACGACGCCGCTGAGCAACAACTTCAACGGGACGGTCTTTCAGATTCCCGGGCGCGCGCCGGCGGCGAAGGGGCGAGAGCTGTCGGCGATCGATCAGCACGTGACGCCGAAGTACGACGAGGCCTCGGGCTTTCACGTGACGGCGGGGCGCATGATCGGCGAGCAGGACGTGCCGGGCTCGAAGCACGTCGTGGTCATCAACCAGATGATGGCCGACGCGTTCTGGCCGCGCGAAGGCGCGATCGGGCAGGAGGTGACGATCGACAGCGCGCCGTGGACGATCGTCGGGGTGGCGTCGAACGTCCATCACGGCGGGCTCGACGAGCCGATGCGATACACCATTTACCGGTCAATCCTGCAAGAACCCGTATCATATGGAACGATCGCCGCCTGGACGGCGGGCGAACCTGACCGAATGCGGGACGCGCTGCGGCGAGTCGTCGCGCGCACGAATCCTTCCGTCGCCGTCGGCGAGATGATGACGATGGCCGACATGCAAGCGCGGCACGTCTCACCGTTCGCGATGATGGCCGGCATGCTCGGCGTGTTGGCCATTCTGACGATGACGATCGCCGTGGTCGGCTTGTACGGACTCATTGCTTACGATGTCGCGCAGCGAACGCGCGAGCTCGGAGTTCGCATGGCCTTGGGCGCACGCCCGCTCGACATCCTGGCGCACGTCGCCGGCCGAGCGGTGCGGCTGACGGCGCTGGCGGTCGTGATCGGCGTCGTGGGCGCAGCGCTGTTCTCGCGGCTGTTGGGAGTGATGCTCTATCGCGTCACGGCCGGCGATCCGCTCACGTTCGTCAGTGATTCGGCCGCGTTGCTCATCGTCGCGCTGGCGGCGGCGATCGTCCCATCGTGGCGCGCGGCGCGAGTCGATCCGACAATCGCGCTCCGGGGCTGAGACCGAGTGCGGTGGCGGTGTGCGGTGAACTGGAACGAGGAGAGAGACGGAGTGCGGAGGCAAAACAACACAGCACGTTGAACGGCCGGACGACACCGTGTCATCCTGTCGACAGCTTGCGGGTGATACTGTCTTCGCGCGTGCTTGTCATGTCGACGACAGGTCGACGCGGTTCGCGAATTGCAATTTTCTTTTTCGTGAACGCCGAACTGACACGTCGTATCGCAATCCGATCGCTGGTGGCAATCTCTCTGGCGTCGGTGATCGCACCGCCTCCCGCGGCGGCACAGACGCCGATGCCGCACGACAGCGTGCACGCCGCCAAGACGCTCTTCACCGATCGCGACGCGTTGCTTGCCGCGGGCTTTGTCGGCCTCACGGTCGCGATGTTTCCGATCGACAAGGCCGTCGCCACTCACCTGCAGAATCCCGGCGCCCAGGCCAATCAGTTCTTCAGGAATGCGTCGACCGACGTGCAACTGCTCGGCGATCCCGGCACGCTGGTCATCAGCGTTTCGATGTACGGGGTCGGCCGGCTCGCCGGCTGGAAGAACGTCGCCGATTTCGGTCTGCACGGCACTGAGGCGATCGTCGTCGCCGCCGGCGCCACGACGTTGCTCAAGGAGGTCGCGGGCCGGGCGAGGCCGTTCGTGTCTACCGACAACAACCCGCACGACTTTCGCTTCGGGCGAGGTCTCAAAGGCGACGATTTCCAGTCGTTTCCCTCGGGACATACCTCGGCGGCGTTCGCATTGGCGTCGACGGTGACCAGCGAGTCGGAGCGTTGGTGGCCGCACCAAACGTGGATCGTTGCGCCGGCGACGTATGGCGCAGCCACGCTGGTGGGACTCTCGCGCATGTACAACAACGAGCATTGGGCGAGCGACGTGGTCCTCGGCGCGGCGATCGGTACGTTCTCCGGGATCAAGGTCGTGCGCTACAGCCACGGACACTCGACGAACGTCATCGACCGCCTCTTTCTGAGCGCCGTGGTGAAGCCGGCACCAAGCGGCGGAACCGAGATCGGAGTGTCGCTTCAGTACTGAGATAGCGAGCGGGCGGTTCGGCGAACCCTCGCCTGCCTCGTCATTCGTACCGGAGTGCCTCGATCGGATCGAGCCGCGCCGCGCGGCGGGCCGGCCACACGCCGAACACGATGCCGATCAGCGCGGCGAACGCGAAGGCGATCAAAATGGCTGGAGGCTCGATCTGCGTCGACCACCCGCCGATGTTCCGCATGGCGATGGATGCCCCGACCCC
Source organism: uncultured Gemmatimonadaceae bacterium (assembly GCA_963761305.1). Lineage (GTDB taxonomy): Bacteria > Gemmatimonadota > Gemmatimonadetes > Gemmatimonadales > Gemmatimonadaceae > JAQBQB01. Next base: position 360,419 of record CAVXGK010000001.1, on the reverse strand, counting down.
GATGCCGACGCCGATCGCGCCGCCGGCGAGGCACAGCGTCACTGCTTCCATGAGGAACTGAATGAGAATGAGGCGCCGCGTGGCACCGAGCGCCTTGCGCACGCCGATTTCGCGGGTCCGCTCGGTGACCGATACGAGCATGATGTTCATGATGCCGATGCCGCCGACGAGCAGCGACACGGCGGCGATGCCGGCGAGCAACAGGGTGAACACCTGCGTCGTGTCGCTCAACACCGAGAGGACGTCGGACTGGTTCCGAATTCTGAAATCGTCCGGCGCTCCCTGTGGGATGCGGTGCGTGCGGCGGAGGGCGAGCGTGATCTCCTCCATTGCCAGCGGGATGTCCTCCTCGCTCGTCGTCATGGCGAAGACGTCGTCGATCTTGTCGGTGCCGAACACGCGAAAGCGCCCTGTGTTGAACGGAATGAGGACTTGATCGTCGGGGCTGCCGAATCCGGCGGAGGTGCCCTTGGCGACGAGCGTGCCGATGACGGTGAACTGCATGCCGCCGATGCGGATGTTGTCGCCGACGATGTCCTCCGGATTGTCGACGCCGAGCTGGGTGAGCGCGCCAGCGCCCAGGACGGCGACACGCTGGCGCCCTTCGTCCTCCGCGTTGGTGTACATGCGGCCGGCGTCGATGTCGAATTTGCGGACGACCAGGTAGTTCGCCGTCGCTCCGATGATGGTGATGTTCGTGTTACGGTTGCGCCAGACGATCTGGCGATTCTGATCCTGCTGCGGCTCGACGGCGAGCAGATGCAATCCACGCGACTCGATGGCGTTGACGTCGGCCATCGAGATCTTCTTGGCGACTTGAAGCTGAACGCCGCCCTGGATGATGTGAGCCGCGTCGATCTGGAGGGTGGTCGTGCCGAGCTTGGCGAGGCGGTCTTGAACCGCCTTTTGAGCGCCGCTGCCGAGCGCGACGACGGCGATCACGGCGGCAACGCCGATGACGATGCCGAGCATCGTCAACAGAGAACGCAACTTGTTCGCGCGCAGGGCCGCGAGCGCTACGAAGAGAATCTCCAGCGTCACTTGTTCCGATTCATTGAAAGGCTCGTGCGGTGAGCGACATCGGTCCGCGAGCCGTCAATTGTATCGGGCGTAACTGACGCTACGATGACACCTATTGGCGACGATCGAGAGGGGCGGTGTGCGGTGAACTGGAACGAGGAACGGGGCGGGGTGGGGTGGGGTGCGGGGGAGCCGCCCGCGTTCGAGTCGGTTTTGACGAACTCCGAGGGCAGGCGGTAGGTTGCCGCCATGAACGCAGAACAGACAATTCGCGTCGTCCAAATGGCGTTTCCGCAGGTGTACGCGGGCGAAGACAAGGTGAGGCAATCATGAAAGTGCTGGCGATCGTCGGAGTCGTCGTTGCGGCCCTGGTCGCGATTGTCCTCATCGTCGGCTGGAGCCTGCCTGTCGCGCACCGCGTGACTCGATCCGTCGCGCTCCACGCGTCACCGGAAGCGGTCTTCAACCTGATCAACCGTCCGGCCGAGTTTCCGTCGTGGCGGAGCGAAGTGAAGAGCGTCGACCTGTTGCCGGCGGAGGAGGGGCATTCGCGGTTCCGCGAGAACGGAAAGAACGGCGCCATTCTCTATAGCGTCGACTCCGTCGTCGAGAATCGACGGCTGGTCACGCGAATCGCCGACAAATCGCTGCCGTTCGGCGGAACATGGATCTACGACATCGAGCCGACCGGCACCGCGACGACGCTCAGCATCACAGAGAACGGTGAAGTCTACAATCCGATATTTCGATTCGTGTCGCGATTTGTGATGGGGCAAACGGCGACGATCGATCGATATCTCGCTGACGTCAGGGGGCGGGTCGAGGCGCAATAGCTCGCGACTGACGTTGGGTCGGCGTTCGGACAACGACAAGAAGTGCTACGATTTCGCGGAGAACGGCGGATTTCGCGGAACAAACAAAGCACTTCTCTCTTGCCCTTTGCAGTGTCCGCGAAATCCGGATCATCCGCGAAATCGTTGTTCTACCAGCAGTTGTCGTTTCAGAACGTGGCAAGGCGATTTGTGATGGGACTCGCGGCCCGGCGAGAGTTGGTCTGACGTCCGACCTTTCTGACGTCAGCCGTCTGACTTCGAGCCCAAGATCGGGGCCAGAGCACCAAGACAGACCACGACTGGCCGCGATCCCTCGCCGTTAGCCTCGACCGTCGCTACTCGCTTCGAAGCGCGATCGCCGGGTCGACCTTCGCCGATCGTCGCGCCGGCATCACGCTCGCCGCTGCTCCCGCGATCACCATCACGACGGCCGCCCCGATGTACACTCGTGGATCGTGTGTCGACGTCTCGTACAGCATGTCGGCGATGAACCGCGACGCGAATAGCGCGATCGCCGCGCCGAGCGCGATGCCGGCGCCGATCGCGCGCGAGCCTTGCAGCGTCACGAGGCGAACGACGTCGCTCGTCCGTGCGCCGAGTGCGACGCGGACGCCGATCTCGTGCGTGCGCTGTGAGACCCAGTAGGCCATCACGCTGTACAGGCCCACCGCGGCGATGATCAGCGCGATCGCGCCGAAGAGCGTGAACATCGTCGCGCCGAGTCGCCAGGGCCGGAGCTCGGGGGCGACGACCTCGGAGTACGGCCTGATGCTGACGAACGGCATGTTGGGCGCGACGCTCTGAATGGCACGGCGAAGCTCGGGAATCACCGGGCCGGGATCACCGGCTGGTCCGCACGATGATCGCGCTTGGCGGGCCATCCAGCATTGGATGGAGCGGCGGCAAGTAGATCATCGCCCGGTCGTCCTTGATCATGCGAAAGAGCATGACGTTCTGTGCGACGCCGACGATCGTCGTGCACGTCGAGTCGCTGCCGAGTCGTGCGCACTGGCCGATCGGATTTACGCCGGGCCAGTAGGCGTCGGCCAGCATTTGATTGATGATCATCACGCGCGTCGGGGCGCGCTCCTCGCTCGGCGTGAAATCTCGGCCGCGAACGATCCGCGCGCCGATGGCGGCAAAGAAGTTCGCGCCGATGCCGCCGTAGTACGGCCCGCCGCCGTTGAGCTCCCGCCTCTTGGCGAGCCCCGGCACCGCAAAGCTCATCGCGCTCGCGTTCGATCCGGGAACGGTCGTCCACACCATCGCCGCCGTCTTCACTCCGGGAACAGTCGTGGCGCGCGCCAGAGCGGTTTGAAACGTGGCGTCGATGTCGGGGCGGCTGAATCCGAAATGACTCAAGTCCATCGACACGGCCATCGCATGATCGATGTCGATGCCCACGTCACGACGGACGACGTTGCGAAGGCTGTTGACGAACAATCCGGCGCCGACGAGCAGCACGATCGACAGCGCCGCCTGCGTCGCGAGCAGCGCCTGTCGAAGTCCGGCCCGGCGTCCAGCAATCTGCCGCGATGACGACTTGAGTCCGTCCGAGACGTCGGTGGCCATGCCGTGGGCGGCGGGAATCGCGCCGGCGAGGAGGATGCAGAGCACCGCGGCGCCGAGCGTGAACGCGAGAATGCGGGTGTCGAGTACGGAGTCGGTCCAAACGATGCCGGGGAGAAGCGTGCGCTCGACGAAACGACTCGCCCACTCAGCCAAGATGACCGACGCGATCGCTGCCACGCCGGCGAGCAGTGCGGCCTCACTCAACAATTGTCTCAAGAGTCGCGCACGGCTCACGCCGAGTGCCACGCGTACGGCGATCTCGCGCCGGCGCTCGAACGTGCGGGCAAGGAGCAAATTGGCGACGTTGGCGCACGCGATGAGCAGGACGATCACCGCCACACCCATCAACCAGAGCGACACCTTCGATTCCGGGCTGACGCCGTCCGGCGTGCGGGTACCGATCAGAGTTCCGAGCACGACGGTCCCCACCGAGTCGCGCCACGGCTGTTTTTCGGCGCGAATCTCGTTGCGAAAAGCCGCCGTGCCCTGCGACTCGGCCAACTGCGTCGTCGCACCCTGGCGAAGCCTGCCAATCGCCTGAACCCAGTACGATCCGGTGTTCGAGTGCCACTTGGCGCCGAACGCCTGTGCGGCGAGTGCACTCACCGGCACCCACATGTCGGTGCGCTCGCGGTTGATTCCGCTGAAGCCCGGCGGCGCGATGCCGATGATCGTGAAGGGGCTGCCGTCGATCGTCACGGATGTCCCGAGCACGTCGCGCGCTTCGCCGAGTTCACCGCGCCAGTAGGCGTCGCTCACCACGGCGACGCGCGTCGGATTGAACGGGTCGTCTTCCGCGGCGCTGAACGCGCGGCCGGCCGCCAACGCAACGCCGAGGACAGTGAAGTAGTTGCCGGAGACGATCTGAATTTTCACGCTGCGCGCGTCGCGGCCGAGTCCCAGCGTGTGTGTGCCGGCGAAAAACGCGGCGACGTCGAGCGACGGAATTCCCGACTGAATGGCGGAGATCATCGGGTAGGACGTCGTCGGGCCGGTCGAGATCTTGTTGTCGAAGTGCTCGCGGAAGTAGATGCGCTTCACTTGGCCGGGAGCGGCGACGCCGGATGGCGGTCGCAGCATGAGCTGGTCGATGACCCCGAACATCACCGCATTCGCAGCGATGGCGATGGTGAGCGCGGACAGGCTGATCGCCATGAGCGCGGGCCGGCGGAGCAGGGAACGGGCTGAGTAGCGGAGGTCGTCCCACGTCGACATGAGAATCTCCCGGCGGTGTTTGCGACCGAGGCGACGACGATCGACTTCGGCCAACTCACGTTGACTGCGCGCGACGTCGCCGTACTCGCGCAAGGCCGACTCTCGCGCGTCGTCGGCGGACCAGCCGCGGCGGACGAGATCGTCGACCCGTTCTTCTATATGGAAGCGGATCTCGTCGTCGATGTCGCGTTCGACCGAGCGGCGGTCGTTCACGCCGACACGCCCTCGTCCGCTCTGATGACGCTGAACACGGCGTCGGCGTAGCGGGTCCAATGGCTGATGCGTTCGCGGAGTTGGCGGCGACCGGCGGCAGTGAGGCGATAGTAGCGCGCCCGCCGGTTGGAATCGGAGACGCCCCATTCCGAGGTGACCCAGCCGCGCTCCTCGAGGCGGTGCAGCGAGAGGTAGAGCGCGCGGTCCTCGATCACGAGCGTGTTCGCCGAGCGTTCTCTGATCCGGCCGGCGATGGCGTAGCCGTGCTGCGGGCCCCACGTCAGGACTTTCAGGACGAGGAGATCGAGGGTGCCTTGTAGGAGGCCGAGTTCGTCGGACAGTGCGCCCTTCCCGGAGATGCTCCGGCGAGAAGGTATTGCGATCCGGCGGAGGGCGTCAAGGGGGCGGCTGCAACCCGACTATCGCCGTCGGCGAACGGCTAGATCGACGATCCGCGAAAGGGAACGCGCACACGAAGAAAGTTCGTGCGGCGCGACGGCTCGAGGGCGAGCAGCCGACGAATCTGATCCAGTCGGTTCCTCTCTGCCTCGCGAGCAAGCGGCGACCGCTTGCGCGACTTAGCTCTCTTCTTTCGCATCGAGAGTTTGCTCGAGTACCGGAAGGACCGCGAGATCCTGCGGACGCCCTGCCGCGCGCTTGCTCTTGATGATGTCGCGAAGCGAGGCGACCAGAATGGGGTGGCCGCCAAAATGGATCGGTGACGCGCCGGCTCGCAGTCGTTCGAACGAACGAATGCCGTCGATCTTGGCCATGAAGTCGAGCTGGAGCGCCTCGCTGTCGCGCACGACGCGGTACAGGTCCGACATCGGGTAGAAGGGGCGCATCACGACCGCATCGAGGTCGTCGGCGACGCCCTTCAACTTGCGGATGTTGGTCGGCGTCTTTCGAAACAAGAAGTCGAGGTCCAGTGTCGTGACGGGTGAACCCTGGAGAGCCGCGGCGGCATTGCCGATGAGCACCGCATCAAGTCGGCGCGCGGTCAGCACGCGAGCAACCCGGTGCAGGAGTGGGGCGGCGTCCATGCTGGAAGTATATCGGGCGACGGCTCGGCTTGCGCCTTCACGGCGGACGGCCGTCAATACTCCCCGTATCGCCCCTTGACCGACGCGAGCAGCTTGGCCGGGTCGTATCCAACTCCATCCTTGAACACGAGCTCCACGTGCTCGAGATCAGCAACGTGGGTCGCGGGATCTCCTTTCACGACGACGAGATCCGCGTGCTTTCCGACGGCGATCGAGCCGATCTCGCGATCGCGCCCGAGGAAGATCGCTCCGTTGAACGTGGCGATCCGGATTGCCTCGAGCGGCGAGAAGCCGGCTTCGACGAGCAGCTCGATCTCTCGTTGATCGCTGAAGCCGGGGACCAAACCGTTGAGGCCGACCGGATCCGGACCGGCGAGAAGCAGGCCGCCGGCGGCGACGAACTCGCGCTCGAGGTCCATCTCCCGTCGCAGCAGCATCGCCGTTCGCGAGCGCGTGGGGCTGGGATGGGCATACCAGTACTCGAACGCATCGCGGAGGCCGGGGGACATCGCGTCGCGGACGCCCTCGCGGAGAGGCATGCCGTCGGCCAGGTTGCCGATGCCGGGGACGGACGTGGCGCGCAGTGGGAGCGTCGAGGTGAGCGCGACGTGATGCGAGAGGAGCAACGCAATCAGCTGCTTCGCTTCCGGTCCGCCGGGCTCCATGTGCTCGAGCGTGAAGTCGCCGCCGCTCTCGCTGCACGCGTCCGGTTTCTTGTCGGGGTCGTGGTCCGTGTTCGCCGAGAACCCGTGTTCGAGATTGTCGATGCCGAGGGCGATCGCTTCGGGGTAGGTGACGGAGCAGAGGTGCCCCGTCACTTTGAGCCCCCGCTTGTGCGCCTCGTCGATGGCCGCGCGCAATTCGCCGCGCGTGATGTTCTGGTAGGCCTTGAACGACGTCGCGCCCCGGTCGGCCCAGAAGGCCACGGTCTGTCGCGCGTCCTCGGGAGACGACAGCTGCGGGAGCTGGAGCGCTCCGTTCGGGTTTGTCCCTTGGAGATATGGGCCTGTCACGTCCATGTGCGGGCCGGGCAACGCGCCTCGTTCGATGGCGCGTTTGACGTTGAGGTCGGCGTAGGGCGACATGCTGCCCGCGGTGCGAATCGTCGTCACGCCATTGGCGAGATACAGGCGCGGCGCGGAGAAGGTCATGTCGCGATCCACGACCGGACTGTCCGACGAATTGTCGGGCCGCAGATTGGGCCGCGTGAGCGACCAGAGGTGGTCGTGCATGCCGACGATGCCCGGCACTATCGAGTAGCCGCGGAAATCGAGAACCGTCGCGCCGTCGCTCGGCGGCACGTCGGCGCCGGCGGTGATCGCCGCGATTTTTCCGTCTTCGATCGTGACGTTCTGGTCAGCGCGCGCCGGCGCGCCGGTTCCGTCGATCACTTCTACGTGTTCGAGGATGACACGCGGCGACATGACGCGAACGAACTTGCGTACCTCGGGCCCGAGCGAGTCGGCGCGTTGTGCGTCCGCACGGCGAACACCGATGGCGAGGCACAAGATGACGGTGGACCGGTGGACGGCCAGATCGGTGCCCCGGTGGACCGGTGGACCGGTGGACCGCAGACTGACGGCGGGCATTGGAGCTCCGGATTCGTTGTGCTGGGCACGGTAGCAGGCCCGGATGCCGGATCACAACGTGAGCGCGACAGCGTGCGCCGCGCGCGTGATTTCCGGTGCTTCGGTTGTGATTCGACGGAATGGCGCGAGCTCTAGGACGTCGCGGGATGGAGCAGACGCCGGAGCTCGGAGTGATAGAAGCGACTCGATATGACCTTCGTCCCGTTCCGCAGATGCACCACGAACGACGCCTTGCTGTAGCGCTCGAGCGTCGCGACCGCGGCGACGCTGACCAAGGCTGACCGCCGGACGCGCACGAAGGCGCCGCCCCGTAGACGTCGCGCGACGTCATCCATTGTCGATCGCATCAGGTAGGACTGTTTGGCGCTGTGGACGCGGACGTAGTTGCCGGCGCTCTCGAACCACTCGATATCGGCCACGTCGATCAGACGCAGGCGTTCTCCGTCGCGAACCACGAAGCGCTCCGGCGCCAGATCGGTCGCCTTGTCGGGCGCACTCGCGTCCGAGCTTCGCTCGCGCGTCGCCAACAATCCCTCGAGGCGGTCGGCGAGCGACGCACCGCGGCGGAGCGCGAGGAGTGCCGCCGCGCGCTCGAGCGCTTCAGCCAGTCGCACCGGATCGATCGGCTTGAGAACGTAGTCGAGCGCGTGCACCTCGAACGCCTTGAGGGCGTGACGGTCGAACGCGGTGACGAAGACGACGAGCGGCATGGCGTCGACGCCGACATCCTCGATGATGTCGAAGGCCGTCGACCGGCCGAGCTGAATGTCGAGGAGCACGACGTCGGGAGATCGGCGGACGATGTCGGCGACGGCGTCGGCTCGGTTGGCGCACTCGCCGACGACTTCGATGCCCGGTAGCGCAGCGAGTTGCCCGCGCAGTCCTCGCCGAGCGACCGGCTCGTCGTCGACGATGAGAACCTTCATACGGACGCCTCGAAGTACGGGATGCGGATGTCGACCCGGGCCCCGCGGCCCGGCGAGCCGGTCGGGACCTCCGGGCGCGCCGGCCCGAGAGCGACTGTCGCGCGCGCGCCGTACATCTGCTGAAGCCGAGCCCGCGTGTTGCCGAGTCCAACGCCCTCACGCGCCGACCCGGGCGCGAGTCCGGGGCCGTCATCGGCGAGCACGATGCGCAGATCGCCGTGTTCGCGCGTCGCGGTAAGCGAGACGGCGGTGCGCGCGCCGTCCGCCTTGCCGTACTCGATCGCGTTCTCCAGCAACGGTTGAAGCAGGAAGACCGGCACGAGCGCCGGCAATGCGTCCGGCGCGATCGCCAGTTCGACGTTCAGGCGATCGCCGAAGCGCGCTCGCTGGATGTCCAAATAGTCGTTCACGAACGCGAGCTCCTGCCGCAGCGCCACTTGGTGCGCATCCTCGTCGAGGCTGCGCCGCAAGAGCGTGGACAGGCGGAGGATCATTCGCTGCGCCACGTGCGCGTCCTCGTTCACGAGCACCGAGATGGCGTTGAGCGTGTTGAACAGAAAGTGCGGGCGAAGCTGCGAACGCAGGCTCTCGAGCTTCACCTCGGAAAGCTCGGCCGCAATCGCCGCTCGGCTCGTTTGCTCGGCGGCGTAGAGACCGCGAAGTCGCAGAGAGTTGAAGACGATGACGATAAGGGCATAGAAGATCAGCCCGGTGAACACGCCCCACACGAAGGCTGTGGGGTTCGCGTAGTCCGCCGTCGCGAGCCCGACCGTCTGACGGTTCAATTGGGCGACGACGAGCTGCACCCCGATGACGATGATGTTGTGCAGCGTGGCGAGGCCGAGCGCCGCCATGGAGTGGAAAACGACCAACCGCACGCCGACACGTCCGCTGAACGGCCACCGCCGAGCGGCGAGGAGGGCGAGTGGTGTGAGCGCGACCCAGACCGCCCAGAATTCGATGCTGTTGACGAGATCCTTATTGGTCAGCTCGGGGCGATGGCGCGCGAGGTCCATGAAGACTTCTTCGGCGGTGAAGAAAGCACCGACGAGAAGGGCGAGTGCCGATGGCGCGCGACGGCCGCAGTTCATGGATGGCCATCCGGGAACATGAGGGGCGGCGCGGACGGGATCAACGGGCAACAGATCACGGGAAGGGAGCCGGAAATCACCAACCCTTTCGTCTCACGGCGCCTGGCGCCCATCCGTTCCATCGCCGTCCACAAATCGGCCACCACCGGCGCCCGGCGGCTGGACCGCCGCTGGTCGTGCTCTCTCCATGAGACCTGGCTGTCGATTCAGGCCAAGGAGCTCCAACGGCAGTGGGAACACGATCGTCGTGTTCTGCTCCGACCCGATCTCGATGAGCGTTTGCAAATAGCGCAGGGTCACCGAAATCGGCTCGCGGTTCAGCACGGCCGCGGCCTCGGCCAGTTTCGTCGCCGCCTGAAACTCTCCCTGCGCGGCGATGATCTTGGCTCGGCGAGTGCGCTCGGCCTCGGCCTGGGCCGCGATGGCGCGCTGCATCTCCTGCGGCAGGTCGACTTGCTTGACCTGGACCTGCGTCACCTTCACGCCCCATATCTCGGTCTGTTCGTCGAGGATCGCTTGCAGTCGAGCGTTCAGCTTGGCGCGCTCGGCGAGAAGATCGTCCAACTCCACTTCACCGAGCACAGATCGGAGTCCGGTCTGCGCGGCCTGCTCGACGGCATACCGAAAGTTCTCGACCTCGATGATGGCCTTCTTGGCGTCGGTGACGCGATAGTAGACGACCGCATTTACCTTGAGCGAGACGTTGTCGCGCGTGATGACGTCCTGTGTCGGCACGTCCCAGGTGACGATGCGAAGCGAAACTCGTACGAGTTTGTCGATGGGCCAGAAGATGAACACGAACCCGGGGCCCCGTTCGCTCTGCATCGCCCGGCCCAGGCGAAACACGACGCCGCGCTCGTATTGCCGCAGGATGTTGATGCAACGCAACAGGAGAACGAGAAGGACGATGGCGCCAAGCACGAGCGAGGCGATCATCGTGAGCGACTGATTCGTGGTCGTGCTCATGGCAACCTCCGGGCACGGGCCGTTCACCGCATGGAACGATCCCCGAAAGCCAACCGATGGCAGTCGCCGTAGATTCCGGTGCAGGTCGCTTTGCGTCAGAACTTGTCGAGGTTCGGGCCCCCCCCGCTCGCGTCATACGTCCCCCTTTCGCTCGCCATCATGAACACCAACGCTCAGGACGCCGTCGTTCGGCGATCATTCCTTTCCCGACTTGGCGCGGCCGGTGCTGCGCTCGCGGGCATCGTCGCACTTCCGGCGACGTCAGCCGCACAGCCGGCGCGCGGGCGCGGGCCGACGCATCCAGCCGATGCGTGGCTCGACGATCTCACCGGGCAGCACAAGAACATCTACGATTGCACGAGCATCGAGAACGGGCCGATGGGCTTTGCGTTCGCGCGCAACTTTCTCACGGCGAACACCGGGCCCATCTACCAGCTCAAGGACTCCGACGTGAACGTGATCGTCTGCGTCCGCCATCTGGCGAGTGTGTTCGGATTCAACGACGCGATGTGGAGCAAGTACAAGTTGGGTGAGTCGCAGAAAGTGATGGAGGGCGGCGTGCCGGCGACGAAGAATGCGCACGTGAACACCGCAAACGATCTCGCCAAGCGCGGCGTGATCGTGGCTGTGTGCGGCATGGCGACGTCACGCCTCGCGCGCACGGTCGCGGGCGAGGCGGGCATGAGCGCGGCCGACGTCGAGGCGGATTTGCGGGCGAATCTGGTGACGCCCACCGCGCGAGTGGTGGCGGCGGGAGTGATCGTCACCAATCGGGCGCAGGAGAAAGGGTTCAGCTACACATACGTCGGCTGAACCGCTCGGCTGGCCGCTACCGGCTCGCGGAACATCTCCATCCGCTGCTCACGCCGCCCGCCGGCGAATATCCGAGCCGGGGCAGGGTGTGCGCCGCGACGATCGTCCAGGCGAAGACGACGCAGAGTGACGAGGTGAGAAACGCCCACGCCATGCGATCGCGCCATGTTCGTATCGCCAGGGCGACGCCCCCCACGATCGCCGTCGCGTAAGACAACAGGAACGCGACGAGCGGCATGCCGCACTGGCGGCCGTACGGCCACCAGAACAGCGACAGCGTGAGGGCGGCGACGAGGACCAATCGGGTCCAGATTCCGACGAGCGCGAGGCGCTCGCTGAATCGCTCCTTCGCCGCGATGTCCTGAATCTTCTGAAGGCGGAGCTGTGTCCGCGTGCGTTCTGGCGGCAGCCCTTGGTGCTCGCGCTCGATCCTGCGGAGCTCGACGTTCCAGTCGATTTCGCTCACGGAATGCTGAGAGGCTGGGGTAAGAAAACGGCGTTCCAGGCCGCCCCAAGCCTGTCACCGCGGCGGCGATTCCTCCGTGATCCAGGACGCCGGCGCGTCGCTACAAAAATTTCCAGTCTCGCCGCCGGGCTTTACTCGGAGCGGAGCGCGACCAACGGGTCGATACGAGTCGCTCGCATCGCCGGAGCCAACGCTGCCACGAGCGCGACGCCGATGAGAAGCGCCGTCACCGCGGCGAACGTCCACGCGTCGGTCGGGCTCACACCATATAGAATGCCGCGCATCAAGCGAGTGAGCCCGAGTGCGACGGCGAGGCCCGCCGCAGCTCCCACGCCGGCGACGGAGATCCCACGGGCGACGATCGCGCGCATCACCGACGCGGGCTCGGCGCCGAGTGCGATGCGGATGCCGATCTCGTGGGTGCGTCGCGACACCGAGTAGGCCATCACACCGTAGATGCCGACCGCGGCCAGAAGCACAGCGATGATCGCGAACGCGGTGAGCAACGTGAGATAGAAGCGAGACTCGGCCGTCGCCGAACGTGCCAGAGCGCTCAGCGTGGTCACCGCGGAGACGGGTGCGTTGCGCTCCACCGACCGAATCGCGTCCCGGATCGGCGCCGCGAACGCGGCGGCATCGCACTCGGGTCGCGGACAGGCCACGCGAGCGACGAGGGTCACCGCGCGCGAGGCGCCGGTGCCCTGGAGGTAGGCCCGGCTCTGCGCGAATGGCAGAAACATTTCTTCCTCCGGCGGCGCCGATAGCCTCTCCCGTACGTGGTTCTTCACGATGCCGATCACCGTGAGCCAGTTTGAATCGTCGAGCGTCACGCGTTGCCCGATCGGATCGACGCCGGGGCCCCAGTGCGTCTTGGCCATGAACTCGTTGATCACGATCACGCCGGGAGCGCCTTGGCGGTCGGTCTCGGCGATGTCGCGGCCGCGAAGAATCGGAATGCGCATCGTCCCGAAATAGCCGGGGAAGGCAACGCGGTACGTCGCCGTCGGCCAGTCCCCCCGACGGGGGCGCGGCGCTCCCTCGACGCGAAACGCAAAACCCCACATGTCGCCGTCGAATGGGCGATGGTTGATGTAGCTCGCCGACACGACCCCCGGCACGGCGCGGACGCGCGCGAGCGAGTTCACATAGAAGTCCGCGTGGCGCGTGCTGTCCGCGGCGGGGGTCCCCGCGGTTGAGACGATCATCGAGACGACGTTCCGCGGATCCATCCCCGGATCGATCCGCTGCAGCGCGACGAGGGTGCGAATCATCAATCCCGCGCCAACCAACAATAAGAGCGCCAGCGCAAACTCGGATGCGACGAGCGCGTCGCGAACGTTCGCTCGCCCGCGCCCGTCGCTCGACGCGCGGTCGCCGTCTCGAAACGCTTCGGCCAGGTCGACGCGAGCGGCGCGAAACGCGGGCAGCAAACCGAACACGACGACCGTCGCCGCCGAGATGCCGGCGGCGATCAGCAGCACGCCACCGTCGACCGTCACGGAGGCGACGCGCGGAATGATCGCAGGGCTCGCCGCGACGAGAGCGCGAACTCCCCAGGCCGCGAGCAAAAACCCCGTCACGCCGCCGCCGAACGCGAGCAGCACGCTCTCGACGAGCATCTGTGCGACGATCCGGGCGCGAGTGGCGCCGAGCGCGGTGCGGAGCGTGATCTCCCGCTGTCGCGCGTTGGCTCGCGCCAGCAGCATGTGTGCGACGTTCGCGCACGCGATGAGAAGGACGAACGTCACGGCGACGAAGAGCGTGAGGAGCGGCGTGCGAATGTCGCCGACGACCTTTTCCTTGAGCGGCGTGGCGACGACGTTCCTGTTGGTGCCCGGATCCGCCGCTTCGAGTCGCGCCGTGACGGCACGGACGTCCGCTCGCGCCTGGTCGAGCGTCACGCCCGGAGCCAAGCGCGCGAAGATGCGCAGACTCTCTCCGTCGTTGACCCGGTTTGCCAGGACGAGCGGCGCCCAAAGCTCGGCACGCGTCGCCCAAAACGGCGCGAACTGGAACGACTTCGGCATCACGCCGATGACCGTGTAGATCGTTCCGTCGAGCGACAGCGATGCGCCCAACACGGCGGTGCGTCCGGCGAACTCGCGCTGCCAGAATCCGTAGCCGAGGATGACGACGTGCTCGTTGCCTGGCTGACCTTCCGTGGGAGAGAACATTCGGCCGAGCGCGGGAGCGACGCCGAGCATCGGCAGCATTCGGCTGGTGATGTGGAGCGCCGTGACTTGGGTCGGATCGGCGCCGCCGGTGAGATCCGGCGACCAGTACTCGGCGGCCGCCATGTCGGCAAAGCTGCGCGTCTGTTCCCGCCAATCGGCGAAGTTTCTCGGCGACACCGGATTGCGGCCGTCGTGCAGGAGAACGACGAGTCGGTCGGCGTCGGCGTAGGCGAGCGGGCGGAGAAGCACCGAGCGCACGACGCTGAGAATGGACGTCGTCGCGCCGATGCCCAGCGCGAGCGCGAGCACGGCGGCGAGGGTGAACGCCGGAGTCTTTGCCAGCGTCCTCGTGGCGAAGCGGAAATCGCGGAGGATCGTGTCGACGAGCGCACCAGAGCGCGTGTCGCGCACGTTCTCCATCACGACGTCGCGACCGCCGAGTTCGATGTGCGCCGCCCGCTCGGCGTCGCGCGGCGACAGCCCGCCGCGAATCTTCTCGGCCACGAGACCGTCTTCGTATGCGCCGAGTTCGGCCTTGAGATCGTCCTCGACACGCGAGCGTCGAAACAGATTGCGCGTGAGGGCGCGAATGCGGGCCACGATTCGGGGAATCGGCATCGGATGGCCTCAGCGCGACCCGAGGGCGAGGGTCATCGCCGCCGAGACTCGTCCCCACTCCTCGGTCTCCACCGCCAGGCGCTTTCGGCCGGCACTGGTGAGGCGATAGAACTTGGCGCGACGATTGTTGTCCGACTCACCCCAGGTCGAGACGACCCAACCGTTGTCCTCGAGGCGGTGGAGGGCGGGGAACAAAGACCCGGGCTTGACGTCGTAGGCGCCGCCCGTGATCTGCGCGATCCGCCGTGCGACGCCGAGTCCGTGCATGTCGGTGAGGGTGAGGCACTTGAGGATCAGCAGGTCGAGCGTGCCTTGTAGAAGGGGCGTTGGAGTGGGAGGCATGCTCGTATAGACATCCGATACGACAAAAGGGTTGGGCGGCGGGATTCCCCTTGCACTTCTACAAGAGGGACGATACCTTCGTCGTGTAGAAGCCAAAGGGGAGAGCAGGCGATGACGCCCCACGAATTCTGGAGCAGCCTCCGGTACCAATCGCGCGCCCTGTTCAGCCGGGGGGCGATGGAGCACGAGCTCGACGACGAGCTGCGGTTCCACGTGGAGCGCGAGGCGGACAAGCTCGAACGCGCTGGAGTCCCCCGCGACGAGGCGTTGCGTCAGGCCCGACTGGCTTTTGGCGGGGTCGAAACCATAAAAGAAGACGCGCGCGACGTGCGCCGGGTTCGGCTCCTCGAGGAGGCGTTCCACGACGTTCGCTACGCGATCCGTGGGATCGTCCGTGCGCCAGTGCTTGCGGCATCTCTCGCCCTGACGATTGGGCTGGGTGTTGGGCTGAGCGCGAGCGCGTTCACCATCTTCGACGCCTACGTCCTCCGACCGTTCAACGTCCGCGATGCGTCGTCGCTGTACGCGGTCAACTGGATGGATCGCTCGGGGCATTACCACGACTTCAGCCAAAGCGACGTCGAGCTGCTGCGACGCCCGAACGGTGTGCTGTCCGACGTCGTCGCGTATCGGCCGTTCGCGGTGCGGCTCGGCGACGCGTCGGCCACGGGCGAGGCGGTCGGTGAGAACTTCTTCAACCTGCTCGGCGTTCGCGCGGCGCTCGGGCGAACGTTTTCTCCCGCGGACGCGTCGTTGCCCGTCGTCGTGCTGAGCGACGGGGCATGGCGCACGCGATTCGATACCGATTCCAGCGTCATTGGCCGTCGTGTTCTGCTGCGGGGCGTCTTCGCCCAGGTGATCGGCGTCGCGCAGCCGGGCTTCGTTGGCCTGTTCAAGAAGCCCCGCGATTTCTGGGTGCCGCTGGCCATGCTTCACGCGCTGGACTCGACGGCCTCGGCGGCCGGGGAGCCGGTTTCGATGATCGCGCGCGTCGCGCAGGGCGAGTCGGCGGCGCAGGGGAGGGCGGTGGTTGCCTCGGTATTGCAGACGACGACAGTGAGTCGGCCGGACAGCGGACGAGTCGCCCGCGTGTTCTTCGAGTCGCGGTCGACGCCGATGCCGCAATCGGTCAAGTCGTACGCCGAGTTTGCGCCGCTGATTGTGTCCTTCGGTCTGATCCTCGTGTTGGCGTGCGCGAACGTCGCCAACATCCTGCTGGCGCGCGGCATCGAACGGCGTCGCGAGCTCGGCATTCGACTGGCGCTAGGCGCGGCGCGCGCGCGGCTGATTCGACAGCTGATCACCGAGAGCGTCGTCCAGACACTTCCGGCGGCGGCGATGGGGTTCGTGCTCGCGTGGGCGATCGTCACCGCTGGCGTGCGAGCCTTGTTCGCGACACTACCGGCCGACCTCGCCCCGTTTGTGCGTTTTGTATCGCTTGCACCGGATTGGCGCGTCGCGACGTTCGCCATGGTCGCGACGCTTGGAGCGGCCATTTTGTGCGGACTCGCCCCCTCGCTCAAGGCGACTCGACTCAGCGTGGTGCAAGCGACGCGCGGCGATTTCGGAGACGGTGGGTCGTCGACGCGTCGGCGAGGAACGTTCATCATCGGTCAGGTGGCGGCATCGTCGCTGCTCCTCATCACGGCGGCCGTGCTGCTCCGCGAGGCGGCGCGACTCGGCCGTAGCGATACCGGCCTTCGAACACGCGACGTCGTGTCGATCGAAACGGGGGCCAGGACGCGCGCGCGGGTGTTGAGCGTGCTCGCATCGAGTCGCATCGTGGACACGCTGGCGGCGAGCGCAGCGCTCCCGCTCGACATGAAATTCCCGTCCGTCGCCGTCAACCCCGACGGTGCGGCGACGACGATCGACGCGAGCTACAACCGGGTGTCGGCAGCGTACTTCGACGTGTTGCAGATCGGCGTGGCGGCCGGACGCGCGTTCACGCGTTCCGACGAAGACGGCGCTGCGCCGGTGGTGATCGTCAGCGAGGTTGCGGCGCGGCGGCTCTGGCCCAACCAGAATCCGCTGGGGCGATCGCTGCATCTCGCGCTGAGCAGCAGCGCCACCGCCATCGATCCCATTTCCCGTTATCAGGGCGCGCGCGTGATCGGCGTCGCTCGGGACGTCGTCGTCCAGTCGCTCGAGAATGGCAAGGACGCATCGGTCCTCTACTTTCCGATGCCCGTCGAGGGCAACGGCTGCTGCCTTCTCGCGCGCGTACGCGGCGATCCCGACGGGGCGAAGCGAGCGCTCGACGCGGAGCTCGAACGGCTCGCGCCCGGCGCGGTCGACCGGATCGATCGGCTCGAGACCTTCGTCGCGGCTGGTGTCTACCCGTTTCGCGCCGCGTACTGGGTCGCCGCGGGTCTCGGGTTGATCGCGCTCGGACTGACGGTAGTCGGCGTGTACGGCGTGGTGGCGTATCTCGTCGGCCAGCGCACCAAGGAGATTGGAATTCGCATCGCCCTCGGGGCGACGACCGCCGACGTGCTACGTCTCGTGATGGATCGGTCGTTCAAGCATGCGACGATGGGCGTGGCCATCGGGGCCGCGCTGGCGCTCGCGCTGGCGCGGGTGATCGCCGCCAACGTGCCTGGCGTACCGACGTTCGACGTCGCGGCGTTCATCGGCGCGGCGTTCTGCGTCCTCGGCGTGTGTCTCGTTGCCGCGTTGATCCCATCGCGTCGCGCGTCGGCGATCGATCCGACGACGGCGCTCCGGCACGACTGAGCGGGCACTCACCATGCTCCCGCACCGGCCCTATCCATTGCTTTCTCAAGACGACGGGGCGGGTAGGGTCGACGGCTTTTCGAATGTTCCGTCGACCATCGCGACGAAGTTGCGCTCTTCACGAAGAATCAGGCGTTTCGCCTGCGCCATCGCGAGGTTGGCGCGGGCGTCGGGATCCGCCTTGATCCGACCTCGGTATCGCTCGTACGAAGCGAGGCTGTCGAACGCGATGAGCCCCCACGCGACGTCGTTCGTGCCCTCGTGCGGTGTGAAATAGCCGATGAGGTGGCCGCCGCAACGCGGGATGATTGTTCCCCAGGCTTGTGCATACTGGCGGAAGGCGTCGAGCTGAAATGGATCGATCTGATAGCGGATGAAACAGGCGATTGCGAGGGATCGCGCTTCTGGCATCGGCGATACCGTTGACTTAGGAAGTGCGGCAAAGGCGGCCGCGATCGCAGCGAGGGAGTGGATCGAATCCCGCCTGCCCATTGGCGCGTCCGACCGGTCGTCGTGTGGCATGCTCTCAGGATGCCACTTGCTCGACGGCTACGCTTCGTCTACCATCGAAGTATGAATGCGGATCGATCCGAGCAGCGCGCCTCGCGCATCGCGGCGGCGATCGGCGAGCCGGCACGAGCCCGCATGCTCTACTGCCTGATGGACGGCCGCGCACGCACGGCGACCGAGTTGGCTCTCGTCGGCGACGTCACGCCCGCGACGGCGAGCGCGCACCTCGCCCGACTGAAGGATGAGCACCTGGTCCGCGTCCTCGCGCAGGGGAAGCGTCGCTACTACAGCCTCGCCAGCACGGACGTGGCCGAGGTCATGGAATCGTTGAGCGTCCTCGCTGGGTTCTCGACCGACACGCTCGAGACGCGCACGCCGCATCATCTGCGAGCCGCGCGTTCGTGCTACGATCACATCGCCGGCGAACTTGGCGTGGCGCTGCACGACCGCCTCATGACGCTCGGCTGGCTGTCGGACGGGCGGACAGGTGGACGAGTGGACGGGTGGACGGCCACTACAAAGAAGAACGTCGACGAATACGACCTGACGCCAAAGGGTGAGCGCGCTCTCGGCGCGCTCGGCGTCGACGTCGCCGAACTCCGCTCGCGGCGTCGCCGATTCGCGTTTGCGTGCGTCGACTGGAGCGAGCGCCGGCCGCACCTCGGCGGAGCGCTAGGCGCGGCGCTGTTGGAAGTGGCGCTCGATCGGCGATGGGTCTCCCGCGATCGTGACGGGCGTGCACTGTCAGTCACCGTCGCCGGACGACGTGGGCTTATGACGGCCTTTGGAGTCGAACAACGCTGAGTCCGTCAGGGAACGGACTGCACATTGCACGGATTGGAGCCCGACTCGTCGATCAGGAGATCGCATGGAGCAGCTCGCAATCCTCGCCGTGCTCGAGGCAAAACCCGGCAAAGAGAGAGAAGTCGAGACCTTTTTGAAATCGGCGTTGCCGATGGCGCAGGCCGAACCGGCCACGAACCGTTGGTACGCGCTAAAGCTCGGGCCGTCGAAGTTCGGAATTTTCGATACGTTCGCCGATCAGGCGGGCCGGGACGCGCACCTGGGCGGCGACATCGCGAAGGCGCTGTTCGCCAAGGCCGAAGAACTGTTCGCGAAGCCGCCCTCGATCGAGAAGCCGGAGATTCTCGCCGTCAAAGGCGCATAGCCCCGCAGTGACGCTTAGGCCCCCGGCGGTCCCGTTTGCGCCTGCGCATCCGGGTCCGCCTGCTTCGGCTGCAGCTTGATCGCCTGCCCGAAGTTGCGCGTCACCGTGAGGAAGATCGCGCGCGACCCGAAGAACCGCTCGCTGTATTCGACGACCGTTCCGTTCGCCGTCCGGTATCCGTATTTCTGCAGTTTGAACGGATCGGAGACGCGGAGCGAGATGTTGCCCTGGTCGCCCCAGATCTTGTATCGGCCGGCCAGGTTCATCGACACCGACGCGAGCTGAGAGCCGCCTTCGGTCGCGTACGGCGCTCGGTAGAAGGCGAACAATTGTGCGTCGGTCTTGGGGGAAACCTTCCACGTCATATTGGTCCGCGCGGACCATACCATCGCTTGCGCCGAGAGGTTGCCGGCGAGATTCGACGCGTCGCTCTTGTAGTGGTAGATGCTTCCGCCGCCGCCCAGCTGGAACGGGCCGGCGTGCGCGTTGACGTTCAAGTCAGTGCCGATGCTGACCGTGCTGGCGACGTTGTCATACGTGCTCACCGACTCGCCGATCGAGTCGACGAATTGGATGTTGCGCACGGCGTGCTGCGTGCTGCGGAGATACGGATTCAGCTGGATCGATCCCCAGCTGCGGGCTTCCTGGTAGCCGAGCTCGATCGCATCGGTATACTCGGCGCGAAGCGCGGGATTTCCATAGAAGACGTTGCGCGAATCCTGGCGGAACTCGATTGGGCTCAGCTGATAGGGATTCGGTCGGCTCACGCGGCGTGAATAGCTGATGCGCGCCGAGCGGAGCGGCGTGAAGTTGTACGAGGCGATCGCGCTCGGGTAAGTGCTGGCGTAACGCCGATCGTATTGCTCGTCGACGGTGGTGAGATCGAGGTAGGTGGCCGCGTCCTCGAGGCGAAGGCCAGCCTGCGTCTGCACCTTGTCGAATTTGTTCGACAGCAGCGCGTATCCCGAGCCGATGTCCTCGTGGTAGTCGAACGCCGTGCGGCGCGACGGATCGGACACGAACTCGCCGGTGCTGTCGGCATAGGCCGCGTCGAAGTCGTTGGTCGTCGTGCGACGTGTGCCCTTGAGTCCCATCTCGAGCTTCGTACCGCCGCCGAACACGCCCGTGTAGTCGGACTTCCAGTTGAGATAGGGATAGCGGCCGACCGTGCGGTCGTGCTCCGTGGGAATCGCGAGCGGCGTGGACGCGTCGGCACGGACCACGTTGCCCGAAAGATCGATGTTGGCGGTGGAGTTTGTGTTCGAGTACTCGAATTCCGTCGAGAAGAGCGGCTGGTTCTTGTCGGCGAACCGACGGAAAGCGATGTCGTAGTCCTGCGAGACGTTGCGCGAGATCTGCGACGACGCCTGGTCGAAGAGGCCGATGATCGCGTGCGTCGTGTCGAGATCCGTGTAGTCCGACGACTGGTCGCCGCCGAAGCGGCCACCGTAGAAGAATCCGTCGAACGAGAGAACGTTGCGGTTGGTGAAGCGATATTCGGTGCGCACCGTACCGCCGCCGGAGACCGGCGACTGCTTGCCGGCGAGCTGGGTCTCGGTGAACGCCGGAATGGGGATGAGAAGATTCGTGCGCGAGATGGTGCCCGACGTCGCGCGCTCGTCGTGGTAGATGTTCCCCGATGCGAACACGGTGAGCTTGCCTTGCTGCTTGCCGACGTTTCCGCCGCCGCTCATCATGCCGGTGGAGGCGGTGCCCGCATTGACGCCGCCGCTCAGGCCGAGCTCGGCTTCCTGATTGAGAACGATGTTGATGATGCCGGCGGTGCCTTCGGGGTCGTCCTTGGCCGACGGATTCGTCGCCACCTCGACGTTCTTGACCGTGCCCGCGGGAAGCTGGGCGAGGAACGCGCCGAGCTGGTCACCCTTGAGCGGCGTCGACCGGCCGTTGATTTGAATGACGACGTTCGCGTTGCCGCGGAGGCTGACGTTGTTCGATCCGTCGACCTCGACGAGCGGAATGTTGCGCAGTACGTCAACTGCCGTGCCGCCGCTGGCGACGGGCATGTTCTTGACGCTGTAGCTCGTGCGGTCCGGCGAGAGCACGACGTCCTCCCGCTCGGCCACGGTCTCGGTCGCCTCGAGCTTGGTGGCGACGACGGTGAGGCCGATGGCGCCGACGTCGACGATGGGGTGCGCGGCGGTGATCGCGACGTCATTGCGGACGACGGGCCCAAAGCCGATCGCGCGGACGCGAAGCGTGTAGCGCCCGGCCTGGAGTCCGGTCACCTGGAACGAGCCGTCTTCCTTGGGCAGCGCGCCGGTGACGAACGTGGAATCGCCGACGCGGCGGACGGCGATGGAACCGGTGCCGAGGGCGCGTCCGCTGGCCGAATCGATCAGGTGGCCGCGAATCTCACCCGGCCCTGCGGCGGGATGAGCGGGCTTGGGAGCCTGGCCGGACGCCTGTTCGAAAGCGAACAGTGTGGCAAGAACTGCAGCGGACATTATGCGGGACATTAGAAACGCGGGGTGGGAAAGGGCGGGGCGGGGATTTGGAGTGGGTGGGCCACTCCCCTGTGACACCGGCGGACGGTCCAGAGTTCGGACGGCTCCCTCTGTGAAACGCGGCGTCACCCGGCGACGTTGGCCGCGACGCGCAAACCGGCGTACGTAAGACGCGCTGGCACACGGGTCCGTAACCACACCAGCCGAGCGCCAGTTTTGGGGCGCTCATGCCAAAATTGGAATGAGCCGGCGGTGAGAAGGCGCTGAGAAGGCGAGCGTCGGCAACGAGTCGGGCGGGACCGTGGCCGAGGGCGTGCCGTCACTCAGGATGCGGCACCCTCCGCCGTTTCACCGTCGTGCCTTCGGCTTCTCGCTTGGCGTTCCCGCGTGAGCAGTCGGACGTCTGGCGCCTGACTTCAAACGTCCGACTGCTCCGAACGAGCCATTAATGCGCGAACTATCGGCTGCGCTTTCGCGGGACCTTGGCGCCCTTCTTTCGCGCTTCGGAAAGTCCGATGGCGATCGCCTGCTTGCGGCTCGTTACCTTGCCGCCGTGCCCACTCTTTCCGCGACGCAGCGTTCCATGTTTACGGCGGCGCATGGCGCTCTCGACGCGCTTGCCCGCGCCACTGCTGTATTTTTTGCCTCCGCTCCGACGGCGGGAGGCTGACTTTGTACGTGCCGGCATGGTGACCCTCCACTCGAGATGCCGAGCAGGAGAGTCAAAACGCGTTCCAGTTTTCGCGCCGAGCGACGGGTTTCGGCCTCAGGCGCGAAAGTCGCAACCGGGATGCAGGAGCTTCTGATGAAAGAGCGAGGCGATACAAACGCGACGATCGCGGGGCTGCTGCGCGATCTCGCCGCTGTGCAGTCGTCCAAACAATCCGAGTTGGGATACCGGCGCGCGGCGAGCGCGGTGCTGCACCTCGAGCAGCCGGTCGAGTCGTTCGTCGAGGGCGACGGCACGCTGCGAAAGATCGCGGGGATCGGACCCAAATCCGAGCGCGTGGTGTTCGAGGTTCTCCGCACCGGCGGATCCGAGCTCGTGGAGCACGCCGTGGAACACAGCGAGCACGCGGCGGACGTCGCGGCTGCGCGCGCGTTGCGGGCGAACTTCATGAGCCGGGCACGAGTGGTCGAGACGCTCGAGCGTCAGTCGCCCGGCGCTGTCGCGCTCGACGACTATCGCGGCGATCTGCAGATGCACTCGACGTGGAGCGACGGATCGCAGATGCTCGACGATATCGTCGCCGGCGGCCTGGAGCGCGGATACGCGTTCTGCGGCGTGACGGACCACTCGTACGGCCTCAAGATCGCGCGCGGGGTGTCGATGGCCGACCTGGCGACGCAGCACGCCGAGATCGACGGGTTGAACGAGCGATACGCCGGACGGTTTCGTCTGTTCAAGGGAATCGAGGCGAACATTCGCGCCGACGGTTCGGTGGACATGACGGCCGAGGAGCTGGAGCGCCTCGAGTTCGTGCTGGTGGCGCCGCATTCGGGTCTTCGTTCGGCGGCCGATCAGACGGCGCGCATGGTCACCGCGGTGAACACGCCGCGCGTGAGGATCCTTGGACATCCGCGCGGGCGGCTCTACGGCGAACGCCCAGGCGTGAGCGCGAACTGGCCGGAGGTGTTCGCCGCGGCGGCGAAAGCCAACGTGGCGATCGAGATCGACGGCGATCCGTGGCGACAGGACGTCGACTTCGAGGTGGCCGCCGACGCGCTGAGCGCCGGGTGTCTCTTCGCGCTCGACAGCGACGCTCATTCACCGCCCGAGCTGCGAAACGCCGAGATCGCGATCGCGCACGCGCGGCGCGCGGGAATCCCGGCGGAGCGCGTGATCAACTGCTGGGATTCAGATCGACTGCTCGAGTGGTTCGCGCGGGGGCATGGAACTTGAGCCCCCAATAGCATCGTCTTCCACCCGACCCGGCTGTGACGAACCTAGGCAAGTTGAAAATCTCGAGCGAGAACGGCGTTATCACCGCGGTGGTCGAGACCACCAAGGGAAGCCGCACGAAGCTCGACTACGACGACAAACGACGCTGCTTCGTCGTCAGCAAGGTGTTGCCGGAAGGAATGAGCTTCCCGTTCGATTTCGGCTTCATTCCGTCGACCACCGGCGGCGATGGCGATCCGCTCGACGTGATCCTGCTGCTGGATGAATCGGTCCCGACTGGGACTGTCGTGCCGGCGCGGCTCATCGGTGTGATCGAAGCGCAACAGACGAGCAAGCGTGGAACCCGCGTGGAGAACGACCGGTTGATCGCTGTCGGCGCATCCTCCGTGCTGTACGAGAACGTCAAGAGGCTCTCGGATTTGCCCGGCGCGGTGACCGAGCAAATCGAGCAGTTCTTCGCGGCGTACAATCGCATCGAAGGAAAGAAATTCGTCGCCAAGGATCATCACGGGCCCCGGCGAGCGCGTGCGTGCGTTCAGGCGGGGAGGCGGCGATTCGCGCGCGCCCGGTGACGGACGACGTCGCGGCGCTGTCGCTGAGCGAGGCGTCGTCACAGCTCCTCAACGAATGCCGCATGGTACTTCCCGGCATTCAGACGCTGTTGGGGTTTCAGCTGATCGCGGTGTTTCAACCGCCGTTCGCAGCACTCTCGTCCGCCGAGCAGGGTCTGCACTTGGCCGCGGTCGTCTGCGTGGTGGTCGCCATCGCGCTGGTGATGACGCCGGCCGCGCTCCATCGACTGCGAGAACCACAGAGCGTTTCGCGCCGATTCATCCGAATCTCGTCGATGCTGCTCATGTGGAGCATGCCGCCCCTCGCCATCGGACTGTCGTGCGACATCTACCTCGTGGCGCGCATCATCACGCACGATACGGTCGCGAGTGTCCTTCTCGCGGTGGTCGCGGTGACGATTTTCGGCTCGTTTTGGTTCGTACTCCCGTCACGGATTCGACTGGAGTAGACGCTCGTGGGGCTGTCACCGCTACTCGCACGTCGACTCGGCCGTTTTTCACCGCTGCGGTAAGCTCCCTAGACGTCGGAACGACGAATCGAGCCCCGGCGGAATCCCGGCGGGCTAGCCGGCCGACGCGAGTGCGATCGTCACGTTCTGCGTCTGGACCGACGAACATCCACAATCGCGGTTCGTTCCTTGAACCTGAACCGAGCGAGTTACCTCTGTGAACCCGGGGGCGGTGATGTCGAGGACGTAGGCTCCCGAGGTTCCTGATATCTCACACGCTCCGTCGCATTGAAAGGCCGGCCGACCGGAGACCAACACGGTCGCGACGACCGGCGCGCCCGTCGCCGCCGAGGTGACCGTCAACTCGATCGCCACGAGATCTGGGCAAGGCGGGTGAACGCACATGGTGTCGCGACACCCAATGAGGGCGAAGCTGGCTACAAGAAGGCGACGCATCTGACCGCGTAACTGCCATCCGGCGAGAAGCGTCACCGCGCGCACGTTTCCTCTATCGGCCTCCTCGAAAAACGAAGAAGACAGCACCCAGCATGCAGAGGGCCGCCCAGAGGAAATCGAGCTTCAGCGGCTGGCGCATGTAGAGGACGGCGAATGGGACGAAGACGGTCAGCGTGATCACCTCTTGCAGGATCTTGAGTTGGCCGAGGGACATCACGCCGAAGCCGATTCGGTTGGCCGGTACCTGAAGCGTGTACTCGAAGAAGGCCAGGCCCCAGCTCGCAAGAATGGCGACCAATAGCGGACGCGTTCCGAGGTTTCGGAGATGGGCGTACCAGGCGAAGGTCATGAACACGTTCGAGCCGGCGAGCAGAAGGCAGGTGCGAGCGATCGTTGGGTTCATAGCTGTCCGGGGAGGAATCGTCGAAGCTAACTGCCCGGTAGCCGCCTTCGGCATTCCCCCACGTAGTTCCGCCAAACACTTCCCGGCTGTATTCCGTTGCTGATGCTGTTGCTGACGCCGAGAGTCCCTCCCGTTCAGCGATCCCTATCAGGCCGCCCGGTGCGGGGTGCGGCGACGGAGTGCGGAGACCTCGTACACCTGGGTGGGGCAGGGGGCACTCATGCTAAAAGTGGCATGAGCGCCGGTGTCTCGCGATCAGCGCGAGGCGTTGAGGCCAGTGGAGGCCTCGCCCCAGGACGACAGCGAACGGTATCGGTGCAGGCGCTCGGCCAGTTGCGTGAACCGCTCGTCGGCCCGCTGCTCTTCCGCCAACGTCTCGCCGAGGCGTTCGGCATGCTCGGTCTCGCCGAGCATGAGCGCGTAGGCGCGAACGGTCCCATAGCCGGCAATCTCATAACGTTCGACGTGCTGTGCCCGCGTGATGATGCCGGCGTCGATGAGCTCGGCGTCCGCGTCTTGCTCCAAGAGCTCGCTGCCTTCGACCATCAGCCATTCGATCCCGCGGCTCTTGTCGCCGCTGGGCGTCACCCCGAGGGTGTTGAAGATGTGCTCGAGCCGTCCGATATGGAGTTCCGATTCGGCGACGTGATCGTCAATGGTTTTGCCTAAGTCGGCGTCGCGGGCCGTCTTAGCAAGTCCGGGCAACTCCCTTACGATCTGCTTTTCAGCACTGTAGAGGTCGTTGAGTTCGTCTATGTAGAGCTTTCGCAGTTCATCCAGATCCATGTCCGGCTCCCCCCAACGTGCGTGCGCCGTGTGTGAGGGAGCCGGAATTGCAAGGGGCGTGCAGTGTCGGCGAAAACCCGTGTGAAAAGTGAGTAACGGGCTGTCGCGGCGAACGGCGCGGGGCCGGGGTCATCGTCCGGAAGGCGCGTCAGGCGCCATCGCCCGGTGCGGCGGAGCCACGCCGCAGGTAATGAGCATTGTATAAAGCCACGAGAACAACTGGACGAGGCCGCCCGGGCGGGCGGGGCCGCGACTTGCAGTAGGGTAGGCGGTCACCCTCAGCCGAGTGAGCTCTCATGGCCAAGCGAGCGTTCGCCCGAGTCCGACCTGCGGACGGCGAATCCCAACCCCGACTTCATCAGCACAGTCGCGAAGTGCAGCGATTCGACCAGTTGGCGAACATGCCGATCGGTCTCTCGTCCGACGTGCGCGCCGAAATGGCGCGCCGTCTCAACCAGGTACTCGCCGACACCCGCGTCCTGTACGATCTCTACAAGAAAACGCACTGGCTCATGCGCGGCCGCACGTTCTACCAGCTGCACCTGCTCATGGACAAGCACGCCGAGGAGCAGGAGCACCTGATCGACACTGTGGCCGAGCGAATTCAGACGCTGGGTGCGATCGCGGTCGGCGATGGACGGCACGTCGCCGAGATGACGACCATTCCACGGCCGCCGGACGGCGCCGAGGAAGTGCCGGCGATGTTGTCGCGCCTGCTCGAGGCGCACGAAATGATCATTCAGGAAGCGCGCGAGAGCGCGGCGCGGTCCGCCGAGCTCGGCGACGATTCGTCGAACGACATTCTGATCTCGAACGTGCTGCGGACGAACGAGCTGCAGGTGTGGTTCGTCGCCGAGCATTTGGTGGACACGCCAACTGTGGTGGCGCGGCTCTGACGCCTTGAACAGGCCGTGACCTATGAGTGCGCCGGACGATCTGGCTCGCGTTTCTAGTCTTCGCCGCGTGCGGGAAGACGTCGCAGGAGCGACCCGAACGAATTCCATCGACCCCGGTGGAAACGACGGGCGCGATCGCGCGGCAACTGCTGGCGGCGAAGGGTTTCTCGTGGACGTCGTTCCAGACGACGCACGTGCGGATTCACCTTTCGAGCACCATGAATGCGGCGCGGATCGACGTCATCGCGGATTCGGTCGAGAACGCGCGTCGGGTCGTGCTGGCGCTTGTCGACGAACCCGAGTTGCCCGAGGAGGACCCTCTCGAGCTGTTCCTGGTCGAGACGCGCGAAGACATGCGCCGCTTGCTCGGCGACCCGGTCACCGGGACCGGATATCCGAGTGAGCTGACGGCGGTGCTCGTCGCCGGCGACGGGTACCGCCCGTTCTATCGCCACGAGATGACGCATACGTACGTCGCGCACCGATGGGGGCGGCGGCGCGCGGGATCGTGGTTGGATGAAGGGCTGGCGACGCGCGCGACGGTGATCTGTCAGGGGCACGCGATCGATGCGATCGCGGCCGGTTACCTGAAGAGCGGAACGGCGCCGTCGATGGCGGCGCTGACGAGCGCGACGTTCGATTCGCTTCCCGAACTCCCGGCCTATTTCTCGGCGGCGAGCCTCGTCGACTTCTTCCAACATCGAAGGGGCGTCGACGCGGTGCGCGCGCTCTGGCGCGGCGAGGCGAGCGAGGCGACAGCCGAGGATCCGCTCGGCCCCGAGAGCGCGTCGATCTGGTCGTCGTGGCACGGCCGCCTCGAGCGCGTGACGCCGGCGACGCTATCGCCGAACTGGCTTCGACAAGACGGGTGCTGACAGTCGAGCCGGCGCTTGCGCGTTCCGCGCCGATGCGTCAGCGTGAG
The DNA here is from genome assembly GCA_963761305.1 of uncultured Gemmatimonadaceae bacterium. Taxonomy (GTDB): domain Bacteria; phylum Gemmatimonadota; class Gemmatimonadetes; order Gemmatimonadales; family Gemmatimonadaceae; genus JAQBQB01. The sequence goes on along the minus strand of CAVXGK010000001.1, from coordinate 332,272 downwards.
AGCTACAGGAGATCACCATGCCCGCTGCCGCGCCGCACTGCAACCATCTCGAAGGACTCCATGCCAAGGAGCCGCGTACGCCGACAGGCTGCGAGGAGTGCCTCGCATCCGGCGACGACTGGGTACATTTGCGTCTGTGCCTGACGTGTGGTCACGTCGGGTGCTGTGATGAATCTCCAAATCGCCACGCGACGAAGCATTTTCGCAGCACGAAGCATCCGGTCATCCGGAGCTTCGAGCCGGGTGAGGACTGGGGATACTGCTACGTGGACGAGGTTGGGTTCGAGCCGATGCCGACCTTCGGGTTGCACGTGATCGCCCACGCGTAACACCGCCGATAGTCACGCCGCGGTGTCGTGGAGCTCGACGCGATCGGTCGCGGCGTCCGGTTTTTCGCCGAGGAACTCGACCCACTGCTTCTTGAGCGTGTGATAGTGCGTGGCTGCCTCGACGAGGTCGAGAAAACAGGCGATCGTGTCGCTCAATCGCTTCTGGAGCAAATCGTTGGCGATCAGGCCGTCGACGGTGAACGCCTCGTGCGCCTGCGCCAGCGAATACATGTCCGGGTAGACTCTCGTGCCGAGGTGCTCGAGTGGGACGCGGAGTGACCAGAGTCCGCGGTTGCCGCCGCCCATCGACGGCGACGCGGACATGAGCAAACACTGCTTGCCGTTGAACGGCTGGGGACGAACGCGCGAGGCCCAGTCGATGAGGTTCTTGAGCCCACCGGGCACCGAGGCGTTGTACTCGGGCGACACGATTACGAAAGCGTTGGCCGATTCGAGCCACCGGCAGAAGCGCGCCGCCGGTTCGGGAACACCGGATTCCTGCTCGACGTCGAAGTCGTACGATGGGCAATCGAAGTCGCACAGGATGGCCCGTTCGACGGTCGCGCCCTTATCCTGAATCGCCGTCGCCGCCAGCTTGGCCAAGCACTCGTTGAGCGAACCACGGCGAAGCGACGCGCTCAGAACGTCGATGTGCACTGGCTGTCGAAGTTGGTCGGCCACTGGTCGCTCCGGAATCGTCCGAGTGGAATCCACGCCTCACGCCTTGGACGGGAACTGTTTGATCAAACCGTCGGACAGCATGTCAGCCATGTCCATCGCCTGCGAGTAGACGGCGTCGAAGGTGGTTTGGTCGTCGGTCCAGTTTTTCTGCAGGCGATCCGTCGCCTCCTGCGCGGTCAGTGCGAGGTGCTTGTTCAGCATGTCGAGCACGGTCTGGCGCTGCCAGTTGGGATTCGCTGTCGCGAGAAGATTCGCGATCGTCGCAGCGTTCTCGTGCCATCGGCGGTCGGCCTCGGCTTGCTTGGCCGCGTCGCCCGCTTTGGCGGCGGCGAGGAGCTGGCCGGCGAGGCTGATGTGCTGTTTGAGGAGCGTGGTGAGCTGCGCCGCGGCGGCCTCTCCGTAGAACGGACGCATCGCGGTGCCGATGTCTTCCTGGTTGTGCATGAGGCGGTCGAGCGCGACCTGTGCGCTGCCGTCCTCGCTCACGGCGCCGACGATGTACATGCGAGTCCAGACGACGTGGTCGACCAGAGACGGCGCATGTCCTGGTGGAGCGTCATGCCCCTGATCGAAATGGCGAGCGGCGGCCCGATCGATCCGGCCGCACTCTGCGCCGCGACACACGGCGCGGCGGCAGCCAGGGCGGTCAGAGCCGAGACGGTCATGAACGTGCGCATGGCAACCTCACGCGTGAGTCGCTACACGCGCCACACGCGCATTTCCGACGCCTGCCATTCTGAAACGCCTGTCCTGACTTGGCGGGACGAAGGCCGAATCAGCCCGGTGAAAGCGCCTCGGCCCACTCACGAATGGTCCATCGCGCGACAAGGCCGCTTGTCACGAACGGATCATCGCGAACGAACTGTTCGGCATCCGCACGCGTGGTAAACACGCCGAGGGCGCTCCCTGCCGGCTCGTCGGTGAACGGACCGATCATCAACAGGCGTCCGTCCGCCGAGTACGCGCGCCAGAGGGCGCGATGCGCCTCGATGTGCTGCGGCACCCTCGACCGAAAATCCGGCGTCGACTCGTAGAAAAGCACGTATTTCATGCGTGCAATCCTGGCGGAGTCGGAGCGGAATTGCCAGGCTGGACCGGCTTACGAAGACGCGCCGAGGTTATCGGCTACAGGCCGTAGTACGATCCAATCGCCCAGCTGACCACGGCGTCGCGCAACTCGAAGTGATCGGCGACGTCGGACTGCGCGTCGTCGTGCGCGCGAATGGCCGCGTCGTCAGCCAGCTTCCGGACCTGCACGACCATTCGCTCGGGCGGTTCACCAAGCTGGCGGAGCGACCGTGCGTACAGCGACACCTGGCTGTGCAGATCGACCCGCAAACGACTTGCGTCGTCGGCCCCGTCCGAGACGGTTGCGGTTCGCGGGCGGACGATCGTTCCGCGAATCAGTGCGCGGGCCGCGAGCCGCTCGGCCTGCTCACGAGCGCCGCTCGCAGTCGCTCGCAGCGCCTCACGATCATTGACGCTCATGCTCTGCTCGATGCCGAAGATGATACTCTGACGCTACGGGCGTGCAATCGGCAGACCATTGGCCTTTGGTCCCAACCGGCCACCTGCTAGCGTCGGCCGTCTTCGGATGCGCCGAGTGGTCGTCGAAGGGTGAGTCGCACGCTCCGCGCCCCAAAGAGGTGGGGAAACGCTCGAGCTCGCCGGGTTGCCGATTCACGTTGAACGCCCCGAAGTACGGCGCGTGGCTATCGAGCAAGTTGTGGACGACTGCGGTGATTCCCAGTCGATCTCTTTCCAGGCCAGCGCATGGGTCGGGCGCGGCTAGTTCCACGTGCCACCGAGTTGCGCGGACGATGACAAGCTCGCCTCCGCTCAGGCGAATCGGAATCTCAAAACAGGGAGGACACGCAGACCACGAGAAGGATGAGTCCAACGAAGAGGTCGGAGACCATCGCGACGTTCTCGAGGCGATTGCGCCCTCGACGCACGAGGTGATTCACGCCGGCGAGCACGTAAAAGATTCCGCCGGCGAGCGCACCGGCCAGCTGCCACTCCGGACGAAGGAAGCTGACCAATCCAATCGCGCCGATGGCCAGATTGGCGAAGCCGAGCTCGCGGACGAGGATGAGGGAGTCCTCGCCGTGGACGCCGAGGATCACCCTCGCCGTGTACATGGGCTGGACGATCTGACGAAGACCAGCGAGCGCGAGTCTCACGCCGACCGACCAGAGCACGAACCACCTGCCGATGAGTGGAAAATCGAACGTCACGCCGTACATCGTCGCCTCCGCGGCGATCGACGCGGCGGGAAAGAGGAACATGAGACACGCGACGACTGCGTAGTACATGAAGACGGGTGGACGGGTGGACGGGTGGACAGATTCTATAGTAGTAGAGCGGGGGCGGGCGGCGGCCCAATCGAGGCTCTCTGTCGGTCCCGTCCTTGCCTTATCTCTCAGCATGACACCCGCGCTGACGAAGGTACTGCAGCGCGTCGTCGTGTACTTCGGGCTGGCGGCCGCCGCGCTCTACTGCGGAGGATCGCCGGCGTCGAAAGCGCGAGTTGCGCACGGGGAACTCGCGGAAGCCGACTCCGGCGAACGCCTGCCGGTGTACACGACCCGCCAATTTACGCCGGACGAGCGTGCGCTCCTGCGACGGGTCTACGGTATCGAGGACCCGTCGCACCTGTACCTCTCCGACGACACTGATGAGGGCGTGCTCAAGTACGACACCAAGCTCAAGACGTGCGTGCAGTGTCTGGTGAATTCCTACCGCGTCGGATTCGAATCGGTACGGCGCCCGGGGGAATCGTGGGAGCAGGCCGAGCGGCGCGTGATGTCGACGTCGTTGCGCGCGTTTCCCGATTCGGCGCACGTGGGGAGCACGTCGTTGTCGGTACTCGACCCGGCGGTGCGAGGTGATTTCGAGCGGATGCTCGCCGACGCGAGAGCGGCCGGCTTCGCGCCACAGGTCGTGGCGACCTACCGGTCGCCGGTGCGCGAGGCGTACCTCATGCGGCAGGGGCACCGCACGTATACGCTCACGTCGCTCCACTCCTACGGCCGCGCGGTCGACGTGGTGATCGGCGACGCGCGGCTCAAGCGGCCGGCGACGCGGCAACAGTGGGTCGCCTTCCGACGATGGGTTGCAGGCTACAACGACGGTGAGTTTCGAATTCTCGGCACGCCGGATCGGTCGTGGGATTGGCGCCACGTCGAGGCGCCGAGTCCGGACATCGGGTTCCGGAGCATCGACGCGGCGCTGGCGAGGGCCCGCGAATGCTCAGCCCCGGGAGCAACGGCGCAATGCGACTTTCAGGCGCACCTTGGCGAGTGAAGTGGCTCGATTGAGAGCCGCAACAGACTGGCAAATCGCGAGTGTCGCGCGCGCGGGCTGCGAAGTGCGTGACGGGTTTGCAAGTCGCACGAGGAAAAGCGTCTGAGAATCAGATGACGAACTGATGCAACGTGTTGTGGACCGGGGCGTTGAGGCGCGCGGCAAACGTGCGGTCCTGCGCTTGCCATGGATCAGGTCGCACCCCCACCCACCCACACCACATCAGGAACCTATGCGCAATCAGCGACAAGGGTGGCGAAGAGAGGCGCCGCCGGCGTTTTCCGTTCTAGAATGATTGGATTCTAGAGTCGGCTCGGTGAAACGCTCGCCGGCGTCTCGAGCGTCCCGGCGATCGCCTGCTCCGCGGCAGCGATCGCCATGGTCGTCGCCATGGCCAGCCCTTTTCGGTCCTGCGTCGACTCGCGGTCGGCGAGGGCGCGCAGCTCGCGAAGAACGAAGTGCGCCATCGGCGCGGCGCACGTGAGGACGACCTCACGCCGCGGATATCGATACTCGAAGTACTCGAGACGCGCGCCCAGGTCGCCGTCCACTCGCGCCCGCGCCGACAAGTCCCAGACGGGAAGCGCGCGCGCGACGACCGTGGGGATCGCGAAGCGAATCGTCCTGGCCAGATCCAGCATGGAAACCGCTCGCTGCGATGAGACGCGAGATCCTATCTCCGGGACCGCGGCGCAGGGAGCACGTGGAATACAATGATACAGACGACCTCGACCGGAACCAGCGATGCCGTCTCAGTTCCGCGCCGGGTTCTCGGCGCGCCCGTGCGAGAACTCTGGCGAACGCCAGACGGGCGGCACCTCGAGCGCGACTTCGGTGCGCGGGAGCAGGAAAGTGAACGTCGCGCCGCGATCCTCGTTGTTCGCGGCCCACATACGGCCGCCGTGGCCGTCGACGATCGAGCGACAGATCGAAAGGCCGAGTCCCAGCCCGTGCGGCTTGGACGTGACGAACGGCTCGAAGACGGAATCGACCGGGTGGCGGCTGATCCCGGCGCCGCAGTCGGAGACCGACACGCGGATCGCCGCGCCTTCGTTCGCGGTGGCGATCCAGATCCGGCGATCGGTCGCTGCGTTCTCTCCCATCGCGTCGCACGCATTGACGATCAGATTGAGCAACACCTGCTGCAGTTGCACGCGATCGGCGGCCACCGACGGGAGTGACGGATCGAGTCGCGTGGTCACCAACACGCTGCGCGAAATGAGATCGCTGTGCGCCAGGTCGAGCACCTCGGCAATGAGGTCGTTCGCCACGACGCGCTGCGGTTCGGTCTCGCCCTGTCGCAGCATCGCGCGCACGCGGTGGATGACGCTGCCGGCGCGCCGGTCGTCGGCGGCGATGTCTTCGAGGATGCGGCTCAGCTCGACGCGATCCAGCTCGTCGCGGAAGAGCATGCGCTGGCCGGCGCGCGCGTTGGCGAGAATCGCGGCGAGCGGCTGATTCAACTCGTGGGCGAGGGCTCCAGAGAGCTCGCCGAGCAGCGCGACACGCCCGAGGTGCGCCAGCTGTCGACGCTGCTCGACGACTTCGTGCTCGGCGCGGCGCCGCTCGGTGACGTCTCTGACCATCGTGATCAGGCACTGCTCGCCGGCGACCTCGACGGTTTCGGACGTCACGAGCGCGTACAGCATCTCGCCGCGCCGGTTGCGCAGCTCGACTTCGGCGTCGCGCATCGACCCTTGCGCCGTGGAGAGCATTCCGAGTCCATCGCGATGCGGATCACGCGGCGAGATGCCGAGTGCGGGAAGCGTTTGCCCGATCGCCTCCTCGCGAGCGAAGCCGAACATCGCGACCCAGCGCTCGTTGACCTCGATGATGCGCGCGTCGGATCGCCGGATGATGGAGATGGCGTCCGGGCTGGCGCGGAATGCCTTGGCAAAACGCTCCTCGGAAGCGCGCAGCGCGCGTCCGATCCGCTCGCGCACGTCGATCTCCTCGAGCAACACACGGTTGACGAGCGAGAGCTCGGCCGTGCGTTCGGCGACTCGCTGCTCGAGCTCTTCGCTCAGCGCGCGGAGCGTGGCCTCTTCGCGCAACGCGGCTTCGGCTTGTCTGCGCTCGGTGACGTCCACGTGAATGCCGAGCATGCGCACGGGCCGCCCGGAGTCGTCGCGAACGACGCGGCCCTTGCTCAGCACCCAGCGTGTGATGGCCGAGGGCAGCTCGACCCGCGCCTCGACTTCGAACGGCTCGTCGAATTCGATGGCGCGAGACGTCGCCGCTTCGACGCGCGCACGCTCGGCGTCGTCGAGCGATGCGGTGAACGTCGACCAGCCGACCTCCAACGGCGAATGCGACAGGCCGAAGATCTCGCGTGAGCGAACGGAGAGAGTCGTGCGGCCGGACGAGATGTCGAGATCCCAGGTGCCCATCTGCGCGGAGTCGAGCACCAAGTGGAGGCGTTCTTCGTTGCGGCGGGCCAACGATTCGGCGCGTTCGCGTTCGCAGAAGACCGCCGCGAGCACCATGATGGGGATGTACGTGACGATCAGGAACAGTTGGAGCGACAGAATGTCGTCCGGGTCGGGCGGCGCGACGAAGGGTCCTCGGCCGTTGATGGCGCCCCAGATGGACAGAACCGAGAACGTGAACAGACACGCGCTCGCTCCGCCCGGGCCGAAACGCACCGCCGACCAGAGCAAGAACGGCAGTGGAATGCAGAGCAGCACGGGGGCTGTGAGCGGGGCCGACGGCTCGCGCCCCAGCGCGATGGCGCACACCACCAACAAGCTGGCGCCCATGAGCGCGGCTTCGACGAACCGACGCCTTGGCATGGCTCGAAGCGTCTTCCACGTGTCCCGGTCGAGCTGCAGGATGATCGGAACGATCGTGAGGATGGCGAGCACGTCCGAGAAGAAGCGTGTGCGCCAGAGCGACCAGAAATCGGTACCGGCGGTCTGCCAGCCGTTCCACTCGACGAAGGCGATGTCGAGGAACGACGAGAGGAACGGTGCGAGGAGCGCTCCGAATCCGACGAAGATCGCGACCCGCCGCACGCTGTCGAAGCGGACGGGGCGCATGATGGTGTAGCGGATGCACGCCGCGCCGATGAGCGCCTCGGCGCAGTTGCTCACGTACCACGAGAAAGCCATCGGCAGCGGAACGCCGCCTTGTAGCTGGACGAGGAGATGCGCGGGGAGCGTCGCGAGAATGATCGCGGCCCACGAGCCGGAGGGCGCGAGCAGCAACGCGCCGAGGAGGATGGCGTTCGGCGGCCACAGCGTGGAGATCGGGTCGCCGCTCGGTTTGAGCGCCAGTCCGATATTCGCGCCGATGTAATACGCGATCGCCGTCGCGACGGCGGCCCCGGCCGGGTGCCAGCGACGCGCACGGAACAAAGCGCTCCCCTCTCCAGAGTTGTTCATGCGTGCTTGAGGCCACGCTGCTCGAACGCGGTATAGCGTGCGGGAGCACCGCGAGTCGACACAGTGGACCTTAGTCCACTACCGACCACATCCGCGTTTCGGGAACGCCGGCGGAGCCGCGCCCGCTGATTGAACAAAGGCCAACGGGCCATCAGCCAATACGGGACGTCGAGGCTCGTCCACATCATGGGAGGACGCGTGCCCGAGGCGGCGCGTGAGTCACCCAACGATAGGGCAGGGGCTCTGGAGGACGTATGATCGAGGCACATGTGACCCGGCAGCGTACGAGTACAGCGCGGCGCGTTGTGTCGATGGCCATCGCCATTGCCGCATTGGCCGGTATCGGTGCATGCACCAACGACACCGGCGTCACAAACCTGATCGTGCCGAACGGCAACGGGATCGTGACGACGTTCGATGATACGACGTTCGACTTCACGACGCTGCATTCGTTCGCGATGCCGGATACGATCGTGCACCTTTTCCCGTTGACGGGAACGCCGCAGGACGTGTCGCGAATGTTCGATCAAACGATTCTGAATCAGGTTCGCCAGGATCTGCTCAACCGCGGCTACACGCAGGTTGCCAACCCGGTCGCGGCGAGGCCCGACTTCGTCGTCCTCGTCGGTGTGACGGCGACGTCGAATTACAACGCGTGGGTCGGCTACTCGTGGTTCACGTTCTGGGGCTTCTATTCCGGTTGGAGCTTCTTCACCCCGCGATTCACGACCGCGTGGGGCATCGCCTATCCCTGGTTTCCGCTGATCGGCACGACTTCATATGCTCGTGGTACGCTGATCGTCGACCTTATTCCGACGTCGAGCATCGACCCGACGCCGAAGACGGTCACGTCGGCGTGGGCGGGCGTCGCGACGGGCATGCTCAGCGGCGGCGTCACGTCGGCTCGCGCCGCGACCGCCATCGACCAGATGTTCGCGCTGTCGCCGTTTCTGACGGCTCCGTCACGATCGGCGGTGCCAACCGCTCCGTGATCCGCTTTCTCGAGCGACTTCAGCGACCGCGGAAGCCTGCCGCGACGGCCCCGGGGTCGCTCGTGGTTCTGCCGTGACCGACGGGATACGGCTTATGGTGAACCATTGACCATTGGACCAACGTCCAACATGCCGCCGAGAGGGGGACTCTAGGCCGTCGGGGAACTGTATCATAATATTGCGGCCCCACCCCGGGCGCGGCTTCTGCCGGAGACGGCCGAAGCGCGAAGCGGGGACCTTTCGGTGCCCAATGCGCGGACTTGGTGTCGAACATCCAAACGCGGTCGGCGCCCTTGGTGCGGTCCAATGGACTGTACGGGGTGGGCTGCGCACGATGGCCGGCGGAAGAGACGCGGCCGACGACGCCGGCCCCCGCATCTGGGAGATCGCGCCTCGCACGCGCGGCTCGGCGCACGAAATCCACCGCGCCGTGTGGAACTCGATCCCGGCGACGGCGGTGGTGGTCGATCGGACCGGCGTCATCGTGGAAGTGAATCAGCGGTGGGCCGAGCTCGCCGAGAGTGTCGGCCGCGAGGACGCGTTCATCGGCACCAACTATTTGGATGTCGCGCGGTGGGCGGGCGAGCGGGGCGACGCGTCGGCGGCCGAGGCCGCCTCGGGGATCGCCGGTGTGCTGCGCGGCACCGCCGACGAGTTCCTGCTGGACTACTGTTGCGCCGCGCCGCGCGATTCGGACGAACGGTGGTTCCGTTTGCGCGCGCTCCGACTCGAGCCGCCGACACACGGCGTGCTGATCACGCACGACGACATCACCGAGTTCGTGGTGACCGAGTCCATGACGCGCCGGCGTCTCGACGACCTCACGCACATGCAGCGGTTGGCGACGCTCGGCGAGTTGGCGACGGCGATCGCCCACGATCTGAATCAACCGCTGACGGTGATCATGACGGCCGCGTCCACGATTCATCGTTTGTTGAACGGCAGGCCCGACGACGACCAGCTTAAGCCGATCGCACGCGACATTCTCGACGCGGCGTCGCGCGCGGCGGACGTGATGAAGCGAACGCGAGCCATCGTGCGCCATGACGATCCGATCCTCGAAACGATCGGCGTCAACGAAATCGTTTCCGGGGTCGTACGCCTTCTCAAGAGTGACTTCGTCATTCGGCAAGTGTCCGTCGAGCTGAACCTCGATCCGGGGGCGGGGGCGGTCGTGGGGGGCCGCGCGCAGCTCGAGCAGGTGTTGATGAACCTTCTGCTCAACGCGATCGAAGCCGTGAGCGAGCAACCCCAGGACGCGCGTAACGTGGTCGTAACGACCCGTCGCGTAACCGAGACAGAAGTCGAAATTCGGGTCCACGACACCGGACTTGGCATTCCGGAGCCCTTGCGCGATCGGGTTTTTGAGCCGTTTGTTACGACCAAGCGTCAAGGCACGGGGCTTGGCCTGGCGATCGTTCGCGCGATCGTCCAGGCGCATGGTGGCCAGGTGCTTCTCGAAACACCAGAGGAACGCGGTGCCGCATTCCGGGTGACTTTGCCTGCTTGTTAGTGGAACAGTCATGCTAGCAATTCCGAAGAGTCCCGATCCTCGGTGGCAGATCGCGCTCGTGGACGACGATGCCACGGTCTTGCGGTCGTTGTCGCGCATGCTGTCGATGTGCGGCTACGACGTCACGACATTCCCCTCGGCCACGGCGTTCCTCTCGTCGCTCGAACGGTGGCAGCCGCAGATGTTGCTGGTCGATCTCCGCATGCCCGGCACCGACGGCCTGACGCTGCAGTCGATGCTCACCGAGCGAGGCATCAAGATTCCGACGGTGTTTCTCTCGGGGCACGGCGACGTGTCGACCTCGGTGCGTGCGATTCGCGCCGGCGCGTTGGATTTTCTCGAGAAGCCGTGCGACGAGCCAGTACTCCTCGCCTCACTCGGGCGCGCGGCGGACGCCGCGCGGCAGCAGTGGCAACGTGAAGCTCTCGTTACGGAACTTCGATCGCGCGCCAGCAGACTCACCCGCCGCGAGCACGAAGTGTTTTCCTGGGTGGCGGCGGGCCGGCTCAACAAGCAGATCGCCGCGGCGCTCGGCACGACGGAAAAGACCATCAAGGTCCACCGTGCGCGCGTGATGACGAAGATGCAGGCGGAATCCGTCGCGGATCTGGTCCGGATGTTCGACCTGCTCAAGGGAGAGGCGCCCGAAGAAACGGCGCCTCGCGTGGAGCAGCTCTCGGCCTTCAGCTAGCGGTCAGGGGTCGGCGTCGGCCGTCGCCGACCGGCCGTACCCCAAAACCGGCGCAGGTCAGATTCGAATGACCGCGCTGGGGCCGACGAATTCCTGGACCGTTTCGACGATCCGGATCGGCCGCACGGGCTTCGTGAGCACCGCGTCGCAGCCGGCCAGCAGCGCACGATCGTGATCCTCGGGCGTGGCCAGCGCGGTGAGCGCGATGATCGCGGCGCGGGACGTCACGGGGTTGGTATGGAGCTGGCGCGCCAGCTCCCACCCGTCGAGCCCCGGCATGATCAGGTCGAGCAGGACCGCCGCCGGCCGCAACGACCCGGCGAGCCGCAGACCCTCGGACCCCGTGGAGGCCTCGGCCACGCGGAACCCAGCGCGCTCGAGCACCAGGCGAGCGATGGTGCGACTTTCCTCATGATCGTCCACTACCAGGACGACGGGAGGAAGCATGTTGGTCGCGCTGAGGAAGCTCTGACGCGCGAGATCGGACTGCCGAAGAGGAAGAGACATTTTGAGGAGGGGGTTCGTGCGGATGGCATAGTTGCCCCGCACAGGTCGTCGGCGACATAGGATCAAAGTCGTACGTGGTGCGGATGTCGCGCGTGCCGGATGATGACGTTTGCGAGCGACGCAGGCGTGATCGGCTTGTAAAGAAATTCATCGCATCCGGCATCCATCGCGCGTTGGCGTTCTCCGCTCCCGTTGGACGCCGAGACGGCGACGAGCGCCGAGTGTCGCAGGGCCGGATCCGAGCGAAGCATACGGGCGAGCTGCGACCCGTCGATCTCCGGCAATACCATATCGAGAAGGACGACGTGTGGCCGGCTCATCTGAGCGAGCGCGAGCGCGTCGAGCCCCCGGCTCGCCTCGCGCACCACGAAGCCATAGTGCTCCAGCACCACGCGCTCGGCGAGGCGGCAGCCGTCGTCGTCGTCCACCACCAGGACGGTGCAGAGCGAACGACGACGCGTCGGAAGGTCGAGATCGTGCACGAGTCGCTACGCGGCCGGCGCGCTGTCGGCCAAGGTGCTGGCCGACGTTTGCGTGGTTGTCGCGACCTCCACCACCGCCGTCGGCACGCGCAGCGTGAACACCGACCCGCGTCCGAGGTTGCTCGCCACGCTGAGCTGCCCGTGCATCCCGGCGGCGAACTCGCGGCTGATCGCGAGGCCGAGACCCGTTCCGCCGAATCCCTCGAGCGGCGTGGAGAGCTGGACGTACGGCTCGAAAATGTCACGCAGGCGGTCGCCCGGGATGCCCGGGCCGTTGTCCGTCACGTCGAATCGCACGTTGGCGCCGTCGTCCTGACACGAGATGCGGACGATGCCCCCGTCGCCGCAGAATTTCACCGCGTTCGCGGCGAGATTCACGAGAATCTGTTTCAGCTTGTCGCCGTCGGCGGCGACGAAGAGGCCCGGACTGCTGGTCATCTCCAGTGTGACGCCGTGGCTGGCGGCGAGCGGGGCGACGACGGAGTGGGCGATGCGAATCGCCTCGCCGGCCGGCACGGGAGCGATCTGGTACGACACGTGTCCCGCCTCGAGCCGCGAGAACGTGATCAAGTCGTCGATGACGTGCACCAGGACTTCTTCGCTGTCGTGGACGCGGGCGAGCAGTCGCGCCTGTTCGGGCGTCGGCGGATCGGCCACGCCGACGCGCAGCAGGTCGATGTAGCCGGCGATGGACTGCAGCGGCGTGCGCAGCTCGTGGCTCATGCGGGCGAAGAACTGGATCTTGGCGCGCCCGGCCTGTTCGGTGGTCTCGCGCGCGCGTTCGGCCTCGGCTCGGCGGCGCGCTTGACTCACCGCGACGACGACCAGGCTGGCGCAGTGCTCGACCAATTTCACCATGCGCTTGCTCGTGCTCCGCGCGCGGCGGAACATCATCACGAGCTCGCCGATCATCTGGCCGTCGCCGCCGAAGAGCGGGACGATCTCGATCGCGCGGAAGCCGAGGGCGTGCGCGAGGGGGGCGAATGAGCCGTCGTTCTGCCATGCGTCGCGCACGACGATGCGGCGATGCTCTGAGAGCGCGGCGCTGAAGTCGTCGGCGCCGAACCGGTGCGCGCCGATCAACGCGGCGTGTTCATCGTCGAGGCCGAAGGCGGCGGCGGGAACCAGCGCTCCGACCGATTCGTCGTGGAGCAGGAGTACGGTCATGTCCGCGTGCGCGAGCGCCAACGCCAGCTCGAGCGCGGGACGTAGCTCCGCGGCGGGAAGCGGCCATGAGGCGTGCGTATCGAGCTGCATCCGTCCCTTCCGAGTGGGTCCTCTGCCATCCTACGACTTCTTACTACACGCGAGGCATTGTCCGATGGTCTACGGGCTCGTCCGGTGCTTCTAGGACCAACGGGACGTTCGCCGCTGCGGCGCTGGCTCGCTCGCGGGTCGTGACGGCGATGATGATGTCGGCGGCGCGAGGGCGAGCGATCTCCAGCCCGTCGAGCCGCAGAATATGGCGATCGCGATCGGCGAGCAGCGCGTCGACGAATCGCACCAGCGCCGCGAGCGACGTGGCGTGCAGCTTCTGCATCACGCGGCTGCGATGCACCTTCACAGTCTTCTCAGTCGTCCCGATGCGCACCGCCACCGACTTGTTCGGCAGGCCGCCGGAGACGAACGCGCACACTTCGGCTTCGCGCGGCGTCACGCGCTCGAGCAGCCGCCAGCGCGAGGCCAGCGCACGCCGGTCCTCGAGCACGCGCTCCGACGACGCGGCCGCGCGCGTCATGGCGCCGGCGAGCTCCTCGGCCGAGAACGGTTTCGCGAGCAGATCGATCGCGCCTTCCTTCATCGCTTCGACGGCCGTCGGGACATGCCCGCTCGCCGTCATGAAGATGGTCGGCGCTTCGATGCCGCCGTCGCGCAGCGAGCGGACGAGCGTGAGTCCGTCCACGTCGGGCATGCGGATATCGACGAGGATGCAGGCCGGCGCGGCGGCGTCGAGATCCTCGAGGTATTCGCGCGCGTTGGTAAACGTCCGCACGCGATGTCCGGTCGCGACGAGGAGTCGCGCCACCGCCTGACAGGTCGCCTCGTCGTCGTCGATGACGGCGACGAGCATCGGGTCACGTTGCATGGAGCGGCCACGTCGTGATGACGACTGCGCCGCCGTCGGCCAGAGGTTGCACGGAGAGCGCGCCGCCGTGAATCGCCACGACGGACCGCGCCAGCGAGAGTTCCCAATCGGCGACGTCGTCGCTCGCGGCGGGCAACGCCGGCGACTTCATCACCACTTCGGCGGCGTTGCCGACGCGGCGCACGCCGATGAGGATCGTCCCGCCGCCATGAGCGGTGCCGACGGCGGGCATCGTCTCGAGCGCGCCGACGAGGACGTTGAGCAACGCCTGGCGGATGAACAATCCGTCGCCGGCGACCGCGGGCAAGTCGGGCTCGATGTCCAGCTCCACCGCCACGTGTCGCACGAGGGCGTCGCTCAATACGAGCGCCAACGTCTCGCGCACGGCGGCGACGAGATCGCAGGCTTCGCGTCGCGGCTCACGCCGGGTCGCGAGATCCTGCAACACCTGGACGGCGTCGCGCATTCGATGTTCTTGATCGAGGGCGCCGCCGAGGGCGTCGAGCACGTCGTTGATCGCCGCGTCGGGGCGGCGAAGGAGTTGCATCGCCGCCGAGACATTCATCTCGATCGCGGTGAGCGGTTGGCGAAGGTCGTGTGTCACGGCCGCGACCAGGTCGCCTGAGAGGACGAACCGGCTCGCGCGCTCGTGCCCGGCGCCTTGCGTGTTGCTCGGGAGATTCTCTTCGAGCGTCATGACGAACGAGTTTCTTGTATCCGCGATCACACAGGCATTGGCTCTTTGGCCAATAGAGACGGCATCGGCGGCGGAACAACATGTGCCGCACTCGAAGTCACCGATTTCGCCGAGGCGCTGGTGCAGAGCGGGCGTTCGTCTTTCGGTTACCGCGAGAACATTCCATTGACGGTCATCGGCGGGGCCCCGGGCACCGGGAAGACTCGGCTTGTCCGTCATCTCCTCGAGCACGCTGCGGGCCGTCGCGCGGCCGCGATCGTGAGCGACGACGTCGAGATCGACACGTCGCTCATCGCGCAGCTCGATGGACCGCAGATCGTGCTCAACAACGGATGCGCATACGTACGGTCGGATGACGACGGCACGGCGGCGCTCTCCGCGCTGTCCGCGGCGCGCGATCGCCCGGATCACGTGGTGCTCGATCGTCCGGGGCTCGCCGACCTCCGCCGCATGACGGGCTACGGCTACATGCCGGGGTACACGTTCAACGGCTCCGTGCTCGTCGTCGACGCCGCGAAGGCGTTGCCGCACGACTCCGACGGCTCGGCCGAGTCGCACCTGCAGGAGCAAGCGACGATCGCGAACGTCGTCGTCCTCAACAAGGTCGATCTCGTCAGCCCGGAGCAGGCGGCGGAGCTGCAGCGAACGCTGGAGCGCCTGGCGCCCACGACGTACGTCGTCTGGGCGGACCACGGGCGAATCGCGCCGCCGTTGCTCCTCGGGCTGCCGTCCGGGCCCTCGGCGCTCGACGCGCGCGCCGTGCTCGCCGAGTGGCGCGCCGACTACCTCCCGTTGCCCTCGCGCATCGTCAAATCGAAGACCTGTGAAAGCCATTGCGCGTGGTGTCTCGTGGCCGAGGGACCCATCGACGCCCGGGAGTTCCGAGGATGGGCGCACCGCTTGGCGTCGAGAATTCTCAGCGGACACGGCACCGTGTTTCTGAAGGACGAGCCGCAGCATCGCTACTTCTTTCATTTCCTCGGACGGCGCTGGCGGTTGGACCGCGGGCCGCTCTGGGGCGACGAGGCGCCGACGACGCGCCTCTTACTCGCCGGCGTCGGCAGCGCGCCCGCCGCGGGTGCTTCGCGGCGATCGGCTCGCGTTCAGGGAGTCGACGACGTCCTGCGTGCTGACGAAGGAGATGTCGCGTGACCGACGACGCCCGATCCCCCGAACACGGCCTCCACGTGATGGCGCAGACCCAGGCCGGCGGCCTCCGCATCCTGCTGGCGGACGACCATGTGGAATCCGTAATTAGCGTCGGCCGCCTGCTGCGCTCGCAAGGCCATCACGTGCAGGCGGCGTTGAGCGGCGCCGAAGCGGTGTCGTCGGCGGCCGCGTTTCATCCCGACGTGGCGCTCATCGATTTGTCTCTCCCCGTGCTCGACGGCTACGCCGTCGCGCAAGAACTGCGGGCCATGCCCGCGACCAAGAGCGCGTTCCTGATTGCCCTCACCGGATGGGACTCGGACGACGTCGTGGCGCGCGCGCGTGCCGCCGGCTTCGACCGTCACATCGTCAAGCCGCTCTCGCTCGACGCCATGCTGGCCGTGCTGTCCGCGGCCCGCGCAGGCGGCGCGGGAGGAGCGGTCTCTCTCGACTAAGGAGGCGGACCATGTCGATGCCGAACGTACACGCCGGCGCGCCGCACTCGGCCGTCCCGCGCACGCACACCGAGGAACCGGGCCGAACGTATCGGCCGCCGCCGGGCGACGCGCCGGCGCCGGACATGGTCTGGATTCCGGGCGGCACGTTCGACATGGGTTCGGACCGACACTACCCCGAGGAACGGCCGGTTCGACGCGTGAGCGTCGACGGGTTCTGGATGGATCGCGCGCCGGTCACGAACGCGCGGTTCGCGGAGTTCGTGGGCGCGACGCGCCACACGACGTTCGCCGAGCTGCCGCCGAATGCCAAGGACTATCCCGGCGCATCGCCGGAGCAGTTGAAGGCGGGATCGCTGGTGTTCGTGCGTCCGCTGCAGCCGGTGAGCCTGCACGACATCAGCAACTGGTGGCAGTTCGTGCACGGCGCCGACTGGCGACATCCGCGCGGACCGAACAGCGACAACGCCGGGCTCGACGACCATCCGGTGGTGCAAGTCGCCTTCAGCGACGCCGAGGCCTTCGCGAGGTGGGACGGGAAGGCCCTGCCGACCGAAGCCGAGTGGGAGTTCGCGGCGCGCGGCGGACTCGAGGGCGCGACGTACGCCTGGGGCGACGAGCTCATGCCCCGCGGCCGCCCCATGGCGAACACGTGGCAGGGACGATTCCCGCATGAGAATACTCTAATCGACGGCTACGAGGGCACGTCGCCGATCGGCGCGTTCCCGCCGAACGGCTACGGGCTGTACGACATGATCGGCAACGTCTGGGAGTGGACGAACGACTGGTATCGTCCGTCGCACGCGGAGCAGGGCAAGAAAGAGTGTTGCTCGCCGCACAACCCCCGCGGCGGCACGATGCTCGACAGCATGGATCGCTCGCAACCGGGCACGTGGATTCCGCGCAAGGTGTTGAAGGGCGGCTCGCACCTGTGTTCACCGAACTACTGCCAACGCTATCGGCCGGCGGCGCGGTTCCCCGAGCCGATCGACACGTCCACCACGCACGTCGGATTCCGCTGCATCGTACGGCCGTCACGCTGATGGCCGGTTTGGGTCGGATACGCGTCGTCCCCGCTACGATGCAGGCGACGCGAGTTCCGCTTTTTCCTCGGTGATTTCCTTCGACAGGAAGTAGTTGAGCCCTGTTCGAATGGCCGCGATCGCCGCGAGCTGGCCGATCTTGGTCCACTCCGGCAGGATGGCGGTCTCGATCACGTCCGCGGCGAGCTGGAACTCGAGGGCGAGCGCCAGGTAGCGCGCGAGGATGAACCGCGTTTCGGTGAAACGCACGTGCTGGTGCGCGCGCGCTCGCTGCCAGATGCGATGCAACACAGCGAGCGCGCCCCACGCGATGGTGACGATGCCCAGCGCCTCGAGCACGAGCCGTGTCCACTCGGCGAAGCTCATCACGACGTGAACGAGCGTCTCGAAAACGTCCATTGGAAAGAGAGCGAGCGCTGGGTCAGTAAGCCAGCTTGAGGACAAGCCCGAGCGCATTCACGTAGGCGGGCGCCTCTCGGGCGTTGTCCTGCCGTGCCACGTAGACGTCGATCGATGCCGGTCCACCGAGCCGCGCCTCCGAGCCCACTCGGCCGGCCAGGCGGGCGATGCTGCGGAAGCGCGAGTCGTAGTACGCTTCGAAGGTTCCGTACGGCGCCAGTGCGATCCCCTGCGGTTGCGTCGCCACGCGTTGCAGATGCAAGCGTTCTCGAACGCGGTATGACGGCTCCCCATTCACCCAGCGCCATTCCCCTCGAGTGCGTTCGACGAGGCGCAGCCTGCGCCACGAGGCGACCCTGAGCGTCGCGTCCGCGACCAGACGCGATTCGCGGTAGCTCGCGTTGCGCGTGCTGAACGAGAAACGGTAGCCGCCGCGCAGGTACCCGTTCGGCAGGAAGACGTAGTCCTGGTAGAGTCCCGCCGTCGCTTCACGTTTGGGACTGTCGCGGTCGTTCGCGCCCGCCAACTCCAACAGCGTCCGTTGATGCGCGCCAGGTTGCCAGGAGACGTCCAGCTCCGGCCACACCTCCGTCGACTGGGCGCTTGCCGTGGCGCAAGCCGCCAGCAGCGTGGCGATCGCGACCAGCGTGGCGGAGCCGCTCCGTGTCACTGCATTCTCGCTCTGAGGTCGACGATCACCTGATCCATGTCGTTCACGCGGAACAACCCGACCCGTGGATACTCGAGCTCGACGATGACATACGTCGCGGCGGAAACGCAGGCCGCGATCCCGATCGTGAACAGCCAATTCCGGCTCGTTCTGTTCGCCATCCCATATCCGGCGAACAAGGCGGTCGCCAACGCGGCAATCCCCAGCATCACGTAGATCACCATGGGCGGATGAATGCGCCGCGCGGTGTACTCGCGCTGAACGGCGTCGAACGTCAGGTTCAGGGCCGGGAGAAGCAGCAGGCGCGCTGCGTCGCCTCCGGGCGCTTTGCACGCCGTGACGGTCCGAGACCAAAGATCGTCCTCGGCGCTGGCCAGAGCAGCCGGCGTCTGAAGCGACTGGCGCACGGTCGCGGTGTTCGTGTAGTACGCGATGAGCTCGTCCACGTAGCGTCGCAATCCCGCGCGAATGGCCGGCTGTTGTTCGGGCGGCAACAGGTCGATGCGCCGCCAGACGGTGCTCGCCGTGTTGTCGATGTCCCCGATGAGGACGCGCCGGTTGTTGAACCGCTCGGCCGCGCCCGAGAACGTGAAGCCGATCAGCAGCGCGAGCAGCCCGTAGACGGCACCGTCCACGATCCCGACACCGGCGCGCGCCTCGTCCCCTCGCGTTCGTATGTGCTCGACGGCAATGCGTCTTCCCAGCTCGAGGAACAACAGCATGGAGAGGAAAAGGCAAGCAGCCAGGCCGGCGCTGAGGAGGATGAACTTCAGATCGACCATGCGGGGAGCGAACCGTCAGTATGACAGTTGTATGATGAGTCCGCCGATGTTCGCGTAGGCCGGCTTCCCGCGCAGGTTGTCCTGTCGCATGTAGTAGAGATCCAAGGACGCCGGACCGCCCAGGCGTGCCCGGGTCCCAAGACGCGGCGCCAGCCGCGCGATCGTTCGGAAGCGCGAGTCGTAGTACGCCTCGAGCATGGCGTATGGCGCGAGCCCGAGCCCTTGTGACGGCGGCACACGCTCGAGTTGCAGCCGCTCGCGAAGGCGATACGAGCACGCGCCATCCACCCATCGCCACTCAGCGCGGCTTCGGCTGAGCAAACGAACCGGACCGGCCTTGAACACGCGAAATGCGGCCTCGATCAGCGGTCGCGACTCGTAGCTGCGGAGACTGTAGCGGTAACCGCCGCGTACGTATCCATCGGGGGCGAAGAGAAAGTCCTCGAACAGCCCGATCAACGGATCGCGAGCGATCTCCCCATTCTCGGCCTGGCCGGCGAGCTGAAAGAACGTCCGCGCGTGACGTGACGACGTCCAATAGACGTCGAGCTCAGGCCGATATTGGGTCGTCTGCCCCCGCGCGGTGGCGACGCCGATCACGACGCCGCTCACGACGCCGAACGCTGCGCCGCGCGACGAGGTGCGGAGCCCGGGCATCCGAGCAGTGTGGACCGTCTTTCCGTCAGGGGCGATAGGGTCTTGGTCCAACCTGCGGTGCGATCCCGTCCTCGGCGAGCAAACCCTCGCGCTCCAACTCCGCGGGCACGTGCTTCATCGCGGCGTCGGCGAGCTGCGTGACCGTTCGGGCGTCGCCCGGGTCGCCGCGTCCCGCCCAGAGCAAGCGGTTGTCAGCCAACGAGTAGACGTACACTTCGATTGCAACTGGCCGCTTGGGACCGACCTGTGATGGATCGAAGGGAAAGGCCCACGTTCGGGTCCACTGTTGTCCGAAGGTCGGGGCCGGTGCCGCATGAATCGCCGCGCCGGGCGTGAAGGACCGACCCCCGTCCGTTTGCACGACGCTCATGATGATCGCCGAATCGAACGCGCCATCGTCGAGCACGCGACGGACCGCGGCCGAGTCGGCGACGTCGGTGGCGGCCAGCACGTGATACGAGGGGGCGGCATTCTCGAAGTGCCGTGCGAGACGGTTCTCCGTCGCACGGCGGAGCGCCTCGTTGCGCGACGCGAAAATGGTGACGGCGTGGCGGAGCGGAGCGCCGCGCTCCTGCTCGCCCCCGTAGGTCGTGGTGAGCTCGGCCCAGTGGTAGCACGCAGCGGCGAGGATGCACGCGACTGCCGCGACGACTCTCACGGCGATGAGCGCCTCACGTGGTGTCGCCTTCGGAAAGGGGAGCGAGGCGTTGCCCCCATGACGAGGCATCGCCTCCCGGCTGTTGAGCCGGGAGGCGAGCCGAACCCGCCAACGTCAGACGTACGATCCCGCCGTGAGACGAACTCGCGTGGGGACGTCGATCGAGTTGCCGAGTCGTCACTAGTACAGCGACGCGCGGCTGACGAGCAACCGAACCTCGGCGCGACGATTCATCGCCCGGCCCGAGGCAGACTCGTTCGAGGCGATCGGCTTCATTTCGCCGTAGCCGAGCGGAGTCGCAATGCTGCGAAGGTCGACGCCGTTCTGCGTGAGGTACTTGATCACGCTCATGGTGCGACGATAGCTGAGAACGTCGTTCATCACCGGGTGGCCTTGGGAATCCGTGAAACCGGTGACTTCGAAGACGCAACCGCACGTCTGGTTCTTGCTGGCGGCGATCATGTCATCGAGGGTTCGCTGTCCGTCGGGGAGAATCTCCCAGCGGCCTGTGGCGAAGAAGACCGTGCGCGATTGCGACAGGTCGAACTTGTTCACGTCCGCGATGCGGCGGTTCAACGACGCGACCTGGCTGCGTGCGCTGCCGACGATCGCGTTGAGCGTATCCTTGGCGCGGTTGGTGATGGCCGTGATGGTGTCCGACGTCGCCGTAATGGCCGAGTCAGTAAACGCCTTCAGGTCCACCGTACCGGCAGCGACGCCTTCCGCCACGCGCTCCGCGCTCGTGTGGAAGAGGATCGAGCTCGCGACGGCTTCACCACTCATTCCGCCGGTCGCCTTCAAGCGAACGCGGAGGCCGGGGATGAGTGTTTCCGCATCGCGGCGGTCACGACCGAGGTTCAGCGTGCCCGACGGGGTCGAGATTTTGGTCTCATCGTTCAACATCACCAGGCTGATCGCGTCGGTCGTCTCGTCACGAACGAGCACGCTGTCGCCGCTTCGGCTGATGATGTAGCCGGTGATCTTGACTTCCGCACCCTGCACGTAGCTCAGCGTCGGCTGCGGCCTGGATGACGACACGTTCTGCGCCGAGAGGCGCGGGACGGCCGCGAGCGCACACAGCAGGGCCAACAGACCGGCCGTGGTGCGCGCCGGTCGTGTCAGGTCCTGCATGTCGAGCATCATGGTTCTTGGCATAGCAATCACTCCTGATCTCACGTATCCGCGTGAGGTAAACTGACAGGCCCCGAGCGGCTCACCGAGGTGGCGCGCTCCGGGTAACCGCCTGAATCTCACGAACGATGCCGCGGCGCGGCGGCTCGGTGCGCCGATCATTCGCATTGGACCAACAGTCCACGTGGTCCGCCCCCGGTCTTTGGCACATCGGCCAATGCAGGGAATGCAGGTCGCAATCGACGTTGCGCATCGTGCGCAGCGCAGGTGGAAACACACCAGTCTCCACCGGCGCGCGCAATCGAATACGCAGCCGAGGTGGACGATGTCGCGGGGAAGGACGCAGGTCCGAACGTTTGGAGGCGAGGCGAAGCGCAGTGCCGTGCCCGCCGCAGTGGCGCTGGTCGCGGTGGTGCTCGCCGGCGCCGGAACGAACGTGCTGAGCGCGCAAGGACAGACGTCGAAGGCATTCGACGTCATGCCTCGGTTCACCGAGCTGACGTGCAACTCGACCTTCGGAACCACGCCGGCCGGCGTCGACGCCACGATGAAATGCGGGACGGTGACGGTTCCGCAGGATCGCGCCCACCCGAAGGACTCGCGGTTGATGGCGGTCGTGCTGCCCGTGGTCGTGTACGCGTCGCCCAGCGCTCACGGCAATCCGGTGATGTTTCTGCCGGGCGGCCCCGGCGAATCGTCGATCGACGCGGCGCAGCGCGTGTTGCTCGAGACGCCGACGGGCCAGTCGCTGTTGCGCGACCATCCGATCATCGCGTTCGACCGTCGCGGCTTTTCGCCGGTGCCGGAGCGTGCGTCGCCCGACCTCGGCACCATTCTGTTCGAACCGCGTGCACGGCGTGACCTGGCCGTCAAACCGCTCAGGGATTCGCTGGCGCAGCGAGCCAAGGATCTTCGGGCGCGCGGCGTGAACCCGGCCAACTTCACGACGCTGCCGGCCGTGGAAGACATCGCCGATGTCACTCACGCGCTCGGCTACCAGAAGCTCATCCTGTTCGGGGCATCGTACGGCAGCCGCGAGTCGTTGCATTTCATGCGGCGCCATCCGGACATGGTCGAGGCGTCGATCCTCGACGGCGTCGCCCCGCCGCAGGCGACGCAAATTCTCGATTCGACGTACGTCGCCAACGCGGGGCGCAAGATCGTCGCGCAGGTGGTCAACGAATGCCGCACCGATTCGCTCTGCGTGGCCCAGTACGGCGATCTCGCGCAGTCGATCTCGAAGCTCGCCGACAGCGCCGGCGGACATCTTCGCCGCACGGCGCAGTTCGCGACGAGCGACCCGTGGCGTACGATCGAGGTCGCGGGCGCGGGAATTCTGAGCGTGCTCGGCGTCGCGTCGAGCGATGAAGGCATGCGCGCCAGCGTGCCGCGGATTATCACCGAGCTCGCGTCCGAAGACACGCTGCACGACGAATTCGCGTTGCGCGTCTTTCTCGCCGCGGCGATCGACCCTTCGCTCCAGACCGCGTCGCGCCAGACCGCACCGCTCATCTATTACATCGCGCTCTGCGGCGATCGTCCGCAAGGTGAACCGAAAGCCGGCAATCGCATGCTGTGCGACGCGCTCGGCGTTCCGTTCTCGGGTCGGGAAGCGGTCGACCCGGTGACGAGCTCCATTCCGACATTGCTCATC
This sequence comes from uncultured Gemmatimonadaceae bacterium, assembly GCA_963761305.1. Classification (GTDB taxonomy): domain Bacteria; phylum Gemmatimonadota; class Gemmatimonadetes; order Gemmatimonadales; family Gemmatimonadaceae; genus JAQBQB01. The sequence goes on along the minus strand of CAVXGK010000001.1, from coordinate 309,007 downwards.
TCGTCGGGGTACGATGCACAGACGCCGTCGTCGTTGGCCGACGACGCGGCGAAGACACTCTCGGCCGCGCAGCGTGCGCATTTCGCCACCGCCGGTCACGTCGCGTTCGCGCGTCCGCTCGCCATGGCCTGTTCGGCATTGCTCATCGACTCGTTCTTGCGCGCGCCGCGCGATCCGGTGCCGACGTCGTGCATCGGCCGGGTGACGCCGGCATTCCTGCCGCCCATCGACTTTAGGCAAGCGGCGAAGCCGCCGATCCATTGATTCGCTGAGAGTCTCGAACCGTCGATGAGCGAGCGGTGGCCGAGTCGCGGGACCAACTGGTTCCGCGGCTCGGCCACTTCGCAGTATCGAGCGTCGAGTGGGGAGCCTCGAGGAAGAAGCTTCGAGCAAGAGGCTTCGAGCAGGAGCTGCCAGCCAGAGCTGCGAGCCGGAGCTTTGAGCAAGAGCCTTGAGCAAGAGCCTTGAGCAAGAGCTTCGAGCTTTGTCCGGGAGTTCCCACGCGATGCGCATGGGCGACTTGGAGCCGAGCTCCAATACGCGCAAAAAGACGAACGCACCGGTTTCGCTCGAGCCCCGACGGCACGGGCGGAGGACCTCGTGCGCGTCGGGTGAAACCGGTGCGTTCGCTAGTTGTGGGTGGTGCGGTCGATCAGGGGCGATTCACGACCACGTAGCTGGTCGTCGTTCCCTCGAACTCGGGTTTGTACCAGATGTTGCCGCACTGTTGGTACGTGATGCCATTGACGATGGTCGTCGTGCAGGACGACGGCAGGTCGTACACGACGCTACCGGCGTTCGAGGCGGCGACGGCGCCGGCTGCGTAGCCGACTGCCGCTGCGCCCAAGCGAGCGCCTGAACCGTAGTAGCAACACCCGTCCCAGTTGTTGCCGTAGTAGCCGCCGCCGCCGATCACGGCGACGTCGCGGTTGTAGATCGGGCGGTTGTTGACGATGTTGCCCGGGCGATTGTTCACGATGTTCCCGGGACGATTCGCGATCACGTTCCCCGGGCGCGTAGTAGTGACGGGGCCGCGGTTGAACGCCGGTCGGGTTGCGGGACGGCTGAAGTTCGGGCGTGTGACGCTCGCCCGAGCCGATCCACGGAATCCGCCGCCACCGCCGCCGCGGAATCCGCCGCCGCCGCCACGCCGGCCGCCACCTCCACGACGCTGGGCGTCGGCGTGGCCGACGATCAGCACCAGCGCGAGCAGGGCGAGCACGAGTCGTCCAATGATGTGCTTCACTTGTTCCCCCCGGATTTCTCGGCCGCGCGAGCGGTCGCCACTTCGGCGAACGTAATCTTCTTCGCGTCGCTCGGCGGTTCGAAGACGAACGCCTTGTCGTTGAACGACGGGGCGAGGTTCCACGTGTACAGCGAGGTGTGCTGCGGACGCGCGTCGTCGGTCGTCGTCGTCAGGACGAGCTTGAGCGGGAGCGGGAAATTGCCGTTTTGAATCCACACCTGCCAGTCGACGCCCTTCTGGCGGAACGCGTACTGTTCGCATGTCACGCCGTTGATGGCGACGGGGCCGACGTCGGTCGCTTGCGTGATGTCGGCGGCGTCCGATTCGGGCGTGCCCCAGCGGAAGAGGTCGACGAACGGCAGCTCGATGTCGTACTTGTCGTTCAGCGTGTCGACGAGGTCGAGGATCGTCGGCGGTGCGGCGACTGACGCGTAGAACTTCACGCGCGGCGCCCACATCGTGAACGTCTTCCCGTCGTAGTACATCGTACGCGGCTGACGCTGGTCGACGACCTCGACCCGCAGGTGGTTGGGCCGCTCGGTGACGAGGTCAGCGGTGCTCGACAGTTGGACCTTCTCTCCGTCGTCCGCCACGTCTTCTGTCGTGACGACCGCATGCACGCCGAAGGATTTCAGCGTGCGCAGATACGCGCCCATCTTCTCGAGTGCGGCCATCGCGTCGGGATCGATGGCGCTTGTGTCCGACGCCTCGGTTCGCGTGGTGTCGCGGGTTCTCGTGGTGTCTTGCGCGGCGGACCGATGCGGGGTCGCCGCCGCCGCCGCGAGCGCCGCCATTCCGGCGGCCCCTCGCAGAGCGTTTCTGGAAAACTTCATGAGGATCTCCTACCAACAGTGACGAAGGCAAGCTCGCTCGCCCGCCATGGCCGCCCAAATTGGACCTTCTGCTGCCCCGAGTCCGGTCCGTGTGATCACGCGCGAATGGCGTGTCGCGGTCAACGGCGATACTGAAGCGTTGCGGCGGGACGAGCGCGCCGCGCGGCGGTGCGCTGCCTTCGCTTGACGTACGGCAACACGGCGATCGCGGCCACCACGAACTGGAGAAGCACCGCCGGCGCCACGAGCTTGCTCTCCGGAAACGCGGCTTTCGACACGGCGATCGCGACGGCCGGATGCCGCATCGCCGACGCGAGCGCGAGCACGGGGCGATCGAGGTCGAGCGGTCCGCCGAGCTCGTGGCCGACGAACAATGCGAGCGCGGTGATGACGACCGCGGCGAGCACGGTCCCGTTGCCGAGCAGCGTCCGCATCGAAGGCCACGCGCTGACGAGAATGATCACGAAGCCGGCGACGAGCACCAACATCCCGACGACGTTCACCGGCTTGGACGCGCGGGCGGCGAAGCCGGGTGCGAGGTGGCGCATCAGCAGACCGAGCCCCAGTGGTGCCAAGACCGTTTCGACCATCAACACTGCCACCGCCATCGGGGCCAGGTGCATCGTCCTTCCCGACAGAGCGGCCAGGATCTCGAGACTGACGGGGACGAGCACGACGGCGAAGAGCGACGCGATGGTCAGCAAGCCGATCGCGTAGGCGGCCTCGCCTCCGGCCTTCCCCGTCTGATGCGGAAGGATCGGCGGTACCGGCGAGATCGAGAGCGCGACGAGTGCGACGCGAACCGCCGGGTTCAGATCGAGCGCTTGCGTGACGGCGAGCGCCACGAGCGGCACGATCACGTTCATTGAGAGCATCGATCGCGCGAGCAAGCCGGGGCGACGGAGCAGCCAGAGCGCATCGCCCTCGCTCGAGCGCAGGCCAATGGAGAGCACGGCGAGCGCGAGGCTCAGCTTGACGACGAGCTGAATGACGACCGCCGAGGACATGCCTCGAGCGTAATCCGCTACGCGGCGGCGAACCCATTGGCACAAAGGGCCGACTGCTGTGCGCCGCGTGCGCCGAAAGTCCAACTGGGCTCGTCGCGCGCGGGGCGCCACGTTCCGAACCGGTTCTCGACGCGAGAATAGCCGTATGGCGCAGGGAGAAGCGTCTTCGCCAAGCCCTCAGCCGAGCGACTCACCCGCACGGACCCCGAGCCCGTTCGACGATCCGTCGGTCGAACTGTCGTCGCGCCGCACGGGCATGTCATTTCAGCGCACGCGACTGAGCGCCGATCGCACGTTGATGTCGGTGATCCGGACGTCGCTCTCGCTCATCAGTTTCGGTTTCACGATCTACCAATTCTTCGAGCGCATGTCGCAGACGAGCGCGATCGCCGCCGGCAGCGGCCAAGCGCGGCGGTTCGGCCTTTCGCTGGTCGCGCTCGGGCTGGTGATGCTGGTCGTCGGGATCGGCTACGACATCGCGTTCATGTCGGGACTCCGCTCTCTGCGCGCGAACATGGCCGCGGAAGGGCTGATCCACGCCGAAACCCAGTTTCCCCGGTCGTACACCTTGGTTGTCGCGTTCCTGCTTCTCGTGATCGGCGCGCTCGCTGTCATGAGTCTTGCCTTCCACGTCGGACCGTTCGGCTGAGAAGCGCGCGCGGTGTCGAGTGATCCCGGTGATTCCAGCGATCCCAGAGTAGGAGAATCATGATGGGCACGCAAACCACGAGAGCCACGCAGGCGACGACGGGATCAACCGGCGGCAACAAACCCAACGTCCTGTTCATCATGGCCGACGACATCGGCTGGTTCAACGTGAGCGCCCTTAATCTGGGCATCACGGGGTACCGCACGCCGAACATCGATCGGATCGACGAGGTGGCCGCGGCCTTCATGCCGAAAGCCGGCTGAGCATCGGAGGAGCCTTCGCGATGATCAGCCTGGTGACCGCCGACAACTTCAGCCGCGCCGAGACGGATCTCTATTTCGCGTCGGCGGCGAACGAGGCCGGCGGCGTCGGCAAGTTCCTCCATCGCCGCCACGTGATGCCGGTGGACAAGCAGACCGTCGTGCGAGCGAACCGCGACACGCTCTACTCGTCCGCCGTGTTCGACCTCGACGCGGGACCGGTGACGGTCACGCTGCCGGACCCGGGCGACCGGTTCATGTCGATGATGGTGATCGACGAAGATCAGTACGCCGCGGGCGTCGTGTACGGGAAGGGTCGCTACACCTACACGAAGGATCGCCTGAGCACGCGCTATATAATGATTGCCGTCCGGACCCTCGTGAATCCGACCGACCCCGAGGATCTCCGCAAGGCGCGCGCACTCCAGGACGCCATCCTCGTCGGGCAGAGCGGACACGGCAGCCTCGAGTTGCCGGAGTGGGACACGGCGAGCGAGAGACGGGTGCGCGAGGCGCTCCTCGCGCTCGGCACGACCGTCACCGATTCGCGAAAGATGTTCGGCGCGCGGAACGAGGTCGATCCGGTACGCCATCTCATCGGGAGCGCCATGGCGTGGGGTGGCAACCCCGAGCGCGACGCGACGTATCTCAACGTCACGCCGGAAAAGAACGACGGCGTCACGCCGTACCGGGTCACCGTGCGTGACGTGCCCGTCGACGGCTTCTGGTCGATCAGCGTCTACAACGCGCAGGGTTACTTCGAGCCGAACCCCTTCGAGGCGTACACGATCAACAACCTCACGGCCAAGAAGAACGCCGACCAGTCGGTCACCGTGCACTTCGGCACGTGCGATGGGGCGCTCGACAATTGTCTACCGATCATGCCCGGGTGGAACTACACCGTGCGTCTGTATCGGCCGCGCCCGGAAATTCTGCACGGCACGTGGACATTCCCGCAGGCGCAGCCCGCTGGCTGAGAAAAACGGAGACTCCGTGGCCACGACGCTCGACACCCAGGCTCTGCACGACCTCGCGGTCCACGCGGCGAAGTGGGGCACACCGATCGTCAGCTTCGACGCGATGCGCCAGGCGTTCTTTCGTGACGCCGGGGCGCAGTACGGCGACCTCGCGTATCTCTCGCGGTTCGCCGATTGGCGATTCCAGATCACGACGCCCAACGCGTCGACGCGCTATGTCTATTTGAATTTCAATACGACAAACGGGCCGATCGTGCTCGAGATCCCGCCGGCCGCGGGCGCGGGACTGTTCGGGTCGATTCTCGACGCGTGGCAAGTGCCGCTGGCCGACGTCGGACCCAAGGGCTCGGACGAGGGCAAAGGCGGGAAGTACCTGGTGATGCCGCCGAACCTCGCCGGCTCGGCGCCGGCCGGATACATCGCGGTGGAGTCGAACACGTACAATGGCTACGCCGCGTTTCGCGCGATCACCGAGGACGCGTCGCAAGGCGCCGTCGATCGCGCGCTGAGCCTCGTCAAGCAGATCAGGATCTACCCGTTCGCCAAAGCCGCCAATCCGCCGGCCACGCGCGCGATCGACGTCGCCGGCAAGCTGTTCGACGCCATCATGCACTACGATGACACGTTCTTCGCCGCGCTCGCGAAGATGGTGAGCGAAGAACCCATGCTTCCGCGCGACGCCGACATCGTGGAGAGCCTCAAGCAGCTCGGCATCGAGAAGGGCAAGCCGTTCGCTCCCGATGAATCGATTCGCGCCGAGCTCGAGGCAGCGGCCCGAGACGCGCAGCAGCAACTCATCGCGTCAGAACCGCGCGAGGGCGAGCCGTTCTGGCCGAACGGTGCGTGGCAGTCGGCGAGTCCCGTCGGCGTCAAAACCGGCTTCACGTACGTCACCAGCGACGGCTTGGACATCGACGCGCGAGCGACGACGTTCTTCTTGGCCTGTGCGCCGCCGAAGACGATCGGCAAAGCGTCGATGTATCTCGCGGCCTACGTCGACAGCGCGGGCGAGCCGCTGTCCGGCGATGGATCCTATCGACTGCGCGTTCCGCCGAACGTTCCCGCGGAGCAGTTCTGGGCGTTGACCGTGTACGACGCGGAGACGTGCGCGTTCATCCGCAATTCGCCGAAGACCGAAGTGAATTCGTATCACGAAGGAATCGCGACGAACTCCGGCGGCTCGATCGATTTGTATCTGGGCCGCAGTGCGCCGGCGGCGGGCGCGGCGAATTGGGTCGCGCTCACTCCCGGCCGCCCGTGGTTCACGTTCTTCCGGCTGTACGGGCCGAAACCGGCGCTCTTCGACAAGAGCTGGCGCCTGCCCGACATCGAACGCGTCGGTTGATTCGGTCGTGACACGAGTGGCGACGCGCCGTTTGACGCGTCGCCGAGAATCGGTTGGGCCAAGGTCCGATGGACCAAAGGAACCTTCGCGACGAGACTGCGCGAGCGCGTTCGACAGGAAGCGCGCCGACTGCACCAGCGGAGGATGCAGCAACATGAGCACGCCCAACGACACGCTCCAGCGCGAGGTTCTTCCCATCCCGGACGTCACGCCGGTCTCGACGACGACGTACGACGCGAAGGATCCGGACACGAAATTTCCGCCCATCACTCCGCTCCGACCGCCGTCCCGCGCTCCAAACGTTCTCGTCGTCTTGATCGACGACGTCGGCTTTGGTGCATCGAGCGCGTTCGGAGGACCGTGTGCGACGCCGAACTTCGAGAAGCTCGCCGCGAACGGTCTCAGGTACACGCGCTTTCACACGACGGCGCTGTGTTCGCCGACACGCGCCGCCCTGCTCTCGGGCCGCAATCACCACACGGTCGGCATGGGTTCGATCACCGAGCTCGCGACCTCGGCGCCAGGACAAAACTCGATTCGTCCAAATACGTGCGCCCCGCTCGCCGAGACGCTCAAGCTGAACGGCTATTCGACGGCGCAGTTCGGCAAATGCCACGAGGTGCCAGTGTGGCAGACGAGCCCGATCGGGCCGTTTGATCAATGGCCGAGCGGCGGCGGCGGTTTCGAGTACTTCTATGGATTCATCGGCGGGGAGACGAACCAGTACTATCCGGCGATTTTCGAAGGGACGACGCCGGTCGAGCCGCCCAAGACGCCGGAACAAGGCTACCACTTCACCGCCGACATGACGGACAAAGCGGTGAAGTGGATTCGACAACAGAAATCGCTCGCTTCCGACAAGCCATTCTTCGTCTACTTCGCACCCGGCGCGACGCACGCGCCCCACCATGTGCCGAAGGAATGGGCCGACAAGTACAAGGGCAAGTTCGATCAGGGCTGGGACAAGCTGCGCGAGGAAACGTTCGCTCGACAGAAAAAGCTCGGCGTGATCCCGAACGACTGTCAGCTCACGCAGCGAAGCCAGGGCATTCCGGCGTGGGACGACGTGGCGGCCGACATGAAGCCGGTGCTCGCTCGAGAGATGGAGATCTACGCCGGGTTCCTCGAGCATACCGATCATCACGTCGGGCTATTGCTGGACGCGCTCGCCGATCTCGACGTCCTCGACGACACGCTGGTCTACGTGATCATCGGCGACAACGGCGCATCGGCCGAAGGCTCGTTGCAGGGCACGTTCAACGAGATGATCCCGCTGACCGGCTTCGGTGCCCTGGAAACGCCGGAGTTCCTCACGGCGCGTCTCGACAAGTTCGGCGGCCCGGAGGCGTACAATCACTACGCCGTCGGCTGGGCGCACGCGATGGACACGCCGTACCAGTGGACGAAGCAGGTCGCGTCCCACTGGGGGGGCACGCGCAACGGTACGATCGTTCACTGGCCGCACGGGATCAGAGCGAAGGGTGAGGCCCGATCGCAGTTCCATCACGTGATCGACGTCGCGCCGACGGTGCTCGAGGTGGCGCACCTGCCCCAGCCGACGATCGTGAACGGCGTGCTGCAGCGGCCCATCGAGGGCGTGAGCATGGTCTATTCATTCGACGATCCGAAGGCCGCCGAGCGTCACGAGACGCAGTACTTCGAGATGTTCGGCAACCGCGGGATCTACCACAACGGGTGGACGGCGGTGACGAAGCACCGCACGCCGTGGGAACCCAGCACTACGAAGTTGGTTCCGTTCGACGACGACGTGTGGGAGTTGTATGACACGACGAAGGACTGGTCGCAGGCTCGCGACCTCGCCAAGGAACAACCGGACAAACTGCACGATCTGCAGCGGTTGTGGTTGATCGAAGCGGCGAAGTACAACGTGCTGCCGCTCGACGACCGGATGGTCGAGCGACTGAATCCGGAGATCTCCGGTCGTCCACAACTCGTGAAAGGTGACCGGCAATTGCTCTTCGGCGGGATGGGCCGCCTCACCGAGAGCTCGATTCTCAACCTTCACAACAAATCCTACGCGGTCACCGCCGACATCGTCGTGCCGAAAGGAGACGTGGACGGCGTCATCATCGCCCTCGGCGGTCTCACCGGCGGCTGGAGTCTCTACACGAAGGCCGGCACGCTCAAACACTGCTACAACTTCTTCGGGTTGCAGCAGTACTACGCCGAGAGCAAGAGCAAGCTGCCCGAGGGCCGTCATCAAGTTCGCCTGGAGTTCGAGTACGACGGCGGCGGCCCCGCAAGGGGCGGCAATGTGTCCCTCTACATCGATGGCAAGCCGGTGGGGGACGGTCGGATCGAGCAGACCGAACCTGCGCTCTTTTCCGCCGACGAGACGTGTGACGTGGGCACGGAGAACGGATCGGCCGTGACGACCGACTACAGCCGGCGCGAGTTCACCGGCGCGGTGAACTGGGTGGAGCTCGCGTTCGGCGACGACGCGAAAGACGCCGACCACTACATCACGCCGGAAGAGCGCCTGAATCTGGCGATGGCCATTCAGTAACACCAACGCGCGGAGGATCGATGGCGACGCAGCTGAAAGAGCCGCCCGGCAAGGCCGCCAGCAGGGACCACGGCTGGTTCGGCACCGAGACGGTCAAGACGCGCTTTGGAGCGTTCGAATTCAAGAACAGTTTCCCGGCTGGCCCGGCGGCCAGCCAGCTGCGCAACTCGCTCGTGTTCATTCGAGCGGTGGAGGCGTATCTGGTGCACATGCCGCCGGTGTCCTGGCTGCACGTGTGGCGGGGCATGATCGAAGCCGGGGCGGCCAAGCCGAACCAGGTGGTGATCTGGGAGTCGTTGATGGATTCGGCGTCGCTCGTTCTCACGGGTAACACCGAGACCATCTACGGCCTGGCGTCGCTCGACCTGAAGCGCGATGGCCCGGTGGTGATCGAAGTGCCGCCGTCGATGCTCGGCGCCGTCAGCGACTTGTGGCAGAACTCGATCGCCGACATCGGCGCCACCGGCGTGGAAAAAGGGAAGGGCGGCAAGCTCCTCGTGGTGCCGCCTCAGCACAACGGGGACATCCCCGGCGGCTACACGGCGGTGAAATCGCCGACCTACTGCGCCACGCTCGGCGTGCGCGGCTTTCAGGTCGACGGCGAGACGGCGCCTGCCGTCGATCTGGTCAAACGGACGAAGATCTATCCGCTCAGCAAGGCCGCCGATCCGCCGCCGACGGCATTCGTCGACGCGTCGCATCAACCGGTGGACACGCTGTTCAGCGACGACTCGCGCTTCTTCGAGGACCTGGCCTGGATCGTCGATCGAGAACCGGACGACCGATTCTCCGACCAGGAACGATTCCAGCTTGCGGCGATCGGCATCGAACGGGGCAAGCCGTTCCAGCCCGACGCCGAGCGCAAAAAGCTGCTCGACGAAGCGGCGCAGTTCGCCGAGGGCATCGCGCGCACGAACAGCTTCGCCTCGCAAGACGATGCGCGTCTCGTCTACGCCGACCGCAAATGGGAGTGGGCGTTCGTCGGCGGCAGCGCGAAGTTCGACAGCGAGGGCTACACCAACACCGATCGCCGCGCCGGATTCGCGTACATCGCCATCGGCATGTCGCCCGCGATGGTCGAGAAACACGTCGGGTCGGGCTCACAGTACCTCTTCACGCCGCGCGACGCGAGCGGCGCATTTCTCGACGGCGGCAAGACGTATCGACTTCATTTGCCGGCGGACATCCCGGTCAAGAATTTTTGGTCGGTCGTGGCCTACGACGCCGACAGTCGTTCGCTGTTGCGGAGCGATCAGCCGTTCCCTTCGGTGAGCACATACACCGGCCCGAAATCCAACGACGACGACTCGATCGACGTGTTCTTCGGACCCGGCGCGCCCAAGGGAAAGGAGAAGAACTGGATTCAGACCAAGCCGGGCAAGGGATGGTTCGTGCTGTTCCGATTCTATGGTCCGCTCGAACCGTTCTTCGACCAAACCTGGAAGCCCGACGACATCGTGCCCGATTGACGGTCGGCGAAGGGCGCCGGCGGCGTCGCGTTCGCGGCGATGAGTCCGTGAGGAGGGAAGAGCCATCGACCGGTCGCTTCGCCACCTGCGTGATGCAGTGGGTCGGCCAGGACTCGCGCGAGACCTGATCGCCGCGGTCGCGCTCACGTGGGTGCCGTTGTTCGTCATCACGCTCGTCGAGGGACGAGCGTACAGTGGCGTGCGCGAGCCGTTTCTCGACGACCTCAACGCGCAGATCCGGTTGCTCGTCGCGCTGCCCCTGCTCATCGCCGCCGAGCCGCTGCTGCATTGTCGGTCTCGCTACATCGTCCAGCCGTTCATCGATCGGGGCCTCGTCGCACCGGCGGACGCGGCGCGGTTCGCCGAGAGCGTCGAGCACGCGGAACGCCAGCGCTCGTCGTGGCTCATGCGCATCGCGCTCGCAGTCGCGTCGACGGCGCTGGCCGGCTGGATCTGGCACCAGGCGTGGTCGATGCGCGGCGGTGTGTGGTATCTCTCGACCAACGCGATGGGCGAACCGGCGCTCACCGTCGGCGGGTGGTGGTACGTCTTCGTCAGCCTCAACATTTTCCGGTTCGCGCTCCTTCGATGGTATTACACCGTCGCCATCTGGTACAACTTTCTGTGGCGGGTGTCGCGCCTTCCGTTGAACCTGAACCCGCTCCATCCCGACCGCGCCGGGGGACTGGGCTTTCTCGCGTTGAGCATTCCCGCGTTCGGCCTGGGGTTCTTCGCGCAAACGATCGCGCTGGCGGGTCGAATTGGCGGGCGCATTCTGCACGACGGCGCCAGCCTCGACCAATTCGTACCGGAGATGTCGGTCACGCCCGTCCTGTTGACGGTTGTGTGCGTGGTGCCGCTCCTGTTCTTCACCGTCGCCATCATCAACACGCGGCTCAAGGGCTCGGTGGACTACGGCGGACTCGCCAGCGAATACGTCGACGACTTCCGGCGGCGATGGATGCTCGACCCCAAAGCGCACGACAACGGATTGCTCGGCACGTCGGACATCCAGTCGCTGGCCGACCTGTCGAATTCCTTTCAGGTCGTCACGAGCATTCGGCTCATACCGGTGAGCCTGACGGTGTTGCTCGCGCACGCGCTGTTGCTCGCGGCGCCGTTTCTTCCCCTGGCGCTCACCAAGCTTCCGTTCGACGAGCTGATTCGACGCGTGGCCGAGAAGCTGATCTGACGCGCGGCGCGGCGCCGCGCGTGACGGTCAGGCGACCGGGCGGGCCGGCGGGGGGGGGGCGTCAGTCGGCGAACACGGAACGAGCAGGAACCCGGCACCGCGCCGCGACTCGATCGCGATCTGGTCGGTCACCTTGGCGAGCTTCTGTCGCAGCCGGTGCATGGCGACGTCCACCACGCTCGTCTCCGGGTCGAACGAATAGCCCCACACGGCTTGCAACAGGTCGTCGCGCGAGAGCAGTCGGCGCGGCTGTTCGACGAAGAGGCTCAGTAGCGCGAACTCCTTGGCCGTGAGGCTCGTCGATCCGAGCGCGCCGGACGCGGTGTGCGATTCAGCGTGCAGCTGCAAGTCGCCCACGGCGATTCGGCGCGACGAACGCGCGGTGCGGCGCGCCAACGCGCGCACACGCGCCGAGAGCGTGGTGGCCGAGACGGGCTTGATGACGTATTCGTCCGCGCCGGCGTCGAGCGCTCCTTCGACGTCGGAGTCGGCGCCGCGTCCCGAGCTCACCATGATCGGCGTCTCGAGTCCCTGCGCTCGCAGCGACTCGATGAACCAGACGCCGTCGTGCGACGGGAGGCTCATGTCCAGCACGATGATGTCGTAGCGTCCCGCGTTGGCGAGGCTGAGCGCGGATTCGGCCGTCTCGGTCTCATCGACGGAAAAACCGTCGGCGGTCAGAGCGCGGGCAAACGCGCGCCGTACGGCGGGTTCGTCTTCGACCAGCAGGACGTGGAGGGGACGCTCGCTCACGCCCGGAAAGCTGACGAGACGCACGCCGCCCCGCCAGTGCGCCGAGAAAATTAGAGCGCTCTAATTCCTGGCCGGAGCGCCGATTTGAATCCAATTCGTCGAGGCCCGCGCATCTCTCGACGAGACGCGCGCAGAACTGCGGCGCAGAGTCAACGGTCGGTGACGCGCGGCACAGCGATGCGGACGCGATAGATTCAAGAACGGCGCGCGCGGAGCGGACATGGAGCGCAAGTTCACCGATCAACAAATGGCGCTGATCCTCAAGCGAGCCGCCGATCGGCAGGCCGACGACGGCGACGCCTCGCATTCGCTCGAGTCGATCCAGGAGATCGCGCGCGAAGTCGGGATCGATCCCGGCGTGGTAGCCGAAGTCGCCGCAACCCTCGACGTATCTCGCGCTCAGGCCACGCTCTTCGGAGCGTCGTCGGCCTACCGCAGCTCGCGGCGGATCGTGTCGCACGCGTCGACGATCGACCATGCGGCCATTCTCGCGGCCATTCGGGAGCACTTGCCGCTCGCCGGCGAGAAGCGCGACGTGGGGGACGGCATCGAGTGGCACTCCGGTCCGGCGGACAACAAGACGGTCGTCGCCATCACCCCGAGCCCGAACGGGGCAACGCTGCGCATCGACATGCGGCAGCATGGCCCCAAAGCGGGCACCTACATCGCCGCGGGGACGGTCGGGTTGATCGCCGGGGTCGTCAGCGTCGCCACGCTGCATGGGCCGGGAGTTGCGGTTGGAGTCGGGGCCTTTTGGGCCTCGTTTGCCGGAGCCCGCGCCATTTGGAACCGCCACGCGCGAAGTCGGGAACAACGGATGCGCGGGCTGAGCGATGCGCTTGCGGCGCAGCTCGCCTGGGGGGGATCCGACGAGTAATGTGAGCGACTCAGCCCCTGCCTCTTGCGCCAGACACTTAGATGCTTATCTATAGATCGTACGGTTTCCGGAGCATGAGCAGCCAGTGGAGTCCCAGCAGTTCCAGCGGATCGCGAAGGCGTTGGCCGATCCCAGACGGTTCGAAATCCTCCAGCACATCGCGCAGCAAGCCGAGGTCGGCTGCCAGCGGCTGTGCGGGTGCTTTCCGGTTCGACAGGCGACTATCTCGCACCATCTCAAAGAGTTAGCCAGCGCAGGACTTGTCGACTCGCGGCGCGATGGGCAGTTCGTTTACTACCGGACTCGGCCTCAGGTCTTCGAGTCCTACATGGCCGAGCTGCGCAAGCGGATGGGCGTGGAACCGCCGTCGCCCGCCGCGAGTTCCAAGGCGGGGCGAAGGCGAGTGGCTGCACAAGTGCGGGAATGAGCGGCGGGGTCGACGAAGTCCGGATTCATGCGAAAAAGACGGAAAAAAGTGGCCCACGCGTGCGAACCTGCGACGCGCAAAGTTGTACTACTGCATGGACTTTCAGGCACGGCGCCCCTTGGCGCCGGGGGTGATTGATCGATGTACCCGACCACGAACGACCGCGACCTCCTTGATCTCTATATAGAAGAGCTCCGGGGCGAGCCGGTGCTCAAGGCGCCCGAGCAGAAAGAGCTCGCCCGCCAGATGCGCCGCGCCACCTCGGACGAAGAGCGCGATGCGGCCCGATCCGAGCTCATCCGCGCCAATCTTCGGTTCGCTTTCTCGGTTGCCAAGCAGTACCAGAATCGCGGCGTTCCGCTCGGCGACCTGGTCAGCGAGGCGAACGCCGGGCTCGTGCGCGCGGCCGACAAGTACGACCCGGACGTCGGCGTGAACTTCATCAGCTACGCGGTCTGGTGGATCCGTCAGGCGCTCCATTCGGCCGTGCAGCGGCAGAGTCGCACCGTTCAGGTGCCGCTCAACCGCGCGGCGGATCTGTCGCGCGTGTCGCGTGCGCAGGAGCTGCTCCGGCAGCGCCTGTCGCGCGAGCCGTACGAGGAAGAGATCGCGAGCGTTGCCGATCTCTCGCTCGACGTCACGCGAGGATTGGTCGCGCTGCTCCAGCCGACGCGGTCGCTCGACGAGCCGGCCATCTCCGGCGAGCCGGGTCGCACCCTCGGCGAAACGCTGGTGCTCGACCGTGGCGAGGATGAAGACGTGTTGCCGGGTGGCATCGAGAGCGACTCGCGTCGCGAAGCGATCGCCCGCGCGCTCGACGTCCTGCCGCCGCGCGACCGGCGCGTGCTGATCCTGTACTTCGGTCTCGAGGGCAACCGCCCAATGACGTTGCAGGAGATCGCGCGCGAGTTGGGCGTCACGCGCGAGCGTGTGCGTCAGTTGCGCGACCGCGCGCTCAAGCGCCTGCGCGAGAGCGACACCGCGGGCGTGTTGAAGGACGGCATGGCGGCGTAAGCCGCGCACGCGACGAACGAACCAAGCGCCACGAAGAAGCCTCCCGGCTCCTTCGTGGCGCTTCTCGTTTCAGTGAGGAATAGCGCGGCGCCGATCGATCAGGCCCTGTGCCTTAGTTGCACACGAGAGCATGAACGCCGTGCTCGCCCGTGGCGTACAGGGTGTGGCCACTGACGGCCGGCTGTGAGTAGAGGTAGTCGCCGGGAGCCGGAAGCCTGAATCGGGTCACGACGTGTGTGACGCGATCGACGGTATACGGATCGCCGCCCGCGAACGGAATCGACACGATCCACCGGCCACAGATGGCGACCCCCGCCAACGAACCGCCGATTGGCGGCGAGCGCCAGAGTCGTTTGCCGGTCGCGAGGTCGAGCGCGTAGACCTGGCTGTCTGTCGACCCTGCGAACACCGTGTCGCCCAAAACGATCGGCGGCGTCTCGGCGTTGATGTACCCGCTCGCGTTCTGCTCACTCTGCCACAGCTCCAAATGCGTCGTCAGGTCGATGCCGCGGAGCGCGTGGCGATAGACGTCGGACACGACGGCGACGTTGCCGGCCAGGACGGCAGGCGACTGAAAGCCGCTCTTTTCAGAGTCAGGTGAGGTAAAGCTCCAGAAGACTCTTCCCGTCCTCGCATCGACCGCGACCAGGTCGCCGGCGGATAGGAAACCATTCCAGTTTAGCCAGCGCACGGTCGTGGCATACACCGTGTCGTTTCGCACGGTGGCGCTGTAGACTCGCGTAAGGAACGGCGCGGTCGGCGACAAATCGGTCGACCAGAGGAGGCGACCGTCGACGAGCGATCTCGCGTTCAGCCGATGGGCGCGCGTGCCGTAGTAGAGCGCGGCCCCGTCAATCGCGCTCGATCCCCCGTCCGTCGCCGAATCCGTTGGCGGGGTGACGTTCCATTGAAGAGCGCCCGTGCGCGTGTCGGCACAGCCGATACCATCGTAGTCGGCGATGCAGACCCTATGGTCGCGCACTGGGTTGTTCATTGCGACCGGTCGTGCTCTTGCCGAACCAAAAACCGGCGCGCGCCAGACCCGGTCGCCCATGGCCGTATCAAAGGCGGCAATCCCACCGGCCATGCCCGTGACTACGACGCCGTCGGCGGTTTCCGGAAGTCCCCGCCACCCGAACGAGCCGTCGACCGGCATGAACCATTTGTCCGAAAGGCCACTCGATGAGTTCCCGCCGGCCAACCCATCGGTGAACCGGCAGCTCACTCCGAGAGACACAGTGCCGGCGCTCGCGACCAAGAACATGATGAATGCGCGGCCTAGCGTACCACGCCCATCGACGCGAAGAAAAGGCCGACGATGACCCGACAGGTCAGACAGTGATGCTGGATCTTGTGCACCCTTCGCCACAACCCGAAGAATAGCTGCTGCACCTTGAAAACGGCTGCGGCTCTGAGGCGCGCGCGGCTATCGCGGCCGAACGCGCAGATTGGCGAAGTACGCGTCGCTGCTGATTCTCGCCCAGAGCGCGATTGCGCCGTGGCTCACGCCGTGTTTGAGGTCGTTTACGACGAGACACGGCTGGCTTGCGCCGTTCACGTAGAGCCGCGCCGACTCGCCCGACACCTCGATCCTGAGGTGCGTCCAGCCCCCGGACTCGATGTCCGCGTACGACTCGTAGACGCCGGGATTCTCCTCACGCAGTCGCTGCCACGGGAAGTCGGGGCTCGACTCGTACTGCGTCGATCGATTCCGAAACAACTGATTGTTCAGCCGCGCATTCTCGGGGCGAATGTAGAATCGTTCCGCTGAATCGCCGCGCAGTCGAAACGTGAGTCCGACGATTCCTTTGTAGCCGCTCACGTCCTCGGCGGTCGAGTAGCCTTGTCGTCGCGCGCCGGAGACGTCCAACTCGATGACGCCGTCTCGAAAATCGGAGCCGGTGAGCACGGCCGCCATTTCCTGATCGGTGTCGTGTTCGTGCCCCTCGAGCGGCGCCAGCTTGAGGGCGCGCCGGCCGCGATAGTCGACCCACAGCACGCGTGAGTTGATGGCCTCGAGCTTCGTCGTCGAATCGAGCGTCTGCGCCCGCGCGTCGAGTGGTGGAAGACTCACGAGCGACGCGACGATCAGAGCGTGCGAAAGGGGTAGGCGCATCGATGCCAAGTCCGCGAATGGAGACCGCGAACTATTGGCGCGATGCGCGTTGCCGGTCAAAGCAATTCTGAGCTTACGTGTGTACGGCCTTGGTCGCGCCGGCGTCAGCGCGTTTCGCCGCGCGCGATCGTGCTCCGCGCCTTGGCGAGTCGGGAGCGCAGGTCCGGAACGCTTCCGGCCGTGGCTGGATTCGACGCCAACTGGCCGAGCGCGAGTTGCACCGCGTCGAGCCCCAAGGTCGTGCCGAAGCGTGACGTCACCTGACTCAGGGCGCTCTGAAAGTTGGGATCGGCGGCCAGCTCCGTCTCGCCGAGCTTTTGCGCCTTGCCGATGATGTCGGACAGGACCGCCACCGCCCGCCGCGCGTTCTCCGGCGACGTAAGGTCCTTCGATCCCGCGAACTGAGCGACTTGCGGCAAGCTCGACGCGAACGTTTGCAGGGCGGCCGCCTGCGCCGCGTTGCGCGGATGGTTCTGGTGCATCACCGCCTGTGCGGCGCCCATGAGCGCGAACGGCGCCATCGCGGCGTGGGTGAGCACCGGCGGCCCGGCAACCACGCCGGTCACGGGCAACGAGACCAGCGCCAATCCACCCAGACCGTGCACGAGGTGCAGCGCGCCGCCCTCGACGCGAAAAAACACGCGCATCAAGTCGCGCAGCGGCGCGAAACCGAACAGCGCCGCTCCGGCCACGCTCACGAGCGAGGCGGAAGACTGCCCCTGGGCCTTGAAGTGCTCGTACGCCGCCAGGCAGCCTACGGCGACGACCAGAAATGCGCCGTGCACCAGGATCTTGAGCGCGGCCGTTCGCAGTGGGCTGCGATGCGGCGCCGGGACAGCGGCTTGAAGCGGCGTGTTCATGGAGCCTCTCAATGCCTGCTACGGCGGAGCGTGAGGCGTCTCGTTGGGGCGGCGTCGCCACCAGCCGCTCGATGATACCATGCGACGGCGCGGCAGTCCACGTCGCACCGTGACTAGCCGTCTACTCAGGGCGCTGGCATTTTAGAAGTCTCGCCAGGCGTCCGCCGGTCCACCTGTCCACCGGTCCCCACCATGTCCGACCTCGTCCTGCGTCCCCGCTCGGTCACCGAACTGATCGACGCGGCGTTTCAGGTGTATCGTCGTGCGCCGGTGCCGTTCATGGTCGCGATGGCGCTCGTGTACGTGCCGTGGCTCGCCATTCGCCTGATTTTCCAGATTCAGATTCCGACGACACCGGATCAGCTCACGCCCACGCTCATTCGCGATAGCGTGATCTTCACCGCGGCCGGGATCGTGATTTACGGTCTGGCGGGCGGCGTGGTGTCGATGCTGGCGCGCGCCGTGTACCTCGACGAGCCGATCGACGTGTCGTCGGCGCTGCGGCATACCGCATCCCGCATTCTGCCGCTGGTGATCGCCACGGTGGTCACGTTCGTGGTGATCGGCATTGGGCTCGTGTTCTTCGTGATACCCGGCATTTACTTCATCGCGCGCTTCTTCGCGGTGCGCCAGGCGGTGGTGCTCGAGGACAAAGGCGCGTTCACCGCGCTCGGGCGCTCCGGCGATCTGGCGGCGCACAACAAGTGGCGCATCCTCGGCACGCTGATCCTCGTCGCGATTCTCACGACGGTGGTGAATGTCGGCGCCGCCATGTTGATTAACCTGCAGCCGAGCAAAGTCATCGGCTACGTCCTCGTCACCGCGGTGACGATTGTCATCTATCCGATCTTCGGGATCACCGAGACGGTGCTCTACTTCGACACGCGCGTTCGCAACGAGGGATTCGACGTCGAGTATCTCGCGTCGGCGGTGACCGACACGACGCCGGCGCACGGGCCGGTGGCGTAGGCCCGCACGAATGATCGCTCCTCCGCCACAGGCGGTCGCCGGTCCGTGGACGGCGAAGCAGATCCACGACACCGTCGCGGCCATCGCGCGACAAGCCGCGTATACCACGCCGCTTCGCCAGTCGATCCTCGGCCGCATCTTCGAGACCGTGTTCCGATGGGTTCGCGATCTGCTGGAACAGCTGGGCGGGCTGCCGGGCGCGCGCTACCTGTTGATCGCCGCCGTCGCGCTCATCGTGATCGTCATTGCCGGCCGCATCGTGATCGGGCAGCAGATGGAAGCGCGACGGCTGGCCGGCGCGGGCCTGCGGGCGATCGACGGGGAGCGTCGCGACTACTGGGCGCTGGCCGCCGAACTCGACGCGGCGGGGAACTACGTCGGCGCGTGTCACGCGATCTACATCGGCGTCCTCGACGCGCTCGCCCGTTCCGGCGGGGTGAAGTTCCACGCGTCGAAGACGAGCGGCGACTACGCGCGCGATCTCAGGCAACGCCGCCCTGCCGTCGCCGGCGAGTTCGCGTCGTTCGCGCGCCAGTTCGATCGCAGCGTGTACAGTTGGAGTGCGCCGACGCACGACGACTATCTTCGCCTCGCGCAGGCGGCTGAGTCGATCGCGCCACGGCGCGCCGCCGCGTGACACCCACTCCGAACGCCAGCATGGGACGGTTCAGCGCCACGACGATCGCGCTCGCGCTCGGCGTCCTGACGTTGATCATCGCGCTGCTCACGCCCGAAGCGCCCGGCAGCTCGGAAGGTGGGCTGAGCAGTTTCTCGACGGCCCCAGGCGGCGCGGCGATGATCTACGAAGTCGCCGCGCGTTTCGGTTGGCGCACCCAGCGTCGCATCGAAACGTTGGCGGCGCTGCGCGCCCAAGGCGACTCCGGGCCGACGGTGCAGGTCGTCCTCGCGCCGCGAGAACCGCTCGGGGCGCACGAGATTCACAGTTTGCTCGAGAATGTTCGGCACGGCGGAGGGTTGGTGCTTTCCGTCGACGGCGACGACGGCTTGACGGATTCGCTCGGGCTGAGAGGCGGCCTTCGCCAGCAGTTTCTGTCGCTGAACGCCGTCGCCGAAACGGGTTCGGCATTCACCACGGACTCCTGTCCGCGCCCTCGTACGTCGCGCATCGCGAGCGACGCGCTCACGTTGCCGCCCGAGGTCCGTGAGGTCACGTGGACGCGACACGCCCCGGGGCGCGTGGAGCCGCTGGTGAACGCGGGACGCGAAGAGAGTTCCACGATCGTGGCCGGTCTCGGATTTCCGATCGGCAAAGGGCGCGTCGCCGTCGTCGGCGGAGCGAACGTGTTCAGCAACGCGGCGGTGCGAGTGTGCCGCTTCGGCGCCGACGTCGCGGCGATGCGTCTCATCGAATACACGCGTCCGGGGAACGACCCCAAGCCCGTGCTGGCCTTCGACGAGTATCACCACGGATTTGGGGTACACGGCGGAAGTCTCAAGGCGTCGGCGTTGTATCTGTGGCGGGCGCGCTCCGGAAATCTGTTGTTGCAGGCATTGGCCGCGGGGCTACTTCTGCTGCTGGCGCTCGCACCGCGCCCGCTCGTCCCGCGCGACGACATGCACATCACGCGTCGCTCGCCGCTCGAGCACGCGGCGGCGCTGGGGCGGGCGTACGAAGACGTGGGCGCGACGCGCACGGCGACGTCGAATCTGATCGGCGGACTTCGGCGGCGAACGCGCGGCATCGTCGCCGTCCCGGCGTCGGCCGGCGACGACGACTTCCTCGCGGCGGTCGTGAAGCGGATTCCGAGTCTCGGGCCCCGCGTCGACGTCGTGAAGCGCGCGCGCACCAGCGACACCGCCAAGCGCGACTTCGCCTCGGTCGGGCACGCACTGGCGGCGATCGAAGAGCAGTTGCAATCGACACCCTCAACTCGATCATGACACTCACCGTTCAAGAAGGGGCAGAGCTGGTCAAACGCGTGCGCGACGCCGTCGCGACGCGCATCGTCGGGCAGGACGCGGCGATCGAAGACGTCCTGGCGACCTTCCTCGCCCGCGGCCACGCGCTGATCGAAGGCGTGCCCGGCACCGCCAAGACGCTGCTCGTGCGCGCGATCGCCAACGCGCTCGCCGTGCGCTTCACGCGCATTCAGTTCACGCCCGACCTCATGCCGGCCGACGTGACCGGCGTGTCGCTCTATCGCGATCAAGCGCGAGGATTCGAGTTTCAGCCCGGCCCGGTGTTCACGGATCTCCTGTTGGCCGACGAGATCAACCGCGCGCCCGCCAAGACGCAGGCCGCGCTACTCGAGGCAATGGCCGAGCGACAAGTCACCTCCGACGGCACGACACGGCCGCTCGACGGGCTCTTCACCGTCTTGGCGACGCAGAACCCCGTCGAGCACGAAGGCACCTTTCCGCTTCCGGAAGCACAGCTCGACCGCTTTCTCATGAAGGTCGTCGTCGGCTATCCGTCGGCCGAAGCGGAAACGAAGATGCTCGAGCTTCACGAGTCGGGCTTCGATCCGGAGAAGGGCGGCGCGATGGTGATCATCGAATCGGTGCTCTCGGCGGAGCAGGCGCGGCAGTGCCGGCAGCTCGTGGACCAGGTGCACGTCGCGCCGGAGGTGCGCGACTACATCGCGTCGATCACGCGCGCGACGCGCGACGATCCGAGCTTCGTGCTCGGCGCGTCGCCGAGAGCGAGCGTGGCGCTCATGCGCGCGTCGCGGGCGAGCGCGGTGATGGACGGCCGCGACTTCGTCACGCCCGACGACGTGAAGGCGCGCGCGCCGGCCGTGTTGCGCCATCGCGTGATCCTCGCTCCGGAGTTGGGGGTCGAAGGGCGCACGACCGACGAGGTGCTCGCCGCGCTTCTCACACGGACGGTCGCGCCGACCTGATGGCCACCGAGAGCTGGTGGTCGCGGCTCGAGGCGAAGCGCCCGTGGTGGCGCGTCTACCCGACGCGACGCCTCGCGGCCGCGGTGCTCGCTGCCGGCGTGGCGTGGATCATCCCCGGGATCGGCGGGCCGCTCGCGCTCGCGTTGATCGTCGGTCTCGTGGCCGCGGTGATCGTCGATTATTTGCGTCTGCCGAGGCGCGAGGCGATCACGGTCGAGCGCGCGGCGCCGGAGATGCTCGGACTCGGCGATTCGGCGGACGTCACCTACACCATCCGATCCGCGTGGGCGTGGCCGGCACGCGCGACACTCTACGATAGGGTGCCGGAGGGAACGTCGGGCGAGATGGGCGCCGACGAACATGCTGTTCCGCCGCTCGATGAACGCGTGTTCGCGATGACGCTCGCCGGCGAGACGCGCGGACGCTACGCGCTCGGCCCGGTCGCGATGCGGATCACCACGCCGCTCGGATTGCTGGCGCGAATCGTCGTCACGCCACCGAAGGAAAACGAAGCGATCGCCGTCGTGCCGTCACTCACCAACGTGCGGCGGTTCCGGCTGCTCGCGCTGCAGAACCGGCTGAGCGAGGCGGGTGTGCGCGCACTCAAGCTGCGCGGCGAGGGAACGGCGTTCGCTGGCCTTCGCGACTACGTGCCCGGCGACGACCCGCGCCTGCTCGACTGGAAAGCCACCGCGCGGCACGGAAAGCTGATCAGTCGCGAGCAGACGATCGAGCGATCGCAGACGGTGATCTCGCTGATCGACTGCGGCCGGGCGATGACGCAGCTCGCGGGACACTACTCTCGGTTCGAGCACGTGCTGTCGGCGGCGCTGGTGTTGAGCGACGTGGCGGCGACGAGCGGAGACCGCGTCGGGCTCCTCGCGTTCGACGATCAGATCCGCGCGTCCATGCCGCCGCAACGCGGCGACCGTGCGCTGCGCGGATTACACCGCGCGTTGAGCGGACTCGAGCCGACGCTCACGGAGCCCGACTATGCGTCGGCGTTCCGCGTGCTGGCGATCTCGCAGCGACGCCGCGCGCTCATCGTGTTCTTCACCGACGTGGTCGACGTGCGATCGGCGAAGAGCTTCATCGCCTACGCGGGTCGGGCGGCGCAGCGGCACCTGCTCGTCGTCGTGGCGATTCAAAACGAGGCGCTGATGGCCGCCGCTCGGCCGAGCACCGACGGCGCGACGGCACTGTACCAGAGTGCGGCGGCCGAGGAGCTGGTGCACGAGCGCGACGAGGCGCTGGCGCGGATGCGCGGGGCCGGGCTCGTCGTGCTGGACGTGGCGCCGTCCAGGATGGCGGCGGCGGTGGTCAACAGATACCTCGAGATCAAGGCTCGCGGCCAGCTGTGAAAGGCGGCCTTGGTATGGCTTGATTGGGATCGCTGAACGGGGCGGGACTCTAGGCGGCAGCATCAGCAGCAGCTATCAGCAACTGCGAACGACGGTTGGGATCTAGCTGGCCTTCGTGAGAGACAGTAGGGCCGGGGCGTCGGGGACGGCGGGGAGAGCTGGAGCGGGCGTCGTGCTCCGCAAACGTGCGCCGCCGGTGAGGTAGGCGACCATCAACACGAGCGTCGTTGCCGAGACGGCGAGTTTGGCCCAGAGCGGCCACGTCGGGATCGGCGACACCATGCCCTCGAGCGAGCCGGCCACGAGCAGGAACAGCGTCGACGCGGCGATGAGACGCATGGCGCGGCGGCCGTTCTCGACGAGCGCGCGACGGCGTGTGCGATCGCCCGGGACGAGCATCGCGGCCGCAATGAGAAAACCGCCGCCGGCGGCGATGCAGATCGCGGAGAGCTCGAGCACGCCGTGTGGGGCGACGAAGGCCACGATCAACTTCAGAATTCCCTTCGACTGGTAGAGGCCCATCACGCCGCCGAGCGACACGCCGTTGAGCACGAGCATGAGCAACGTGCCGATGCCGGCCGTGACCCCGAATGCGAACACGGCGAACGTCACTTGCACGTTGTTGGCGACGATGCGGCTCGCCATCAACGGACGAAATACTTCGGGGTCCTCGATGTAGCCCGTCTTGTGCTTCGCGCGCTGCACGCCGTCTTCGGCGCGGTCGAGCATCGACGTCGGGATGAACGCGTCGGCGACGCTGGGGTTGCGCGCGACGGCGGTCCACGCAATCGCGGCCGGACCGAACAGGAACGCCGCGCTGAGCGCGATCGGCACGACGGAGCGACGCACCTCGGTGGGCACGTCGATCGCGATGAAGCGCAGCACTTCGCGGAACGTGTTGTTTCGGTCGCGATACAGGAGATTGTGAGCGCCCGTCACGAGTCGGCCGAGGTAGAACAGCTCGTCGCTCGACGAGCCGCGCGTCGCCGTGCGCAAACGCGCCAGGTCGGCCGAGAGCGCGCGATACTCCTCGACGAATTCGCGGACTTGCGTCTCGTCGAACGAGCGGAGTCCGCGGCGTTGCGCGTCGGACAGTCGCGCAGAGAACGCGATCCAACGCGGCGAGCGCGTGGTGACGATCGCGTAGCGCTCGCGGCTGGCGCCTGTCGCGCCGCGCGACGCCACGCCGCGCTGTCGCGCCAACCGCTCACTGGCCAGCAGGCGCGACAACGTGCCGCTCAGCGCGCTCGGCTCCACGTCGCCGATCACGTGTTGGAGACGCGCCGCCACCTGCTTCATGAGCACGGCGCGACGCTCGGCGTCGAGACTGCCGCGCCGCGCGGCCCACCGGTCGAGCAGCTGGTACTCGGTGTCGCTGAGCAGCGTCGTCGCGGGCAATGGCGGACCGCCTTCCGTCGCCGGCTCGGGGCGCGCCACGGGCTGGCGCACCATCGCTTCGCGCACGACGATCGTTCCCGCCACGACGTCGCCGAGTCGTTTCCCGGATTTCGAGATGGCGATTCCGGCGATGCCGACGAGATAGGTGAAGAGCGGCTGGAGGTCGACGATGCGCATGAGGTTGCGGACGGCCGACGCGGCGAATCCGACCGAGTAGCCGCCATCGCGCACCGCGCGCAGCCCGAGCAGTCGTTTGCCGAGCGTGCGTCCGTCGAACAGCCCTTCGCAGAGCAGGTAGTAGCCCCAGAGGATGGCGAACTGCATGATGACGACGACGGCCGCCGCCCACGCGGTCGAGGGCCCGTCGCGCCCCATCTCTTCCGGACTCACGGGCGATCCGACCAGGACCGCGAGCGCGAACACGGCCACGAGCAGCGCGACGCAGAGAACAAGGTCGATCAGTCCCGCCGCAATGCGCGACCCGACGCCGGCCACGGTGTAGCTGACGACAACGAGCTCCGGCGTCTCGATGTCGACGGTTTGCGCGAGGCGTTCGGCCATGCGCGGAGCATGCACGCGTCCCGGGTCGCCGGCAAGGCCGGGATTCCCCCAGAGGCTAACTTGCGGAGGCGAGGAACAGGAATCATGAGCGAACACACAAGCGAAATCGCAACGCTGGGCGGCGGCTGCTTCTGGTGTCTGGACGCCGTCTTCCGTGAGCTGCGGGGTGTCGAGCGCGTCGAGTCGGGCTACGCGGGCGGCGACTATCTCAATCCGTCGTACCGCGACGTCTGCTCCGGGCTCACCGGACACGCCGAGGTGATTCAGGTGACGTTCGACCCCAAGGAGATCTCGTACAAGGATCTGCTCGGCGTTTTCTTCACCATCCACGACCCGACGACGCCCAATCGGCAGGGTGGGGACGTGGGCACGCAATATCGGTCGATCATCCTATATCACTCGCGCCAACAGAAGGAAACGGCCGAGGCAGTGATGGCGGAGTTGAGCAAGCAAGGCGTGTGGAGCGAACCGATCGTGACGCAGCTCGTGCCGGCGTCGGCATTCTATTCGGCGGAGAAATACCATCAGGACTACTACGCGAACAACGCGAATCAGCCCTACTGCCAGATCGTGATCGCGCCGAAAGTCGCGAAGGTGAGGAAGGCGTACCTGCAGAGGCTCAAGAAAGGGGCGTGAGGCGCCTGGGCCCGCCACGACGAGCCGTCCCTGGAACACTCGGCGCGCGCAACCGTATATTCCGGCATCATTCGTGATCTCACGCGTCAGAGGCTGGGCGCGTCCCACCTGTTGCTGGTATCGGTCGCATGTTCTTTCCACTGATCGGTCTCGCCGCTGCTCTCGTGATCCCGTCCGGAAGGGCGGACTCGGCGCTCGTGATCGTCCGGTCGGGCACGCCCACGGTGACCCGTACGCCGGTCACTGGCGTCCGTAGCCACATCATTGCCGACAGCATCGTCGTCGACAAGACCAAGCGGACGCTCACGCTTTACCAAACAGGCATTCCAGTTCGCATGTACCGGGTCGCACTCGGTGCCCAGCCCGTCGGCGACAAGGTCAAGCGTGGCGACGGCCGCACGCCCGAAGGGCTGTATCGCGTGGACTACAAGAACGACCAGAGCAAGTATCATCTTGCGCTGCACATCTCCTATCCGGACGCGCCGCATGCGCAGCAGGCGAGGAAACTCGGCGTGTCGCCGGGCGGCGACATCATGATCCACGGGCTGCCGCCGGGCTACAAGACCGTCGGCGCGGCGCAGGCGGATCAGGACTGGACGGAAGGCTGCATCGCGGTGACGGACGTGGAGATCGACGAGATCTTCACCGCGGTCCCACGCGGCGCGCCGATTCTGATCAAGCCCTGATCGCGCACGACACCATGCGCGCATCCGTCATCTGGTGGAGCGCGTTCTCGGGAGCAGTACTCGGGATTTTCATCGACGCGACCCTCGTTGGGGTCGCGTTGTTGTTTACGGTGGGCCGGGGCTACCCGAGATGGGCGCTGGCGCTCGGCGGCGCGGCGCTCGCGGGAGTGCTGTTCGGGATGACGGTGCTCGGGTACCTGGAGGGGCGTCTCAAGGCCGTGTGACGCGCGTGGCCTAGCGGACCGGCATCTCGATGCCGATGTGGAGGGTTCCCCAGGTCGCTGCCGCCGTCTTGCCCACGACGACGGCGCCGAGCGGCGTTTCGCCGGTGGAGTCGGCGCGAAAGCGATCGCGGGTCTCGTAGCCGCGGACGCGCGCGACGTTCTCCTCGAATTCGGCGTAGACGCGCGTCCCACGATTGCTGCTGCTCACCGCGAGCGCGAGAGAGCCGAGCGGTGTCGGACGGCCGCTCCAGATCATTCCTCCGCCCAGCGTCGCGCGCAGGATCGGGGCGATGTTGGGCGGCGTTTCCAGACCGGCGCGAAACAGCGTGCGAAACAACGGCAAGCCTGGCGTGCCGCCGACGGGAGCGTAGCCAGGGCGCGTCTCGTACACGCCGGGCGAGACCTGCTCGATGGGCAGCACCAAGTCGCAGCCGAACACGTCAGGCTCCCAGCTCCCGCGAAGCTCGCCCTCGACGAAGAACGTCGGTCGCGGCCGATGGATCACCGAGAGTCCGGCGCCGAAGCCACCGCCGCCCGCGCCCGTGAGATCGCCGCAGCGCGTGGAAAAGGCGTCTGGAAATCCGCCGGCGTCGAGCGAAAGGGCGACCGAATTCCGATGCGGGTCCGCCGGCGCGTTGAGCGACTGCGCGGGGACAGCCGCCGCGAGCGCGAGGCTCAAGCCGATGGCGCTCACCACTTCTCGAATCGATGGGAACATGCGACGGGGCGGCGTCACGACGTCGCACGTTATAAAACGGCGCACGCCCTCGCAAGGGCGTGCGCGCGCCTGAGACGTTATTGCTTTACAAATACGAATAACGCGAGGGTCACCGGATCGGTAAAGGAGAACGACGTGCTGCTGACCAACGTCCCGCTGGCGGTCGCGGAGCCGGTGAGGCTCACGCTCACGAGGGTGCCGCTCAGCGAAATCGTCCCGGCCGACGGAAGGGTATCCACGGTCACGGTGGTGCCCGCCGTTATCCGAGTCACCTCGGTCCCGGAGAAGGCACCGGTCGCCAGGACGGTCTCGCTGATGCTGAGCAGTTCGGTTTTGACGCCTCCGCTGTTCGAGATCGTGAACGGCAGCGCCGCGCCGTTCGCGGTTTGCAGATTCCACACGCCGGCGAGCGACGCGAGGGTCACTGAGGTGGAGGTGTCGTTGTCGCTTCCGCACGCGAGGAGCGCGAACGGAAGCGCGAGCAGCATCAATCGACGCATGTGAGTTCTCCGGCGAGATTGGTGAGGCGGGCACGCCTGACGGACAAGCTTGGTCGGCAAGGCGTGCGCCACCGTGCTCGAGGATGAGCCCGGTGGCTGGCTCGGCGGCCGGAAAGGGCGCCGGCGGGTCGCGGAGCGGCCTCAGTCCGGCTTTATGACGAGCTCGAGGTGAAGCGTTCCCGTGACCGGAACCTGCCGCTCGATCGGATCGTTCCGCTGCTGGATGCACGTCTGTCGTGAATCGCTCGTGCGTCGCGCGCACGTCGCCTGCTGGTCAGTCACCGTTGTATTGACGGTGTACCTGGCAGTGAGGACGGGGTTGGTTCGGTTGAACGACACGGTGATGTCGCCGCAATGATAAATGACCGTGGTACCGGCGGGGCTGTGGGGATCGTACAGGCACGGACCCGATTCGGTTTCAACGACCACTGTGTCGTTCGTCACGCCAACGCGGCCCTGAAACGGCTGTTTCGATTGTGGTGGATGCTCGGTGAAGCGATAGATCCCTACCCGCGACGTCTGGGGAGCGGGATCCGGCGCGCCACGGTGTGCGCACGCAGCGAGACCGGCCAGCGAGACCAGCGACAGCAGGGTTCGCATGGCCGAGAACATACTGGAATGGGTGGACTCGAACCAGCACCGCCTAACGGTCAGAGTCTCCGGGACTCCCACGTGATCGCCATCACGCGGTGTCGACAGTCTCCAACGCGCCCAGTTTCGAGGACGCTGTTGTACGCCGAACGATCAGCGCCACCCCGGCCACAATGGCGAGGAAGGTCGGCAAGATCTCCAGCGTCGTGTCGTTTATGTTGGCTGGCGCGACAAGGCGCGAGACGACGTACTTCGCAAGCGATGGCGACATCCGCAAGAACAGCGGCTGGTCCGGTCCAACGCTCATCCACCAAACCGTCAGCACGAGCGCCGAAATGCCGGCCGCGAGAAGCCGCGCCATTCTCCCCGACAGCGCGAATTGGCGCGGCAACGGCCAGTCGACGAAGAACAGATACACGGCAAAGTTTACGGAAAATCCGATGTTGAGTATCAGGAGAACGCCGGCGTGAAAGAGGACCGCGAGCCCAATCCAGGCTCGAAACAACCACCGTCGAATCACGGCGACGATGAACAACAGCTCGAAGCCGACCGTCGAATAGTCGAGGCCCTCCCAGAACGCTTTGGACCGGACGTGTATCGCGATCGGAGCGAGAAGCGCCTGACGCGAATCCGAATAGAAATCGTGAATGAAATGGCCGTAACTCGCCTGGGTCCGGATGTCGAGCCAACCGGTGGCCAGCTTCTGGAATCCAGCCGTAAACATCGCAAAACCGACGACGATGGATAGCACGCCGATACAAGCGCCCGACCGATTTGGCGTCGGCGGCGACTGACCGAGCGTGTACCGGTTGCCCCATCCCGAACGAGCCATGATCAACGGCGTCAGGACGAGAAGGATGTTGTTGTGATCGATCTTCCCGTATGAGAACTGAAGATTCGAGCCGGCGATCATCAACAGTGACGCCAACACGGACACCGTCGGCACGAAGAACCCGAACAACAACAGCAGGAAAAGAATCACCAGCACCAGGCTCAGGATCCACAGCGTTCCGGACGAGGGCCAACCCGAGAGGAGGTTGGCGGCGCTGAGGAACGGCGGATCGAACAAGAGCTGCGGGCTGTCGGCGGTCCATGTGACGGAGGGAAGGCCGATCACGAACAGCACGAACGCGCAGTACAGGACGCGGATGAATCCAAGTTGTTCGTCGCCGACGCGGTACTCGCGGTCCAACCAGGATTGGGGTCGATCCAATGGAACGGAGGGAGCACCAGTCATCACCGGAGACGAAACTCCCGGCTGCGATCGACGCGGGCGGGCCCGACGTAGCTCATCTGGTCGATGTCGAGATCGCGGCTCGTCTCCTCGATGCGGAGGCTCTCCCAGTCAGAGCGATCGGTCAGCTCCGCCAGGCGCCGCTGCGCGTAGGCTACGAACGCCGGCGTGCCGGCGTCCGACCGAAGCTTCGAGCGACGCCCGAATCGCGCGCGAAGACGAGGCCATCCCGAAGGCGCGGGAGGGGTCGTGTCGAGCACGAACGGCATGTCAGTCAGCAGATACCAATGCGGAACGCCTTTGAAGAACTTGTCGGCGTCCAGAACTACGTCGGAACCGGACGATCGTGATGCAACCACGCGATAGCCGCGAATGGTCGTCATGCCGGTGGTCGTGAGACTCCCGACGAAGCCCGGCATGATCACCGCCGGGTAGGGCTCGCTCCAGTAGTACGCGACACCGAATTGGACGCACAGAACCGCGAGGAGGCTGACCACGAGCAGTTTCGTGTTTCTCGAATCGGGCACGCCGCTCCCCCGCGCTGGACCAGCCTATCCGTGGCTGAATTCGAGTCCGGCAATCCCCGCGCGCGAATCTACGCGCCATCGCGCGCCGACGGCGCCTCGTCGTCAGTCGGGCTTGACCGTGAGCTCGAGATGCAACGTTCCCGACACTGGAACCTGTCGCTCGATCGCTTCGCTCCGCTGCTGGGCGCAGGTCTGGTGTCCCGACGCATCGGTCGTGTATCGCACGCACGTCATCTGGTGGTCCACGACCGTCGTAGTGACGGTGTACCTGGCGGTAGCGATAGGGTCTGATCGCCTGAACGACACGGTCACCGGTCCACATTGATAGATGACCGCGGAGCCGGCGGCGCTTCGCGAATCGTAGATGCAAGGAGCCAAGTCGGATTCAATGACAATCGTGTCCTTCGTCACGCCGACGCGGCCCTCAAACGACTGGTTCGATTGAAGAGGATGCTCGGTGAAGTGATAGATCCCCACTCGCGACGCTTGGGGAGTGGGGGCCGAGGCACCGTGCTGCCCGCAGCCGGCGAGACCGGCCAGGACGAAGAGCGGCGACAGGGTTCGCATGATCGAGAACATATCACACTTTATGTAGTCTGCGCAAAGGACAAGAAGGGCCGACAGAGAGTCTCTGGCCGACCGATGTTGCCGCTCCGAACAACCGACCTAAACAAAAGGCCCACCGTACGACTGCTGGTCCTTCCGTCGTGCGAGCGGTAGCGCGCGTACCGCTCGCACGGAATCAGGTGCTACGTCTTGCCGACCCTACGGCGTCGTCAGCTGGGGCGCGACCGGGTGAGCAACCGGCGGCGGAACGACAGCCGGCGCTGACCGCGTGGTCGGCGATGTGGATGTCGATGGCATGGGCACCCCACCGAGCGCCCGCACCAGCTGTTCAACTCCGATCGTCGGGCCCGGGCGCAGCGTGACGCGGCGCGTCGTCTTCCACTCGGCCAGCAATCCGCTGTGCGCGACGTCGGCCGAGAGAATCGGGACGACGAAGTCGTTGAGCGCTTTGTAGACCGTTCGCGCTCGGCGATCGAGCTCCTTGAGCGAACCGGTGGCGTTGGCCCTTTTGCCGAGTGACTTTGCGCGGGTGTCGACGGACGCTTGGACGGCCGCCGCCGCGGCGGTCAGCGCCGTCATGAAGTCCGACGGCAGACCAGCGTCGATGAATACCTGTACATAGGGCTGCGCAGCGTCGGCCATACCCAGCGCGTGCGCGATCAAACCGGCGACGCGGACGTTGACGCTAGGCATCGTCAGAGACTCGAAGTTGGGGACGGTCCGCAACTTGAGCTTGGCGACGGAAGCGATTGGCTGCATGTGGTTGAGCCGCAGCGCGAGACGAAGAGTCCGTTGTTTGGCCGTCTCGCCACGCGCGTTGACCAACCCGCCGGCCTGATCGCCGGCGGCGGCACCCAGCTCGGTCACGACGGTGTCGAGCTCAGACCGTATGCTGGATTTGTTGATGCTACCGAAGAGCGAGTCGTTGGCGTCGAGGAAAGCCTGGACGCGACGACCCGTGTTGTAAACCTGCTCCTGCGTGTTTTTCAAATGTGCTCCTTGGAATGAAATGAATGGGTGAACAGCGTTGATCCCGTGGAAAAGTGTTGTTGACGCCGCGTCTAAACCTGTTGGAATGAGGGTTCGAAGGTGAGAAGTCCCGTTCGAGTCCGTAGCGATGCGCGGCGCATCGCGTGGGGTGATCGTCGGACTTGTTGCAGCGACGTTCGCCTTGGTTGAAGCGAGCGTCACGAGCTGCAATGCGAGCGAATCATGTGGAAATGGTGTGGTATCTCCTTGTGATGGCGTGGAAACGTCATGAGAAGCGAGGGGAACGCGGTGAGGCGCCATGTCCGCGGCGTGAGCTTCGACGGGAACGACGGGTAATGCGGCGGGAACGATGTGTAATGCTGCGGGAACGATGTGTAATGCCACGGGAACGACGTGTGGCGTGACGGGAACAGCGAGAGATCTCGGGGGCGAGGTGCGAGGTACGAGCGGAGCAATGGTTGGTGTCGCGGGAACACGCATAGATGGCGTGGGAAGAGCGAGAGATTCCACAGTGCGGCGTGTGAATGCGACGTTCAGGATGATTGATTCGACGTTTCGGCGATTGGATAGAACGGCAACGGTCTGAGGTGGACGATTTGACCGGCTGAATCAGGGCGCGGGAATTGGTGAGACGAGCCCCTCTACTGGTGAATCGCACCGACTCGTGGTTTGCTTCACAATTGTTACGCGTTGGGTAACACGCACTCGAGGTGGCTTCATCGAGGCTGACCTCCGCAACGGGATTCAACGACAAAGCCCCGGCGCTGAAGCGCGCCGGGGCTAGTCCGTAACGTTCTCAGATTGTTGGTCTTGCTGATACTGGGGCGGGTGGACTCGAACCACCAACTTCCTGATTAACAGTCAGGCGGTCTGCCAATTGACCTACGCCCCAATGCTTCCCTCGACCAACCTGCCAAAACAAAAGGCCCACCGTATGACTTCTGGCGGGCCTCGTCCCTGACAAACTGCCGAGTGCGCCCTAGCCAGCTTTCCGCGAGGAGCTCCGATTATTCCCGCAATTTCGGTTGAGCACGCAGTTCGTCATGGGAAGCAAGCTAGATACCGTCACACGCACCGTCAACGCCGCTTCACCGGGGTTCACTGGGCCCGCAGCGCCACGAGCGGGTCCACCCGCGTCGCTCGACGCGCTGGAACCAGGCAGGCGACCAGACCTACCAGCGTCAGGACGACCACCACGCCGACGAAGATCGTCGGATCGCGCGGCTGAACCTGGAAGAGGATGATCTTGAGCGTCTGACCGATGCCGGCCGCCAGCAGCAGACCGAGCGTCATGCCGACGCCGAGCTGGACGAGCCCCTGGCCAAAGATCATGCGGACGACGTCGGCCGCGCGCGCGCCGAGCGCCATGCGAATCCCGACTTCGCGGATGCGCCGGCTCACCGAGAACGACATCACCGCGTACAGCCCGACCGACGCCAGGAACAGCGCGACGAAGCCGAAGATCATGAACATCGTGCCGAACACGCGCACGAACCATGTCTGCTGCGCGATCTGGTTGTCGAGCGAGTCCACCCAGTAGAGGGGGATGTCGGCGTTCACCGACGACACGGCCTGACGCACCGACGCGGTGATCGACGTCGGCGGACCCGAGGTGCGCGCCGAGATCCACGCGAAGTTGACGCGTGACTGCGCGAACGGCTGGAAGATCGCCGGCACGATCGGGTGCTCGTTGTCACCCGAGAACATGTCGCCGACGACCCCGACGATCGTGAGGTACGGCTGCTTGCTCCGCGAGTCACCAATCCGAATGCGCTTGCCGATCGGATTCTGGTGCTCGAGGAATTTGGCGACGAATTCGCGATTGACGATCGCCACCGGCAGCTCGCCGGCACGGTCGCCGAGCGTGAACGCGCGTCCGTTCACCACCGGCGTCTTGAGCGTGGTGAAGAAATCCGGCGTCACCGAGAGCCAGCGCGCGTTCGGGTAGTCCTTGTCCTTGAGATAGCTCTGGCCTTCGACGCCGAAGGTGTTGCTGCCGAACCCTTGGCGCGTGGCGGGGATGCCCGAGCTGACCGACGCCGACACGACGCCGGGAATCCCGCTCACCTTGAGGAGCGCGTCGTCGAAGAAGCGCCATTGGGCGATCGTGTCCGTGTACGCGACGGGGAAGCCGATGCGCGCCGTGAACACGTCTTTCGTCGTGAAGCCCGGGTCGAGATTGCGCAGCTTCGCGACGCTCTTGATCATGAGGCCCGCCGCCACGAGCAGCCCGCACGAGAGGGCGATCTCGAAGATCACGAGCCCCTTGGTGATGCGGCCGATGCGGAAGCTCGACGCGCCGCGCGAGTCGTCCTTGAGAATCTCGTTGATGTCGGCGCGCGACGACTGATACGCCGGGATCGCCCCGGCGACGAGCGTCGTGACGCCGGCGACGGCGATCGTGAACAACAGCACCTGCGGATGCAGCCGAATGTCGATGAAGAACGGGACCTGTGTGATCGCGAGCGCGCGGTTGAACGCCTCCACCCCAAAATGCGCCACCACGATCCCGAGCACCGTCGCCGCCAGCGACAACACCAGCGACTCGGCCAGGAATTGTCGCACCACGGCTCCGCGCGATGCGCCGA
Source organism: uncultured Gemmatimonadaceae bacterium (assembly GCA_963761305.1). Lineage (GTDB taxonomy): Bacteria > Gemmatimonadota > Gemmatimonadetes > Gemmatimonadales > Gemmatimonadaceae > JAQBQB01. The sequence goes on along the minus strand of CAVXGK010000001.1, from coordinate 275,041 downwards.
GCGCGACGCGGACGCCGACTTCCTTGGTGCGATGCGCCGCGCGATCGAGCAGCAGGTTGGCGACGTTGGCGCAGGCGATGAGCAGCACGAAGAACACAGCGCCGAGCATCGTGAACAGGAGTTGCCGCGGCTGCGGGCCGATGTACGTGTCGACGAAGGGACGCGCGTTGGTGGTGAATCCTTCGTCGGCGTCGGGATACGCGGCGGCCAGCCGCTTGGCGATCGTCGCCAGCTCGACGTTCGCCTGGTCGAATGACGCGCCGGGCTTGAGCTTGCCCACGACTTGAATCTGCGGGCTGTCGGCGCGCTTCGTCGCGCTGGGATCCGTCTGGAGCGGCAGCCAGATCTTGTCGTTCTGAGGAAACTCGAAACGCTCCGGCATCACGCCGACGACCGCCGTCGGCACGCCGTTCACGCGGATCACGCGGCCGACGATGTTCGCGTCCGACGCGTACCGGTCGTGCCACATCGTATATGATAGAATCGCGACCTTGGCGCCCTGCGGCGTGTCCTCGCCCGGGGTGAAGTTCCGGCCGAGGATGGGCTTCACGCCGAGCATCGACAGCGCGTTCGCCGTGATCCACGAGCCGTCGAATCGCTCGGCTTTCTCGTCGCCGCTCACGAAGATCGTCCCCGACGTGAACCCCGCCAGCTCGGCGAAGGACTTCTGCTGCGCGCTGTAGTCGAAATAGTCGAGGATGGAGATCGACGACTGCTGAATGTTGCGCGACGGATTGGAGCGGAAGACGGCCACGATGCGGTCGCTGTCGGGAAAGGGCAGCCCTTTGAGGAGCGCCCCGTACACGATGCTGAACATCGTCGTCGTGAGTCCGATCCCGAGCGTCAGCGCGAGAACCGCGACGGCCGTGAGACCAGGCGCCTTCAATAGGGATCGAAGGCCGTAGCGAACGTCGCGAAGCAGCGATTGCATGTCGGTCCCGGTGAGAGTGAGCGCGACCTGCCTCTCGCGGCAGTACGGAGCGGATTCGATCGGGTTTCAGGTGTGTCGTTTCGATCCGCCGTCGAGCCTAGATTCCTCGACGATGCGCAACACTCCGATCTGGGGCGACGAAGCGCCGGGGATCTCGCTCCCCGTGCTCCACGGCGACGTGTCTGCCGACGTGTGCGTCATCGGACTCGGCGGCGCCGGGCTCGCATGTGTCAGCGAGTTGTTGCGACTCGGGACGAGCGTCGTGGGAGTCGACGCCGTCGGCATCGCCGCCGGCGCGGCGGGACGGAACGGCGGGTTTCTCATGGGCGGCATGTCGGTGTTCCACCACGTCGCCGTCGAGCGCTTCGGCCGTGAGCGCGCGACCGTCATCTATCGCGCGACGCTCGACGAGCTGGAGCGAATCGCCGCCGAAACGCCGGCCTCGGTTCGACGAACCGGTTCGCTACGCATCGCTGCCTCTACTGAAGAGGAGGCCGACTGCGAGCGCCAGCTGCGCGCCATGCAGTTGGACGGACTCCCCGTCGAGCGCTACGACGGTCCCGAAGGGCGCGGCCTGCTCTCACCGCGCAACGCGACGTTCGATCCCGCGGCTCGGTGTCGCGCGCTCGCTTCGTCGGCGACAGAGCGCGGTGCGAAGCTCTTCGGCGGAACGCCGGCGACTGAGATCGAGTCGGGTTGCGTGCGCACGCCGAATGGCGACGTGCGCGCGTCGCGCATCATCGTCGCCGTCGATGGAAAGCTCGAGCGTCTCTTGCCCGAGTTGGCGCCGCGAGTGCGCACCGCACGACTTCAGATTCTCGCCACCGAACCGCTCGACGCCGTGCGATGGACCCGGCCCGTCTACACGCGCTGGGGACTCGACTACTGGCAGCAGCGCATGGACCGCCGGCTCGTGCTCGGCGGTTGTCGCGACGTTGGCGGCGAGAGCGAATGGACGACGAGCTCCGAACCGACCGACGTCGTGCAGAACGCGATCGAGCGAATTTTGCGCGACAAGCTCGGCGTGAATGCACGCGTGACTCATCGGTGGGCGGCGAGCGTCTCGTACGCCGACGGCGGCCTGCCGATCGCCGAGCAGGTGCGGCCTGACGTGTGGGCGATCGGGGCGTACTCAGGGACGGGGAACGTGATCGGGGCGATGCTCGGCAGGGCGGCCGCGCGAGCGGCGTGCTCGTCTGATTCGACGACGCTCGATTTGTTTTCACGGTGAGCCGTCACGACGGCACCGCGATCTCGTAAGTGGAAGCGAGCCCGGCCTCGAGCAAATAGCCAGAGCCTCGAGCAAAGAGCGAGAGCCTCGAGCAAAGAGCGAGAGCCAGCAGCCGAGAGCCGCGGTCTACCGGTCCACCGGTCTACCGGTCCACCGGTCCACCGGCACCCTAAGTCGCACTTGCCCGGCCGTTACGGCTTGCAAGGATTTCAGTCTCTTGCTGGACATCCCGTGCGGACCATGGAAGGATTCGAGAACGCCGGTAGAGGGGGGAAGTCCTCGATGCGTCGGGTTGGGCTCGCCATCGCCATACTGATTGCCGCGCTCGGTCTCGGGACCGGAGCGGCCGGCGCGCAGGCGCGTCTGACTCCGTTGGATTCGGCGAACCGTTGGGTCGACTCCATCTTCGCGCCGTACGGATCGACGGCGTCGCCGGGGTGCGCGGTGGGCGTCGTCCGCGACGGTCAGCTCGCGTTCGCCAAGGGGTACGGCATGGCCGACCTCGAGCACGACACGCCGATCACACCGACGAGCCGCTTCTACATCTCGTCGTTGTCGAAGCAGTTCACGGCGATGAGCATCGTGCTGCTGGCGCAGGAAGGGCGTCTATCCCTCGACGACTGGATTCGCCGCTGGGTGCCTCAGGTGCCGTCGTTCGGCCCGCCGATCACGCTGCGCCAACTGCTCCACCACACCAGCGGACTGCGCGACTACTTCACGCTCCTCGCTCTCTCCGGTTGGCCGAGCGACGGGTCGCTCACCGAGCGGCAGTTCATCGACCTCGTGAGCCGACAGAAGAATCTCAACTTCACGCCGGGCGACGAGTTCCTCTACAGCAACACCGGCTACGCGCTTCTCGGGCTCGTCGTCGAACGCGCATCGGGCGAGTCGCTCCGCGACTACGCCGCCGAGCACATCTTCAAGCCGCTCGGCATGAACAGCACTGAATTCAGAGACGATCATACCGAGATCATTCCTCACCGGGCGATCGGATACCAACCGAGTGGATCGAGCTATCGGATCAGCCAACCGGAGTTCGACGTCGTCGGCGACGGCGGCGTGTTCTCGACGATCGAGGATCTCGCGAAGTGGGACGCGAACTTCGAGAGCGGCCGCGTCGGCGGCAAGGCCGGTGTGGCCGAGCTCGAGGAACCGGGCCGCCTGAACAACGGCCAGACGATTCCGTACGCGCTCGCGCTCACCCTCGGCGAGATGGCCGGCAGCACGACGTACTCGCATCGCGGCGCGTACGGCGGCTACCGCAGCTCAGTGCTGCGCATTCCCGACCGGCACCTGAGCGTGATCACGCTCTGCAACACCGCGAGCGCGCCGATTACGCTCGCCGACCAGGTTGCGTCGGTGCACCTCGGTTTGATTCCGCAGCGCCGCGTGACGGCGACGAGCGCCCTCGACTTCGCGGCCGGTCCGTTCAGCGTCGGCATGGCGCCCGCGGCCGGCGACTCAACGATCTCGCGCAAGCGAAACGACCAGTTGGCGCAACTGGCCGGCGACTACTACAGCCCGGAGCTCGACCTCGGCGTGTCGCTCGTCGCGAGAGACGGGTTGCTGCTGCTTCGGCGGGCGCACGAATCCGATTTGCGGTTCGTCACCTTCTCGGCCGACCTGTTCACCAACAACGACCAGATGTTGTTGCGCGTGGTGCGCAGCGATCGCGGAGAGATCACCGGGTTCACGTTGACGATCAATCGCGTGAGAGATCTCGAGTTCGCGAAGCGGATGACGGAGCGCGGCAGCAATCCCTACTGGTGATTCCGCTCGCGTTTCGCGTTCATCGTCTCGGTTTGGCGCGCTTCGTCGGCGCCGCGGCGATCGGATCTTCGGGCCACTCGTGCCTCGGGTACCTCCCGCGCATTTCCTTTCGCACGTCGAAGTAGCTCGTTCGCCAGAACCCGGCGAGATCGCGCGTCGTCTGCACGGGCCGGTGCGCCGGCGAGAGGAGCTGCATGGTCACGGCGACCCGCCCGTCGAGCAGGCGTGGTGATTCGGTCAACCCGAACACTTCCTGCAGCCTGACGGCGACACTCGGCGCGTTCGGATCCGAGTAGTCGATCGGAATACGTGAACCCGTCGGCACGACGACGTGCGTCGGGGCGAGGTCGTCGAGGGCGCGGCGCTGGCGCCAGTCAAGCAGCGACGCGAGTGCGTCGGATAGATCCGCCCGCTCGAGCGCCGACAGTCGTCGCACGCCGCTGAGCGCGGGCGCGAGCCATTCGTCGAGCCGCGCCGAGAGCGCGGCATCCGACACGTCGGGCCAGCTGTCGTCGTGCGCGGACACGAACGCGATGCGCTGCCTGAGGCGCGTCACGCCGTCAGTCCACGGCAGCGACGCGACGCCGCGGCGCCGAATCGCGTCGAGCAGCGCGACGCGCACCGCGTCTTCCGACGGATCGGCGATCGTCGCCTCGCGCAGCACGATCGCGCCGAGTCGCTCGACGCGCCGCGCCACGACGGCGTTCGTTGCGTCGTCGAATTCGACGGACTCGCCGGTCACGATCTGATCGGCGAACAATCGCCGCACGTCGTCCTCGTGGATTTCGGCGGCGAGATAGACCTGCGCTTCCGGTTTGCGATCGTCGAGCTGCGCGGCCACGATGAACGGCGACGACGCAAGCCCATCGGTTTCGCGCAGCTCCGCGCCACGCCCGTTGCGAAGAACAAACCGGGCGCGCGTTCCCGGGCGGCGGCGCGCGACGCGGTCGGGATAGGCGAGGGCAAGTAGTGCGGGTGGACGGGTGGACGGGTGGACGGGTGGACGGGAACTGACGGAAAGAGCGTCGAGATGCGCGAAAAGGCGAGCGGATTCGGCGCGGGCGCGGCCGAGCGCGTCGCGATCGACGTCGGCGGAATCGTCGCGGGCGCCGCGGAGGACATCGATGCGGCGAGACACGTCGGCGTCGATCGCGCCGTCGCGAGAGCGCAGCACATCTCGTTCGGAGAGCAGCGCGGCGAGGTCGCAGGCGTCGCGCGCGGCCCCGTTTTCCCTGGCGCGCAACATCATGTGCGCGAGTCGGGGATGGACCGCGATCTCACCCATCGCGCGGCCGTGGGGCGTGACGTCGCCCGAAGCGTCGAGCGCGTCGAGCTCGGCGAGCAGCTCGCGCGCCTGGGCGAACGCGGCGGGGGGCGGCGCGTCGAGCCACGCGAGCTCGGTCGGTTCGGTGACGCCGGCAGCGGCGAGGTCGAGCGCGACCGACGCGAGGTCGGCGTGCAGAATCTCCGGCGGCGATTGCTCGAGCAGGTGAAGCGTCTCGTGTTCCGGCCAAAGCCGGTAGCACACGCCCGGCGCGGTGCGTCCGGCTCGGCCGCGGCGTTGATCGGCCGAGGACTTCGACACGCGCACCGTCTCGAGGCGCGTCATCCCGGTGCGGGGCGAAAACCGCGGCGCGCGCGAGAGACCGCTGTCGACGACGATCGTGATTCCTTCGATCGTGAGACTCGTTTCGGCAATTGACGTGGACAGCACGACCTTTCGGCGTCCACCGCGATCGGGAAACAGCGCGCGATCCTGGCCGTCGCGATCGAGCATTCCGTAGAGCGGGCTGACGACGACGCCGGGCTCCACGCGCTGGGCGAGCAGTGACTCCACGCGCCGGATTTCTCCCGCGCCGGGGAGAAACACGAGGAGGTCGCCCTCGTCGCGGCGGAGCGCGTCCACGATCGCGTTGGTCACCGCCGCCTCGATGCGCACGTTGCGCCGAGGCTCGACGTGTCGCGTCTCGATCGGGAACGAGCGCCCGTGGCTGGTTACGATCGGCGCATCGCCGAGGAGCCGCGCGACCGATTCGCCGTCGAGCGTGGCCGACATGACGACGATGCGGAGATCGTCGCGCACGAGCGCCCTGGTGCGCAGCGCGAGAGCGAGCGCCAGGTCTGCGTCGAGGCTGCGTTCGTGAAACTCGTCGAAGATCAGCACGCCCACGCCGTCGAGCGTCGGGTCGCGTTGCAGTCGGCGTGTCAGCACGCCTTCGGTGACGACCTCGACGCGCGTCGCGCGGCCAACGCGCCGCTCGCCGCGCATTCGGTAGCCGATCGTCTCACCGACGCTCTCGCCGCGCAACTCGGCCAGTCGCCACGCCGCCGCACGCGTCGCCACGCGGCGCGGCTCGAGCATCACGATCGATTGATCGCCGCGCCACGGAGCGTCGAGCAACGCGAGCGGCACCATCGTCGTCTTTCCCGCTCCGGGCGGCGCCTGCACGACGACGCACCCACGCTCACCCAGCGCGTCGCGAATCGCCGGAAGGATGGGCTCGATGGGGAGGGGCACGAGGAGATGGACGGGTGGACGGGTGGACGGGTGGACAGGTGGACGGGAAACAACAAGGGACCGCTTCCAGTCTCGAAGCGGTCCCCTCGTTGCTACGCGGTCAAGTGATCAGGCTGTTAGCCGTCCACCTGTCCACCCGTTCACCTGTTCACCGGTCTACAGCTTCACAATGATGAGAAACCTCGACGACTCCCAGAAGCGATCCGGCTGGTCGATGCGCAGGCCGCCGGACATCATGCCGTCCTTCGAGGCGAAGGGCGAGGCGTAGGCCGGGTTCTGCCGCGTGAAGATCGCGTAGTCGCCCTCGGGGAAGTTGATCACCTTGTCCTTTGCCCGGTCGATGCGCGTGAACTTCGACGGATCGAGCTCGCGCGCTTCTGATACGCTCCGGCCGCCGAAGAGATAGAAGCGCTTGCGGCCTTCCTCGACGAGGATGCCTTGCTTGATCAGGTCGTCCTTGGTGCCGATGACGTAGTACGCCGTGTTCACCGCCGTCGTGAGCTGCGTGACCGTGTCGCTCAAGGTCTTGGCCTCGCCCATGAGGCGCGTGTTCTCGGTGGTGACTGTGTCGACCTTCGAGTTCAGCGTCGCGATCTGCGCGGTCTGCTTGGCGATCGTCGCCTCATAGTCGGCGCGCTGCGTATCGACCGTGTGGCGCAGGTCGGCGATCGTCTTCTCGTATTCGGCGATCTGGGTGACGAGCGTCGAGTCGTGCGTGGCGAGGGTCGAGGCGCGCTTGCGGAGGTTGCCGACGCGCGCTTCGCTCGAATCGAGCCGCATGACCAGGTTCTGGATACGCTTGACGACAGCCGCGCGCTCGTCCTTGATCGCGGACATGTCGGATTCGCTCGTCAGCTTGGTGGCGAGAGCGACGTTTTGTTTGGCTTTGAGCCTGGCGATTTCGCTATTGAGGTCGTTGACGAATTGTGTCGACGACATGACCTCGTTCAAGAGATCGTTCTTGATGGAGATCAGCGAATCGGTGCGCAGCGAGTCTGCGTGGGCGAGGGCCTTGAGCTTGCTCCCTGCTTGTGGATCACATGCCGCCAACATCGAGACCGCGGCGAACGGGATGAGCAGACCGAATTTGCGCATTGGACCGGGGGCCGGGGTGAAACAGAGGGGAGTATTTAGTGGATGGGACCTGCTGGAAAGGAGTATAACAGCTTGATCGTGTTTCGGTCGGACAGGCTCAAGCCGTCCACACGAATCAGCGGAGCCATGATGTCTTTTGGATCCAAGCTGTGGCTGAGTCCCAGCGCGTGGCCGACTTCATGAAGGGCGATCGCGCGCATTCCGCGCGTGTCGAGCGCCTGGCCGTCGCTGATGTGCGTGGCAAGTGTGATGTCGCCCACAGTCAGCCAGCCGTTGCGGTCCGTGCGCCACGTCGTGGAACCGGTCTTGTGATCGAGATGCCCGATCCAGTGCACGCGAATGTCCGCATCTCGGCTCGACGGGACAAACGAGAACCGGAGCGGGATGCCCGCCGTTCCCCACGTAGTGAACGCGGTGCGCACGGCTGCCGGGAACGACGCCTGCTCTCCGCTGCACAGAGAAGACGAGTCGATCCAGACGCGGAGCGGCTGTGCCACGTGGGCCGGCCAACGCTCGATCGTCGAGTCGCGGTCAGCGAGAACTTGTTCGATGTAGGTGCCGGGTGCGGCCGAGAGGACCGCGTTCAACGAGATGAAGTCGTTGGCCCCGCGGCGCGACGCCGTGAGCGGGGCAAGCGTGCCGTCACGGCCGTTGGCCGAGTACGCGGCACAATTGAGCGCGGCGACCGTTACGAACGCGGCGCCCATGGTGCCCGCGACGCGCCCGAGGGTGAGAACAGTCCGGCGATGCTGCATTTGACCTGCGGAAGGAAGGAGCGACTAAGCCCGGAGAGGAGGGTCTGACTTCGAACAGGCGCGAGAGACCGGGCGTCTCACTGCCGTGGAGGCGGGAGCGTGACTTGAATCACACTTGTCAATCTTACCCGCGCTCCCCCACACTGTTTCCGAGCACGATCGATTTTTTTTCGCTGCAACCGCTCATTGCAGCCGCGCGGTGACGCGCGGCTCACTGCCCGATGGCATTCCAGATCAACGAGTACGTTGCCATCGACTGGCCGCGGTACTGCGGCCGGAACCCGTAAAGCACCACGTGCCCGCGCCCCATTTTGACGTCCACGAGCGCGGCCTTGCCATTGAGCTTCGACCCCCCGAGCAGCCAGCCTGAAAGGAGGGGATTTCCTGTAACGGGATAGGTCGCCACCGCTGTCGCTTGCGACGGATCTGTGATCTCGAATGCCGGACCGCCTTCAAACCAAATGGCGGGAACAGTCGCCGTGAAGCCCCGGGCGAGCGGGCTCGACCGGTCGATCTCCACACCGAGGATCGACCCGGGGCAATAGAAATCGTTGCTCGACACGCCGGCGAGCACGTTTTTCACCGGCAGCTTGAGCCCCGTGATGACGGCGCTCGACGCCGTGTTGAACGCCAGCACCGATCCGCCGTTCTTGACGAACGTGTCGAGCGCGCCGAATTCCTCGGCCACTCCCCCGCCGCGTCCTTCACGAGCCCCGCCAGCTGGAACAATCCCGCCGCGCCCTCCGCCACCGCCACCGCCACCGCGACCTCCGCCACCGATTCCGCCCTCGGGAATCACGATGACGTCGAAGCGGTCGTTGAGCGAACCGGCCTCAACATCCTTCTCGGTGATCGGCGTGAACGGAACCTTGTAGAGATCGAGGATCCAGTGCGTCCACCCTTCATCGATCGGCTCGTTGGTGCTCGGACGAAGGAGCGCGACACGCTTGGAGCTCGGGACGCCCGCGGCGTATTTCGGCTCCGCCACTTCTTTGATGACCGCGCCGGTCGCCGGCGGAGCCGCGGTGTCGTGCGCGACGTCGACGCCGAAGAGCAGCGGCAGGGTGTGCGCCGTGACATCGTACGGGCGCTTCGGCGGTCCCCCAGGATAGTCGAAGAGATCGGGGTAGTGCTGTCGCTCGAGCAACGCTTTCGCGTATGCGCCGAACGGCTGCTTGGTGAGGATCACGTAGCTGCCGGCGGGATACGTCTTGCCGTCGATCGTCGTGGGCGCTGTCGACTCGCGCACTTCGACCTGCCCGTGCTGCAGCGTCCAGATCATGCGCTGCAAGGCCTGGGTGTCCGGCTGCGTCTTCGAGATCACGATCGCCGAGGGCCACTTGTCTCGCCCCCACGCCGGGAGATCTCCAAGCGCGCGGTCGGCCTGCGCCGCGTAGCCCTCGAGCCAGGCGCGACGATTGAGCGCGGCGTCGAGGAAGAGCGCCCAGCTCGCGCCGACCTGATAGCGAACGATGTCGCCGTAGCCCCAATGCCCGCCGACCCAGAGCGACGGGAAATTCCACGTCACGGTCTTGGCTTCGTATCCGCGGCCGGCGCCAAGCTGGTCGAACGGAATGTCCATCGGCGATGCGAGGTACGCGCTCGCTGTTTCGGTGAGGAGTCGTGCGCCGCGGTGATACAGCGAGTACTGTCGCGCCGGCGACCATTGGTCGTACGACGCGTTGCTGCCGATCCCGGTGAAGCCCTCGTTCGTCATGCGCCACACGATCGACATGCCGAGCCCATTCGTGGCCGCGGTGAGAATCGGATCGATGTTCGGCTCGATCGGATCCATGTACGGCGGAATGAAGATGCGCCCGGCGTTCGATCCCTGCTGGTGGATGTCGTTGACGATCTCCGGATCCCACGGCGTGTAGAGCGAGTCGACCGTGTAGCGCGTCTCGGGCTGCGTGAACGCGTACCAGTCGCGGTTGTCGTCATGGCCGACGTACTTGTGGTAGAGCACCGGCGGGTCGCGTCCTTCCTGCGGCGTGCCGATGGTCGATCGGTAGTAGTCGCCGATGATGTCGACGCCGTCGGGATTCTGCGACGGCACGAGGATGATGATCGTGTTGGCGAGAATCTCCTTCGCCTCGCGGTCCTGCGCCCGCGCCAGGCGATCGGCGAGGACGATCGGCGTGGTGAAGCCGCCCGATTCGTTGGAGTGAATCGCCGACGTCACGAGAATGACGTTCTTGCCTTCGTCGATGAGATTCTCACGCTCGCCACGCGCCTGGAGCCGCGGATCCATCAGCCGGCGCTGGATCTGCCGGTAGTGGTCGAGGTTCGCGAGCGTGGCCGAATCGGAGATGAACACGGCGAGAAACGGGCGGCCGAGCGTGGTCTTGCCGAGGACGCGCATTTTGACGCGCGGGCTGACTTTGCTGAGCGCCGTGAAGTAGTCGGTGATCTGCTTCCAACTCGGCAGATGCCGGTCGGCGCCTGGCTCGAAGCCAAGGATGGACGCCGGGGTCGGAATCGCATGCTGGGCGACCGCGGACGACGAGACGCTGGCCGAGGCGGCGAGAATCGCAGTGGCGAGAGAGCGGAGACGCATCGAAGGGGGTGGAGGCGGGTTGACGATACGCCGGGGAAAAGCGGGGCGTAAGAGTCGATGAGAGCTACGAGTAGCGAGGGCGGGCCGTTGCGATTCGTTGGGGGTCGTGGCCTGATTGCGTCTGCTGTGGCTGCCAGCACTCTGGGCGGCAGCAACAGCGCCGGCGTCAGGAACAACCGCGCACGGTCGCCCTTTCTGAAGGCTGACGCTGACGCTGACGCTGGAGTCCTGGCCTTGAGAGGATGGCTATCCGTGCGCGCCGCAGTTAGTGCCCACTGGCAACTCGCCGCGCACGCGCCACTTTTCTCGCATCCCGAATCCTCCGACCTCACAGCCATGACCCGCCACGTGTTCCTCTCGCGCTTCGTCGCCGCGATTTCCGCAGTCGCGCTCGCCGCGCCCGTCTCCGCCCAGCGGGCGCCGTCGCCGCATCAGCCGATGCTCGCCTCGGTGGACACGATGCTCTTCCACGGCCTTCATTTTCGGATGGTGGGCCCGCCGCGCGGCGGGCGAGTCACCACGGTGACCGGAGTGCCGTCGCAGCCGCGCACGTTCTACATGGGTGTGGCGAGCGGCGGCGTGTTTCGCACGACCGACGCTGGTGCGTCGTGGGTGCCGATCACCGACGGCAAGGTTCCCGTCGCGTCGACCGGTTCGATCGCCGTCGCCGAGTCGGATCCGAATACGATCTATCTCGGCACGGGCTCGGACGACATTCGCAGCAACGTGTCGACGGGGCGCGGCGTGTACAAGTCGACCGACGGCGGCGCGACGTGGACGTTCGCCGGGCTCTACGACGCGGGACAGATCGGCGCCGTGCGCATTCACCCGACGAACCCCAACGTCGTGTGGGTCGCGGCGATCGGCAACGCGTTCAAGCCGAACTCGGAGCGCGGGGTCTTCAAGAGCAGCGACGGCGGCAAGACGTGGCGCAAGGTGCTGTTCGTTTCGGACAGCGTCGGCGCGGCGGTCGTCGAGCTGAATCCAACGAACCCGGACGTCGTCTACGCGTGGATGTGGCGCGGCGAACGCAGACCGTGGACGATCATCAGCGGCGCGCAGAATTCGGCGGGCGTCGGATTCTACAAGAGCACCGACGGCGGCGAGCATTTCACCAAGATCACGAACGGCCTGCCGACGGAACTCGTCGGCAAGGCGAACCTCGCCGTCAGCGCCGCGAACCCGAATCGCGTCTACGCGCTCGTCGAGGGGAAGCCCGGCGGCGGACTCTATCGCTCGGAGGACGCGGGCGCGTCGTGGAAGCAGGTGAGCAATTACGGGCAGCTCATCACGCGTCCCTTCTACTACGTCGCGCTTGCCGTCGATCCGACGAACGCCGACGTCGTCTACGCGGGCGCCGAGAACTTCTACAAGTCCACCGACGGCGGCGCCACGTGGGCGACGCTCCGCACGCCGCACGGCGACAATCATGATATGTGGATCAACCCGCACGACGGGAAAATCATGATCCAGTCGAACGACGGCGGCGCGAACGTGTCGCAGGACGGCGGCCGCACGTGGTCGACGCAGATGAATCAGCCGACGGCGGAGATCTACGGCGTGTGGCTCGACGACCAGACGCCCTATCGCCTCTACGGCGCGCAGCAGGATGCGAACACCGTGATCGTCCCGAGCAACCCCGTCGCGGGAAATACCGAGCCGTTCGCGACGGGGCCCGGTTGCGAGACGGGGCCGATCATGCCGCACCCAAAGAATCCGGAGATCGTCTACGGCGCGTGCAAGGGACAGTTCGGTCGCATGTTCATGAACACGCGTCAGGAGCAGAGCTACTGGGTCGGCGCGCAGTCGCTGTACGGCAACGACGCGAAGGATCTCATCTTCCGCTTTCAGCGTGTCTCGCCGATGGAGACGTCGCCGTGGGACTCGAGCGTCGTGTACTACGGCTCGCAGTTCGTGCACCGGTCCCGAGACGGCGGCGTCCACTGGGAAAAGATCTCGCCCGATCTCACCGCGCATCCCGCCTGCTGCCAGGGCGGAAGCGGCGAGCCGATCACGCGCGACGTCACCGGCGAGGAGTTCTACAGCACGATCTACGCGATCAGCGAGTCGAAGACGGAGCCCGGCGTCATCTGGACCGGGTCGAACGACGGGCCGTTCTACATCTCGCGCGACAACGGCAAGACGTGGACGAACGTCACGCCGAAGGATCTCCCGCCGGGCGGCCGCGTCCAGTACATCGAGACGTCGCCGCACCGCAAAGGCTCGGCCTACTACGCGGTCTATCGCTATCTGCTCGGGGATTTCGAGCCGTATATTTATAAGACCGAAAACTACGGCGCGACCTGGACGCGTCTCACCGACGGCAAGAACGGCATTCCCGCCGATTGGCCGACCCGCGTCGTGCGCGAAGACCCGGTGCGCGAGCATCTGCTCTACGCCGGGACCGAGTTCGGCCTCTTCATCTCGTACGACGACGGCGCGCATTGGCTGCCGTTCGAGCTGAACGTGCCGAACGTGCCGATTACCGACATCAAGGTCCACCACGACGACCTGATTCTCGCCACGCAGGGCCGCTCGATGTGGATCCTCGACGACATCTCGGCGCTGCGGCAGGTGAACGCGCAGACCGCGACGACCGCCGCGGTCTTGTTCAAGCCCCGCGACGCCGTGCGTGCGCGCATCGGCGGCGGCCGAGGATTCGGCGGAGGCGGAGGCGGCGGAGGCGGCGGAGGCGGCGGAGGCGGCGCCGCGCCGGCGTCGGGCCAGGCGCAGTTCGGGCCCAATGGTGCGTTCATCGACTATTACCTCGCACGGCCGCAGGCCGGCCCGGTGACGATCGCGATTCTGGATTCGGCGAATCGCGAAGTCCGACACTACTCGAGCGAAGCGACGATCACCGTGGCGTCGGCCGACGCACCCGCTCCCGCACCGGACGACGAAGAGGGCGGAGGATTCCGCCGCGCCGCGCCGTCCGTTCGCCTAACGGCCAACGCGGGAATGAACCGGCTCGTGTGGGATTTCAACGACGGCGGCGGCCTGATGCTCCCGCCGGGATCCTATCACGTGAAAATGAGCGCGGGGTCGTGGAGTCACACGGAGCCGCTCGCGCTCCTGCCCGACCCGCGCCTCGTGGCCGATCACGTGACGACGGCCGACCTCCGCGAGCAGTACGAGCACAACGTACGCGCGCGGGAGATGGCGGCCGAGGTCGGCCGCGCGGCCAATCGCGTGCGGCAGGCGCGCACCCGACTGCGCACCGGCGGCAGCGCTGACTCGCTGGCGAAGGTGGATTCGCTGGCGACGACGCTCTTCGGCCCCGACGAGGGCGTTCGGTACGGCCGTCCCGGCCTCCAGACGCAGATCGCCTATCTCGCCGGCATGACGGCGCGCGTCGACCAACGCGTTGGCCGCGACGCCGTGGAGCGCCTCCAGGTGCTCCGCAAAGCGTTGGATGCGGCGGAAGCGGCGATCGTCCGGGTGCTCGGTCCGGAACGGCCGAAGGCCTAGATTCATGGCGCTTTCAGCCCATCGATCGCGTCAGAATCCGAAGTAGCGTTCCATGAAGAGTGTCCGCCGCAACCGTTCGACGGTCATCGTCGAATCCATCTTGATCCGCCGGAGCCCGAACGCGTCGGTGGTCCTCCGGTTCATGCGTCCGGAACCGCGCACGGCGCAGCGGTAGCCGGCGTCGTGCGCGAGATGGCGCACGACGCCATTCTGATTGCTGAACGGGTACGCCACGACGTCCACCGCATGGCCGAGCAGATCGCCGAGTGCCTCACGCGACCGGCGGAGATCGGCGGCGGCCTGCTCGCGGGGAACGCGAGCGAGCGGAACGTGGAGATCGCCGTGTGATCCGAAGCGAACGCCCTCGTGTTGAAGAGCGTGAATGCGCTCGGGGCCGAGCAGCGGAAAGGGCTGCTCGTCGCGATCCCATGCGTTCGTGCCGCCGATCTGGCCGGCGACGAGAAACACCCACGCGCCCATGTCGCGCGCGCGTAATGCGGGCCACGCCCGCGTGTCGAAGCACGTGTAGCCGTCGTCGAAGGTCAAGATGAGCGGCCGCTTGGGAATTGCCCGGCCGCCGTCGCGATAGGCGAGCCAATCGCCGAAATCGATCGTGCGGTAGCCCCATTCGGCGAGTGCGTCGAGCTGCTCCGCGAACAAACGCGGCTCGACGAAATTGCCGGGGGTGCGCACCTGCGGGACGGGGAGCTCATCGACCTTGTGATACATCAAGATCGTGAGCTTCATCCGTCGGACGTTCGGCTCCTCGAGAAGAGGAAGGCGTACTTGAGGAACGACGCGAAGGAGCTCAGCGCTGCCGCGACGAACCCCACGCTGCCGTCGCGCCAGCCGGCGTACACGAAATAGTCGCGAACGAAGCGCCACGCCGGCCGGCCGACCAGATCGCGCATGTGCGCCTCGCGGCCCCGCGCCTGAAGGTCTTCGGCGCCCCACCGCGCGTACTTCACGATCTTGCTCACGTGGTGCGCGAGATCGCGATACGGGTGGTGCACGATCGGACCGGTGAGCACACCGATGTCCTCGATCGTCTCGAGATGCTCGTGGACGCGGTGGCAGACGTATCGCCGGTCGTTGGTGAACAAACGAACGTGCCAATCGCGACCCCACGGCCCGTGCCGCAACTCGCGGCCGAGGTAGTGGTTGCGGAACTTCATGCGATAGGCGGCGTGCGTCGGATTCCGGCCGGTTACAACCTGTGAGACCTCGGCCCGCAACTGCATGGACGCACGCTCGTCGGCGTCCAACGCGAGAATCCAGCGGTTGCGCGCCGCTTCGATGCCGGCGTTTCGTTGCGCGGCGATCGTTTGGCCACTCAGGACAATGACGCGCGCGCCGGCGGCTTCGGCGATCGACGCCGTGCCATCCATCGAGCCACCATCGACGACGATGACCTCATTGGCCCACGAAAGGTCCCCGACAGCTTGGGCAATCTGTCCCGCCTCGTTGAGCGTCGGGATCACGACGCTGACCGCGACGCCAAGTTCGGTCGCGGCGTCGGCGCGAGACGTCCTCTCGCGGAGAGTGGGAAGGTTCAGCGGAACAGCAGCGGACATCAGCGTCGGTGGGGTGGGGGAAAAACGAACACCAAGCGCGCAACCCAGGTTGCGTTTCGTCGGTCGGCGGAACATCTATAAGGCCCGCCCCTCAGATGGATGTCAGACGGTCCCGCCGCCTGCCCGATGACCCTACGCCTTTGCACGTTCGGTAGCGTTTACCTGTCGCAGAACGGGGTCATTCTGACGGGTCCCGCAGGGCAACGTCGCCTGCTCGCGATCCTCACGATCCTCGCGTCCGTCGGCGAGCGAGGAATGTCTCGCGACAAGCTCCTCGGCCTGTTGTGGTCCGAAGGCGAGCCCGATAAGTCGCGACACGCACTCACTCAGTCACTCTACCATATAAGAAAGGCCCTCGGCGTCGAGCGAATCTTTCTTAGCGGTACGGACTTACGCGTCGATGCATCGGTGCTCTCATCGGATGTCGCCGACTTTCAGCGCGCGATCGCCGAGAGCCGTCTTGCCGACGCCGTCGAGCTCTATCGCGGACCGTTTCTCGACGGCTTCTACCTCAACGGCGATCCGGACTTCGAGTTCTGGGCCGCTGGCGAGCGCGACCGGTTCGCGAGGTCGTTCGCTCAATCCCTCGAGACTCTTGCTCGCGCGGCACGCGAAGGCGGCAACGTCGACGCCGAAGTATCGTGGCGCCTTCGCCTGGCCGATCACGATCCGCTGAACGGCGCCGCGATCGCGGGGCTCATGACGGCGCTCGCCGAAAACGGCGATCACGCCGGCGCGCTGCAGCGCGGGCGCTGGCACGAGGCTCGGATGCGCGCCGATCTCGACCTCCCGCCGACGCCGGAGGTCGCCGAGCTGCTCGCGAAACTCCGCCGGACATCGGCGCCGCGCGGCGTCGCGGCGATTGCGAGCGAGGAGGCCGCTTCGTCCGACGTCACTGCGCCGCGAGACATGGCGCCGGCGGTGGCGACTGCGCCGGCGAGCGACGCCCCACACGCGCGAAAGCGGAGAATCAATCGGTCGGCGGCGTGGCTCGGCGTCGCGGGGTCGCTCCTCGTGGCCATCGGCGCGTTGTCCGCCTCGGCGTGGCGTCTCGCGACGGCGCGAGCCGCCGAACACGAGCCGGTCATCGCCGTCGCTCCGTTTCACATCGATTCGTCGGACGCGTCCGCGTCGTACGTGCGCGAAGGACTGCTCGAGCTCTTGGCGTCGCGCTTCGCCGTGGCCGACGGCAAACGTCCGGCCGATCCGTCGCGCGTCCTTCGTGCTGCGCGATCGACGGGATTCATGGTCGAGGCGGCTGCGACGCCGAGCGTCGGCGACGCAGTGCGCCTCGCGCAATCACTCGGCGCAGATCAAATCGTTTCCGGTTCGATCCGGCCGTCCGCATCGGGAACGGTGGAAATCCGCGCGTCGCTCGTGGACGTCGCGACGGCGCACGTTGCCGCATCGGTGCGCGTCGTCGGGTTGCCGGACAGCCTGATCGCGCTCTGCGATCGCATCGTCGCGGGACTCATTCTGCCGGAGGCCGGCGAGAGAGTGTCGTCGTTGCCGCAGCCGCCGAGTATTTCGCCGCCGGCGCTGCGGGACTATCTCGCGGCGCGGGCCGCGTATCGGCTCAGCGACTACAACCGCGCGTTGCGGTCGTACGGACAAGCGGTCGCCGAGGAACCGAAGTTCGCGCTCGCCGCGCTCGGCCTCGCGCTGTCGGCCGACAAGGTGAACTCCGCCGAGCAGCACGACCGCGGCGTGGCGATCGCGTGGGCGCAGCAGGCGGCGCTTCCGCCGGCGGATCGCGCGTTTCTTCGCGCGTTCGCGGGCCCGCGCTATCCGCAGCCGTCGTCGGCGGCGGAGATCGTCGACGCATGGCGAGAAGTTGTGCGCCTCGCGCCGGATCGCGCCGACGGCTGGTACGAGCTCGGCGAGAGTTTCTACAACGACGGCGAGATTCTCGGCATGCGCGACGCGGGGGCCCGCGCGGCCGACGCGTTCACCCGCGCGCTGCAACTCGATCCGACGTTCAGCCCGTCGCGGCGAATGTTGGCGTTGCTGTATTCGCGCGAGCGCGACACGTCCGCGCTGCGCCGACTCGTCGCCGCGGCGCCCGCCACCGACACCAGCGACGCGCTGAGTGCGTTCGTGCGGTGGCGCGTGGCTGAAGCGCTCGGCGATTCGCAGGAGGTGCGTCGCTTGCGTGCACGGTTCGCCGACGCGCCGAGCGGCGCGTTGCGCAACATCGCGATGGCGGCGCAGTTCGACGGCGTCGGTGTCGGCGATGGAGATCGGGCGATCGAGATTTTGCGCCGGCGTGCCGTCACCGACGGCGAGCGGGTGGACGTCGCGCTGGCGCGCCACAGTCGCGCGTTGAATCGAGGCGATCGGGCGACGGCGGTGGCGATCGCGCGAGATCTGGAATCGTTTCCGCCCGGACTGCATCCGGGGCTTCGTCTGCGCGTGCTCGACGCGTTGTACTCGGGCGAAGATCCGTCGGCGGCGCGAGCGGCCGCCGATGCGCTGAGCGAGCGGCTACGCGCGCCCCGCAGCCCATCGGTCGCCGACAGCGCGGTGCGGCTGGCGGACGCATGTGTGTTGGGGCAATGGCGGCTCAAGACGGGCGACGTGCGCGGCGCCCGCGACGCGCTGGCGCTGTTGCACGCGGGCGCGCCGCCGGCGTTTCCGGTGCCCGTGGGCGCCAATCCGAACGCGTGTTCGACGCTGCTCGACGCGGCCATCGCGATTCAAGCCGGCGCGCCGAACGCGCGAGATCGGCTCGCGCATCTCGACTCGTTGATGTTGAGCGGCCCCGCGGTGGGCGACGCGATGCGCTACGCGAATCTCGTCGTGGCGCGCGAGTATCGCTCGCTGGGCGATTCGCGTTATGCACTCTCGGCGTTGCAGCGGCGATCGTTCGGCCGCGGCTGGCCTCGCTACCGTGAGACGGGGCTCCAACTGCAGATCGATCTCGCCAAAGAGCTCGGCGATACGGCCGTGGAACGCCGCGCGAGCGAGCGGCTGCTGTCGACGAGCCGCTGACTTCGCGGGACTGAGAAACGGGACTGGCCGCGAGGTAGTTCAAGAAAGCGGAACACAGATGCCGCTGATTAGAACCGGCAATGCCGCAGATTTCAACGGCGACGCTGCGAATGTATTGATCGTTCGAAATTGCTTGGCGTGTATCTGCGGGCATCCGTGCGCATCTGCGGCATCGTTGTACCACATTGCCCTCCCGCCAACAGTGGCCATTCGGGCGAATGCGTCGGGTCGGGCGGTTGCGGTAAAGACCGTCGCGCCGTAAGTCATCGCTCGACGAAACAACCTACACGACAGGGCGATGAGGACTCGACTCCGCTCGCAGGTGTGGTTCGCGCAATTCGCGGCGCTTTCGTTCGCGGCGGCGCTCAACGCGCAAAGCGCACCGGCCGGCCGTCTCGTGCACGACACGGTTCACTCCGTGGCGCTCGAGCACAACAAATACGGCGACTCCCCGAATCGGGCGGTGCTCGTCTATCTGCCGCCGAGCTACGAGTCGAACGCGGCCAAGCGGTATCCCGTCGTCTATTTACTTCACGGATTCGGCGCGACGGAAGCCTCGTGGACGGGCGGCTACAGCGGATTCGACATCGGACGCGTGATGGATTCGCTCGTCGCCGCCAGCTCGGCGAACGAGATGATCATCGTCATGCCGAACGCTCGGAACCGTCTGCTCGGCAGCTTCTACACGAACTCCGAGTCGACCGGCAATTGGGACGACTTCATTTCGCTTGAGCTCGTGTCGTACATCGACGGGAAATACCGCACGCTGGCGACGCCGCGCAGCCGCGGTCTCGCCGGACATTCGATGGGCGGTTTCGGAACGTTCTATCTCGCGATGCTCCACGGGGGCGACGTGTATGGCGCGGCCTACGCGTTGAGCGGCTGCTGCACGCAGTACCAGCTTTCTCCCACGCCCAGCGCGACGGCGATGTGGGGCCAGCTCGCCGCTCTGACGTCGCTCGATTCGGCGCGGCGGATCCCGTTTCTGCCGGCCGTCGAGCTGGCGCTATCGGCCGCGTTCGCGCCGAATCCCAACCGCCCGCCGCTGTTCGTCGATTTCCCGTTCGAGATGCGCGAGGGGCAGTGGCAGAAGGTGGCCGCCGTCGACGCGAAGTGGGCCGAGCACTCGCCGTACGACATGCTGCCCAGTCACGCGGACCACCTCAAGCGACTCGCCGGATTCGCGTTCGACGTCGGCACGCGCGACGAGCTCGTCTCGCCGGCGCAACTCGCGAGGCTGGACACGGCGTTCACGCGCGCCGGGGTGACGCACACCTTCGAGACGTACGACGGCACGCACACGAGCCGTATCGGCGAACGACTGATCACCAGGGTTCTGCCGTTCTTCTCGCGGACCCTCGCCACGCGTTGACGCCGAGCGCTCACCGTGGCGGAAGGGCACAGTCGCGCCGATTCTTTTCGACGTTAAACTTCACCCTCGCGGGCCGGTCCGGCCCGCCACCACGCCTCGTCCACAATCCACTGAGCCACATGCGACGCAATTCCCTATTGGCAGCGCTCACGGTTCTGATCGTCCCGGGTCTCCTTCCCGCGCAGCGCGGCACGGAGAAGTGCGACTCCGACAACGTCGGCCTCAAGCTTCCGCCGGGCTTCTGCGCCATGGTTTACGCCGACACGCTGCGTGGTGCGCGGCACATGGTCGTCGCGCCGAATGGCGATGTGATCGTCTCCACGCAGCAGCGCGGCGGCGCGGGCGGCGCGGGTCCCGGCGGCGTGTGGATCCTTCGGGACGAGAACGGCGACGGCAAGGCGGATCGGCAGGTCCACTTCGCTAGCGGATTCACATCTTCCGAGGTCGCGCTGTTCGACGGGCACCTGTACGCGGAGACGAACACCGAGATTCTGCGCTTCCCGTTCCCGAACGGAACCTTCGCGCCCGCGGGCAAGCCGGATACGATCGCCGAGGGTCTGCCCGGCGGCGGGAATCATCCGGTCAAGACGTTCGCCATCGACAAGGCGGGGAATCTCTACGTCAACTTCGGCACGGCCACGAACTCGTGTCAGACCGCCGACCGGAAGAAGGAATCACCGGGGAAGCGCCCGTGCGACGAGGTCGAGATCCGCGGCGGAATCTGGAAGTTCGATGCGCGCAAGCTGCATCAAAGGCCGAGCGCCGAGAATCATTTCGGGCGAGGAGTTCGCAACGCGATCGGTATCGCGATGAATCCGATGGACGGCAAGCTCTGGACGACGCAGCACGGCCGCGACGGCCTCGGCGGCGAATCGGAAGGATCCGGTGAGTGGCCGCAAAGCGTACACTACAACGCCGAGAATCCGGCGGAAGAGCTGCTCCAGGTCAATCAGGGCGAGGATTTCGGCTGGCCGTACTGCTACTACGCCGTCGAAGAGCATCACCTCGTGCTCGCGCCGGAATACGGCGGCGACGGCAAGAAGGTCGCCGAGTGTGCGCAGAAGAAAGAGCCGGTCGCGGTATTCCCGGCGCATTGGGCACCGAACGGGCTCATGTTCTACACCGGCTCGATGTTTCCGGCGAGGTACAAGAGTGGTGCGTTCATCGCGTTCCACGGATCGTGGAACCGTGCGCCGGAAGAGCAACAGGGGTACAACGTCGTCTTCCAGCCGCTGAACGGCGAGAAGGTAGGCGGTCCGTTCGAGGTGTTCGCCGATGGATTCGCGCCGAATCGCAGTGGTCAGCGGCCGCAGGGCAATCACCGGCCGACCGGTTTGGCGCAGGGTCCGGACGGCTCACTGTTCGTCGCCGACGACCAGGGCGGACGCATCTACAAGATCGTCTACGCGCCGAAGTAGGTCCGGCTAGGTTGAGACAGGTGGACAGGTGGACAGGTGGACGGCGACAAATCGGAGAGCGATCGGTGAGTGAGAATCGACTCAGGGACCTGCACGACGCCGGCGTCGCGATCTGGCTGGACTTCATCGATCGGACGATCCTGAAGAACGGCGAGCTCGCGCGACGCATTCGCGACGATGCCGTGACCGGCATGACGTCCAACCCGACGATTTTCGAGAAGGCGTTGGCCGAGGGGTCGGCGTACGACGATCAGATCCGGTTTTCGGTCGGGGAATTCACCGCGACGGAGTTGTTCGAGCGCATCGCGACGACGGACGTTCGCGACGCATGCGACATCTTCCGGCCGACGCACGACGCGATGCACGGCGCCGACGGCTTCGTGTCGATCGAGGTGTCGCCCGGCGCGGCCAACGACGCCAGCGCGACGATCGACGAGGCGACGCGCCTGTGGAAGATCGTGGACCGGCCGAACGCGTTCGTGAAGGTGCCGGGCACCGTCGACGGCGCCAAAGCCGTCCGCCTGCTCACGGCGAACGGCATCAACATCAATATCACGCTGCTGTTCGCGATCGAGGCGTACGCGCGAGTGATCGATGCGTACATGGCCGGTCTCGAGGACCGCGTCGCCGCGGGCAAGGACATTACGAAGATTCATTCGGTGGCCAGCTTCTTCGTGAGCCGCGTGGACACCGAGACGGACAAGCGTCTCGATGCGGCGGCCAAGGCGAATCCCGGCGACGCCGGCGCGCTCGAGGCGCTCAAGGGAAAGGCGGCGATCGCCAACGCCAAGCTCGCGTACAAGCTCTATCAGGAACAAATCGCGTCGCCGCGATGGATGGCCCTGTCGGCGAAGGGTGCGACGGTGCAGCGCCCGCTGTGGGCGAGCACGAGCACCAAGAATCCGGCATATCGCGACGTGATGTACGTCGAGCAGCTCATCGGACCGAACACCGTCAACACGATGCCGCCGCAGACGGTGGACGCGTTCCGCGACCACGGCAACGTCGCGCGCACGGTGGATCAGGACGTGGACGACGCCCAGCACACGATCGACGGGCTGGCGCAGCACGGCATCTCGATCGACGACGTGACGAGCAAGCTGTTGGCCGACGGCATCGCCAGTTTCCAGAAGTCGTACGACTCGCTGATCGCGGGCTTGCAGACGAAGACGAAGGCGCTGGGCAAGGAGCTGGTCGAGAGCCACTGATCACGTCGTCAACAGAACCGGTCGAATTGCGATACTGCCGAACCAAGATCGTCTGCACGTTGGGCCCGGCGAGCTCGACGCGCGACGCGCTGCGCGGACTCGTGGGCGCCGGACTCAACGTCGCGCGAATCAACTTCTCTCATAGCACGCACGAACAGCACGCGGCGACGATCGCGCTGATTCGCGACGTGGCCGCCGAAACCGGCAAGCCGATCGCCATCCTGGGCGATCTCCAAGGCCCGCGCATCCGCATCGGCGAGCTGGGCAAGCCTCGCGATCTCGCCGACGGCAGCGACGTCGTCTTCGCGCCCGAGGGGAAGGAGACCGGCGACGAGGTTCCGGTCACCTACGAAGCGCTCGCCGACGACGTGCACGACGGCGACCGCATCCTCATCAACGACGGGTTGATCGAGCTGGTGGTGCTCGACGTCAGCAAGCCGCGCGTCACGGCGCGCGTCGTCCACGGCGGCCAGCTGTCGAGTCACAAGGGCATCAACCTGCCAGGCGTGCAGGTGTCGGCGCCGTCGATCACGACGAAGGATCGCGAGGACATCGCGTTCGCCGTCGAGCAGGAGCTCGAGTACGTAGCGCTCAGCTTCGTGCGGCGCGCCCAGGACATCGCCGAGCTGCGGCAGCTCGTGCCGAGGCACATGCTGGTCGTGGCGAAGATCGAGAAGGACTCGGCGCTCGAGAACATCGAGACGATCATCCGCGCGTCGGACGGCATCATGGTCGCTCGCGGCGACCTCGGTGTGGAGCTGCCGTTCGAGGAAGTCCCGTACGCGCAGAAGCGGATCATCGCTCTCTGCAACCGGCTCGGCCGGCCGGTGATCACGGCGACGCAAATGCTCGAGTCAATGATCACGCATCCGCGGCCCACGCGCGCCGAAGCGAGCGATGTCGCCAACGCGATCCTCGACGGCACCGACGCGGTAATGCTGTCGGCGGAAACGGCGACAGGACAGTATCCGCGGCTCGCCGTCGAAGCGATGACGCGCATCATTACAGAGATCGAGACCCGCGTGCGGCCGCGTCATCGCGAGGATCGGCGTCGCGCCGAGACCGCCGTGTCGACCGAGTTCGCGATCGCCGCGGCGAGCGCGGCAGCAGTGACGATGCTCGGCGCGCCGGTGCTGATCGTGTTCACGAAGAGCGGGTTCAGTGCACGCGTTGTCGCGGCACATCGGCCGAGCGTGCCGATTCTCGTGCTCACCGACGTGCCGCGCACGTTTCGCCAGCTCGCGCTGGTGTGGGGCGTCGTGCCGGAGCTGGTGAAGCACTGCAACACCTACGACGAGATGGTCGGGCTGGCGCTCGAGGCCGTCCAGCGCCGCGGGCTCGCGCGCACGGGCGACCGGGTGGTCGTCACGGCCGGTGTGCCGTTCGACGTGCCCGGCACGACCAATCTCCTCAAGGTCGAGACGGTGTGAGCACGGAGGCGCGGGATCGGTCCGCGGCGACGCGGCCGTGAAGCTCACCTTCCTCGGCACCGGCACGAGCTTCGGAGTGCCGAAGATCGGATGCCGCTGTCCTGTGTGCCTGTCGCCCGACCCGCGCGACAAGCGGAATCGCGTCGGCGCGGTGGTGGAAGACGCGCACGGCACGCGGCTGCTCATCGACACACCGCCCGAGCTGCGCCTGCAGCTGATCGCCGCGGGAATCGACCGCGTCGACGCCGTGGCATACACGCACGGCCACGCCGATCATACGCACGGCATCGACGACCTGCGCGCGATCACGGTGAACCGCGCGGCGCCGCTCCCCATCTACGGGCCGAAGGACACGTTGGACGAACTCGAGTCGAAATTCCGCTACATCTTCGACGACCAGATTCGGCCACTGCCCGGGACGTCGAAGCCGGAAGGGAAAGCGCATCGCGTGGCGGCGGGCGTTCCCTTTTTCGTCGGCGACATGGAAGTGCTGCCGGTCGGTGTGCCGCACGGAAGTGTCACGGTCTTTGCATATCGAATCGGCCCGCTGGCGTATGTCACGGACGCCAAATCACTCCCGCCCGATGCGCTGCGGTTGTTGGCGGGCGCCAAGGTGCTGGTGATCAACGCCCTGTTTCGAACCGAACACCCCACGCACTTGAGCCTTCCCGAAGCTCTGAACGCGGCGAAGCAGGTCGGCGCCGAACGGACTTACCTCACGCACCTGACACACGACAACTTCCACGCGGATCTCGAGGCCGAACTGCCGCGCGGCGTCGCGCCGGCATTCGACGGACTCACGGTTCGCGTCGACTGACGCGGCACTCGCACTCTCAGCCATGGCGATCGATCTCGATTTCTCGAACATGATGGGCGACGTCGTCGCCGGCGGGATTTCGGCGGCGGATTGGGCGGCCGCGCCGGCGGCGTTCTCGAGCGCTCACACGACATTCGGCAAGCGCTACGCGGCGGGCGAGCTGGGTTTCCTCGCGCTCCCCGAAGACGCGGCGCTGCACAAGCAGTCCACCGACTTCGCCGCGAGCGCCAAGGGCAAGTTCGACGACGTCGTCGTGCTCGGCATCGGCGGCTCGGCGCTCGGGCCGATCGCGTTGCGCACGGCGCTGCTCGCGCCCGACTGGAACTCGCTCAGTGACGCGGAGCGAAAGGGGAATCCGCGCCTCCACGTGCTGGACAACGTCGATCCGCACACCATCGCCGCGCTGCTCGACCGCCTGAACCTCGAGCGTTCGGTGTTCGTCGTGATCTCGAAGTCCGGCGGCACGGCTGAGACGATGGCGCAGTACCTCGTCGTGCGCGATCGTCTGAACAAAGGCACGCGCGACGCGAAGGCGCATCTCGTGTTCGTGACCGATCCGAAGAACGGCGCGCTCCGCGCGATCGCGGACGCCGAGCACATTCCGGCGCTCGACATTCCGCCGGCAGTCGGCGGACGATACAGCGTGCTGACGCCGGTCGGAATCCTCCCGGCGGCGCTGGCCGGCATGGACACGACGCAACTTCTCGCCGGCGCTCGCGACATCGTGGGCCAGTGCGCGAACGACAAGCTCACGACGAATCCCGCCGGACTCTTTGGAACGCTGCAATACCTCGCCGACTCGAAGCTCGGACGTCACATCCACGTGTTGATGCCGTACTCCGATCCGCTGCGCGACCTGGCTGATTGGTTCGTGCAGCTGTGGGCGGAGAGTCTCGGCAAGCATCGGCAGCCGGGCGACCACGGCGCCGGTCCGACTCCGCTGGCCGCGCTCGGCGCGACCGATCAGCACAGCAAGGTGCAGCTGTTCATGGAGGGCCCGCTCGACAAGACGGTCAGCTTCATCGCCGTGCGCGAGTCGCCGTCGGACGTCACCATTCCTTCGCTACATTCCGACATCAAGGAGCTCGGCTACCTCGGCGGCCACGAGCTGGGCGAGCTGCTGTCGATCGAGCAGCGGGCCACGGCGGGCGCGCTAGCGCGACGCGGGCGGTTGAGCATGACGTTTCACATCGACCGCGTCGACGCGTGGCACCTGGGAGCGCTGTTCATGTTGCTGGAGATCGCGACGATCTACGCCGGCGCGCTGTACGGCGTGAATCCGCTCGATCAACCCGGCGTGGAGCTCGGGAAGCAGTTCACATACGCGCAACTGGGTCGCGTCGACGCAGAGGGCGCGAGGCAGGAGTGGAACCTGTTGCCGAAGGCGGATGCACGATACGGGTGGACAGGCGGACCGGTGGACAGGTAGACGGGACACGGCGAAAGTCAGACGACTCTCATGAATACTCTCGACTCACTCAATGAATTGTTCGGATCCGCCGTGCAGGTGCGCGACGGACGTGTGAAGGTGTCGAACGTCAACGCGGTCGCGACGCCGGCGATGGATACGCTGGTCCGTTCGGCGGTCTTCGGCCCCGGGCCGGAGAAAGAGCACGCACGCTGGCTGATCTGGGAGATCGCGCAGGCGGTGGGCGCGGTGCCGACGTCGATCCACGAGTTGTACATGGCGCGCGGGCGCGGCGAGTGCCACGGCTTCACGGTGCCGGCGATGAACGTGCGCGGCATGGCGTACAACACGGCGCGCTCGATCTTTCGGACCGCGATCGCCAAGAAGGCGGGCGCGTTCATTCTCGAGATCGCGCGCTCGGAGATCGCGTACACCGACCAGCGGCCGGGCGAATACGTCGCAGTCGTGCTGGCGGCGGCGGTTCGCGAAGGATTCCGCGGGCCGGTGTTCATTCAAGGCGACCACTTCCAGGTGAACGCCAAGAAGTACGCCGCCGATCCGAAGCCCGAGGTCGACGCGGTGAAAGCGTTGGCGCGCGAAGCGATCGCCGCCGGCTTCTTCAACATCGACATCGACACGTCGACGCTCGTCGACATCTCCAAGCCGACGCTCGACGAACAGCAGCGCCTTAACTGCGAGGTCGGCGCCGACATCCTGAAGACCGTGCGCGAGCTCGAGCCCGACGGAATCACGATTTCGATCGGCGGTGAGATCGGTGAAGTCGGCACGCAGAACAGCACGGTCGAAGAGTTGCGGGCGTACATGGACGGGCTGATTCGCCGCCTGCCGCAGGGCACGGTCGGACTGTCGAAGATCAGCGTGCAGTCGGGCACGTCGCACGGCGGCGTGGTGCTCCCCGACGGCACGATCGCCGACGTGAAGCTCGATCTCGATACGCTGGAGCGATTGTCGAAAGTCGCGCGCGACGAGTACGGACTGTCCGGTGCCGTCCAGCACGGCGCGTCGACGTTGCCGGACACGGCGTTCCACAACTTCCCCAAGCGAGAAACGGCCGAGATCCATCTGGCGACGAACTTCCAGAACATGCTGTTCGATCATCTGCCGGACGAGCTGCGCGCCGACATCTATCGGTGGCTCGACGAAAACGCCAAGGACGAGCGCAAGCCGACGGACTCGGACGAACAGTTCTATTACAAGACTCGGAAAAAGGCTCTCGGGCCGTTCAAGCGGCGGCTCTGGGACCTGCCCGAGGCGACGCGCGCGGCGCTCGACGCGTCGTACGACCAGAAGTTCGGCTTCCTGTTCGACCAGTTGGCGATCGGCAACACGGCGGACATGGTCGCGCGATTCGTGAAGCCGCTGGCCATTCACCGCGACGATCCGACGCGCGCCGTGGCGGTGGCGGCCGCGCCGGACGACGCGGAGCTGAGCGACTGACCGTTGGCGACCGTCGACGAGTTGTGGCTGGGCACATTCCAGCGGCTCTGCGACGCGACGGCGCACCAGTTCAAAGGCGCGATGAACGGCGTGGCGATCAACCTCGAGGTCGTGCGCTCACGCAGCGCGCGGACCGAGGGTGTGGGAGACGCGTCCGCGCTGAAGCCGTTCGCCGAAGCCGCGGCGTCCGAGCTGGAGTCGGTCATCCAATCGGCTGAGGCGATGCTCGCCCTGGCGCGCTCGCCGCGTGAACCGTCCGACGTCGCGCGCATCGCCCGGGATCTGGCCGTGCTGGCGGCGCGCGGCGCCACTGAGCGCGGCACCCGCGTCACGGTCGAAAAGTCCGCCGAGCGACTCGGGGCGACTTCGGCGCCGGCGTCCGCCGTGCGACTGGCCATCGCCGCCGTCCTCGTGGCGGTTGTCGAACGGTCGCCCGAGGTTGTTTGCGCCGCGGCACCCGATACGGCTCCGCTGGCCCTCAGCGTAAGGGGCGGCGAACCCGACGGTTCGAGAATTGCGCTAGGAGATGAGATTGTCTTGGCGGTACGTAGTGCCGGAGTCCATCTCGACATCAGCGAAAGCGGCGCTACGATTACGTTCCCTAGATGAGGGGCGATTTGCCCGGGCACTCAGGCGGCGAATGAAACACACGAACCCGAAGATCCTGATTGCGGACGACGAGCAATCGATCACCTCCGGTCTGAGCGCGATCCTGGCCGACGAGGGATACACGGTCGACATCGCTCCGGACGGCCAGAAGGCGCTCGAGCGGCTGTCGAGCGACCGCTACGGCGTCGCGCTCGCCGACCTCAAGATGCCCAAGCTGGACGGGCTCGCCTTGTTGCGTGAGCTACAGCAACGCAGGATCTCCACCGAGTGCATCATCATCACCGGACAGGCAACGGTCGACTCAGCCGTCCAAGCGATGCAACAGGGTGCGTACGACTACATCGAGAAGCCGCTCAACGCCGACAAGCTCAACCGGCTCAAGGCGTTGATCCCGAAGGCGCTCGAGAAATTCGAGGTCCAGGAGAAGAACCGCGAGCTCACGTCGCGGCTCGAAGGGCTCACGCACTACGGCGAGCTCACGGGCCAGTCGGAGGTCATGCGCGGTGTGTATCAGATCATCGACGCGGTCGCTCCATCGACCGCGAGCGTGCTGATCCTGGGCGAGTCGGGCACGGGGAAGGAGCTCGTCGCGCGCGCGCTGCACAGCAAGAGCGAGCGGTCCAGTGGACCGTTCTTCGCGCTCAATTGCGCCGCGCTGCCGAAAGAGATCCTCGAGAACGAGCTGTTCGGCCACGAGAAGGGCGCGTTCACCGGTTCGGTGAACGAGAAGCCGGGCGCGTTCGAGATGGCGAGCGGCGGCACGATCTTCCTCGACGAAGTGGCCGAGATGTCGCCGGACATCCAGGTGAAGCTGCTCCGCGCGCTCGAGACGAAGCAGGTGCGGCGTCTCGGCGGCAAGAAAGAGATCACCGTCGACATCCGCATCGTCGCGGCGACGAACAAGGATCTCCAGCAGGCGATCGTCGATGGCGATTTGCGCGAAGACCTGTACTATCGTCTCGCCGTCGTCGAGATCTCGCTGCCGCCGCTGCGCGAGCGAACCGAGGACATTCATCTGCTGGCCACGGAGTTTCTCGCACGCTACGCGGAACAGAACAGAAAAAAGATCGGAGACTTCGAGGACGCCGCGTGGGGCTGGATTCTCGCGTACCACTGGCCGGGCAACGTCCGCGAATTGAAGAACGCAGTGGAACGCTCGGTCATCATGGCCCGCGGCGACACGATCACTCTGACCGACGTCATGCCGCGCCATCTCAGGGAATCGGGCGCGACGCCGACGTCGGTCACGATTCCCGTTGGCGCGAGCGCCACCGAAGCGCGGCGACAGCTCGCGCTCCACACGTTCGCGTCGACGTCGGGCGACCTGGAGCGAACCACGAAGCTGCTCGGAATCGGCGCGGACGACGTGCGACGCGATCTGCTCTCGTTCCTCAGCGAGTCGCCCGCGTCCACGACGACTTCGCAACTCCCCGCGCCGCCGCATCTGGTCGACGAAACAGTAGGCAATGGCCGGCCCAAGATAGATCTGCCGCAGGAGCGAGCCTTGGCTTCGGTGAAGAAGCCGCTGGCGCGCAAACGCTAACCGAGAGGACACCGCGATGTCACGCCGAGAATTGGAAGACAACGACCCGTACGTAGTGATCGAGCAGCAGTCCAACAGCGTGATGCCGTTCCTCATCGGGCTGGCACTCGGTGCGGGCGCGGCGTTGTTGCTGGCGCCGCGGTCGGGCGAAGAGACGCGGCGCGATCTCAAGCGCCGCGCCCTCCGCGCGCGCAAGATCGCCGACCGCAAGGCGCACGAGCTCGGCGACTCGGTGACCGAGACGTATCAGGACGCGCGCCGACGTGTCGAGGAGACGATCGACGGGGCGAAGGACGCGATCGATCTCAAGCGCCGTCAGGTGACGCGTGCGGTGGACGCCGGCCGCGCGGCCGCTCGCGACGCGATGGACGTAGGCCGCTCGGCGGCGCGTGACGCGCGCGAAGATCTCGAGAACCGCATCTCGACGACCAAGGCGGCGTACAGCGCCGGCGTCAACGCGGCCAAGCGCGCGCACAACGCGGGATCGGACGAGCCGACCGAAAGCTGACCGGCTTGCGCGATTTCCTCTGGGCAGCGCGCGACTACATCAAACGCGTCTGGGATAACAGCGGCGAGGACAATGTTCTGTTCCTC
This sequence comes from uncultured Gemmatimonadaceae bacterium, assembly GCA_963761305.1. Classification (GTDB taxonomy): domain Bacteria; phylum Gemmatimonadota; class Gemmatimonadetes; order Gemmatimonadales; family Gemmatimonadaceae; genus JAQBQB01. The sequence goes on along the minus strand of CAVXGK010000001.1, from coordinate 244,294 downwards.
GCCGGGGGAATCGCATTCAACATCCTGCTCGCCGCACTCCCGTTCATGCTGCTGCTGGCGGCGGGAATCACGTATTTGCTGCCGGTCGTGTACGCGGGCACGATCAACTCGACGGATCAGATCGGCGTTTTCCTCGACCGGTTGCTGCCCGCGCACAGCGAGACGAACTCGCCGCTCCACCGGCTGATCGACGATCTCTTGCGGACGCGGCGGTCGATCACGTTCTACAGCGCCATCGGCTTCGTGTGGTTTTCGACGCGACTGTTCGGGTCGCTGCGCACCGTGTTGGCGAGTGTGTTCGACATCGAGACCGAGCGCGGCATCATCGCCGGCAAGGTGTTCGACGTGAAGATCACCGTCGTGTCGACGCTTCTGTTCGTGGCGAGCGTCACGGTGACGACCTACGTCGGCCTCGCGTCGCACGCGCTCGTGTCCGTCGGCCTGCGCACGGACGTGCTGAGCGGGGTCGACTACTGGGTCGGACGCGTGCTCGGGTTCGGGTTTCTGGCGCTCATGTTCTACGCGCTCTACAAGTTCCTGCCGATTCGTCGCGTGACGACGCAGTCGGCGTGGGTCGCCGCGGGGTTCACGAGCGTCTGTTTCGAGGGCGCCCGGATCGCCTTCGCGTCGTACACGACGTCGTTCAACCCGGTCGGGATGTACCGGGGCACACTGACGGCGATCGTGTTCGTGGTCGTCTGGTGCTACTACGCGGCGCTCATCTTCATTTTGGGCGGCGAGGTCGGCCAGGTCTTCGAGCTGCGTCGGGTGCGGCGGCTTCAGCGAGAGGTGCTGACCGACTGAAGGGCGCCTCTTACGGGCGTTGATGCCGTTTGGCGTGTCCGGACGCCATATTCCCGGCCATGGCGATCGATCTGCGAAGCGACACCGTCACCAAGCCCACGCCGGGCATGCGCGCCGCCATGGCGTCGGCCGACGTCGGCGACGACGAGCGTGACGGCGATCCGACGACGCGCCGGCTCGAAGAACGCGTCGCGAAGATGTTGGGCAAGGAAGACTCGCTCTTCTTCCCGAGCGGCGTGATGGCGAATCAGGCCGCGGTGTGGCTCCTCGTGCCGCGCGCGACCGAAGTGCTCGCCGACGTCGACGCGCACATCGTGCACAGCGAGATCGCCGGCGTCGCGGCGCTCGGCGGCGCGCAGATTCTTCCCGTCGTGCCCAGCGGCCGCGTGATGTCGGCCGAGGATCTGCGCCGCGCGTTTCGTCCGCGCTCGCGCTACTACCCGGCGCCGGGGCTCGTCTGCGTCGAGAACACGCACAACGGCGCCGGCGGCCTGGTCGTGCCGCTCGCCGACTTCTGCGAGATCTGCTCGGTGGCGCGGGAGAACGGCGTGCCGGTCCACCTCGACGGCGCGCGGCTGTGGAACGCGAGCATCGCCAGCGGCGTGTCGCTGGCCGAGCTGTCGGCGCCGGCCGACACCGTGATGGTCGACCTGTCGAAGGGACTCGGCGCGCCGATCGGCGCCATGCTCGCCGGAACGCGCGAGGCGATGGAGCGCGCGTGGACGGCGCGGAAGCTGTTCGGCGGCGCGATGCGCCAGTCGGGCGTGCTCGCCGCGGCGGCGATCTACGCGCTCGACCATCAGCTCGAGCGGCTGGCCGACGATCACGAGAACGCGCGCGCCATGGCCGCGGCGATGAACGGAATTCCCGGCGTCGAGATCGTCGAGCCGGACACGAACATCGTGATGGTGGATCTGATCGCGGGACAGGCGGTGGCGAACATCGTCGCCGCGGCGCGCGAGCACGGCGTGCTCGTTTCGGAGTGGAGCTCGACTCGGATCCGACTCGTGACGCACATTGACGTAAGCGCGGACGACTGCAGCCGCGCCGCCGGAGTGCTGCGGGGCGCCCTTACTCACGGACACTAATGCTGACGCTGACGCTCGACGATTTCGTCCAGACGCGCGCGCGGATTGCGCCGCACATCAAGCACACACCGCTGCTCACGTCGCAGCAGTTGAGCGACGCGACCGGCTACGACGTCCGGCTCAAGGCCGAGCTGTTCCAGCGCGTGGGCTCGTACAAAATTCGCGGGCCGCTCAACAAGTTCGCGTTGATGGCGGACGAGGACAAACGCCGAGGCGTTGTGTGCTCGTCGGCGGGGAATCACGCGCAGGGCGTGGCGCTCGCCGCGCGCATTCATGGGATTCGAGCGGTCGTCTGCATGGCGACCAACGCCACGCCCGCCAAGATCGCGGCGACCAAGGCGTACGGCGCCGAAGTCGTGCTGCACGGCAACATCTGGGACGAAGCCAACGAGAAGGCGAAGGAGCTGGTGCGCACGGAAGGCCTCACGTACGTCCACCCGTTCGACGACGCGCAGCTCATCGCGGGGCAGGGAACGCTTGGCCTCGAGATCGTGCAGGACTGGCCGAACGTCGATGGGGTGATCGTGCCGATCGGCGGCGGAGGATTGATCTCCGGCGTGTCGATGGCGGTGAAGGGACACAACCCCAAGATCCGCGTGATCGGCGTCGAGTCGAGCGACGGTCCGGCGATGCAGAAGAGCGTCGAGGCCGGGAAGCTCGAGACGATCGATTGCAAAACGATCATCGACGGCCTGCGCGTGCGCCGAGTCGGCGAACTGAATCTCTCCGTCGTTCAGCGATTCGTCGACGACATCGTCACGCTGCCGGATCGCGAGATCTTCGAGGCCATGCTCTGGGTGATGGAACGCTGCAAGCTGGTCGTCGAGGGCGCGGCGGCCGCACCGGTCGGAGCGCTACTGCATGGACTGGTGAAGATGCCGAAGGGATCGCGCGTGGTCGCGGTGCTGTCGGGGGGCAACGTCAACCTCGACCAGCTGCGCGGGCTGAATTGGAATTAGAGCGCGGGTGAGGCCGATCCGGTCCCTGACCGACGCCATTATCGATTCGCAGCGATCGAGAACGACTGGCAGAGGCCGCGACATTTGAGCGGCACCTGAAGCGGGACGATAATTGACGACATGGTGACGGGATGATCGCGCGTGCGGAGCCGGAGCGGTCGCGCTACGCCGGGCTGGACGGGCTGCGCGGAATCGCGATCGCGCTCGTCATGTTGCGGCTTTCTTTTTCCCGCCGCTCCCGGGGATCCTCGGCAACGCCGTCGGCACCGTGACGCTCACCGGCTGGATGGGCGTCGATCTCTTCTTCGTGCTCTCCGGTTTTCTCATTACGGGGATTTGTCTCGACAACCGATCGCCGTCGCAGCTCGGACCCTTCTACGCTCGGCGCGCGCTTCGTATCCTGCCACCGGTCGCCGTCCTGTTGTTCGTAATGGCGGTCGTATCCCTGCGGTTCACGGGCGAGATGCCCATGCACTTTGCATGGATCGCGACGTTCGCCACCAACATCCGCATGGCCGCCGACGGCTCCCTGGCGACCATTTCGCGGCCCGCCCGCCATTTCTGGAGTCTGGCTGTCGAGGAGCAGTTCTGTCTGGTCTGGCCGGCGATCGTTCTGCTGGCGCCGAAACGCGCGAGTCTCGCGGCCGCCGTCGCCGCTGTCGTCGTCGCGCCGCTCTATCGCGCGCTGCTCGTCGTTCAGCACCGTGAGCTCGCAACCTTCGTGCTGACTCCTGCCCGCATGGATGCGCTCGCGATTGGAGCATTGATTGCGTTCGTCGTGCGGAGCGACGCGTGGCCGCGAGTGAAGAGTCGAGTGCGCCCGCTAGCCGACGCACCGCCGACTGCCTGGGCCTTCGGGTTGGTCGGCCTGTGTTGCGTGGTCGCATTGGCGTGCCGCGATTTCGAGCCGTTCACGGTGACGATGGAAACGGCGTGCTTCTCGGCAATCGCGCTGGTGGCTGGCGCGGCAATGACGCTCGTCCTCGCGAGTCCCGGCAGTCGAATCGTCGCATGGCTCTCCCGCCCAACGATCGCGTGGCTCGGTCGCCGATCCTATGCGCTGTACCTGATTCATTTGCCGATCTACGAATTAGAGCGGGCGGGCGGCGCGCGGCCGTCGTCTCTGGCGGCAGTCACCGCCTTCGCCGCAGTCGGAGTAGGCGTGAGTTGCGTGCTGGCCGAAGCGTCCTGGCGCGGAATCGAAGCGCCGAGCCTGGCGCTGAAGCGGCTTTTCCCATATCGGGCTCACGGTGGCGCGGCGAAAGGATACTCGAGTTCAAGACTCGCGTCCCCGGCGGACGTGTAGGGGCCAACCACTAGAGCTGACAACCGGTGTGCGCGAGGTGTCAGCCCGGCTGTTTCGGGCGCGCCGATCTCGTGGACGGACCTTCGGCGACGTCGAGCAGGGGGATGACGCGCTTCGGTGCGCGACGGCGCCAGGCGTCGCGGAGGAGTTCGTCGATCTCGTCCCAGGGCGGACTTTGATCGAGCCACGCACCGATCCAGCCGTAGGCACCGACGTAAGCAGGCTTGAAGTATTTGTCCGGTCGCGAGCGGATGACGAGATCCTGTTCCAGGCTCACCGAGTAGATCCACACCGCAGGTCGGCCGCCGCTGTGGTGCGACGACGGCGACGCGTACATCGCGAACAGCTTTCCGACGCGAAACGTCGGCGCGCCCCACGCTTCGACCTCGGTGCTGTGCGGCAGCGCGAGACACATGGTGCGAAGACGGTCGAGCGGCGTCCGCGCCGGTTTCGACCTCGGCGCCGGCTTCGTGCGGCGCTTGGCTGTGGACGGGCGCTTGGTCGCGTTCTTCGGCATCTGTTCGGCAACATGGCAAGCCGAATAAGCGTGCGCAAGGCCGCTCGATCTCGTCATGCCGCGCTCGCCGCGCCGTCGCCCGGTTAGATTAAAGGTGCCTCAGGTCCCGGAGGGCGTCAGCCTTCGAACTCCGTCAGGACCCCGAAGGTAGCAGCGGTAAGAGGTGTCTGATGTTGCTTCGTCAGACCTGGGGTATCGCGCGGGAGACAACGCTCGACCTGAGCGATGTCCCCGCGCTTTGCTTTTCGGTACATTGTCCACCCCGCTCTCCCTGCTCGCGGGTTCCGCTCCCAGCTCGCCGGTCCCCGCCCCCCGCCCCCCGCGCCCCGCACCCGCGTATGTCACTCGCGCTCGCCAGGAAATACCGCCCGAAGCGTTTCGCCGATGTCGCCGTGCAGTCGCACGTGTCGTCGACGCTCAAGGGCGCGATCGCGCGCGGACGCGTGGCGCACGGGTACCTCCTCTGCGGCCCGCGCGGCGTGGGCAAGACTACGCTCGCCCGCGTGCTCGCGATGGCGCTCAACTGCGAGCGGCGACTCGAGAAGGCCAGACAGTTTGCCGAGCTCGACCAGGCGCGAGGAACGGGAGCGAGCGCCGAAGGCGTGAGCGACGCCTATGAAACGCTCGCCCGCGAAGCGGGCGAACCTTGTGGGGAGTGCCAATCCTGCCAGCGCATCTGGAGCGGCTCGGCGAGCCTCGACGTCGTCGAGATCGACGCGGCGTCGAACCGCGGCGTTGACGACGCGCGCGAGCTGCGCGAGCGCGCGATGTACGCGCCGTCGGGTGCGGACCATTACAAAGTCTACATCGTCGACGAAGCGCACATGCTCACGCGCGAAGCGTGGAACGCCCTCCTCAAGATTCTCGAGGAGCCGCCGCCGCGCGTCGTGTTCGTTTTCGCGACGACCGAGCCGCAGAAGATCGCGCAGTCCGCGGCGCCGGTCCTGAGCCGGCTGCAGCGATTCGACTTCAAGCGCATCGGCGCCGCCGAGATTCGCGAGCGGCTGTCGCACGTGTTGGCGGAAGAGAAGATCGCGTCCGAGCCCGAGGCGCTCGCGTCGATCGCGCGTGCGGCCGACGGCTCGATGCGCGACGCGTTGAGTCTCACCGACCAGGTGTTGTCGATGGGCGACGGCCGCGTCACGGCGGACCGCGTGCGAGACGCGCTCGGACTCGTGGCCGAAGACGAATTCGTCGCGCTCGTCGACATCATCGCCGATCGCCGCGCCGCCGACGTGTTCTCGTCCGTCGCGCGGCTCGCCGACTCGGGCATCGACTTCGGCGGATTTCTCAACGGGCTGGCCGACACGCTGCGCGCGCTGCTCACGATGGTGCTCGGCGGATCGGCGACCGACGTCTCGGAGCGCGGCCGCGAAGCGCTCGAGGCGCGACGCGACCGATTCTCGGCGTCCGATCTGCTGCGCATGCTGCAACTGATCACCGAGCTGGAGCCGCGATTCAAGAAAAGCGGGCAGCAACAACTGCTCGTCGAAACGCTGCTGGTTCGGTTCGCGCTGCTCGATCGCGCCGTCGAGATCGAAGGGCTGATTCGCTCGATCGGTTCCGGAAGCGGGGGGGGGGGGAGTTCAGGGGGCGGGCCGGCGACGACGCAGGCTCGAAACAGCGCGCCTCCGTCTACGCGCCGAGACGCGCTCGCCGACGCGGCGGCCGGGCCCGTGGCGACTGCGACCATCAGTGGGCGACCCGCACCGACGTCTCCGGCGCGACCCGGCGCGCGTGCCGACGGTCCAGCGGTCCGCGCCGAACTCGCCGACGCCGCGCTCGTGAAGTTCCGCGGTGAACAGTTCGAGGTCGCCGCCGTCGTCTCGAAGATCGAGCCGCTCGATCTGAACAAGATCACGGCGATGTGGGATGAGATGGTCGAGCGCGTGCGCGCGACGAAGCCGATGCTCGCCACCGCGCTCTCGCACGCATTGCCTGCGGCGGTGAACGCCGCCGGTGTCGTCACCATCGAGCCCGACGAGCCGAACGACATCTACATTCACGCGATCAACAGCAGCCGACCGGAGATCGTGGCGATGCTGCGCGAGCGCTTCGCCGGCGTGGAGCGCGTCGAGGTTCGGCGCGACGACCAGTCCGTCGCGACGCCACCGAAGCGTCTCACCGACGAGATGGTGCGCGCCGAGCGAGTGGCGGCCCTTCGTCGGCGCGATCCGCTGCTGGACGCGGCGATCGAAGCGCTCGACCTCGACGTGGCAGATTAACTTCAGTTGGACCGGTGGACGGGTGGACAGCTAGAAGTCAGAGGTCTGATTTCAGACGTCTCGCCTCGCTTTCTCCGCCGTTCTCCTGTCCACCCCGTTCACCCGTCCACCTGTCCACCCGCTTTCTATGCCCGACTTCATGAAAATCCTGCAGCAAGCGCAGGAAGTGCAGGGTCGCTTTCAGAAGATCCAGGAAGAGCTGCAGCAGCAGCGCGTCTCCGGATCGGCTGGTGGCGGCATGGTCACGGCGGAAGTGAGCGGTACGGGGCAGATCACGAAGATCAAGATCGATCCGAGCGTGGTGAATTCGTCGGACATCGAGATGCTCGAGGATCTCGTCGTCGTGGCCGTGTCGGACGCGCAGCAGAAGGCGCAGGCCGCGGCGCAGGAGCAGATGGGGAAAGTCACCGGCGGCCTCCAACTGCCGTTCAAGCTTCCCTTCTGAGCATCGGGCTCGAGTAGGACCGGCGACGTGTCAGCGATCGACGATCTCGCGACCGAGCTCTCGCGGCTTCCCGGCATTGGTCGCAAGACGGCGCTGCGGCTCACGTACTATTTGCTGCGGCAGCCGCCGGAACAGAGCAAGCGCCTGGCGACCGCGCTCGTCACGCTCGGCGAACGCGTGCGGGCCTGCACGCGCTGCTTCAATCTCACCGAAGACGACGTCTGTTCGATTTGCCGCGACCCGCGCCGCGACGCGTCGCTGATCTGCGTCGTCGAGCAGGCATCGGACATCGGCGCGATCGAGCGGGCGGGCGAGTTCCGCGGACTCTACCACGTGCTGGGCGGCCGCTTGTCCCCGCTCGACGGCGTGGGTCCTGCTGATCTGACGGTGGAGGCGCTGGTCGAGCGCGTTCGTCCCGACGGTGCGGCCATCCGCGAGGTCATTCTCGCGACGAATCCAAGCCTCGAGGGCGAAGCCACGGCGCTCTACGTCCAGACACAGCTGGGATCGACGGGGGTCGCGGTGTCGCGCATCGCGCGGGGACTGCCCGTCGGCGGCGATCTGGAGTACGCCGACGGAGTCACCATTGCGCAAGCGATCAGCGCGCGGAGGGCGATGTGAATCGCAGGTGGACGGGTGGACAGGTGGACGGGTGGACAGGGAACGGCGATGACGAAAGGCCGCACAAGGGTGGAACAGGATGGGCCGTGACGGGGGGCTTCCTCGTCGGTCTAATACTGGGAACGGTGGTCTGGAACGCGCAGATCCGGCGTTCCCGACGTGACCTGTTCAGCGCGAAGCCCGTCCGGCGCCTGGCGGCACTTGGATACCTCGGCCGACGGCCGGGGCCCGAAGCCGTCCATCTGCTCCACGACTACGTGGCGTGGGAACGCCGCCCGGGCCTTCGACGAACGGGCGAACGTCTCCTGCGCCGCATGTACACCCACCTCGAATAGGATCGCATTCGCAATGGCTCCTTCCGTGAGCGCCAGCTGGTCGTTCACCGAAGATGATTTTGGCGCGATCACGAAGTCGCTCGACCGGTTTCTCATCGATTGCAACGCGCGGTGCGCGCTGCTAGTCGATCGGACGGGCCAGTTGGTCGCGACGGTCGGCGAACGCCCGTCGTTCGACCCCACCGCCTTCGCGACTCTCACCGCCGCCGATTTCAGCGCAAACGATCAACTCGCGAAGCTGATCGGTGAGAAGGACTTCAATTCGCTCTTCCATCAAGGCGAAAAGGAGTCGATGTATCTCGCCGACATCGCGCGCCGCGTCATCCTCGTCGTGCTGTTCGACAATCGCACGACGCTCGGCATGGTGCGGCTCAAACTTCGCCACACCGTCGGAGAATTGTCACAGTTGTTCGAGACCGTATTCACTCGCAGCGCGCATGCGGCGGGCGCGCCCAACATCCTCGCCGGCGCCGACGACGAAATCGACAAGCTGTTTCAATAGCGGAAGACAGCCATGTCGATGATCAACTACGCCTCCCGCGAGATCAACTGCAAGATCGTCTACTACGGTCCCGGGTTGGGCGGGAAGACGACGAACCTCGAGCACGTGTACGGCCAGGTCGAGCCGGACACGCGGGGCAAACTCATTTCGCTCGCCACCGAGACCGAGCGCACGCTCTTCTTCGACTTTCTTCCGGTGGACCTCGGGACGATCCGCGGCTTCAAGACGCGGTTCCATCTCTACACGGTGCCCGGCCAGGTCTACTACAACGCGAGCCGCAAGCTGATTCTCAAAGGCGTCGACGGCATCGTGTTCGTGGGCGACTCGCAGATCGAGCGGATGGAGGCGAACCAGGAGGCCATGCAGAATCTCTACGACAACATGGCCGAATATGGTTACGACCTCACCGCGATGCCGTTCGTGATTCAGTACAACAAGCGCGACCTCCCGAACGCGTCGCCCATTCGCGAGCTCCAGTCGTCGTTGAACCCGGGCTGGGAAGTCACCGACCCGTCCCGTATGCGGGTCGTGCAAGACTCCACGCATCCGGGCGAACGCCTGGTCGAGCAGCTCACCACCGGCGAATGGATCGAGCGCGCGCCGTACATCGAGGCGGTGGCCGTGAACGGCGACGGCGTCTTCGACACCCTCAAGATGGTCAGCAAGCTGGTGCTCAAGTCGCTGGCCTGAAGACGGGTGGACGGGTGGACGGGTGGACAGGTGGACGGGAGATCGACGTAGCGCGACGGGTTGGCGGATCTCCAAGCGACGGGTCTTGGATCGGGCGGGCGAGGGCGGGAGATTGTAGGTACTCTGTGCGCGTGGTGGTCCGCCGCCGCTACCAAGACTACAAGAGCACGTCTCCCGTCCAATGAACCTGCCGAACGCCCTCACCGTAGGCCGAATCGCCACGACGCCGTTCATCGCGACGTTGCCGCTGGCGAACTCGTGGGGACTTCGGCTCGCCGCGTTCATGCTGTTCACCGTGGCCGCGGTGACCGACTACATCGACGGCTACCTCGCGCGCTCGCGAAAGGAAGAGACCGACCTCGGCCGCCTGCTCGATCCGCTCGCCGACAAGCTGCTGCTCGTCGCGACGCTGGTTCCGATGTACCTGCTGGGGTCGCATCTCCCGTTCGTGACGCCGGTGGGTACTGTGGCGCTCCCGCTGTGGGTCGTCGTCGTCGTGCTGGGCCGCGAGGGGTTCATGACGTTTTTCCGCCACGCGGCGGCGCGGCGCGGCGTGGTGATCGCGGCGATCGGACCCGCCAAGTGGAAGACCGGCTTGCAGCTGTTCTGGCAAGGGTGCGCCTACTGCTGGTTCTTCGCGGTGACGCTTGCCGCGGCCAAGGGGTGGGACGGAGCGCCGTGGCGCGCGTTCGCCATGTTCAACGGCACCTGTGGCGCTCTCGCGATGGTCATCGCCGTCGTGCTCACCATCTATTCGCTGGCGATCTACCTGCGGAGCTTCGGCAACGTGTTCTCGACGGCGCCCGGAAAATGACGGAGGCTGCCGCATCGCCCGAGGCGCTGCACGGCACCGCAGTCGAGATCGTAACGATCGGCGACGAGCTGCTGCTCGGCTTCACGATCGACACGAACGCCGCTCATCTCGCGCGAGGACTCGCGTCGATCGGCATGCACGTCGTGCGGCGCGCGACGGTCGGCGACGGCGCCGCGGCGATTCAGCGCGCCGTCGGCGAAGCACTCGAGCGCACCGGCGCGGTGATCACGACGGGCGGTCTCGGACCCACGTCCGACGATCTCACGAAGCAGTCGATCGCCGAGTTGTTCGGCCGCGGCATGCAACTCGACGAAGATCATCTGCGTTGGATGGAAGAACGCTGGCGCAAGCGATTCAATCGTCCGCTGCCCGCAGCCAACCGACAGCAAGCAATGTTGCCGGCCGGTGCGACGAAGCTCGAGAACCGTCACGGCTCGGCGCCGGGCGTGTGGCTCGAGGACGAACGCGGACGCTGGGTCGCGATGCTCCCCGGTGTGCCGCACGAGATGCGCGGCATGCTGGCCGATTCGCTGCTGCCGCATCTCGCAGCGCGCATCACCGCCGGGACGGTCGTTCGCTCGCTCACGCTGCGGACGACCGGAATCGCCGAGTCGCTGCTCGCCGACAAGATCGATTCGATGGACGGCGGACCACTGGGCCTCGACCTCGCGTATCTGCCGTCGATCGCCGGCGTCGACCTGCGCATCACGATTCGGGACGTGCCGGAACGAGTCGCCGTCGACACGATCGAGCGCGCCGCCGCGCGACTGCGCGAGCGCGCGGGCGAATGGATCTACGGTGAGAACGACGAAGACCTTGCGGCCGTCGTGTTGCAACTGTGCCGCTCGCGCGGTCTCACGATCGCCGTCGCCGAGAGTTGCACGGGCGGGCTGCTCGGCGGCCGACTCACGGCGGTTCCCGGTTCGAGCGACGTCGTGCTGGGCGGCGTGATCGCGTATCACAACGATGTGAAGCGCGATCTGCTCGGTGTGAGCGACACATCGCTCGCGGCACACGGCGCGGTGAGCGAAGAAGTCGTGCGCGAGATGGCGGCGGGCGCGCGCCGCGTCATCGGAGCGCGCGTCGGTCTCGCGATCACCGGAGTCGCCGGACCGTCGGGCGGATCTCCCGAGAAACCCGTTGGCACGGTCTGGCTCGCCGCCGATATCGACGGAGACGTCACGACTCGGCTGCATCGCCTCTGGGGCGATCGCAACGAGATCCGCGACCGCGCGGCGCAGTGGACGCTGGATCTTCTACGAGGTCGGCTGCTCTCGACGTCGACGGCGCCGATCGACGAAGCACTCGGCGCCTCGACGCGTTAGACGGCTTGCAGCGCCGCGCCGACGGGGCCGCGGGTTACCGCGGTCGCGCTTTCGAGATAGTCGAAGTGCTTGATGCTCACGTTGTGAGCGAATGGCGCCGTTTTCAGTCTCGCGACGATTGGTCCGTCGACATACGCATCGGCCGCCTCACGGCTTTCGAAGCAGTAGAACCCGCCGCCTTCCTGCGTCTCGGCGTTGACGATCCAGATCTTCCAACGCAGCCCAGTCACTGCCGCGATCGCGTGTGATCCGTGTTCGACCGCACTCTCGTACTGATCGATCGGGACGGTAAGGGTGAAATTGATTTGCAGCAGATGGCCGGCCATGATGACGCCCTCCGATTGGATGAATCGCCTGGGACACTGAGCCTAGGGCCAGCCGTGTCGCTGGGCTAGGGCGCCCGCTGCCGTTCCGGCAGCGATGCAAGGTATGCCCGTTGCACCCCGCACCCTGTACCGCGAACATTCAGGACGATGAAGCAACCGAAAAAGCCCGAGGCCGGATCGTCTCCCTCCGATGGTGGCGGCCGGCAAGCTGACGGTGACGCACGGGGGGCCAGTCCGGCAGACGAGATCGCCGATTTGCCATCCTCCGGCGACTCCGGTGAGCCGTTCGAACCCGATGCAGCCGACTCCGACGGGACAGACGCGCCATCCGTCGTCGCGGGCGGCGACGTCCAGCGCGAGCTGTCGGCTGAGCGCGACAAGTACCTCCGCCTCGCCGCCGAATACGACAACTACCGCAAGCGAACCGCGCGCGAGCGTGGGGAGCTGACGAGCCGCGCCCAGGCCGATCTCACCAAGCATCTCATCGACGCGCTCGACGATCTCGGACGCTTCGCGCACGTCGATCCCGCCACAGTCGATCCGGTGACCCTTGCCCAGGGCGTCGAGATGGTCGAGCGGAAATTCCTCAAATCGCTCGGCGCGGCGGGACTCCAACAGATCAACCCCGTCGATCAGACGTTCGACCCGGCGCTCCACGAGGCCGTGGTGACCGAACCAGCCCTCTCGCCCGAAGACGACCACGTCGTGTCCCGCGTGTTCCAAGTCGGCTACCTGTTCAACGGGCAGCTCCTGCGGCCGGCACGCGTCGTCGTGAAGCAGTGGAACGGCTGAGCACGTACTGATTCCATGGCTCAGACGAAGGACTACTACTCGGTCCTGGGAGTTCAGGCGTCGGCATCGCAGGACGAGATCAAAAAGCAGTACCGCAAACTCGCCGCGAAGCATCACCCCGATAAAAACCCCAGCGACCCCAAGGCCGCCGACCGCTTCAAGGAAATCTCCGAGGCGTATACGGTCCTGGGGGACGCCGAGAAGCGGAAACAGTACGACACCATGCGGTCGCTCGGCGCGTTCGACGCGTTCCGGAGCGGCGGCCAGCGGCGTCCCGGCGGACCCCCGCCGGGTGCCGGCGGAGCGGGAGCACAGAACCCATTCGCCAGCGGCTCGTTCAGGTTCGAGGACTTCAACGACGTCGGCATCGGCGGGATTGGAGATCTGTTCAGCTCAATGTTCGGCGGAGCTGCACGCGGGCAGAAGGCGCGCGGTCCGGAGCGCGGCCAGGACATCGAATCACAGCTCAGCATTCCGTTTCGCGTCGCCGCGCTCGGCGGCAAGGTGCCGATCGAGCTCGAGGTGAACGAGGAGTGCCAGACGTGTCACGGCTCGGGTGCCGCACCGGGCGCCAAAATTCAGATGTGTCCCGAATGCCAGGGCCGCGGAACGATCTCGTTCGGACAGGGAGGTTTCGCCGTTCAGCGTCCGTGTCCGATGTGCCTCGGCAAAGGCACCGTGCCGAGCGAGCGATGCCCGACGTGCAACGGCGCCGGTGAGGTGCGAACGCGCAAGAAGGTCATGATCACCGTCGCGCCGGGCGTCGACACGGGGACGAAGATTCGACTCAAGGGGCAGGGCGGCCGCGGTCAGCGCAACGGTCCCGCGGGCGACCTGCTCATCACCTTCCAGGTCGAACCCGATCGTTTCTTTCGCCGTGAAGGACTCGACGTCCTCGCGCCGGTGCCGATCAACATCGCGCAGGCGACGCTCGGCTCGAAGATCAGCGTGAAGACGCTCGACGGAAAGAAAGTCGCGATCAAGATTCCGCCCGGCACGCCGGCGGGAAAGCGATTCCGCGTGCGCGGTCAGGGCATCACGCGCGAGGGCACGACGGGCGACCTGATCATCGAAGTGCAGGTGAGCGTACCGGAGAAGCTCACCGAAGAGCAGGAGAAGGCGATGCGCGAGTTCGCCAACGCCGGCGGCCTAAAGTATTAGCTAGGCGGCGCGGACTGGGAGTGAGCGCTTCGCCGATCGCTCGATGAACCCGCCGCCGAGGACGCGCGCGCCGTCGTAAAGCACGAGCGACTGTCCTGGCGTGATCGCGGAGACCGGCTCGTCGAGCGCGAGCTCGATCTCGCCGGCGTCGAGACGCACGATCTCGGCGTGCGCCGGCGTGGCGCGATGGCGCACTTGAATCTGAACGCGCGCACCCACGTCCGGCGCATCGACGAGCCAGTTCATCGAGCGCGCGATTACGCCGCGGCCAAGGAGCTCCTCGCGCGGGCCGATCACGACGGCGCGATCGTTGGGGCGAATCTCGACGACGAACATCGGCTCGCGAAATCCGCCGGGCAGTCCGCGGCGCTGGCCGATCGTGAAACGCGCGAAGCCCTCGTGCATGCCGGCGACTTCGCCATTTGAGAGCACGAATGGCCCACGCGACAACGCCGGCGCGTCGTCGCCGAGGCGGCTGCGGATGATCTTCGTGTGATCGCCGTCGGGAACGAAGCAGATGTCCTGGCTCTCCGTCTTTTCGGCGACGACCTCGAGTCCCAGACGATGCGCGACGGCGCGCGTCTCGGGCTTGGTCTGCGATCCGACGGGGAGAATCATCCGCGACAGCACCGCGCGATTGATTCCCCAGAGGAAGTACGACTGGTCCTTCGCCGGATCGAGTCCGCGGTGCATCACGCCGTCGATCACGCGCGCATAGTGTCCTGTCGCGATCCAGCGCGCATCGATCGCGTCGGCCTTCGTCACCAGATCGCGGAACTTCGTGAACGTGTTGCAGCGGACGCAGGGAATCGGCGTGCGCCCGCGCGAGTATTCGTCGACGAAGTCGTCGACGACGTCGCGGCCGAACGCGCTCTCGAGGTTCAGCACGTAGTGCGGAACGCCGAGCGCGTGGCACACGCGCCGCGCGTCGTTCACCGAGTCGAGCGAGCAGCACGGGCGATCGGGAAGATCGCCGTCGTGGCAGAAGAGCTTCATCGTCGCGCCGACGACGTCGTAGCCCTGCTCGACGAGGAGCGCAGCGGCGACCGACGAGTCGACGCCGCCGGACATGGCGACGAGGACGCGGTCGGGTTGACCGGTGGACCGGTTGACCGGTGGACCGGAACTGCGGACGGCGGCCATCGGCGTCAGTCGGCGGCGGCCGCGGACATGCCGCGCGCCTTAGTGACGAGAGCGGGGTAGACCTCGGCCACGCGATCGATCTGCGCGTCGGTGGTGAGCGAACCGAGGCTCATCCGAACCGCCGCGTTCCCGAGCTCCGGGCGAACGCCGATCGCCTCGAGCACGTGCGACGCATTCACGCTCCCGCTCTGACACGCCGACCCAGCCGAACAGGCGATGCCGCGCAGGTCGAGCGCCATGAGCATCGACTCGCTGTCGGTGCCCGGTACGGAGACGTTCACGATGTGCGGCGCGCGCTGCGGTGCACCGCGTCCGTGGATGACCGCCTCTGGAATGCGGGCGAGGATCGCCTGCTCAAGCTTGTCGCGCAGACACTCGAGACGGCGCCACTCCTCTTCGCGCTCGGCGACCGCCAGCTCGGCGGCGCGCGCAAAGCCGATGATCGACGCGATGTTCTCGGTGCCGGCGCGGCGTCCACGATCCTGCGTGCCGCCGTGCAACAGCGGCTCGATGCCGATGCCGCGGCGAATGAACATCGCGCCGATGCCCTTCGGTGCCCCGATTTTATGACCTGAGACGGACGCCAAGTCGAACGGAATCGCCGACGCGTCGATGGCGATCTTGCCGAACGCCTGCACGGCGTCGGTGTGGAAGATCGCGCCGACGCTCTTGGCGTGAGCGGCCAACTCGGCGACGGGCTGGATGGTGCCGATCTCGTTGTTCACCCACATCACGCTGGCGATCGTGGTGTCGTCGCGGACCATCGCCGTGAACGATGCCGTGTCGACGACGCCGACCGGCAGCATGGCGCACTGTCGCTCCTCGGCCCCTTCGTGCGCGGCTTGATGTGCGGCGCCGATCACCGCCTTGTGCTCGATGGGTGAGGTTACGACCGTGTTTCGACGCTCGCTGTGCAGCGCGCGCCAGGTGCCCAGAATGGCGAAATTGTCGGCCTCGGTGCCGCCTGACGTGAAGCAGATCTCATCGGGCTGGGCGCCAAGACAATGAGCGACCCGCTCCCGAGCCTCGTCGAGCGCGGTGCGGGCGTCGCGACCCCAGCGGTGCACGCTGGACGGGTTCCCGAACCGCGCCCCGAAGAACGGCAGCATGGCCTCGAGCACCTCGGCGCGGACCGGGGTCGTGGCAGCGTGGTCGAGATAGATAGGTTCTGCCATGGCAACAATATACGTCTCGATTCAGGTCCCGCCAAAGAACCGTGCGCGGACCTCCCAGAGGCGTGGAAAAAAGCGTTGGTCGATCGTTCGCATCAGGTACCGCGAACCGAGGGTGCCGCCGGTTCCGCCGGTCTGCGGGCCAAGCACGCGCTCGACGAGCTGGACGTGCTTGAACCGCCACTGTGCGAACTGCTGCTCGTATTCCAGCAACGCCTCGGCCACGAAGAACAGCATCGACGGACCGGGGCCCAGGTAAAGGTTCTCGATCGTGGTGCCGTTGGCCTCGACCAGCTCGAGAAAGAGATCCTGGAGCGTGCGTCGCTCGAGCGCGCGACGCACGAGATCGGGAATCGGGCCGTGCTCTTCGAGCGCGTGCATGAAGTGCGGGTCGCGGAGCCCCGACGCCGCTTCGATGGCGCGAAACTGGACGCTCTGCGCGCCGCTCGACGTGCCGAGAAACTCGCGGAACTGCGCGAAGTGCTGCGGCGGGAGCGTCTCGAGCGACGACAGCTGCGCCGAGACGATTCGCACGAGCACGTTGAGTCGCTGGACGTGCCACAGCGTTTGTCCGGCGTCGCGTTTGGTGAGCGAGTCGATCAGGCCGTCGAGGTCGTGCAGGATCGCTTTGAACCACAGCTCGCTCGCCTGGTGCACGACGATGAACAACATCTCGTCGGGATGTTCGGGCGACGAACGCGGGTGCTGCAGCGACAGCAGCTCACCGAGCGAGAGATACGACTGGTAGTTGACCTCGCTCAAAAGGTCGACACCTCGAGCGAGACCACGTCGTCCACCGCCACGATCTCGGTCGTGTAGTACGGCTCGCCGTAGCGCCGCCGGATGAGCGTTCCGTAATAGGCGCCGTAGTGGCGGACCACGTCCTCCAACGGCTCGCCGCTCGGATACACCTCGCCGGCCTGCGTCTCGCCCTCGAACTGCGACTTGTAGCAGCGAATCGCCTCCATCTTCAGCTCGAACACGTCGGACACGTCGACGACGAACGACGGCCGAATGAAGTCCTGCCGGTACGCGAGGCAGTGGAGGATCTTGAGCGGCCGGTGCTTGGGCACGTCGGGCGCGACCTTGGCCAAACCGGCAATGAAGCACGCGTCGCGCACGAGCTGCGCCGACACGTGGTGATCCGGATGCCGGCCGTCCATCGCCGGCGCGATCACGACGCGCGGACGGAGCCGGCGAATGGCGCGCGCGAGCTTCTCGCGCGTCGGCGGATCGTTGAGGATCCCGGCATCGGGGAGGCCGAGATTCTCGCGCACGGTCACGCCCAGTACCTTCGCCGCGCGCATCGCCTCGTCGGCGCGCACCTCGGCCGAACCGCGCGTGCCCATCTCGCCCTGCGTGAGATCGAGAATGCCCACGCGGCGTCCCTGTCGCACTGCGCGGGCCAGCGTGCCGCCGCAGGTCAGCTCGCAATCGTCGCGGTGCGCGGCGATCGCGAGCAGATCGACGTGCTCGTCGGAAGATGGGGCGGGAGGCATGGCGGGAAATCTACTGCGCCTTTCCCGCCCCCTCGCTCACTCGTAGCGGAGCGCTTCGACCGGGTCGAGCTTCGACGCGCGCATTGCCGGGAGCATCCCGAACAGCACGCCGGTGACCGCGCTCGCACCCAACGCCGCGACGATGGCCAGCGGCGGCACCGACGCCTTGATCGGCGTGGCGCTGCGGATGATCACCGACGCGATGCCGCCGAACACGAGGCCGATGACCGCGCCGATGGCCGTGAGCGTGACGGCCTCGACGAGGAACTGCCAGAGAATCGTCATGCGAGTCGCGCCCAGCGCTTTCCGCACCCCGATCTCTCGCGTGCGTTCGGTGACCGAGATCATCATGATCGCCACGACGCCAACGCCGCCGACCATCAACCCGATGGCGGACAGCACGATCATGACGAGGAAGAACATCCCGAAGATCTTGTTGTACGTGTCCAGCAACTGGTCTTGCGTGATGATGGCGAAATTGTTGTCCACGCCGGGGCGCAGGCTGCGGCGGGCGCGCATCGCCGCGATGACATCGTCCTCGGCCTCGTCGCGCGTCACCTCGTCGCGCGGCACGATGGCGATCCCCATGTTGCCGATCCCGCCGTGCAGCGTGCGGTACGCCGTCTCGAAGGGCACGATCGCCCGCGGACGGTTGCCGCCCGTGAGAAAGCTCGCCTCGTAGTGATAGACGCCGATCACTGTGAACGGCGATCCGCCAATCGTGACGACCTTGTCGAGCGCGTCGGATTCGCCGAACAGCCGCGTCGCCATCTCGTCGTTCACGATCACGACGCGCGCGCCGTTCTCTTCCTCAGCCTCCGTGAAGCTGCGACCCGGATACAGGTCGCCGGCATGGTCGACGACGGTCCAGTTGGCCGTTGCTCCGATGACCTGCGTGCTGCTCAACACGTGGTCGTTGTACCGCACTTCCTTGCTCAACCCCAGCTGCGCCTCGGCGGCGAGCACGCTGGGCAGCGTGTTGAGCATGCGCGCGTCGGTGGGATTGAAGTGCGGATTGTGGAGCCATTTGCACGTGTCGCTGGTCCCGTCGCACGCCTCGAACGAGATCGGGTAGCGCGACAGGAAGAACGTCTTGGGCCCCGCCTTCTCGAAGTCGCGCGCGACGCTCTCGTTGATCCCGTGGATGGCCGCCGAAATCACAACGACGACGAACACGCCCACCGCCACGCCGAGAATCGTCAGCGCGGCACGGACACGGTTCGACCTGAGCGAGTCGAGTGCGATGCCGACTCCCTCGAACAGGCTGAGGACCCGCACGCCCAGAGTCGACATCAGGTTTCCTGCCGCATGGCGGCGATCGGATCGAGCATCGCCGCGCGGCTCGCCGGATAGACGCCGGCCAAGAGGCCCACACCGGCGCCGACGCCAACACCGACGAAGATCGACCAGACTTCGACGGCTGCCGGCAGCGGCGAGATCGCCGCGAGCGCCTTGGCGAACCCAATGCCGAGCGCCACGCCGAGCGCGGCGCCGATGGTGGAGAGCGTGGCCGACTCGACGAGAAACTGGTTGAGGATGTCACGCCGGCGCGCGCCCAGCGATTTCCGAATGCCGATCTCACGCGTGCGCTCGGCGACCGCCACGAGCATGATGTTCATGATCACGATCGCGCCGACCACGAGGCCCACGGTCGGCAACGCGATGCCGGCGATGATCAGGTAGCTCTGCAGCTTGTTCCAAAATTCGAGCGCCGAGTCCGACGTCTCCAGCGCGAAGTTGTCCTTCTGCGACGGATGGAGGTGGTGGCGCGCCCGCATGACGGCGCGCGCGGCCTCCATCGCTTCGCGCATCCCTTCCTCGCTCGGGCCCTGGATGATCATCTCGTCGATCACGCCGTGCGGATTCACCCACCGATTGAGCGCAGCGCGTTCAGGCGCGATCAGGAACTTGTCGAGCGACATTCCGAACACACTGCCCTGTTTCTCGGCGACCCCGACGACGGTGTAGGGAATGCCCTGGATCCGAACGGCGCGGCCGATCGGGTTCAGGTTTGGGAAGAAATGGTCGGCGACGTCCTGCCCGATGATCACGACCGGCGATCCCAGCTGGTATTCCTGGGTCGCGATCGGGCGCCCTTGCGACACGCCCATCTTCTTGATCGAGAACCAGTCCGGCGTGACCGTCGAACACTGAGTGTTGCGCGGCGACCCGTAGGCCGACTCGACGTTCAGGTTGGTTCCGCTTTCCACTGCCCAAAGCACGTCCGGCGCCAACGCCGCGGCCACCGCCGGCACATCGGAGTCGAGAATCTGCGGCCGCCGCCGCCACTCGCGGCGTTCGTCCTGCGTTACGTCGCCCAGCTGAATGTCCGGCTGCTTGCGCAGATTGAACGAATTGATGGCGATCAGTTTGCCGATGAGGTCGTCCTTCATGTACCGACCCATCCCGCCAACGATCGAGACGACGGCGATCAGGAACGTCACGCCGATAGTCACGCCGATCACCGTGAAGAAGCTCTTGAGCTTCTGCACGCGGATCGTTTCCCACGCGAGGCGGACGGCTTGGAAAAAGGACATGTCCTGAAATGCGAGCGGGAGACGCGAGTCGGGCGGAGTGCCCTCGGACGTCTCCCGTTGTTACGAGGGAACCCTCGTCGAAGTTACGTGTTGGTGC
Organism: uncultured Gemmatimonadaceae bacterium; assembly: GCA_963761305.1. Taxonomy (GTDB): domain Bacteria; phylum Gemmatimonadota; class Gemmatimonadetes; order Gemmatimonadales; family Gemmatimonadaceae; genus JAQBQB01. The sequence continues at coordinate 223,936 of CAVXGK010000001.1, read as the reverse complement.
CTAGCCGGGCGGCGAACTGCTCGCGCCGCTCGTCGGTCGAAATGAGACCGTCGCGCAACACGACGACGCGTCGCGCGTGCGCCGCGATGTCCGGCTCGTGCGTCACCATGACGACCGTTTGTCCGGCTTCGGCAAGCGACTCGAACACTCTCATGATCTCTTCCGACGTCTGCGAGTCGAGGTTACCGGTCGGCTCGTCGGCGAGGAGCATGGACGGCTCGTTGACCAGCGCTCGCGCGATGGCGACGCGCTGTCGCTGACCGCCCGAGAGCTCGTTCGGCCGGTGGTCCATGCGGTCCTGCAACTGCACCTTGCCCAGCGCCTCGATCGCGCGGCGGCGACGCTCGTCTGCCTTCACGCCGGCGTACACGAGCGGCAGCTCGACGTTGTGCAGGGCCGTCGCGCGCGGGAGCAGGTTGAACGTCTGGAAGACGAACCCGATCTCCTTGTTGCGCACGCGGGCCAACGCGTCGTCGCTCATCTTCGACACCATCTGGCCGTTGAGCCAGTACTCGCCGGCGTTCGGCGTATCGAGGCAGCCGATGACGTTCATGAGCGTCGACTTACCGGAGCCCGACGGTCCCATGATGGCAACGTACTCGTTGCGGCCGATGGCGAGATCGATGCCGCGCAGCGCGCGCACGATTTCACCGCCCATGTCGTATTCGCGCTTCACGCCGCGCGTCACGATGATCCATTTCGAGTCGGGCGCGGCGCCGGGCTTTCCGACGATCGCCTGCCGCTCGGCCGTTTCGCTGAGCGGTGCTTCTACGGTTGGTGGGTTCACGACTTGGTCCCTGGGGTGGCGGCTTTCTTTGGGTCCGGCTTGGTCTCTCGCACGACGGCGCCGTCCTTGAGGTCGCGAATCGCCTGGTACGTACCGGCGACGATCCGCTCACCCTCTTTGACACCGTCGACGATCTCAAAGTCCTTCTCGCCGGCTATACCCACTTTTACGGCCCGGAAGGTCACTTTGTTGTCCGTTCCGACCACGAAAACCCCCTCCACGTCCTTCTTGCCCACCTCTTTGGCCGGCTTGGCTTTACCCAACCCGACCGCCGTGTCGCCCAGCTGAATCGCCTGGTTCTCGCGCACCGTCAGGGCGATGATCGGCACCGACAGGACGTTGAGCTTCTTGTCGGTGATCACCTTGGCCGTGGCCGAGAAGTCCGGCCGCGTGTCCTTGGGTGCGTTCAGGAGCTGGATGGTGACTTCGTAGTCTACCGCCTGATCGGTCGTCGCCGTTGCCGCCGCCGTGGTCGAGCCGTTCACCGAGCTGTTCGCGATTCGCGTGACGCGGCCGACGAACGTCGTGTCGGGGAACGCGTCGAGCTGAACCTGCGCGGAATCGCCGACCGAAATACGCGCCACGTCGGTCTCGTCGACCTTCACGCGCGTCTCGAGCACCGTCATGTCGCTGATCGTGAGCAGCGTTGCCGCGTCCTTGTTGAACGTGCCCGGGACCGCGGTCTCGCCCTGCTCGACGTCGAGACGGGTGATCCGCCCGGACATCGGCGCGAAGATCGTCGTCTTGTCGAGCGAGCTCTGGGCGTCGTTTACCGACGCGACCGACTGGTCGACGTCGTGTTTGGCTGCGTCGACGAGCGCCGCGTTCACGTCCACCGCGGTCTTGAGCTGCTCGATCTGCTCGTCGGAAATGAGCAGCGGATTCGCCTTCTTGATCGCCGCCGAACGGTTGAAGCTCTTCTGGGCTCCGTCCAGGTTCGCCTGCGCCTGGGTCAACTGAGCGCGGCTCGTGGCCAGCGCCGCCTCGGCGTGCTGGACGGCCGCCTGCGCCTGCGTCGGATCGATCTGCAGCAGGAGGTCGCCCTGTTTCACCATCTGGCCTTCTTTCACGGCGAGCTTGGTGATCTTGCCGCTGACGTCGGAGGCAACGTCGACCTTCGTCTGGGGCCGCACTTGTCCGCTCGCCGTCACCGACGCGATCAGATCGCGGCGTTGGACGGCCTCGATGCGGACCTCGACGGCCTTGTTGCTCTTTTTGAAGGCACTCAGCCCGACGACGAATCCCAGGCCCCCCAGAGCAAGGATTCCAATCGCCAGCTTCGATTTCTTACCCATGATGGTCAGCAGTCCTCAGCGGAGTGGGCGCCCAACTGCACTCTCGAGATTGGCGAACGCCGTGTGATAGTCGTAGATCGAATTGACCCGGCCGATCTCGGCCGTTTCGTAGAGCCCGCGCGCGGTGATGACGTCGAGATAGGTCGCCGCGCCAACCTTGTACTTCTCCGTGACGGCCGCGAGATCCTCCGAAGCCTTCTCGGCGGTCTGCTCCTGCAGATGCACCGTCTTGGCCGCCGCGATCAGGGTGAGATACGCGTTCGTCACGTCGGTCGTGAGCTGGAGATTGCGCGCCTTGAGCGTGTAGTCCGCGTTGTCGCGCTGGACCCGAGCTTGCTCGACCTGCGCTTCGCGCTGGTAGTTGTTGAAGATCGGAAGTGACAACGCGGCGCTGACGCCGAGCGGGTTTTTTGTAAAGTTGAACGGGAACGCGTTGTTGCCGGCTCGCACATTCGCGATTTGTTGCGGGGTAAGGGTGCCCGATTGGCACGTAACCCCGCCCAGTCCTGACCGCGTGCGGATCGAGTCGAGGGTCATGCAGGACGCAAAGCTCGACGCCGCTTGTCCGGACGCTAGGCCAACCAGGTAATTCGGATCGGCGTACGAAAATGCGTTCCCGCCCCATCCCGTGCTGAGCGAGAGGCTTGGGAAGTAGCTCATCTGCGCCGACCGCACGCCCATCTGCGCGGCGAAGCGCCGAGACTCATCGGCCGCAACGTCGGGATTCAATCGCTTCGCGAGCGAGAGCACCGAATCGAGCGTAAACGGCGGTTCTGAGATGGCGAACTTCGTCGTAAGCTGCACGCTGGTGTCGGCAGGAACGCCCATGTACTGGAAGAGTCGGATCTTGTCGATGACGGCCTGGTTGTGCGTCGTCACCTGGTTGACCTGGGCCTGGCCCACTGCGACCTCCGCCGTGCGGATGTCGACGATCGTTGCCGCGCCGACTTCCATTTTGGCCTGCGCAAGGTCCAGTTGGCCTGTGGCTGAGGCTACGAGCGAATCGGCGAGGTTCGCCTGAGCCTGCGATTTGAGCGCCGCGATGTACTGATTGGTGACCTGCGCGCGCGTGGCCTCGGCTTGACTGGTAACGTCCGCCTCGGCCGCGTCGCGATTTGCCCGCGCCTGGCGCGGCGCGAACAACGCGGCACCGCTGATACCATATCCGACGCCGAGGCTGTAGCTCGATTGGTAGGTGTCCCCATTCGCGCCGAGCGCGACCCCGGAAACGAACTGGGTTCCTGCCTGTTGATAGCCGACGCTTAGCCTCGACGAGACGTTCGGGAGCAGCGCCGAATAGGTCTCTCGGAGCGTCGCCGTCTGCGAACGGACGTTGTTCGCGACTATCAGATAGTTCGGATTATTTCGGCGCGCGGTAGTGATCGCGTCGTCGAGCGTGAGGGACTTGTTGATCGGCTGCTGCGCAATCATCGACTGCGCGGAGATCGCCAGTGCCGCGACGAACCGCAACGAACGCATTGTCGGCAATCCTGTTTGGTGGGTTCTGGGGGGAGTACGGACGTCCGACGAAACGAGTTTCAGCCCGTTTCGCCCCGAAAGGAGCTGGTTCTCCGTCGAGACGCCTTTCCTTGACCTTTGACCCGCTCGACGGGCCGGTGGTTGGTGCGCCGCCCCCGGACGGCCCTGCTTCAACGCTTGAACGGCAGCTCGTCGCGAACGGCCTTGAGCCCGGCGGACGTTTCCACCCGCAGGACTCGGCCCTCTGCGTCGAGCCAGACGTCGCGTCGGTCCGCACCGTTGGTCAGCGAGAAGTGCGTCGCCGTCACCGACTGGCCGCCGACGTCAATCGGCTCCAACCCGTGGGCAGCGATCACAAATGTGGCCGCGCTGGCCGCATGTGGACTGATTACGCGAACCAACCCCGTTCGGCTGGCCAGCCTTAAAAAATACATCTGGTGCACCAAGTCGTCGTCGAGAATCACCGAGTGCTCGCGCCCCATGGGGTAGTCGCGCTGTGATTCGTCGCCTCGCTGGTTCGACACGGCTGTCGACAGGCGCCCCGACCCGGCGTCGGCATGAACCACCGAGGTCTTCGTGCCGTTGTCGTAGACCTCGAGCTGGTATGAGATCGGCGTGCCCATCGTGTCGGCGATGAGCCGGGAGCTGATCCGGTGGCTGCCCGCCCGCAATTGGCTGGTCGCCACGAGCTGCCCGTTGTCTCCCCGTTGGATCCGGAAGCTCTCGATCTCGGGCGCGGTGTCGCCGGGGCGCGAGATCCGGAACGCCCCGTCGTCGACCACGATGCCTTGGGTGGTCGCGGCGGTGGCGCCGGCGCCGTATGCCAACCGGCCGGCGCCCGCGGCCACGACGAGCGCGGTCAGACACGTCGCAATCGCGATGGAACGGACGTGTGTCATCGAGGTTACCTACCCGGCTGAGATCGTCTGGTTCACGCCTCGACCTTCGGCGCCACGAATATCCGGTCGCGAATCCGGGTATAAATCCTTTGGTAGATCGCTCGACCCTTCTCCGCGGACGCCAGCGACGGGCGACCGATCGACCCCGGACTCGCTCGCGGGACGCGCAGCCAACCGCGTCTGTAACGTCGCACCTCGTTCTCGGACATCATATAATCCTGCGCGCGGCTCTGGTCGACGAGCTCCGGGGCGACATACAGCAGAAGGGACGTGTCGACCTCGTCGCCGTGCATCGGCTCATCCTGCCCCTCCAACAGGTCGCTGAAATCCACGCTCAACACGTCGACGACTCGCACGCGCGCCCCGGAAGTGATTACCGTCGAGAGCGCCTCCAGATGCGGATCGTGCTCATGCGAGGTGAGCAGAATGAACTCGCGAATCCCGGTCGATTCCCAGGTGTCGATGAGGTCGTTGAGAACGCGGTGAAGCGTCTTCTTCCTGAGCGACGCGTTGCCGGCGTATCCGCGCTCGGTGATGACGTTCACGCCGTATTCGACCGTCGGCGCCACGAGCACGCCGGACTCGATCGACAGGTCGTCCGCGAGACGCTCGACGATGATCGAATCGGCGCCCAGCGGCATGTGCGGTCCGTGCTGCTCGCAGGTGCCGACGGGGACGATCAGCCGCGGATCGAGCTGGATCGCCTCGGCGACGTCGCTCGGGTGCATGAGCTTGAGGCGGCGAGGCGACGTCACACCGTCGACGGCGGGCAACTGACTCATTTCGTCCGGTCGTTCAGGTCCGTGGTCCAGGCAAGCAGTCGAGGTCGCCGAGATGGCTGAGCGCCGACCCTCGGCGCGATGGACGTGGTGGGCGGCGGCCGCCGGATTGTCGCTGCTTGCCGCGAGCCAATGGCTCCACGCACCGAGCGTAGAGTATCTGATCCTGCTGCTCATCGCCACCGTCGCCACGGTCGCGACGTCGCTCGCGGTGCGGGGAAGTTCGCGGCTGTGGGTGCTCGCGTGCTCGCTGGCGCTGGTCGTCGTCGGCATCGTCGCGATCGCGGCGCAGCGCGAGCTGCACACGATCACGCGCGATTGGGATGCGTCGCGCGCCGACGCGTCGGCGCGGGGGCTGGGCGCGCTTCGCCGGCACCTCGACGACGCGACGCAAAACGCCGAGCGACGCGCCCGCGCCGCGCTCGACGTGTCGTCCGACCGCACCCGCGCGTTCCGCGACATCGCCGAGATTGCCCGCGGTCTCGATGACGGCGGCGTCGTCGTGTTTCGCGGCGACAGCGCGTTCGCGTGGGCCGGCGACTTCCGCGCGCCGATCGACCAGATCCACGACGGCATGACGATCGTCCCTACGCCCTTCTACCTCACGCTCCAGCTCGCGCAGCGGCGTGGCAACGACCGCGCGATCGTCGCCGTGCAGCTCGATGCGGCGCCGCCGGCCGACCGGTTCGTGCCGACGCTCGCGCAGCCGATCGCCGATCGCTCCGGTCTCAAGGAATTCAAATTCCTTCCGCCGAGTGACAGCGCAACGGGACCCGACGTGCTGCGCTATCCGGCCAACGGTACTCCGCTCTTCGACGTCAGCGCGGTGCCGCTCACCGAAGGCGAAGTCACGCAGCAGATCGCCGACGTGGCGCGCGCGCGTGCCGGCGTCGCGCTCCTCGTCGCGCTCGTGTGTTTCGTGATCGGCGTGTGGCGCGCGACGCGAACCACGTCGCGGCGCGCCGCGGCGCTCGCGGTGGGGCTCGCATGCATCGCGCTCGTTCCGCTCAACCAGTACTCGAACCTTGGGCGGCTGTTCGATCCGGCTGTCTACTTCATGTCGCGCGGCGGTCCGCTCACCGGCAACGCGGCCGCGCTGGCGATGACCAGCGCGGTCGTCTTGCTCGGCGTGCTGGCGGTGTTTCGCCGCGGGCGCCGCCGCACGTCGCGCTGGGCCGCCGTGGTCACGACGCTCGCCGTGGCGCTGCTCGGACCCTTCCTGTTGCGCGATCTGTCGCGCGGCGTTCAAACGCCGCTACGCGGCGTGGACGCCTCGCTCTGGCTCATCTGGGAAGTGCCGCTCTTTCTGGCCGCGGTCTCGGTGCTGCTGTCCGGCGCGGCGGCGGGAGCGATCGTGCTCGGACCGAGGCGCGGTGCGCCGCCCTGGCTGGCGCCGCTGATCGCAACGGCGGCGGCCGTTCTCGCGCCGGTCGTGTGGCAGGCGCCGGGCCGCTGGCCGTGGTGGTATTCCATTTTGTGGATCGTCGCCATCGGGATGCTGGCGTTGAGCCGGCGCTCGCGGCGCGTCGTGCTGAGCGTGTCGACCGTCGCCGCGCTCGGCGCGACGACGCTCGTCTGGGGACGCACGGCGCGCGGCCGCGTCGAATCGGCGGAGCACGATCTCACGAGTCTCGGACAGGTCGACTCCGTCGCCGCGACGCTGCTCCAGCGCTTTGGACTGAGTCTCTCGACCGAGGCGACGCCGTCGCGCGAGTCGCTGCTCCAGAACTACGTCACCTCGGACGTCGCGGCCGCCGGCAATCCGATCATTCTCTCCGCGTGGCCGACCGACACCGGCGCGGTCGCGATGTTCGCGACGGCCGACATTCCAAATCCCGTCGGCGACGTGGCGCGCGTCGTCGCGCAGGCGCGAAGGACGGGCAACGTGATCATCCAACCGGTCGCTACCGACACGGCGGTCGAGCTGGTGATGGGCGCGCCGTCCACCGCGGGAGGCGCGACGGGCGTCGTGCTCGCTCCGCCGAGCCGGCTGTTCCAGTTGAACCCGTTCGCGCAGCTCATCGGGCTTTCCGAGGATCGCGACGTCGAGCCGCCGTACGCCGTACGGCTGCGCGGACCGCTGCTGCCGCGCGCCGACACCACCAAGGGGCCGACCAAGTGGCGACGCGAAGGCACGGAGCTCCACGGCGACCGCATCGTCGCGACCGGGCGGGGCGCCACGCCCGCGCACGTGGACGTCGAGCTCCGGCCGCTCGATGCGCTGGTCGAGCGAGGCGCCCTCATCGTGCTGCTCGATTTGGTCGTCGTGGGCATCGTGTGGCTGGCCGCGGTCATCGCCGACGGCGGGGCGGGGCGCTGGCTTCGCGCGCGCCGCCGTACGCTGGGGCGCAGCTATCGGGCGCGGCTCTCGCTCGCCTTGTTTGCATTTTTCGTCATTCCAGGATTGGCATTCGCGATCTGGTCATACGGCCAGTTGGCGGCCGACGCGCTCGAGTCGCGGGCGGTGCTGGTCGGAGAAACGCTGCGGTCCATCGAGCCGCCGGCTCCGGCGCTGGCGCATCTCGCCGACGAGAGCGAGCGGCTGGAGACGCCGCTTTTCGTCTATCGCGGCGGGGAATTGCGACAGACGAGCGATCGGCTCTACGACGATCTCGCGCCGACGGGCCGCCTGCTGGCGCCCGACCTCGAGCTCACCCTCGCCGTGCACGGCGAGGAGTCGGCCACCGAGCTCACGTCGATCGGCGACGCGCCGACGCTGTTCGGCTATCGCTCGCTCACGGAAATCCCGGCGCCGGCGGCGGTGATCGCCGCTCCCGCACGCGCGACCGACGCCCCGCTCGGACGACGACGGCGCGACCTCGGCGTGCTCGTGCTGTTCGCCACCGCGCTCGGCGGGCTGGCGGCGTTCTGGCTCAGCGGCGCCGCGGCGCGTCAGCTCGCCAAACCGATCGGCGAGCTTCGCGAGGCGGCGCTGGCCATCGCCGGCGGCAGTCGCACGCCGCCGCTCGACCCCGACCCGACCGTCGAATTCTTTCCCGTGTTCGCCGCATTCCGGCGCATGACGTCGGATCTGAACGCGAGCCGCTCGGCGCTCGAGGAAGCGCAGCGACGGACAGCGGCCGTGCTCCGAAACGTCGCCAGCGGCGTCGTCGCGGTCGATGCCGAGCGGCGCATCACGCTGGCCAATCCGCGCGCGGAACAACTGCTGGGCATCGCGCTCAAGTCCGGCCTTCGCCTCGACGAGATCGCGCCGGCCGACCTCGCGCACCGCGTGGATGAATTCCTGGGCGGCGACGTCGACGAGCACGATTTCGAGATCAGCGTGGACCAGCGACAACTGCGCGGCACGCTCACGCGGCTCGGGCGCGGCGGCGGCGGCGCGGTCGTCACCGTGGACGACGTGAGCGAGATCGCGCGCGCCCAGCGCGTGCTGGCGTGGGGCGAGATGGCGCGGCAGGTCGCGCACGAGATCAAGAATCCGCTCACGCCCATCCGGCTCGGCGTCCAGCATCTGCGGCGTGCCCGCGCCGACGCGCGGGTGGACTTCGACCGCGTGCTCGACCACAACGTGAATCAGATTCTCACCGAGATCGACCGGCTCGACGAGATCGCGCGCGCGTTCAGCCGCTACGGCGCCGCGCCCGACGAGCGCGCGCGTCCCGACGCCGTCGACATCGCGGCGATCGTGCGCGAGGTGGTGTCGCTCGAGCGAATGGGCGGCAGCGACGCGGCCGCCGACGTCGATTGGGTGGAAGAGGGAGACGAGTCCCCCGTCACGGCGATGGCGCGCGTCGACGAGCTCAAGGAAGTCCTGTTGAACGTTCTCGAAAACGCGCGGCTCGCCGGCGCGCTGCGCGTCCTCGTACGCGTGGACAACGCGAACGGCGGTGGCGACCACGACCACGCCACGATCACGGTGAGCGACGACGGCCACGGCATCTCGGCCGACGTCCTGCCGCGCATCTTCGAGCCGCACTTCTCGACGCGCACGAGTGGCAGCGGGCTGGGATTGGCGATCAGCCGTCAGCTGGTCGAAGGTTGGGGTGGGTCGATCTCGGTGCGCAGCCCGAGCGTCGAAGGGGCGACCAACGGCCGTCGCGGCGCCACGGTGACGATCGCCCTCCGCGCGGCCGACGCGTCGTCGAGCCGAGCTACTCGGTAGCGCCCTTGGCGGCAGCCGCCGGTGCCCCGCCGTCGCGAATCCGAACCGTTTTCACGTTTACGAATTCTCGCATGCCAAAGACGCCCAGCTCGCGGCCGTAACCGGATTTCTTGACGCCGCCGAACGGGAATCGCGCGTCGGACGCGACCATCCCGTTGATGAAGACACTGCCCGCGTCCAGCTCGCGGGCGAACCGCTCGATCTCCTTTTCGTCGCGCGTCCACGCGGCGGCGCCGAGGCCGAAGCGCGTGTCGTTGGCGACGGCGATCGCGTCGCTCGTGTCCCGAACGCTGATGATCACCGCCACCGGACCAAACGTCTCTTCGCACGACGCCGCGCTCTGCCGCGTGTCGTCGCGAACGACGGTCGGCTCGTAGTAGAACCCTTCGCCGGCGCGCGGCGTGCCGCCCACGAGCAGGCTGGCGCCGGCGCTCGCGGATCGCGTGACCTGCGCGTGGAGATCGTCGCGGATCTTCGCCGTCGCCAACGGTCCGATGTTCGTGCGCTCATCCATCGGGTCTCCGACGACGAGCGCGCGCACGCGCTCGACGAAGCGCCCCGTGAAGTCCTCGACGATGCGCTGCGCGACGATGAAGCGCTTCGCCGCGATGCACGATTGCCCGTTGTTGATCGTGCGCGCGGAGACGGCGGTTCGTACCGCGGCGTCGATGTCGGCGCTCTCCATGACGATGAACGGATCGCTGCCGCCCAGCTCGAGCACCGTCTTCTTGATGTGCTTGCCGGCGGACGCGCCAACGCTGCTGCCGGCCGCCTCGCTCCCGGTGAGCGTCACCGCGGCGACCCGGTCGTCGCCGATGATCGCCGCCACGGCCGGCGACTCGATGAGCAGAGTTTGAAAGACTCCGGCCGGAGCGCCGGCGTCGAGGAAGAGTTGCTCGAGCGCCAGCGCGCACTGGGGCACGTTCGACGCGTGCTTGAGCAGCCCGACGTTTCCCGCCGCGAGCGCCGGTCCCGCGAACCGGATGACCTGCCAAAACGGAAAATTCCACGGCATCACCGCGAGCACGACGCCGAGCGGCTCGAAGGCGACGTAGCTGCGCTCGCCGTCTACCACCACCGGCTCGTTCGCCAGAAAAACCGGCGCGCGGTCGGCGTAGAGGCGGAGACTCGTCGCGCATTTGGCCGCTTCGTCTTTGGCCGAGGCGAACGTCTTACCCATCTCGCTGGTCATCAGCCGGCCGTACGCGTCGCGACGCTCGTCGAGCAGATCGCCCGCGCGACGGAGAACGCGCGTTCGGTCGTCCATCGGCGTCGCCCGCCACTCGCGCGCGCCGCGCTGTGCGCACGAGAGCTTTTCCTCGATTGCCGACGACGTCAGCGGCTCGAAGCTCTGGAGCCGTTCGCCGGTCGCCGGATTGACGCTTTCTATCGACATCGTTCCACCGGCTTCGTTCAGTTCGACAAGAACGGGTCTCCCGTCCACGCGCTGCCGCCGTCGGTGCTGTCGCCGGCGAACCACCGTCGCCACCACGGTACCGGACGGTCCTGCACCAGCACCGCGCTCACCGCTTCGCGCCACGCGGCCTGCATCGTCACCGCGTCGGTGAATCGCTCTTCGACCGATGCGGCGAGGCCGCGCTTGAGCCACTCGGCGATTTCGGTCGGGTGCGACGACAGGTCTACGTCGCCGCGCAACTCGCGCGCCAGGATCGCCGCGCTGTCGCGCTCACCGAACGGCGGCGCTCCGGTGAGCGAGTAGGCCACGATCGCGGCGAGCGAGAAGCAGTCGGCGGCGGCGTCCTGCTCCTCGCCGAGCAGTTGCTCGGGCGGCGCGAAGGCGGGCGTGCCCGACGCGCCGGCGATCTCCTCGCCCGTCGCGTTGGCGATGCCGAAATCGGCGAGACGCCAGCGGCCGTAGCGATCGATGAGGACGTTCTCCGGCTTGAGGTCGCGGTGCACGATGCCGATCGCGTGCGCGGCGACGAGACCGTTCAGCACGAAGTCGACCTGCGGAGCGATCTCGTTCAACGTGCGCGGTCCGGAGCGCGCGACGAGATCGGCGACGGATCCACCCTCGGCGAGCTCCATCGTGTACCACGCCACGTCGCCGCGGCTGTCCCAATCGAAGATCGGGACGATGGCGGGATGGGCGAGCTGCGCGGCGAGCCTCGCTTCCCGTCGGAATCGTCCCACGATGCGTTCGTCTCGCGCGACGCGCGGATGCAGCAGCTTGAGCGCGACTTCGCGACCGAGCGTGAGGTCGCGCACGCGCCAGACGGATCCGAACGAGCCGGAGCCCAGCGCGGCGAGCACCTCGTAGTCGTCGGCGAGCGCCCAGCGCAGTCGCGCTTCGGGGGATTCGTTGGCGCGCGACGTCTCCGGCTCCTCGCCTGCGAGCGCGACCATGGTGCGTCCACCGATCAACCGGTCGATCGATCGCAGCAACGCCGCGATGGACGGAAAACGCTTCTCGGGATCCGAATTCAACGCGCGATCGATGATGCCGGCGAGCGCGCGCGGACAGTCGGGTCGCATGAGCTGGATCGGCGGCACTCCGCTGGACGGCGGATTCTCGCCGGTGAGGGCCGCAAAACAGGTGGCGGCGAGCTGCCATTGGTCGCTCGCCGGCGTCGGACACCAGCGGCCGTCGCTCCACTCCTCGGGCACCGGCATGAAGCGGAGGTCGGGACTGACGCCGGACGGGATCTCCGAGCCGGGCATCGCCCACTGCCAGCCCATCATCCACAGGCGTCCCATCGGCGACGTGAAGACAGTCTCCGGTGACATGCATCCGTGTGCCGTGCCGAGGTCGTGGAGATAGCTGAGTCCCGAGCCGATCTCGCGCAGCACGCGCAGCGCGCCGGGGACGTCGTCGGGTCCCATGCGCGCCATGCGCGCCGCGATCGTTTCACCGGCGATCCACCGTCGCAGGTAGCCGGGGCCGCGCCGGTTCACTGTGTACGTGGACCAGTAGTGGTAGGTCGTCGGCACGGCGGGGTGGTTTCGGTGCGCGAGATGGCGCGCCTCTGATTCCAGCCACCCCGCGTGCGCGGCGTTCGGCGCGGTCACGAGTGAAAGCGACCGGCCGAGCGCGTCGACGACTTCCTGATAGTGGCGATGCTGCGTGTGGAGACCCTCCGATCCCCACGCCCATCCGGGCGGCAACTGCCATTCGCGGAGGTGCGACGGCAGCTCCTGCGTCCGCGTGTACATGGACGACAGCTGCCCGCTGGTCGCGAGGTCGTGCGCCGCCCCCCGGTCGCCGCCCGACCCTCCGCTCGTCGGTGCGTCCGTCACATCTTCGACTCGGATAGGATGCGCTCCGCCGCGGCGGCGAATTCGGGGACGAGCGTGATGTCCGGCAGCACGGCGACCTCGACATCTCGGACGGCGAGCGAGCCACCGCTGGGCACGGAGGAGGCCAGGGACGGCACGTGCAGCGTCACCGAAACGACCCGCCACAGCGTGCTCGGTCTGGACTTTTCGCCCGCATCATCCAGCGTGTCGAGCTGCAGCACTTCGCCGCGACTCGGGAGGACCGCGCTCGAACACTCCGCGAGCACCTGATCCCGGTCATGCCGGACGACGCGCAACGTGACCATCGAACTCTCGTGCGTAATGCGTGGTGGCAACGCGTTCTCGGACCGCCAAGCCAAAGCTATCGGACGGCTCCAATCGGGACTAGCGGCGTGCTGAAACCGCTGAAACCTCGGAGCTACATTCACGTATTGAGTCACGAGAAACGTCGCGTGCCCTTTGGAGGCTCTCGTGTTCCACTTCCTCGGCTCCATCACCGGACTCGCCATGACGCTCGCGGCCACCGCGATCGGCTTCTGGGCGTCCCGTCGCTTTACCGTGAACAAGCTCCAGTACGTGGACGCGGTGCAGAACGCGCTGGTGCCCGTGCTCGCCGGCATCGGCGCGGCGATCGTGGCGTGGCCCGTCGCGGCGATTCTGCCGCTCATCGGGACAGGGACAGCGTTGTTGTTCGGGTTGTCGGTCGCGCTCGGCGTGTCGTCAGGGGCGCGAGACATCCGGAAGCGACTCGGCGCGGGCTGACGCTGGGATCGCGGCCACTCTGAGGTCTGTCTCGCCTGGCGGCGTACGGCTGCGGTCTCGAAATCGGACGTCCGACATCAGATATCGGACGTCAGACCAGGCGTGACGAGGTGAGCGTCGCTTCCGCCCGGAGCGCCGCCGCACGACGAACGGTCTGACGTCCGATGTCGGACATCTTCACGCCTTTCGATTCGCGTCGTACACTTCCGGCCACCCTCGCCGGAGCCTTCGATGCGACTCGCGGTCGCGCTCGCTGCCCTCGCTCTTCCCGCCACGCTCGCCGCCCAGTATCAGCAGGGTGCGCCGCTCCGCACGGAGCAAAAGCTCGCGCACGACATCTACAAAGAGCTGGTCGAGATCAACACCGTCGACTCCGTCGGCAGCACGACTGTCGCGGCGAACGCAGTCGCGAAGCGATTGCGCGATGCGGGGTTCTCGGAGTCCGACATCTTCCTCGGTGGCCCGAGGCCGGACAAGGGCAACATCGTCGTCCGATACCACGGCTCGGGCTCGAGCGGGCGGAAGCCGCTCATGCTGCTCGCACACCTCGACGTCGTGGCGGCACTCAAAAAGGACTGGTCGGCCGATCTCGATCCCTTCGTCTTCACGGAGCGCGACGGCTACTACTACGGGCGCGGCTCAGGTGACGACAAGGCGATGGCGTCGATCTTCATCGCCACGCTGCTGCGCTTCAAGCAAGAACACTACGTTCCCGACCGCGACATCATCCTCGCGCTGACCGCCGACGAAGAGGGCGGCGGATCGAACGGCGTGCGATGGCTGATCGCCAACCACCGCGAGCTCATCGACGCGGCGTACGCGCTCAACGAAGGCGGCGGCGGCGCGCTGCGCGACGGCAAGCCGTTCATCAACTCGATCGGCGCCGCGGAGAAGGTGTCGGCCAACTTCACCGTGTCGACGGAAAATCGCGGCGGCCACTCGTCCGTCCCGCGAGACGACAACGCGATCTACCAGCTCGCGCAGGCGCTCACGCACATCGCGACGTTTCAGTTTCCCGTGATGTTGAATGAGGTGACGCGCGAGTACTTCACCCGCACGGCGCCGATCGAGACGCCGGAAGTCGGCGCCGCGATGCGCGCCATCGTCGCCAACCCGAACGACGCCAAGGCCTCGGCGACGCTCTCGCGCGACCCGCGTTATCGATCCATGCTGCGTACGACGTGCGTGGCGACGATGCTCACCGGCGGCCACGCGCGCAACGCGCTGCCGCAGGCCGCGAGCGCGAACGTCAACTGTCGCATGGCGCCGGGCCACGATCCGGAAGACGTGCGCGCGTCGCTCATGAAAGCGATCGGCGACACGGGTGTGACGATCTCCAAAGCGCCCGCCATGGAGCACGCCGCGCCGTCGCCGCTGTCGCCCGAGATCATGCGTCCGATCGAGAAGGTCACGCGCGACATGTTCGGCCCCGACGTCCTGGTGATTCCGACGATGGGCACCGGCGCGACGGACAGCAAATACCTGCGCGCCGTCGGCATCGCGGGATACGGCGTTTCCGGTCTGTTCGGCGATCCCAACGACAACCGCGCCCACGGCAAGGACGAGCGCGTGTTGATCAAGTCGTACTACGACAGCGAGGAATTCCTCTATCGTCTCGTCAAAGAGATGTCGTCGGGGGGGGGAAGGTCGTTCCCTAATCGCACAGTTGTCGCGGCCGCACTGAGCGCGCTGGCGCTCGGTGCCGTCCGCGCTCCGGCGACCGCGCAGCCGGGTGCCCGTGGCGACGCGTGGCGCGACACGACGCACCACACGAGCGGCATGGTGCGCGTCGCGCGCGACGTGCGGCTGCACTATCTCGACTTCGGCGGCACGGGCCCGACGATTCTCTTCCTCGCCGGGCTCGGCAACACGGCGCATTCGTTCGACGACTTCGCGCCGCGCCTCACCGACAAGTTTCACGTCGTCGCGCTCACGCGCCGCGGGTTCGGCGAATCCGATCACCCCGAGTCTGGCTACGACATGCCGCGACTCGCCGAGGACATTCGCGCCGCGATTGACGCGCTGCACCTCGGCCGAGTGACGATCATCGGCCATTCGATCGCCGGCGAAGAGATGACGCGTTTGGCCGGCGCGTATCCCGCGCTCGTCGACAAGCTGGTCTACCTCGACGCGGCGTACGATCGCGTGACGGCCGACGCACGATTGCAGGAGATCTTTCCCATCCCGCCGAACGTGCCGGGACGTCCTGAACCGACCGCCGCCGACACCGCGAGCCCGGCTGCGTACGTCGCGTTCGTGCATCGCGTGCGAGGCGTCAACATCCCGGAGTCGGACATTCGCGTGCGGTTCATTTACGACGGCTGGCGCGAGGAGATCACCAACGCCTATCAGTCGATCGCGCCGGAGCACCCGAACTATTCGAAGGTGAAAGAACCGGCACTGGCGATCTACGCGGTGACCGACACCATCACACAACTCGAGCCGTGGCAGCGGGCCGACGTCGCGCACGCGGCGACCTGGCAGGACATCATTCGCGGTCTGGATCGCGTCGACCGCCTGTCACGCGCGCAGTTCAGGCGCGAAGTCGAGCACGGCACGGTGATCGAGATTCACGGGGCGCACCACTGGGTCTTCGTCAGCGACCGCGATCAGGTGCTCGCCGCCGTGCGCCATTTCCTCGGCGTCGACTAGCGCTCTCAGTCGAGGAAGCGCGCGCGCTCTTCCGGCGTGGGGACGACGCACGCGGCGCCGTCGCGTGTGAGTTGGTGGCGATGTCTGGCGACGAGGTCGTACACCCAGTCGCCCAGCGCGCGAGGCGCGATCCGCGCGACGACGCCGAGCACGCCCCACGCGCCGCCGAGGTAAGAGAGCACGCGCAACGCCGCGGCCGATCTGACGAGCGGCGAGGCGTCATCGGGCCCGTCGAGCCACACGACCGAGTCGGCCGAGGCGAGCCGCGGATGCCGACCGCGAATCGCGGCACCCGTCGGTCCTTGCAAGCTCGCGAACTTGAGCGTTCTCGCACGGACGTCGTGCCGCAACACGAACTGCACCGTGCCGGCGCAGAACCCGCAGGTCCCGTCGTAAAGGAGCAGGGGAGCGGGTCCGCTGTCGCTCACTTTCCTGGCCGAGACTTAGGCGCTCCGCGCGATGATCTCGAAGCGACCGGACGGACGAGCTTCTCCGCCGTGAGCGTGGCCGAGACGCGCGCGACCTTGGTGTAGGTGAGCCCGAGCTCCTTCGCCTTGGCGAAGATCGCCGTGTCGGCAACGCCATTCGGCGGGGGGCCCTTGGGATGCACGACCCAGATCGCGCCGTCGTCGGCGATCGCCGCGTTGGCGCGCTCGATCCTCTGCATGTCGGCCGCGCCGCCGACGTGGACGAACACGACGTCTCGATTCTTGGCCTTCGGCGACCGCGAGACGTCGCTCGTTCGCTCGCCGAGCTGCGACACGAGCGTGTCGTCGTGATGGCCGATCAGCAGCACCGCCGCGTCCGGCTTCACGTCCAGCTTGTCGATGAGCGGCTTGGGCGCTTCGCCGAGTTTCTTCTCCCAGCGTTCGGCGGCCGGCTCGCCGAGCGAGAGCGTCACGGTGGCGCTCGGCGACGTGACCGTCACCACGCCTGCTCGCCGCGTTATCCGTCGAATGTCGGAGCGCTTCACTCGAACGCGTGCCTCGCCACGCACGACCAGCTCATCGGTCTCGAGCAGGACGGCCGCGTCCGCCTGGCGCGTCTCACCGTGGTTCACAACACGAACGTGGCACTTCGTCTCGTAACCCATGAGGCCGCCTCCAAACCGTTCTGGTGTGAAGTTAAGTGAGCCTGGCAAGTGGCGACGAGGCGCTCGACGAGTTAGACCGTTCCTTGCGAGGTAGATAATCCACAGGGCGGCTATTTGGATGGCCGGCCGGCCGCCCAGGCACCCGGAGGCGTTCGTTTCGTGAGACCAAGTCGCTCGATGCTGGCACCGACGTTTCTCGCCGCCTGGTTGGCGGCGAGCGTCGCGGCGTGTTCGGGGCCGACCACGCCGGCCATGGCCGCGGGCGCGGTGGCCGACACGACGACACGGCGCCCCGACACCACCGCGGACCCGAACGTGTCGCCGGTGCTCACGATGCGAAACGTGCAATTCAGGTTTACGAAGGACCTCGTCGTGGGCATCGATCGCATTCGCGCCCAGATGCGTCCGGTGCCGCCGTCGGACGTCGTCTCGTTCGACGACCCGTCCAGCTTCGAGCTCGACGTCAGCGGGGCCGCGGTCCGGCTGACGATGGCGCAAGTCCAGGTGCTGATGAACACCCGCGTGTTCGCCTTCCCGAACGCGAACGTCCACAACCTGAAGCTCGAGGCGAACGGACAGAACCTCGTCATCCACGGGACGCTCACCAAGGGCGCGACCATCCCATTCACGATGGAAGGCACGCTCTCGGTGCGCGACGGACGATTCCTCGCCGTCGACACGAAAGAGGTGAAGATCGGCGCGATCGGCGTGACCGGCCTGCTCAACGCGCTGCGCATTCCCCTGTCGGCGATGATCAACGTGCCGGCCAACGGCCAGCTGCGCGTGCAAGGAAACACGATCTTCATCGACGTGCTGTCCGTCCTTCCGCCGCCGCACATCCACGGCACGATCACTGGGCTCGACTGTTGCGCGCAAGGCGTCGGGCTGGGCATCGGCGCGGCCGGCGCGGTGAGCGATTCGGCGCTGCGGGCGATCGTTCCGTCGGCGATGGCGTCGCCGAACTTCCTGGCCATTCGGCACGGCACGCTCCGCTTCGGCAAGCTGACGATGGTCGATTCCGATCTCGATCTGGTGGACGCTGACTCACACGACCCGTTCGATTTCTATCTGCACGACTATCAGTGCCAGCTTGCCGCGGGCGTCGCCCACGCGACCTTGCAGTTCGGGTGGCGCGTGCGCATGCCGGACTTCGACAAGCTCACCAGCGAGCAGTGCCCGGCGGATCCTTCCCGCTGAATGCGCCAGGCGCAGCGCCCCTAAGGCGCAGCGCCCCTATGTCGGGCCACTCGTACGTTTGGCGTTATTTGATGCAGGGCGGAGCGAGCAAGGGTCATAGCGCGGACCGCCAGTCAATCCCATATTTAGAGCGTCCCGCCCCCCACCTACGTGCCGAACTCCGACCAAACTCGCCGGATGATTCCGTGCGCCACCATGCGATTCATGGTTGCGGGTGCGACGGGCATGCTCGTTCTCGCGGGGTTTTCGGCAGGCGCCCAGCGAGCGAAGAAAGAGACCCCGCAGCAGGAGTTCACGCGACAAGGTCTCCTCATCCTCAACTTCTTCCCGCGTGGCGGGGCTGACATGAAGCTCGGCCGCAAGGCGGCGGACGCCGTGCGGTCGCGCGTGTGGCACCTCATCGATCGGAAGGAGGTCGACGTCATCGACGCCGACGACGTGGCGTACCGCATGGAGCGCGCGGGGTTCAACCCCGACACGACCTTCGAGCTGCGGGACATCAGATCGATGGGCAAGTATTTCCGCGCCGACGAGTTCGTGCTGGCCTCGGTGACCAACGGACCGTCCGGCCCACGCCTGTCCGGTTCGCTCATGCTGATGCGCGACGATCGGCTGCGTCAGCCGTTGCCGGATGCGGCGGCGCCGAAGCTCGACTCGGCCGCGCAGATATTCGCGCGATCAGTGACCGCCGCCCGCGCGCAGCTTGGACCGGAACGCCGCTGCGAGAACGCGCTTCGCGAGGGAAGTGGTCTGCGCGCGGTGGAGGCCGCTCGTGCGGGAATCGCGGCCTTTCCGCGCGGCGCGATCGTCCGAACGTGCCTCGTGTGGGCGCTGCGTCAGAACGGCGCGCCGGCGGCGGAGGTCCTCGCCGAAGCCGACACGCTGCTCGCCATCGACTCGATCAACCCGCATGGGCTCGAGGCCGCGGCGGTGTCGCTCGACTCGTTGCGCCGTCGCGATCGGGCGGCGACGTACTGGCTCCGACTGGCCGCCACCGACACCGCGGACCTCGACCTCGCGGCGCGCGTCGGCTACGCGCTTCTCGACGGCGGCAACGCGGCGCGCGCCGAGCCATACCTCATCGCGCTGAGCAACGCGCATCCCGACGACATTCGCTTCGTGCTGGAGAAATGGCGCGCGGCGTTCGAGAACAAGCATTGGCCGCTGGCCATCGCCGCCGGCGAGACGCTCCTCGCGCAGGATTCGGTCAGCCGGCGCGATTCACTGTTCTTTTATCGGCTGGGTTTCGCCTATCACTCGGCGAACAATCCGATCAAGTCCATCGAGACGCTGGCCCACGGCGTGAGCGTGTTTCCCAAGGACGCTCGCCTGTACTGGTTGTACACGCAGTACATCAAGGCCGAGGCGGACACGGTTCTTCCGCGAGGGCTCGCGCTCTTTCCACAGAACGCCGATCTCCTGTCGCTCAACGCCACGGAGCTGCGCGCCCGCGGGAAAGTCGCCGAGGCGCTGGCGGCGGCGAAGCAGGCGGTGGCGTTGGATTCGGGGCTCGCGCGTGGACAGGGGCACCTTCGGATCGCGCAATTCGAGATCGAACTGGGCCAACCGGACAGCGCGCTGGTCGCGCTGCATGCGGGCTTGGCGAGCGGCGAAGACTCGTCGATGGTCGCGATGTTCGCGGCGGCGAAGGGCAACACGCTCTATCAGGCCGCGGCCAGTGGGACCAAGGCGACCGCCGATTTCGCGACGGCGCTTCGGATGCTCGCGTTCTCGGATTCAGTGCAGACGTCCGGCCAATCGCGTTTCCTCGTCGGAGCCGCGGCGCTGGCTGTCGCGCAGACGGCGCTGCAGCAAACCATGAAGCTCACCGACAAGGTCGAGAGCTGCCGGCTGGTTCGAATGGCGACCGACGTGCTGCCGATTGCGCGGTCCGGACTCCACTCCGACGATTCCACGTTCGCGCAGATGGCGAAGCCGTATCTCGAGAATCTCGATCCGATGGATACGTACGCCCAGCAGCAGATCAAGGTCGTGTGCGTCGACGCGGATCGGCCGCCGGGTGGGCGGGTGGACAGGTGAACGGGTGGACGGGTGGACGGGTGGACGGGTGGACGGGTGGACGGGGGGCGGTGGACCGGTGGACCGGTGGACCGGTGGACCGGCGATACGAGCCTATGGCGCGCGGTGCATCGAGACCACTACGACCGTCGAGTCGTCGGCGGCAACGTTGATGGTCGTGCTCGTCGAACTGTAGCCCAGTCGGACGACCGTCACGCTCGTACTGCCGCGCGGCAGCCACGCGAGGCTCGCTTCGCCGCTGGTGTTGGTCGTCTCGCGCACCTCGCCCGTTTCGTCGTCTAGTAGCGACGCGTTCGCGATCGGATCGCCGCGTTCGTCGACCACACGCATGATCCGCGAACGGAAGGGCGGCGCGACCAGTCGGAGTGTGGCCTGGAAGAGCGGCGAGCCGCCGTCCGCGCGGAATCGGTCTCGCACGTACGCGTCGAGACTGTCGAGCGTCGCCGACACCTGCACGGTGTCGTCGGGGGTGAGACCACAGACGTGAAACGCGCCGGACGTGTCGGTGCGCGCGCGCTCGCGGAAGCCGTGCCCCAGATCGGACGCCGACTGTGCCCAGAACGCCTCGATAGCTGCGCCGCGCGCCGGTGACCGATCGGGAAGGAGCACCCGTCCGAGCATGAGAATCTTTCCCGGTCCCGCGACGACGCCCTTGCAGAAAGTCTTGATACGATCGTCGATCGCCGCAATGACGAGTCGAAACGGCGGCATCGCCGCGGAGTCGATCTCGACTCTCAGCGAATCGTTCTGCTGGAACACAACGCGATCGGCCGGCGCTTCCGCCGCGAACAGCGGATAGGGACCGGGAAGCAACAGGTTCAACTCGAACGATCCGTCCGCGGCGGTGCGCGTCGAGTCGTCGCTCCCCATGAGCCACACGAGAGCGTCGCGAACGGGCGACGTGCTGTCGGGCCGCACCGCGCGGCCGCGGAACGTTCCAAGCGGCGAGTGCCACTCGGAACCGTCGGGCCACGTGGCGGTCGCGATCACGGCGCCGACGTCGTGCATGTCGACGACGCGCCAGCGCGCCTCGCCCGAAGCCTTCCCCACGCAAACTCCCGTGCACTTGGGCACGCTCGTCGGGCGAACGCCTTGCGCAGCCGGCGCGGTCGTCTCGATCGACGGGAGATGCAGATTCCAACGATCGATCACCGAGAGGCCGTTGGTCGCGGTACGAAACGAGATGAACCCGCCGGCGTCCGCGTCGGCGACGATGCGCTCGACGTTCGTGTAGCGAAATTCCAGCGTGCGGAGCGCCGGCGTCGCCACGTCGAGCCACATGACGCCGCCGACGTCGATGATGCCGGGCCGATCGCGCGCCGGATCGAACGCGAGGCCGATCTGCCCCGGATGCTTGTCCTTGTCCTGGCGCAGCGAGAAGCAGTGCCCGTCGCCGAACGCGGGGTCGAGCAGGACGTCCGCGTCCGGCGCGTAGTACGTACGCTGGCTCGTCACGCCGTCGGTGTACCCTTGGTCGCGAAACTGGGCGACGGGGCGCGCGGCGATGAACGGGCGATTCGTCGGCAGCGAATCGTGACGGACGTGCTGCCGGACGATGCGGCCGCGTCGATCGAGCGTGCGGTCGAACGCGATAGCCGTGATGAGCGGCGGCCGCGATTCGCGCGCGACGACGGTCGCCAGGAGCGCCGCACGCGCCTGTTCCCAGAGCGCCAACGCCGCGGCGCGATCCGAGCGACGGCCGCACTGCGGTTGATCGTCGACGTTCACGGCTTCGAGGAGCGTCGGCAGACCGACCAGCACAACGTCGAGGGACGTGTCGCGAGCGATTCCCGCGAACGGAATGGTGCGCGGGCGAAACCCGATGCGAAGGACCCGAAGCTGGCGGCCGGCCGGCAGCGCGTCGAGGCGATAGCGGCCGTCGCGCCCGGTGATGGTGCGCTCCAACTCGCGCCCAGTCGGGTCGAACAGTCGCACGACGGCGCTCGCTACCGGCTCGCGCGACGCGCTGTCGCGGACGACCCCGGTCACGCGCTGTGCGCCGCCGGCGCGCGCGAGCGTGACGACGCCGACCAGGGCCAGAAGCGAGTCTCTCGAGCGAACGCTCATGATCATCCTGCTCCACGATGCGACAACGTGCGCCGCTTGGCAATGAGATGATGACGCGTTTGCCGTCGGGTGCGGCTAGCATCGCCGCATGCTCGCCGCCATTCGCTCCGCCGCCGTCGTGGGAATCGACGCGTATGATGTGTGCGTCGAGGTCGACGTCGCCCAGGGCCTTCCGCACTGGACGATCGTGGGTTTGCCGTCGGGGGAGGTGAAGGAGAGCCGAGAACGGGTGACGGCCGCGCTCGCGAATTCCGGTTTCGTCGTCCCGGCGCGACGGGTGACCGTGAGTCTGTCGCCGGGCGATCAGCGAAAAGCCGGAACGGGCTTCGACCTGCCGATCGCGATCGGACTGCTGGTCGCGCTCGGTGCGCTGCCCACTGAAAGCGTCGACGGACTCGTCGTTCTCGGCGAGCTCGGCCTCGACGGCGCGATTCGGCCGGTGCGCGGTGTGTTGTCGGTCGCGCGTCACCTCGCGGGCACCGTCGGGCTGCGCGGTCTAGTGATCCCGTCGGCGAACGTCGGCGAAGCGTCGCTCGTGCGATCGCTCTGCACGTTCACGGCGGAGTCGCTCGCGTCGCTCGTCGAGTCGCTGCAATCGGGATCGCTCGCACGCGCCGAGCGGACGATGGAAGCGGCGCCTGTCGACGAGGGCGTGGACTTCGCCGACGTCTCGGGGCAGGAGAGCGCCAAGCGCGCGCTCGAGATAGCGGCGGCGGGTGGACACGCCTGCTTGCTGGTAGGCCCACCGGGCGCCGGGAAGACGATGCTCGCGCGGCGCCTGCCGTCGATTCTCCCGCCGCTCACCGAAGACGAAGCGCTCG
This sequence comes from uncultured Gemmatimonadaceae bacterium, assembly GCA_963761305.1. Lineage (GTDB taxonomy): Bacteria > Gemmatimonadota > Gemmatimonadetes > Gemmatimonadales > Gemmatimonadaceae > JAQBQB01. The sequence continues at coordinate 200,684 of CAVXGK010000001.1, read as the reverse complement.
AGGTCACGGCGATTCATTCCGTCGTCGGGCTGCTGCCGGCATCAGGCGCGCTCGTCGCCGCGCGGCCGTTCCGCGCGCCGCACCACTCGATCTCGTCGGCGGGACTCGTCGGCGGTGGTGGAATTCCGCGGCCGGGCGAAGTGAGTCTCGCGCATCACGGCGTACTATTCCTCGACGAGCTGCTCGAGTTTCCGCGCGGCGCGCTCGAGGCGCTACGTCAGCCGCTCGAGGATGGGCGCGTGGTGATCGCGCGGGCGGCGTTGAGTGTGGCGTTCCCCGCGCGGTTCTCGCTCATCGCGGCGATGAATCCCTGTCCGTGCTCGTACCTCGGCCACCCGACAAAGCCGTGCGTTTGCGCAGAATCAGAGATTGCTAAATACCGCGCACGCTTGTCGGGCCCACTGGCGGATCGCATCGACATGTATGTCACACTCGCTCCTGTCTCGTTGCCCGCGCTCGACGCGAGTGAGCCCGGTGAATCGTCGTCGGCGATTCGGGAACGCGTCGAGGCGGCACGTGCCATTCAGCGGCGGCGATACGCCGCACTGGATCGGATCACGTGCAACGCGGACGCAACTGGTCGTTGGCTGCTTGCGCGCGGAGCGATTGAGACAAGCGCGCGGCGCTTACTTATGGACGCCGCCGAGTCGCTGCACTTGTCTGCGCGCGGATACCACCGCGTCATTCGCGTGGCGCGGACGATTGCGGACTTGTGTCTGTCGGATGTCGTCGGTCGTGAACATCTCGGTGAGGCGCTACGTTATCGACCCACGCCAACAGGACTGTCGATCGTCGGGCGGCGCTAGTTCTCACCGAACCAGCGAATCCGCTTCGGTCCGAGTGCTCGGAAGCCGAGAGATCAGGAGCGGGGACGGCGTGGCCGCACCAATATGCGTTCGGCGAGGGCCGGACCGATTTGCCGCGATCGTTTATCGATCTGAACGGTAATCGGCCCGCCGAACGGCGCCCGCTCGACTATTCGCACCGTGCTGCCGGGCACGATCGTAAGCTCGGCGAGATACCGTAGCAGCTCGGGATCCTCATCTTCCACTTGCATCACGTCCGCACTCATTCCTGGCTCGAGCTCCCTGAGCGTTCGGTACTGCGCCTCTGCGACCGAACCTTCGCGGCTCGGGATGGGGGCGCCGTGCGGGTCGACTGTCGGCTCACCGATCGCCTCGGCCATACGATCGATCAGATCGTTGGATGCCGCATGTTCCAGGCGCTCGGCCTCATCGTGTACCTCATCCCATCGGTATCCGAGCGCCTTGACAAGGTATGCCTCGATCACGCGATGGCGCCTGATTGTGCGTAGCGCTCCAAGCCGTCCGTGCGTGGTAAGGCGAACGCCGCGATAGCGTTCGTATATGAGCAGCCCCTGTTCCGCTAGCCGACGTACCATTCCCGTAACCGAGGCCGGCGCGACACCCAGATCTATCGCGAGATCATTCGTGGCCGCTGGCTCGCCGCTGCGTTCGCGTTGGTAAATCGCCTTGAGATAGTCCTCGACTGGTCCGGTGAGATCACCCACGTCGGCAGGGGAAGGCCCGCGCCGCGTTGCCGCGCGCCGCGCCACTCTCGCGTCCGGTTTTTGTCGTGAACGGGCGGGAGTCACGAATGGTCCTCGGATGAGATGGGAGACGGCAGCTTGGCGGTACGATCCGGTGCATCAAGCGCGCGTACTGGTTCCGATACGCCAATCGAGCGAACGAGGAGCACAGGAACGAGCGACCGATGCCGAACCGCGTTGGCCACGGTGCCGCGCACGATGTCATTCAAGAACCCATGTCCATGAGTTGCCATGGCGATGAGATCGGCGCCCTCGCGCCGCGCCGCGAGATCGATTTCCGACGCCGGATCACCTCGCGCCAGCACAGCGTCCGTGTCGATCCCGGCCGCCTCGAGCTCGGCGCGTCGCTCCTCGAGGTACGCGCGATCGTCGCGGATTTCTTCGGACTCGCGGAGATTGAGGGCGAGCGCGTTCCGCGCCGCCCAGCCGTCGGCAACATGGATGAGGACGACCGACGCTTTGCAGTGTCGCGCGAGCTTCCGCACATGCGCGAGGATGCTTGCGTCGGCCGGCGAATGTTCGAGAGGGACGAGAATACGCGAGTACATGCGGGAGCGGGCCAATCAGGTAAGCAAGAGTTGCGTCAGGAGCCAAACATTCAAAGCCGCGATGAGATAGGCAACCGTCCACGACAGCCACGTGAGCCAGCGCGAGTTCACGAACTCGCCCATCTTCGCCCTCTCCGAGGTGAACTTGACCAGCGGGAACACGGCGAATGACAGCTGCATACTGAGAATGACCTGACTCAGGATGAGGAGCTTGGCCGTTCCGTGCTCTCCGTACACGAAGGTGACGATGATCGCCGGGGTGATGGCCAGCCCGCGCGTGATCAATCGGCGAAGCCACGGGCGGAGTCGGATATTGAGAAATCCCTCCATGGTGATCTGTCCGGCGAGCGTCCCGGTCAGGGTCGAGTTCTGCCCGGACGCGAGGAGCGCGACCACAAAGGCGAGGCTCGCCCCCGTGCTGCCCAACAATGGCGTGAGGAGTTTGTAGGCATCCTGGATTTCTGCGACGTCGTGGTGCCCACTGCGGTAGAACACTGCGGCAGCCATGACGAGGATCGCGCCATTGATGAAGAGCGCCAGCATCAGCGCGAGCGAGGAGTCGAAGATCGCCCAGCGAATCGCCTCTCGCTTGCCACTGCTCGTTTCCTCATACCGGCGCGTCTGCACGATCGAGGAATGCAGATACAGGTTGTGAGGCATCACGGTCGCGCCGAGGATGCCCATCGCGATATAGAGCATCTGGCGGTTCTTGACGATTTCCGTGGCGGGGACGAAGGCCCGCAGCATCGGCCCGATGTCCGGACGGGCCAGGATGAGCTCGAAGAGAAAGCACGCCGAGATGGTCGCGATGAGCGTGATCACGAGCGCCTCGAGGAGCCGAAACCCTCGGCTCTGGAGCGCCAGTACGATGAGGACGTCCAATCCCGTCAGCAGGACGCCGAATGCCAGCGGGATGTGAAAAAGCAAGTTGAGCGCGATGGCCGAGCCGATCACCTCGGCGAGATCGCAGGCCGCGATCGCGATCTCGCAGATGATCCAATGGAAAATGACGGCTCTGGGCGAATAGTGATCCCGAACCGCTTGCGCGAGGTCACGCCCCGTAGCGATCCCCAGCTTGACCGCCAGCGCCTGGAGCAGGATCGCAAGCAGGTTGGAGATCATGATGACGCTCAAGAGCGTGTAGCCGTACGCCGACCCGCCGGCGAGGCTGGTGGCCCAGTTACCCGGGTCCATATAACCGACAGCAATGAGATAGCCGGGCCCCGCGAAGGCGAGCGCGCGACGCCACCATCTCAGGCCCGTGACCGGAACTGACCGGTAGACCTCCGACAGGCTGGGGGCGGCGCGCGCTCGTCGCCAACCGATGTCGTGACTGCCGACCGGTTGCGGTGGTGCGTCAGTCGGCCCCTCGCCTTTGAGCGAGCGGATAGGGTTGGTCATCTCGCGATCGGAAATGATCGCAATAAAATTGCGGCCACGGTAACCACAAAGTTAGGTGGATAAAAAAAATAAGCAACGGACCACCGTTGGCCTCCAGCCGTCCATCAGCAGCTCCGCGTCGAGCTCCTTGCCCGCCGGGGTCGATCGTTACTAGCTTCGTCTAGTCAATTTATTAGGCATACCTAACTACGTTGTGAGATGGAAGGAAATTTTCCTCGCGCAAGTGGTCGCATCAGGGGGCTCGCCCGCACGCCCGCCGCTGCTTGGGCCACGCCATTGGCGTCTCGAACCACGAAGCGTCGACATCCGACGATCGGCCTTCTCGTCCCCGCGGCGATCGTGGCGCTTGCTGCCACGCGGGCTGGCGACGTCGACGCCCAGCTGCCCGTTCATGCGACCGCCGACGCCAGCCGTGAGTGGAGCGGATGGTACGCCGGCGGCCATGTCGGCTACCGTCCTGGCAGCGCCACCGTGACGCTCTCCGATTCCAGACCGATGTGGTCGAGCCATGGGTTCGGCAGCCTCGACGCCGGTGCATTCCTCGGATACAATCGCGTGCTGTCTTCGCGGCTTCTTCTCGGCACCGAGGCCGACGTCTCGTTCCCTCACTTCTTCGAGGATGGAACGGTCGCATCCGGGACAGCGGCCCACGGCAGCACCGTCACCGAAAAGCTCGACTTTGTCTCAACGCTGCGCGGCCGCTTCGGCTATGTCTCGGATCGCTGGCTGTTCTACGGAACCGGCGGGTTCGCTCCGTCGCAAATGCGCTTTATTGAAACCCCCGTCTCGAGCAGCCATCCCGACACACTGCTGCGCTGGCGCACGGGTTGGGATGTCGGGGCAGGTGCAGAGCTGGCGATCGCACCGAGCTGGGCTGCGCGTGTCGAGTATCTCTTCAACCGACTTGGACAACGAGGCGTCGTCTTCCCGTCCGGGACCGGCCTTGAGTCAAGACTGACCGCGCACAGCCTCCGGCTCGGACTCCGTCGATCCCTCAGTTGGCCAGGCGTGTACGCGCCCGTCCGCGACACTAGCCATGCCCTAGCCATCGACAGCGCCCGATGGAATATCCACGGCCAAGAAACGTTCATCGAACAGGGGTATTTCGCCTTCCGGTCACCGTACGAGGGAACGAACAGCCTGTCTGGCGCCAGTCAGGTGAAAAACACGGTGAGCGCGACCGCATTTCTGGGCGTGCAATTGTGGACCGGTGGTCAGGCGTATTTCAACCCGGAGATCGACCAGGGATACGGTCTCAATGCGACCCATGGGGTATCCGCCTTCCCTAACGGAGAGGCTCAAAAGGCAGAGTTTCCGGCGCCGCGGTTCGTCGTCGATCGCCTCATTCTGCGCCAAACATTTGGTCTCGGCGGTGACAAAGAAACAGTCGAGGACGGCCCCAATCAACTCGCTGGGGCACAAGACATCTCACGGATCACCGTCGCCGCCGGAAGGCTCGCCGTCACGGACTACTTCGATGTCAACACCTATGCGAATGATCCACGAACCAACTTCCTCAACTGGAATATCTACGGCGCAGGCGCCTACGACTGGACCATGGACCAAATCAGCTGGACGTATGGCGCTCTGGCGGAGCTTAACAAGCAGAGCTGGGCTTTCCGTGTCGGCTATTTCCTCCTGCCCATCGTGTCCAGCAACAACGTGTTTGACCTTCACATCCCCGAGCGCGGTGAGTATGCAGCGGAATGGGAGTGGCGGTATTCGCTCGTCTCGCAGCCGGGCAAACTCCGCGTGTTCGGGTGGGTGAACCACGGCACGATGGGCGGCTATGCCGACGCCGTGGCGCTCCCGGTCACTTCGCCCAATTATCCCGACATCACCTTGACGCGCGAGGTGCGAACCAATCCCGGCATCGTGGTCAACGCCGAGCAGGCAATCACTCGGGATCTCGGCGTGTTTTCTCGTGCGAGTTGGAGTCCCGGGCGGGACGAAATCTTGGGCGGGACCGACTGTAGCGAGAGCCTCTCGCTCGGCAGCGCTCTGAAAGGCGTTGCGTGGCGACGGCCAAACGACAATATCGGTGTGAGCGGGGTGGTTGGAGGTTTGTCCTCCGTGGCCCGCGCCTATTTTGCTGGCGGTGGGTTGGGAATCTTAATCGGCGACGGGCGGCTCAATTACCGCGAAGAACGGGTGAGCGAAGCCTACTACTCGTACGGAGCCAAGAAGTGGCTGGCGCTCAGCTTCGACTATCAGTTCGTCGTGAACCCCGGCTACAACGCGGACCGAGGACCGGTCTCGATCTACGCCATACGCTTGCACGCCGCGTTTTGACGCTGAGGGGAAACACGTGAGCGCATGCCTCGTTACCGTGGCCGGAATCGAGTTTTCCCAGTTCAGGCGAATGAAACGCCCGTGACGTGATTCGAGCGATAGATGACTAACCGGGCCGGGGCACACGCTCGGGCGTCAGATGGAGTGCCCGGATGACGCGACCGAGGGGTTGCCGCGCCACGCGCAGGGCGTCCTCCTCGAGCCGGCGTACCGTGCCTTCATCAACGGCCGCCTCGATCGCTAAGCGGCTTCGCGACCAGCCGCGACTCAGGCGCTCTCGACGGATGGCGTTCCCCCGGGTCGTGGACTCCGGAAGCGGATTGTAGCCGAGGAAGCCAATGATGGCGGGATAGAACCACGGCTGAATACCATGCCGGCCGGTCTCCCAGTTTCGGAGGTTCCAGGCTCCCGTTCCAAGACGCTTGGCGGCCTGTTTCTGATCAAGACCCAAGTCGAGCCGCCGTCTAAGCAGGTGGTCGCCAACATGCCGGAGCTCGCGCGGGTAGCCTGAAATGGGCTTCGGCGCGGTTAACCGCCATCGTAGATGGGCAACGAAACCCTGTCCGTGCGGCAATGCCGGCGAGCCGACGCGCGTGTGCACGTGTTCCGAAGGCGAGATCGTTCGCTATCGCGGCCGTCTGTCGGGTCCGCTTGCCGACCGTATCGACATGCATGTCACGCTGAGCGCGGTCGCGCCCTCGGCGATGCAGCGCGCCAGTGACGGCGAGCCGTCGACGACGATTCGAGCCCGAGTCGAGCAGAGCCGAGCGATTCAGCGCCGCCGGTTTGCACGCTTGCCCGGCGTGCGGTGCAACGCGCACGCCTCGGGGCGCTGGCTGCTTTCGCATGGCGCGATCGCGCCGGCGGCGCGCGAGCTCGTCACGTCGGCCATGGAAACGCTCAACCTTTCGGCGCGCGGCTATCACCGCGTGTTGCGCGTGGCGCGAACAGCCTGTCGTGAGCCGTTTTCTGATGATGTCCCGTTCGCTATCGCCGCCTACACGACTGCGACGTACATCACACGACGCGCGGCGCGGATCGTGCCCTTAAGGCCAACGAACACATACGCGATCCCCCTCTCCCCGCCTCGGACGCTCGACGATTTCTTTTTGATGAGGTGGAGTTGTCATGCATGACCAAACACGACCGATGCCGCGGAGTCGCTTGGGCATCGTCTCGTTCGCCGCGCTCACCGCGGTCGCGCTGCTGAGCGCCCGCGCGCCGGCGCAACAACCCGGGACGTGGGGCCGAGCACGCGACGCGTGCAACGCGGCGGCCGCGCGCGCCGGGTACGTGATCCTCCGTCGCGACCGCGAGTCGCTCACCGGAACTGTCTATTCCTTTCCGTGGCACGTGCGCCGCGGCAGCGATCAAGTCGACGTCACGTGCCACTTCGATGGGACGCGAGGGCTCGTCGATCTCCCAGGGTTCGAGCGATCGGGCAGTGCGGCCGGCCGAGTGGAGTCGCAGGACCAGCGGGCTCAGCGCCGCTGTGAGGATTTCGTGAATTCGGCACCCGGGTATCACGTGCTCACCGTTGGGCCGGCGACGCGACGCGGCACGCTGTGGGACGTGACGATGACCGTGCGCCATCGCGGACGCGACGGCGTTCCGATCACGTGTCGCTTCAATCCGTCCAGCAACAGGCTCTCGATCAAGCGCTGACGACACGGCGCTGCGTTGACTGAATCCCGGCCGGACTTCCCTCGGCCGGGATTTTTCTGCTGGGGACACGCGGGTGAGCGTCCGGGACACGGTACGTGGCGGGCGCGAGTTTGGTGCGACGCGACGCGCCGAGCGGTGGAGCGAACGGAAGACGGTCTTACGTCCCGTTGGGCGTGGATGACGTCGACGTCAGCACGGCTGGGGTGAATTTCAGGCGTTCTGTTCACAACTTGATGCGGGCTTTGACCGCGTAAGTGGCGGTCAGAGTCAACTACATCCGGTCTCAACTTGGTTGCATCGAGTCTTCAGTCGTCTCGATGCGGGCGCGGGCGATCGCGACGCAGTCCGTCGCAGTGCAAACGCGGGATCGAGCGAACGGAGCACGGTCCGGAGCAAACTTCACGCGGTCTAGAGCGAACGGAGTTCGGTCCGGAGTAAACGGAGTTCGGTCCGGATCAAACTTCACGCGGTCTAGAGCGAACGGAGTTCGGTCCGGAGCAAACGGAGTTCGGTCTGGAGCAAACGAAGTTCGGCCCGGAGCAAACGGAGCTCGGTCCGGAGCAAGCGGCACGCGGTCTAGAGCGGACGGAGCGCGGTCCGGAGCAGACTGAATGCGGGATCGTGCCGGGTGCACTCGGGACGGAGGCATGTGAATCTCGTACCGCACGAAGTGAATTTCCGAGAGAGCAGAGTGAATCTCGAACGGAGCAAAGTGAGGCGTGGGCCGAGTGGCGTGAGTCGCCGTTCGAGCAAAGTGAAGTCCGGATGAACCGAAAGTGATTTCGGGGAACGGGCGTCGAAAACCCGGGAGCAGCCGGCGCCTACCGGTCCGCGGGCGTTTTCGTCCGCGGCGCGCAAGACTCGCCGCCGAGTGCACGCGATTTCATCCTGGGCGATGCCGGCTCGATTCACGGCTGACTCACGGCGTGAGCGGAGCCGGCAAATTCATCTCCGTCGTTCGCGACTGAACCGACGCGGGAGCGACGCGGCTACGGGCCCCGGCGTCGCACCGTGGTTCTCGTGCCCTCTACTTATTAAGTGGGCGCCGACCGCGATTTGCTACCAAATGTCCTCTCAGGGCGACGGATTCTCGGCGCGCACCCACGCTCTCATGACGCTCGCATGACGCTCGCACCACGTGTCGCGGTAGCAAAATCGGGCCGGCGGCCACTACATAAGTAGGGGGGCTGTCCACCGGTTCACCGGCACCGGTCCACCGGTCCACCGGTCCGCCTTAGGTTTCCCGCATGGCGACCGACAAAGAGGCCCAGCTTCGCGATTGGCTGTGCGACGGCGCGCGGATCGCGATCGGCTACAGTGGCGGCGTCGACTCGGCGTACCTCGCAGCGGTCGCCGTCGACACGCTTGGCGCGGCCAACGTGCTGGCCGTCACAGGGCGCAGCGCGTCGTATCCGGAGAGCCAGTGGATCGCGGCGCGCGAAACGGCGCGTGTGATCGGACTCGATGTTCTGGAGATCGACACGGCGGAGCTCGACGACCTGAACTACGCCGCGAATCCAACCAACCGCTGCTATTTCTGCAAGACGGAGTTGTGGTCGCTCGTCGTTCCCGCCGCGCGTGGGCGAGGAATCGACATCGTCGCCGACGGAACCAACGCCGACGATCTCCACGGCCATCGTCCCGGCGCGCAGGCGGCGCGCGAGCGAGGGGTCGTGTCGCCGCTGGCGATGTTCGGCTTCACGAAAGCCGAGATTCGCGACCGTTCGCGAGCGCTCGGCTTGCCGACCTCGGACCAGCCGTCGTCGCCGTGCCTTTCGTCGCGAATCCCATACGGAACGCCCGTCACGGTCGGACGACTGAAGCGCGTCGAGCGCGCCGAGTCGGCGCTGCGCGAGCTCGGCATCACGGGAGACCTCCGAGTGCGCCACTTGGGCGATCTGGCGCGCGTCGAGCTCGCTCCGGCCGAATTGGCGCGGTGGAGCGAAGGCGAACGGCGCGCGGTGCTCGAGCGTGCGCTCGCCGAGGCCGGGTACGAGCGCGTCGAGGTCGATCCGCGGGGATTCCGCTCGGGCTCACTGAACGAACTGGTCTCCGTCGCGCGCAACACGAGCGGGGCGGGGGACGTGGCGAGTGCGGTTGTTTCTGGCGATTAACCTGCCGCCCGACGTGCGTCGCGACATCGTGGCTGCGACGGCGTCGATGCGCGAAAGCGCTCCCGACATCTCGTGGGTCGACGAGTCGAGGCTGCACCTCACGCTCAAGTTTCTCGACGACCAGCCGGCGGAGACGGCCGACGCGATCGGCGCGGCGACGGCGAAGGTGGCCGGCGGCCACCGGGAGATCGCGATGCGCCTCGCCGGAATGGGCGCGTTCCCGAACTTTCGGCGGGCCCGCGTCGTATGGATGGGCGTGGAACAGGATCCGCGGCTCGAGCTGTTGCATCACGACGTCGAGGTTGCGTGCGAGACGCTTGGCTTCGAGGTCGAGGGGCGCCCCTTTCGCCCGCATCTCACGCTCGCCCGCGTGAAGGACCGGTTGCCCGAGGAGCGCGCCCGCGCACTGTCTCGCGCGGCGCGGCGCGTCGACTTCAGCACCGACGTCGTTGTGCGATCGCTCGATCTCATGCGCAGCGATCTGGGGCCGGGCGGTTCCACGTACACGACCATTGCGTCGGCACCGCTTCGGAGGGGGAGCGACTGACATGGGATGCATCGCGAGACTCGGCTGTTTGTTCGTGCTCGTCGCGTTGGCAGTGGGCGGCTGGTTCACGCGCGACATGTGGCTTCCGCACGTGTTGCGACATCAGAACGAGCCGGTCGTCGTCGCGCCGCCGGATCACTGGCAGCAGCTCTCTGACGCCGCCGCCGACTCGGCGGCGGCCGCGCTCGATCGATTGAGCAATCCGCGCGGCCAGGTATTCGAGACGTTGTCGCCGGCGGCCGTCGCGTCGTACATCTATCGGCAGGTAGCAAAGCGCCTGCCGACCACCGCCGACAGCGTCGAGGCGATCGTCGCCGGTGACAAGCTGTCGATGCGCGCCGTCGTTCCGCTCAAGAACCTCGGCAGCGCGTTCACCGAGGCGGTCGGGATCGTGCACGACCGCGAGCGCGTCGAGCTCACGGGCACGCTCGACGTGTTGAAGCCGGGGATGGCCGAATTCGCCGTGTCCGACGCGCGGATTCACGGGCTGCCTATCCCGAAGGGCATGATCGCGACGCTGATCGACCGGTTCGAACCGGTTCCGGCCCCCGCCGGCACCGACCCGAACTCGCTCCCGTTGCCGATTCCCCGCTACATAGGTGACATTCGAGTGGCCAACGGGAAGATCACCTTGTACAAGACGGTGCGATGAGCATTGCCCGGCGCATCCTGATTGTCGACGACGAGCAGGGGATTCGCGCGACGCTGGGACAGTTGCTCGAGTTCGAGGGCTACGAGGTCCGCGCTGTCGGCAACGCGGTCGACGCGCTTGCCGAATACCAAAAGCAGCGTCCGGATCTTGTGTTCCTCGATGTGAAGATGGCGGGCATCGACGGCATCGAGGCGCTCAAGAAGATCAAGGAGCTCGACCCGAGCGCGATCGTGGTCATGATCAGCGGACACGCGACGATCCAGACGGCGGTCGAGGCGACGCAGCTCGGGGCGTACGACATCCTCGAGAAGCCGCTCGACACGGACCGCATTCTCGTCACGCTGCGGAACGCGCTCCAGCACCTCGATCTCCACGAGGAGAACGCGCGGCTCCGCGAGACCATTCAATCCCGGTACGAGATTGTCGGACGGTCCTACGGCATTCGCCTGGTGATCGACAAGATCGACCGCGTGGCGAAGACGCCGGCGCGCGTGCTGATCACGGGCGAGAACGGCACGGGCAAGGAGCTCGTCGCGCGGGCGATCCACTCGCAATCGACGCGCACCGGGGAGCCGTTCGTCGAGGTCAACTGCGCGGCGATCCCGAGCGAGTTGATCGAGAGCGAGTTGTTCGGTCACATGAAAGGCTCGTTCACCGGCGCGGTGGCCGATCGCGCCGGCAAGTTCGAGCAGGCGCACGGCGGCACGCTCTTTCTCGACGAAGTCGGTGACATGAGTCTCGCCGCGCAGGCGAAGGTGCTGCGCGTGCTGCAGGACGGCGTCGTGACACGGATCGGCGGCGCAAAACAGGTCGAGGTCGACGTCCGCGTGCTCGCCGCGACGAACAAGAATCTCGAAGCCGAAATCGCCGAACAGCGGTTTCGCGAAGATCTGTTCTATCGCTTGAACGTGGTTCCGATCCACGTGCCGCCGCTGCGCGAGCGGCGAGAGGACATTCCGCTGCTCGTCGCGCATTTCGTGAACGTGCTCACGAAGCGCGAGGGCGTCGCCGCGCGAACCGTCGCGCCGGACGCGGTCGAGCGGCTGGCGAAGCTCGATTGGCCCGGGAACGTGCGCGAGCTGCGCAACACGATCGAGCGATTGCTCATTCTCTCCGCCGGCCCGCGCGTGACGGCCGACGACGTCAGTCGCCTCGGCGGGGGCCACGACACCGATCAGACGGGCCTGGGCTCGCTCCTCGATTGCAAGACGTTCGAGGACTTCAAGCACGCGGCCGAGCGGGCGTTTCTCCTCGCCAAGCTTCGCGAATACGACTGGAACGTGTCCGAGACGGCGCGCGGGCTCGACATGCCGCGCTCGAACTTGTACAAGAAGATCGAGCGCTACGGCCTCACTCGGGAGAGCGTGACCTGATGGCCCCCCCCGACCGCGACTGGGAAAAAGAGCTCGCCAAGATCGACAAGCAGTTGTCGTCGCTCCCGGACGAGGCGCTCATGCCGGTCGCGCCCGAGAAACAAGTGAAGGCGGCAGCGCGGAGCGGGCGCGGCGCGGCGCCCGCGGCATCACCCGAGCCGCGACAGACGACGTCGTTCGGCGTTTTCGCGCGACTCACGCTGGCCCTCGCCGTCGGCGTGGCAATGGCCTTTTGGCCGTATCCGTCGCGCTGTGGATTGGGGCTCATCGGCTACCTCGGCGCGGTCGGCGTGATGACGGCCGGCGGCGTGTGGGCTTCGATCTGGACGTGGCGTCACCGGGCGAGTCGCGCGCATCTCGTCTCGCTCGCCATCACGGTATGGGGCGTGCTCCTCGGCTCTCTGGAGATTCTGCCCCGCATCGGCTATGCGTATCCGACCGACAAACATCCCGCGGCCTGGTCCTGTGCCGCTTTGCCGGCGCGACCTCCGGCGACGCCGAGCCCTGCGCCCACACCAACGAGCCCGACACCGCCTCCGGGCACAGCAAAACCTCCGGCTCCAACTCCCAAACCATGAAAACGTTCGACAACTTCATCGGCGGCAAGTGGGCGCCGCCGTTGAGCGGTGAGTATTTCGCGAATCAGAATCCGGCCGACGCGCGCGACACGATCGGGCGTTTCCCGATGTCGGGCGCCGCGGACGTGGAGGCGGCGGTCGCGTCGGCACAGCGTGGCTTCGAGCTGTGGCGCCGCACGCCCGCGCCGGCCCGCGGCGACATCCTGCGACGCGTCGGCGACTTGCTCACCGCGCGGAAAGACGACATCGCCGACCTGATGACCCGCGAGATGGGGAAGCCGCTCGCCGAAACGCGGGGCGACGTGCAGGAAGGCATCGACACCGCGTACTACGCGGCGAGCGAAGGACGCCGCCTGTTCGGTCGCACCGTGCCCAGCGAACTGCGGAACAAATGGGCGATGAGCTTCCGCCGTCCGATCGGCATCGCGGGCATCGTGACGCCGTTCAACTTTCCGCTCGCCATTCCGACGTGGAAGATGTTTCCGGCGCTCGTCTGCGGAAACGCGTGCATCTTCAAGCCCGCCGAAGACGTCCCGCACACGGGCCACGTGTTCGTCGAGGTCCTGCTCGAGGCGGGACTGCCGCCCGAAGTCATCCAGCTCGTCCACGGCGTGGGCGAAGCGGCGGGCGCGGCGATCGTTAATCATCCGTCGATCCCGGTCATCTCGTTCACCGGATCGACCGACACGGGCCGAGTCGTGGGCGAAGTCTGCGGCCGCATGCACAAGCGGTTGTCGCTCGAGATGGGCGGCAAGAACGCGATGATCGTGCTCGACGACGCCGACACCGATCTCGCGCTCGACGGCGTGCTCTGGGGTGCGTTCGGCACCACCGGACAGCGCTGCACGGCGACGAGCCGGCTCATCGTGCAGGACGGAATTCACGACGAGTTCGTGAGCACGCTCGTCCATCGCGCGCGCGAGCTCAAGCTCGGCGACGGGCGAAAGAACGGCACCGACATCGGTCCGCTCATCAATCAGGATTCGGTCGCCAAGGTCGAGCGGTACATCGACATCGGCCAGAAGGAAGGCGCCGACTTGTTGTGCGGCGGTCGCCGCGCGACCGGATCAGGCCTCGATCACGGCTACTTTTTCGAGCCGACGATCTTCGCCCGAGTGCGCGCCGGCATGCGTCTCGAGCAAGAGGAAATTTTTGGACCGGTCCTCTCGGTGATTCGCGTTCGCACGCCCGACGAGGCGTTCACGGTCAACAATGACGTCCGGTACGGCTTGTCGTCGTCCGTGTACACGCGAGACGTGAACGTCGCGATGCGCGCGATGAACGAGCTGGATACGGGAATCACGTACATCAACGCGCCGACGATCGGGGCCGAGGCACATCTCCCCTTCGGCGGCGTAAAACAAACGGGGAATGGCCACCGCGAAGGCGGATGGGAAGTGTACGAGTTCTTCTCGGAAACAAAGGTCGGTTATCTGGATTTCTCGGGTGCGTTGCAACGTGCGCAGATCGACAACTATCTCGGAACGCCGGACTGATCGACCGGGCGCCCTAGCCGAGTCCGTTGTTGGGCGTTATCTCACACCCGCACCCCGGCAGCGAGTGCAGTGAGCATTGGATGAGTGTCAACGAGCAGTCGTCGTCGCAGAACGAGCCAGACCCTCAACCCGCCGGGGATCCGATGGGTGGAATGGCTGCGTCCGCCACACCGCGCTCGATTTCCGAGCAGCAGAAGTCCGACGCGTTGCGCGACGTGAACCGCAAGCGCTCCGGCGTGGACTTCCTCGGCGAGTGGGCGAAGATCTTCCTCGTATCGGTGATGCTGTTCGTCGTGATCAGAACGTTCTTCGTCGAAGCGTTCAAGATCCCGAGCGGGAGCATGGAGAACACGCTGCAGATCGGCGATTTCCTGCTCGTGAACAAGCTGGTCTACGGCGCCGAGGTGCCGTTCACGCACAAGCGCCTGCCCCGTATCCGGGATCCGCAGCGCGGCGACGTGATCGTGTTCGAGTATCCCGAGGATCCCACGAAGTATTTCGTGAAGCGGCTCGAAGGTGTGCCGGGCGACACCGTGGAGATGCGAGATGGAACACTTATTCGCAACGGCACGGCGCTCGTCGAGCACTATGTGGAACACACCGAGCCGGATATGGACCCTTCGGCCGAGGACTTTCGCTGGCAGCGCGATTACCTTGTGAAAACGGCCGCGGCTGCGGGCGTGGCATATCACCCGTCGCGAAACAATTGGGGTCCGTTGGTCGTCCCAAAAGGGAACTACCTGGCGCTCGGCGACAACCGAGACAACTCGTTCGACAGCCGGTACTGGGGCTGGGTCGCGGACTCGCTGATCAAGGGCCGACCGTTTGTGATTTACTACAGTTATGCGCCCGACTCCTCCGAACACAGCTTGGCTTGGCTCACGCGCATCCGCTGGTCGCGGCTCGGTGAGCGGATCCGATAGATTGCCTCGACAACGCATGCCTGCTACCGGCCACAAGAAATCGTCGTACGAGGAAGGCTCGCTCGACCAATATCTTCGCGACATCAGCGTCTATCCGCTGATCAATCGCGATGAGGAAGTGCGGCTTGCGCAGAGCATTCGCGACGGCAGCCAGGAGTCGCTCGACAAGCTCGTTCGATCCAACCTGCGTTTCGTCGTGTCGGTCGCCAAGAAATATCAGAATCAGGGCGTGTCGCTGTCCGATCTGATCAACGAGGGCAACCTCGGGCTGATTCGGGCGGCGCACAAATTCGACGAGACGAAGGGCATCAAGTTCATCTCGTATGCGGTATGGTGGATCCGGCAGGCGATCCTCCAGGCGCTGGCCGAACAGTCGCGCATCGTGCGCGTGCCGTTGAACCGCGCCGGCACGCTGCACCGCATCGGCAAGCGCGCCAACGCGCTGCTTCAGGAGCTGGGCCGCGATCCGACGCACGAAGAGATCGCGCACGGCATGGACATCACCGAGGAAGAGGTCGCCAAGACGATGGCGATCTCGCAGACGCACCTCTCGCTCGATGCGCCGCTCACGCCCGGTGAAGACAACAAGCTGCTCGACTATCTCCCCGACACGCTCAACCCGACGCCCGACGAACAGACGTTCGAAAAGGCGCTCACCGAGTCGATCGAGGAAGCGCTGTCGCATCTGAAGGAGCGCGAGTCGAAGATCCTGCGTCTCTACTTCGGTCTCGATGGCAGCGAGCCGATGACGCTCGAAGAGATCGGCGCGCTCCTCGGCATCACGCGCGAGCGCGTGCGGCAGATCAAGGAGAAAGCGCTGTCGCGTCTGCGACACGTGAGCCGCGCGCGTGCGTTGGAGTCCTACCTCGGGTAGAGAAGCGCGCCGCGCTGCCTGCGCGGCGCTGGTCGCGGGACTCGCCGCCTGCGGCGGCTCGACGACGGACACACGCTCCACGCAAGGAAACACCGGCGCGAATCACGTCGTCGTCACGCCCTCGCCGATGCTCGTCGCGGTCGGGGGCTCGGCGCAGATCGCCGCCCATGTAGTGGACTCGGCGGGCGCTCAGGCGAGCGGACCCGCGCCGGCGTTTCAATCGTCCGACGCGACGATCGCCACGGTGAATGCGAACGGCGTCGTGACCGGCGTGCGCGCCGGCGTGACGACGATCAAGGCGACCGCCGGCGACGCGTCCGGGGCGACCCAAGCGACGGTCGCCGCGCCGACGACGATCACGGGCCGCGTGGTCCCCGTCGACGGCGGTTCGGTCGCTGGTCTCGTCGCCGGCGTGGAGAGCGGCGCGGGGGCGAACGCTCAAGACTTCGTGTCGCCGCTCGACGGCAACGGCGCGTTTTCGCTCGGCGCACCGCTCACGTTCGGTTCCACCGATTCGATGAAAGTGGTGGTGGACGTGGCCAGCGGTACGCGTCACTTCCATCCGATCCTTGGCGTGGCGCCGTCGACGCGCGTCGTCGCCGGCGCGCTGCGGCCGATGCTCGTGCCGAAGACGTCCGTCTTCTCGACGCCGGCGTATCCGTCGTCGTCGGTGGACGTGAGCCTCGTGCAGGCCTTTCAGCGCGTGTGTACCGACGACACCAACGCCAACTGCAACAGCTTCTTCCCGCAGATCTGGAAATCGTCGGTGATTCTCTGGAACGACGCCGATCTGCCGGTGCGGCTGGCGTTCAACACGGGTGCGACGACGTCGCCGATCAGCGCCGCCGACTCGACGGCCCTGTGGACCATCATCGGTGAGATGCAGACCGAAGTGGGGCGACAGCTGTTCGTGCCCGCCACCCTGTCGTCGCTGGCGACTCCGGACGTGAACGGTTTTTCGTCGAAGGCGGTGCTTGTGTGGGTCGACAGCACACTCTCGGGGTTCGCCGGATACACCAACTGGATCTGGGACAGCAACCTCAACATGCTCGCCGCGAAGACGCGGGTGACGGTGAACTCCGCGCTGGCGAGTCGCAGCCTGATGAAGCACGAGCTGCTGCACGCGTTGGGCTTTCACCACACGTGCGCGTGGACGACCATCATGGGTGGCTACGGCTGCGGCTCCGCACAGTCGGTGACGAAATCGGACGCCGCCGCGTTCAGCCTCGGCTACCTGACGCGCCGAACGATCCTCGCCAACCAGCCCACCACGACCCTCGGCGACGCACTGCTCGGTGAGCAGCTGCGCGAGACGGGGGGGGGCGTCGTTGCGGCGCGCACGCCCTTCGCCGGTCCGGTTCCATTCGCCGTGCGCGGCGCCAGGCAGATCATTTTCGGCGGGCGACTGGTCTCGGCGGACGGCGCGCCGTAGGCTTCGAACGATATGCCCCAATCATCATCGTTCGACGTCACAACCGGCGTCGATCTCCAGGAAGTCGACAACGCCGTCAACCAGGCCCAAAAGGAAGTCGCGCAGCGCTACGACTTCAAAGGCTCCAAGGCGGCGATCGAGTTCAAGCGCGCCGAGGCGATGCTCGAGCTGGTGGCCGACAGCGACTTTCAGATGCGCGCGCTGTTCGACATCGTGCAGACCAAGCTCGTCAAGCGCGGCGTGCCGGTGAAGAATCTCGATGTCGGCGAAGTGAAGCCGGCTGGCGGCGACACGGTGCGTCGCGAGATCAAGCTCAAGACCGCGCTCGACGGTGAAACGGCGAAGAAAGTCGCCGGCGCGATCAAGGACGCGAAGCTCAAGAAGGTCCAGGCCTCGATCCAGGGCGATCAGGTGCGCGTCACGTCGCCGTCGAAGGACGAGCTGCAAACCGCCATGGCGTTGCTCCGCTCCAAGGACTTCGGCGTCGAGCTCAAGTTCGGCAACTATCGCTGAGGCGTCGTCTTCGGCGGCGGGCAGGTCGCCGTACGGATCGCCGCCAGTTGCGCCTCGTTGGCGGCCACGGTGAGTAGCGCCGGCGAGACGTCGGCATTCCAGAAGCGCCACGCGCCCGAGGTGTTGCGTCGCTTCCGCTCTGACGAGGTGGATCCCCAGCGGTCGAGGAGACGCGTCGCCGCCAGACAGCGCTGATTGGCCGGCAACGTCGAGTGGCGCGGATCGAGGATCGCCTCGACGGCCGTCGGTACGGCCGCCGCGCTCATGCCGGCGAGGTAGACGACGTCGAGCTCCGTCGCTCCGCGATCGGTGTCGGCGAACGCGACGTTCGCCCGCGCGACGTTCGCCCGCGCGATCCGGCCGTCGATGTTGGCGACGTTGACCGCGGCGAGCGTTGCGAGCCCCGTCGCGGCGGCGCCGATGAAGAACGGACGCGGCCATCCGCGGAGTACCGTGAGCGCGAGCCAGACGAGAACGACCGCCAACCATCCCATGAACACCAGCGGGTACAGGCGCTCGGTCGTCCAGCCGAAGAAGCGCACGTAGATCGCGAATCGCCACACCGCGGCGACGATCATTCCCACGATCAGCGCGATGATCGGCACGGACAGCCGCGTGTGCCATCGCGCGGAGGATGATCCCGCCGCGACGGCGTTGCGCGTCAAGATCAGCACCGGCACGACCAGCGCCGCGACGAAGAGAATCTGGAAGAACCCGTGCCGCGCGTAGTCGGCCAATGTGAGGCCGGCCGTGCGTCGCACGAACGACTCGCCGCCGACGAGGGCGACGAACTGGGTGGCGACGAACGCGGCGAAGAGCAGGTTGAGGACGATCAACACGGCCTTGCCGTCGATCGCGCCGACTGAAGGAACGGGGAGGAAGTCGTCGTCGGTCGCGGGATGCTCGCGCAGCGCGGCTCGTGCGGCACCGGCGAGCGGCCAGGCGAAGAGCCCGGCGATGAACACGTGGCGGAACGCATCGGAGAGGTCGAGCGACGGCAGCCGTGCGATGCTCGCGAACACCGGATCGGCGCTCCGAAGGAGGGCGCCGAAGAGCACCACGGTGACGAGAACGAGCGCCACGGTCTTCGCCCATGCGACGATCCGAGGCGCAGCGGATTTGCCGAGCGAATCGGTTTTGACCTCGCGGAAAGCGAGCGGCAGGGCACCCACGGCCATCCCCACGCCGACTCTGAGCGCGGCTTGGATCGTCTCGCGGATCCGCGTCGCGCGCACGCCCAGGCGAGGATCGCGAATGCACACGGCGGCGAGCACGAGCGCGCCGAGGGCCGCGAGCACGTCGAGCGCCTGAATCATTCCGGCGTCGCGGAGGGCGAGGCCGAAGGCGAACACGACCGCCGCGGCAAGCCAGATTCTGGATTCGAGGCTGGGGCGGCGGTCGGCCTGCGACGCGAGGGCGACTGTATTGATGGCGACGAACGCGACCCAGCAGCCGAAGGCAAATCCGACCGGCGGGTCGCCGAGCAGTGCGTCGCCGGCGAAGCCGAGCAGGACGGCGGTGGTCAGCACGCGACGGGCGACACCCGGTGTGAGCGCGCGCGGGCTGCCGGGCGCGGTCATGGAGGGGCGGCGAACGGCCCGATCCGATGGTTCGCTTGGTTCGCCATAAAGTGCACTGTTCATGCGGAGTACTTTACAACGCAAAGTAGAATCGCGCAAGCTCGGCCGCGATCCCCCCACCACGGCTAACTTTACGCCCATGCCCGTTGCCGCCCGCCCCGTCCAAACCGCTCCGTTTACCCGTCGCCGCGCCCCGTGAAGGTTGGCATCATCACGCTCGGGTGCGACAAGAACACCGTCGACAGCGAGCGCTACGCCGCGCAGCTCGCCGACCACGGCGCGACCTACACGCGCGATCTCGACGAGGCCGACGTCGTGCTGGTGAACACCTGCGGCTTCATCGACGCGGCGAAAAAAGAGTCCATCGACGCGATGGTCGAAGCGGGGCGACTCAAGGAACACGGATCGTGTAAGGCGGTCGTCGGCGTCGGCTGCATGGTGCAACGCCACAAGGACGAACTGCTCGCCGCGCTCCCCGAAGTCGATCTCTTTCTCGGCGCGGCGGAGATGGACCGGTTGATCCCCGAGCTCGAGGAGCGCGGCCTCCTTGCTCCGGACGACGTGCCCGTTCCACACCCGGGCGTCCGCCAGTTCGTGACCGGGCTCCCGCACGTTCGCTATCTCAAGATCAGCGAAGGGTGCGACCACGGGTGCGCGTTCTGCGCGATTCCGTTGATGCGTGGCAAGCATCGCTCGTTCGCACTCGACGACATCGTGCGCGAGGCGCAGCTGCTCGAGGCGCAGGGCGCGCGCGAGATCAACCTCGTCGCCCAGGATCTCGCGCATTATGGCCGCGACCTGCGCGACAAGAAGCTCGGCCTGGCCGACGTGCTCACGGCGTTGGTGCGCGAGACGTCGATTCCGTGGATCCGCATGCTCTACGTGTACTCGGCCGGTCTCACGCCGGCGGTGCTGGAGCTGATGGCGACTGAATCGCGCATCGTGCCGTACCTCGACATGCCGATCCAACACGGGTCGGACGCGGTGCTGGCGCGCATGCGACGACCCGAGCGGCAGCGCACGGTGCGCGCGCGCGTCGCGGCGATTCGCGCCACCGTGCCGGACATCGCGATCCGCACGACGTGCATCGTCGGCTTTCCGGGAGAAACGGAAGAAGACTACGAGACGCTGCTCGAGTTCCTCGAGGAAATGCAGTTCGACCGCGTCGGCGCATTCACGTATTCGGCCCAAGAGGGAACGCGCGCCGCGGCGATGGACGACGACGTCCCGGAGTCGGTGAAACGCGAACGCCTCGAGCGGCTGAACGAAATGCAGCGTCTGATCACCGCCGATCGGTACGAGCAGCGAATCGGCGCCGGGGGCACCGTGCGCGCGATCGTGGACCGCGTGGAGGACGACGAGGTGCAGGCGCGCGTCGTGTGGCAGGCCGACGACATTGACGGCGTCACGCGACTCTCGGGTGCCAAGAAGGTCGCGCCGGGCTCGTTCGTCGACGTCGAGCTGAACGAAGTGGTCGACGACGTCGATTTCGCGGCGTCGCTCGTGAGCGTCGTGTCGGCGCCGCCGGCTCGCGCGCGACGCGTGCGGGCGCTCCCTACGCTCGGCTCGATCGGAAGCTACGGGCGGTGAGCGGCGGCTCGCGCGGCATCCTGAAGCGGGCGCGCGAACTGTTTCCCGGCGGTGTCAGTTCGCCGGTCCGCGCGTTCCGCGGCGTGGGCGGCGAACCGTTCGTCGTCGAGCGCGGCGAAGGGGCGCGCATCTGGGACGTCGACGGCAAGGAGTACATCGACTACGTGTTGTCCTGGGGCCCGCTGGTGCTCGGCCACGCGCCGCCGTTGGTGCTCGATGCGGTGAGCCGAGTGATGAAACGCGGCACGAGCTTCGGCATCCCGACGGAAGTGGAGGTCGAGCTGGCCGAGTTGGTGACGCACCGAATGCCGAACGTCGAGATGCTGCGCTTCGTGTCGAGCGGGACCGAGGCGACGATGAGCGCCATTCGGCTCGCTCGCGCGGCGACGGGGCGCGACGTGATTCTCAAGTTCGACGGCTGCTATCACGGGCACGCCGACTCGTTTCTCGTGCGCGCCGGCTCGGGCGTGGCGACGCTTGGCCTTCCCAATTCGCCCGGAGTGCCCGAGGCGTTGGCGTCGCTCACGATCGTCGCGCCGTTCAACGACCTCCCGGCGGTCGAGGCGCTCCTCGCGCATCACTCGGTGGCGGCGATCGTCGTCGAGCCGGTGGTGGGAAACGCCGGGTTCATTCCGCCCGATCCGGCGTTTCTGCCTGGACTGCGCGCGCTCGCTGACGCGCACGGCGCGTTGCTCGTCTTCGACGAAGTGATGACGGGTTTTCGAATCGCGCCGGGCGGCGCGCGCGAACGATTCGGGATCACCGCCGATCTCACCACGCTCGGCAAGGTGATCGGCGGCGGATTTCCAGTGGCCGCGTACGGCGGCCGTCGGGATCTCATGCGGCAGATCGCGCCGGACGGTCCTGTCTATCAGGCCGGGACGTTGTCGGGCAATCCGGTCGCGATGGCGGCCGGCATCGCGACGCTCGGACTTCTCACCGAAGACGTACACGACGAGATCGCGCGCTGCACCGAGCGCTTGGTGCTCGGTTTGCGCGCCAGCGCGGCGCGCCACGGCGTTCCGTTCACCGCGGACAACGCGGGGTCGATGTGGGGGTTCTTCTTTCGCGAGGAGCCTGTGCGTTCGTTCGCCGACGCCAAGACGTCGGACGTCGAACGATTCCGGCGCTTTTTTCACGAGGCGCTGGAGCGCGGCGTCTATCTCGCGCCGTCGGCGTTCGAAGCGGCGTTCATGTCGTCCGCGCACACCGACGCCGTCGTGGATGACACGCTCGACCGCCTCGACGGCGCCATGGCCGCCGTGGCATGAACGTTCGGCCGGCGATCGCGGCCGCCGTCGTCGCGCTGTCGTTCGGGGGCGCCGGCCGCGATGCGCCGCCACCGGTCCATCAACGGTCGGAGACGCTCATTCGCGTTCTCCTATCGGGAAACACGCCGACGGCGAGGCTGTCGTCGCCGTCCGGATTCAACCTGCTCACCGACGGCGGAAGCCTGATGGCGCGCAGCGCGCCGGGTGCCGGCTGGCGCATCGAACACGACGGCACACGGGTGCGCGCCGTTCGGCCGGACGGTGTCCCCACCGTGTGGTCGGAGCGCGCGATCCGCGCCCAAGCGATCGGAACCGCGCTGCTTTCGCTGAATGGGTCGCCCTATCGCGGCGAGCTGACGTTCGCCGGTTCCGACACCGGACTCGTCGAGATCAACTCGCTCTCAATCGAGGACTACGTGCGCGGCGTGGTGCCGCTCGAGATGGGCGACCGTCCGCCGGCCGATTCCGCCGCCGTCCAGGCGCAGGCGGTGACTGCGCGGAGCTACGCGTACATCCATCTGGCGCCCGGGCGGTCGTTCGACGTCACGGGCGGCGTGCTCGATCAGATCTACGGCGGCGTTGCGGCCGAGACGGGCGTCGGGTCGCAAGCTGTGGAGTCGACGCGGTGGCTCGTGCTCACGTACGCCGGGCGCGTCGTGAACGCGCCGTACCATTCGGCCTGCGGCGGGTCCACGGCGGCGGCGTCGGAGGTGTGGCGCACGGGCGACGAGCCGTATCTCCGCCCGGTGAGCGATCGCATTCCGGGAACCGAGCGCTTCTATTGTGACGGGGCGCCGAGGTTCGCATGGACGCACACGTTCGACGCCGCGATGCTGAACGCCGCCGTGGCGGCCTATCTCGCCAACTATGCCAACGTGCCGGGCAAGCGGCCGGGCGTCGTAACCGCGGTGACGGTCGCGTCGCACACGCCGTCGGGGCGCGTCGGCACGCTCACCATCACCACCGATCGCGGCAACTTCACGCTGCGCGGCAACGACATTCGGTTCGTGCTGCGCAAGCCCGGTAGCGAGATTCTCGAGAGCACCTATTTTTCCGTCGCAACGGCGCCGGCGCCCGACGGCTCGCTCGCGCGTCTCACACTCCACGGGATGGGCTATGGGCATGGAGTCGGGATGTGTCAGTGGGGCGCAATCGGCCGCGCGCGTGCGGGCCAGGACTTCCGCGCGATTCTCGAAGCGTATTATCCCGGCACGACGATCGGCTCCGCGCCGTAGCGTTCGCCTCGCCTGCGCCGCGCTGCGCGTCGGGTGGAGCGCCGCGTTGGGCGTGGCGCTGTTCGCGGCTCCGCGAGCGGCGCGCGCCCAGCCCAGCGGCTCGCTGATCAGCCTCGATCGCCTGCAAATCATCTCGCTCGGAGCGTCGGTCGGCCGCATCTTGCCGGAGGCGGTGCTGCCCGCGACGCTGTTCTCCACGCAAGCCGACTATGGTCCGATCGGCCAGCGGTGGCGCATCTCGTTTTCGGTCAGCTACTGGCAATCGCGTTTTCGCGACCAGGTAGTGCAGACGTTCGTCGACTCGCTCGACAAGAGTCTCAGCGACACGTCGGCGCGACTCGTTCCGTCACGCATCAATGTCTTCGACGTGACATTCGGCGGCGACGCGCGCTACACGCCGGTGCTGGGAAGCGTGGGGATCCTCAAGCCATTCCTCGGAGCCGGCGGCGCGGCGCACGTGATCAACGCCGAGGGCAAGCTGATCAAGGGCACCTTCATCGAGCGATCGCTCGACGACATCTCGTTCGGCGTGTACGGGGTCGCCGGACTTGCCTTGCGCTTCACGCGATCGGTCGGCATCGAAGGCAGCGTGCGCGCCGATCTCGTGGGAGGGCTGCGGTCGGTCCAGGCTCGCGCCGGTGCGACCTATTACTTTGGTCGCATCCGCGGCATGTAGCGGCCACACGAGGCACGATGAAAGAGCCTGTTCGAATCGGCGTCGTCGGCGCGGGCGCGATCGCCCAGCTCGCGCACCTGCCCGTACTCGCGAAAATGCGCGGCGCGCAGCTGGTCGCGCTCTGCGACAACGATCGCCCCAAGGCGCGCGCGCTGGCCGATCGCTTCGGCGTGCCCGACGTCTATACGGACATCGAGGATCTGCTCGAGCAAGACGCGCTCGACGCGGTCGTCATCGCGACGCCCAACCACTTGCACGAGCCGCACACGCTGAGCGCGCTCGCCTCGGGGAAGCACGTGCTGTGCGAACGTCCGCTGGCGCTCCACTCGCGCGGCGTCGAACGAATTCTCGTGGCGGCATCGCGCGCGCAGCGCGTCGTGGCGGTCGCGAACAACCATCGCTATCGCACCGACGTGCAGACGCTCGCGCGATTCATCCAAGGCGGTGAGCTTGGACGGATCGTCGGCGTTCGCGCGGGAGCGTTTCGCGGCAAGCGACCGGCCGATGGCTGGCGGTTTCGCCGGGCCGAAGCGGGCGGCGGTGCGTTCCTCGAGCACGGCGTGCCGCTGCTCGATCTCGCGCTATGGCTGGCCGATTACCCGGATCCGGTGCGCGTCACCGCGCACATGGATCGCGCGCGAGGCGCGACGACGGTCGAAGACGCGCTGTTGGCGCAGCTCGAGTGCGCGCCGGGCGTCGCTTTCCTGTTCGATGTCTCGTCGGCGTACGTGGGCGACGAGGAACGCTGGTGGTTCGAGGTACTCGGCACGCGCGGCAGCGCGCGGCTCGCCCCGCTGCGTGTGGTGAAAGAGCTCAACGGCCGCGCGACGGATGTGTCGCCGAGCGGTGCGGCGAGCCGCGAGAACGCGTTCATTCAATCGTATCGCGCCGAGCTGGCGCACTTCGTTGCGGTGGTGGCCGGTGAGACGGCGTTCGACCCGCCGACGGATCAGGTCGTGCTCCACAAGATCGTGGAAGCGATTTACAAGGCGGCCGACGAAGGGAAGGAGTTTCGCTTCTAGTGAGAGGAGTACGGAGACGGTGTGCGGAGACCTGGGACGAGAGCGGGGGCGGTGTGCGGAGATCACCGGACTCCGCCTCCTCACTCATAACCACGTCACCGCACTCCGCCTCCTCACCCGTTCCTCAGTGTGCGCCCCGGCGGGCGAACGGCGATCCCTTCGGCCTCGAAGTCCGACCGCAACCGGCGCGCGAATTCCGCCGCATGCGGCCCGTCGCCGTGAATGCAGATCGTGTCGGCGCGGAGTGCCACGTCGGTTCCGTCCGCCGCGCGCACGCGACCTTCCTTGACCATTCGAATCGCCCGGCGCACGGCTTCGTCCGCGTCGTGGACGTGCGCGTCCGGGCGACGTCGCGACACGAGCGAACCGTCGGGCATGTAGTTGCGATCGGCGAACGCCTCCGACGCCGTGCGGAGGCCCGCCTTCTCGCCTTCGCTCACCAGGTGGCTGCCGGGAAGACCGAACAACACGAGGCCGCGGTCGACGTCGGCCGTCGCGCGCGCGATCGCCGACGCGAGGTCGCGATTCACCGCCGCCATGTTGTACAGCGCGCCGTGCGCCTTCACGTGCTGCAACTCGATCTGCGCGGCGCGGGCGAAGCCCATCAGCGCGCCGACTTGATACACGACGAGGTCGTACGCCTCCGAGGGCGTGACGTCCATCGGGCGGCGGCCGAAGCCGATGAGATCCTGAAAGCCCGGGTGCGCACCGACGGCGACGCCGCGCTCCTTGGCGTGCGCGATGGTCGCGCGCATCACCGACGGGTCGCCGCCGTGGTAGCCGCAGGCGACGTTCGCCGACGTGATGAACGGAAACACGGCGTCGTCGGCCCCGATGGTGTACGCGCCGAAGCTCTCGCCCATGTCGCAGTTCAGATCGACCTGCAGCGTCATCGCCCGCTCCGTGAAAAGCGAAACGCCAACCCGACCTTCATCTGGGTCAGCTCGTTCTCGCGCTCAAGGTACAGCTCCTGCGCGTCGTCGAGCGAGACCTGCGTGAATCGCACGTGGTCGCCCGGCTTGAGCTGCGCGATGAGCGGCAAGTCGACCGACGCGACTTCGCCAATGCGCGGATAACCGCCCGTTGTCTGCCCGTCGGCCATGAGGATGATCGGCGCGCCGCCGGGCGGAAGTTGCACCGTGCCGAACGTCACGCCTTCGGAGAGGATCTCGATTCGCTCGTGCAACTGCAGCTGCGGACCCTCGATGCGATAGCCCATGCGATCCGAGCTTGCCGACACGCGAAATCGGTCGCTAAACAACGCCGTGCGCGACACGGCGTCGAGTGCGTCGGTGTGGGCGCCGGGAATCAGGCGAACGATCGGCTCGGTCGTGTAGGCGGGACGCAGCGTGACGCCCGCGAACCAGTGTGCCACGGCCGGCACGCCGCCTTCGACGTGCAGCGAATCGGCGATGTGTCGCGACAGCGGCGACGGCGCGCCGAAATGAAGCTCGTCGCCATCGCGCAGCGCGCGGCCGTCGACGCCGCCGAACGACGCGCGCAGATACGTCGAACGGCTGTCGAACACGGCGGGCACGTCGATGCCGCCGCCGATCGCGACGTACGCGCGACATCCCGCCTCGGGGCGCCCGAATCGAAGCGTCGATCCGGCCGGGGCGAGCGCCGCACGCCACCTGCCGATCGGCACCGAGTCGATGGTCGCGCTGAGATCGGCGCCGGCGATCGAGATCAGCGTCGGCGCGTCGAACTCGAGCGCGGGCCCGATCAACGTCGTTTCGAGCGCGGCGGCGCCCTCGTCGTTTCCCACCAGCAGGTTCGCGATGCGGAGCGCCATCGTGTCCATCGCGCCACACACTGGCACGGCGTGGCGCTGCGTTCGCGGTCTCCCGAGATCCTGGACAGTCGTCTGGAGCCCGCCGCTCACGACGCGGGCGCTCACGACGGTGTTGGGTCTGGAGACCAATTTCGAAACTGTGCTTCGGTGATCGCGCGAAAGCGCACGCGGTCGCCAGTCGCCAGAAGCGCGGGCTCCGGCCGCGCGATGTCAAAGACGGCGAGCGGCGTCTTGCCGATCAGGTTCCACCCGCCGGGTGAGTCGAGCGGGTAGACGCCGGTCTGGCTGCCGCCGATGCCGACGGTCCCCGCCGGTACGACGGTGCGCGGCGTCTTGCGCCGCGGCGTGGCGAGCGTCGTCGGCAATCCGCCGAGGTACGCGAAGCCCGGCATGAAACCGACCATGTAGACGAGGTAGTTGCCGCCGGTGTGCAGCCGCACCACTTCGTCGCTCGCGATCTCGTGCGCTTGCGCGACGTCGTCGAGGTCGGGGCCGAACGTGCCGCCGTAGCACACGGGAATCTCGACGACCCTCGCCGGCGGAAGCTGTTCCGCGGTGAGCCCGTCGAGCGCCGCCGTGAGCTCGTCGACGACGCGCGCATACGGCGACGTTCGCGCGCCGTGCGCGGCGACGACCGGATCGTAGTGCACGGCGATGCTCGTGAACGCCGGCACCTGGTCGACGAATCCGGCCGGCGGGTTGCGATCGATCCGCGCCGACGCGCTGCGAACCAGACGGTGCGTGGTTTCGTCGATCGTCGCGCCGAGCGTGATCATGACGGCGCGGTCGCCCAGCGGCGCGAAGCGCACGCTACACCGCGAGCGTCATTCCTTCGGCCGACGCGGTCACGCGGAGCGACGCACCGCGCCGCGCCACCGTCGCGCGACATTCGCCCAAGCGAACGTCCAGATCGTCGTCGTCACGTTCCGGCTTGTGATGAAACAGCACCAGCTCCTCGACGCCACTGTCGAGCGCCAACTGCACGGCGTCGTCGTACGTCGAATGCCCCCAGCCGCGATGGTGCTCGTACTCGTCCGGCGTGTAGCTCGCGTCGTGCACCAGCGTCGTCGCGCCGCGGACGAACGCGACGAGTCGGTCGCGCCATCCGGGATCTTCGCCGTAGCTCGCGTGGGGGGCGAGCTCGTTGTCCGATACGTGCACGAACGACTTGCCGCCCGGAGACGTGTCGGTCACGCGGTACGCCAGCGCGCCGCCCGGGTGATGCAGCACGAACGCGGAGATCGAGTACCCGTCGCCGACGTGCGGACCGTCGGTGAGCTCGGCGAACTCGACGCGCGCCAGCAGGGAATCGAACGTCACCGGAAACACCACCGGCGACATCTGGTCGCGCACGACGCGGCCGACGTTGGCGCGCAGCGTGGTCGCGCCCCAGAACGTGAACTGGTTGCCGCGCTCGAAGATCGGCGCGAAAAACGGAATACCCTGGATGTGATCCCAGTGCGCGTGCGTGAGAAAGATGTCGGCGGTGATCGGCGAACCGTTCGCGCCGTCGAGGAGCGACTGCCCGAGCTCGCGGATGCCGGTGCCGGCGTCGAGGATGACGAGGGCGTTCGTCGAAGTACGGACTTCGACGCACGGCGTATTCCCGCCGTAGCGCACGGTGTGCGGTCCTGGCGTCGGAACCGACCCCCGCGTGCCCCAGAACCGCAAACGCAGCGACATGGGCGCTCGACTCCGTTCGGGCGAGCGGGGCTAGAGTTTGGCCTGTGCGCGAGCCTCGAGCGCCGGGCGGTCCGCCAGTGTGATGCGGCGGTGTTCGACGGTCACCCAGTTCGCGTCCTGGAAATCCTTCATGGCGCGGGACACGGTCTCGCGGCTCGCGCCGATCATCTGCGCGATCGTCTGATGTGTCAACGGCTTGTCGATCGTGTCGCTCCCCATCTCTTCGGCGAGATCGAGCAGCAGCCGGGCGATGCGCCCGGGCACGTCCAGCAGCACGAGTCCGCCGATCTTCTCGTCGGCGCGGCGCAACCGGCGTGAGAGCTCGCTGAGGAGCGCCCACGCGACGGCAGGTGACGAATCGACCCGCTTTCGAAAATCCTCGCGCCGCAATACGAGCAGATGGGCGTCGTCCATCGCGATCACGTGCGCCGACCGCGGGCGGTCGTCGATCAGCGACAGCTCGCCGAAATGTTCACCCACGCCCAGCACGCCGAGGATCACTTCACGCCCGTCTTCGCCGATGAGCACGACCTTCACGCGTCCCTGGCGCACGACGAACAACGAGTCGCCCGGGTCGTTCTCGAACAGGATCACGCTGCCGCGCGGATAGAACCGCTCGCGGGTCAGGTCGGCGAACCGCTGGAGTTCGGCCCGATCGAGCCCGTTGAACAGCTGGACGGTTGCGAGAAAGTCTACGGTCGTGGTGGTCACGTTCGCGTGGGAAGAAATGGGTATTCTGGCGAAGTTAGTACGGATGGGGCGAACTTCCAAACCGCCAAACGGCGGGACGGCCAAAGGGCGCGACGCCCAAACGGCGCGACGCCCAAACGGCGCGACGCCCAACGGCGCAACGCCAAAGGGCGCTACTTTGCCGGTTCCCGCAACGCCTTGGTTTATTTATATTTATCAGGCTACGACATACCGGAACTGCTCGCGGTCGAAGGTTGCCGGGCACGTCCGTGCTCCGCGCTTCGGCGCCATCGAGGTTCCACTGAACGAGACGTATCATGAAATCCGATATCCATCCTGAATACGCCACGGCCACCGTCAAGTGTGCCTGCGGCAACACGTTTCTCACGCGATCCACGCAGGCCGAAATTCATACCGACGTCTGCTCGCAGTGCCACCCGTTTTTCACGGGCAAGCAGCGTCTCGTCGACACGGCCGGACGCGTCGAGCGCTTCCGACAGAAGTTCGCGAAACAGTCGACCTGAGGCTCGGTTCGTCTGGCCCTCCGCGATCGGTTGGCGGCCGCTCTCGCCCGCGCGAAAGAGGTCGAGAATGCGCTCGCCAACCCGGGAGCGCTGAACCCCAGCCAGTTTGCCGAGCTGGGGCGTGAACATCGGCGGCTGACACCGATCGTCGAGATGGGCGCGCGGTTCGAACGCGCCGAAAACGAGCTCGCGCAGGCGCGCGAGCTCGTTTCGTTCGACGACCCCGAGCTCGCCGCCGAGGCGCGGGCGGAAATCGGGCGCCTCGAGCCGATCATCGCCGACCTCGAGACATCGCTCACCCGCGAGCTCCTCCCGCGCGACCCGCTCGACGACCGCAACGCGATCGTCGAAATCCGCGCCGGCACGGGCGGCGACGAGGCCGCGCTCTTCGCCGCCGACCTCTATCGCATGTACACGCGCTTCTGCGAGAGACACGGCTGGAAGCTCGAGGTCATGTCGCTCTCCGACGGCACGCTCGGCGGCACCAAAGAAGTCGTATTCAAGGTGTCTGGGGACTCGCCCTACGGCTCGATGCGGCGGGAGTCCGGCGTGCACCGCGTGCAGCGCGTTCCGGCGACCGAAAACCAGGGACGCATTCACACCTCGGCGGCGACCGTCGCGGTGCTGCCCGAAGCCGAGGAAGTGGACGTCAAGATCGAAGACAAGGACATCCGCATCGACGTCTTCCGAGCGTCCGGCCCCGGCGGCCAGAGCGTGAACACGACGGACTCGGCGGTCCGCATCACCCATCTGCCGAGCGGCCTCGTAGTCAGCCAGCAGGACCAAAAGTCGCAGCTACAGAACAAGCTCAAGGCGATGGAAGTGCTGCGCGCGCGGTTGCTCGATCTGCGCGTGGCGCAGCAGGAGGCCGAGCGCGCTCGCATGCGCCGCACGCAAGTCGGCACCGGCGACCGCTCGGCCAAGATTCGGACGTACAACTTTCCGCAGAGCCGCGTGACCGACCACCGCATCGGGTGGACGACGCACGATCTGCAGCGATTCATGGACGGCGAGATCGCGCCGGTGATCGAAGCACTCAAGCTGGCCGACGTCGAAGAACAGCTCGGCGGCGACGGCGACGGAAATCACGCGTGACCACCGACGGGCTCACCAAGGCGCGCACGGTGGCGCGGCTCGCCGACGAGCTCGCGCGAGTCCTCGACGAGTGCGGGATCGCCGAGCCCGTGTCGGAATCGCGCGAAATCGTCGCGGCGCTGTTCGACGTGCCGCGGTTCTGGTCGCTCACCAACGGCCACGTCGAAGTGAACGACGAGATTCGCGCCCGGGCCAAGCTCGCCGTCGAACGGCGCGCACAGGGCGCACCGTTCGCCTACGCCGTCGGCCGGGCGAACTTCAGGCACCTCACGCTGGACGTCGACGAGCGCGTGCTCATTCCGCGTCCGGAGACCGAACACCTCGTGGATCTCGTGCTCGAGGAGCTCGGCGACGAGCGCGGCGGCGTGGCGATCGACGCGGGCACCGGCTCCGGATGCATCGCGCTCGCGCTCGCCACCGAGTCGCGTCTCTCGCGCGTCTACGGGACCGACATCTCGCTCGACGCACTCGCGGTGGCGCGCAAGAACGTAGCCGCGGCCCGCGCGTCACTGCGCGCTCATATCGATCTTGTGCACGGCTCGTTACTCGCGCCGTTGCTCGACGTGCGCTGCCGCGTGGTCGTGTCGAATCCGCCCTACATCGCGCTCGGCGACGCGGAGTCGCTGCCGGCGAGCGTACGAAGCTGGGAACCGGCGGCGGCATTGTTCAGCGGCGCCGACGGGTTGTCCACCACGGCGCGGCTTGTGCGCCAGGCGGCGGCGGTGCTCGAGCCGGATGGCTTGTTCGCCGTCGAAGTCGACGCGCGGCGCGCGTCGCTCGCCGCCGAGCTCGTCGCCAACGAGCGGCGATTCCACGACGTTCGAGTAGAACTGGATCTCGCCGGTCGCGAGCGATTCGTGCTCGCGCGGCGAATCGACTAACCTCCGACCCCCACCCCTCCGAGGGACCGATGATCGAAGACAAAGCCAAGGACCTCGGCCGGTTGATCGGGCAGAGCAACGAGTATAAGGAAGTGAAGCGCGCCGGCGACGCGCTCAACGAGGACAAGGACACCGTCGTGCTGCTCCAGAAGATGGAGCAACTGCGGGTGGACGCGCAGCGCATGCTGGCGCGCGGCGAGCGCCCGACGGAGGCGATGGAGAAGGAGCTCGACACGCTGCTTGGCCAGATCCAGGGACGCCAGACGTATCAGCGTCTGCTCGTCGCGCAGGAGAATTTCGACAAGACGATGGCGCGCGTGAACGATTGGATTCTGGACGGTCTCGAGAAGGGCGCGGCGAGCCCGATCATCACGCTCAGCTGACGCCATGCCGCGCGGCCTGCTCATCGTTTTCGAGGGGGCGGAGGGCGCGGGCAAGAGCACGCAACTCAAGCGTCTCGCCGATTGGCTGGGCGCGCGCGGCCGCGACATGCTCACGATGCGTGAGCCGGGCGGCACGGGCGTCGGCGACGAGATCCGTCGCGTGCTGCTCGACCCCGCCTCGGACATCACGCCGCGCGCGGAAGCGCTGCTGTTCATGGCGTCGCGCGCGGAGCTCGTCGAGCGGGCGATTCAGCCGGCGCTCGACTGCGGCTCGATCGTGCTCCTCGATCGATTCTTTCTCTCGACGTACGCCTATCAAGGGCGTGGGCGCGGCATTCCCGAGGACGAGCTACGTACCGCGAACGCGATTGCGACCGGCGGGCTCGTGCCCGATTTCACGCTGTTGTTGACGCTGCCCGTGGAAGACGGCCTCGCCCGCGCGCTGGATCGCGGCGGACACGACCGGATGGAGCGCGCCGCCGTCGCTTTTCACGAGCGAGTCGCGCGAGCATTCGATGAATTCTCATCGGCCGCATGGCAGCGCCATCACCCCGAGTGCGGCCCGATCGTCTCACTCGACGCTCGAGGAACGGAGCGCGAGGTGTTCGCACGCGTGATCGGCGCGCTTGCCGAACGGTGGCCCGACGAGTTTACGACGACGCCGTAGCCGCTAGCGCGGTCCACGGGTCCACCGCTCTACGGCTTGGTCTGGTCGATGACCTTCGCGCCGGCGGGCACCGAAAACTCGAACAACGTCTTCGGCAGCTGTACGTTCGGCGCGATCGTGGTGAGATGCACGTGCCGCGAGACACCGCTCGATTCGGTCACGTCGAATTCGCGAATGTACGCGTCGTCGTCGTCGACCCAGACGGTCGCCTTGGTGAACGGCGCGCTCACGCCGGTCTTCGGCACGAGCGCCAGCCCGTGCGCCGCGTGTCCGTCCACCGTCTTTCCCGCCGCCGCGCTGATGTCGTACTTCGTGCGCGGCGCGTCGAGGAACGTGCCGGTGAGATCGATCGGCGTCTGACTGCGATCCGTCGCCGATCGCTTGATCACCTGTCCCGGCGCCGAGCTCGGGAGGTACACCCACACGATCTTGCCGTCGGAGACGATCGCGTCGGACGCCGGCTGCGTGAATCGGATCGACAACAAATTCGGCCGGTCTTGCGCGTATTCACCGCGCGACGTGGCCGTCGAGCCGGTGAGCTGGTTCGCGACCGTTTGCTCGAACGTGCCGCGCACGGTCTTGATCTTGGACCACGCGGCCGCGGCTCGGTCGATCGTTGCGTCGACCGACTGCGCGCGCGCCGCGCTGGTGACGCCCGCGAGGGCGATGGCGACTACTGCGGCGAGTGGGATTCGCATGAAGATTCCTACACGTCCGCCGTGACGGGCGTTCCCGCCACCGCCCGGCCGATGGCCGCGCTGATGGCGCGGAGCTCGGTCACCAAACGCGCAAACTGCTCTGGATACAGCGATTGCGCGCCGTCGGACAACGCGCGATCGGGCGTCGGATGCACCTCGACGATCACACCGTCGGCACCGGCCGCTACCGCCGCGCGCGCCATGGGGATCACCTTGTCGCGCAATCCGGTTCCGTGGCTGGGATCCGCGATCATCGGCAAATGCGACAGCCGCTGGACGAGCGGAACGGCCGTGAGGTCGAAGAGATTTCGCGTCATCGTATCGAAGCTCCGAATGCCGCGCTCGCAGAGAATCACCTGACCGTTGCCTTCGGCCAGGATGTACTCAGCACTCATGAGCAATTCGGTGATCGTCGCCGCCATGCCTCGCTTGAGCAGCACGGGTTTGTTGATGCGCCCGACGGCGCGGAGCAGGGAATAGTTCTGCATGTTCCGCGCACCGATCTGAATGCAATCTCCGTACTCGGCCACGAGGTGCGCTCCCTCCTCGTCGAGCGCTTCGGTCACGACCGGCAACCCGGTCTCGCGGCGCGCGAGCGCGAGCAGCTCGAGGCCTTTTTTGCCGAGTCCCTGAAACGCATACGGGGAGCTGCGCGGCTTGAACGCGCCGCCTCGCAGCGCCGTGGCGCCGGCCGCGCGCACTGCATGCGCCGCGGCGATGATCTGTTCCTCGGATTCGACGGAGCACGGCCCGGCGATGATCTGCACGTCGTTGCCGCCGAACGTGACGCCGGGCGCGATCGTGACGAGCGTGTTTTCCTCGCGCCATTCGCGCGAGACCTGCTTGTAGGGCTTGCTGACGTGAATGATCTCGGCGACGCCCGGCAGCGCCTCGACGCGCGAGCTGTCGACGCGTCCGTCGTTGCCGACGAGTCCGATGGCGATGCGCGTCTCGCCCGGCATCGGCCGAGCGGCATAGCCCATCTCCTCGATCGTTTTGACGACGCGGTCGATCTGATCCTGCGTCGCGTGGTTCTGCATCACGACCAGCATTACGCGTCCTCGAAGTCGAAGTACCACCCGTCGCGCGCGAGCGTGACCGGACCGGCGAAGCGCGCGCCGACGAGCGCGCGAACGTCGACCTGCTCGACGGGCGGGTAAAAATGCGTCAGCGCCAGGTGCTTTGGCGCCGCCACGGCGGCGAGCTCGCCGCATTGCTCCGGCGTGAGATGCTCGGGGATGTTCATGCCCGTCGGCAACGAGCATTCACAGACGAGCAGATCGCACCCTCGGGCCCACACTCCAAGCGCTTCCGACGGTCCGGTGTCGCCCGTGTAGACGATCCGCCGCCCCCCGCGCTCCATGGAATATGCCACGCTCTCCGGCGTGTGCGGAACGGGATGGCACGTCAGGCGCAGGCCGCCGGGGAGCGAGAACGTGTCCGCCGCGCCGATCTCTCGAATGGTGAGCGGGAAGCCCGGCGCCGTCACCCAGTCGCCGTACGCCGCGGCGAGCCGCGCGAACAGGTCGGCCGTTCCCACCGGTCCGATGATGTCCACCGGCGCGGAGCGCGGCGGCAGAAAGCCGTACTTCCAGGCGAAGATCAGCGACGGCAGGTCGCCGTGATGGTCGATGTGAAAGTGCGTGATCGCGACGTGCGTGATCGTCTGCCACGACGCACCGAGCTCGGCGAGTCGCCGAGTGATTCCGGACCCGCAGTCGACGAGGAGCCGCACGTCGGGCGTCTCGAGCAGATAACCCGCGCAACTGCGCGCCGGCGACAGCGAGATGGTTCCGGTGCCGAGCGTGGTGAATCGCACCTCACTGGCCCCGGTACAGAATCTTGATCGTCGACCGGAGGCCGTCGGCCGTGAAGACGGCGATGTACGCGCCCGGCGGCACGGGCCGGCCGTTCGCATCGCGGGCGTCCCATTGGAGGCGGGTGTCGCATCCCCCTTCGGTGCCGCTCTGCCGCCCGTACGCTCCGGAATCGAGCTGCGCCGGCAGGAGGCCGGGCACGATCGCGCGCACGCGCCGGCCGCGCAGGTCGTAGATGGTGAGCGACACGTTGGATCGATGCGCAAGGTCGAACCAGAAACACGTGTTCGCCTGAAGGCCGTGGCCGAACGGATTTGGAAAATTCTGATAGAAGAATGTCGCCGTCGGACACTCCGACGTCTGGATGACGAACGTCCCGGGGCTGCCGGCCGTCGTCTGGTCCGCGGCGGGGCCGTTCACCATCTGCGCGTGCACGCTCCAGCGGTACGACGTGCACGCCTCGAGCGGCGTCGGGGGCACGAACGTCGTGTCGTTCACCGTGAATTGTCTGGCCTCGAGGTTGGCCGTGTTGGTGATGGTGATCAGGTAGGTCCACGGTCCCGGCGGCAGCGTGACCGGCGGGCTGCTCCACGAGAAGGTGGGTTGGCGCGTGAAGAGCACGTCGTTCACGCTCCGCGTCGGACTGATCAGCCTGAGCCAACTGCGGACGGGAAACGAAACGACCTGCTGCTGGACGTTGCCGAGCCGGTCGAAGATGCGCCCGCGGAAGAAGACGATGGCGTGCTCGGGCAACAGTGAGTCGACCTGAAACGACGCGCTGAGGTCCGACGACGAGCGGACGGCGATCGGCGCACGGAACAGCGGCTCGAGCGCGACCTCGAGCGTGATACTGTAGGGTCCGAGCGACGGCGGGCCGGGCGTGCCCTGCACGAGGATCTGCGGTGCCGGCGAGATGCTGTCGTTGAAGACGGCGATCGACACCGACACCGCTTGCGCAATGCCGCGACTCGTCACGCCCGCCATCAATCCGACGACCAGCGCGAACGCCGCGTAGCGGCGCCGTGCCATCATGCCGCGTCCATCACGCGCAGTCGGTCACACCTGCGCGGCCACGGCGCCGTCGGCGGGTCGCGGGGCCAGGACTTCGTCGACCGACGTCGCGCCGCGCATGCGGACGCTGACCAGCGACGAGACGCCCGGTTCCTGCATCGTCACGCCATACACGGCGTCGGCGGCTTCGGTCGTGGTGCGCGGGTTGTGCGTGATGACGATGAACTGCGTGCGCGACTTGAACTGCGTGAGCATCTTCACGAACCGCCCGACGTTGGCGTCGTCGAGCGGCGCGTCCACTTCGTCGAGGAGACAGAACGGACTCGGCTTGGTGAGGAAGATGCCGAAGAGCAGCGACAGCGCGACGAGCGCGCGCTCGCCGCTCGACAGCAGGTGGATGCGCTGCGTGCGCTTGCCGCGCGGCGACGCGTGGATTTCGATGTCGCAGTCGAGCGGCGCGTCCGGATTCTCGAGACGCAGATCGCACTCGCCGCCGCCGAACAGCGACATGAAGATCTGCCGGAAGTTGTCGCGCACCGCGGCGAACGTGGTGAGGAACAGATCGCGCGCGGTCACGTCGATCTCGCGAATGGCCTGTTGCAGCGCCGCCTTCGCGTCGGAGAGATCGGTGCGCTGGCTGGTGAGGAAGTCCTGCCGCTTGACCGTTTCGTCATGCTCTTCGATCGCCAGCACGTTGACCGGTCCCAGCTTCTCGATCTCCTGCCGCAGCGACTCGGCTTCGGCGCGGAGCGTCTCGTCGTCGGTCTCCAGCGGTTGGACCTCGTTCAGCATGTCGTCGAGCGGACGACGCCACTCGGCCTCGAGCCGCTCGCGAATCGCCGTCCGACGGCCGCCGAGCTCCGTGTGCCGCAGCTCGGCCTGATGCATCTCGTCGTGGTGCGTCTGCGCGCGCCGGCGAGCGTCGTCGAGGGCGTGTTCCGCCGTCGTGAGCGCCTCGTCGGCCGCGTGCACGCCGTCTTCGGCCAGCACCAGCCGCCGCTCGCCGTCGGCGAGGGTCGCGTCGCGCGTCTCGAGGTCGAGCTGCCACGTCGCCATTTGTTCGGCGAGATGGGCGTCGGACTGCGCCAGCTCGGACAGCTCGGCGCGCAACGCGGCGAGACGACTGGCCGCCGTGCGCTGTTCTTCCGTGAGCCGGTGTTCTCGGTCGTGCGCGACCTGAAGCCGCGCCTGGCATTGACCGACGTCGATCTGCGCCGCGGTGCGCGCTTCGCGGCTCTCTTCGTACGCGTGTTCGGCGGCGGCGAGCGCGTCGCGCGCCCGCGTCCCCGACTCGCCCGACTCGAGCACCGTGCGCGACACGGCGAGCGCCTCGGCGTCCAAGCGCGCTGCTTGATCGGTGAGCTGGTCGCGTCGCTGCGTGAGGCGAATCGCCAGCGCGTCGGCGTCGCCGACTTCGCGTTCGATTCGCTGACGGCGACGCTCGAGCTCTCCGTGATGTTCGGCGGCGCGACGCGCCTCCACCTGTGCCGCTTCGAGCGCGGCCGACGCTTCGATCGCGGCCTTCTCCGACTCCTGCGCGGCGGCGCGCGTCGCGTCGGCGGCGACAATCGCGGCGGCGCGAGCCTTCTCCGTGACGGTGAGCTCGGCGCGCAGCGCGAAGAGCTCGGCGCGGCGTCGCAGCGGTCCCGGACCGCCGACCAATCCGGGGAGCCACACGGCTCCGCGCATGTCGATGAATGCGGCCCCGTCGTCGACCGGCCTCGCGTGGCCCAGCAGTCCGCGCACCCACGCGCGCACGGGACCCGAGGAATCGACGCGATGCGAGAGCGCGTCGGGCCGCTCGTCGGCGACGAGCGCGTCGGGGATCGCGTCGAGCGGAAGGAGGAGCAACGGACCCGGGTTCGCCGTGGCGTGCCACGCGCGCACGGCTTCGGCGACGGCCATGTCGCGCACGACGACCGCGTGCACCGTGGCGCCGAGGAAGCGCTCGACCAGTAGCGCGGACGGCTCGTCGGCGTTGATGAAATCGCTCAGCGGGCCGAGCACCGCCGCTTCGCCGAATCGCTCGCGTTCGCGGAGGAGACGGGCCGTCGCCGGCGCCAGTCCCACGCGCTCGCGCTCGAGCGAGTCGAGCGCGTTGACGCGTCCCTGGATGGACGTGTGCGTCTCGTCGGCGCGGAACAAGTCCGCGCGGGCCTCGCCTTCGCGCTGGCGGGCGTCGCGATCGTTGGCGCGCGCGCCCTCCAGCGTCGTCACCGCATCGGCGGCGTTGCGTCGCGCGCCCTCGAGCACCACCGACGCGTCTTCGATCTCACGGGCCACGCCGGACAGCGTGTCGGCGAGCTGCGAGCGCTCCTCCGACAATTGCTCGAGGCGCTGCACGAGCTCTTCGCTTTCCTGCCGCGCGCGTTCGCGGTCGATGTCCACACGTCGCGAGCGATCCTGCAGCTCGCGGTGCGCGCGCTCGACGTCCTCGAGCGTCGCGCGGCTGCGGGCGACCAACTGCCGCGCTTCGTCCTCGCGCTGTTGGCGCTCGGACAGCGTTTGGCGCGCGGCGGTGAGCACTTCCTCGTGACGCGTGCGCTCCGACGCCGCCGACTCGATGTCGGACGTGAGCCGAGTGCCGTGCACGGCGCCTTCGGTCGCCTCCGTCTCGGCGCGCTGGCGACGCGCCAGAGAATTGCGCTGCCGTTCTTCGGCGACCTTCATCTCGGCGCGAATCTGGAGGACCTGCTCGCGCTGGCTGGACACGAGGCGGAGCAGCTCGGTGCGCTGCGCCTCGGTCGCGGAACGATTGCCGTGCGCCGCGTCGCGCGCTTGTTCCGCCGCCTCGACGGCGGCGTCGGCGTCGGGTGCGCCCGCGCGCAGCGACTGGACGCTCTCACTCAGGCGCGCCAACTCGTCGTGCCACGCTTCCATTTCGCGTTTGGCCAACGCCAGCTCCACCGTGAAACGGCGGGCGTTCAGCTCCGAGTGCCGCTCGGCGCGGCGTCGTTGGCGGGCGAGCGAACGGACCTGGCTCTGGACTTCGTTGATCAAGTCGTCGAGCCGCTGCAGGTCGACGGTCGTCTCCTCGAGCCGGCGCTCGGCGGTCCGGCGGCGGTCGCGATAGAGCCCGACGCCCGCCGCTTCTTCGAACAGCTCGCGGCGATCGTCCGGGCGATCGGACAAGAGCGCGTCGATCATCTTGCTCTCGATGACGACGCCGGTGTCGGCGCCCAGGCCCGTGCCGCGCAGCAGATCCGAG
Source organism: uncultured Gemmatimonadaceae bacterium (assembly GCA_963761305.1). Classification (GTDB taxonomy): domain Bacteria; phylum Gemmatimonadota; class Gemmatimonadetes; order Gemmatimonadales; family Gemmatimonadaceae; genus JAQBQB01. Next base: position 160,880 of record CAVXGK010000001.1, on the reverse strand, counting down.
ATGTCGCGAAGACGGCAGGGGGTGCGATTGAGGAAGTAGTCACTCTCGCCCGATCGCGAGAGGCGCCGCGTGATCACCACTTCCTGGAACGCGACCGGCAGCGTGCCGTCCTCGTTCGAGAAGTGGAGCGAGACCTCGGCGACGTTGACCGCGCGCCGCGCCGTCGATCCCTGAAAGATGACTTCTTCCATCTTCGCGCCGCGCAGCAATCGCGCGCGCTGTTCACCGAGCACCCACCGTACCGCGTCCGACACGTTCGACTTGCCGCACCCGTTCGGCCCGACGATCGCCGTCACACCGGTATCGAACTGCATCTCGGTCGTGTCGGCGAACGACTTGAAGCCCTGCAACTCGAGTTTGGTGAGTCGCACTAGAAGGATCTCCCTTTTCGGTAGACGAGGAGCGGCTTGATTCCCGACGCGCGAAGTGAGGACACGGCCAACGCGGACTGGCTCACCGACTCGTACGCGCCCACCAGCAGCCACGCCGAGCCGTTTTCCTGTTTGAGCGCGTACGCCGGCTGCCCCCTGAACCCCCACATCGAGACCATTCCAGGAACGGCGGCCGGTGGTAAACCCGAATCGATCAAGAACGCAAACGGCAGTCGCACGACGGTGCCGCTCGACCGGTCAAGGACCTTGCGTTGCCGCAGTGCGCGAAGGAGCGAATCGGCTGTCGTCCGCCCGTCGTACGCGCCGCTGATCACCTTGTACCAGGTCGCACCCTGCACCTTCGCCGGCGAGAAGGTTTCCGTGGGGACATTCTTGCCGTCTTGTTGCAGCTTTAAAATAGCGCCGGATTGCGTATTTGCAGATATCAATTCGACGCTCCACGCGGCGGCCGCCGCGGAGTCGGCCGGATTCAACACGAGGAACGGCGTATCGATGGCGGCCGTGTCCACGCCGTCGGCCGGGGCATTCGCGGGCTGCACGGCGATCGGCGCAGGGATCGCGCGACGATTCACGGTGTCCGGTTTGGGCCCGAGCCGTGCCGGACCGCCGGCGAGTGGGCGGTAGGCCAGCCATCCCACGAGCACCACGATCAGCGCGACCAACGCCAGGCCGGGCATCGACGTGACGCGGAACGATCGCCGCGAGACGGGCGCGAGACGCGGCGCCCGCTGCTCCCGAGGCGCGGCTGGCGCGGCCGGTTTCGTTTCGCGCAGCAGCGCCACGACGGACGACGCGGGCACGCCCTCCGGCATTGCGTCTCCGACGACCACCACGCCGTCGGTCGACGCCACGAGCTCGGCGATCCCGCGCGCCGTCGCCGGTGCAACAAGAATTAGCAGCGCGTCGGCCTTGCGGAATTCCTCGGCGACGCGGGCCCACCGCGGGCTCGAGAACAGCTCCTCGTAGTCGGGCGGCTCGGCGCCGCTCGGCATCACGAACAGCCGCGACGACCCGGACACCGCGCGCGCGACGCGCGACAGCGAGATCCCGTACGAGATGGCCTCGATGAGTCCGTGCGCGTCGTCGTCGACGACGAGCCGCTTGAGCGGCGGCGAGTCGGCGAACAGGTCGCCGATCGACACGCGACGATGCGCCGACTGCGCGAGCCCGATCCCGAGCGCGATCTGGCCGGCGTGCTCCGCGTCGTGGCCGACGACCACGATCGAGTGGTGGAGGTTGAGCGACTCGCCGAGACCCCGCCCGGCGGCTTCCCAGTCGAATCCGCGCTCTGTCGCCGACGCCGTCATGTCCGCCGTGGAGGCGGAGTGAGCGCGCGTGGAACGTGCGGGGCCGTCAGAAGCTCGGCCACAGTGACCACGTCCAGAGCCCTTTGTGTCCTTCCTGATTCACTGGAATCGCGTAGTCCCACCGCAGAATGGCGTAGTTGAACAGGTTGAGTCGCAGGCCGAACCCGTAGCTGCGGAGCGGAATCCGATCCTTGCTCACATCGTAGCCTGCCGGCTGCGAAAGCGAAACTGATTGGCCGTGCGACCATGCGAGACCGGCGTCGTAGAAGAAAAGTCCATCGAGGGGCGGGAGCGCGCCAGGGAGGAACCCCAACTCGAGCCGCCGAATGAGCGGGAACCGGAGCTCCGCGTTCGCCACCGCGACTCGGCTGCCGAGCAGCTGGACGGCGCTGCAGTTGGTCGGGTTCGCGCCAACGACGGGGCAGGAGAGGTAGAAGGTGCTGTTGCGGTCGTACCCGCGCACGAAGTCCGGCCGGGCGATGTATTTCTCAAACGCTGTTTCGTCTTTTCCAACCGACAGGTCGGCGTAGGCGCGCGTCGCCAGCGTGAGATAGTTGAAGATGACCGGATCGTAGCGGCGATAGTCGGCGAGATACTCGACCCAGTGGTACGCGCCGGTCACGGGACTCACCTGGAGACGGAAACGCCGTCCCATCACCGGGCCGGTGTAGCCGAACAGCGTGTTGTCCGAGACGAGCGCCACCTGGCCGTCGATGTAGTTGAGCGACGGGTCGCGGTGCGTGCTGTCCATCGAGTAGCCGCCGGCGACGACGCCGTCGGTGACCTGCCGCGTGATGAAGTCGCGCGTGCGGTCGATGTTGTTGAACCCGGCGCCGAACTCGATGCGCGTGAACCGATCGAGCGGGTACGCCGTGACGGCGAACGCCTGGCGCGCGACGTAGGTCGTGATCTGCTGGTTTTCCTTGGCGACGTCCGGATCGAGCGTGTTGGCGAGCGAGTCGGCCGACAGGAAGTAGTACGGCTGCTGCGACAGCGCCGTCGTGAACTGCCAGCGATGGCCGAGGTTCGTGTAGCCCAGCAGCGCGGCGGCTTCGCGAATGCGGCCGTTGATCTCTCCTGCCACCGCCAAATGATTGTTGCCGAGCATGTCGCTCATCACGAGCGTCGTGCCGCCGAACACAGTGCGGCCGCCGACAGCATCGGGCGAGTAGGCGATCGTCGGCCGCGCCGAGAAGTCGGGCGTGAGCCGCACGCGGTAGGGCGCGACGTGGAAGCGCGTCGTATCCGGCAGCCCGAGCTCCGAGGAATCGAGCAGCGCGACGAGCGATACCGAGCGCGTGAGGCTGTCGTCGGGCGTCGTCGGCGGCGCGATCGACGCCTGTGAGGCATTCGCGAACGCGAGTTGCTGCAGATCGCGATACGGCGCCTTTCGCAGCCCGCGCGGGTTGGCGACCGACCACACCGTGTACTCGCCGTTCTCGAAATAGGTGAACGCGAGCCGGTCGGCCTCACGCGCCCACGTGATCGCCGGACTGAACTCCGTCACGGCCTGTACCGCCCCGGTGACGCTCGTCAGTTGGTAATGCAGGCGGGCGTCGAGGTCGTAGAGGAAGATGTTCGGCGTCCCGTTCCGATCGGAGACGTACGCGATCGACCGTCCGTCGGGCGCCCACTGTGGATTGAGGTTCAACCCGGCTTGCCCCGGCACGACGCTGATCGCGCCGGATGCGACGTCGAGCAGCGCGATGCGCCAGGGATTGAACCGCAGCAGCGCGAAGCTCGCCGAATCGCGATCGGTCGCGAACGCGATGGTGCGGCCGTCGGGCGACCACTGCGGCTGAAAATCGCCGAACCGGTCGTTGGTGAGCCGTCGGAATCCCGTGCCGTCGCGGTTGACCACGTAGAGATCCGTGATACCGCCGGTCCCGCCGCTGAACGCGATCCGCGATCCGTCCGGCGACCAGGTGGGCCCGGCCACCGATTCGAGCGCGAGGTTGAACCGGCGCGTCTTTCGCGATCGGATGTCCAGCACGTAGAGGACGTCCTTGCCGCGCCGTTGCGCGGTGAACGCCAGTTGCTGCCCGTCGGGCGAGAACGCGCACTGCGAGTAGAGGAATCGCAGCTCCTCGAAGTTCGGGTCGTACTCGCTGCGGATGAGATGCGCCGTGCGCTTGCCTGTTTCGGCGTCGCCCAGCCACAGGTCGATGAACACCTCGCCGCGCCGCACCTTGCCGTTCGAGAGGAACGCGATCGTGTGGCCGTCGGGCGACAGGGTCGGCGCGAGGAAGATGTCGCCGTCGCTCATTTTCTTGTTGAGCAACGCCGTCGCGAATTTTCGCGGCCGGTCGGTCACGCCGATCGACGGGAGCATTCGCGTCTGGACGTCTTCGCGCCACTGGTCGCCGAGATCGTCGAGGTTCACGCCGAGCTCGCGGATGAACGCGCGCTCGATGCCGACCGTCGGCACGGAGTTCATGATCTGACCGATCGTCTCGTCGCCGAACTTCTGGCCGACGAAGGCCCACAGCGACTGGCCGAAGCGATACGGGAAATACTTGTCCGGGTCGTCGCTCATTTCCTTGATCGTCGGCAGCTTGCCGAAGAGCGACGCGTCGCGCATCCACACGTTGGTGATCGTGCTGTTGGGGCCCAGCGACAAATACTCCGCCATGCCCTCCATGAACCAGGCCGGCGGCGACACCTGAGACAGCGACTCGAGCCCGTTGCCCGCCTTGCCGTGCGCGAAGATGTCGTACTGGAAGGCGTGCACCATCTCGTGCGTGAGGACGTGCTCGAAGCTGCGATAGTCGCCGGTGAAGTTCACCAGCATGCGGTGCCGTGTCGCTTCGGTGACGCCGCCGGTGCCTTCGCCGAGATCGCCGGTGACGTTGTTCTGCCCGAAGTCGGCGCGCGACGAGAAGAGCATGATGGGCTTCTTCTCGCGGAACTGATGATCCAGCACGCGCGACAAGCGCGCGTACGCGCGCTCCGCCATGCGCGCGGCGTCCCACGTCGCCTGGCGCTCCTCGGGGTAGTAGTAGATCTGGAAGTGTTCGGTATCCAGAACCAGCCACTTGAAGTTGTCGTACTGGACTTGATTCTGGCCGAAGTAGTTCTGGGCGTGCGCCGCGCCGGCGGCGCCGCACAGCGCGCCTAGTGCGCCTAGTGCGAGGCCGAGCCCCGCCAGGATCCGGCGCGCCATCGTGCCATCACCAACGGTGCGCGCTAGGCGCCCGTCTCCAGCGGAATTTGCTCGGCGTCGGCCCACAAGCGCTCGAGTTGATAGAAGTTTCGCAACGTCGGATGGAACACGTGCGCCACGATGTCGACGAAGTCCAGCAGCACCCACCGTCCCTTCTCCAATCCTTCGACGTGATGGGCCGGCCAGCCCTCCTTCTTCAGCCCCGCCATCAGGTGCTCACCGAGAGACCGCACGTGCGTGTCCGAGGTTCCGCTCGCGATCAAAAAGAAATCCGTCATGTCGGTGAGGCCGCGTAAATCCAGAAGAACTACATCCCGCGCTTTGCTGTCGATGGCGATCTGCGCCGCGCGCTGCGCTGCCGCGAGCGAGCCAAGGGTTGACGAAGTTACTGGCATGAAGGTCCGGTCGACGCTCCGTTTTCGGGTGGACGGGTGGACGGGTGGACGGGTAGACAGGTAGACCCCCGACACCCCTGCCATTGGTAGGATAACGGCCGTTCTCGAGAAGGGTAGAACGAGTTCGATCATCTGAACGCGAACGGCGTGGCAACGTGCCACGCCGTTCGCCTCAACGCGTCGTGTTCCGGCCCACCGGTCCACCGGTCTACCGGTCCACCCGACTTACTGCTTAATGACCCAGACCCGGACTTCCGGCTTGACGTCGGCGTGCAGGCGAATCGGCACCCGATAGACCCCGAGCGCCTTGATCGGCTCGTGCAGGTCGATTTGGCGCTTCTCGATGTGGTAGCCCTGGGCCTCGAGCTGGGCCGCGATGTCGGTCGACGTCACGGAGCCGAACAACTTGCCCTCCTCGCCCACGCGCGCCGAGAAGGTGAGCGATACCTGCTCGAGCTTCTCCGCCAATCCCTGTGCCACGCCGCGGCGGTCGCTCTCGGCGGCCTCGAGGCGGTCACGCTCCTGCTGGATGCGCTTGAGGTTGCCGGGCGTCGCTTCGTAGGCGAGACCGTGCGGGAGTAGATAGTTGCGGGCGTAACCGGGTTTCACGTTCACGACGTCGCCCGTTTTGCCGAGGTTCTCGACAGCCTGGCGAAGGATGATTTCCATGACTGAGCTCCGATCGAAGTGCTGAATTGAGAGACGACGTTATGCAGTCGGCCGGGCGCGCCCGCGCCAATCGGCCCATGTATCACCGAGGCCCAGCGCGATCGCCGCGACGGCGAGCATGATGAAGGCGAGTGCGGCAAACACCTGAAGCACGGGGGCGAACAGCAGCACCCCGCCGATGACCATCGCGACTCCGAGCGTTCCCGGCGCCATGAACCAGTTGAGGACGCCGAGCCCGCGCACCGCGTACAACGTTCCGAAAAAGACGAGCAGGTTCGCGCCGAAATCGCGCATGCCGGAGAGACTCGGCACGAGCACCGTCACCAGCCCGACGATCAGCCCCCACACCAGTTGGTCGTTGAACCGAAATTCGCGCAGCGCGCCGAGCGGCGCGCCGAGTCGCGCGCGGCTGAGACGGTGATACGTCGCCCACGCCAGCGCGAGAGCGGCGAGCGATTCGAGCGCGAGCAGCGACGGGAAGATCGTGCGCCCCAAGTCGGAGAGCGACGCCAACCCCTTCTCGGCGTCCGACGGCAGCTCGGCGAGCGCCGGCATCTTGTCGACCAACTGCCGCCACTCCTGCGGATGCGTTTGGATGACCGACGTGAACGACGCCATCGTGTCGCCGTTCCGGCGCGTGAACTCGCCGGACATCACGGTCGCCGTGCGCGACATCGTGACCGGACCGATCAAGCTCATCACGATCCCCAATCCGAGCGTCATCACCAGCGCCGCCATCGCGCGCGTGAAAAACGGCCGGTCGGTGGACAGCAGGCACACGAGCCCAAACGCTCCGGCGAGGAGCAGACTCCAGCCGCGCGCCAGATTGTAGAACGGCCCGGCGATTCCCGGCGGTTGAACCGTGATCAACACCGCGATCGCGACCCACGCGATCGCGAAAAACGCGCGGCCTCCCGCCCACCATCCAACGAGCGCGCACGCGGCGACCGCCGGCACGAACAGCAACATCGTCTGTTCGATCGGCAGGATGGCGCGCACCTGCGGCAGGAGCGGAACGAACACGAACGCGGCCAGGGCGAGAAAGAGCTTGCCCCAGCCTCGCTCCGACGGCGCAGGCTGCGGCGCCACCGCCGTGCTGTCGGCCGGCGGCGGTGGCGGTGGCTCGATCGTGGTCGTGTGCGACGCCGGATCGGTCATCGGACTACGGCTGCAGGCCCCGCGTATACGGGATGATCGCGAGGTAGCGCGCGCGCTTGATCGCCGTGGAGAGCTGGCGCTGGTGGCGCGAGCACGTGCCGCTCAGCCGGCTCGGAAGAATCTTTCCGTGGTCGGTGATGAAGCGGCCGAGCGTGCGGTCGTCCTTGTAGTCGATGTAGCGGACGCGCGTCTCGCAGAAGGGACACGCTTTCTGGGGTCGTCGCATTGTCTATTCCTCGTCGTCGTCGTCGTCCGACTCGCGACGACGGTTGGCGGCGGCGATCTCCTCTTCCGACATCGGCGGAGCGCCGAGCTCGTTCTCGAAGAGCGTGATCAGGTGACGGACGATGCCGTCGTCGAGCTTGATCGCGCGTTCGTATTCGGGAAGCGTCGTCGCGTCGATCGTAAATCTCGCGACGGCGTAGTAGCCGGACTCGCGCCGGCCGATCGGGTAGGCGAGCTGTCGCCGGCCCCAGTGATTCACTTGCAGGTCGCCCGGGTTGCCGAGCAGTCCATGCAGTCGACCGAGCTTCTCGGTGATCGCGGCGTCTTCGAGGGTCGAGTCGAAGACGTACACCGCCTCGTAATGGCGCGTCATGCGCAGGCAATCCTCCCTTTGGTCTGACCGCCTCTCGCTGGTTGCCGGAGCGAGGGGAGGGGAACGTTTGTGGCTGCGCGCGATGTGCGCCCAGCTCGCTAATCATAATCGGCGCAACGAATTATCTCAAGTCAGCCGCATCGTGTGTTTGACGCAAGCGGCCTCGCATCCAGGGTTCCCGCAAGTCAAGTGGTCCCCTGGCACCACAGATGCCCTTCTCTATGCCTCCGGGGCGTTCTTAGCGCCCCGCTTGCTAAATAAATGCGGAGGACATTTATGAAGAACCTGAGAATCATAGCCGTCGTGCTCGCCGTTGGAGCCGCGGCGGGCGTCTCGGCCTGCGGAAGCAGTGGCTACGCCGCTACGGCTGGAGGCGACGTCGTACCCGCGAGCGACGTTGGGCTGGACGTCAGAAACCAAAACTTTCTCGACGTGGACGTCTTCTCGATCGTCGACGGGATTTCCACGCGGCTCGGGACGGTCACCGGGAACGGCAGCCGTCACTTCCTGCTCGATGGGGCGATCGGGTCGCGCGACTTTAGCCTGATCGCGGTGCCGATCGGCGGCACCGGCCGCGCCTCGACCGGGTCGGTCGCCGTCGGTCCGGGACAGAGTGTCGTGTTCACGGTCGGCGCGGTGCTCGCGCAGAGCAACGTCGTCATTCGCTAGACGACCGTCCGCCAACGGCTAGAAACGCCTAGAAACGCGCTCGGAGCCAGGCCGGCGGACTTTGTCCATGGGCGAGGGCTTCGAGCGTGGGGTACACCGCATCGGCGTCGGAACGCTGCTTGATGGGGTCGAGGACGTTGTGGGCGAGGCGCAGGGAATCAGGGAACTCGAATACCGAAACCGCAACCCCGCGGTCGTTCCACAGGCGAGCGAGGTCCAGCACGGGCGCCGTCTTCACCGTGCCGTCGTTCGCGTTCACGAGGAACAGCACCTCGGCGCGCGACGGCACGTCGCGGCTCGCGTCCCGGCGCACCACCATGCCGAGCTTGAGCACCTGCGCGAGCGCGTGCGTCGTGTAGCCCGGATCTCGATCGGGACGCCCGGAGTCGGCGGGCTCGCGGCGCGTCACGTTCGGCACGTGCGAGCTCAAGTTCACGACCGACTTTTCGAGGACGGCCGGGAGGTGCGTCACCTCGAACGGCGGCGCGATGACGACCGCCCGCGTGACCTCCGGCCGATGTTCGGCAACCCAGGCGGCGATCGTTCCACCGACACTCAGTCCCGCCACGATCACCGAGTCCCCGAGTCCGGCCGCCACGTCTACCGACGCGTCGCCGGTCCGGCACAAATCCGCAGCCGAGAGTCGGGACAACTCGCGCGCGTCGCGGCCGCGCTCCGCGTGATGCGGCAGTCGCGGAACGAAGACGTTGTCGCCGAGCGCGTAGAGAGAGTCGGCGAGCGCGGCGAATTGATGGGGTGAATCGGTGAACCCATGCAGCAGCACGACGGCGCGCGGCGTCTTCGCCCCGTGCACGAGGAGAATCGACTCGCCCCCAGGCGCGGCGACGGCCGAGTCGGCCGCGATGATCTGTCTCGCACGCGCGACGGCCTCGTCGTAGTTCGCGGCCGGGTTGGGGTGCGAGCGCATGTCCCCGGCGCCGGCGGGAAACACCGCCGCGATGCCGAGCACCAGCATGGCGCCACGAACGACAAGCCCAAGACCGGGAAGGATCACAGCGTTCTCAGTAGGAGGAGAGGCCAGCGGCAGAGATCGCCGCTTAATGCCTCTGCAAATACTACGCTTGTGCCCGAAAATGGGTTCAACGGCCCCTTGTAGGGATCTGTCCGCTTGTTGTGACGATTCAGACGTTGAAGCGGGGGGCGCGTGACACTTTTCTAACGCCTTGTCAGGCCGTCTCTTGCGTTTCGGCTGTGCCTGGCGTGTTCCGATTGGGCTCGCTTTTCGGGGCGCGATTGGCCCTCGCTCGAGAACGTTCAACGGCGGTAGACCAGTGTCGACCCGACCCATGGGTTGCCCCAGGTCGACAAAGAGTCGTCGGAGACTCAGCCAAGCCTCGCGGACGGGCCATAAATCGTCGTGAGGAAAATGACGTCAGTCTCATTGAGGCCGCTTTCCCACGTTCCGCCGTCCCTGACGGTGTCGGGCGCTCCAGAGGACACGAGTCGACCCGAGGCAATCTCGGAGTAGGAGCCGTCAGCGTAAAGCGTCAGGACTGATCTCAGAACGACAAGCGAGTCCTCAGCGGTGAGCAGTTGGATGGTCACGGGCAACGGCTGCCCACCGATCGTCCGCAGGTTCCAAGCGCCCCCGGCGTCAGCCGGATGCGTGACCCCGAACGCGTCTGAATTGCATGCGGCGGTGAAGAGCAGCAGCACGACGCGAAAGTGGCGCATGGCGATTCCTCAGGCTTGAGGTCAACGCGACGCTACGATCTCACGATGCCACCGCCCATACGTCGAATGACGTACCAGGTGTGCGAATGTGTGCCGGACCGGCCGATCAAAGTCGGCGATCTTCGGACTGCATTCGGGGGGAAAGCGGCAATCTAACCGGCCAAACGGCGATGTTAACCGACGTTTTGGCGTTTCTAAACGTTGAAGCGGAAAAGCATCACGTCCCCGTCCTTGACGACGTATTCCTTGCCTTCCGACCTGACAACGCCCTTCTCGCGCGCGCCCTTCCACCCGTCGTTCGCCACGAACTCGTCGTAGCCCACCGTCTCGGCGCGGATGAAGCCGCGCTCGAAATCTGTGTGAATGACGCCGGCCGCGACGGGCGCCGTGTCGCCGCGGTGAATCGTCCAGGCGCGGGCTTCCTGCTCGCCCGCGGTGAAGTACGTCTGGAGGCCCAGCAGGTGGTATCCGGCGCGGATCAGGCGATCGAGCCCGGCCGACTCCAGGCCGAGCGATTCGAGAAACGCCTGGCGGTCCTCCTCGGGGAGATCGGCCAGCTCCGCTTCGATCTTGGCGGAGAAGGGAACGACTTCGGCCGGCTCTCCACTGTCGGAGATGGCGCGACGCAGTTTCGCAATGTGCGCGCCCTCGTGTTCCGCGCCCGAGAGCTCGGCGTCGGTCACGTTCGCCGCGTAGAGGACGGGCTTGAGCGTGAGCAGCGAGAGCGGCGCCAGCGTGCGACGATGTGCGTCGGCGAGTCGCGCGTGCCACAGGGCGCGGCCTTCTTTGAGCTCGGCGTGCGCGGCCTCGAGCGCTCCCAATTCCGCCAGCGCTTCCTTGTCACCCGTCTTGGCCGCGCGGCGCACGCGGTCGAGCCGCTTCTCCACGATCGACAGGTCGGCCAGGGCGAGCTCGAACTCGATTACCTCGCGATCGCGCACCGGGTCGACGGCGCCCATCACGTGCAGCACGTCGTCGTCGTCGAACGCGCGCACCACGTGCACGACGGCGTCGGTCTCGCGGATGTTGGCGAGAAATTGGTTGCCGAGCCCTTCGCCCTGCGACGCGCCCTTGACGAGACCCGCGATGTCGACGAATTCGACGACCGCCGGCACGACGCGCTCGGGGCGCACGATGCCGGCCAGCACGTCGAGCCGCGGATCGGGGACGTTCACGCGTCCGACGTTCGGGTCCTTGGTGGCGAACGGATAGTTCGCGGCCAGCACCCCGGCCGACGTCAGCGCGTTGAACAGGGTGGATTTGCCGACGTTGGGCAGCCCGACGATTCCAAGTCTCAGCATTCTGGTTTATTCATCGGCGGCCGTGGCCGCTCCGGTGAAGCGATTCATGACGGGAGTGATGCCGCTCGAGATCCAGAGCTCCAGAGCCGACGTGAGCGTCGGCATCAACGCCAGCACGGCGTCGGCTTCGTGCTTGCCGAAGTCGTCGAGCACGAAGTCGCTCAAAGTGCCGCGGCGGCGCGGATCCTCGGGAGCGATGCCAATGCGGAGACGTGGATAGTCCTGCGACCCGACGGCGGCCTCGATGCTCTTCAATCCGTTGTGGCCGCCGGCGCTTCCGTTGGCGCGAAAGCGATAGCGTCCCAGCGCCAGCGCGACTTCGTCGACGACGATCATCAGGTCAGCCGCGGCCGACCACGCCGGACGGCGGAGATAGGGCCGCAGCACGGATCCGCTCAGGTTCATGTACGTGTGCGGCTTCACGAGGCGCACGCGGGTTCGCCCCACCAACCCGCTCGTGACGCGCGCTTCGCCGTCGCGCTTCCACGCGTCGAAACGCCAAACGTCGGCGAGGTGGTCGACGACCCACCAGCCGACGTTGTGTCGCGTGCGCTCGTATTCCTTTCCGGGGTTTCCGAGCCCGACAATGACTTTCATGGCTTCGTCGTCGCGCGGCGCGGACTCGACGGCCGGTGTGGCCGAGCGTCCGCGCCTGAAGAGAAATCGCAGCACGACGCCAATTACTTGGCTTCTTCTTCCTCGTCCTCGGGCTTCACCTTTCGGATGAGCTCGGGCTCGGCCGCCGCTGTGGGCTCGGCGCCTTCGGCCGGCTTGGCCTCCTCGATCGCCGCGGCAGGCACGGTGCAGACGCACACCGTTGCGCTCGGCTCGTCGAGCACCTGCACTCCCTCGGGGAGCTTGAGATCGCGCACGTGGATGCTGTGCCCGATCGTGAGCGGCGTGACGTCGACCTCGACGTACTCCGGGATCAGCGACGGATCGCAGCGAACGGAGATTTCATGCATCGTCTCGGCGAGGATGCCGCCGGAGTTGCGAACGCCGTCGGCCGTGCCGGTGAAGCGAATGCGGACGCTCACCGTGACCTTCTCGCCGGCCACCAGCTGCTGGAAGTCGATGTGCATGATGTTGCGCCGCACCGGGTGGCGCTGGACCTCGCGGATCAGCGTGCGGGCCGTGGTGCCGTCGACCGCGAGCTCGATGACGGTGCTGGCCGCCGAGATCGTGCTGAGGAGCTTCTCGACTTCTCGTCCTTCGAGCGACAGGCTCTGCGGGTCGCGCCCGTGGCCGTAGATGATCGCCGGGATCGTGCCGGCCTGCCGGAGCTTGCGGGCGTCACCCGTTCCGGCGCCGCTTCGTACCGTTGCCTTCAAAGATGCTGTTGCCATTTCAGTGAATTCCGTCTGAACGTCGACCCATCGCAGCCCGCTCGCGCCGTCCGTCTACTCTCGGGAGGCTGCGTCCTCCCTACCATGAGACAGGTGCGAGTTCCTACAGTCTTTCAAACCGCCTGAGAAATCCGACGTCTGATGTCAGATTTCTGACGTCAGACGTCTCTAATCGAACAAAGAACTGACCGACTGCTCCGCGTGCGTGAACCGAATCGCCTTGGAGAGCAGCTCGCCGACCGACAGCACGAACAGCTTGTTGGGCCGTCGCTCTTCGGGGATCGCGATCGTGTCCGTGACCGCGACTTCCTTGATCGGCGCGTCGTTGAGACGCGCGCGCGCCGGTCCGGAGAGCAGCGCGTGCGTCGCACAAATATAGATGTCTTTCGCACCGAGATTGCGCAGAGCCCGCGCCGCCTCGCTCACGGTCCCGGCGGTGTCGATCATGTCGTCGACGAGGATGCAATCGTGTCCTTCCACGTCGCCGACCACGTTCACGACCTCGGACACGTTCGGCTGCGGCCGCCGCTTGTCGATGATGGCCAGCGTGGCGTTCAGGCGCTTCGCGAAACCGCGCGCCATCTTCGCCGAGCCTACGTCCGGGGCGACGACCACCGGCTCGTTGAGCTGCATCTTGCGATAGTGCGCCGTGAACACGGGCATGGCGTACAGGTGATCCACCGGCACGTCGAAGAAGCCCTGCAACTGGTGCTGGTGGAAATCGACGCCGAGCACACGGTCGACGCCGGCCGCCTGGATCATGTTCGCCATCAGCTTGGCGCCGATCGGCACGCGGGGCTGGTCCTTTCGATCCTGTCGAGCGTAGCCGTAGTACGGCATGACGCACGTGATGCGCGCCGCCGACGCGCGTCGCGCCGCGTCGATCAGCAGCAGCAGCTCCATCACGTTCTCGGCCGGCGGATTCGTCGGCTGGAAAATGAAGACGTCGTTGCCGCGCACGTTTTCGTCGATGCGGACGGAGATCTCGCCGTCGGCGAACCGGCCGAGGTTCACGCGACAGAGATCGACGCCCAGGTTGCGCGCGATCTCCTCGGCGAGCGGCCGATTGGCCGTCCCGGCGAGCAGCTTGAGGCCGTGGCTCGGTACGGCTAATCCATCCATGCGCGGCGCGGGGGCTTGGGCGGTGAGCATCGGACGAGCGGGTTCGCGGAAAGCTTATGCGGAGGCGGACGCGGAGCGCATCCATTTCCTTGCCGCAGAGCTCGCGTCATTGCCCCCGGTGGATTCGAACCACCATTCTCGGATCCAAAGTCCGATGTCCTGCCATTGGACGAGGGGGCAGCGAGCCTTTAAAGCTACTGTTCCACGGTCACCCGTTCAACTCGATCGCTCGTCCACGTGCTGATCATGCGAACGTTGTCGCCGACCTTCATCGAAGAGACGGCCGGCGCCGCGCCGAAAATGCCGAAAACCGTGGATCCCGAGCCGGCGAGCAGTGCAATCGCCGCTCCGGCCGCGCGAAAACCCTCGCGCATGGCGCCGATCTCGGGATGACGACGAGCGACCACCGCCGCGAAGTCGTTGCGCGCCGCCGCGGCCGCGTCGTCCCAGGTCGCCAAAGGCTCAGCCGTGCGCGGCCGCCTCGCGTCAGGCTGTGCCGCGCGATCCGCGTCGAGCCACGCGTAGGCGTCTGCCGTCCCGATGGCGAACGGCGGCACGGCGAGAACGATGACGCGTGGCTCGAGCGCGGGCACGGGCTTGAGCCGGTCGCCACGTCCGAATGCCAGCGCCATCGGATCCTCGATCGTCATGAACGGCACGTCGGCGCCGAGCGTAGCCGCGAGCTCAACGAGTCGCGGGCCCAGTGGGCGGGGCGACAGCGCGTCGAGGGCGCGAAGGACCGCACCCGCGTCGGCACTGCCGCCGCCGAGCCCCGCGCCGGCCGGAATTCGCTTGATCAGCTCGATCGCGAACCCGGAGGGCCATCCGGCCGCCTCGCTGTACGCCGCGGCGGCGCGATACGCGAGGTTCTTCTTCTGTTGGGCCCAGGCCGGCGGCGGGGAGCGCGGGGCCGCTCACGTCGAGCGTTCGGCCCGGCGCTTCACGCACCGTGACGTCGTCGGCGAGATCGATGCGCAGAAACGCGGTCTCGAGCGCGTGATAGCCGGTCGCGTCCCGCGCGCCGACGTCGAGAAAGAGATTGACCTTGGCCTGCGCGGCGACGCGCGCGGTGGCGGTCAAGTCGAGTCGGACGGCGGCGCGCGCATGTCGCCGAGCGAGAACCCGAGTTGCAGCGCGTAGTACCCGCCGATCAGCGTGATCGGAATGTACGACGCGATGTGGAAGAGGAGCGCCCACGTCGCGGCCTCCGACTGGCCCACGCCGTAGAGTGAAAGGCCGATCGCGGCGCCGGCTTCGAACGCGCCGAAGAACCCAGGTGCCGACGGCAGCGCCACGAGAATCACGATCACGCCCTGCACGATGAGCGTGGCGGCGAGCGGCACGTTCACGCCGACGGCGCGGAACGCGAGCCAGAAGGCGAGCGGTTGGACGAGCCAGTGCGCGAGCGTCCATCCGAACACGGCGATGAAATGTCCCGGCGTGCGTGAGGACGCTCAGTCCCTTCGGAGAAGCGCGCCAGCATCTCGGCGCCGCGCCGTTCGATCGTCGGCGAGACGCGTCGCGCGACGAGCTCGAACGCTCGAATGAGCGTTTTCGGAAAGAAGACGAGGATGTAAAAGGCGACGAGCAACGCGAGCGCGCCGAGCACGACGAATCCCGCCGCGTGGGCGAGCGAGTAGCCGGCGATCGTCGTACTGGTCGGGAAGTGCGCGATCGCCACTCCCACGGCGAGGAGCACCATGACCACGATCCCGTCGAACACGCGGTCCACGGCAACGGAGGCGAGCGCCGTGGAAAAGCTCACCGACGGCACCTGCCGCGTGAGCGCGAGCGGCCGCGCGAGCTCGCCGGCACGCAGCGGGATCACGTTCGTCACCATCACGCCGATGGCGGTGGACCGCCAGAGTGGGCCGAACGGCAGTTTCGGCGCAACCGGATCGAGAATCGTTCGCCACCGTCGCGCGCGCAGCGGAAACATGCAGGTGGCGACCGCCGCGCTGAGGATCAACAGTCCGTAGTCCGCGTGGCGCGCCATCTCTCGCGCGCGCGACCAGTCCAGGTTGCGGAACGCGAAGTAGAGAAACGCGACGCTGACGAGGATTCCCAGTGCGCCGCGCCAGCCGAACTTCATTCGGGCTACTCCGAGCGCGCGAGGTCGATCAGCTCGAACAGCTCGTCGAGGGACGACTTGTCGGCCGGCTTGCCCGATCGCTTGAGCTCGTCGCGAATCTCGAGCGCGCGGTCGAGCGCGGCGCGTCCGCGGTAGAGCAGCGAGTCGATCGGCACCAGCGCGTCTTCAGGAATCTCCACGGCGCGGGCGAGCGGCTGCCCGCTCAACGACTCGATTGCCAGGATGCTCGAGTCGAGCAGCGCGGCAATCCGGGCCGGTGTGCGCATGCGCGCCGGCTCGACGGGCCGAGCGGGGGTTGGCGCGGGACGCGGAGGCGTCGGCATGCGCGCGGCCGTCTTCGCGGCGATCGCCCGCAGCCGCGTCCGCAGATCCATGCTGGGCGCGGTGGCATCGGTGAGCGCCGCGGCGACGGAATTCAGGTCGTCCAACACGTGCGCGTCGATCTGGAACGAGCGTGGATCGAGGTGGCTCAACGAGTCCATCCGCTGCGCGATGAGCGTCGCGACGTCGCTCTCCCCGAAGCTCTCGGCGGCGGCTTGCAGCGCGCGCATCGCGCGCCGAAGGTCGCGCTGGGCGCGCGAGATGGACGTCGAATCTCTCGCCTGGCGCGCCGACGCGACGACCTCGCGCAGATGCTCGCCCTGACTCACCAGCTCGAGCCGGAATCGTTCGGCCGCCGACGTGGGCGGCGCGGCCGCCGTCTCGACCAAGCCTTCGCTGTCACCGTAGAACAGCTGCGCGATCGGAACGACGCGCTCGCGCTCGCTCGTGCTCGAATTCCACGCCTCGAGCGCCGTGTTGAAGGCGTCGCGTGTGGGACCGGGGCCGTTCACGTCGCCGCCACCGCGCATCACGGCGGACAGCGTTCGCAGGTGCGCCGCCGAAGCTTCCAGCAGCGCGCGTGCTTGGGGCGTCATGCCTTCGTTGCCGGTTTCGAGTCCGCGCGCCGCGTCCTCCGTCGCTTCGAGCGCGTCGGCCAGCGACGCGACGCTCGCCACGCCGGCGACGCCACGCAGCGCCCGGACGCGTTTGAGGACGTTCGCCGCCGTCGTGATGTCGCCCGGGCGGGTCGTGAGCAGCTCGAGCCCAGCCGCGATGTTGGCCGCCTCGCCGGCGAGGAAGGGCGCGGCCGTCGCCGTGGCGGCGGGTGCCGGCGCCGGGCTGGCCGCTCCCGGCAGGAATTTCGACAGCTCCGCCGCGCGAGCGCGGGCACGCGAGTCTTCGCTCGGGGACCAGGCGCGCACCGCGTGCAGCAGGACCTTCAGGTCGTCGACCGCCGCGACGAGAGCACCGCGGAGCGCCGGCTCCCAGCGCAGCGCGCCCTCCTGCAGCACACGGCCAACTCGCTCCAGCGCCGCCGCGACTTCGGCGAAAGGCGCGAGACGCGCCATCGTCGCCGTACCGCGGAGCGCGCGCGCCGTTCGCTGGAACGCGGCGCTGTCCGGGCCGGACGCGCCGGCGCCGAGCAGAAGACCGTCGAGCTGCTCGACGTATTCGCTCGCTTCCAGGATGAAAAACTCGAGAAAACCCGCAGGTGCGGTCATCCGTCCTCCGAGTGATCCGATTGCCTTCGCCCGAGCGCCAGCAAGCTAGAAAGGTGCTCGAGCGGAGTCCATCGCCGCGCGCAGCTCACGAACCGCTTCCGCCAAACCGGTGAAGATGGCACGGCTGATGACCCAGTGACCGATATTCAGCTCTTCGATCTCCGGAATCGCTGCGACGGGCCGCACATTCGCCGTCGTCAATCCGTGTCCTGCATGCACTGCCAACCCAATCGACGCCCCGTGAGCCGAGGCGTCACGGAGCGCGTGCAGTTTCGCGGGGTCGTCCGCGCGATGGGAATAGGCGCCGGTGTGCAGCTCGATGGCCGCCGCGCCGGCGGCACGCGACGCGTCCACGGTCTCGCGGTCCGGGGCGATGAACAGACTCGTGCGAATGCCGGCGGCGTTCAACCGCGCCACGCCGGCGGCGATTCGGTCCTTCTCCCGGCGGACGTCGAGACCACCTTCCGTCGTGATTTCCTCGCGGCGCTCAGGGACGAGCGTCACCTGGTGCGGCCGGAGCCGCTCGGCGATGGCGAGCATCTCGTCGGTGCACGCCATCTCCAGGTTGAACACCGTGGTGACGGTTGTGGCGAGACGGTGCACGTCGTCGTCCTGAATGTGACGGCGGTCCTCGCGGAGGTGGGCGGTGATGCCGTCGGCGCCGGCGAGCTCGCACGCCACGGCGCCCTCGACGGGGTCCGGAAAGATCGAGCGACGCGCTTGGCGCAGCGTCGCGATGTGGTCGACGTTGATGTAGAGACGCTGATGCATCTCAGGAAACGGGTCGCTGGTCTTTGGTCACAGGGGGTTCGTGTGAAGAAAGTAATCACGATGGGTTTCGCGTTCGTGGCGCTCGCTGCATGCGCGTCGGCTCCGACACCTGCTCCGGGGCTGATGGCCAGCGCTCCAGCCAGCGCCGCAACCAGCGCCCCAACCGGCGCGCCGGGCGGCGCCGACGCGACGAGCGCCGTGCGCGGCTTCATGGCCGCGGCGAAGGTTCAGAGCATTCAGTCGCTGTCCCTGTGGTGGGGATCAGCGAACGGACCGACGCGCAACGCCATCCCGCGCGAGGAGCTCGAGAAGCGTGAGCTGATCATGCTCAAGTGTCTCAAGCACGATCGGTACGACGTGCTCGGCGAGGCGCCGAGCGAGAGTGGCACGCGCGACATGGTGGTGAACGTCGTGTATCACGAACTCGCAGAACACCACCCACCTGACCGTCGTGCCCGGACCCGACCATCGCTGGTTCGTGCAGTCCGTGGACCTGCAGCCGCTGCACTCGATCTGCGTCGCGTGATGCGCCGGCGACCCGGCGCCTGGCGGCGCCGGTCAACGCTCGGTCAGCTCGACCAGCACCCCGGACGTGGATGACGGGTGCAGGAAGGCGATGCGCTTGCCCTCGGCGCCCATGCGCGGCGTCTCGTCGATGAGGCGGACGCCGAACTCCCGGCAGCGCGCGAGCGCGCCATCGAGATCGGGCACGGCGAAGCAGACGTGATGCAATCCGCTGCCGCGCTTGGCGACGAATTTTCCGATCGGCGAGTCATCGGCCGCCGGCTCCAGCAGCTCGACGAGCGATTCGCCGGCCGCGAAGCCGACGATGTTGGCGCCGTCGGAATCGGCGAGCGGGACTTCGGGCATGCCCAACACGTCGCGGTAGAACGAGACGCTCGCGTCGAGGCCGCGAACGGCGATGCCGATGTGCGCGATCACAGCGCCGCCGCGTGCGTTCGCGCTGTTCGGAGCCTTTTCCATGTGATTAAGCTATAGGCAGCGGATCGAGGACGCGTCAGTTTTCGCCCGCCCAACCATCTCCGGCGCAGCATCCGGGCGCCCGAGCGAATCATTTTTGAGGAATCCCATGTCGAACGTCATGCACGTTACCGACGCCACGTTCGAGGCCGAGGTCGAGAAGCACAGTGGCTTGGCCATCGTCGACTTCTGGGCCACGTGGTGCGGCCCGTGCCGCATGATCGCGCCGATCCTCGACCAGCTCGCGACCGAGTACGAGGGCAAGGTGAAGGTCACCAAGCTCGATACCGACGCCAACGTCAGAACGAGCGCGCGATTCAACGTGCGGTCGATTCCGACGCTACTGTTCTTCAAGGAAGGGAAGGTCGTCGATCAGATCATCGGCGCCGTGCGCCGCGAATTCATCGAGGCCAAGCTGCTCCAACACTCAGCGGCGTAAGAACGGGGCCGCGCGCGCCAATGCCGACGCCCGCAGCCCTTCAGTTTCCGCACAGCCGCGTTCTGCTCGCGCGAACGCGGCTTGCCTACGTCCACCTCCGCAATCTGCTCACCGACGCCAAGCGTGACCGCGCGGCCCGGATCTCCGGGTACGTCGCCGTGTCGCTGCTCGACGAGCTCGTTCTCTTCTATTTGTTGAACGGCGAGGTCGCCAACGCGAGCGTGCGCGACCCGCGCGGCTCCCGCGCCATCGCCATCGCCAGCGCGCTCGAGAAGGTTCCGCACGAGCCCGAGTACGGCGAGTGCTGCTTTCACGAAGCGTCGCCGGACGAGCTGGCGTGCATTTTCGCCGCCGAGACGACGGCGCCGGAGCCGTGGCCGACGGGAATGAACGCCGCCGACGCGAAGGTCCTGTTTCCCTATCTCGCCTCCACGACCTTCGACGGGTTCATCGAGATCGTCGCCAACGATCACGTGAACTATCTCGTGCTCAAGAACGGCAGCATCGCCAAGGCGTTTCTCACGAACGCCGCGCTCGGCACGGTGATCGACCGCGTGGCGAAGCTCTTCAGCCGAGAGGGGCGCGTCGGCGATCTGCGCGTTACGCGGTGGCCGCTGCCGGCGCCGCTGCCGGTGCAGGCGCCGCATGCGCTCGTCCAGGCGTATCGCGATCTCGTCTGCACGCTGGTCAAGCGCATCGCCGAGGGCGGACACGAGGACGCGCCGCAGCTCGCCGAACGCGCGCGCGTGATGCTCGCCGCGAGCCATCCGGTCCTCGAAGTCATTCTCCGTGACCGAGCGCGCGGCGAGCGATCCCGTTGCCGACACGCCGGCGCTCACGTCGGGCATCGCGGCGTGGATTCGTGAAGTGCTGTGGACGGCCAAGGGCGCGGACGACGCGCCGCCCGAGGGCTTGTTCCGCGAGCTGACCTACGAGCGCCGGCACATCTTTCAGTCGGCCGGGTTGTTCGATCAGATGCCCTGGAAGGTCGTGTGACTCCAACGGAGCCGGGCGCCCTGTACGTCGTCAGCACCCCCATCGGCAACATGGGGGATTTTTCTTTTCGCGCGGTCGACGTGCTCAAGTCGGTGGCCCTCGTGCTCGCCGAAGACACGCGGCATTCGCGTCATCTGCTCGACCGTTACGACATCCATACGCCGATGGCGTCGTACCACGAGCACAACGAGGCGAAGACGACCCCACGATTGGTCGAGCGGCTGCTCGCCGGCGAGTCGCTCGCGCTCGTGTCCGACGCCGGCACGCCGCTCGTGTCCGATCCCGGCGCGCGGCTCGTGCGCGCGGCGATCGACGCGGGCATCGTCGTCGTCCCCGTTCCCGGCCCGTCGGCGGCTCTCGCGGCGCTCGTCGCGTCGGGTCTCGACGCCGAGCGGTTTCTGTTCCTCGGCTTCGTGCCGCGAACTGGCCGCGACCGTCGCGCCGCGCTCGACGAGATTTCTTCGTCTCCACACACGGTTGTGGTGTACGAATCTCCAAACCGGCTTGTGGATACGCTTGCCGAGCTCGAGGGGCTGGGTGGCGGGCCCCGGCCCGCCGTCGTGGCCCGCGAAATGACCAAACAATTCGAGAACATCCGGAGAGGAACGGTGACCGAGCTCCGCGCGTACTATCAGGAACGCCCTGTGCGCGGGGAAGTGGTGCTCGTCGTCGGCGGAGCGGAAGAGCGCGCGGCCAGCGAGGAGGATGTGGCGGCGAGAGTGCGGTCGCTCCGCGCTGCCGGACTGAGTGCCCGCGATGCGTCGGCGCGTGTCGCCGCGGAGCTGGGTGTATCGAAGCGCGTCGCGTATCGTCTCGCTCGTGAGGAAAAAGAGACAAGCGAATGACTTTCGGCACGTTGCGTCGATTTCGCACGGTGGCGCTCGCGGCTCTCTTGCCGTTGGCCGGAGGCGCGCGCACGGCGCCGCCCACGCTCACCATCGCCCGGCTGCAGTACGACGGCGGCGGCGACTGGTACGCGAACCCATCGAGTCTGCCCAACCTGCTCGCGGCCATCCGCCAGCGCACGTCGCTCCAGGTGGACAAGACCGAAGCGCGCGTCACGCTGATGGACGACAAGCTCTGGGACTATCCGTTCATCCACGTCACGGGGCACGGCAACATCCACTTCAGCGACGCCGAGATCGTGCGCCTGCGCGACTACCTCGCGAAGGGCGGCTTCCTCCACGTCGACGACAACTATGGATTGGATGAAAGCTTCCGCCGCGAGATCAAGCGGGTCTTTCCCGACCGCCCGCTGGTGGACGTTCCGCTGACGCATCCGATCTACCACATCGTCTATGATTTTCCGAAGGGGATCCCCAAGATTCACGAGCACGACGGGCTCCCCGCGCGCGGGTTCGGCATCTTCCTTGGTGACCGGCTCGCGGTGTATTACAGCTTCTCCAGCGATCTCGGGAACGGATGGGAAGATCCCGAGGTCTATCACGATCCGCCGGAACTGCACGAGGCCGCACTGCGCATGGGCGTGAACCTGTTCGTGTACGCCGTCACCAGCCGGCCTACGCCGTGACCGTCGTCGAGCTCGTCGATCGCGAGCGGGCACGGCTGCGACGGCTCTACGTCCTGGCCGGCGCAGCCCTCGCTGTCGGCGCGACGTGCGTGTTGCTCGCCGTCGGCGCGTCGGCGCTCGGCAGCGCGCGATGGATCGCGCTTCCGCGTGGAACGCCGTTCGTGATCTGGTTGGTCGTATTGATCGCCGACGTGGCCGTCGTCGCGTGGACGATCGCCCGCCTCGACCGCAAGGCGACGCGACAGAGCGTCGCCGCGGCGATCGAACGCGAGCAGTTGCTTCGCGCCGGCTCGCTACGCGGCGTGATCGAAGTCGCGAACTCCGGCGCGCTCGGACGAAAGGCCGCGTCGGCGCTGAGCGAACGACTCGGCTCCCACGCCGGCAAGCTCGCCGTCGGTGAACGACGCCTCGTGCGACGCGGCGCGGCGCAAGCGACCGGCGCGGCGACGATGGCGGCCGTCGCGTTGGCCTTCGCGGTACCGAACTTCAACGACGGCATGCTGGCGATTTTGAATCCGGTGAGCGCGTGGAACGGCACGCTGCTGCCCAAGATCGCCTTCGAGAATCTTCCGCCCGATGTGCTCCGCGGTGAGACGGTTCGCATTCGTGTCAGCGCCGCGCGACGCACCACGGTGTCGCTCGCGCAGCGCGTGCCGGGCGAAGCCTGGCGCACGCAGACGCTCACCGTCGATCCGCGCACAGGCGTCGCGACGACCGAAGTCGGTCCGCTGCGCGGCGACCTCAGCGTCGTCGCCAACGACGGCCGCGTGTCGAGCGACACTGGCGTCGTGCACGTCACCGACCGTCCGTTCGTCGGCGCCGTGTCGATGCGCGCGACGTATCCGTCGTACCTCGCGCGACCGGCTGAAGGACTGCCCGTCGGCGAGCCGGCCAAGGTGCCGGTCGGAACGATCATCGATGTCTCGGGGCGCGCGTCGGCGGCGCTGCGTTCGGTGCGTCTCGCCGCGTCGGGCGACACGGTGGACCTCAACGCCAACGATCGCATGTTCGCCGGCCGCTTCTCGGCGCGTCACACGGGGCGATACACGTGGATGGCGATGGGGGCCGCTGGCCCGATCGCCGACGTGCCGACGCCGGTCGAGCTCGAGGTCGTGCCCGATTCGGCGCCTCGCGTGGATCTCGTGGCGCCGGCCACCGACACGCTCGTCGCCGGCGACGATCGCATCACGCTTCGCGCGACGGCGACGGACGACCACGGACTCGCCCTCGTCGAGATCATGAGTTGGGCCAGCTCGTGGGTCGGCCAGAAAGCGCCGACGTTGGAGCGCGCCGCCGAGTCGGCGGGCACGGTGTGGAACGGCAGCACGACGCTCGACCTCGCGCCGCTGCATTTGCATCCGGGCGATGCGCTCCACGTGAAGTTCGTCGCCACGGACAATTCGCCGTGGGCACAGCGCGGTGAGAGCCGCGAGCTGCTGCTCAAGATTCCCACGCTCGAAGAACGTCGCGCCATCGCGCGCGATGCGATGGATTCCGCGGTGAGCCAGGTGCGCGCCGCGGCCCAGGCCGAGAAGTCGATTCAAGAGCGCACGAGCGACGCGGCGCGGGATCGATCGCGCCCGCCGGCCGACGCACCGCCGCCGAGCGGCGCGAACGGCAAGCAGGGCAACATGACGTACGAGGCGGCGGAGAAGGCCAAGGCCGTCGCCAAGGATCAGCGCGAGCTCACCGACCAGGTCAAGAATCTTCAGCAGACAGCCGCGTCGCTCGAGCAGCAGTTGAAGCAGGCAGGCGCGCTGGACAGCGCGTTGCAACGTCAGCTGCAGGAAGCTCAGGCGATGTTGCGTGACGCGCTCACGCCCGAGCTGCTCGCGCAGATGCAAAAGCTCGACAACGCGACGCAGCAGTTGTCGCGCGAGCAGGCGCAGCAGTCGCTCAAGGATCTCCAGGCGATGCAGCAGAAGCTTCGCGAGCAGCTCGAGAAGAGCGCCGAGATGCTCAAGCGCGCCGCCCTCGAAGGCTCGATGGAGACGCTCAAGGACGAAGCCAAGGACATCGCGCAAAAAGACAAGCAGCTCGCCGATTCGTCGAACGCCAAGCCGAGCGAGGCGCAGAAGCAGAAGGATGAAGCCCGGGACCTCGCCGACCGCTCGCAGCGATTCTCCGACGAGGTGAAGAAGCTTCAGGACCGACTCGACAACGCCAAGGCCGACGCCGGCGCCAACGGCGCGAAGGAAGCCAAGCAGCACGCCGACGCGTCACAAGACGCGATGCGGCAGGCGGCGGGCGACCAGCGCCAATCAGGCGACAAGAATTCGCAAGCGCAGCAGGCGCAGGCCCAGCAAACGCAAGCCCAGAAGGACTCGGCGCGCACGTCGCAGCAGCAGCAGACAGGATCGAACGGGCAGCAACAACAGCAGACCGGATCGAGCGGCCAGCAGCAACAGCAGACGGGATCGAGCGGCCAGCCGCAGAGTGGCCAGAATGGTCAGCAAAACGGCCAACAGAATGGCCAGCAAAACGGCCAGCAGAACGGACAAAAGAGCGGCGCCATGTCGCAGAACGCGCAGGAAGCCGCCTCTCAAATGGAGCGCGCTGCCGACGCGATGAAACAGGCGCGCGACGCACAAGTCGGCGAGTGGAAGTCCGAGCTCACCAACGCGCTCGATCAGTCGATTCAGGACATGCTGCAGATGGCTCGGCAGGAACAGACGCTCGAGCAGCAAGCGCGCAGTGGCCAGTCGAAGCCGGAAGATCTGCGCGGCGCGCAGAGCGCCGTGAAGCAGGGCCTCGACAACGCCGCGCAGCGCCTCCAGCAGGAAGGGCAGAAGACGTCGCTCCTCTCCGGCCGCTCCGAGCGCTCGGTCTCCGAAGCGCAGCAGAAAGTCTCGGAGGCGCTTCAGTCCACGGCCGACGCGCGCGGCAGCCAGCAGGCGGCGAGTGCATTGGGCGACGCGTCCGACGCGCTCAATCGCGCCGCGGCGTCACTGGCGCGCGACCGCGAGAAAGCGAATTCGTCGAGCTCCGCCACCGGCTTCGCTGAAATGATGCAGCAGTTGCAGGACATGGCGAAGAAGCAGGGTTCGATCAACGCGCAGGCGCAGGGCTTGTTGCCCGGAGTCGGCCAGCCGATGTCCGCGGGCAATCAGGCGACGTCGCGCGCGCTGGCCCGAGAGCAGCGGCAAGTCGCGCAACAACTCGACGAGTTGGGTGAATCCGTCGGCGGCGATCGCGCGGCGCAGTTGGCCAAGGAAGCGAAACAGCTCGCCGACGCGCTCGAAGGCGGTCGCCTCGACGCGACGACGGTCGCG
The DNA here is from genome assembly GCA_963761305.1 of uncultured Gemmatimonadaceae bacterium. Lineage (GTDB taxonomy): Bacteria > Gemmatimonadota > Gemmatimonadetes > Gemmatimonadales > Gemmatimonadaceae > JAQBQB01. The sequence goes on along the minus strand of CAVXGK010000001.1, from coordinate 135,439 downwards.
CGGCAACAGCAGTTGTTCCGCCGTTTGCTCGACGCCGGCCGCTCGCTCGAGAAAGAAGATCGCGAGGACACCGGCAAGCGTCAGGCGACGTCGGCCAAGGGCGGAAACGAATTCCAACCGGACAACACGAACGCGAACGGGAAGGCGGCGGTGAAGTTCCACGAACCCACGTGGGACGAGCTGCGCGGCCTCACCGCCGATGAGCGTCGCGCCATTCTGGAATACTTCAAGCGAATCAATGCGGGGAATCCGCCGTAGGGCCGCGTTGATCGCGCTGGCGCTGCACCCTCTGTTCGCCTGGCACACCCCGCTCGTCGCGCAGGCCGCGGACACCATGGCGTTCTATCGCGCGATGGATCTCGAGGCGGCGGGCAAGTACAAAGAGGCGGCGCCGCTCTTCCGTTCGGTGCTGCGCACGCCCGCCGGGGTGAATGCGCTGCTCGGCCTCGAGCGCGTGTACGCCGAGCTCGGGTGGACGGATTCGCTGGTCGCGCCGCTCGACTCACTCATAGCATCAAACCCCAAAGAAGAGATGTACCGCGTCGTCCAACTGCGCACGCTCGACGCGACCGGCCGCGAGGCCGATCTGCGCAAAGCGTTCGACAAATGGATTCGCGACGAGCCGACGAACTCGGCGCCATATCGCGAGTACGCCAAACTGCTGTTGCAGCACAATCGGGCGCTCGCTGCCGACAGCGTGATCGCTCGCGCGACGGCGGCGCTCGGCTCGTCGAAGGATCTGTCGCTGGAGATCGCGCAGGCGCGGGCCGCGCAAGGGCAGTGGATCGAGTCGGCGCACGCGTGGCGCGACGCGCTCTCGACGGCCGACTATCTCTCGCAAGCGGCGTCGTACGCGCTCGCGCCGGCCCCGTCGTCGGCGCGCGACCAGATTCGCGACATCTTCCTCGCGCTGCCGATCGACGTCGCCGCCAGGCGTGCGCTCGCCGACCTCGAGGGAACGTGGGGATCGCTCGCCGACGGATGGAACGCGCTCAAGGGTCTGCCGCCCGACAGCACGTCGGCCGCGGCCTGGTCCGACTTCGCCGACCGCGCGGAAGCCGAGGACCGATGGACGCTCGCCCGCGAAGCGCTCGAGTCCGCGCTTCGCTGGAAGCGAACGACGTCGCTCTCGGTCCGCGCGGCCGCCGCGGCGCTCAACGCCGGCGATCCCGCCGCCGCTCTGCGTCTCGCACCGCTCACCGATGCGGGCGACGATTCGGCGCTGGCCGCGCGCGAGTACCTGCCGGTGCGCGTCAAGGCGTTGGCGGCCGTTGGGCGGCCGGTCGAAGCGCAGCAGCTCGTCGACGCGTATGACAAATTTCTCACGCCGGGCGCCAAGAACTCCCTCACGCGCACGATCGCGTGGGGTTGGGTGCGCACCGGCGACATGGTCAAGGCACGCGCCGCGCTCGCCGCCACCGGCGTAGAGGGCGATTCGAGCGACGCCGCCGGATGGCTCGCGCTCTACGATGGAAATTTGAAAGCCGCGCGCGGACTGTTGCGCGGCGGCACGGAAAGCTCGCCGGAGCTCGCGCTGGCGCTCGGCTTGGTCGCGCGCCTGCACGTGGACAGCGCCCCGGCGGTGGGGCACGCGTTCCTGGCGTTGGCCAAAGGCGACAGCGCCGGCGCCGCCGAGCAATTCGCCGCCGCGGCCGACTCCACGCCCGTCGTGCGGTCGTTGTTGCTCACCACCGCGGCGCAGCTCGACCTCGCGATGGGAAACGAGGACCAGGCCGTCGCGCTCTGGACGCGCGTGCTCGAACAAGACAAGGACTCGCCCGAAGCGCCACAAGTCGAGCTCGAGTGGGCGCGGCTCTTGCGCCGCAAGGGCGACACGACCGCGGCCACCAGCCACCTCGAGCACCTGATTCTGACGTATCCTGGCAGCTCGCTGGTGCCCCAGGCGCGGCGCGAACTGGAATTGATCAAGAGCCCCGCTCCCCCTCCTGCTTCAATAGACCGATGAGAGTTTTGAAACACCTCGCGTTCGTCACGGCGCTCACGTTCGCCGCGCTGTCGGCGGCGGCCGCGCAGCGACTGCTCGTGCCGATGGACGACGCACAACAGGACCATCTCAAGGCATACGGCCTCACGTACAACGCCATCAAAGCCGGCGTGAGCGCGGAGTGGCTGCTCAACTATCGCGGTGGGTCGTTTCTTCTTGGCGACACGCCCGAGCTCAGGCGGCAGGCGGGACTCGCCGGCATCACCATCGAATCGATCGACGACGCCAAGCTCGGGCAGATCCGCTCGCAGATCGCGTCGGCAAACATGGAATCGGTGCCGCTCGAGAAAGCGCCCAAGATCGCCGTCTACACGCCGCCCGACGCGACGCCGTGGGACGACGCGGTCACGCTCGCCCTCAAGTACGCCGGCATCGACTACACGCCGATCTACGACGACGAAGTCGAGCGCGGCGACCTGACGAAGTACGACTGGCTGCACCTGCACCACGAGGATTTCACGGGCCAGCTCAACAAGTTCTACCTCACGTACCGCGACTTTCCGTGGTTCATCGATCTGATGCAGAAGAACACCGCGGCCGCCAAACGCCTCGGGTTCGCGAACATTCCGGCGCTCAAGAAGGACGTCGCCGAGCATATCCGCGAGTTCGTGGATCGCGGCGGATTCCTGTTCGCGATGTGCGGCGCGACAGAGACGCTCGAGCTGGCCCTTGCCTCACAGCACGTCGACATCGCGCAGGCGTTCATCGACGGCACGCCGATGGACCCGGACGCCGACAAGAAGATGGACTGGAAACGCACGTTCGCGTTCAAGGACGCGCACCTCGAGATGTCGCCGTTCGTGAACTCGATGAGCGACATTGACGGGCACCAGGTCAACGTGCCCGGCCGGCGCCAGCCCATCGGCACCTTCACCCTGTTCAACTTCTCGGCGAAGATCGACCCGGTGAACTCGATGCTCGTGCAGGACCACCGGGGCGTGATCAACGACTTCTTTGGCGTAACCACGAGTTTCAACAAATCCGTCCTCAAGCCCGGCGTCACGATCCTGGCCGACGAAGAAGGCGCACCCTGGGTGAAGTACATCCACGGCGACTACGGCAAGGGGACCTGGACCTACTACGGCGGCCACGATCCGGAAGCGCCCAGCCACGCGATTGGCGATTCCCCGACCGACTTGTCGTTGCACAAGAATTCCCCGGGCTACCGGCTCATTCTGAACAACGTTTTGTTTCCGGCCGCCAAGAAGAAGCCGCTCAAGACGTAGGCTACATTTCGGGCCATGCCCCCCCCCGCCCACACGGCCGCGGATCCGGCGACTCGACTCAGCCCGACCGCGGCCGTTGCCATTCGCGCGGCGATTCGGCTGGCCGGCGGACGCGAAGTGTGCTTCGTCGGAACGCTGGACGACGTCGGCATTGTCAACACGGTGAAGACTGTCGCACGCGGCGATTCCAGCTGCGTGCTAGCACTGCCGGGCTTCGCGCAGCGCGGACAGATGTTGATCCACAACCATCCGTCGGGAAATCTCGACCCATCGCGTCCCGACCTCGACGTCGCCGCGCGGATGCACGACGACGGCATCGGCTTCGCGATCACCGACAACGACGCGTCGGAGCTGTACGTCGTCGTCGAAGTGCCGCGGGCCGCCGAGCTGCACCCGCTGACCTCGGCGTCGGTGGACGACGACTTGGGGCCGGGCGGCCCCATCGCCGGCGAGCTGCCGCGTTACGAAGACCGGCCGAGCCAGCGCGCGATGGCGGCGGAAATCGCCAAGCTGTACAACGACGGCGGCGTCGGACTGCTCGAAGCCGGCACCGGCGTCGGCAAATCGCTCGGCTACCTCGTGCCGGCGTTGCGATGGGCGGCGGCCAACGGCGAGCGCACGGTCGTTTCGACGAACACGATCAACTTGCAGGAGCAGTTGGTCGGCAAGGATCTGCCGTTTCTCGAGCGCGCGCTGAGCGACCAGAAGGTGCGGTTCGCGCTGCTCAAAGGCTGGCGCAACTACCTCTGCCTGGTTCGCCTCGACCAAGCCCGCGCGTCCGGCAATTCGCTGTTCGACGAAGGACTCGGTCAGGAGCTCGAGACAATCCGCGAATGGTCCGAGCGCACCCGCGACGGATCGTTGAGCGATCTCACCATCTCGCCGCGCTCCGAGGTGTGGGACGAGGTAGCGGCCGAGCCGGATCTCTGCCAGCGCGCGCGATGCCCGGCGTACGAGAAGTGCTTTCTGTTCAAGGCGCGCCGCGAAGCCGCGCAGGCCGACGTGATCGTGGTGAATCATCACCTGCTGTTGTCGGATCTCGCGGTTCGGCGCGTGTCGGGCAACTGGGGCGAGTCGGCGGTACTGCCGGCCTACAACCGCCTGGTGATCGACGAAGGGCATCACCTCGAGGAGGCGGCCGCGAATCACCTCGGCGCCACGGTGTCGCGGCGCTCGTTGCAGCGACTCTTCGGCCGGCTCGACCGCCGCGGCAAGGGATTGCTCGCCGCGCTCATGGCGCGCCTCGCCAAATCCAACGACCTGCTGAGCACGGCGAGCTTCGATCTGGTGCTGACGCGCCTCAGGCCCGCGCTCGAGTCGGTGCGCGACAAGAGCGGAACGCTGTTCGATCTCCTCGAGACGTTTCTTGCCTCGAGCGGCGAGTCTGTGCTGCGCTTGACCACTGACTTCGGCGAGCATCCGGTGTGGCGCTCGGGCCTGCGCGTCGCGCTCGAGGACACGGTCGGCCAGATCAACGTGCTAGCCGACGGGCTCGACCTGGTGCGCGAGCGCCTCGAGAGCGCGCAGCGGCCGGACGAAACCGTGATGACGCTCATCAACGAGATTCGCGCCGTCACGCGCCGGCTGCAGTCCGGTGGCGACGGGCTGCGTCGCGCGCTGGATCCGCCGGTGGACGACGATCCGTCGATTCGCTGGATCGAATCGCGCGGACGCGATCGCGCCGCGAGCGTGTCGACCGTGCCGCTCAACCTCGCGCCGATCCTGCGCGAAGATCTCTTCCGTCGCGCGACGACGACCGTCGTCACCAGCGCGACGCTCGCCACCGACGGGCGCTTCGACTTCCTCACGTCGCGACTCGGTCTCGACGATCCGGAGCTCGAGCCTCGCACGGGCATCTATCCGTCGCCGTTCAAGTATCGCGATCAGGCCATCCTCGCCATCGCGCGCGACGTGCCGCCGCCGAACGTGAACGCGCCCGGCCACTTCTCGTCGGTGGCCCGCATCACGCACGATCTCGCCGACGCGAGCGACGGCGGCATGTTCGTGCTGTTCACGAGCCATCGTGACGTGCGCGCCATGGCGTCCGAGTTGCGCGTTCGGGGTGCAGAGAAACGCTGGCCTGTGCTGGTTCACGGCGACGACACGCGCGACTCGCTGCTCGGACGATTTCGCGATTCCGGTGGCGCGATTCTCCTCGGCACGTCGTCGTTCTGGGAAGGCGTGGACGTTCCGGGCGACGCGCTGCGCGCGCTGCTCATCGCCAAGCTGCCTTTCCGCGTGCCCACCGAGCCGATCACCGCGGCGAATTGCGAGGCGATTTCTGAGCGCGGCGGCGATCCGTTCGTCGAGTACATGCTGCCGCACGCCGCGCTGCGTCTCAAACAGGGATTCGGCCGTCTGATTCGGAGCGGCACGGATCGCGGCGTCGTCGTCATCGCTGATCCGCGCGTCGTCACCAAGGGGTACGGTCGCGCGTTGATCGAGGGTTTGCCGCCCGCGGAGCGCCTGGTCGGCTCGTGGGCGGAGTTGCTGCCGGCCATTCGGCGGTTCTATTCAAGTCCGCCTCCCACGCGCGCGACGAGTCGCGCCGTCACTTCACGCGGCGCTCGCGCCGCCAACGCCCCATTCCGTTCAACCTGACATGACCGCACCAACCTCACGCGCCGACCGTCCCGGCAAGATCGTCTGCGTCGGGCGCAACTACGTCGATCACGCGAAGGAGCTCGGGAACGACGTTCCCAAAGAGCCGCTAATTTTTCTCAAGCCGCCGAGCAGTGTCATCGGGAGCGGTGACGCGATCGTGCTGCCGCCGCAATCGGCGCAGGTGGAGTTCGAGGGAGAGATCGGCGTCACCATCGGCCGCACGCTGCGGCGTGTAACCAGCACAGAGGCGCGTGGCGCGATTGCCGGTATCGTTGCCGTCAATGACGTTACGGCTCGCGATCTGCAACGCTCGGACTCGCAATGGACCCGTGCCAAGGGTTTCGATACGTTCTGCCCGACCGGCGAACTCGTTCCCCCGCCTGCCGATTTGTCCAGCCTGACGGTCGTTACGCGGGTGAACGGCGTGGAGCGTCAACGAGCGAACGCATCGGACATGGTATTCCCGATTCCCGACGTGCTCGCCTACGTCTCTCAGGTGATGACGCTCGAGCCCGGCGACTTGGTCCTGACGGGCACACCCGCCGGAGTGGGGAAACTCTCGCCGGGGGACGAGGTAGAAGTAGAGATCGTCGGGCTCTCTCGTGTGACGAACCCTGTAAAGGTGGACGCTTAGTGCTCTTGCCGCGATTGGCTGCCCGTTTCGACACGCTGCCCGAGTATCCGCTGGCGACGATCCCGCAGAAGAAGCGGGAGCTCGCCGCGCGGGGCGTCGACGTGATCGATCTGGGTGCCGGCGACGCGGACCTCGCGCCGCCGCCCAAGGCCATCGAGGCGATCACCAAGGCGGCCCACCAGCCGGCGATGCACCGCTACGGCTTCGGCCTCGGTCTGGTGTCGTTTCGCGAGACGATCGCCGCCTGGATGCGAAAGCGGTTCGACGCCGAGTTCGACGCGTTCAACGAGATCGTGCCGCTCATCGGTTCGAAGGAAGGCATCGCTCACCTCGCGTTGGCGTACGTCGAGCCGGGACGGGTCGCGATCGTGCCCGAACCCGGCTACAACGCCTACCAGGGCGGCGCGCTCTTGGCCGGCGGCGAGGTATATCGCTACGCGCTCCGGCCGCGCACGAACTTTCTCGTCGATCTGGACGAGATTCCGCACGACACGCTGCGCCGAGCGAGCATTCTCTATTTGAATTATCCGAACAACCCGACCGCGGCGATCGCGCCCAAGGACTACCTGACGCGCGTCGTCGAGCGGTGCCGCGAATTCGGCATTCTGCTCGTCTACGACAACGCGTACTCCGAGCTCGCGTTCGACGGCTACGTGCCGCCGAGCATCTTCGAGATCGAGGGGGCGCGCGACGTGGCCATCGAGTTCCACTCGCTGTCCAAGACGTACAACATGACGGGCTGGCGCTGCGGCTGGGCGGTCGCGCGCGCCGAGATCGCCTCGTCCCTGACGCGGATCAAGTCCTTCACCGACACTGGCCAATTCATGGCGGTGCAGGCGGCGGGGGTGGCGGCGCTGGAAAGCTATGAAACCTTTGTGCCGGCAAACGTTGCCGCCTTCAAGGGACGCCGGGACGCGGCGGTGGCTGCCTTCCGAAATGCCGGTTTTGCTTGCCATTCGCCGCGCGCGACTATGTATTTATGGATCCCCCTCCCGGGCGAAGTGCCGAGCGCGCTCTTCGCCGATCGTCTCTTGGAGGAGGAAGGAGTGGTCGTCATGCCTGGCTCGGCGTTCGGTGCTGGTGGGGAAGGGTTCTTCCGCATCTCGTTCGTGACGTCGCCTGAGCGAATCGCCGAGGCGGCGCGACGCGCGGGCAAAGTACTGGCATCGATGACCGCGGAGGTCGCATGAAGCGCGTCGATCAAGAGCCGACGAAGGCAGTGGCGCCGGTGAAGGCGTCGACGCGCCAGCACGAGCGGCTCGCGATCATCGCGCCGCCCAAGAGAGACAAACGGTCCATCGTCCTCTCGCTGGGCATTCACGTCTTCGTGATCTTCGCCATCGCGTCGATCACGTTCCGCTATCCGTTCTTGTCGCTGTTCAACACGGATCGCGACACGATGCCGCGCGAGCGCATTCAGTACGTGCGCGTCGCGCCGGCCGCCGCCGCGAGCCAGCGCGTGGGCAACGGGTCGGACACGCGCGTGAAGCCGAAGCAGAAGTTGAATCCCGCGCCGCTGCTGCCGCCGTCGATGATTCCGACCGCGCTGCCGCCGCTTCCGCCGCCGTCGGTGAGTCCAGGCGCGATTTCAGGAACACCCGGCGGCACGGGCGGCGCTCCGACGGGCTTCGCCACGGGCGTCGAGCCGGCGCTCCCCGACCCGCGCATCGATCTACGTCCCAGCACCCTGCGACTGCCGCTCTCGATGGCGCAGAAGAACGACAGCGCCGTGAAGGCCATCTACCTCGCCTACCGCGAGGCGGAGATCGAGGCGGCGGAGCACCGCGGCCGCAGTCCGCGCGACTGGACGATGTCGCACGACGGCCAGAAGTACGGTCTCGATTCGCAGTACATCTACCTGGGCAAGTTCAAGATTCCGTCGGCGATTCTCGCCGCGCTACCGCTCAACCGCGGCGGCGTGGAAGGTTCGCGTATCACCGAAGCGCGCAACGCCGACTGGATTCAGAACGACATCTACTCGCACTCGCAGGGGATGAGCGAAGACGACTTCCGGTCCGCCGTGAAGCGCATTCGCGAGCGCATGGATCGCGAGCACACCGACGCCGACAAGGACAAGACGAAGGCGCAGTCGCCGATCATTCCGTGACGTGAGCCGGCGCGCTCAGCGCGCGCCGGCCGACAGCCACGCCATCGCCGCGTCGAGCCGCGCCAGCGAGCGATCGCGCCCCAACAACACAAGCACGTCGAAGATGCCCGGGCTCGCCGTCACGCCCGTGAGGGCCACGCGCAGCGGCTGAAACAGCTTCCCCGCGCCGATGCCGCGCGAGTCCGCCAGCGCGCGCAGCTCTCCTTCCAACGCGACCGCGTCCCACGCCGGCGCGTCGGCGAGCGCCTTGCGCGTCGCGGCGAGGACGTCGTGCGTTCCCGTGGCGTCCTTCCACGTCTTCGCGACCGCGTCTTCGTCGTAGGTGATGTCGTCCAGCAAGTACGGCGCGGCCTGACGCACCATGTCGTCGACCGTGCGCGCGCGCACCTTGAGCAGATCGATGAGACCGAGGAACCACGCCTCTCGCTCGGCCAAGTCGCCGTCGCCGGCGAGTCCCGCGGCGACGATCGCGCGACCCACCACCGGCGCCAGATCCGCGGCGGCGATCATGCTCAGATGCTGGCCGTTCATCCACTCGAGCTTCTTCGTATCGAACACAGCGGCGTTCTTCGACAATCCCTCGACCGAGAACGCCTGGATCATCTGCTGCACGGTCATCACCTCGACGTCGCCGCCCGGCGACCAGCCGAGCAGCGCGAGGAAGTTGAGCATCGCGTCGGGCAGAATTCCCATGTGTTGATAGTCGGCCACGGCGGTCGCGCCGTGCCGCTTGCTCAGCTTCTTGCCGTCCAGGCCGTGGATCATCGGCAGGTGCGCGAACTCGGGCAGCGACGCGCCGAGCGCCTGGTAGAGCAGGATCTGCTTCGGCGTGTTCGAGATGTGATCGTCGCCGCGCATCACGAGCGTGATCCCCATCGCGATGTCGTCCGACACGACGGCCAGGTTGTAGATTGGTGTCGCGTCGGAGCGAAGGATGATGAAGTCGCCCTCGCCGATGTCCTTGTTGGCGAACGTGATCTTCCCGTGGACAAGATCCGTCCACGACGTCACGCCCTCCGGCATGCGAAAGCGAATCGCGAACGGCATTCCGGCGGCCACGCGACGCGCCACCTCGTCGTTCGACAAGCGCGCGCAGCGTCCGTCATACCGAAACGCGTCACCGCGCGACTCGGCGGCTTTCCGCATCTCGTCGAGCTCGGCGGGCGTGCAAAAGCAGCGGTACGCGTTGCCCGCCTCGATGAGGCGCGCCGTGTCCGCTTGATGCCGAGCGAGGTTCGCGCCCTGGTACACGACCTCTTCGTCCCACTTCAATCCGAGCCAATTGAGGCCTTCGAAAATTGCCCGCGTGCTCTCGTCCGTACTGCGCGCGCGATCAGTGTCTTCGACGCGCAGCAGGAACTGTCCGCCGTAGTGCTTGGCGTAGAGCCAATTGAAGAGCGCCGTGCGGGCGCTGCCGACGTGGAGGTACCCCGTCGGCGACGGAGCGAATCGAAGACGATGTGCCATGACGTGCCGTTCGAGATGCTTAAAACGACGAGAGCCCGCCGGTTGCGGGCTCGCCGTCGTGTGCACGGGAAGGGAGGGATTCGAACCCTCGATACGGGTTTAAGCCCGTATAACGGTTTAGCAAACCGCCGCCTTCAGCCTCTCGGCCACCTCCCCAAACCCCGCGCCCTTTCTCGACTTCCCCCCGGATCGCGGCGCGTCTCGAATAATAGTCGCGCCCTGCCGAAGTCACTAGGACGCGCGGGAGCGCGCGCTCGGACTACGATTGGTCCGGGACACTCGCGCCGCTCGCTCGTCGTGCTAGGACACATTCGAGACGTTTCCACGAGGCTCGACCACTGAAGACCCCGACCTACCTGCACGGCGCGCGCAAGCACGCGCGCATGAATCGCATCGGCGCGCTCATCGGCGCGTCCCTCGGCCTTCTCGGCACGCTGACGTTTCTCGCCACCAACTTTCCGCGGCCCATCGGCAGCGCCTCGCTCGCCGCGACGCTCGCCGTGGTGATCGGCGGTTTGCTCGGTGGATTCGCACTGCCTCGCAGGATCGCCTGGGTGTGCACCGTCGTCGCCGCGATCGTCGCGATCCTCGCCTTCACGCCAGTCATGCGAGTTCCGGTGCATTCGTGGATTCGCCGCGACTCGATTCCCGCCGAGCGACTGGACGCGGTCGTCGTGCTGTCGTCAGGCGTGAGCGACGACAGCCTGCTCGATCCCGCCGCCGTCGAGCGCCTGCTCACCGGCCTCGCCGTGTTTCGCGACAACGGAGCGCGGCTGCTCGTCACGACGCGCAACGGTGTATCGCGCTCTGACCGGCGCATGGAACCAGACGTCGACCATCGCCGTCTCATCGATCTCGCCGCCGACACAGCGCGCTGGCACGCCGTCGGTCCCGTGCACACGACGCACGACGAAGCCGTCCAGACCGCGGCAGTCCTCATTCCTCTCGACCAACGCCGCATCGCCGTGGTGACGAGCCCACTCCACACGCGCCGCGCGTGTCGCACGTTCGAGAAGGTCGGATTCCGAGTCACCTGCGTGCCGTCGGAAGAGCGACTCTACTCCGTCCGCACCTTCGAATCCCCGACGACGCGCCTCCTCGCCACGGCCGATTGGCTCTACGAGCAGCTGGCGATGGTCGAGTATTGGGTGAGAGGGTGGGTGTAAAGCAGGTGGACCGGTGGACCGGTGGACCGCTAAACGGGCGGGAGCTCTTTCCCCCGACTCCGCCCGTCGCACGTCCCAAGCCTCGGCACCCCGCCACCGCACCCGTCCCAGTTCTCCGCACCCCGCCACCGCACTCCTCGCTACCCGCCGCCGCCCGTCCGACCTCTCCGCCTCGGCCGCGACGAATCTCCTGGTCTCGGGCCCAGCCCCGGCGGAAAGCCAAAGACGTTCCGGTCGCGAATCGTCTTGAGCTGTTCGCGCTGCGGTGGCGTCAGCATCGAATCGATCTGCGCGCGCGTCTGCTCGAAGATGCTGTCCATCTGCGGCTGAATCTGCTCGCGCGTCGCGCGGAAGCGCGCCGTCTGGCGTGACAGCACCGAATCGAGCTGCGTGCGCTGCGCGTCGCTGAGGGCGAGCTCTCTGGCCAGGCGGTCGCGCGACGCTTCTTGACTGGCCGGCCACACAGGACGTGCGCCGCGCGGCGCACGCCGGCCGATGTGATGCGGGATCAACAGCACGCGATCGAGCACGACTCCACCGATCACGCCCACCGAGACGCACAGCGCGAGAACGACGGCAGCGGTCCCGCGACCGCTCATCGAGCGACGGCCCCGTTCAGCACCCAGTCGTGCGTCGCCGGGCCGACGAGCGAATCCATGAGCTGCGTTCCGGACTCGGCGGGCGACGCGACGGTCGCGAAGGCGACCACCGGTGCGCGAAGCATCTGCTGCTCCTCGACGGCGGGCAGCGCGAGCATCGTCGTGGCGGCGACGCCGATGACGGCCGCGGCGCACGCGATCGGAATCGCCGCGTGACCCCACCGTGCCGTCCACTCCCACCAGGCGTCGCCGGAACCTGCCTCGAGACGAGCCAGGCGCTGGCGCGCACTCGCCGTGATCGCGGCGCGAAGCGCGTCGGTGTCCGTCGCGATCGCGTCGTGGCGCACGAGCTCCGCGGCCAGCGCGGCGTCTCGCGGCGGATCGCGATCCAGCGGCTCGTGCGGTGAGGAAGAGCGCATCGGCGTCACTCCGGTCTCCGTTGCCGTCTCAATCTCTTACGATTCCCAGCGCTTGGCGCAAGAGGAGTCGTGCCTGATGCAAATGCCACCGAACCGTCTCCTGCGCAATACCCAATCGCGCGGCGATCTCGGACGAAGGTACCTCGTCCACCTCGAACAGAGTGACGATCAATCGCTGCCTCGGTGAAAGCGACGCCAAGGCGGCGTCGAACCGTTCGCGGATCTCGTGGCGCTCCACCACCTCGTCCGGCAGCGCGTCGCTCGACGGCGCGTCGACGGCTTCCGGCTCCGTCATGCGCAGCACGCGCGCGCGACGGGCGTTCAGCCCTGTGTTGGTGAGTACGCGAAAGAACCACGGTCCGAATGGACGTGTGTTGTCGAAGCTGCCGATCCGGTCGAGCGCCCGCATGAACGCATCCTGCACCAAATCCTCTGCGTCGTGCGTGTTGCCGGTGATTCGTCTGGCGACGACGAGCGCCCGATCGATGTAGCGGCGCACGAGCGCGTCGAAAGCGGCGACGTCGCCCCGCTGGACCCGGTCGACGATCGAGCGCTCATCCTCCGCTGCCGGTGCTACAGCCCCCGCGCCCGGAGCGTTTGGGGACCCCGCCGAATCCCCTGTCTCCGCCAGGTCCGCGGTAACTTTGTCCCGATGGCTCATCCCATGATCGTGCGAGGGCGTTCGGATTCCGGCGCGCCGAAGCCGCCGCTCCGCGAACGCCTTGCCGCGATGCGGCTGGTCCCGCGGCTCATCGGGCTCGTTTGGGAGACACACCGCGGATACACCACGGCGATGATCGTGCTCCGCGCGATACGATCCTTTGTGCCCGTCGCGACGCTCTGGGTCGGGAAGCTGATCATCGATGAGGTGATTCGGTTGGCACGATCCGGTGGGTCGTCTCACCACCTGTGGTCCCTCGTTGCGCTCGAAATGGCTACGGTCGTCACGGGGGAGTTGTTGGCGCGAACGTCCGGACTGATCGAATCGCTCCTCGCCGACCGCTTCACGAACCGGATGAGCATCCGGCTCATGGAACACGCCGCCACGCTCGACCTGCACCAGTTCGAGGACCCGGCCTTCTACGACCACCTCGAGCGCGCCCGGCAGGGCACGTCCGGCCGAGTGGCCTTGCTCACTCAGCTGCTGGGCATGGGGCAGAGCCTGCTCACGCTGGCCTCGCTGAGCGTCGCGCTAGCCGCCCAGGCGCCATGGCTCCTCGTCCTGCTCGTCCTGGCCGTGCTCCCCAGCTTCCTCGGCGAGACGCACTTCGCGGCGCTGTCGTACGCGCTGCTGTTCCGCTGGACGCCCCAGCGGCGGCAGCTCGACTACGTGCGCTTCGTCGGCGCGAGCGACCGGACGGCGAAAGAGGTGCAGCTGTTCGGGCTCGCCCCGTGGCTCATCGAGCGCTATCGCGTGCTGTCGGATCGCTTCTACGACGAGAACCGCTCGCTCTCGCTCAAGAAAGCCGGCGTCAGCTCGGCGCTCTCGCTGCTTGGAACGGCGGGCTACTACGCCGCCTATGTGGTCGTGTTGCTGCGCGCGATCGTCGGCGCGATCTCGATCGGCACGCTCACCTTTCTCGCATCGTCATTCCGGCAGAGCCGCGATCTGATCCAATCGCTGCTCATGTCTGCGAGCGGCATCTACGAGCAGAGTCTCTACCTCAAGGACCTGTTCGACTTCTTCGACATGAAGCCGACGATTCGCAGCCAGCCCGGCGCGCTGGCCGTGCCGAGACCGATCCGACGCGGATTCGTTTTCGACGACGTCGGCTTCAAGTATCCCGGCAGCGAGCATTGGGCGGTTCGGCATCTGTCGTTCTCGCTCTTGCCGGGCGAGCGCGTGGCGCTCGTCGGCGAGAACGGCGCGGGCAAGACGACGCTCACCAAGCTGTTGGCGCGCCTCTACGAACCGACCGAAGGACGAATCCTCCTCGACGGCGTCGACCTCCGCGAGTACGACCTCGACCAAGTCCGGCACACGATTGGCGTGATCTTCCAGGACTTCGTTCGCTACGACATGCGCTTCGACGAGAACGTGGGCGTGGGCGAAGTCGAAGACGTGCGACAATATCTCGACGCCGAAACGTCGGAGACCAACGGCACGCCGCCGGAGTCGATTGCGCGCGCCGCGGAGAAGTCACTTGCCGCGTCGCTCCTGCCGAGGCTGCCACAGTCGTATCGGCAAATGCTCGGGCGACGCTTCGACGACGGCGTCGACCTCTCGGGCGGGGAGTGGCAAAAGGTCGCGCTCGCCAGAGCGTACATGCGCGACGCGCAGCTATTGATTCTCGACGAGCCCACCGCCGCGCTCGACGCGCGGGCCGAGTATGACGTTTTCGTGCGATTTAACGCGCTGATGGCGGGGCGCATGGCGGTCGTCATCTCGCATCGTTTCTCGACGGTGCGCATGGCCGATCGCATCGTCGTGCTCACGAAGGGCGAGATCGTCGAGCAGGGAACGCACGACGAATTGGTCTTGGCTGGCGGACTCTACGCGGAATTGTTTGCGATGCAGGCTGCCGGCTACCGCTGAATCCGTTTCGCTTCGTTACCGCTGAATCTGTTGCCGTTCGTTTAGAGCGTTTGCATATTCGTCGTTCGCGTTGTTTCCAGCGTGTTGATCGGCCGGTGGTTTCCGACCGGCGGAGTGTGTGTCTGTGGCGACTGAAGCGGAGCTCAAGCGCGGGCGCGGTGTGCCGGAAACGACGCCGCCCAACTCTGCCCCCCACGTAGTCATCCAGGCGGATCGAAGGGCGCGCGATCCCATCAGCATCGGGGCGCCGAACACGGCGTGGCAGATGGTCGGCTGGCTCGGCGTGCTGCTGGCGGTACTCGGTGGGAGCGACGTGCTCACGCAGTGGTTCCCCGCCGCGTTTCAGAGTCGGGAGTGGGAGTTCGGTGCGGCCGCCGCCACGATCTCGTCGCTGCCGCTGCTCACGATCGGACTCATCGTCCTGCTCGCCAGCTTTCTGGCACGAGGCAAACGCGAGGCAGTCACGTTCATGGGGGTTCTGTTTCTCCTCCTGTTCATGGCCGTGGCGGCGATTCTGGCCCTGTTCGCGCTCGACGTGCCGCTCGCGCTGCACGCCCCCGACGGCGCGGCGGTGATGGCCGCCAGAAAGGCTGTCGTGCGGACGGCGGTCATGGGCGGGTCTGACGAGATCGCCTACGTCGCGGCCGCGATCCTCGCCTTCCGCTACGCAATGGGGCGCGTCAAAGACCGCTGAGCGGGTCTTTTGTTCCCTTTTTTCGGTCGCGAAGTCCGGCGTGTATCGAAATGGGCGGCGGCGCTCGCTCGTCCAAATCGTATATTGCCCGAGCGCCCCGCCGCGTTTTTGGGGCCTTCGGACTGCTCGAGACAGGCTCGCCCCAGCCCCGAGAACTGGAACATTGGAAACCGGTCTTTCCTCGGCTTCATCCACTTCGATTTCTTCCGGCGTCGCACAGCCCGCCGCCGGTGAGCGCGCCGCGCCGGCGAGCGCGGTTGCTTATCTCCCGTGGGCGGCGACCGCCGTCGTTTTCGCGATCCTCTTCGGCAAGCCGATCTACCTGCTCGCGCGCGACTGGTGGACGATGCCCGAAGCCGGGCACGGATTGCTGCTCGCGCCGGTGGCCGTTTGGATGGCGTGGAAGTCGGGCATCGGTCCAGATGCAAAGCCCAATCGCACGCTCGGCGTCACGCTGCTGTTGATCGCGGTGCTCGTTCGCACGGCCTCGGGGCTGGCCGCCGAATTGTTCACGATGCGCGGTTCGGTGGTGATCGCGCTCGCCGGCATCACCGTTTACGAATTCGGGTTCAAGCAGCTCCTTCGATGGTGGCTGCCGTTCGCACTGATCTGTCTTTCCATTCCGCTGCCCGAGTTGATCACGCAGGCGCTGGCGATGCCGCTTCAGTTCAAGGCGTCGCGCATGGGCGCCGCGTTGCTGCACATGAGAAACGTGCCGGTGCGGCTCGCCGGCAACGTGATCCAACTGCCCGGACGCGAGCTGTTCGTCACCGAGGCGTGCAGTGGACTGCGCTCGCTCACCGCGCTCCTCAGCATGGCCGTGCTCCTCAGCGCGCTCGTGCTCAAGCGTCCGCTCACGCGCGTGGCGCTCGTGCTCCTCGCCGCGCCGGTGGCGATCGTCGTCAACGGCGTGCGCGTGTTCCTCACCGGCTTTCTCGTCTACTACGTGAGCCCGTCGTACGGCGAGGGCTTCATGCACCTCACCGAAGGATGGCTGCTCTTCCTCGTGTCGCTGTCCGTGCTCGGCTTGATGGCGTGGCTCGGCGGTCTCGCGGAGCGCATCGGACGGCAGCCGGAGGCGCAGCATGCGTAGGCCGAGCGGGCTCGGATGGCGCGCGTTCGTGCCGGCGCTCGTGCTGCTCGTCGGCTGCGGTTTCGTGTGGCAGACGCACACCCAGCGGCAGATGTCGCTGGCCGCGCCGCTGACCTCGATCATCCCGAGCCTCGACGGCTACTCGGTCGTCGATCTGCACCTCGGCGACGAGGAGCGGCAGGTCGCCGGCATGTCGGACTACGTCGCCCGCACGTATCGGCGCGACACGGTCCCGGTCTTTCAGACGCTCGTCTCGTACTACGACCGGCAAGGGCAGGGCAAGACGATCCATTCGCCGCGCAACTGTCTGCCCGGCGCCGGTTGGGAAGTGCTGCGCGGGGGCACGCGGTCGGTCGTGGTGGACGGCGCATCACACGACGTGAATCACTACGTCCTCAAGAACGGACCGGCGACCGACATCGTGTACTACTGGTATCAGGGTCGCGGGCGGGTCGTGGCGAGCGAGTACCAGGTGAAGTGGAATCTGCTGCGCGACGCGACGCTCCTCGGGCACACCGAGGAAGCGCTGGTGCGAATCGTCATTCCCGTCAAGCTGCCGGCCGGCGTCACCGCCAGCGCGTCCGATGCCCAGCCCGCGCTGGCCGCGGCCGACTCGTTGGGCGACGCTGTCGCGCAACGTTTGATTCACGAAGTCACACGAGCACTACCGGGGAAGGCGAGCTAGTCCATCGCCGTTGCGCGCCCGACAGGGGCGCTGCATCCTAAAGTCGACGCTCGCCCCACCGAGGACTCTCGTGCGTTCTTCGGCTGCCGTCATTTTTGCGATTGCGCTCTCCGCCCTCCCGGCGGCCGTCACGGCGCAGTCCATCCGCGGCATCGTCGTCGACGGTGCGCAGACGCCGGTCCCGGGCGTCGTCGTCCAGCTCGTCGACAGCGCGTCGCACGTCGCGGCCCGAGCGCTGACCAACGCGCAGGGAGAATTTCGCGTCGTGGCCGGCACCGCCGGCAACTACCGGTTGCACACGCTGCGCATTGGGTTTCGCCCCACCGAGTCGCCGCCGATCGCGCTGCAGCCCGGCCCCGACGTCACCCGGCGCATCGTCCTCACTGGGCTTCCCATCGGGCTCGACACGGTGCGCGTCGCCGAACGCAACGCCTGTCGCGCGCTCTCCGATTCGGGATCCGCGTTCGCCGTGTGGGAGCAGGTACGAGGCGCCGTCACCGCGGCGGCGCTCACCGCCGCCGCGCGCAGCGTCTTCACGACGGTCATCTCGTACGACCGCACGCTCGAGCCCGACGCGCGCCGAGTTCGCACCCAGACCTCGACCGTCCACTCGGGCTACGTGCGCGAGCCATGGGCCTCGGCTTCGCCGGAGGCGCTTCACACGAAGGGCTATGTCGTCACCGACCGCGACAACTCGACGACGTACTACGCGCCCGGCCTCGAGGTGCTGCTCGCCCCGGCGTTCGTCGACGACCATTGCTTCCATTTGACGGTCGACCGCGGTCGCCTCGGGCTGGCATTCGAGCCGACGCCCGACCGCCGCAAGACGCCGGAGATCCGCGGCACGCTCTGGCTCGACGCCAAGACGGCCGAGCTGCGGAGCCTGGAGTTCCGCTACTCCAACGTGTTGCCCGAGCAGGAGGACAACGCGCGCGGCGACGCCGGCTTCATCCGCATGGCGAACGGATCGTGGGTGATCTCTCATTGGAGCATTCGTATGCCGCTGATCGAGCTGGTGGCTCGCTCGCAGTCTCTGGGCGGCAACCAGCTCAAGGTGACGGCGATTCACGTCGCCGGCGGGGAGCTCGCGCTCGCGCGTCAGGGCACCGACACATTGTGGACGCGGCCGCTGGTCGCCCTGTCGGGTACCGTCGCGGACTCGATCTCGGGTAAGTCGATCGCGGGCGCGCGAGTCAAACTTGCCGGAACGACGCTCGCCGACTCGACCGACGCGCGCGGCCGCTTCTCGATCCAGGGCGTTCTGCTCGGCGAGTACACGATGGAGGTCCGTACGCCGTCGCTCGATTCGGTGAACGCAGTGCGTCAGGTTCCGATCGCGTTCACCGACTCCTCGGCGCCGATCGCCGTGCGCGTGCCGAGCTCGGCGCAGCTTCTCGCGCTCGTCTGCGGCGGCCGACAGCTCGAGTGGCCGGGCATCGTGATCGGCACCGTGTCGGTGGCCGGCGATTCGGCCGCGCCGCGCAACGCGAAGGTCACCGCCTCGTGGAGACAGGCTTTCATGCCCCTCGGCGCGCAGGATGCCGCGAATGCGAGCACGCGGGAACAATTCCTCGACGCACGCACCGATGCACACGGCGTATTCCGCCTCTGCGGCGTGCCGGTCGACAAATCCATCTCGCTCACCGCCGGAGACTCGGGTGGCGCGCCCGTCGTCGTGCGCATTCCGCCCGGCGGCCGCTTCGCACGCGCTGAGCTCAGCATCGGCCGCATCGCGCACGCTGACGCCGCCGCGTTCGTCGGGACGGTCGTCGACTCGGCGGGTAAGCCAATCGTCGTCGCGGACGTATCGTTGCCCGAGCTGTCCAAGAGCGCTGTGACCGACGCGGCCGGTGAGTTTCGGATCGACGCCGTGCCAGCGGGCAAACAGCATGTGCTCGTCCGCCGCATCGGCTACCGCGCGATCGACACGAGCCTCGCGTTCGCCGCGGACCGCGCCGTGCGGCGACGCTTCGAGTTGGTGCGCGCGGTGACGCTGGATTCGGTGATCGTCACTGAATCGGTGGTCGACAAGATCATGTGGAGTTTCGAGGAGAACCGACGTGTCGGGCTCGGCCACTTTCTCACCCGCGCCGACTTGGCGAAGCTCGAAAACGGCCCGTCGACCGCCTCCGTCCTCGAGACAATCCCAGGCTTGGGGGTGGAGCGATCGAAAATGGGAGCTCGATCGTGGATCAAGAGCTCGCGCGGAACCCGTCTGGTCCAGCCTGATCCGAACAGCCACAATCTTGGCGCTACTTCGGCGTGTTACTCACAGGTGTACGTCGACAACGTCCTGGCGTACAACGGGAGAAGTGGCGAGGACCTTTTTGACGTGAACTCGATTCCGGTGAGTGAAATCGAAGCCATCGAGTACTACGCCAGCGCGGCAGAGACGCCCGCGCGCTACAGCGGCCTCAATTCGACGTGCGGCGTGTTGGTGATCTGGACGATTCGCTTCCACCAGAAGCCGTAACGTTCACCGCGTCTTCTGCGACGCTTTCAGATACGTCTTCCGATCCTCCACGCAGCCGCCGAACGCGTGACCGCCCAGCGCCGCGTCGATGCGGCGGAGGGCCTTGGCGTCGCGCGCCGGATCGATCGCCTTCTGCTCGGCCGCGTCGATCAGTTTCTCACCTGAGTCCGGGAACACGCGCAGCAGCCGCTCGGTCTCGCACTCGATGGCGACGAACGCCGCGAATGGATCGCGCGCGGTGAGCTGTTGCCGGAGCAATTCGTACATCCTGCGATTCGCGCTGCCGACGGTGATCGCGCGCTCCGCGGCGACGATCAATGCATGGTCGCCGGTGAGGGTGATCGTTCCGTTCATCGCTACCGAGTCATCGTCGAGCATGATGACCGGACGTTCGTAGCCGCTGTCGGCCGCGAGGGCGTAGGGAATCTTGCTTCCGCGTGCCGCGACGATCGTGAGCGTCCGCACGTCGTCGCCGGCGAGGTCGCCCGTGCGAACGTTTTGTGTGCCGACCGAGCCGCGCACGCCCGGGCCGACGATGACGGCAAGCGTGTCGAGCGGGAGGGGCGCTTGCGCGCCGGCCGCGATCGGCAACACGGCGCAAACTGTAACAATTTGATAGAGGCGGCTAGAGAATTCTTTAATGGACGCCATACCGCAGGGACGAGCCGCGGCGGGCGCGAGTCACCGCATCGGCGCTATGGCTTTCGCGACCGGGCGAGCCGGCGGATGGAGTCGGCGCGCGTCGAGTCGGCGCGGATCGAATCGGCGCGGATGGAGTCGCGTTTTGCGGCGATGCGCGCGGCCAAAACGGCCAGTCCGGCGCGGACGTCGGCGTCGGTGATCGAGTCGCGCACGCGTTGCGCGCGCGACGGTCCGCGTGAAAACAGCGGCAACCCGATGCTTCCGCCGAGGCCGCCGCCGCCGGCGGCACCGACGCCGTCTTTGCCGTTGCCGGACATCACGTGCACGTCGCCGGAATTCCCGGCCGTGGCCACGCGCTGCGCGAGCTGCTTGGCCTCGCGCTGGCTCTGCGCGATGTCGCCGGCGGTGGCCACGCTCATCGCCTGCCAGCGCGCCAGGTCGTGCGCGTCCTTTGCCCGCACGGCAAACGCCGAGTCGCGCGATGTCATCGTCGCGAAGTTGCGAGCGGCTCGCGAGCTCATTGTGAGACCCGCCGGCGCGTCCGGCGCTCCTCGGCCGACGGTGGGCGCGGTCGGCGATGGTGAAGGGCTCGCGACCGGGCTCGGAGGAGTGATGTCGGTGAGCCGCGCGCGCAATGCAATGCGCCCCGTATCGATCGGCTGTGTGGTCACCGGTGGAGTCGTCGCGCGCACCGGCGGAGCTTTGACGGGTAAAGACGCTTTCGGAACCGCGCGCGGTGGCCGCGGCGTTCGTGCCGGCCTTTGCGGAATCGGCCGATGCGTTTCCAGAAACGTGACGCGCGTTCGCGAACGATCGGCGGCGAGATCGGAGTGAGATCTCACCAATGGCAGCACCGACGTCATCGACACGGTCGCCGCCGCGAACACGGCCGCGGTGAGTGCACCCGCAATCAACAGCTCGGGCCACGCGCGATGTCGTGCGTCGACATCGAACGCTTGGCGGAACCGCTTGGCCTGCTCGGACGCCAACGGAGGCATTGGAACCTCCCGGTCCTTTCGGACGCCGGTCTTCAAGCTGCTACCGATCTGATGCGCGCGTTCTTACTCGGTCGTACCTAGCTGCAAGATAGGGACGATCTGCTCGACATGACCGCGGACGCGCTTCCTCGCGCAAGCATCGTCGATTCGGCATGAAACGCGCGCCCCAAGTGCGAACCACCAAACGCCCGCCCGCACATGATGTCGAGACTGGCTGAATTCATCCGGGAGAACACCGACCACATCCTCTCGGAGTGGGAGACGTTCGCCGCGAGCCTGCCCGCGGGCGCCTCCATGGACATCTCGGCCCTCCGCGACCATGCCGCGGGAATGCTCGAGAGCATCGCCCGCGAGCTCGAGCGGCCGAAGCCACAGCAGGAACAAGCTCAAGAAGCCAAGGGAAAGACAGACACCGGCGACGAGGCGTCAGCCGCCGCCCAGAGCCACGGTGCCGCTCGCGCGGAGCGCGGCTTCACCGTCGGCGAGATGGTGGCCGAGTTTCGCGCGCTTCGCGCGACGGTCATCCGACTCTGGACCGAAAAGCAGCGCGACATTACTCGCGCGGATCTCGACGAGATGGCGAAGTTCCACGAAGCCATCGATCAGGCGATCGCCGAGTCCATCACGCGCTATACGCGCGAGCTCGGTCACTCGAAAGATCGATTTCTCGCCATACTCGGCCACGATCTGCGGACACCGCTGAGCGCCGTCTCGATGACCGCCGGCTTGATACTGGAAACTACCGAGCCTCGCGAGCCGACACTCGGCCACATCAAGATGATTCTGAAGAGCGCCGAGCGAATGAATCAGATGGTCGGCGACGTTCTCGATTTCGCGCGCGGCCAGTTCGGGCAGGGAATTCCGATCGTGCGCGCCGAGACGGATCTCGGGCGGCTCGTGAGCGACGTCGTCGACGAGATCCGAGCGTCGCACCCGCATGCTCACGTGAATGTGGGCGCGAGCGGCGAGTTGCACGGAGACTGGGACGCCACTCGACTGGCCCAGGCACTCACCAACCTCATTGCGAACGCCGTGCACCACGGGCCGAGTGGGAAGCCGATCAACGTCGCCGCGCAAGGCATGGCGAAGGAGGTCGTGATCTCGATCCAAAACCAAGGGCCGCCCATTCCCCGCGGGAAGCTGGAGCAGATTCTCGGTGCGACGGGACAGAGCGACTCGGACCGCGCCGGCGGCGACCATCTCGGACTCGGTCTCTACATCGCGGGCGAGATCGTGAAGGCGCACGGTGGAACGATCGACGCCAGCTCCTCGGCTGAGAAGGGCACGATCTTCACCGTGCATCTGCCCAGGCAGTAGCCAACCGTTGAACGCCGTCCCGAGTAGCAGGGCAGGATAGCCGCGACTCCAGTTCTTTGCACGCTCACGGGCTTTGGCCCTTGGCGAACGCGGCCATTGTTTCGTCGACCTTCGCGTCGCCGAATCGCTGAGCGAGTAGGTCGATCACCTCGCGGAGCGTCTCAGGGGCATCTGCGCGCAGGGTAACGCGCTGCCACCCTGGCACTCCGGGCGATGCCAACGTTTCCACGCCGTACTTCAAGTCGTGGTGCTGCTGGTGCGCGTCGCGCAGCGCGATCGTCACCGGTCCGGCCTCAGCGTCTACGGCCACGATTTTCTTTTGCATGTTCTACCGCCTCGGTTGCTTCAAGTTCGACCTGAACGTGCTCATCAGTTTCATCGCGACGCGTCCTCCGCCGAGAATCGCGAGTCGTCAGGAACGTCGTTCGCTTTCAGTCTGACCGCGGATGCAAAGGAAGCTAGCTCGGGTGTCGCAGATCCGCGGCAGCGAACAACGGCTTCGACGAGTGCAGCCTGCGAAGTCGAAGATTAGACGCTTCTAATCTTGAACCTCGACGCAGCCGTTACGCGCGTCACCTTCCGAACGTGGACCGAGTCAGCTAACTCCTAGCGCGAATTGCATCGCTCGGCGAGGCGGGAGCGATCGCCTCCATCACGGAGGCGCCTGGTCTCGATCGCCTAACAGGGCGCTCGCTCATTCGCTCCAAAGCAAACGGCCCGCCACGCAGTGATGGCGGCCGTCGCAGTCTGAATCCTACACCGATCGTGAGGAGAGGTCATCATGCCAACCGTCATCAGGGAGTTTGCCCGCGCCGGCGCGGGAGAGGTGAGTGCCATCGCTTCCGGCGTGTTCAGCTCCGGCAAGTTGTTGACGGCAGTGTGTAACGGGTCCGACAACCTCGAGCTCATCGTCTGGGCGCCGGACGCCGCCAATCGCAATCTCGCGCGACTGAGCGACAGCGGGACACAAGCGGGCGAGGTCGGCGGCATCGCGCTGGCGATGATGGGCGAACACTGCGTCACGGCGGTTCAGAACGGCGACGGCAAGCTCCTCCTCATCCCGTGGGCGCTCGAGGCTGACGGCACCATCTCCCGGCTGGAAATCGTCGACAACCAGGCGGGAAACGCCTCGTACATCGCGATCATGCCGCTCAGCGATAGCGTGCTGGTGACACCTTGCCGAAACGGCGCGGGGAATCTTCTCATCATCCCCTGGAGTGTGGATGCCAACGGGCACATATCCCGGCTGGACAATGGTCCGGGACAAGGCGGATCCGTCGCCTACGGGTCCACAACGTACCAACCGCCCGGCAGCACCCAGACCGGCGTCCCCGTGCCTTTGGGCGGCGGGTTGATCGCGGGTGCCGCCATCGACGGATCGAATTTCGTCACGGCGAAAATCAACATGAGCGGCGGGCTCGAACTGGCCGCGTGGGCGCTGAATGCCTCGAACCAGCCCACCAAATGGTGGGGCTCGCCCGTCGAGGAACAGCTGGCAGACAATCTCTGCATGGCGCCGCTGGGCGATCCGGGACCGGAGCCCAAGTTCGTCCTGGCGTACCGGCGGATCACACCGGTCGTCACCGGGCAGTCCGTTTCCTTCCAGACCGAGGTCATCGTTTCGGTCTGGGCTGCGTCCACGACGAACAGTTCCGTCACCAGGCTCGCGCAAACTACCGTGGACGAACTGTCCCAGGTCAGCCTCACCGTGGGCTCGATCGGACCCGCCGGCAGGCCGTTGGTATTCCTCTCCGGAATGGCCGGGTACGACCTGCTGGTCAACCTCGCGTTCGAAGTGATCGAAGACGGGTCCGGCCTCGCTCTAATCCTCACCGGTGAGCTGGACGATGACAGTTTCCGGAACATCGGTGGGGTCGCGCCGGTTTTTCTGGCGAACGGACAGTTCGCGACCACGCTGGCGAACGACGACGGCTTCGGACTCGTTGCCTACAACCTCTCAGATCTGTCCGCGACGCTCGTCCGCCCGCTCGCTGTAGCCACTGACGACGAGGCAACGTCCATCCGGGTTCGCGCGCTGAATGCGAATCAGGCCATCGTCGCGCTGCGGAATGAGTCTGGAAACCTCGAGTTGATCGGCTGGGATGTGACGGCCGCGAACTTCGCCGTGACGCGCGCCGCCGATACGTCGGGTCATCCAATCGTCGCCGGCGATGTCGCCCTCGTCGTGAGGGGGCAGCAGGCAGTGACCGCCACAAGCGCGGGGCGGGCAAACGTCCCGGCAACCCTCCGCCTCGACAGTTGGAACATCGCCGGCGATCTCTCGTCGATCGACTGGGTGCATCAAACCGGCACCGCGGCCGGAGGTGCGGATCTCATCACCGCCACCCTGCTCGAGCCGGATCTGGTGGTGACCGCGGTTCGAAACCTGAGCGGAAACCTGTTGCTCATCGTGTGGCGCATCGAACCTGATGGTACACTGTCGCGCCTGAATCATGAGAATGCTCAAGCCGGCGAGATCGACCTGATCGCCCTGACGGCGCTCGACGATTCGAACGTCGTGACCGCGGTTCGTGACGGCAGCGGCAACCTTCTCGTGATCGGCTGGACCATCGGCACCGACGGAACCGTCACGCGTTGGAAGCAGGACGGCCATGCGGGCGAGATCGGGGAGATCGCCGTGGTTGCGCTCGACGATGCCGACTCCAACAAGAACGTCGTGACCGCGGTGAGCGACGGATCCAACGGCTTACTGGTCATCGTGTGGCGTGCGTCAGTCGACGACCGCACGATCACGCGGCTGACCGACAGCGGCGACCAGGGGCACACTGATGGCGACGCGAGCAACATCGGCGTCACCGTCTGCCTGACGGCGCCGAGCCTTCGTCCAACCGTCATCACCTCGCACCGGCGGGGCACGGGGAGCCTCAAAGTCACGACGTGGCAACTCCTCGACGATGCGTCGGGCGTCCCGATGCTGATCGAGACGGGAGACATGACCAACCGGGCGGACCTGGACGTCACCCTGACTGACGTTTGCGCGATCGAGCCGGGCCGTGTCGCCGTCGCCGCCAATGTCGGCATGAAGGATTCCACGGGCTTGTGGGTGTCCACGATGATGGTGAGCGATGCCCAGATTCCCTTCGCGCCAGCCGACATCCTGACGCTCGGTGGGTTCATCAATCCGCCGCCGCCCGGCGGCAGCGATTGGGCCAACGCGTCTGGCAGCTTTCCCACCGACATTTCCTTCGAGTGGCAGCAAGCGCTCGACGCGGCGAACGAATACGACGACAACCCCGTTGGGGTCTCCGGCTGGGTGGTGAAGCCCGAGGAGTCGGGTGCCGACGTGCCCTTCAGCCATCCGTTCGGCTTCGACTGGGAGCTCGGCATCGCCGTGGACAAGGGTTACGAGGGCTTCGTCAGCCCGGCGAACGTCCACAAGGAAGAAGAGGACGACAGCCCCAACGAGAACACCATCGCGCTGGCCGATCAGCTCGGGTTGACCAGGCCCCTAGGACTGCTCGGGCTGGAATGGGAGAAGGACCTGCTGCCGCAGAGCTATCGCGGCCGGGTGAACCACGGAGACCGGGTGGCCGTACTCGGCCGCTGGATTCTCGACGCCGGGCATAATGTGGACGGCCAACTCCGCACCGAGATCCATCCGCCGTTGCTCCTGGCGTCGGCCAATGTTGTGCAGCCCGCCGATGGTGGGGTTCCGCGCACTCGCGCGCTCTTCATCTCGCGCCCGTATCTCAGCGGCCAGACCTACACGATCAATGTCGGCACGCGTTACCAGGATGGCGTGGACGACGACGGCCCGCTCCTCAGTCCGACCTATAGCAGCCACGGGTTCGAAGAGCTAATCAAGGTCCTGACTTTCAGATCCTCACAGATCGAGATGCATTCGAAGATCAAGGAGAAGCCCTTTAGCGGCAACCACAGCGCGACGTTCACCGTCCGCCCGCCCGGGGTGCGGCCGAAGCGCGACGCGCAACTATTTGTGTCCTACCGCTTCAACGTTCGCAGCCCGTGCCAGGTGCGGCTCCAGCTCAATCCCGCCGGCGACGGTGTCGACGTCACGGTCGATCTCCTCGAACAGAGCCGAGACGGTCGGACGTATCAAGCGCCTGCGCTGCCGAACAGCCGGAACGAGACCTACAGCACCGATCAGCTCAATCTGCTCTCCTCGGGAGCCGCCGAGCTCGGGACCGGCGAAGACTTGATCGAGTTCGCGAGCGCCGTCTTCATCTCGGGGATCTACGCACTCTACCTGGACCATGTCTTCGATAACGGCATCGAGACCGACGCGTTCGATCCACAACCGCAGTTCGACATTCTCGATCCCACTGGCGGGGTGAAGGACGTCCCGGCCGCGCAAATCGTTGCCGGTGCCGGGATCATCGAGGGCGACAGCATGGTCTACCCGATCACCGGCTGGGTTGAGGCATATTGGGCGAGCCCTTCACGCGTCAAGCAGCCAAGTGTGTCGCCGGGCCGGGCAGCGACAGCTTCGTCTGGGCCATGACAGCGCGAGCGACGGATGCGTCGACAGGTCAATGTGCAGCAGAACCAGCGGTTCGGCGTGGCATCGACTTCTTATTGAAGGGACAGCACGACGACGGGATGTGGCGCGATTTCATGACGCCTGCGGGCCAGGCCTCATGCTGGCCGACCGGGTATGTGCTTTCGGCGGCGCGTGCGGCCGGCGCTGATCGCAGCAGTCTTTCGCGCGCCGCTCGCGCTCTGGTGGAACGTCAGAACCCAGACGGGGGGTGGGGCTACAACGAGGACACACCGAGCGATGCTGACTCCACCTCGTGGGTCGTCCTGGCGCTCTTCAGTAGCCCTATTGATTGCCGCAACGCTATTCCGCGCGCCGCGGGTTTTCTACGGCGGCACCGGCGCCGTGACGGCGGGATCGCGACCTACGACAAAGCCGGACCGATCCGTCGCTACACGTCGCTTCCGCGATGGCTGCCCTTCCACGGTTGGTGCAAGTCGACCGTCGAGGTCAGCGCAACAGCAACTCGCGCTCTCGGGGCGATCGACCCCTCGTCATCCAACGATTCGGCGTGGCGCTACATCCGATCGAGGCAACGACCGAACGGGAGTTGGGGTTCGTACTGGTGGACCACTCCACACGTCGCGACGGAACAAGCGGTCAGACTCGGTGCTTCGCTCGGAGACACCGAACCCATCGAGCGAGCCGCCAAGTGGGCGGTTCGCATCCTGAATCGCGACGGCCCGGCGTTCAACATCGCGCTCTGCCTCTCGATCGTCGTCAGCGCGACGCCGCGGGACTTCGAGGCGATCAACCACGCAATCGACATACTCCAACACCATCAACTCGCCGATGGAAGTTGGTCCAGCGCCTCGATGCTGCGCATTCCCGTGCCCCCGGATACAACAGAATCCGATGACCGGAGGTGGCGGCTCGTTCGCTTTGACGGTGGGATGGAAGTCGCGGACCAGCAACGCACGTTCACCACAGCCACGTGCGTCGCGGCTTTGGCACGGGCGTCCATTGCGCTCACTGGTGCCCGCGCATGAGTACCCACGCATGAGCATCGCTGATACGGCACGCTATGCGCTCCACGCGGAGCTGCAGGCACATGAGCCGTCGGTCGGCGACGACGGGCCTATCGACGTCTCCTCTCCCCGAGTTGCTGCCGCGGGCAATCGCGCTCTGCTTTCCCGAATTCGACGTCTCCGCTCTGGACGTCAATATCGCCTTTGAAAGCGCCGAGGTGCGGTCGCGCATCGAACAAGCGCTCCTCTTCGGATGGGTCACGGCGGACCTCTTGGCCTTCACCGCGGGCGCCGTGGGCGACGACCACCAATACCTGCTCTGCGCGCTGTTCAATCTCGGCGTTGGGATGATCGATAGCCTGTGTGACTCCGACCCGCGTCGGGGCGCGGCGTTGATGGAAGGCATCCGGTCGCTCGATCTCGAATCCGCGGCAACCGAACAACGGTGGCAGCACGGACGCATGCTCGCCTCACTATCCGCGGCCGGAGTAGCAGATCCGACGCTCACTTTCGCCGCACGAGTCATCGACGCATTCTTTTCACTGCTGCACGCGACCG
The DNA here is from genome assembly GCA_963761305.1 of uncultured Gemmatimonadaceae bacterium. Lineage (GTDB taxonomy): Bacteria > Gemmatimonadota > Gemmatimonadetes > Gemmatimonadales > Gemmatimonadaceae > JAQBQB01. The sequence goes on along the minus strand of CAVXGK010000001.1, from coordinate 106,729 downwards.
AACCGCTGTCGGTGCGGAGAGACGTCGGTCGTCTGCTCGCAGACGCTTTCAGAGCTGAGCAGCAGTCCATCGCGCCATCGTTGGCCGCGCCTGCCGACCTCTTGAAAGCATCCCGAGATACCTCGGTCCTGCCGTTCCTGATCATAGCAACGCTCGTCCGAGGCGACATCGACGCCGCAACTCATCTCGGCGAGGCTCTATGGCGCATCGACGACCTCATCGACCTGGAGGCTGACGCGCAATCTGGTGCGTTGAACAGTCTGCTCGTCGAGGGGACGCCAGACCGCTTCAGGATCGAGGTCGTCGCGCATGAAGCCGCCGATCACCTGCGTTGCGGCATTGGCGCGGCGGATGGGCGGCGCTTTTTATGGTTTGTTCGCCGCTACGCGCGGCTCACGCCTGTGGGCTCGATCCCGCGTTGACCATGAAGTCGAGCAACGCGTGGTCCTCAACGGGGCGGTCGATGGCCGGCGGGATGTAGAGCGTTCCCATCGACGGCGCGCCCGCGAGCTGTTCGGCGAGGCCGCCCAGCTCGAAGGTGCTCACCGACGATCGAGCAAGCGGGTGCGTTTTGCTGGTTACGAGCTTCACTTGGTGCGTGGCCGGGTAGAACGTCAGCAAATACTCCTGCAAAGACAGAAACTGTTCGCGCGAGTACGGGCCGGACGGATAGGTGGGATCGCCGACGACGGTCGGCTGCCACAACACGGTAGTGACGTCGGTTTGCAGCGGGCGCCGACGGAGAAGAACGTCCGTCGCCTCATACATCTGGATGCCGTGTTCGGCGATATCGGTTCCCAGGTCGACGAGGAGCGTGTCAAAGGCCGATACCCCGGCGAATACTTCGACGTGGAGTCCAACGAGCGGCGCCGCGCGCGAGATCAGCGCCGTCGGGTGACAGTACACCCATGGGTGGCCGTAGACCGCCAGACAAACGGGACGTTCCGCAAGGGCTGCGGAAACGACTTCGGCCGCCATGCGTTGGTAGGTCGAAAGGCGGTTCATGCCCGGCTCGTAGAGGTAGCCGAGATCTGTAACCTTCGGGCAGATCGTCTTGAAGTACTCGGGTAGCCCGTACCCGGAGGCGATGACAAACGTATGGTTGCTGCGCCGAACCACCTCTTCGGCCTCGCGGGTCATTTGATGCGACCCGACGATGCCGGCACCGATTATCCCAATGTCGAACGGCCACACCGTTTGTGCGGTCGGTTTGACAGGCATCGCGTCCGCGACCACGTCACCCGAACAGTTGAATCAGTCGAAGGGCCGACTCCCGACGTTCGTTTGCATTCTCGGCGCTGCGGACGAGCGCGGCTGCGGGCTCGATCAGCTCCGCACGGTCCATGTTCCTTTTCTTGGACGTCCGGTTCACCCAGTCGTGCGTTCCGGAGATCGTGATCCTCCAGGGAAGCGCGTGTTCCAGCGCATGGCCGAGGACGTTCGGATCGCGCAACGCGGTTCGTTCGTCCTCCTCTAGCTCGTACCCGGCGAGCGCGGCTTCCGGATCCGCCTGGACCCGCACGTAGAAGTCGTAGTCGCTCTGGGCCCGATTGAGCACCGCGAGGAAGTCACTCATGTTCGCCTCAGGAATAGGAGACTCTTAATCGCCGTCATCGGCCCCAATTCCGACGGAACCACGCTACGGCGATTCTGGCGGCGAGTCAAGCCGAGAACGGCTCCTGGCGTCCGCGTTCATCATCCCGCGCCCCTTGTCGATGCATCTGGCGAAACAGGTCGTCTTTCTTGGTAACCACCAACGCCAAGAGGGCGGCTTGATCACCCGTCACATCGCCGAGGCCCGCCGCGCCGTTCGCGCGCTGACCCGCAGCCCCGGATTCTCGATCGTCGCCGTGTTGTCGCTCGGCGTCGCGACCGCGCTCAATACGACGGTGTACTCGCTGCTCGACGCGCTGGTGAACCCTGCCATCGCCGTGCACAACGCCGAGCAACTGCGTGGCATCCGCATCTACGGCGACACGCACCGGCGCTTGACCACGGCCATTCTCGACGCGGCGTTTCGCGACGGGTTGCACGGCTATGAAGGGGCGACGGGCTACTTGCCACTTGGCGATCACGTAACCGTCGAGCATCGAGGCCGCGCGCGCGACGCCAGCGGCGTCGCGACGAGGGCCGACTTCTTCTCCGTTCTCGGTGCGCACGCGATCAAGGGCCGTGTCTTCGCGCCAACTGACGATGGTGAGCCACTCGCGGTGATCAGCGACCGACTCGCCGCCGAGTTGTTCCCGGATGGTGAGCCGGTGATCGGCGCCTCGGTCGACATCGACGGTCACCCGCGGACGCTCGTCGGCGTCGTCCGGCGCGACGTGGGGTTCGGACCTCTCGATCACGACGTCTGGATTCTTCCGACAGACGTTCGATCGGCGGTTCCGCCAACGCTCATTCGGTTGCGGCAGGGTGTCGATTCGAAGTCCGCCGCCCCGGAGCTCACCGTGATCGCAGCCCGGCTCGCGGCAAGCATCGGCGTAGACCCTTCGACCGTCGCCATCGTTCTCGGGAAACCCACCGTTCGACCGTTTCACGCAGGACCGTTGCACTGGGCGCTGGTCGCTTCAGCGCTCGCGATCCTGCTCGTTGCGTGCGGCAATCTCGCCAACCTTCAGTTGGCGCGCGGACTGGGACGTTCCGACCTGGCTGTCCGCTCCGCGCTGGGCGCCACGCGACGTCAGCTCGCGGCGATGCTGATGTGGGAGAACTGCATCCTCGCCGCGGCAGGCCTCGTGGTCGGCTTGATCCTCGCGCTGTGGGCCGCCGACGCATTGCGCGCGTTCATTCCGCCGCAGGTCGCCGAGTACATCGTTGCGCCGCGGACGAATTGGCGGATGGTTCCAGCCGCTGTCGGCGCGGCGGTGATCGCGCTCCTCGTTGCCGGACTGCTGCCGGCGTGGCGCATCTCGCGTGTCGACCCGAACCGGCTCCTCAGCCATCGCGCTGGAACAGGGAGCCATAGAAAGCATCGGCGCATCTACGCGGGGCTCATCGCGATCCAGATCGCGCTCGGGTTGCCGCTGCTGAGCGGGGCCGGGTTGATAGCGCGCTCCGCTTGGCGGCTCGAAAGCACGAGCTATGTGATCCATCACTACGTCGGCTTCGACCCGGGGCCCATCGTCGTCGCCAATGCGCGGATGAGCGCGGTGACCGTCGGAACCGTTCGGTTGGACTCCGTCGCAAACTCCATCGAGTCTCGACTTCGCACCGTGCGCGGTGTTTCGGACGTCGCCGTTCGGTTTTCGATCGCGCCAGCCGGGAAGGCCGTGACTGCTGAGGGTAACGATCGCCTCTACCGCGAGGTCCCGGCAGCGATGTGGAGTCCCGACGTCGTGAGCGCTTCGTACTTTCGAACCTTGGGCCGTTTCCTCACGCGCGGGCGAGAACCCAGCGACGGCGGCCTCGAAGGACAGGTGGTCGTGGATGAGCCGACAACCTGGTTCCTGTGGCCGAGCGGTGATCCGATTGGACGCCGCATCAAGTTTGGCGACTTCAGATCGAGCGAGCCCTGGGCGCGCGTAGTCGGCGTGGTCGGCGACGCGCGCGACACGGCTACGATGCGCATTGCCGACCCGGCCTTGGGCTATCACCTGGGGACAGCGTATCGCACGTTCACGCCCTCGGATCTCGCGCCGCATTCAAAGGACGGATACTCGCTGCTCGTCTACGTGCGCACGCGGGGTTCCACGAGCCAGACCGCCGTCGACGTTCGGCACGCGCTTTGGGCGACGCCCGGCATCCTGTCGTCGCGAGTCGAGTCAGCCGACGATCACTACGGCCTGTCGCTGCACCGGTCGAGCGAACGCTTCGTTGCCTCGATCTTCAGCTTGTTCGCGGTGCTTGGTGTCGGCCTCGCGATGATGGGCGTCTTCGGCATCGTCGCCTATTCGGTCAACGAGCGCCGGCGAGAATTCGCCGTGCGGATCTCCCTCGGCGCGACGACGCGAGATGTGCTGCGGGATGTGCTGCGAGAAGGACTGCTTCTCGTCTTGATCGGGACGGCCGCTGGTCTGCTGCTCACGCGGCGATCTACGCCGTGGCTGGCGATGTTCATGACGGGAATGAACGATCTGTACGACGCTCCGTTCTTCGCGGCGCTGGCGCTCGCGCTGGCTTCGGCGGTATTCGTTGCGGCGCTCGTTCCGGCGATGCGAGCAACACGCGCAGACCCAATCGCCGCACTGCGCTCCGAGTAGCTGTCCCGACCGACACCCGACAACGCTCAACGGCGCTGAACCAGGCGCAGTCCGCTCCGACGAAGCCTCCGCATCGCCGCGGTGAGGACCCGCAGGGGCGGCACCGGGCAGCGGAGTTCAGATGACGCGGGCCCCTACATATAAATCGCCACGGATCCCGATTTGATACCGCAACAAAACGCTACAGCGCGAGAGATCGCGCATCGCCGTCGGCGAGACATCCTACGCGCGTCATTCGCCGGGTAATTCATGCAAGCAATCGTCCTCTAATGAGGACGATTGGTATCAAATCGCTGCCCGTGGCGATTACTAAGTAGGGGCGCGAGACAACGAGATCCGACCGCCGCCTCGAGCGTCGGGGCCGCAGCCAATCGCGGGTGGCCACAGCAAAGAGCTTCACCTCGGCACATCGGACCTTCACCTCGGCACTTCGGAGTTGCGCCTCGGCACTTCGGAGTTGTACCTCGGCACTTCGGAGTTGTACCTCGGCACTTCGGAGTTGTACCTCGGCACTTCGGAGTTGTACCTCGGCACTTCGAAGTCGCACCTCGGCACTTCGGAGTTGCACCTCGGCACTTCGGAGTTGCACCTCGGCACATGGGAGTTGTGGCTCGGCACATGGGAGTTGTGGCTCGCCACATCGGAGTTGTGGCTCGCCACATGGGAGTTGTGGCTCGCCACATGGGAGTTGTGGCTCGCCACATGGGAGTTGTGGCTCGCCACATCGGAGTTGTGGCTCGCCACATCGGAGTTGTGGCTCGCCACATCGGGGATGCACCTCACCCGCGCCGCGACATCACTCGGCGCCGTCCGGCCATCACCTCACGGCGGACGAGATCGTGGTCGCCGCAGAACGGGCCACGTCGCGTTCGGAACGCGTGAAGATTGCTCTGGCTGGCGCTCATGTCGCCGGCGACGGCATCGAGATGCCACGCGACCACCGACTGCGACCCCAGACGGCCAGCGGCCCGCTCGGGACGACGCTGCGCGAGCTCGAGACGACGGGCCGCGAACTCGAGACGACCGGTCGCGAGCTCGAGACGGGTGCGAGCCCGCTCGGCACGACAAGGAGTGCCCTCCGGCCGAGGCTTAGGTCGCTATGACCGACCCCAAGGCGCGAGATCCAAGGGGCAAGCCGCGTTCAGACGGGCCGACATCGACTCCGTCCGTCCTCACCGGGCCTCCGGATCGGCTCGAGTCCTGACCAGCACCCGGCGCCGCGGCACGCGACGGCGTACTACTCAACAACGACGTCCGATGTATTCATAATTCGCATTCGTAGATCCGTCCTCGACAGGAGTTGGCATGACCTCGCCCGCGTTCTTGCACATCGGTGTTCTCCGCGCCGCGTCCCGCGTGATGCTCGCCGCTGCGCTGCCCGCGCTCGGCGCCTGCACCTCGACGACTCTGTTCCAATCCTCGTTCAACTCCCAGCGGACGGAGACGCCACCGAAGGCGGCGCAGCTCGTGGGCACCATGCAGGTGATTGCGGGCGACTCGGGCGCGATCGAGGTCACCGACCCACTGGTGCTGGGCTCGGGCGAGAACTGGCTGCGAGTCCGCCGCTTCATAATCTTGGCGAAGAACAACTCCATTCCGTCCGCGATCGCACAAGCCACGCTTGCCCAGACCTTTCCCACCGGCAACTACGGCTTCCTCGGCACGATGCTCATCCCAGAGGGCATCACCGGCCTCTCCTCGGTGGAGTTCGACGCCAGCCCACAAGGCCCCGTCGCCCAGAGCTTTCTGCACCTGGACTTCATGCCGGACGGCAGTGTCCGTTTCGACGATGACCCCTCGGTGACTTGCTGTCACTATTCGCACGGCTCGCTTTTCACATTGTCGGTGTCGATGCAGGTCACGGCCGGCTCCGCGGTCGCGCACGTGACCCTCTTGGGTAAGGGCGTCTCGCAGGGGACCTATGACTACATGATCAAGCGCCCGAACCTCGCGAGCCAGTTCGCCGCGGTCCGTCTGTGGGTAGGGTATCCGTGGGCGGCCGAATTCTACGTCACCGACCTGATTGTCACGCGGCACAACTGAAGCCCCCGGGGCGAGGGCTCGGGCCTTCAAATAACGCTAAGGTCGCAACTCCAAAGGAGGGCGAGGGATTCGACCCCCAAGTCCTTGCGGACGCCGGTTTTCAAGTTCCCGGATGGCTCTTGCGTGAACTCTCATGCGTTCGTGAGTCGTTGCAGTACAACGAGCCGACTAGAAAGCAATTTGCGCCTGTTGCTGCCGTTTGCGAGTGTTTGCGCCAAACCTTCCCAGAAACCTTCCCAGATCTGAATGCTCACGATCCAGGCCCCGCCGAGCGACGGCATGGCAAATGGAGTCGCAATCGGCATGCTGGTGGTCGCGATTCTGCAGGCTGCTCTATTTGTCTGGCAGCTCGTCTACATGCGCACGAGCTTGACCGATGCGAAGGCGGCTGCGGACGCGGCCACGCTGGCAGCGACCGCGACGCAGGCGAGCGTGGATCTGGCTAAGGACACCGCTCAGCGCCAGTTGCGCGCGTATGTCACGTTCCGACGCCTCGAAATCAGCCCAACCGTCGTCGACGAAAAGGTGATCGGCTGGAATCTCGTGCCAGAGTTCCGAAACGACGGACTCACTCCCGCTCGAGACGTGGACATTCGAGCCAAGTGGAGATTCGCTGAAACGGAACTGCCCAAAGACTTCGGGTTCTCCGTGGAGGGCGAAGTGGAGAGCAAAGCCGTCATGGGGTCGCGACAAACGTTATGGACGAAGCCAATTGCCGTGAAGCGCGCGGACCTGGAACGAGTCCGCAACGGAACGCTTTTCGTGCATGCGTGGGGTGAGACCACATACCGCGACGTCTTCACGGGCACTGAACAGCGCTACACGAGGTTCGCCGGCACGATTCGCGTCGGGAATCTTGACAACCCGAAGCGCGCGATTGGTTTCGACCTCTTGACCCGGCACAACGAGGCCACGTAGCGCCTTGCGACGCCTACGACTACGTGGTCGTTGAGCGGCGCAAGCGAGCCCGTCCCGATTGGCGACTGGCGCGCCGAGGCTCGAGCGTTCGTCCCGGTGAATCGCGAGGGGGCGATCTTCGTCTACGCGTTCGGCCGGGTTGCCTACCACGAGTTCCCGCCACAAATGAAGATGCTCGAGAATGAGCTGCACTTCGCGAAGCCGCTCCAAGCGACGGCCGCCGAGCGCATGACGCGTGACGCTAGGCGGAGCTTCCCGGACTATTGTCGGGGCTCAGCGTATAACGCATCCGAGCTCGGCAGGTCATTGAGGTCAAAGGTCAGCGTAGTATTGCTAACGGGCGGTTCCATCCGGGCGCTCGATAGGGCCGCGACAAGCGCTGCTCGGTCGAGCGCCTTTTCCTGGTAGCGTGAGATCCATGCTAGGCGCGACGTGCCACCGTCTTCCGCGTCGTCAGTCATTTCGTTCCGTGCCTAGAAACCTTCCCAAAACCTTCCCAAACACCACCTCGATCGCTTTCGCGATCTCGTAACTCCAACGGAGGGCGAGGGATTCGAACCCCCAAGTCCTTGCGGACGCCGGTTTTCAAGACCGGTGCATTAGCCATTCTGCCAGCCCTCCCAATGTTCAAAGATCGTAAGGCCTCGGGCGCCGCGTAAGCGCCAGGTGGACCGAGCGGTACACGCCGCCGTATCATCTTGCGTCATCCAATCCGGGAGACCCAAACGATGATGCGTCGCGCGTTCCACATCGCGATCGGAGCAGCAGTTGCCGTGTCGTCAGCCCGCGGGCAAGAGCGCCCGCGCGGCACCGTCGTCGTGAGCAACATGAACGACAACACGGCCATGATCCTCGACGCCGAGAGCGGACGCACGCTCGCCACGCTCCCGACCGGTGAAGGGCCGCACGAGGTCGCCGTCTCGCACAGCGGGTATCGAGCCGCCGTCAGCAACTACGGCGTGAGAGGGAAACCGGGGCACACGCTCACGCTCATCGACATCCAGAAGCTCGACACGATCCACACGGTCGACCTGCACGACTACCAGCGTCCGCACGGCATGGTGTTTCTTCCCGGCGACACGCTGCTCGCCGTCACGTCTGAAGTCAGTCGCGCCGTGTTGCTGGTCGACGTGCGGAGCGGCACCGTGATCACGACGCGACCCAGCTCTGGGCGCGGCACGCACATGCTCGGCCTCTCCGCTCGCGGCGACCGGCTCGTGATGGGAAACATCGCCGACGGCACCATCACCGTCCTCGATCCTTTGGCGAAAGACAGCGGCCGAGTGATTCGCGTGGCGGCGCAGCCCGAAGGCGTGGCGATCTCGCCCGACGGCGCGTTCGCGTGGGCGGGGAGCAATCGCGACAGCGTCGTTGTCGTCGTCGATCTGCGCGCCGGCATGGCGGTCGACACGCTGCGCGGGTTCGGGCTGCCGTACCGTATGGCCGTGTCGCCGGACGGACGCACGGCGGTCGTCACCGATCCGGTCAAGGCGCGCGTACGCGTGTTCGACGCGGCCACGCGTCGCCAGCGCTTCGACATCGCGGTGCCGGCGGACAGCCTCGTCTCGACCGCCGAAGTCGCTGGGTCGCCGTCGCCCGAAGGCGTCACCATCTCGCGCGACAGCCGCTGGGCCTTCGTCACGCTCCAGGGGCGCAACCGCCTCGCGACGATCGACCTCGCGCGCGGCACGATCGTGGCCCTGGCGCCGATCGGCAACTGGTCGGACGGTGTCGGATTCTCCCCGCTCGTTCACGCGGCGAGCGGGCGCTAGACTCAGGCGATGATCTGCATCGAGCGAATCACGATGCGCGAGATCCATCTCGCGCTCAAGGAACCGTTTCGCATCTCATCGGGTGTCGAGTTCACGCGGCGCATCCTGCTGCTCGAGATGGTGGACGAGAGCGGCGCGCGCGTGTGGTCGGAGTGCGTGGCGTCGGCGTTTCCGAATTACAGCGCTGAAACGATCGACACCGCCTGGCTGGCGATCAGCCAGTGGCTCGCCCCGCGCGTGCTCGGCCGCCCGCTCGTCGACGCGTCGCACGCGCAGTTCGTGCTCGGCGCCAACGTACGCGGGCACAACATGGCCAAGGCGGCGATCGAGATGGGCTGCTGGGGGCTCGAGGCGGTCATGCGAAAGCAGTCGCTCTCCGCCCTCCTCGGCGGAACGCAGACCGACGTGCCGACCGGCATCTCGCTCGGCCTCCAGGAAACGCCGGCCGCGCTCGTCGAGCGCGCGGTGGCGGCCGTCGCGTCGGGCTATCAGAAGGTCAAGCTCAAGATCGAGCCGGGGCGCGACGTCGATTTCGTCCGGGCCGTGCGACGGGCCGTCGGTCCCGACATCGAGCTCATGGCCGACGCGAACGCCGCGTACACGATCGACGACGCGGCCCATCTCGCGCGGCTCGACGAGTTCAACCTGCTGATGCTCGAGCAGCCGCTCGGCGCCGACGAGCTGCTCGATCTCGCCGCGCTCCAACGCCGCCTGCAAACGCCGCTCTGTCTCGACGAGTCGATCACCGGCGTCAAACGCGCCCGCGACATGATCGCGCTGCGCAGCGGTCGCATCGTCAACATCAAGCCGGGGCGCGTCGGCGGCCTCGCGGCGTCGAAGGCGATTCACGACGTCTGCGCCGAAGCGGGAATTCCCGTGTGGTGCGGCGGGATGCTCGAGAGCGGCATCGGACGCGCGTACAACGTGGCGCTCGCCTCGCTGCCCAACTTCGTGCTTCCCGGGGACCTGAGCCCGAGCTCGCGCTACTGGGCCACCGACATCGTCTCACCCGAGTGGACGATGGCCGCCAACGGGTTGGTGCACGTGCCCGTCGAATCGCCCGGGCTCGGCGTCGCCGTGGATGCGAATCGCATCTCGCTGATCACGACACGCCGAGAAGTGTTGCGTCCTCCGCGACGCGACTAGGAGCCTAAGGCTTCTTCGCGGGCGGCTTTTTCGCCGGCGCTTTGCCCCGTTTCGTTGTGGATTCGCCGACAAGGGTGTCCGTGATGTCTGCCTTGCCGCGGGGGATCGCGCCGGGCAGCGGCGCCGCTGCCGCCGTGTCGGTCATCTGATTGAACTCTTGCTCGGCGCCGCGGAGTAGATCGTCCAGCCGCACCGCCGTCGCGACCTGCTTCGCTGTGTTGAAGGTGCTGTTTGCCTGGGCCGTCTTGCCCTGCGTCTTGAGCGCCTCGGCGAGCTCGATGCCCGTGGCGACGTAGAGGTACGGAATGCCGACCGACGGACGATCGATCCAGTCGCCTGTGTTGAGCACCGACTTCGGGCCGACGAAGGTGTGCTGCCAGAGTGAGTCGCTCGTCGCGACGTCGAGCCAGCCGTCGCCCTGGAGATACAGCGAGTCACCTGGCGCGCCGTGGCCGGTGGGTGGGAGGAACAGCTTGGCGGCGAGTCCCTGTGTGATCACGTTGTCGCCGAGCCCGAGCTGCTTCGCGTAGCTGCCAGACGTTCGCGCGAAGTAGATCGGACGATTCGGCCACGAATCCTGGATCATGCGCAAGACGAACAGGTCGGCGCGCTGGAGCACACCGTGGTCGAGATTGCGCGGATCGATCGTCGCCTTGAGCGGACCGGCGACGAAGTTCATCGGCGCGTTGAGCGGATAGTACGCCGGCACCGAGTCGGCGTCGTTCATCGTCATGTTGAGCGGCGAGCGCGTGGGCTTCGGCCACTGCTTGTTGCGGTAGATCGACGGACCTTTCGCCGCGTCGTACTCGTAGATCGGCCGGCGAATGATCTGGCGGACGTACCAGTCGGTGTTCAGCAGCGACGTGTTGGCGACGATGACGTCGCGGCGGATGCCCTCGACTTCTTGCGCATACCAGAGCGGGAAGGTGTCGTTGTCGCCGACGGTGACCAGCACGCCGTACGGCTCGACGGAATTCAGCAGGTCGGCGGCGAAGTCGCGCGTGTCGCGATGTCCGGCGCGCGACGCCCAGTGCCAGTTGGCGAACAACGGAACGAGCGACAGCAGGAGGACGGGCGAGCTGAGCCGCCAGCTCTTCTGCGTCGGCATGACGATCGTGTCGCGTCCGATCTTCTGCGTCTCCGTGCCGAACAGCGCCGCGATCGATTCCCAGACGTAGAGCAATCCGAGCGCCGCCCACACGCCCCACGCCGAGAAGCTCCAGAGGAAGAAGTAGTCGCGGTCGCGGACCTCGTGCGGCGCTTGAGACGCCGCGTCCTGGCTCGCTCCCAGCTTGAAATTCAAATAGAATATCAATAACAACGTCATCGTGAACATCAGCGAGCCGAAATACCAGAAGCTCCGCTGGTCACGTTTGAAGTGCACCCAGCCGCCGAACAGCCCGAGCACGAGGAACGCCGCGGCCATCAGCGCCTGCGCGAACGGGTGGTCGCCGTGGGCGTCGCGGATCCACTGCCACTTGAAGTAGAGCCACCACATCCCGACCTGCTCCGGGAACGACGCCTGACGGTCGCTCAGGTCGGGCTTGCCGTATTGGCCGCGGTTGAAGTTGTACTCGAACGCGTCGTACGTGCCTTTCGAGAACGTGCACGAGGCCTCGAGCTTGGTGCGGCAGGCCGTCGGTTCGCCTTCGTTGATGGCCGGGAAGTACGCCGCGCGAATCGGCTGCGTCGCGAACGGCGTCAGCCCGAGCGCGATCGCGCCAAAGCACGCCAGCAGCAGCTTCCAGCGGTAGATTGTGCGCGGCCGGCGAATGAGCACGGCGAGTCCCACCGCCGGCGCGGGCAGCATGCCCGCCATGTGATTCGCGTAGCCGAGGCCGCAGATGTATGCGACGAGGACGAGCAACCGGTCCGCGTTCGACCCGTCCGGGTTGTCGGACCAGCGGATCATCAGCCACGAGATCACCGCGATGCCGACCAGCGACACCGTGTACACCTTCTCGTTCACGACCGACTGATTCCATACAGTGAACGCCGTTGCGCCGATCAACGCGCCGAGCGCGCCGCCGAGCACGCGCTGCCATTTCTCGGGGAACCAGCCGACCAGAATCCGCTCGGTGATCAGGAACCACATGCCCGCCGACGCCGCGCTGCAGATCGCCGCCAGGATGTTGATTCGAATGGCCACCGTGGACGCGATCGGCAGGATCGAGAACGTGCGTCCCAGAATCACGAACAGCGGATTGCCGGGCGGGTGGGGCAGGCCGAACGTGTACGCCGCCGCGATGTACTCGCTCGTGTCCCACATCGCCGTCGAGGGCGACAGGGTGAGCAGGTACAGCACCAGCGCGCCGAGCGAAACGGCGAGCGCGGCGCGGTAGGACGGGCGGGATTCGAGCTCTAGCGAAGTCGAGGCCATGGAAGAGCGGAGGGCGAAACGAACGAAGAGCGAAACTAACGAAAATCGAAGCTAACAAAGAGCGAAACTAACAAAGAGCGAAGCTAACAAAGGGCGAAGCTAACAAACGGCGAGAACAGCGAGCGCGATCCACCGGTCCACCGGTCTACCCCTCCACCTGTCCACCCGTCCACCCGCCATGCTGCATCTTGAACGTCGCCACGGCGCCCACGACGCCTGCGGTCCCCGGGAGGGCTCCCGGGACGATGCGGGCGGCATCTACGGCCGGCCGAAAGGCGCGGCGGCGGACTTCGGCTCGCATGGGCGTGAACAGTGTATCGCCCGCCTGCGTCACGCCGCCGGCGACCACCACTACGTCGGCATTCACGATGTTGAGGAGATTCGCGATGCCGGCGCCGAGGTAGCGCGCGGTGTCGCGCACGATCTCGTTGGCGACGGCGTCGCCCTGCTGAGCCGCCTTGTACACCGTCTCCGCCGTGATGGATTCCAACCGGCCGTCCACCATGGCGGGGAGGAGCGACGCGGTCTCTTCGCGGACCAGCACCTCGCGGGCGCGCGTGGCGATCGCCGGACCCGACGCGTACGCCTCGAGACAGCCGTAGTTGCCGCATTTGCAGTGGCGGCCGTTGAGATCGATGGTCGTGTGGCCGATCTCGCCGGCGACGTCCGACGAGCCGTGAAAGAGCTTGCCGTCGATGATCAACCCGCCGCCGATGCCGGTGCCGATCGTCATCCCGATGACGTTCGTCGCGCCCTGCGCGGCGCCTTGCCACCATTCACCGACCGTCGCGCAGTTGGCGTCGTTGTCCAGCGTCGCGGGCAAATTCAGCTTCTCGGCGACGAGGTTGCGAAGCGGGAAGTTCCGCCAGCCGAGGTTTGGCGCGACGATGACGATGCCTTTCTCGCGGTCGAGCGGACCCGGCGCGCCGATGCCCACGCCGAGGAAATCGTCGCGCGACGCGTGCGTCTCGGCCATCGTCGCTTGGATCACTTCCTCGATCAGTCCGACGATGCGATCGGCGACCGCTTCGGCGCCCGACTCGGAACTCGTCGGAATCGAGCGCATGGCGAAATGCTGCTTGCCGTCGGCCGACATCGCGCCGACGACGATGTTGGTGCCGCCGAGATCCACGCCGATGATGTACTGCTTCGCCTTCGTGGTGGCCGACGACTTGGTCGGTATCGCCATGACTCAGGAGCTCCGCGAGACGAGAAGGGCATGCGCCAAACCGGCCGCGTCGCCGGCAGTAATCTCGCGCATACAGCGCCAATGTCCGAGGGGGCAGCGCCGCGGACCATGCCGGTCGCAGGGGCGGCAGTCGAGGCCTTCGACCTGGGCGATGGCCGAACGCTCGGCCAGCGGGCCGAAACCGAACGCCGGCACCGTTGGCCCGAAGACGGCGAGCGTCGGCGTGTTCATGGCCGACGCGAGATGCAGCGGCGCCGAGTCGTTGGTCACCAGCAACCGTGCGCGACCGATCATTTCGGCTGACGCCAGCAGCGACAAGCGCCCCGTCGCGTCGATCGCCCGTCCGCCCGTCGCGTCGGCGATCGCGTGGGCAAGCGGCCTGTCCGCCTCCGAGCCGACGACGACGATGTGCGCGTCGGCGCCGAGCAGACGCGCGAGCTCGGGGTAGTAGGGCCAACGCTTCGTGGCCCAGACGCTGCCGGGCGCGAGCACGATGAGCGGCTCGTCTGGCGCGACGCCGCGCAGCACGGCGTCGACGGCCGCGCGTTCTGTGTCGCCCGGGTAGAGTGTCGGGCGTGGGTGCGCGTCTTCAGTCGCGTCACTGGCGCCGCGACTGGCGAGCGAAAGGAGGCGCGACGCGTGATGTTCACCGTCTCGCGAGACGACTCTCGTCGTGTAGAACGCCCGTCCCGCCGACGTCGCAAAGCCGACGCGCTCGGGGATTCTGGCGATCAGCGTGAGCGCCCCGCTGCGCACCGAGCCCTGGGCGAGAAACGCGGCGTCGTAGCGTCGTTTGTACAGCGACCCGCCGAGTTTGGCGAAGCCCGTGATCCCGCGGTCGGCGCCGCGCTTGTCGTAGACGATCACCTCGCGCACCGCGGGATGATTCGCCAGGAGACCGCTCGCCGCCGGCGTGCACACGACGTCCACCGTCCCCTCCGTCGCCAAACGGGCGAGGAGCGGGGTGGTGAGAATCATGTCACCAAGAAAGCTGGTTTGAACGACGAGAAAGGCGGGCAAGGGCGAGGAGTATGTCGGTCGCGCCGCGCCAAGTCCACTCAGCGCATGTGTCGTGCGACTCGCATGATGTCGTCGAAGAATCTACGCTCCGCGGCGGCTCGTTCGCCCTTTGGAGCGCGCAGCACCGCCGACGGGTGTACGGTGGCGAACGCGGTCGGCGCGAGTTCCGATTCGAGCGGCGTCCCGCGCCGCTTCATCACGCTGAAGGTCGGGCCCAACACCGCTTTCGCGGCCGTCGCGCCGAGGCAGAGGATCGCCTGCGGGCGGATGAGTGCCAGCTCGGCCTCGAGCCACGGGCGGCAGGCGCGCACCTCGCCGACGGTCGGCGTTTTGTGCAAGCGACGCGTGGTACGCCGGTCGCGCGCCCATTTGAAATGTTTGACCGCGTTCGTCACGTAGACTTGGTCGCGGTCGATGCCCGCGGCCTCGAACGCGCGATCGAGCAGCAGTCCGGACGGGCCTACGAACGGGCTGCCCGCGCGATCTTCGGCGTCGCCCGGCTGTTCGCCGATGACGACGAGCTTCGCGGTCTTCGGTCCTTCGCCGAACACGGCTTGCGTCGCCGAGGCGTAGAGCGAGCAGCCGCGGCAGCCCTGCACCGCGGCGCGCAGCTTGGTCAGCGTCGGTCGTGAAGGGACGAAGTCCGCCGCCGTTCCGGTCGTCGCGCTGCGGTCGCGGCCGGTAGCGCGCACCGGCTCGGTACGACTGTTGCCCTTGGGATGCGTCGAACTCACGAGGACGGGATGATGCTATACACGTTGGCCGTCGTACTCATAATTCTCTGGGCGCTCGGGTTTCTCGCGTTCCACGTCGGTGGTGGGCTGATTCACCTGCTGCTCGTCATCGCGGTCGTCGCCGTTCTGCTTCGCGTCATTCAGGGCCGTCGCCCAGTCTGACGTCACCCGCGGCGAATGATCTCGCCGGCCACGCGCCATCCTGAATCGATGGCGCCGTGGACGGTGCCGGTGCGGCCGAGCCGATCAGCGGCCTCACCGGCGAACCAGATTGTATTGCGCACGGGACGGCTCAGTTTCGCGCACGCGTCGGCGCCGCCGACGCGCGAGTAAGAGTACGCGCCTCGCGAAAATGGATCGTTCATCCAATCGTGATGGAACGTCGCGACGAGCTCGCGTCGTAGCGTGGCCGTCTTCATCTCGAGCAGCGCGGCGAGCGACGAGATCGCTCGCGTCTCGAGCTCTTCGACCGTCAGCCGCGACAACGCGCTCGCGGTCGGTCCGCCGACCCACGCGACGAGCACCGGTGAGTTCACCGGATACAACGTCCACCAGACGGGGAAGGGCAGTCGATCCCGCGACTGCATGAACGACAGCTCGTCGAGATTCGGCACGCCGAGCCGACGCGCCGTCTTCTCGTCGCGCCAGAACGCGTGCTTGAATCGCAGCACCAGTCGCACAACGGAACCCATCGCCGTGAGGCCGATCGCTTGCGCGATCGACGCCGGCAGTTGTGGATCGAACCTGATCGCGCCCACGGCGTCGTCAGGAGCGGCCAGCACGCCAGCGGGCACGGTGACGACCAGCTTGCGGCCGGCGAACGTTCCGGCCGCCGCTCCGGCGACGTTGCGGCACTCGACCTCCACGCGACCGTCGCTCCACCGAACGCTCGACGCGATCGTCTCGAGGCGCACGTCGGCGCGCACCGGGTCCGCCAGCCGCTCGACGAGAGCGTCGTATCCGGCGAGCACGCGTCCGATGCGCTCTTCGCGCACGTCGCCGTCCGGCCATCCGCCGTCGGCCAGCGCGCGTTCGCTGATGATCGTCGTGTCCGCGGCGTGGTAGCCTTCGACGTACGATCGAGCCGCCGTTCGATCGAGGGCGGTCAACGATCGATTCGCCGCCAGCGCGTCGGCGAAAGAGCGGTCGGGATCACGATGCGCGTCGAGGCGCCGCATGGCTCGCCCGATGCGCGTCCAGAAATCGTCTCGCGCCACGAGTCGTCCATTCGAGCGAATCAGGCGATGCGACGCGATATCGACCGTCGCCAGATGATGCTCGGCCGCCAACTCGCGGATCGGCTCCGCCTCGCCGTGGATGAACTCCGCGCCCAGCTCGATCGGGACCTCGAGGTCCGCCGGGTGCTCGGTGAGAATCCGTCCGCCGAGTCGTGAACGAGCCTCGAGCACGACGACCGAGCGGCCCGCTTGGCGCAGCTTAGAAGCGCAAGCGAGGCCGGAGGAGCCGGCGCCGATGATCACGACGTCGAAGAGCAAACTTGAAAGGGCGAAGGTAACGAAGAGCGAAGGTGACGAACGGCGAAGTAACGAAGAGCGAAGGTAACAAAGATCGAAGGTGACGAGGGGCGAAAACGGCGAGGAAGGCGCGTGAGTTGCGACGTTAGACCGGTCCACCGGTCCACCGGTCCACCCGTCCACCCGTCCACCCGCCCACCATGGCACCCAAACGCTGGTCCGCGCGCGTCACCCGGGAGAGCAATGCGCTCGATCTGGACCGCGGCGTGTTCACGTGGAAGGATCCGAAACGCATCGCACGGTCGCTCAAGCGATCGGCCGAGCGCAGCGGGCGGCGGAAGAGTGATCCGTACCGATCGGCGATGTCGATGTTGACGTTCTACGTCAATCGCGCCGGGACCAACTTGGGGCTGTCGCAGCGACGCGTGCTCGAGCGAGCGAAGGCTGAGCTCAAGCACGCGTTCAAGCGCGACTAGTTCGACCGACTACGACTTACCGCGCATGCCGGGCGCGAGTACGTGCCGCTTTTCTCGCGGCGGCTGCCCGGAGGCCCCTGCCTTTGGTCCGCGCCGCCTGACGCGCCGACGCCGAACGTGCCGACGCGCTCCGGCGTCGTGCGGCTGCGTGCGCCTGACGGCTGAGCGCCTTGCGTGACGCGGCGCTGTGACCTTCGCGCCGGAGCGCGCCCTTCACGGCTCGCGAGCGAACTGGCGACGTCTTGCGATTGCGTTTCTTTCCCTTGGCGAGATCCCGCTTCGCCTGCGTCCGCGTCCGCGCGGAGCTGGTCTTGCTCGCGGCGAGCTTGACGCCGGAGCGTCGCGCCTTCGACAACCCGATGGCGATCGCCTGCTTCGTCGATCGCGCGCCATGTTTGCCTTCGCGGACGTGGTGCATCTCTTCGCGGACGAACTCGCCCGCCTGCGTCGACGGCGATCTGCCTCGCGCCGCGTCGCGACGCGCTCGCTGGATCGTTTGGCGTTCCGGCATGACTGCATCCTCCCTGAATTGCGTCGCGGCTCCGTCGTCACCGAATCTGGATCTGACGCGCGCGACGCTCTGCGAGTCTCGGTGCGGGCAGCGTGACTTCGAGGACGCCGTCCTTGAAGGTCGCCTCGCAATTGTCAGACTCGACGCCCTCGGGAAGCGGAATTGCCCGGTAGAACGAGCCGTAGCTCCGTTCGCTCCGATAGAAATCATCGCGGTCGTCTTCACGCTCCGACGTGCGATGGCCGGAGATCGTGAGCACGCCGTTGTCGATCTCCGCCTTCACGTCTTCCCGTTTCGCGCCGGGCAGGTCCGCGCGCACGACGAGCTGGTCGCCCCGCCGGAACGTCTCGACTTGCGGGAGCCACGACGCTTCGGCCTCACCCGACTTGCCGCCCCACAGGTTGCGGTCGGCGATCGACGACACCGCTCGGCCAAATCCGAGATTCTCGAACAGACGGTCCATGTCCTCGGAGAGGCGGTGCATCAGCGTGAACGATCCTCGTCCGGGCGTGGTGGATTTCCCCGCGGGCGTCGTGGAGCGCGCTCCCTCGCGACCCGACGCGATCGACCGCTCGCGATCCGTCGTCGTGTCCGACGTGCCGATGTTCTTGCCGAAGCTGTGACTGGCGCCCTGATGCGGATTTTCGTCGCGCATGTAGTCTCTGTCGTCGGTCATCTCGATTCTCCTCGTGGTTCGCCGTGCTGAGGGACGCTCGAAGCCAGGCGGCGCCGAGCGGTTGCGCAGTGCGGTTGGCGCCGCAATCGCCATGCCCTGCAGTGCGAAGGAACATCAGCGAGAGTCGCGCGTTCGCGAGCGGTTGCGCCCGGTTCCAAGACGAAAGATCCTTATCGCTCTCTCTCGGAGAATTCTGCGGTGAAGCCCAAGGTCGCACTCGTCATCGGCGCGGTCACCGCGTTGTTCTTCGGCCTCATGCTCATCGCTGCACCGTCGAAAATGCTCGAGGCGTCGGGCCTCGACGCGCACGGCGACGGAATCCTTCTCAGTCGCGACGTCGGCGTGTTGCTGCTTGGCCTCGCGGTTCTCAATTGGCTCGGCCGCGACGCCGACGGTGTCGGCCTCCGCGCGATCCTGATCGCCAACCTCTTCGTGCAGGTCGCCGAGCTCGTGGTGAACGGCGTGGAGGTGCTGAGGCAGGCGCTCCCGGGCGCGGCGTGGCCCGGGCTCGCCCTGCACTTCGTGCTGGCGATCATCTTTGGTCTCGCGCTCGCGTCGACGAGAGGCGATAGCGCGAGCCGGACGGATAGCGTCGCGGGCTGACCGGTGGACCGTGGACCGGTGGACAGCCTGACGGCCGTCAAGCCGTCAAGCCGTCAGGCCGTCCAGCTGTCTATGGCCGGACTTCTGAATCGCGCTCGCGACCGAAGCCGCGCTCGCGAATGGGCGTCGACGTGATTTCCCGTTCGACGACGATCCCCTTCTGCGCGTCGGGATTAACGACGCTTTCCGCGATCTGCGTCAACTTCTTGTTCGTCTCGCCTTCTTCGTCGAGCGTCTGCTGCAGGAGGGCCGCGTCTTCGTCGAAGCCCAGCGCCTGTGCGAACGTGCGAGCGCAGCCGTAGGCCGCGATCTCGTAGTGCTCGACGCGCTGCGCGGCCGCGATGAGGGCCGCGTCGACCACGTCCTCGTCACCGTCGTCCTTGAGGACCTCGTCGCCCTCCTTGAGGACGCCAGCCATTCCTTTGCACGTCTTGCCCGCGGGCGGCTCGTTGAGTCGGCGGGCGATCTGCTCGAGTCGCGCGGCGTGCTGTCGAGTCTGCTCGAGATGTTCCTGGAAGCCGTCGCGCAGACGGACGTGCGTCGCTTTGTCGATCATCTTGGGCAGCGCGTCCAGGATCTGCGCCTCAGAGCTGTAGAGATCCCGAATGTTGTCGATGTACAAATCGCGTAGCGTTTCGAAACCCATTGTCGTGCCTCCGACAGACAGTGTGGGTGTTCGTGCGCTGCACGAAGTACGCCGGTAGCGTCAATCCACCTGTAGCACCGCCAGAAACGCTTCCTGCGGAATCTCCACGGCGCCGACCTGCTTCATGCGCTTCTTTCCTTCCTTCTGTTTCTCGAGCAGCTTGCGCTTGCGGGTGATGTCGCCGCCGTAGCATTTCGCCAGCACGTCTTTGCGCAGCGCCTTCACCGTGGTGCGCGCGATCACCTTGTTGCCGATCGCCGCCTGGATCGCGACCTCGAACAGTTGGCGGGGAATCAGCTCTTTGAGCTTGTCGGCGATCTTCCGTCCCCACTCGTAGGCCTTGTCGCGGTGGATGATCACCGAGAACGCGTCCACCGGATCGCCGTTGATCAACATGTCCAGTCGCACGAGTGAGCTTTCGCGATAATCGAGCATCTCATAGTCGAGGCTGGCATAGCCTCGGCTGATCGTCTTCAACTTGTCGAAGAAGTCGAGAATGATCTCGGAGAGCGGAAACTCCCAGTCGAACTCAACGCGCGACGCGTCGAGGTAGGTCATGTTCTTGTAGACGCCGCGTCGCTCCGTGCCGAGCGTCATGATCGGGCCGATGTAGTCGGCCGGCGCCATGATGCGCGCCTTCACGTACGGCTCGTCGATGCGGGCGATCACACCGGGATCGGCGAGCTTCGCCGGGCTCTCGAGCAGCTCCATCGTGCCGTCGGTGAAATGCACGTGGTACTCGACGTTCGGCACCGTGGTGACGAGATCCAACCCGAATTCGCGCTCGAGACGCTCCTGGACGATCTCCATGTGCAGAAGGCCGAGGAACCCGCAGCGGAATCCGAAGCCAAGCGCCGTGGACGTCTCCGGGAGATAGTGCAGGGAGGCATCGTTGAGCTGCAGCTTCTCGAGCGCGTCGCGCAGCGTCTCGTACTGCGTGGTGTCCGTCGGGTAGAGCCCCGCGAAGACCATCGAGTGCACGTCCTTGTAGCCCGGCAGCGCCTCGACGCCTGGCGATGCCGCGTCGACGATCGTGTCGCCGGCGCGCGTCTCACGCACACTGCGCACGTTGGCGACGACGTACCCGACCTCGCCCGTTGCCAGCGCGTCGGTCTGGACCTGCCGCAGCTGGTTGTAGCCCACCTCGGCGACCTCATACGCGTCGCCCGAGCCGGCGGCGAATGTCACGAGCATTCCGGGGCGAATGGCGCCGTCCACGACGCGCACGCTCGGAATCGCGCCGCGGTAGCGGTCATAGTACGAATCGAAGATCAGCGCGCGAAGCGGCGCCGATGGGTCCCCGCTCGGAGCGGGCACCCGTGCCACGATGGCCTCGAGGAGTGCGCCGATGCCGATTCCTTCTTTCGCGCTCACGAGGAGAATCTCTTCGGGCTTCGCACCGATGAGGTCGTGCACCTCTTGCTTGCGACGCTCGGGCTCGGCGCCCGGCAGATCGATCTTGTTGAGGACCGGGATGATCTCGAGCCCGGCGTCGAGCGCGAGGAACAGGTTCGACAACGTCTGCGCCTGAATCCCCTGCGACGCATCGACGACGAGAATCGCGCCTTCGCACGCCGCGAGCGATCGCGAAACCTCGTATGTGAAGTCGACGTGTCCGGGCGTGTCGATGAGGTTGAGCTCGTACGGCTCGCCGTTCGCCGCCGCGTACGTCATGCGCACGGCGTTGAGCTTGATCGTGATGCCGCGCTCACGCTCGAGGTCGAGCGTATCGAGCACCTGCTCCTTCATTTCCCGCTTCTGCAACATCCCGGTCGCTTCGATCAGCCGGTCAGCCAGCGTGGATTTGCCGTGATCGATGTGCGCGACGATGCAGAAGTTGCGGATATGGTCGAGCTTCAAAATCGAGTGGACAGGGGACGGGTGGACGGCACCCGGAAGGGGCCGCGCGGGTGAAACCTATTGATCTTCGCGCAAGATCGGTGAAACCGGTGAGCTGGATCCGGAACAGCTCACCGGGAGAGAGCAGATCACGGCCGGAAACGGCTTACCGCAGAGGCGCGGAGGTCGCAGAGGCAACAGACTGAGGAGGGCTTGAAGGGCACCACGCTCGGCCGGCGTTGCGCCGACTCAGCGAACTATGCAGCCCGGGGCAGTTCCCAAGGTCTACCTCAACCTCGTCGTACGGCTTCTCGATTTTCAATCCGTTTGTGTCCGTTCGATCCGTTTGTGTCTTGTACCCCTACGGCTCTTGCTCCGGGCGACACAAGTTCGCAGGCCACACCCGACCGAAAAGAAAAGGGCCGCGCATCGATCGCGCGGCCCTTGGCGTGAGCGACAACTGACTAGTTCTTCGACGGCGGCTTCCCGCTCGACGACGACGAAGATGAGGACGACGACGACCCGGCGGGCGGCGTACGGGCGGGCTCGCTGCGCGGCGCGTCGGCGCGGGCGGGCGCGGGGGACGGCGCCATTCGTGGTGCGTCGGCCCTCGGCGACTCGCTACGCGTTTGCGGTGCGACGCGCGGAGAGTCGTTGCGGGGCGTGTCGTTGTGCGATTGGCTCTGGACGCGAGGCGTGTTGGATGACGGCTGGTCGCCGCGCGACTGGTTGTCGTTGCCGCGGATCACCAGCCCCTGGAAGCCGGACGATTGCGTTCCCGCGTCGTGCGCGCGTCCGCCGTACGAGCGCTGAGGAATGACTTCGACTGAGCCGGCCGGATCCTCGTGCGCGACGAGGCCGCGGGTGCGATACTGGGGCTTCGTCTCCGGGGCGAGCGTCATCTTCGACGCATTCGTCGTGCTGCCGCCGGCGTCGGGCGCGCTCCCCGGAGCGAGGTGCATCGGCGTTGCCTGCGGGGTGACCGGCGGACGAATTCGGTCGATGCCAATCAGACGGCCGTTGTTTGGCGGCGGAGACGAAGGAGTCTGCGCGATGCTCCAGCCGTTGCCGTACCCGGGCGGAAAATAGCCGTACGGCAGGTACGCGCCGCCGATGCCCGTGTTGTAATAGCAGTCGTCGGCGGCGTCATAGAGATACTGGCTGCCGCGCCAGAAGAACGATTGGCCGTAGCCGTAGGTGGAGACAGGATTGAACGCCGAGAAGCCGAACGGCGAGGACGGGAACCCAAAGGAGTAGCCGAACCCGAGCCCCGAGCACGACTGCGCGCCGAGCGAGTTGGAGTAGAGCGAGTTGGACGCGGCGTATGGAGCCTGCGTGTCGTAAACACTCGCGAACTTGATGGTGTATGCCGACGAGTTCGTGCCGGCGAGGAGCGACGCGAGCTCATTCACGGCCGGGCGCGGATTCGTCAGGTAGTCGGCGTCGGTCAGCTCGAAGGAATCCCAGTGGCCGGCCGTCGAGAACTTCTCGAAGTGCATCGGCTGCCACGACGCGATCACGAAGACGAAGCCGGTGCCGCCGTCGTACGAATCGTACGCGTTCGCGCTGCGAGTGAGGCCGGAGGTGAAGCGCGCACGGTACTGCCCGGCGAAACCGGCGAAGAACTGCGCGGTCTGATATGACGCGTGCCCGCGAGCGAAGCCGTTGTCGATCGGCGTGTCGGGGAACTCGATCCTCAGCACGCCGTCGGCGTCGATGTGCCCGACGACGATGTACGCGTCGTCATCCAAATGGAAGTTCGCACGCACGAGTCGCGTTCCGTTCGTGTTGTCGACCTCAGCGTAGATCGACACGCGCGGCCCATCCTCTCGCTGATAGCCGCCGGCTTGCATTACCTCCGGCGAGGCGTCGGTCGCGCCTGAAGTCAGCGCCGACTGAGGAGCAGGCGATTGCGCCTGCTGGAACCACGGGTTGCTCGGATACGCCATGCAGGCGCTGCTCGCCATCGCAACACTGGCGACCGATGCGAAGATCCGACGACGCGACATCATTCGCGACTCCGCGAGAGTGGTGTATACAATAAAGCATACACACGACCGACTGCGCAAGATCCAGGTTCTGGCCGGCTTCCCCTACCCGCCGACCGCCCGACTCCCGGGTCTCTAATACTCCTACGCTAGGAATAAGATGCCCGTTGCACCCCAGACGCAACGCCTCGGTTAGCCCCTCCGTTTAGCTTTCCCGCTCCAATGGAGAGCACCCAAGCCCTCCGCGCCGATCTCTTCGACCCAGCGAGCCTCGCGGCCCTGGGGCGCATTGAAATTGTTGCCCGGTGGGTCGTCGACGGCTTCATGGCCGGGCTCCATCGCTCGCCCCGAAAAGGATTTTCCGTCGAGTTCGCCGACTACCGCCCGTACCAGCCCGGCGACGACCTCCGCTACATCGACTGGAAGATCGCCGCGCGCTCCGACCGCTGGGTCGTCCGCCAGTACGAAGAAGAAACCAACCTCCGCGCGACCATCGTGCTCGACGTCAGCCGCTCCATGGCCTGGAGCGGCGCGCCCGACCGATTGACGAAACTCGAATACGCCGAGCGGCTCGCCGCGGCGATCGCCCTGCTGCTGCTGCGACAGCGCGACGCCGTCGGCCTGGTCCGGTTCGACGACCGCATCCGAAGCGCCGTGCCGCCGCGAGCCCGACACGGCCAATGGCGCCGCGTCATCGCCGCGCTCGAGGAGCCAGGAAAGGGCAAAGCGTCGAGCGCGCCGGAAGCGCTGCAGCACGCCGCGCGCATCATCAGCCGCCGCGGGCTCATCGTCCTCATTTCCGATTTGCTCATGGACACGCCCGAGGTCGAACGGGCGATGCGTACGCTGCGCGCCATGGGGCACGACGTCACCGTCCTCCACATCCTCGACCCGGCCGAGCGCGAGCTGCCGGCCACCGGCGAAGCGCTGTTCGTCGATCCGGAGAGCGAGCTCTCGGTCCCCGCGAGCGTTGCCGACGTCCGCGCCGCCTACCGGAACACGGTCACTGAAGTTCTCGACGAATGGCGCAGCGTGCTCGGCGCCGCCGGGGTGAGCTACGAGGTCGTGTCGACCGACGCACCCTTCGGCGTACCGCTGCGGCGCGCGTTCGCGGTTCGCCAACTGCTGCCGTGAGTTTTCTCTCACCCCTCTATCTCGCGCTCGGCGCCGCGATCGCCGTGCCGCTGCTCATCCATTTGATGCGGCGGCGAATCGGCATGCGCGTCGACTTTCCCGCCGCGCGATATCTGCTCCGCGCCGAGAAGGAACACAGCCGCACGCTGCGGATCAGGAATCTCCTCTTGATGTTCCTCCGCGTGCTCGCGGTGCTCGCCATCGCCTTCGCCGCGGCCCGTCCGCTCGCCGAATGGGTCGGCGCGGGCCACGCGCCGACGGCGCTGGCGATCGTGATCGACAACTCGCTCAGCTCGTCGGTCGTGGTCAACGGCCACCCGCTGCTCGCCGAGTTCAAGGCGATGGCGCGCGACGTTCTCTCCAGCGCGACGGCCAACGACCGCGTGTGGATCGTGACGATCGACGGCAACGTGCGCGGCGGAAGCATGGCGCTCCTTCGCGACGAGATCGATCGCATGGAAGCGCAGTCGGGAGCCGGCGATCCCTCGCTGGCGCTCTCTCGCGCCGCGGCGATCGTGCGTTCGTCGGGGCTCACGGCGCGCCAAATCGCGTTGGTCACCGACGCGCAGCGCACCGAATGGCAGCGTATTCCGGCGCTGCCCGACGCGCAGGTCGTCCTCTACTCACCGAACAGCGCCGTTGCCGTGAACCGCGCCGTCACGCTCGCCGAAGCTCGGCCGACGCGTTGGACGCCGCGCGGTGAGATCGCCGCCCGATTTCAGTCCACCGACTCGACGACGTACCGCATCACGCTCAACGGCCGCACATTCGCGCGCGGCACGGCGGCCCCGAACGAAGAGGTCACGGTCCACGCGTCGCCGCCGGAACGTGGCTGGCTCGCCGGCACCGTCGAGCTCGAGCCGGACGAGCTGGCGGCCGACAACGTGCGTCCGTTCGCCGTGTGGATCGGACCGGCGCCCGGCGTCACCGTGGCGCCCGGCGCCGGGCCGTTCGTCAAAAACGCGATCGACGTTCTCAAATCGTCCGAGCGCGTCACGGACGGGAACGACATCGCGGTCGTGAGCGGCGAGGAGCTGACGACGCTCCCCGCGCTCATCATCGCGCCGGGCGATCCAGTTCACCTCGGCGTGGCGAACCGCGCGCTCGAGCGGTTGAGCGTGCCGTGGCGCTTCGGCGCGCGTCGCTCCGGCGAAGCGACGGCGCACGGCGCGGATCTCGACGGCGTGAACTCGACGGCGCGCTATGAGCTGGTCGCGCAGACCGGTGCGATCGCCGACACGCTGGCGACGGTGGGACAGGACGCGTGGATCGTCGCCGGCGCGCGCTACGTCATCGTTGCGTCGCCGATCGCCCCCGACGCGACGAATCTGCCCGTGCGCGCGTCGTTCGTGCCGTGGCTCGGGGGTGTGCTCACCGAACGGCTCGTCGGCGAACCCGGGCAGGTGCTCACGTCCGAACCCGGGAAGCGTCTTCCGCGTCCGCGGTGGGCCGACGCCCTGGAAACGGTCGACGGGCAGCGCACCCCGCTCGGCGACGCGCTCGACGTGCCGGATCGCACCGGCACGTACTTCCTCACGCTCAACGGACGTCGCGTCGGCGCGCTCGTCGTGGCGCCGCCGCCTGACGAATCGGTGCTCGATCGCTATTCGGCGAAGGATCTCGCGTCTCGGCTGCGCGTGAACCGCGCGCTCGTCGCGCCGAGTCCGAGCGCGTGGGCGTCGTTGTCGTTCCGCGCGGCGGCGCGGCGGTCGCTGATCGAACCGGCGCTGGTGGTCGCGCTGCTCCTGCTGCTCGGCGAAACCTTCGTCATTCGCCGGCGAGCAATGCGGGCGGCCTGATGGCTCTGGATTCGGTGCTCGACACGCTGGAGCGTCTGCCGGCGTTTCAAAGAATCGTCAACACGCTGCCGTCGCCGGGTGATCGGTTGCGCGTGTCCGGCCTTCCCGGTTCGGCAGGCGCGGCGATGCTGGCGACGCTGGCGCGCCGGCTGCCGTCGCGTTTCTTCGTCGTCGCTGCAGACGGCGTGGCCGAAGCCGAGCGTTGGCTCGCCGACCTCGAGACGCTGCTCGACGACGTTCCGGTCGCACTGTATCCGCCGCGCGAAGGGTTCGGCGAAGCCGAGCCGCACATGGAAGTCGCCGGCGAGCGCGTCGAAACGCTCGAGCGATTGTCGCGCGGCGAGCTCCGCGTTCTCGTTACGACCGCTCGTGCGCTCGCCGAAAGAACGCGAATGCCCGGCGCGCTGCGCGACTTGCGCGTCGAGCTGAAGAAGGGCGACAGCCACCGCTTGCCGAAGCTGGCGGAGCACCTCGAACAGATCGGTTTCGAGCGCGTTCCGTTGGTGGAAGACGTGGCGCAGTTCGCGATTCGCGGCGGAATTCTCGACGTGTATTCGTTCGGCATGGCCGAACCGGTTCGCGCCGAGTTCTGGGGCGACGAGATCGTGGATCTCCGTCACTTCGATCTCGGGTCGCAGCGCTCGAGCCGCGCGGTGGAGCTCGCGCTGGTCCTGCCGGTGGACGGCCAGGTCAGGCACGAAGCGACGGAAGGAGAGCGAGGCGCGATCACGTCGTTGCTGCCGCCCGACACGTTGCTGCTCGTTCCGCGCGGCGCGCATCTCGAGCCGGAGCTCAAGCGCACGTGGGACGATGCGCAGCATCACATCGACCTCGCTCGGCGCCGCGGCGAGGACGTCGTCGACCGCGCCGAACTGTTCGAGTCGCCGAACGCCACCGGAGCCGCGCTCAAGCGGCTCGGCACGATCGCCGTGCTGGACGGCGGCGACGATACCGCTGAAGACGCCGACGTCGTGTTGCCGCTCATGCCCCCCGAGGCGATCGATCGCGACATCAAGCAGCTCAAGCGCATCGTGCGCGACGGCACGCCGACGGTCATCCTCTGCGACAACGAAGGCCAGGCCGAACGTCTGGATGAACTGCTTTCCGACGACGAGCGGCGGCCGTCGCCCGCGGCGCTCTCGATCGGTGTGCTCGACGGCGGGTTCGTCGTTCCGCACGCGCTGCGCATTCTCACCGACCACGAGATCTTCCGCCGCGAGCGGCGCATCCGGCGCGCGCGTCGCTATGCCACGGCGACGACGCTCGACACGCTCTCGCTCAAGCCGGGCGACTTCGTCGTGCACCTCGAGCACGGCGTCGGCATCTACCGCGGCATCGAGACGATCTTCGTCGGTCAGAGCACGATCGAGGTCGCGGTCGTCGAGTATGAGGGCGGCGATCGCCTGAACGTTCCGTTGTATCGGATCGACCAGATCGAGCGCTATCGCTCGTCCGACGACGTCTCCACGGATTCACCGCCGCCGCGGCTGCATCACTTGGGCGGGCGACGCTGGGCGCAGCAGCGCGAGAAGGCGCGCGCGGCGATTCAGGAGATGACCGTCGAGCTGCTCGACCTCTACGCGCGCCGCAAGATCGCCACGCGTCCCGCCCACGTGCCCGACACGCCGTGGCAGCGGCAGCTCGAATCGGCGTTCCTGTTCGAGGACACGCCCGACCAGCGCACGGCGACGGTTCAAGTGAAGGCCGACATGGAGTCCACGCGGCCGATGGATCGGCTGCTCGTGGGCGACGTGGGCTATGGCAAGACGGAGATCGCCGTGCGCGCGGCGTTCAAGGCGGTGCAGTCGGGCCGACAGGTCGCCGTGCTCGTGCCGACGACGATTCTCGCCGACCAGCATCTGCGCACCTTCACCGAGCGACTCGCCGACTTCCCGCTCCGCGTCGCGGCGCTGAGCCGATTCCAAGGTCCGAAGGAACAGGCGGCGACGCTCGCCGAGCTGAAAGAGAAGAAGATCGACGTCGTCATCGGCACGCATCGCCTGCTGAGCGAAGACGTGCAGTTCGCCGACCTCGGCCTCATCGTCGTCGACGAGGAGCACCGCTTCGGCGTGAAGCACAAGGAGCGGCTCAAGCGGCTCAAGCTCCAGACTGACGTGCTCACGCTCACCGCGACGCCGATCCCGCGCACGCTGCATCTCTCGCTCGCCGGCTTGCGCGACATGACGGTGATGCAGACGCCGCCGCGCGACCGGTCGCCGGTGCTCACGTACGTCGAGCCGGTGGACGACGGTCTCATCGAGGAGGGCATCGCGCGCGAGCTCGACCGAGGCGGCCAGGTGTTCTTCGTCCACAACCGCATCGAGACGATTCAGGCGCACGCCGACCACGTGAAGCGCATCGCGCCGCGCGCGCGCGTCGGCGTGGCGCACGGCCAGATGCGCGAGCGCGAGCTGGAAGAGGTCATGCACGCGTTCGTGAACGGCTCGATCGACGTGCTCGTGTCGACGATGATCGTCGAGTCGGGGCTCGACGTGCCGAACGCCAACACGATGTTCGTGAACCGCGCCGACTACTTCGGTCTCGCGCAGCTCTATCAGCTCCGCGGACGCGTGGGACGCTCGCATCGCCGCGCGTACTGCTACCTAATGGTGCCCGACTCGATCGATCCGAACGCCGAGCGTCGCTTGCAGGTGCTCGAGCATCACACCGAGCTCGGCGCCGGCTATCGCATCGCGCTCAAGGACCTCGAGATGCGCGGGGCGGGGAACCTGCTCGGCGCGGAACAATCCGGGTTCGTGCAGGCCGTGGGCTTCGACATGTACCTGCGGATGCTCGAGGACGCGGTGCGGCGCCTGATGTCCGGCGACCAGGCGCCAAAATTTGTTCCATCCGAAGTCACGATCGACGTCCCCAATTACCTGCCCGACGACTACGTCGTGTCGCAGGACGCCAAGATCGACGTCTATCGGCGCCTCGCGCGCATCGATGATCCTGTGGAAATCGAGCAGATGCGGTCCGAGCTGCGCGATCGGTTCGGCCCTATCCCGGCGCAGGCCGAGGCGATGCTCGCGCTCGCTCAATTGCGGATCGTTGGAGGTGCTTTGGGGATAGAAGGAGTCCTGGTGCGAGGCGACGAGGCGCGTATTACGTTTAGAGGTTCGGCGGCTCCGCGAATCAAGGGTCTTTCGACCGCGTTTCACGGGGTGCAGTTCCAGGCGGAGGTCCGCCGCGCGGTTCCGTTGTCGCTCAAGCTGACTCGTCTCGGCGGCGCGCCGATGCTCGACGGACTCGTCCGGGCGCTACGAGGGCTGGTTCAGCCCGCCGTTCGTTAGTCGCCGCACGAAGTCCCAACAACGTTTCCGCAGTTCGTTCTTATCACTCACTCGTCAAAAAACTCCGGTTCCCGAATGCGATCTCGCCCTCTCGTCGGCCTCGTTGCCGGCTGCGCGCTCTTGGCAGCGTGCGAAGGACTGAAAGAAGCCCTCACCGCGCACGTGGACGTCGTCGCACGCGCAGGCTCGCAGGAATTGTCGGTCACGCGTCTCGGTGACCTGCTTGGCAACGCCAAGATTCAGGTTCCCGTGAATCGCGAGACCGCCGCGATCATCGCCGATATTTGGACCGGCTACCAGCAGATGGCGTACGCCGCTGCGCACGGCGATTCGCTGAACGACAAGAAGGCGATCGACGTCGCGCTCGCGCCGATGGCCAATGCGAGCCGGCTCAACATGTTCATGGACTCGATCGCCAAATCGTTCAAGGTCGACTCGGGTACTGAAGCCGAATACAACCAGGCGGCCGGCGGGCTGCTCGGCGCGCGGCACATCCTGATCGCCTTCAAGAATCCGCAGGTTCCGCCGACGGCGGCCGAGAAGGACTCGGTGCGCAAGAAGGCGGAGTCGATTCTTCCGCAAGTCACCGCGGCGAACTTCTCCGAGATGGCGGCGAAGTACAGCAACGATCCGACGGCGAAGCAGAACAAGGGCTACCTCGGCGTGTTCCCCAAGGGGAACATGGTGCAGCCGTTCTACGACGCGACGGCCGCGCTTAAGCCCGGCGAGGTCTCCAAGCTCGTCGAGACGCAGTTCGGCTTCCACATCGTTCAGCGCCTTCCGTACGCCGACGCGCAGAAGGACTTCGCCCAGCAGTACGCGGCGATCTCGGCCAAAAGGGCGGACAGCACGTATCTGGCGCAGACCGAGACTTCCGCGAACGTCCAGCTGAAGGACAACGCCGCCGCGTCGATCAAGGAAGCGGCGCGCGATCCGTCCAAGCACCGCACCGACAAGAGCACGCTCGCCACGTTCAAAGGCGGCGAGCTCACCGTGCAGGACTTCCTGGGCTGGATGGAAACCGTTCCGCCGCAGCAGGGCATCATGCAGCGGATTCCCGGCGCGCCCGATTCGTCGCTCAAGCCGTTCATCAAGCAGGTCGCGCTGCAGCAGGTCCTGCTGCGCCGCGCCGATAGCGCGCATGTGACGATGAAGGACGAAGACAAGGCCAACATGTACACGCAAATCGGGCAGCTCGTCGGCAACCTCGAGTCGACGCTTGGCGTCGAGCCGAAGATGCTCGCCGACAGCGCGAAGAGCGTTCCCGAGAAAGAGCGGCTCGCCGCCGCGCGCGTCGACGCGTATCTCGACCGCATGATGGCCGGCCAGGCACAGCCGATCACGATCCCGTTGCCGCTCAAGAAGCTGCTCGACGCGAAGTACGACGCGTCGGTCAACTCGGCGGGCATCGATCGCGGACTCGAGCGCGCGACCAAGCTCCGCAAGGTGGCGGACTCGACGCGCATGGCGAACCAGCCGAAGACTCAGATTCCGCTCCCGGGTGGCGCAGGCGCGCCGCCTGCGGGACAGCCGCCGCAGGGTGCACAACCGCAGCCCGCGCCGGCGCCGAGCAAACCCTCGACCCCGCCCACGAAGAAACCGTAGTCCCTTTTCGAAATGAAACGCCTCTCAGCGTTCTCAGCGTTCGCACTGTTCGCTCTCGTCGCCGCCGGACCGGTTGCTGCTCAGCAACCGGCTCCGGCCGCGCCTCCCCCGACGCAGCAGCAACCGCTGCTGCTCGACGGCGTCGTCGCGGTAATCGGCGACCAGACGATCACGCTGATCGATCTGAGGGAGCGCGCGCTGAGCAGAATTCAACGCGGCGAGGTGCCGAAGCCGGCGACCGACTCGGCCGCGCGTGTGATCGAGCTCGAGACGCTCGACGACATGATCCAGGAGGAGCTGCTGATCCAGAAGGCGGCCGACCTCAAGGTCGAGGTCGCCGACGCCGACGTCTCGCAAATGGTGGATCGACAGGTGCGCGACGTCCGCTCGAAGTACACGACCGAGTCGGAGTATCGAACGGCGCTCACGCAATCCGGCCTCGGTACGCCCGAAGAGTATCGCAAGTACATGCTCGACCAATACAAGCGCCGCTTCCTGCTCGAGCGCATCGTTGCCAGACTCAAACAGGACGGCAAGATCGTTCCGGTGCAGGTGACCAACGCCGAAGTGGCGGCCGAGTTCGATCGCTCCAAGGAGTTTCTGCCGCCCAAGCCGCCGACCGTGACGTTCAAGCAGATCGTCATCGCCGTGCAGCCCACGGCTGCGGCAAAGGAAGCCGCGCGTGTTCGCGCCGAGTCGCTTCTCGTGCGGCTCAAGGCGGGCGCGGATTTCGAGCAAACGGCGAAGCACGAGACGATGGACCCCCTCACCAAGGAAACGGGCGGCGATCTCGGCTGGGCTCGTCGCGGTGACAACGTCCCCGAGTTCGACCGTTGGCTGTTCGGCGGCCCGTTCCTCGCGCCGCTATCGCCGGGACAATTGAGTCCGGTGTTCGAGACGTCGCGAGGGTTTCATATCGTGCGTGTCGACCGCGCTCAGACGGGCGAAGTGAAGTCGCACCAGATCCTGATCGTGCCGGCCGTCGATTCGAACGACGTCGCGCGCACCGCGCGGCTCGCCGACAGCGTCGCCGATCGGCTGCGCCACGGCGTGCCGTTCGATACGCTCGCCAAGAAATTCCACGACTACGCCGGCAAAGAGGAGACGAGCATTCTCACGCCGTGGGTGCGCGACAGTCTTCCGCTGTCGTATCAGAAGGGCTTCGGCACCGCAAAGGCCGGCGACGTCATCGCGTTCCAGATCCCGGGTTCGTCGCAGCGCCCCGACGTTCCCAAGTTCGTGGTCGCGGAGCTGCTCACGGCAGACGAAGGCGGCCCGCAGACGCTCGCTGAGCTTCAATCCGCCGTTCGAACGGACCTCGCCAACCGCGGCGGCGTGCGCCGCTACGTCGATACGCTCAAGAAGCAGACATACGTGTCCGTTCACTACGACGCGTTGGTCGGCAAGCCCGTCGACACGGCGAAGAATCCGTAGGGGAACGAGACACCGGGCGTGAGCGCGAACCGCAAGACGCGTCTCGCCGTCACGCTCGGCGACGTTCGCGGAATCGGACCGGAGATCATCGAGAAAGCGGCGGCGTCGCGCGAAGTGCGCGATGCCGCCGATCTCGTTTTCGTCGGTCCGTCGGGCGCCGGCATCGACGTCGACGAACGGACGGGCTCGTGGACGCATGGTGGTTCGCGCGCCGACGCGGGCCGCTTTGCCGGGCGTGCGATCGAACGGGCGGTGGCGCTCGCGCTTCAGGGAGACGTCGACGGCATCGTCACCGCGCCGATCGACAAGGCCGCGCTGCTTGCCGGCGGCTACCGGTTCCCCGGCCACACGGAGATGATCGCGTCGTACACGGGACGCAGAGTCGCCATGATGTTGGCCGCCACGCGTCCGTCACCCGGCACGACGAATCCGCTGCGCGTCGTGCTCGCGACCACGCATCTCCCGTTGCGCGACGTGCCGTCGGCGGTGACGAGCGACGCGATCGTGTCCGCGGCGAACATCACGCGCCGCGGTCTCACCGACTGGTTTGGCATCGCCGAGCCGACGATCGCGCTCTGCGCGCTGAATCCGCACGCGGGAGACGGCGGACGTTTCGGCACCGAGGACGACGACGTGCTGCGTCCCGCCGCCATCGAGGCCGGCATCGCGGGTCCGTTTCCCGCCGACACGGTGTTCCTGCGCGCGATGCGGGGCGAGTTCGACGCGGTCATCGCGCCGTATCACGACGTCGGCATGACGGCGATCAAGGTCGCGTCATTCGGCAGCGCGGTGAACGTCACGCTGGGTCTGCCGTTCCCGCGCACGTCGCCGGATCACGGCACCGCGCTCGACATCGCCGGCAAGGGAATCGCCGATGCGTCGAGCATGATCGAAGCGATCCTCCTGTGCGCGCGCATCGCTCAACGTTCGCCGAAGCCTGAGCCTGCGACTGCCGAATAACGACGGCGTTCCGTGGTCGGGAACCGTTCCGTCGCCATGCTGGCAGTCGCAGTGTGAACCGAAAAAAACGGCTTGAACCAAACGGAGAAAAAAACTTCTTTGGGAACTGCCTCGGTTAGCCGCTCGAGGCCAATCCGAGCGTCCGTTCCAAAGAGTTTTTCTTCTCAGTTTGTGTCCGTTCACTCTGTCTGTTTCCGTTTTCCCCCCGTTGATCTCCGATCGGCGAATCAAAGCCGGTCTGGGCGCGCAGGCCTACGGTTTGTTGTCGTTGTTGTTGTTCTCGTTCGCCCGCGTGATACGACCCGCGCTGAGGTTGACGGCCAACGAGTCCACGCGGCGACCGTCCATCTCGGTCACGCTGAACACCGCGCCGCCGGCCGACACGCGATCGCCGACCGTCGGCAGCCGACCGAGCGCGCCGAAGACGTAGCCGCCGATGGTCGTGTAGTCGTCTTCGGGCACCTTGAGCCCGTAGCGCTCGTTCAACTCGGCCACGTCCGTCGCGCCGGGGACGATGACGATGTCGGCGCTCGTGCGCTCGGGATGCTCCGGCTGCTCGTCGTACTCGTCGAGAATCTCGCCGACGATCTCCTCGAGCAAGTCCTCCATCGTGACCAGCCCCGCCGTGCCGCCGTACTCGTCGAGCACGATCGCCATGTGCTCTTTGAGGCGCTTGAAGTCGGCGAGCACTTCCTCGACCTGGCGCGAGCCGGGGACGACGTGGACCTTGCGCGCGATGCTGCGCAGGGAGAACTCCCGCCGCGGCGCGGCCAGGATCGGAATCACGTCCTTGGCCAGCACGATGCCGATGATGTCGTCGATCGTGTTTTCGTACACCGGGTAGCGCGACCGCTGGCTCTCCGTGATCAGCGCGACCGTCTCGTCCAGCGACGCGTCGATCGGCAGCGCGTCGATCGCGGTGCGCGGCGTCATCACGTCGCGCGCGTTCTTTTCCGAAAACTCGAACACGCCCTCGAGCAGGTCGGCGTCCTGCGTCTGGATCGCGCCGCCCTCCTCGCTCTGCTCGACGAGCATGCGCAGCTCTTCCGCCGAGTGGACGTTTTCGCGCGTCGCGCGGAGCCCAAAGGCGCGCAGTACCACCTGCGACGAGCGAGTCAGCAGGTTCGTGAACGGCGTCATCAGCCAGGCGAATCCCAGCAGCGGCGGCGTCAGCCAGCGCGCGACGTCCTCGGGATGCGCCAGCGCCACGCCTCGCGGCGCCAGTTCGCCGAACACGACGTGCAGGAAAGTGACGATCGTCAGCGCGATCGCCGCGCCGACGCCGACGCGCAAAGAAACCTCAATGAAGAACGGCAGCCTGGCGAGCTCGCTCGCGAACATGCCGCCCAGCGCGCTCTCGGCGAGCGCGCCCAGCCCGAGGCTTGCGAGCGTCACTCCCAACTGGCTTGCCGAGTAGACCCGGGCGAGATTTCCCGAGGCGCGCATGGCGAGCCGGGCCTTCCAGTCGCCGGTGCGCGCGATCGACTCCAGCCGAGTCCTCCGCGACCGCACCAACGCGAACTCGGCGGCGACGAAGAAGCCGTTCACGAGCAGGAGAACGGCGATGGCGATCAGGCGCGCGAGCACGGGCTGAATCTAGGGCGGCCGTCGGTCACCGTCGATCCTGACGAGGGCGACGGGGAACGGCGGGCGACGGCGAACGATTGACGGAGTGTCATGGCGCATTCACACGATCATCACCACCCCGGGCACGACCATCACCACGATCACGCGCACGGGCACTCTCACACGCACGGTGGGACCGCCGCCTCGACGCGCGCGCTCAAGTGGTCGCTGGGGCTCACGGTCGTCATTCTCATCGCAGAGGGAGTCGGCGGCTGGCTGTCCAACTCGCTGGCCTTGCTCGCCGACGCCGGCCACGTGCTCACCGACGCCGGCGCGCTCGGGCTCTCGCTCTTCGTCGCGTGGCTGGCGCGACAGCCGGGCTCGGGGGCGAAGACGTTCGGCTATCTGCGCTGGGAGATTCTCGCCGCGCTGATCAACGGCGCCACGCTGATGCTGATCTCGGTGTGGATCGTCATCGAAGCGATTTCGCGGTTCAAGCATCCCGAGCCCGTGTCCGGCGGCCTGATGATGGGCATCGCGATTCTCGGGTTCGTGGTGAACGGCGTCGCCGTGTGGCTGCTGCACGGAGTGCGCGAAGGCAGCCTCAACGTGCGCGGCGCTTATCTCCACGTGCTCGGCGACATGCTCGCGTCGGGCGGAACCGTGGTGGCCGCGGTGGTCATTCGCTTCAGCGGCTGGTTCGGCGCCGATCCGATCGCGTCGCTCGTGACGACGCTGCTGATCATCACCGGCTCGTGGCGGCTCGTCCGCGAATCGGTCGACGTCCTGCTCGAAGCGGCTCCCGCGCACATCGCGCTCGACGCGGTGCGCTCCAAGCTCGAGTCCATCCCCAACGTCGAATCAGTCCACGACCTGCACGTGTGGACCGTGACGTCAGGGATGGTCGCCCTGAGCGCCCACGCCATCGTTCGCGACGCGGGCTGCCACCAGGGTGTGCTCGAGCAAGCCCACGATCTCCTGCTGGAGATGGGCATCCACCACGTGACCGTTCAATTGGAGTGCGAGGCGCTGGGGGGGAGGGAGTTGCACCTGCACCCTTGAGGAGAAGTTGAGGCTCTAACGAGACATCGGACGTCAGACGTCTGATATCTGACCTCAGACTTCTATCTCACCTGCTCCGGTCCTACGTCTCAACAACCTCTTGCTGTTCGCGTTCCTGGACCGGGTGCTCGCCAGTCAATTCGCCGCGAGCCTTCGCGTATTCGTCGCGTTCCGCGTACCCGTATCCGCCGAGTACCTCGCCGCCGCGCATGTAGTCATGTCCGTAGCCGCGGCCGTGCGGGTAATTCTCCAACGCGGCGTCTTCCGCCTGATTCATGGTCCCAACCCTCCGCGAATGGCGTCCTGGGACTTGTCCTTGGGGGATACACCCCTTTTCAGTGTGCGTTCGACCGAGCTGTTACGCAAGGGTTACCCGGAACGGCTCGGCTCGCGGCTGACGACCGATCGGTTACGGCAGGCGCCCCGGTCTGACGGCCCCATCTGACGGCTGAGGGCCGTGGCCTGATACGGATCGCTGCGGGGGCGAGACTCTAGCATCAGCATCAGCGTCAGCATCAGGTGACGCTGATGCTGACGCCTCCAGTGCCCAAACGCCAGTACCACAGTCATCAGTCAACGCCCCCAGCACTGCCACCAAGCCCGCCCGGTGCCTTAACTTTAAAGGCTATGCAGATTCGCAACATCGCTATTATCGCCCACGTCGATCACGGCAAAACAACGCTCGTGGACAAGATGTTGCGGCAGGCCGGAGCGTTCCGGGACAACCAGGTTGTCCAGGAGCGCGTCATGGATTCGAACCCGCTCGAGCGCGAGCGGGGGATCACGATCCTCGCCAAGAACACCGCCGTGGTGTGGCACGGCTCGAAGATCAACATCGTCGACACGCCGGGCCACGCCGATTTCGGCGGCGAGGTCGAGCGGATCCTGCGCATGGTCGACGGCGTCCTGCTCGTCGTCGACGCGTTCGATGGACCGATGCCCCAGACGCGCTTCGTGCTACGCAAAGCGTTGGCGCTGGGACGCACGCCCATCGTCGTCATCAACAAGATCGACAGACCCGGAGCGGATCCGCTCCGGGTTCATGACGAAGTCCTCGACCTCTTCATCGAGCTGGAGGCCGATGCCGCGCAGCTCGACGCACCGGTCGTCTACGTTTCGGCGCGCGACGGCACGGCGACGATGGACATGGACCATCCGCTCCAGGATCTCACGCCGCTTTTCGAGACGATCGTGGCCAAGGTGCCGCCGCCGCCGAGCGATGCTACGAGTCCGTTTCAGATGCTCGTGTCGACGATCGACCACTCGCCGTACCTCGGCCGTCTGGCCATCGGGCGCATCGAGCGCGGCGTGGCGCACGTCGGTGACGTCATCGCCCTCTTGCCGCTCGACCCGACGCAGCCGGCCGAGCAGTCTCGCATTACCAAGCTCTACACATTCGATGGACTGGACCGCGTCGAGGTGCCGGAGGCGCCGGCGGGAGAGATCGTCGCGCTCGCGGGCCTCGAGGGCGTCGAGATCGGCCTCACCTTGGCCGACATCGAGCATCCGGACCGGCTCGAAGGGATCGCCGTCGAGGAGCCGACGATCTCGGTGGATTTCATCGTCAACAACTCGCCGTTCGCCGGCAAGGACGGGAAGTTCGTCACCTCGCGCCAGGTGCGTGAGCGGCTTTACCGCGAGCTCGAGCGCAACGTCGCGCTGCGCGTCGAGGACACCGATTCAACCGATACGTGGACCGTCTCCGGACGCGGCGAGCTGCATCTCACGATCCTGATGGAGACCATGCGCCGCGAAGGGTACGAGTTCCAGGTATCGCGCCCGCGCGTCATTACGCGCGAGGGCCCGCGCGGCGAACGCCTGGAACCGTACGAGGAGCTGTCGATCGACGTCCCCGAGGAGTTCCTCGGCAACGTGATCGAGAAGCTGGGTCCTCGACGCGGCGAGATGCTCGAGATGAAGAATCCGGGGCAGGGGCTGGTCCGCCTGCTCTATCGGATTCCCGCCCGCGGATTATTCGGGTATCGTTCCGAGTTCCTCACCGACACGCGGGGAACGGGGATCATGCATCACCGATTTCTGGATTACGGGCCGTGGGCCGGACCGTTGGCGGGCAGGATGCGCGGGTCTTTGGTGTCCATGGAGCATGGCACGATCGTCGCGTTCGCCCTGGCCAACCTTCAGGAGCGCTCCACGCTGTTCGTGCAGCCGGGAGACGCGGTGTACGAAGGGATGATCGTCGGGGAATCCGCTCGGCCGGGTGACATGGACGTAAACCCGACGAAGGAGAAAAAGCTCACCAACATGCGCAGCAAGGCCAGCGACGAGAACATCCAGCTGGAGCCGCCGCGGGAGTTGACTCTGGAAGCCGCCTTGGAGTATATCGAGGACGACGAGCTGATCGAGGTAACCCCGCAGGCGATCCGGTTGCGCAAACGCTTCCTGAGCACGTCTGACCGTAAGCGCCAGTCGCGCGAGGCCAAGCGCGAACGCGCGTCGGGGTGACGATCCGCGGAAACGCGATACCTTTCTCGACCCCTTCTTCACACTTCGATCTCCACAGGAGAACCGAGCAATGTCGGCCATGTTCGAGTCGTCGGACCTGTCGTGGCTTCTGAACGCCAAGAAGCCCGATGACGACGATCTCGACGACGAACCCCTCGACGACGACGAGGATCTCGACGGCGACGAGGACGATGAGGACCTGGATGACGACGTCGACTTCGATGACGAGGACGACGAAGACGATGGGGATGAGGATGACGACGACCTCGATGATGAGGACGACGAAGACGACGAGGACGACGAGGACGATGAGGACGACGAGTTCGACGACGAGCTCGTGGATCTCGACGACGAATACGACGACGTCGACGAGGAAGATCGACCCGCGCGGCCCGGCCGCTACGAAGAGTGAGTGACGGGCGCGGATCGCGCAGCGGTCGGCGCGATCGCCCCATGTTGCGCACTCTGACGTTGGTGGTGATTGCCGCCCTGGTGGGCGGGTGGACAGGCGGACAGGTAGACGGGTGGACGGGTGAACTACCCACCAGCCGTCAGCCGTCAGCCGTCAGTTCCCGTCCAGCTGTCCACCGGTCTACCGGCAGCATCGCCGGCAACGTCGTCGTCTCGACCGCGCTCGCCGCACGGCGTCCCGACTTCCGCATTTACGCCGACCCGGGCACCGGGTCGATCGCGCCGCGCGAATCGCGCGACCCATTGGCGGCGGAGCTCAAGAACGTCGTCATCTACCTCGACGGCGACTCCACCGCGCTGCCCGCTTCGCCGGAGCGCCTCGAGCGATACCGCCACGGCAGCATCGCCCAGCACGACGAGCGCTTCGTCCCGCACGTGCTCCCCGTCGTGCGCGGCGCCGTTGTCCAGTTTCCCAACGAGGACAACGTCTATCACAATGTGTTCTCACTCTCGAGCGCGGCCGCGGCCAACGGCAAGGGGTTCGACCTCGGCCGCTACCCCAAAGGGTCGTCCAAGTCGTGGACGTTCGACACGCCGGGAACCGTGCAGGTGTTCTGCCACATTCATTCGGACATGAGCGCCGTCGTGCTCGTGCTGTCCAATCCGTTTTTCGCCGTCCCCACCGATGACCGTCGCTACGTCATCGACGACGTGCCCGAGGGCGACTACACCATCCTCGGCTGGCACGAGCGCGCAAAGGCCGTCGTGAAGCGCGTGCACGTCGTCGCCGGACAGACGACGATGGTCGACTTCAACATTCCGCTCGCGCCGGCGAAGCCGTAACGCCCCACATGGCCGACGCGTCGCTTCTCATCCGGCTTCGCCGCAGCGCGTTGAGCGTCAAGCTCGCCGCGCTGGGCGCCGCGGTGACCGCCGTCGTCGTCTTCCTCGCCTTCCTCGCGCTCAGCGTCGAGATCCGCGGCAGCACCGAGCGCTCGCTCAGCGACGAGCTTCTGAGAAATCAAAAGACGCTGCAGCAGATCGAGGCCCACGACGCGTCGCAGCTCGTCTTCGCCGCCGGTCTCATCACGCAGACGCCGAGCTTCCAGTACGACCTGTCCATCTATCGCTCGGAGAAGAACACCGCCGGGCGCACGCGCACCGATCTCGTCAACACGATGGAGGACGAGCTGAACGCGCGCCTGCGTCGCGTCGGCGGCAACCTGTTGCTCGTCACCGACGACTCAGGACGCGTCTTTGCCGCGGCGGGCTCCAACGGTGTCACGGTACCGCGCGGAACGAACCTCACATCGCTCGGCGCCGTCGCGCACGCGCTCGACCCGCGGGCACCGGCTGACGTCGGAGGCCTCGGCGTGCTGCGCACCGATGTCGGCTACTACCAGGTCGCCGCGTACCCGCTCGTGCAGGCCGGCATCACGCTCGGCTCGCTCGTGCTCGGGCGGCGGCTCGACTCGGCCTTCATCAACGCCGCGCGCGCCACCTCCGACGCGGGCGTCATCCTCACCGCGGGTGCCGTCGTCGTCGCCGCGGGCGATTCGGTCGTGGACGCGGCCGCGGCGGCGCCGCTGCTCGCCGCGCGCGGCACCGACACCGCCGCGGTCACCGTGCGCGTCGAAGGCGACGACTACGTCGTGGCGCCGGTGCTCCTCGGCGAGACGCAATCGCGCGAGCCGGTGCGGCTCTGGATGCTGCATCCGCTCACGTCGCGCGTCACCGCCCTCCTGCGGCCGCTGCGGACCAAGTTTTTCATCTACGGCGCCTTCGCCGTGTTCGTCGCCGCCGTCGGCGCGGCGTTCACGGCGCGCACCGTGCTCGGGCCGGTGACGCGGTTCATCGGCTACATGCGCTCGGGCGCGACCGCCGAGGAACGACAGGGCCGCTTCGACGCGTCGAACGAGGCGCTCGAGGTGCGCACGCTCAACGAGTCGTTCAACCAGCTCATGGATTCGCTCGCCGCGCGGCGCCGAGAGCTGG
This sequence comes from uncultured Gemmatimonadaceae bacterium, assembly GCA_963761305.1. Lineage (GTDB taxonomy): Bacteria > Gemmatimonadota > Gemmatimonadetes > Gemmatimonadales > Gemmatimonadaceae > JAQBQB01. The sequence continues at coordinate 65,389 of CAVXGK010000001.1, read as the reverse complement.
AAGAGCGAACCGCCGAACTGATCACCGCGAACGTCGTGCTCACCGACGAGATCGGCGAGCGCCGGCGAGTCGAGCAGGCGCTCCGCGAGAGCCAGGCGCAGCTTCGCCAGTCGCAGAAGCTCGAGGCCATCGGCACGCTCGCCGGCGGCATCGCGCACGACTTCAACAATCTCATAACGGTCATCACCGGCTACACGCAGCTCGCGCTGATGCGTACGCCGCAGGGCACGCCCGAAGCGGCCGACCTGCGCCAGGTGGTCGACGCGTCGGACCGCGCGGCCAATCTCACGCACCAGTTGCTCGCCTTCAGCCGCAAGCAGGTGCTCCAGCCGACGGTGCTCGATCTGGGCGCCGTCGTCGACGGCATCGCGCCAATGCTGCAACGCATCATCGGCGAGAACATCGAGTTATTCATCGAATCGGCCGGTCCATTGGCCCGTGTCCGCGCCGACCGCGGACAGCTCGAGCAGGTGCTGCTGAACCTCGCCGTCAACGCCCGCGACGCGATGTCGCCCACCGAGGGTCGCCGCGGGGGCGCCGGCGGCAAGCTCACGATTGGCACGCGCACGGTGGTGACGCCGAACGGGGCCAGCGCGGTTGAATTGGCGGTGAGCGACACAGGTGCAGGCATGACCGACGACGTGCGCGAGCGCGCGTTCGAACCGTTCTTCACGACCAAGGAACCGGGGAAGGGCACCGGCCTCGGCCTCTCGACCGTGTACGGCATCGTCAACCAGTCGGGCGGCACGGTCGGCGTGGACAGCACGCCGGGCCGCGGCACGACGTTTACCATCCTGCTTCCCGCGTCGGACATGGTCGGCGGCGGAGAGCCGCAGGCGGGCGACGACGGCGAATTGCCGCGCGGCACCGAGACGGTGCTGATCGTCGAAGACGCGGAAGACGTTCGCATTCTGGCGCGGCGCACGTTGCAGGAGCGCGGCTACAACGTGCTGATCGCCCGCGACGCACAGGAAGCGATGGAGATCGCCGGCGCGCGGCACGTGGATCTGCTGCTCACCGACATCGTGATGCCACGCACGAGCGGTCCACAGCTCGTCGCGAAGTATTCCGCGACGCGCGACCGTCCGATCGTGGTCTACATGTCCGGCTACGCCGACGACGCTCTGTCGCAGTACGAGCTCGATCCCGCCGTCGTGTTCGTGCGCAAGCCGTTCAATCCGGCGACGCTCTCTCGCGTCGTTCGCTCGGCGCTCGACGCGCAGAAGGTCGCGAGGTCGAATGCGGCGGACTGACAGGTGGACAGGCGGACGGGTGGACGGGTGGACGGGCACGGCAACGAAGGTCCAGACGTCGCGCTCGGAGAAGTCCGACGTCCGACGTCTGACTTCTGACGTCAGACCTCTCCCCGTCCACCCGTCCACCCGTCCACCCGTCCACCTGTTTCTTTGCGCGCTGGCCCTGATCGTGATGGCGATCTCTCCGGCCGGTGCCCAAGGCGGACTTCTCGTTCAGGGCATCGTCGACGGTGAGGCGTGGTCGACGAGCAACTCGTCGAACCTACTCACCCGCAACGAGGGCCGGCCCGCGGGGCTCGGTCGCATCGAGCTGTGGGGCGCGTACGAGATCTTCAACGGCCTCGTCGTGTATGCGGAAGGCGCCGGCGAAGGCGGACCGGCGCGCTCCGACCGGGGCACGACGGTGTACGCGAATCAGCTCGGCCTTCGCTATGCGACGACGCCCGCGTTCGTCGTTGATGTCGGCAAGATGACGCCGGTCATCGGTACGTTCGCGCCGCGCCATTTCTCGACCCGCAATCCGCTCATCGGAATGCCCGACGGGTACACGCTGCAATATCCGATCGGCGCGAAAGTCTCCGGCAATGTCGGGATCTTCGACTATCGCGCGGCCATGGTCTCGCTCCCGACGACGCACGTCGGCTACCAGCCCGACCCGACCGCGACGTTGCGTCCGGCGGTCGGCGGCGGCATCACGCCGCTCGTCGGACTGCGCCTCGGCGGATCGTTCACCGTCGGTCCCTACCTCAACAAGGACGACGCGCCGTCGGTGCCCGCGGGCACGAGCTGGTCCGACTTCCATCAGCGTGTCGCCGCGCTCGACGCGTCGTACTCGCACGGCTACCTCGAGACGCACGCCGAGGCGGCGCGGGGCACGTACGACATCCCCGACCGCGGGTCGATCACCGGCTACACGTACTACGGCGAGGTGAAGTACACCTTTACTCCGCGTTTCTTCCTCGCCGTGCGCGCGGAGCGCAATAAGTATCCTTTCATTCGCGCGTCGACGACGGCCGGCGGCTCATACTCCGATCGGCTCACCGACTTCGTGGACGGCGAATTCGGCGGCGGCTATCGCGTCACGCGGAACACGCTGATCAAAGCGTCGGTCAGAGGCGATCGCTGGTGGGTGAAACCGGGCACCGGTTTCCGCGGCGAGGGAGGACACGCGCTCGCGATCCAGATCTCGCAGGCCTTCGACGTGTTGGATCTCCTGAACCAGCGCAGGTAGCGAGCTCCGACCGATCAGTGCGCCTCGCGCTCGGCGGGGGCGCGCGGATCGAAAGTTGCGCGCAACGCCGTCGGCACCAACACGCCGGAGGCTGCGTGCCCCGCCATGATCACATCCCAGCGAGAGACGACGCGCCGTCATCCGTGGCGAGCGCGGGCACTCAGCGCGAGGCCTTGATTGCGCTCGACGACGTGTCGCTCGACGCCACGTTGACCCTGCCGGATCGCGCGCGCGCGATCGTCGTGTTCGCCCACGGCAGCGGAAGCAGCCGCCGCAGTCCGCGCAATCGGTTCGTCGCGGACGAGTTGCACGCCGGCGGACTCGGCACGCTGCTCATGGATCTGTTCACCGAGCGCGAGGACGTGGTCGACCTCCAAACCGGCGAGCTCCGTTTCGACATAGGCCTTCTCGCCGCCCGCCTCGTCGGCGCGATCGATTGGCTCGGCTGGGAGCCCGAGACGCGCGATCTGGCCCTGGGCGTGTTCGGCGCCAGCACGGGCGCCGCGGCCGCGCTCGTCGCCGCGGCGCGTTTGCCCGATCGTGTCGGCGCCGTCGTATCGCGCGGCGGACGGCCGGATCTCGCTCGCGTCGATCTCCCGAACGTCAAGGCGCCGACGCTGCTCATCGTCGGCGGCCGCGACGAGGCCGTGATCGATCTGAATCAACGCGCCATGTCGTACATGAACGCACCGGTCAAACTCGAGATCGTCCCGGGCGCGACGCATCTGTTCGAGGAGCCCGGCGCGCTCGCCCACGTCGCGGCGCTGGCGCGTGACTGGTTCACGCGCAACCTCCATGTGCTCGCGCCCGGCTCCGCTCCCGGATCGCAGCCATGACCGCGGTGAGATGGGCCTTTCACGATCGAGCGGACGCCGGCCGCCGCTTGGCTGAAGAACTGGACCGCTACCGCGGCCGCGACGATCTCGTCGTGCTGGGACTCTCGCGCGGCGGTGTTCCCGTCGCCTACGAGGTTGCCAAAGCACTCGGTGCGCCGCTCGACGTGTTTCTGGTGCGCAAGCTGCGCGTGCCCGGGCACGAGGAGTTGGCGATCGGCGCGCTGGCGAGCGGCGGCTATCGCTTCGTGAACGAGGAAGTCGTGCAACTGTTCGGCGTCGCGCCGGATTTGGTCGACGACCTCACGACGAGCGAGCAAGCGGAGTTGGAGCGCCAGGAGCACGAGTACCGCGAGGATCGTCCGCTTCCCGACGTCGCCGGAAAAACAGTCATCGTGGTCGACGACGGACTGGCGACGGGAGCGAGCATGCGCGCCGCGGTGTCGGCGCTGCGCGGCGCGAACCCGGCGCAGATCGTCGTCGCCGTTCCCGTCGCCGCACCCGAGATCTGCGATTTCGTCGCCGAAGCGACCGACGACATCATCTGCGCGTTCACGCCGCAGCCGTTCTTCGCCGTCGGCGTGTGGTACGAGGACTTCTCAGAGACGACCGATGACGAAGTGAAACGGCTGCTGGGAACTACGAACGGCGAAGGGAACGAACGGCGAAGGGGACGAGCGGCGAAGGGAACGAACGGCGAAGGGAACGAACAGCGAGGGTAACGAACGGCGAGAATCCGTTAGTTTCGGGTTGGTCCTTCGCCGTCGACGACATGCTCGGATTCTCCCCTCCGCGAGTTCTCTCGGTGCGGCACGTGCGCGGTCACGTGTTGTGGCTTCGGTTCAGCGACGGCCTCGAGGGTGAAGTCGATTTCGCACCTCGCCTCGCTGAGCTCGACGGCCCCATGCTCACACCGTTGCACGACGCAACGTTGTTCGCCCGCGTTCGCCTCGTCTCGGGTTCATTGGCGTGGCCCAATGGTGCGGACTGGTCTCCCGAATCGCTGCATGGTTTGGTCGCGGCGGCCAAAGGAACACACGCGCAATCGAATGATGCCGAGTCGTGGGCAGCTCTCCGACAACGTGAGGGCGTGCCCGAGATCAGCCGTTTCTTCGGTATTGTCATTTCGATGTACTACGTGGACCACGCGCGCCCCCATTTTCACGCGCGGTACGGCGGGCAATCGATCTCGATGGAAATCGGGGGGGATGGATTGAGCGGCTCATTTCCACCGCATCGGCTCTCGTTGCTCTATGAATGGCGAGACGCGAATCGCGGTGAGCTTCTCGCGAACTGGGATCGCATGCGTCGGGGAGAGCGCCCACTCGCGATCGCGCCGCTCGAATGAGAGGAATGCCGCGCGCGTTCTGATTGACCGAGGTCGGGATAGCGACTAGCTTTTTGTTTCTTAATTGCCCGTAAGGGCCTGTAGCTCAGGTGGTTAGAGCGCACGCCTGATAAGCGTGAGGTCGGAGGTTCAACTCCTCCCAGGCCCACTGTAAGCGCCGCAAGCACTTAGCTGCTTCGCGGCGTTTTGCTACCCACCAACCAACGGGTACCAAACGGCCCACTAACGGGTACCGGTGGCCAATTTGGCCAGCGCGGTGCGTTGGGCATTTTCGTCCGGCCGCAAGTACACGGCGACAACGGTGGCCTGGTTCTTCCAGCCCCCCAAGTCCTTCAACCCACGAAGCGGAACGTCGCGGAGCGCGTTTGCAAATGCGCGCCGAAACGAGTGCCACCCATACCGCTCGCCGCTGGGAATGCCTGCGGCGCCGCGAAGGGCAGGCCACAGATGTTGGACCGCCTGCCCTCGCGGCTCGGACGCGTGGTTGGCGCACAACCAGATGCTTCGGCGCATCAGAAGACCGCCGGCGGACGTTGTAGTTGCCGGCCGGAAACGCCAACTGGGCGCTCAGCCGGGCGCGTCGGGGCATAGAAATGGGCGCCAATAGGCCAAAGGTGTTAGCGCGCACGGGCGCGCGCGTTTCAGGGAAGGGCTTTGCGGCCTTTCTGAAAACTGGCATGAAAGGGCTCTAAACAGCCCGAAAGGCCTACTTGGGTACCCCGCAAGCGTTTTGATGCCCCAGGGGCCGTATAGGAGCATTGGCTGACACTGTGGGAGTGCCTGCCGGGCAAGCAAGCCCCTAAACGTCGCGCGCAGGTACCCATTGCGGTACCCGTTGTGCCAAAAGTCCGGCTAAAAGCGCCCTGGTTTAGTACGTTCGTAGTGGCTTCTGCTGGGTTAACTGGCCGCTTGCCGGACTTTCGGCTGTGGTTTGCACAGCTGATAATCGCGAGATCGGTCGTTCACGGCTTTCTCATGCCTACCTAAAGGTCCGCAACGACTTAGCGGTTCGCGGTGACCGTGCCTCTGCTTCTCGCAACGGGTACCGACACGCCGGATCGGCGTGAGCGGCCGACCTCTCGCCTTGGCGGCGTGGGACTGAATCTCCTGCCTCATCGGCGTGGCGTGTTCCGCGTTCCTCCGCCGCGCCCGACTGATGAGCAGGGCTACCCCCGCTCCCTTGAGTGTCATTCCGAGGCCTACTCGCACCGAATCGCGACCAAGGGATCGACGAGCGACGCGTTCCGCGACGGGATGAGCGCGGCGAGAACGCCGACGACGATTAGAATCGCCGACCCGATCGCCAGCGGCCAAGGATCGAACGGGGTAATTCCATATAACAGGGCGCGCAGCGACCGCGCTCCAGCTAACGCGAACGGAACGCCGAGCAGGACCCCGACAGCGATCACCCCGAGCGCTTGGCCGATCACCATTCGCACCACTTGAATTCGGCCCGCGCCGAGTGCCATGCGGACGCCGATCTCGCGCGTGCGCGCGGAGACCTGAAACGCCATCACGCCATACAGTCCGATGGCCGCGAGCAGCAGCGCGATGACGCTGAATGTCACCGACAACGACGCGAGCGCGCTCTCTCGTCCGACCGTTTCGGCGAGCAGATCGCTCATTGGAACCACGTCGCGAATTCGGATCTTCGGCAGCTCGCCAAGAACGATCGCGCGCGCGGGCGCGACGAGTTGCGAGGCCGGCACCGTCGTACGAATTGCGAACACGGCGCGATCAGTGATGGTGGGCCACTGTTTGCGCGCGAGATAGGCCGTGCTCGGCGCCGGCGAGCGAAGGTCCGATTGCTTTGCGTCGGCGACGACGCCGACGATCGTCACATCGCGTCCGCCGTCCTCGCCGCGGAACCCAATCGACTGGCCAATGGGGTTCTTGCCGAAAAAGAAATCGTGCGCGAGACGCTGGCTGATCACCGCGACGCGCGGCGTTCCGATGACGTCCTGGTCGTTGAAATCCCGGCCGGCGAGGAGCGAGATCCCGAGCGTCTCGAAGTAGCGCGGCGCCACGGTGAAGCTTCCGACCTCCACTTGGTCGTCGGATGCGCTCTCGGAACCCGGGGCGTCGAGAGTCTTGGTCGGCACTCCCCCGTAAATGAGCGGAACCACGAACGACTCCGCGACCGACTTGACGGCCGGCATCGCCCCGAAGCGGGCGTGGAGAGTCGGCACAGTCGCCTGCAAGAGCGTGTCGCTGTGCGGTGTGTCGCGTGAGTCGAGTTGCACGACGAGCAACGTCTCGGGACGGCTCCCGCCGACCGCGGCGGTGAGCTGGCGGAGTGTCGCGCTCAGGAGGCCTGCGGAAGTGAGCAGCAGCAGCGCGAGTCCGACCTGAATTGCCACGGCGCCCTTGTCGAGCAAGCGAACACGCCGCCCCGAGGTTTGATGATCGCGAAGCGCCGCGACGACGTCTCTGTGCGTCGCGCGGACGGCGGGCGCGATGCCGAAAATGAGGCCGCACGCGAGCGCGATTGCCGCGGTGAACGCGAAGATGGTGAGACTCGGTCGCGTTGCGACGAAGGGGGCGAGCGGGGTCAACCCAGCGGGGAGATTTCGCGACAGGGCGGCGGTACCCCAGATCGCCAAGCACACTCCGGCGGCTGCTCCGAACACAGCCAGCAAGAACGACTCGGCGAGCAGCTGCCGAATGATCCGGCCTCGCGACGCCCCGAGCGAAAGGCGAACCGCCAACTCGCGGGCTCGCGCGGCGGCGCGCGCCATGAGCAGGTTGCCGACGTTGGTGCACGCGATCAAGAGAAGGACGGCCACACCGCCCATGAGCGCGAGCAGAACGTTTCCATACTGCGCGCGAACATCGAACTTCCTGCCGTCGGTGATGCCGCCACTGATGTCGAGAAAGCCGATGCGCTGGACGCCCGTCCGGCGCCGCATCGAGAGGGCGAGCGCGCCGTCGGCGCAGCAGCGCGCGAAGGTCGCCTGAAGCATCGATCGCAACCGGATCGAATCGGCTCCCGGCCGCGCGATGACGAACAGATCCGGCCGCGGCTGGGCCGGCTGATGCTGCAGTGCGGGCACTGACGTCATCGGCACCGCCATCGCGTAGTCGACGCCAAGCAATAGTCCCTCGTATCCGGCGCTGCTCACGCCCACGATGGTGAAGGGCACGTCGTTGAGCTTGACGATCTTGCCGAGCGCTTCGCGCGCGCTTCCATAGCGAGCATTTGCCGACGCGCTCGAGAGGACGGCGACTTGGGCGGCGCTCTGCGCGTCCGCGGGGGAGATGCCGCGGCCCGCGGCCAGGCCTACGCCGGCGATGCGGAAGAATGCACCGTCAACGGCGGCGATATTGAGATCGCCGACGTGCAGTCCGTTGATCTCGCCGTCGGCTCCCAGGACCGTCCCGAATACCGCGACATCGGCCTGCCCGCCGGCCGTCAACGCCTCGATCTCACCCGTTGCGAAGAACGCCCGCGTCAGCCCATCCGGCGAATGAGTCAGCAGACGAAGCGCGTCGGGGTTTGCCACGGGCAATTTCGAAAGCAGCAACGCATGAACCATCCCGAAGATCGCCGAGTTGGCGCCGATGCCGATGCCGAGCGACCCGATCGCGACGAGAGTGAAAACGGGGGAGCGACGGAGCGCACGGAAGGCGTAGCGGAGATCCTGTCGCGTCACGTCGACCCAACGCGTCGCGCCCATCCAGCGCGCCTCTTCCTTCATATACGTCGGGTTGCCGAACTCGCGGCGTGCCGCCAAGCGAGAGTCATTTGCGGAGGCGGGGTCGTAGGTCCGCTGCTCCTGCGCAAGTCGCTGATGGATCGCGTACTCCTCGGCGCGCTCGCGATCGGCCAGCTCACTGTGCAGAAGGCTCCGTACTCGATGGCGAAGGGCATCGAAGAGAGACATTGGGCCTCACGTCGTTTTGAGGACACGGGAGATCGCGGCGTACATCGACTCGAACGCGGAGACCTCGGAGCCGAGGCTGCGCCGGCCCGTTGCGGTGATCGTGTAGTAGCGTGCGCGCCGGCCCGTCGGCGACGTGCCCCACTTCGCGGTGACATGTCCGCCGCGGAGCAGGCGTTCGAGGGCAGGGTAGAGGGATCCCTTTTCGACGCGAATCACGTCGGCGGACGTGCGCTCGATGTGTAGGGCAATCCCATAACCGTGCATGGGCCCGAGGCTGAGCGTGCGGAGGATGAGCATCTCGAGCGTGCCGGGAACGAGCTCCTGCGATTTGTCGGCCATGGATAGGCTGTCTCCCTGTCGATAGTAAGACAGTCTATCCGTTGGGCGATCTTGTCAAGCCAGCGTTTTCGTAGCCGGACCAGGCTCGCACCGCTTCGGGACAGCGGGGGACACAGTACGAACGGAGTTCAAGGCCCCCGGATCGCAGCAGCCTAAGGACACGTCCGGATCACTGCCGACCGACCGCCATGGCGATCTTCTGCAGGTACCCGTTGCGGTACCCGTTCGTCCAAAAGTCCGGCTGTTTGCGGCCGGTTTGTGGTACGTTAGTAGTGGCTTCTGCAGGGTTAACCGGCCGCTTGCCGGACTTTGGGCTGTGGTTTGCACAGCTGATAAGCGTGAGGTCGGAGGTTCAACTCCTCCCAGGCCCATTCTTAAGAATCATTCCCGCCGCGACTTGCACTCGCGGCGTTTTGTTCTTGCGCCACTTCCTGTTCAGGGTTCCCCGTTCATCCGTTAGCGGGTCCTGAAGGTCGCCCCGCGCCGCACGCGGTTCGTTCTGGTCTGGCTGGTGATACGTGCCCAGGTCGGTCTCCGATGAGCCTGAGGGCGTGCTCCTGTCGCATTGGTTGATATCATCTTCGTATCTCGCCCCAGACACCTATACGCCGATGGCGGCGAAGAGCGACGCGAGCGCCAGGATCGGCCTAATTCGTATCGATGACACGCTCGTTGATGCCCTCTCTTCTGCCACGAATCTCTCGAGCCGACGCGCGCCACAAAACTTCTGAAACGCCGTTTTGGGCTGAAAGCGTGAGGTCGGTAGTTGAACTCTCACCAGGCCACTCGCAACTCCAAACCCTCGTCTTAGCTCCCGCGTTCAGGGAGCGATTTCTTTTTGCGCACCGCTCGCGGTGTGCCTGCCCGTCTTTCGCGTTGGGCACAAAGACGCGCGAGCAACGTTCGGCGTCGTGAGAAGTCAATTGCAATGGACGGACAGCGGTCGTTCGACCGCGCTGCGGCAATTGTGTCGGTCCGCACGAATACCCGGAGACAATCCCTGCCATCGAACGTGGACAGCGCTGCTCCCATCGGAGGACACCAAATCGTTCCAGTCGAGTGGAACGTTGTCGCGCGAGCGCGTACGCGGGCTCCGTGGGCCGAAAACGCCTTCGTCGACGAGTCCCCGATGGCGCACGGCTTGCCCAATCAACCTCAGCAATCATCCGCGGCGCCGGTCGCGAAACACGCGACTGCGGTCGTCGGGAACGGGGAGGATACTCTCGTGCAAAGATCTGTACGAACAGCCTGTCATCGTCGCGTAGTAGCCGGTCTCGCGTCGGCCGTCGTTCTGTTTGTCCCACTTGCGGCACGCGCGCAAGGATCGGCCGGCAGCGACGACCCACCGGCGCGCGTGGCGCGTCTCAGTGCGCTGGTCGGCGCGGTGTCGTTTCAGTCGGCGGGATCCGATAGCTGGAGCAAGCCGGCGGTCAACTACACGCTGACGACCGGCGATCGCCTCTACGCGCCCCAAGGCTCGCGCGTCGAGTTGGACATGGGCGCGTCGGCGGTTCGCGTGGGCGACCAATCCGACGTCACAGTGACGAACCTCACCGATCACTTCGCGCAGTTTGGGCTGGCGCACGGAACGCTTCGCGCGAGCATCTATCGGTGGATTCCGTCCGACTCCATCGAGCTCGACACACCGAACGGCGCGCTATTGCCCTTGACCGCGGGCTCGTACCGAGTGTGGGTCGATGCCAATTCTGATATCACGACTGTGACCGTCGAGAACGGCTCGCTCGAGGTGTCCGGCCCTGGACTCACGCAAACGCTCCGTCGCGGCCAGACGGTTCAGCTCAGCGGCGCGAATCCGATACAATTGACGGAGCTCTCATCAGGCGCCACCGACGAGTTCGAGCGATGGTCGATGGCTCGTGACCAGCGGTACACTAGTGCGGCGCCAGGAGCGCAGTACGTGAACCAGGACATGCCGGGCTGGGAAGATCTCAACCAATATGGAAGTTGGTATTCAGACCCGACGGTCGGTCCCGTGTGGTATCCGTCGGCGATCGCGGTCGATTGGGTGCCGTACCGCGAGGGCCATTGGGCGTGGGTCGAGCCGTGGGGGTGGAGTTGGGTCGACGATGCCCCGTGGGGGTTCGCGCCGTTCCACTATGGGCGTTGGGCGCGGTTCGATCGCGGCTGGGGCTGGGTCCCTGGCGTGGTCGTCGAACGTCCGGTCTATGCGCCGGCGTTGGTCGTGTTCGTCGGCGGTGCTGGGTTCCGTGTCCGCAACGAGCCGCCGATGCAGGCGTGGTTTCCGCTTGGTCCGCGAGAGCCGTTCTTCCCATGGTACCATCACAGCGATCGGTACTTGCACGACGTGAACGTGACCGGCTTCCGGACGGTCGCCGAGATCGATCGGTCGACGCGCGGCGTCGACGTCGATCAGGTGAGATGGAGAAACCGTGAGGCGGCGATCACTGCGGTGCACGAGGAGACGTTGCGGAACGGTGATCCGGTGTCGCGCGACGTGGTGCGCTTGCGTCCCGACGACATCGCGGCGGCGCACGTAGAACCGCATCCGGCCGTGAATCCCTCGCGCAGCCTGTTGGCGGGTGGTGTTCCCGACCAGCGTCCCCCGACGGTCACGCGGCCGATGATGGTGGCCGGCGGCGCGCCGCTCATTACGAAGCACGCCCCGCCGCCTGTTCCCGCGGGGCCGGCGCCGTCGAATCGCCAACTGCCGACACTCCCGCGCGAGGACGCGGCGGCGCCGGGGCGCTCCGCAAACCAGCGCCCGATCATCACGCGCAATCCGCCGCCGCAACCGCCGCCGTCGGCGGATGTGCGGGGACGCGCGATGGAAGCGCATCCGGGCCGTCCGCTCGAGCCGCAGCAGCGGCAAGCGATTCGCGCCGGTCGCCCGGCGGGTCCGCCGCGCGATGCCGAGGTGCCGGCGCATCCGGCACCGCCGGCGGATCGCTCCGCGAAGCCGTCTCGCCCGCCTGACAAGAAGCCTGGTCGCGTGTAGGCGGTTGCTCGAACAGAAAGCGCTGGGGGCCATCAAGCCCTCAGCGCTTTCTGGCATTCAAGGCGTCTGCATGCGTTTTGGTCCGACCCATTCGTTTGCCAAAATCGTGCATCAATTCGGCGCTTCTCAGGACGATCAATAGTCTTCGAGTCAGTGCCCAGCCAGCTACGAGGAGGCTAGCAAAGCAACGAGCCCGGCGGGGAATGCCTTGTGCCCGTTTCGTGTGCCCGTTGCATGTCAAAAGTCCGGCATTCAAACGGGACGAAAGTCGGCGGATCGGGCCTCTGTCTCTCTGAAAACCGTCATGGTGCCGGACTTCTGAACCGCCGTTTTGGGCCTGATAAGCGTGAGGTCGGAGGTTCAACTCCTCCCAGGCCCACCCCTCATATATCGTTGCCCTGCTTTGCGCTACCTCGCTCGGCGGGGCTTCGTTTTTTCTGCTGGCGCCCAGATGGGCGTCCGTTGCCGGGTCACGCACCGGCTGCGCGACGCTTGGCGCGCTTCAGCAACGCGCCCCGCATCGCTCACTCCGTCGGCCCCCGCCAACCGGTCAGCGAAGGAAGTACTTATCGAAGAAGTCCGATTGCGCATGGAAGTACGTGAGCCACGATCGATGCAGCAACAGATCGTGAATCTCGTTCGGAACGACGATCAGTTCGTGCGGCACCTTCTGCTCGCGCAGGGCCGTCATCAGCTGCACTGTCTGATTGAACGGCACGTTGTGATCGTCGTCGGCCTGAATCACGAGCACCGGTGAACGCCAACGCTTGATCGACGACAGCGGCGACGACGCCCGTGCCAGGCTGTCCGTCGCGGATTGCGCTCCGGCGGCCGCATAGACCTTCAGCACGCCGCTCCAATCGTGCACGCCCGCGTAGTCCACCCCGGCGGCGAAGGTGTCGGACGCGCGGGCGAGCGCCAGCGCGGTCATGTAGCCGCCATAACTCCCGCCCCAGACACCGAGTCGTTTCGAGTCGACGTCTGTCCTGGCCTTCAGAAAATTCGCGGCACCCATGATGTCATTGAACTCGCTCGCCCCCGAGGGACCGAACTTCGGCGGCACGCGAAAATTCAGGCCGTACCCCGTGCCGCCTCGATAGTTGACCGACAGGACGACGTATCCGCGGCTCGCGAAATATTGATTCATCGCGTACATGTACGCGTACGCGCCCATCGGATTCGAGCCGAGAAGCATCTGGCGATACGGGCCGCCGTGGAAGAAGAGCAGGGCGGGGTGACGGGTGCTACGCGCCTCGCGTGGTTCACTCGCTTTACCAGTCGGCGGCGGGAGAAAGAGTTGCCCGTGGACCATCACGCCGTCGGGCGAGCGGAAAATCACCGCCTGCGGGACCACGAACTGCGCGCCAGGATACTCTTCCGCCACCGTTTGCGGGGCGACGTCGCGTGCGGCGCCGAATCGATCGCCGGATTGCGAGATGATGGCCGGTCGCATCGGATTCCTCGCGTCCGCGCTGAGAAACACAACGGAGTGGCCGTCGCTCGTGAACACGGGAAGGTCCGCGATCGTTGGTCCCGTCGTCGCTGGCGTTGGCGTTCCGCCGGCAACCGCCACTTGCCAGATGTGCCGGTGGTCCAAATCGTCCTGGTTGGATGAATACACGATACGGCGGCGGTCCGGACTCAAATCGGCGCTGAAGATCTCGAAGTCGCCGGGAGTGAGCAGCGTCGGCGTACCGCCCGCGGACGCGACGCTGTAGAGGTGCACCCAACCGCTTTTCTCCCACGGGAAAACGATTCTGTCGTCGGCGCCCCAAGCGAATGCCGAGTTTCCTTCGAGCGGATAGAATCGGCTGCCGGCTCCCTCATCGGCGCGCCAGACCTGGTGTCCCTTTCCAGTCGCGGGGTCGGCGATCCAAATGGACCACGGCTCGGCGGTCCGCGTCGACGAGAATGGACCGGGGGCACCGGGGGGAATGCGGACGAACGCGATCCTCGCACCGTCGGGCGACCAGACGGGACTGGCATCCCGATCGACACTCGGCGCCAGCCAGGTGATCGATTTGTGTGCGAGGTCGTAGACGCCGATGAGACTGTGATCGCCGCGGCCGCTCACGAATGCGATCCGCGAGCCGTCGGGTGCCCAGGCGAGCGCCCCGTCTCTTCCCAGATCTCGAACGACGGTCTGCGGTTTCTCGCTGCCGTCCAACTGCGCAAGCACTATCGAATTGCGGGCGATGTAGGCGACCGTATTGGTCTTTGGCGCCGTCGCCGGCGAGCTGCCGTCGCCGATCAACCGCGGCATCGTGTCGCCGAGGGAGATCGTCCAGAGCTGGCCGGGCGCGGATCCGAGCGGGAGATCGCGTGGATTCGCCTCGCCGCCGCGCTCGAACACGAGCGCCCCGCCGTCGAACGTCCAGGCGAGGGTCCCGATCTCCACGCCGACGTCGCCGGTGAATCTGGTCAGTTGTCTCGACGCGAATGATCCATTGGCGCCGGGTTCTCCAACCCAGATGTTGCGGCTGCCCTCAGCATCGAAGATCCACGCGACTCTACCGCCGGCCGGGGCCGCGATCAGTCCGCTGGGGAACGGCGCGCTGAGCGCCGACTCGAGTGTGAATGATGGCGTCTGTGCGCGTGCGGTCTCGGCGAACAACGCCGCGGCAATCCACAACGCGGTCGTCGCCACAGCGGCGCCGACGCGATCTCGAGTCCGAGGCATGGTGCGGTCAGGCATTGACGGGTGAGCTCACGAATGGGATGACACTGGCCGGGGGATGTACAGCGACATAGTAGCGTCCGGGCACCGCAGAATACAAGTTTGGTATACCAAATGCCGTTCCGCCGGCTCGTTTCATTCGCGCTCGCCGCGCCGCCGGCGTATTTTCGGTCCCATCCCCCGGAGCTTTCACATGCTGCGTTCCGTCCGCTTCGCCGGCATCGCGATGCTCGCCGGCGTCTCGTCTGCCGGCGCCCAACGGTCGACCATCACGCGCGATGCATTTCGCCCGCGCGCTGATTCCCTCGTGCTCACGTATCTCGCGGAGTCTCACGCGCCTGGCGCATCGTTCGCGGTGATTCGCGGGAGCGATACGCTGGCCTATGGCGCGTATGGTCTCGCCAACGTGGAGGCGGCGCGCGCGCCGACCGCCGCGACGATCTACGAGATCGGCTCCAACACCAAGCAGTTCACGTCCGCCGCGATCATGAAGCTCGTGGAGCAGGGGCGCGTGAGGCTGGATGACGATCTCTCGAAGTTCGTCCCGCAGTTCCCGCTGCACGGAAAGCGGGTCTCGATTCGCCAGCTGCTGACGCACACGTCCGGGATTCACGACTACACGTCGTCGCCGGCTTGGCAGAAAACCTGGAATGACCCGCTGTCGCCCGACGCGATCATCAAGTTCGTTGCGGCCGACACGTTCGACTTCGCGCCCGGCACCGCTTACCGATATGACAATACGGGCTACGTCCTGCTCGGCATGGTGATCGAGAAGGCGACCGGTCAGAAATACGCGAGTTATCTCGACGCGCAGTTCTTCAAGCCGCTCGGACTGCGACGGACGTCGTACTGCCCGTCGAGGACATCGGATCCTGCGTTCGCACTGGGATACAGCAAGGACACTACCGGGGCGGCCGGGCGCGCGCAGTTCATGGATCTCTCACACCCCTTCGCCGCCGGCGCGTTGTGCTCCACGGTCGGCGACTTTGCGAAATGGCAGCGCGCGCTGGCCAGTGGAAAGGTGGTGTCGCCCGCGTCGTATGCGCTGATGTCGACCGCCGATACGCTGAACAATGGCCGCAAGATCAACTACGGCTTTGGACTGGTGCCGGGGGTGCTCGATGGTCACAAGACGGTGTCCCATACCGGCGGCATTCCGGGGTTCGCGACGGCGGCGGCGTACGTGGCCGACGATAGCCTGAGCGTCGTGGTGTTTACGAACTTCGATCGCGAGTCGCCCCAGCGGCTCGTGCAGAACCTCCTTCGCGTCGCCTACGGAGACTCGCTCGTTGCCGCGCGAGCTGTTCCGGCCAGACAGACTGCGCCGGCGCTCTCACCGTCCGATCGCGACGCGATCGTCGGCACGTACACGTTGCAACTGCCGAGCGGGGAGCCGTTGCCCATCAAGTTCTTCGTCGACGGCACGCGTCTCATGGCGCAGGCCCAGGGCCAGGCCGCGAACGAAATGCATTACCTTGGCAACCACGCGTTTGGTGTCGCGTTCGACCCGGCGCTCCGCTTCACGTTCACGATCGACGCCGGCAAAGCAACGAAGGTGACGCTGTTGCAGGGTGGGGCCACGATCGAAGGACCACGCGTGCCGTAGAGTTGGCCGCTGGTGGCGTTCCCCGGTCGTCATCTCTCATCCCGAGACCCGTGGCCCCCGCTGCACCCGGTGCTCCAGCCGACGCATCATCCGCACGAACGTGGCGGCGATCGCGGGCTCGAAATCGACGCCGGCGCGCTTCTCGACGAAATCCAGCACCCGGTCGGCCTCCCACGCGTCCCGGTAGGGACGGTTGGTGCGCAACGCGTCGTACACGTCGCACACGTGGACTAGCGTGCTCCCCTTGTGGCAGTCGCGGTGATAGTGGCAGCGCGGGTACCCGGAGCCGTCGAGCATAATGTGGTGCTCGTACGCCACCGCCGCGGCCAGATCCAGCGCGTGGTCGCTGGTGATGATGATGCGCGCGCCGTCCACCGTGTGGCTCTGCATCACGGCGCGCTCCTCGTCGGTGAGCTTGCCGGGCTTGTTCAATATCTCCAATGGCACACGGACCTTGCCGAGGTCGTGCAGCAGGCCGGCCACGCCGAAGGCGCGCACCTCGCGCGCCGACAGCTCCAGCGACTCGGCGAGCGCCATCGTCAGCACCGCCACGTTGAGCGAGTGCGTCGTCGTGTACTCGTCGAACTGCCGCATCTCGAGCAGCGGCAGCAGCATTTCGCTCTCGGTGTGCATCGCCAGCGACAGCGATCGCACCACCGTCTCGGCCTCGGCGAGCGGCAGCCTTCCGCGCTCGCCGACCTCCTCGTGCATCCACTCGATCGCCGCCGCCTCCTCGTGCAGAGTGACGAGCGACGCCAGCGCGTCGACGGCCGACACGGGCGCCCGCTCGTCGCGCGCTTCACCCCGCACGCCGATCGCCCCGAACTTGATCGTCGTCCGCCGCGTGGTCCGCATCTCCGACGTGTCGATCGCCGTCAGCGCGAGCCGCGCCAGCACCTCCTCCAGGAACTCCTCGTACTCGTCGCGCGTGACCTCCGGCTCGAACTCGAGCCGCTGCACGCCCGCGTTGCCGAGGCGCGCCGCCCACTCCCAATCGCGCATCTCGCGCAGCGAAAACTGCCCGTAGACCGTCTCCGCGCCGAGAAAGGTGAACTGCGGGCGCGAGTCCACGAGCTGTAGCTCGCGGAGCACGTCGAACGAACGGTCGACAGCGCGCTCCCGCGCCGGATGCTTGTCCGCGTACAACGCCATCGTCGCCAGCGACTGCACGAACGACGTGAGGAAGCGAACGGGATCGCTCATGCGGCGCCCGCCGCCGCGTTCGCCTGCCCGCGCGCCGCGGCGCGGTATTGCGGGTCGCGGCTCTTCGTCGCCAGCGCCACGACGCGCGCCGCCGCCGGATCTTTCCGCCACCCGGCGACGATCGCCGTCACCGCCTCGGTTGTCTCCGGGGTCGCCGGAAGCAGCGACAGCCGTCCGAACAGCCGCGACGACTTCACCACGCGCGACACGAGCCAAGCCAGCGTGTCCGCCGTGCGCACCGTTGCGGCCGCGCGAGTGCCGAGTGCACGGAGCGACGGGTCCAGATCGCCGCGGTCGAGGCGCGCGCGGATGCGCGTGCCGACGTGAGGCGGGCATCGCTCGCATGCCGCCGTGAGCCCAAGGTAGGTGATGCGCGCGTCGGCGTCGTCGATCGACGCGGCCAGCGCTTCGTCGCGTGCCGATGCGCCGGCCCTGAGCAGCAGCTTGATCGCCTCGCGCCGCACCTGCGCGTCCTGCGCGGTGAGATACCGGCGGAGATCGACGCCGTCCGGAAGGACACCGCTCGGCACGAGGCGTCCAAGCAGCGCGATGAGATCGCGTTGTACCGCCGCGCCGACGCCGGGACGATTCAGCTCGGACAGCCGCCTGGCCACGAGCGGCGGCGCCGCATCACCGAGCGCCGCGACGAGATCGTAGACGTGCTCGCGCGAGCGCGCGTCGGCGACCGCCGCCGCCGCCGCCAGAATCCCCGGGACGGCCTCCACGCCCGCGCGCTCGACGATCCGCTCCGCCGTCGCGAAGTCGATCTTGTCCGCGGTGAGCAGGCGGCGCAGCCCGTCGTGCGTGGCCATGTGGTGGACGACGGCGGCCGCCGCCTTCTGATCGGGCGCGTCGTCCACGAGATCGAGCACGAGCCCCGCCCGCCCGCCGCGCTCGAGCCGCTCCACCGCGCGCCAGAGCGTCGCACCCACGGCGCCGATCTCCAGCGCCATCTGCACGATGCGCTCGGGCTCGCAATCCGGCGCGAGGCCGGGGGGGGGGACCGACTCGCCGATCGACGGCGCCGCGCTCCGCGACGCCTCCTCGAGCACGGCGCGGTAGTGTTCGGGATTCGGATCCGCGAGCGTCCACTCGTTCAGGATTCGCGTGACCGTGTCCCGAAGACTGGTGTCCGCCATCGCGCGCCGCGCCGTTCCTCCCGACTCGGCGTGCTGCGCCAGCTTGGTGAGGAGACGGACCATCGAGTGCGACACCGTCTGCGTCTCCGTCGTCGCGGCCGCCTGCACGAGGAACACGACGGCCGCGGCGCTCATCCCCTTGGTCGCCTCGAGCAGAAACGTGCGCCGTTGCGCGACGTCGCCGCCCATGTGCAGCAGCCGCGCGAGCGTCTCCGGCTTGAGCGCGCCGAGCATCTTGGACATGCGCGCCTGGAGCGCCGCCGACTCGAGGGACACCGCCTCGCCCGAGCCCGGCCCTGCGCCCAATGCCGAGTGCTGCGCGGCGGTCAGCTCGTTGGCGATTTGCAGCATGTAGCCGACGATGACCTGGTCGTACGCTCGTTCGTGCTCGTGCTCGTCGATCGCTTTGGCGACGGCCATCGGCTCGAGCGGTGTCCCGCCGTCCATCCCGCCTTCCATCTCGCCGCCGTGCGCGGCGTCGGCCGCGAGCGCCGCGGTGGCGAGACCGACCCAGAGCTGGGCGGCGCGCCCGGCGGCGATCTGCCCGTCGACCGTGTCCATCTTCTCGCTGTCGAGCAACTCGAGACGGTCGTAGGTGAGCGGAAAGGCGTGGATGCGCGTCCATCGCGTCGGCAGCGAGCCCGGGTCGAGCCCGATCGCGACGCCATTTCGCCCCGCGTCGACCGAGAGCGTAACCACAAAGTCGGCCAACTCCGCGCGCTCCACGCCGCGTTCGAACTTGACCGCGCCGACGTGGTGGCGATGAAAGCGGAGCGCGAGCTCGTTGAGCAGCGGATGATTCGGGTCGGTGGCGACGCCCTCGATCACGAGTTGCCGGCGCGCGACGCCGATCGACAACACCGCGTATTCGGCGAGCAGGCCGAGCAGGGCGCCCTCGACGGCGTCGACGGCCCCGTCGAGGAGCGGGTGGCCGGGGGGATAGATCGCGTGCTTGTGCATGGCGATCGCAAGCTCGACCAGAAAGTCCCCGAGCTCGCGCGAGAGGACCGCCGGCGCTCCGTCGGGCGCGGCGATGCGATGCCCGCGGGCCCCCGCCGTGAGTTGCGCGCCCGTGGCGGGGGTCGGATCATCATCACCGGCAGCGGCAGCACCGGCGAGGTCTGCTCGGATGGGGGACATGCGCCCGCGTCGGGTCGGTACTCAATTCTGACGACCGAACCTCCTCATTAGCACGTCGCGAGCACGCAGCGGCGCCGATGGCGCCGTCTTGTTGTCTCGATCTCGAAGCTCGTGTCGATTTTCACCGGTCTCGTTCGATGTGTTGGTGAGACCGCGAACGGCGCAGCAACCGACGCGAACCGGTCGGAGCACCCGAACACGAGGAACAGCTCGATGGCTGCCAGGAAATCACGCTCAAAGCCGAAGACCGCACGCCCAACCACCGTGGCCGCCTACCTGGCCTCGCTCACTCCGGAAAAGCGGGCGGTGATCGAAGAGGCCCGCGCCTTCGTCCGCAGGCACATCCCCGAGGGGTACGCAGAGTTCATGAATTGGGGCGTGATCAACTGGGGGATCCCGCTCGAAGAGTTCTCCAACACGCACAACGGTCAGCCGCTCTGCTACGTGGGCCTTGGCGCGCAGAAGAGCTACAACTCGCTCTACCTGATGGGCACGTACGAGAGCTCGAACGGCAAGTACACGTCGCCGTTCTCCGAGAAGCTGCTCGTCGACGCATTCAAGAAAGCGGGGAAGCGGCTCGACATGGGGAAGTGCTGTCTCCACTTCAAGGAGCTCGATGATCTCGAGCTCACCTCCGTCGCGAAAGTGATCGCGATGTCGACGCCAAAGGAGTACATCGCGTACTACAAGCGCGCGAAGGGACTCGCGTAGCGCGCGTTGGTACGGCCGTCGATGGGGGTTCGCTTAGCCGGGTACGGGCGTGGCAAGGGGCAGTGTCAGACAGAACCTCGCTCCGCCGCCGGGCGCCGCCTCGGCCCAAATGCCTCCGCCGTGCGCGAGGACGATTCCTTTGGCGATGTAGAGTCCGAGACCGGTGCCTCCCTGACTGGAGCGGCCGCGCCGGTAACGGTCGAACACGTGGGCGAGCTGCTCGGGTGGAATACCGGGCCCGGAGTCGTCGACGATGATCAACAGTTCGTCCTTACGTCGTTCCGTGCGGAGCGCGATCGTGCCCCGCTCGGGAGTAAACTTGATCGCGTTGCCGAGGATGTTCGAGAGCACATAGAAGATGCGATCGCGATCTGCGTTCACCGGCGGCGCCTCGGTGAGCTCCTTCTCGATGGTGATCTGCTTGGCGTGCGCCAGCGGTTCAAGGATCCTCAACACGTCTTCGATGAGAGGGCGGCTCGCCTCGGGTTGCCTCCGCAAGTCGAGACGACCTGCGTCGATCTTTGCCATATCCAAGAGATCCGCGATGAGGCGGGTCATGAGACCGACCGATCGCAGGATCCGATCGGCGCTTGCCCGCAACTTGTCGGTGATGTCTTTGTCGCTTGGGATCTCCCATGTTTTCAGTTCCGCTGCGTCCAGCTGCACGACCCCCAGCGGGTTCCGGAGGTCGTGCGATACTATTGCAAGGATCTCTTCGCGGGCGAACACCGCTCGAGACGCGCGCAGCACCTGCCGCTCGAGGTCGATCTCGAGCGCATACCGGCGAAGGTCCTCGGCCGCCGCGAGATCGCCGTCCGTCCACGGATGGGATTGGAGCCGCACTTCCTCTTTCCACGCCGCAAACGAAGCCCTCGGGTGTAGACGCATCGAGTGGTCGCGCTCGACGGGCTTGGCAGGATCGCCGCCCCAAGTCACCGTCCTGACGATCTCCGGCCTGAACCAGAGCAGGCGACGCAGCGGCAGGCCGGGCAACGCGAACGTCAGCAGGCCGCTGGCGACGTCCTTGGCTTCCACGGCTGCGGGAAATTGTGTCGCCAGAGATGCAGTCGAAAACGTCTTCGTGCGGTCCTCGAGCCATTTGGCGATTTCCTGGATGAAAGCAGGCGGCGGTGTGCGCCCTGCCGTTACCGGCTCTCCTGTGCCCTCCACGACAGCGACGCCTTCCGCGTCCACCAGCCGCAATAGCTCCGAGCTGCGCGCAAGCAGGCTTTCGAGCACGTTGTTCGTCGCGTCGTCTTGCGTGCGCATCGTGTCGGAGAGCAGTGAAGCCGTGGCCTGACTCGAAGCGCGCCGCGCAGCCGCTTCCCGATCCTCGAGGGCGTCGATCTGGAGAGAGGTGAGGCGACCGAGAAACTCACACGCCACGCGCAGGTGCTGCGGGACAAGGCGCGGGCCAGTGTGATTCGCACAGCTGATGAGGCCCCACAAGCGGTCGCGCACGACGAGCGATATGCTCATCGAGGCGCGAAGACCCATGTTGGCCATGTACTCGAGGTGGATGGGCGAAACGCTACGCAGCACCGCGAAGCTGAGATCCAGCGGAGCACCCGTGTCCGGCCGTAGTGTCGGGACGATCCGCGCCGGCTGGGCACGGGCGTCGGCGATGATTCGAAGCCTGTTCTCGAGGTAAAGCTGACGCGCCGGCTGAGGGATGTCGGACGCCGGATAGTGGAGGCCCAGGTAAGGCTCGAGTCCTGGCGCGACCGATTCTGCATCGACGGAACCGTCCCCGACCTCGTTGAACCGATAGAACATGACGCGGTCAAACCCGGTCACCTGCTTCACCTCCTCGACCACGATGTTGGCTAGCTCACGCACCGAGCCCACGTCCTGCACGCGAATCAGAGTCTGCCGAAGTGGATGATGTCCGATGTCTTCGGCGGAGACTGGCGACGCTGGCTCGAGCTCGAGGATTGCCGCGCCCTTGTGGCGATGCACGATGGCGTCGAAGGGCTTGCCGGACGCCAGGATGCGGATTGCATTCGCCCGTTCCGGCGGTCCTCCCGACAAAGCCGTCCGGACCGCCTCGACTGACGACCGATCGAAAAGAGCGGAGAGCGGTCGCGTCAGGACGTCCTCGACGCGAACACCGAGATGGTCGACGACGTTCTCGCTGACTTGCATGACTACAAATTCCGGTTCCGTCATGACCAGCAGCACGCCGTGGGGCTGGATGGAACCGGGGATGTGGATCGGCTCGCGGTCGCAGTTCGTCAGATCAACGAGGTCGCGCTCCTCCGTCATCTGGACGCCCCTATCAGCTCCACCCAGCGCCCGAGCGAGCAAAAGGTCTCGCGGGCCGATGCGACGATCTCGTCGCCAAGCGCGCCGCGGCGCACCAGGTCTTCCAGCCAGCCGAGCACCAACCGCCACCTCGCGCCTGTCCCGCTCCCGTCACCCACGAAGAACGAGAGACCGAGATCGTTGGTGAGGGGCAGCCGGCCGCGCAGAGCTTTGGCGATGATCTGTCCTCCAAGGCACGCACCCTCGAGGACATACAAACATCCCGCCAGATGCTCGGTTCGGCACAAGCGAGGCAGGTCAGCGCATCGGGGGAGCGCGGCGATGTCAGAACGTGACAAGCCAAGCGAAAGCAGATCGCGCTCCAGGAGAGGCGCTCGTGGTCGGAGTGGAAACCCAAGCGAGGGCGTCGTCGCCACCAGGCGCGGGAGCTCGCTTTCTACTGGGGCGTAGAACCCGTGGAAACTCTCGAGGACCAGTCGATAGCGGTGCAGCGAGAGCTCCGGATCGAGCAGGTCCAGCTGTCTCTCGATCGCCTCGTGCTGGGGCGCGGTGTCTCGGCGCAGCCGCAGATGAAACGGCGAGTCGACCACGCGTTCCTCGTCGCCTTGGCCTGAGAAATCGTCGGGGTGCCCGAGGCGGAACATGAGTCCGGTAGCCGAGAACCGTTCGTTGCGGTGGTGCCTGCGGGGGACCTTACCGAAGTTCATCAGGCGGGGCTAGAGTGAGCTAGCCGTCGAGCGTGTCGATTTCTCGCCCTTCCAAACGACGTGGGATAGGAAGCATTGACGACGCCGTCCTTGCCCCTCAAGCTGTCTGACTCACGTCTTTCCCCCGAATGGCCATGTTTCTCTCAGAGCTTCGCTACGCCCTCCGCAGCCTCGCGCGTGCGCGCGGGTTCGCCATCGCGGTCATCCTCACCCTCGGGCTCGGCATCGGCGCGAACACGGCGATCTTCAGCGTCGTGCGCGGCGTGCTGCTCAAGCCGCTGCCGCATCGTGACGGCGACCGGCTGGTTTACCTCCGCCAGTCGATCAACGGGCCGGGAGGCGAGAACATCGACTTCTCGGTGCCGGAGATCCTCGACTTCCGCAACGGCGCCAAGACGCTGGGCGGGATCGCCGAGTACTCGGGGATGACGTACACGATCCAGGGCGAGAACGAGGGGCAGGCGTCGCGGATCAGCGTCGGACTCGTCACCGGCAACTACTTCAAGGTCATGGGCCTGTCGGCGGTGATGGGCCGGTTGCTCGACGACAACGACGACGGCACCGCGGTCTCGCCGGTCATGGTGCTGACCTACGAATACTGGATGAAACACTTCGGCGGCGATCGCAGCGTCGTGGGTCGCAAGGTGACGGTCGACAACAAGCCGGTGACGATCGTCGGCGTCGCGCAGGCGGCGCCGACGTTCCCGCAGCGCATGGACGCGCTGATGAACATGGTGATCAGCGAGCACCACACCAGCGCGCTGATGGTGCAGGGGCGCACGCACCGCATGACCGAGATGATCGCGCGTCTCGCGCCCGGCGCGACGATCCAGCAGGCGCGCACCGAGATCAAGACGATTCGTGAACGCGTGCAGAGCGCCTATCCGGAAGCGTACGACAAGAATTCGGGTTACAAGGTCACGGTGACGCCGTTCCAGGAAGTGCTCGGCGAGAAAGCGCGGCTCACGCTGTGGCTGCTCATGGGTGCGGCGGCGTTCGTGATGATCATCTCGTGCGCCAACGTGGCGAACCTCACGCTGATGCGCGGCGTGCGGCGTGAGCAGGAGCTCGTGGTGCGCGCGGCGCTCGGCGCCGGCGCGACGCGGCTGCGACGCTTGCTGCTCGCCGAGAACCTGGTCCTGGCGTTCGGCGGCGCCGTGCTCGGGCTCATCATCGCGATCGGCGGGGTGAAGCTGCTGGTGGCGCTGGCGCAGCGGTACTCGCCGCGCGCCAACGAGATCCAGCTCGACGGCGTGGTGCTCGGATTCACGCTCCTCTTGAGCGTCGTCGTGGCGACGCTGCTGTCGTTCGCGCCGAGCCTCGCCAAGGAAGGCTCGCTGGCGGCGTGGATCACGGCGGGGGCGAATCGCTCGAGCGGCGGCGTGCGACGGCAGCGTTTGCAGCGAGGGCTGGTCGTCGCGCAGATCGCCGTGTCGGTGATCTTGTTGACGGGAGCCGGTCTCCTTACACGCACGATGATGAGGCTCAGTGAAGTGCACGATGGATTGTCGACGGAGCAAGTCCTGACGATGGAAGTGCCGATCGCGATCGGGCAGCGGAGCGACGCCGACGCGCGCGCGATGTACGACCGCATGCGTCTCGAGATCGGCGCCATCCCCGGCGTGAAGGACGTGGGCGTCGGCTCGACGGTTCCGCTTCGCTCGACACCGTTCACGCTCGACGTGAAAGCCGAGCGTCGGCAGCTCGCGATCGGTGAAGCGCAGCCGCATGCCGAGCTGCGCACGGCCGACCCTGGCTACTTCCGCGCGTCGGGGATTCCGCTGATCAAGGGCCGCGAGTTCGCGACGATGGACCGCGACAGCTCGGCGCTGGTCGTGATCATCAACAAGACGCTCGCCGACAAATTCTTCCCCGATCGCGATCCGATCGGCCAGCGAATCTCGTGGACCGGCGAGGTGCTCAAGTTCATTGGAATGCACGAGGAATGGAAAACGGTGGTCGGGGTCGTGGGCGACACCAAGGACGGCGGGTTGGACGCCGAGGCGCGGAACGTCGTGTTCCAGCCGTTCGCGCAGACGCCGGTGTATCAAGGCGCGGGGCTCGTGATCCGCGCCGCCGGTGATCGCGAGAACGCCGCGGCGTCACTGGCGCCGGCGGCGACGCGACTGGTTCGCGGCATCGCGCCGCGCGATCCGATCGAGAACGTGTTGACGGTCGGCCAGATTCGCGACGAGAGCGTGGCGCCGCGCCGTCTCAACGCGATGCTTGTCTCGTCGTTCGGCATTCTCGCCGTCGTCATCGCCGCGGTCGGGATCGCCGGCGTGCTCGCGTTCTCGGTGAGCGCGCGGACGAACGAGATTGGCATCCGGATGAGTCTCGGCGCCGACAGCGCGCGCGTGCAGCGGATGATTCTTGTGGGAAGGCGGCGTGCTGCTGATCGGCGGTCTCATGATCGGCGTGATCGGCGCCGTCGCCGGCACGCATTTCATTCGCGGGCTCTTGTTCGGCGTCGAGGCGAACGATCCCATCACGCTATTGGGTGTGGCTGCGGCGATGGCCGTCGTGGGCGTCGCGGCGTGCTGGGTTCCGGCACTGCGCGCGGCGAAGATCGATCCGGCGGTGGCGATCCGACGGAACTAGAGCCCTATTGCTTGAGCGCCGACCCGAGGTGTTGGAGCGATTCGGCCAGGCGCAGAAGCGCCGGATCGAGGCGCTCGGCGAGGAGCATTTCTATCGTCGACAGCGAGTCTTCGAGACGAGTAAGCAACACCTCGAAGTGCCGCCGCTGATTGTCGTTCAGTGTGATGCCGGCGAGTAGCTCGTCCATGTGACGACTAACGCACGAGGGCCGCGGGGTCCGGCTGCGAGAATAGGGCAGGCGCTCCGCCGGTGTGGAGAAAAATGACAGTCTCCTCCGGCGAGATCGCTCCGCCACGCACGTCATGTATCAGCCCCGCCATTCCCTTTCCCGTGTAGCACGGGTCGAGCAGGATCGCCTCGCTCCGCGCGAGCAGTTTGATCGCATCGAGACAGTCCGCGCTCGGAATCCCATATCCCTCGCCGATGAACCGCTGGTCCGTGAAGAGTTCCGGCGCATCCACGCGAACGCTGAGTCCGAGCAACGCTGCCGCGTCATTCACGAGGCGCGCGGCGCGACGCTGCTTCTCGTCTTCTCCGGCGCTGACGGCGATTCCATGGAGTCGATACTCGGCACCGAACATTCGCGCGCCGAGTTCCAGCCCGGCCTGTGTTCCGCGCGACCCGCTGGCGTAATAGAGGCGATCGACCCGCGTTGCCGATGTGGTGAGCTGCTCGACGATCTCACGCGTCCCATCGACATAGCCGAGCGCGCCGACGGGGCTCGAGCCACCGATCGGAATCACGTACGGGCGGCGTCCGCGTCGCGTGAGATCATCGACGATCTCGTTCACCCTCTCGACCTCGTCGGCGGCGACGGCGAAGCGCGGATCCGGATTTGCTCTAATGAAGTGAATCGTCGCGCCGAACAACCGGTCGAGCAGCAGGTTCCCCTGCAGCGGAGGGTCGGCCGTGCGTGCCGAGAGCACGAGGACGCAGTCGAGTCCAACGGCGCGGGCCGCGGCGGCCGTCATCCGCGCGTGGTTGGATTGCGTCGCGCCGCTCGAGACCACGACGTCGGCGCGCTGCGCCAGCGCGTCGCCCATCAAGAACTCGAGCTTGCGCGCCTTGTTGCCGCCGAGGGCGAGGCCGGTGAGGTCGTCGCGCTTGATGAGGATTCTCGGACACCGGGCAGCGCCGCCTAGCGTGGCGCGCAGCCGATGCGCCTCGACGATCGGCGTCGGCAGGCTGGCGAGTGAAACGCGAGGCCGTGATTCGAGCGACATGCGTGGCAAAGTACGCCGCCTTGCCAGGCGCCGCCGGCGGTGGCGATCCGGCGGAACTCAGTACGCCGGACTAGGCAGGCTCGGGCTCGGCGCGCCCACGACGCTGCGTCGAGATCCACAGTCGAACCGTCGCCGCCAAGAAGCCGGCAACGGCGTACAACACGCAGGATTGTGGTTGCACCGCCGCGGCGACCGCGATGCCGAGGACCGTCCCTAACGCGGTTTGTCCGATCGCTCGATGAAGGGGGATGCGGCGAAGGAAAATCCAGCCGACTATCGGGGCGAGCGCGGCTCCGAGCCACGCTCCGATTTCGGCGCCAAAACGGAAGAAGAATAAGAGGTTGGTGACTTCCACGCGCAGACGCGTGGTGAAGGACAACGCTGCGAATTGACGGGTATGGGGGAAGGGGGGCAATTGCACGTCGAGCGTAATTCCGCCAAGCAAGGCACCACACGCAGCACCAATGCTCACCAAGCCAACGTTACAAGAGCAATGCGAGAGACAGAGACGCCCATTCAGGCCTTCTCGGCGACGTAGCAGAAACGTGAGAGCCTGCGCTCGGCCGACACCGCGCGCACACACGACAGGAATCGCTGGAGCCCCGAGAAGTTGGCCTCGCCCTCGCGCGCCGTCAGTTCCGTCGAGTGCGCCTCACGCGCGTCGTGCCAGCGGCCGGCGATCGTTTCCGCCGCCGCCGTCACATCGTTGGCGGCGACCAGCGTGAATCCGGCCGCGCCGATCAATCGCTCGTTTTCGCCTGGCGGCACGAAGACGTATAGCCCGATGGAGCTGCGCGTGGCGATCTCCTCGGCGGTGATCGCGCCGGTGACGATCAGCGCATCCGTGTACATGATGCGGCCCCCGCGGCGGAGCACGCGGTGCCAATCGCGCAGCGTGTCGAGTCGGTTGGCGATGTGGCACATCGCGTCGTTGGACAGGATCGCGTCGAACGAGTCCGCGGGAAACGGAAGCGGCCTGCTTGCGTCGATCACCTCGAAGCGCACTCGATCAGCGACCGCGCGGGACTGGGCGAGCTGTCGGCCGTTCTCGACACCGTGCCGGTTGATGTCAACAGCGGTCAGGCGACACCCTCGCCTCGTCGCGAGATAGACCGCCGGCCCGCCCGATCCGCTTCCCACCTCGAGGACTTGCGAACCTTCCCGCACATGCGCCAGGTCGGCGAATCCCAGCCAGTCGTCCGCAGTCATCCAACTGCTTTGGCCGATGTCCTCGCCGAAGGCCGCGCGCCGCACCGCCGTCTCGGCGCGGCTTTCAAAATCGCTATAAACGTTGTCGTAGAGGTCGACCGATTTCGCCATGATTCGCTCGTCGGCGTCGAATCTACCTCTGTCGAGACTCGCGGCGGCTGGTCATTCGCACTGTTCAGCTGTTCGGTGAGGCAGCCTCATGTACTCAATGACGCCTGGTACCGCGCGTACCCGGCTTCGATGTTGGCGACCTGCTTGGCTTGGAACCGCCACAGAAGCCAGGAGGCGATGAGCACTGGAATACCGAACCACGCCATGAAGATCATGATCGTGAACAGGCCTCCAATGCCTGCGCCGATGATCGCCAGCCGTTTGAGGTTCTTGTACGGCGCGAGCATCGTCTCCTTGTGCGCATACAGGATGTCGGGATCGCGCGATCCGGTTTCCTTGAGCGTGCCGAATACGGTCTGCTGGTCGACAGGGCTGAACGGATTGCTGGCTCCTGCTGGCATCAAACCCATGGGATACCCCTTCGGTGAGAGGGACGGTGCTGACCCGCATTACGCCAAAATGCGTTTGCGGCCATCATCGACCGCGTAACGCGGAGCCGGCGGTCGCGCTGTCGCGCTGTCGCGCTGTCGCGCTGTCGCGGCCCATCTCGTACGACTCGCGCGCGGCTTGCGATGCGCCACGACACCGGGCGCGTTTATTGCCGGAGATCCCGACCTGCCCTCGAACGTCTCGAGGCATTTGAGGCGGTCAATACACAAACCAGACCGGAATTCATATGTCGGCGTCGCAGCTCCTGGCGTGCCGCATGTGTGGGAACCCAGTAAGCCAGTCGATCAAGGTCTGCCCACGCTGCGCGGCGCCAAACCCGTCCCCCGGGACGTCGGTCCGCGAGGGCAATGACATCAACCGACTTCGCACGGGGCTCGTGTCCCTGTCAATTCTCGCGAGCGCACTGGCAATGGCGATCTGTCGTTAGCCGCGCGCACCGGCGGCGTCGGTGATGCATTGCACACTCGGCGCGCGAATTGCCAGTGACGAGTCCACATGTCAAACCCAGCACCGTTGCTCATCGAGCAAGCCCCGCAATCGTACGCCGACACGGACGGAGAGTCCGTGGTCGAGCATCGTTCGTCGAACGAAACCATTCACTTTCTGCTGCCCAGGCGCGTGCTCGCCCTCATCGATCCGATTGCGATCATCGCGGCGGCGCGGCGTGATGGAGTCAGTCAGGTACGCATTGGCGTGGACGACCGCGGGGCAACCGCCACTGAAACGCGTCTCACGTGCGGGTTCACCATGGCCGTCCGGGTTGTTCGCGCGATCGAGCAGTCGGCGGCCATCGCTGCAGATAAAGGCGACGGTCCGTTGGCGGCGGATCTCGCCGTCGCCAACCACTCTGTCATGACGGCACTCGGTTCGCGCGTTCGGCGACCGTAGCAATCGGAGGGATCGGGGCGGTTCGGCCGATAGCGCCTCTAGCCTGTCTCCGTCCGCGATCCCGGCCAAACGGCGCAACGGCCAAACGGCGCAACGGCCAAACGGCGCAACGGCCAAACGGCCGAACTGGTGACCAGCACGCCATGACGACGGTTCAGCATCGCGGCGCCGACAGGAGACAACGTGCGCTTTCGTCGCATGATCGCGATTTCACCGCTCGTGCTCGCCGCTCTTTCCTGCTCGTCGTCGCTCGAGCCAAAGAGCAACGTCACTCTTCTCGTCACGAATGCCAGCTGCGCTCCCGGGCCTTGCATCGCTCAAGAAGTCCTGGCCTTTCCGAGCAATCAGCCTGAGACCCCAGGGGGCGATTGGTCCCTGGACCTCGGAACCATGACCGGGCCTCAGCTCTGCGTCACCATCCCGATCTCGGCGACATTCCTAGTCGCAGGCCCTGGAGAAGCGACGACGTTCGTCTGGAACACCGCCAAACCGGTGTCGCTCGGCGTGCAGCGGCCATCGGAGCCTTCGCTCGAGGCCTCACCGAGCACGTCTGCGTTCGTGCCGGCCACGGCCGCTGGATGGAGCATCACGCTTCCGGGGGGAACACAAGCGGTTCAAGGACCGTCCTGTACGCCCTGACGGGTGGACGGGTGGACGGGTGGACGGGTGGACGCGGTGGACGTCTCGCACGTTCGTGGCGCGTCGTACGTCGTGAGGAGCGATGCAGCGCTGGCCGCAACCCCGACGTACTATTTGCAGGGCCCTGTTGAGGCGACGTGAATGAGAATGAGTATCAAGCTTGCGGCGCTGTGTCTCGTCTTTGGCTCATTGAAGACGTTTGGACAGCGTCCGGTCCAGCCCGTGTTCGCACAGTGCCCGACCGGATCGCCGCTATTCACAAAGGCGGAGGTGCAGGTTCCGGCGAAGTTCGTCGCGGACTCCAGCTTGCGGCCGCGACCCGTTTCGACGCGGCGCGATTCGGCGAACGTCGTGCGCTTCGTCGTCGACACGACGGGGAGAATCGAGCCGAAAACGCTGGTCGGCCTGCGTGTCGCCGACTCGTCGATCTTCCGCCGAGCGCAGAACACCATCGGGCGTTGGCGATATGAACCGGCGCGGGCGAGCGGATGCCGCGTGCGGCAAGTCGTCATCGCGTCTCTCGCGCCGTAGGTCCCCGAGTCGAGACGTGGAGCAACCAGGATGAGCGTTCAGAATCTGTGCTCGCAGACGATTCCGGCGGCGATTCTTACGTTGGCAGCCGGGGATTCCGCGCTTGGCTGAGGTCCGCTGAATTCGGCTCGAAAAAGCTGGTACTGCAACGATTTCGCGGAAAACAGCAGGATTTCGCGGACACAACGACAAAGAGGTTGTTGTTTTCCACCAGAACGGGACTCGTCGTGCTCCGCGAAATCCGCCCCTTCCGCGGAATCGTTGCAGTACCGGTCATTCGCTGTCGAACGGGCGACGTCCAACGCCAGCACCACCGCCGTAGTGGCGAACCATACGAGAAATCGAAGCGCTCCGGCGCTCACGCCGTCGGCGTCAGCGTAACATCCGGGTAGGACGCGTCCCGGTCATTCATGATCGGCGACGCGATCGGCCACGCGATTCCGAATGCCGCGTCGTCTCGTTGCGGTGAAAATCACGACGTGACCGTCACCCGTCCATGGAGTAGATCATTCGAAGATCCCAGTGGCTGGCGTCGTCGAGGGGACGACCGGCCAGCATCCAGGGTTTCTCGAGATCGGCGGCGCGTACGGATCGCACGAGGATGGACTTGCTCTTGCTCGCGGGACGGAAGCCGTGCCCATCGAGCAGACGCTCGGCGGCGGGCGACGCGCCCAATCGCCACGCCGAGAGAGTCGAAAACTGCCCGTCGTCGATGGCGGCCGTGAGCAGCGCCTCCAACACCGAATCGCTCGCGGCTTCCCAATCGACGATGCTCACTCGATCGTCGCGCTCCAGCGCGCGCTGCAAAACCAGGTATCCGTCCAGGCGATCGCCGCCCGCGTAGAGAAACCTGTAGCTGCGTAGTGGGTTCCTGAAACGCCAGTCGAAGTACGTTCGGTCGCGGACGTGGCGGAAACGCCCATCGGAGGGAAGCCGCTCGACGACCGACTCCATCTCCTCAGCGAGCGGGGTTGCTTGCGCGAAGATCGCCCCGGACTGTCGCGCGCGACGCGCCGACCGAGAGTCGAATCGGTCGAAGAGATGATCACCCCCGGGCTGGCCGAGACCTCGAAGTCTGTCCGACAACCGCCAGACGATCGGCAGCTTGGATACTCGGCTGGCCAACGAGTGCATCGTCGTCCGGCGCTTCGAGTGTCGCTGAACGTGCTTCATCCCGCCGGCGTTGCGCCAACGCATCAGCACCGACGTCCGCTGCGTCACGCCACCGGCACTGAGATT
The DNA here is from genome assembly GCA_963761305.1 of uncultured Gemmatimonadaceae bacterium. Taxonomy (GTDB): domain Bacteria; phylum Gemmatimonadota; class Gemmatimonadetes; order Gemmatimonadales; family Gemmatimonadaceae; genus JAQBQB01. Next base: position 33,182 of record CAVXGK010000001.1, on the reverse strand, counting down.
GATCAGATATGGGTATCCCCGCCGGTCGAGGTCATCGAGCGCGAAGCGCATGACTTGCTGATGCACGCCTTGCCGGCGGAAGGCCGGGTCGATCACCAGATCATCGGCGTACGGCAGCGTGAACGATTCGGTCGGCTCGCCGGCCTCCCAGCGCGTTCCAAAGACACCTCGCATCGCGACGAGCTGCTCGTCCACGAACGCGAGGTAGATGAGCGGCTCGCGAATGTACGGGTTCTGATGATACTTCCAGTTCAGGTAGGCGGCGTTCAGCTCGACGTCGGGATTCCAGAGATGTCGCTGAAGCTCGGCCACGAGGGGCGCGTGCTCGGAGCGATACGGAACCATGCGACACGACAGCGGCTCTCGAGACTTTGCGGTTCCTTGCGGCAAGTCGGATCAGGGGAGGCAGTCGGCGGTGATGAAAGCAACAAACGGACGTCACTCGTCCGTCGAGTAGATCATGCGAAGGTCCCATTGGCTGGCATCGTCGAGGGGACGACCCGCCAGCATCCAGGGTTTCTCGAGATCGGCGCTGCCCAGGGATCGCGCGAGGATGGATTTGCTCCTCCTCGCGGGACGGAAGTCGTGCCGATCGAGCAGGCGCTCGACGCCGGGTGACGCGCCCAATCGCCAAGTCGCGAGGATCGGAAACCGCCCGTCGTCGATGGCCACGGAAAGCAGCGCTTCCAATACCGACTGGTCCGCCGCTTCCCAGTCGACGATGCTCACCCGATCGCCGCGTTCCAGCGCCCGCTGCAAGACGAGGTACCCCTCGAGACGGTCGCCGCCCGCATATACAAATCTGTAATTCCGCATCGGATTTCTGAATCGCCACGCGAAATACGTATGGTCGCGGACATGGCGGAAACGTCGATCGGTCGGAAGACGCTTGACGAGCGACTCCATCTCTTCCGCGAGCGGCGTTGCCTGGGTGAAGATCGCCCCGGACCGCCGCTGTCGCGCACGACCCGTCGACCGCGAGTCGAACCGGTCGAACAGGCGATCGCTTGCGAGTCCGCCGAGTCCTCGAAGTCTATCCGACAACCGCCAGACGATCGGCACCTTGGACACTCGACCGGCCCACGAATACGCCGTCGTCCGGCGCTTCGAGTGCCGCTGAACGTGCATCAATTGGCCGGCGTTGCGCCAATGCATCAGCACCAACGTGCGCTGCGTCACGACGCTGGCGCTGAGAGTGATGGCGTGTCGATATCCCCGCCGACGGAGATCAGCGTGCGCGAAGCGCGTGATCTGCTGATACAGGCCTTGCCGGCGAAAAGCCGGGTCGATCACCAGATCGTCGGCGTATGGCAGCGTGAACGATTCGGAGGGCTCGCCGCCCTCCCATCGCGTTCCGACGATGCCTCCCATCGCGATGAGCTGCTCGTCCGCGAACGCGAGGTAGATGAGCGGCTCACGAATGTACGGGTTCTGATGATACTTCCACTCCAGGTAGGCGGCGTTCAGCTCGACGTCGCGATTCCAGAGATGTCGCTGGAGCTCGGCCACGAGGGGCGCGTGCTCGGAGCGATACGGAACCATGCGACACGACAGCGGCTCTCGAGACGTCACACGTCCATCGAGTAGATCATTCGAAGGTCCCAGTGGCTGGCATCGTTCAGGGACGACCCACGGACATCCAGGGTTTCGGCGGAAGGCCGGAGCGCTCGGCCACTCTGAGTTCGAGTGGCCGGCGAGCCACGTGGTTCGCTCGACGTCTGACGTCAGATGTCAGACGTCAGACGTCAGACGTCAGACCTCCTGCTCGCCACGGCAGGTAGTCGCCGCAGGCGGGTCAGCCGAGCGCGAGGGCGTAGCACAGCCGTGAGACCTCGTCTCCCTGGCGCATCAGGTCCTCGAACATCTGGCGACTCAGCAGTCCGAGCGCTCGTGCCCGAATGAGTTGATTCTCGACTTCCTTCGAGGACGAATAGGCCGTGTCGGCGTAGCGCGCGCGAGTTCGCGCCTAGAGCGCTTGGCGCAGCCTTCGGCAAGGTTGTCGGGAATGGAGCTGACTGCACGAAGGACTTGGGCGCGGAACCCCGGCGAGACCTGTGCCCTCATGTTTCGAAACGCCGCGTGGACTGCCAACGAATACGCGTTCGCCTTCTGCCATGCCACGAGTCGCCTGAAGTTCCCCACCTGTCCTCCGGTTAGGGAGCGACGATATGCATCGGCGGCGGGGCTCCATCACGATTCTGTTTCCGGGGTACGCATTGTCTGACATCTGACGTCCGACATCTGACGTCCGACTTCGAGCCCAAAGCCGTACCCCGCTCAGCGCGAGTGCCCAGAGTGGCCGGCCCACGACACGCCCTTAGCCCGAAGATTTCTCTCTAGATCGGCGCTGCGCGCGAAGCTCGGCGCCCGGCCGGCGGAGGGGACCCGCCGAGCCGGCGACGCGAGCTGCGAGGTCGACCTGACGGATCAGGTCTTGGGGCGACGCGTGGTGCCGCGCTTGCGTGTGCGCGGGCGACTCAGCCGGCCCGCGACTTCGAGCAATCGCGCCTCGCCGTTCTTCTTGAGAACGTATCCGCTCGCGCCCTCGGCGATGGCCCATGCGCGGTCTTTGGCGCTGCCGTGCCGCGTGTAGGCCAGAACCCTGGGCCGCTTGGTGGCTGACGATTCGCGGATCGTGTGCAACAGACAACGATCTTTACCGCTGCCCAAATACAGTTCGGTGACGATGAGATTGATGCCGGGCGTGTCGACTACCGAGAGCGCGTCGACGGCGCTGGTGGTCGACACGACCTTGTACCCGTCACCTTCGAGCGCGGAGCGAAGAGCGGAGCGGGAAGTGTCGTCGGGTTCGACGATGAGGATGGTGCGCGCAGAGTTGCTCTGCATGGCGCCTCACTGGCTGAAGACAGCTGGACCGGATGCCTCTCGAGTCCGATGGCCCATGGGAGGGCGCCAGAAGACTTGGGGGAGATGGCGCTCGCGCCACCCACCAGCATCTGAAATATACTCCGCTGCGCAGCTTCCCGGGGCCGCGCGGGCTCAGGGCGTACGTGACGTGATAGTGACAGTGCGGCTACACGCGTGGCCGGCGGCGACGCTCGGGAAAGTGGCGATCGAGAAAGGAAATCAAAGCACGCTCCTCGGGAGAATGCGCCTGCCCTCGATTCGAGGCCTGCCGCCGCGCGTGCGGCAGCGGAATCGTCTCCCCCTCGTCGAGATAGCGCGCGATCACGATCGGATGGACGTACGACTTCCGGCAAATGGTCGCCGTGTTGCCGAGCTCCGACGACACGAGTCGCATCGCGAGCGCCACGTTTCGCTTCGCTTCGCTCGGTGACTTCGCCGGCCCCAGCTCGGCGAGCACTGTCGCGGCGCGGAGCGTTCCACCCCACGTGCGCAAATCCTTCGCGCTGTAGTGGCCGACGCGACGACGCAGATACTCGTTCACGTCGCGGGCCGTGAGCAATCGCCATCCACGGCCGTTGGCGTATCGAAAGAGTCGCGTGCCGGGCGTGCGGAGCTGCCGCGCCACCAGCCGCACCAGCTCGCGATCGTGGACGACCTGCCGCTGGCGGATATTTGCCTTGCCGCGGTACGCGAACCGCGCCGTCTTGTTCGACAGCTCGACGTGTGATTTCCGCAACGTCGTGATGCCGAACGTTCCGTTCTCGCGCGTATACCGTTCGCCGCCGACTCGGCAAAACGTTTCGCTGATGAGGCGGAGGACGGTGGCGGCGGCGGTGTCGGCGTCGATCGCGTGCGCCGGCGCGCCGGGCCGAGCGTCGGCGTGTAGCGTGCGTCGAATGCGCGGCAATTCTTTGGCGAGTTGGCGAACGCGATGATACTTCCGCAGCTCCCGCCGCTCGACCGCGCGCTCGTTATAGCGATACTGCCTTCGGCCCCGCGCATCGATCCCCCACGCCTGGATCGCCGACCGCGGACTGGCCGCGATGTGCACCTCACGCCACGCCGGCGGCACCCGCAGCACGACGATGCGTTCGAGCGTTCGCCGATCGCGAATCAGCCGATCGCCGGCGTCGACGTACCGGAAGCCGGCGCGCTTTGACCCCACCCGCCTAATCCACACCACGCGGAGTCAAGCAATAAGCGTGACAGGCGACGGCGTGGCCGGATAGCGTTGGTACGGGCCGCGGGCACTCTAGGCGGCAGCGACAGGAGGCAGCATCAGTGACTGATGCTGATTGCAGTTGCAGTTCCTGACTGCTGATGCTGTCGCTGATGCTAGAGTATCGCCCCGCACCGATCCCTATCAGGCCACGGCTCGACGCCCGGTCAGCGCCGCGCGGCGCTCTGGTGTGCCCCGTTGAGCGTCCAGATCATCACCAGCCCGCACGAGCCTCCGGTCGCCGACGCCAGGTACTGCCCTGGGATGGTCGCCGCTCCGTTGTAGATCTCGATGCCGTAGATCTCGTTTGGCGAGAAGTCGTTGACGTCGAAGTCGCTGCCCAGCACGATGCCGTCGAACCCGACGCGGGGGCGGCAGGAGGTGCCGGCGACGCCGATGCCGCGCGACGACGTGATGGCCGGCTCGCCATTCACGATGGTCACCTGAAGTCCGAGCACCTGCCTGAAGAGATCGATCGTCTGGAGCGGGTGCTGCCGCTCGATGTCGGCCCAGGTGATGAAATGGCCGCCGGAGTTGTACAACCGGCGCTGGTCGAACACGCTGAGCCGCCCCTCCGCCGTGCGAGCGGTGATGGCCACCGTGTCGAGCACCTGCGGGGCAGGGTGCATGATCACGTGCACCGCCAGCGTGCCGTGCTCCGGCACCTCGAGCGTCGTCGTGATGGGCGCCAGCCCGATGTGGCGAATGGTGAAGACGTTTGGCCCGGGGTGCAGGGTCGTGACGACGATCAGCCCGTCGTCATCGGTGCGCCACAGGCCGCGGTCGTTCAACGAGACGACAAGCGCCTTGGGAACCGGCGTATCGACGGTGTCGCTGGTGACGCGCAGCCGGACCTGTTGCGCCGAGGCGCTCCCCGCGCCGGCGACCAGGAGAAGGAGTGCCTCGATCCATATGCGCCGCATGCGCCGCGTCGGAATGCCTTTCATGGCCGGCGGAGTTGATGATCCATACAATAGGGTTCTGCCATCCCGGCACGCCAGCCTCGAGTCGCCGTCAGTGCTAATCTGGCGCGCAGACGGGCGCAAGCCACGCGGTTCGAGGGGGGTTCGAGGCGGGTTCGAGTCTCCGATGACCTCGAGGTCGGGGCGGGAGCCGTAGCGGACACTGCCGTACCGGCGCCGACGACGCCGTCAGAAGGCCCAAACGCCCCCCCCGGCGGGGGCACTAAGAAATGCAAATGTCCGCTGCTGGGGGCCAGGCCGCTCTATCCGGCAGTCATCAGGATTGGATACGGTATGCGTGAAAGTTTTGTCAGGATTCGGTGACGATTCGCCACATCGATGGGTTTTTCGCGTGACGCCAGCGGGACCGCCAGCGGGATGAGCGCCGTTCAGCGCTCGTGGTTTGGAGTCTGGTCAGAGCCCCGTACTCGCGCCGCGTTCGAGAGCCGTAGGGACCGCAACTCGCCCGTCGCGAGTCGGGCATCACCGCCGGCCAGGATTCACATCAGTTAAACAGCTCTAAACTTTGAGGGAGGCGCACGTGAGACGTGTCTGGAAGTTCCTCTTCGGACTGATCCTTCTTGTCGGCGTCGGTCACGTCGCCCACGCGCAACGGCGCGTGACGGGAAAGGTGACGGAAAGCGGCGGAACACCCGTCGCCAGCGCGACGGTGAGCGTACAAGGCACCACCATTCAAACCGTCACCAACGCGGAGGGTAACTTCGCGTTGGCCAACGTGCCGGCCGGAGCGCAAACGCTGGTCGCCCGGCGCATCGGCTACCGGCGCACCGTCGTGGCGCTCTCGGCCGATGCGACGTCGGCCAACTTCGAGATGGGCCACGACCCGCTGCAGCTCGACGAGGTCGTCGTGACCGGCCAGGCCACGAGCGTGTCGACGCAGAACGCCGCGAACGCGGTCGCCGTCGTCTCGAACGAGGTGATCAACGCGGTTCCGCAACAGAACGTCGAGAACGCGCTCCAGGGTAAGCTCCCCGGCGCGGTCATCACGCAGAACGGCGGCGCGCCGGGTGGCGGCGTGCAGGTGCAGATCCGCGGCAGCAACACGGTCAACGGCGCGTATCTCCCGCTCTACGTCGTCGACGGCGTCATCGTCAACAACGACGCGTATGGAGTCGGTCTGAACTCGATCACGGGCGCCGGCGGTGGGATCACGTCGAGCCAGGATCAGCAGGTCAACCGAGTCGCCGACCTGAATCCGGAAGACATCGCCGACATCCAGGTGCTCAAGGGCCCGGCGGCGGGCGCGATCTACGGCTCGCGCGGCGCGAACGGCGTCATCATCATCACGACGAAGCACGGCCAAGCGGGCAAGCCCGCGTTCAACGTCATCCAGGCCTTCGGCTCGCAGGCGCTGGAGCACGAGTACGACATGCGCTGTTTCTCCACGTTCGCCTCGGCGGCCGCGGAAGCGCAGAGCGATTTCGGGATCACCCTGTCGCCGACGCAGTACTCCGGCTGCACGGACCCGCAGAAGACCCTCTACGGCAACCACTTCCTGGATTACGAGACGAACGTCTCGATGCGCGGCGGCACGGCCGACGCCGCCACGACGTACTTCCTGTCCGGCACGGACAACCACGATGCCGGCCTTTCGGTGAACAGCGGGGCGTCGAGACAGTCGCTGCTGTTGAACGTGAACCAAGTCGAAGGGTCGCGACTGACCCTCCGCGCCACGACCAACCTGCTCCACACGCTCACGGAGCGCGGCATTTCGGGCAACGACAACAACAACATCGCGCCCTACACGATCCTCGGCGAAACACCGACTTACTTCGACTTCAGCCAGCATGATCCGGTGACGGGCCAGCTGGTGAAGGACCCGTTCGTCAACGGGGGCGCGAACCCGCTGCAGGACATGGAATCGATCCGTACGCCTGAAGAGGTCTATCGCCTCCTCGGCACGGCGCAGGCTGAGCTCTCGATCCTCAACGGGCAGAACCACAGCCTGAACCTCACGTGGCTCGGCGGCATCGACGCGCTGACCGACCACAACCACGTCTACTCGCCGCCGACGACCTACATCGAGCAGAGCGGCAACATCGACCCGTACCCCGGGACCGTCGTGGACGGCAACACCGACGCCGTCAACGCCAACCTGAACGCAACCCTTGTCGACCGGTACACGACACACTTCGGCATCGCGACGACGTCGGTCGGTCTGCGGCAGGAACATCAACAGAGCACGGCAGACGTCACGAAGGGTGAAGGACTCTTCCCGGGCGTGACGAACTACGCGACCGCGGTGCAGACGGCCGTGTCGCAGGCGCAGGTGCTCACCCGCACCTTCTCCTACTTCGGGCAGGAAGAGTTCCTGGCGCTGCAGGAGCGGTTGCTGCTCACCGTCGCCCTCAACGCCGAGCGCTCGAGCACGAACGGTGACCCGTCGAAGTTCTACGCGTTCCCCAAGTTCGGCGCGTCGTACAACTTGCCGGTGGACCGGGACGGCATCGACAACGTCAAGTTCCGCGTCGCCAACGGCTCCGCCGGCAACCGCGTTCCGGTGAACTTCGGCTACACGTTCCTCACGTCGGTGCCGGAAAACGGAATCGTCGGCCTTCGCCCGTCGACGACGGTCGGACTGCCCAACGTCCAGCCGGAAGTGACGCGCGAGACGGAAGGCGGCATGGATATCCAGATGCTGCACGGTCGCGCTTCGGCCGAGTTGACGTTCTATAAGAAGAGCACTGTCGGGCTGGTGCTCCAGGCGTCGCCCCCGCCGTCGAGCGGCTTCACGACGCAGATCATCAACGGTGGCTCGATGACCAACAGCGGGCAGGAAATCGGGTTCAACATCCTGCCGATCCAGAACAGCTTCCTCACCTGGCAGTCGCACACGACGTTCTCGCACAACCGTGGGCTCGTGACGTCGTTGCCGGTGCCGGCGTTCTACACCGGCTCGATCTTCTCGGAGCGGTACGGCCGCACGAAGGTCCAGGTCGGGTACGCGCCCGACGAAGCCGTCGTGTTCAACGGATTCGACCCCTCCGGTGCGCGGCACGAGGAGTTCGCGGGCTCAGAGAGCCCGGACTTCCAGATGGGCTTCTCGAACGACTTCACCCACGGCCCGTTCCGCATCACGACGCTGGTCGATTGGCGTCACGGCGGATATCTGGCTGATCTGAGCCAGACCTATCTCGAGGACGGCTCGGGGCAGAGCGGCATCAAGGGCGGCAACTTCGCCAACACGGTCATGGACAGCACCGACGAGGCGCAGTTCGCAAAGGGCCAGGGCGTGTTCCTCGAGCACGCGAGCTTCGCCAAGCTGCGCGAGGTGGCGCTCAGCTACGACCTCGGCCAGCGTCTGACGGAGATGATGTTCCGGGGTATGGCCAAGAACGCCACCGTCAGCATCACCGGCCAGAACCTGTTTACCAAGACGAACTATCGCGGTCTCGACCCCGAAGTCTCGAACTTCGGCGACTCTCCGCTGAGCCGTATGCAGGACTTGGCGCCGTATCCGCCGAGCCGCCGGTTCATGTTCACCGTCCACGCCAACTTCTAACAGCGACCAGACCAACCCATGCAAAAACACATCATCGGGCTGATCGGCGCGCTCGCGGTCTGCAGTGCCTGTGCTGAACCGCTGTCGTCGCCGTCCCAAGATGCGGTCGTGGCCGGATCCCCCCAGACGCTTCAAACGCTGGTCACGGGAATTCTCGCCACCGACCGCGGGCAGGGCTCCGCATTCGCGTACATCCTCTATCCCGAGACGATGGCGCGTAACACCGTGTATCTCACGAGCAACGAGCCGCGGTACATCAACGAGTTGATCGGCGTGCCGATCGATCCGTCGGACTTCATCGGGGGCTCGGGCTGGACCGCGGGGTACCAGGTCGCTCGCGCGACCGACGAAGTGTTGACCGGTACCACGCTCACGACGGCGCCAGCCGGCGATCAAAACGCCGTGGCGGGACTCATCCAGACGATCAAAGCGCTGGACTACATCCGCAACACCGACCTGCGCGACTCGCTGGGCGGACCGATTCAGAGCAACAATCCGGCGGCCGTCGATCCGTGGCGGACGAAGCAGGCGCTGCTCACGTATGCCGGCGCCGTGCTCGACTCGGGTTATGCGAACCTCACCGCGTCGGGTGTGGATGCGACAGAGCCGGTCACGCTGCCGAGCGGTTACACGACGAATGGCGACTACACGAAGACGGCGAATCTCGCGCTATTGAACCGCGGACTCGCCGGCGAGGTGTTGGTGATGCGAGGATTCGATCGCCAGAATCCGTGCACGTCGTGCTTCGCGTCGGCGATCACGGCGCTGAACCTGGCGCTCGCCCCGTTCGGCGCCGCGCCGACGGCCACGCAGCTCGTCCAGGGGCCGTACTACGAGTTCAACCCGGCGGCGCCGGAGTCGGCCCCGAATCCGCTCGCCGACAACCATTTGTACCTGACCGACAACTTCGTGAACTCGATCGCGGCGGGCGACAAGCGCTCGGCGAAGATCGTGAAGGCGTCGGCGGCGTCGGCGGCGGTGAGCGGAATCCAGCTCACGTTCCGCGATCCGGTCACCGATCCGACGATTGCCTCGAATATCACGCGCCCGATCCCGATTCGCCGCAACGCGGATTTCTATCTGTTCCGCGCGCAGGCGAAAGCGGAAACGGGAGATCTCGCGGGCGCGGCCGCCGATGTGAACGCGGTGCGCGTCACCGAGGGCGGGTTGGCCCCGGTCGCGACGTTCGCCAATGTCGCGGCAGCGAGACAGGCGATTCTGTACGAGATGCGATACTCGCTGATCTACGAGGGGCCGTTCCATCTCGGGGCGCTGCGAGAGTACGCGATGGTGACGAAGGCGTACGTGACGCAGCCGGGAATGCCCAATCTCGCCTCGGATCCGACCCATGCGAACGATCCGCTGCAGACGGCGATTCCGGTGCCGTTGACTGAAGTTGCGGCGCGGAACGGAAACGTCACGCCAACGCCTTAGGGCGATACTAACGAAGGGCGAAACTAACAAAGGGCGAAACTAACAAAGGGCGAAACTAACAAAGAGCGAAACTAACGAAGGGCGAAAGTAACGAAGGGCGAGAACGGCGAGGGGAGCGACGAACGCGGTCGTCCTCTCGCCGTTCTTCGCGTTCATGCTGTCTTCCGCTTGCCGAAGAGCGGGAACGGCTGAGGGGCGCAACGCAGCGGCCGAAGGGCGCAACGGCCGAAGGGCGCAACGGCCGAAGGGCGCAACGGCCGAAGGGCGCAACGGCCGAAGGGCGCAACGGCCGAAGGGCGCAACGGCCGAAGGGCGCAACGGCCGAAGGGCGCAACGGCCGAAGGGCGCAACGGCCGAAGGGCGCAACGGCCGAAGGGCGCAACGGCCGAAGAGCGCAACGGGCCGAAGCACGCGTGGCGCGCACGCTCGAACGGCGTAACGATCGAACGGCGAGAGCGGTCGTCTGAACGCACGATTCGCCGTTTCGATCCGCGAAATTCCGCAACTCGCGCCGTTTGGCCGTCGCGCCGTTTGGCCGTCGCGCCGTTTGGCCGTCGCGCCGTTTGGCCGTCGCGCCGTTCGGCCGTTGCGCCGTTGCGCCGTTCGGCCGTTGCGCCCTTCGGCCGCTGCGCCCTTCGGCCGCTGCGCCCTTCGGCCGCTGCGCCGCTGAGTCGTTCACAACCCCGACGCACCCGTTCCAGTTCTCCGCACCCGCTCGTATACCTTGACAAGCATATACCCCTGAGTGTATATCAGAGCCATGGCCACCGCGTTCGAAATCATTGCCGAGCCGAACCGCCGCGCGATTCTGAGTCTGCTGGTCTCGTCGGAGCAGTCCGTCGGCGAGATGGTGCGGCGGTTGCGCATGACGCAGCCGACCGTGTCGAAGCACCTGCGCGTGCTGCGCGATGCGGGGTTCGTGGAGTCCACCGTGGACGCACAGCGTCGTGTGTACCGGCTGAACCCTGAACCGCTTCAGGACGTCGACGAGTGGCTGGCGCCGTTTCGGCGGTTCTGGTCGGGTCACGTGGATGCGCTCGAACGACATCTCGACCGCTTGGATCACCCGAAACAATCGACACCACCGAAAAAGAAGACGAGGAAAAAATGACGACCGCTCGGGAGCAGTACGTGCCGGGTCCCGCGAGTGGGGCCGAGGTGCGAAAGGATGGCGAGAATTGGACGCTCGTGCTGGTGAGGCAGCTGCGTCACTCGCCGGACAAGGTCTGGCAGGCGCTGACCGACCCGGCGCAACTGCGCGAGTGGTCGCCGTTCGATGCCGATCGCAACATGGGAACGACGGGCGCCACGGTGAATCTCACGACGGTGAATGCGCCGTCGCCGCATGTGACCGAAACCAAAGTGACGCGCGCCGACGCGCCCAAGCTCCTCGAGTTCAACTGGGGCGGCAACGAAATCCGGTGGGAGCTCGAACCACTCGGCGGCGGCACGCGGCTCACGCTGTGGACCACCATCGATCGGCGCTTCATCGCGATGGGGGCTGCCGGCTGGCATGTTTGCTTCGACGTCCTGGATCACCTGCTGGGCGGAGATCCCATCGGCCGCATGGCGGGGATAGAGTTGATGAAGTTCCCGGCCTGGCAGGGACTGCACGCGGAGTACGCCAAGCAGTTCGGCATCGAGCTGCCCAACTGGTCGAAGGCCGCTCAAGGATCTTGAATTGGGGGGGGAAGGGAAGACATGAAAAAGCAAAACGCTTCGCCAAAGAGCGAGTCGCCGTCTCGGCTGATCGACGCGAGGATCGCCGAGCTCGGCGACTGGCGCGGTGAGACGCTCGCCCGGATTCGCTCGCTGATCAAACAGGCCGATCCGGCGGTGACCGAGGAGTGGAAGTGGCGAGGCGTTCCGGTGTGGTATCACGACGGGATGATCTGCACCGGCGAGACGTACAAGGACGTCGTCAAGCTGACGTTCGCCAAGGGCGCCAAGCTGAAGGACCCGTCGAAGCTCTTCAACTCGAGCCTCGACGGAAACGTCCGGCGCGCCATCGACCTGCGCGAAGGCGAAAAGCTCAACGTCGCGGCGTTCAAGGCGCTCGTCCGAAACGCGGTGGCCCTCAATAACTTGGCGGGCGAAGACTAGTTCGAGGAATTCGGTGCGTGACCGGCCGGCGGAATCACGAACGAAACCGTGGTTCCGCGACCAGGGGTGCTCTCGACCCACACGCGGCCGCCGTGCGCTTCGACGATTCCTTTCACGATCGGCAGGCCGAGCCCCGTGCCGCGCGCGGCGCTGCTCTCTCCCTCGGCCTGCCAGAAGCGATCGAATACCTGCGGGAGATCGCTGTCACGAATTCCGACGCCGGCGTCGGAGACCCAGAACAGAACGCCCTCGTCGCGCGCCCGGGCGCCGACGGTGATGCGTCCGCCGGGTTCGGTGAACTTGATCGCGTTGCCGATGAGATTCTCGAGCACCTGCGCCAGGCGATCGCGATCGGCGTCCACTTGGGGGAGCGGCGGCTCGATATCGAGGCGAAGGTCCAACTGCTCGGACGACGCGAGTGGACGCTGGCTCTCGACCGACTCGGCGAGGAACTTGGCGGGGTCGATCGGCGCGCGAGCGAGCGACAATCCGCCGGCGTCGATGCGACTCACGTCGAGCAGGTCCTGGATCAGCCGATTCATCCGCGTCGCCGAGCGCGAGATGGCCGCGGCGGCTTGATCGGTCTGGTGGTCTCCATTCTGGTGAATCATGCGCAGCAGCTCGGCGTGCATGAGAATCACGCTCAGCGGATTGCGAAGGTCGTGCGCCACGACACCCATCACGTCGTCTCGCGCTCGGATGGCGTGTTGCGCGGCCGCGTCCAGGTGACTCAGCCGATGCGAGACGCGGAGCACGAACGCGCTGCCACCGATGATGCCGACGAGCATGACGCCGGCCGCGCCGATGGGCGCGGCGTACAGCCCGAAGCGCGCGCCGGCTTCGATTCCGCACGTCGCGGCGGCGAGAAGCAGCAGCCAGGCGACGAGCTGTCTCGCCGCAAGACCGCCGCTGTCGTCCCGCATGAGCACGGACAGCGGGCCCTCGCCGGCGCGAGCGGCCAGCGCGCCGGCGCTGAGCGCGAGTAACGCCACGGCCGTCGGAAGGCCCATGCCGATGTACGGGTACAGCGCCTGTGCCCCGTAGAGCTCCGCCGTCCCAAAGACGTATGCCAGGAGTGCAATGAGCGGAATGAGCGCCGCCAGCAAGGCGAGCGCCGTCGCGGGGTGACGTCCGCGCTTCGTCTTCGCGTCGAGCGAGAGCAGGGTGACGCCAATCAGCGCGAACGCGGTCGCGGTCTGCGGCGACGGCCGGCCGGGTGGATGATGGAACAGCGATTCGCTCTGACTGGCGAGCACCCGATCGATGGCGAGATCGACATCGAACAGGTGTTCGACGAGCGGCATGATCGCGAGCCCCAGCACGATGCCGGCGACGATGCGGCCGGCGAGCGTCCGCGTCCGCCGAGGCACCGGCGGGTGCGAGCAACACGAGCGACAGGCCGGCGAGGAGCGCCATGACCGCTGTGTTCGCCTCCATCGAAGGCAACCCCGGCAGCACGGTCGTCCATTCGGGGCGCTGGAGGAACCAGCCGAGGAGCGTGAACGCTCCGATCGTCGCCGACAGCGCCGCGCAGATCCACGGGAAGCGGCGCATGAACCGCGCGATGCGCCGCGGCCAAGGCTGGCTGGCCGCATCCGTCGAACCATCCACCGTGACTTGTCTGTGCTGTGACATGACGGGTCGGCTGGCCCGTTGATCATCCGACAAAACGCGGCGCGCGGCAAGCCCAAGCGAACGGGGGGGCATCAGCGGCGCGCGAATAGAGATTGCTCGACTCCGCTAGCCCGGGCCGCTTACATCTCAGTAAAGCGCACCACTCTTGTGATGCCCGCGACGGCGTTGCAAGTCTATCCACATGTCACAGTTGGCAGGCGTTCCCGAGCGCCAGATCCGGGTCAAGTTCGACAGCGGGTTTCAGAGCGACGCGGTTGCGCATCACGTGACGCGCCGCGACGTCGAGCGCGTGCTCCGCTGGCCGCGCTGGATCGACGAGCTCACGGCCGGCACTGAAACGTCGCTCGCCGAGGTTGTCACGGCGTGGGTGGGTCGGCCGCCGATGCCGGACCCGCGTGATCCGTCGCTGCTGCTCGTCGTGACGCGCGACCGGAGGAGCGACCGTCGCGTGTTCGATGCATGGCGACTCTACTTCTCCGACATCGATCTGAGTCGCGCGCGGTCGGGGAGCGATGTGCTCTCGGCGTTCCTCGATTGCTACGGTTTCATGCTGCAGTTGGGAGCAGAGTCGCGACGCCTGTTTCTCGCGGGTCGCATCCCCATGGGGCCGGGCGGCAATGCGTCGGTGCGGATCGACGGCGCCGAGCCGGGTGCCGGGGTTCGCCCACTGGAGGTGACCCGACTGGTACCGGAACGGGTCGAGATCGAGGTCGGGATCGCGTTCGCGGTGAACGAAGCGGTGCTGCGCGCCGACCTCGCACGACACGCCCGGGGCGATGACAGGATTCTGAGAGCGTTCTCATAATTGCTAGTCCTTGACACCGATTTGGGAGCCCGATTAGCAATCGGGTATGGTTCAACCAGCTTTAAGGGACGAAGAGTGGCGTGACGGCCGCATCAGCTGGCTCCGAGAGTCGGGCATCGTGCTCTCACTCGCCGGCGACCTCGGGCTGCTGATCGAAGGCGCGCAGCACATAACGGTCGGCAGGAACGGCAAGCGGCTCACGGCGCTGATCGCGTTTGCGAATGCCGCGTTGCCGGCCGACGATCCGCGCAAGCTCACGCGCGCCCATGTCGATACGTTGCGCGCCGTCGCCGACAGCAACACGGCAAGCGCCGACCACGCGGAGCTGCTCGGCCAACTGGCGAGCGCGATCGAGGCGTATCTGCCGCGGTAGAGGGTGGACGGGTGGACCGGTGGACCGGTGGACCGGTGGACCGGTGGACCGGTGGACGGACAAGACGACACGGGCGAGAAAGGCTTCCCCTCAGACGCCTTTCTCGCCCGCATCGCCCTTCGTCATCTTCGTCCTTCGTTACCTTCGCCCTTCGTTACTTTCGCTTTTCGTTATTTTCGCCCTTCGTTACTGACAGATCGGCTCGCCTTCAGACGCAGCCGCAACGACCGGGTTCGTCGTGTTGATGCCGACGCCGCACTGGAACGGCGAGGCGATCTGCGTGTGGCTGACCGTCGCGTACCACGAACCCGTGCCGGTGGTGATCGCCGGGCTGGAGACGCTGGTCGTGCTCTGGAACTTGAGCAGGCTGACCGTCGCCGTGTACGACGAGCTGTCGGCGAAGTACGCCTCTTCAGCGGTGACGAGGTTGCGCAGATCCGACTTCATCGCCGTGATGTACGCCTTCTGCTTGGTGTTCGCGAACTTCGGGATCGCGATC
The DNA here is from genome assembly GCA_963761305.1 of uncultured Gemmatimonadaceae bacterium. Classification (GTDB taxonomy): domain Bacteria; phylum Gemmatimonadota; class Gemmatimonadetes; order Gemmatimonadales; family Gemmatimonadaceae; genus JAQBQB01. The sequence goes on along the minus strand of CAVXGK010000001.1, from coordinate 17,761 downwards.
GCGGCGAGAATGCCGATGATCACGACGACGATCAAAAGTTCGATGAGGGTAAAGCCCTTGCGCATGCTGTTCATGTGCCTGCCGGAGAGAAGTGAAGTAGGCGGGGAAGCATTCCGGGCTAGTGAGAAGGCAACGCGCGGACCAGGCAAAAAGGCGGAGGAAAGGGTCGTTCCAGGGCGTTAGATGGGAGTAATTAAGAAGTCTAAACACCTGTCGAATGGCCATTTGCGATCTTAGTGGCGTCCTGCGAGAGCCTCGGAGACCCGCGCGAAACGGTGGCCCCGTCGAATCTGAGGTTTGGCTGACCCTCCGTTCACGTTTGCGCGACCGCTTTCATGGATAGCGCTTGAGCTCCTGCCTGGGCATTGACCGGCGGATATGGGCGCGGGCGATCGAGCCCTCCTACTTGGGTATTATCGCCGACCGCCATTTCGGGTACCTGTGGCGTTGTGATACGCTTTTCTAAACTCTCAATCGAGAATGTTTACTGAGAAGCCCTGTCAGCCGATTGTCAGCCGATCGCCGTGCTGACGCAAAGCTGACAACTCGGGTGTTTTCCGAAGGGTGCGAGGTACCCGAAACACGGGTCGGCGATAATACCCAAGTAGAGGGGCGCGTGTCTCGCAACGCCGCGGCCCCCTATATGGGTTTATCCGCGACCCGGGATTTAGCTACATCCCATAACCGTCGCCGACGGTTGTTTTCGTCGGCGCACGTCGGTTAAGCCACTCAATCGGCAGTTGAGATAACTGTAATAAATTGATATATAGTCAAAATGCCGTCCGCGGATAAACCCATATAGAGGGGACGATGTCGACGAAGTCTCATGCGCCCTGCACGGCTCTGCGGCGTTCGGGCCGCGATGGGCCGCGATGGACCGTGCTTGTCGACACTCGCTCACGCACTGCGACCGATTCGTTGGGAGGTGTGAGACGGTGAACTCGGCGGTGTTGGCAGTGAACCGTGCAGTGAGTTCACCAATGCTTCCAGTGTAAACGGTGACCGCGGGGGTGAGTCGACTCTTCCGAGCGGTGAAATGCGACGATCCGCGCTGTGTTTCCGATGAGCTCTTGGCGCCGACCGGTCGAATCGTCCGATGAGAGCAGTGACTTCACGCGATGTGTGCGGTGATCTCGTCGCCCCAACCGGTCATATGCGTCGACCGGTACGGTCAGCCCGTCGGTCCGTAAACCCGCCTCGTCGCCGGCGGCGATGAACTTTTCTTTGGCGGCGGTCGGTGGATCGATGAGACAAGTTGGATGTACGAACAGGAACGGCCGGCGACCGAGCCAACTGCTGAAATAACCGCTTGACCCGAAGCGACGGCTGCTGCGACCACTGCCGTGATCGCGCGTTCCGGCCGAGTGTCGGTCGTTGAACGCATTGGCGATCGCAATGGACAGTCGGCTGGCGAGTTTCGACCGGTGCGGTGGCCGCAGGTTCCGTTGCGTTGATCGTGGCGACGGGTCGGGTGGCTGTTCGGCCGATGCGCTGACCGTCGCGACCAGTCGATTGGCCGGTGCGTCGAATGCGGTGACTGGCGCAACCGAATCGGCAACCGAAGCGACCGGTCTGCTGGACGGTCGTCAAGCAGCGGCACTCGCGGCGAAAAGAGCGGCGATCGACGCGGAATGGTGGGGTGGACGCTCCATCCAGTGCGTCGTCGGCGTGTACCGGGTGCGGTGGCCCTGCGCACATCGTTAGCTTCGGTTGTCGGCGCAGCTCGTCCACGAGGCCCACTCGAGCCCCCCGTACTTCCGTCCGTGTCAGTCGTACCGCATTCGCTTGTCCGAGACAGTCACCTGACTCTACGCGCGAATACACGCCTCTTCGCGGTCGGGATCTTCGCCAACGCGGCTCTCTTGTTCTCTGTCGAGCCGATGTTCGGAAAGATGGTTCTCCCGGCGCTCGGCGGCGGCGCAATGGTCTGGACGACGTGTCTCCTCTTCTTTCAGGCCTCGCTCCTCGTCGGCTATCTCTACGCGCGGGTGCTCGACGGGGTGCTCGCGCCGCGTTGGCAGCCGGTAGTGCACCTCGCGCTCATGGTACTCGCCGCCGCGATGTTGCCTGTTTCGATCCCCGCGGGTTGGCGGCCGACGAACGTGGCCGAGCCGGTCTGGTCTCTGATCGCGCTGCTGGCTTGGCGAATCGGGCCGCCCTTTGTAGTCCTGTCGGCGGGCGCGCCGCTCATTCAACGATGGTATGCGGCGGACGCGGCGGATATGGACGCGAGGCCGTACTCGCTCTACGCGGTCAGCAACATCGGAAGCGTCGGGGCGTTGCTCGCCTATCCGTTTCTCATCGAGCCCCGCCTGCCGCTATCGACGCAGGCCTCGCTGTGGTCAGCCGGTTACACGGCGCTCGTCCTGTTGATCGGAGTGATTGCTCTCGCCCTGCGAGGGAATCAGCGCCCGCTCTCGGCGCGCGCAGGAACCCGCGCGCGGCCGTACGCCGCCGCGACGACTGGCGCTCTGGGTCGCGTTGGCCGCAGCTCCATCGAGCCTGCTTCTGGGTGTGACCACCCATCTGTCGACGGACCTTGCTCCGGTGCCGCTGCTGTGGGTCGTGCCGCTGGCGCTCTATCTGCTCACGTTCGTGGCCGCATTCGCCGAGAACGAATTCGCTCGCGACATCACTCGCGCCGCCCAAAAGCTCGTTCCCTACGCCGTGCTTGGCGTGGCGGTGCTTCTCTTTCTGGACAGCGAGGTCCCGGGGCCGCTCGGCTACGCGATCCACTGCGTCGCACTGTTCGTGTGCGCGTTGGCCTGTCACGCGCGTCTCGCGGAAACGAAACCGCCTGCGGCCGAGCTCACGTCTTTTTATCTCTGGATCGCGCTCGGCGGCGCGATCGGCGGTCTGTTCAACGCGATCCTCGCACCCGCGCTCTTCACAGGTGTGGCGGAGTATCCGATCGCTCTCGTCGTCGCAGCGGCGCTTTCGGGCGCGTGGCAAACGATCGGCCGCCGGCGTGACGTTCTCGTGGCGGCGAGCCTCTGCGCGGCGATGATCGGCGTTGGCGTCGTCGTCGCGCGCGAGCCCGGAGCGGCGAGCTTTCGGCGCACCGCTCGCCGCGTGCGTGGCGTCACTGGCGATCTTTTCGTTCCGCGCTCGGCCGCTTCGTTTCGCGCTCGGGACATCCGCTCTTCTACTGGGCGGCTTGGCGGCGTTCGGAGCCAACGCGCATACGGGCCTGCGGGCGAGGAGTTTCTACGGCGTCTATCGCGTCGTCGACGACGTCAAAGGCGGCGTCCGGCTGTTCTACAGCGGGACGACGGTTCACGGGAGTGAACTGCTCGCCGATCGCGGGCGCGTACCGCTCACGTACTATCATCGGGACGGTCCGGTGGGTTCGGTCTTCGATCTGCTCGACTCGCGCAACGGACCGTTGAGCGTCGCGGTGATCGGGCTTGGTGCGGGGTCGATGGCTGCATACGCTCGCCCTGGTGATTCGTGGACGTTCTATGAGATCGATCCGGAAGTTGCGGCGATCGCGCGCGATACCAACTATTTCCACTTCCTCGCGGCAGCGGCTGAAAAGCCAGCGATCGTTCTTGGGGATGCGCGCCTGTCGCTGGCGGGCGCGCCAGCGCACGGATTCGACTTGATCGCGGTGGACGCGTTCAACTCCGATGCGATCCCGGTGCACCTTCTGACGCGAGAGGCGCTCGAGCTCTACCGGTCGCGGCTTTCGGAGAACGGTTTGATCGCATGGCACATCAGCAACAAGTATCTCGATCTCCGGCCGGTGCTTGCGGGATTGGCTGGCGACGCTGGTCTCACGGCGCTCATCGACGCCGACGTGGACGTCCCAGCTACTCCCGGCGGCCGCTCTCCTTCTGTATGGGTGGTAATGACGTCGGACACGGCGGCGGCGCGCTTACTGGCCGGCGGCGCGCAGTGGCGCCTGCTCTCCAGTGGAAGGGCTCCGGTTCGATGGACCGACGACTTTTCGAGCGTAGCCTTGCTGCTGAGGACTCGCCGATAGCGAACCAGATGAGGGGGTCGAGGAGCCCGGGATTCATGCGATAGCGAAGAACCAATTGACTGTCACGTCGAAACTCTCGATGTGCGATACGAAAGCTGACCGGCGTCCGGCTGTGAGGCTGTCACGCACGAAAGCGTAGGAGGCACGCGCGAGAGTCAAAATGCGGATCGGCGCCTCGGTGGCGGTTCTCCTCATTGCGGAGGCCACGGACTCGGGGGCCGATCTGGGCAAGGGACTTAATGGCGTCAGCGGTACGATCCGAGCTTCCATCGTCGACAAACATGACTTCGAACACACAGCCGGGGGCATCCATGGTGTCGGCCATTTCTCGAAAAAACGTTGATATGCTTTCCTCTTCGTTGTACGCCGGGAAGACGATTCCAAGATCCGGCTCGGCGAGACACCGGTGACTCGGCTCCAAGGCGGGGAAAAACGAGCAAAAAGGGGTGCCGCTGACCGCGCATCCAATTGTAGCTTGGAACTTCGCCGCCCGGGACGTGCGTTGAGAGAGCGACAGCCATGATCGTCGATTGGCTGCTGGAGCGCTCACTCGTCTATCGCGCGTGGCAGAAGCCCTTCGCCGAACGCAAGCTCGCCCCGCTCGTCGAGCGTGGAGACGTCGCGCGCGCACGCCGAGTTCTGGACGTCGGCTGCGGCCCGGGAACGAATGCACCTCACTTCGCGCACGCCGATTACCTCGGCGTCGACGTCAACGAGGAGTACGTCAAGAGCGCAAGCCGCCGTTATCGGCGCCGTTTCATCGCGGCGGATGTAACGACCTATTCGGCGGATGCCGAAGGCAGGTTCGATTTCATCCTGGTGAACAGTCTGCTGCATCACCTAGAGACTCGCGCGGTCAGGCGGCTACTGGCTCACCTCAGTGGCCTGCTTACCGACGACGGTCACGTTCATATCCTGGAACTAGTCCTGCCCCCGGCGCGCCTCTCCGTCTCGAGGGCCCTGGCGCGCGCAGATCGCGGCGACTACCCCCGACCAATCGAGGAGTGGCGCACAATCTTCAGCGAGGTCGTCGACGTGGAGGTCTTTGAGCCGTATCCGTTGGGCGCCGGCGGCATCACGCTTTGGAACATGGTGTATTGCAAGGGCCGCTCACTTCGGTGACCCTCTCAACCAACCGGGCAAGTGCCTCGCCGCTCGTTCGATCGAGCTAGGCATCGGACCGACGTTGGGACGTCGCAACAGAATTACGAGGGCGGGCAGGTACAGGGATGCAACTGACCAGGGCGACGATTCGGGAACACTCGGTCCCGCGCTAGTGACGTTCCAGGCTAGCCAACCCAACCAACTCGTTGCGGTAAGCACCATCGCGTCCCGACGCGTCTCGGCCACGAGCCAAAGCGGCAGCTCGTCGTAGAAGTACAGCCCGTGAGGGATGATTGTCATGGCGAAGAGAAGCCGCCCCTCCGGCCGGCGCCAGCGCAAAATCGACAGCAGCGCGAGTCCGCCGATGCCGACCAACGCTGGCGCATGGTGTGCCGGCGAGCTTCGCGCCGACTCGAACCAACTCCTCGGCCAGCTGGGCCAAACGAGCGCCGATCCGAGAAAGATTGCTCCGGCGATTATCACGTTCCGCCACGCCGGCTTCCAGGCGAACAGTGCGAGGCCGAGGTTCGGCTTGAGCATCGACAGCGCCCGGGTGGCCGGAACCAAGGCCAGGGCGAGAATCAGGGCGGTGCTCTGAGCAAACTGCGCGACCGCGAGGAACGGAACGGAAAACAGCATCGGTACCCGATGAAACCCGTCCCGCGTCACCACAAACCCCAACAGGAGAGCGGAGGAGGCAACGAATGCTATCGCGGCATTCTCCGGCGTGAGCCAGACGAACGGCAATCCGAGTGCGACACCTGGGAGTGGATAGAAGAAACGCCAAAACACGGCATGTGTGCGATCGAGCTTGCCCAAGGAATAGGGATCTCCCCCGCTCAAGAGAATTCGAGCCGCCCTGTAGAGTATGACGTGGTCACTACCTCCTCCATGCGCCACATACTGTGCTCGCCATGCAACAGAACCGGCGACCAGCGCAAACGCGAGCGCGACAATCGCGCGCCTCCATAGAACCGGTCTGGCTTCGGCCTGGCGCACCGCCGTGACGATCTGCTCTTCGCTGAACTTGCTCGCCCGCATCTCGGTTGATGCTCCCGCGCGCCAAACAGGACGCTGTGATCAGACCGTCAGCTGACGCTTTTCGCAAGTCGCGCCGATCCAACTTCTCGGGGGAGCCACCCTCAGCGGGAACCGCCCGAGTGACCCGGTGGATACTTCGCCGCCAACACGGGCTCGACGAACAACATGATACTGCTGGAAGAAGACGGGAATCGGGCGCGCGGGCGCGACGATCCGTCCCGTAGCGAAAATACTACGCCCGTAGCAGATACGCGGACTCGTCATTCCCCACGGGCAGTTGGCGAGCGAGCCCCCAGACGAACAACACCAAGCCGAACGCAAACGCGCCGCATGTCGCGGGTAACCAACGCGAGCGCAGCAAGCGCTCAATCGCGCGAATTCGGCGGCCCACGCTGTCCGAACCACGAAGTACTGTGCCCCGAGCGGCACACGACGCAGCATCGGTTCGATCGCACCGCAGTGCGCGCAGGGCATGCGGGAAAAAGAAATAAAACTGTGGCGGATCGGCTGCGAGCCCGCACGCCTGCAGGAGCTTTCGTGCCTCGCCAGGTCTCAACAGACTCCCGGACTCCCTCGTCGAACGGCACATGCCGGACGAGAGCCCTTACCGTCAACGGATTGAACGGGTTGTGCTCGAAGAGAAAAAGCGCGCCGCGAGGCTTGAGCACCGCAGCCGCAGCTCTCGCACCCAGCGCTCGCGGTCTCGCGGTTCAATGTGTGTCAGCATCCTCCGCGGCCAGGGCCAGGAGGAGGTTAGGGTGGCGACCCCGATCGTCATCCGGTCGGCCTCCTCCGACGCGGCGAGGCCGAGGGCAGCGCCGAGCGAGCGCGCCTGATGTGCGGGCAGCTCGTCGAGGCGGTCGAGCAGCGGCCGCAGTAGCTGGTGGAGGCCCGAGAACGCGAGCTCGCGCATCCGACTCGAACCCGACCGCCCGGAGCACGACGAAGTCCGTCTGCCTGCGCGGTCGCGTAGGCGAGGAGCGAGCTCTTCCCGACGCCGGCCTCACCGCGGATCGCGAGGGCCCGGCTGCGCGAGGCGCGGGCGTCCTCGAGCACTTCGCTCGAGCCGCGCACACTCCTCGTCCCGCCCCACGAGCTCCGGCCCTGCGCGCGTGCGATCGCATCAGCGACTTGGGCGCCGCCGGGTGCGCGGCGGCGGGAACCGGGTTACGAGGCCGTCTGCGGCGAGCTGGTAGACCCGTTCCGGCACGTCGAAGTCCTTGAGCTGCTGCTCCCCGAGCTCGATCAGCTCGAACCCGGCGGGGAGGTCGTCCTTGAGGAGCTCGCCGGTCGCGCTCGAGAGCAGGATCTGGCCGCCGTGTGCGGCCGAGGCGATCCGGGCGAGCCGGTGGAGCACGATCCCGACGTACCCCTCTTCGTCCAGCCGCGGCTCGCCGGTGTGCAGCCCCATCCGGACACGGCACTCGACTCCGTCCGGCCAGTCATGCGCCGCGAGCGCGCGCTGGACCTCGACCGCGGCCTCGACCGCGCTGCGGGCGCGGTCGAACGCGACGCAGAAGCCGTCGCCGACCGCGTCGACCTCTCGGCCCTCGTGGGCCGCAACGGCCTCTCGTAGAAGGCGGCGGTGATCGGCGAGCAGCTGCCCGTAGCGCTCGCCGAGGCGCTGCAGCAGACGCGTCGATCCCTCGATGTCGGTGAACAACATCGTCACCGTCCCCGTCGGCAACGTTTGCGTCGCGTTCACATACTGATTCGTACCTATCGAGCCGAAGAACCGCCACCCTGGTCTCGGGGGGACGCTCCTTGCACGGCAACTTCGACCAGGACGCCATCCCGACCTAGGGCCGACCGGGAGCCCGGAAACGAGTGCGCCGGGAACGCGGTGCAGCTACGACGGCTCCGTCCATCCGGCAATGCAGGACCTGCACGCACCGCCAGGGCAGCGTTTACCTACGCCACTCGGCCGCATCGAGGAGCCTGAGCCCGCGCTCGCTCGAGCAGTCGCTCAGACCTTCAAGATCGAGCCCCGCCGGCGTTGTCGGGCCGACTCAAGGTGAGTAGACGGCCCGGTGCCGCGCTGCGCACCTCATAGGCACAGCGTCAACCCTTCACGTCCGACCAGTCAACCTCAGCTATTTGCCGCCAAGCGAGATGCGCCCCCGTCCGAGGTAGATACGTCGGGCGGCACGAGAGACGTGCTGTGCGGCGAGAGTCCGAGCAACCGGCGCCGTCCAGAACGGGGCTCAATTCCGGGCACTGACATGCCTTCCAGAGTGAGTCACATAATCCTGTTGAGAACGGGCGGCTTTGGGAAAGCGATCGAGCGTGGCCCATGCGCCACCGTGCCGAGGGCCGGCTTCAACACACCAAAACGGCCGCCGAGTAGCCACGAGCTGATGTTCGATGTTGCTAAATGACGCCCAGAATGTCCCCGCAATACCGCTGACGGTCTGGTGGATCGCGAAGCGACGCCGGCCCGATCGGGGGGCGGCGTCCCGTCGTCCCCTTGCGTAGGATCGCCGCCGTGCGAAGAGGACTGAACCTCGCCGATCTGGGCGACCTGCTCGAGCTTCGACTCGTGGCTGTGCTCGCCACGTACCGCAGGGACGGCGGAGCGCTTCTCTCCCCCGTATGGCATCGGTGGCGGGACGGCGGCTTCGATGTCGCGACGAGCCTTCACGATACGAAGGTGAGGCACCTGCGGAGGGACCCCCGGGGCCGCCATTCTCGTGTACGAGCCCGCCCCTCCCTACCGCGGAGTCGAGTTGCGGACGCGACCGGTGCTGCTGAGGCAGGGTGCGCGCGAAACGGCCCGGGAGATTGCCGTTCGCTACCTCGGCGCCGTGGCCGGCGAGGCATATGCGGCCGACGGCATCGACGACGTGGTGATTCGCCTCGAGCCTGGCACCGTGCGAGCCTGGGACTTCGCCGATGAGTACCGGGACGCAGGCTAGGCGGATCAGGGCGGTCCACCAGGCGGAGACTCAGGTTGCGTTCAGGCCAGGGCCCGGCTCAGAGCACGACGCCAACCCGCGCGATGCGCTCCGGCGGTAGACCGATCCATGCCCGGTTCATAGGTTGCACCCCGCTTGACCAGCCCGGCGACTTCGGCGACCGACTCCCACACCCCGACGCCGAGGCCGGCGAGGGCCGCGGCGCCGATCGCGGTCGTCTCCACTTCCGAGGCGACCTCGACCCGCGTGCCGATGAGGTCGGCCTGGAACTGCATCAGGAAGCGGTTCGTGCTTGCGCCGCCGTCAGCCCGCAGGACATCGACGCCGAGCGGAAGCACGTCGAGCACGTCCGCGACCTGGTGGGCGATCGCCTCGAGCGCAGCGCGCGCGAGGTGCGCGCGGGTCGAGCCGCGCGAGAGACCGCTGATCAATCCGCGCGCCTCCGGATCCCACTGCGGCGAACCGAGACCCGTCAGCGCCGGGACGAACACAACTCCCTCCGTGGACGTGACCTGACCGGCAAGCGACTCGGCTTCCGCCGGGGTCGCGATCACACCCAGCCCGTCGCGCAGCCACTGCAGCGCGGCGCCGCCGACGAGCACCGCGCCCTCGGCGGCGAATTGGGGCGGCGTTCCCGGCGCGACCGCTGCAGCCGTTTTCAGCACGCCCTGCTCGAGCCCCGAGGCCTGCTCGCCGATGATTGACGAGCACGAACGTGCCGGTCCCGTAGGTCGCCTTGGCTTCACCCGGCGAGAAGCAGGCGTGGCCGAAAAGCGCTGCCTGCTGGTCACCGGCAATGCCCGCAACCGGGACGGTCGCGCCGAACAGCGACGCCTCGGCGACGATGCCCGACGAGGCTGCGACGTCGGGAAGCATGCACCGCTCGACGGAGAAGAGGGCCAGGAGCTCGTCGTCCCACTGCCCGGTGGCCAGGTCGGCGAGCATCGTCCGCGACGCGTTGGTCACATCGGTGACATGCGCCGCGCCGCCCGTCAGCTTCCAGATCAGCCACGTGTCGACCGTGCCGAAGGCGAGCCGCCTCTGCGGCAGCTCGGTGCGCTCGAGGATCCATTCCAGCTTCGTGGCGGAGAAGTACGGGTCCGGGACGAGCCCGGTTCGTTCCCGAAGCAGCTCCGCCGGCAGCGTCCGGCAGCGATCGGCGGTACGGCGGTCTTGCCATACGATGGCCCGGTGGACGGGCCGGCCGGAGCGTCTGGTCCCACACGACCGTCGTCTCGCGTTGATTCGTGATCCCGATCGCGGAGAGGTCGCCGGCCCGGATCCCGGCAGCCGCGAGAGCCTCCGCGACGGCGCGCTCGACGCTTGCCCAGATCTCCTCCGGGTCATGCTCCACCCACCCCGGACCCGGGAAATGCTGCGTGATCTCGCAATAGCCTCGACCAAGAGTGCGGAGCATCTCGTCAACCACCAGGCACATCGTCCCGGTGGTCCCCTGGTCGATCGCGAGGATTCTCACCGGCCTGCAACCGCGGCCGCATCGTACCAGAGCAGCTCGGCGACTCGAGCGCGAGTCTCCGTCACCGCCCACTCGTGGTCCCGGGCGTAGACGACCTGCACGGCGAAGGTATCGACTCCGAGAGCAAGCGGTCGCGAAGAAGCGCGTCGTCGGCTTCAGGCCGGGGCCAGCACCTCGGAAGGCAGTGAGCCGTGCACTCCGAGAGAGCATGTCTGCATTTCTCGGCCCGAGCTCGGGATGGCCTCGAAGCAAAGCCTCGGCCTGGAGCTTCGAGTCGACCGCTCCGGAAGCGGAGACGGCAACGCGTCGACGGCGCGGAAACCGAGCTCCGGCCGCAGCTTCTCGAGTGCGGCTGCGGCGGTCCGCCGATAGGTGGTCAGCTTCCCGCCCGCCACCGTGAACATCCCGCTCCGCTCGCGCACGTCCTCGTCTCACGCCGCGCCGCAGACGTGCGCCCGGCCGCCGCAGGGAGCACCCTCAGGCCGGCAAATCGCGCGAGATTCGCTCGCGGCCGAGAATCTCGGCGTCGAGCGCGAGACCCGCTTCTCCGAGAACCTGTGCCTCGTCCGCCTCCGTGACGGAAACGTCGTCCGGATCGTCCCAGTACACCTCGTCGGTCGTTCCGAGCAGGAGTGTTCCCTCCCACGGAAGCGCGAAGGACACGCGCGACGTGTCGATCGGGATCGTCACGCCGGCGTGCCAGCCCGGAGGAGCCTCGAGCACGAGATGAACGCCCTTGCTGAGAACCACCGGCGTTCCGTCGATGACCTCGACTCTCGTCGAGCCGCGGGCGCCGCTTTCGATCGAGACCACCTCGGCGTAGTTGGCGATCGCGGCACCGCCGTCCTCGGCCGCCCTCACGTTCGCCAGGCAAAGCCGGGCATCGTCGGTCTGGGCGTCGCCGTAGATACCGACCCCTCGCAGCCCGGCGAGCTTGAACGATGGGACGAGGGAGGCGGCGAGGTCTCCCGGTATGAAGGCATTGGCCGTCTTGCTTCCGGACAGTACGCGGTACGTCCCGAGCGCCGTCCGCACCGCGGCCCGTCCGTAGGGACCACCCTCGTAGACGGGTAGGAGGAAGCGGGAGCGGTGGACGAGGTGCGGCGCAATGCGGCCGGATAGCGCCTCGGACTCCCTGAGGGCCTCCCGAATGAGTCGCACGTCCCCTATGCGCAGGTAGCGAAGCCCTCCGTGGATCAACTTCGAAGAGGCGCTCGAGGTGGCAGATGCGAAGTCGGCGCGGTCGACCAGAGCGACGTCGAGGCCCAGCTCGGCGGCGAGCGCTGCGATACCGGCGCCGACGATTCCGCCCCCGACCACGAGGACATCGAACCGCTCGGACTGAAGCCGGTGGAAGGTCGCGGCCCGCCGGGAGGTCGGCGCTCAGGCGGCGACAACCGAGCGCCCCGCTCCGTCGAGCGCGAGGCCGGTCGCCGGGTCGAAGAAGTGCAGGCGCCTGTAGTCGATCGCCAGCTCGACCTCCGTCCCCGTCGACAACCGGCCGCCGGGCGTCGAGGACGGCGGTGAAGATCGCCCGGTCGCTCGGCGAAGAGCTTGCCCTCGTCCCTCGCCGTGCTCGGTCGCCGCGCGCACCGCCTCGGCCGCTCACGCGCGGCGCGTCGATCGTGAAGATCACGTGGCTCTCCGAGCCGAGGTCCTCGACGACGTCCGGCTTCACGCGAATCGCGGGAGCTCGGACTCGGCGGTCGCGCCGTGCTCGAAGTCCGGTCGGGCGCACGCCCAGCACCACGCGCCCTGTCGACGCCGGCGCCCGGCGACGACTCCGGGAGGGCGAGGAGCTGAAGTCCGGCGAACCTGACGAGCCGCCGCCGAGGCGCGGCATCGACGAGGTTCATCGACGGTGAGCCGATGAACGCCGCCACGAACAGGTTCGCGGGATGGTGGAAGAGGTTCTGCGGCGTGTCGCACCTGCTGCAGCGTGCCGTCGCGGAGCACGGCGACGCGCTGGCCGAGGGTCATCGCCTCGACCTGGTCGTGCGTGACGTAGACGGTCGTCACGCCGAGCCGCTCGTGCAGCTTCGCGAGCTCGGCGCGCATCGAGACGCGCAGCTTCGCGTCGAGGTTCGAGAGCGGCTCGTCCATCAGGAACGCCTTCGGCTCGCGCACGATCGCGCGGCCCATCGCGACGCGCTGCCGCTGGCCCGCCGGAGAGCGCCGACGGCTTGCGGTCGAGCAGCTCGTCGAGGCCGAGCGTCTTCGCGACCTCGTCGACCCGCGCGCGCCACTCCGCCTTCGGCAGCTTCTGCAGCTTGAGCCCGAAGGCGAGGTTCTCGCGCACCGTCATGTGCGGGTAGAGCGCGTAGTTCTGGAAGACCATCGCGATGTCGCGCTCCTGCGGCGGCATCTCGGTCACGTCGACGCCGCCGATCCAGACGTCGCCGATCGTGACGTCCTCGAGGCCGGCGATCATGCGCAGCAGCGTCGACTTGCCGCAGCCGGACGGGCCGACGAGGACGCAGAACTCGCCCTCGGCGATCTCGAGCGAGAGCGCGTCGACCGCCGTGCACGCCGTTCGGATAGACCTTCGTGACCTCGTCGAGCGTGATCCCGCTCACCGGTTGCTCCTTCCAGAAGTCAGCCGGCGATGCGCTGCTGAGGACTCGAGTTCGTCGATCTGCAGCGCGGCCGGAATCAGGTCGCCGTGGGCGCAGGGTCAGCTCGTCGCAGAGCGCGTCGATCTCGTCGAGCGTCAGCGCCGCGGCCGTCGCCGGATCGAGCATCGCCGCATGGCGGACGTGGTCGGGCCGGCCCTCGAGCACCGCGCGCACGGTCAGCTCGACGACGCTCGCGTAGGTGCGGTTCAGCGCGCGAGCTGCGCGGGGTAGCCGGGCACCGGGGTCGGCCGGATCGCCGGTGCGGTCGACGAGGCACGGAACCTCGACGCAGGCGCCCGTCGGGCAGCTCCGGGATCAGGCCCCGTGTTCGGCGACGTTGCCGTAGACGACGATCGGCTCGCCGGTCACGATCGAGTTGACGATCGACCGCGGCGTACTCGTTCGAGCGCTCGAGCGGATCGCCTCGCCCCGCGACAGCGCAGCCTTCACGCGCGCGTACTCCTCGAGGTTCGCCTCGCTGCGGCTGATGTACTCGCCGACCGGGATCCGGTAGCGCTCGATCTCGTCGTCGTGGCGTCATGAACCACGGCACGTACTCGGCCGCGTGCTCGCTCGACTCGGTCGGGTAGAAGCCGAGCCGCCGGTAGAGCGCCACGCGCACGCGCCGCTGCAGCTCGGCGTCGCCGCGATGCGCTCGTCGAGCCGCGGGTAGAGGCTCTCGCCGTCGTGCTCGAGGCGAAGGATGAACGCCTGGTGGTTGATGCCCGCCGACGAGGAACGTCACCTCGCTCTTCAGGCACGCCGACGAGCTCGCACAGCTCCGCGATCGTGAACTGCACGGAGTGGCAGAGCCCGACGACGTTCGTCGTCGGCGTTCCCTGGTAGACGAGCTCGCAGAGCGCCGCCATCGGGTTCGTGTAGTTGAGCAGCCAGGCCTCGCGCGGGCAGAGCTCGGCCAGCTCGTGCCCGAGCGCGAGCATGTGCTCGGCGGTGCGCAGGGTGCGGAAGATGCCGCCGATCCCGAGCGTGTCGGCGATCGTCTGGCGCAGGCCGTAGCGGGCGGGGATCTCGAAGTCGCGCAGCGTCGCTTCGTGGCCCGCCGATCTGCACCATGTTCAGGACGAAGTCGGAGCCCGTCGAGCGCGGCGCGCCGGTCGAGGTGCGCGCGTGATACGTCGGGCTCGCCCCGCGCACGCGCGGCGACGTAGCGCGCCATCGCCTCGGCGGTCTCGAGCCGGTCGGCGTCGATGTCGTGCAGCGCGATCTCCACTTCGCGCAGCGCGGGGAAGTCGAGGATGTCGCCGAGCAGGTTCTTCGTGAAGACGACGCTGCCGGCGCCGATGAACGCGATCCGCGTCATCCCTTGTTCGCCCCCAGCGTGAGCCCGTTGACGAAGTGCTTCTGGAGCACGACGAAGACGAGCACCGTCGGGATCGCGCGTCATCAGCGCTCCCGCCGCGAGCAGGTTGTTGTCGGTGAAGAACTCGCCCTGCAGGTTGTTCAGCGCCGCCGTGATCGGGCGCTTGCTGCCGTTCTGGATCAGGATCAGCGCCCAGAGGAAGTCGTTGTAGATGAACGTGAACTCGAGCGTCGCCAGCGCGGCGAGCGCCGGCCTGCAGAGCGGCAGGATGATCTGGAAGTACTGGCGCGCGACCCCGGCGCCGTCGACGCGTGCCGCCTCGGTCAGCGACTTCGGGATCGTCTTCATGTAGTTCGAGAGCACGAACGTGCAGAAGCCCGGTCTGGAACGCGACGTTGATCAGGATCAGCCCGAGGTACGAGTCGTAGAGGTCAGGCCGCTGTCCGAGAGCCAGGTCGGCAGCGGGATCCGCAGGTAGAGCCGGTAGAGCGGCTGGAGGATGACCTGCTGCGGCAGCAGGTTCGCCGCCAGGAAGAAGATCAGCAGCGGCACGTTGAACCGGAAGCTGTAGCCGCGAGATCGACGAACGCGATCGCCGACGAGAAGAGCAGGATCAGGACGATCGCCGGCAGCGCGACGATGATCGAGTTCCAGAAGTAGTGCGGCATGTCGGCCTGGTTCCAGGCGGTCCGTGAAGTTGTCGAAGTTGAGCTGCTTCGGCCACGAGACGATAGCCGTGACTGCGACGTGTCGGCGTACGGCCGCAGCGCGGTGAAGATCGCCCAGACGATCGGCGAGATCCAGAGCAGCGCGGCCAGGATCAGGAAGCCGTGCAGCACGATCCGCGACCGGCGCCGAGCTTCTTCGCTGCGGCTGCCGTCGGCGGCAGCGGTGCCTCGACGGCGGCGCTCGGTCATCGCTTCCACCTCGCTGGAAGCTGTTCCAGACGAAGATCGACGATCGGGACGAGCGAGATCGTGAGCAGCACGACCGCGATCGCCGAGCCGTAGCCGATCCGGCTGGCCTCGCCGATGATGTTGTTCGGTGATCAGCACGGACAGCAGCTCGAGGCCGTTGCGTGCCGTTGTTGATGATGTAGACGATGTCGAACGCGCGCAGCGACTCGATGACCGTGATCACGACGAGCACGATGTTGATCGGCTTCAGCGCCGGCAAGACGACCGTGAAGAACGCCTGCGTCTCGCTGGCGCCGTCGATCGCCGCAGCCTCGCGCAGCGACGGGTCGAGCGCCTTCAGGCCGGCGAGGTAGATGATCATCATGTAGCTCGCGTGCCGCCAGCAGGCGAAGACGAGCACGGCCCAGAGGTTGATGCTGCGGGTTGCCGAGCCAGTCGATCAGCTTGCCGTGCTGCGGATCCTCGAAGAGGTTGTTGAGCAGGCCCTGCGGTCGGCGAGAGATACAGCTCGCGCAGATGAGGCCGATGACCGCCAGCGAGATCACGACCGGCAGGTAGAAGATGCTCTGGTAGATCCGCGATCCCGCGAGCTTCTTGTCGAGCTGGTAGGCGAGCAGCATCCCGAACGGCGTCCCGACGAACGCGAGGACGCGCGAGCCAGTCGAGGTTGTGCTCGAACGCCGGCCAGAACGGCGGGTAGATCGTCGCGATCTGGCGGTAGTTCGTCGTCCCGATCCAGTGGATCGTGTCGCAGGCCGCCGATCCCGTCCCAGTTCGTGAACGAGAGCAGGATCGAGCAGATCGTCGGGAACCAGACCAGGCCGCCGGTGACGAGGACCGGGATCCCGACCATGACGGCGAGCGCGACGCGGTCGGCGCGCGGAGAGCCGGACGGCGCGCTTCCTGTGGCGCGCGCCGTCCGGCCTCGACGCTCGCTGCGATGTCGGTCGCCATCGCGCCGATGGCTACAACCTCACGATCCGAAGATCGCCTTCTTCTGCTTCTGGATGCTCTTGCACGAGCCCGTTGATGTCGCTCGGGTTGTTGAGGAACGTCTGGAGCGACGGGATCATCACCGTGGAGGCGAAGTCGGGCCGCGTGTCGCGGTCCATGTACTGCGCGATGTGCTTGGTCGCCGCGATCAGCGCCGCCTCCTTCTTCTGCAGCGGGCGTGTAGTGCGACCGTGTTCGCGTGCTTGTTGACCGCCGAGGTTGCCCGGGTTCGATCGGGAGGTAGATGTTGATCGCCTGCGCGCGTGCCGAAGTAGCCGATCAGCTTCTTCGCGCCGGCCAGGTTCTTCGGCTTCTTCGAGAGCATGTAGCCGTCGATCGGGGCGTCGATCGAGTCCTGCCCCCACTTCGCGTTGATCTCCGGGAACGGGAAGAAGTCGACGTCGGCGCTGGTTGGCGGTCTTGAAGTTGCTGACCGACGAACCCGCCGAGCAGGAACATGCCGGCCTGCTTGTTCTCGAGCTGCGTCGCGCCGTCCTGCCACGTCAGGCCGAGCGCGCCGGCCGAGTAGTACGGGCAGCAGCTCCGCCCACTGTGTTGAAGACCGCCTTCACCTGCGGGCCGTCCCACGACTCCTTGCCGGCCATCAGGTCGACGTGGAACTGGTAGCCGTTGATCCGCATGTTGAGGATGTCGAAGGTGCCCATCGCCGGCCAGCCGTCCTTGTCGGTGAAGGCGATCGGCGTCAGGCCGTCCGCCTGCATCTTCTTGGCGAGGGCGATGAACTGGTCCCACGTCTTGGGAACCGTGTAGCCCTTCTCCTTCCACAGGCTCTTGCGGTAGAAGACCGCCCACGGGTAGTTGTTGTTCGGGACGAAGTACTGGTGGCCGTCGAGCCCCGGTCGAGGCGGCCTTCATCGACGGCGGCATCTGCGGCGTCGAGCGCCTTCCAGACGTCGTCGATCGGCGTGGCCAGGCCCTTCGCGGCGAAGAACTGCATCCGGTAGCCGGCGAACCAGGTGAAGACGTCGTCCGGCTTGCCCTGCAGGTAGCTGTTGATCTGCTTCTGGAACGTGTTGTGGTCGACCGTGTTGGTCTTGACGCCGATTCCCGTCTTCGCGGTGAACTTCTTCGTGACCGCGGCGAGGGCCTTGATCCCCGGGCCCGTCTCGTACGATCCGAGCGTGACCGTGTCCGCGTCCGCGGTCCTCGAGCCCTTTGAACGCGGTACGGTGAGCACTCGCGCTTCCGACACCGTACAAGGCGGCGGCGCCGGCGGCGCCGCCGATCAAGAGCCTACGGCGTGTCAGCCGCAGGTTGACGTCCTCTGCCGGATCCGGCGCGGACGTTGAGTCGTCGGACATGTGTACCTCCCGGGAGTCTCGAAAACGCTCATATTCGAACAAGATCGAACGGTTCGATCAGGGAGTTCGGC